>NZ_FNSF01000008.1 GCF_900105455.1 Tenacibaculum sp. MAR_2009_124
TCTACAGTTAAATTTTCTTTAGCTGCTGCTAATGCCTCAGTTGTGTATTCACGAATAAAACGCTTTCTCTCTTGAGCTAAATAGTTTAAGTAATTCTCATTAGTATTGGTACTCGATAAATTCTCCGCCAAATCAAGACAGGTGTCTCGTAAGGGGATCCCTTCAACTTCCGTTGGTACCAAAGCTTTCGGTGGACAAACCTTTGGATTGGCTTTTCTGTAAACAATATTTACATAGTTTACCCAACCTCTCTTATCTGTAATATTAGGATCCAGTAAGTAATCTCTATAACTTGAAATTACCGATGCCATTTTATCATACCCGTAATTTAAATAGGTGTTTCCAAAATCATTAAGAGATACAAAAATACTTATTATCAATAGAACGCTGAACGGTTACTTCTGTATCTAATGGAAGCATTACCTCTAAATAATTCAGATAATCATTGATAATGTATCCGAAATTCATCGCACAGAAATAATCTCTTCCTTCGTTAACTAAGGGGTACTCTGGTAGGTCTAAATCCTTAAAGTCATTACTTAATGTATAGCCTTCAATGTTTGTACCCATTACTTTAAAGGTACCTCCATAACCATCATCTACAGTTCGTTCAACAACACCCAACTCTTGAACAAACCTCGCATATTCGTTATCACAACTCACTGGTTCAACGGGTTGTGGAATACAATTACAATCAGGTAAAGTAATCTCATCTGGGTTTTCTTCTACTGGTTCTTCTGGTGTAGGAATTGAAAATGTAACTGGGATTTCTTCAATATTATTCCTAGAAATTAACTTCCCATAAAAAATATTCTCATTGTTATTAACTATATCTAAAGAAGATCTAGTAGTCACAGAGGCTCCAAAATGATTCCATTGTTTATTTATTATATTGCAAGTATCATCACTACGATAAGTACCTAAGGTACCTGGTTGTTTATGACCAATAGCAAAAGAACATGCATAGATTATACTCCCATCCTTCTTTGTCAAAATTAAATTCATTAAAATTCTACCAAACTCATTAAACTCATATCCTCTAATTTCATTTACACTTAAAATATCAGAAAGATTAAAATCATTACTATCAGTTGCGAACTCGAAATAAAGCCATACGGCTTCTTCACTCCTATCAAGTCCATAAATTCCTGTAAGAGGTGAATAATGAATCTTAATTTGATTAGGCGAATCGAGGTTATATAAGTTCTATATGTTTTTATTAAAAAGTTTTGTTGATATGATTCTCCTAAATTAAAATCTACTACAAAACTATCTATTGGACCCGAAGTAATTTCAATCGAAGTTTCGGTCGAAGCAGGAATATTATTAGGGAATAAATCTATTAATATTCTTTCAAAATGATTTATCATTATCGGAATATTCTGATGTTCAACAACACAATCGGGGGCATTCAAATCACAAACATCACCAATACCATCATCATCTGAATCTAACTGATCTGTATTTGCCTTAGTTGGGCAGTTATCACAAGCATCACCAACGCCATCTTGATCTGTATCTAACTGGCCCGGATTATATTTCCTAGGACAGTTATCACATATTCGTATGCCATCTTTGTCATAATCCAATCCTGTACTATCATCACAACTCTCATCACATAGATTACCTATACCATCACCATCTGTATCAAGTTGACTTGGATTATACGTATTTGCATTAGGATTTTGTGGGTCTGGTGGACAAATATCACAACCATCGTCTACGCCGTCCTTATCTAAATCTTGCCCTGTAGCATTTTCTCCACATGTATCACAAACATCAACGTTTTAAAATGCTATCATTAGGGAGTACTATAATTTCTCCAATACCTGCTGTATCTATTCCTGCGCTACTATTTACAAATTGACATTCTCCAATAGCTAATTTGGTGGTTCCTGTAAATACATAATCTCTTGGACGTTGTCCGTCAATAACCTTTGCTAGAACCTCGAATTTATACAAAATACTTCCATCAGCCTGCTCCTCATAACCATCATAAAATACGTTTTCAAAGTTTTGTACTAACCATCCACTATTACCACTAACACTATAATTACTCCAGCTTAATCCTGTTGCACTAATATCTAAAACACAGATTTCTTTATCGTCAATTTTAATCGAACGAGTGTGTTCTCCTGTATTTACACTTTCTAAAGAAATTTGACTCTGTGATGGTATGTTTTTCAAAATCTTGACCATGCACTCCTTCAAATATACTTCTGGTTACGTACTGCCCTCTATAAACAACATCAAATCCGTTCAATGCTAATTTCTGGCCATTTTGATCACTTACTTCATCATTTACAATACCATCTAAGGTGTACTCTAAATCAAAGGCTTTTGGACACTTTCCTGTCTCTGCATATTGGTTATAACTACCCTCTGCTTGGTTCTCATCTAAAACAGTTTGAGGGTCCGATTGAGAATCATATAAATTATCAATAGGGATAAAACGCTTTTGGCGAGTTTTCCATAATGCGCTACCTTGACAATAATAAGTCCTGTCTGTAGCAAAAACTAAACTACTTTCAACATCATAGGCTGACAAAACTTTTAAATAGTTTCTAACTGTGCCGTCTCCTTCTCCTATACAATCATTTAAGAAACTTCTGTTTCCCGCTGCAGATAAACTATGAACATAATGGCTCAAGAAAACATGTTGAATTTTATGTTTCAATCCTATATAAAAGCTTCGGTAGGTAATCCATATTTTATTCTTTATAGCATCAGAAGCAAGAGCATCAACTGTTGACCAACTAAAATTGGATACAGGCGTAAAATCGGTAAGACCATTATGTGTAACCGTAATATAAGCCGCTTGTAACATACCAATATCAATACCATTACGACTCATACCGTCATACTTAGTAAATGCAGAAGTCATTATTCGATTTCTCTGATCTCTACGCTGCTCATCATAGGCTCCTTGCATAGATAAGATCAATTTAAAATATGGATCCTTATCTTGTAAAGTAGTCAACCCAGCTGTTAAACCAGCATCTTTTGCTAGTGCATAAGACTCGATTTGATTAAGATATGAATCGTATCCATAAGTATTCAACTGAATATCTCTGTTTCCTTGAATCACTGAATTATATACACTAACATTACGCTTATGACATAATACTTGCGAATAACTGTAATATATATGCTCTGGGTGGTTAAATCTAAGCTGCTCTGCCCATGAATCTTGCCAATATCTTAGAAAATCATCTAAACGTTTCAACTTATGAGGACGTACATACTTCTTACCATCAATAACCTCATGATCATTTTCAACTAAGGTTTCGGGTTTGTTATTCTCATCTAATTCAATCAAAAAAGGATTTCCATACTCATCTTTATAATATCTATATAAAGGATACCTCCATGTTTTTGGAGTTGAGAATGGGGAACTAATATTTACTATAGGTAATATATTATTTTCATTGAAAACACTAAGTTCCCAACCATCTCCATTTTCTTCTGTTTGTCCATATTGACCTCCAGGCTTTAAATCTCCAAAAATCAATTCTTTATTGATGTCACACCCATCAAACTCCATCTGATAATCTCTACATGAAGCCTCACAAGCCGCCACACCTTCTTCAAATTGTTGTTGATAGGTCTTCTCTAAATTTCGTGCTAAAGTTGCTTGGGTATTTGTTAAAGTACTTGGAACCTGTAATACAGTTCCTTGATATTCAAAACCAAGGCTACTCGGGTTACTCGCATCAATATCAAAATACGTATTTAATAAATCTTTTACATACTCTCTTTGAGCAGCATCATAAGCCTCTGCCGTATATTCATAAGTAATATTCTCATTAAAATCCTGAATAGCCCATAACTCATTTCTGTTTTAAGTTAAATACATTTTAAACTTAAATTATCCCATTCCAATTCTCCATCGGCATTATAACGAATACTTTCATTTAGGATACTTGTCTGGCTGCGCTAATCTATCTAACACAAAAACTGTTTTGTCTTTCTATATAGGTATTAAAAGAATCATAAGGTATATAATTATTATTATCATCTTTACGATAGATCGTCATTTCAATACCATAGTCAAAAATACATAGCTGACATACATCCAAACATCCTGCTAAAGATATATTGGTTGCAAAAGCATTTGGATCTACATAACACGTGCTCGTGCTATCTTTTAAACTTTCAATATATTGATCTGCAAAATAGTTTAAAGAATCCTTATTTACTTGTAGCTTTTTAGTCACAGAATAGGTTCCAATCTTAAGATTACTCAACTGGAAATTCTCTGTAACTCCTGTTGCATCTATTATTTTGATTTCTTTGGATAGAATCTACATAGGAAGCTATATACTCTGTACCACATTCGTCTTTTACTGAAAATCCGAAATCATATACAAACTTGTAATTCTCTGTGTTTAACGTATCACACTGAATCACATAATTAGTATCCTTGTTAAAATTGTAGTTGAAGGTGAATTGAGTTCCATCTTCTGTTGCTATAACCTCCTTGGTTGAGAGTAATGTATCGTCTAAATTCGATGGCTATAAGAACTGGTTGATCTATTGTTTAAAATATCCGCCGTAAGGGTTTTGTGTAATACCCCTAGCGAATCTATTTCATCCTCTAAGGGTTTAATGCATCTGGTGAATTCCCTTTTAAGGCTGTAGCAATAGTACGCCCTTGTGCATCAATATAACTAACACTGGCCTGACCATTAGGATCTATAACTGTATTTTTCTTGTAATGCTTTAAATCACCTACATTAACGTCTCCAAATAATCGAGTAAGTTCTTCACGACTCATTGGTGTTTCATAAAAGTATTTCATCTCATGATCCGTTCCCAATTGATGTGTATCTCCTACACCTCCTTTTCTTCGAATCCTTCCTGTATTATCTGGGGTATATTCTATTTGTGAAAATGGAAATCCTTTCGCATCTGCAACAAAATTCTGCCATCTGTTGGTCGTATCTTCCAATACATTGCTGAATAATACTTACTTGCCCCTTTACTTGTTGACATCTCCGAACGTGGTGTAGCACAGTTCGGTAAATCTAAATCAAAATCTCTATAGGTATAAACCGAGTTGCTATTGTTTAAATTAAAACTATCATAATACTTCAATGTATCACTAGCCACTGGTACAGGTAAAACCTCTACTGCTGGACGACCTTGATAATCATAAATAACTTCTCCTACAACTGCCTTGTCTGTACTGTTTATCTTGGTAACTGTTTGACGGTTACGTAAAGTTCCATCAAAATAACTAATCACTTCTTTCTTCTTTCCTTCTTCTGCAAAAGACATTTGAAGCTGCCAGTTCTTTCTTGACTCATCATGACTTGACACAGCCGTATTTGGCCAATCTGCAACCGCGCTTTTTGCTGCATTTGATCCACTCCAATTAGCAGTATAAGTAACTGTTGGATTGTCTACAAAACGCCCCACTGCTCTTACTCTTGCTAAAACATATCCCGAATTATAAATATTAGGAATCTTGTAACTTGTGCTCTTTGTTTGAATTCGTGAGTTATTGTAGGAAAAATCTTTATCTGTAAATGGTAAAGCTACTGGCTCTATAACTGTAACATCTGTAACTTCTTTCTTATAGTTATCAACCCATGTCCATTCTAAATGATACTCCTCTGCTCCTAAAACAGGTAACCATCGAAATTCAACCTTTGTATTATTGTCCGATGGTGCTACAACTAAGCTATAATTAGGATTCTCTGATATAGGATGAACAATATCGTGTTCTGACCATGCCTTGATATAAACATTTCCAGGGTTTCCTATAACCGTTCCTGAACTATCAACATAACTAACTCCTGTAACGATCACATCTGCTGCAAAAGACGATATTTTATGTACTACCTTATCATGTAAAACCTTATTCTTATCAACCTGATTCCCTTCAACCCTTAATGTCGTTTCATAGGTCGAGGCAGCATCTGTTTTGTGGGGTACCAAACGCATCGAGCTTGGTTACTCTTAATTGAACCGTTGTAGTGATATCCTCAAATGGAGCTTGATCATTTATTATACCAACCTCCACAAATGTCTTATATGACAAAACTTTAGATTCTGTACTACTTATAAAATCTATCGAGCTCTTTAACTCCTTATTTAATTCAACTAGTTCTTGAGAAAAGGAAGTAAATCCAATCAAAAACAAGAGTAGAAAATGGAATAACTGTAATTTTATTTTTTGCATCATAGTAATTTTTTCCCTTTATATTTTTACTAATTCATAACCCTTATACTTCGGGCCAACAACTTTTTTTCCTTTTACATCCTTTATATAACTACCAACATCAAAAGCTTTCTTCGATATTGAAAAATTCGACATCCGGTAACTCTCATAAACAATCTCTAACTTGTAATGATCATAATCAGGGTTCTGGTAATCCTTCGAAAAATTCATCTTCGAAAAGTATTTAAACAATTGACGCTTGATTAAGTAAGTCTTCTTATCTAAATCTATAATGAGAGAACTAAATGGTAATTGTGTTAAACCTTTAGGTTTAAATTCCAATCGATAAAAACTCTCTGTCTCTTTTAGTAAACTAACATCAAGATATTTATAAAGCTCTACTAAATTAATATCGTATTGATTTGCATTGGCTAAAGGCTGGCTTAAAAGCATCGCCTTCTCTTTATGATTGATCTTGATATAATTTGACCCTGTACTTATAATTTCTGCCTCTCCCATATTACTATAAGTATTCCCTTGGCTTTTATACAAAATACCCGTGACACTATCATGGGGTGTTGTTGATTCTGAACCTTTATAAATCTGGTAACTTATGGTTACCTGATATTCCTTATGTGTCTTAAGGGATGCAGCGTACCTATCCATAAGTGCGGACGCCTTACTCCTTTGTGCATATCCTCTAACAGTTAGAAAAAACAATAAAAACAATCCTATCTGTAATATTACTCTTCTACTATTATTACTTCGCATTGCTCGATCTTGTTTCTTGAATTGTAAATATTCCTTTCTTTGTTTCCTTCTTTACGCGTACCAAACCGCCTTCTTTATCATACTCATAATATGTAGCATAGTTATTCTCATCCAACTCTGCCATGAGTTTCTTCGTATCATCGTCGTAAACAAAACTCTTCATACTTCCATTAAATGGATAAATACGGATATCATCAAAATAACTCGTTACATCCGCTGAAGTGTTTTTTAACTCTATCACCAAGTTATTTACTGCGGTTTGATCTGAACTCTGATAACTATTGATCTTAAAAATACCTTCGATGCGTTGCCAACCATCAATAATATCGCCTGTAGGGTGAAAATCTCCTATAAACACAGGTTCCTCTAAACTTCCTGACGCCAAACCAACGGTATACAATCGAATCGCCGAACTTGTATAATTAGATGACTTGATTCCTGCTACATTCTTCTCCTTTACCCAACCACTAATCATATACTTCTTCTCATAAACAGGACGGAAAGATCCAGCATGTGTGCTCTCAATAGTAGCTAATGGCACTGGAGTAATTACAGGTGTCTCTGACACAAATAAAGTAATTGGACGACGCTCTAGAGTTAACCCAGTAACAACACTATTGGTTGCCGTAAAATGATACACACCTGCGGCCGACTCCTGAACATTGTTTAATACCAAGTCTTTACTTGTTGCTCCTGATATAGCTACCCCATTCTTAAACCATTGATAACTATTATTAGAACTAGTTAAATCAGTACTAGATAAAGTAATAGACCTCCCTGATTGAACTACTTTTTCCTCTACAACATCAACCTTCGCTTGAGGTGAATAAATATATCTCGAAATCTCTGTCTTATAATTCGTGTGATTACTCTCAAAATCTGAAAAAACTAAATAATTATCACTAAAAACAAACTCTAGTAATGTATTAATCAAAACCGTATTACTTATCGGAATACTTCCTGAGAGCTTATTTTTATTGATATATAAAAACTTCAACTTAGTAAGTGTATTAATACTTGTAGGTAAAGAAGTCAATAGATTCTCATGAGCTGCTAAAGTTTTAAGATTTGTTAAGTTCCCTATACTCTCTGGTAGTACCGTGATTTGGTTTCTGTTTAAATAAAAAGTCTCCAAACTTGATAAATTACCAATACTCTCTGGAAGTACTGTTAATTGATTTTCATACAAATACAACTTCTTTAAACTTAAAAGGCTCCCTATACCTGTTGAAACTCCTGATATCAAATTACTTCGTAAGTCTAAAACACTTAAACTCGATAGATTACCGATCTCACTAGGAATAGTACCTGATACATTATTACTTGTAAGTTTTAACTCTACCACTTTATTATCAACTCCAACTGTTACTCCATACCAATCACAAACAGGAACCCCTAAACTCCATGGCTTATTCCCTGAAACTGTATTCTTCCAATTAGCTCCATTGGTAGACGTATAAAAACTCCATAAAGCATTCTTCTCAGCTTCCGAAACTTGGCATTTTGGTACAGATACTATTAATGTTATTGGATGACGCTCTAATGTCAAGCCCGCAACAATACTGTTCGTCACTCTAAAATGATAT
Organism: Tenacibaculum sp. MAR_2009_124; assembly: GCF_900105455.1. Classification (GTDB taxonomy): domain Bacteria; phylum Bacteroidota; class Bacteroidia; order Flavobacteriales; family Flavobacteriaceae; genus Polaribacter. Next base: position 8,524 of record NZ_FNSF01000008.1, read on the forward strand.
ACTCCAGAATCAGACTCCTGAACATTGGTTAATACTAAATCTTTATTCGTTGCTCCTGATATAGCCACTCCATTCTTATACCATTGGTAGCTATTGTTTTGACTTACCATTTGATTACTTGTCATAGTTACCGTTGTTCCAACAAATTCTTCTTTCAACTCCTCTTGATCTACTTTTGATTGAGGAGAATAAGAAAAGCGTCTTAATGTAGGTATGGCGTTAATTCCATTATAAATATTCTCAATTGTATTAAAATTTAAGTTATTTTTTAAAATGTATATTTGAACTAAACGAGTTAAATTAACATAACTAGATGGAATTTCTTTTATTAGATTATCTTCTAGCCTTAACCATTTAAGTTTCGCAAGATTCCCTATTTCGGAAGGCACACTGATTATCTTATTCCCTAAAAAACCTAAATAGGTTAGATTTTGTAAGTTTCCTATACTTGATGGTACATCTACAATTTCATTATTATTAAAATCCAATCTATTAAGCTTCGTAAGATTCCCTATATCTTCAGGTATTGTAGGAATTTTATTCTCATTAAAATCTAACCATGTTAAATTTGTTAACCCTGAAATACTCTGAGGAATATTATTTATCTGATTATAATTCGCTACTAAATATTTTAAATTGACCAGACTCCCAATTGTAGAAGGAATTGAGTTTATTCTGTTTCTTTCTAGATACAATGACTGCAACAGAGTCAAGTTCCCTATTTCATTAGGGATACTGCTCAATAAATTAGATTTCAAAAGTAAATATGTAAGCTTCCTTAGATTACCTATTTCATTAGGCAAACTCTCCAATTTATTCTCACCTAGGAATAATGCTGATAAGTTAGACAAATTACCCAAGGAACTCGGCAACGTAGTAAATTGATTTTTGTCTGCGTTAAACCAAGATAACAGGGTTAAATTCCCTATTGTTGAAGGTAAACTTTTAATACGGTTACCTCTTATTGATAGAGAACGTAAATTCACAAGGGTTCCTATTTCATTCGGGACGCTAGTTAATATATTATCGTTCAAATAGCAGTAAGTTAAGTTTGACAAACTTCCAAACTCAGCTGGTATTGCATTTATCTTATTCCCTCCTAAATCAAGTTGATAGAGCTTACTCAATTTACTTATTGAACTTGTTATTTCTCCATCTAGGTAGTTCTGTCTCATCTGTATTTTAGTAACGTACCCATCACTATCGACGGTTACACCAAACCATTCAGAAACTGGCCTGTCCAATGACCATGACTTGTTATTCGCTAGAGTATTCTTCCATTGGGAACCATTCGTAGCTGTATAAAAGTCCCATAATGCTTGCTTCTCTTCTTCCAAAGAACTTACCGAGAACGTCGATCTAGTAGAAAAGGTAGTTATTCGCTGGCTTTGACCAGATTTCAGTGTTCTCACTCTGATTTTTTTGTAAAACTTACGTTTTTGACATTTTAGTTTTACATAGAAATCATAAATTGTATTAGGTTTAAGACCTGTTATCAGTTCAATATTTTGGTTCGTACGAATTCTTTGTACCCTTGCTTTTTTATTTTTTGGCTTAAATCCTTTTAGTCCATAAATTATTATAAAATCGTTATTGTCAGTTATACCAAACCAATTCAATATAACAGAATCTTCTTCGATTTGGGAAGCCGCTACTTCGTATATCGCTTCATTATCACAAATTTCTTTTTGTATATCTTGAGCTTCCATGGTATTCATCATGAATGAGAGAAGCATTATTAGAAAAATGTATGGTTTCTTATTTTTCATAGTTCGATACTCTTTTAAAGCCTTGTTTTTTCAATATCATAAATTAAATAATCTTCTTTATTACTTAGCACATCTTACATCAGCACTTACATCTTTAATAGCACTTTCTGAAAATTTAAATTTAAGTCGAATAATAGAGGGGGGTTGTAAAACATTTCCTGAATTTTCACAAAGTATTGGACAAAATGCTACTGTAATAACCGACTTACCTTCAGTATTCAATTTGACTGATCGGGTCCAAGCGTTCTCTTCAAGGACATTAGTATCAAGTAAGGTTCTCGTTTGAGAGGTTGTTGAACCATTAGTTCTCACCTCAGTCATCATAACCCCCTCATGTTCAGAATCACCAATACTTACATTTCCATATATTTTATAGTTGACTGTTTCATTCGGATTTCCAACAACTGTAAAAACTCTTCTATAACTAAAAAAAGGATCATCATGGCAGATAATATCGACTGGAGTTCCTCCGTCTGTAATTGTAATATCACCATTAGGTTCGTCTACACAATCCTCAACTATATTTGGGTTGACGTCATCTAACTTCTTTATTAAACTAACAGACTTACTAGGTTTTACTTCAATACTCTTTCTTCCTGTATGTGCCTCCTGATCAGTAACCATTGACGAGCTCTCTAAACTAAATGCATCTACAAAACTAAAGTGATTCACGGATCTTCTCTCCGCTAGAGATAATTGTAAGCTCGGATAATCCTCAAAACCATCATAACCTAATTCTTTGTATGCCGTATTTGAAGCCACAGCCGTAGGTAAAGTATACTTATATCCATACTGAGCCGATGAATATCTATTTAAAGCATCTTTATTCTCTAATTCTACTCCTTGTGGGGCGTATTGTGTTACCTCACTTGCAAAAGTCCATTTTATTGATGAATGTTGATTGATCGCATTACTATTAATCTCCCAACCATTATTGTACGAATAAAAAGGCGTGAAACTTGTAAAATATCCATCATCTCTAGTATTTGGTTCATAAGAATTATAACGTCCTGTCAAATAAGCCCAAGACTTCTTTGCCTTCCAATTACCTCTTATATTATGAACATAGGGATTGATATCATAATTATCATAAATTTCTAATAATTTATCTTCATTCAACTCACCCAATTGTTCATTCGTATATATTGAAGAATCTATTACAAAGTACTTGTTGTTATTCTGATTTACTGGTTTCCAAAAATCACTATATTGAACAGCACTTGCATTGATTATCTTCGTTTCTTGAGGGTTGTTATTTAAAAACGAAGGTAACTGACTTCTATAATTGTTGTTTTGATCAACAATTGGGTTCTGCTTTGTAGTGATACTTGCCATTGATGCTGATTGTAAATTTCGATGTGAAGAGCGACCTACTTTGAAAAACACCCTCGCCGTACTTGCTATTCCACTCTCTCCTCTGCAGTCATTTAAAATTTCACCCTCTTGATTCATTAAGATAAATTTTGTTAAATCAGAGGTTTCCTTTTTTCTTATGATCCAAAGCTTTTCTGATGTTGGCAGCGGAATTATTGCTCCTCCTAAACTTATATTATTTATAACAGTCGCATTCAACTCATCTCCTATATCAAGCAGGCTTGAAAGGTCGCTATCATTACGACTCAAAGAAAAGGTGTTCCCTGTATTATCTCTAACTAATTCTCCTGAAATCCCGAGGTTTCTTGAGGCACTTGCCATTCCATAATGTTTCCAATATGCTGGATAATTCATATTGTAATAATGATCCCCGTATTCATTCTTTGTTTTGGTTACTAATACTTGTCCAGATTCTGCATCCCATGCTAAATTCTCTGTTGATACTTGCGCACCTAAATCGTAAGCTATCTTCTTCTTTAAAATTCCTTTTCTCTTGATAACCTTTGTTGTTACAGCAGAACGAAATACATTCTCGTTGCTTTCATAGTTAGGTAATGGAACAGGTACTAATACTGGCCATATAAAAGCCAAGAACCCTGCTAAATTTGTATTTACCCCTACAGTAACTTGTCTGTTATAATTTGACCTAAAATCATTCACAACATCATATGTCACTCCTAAAGATACTTCCGAAATATTTCCTTGGTTATTTATTATACGTTGGATATTATTTAATGAACCATCCGCTTCTAAATCATATTCATACTTTACTCCAGAAATCGGAGAGGTTCCTGTTTCTGTATATACCCAATTGCCTAAAGGCTTCCCATTCATATTATTGGCCTCAACTACAAATCCTTGTGAAGCTGTTAAATGATGCTTTACACTAAAACTTAAAAAGCTACTTACAGCCCCAGGAGGGTCATTATGCAAACTTTCCTTTGGTACTAAATCTGTATGAGATGTCTTTGTCGGAAAATCTTTCGATGTATAAAATTGATGTTCTACTTTTCCTGTTGCATGTTTGCTTATACTCTCGTGAGTTAAGTTTTTAACCATGACTCTTCCATAGGTAACGGTTGGTGCCGGGAAGAAAGACTCTCCTATTGGTTTTTCAACATAATTAGACTCCATTGGAGCAATAACCGCCTCACTACCGCCAGTTTCTCTGTTATAGACTGGAATTACAAAAGGATTCTCTCTACTACTATTTGGCTCAAATGTTGCCACACCACTTGAAGTGTTATCTTCATTTTTATATACATACTCATGTCCATAAAACTTTTTATATAATGGGTCTCCATCATTTCCTGTCATTACGTCCCAATTATCGCTCATTTGAAGTTTCTTGATTCGCAAACCTCCTCCGTATTTTTTTGCTATAGGATTATGCAATCGAATCCATGACTTATTTGGCTTAAAGAATTTAGCACATGATTTCTCTCTCAGCACCTTATTTGGCCCCTTTCCTATCTCGGTATAAGCCCCTATGGAAGCTACTATTTCTTTAACTATAGCCGTAAAACCAGTACCTGAGGAGTATTGACCATGATCATGATAAACAATACGATTCATATTATGACGTCCAAAATACATTCCTGCTTTTGAAATTGGGTTAATAGGAGGATCACCTTCTTTACCATCTAATCTTAAAAATCTCATGGGAATACTTAAATACTCATCGGTATTATCTGTAAACTTCAATACTGATCGTGAATCATCTAAATGTAAATAGCCGCTCACATAATCATATTGATAAACATACGTTTTGGTCATATTCAATAAAAACTTAAAGTATATAGGCTCTTCTTCCAACCCTCCAATAAAATCAGCTACTTCCTTATTTTTAAATGCCTCTGGTATTTTTACATAGATGTATTTATTCTCTTGATTATTGTTGTATAAGGTATTATTCGTGATTTCAGAACTTGTTGGGTTTTGAGAAGAACCAGCTCCAGTAACTTGAAATAACTGCATCACTTTTTTATCTTGAACAAATTGATAATCATCTGCTTCATAATCTAACTTTAAATCTCCTCCTGATGGTAATTGTACCGTAGTCAAAGACCAAGCAACGGAATTGTCATGTACCGTATTTTGATTGGGATCATTTGTTTGAGCAATTTGTTCTGTATAAGGGAACTCCGCATTCGAAGGAACACCGTCCAAATTATCTCCATTTCCTTTATTCTCCTTGAAATTACCCCATATATCATATCCCTTTATATGGTAAGAAGGATTGATTGTTTTATCAAAAACACCATTACCATCAGTATCGATTTGCCCATAATCAAATTCATAAGGCATATGTCTTCCCATATGCGAATCTCGATACGTAAAATATAACTTCTTTAAGGTTAACTTTCCTCCTTGATTTAACTCTCCTGGAGTACTTATTCGAGAGTTATTAGGTATCCCTCTACATAACGAATAATCGTATTCAAAATGAGCTACCTTGATTGGTATAGCATTTGTCCCTAATTCTTGATATTCTTTTTTAGAATATAGCGAAATACTATCTATTCTTTTAGTCGTTGCGATTCCTCTTCCTCCATTTTCATCTATAACTCCATAACCATCTTTTCTGTCAGACAAAGAAAATATAGCGATATGAGTTTTTGTTTCTATTTCATTTATATAAACTTGCTCACGTTCTCCATAGATATAGTTCCCCTTTTGATCATTAGGGTGTGAATACAAGCCTCTATTGAAAGTAGCCGTATTTTGCGTGTATGGCACTCGCCAATTATATTTATAAGGTCGCTCATAGCTAAACTTGGTATAGGCTCCAAAATCATCATCAGTAGGACCATTACCTGTTACATCTTCATAATCCGATGACAACACAGAGCTAATCAAATACGAATGCGCATGTGCTGGCGTTGTGATTCTATTGAAATAATTATCTACTCCTTTACCATTACTAGTACTGTTATCATTTTGTGGAGTTTCATCATTTGGAAATGGATCTGGAATGTAAGTAACAAGTCCTTTATTATCATCAACCGTTGCTCCTTGACTAACCGCAAAGGTTACTTCTTTTTTAGTAATGTTATACGCTGGTAAACCATAAACATATCGACTACCGTCAGGTTTTAGCACATTAAATCCAGCTGTATGATGAGGCTTCCCATAGATACTGGTTCTAAAAAAACCATTGTAATATTGCTGTGCTTCTTGCTGAGTAATTTTTTGAATTACTTGATTTCTAAGCAAACGGTTTTCACGAATCTTAGTCTCATTAATACGCAACAATGAGTTATCATTTTTATGGTAATTACGAATTAAAGTTCTATTATGTTTATTACCTGAAATTCCTAAACGAACTGGGTTGGTGCCTCCTGTGCTTGTATCCGAATACATCCCTCCAGACAGTTGTTCATAGTCAACATTCATATCTCCATTGTCCTTAAAGAAAACCTTTTCATATGCCTTTCCTTGAGAATCCGTTTTATCCGTAAATTTGTTCAAAGCATAATTCCCCGCTTCTACCGCCCAATTCTCGGATCGAGAATAGGTATCCGTATTATGATAATCAACACCCAATGCAAAAACCCAACCTCCTTCTGCTTCTGCTCCAAACGTTGATCCATCTCCTGAATCAACAACTCTTGTATCGTTTAAAAAACCTATTTGTCCTCGATGAGGCCTAAAGGCTCCTCCAACTCCTTGCCCATTAATCACGTAGTTATCATAGGTATAGTTCGTTACCGGTAAAATAGTGGTATGTTTGTTGAAATTCCGATCCTTTTCTCTAACGAAATCTAAGATTCCGTTAATCGTATCTTTTTCATTCTTCTCAGTATACTCATAACCAAAAGCAGCAACAGGTCTATCAACATGCTTAGGGTGAACACTTTGTTCAGAGCCATAACCTGTCACCTTTACTTGACCACTAATACCAAATACAGTTCCTCCAATAGCCGCGCTATATTTTGACTGCGTTGAAATCGTAGCAACTCTTTTATTTGGCGTAAAAACCATATGATCATTTAATGGAATACTTCCACTATGACCAATACTTCTACTTTTATTATTGGACAATTTTGTTGCTTCCAATCCCGCACTTAAATTTAAAGTGCTTATGGCCTTCCTTGAATTAATGGATAAACCTATACTTCCACCTCCATCATAACTATATTTCTTACCTTCTATTTTTTTCGACAAACTTACTACTGGGCTTATCGTTGGTCCATCAACAGCGGACGCCGAGATATCCATACCGACACTCGCATTTTTTGCTAATTTAATGGAAACTCCCAATGAAGGCGTAGCTGAATAACCACTATAATTATTATACTCTACTCCCAAGCCTATGTTAACATTAAGCAAACCAGAACCTCCTCCTGAAGAATTTGAATTATTTCCTGAACCACCAGAACCTCCTGAGTTACCAGAACCTCCTGAGCCTTTAGTTCCTAATTCTTTAAGACCAAAAAACGAAGCTCCTAAACCAAAATGCGCTCCAAATGTTTTGTTAGGTTTAAAATAATTTTCATATCTCATTTGGTCACCATTCTCTTGGCTTCCATCGAAATCATCAGGCAATCCTCTCACACTTCTTTTAATATGTCCTACGTTCAGGTTCCATCCTAAACCTACCCAAGAAGCCTCTTGGTCCATATTAACTCCTGAAGTATAGGCCAGATTGAGCGGATACCCACCCACATCCATTATGGGAATGTTATAATTAAAGTCTCCTGATGATAAATCAACCATATCAGTGGTTCCTATGGGGGTAAAAGCATTAAATTCGGGTTGAGACGGCCCTCCTGTAAGAGCAAAGGCACTGTTAATAAAGGTTTGAGGAAATATCAAACTCAATGCCATGTACACCGATAAAGCCTTACTGGCTCTACTAGTCTTAGAAATTTTCATAATAAGTAATTAGCAATATTTAAGCAATCTGTTAATAATCTTTCTTACAATTTTAGAAGTAAACTCCTAGCAATTAATTTGTTATAAAATTAGATTAATATTTCGGTTTTCCAAAAAAAAATTGATTTAATTATTTTGAAAAATTGCAAAATAATCAACACAGCCTCTATTTTATTACGTTTATAACGATTCTTAACCTTTCATATTTTCAAAAAAACACCACTTTTTTAATTCTTATATTCCTTTTATAACTGACAGAAACAAATTCTATATACTTTTTCAAAAAAAAACAGAATAGTCCACATATTTAATTCGAACTAGTATTTATTTTTATTATTGAAAACTACATAACAACCTATTTAGTATCGTGAATCCCCGAATTCAACAAACTAATAATCAACGGACAGAATTCCCTAAAGTAATTCGACAGGTATACTATCGATCTATAAACTTTAAAGCTCATAAATAATCTATTGTACAACAAGTAATAGTCTTGGTACAAGGTATTCGAAATAAAATACCTAGTATAGGTGTTAAAAAGTTGTATTATATGCTTAAAGAAGAGTTATTGCGTTTAAAAGTAGGTAGGTATAAACCATTTCGAACACTAAGAGTTAACCACATGTTAATCGTTCCTAAAAAAGTTACCATAAGACTACTGATTCTTATCACAGATTTAAAAAACATAAAAATATCCTTTGTAACACACAAATTGACAGACCAGAAAAAGTCTGGGTAAATAATATCACCTATATAGGAACAAGAGATAACTCCTCATATTTAGCTTTAATTACTAATGCATATTCTCAAATAATAGTAGGTTATAATGCGTCTGATTCTCTTGCAGTAGAAGACTCACTCAAAGCATTACAAATGGCTCTTTATAATAGAAAACACAGGACTCTCCCTTTAAGACATCATTCGGACAGGGGGCTCTAATATTGTGCTAATGATTATCAAAACTTATTGACTCAAAACAAAATTAAAACTAGTATAACTGAAAAACATGACCCTTATGAAAATGCCATAGCAGAAAGAGTCAATGGAATTTTAAAACAAGAATTTAACATAGCTCTTAAAGTGGACAGCTTAGATGTCAAAACTAAATTAATTAAAGAAGCTATAGATCTTTGCAATTATATGAGACCTCATTTATCTAACCATATGCTCACTCCTAAAAAAATGCATCAGCAAAGGCTATTAAAACCAAAACGGTATAAAACAAAAATTCTCAGAGAAGCTAGAATCTCTGAGAATTAAATAATAAATTTAATCTTTAAATAATCTGTATCGGTTATTTAGGACTAGTCAGCTCTAAAATTACTATTAACTATTCATACTCAAATGTACCATAATCACTTTTTATGGTTAATTTTTTCTTTTTAGAAGCTTCTACTCTTCCTATAATTTGTGCATCCACATTAAATGATTTTGAAATGGCTATAATATCCTCTGCTATTTCTGGAGATACATAGAGTTCCATTCTATGTCCACAGTTAAATACCTGATACATTTCTTTCCAATCTGTTTTTGATTGTTCCTGTATCAATTTAAACAATGGCGGAACTTCAAACATATTATCTTTTACCACATGATTCTTATCTGTGAAATGTAAAATTTTTGTTTGAGCACCTCCAGAACAATGAATCATTCCGTGTACTTTATCTGATTTATACGTAGATAAAATCTTTTTTATAATTGGAGCATATGTTCTTGTTGGTGACAATACTAATTTACCTGCATCAATTGGTGAATTTTCAACTTCGTCAGTTAACTTTGTGTTTCCAGAATATACCAAATCAGAAGGTACAGAAGGATCAAAACTTTCTGGATATTTTTCAGCTAAGTATTTATGAAAAACATCATGACGCGCAGAGGTCAATCCATTACTTCCCATTCCTCCATTATATTCTTTCTCATAACTCGCTTGACCGAATGAGGCCAAACCAACAATAACATCTCCTGCTTGAATATTTGCATTGTCAATTACATCCTCTCTTTTTATTCTCGCTGTTACGGTAGAATCTACAATAATAGTTCTTACTAAATCACCTACATCGGCTGTTTCTCCACCAGTAGAATGTATTGTTACACCAAAACCTTTTAACTCATTAATCAATTCTTCTGTTCCATTAATGATGGCAGAAAGAACTTCTCCCGGTATTAAGTTTTTGTTTCTTCCTATTGTAGAGGAAAGCATAATATTATCGGTAGCACCAACACATAAAAGATCATCAATATTCATTATCAGTGCATCTTGAGCAATTCCTTTCCATACCGAAACATCTCCAGTTTCTTTCCAATACATATAGGCCAACGAACTTTTTGTTCCAGCCCCATCAGCATGCATTATTAAACAATACTCTTCATCATTTGATAAATAATCAGGAACAATTTTACAAAATGCTTTCGGGAATAATCCTTTATCTATATTCTTAATAGCGTTATGTACATCCTCTTTAGACGCAGATACTCCACGTTGTGCATATCGTTTAGATACTTCTTGACTCATGTGTTGTTGTTTTGTAGGTGCGAAATTAATTCAAAACAAGAAACTTTCAAAGAGAATACTACTTATTATTATGATTCCTATAAAGCTTCGAAAAAACAAACTACATTCTAAAAATCAACACATTACCATTTTTTAGTAAAATTAGCTAGATTTCAACTAATGGTTTTCCCTGATATAAAATTCAGGGTTTTCCCTTATTGCCTAGTTCATTTTTCTTGCTCATTTTTGTAATGTCTTAAGAGACGTCTTAAGATTTTTCTTTTTCATAGCAATTTTCCCGCTCAATCTTTTGAGTGGGTTTTTTATTTCAACTAAGTAGTTCCCCTGAAGCCAGACCGAAAATTCTATCTACCTGATTTTAAGTGTTTTTCCCCGTTTATTATTTCATTTTTTCCTCTTATATTTGAGTAATATTTGTTACGGGAATCTCAAATATTAATACATTCTAAAAAATGTATCACTTGCTATTTTAGAATAGAAAAAGAAACTCCTTTATTGGAGTTTTTTTTATTTACACCCATTGCCCTCTAAAATTACTTCCCCAAAAAGTTAGATTTACCTTATAAGAAAACTAAACATAACCCTAAACTACCACCTCTCATTATTCTAACAACAGCAAAGGAAGGAAGATGTTTCACCACGGTTATTTTAAATAGTGCCCACTCATAGCCTATTGTTTTGACTGAAAATAAAGTAAAGTTTATTCAGATGAATCCTTTTTTTAAATTCACAGTGGAGCTATAAATAAATAATACCGATACATTTAAACAGTTTTTTAGGAAATAGAAAAAATCAAAACAGGCTCTATAAATAATATTCAGTACATCTAACACCTTTTACCAATTGAAATTACTGTAACAAAACACCTTTTATCCTTTCTTCTTCTTTTTCAAAAGAAAACGTAAATAAGGCTATGTTTTATTTTTGAAACCCGAATAAAGAAAAAAAATCATTATTTCCTTTTACAATAATATCAAAGCATAACTGATATAATATTGAAGACTCGTTTACTTTCACAAAACTTATCTTTTTCATAACTTTGCATAGCGTTATTTAGTCTAACCATACTAAATAAGTAATTTAAGGGGAAACATCCTACTCATTATCTTGAGTAGGATTCCTCTTTTATAGGGGTTTCTATATCTAACTCCATTATTCTACTTATCTAAATACTAGGGATTTCCCCTATTGCAATCAATATTTAATCTACTTATTTTTAATGTATTAATCTAACAAAAAGTCAAATCAGTTATTTAGTTTCCCCTAGATTATTGTTTTCTACACTAAGAATGCTCCATATGTGAGCATTCTATTTTTTTTCGTCTTAAAACGTCTGAAATTACCATCCTCTCTAGATAGAGAATACTATTTACTCGTGTTAAAAAAAACAGTATAATCTTCATATTTCCCTGAGAATAGTAGAGTGGTTTTTGGTCAATCCATCGACGACTATCTCATCTTGCTTACCCTGATTTAACCTCAAACTTTCCTACGCAAGCACTCAAACCCCTAATTGGAACGAATTATTGTTAGTAAAAAAGCAGATAATTGCTAATTTTCTTCTAACCTTTCTTGGTATATTTTCCTTCACTATTTTTTTACTTAAAAAGACAAAAAAACAGGCAAAACCCCTTGTTTTTAAAGGGCATGCAAAAATGAGCAATTATTTGTCGTATTTAAGACAATGACAGAAAATAACATCAACAAAAAGGCGAAAATCAATAAACACTAACTTTTTTCTCATTGTACCTTTGAAGTGGTTAAAGCAAATGATTAAAGTTTGGTTAGTTTTCACTTAAGCTTATCGAGTTCTCAAACTCGGTAAGTTTTTTTTGCTTTCAATTTAAAACAACGTACTTCTTCTTTCATATAATGAAGTATCCCTCCAGACTCCATGTAGCTGAGCAATTTTCTTTCTTGTACCGACAAACCTGAAACCTTTCTTTTCATGCAGCTTTATACTTCCAACATTTTCTGGAAACAAACTTGAATATAATGTCCATATATTATTTTCTTCAGAAGAACTAATGAGTCTCTCCATTAGAACACCCCCAATTCCGTTTCCTAAATACGAAAGAGCCACATACACACTTACTTCAGCAACTCCCCTATACTCAAAACGGCTCGAAACAGGTGCAAGCGCGCTCCAACCAACTACCATTCCTTCTATTAAAGCAATGAAACGACTATGCTCATGATGCCCAACATTCCATTCATTCCAATTCGGAACTTCGGTTCTGAAGGTCGCATTCCCTGTATCAATTCCTTCTTGATAGATTCCAGCGACTGCGCCCCAATGATTAAAACTTAGTTTTTCTACTTGAACCTCCATAGAACTATTTAAAGTATTTTTTTAAAACATATACTAGACTTCATATTGGTATAGGGCTCATAATTCGGAATTACTTCATAATCTTTCTTCCTATACAATTGAATAGCTGAGCGCATTTCCTTACTGGTTTCCAAAACTACATGCTCAAAACCTTCATTTCTAGCCCATTTTTCAAGTTCCTCCAGAATCCGTACTGCTATTTTATTCCCTCTAAATTCAGACCTTATATACATCCGTTTTATCTCTACACCTTTATTCATCGTTACTTTAAATGCTCCACATCCAACTGCCCCTCCTTCACTATATGCAATTATTACGTGATTTAAATGGTCAATTTTGTTATGTCCTCGAAAAAAATCATCATCATCACCATTAACACCAGAAAGATACCTATCTAATTCTCCAACCAATATTTTAAAATCACCATTTACCGAATTAGTTCGTATTAAATTAATCACTTCCAACATACACATAAGTATTTAGTTATTACCTCATAAATAAAAGTTCTCGATATTTTGTCAACGCCCATAAATTATCATCAACCAGTAATTCGAGTTTATCCGCATGATACCTTATTTCTTCAAAATATGGTTTTACCTTATTATCATAAGCATCTGCATTTTTTTGCCCTGTCAACTTATTTGCTTTTTTCCTTTCTTCAGTCATTAATTCTATTGTGGAATTAATTTCTGCAATATGATTAGAGATTTTTTTAATTAGAACAATTTGTTCCTTTGCAAAAGTTTCAAATTCCTTCTCAAAAATCTCTTTTAACCCTCTTACATTTTCAATAAGGGTATTTTGATATTGAATAGCGATGGGAATAACGTGATTACGAGCTATATCTGCCAATACTCGACTTTCAATCTGAATACGCTTTACATATTCTTCCAGTTCAATCTCATGCCTCGCCTCAACCTCAACCTTATTCATAACCTTCATTTCCTCAAAAAGTGAAATTGCTTTTTCAGAAATTTGAGCCTTTAAAGCCTCTGGTGTTGTTTCATTATTACTTAACCCACGCTTCTTGGCTTCCTTTTCCCATTCCACTCCATAACCATCTCCTTCAAATCTAATTTTTTTAGATTCTTTTATATATTCTCTTAGTACATTAAAAATAGCCTCATCTTTCTTTAGCTTTTTATCATCTACCAAGTTATCAACCTCATTTTTAAAATCTTTTAGCTGTTTTGCTATAATTGTATTCAACACCGTCATTGGCCCTGCACAATTTGAACGAGAGCCCACTGCACGTAATTCAAACTTATTTCCAGTAAATGCAAACGCCGAAGTTCTATTTCTATCGGTATTATCTAAAAGGATTTCAGGAATCTTACCAACAATATTTAATTTCAAGTCTGTTTTTTCCTGTGGAGACAACTTTCCTTTGGTTACATTTTCTAATTCATCTAAAACACTAGATAATTGTGAACCAATAAATACTGACATGATAGCGGGTGGAGCCTCATTAGCTCCCAACCTATGGTCATTACTTGCACTTGCCACAGATGCCCTAATAAGTTCTTCATATTCGCAAACTGCTTTTATTGTATTTACAAAAAATGTTAGAAACTGTAAGTTTTTTGTTGGTGTTTTACCAGGACTTAATAGGTTAACCCCTTTATTTGTAGACAAACTCCAATTATTATGCTTCCCAGAACCATTAATTCCAGCAAATGGCTTTTCATGAAACAATACTTTAAACTGATGACGTTGCGATACCCTCTCCATCACATCCATTAACAATGAATTATGGTCAACTGCTAAATTAGCTTCTTCATGTATTGGCGCCAATTCAAATTGATTTGGCGCTACTTCATTATGTCTAGTTTTAACAGGAATTCCCAACAACATACATTCCTGTTCCAAGTCACGCATAAAACTCATAATTCTCGGAGGGATAGTTCCAAAATAATGATCATCTAACTGTTGTCCTTTTGCTGAGGCATGTCCTAATAACGTCCTTCCTGTCATCATAATATCTGGACGTGTTGCCGCTAGGGCTTTATCGATTAAAAAATACTCTTGCTCCCACCCCAGAGTGGCATTTACCTTTGTAACATTTTTATCAAAATACTTACAAACAGCTGTTGCAGATTCATCAACCGCCTGAAGCGCTCTTAATAATGGCGCCTTGTTATCTAACGCCTCTCCAGTATAAGCAACAAACACCGTGGGTATACATAATGTTGTACCATATATAAACGCAGGAGAGGTAGGATCCCATGCAGTATATCCACGTGCTTCAAACGTATTTCTTATTCCTCCATTAGGAAATGAAGAAGCATCCGGTTCTTGTTGAACCAATTGACCTCCATCAAAACGCTCCATGGCTCCGCCTCCTTCAATAGTTTCAAAAAAAGCGTCATGCTTTTCTGCAGTAGCCCCTGTTAAAGGCTGAAACCAGTGAGTATAATGAGTAGCCCCTTTTGAAAGCGCCCAATCTTTCATACTCACTGCAATTTGATCCGCAATTCTCCTATCAATCTTCACCCCAAATTCAATTGCATCCATTACACTTTGATAGGCTTCTTTTGTCATATGCTGTCGCATCGCCCTTTCGTTAAATACATTCTCACCAAACAGCTCTGATCTTCTTTTTTTCTCCTCAACAGAAACAATATTTCTATTTAAAGCTTCTTGCAAAGCACTAAAACGACTTACTGACATATCAAAATCTTAATTTTTACACCTCAAAAATAAGAAATATCAAATTACACCCCTAAAAAAACAAGGGTCATCTCAAAAATAAAACGTTTTAGTAAAAACACCCCCTTAAAATTTGGGGGTAATAGAAAAAATACTCACTTTTGTAGTAAATAACACAACAACAATATTTTATAGTAAAAAAGTGAAATCAATGAGTAGATCAAAATTAGAGTACATATGGTTAGATGGTTACTATCCAACTCAAAACATGAGAAGTAAAACCAAAGTTGTAGAAGACTTTAATGGTAAATTAGAAGAATGCCCTGTTTGGTCTTTTGATGGTTCTTCAACTAAACAAGCAGAAGGAGGAGATTCAGATTGTTTATTGAAGCCTGTTGCGATTTATCCAGATCCAGCTCGTGAAAATGGTTTCTTAGTAATGACAGAAGTTTTAAACGCAGATGGTACTGCCCATAAAACCAATGGTCGTGCCGGTATTGATGATGATGATAATGATTTCTGGTTTGGATTTGAGCAAGAGTACTTTATTATGGACACTCACACACAACTTCCATTAGGTTTCCCTGTTGGTGGATATCCTGGACCTCAAGGTATGTACTACTGTTCAGTTGGTGGTAGAAATACTCATGGTAGAGATTTTGTTGAAGAGCATGCTGATTTATGTATTGCTGCTGGATTAAATTTCGAAGGAATTAATCAAGAGGTTGCTTCTGGTCAATGGGAATTTCAATTATTCGCTAAAGGAGCTAAAAAAGCTGGTGATGAAATTTGGATTGCCAGATATTTACTTGACCGATTAACTGAAAAATATGGATTCTACATTGAATATCACCCAAAACCAGTAAAAGGAGACTGGAATGGTTCTGGTATGCACGCAAACTTCTCTAATACTGTATTAAGAACTTGTGGAAGTCAAGCTATTTATGAAAAAGTTTGTGAAGCTTTCCGCCCGGTAACAAAAGAACACATTGAAGTTTATGGCCAATATAACGATCAACGTTTAACAGGTTTACACGAAACTGCATCAATACACGATTTCAGTTTTGGTATTTCTGACCGTGGTGCCTCAATTCGTATTCCAATCATTACTGTAGAGCAAGGATGGAAAGGATGGTTAGAAGATAGAAGACCAGCTTCAAATGCTGATCCTTATAAAGTAGCTGGAAGAATTATTGACACTGTTAAAAGTGCTAAAATTGAAGTCGAAGCATAAGTAACAGCTACAAAACGAAAAAACCGCCAATGGCGGTTTTTTTATTTCCTTTATTTACGATAATGTTATATATACAAAAGTTATATAAGCCATTAACAATAGTACTCCATCTCTCCAACCTAACCTTCTTCCTTTTGGAATAAAAACTAAAGGTAGTATCACAAATGAAATTCCTAACATCCAAAAAATATCATGACTAATTAAACTTGCGGCATCCTCTTTCACTTCTATTGGGGTAATTAATGATGTAATACCTAATACCGCCAAAATATTGAACACATTTGAACCAATCAAATTTCCTAATGATATTGCTTTTTCCTTATTGATAACTGCAATTATAGAAGCCGCTAATTCTGGAACACTGGTACCTACAGAAACTATAGTTACTCCGATTACAGCATCACTCACTCCTAAATTTTTCGCTAAGGTAACCGATCCATCTATTAAAAGTTCAGAACCTGCCCATAAACCGAAACCTCCAATTGCTAAGAACATAGCTATTTTAAATAGTGGCATCTCTTCATCATCCTCAGGTACCTCATCTACCACTGCCAGCTTTTGGAAACGCAATAAGTAAATTAGAAATGCAATTAATGAAGCAAATAAAATAGCTCCTTCATAAGTTTGAATAGTACTATCGTTCGCTATAAAAAAGTACAACATCACAGAAGCGATCATCATTACTGGCCAATCCGTCTTATAGAAACTTTTTTCCACATCTATTGGAGATAGAATTACGGTTATCGCTAGCACCAACGCTAAATTCGCAATATTAGATCCAATAACATTTCCTACAGCTAAACCAGTAGCTCCATTAAGTGCCGATTTTATACTTACTATTAATTCCGGAGCAGAGGTCGCAAAAGACACCACTGTCATACCAATAACAATTTTTGGTATGTTCAACTTTAATGATAAGCCTACAGCTGCTTTTAACAACCAGTTTCCTCCAAAAACCAATAATGTTAAACCTATAATGATGTATAAAATGCTCATGGATTACTTTTTTTGCGAAGATAGGATTTTTAACGAGTTTACGAAGGTCGAAACGGAACTTCATTCTACCACTTTTAAATACTACTTTTTAAAGTGACTGAAAATCTAAATTCTTTTTTTCAACCAAAAAATAACGTTTTCCCCTTTGCTTTTAAAAAAAAGACAAAACACCCCCTTTACTTACTTTACATTACAAATACAAAACAACAAATACAATTAAAATTTAAAACAAAAAACAAGAGAACAAAACTACATATTAAAACAAAAAACACTTTTTTAACTACGATTATAAATTCAATTTGAAAAATAACTTCATTTTCATTTGGACGGACAATTTGCTTTCTCATATCTTCAAAAAACAATCCCGGAATTGACACAATTTTATTAACAAAAACACTATTAAACTAATGATCACTATTACACTAAAACTACTTGTAATTATAATGAATTCTATGACATTCTTGCTTTTATTTTATTAATCAACTATAAAAAATTATACTATGTTAACATTTTTTGGAATTCTACTAATTGTTGTTGGTATCATTACTCTGCTAATGAATTCAATCATAAAAAACAATAAATACCTCAACTGGTTTACAACAGCACGGAGTATTAAAATAACAACCTTAGGCGTATTTTTAAGTATTACTACTGGCATGTTTTTCTATGCCGAACCAGGAACAGCCTACGCCGTTCAATATCCTTGGGGAGATCAAAAAGCAGTATTCAGACAAGGGATAAATACTAAAATGTGGGGACGTTTGATTCCT
Source organism: Tenacibaculum sp. MAR_2009_124 (assembly GCF_900105455.1). Classification (GTDB taxonomy): domain Bacteria; phylum Bacteroidota; class Bacteroidia; order Flavobacteriales; family Flavobacteriaceae; genus Polaribacter. The sequence continues at coordinate 27,038 of NZ_FNSF01000008.1, forward strand.
ATTCAATTTGAAATGCCTATCAAATATGTAATTCCTAATTCAAAAGGAAATTTGGGCGACCAAAGTAGATATGCCTATGTTGATAAGGCTAGGCAATGGGAGTTTAACGACGCAGTAAAAGGGAAAATTGCTACCTCTATTGTTATCAGCATTAATATTTCAGATGAAGATCAATTTTTATCTGTTGCTGATAGAAATAAAACTGAAAAGAACTTGATACGTTCTCGTATTATCCCAAATATTGATCAATCAATAAAGAACACCTGTAAACTCATGGCTGCACAGGATTATATTTCTGGGCAGGCGGCTGACTTCGACAGATACTTTCAAGACCAATTAGAAAATGGTATGTATGTACTTGAAGAGTTTTCAAATAATGAAAAACCTGAAGTTATTGGTGACAGTACCGTTGTGAGAACGGTGCCTAATAAAGAATCACGTCAGAAAAGATTTAGGATAAAATATAGAGAAGGACAGCCTGTTAGAGTAAATGGAAACTCACTTAAATCATATGGCCTTACTGTTGTGCAAGCTGTAGTAACTGAAATTGACTGGGAAGAAACTTTCGACAACAGATTACAATTGCAAAAAGAAGAAGTAGCACAAACACAATTAGAAAAACAACAAGCTGAAAGAGAATTTTACAGAGCACAGAAAGAAAAAGCAAAAGGTGAAGCTGAAAAAGCAAAAGAAAGAGCTAGGTTAGAAAAAGCACAAATACAACAAACCATTGCTGCTGAAACGGAAGCCAAAGTAGCTGAATTTAACTTAACTAAGGAAAAGAAACAATATGAAGTTGAACAATTCAAGGCAAAAAGTAAAAAAGTTGCTGCCGATGCTCAATACTATGAAAATGCAAAATTGGTTAGTGCTGGATTAACCCCTCAGGAACGTGCTGAGTGGGAATATAAAACCGCAGTGGGAGTTGCTAAAGAATTAAAAGATTTGAGACTTCCTTCAACTTATATAGAAGGAGGTAAAAACGGAAACAGTGGGAATTTGCTAGAATCATTAATTGGTGCTGAATTGGCTAAGAAAATGATGGAAAAGAAAAAATAAAAATCAACAGACAGAGTGCAAAAAGCACTCTGTCAATTCTTAACACTTATTATATATTCGAAAATCTAACCTATGTAAAAACTATTTCAAAACCTAAAACAACAAATATTGATTTCATTAACATAACTTTACTACCAAAAACAAAAGGAAATAACAAATTTTATTGTACTTTCAATACTCATTCCTAGCTATTAATACATAATGCAGATTAAAGTAATTTTCATTATTTTTGATAGAAATCAACTACATAATGAAAACCGCATTGTTTCAATTATTAGCTAAGGTTAATAAAACTATTTTGCCTTCTTTTACAAAAAGGCAATTGGATATATCAAAAGCTTCAAAATTCCAATTAGCCATTATTGGGTGGAGAGCTTTTGTTACTATGAATTCATTAAAATAAAAATAAAAAATATGGAAGAATATATTAGAGTATATACCGGGTCTGGTATTTTAATTAACCGATTAGCTTCGTTATTAAAAGAGAACGATAGTCGGTTTATTATTAAAGATGAAAAGGAATCTGCACGACTTGCTGGTTTTGGAACTACAGGCGATTCTGTTGAGCTACACATCTTAAACACTGATTTAGAAGGAGCTAAAAATATTATTGAAAATTTCACAAAAGAAATCGGAAAATAATTTTATAAAACTAAAATAAAGTTATATATTTGCACCCGCAAATCAATGGCCTCGTAGCATAACTGAATAGTGCACTTGATTACGGCTCAAGAGGTTGCAGGTTTGAATCCTGCCGAGGTCACAGCCAAAAAACTCCTAACAAATTGTTAGGAGTTTTTCATTTAAAAACGGGATTGTTTTAATGATTTTTTTGAATTCTTTCTTTTTCGATTAACACAAATTTTTGCTTTAACACAACTATTAGTTTTGATCCATTTTTTTCTCAATATTTTTCAATCTGCATTCTCTTATTAAGTTTTTTTTTATTTTGCTCTTTCTTACATGATCTCTAATATATACCTCATGATTATTTTCTATTATCAATCTCTAAAATAAACTACCATAGTAAAAATTTAATCACACCTTATTCAAAACACTAACCATACTTTAGATGCAAGCCGTAAAGAGTTATCCATTGGTGATCACCATTACATCACAGCCTCTTTAATTTAAATTGTTTTTGATATTCGTTTAGTAAGCCAACCCAATTTTCAGCGTCCTTTCCAAATTCAGTTTTACCGTATTTCACGAAAGTAGTTTGCGGAATTTCATCTAAGGGAAAGTAGATTGACAGACCCGTAGCATGCTTATACACATTTCCACTTATAGTCTTTAACAACACCCCGTCTAAAAATGAAACTAAGTCCATACTTGCAATCCTAAACGAGTCATTCTCTTTATTTGACATTTTCTGTATGAAATACTTTAAGTCGACATAATTATGATACTTAAAATCTATCAACTCGGCTCTAAGCTTTATAAAATAATTACGTAGCATTTCGTTAGTCAAAACCATCAAGCACCAGTTATTAAATAAATCCATAAACTTATTTATGTTTTTCAAATGTGCTATTGACAATGTAAAATCCTTGATTTTTTTCAACCTGCATTGGTCTAAATACCCATCTAATATTTGTTTTGAAAAATTAAGAGGACTATCATGTTGTTTAAACAAACTATTATAATCCCACCCTTCGGGTGGTTCTATGTTTTGTGAAGCGATCATGAAGTCAGTAAAATTTCTAACAGCATAAGAAACTTCTATTGTTGCCATTTGACACATATCAAATCCCACCAATTCAAAACCCTTATTGCTTCTTATTTCTAATGCCTTCTTTAACTCATCTAATTCCAGTAAATCATTCTGAGAATAATCATGCGCACAGCCTTCCCATCCATAACCATGCCCCCATAATATCAAGTAATTACTCTCCTCAGGACACCTACTATTTCCCCATTTAATAAAACTCCTTAACGTCCTATAATCTCCTGTATTTTTTTCTTCAACAAAAAACTTCTTAACCCCATTAGAATCAACCACATATCGTTTAGACTTCCTTTTCATTTTTTCATGAGACACATAGGTTTTATAACGATCAATCTCAATAAAAACTCTGTAACTACTCTCTACTTCTAAGCTCAGAATTCCTTTTAACTCTTCCTCACTCTCCATGTCCAAATTATTATCTCCCGCTATAAAAAGAAATACATTTGTCATATTTACCTGTATTAATTCAAAAAAAAGACCTGAGGTTGTACTCAGGTCTTTTTACATTAATTATTCTGATCAACATATGTTGCATACGCCTCACCTGCTACCTTTGACACTTCACCAATTCCATCATTGAACTGATCCCATACTTTTTCAGCAAGCTTTGTTAAATCGGCATCTACTCCTTTTTCCTTCGGAATATGACTTTCGAGCTTATTAAATGCTTCTTCTATTTTTGCATGTAACTCATCTTTTAAATTGTATAAATCATTTATTTTCATAATAAAAAAATTATTGGTTAATTACCCACATATTATGACAATACATCTGATTTCAAACTCCCTATAAATAGGTATTCTTTAAAAAATCCAAAAAACGAATCAGCTAGGAACAAGTCGTTTTCTTAAATTATTCCTGCATTTCACTCTTTTAATTAACTCCTTTTCAAACTGATTTGTTTTTCTATTCCTAATCGCTTCATTTTAGCAAACAAGGTTTTGGCATTCATATTTAAAATAGCAGCCGCTCCCTTTACTCCGCTAACACGCCAGTTTGTATAATTCAATACCTCAACGATATAATCCTTCTGTACATCTTCAAAAGATTTAAAATCGGAAGTTAGAGAAATCCCTTTTTCTTTTGGTAGCCAGCTTCCGGGATTTAAAGTAGTTCCATTTTCAATAATAACCGCCCTTTCAATTAAGTTTTCCAACTCCCTAATATTCCCTGGAAAACTATAACTCATTAAAGCCTCAATGGTCCTTTTAGAGAGTCGTTTAAAAGCTTTTCCTGCCTTTGCCGTAAACTTTTCTAAAAAGTATTTTGCCAATAGAGGAACGTCCTCTTTCCTAGCTCTTAAAGGAATATTATGAATAGGGAATACATTTAACCTATAATATAAATCTTCTCTAAAACCTCCTTCTAAAATCATCTCTTCTAAATTTCTATTGGTAGCCGCTATTATCCGAACATTTACCTTTATAGTTTTAGAACCGCCAAGCTCGTCAAACTCCCCTTCTTGCAAAACTCTCAAAAGCTTGGGTTGTAAATCTACAGGCATCTCCCCTATTTCATCCAAAAAAATAGTCCCTCCATCGGCCAACGAAAATTTCCCCACTTTATCAGTTATAGCTCCAGTAAACGCTCCTTTTTTATGCCCGAATAGTTCACTCTCAATTAATTCTTTAGGTAATGTTGCACAATTGATCTTAATCAAAGCTCTATCTTTTCGGAAACTATTATTATGAACAGCACTTGCCAGAAGTTCTTTTCCTGTACCAGACTCTCCTGTAATTAAAACAGTGGTATCTGTTGGAGCCACCTGATTCACTTGTTCTAAAACTTTTCTATAAGCATCACTTTTACAAATAATAGTATCGAAGTTAATTTTACTATTAATTTCTTCTTGCAGATACTCATTTTCTTCTTGAAAACGCTCTTTCAATGTTTTTATCTCTTCTAAAGCTTCATACAACTTTAAATCACGGAGTTTTCTCTCTGAAACATCACGTACAATCGCGCAATTAAAATCTTTATTATTATGCACTAAATGGTTAGCAGTTATATCAACAGGAAATTTCGTTCCGTCTTTTCTTACCAGTAACCATTCAAAACGTAAACTTCCTTTTTCGATAATTTTCTCAAAATGTTCTTTCCACCATTCAGGAGATACGGCTGGATCTAAATCAAAAACAGAACTAGTTTCTAGCTTCGCACGAGAGTACCCCAAAGAATATATTGCAGACTCACTGAAATGAACTAGTTTCCCTTCTTTGTCATAGACATAAATAATATCCTCGGCGTTATTAATAACTTCTTTATACAGACTCAATACATTTTCTCGCTCTTGCTGTTCGGTTACATCTTGATAAACACCATGGATTTTAAATACTTTCTTTCCTTTTATTATAGGATTTACAATAACTCTTATAAAACGTGATTGTTCCTCATCTGTTTCAAGAATGACATCAAAAGGCTTTCCTGTCTGAATAGCGTCTTTTAAATAGCTTTTTATTCTATCTGATTCTTTAAAGAAACCAATGACTTCTCCTGGTAATAAATCTTCCTTTTTATCCGTATTAAAAATTTTAAGTGCTCCTGAAGTCACTATAATACTTCCATCTTGAAGATTTAATTTCCACCCACCAATATTGGCAATATCTTGAGTGTTTTTTACTAAGCTTCTATAAAAACTAGAACTGGTAATTTCATTTACAATCGCACAAATAATATTTTTTCTGTTATTTGAGAAAAACTGCACAAAAACTTCAGTTTCATAAAAACTTCCCTTCTTTGTTTTATGGGTCGCTCTAAAATTATGCTCTCCTTTTTCAACTAAAACCTGAAAATGCTTTTTCCAACTATCTTTAGTCGCGGTAGTATTTATATCAAAAATACTAAGCCCTGTAACTTCAGATTTGCTATAACCTAAACGGTCGCAAAACTTCTTATTTACATATACAATTTTACCCTCTTCATCCATCCACATTACCTCGTATGGCAAATTCTCAACAAGCCATTCTCTTAATAAAGGTGATTCCATTCTACTATTTTAATTAAATTTCATATTTGAAAAATACCCTAATATTTTCTCAAATAAAAGAAAAAGATGATTTTAAGGAAAAAATAAAGCACACAACAAACAGCAAACGACTGACCAACAGTAAAATACATTAACGGCATAGTATTCGCCTACATAACAACAAACAAAACAATTATGAAACGAAAAGAGTTTATTAAGAAAACCATTGTTGGAGGCGCATTTTCTCTTTTAGGTGTAGGAACGATGGCAAACAATAAAGAAAAAAACAATTCTCAGAAGAATACACCTATAGGATTTAATCATTTACCTAATAAAGAATATAAAACCATGAATACAGTGCTTCACAAGGCAGTAACAAGAGGTCAAGCAAATCACGGATGGCTACAATCTAAACACACATTCAGTTTCGCAAACTACCACAACCCTGAGAGAATGCACTTCGGAACCTTGCGGGTTTTAAATGATGATATTGTTGCTCCAAGCATGGGATTTGGCACCCATCCACATAGAGACATGGAGATTATCTCAATACCTCTAGAAGGCGACTTAGAACATAAGGACAGTATGGGAAATACTGCTGTAATAAAATCAGGTGACATTCAAGTATTGAGTGCGGGATCGGGAATTACTCATTCAGAATATAACAAGAATAGTAACTCCGAAGTAAAGTTCTTACAAATTTGGGTTCTCCCTAATAAGAAAGGAGTTACTCCCAGATATGATCAGATTACATTAAATACTATAGATAGAGAAAACAAATTACAACAAATTCTTTCTCCTACTCCAGAAGACGCTGGTGTATGGATTCATCAGAATGCATGGTTTCATATTACCAATTTAGAGCAAGGAAACACTGTAAATTATGCATTGAAAAATCCAGATAAAAATGGTGTTTATGCCTTTATCTTGAAAGGCGATGCTACTATTAACCATCAAAACTTAAATAAAAGAGACGGCTTCGGTGTATGGGGTGTTGATAGCTTAGACATTCATGCTGACAGTAGCACTGAAATACTACTAATGGAAGTCCCTATGACTCTTTAATCATAAATAATACTACTATAAACAACAATTTAATTATGGAAACAGCAGTAAAAACAATTTGGAATATTGACACTACTCATTCAGAAATCGGCTTTAAAGTAAGGCACATGATGATTTCAACGGTTACAGGACATTTTGAGGATTTTAATGCCTCTGTAGAAACAGAAAATGAAAACTTTATTGACGCAAATTTCAGCTTTACGGCAAAAACGGATTCAATAAACACTAAAAACAGTGATCGCGATGGGCATTTAAAGTCGGACGATTTTTTCAATAGCCAGACTTACCCTGATTTAACCTTTGTATCTAAATCTTTTGATGGCAACTCTTTAACTGGAAATTTAACTATCCGAGATATAACGAAAGAAGTTACGTTAAATGTAGACTTTAATGGGGTGGCAATGGACCCGCACGGACAAACAAAATCTGGATTTGAAGTAACGGGTATAATTAATAGAAAAGACTTCAATTTAAACTGGAGTGCGGTAACGGAAGCGGGTAATATCGTTGTTAGCGATACAATTAAATTAGCGATTGCTCTTCAATTTATTAAACAAGAATAAAATATTCAGAATAAGGATAATTTGTAAAAATACTGAAACACATACCTATCATATATGAACATCCAATTGAAGTTCTAACCATTTGATGTAAAATAGGTTTATTTTTATATACATCGTTTTTACGTCATTATTCAAAAAACGAGAAACTTTATAAAGTTTCTCGTTTTTTTTTTGGGAAAAAAAGCATCCAAAATTAAAAATCACGATTGTCCATTTTAAACAAACACCAATCCACAGCAAACGCACTACACTACAATTTCAGCGAGCAATCGTATATATATTTGCAGTGTAATTAAGAGATATTCCCCTTAAATTAAATAGCTACTACTAAGCTATCAAAACAACAAGATTTTCATCCCCTTGAAAGTTCCCCCCACGTTTTGGTAGCTTTTTTATTTCAAAAAATTTAACTAGCCTTTTCAATTCACACCACCCCAACGTTTACTGGAGCATTCGTTCTGTATAGAAATGTACATACTATCTTTCTATAATGTTCGTTTATTAAAAAGTAGATTTTATTATTGACCTAGAGATACGTGTTATTTCTAATTTGAAAAACATTAAATCTTCAAGTAACACCGCTTCACTTAAATTCTATTCCCTGAATTTTAAACACCTTGTTTTTGTTGTGGTAACCAATAACTGAAAATTCTTTAAAAAATAGTTTATCTCATTTTTCATCTCATTTTAGCCCTAAATTGTCTAAAATAAGACATCATATGTCTAATTTCAAATACAACATATCTCACTGCAAAAACACTACATTACCTATACAACTGAAAAAAACCGATACATTTGTAGTGTAATTGAACATTATTTCCCCTTAATAATTAATCAATTGTAAGCTATCAAAACGATTTTCCCTCATTAAATTTCCCTATGTTTTTGATAGCTTTCCTTTTTTTATAAAGCATTATTCTTTTCAACTATTTTCAAGAAAACACTCCTTATACTTTATTATAAATACATAGACTGTATTGTTTTTACTTTCAATTTGAAAAAAGGAATTAATACCACAACATGCTATTTTAAAGAACAAAAAGGGTGTCATATATTCATATCTAAAAAACATCAAGTTTTACCGCATAAAAAAACCTTCTAACGAATACTCATTAGAAGGTTTCCAATATATTTATACTAGAAATAAACTTTATAATCTTAGTTTATCGAAACTAAATTCTCTATTACTATTTTCAGGTTAAAACAACTCTTTAGCTATAGCTTTTATATTACTTGATTTACCCATTGAATAATAATGTAATACAGGAACACCACCTTCAACAAGTTCTTTGCTTTGTTGGATAGCCCATTCTATTCCTACCTGCCTTACTTCTTTATTATTCTTACAGCCCTCAACAGCCTCTACCAATTCCTCTGGTAAATCTAATCTAAAAATCTGTGGTAATATTTGTAAATGTCTTTGAACTGCTAATGGTTTAATTCCCGGTATAATTGGTACATCAATTCCAATCTCTCTAGCTTTTTTCACAAATTCAAAATATCTTTTATTGTCAAAAAACATTTGCGTTACAACGTAGTCAGCTCCAGCATCTACTTTTTCTTTTAAGCGTTTCAAATCTGTTGCTAAGCTCGGCGATTCAAAATGTTTTTCAGGATATCCTGCTACACCAATACAAAAATTTGCTTTATATGGTGTTTCAATAATTTCGTGTAGATACTTTCCTTTGTTTAAGTCACTAATCTGCTTTACCAAATCAGATGCATAATTATTTCCTCCATCAGAAGCCTTGAAATACTGTTGATCTTTTCGTGCATCTCCACGAAGTGCCATAACATTATCAAGTCCTAAATAATGACAATCAACTAATACATATTCCGTTTCTTCTTTGGTAAATCCGCCACATAATACATGTGGTATTGCATCAACATTATACTTATACTTTAGCGAAGCGCATATACCAACAGTCCCTGGACGCATTCGAGTTACCTTCTTCTCTAACAACCCTTTTTCTTTTGGAAGGTATATATACTCTTCTCTAGAAGTTGTTACATCAATAAATGGAGGATTAAACTCCATTAATGGATCAATATTGTTATAAAGCTCCTGGATATTCTGTCCTTTTTGCGGAGGAACTATCTCAAATGAAAATAAGGTTTTCCCTTTTGCGTTTTTTAAGTGTTCTGTTACCTTCATAAGTCTCTCTATATAAAGAGTTATTCTTTTAGTAGTTTGTTTTTAATTGTTTCAAAGTCTTCTTGATACTCCCAATAAATCCATCTTCCTTCAGCATAATCCGTTAAAATAAACTTTTCACTTACGGATTTTATTCTTGATTTTGCAACGAGTTTTTTCGAAAATCCTTCTACATGAACACTTTCAATAATTTCTTTATTATCTTTATCGTATCCATGAACTATATTATGACTTCCTAATGTCAGTTCAATAAATTCATTTTTCTCCATAATCTTAATTATCTGCTATCGTTGGATGTAACCATTTCCTTGCCTTTTCTAAAGAAATCCCTTTACGAGAAGCAAAATCTCTCACTTGATCATCGGTAATTTTACCCAAACCAAAATACATTGCTTCTTCATTTGCAAAATAATATCCTGATACGGCAGCAGCAGGCCACATAGCCAAACTTTCGGTCAACGTAACTCCTATATTCTCTTCAACCTGTAACAGATCCCAAATAGTTTCTTTTTCTAAATGATCTGGACAAGCAGGATATCCAGGTGCTGGACGAATCCCTTTATAACCTTCTTTAATTAACTCGGCATTGGTTAAATTTTCGTTTGAAGCATAGCCCCAATGAATTGTTCTAACACGATGATGCAGGTATTCAGCAAAAGCTTCCGCAAAACGATCTGCGATTGCTTGTGCCATAATTGCATTATAATCATCATGATTATCTTTATAAACTTTCGCCAATTCGTCTGCACCAAATATAGCTGTACAAAAAGCCCCCATATAATCTTGTTTTCCAGATTCTTTAGGCGCTATAAAATCAGCTAGTGCAAAACTTGGCTTTCCTTCTCGTTTCTTTAATTGTTGACGTAAGGTTCTAAATATCCCTACCTCATTTCCTTTCTTTTTAATAGAAATATCATCATCATTAATTGTATTTGCTTCAAATACACCAAAAACTGCTTTCGCCTTTAAGGATTGTTTTTGAATAATTTCTTGCAACATTTTTTGTGCATCTTCATACAAACTAGTTGCTTGTTCACCAACTACCTTGTCTTCTAAAATATTTGGATACTTTCCATGTAAATCCCAAGAACGGAAAAACGGACTCCAATCAAAAAATGGTAGTAAATCTTTTAAGCTTATTTGTTCTAATTTTTGAACCCCTAGTTCTTTTGGCTTTGGAATATTAATTGACTCCCAATCTATTTTAAATTTACGCTTACGTGCTTCTTCAATAGGAATATAATGCTTCTCTTTTCCTCTTTTTAAGAACTTATCTCTAAACTGTTCATAATCATTTTTAAGCTTTGCTACGTATTCGTTTCTCGTGTTTTGGTTTAATAAATCTCCAACAACGGTAACAGCTCTAGAAGCGTCATTTACGTGAACTACCGCGTTTTTATACTGTGTATCTATTTTAACCGCTGTATGTGCTTTTGAAGTTGTTGCACCTCCAATTAATAGAGGAATTTCAAAATTTTGACGTTCCATTTCCTTCGCTAAATACACCATTTCGTCTAAAGACGGAGTGATTAATCCACTTAAGCCTATGGCATCAACATTTTCTTTTTTAGCCGTTTCAATAATTTTTTCAGGCGGTACCATTACCCCTAAATCTACTATTTCATAATTGTTACATCCTAAAACAACACTTACTATGTTTTTACCTATATCGTGAACATCACCTTTAACGGTAGCCATTAATATTTTTCCTAAAGCTTGCTGTTCTTCACCTTTTTCAGCTTCAATAAACGGATTTAAATAGGCCACAGCCTTTTTCATTACCCGTGCCGACTTCACCACTTGTGGTAAAAACATTTTTCCTTCTCCAAAAAGATCACCGACAACATTCATTCCAGACATTAAATGTCCTTCAATCACTTCAATTGGCTTATCAACACTTAAACGTGCTTCTTCAGCATCTTCCACAATAAAAGTGTCAATACCCTTTACCAATGCATGTGTTATTCGATCTTGTAGCGGTTTATTTCGCCATTCTAAAGCCTTGCCATCATCTTCCTTTTTCTTTCCTTTTACTGTTTCAGCAAAATCAAGCAAACGTTCTGTAGCATCTTCTCTTCTATCGAGAATAACATCTTCTATATGTGCTAATAAATCTTTAGGAATATCATCATACACCTCAAGCATAGAAGGGTTTACAATTCCCATATTCATTCCTGCTTTAATCGCATAATATAGAAATACAGAATGCATTGCTTCTCGCACAGTGTTGTTTCCTCTAAAAGAAAAAGAAACATTACTTACCCCGCCACTTACACTTGCATGAGGTAGATTTTCACGCACCCAGCGTGTTGCTTCAATAAAATCGATAGCATTTTTTCTATGCTCATCCATTCCTGTAGCCACAGGGAAAATATTTAAGTCGAAAATAATATCTTCTGGTGCGAAGTTTACTTCGTCAACCAAAACTCGATACGATCTTTCAGCTATTTCAATTCTTCGTTCATAGGTATCCGCTTGTCCAACCTCATCAAATGCCATTACAATAACTGCGGCTCCATATCTTTTTATTTGCGTTGCTTCCCAAATAAACTTTTCTTTTCCTTCTTTTAAAGAAATAGAATTCACTACCGATTTACCCTGAACTACTTGTAATCCCGCTTCAATGATTTCCCATTTGGAACTATCAATCATAATAGGCACCCTTGAAATATCAGGTTCCGAAGCAATTAGGTTTAAAAAACGAACCATAGCTTGTTTACCATCAATCAAACCATCGTCCATATTTATGTCAATAATTTGAGCGCCTCCATCTACTTGATGCCTTGCTATTGCCAATGCCTCATCAAACTTCTCTTCCTTTACAAGCCTGAGAAACTTACGAGAACCAGCAACATTAGTTCTTTCTCCAACATTAATAAAATTGCTTTCAGGAGTTATTATTAAAGGTTCTAATCCTGATAAACGCATGTATTTACTTTCTGCTTTACTCATTATGAAACGGTATAATACTGTTGTTAACCGAAGCTAACAACAGTACAATTTATTTTATTCTAATATATTTTTCAATGATATCTCTATTGATACCAGCATCTTTCACCTCTTCTTTTCCAAATTGGATTAAGGTATCGCCAACTACTTTTACTTTAAAAGGGAATTCGTGATTTCTAATAGATTCCATTCCGATGTACTCAAGTTTTTCAACATAAGCATCTCCTTTTAAGGTATAGCTTCCTCCCCCACCATAAAACCCTTCAGAACTTTCTTTGTTCTGATTAAAAAAGGCAAAGTGACTTTTGTTTATGATTTTTACGAAATCAGTTTTAGACAAGTCTTTTACTTGAACAGAATCTTTCTCTTTAATTTCTCCATAAACTAACTTCCAAGATCCTTCAATTTTTAACGTTTTTTCGTCTTGAGTTTTCGCTTTAGTAGTTACGACTGTTTCGGTATTGCCTTTTTGGCAAGACATTGCTAGAAGTATAATGCATACTCCACTAATCATTTTTTTCATTTGTAGGTAGTTTTCTTGGTTTATATTTGGCGGCAACGTTGGTGATTGCCTGTATATGTTCAGGTGTTGTTCCACAACACCCTCCTATAATATTGATTAAATTCTTTTTTAAGTATTCTTCAATTTGTTCGGCAGTTTCATTTGGTGTTTCATCATACTCACCAAAAGCATTTGGCAAACCAGCATTTGGATGTGCTGAAATTGCAAACTCAGTTCTCGGAGCAATTGCCTCTAAGTGTGGTTGTAAAAGATTGGCTCCTAAAGCGCAGTTAAATCCAACAGATAATAGTGGAATATGCGAAATAGAAATTAAGAATGCTTCTGCTGTTTGCCCAGACAACGTTCGTCCAGAAGCATCAGTTATAGTTCCTGAAACCATCACGGGAATTTCAATTTTTCTTTCCTCTTTAATTTCTTCAATAGCAAACAAGGCTGCTTTTGCATTTAAGGTATCAAAAACAGTTTCTACTAATAAAAGATCAGAACCTCCATCTAACAAGGCTTCGGCTTGTTGTTTATACGCTATACGAAGTTCATCAAAAGTTACGGCTCTATACCCTGGATCGTTTACATCAGGAGACATACTTGCCGTTCTATTGGTCGGGCCAATTGATCCTGCCACAAATCTTGGTTTGTGCGGTTCTTTTGCTGTAAACTCATCCGCTGCTTCTTTTGCAAGTCTCGCCGATTCATAATTTAGTTCATATACCAAATCTTCCATCTGGTAATCAGCCATGGCAATAGTAGTACCTGAAAAGGTATTTGTTTCAACGATATCTGCACCAGCGGCAAAGTATTTTTTATGTACTTCTTTTACCGCTTCTGGTTGTGTTATTGATAACAAATCGTTGTTTCCTTTTAAAGGTGTTGCATAGTCTTTAAAACGTTCGCCACGAAAATCTTTTTCCGTAAATTTATAGCGTTGTAACATGGTTCCCATAGCACCATCCAACACTAAAATTCTTTTTTGTATTTCTTTAAAAATATTTGACATTCCTGATTTTTTAAAGTTGTGTTATCAGGAAAAGAGAAAAGTATTTTTCTTTTCGTTATCTCTCTGTTCTTCACAGTAGAATGTAGCACCTTCTTTGATTTTCAAAGGGTTGCCAAGGTTTCAACGGATCTATTCCCTCCACCTTTCATGATAACACAAGTTAAGCTTATGAACTCGCGTGCAAATAAACGAATTATTTTTTATTTAACCCTATGTTTTTAGTGGATTTTTAGACGTTCAATCATGAATTTTAACAATTCTATATTGAATGTTACTATTTTAGTTTTACGTGCTGAGTTTTGTCTCTCATAATTTTTACTATGAGGAGAAACCTCTAAAGATTACATACTATTATAATGTAATTAAGTTTCTCAGCCACTTCCTTCTTAGAAACGACTGAATCGATATTGAGTTATATAAAGCAAAGCGGAATATTATATATGGTTATTCGTTTTTAAATAATTTACCTTAAAAATAAGGAGTTACATAATACCACATAAAAATTGGCATGTTTTCTAGCTTAGCGGTGTAGCTAAAAAGAAATACTAAAAGATTAAGTAAACACTGCTAACCTCGGGAGATTTAAATAGACTTCAATATCTCTTCTCTAATTGTAAAGTTTGTTCACTTTTAGAGTCTGCACCAAGAAAAAACAATCCCAATAACAAGACCTAAAAGTTCCAGTTATCAGGTGAAATAAACTTGATAAAGATTATATTTGTCTGGATATAACCAGTTGTATTTAATATGCTCAGCCTTTTGGATACCGAATATTCATTTTGGGTTTGTTAAAATTTCTTTCTAAGGGCAATTTTTAAAATACTAAGGAAAGAGACTTTAATGAAGTTTCGTCTCAAACTGTACGATTGACATCGTTGAGAGTTTCACTATCAAAACGTTGGTAACGTAAAACAGTTTGACGAAGTTATCGGAAAAATTTGACATTGTCAAGTTTCATTTAAGGTAACTTACTGTATTATAAATAATTGCTACAATATTAGTTAAATTTTAAGGGACCTTTTTTTATAACAGAACCTTATCAGTCAGTGGTTGATAAAGTTTATAATAAAAAAATAAAATGAAAATTGGAAAGGTTTTAAAGTAGCGACTGACAGACTACGTATTTTATAAATTGTATATTTACTATTGTATAAAATACTAAAAACAACACCCCATATACGCCATTAAAACGGCGCATATAGGATACGTTAGGTGCAAGCTGAAAAATCCACCGCCTATTTTAGCACTTTCGGTTTTGCCAATACATAACTCCAACGCACTAAAAACCAAAAGAGCTAAAATTCCCCAACGCTTTTAACAATATTCTGAAAAAATTAATTAAATTTGACCTAAATAAGTCAAGTCTAAAATTGGTAAAATGACACTCGGACAAAAAATTAAAGAACTTCGTGAAAGTTCTGGAATGTTTCAAAGGGAATTAGCTTCAAAACTTGAAATTGGAGATGGATTCTTGAGTAAAGTTGAGAGCAATCAAAAAACTTTAAAAAGAGAACATCTTTTAACAGTCAGCAAAATATTTAATTACCCTTTTTCGGAATTAAATGCTTTGTGGATTGGAACTAAGCTATATGAAATAGTTAAAGACGAACAGGAAGGGTTTAATGCTTTGAAAGTAGCAGAACAACAATTATCATACGAAAAAACAGAAAATGCCAGAAACTAAAGAATATATAGTAAAAGATGAAACTTCTACTATTGTAGAGGATGGACAAATCAATATTTACGGAGAAGAAGAACCAGATATTATCAAAAAAAGTATTTGGGACACTTCCATTAAAGTAGAAGAAAACGGATATTACTGGAACAAAGAACCAATATTCAAAAAAGGAACTAATACTGATACAGAAAAACCTATTGTTGCGGAATTATTCTGTGGATGTGGTGGAACTTCTTTAGGCTTTGAAATGGCAGGCTTTGAAACTATTCTTGGCTGTGACATCCACACACCATCTATTCAGACATTTCAAGCAAATCATCCAAATTCATCAACAATAACAGGAGATGTAAAAAAAGTGAATCCAGAAGTAATAAAAGAATTACTAAATGGGAGACAACTTGATGTTCTTATTGGAGGTATTCCTTGTCAAGGTTTTTCACTAAATAACAGAAAAAGACACGAGAATGACGACAGAAATTTTATGTACAAAGAATTCGCTCGTTTCGTTGAAGTTTTACAACCTAAAGTTGTTGTTCTTGAAAACGTTTCTGGAATGAAAAGTACAGGTAATTTTGTGTCTGACATTGAAACTCATCTTAGTGAAATTGGGCATATGACAGTTAAAAGCAAACTGCTTTATGCTCCAGATTATGGAGTTCCGCAAACAAGAACAAGACTTGTATTTGTTGGCATTAGAAATAAGGAATTTGATTTTAATGACATAATCAAAACACACGGACCAGAGGCTGAAAAAAGTTATGTAACAATAAAAGATGCGATAGGCGATTTACCTTCTTTAAAAACTAAAGAAACTAAAGTTAAATATCAAAAAAAACCTTTTAGCCCTTTTCAAGAGTTAATGCGTTTAAATACAAATGGTAGCGTAACAGGTCATACTGCTCCTAATCATCCCTTAGCTACAATTGAAAAAATTAAAAACACTAAACCAGGAGAACCTATGTACCAAAAGTTTAAACAACGAATACGTTTAGCTTGGGACATTTTAAGTCCGACACAAGTATCTGGCGGAATTAGACCTCAGTTTCAACTTGGACACCCTAAAGACAACCGTGGTTTAACAATCAGAGAAAGATGTAGAATACAAAGTTTTCCAGATGACTTTATTGTAAAAGGCGGAACAGTTCAAGCCCGCGTACAAACAGGTAATGCAGTTCCTCCACTTTTGGCAAAGGCTGTAGCATTAGCAATAAAAAAACATTTATAAATGAATTACAGAATATGGCACAGTTCAGAAAGTTTTGCTGATTTTATAATTGACAATACAATTTTAACAGCTAGAAATACCACCAAATCAATTTTACCAGACAGTGATGCTAGTAAACCCAAACAATTTCATAAGGTACCTGACCATTTAAAGAAAATTTTATATTTAGATGCACCTGATATTATTATAGAGTTTGACAATGAACCAATATTAGCAATTGAAGAAAGTAGAGAAGCTGGAACTGGACATAACGCTTTTCAGCGTTTTTCACGACTAGCAGCAGCAGTTGAAAATGGTGTTCCTACTTTTTATGTTTATCCTGAAGCAACAATAATATCTAGACAAAACAGTAATCCAAGATGGGATAAAATCAACCCTCTAATTTTTAAAGCTCTAGATGATGTAATGGATATTTATAATAAACCTGTTTTACTTTATTATTACCCTACAGATTATAGAACACATACCACTACTCCGCAAATTTCTACAAACTTTATAAATAACAATAAAGGACGAAGAATGGAAACTAATATGAACTATGCTGGTTGTCCTGAAATACAAGACACACAAATGCAAGAAATGTTCACGCATATAAACCTTCTAGTTAACGAAGTTGAACAAAATGGAATTCAAGCAGTTCAACAATTTATTAGAAAAAGAGAGATTAGAAATAAAAGAGATTGGATGCGAACTGAGTATACCAATAAAAACGGAAGTTTAGATGCATCTCCTTTAACTTCATCAATAGAGTTACCAACACAATATTTAATTAATTTTCTTTCATCTTATAACAATGGAAATTATGATATAAACGACTCAGAATTATTAAATTCAAGAGCAACAACTTTATTTTATTATACTGGTTCTAAATGGAGACCTCAAGGAGACCCTTTTACTGGATGTTTAGCCGCTATAGATTATATCAAATGTCGAATTGGTCAAACATTTGAAGACAGAGATGTTAATTTAGTAATGGTTTGGGGTTCTATGAATATAGACCATCAAAATCAAACATTTACTGTTGACAGTACTAATTGTTCAGTAGATGATTTTGCAAAACAAGCAGAAACAGGAGAAAAAAGAAGCTTATTATTAAAAGGCTATCACAATATATCCAATGAAGAAATCCCTAGATATTATATGCACGCTAGATATGGTTCTACTTATAGTAAACCAAAACCTATAAGGATATTCTCTTATTTTGCAGACGCAATTTTATTTACTGATGGTTCACTTTGGAGAGATGCATAAATTATGAGAGAAGAAAACGTCACTAAGAATATTTTAAAATGGCTACAAAATAACAAATGGGAAATAGTATGTTTTGATTTCCCACAAAGTGGAACGGGAGTTTTACTTCATTTGAACAATACCAATAGAACTGAAAAAAATAAAGGAGGAATAATTCCAGATATAATTGCTGTTAGAAATGGAATTGCAGTATTTTTTGAGAATAAAGACAGATTTTACCAACCAGACTTTGATAAATTAGTTGAAATAAAAACAAAATTAAATTATTCAGATTCACTTGAGTTATTATTATCAGATTATAATATTAGCTCAATATTTTACGGAATAGGAGTTTCTGACATAAAAAAAGAAGTTGATAAATGTAAACTCGAAATAAATGAAATTGATTTTTTAATAAGTACAAACAAAAAGAAAGAAGTCATAATTCATTATGATAGCAATACAATATTTTCCAACGCTTAAAGCCATACACATTGCCAAGTCGCTCAAAAGCCAACCGCCCAAGCCAAAACTTGTCAAAGAGTATGTCTTTTGCCAACGCTAGCAAGTTTGTGGAAAGAAAAGCCAGCACCTAATAACTAAGCATATGGCGTGCCGATAGGCTAACGCTATATGCCCTGTTGACTGATCCGTATTCCATAAGGGGGAAAACGATCAATTCAGTTTAATTTTAGTAATTTGTTTAGTGGTTTTTCAGCGATTATTCTCTTGGTTTTCGGATTTCATAGCCTTGATTTTTATTTTCAGCACTTATTATTCTTTTTGTAATCGCTTTTTTAGGTAAAAATCTCAGATCTAAGCATTAGTGGTCCAGTCCTCTTTTTTGAAGATAATTTTATAATATGTGTTTTTTAACTTTACTAATAACCAGTTCTTTATAGTTTTTAGGAGGGCCTCTACTATCAAAAATTATTAATGTGACTAGACCTGGCTTTTTACAAATCGGGCAACAGCGATGTACACTTTTCTCTTTCGTAATAATAACATCAATACAGTCTTTCTCTTTATCTGCTAATAGCATTTGTAAACGAGGTAATTTTTCTTTTTTCCAACTGCTACTTAAAATACCATAATGCCTAATTCTAGTAAATCCTTTAGGTAAAATATGTTGTTGAAAACGACGTATAAACTCTTTGGTTTTTAAAGTTAAATTACTTACTTGACCACCTTTCTTGTAGTTCTTAACACGAAAAGTAACGGTGCCTTTTTGTTTATCAATAGCCTGTATTCGATGATTACTAATAGCTATCTTATGTGTGTATCTTCCTAGATATTCTAGTACGTTTTTTGGGTTACCAAAAGGAGGTTTTGCATAGATAACCCATTTGTGTTTAAATAATTTGTCATAGAGTGATTGTGGTAAGTTTGGAATTGTTTTTCTTAATTCAGCAACAAAAACACCTCTAAACTTTACACTTAAGGCCTTTATACTGAATAAGAAATCATCCTTGTTTTTCCCTTCTTTCCAATACCCTGCCTTTGTTATTCCTCCTTTAGGAACAATACAGTGTAAATGAGGATGTAAGCTTAAATTTTGTCCCCAAGTATGTAACACAGCAATCATTCCAATTTTAGCGCCTAGATCCTTGGGATTATTTCCAAAAGCAACCAAGGTTTTCCAAGCACTATCAAACAGTATTTTATATAGCTCTTTCGGATATTGAAGTGCCACTGAGTTTAAATTATCGGGCAAGGTAAAAACGACATGAAAATAAGGAACTGGCAATAACTCTCTAGATCTACCTTCAATCCATTGCTGTTGTTTATGACCTTGACAAGTAGGGCAATGTCTATTGCGACAAGAATTGAATTGTAGATGCAGTTTATCACATGATTTACACCAATCTAAATGTCCTCCTAGCGCTTTGGTACGGCATTTTCTTATCGCATGCAGCGTTCTTTCATGCCAACTACTTCTAGATAGTTCTTTTAAATGATTTTCTTCTAAATTCAACACTCCTGCTAACGTATGTTTTGCTAGCATTACTCTGTGTATAAGGTATCTAGTGGACTGTACTTTTTTGAACTCCCTGAGTTGGCGACATGTAAATAGATCATGGTGGTTTCTATATGAGCATGCCCTAGAAGTTCTTTTAAGCTAATAATATTAACACCATCTTCTAGTAAGTGTGTTGCATAAGAATGACGTAGTGTATGCGCTGTAAATTTCTTTTTTGTATTCACTTTAGCCCGATTCTCTTTGAGTATCCATTGAATCGCTCTGACTGTTATTGGCTGAGCAGCTCCGTCTTTAGTAACCTGACTGTTAAATAGATATTTTACAGGGTTTTCTGTTTTCAAATAACATCTTAAACCTCTTATTAAAAGAGTACTTAAAGGAACATAACGATCTGTCTTACCTTTTTTTTTCTAATAAATACAGTTTTTCGATTAAAATCAACATCAGATTGAAGCAACCCACATAGCTCATAACTCCGTAAACCACAACCGTACAACATACCTAAAATAAGGCGATGTTTAAGATACTTAGGTGCTTTTAATAATTCTCGAACTTCTTGTTTGTTAAGTACAATAGGTAAATCTTTTTGCTTTTTTATTTGAGGAAGCGCTATGCGCTTTTGCTCCATTCCCAGTACCTTATAAATAGCACGGAGTCCAAAAACGGTATGCTTAAAAAAACTTTCAGAGGGGGTTTTGTGAAGATTTTGACAATGAAAAAGATAATCATTGATTTGTTCATTATCTAAAGTTTCTGGGCTAACCTTAAAATGTAAGGTTATGTGGGCTAAACAGCGTAGATAATTATTTAATGTACTTGATGATTTACCGTTAATTGAAAAGCTTTTGGTTAATTTTTTAACGACAATAGAAAAATCAGGAACCTGCTCTAAAGAGGTTTCTAAAATTGTTTTACTTTTTTTTATACATCTTATTTAATTTTGAATCATAAATTTAACTATTTTTAAAACATTTCAAAAAAAGCTTCCGAGGTAACGAGGATTAGTTCAACAATGTATAAAAAACATAGGGCGTTTGTGCTAAATCGAAAGGTCTGTGAGTATTAAGGAAGTACGCTAAATATAAAATTTGGCGTTTATAATAGAAAAGATAAAAGCAAAATATTTATATTTAGCTAAGTAATAAATCGAAACGAAAGTGCTTATCACCTGCCCTACGTTTCTTATACTAAACGTTAGGCACAATACGAAAAAACATCATTTTATAATTTGAAAAACATCGCTAAAATATTTTGTTTCGGACTTTTAATCTCAATTTACGGTTGCGGATTTGGAGATTGGTATATTAGTGAACTATATGCTTTAAAAATAGAAGGAAGTTCTAAAATAGTATATAAATATGACGCTTGGGGAGGATTTGATTCGAACGCAAATGGATATATTATATTAGATTCAACAGAAACTTTTAAAGTCAATGTTCAAGAAGAACTACCATTTTATTATTTAAAAGAGATTCCGAACAAGAACAAAATTTCAGGTATTACTCATAAGTGTGACAATAGTTGTGGAGAAAATTACAAAAATTCAACACCTATTTATGAACCAATAGAAGTTGAAAACTCAAAAAAGGAAAATATTAAAATCGAAAATACTATATACCAATATCGTGGTTTTGCCGAAAAAGGTGGCGGACTAGGTAGATTTCATTTTGAAAGTTTTAAAGAAAAACGCGATAGTATTTTTTTCTATGATTTAGACGATATAGAAAGTTTGAACGGAATACATTTAGACAGTTTAAAACTAAAAAAGAAAATGGTATTAATTCAAAAAAATGATAGTCTCGGAATAATCAAAAAATTAGTTATGGAAGACTTGAGAATTAACGAAAGAAATAATGAAATCATGTCGAATAAAACTTATTTCCTAACACCAAAAAATAAGACCAAAGTAGAAATGTTCTCTGACTATGGAATATTCAAGCCAATTAAAACGGAATAAGTACTGTGCCTAATAACTAAGCATATGGCGTGCCGATAGGCTAACGCTATATGCCCTGTTGACTGATCCGTATTCCATAAGGGGGAAAACGATCAATTCAGTTTAATTTTAGTAATTTGTTTAGTGGTTTTTCAGCGATTATTCTCTTGGTTTTCGGATTTCATAGCCTTGATTTTTATTTTCAGCACTTATTATTCTTTTTGTAATCGCTTTTTTAGGTAAAAATCTCAGATCTAAGCATTAGTGGTCCAGTCCTCTTTTTTGAAGATAATTTTATAATATGTGTTTTTTAACTTTACTAATAACCAGTTCTTTATAGTTTTTAGGAGGGCCTCTACTATCAAAAATTATTAATGTGACTAGACCTGGCTTTTTACAAATCGGGCAACAGCGATGTACACTTTTCTCTTTCGTAATAATAACATCAATACAGTCTTTCTCTTTATCTGCTAATAGCATTTGTAAACGAGGTAATTTTTCTTTTTTCCAACTGCTACTTAAAATACCATAATGCCTAATTCTAGTAAATCCTTTAGGTAAAATATGTTGTTGAAAACGACGTATAAACTCTTTGGTTTTTAAAGTTAAATTACTTACTTGACCACCTTTCTTGTAGTTCTTAACACGAAAAGTAACGGTGCCTTTTTGTTTATCAATAGCCTGTATTCGATGATTACTAATAGCTATCTTATGTGTGTATCTTCCTAGATATTCTAGTACGTTTTTTGGGTTACCAAAAGGAGGTTTTGCATAGATAACCCATTTGTGTTTAAATAATTTGTCATAGAGTGATTGTGGTAAGTTTGGAATTGTTTTTCTTAATTCAGCAACAAAAACACCTCTAAACTTTACACTTAAGGCCTTTATACTGAATAAGAAATCATCCTTGTTTTTCCCTTCTTTCCAATACCCTGCCTTTGTTATTCCTCCTTTAGGAACAATACAGTGTAAATGAGGATGTAAGCTTAAATTTTGTCCCCAAGTATGTAACACAGCAATCATTCCAATTTTAGCGCCTAGATCCTTGGGATTATTTCCAAAAGCAACCAAGGTTTTCCAAGCACTATCAAACAGTATTTTATATAGCTCTTTCGGATATTGAAGTGCCACTGAGTTTAAATTATCGGGCAAGGTAAAAACGACATGAAAATAAGGAACTGGCAATAACTCTCTAGATCTACCTTCAATCCATTGCTGTTGTTTATGACCTTGACAAGTAGGGCAATGTCTATTGCGACAAGAATTGAATTGTAGATGCAGTTTATCACATGATTTACACCAATCTAAATGTCCTCCTAGCGCTTTGGTACGGCATTTTCTTATCGCATGCAGCGTTCTTTCATGCCAACTACTTCTAGATAGTTCTTTTAAATGATTTTCTTCTAAATTCAACACTCCTGCTAACGTATGTTTTGCTAGCATTACTCTGTGTATAAGGTATCTAGTGGACTGTACTTTTTTGAACTCCCTGAGTTGGCGACATGTAAATAGATCATGGTGGTTTCTATATGAGCATGCCCTAGAAGTTCTTTTAAGCTAATAATATTAACACCATCTTCTAGTAAGTGTGTTGCATAAGAATGACGTAGTGTATGCGCTGTAAATTTCTTTTTTGTATTCACTTTAGCCCGATTCTCTTTGAGTATCCATTGAATCGCTCTGACTGTTATTGGCTGAGCAGCTCCGTCTTTAGTAACCTGACTGTTAAATAGATATTTTACAGGGTTTTCTGTTTTCAAATAACATCTTAAACCTCTTATTAAAAGAGTACTTAAAGGAACATAACGATCTGTCTTACCTTTTTTTTTCTAATAAATACAGTTTTTCGATTAAAATCAACATCAGATTGAAGCAACCCACATAGCTCATAACTCCGTAAACCACAACCGTACAACATACCTAAAATAAGGCGATGTTTAAGATACTTAGGTGCTTTTAATAATTCTCGAACTTCTTGTTTGTTAAGTACAATAGGTAAATCTTTTTGCTTTTTTATTTGAGGAAGCGCTATGCGCTTTTGCTCCATTCCCAGTACCTTATAAATAGCACGGAGTCCAAAAACGGTATGCTTAAAAAAACTTTCAGAGGGGGTTTTGTGAAGATTTTGACAATGAAAAAGATAATCATTGATTTGTTCATTATCTAAAGTTTCTGGGCTAACCTTAAAATGTAAGGTTATGTGGGCTAAACAGCGTAGATAATTATTTAATGTACTTGATGATTTACCGTTAATTGAAAAGCTTTTGGTTAATTTTTTAACGACAATAGAAAAATCAGGAACCTGCTCTAAAGAGGTTTCTAAAATTGTTTTACTTTTTTTTATACATCTTATTTAATTTTGAATCATAAATTTAACTATTTTTAAAACATTTCAAAAAAAGCTTCCGAGGTAACGAGGATTAGTTCAACACCATATATAATTTATTGCTGGCAAATTGCTTACTTACGAAAATCCTCTCGGATTTTCTTGGTCAGTTTTTATTTACTAAATTAGGTGCTTAATCACGCAACAAACCATATATAAACACGTTGCCCACAATATGAAGAAACCTTTTAGAAATATATTAACACTTGGATTTTTATTAATCGGAATTGTTGTTTTCGGGCAAGAATTTGAATTTGATATTCACAATACCTCATTAAGTAAATATCTGAAAATGGAACAAGATTTGGATAGTGAACAAATTCCGAATATCCGAAATCACGTTTCATTTGATGGTAATGCTCAACCTATAAAATTTAAGCGAAAGCAAAAGGTAATTTCTGATTTAGTAGCTTATTACTATTTCAAGAAAAAAGACAGTACAATGTCTCATATACTTTATGAATGGGATGAAAGTTTACTGACTTTAAAATCAAATACAAACGATAAGAAATCTAAAAAATATCAAAAAGCCTTAATCAAAAAATACAATGATTTAGAAAAGACTATAACAGAAATTTATGGGAAATCTAAATCGGAAGGAGATTTATCAAATTTAAAACAAGCCAATGAAAAAGGCGGTTTGAAAAAGAAAGATAAATGGTTTCCTAATGATAGTACTGAAATAGAAATGTACACTTCTGTATCAAACTATTACGAAAAGAGAGGAATAGTTACAACTGCACCAACTCATAGAATTAGATTATACATTAGAAACAAAAAAAAGGAAAAGAAAATCGAACCTAAATTGAGCGAGGAAAAGCTTGATACTTTGAAATTAATATCCCAAGAATTTATTCAAACTTTAGGAAATAAAAATTTAGTAAAATCAAAAGAGTATTTATCGGAATTAATACTAAAAACTGTAACAGATGAACAGTTAAATATATTGATTGATAATTTGGACTTTAACAGAGAAACTGAATTAATTTACAGCGGAATTCAGGCTGGACTTGATGGAAGTATTTTTACAATGCTTCAGTATAAGTATAAAGATGACCTTTCAAATCCACCTAACGAACTGATTAAAATAGGCACTTTCAGAAAACAGTCTATTTTTTAAAATACATTGAAAATAGAGGATAAAATTATATAAATTCTATCCTCTATTTCTGTTTAAAAGAGGTTTTATTGATTGAATCTCCTAAAAACGTACCTACAAGACGTAGCTCTCCCATGAAAAAAATACTAAGATTTTATTTTAGGCTATTTGTTGGTCTGTTTGAGCTATTTTTCTTCGACCAATTTCTAATGCATTTCCTGTGTGTATACCAAAGAATATCCATAGAATTTCATTCTTTTTTGTTTTGGCTTTTATTTTCCGTAGGTGATAATGTTCTTTATCCTTACCAAAAGAGCCTTCTAATCTTGTTGCTCTTTCTTTAGCAATGATAGCCCTAAGTTGCTTTTTCTCTTTATGATTTTTAGGTTTTCTACCCTTGGGGATAAAGTCTGTCTGTATGGTTTTTGAGCTACTATATGTTCTGTTTTTATTGGTAGCATAAATTTTATCTCCACCGGCTACTTTTACCTTTTTTCGAGTTAACCCTTGCGCTTTTTGAACTGTTTGTATAAAACGGTTTCCTTCGTGAAACGCATTAAAATTAATATGTTCTATAAAGCTAATTCCATCAATTTGAACTTTGTTAACTTTTGCTCCAAACTCAACAGGCTTTACTTCTTTTCCGCGAACAATAGGACGGATATAATCCTTATGAATACTTACAATTCTATCTTTGATTTTTTCTCCTGTATCAAAATGATCTTTTTGTTGTTTGTAAATTCTTTGGATTGTGTCGATTCGCTTATAATACAAGGGCTTAAACTCGATATTGTAGGCCTTGGATAATTCCTTTTCAAAATCGATAAACTTACTTAATAGCTTCAGTAAAGCTCGGGTTAATGAAGTACGTTTAGACTTGGTTTTTCTTCGCATTTTACTAAATCCTTGGTAACGTTTTTTCCACTTGTTATATCTACTTCTGATCATCTTAGTTCCTAAGATGGAGCAAGTTTTACGTAATTGATTGTACAACCAGTGAACAGATTCCCAAAGTAATTTCTGGATGGTAGGATAACGAACTTCACTTTCGTAACAAGTAGCATCCATTACGATTTGGTCGGTACTATCAATATGATTTTTCCAAGAATTAAAAAGAACTTTTTCTACTAAATTAATATCTAGTTTCTCTGCTAATTCACAACGTATTTGACTTATTATTTTATAGTTTGTTAAACGTTCAAAACCTAATTCTATATCGCAGAAAAATTGATAGTCTAAATTTGAGTTGAGTTGTTCAATCATTTTCCTATCCGAACAATTGGCATAATGCTTTAAAAACATCAAGCCAAGTCTTCCTTTAGGGCTAAAAAGATAGTTACGCCCTTTTTTTTGTTCAGTAATATTTAAAGTAGTAACCAAGTCATCCCAATCAATAGCAGAATAGATTTTGCCCAAATCTCCCTCTAAAAAACGTGTGTAATGAGCATCATAATTCTCACTGAGGGGAAAAAATTGAAATGCGGTGTTGCATTTCAGAAATTCTTCGTATTTTCATAATTACACAAATGGAAACCCCGTTTTTTACCTTTTTTGGTGATTTTCGGGGTTTATTATGAATATAAGATACAACAAAACCCTCGTAAAAACAAGGGTTTAGCTATTTTATGACAGTGCCAAAATAATCTTTGACGACAAAGATAAAGTAGTTGGAATACAACCAATTAAAATGCAAGGAAAAATAACGGATTAGAAAATACTGTGGGCAACAAAGTGTATATTTCATTGCTGCAAATCGCTAAACCAAAGATAAGTAACTATCTGTAAAGTTAGTGATTTAACCAAAATTCAGTACATTTATACACGCAACAAACCATACACAAAAACGTTACAAATAATTTGAATCAAATTTAATGCTATGAAAAAACTGAATTTATTGATTGGATTTTTAATTGGGCTCATTATTTTATCTTGCTCGAAAGAGGACGAATCTGTAAATCAAGACCCAATAATTGGAAATTGGAAACTTAAATCCGTAAAAAGACTCGATTTAGATGAAGTCCTAATATCGGAAGAATCACTTTCTGAATGTGAAGAAAGAAATGTTATGACATTTTCTTCTAATCAGGATTATACTTTCTCACAATTTAATGAAGACCCAAACGGAGGGTGTTACGACTCAGTTCAATCGATTTCCAACGGAATTTGGTCCTATAGTTCAACAAACGGTTATCAAATATCTGGTATGGCAATTTTTGAGCTTGTAATTGTTGATTTAAGTCAAATATATGACGAAATGATTTTATCGAATAATAATAAGCTTTTGACTCTCCGAAAAGAAAATCGAGTTATTGATGCTGCAGGTAATCTAATTTACGGGGTTATATTAATCCAAGAATATTCAAAAGAGTAAAAACTATTTGTAATCGAGTAGACGGCTCTGCCCTTAGATAGAGCAGAGTGCGCCTCTCAAATAAGTAAAACGATTCACGAACTCAAGAAAAAAATAAGAAATACAGTGAGTACACCACCGTACGTACGGCACTGCGTGCTTCCTTCGGTCAAAAGCAGTGCTTTTTTGGAAAAATAATTGCCTATACAAAGTATGCGTTTTATTCATTATTTTAGAGCCAAAACAGGACAACAAACCATACACAAAACCGTCGGCAGGAATATCCAAAAGATCAAGAACTGAATAAATGATAAAAATCACTACTCTAATCACTCTTCTTTTAATGTCAACTAACATTTTATCTCAAACGCCTAAAAAGTCTGAATCCGTTTCTATAAATGGAAAAAAACTCTATTACGAAATTTATGGAGAAGGAAAACCTCTACTCTTATTGCATGGTTACACACAATCCTCTAAATCATGGAAACCGTATGTAAAAGAGTATTCAAAAGAGTATGAAGTATATTTAATTGATTTAACCGGACATGGGAAATCAGAGCCATTTAAGGAGGATTTATCCATAAAATCTGTTGCCCAAGACCTTAACTCCTTAATTCAATATTTGCAATTGAAAAAAATCAAAGCCATTGGATTTAGTTTTGGTGGAGATGTGCTTTATCAACTAACCTTAATCAATCCATCTCTAATAAAATCTATGATAACTATAGGTGCAGTTGGAACATGGACAATCAATGACTTTCCTGAATATTTAAAAGCTTTTACTTTTGAAAACCGAAATAATTTTCCTTGGCTCAAGACATCCCATGATGGAGATGAACACATAAAAGCAATGATGAATCAGTTTAAAAATTATACTATTAAAGTAAGTGATAAAGAATTGCAAAGTATAAAACCTGAGATATTAATCATGATAGGCGATGATGATGAAGGTATGGATTTAGAAGAAGTGGTTCGCGTTAAGAAAAATCTCCCCAAATCTGATCTTTGGATATTACCAAACATATCACATGGAGCTCATGAAGGTGAAACCAAAGATGAGTTTATAATAAAATCAAAAGCATTTTTATCAAAAAAATAAAGCTGCTAGCACTATATAAAATTAATTACTAGGTTTAAGCTACTTTATAAAGTATTTACGATAAACAAGTGTTCTTAGTTACTTTTAGTAAAAAACAACGTAAATAATCATACGTAAAACACCACAAAAAACGTCAACAACGTAACAAGCGGGATAATAAATCGTCATCTTCTTAAACTATTTAAAATGATTAAATTTTTTATTTTATTTCTCTCAGTATTCTTTTATAATATCTCAGTTGCACAAGAGAATAACACTTTAGAAGAAGAATTAAAAAAGGTCATTGGAAGCGAAAATTTAACTGGTGCTGTATGGTCAACTGTTAAAGATGGTGTGGTTACATCTGGGGCAATAGGCTTAAAGAATTCGGATACAAAAGAAATTTTAGAAAATGATGATAGAGTTTTAATTGGTTCAGTCACAAAAACACTAATTGCCACGGGTATTCTTCACTTAGCAAGCCGTGGAAAATTAGATATTGACGCTCCAGTTTACAAATTTTCAACTAATATAACCTTTAACAATCCTTGGAGAGAAAGTAATCCAGTTACAATTAGAGATTTATTAAATCATACAGCAGGAATTGAAGATTCTAGATTTTGGCAGGTTTTCAGTACTCAATCAACTTCTACTACACCACTAGAATATCTTTTTACTAAAAATCCATATGTATTGAAAGTGAGAACCATACCCGGAACTCGATTTTCATACTCAAATATGGGGTATTCATTCTTAGGTTTAATTATTGAAAAAGTTACTAAGAAACCTTATGAAACCTATCTGGATAAAAATTTACTTGTTCCTCTAGGCATGAAAAACAGTACTTTTCAATTTACATCTCAAAAAGGAAAGAATATTGACAAGCACCTAGCTATGGGACATTTTGACAATGGGAAAACACAAGAGAACATACCTATGTTTTTACGTCCCGCAGGTCAGTTTACCACAACTGCAAAGGATATGGCCAAATTCGCCAAATTCTTAATGAGCAATGGTACTATTGATGGAAAGCTTTTTATTGATAAAGCCCTTTTAAATCAAATGGGAAGTCCAACATCAACAGAATCGTATAAAAATGGATTAAAATCCGGCTATCAGTTTGGACTAAGCTACAGAGATCGATATGGAGTTGTAGGTAAATTTCATCGTGGAAATACAACTGGTTACATAGCAACATTCTATCTATTCCCCGAGCAAAAAAAAGCGTTTTTCATAAGCTTTAATACTGATAGTGAAACTGCTAATTATGAGAAATTCAATGCAATTTTAATAAATCACCTTGAGGTTAATAAGCCTGAACAACTGAATGTAAAAGAAAACTTACCCTCAAATATTGAAGAATTTGAAGGTTATTATAAAATGAAACCTGTTCGATTTAAACTCTTTGCTTACCTAGATTTACTTTTCAATTCCATAAAAGTGGAGAAGAAAAACAATAGCCTCCTTGTTAAATCAATTCAAAAAGAAACTTACACTATTTTACCTGTTGATCGTAATTTATTGAGAAAAGAAGATAGAGTAAACTCTTCTCACGTTTTATACAAAAATGGAAATGTAGCCATAATTAGCGATGGATTAGTTACCTACGAAAAAGTTAACACAACTTATTTAGTTTTAATGTGGCTAAGTCTTATACTAGGATTAATTGGTATAATCTTTATTTTCTTGCGTGGATTCTATTTCCTGTTTCAGAAAAAACTGTTTAAAAAACACCAGGTAATAACGTTTCCATTTTTATCTATTTTAGGACTTTTAATTCCGATTCCCTTTCTTCTTAATCAATCTTTCCTAAACTTAGGAGATTTCACATTAGCAAATGTTTTGTTAGCAATTGTAACAGGAGTTTTACCAATAGCAATGATTTTTGGTAGTCTAAAAATATGGAGAAACAAAACGTTTACAATAGATGCTATTGGAACTTTATGTATCTTACAGTGGGCAGTTGTTTTAATTTATTGGGGAGTATTTCCTTTTAGATTATGGCATTAAAAAAGGAGTTTGTCACAAAAAAAAAGTTAAGTGCTAAACGAAAAGTTGGTACTTATTAATAAACTCCAGCAAATTTAAAATTTGACTCTGTATCAAACCGAAAAGGAAGTCAACTTAATGATGATCTATTATAACCTAAGGAAACTTACCCATAGTTGTATCTTTGTCTAGGAATTATTTGGTTTATTAAAAAGCTAATTCAATAAACTCAAAAAAAGTTATTTCATGAAAAACGGTACCACCATTTACAAAACGGACTTTCTATGTGCTAACCCCCATTCTACCATCGCATCTAAAACTATCACTATCTTTCTTCCGGAATCTGTGAGTTCATATTCAATTAGAACAGGTTTACTATCATATACTTTCCTAGTCAAAAGACTATTTAATTCTAATTCTTTCAATTCTTTAGAAAGCATTCTCGGGGTAATATTATCAATACTTTCCTGGATATCTTTAAAACGTTTATTACCATATAACAAAGATGCAATAATGGGCATTTTCCATTTACCACTCACTACATTTAACGTATCGTTTATAGCTAACACATAACTTGTAGGACACTTTTTTACATCAGGGTAGGTCTTCACTAATTCCATAAAAAACAATTTCAGTATACTTTTGTATAGTGATACTTTATAGATACTTACTATACAATATATATCAAAGATAGTAATTTTGCTCCATAGCAAATCAGAAAAACAGATTATGATATTAGTAACAGGTGCAACAGGTAATTATGGTAAAAGTGTTATCAAATTTTTATTGAATAAAGGAGTTTCTCCGTCTAACATCTCAGCTTTAGTAAGAAGTGAAGAAAAATCCGCAGATTTAAAAGAAAAAGGTATAAAGTTGAAAGTAGGAGATTATTCCGATTATGATTCTTTATTACTAGCTTTTGAAGGAATTGATAAATTACTTTTTGTTTCAGGAAGTGATATTATGGCCAGAACTGCACAACATAAAAATATTGTAAAAGCCGCACAATCGGCAAAAGTTAAGCATATAATTTATACGTCCTTTATTCGAAATATTAATGTAGAAAATTCTGCCATAGCTTACTTACAACATGCACATTTAAAAACTGAAAATTGGATAAAACTAAGCGGTATAAACTATACTATCCTCCAAAATGCTCCTTATCTTGAAAACATAACTTTATTTCTAGGAAAAAACGTTATAGATACTGGTGTAATTTCTCTACCAGCTAAAGCGGGAAAATCGAGTGCAGTTTTAAGAGAAGAATTAGCCGAAGCTGCCGCACAAATATTAACAACTGGAGGTCATGAAAACAAAGTATACCCATTAACAAATACTGACCCTTATTCGTTTAAAGAAGTAGCAGACATTTTAAGTCTAATAACGGGTAATGATATCATGTACAACTCACCAAACGCAGATAATTATCGAAAAACTCTGGAAGAATTTGGTGTTCCTAAAGAATATATCAATTTGTTAACCACATTTTCCGTTGCACAAGCCGAAGGGGACTTGGAATTATACAATAACAATTTAAAAATAATTTTAGGAAGAAAACCTCAAACCGTAAAAGAGTATCTGGAAAAAGTATATCTCAAATAGTATTATCAATAAAAAAAAGTTTAATAATCTAGTAATGAAATATGGAAAAAACTTATTTAACAATCGTTGCGACAATAAATCCAAAAGGAAAAGAAGAGTTATCAAAATATCTTGAAAAAACAGAAATTCTTTACAAGAAAGTCAATGCCAAACCAGTTCATAAATTTATGATAACAAAAACCTTAATAGGAGAATCCACTCCTAATTTAGTTTCAATAATGGAATTCCAAAATATTCATTCCTTAAATGATGTATTTGAAAGTGATGATTATAAAGAACTAATACCTTATCGTGAAAAAGCATTCACTAAATTAGAAGCTTTTATTAGTCAGTAAACTAATTTAGAATCAAGTATACGACTCCAACTAAACTGTTGGAGTCTATCACTTATACCAACCTTCTTCATCAATTCATTCTCCTTTTTGTTTAATCCTGTTCTTTTTTATTAAGAACAAATATGATGGGCTTTATAACTTCATATCAAAGTATTCATGAGTCCTGAATTTTACTATTTTACTTTCTTCATATAAACCTTTACAGATTTATCCTTTGAAAATTTATTTCACTGAAATAAACTTAGCCTTACCCAAATATTTAACGCAATAATTGAGATCGCATTACAATTTCTAAAATCTTACCTAAACATTATTAACACTACTATAACAATGTATTTAAACTATTTCATTACATTTGTGACTGAACAGTCAGTCATATGAATAACAAACAAAAAATAATTTTAGCCGCATTAGAACTTTTCGCTGAGAATGGGTATACAGAAACCTCTATTGATAAAATAGCGAAACGAGCCAATGTTTCTAAAGGATTAACTTATAACCATTTTAAAAATAAAGAAGAGTTATTAGTGGCTACTATTGAAAATACGATTACAAGGTTAACCTCTGAAATGATGGAGATTAAAGAACTAAGCTTTCATTCATTCTTTACATCATTTTTTGAAAGCTTAAAAGTGAACACTAAAATTATTAGACTTTGTACTCTATTAATCGTCCATCCACAAACACCATCAAAAATTATTTCTTTATTAGAGAAACAAAAACATGAATTATTAGAACTCTTTTCTGTCTTATTACAAGATAAATACAAACAGAATTCTCGAACGGAAGCGGCTATTTTGCTCGCTACAATTGACGGAATTACATTAGACTATACTACCAATCCTAATCCAGATAACTTAAGTATTCTGCAACAATATTTAATTGAAAAATATACCAAATGAACACATTTATAAAAATTATACTAA
This sequence comes from Tenacibaculum sp. MAR_2009_124, assembly GCF_900105455.1. Lineage (GTDB taxonomy): Bacteria > Bacteroidota > Bacteroidia > Flavobacteriales > Flavobacteriaceae > Polaribacter. The sequence goes on from NZ_FNSF01000008.1 coordinate 60,855, forward strand.
CTGCTTTATTAGTCCTTATAGCTTCATTTCCATACTTCCAAAACGGTCAAGCTCCTGGAGGTTTAAGTGAACTCCAATATATGGGAATAATCCCCAGTATTATTTTAGTTGTTGGCTTCTTTACCGCCATTGCTTTTTATTGCTATACACTACAAAAAGTTTTACAAAATGTAAAACCTGATAATAGAACAAGAAAGCCTAAAAGCATCTGGTTTATGTACCTTATTCCTTTTAATTTTATTGAAGACTTTTTTATTGTAATTGACGTCTCCAATTCACTTAAAAACGAAATGAAAACGAACAAGAACCTAACCAAGTTCGGCGATTTCGGTTTAACTTTAGGTATTGGTTGGTCAGTCGCTCAACTATTTTCATTCATTCCCAATATAGCGGGTCAAATATCAGGTTTAATCGGTATTATATTATGGATAATTCATTGGGTTTTACTCCATCGAATTAATAAAGTATTACAACAACCTACCCCTAATAAATAATATTCTAAATAATTGTTCTCTAAGAAGATTAAGCATATTTTTGGTTACGCAACAAAAATTGATACTAACCAAAAAATGAACAACAAAATTTCACGAATGCAAGTAGGTGAAGGAAGAATTAGCGGAGCTATTTCGATATTCCTTGGAGCACTATCATTAATTGGAATCTTATGCTTTAAATTTCCTGAACAATTAACAACCCCAGAGTTTCGGGAGATCTATTCGGCAGACATGGTTGAAAACCTAATGCTTGGAGCCATTATTGCCACCTTTCTTTTCGCATTGATTAGTTTGTTACTTAATAAAAACAAAAAAAAAGCAGTCATTGGAATTTGTTTAGGTGTTTTAACTATTGTATTTGGTGGTTTTACTGTTGAAGGTAGAGCCGTAGATAAACTCGATTGGAGTGTTGGTTTAGATTGGCTTATTCTAGATTTATTTATAATGGCACTGTTGTTTGTACCCATAGAACTGGCTTTTCCAAAGAATAGGTTGCAATCTAAATTTCATAAAGAATGGCGTACCGATCTTATTTATTTTGGAATAAGTCATTTAGCCATTCAATTATTCGGAGTTATTACAAAAAAGCCTGCCGTTGCTTTTTTTGGTTGGATGGACCTTGATCAAATTCATTTATGGGTTTCAGAATTACCCTTTGTGGTTGAATTATTCTTAGCATTACTGATCACCGATATATTTCAATATTGGGCGCATAGAACATTTCATTCACATCATTATTTATGGAGATTTCACTCCATTCACCATTCAACACAAAACATGGATTGGCTCGCTGGTTCACGAACCCATTTTATAGACATATTTTTCACAAGAAGCATGTCGTATATTCCACTTTATGTATTAGGTTTTTCAACATTAACCTTCAACGTGTATATATTATTTATCGCTATCCACGCAGTTTTAATCCATGCTAATACAAGAATCAATTTTGGTTTCTTAAAATATATAATAACGACTCCTCAATATCATCATTGGCATCATTGTGAGGAACCTGAACATTATGGAAACAATTTTGCGGTAGTCTTTCCTTTTATTGATAAAATTTTTGGTACTTATTACCTCCCTGAAAAGAAATGGCCAAAAGGAACTGGGTTGGTAGATGCCTCATTCCCCAAAGGATTCTTAAAACAGCTTGTTTTTCCATTTACTAAAAACCCGTTTAAAAATGACTTACTCCCTGAAGAAAAGAGTAAGCGATGACAAAAAATATTAACAGACTTAGAGTTTCTTTCAGAAATAATTACAATTGTTAATGGGAGGTTTGTTTATCGACGAGTATTAATACCTTTTACCATTCAAAATTACGAACTATGGACGAACAAATGAGAAAAAAACTGGGAATAGAGGAAACTAAACCTGTTGATTGGTTCGAAACACTCTATTCTGAATCGAACGAACAAGGTGAAGGAGTTCCTTGGGCGAATATGGCTCCACATCCAGTATTTCAAACTTGGATAAACTTAAACTCTAATATTGGAATCGGTAAAACTGCCTTAGTTATTGGTTGTGGAATGGGTGATGATGCTATTGAACTTGAAAAGAATGGCTTTGAAGTTACCGCCTTTGATGTTTCTCATAGTGCCATAGAACTTTGCAAAAAACGTTTTCTTCATTCTAAGGTTTCTTTTATTCAGGCCGATTTATTAAAGGGAATTCATGAATGGAATCAAAAGTTTGATTTTGTTTTAGAAATTTTCACGATCCAAGCACTTCCTCCAAAATATGAAGATACCTTAATCAAAAATATCGCCGATTTTGTAGCTCCAGATGGACAACTTCTTATGGTTACAGAAGTTCAGAAAGAAAAACGGACTTTTAAAAAAGGCCCTCCATGGCTTTTAAATAAGAGTTATAAAAAGGCTTTTGAGTCCCATGGATTAAAGCTCATAGAACATTCGAGTTCTTACGAACCCCAAATGGGTGATGAATTACATTTAAGTTTGTTTAGGAGTTAATTTTACCTACGTCTTCATAATCGGACTCCAACTATACATACTATTTTAACAAAAAATATCGAGAAGTAATTTAATACTTCTCGATACAGTTGTTAATACGTCATCATCCGAATTGATAACTCGTTAATAATAATAATATTTTAAAACTTATATATCTTTTTATATACCGTAATCGTACAAATCAGAAGACAAATATCTATCTCCTCGATCACATACAATTGCCACAATAACTCCTTGGTCGATTTCGTCTGCAAGTCTTAAGGCAATATTCAATGCTCCTCCACTACTCATTCCTGCCATAATTCCTTCTTCTTTTGCCAATTTACGAGTCATTTCAGTTGCTTCGTCTGCACTAACTTCTAAAATTCGATCTACTTTTTTTCTATCAAATATTTTAGGCAAATACTCTGGAGACCATCTTCTAATTCCAGGAATGCGTGAACCTTCTTTTGGTTGAGCTCCTACAATCTGAACATTTGGATTTTGTTCTTTTAAATACGAAGAAACTCCCATAATTGTACCTGTTGTTCCCATAGCAGATACAAAATGTGTTACTTCTCCTTCTGTATCTCTCCAAATTTCAGGTCCAGTAGTTTTATAATGTGCTTTCCAGTTATCATTATTTTCAAATTGATTTAGCATGAAATAACCTTCCTTATATTTAAGCTTCAATGCTTTATCACGAGAGCCTTCAATTCCCTCACTAGCAGGAGTTAAAATTACTTCAGCTCCATATGACCTCATGCTTTTTACTCTTTCTTCCGTTGCGTTTTCAGGCATTACCAAAACCATATTCACACCTAAAACCTTTGCCATTAAAGCTAACGCGATTCCTGTATTTCCACTAGTGGCCTCAACTAAATAGTCGCCTTTTCTTATATTTTTTCTATGAATTGCTTCTGCAATCATATTGTAAGCGGCTCTATCCTTTACGCTTCCTCCAGGGTTGTTCCCTTCTAGTTTTAATAAGAGTCGAACACCTTCTTTATTTATGAGCGATGAAATCTCTACTAAAGGTGTATTTCCAATGCTATCTGTAATCGTTTTAGTCTTCATCTGTCTAGTCTTTTTTATTCAAAGTCACTTTTGCATATGACTTTCTGGTAGTAATTTTATTTTCTGACTCATATGTAACAATTGATCCTTCAGGGACTGATTCGATTACGCAAACATTTGCTCCAATTATACTATCGGATCCCACAACTACATTTCCTCCTAAAATTGTAGCGTTCGCATAAATAGTTACATTATTTTCAATAGTAGGATGTCTTTTTACAGATGCCAGTTCTTTTTTAACTTGCAAACCACCTAAAGTGACTCCTTGGTATATTTTTACATTGTTTTCAATTACCGTTGTTTCTCCAATAACAATTCCAGTGGCATGATCGATAAAAAACGAATCTCCAATAGCTGCACCTGGATGAATATCAGTTCCGGTTAAACCATGGGCGTATTCGCTCATCATCCTTGGTAGAATAGGTAAATTAATTTTATACAATTCATGACTTAACCTGTGTACTGCAATAGCATGAAACCCTGGGTATGCCAAATACACCTCTGTCAAACTTTTGCAGGCGGGATCGGTTTTTTCGAAAGCTCGAGCATCTAAATCTAACTTCTCTCGTATTTCACAAAAAGATTGTTGATATATTTCCCATACACTTTCTGCATTTTCAATACATAATCCATTTAAAATCTTGATAAAACTATCTTTTAAATATCCGGCCTTATTCTGGCATACATCATCAAATAACGAATAAAACAGTTGTTTCGTAAAATTTGCTACGTCGTCTTTTAATGATAAGCTGTATTGTTTGAATTGCATTTTCTATTTCCCTTTATATTGCAAATGTAATTAACTTTCTGGTGCTAACTCTATTTCTAATCCCTCTAATTCATGTGTTATTTGAATTTGACAACCTAACCTACTATTATCTTGAACATCAAATGCTTCTGCAAGCATTGCGTCTTCATCATCAGTCATATCTGGTAGGTTATGTTCTGTTTTCACATAACACTGACAAGAAGCACACATGGCCATTCCTCCACAGACACCTATCGTACCTTCATCAGCTAGTTCGTAAGAACGTACTAACTCCATTAAATTCATTGCCATATCAGTCGGTGCAAGTACCTCATGCATTACACCTTCACGATCAGTTATTTTTATATTTACATCTTGCTCCATTATTCAATTGCTTTAACCACTGCTTTTGGCGCTTCCTTTTTTGTTCCATCAAATCCTTCTACTCCACCTACCGTGGTATATTTCATTACATATTTTTTGTCTGGGTGAATTCTTTGATAAGCACTCTGACACATTAACGTTGCTTCGTGAAAACCACACAGGATTAACTTTAATTTTCCTGGATAAGTATTTACATCTCCAATAGCATATATTCCTGGAATATTTGTTTGATAATCTAATGCATTGTTTACTTTAATAGCATTTTTCTCAATTTCTAATCCCCAATTTGCTATAGGCCCTAATTTTGGTGCCAATCCAAATAACGGAATGAAGTGATCAGTGTCTACGATAAAAGGTTCTTTACCTTTTTGTTCAACCGCAACCCCAGTTACTTTATCATCTCCTAAAATTCCTTTTACCTCAGCTGGAGTTATTAAGTTTATTTTTCCTAGGTTCTTTAGTTCCTGTACTTTTTCTACAGAATCTAATGCTCCTCTAAATTCATTTCTTCGGTGAATTAACGTTACTGATTTTGCTACATCTGTTAAGAAAATAGACCAATCTAAAGCTGAATCTCCACCTCCTGCAATAACTACATCTTTATCTCTATATAATTCTGGTTCTTTAATGATGTATTCAACTCCGTTATCTTCGTACTTCTCTATATTTTCAAGTTTTGGTTTACGAGGTTCAAAACTACCTAACCCACCTGCAATTGCTACGACTGGTGCATGATGCTTAGTTCCTTTATTTGTTGTTACAATAAAAGTACCGTCTTCTTGTTTTTCAATAGTATCAGCGCGCTCTCCTAAAGTAAATCCTGGTTCAAATTGCTTAATTTGTTCCATTAAATTTTTAGTTAAGTCTCCTGCTAAAATTTCTGGGTAAGCGGGGATATCGTAAATCGGTTTTTTCGGATAAATTTCAGAACATTGCCCACCAGGTTGTGCTAAGGCATCAATTAAATGACAACGTAATTTTAATAATCCTGCTTCAAATACTGTAAATAGACCTGTTGGTCCTGCTCCAATAATTAATATATCTGTCTTTATCATTTCTCTTTATTTAACTCAGGAGGTGAGTTTTATTACTCCTATTTTGGAATCTTTTTATTTGTTGTATCTACTATTTATCTGAGGAATTTGTGCTGTGGCCTGAAACTAAATTTTCAGTAAGTTTATTTAGCTCTTCCACCTTTTGTTCAAAATCTCCTTTGATGGTTTTTCTATAATCGTTTAAATTTTTCACCAATTGATTAATATCATCTGGAATTACTTCCTCAAAAAACTGACGTAATCGTTTTGCAGTTGTTGGTGATTTTCCATTGGTAGAAATAGCTACTTTTACATTTTCTTTAGTAACAATTCCTCCCATATAAAAATCGCAATATGGTGGATTATCTGCTACATTTACCAAGATAGATCGCTCTCTACAATGCTCATATACCTCTACATTTATTTCAGGTTTATCAGTGGTTGCAATTACAATATGTTTTCCTTCTATATACTTTTGACGGTACACATCATTAACAATGGTTACATTTCCTTTTTTTGCTTCTCTTAAAGTATCTTCACGGAAGAAAGGAGCAACCATAGTCACTTTTGCATTAGGACTTGACTTTAATAAAAACGAAAGTTTCTCATCTGCTACAAAGCCTCCACCAACAATTAAAACTTCCAATTGTTTTACTTTTAAGAAAATTGGATACAAGTTGTTTCTATCTTCTTTTACTACATAAGGTTTATTGCTATCAACCTTCTTTGGTTCTTTTTTTTCTATTTCAACCGAATGTTCTAAAGTAGTATCTAAAGATATTTCCTTTTGTAAACTCAACAACCTCTCTCTATGGCTTACGACACTTCCCAACACAATAATTGCAGGATTACTCAATTGGTTTTGAGCAACAACCTCTTCAATAGTTTCAACTGTTCCGATTCCTATTTTTTCTTGAGGTGTGGTTCCATTTTGAATAATTGCTACTGGTAATTCTTCTTTACCTTCTTGTTTGAACAAAGCTACTATTTCCGATAGCTTTCCCATTCCCATTAACACGACCACAGTTGCATTTGATTTAGCCGCCAAAGCAACATCACTTGATAACTTGTGTTGTTTGGTTGTTCCTGTAATTACCCAAAAACTTTCAGAATTCCCTCTTTTTGTTAAAGGGATATTTTGGTAGGCTGGTACCGCCAATGACGATGATATTCCTGGAACCATTTCAACTAACAATCCTTGTTCTGCGGCATACTCCATTTCTTCCGCTCCACGACCGAAAATAAATGGGTCTCCACCTTTTAAGCGAACCACATGTCCATGAGAATGCCCTCTAGCAACAATTAACTCATTAATTTGTTCTTGTTGATATCGGTAACAACCTCTACGTTTCCCTACAAAAATTAACTCTGCCATTGGATTCACATACTCTAAAAGTTCTGGATTCACCAAAGCATCATATAAAACAACATCTGCTCGTTTTAATGTTTTTATAGCTTTCAACGTGATTAACTCTACATCGCCCGGTCCGGCTCCTACTACTGTTAATTTAGGTTGCTTGTTCATTCTTGTTCAATTTTAATTACAGGGCGATAATCTATTAGGCAATAATCAACTATTTAACTCGAAATCGCCCTGCTTAATTAATTCTCTAATTCAACCTCAACTTTTCTATATGCATCGATTGTTGCATAAAAAGTTTTAGCCTCTTCTAAATATTTTTTTGCAAAAGCCTCTGTTGGCTCCTTTTCATTTATTTGATACACCAACTCTGAAAATGTTGTTGGTAACTCTATTTTGTTTGTTTCTACAAATACCTTGTCAAAATTAGTAATAATACCAGCTTGTGTATTTGTTTTTGATCCTTCAGAAGTTAATAAAGCTTTCGCAGTATTTACAATAGCAGCATAAGCATGATAAATACTATCTGACCACTGTTCTTGATTTAATGCTTGGGTTGCATTTTCTAACTTTTCTTCGCTTTCAAACAATAACGTTGCTATTAAATCAATTACCACTCCAGCACATTCTCCTACTCCAATAGCTTTCACATATTTCTCATTATGTCCCCAATCGATAAAATCTTCATCTGTTAAACTTGAAGTATCCGATAATTCCTTTAGTAAATCATAAAAATACGTTTTTCCATTTCTATCATAATAACTTAAGAAATCTTCATTCTCTTCTTTATTAGTTTCGAAATCATTTAATAAAGACCTTAACGCTTCAGGACCTCTCTTACTTGGTATTTTCACCAATTTATCCGCAAAACGACCCTGGCCATCTCCAACAACACCACCTCCTATTAATACTTGTAAGGCTGGAGCCAATAATGGTCCTACTTTTACTGACATTCCTTGAAATCCGATATGTGCCATATTGTGTTGACCACAAGCATTCATACATCCGCTGATTTTAATGGTAATATCTGTATTATTTACATAATGAGGGTATTCTGCTTTTAATACTTTTTCTAACTCAGTCGCAATTCCTGTACTGCTTGAAATTCCTAGGTTACAAGTATCCGTACCAGGACAAGCTGTGATATCGAAAAGACTGTTATATCCAGTATCTGTAAAACCTAACTCTTTTAATTCAGCATAAAATACTGGTAAAAACTCTTCTCTTACGTGACGAATTAAGATGTTTTGACGTAAAGTAAAACGTAATTCATTCGCAGCATATTTCTTAATTAAGTCTGCTAATAGTCTTGCTTTGTCTGTATAAAAATCTCCTAAATGAACTTTGATTCCAACAGCATACAAACCTTCTTGCTTTTGCTCTAAAACATTGGTTTTTTTCCATTGGTTATATTCATCAATATTTTCAATAACTACTGGAGGAATTTGATCTGTTCCGAAAGTTATTTCTTCTTCAAATTTAGATGTATCAATTGGGTATGATTGATATGCTAACGCTCTTTTTTCAGCCTCAACTAATGCCAAGAATCCATCTAAACCTAAACTCTTTACTAAAAATTTCAATCTTGCTTTTGCGCGCTTTGCACGTTCACCATGACGATCAAAAACTCTTAATACACCTTCAATTGTAGGAATTAATAAATCTGTTTCTAAAAACTCATACATTACATCTGCCTGACGTGGTTGAGATCCCAGTCCACCAGCTAACAACACCTTAAATCCTTTGATTTCTTTATCGCCTACTTTTTTTGTTTTGGCAATAAAACCTAAATCATGCATAAAACTTAAAGCAGTATCTTCTTCAGTTGCTGAAAATGACATTTTAAATTTTCTTCCCATTTCTTGACAAATAGGGTTTCTTAAGAAAAATTCAAATGTTTCATGTGCATACGGTGTTACATCAAAAGGCTCTTTAGGGTCGATACCTGCCGTTTCAGATGCTGTTACATTACGAACTGCATTTCCACAAGCTTCTCTTAACGTAATATCATCCTTTTCTAATTGTGCCCATAACTCTGGAGTTCTATCTAAACTCACATAGTGAATTTGAATATCTTGACGTGTAGTAATATGTAAACGCCCACGAGAATACTCATCAGAAACATCAGCTATTCTATGTAGTTGCTCACTTGTTACTTTACCATATGGTAATTTTATACGTATCATTTGAACGCCTAGTTGACGTTGACCATATACTCCACGAGCTAAACGAAGACTTCTAAAACGTTCTTCATCAATTTGACCTTCTTTAAATAAGCGTATTTTACGTTCTAACTCTAGAATATCTTTTTCTACAACTGGGTTTTCTATTTCTGATCTAAAACTTTGCATGATTTTCAATAATTTTCTTTGTAGGCCTCTAAACAATTAGCCACAAAGTATTTTTTAATTGTGCAAAAAACTCTGTTTTGCAAGTAATTCTTCTTCCGATTCTACATTATCTTCATCTGGCACACAGCAATCAACTGGGCAAACTGCCGCACACTGTGGCTCTTCATGGAATCCTTTACACTCTGTACATTTATCAGGAACGATAAAATAGTATTCATCTGAAACTGGTTCTTGATCTTCTTCTGAATCAACTTCATTTCCTCCTGGTAATTTCACATTTCCGCTTAAGGAAGTTCCTTCGCTATAATTCCAATCTACGGCTCCTTCGTAAATTGCTGTGTTTGGGCATTCTGGTTCACAGGCCCCACAGTTTATACATTCGTCGGTTATTATAATTGCCATCGGTTATTCATTTATTTAATAAAACCAACTCCTGCGGTGTTATTGGTTTTAGGGTTTACCAAAATAAATGCTCCATTAGCCTTGTTCTTTTTATAATTATCAACAAATAATGGTTTACTTACCTTTAATGAAACTTCTCCTATTTCGTTTAATGTTAATTTATCCGAAGATTCTTTTTTACCAGAAAAATCCGTTTCAATCGTTGAAGAAATATTCATTATTTTAACCTGAGCATCATTTACACCATGCTTTATATAATACTTATCAGACGCTTGTAAAGGTGTTTTATCCATCCAACAAATAGTAGCCTCCAATTGCTTTACTACTTCAGGTTCTTCTCCAGCCTTTACAATCATATCTCCTCTACTGATGTTTACATCATCTTCTAAAGTAATACTCACTGAACTTCCTCTTTTAGCTACTTCATACTCCTTATCAAAAAAGTGAATACTTTTTACTTTAGATTTTGTTGTTGATGGTAAAATAGTTACTTCATCACCTACTGCTAAATCCCCTCCGTATAATTTCCCTGCATATCCTCTAAAATCGTGATACTCTTCAGTTTTAGGTCTGATTACATTCTGTACTGGAAATCTCACTTGCGAAGCTTCTTGAATATCTTCAGAATTTAAACTTTCAAGATGATCTAATAAGCTTTGTCCGTTATACCACTTAATTCTATCTGATTTAGTGACAACATTATCACCTTGTAATGCTGAAATAGGTATAAATGTTATATTTTGATTTTGATATTCGCTTTTACTCGCTAAATATTCAATTTCTCCTTTAATTTGATTAAATTTTTCTTCTGAAAAATCTACTAAATCCATCTTATTGACAGCAACAACAACATCTTTTACTTTTAATAAATTATTAATAAAAAAGTGTCGGTATGTTTGCTCAACTACTCCGTTTCTTGCATCTACTAGAATAATAGAAGCTTGTGAATTAGACGCTCCAGTCACCATGTTTCGAGTATATTCTATATGCCCAGGAGTATCGGCAATAATAAAACTCGTTTTTGGTGTAGAAAAATAGATATGAGCTACATCAATGGTAATTCCTTGTTCACGCTCTGCTACTAGTCCATCTGTTGCTAATGAAAAGTCTAAATAATCAAATCCTCTTTGTCTACTTTTTTCTTCAATAGCTTCTAATTTATCGTCTGTTAATGATTTTGTATCGTATAAAATTCGTCCTATCAACGTACTCTTTCCGTCATCTACACTTCCCGCTGTTGCTATTTTTAATACATTCATCGCTTTTGTTTTTGTTTGTTTAGGTTACGTTAATTTTTAGAAATATCCTTGTTGCTTTCTTTTCTCCATTGCTGCTTCAGATCGCTTATCATCAATCCTAGCTCCTCTTTCTGATATTGTTGATACTCTTATTTCTCCTACAATAGTATCAATATCGGCTGCACTTGACAATACTGCTGCTGTACAACTCATGTCACCAACCGTTCTAAAACGTACCATTCTTTCTTCTACTTTTTCGTCTTCTTCTCTGTAAACTACCTCATCATTTGCTGACCAAATAAGTCCATCTCTAACGAAGGTTTCTCTTTTGTGCGCGAAGTATATTGATGGTATTTCAATACCTTCTTTTTGTATATATGACCAAACATCTAATTCTGTCCAATTTGATATAGGAAAAACTCTAACGTTTTGACCTAAATCAATACGCCCATTTAACATATCAAATAACTCAGGGCGCTGGTTTTTCTCATCCCATTGACCGAAATCATCTCTTACAGAAAAAATACGTTCTTTGGCTCTAGCTTTTTCCTCGTCTCTACGTGCACCTCCTATACAAGCGTCAAATCCAAATTCATCAATCGCATCTAGCAATGTTTCAGTTTGCAACATATTTCTACTTGCATACTTTCCTGTTTCTTCTTTAACCTTTCCTGAATCAATATTATCCTGAACATTTCTTACTATTAATTCCACTCCAAGTTCTTCAACCAAACGATCTCTAAACTCAATAGTTTCAGGAAAATTATGTCCTGTGTCAATATGCATTAGTGGAAAAGGAATTTTACCTGGGTAAAATGCTTTTTGAGCCAATCTCACCAATGTTATGCTATCTTTACCTCCTGAAAACAATAACACTGGTTTCTCGAATTGAGCAACTACTTCTCTGAAAATATATATGGCCTCGCTTTCTAAGGCTCCTACTCTAATTTCTTTCGTATTCATCTTCCTATTTTTTTAAATATGCAAACCGCACTCTCTGTTACTTTCTACTTTTGTTGGATCGAAATATTTGAATTCGTTCGGAACATCAAACTCTTCTAAATATGTATCTAATTCTTTATCTGTATAATGATAAAAAGGACTTACCTTAATTATTCCATCCTTACTTAAGGATACTACTTCGATGCTATCTCTAAAAGCAGTTTGTCCTTTTCTTAAGTTTGTAAACCAAACATCAGGCTTATGTTCTCTCATAGCCCTTTTAAATGGCTCTAATTTTACTTGCTCAGTAAAAATTGCATGATTTGGATCATCAACTGTTGGTAATCCCAAGGTTACATTTCTGTGAGCTACTGTTTGTTTTGGAACATACAATTGAACATTTAGCTGTAACTTGTGTATAAGCTCTTCAGCATGTTTATATGTTTGAGGTGTATTATACCCCGTATCGCACCATATAACTTCAATTTCATTATTTAATGAAGTTACTAAATGAAGAATAGAACCTTCATAAGGTCTAAAGTTTGTAGTAATTACAGGTTTTAAAGCCACCTCTAAAGCCCATTGCACAATTTCTTTAGGTGTTTTGTCTTTTAATTGTTCGTTTACTACTTTTAAATCAATCATTTCTAAACTCATTTTTTACCCCATTTTATACTATTCCAAACTCTTTCGTGAAAAAAATATAAGAGCATTTTCGTTACTAATTCTATTCCTCCAATAGATAAGGCCGTTTTTACTTGTCCTGTAATAATCCAAGAAATTAGAATGGTGTCAAGAGTTCCAACGGCTCTCCAACTAATTGATTTAACAACACTTCTAATTGGCTTCTCGGATTCCTTATCTACGTCGTAATTTGTTTTATTTTCTAATACTTGTTCTACAATCATTTTTAAAAATACCTTTTACCCTATCGGATTAGTAGGTTTTAGAGTTGACAAATATACAGACTCTAATTTAATATGAAAGAAAAAATTAAAAAATTAACAATTCGATAAGATTTAAGTAGAACTATACGAGGTCAGCTAAAGTTGTATTTCGTAGAACATTCAAAGTGTTATCTCTCACTTGAATCATCAACTTATGTACCGAACAGGCATCCTCATCAGGGCAATCATCACACTTTTCGTAAAAGTTTAAACTAACACATGGAACCATGGCAATTGGACCTTCTAAGGTTCGAATAACTTCCGTCATTTTAATATCTTCAGCCTCTTTTAACAAATAGTATCCTCCGCCTTTTCCTTTTTTCGCTCCTAAAACTCCTGCTTTTCGCAATGTAAGTAATATACTTTCTAAAAACTTATGTGAAATATTTTCACGCTCCGATATCGTAGCTATTTGCACTTTAATTCCTTTTTCTTGTCGAGCAATAAAGGTAAGTGCCTTAATTCCGTATTTAGTTTTCTTTGAAAGCATGCTACAAATATAGAGCTTTTACTCTTTCCTCTAATTTAGATGTTTTTATTTCTATAAAAAAAGCGTCGGTGGTACATATTTCATAGCGAATATTACATACTTATTCTAAAAAATAGAAATGCATAAATTCTATTACTTATTTAGTAAATCAGCAATTCCATCATTTCGGTAATGTTTTGCAGTGAATTTATAATCTATAAAAATTTAATGGCACCAAAGAATAGTGCCATTAATAATGCTTTGACTAGTTATTTAAATACTAAGACTCAAACCAATCAGAAACTGTAGCTTTTAATTCAGCTTTCGCTTGATCCAAAATGGAATCCAAATGTTCTTTATTCTGATCAACCCCGAAAACAGAGACCTGCTTTGAACGAACTCCCATAAAATCAAAATTCTGTTTCACCGTACAGGAAGCATATTCCTTGAAATGATTGGAGTTATTATAATCGAAGCCTGCCACAACAACTGATAGTGCTCTTTTATTTTCGCATGTCCCTTTAAAACCCTTTTCTGGAGTAAATGAAAAAGTCCTATCGCTAACAACTATGGCATCTATCCAGGCCTTTACAGTGGCAGGCATTGTAAAGTTATAAATAGGAAAAGCTAGTACAATATAATCCGCTAAGAGAAATTCTTCTATTAGTGCATGATGATTCAATAAAACCAGTCTTTCTTCATTAGAAAAAGCTCTCTTTCCCTGATTCCAATCCATCATCAAATTTAGATTCTCTTTGAGTAATAAATCTGGAGGGCTTTCAACCAAATCCAAATGTTTAATTTTAGTTTTGCTATTGGCTAAACTTATAAATTCATTTACCAATACTTTGTTATAAGAACCTATTCTGGGCGCATAACTCACAATTAAAGTTTCTGTCATATTTTTTAATTTTCACGCAAATATAAAAGCAGTAAATTCATAATTTTAATTATTTTTGTTTATCTATTCATAACAAAAATTATGATTAATTTAGAATGGTTACGAACCTTTGGTGTGATTTATGAATGTCATAATATTACGGAAGCATCAAAAAAATTAAACATGACCCAACCTGGCGTCAGCAAACATTTATTGGCCTTAGAGGCTCATATAGGTAAAAAACTTTTTGAAAGGACTACACGAAAGTTAACAGCAACCGAATATGGCAAGTTTTTATACAACCAAATAAACACCCCTCTTGAACAATTAAAAAAAGTCGAACATTACTCTAATCAACGAGCAAGTAAAACTCGTCATGCCATTTCAATTGGCTGTACAATAGATTTTTTTGAGAAAGAGTTAGTCCATAAAATATACTCTTTTGACATGTTTATTACAGTACAATTTGGGACGGAAAAGGAGCTTATTAAAGCGCTAGAATATGACCAAGTACAATTAGTCGTAGGTGTACCCAAGTACAATTCTTATGATCATAAATTTGAATCTATTTCTAATGATTCTTTCGAACTTGTTTGCTCAACTAAAACAATTATTCCTGAACAACTAATTGCTAATAGAAAAAAACTGAATCAATGGTTACAAAAGCAAACTTGGTTTGTTTATGACAATGATCAAAAGGAAATTAAAAGATTTTGGGAACAGCACTTTCATTCAAAACCAAAGATAATTCCACGCTATATACTTCCTTCATACACCAATATCATTGAGGCCTTAAAAACCAATTTTGGATTCAGTATTATTCCAAAAAAGTTAGGTAAAGAAGCCATTGAGAATAATATGATAAAAATCCCTATCAAACTAGAAAAAACTATGCATAGACACTTATTTTATTCGTGTAAGTCTAAAAATATCAATGACAAGGAAGTCAAATATTTCATGAATCGTTTAAATGATGAATGCCAAATTTAACTTCGAATGAATATCAACTTAAAGGATTTTGTTAAAAATTGTAAAATTGAACGACTACATGACTGATTTGCTTTAGTATTGTAGGAATTTTATTTAATCCATAGATTGGAATACGGATTGTTCGTTTTTAGTTAGAACCTAATAATTTATTAAACAAGGCAAACTTATATAGCATGACAGAAAAACTTTCGAATAAAGAGGCAATAATTGTAATGGTTGGTTTTTTAGGCGCTGGAAAGACCACCTTATTAAAACACCTCGTTAACAATTATATAAACGAAGGATGGAGCCCCTATTTAATTTTGAATGATTATGAGAATGCATATCTTGATACTCAGCAATTCAAAGAAATAATTGACTCTACAAAGATAAAAGCTCTTAGTGGTAGTTGCATTTGTTGCAGTGGTATTCATGTACTTAGAGACTTTGTTAATAATATTCCTTCAAGAAAAAAAGGCATTACTTTGATTGAAGCAAATGGGACTACTGATGCTTGCGCTTTATCAGAATTTTTAGGAGTTGGTATAGATAATCGTTTCCTCCCTCCCGTTCAAATATCTGTTGTGGATGTAAAAAACTGGCAAAAGCGGGGAGAAAACAATGAATTGGAAAGAAATCAAATTCAAGTTTCTTCGTTAATTGTTCTTACTCATACAGAACGTGCCTCTATAGAACGACAAGAATCAGTAATAAAAGAGGTAAAAAAAATAAATCAACATGCGAAAATCGTTAATATAAATGAGCTAGATATTACAAAATTACCTGAGTTGTTACCAACAAACTCTATACCTGAGAAAATGGATCATCATAAAGCGCATTGGGCTTCATGTTCTATAGATTTACCTGAATTACCGAATATCGATTGTATTCAATCAATCTGTAAAGAAATTCCAGACAGTATTTTACGTGTGAAAGGATGTACACAGATCGATGGAGAAAGTACTTATACTTATTTTGAAAGAACGCCTAGTGGGGAAGCTTACATTAGACCATTTAATGGTATTCCTCCAATGGGACCAAAACTTTTAACCGTTGGTCTTGGAAGTGAGGTTTCATTACTCAATGATATTGTATCGAAAAATATTGAAAAGCACAAATACAAAAGCAAGAGTCTTTAACTATTAAAGACTCTTTACTTATACTATATGAAATACCTTTCTATTTAGTTTTTATAAACTTTTCCTTTTTCCAGCCATCAAAGACGATAAAATATACTCCTGGTTTTAAACTAGAAATATCTAAAGAGCTTATCTCTTCTTTCTTTGTATAACTGAGAACATTCATTCCTTTAGAATTGAAAACATTAAGATTTCCTTGAGGATATCGAAAATTTATTCGAGAACCTACTGGTGATGGGTACACAATTTTTTTATGACTCTTCGCTCCTTCTTCATCATATCCATGATTGCACTCACTTCTTTCCAAATCTTTTCTTATCTCCTCTGCTGACAACTCTTTATTCTCTTTCGATCTATTTGAATCTGGTTGAGGAATGACTGCATGTAAAGCATTATTATATGTATATTTTGTATCACTAGTACTTGGTATCCATTGTAATTCTATAAAAGGATCATTCATTCTATCTAAATGATCAACTAATTTTTGATGAAGATCATCAATCACCTCATCATATCCCATTCCTCTATAAATAGGACTCATTTCATAAGGGTCTTTCACCTTATCGTATAAAACCATTTTATCTTCTTCTCTGATATGATCAAGTTCCCTAAAATTTCTCCAACTACTATTAGCCAGCGCATAAGTATACTTATCGCTATAAATAGACCTCCAAGATCTATCAGTTCCAGCAACTTCCCCTTGATCCATAGAACAGAAAGCATATTCAGGTAAGATATCTTGTTCACCTTTTAGAGACTTTGAGTAATCAAACCCATCCATATATCTTGGGACGTTAATATCTGCCAACCCTAATATCGTCGGGACAATATCAATAGATGACATTGGACTTTCTTCTGTTTTCGAGTCCACTTTTTTAGGATACGAAATTAACATTGGTACTCCAACAGATTCTTCATACCACGTCCCTTTAGTCATACGTCCATGCGACCCCAACAATTCTCCATGATCGGCAGTAAACACAATAATGGTATTATTGAAAAGATTGCTATCTTTTAGATATTTTGTCAATCTAGCAAACTCCCGATCAATAGAGCTAACAGCTCCGTAATATCCGGGGAATGTTGGCCATACATCATCTTGCTCTCCCGTTTTTCTTACCCTAACTTTGGTAGCATTAACTCTTCTAGGAAGTTGTTCAGGTTTAGGGTATAAATCTTCCCATTTTTTCGGAGCAGCATATCCATACCCATATTTTATATCACCTTCCTTATTTCTTTTCCCTGGTTGAAATCTATCTTCAAAACCTGGCCCTCCTCCAGTATGCGGAGGCCCTAAAGAAAGTACCGCGCAAAACGGTTTATCTCCATTGTTATTCTCCTTGTCTTTTATAAAAGTAATCAGTTTTTTGGTTAACCAAGTAGGTTCCCACTCTGTTGCCCTTGTTGGCTCTCTAGAATCATCAATATAAACTTTTTGACTAAAAGGTGAATGCCCTACAGTCGCTATCCATTTGTCAAAACCATGTCTCCTCGATGGTGGCACATATCCCGAAGGAGCCCCTGCTTCATCCAAATGCCACTTCCCTATAAAAGCAGTTCTATAACCATTGGCTTTAGCTATGTCTCCCAATGTATTGGATTTTGTGGAGAGTCGAACCTTATTCCCATAAACCCCATTCGTAATATTGTATTGACCTGTTAAAATATTTGCTCTATTAGGGCCGCAAATAGGACGGTTAACGATTCCATTTTTAAAGAAAACAGCATCTTCTCGTTTATACCTATTTAATCTAGGAGTTCTTACTGGGTCACCATCTCTAATAAACCCCAGCGCTTGTCTTCGCCACTGGTCAGTCATTACCAAAATAATATTTGGTTTCCGTTCTTGTGCTGATTTCTTTTCAAAAGAAACAACTTGTGATTTTGAATAATTCTTATGGTTAGCATTCGTTTTGAAATCTGACACTTCCTCATACGATGTATCTACATTTACAAAAAATGAGACATCCTTTGAATTTTGAGAATGTAAAGTGAAAATTGAATAAAAAAACAGCAAATTAACTATGAAATTTTTCATGCGTTAAGTTTTAGGTTATTAATTTGCCGGAGTCTCCCATGTAAAAGTACAAATATTTTTTAAAAAGAACACAAACACTTAAAAAACAAGCAATTAAAACTAAATGAAACAACTAATCTCATACAAAAAACAGGAAATCATATTTAGAGAAAAATTGTTATCTCACTAAAAAATTAAGTTTAAAGAAAGAAACCACAGCATCTCTAAAATCAGAACCAGCTGTGGTTTCTATAGATTAACTCAACATCTTACTAACCGATAATTAAACCTCTAACACAAAGAAATCTTCCTTGTTTACAATTTAATAGTCTTCTATTCGAAAATATACTAAGCTGTCTACTTTTACTTTTTGGTTTTGGGCATACCTTTTTGCGGAATCATCGCATTCAGCGCATCTTTGTACATATATTTTGGTTCACTATTACTTGGTATCCATTGCATTTCTATAAAAGGATCCTTCATCTTATCTAAATGATCAACTAATTTTTTATGTAAATCATTGATAACATCATCGTACCCCATTCCTTTATATATAGGCTCCATTTCATAAGGATCTTTTACCTTATCATATAAAACCATTTTATCTTCCTTACGAATATGATCAAGGTCTCTAAAGTTTTTCCAACTACTATTAGCCAATACGTAGGTATACTTATCACTATAAATAGATCTCCATGAACGATCTCCTTTTCCTACCCCTCCCTGATCAAAAGAACAAAAGGCATATTCTGGCAGCACATCATGCTCTCCTTTCAATGATTTCGAATAATCAAATCCATCTATCGAATCCGGAATATTAATGTCTGCTAACCCTAAAACAGTCGGCAAAATATCAACTGACGACATTGGGCTTTTTTCTGTCCTAGAGGCTACTTTAGCTGGGTAGGATATTAACATCGGAACTCCCACGGACTCTTCATACCAAACACCTTTAGTCATTCTTCCATGTGAACCCAACATCTCTCCATGATCAGCAGTAAACACGATAATAGTATTATCAAAAAGGTCATTATCCTTAAGGTATTTTGTAAGTCTAAAAAACTCATGGTCTATAGAACTTATCGTCCCATAATATCCTGGTAATACCGGCCACACTTCATCTTTTTCACCTGTATTTTTTACAATAATATCAGTTGCATTTGGTCTCTTTGTAAGTTGTTTAGGTTCGGGGTATAAATCCTCCCATATTTTAGGAGCAGCATATCCATACCCATATTTTATCTTTCCATCTCTTGTTCTTTTACCTGGTTGGTACCTATCCTCAAAACCAGTTCCTCCTCCTGTATGCGGCGGCCCTATAGAAAGTACAGCACAAAAAGGTTTATCGCTATGATTTTCCTTATTATTCCTAATAAAACCAATCAGTTTTTTCGTTAACCAAGTAGTTTCCCATTCTGACGCTGTTGTTGCCTTTTGAGAGTCATCTATATAAACTTTTTGTTTAAAAGGTGAATGTCCTCTGGTCAAAATCCATTTATCAAAACCGTGTCTTCGTGATTTTGGGACATAACCTTCAGGTCCTCCTGCCCCATCTAAATGCCACTTACCTATATAAGCAGTTCTATAGCCATTACGCTTAGTAATTTCTCCCAAGGTGTTCGATTCCTTAGAAAGTCGAACTTTATTTCCATAAACTCCATTCGTGATATTGTATTGACCTGTTAAAATATTTGCTCTATTGGGTCCACAAATAGGACGGTTAACAATTCCATTACTAAAAAAAACCGCTTCTTCGCGTTTATACTTATCCAATTCAGGTGTTTTTACTGGATCTCCATCCTTAACAAACCCCATAGCTTGTCTTCGAAATTGATCCGATATCACCAAAATAATATTTGGCTTTTCCGTAGGTTTGATTAATGGTTCCTTATGATCACCTCCTTTCGAGCCTGGTAAGTTTAAATGATCAGAACCTAATTTTGAAACATCAATTTGTCCTTGAAATGAATTATCTGCTTGATCAATTGGATATTCCAATTGACTTTGAGAATGTAATGTGAAAATTGAATAAAAAAACAGCAAATTAACTATGAAATTTTTCATGTGTTAAGTTTTAGGTTATTAATTTGCCGGAGTCTCCCGCTTAAAAATACGAATATTTTTTAAACCTGTATAAACAACCTTAAAACCACAACTACTATCTTTTTATCTCATAAATTTTAATTAACTTGATCTTTAGTAAAATTATAGACTACAAATTAACCTATTATGCTTAGAAGATTTTTAACCATTCTTTTATTTAATACAATAAAAATTTCAATTGCCCAAACACTATATAAAACCCCACTTTACTCAGAAGTTAATAAAACAACACACACTTATTTTTCTAAGAATAACAAAACACTTCAACTAGATTATTATAGAGCCGAAAAAAGCCAACAATTAGCCCCTTTAGTTGTTTATGTTCATGGAGGAGGTTTCTCTGGTGGTAAAAGAGATGAAGTTGAGTTTGTAAATTTTGCTACGAAATTGGCCAAACGTGGATATGCAGTGGCTTCCGTATCTTACCAGCTAACGATGAAAGGAATTGGTTTCGGCTGTAATGTAAGCGCGGATAAAAAAGTAGATGCCATAAATACAGCCTCTAACGATGTTAATGTAGCTGTAAATTATATTCTTGAAAACAACGGTAAATTTAAAATTGAACCAACAAAAATTATTCTTTCGGGTTCTAGTGCTGGTGCCGAAACTGTACTCAATATGGTGTATACTTATAAAGACAGCGTATTACCTCCTGACTTTTCTTATGCTGGTGTTATTGGTATGGCAGGAGCCATTACCTCTTTAAGTAATATTAATGAACATAGTGCAATACCAACACAACTTTTTCATGGAACTGGTGATCGATTAGTTCCATATAATATTGCTCCACATCACTATTGCACTCCCGATAGTAAGGGTTATTTAACACTCTATGGATCTAAAGCAATAGCAAAACGATTATCAGGACTAGGTACTTCTTATTATCTATATACTGTTGAAGGTGGTTCGCATGATTGGGCTAGTCTTCCAATTACACAATGCTTTGATGAAATCATTGACTTTTTGTTTAACGATATAGTAATGGAAAAAAGTAAACGACAAACCATACGAACCATTACTTCAAACTAAATGAAACTAGCTCTATTTTTAAATGAATCTTAACAACTTTCTTAAACCAGCTTAAGAGTTTTTAATTTTTATTTGATGATCTTTGTTATATAAAATGAAAGGTAACTTAACGATGAATAACCCAAAAAAACTTGTTGTTGTAGGTGGTGGATTTGCTGGATTAGAACTGATAAAAAGGCTAGGAAACTCAAAAGAGTATCAAATCATATTGGTTGATAGTAATAATTATAATTTCTTTCCCCCTTTGATTTATCAAGTTTCTACCGGATTTATGGAGCCTTCGGCTATTAGTTATCCTTTTAGAAAAATACTTAGAGACTTAAAAAATGCTCGTTTTCGTTTAGGCTCATTGGAAAAAATAGTTCCTGAAGAGAATAAAATTATTTTGAGCAATGGTGAATTTAGTTATGATATTCTCGTAATGGCCACAGGAACTGAATCGAACTTCTTTGGAAACAAAAGTATTGAAGAAAAAAGTTTGCCTATGAAAACGATTAGTGATGCTTTATCACTAAGAAATACTATTCTTACAAGATTAGATCACGCAACTCGTATTCATGATAAAGAAGAAAGAAAAAAGTATTTAACTTTTGTTATTGCTGGTGCGGGCCCTACAGGCGTTGAGCTTTCGGGGATTTTAGCCGAAATGAAAAGTTCTATTATTATGAAAGATTATCCTGAGTTAGATAAAGAAGACTTGGGAGAGATCAGTTTAATCGATGGGCAAAACTCCGTGTTAGCTCCGATGTCCGATTCAGCTAAGAATTATACTTCAAAAAAATTAAAGGAACTTGGAGTTCAATTAATAATGAACACTCTAGTAAAGGATTTTGATGGAGAAACTGTTCAATTATCAAATGGAACGGAAATTAAATCACGAAATCTTATTTGGGCAGCTGGTGTTTCTGCGAAAACATTCCCTGGATTTGCAAAGGAAAGTTTTGGAGCTGGGAAACGCTTGAAAACTGACAGCTATAACAAAGTTGTAGGTTATGATAACATTTACGCTTTA
Source organism: Tenacibaculum sp. MAR_2009_124 (assembly GCF_900105455.1). Classification (GTDB taxonomy): domain Bacteria; phylum Bacteroidota; class Bacteroidia; order Flavobacteriales; family Flavobacteriaceae; genus Polaribacter. Next base: position 83,402 of record NZ_FNSF01000008.1, read on the forward strand.
GGCGATTGTGCTATGATTAGTGACGATGAGCACTACCCAAAAGGACATCCTCAATTAGCGCAACCTGCATTACAGCAAGCAAAAAACCTAGCTCAGAACTTAAAAAAATCAAATCAAAACTGGAAACCTTTTACATATACGGATAAAGGTTCAATGGCTATTATTGGTAGAAATAAAGCTGTGTTAGACTTTCCTAATCAAAAGAGTTCTATAAAAGGTTTTAGTGCTTGGCTTATTTGGATTTTCGTTCATATTATGGGACTTGTAAACTTTAAAAACAAGGCGAGAACGCTTTATAATTGGCTTGGTTATTACATATATAAAGATCAATACTTTAGAATGATTATTAAACCTACCAAAAAAGACATTCAATAATTAAAACACCTTCAATACTATAATTTGAAAGAATTAAATCATTATCTAACGGAGAGTTATAATTTCTCTAGAGATGAAGTTGAACTCATAACTTCTCACAGTGAATCAATGTCATTGAAAAAAGGGGAGTATTTTTTAAAAAGTGGTGAATACTGTAAATCGGTTGCCTTTGTTATCTCAGGGACTGTCATTTATTATGAAAATTCTGATGGTGATGAAAGAGTTTGTGATTTTGCTTTTGAAAATGATTGGATTTCTCAACTAACGAGTCTTCTCAACAATATTCCTTCTAAAATGAATATTAAAGTTATTGAAGACACACAATTAGTAGTACTATCAAAACAGGATTTCGATTTTTTAAAAACGGAATTAATAAAATTCAATCTATTAGTGACAGAAGTATCACAAAATCTTGTAATTAAAGCAAACAATCGCATAGCCAATTTTGCTCATTTAAGTGCCAAAAAAAGGTATCATAAGGAAATAGAGGAGAACCCGAAGTTATTGCAACGTATCCCTCAATATTACCTAGCATCCTATTTAGGTATTAAACCACAATCCTTGAGTAGAATTCGATCAGTATAATTCAATTTATTTCTATTTTATTAACAAATGTGAATGTATAACAAAATAAGCAGTAGTAGGTTTGCAGTCATATAAAAACCATTAATTAGATGAAATTATCTACTGCCAAAATTACATTGAACTTAGCTTTAATTTGCTTCACTTTTAATAGCTATTCTCAAGAAAAAACAAGCAAACCATATAATAAAACCCAAGTTTTCGTTTCAATTGGGGTTTCAAAACCTACTTTATCAGAGGGGGAAGAACTTTTGAGATCGAAAAAACTTCGAGATCAGCATCTCAGTTATTTTGAGAATAGTAGTGGCGATCGAAAAAATGTAGGAAGTTATGCTGATCTATTCGGTTGGAATATTGGATTAGGTTTTTACAAGCCTATTCGAAGCGTAGAAAGACTGATGTGGGGATCTGAAATCAATTTAAGTTTAACAGGAAGCACACCTTCTGATGGAAATGAAGAAGCTTACTACTTTAACTATATTTCTTTCAACTTCGGTCTTAAATATTACCCCCTTCCAACAACTAATTTATTCCTTAAAGGGAACTTTGGTATCGGTAACGTAATGACGAAAAATAGGTTTATCAATGAAGAAGGAGGACAGAATTTTCAGCATTTCTTTGGACTAGGGCTTAATGGGACAGCTGCTATTGGGTATTCTTTCCCATTAAAAACTAAAATTCTTTCGGCAATTGAAGCAAGCGCCGAATACAAATTATCCAATCCACGTGTTGAAGTAAACGGCATTGGAAACGATAATTGGCAACACTCATCGCTGGACTTCAGACTAGCTTTCATTTTTTAAACTATTTTTTATTAAGTTTTATTAATTATTGTATTAGAAAAAGGAAGATCTTATCTTATAGATCTACCTTTTTAAAATACTAAAGATCATCTTTATCCTTAACACTAATTTGTATCTTTATCGAAATAAATACCATTTTCAAAAGATTAGATGATAATCCTATTTAAACAAATCCAAAAAAAAGATCTTAACAGCGTCCTAAACCTATTTAAAGAAACTGCTGAAAAAATCAGTAAAATGAATGTTGATCATTGGCAATACTGGAAAAATCCACCAAAAGAAAAAATTGAATGGGTTGAGGAAGGTATTTCTAATTGTGAATTCTATTTTATCAACACTTCGCAAAATGAGAATATCGGAATGGTGCGAATTTTGGACGAAGACTTACTTTACTGGGGAAAACAATCTCAAAAGGCAAAATACATTCACTCATTAGTAATTAAAGAAACATATAATGGTAAAGGCTTAGGGGCTTATATTATTAAAGAAATTGAAGCCAAAGCCAGAGCATCGAAATTTGAGTTTTTAAGATTAGATGCAGATGCTAAAAACGTTGGGCTCTGTAATTATTATGAAAGAATCGGGTTTAAAAAAGTTGGAATTAAAGAAACTTCCCTCTCTAATAACAATCTTTACCAGAAATCACTACAAGTATAGTTTTTAACGAAATTTTGACTAAAAAACTTTTTCATGAAATACGACGCAACCTTATACAAGCTTGCTCATCTTAGGTATATAACCATAGTTAAAACTGTTTACAACCAAGAAAAACTAGTCATGAAAAACAAGATCTTACTGCTAGCTATTATAGGAATTATCTTTTCCTGTAATAAAGATGAAAACACCATTAATCCAACCCCAGAAAATCCAGAGCTACTTATACTCCCTATTGTAGTTCATATAATTCATGGAGGTGAAAATATAGGTCAAGGCTCCAATTTATCTACTGAACGAATAAAAGAACAAATAAGATCTCTTAACGACGACTTCAGAAGAAAAAAAGGAACGTTAGGCGAAAATAATTCACCCATAAGTGATGACTCATTTATTCAGTTTAAACTTACTGAAGTAACCCCTAATGGAAATCCGACAAATGGAATAACACGTATTAACTATTTTGAAAATATTCCTGATAAAGACGTTAATGATCGCCCACATGATTGGCTACCTAAAATAGCATATTGGAATCCAGAAAAATATATAAATGTATGGGTTTATGGTGGCTTCCCACAAGATCAACTTTTAGGTTTGGCCACTATTCCTACCACAAATTTACCAGGATTAGAAGCCCCCTTACAAGCTTTAGGCGATGGTATTATGATTAATGCTCTCCATTTTGGAAAATCCGATATGGATAGTGGGGCTAATTTAGGAAAAACACTTACACATGAAATGGGACACTTTTTAGGTTTATTCCATGTATGGGGACGATACGAAGGCAAGGGGTGTCAGCAACAAGATGATCATATACAAGATACAGCACCCGTCGCCGGGCCAATTGACAATTGCGATAATCCTCCACTAGCCTGTGATGGGAAAATAGCTCCAGTAAATAATTATATGAACATCACCTACGATAAATGCCTCAATGTATTTACTAAAGAACAAATAAAAAGAATGCGATATGTTTTAGAAAATGCAGCTAGACGAAAAAACTTAACAAGTTCTAACACTATTGATAGATAAGAAATTTTAATCAATTTTGAATACAAAGAAGGAGAATTAGAAGAAGGATCAGCATGTTGTAATGCTGATCTTTTTATTTAAAAAATCAACACCATATTTAAAATATTAATTACGTTTTACTTAGACAAATTTTATTCCAAATAGACAATCACCAAGATAACTATGATATAGTCGTAATATGTACTCATGAAAAGTCTATAAGATGTTTGGGGCTTTCTTTAATTTTAAGCCGAAATAATATTGTTGCTATAAATTGAAAATTCATAGAAAAAAGGCATTCACATTAAATCAAAACTCACATTCGGATACTATTAGTGTTATTCAAGTATGTTTATTTATCGGAATTCTAGGAACATTTATCTATCTATTTTTTACAGATGAATTGAAATACATTCGTCATGAATCAACGTCAATTAGAGCCAAAATCGTTTCTGAGAGAAGATTCCATGTTGGCCATCGTCTTTATGTACAAACTGGAAAATGTGATTTTGTTTATGAACAAAAAAAGTATATTGTCCGATTCAAAACTAAAAACTATCGGGCAATTGGTTATAAAAAAGAGTTTGAAATTGGAGATATAATAACTCTGAAAATTTCAACGAAAAATCCATCAATTACAAAGTTCAGGCATTAAACTCCATACACTAATTCACCTAACTCATTTTTAAAACACTAATTATCAAAATCGAACTAAATCAAAAAACGTATATTTATAAGAATCAACGATGAAACATAGTGATTCTTGAATTATGGTGTATAGACGATTTCTTATAGTTTGCTTTTTCCTTATTTTAACTTCTTGTAACAGTGAACAAGAAATACAGCGATCTATAGAACCATCCCCTCCAATTCCTGAACAATTGGAAGGGCCATTTATAATTGAAAATACAAATCTTTTAAAAAACGATTCGATCGTTAGATATAAAGGCGTAAATGCTTTACATACCTATGGACTTGGTAATCTCGATTTAATGGATATTTGGAATGTTGAAATCATTCGAGAGTTTATTGGTAATCTTCGAGAGCAACCCATTGACGGAAATCCCTTTTTGGGAAGCGATAATGTTTGGTATCATTCACTTCAAAACATTGTTAATCAAAATAGAACTCATAATAAAATTACCATTTTATGCCCTTTTGGTTGGGTAAACTCTAATGGACAACGAACGTTATTTACCGGACTAAATCCTTCCGAGCAGTCATTCTATCAGGCTTATAAAACAAAAATGAAACTCATTGCTGAACACTTCAAAAACCAACCCGATGTTTGGATAGAAGTTTGGAACGAACCTTATCATTGGGACAACGAAAACAATTATAGTCATAGCCTTTGGTTAAGCGATATGAAAGATATGGTTGATAATCTTAGATGGGTGGAGAATTTTCAAAACATCATTATTGTTCCTGGGAATGAGCAAGGACAATCAGAAAATGCTATTTTAGAAAAAGGAAATGGACTTTTGGAGAATAGATATAATATATTGTTTGACTTACATGCTTATGAAAAATGGCTTGTGAATACAAATCAAGAACAAATTACCACAAGAATTAATCGTTTAGAAAATAATGACTATGCGATTATTATTGGTGAAATTGGAGTTCAAAATGTTGGTGAGGTAATGTCAGTTGAACATTTTTTAAGTGCTGCAGAAGAAACAAATACTTCTACCCTAGCCTGGTTATGGAAACTTGAAAGAGGTGATAACAATGCGCTACTTGCGGAAAATGGTGAACCTAATGCTAGTAACAATAATAACTGCTGGGGAAACACTTTTAAAGAGTTTTTTGAGAGATAGCTTTTTTGATTTTGAAAATCTTCAATCCCCCCACATTTAAAACCTTATCTATAAAACTTTTAGAATAGCTTATATAAACAAAAGTTTATATTTTTAAATCAGAAAAGGTAATCGATGAGAATAAAATCAAATGAATAAATGAAATATGAAAATTGAAAAAACAATAGACTTTATAAATAAACAAAACCCAAAAAGTAGAATTGATCTTATAAAAATTGAAGATATAAAATCAAAACAAACCAAAGATCATTCTTCTTACCAATTTCATATTCTCAAATTTTATGCTCTACTTTTTGTAACTGATGGTAATGGCGACCACTTTATTGATTTTAATTCCTACAGTTGTGAAAAAGGAACTGTTCTTTTTATTGGTAACGGTCAGGTGCACAGATTTTCTGAAACATCAAATTTGAAAGGTTTTTTACTCCCGTTTCATGATGACGCTTTTAATTTTTTAAATATCAAAAAATTAACCAATATTTTACAACTTTTCAATAACGAGCTAATTACTCCCAAAATACAATTAGATAATGATACTTTTTTAGGCTTAAAAAATAAATTTGAGCAAATTAAAAAAGAATATCTCGCTGTTAATGATACCCACTCTAATCAAATAATCGCGGCAGAATTATATACTATTTTTTCCATTTTACAGAGACAGAGTAATACTAATCATGATATAAACACAAAATCTCAACATTTAATTAAGTTTCTTGCATTCCAAGACCTTCTTATTGAGCATATTTTTAATACTTCCAAAGTTCAAGACTATGCTAAATGGCTCAGTATATCAGGAAAAACCCTTAATTATATTATCAAAAGCATTACAAAAAAACAGGCTAAAACATATATTAATGAATATTATCTCTTACGCATAAAACGAGTCCTTATGAACAGAGAGCTCTCTATAAAGGAATGCGCTTTTCAAACTGGTTTTGAAGACCTTTCAAATTTCCATAACTTTTTTAAGCATCATATAAAACTAACACCTGAGCAATTTCGACGTAAATACAGTTAATTTCCTTTTTTTACAATTCTTAACCCCATAAATACAACTACGACAACTTTGTAGCTTCCTAATTTTACACCGTTCAATTATAACACAAGTAATTTAGGTTAAATATGTCGCAAAGTAAAAAACAACTCGTTCCCTTCTGGGTTATCGTTCTTCAAGTAATTCTTACTTTAATTATGCTTGGTCAGGTTTACATGTATTTCTTCAATAATCATTTGATTACAGAATCTGGAATTGAAATAAATGGAGTTCCTACTTTGAATCTCATATACGAAATGGGAGCAAGAACCTTTGTTATGGTTATTGCCTCTATTTATGTGCTTGTTACCCAAAACCCAAAACAATTTCTTGTTGTTTTAATAATGAACATTGCACGAGAAGCCCAAGAGATGGTCATAGATCCTTTATTTCCAATCTTAAATGCACCTGTATCTCCTTTAACAGATTTTCTGATACATCTTGTTATCGTAATTATTGAAATCTGGGCCTTTGTTGTTGTTTATAAATCACAAAATAAATAATTGTAAAAATGAATGTTTTAAAATTAACTTTAGTCGCCATTATTGGCTCAATTTTCTTTGCATCATGCAATGATGATGATCACACTGTTCCATCTGAGGAAGTAACTTCTATTGTTGTTGAAGTAACCACTTTTAATTTGAATTCAGATATAGACTCAAATTCCTTCGAAATAAGGGATACTGAGATAGAAGAAGATTTTGCTTCTCAACAACCTGGTTTTCTCAAACGTATGAGTGGTTTTGATGCCAATGGAAAATATGTAGTAATGGTATTTTGGGAAACTTTGGCTGATGCAGATGCTTCAATTGCTGCTTTTGGGTCTGATCCAAGTGTAGCTGATTACTTTGCTATGATTGACGGAGCTACATTTAGCGCTGAACGATATACTACTTTTGCTATTCCAAATATAGAATTTGACCTAGAGTCGAAAAATGTAATAGAAGTAACTACATTTAACCTAAATGATGGTATTGATGCGAATTCATTTATTTCAAGAGATTCCGAAATAGAACGAGATTTTGCATCGCTTCAGCCAGGTTTTATAAGGCGAACAAGTGGTGTTGATGAAAATGGAAAATATGCGGTAATAGTTTTTTGGGATACTCTTGATGATGCCGATGCCTCAATAGCTGCTTTTGGACAAGACCCAACAGTTGCTGATTACTTTGCTATGATTGATGGTGCTACTTTTAGTGCTGAAAGATTTACAATTTTCGTTCCACCTCTTAACGAAGGTGTTGATATAACCATGAGAAATACATTACAGGACCCCGGAGAACCTGAAGTTAGCTATCCTTCTCTTTTTGGACAACCTGATGATGCTTATGATGAGTTTGCTACACTTTCTAATTCAACATCTGAATTCTCAACTGCTTTGGCTCAAAATGGGACTCCAGCCGGAGATATTAGTGGATTATACAACATTAACTTAACCCAAAACAGTATTTCATATACAGTTCTTCCTGAAGCAACAGATCCTTTTTGGAGCAATGTCTTTGGACTATTTCCTGCTGGAAAAACAGATAGGTATTACTTTACCTTTTCACAACCTCATAACGTTACAGGATTTAGCAGCAATGAAGAATGGATTAACGTTCGAATAGACTCAGATACTGTATTGGTAGTCGAGCTATCCGAAGGCTACGATTTACAACCTGGTGTTTCGTTTGACATCAGTCTGCATTAAGGAAATTTATATTTTTAGGAATAAACTAAAGCGGTTTGAATTTAGATTTAAATCGCTTTTGCTTATCAAATCATTAAATAACCTCTCAAACTTTAAATTAAAAATAGAATGTCGAAAAACTGATCCTGTCAAACAAAATAAATTATATTTAGTACTTGGAAACAATTTGTGGAACGAACTCACCAAGCCGATTAATTTATGATAAATGATATTGCTAAAATTACCGTATTTTTATTACTTCTATTGGCTCTTTTTATAATAACTGTACCTTCAAAAAACAAGGCCTCTAACTATTTTTTTGCAGCGTTTCTCATTGTTACTTCTTTTGATTTTACTGCTATATTTTTAGAAAATGTATTTATAAATTTTCCTGCTTTAAATGCTACGCGGGTAGCTACTGTTTTTCTGCAAATGCCGCTATTCTACTTATATGTGAAAAAGACTTGCTATAAAGATTTAAAAATATCTTTCAAGGAATTACTTCACGGAATACCTTTTCTTATTTTTTTAGGGTTGTTTTTAACTGTTGGTTTATCAGGGCATACAGACTTGATTTACGAAGCGAGTACTCAAACTCAATATTACTCTTATATCATTGCAATACTTTATACGTTAAAACAATATCGAAATACTTATTTAGAGAATTACACTTCTGGAAACGAAACTTACAAATGGTTAAAAACAACTACTTTATTATTTCTAATAGGCAATTCTTTAGTTCTTCTAAGAGCGGTTCTTGATAAAGAAAAACTTCTTATTTTAAATACTATTATTTTCTCATTTGCCTTAACTATTATATGTTGGTTTGTTTTAAAAACAATGAGAACACCTCATTTATTTACAGGTATTCACAAAGACATAAAACCACTACCTCAAAAAGAAACCATCGAAGAAAGTGAAAAATACGACGATGATATAGCCATTCTAAAAAGGTTTATGAAAGAGAACAAACCTTATTTAGATGACTCACTTACACTTCAAAAATTAGCCAAACAAATTAATATTCCTGAGAAACATCTTTCCTTTGTTATAAACAAAGTTGTTGGTAAACACTTTTACGATTATATCAACTTTCACCGTATTGAAGAAGCTAAGATTCTTTTGAAGAATAAAGACTTAAATATTCAAGAAATAATGTACGATATTGGTTTTAATTCTAAATCTTCGTTCAATGCAGCTTTCAAAAAAAACACTGCTACTACCCCATCAACATACAGGAAAACAGCAGTTTAAAAAAGTATGACTTTTATTCGAACCTTTTTTTAATAGAAATATGGGACGAATTATTTTACTAAAACCCTTAGCTGGTTTTTAACCTTCATCTTTGACTTAAATCATTAAAAAACTTAATATTATGAGTCTTCGATTAAAATTTGTTTTATTCCTTTTTATCATATCTATTAGAACTTATTCCCAAGAAATAACTCAAGCAAAACTGGGAAAAATTGACGCACTTTTTCATTCTTATTTTTCTAAAGAAAAACCAGGAGCTATATTTTCTATTCTAAAAAATGGACAAAAAATTTTTCAAAAAAGTCAAGGTTTGGCTAATATTGAATATCAAATACCTATTAACAACACTACTCGTTTTAATATTGCCTCAGTCTCAAAACAATTTACCGCCTATTTAGGTTTATTACTAGAAGAAGAAGGTAAACTATCATTTGATGATGATATTAGAGACTACTTACCAGAATTGAGTCATTTGCCTCATAAAATCACCATTACACAATTAGTAAATCACACTCATGGTTTGTCAAATCCAGATGAACTTGCTCAACTTAGCGGGAAAAATTTCATGGATCATAAAGACATTGTTGCAATGCTTTTAAAAATAAAAAAGCCGACTTTTTTACCTGGAAACAAGTTCGAATATAACAACACTGGATATATTCTCTTCTCGGAAATAATTGAACGTATTGAAAAAACTCCTTTTGAAGAACAGCTTAAAAAAAGAATCTTTTTACCCCTAGGTATGCATAATACATATGCTGTAAAGTATACAAGCAATATAATTAAAAATAAAGCTTTTTCATATCAAGAGCACAATGGCGACTTCATTCAGCAACCAGTAAAGCTATCAACTATTGGTTCTTCAGGAATATATACTTCTATGCATGATTTGAGTATATGGGCAAACAATTACCATAAAATTAAGCTTGGAAAGGGAGTATTCTATAATAAAATGGAAGAAATTACCATTACCAATTCTCAAGTTAAAACAAATTACGGCTTAGGTTTACACAAGGATATTTACAAAGGAATAGAAATCGTTTTCCACGGAGGAGGAACTGAAAGCTATCGTTCCTATATTTTGCATGTCCCATCTCATAAGTTATCTTTTGTTTTCCTTTCAAACGCAGGAGGTATGACAGGACTAGATGTTGTTTATAAATCATTAGAAATAGTTCTAAGTGAAGAATTAACGGAACCCACATCTAATAGTAATAAAGCAAACTTGAAAGACTTTGAAGGCACTTATGAAATTTACCCAGGATACTATTATAATTTCATTGTTGAAAAAGGAAAGTTATGTTGGCAACAATTTGGAAACGATGCCAAAACACCTCTCACAGCTTTAGCCAATAATACCTACGAATTCCCATACATTCCTCATTCCAAATTTGTCTTTCATAAGAATCGAATGGTTTTCCATATCGCCGATATTGCTCGTTATTGTAAAAAAGTATCCATTAAAAAGCCTCTAAATCAAATAAATATTAATTTAACCAAATATGTTGGTCATTATAAAAATGAAGAGCTAAATACTATTTATGAATTGAAAGTTATCGATAATGAATTAGTTGCCAAGCACAACTCTAATAATATTATCTTGCTTAAAATATTAAAGGAAGATAACTTTTATACAAATGAATATTACTTCGGAAAGGTAGATTTTAACATAAATGACAACGAAGAGGTGATTGGGTTTAAAGTATCCGCTCAATCCTTAAATGAAATTGAATTTAAAAAAATTAACTAAAAAAAATATGAAAACACTTAAACACATTGCAGTAATTATCGTTATTTTATTACTTTGGACAGCATTAATAGGTTATGGCTTTATGGATGGTTTCCTTTTAAAACCATTAACTAATGAGAATACTCCTGAGGCTTTTAAAGAAGCAGTAAAACAAAAAGTCAATGATGAATACTTAGGGAATTTCGCTATGTCCTTAATTGAGAATGGAAACGTATCTGAACAATGGTACTTTTCTGAAGGTAATGAGGTTACTAAAAACACGCTATTTCCTGTTGCTTCCATTAGTAAATGGGTGAGTTCTTTTGCTGTTATGAAACTCGTTGAAGAAGGAAAGGTAAATTTAGATACTCCTATTGATCAATATCTTACTCGATGGCATTTACCCGAAAGTGAATACGATAATAGTAAAGTTACCGTTAGGAAACTACTCTCACACTCTTCTGGATTAGTTGATGATTTGGGTTATGGAGGTTTTCCTCCAAATGAAGCTATTCAAACTATTGAAGAATCGTTAACAAAAGCGAAAGATTCAGGAAACTCTGAAGGAAAAGCAATCGTTGGTTATGAACCTGGAAGTAAATATATGTATTCAGGCGCTGGCTATACTTTGTTACAACTATTGATTGAAGAGGTTAGTGGTAAATCGTTTCAGGAATACATTAAAAATGAAGTGTTACTCCCTTTAAATATGCAACAATCCACGTTCAGTTACCAAGGACAGAATCTTGAAGTTGCTAAGGTTTACAAAACTGATGGTGCTACAAGAGTTATGAATAAATTTACTGCACTTGCCGCTGCAGGTCTTTACACCAGTACTAATGATTTATCAAAATTCTTATTGGCAAATGTTTCTGAAAACCCTGTGCTCTCAAAAGAAACAATGAACACTATGCAAAAAGCAGAAACATTTATTAATAATACTCCTGTTTATGGATTAGGCCCTCATTTGTATAGTCAAAACGATACTAACTCCCATATTATTGGGCATGATGGTAGTGGAAATAACGCTATTAATACCGCCGCTAGAATTGATGTTAATTCAAAATCTGGGATCATTGTTTTGGAAACTGGAAATTGGAGTATAGCATCTGCTATCGCTGATGAATGGATATTTTGGAAAGCAGGTATTGCCGATTATGTAGTTATGCAGAGAAATAAATCGTACGTATTAACACTGCTAATCGGTGGTTATATTACTCTTATCTTTCTATATATAATTATCATTTTAAAGAAAAAAGGAAAAGTATAATTCCCAAGTTACAAACGACTTTCTAGATCGTCATAAATATGTTGTATCACAAATCACACTACTTTCAAAAATCAATCCAACGAATTTAGAAGGTTTTGTATAATATTCATTCCTTTTTTATAAAAACAAAATTTGAAGTATTTGAACGAACCAATCGACCTCATTGAAGACAATCCGAAAATCTATTTAGGAATGGGAATCTACGATATTTACATTATTGGAGGTTGGTATATTGAGCTTGGAAAATTTGAAGTTTTATTGAAAAACACAGATAAAAATACCGAAGTAATCCCTAAGAAAGTAGCACTAAAAGTACAAGATTTCTATAAAAATAAACGTGTAAAGAAAGTACTTTCTTTTGTTGTTGACAAAGGAGGAGAGTATAGGGTTCAATTTAAAAATAAGAACTCTCTCATTTTAAAAAAACATGGTTTTCCTTTAGGATATTTTTTTGGTAAAAGAATAGATGTCAGAGAAATTAAAATATTTATTGATAGAAATTAAACGAATAACTATGAAAAAACTTTTTATCACATTAATATTAATTTCTAATTTTTCATTCGCTCAAGATTTAGTTAATGATCATTGGAGTATTGATAAAATAATTGGACAAAATTTAAATGATATCAACAGCTATATCTTAACTCAAATTGACATTAATAAAGGTTCAGAAGGACATCGTATTTATTTTGAAAAGAATGGTACTTTTTCGTGTTATTATTCTGCTCAATGTGGTAACGATTGTTTTTCTCAATCGACAGGTACTTATGAAATTGTTGATAAAGAACACCTCAAACTATTTGTTAAAAAGTTTCAACAATTTGGATTTTGTAAAAGTGAAACTCTAAAACTAAACCATGATTTAGGTATCTATTTCGCGATAAAAATCAGCGATACTGAAATTAAATTAGAACGTGTGCCCCATACTAATTAAAATAATAAAGCAAGCCAAAAGGCTTGCTTTAACTATATCTAAAACTTACATCTTATCCGTTTAAAGCTTGATTTAAATCTTCAATAATATCTTCTACGTTCTCTAAACCAATAGAGCAACGTACTAATCCATCAGTTATTCCAACTTCTAATCTGTCAGCTTCACTTAACTTACTATGCGTAGTTGATGCCGGATGCGTTGCAATAGTTCTTGTATCTCCTAAATTTGCAGATAATGAACACATTTTAATTCTGTTTAAAAATGCTCTACCTGCTTCAATTCCTCCTTTAACTTCAAAAGCTACGATATTCCCACCTAAACGCATTTGCTTCTTAGCTACTTCATATTGTGGATGTGATTTTAAGAAAGGATACTTCACAAAATTCACTTGATCATGTCCTTCTAAAAACTCTGCAACTTTCGAAGCGTTTTCACAATGTTTTTCTACACGTATCGAAAGGGTTTCTAAACTCTTCGATAGTACCCAAGCATTAAAAGGAGACATTGCTGGTCCAGTATTTCTTGAGAATAAATAAATCTCTCTAATAAGATCAGATTTTCCTACAGTGACTCCACCAAGTACTCTTCCTTGCCCATCAATTAACTTAGTTGCAGAATGAATTACCAAATCCGCTCCGTACTTAATCGGGTTTTGTAAATAAGGAGTAGCAAAACAATTGTCTATAACTAACAAAAGATTATGCTTTTTTGCTATTTCACCTAATACCTCTAAATCTATAATATCAACAGCAGGATTCGTTGGAGTTTCCGCATATAATATTTTTGTATTCGGTTGAATTAGACTTTCTATTTTTTCGGGTTCATTTATTTTAAAATAGCTTGTTTCAATATTCCATTTTGGGAAATACTTCGTAAACAAACTATGTGTTGATCCAAAAACCGATCGAGAAGAAACAATATGGTCACCTGAATTTAAAAGTGCTGCAAAAGTAGAGAATACAGCAGCCATTCCAGTAGCAAAAGCATATCCAGCTTCAGCTCCTTCCATATCCACTATTTTATTAACAAACTCTGTTGTATTAGGATTCGAAAATCTACTATATAAATTTTTCTCTTTTTCTTCAGCAAAAGAAGCTCTCATATCTTCTGCATCATCAAATGTAAAACTAGATGTCAGATATAAAGGAACAGAATGCTCAGAAAACTGTGTTCTTTCTGTCTGCGTTCGTATTGCTTTTGTTTCAAAATTTTTGCTCATATTATTTTTTAGGTTTTGTATCGTGTTCGTTTTTAAAACGCAAGATTATCTATGTATTTTAAACTTTAAGACCTCACAAGATTTTAAAAACTTGTGAGGTGTAATTTTATATAATTTATATCTTCTATTGGTACTTATACAATTAACCAGTTAAAATTACTGGTATTACATTTATACTATCAACTCCCTAATTTCCACTTTTAGCTAGTCTTAAAATATCACCAAAAACGCCTCTCGCTGTTACTTGTGCTCCTGCTCCTGCTCCTTGAATTACAATTGGTTGTTCTCCGTAAGATTCTGTGTAGATTTCGAAAATTGCATCAGAACCTTTTAAACTTCCTAATGGAGAATTTTGAGGTACAGAAACTAATTTAACATCTAGCTGACCTTTTGTTTGTTGTAAATCTCCATGTAAATCACCGATATATCTCAAAACATGTCCCTCTTCTTGTTTTTCTTTAGCTTCTTGGAAGAACGTATTTAGTTTGGTTAAGTCTGATAAAAATTCATTTGAAGTAATATCTCTATAGGCTTCTGGAATTAAATTTTCAATGGTGATATCTTCAAATTCGTTCTCCAAATCTAATTCACGAGCCAATATTAACAATTTTCTAGCAACATCATTTCCGCAAAGATCTTCACGCGGATCTGGCTCTGTAAACCCTTTATCAATGGCTTCTTGAAGTACTGTCGAAAACTCAACATCATCTGCCGAAAATCTATTAAATATATAACTTAAAGACCCAGAGAAAACGCCACGTATTTTGGTAATATTCTCTCCTGAATCGTGTAATAATTTAATAGTATCAATTAATGGTAGTCCAGCTCCAACATTAGTTTCATATAAATAACTCTTATTATTAGCTTCTAAAGTTCTACGTAATTCCTGATAAAAATCAAAAGACACGGTGTTCGCTATTTTGTTTGAAGAAACCAAATCGAAACCTGCCTTTACTAAAGGAATATAATTCGTCGTAAAATCTAAACTTGCAGTATTATCAACAGCTATTAAATTTTCTAAATGATGCTCTTTAGCATACTCTATAACATTCTGTACAATATCGCTATTCTTTTCACTTTCATCAAGTGCTTCTCTCCATTCTTCATTAACTCCTTTAGTTGATAATAATACTTGCTTTGAATTTGCAATTGAAAATACATTTAACTGTATTTTCTTTCTTTCTAAAATATTCTTTGCACTACCCAAAATCTGGTCAATTAATGTACCTCCAACTAATCCTTTTCCAAATACCGCTATATTAATCTTTTTAGCCACTCCAAAAACCTGCCCGTGAATTACGTTCAAAGCTTTATGAAGTTGACTCTTCTTTACAATTAAACTTACGTTTTTACCCGTAATTGTATTGTTAAAAAGTAACGGAACAATTTGGTTTTTAATCAAGGCATTATATGGGTGGTGGAATTCACTTAAATCTTGACCAACAATTGAAATTACCGACACATCATCAAGAATTGAGATTTTATTTACATCCTTAGTATAAAAATCGTTTTCAAACTCAAGTTCCAAAGCTTTTACTGCATTTTCAGCATTTTCTTTATCTACAACCAACCCAATTCCTCTTTCCGAAGAACCTTGTGAAATAATACTTACACTTATACCCTGTGTACTTAGGGCTCTAAAGATTCGGGCATCAACACCAACTTTTCCTAATAATCCTCTTCCTTCAAAATTCAATAAGGCTACATTATCTAAAATTGATAATGATTTAATTCCTTTTAATCGAGATTTCGATGTAATTAAGGTTCCTTTATCATTCGGTTTGAACGTATTTAATATTCTTAAATTGATGTTCTTTTCTAATAAAGGAATGATTGTTTTTGCATGTAAAATATTAGCTCCAAAATTAGCCAGCTCATTTGCCTCTGAAAACGATAACTCTTCAATTTTCTTTGCATCGGCTACTAAATCAGGATTTGCAGTAAATATTCCGTCTACATGTGTATAGTTTTGTAACTCTCCTGCATTCAAATAATTTGCCAATAGCGAAGCGGTATAATTACTTCCGTTTCTTCCTAAGGTAGTTGTTTCATTATTTAAAGTAGATGCTATAAAACCTGTAACCACATTAACGGTATCTCCATTATGGGTTTCAAAATACTTATTTACCTTTTCTTTTGAAACTTCATTAATGGGTTGCGCATTTCCAAAATTTTCATCTGTTTTTAACAAGGTTCTCGCATCCGTTGGATTAGCGTTGATCCCTTTTTGTTCTAATAGTTCAGAAACTGTTTTAATCGATAATAACTCTCCTTGTGCTAAAACCTCATCTTTTATTTTTGAACTATAATCGCCCAATAAACTCACCCCTTCAAATAGTCTTTCTAAACGATCAAACTCTTTAGAAAAATCAATTAATGGAGTTACTAAAGACTGTTCTCTTTTGAAGGCTTCAAATTGCTCGCTATACACTTCATTTTTAGCTGCCTTTTCTAATATGTTCTCCAAAGAATCTGTAGCATTTCCTCTTGCGGAAACGACCACTGTTATTTTTTCTCCTTCGTTAACTTTTTGTTCTATGATAGACACTACATTAAGGATTCCATCATTCGATAATGACTTCCCTCCAAACTTTAAAACCTTCATTTTTTTATTCGTGCTGTTTTTATTGAATATAGGTTCAACAATTTTTTTTAGTTGTTCGTATTCTATTAGAAATGCATCATGTCCATGATCAGAATTAATTTCATCATAAGTTACATTTGGATGCACCGCTGCTAATTCTTTTTGAGTTTCTCTGTTTTCTTCTGCAGTAAAAAACAGATCTGAATCGACTCCGACAATATGAATGTCGGCCTCTATGGTTTCTAATACATTAAGTCCTTCCCTACCTTTTGTTACATCAATGGTTTTTAATAATTGATTCATTAATTTATATGAAGCCAATTGGTATCGTTCTTGAAGCTTTTTTCCATGATGTAATAACCAACTTTCAACATTAAAAATTTGTAATTCTTCGTTTTTAGTTCGTTGAAATCTTTTCTTAAACGATTCTGGCGTTCTATAGCATAACATCGCATGGATTCGCGCATCATGTACAGGATTGTTTGAGTTGGTTAAAAACAACTCTTGAATCTGACAATTAGCAATTAACCAATCAGTTGATTTCCAATCGGTAGCCACCGCTATTAAATGCTCAGTAATTTTGGGTTGCAACACCACCATTTCCCAAGCAATACCTCCTCCTAGGGAACCTCCGATTAGAGCAAACAATTTTTTAATACTGAGTTTTTCTAATCCTAGCAAAAAAATCTTTGCGATATCTCTAGCTATAAAACTTTTATAATCATCAATTAAAAAATCATCATAACCATTTCCAGGAATATTAAAACAAAGTACCGTATACTCGTTGGTATCAATTACTTTATTTTCCCCTATTAAATCTTTCCACCAACCGTCTGCGCCAGCAACATTACTGTCTCCCGTTAATGCATGATTTATTAATATTACAGGTGCAGTACCCAGTGCTTCACCAAACAACTGATAACTTAATGGTAAATTACTGAACTGGGCACCACTTTCTGTAACGTAACTTTCAATGGTTACGTGATTTAAATTTTTACTTAAACTCATTGATTGTATTTAGTAAACAATTTGTTAGGCTAATGTTTCTTTCGATATTTTAGCAAATGCTTCTTTAAGGTCTGCTTTTAAATCCTCTACATTTTCAATTCCGACAGATAAACGTATTAAATCTTTTGTAACTCCCGTGCTTTCTTGCTCATCATCAGATAATTGTTGATGGGTTGTACTTGCTGGGTGAATAATTAACGATTTGGTATCTCCTATATTTGCCAGAAGTGAAAACAACTGTGTTGAATCAGCAATAGTTTTCGCTGCCTCATAGCCTTCTTTAGCTCCAAAAGTAACAATACCACTTTGGCCTTTTGGCAAATACTCATCAGCCAACGATTTATAATTACTACTTTCTAATCCTGGATAATTTACCCAAGCTACCTCTTCCTGTTCTTCCAACCATTTGGCTATGGCTAAAGCATTTTCACTATGTTTTTTTATTCTTACCTCTAAAGTTTCTAATCCTTGAATTATTTGGAAAGCGTTTGTTGGGCTTAAGGCTCCACCAAAATCACGCAATCCTTCTAATATTAATTTAAAAGTATAAGAAGCTGCTCCAAGAGCTTCATGATACACCAATCCATGGTATCCAGCTGAAGGCTCCGTAAACTCAGGGAATTTTCCGTTTGACCAATCAAAATTTCCTCCATCAACAATTACACCTCCTAGAGAATTACCTTGCCCTCCAATGTATTTTGTTAACGAATGAATTACAATATTTGCTCCATGCTCAATCGGATTTAATAATGCTGGAGTAGCTACGGTATTATCAACTATAAAAGGAACTTGTGCTTTTTTTGCATGCGCAGAAATTGCTTTTAAATCGAGAACATCTAATTTTGGATTCCCTAAAGATTCAACGAAAAACGCTCTTGTGTTTTCTTGAACTGCTTTTCCAAAGTTTTCAGGATCAGAAGCATCAACAAAAGTAGTCGTAATTCCTAATCTTGGTAAAGTAACTTTCAATAAGTTATACGTACCTCCATACAAACTGCTAGAAGCAACAATATGATCTCCTGCCTTTAACAAGGTTAATAACCCCGTTGAAATTGCAGCTGTACCTGAAGCAAAAACCACAGCTCCTACTCCTCCTTCTAAGGCAGCCAAGCGTTCTTGTAAAATTTGGTTTGTAGGATTATTTAATCTCGTATAAATAAATCCTAATTCCTTTAGCGAAAACAAATTCGCTGCATGATCCGAATCATTAAAAACATACGAGGTCGTTTGATAAATAGGTACCGCTCTAGTTCCTCCTGTTTGTTTTACATCATGTCCTGCGTGCAATGCGTTTGTTGCAAATTTTTGTGTACTCATTTTTCTTGTTTTTTGAGTTAATATTAAATTAAACCAAAAGTCAAAACACATCTTTATTAGATGTTGCTTACTAGAAAAATGTTATTAAGAAATTTTAAAGAGATTCTTATAGATTTCATGAATCTTCTTTGGGGTTATCTATCCTATACTCACTTTATGGTTAAAAGCAATGTTTAGGTAGAATTTAGCACCTTCTTTGCATAGAGCAAAGGGTTGCTAAGGTTTCAACGGGTCTAATCCCTCCACCTTTCTTGATAACATCGTCAATAAGTCTTTGAACTTTTCCGAGTGCAAATATTTTAAAAATAAGTTTTAATATCCAAATATTTTTACTGTTTTTTTCTCGAAATATTTTCTAAAAGGTTTTACTTCAAAGAAAACTCCATCTCAACAGGCAGATGATCAGAAGCTTGCCCAAAACTTTTTAATACTTCCCCTTTAATATATTTGATTGTATTTTTAGTGTAGAAAATATAATCTAACCTTTCAAAAGGCTTTTCAGAGTTAAAGGTCAAATCATAGTTCGATTCGGAATAAGCAGCGTTTCCTATATTAGGTAAATCAAATACTTTTTTAATCCCCGCATCTTTATAAGTTGGATCACTATTAAAATCACCCAATAAAATAGTTGGGTTCTTTTCAGCATAGTATTTAAACAGTTTTACAACCTTATCTAATTGTTTAATTCTTGTTGTTTTATCGAAAGCTTCTAAATGCACATTCATCACAACTACTTCTTTTCCTTCAATTACCACTTTTACAATTTGCAATAATCTATCTAAATAAAAAGCTTCTCTATAAAAAGGATTATCAGAAACTCTTTCTAAAACAATTCTTTCATAATCTTTCAAAGGGTATTTACTTATAATTGATTGTCCAGAAATTACTTTCCCAAAATGCATTTTTGGCGGCCAATAAGGGAAAGGAAGGTAGTGTTCATCCCAATTAATTCCCTTTGCTGTATATGGATATCCCAATTTCAAAATTTCTTCCTCCTGATCTACATTGTATGAACGTGAAGCATCGTAATCAATTTCTTGAAAGGCAATAATATCTGGATTCACTTTTTTTATTTCAGTAAGTACTTTTTCTAAATTCCCATCAAATAGTTCTTTTGATTTATCTACTGCTTTATTATTGGTCATACCACTCAAGTATCCAATATTATAAGTTACAATACTATACACCGAATCGTTATCAATGGATACAGAATACTTGTTTTTTGACAACTGAGCATAGTTTGATTTATCTAAAGTTGGCGAAGACGCCCAAAAGAAAAAAGCCAATATGGCTACAAATAATAAAATTATTAATTTAATAAGAATTTTAAAAAATCGCTTCATTACGAAATAAATTTTGGTTTAGTTTCACCTGGTAATTTTTAATAGATCAGGTTTAGTTCGCTAAGAATAGCCTTAAGTAGTATAAAGATCCCTGTCGGCATATTTCGTACCCCTTTCTTCTCATTAAAACTAAAGTCTCAGCGTATAACATTTTTAATTAATACCTTAAAAAAATGTTAATATTTACATCAAATTTAAACCTTTTTGATTTAGTAATGTCAAAGTAGTGTAATTAAATTTTAAAGATTAAAAATTACAACAAATTTATTTTTTAAAGAATTTAAGTAATTTATTGTTAACAGAAATTATTTGATACAGGCACAATGTAACGGGTAAAACAAAAATATACCCAACAAAGAAATATAATTTATAACGTATTACATATGAAAAAAATAGCAGCAATTTTAATAGTAGCCTTAGGGTTCACATCAACAACCATAGCTCAAGAACATAGGAAAGAAAAATTAGAGGAAACTTTAACTGTAGATCAGCAAACTGAGTTAGCCGTTAAAAAAATGACCTTAAAACTCGATTTAACAGCTTCTCAACAGGAAAAAATAAAACCTCTTTTAGCTGAACAAATCACAGAAAGAAAGGCTGCAAAAGCTAAGAGAAAAGAAATGAGGAAAAAGAAGCAAAAACCTTCCTCTGACGAGCACTATAAAATGATGACGGCAAAACTGGATAAGCAGATTGCTTTTAAATCAGAGATGAAGCACATTTTAGACACTCAACAATATGATAGGTTTGAAAAAATGTCTAATCGTAAAATGCAAAGGATAAAGAAGAAAATGCATAAAAAAGGAGATAAGCATAGGAAGATGGAGCATGATGAAAATAAATAGTAGTAGATGAGGAAAATAATATCCTCGGAATTAGTTTTGTAAAAGCTCGGTTTTACAACCGAGCTTTTTTACTTAATCTACATTATTATCGCTTATAATAACTGGGCTAAAACCATATCCTTTTTTATTATTGTCTGAAAAATGAATTTTATAATTAATAGATCCTTCTTTTGTTTTTTCAATACGACCTACTCTGGCCATAGGTACAATAACCAACTGCCCTTTATGAATTGCCGTCATAAACCTTAGTTCCACTATTTTCTCAAGTTGATCATCAGTTTTAAATACTTTATATGCGATTTTTTCTTGAGCTATATAATTGGATGTTTCTTCTTTTAAACCATCTAAAACCTCTTCATTTGGTTCTAAAATTAAATCGTTTCCCGCTGCACCCCATTTATGCTTCCAAACAAAATCTTTATAACTTAACTCTTTCTGTTTGAAAAGATGTTCGGTATTTGATAATTCATAACAATTTGGATTGTACTCATGTTTTATAAAAGGGCACAGTCTTTTTGAAATATCAAATTGCTTTATCGGGTGATTTATATATTTTAAGTCCTTGTATTTTTTATCGAATCTAAATTTCCAACGTCCTAAATCTTCTGGATAGTTATCCTGATATAATGCTTCCGTTATTAATACTCTATTGTAAAAAGCATTTATTTTCACAGTAGAGTTTTCTTCTCTATAATACAAGGAATTGTTGTTTTCAAAAACATCTTTTACGTCAACTATTCTGATAGGTACATTTAATTCTTTTTTGGTTGCAAAAAATTCGAATTTTGTTTTTTGTTTTTCAACTTCCCTATCTACCAATACAACCTGATCTTTTTCATTAACTTGAAATATTTCATTATATACTTCTATAAATTTATCCCAATTAGTATTTGCGTTATCAGCAAAAGCGAATGTGTTAGAATCTGAGATAGAATCAAGTACCATTGTATTCATTTTAGCTGCGCTTATTGGATAGGTGGCCACCGCTTGAAACTCAATATTTCGCAAGCCCATTTCTGTAACTGCCATGTCAAAACTACCAAAAGTAAACCCTTCATTTTTCTCAGTATCACTAAGAGTTTCTTTTGATGGCATAAACCCAGGAATAGCAGAGATACTCGGATACTTTTCTCTTAAAACTTCTTCTATAAACAATACGAAACTATCTGAAATTCTTTTATCGAGTTTTACATAATAGTTTCCTATTTGCATTTCTTCTCCGTTTTTGAATTTATACTCAGATTCAAAATATTTTAAGATTCTATGATAAGTAGCTTCAGAAATCCTTTCCAATTTCACGCCTTCATTTATATTGATTTTTTCAGAAAACACCTTTTCTTTTATACTCGTTTTAATCATATTCATTTCATTTATTAAAAAGACAATTCTTTTAAGAAGGCATTTATTCCTCTTTCTTCAAAAACTTCAATGGCAAAATCGGCTGGTGATTCCCTTTTGTTAAGTCTATCGTATAAAGGTTTTAAAAATTCTTCTTCATTCATATTTCTCCTTAAAAGACCATCTCTGGCTATGTCTAATAATTCTTTTATTAGAGGAACGATGCTCACTCTACCGATAAAAACATTTAGTGAGTTTTTAATTGTAGTTACCCTTAATTCTTTCCAAAAACTCAATGGATATTGTTCTTCAAATCTCTTAGCAACTTCCAAATTTTCAATTAAACCTAAGGTAAGTGCACTTGTAGACAATGTATCGGAAGGCGGCTGTTGACAACACATTCTACTTTCGATTGTACCATACTTTGGTACTAACCGTGTGTTAAACCAAGTGCAGGAAAACAATTGATCAGCATCTTCTATTTTTGGAGTTACTTTTACAATATCTCCATTCAGAGATTCTACAAAACAGGAGGTATCATCTTCTAAATATTCTGCATAAGTTTCTTTATTTAGAATTCTATAAAACCTTCCTTCTCTTTCTATTAAAAAAGGTTTAAAACCAAGTAGATAATTCACATAATGAGCTTCATCTTGAAACTTAGGAGGAATTCCTATTTGCTCTATTCTATTTGGAAAACAATGTTCCCATAAATCCTCGCGATTTGCTTTAATTCCTTTTTCCACTTTCCCCAACCATATGGGGGAATTAGCACATAGTGCTATTTGCAATCCCGATAATGCATTTAAAGTATTCATTGCTGGAATCGTATTTTCTGATTCTATTTCAACATGACATTGATTGGAAGCTGTTATCGTCAAAAGGCATGCATCCGATCCTTCATTTTCAGGTATTATTTTATTTCCTGAAAATTTGTTAAAGAAGAAATACCTTTCTTTCGGCATCATTAAATCTAGTGATGGATATCCCAAAGGTTGAATTCCGTATCCAAGCATTAAACAATTATGTCTCTTAAAAAACACTTTCAAAATATCTATTAGTTTCGATAAATGCTTTTCAAGTATCCATAAATTTATTTGAGGCGATAGTACTATTTCAATAATGCTATATCCAACGTCTGTAGTAATGGAATCAAAACAACAACTAAAATTTTCTTCGCTATCAGGGTTCATTTTCCTAGCGGACTCAACTTCTTTACTTTGTTGATCTATTATTAGCTCAAACCCTACTTTTTCAAGATAACTAAACATTTTTTTAATAGTTGAAAAAGGAGCTGCATTTCCATTTAAAGTAACAATTGGTATTTCACACTCAATACCAATTCCTCTTGGGCTGTTTTTGTTCTTATAAGTGAAGGATTTTTTAAATTTTGTAGTTAGTTCATGATTAAGTTTGATTCTTTTTTTTTTCATTTTGGGGGATTCATATAATTTGATTAGTTATTCTTCAAACCAACTGGAGTATTTCACATAATTATTGGCTATTCTATCTATTTCTCCTGAAATCAGTTCTTGTGAAATATTTTTCACTTTTTTTGCTGGAACTCCTGCGTAAATACTTCCACTTTCAACATGCGTATTTTTAGTAACGACTGCTCCTGCTGCAATAATGGAGTTTGACTCTATAACGCAGTCGTCCATTATTATACTTCCCATTCCAACTAAAACATTATCATGAATTGTACAGCCGTGAACAATAGCATTATGACCAATAGAAACATTATTACCTATATTGGTTGGAGACTTTTGATACGTAGCATGAATTACTGCTCCATCTTGAATGTTCACTTTATTACCAATATGGATATAATGAACATCTCCTCTAATTACTGCGTTAAACCAAACGCTACATTTTTCTCCTATTTTTACATCTCCTACAATCGTAGCATTTTCGGCTACATAACAATCTTCAGGAATTTGAGGGTGTTTTCCGTTAACAGGTTTTATTATTTTCATATATCAGTTATCAGTTATCAGTTATCAGTTTGTAAGGTGTGATTTTAATTTATTTAAAAACAATTGATATAGTTAGTTATACAAATCTTTCCCTATATACGATCGCCTTTCGACTTTAAAACTACTTAAAATAAGACAGTAAATTCGCTTTTTTAGTTGATGAAATTGACAATTCCTTTCCATTACTCAATACCACACTTCCTCCTTTTCCTTTTTTATATTTTAAGACAGCATTTACATTCACTAAATAAGATTTATGAATTCGAGCGAAGGAATATTCTTTCAAGGTTTCCTCTATAAACTTTAACGTTTTACTCACCACCTTTTTCGTGTTTTCTAAATAAATTTCGGTATAGTTATCATCTGCTTTACAATAAAAAATATCGTTTACATCAATAACCTCGAAACCGTCTTGTGTAGGAATGGTTATTTTACCTGTTTTTATCTCTTTTGGAGTTAATATTGTATTCTCCAATTCTGTTTCTTTCTCTTTAATTTGAGTAACATGATTTACTGCCACTATTAAATCGTCAATTGAAATTGGTTTTAGTAAATAATAGGAAGCTTGATTATTTAAAGCTTCAATTGCATAGTGATCATAAGCCGTTACAAAAATAGCCTCAAAGGTTCGGTCTTCTATTCTTTCTAATAAATCAAAAGCATTACCATAGGGCATTTCAACATCAAGAAAGACTAAATCGGGGTTATACTCTTTAATCAAATTATACCCTTCCTCAATATCTCCAGCTTCTCCTAAAACAGTTACGTTTGGGCAATACTTTTTAATATAATTTCTAAGTATATCTCTGCTTATGGCTTCATCTTCAACAATAATAGCTTTTATATTCATAGTTTAATTTTTTTTAATAATAATTCTACTTTGGTTCCTTCTCCAGCTTCCGTTGCATCTGCTACTTTCACTTCTATTTTATCTTGATACATATCATTCAAAATTCCTATTCTTTTTTTGATAGTACTCATTCCTTTTGACTTCTGCTTTAATTGATTTTTTGTTTTCATTTCCATAGATCTCTTTCTTCCAATACCGTTGTCTTCAATTAAAACACGCACTACATCATTATCTATTTGCTCCATTGATATGCATAAATATCCTTTCTCTTTCTTATAGCGTAATCCATGCCAAATAGCATTTTCAATATAAGGTTGTAACAACATTGGAGGAATAATATAAGTATCTAAAGGAATTTTATCGTCTATCTTAATTTCATAATCAAACTTATCTTGAAATCTATTATGCTCTAGTTTTACGTACAGCTGCAACAATTCTGTTTCTTTTGATAAAGGAATAAAATCCTCATCCGAATTTTCCAAAACAGAACGCATTAATACTGAAAATTCTGATAAATATCTATTGGCACTTCGTTCATCATTAACCGCTATAAAACTATTTACCGAGTTCAATGCATTGAAAATAAAATGAGGATTCATTTGAGAACGCATCGATTTTAGTGCCAACAGGTTATTCGCCAATTTCTGTTGTCTAATATTACGATACATATAATACATCAATAAAGAAATAAGTACCATTCCAGTAATCAATGAATAAATTATAATTTCCTGCCGTTTATTACTCTCTTGAACTAACTGTTGATCTTTGTAGGCTAAATCAATTTTACTATCCGCTAACTCTTTATCTTTTTCTAAACTTGCTATTCTATTCTGATTATCAGAAATCCGTTTGCTAAATCTTTTTACCTGCTGTATTTCTTGTTCTCTTTTCGCGTATAGAGTATCAACCAACTTTACATAATCCCGGTAACTTTCAAATGCCTTTGTATAATCACCAACAGTGGCATATACTTCCGACAATTTTCTCGTAGCATCCTTCTTTATAATTAAATCTTCATTTTTATCGGCATCACTAATACTCTTTTCAAAAAAAGGAATGGCTTCATCATACTCTTCCTTTTGAAGGTAGGCGTTTCCTATTTTATAACTAATCTTTTGAGAAGTAATAGAATCTACCAAAGTTTCAGCATCATCTGCTTCAACCGTAATTTCTTCCGCCTTTTTCAAGCTTTCTTTTCTTAACTGTATTTCTTCATCATATCGTTGTGAAGAATTCAAATAATCGGCTACTTTTTCCTCTTGCTCGAGTGACCTCTTCACATTCTCTTGAGTTGCCAATTCTAATGAATTTTGAAATAACAAATCAGCTTTCTTTCTTTGTCCTAAATTTGCAAATACCTCGGCTAACTTCGAATTTAAATCTGTTATTTTAGAAGCATTCCGAAGGTTCTGAGCGATTGATAAAGCAGTTTTATAATTAGTTTCCGCTTTTGACCATTCTCTTAAGACTCTTGAAACATCTCCTAAGCCTTCAAATAAGGTAAGTTTGTCAAAGTTAGAAACAATTTGGTTCATTGTAGAAATGTAAGTCTTCTCACTTTCTTTATATTTCTTTGATAAAAATTGTGATTTTGCTAATAACAAACGAACAGCAACATTATCCTTTTGTTTTAAAGAAGTATCGTAGTTTTGAGAAGCTAAATCATATTGCCTCCAAAAAAAGTAAATATCACCCATTACTTTAAAGGCTTCCGCTTTTCTACCACGTGTTAATTCTTCTTTTAGTGTTAACTCTATAAACGACAAACTTTTATCCAGACTTTTTTCTTTATACAATTTAGCAGAGTCGATATATTCGCTGAAGTAACTTTTGAACTTTCTTTTTTTTAAAGAACGTGAACTTTTAGATATCTTATTAAACACCTTTAACTTATTTTCTTTCTCTACCTTTATTATGATTTCATCATTTCCTTTGATCGTATAATACACCGTTTCAAAATCAAAATGACGAACTATTAATTCATCATTATATCTTGCGTTGATTTTATAATTCTCATTTATTTTCGAATAATTATATTGAATACCCGCAACTGTAACCTCAGCATTTTCAATTGATTCTCTTGTCTCTTTATCTATGACTTTGACTTTAATTGAAAATTTAACAGATTTTTCCTCCTGAGCTTTTAAAGTTGAGGACATGATGAAAAGGCATATTATAAATATATATCTAAACATTTTTGATATTTTCTTGTAAGTGTAAACTTATTATCAAAAAATGGATAAAAAAAATTGACTTTCTCTATTGAAGGCTTTTTGCACCCAAATCTCTCCTTGTTTACTCATAAAAAATACTCGTATACTAAATAAAAACCGCGTTTCACTCATTCTGAATTTTATTTAAAGAAAGTTGCCTATAATTTTACTTCATAATTAATCGAGAGAATACCACAGATACAATTATTACTAAAACGGTTAATCTGATCAAAAAATGAAAAAATGAAAAACTTTTATATAACGATGGCTTTATTTATTTCAACGCTGTCCTTTGCTCAACAATCATTAAGTGATAAAGCCCAAATTGATGTCATAGGAAAATCAGAAATGGAAATAACTCCTAATGAAATTTATATTGATATTTTTTTAGAGGAAAGAATGGAAAAAGGTAAAAAACTTACCTTAGAACAACTGGAAGATGAATTAAAAAAAGAGCTAAACCTTATAAAAGTTCCTACTGAGAATTTATTTATTTCTGATATTAATTCAGTTTTATCAAAAACTGGTTGGTGGAGCAAAGAGATTCTTTCTACAGGAAAATATTCCTTGCTAATCAAATCTTCAGAAAAAATTAAAAAAGTTTTCGAAACTTTCAAAAAACTAAAAATCACAAGAACATCTATAATTAAAGCTACGCATTCTAAACTTACTGAATTCAAAAAGAAAAACAGAATAAATGCAATAAAAGCAGCCAAAGAAAAGTCTGACTATTTGCTAAATGCTATCAATGCTGATACGGGAAAACCTCTACGTGTAAATGAAATAGAACATCAAGTTAACGACTTCGCTCAAATTAATTACGTAAGTAATTCTAAAATGTACGAATCTGGTTTTTCTAAATCAAGAAGTCATAAAAATGAGCAAGTTCAGTTTGAAAACATCACATTAACGTCAAGCATTCATGTCATTTTCGAAATAAAATAATTCAATTCCAAACTACATAAAAGTTCAATTTAAAAACATAAAATCATGAAAAAAAACATCTTAACATTTATAACATTAAGTATACTTTTCTTTGGAAAGGGTTATGCTAATGAAAAAAAACATTCTGAAAACTATAAGCAACAAACTATTAAAGTTGCGCTATTATTGGATACAAGTAATAGCATGGATGGACTTATTAATCAAGCAAAAGCTCAATTATGGGAAATTGTCAATGAACTCTCATATGCCAAGTGCCATGGAAAAACACCTAACTTAAAGATTGCTCTTTATGAATATGGTAACGACGGTTTATCTTCAAAAAAAGGGTTTATTAGACAGGTTACCTCTTTTACAAGTGATTTGGATGATATTTCTGAACGTCTTTTCGCTCTTAAAACTAATGGAGGAAGCGAATATTGTGGTGAGGTTATTTTCACTTCTATCAAAGAATTAGAATGGGGTAAAAATAAAAACGATTTAAAATTAATATTCATTGCTGGAAATGAGCCTTTCACTCAAGGAAAGATTCATTTTAAAGATGCTATTTCAGATGCCAAAGAAAAAGAAATTGTTATCAATACTATTTTCTGCGGAGATTATAACCAAGGTATTTCTGGAAGTTGGCAAGAAGGGGCCTATTATGGAAATGGTGATTATATGACTATAAATCACAACAAAAACATTGTTCATATTGTTACTCCTTATGACAATGATATTATTATACTGAATAAAAAACTAAACAAAACTTATTTATACTATGGAAGTATTGGTAAATCAAAGTACGAGAAACAAGCACTTCAAGACAGTAATGCTGAGGAGTTAGACGAAGTTGTTGCCGTAAAGAGAGCTGTTACCAAAAGTTCTAACTTATACAAAAACTCTTCATGGGATTTAGTTGATGCCTCTGATAAAAAGAACTTTTCTTATAAAACATTAAAAAAAGAACAATTACCTAGTCATCTTAAAAACAAGTCTTCTGAAGAAATTAAAAGTTATGTTGAAGAGAAAAAAAATGAAAGGGAAGTGATACAGCAAAAAATTCAAGAACTAAATAAAAAAAGGAATGCTTTCGTAACTCAAAAGAAAAAAGGTAGTTCTAAAAAGAATGAATTAGAAAGTGTTATTATCAATTCAATTAAAAAACAAGCTAAGAAGAAAAACTATATTTGGTAACAATATTGCCGAACTTCAAAAAAAGTGTAGCTAAACACCTCTAATTAGGAAGATTTAAAGAGAACATGACTTCTGTTATGTTCTTTTTAAATAAGGAAAATATAAAAGGAATTATACTGTGAAGCTAAAGAACGCTCGGGCTTATAAAAATACTTGCATTTCCTATGAATAATAGTTGTTTATTCTAAAAACCCCTCACTAATAATGCCTCAACAATACATCCAGAAAAAACAGCTGTTAAAACTTATTTTTCTGATGAAGTAAATTAAATAATACAACAAGTCAACAATTGAAGACAAAAACAATAAGCTTAAAAAACTAAACAAACAGACCGGTACTGCTTTAGGTTACAGAAGTTGTAAACTGGAAATTAAAGAGCTCTTAAAACAACAATTTCAACTTGGTTATTCATAGTTATTGAACCAATAATTCCTGTCCTATACTTATTTGATTACTTTGTATTCCATTAATTTCTTTTAATAATTTCACGGAAATCTTATGTCTTCTAGCAATAGAATATAGAGTATCTCCCTTTTTAACTTCGTAATAGCTACCTTTTCCTTTCTGTTTCTTTTTAGAAGCCCTTACTCTATCGTACTTCATTAAATCATACTTATGAATAAGACTAATTAATTTTTGAGGATATCTCTTATCCGTTGCATAACCCGCTCTTTTCAAGCCATAAGCCCAACCTTTATAATCAGTACGTTTTAATCGAAATAAATTTGAATATCGTTTTCTAGTTAGTAGAAACTGAGAATGATCTTCATAAGATGACTCTGGATATTTGTATTTTCTAAAACATTCTCCTTTTTCGTCATCATCATGAGTTACACTTTTACCCTTCCAACCTCTATGACATTTTATTCCAAAATGATTGTTTGATCTAATTGCCAAAGCACTTCGACCACTTCCTGATTCTAAAATTCCTTGAGCCAAGGTTATACTAGCTGGAATATTATGTTCATGCATTTTCTTTACCGCGATAAGGGCAAACTTTAAAATATATTCATTCGTATTTTTGGGAGTTGTGATTGACCTTTTTTTGATTTGCTCTAACTGAGGTATCTCCGGCATTTCTTCCTTTTGCTCTACTACGACCTTTCTATTAGAAGTAACTACTTTCTTTTTTGACCCACAACTTACAAACAATAGGGACGTTAAAATAATTGCTATACTTAATTTAAGCTTCATTTCGTAAACTCTTTATCTTTTCAGGTTGTTATCTTTATGACACCGGTATTAAACTCTTATGTTTTTTATTGAATCAAATCCATATTTCTTCGCTTCAATTTTTGATTGATTCCTTCTATTCCTTGTAATCCTCCAGTATGAATTATTAATATTTTGGATCCTCTTTGAAATTTATCGTTTGAAACCATATTAATAATTCCATATACCATTTTACCAGTATAAATAGGGTCTAAAGGAATTGTCGTTTTTTCCTTAAAACTATTGATGAAAGAAATTAATTCCTCATTAAACTTTCCATAACCTCCAAAATGATATTCATTTTCCAAGTGCCAAAAGTTATTTTCCTTCGAAAATTTCCTTATTTCTCCTTCTAAAAAATTTCCTTTCAGTGCAGGAAAACCAATAACTTTTTGCGCCTTTGTGGTCGCATTTATTAGACCTGCAATAGTTCCTCCAGTACCAACAGCTGAGCAAATATAATCGAATTTTTCATCTTCAGCTGTTAAAATCTCTTGACAACCTTTAACGGCTAATTCATTAGTTCCTCCTTCCGGGATCAAATAAAAATTACCGTATTCTTCTTTTAGTTTCTTTAGAAACACCTCTTCCTTTTTATTTCTATAGTCTTCTCTAGAAACAAACTTAAAATCCATTCCTTGACTATTCGCAAACTTTAAGGTTTTGTTGTTTTCTAAAACATTATCCAAATCATTCGCCAATTCATCTCCTCTAATAATGCCTATTGTTTTGAAACCGCCAATTTTTCCAGCTGCCGCTGTAGCCGCTATATGATTCGAATACGCACCACCAAAGGTTAAAATAATTTCCAATTTTAGCCTTTTTGCTTCTAGTAAGTTATATTTAAGTTTTCTGTATTTATTCCCAGAAATACTCGGATGAATCAAATCTTCTCGCTTAATAAAGAGTCCTATTTCCTTTTCATCGAGAATTGGTAGGTTTATTTGTTGGTTATATGTATTTAAGTTGAACATTATTAATTCCAAAAGTTTAGATCTGATAATTGGCTAAATCTCCAACATAAGATATTATTTTAATAAACGTCATCATTATCTAATCGTACAAAACGTCAATAACACTTAGATTCACAACCTCACATATCCTTCATCATATAAAATCCTCTAACCAAACGCAGTTACCTTTTCTTCTACCTCTTCCCACTCCAACATTAAATCATCAAGTTTTGCTTTTTTTGCCTTGTACTTTTCGAAGAAATTGGGCCTAGAAGAAACTTCATCATAATTTTGAGCCAATTCAAGGTCTGCTTTTTCTATATCTCCCTCCAACTCCTGAATTAAATTCTCTATCTTATTTAATCTATTCCTTAATTTTTTAAGTTCTTTTTCTTCTTCTTTGGAAAGTTTATACGCAACCTTTTTTGAAGAACTCTTCTTATCTTTAACTACTGTTTGTTTTTCAGCTTCTCTTAGATTTTCCAATTGATGCTGTCCTAAGAAGTAATCAATATCTCCTAAATACTCCTTAATCTCTCTATCTTTGAACCCATATACTGAACTTGTTAAGCCTTGTAAAAAATCTCTATCATGCGATACTATGATCAAAGTTCCATCGAAGTTTTTGAGGGCTTGCTTCAGTACATTTTTTGATGCAATATCTAAGTGATTCGTCGGCTCATCCATAATCAAAACATTGAATGGAGAGAGCAATAACTTACATAATGCTAAACGGTTTCTTTCACCTCCAGATAGTACCTTCGCTTTTTTATCAACTGATTCACCACCGAATAAAAAGGCTCCAAGCATATCTCTAACTTTTATCCTATTTCCATCAGTCGCAGCATCTTCCATGATCTCCAAAACAGTCTTCTCTGGTGGTAAATGTTCTGATTGATTTTGAGCAAAGTATCCTACTTCAACATTGTGTCCTAACTTCAAGTGCCCTTCAAAAGGAATTTCTCCTACCATCATTTTGGCTAAAGTAGATTTTCCTTGTCCGTTTTGCCCTACAAACGCTATTTTACTGTTACGTTCAATTAATAAGTCAACATTCTCTAAAACCTTTTTATCGCCGTAATTTTTACATAAATCTTCAGCTTCAACAACAATTTTACCAGGTTCTTTAGATATTTCAAATCGTACATTCATCACAGCATTGTCATCCTGATCGACCTCAATACGTTCAACCTTATCTAGCTTTTTAATTAATGATTGAGCCATCGATGCTTTATTTGCTTTCGCTCTAAACTTTTCAATTAATTTCTGGGTATGCTCAATCTCTTTTTCCTGATTTTTTTGCGCTTGTACTTGTTTCTCTTTTATTTCAGCACGAAGTTTTAAAAACTCAGAATATGGTTTTTTATAATCATATATTTGGCCAAGGGAAATTTCAATGGTTCTGTTGGTTACATTATCCAAAAACATTTTATCATGCGACACCAATACAATAGCACCTTGATACCCCTTTAAGAAGTTTTCTAACCAAATTATAGATTCAATATCTAAATGGTTTGTTGGCTCATCCAGCAGTAAAATATCATTATTTTGTAATAATAATTTCGCCAGTTCTATACGCATTCTCCAACCTCCAGAAAAAGTATCTGTTAACTTATCAAAATCTTCACGTTTAAATCCTAATCCTTGCAGTATTTTTTCAGTATCTCCTTGATAATTGTATCCACCAATTAACTCATATCGCTCATTTTTTTCATTTAGATCTATAATTAACTGATTGTATCCCTCGCTTTCATAGTCTGTCCTTTCAGCTAACTGGCTATTAATAACATCTACTTCTTGTTCAATTTCCTTAATTTCAATAAAAGCCTGATAAGCTTCTTCTAAAATTGTTCTTCCATGAACAAAATCAATATCTTGTCGCAAAAATCCAATACGAACCTCTTTATCAAATGCCATGGTTCCACCACTGCTTTCAATATCTTTAGATAAAACTTTTAATAACGTTGATTTTCCCGCCCCATTTTTTCCTATTAAGCCAACTCTATCACCTTTATTTAATTTAAAAGTAATTCCTGAAAACAGATCGGTTCCCATAAATGAAACCGTTAAATTATGTACGTTTAACATTTTATAAACTATAATTAATGTAATTTTGTAACCGTTGTTATATGTAGTTTGATTACAAATATTGAAATTTGCACAAACTTACGAAAACGAAACAGTTTATTTAACTTGAAAGTCTTAATTATATGTTCGGAAAAGGAAGCAAATTATATAGTATTTTTAGAAATAAATGTCCGCGCTGTCATGAAGGTGATTTTTTTAAACATAAAATTTCCTTTAACCCTAAAAAGGTAACAAAACTACATGATAATTGCCCTAATTGCGATTTAAAGTATATGATGGAACCATCATTTTATTTTGGAGCAATGTATGTAAATTATGCAATAGCAGTTGCCCTGTTTGTGGTGGTTTTTATAATTGCAAAAATATTAATAGGTCTGTCTATCTTCGAAAGTTTTATTGCCATTATTTTAGTTTCTCTTGTTCTGACCCCTGTAAGCCTAAGGCTTTCTCGAATTGTTTGGATTAATCTTTTTGTTTCTTATAAAAAGAAAAAGGAACTAAACTCACTCAGAAAAGAACCTGCTTAAGAAAATCTAGCTATAGATATTTCCTTTTCTAGCGGAATTCCCTTTTCCAAATAGTTAAATAGACTATTTGCTATTGTTGGTGCAATCATAACTCCTCGTGTTCCTAGTCCATTTAAAATGGCTAGGTTATCGTGTTTCGGGTGCTTCCCTACTAAAGGACGTCTATCCTTAACTGTAGGTCTAATTCCGGCTGATTGTTTCAAAATTTTATATGGAACCGAAATTACTTTGTTAAGCTTTTCTACCAACTCTTTTTTTCCTTCCTCCGTGGATAAGGACGTTTTATCCGTCCAATTGAAAGTTGCGCCAACTTTATAATTATGATCACCAAGTGGCATTACAAAAACCGATGACTTCAATACAAAATCAATATTTAACTCTGGTGCATGTATTGTTAATGTTTCTCCTTTTGTTCCATTTAAAGGTAAATAATTAAAAAATGGATTCTTTTTTAATCCAAAACCTTCACAGAAAACAACATTTCCAGCAATGAGATTGTTATAACTAATGGTAGCACTAATATTTAAATCATCATAAATAAAATCCTTTTCAATGAGTCTTTCTTCCTTTCTCAAATAGTCTTTATAAGCATTGATTAACTCTTCCGTTTTAAGCCTTCCTGTTCCTTTTAAAGTACCAAATCCATGATTACAAAATACCCCGTCAATTTCTCCATTTTCAATTTTAGACCGCATATAAACTGACATATTAGGTTTATCTATAGCGGTAAACCAATTATTCTGATCTTTAATTGAATTAAAAACCTTCTTTGTTTCCAATTTAACATCAAAATTAACTCTTAGCTTCTGCTCCAGTTTTTCATACTTAGGCATAGCATATTGTAATTGATCATGCCCATTCCAAGCTGGTGTAAATCGTTTTAAAATGATAGGATTATACATACCCCCAGCTACCAAAGATGATGTTTGCGAATTATTTTCAAAAACCACAAACGTTTTACCATTTTCACTTAGCTTTTCAGCGAAAGCAATTCCTGCTAAACCAAGACCAACAATAATATAATCAACATTCATATGCCAAAAGTACGAACATTACTCGTAAATAAATTTATTCAGTACTTTAAACTTAATCTATTTTTCATACTTTGGTCTACAAATAATTGTATCAAAATTGCCATGTATCAATCTCCTATTGATTTACTAGAAATTTCTTTAGATGAACTTGAAAGTATTGACCATAAAATTCTTGTTCGGTTGGAAAAGCGCCTACGCTTACTTCAAATTCAAAATGAGAACTCTTCCTTTAACAGGGATTTACAGTTTCAACTGCTTCAACAATTAAAAGATCCTCAGAAAAGAGCTTGTATTCTTTTTATTGAAAATCATCCTAATTTTAAGCAATTTTTAAAGACTGGTAAATGTATTGCTCCTAAATGTTTTAATTTTAAAAACTACCAAAATGAACTTCCAGATGGACTTGCTAATTTTTTAGCTCCCTATCTTGAAGATTATTTTATCCCAGTTTTTAAATCTTCATTTCAAAACAAAAATTACGACATTATTAATCAAGCTTTAGATAATGATTATATTTTTACGCGAGAATTTCTTCATACTCTTTACAGTTATGTTCTGCAACAATTAACAATCTTGGTTAAGGTAATTGAACAAGCGAAACCAAGAGCTTTATATAAAAAATGCCCTCAAATTACTTACAACGGATTCATAAACTTATTAAACCAAATACCTATTGGTCTAGTTAAATCTGGAAAAATTGATTATGTTAACGCACTCTTAAAATATTATAGAAGAACTCGACAACATAACGCTGAGTATTTAAAAATAAAATATGCATACAGAAACCTTTTTAAATTAGAATTCGATAATCCTGATGTTACTGAAAAGGTTAAGGAAATATCAGAAATAGGCTATGAGGAATCCTCTTACGAAGAATCTTACTTAGATTATTTTTCTGGTAAAAATTTAATTTCTGCCATTGCCTTTGTTGTTGCAATTATTATGTTCATTGCTAAGGCTTCTAATTCAAATACTCGTTCAACTTCAAATAGAACAAATACTTATAATAATAGTTACAATTCTAATATAAATACTATTCAAGAGAACTTTCAGGCTATCTATTTAAAAAAGTTTTTTGGAAGAAGTTATATTCTTAATGAAGTATATTATGACAGTACCGCTTATAATTTAAAAACGGGTAGTAATCCTTTCAATTTTCTGCAAAAAAACTCTAAAGTCGATAGGCCACTAATAACAATAAAGAACTCTAGTGAAAAAGATGCTTTCCTATTTTACTTAGACAAAAAAAGCAATTTTTTTCATGGTGCCTTTATTCGTTCTAAAGATAGTTTACAATGCTCCCATACCTTAGAAAACGAATATATTTTTTATAGAGGTCTCGAATTCTCTTTGCTTTCTTATGAAAATTCAGGTGAATATACTTTCAAGAAAATGGATTTAACAGACATTCAATTATTATCTAAAAAGTTTGTTCTTTTTGCTTCTAATGATTCTACACTTGTCACAATTAATAACAAAGGGGTCGCTTTTAAAAATATATTGGTTGATACTTTGAAAAACGAGCTTCTTACCAAAGAAAGAATACCGGAAGATCTAAGTATTATTAATTCTACTAAGCATGACTTTTTTCGAAAACTTTATAAAAATTCGAAACTACCCTCAAAAATCTCCAAAGAAATAAAACTTAAGAATGGGGCTAACCCCTATCCTAAATTTTTCAGGAATAGAAAACATAAAGCTATTGAAGGATCTCCTGTCATAATTAAAAATAATAATAAAAAGCCCCTAATTGTA
Source organism: Tenacibaculum sp. MAR_2009_124 (assembly GCF_900105455.1). GTDB lineage: Bacteria > Bacteroidota > Bacteroidia > Flavobacteriales > Flavobacteriaceae > Polaribacter. The sequence goes on from NZ_FNSF01000008.1 coordinate 120,913, forward strand.
TTTAATAGAAATTTAAGAGAGCAAAGAGACTTTGCCGCTTATGTGAAGCCTAATAAGGCAATTAGAATAAGGATTTCTCCTAAAAATGACACTTTATTTTTTTATATAGCGGAAAAATTATGGGAAAACAAAAAAGGGGATACCATTATACAGTTAAATAGTAATACCAGAAAACTTTCAAAAAAACCATTTATAATGGGTTCCACTTTCTTCAATGGCATTCGATTCTACACTGAGAATGAAACCATTAAAATTAGCATGTAAAGTTACCTAAAAAAACAAATACTTATTAATAACAAAGAAAACTCATGAGTTATTAGTAAGTATTTACGGCTTTACCCTCTTTATTTATTTAGATACTGGTTTATTGAATTCCGGTTTGATTATCTATTCCTAAATCTTTAGATGTATCATTGTCTTGCGGTAATAAAGAGTTTAATTGATAGACAATTGATTTTAACACTCTATAGTCTTTATCTTCTAGGGCCTTATCTCCATGCAAAAACATGCGCTCTGCTTTTATTTTATCAATGAAAATATCAGCATTCATCTTAAAATGAAGATATACATCTATGAAGTTTTTTTCATCAGAATTAAACATAGTGTTATCTAAGGAGTTTAACTCTTTAATTTTAGCCTTAATTAGGTATTTATTTCCAGAATTCAGTATAGCAACTTCGTCTTTTATAATGTTTTCATACCTAGACATAAACTGTTCATTCACTTCTTCATTTAATTTAGCTTCCAAATAGCTTTTTACCAATCTATACTCTGTTATGTCTTCATTTAACACTCTGTTTCGAGTTAACAAATCATACTCATTCATTAACTCTCTCTTCTGATTATCTATACAATATTTAGTGTCACTAACGTCTTCGTCCGGACTTAAATTTAGAGCTATTTGCAATTCTATTAATTGGTCTTTAATCTTCTTTAATTTTGCTAAAAAATCATAATCATCTCCATTAGCTTCTAATTCTCTTTCTAGTTTACGAACTCCTTTATCAAGTTCCCTTTCTAGTTTATCTTTACTTAGATAACGTTCTGATGGTGTGAACTTATTTATAATATCTTGCTCTATCGAATTTAAAAACACATCAACTTCCAAATCTCTAGATTCTGAAAGTTTGATCTCCAACTCTATATCTGTTCCTTTTATTAAATCACTTTCCAATAGCTTTCCTGGAATTTCAATATATCCTATTGTAAGCCCTGAACTGGGTAATCCTGCATTATTCCCCTCAACAATATTAATTCTTAAACTATCTTCACTACCTTTTAAAATAGTCTTAGAAATGGTTTTATAGATCATTTTTCTAAGCGGTAGTATACTATTTTTCTTAAAAACAAGCTCTAATCTTGTTTCATTATACTCCATATCATCTATCTCCAGACAAATATCAATTGGAAGTACCTGTCCTTTTACTTGGTACTTTCCATGATTTATTACTAATGTTTGATTAGTATAAATGACCTTATTCTCTTCGTCATATATGTCTAATTGAAATGTATTCAACTCATTTTCCAACAAATCAACATAAATATAAGCTTCTTTGGCAAATTGAACCTTTCCTGAATCAAATCCTCCATCTTTTCTAATGATTCTATAAGTTCCCCTGAACTCCACATCAGCTTTTATATGGATAAGCTCTTCATCATCTCTTGAGTTTCTTTCGTAAAGAATTGTAAAATCAGCATCTTTATAATCGCTAGGCTTTCCTTGTGAGATATCTTCATTAAACTTTTTGAATTTTGACCCTGCAAAATATGCCGCGCCCTTACCTACAGCCTCCGTAGGGTCAACTTCTGAAGATAATGGTATCTTAACCTCTTCTAATAACTTCTTTTTTACATACGGAATTAAAGTTGTACCGCCTACCATTAACATTCTTTCTACCTGCTCTGGATTAATATTATTTCTGGTTAGCAAGTCTAAGATAAACTCAATAGTTCGTTGAACTAATGGGTTAATTAGGTCATTAAATTGAATTCTGCTTATTTCAATGGTTTCATAAAAATCTTCTTCTTCTATCTCTACTTCTATTTCTACCGTCTCAAAAACACTCAATTCTTTCTTAGCTTCTTCTGCCTTAAATAAAAGTTCATAATACAATCTTTTATATTTACTATCTTTTTTGCGGCATTCTTCCCATAAATTTTCAATAGCAAACTTTTTTTGTATTACTGGAATTATAAGGTGTTCTACTATAAGATTATCAATATCCAAACCTCCCAAATAGTTATCTCCTGAGTTATCTACAACATTAATCTCTCTGTTATCTATTTTGAGCAAAGCCACGTCAAAAGTTCCTCCACCAAAATCATACACTAGCCAATACTTTTCTTCTTCAATATCCAAATTGCTTTTATTCGCAAAAGATAAGCTAGCTGCAATTGGTTCTTGTAATAAATATACCTGCTGAAATCCTGCCTGTTGGCCCGCTAATTTGGTAGCATTTGATTGAATTGTATCGAAAGAAGAAGGAATGGTAATAACAACTTCATTTATGGTAGTACCAGTATGTACAAAGTTTTGGAGCTCCTTTAATACTTCAGATGATAGTTCTATAGGTCCTAATTCTTTTTCAACATTAGGAACCCAATATCTATCTGATGTACCCATTTTCCTCTTAAAACAAGTGAAAACATTTAATGGGTCACGTTCATATAAATCTCTTGCTTTATCTCCTACAAATATTTTATTCTTTCTATAAGCCACCGCAGATGCCAACGTAGATTTAAGTCCTAACGGGTTTTTATATACTTCCAGACTACCATCAATATAGGAAGCTATCATACTATTAGTAGTCCCTAAATCTATACCAAAATTAACTGTATTCATTTTTAATGATTAAGTTACAATTACAACACCTTTTTGAACAATAAACACACCGTCATCTTCTCTTTTATATATAATCGGTTTTAATACTTTAGTAATTTGCATCTCACTATGGATATCATTTTCTAAAGACGCATTTACATCAGTTCTTTCTTCGGTATATGGTTCTCCCAATGGATTTTTCAAGTAGTATCCTAACTCGTCAAGTTCATGGTATATACGTCTAATATTTCTTTTAAAATTGTTGAAATTTTCACGTTCGGATTTCTGTTCTATTTCAAACACTTGATTTACTATTTCTATCATAACATTTTTTAGAAGCTTTTCAAATATACAAAAAGTAAAAAAGAGTGTTTGCATAGTACAAACACTCTTTTTTTGAAATTATTAAATGTGAACTTTCTAGTAATTCCACATGTCCATTTCTCTATCTCTGATTCCTTCTTTAATTCTATTAGCTTCTAATAGTTGGAATAATGAATTACCTCTTACGTAATCTTTAATTGATCTGTCACCATAAAGATTCTCTTCTTTCTGAATAACAGCATTAAATCTACGCGCGTTTAATAGGTTATCATAAGAGATTGGCCTCGCCGAGTTCATTGCATTGAAAACTTTAGACTTATGTAATGTTTCTCTCGTATCTGGATAGAATGCCCAAAATAATGCATAGATATTATCACCATCGTCGATTTCCTCTCTTCCTAAAACCTGAACATCAGGTCCCATTGGAGCAATACCAAGTAAACGATACTTTAACTCACCTTGTCTCTTATCGAAATACCAGATACCCTTAAGCATATAGCCTTTTACCTGCTCAGACTTGATTTCGTAAGGATCTATGTTTCCATATCCATCATCTCTTAAATCTAAGGTCTTTTCCTTGATTTCATCAATTCCAATTTTCGAAGTGAAATATGAGTCGTCATACACCTCTTTAATTTCACCATCTCTAATTCCTTTCAATAAAGAATCATATAATGAACGTCTATTGTTACCAGCACTAACGGTATCAATTGGATAGTAATAAGGTAAATTAATTTTTTGATTTAAATCAATGTATTCCCACACTACCTTCGACCATAATACATCTCTATCACTTATATTTCCGTATGGTAATGGTTTTTCATCTTCAGAAGCTATTTGAGCCTCCGATTTAAATCCAATTTCGCTTACCTTTTTAGCATTTAAAAGGTTTGCTTGGGCACTTGCGTAACTTGTTGATACAAGTGTTAATGCAACCAAATAAAAACGCTTCCAATTCATACTCATCTATTTTTCTTATTAATTTGTAATCTCAATATTTACGGGTAAAACCTTCTTAAGTTTATAGTTAGACCCTGAAACCGATGCTTTAATATCGAATATAGATATTAAATCATTTCTTCTTGCCTTAGCTAGTGCTTTCTTAGCTCTAGCATTTAAACGTGTTCCTGTTACAGGTATTGTAATTTGACCCGGTATTTTAATTTTAAAACTAGATACGTTTAATTTCAAATCAAATAAGAAATCTGGTAACCCAGCACCTACAACTATTTTAGCAACACTTGACTTCGGCATTCTTACAGTACCAAACTGATTTCTCACCATACCATTTGCTGATGGAATATCCTTTATTCTGAACTTCTTTGATGAGCTCACAGGTGTTCCACTTGGTAATTTACCGCTAACTCTAATCGAAACTTCATTACCAGCTTTCGGTCTCATCGCATAGCTATTACCTTTAACTCTACTAAGACCTGGTGCGCTTGCCGTTACCTTATTTCCTGATATTCCAGGAATAGAAATTGTTAACGGGTTTGTTAAACCACGATACACCACGTTCATTTTATCAGCAGATATAACCGCATCGTTTGGCTTTGGAATTACAGAGTAACCTCCTTTAATAGGGATTTCAACTAAAGAGTCACCTTCTTTGAAAAAGAAACTACCTTTTAAATCCTTATCACCAACACCACCAGCTGGACCATCTAAAATAACCTGACCTGCCTTTATTTTACTTTCCGCGATTTCTTTTCCGTTAAGAACTACTCTCTCTGCAGTTAAATTAGGATCATTTTTACCAAGTACAATTTTACCAGATAATTTTTCTCCAGGATAATAAGCATTCTTTTCAAAAACTACCATCGCATCGTAATTCGTCATCGATACTGCTTTCGATAGCTCTCCTTGTAATAATGTAGCCAATGCATCAGATTCTGTTGTTTTTATATCAGATTGAATCTGTGTCATTTTAGTTAGAGATGCAATTAAAGGAAATCCTTCGTAGTTATAACTTAACCAAGATTTTTTAATTCCTTCTTTATCCTTAACATCATTAGTACTAAAACGTGCTTTAATAACTTTTGCTAAATCATTTTCTCCTAAAACTTCAAGAGCTTTATCTCTAAAGGTTTGTATCTTTTTTACAAATTCAGTACCGTTCTTTGATATCTTGCCATTTGCAAAAAAGTACTGATCTAAATAACCTGACTTATCCATTGCTTCATAAGCCTTCTTATCTTTTAAATCAGCAGTCATTTTACCTTTAAGGTCTTCGATATAATTAAACAACTCATCAGCCATAACACGTAATTTATCCGTGTCCTCTTTGGCTTTTCCATATTGTTTAGCCTGCTCTGAAGCTTTTAACGCTAACGCTTCATAAGAAGCTTGGTTTGATTTAGTTGTCCTAGTATTCGATTCAGACAACTTTTCGTTCATTAATCCAAAAGCTGATAAAACTTCCTTACTCATATTCATTGCCAACATTGCAATAAAAACAAGATACATTAAGTTTACCATCCTTTGCCTAGGTGATTGTTTTCCTCCTGCCATAATTTATAAAACTTTTTAAGTTAATAATTAGATAAAAAATCTAATTATTTATTAGACATTGCAGATAACATTCCACCATAAACTCCGTTTAAAGACGATAAGTTTGTAGCTAATGAATCCATTTGCTCTTGTAAACGTTGTGTATTCTCTACCATTGCTGAATTAATTTCAGCCTGTCTTGAAGCATTGTCCACCTGAGTAGAGTATAAGCTATTTAATGACTCCATTTTTGCAGCAGCCATTGCCATTTGTTCGTTGTATTGGTTCGTTGAAGAAACAGTTTCTGATGTTGCTGTTAATCCTTCAGCAGCTCCTTGGAAATTTTTAATACTACTTCCTAAGCTTGAAATTAATTCAGAATCTAATTGAGCTTCTTTTAAAATGTTATCCAACTTTTGCGACAACATACTTTGAGCTTCATCAGGAGATGCCTCCTTGTCCTTACCTCCTAAAGAAGATCCTCCACCTAATTCAGGATAAACCTTTGTCCAGTCTAGTTCTTCTTCAATTGGTTCGAAAGCCGATATAGCAAAAATAATTGCTTCTACCACTAATCCAGCCGTTAGCATAACGCCACCTGTTAATGGACCAATTTTAAAGTGCATAATTTTGAATAAAGCTCCTAAGATTACTACAGAGGCTCCAAGCCCGTAGGCCATGTTAAATACTTTTTTAGCTGATCTTGATTGTGCCATAATTTTTAATTTTTAAGGGAATTTAATTAATATTTAAGTTTAATTTGGGTACTTCTTTTTATTGGCTCTTATTTGTTCCTAAATAATCCTGAACAGTTCTAAATCCAATATAACTCCTAGCGGTATCTGCATACTCCCAATCTCTCGAACTTACTTCCAAGAAATAAGCTACATCTTTCCATGATCCTCCACGAATAATTTTTCTTCTATTTTCTCTATTTTCTACATTAGGGTTCATTGTTGATCCCATGTAATATGACATTTGGTTGTACGCTGTATTTGTCCACTCAGCTACATTACCTGCCATGTTATATAATCCATATTCATTAGCATTATAAGAGTTCGCTTCAACTGTGTATAAGGCACCATCCGCAGCATAATCTCCTCTTACTGGTTTAAAGTTTGCTAAGAAACAACCTCTATCACTTGTAGTACTTGGACCTCCCCATGGGTACTTAGCATAGTTCAATCCACCACGAGCTGCGTATTCCCACTCAGCTTCTGTTGGTAATCTATATGCTGGGACTAATCCTAATTTTTTCTTTGAACGTTGATATCCATTTTTCCATTTGGTTCTCCAATGACAAAACGCTTTTGCTTGACGCCAACTCACACCAACTACTGGATAGTTTTCATAAGCTTTGTGCGCAAAATATTCTTGGTGCATTGGATCATTGTATGAATAATTAAAGTCTTTAATCCAAACTGTGGTATCAGGATAAATATTAATTACCTCATCTTTCATGAATTCTTTTCTATCTTTTCCAAATCTCGCAGCATTTTCATTATCGAACCAATAATAGCGGTAATTTAATAATTTTGTATTAAATGTTCTAATTCCATCCAAGGCTTCATCTTTCTTAATGTATAAAGAATCCATTACCTCAACGTAATCAGCATCAGGAAACTCTTGGTTTTCCCACATAATTTCCTCATTCCAGTTTAGAGGTTTTAATGAATCTAAACCTTCTCCTAGTTCATAGTAATTCTCACGCATATATTTTTCATACGGAGTTTCATTTACAGTATCCTTTGAAGCAAAAGCATATAACTGAATACCTTCTGGCTTCTCATCACCTTCACCTGAAGAGGCAAACTCTGCTTGCATCGCTAATTTAGTTCGAGTAATAGAATCTCTTACCCAAAAAACGAACTGTTTATATTCACTATTTGTAATTTCAGACTCATCCATATAAAAAGGCTGAACTGTTACAGTTTTTGTTGGAGCATTCATAGTTCCTAAGGGATCTTCATCTTGCTTACCCATAGTAAAAGAACCTCCTGGTATTTTCGCCATTCCAAATGGTTTTTCAGCAAACCATTTTCTTTTCGATTTCACACCAACCAACTCTCCTCTATCGCCGCTAGAACCACAGGCGTATACGATAGACACTAATAATGCACATACTGCTAATTTCTTCATACTTTATTCTTTTCTTATAAAAAGAGGCGTAAACCTATTATTTTTTTTATTAAAAAACAATTTCGAGTTACAAAAAATGCCCCTAACTAACTTAACTTCCTTTTACGCAAGCTTTTGCAATGCTTTAAACCATCTTTTGGGAATCTTTAACTTGAGAGCTTCTTCATAATCTCGATAGCTACATGGTATTAACGCATGTCTTTTATGTTTATTATTCGATATTAAATTTATTTCCATCCACCAACGACCACTTCTATCACTTTTGTAAAAATTTAGTGGATCATCGTCATCTAAAATCACTGTATATTTTTCATAACTTTCCTTTGAAGCAAAAGGATAATCGTTTGCTCTTTTATTTACTCCTTCTATAAAATACCAAATGATTTGGGCTATTAATTTTGCTGTTTGATTATTAACATCTATAGCTCCATTATATTCATAAACTCCAAAAGAAGTTACCTTATCACTTATTCCAGCATACCTCGCTATAGCACAAGCATCTTCGCCATAAAATCCATTTGGTGAAGCATTCGTGTTACCTGGAGCATCGCTTTGTCGAACGCATCCGATATCAAAACTAACAATATCTGCATCTCTCAAAATTGGCTCAACCAAGGTAATATCCTTAACTTCACCCAACCTGTAAGCATCAAAATACAACTTATCAACTAGTTGAATTTCTTCTTGAGAATTAAAAAATGTTTGATATCCAATATTACTATAATTAAACAAGTTATTGGGCTCTTCCATTATTATTTTACTAAGGAAAGATCTTGACATTAAATCTTCTTCCGAAGTTCCAATATCAAATCGACTATCAACTGAAACTAAGTTTACAGTTTGCTCAAGTTCATCATATCCTCTATAATTGGCATATGTTAAGTCTTGAGTACCTCCAATAATTATAGGAATAATTCCCTGTTTGATTAAAAATGACACAGTCTTAGAAACTGCAAAGTAAGTATCTTGTATTGTGCTACCCTGTTCTATATTTCCTAAATCAGCAATTGAAACATGCCAACCTCCTGAAAACAATTGATACAATTCTTTACGAACACTATACAAACCTTCATAAGTATTAAATTGCTCAGCTCCCCTGCTCTCAGCAACTCCTATGACGGCAATTTTCACTCCAGATAATTCTGGAAAGCCTTCTTCAGTATGCAATTGCACCAATTTACCAAGCACCATAGCTGGGCATGACATAATATTGGTAACTACCGAATTTTCTAATGGTGAAAAGAATTCGACATTCATTTATTTAAGGGGATTAAAAGTATCGCAATATACTAAAAAAACTATTTCAACCTAGAATTGTTTATTTCTTTTTTTTGGTTGTTTTCTTTTTAGGAGTTTTGGCCTCAATCATTTTAACAGCTTCTTTCTGAGTAAGTTTCTCTATCTCCGTTGTTTTCGGAAGTTCCACTTTTATTTTTCCTTTGATAACGTTAAAACGTCCCCATCTGGCTTTTTCTACTCTAATACCAACTTCTTCAAAATTGTGAATCAGTTTTTCTCTTTCCTTACGTTTCTTATCTTCAATTAATTCTTCTAAATCCGTTTGAGATAAGTTATCAAAGTCATATTTCTTATTTACGTTGATAAAAATTGAATTCCATTTTATGAAAGGACCAAAACGACCAACTCCTTTTTGTATTGGCATCCCTTCATAGGTTCCAATTGGTGCGTCAGCCTTTCTCTTTTCTTCAATTAACTCAACGGCTCTATCTAAATCAACAGACATTGGATTCTCTCCTTTCTCAAGAGAAACGTACTTCCCATCAAACTTTATATATGGTCCGAAACGCCCATTTGCTACAACTACTTCCTTCTCTTCATAATCACCTAAAGTTTTAGGAAGTTTAAACAAATCCATTGCTTCTTCATAAGTAATAGAGCTCATAGTTTGATCTCCTTGTAAACTTGCAAACTTAGGTTTTTCTTCATCTGTTGCTTCGCCTATCTGCACCATCGCACCAAATCGTCCTAAACGTACATATACATTTTTACCACTATCGGGATCAATCCCTAACAAACGTTGACCACTTGCTCTATCAGCATTCGCGGCAACATCTTCTACATGTAAATGAAAGCTTTTATAAAAATCTTTGATCATAGCCGTCCAATCTTCTTTACCTGACGCTATCTCATCAAACTCATCCTCCACCTTCGCAGTAAAGCCATAATCTAATACCGATTCGAAATTTTCAACTAGGAAATCATTTACAATATTACCTATATCTGTAGGAACTAATTTCCCTTTATCTGAACCAACTTTTTCACTCAATTCTTTTTCTGATATACTATCATCACTTAATACTAATTGAGCATATTTTCTTTCTTTACCTTCTACCGTTCCTTTTTCTATATATTGTCTTCTTTGGATTGTAGAAATTGTTGGTGCATAGGTAGAAGGACGCCCAATACCAAGTTCTTCTAATCTTTTAACAAGTGCCGCTTCAGTATATCTAGCTGGAGGTCTCGTATATCTTTCCGTTGCCAAAATAACTTGATTGGTAAGACCTTCACCAATTACCATTTTAGGCAACATTCCTTCCTGCTCTTCGTCTTCATTGTCATTTCCTTCTAAATATACCTTTAGGAAACCTTCAAACTTAATCACCTCTCCATTTGCTAAAAAGGTTTTATCGTTTTTATTATTATCAATTTTAACTGAAGTTCTTTCCAATTGAGCATCACTCATTTGAGAAGCTAATGTTCTCTTCCAAATTAAACTATACAATCTATCTTGATCATAATCTACAGAAACCTCATGGCGTGACATATCTGTTGGGCGAATCGCTTCGTGAGCTTCCTGTGCTCCTTTTGATTTGGTTGAATAGTTTCTTGGCTTACTAAATTCAGCTCCGTAATAACTAGTTATCTCGCTCTGGGCAGCTTTTTTAGCATCATTAGATAGATTTACACTATCTGTTCTCATATATGTTATTAATCCAGCTTCATATAACCTTTGCGCCATCATCATTGTTTTTGCCACGGGAAAACCAAGTTTTCTCGATGCCTCCTGCTGTAATGTTGATGTTGTAAACGGAGCTGCTGGAGATTTTTTAGCAGGTTTTTTCTGCAAATCAGCTACATTAAATACAGCGTTCAAACACGATTTTAAAAATGCTTCCGCCTCTTCCTTAGAAGGAAAATTTTTTCCTAATTTTGCTTTAAACTTCTTCCCTTCTTGACTTATAAACTCTGCGTCAACACGATAAGAAGCCTGAGCATTGAAGGCCTCTATTTCTCTTTCTCTCTCAACTATTAACCTAACAGCTACTGACTGAACTCTACCAGCTGAAAGCCCTCCTTTTACTTTTCTCCAAAGTACAGGTGATAACTCATAACCAACGAGCCTATCTAAGATTCTTCTTGCTTGCTGTGCATTTACAAGATTATAATTAATAGTTCTTGGATTATCAACAGCTCTTAGTATAGCATTTTTAGTAATCTCATGAAAAACAATTCTTTTCGTACAATCATCTTTCAATTTTAATTGTTCAAACAAGTGCCAAGCAATTGCCTCTCCCTCCCGATCCTCATCGGAAGCTAACCACACAGTCTCTGCTTTTTTAGCTAGATCTTTTAGTTTTTTCACTACAGCTTTCTTATCTGTCGAAACAACATAATTGGGTTTAAAATCTCCTTCAACATCAATACCTAACTCTTTTGATGGAAGATCCGCAATATGCCCAAAACTAGACTCTACCCGAAAATCTTTACCTAAAAATTTTTCAATAGTTTTCGCTTTTGCTGGTGACTCTACTATAACTAAATTCTTTGCCATTTTTCTAACTCTTAAAATAGGCACACTAAATAAAAAGTGGCTCTTTTCAGTTTGCAAAAGTAGCCACTTTTTTTTTATTTGTCCTTTTATTGATGAAATTTACTTTTGAAATCAAATTCACCTTCAATTAATTTCTGTCATCTTGTCATATTATATCTATTTTGGTTGTATCTTTGCTGTCTATTTTTTACTACGATTTAGATTTTATGGAACACGCTGAGAAAGTAATTGATGAAAAAAAACAAGGAAAGCCTCTATTAACTGATCAAAAAAAAGGTAATAGCAAAAAGCTTTTTATTGAGAGTTATGGATGTCAAATGAATATGAATGATAGCGAGATTGTGGCATCTATTCTTGCAGAACAAGGCTTTAATACTACTGGTAATATAGAAGAAGCAGACCTTGTACTGATGAACACTTGCTCTATTCGTGAAAAGGCAGAACAAACTGTTAGAAATAGATTGCAAAAATACAACTACTGGAAAAAGCACAATCCAAAAATGAAAGTTGGTGTTTTGGGATGTATGGCAGAAAGGTTAAAAACTAAATTTCTCGAAGAGGAAAAAATTGTTGACTTGGTAGTTGGTCCAGACGCCTATAGAGATCTGCCAAATTTGGTTGAGGAAGTAGAAGCTGGAAGAGATGCAATTAACGTTTTATTATCTAAAGAAGAAACGTATGCAGATGTATCTCCTGTAAGATTGAACTCTAACGGCGTTTCGGCATTTGTTTCAATTACTCGCGGTTGTGATAATATGTGTACCTTTTGTGTTGTTCCTTTTACACGTGGTCGTGAGCGTAGTCGTGATCCTCAAAGTATCATAAGCGAAATTCGCTCGATGCAAGAAAAAAACTTCAAAGAAATTACCCTACTTGGTCAAAATGTCGATTCATTTTTATGGTATGGAGGTGGCTTGAAAAAGGATTTTGCCAAGGCTTCAGAAATGGCTAAAGCCACTGCAGTTGATTTCGCACAATTGTTAGACATGTGTGCAAATGAATTTCCTAAAATGCGTTTTCGCTTCTCAACGTCGAATCCTCAAGACATGACTCTTGATGTAATTCATGTTATGGCAAAGCATAAAAACATTTGTAAATATATTCATCTTCCTATTCAAAGTGGAAGTAATGCTATGTTGAAAGCTATGAATCGTCAACATACACGTGAGGAGTATTTAGACTTGGTTAAAAATATTTATGAAATAATTCCTGAAATGAATTTAAGTCAGGATATGATTGCAGGGTTCTGTGGAGAAACTGAAGAAGATCATAAGGATACACTGGATTTAATGAAGCAAGTAAAATATAGCTTCGGCTTTATGTTTGCTTATTCAGAAAGACCTGGAACGTTGGCTGCTAAAAAAATGGAGGACGATATTCCTTTAGACATAAAAAAACGTCGCTTACAGGAAATTATAGATATACAACAAGAACACAGTTTATTGAGAACTCAAGAACAAATTGGAAAAATTCAGGAGGTACTTATTGAAGGAACTTCAAAAAAGAACCCTAACGAATGGAAAGGACGTAATACTCAAAATACGGTGGTAGTTTTCCCTAAAGAACACTATAAAATGGGAGACTTTGTTAATGTAAAAATTCAAGACTGTACATCAACAACTTTAAAAGGAACTGCTATTGAGTATTCTGATAATAACTAATATTTTAATATACATCTATACATTATGAAAAAGTTATACTTTATAATTATTGCTATTCTGCTAGTTTCTTGCTCTAATAATGAGAGCAATGAAATAGCGGATGAAGGAACTTCTTTAAAAAACTACAAATTATTATACCAAGGAGATCAAGGCTTTATTCATTACTTTAATGATTCACAAGCTATTGAAAGTGTGAGAACTGGACCTGGTTTTAACGATTTTGTTTTTTATAATTTTGAATATCAAAATAATTTAATGTCAAAATTCGAATACCTCAATGGTCTTGGAGACATTTTACAATCTTATAATTTCAATTATGACTCAAATGGAAAACTAACTTCTTTAGTTTACAAAAAAGATTCATTTGAGTATACAAGAAACTTCACCTACTCTAATAACTCAATTTCATCAATAATACCTGACGAAAACTCTAATGACACTTATAAAATTACATTCTTATTAAATGAGAAAGGGCTTGTTAAAGAGTTAACAAAGATCAACTTGAATAATAACGAAATTGAAGCTTTGGTGAAGTTTACATATGATAACAATGATAACTGTACGTTTATATTTGCTAATATTGACTACGGGTTCGGAGCTGTTGAAAAAAACATAAATTTACAATACAGTGATAAAAACAATCCTTTGAAAAACCATTATGCAACTAGCTACATTCCTTATTTTGCAGTTTATGGTGACTTCAAGTTTTTACAAGAAGACATTATTTCATTAATTGTAAACTTTGGTAATAACACTGTTATAAAAAGCCCTGAGCTTAACTTCGAATATATTTATAATTCAAATGGATACCCAATAAGTGGAGAAGCCTTTGACACTTCCACAGGAAATAAATCTCATTCTTTAGAATACAGTTATTAACACAACAAACCGAAAAAAAACTAAAACACTGAAAAACTAAATACGACTAAAAACAACCTAAAGACTAAAAAATATTGGAAAATTTACAAGCTACAAAACAACGTTTCGGTATTATTGGTAATGACATTCAATTAAACAGAGCTATAGAAAAAGCTCTGCGAGTTGCGCCTACTGATATATCCGTTTTGGTTGTCGGTGAAAGTGGTGTTGGAAAAGAAAGTGTTCCTAAAATTATCCATCAGCTTTCTCATAGAAAACATGCTAAATACATAGCTGTAAATTGTGGTGCAATTCCAGAAGGTACTATTGACAGTGAACTTTTCGGGCATGAAAAAGGGGCCTTTACAGGGGCTACCCAAACTCGTAAAGGATATTTTGAGGTTGCTGACGGTGGAACCATATTTTTAGACGAAGTTGGAGAACTTCCTCTTACCACTCAAGTGCGTTTATTGCGTGTTTTAGAAAATGGTGAATTTATTAAAGTGGGTTCATCTCAAGTTCAAAAAACGAATGTACGAATTGTTGCTGCGACAAACGTAAATATGCATGATGCCATTTCGAAAGGTAAGTTTCGTGAAGATCTATATTACAGATTGAGTACTATTGAAATACCTTTACCTCCTCTCAGACAAAGGGGTGAGGACATTCATCTACTTTTCAGAAAATTTGCAGCTGATTTTGCCCAAAAATACAGAATGCCTACTATCCGATTGGAAGACAACGCTGTTAAAGTTTTAACAAATTATAATTTTCCTGGAAATATTAGGCAATTGAGAAACATCGCTGAACAAATTTCTGTGGTTGAAGAAAATAGAAATATTTCTTCTCAGAAATTAACACAATACCTACCCGACATGCAAGGTAATTTACCTGCTGTGGTTGGGAATAATAATTCTAATAGTGATTTTGCTAATGAACGAGATATTATGTACAAAATCTTGTTTGATATGCGAAATGATATTAATGATCTTAAAAAACTCACCTTAGATCTATTAAAAGATGGTACTTCTCAAGAAGTAAAAGAAGAAAATCATAGATTAATTCAAAAAATCTACCAAGAACAAGAAACTGAAGTCATTCCAGAAGTAGAAGTCGTTCAAATTCCTCAACAAACAAATCAAAATAATTATGATTTTATTGAGACAATAGAAGAAGACGAAAACTTATCATTGCAAGAGAAAGAAATAGAAATGATAAAAAAATCTCTTGAAAAGAATAGTGGTAAGAGAAAACTAGCAGCAAAAGAATTGGGAATTTCAGAAAGAACACTATATCGTAAGATTAAACAATACGACCTCTAAAACTTTTAGTTATTTTTACAAAAATATCATCATGAAAAAAGCACTTCAAATACTCTTCTTTAGTTTCATAACAATTACTCTTGTTTCTTGTGGAGTGTATTCTTTTACGGGTGGAGATGTTGGAAATGCTAAAACAATTCAAATAGATTTCTTTCCTAATCAAGCTCCAATAATTGAACCAGCTCTAGGACAACGTTTTACTCAAGATCTTCAGGATCTTTTTACTCGACAAACAAATTTAACGTTAGTTTCGGCTAATGGAGATTTACATTTTGATGGAGAAATTGTTGATTACAGAATTACACCTATGAGTGCACAGGCTAATCAAACAGCGGCACAAAATAGATTAACTATTGTTGTTAACACTAGATATAATAACAGTTTGGATGAAAAGAAAAATTTTGAAAAACAATTTTCTTTTTATTTTGATTTCGATGCGGCAGCTCAGCTTACGGGTTCTCAATTAGACGCTGCTTTTGATGAAATCATAGAACGAATTACTCAAGATATTTTTAACGCTTCAGTAGGTAAATGGTAATACTAACTTAATTTGACAAATTCTCATTACATACAATCAATAATAAAAGCCAATACTATTCAAGATGAAGATCGTAATGAACTAAAATCTTTAGTAGAAAAATATCCATACTTTCACGCGGCTCGAGCATTGTATTTGAAAACTTTAAAAAACAACGAAAGTTTCAGATATAATAACGAGCTTAAAATTACCGCAGCATATACCACAGATAGAAAAGTTCTTTTCGATTTTATTACCTCTAGTAACTTTCAAAAATCAAATAAAAAGAAGAAAAGAAAGATTTCCACAAAAGGAATTAATATTTTATCGCAGTCGAAAGAGACGAAAATAGATAAAGCTATTAAAGAACTTTCTATAGGTAAACCCATAGTATTTACTAAAAGTGAATCGTTTTCCTTTAATCAATGGTTAGATCTTTCATCTAAAAAATTGATTGTTAGAGAATCTGAAATAAACCAAACACCTAAGAAGAAACCACAGGACTCAATAATTGATAAATTTATTGAGAATACTCCTAAAATATCAAGGCCTTCAAAATTGAATACTTCTAGCTTTAAACCTGCTGAAATGAAAGAAGACACTCAATTAATGACCGAAACTTTGGCTAAAGTTTATCTTGAACAAAAAAAATATGATAGTGCTATCACTGCATATAAAATATTAAGTTTGAAATATCCAGAAAAAAGTGGTTTCTTTGCTGACCAAGTAAAAAAAATTAAAATATTACAAAACAATAAATAATGACTACATATACTTTACTTTTAATTTTAATTTTGATAGTAGCAGTTGCTCTAATATTAATCGTAATGGTACAAAACCCTAAAGGAGGAGGTTTATCATCTTCATTTGGTGGAGGTGCTCAAAATATTGGAGGAGTTCAAAACACAAATACTTTTTTAGATAAGACAACTTGGACTTTAGCTATTGCTATGTTTGCTTTAATTTTATTAGCAAACTTTGCTATCCCAAGAGGTAATGGAGGGAATGCTCCTCAATTAGAAGAAACGCTAAGTGGAGTTGAAACAACTCAAAGCGCACCTGCATCTGACGCAAATACAACTAAAGATAGTGTTCAATAAACCAACATTAGTTTTAAAATATTAAAAATGCCAACGTGTCATAATCGTTGGCATTTTTTTTTACTATTATATAAAATTATTGAAAATTTGTCAGAGTCATTTCAATGGCATAGTTTCTGTCATTTCAAACGTAAATCAAAAAAATAATAACTAAAAAAATATAAAATGGGATTAAACATTAAACCTTTAGCTGATAGAGTTCTTGTTGAACCAGCTGCAGCGGAAACAACTACGGCTTCTGGAATTATTATTCCTGATAACGCTAAAGAAAAGCCGCAAAAAGGGACTATTGTTGCGATTGGAACTGGTACCAAAGATGAGCCTTTAACTGTAAAAGTTGGCGATACTGTTTTATACGGTAAATATGCTGGTACTGAGTTGAAATTTGAAGGTAAAGACTACCTTATAATGAGAGAAAGTGATGTATTCGCTATTATCTAATAAACTCATTTAAAAAACTAAAACTAAATTAACGAACACCTTGACTCATTTGCAAGGTTAAAAAATTGAAAAAACACAATGGCAAAAGATATAAAATTTGATGTTGACGCTCGCGAAGGTCTTAAACGTGGTGTTGATGCATTGGCTAATGCAGTAAAAGTAACATTAGGACCTAAAGGTCGTAACGTAATTGTTTCAAAATCATTTGGAGCTCCTCACGTAACTAAAGATGGAGTTTCTGTAGCAAAAGAAGTTGAACTAGAAGATGCTCTTGAAAATATGGGAGCTCAAATGGTAAAGGAAGTTGCTTCTAAAACAAACGATTTAGCTGGTGACGGTACTACTACTGCTACTGTTCTTGCTCAATCTATAGTTAAAGAAGGATTAAAGAATGTTGCTGCTGGCGCGAATCCAATGGATTTAAAACGTGGAATTGATAAAGCTGTTAAAGCAATTACTGAAGATTTAACGAAGCAATCTAAAGAAGTTGGTGATACTTCTGAACAAATTCAACAAGTAGCTTCTATTTCTGCTAATAATGATGCTTTTATCGGAAACTTAATTTCTGAAGCATTCGGAAAAGTTGGTAAAGAAGGTGTTATTACTGTTGAAGAGGCCAAAGGTACCGATACTTATGTAAATGTTGTAGAAGGAATGCAATTTGATAGAGGTTACTTATCTCCATATTTTGTTACCGATGCTGACAAAATGATTGCTGATTTAGACAATCCTTATATTTTGTTATTCGACAAGAAGATTTCTAACTTACAAGAAATACTTCCTATTTTAGAGCCTGTTGCTCAATCAGGAAAGCCTTTATTAATTATTGCTGAAGATGTTGATGGACAAGCTTTAGCTACTTTAGTAGTAAATAAATTACGTGGTGGATTAAAGATTGCCGCTGTAAAAGCTCCTGGATTTGGTGATAGAAGAAAAGCGATGTTAGAAGATATTGCTATTTTAACTGGAGGAACAGTTATTTCAGAAGAAAGAGGTTTTTCTCTTGAAAATGCTACTTTAGATCTTTTAGGAACTGCTGAAACTGTAACTATTGATAAAGACAATACCACTATTGTTAATGGTGCTGGTGATGAAACTCAAATCAAAGCTAGAGTTAATCAAATTAAAGCTCAAATAGAAACAACTACTTCTGACTATGATCGTGAAAAATTACAAGAGCGTTTAGCTAAATTAGCTGGTGGAGTTGCTGTTCTTTACGTTGGTGCTGCTTCAGAGGTTGAAATGAAAGAAAAGAAAGATAGAGTTGATGATGCCTTACACGCAACAAGAGCCGCAGTTGAAGAAGGAATTGTTGCCGGAGGTGGTGTTGCCTTGGTTAGAGCTAAAAAGGTTTTAGAAACTTTAACTACTGATAACTTAGACGAAACTACAGGCGTTCAAATTGTTAATAGAGCTATTGAATCTCCATTAAGAACAATTGTTGAAAATGCTGGTGGTGAAGGGTCTGTTGTAATCAATAAAGTATTAGAAGGAGAAGCTGATTTTGGATATGATGCTAAATCAGAAGCTTATGTAAACATGTTAGAAGCTGGAATTATTGATCCTAAAAAAGTTACTCGTGTTGCTTTAGAAAATGCCGCTTCAGTATCTGGTATGATCTTAACTACTGAGTGTGCTTTAGTTGATATTAAAGAAGATGCTCCTGCTGCTGCAATGCCTCCAATGGGTGGTGGAATGCCAGGAATGATGTAAGAAAAAATTCTTAAATATATTTATTAGAGCCTCGAGAATAATTTCTCGAGGCTTTTTTTGGAATAATTTTTGATAATTTTATTCGAAACTAATTAAATATCCACTAGCTATGAGATCTTTACTTTTAACCTTTCTTTTATTCATTTTATGTTCATCGATACACTCCCAAAATAAAAACCTCGAAGCTACTTACAGAAAGTACTTTCAGAATACAAGGGAAATACCTTACCTTCATTTGAATAAAACATCTTTCATTATGGGAGAAGAGATTTGGCTCAAGTCATATATTCTTGAACAAAATTCTCAAAAACTGCATACAACTACTTCTAACTTATACGTTTCTATTTTTGATCAGGAAGGAAATCTAAAAGACCAAAAACTATTTCAGGTAACTAATGGTATGGGAATAGGTAATATTAAAATTGATTCAACTTTTACCGAAGAAATCTATTTTTTAAAAGCATCAACAAATTGGATGAAAAATTTCCATGAAGACATTTCCTATATTCAAAAAATTGAAATTGTTTCTAATAGAAAAAAGAGGTCTATAAAAAACTTTTCACAAGACAAATTTTACGAGTTTAAACTATTTCCTGAGGGAGGTCATTTATTGGCAGAAACAATAAACAATCTCGGTATTCTAATAAAAGACAAAAGCAATAACGGAATCGCTATCAATAAAGGAGTGGTAAAAAACAAGAAAGGAGACATTATTAAAGAGTTTAAGACAAACAGGTTTGGACTCGGTGATATTAATTTATTAGTTAACGAAAATGAAATTTATTCCTTTGAGGCAACATTAGAAAACGGTATTGTAATTTCTCAAGAAACATCTATTCCTAATAAGCAAGGAATTACAATGAGAGTGGTTAATAGTAATCCGGACAACTTATTCATTAAAGTTAGAACCAATAAGAAATCAACAATTAGTCTTTCTTCAAAAACATATACCATCTTCATTCATAATACAAGAGAATATCAAAAACATGAATTCACATTCAACAAAAAGGATACGGTATATTCACTTATTATTAACAAAAATCGGTTAGCCAAAGGTGTTAATACAATTACTGTATTTAATGAAAGCTTCAAGCCAGTACTGGAAAGAATTATATATAATCACAAGGAAGAATTATATTCAGATATTAGTATTCACAAAATAAGTTCTTCAATTGATTCATTAGTATTTCAAATCAAAAATATAAGTGATCAAAAGTTATATTTAAGCTCTTCTTTTCTTCCTTCACAAACAAAGGCCTATAACTCAACTAATAGTATATATAACTCATTTCTATTTGCTCCTTATATTAAAGGGAATATTCAAAATATTGATTACTATTTAAAAAACATTAATCATAAAAAGCTACGCGATTTAGATTTACTATTATTAACACAAGGTTGGAGTAAGTACAGTTGGAATAATATATTTAACCATCCTCCAAATACAAATTATCAATTTGAAAATGGTATTACCATTAAGGGAAAACTTAATAAACCTTTAAAAAAGGATGAGCAACTTTTAATTTTTTCAGATGAAAACGATATTATCGAAATGATCACCCCTGTTGAAGGTAACTTCAAACTTTCAAATACATTTATCAAAGAAAACTCTCTAATAAAATTTGGAATATCAAAAAAAGGAACGAATATAAAGAAAGTTTCACCTTCCTTGCAATTCTCAAAACGAACTTCATTTGAAAAATTACCCCAAAATTTTAATCATAGCACAAAGCCTATAAATGAATTGAACTACGAAATAAAAAACTTAAAATCAACATTTAGGGAAACAGAAATTCTTGATGAAGTCGTAGTTAAAAAAAAGAGAGATATTGATGAAGCATCTTTTAAAAAAATCACTATTCCCGTTAGAAAAATGACTGATTTAGATCTGAATTCGGATAAGAATGTATTTGAATTCTTACGA
This sequence comes from Tenacibaculum sp. MAR_2009_124, assembly GCF_900105455.1. GTDB lineage: Bacteria > Bacteroidota > Bacteroidia > Flavobacteriales > Flavobacteriaceae > Polaribacter. Next base: position 142,016 of record NZ_FNSF01000008.1, read on the forward strand.
AAAAAATATGTTGTTGTTAACACAAGTCAAGGATATAGTATTCGTTCTACAAGAGCTACAGAAACACGAAGTGGTGTTGTCAATTTATTTTTAAACAATAGATTGGTTGAACCACAGTTTCTATGGATGTTCAATGACATAAGCCTTAAAAGTATTAAAGCTATTTATTTTGGAGAAACTCTTGGTCTTAATCCGGTCGAACAAATTCATATCTTCACTTTAACTTCCGATGAGCATAGAGGAAGAAACAACAAATTAAAAGAATCTAAAATAAAAAAAGGATTTTCAAAAACAAAGGAATATTATTCACCTGAATTCTACACGTATAGTGGTGATACCTTCAGGCATTTTGGATCTGTTTTTTGGATTCCTGATATTTCTATAGCCCCAAACTCAATTGAAACATTTAAAATACCAACAAAACTTCAAAATGATATAAAAATGCATCTCGAAGGAGTATCGGAATCAGGTGGATTAATTTCAAAGAAAATAGTGCTTAATTAAAAAGTTAAACTATAACTATCATCCTTGGAATAATTTTTGCTAGTTTACTATAAAATATCAACTTATGAATTACAGAAACTCAATATTATTAGTAGCAATTATGATTTCATTTAACATTTTTGCTCAAGAAAGAAAAGAGTCTAAAACCTTCGATGTAGTTATTGAAACTGACGAAAGAAAATCAAATCAATTTGTTCTTGATTTTTTAAGAACAGATTCTCGAATCCGTAGCCATCAATTGCGCAAACTCATCGATCATCAGATGCGAACAAATTCCAGTAACTTCGAAACCGCAAATACTAGAAAATTAAAAAGATTTGGTAAGCCCAGTCCTACTATAACAAAAATTTTTCTTGATAATGAAGTTGTTCTCGGAGAAGGAATAAATCGACTTTACCTTTTAGATCAAATGCGAATGAAAGAGGTGTCTAGAGTATTAAGAACTCAACCTTCTTATGACAACGAAATATACATTTACCGAGTAAAACAAATTTAAAAACTGAGAAATATCTCAGTTTTTTTGTTTTGCTGGCTCAACAAAAGGCCAATATTCTTATTGCAAATTAATAATATCTACATTTGAATGAAAGGCAGGAACAGCAAACCAAAAAGACATATATGAGTTCGTATCTTCAAATTTATCTCCACTCCTATTACCCGAAATCGCTCTTCCATTTATCGACCATCGGTTGTCTTCATTATCTTGAAAAAAAGAATCTGTGGAATCATTCATTTCAAAGATTAAATCTTTTTGCTCATCATTCAATATAAAGGTTTGAATGATATTTTCATTCCCAACAATTAAAACATCTCTTCCTAAAATAGATTTTTTCACTACTTTTCCACCATTAAAATCTGAGAATCTAAAAGTCTTTACTTGATTCTCAATTTTTAGAACATGTATTCTTTCTTTTGAAGGTAATCTAGTATCTAAATTAGGAATTGGGAAAACAAAAAAATCATGGTCTTCTTTATAGGGTCCATATGGATAAAAATCGTAATGTCTGTTTAAACCTTGTTCGTCTGATAGCACTAATGTATTTGGATATTCTTTTTTCCAAAGCTCCCAAGTAGTCTCTATCAAATTAATATTCTCCGGAGTCTCGCCAATAAACTCTCCATTTACACACTTTTCTTCTAACTGACTCCAATTACTATCCGTTTGTCTATCATATAGTATTAAATTCGTATTGTATAATAATCCAGATACCCCAAAAGACAATTCTCTTCCCTCAATATTTCTATTCCAACCTAGCGCAGTTCCTGTCAACGGACAATAAGATATAACTATTTTATCTCCTCCTACTTCATCATTTACCACCTCATGCCAATCTAAAATTCGATGGGGATAAGCTTTCACTTCTCCATTTTTAACAATTCCTATAATCAAGTCTTCATTTAATAAATACACCGCCTGATTAGCTCCATAAAACACAGGTGAATTAATTGATGGAATTCCATCTTTTCCAGAACCTCCATCTATCACTTCATCTTTAGGTATTAGCCATGAACTAGTAGTATTTGAATTGCCTCCATTTTGGTTGCTATTATCCATTTCACTAGAATCACCACCCGAACATGAAATTATAAAAAGTACTATGACAATTAGTATAAACTTTGATTTCATTTTTAATAGATTAAGTTGTTATTTGACTTTCTTTTCTTCAAAAATCTAAATGTCAATCCAACATTTAATCGATATGTCGGTGTTAACTGAATCCCGTCAACATTGCTATAAAGAGGAACCTCTACGCTTGAATTTACATGAAAACTTTTGGATAAATTGTACGTAATAGTTGGTCTAATAAAAAACCAATCCCCTCCTGTATTAATTATATCATTATCATTTAAAACATCTCTATTTGCGTTTCGATATTTTAATTGCAAACTCGACTCAAATAACTCCTTAAATAATAAAAACTGATCAGATATTATAAAAAAGAATTGTTGTTCATTTCCGAATTTATAATCATTATCACCCAAATAAGAAGTATTTACACCTGTTGCTCTAAATGTATATCTCATTGTAAGATTTAAGCTTTTTCGAAAATTAAAATAAGTTCCTATTGAGCTCATCAAAATAGCGTCATAAGTATTACTTCCTGGCTGCAAATCCGCGTTTAAAGTAATACCTAAATTATTTTCTCTATCCGTTGCTCCTAAAGGTAGTTTTACACCTCCACCTATTGAGTAATTCCAATTTTTAAACTCTAAAAGTCGGTACCTAGCCAAAATAATTGCATCTCCAATTCCAAAAGACTCATCGATGTTATTATTCGATAAAATTCTTCTTTGTTGGTTAACCCATGTCAATAAAGTCTCCACCGATAATCGAGAAGTTATACTATATCCCAAATTTAACAATACAGAATGAGTTGTTCTCAGGCGATTACTATCATCAAGTATTTCGCTTCCTCTGTTTAAAGTGTTTAAATTATTGTAGTCATAAAACAACCCCACTTGAATAGTCCCTTTTTCTAGGATAGGCAGCCCAATATTGTTTGATAATGGGACGCCTCCTGAACAACAAGTTTGAGCTACATTAGGTAAAGAAAAACAAAGAATACTCCAAAAAAACAATATTCTTAAAACCATATTTAAAGTTTGACTGTTAGTCGATTAAAACCCCATTCCTTACAAAATTTTAACGTCTCATAATAAAAAACACCATTATAGTAAACTATAATGGTGTTTATATTTTATGTATTTAACTTTCCCTATTTTATTTTATATCATAAAGAAAAGGCATCCTTGCTTGAATTCCTCTTAAGTTTTTAAAGTCTTTAATAGCTTTGTAAGCTCTCAATTCTTCCTCTCCTAATAACTCTTCTAAAACCTCCTGTTTTGAGCTTTTCCCAAAAGGAGATAACTTAAGAGATTCTTTTAATTCCTTTTTATAATTTGGATAATTTCTAACTCTATAATCATCAACTTCAGCTAATTCTGCTGCTAGTGCAAGAGCATCATTTAATCCTCCTAACTCATCAACCAATCCGTTAGCTAATGCCTCCTTACCTGTCCAAACTCGACCTTGAGCAATTGCATCCACTTCTTCAAAGTTCATACCTCTACCAGAAGAAACTCTATCAACGAATATTTTATACGTTTCTTCTACGCCTTTTTTCGTTACATCATAAAATCGTTTATCCATAGGTTCGAAAAGACTATAATTAGGACTTTTATTTGTAGATACTTGCTCTGCATTTATACCTAACTTATTTGCCAACTCATTGGCATTTGGAAGCATTCCAAAAACACCTATTGAGCCAGTAATTGTTGTTGGTTCAGCAACAATTTTATCGGCATTACATGCAATATAGTACCCTCCAGAAGCTGCTACATTACCCATCGATACTACCAAAGGTTTTTCTTTCTTGGCAAGTTCTAATTCTCTCCATATTAACTCAGAAGCTAAGGCACTTCCACCTGGGGAATTTACTCTTAAAACAATTGCTTTTACATTCTTATCTTTTTTCGCTTTTCTAATTGCTTTATTAATCAAACCTTGTCCAATGATATCTAGAGTTCCTTCTCCATAGAAAATTTGCCCTTGTGCATAAATGACAGCAATTTTATTTTTTGAAGATGATTTTATTTTACCATTTCCTGCTTTCACATAATCTTCCAAAGAGATCAATTTCGGCTTGCTCCCAACACTCGATTCTAGTTTCCCTTCATATTCATCTTCATAAATAATTCCATCAATCAATTTATTATCCAATGCCAATTGAGGTGTTCTACCATTAACACTATCTGCAACACTATTCAAAACATCTGAAGAAAGTTCACGATTCACCGAAATATCTTCTATAATTTCAGACCAAATAGACTTCAAGAAAGAAGTAGTTTGCTCTCTATTCGCTTCACTCATCTCGTTACTTAGGTAAGGCTCAACCGCACTCTTGTACTTACCGTGTCGAATCACTTCCATTTTTACACCGAACTTATCCTCGAAATCTTTATAATAAAGTATTTCAGTAGATAGTCCACGAAAATCAATTAAACCAACAGGATTTACAAAAACACTATCTGCAACTGAACTTAAGTAGTAATTTTTTTGATCATAGAAATCATTATAAGCATAAACAAACTTTCCACTTTCCTTAAATTCTACTAATTTGTTTCGGATTGCTTGTACTTGTGCGATTCCTGCATTTACAAAAGTCGTATTAATACTAATTCCTTCAATTTTATCATCACTTTTAGCATTTTCAATAGCGGCAATAACATTATTCAACCCTAAACCACTTGATGAAAACCCTAAGGCATCAACTAAAGGATTTTTATCTTTTGGTGAATAATCCTTTATTTTCATGGATAAATCAAGCTTTAACACCGAGTTTGGTTTCACCTCTACATCATTTGAGGATCCTGCTACCGAAGCTATGAATACAAAAAGTAAAAAAAGTAAAAACAGCGCGATAAAAAAGCCTAAAATAGAGGCCAGTAAGTTTCTTAAAAACTTCATTTTAAAATATTTTTATAAGCAAATATAAGGTTTTGTTGTGAGTAAAAACTACCTCAAAGTCATTCGATATTTACGTTGAGCAAATTGAAAATACTGGAACAATAAATAGTTTACCTCATACCCATATTCAACATATGGATCATAGTTTATTCTATTTTCATAAATATTAGGGTTAAACTGACTCGGATTATTGACCCTTTGGTTCCATATTGGAACAAGGAATCTATTTCGGATCTCTAAGTACTTTAACGAATGGTAACCTCTAGGTCTTGCTATCGAGTAAAGATGATTATTGAACCCTGGATCTATGATTATTATCTCATATTCTAAACTGTCATTTTCAATAACTACGGGCTTCTCCTTTTCTTTTGTACTTGACTCTGAAGGAATCGAGCTACAACTAATAATAATAACAATCGCTACTATAACTCCTAAAACATTTTTTAAAAAACTCATAATCAAGGATGTTTACTTTCTTAAAATTGCAAAAATTATTCCTTTTTTACACTATTTTTATCGTATTTAACAAAATTTTCAAACACTAACAAAACTAATATCATGAAAAACAGATGCTTTTGGGTAAGTGATGACGAATTATATACAAAATATCATGACGAAGAATGGGGAGTTCCGGTATATGATGATGACACCTTATTTGAATTTTTGATTCTTGAAACTTTTCAAGCTGGATTAAGCTGGATTACAGTCTTAAAAAAAAGAGAAAACTTCAGAAGTGCTTTCGACAATTTTAACTACAAAAAGATAGCAAATTATTCCGAAAAAAAATATGAAGAACTTATACAAAATGAAGGAATTATAAGAAATAAGTTAAAAATAAAAGCCACTATAACCAATGCTCAAATATTTATGAAAATACAGGAAAAGTATGGTTCGTATTCTAAATATTATTGGAGTTTTGTTAATGACAAGCCAATTCAAAATTCTTTTAAAACAAAAAATGAAGTCCCAGCTACAACCGACTTATCAGACAAAATATCAAAAGATTTAAAAAAGAAAGGATTTAAATTTGTTGGTTCTACCGTTATATATGCATACATGCAAGCTACAGGAATGGTTAATGATCATACAACCGATTGCTTTCGCTATAAGGAAGTTCAAAATTTGTAACTTTAGCAATTGATTTTAAAAAACAATTAAATTTTTTAATAATGAAACTCAAACAAACACTTTGCGTTATTGCAGCTGCAAGTCTCTTAGCATCCTGTAATATTGACAAAAAAAAAGAAGCAGAAACAACCGAAGCCAAACCTAAAAAAGAATTTAATTACGTTGTTGAGCAATTTGCCGACATTAAAGTTCTACGATACCAAATCCCAGGTTTTAATGAATTAAGTTTAAAAGAAAAACAACTTGTTTATTACCTTACTCAAGCGGGGTTATCTGGCAGGGATATTATGTGGGATCAAAATTACCGTCACAACCTAGAAATTAGAAGAGCTCTTGAAAACATAAACTCTACCTTTTCAGGAAATAAAGAATCTAACGACTTTAAAGCTTTCAAAATTTACCTAAAAAGAGTTTGGTTTTCAAATGGGATTCACCATCATTATTCAAATGATAAAATTAAACCTGAGTTTTCCAAAGAATATTTAGAACAATTATTAATGGAAACCAATACAGTTCTGTCTACTGAAGCTTTAGAAGTTATTTTTAACGATAAAGACAATAAAAAAGTAAATAAAAAGGCAGGCGTAGACAATGTTTTGGCCTCAGCAATCAACTTTTATAGTCCAGACATTACAAGCAAAGATGTTGAAGACTTTTACAAAAAAGCATATAAAGGTCCTGAAGGAAGACCTATTGAGGCTGGCTTGAATTCGACTTTAGTTCGTGAAAATGGAAAACTAGTTGAAAAAATATGGAAGTCTGGCGGACTTTATGGAGAAGCTATTGACAAAATTATATACTGGCTTGAAAAAGCTAAAGGAGTTGCTGAAAATGATAAGCAGGCAAAAACTCTCGAACTTTTAATTAAATACTACCAAACAGGAAACCTAGATACATGGGATGAATATGCTATTTCTTGGGTTGGTTCTACTGAAGGAAATATTGACTGGATTAACGGTTTTATCGAAGTATATAATGATCCTAAAGGATATAGAGGTTCTTACGAATCAATTATTCAAATTAAGGACTTTGATATGTCTAAAAAAATGAAGGTATTATCTGATAACGCCCAATGGTTTGAGGACAACTCTCCATTAGATCCAACGCACAAAAAAGAAAACGTGGTTGGAGTTTCTTATAAAACAGTTAATATAGCTGGTGAAGCTGGTGATGCTTCTCCGAGTACACCCATCGGAGTAAACCTGCCCAACAATAACTGGATTCGTCAGGAACATGGTTCAAAATCTGTGTCATTAGGAAATGTTATTGGTTCATATAACAACGCTGGGGGAACTGGAAGGTTAAAAGAATTTGCTTATAGTCAAGAAGAGATCGATTTAGAAATTAAATACGGTAAACTTGCAGACAAACTTCACACTGCATTACACGAGGTAATTGGTCACGCTTCAGGAAAAATAAATGATGGAATTGGTCAGCCAAAAGAAACTTTGAAAAACTATGCTTCTACAATGGAAGAAGGTAGAGCAGATTTAGTAGGTTTATATTATTTAATGGATCCAAAATTACAAGAATTAGGTTTAGTTGATAATTGGGAGAATGTTGGTAAAGCTGCCTATGATGGATATATTAGAAATGGCTTGATGACACAATTAATCAGAATTAACCTTGGTGATGATATTGAAGAAGATCATATGGTAAACCGCCAATGGGTATCTGCTTGGTCATTTGAACAAGGAGAAAAAGAAAATATTATCGAAAAGGTTACTAAAGAGGGTAAAACTTTCTTTAAAATTAATGACTATGCTAAACTTCGTGAAATATTTGGGCGTCTTTTAAAAGAAACACAAAGAATAAAATCGGAAGGAGATTTTGAAGCTGCTAAAGCTTTAGTTGAAGGCTACGGAGTTAAAGTTAATCAAGCAATTCATAAAGAAGTATTAGACAGAAATGCTCAATTCACTGCTGCTCCTTATAGCGGTTTTGTAAACCCTGTATTGGTTCCTGAAAAAGATGATGCAGGAAATACAACTAACATAAAAATAACACAACCTGAAACTTTTGAAGGACAAATGTATTTTTATGCTAAAAACTACAGTTTTTTACCAGTAAAAAAATAATTAGTACTTAATCTTATTTTTAAAAATCGTCTGAAATTTATTTTAGACGATTTTTAATTTCTAACTCCTCAAAAAACAACCTCCAAAAGCTCTACTTTTTGCATAATCAATAATTTATATGTACCTTGTCATTGGGAGCTTCGTGATTTAAAAACACAAAATCGTTTATTAAACAATTTAAAATCATGAAGAAAAAAGCACATTTCTTGGTTCTACCATTCATTACATTTATTACTACTATTCTTTTAGTTTCTTGCTCAGAGTTACATGTCGAAGAATCTCTTTCAGCAAAAAGCAATGAACAATTTAACAGAGTAACAAAGAATTCAAGATCAAATGAAATCACTTTAACTAATGTTAATGAGCAAACACTTAACAATGCCATAAATCAGGCTGGAACTTGGTTAAATAATAATAATGCTAGTTCTAGCACCTACACTATTAACATACCTTCTGGTAAGCATAATGTAGGTTATTTTAACGATCGTGCCTCTATTAATTTTATTAATTTCAACTATGCAGGAAAATTAATAATTAAAGGAGAAGGAAGTAAAAACACTACAATCAATTTTACAGATAGGGTAACACATGAAATTTTTATGAGAAACTGTTCTAATATTATATTCCAAGGAATGCTAATGGTTAGAGATGAATTAACTATTTCTCAAGGTGAATTGCTGAGAGACTTATATCAATCAAACGGAAAAACATATGCAGATATTAATATTGAACAAGGATACCCTTCTCCACAAAACATTTATCCACTAGCTTCTCAAAACTTAGCTGCAGGACGATATATTCGAAGATATTCTGATCATAGTTGGCCTCGAGTAGAAAACGGCACGAACCAATGGCGTTGGGACAATCCTACATTATTATCAGGCACAACATGGAGGCTAGAAGTACTTGGTAACCAAAGGATGCAACAAGAAGCACTAGATTATTTTTCTGCAGGTGATAATATAGGTATTAAATCAAAATGTACCGGTCAATCCTTCATTATCAATGGCTCCAACTCCATTAGTTTTATTGATGTAACTTGGCGTTTGGCTACAAGAGGTGTTGTTGGCTGGGGATCAAATGATATTCTATTTGAAGACTGTAAAGTTCTTCGCACAAGGGTTAATGGAGCTTGGTCTTATTTATCAAGCCCAGGTGGTGGCCCTCAAATTGGGCGTGAAAACGATACCGATTTCACTCAAAATGTAACCTTTAGAAACTGTTATTTCGCCGCTTCTGGCGATGACGGCATTGGTTTATTCAAAGTGAGAAATGTAGAAATTATTAATACTAGAGTCAATAACAATTTTGCTCGAGGTATATTAATCTACAGACATGAAGGGCAAATTATTCCAGAACAGGTATGTCAAACAAACCTTGTTGTAAGGAATGATCGCGTTGAAGATTCTGATGGAAATACATATGAAATACCTTCGTGTAATTAATTTTTATATAACTATATATTCATACTATGAAGAAACCGATTCTAAATTAGAATCGGTTTTGTATTTTTAACCAGAAAATCTATTCAATGGCTAAAAAGACAAAAGACCCTGGATTCGGACATAACTCTCAGAAAAACATTCGTGGAATGATTAATAAAGATGGGAGTTCTAATGTAATTCACATAAACAAGAAGTTTAATGTTGATGATTTGTACACTTATTTTATTGATTTGTCTTGGTATAAATTCTTCTTCTTTGTTTTTCTTGGCTATATCCTTTTAAATATTCTCTTCGGTTTTGTTTATATAATGATCGGAATTGATGAGATAACTCCGTCAAAAGGTAATTTGATGGAAGATTGTTTAAATGGTTTTTTCTTTAGTGCACAAACATTAACAACCGTTGGATATGGAGGCATTGCTCCACAAGGAATAACCGCAAATATTGTAGCTGCATTTGAAGCTATGATCGGCTTACTGAGTTTCTCTTTTATTACAGGTTTATTATACGGTAGGTTTTCCAAACCCAAAGCAGCTATTCTATTTAGTAAAAACTTTATTTATAGAGATTTTAAAGAAACAAAAGCTATAATGTTTCGATTAATGAATAGTAGAAAAACGGTAATGATCGAACCTGAAATAACAGTTACCCTGTCCATGAACGAAAAAAATGAAGACGATAGCTATAGCAGAAACTATTATCAATTATCTCTTGAAAGAGATAAAATAATGTACTTACCAACCGTATGGACAATTGTTCATGAAATTGATAATGTTAGCCCATTAAATAAATACTCGCCCAAAGAAATTAAAGCACTGGATGCTAAATTATATGTATTACTAAAATACCATGAAGAATCGTTCGGACAAGTTGTTTATCAAGCAACTTCCTATGATTTTATGCAGTTAATAACCAACGCGAAGTATAAGCCTTCATCAGAATTTAATCAGGAAGGTTATACTATTTTAGATCATCATAAACTTAGTGATGTAGAAGAAATGAGTTAATGCTTATTTATATATTTAAATAAAAATAGGAGTAAAATTGTTGCTATAATACCAATAGCCGTATATAAAGCTCCATTTTGATAGTATTTTTTATTTCTTTTTGCATCTTTTTTGTAGCTAAATATCATTATCGATACAAAAACAACAACAAACAAACTTGCAAATATTATTCGTCCTGGAGTAAACATAAAATTGTATTTTTAGCAAAGTTAAAGAATGATTTTATTATGATAAACTCTTTACTATAGAATTATAAAAATATGCCCATATTTTATCATAAGCATACTACTTTTAGAAATTCATTTCGAGTATCGCAAACTCTTAAAAAGTAAACTTCGAATATAATGACAAAGAAAAATCTTATTGTTTTAGATATTGATGACACACTTACTAAAAGTGAAGAAAAACATACCGACTCACTTTTATTTGCAATGAACCATTTTGGAATTACAGATGTAAACACTGACTGGAGAACCTATAAGAATGCCTCCGACAGTTATATTTTCGCCGTAAATTATTCTAAAACCCATGGAAAAGATTTTAGTTTTGATTTAATTCCTGAATTTGAAAAAGTAATGACTGATCGTTTTTTAACTTTTCCAGACACACCTGAAATTTTGGATGCTCATAAAATTATAGATTTCTTTATTCAAGAAACCGACTACGGTGTTTGTTTTGCTACAGGATCAATACTAAAACCCGCATTACTTAAATTACAACAAGCTGGTATTAATATGATCCCTGAAGTTCTGGAATCTTCAAATGAAATATTTACAAGAGAAGGTATTGTTACTTCTGCAATGAACAAGGCTAAAAAATATTATGGAGTTAACGAATTCGATCATATCATCTCTTTTGGTGACGCTCTGTGGGATGTTACTACCGCCCAAAATTTAGGAATTCATTTTGTTGGTGTTAACAAGAAAAACATTGAAGATTTTACTAAAATGAATATAAAGCACCACATTAACGATTGGTCAGAATTCAGCTTAGAGGAAACTGAGAAAAAACTAGGAATTAAATAAACATACAGATGAAAGATAAAATTAATGCTGTTCATGAGTTTCACAAAGCTTTTGGTTTAGGTATAAAAAACAAACCTACTGCTGATATTGGTAAGGATAGAAATTTACTTCGTTTCAACTTAATGAAAGAAGAAAATGAAGAATACTTAGAAGCTGCTGAAAACAACGACTTAATTGAGGTTGCAGATGCCTTAGGAGACATGCTATATATTCTATGTGGTACTATTATTGAACATGGAATGCAACATAAAATTGAAGAAGTTTTTAACGAAATTCAACGCAGTAACATGAGTAAACTAGGTGAAGATGGTAACCCTATTTACCGTGAAGATGGTAAAGTATTAAAAGGTCCAAATTACTTTAAGCCTAATATTCAAAAAATCTTAGATAATTAGTCTAAAATTTTCCTTTTATCCTATCCAGTTCAGAAGCTAATGTATGGACGTTACTTACCATTTTCATAATAACACCATTACTGTCAACAATAATATGGGTAGGGTATTGTTTTAATTTTAACTTTTTCACCATGTACTCCTTTTGTGATGGAACGGTTGGATACTTAAACTCTTTAGTCTTTAAAAACTCTTCTAATTTGTCTTTTTTATCGAAAGCTAAACTAACAAACACTACATTTTTATCTTTATATTTATCAACTAACTTGTTTAATTCAGGAAACTCCTCCACACAAATTTTACAAGTAATAAACCAACATTTTATAACAACCAATTTCCCTTTGGTATCCTTTTTATTAAAAGCTTGCCCTTTCAAACTAACAAAATTGTAGTCAGGTAGTTTTTTACCTTCTAGTCTAAAGTAATGGTTTGCTGTATTCGCTAAACTAATAATATTCTTTTTTACTTTTTCATCAGCATTCTTTTTCAAAGAAACAAGACGATACGATTTCTTTCCATTTTTTAATCCACTATTTGGCAAAAACAATCCAGTTCTTAATAAACTTAAAAACATTCCTTTTCCTATGGTCTTTCCATTCTCATCCAACGGATGAAAACTAGACATTAAATCAATATTGTTTTTTGAATAAGTATCCCAAAGATCAAAACTACCTTGAATCGATTCTAATGGATTATTTGCTGCAGTATTATCAGTCTTTTCAGCAATTGAATCTATACCTGAACTGTTCGTATCAGAATAGAAACTATAGCCAAATGCTATTATTGCAAACCCAGCAATAACAGATATGACTGCTATTAAAATATTTTTCATGCCCCCCTCTAAATGTTAATTTATAACAAACTAACTATAAATGTAGGGAAAATATTGTAAATGTTAAACTTTTACTCTCCAACCATGAACATCTTCAGTTTTATTATACTGAATATTCATAAGTTTTTCCTTGAAGAATGATGCATAAGTAGACTCTAATTCTGGCAACTCGTAAGTAAAATCTTTATGTTTAAACCCTTTAATTGGATTTACAACTGCCGCAGTACCTGAACCAAACAATTCTTTTAACTCCCCTTTTTCAGCCGCTTCTTTAACTTCAGACACTTGTATGTTTCTTACCTCAACCTCAATATTATTGTCTATTGCTAATTGAATTATTGATTTTCTTGTAATACCATCTAAAATTCTATCATTGGTAGGTGCTGTAATTAACTTATCTCCTATTCTAAAGAAAATATTCATAGTTCCAGCTTCCTCCATATATTCATGAGTATTAGCATCTGTCCAAATTATTTGCTGATAACCTTCTTTATTAACTAAACTTGTTGGATAAAATTGAGAAGCATAATTACCAGCCGCTTTTGCGTAACCAACACCTCCATTAGCTGCTCTACTAAATTTATCAGCTACAACTACTCTAACTTCACCTGCATAGTACGACTGAGCGGGAGAACAAATGATAATAAACTTATAATCATTTGAAGGCGATGCTGAAATAGCTGGTTCTGTAGCAATTACAAAAGGTCGAATATATAAAGAGTTACCAAAACCTTCTTTAATCCATTCAGTATCCAAGTGAAGTAACTTTTTTAATCCTTTGTGAAATATTTCTTCCGGTAAAGCAGGCATTGCCAATCTTTCCGAAGATGCATTTAACCTTTTAATACTCTCATCAGGTCTAAATAAGAAAATATCTCCGGCATCATCTTTATATGCCTTCATTCCTTCAAAAACTGCTTGTCCATAATGAAAAACTCTGGCTGACGGTTCAAAAGTCATTGGCCCGTATGGAATAATTTCTGGATTTTCCCATTCACCATTTGTATAACTACAAACAAGCATATGATCTGTAAACACTTGTCCAAAAGACAAATTACTAAAATCTACACCCTCGATTTTTGAAGCTTCCACTTGCTGAATTTTAATATCCATAAAATTAAAGTTTTAGTTTGTAACAAATTTACAAAAACAACTAGTACAAAAATCATTTACTTAAAGAATCAAACAAATATTTCTATCTTTACTATCCACATCAACATAAACAACTGATTATGAAAAGATTGTTATTTACTAGTTTAGTAGTTGCTAGCTTATTTGGAGCATGTAAACCAACCAATAAAGAAAATTCTACCGAAGAAAAGACTCAAAAAGCTGAATATGTATCATTTGGAGAAAAAATTTCCTCTAACGCTCCAATTACAAAAACAGAGCTGTTAAACAAGTATAAAAATTTAAAATCTGGAGACACATTAGACCTAAAATTTACTTCTTCCATAAATTCTGTTTGTAAGAAAAAAGGATGTTGGATGAAATTAGACCTTGGAGAAAACAAAGAATCGATGGTTCGCTTTAAGGATTATGGTTTTTTCATGCCGTTAAACTCGGAAGACAAAGAAGTTATTGTAAATGGTAAAGCTTTTGTTACCGAAATTTCAGTTGATGAATTACAACATTATGCTAAAGACGCTGGTAAACCCGAAGAAGAAATAGCCAAAATTACTGAACCTGAATACACATATGCTTTTGAAGCAGATGGTGTTCTAATGAAAGAATAGCTCATTTTCTGAACAACATAAGGTAATTAGAAGATTATATCCAATGTACCCAATATTTTCATATTTAAATCTGACTATATCCGAATGAAATTTTATTTTCGATTGATCTTTATAGCTTTTCTATTTGCTTCTTGTCACAAAAAGGAAAAGAATACGACGAGCTCTGAATTAGTTATGTATCAACCTTCTGAAATGGCTTCTTTAATGAATACCATGTATTATATGAATGCTGATATAAAAAAGAAAATATTGAATAATGAAAATATTGGTTCTTTTCCTGAGAGATATTTAACCATTCATACGGCCAAACTTACAGACAATAATGATAGAACAAGTGATTTCGAGAAATTTTCGCTTAAATATATTGATAATATGAAGCTGCTCTATAAAGAGAACCCTCAAAATCAAAAAAGTAATTTCAATAAGGCTGTACAAAGTTGTATTGCATGTCATCAAACTTCATGCAGAGGTCCAATCTCTAGAATTAAAAAATTATTAATCAAATGAAACGAGAAATAATTATAACCTCAGATGGCTCAACAACCATACATTTACCAGACTGGGATGAACAATATCATTCTAAACATGGTGCTATTCAAGAAGCGTATCATGTTTTTATTAAATATGGATTAGAATCCATTAAAAAAAAAGAAGTTTCTATTCTTGAGATAGGCTTTGGAACTGGGCTAAACTGCTTTATTACATTTCTAGAATCAAAAAGGATAATTAACTATACGGGTGTTGAAGCCTATCCCATCGAAAAAGATGAAATTAAAAAATTGAATTATGTATCTGAACTAAATGCTGAGAAGTACAAGAATATCTTTGACAAGCTACATGAGGTTTCATGGGAAAAAGAACACCATATTTCGAAACTATTTTCTTTAAAAAAGCAACAAAAATTCTTTAAAGAAATTAAGGATTCAGATTGTTATGATTTGATTTATTTTGATGCCTTTGGTGCTCGTGTTCAGCCTGATCTATGGACAGAAGATATTTTCAGAAAAATGTTTGAGGCTATAAAAAATGAAGGAGTTTTAGTTACATACTCGGCAAAAGGAAGTACTAGGCGAGCAATGGAAGCTGTTGGTTTCTCAGTAGAAAGATTACCCGGTCCTCCCGGAAAAAGAGAAATGCTAAGAGCAACGAAAATGAAATAAGTTCGATCTAAATTAGAAAAAGAACCGATATTAGCGTGTATATTTGCAACCTACTTTTGTAGGAAAAACATTTAAGATGAAATTTCAAAGACGATTTGGAAGTCCCAAAAAAGCAAACCCAAAAAAAGGGTTAATACTTATTATACTTTTAGCTATAGTACTTTTTTTATGGTTTAATGCCGAAAGACTAATAGGACGCTTTCTATAAACTACAAGGAAGTTAAAACCTCGCCTCATGAAGCCATTTACATTTAAAGAGTTTACCGTATACCAAGAAAAATCTGCCATGAAAATTGGGACAGACGCCGTCCTTTTAGGAGCCTGGTGTGATTTAAAAAACTATCCTGATACTATTTTAGATATCGGTTCAGGAACGGGAGTTATATCTTTGATGCTAGCGCAACGATGTAATGCTAGTACTATAGAAGCTATTGAAATAGATGAATTAGCCTATCAAGAATCTGTTGAAAATTTCGAACGCTCCAATTGGGGTGATCGTTTGTTTTGTTATCATGGTAATTTCAATGAGCTTATAGAAGAAATTCAAGAGGAGGAAGAAACCTACGATCTGATAATTTCAAACCCTCCATTTTATACCGATGACTATAAAACAGAAGATGACTCACGAAATAAAGCTCGTTTTACCGAATCTCTCCCTTTCAATCAGTTAATTGAAGGCAGTAGTAAAATACTTAATCAAAATGGAATATTTGCTGTAGTAATTCCGTATAAAGAAGAGTCTAATTTTGTAGCGTTAGCAAATAAATATCATTTAAAACTCAAACGAGTTTGTCATGTAAAAGGAAATAGCACTTCGGAAATAAAAAGAAGTTTACTGGAGTTTTCTTTTCAAGAGAGCGATCTAGTTAATGAAGAATTAATTATTGAAAAGGAAAGGCACCAGTATACCGACGCCTATATTGATTTAACTAAGGATTTTTATTTGAAGATGTAGAACTATGCTACTTTGCTAAATTTTCAATTTCTTACTAATCTCTTTAGGCAATGCATTCTTGTGCACAAGAACAGATATTGTCTTTAACATTAAGGCGTTTTTCGACATATACACATATCCTCCTTTATCATTCATTCCTTCGGAGTTTTTCATAATGTAAAACTCTTTTCCTGCTTCGTCCGTTGCTTTACCTAACAAATGCATATTATGATCATCGTTAGTAGTTCCATCTTCAAAAGCTTTTTGTCGCATTTCTTGTGTTACTGCAATTAACTCCTCTTTTAAAGTGAGTTTAGCAACTCCACTCTTAAAATTAAAGTTTGGCTCTGAGGCATCTCCATCCCATGCCAATGAATACCCCTTTTTAAGTGCATTATCAATTAAAAGTTCAAAATCTTTTATTGGAACGTTGAGATATAGATTCTCACCCCAGTTTGCAGGAATATTCAAAATAAAATTTTCATAAAACGGATAATGACTATAACTCGTAATTTCGATATAATCGTTTGTATTAATGCTAACAAACTCCCGTGCGAAACTCTTCGGAGTATATTCCTTTTGCTCATATATAAATGTATCAGGTATTTTCCCTAAATATGCATTTAAAACACCTTGCAATGCTTTTTTCCAACTACTTGGCTTTATTCTTCCATAACCGCTAGTAGCTATCGATTTTATCATTGCTTCAATTGCATTATCCATTTCAACATGGTCATGCTGCCAATCTTCTTCAATAATTCCGTTGTATACAATTTCAGGTATGGCTCCGTATTTACTATAACCTTTTAAAACACTAAACGTTAAATCTCCACTATCGAGCCGCGACTTACCTTCAGAGTCAATATATTTCTTTGCCTTTTCTATATAAGTTGGGTGTACGTAAAATATGGGAGAAAGCGATATAGGTTCTTTTCTTAATCGAATTGCTTCGGTTTCGATAAACGAAGTAGTAGCAAAACTCCAACAAGTTCCTGAAGATTGTTGGTTTTTTAATGGCGAGCTTTTTATAAAATAATGAATTTTATATTCATTTGTTGCTTGTCCGAGTAATTGAATACATAAGAATAAGAAAAAAAGAGTAACTGATATTTTCTTCATTTTAAGTCTTTTAAACAAAAGACACTCATAAAAATAAAATGTTACTCTTTTTGTATGTTTATTATTTACCCCTTCACACTATCTGGATTGTAGCCTAAATAAGGAACTTCTTTTTCGACAAACGTAATACCGTATTCTTCCAATTCTTTTAATATAGGTTCGTATACTTCTTTCTTAATTGGTAATTGCACTCCTGGAGTTGTAATATCACCATTTAAAATTTTAAGGGTAGCCATTGCAACTGGAAGCCCCACAGTTTTAGCCATTGCAGTATATATCTGATCATCTCCTTTAATCACCATACTACTTTCTATCTGTTTCTTTTCGCCATTTTGTAGATACCCAAAAATATGATGCATTACAATCATATCTTTATCTTCAGTTTTTAATGTCCACGATTCCATCAATATTTTTTGTAATATTTGAGCTGGGGTGGCGCTTTTCAAACCAACATTTTTCTTAGAGCTAAACAAATCTAACTCTAAAAACTTATCCCACATTAAATCATCTTGATCAATTTTCAAATAAGATCGAAACTTTAATTCAACCGAGTCACTTGGAGAATATGCTAAAAATAAGTTCGTAAAATCGCGGTAGCTCATATTTTCAGAATCTTCAATAACATAACTATCATCAGTCATTCCTAATTGAACAAAAACATTCCATGCCCTAGAAAAACCAACTCTACGAATAGTACCTCTATACATAGTTTGGATATCTTCCAATCCGTAAATACTCCTATATTTTAGAGAATCACGATTTGCATATGCTTCAAATCTTCCACTTCCATTAATCGTTAAAAATTCAGTTCTTCGAAATAACTTGTGATAAGGTATATATTTATAAGTTCCTTCTTGAACAAACATTGATGCTCCACCTTGTCCTGCTAAAACCACATTCCTTGGGTTCCATGTAAATTTATAACTCCATAAATTGGAATCACTTTCGGGAGCTACTAAACCACCACAAAAAGATTCAAACAATAACATATTACCATCGTTCTCTTTAATTCTATCAATTACCTGCATAGCACTCATATGATCAATTCCTGGATCGAGTCCTATTTCATTCATAAAAACCAACCCTTTCGCTACTGCTTCATCGTTTAAGGCTTTCATTTCTTCAGAAATATACGAGGCGGTAACCATACTCTTTCCAAATCGAATACAATCTTTTGCTACTTCAATATGAAAACGAGCTGGAAGCATTGACACTACAATATCGGCTTTTTCAATTGCCGCTTCCCTATCCTTTTGGTCAAACACATCTAGTTTAATTGCAGATGTATTTACAGATCCCTCAACTTTAGATAAAGCATTTTCTAGTGATACATCTCCAATGGTAATATGGAGTGACTCTTCTTCTGATTTATCTATTAAATACTTGATAAGTGATGAGCTCGATCTACCTGCTCCTATAATCAATATATTTCTCATTTTAGGCGTACTTTTGTTATGTTATTTTCTGATCACAATATCGGTAAAAAAGTTTAATTTCAAACAAAAAACATTAAAATGTATAAAAATATAACAATAAGTAGTGTTTTAGGAGCCATCGCAGTCATTCTCGGAGCCTTTGGCGCACATGCCTTAAAAAGTAAATTATCTCCCGAGGCGTTAAACAGCTTTGAAACCGCCGTTCGCTATCAAATTTACCATGTTTTACTATTATTATTTGTTAACCTCAGCCAACATTTAACGAATTCAGTAAAAAATAAAATATCCATCACAACATTTATCGGTATCCTCTTCTTTTCTGGATCTATTTATTGTATTCATCTATTGGGAATTCCCGCTAAATCAATTTGGTTTATAACTCCATTAGGAGGTGTGTTTTTAATTATTGCTTGGTTTATGGTTGCCTTCAATTTTTCCAGAAAAGTTATTAAAAATGAATAGTTAATAAATTTACATATTGTTTTAGTTCGTTTAACAAAAAGAACTATTTTTGTCCTATATAAAACACAACTAAAATATTTAGAGATGACAAATCTTGATGCGAAAACGATTTCGATAGACAATCTTGGTGTCAAAAATGCCACAGTTCGTTATCAGTTGACTTCAGACGAGTTACATGATATTACTATCGAAAAAGAGCAAGGAGAAAACACTAGCTTCGGGGCTTTAGCTGTTAAAACAGGTGAGTTTACGGGCCGTTCTCCAATGGATCGCTTTATTGTAAAAGACGATATAACTAAAGATGAAATTTGGTGGGGTGATATCAATTTACCTTTTGATTCGGAAAAATTCGATAAGTTATACGTAAAGGTAACAAACTACCTTTCTGACAAAGAAGTTTTCGTTAGAGATAGTTACGCTTGTGCAGACGAAAACTATAAGTTGAACATTAGAGTTGTTAATGAGTATCCTTGGAGTAATATGTTTGCCTATAACATGTTTTTACGACCAACTTCTGAAGAATTAAAAACTTTTTCTCCAGAATGGACTGTAATTAATGCTCCTGGATTTATGGCAAAACCAGAAGAAGATGGAACTCGTCAGCACAATTTTGCCATTTTAAATTTTGGTAAAAAAATAGCTTTAATTGGAGGAACTGGTTATACAGGTGAAATTAAAAAAGGGATTTTCTCTGCTTTAAACTTTATCTTACCTGTATTTAAAAACACATTACCAATGCACTGTTCTGCTAATGTTGGTAAGGAAGGAGATACTTCTATTTTCTTTGGACTATCAGGAACAGGAAAAACAACATTGTCTACTGATCCAAATCGCAGTTTAATCGGAGATGATGAACACGGATGGACTGCAGAAAACAGTGTCTTCAATTTTGAAGGAGGTTGTTATGCAAAAGTAATTGACTTGTCTCAGGAAAAAGAACCTGAAATTTACGGCGCGATTAAAAGAGGTGCTATTTTAGAAAACATCGTTACTGACGAAAAAGGTGATGTAGATTTTGGAAACACTTCTATTACTCAAAATACACGTGTAAGTTATCCAATTCATCATATTGAAAATATTAAAACTCCTTCAATAGGTAATAATCCAAAAAACATTTTCTTTTTAACGGCTGATGCTTTTGGTGTGTTACCTCCTATTTCGAAGTTAACACCGGGTCAAGCAGCTTACCACTTTATTTCAGGTTATACTGCTAAAGTTGCCGGTACTGAAGCAGGAGTTACTGAGCCTCTACCAAGTTTTTCAGCTTGTTTCGGTGCGCCTTTTATGCCTTTGCATCCAACTCGTTATGCAGAAATGTTAAGCGAGAAAATGAAAGAAACTGGTGTTAACGTATGGTTAGTAAACACTGGATGGTTTGCAGGACCTTACGGAGTTGGTGATAGAATGAAGTTAAAATATACTCGTGCAATGATTGATGCTGCCCTCAACGGTGGATTGCCTTCTGAAATTACTCATGAAGATTACCATATCCATTCGGTGTTCGGATTAGCTCAACCAAGAAAATGCCCTGGTATTCCATCTGAATTATTAAGTCAACGTCAGGCTTGGAATAATGATAAAGGTTATTATGAAACAGCTCATAAACTTGCTGATTCATTTAGAGAAAACTTTAAACAATTTGAAGAGTTCGCTAGTGAAGAAATTTTAGCTGGTGGACCACCGATCATAAAAAAATAATTTTTTTTAAAAAGCATCCTTTCCAGGATGCTTTTTTATTTTATGCTTATCCACAGCTAGTACTTCCCTTCAACCTCCTTTCTTTTTTATCTTTCAAAGATATTTTGTCTTAAAAAATAATTATATTTCACCCATTACCACTAATAACAAGAGTAAACAATGCTTATACAAGGAAATATTGTCGACATACTAAACAAAAAGGTTTTTAAAGGAGAACTTGAAATTGAAAACGGAAAAGTTAAATCAATTATAAAAAAGGAACATTCCAATGAAACATTCATTCTACCTGGCTTTGTTGATGCTCATATTCATATTGAAAGCTCTATGTTAGTTCCTTCAGAGTTTGCTAAGATTGCCGTAACACATGGAACCGTAGCTACTGTTTCTGACCCGCATGAAATTGCCAATGTTTTAGGCGTAAAAGGAGTTGATTTTATGATTGAAAATGGGAAAAAAGTTCCCTTGAAATTCAACTTCGGAGCACCTTCATGCGTTCCAGCCACTTCTTTTGAAAGTGCAGGAGCAATTATCAACTCTGATGATATTAAAAAAATGATGTCCAATCCAGATATTAAATATTTGGCTGAAATGATGAATTACCCAGGTGTTATTTATCAAGATGAAGAAGTGCTGAAAAAGATAGCTTGGGCAAAACATTACAACAAACCCGTTGATGGGCATGCTCCTGGAGTAAGAGGTGGAGACCTAGATAAATATATTGCGGCTGGAATTTATACCGATCATGAATGTTTTACTTATGAAGAAGCATTGGAAAAACTTCAAAAAGGAATGAAAGTGATTATCCGAGAAGGCAGTGCCGCTAAGAATTTTGAAGCTTTAATTGAATTACTTCCTGAACATTACGAAAACATGATGTTTTGTTCTGATGACAAACACCCTGATGATTTATTGTTAGGCCATATAAATCAGTTATGCGAAAGAGCGGTAAAGAAAGATATTGATGTATTTAAAGTCCTTCAAGCTGCTTGCATCAACCCCGTAAAACATTACAATTTGGATGTTGGATTATTACAAAATGGAGATGATGCCGATTTTATTATTGTTGAAAATTTAGAAAACTTTAAAGTACTCCAAACCTATATTAACGGTGAATTGGTTGCCAAAAATGGAGCTTCATTTGTGAAGCATGTTGATTTTGATGTTTTAAACAATTTTGATACTGAAAAGAAAAATATAGAAGATTTTGAGTTTCATTCATCATCAGAAAAAATTAGAGTTATTGAAGCCCTTGATGGAGAGTTAGTGACAAATGAAATAGAATCTGATTCTTTAATTAAAGATGGAAATTTAGTTTCTAATACTGAAAGTGATGTTTTAAAAATGACTGTGGTAAATCGCTACCAAAATAGCGAACCTTCCGTTGCTTTTATAAAAGGCTTTGGTTTAAAAGAAGGAGCCATTGCAAGTTCTGTTGGGCATGATTCTCATAATATTATTGCCGTAGGTGTTTCTGATAAAATGATTTGTAAAGCCGTCAACTTGTTAATAGAAAACAAAGGTGGAATTTGTGCAGTAAACGACAAAGAATCTAAAGTAGTTGCGCTACCTATTGCTGGAATAATGAGTGACAAGCCTGCTGACGAAATTGGTAAAGCCTATGCAAAACTTGATGCCATAGCAAAAAACATGGGTAGTGAACTTAGAGCTCCTTATATGACTTTGTCTTTTATGGCTTTACTCGTTATTCCATCTTTAAAGCTATCTGATAAAGGATTGTTTGATGGGAATTCGTTTCAGTTTACTTCGTTGGAGGTGAAGTAAACTTATAACAGTTATAATATAAAAAATATGCGCTTCTATTTAATTTAGAAGCGCATCATAGGCTTTCACATAAAAGCATATTCTTTTTCTTTTTATTATACTTTTCGAATACGTTAATCTATTCATCATTAGTATTAGTCCCTAACCATATTTTCCCAGGATAATTAGTATTTGTTGCTACATTCCCTTTAAAGCCTTGGTCTCTTAAAAATCCAATAAACTCACCTGTTGTTTTGGGTTTCGATACAGTGATCTCGTAATCAACCAATACTTCTGTTTATTCTACAGTTTTCATAATCTTAAAGTTATACCATTTGTAATTTGAAATTACCGGGTTAAAACGTTCTTTTTTCCTTTAGATAAAGAAAAAAATCTTCATTTTATTTTAGGGTAATTTCAAACACCAACTGGCATTAGGTTCTTACTCGTATAAGGCTTTTCAGATTTCGCCTCGTTTTTATAGTGCTACCGCTCCACTTGTTTATTCTTAGATAGAAACGAACTACCTACTACCAAGTAGCAATGGTTCCTTTGCCTTGATAAACAACTTTACCATATTCCTTTATTTCAGTAGTACAATGCAACTCTGAAGTTTCGTAATTAGCGGATACCGTTCCTGAAAATTCCAGCACCTCTGTATTTTGCCCGAAATCTTGATTTGAATTTTCAGGATTCAAATTACTGGTTCCTAAATTGATTCCATTGATACTAGCATTAACCGTAATTTCGTTTGTAGTTGTATTTATAGTATAATCAAACACAAATCTTTCTATGGACCTAGATCCTTTTATTGTTGATGTCGCTGTATTATTTGACATGTTTTTACTTTTCAAAATTAATTTTGCTTTTATTTCTTGAATAATTATTTTTTACTCTGAAGTATTTACATCGTAAAAAGAAATAGTTAATGTATTCACCTTAGCAGGATCAAGTGAAACTTGAACTGCCGAGAAACGATCGGAGTATGCAAAATTGTAGGCTTGAGACAATCCTTGTAATGCCGCTGCATATTGATTGTAAAATGCATCATTACTTTGAAGATTACTAAACAATGATGTATTTGGTATTTGACTAAACCATTCACTACTCGTCATTGTTCCTGCCATTGTGCCTCCAAAAGATGTAATTGATCCAATTGCACCAATATTAAACCCTGCTAATAGATCACCAGTAATCCAACCATACACGTCATTCGCTGGGTTCTGTTTTGCTGCACCATTTAGTGAGAACATTGCATTTGCTCCATAAATCCCATCAGGATTTATTAAATCTTCTTTTTTATATAAAAGAGTTGTTTCTACTCCTCCTATTTTACCAGTTAGCGTAATATCTAAACTCTCATCAATAGATGCCGTTAAATCATAATTCTGCGCACTCTGAGATCCCGTTGGTGGTACATTCGGCCCTACTCCATTAAAATGCCCTGCTATTTTAGCGATAACTCCATTTCCTAATCCTTTAATAGAAACAGCATTATTTTTAGAATTTGTTCCAAAATTTTCATTTAAATAAGTTAAATAAGCCGCAAACAAATGATATGGTGTTACAGGTACACCTCCAATTGGTGGATAAGAAGATGGTCCTATAATTCTAGCGAAACCTGATCCTGGTTGATTCGGGTTTTGGGTAAACTTTCCTGGAACCAAAGCAGGAAGTGCATTACTTAATCCAGATTTCGGCGTTGAAGTTAACTTATCTAACCTTTTATAAACCTCACTAGACGTTACTCCCTGCTTTAAACCATAATCAATTTGCACTGGAATTAATCCATCTAAAGAAGTTTCTAATTTCATTGGAATACTCCAGTAATCTATACTTGTTAAATCCGCAACATCTGTTGAAGCACCATTAAAAGTTAACTCCATTTTGTCATATCTTAAAAAGAAATTTGGATCGGTAATATTTTGAGCTGGTTCATAATAAGGATCCAAAACTTCCCAAGGCTGACCATAACAAATATAAATTCTACCGCTAAAGTGTTTCATTTGAACTCCACTCTGCAACTGTTCTAAGGTTAACCAGTTTCCTTTTCCTTTTTCTGCATTTAACGGCTGAACCTCTACCTCTAAAGGTTCAAATTCACCTGCATGGTAACTTATATCAAATTTATCATTGGTACTTCCAGGAACAAAACCAATGTAAATGTCTTTATGGGCAACATCACTCCCTTTCGAAAATTTTACAGTTAATACATTCATAATAGTAATAGTTAAGGTTAAAAAAATTAAAAAAGCTCCAAGTAATACTACAAAGAGCTTACTAGTAAACTATATTTTATAGTTTAAAAACATCTGCTTTCACAGGAACTCCCTCTTCATGTTTCCCTAAGAAAGAGAACCCTCCTTCGCCATTCCAGTCTGCCTTTAAAGCCATGTTCGCTTCAAAAGACAATTGAAGTGGAGCATCCTTTATATCGGCAGGAATGTTTCCTGTTATATGCAATACTCTTACAATTTCTCCCACTCCAGCAGCGTAAACAGTACCAGACACTTTACCTACATATGTCTTTTTATCAGTTCCATCACTAATTCTTACAGTTCCACTTACTGTATGATCATCTGGATGCACTAATAATGAAAAATTAACGATGGTTGCTAAAAGGTTAGGAACAAATCCCATGGTACCCTTGTAATAAATTGTTTCTACTGCGGTGTTTGTTGATGTAGTCATACTATACTTTTTTGTTGATTGTTAAACGGGATAGCAATATATTCTGCTAATACAATTGCTATTCCTGCTTTATTTATAAAAGGTTTCAAATTCCTCCACGTTTGATATAGTGGTTACCTCTCCACTCTATTGAAATTGAAATTGAGATTAAGATCTAACTTCTACTGGTAAATTTTCGTAATGCTTACCTCGGAAATTAAAACCTCCTAACCCCTTACTATTAGCTTCTAAAGCAAAATGAGCATTAAATGGAAATACTATAGTAGATATAGCATCATTTGAAGGAATTGCCCCTTCCAAAGTGATTACTTTTGTGAAAGCCCCATAGCCCGTAGCATAAACAGTCCCTTTAACATTTCCTACATATGGTTTTTCTACTGGAGGATTCATATGAATACGAACAGTTCCATGTACTTGATGAGTTTCTTCATCAACTATTAAATTGAAGTTTACGTAAGAGCCATTTAAATTAACTAAGCTTCCTAAAGTTCCTTGCATCGTTTGTACGTTAGTAGTAATTTCAGTTTGAGTTGACATAATATTTGGTTTTTGTTTCCTACTCATTAGGCTTTTCGGATTCCGCCTCGTTTGATGTAGTGGTTGCTGCTCCACTTTAAAAGGTCGTGTTTTTGTTTTCTTAAAAACATCAAACACCTTACATTTCTGAGGTAAAAGTATCTCAGAATTGAAGGCTTATTATTTAAAATGGAATAAGAGCAGGATTGATTTCCATAAAATAGAGAATCTATGGAACGAAGTTTTTAAGCGTTCATTATAATCTTAAATGCTGAATTGCGAATCTTGAATGGTAAGTTGTATGCTCTTAAATATTAAATTTTAAGCACTGAGTTAAGAATTACTTGGAAATTAGAAATCAACAACGATATTTCTAGATTTACATCTTCAACTTTAAACTTTAGACTTTGGACTTTGGACTTTAGACTCTCCCCTACTTTAAAGTTCTAACTTTTTTAATAATATCCTTATAACGATCGCTCAAAGTAACTTTATGATTTCCTGATACAAGAATCAAATTATCGGCAGGAACTATCTCTATAATTTTCTCAATATTAACAATAAAGTTTCGGTGCGTTCTTGCAAAAATGGCATTATCGAGAAGGGTTAGTAGTTTGGTAAGGGAAATAAGAATAACAAACTTTTCTTTCTCTGTAATAATATTGCAGTATTTTTCTTCTACTTCAATGTAGATAATCTCTTTTATTTGAACTTTTTTGAGAGACTTCCCTTTTTTAATAAACAAATAGTCACTGCTTATAACTGTATCTTCTTCTTCCGTTATAAAGACATCTTCTTGATCATAAAACTTTTCAACTGCCATTTCTATGGCGTACAAAACTTCGAGTTCGTTAAAAGGCTTCATTAAGAAACTAAAAGGTTGCGTGAGTTTTGCTCGCTCAAAGATTTTACGATCTGTACTACTCGTCAAAAAAACAAAAGGTTTGGAAGCTTCAGGTACGGTATTAATGGTTTCTGCAAAAGTAATTCCATCAGGAACACCATTCAAAAAAATGTCGATTATTACAATGTCTACCTTTACCTTATAATATAAAGCCAAGGCTTCTTTAAAACTAGGTGCAACACCAGACACGCTATAATTATTGGCTTCAAGCACTTTAACTAAGCGATCACTTTCCTGAGGAGTGTCTTCAATAATTAAAATATTTACATTATCCATTAAGAGGTATTTTAGGTAAAGATACAATCATTTTAGTACCTTTTCCTAATTCACTCTCAATATCAAATTTTCCATTATTTTTAGTAATCATCGATTTACATAATTGCAGTCCTAAACCAGTTCCAATAACATCTTCATGCTCTTTTTTATTTAAAAGAACATTATCTTCCAATAGCTTCAAGCGAGTCTCTTCACTCATTCCTAAACCAGTATCTTCAATCACCAAATCGCAATAATTTTCCGAAGTGTTTCTGGTATATATTTTAATACTTCCTCTAGTTTTAGAAAACTTAATCGCATTATCTAATAAATTTCTCAACACTATTTTCAAAGACTCCTGATCGGCGTAAACAACGTTTTTTTTAGACACCGTGTTTTCAAATGAAAGTTCTTTTTCTAATAATAAAGGTTGATAATTATAAGATACATGCTCTGCGATAATAAACAAGCGTTGTTTTTCTATATAAAAGTACTGTTGTTTGGTTTGTAGCAAAGCCCAATTCAACAAATTATCTAACAATCCATAAGCTCCATTAACAATGGCACTGTTTTTTTTAAGTAAATCTTCTAAAGCAATGAGGTTTTTCGATTCTAAATTAGACACCAGTATTTTATTACTGTTTTTCAAAGCATTTACGGATGATCTTAAATCGTGACTAACGATTGAAAAAAGTTTGTCCTTTGTTGCATTTAACTCATCTAAAGTTTCCTTTTGTTCCGTGATAATTCTATTATTTTTCACTTTTTCACGATAAAAATAAAGGCTTCCTCCCAAAAGGATTAATAGACCGACTGCCGAATATAAAAAGATATTTCTTTGTGTTTCTTGAAGTTCATTTTTTATATGTAAAAGATCTACTTCTTTCTGTTTTTGTTGGACTGCGAACTCTTTTTCTTTTTCTGCCACAGCGTATATTGTATTTTGATTATTCAGAGAATCTACCCATCTTTCCATCTCTTTTCTATAAACCAAAGCTTTATTAAAGTTTTTCCGGTTTTCTTCAACAACTGCCATATTTTTAGAAGATATTCTTCTGTTCTTAAAAATTAATCTTTTCTTATTATTTAACTGAGAACGAGTTAGATCATTTTGATTAATTTTTAGCTTTTTAGATAAACTATAAGCCTTCTCAAAATAAGGTATTGCTAAATCATCTTTATACTGCTCATAATAAAGATTTGCTATATTACCATAAGCTCCAATTAAATTCAAAGTATCTTTATTTTTTTCCTTATAGAGAATACTTTCATTTAAATACTTTTCAGCTTTATCAAATTTCTTCAAATACAAATAACATAACCCTAAGTTATGAATTATTGAGTTTTTATTGACCAGTATTTTTTTTCTATTTGGAGCATTCATTACATTTTGAAAAAAAACAACAGCTTTTTCAAATTTATTTTTCTCTAAAGCTATATCTCCTAAAGACAAAAATTTCAAAATATTAAATTCAAAATTGTTTGATATCAATTCAAGCTCCCTTTTAGCTTGATTAAAAACTTTCTTTCGTTTAAAGCTATACCCCCTAAAAAAATGGCAATAATCCAATAATCTTGATTCGTTCTTATCTCTTATTAATTGTTTATTTGAATATACTAGAACTGAATCCCATTCTCTAAGCTTAAAAAAATTAAATGCTTTTTTGAAATCAAGTTGATCGAAATAAACGGAAATTTCTATCTCAATATGATCTACATAAAGTTTATCTTTTTGCTGACCAATTAGACCGTTACATAAAAAGAAAAAAAACAGATAATATAACCTGATCATAAATGTTTAAAAACACTAAAATATAAAAACCTTGTTTAAAAAAACAAGGTTTTTATATTTAAAAAGCAAAGCATATTTATTTACGAATGTTCTACTGTTGTCTCCGTTCCTCTAGACCCTTCTGGATCATCATCCCAAGTATATACTTTTACTTTGGTTATACCTAATTGTTGATAATTAACACCTGAAGTTGAAAACGAAATCCCATAAGGATATTGAGTATTCGATTTTTTTGGTGAGGCATTATGCGATATATAAAAAGCTAATTTATTCGAGTTAGTTTGCAAAACATTAACTTGAAAGTTTACATCGTTTCCATTTTTGGAATTCGGAATATAAATAAAAGCTGAAACATTTATATTTCCATTTTCATCAAAAGAAGCCATTGCCAAAGGTGCTAAAGGTTTAGAGCTTGCTGTAAAGCTTGATAATCCTGCCCCAAAGACTATCTGAGCATTCATATTTGTAGCTTGTGAAACTATAGTTAATTTTTCTCCTGGAATTGAAATCGTTGGTGTTGTTCCCATAACTAATAATTTAAAGTTAGAATTATACATTTTTCTTGTTCATATAAACAAGAGTTCATTTTGTTTTTCTCTATACCAAAGAAAACAATAAAATAATACGCAAAGCAAAAAAAAGGGATTAAATAAGTTTTTATCAGCACAAAGACAGTTTTTCATGGAACAAAGAACTTTCTTACCTCCAATAAGCAAGTTTCCTTAGTAATCGTAACACCTCAACATACAACCAAATAAGTGTTATTAAAAATCCCCATGTAGCTAACCATTCTCTACTTTTTGGAGCTTTTCCTACATATCTGTGAATATAATCAAAGTCTAATAATAAGCTTAAAGATGCTACTATCGCTGTAATAATATTAAAAACAATTGCATACCATGAGTTTCCCCATAAAAACGGAATTGTAATACCAAATAGCCAAAAACACCAACCAATAAAATACAACATAAAAATACTCAAGGATGCCGTAATAATTATTGCTCTAAATTCTCTAGTTACGCGTATCAAACGAAACTTATATAGAAAAAGCATTGCAAAAAATGTTACTAGAGTCGTTACTATGGCTTGGAATGGTAAATTTGGAAAACGTTTATGAGCATAAGCGCTTATTCCTCCTAAAAAAAATCCTTTAGCCAAAGCATATATAGGTAACATGTATTTTGCCGAACTATGTTTATAAGAAATGAACACACTGCAAAACACCGCTACCAGAGCTCCTATTGATGTATACCACTTAACACTTACACCATTAAAATAAATATGCCAAGTATAAAAAGCTGTCATACAAACCAATAATAACATCAAAAAACATTTAAAAACGATACCTGAAATTGACATTCTATTTTTAGAATGATAACTCGATCTTTTCCAAAAATAACTGGTAAATGCAGGGTTAGAAGTTCTTAAACCGAAGACACTCATTAACGATATAATTGATTAGTTTTGTATTTGTTCAAAGTACAAAAATTTGAAGACAGAAAAAATAATATTAGGTATTGATCCAGGTACTACCATTATGGGATTCGGGATTATTAAAGTGGTTGGTAAGAAAATGGAATTCGTTCAAATGAATGAATTACTCTTAAAAAAATACGCGGATCCTTATTTGAAATTAAAACTTATTTTTGAAAGAACTATTGAACTCATTGACACCTATAATCCTGACGAAATTGCGCTAGAAGCTCCTTTCTTTGGGAAAAATGTGCAATCGATGTTAAAATTGGGACGAGCTCAAGGAGTTGCTATGGCTGCTGGACTTTCCCGCGAAATTCCAGTAACGGAATATTTACCTAAAAAAATAAAAATGGCAATAACTGGTAATGGTAATGCCAGTAAAGAGCAAGTTGCTCTAATGCTAAAGTCTTTGTTAAACCTAAAAGAAATCCCTAAAAACTTAGACGCCACTGATGGATTGGCTGCAGCGGTATGTCATTATTACAACTCAGGAACAAAAGTGGGCGGGAAAAACTATACAGGATGGGCTGCATTTGTAAAACAGAACGAAAATAAAGTTAATAAATCTTAAAGGTTTTATAGGTATGAATTTTGAAAAAGCATATAAATGGCTTGTTAAGGAAGGTAGAAAAGAATACCTATTGAAAGATAACTACAAGGAAAACAAATATTTATTTTTTAAAAGTGCTAAACAAGGTTTTATATTCGAACAGAATAGGTTTAGAGAAAATAGTATTTCAGAAGAGACTTTTCTTATCAAAGATATAGAAGAAGACCTTGAGGTAAACATAACTAAAAAAATATTTTTAAAACATAATTCTAAATTTTATCATTTTAAAACACTTCTTTTTGACGAGGAGAAAGAAAAGTTTTATAAATGTATTTTGCCTTCTCATCCCAAATTATTTGATTTCTTAGGAGTTATTGAAGAGGAAAAGTTAAGTATTAACATTAGTAAAAGTAAAAAAGTTTTAGTTGTAGTTAAAGAAAATTATGACAATGACTCATATTCAAAAAAAAGATTAACTATAAAAACCTATGGAAGGGTAACTCTTAAAGCTTTTAAGCATATTGTAAATTCTATTATTCTTAGTTTGGGATATCTTACAGGATCTTTTTTAAGAGGAGAGAAATTTTATTTTCAATCGGATAATTTAGATTTTTCTGAAGTTGAGTTTTTATTCAGAAATTCTCAGGAAAACATATTGAGTTATTTAAAACCTATAAGCAACAATATAAAAGGAAGTTATGATCGTTTTATTGATCATAATACGAGTTTAGAAAAATTTAACTCAAAAATAACGACTAAACAGTTTGAAGTTTTAGTCAATAAAGTCTTTAATGAGAAAATATTTTATTTGAGTCTTTCTTTAATTAGAGATACCGTTGTTTCAGGGGTTTTAACACGACCTATTATTCTTTACCCAGCTTTTGAAAGTTTGTGTAAGACAATTAATCAAAGAAAAATTAACGAAAAAGACAAAATATTGAAAGAATATAGATGTCTAGAAATCCTCAAAAGATACAAAGATGAAATTAGCCAAGAAGATTTTCTAAGTATTAAAGATGCTTTAAAACCGATTAACACTCCAGTATACCAAAATACTTTTATAAGATTAGGACAAGAAATTAGTGAAGAAGACAGGAAGGTTTTTTGTCTAAGAAATAAACTATTGCATGGTAGTTTTACAACTAAAACTAGTAATAGAATATCTAATGAAAGTGATATTGTAGAATTAAATTTACTGTATTTGTCTTATTATTATCACATCTACACACTAATTTCTAGAATAATTTTACAAGAAATAGGCTTTAAAGGGTACGTAATTCAGCAGCATCAATTGAGGAAAAATATGACGAATCAAAATGATTTAGAAGAAAAGTTATTTATAGAAATTAAATAACAATGGCAGGAATTTACATACATATCCCATTTTGCAAACAGGCGTGTCACTATTGTGATTTTCATTTTTCGACATCATTAAAAAATAGAGATGAGTTGTTGGATTGTCTAATAAAGGAGTTAATCTTAAGAAAAGATGAGTTAGCCAATGAAACCATTGAAACTATTTATTTTGGAGGCGGAACTCCTTCTTTATTAGCTATTGGAGAAATTGAACTATTAATCAACATAATACGTCAATATTATGAGGTAATAGATCAACCCGAAATTACTTTAGAAGCCAATCCTGATGATTTATCTGAAGATAGAATTAAGCTATTATCACTTTCTCCAGTAAATAGATTGAGTATTGGAATACAATCATTTTTTGAAGAAGATTTAAAAATGATGAATCGTGCCCATAATGCCGAAGAAGCAAAGAACTGTCTTTCAATGGCAATTCGCCACTTCGATAATATTACTATCGATTTAATCTACGGGGTTCCTAATATGAGTAACAAAAGATGGAAGGAGAACCTACAAATCGCTTTTGATTTTGGAATCAATCACATTTCTTCCTATGCTTTAACCGTTGAACCTAAAACGGCTTTAGATACTTTCATTCGAAAAGGAAAATATCCTGCTCCTGAGGAAAAAGTAGCACGAGAGCATTTTGAAATTTTGGTTAACGAAACAGAAAAAAAAGGCTTCGTACACTATGAAATATCTAATTTCGGAAAACCTAATTACTTTTCACAACACAACACCAGTTATTGGCTTGGTAAAAAATACATAGGTATTGGTCCTTCTGCTCACTCATTCAATAAAAGCCATAGAAGTTGGAATATTGCCAACAACAATAAATATATTAAAGAAATACAAGCCAGTAAGCTTCCAAATGAAAAAGAAAAACTAAGTATAGAAGATCGCTTTAATGAATATTTAATGACAGGATTGAGAACTATTTGGGGACTATCACTATCGAAGATAAAAGAAGATTTTGGTGAAAGCAATTATTTAAAACTTATGTTAAACTCTCAAAAATTCATAGATGAAGGACTACTAATCATTGAAACAGATTCTATCGATCATAAAATACTTAAAACCACTAAAAAAGGAAAATTTTTAGCAGATGGACTGGCTAGTGATTTATTTATAATTTAATTATTTTTACTTCAATGAAGACAACCATCGAATACCTAAAAAAAAAATATACCATTGACTTATCTCAACCACTAGATATCTCAATCCCAATTGATGTTTCAAAACAATGCTTAAACGCTTGGTATATTGATGATCCAAAAATATCGCCTGTTGCTTTAGGTAATTGGACGGGAAGTATTGAAAAAGGCGCTGATGTTAACTTTAACAATATAGCTTTTAATCCACATGCGCATGTCACCCATACAGAATGTGTAGGCCATATTACAAAAGAATTTTATTCAATTAATAAGAATCTAAATACCTATTTCTTTCTTGCCGAAGTAGTCAGCATCACTCCGAAGGAAATGCCTAACGGTGATTTCGTCATTAATAGAAAAGTACTAAAATCGCTGATTGATGAGAAAGAAGTTGAAGCCATTATCATCAGAACCTTGCCTAATACAGATAAAAAGAAAACATATAGGTATTCAAATACGAACCCTCCTTATCTACTTCAAGAAGCTGCTGAATATTTAAAAGAGAAAGGGATTAAACATTTGCTAATAGACCTTCCTTCTGTTGACAAAGAAAAAGACGATGGTAAACTACTTTCTCATAATTCCTTTTGGAATACTGAAGGAGTGATTAGGTTAAATGCTACCATTACCGAATTTATATATGTTCCAAACAATATTAAAGATGGTTCTTATTTCGTAAACCTCATGATTGCTCCTTTTGAAAATGATGCAAGCCCAAGTAAACCTATCTTATATAAAATACATACCCCTTAAACAATGTAGCCTGTCCAATGACAGGCTAAATCGTTAAACGAATATTTAAAATAATGTTCCTTAAAACCCAATTGTACAATTGTTTTGAGTAGGTGTAGGATTGTTATGTAATGTTACATAAACATATGTTAATTGGGTTAAGTGTGTACGCTTTTAGGTTGTTTTTCTACGCTTGTAGAAGTGTATCCTCGCAAATGTTTCTTTTTAGGGATCTCTTATCTGTTAACCGAGATTTACTTTATGTTTCATCTACACTTCAAAGATATAAAACACTTAAATCCTTGCTATTAAAAAAAGTTGACTGACATTCTCGACGCGATTAGCCGCATATAAATATCGACGAACGGCTTTCATCGAAAACACATAAATGACACCTTTTAAACTATGAATGGTTGTTTTTTGACTATAAAAAGCATTTAAAACTACTCGCCACCTATATTTAGAGCTCTAAAACATCGATGAACGGTATCGGTGAACGGTGAATGTCAGCAAATCGCTATTTAAAACACCTAACAAACTCAAAACCAAACTATAACTATCTCTATCCGAGTATACAGGGTATCTAATTTAAATTATTTCAAAAACTTTAGGTTTGGGAATTAAACCTTTATTAGCATAAAGCTTTAAAAGAATAACTGGGAAAAAATATAGAAGAAAAAGGATTATCGAAAGACAACTCTCATAACAATTTAAACATAAAATTGTTTTAAAGTATAGGTGAGTTTAATGATATTATTTGTAACTCTCTCATTAAAGAGTAATGCATATATGCTATAAACTAACGTAGTATCTGTGTTAATTGTAGATTTTTTTTGTAAATGTTTCTTTTTAGGGATCTCTATCTGTTCGGCGAGATTTACTTTATGTTTCATCTACACTTCAAAGATAGCGAGCATTCAAACATATTTATTTAAAGATAGGCGATTCACCTCTTTATAAAGATTAGTAGAACCAGTAAAGAGACAAAATGTTTACAAATACACACAAATAACCTATTTTTAATTACAAACAACAATTAAACATGTATGAATTGCATTGTTGAAAGAATTTTAAATTATGTTAATTACTAAAATTCGAATTAACTCAAGCATAAACCTTCAATAAAACGCGTTCAGAAAATAATAACTAAAAAACATAATTATAGGCTAGTTCAGACGAAAAATAAAATTTAAAATTAAAGAGAAAGATAAAATTTGTTGGAATAAAAGAAGAGCATTATTAAATGCTCTTTAAAGACTCTGTGCACAGAATGATTTTAATAAGTAGGTTTAGCAATGTAATATTATACAAACATAGTTTCGAGTAAAGCAGCATGCTTTTAATTACTATTTTTTAACACTTGTAGAATGTTTTGTAAATGTTTCTTTTTAGGGATCTCTATCTGTTCGGCGAGATTTACTTTATGTTTCATCTACACTTCAAAGATATAGAGCTTTCAAACATATTTAACTAAAGATAGGTGATTCGCATATTTGTAAAGATTAGTTGAAGCAGCTCAAAGACAAAACGTTTACAAATACACACAAATAACCTATTTTTAATTACAAACAACAATTAAATATGTATGAATTGCATTGTCGAAGGAATTTTAAATTATGTTAATTACTAAAATTCGAATTAACTCACGCATAAACCTTCAATAAAACGCGTTGAGAAAATAATAATTAAAAAACATAATTATAGGGTAGTTCAGACGAAAAATAAAATTTAAAATTAAAGAGAAAGATAAAATTTGTTGGAATAAAAGAAGAGCATTATTAAATGCTCTTTAAAGACTCTGTGCACAGAATGATTTTAATAAGTAGGTTTAGCAATGTAATATTATACAAACATAGTTTCGATTAAAGTAGCATGCTTTTAATTACTATTTTTTAACACTTGTAGAATGTTTTGTAAATGTTTCTTTTTAGGGATCTCTATCTGTTCGGCGAGATTTACTTTATGTTTCATCTACACTTCAAAGATATAGAGCATTCAAACATATTTAAGTAAAGATCGGTGATTCGCGTATTTGTAAAGATTAGTTAAATCAGCAAATAGACAAACAGTTCAAAAAACAAGTAAATAACCTATTTTTAATTATGAAATACAATTAAAAATGTATGAATTGCATTTCAAGAAACATTTAAGCTCATAACAATTACCAACATTGAAATTAACTCATATCGAAACTATCTATAAAACAAACTCAAAAAGTAATAACTAAAAAGCATAATTAATCGGATTAGCTCAGACTAAAAATACAATCCAAAAATTAAGAAAAAGATAGAATTTATTGGAATAAAAAAGGAGCACTATTAAATGCTCTTTAAAGGCTCTGTGCACAGAATGATTTTAATAAGTAGGTTTAGCAATGTAATATTATACAAACATGGCTTCAAGTAAAGTAACATGCTTTTAATTACTATTTTTTAACACTTGCAGAATGTTTTGTAAATGTTTCTTTTTAGGGATCTCTATCTGTTCGGCGAGATTTACTTTATGCTTCACTTACAACTTAAAGATACCATAGACATTTTAGACTTCTAAACAATTTAACCCTTGATGAGCACTTAAAGGATTTAACAGTTTTAATGATAGAAAGACTTGTTTATTGTGATAACATTCACTTTTCTTTAACCATTATCGCAATTGAAACTTTATAGATTCGTCAAAACATATGCAATAACCATGAATATAAAAAATTTCCCCTGCTACATTAGTATTATTATTTTATCACTATTACTCTTTTCTTGTTCTAAAGATGATAAACCAACCACTCCTCCCATAGATTGCAACAAACCCAAAATGAAAATACCAATTATTGTCCATGTAGTAAATTATGCTCCTGATCCATTTGAAATTAGTGATGAAAAAATAAAATCTCAAATTGATGTTTTAAATAAAGACTTCAGAAAACTAAATAACGATTGGCAAAAAACACCTAATCTTTTCATTGATCTTGTAGCTGACATTCAAATAGAGTTTTATCTGGCAACCACCGCTCCCGATGGAACTCCTACCACAGGTATTATTAGAAACGAAAGTGACTTAATCAGTGGTGATGGACAAAGTCTTGACCCAAACCATGATATAGAAGACCTTCATTTATACTTTACTGAAAAAGGAGGTCAAGATGCCTGGCCTAAAGATAAATATCTTAATATTTGGATTGCCGATTTCACGGATCGTAACGGAGAACTTGCACGTGTTGGATATGCTAACCCACCAGGAAGTGACTCTAGAAAAGACGGTATTGTCATTGACCCAAGAGCCTTTGGATTGTTACCTCCTTTAGATGAAAATCACACCCTTGGTAGGACTGCCACTCACGAAATTGGGCATTGGTTAAACTTGATACATACATTTGGACGAAATGATGCTTGCGAAAATACCCCGGAAGATGGTGATTATGTAGATGACACTCCTTCTCAATTTGCTTCAAGTCATGGTAAACCCACCTTTCCCAGAGTTTCTTGTGGTTCTATTGATATGACTATGAATTATATGGATTATAGTGATGATGATTCTATGTATATGTTTACGAAAGGACAAAAAGAAAGAATGTGGGCATTATTTGCCGAAGGAGGACTCAGAAGAAAACTCTTTGAGAACTGTCGTTTAAATTAATTTTCAGTTTTTATAAAACCTGCATCTATACTACAAAGTGTATTTTATACGACATATATACTTTAAGATATTATGAATAATCAATCTATTTTTTAAGTTATGATTAAAAGCTCTTTTATTCTTAACTAATTGACTGCCGAATAAAACAATTTTCAATGAAAATATATTATGATAACCTTCACTTTTCTTTAACTATTATCATTATTGAAACTTTATAGATTCGTCAAAACATATGCAATAACCATGAATATAAAAAAAATTCCCCACTACATTAGTGTTATTATTTTATCACTATTACTCTATTCTTGCTCTAAGGATGATAAACCAAATTCTCCTCCCATAGATTCGAATAAACCCAAAATGAAAATACCAATTGTTGTTCATGTGGTAAATTATGCTCCAGATCCATTTGAAATTAGTGATGAAAAAATAAAATCTCAAATCGAGGTTTTAAATAAAGACTTTAGAAAACTAAATGACGATTGGCAAAAAACACCTAATATCTTCATTGATCTTGTAGCTGACATTCAAATAGAGTTTTATCTGGCAACCACTGCGCCCGATGGAACTCCAACCACAGGTATTATTAGAAACGAAAGTGACTTAATCAGTGGTGATGGAAAAAGTCTTGACCCCAACCCTGTTATAGAGGACCTTCCTTTATACTTTACTGAAAAAGGAGGTCAAGATGCCTGGCCTAAAGATAAATATCTTAATATTTGGATTGCTGACTTCATCGATCGTAATGGAGAGATTGGATTTGCTGGATATGCCAATCCACCAGGAAGTGACTATAGAATAGATGGTGTTGTCATTGATCCCAGAGTTTTTGGACTATTACCTCCTTTAGATGAAAATCACACCCTTGGTAGAACAGCCACTCATGAAATTGGGCATTGGTTAAACTTGATACATACATATGGAAAAAATGGTGCTTGTGAAAACACCCCAGAAAATGGTGATTATGTAGACGACACTCCTTCTCAATTTGCTTCAAGTCATGGTAAACCCACCTTTCCCAGAGTTTCTTGTGGTTCTATTGATATGACTATGAATTATATGGATTATAGTGACGATGATTCTATGTATATGTTTACGAAGGGGCAAAAAGAAAGAATGTGGGCATTATTCGCTCAAGGAGGACTCAGAAGAAAACTCTTTGAGAACTGTCGTTTAAATTAATTTTTAGTTTTTGTAAAACCTATTCATTTTTTTTATAAGTTTGAAGTTCAATTACAGCAAAAGAAATAATTATAATGACAATTTTTAATACATATAAACAATGTTCTACTGTTAAGTACAGGAGTAAACGGACCTTTTATGTATTATGATTATCTATAAATAAGATATAAACTATTATAAAGAGTCCGACTTCACAGTCGGACTCTTTCTTTTTTATTATACAATCAATTTTTAATTCAAACACTATGAAAAAACTCTATTTTAACTATTTAAACAACTTTAAAGGCCTCTCAAAAGAGGTTTGGTGGTTAGCTTTGATCACACTGATCAACAGAGCTGGAACTATGGTGATACCTTTTTTATCACTTTACTTATCGAAAAATTTAAACTTTTCGTTAAAAGAAGTTGGTTGGATTATGACTTGCTTTGGATTAGGATCTGTTGTTGGATCATGGCTTGGAGGAAAATTAACCGATAAAATTGGCTTCTACAAAGTAATGAAGGCCAGTTTATTTCTAACGGGACTTCTTTTTATTTTGTTACAATTTGTAACTTCTTTTACTGGAATTTGTTTAGGAATATTTTTAGTAATCCTCGTTGCTGATACATTTAGGCCTGCCATGTTTGTCGCTTTAAGCGCATATAGTAAACCTGAAAATAAAACGCGCTCAGTAACTTTAATTCGTTTGGCCATAAACCTTGGTTTTTCTGCGGGGCCAGCAGTCGGTGGAATTATTATCACTACATTAAGTTATAGTGGTTTATTTTGGGTCGATGGAATTACCTGTATCCTTGCTACTTTTTTATTGATAAATGTATTACATCCGAAAAAGGCAAGGGTTGTTGACGAGGTTAAAAATGAAAACCCCGTTTCAATATTTAAGGATCGTGCATTTTGGATATTTTTCGCCAGTATGTTAATGTTTGGAATTGTATTTCTACAATTCTTATCAACATTGCCTTTATTTTATAAAGATGCACACCACCTCACTGAATACCAAATCGGATTGTTAATGGGGTTGAATGGGGTTATTATTGTAGTTCTTGAAATGCCGTTAATATCGTGGTTAGAGAAAAGTAAATTCTCTAAAGAAATCCTCATGTTTGTCGGTTTGTTTTTAACTGGATTAAGCTTTATTGTTTTAAATTTAGCTAGTTGGACAGAGATATTAGTAATCAGTATGATTTTAGCAACTGTAGGAGAAATGATCGCCTTTCCTTTTTCAAATGCCTTTGTATTAGAACGAGCAAAAAAAGGAAATCAAGGAGAGTACATGGCATATTATAGTATATCCTTTTCAGTATCTCATATTTTCGCGCACAATTTCGGAATGCAGTTTGTTGATGTTCATGGATTTGTAGATACTTGGAACATTATGATTTTACTTTCTGCCATAGGAATGGTATTGATTTTAATACTTATAAAAATGATTAAAAAAGAAAAAAATGAACTTAAATCAAGTAACACTGCCCTCAGTTAATCTTCTAAAGGCAGTAGCATTTTATAAAAAACTAGGCTTGCATCTCATTGTAGATGCAAATTTTGACTAAATTAATTCTTTTTTGATACTTTAATAATATTTTTATATTTTTGACAATAGAAAAGAATTAACAAAGAATCACACGGAACATTACTCTTTTAGTGTGTCGTCAAAATGGCGTAATTTTTTTCTTAACAACAAAACAATATTAATATGGCAACTATCAATTTCGAATTACTTGGAAAAAGTAATCCATCCAATATCTACTGTCGTTTTGTTCATACCCGAAATTATCAATTCAGGGCAAGGGTTAATATTTTCATTAACCCTAAATTTTGGAACTCAAAACAACAAAAAATAAAAAATGTTTTAGAAGTAAAAAACAAAAATATTATAAATAAAAAACTAAACCTTCTAAGACAACATATAATAGACAGTTTTAACGAATGTTACTCCGAAGGAGTCTTAATAGACAAGCATTGGTTAGAAATCCAAATAAAAGATTTTTTTCAAAGGCCTCAACAAGAAAAAGAAAACAAAACCATTAATGATTATAAAATTTACTTTATACATTTTTCCAAATGGTGGATGACCGAAAAATCCGAAAAATGGAGAACAAAATCGGGAAAACCAATGTCAAGTCGATCACTATCTTCATATAATCAATTTATTAAACTTTTCGAGGATTTCGTTGTATTTACCTTCCCTAACAAAAAGATTATGATTAGGAAATGTGGCCATGAAACACTTGAACAGTTTATTCAATTTCTTAGCAACCTAAATTACTCAACTAAGACCATCGACAGACACAAAACTAGATTCCGTTTTTTTATAAATAGAGCTCTTGAAGAAAAACTAGAAATAAATTCGAGCTATTCCAACAAAGTTCATATTCCTAGGCAAAAAGAAATTCTTGATCCTATTTTAAACACAGGTGAGTTACGTAAAATTTTTAATATGGAAATTAAAAATGAAGCTCTTGATAATGCACGAGATAACTTACTAATTGCAGCATGGACAGGGCTTCGTATTTCAGACTTTAACAAGAAACTCTCAGAAAACAATATTATTAACAATGATTTTATACAAATACGAACCACAAAGACAGATAGCGAGATTATAATTCCTTTACATCTAACGGTAAAAAAAGTACTAGAAAAACGTAATGGAAAACTTCCTAAAAAGGTCAATAATGCTCTTTTCAATAAACAAATCAAAAAAGTATGCGAACTAGCTGGTTTAGATGAAAAAATGGAAGGAAGCATTTATAAGGTTCTTGATTCGGGTGAAAAACGAAATGTTCGGGGTTGGTATAAAAAATATGAATTAGTAACTTCGCATATAGGACGGAGATCATTTGCTACCAATCATTATGGAAAAGTCAAGGACGAAGTAATAATGGAAATTGCATCATGGAAAAGCAAAACAATGATGTTGAAATACGTAAATAAGCTTCCAATGGAACACGCTATTGAACTCAAAGAATATTGGGAACAAGTATCTAACAAACCGATAATAAAATAAACAATAATGAACAATAAATCAGACGGAGAAATTTTAAATGAAGTAATGCAAGAGCTAGGTATAACCAACGCTAGTCATTTTGCTAGAGAATTAGGCTATGCCAATGGCTCTGCTATTTCAAATATTCTCAGGGGAGAGTCAGGAAAGTACATCTCTGAAAAACTAATCACCAAAATAACCAATAGGTATCCTTTAGTTGAAGAGTTTTATCTTAGAAAAGGAGAAGGAAGTGTTTTAAAAGAGAAAGTTTCTTTGGAATCGCATTCAATAAATGATTCCAATTATACATTAAATGATTTACCCACTTTAATAGCCGAATTAATTAAAGAACAAAAAAGAACCAACGAACTTTTAAGTGAATTTGTGAACAAGAACTAACCAGAGATATCTTTTTAGTTTTAATCTTTAATGTTATTTTTACTTTCTAACCAAAAAGTAAAATGAAATTAAAAACTAAAAAAATAATTGCAAGGGAATTTCTTATCCTGTTATTTACCTTAACGACATCAGCCTTAATAGCTGTCTTGGAAATAATTATTAACGATCGTGATTTTCGTTTTCCTTATTATTTTCAACTAGTTCTTGTAGTCTTAATTGTAATATCAATACCAGTATTTATTTTAAGGTATGTTTATTACTCAGTTA
Source organism: Tenacibaculum sp. MAR_2009_124 (assembly GCF_900105455.1). Classification (GTDB taxonomy): domain Bacteria; phylum Bacteroidota; class Bacteroidia; order Flavobacteriales; family Flavobacteriaceae; genus Polaribacter. Next base: position 185,092 of record NZ_FNSF01000008.1, read on the forward strand.
AATGGGGACTAAAAAATTTAGAAAAGGTTGAAGATAACATTCAAAATGAAACTTTGAAACATAAAAAATCATACAGCTATATTGGCATTATACTCTTCTGTCTATTTATAATTCTGTGCTTCCTTTTATTTTTTCAAATAACAAAATAAACAAAAACCAATACTAACAAAATGAAAACACTAACTATTACTACCTTATTTTTACTTCTATCGAGTAATTCAATACTCTTAAAAGAACAAAACACCTCTGTTCAAATAAAAATAGATCCAGAAAAGGATTGCCCAGAAAACGACCGAAATTGCAACGGTATTCCAGATTTAAACGAAAAATATCAAAAAACTTGCTCGTTTTACGGATATCCGCAAAGGAAATCAGTAAATAATTTTTACTTTTTGGGTTTTGAATTCTGACAACAAGAAACGACCTAGGGAAACCACTTAAAGCATATAGTAAAAACCCTTAGAAACAATGTTAAAATGTTAAAATTGACATTATAATATTGTTTTAAACCATAAATTTGAAAAAAACACAGAAAAAATAGCTTCTTACGCGGAATTAAAAGACCTAATAATACATAATTCTTATGAAGACATAGACTGTTAATTCATTTATTATTTACTTTGTTTAAAATTAGATAAATTATTAAAACAAAGTAATATGAAAAAATTATTAGCAGTTGCCGTATTAGTATTAGGAACATTATTATTTAACTCTTGTACAGAAGATAACACGCTTGAAGAATTAGAAACAAGAAATGAAACAGAACAAGAAATTCAACTTATTGACCCAGTTGAAGTTGGAAACCCTGGGACTGACCCATCCGATGATGAAGAAGGTTAGTATTATTGCAATAATACTATTCACTCTTTTAGTTTCATCAGGGACTTTTTTTCATTATTTTCAAAAAAAAATTCCTGATGAATTAGCCAAGCATAAAAAATCGTTTAAAAAAGAAATTAAGGAAGCCAAAATAAATGCTTTAATTGAACTTAAAGATAAATTAGTTACCAATGAAATATCAAAAGAGGTATTTGCTGTAAAATTTGATGAGTCTTTAAGGAACAGTAATAAAAAAGAAAAGACGTACTACAAAAAAAAGGCAGAAATCAAATCGAAATATTCATATTTTAATTTTTACTCAGCAAGGCAATTTACTTTTACTCTATTTTTAATTCTTCTTGGGTTTTATGCCTCAATAATAAGCATTATTTCTAGCTACAGTAAAGACATCCAATTAAATAAAATAATAAGAAAAGCGTCATATCTAACAGGAAGTATTTCTTTATTTTGGATTTTTTGGGTATTCTTTAATGATCTCATTAATCTTAATCAAAAAAACTATTTCTATCTTTTTTTAATTACTAGTTTTATTGCAACATTTATCATTTTTAAAGCGATTAAATTTATTGTTAATAGAAAAATATCAATCCAAAACTTAGTAGATTTTATATATAGAACAAGAAACAAACACTACCCAGAAGTAGCTTCAAAAGCACTTTATGCAGAAATCCATGATAAAGCCTTAAAGAACGGTGAAAGCATAGAAAAAATTAGTAATAAATTCGAAAATGATCTCTTAGATACCTTAGAAAAAGTTGCAGATAATGAATGATTTGATTAGAAGATATAACATTTACAAGAAGTTAAAAGAAAAAGGTTACACTAAAGAAATTAATGAAGATTTCTTTGAGAAAAGTATACATGATCTTAATATAGAAAAACTAGAAAAAGAAAAGGAAAGACTTGAAAATAAACTCGTTGATAATATCACTAAACTAATAAATCAATAGTTAATTCTTGACCTCTTTTAACCTTCTCTCAACAATCTTATTAGCCTCTTCTAAAACAGACTTATCAAATAAGACTTTCATTAATTCTTCCTTATTAAATTCATTTGGATTATTAACAATATACGTGCTAATTTGGTGAGAAGTAAATTTTTCTAATCCTTTAGTATATTCAACATTCTTCTCATTGATTTTATCATCAATTTCTAATAAATCATTGTAGAACTCAATAATTACTTCTTTCGTTTTCCTTCTTGGATTCTCCACTACACCTTCAAAAACCTTTCTTAATCCAGTCTGACTCTGCCCTGAAAACTTATGAACTTCATAAGCCGTAACCCCCTTATCAATAAGGTGTTTCAAAGCATTTTCAAAAGTTTTATCTATTGTTTTCATAAAATTAACACAAAAAGTTAACTAAAGTTTTGTAAAGTGACACAAAGTGTACTATATTTGTTTTAACAACAATAACAAAAGTATAAAAAAAATGGACACTCTTGCTACTTATAATTTAATATTAACACATAAACAGTTATTAAGTTCGAAACAGTTAGAGCTAAATGGTTTAGAACAAACTAACTTCAATTTGTTCATTACAAGCTTCCAAGAGCTATCTAAAAAATCAAATCAACAAATTGAAATTTTCTTAACGTTAAACAATACGGCCAGAAACATCAATTCTCTTGTTTCAGTTACTGAAGCATTAAAACACAATTTTGACACCTTAAAGGTTTTCATCTCAGAAAAACCAATTAACAATATTAACACGGATTATTCATCCGTTGATTTTAAGAAGTTTGGAACTACCGATTAAAATTTGTAGCCCAACATTTTTGTTTAGTTGTTGAGGAGGGGTTTGTCTCCCCTCCATCTTTTAAAACCAATAATTATGGATGATTTTTTAAATGAATTACAAAATAGCAGCTACTTAAGAATGATAAGTTCAACCCTTATCGTATCAAACGCACTCTCATTGTACTTAATAAGTGTCCTTTACTCACAAAAAAAAGGCATAAAGAAGCAACTCAAAAGTAAATATAGAATCAAAAAAATAAATAACAATTAAGATTTTGGTTAGTTAAAAAGGAGATAAAAGTAGATAAAAAAGGACTTTAAACACATATTCTGGGGCAGCCTACTCCCCTTCTCCTTTTTCTTTCAACCAAAAAGCAACAAAAACAAAGACATGGACAAAAAAGAAACATTTTCACCTAATAACTTATCTGTATCTCTTGACTTATCGGACAAGTTTACTCACACATTAGCTCAAGAAGTACTTAAACAAGGTAAAAAGAACCTCATTACTACGATTACCGCTAAGGTAATAGAGATAAAAAAATCTGAAATTCTAGAACCCGTATTTACTATAAAAGAAATAGCTAAAAACACCAAAATATCAATATCAACAATACGTCGTCATATAGACCACGGTTATCTAAAAGCCTTCGGTCCTGGTTCACAAAACCGCATTACAGCTTCAGCATATAAAGACTACATAAATGGTAGATATGAAGACTCAGAAGAGTTAATGAATACTCTATTACAATAAACATAAAAAATTAAAGAAAAATGAAAGAATTTGAATTAATACATACAAACCACTTTAAAGCTCGTAAGAATTTAGAAACAGCAAACTACCAGGAATTAAATCCTACTCATTCTATCAATGAATGTAATTCTCTATTTGTTGATCATAAAAGTAAAAAAATGTGGTTAACAACAATAGACAATGGAGGAAGATTAACCATCATTAAAAACCTGCAATCTGAGAAAGGGGTAGAAACAGCATTCGAGTTTAAAGCTTCTGATCCTTGGGAAAACTACGAAGAGTTAGAAGCAAAAGGATATTATGAACTAGATAATACTCATACATCATTTTTGGAAGGGAACTGTTTATTCGTTAATCACATAAATAAAACAATGTGGTTTACTACGAAAACCAACGGAGAAACATGTATTAACTTCTTACAAACTGCACACCAACAAGCTCTAGCCTAATGGAAGATAAAAAGGATTTTTCTCTTGTTGAGCCGACCGAAACACAAATGAGTATAGCTAATACTTTCGGCTACTCACCTTCTGAAATAGCTGTAATTCAAAAAAGTGTAGCTAAGAACACCACTAAAGTAGAACTTGCCTACTTCATTAATGTTTGCAAAACAATGGAGTTGAATCCATTTAATAAAGAAGTATGGTGCTATAAAGACAAAAAAGGCAACTTGCTAATTTTCGCTGGTAGAGATGGATTCCTTTCCAAAGCTCAAAAAAACCCGTTATTCAACGGAATAAGAAGTGCGGAAGTTCGCGAAAAAGATGAATGGGCTATAGACATTCCGAATGGCTCCATTAAACATAAAATAACTAAACCATTAAAAGAAAGAGGGCAAATCATTCTAGGATATAGTTTCGTTTTTAGAAAAGGAGGTGAACCAACTATTGAATTTGCTGACTTTGAAACCTATAACAAAGGATACAACACTTGGAAAACTCACCCAGCTGAAATGATTAAAAAGGTCGCCGAGACACACGCCTTAAAAAAAGCTTTTGGTATTAGTGGAATACAATCTGAATATGAGTTTAATGTAAAAAATAACGTCGCTACACCGAACAATAGTTTAACCATTGATGAAAAGAAAAAAGCTTTAAAAAATAAAGTAACACAGATTGATTTACCATGATAGCAGAAGATAGGAAAGTACACCAGTTTAAAGGTTTATCTACTGATCAATATGAAGAATTGTTCAGTAATTATTTAATAAACAGTTGGAGCTACTCAAAAGTAAACACTTTTTCAAGAAATGAAAAAGCTTTTGAAATGCAGTATTTGTATAACGAAACAACAAAAAGATCTAGCTCAACAATTGCTGGTAATGCCTATCATGAAGCCTTAGAGTTTTACTTCACTAACTTAAAAGTAGGACTTATAAAAGATATTGTTGAGTTACAAGAAGTAGCATATCAATATATAAAAGAAGTACCATCGAATGAGTGGAAGTTGCAAAAAACTACACCCACCATTGAACAATGCATATCACAAGCTTCCAAAAACGCCACCTCACTCTTAGCGAACTTCATATCAGAAAAAAATGTTTATGAGTTCGATGAAATTTTGCATGTTGAACCGTATCTGAAAGAATTTATCAATATAAATGGTGTTGACATTCCTCTTCCTTGTCATTTAAAAATTGATTTAGTTGTTAAAAAGGATGGCAAAATAATAATCATTGATCATAAATCGAAAAACAAATTTTCCGATGAAAAAGAGATAGCTCTCTCTTCAGGAAAACAAGCAATTACCTACGCAAAAGGTTTAGAATCTATAATAAATGAAAAAGTAGATGAAGTATGGTTTATAGAAAACAAATACAGTAAAAACAGAAATGGAAACAATCAACTTGCTTGTTTCAAAATAGAATTAAACGAAGATACACGAGCTCTATACGAGGCCTTACTATATGAACCGCTAAAAAGGATGATTGATGCAGTTTCAAACCCTGACTATGTATACCTACTTAATGACAGCGACAATTTTGTAGACAAAGCCGAAATACATGCATTCTGGAGCAGAACAATGATTGCCGAAGTAGATGACTTCAATATTCCAGAATCAAAAAAAGAGATAATAGAAAAGAGGTTAAAAAAAATAAGAGACACATCAATAAATAACATCTCACCAGTAGCAATAAAAAAATTCAAAAAAAATGCTTCTGAATTTATTCAATTCAATTTAAACGATAAGGACATGACTAATGAAGATAAAATCGAACATGTTTTAAGAACGCTAAATGTCATTGTGAAAGTAAACACAAAACTGGAAGGGTATTCTAGTGACACCTATTTACTAGAAGCTTCTTCCGGAACAAACTTAGGAAGTATTCATAAATATAAGCTAGACTTAGCTCATGCTTTAAATGTTCCTAGTATTATGATAAAGAAAGAACTCGTTATTCATAACGAACAGTCTTTCTTAGCCATAGAAGCACCTAAGAAGAGAAAAGACCTATTAGAATTCGATCTAAAACACCTACAAGATAAAAAGATTCCTATTGGTGTAAACAATTTTAAAGAAGTAGTTTTTTGGGATCTTGAAAACCAGTCTACACCACATGCTCTTATTTGTGGAGCGACAGGTTCGGGTAAATCAGTTTGCTTGGATAGCACTCTAGAATACGCACTTGCTTCAGGGATTGATGATGTTGTAATCTTCGATCCAAAATACGAGTTTGAAAAGTATGAAAACAATCCTAACATTAGTGTTTATAGTGATATTGACGATATAGAATCAATGATGGAACTGCTAGTCGATGAAATGAATAGATATGTTAGAAGTCATAAGAAAAACCTTCGTCTAGTAATATTCGATGAGTTTGCTGATGCCGTTGCCTCTTCAAAAAAAGGAAAAGATTTAAAAGTTTATGACCTTCAAGTTATAGGACATTATAAAGATGGTCGTGAAAAAACAAAATTAGTTCATGTTGACACCAAAAAATCATTAGAAGAAAATTTAAAAATACTACTACAAAAAGGCAGATCTACAGGACTAAGAATCGCTGCTGCAACTCAGAGAGCTTCTGTAAAAGTAATATCAGGTGATGCCAAGGTAAATTTCCCTGTACAAATATGCTTTAGAGTACCTAAAGAAATAGACTCTAACGTTGTTTTAGGAGAACCAGGAGCGGAAACCTTAACTGGAAAAGGTGATGGTTTAATCAATTCTCCAGAGTATACAGATTTAGTAAGATTTCAAGGATTTTATAAAAAATAATAACCATGCTTAACCAACATTCAATAATTGGGTATTTAGGAAATGACCCCGAACAGCACAAATTCACAAATGATAACTCAATAACACGTTTTACAGTCGCGACCTCAAAAAAATGGAAAGACAAACAATCAGGAGAAACGAAGACAGATACACAATGGCATAATATTGTAGCTAACGGAAGATATTCTTCACTCACTTACGAATTTTTAAAAAAGGGTTCAAAGGTATTTATCCAAGGCGAAGTAAAACATAGAAGTTACGGAGAAGCCAATAACAAAAAATACATTACCGAAACTCATTTAACAAACTTTGCTTTTTTAGACAAAGTAGAAAGATCTACACCACTAGACAATATGCCTACCAAAGTAAACAACACATCTCAAAATAATAGTGAGGATGATGATTTACCATTTTAAAACTTATCCAAACACATGAATTATGAAAACAGTAGTTGATTTTAACAGGCCAGTTTCAAGAAAAGAGAATAATCCCGAGAGTCAAGACAATTTGGATAAAAACAAAAAACGCTTCTCTAAACAATGCCAAAAAGTTTATGACGCACTTTTAAGAGGTAAAAGACTTACAACCGTTTCAGCCCTTCTCAAATACCAAATAGGTGATTTAAGAAGAAGGATTAAGGACTTAAAAGACACCCATAAAATCAACATTAAAGATAAATGGGTAAAAACAGATGGCAGCAGATACAAAGAGTATTACATGTAAATACACAACAGTTATTAAGTCAGGTGATCCGATTACAGCTGAAGAATATTTGCGATACGTTAAATACCTCGACGAACTACTAATTTACATTCATTCCCACTTAGGAACTGTAACACATAGTAGAGATGAACTAATAGCTCTTATGAAAGAGCATAAACGAACTTCAAATTACATAAAAGATATAATATCATGAGTAAGGACCCAGCTTTTCTTCTATACTCCAAGGATTTTTATGAGGGTACTAGAACTCTGCTACCCGAAGAAAGAGCTTGTTATATGGATTTGTTGTTGTATCAACATCAACATAAAATCATTCCGTTAGAGTTGAAACGAATTCAAATGTATTGTTCAGGTTGCAGTATAGAAACGATTAAACTAGTCCTTGAACAAAAATTCAAGCGATCGGACAACGGATGGTTCAACGAACGGTTGAAAAAAGAAATCGAAAATCGCAATGGAAAAACACAGAAATCGACAGCCAGTGGATGTTTAGCTGGTTTAATTTCGGCTAAAAAGAGAGCGAACAACCTACCAAAAGAAGCTGAATCACGTATTAAAAACGCCTTTGATGTAAGCAATTTCATTTTTGACAAGAACAACGAATTGATTTCTGATCATTCAAAAATTAAACAAAATATTAGACAATGGTTTAATCGACTCGTTGAACCAACGGTTCAACCAACCGTTAACAATATAGTAAATGGAGATGTAAATGTAAATGAAGATGTAAATGATATTGAGAGTGAAAAATCTAAAAAAACAGGTACCAACAATTTTCGTGAAAAATCTTTTAGCAAAGAAATCGAAGAGTGCTTCCAAAATTGTTTAAAACATTTCCCTGAAAATCTTCACCCAAAGAACGGAGTCGCTAGTAAATGGAAAGACACCATAGACAAACTGAATAGAATTGATAGAATCCCTTTTAAGCTCATTGAAGAAATAGTAGAAAAAGCTAGAGCTGATAGTTTTTGGAACAAAACCTTTTTAAGTATACCTAAACTAAGAAAGAATAATGGAGATGAACTACCATATGTTGTCGTTTTCCACGAAAAATTCATTAAAAATGCGAAACAAAACAAATCAGATAACAACTCAGAACAAACAGAATCTATCTATTCACAAGATTTCTACCGCAAACACGCCACTGGATTTAGCACCAATGATAGTTAACAAATTAGTCAGAGCCAACAACATTTCGGGAGTACTAACCTTTGTAAAAAACAACGAATTAAAATCTTTTGGTATGATAAAGAGGGATAAAGGAATCGAATTCGTTAAATCAACTATTTCTATTTGGATAGCGGGACTGAATGAATTTATATATGGAAATGATAGAAACAAAGCTTTATCAGAATTTCAGATAGAAAATACAGCGGATATTCTTTCAGATCGCTTAGAATTTTCAAACATAACTGTCGCGGATTTAAGTTTAGTCTTTAAAAAAGCTTATGCTGGAGATTATGGAAAGCTTTATGGTAGACTAAGACCTGATATTATTATAAGTTGGTTTATTGAATATTTTAATGAAAGATGCAATACAGTAGCTGAAATCAACTATAAACAACATTTGCAATCCAAGAACTTTTTTTCAGATGTTCCAAGAAATACTGAAAAAATGGATTTCAGAAGCTCAATACAAGAAGCTAAAACTTTTCTTAGAAAGAATGAAGAAAGAATTGAAACTGAAAAAAGGATAAAAATTACTCAGCAAAAATTCAATGAAAAATAAATATCTATAGTGGCCAAACCAAAACCATTCCAACTTCCGAGATATACCGAAATAGAGGTAGTAATGACCAAACACATGACAATTACAGAGTATGAAAAAATGTTCCAAAAAGCCAAGGAAAAAGGATGGAAAATACAAGCCTACCAAAAGGGGTTCAGAAATTAAATTCTAAAAAACTATGTCAAAAAACAAAAAAAAAGAACAGGGTTATTTTGATACGTCGTTTGGCCTATCACTAGAAGATAGAATGACAAGTTTGAGAGCTGTTTCAGTCGCAGTAATTTTTTATATTATTGGTTACTCAGCTAAACTTACGGTGCTCTTTAGCGATGCTTTAAACGCTAAAATACCCAACGACTATATTAGAATACCTACTTCACTATTTACCGCATTAGCATTATCGGTAGGTCTGCTTATTGTTTCTGTCAACGAAAACAATAAGAAAACACCTTATTTGATAGCATTGATGGATGCTATTGCATTGTTCCTGCTATTCGATGTTTTAAACTCAAAAGGAACTGATATAATAACAACCAGTTTCCTTAGCGTGTTTATGGCCTTCGTTGGCTTTAATCTAATCAACACTTTTGTAACAAAAAGAAAACAAGAATTCGAAGAGGTAAAACAAACTCTTAACAAGCTAGAACAGGAAGCTAACAATAGAAAACAAGACTTAAGCAACATTGAGAAAAACCTTATTGCGGCAAAACAACTTCTCAATAAAGTAAAACACGAAAAAGCGGAAACAGAACAAGAAAAAGCAGCAATGGAACAAGAGATGAAAGAAAGAACTTGCCCGCACTGCGAAACAACATTTCCGTCTAAAAAGGCTTTGAATCCTCATATAGATAAATGTAAAATGAATCCAAAAAATATAAAAGAATAACTGTAGTTACAATGAAAAATGAAGATTTATTGGCAGACATCAGAAATAAACTTTCACCCGCAAGTCATTTGATTTGTTTGGTCGGTGAATATTTCGACGGAACGAAATCAGCAGAGGAGTTCATGCAGATTCATGAGCATATTAAAGAAGCTATTCCTAAAGCTCAAGAATCAATCGAATACGTAAGAAAATTAAAACTGTAGCTATTCCGCTACGCAAATAGATTAAGAATTACAAACCTTTAAAACTTGATAAATGATAACCAAAATAGAAATTGACAATAAATTAATTGATAGAAATGAATATGAAGGGGATTTCGATGAATTAATTCTTGACAACATAGATGAAAGTGATATTGAAAATTATGCTGAATTTAATCTTAATATGACAAGTGAGGATCATTTTGAACGTGATGAATTAACGGATTATTCAGATAAAGATATGATAAAGGAGTTAGAGGAGTCAGGGTATATAGTTGTTTATCCAGAATCTATTGTAGAAGAAATGAGAATTAAGGAATTATTATCAAACAATCTGTAGAAATAATGAGCGATATAAATAAAAAGAATTTAGAAGCAATTGGGTTCATAGGATCAGAATCAGATATGGTTTGGCCTATACCTAATGGTCACGAATCAGAACTGCATATAGAAAAAGTAAGGTGCAGAGAAGAATATAACATACTATTTACAAGAGGGACTATTATCGGAGTACCCGGAAAGGATTATGATTATGTATATGCAGGTCCAGCTAAAAGTATAGATCAAATTAAACAATTAGTAAACTTATTAATACAGTAATTAAACCAATACCATGAAAAATTTAAAAGAAGGTGATAGTGTAGTGATGCATTCATGTATTGAAGCTACGAATCCAAAATACAAAGGGAAATTAATAAAATGTACAACTGATAGCTTCATGGAAAGAAAAGGATACAATCCTGAAGAAGTTGTTTTTTTGGAAGGAGTAAGCGGATATTTCGCGACCCGATTCTTAGAAAAAGTTGAATTATAAAATTAGTGTAGAATATGGAATGTGTTATAACTGATTTGAATTCTGTTTGTAATGGATGTAGCTATTTTAATACGAACACCAACGCAAATAATGGTTATGCTTGCTCTCATTCAGATTGTAGTGATTGGGTTACCGTTGATAACGATGGTTATACAACGGAAATTGAAAACAACACAGCTATACGATTGGTTGCCCAATCCTTTACAAAAAGGAACATTAAATGCAATCGAAGATTAGCTAAAAAGTTTTTGAAGAAAGCAAGAAAATCAGATTTACGAATGGAACTTACTAAAATAGGAGTTAAGACTATTGGACTTTGTTTCAGTTTTACTTGCCCAATTGCTTGGAGCGTCGATTTTGAAGGGATGAAAAATTACTCTAATTCAAAAGAGTATGATTATATCGACAACGAAGATGAAATGCCTTCGGGGTTTGGAGATGATTTAATGGGTATCGAAAAATCAAAAGCAGATAAATTAGGAATAACATATTAAAAATAGTGTAATAAAAACGATACGAAATGATAAACGAATTAGCAAAAGAAATACATCAAAACAACGTGAAAAAGGGTTTTTACGAAGATGAAAAGAATATAGGAGAAATGTTAGCTCTTATTCATTCAGAAGTTAGTGAAGCATTAGAAGCTGACAGAAAAGGATTCTATGTTCCAATTGAAAATAGAATAGACTGGTTAAATGATTTAGAAAGCGATAGCGAATTTAAATCGGATTTTACAGAACTCGTAAAAGACACTTTCGAAGATGAATTAGCCGATATTATGATTAGAGTTATGGATTTAGCAGCTCACAAAGAAATTAACCTTGAAGAGCATATAAAGGGAAAGCTCAGATATAATAAAATGCGTGAATATAAACACGGTAAGAGATATTAATAATACAGTAGTTAACTAATACTAACCTAAAAACAAAAGACATGAAAAAAATAAAAAACATACACGTAAAAGTATCGTATGTCGTTGGACTGGGGAATATAGAAGTTCCTGAAAATGTGATGGAACAACTAGAAGAAATTTATGAAGAAAATAAATTAATTCAAGATACACCTTGTTGCTTAAAATATGGTGAAACCAAAGATTGGTTAGATGAAAATATTAAAGAAAATGATGCTTTCCAATGGGAACATGAAATTGAAATATTAGAAAAAGAGTAATTAAACCGATACCATGGAAAAAATATTGAACATAATATTTGACAGAATTTCACTAGACTTCTTTCTAGGTTTACTTTTCGGCTATTGGATTACAGTAATGATAGTAATAATAAACCTGTAGTATATGAATTGGACACCAATTACAGAGAAAATGCCAGAATCAGGGAAAAATATCTTGATTGCTTATCTAAATAGCAATGGTAAAACTAGAGTAACAATCGGATTTCATGCAGCAAAACATACAATGGAATGTTCCGGAGAAGATTATGCTGAAGATGAAGATTACTCAGAAGAAAAAGACGAATACTTCATTAAAGAAGGATGGCACGACATGAGTTGGGAATCAGAATATAGATACCCTATTAGTAATGTAACTCATTGGATGGAGAAACCTAATCACCCAAAAACGCAAAAATATGATGAGAAAATACAAATTTAAAGCAACAGATGGCAACGGAGGAATCTTTGAAGGTGTTACCGACAAAGAACAAGGCTCAATGAAAGAAGCTCTAGAAAATGAAATATACAAGGGAGTACACTCTTGTCTTAAATGTGAAGCTATTTAATCTGTAGAAATTGAAATTAGCAAAACCCTGAATAATGGGTTTTACTAATCTCAAGAGTTCAAAAAATTATATAAGACGTTTATTATTAGAAGTCTTTTTCTGAAAATAGATACTCTTAAAAATTATAAAAAGAGTAGGTTTCGGCTTACATCCAAAGAGGTAGAACGTGCAAGTGGCGATAATTTGGAAGGAACAACAATAGCTCCGAACAATTGCTACCTCTTTAATAAACAATTTAAAACAGTAGAATAATGAGTATAGCAAAAGAAATATTATTGGATGAATTAATCGAACAAGGTCATCCAGAACAAGTAGAAAATGTAATTTTTTGGGCATTAGAGGCATATTGTGAAAAAGAACCAGAAGAAAGATGGGGTAAAATCATTGCCTATGCTATTAAGCAACGAATTCTTGACGCAGAGGCAAAAGGAAGTTCAGAGCCGATAATGAATCCTCAGAAAGTAAAATCATTAATACAGTAGAAACAATGATACAAGGAGAAACTATAAACACATTCGAGCAATTTGAATCTTTAAAAGAAGGAGATTTAGTTGTTTGTGAATTTCATAGAGACACATACAAAGGAAACAAACGTACTCGTTTTGCCGCTTATGAAATACAAGAGAATAAGGCGAGTTGTAATGAGATTATTCTTCAGAAAAAGAATAATGTTTACTTCAATTATTTAATGTTTTTAGCCCCAGAAAAACATGGGTCTAGTAACTTAAAGTCATTAACCAGAATTACACAAAAAGAGTAGTAAAAAGAACTGCGCATTAATGTAATTCGACTTGTGGGGGGGAGTTGTAGAGTTAGTCAAGTTTGATTAATACGCAGTGAACAACACTAAGAACATAAATATAATGATTTTAAAATAACATTAGAGGATGGAAGCAAAACAGTATCACAATAAAACAAAACGTCCTAACTTGGACGTTTTTTACTCTAAAGATAGTTTAAGCATTTCTTCTAGTAACTGTGCAGGTGGTTTATTTCCTGTAAACTTCTGCAATTGATTTTCCACCTCAAACATTTTTGTGTAATCCGCATCTTTAGGATTATTATTTTCATTTTTTAATTGCTTCAGATAGTACTCAATAGCTACAATTTTTTGATATCGGATAAATTGATTCTTATTTAAGTTAGGGACACCGCGCAACTTTACAATTCGGGAAAAATATTCTGCATACATGCTGCAAAGTTAAGTTATACTTGTAGCAAATCTTGCTTGTATTTTTAGCAAAATATTTTACAGCAAAAAATCTAAACGAATCCCAAACTCTTATTTCTATCCATTTTCTCTTTATTCCCTTCCTTTAACTCCTTAGGAGCATTTAAAAGTTTCATTAAGTTTTCTTGGTTATAATCTCCTTCCAAAATCATACTTTCAACACCGTCATAAATATTTTTGAAAGTATCTGTATTTATTGATTTCGTTTTTAAGTACCCCTTTAATAATTCGAAAAGGATATCCTCGTTTACCTCGCCAGACTCCTCGTAAGTCTTTTTTATATCCTTAAATATTGTTTCCATTTCAGAAAAAACAATTGTAGTTTGGTAATTCCAATTTTTATCAAGTACTGCGCTATTATATCCCCATTTTAAAACATCATTCAAAATAAAAACCCCATCAAACAATCCCAGTACTCCTGACCTTATCATTTCATCAGTATCATCTTCATCCCATTCAGTTAAAACACCAGGAACACCGCTTGCAACATATTGCCATAGCATAGGCAATATATGGGTGTAAAGTAATACATTTTCCAAATCTCTAAATGTATCACCTTCTTTCGCTATTTTAGCCAATGCTATTAAACTTGCTTTACTTTCTCCTGCTCCTTTTGAAAGTTGTGTTTCTTTAAACTTTCGGTACCTTCTCAAAATATTATTACTGTTTGCAGAAATTCTTCTAAAATAACTGAACTGAGAATTTTTAAAAGGAACAAACAAGATGGTTAAAACACCTCTACCATGTTGAATAATACTTAAATCCGACGCGTCCGAAGACTGTTGAGATAATTTGAAGCCTATCTCAAAATCACGAATAGCTTTTCTATGGGCTTGTTTTTCCTTTACTCCAGATTTAAGATATTTTTTATACTGTTGATCATAATACACCTTTCCTCCGGTACTAATTGTTATGGCATCAATAAACTTGTTGGGGGTAATACCTAGCTTCGTTATTTTTTTTAATGCCTTTTGATAAAGTAACTTTGACTTTTGATTGAATAGACTATCAATAAACTCATCCCCTATGGTTCCTTTGCTTATCCTATCTCTAAAGTGTGATGAATTTTTCTTTAAAAACTTGTAAGAACTCAACACGGATACAGGATTTAAATTGACTAACATTTTAGATCCAAAAACTATTTTTCCAACAAAAGGAAGCCTAATTTGACTCCCATTTAAGCTTATAGTTAAATCATCTGCTTTTTCAGTATAGGCAGGCATTGAAAGAAATTGCTTTAAAGCTGTATATCCCTTGTAACCAATATACCCTGCGGCAATAGCCGAGTTAAATTTGTAGATCTTATGCTCATCTTGATCTGCCCTAATTTCTGAAACATCTCCAATAACGGCTTTACTTAATTTTTTAAAATCATCGAACGACCGTTTATCTAAAGTCTCTAAATTTCTACTAATCTTTCTATTAGAGAGAATCGCATTTAAATCTTTTGTAAATCTTCCATAGTGGTAAAACCTCTCCATTGAATTTAAATAACCATCAAAAACATCAAAAGCATTTGTATTTGTGTCAATTTCGTTGTTATTCTTTATCCTGTTTTTTAAATGGCTACTAGACACATTAGGTAATGTAAAATTACTTTCACCTAAAGCTATAATAATGTTCAAATTTTCTTTGCGATATTTTAAAGGAAAATAGCCTTCTTCGAAATTCAAATCTGTTCTTAATAATTTATTATAAACCTTATTATATTTTTCATACTTCTCCTTTAAATAATTAGTCATAAAATCACTCAACTCAACATATTCTTTTCCTAAGAATTTATTGAGATTATCAAAAGCCAACTCATCCCAGCCTTGTTTAATTAATTTACCTCTCCCAACTTCCATTTTAGAAACAAGGTGAATATAAAGTGCCTGCCCTATAGAAAGTTTCTCTATTGCTTCATTCCTTTTACCATTAATTAATAATTTAATATCTGTCTTCTGAGGACGATTAATTGTTTTATCATATTTATGAGTTCTTAATAAAGAATTGAGTTTTTTACCTAATACTTTTTCAAATGCATTTTTTACATCTTCCTTTATCTCTTTCTGATCCTTTTTAAAATTTTCATCGAGCTGAACTATCCCGTTTTCTCCAGAGTAGAAATGTTTGTAAATGTCTCCATCTCCGTGGTCATTTATTTGGTCAAAATACCCTAATAAATACTCAAAAGAATTCGTAACTGGTTGAGTAAAAAAAGATTTTATATTCTTACTTTTCTCAAATACTCTACCTAAAATGGAGTTTTTCTTTTTGTATGATTCGAAAGCTTTCTGATTGTTACTATTGATATCATTCCATTTATGATTAGTTGCCTCGATAAAGGCATCCGACAACCCTTTTAATCTTATCGATTCTTCAAACAGTAGTTCTTTTAATTTGTATTTCCCTTCATTAAGCAAGGTCTCTAAATCATAAAAGACATTTTCTTTTAAATGCGATGCTATTTGAATTCTTTCAGCGTTTTCCTTATTGTTTTTTTTGTTTTCTGTTTTCTTCGAAAGTTCAAACAGCTCTTCAGCTTCTTGTATTTTTATAACTGTTTCAATGACAACTTTTTCATCTAAAGTCTTATCGGAAACATCTCCGTTATTAATTTTCTTATCTAAATCTAAACTATGTAGCGTATTTGACTCCTTTGTTTCTTTTAAATAACGAAAAACCTTGTTGAACAATTTACGAGTTTCATTATCTACCTTTGCCGCTTTTGGTTTTCCATTAATCGATTTTAAAAACTTTCTCGGAATCTTTAATAGATTCGTTAGTTTCTTATCAATACTTCGATACTCCCCCAACGAAAGAATGTAATCTACTTTTTCTGTTAAAGCATCCACTCTTTTAAACGAATTTGCTTTATTCATGTTATGCAGAATAGTAGATATATCTGTTTTTGTAAGGTTTGAAATTGTTTCGGAATCGATTCTTTCTCTAATATTTTTAATCAAAGCATTTTTGTAGTCTATTACATCCGAATACTTTTTTCTCAGCCTTTTTGTAGTTTGTTTTAGCTTTTCAGCACGGATATCTGATTTCTTTTTCTCTCTCTGTACAACATCATCTACAATTTTATCTAAGTTATTAAACACGGTATTTTCATCATTCAAGACAGAAAGAACATTTGTTTTATCTTTTTCGTTTAAATTTTTATACCAATCAGTTGAAGCTACATATTTACGTCCTGCTTCAATTATATCAAGACCCGTTTTTGCTGTTT
Source organism: Tenacibaculum sp. MAR_2009_124 (assembly GCF_900105455.1). GTDB lineage: Bacteria > Bacteroidota > Bacteroidia > Flavobacteriales > Flavobacteriaceae > Polaribacter. The sequence goes on from NZ_FNSF01000008.1 coordinate 202,180, forward strand.
TAACAGCCAACCTCATAGCTTGAATCATACCTCTTGCAACAACAATAGGCATATTCATTCCTAAAGTCTCAGATCCAGACTTTTTAAGATAATCATCAATTTCCTTTAACTTTTTATCCCAAGTCTCCAGAGTATGAGTTATTCCTCCTCTTCCGTCTTCTTTTTCTTCTTTAGCGATTCCATTTTCTCCCTTAGTTTCGGGTTCTCCTTTTGCTTCTGAAGTAAATCCAATTTTAACTTCTGAATCATTGCTTTGCTGTGTGTTTGTTTTGCCATTGTAAAAGTTGTTATTAAAGTCTAAATATTCATTTGCAAGTTCTAAAATTTGATCATCACTTAAGTTATCAATTAAATGGGAATCATTCTCCTTTTTAATTTTTTGGTTAATTGCCATTTCCAAATATTTGTCATTGGCAGGTAAACCTGTTAACTCGCTAAATTTATTTTCTAATGGTTTAAAATGTTCATTCTTTAATTTACGATACACCTCTTCCTTTCCATTAGGGTTATCAACTATAAAATCAATAATATCTTGTTCAGATACTTGGATGTTATGATCCTCGGACAATTCTTGAGTTAATACATCTATGGCCTTACCGTCTTTCCTTAAATAGGATTTGGCTAGAGACTGATTAATTAAGTTCTCATCACCAAATTTAATGAATTGATCTCTATCTATGAACCCAATATTTTCAGCGATAATCCTTTGTTTATAATCTATGTTATTTTCAATAAAACTTGTATTTCTAATTGACAATAAACTTTCTGCAACCTCACTAGGATTTAAAGAACTTTCGGCAATACCCTTGTGATAATCTTCATTTTGCATTGCATTGGCAATCTCACCCTGAGTAAAGTCCAAACTTTCAGCATACTTATCTCTTACCTTTCTGAATGTCGGTTGACTTATTTGTTCTTTATTTGTTCCGGTTATTGATAGACCTTCTTCATTAAAAACTACGTTATATGTTTTCCCTTTTTCAGATAATTTTAATGTAGAAGATTTACTCGTTTCTTTTATTTGGTCAGAGCCTAATCCCTCTTCCTTTTTTAGTGGAGTTGTAAGAATTTCTTTTTGTTCCTCTTCTAACTTTCTAAAATCTTCCTTACTATCTTTAATAAGAATTTTCTGAACGTTTTCTGAAATTTGATCATTGTTTTTTACCTTATCAAGATCCTGTATTATTTGCTCTTTTTCCTTTTCCTTTTTTAAAACCTCGTTGTAATTTTCATCCGATAAATTCGATACAGAATCACTAACTTCATTAAAATTATCTTGAAGACTAGATTTCTTTTTATCTATCTTATTTTTAAGTTTATCTTGTATATCTTCAGGTATATTATCCGATTCATTGAGTTCTTTCTCTAATACAGAAATCTCTTCTATAATGGAATTTAATTTAGACTCTTTGTTTAAAAAAGGCCTAATCGTTTCTTTAAGTAATTTGATTCCATGGGAACCTGAAGCCATACTCATACCCAATACCCCACTCGAAGCCAATGCATCTTTAATACCATCACTCAAATGAACTTCTTTCTTACCAAGAGCATATTTATCCAATACGTTTTGAAAGAACTGAGTACCCGATTCTTCTGCCATTTCAAAAGAAGTCATTTTAAAGGAATCTTTTGCATATTCTTTCGTTCTATTAAACATTCCTTGAGCAATTGATTTTCTTTCAACTTTTGTAGCCGAATTGATAACCCTCCCCGCGTTTTTCATTATTGATAAATCAACAAGAGATCCAACGGCTTCTGCTCCACCGTAGGCAAAGGGAACCAACATCTTCTCCATACTACTGTAATTTCCCTCTTGGGTCATTTCTCCATACTTATTTCCAATACTCGAAGCCCCAATGTAACCAACGCCTCCTATTCCTGTTGACGTTACAGCTAATATTGGTAATTGTTGTGCCACCACTGTATTCATGAACCAATTACCAAAATCGGTCATTGACTCAACATTTTCAACGCTAAATGGACGCTTAACGCCTTTCCTTATGGTTTCTGCATCTTTCTTGAAATAATCGGAATAGCTTAATATTTTCTTTTTTAAAGGCGCATATTTATGCTGCGCTCCTTCTGACATTTCCTTCATTTCTGTCAAATAAGCTAAACTTCCAACACCTCCACCGATTAAATCTGCTGTTGTTGCCCTTAAATTTTCAGTAAAATTTGTAAAGAAACCATAATCTCTTTTGAACAAATCAAGGTTATCAGCTGCACTTCCTAACTTTTCACGATTATCGGAATACTTTATAAAATTATCTTTTGTCTCATTTAACGTCTTTAAATATTCCTGATTCTTTTGGACCAGTTCTCGTTCGAGTTCTTCTGAATTATTTCCTTCTTTTCTTCTTTTTCCTATTTCATTAATATCACTAGCTAACGATGTTAATTTACCACGCAATAATTCTTGTTCTGTAAGAAGCCTTTTGTCTTCTCGATTAAAACTTTTTCTTTCGAAATTTTGATAAACGGATAAAAATGTTTTTTCACTCTCTGGTATGTTTTCAATGTATTCCTGCTTTTTCTTTTCTTGCTTTGCCGTCTCTCTTTTAAGAATCTCTAACTCTTTGGTTTTATCAGTTATTTGAACTTCAGAATATTTATCTAATTCCTTACGTTCCTTTAAGTGATTTATAACCTCTTCTTTAGATTGGGCTAATGGATCAGTATCTACTTTTAAACCTTCTTCATCAAAAACATTATTCCACCATGTTTTTGCTCCTTTTTTAACGGTATTCCATAATCCTTTACCCTCAATATCTTTTTGAACCCCATCAGATATGCTTTTGCGGTCATCGGGTGTTAATTGAGTTTCTTTATTGTACTTATCAATTGATTCACTATAACTTGGTAGATTCTTTTTCATTAACCTATGATTCTTCTCTTGAGAAGATTCATTAGTAACAGAATCTTCTACTTTAGGAACTCCATACTTTTTTTTATAATCTTCAACAACAAAATTTATGTCCTTTTCAGATTCTTTATTCTTTATCATTTCATTAAGAATCCCATCGAGTTTACTTCTATGACCCTCTGATAAAATTAATTCATCTTCCATTAGTAATTGTATTTTTTTCTTAAGGATTCTACCTTTTTTGAATTAACTTTTGTAAAGTCATTAGTGTCACTAGATTCTTCAAATTTCCTCTTCCTTTTTACACCATTATCTTGAAGGCTACTATCCTCATTTTCTTTTTTCTTAAAAAGATCTCTGTAGTTATCTTTTAGATATTGTTTAAAACTTTCCATTCCTTTTTCATACCCAATTTTAAACTCTTTACCATTAACTTCTACAACATTATTAATTACACCTTTTGCTTTAGCTTTAACTCCTCTTTCTTTAAGGAAGGGAATAATTTCATCTTCAGAAGATGTCTCAGGCAAAGAATTTATTTCCTTGAGAAATGTTAACCGACTGTATTTATTGTTGGACGGTTTATATTCAACTTCGACAACTCCTTTACGATACTCTTCTTCCCTGAGATCTGGTTTATCATTTGGTCTAACCAACTTTAAAATTTCTGCCACAGCTTGCTGCTCATTTCCTGTATCAATTTCTTTTATTCTCTTATCACTAAGAGCCATTATTATTTTGCCATTTGCATACTCTATATCTCGAATATAAATATCCTTACCATCACTCCCTTGTTCTTCTAATTTCTGATCTACAAGATTTTTTAAAAATCTATAATCTCCAACCATAATGCCATCTACTGTTGTTCTTAAACTGTTTTTAGGTTTATCTTCCTTCTTTGATTTCGACCGCGAAATTGCATTCCTTTCTCTAGAATTTATGGCACCATGATCAGTAGTTTCGAAGTCCTTTGATTTATAAAGGTTCCTGAAACCTAACTCTAAATCATTTATCAATCCTTCGTAAAGCGCTGGATTTTCTTTTACTTGTTGTGGTGTTAAACCCTTTTGATATAAAAAAGACTTTCCTTGATTGGTCAATGAATTTGCATCTAAGCCTAGAACTTCTCGATATTTATTTCTTACATCTTCGGTATGCCCAAGATTATAACCTGATTTCTCAGTTGTAGTAAATGTTCCATTGTCATTTTTGGTGTGTTGTTCTGCGAATTGTTTTTTAAGGTTTTCGTTTAAGCCATTTAAATTAAAATCAGCCTCCCAAACTCCGAAGTTGTTAATATCAGAAAGAGATTCTAATGAAATTTCGTCAGGAAGGCCATCACCATCCAAGTCAACATTTCCTTTATTTAATATTCTAACATCACCATAATCACCAATTTCAAATTCAACTTCGCCATTATTGATTCTATCCATATTGGTGAGATAACCCTCATTCAATTTTTTACTAATTTTACCACTAGCAATTCCTTCAGCGAGTTTTTTATTATACCCTAAAATGGTGTTTTTTATACCAGCTATTCTTTGAACTTGTTTTTCTATATTAGTTTTAATAGCTAATGCTTCAGTATTAGCAGGATCGTTCTCTAAGATTTTTTGAGCTTCCGTAAATTTGTCAATCAGTCCACCTTGTTTCCTGAAAGCATCAGTTAACGAATGCTCAAAATGCAAGTACTTCGTTCTTTTACCAGAATTAATACCACTTAAAGCCTTAGCCTGATTATTTAAGTTTTTTTCCTTCTTTGCATTTTCTAAATCTTTACGATTTTGTTCTTCCTTCCTTTTTTGATCATTCAACCCTTCTTGGGTTAATATAACATTGGATAAATCGTTATTTGGTTTAGATAACCTATCCCAAGCTGTACCTTTTCCTGAAACCATTTTATAAAAATTTTAATTAAAAAGAAAGAGGAGGAAGTTCAGAGCTAAACCCACCACTACTTGTTCCTCCAAACATTCCACTTTCGAAACCATTCGAAGCTCCTCCTCCAAAGTTCACTTGTCTTCCTAAACTTCCCAATGAAGTTATCCCTGTCTTAATACCGTTCCAGACTGAATGTTGTCCTACATCATACATTTGTCCATAACCAGAAAGTTCATTCTGATATCTATTCTCTTCGAATCTATTCTTCTTTTCTTCGTATGAAGCAATCGCATACTCTCTCTTCATCATTTGAGAATCTATATCCCTCATCGCTTCTTTGTTAATCTGATTATTCATAGAAACAATTTTCGGCACTGCGCTTAACATGTTTCTTGCACCAGAACCCTGAAGTGAATTCAAAATATTAGCAGTTCTTCTTTGCCCTTCTTCTTTAATTAAATCACTTCCCACTGTGCTAACACGAACATCTTCATAAGGATTGTTTAATTCAGGTACTTCCAAATTGGCAATTGCCTCTTTTGCTTCTGCCTTTTGCTGTTCACCACTAACGATAGAATACGCTGCTGAGGCCGCCCCCAATAATGTCGTTGTAACTCCTGCCATATAATTCCTATTTATTACAAATATAATTATAATAAATAAAAAGAATAGCAAAAGAACACATTAGAATAATTTAAGTATTATTTTAGCATTATTAAAGAATAGATTTGGAATTAAAACTAAACATAAGAAGCACAAAAATTACAGATTATGAGGAATTGAAAGAATGGTGGAATTGGCATCGATTCCCTCCTCCGAATATTGAATTATTAGATGGGTTAAAATATGGATTAATGGTAAGCTATGGAGGTGATAATATTTGTGCTGGGTTTATATACTTTACAAATGCAAAGGCTTATGGTATGCTTGAATTTATTGTTTCAACATATAAGATAAGAGATAAAGTTATAAGAAAAAAGGCCATTGAATTCCTCATTAATTGCTTAAAGGAAGTAGCAAAAAACAACGGTGTTCAATATATATGGTCCAGTGTTAGAAATGAAAATCTTATTAAGCATTATTTAGATTGTGAGTTTAGCATAGGATCAAAAAAAACAACTGAACTCATTTGTAAACTCTGAACTTGAAAGAAGGGTGTTATGTATTGGTTAGAATGGTTAAGTGGGTATAATTTTACTTTCGCCTTTTGAGAATTATACAACCTAAGTAAAAGGTTTCTTTCGAATATAGCAGCAATAATTTCCCAACAAATATGCAAGGGGTGGCGATAGTATCAAGACCCCATTTTTTTTACTAACTCAAATTATCAATTATCATATCATGGACTTATTCACGGAAACAGACGTTAAGAGGCTCGTTAAATATATATCAAGTAACTATGACCCAGATTTTCCTTTAATTTTATGGTTTGATTTGTTTTGTGGATTTGGAGGAGTTGCAGAAGGCTATAAACAAGTTAAAAACAACTTTATTGTCGCGGGTGTCAATCATGATCCCAAAGCAATAGAAAACAACATGCTTAACCATCCTAATTGCTTACATTACATAGAAGATGTTAGAGATTGGGGAGTAATTTGGAAGTTAGAATCGTTAGCCAAGCAATTGAAAAATGAATTTCCGAATGCATACATAGGGCTTCATGCCAGTCTTGAATGCACCTATTTCTCCATAGCTAAAGGAGGCGAATCAAGAGATGAAGATAGCAGAACATTAGGTTATCATCTTGAGAAATATTTAAGACTTTCACCCGATTATATCACAATTGAAAATGTAAAGGAATTCCTCAAGTGGGGGCCAGTTTATCATGTTTCTAAAAAAATCGACGGTATTACAAAATGGAAGTATAAAAAAGGAAACAGAGTTTATTGGTTAGACAATCCAAACTGTCAAGAATACCCAAAGTTCACCCTTCCAATAAAAGAAAGAGAACGCGAAGATTACAACAAGTGGAAAAAGATTTTTATTGACAAAGGATATAATTATGACTATCGAATTCTTAATGCCGCTGATTTTGGAGAATTTACCCGAAGAGTTAGGTACTTCGGTGTTTTCGCTTTAAATAACCTACCGATAGAATTTCCATCCCCTACTCATATAGCCAAAGAAAAACATCATCTCAATCCTAAGCTTAAGATTCATAATGCCGTGAGAGACAAACTAAACCTTGCTGATCACGGGAATTCAATCTTCGGGTTAAATAAAAATGGTAAAAAATATACGTCCAACACGATCTGGAGAACACTCGGAGGTGTGAAAAAATTCATAGGTGAAAAACATTTTATTAGCAGTTATTACGGTGCCTCTAAAAACGGACAAGGAGTTTATAAAATTGACCAACCATTAAACACAATTACTTGTAAAGATAGATTTGCCTATCACTACGTTCAATATGCTTACGGAAAACCAGTATATTCCTCTACCGAAGAACCTCTTCAGACAATAACCACCGTTCCCAAACAAGAATTAGTTTCTACTTCTTGGTTGTTTGATACTCAATTCAAAAATAAAGGTAGCTCTATTCACAAACCTTGCCCTACAATAATTGCTAGACAAGATAAAAAACCTTTGTACTTGGCCAATGCCTTAAGTGTAGGAACAATAGACCATTCTTTACCTATTGTGGATGATTGCGAAGCCAGAAGAGCATTAAGGGAATTTATGAGAAAACATGGTATTGTTGACATAAAAATAAGACAATTATATGACTATGAATTAGCAGCTGCTCAAGGATTTCCTTCAGATTACATCTTAGATAAAAGCTCAACTCGTTCAAAGAAGTTCATAGGAAATAGTGTTTCCCCTGGTCAGGCAAAAGCCAATAACAAGGCGTTATATGAAGCTCTGATTAATTCGGAGTTAAAATGTGCAATATAAAAAAGACATTAGAATATGAGGTATTCAGACAATATCAAATCACATAACAAAGGAACTCTTTGCGAGCAAAAAGAAGTTACGGCCAACGTTGAGTTATCTATGGGAGATTTAGTTCAATTGAAAGCAGCTTTAGAAGGTTTTCTATCAATTGAAAACATCGAACATTCAACTAAAAAGTGGGCATTATCAACGTTAGAAGATATTAAATCATCACTTAACAAACTTTAGAAATAATGAGCGATATAAATAAAAAGAATTTAGAAGCAATTGGATTCATAGGATCAGAATCAGATATGGTTTGGCCTATACCTAATGGTCACGACTCAGAACTGCATATAGAAAAAGTAAGGTGCAGAGAAGAATATAACATACTATTTACAAGAGGGACTATTATCGGAGTACCCGGAAAGGATTATGATTATGTATATGCAGGTCCAGCTAAAAGTATAGATCAAATTAAACAATTAGTAAACTTATTAATACAGTAGTATGAAGAATAGAGATTTAGAATTACTAAAACATAATCAAAAATTAAAAGACAGTTTAGACGTAAGCGTAAAAATTGATTGGCGCCAAGTTTTAAAAATTACAGTTGAAGACTTAATAAAAAAAAGAAATGCCCCTTCAAATAAAATAAAAGAAAGTTTTGATGATGTGCTAAAATATTATTTAGGAGAAGAAGATTTTCATAAATACGTAATAGAGAAAAAACAAATTAAACTGTAGTTAGTATGATAAAATCAGAAGATATAAAATATCATGGTTACAAGTTTGAGGATTTTCAGAAGTCTGAAATGTTCATGGATTTTGCAATAGAGGGGGATTTCAAAACGGAAGTAATTGCAACTGTAAAAAATGGGGACTTGATTTTTCTGAAATCAGAAACTAAACGAATTAAATAAATAGTGTAATTATAATGAAAATAATTTGGAGCGAAGTAGAAATTCAAAAATTAAAAGATCTACAAAACGATTCTAGATTTCATCCTTATACATGTGATCGAAAACATGATGAATGTGAAGTTAAACAAACGCCAAGAGATATTCATAAAGATGGTGTTTTAATCCCAACAAAAAAGGGTTAGATATGTCCTTGTGGTAATTATACACAGGAATTGTGTTATTAACTATTTTTTAATTTGTAAACTTTTCAATACATTTGTTAAACAACAATAACAAAAAAAATGAATACAGTTGACATTTTAAAAGAAATAATTAATCTATCTGGATTGTCTGCTAACGAAATATCTAGTAAAACAGGAATTCAAAAATCACGATTTTCTCAATGGGTAAGTGAATCAAGAATACCTAAACTAGACATCCTCCATAAGATTGCTAAAGATTTAGGTTATTCCATCAATATGAACATAACTAAAAATGGTGAAAAAGAATTAAAATTAACGTATGATGAAAACGACAATTTATTTCTTTACAACGATGACCACTTCTTTTTAAACGGATCATTACCACACATAAAAAAAAGGCTTGAAGGTGGTTTCCTGTTGGATATTAAAAAAAATAAAACAACGATTTTTACATCCAACAATAATAATCTTCATGACTTTATTAATTCTGAGTTAAGTATTGAAAACTATGTAGAAGGAAATTTAAACACGGGAAGCAGAAAATTTGCTAAGTTCTTTGGAAGTAGAATTCTTTTTAATCAAAAAGAATACCTCTCTTTCATTAATATGCTTGAAATATTCAAAGGACATTACTTTAAGAAATTAGAGGAATTCAAAGAGTTTTATGGTATCGTAGGTTTCGAAAGAATAGATAATCAAAGTAGCTATTTTCTTATATGCTATATTCCTGAATTCGAATGGAATTTGATTAAAAGCCTATCACGTTATTATGACCTCGATAGTCCTAATAATGATTTCTTCAAATTTAACCACATAGAACATTCGCCGAATATAATGATATACAATCCTGAAAATAGTTTGACGGCAGAAAATACATTCAGTGTTGAATTCAAAAAATTAAAACAAGAAGGAAGTTTAATTCATATTGGGTGGAGGCTTGAAATTGATAACGGGAGAAATGTAGAATATATCAAGAAAGGTACTTTTCTAAACGCTAAACAAACTAAAGATTTTATTATTCAAAAATTGATCCCAAAAGCTAAAGACATGTTCAATGAAGGTAAATTCAATAATAAAAAATCTATTTTCAACTTTTTTGATTAAAAAAACTATTTAATAAAAGAAGGCACCACTTCTGAGCTAATTGCAAATAATTCATTTGCTTCATTTGAAGAGTCATATAATTCTATTTCCATGTAATAACCTCTAATTTCACCACCTTCTATTCTACTATTTTTCTTTGTAAAATAGAACTTATTTAAATCTATAGATTCATAAAAATCTACAGAAACAATATTTGAATCAACATCTAAAACTTGCCCCAGAACTATAATATTTTCGTTATCATCTATCAAACAAAGATCATCACCAATACTTACACTTGATGGTACAGCATGAAAGCTCAATTTATTGTTATATACTTCAATTGGACTGCCAAGTCCTTGAGTGTTTCCATGAAGGTTCTGCAAATCTTCATTTTTAAAGAAATGCGCGTACCAACGAGATTCTATTTTATTAAAATCGGAAGCCTTTAAATGCCCTTTTGAGAGATTAGATTTTACCTTAACATTCCAACTATTTGAAGCATCCAACACCATTGTTTTAAAAATGCTATCTGCATTGGAAAAATCATTCAATATCGTTGTTACTTTTGATTCATACTGAACACCGTAAAAATTATTATATCCATTCCCTGAACTATTTTGTTCCCATAATTGACCATTTTTAAATGTATAGAAACTATTATTCATTCTTAAAACCCAATCTGGTAAAAATGAATGAAAAGAAGTAAATCCTTTTATCTTTTCATCAAAGGTTAAGGTGTGATTTTTTAAACATAGAGTTAATTGTCCATAGTACGGATCATATCCACACAAATTAATTGAATTCCGATTGGTTTTAAAATAATCTCTAAACCAATCAGTCATTCCCCTATTAGATATAATTTCTATACCACTTTGTCCTTTTCTTAAAACGATACCTCTTTTCGAATCTACCCAATATCTGTAATTGCCATAAGAAACCAAACTTTCAGGATTATTACTAATTCCGAATTCTCCTGCATAAGCTTTGACTGCTCCCAATATATTATCACTCTTTGCTAAATTAGAACTCCCATCTTCGGAATAGATTAAGGATTTACCATAAAACACCTTATGAACTTTATCTTCTTGCCATACGTCTAAATCGGTGTTATAAGCCATAATTATCTGAATCCCCCCATACTTATCATCTAAATCTTTAAAGTTTAATGTAGATAGGTTAAATTCATTCAAACCGTTATAATTTAAACTTTGGTCATACGGTTTACTATACGTTAATCCAGAAACTTTAATATTCTCACGATAATCCTCTATTGGTGCCGACGGCCTAGTTTTAATTGATAATTCTTTCGCGTTAAACTGGTCTTTTATTTTGTAGCTCTCGAAACCATTCCCCCAGGTAAAACAATTATAAAAAGGAAGTTTTAAAACTGCTGGTAAATTTATCGTTTGTGATGTGTCCGAATTGTCGAAGCCAAAGTGCAAGTCTTGCTCTATTTTATAGGTCCTCCCTATTTCGTAAAATATATCTGAATTTTCTTCTACCGGATCTGTTTCGAATATTACCCTGTTATTAAACTGTTTGATTTCAATACTAAACTTTATTCTTACCGAATCCTCACCGCCATTCTTCTCAAAACCTAATGAAGCAATTAATAAGTTCATTGTTCCCGAAACTCCATCAGAACTAATATCTACATAAACTTCGGGGTCTTTAATTCCATGCCAACCAACATTCCCTCTTCTAAAAGAAACTCTTATTGAGTCAATACCTTTTTCAGCAAACTTTGCATCGATATCGTCACCATAAAACCATTCTTCCAAATTAGAATACTTCTTAGTTGAAATAAAATGAAAATGGATATATTGATTTTTGTTATTATACTCGTCGTAAATAATATCAATAATCGCTCCTGTTTCAATTGTATCTCCTTCAATGCCTTTGTAAACGGCCATACCTTTACCTGACCAATCATGATTAACTGTATGATAAGATTTACCTCGAACAATCCATTGATCTCCGTAAGTGTGTCCTGTATCATTCTGAAATTTTACTGATAATCCATCAATCATGGGAATTTCCACATTAACCTGAATATCTTGTTCTGGAACCACAGTGGTATTATCGTACTCCACTATGAATTTGTCTTTGGTTGTTACTCCATCCCCTTCAGAAGTTATTTGAACATAAAAGCTCTTATCCCTATCTCCAGAGTAATTACCTATTACGGTTGCATCATTGAGTGAACTATTCCCATAAAATATTGCTGGCTGCAAAACGTTTACATTATTTTTAACGGGGTGGTATGAACGTGTACTCCATTCAAAACCATTGAAATAATAACGAGCCAAATCTTCCAAGTCTAAACTAAATCTTTCAGGTTTAATCTTCATGTATAAACCAGACAATTGCTTAAACTCGTTGGAACCAGAAGTGTCTAAAAAGTTTTTATCCTGAGATACTACTTCGAGTACTTTAACCTTTACAATGTCATCTAATATTTTTCTTGTATCAGATTTTACATTAAGATACTGTCCTTCGATAATAGCATCTTTTTGATTTCCTTCGAGCTTCACCCATACATAACCGTTATCTTCGTAAAAAATATTAGGAACAATCGTATGATATCCTATTTTATTTTGTTTGATATAGACTCGATAGTATTTAGCGAAATAGGGTGCTTTGTTCTTAATTTTTAACACCAAACTGTTTTTATCAGTGCTATTTGAATGCTCAATATAAGTTGTGTTATTCTCACTAACTAAAGGTGTAGTTTGCCTTCCGTAACTATCAAGATATGCGATAGCAACTTCATAATCTCTATTTGTTTTGCAGCTCTCACTTGCATCAGAAACAGGAACATTTTCTTGATTCAATTCCAAATCAATATAAATTTCTTCTCCGTTATCGTTAACTAAATTATAGTTCTCGGTATAATTCGCGAAAACAAGTGTATTATTAATTAATTCTAATGCTTTCGCTCTTAATGGCACTGCATCAAACAATCGATATAACTCTTCTTCAGGAAGGTTTCTTACAATTTTATTATTAGAAAAGGAAATTTTGTAATCGGTATCATCCAGCCAACCTTTATTCTTTTTATTAAAGTTATCAATTACATAAGGAATATTCTTTCCACATTCGATAAATACCACTTCAATAGCCTTAACATTTTTGCTTCCTGAATTAAATTCTATCTCCACCTCATTAAATGAGTTAATCATACTTTTATTGGTGGAAGTATAATAATCGAATTCGAAAGACTTAGGTTTAAACCCTATTTCACTATAAGGTGATAACGCACTATATTCACCATCAAGATAAATGTATCTATATGAAAATCTTAAAAACTTTTCCTCTAAGTTATTTTCCTTACTTCCATTTGATCTTAAATTAATTTCTGGGCTATTAATTGGCGGTCTTTTAATTAAAATAATATCATCTAAATCAAATCCATTTTCATCATAAGTTTTTGCCCTTTCAATGTTAATTAACAATGGTTGATTATAATTATCTGTTATTAAAAGATACTTGGAATTGTTATCCGTGTCTATTAATATCCTTGATGAATTTATAAGATACTCTTCATTGAAATTTAATACATTGTGATTTCTAGTATCCTTTAATACGAATTGAGTAGTTTGAGTTAAAATGTTATATTCTATGATAAAAGATCCAAGTGAACTTTTAACAAACCAATATAAGGTTTCATTAAATTCATCTGACACTCCACCTATAGTATGCATATTATCCCCAAGGTTTAAATTTGTAAGTTGTTTATTACTTAAACTCTTTTCAATGGCTCCTGCGTCACTTCCCTCACTATTAATAATTCGAACATTTAAAGAATCTCTTAATTCGCCTTTTTTTAATAGTCGTTCATCTACATTTTTATTTAAACGTGACTGAACAAAATTATTCGATATTCTTGGCATACTTAATAATTTGAGTTTCTTGCTTTCCTAGCGATTTCAAGTAAGTTAAACTTGGCTCTTTTTATTTTTGCTTTGTGCAGGCTTGATTTAAGTTTATTTGAAGCTCTTCTTTTCTCTGATTGAGATACATTCCTTTTAAACTGGATGAGATCATTATATACCCAATCAATTAATACTGGTAACACTTCTTTGTGAACTTTAATATCTTCCTCTCCATAAGTATCATAAGCTAAACCATCAGAAAAATATTCCAATACAATTGGCTCATCGAGCAAATTACTACTAAAGACAATTTCTTTACCAGTTATACTATACTCTCCATTTCGGCTATATTGCTTTGCATCGCCTCCGCAATGAAAAACATACCTCTTATATGGTATATTCTGGGCATTATAAGCATCTGCCTTTAATACATATCCATCATGATCAAATAAGATTTCATGATTATGGTCTTGCAAATAAGCTACCGCTGTATGCATGTTATCGTTTTTATCTAAGGGAAATAGCCTATATGAATTACTGAGACTATCATGAACTACAACACTTAACCTTGCAAATGAAACGAAGTCATGAGGCAATGTCACTCTAAGATTCTCAGGAACATCTATTTCCATTAACTTTACCTCATTTAAGTTGTTTAAGCTTAAATCAGAAATTCCAGCTTTTACCGATTTGAGTATTTGCGACCTTCGGGTATGCTTTAAAATACTATCATCGTCTAAAGAAATTCTTTCAAAATGTTGAACTACTTTTTGTATTGGAACATACTGGTAACTTCCATGTAAATCTTCGTCGTTATGATATTGAAATGGGGTTAGTTTCATTAGTTAGCAATTTCTTTGTTAAACATTTTTTGTTCCTCATTTTGAGTTATCACAGTTATGTCTTTGTCCTTAAGGTTTACACCTAATTTTTTAAGTATCCTAATGATCAATTCATACTTCTGTGATGCGTGAATATCTATATCTGAAAAATCATTTTTAGAAGGATCGAATAAAGCTGCTTCATTAAGTTCTCGATACGTCCATTTAGCAAGTTTTGGTTCTCTCAAATATGACAGTTCAATAGTACTTTGAGGTTCTGGAAACACCTCTATTTTATTGCTACTTCTTAACCCTATAGGATAGGTTTGATTAGCATCCTCTTTCGTCAATTGATATGATCTTCTATTCTTACAAAGTTCAACTTCGTTTGATCCAACATAAATAACATCGATATATCTTAAGTTTCTTGGAAGTTCAATGCTATTATTCACCAAAGGTATAGATTCAGAATTCACATAGTATTGAATTCTTTCTCTTATTTTTTCAGTGGTATTTTCAGTCATTGTATTTACTAAACCTCGATTCTGCCTGTTTATTGATCTATTAACATCAAAAAACATTTCCTCATATAATTCATCTACGGAAGCATTAACCAACCCATCAATTGTTTCAGGTTTTGCATTACCAATACTATCAGTATTTGACCACTGCTTGACGAGTCTATGAATTAAGTTTATCGAAACCATTTAATTAAATTTAAACAAATATAATCATAAATCTATTCTTTTGTAACACTTATGTAATACTAAAAAAGGCCCTTTCAAAATGAAAGGACCTTTAAAACAATAAATCAAGGAATATTAAAAGAATCTCGTTTAACTTTCTTTTAATTTTTCTTTTATCCAATCTACCTTATTTGAAAAGGCATTAGGAACTTTTTTGCCAGTTTTCTCCAAATACTGCTCTCTAAGCTCTTCTATTTCGGTTTGTTCTTGAGTATCATTCGAAACTTTAGATTGCTTCTGAAGTTTCGCCAATTCTGCCCTTAACTCAGCATTTTCCTTTTCTAACTTACTACTCTCTATACTTTCCTTTTGGTTTGAAATAACCAAGCTATCAATTTTTTGATTCAAAGAGTTCAATACTAACAAACTCTCTTCCGTATTTTGAGAAAGAAAATCTCCGAACTTAACCAAACCATTTTCGCCACGAGCTAAAGAAAGTATTTCACCTTGGGTAGTGTCGTTCCAAATTACAGCTGTGCTTCCAATATTATCCTTTACGATATCCTTATTAAACGCCAAGGCTGCCAAGTATTTGCTTTGATAATCTTTTGATTCCAAAACTTTTTTTAGTTCAAATGGTTTTAACTTAGCATACTCACGCAATTCAAGTTCAGCCTTACTATCTGTCCATTGAATCGCATTAACACCGAATACAGCCAATGCAATAGCTTTTCTTTGATCATCAGAAGTTTCGTTGATAACAGCTAAAACTTCGTCTCTCTTTTTATGTTCGGTTAATTTTTTATTTACCTCTGCTTCCTCTGACCAAACTTCATAGTACACCCCATACCATGGGTGTTTTTCTAAAATCTGATTAAGCAGCATATTCGACTCAGGAACTCTTTTCTCTCCATTTTCAAACCAAATAGAGGGAACAGCTCTATAATCTCCTTTCAGATCCTCTTCAAAAATTGAATTAGCCCCTGGAACATACTTAACCCTTCTTTGACCAACAGACTTAAGTTCATTATATTCCTTCACAAACTTTTCCAAAGTCAGACCTCTAAGTGGGATTTGGAAACTTTTTGCTTTTTTAAATTCTTTTAATCTATATATTTTTTCTCCCATGATAATACTTTATTAAAGGCAGTCATAATGACTGCCTTTCTTAAATTTAATTTCCTAAATAAATTCCATTCCCTCTTCTGAATACAAAGAATTGATTTGCTCCGATAACCTGATTAGTCATTTCGGATTCAACGTGAATTTCCATAGTATCCCTTTTATGATCTGTTCCATAAGGGCCTCCAAAAATCTTCGTTTTTCGGTATCTATTAATTCCATTCTTTTGACGATATCTGATTGTCAAATGAGGTCTTGAATATTGATCTCCTGACTCTAAAACATTCGCTTCCCCTAAAGGCATCATTAGAGATTGAACACTAGTATTTCGAAATTTTTGCGAACCTAATAATTCTGGTTCATCCAAGGTAGTTAGCTCTGAAGAATGGAAAGTAATACCATCTATAAAGACCTCCTTAAATCCAAGTTCTATAGCAGTTTCTTTACTGTTGTTAAACATTCCATAATTCCCACCATTTAAATAATTGGCATTAACTGATGCGAGCATTCTTCTAAAGGCTGCGCTTTGTTTATGATCATGCCACCATGAATAAGCAGTAGCTCCTCCTTGCTGCTTAATTCTAAAAGCAATGTCAGAAAGCTCCTCAATATCCTCTATTACACCATTACCTATATTCCCACCTTCTTCTATTTGCTGTACAATTCCTTTCATCCCTCTTGCATAACCAGCAACTGTTGCATCGGAGGCTTCATCTGAACGTCTATGTAACAGATGAGTTAACTCTTCTAAGTTCGCATGTGAATCAATTGTACGCTGAACCTCTGTTGTGTTCCATCCTTCTCCTTTTCCATAACCTGGTGTTTCATACCAAGTATGATGTGCCATATCTGACTCAGGAGTATCATAAAATTCCTTTATGATATGTGCGTAATTATACTTGAATTCAGGAGTATCTCTTCGTCCTTTTGTAAAATTACCTTCTCCTTTACCCCAACTATTAGAAAATTTCGAAATTGTTAAACCTCCATTAAATCCAAAAACCCCTGCTTGTTTATTCTTTCCTGTGAAAGATGTTTCTGAAGTAATTTGATCAACCACAGCCTGTCTTTCAATTGTTCCGTCGGAAATAATAATAATTTCACCTGAACGTAAATTATGCTTTGAGGTTGTAGTAAAAGTACTATCAACTGGATTAAACATAACATCACGATGTGATTGATGTAATTCACCCAACTCCGCGTGTTGTACTTGATCAGAAGCAAATGGAAGTAAACTCCCTGTTATAGCGCAGAAAGGTAGTAATTTCCCCTTTCCTCTTTGTAAGTGGATATCTTTCTTTACATCAGGATTATATACCATCCCATAAGTATATGCATCTATAAAATTAGCCGATGTTGCTAATTGACCTGAAGGAGACACTAAAGACGATTCTCCCGTTACTGTATTTTGTTTTAACTCTGCCATTTTTTTTAAAAAATTAATTACAATTGAACACCAAACCCGTTATTTTGTTTATCCGGAAAACTTCCATAACCATCCTTTTTAGTCTTATTCTTTTTGATTTCTTTCTGGGTGAAGTCTTCGTTATTTGAGTTAGAAATAAATTCCTCTAAGGTTCTAGCTCTAACTTCCTTCATTGCCATTTCCATATACTTGTCAAAATGCATTCCTTTGTGAATAAAGGTTGCCAATCTTTGATGATCCAACCCTTTTTCTCCCATGAAATTCTTTTTAAGAAAACCGTCTACATCCGAAGCATCTGACAGCATACTATGCCTGTCATCATCTGTAAACTCATAAGTGAAATTTAGAGGCATTTTCTCTCCGTTATTTTCAATAATTGACTCAACCGCCAATGATGTAGCACTGCTCACACCTTGCTTGACTAAATCGACATATTCTTTACGCTCATTCATTAAAGTTTCGTATTGAGACTTAAACATTTTTTGACCGTTTTCCAGAGTTACAATGTCCTCTTGCTGCTGATTAGGAATATAGTTTTCCGTGGGTTTTTTATATTCTTCTTGTAATTTTTTTGATTCCTCTTTGATGTCCTTTATGAAGTTTTTAATTTCATAATTGTTAAATTGACTCTTATCTTCATCAGCCAAATCAACATTCAACTTATGTTCCAAGTATTCATTTACCTCTTCATTGGTAATTTTCCTATTAGGATCAATTCGTTGAAGTTTCTTTTTCACCCAATCGAGATCAGGAACACTATCTAAATCTTTTTGAATAAAATCATGTTCTTTTCTTGATCTTCCTGTATTCTTTTTGAATTCGAAGTAATTAAGATCATTTTGATCCATAAGCCCCTCGTAAGGGTTCACCGTTTTTTCAACAATCTTCTCAACTTCTTTTTCTTGAACTTGAAACAAGTCATCAAAAGCTTTATATTCCTTACCCGACTTTTCATTTATATAACTAAGAACGACTTCATCCGTTAAATCAGGAATAATTTTATTCTCTATCTCTTTCCCCCTGGAGGAATAGATTTCTCTTCTTGCTGCCCTTTTAAAGTAGCCGCACTCCCGAAAGGATTGGAATTGTCTCCACTTTCTGAAGTTTCTTCTTTACCAAATTGAAGCCCAAAAGCCATATAAGTGTAATTTATAGTTTACACAAAACTAATAAAATATATTAATAATAACAATAAAAGAATTAACTAAGAATTAAAAAAGTATTACAAATTAATATCTAAGCTAAAATCATGCGGTTCAGATTCCTTTTTACGCTGATCTATTAATTTACTTTGATGAGATGATTGTACATTTAATCTTTTGTCTTTTGAATCTTCTTTAAACTTAGCCATATCGGTTTGTGTTATATTCTTAAGTTGTTCTAAGTACACCTCCTGTCTAAATTTTTTATCCTTTTCTGGAGCCTCAATCTCTTGCATTGCTTGTTTTTCAAAGACCCTGATTTTACTCATTGAAGTTTCTAGATTAATTTTCATCTTAGCTTTTATCGCCTCTTCTTTAATCCTGCCAGAAGACGCTTGATTCGCGGCTGCAATATCGCTTTGTGTTTTCATCTCCATTGTAGCTCTCTTTTCTTCATTCATCTGCTCCAACCTTTTCTTAGACATGTAGGCTAAATACTGAACAGCTAATTTTACATTAGTTTTGGCTATTCTTACGGCTTCACTTTTAATTTCGGGTGATATCAATCCTTGTTGCAAATACAGACCTAAATCTTCTTTAAACTCAGTCATTTCTTCTTGACTTGGAAGAATTTCTACTGTAAAACCAAAATCATGTAAATGCCTATCTTTTAAGCTTTCTAATGCATCTAAATTTTGTTTTCCAACTGCTCTCTCATACAACTTTCTTAAATGCTTCGCCTCTGGATTTCTAAAAATTGCATGGATTCGGCTACTGATTACTTCCGCTACTTTTTTATTAAAACCTAAAGCTGCATCTACAATATGCTGTGTTGTCGTGTTGCTACTTGAAAGATTTAACTGATTAACTCCTAAAAGAGCGTCATGAGGCATACTACCATCACGAGCAGGATTAACTCCCGTTATATCACGTATTTGATTATAGTAATGAGCATATAGATTTAAGAGAGGAACTAAACCACTTCCTTGTTGCTGAGACATAGGGCTCACAGCAGCACCATCTTTCATTCCGTCTTCCCCCATGTCAGTACGCTGACTAAATACAACTCCTTTTACATTTAAAATAGACAAGGAATGTTGCCAATTCTTTTCCTTATTTCCTTCAACCTCTAACTCTGCCAACTGGTCTAAATCAATATGAATTAAATCAGGTTTTAATTCCGATCGCAAGTGTTGAATCTTTATATGAATATTTTGTAATTCATCAGCCAAAGGTTTAATGTCATCTAAGAATGAATGTAAACGATTTTCATAAATATCAGAAGAGAACACAACAAATGGTGATTGTGGCTTATTTAATTCATCTCTAACAATATGCTCACTTTCTTTATAATCATATATGAATTCAGTACCTATAATGTAAGACCCTTCTACCCAAGTATCTTTATAAGAAGTAACTTTTTTGTAATCTGAACGCTTCGGTGGTTCGAAATCATCATCTTTTTTAGAAACATGAATGGTTTTCCCTTTTTTAATAATAGCCTTGTAATTCTCTTCCTTTGTTGTTTTAAAAGCAAATCGCAAAACATCAACCTTATGCCCACTAATATCTTTACTGCTCTTGTCTTTATTTTTACTTAAATAGGTCTTTGATATCTTTTTTAAATGAACAACATCTAAATTAGATTCACGTTGTAAATCATTAATCGTAATTGAATCGACTACACCAAAGTAAAAGGCATCTGAAAAATCATTTTCTTTCACATTACTATGAACCAGTTCTTCAATGTCAAATGAATCAATTTTTAAACCTTCCCTATTATCCGTATAAACTCGAACCCCACAAATAGCATTTTCTACTAAATTTTGATTTTTCTTCTTTTCAATATTAGACCATCTATTTGTTTCTTTAACATAGTCAATAATAATTTCCTCCGCAATTTCAATTTTAGTCTTTTCTTTTAACTGCTCGAAAAGATTAAGCTCTTCGGAATCTTTTGGTACAAAGCCTTGAGGCATTAAATTAACACCTAATGATTTTGACGCTGACTTCAATAAAGGCATCGCTCTCATGTTTTTTAGATGCTTTTCTCTTTCCTTAGCCTTTATGTTTAATGACATTCGATCATTAGTTCTAATGTCAATCCTGTAATGATCATCTCTAATTCCATTACTTACTACTCTGCAAAACTTTTGAACTGAATTTAAAATACGCCAATCCAAATTAGCCAAACTTAAATCACCGTCTTGTCGTACAAATAATTTTTTGTGTTTTTCAGTGTCTTGCTCTCCTCTGGTATAAAGTCTATTTTCTCTAATTTTCGATGAACGAGATGAATATTCACACTTACCATCAATCAGCCCTCCATTAAACCAATCTTGAGAAATGGATTTAGCAAATGCTAAACCATATGTGTCATCTATCTTGTCACCCCATTTTGCTAATGGATCTGGAAATGTTGTGTTTTTATTCATACTGCTTGGGATATGTTACCTGAATTATCATATTTTTTAAATGGAATTTTTCTTGGCTTTTTCTTTTCATCTGGCTTCTTTATTCTTCTCTGGCAACCAAGTCGGCTTAATGAACTTGAAATAAAAGCATCATATTTTGTTCTATCCTTTAAGTCAACATCTTTCCATTGTTCTAAAGTTCTAGTAAATGGCATATCGCCTATAGTTCCTTTAGGTCTATTTCTTTCATCTCTGGCCACACCAATATGATCTTCGATATAACTTTCAATAGCATAAAATTGTTGGTCTGCAATTTTTGAATTTTGAGGAGGTGCGCCCCCCAATTTCTTTTCTGTTGGGTTTAAATCGTTATAGCTTTTAAATGGGTTATTCAATGAATAATGACGATATCCTCTATCTGCGATATACTGCAAAAAAGCTTCGTTTGAAAGCTCTCCCAACATAGGTATAGAATAGTAAACCATAGCCATTAAAACTTCTTCAAAAAAGATCGTTACTTTTTTTGCCCTATCAATGTATTCTAGAATAAATGCATCGTTAGGCAACGTAGATGTGTTATAGGTTGTTGATAAATGAATAGCTCCTTTTGACCCCCTTCCATCAGCACTTTTATCTCTGTTATATGGGTCCACACCAAAACAACCTAAATGTTCTCCTTTCGGAGCCCATGCCGTAACCCCATGTTTAAATTTCTTTTCCTTAATATTTCTAAACTCCAATGGAGGGTGGCAACCTTTCCTTATCCAAAAACGACCATTTAATGGATCTGGATTCCAAATTACTTTGGTGTCTTGAACTCCGTTTTCCCATGTGAAGTTCCCGCGTTCAATATCATTGTTTGTTATTGGATCATTACCTGTAAACTTCTCTTCTAACTCTTCTTTGTTGTAATCTATTTGCTCTAATATCTTAGGTAGATTAAATTCACAATCCTCACTTTCATCCCTAAAAGCCTCTTTAACCGTTCTTGGAAATTGTCGTAACTGCTCGTTATATGCATCTGGGTCTTCCCTTAATGCCTCTAACTCATTATCTAAATGCGTATTTGCTCCAACAGTTATCCATTCTCCTAAATCGTTAAGAACTGGTTTCTCCGGATCATCTATAATACTAAACCCATAAATATCATAAAACCCTTCCAAACCAAATGCAGCTGAAATAAATAAGTTATAAAGACCGCTTGCCGTTTGTCCATTTTTACTTCTTACCCTAGGGTCCGATTGCATAAATACAGTCTCAAACTCTCTCCCTCCCTTTTTTTTCGAGTTAACAGTTGAACCTACCATGGATTTACCAACAATCCTTTTCCCTTGTCTGTGAGAAGTTTTTACGATTCTCCAATATTGGTCAAAGGGACATTCTTTAGGAAATTTACCTCCTTCATCAATTAAACTAAGGAAAATTTTATCCCCGTCCATGGAATTCAGAACAGTATTGTGCCACTCAATTGTCGTGTCTAATCCTTCTTCAAAGTCATCTTCATCATCCCCTAATTTCTTTTTACGAGTAGGCTCTGTTAAAACTAATTCCTTCTTCGGAGTAGTAGAACCATCCCATGAAGGTTTAAAAAAGGCAGGAAGTTTCTTAAAAGTTCTTACTAGTTTTCCAAAGTTTTTTCGACTATCTTTTCCTGTTTTAGAAATAATCCCTATTTCCTTATTCTCATTAGAAGTTCCTAGATTAATTCCTTCGGAGTTACAAAGAGAAGTCCACCCAAAACGTCTGTTTTTAACATAGTCAATTCCGTAACACCTTGGGTCAGCTTTACAGGCTTCCCAATAAATGAGTAATTCGTTTTGAATTATTCTAAAAGCAGGATATCCCTCATCTAACTTGCTCCATTGATAGAAGAAATGAGAAGAGCCTGTCATATAAACAAGTTCTCCTTTTATTAAAATAAATGATCCGTAGAGACGGAGGTTTATTTGTCTCTCTATAAACTCCTCATATTTAGGGTCAAATTGGGTTTTTGAATTTAACCCCTTGGGTAATTCCTCTCTTTTCCATTTCTGGCCCTTCGTAGTTTTATCCCAATTGATAATTCCCTTTCTATCAGAAGGAGGTTCTGGTAAACCTATATAAATACCATTTACAAAAAAAACAGTACCGAGCGTTCCATCTTTTGAAATAATGATAATATCATGTTCCTGGTCGTAACCATATTCCCATGACTTGAGTTTGTTTTTTCCTAAACGTACCTTTTCATCAACTTTATCCGTTATTTTATCCCCTAAATAAAATATCATCTACACCTATCTATCTTGTTTCTTTATTTTTGGAAGCTGTTCTCTTTGCCCAGCTCTTTATCTGTCCAGCTTCCTCTTTAGAATGTAACTCTGTTTCTAACTCATCGATTTTACTAATACCCCAATCAAAATCAATAGCAGCCATCTGTCTTGACTTAATCACATTATGCAGTCGATCTTCAGTTACAGATATGTTTTTTCCTGCTCTCATAACCGCCTTCGTTACATCTGGACCTACCATTTCCTTTAATTCTTTTTCAACCGAGAGCAATTCATTATAATCATCCTCGTGAGGGTTTAACTCTATATCGATAACTTCTAAATTAAAATCACACATGGTTTTCAAACGCTCAATCAATTCAGGAAGCTCTTTTTTGTAATAACTCGATAATTCATCTTCTGACAAATTATCCATTTCTTTATAGCACCTATCTACCTCTTTCATTCCCCAAATAGATTGTTCAGCCGCTTGTCTTCTTCCTTTTACTATGTTGTGATACTTGTCTTCAGAAATAACATTGTCTACTTCCTTAGTCATAACCTCGTAGTTTAAGGCTACCATACTTTTTAACTTCCTTACATAGCTTGGAAGCTTTTCTTTTCTATAACTATGCGATTTGTCCATAAACATCTTTGGTTCTTATCCACCAATACTCTTTCCCTTCTATCCAAAACTGAACACCTCCATTCGGGTTCATTAACACAACATCTTTATTCTGAATTCCTAGTTTCTTTAATTGAGAATTTACAAACAGGACTTTAACTTTACCTTTAAATTCCTTAGCACTGGAAACAGTATCTGGTAGAATTAAAGTTGATTCGATTTCATCTCCTTCAAGTATTGGTTCAACAAGTAAGTTTTTGTCAAATCCTTTCCACTCATGCCTTTTCGATTCTCTGTAACAAACTATCATGTTAGGTGTTATATGATACAAGTTCTTATCCGCATCAATAACACTATTATACCATTGCTTAACACCATGATAGATTTGTCTATAAAAAACTGTGAAGTCTATTAAAACCTCGTAACCTTCCTTTATCTCTCCTTTGCAAAGTGCAGGAATCCCTTTTATAATTGCAACTCTATTCGATAACCTCTCTGGAGTAAAATCGACATTCCCAAAAAGTTCAATTCCACTTTCCGTTTTGAACTTCTCATTGTAGGGAGATTCTAATTCTATGATATAATTATTTAATCCTTGCATTTAATATTTTGTAAATAGGTTCCACTTATATCCAACCCTGAATCCTTTATTTGAATTAATACCCAATTCCAACATATTTCCATTTCTATTCTGAAAGCCAGCATTTAACTCTATTGAAGCTTTATTTAGTAATTCTGATGTTATAATACTTGTACCGGCAAGAATTGAATATTTAGGTTTTACTCTTATTGTTTTTTCATAATACTTAACCTCTTGAGGAAATGTCTTATATGAAAAATCAATACTTTCCAAAGAGCCTTTCGTCTTAACCAAGAATGTAGCCGTAAGTAAACTATCCGAAATAACTTCTTCGTACTCTCGCAATTGCATAGCTTGTAATAACTCTCGTAAGAGTATAACAGAATCGACTTTTTGATCATGTTTTTCTTCAAGCTCATTTAACATTTTTTTGTATTTCTTGTCATTGGACACATACTTATACTTAATAATCTCTCTTGGTTTATCTATCTTGAATGAATTCGATTTAACAGGAATTCTTTTAATCACCAAAGAGCTATCAACACTAACAAGATTAGAACTGGAAGAATTATAGTTTCCAATTCTTTTTTTATAAAGAAAGAATACTAGAATAATTATGATTAGTATGTATGTGATACGCTCTTTATGCATTATAATCTTCTAAAGTCAAGTAATCTACTTTGTGGGTACGCTTTAATCTTCACTTCGTTATTCTGATTCCCACCTAAAATCCAAATCCAATTCTTGTCTTTTCTGACAAAAAAACCCACATGACCTTTCCAGCTTTCAATATCCTCTCTCCATAAAACAACGATATCACCAAGTCTAGGGGCACTATGAACAGATTCACCCATTTTCAGCCAACTTCTAGCCGTTAATTTCCCAGAAATTTCTAAGCCTGCTTTTTTACAGCACCAATTCACAAATGCCGAACACCATGCTGTTTCATCTTTAAATTTTCCCCCATCAAATCCAATTTCAGTAAAATATTTTATTACTTCTGGATTATCTTTTCTTCCTCTAATCTCTTTGATCCCAATTTGAGAAAGGCCTATTTCAATAGCTCTATTCATTTTTCAGATTATTTAATATTTTTTCAAGAATATTTTTAATTATTCTAGATGTAGTTTTAAAAACAAAAGTTACTGCATCATACTCAACCAAGTTTTTTCTGGAATAAACCGATCCTGCGTTCGCGACAACGGAATATCCTTCAGCAACAGCTAAAGCCATTAAAGATGTATTGACCACTTTTAAGGCATTGGCTTTATCAAACAATCCCCACATAAAACCGACCACTACTGGAATGGAAAACATTATGATTTTTGAAACTATTCCCTTCTTAGCTTCTCTGGATGAAGGATTACTTAACTCTGGTACTCGATTTGCTTTCCACGCTCCAAAACACATATCTAACACCATAAAAAAAACCAATACATGGAAAGCATATGCATTTATACCGACACTATTTAACCATGTATAAAAACCGATAAACAAATAACTTATAGCTTGAACTATTCCCTTTAGACTAAGATCTATTTCAATATTTTTCATTTTTTATTTCTATTTTGATGGGTAGATCTCCTTTTCTCTGTAAGCTATTGTTGTTCTATACAACGTATTTCTATTTGCGTAGAATTTTAATGCATAGGTTTGCCAAACTGAATTATAAACCAGCTTTTCATATGAAACTTCTTTTGAGATTTCTGAAGGCATTTCTGTGGCTTTCCTACTGAAATATGCTAAATGATCTATTTCATTATTAACCCATGGGATACTCGATAAACCGAAAGATCCTTCAATCCAATGATTGGGGTAATCTGGGTTATATGGAACTAAGTCCTTTAAAATAACACGCCCTGAGTTTTCAAACTCCGCAACTGGCATAGTTATGATATCCAGCGTTCCTTCTCCAGAATAATTAATTTGATGAAAATCGGGTATTTCAGGCGCGACGGTTTCTATTTTAATTTCTCCTGTAAGACCTACTTTTATAAAAGGCTCTATAACCTGAATTCCACTATCGACATTAGTTGCCAAAGCTTTTGTCAATCGAATAGTAATATGGTCACCTATTACCACGGCTTCCAAAACCAGCTGAATTGTATAAACAAGTGTTATTTCCTTTTCCTTTATTGTTGATATATTAAGTATTTCCGAATTTAACCCAAGCCCAGTATCTATTTCAGCTTCCCCATCAGCATCACTTGAATATTCAATTGTTTTAGTGGATGTTTCCAATAAGAGTAAAACTTTTTGAAACTCTTCAGGTGTAAACTGCCCCCCAGAAGAGGAAGGACTTGTTGTGCTTCCAAATGATATTTCTTGCAAAGCATTTAAACAATCTTGTAATTTTAAATGAACAACTCCCTCTACTTCTATCTTGTCATATGGGCCTAATTCAATATTTGACTTTTCAGAAATTAAAAGAACGCCTAGTGAATTTGACTTCACCTGATATTGCCTTGGATATACCGCCTCATCAATTAAAAAAGTACTATTGTCATTTTTATTTAATTCTACTCTAATCATTTAAGCTGTATTATTTATATGTGGTAGTATGTATCAGTTATATAAGAACCAGATAGAAACAGTGAGCCATTAGTAAAGTTTAAACTTTTGTATACACCGTTAATAGGGTCATCGACTTTAGATATAGAATCGGTAAAGGAAATACCAATCCCTTGCCCCACCCCTAGTATAGTTTTAACCTCTGATCTGTCTACTCCACTTCTGATTATCTTTGCCAAACAATAGGAACGTATTTCGAAGTTAGTAGGTATTCTTATACTGTCAGGAAAATTAACTACTTGTAAGTAACCTGTTGGTTGGTTGTCTGCATTTATTTGACCAAAGGTGATGTTGAAAGTTACCATGTTACCTACCCTTACATAATGCCCATAAGCTTTACTATAGGTGTAAGCAGCTTCACCTTGCCTGTCTTTTAAAATAGGGGTAAAATTACCTTCTTCATAAAACCTATTAGGTAATCCTCCATTTCCCGATGTTTCATTAATAATTTCAAAAAAATTAAATTTCCTATTTGAATAGGTAATGCCAAACGCTACTGCTCCAGTTGGGTAAATGAAGTCCTCTGTCAAAATTTTATCAGAACCTTTATCGGTTGACTTCACTTCTCTCCAGATATAATCTTTGTGGGTTTCCACGCAACGAACCGACATATCCTCGTGATATTTAAATGCATTTACAGCAATATTCTGTCTCATTTTAGCGAGAGATAAAAAGAATGTTTTACCATCAAGTGGATACTGGCCTGCTGCCTCCAATGAACTTCCTAATTGTACCTTACTCATTCCTAACTTTTAAAAGTTTATAAAATAATTGAGATGGAGATATATAATCTTTACTTACGAAATACAGAGTTTGATTTAAAGCATCGTATGAACTACTAAACACCTCTGTTGTCACGTCAGTATTAAAGAAGTTAAAGATTCTTATTGTGTTACCTGGTGTTAAGTTTTTTATTACAAATCCATACCTCGCAACATTAGAAAAAGGAAAATCCTTACCCGCTAACATTGAGTCTTCAGTATGACTCATTCCATTTGTAGATAAAAATAAATCAGTAATTTCTGTAATATTCGTGATGTCCTTTGAGATTTCAGAAAACTGGAAACTATAATATTCCATTTTAGGCACAATCGCTACATCGGTAACATTAATATTAACCGTTCCTGAACTCTCATTGCCATTCGCATCTATAATATTATACCCGAATTGATCACTTCCTACAAAATCAACATCTGGAACATAAGTAAAAGTTCCATCGTTATTGAACGTTAGAGATCCATTACTTGTTATTATAGATTGATTGAAAGTGTTTTCTCCAACACCAAACAAATCATTTAATGAAACATTTTCGTTTAGTGTTTCGTTCATGTTTATTGTAAAGTTATCATCATATGCTGTTGGCGTATCATCTTCACATAAACCGCAAAAACTCTCAACTAAAAAATTAACATTTTTTCCTGTTTTCGCATCGATTCCAAATACAAAATCACCCTTTTCTGGGGTCTTAATTGGATATATTTTTAAGTTTTTTGTCTTTGCCATAGAGTAACTTTATCTATCTAAACAAAAATATAAAATATTTTTATAATTCTATTCCATTTTAATACTTATTTAATTCTTATAAGTATATTTGAGCCATGAGTGTAAGAAAAGAATTAGATAAAGAAGCTCAGAAACTGTTAAAAGGCACGCATATTAATCCTGTTTATGCAAATGATAACGACCATTACTCAAAGAAAAGGTTTGCTTATATCTATCAAGGATTTGACTTCTTAGAAAACTTATATGTGATAAGAACATATATTCAAAAGAGATATAGTTTAGATAGGCATATTTTGGAAATACTTCTAAAATTGATGGGAATGAAAATATTTACCCGTGCTCAATATTCTGAAATATCCAAAAGCTTCACTTATTCAAGATGGGACTCTATATTGAATAGCGGCTATTTAAACATATTAATGGATCATTATAACGTTGAAGAAAGAATTTACACCTTAAACCCAAAAGGAAGGAACATCGTGATTAAGTTCTATAAGTATCTATCCGGAGAGGAAAAAATTCCAGAAGATAGTGTTCATAATCCAATGGCAAATAAAAAGACACAAAAACCCTTTGATAAAAAGAAAATGGATGCTATTAAAAAGTTAAATCAACTTGATGTTTCAGAACATAAGAAGTCTTTATTCACTTAAAGCATGAGCAAAGGCTTCTGTTGTTTTTTTAGCAAAGTAAAAACCATAAGCAATATCCATGAGATACTCCAGCAAATAAGCTTGAGGTTCATCGTTATTTAAATCAGCTTTTATACCTCTATTTTCAAAGATAAAGTTTGTTATATGGAAGCACTCATGTGCCACTGAACCCACAGTAAAATCCAATTTAGTTTTAGAATTACAGACTATAAGGTAATAAGTCTGAGTACTTCCATCATCAAGCTTTTTGTAATTTTCATAAGCTGACGCAAAAGGTTCTCTTTTTGCATCAAGCTTATGTCTTTCATTTATCTTACCAATATCATTGGAATCAATAAAAACAATGGTTCCATGATAAATTGGTAACTCTATTTCCTTTTCTTCATAAAATAACTCCATTACAACACAGCTATTAAACCAGTACTTTCTTGAAAAACCAAACCTTTGACATCTTTATATTCGAAGGGAATACCTGTATTTGAATAATACTTAACCATGTCTCCTTTCTTTACAACCTGGCATTTAACTCCTACCTCCAATACTTCGCCTAATTGCTTATTTTTTTCCGACTCGGGTAATATGATTCCGTTTTTATTGTTTTCAGTTTTTATCGGTTTAACTAACACTCTTTCTCCTAAAAGTTTCATCTTAATATTGTTTTTCTAAATTAGTATTTACTTTGGGTTCGAAAAAAAATCCAATGCATTTAATGGGGAAATTATTAATGTCATTTATTTCTACTTCATCATCATCGAAATGCATATCAAAGTCCTTTAAATATTGATATTTTGGATTGAAATTGGTAAACACCACCTTGTCTCTGTTAATACCAAGCTTATCCGTTACCTCAAATAAGTCTTCGTTTGAAAAGTTTAATCCTTGCATCTTCTCTCTTCTCGAAGTGGTAACAGAAACATCGACCCCTTTTGAAATAAACTTTAAGGCTAATTCCTGCATTTCAGGTTCGGATAATGTACTATCAAAATCAAAGGATATTTTCATCTTATTCCATGTATTAACATATATGCGTCTCGCTGTTCTTGATTACTTCGTTTAATCCCCGTAATTCTTTTAAAGAACTCGCTATTTATTTTGGATGTTTTCGGCTTAATTATTTTATACGGTAGCTTTAAAAACCTAACCATTTCAACAATCTTCTTTCCTGTTTCAAGATTAGCTCCAGTTCGCTTTCCTATTTCTGCGTTAACCGCAGCAGAACCATTTTTCTTTTTATGCCAATTACTTTTATTCAACCATCCAGCCTCAACAACAATCAAAATCTCTTCTGAGGTTTTCTTAACTCTATCTCTTTTCTCACTTAGAAACTCAAACAAGTCAAAGAAAGAAAGGTTAGATAGCTCAATATGATCTTTAATCTTGAACGCTACACCACTTTTCTCTACATCTGGATCAATTCCGATTAAAATGTGCATTGGTCTTTTAAAGCTGTTAAATTTTCGTACTTCTCTATTTGATCTTTAATCCATATCCTGTTATGCTTTATTCTGCATAATTGCAATACTCTTCTATGAATTCGAAATAAAATAGGTATTAAATAAATCCTATCTCCATACTTTTCATGGCAGTCTCGGCATATTGCCATTATATTCTCAATCTGATCTAATCCTTCAGGATGTTTCTTCCTAGTTAAAATATGATGAATATCAGTAGCTCTAACCTTTTCCGTACATGTTTCGCATTGACAAAAATCGGATTCATCCAAGCGAAATGCTTTTAAATAAACTTTAGTGTAACTCTGCATCTGTCGCCTCCCTTAAAAACAAATAGAACTCATTTGTTGTATCTCCTCCACATTTCATACACCTATACTTTCCCCCGATTATAGGATATACTTTCACTCGACAACAAAGAGTTCTAAATGATTCTGCTAAACTGCATATAGTAGGTTTAGCCATCTGTCTAATCTAATATCATCCAATCTTCACTGAGTAAATCTGAAGGTGAGGCCAACCATCCATAAATATTGTTGTCAGGATAAACCATTGCTAACTGATTTTGATATCTTATATCTGCATCTCCCTTCAAATCTTTACTCATTGAATCGAATCTTCTCGAAAACGCCTCTTTAACAGTTTCAGGCAAAGAAGACATCTTTGGTACAAATTCAGCTGGAACAGAAGAAGGTACTTGCATAAAAACAAACATTCCTTTACCATTCCATCCTCTTCTTTGGATTCTCTTTCCTTCTTTTAAAGCTTTAACAGCCTCTCCGAAATCAACTAAACTTCGCCCTGTACCAACTGTACTTGTGTTATTATCCATAAATTCTAAGTATTAATTTTCTTTAATTCAATTGGGAAATCTTCTTGAAACTTCCTTGGGTCTTTTATGTAAGCCTCGCGTAATCGATTCATCATTACAAAATCAACTAAATTCAATTTCGCTATCTTCTCAATGAACTCCTCGGTCTCTCTGAATAGATTTGTAGCTAATTCAGGATTCGATTCGTATACGCCATCCACTTGCCTTACAAAAGGCTCTAACATCTTTTGAAAATTATTACCTGCTTTCTTAATATTTTGCTTATAAAGATTAGTTCCTTTCATATCGTCAATAGCCTCGCTCAAAAGCGCGCTCAACATAACAACCTTTAGACCATCAACTATTACATCTTTTCCCATTACACTAATTCTTTTTCTTTTAGTAATTCTTCCCACAGATCACTTATAGATCCTCTTTCGAAATTATGATCGAAACAATACTGTTGAATTTTACAACCCTCATTCGATGGAGGAAACTGAGAATGCAGAAGTTTAAAAATTTGATTCGTTAATCTACTATTATCATAAGGACCAACTAACAAGTCTTCTAATTCGTATTGGGCTTTTAAATTAACCTCTATAGATTCAGTCTTATTCTTGTCGTAGTCAAGTTGACCTTTAATCGCTTCTATTGTTTCAATGAATTGTTTTTTAGTAAACTTCATTTTATTGTTTTTCCAGTTAAATGTTGTTTCTTTCCCACAACCAAAGTCAGTCTTACAGTTATTCTCTAAAGGCAATTGATATGAAGGTAAAAAAGTAAACCTTCCGACTCAACCTTTAACAATACTCCTGTGAGTACATAACTGATAGCAACCTTGCCGACAAGCAAAGAGTAATATCTGAGTCGAACTACTCAACAAATATAGAATAAAAAAAGAATAGATTTAGAATAGATTATAGATAATTAAATAAATTTAACTTTTAACAAAGGTTCAAATACAATTCTAAAAGACTTCTAATAAAGTTGTATCCACACGGTGAAGAAAGTAGAATAACTCGTTAATTACCAGCAACTTAAAAATTAAACTCTTTATCTAATTCTAAAGCTCCTTTCCAATAAATAAAAAATGATCTATGTGAGTATCTTTGGGAGTGTGTGGGGCGCTACAAATAAAAGGGCTGTTTCAGGAAACGGATTTCTAAAGGGTATGGGGGTGCTATTTGTGTTGTGATCCTATATGTTTTTTGACTTTTATGCTTTACCCTATTACGGGCAT
This sequence comes from Tenacibaculum sp. MAR_2009_124, assembly GCF_900105455.1. Lineage (GTDB taxonomy): Bacteria > Bacteroidota > Bacteroidia > Flavobacteriales > Flavobacteriaceae > Polaribacter. The sequence goes on from NZ_FNSF01000008.1 coordinate 235,155, forward strand.
TAGCTCGGGTTCGACTCCCTATAGGATTCACTATTATTTTTCTAAAGCCTTGTTTTTACTGGGGAAACTTATTTTAAGGATTCCATTTTGACAACCATTTGTACAATTGCTATTAGTTTTCTATTCTGAAAGTTCAGTTATACAAATATTCTTTTTTTATCTGCGAGTAACTGCGCGATACTCTTTTTTAAATTTGGTTTGTTGCATAGATAAAACCTTCGGTTGATTCTTTTTTTTGTTTGGTTGTATGTGTTGTATTAGTGCTATGTAGTGTTGTAATAGTTCTATGTAGTTATAGAGAGTTGTTGCTATTGGTTGTTTGGTTTAATAGTTGTTTGTTCCTTATGTTTCCCCTTGGTTTATTCTTTGGTTGTTTCTTCTATGGCTGATTGTTTAGTGAAGAGTTTTTTTATTTATCCTGTCCGTTTGTTTTTGTAGTGTTGATTCTTTTATATTACAGCTATTCTTTTTTTATACTTTCTTTTTATTTACAAGGGTTTAGAGTGTTTATTGTATTTGGTTTTTGTCTGCCTTAACACTATTCTTTTCTATTGTAGTTCTATTTAGTCTTTGTATTAGTTCCTTTGATTTGTTTTTAAGTGCTTCTAAGCTCGTTTCTTTGGCTTACACGTACATTTCCCTTCTCTTTTTATAATTATTCAATTCTCAGCGCCCTGATAAAGCCAAAACTCTATTCTAAATAACTTATTTCTATCTTTTTTTTATTCAAAATAGATAATTCATATTTAAAAAGTATAGATTAAGTATTGTTTTAGAATAATAATGCTGTATATTTGTATAGCAAAAGAACAGTAAAAGAATAGACTTATGAAGGACAAAGAATTTAACCAACTATGGAACGAAATAGAAAAAGATTTACCTATTACAAAGTTTGAGGCTTCTATAATCTTTGAACGAGGTTACAAAGCTTGCGAAGTAGTAAATAACTTGGATAATTAACTCACTTATGGACACTATTAATAAATACAAAGCTAATTATATAGGGATTTCAAAAACCGTTTACGCTTGGAATTTAGGACAAGCCTTTCAAGAAGCTGAAATTTGGGGAAGCGAAAAAGGATTAACTCTTTTATCAATTACAGATTTAGAACAGACAATCACAGAAAATAAGTGTCCTTACTTCGGAATATATCAACAATTCGACAACAATTAAAACAATCAACTCATGTGCTTAAACAATATTAATTATCAGGAATTCAAAGCAATAAACACAAAAAAAAGAAATGATTCAGAACTGCATATTTACATGCAATGGTTAAGGAAAACCTTACAAATCCTATACAAAAGAGAGGGGTTTGTTTATGACATGTTTAAGACAGAATTTACAATACAAGAGGCTCACGTATTCTATAAGTATAATGAAATACTTGAAGAACAACTTAACGAAGCTCAACTAAAAATAAATGAATTGATTTTAAAAGCATTTGAAAAGGCTAAAAAAGAACACGAAGAGAAAATAAATAAAATCTATTAACCAATTAACAACAACAAACAAAAATTTTTAATCATGAGAAAAACCGCAAAATTTATCAGAAAACAATTAGTAAAGTTATCAGCGTTATTAGCAGAATTCGGAAAAGGTGCAGGATATGCACTTAGTCATTAATAAATCAAAATTAAATCAGAATGTTAGAAGCACTAGAAACAATATCAAAAGTTTTGGATACTTATCCTGATACTCTTGGGCTAGAGGTTACAGATTTAAACGCTATAACCCTACGTTATGAAGATCCAAAAACGGAAAAACAAAAAACTAAAAGATTTGAAACAGCCGACGGAAAGCTCGCAGGACTTCAACTGCTGGAATGGCTAGAAAATACTTTACCAAGAAGATAACTGAACTAATTTGTATGGATACAATGGGAAACAATTTTGAAAACGGCAGAATAATAACCTTTAAGCCTATAACCGATGGAGACGGAGAAGAACAAACCCCGCATTTAACATACCATAAAGAAGGGTATCATTTATTTACAGCTAATTATGGTTTTACATCCGATTATCAAGACGACTTTTTATATCTATTAGATACAATGTTTAACGCAGGATTAGAAATCGACGAAATCCATCAAGACTACACGAAACACTTTAAAGGGTTCGAGAGTAACGGAGAACTAAAAAAAGGTTATTGGATAATTAACCAGTACGGTAAAAACTCAGAAGTAAGAAAAGTATAACAACAATAAACCCGCAGAACAGCGACGAAATGCGGGTTTTAATCTCAAACTCCAATAAATAAAAAAGATTTTAAGACATGGCAAATATAACAACAAACACGGAAAAAACAACATTCGAAAAATGTACTAGAGGCTGGAGTGGTGAAACTATCACAACACACAACAAACAAGATTATAAAATTACTACGATGAAAAGAAGTAATAAAAAAATTGTTAATAGTTACCATGAAATAACACTTTTGCCAAACGGCTCATACTCATGGGATATGTTCGGGGCAAAAGGTGGGGATCTAGTAAAAATTGAAGGAAAAGCAACGGAGAAAGCAATAAAAGAAGCACACGCAAAAGCTCTATTAAAATTCGATGAAGTAATAAAAGAATTACAGCCAAATGCAAAGGCAGAACCAGAAATTGGAACGATCATTTTTTTAGATGGCTATGGGAAAACGAAAGGAAGTGCAGAAAACGAACACATTGTATACAAAATAGAGCATACTGAATGGGGTGTTAAATATTTAACAGTAGAAAAAACAACGCTTGACCTTCAAGCACAAAGCTATATTAAAAATTATAACAATTTATTTGGTATTGGAAGCTATTTTTTACCTGAGTATAAATACGAAGGCACGCAGGACGATATAAATAACCTCGTAATTGCTGCACATAAAAAAGCGGAAGAGGACAAAAAGGCGGCAGAATCTGAGAGACTACTAGAACAACAATTAATAAGCGCAAAAATTGAGGAAGGAAAGAAACTTATCACTATCCCTGAATGGGCGAAGGCTGTTATAGTTGCCGATCATTACCAAAATGACAGCGATACAATGACGGATTATTTTGCAACAAGCATCAAAGAAACGAATTACTTGGCGTTCTCCCGTACAACTCGCAACAACATGAACGAACTAAAAAACGCCTGTGAAAACTGGGAAAAGACAAAAGAACTATTAAATGATAGTGAAACAGGAGAACACAGAGAAAGAAACAGTTATCTACCTGACTTTTATATCGGTTCTAGTAATTGGTATGGTTTGAAAGTAAATAAAAAAGTTTACTCGTTTGACTTAACCCGAACAGAAAACAGAAATAAATTATACATCGCAGCAGCAGAAAATCGTTGTCACTTCCCTACCGATCAACCAACCCAAGAGAACCACAATTTAAATAGTGGAGACTTTCAAATAATTGACTACTCTGAAAAAGCTATTGCAGTTATAGGAGATACAAAGCCAATTAAAGACGACTTAAAAAAACTTGGCGGAAGGTTTAACTTCAGATTATCCTGCGGGGCTGGATGGATATTTCCAAAAACAAAACAAGAAGAAGTTAAGTAACTTTTAAACCTATAATTAATCACCTCCTCAACTAGTTTGGGGAGCGTTAAAACTCATCAAATGACATTCCAAGTAAACCCATATACAGTAATAGAAAACTTTGAAAGAAAAAACCAATTCGAAATTTTTCAGAAGTTCGGAGAACCTCATAAATATCAAAAGTTCATAGGAGAAATAAAAGGAGAAAAAGTAAAAGGATTCATTTGTCTTGCTGATGATAATATTTACAAATTAGAAAGAGTCAAAAACTAACCTCATTTAAAAAGCGACAAAATGAAAAAAACGAAAAGACTTGAAATATTAGAAAATTCTTTAGAAAAGAAAAACAAAGCATTTAACGACAAATTACAAAATCACATCAATACAGTTAAACAAGCAAACGGACAGCCTTTAAATGACAAGAGAAACGGCAGAGCAACCTTAAATAAATGGGAAAGACAAAATAATTCTTTACGCAATCTCCAAGAAAGCATAAAAAAAACAGAGAACGCCATAAGAAAAGAAAAAAATAAAATTTCAGAGTCTGAATATATAAAAAACATATTACCCATCTCAATTATAAAAAAACTTGAAGACGGCACACTTAACCAATGGAGAAAGCATCCTACTACATTTTTTGTTAATGGTGTAGATAAAGCCCGCATTGTTTGGGATTCAAAAAAAAAGACAGTAGCACACCGTTATCTTAATGAAATTAAAGACAAAGATCAATGGAAATTATTTGCCAAAACTTATAACCACCTATACAACAGTATTAAAAAAGACAATTAATCGAAATCAAAAATAACAGTAGGTTTTCGTACCTATCAAAAACAAGAAATTATGACACATTTAGAAAATTCTTTATCAAGTGAAAAAAAACTAAATAAAATCCTTGAAATTTTCGCTATTAACGCAATTATAGGAATTGAAAAAAATATGCCTGTTCAAGAGGTGGCAGACCTTAATAAAACTTCATGTATTATGTTTTTTAACATGAATGAAGTGTCTGCTGAATTTCTTGTTTCTAAATGGGTAGAAAAAGCTTGTGAGTTAGGTGTTATGAAAAAAACTGGAAATTAAAGTATAAAATAACTGATAAGAAAAGTATTATGAAAAAAAAATTAAAAATTAAAATACATAAATGCAACTATTGCATTAAGGAGTTGAACAAAGCGGGATTCAGTTATAATGGGTGGAATCAATTTGATAATACAGTTTCTGTATCGGTAAATGGCAATATATTGAGATATAAAGATGCGATTGAAGCTTATAATAGTTTAATAGGAGGTATTATTCCTGAATCTTCTTAAGTTAAAAATATAATTAACCAATAAAAAACAGCGACAGAATGAAACTAATTAAAAAAGTAAAAGCTTCTCCAGATAGCAATACATATGCCTATTGGTTTGAAGTGAATCAAGAAGAAGCCGAAGAGCTAAAAAAAGATGAAGTATTATTGTTTTTTACACCTCATTTTAAAGGCAATAAAACTTTTGATCAATCATTTAATTTTAAGAGCGATAATATTCTTCAGTATCTAGGTGATAAAATCTTTTTTATTCAAATAATTAGGGAAGATGACATAAAAAAATATGGAGTCGAAGAATACGACATACAACCGCTTCACATAAAAAAGATCTGGGATACTTTTGACGAAGACGAATGCTATTATAAAGAATGCGAAAGGATAAAAAAGGAGTTTGAAAAAGTTCTCTATACCTGTAAGTATAGTTCAGATGGGGTAATATTTGACATTAAACCTATGGAAGTAATGCTTTTTTATTTACCTAAAAAAGAGGAGTTAAAGAAAAATACTACAGTAGCATACAGAGATGCAAATGGCGATTTTTCAAAAATCAGTACTATCTCCGAAATTAAAGAGGATGAAAACGGATTTACCTTATACATGGTTGAAAATTCGACAGGAACTAGGACATCTGATCAATTCAGGTTTTTAAAAAACTAAAAACTCCTTTAAAATGACTAGAAAAGTAATACTAGAGGGAACGGAAAAAGAGATAGAAAACTTACTAGAGTTGATACAGAGCAGCAATATAAATCTACCAAAAATCTGCACAGAATATCAAACTGAAAACCTTTGGCAGATTCAAGACGTGCAAAGTAAATATAATTGTACAGATGAGGAAGCAATGGAAACATTGGAAGCTGCTTTAACTAATGAAGCTACCATGGATCAAATTTGGTTTGCTATTGATATCCATGTCGAAGAAGAAGGACTAGAAAAAATAATAAAAGGATAAGATACTATGACACCAAGTATAAATAGTAAAGTGATTTGGAAGGGATTAAACGCAACTCTTAAAAATATAAATCTTGCGGGTAAATGTACTATACAATTAAGTGATAAAAGTTTACTTAAAGAAATAGATATTACAGAATTAAAAGTTAAATAAACCGATAATTAAAAGAATAAAGTCATGAAAACATTTTACGCTTTTGGGTTAGAAATTAGCAACTTAATAAATGAAAATACCAGCGACGAAGAAGTAATTTCATTTTGTAAAGAAAATGGAGATTATAGTGTTTTTTGCTTTGAGGAAGGACATACTCACTCAGTATCACTTTTAGAGGCATTTAATGGATGGAGTGAATATGTTTCTATAACAGAAACATTATATAATAAATTATGTGAAATATAAATAACCAATAAGAAAACAATTATGCCAACAAGATATAAAACAGAAACACTCTTAAAAAGATTAGAGCGCTATGATGAAAAATACAAAGAGCAAATAACAAGTCATAACGATATAAATTTTGGCTACGGAATGCGCTCTTATCATAGGCTTAAAGTATGGAATCCTCCATACGAGAAAACCAAAGAAAAAGCCGAAAAAGTAAAAGCAGAACTAACTAATAGAGGTGTTCAATTTTACACCCGTTTCGTTTAATTCAAATAAAACATTATGTGTCAACGACGAATAAATAGAGCTCATAAAAAATCTATAACACCAAGTTATAAACACTTAACAAAAAGTGAATATCAATTAATAAAGAAAATTGAAAAATACGACCAAGCGCAAAAAGGATTATATGCACCATTGACAGGATTTTACGCAACGTGCCAGAGACTCCCGAACGGCTCCGTTAATGTTGAAATTTTGACAGATCAACAATTAGATTTATGGGATGATTTACTAAAAAAAACTCAAATTCTGTCTAAATACGAAGAAGACGAAATTGAAAGAGTAAGACACAAATTTAATTCACATCAATTTACCTATTCACAATCTTTTTAAAATCTAAAAAATGAGTTACGATAAAATGATGAAGCATACAAGAGCTTTAATTAAGAACAAAAGAAAAGGAAGAAATCAGTACTTAGGATTCGACTCTTCGAGCGGCTATAAAAAGCCACAAGCTATATATACGGTAGATCCAAAAAATGATTTTGAAAAATGGTTTCTTAAAAAGTACGGAGAAAAACATTTTTTGCACGAAAGAAAAGACAACCATCAAACTAAAACAAATATTAAATATTCAGTTATAGAGTTTAACAATGAAAAATATATGATTGGACACTTTTCAAAAGGATATACTCCTTATAACAAGCTAACTAATTAAACTATAAAAAGTAAAACTAACAATGCCGACACTACACCTTAACTTACATAGAAAATGGTTTGATATGACAGAACAAGGCATAAAACCAGAAGATTATAGGGAGTTGACTATTTACTGGTATAAGAGACTTGTTAGAGTTAATGATCTTGATTTTCACGAAAAGATATTACTGGAGTCTTATATCATAAATGCTAATATTCCTAAAAACAAAAAAACTTACTGGAATCATGGAAATAAGGTATTTCAATCTAGATTCAAAAAATTTGATTCTACTACTTTATCAAATGGATACTCTAAAGATAGATCACAGTTCGAGGTTAAGCACAAAGGAATAAATATAGGATTAGGAAAAGAAGAATGGGGAGCCGAACCTGGGAAATATTATTTCGTGATTAAACACGGCATTAAACTTTAACCAAACAATAAAATAAATACAATGAAAGACCCTATAAGAATATTTAAATGCCCTTGCGGAGACAAAAAATACATCTTAGCAGGAAAACCAAACAACACTCCTACTTTGAAAGAAAAAAGAGAGCATGGTGAATATATCGCGGCAGGATGCGAAGTAATAACAATCTCTTTAGAACAATTTCAAAAAGAAAAATGGGAATACATGCCATGGTCTAAATGTATCAAATCTTAAACCAACAAAAATGCCAACAGAAACAAAAGGAATGACAATTGCAAGAGCAGAGAACAAAGAAATAAAACAAGTAAATGACCTCCTAAATGAACTTGAAAGTATAGGAAGATATAACCGAGGCGAAGAAGTTATAGATGTAATTAAAGAAGACAATGAATTCTTTAAAGTATTATCCTCATTAGATCATTCAGATCCCGAAACACTTTTAAGAGACATTTGCAATTATGTTGATGGTATTAGACACCAATGTGTAATGTTCAATTTAACAACCCTTATGGATAATTGCGCCGATTTAAACAAAGATACTTTAGACTTTAATCCAGAGCTAAAAAGAGGTTTAGAATTAGTCGAATTAGAAAAGGAAGGTAAACTTAAATTACTATAACATGAGAGAAAAAAGAACAAACTGGGATTTTTCAAAACATATCCATACTACTGAGATTTTTAAAAGTAATAACAACCAAATACGTGTTGATGAATTTAAACAATCTGGCACTATAAACGGCTATATAAGATTTGTCAATGATACCTGTGGGCTATCTGTCTTTGGTGATTTTGGAAACTGGATTTTTTGCAGACAATTTCATCCATCCGCAGAATCATACGTATGTGATCATTATTGGTGTGAAAAACTTACCATTGGAAGTTCTCAAGAAATTTCAAAGTATGATTCCGATGCCACAGAAAAAGAACTTAAAGAAATGATTGAATCAGGGTTAGAAGAGTATGGCTATCAGGATGACATATTGAAAGAAGGAAAAGATTGGTTTAAAAAACTATTATCCTATACTGATGATGAATTGGAATACACTTATGAAGCTTTTAGAGGATCGAACCCAACCAGTATTGATTACGAAAACATACCTTATGTAAAAGATACGAAAGTTCGATTAAAGATAATATTTGATGCTTTTGATGAGATGTGCAGAAGAATGAAACAAAACTCAAAAAAAGAAAGCAACGAGTAACACAAGCCAACTTATAAAATCTGATAGACATGATCATTTTTGGACAGAAGATAATACCGTTTTTGAATCTTATAACACTATAAGAGGTTTAAGGTTCAGAGAAATAATGAAATTCGAATTTCCTGATAGAGATAAACTAACTGACTTTGACGTTAACCTTATTAACTCACTTTTAAGTAATCAAATAAAAAATTAATTATAGCTTTGAAATAATAACCAAACTTTAAAAGTAAAAAAACTATGTTCTACACGAAACCTACAAAAAACGGGATTGGAATTGAAATTTGGGGTACTCATGATGATATATATACAGTTCATTCTATCATTCAAAAATTCTGGGGAAATGAAAACAATGACAACATAAAAAACTCGGATCAACGAGATAATACCATAAGTGGACTTTCACGAGAATTGAGAAAAGCTCACGAGGGAAGTCGACTCAAACGAAAGAATAGTCATTTTTCATTTGAAGAAATTGAACATTTTGGATGTAAAATTTCTTGGGTTCATATAATATTTTCGCTATCAGCATTAAGATATAATATGAGATATTCTGAAACCAATAAATTAGAACTTTCTATTCTAATGCAATTTGAATATTGGCTTGAGAAATCCGCAATAGCTTATGACGGAAAAAATGGAATGAATTTAGAACCGTTTTTTAACGGAGCTATTAATGGTGGAGATCAATACATCTATCTATTATTGTGGTCAATAGATGCTGATTTTTTAAGATTAAAAGGAGGAAAGAGAGCTTTTCGTAAACTTCCTCAATTATTGAAACGAGGAGTAATGTTTACTCCCGAATATCAAGAATATGAGAAATTTATAAAATCTGATCTTAAAAGGTTGAATTGTGAAATATCCCAACTAGAGATAGATGATAGCGATATTGATTATGAAAACTTGAAATGGTAAAAATAATTTTAATCTTGCCAAAAATACATTTTACAAGATGTTTCATGTAAATAAAATTTAACCAACGAATACAACTAATTATTTTTAACAACTAACATTCAACCCATAAATACTATGATACAAACAGAAACAGAAACAACCTCATTTGAAAATATTGAAAACTCAGACGAAAACACAAGGTTTTACAATCATTTAAACATTCCTTTCAACGACAAAACTATTTTATCTGGAATCTTCGGAATAGGAAAGACTCACTTCATAAAGGAGTTTTTTAAACAAAATGAGGACAAATATGTAGAATTAAGATTGTCTCCAGTAAACTATTCAATTTCAAAAAATGAAGACATTATTGAATACATCAAATATGACCTTATATTCAATTTACTATCAAAAAAAGAGAGTTTTGAAAAAACCGATTTTACATTTTTAGAAACGGCAGATTATTACTTAGGGACAGATATTTTTGATGTTTTTGGCTCACTTATTAAGGCTGCTAGCAAAATAAAGAAACCAGCAAAGGTCGCACTTGATTTTGGTTCAAGTATATATAGTAAAATTAAAAAAAACCAAGAAGATATCAATATTGACGAAAAAAAACAACTTACGAGCTTTTTAAAAGAATTGAAAGAAAGAAAAGGTTCAATTGTTGAGGAAAATACGATTACAGAATTAATTTCAAAGCTCATAGAAAGTTTAAAAAGCGATGAACAAGAGAATGAGGAGGAAGAACAGAATGAAGATTATAAACAGAAAGAAACTGTTCTAATAATTGACGATTTAGACAGATTAGACCCAGAACATATTTTCAGAATATTAAACGTATTTGCATGTCACTTTGATTTAGACGGTGACAATGGTAATAAGTTTGGGGTCGATAAAATAATTTTGGTATGTGATGTAGAAAATATTAGAAACATCTTTCACACAAAGTATGGAACTAATGTTGATTTTACTGGATATATTGATAAATTTTACAGTAGGGAAATTTTTCATCTCAATAATAAAAAAATAGTCAATCAAGCTATATCTAACATTTTAGAATCTATTACCATTTCAAATAATAGTAACAGTTATATAAATCTAAAAGACTCAAACAAAATGGAAACAATATTAATAAAAGATATTCTTTCTGACTTGATTGAGAATAATTTACTAAACTTCCGAAATTTATTAAAGCTATATGGGAGTAATTATAACCTAATTTATTTCGAATTCTACACCACTATGTATAATAGAGCTACTTCTTGTAGACTATTTCTGGCAACTTTTATTTTTGACTTTCTAGCCTCTTTCTATGGGGGTCGAAAGAATTTAAAGGAAGTGTTGAAAAAATTCGCTGAAATCAAACCATTGAAAAGAGTTAATACAGATATTGTAGATTATTACACTCACTTTATAAACCTTTCAAACTGTGATGCTATTATTCATGGTGATATAAGAAATGACTCTTTCAGTAACTCTTTTATAATCCCCTATAATAATAAAATCTTAAAAATAGAAAGTGAAATATTCATAGTCAAAGAAGGGACAAACTATGGCATTAAATTTTATGGGCAATTTAAGCAATTGACATGTGATGATCAAACGATCCCAGTAAAAGGAATAACGGCAATCGATTTCCCTTTCGCTCCTATTTTAAAATTGGCATTTGATAAATATCTATCCTTAACAAAAGAAAGACCATAAAAACAATAAAGAATGAGAACAGCGACAATATTTTATTCTGATGGTTGTATTCATAGATACCAGGTATCCGGAACAAACCCAGAAATTAGAAACAAATTTTCAATAGGAAAGCGATTTTACACCGATGACCAGAGATTAAATGTAGTATCGGTAAAAGCGTTAACAATAGAATAACATATGCCAGAAAAGAACAATCCAGAATTAAGCGAAATAGGCATGAGGTTTTCAAAATTCTTAAAAGAAAAAAGAACTGTCTTAGGATTAACGTTAAGAGAATTTGCTTTATTCATCTATGAAGATGAAAACAAGAATGGCTATTTAAGTAAACTAGAAAACGGAAAGAGAGAGCCAAACCTAGAAACGATGAGTTATATACTTAAACGCTTAAATTCTTCCATAGAGTTCATTGAGCATTAATTCAAAACAAGTATTTTTAATTAAAATTTAATAACCAACCTTATTATGAAAAAATTACTAGCAACTATGATCATGACAGCATTCTTTGTATCATGCTCAAACAGCGATGAAGCAAAAGAAACTAACAATAACAACGAGCTTCTTTTCGGAACGTGGAAAATGCAAGATCGATTTTACGAAGGGAATTCGTATAACATTGATGATTGTGATAGAAAATCAACATTAATTATCAAAACCAATGGCACTTATGACACTAATAATTTTAGAACAATTAATGGTGAGTGTAAAGCCGATGGAGGAGTAAGCAATGTAAATTTCGAAGTCAAAAATGGTCGAATGATTATTAGCTTCCAAGATGGAGAAGTTAAACAAGCTTGGATCAACTTTCCAAATGAAAATACTTTTGAATTTACTGAAGTAGTTGACGAGAAAGATGGCATAGCTGGTGAGTTCGAAGGAGTTAAAGATGTATGGGTACGTTCCAATTAAAACTTTTAAATGTCGTCAAAATGTAGTAATTTTGACAACGTTTTAAAACGGCAAACCCTTGTTTTAAAAGGGCTTGTCGTTTTAACTCCGCATCTCATTGTAGATGCAAGTCCAAATTATGTTCGATTTGAACTTCCTTCAGGAGAAAGTACTTTATCTCTGCACCTTGTTAACGAATTACCCGATGAAAGTAATATCGTTGTTTATTTTGAAAACGAAAATTTGGACGAAGAGGTAAAAAACCTTCAAGACAAAGGCATTGAATTCACATTACTCCCTACCGATCAACCTTGGCTATGGAGAGAGGCCCGATTAAATGATCCTGATGGAAATAGACTTATTTTATTCAAAGCAGGAGAAAACAGGAAAAATCCACCTTGGAGAGTTCAATAGTTTAACTATTTAGGTCTTTTAAAGTAAAGAAAGCTAAAGTTTCATAAGATAAATTAAAAATATAGTCATAATTGTAATCAGTTCAATGTATACTGCCGATTATCATTCATTTTTAATGGAATTTTGATTTGAATATACTTTAGGTAAAAGTCTATTTTTTTAGTACTATAAAATCATTAAAAGAGTATACGAAAGTCGTTATAGCCCAAAGTTTAATGAAAAAAATCATGTATTTTTGGCTTACTAGAAATTAATGACAAAAATACTATAGATGAACATACAAGACGCACAAAAGCAGGTGGATGAATGGATTAAGAACCATGGAGTCCGTTACTTTAATGAACTAACGAATATGGCGCAACTAACGGAAGAAGTTGGTGAAGTTGCCCGAATCATAGCGCGTCGTTATGGAGAGCAAAGCGAAAAAGAAAGCGATAAACAAAAGGATTTAGGAGAAGAGTTAGCAGATGTAGTTTTTGTGGTTCTTTGCTTGGCAAATCAAACTGGAGTGAACTTACAGGAAGCATTTGATAAAAAACTCGATATAAAAACCAAACGCGATCACGATCGTCATCATAATAATGAAAAGCTAAAATAAATGAGCATACTTAAAAAAATACAACAGCCAATATTTTGGAGAAACGTAGTCAAGGTAGCTATTCCTTTTTTCATTGTTGTTACTATTTTTTCATTGGTATTAAATAGTTCCAAAGATATTTTTTCAGGGAACTTTAATGCCGTTAACGAAACCAATTTTTCAAATGGAAAATGGATGCGTTTTTGGGGATTAAAATTTTTTATCAGCGTTACCTATGGAGTTTGGATTACTAATAAAAAAATGGCGTAATTACCATGAATTTACAATTACAAGCACAAAGCTCGGCTATACAAGCTGAGATCACAGTTTCAGGATCAAAAAGTGAATCAAATAGGTTATTAATTTTACAACAATTATATCCTAATATAACTATAGAAAACCTTTCTGATTCAGACGACACACATCATTTACATGAAGCTCTTTCTTCTTCAAATGAAATTGCGGACATTGGTCATGCAGGAACGGCAATGCGATTTTTAACCGCTTTTTTTGCTGCTCAAAAAGGAGTTACCAAAGTATTACAAGGGTCAGAGCGAATGCATAACCGCCCCATTGAAATTTTAGTAGATGCTTTGCGTTCAATAGGAGCTGATATTACCTATTTACAAAAAGAAGGATATCCTCCCATAAAAATTGTTGGGCAAGAACTAACAAAAGATAAGGTTACAATTAATGGGAATGTTAGCAGTCAATACATTTCTGCTCTCATGCTCATTGCCCCTAGTTTACCTAACGGCTTAAGTATTGAACTAGCTGGTAAAATAACATCCATTCCTTATATAAAAATGACATTGAGTTTACTTCATCAACTTGGTATTAAAGCCAATTTCAAAGGAAACTTAATACAAGTTAACAACCAACCAAATGTTAACGATCAAACAGTAGTAGTTGAGTCTGATTGGAGTTCAGCTTCTTACTTTTATTCATTAATAGCTTTAAGCAAGTTAAATTCGAAAGTTAAATTAACTGCCTATAAAAATGATAGTCTGCAAGGTGATGCCGTTCTATCCCAAATTTATAACCATTTTGGAGTTACAACTACTTTTGAAGAAAACAGTATTATCCTTACAAAGTCTTCCGAACATTCCAATAACCTCTTAGTTGAAAATTTAAAAAATGCTCCCGACATCGCTCAAACCATCGCCGTAACATGTTTCGGTTTAGGTATTGCATGCGATTTAACAGGTTTACACACGTTAAAAATCAAAGAGACAGATAGATTAGAAGCTTTAAGAGAAGAACTTACAAAACTCGGGGCTACTATTAATGTAACAAACGAAAGTTTACATTTAAAGAATAGTGAGCAGATACATCAGAATATTGATATCGAAACCTATAACGATCATAGAATGGCGATGGCATTTGCACCTTTAGCGTTTAAAACAATTATTCAAATAAATGAAGCGGAAGTGGTTACCAAATCTTTCAGAAACTTTTGGAATGATATGAACAAAATCGGGTTACAAATTCAAGAGCTCTAATGGAAAGTAAATTTAAAGGGTCTAATTCCATGTAAAATAAATAGAAAATCGCTTGACATCCCCTATGTTGATATTGTATATTTGCCCCTCGTTTAGAAATTTTTACAAATGAAATTATCAAATTTTGATTTTGAATTGCCGCAGGAATTGTTGGCAGAATACCCTTCAGAGCACAGAGACGAAGCGCGTTTAATGGTATTGAACCGCGAAAAACAAACAATTGAACATAAATTATTTAAAGATTTAATCAATTATTTTGATGAAGGTGATATAATGATGCTTAACAATACTAAAGTTTTCCCTGCCCGTATGTTCGGAAATAAGGAGAAAACTGGAGCTCGTATTGAAGTATTTTTATTACGTGAGTTAAATGCTGAAAATCGTTTATGGGATGTATTAGTAGACCCTGCTCGTAAAATCAGAATTGGAAATAAATTGTTTTTCGGTAACGACGATAGTTTAGTTGCGGAGGTTATTGATAATACTACCTCTCGTGGTAGAACTTTACGTTTCCTTTTTGACGGGTCATATGAAGAGTTTCGTCGTAAATTAATTGAATTAGGAGAAACTCCTTTACCAAAATATATAAAGCGTGGTGTAGAACCAGAAGATGAAGAGCGCTACCAAACAATTTTTGCAAAACACGAAGGAGCTGTAGCTGCGCCGACTGCTGGCTTACACTTCTCTAAACACTTAATGAAGCGTTTAGAAATTAAAGGTGTTGATTTTGCTGAAATGACATTACACGTAGGTTTAGGTACTTTTAACCCTGTAGAAGTGGAAGATTTATCGAAACACAAAATGGATTCTGAGCAAATTATCATTCCTGATGCAAGTGTAGATATTGTAAATAATGCTTTAAATACTAAACGTAAAATTTGTGCTGTTGGAACTACGGTAATGCGTACTGTTGAATCTTCAGTATCAGCCAGCAACAGGCTAAATCCTTATAATGGATGGACAAATAAATTTATTTTCCCTCCTTATGATTTCAGCATTGCTAACTGTATGGTTACAAACTTCCACACTCCAAAATCAACTTTATTAATGATGGTTTCTGCTTTTGCAGGACATGATTTTGTTATGGAAGCATACCAAGAAGCTATTAAAGAAAAGTACAAGTTTTACTCGTACGGTGATGCCATGTTAATTATATAACAAAAGCATCATTCAATATATGACCAACTGGTAATCATCTTCGATTACCAGTTTTTTATTATACCTTTGCCTCAATTGTTAATTTCAATACAATCACTTGAATAAAAAGAAAGACATACGCGCTTTAAGTAAGGATCAACTCAGAGAATTTTTCATTTCAAATAATGATAAAGCTTTTAGAGGAAATCAAGTTTATGAATGGTTATGGAGTAAAGCTGCGCATAGCTTTGATGATATGACTAATATTTCTAAAACTACTAGAAATATGTTAGACGAGAATTTCGTGATTAATCATATTGAGGTTGACACCATGCAACGTAGCAATGATGGTACTGTAAAAAATGCCATAAAACTTCATGATGGGTTAATCGTTGAATCTGTTTTAATTCCAACAAAAACGAGAACCACGGCTTGTGTATCAAGTCAGGTAGGATGTAGCTTAGACTGTAAGTTTTGCGCAACGGCTCGCTTAAAACGTATGCGTAATTTAAATCCAGATGAAATTTATGATCAAGTAGTCGCCATTGATCAACAAAGCCGACATTACTATAACCACAAATTATCAAATATTGTTTTTATGGGAATGGGAGAACCTTTAATGAATTACAACAACGTTCTTAAAGCCATTGATAAAATTACCTCTCCTGAAGGATTAGGAATGGCGGCTAGAAGAATAACCGTTTCGACCTCTGGAGTTCCTAAAATGATTAAGAAAATGGCCGATGACGAAGTTCGTTTTAATTTAGCCGTTTCTTTGCATTCTGCTATCGATGAAGTACGGACTTCTATAATGCCGTTTAACACTCGTTTTCCATTAAAAGATTTAAGAGAATCTTTAGAATATTGGTATGCCAAAACTAAAAGTTCGGTAACCTATGAATATGTTGTTTGGAATGGTATTAATGACAGAAAAGAAGATATCGACGCTTTAGTTGCTTTTTGCAAACACATTCCATGTAAAGTTAATTTAATTGAGTACAACCCTATTGATGATGGCGAGTTTCAACAAGCTCCTGAGCGAGCTTTAAACAATTATATTTCTAATCTTGAAATGAACGATATTGTTGTAAACGTTCGTAGATCTCGAGGAAAAGATATTGATGCTGCCTGCGGTCAATTGGCCAATAAGTCTTAAAAATTGATTCTCTATTTTTACTAAAAGATAATTTTAACCCTTATCTATTTTTTATTGAGAATGGCCATTTTTCTGAAAAATATTTCATAATTCCAACATCATAAGCGTACCAATAATGAAGTTCGTTATTACACTAAAAAACGGCAACCTTCTCCGATTTCTTAAACTCCTTCGCAAAGAAACCTAAATAGTTCAACTTAATAAGGCACGAATTATCTTCATTCTCAAAAATTCTCACAAAAGGGTAATATGTTGTAGCTCTATTGTTTCTAGAGGTTTTTACCGTAACAAACTCGTACTTTTCAAATTCTGAAATTATCTTTTTCTTTCCCAGTCTGTACTCATAAAACATCGTTTTCTTCTTAGCTAAAGAAAGTAAGACAATAATAAAAAACACAACGGATAACAGCATTACTATTATTTCTAATGAAGTAAAGTTATTTTCTCTTTAACAAAGCTCTCTGAGTAACCGTTACAGGATAACCATAAACAAAAGGTATTTCTTTCGTTCCTTTTCCTGTGGTAGTTTTATTTTTACTTTTTGTAAACAAAATTTCAAAGTCTACAGTATCGTCATTAAATGCCAAACGTGTAGTCAATAAATTTCCTTGTACCTCAAAAAAACTATATAGGGTATTCGATACAAACTTAAAAGGCAATACAACACCATTGTTCTCATCAACTTCAAAAAGACCTTTCTCTTTATCTTTTACCACCAAGGTATAGTTACGTTCTTGTCCGTTATAGACTAATTTATACTGATACTTCCCAGTGCTCTTTGTTTTCAATAAATGAAATTCCATGGGAATGTTTTGAGTTTTACCTGCAGAATGAATAACCAAATTTCCATCATAAACTCCTAAATAATCATCAGGAAAGTTAATTGAATCTTGCGCGGAAATAGTAAATACAGTAAGAAGAGCTATAAAAAAGCTTAAAATATATTTCATGGGGATAAGGGGTGTTTAAAGGACAAAAGTACAAGCTTATTTTATATTTTACCAGAAAAGATTGTAAATAACTAAAAAACAAAGCTTTTACTCACGAAAAACAAGCTAATGAAAAACACTTTTAGGTGTACTAAAAAGTAATAATTGATTGGTAAACAGAATTTCAATTATACTTGTCAACTCTTTACTTTAAATTTCTAATTTATTCTTATTTTTGTTGGTTAATATGAAGCCAGTAGAGCAAATAAAACTACCTATCACGAAGGAAATGGAACTCTTTGAAACCAAATTCAAAGATGCCATGTTATCTAAAGTCCCTTTACTTAACAGAATAACTTATTATATTGTTCGAAGAAAAGGAAAACAAATGCGACCAATGTTTGTTTTTTTAGTTGCGAAGATGGTTTCTGACGGAGGATTTGATGAACGTACGTATCGCGGGGCTTCCGTTGTTGAGTTAATTCATACTGCAACTCTTGTTCATGATGATGTTGTAGATGACAGTAACCGTCGAAGAGGTTTCTTTTCTATTAATGCACTTTGGAAAAATAAAATTGCCGTTTTAGTGGGTGATTTTTTACTTTCAAAAGGACTTCTTTTATCCATTGATAACGAAGATTTCGACATCTTAAAACTGATTTCCATCGCAGTTCGTGAGATGAGTGAAGGAGAATTGTTACAGATAGAAAAAGCTAGAAAACTCGATATTACCGAAGAAATATATTTTGAAATTATTCGTCAGAAAACAGCTACGTTAATAGCCGCTTGTTGTGGAATTGGCGCAGCTTCAGTTGGTGCCAATAATAAAACGGTACAACAAATGCGTAAATTTGGAGAATATATTGGTATTGCTTTTCAAATTAAAGATGACCTGTTTGATTATACTGATGCTAAAATTGGTAAACCTACTGGTATTGATATCAAAGAGCAAAAAATGACCCTTCCGTTAATTTACACTTTAAACAACGTTTCTAAAAAAGATAAAGATTGGTTGATTAACTCCGTAAAAAAACACAACCACAATAAAAAAAGAGTAAAAGAAGTTATTGCTTTTGTGAAGAAAAATGGTGGTTTAGAATATACCACTAATAAAATGCACGACTACAAAAACAAGGCGTTGGCTATTTTAAATAACTTCCCAAATTCCGAATACAAAGACTCTTTACTAAAAATGATCGATTACGTTGTTGAACGAAAAATATAATTTCATTCTCTAAACAACTACGCACAAAAATATAGAAGTATGTTAAACTTGTTTCTCCTTAAGCCAAGATCCTACGCTTCCTAATTTCTTTGCTTGGTAAAAATTCTGTTCTTTACAAATATAATTTTCTTCTGCAGAAGTATTTTCTACTTTAATAAATCTATAGAACATAAATTTAAATATCGACTCTCTAACATCTTCATACGTAATCTCTGAATTATTTGTAAAATCAATAACTTGTCTAACAAAATTATCTACTTTAATTACATCTTGTGTTTCCGATAACACTTTAAAAGCAACTTCTTCCATAATTAGTTTTTCCACACATCAAAACTACTCATGTCAGGCTAAATTTAAAAGGTGATTTATGCAGAAAAAAATGTAGTTTTCCGCAACATTAAAAACCTTTTAAACCGAATACTATTTATTCATGTTGGTAACATTTACCACTAGCATTTTTTGTTTTTCTTTTACACCTTCTTCTCGACTTAGTTTTTCCCGAACATTGAACCGAAAGCCTTCTTTTTAAATCAACACGCTGCGTACCAAAAGATTTGATTTTAAGTTTTTGACTTTCGGACTGCCTCACTTCTTTATGTAACTTTTTTACCGAAAGCGGTTTACATACTTTACAAGGTAAATACCCAAAGTAAACCGCTTTATCCAACTCTATTTCTTTTTTCGAATATTTTAAAAACCGACACTTATAGGTATGATATTTTTCTCCTGTTTTTGTCACATAAACTTTTTGACCATAACTACATGAAGAAAACAGTATGACAATTAAAAAAACACCCTCTTTTAAGTACTTTTGTGTATTTATAAAATTATAGATTTTCTGCAATAGACGACTACTTAACAATCACATTCTGACCTATCTACATAAGTCTTATTTTCATTACTATTATAGTAATAACATCCGCCTCTGGGTCCTGTATACAGTACATGTCCATTATGCTCACCACAAACCCATTCTTCAAGATTATCCTCAATTAGATTATCTTCTTTTGAGTCACATGAGGTACTGAATAGAAGCAAAACTACTATTACCAGTAAATTTCTTAGTCTTATCATCATTTTAAATTTAAAGATTGGTTAATACTTCAAATTTAAAACAGGAAAAACTCTTTACTTTAAGGGAACCCTTAAGCGAAGTATTTTTAAAATAAAGCCTGAATCTTTGGCAAGGGCTACTAGGTGTGCCGTATTATTAGCTCTAAAAATATCTTTTAATCGGATAATTCTTTTTTCAACTGAACTTAGACTACCTGGGCTAATTCCTTTTCGAACGAAATGTGCACTAATTTCTGGTTGAGATAACCCTTTCGATAAATGCTTCATTAAATTGATATCATATGGACTAATGTCATTATCGCTTGAATCCCTTCGGGCCCCTTCTACTTGAATAGATAAAAAAGGAGAAGAACTTTCACCTATACTCTTAATGGCTTTTTTTAAATCATGTAGTCCATTTCTTCCTTTACATACATAAGCTTTCACTCCATATTCATTTATAAGTCTCCTTACCATCTGCAAACGATCTTCACCTGAATACACCATTATTGGAATTTCTATATCCTTTTCTCTTAATACTTTTATTAAATCCTCTCCTGATTTGTATTCTTGTTTTCTATGATCTTCTTTAAAAGATAAATCTACAATAAGTAAGTCATAAGGATCATTATCCTGATTTGCCTTCATAACTTTTAAAAAAGCGTCGTCACAATACTGTACTTGATGAACAACTGAAATTCCTGTTTCTTGTAAAGTTGATAATACACCTTTGTTAATATCATCCATGTCTTCCGCTACCAATACTTTCTTATACATAATTATGATTTAATTTTACAAGTGAACCCCTTATTAGGTTCCGACTCAAAAGTAATAGTTCCTCCAACCGAATTTATGCGGTTTTCCGCATTGATTAAACCATTTTTCTTTATTAGATCACAACCAACCCCGTTATCTTTATATTTAATAAAAACCTTATTCCCTTTTTCTTCAAAAAATATAGTGACAAAACTAGCCTTGCTATACTTGGTCATGTTTGTTAAAAGTTCTTTTAAAACCCTGTAAAGCATATTCTTTTTATGAATACTTAAAATTTCCCAGTTAATTTTCTTCAAGCCATTGGTAATTAATCGTAGCTCGGAGTTTTCATAGCTACCAAATAAATCTCCAAGTATTTCAGGATAATCAATAGAATCATCAATCACAAAATTATTTCTTGAAATATCTCTCGCTTTATTATAAACAACATCTAAATCATCTAATATTTCGGCTTTCGAGCTTTTCTCAACCTGAAACTTGGTCATAATATGGTAAATATCATTTGCAATTACATCATGAACTGTTTTCGAGATACGCCCTTCCGTTTGAATAACGTTTTCCACTAATTTCTTCTTACTTTTTTCACGATATAAAAAGTACCCAATTATTGAAATTAGTATTACAAAAATGGTCAGGAGTTGAAAGAGCAAACTTTTTTCATTTGCCTTTTCAGCTTCTAATTCTTTCATTTCTGCTATTCGTTCTTGTGCTTTGGTATTGTATTTTAAATAAGCATTTTTGTTATCCTTTCTTTGATTAAATAACCTAACCTCTTCACTCAATCTCACATACTCTCTATTTAAGTCATCCCCTTCTAATAGAACTAGTTCTCCGAGCGTATTTATACGGTAATGCTTGTTTTTAGTTTTCTTCGCAATACTATCAGCCTTTTGAAGGTAACTTTTTGCTATTTCTATTTCATTGTTTTTATAGTAGTATTTACCAAGATTCAGATAACTAGGCAAAAGAGCATCAAACTTATCTAATTTCTTTCTCAATTCTAAAGCTTCATCCAATTCTTCTTTACCTGCTTTCAGGTTAATATTGAACTTGGCAAAACCGAGGTTGTCAAGAATAAGAGCTAAACTAACTGTATCATTAGACCTCTTGACTACTTCTAGTGCTTTCAGTAAAACTTCCTGAGATTTGATAAAATCCTTTTTATCCTTATATATTGTAGATATATTGTTGAGGATAGTAGCACTATCTCTAGAAGAAGCCGCGTATGCCAAGGCTTTATTATATAATATTAATCCTTTCTCCTTATTTCGCTGTTTTCTATAGAGAGACCCTAATTGATGAAATATAGACTTACGTAATGATTTTCTGTAGTCTGAACTTTCTATAACATCTAATAAAGACAACGCTTCAGTACAAAGTTCTTCACTCTCATAATAAGCTCCCCATTTGTATTCAATATTAGCCAAATAGCTAAGTGAATATATAATCGAAGTAGTATCTCTTTCTTCTTGTTTTAATTCATAATATCTCTTAAAATAAAGGTAAGAACTAATTAAATCTTGTTCAGATTTGGGCGTAGACACTTTATAAGTGTAAATAGTTAAACTATCCTGTTGAGCAATTATTCCAAGACTAAAAAAAACAAAAAAAAGAGGAATGATTTCTTTAAATTTATCATTCCTCTAAAATACAATTTTCGTCTACGAAGTTATATTAACTATCTCCTTTTTTTGGAGGTGGTGGAGGTATAATATCTTCTTCCTCCCCGCAACAACTTTTTTCGGTATTAATATCTTTTTCCACTGAGCCATTATTTTCAATTAACTCACTTTCAGTACATGATAATAACACAAACGAAATGGATAGCAATAACAACTTTAAACTTTTCATGATTTTTATTTTTATTTTTATTTAAACCAAAAATAACAAACTATTTCTTTTTTGGATCTTTTGGAGGTGGTGGAGGCAATAAATCTCCATCATCCCCACAACAATTTTTTTCTGATTCTACGTTTTCTAACTGATTTTGATATTCCTTTAATTCGTCATTATCTGTGCATGACAAAAACATTAAATTAAGGGAAACCGTACAAATAACTATAAATATTTTTTTCATTTTGTTTATTGTTAAAATTTGACATTAGTGTTGCTGATCGAATATTTCATCGAACTTTAATCGGTCGCGTTTAAACACGTTTTAAAAGGCCTTTTGAGAAGTGAATGAGTTAAGTGTAAAGTGACGATGCACTTCTCGGTTCATGTCGCTAAACACTCAACTCAATAGGTAGAACTCATGATTAAACTAGTATCTTAATCGATGTTGTTTATTCATCAACTCTGGTACAAATGAAAAAAGAATTCATAGGAATGGTGGGAATATAGAAGGAAAGAAAAGGGAAAGTTTCAGGAAGTCTTTTTTCCCAAAAAATCCCGAAATTTAGAGAGTTATAAAAACTGATTACTACACTCAAAAAACAAACTGTTATGCACAATGAAATCGTAGCGTTAGCTTTAAAGAAAATACAGGAAAACGAAGGGGCACATATAAAAACGAAGAAAGCAGCGGAATGCTTATCCTCACTTTTATTTGACGAATACGGAGTAACTTATGGTGAGCGAAGTTTAAGAAATGTATATAATGATCAAATTAAAATATCTAAACCTGAAGTTTTAAATGCGCTTTGCAATTTTTTAGATTTTGAAAATTATGAAGACTTTCTAAAAAAGCACGATAAAGAAGAAGACCAAAAAGAGACTAACATTGAAGGAAAAGAATCTAAAAAGAAAATCAAACACGTTAAAGTAAAACCAATTAACAAAAAACGATTAGTTATAACCGCTCTTCTATATATTACAACAATAATAGGTTTTTCAGTCTTTTCTGTAAATGAGCAACGTTGGATGGCGTGGAAAATTGATCATTATGAGGAGGTAAATTTTAATTTAAAAAAATACAAACTTGAGCACTTAGAAATGTACGACGCGATAAAAATTGAGAATTTTAAAAAAATTGAAGCTATTTGTGATGATATTTATTTTAATGAAGAAAACGAACCAAAAATTTGGTATCGTAAAGTTTCAAAGAATAAAATAGAATTATTTACAGCTCCAGGATTGCATCCCGTGAATGGAAAAACATTGAAACCCATAAGTACCTATATGATTGATAAATATATTTGCAAGTAATTTAAGAACGGTTTTGTTGTTAAGACCTAACTCCTCTGTATTTAATTAACCAAAATCTAAAGCAAAAAAAAGAACTCCAACTTGGAGCTCTTTTTTTTATATCAACCGGGGGGATTTTGATATTTTTCGGGGTACTATCTTTCTAACATTCAAGTCAAAAATAAGATGTATTTGCTCTTATTTTTAATTTTTTAGCTCTCCTGACTCCTTTCCTTGTCAAGCCCCTATCATCTATCGATGAATGGTTCTATAAGATTATTTCTTATACAATTGAATCAAAATGTTATTTCAAAAGGTGGAAGTTCATACTAAATGGAATTACCAATCACGGAATTTAAATCCCCAGCTGGCTATATTATACTACCAAACGACTTTAAACGAACTCATTACATACAAGCACATAAGCCATTTAGCTACAAATACCTCAAAAATTCCGATTATACAACCTACAAATCAAGCCTAATTTCATTGTAAAATTTAGATGAATATTTATGACTATAAAAATAAAATTATTGAAAAACACCTATCAATTATTTCGAAAAAAAAAGAGCTCCAACTTGGAGCTCTTTTTTTATATCAACCGGGGGGATTTTGATATTTTTCGGGGTACTATCTTTCTAACATTCAAGTCAAAAATAAGATGCATTTGCAATTATTTTTAATTTTTTAGTTCTCTTGACTCCTTTCCTTGGCAAGCCCCTATCATCTATCGATGAATGGTTCTATAAGATTATTTCTTATACAATTGAATCAAAACGTTATTTCAAAAGGTGGAAGTTCATACTAAATGGAATTACCAATCACGGAATTTAAATCCCCAGCTGGCTATATTATACTACCAAACGACTTTAAACGAACTCATTACATATAAGCACATAAGCCATTTAGCTACAAATACCTCAAAAATTCCGATTATACAACCTACAAATCAAGCCTAATTTCATTGTAAAATTTAGATGAATATTTATGACTATAAAAATAAAATTATTGAAAAACACCTATCAATTATTTCGAAAAAAAAGAGCTCCAACTTGGAGCTCTTTTTTTATATCAACCGGGGGGATTATGATATTTTTCGGGGTACTATCTTTCTAACATTCAAGTCAAAAATAAGATGCATTTGCTCTTATTTTCAACTTTTTAGTTCTCTTGACTCCTTTCCTTGGCAAATCCTAATCATCTATCGATGAATGGTTCTATAAGATTATTTCTTATACAATTGAATCAAAAAATTCTTACCATTAATTGCCAAAACGTTATTCGAAAAGGTAAAAATTAGTAATAAACAGCTATAACTAAACTCTTCGAATAAGAATTTAAAAGGTATCTAGTTATAATTTTTCCTGCAACCTTTGTTAGAACAATCTGTATATCAACCCAACATCTAATGCCACCATCATAAAATTCAGGTGACTAACTATACTTAAAAAAATAAATTATTAAAAAATACAAATCAATTATTTTGCAAAAAAAAAGAGTTCGAAATCGAACTCTTTTTTCTAAAACGGGGTATTTTTTTGGGGTATTACTATCTAAAGACTCAATAAAATTACATTATGATTGCTGTATGTTTTTTCTTTTTTGTTGAGTACAGTCATTTTTCATGACAAAACCCATTCGTCTATCGATTAACGGGAAATAATCTCGTGACTAAACAGATAAAAACTATAAAACGTAAACATTCTCATTTATAAATCCCAAAATATATTATTTCACTTGAACATTCATGAATAATAACAAACTTTATTACCTGTAAAAAAGACACTTAATTGGCTAATATTACCATTCAACTACAGTTAATAGTAGCCCAACTATTCTTGGATTTAAATGTTTAAAATCGTCATTATCTTTGAAATGTAGTTAATAGTTAGTTTTCAGGAAAGAAGTAGCAATTTAGGTGGATGTTACTTCTTTTTTCTTTTTTATAATCATTAAAAAAAACACTTCACACATCAAAACAACCCATTTATACATAAATAAAACCAACACACAACAAAAAACTACCCTTCACCTTTTAAAAATATTCGTTAGTCTTTCAAACTTTCCCTTTATCTTTTTATTCCAATATAAACTTAAGTTCCGACGTATCTTCGTAGTATCATTTAAGGTTAAAAAAATAAAGAAGTAAAGGATCGGGGGGGTTTTACTTCTTTATTTTTTAAGTAAAACAAGTACTTGACTTTTTTAAAAAATGTCACTCAATAATAGAAATATACCCCCACTAATACTTCAAACTAAAAGCTAACTTATTTGTTCCACTATATATAGATATTAAGTTAAGGGTTTTCATTATTCTTTAATTTTTAATTTACCATCTGAGCTATAGCACCACCTGATTCCAAATTCAATAATCAATTCCGATTTAATTTTTCTGACCAAACCATGAATCATTAAGTCTAAGAAATTCTTTACCTAATTTACGAAAACCTCTACCTTTAAATTTTCGACTTAAACAACTAAGAGGGTTTCGAATACCACATGACATATTCAAGAAATCAATATCAATTATTCAGCATCACATACTGACTTTATTGAATGAGTTCATAATATATATATGAATACCGAAATGATATTAACTCTTCCATTACAACGATAGTCAATGTATCTCAAGAAATACACCCATATCACAGAAACAGAAATATCAATTAACTACATTAAACCGTTCATTTCTTTAAACGAGGTCACGCTAAGTGTTGGTCTTAATAGCAGATTGTATTTTAACAATGTCTCTGAAAAACGTTTTGGAGTTAAACAGGGGTAATTAGCTAAAAAGAGATACATAACAATAAACAAACCATTTATACACAAAAACAAACAGAACACACACAAAAACCCCATTAAACGATAAAACGAGTCAAATAAACTTTCAACAAGAGTCAATCATCTTTTTTCTACAAATTAAACTCTAAATCTAAGGTATCTTTGAAATGTCATTTAAGGTTAAATAATAATGAAAGAAGTAAAAAACGGGGGTTATTTTACTTCTTTCTTTTTTACACAAAAACAACCAATACATAAAAACAAACCACTCACAACAAAAAAAACAACAACACACACATTCAAAATACCATTGAGCTTTGAAATAATTCATTTAAACCTCAAAAGCAAGTCAATTAACTTTTTTCAACGAATTAAACTCTAAATACATTCTATCTTTGAAGTATCATTTTAAGGTTAAGAAATTAAAAAAAGAAGTAAATATCCGAGGGGATTTTTCTTCT
This sequence comes from Tenacibaculum sp. MAR_2009_124, assembly GCF_900105455.1. Taxonomy (GTDB): domain Bacteria; phylum Bacteroidota; class Bacteroidia; order Flavobacteriales; family Flavobacteriaceae; genus Polaribacter. The sequence continues at coordinate 262,495 of NZ_FNSF01000008.1, forward strand.
TTTTTTGTTTTACGCTATTCTCAAATTATAGACGATCCTTCTTCCTATAGTTTAAATTCTCAAATCTTTAAATTACCCTTAAACAACAATACATACGTAAAAACAGACTATATATAACAAAAAAACAACAAAACACACACAAACAACCCTTAAAATAATTCCTTTAAACCTTGAAAGCAAGTCAATCATCTTTTTTCACAAAACCAAACTCTAAACACATTGTATATTTGAAGTGTCATTTAAGGTTAATAGATAAAAAAAAGAAATAAACATCCGGGGGGATTTTATTTCTTTTTTTATTTTATACTATCCTTTAATTAAAACGCCCTTTCTGCATATCGTCTTCAACTACTCAAAACTTCATCGCTATAATTAAAAACACCTAAAAACAACAAAAAAAGCAATACACACATAAAAAAAGCCCTTTTATACATAAATACAACCATTAACCATTCAAACACTCCCTTTAAACCTTAAAAGCAGGCTAATCATCTTTTTTCACAAAATCAACCCCTAAATACATTGTATCTTCGAAGTGTCATTTAAGGTTAAAAGATTAAAAAAAGAAGTAAATATCCGGGGGGATTTTACTTCTTTTTTTATTTTACCTTATTTTCTAGTTGAAGTTATGTTTACACTTAAATGTTTAGCAAATCATTCTTAAAAAGAAATTCACCAAACAATCTTCGATCTCAACAACAAAACAATATACAGTTAATTTAAAACCACACACACATAAAAACAAACAATTTATACAAAAAACAACTGTTCACCACAACCTACTAGCAGCTTATCGCGCCAAAACTACCACTGATCTAATTATTCTCTTGCAACCAACGTTAATAATCTATCTTTGATACAAGATTTAAGGTTAAAAGAATTAAGAAAAAAGTGACAGTCTGGGGGGATTTTACTTTTTTCTTTTCTTTTTTTAATAAGACCTTCCTTACTTCCCGAAAAGTACAAGATAAATTCATTTTCGTAATTGTTTTCAATTTATGTTTTTACACTGTTTAATATCCTTCTTTTCTACTTACTTCTATTTATCTAAAAACTACAAAATACCTCAAGAGAAAACAAGTTCTCCTTTATTCCTTTTTTGTTTAAAAAAAAGTGTAAAAATCTCAATTACCAATTAACAACAAGACTCTTCTAAATATTACTTTTAACTATCGTTAAACCGTTCTCGCTAAAATTCCCTCTAACCGACTACTGAAAAAGGCTACTAAACTAATTCCTTAATAAAAAATTGAAATCCCCTAGTACCTTTAACATATAGTTTGGTTAATTTTTAAAAAAGAAGTGTTCATCAGGGGGATACTTCTTTTTTATGTGCACAAAAAAAACCTCAGTAAAAAACTGAGGTCTGAATATTTTTTTTAAAAAAGATCTTATAAATTAAATGCTTCTTTTACTTTATCCACATAGTCAAGTTTCTCCCATGTAAACAATTCAACATCCAATGTTTTACTCTCTCCATTAGGCTGAGTAAATGTTTTCTTAACAACTTCATTCACACGTCCCATATGACCATAGGCTGCTGTTTCGCTATACATAGGTGACCTTAAATTTAAACGTGTTTCAATCGCATATGGACGCATATCAAAAAGTTCACACACTTTCTCAGCTATTTCACCATCGGTTAAGTTAACTTTTGAAGTTCCATAGGTATCTACAAAAACACCCATTGGTTCAACAACACCTATCGCGTAAGATACTTGAACTAACACCTCATCTGCAACACCAGCTGCGACTAAATTTTTTGCAACATGACGTGTAGCATAAGCGGCAGATCTATCTACTTTACTCGGGTCTTTTCCTGAAAAAGCTCCTCCACCATGCGCTCCTTTTCCTCCGTAGGTATCAACGATAATCTTTCTTCCTGTCAATCCAGTATCCCCGTGCGGTCCTCCAATAACGAATTTTCCTGTTGGATTTATGTGATACTTAATATCATCATTAAACAAGGTTTGGATTTCTGGAGTTAACTGTGCTTTTACTCTTGGAATTAAAATTTCGACGATGTCTTTTCTAATTTTCGCCAACATTGCGTCATCCTCATCGAAATCATCATGTTGAGTTGAAACCACAATGGCTTCAATTCTTTGAGGAACATTATCATCAGAATATTCGATAGTAACCTGACTTTTTGCATCGGGACGTAAATAAGCTATATCCTTATTTTCTCTTCTTATGGCCGCTAATTCTTTTAATATTAAGTGCGACAATGCTAAAGCCAAAGGCATATATGTTTCAGTTTCATTCGTTGCATAACCGAACATCATTCCCTGGTCTCCTGCTCCTTGCTCTTCTTTACTAGCTCTATCGACACCTCTATTAATATCATCAGATTGTTCATGAATTGCTGAAAGTACTCCACACGAGTTACCATCAAACATATATTCTCCTTTCGTATATCCAATTTTATTAATAACGTCTCTTGCTATTTTTTGTACATCTAAATAAGTATTAGACTTAACTTCTCCCGCTAATACCACTTGACCAGTAGTAACTAGAGTTTCACAAGCAACTTTAGAATCCGCATCAAAAGCTAAAAAATTATCTATTAACGCATCAGAAATCTGATCTGCAACCTTATCAGGATGCCCTTCCGAAACACTTTCTGAGGTAAAAAAATATGACATATTTTACTTTTTTATAAATTTTTATTCGAAGAAAGTTTACGATTGCTGCACAAAGAAGTAGGCTTACTGCTTTAGCATTTTTTTATGAGGTTGCAATCAGACAAATTTCTCCTCTCATTATGAGGGAACAAAAATAGAAATAATTTAGGTATTAAAAAATAAACTTATCATAAAAACTATTGATAAGTTGATAATAAAAAGTAATTTTTGTACAATTGTTTTGGAAAAATATTTGTTTACTTTTGTAACTGTAAACAAGATAATAACCTCAAATATAAATATAAATACGATGGCATTAGAAATTACAGACGCTTCTTTTGAAGAAGTTGTATTAAAATCAGACAAACCTGTATTAGTTGACTTTTGGGCCGCTTGGTGTGGACCTTGTAGAATGGTAGCTCCAATCGTTGATGAGATTAGCTCAGAATACGATGGTAAAGCCGTTGTTGGTAAAGTAGATGTTGACAACAATCAAGAATTTGCTGCTAAATATGGTGTGCGTAACATTCCTACAGTTTTAATATTTAAAAACGGTGAGGTTGTTGATAAGCAAGTTGGCGCAGCTCCTAAAAAAGCATATACTGATAAAATTGACGCTCAGTTATAAGAGACAATTCTCTTATAAATAAATAACAAAGGTTTGGCATTTGCCAAACCTTTGTTATTTTTAGCAAGCAAACAAACTACATTCAAAACATTTATGCGCAATTATTTACTAGTTTTCTGTTTTTATATTTTTGTCATTTCTTGTAAAAAAGAACCTGAGGTTCCAAAGCTATTCATAACAAAAGGAATTTCTTCAACACTCGCCAATTATCGCAAACAACAAATTAATGATGTCATCTACGACCTTCATTTCTCAATTCCTAATGAAAAAAGCAAATCAATCCCCTCAAAACTAAAAGTTGGCTTTATATTGAATGACCTCACCAATGACTTAGTTTTAGATTTTAACGAAAAAACTGAGCACATTCAAAAAATAGTAGTAAACGATAAGGAAACACCAGTTACTCATAAAAACGAGCACATTGTTATTGATAAAACAAGATTAAAACCAGGTGTAAATTCTGTTTCCATTGATTTTTTAGCTGGAGAGCTTTCATTGAACAGAAATAAAGAATATCTCTACACCTTATTAGTTCCTGACAGAGCTAGTACACTTTTTCCTTGTTTTGATCAACCTAATATAAAAGCCTATTACAACGTAACTGTTTCTGCTCCGAAAGATTGGAAAGTATTATCTGGGGGTCATATAAAATCAAAAATTAATAAAGGTGATTTCATTGAACATGTATTCGAAAAAACGGATAAAATGAGTACTTATTTGTTCTCTTTTGTTGCTGGGAAATTTCAAGAAGCAATTGATAAAAGGGGTTCTTTCAATATGAAGCTATTGTACAGAGAAACAAATAAAGAAAAAATTAAGGAGAGTTTAGATCCTATTTTTCAAACTCACCAAAGCTCATTGACATTTTTAGAAAACTACACGAACTATAAATTCCCTTTTCAAAAAATGGATTTCGTCACCTTACCTCCTTTTCAATATGGAGGAATGGAACATACAGGAGCTATTCAATACAGAGAAAACCTTTTGTTCTTAGATAAAGATGCTACAATAACCAGACAATTACGAAGAGCAAAATTAATTGCGCATGAAACTTCGCATATGTGGTTCGGAAATCTCGTTACCATGAAATGGTTTGATGATGTGTGGCTTAAGGAGGTTTTTGCGAATTTCATGGCTGATAAAATTATGAACCCTGTATTTCCCGAAATAAATCATGATTTAAACTTCATGATGTCCCATTATCCGAGTGCATATTCTGAAGATCGAACCAAGGGAACCAATCCAATTAAACAACATTTAGGAAATTTAAAAAACGCTGGAGCACTATATGGTCGTATTATCTACAATAAAGCGCCTATTATGATGCGTCAATTGGAACTTCTTTTAGGGGACGTAAAATTTCAAAAAGGAATTCAACAGTACATTTCTAAATTCGCCAACGATAATGCGGACTGGACTGATTTAGTAAACATTTTTGACTCATTATCCGAAAAAGATATAAAAGAATGGAGCCAGGTTTGGGTAAATACTTCGGGGAGACCTATAATTTCAGACGAGGTTACTTATGAAGGTAATAAAATAAAAAAATTTATTATTAAGCAGCAAGCCGAAGATGGTAGTCATAAAATATGGAGTCAATTATTTAGCATTGGATTGGTGTATGACAATGAAATAAAAACCTTGAATATCGATTTAAATAAAAAATCAATTCTTGTTAAGGAGGCGGAAGGGCTTCCAAGGCCCAAAAAAATTATTTATAATTACAACGGAATTGGATATGGTGTTTTTCCTTCTAATTCTTTAGACATAATATCCTTAAAAGATGACGTAGCAAGAGGGCATACCTATATAAACTTGTATGAAAATATGTTATCAGGAGTTGTATCGGTGACTGATGCATTAAATACATATATTGCTGGTTTAAAAAATGAAAACAATGAGCTAATTTTAAATTATATCTGCGGAAGAATTAATGCAATTTATTGGACTTTCCTATCAGAGCAATCAAGAAATAATTATAAAGATCTTTCAAATTTAATTCTTCAAGAGTTGAGTAAGGACAACCCTGCGAATATTCAAAAAACATTATTTAATCTACTAAAAAACGTTTCTCATCACAAAAATGGATCTCAGTTACTTTACCATATTTGGATTCAAAAAACACAGATTAAGAATCTTACACTCAATGAGAGCGACCTCAACAATTTAGCTATGAAATTAGCTATCTATGAACATCCTGAATCTCAGAACATTCTTGAAGAGCAATTAAGTGCTATTACTAATAAAGATAAAAAAGAACGCTTCTCTTGGTTACTCCCTTCACTATCTGCAAATGAAAAAACAAGAGATGACTTCATGCTTTCATTAAAAGATGCTAAAAACAGAGAAAAAGAATCGTGGGTAGAAGCAGCATTAAGTAACCTTCATCATCCTTTACGCCATGAAGCATCAACAAAACATGTTTCTCTAATATTAGATCTCTTGGTGGAAGTGCAGTTAACTGGTGATATCTTTTTCCCAAAAAGATGGTTAGCCAACTCGTTAGGTAACTATTCGTCTAAGGAGGCCTATGAAGAAGTACAAAATTTCATAAAGATAAATGAGTATTATAACCCTATTTTATTAAAAAAATTACTTCTAGTCGTTGATAATTTAGAAAGAGCTCAAACTATAAAACAGTAATCAGAAATTTCGTACGATAACCTTATAAGACTCAGGGAAAGCCCTGAGTCTTTTTTTAGTAAAATCGGGTATTTTATTTACACGAAGGTTTCAATAACTTTGAATTGCAGACATAGATCAACACCTTGTTAAAATGGTGTTTTAGGCTCTGTAAATTTTATTATTTTTTAATGAGTTTTATCTTAATTTCAAAATCTTCATTTAGCTTATTCCCGTAGGAATGTAAAGTGAAGTAATTTTTTTTCATTCGAATAAAAGGTTTAGCACTTGCTAAACCTTTTTTCTTATAACTACTTCAATAAAAAACCTCCAGAGTTTCAGTAGGCTCTTAATGTTATCTTTTTATAATCATGCGAGTAATAAAATTAGTATCGCTCCCGTGCACTCTCACTAAATACAAACCTCTCCTTAAATTTGAAACGTCTATTTCTGTATCTTGAGTTCGTAAAATTTCTCTTCCTGAAAAATGCAACAATCGAACACTTTCTATAGTAGCACCTCTGCCATCAATTCTCAATATATTTCTTACGGGGTTCGGTCCAACAACCACATTTTGCAGACTTACTTGACCATCTCCGCAACAATTTTCTCTGTAATAAGCCTTACAATCAATATACCAACATCCTTCTGATTCAGCATAAGCCTGATCATCAACTTGAATACAACGAAGATCTTTATTTCCTGTAGCACTAAATGACGTCAAATTCGTATTCGCTCCGTTTCTTATATTTAAAGTTACTAGATCATTATTATAACAATATAAATCTGTTAACTCCTTATTATTTGAAACATCTAAGCACTTAATTTTATTATTATAACAGTATAATAATTGTAAAGCTGTAGCTCCTGATACATTTAGAGACTGAATACTATTATTATAACAATACAAATGCTCAAGCGAACTGTTTGTCGAAGCATTTAATCTTCGTAATAAATTGTTATAGCAATATAATAACCTAAGTGAATCAGCTCCTTTTACATTTAAACTAACCAAGTTATTATCATAACAATATAAATCCGTTAAACACGAGTTTTTAGAAACATCTAAACAATACAACTCATTATTATAGCAGTAAAGACGTTGTAAAGACCTTGCTTTGGAAACATCTAAACTTAATAATTGATTATTATAACAATAGATATCAGTTAGCTTGCGACTGCCCGAAATGTTTAACCAACGAAGTTTATTCTCGTAGCAATGTAACATTGTTAACGACGGAGTTCCCCATAAATGCAATTGTCTTAACTCATTATTATAACAATACAAATATTTTAAAGCCCTATTTCGACCAATATGTAATTGCTTTAATTTATTGTTATAACAATATAATGACACCAAGGATTTGTTTCTAGACAAATCTAATCTCGTAATTTCATTATCATTACACCATAAACCGGTTAAGTTTACAAAGGCTTGGATACCTCTTAAGCTTTTAATTCCTTTTCCTTGACAATAAAGTCCTCCAGAAAAATTTTCAGCTTCAGACAACTGAATTTTACCATCCCCATTGGTATCAACTCCTGATTCATTAATTAGATAATTCTTAAAATTCGCATCTGGAATTCTTAATTCATTAGCGCTTATAACTCCTACGCACAAGAGTAAAATAAAAGTAAAAATTTTGTTCATAATAATTCTTTGTAATTGTTCTTTTGAGCGGCAAATATGTAACATGTTCCGTTAATGGAAAATGGGTAAAAACCCTAAAACCTATTTCAGTAATTACCATTAATAGCTTCCTCAGTTTACCTTAAAACAAAAAAGCCATCTCCCTGAAAAGCGAACAAATAAAAAAGTACTTGACTATGTACAAGTCTTTCGTTATTTTCGAAGACTATGATTGATTTAAACAACTCACTTTCTTCAGAAATAAAAAACCTTGATTTACTAGCTAGACAAGTCGTTGAGGGATTCATTACTGGGATGCATAAAAGTCCTTTCCATGGATTTTCTGTTGAATTTTCAGAACACAAACTTTATAATAAAGGAGAAAGTACTCGACATATTGACTGGAAACTGTTTGCAAAAACGGAAAAATTGTACACCAAAAAGTATGAAGAAGAAACAAATTTACGTTGTCATATAATTATTGACAACTCCGCTTCAATGCACTACCCTATTAGTAATAATCAACAAATTGATAATTTAAATAAAATTGGTTTTTCTTCAGTAGCCGCTGCTTCATTAATAGAAATACTTAAACGTCAACGTGATGCCGTAGGATTAAGTGTTTATTCTGACAGCTACGAATTTTATGCTCCTGAAAAAGGAAGTGAACGTCATCGAAAAATGATTGTACATCAATTAGAAAAATTAATGCAATCGTCTTCCTCTACTACAACAGATACTTTTGAGTATTTGCACGAAATAGCGGAAAAAATGCATCGTCGATCATTAATCTTTTTATTTACAGATATGTTTCAAACTACGAAAAGTGAACATGAATTATTCGAAGCTCTTCGTCATTTGAAGCACAATAAACATGAAGTTGTTTTGTTTCACACCTACGATAAAGAGCTAGAATTTAATTTTAATTTCGATAATACACCAAAAAAATTCGTTGATGTTGAAACTGGAGAAGAAATTAATTTATACGCTGAAAACATTAAAGAAAAGTATACGGAACTAACAAACGAATTCTTTAAAAACCTAAAGAACAAATGCTTGCAATATAAAATAGATTATGTGCCCGTAAACATTCATGATGGCTATCATCAGGTACTCTCAACTTATTTGATCAGCAGGCGAAATTTTTTATAGAAACTTCCTTTTATTATTAAAAAAAAGTTATATATTTGCATCCGCTTAGCGCAACGGTCTGGTAGTTCAGCTGGTTAGAATACATGCCTGTCACGCATGGGGTCGCGGGTTCGAGTCCCGTCCAGACCGCTAAAAGTTCTCTCGACAAATGAGTCGATATTTTTTAAAAAAATTGTTGCAGATACAAAAAACAAGTTTATATTTGCAACCGCTTATCAAAGCAACGGTCTGGTAGTTCAGCTGGTTAGAATACATGCCTGTCACGCATGGGGTCGCGGGTTCGAGTCCCGTCCAGACCGCTAAAAGCTTCTCAATTTTGAGAAGCTTTTTTTATGACCAAAACTTTAGAAGTTCTCTCTTCTCCAATCATGCCCAAAAGTTTTAAAACAAAGATTTGAATTCATCCAAAATAAAGAATTCAAAAAAGGATTTTTTTTCATTTTGTTAGTAATCTTTCCGTCATAAATAATATATCTTTAAATCATTATTTTACTACTAACCTATTACACATAAAGAATGAAATTTAAAAATTGTTTTTTACGAATCGCTACTTTACTATTTACCTCTCTTATTTTTTCTCAAAAAATACATCTCCCAAAAGAAATTCATAGCAATGCATCTTCTATACCAGGATTGATCAAGAAAATTTCAGAAGAAATACTAACGAAAGATCAAAAAGATTCCATTACATCATATTACAATTCAATTTTTCATATCCAACTCTTAGCGGAAGAATACAAGAATGCAGATAAAAGTATTGATACATATATTGATAGCTACACAATTAATAAACTTAGAACGGGACGCGTTTTTTTATACAAGGTCTTCGCTAAAGCAGGTCAACTTAGTAAAGAAAAGAACATTTTATTTAACCAATCTTTTAAAAAGACTTTTATCAATTCATATACTAATTTAAAAGATGTACTAAAACCTGAAGTTACTAGAAGTATTAACAACGACACAAAAATCTCTGATTTAAAAGAAAGATTTCATAAATCGTTAAATGAATACAAGGATACTGATAGCTTATCCATAGGTCAGGCCAAAGGTTTATGTAATGCTTACAGCAAATTTTCTGTGTACTCACAAGTTGGTCAATTAGCTCAAAAGCTCCTGGATGATGAGGATAAAAAAATATTCGATATACGAGAAAATGTACTCATTAAAACAGATAATGGCGCAGAAGTTACAGCTTTAATCATCAGGAAAAAGGGAATCAAAAAAAAGCTTCCTGCCATATTTATCTATAATATTTACGCAGGTTCTTATGACTATGAAGTTGCTAAACGTGCCGCTGTTAATGGCTATGTTGGGATAGCTGTTAATACCAGAGGAAAAAGATTAAGTAAAAACGAAATCCTCCCTTTTGAATTTGATGGTAAGGATTCTTACAAAATAATAGACTGGATAAGTAATTACAAATGGTGTAATGGAGACGTTGGTATGATGGGAGGAAGTTATCTTGGCTTTAGTCAATGGTCAGCAACAAAAAAACTACATCCTGCTTTAAAAACCATCGTTCCTCAGGTATCTGTAGGTATTGGTATTGATTACCCTATGCAAAACAACGTATTCATGAGTTACATGCTTCAATGGATAAATTATGTTCGTAATAATAAGTTTACCGATGAAAACGTATTTGCAAGCAAAGATTACGTAAAAGCTTATGACAAATATTATCAAAAAGGATACTCTTTTAATAAACTTGATAGTTTGTTAAATAAAGGAAAAAACAAAATATTTCAAAAATGGTTAAAGCACCCTAGTTATGATAGCTTTTGGAGTGATATGGTTCCTTATAAAGAAGAGTTTAAAAACATTAATATTCCTATTTTAACAACTACCGGTTATTACGACGCCGATCAGATTGGTGCTCTATATTATTTTAACCAACACTACAAACACAATGCAAAAGCAAATCATTATCTAGTTATTGGTCCATATTCGCATGGAGGAGGGCAACACTATCCAAGCAAAGTTTTATCTGGATACACCATAGATAAAACCGCTTTAATTAGTATTCATGAATTAGCGTATCAATGGTTTGATCATATTCTTAAAAACAAACAGAAGCCAAGCTTGTTAAAAGATAGGATAAACTATCAAGTAATGGGAGCTGATAAATGGAAACATTGCTCTTCTTTTGAAACTATGAATTCAAACCACTTCAAATTTTATCTTTCAAACATAACGGATGGACAAAATTTCAAGCTACAAACCAATCAACCAAAATCGGAAGGTTCAATATCGTATGAAATAGATCTAAGCAAGAGAAATAAAAAAGACAAACATGGATTTTTTTCAGGAGCAATTACAGGAAAGGAAATCAACTTTGAAAATGCGATTAGCTTTATCTCAGATCCATTCGATCAAGATGTTTCAATAAACGGAACTTTTGAAGGTTCACTAAATGTAGTTATAAATAAAAGGGATATGGATGTATTTATCAAGCTATATGAAATACTTCCCGATGGATCTTATTTTTATCTATCTGAATACTTAGCACGAGCCAGTTATGCCAAGAATAATGAAAAAAGAGAACTATTAGAACCTTTCAAGAACTATAAATTCCCAATAAAAAAATCTTTTATGACCTCTAAAAAAATCTCTAAAGGGAGCAAAATCCTTGCAATTCTAGGTGTCAATAAATCTAAATACTGGGAGATAAACTATGGAACTGGTAAAACAGTTAGTACTGAAACCATTAAAGATGCAGGAGCCCCTTTATTAGTGAAATTAATTAACGATAGCAATATAACTATTGGTTATAACAAAAAAACCGAATAATATTATTTGAAAATAAAAACTAAAAAAGGGATGTTCATTTTTAAAAACAGCATCCCTTTTTCCTTTATAGAACTCATAATAAATTGATTAAAACATATCACTCTAATTCCAATTAATGAAAACGATATCGTAATTACTGAAAAATATTTTTTACTAAAATTTGTTTATTTAAAATAAAATGCCAAGATTTGTCATGTTCAATAAATAAAAGACACGAAGAGATGTTAAACAACGTATGGCAAGGTTTCTATTTTTACTTTTACTTTTTTAGTAAGAGGAGAGACTTTATATCATATTGTTAATAACATAAATAATAATATAAACGTAAAGTCTCGATAACATCGAGGCTTTTTTTTTGCATTAAAAAATGAAGAAAATAGCCATTCAAGGAATACAAGGAAGCAACCACCATATTGTGGCTCAAAAGTATTACAGCGACAACATTCAACTTAATGAATGTTTATCGTTCGATTCCTTAACGGATAGCCTTTTAAAAAATGATTCTGATGAAGCAATTATGGCTATTGAGAACACTATAGCCGGGTCTATAATACCAAATTACGCCCTAATCGACAAATACAATTTGCACATCACAGGAGAGTACTATTTACCTATTCACCATCATCTGATGGCATTGCCCAATCAGGATATAAAAGACATTAAGGAAGTTTGTTCTCACCCAATGGCTCTTTTACAATGCAAAGAATTCTTTAAAAGTTACCCTTCTATTAAATTAGTTGAAGGCGTTGATACTTCTGCTGTTGCAAAAAATATAGCAAATCAAAAATTAAAAGGTGTCGCTGCAATTGCTCCTAAAATAGCTGCCGAAATTTTTGATTTAGAAGTTATTGAAGATGAAATACAAACCATTAAAAATAATAAAACTAGGTTCGTTATTCTCCAAACTAAAAAACCCATTAATCAAACAAATCACATAAGTAAAGCATCCTTGCGTTTTGAATTAGATCATAAAAGAGGTAGCCTAGCTACTGTTTTAAATGTGATGAGTGATTGTAAACTGAATTTAACAAAAATACAATCACTTCCCATTATAGAGACTCCGTGGAAATATGCCTTTTTTGTGGATGTTACCTTCAATAATTACGATGATTATAATAAAGCAAAATCGATTATTGAAATAATGGCTAATAATTTCAAAATATTAGGAGAATACAAAAACGGAAGATCATGATAACATTTGCCAATCGTTTACAAACTGTTCAAGAGTACTACTTTTCTACAAAATTAAGAGAGGTACGACAACTTGCCGCTGAAGGAAATCCCATTATCAATATGGGGATCGGAAGTCCCGATTTACAACCTCCTAAATCGGTAATTAAGGCTATTCAAGATAGTTTAACTGAAATTGGAGCTCACAAATATCAAAGTTACCAAGGGCTTCCTGAATTTAGAGATGCCATTGCCAATTTCTATCAAAATAAATATAATGTATCTGTAAACCCCAATGATGAAATACTACCGTTAATGGGTAGTAAGGAAGGTATAATGCATATTTCTCTAGCTTTTTTGAATGAAGGAGATAAAGTACTAATTCCCAATCCAGGATACCCAACCTACAGTTCTGTTACTAATTTGATTGGAGCCGACCCTATATTTTACAATTTAGATGCTAGCAATGGATGGCAACCGAACTTTGACGAATTAGAAAAACTAGATTTAACGAACGTAAAACTCATGTGGATCAATTATCCACATATGCCAACAGGAGCAAGAGGCTTGGACGAAACTTATAAAAAACTAATAGCTTTCGGTAAAAAACATCATATAATTATTGTAAATGACAACCCATATAGTTTCATTTTAAATGAGAATCCACAAAGTATTTTACAAGTGGAAGGAGCAAAAGATATTGCTTTAGAACTAAACTCTTTGAGCAAATCATTTAATATGGCGGGATGGCGTGTTGGAAAACTGATTGGTAATTCAACTTTTCTAAAAGAAGTTCTTAAAGTTAAAACCCAAATGGATTCTGGAATGTTTTACGGAATTCAAAAAGGTGCTATCAAAGCGCTAGAATTAGAAAATTCTTGGTTTTCAGAACAAGATAAAGTTTACAAGAAAAGACAACAGTTAATCTTTCAACTTGCTGACATTCTTGATTGTAATTATGACAATAACGCCTCTGGAATGTTTGTTTGGGCCAAACTGCCAAACGGAAAGTCTTCAGAAAAAATGGTCGACGAATTACTATATAATAAAAACATTTTTGTAGCACCAGGAAGTATTTTTGGAAGTCAAGGAGAAGGATATATTCGTTTTTCGTTATGCCTTCCTGAAACGCAAATAAAAGAAGCAATAACACGATTTTAGATGAAAGTATACGTTATAGGATTAGGGTTAATTGGTGGTAGTTTAGCACTCGATATTAAAGAGGAGTTTAAAAACAGTACTATTTTTGGTATTGACATTAATGATCATCATATAAAGGAAGCCATAGAGCTAGGGGTTATTCAAAAAGAAGCTACTATAGATTCTATACAAGAAGCAGATGTTGTGATCATTTCTGTGCCTGTAGATGTTTCTTTAGACTTAACTAAAAAAGTGTTAGATAACATCTCTGAAAACACCTTAGTTATTGATGTAGGTTCTACCAAAGTAGATATCTGTAAAAATATTGAAAATCACCCAAATCGGAGAAATTTTTTAGCGGCACACCCTATCGCTGGAACCGAGTTTTCAGGACCTAAAGCTGCTTTAAGAAATTTATATAGAGGCAAGACTAACATTATCTGTGAGGTTGAAAAAACAGCTTTCAAACTTCAAGAAAGAGCACTTTCAATTTTTTCTAAAATTGGTATGCGTATTCGCTATATGGATCCAAAATCACATGACAAACATATTGCATATGTATCTCATTTATCTCATATAAGTTCTTTTATGTTAGGAAAAACGGTGATAGAAAAGGAGAAAAATGAACGTGATATCTTTGATATGGCGGGCAGTGGATTCGCCTCAACTGTTCGTTTAGCAAAAAGTTCACCAGCTATGTGGACACCAATATTTAAACAAAATAAAACCAACGTTATAGAAACCCTCGAAGAATACATTTTAAACTTGCAACAATTCAAAGAATTAATGCAACAAGACAATTTCGAAGAGATTTATAAGGAAATGGAAAACACGAATCATATAAAACAAATTTTAAACGGTATTTTATTAGATGCCTAAGTAACAACACATGGAAAATTCTAAACAACTCAGAACGTGGTTAGATGATATGAAATTATCTCACCCATTAGTAATTGCCGGCCCTTGTAGCGCGGAAACCGAAGATCAAGTATTGAATATAGCTCATGAGCTAAAAAATTCTGATGTAAACTATTTTAGAGCTGGTATCTGGAAACCAAGAACACGTCCAGGTAACTTTGAAGGAGTTGGAGCACTTGGATTAAAATGGCTGCAACGCGTTAAAGAAGAAACAGGAATGAAAACCTGTACTGAAGTAGCGAATACAAACCATGTAAAGTTGGCTATTGAAAATGATGTCGATTTATTATGGATTGGAGCAAGATCAACCGTAAGTCCTTTCATTATGCAAGAAATTGCGGAAGCACTTGAAGGTACCGACAAAATTGTTTTAGTAAAAAATCCTGTAAATCCAGACTTAGCCCTATGGCTTGGTGGAATCGAAAGATTATACTCTAAAGGAATTAAAAAACTAGGAGCTATTCATAGAGGTTTCTCAACGTATGAAAAGTCGAAATATCGTAATATTCCTGAGTGGCAAATCGCCGTTGAATTCCAAAATAGATTTCCAGATTTACCTTTAATTTGTGATCCTTCACATATTACTGGTAACCGAGATATGGTTTTTGATGTTTCTCAAACAGCATTAGACTTAAACTTTGATGGTCTTATGGTAGAAACACATAATGATCCAGATAATGCATGGAGTGATGCCGCACAGCAAGTTACCCCAGATTCACTTAAACAAATGATGGTAGATTTAAGAGTTAGAAAAGAAACAGCTTCTGATAAAAGCTACCGAGAAAGTCTTGACAATTTAAGAGCTCAAATAAATGTAGTCGATAATCAATTAATTGATGTTCTTGGAAAAAGAATGAAAATTTCTGACAAAATTGGAGAACTTAAAAAAGAGAAGAATGTAGCCGTTTTACAATCAAAACGATGGAATGAAATTCTTGGAAATATGATTCTAGAAGGAGAAAGTAGAGGTTTAGGAGAAGAATTTGTTTTAAAAATGTTTAAAGCAATTCACCAAGAAAGTATTAATCATCAAGAAAAAATAATTAAAGGATAAAAAAAGAGGCGCCATATTTGGCGCCTCTTTCATTAATTATTTTAGTCTTTTAAAGATATATCTTGTAATAAAAATACCATTTTTATCACCTTTACCTCCGTAACTTTCAACACCGCTATTTACAAAAGCTAAATCCCATCCTTCTTCAACCATAGTGTTGATTTTAGATGTAATTATTGCGTCATTCGCTACAATATTTTGAAATCTGATACCTCCAATATTGAAAAAGTTCAATAATTTAGTTTCTTCAAAATTCTTAACACGAATCTTAGATCTGTCCGATTTGTTTCTTTTATCACCTTCTTCAGAACGTTCAGATGTAAAATCTTTATAATTTCTGTCGTCATTAGAAGAGATTAACCTTGATCTTCCTAAACCACTCGGAATAATTGATTCTACACTTGTGATAACTTTGTACTCATACTTTTGAGCAACTGCCGATAATGATACGAACACAAATAAAATTAGTGTTACTACTAGTTTCTTCATAAATTTTTGTATATTTTTTTTCAGCCAACAAAACTATATTTTTTTTTGTTTTCCTTATCCTTTTTTTAACATTATTTGAGCAGAAAAAAAAACATCCCCAAAACTAATTCCACACAAACTTTAAACCAAAAACATACAACCCTGATAATAAGTGCAATAACAAATCAAAACACTCTTCTTGCTTTTTTGTTCCTTACTAAACGCCATAATGACTTCAATCTATTACTCGAATATTTCACTGCTTATCTTACCAATACAAACTACATTGAAATCACTTTTGCATATTTCTTTTATTTTAGTAAATTCATTGTACCAAACTTAATATAACATGCCACCAATCAATACAATTGATGATGTAATTAGCACACTACAAAAAATTGTAGACGACTCCATAAAAAATGAAAGTACTTTAGGATATTTCGCTGCTCTTTATCTAAATGTAACAATTAAAGTAAAAGAAGGAATTGAAAACGATTATTTCGAAAATGGAGAGAGAATGGAAAAACTCGATGTTATTTTCGCTAAAAGATACATTCAAGCTTATTTTGACTTCAAGGAAAACAAACCCACAACATTTTCATGGAAAAAGGCTTTTGATATAACCAATAAATTCTGGTATATAGTACTTCAACACTTGCTCATAGGAATGAATGCTCATATTAATTTAGATTTAGGAATAGCATCCGCTGAAGTAATGAAAGGTCAAAACATTGAAGATCTTAAAACAGATTTTAACAGAATTAACAAAATACTGTCCTCTCTTGTTCATGAGGTTGAAGAAGATTTATCTGAAATTTGGCCCTTTTTAAAAACCATCTTAAGATTTACCCATAAAATCGATAGTTTCTTAATTGACTTTAGCATGAAATTGGCCAGAGATGGCGCTTGGAAGTTTGCTGTAAAACTTGCTAGTTCTCCTCAAAACATCACTAACGCCTTAATTGAAGAACAGGACTTAAAAGTAGCTGAAAAAGCTTCCATTATTACCAAACCAGGAATAATTATACAACTAATTTTTATGTTTATTAGAATCGGTGAAAAAGGTTCAATAGCCGATAAAATAAGAGATTTAAGTGAAAAATAACTTTTACAACATTCAATTTTTATTCTCATCTTTGCTAAATGATTGGAACCGTTTATAAATCAACAGGAAGTTGGTATTGGGTAAAGTCCGAAGGAGTACTTTATAAATGTAGAATTAAAGGAAAATTCAGAATCGAGGGTATAAAAAGTACAAACCCGATCGCTGTCGGAGATATTGTAGAATTTGAGCTTGAAACCAAAACTGATGACAATACTGGTGTTATTACTAAAATTAAAGATCGTAAAAATTTTATTGTTCGTAAATCGGTTAACCTTTCAAAACAAACTCATGTAATTGCCGCCAATATCGATCAGGTATTTCTATTAGTTACGATTAACAACCCTCCTACATTAACTACTTTTATCGATCGTTTTTTAGTAACCGCGGAAGCTTATTCTATAGAAGCTATTTTAGTTTTCAATAAAATCGACACTTATGAAATAGACGAAAAAGCGGAAGTATTATATCTAAAAGATATTTATGAAACTATTGGATATAAGTGTATTGATGTTTCTGCTCTTGAAAACAAAAACATTGACCTGGTTAAAGAATTAATGTTGAATAAAGTAAGTATGTTCGCAGGACATTCAGGTGTTGGAAAAACTACTCTGGTTAACGCCATAGAACCTTCTCTTGACCTAAAAACGAAGGAAATTTCTGAACAACACAAACAAGGTCAGCATACAACCACTTTTGCTGAAATGTTTGATTTGAGTTTCGATGCCAAAATCATCGATACTCCAGGAATAAAAGGTTTTGGTGTTGTTGATATGGATAAAAATGAACTAGGAGATTACTTCCCTGAGTTCTTTGCTCTAAAACAGCATTGCAAGTTTAATAATTGTATCCATATAAATGAACCTCGTTGCGCTGTTAAAGATGCTCTGGAAAAGGACGAAATTTCTTGGTCTCGTTATAAAAGTTATTTGCAAATTTTAGAAGGAGAAGAAGAAAACTACAGAACTGACATCTGGAAATAGTTAAAATAATAATTGTTTTAAATGAAAGTAATAGTCCAAAGAGTTACAAAAGCTAGTGTTACAATAAATGATGATATAGTAGCAGATATTGATAATGGCTTATTAGTTTTATTAGGCATTGTTAACGAAGATACTCAAGAAGATATTAATTGGTTATCAAAAAAAATAACCGGGCTTCGTATTTTCAATGATACTGAAGGCATTATGAATACTTCAATACTGGACACCAAAGGAGATATTATTGTTGTAAGTCAATTTACGCTGCATGCTTCCACTAAAAAAGGCAATCGTCCTAGTTATATCAAAGCGGCTAAACCAAAAATTGCAATTCCTTTGTACGAAAGTTTTATAGAACAGATTGAAAATGATTTGGGTAAAAAAATTCAAACAGGAGAATTTGGTGCCGATATGAAAGTAGCACTTTTAAATGATGGACCAGTAACTATTATTATTGACACTAAAAACAAAGAATAAGATGTTTTTTGACGTTCATACTCATAATTTAGAACCTCAG
The DNA here is from genome assembly GCF_900105455.1 of Tenacibaculum sp. MAR_2009_124. Classification (GTDB taxonomy): domain Bacteria; phylum Bacteroidota; class Bacteroidia; order Flavobacteriales; family Flavobacteriaceae; genus Polaribacter. Next base: position 281,287 of record NZ_FNSF01000008.1, read on the forward strand.
AAAAGTGTACTTTCCATTATTAATCAATACCCTAACGATCCTTTTACAGACTCCTTTTTTTCTGTAGGAATTCATCCTTGGTACATTTCTGAAAAAAAATTAGAAAGTGAATTCGATTTACTGGAGAAGAAACTTGTACTAAAAAATTGTTTAGCATTAGGTGAGTGTGGATTGGATAAACTTTCTAGAACAAACTATGGAATCCAAATAAACGTTTTTAAAAGACAAATAGAATTATCTGAGAAAACTAAAAAGCCTCTAATTATTCATTGTGTAAAAGCCTACAATGACATCATAGTACTTAGAAAGCAATTAAAACCTCAGCAACCTTGGATTCTGCATGGCTTTAACAAAAGTCTTCAAGTTGCCCAAGATTTATTAAAAAATGACATCTGCATTTCTTTAGGAAGTGCTTTATTAACCAATCGAAAACTTCAAACCATTGTAACCGAAATTAACTCTTCGAAAATTTTACTAGAAACAGACAATTCAAAAGAGTCTATTACTGACATTTATAATACATTTGCCTCCATTAAAAATGAGAATATTGAACTCGTGATAAAACAAATTAATAAAAACTTCAATAAAATATTTATAGTATGAGTTGGTTAGAACGTACTGAGTTATTAGTGCAAGAAGAAGGTTTAAATAAAATTAAGAACGCTAATATTTTAGTTGTAGGATTGGGTGGTGTAGGATCATTCGCTGCTGAATTTATTGCTAGAGCAGGAGTAAATAAAATGACTATTGTTGATGGTGATTTTTTTGATGAAACAAATAAAAATCGTCAATTACCAGCCTTAAATAGTACTATTGGAAAGTCGAAAGCTTTAGTAATGGCGTCGCGAATAAAAGATATAAACCCAGATATTGAATTAACGGTTTTAGAAGAATTTGTATCTCCAGAAAGAGCCTACGAAATTATAAACCCAGAATTCGATTATATTCTTGATTGCATAGACAGTATTACTCCAAAAGTAAACCTTATCGTAGCTGCCAGAAGAAAGAAAGTGAAAATCATAAGTTCTATGGGAGCTGGAGGAAAACTGGACGCCTCAAAAGTTAAAGTTAAAGATATAAGTAAAACTAAAAACTGTAGAATGGCCAAAAACCTTAAAAAACGACTAAAAGCGCGAAAAGTTGACAAAGGTGTTAGAGCTGTATATTCCGAAGAAATTCAAATACCTCAAAGTCTAAAACTTACCGACGGTACAAACTTCAAGAAATCGTATTATGGAACAATAAGTTATATGCCCGCTGCGTTTGGTTTGCAAGCTGCTTCGTATGTTATCAATCAGTTAATAAATAAAAAATAATTTCCACGGAAACTATTTTTTATCTACATTTGTTCTAAATTAGAATAGAAAATTCAATCATTTAAAACTAATATTTATGAAAAAATCGATTTTAGCAATTGCTTTTATAGCATTAACTGCTATTTCATGTAAAAACGATAAGAATAAAGTAGAAGCTAAAGAAGAAGTTAAAGACGTTCAAAAAGTTGAAAACGTTATTAATTCATATAAAGCTAATATTGCTGAATCTACAGTATCTTGGAAAGGTTCAAAGCCAACAGGTTCTCACAATGGAGTTGTTTCTTTACAAAATGGAGTTTTCGATATTGAAAACGGAACTTTAAAAGCTGGAGAATTCACTATTGATATGAACACGATTTCTTGTTCTGATTTAGAAGCAGGAAATGGAAAAGAAAAATTAGAAGGTCACTTAAAAGCTGGCGATTTCTTTGACGTTGCGAAATTCCCAACAGCTAAATTCGAAATAACAAGTTCTGAAACAAAAGGAGGTAAATTACATATTACTGGAAACTTAACTATTAAGGATGTAACTAAAAGTATTACAATTCCAGTTACCGTTACTGAACAAGATGGTCTTGCTACTTTAAAAAGCGATACTTTTAGTGTAGATCGTACTGACTTCGGAGTAACTTATAGCTCTAAGAAGTTTGACGCTGCTTTAAAAGATAAATTCATCAATGACTTAATGGAAATGTCTTTCGATATTAAAGCGAAAAAATAATTCCCATTACATATCATAAAAAAGAGGTTGACTAATCAACCTCTTTTTTTATGTATTCTTCCACTTGAAATAACTCTTTAAAGTGTTTTAATATTTTTTCTTTCACCTCTTCTTCATCAACATTCTTTCCAAGCTCAACATGCATGGAAGTAACTGCTTTTCCTCGTATTCCACAGGGTATAATATTATCAAAATAACCTAAGTCCGCGTTAACATTTAAAGCAAAACCATGCATAGTAACCCATCTACTTGCTCTAATTCCCATAGCGCAAATTTTACGTGCAAATGGAGTACCTACATCAAGCCAAACACCCGTTTCCCCTTCACTTCTTTCGGCTTTTATACCATACTCCGCCAAAGTTAAAATAATTGCTTCTTCAAGAAGTCTTAAATATTTATGAATATCAGTAAAGAAGTTTTCCAAATCCAAAATTGGATATCCAACAATTTGCCCCGGACCATGGTACGTAATATCTCCTCCTCTATTTATTTTATAAAAGGTAGCGCCTTTATCCTTTAATTGATTTTCATTTAATAATAAATTACTTAAATCACCAGACTTCCCAAGTGTATACACATGTGGATGTTCAACAAACAAAAAGTAGTTTGGAGTAATAATTTCTTTATTAGAATTTCGTTTTTCTCTCTTTAATACTACGACTGAATCTAACAAACTGGTTTGCAAGTCCCAAACTTCTTTAAAATCTTTTTTTAATAAATCTTTTATATAAATTTTTTTATTCATAAATTTAACATTAAACCCCCTTTCTGATTGAAAATCAACTTTTAATCAGATTTTAAACATTTTTAAATGAGGAAAAAATACGTAACACTGTTATTTGTATTAGCTTCCATGAGTATGGTTAATGCGCAAAATTACTGGAAAAAATTAGAACAAAAGAAACAATCCCCTAAATCTGAAAAGTACATACGAAAAGAACCTCCGAAAGAACACCAATTATTTTCCCTTGATCTAGAACAATTTAGATCTGATTTAACTACTAATTTTAGTCGATCTCTTGATAAAAGAATTAAACTACCCAATGCTGATGGGACGTTTCAATTATATAGCTTAAAAGAAACACCAGTTTTTCAAGAAGAGCTTGCTCAAAAGTTTCCAGACATTAAATCTTATACCGCCACGGGTATAGATAGTAAAGGTTCTTCTGCAAAAATAACAATGGGTACAGATGGTGTACATATTCTTATTTCATATATTGATAAGGAATCTTTTTATATTGATCCTTATACAAGAGATAATAAAACTTATATAGGATATAAGAAGAGCGACGCAATACATTCTGAAGATAATTTCGAATGTCTAGTAAATGAGAAGAAACATGGAGCAATAGTTTCAAGATCTTTTGGTCAAACAAGAAATGCCAACGACGGGAAACTTAGAACCTATAGAATAGCAATTGCTAGTACAGGTGAGTATTCACAATTCCATTTAACAAATCAAAATATTCCAACAACAGCTACAGATGCGGTTAAAAAAGCTGCCGTTCTTTCCGCCATGAATACCACCATGGCTAGAGTGAATCAAATTTATGAAAGAGATCTTTCCGTAACCATGGTCATTGTTAATAATAATGATCAAATTATTTTCCTAAATGCAACAACCGATAATTTAGATAATGGTTCCGCCGGAACACTGATAGGTCAGAGTCAAACTGTATGTGATAATATTATTGGTTCCGCCAATTATGATATTGGTCATGCCTTCAGCACAGGCGCTGGCGGATTGGCTGGATTAGGGGTTGTTTGTAACACTGCTCGAAAAGCAAATGGAGTAACAGGAAGACCCCAACCCATAAACGATCCATATGATATTGACTATGTAGCCCATGAAATTGGACATCAATTTGGAGCAACTCATACTTTTAATAATTCTTGTCAAGGAAATAGAACGAGTTCTACAGCTGTGGAGCCAGGAAGTGGGTCTACAATTATGGCTTATGCAGGAATTTGCTCTCCAAACGTACAAAGTAACAGTGATGCTCATTTTCATTCCGTAAGTATTGCTCAAATGTGGAACGTCATTTTATCTACAGCAACTTGTGCCGTGCAAACAAACTCGAACAATGCCGCACCCACCGCTCAAGCAGGAAGTGATGTTTCAATTCCGAAATCAACACCATTTTTACTAAATGGTATAGCTACTGACTCAGATGGAGTTTCTTCATTAACCTACAACTGGGAGCAAATTGACACAGAAATAGCTGTAATGCCACCAGTTGCAACAAATTCAGGGGGTCCTTTATTTAGATCCTTACCTTCTAAAACCAATCCTTATAGATATTTTCCAGATATAGAAACTGTTATTGCGGGTAATTCTTCAACTACCTGGGAAGTATTACCGTCAGTTGCAAGAGAAATGAACTTCTCATTTACTGTAAGAGATAACAATCCTGGAGGAAGTGCAACGGCAAGAGACGACATTAAAGTTACTGTTGTAAATACAACTCCATTCACCGTGAACGATCAAGCCACTTGGGCTCAAAACACAAGCAGAACTATTTCTTGGACTGTGGGTGAAAGTAATACAGCTCCCATAAATTGTCAAAAGGTGAATATAAAATTATCAACTAATGGTGGTAATTCATTTGATATTGATTTGGCTACAAATACTGATAATGACGGTAATGAAGTTATAATGCTTCCTGCATCTATTCCTGATTCAGATGAGGCCATTTTAATGATTGAAGCTGCAGATAATGTATTTTATAATATTACTTCAAAATTCATTATTAACTCACAACCAGATTTTATAATTTCCAATATATCTGGCGATGCATCCATTTGCAGTTCCTCAACGTCTCAACATATTTTTGAGTTAGAGTATGCAACTTCAAATGGTTTTGCAGAAACTGTTACCTTCGCTATTACTCAAAGTGTAACTGGTTCTCAAACACAAATTACTCCATCTACGATTTCAGCAAATGGAACTTTCCAAGTACTTGTTTCAAACTTAAATGCTGTTGCAGACGGTAGTCATACTTTTGTTCTCAATGCAAAGTCGGATTCGCTAGAAAAAAACATTAATTTAAAGCTTGATGTTGCTAGTGATATTTGTGATTCCAATGGTAGTTTAACTTATAATACAAGTACAACATTCGTACAATTTAATGAAATAGAGAATCAAACAACTACAAAAGATGCTAATGGATACAGTAACTTTAAATCAATTTCAACGAATGTCGACCAAGAAGCAACTCACCAATTAACTGTCAATACCAATACCGACGGAGATTGGACCACGGAAACTTTTGCTTGGATTGATTGGAATCAAAACTGTGTTTTAGAGTCAAATGAAAAATATGATTTAGGTAGAGTTACTAATAACTCTAATGGAGCTACAAGTAATAGTCCTGTGTCTATTACAATTCCAGGCAATGCAGTTTCAGGATCTACTACAATGCGTATTTCAACAAAATATCTTGGTGACGGAAGTCCACAGGCTTGTGAAGTAAACTTTGACGGTGAAGTAGAAGATTATACAGTTATTGTAAACGAGCCTACTGCCTCTGTTAATGACAACGTTTTTAACAAGTTTAATTTATTTCCTAACCCTACAGATGGAAACTTCAGACTTATATTTGAATTGAAAGATCAAACAGAAGTTTGTTTAGAATTATATGATATTAGAGGTAGGCTGATAGAAAGAAAAGATTTTAAAGAAAACGCCAATTTGTTTTCTAAGGATATCACTTTTAATTCTGTAAATACTGGTCTTTATTTATTACAAATTCAAAATGGAAAGTTTCGAACAACCAAAAAATTGATGGTCAAATAACGACAAAACAAAAAATTGAAACAATAAAACTGTGAGCAATGCTCACCGTTTTCAATTCAAATAATCTACAAATTATACTTAACACTTAAAACAGCAATTCTCGGCTGAATAACATAAGTGCTGTTACTTACTAAAATATCATTACTACTATTCTGATTAAGTCCTGAAGAATCTAAAATATTTGTTACTCCCAACTTATATTCCCAATTACTATTTTTCTTTTGATAGGTTACATCTGCATCTAAAAAACCATATCTATCAATTGTAGTTCCTTGATTTATTACCTGATTATAGGTGTATTTAGAGGTAAACGCAAACTCCTTTAAAAAGAATGCATCGAAATTTAAATAAGGACTATGTGTTGTAAAACTATTTTCAACACCACCAATATTCGAATTATTAATTGCTACATTATAACCTATATCAAAATTTGGAGCTTCTCTAAAATTCGTACTAAATCTCGACTCATAACTTTGAGAAAAAGTTTTAGCTAAACGATTTACAGCTTCGTTTGTTAACCTACTTGTTACCAAACTATTTGACTCACCATAAGTTACATTTCCTCCCAAGGAATACTTAAACTTTCTATGACTCTTCTCAAATCGAAATCTTGCACTTATTGATTCATCTGGAAATTGCGAATTTACGGAGGTTCTTACTTGGTTTACGTCAATAAATTGAGTGTTTGACTTAATAGCATCAATTCTTTTAGTATAATTTATAACCCCAAAAATATTGGTATAATTAAACATGTTAAAGCTAAAATAACTTAAGTTCACATTATGCAACAGAGCATTTTCCAACTCTCTATTTCCAGAATATAAGCTGTTGTAATTATTGAATACATACCCCTCAGCCAATTGATTTACATCAGTAAAACTAGTTTGCATGCTATAATTTAATCGAAGTGTTTCTGATTTTTTCAAGTTTATTTTGATTGATGCATCTGGTAAAAAACGGGTAAAGTTAATACGTTCTGTAGATCCTAATTGAATATTTTTGGTTGTATAATTATGAAGTGTAAACCCTTGATTAAAAGTAAAGATTCCTGTTATAAACTTATAATGAAGTCCTGCATACAAATCATCAAAAGTAAAATTCACATCATTTATACTATTTACATTTGATATAGTATTTCTGTTACCATCTAATATTTCAAAAATATTTGAATCAAATTGTTGATCACTTAATGTAGCCCCTGCCGTTAAATTAATATTATTCTTTGAATTCAAAACATAATAATAATCCAGTTTCCCATCGAATTTATTGGTTTTTATTCGTTTCGTTTGATCTACATTAAAAGGATTTGCAGATACGTTTAACCCGATTAAGTTAGCAAATGATAACCTTTCTAATTCTGCATTATAAAAAGGATCTTCATCTTGCCAAAGATGTTGTCCTTCGAAGGCAAAAATATTCTTATCATCTAAAGTATAGTAGTAGTTTAAATTTTGATTTAGTGAAAATGGATTTTGTTGAGTTAATTGATTAATTGGTACTACTTCATCATCAGCATTTAAATAAGTTCTTGTTGACAAGGTAGTTTGTGTTTGTCTTTGCCCTGATACCTTTGCGAAAACATCATAGTCAAACTGATTATCTGAATTTGGTTTATACGTAGAGCTCACCTTGAACAAACCTAAATCACTTGTTTGAATTGTATTATCTTCCCTTGTTTCAGTTGCTATAATTTCCTGAGATGTAGGAGGTAGGTTATCAATATCAATTCCTGCATTGGAATAAATACTATTTGTTTTTTCTTCCATTTCTGTTGTATTCCCAGAATAAATAGCAAAACCACTGATATCCCAAGTTTTCTTCGGGGAATAACTAAAGTTTACTGCTCCAAATTGAGCTTCGATATTTTTTGCCCTATTATTTCTAAGTGTTAAAAAGGAAATATCATTGGAGGCTACATTAAAATTGGTTCCATTGCTCTCTCCAAAACTTCTAAAACCTCCAGTAAACTTGAAATAATCTCTCATTGTAAAAGCAACTTCGCCAATATTATTTACGTCTGTAATAATATTCAAACTGTACTTTGGACTGTAATAAAACAACTTAGGATGTGCCAAATACCTTTTATCTTCAGTAGCGATACCGACTCCAGCGGTTACTTCACCAAACCAAAAATTCTTCTTTCCCTCTTTTAATTTTAAATTGATAACAACATTATCCTCGTTATCAGTAACACTACTTAGCTGTCGAACCTCGCTGTGGTTCTTTAAAACCTCAACCTTGTCAATAGCGTCTGCCGGAATATTTTTAGTGGCTAATTTGCTATCTCCATCAAAAAAATCTTTTCCTTCGACCATTACCTTTTTAACCGTCTTCCCTTCTACTTCTATTTCTCCATCATCATTAACTTCTACTCCTGGTAATTTCTGTAAAACATCACCTAGTTTTTTCTCCGTACCACTTTTGAAACTATCTGCATCATATACTATTGTATCTCCTTTAACAGTTACAGGCATTTTATAGGTTATATTAACCTCATCTAAAGCATCATCAGAAAGTAATTCGATATCTCTAGTAACACTTTCTTCTTTTGTAATTATCTCTATTTGACTCGTTTTTTTTCCGATATAACTTACTTTTACAGCGTATGAGGTATTCTTCTTTAAATTGAGTTTATAATTCCCATGGGAATCAGTAAACCCATAGGAATCTAACTTTTTAGTTTGCTTGTTAATAGCAATTACATTTGCCATTTCAAGAGGCGTTCCTATGCTATCTTTCACAATCCCTTTCATTGTAACTTGAGCCATAGAAATCCATGTAGTCATGATAATGACTAGTATCAGTAGTTTCTTCATTATGCGTATTTGTAATTTTTGTTTGGAAATACCATTTACCTTTTAAAATAACTGGTATAAGACAGAATTGAACCATCTAACTTCCAATCCCCTATCCTTTGTTAATATATTTAAACAATTAATGAGTTGTGAAACAAAAGGTTAAAAACGACCTCTACCTCTTCCTCTACCTCCTTGTCCTCTTCGCCTTTGAAACATCTCTCTCATTTCTTCCATTTTCTTTTTCATAATGGCATTGTATTCTTCTCTAGTTACTTTATCCCCTTTTGTTGGAGCTTCAATAACTATTTTTTCATTCGGATTCAAGATAATTTCAGAACATAAAATAGTCGTTCTTCCTTCATTTATCTCTAAAATTAACCCTGGCAATCCGAAATATCCTCCTGGTCCATTACTAACAGGGATTTGAGGTGTATACCACGCCGTAACTTCGACAGTTTTTGGAGTTTCAATCTCTTCAGTAACCTTACTTACATTTTCTCTTACCTTCTCTTTTTTATTATCTTTATCCGAACCTTTTCTTCCCCTTCTTCTTCTTCTCATATTTCTCCAATCGAAAGCATCAACTTTTTTAATCATTGTAGCCTTAAAACAAGTATATTTCCCTATTTGTTTTGTTTCTGCTCCTAGTTCCCATTCTGGCTTCTCAGCTGAATCTTCAATTAAAAACCGTTTTCCAAAAAACTCTGTGGACTCGAGCAATACTCTCTCCGATAAATTCTTATATTTTACTCCTCCACCGGTGAATCCTCCAAACCGAAACCCTTTTGTTCCTGGTGCTTCCAACTTTGCATTTTCCTTATACTCAGATTCGTTTGATGTAAATTGAAGCGTATATGTTTTCTCAAGAAAGTTTTTCATACGTTCTTTAATTTGCTTTTTTCTTTCTTCAGGCATATCAGCTCCCCAAGAACTCATGTCAACAGTTGTTTTGGTTTGGTAAACCGCCTTACCTTGTAAATTTTTTTGAGACCAAATTGATGTTGTTATAAAAACAAATAAGTAGATATAGATATTTTTCATTCCCTTTTGTATTATTAATTGTCTATTTTAATTTTAGACATTGAATAAACCAAAAGGTTTAATTGTTAGGCAATATTGAATATCTGTTATCCTTGAATTTCAATACTTATTGATTCTCCATCCTTACTACTTCTTCTACTTTTAAATCGTTCCATCATGTCCTTAGAATGTTTTTCAATGATCTCATCAAACTTAGATTGGGTTACTTTTTTACCTTTTTTAGGTTCCTTTATTTCAATTTTATTGTCTGTGTTTAAAATGATCTCTGTACAAGCAATTGTTAACGTGCCATCTTGTATTTCCAATATTAATCCTGGTAATCCCCAAAACATTTCAGGTCCATTATTTACTGGTATTTCCGGAGTATACCAAGCTACAGTTTCAATAGTTATCTTATCATTTTTTTCTTCTTTTTCACCATCAGTCATGCTGAATGACATTCTTGTTTCTTCTCTTGTTCTGGTTGCTTTATAACAAGTGTATTTACCAATATTTTTGGTTTCTCCGGAAAGCTTCCATCCATAATCTTCTAATTTATCATGAATTAAAAAACGTTTACCACTAATTTCAGTTTTATTGGCATAGCGCTTATCTTTCGTATTCTTATATAAAACATCCGTTCCTCCTCCGCTTCCAATAATTTGCACCTGAACACCGCTTGTACTTATTTGAGGTGATGACAACTGTTCATCTTGCTTGTAGGTAGATTCAGATTTATTGAAATTTAAAATAAAAGTCTTTTGAAATTGTTTCATAAGTTGCGCCTGCAATTGTTTCTGCATAGATGAATTAGGAGCTCCTTTACCATTATCGATTTTTAAATCAACCTTTCTATGAGTTTTATACACTGCTTTTCCTTGAAACTTTTGTCCGAACATGGTTACTGTACTCAACAGTAACATCATTAAAATTTTAGTTTTCATTAATTTGTCTTTTTATTTTATTAGTCTTTCTTAATATTTCTATTTATTTAATTTAGTAATATTCCATCCGCTGTATTCTTCTATTGAATAACGTATTTCAAATGTTATGAATTAATCATTTCAAGTTTTTCCTAAGAAATAATATTGAACTCCAATAATAAGTTGACAGTCTTCAAAACACACTTCTATATCATCCGTATTTCCGTCTTGAACATCTATTAACTTCACCGTCAAGAACAACCACATTATTAAAGAAACATGTAACATTGGAATTGTTTTTAAATATTCACTCTACAAAGATGTTTTATCTTATTATTGTTTTGAGTTAAGCAATGTTAACTAATGTTAACCAAGTTCATTTGTAGGTTTTTAGTAAGTATATTTGAACTATGAATAACAGAAAATACAATTGGATACTCTATTTAATTTCACTTACTATTGTTACCACAATAGCAGTCCAACTGTATTGGAACTATAAAAACTATAAACAAAACAAGCAGTATATCATTAACGAAATTCAAAAAAGCTTTGATAGTTCTATTGAAGAGTATTTTGCTAAACTAACCAAGGAAAGCTTGTATACTATTGTTCAACCTAAGAAAAAGAAGAAAAATTATTTACCAAAAAGTTTTAATCTTGATTCTGTTCTCAAGTCCGTAACTCAAAACTCAAAATCTACAAAAGACAACCTTTCTTTTCAAATCTCTTCCTTAGAAATCGCTACCGATAATTCAGGTGAACTAAAAAAAATGGATTCTATTTTTTTCAATTCATTATTAGACGATGTTCATGCTAATTTAGGTAAAAAGAAACATCTCGAAAGTTCAACAAAAGATTCTAAAGAAGAGCAATTAATTATTAAAGAAAAAGCAAATGATATATTTCTTACCGATCCATTAGAAACTGAGGATATCAAAATATTTTCAGGTAAAAAAGCGAACGATAGTTTAAACTTAATAAAAGGGTTACAAACTATTTTTATCACAGTAAAAAATGACACATTAAATCACTCAAAAGTCGATTCAATATTATCACGTTCTTTATCAAAAAAAGGGATTAGCTCATCTTTCTATTTACATCATATAAAAAATGATTCTTTATTTTTTGATTCTAAAAAAAATGAGCAGCCCAATTATAAACTTTCAGCAGACGCCAAATCAACATATTTGCAACTTGATGAAAAATTAACCGTATTTTATAGTAATCCAACTATAGAAATATTAAAAAGAAGTTCAATCGGAATATTATTATCATCAATTCTATCTCTAGCGGTAATCGCAAGTTTGTTTTATATGCTAAAAGTAATTAATAAGCAAAAGGAACTCGCCGAAATCAAAAATGATTTGATTAGCAATATTACGCATGAATTTAAAACTCCTATCACCACAGTCTCAACAGCTATTGAGGCAATCGATAATTTTAATATTATTAATGATAAAGAAAAGACGAAAAAATATCTATCAATTTCTTCTGTACAGCTGAAAAAATTACATCAAATGGTAGAAAAACTTTTAGAAACAGCTACTTTAGACAGTGAAAAATTACTATTAAAAAAAGAAGAAGTAGATATCGTTGAACTCATTGAAAAAAACACAACTAAACATCAACTTATTTCAAAAAATAAAACCATTACTTTCTCTTCTAGCGTTAGTACTTGCTTCATGAAAATTGATTTGTTTCACTTTGAAAATGCAATTTCGAATTTAATTGATAATGCTGTTAAGTATGGAGGTGATGTTATTGAAATTAATATTAATAAAGTTCTTGATTCAATTGAAATAGCCATTGCCGATAATGGCAAGGGAATTGAAAAAAATCAACAAGAAAAAATTTTCGACAAATTCTACAGAGTTCCTAAAGGGAATACTCACGATGTAAAAGGATTTGGAATTGGCCTCTTTTACACAAAAAAAATTATCGAAAAGCATCATGGTAATATCGCATTATCATCAAATACAAAACATACCATATTCAAAATAAATATTCCAAATGACTAAAAAGATTAAATTACTTTTAGCAGAGGATGAACCTAGCTTAGGGTTAATTGTCAAAGAAACATTAGAAACCAGAAATTTTGATGTTTCTTATGCCGATAACGGCAATGAAGCTATAGAGTTCTATAAAAATGAAAAACCTGATATTTTGGTACTAGATGTAATGATGCCTAAAAAAGATGGATTTACAGTTGCTCAAGAAATTCGAGAAAACGACAAAACAACTCCCATTATTTTTTTAACAGCCAAATCGCAAACAAAAGATGTTTTAGAAGGATTTAATTCAGGAGGCAACGATTATCTAAAAAAGCCCTTTTCAATGGAAGAGTTGATAGTAAGGATTAATGCTTTACTTAATAGAATATCTCTTAAAACCAATCATGAACAAATACCCTTAGGTGCTTACATTTTCAATTATACCAAACAATTACTTATCTTAAATGATTCTTCCATATTTTTAACTCACAGGGAAGCTGAGCTGTTATTTCACCTCTATCAAAAAAAGAATGAAGTTCTTGATAGAAGCTATATTTTAAACAAACTATGGGGGAATGATGATTTCTTCAATGCCAGAAGCATGGATGTATTTATTTCAAAATTAAGAAAAAAGCTACAAGAAGATGTTAATGTACAGATTGTCAATATTAGAGGTTTTGGGTATAAATTGATTTGTTAAATCGTTTTCATTAATTATTTTTTTACGTAATTTTACGTTACGAAATTTGTAAATTATGCATGTAGCTATTGCCGGAAATATCGGTGCAGGAAAAACAACATTAACAAAATTGCTAGCGAAACACTACAATTGGGAGCCTCATTTTGAATCTGTTGATGAAAATCCATATCTTGATGATTTCTATGCTGAAATGGAACGTTGGTCTTTTAATTTACAAGTTTACTTCTTAAATAGTCGCTTCCGCCAAATCTTAGAACTAAGAAAAACCGGTAAGAAAGTTATTCAAGATAGAACCATTTATGAAGATGCTCATATTTTCGCTCCTAACTTACATGCAATGGGTTTAATGACAAATAGAGATTATAGCAACTATACTTCGTTATTTGAACTAATGGAAAACCTTGTTACACCACCAGATATATTAATATATTTACGCGCAAACATCTCTACTTTAGTTGGTCAAATTCATAAACGTGGTAGAGAATATGAAAATTCTATTAGTATCGATTATTTAAGCAGATTAAATGAAAGATATGAAGCTTGGATTTCAACCTATAATAAAGGAAAACTTTTAATTATTGATGTTGATAATTTGGATTTCGTAGAAAACCAAGAAGATCTCGGCGCTATTATCGACAAGATCGATGCTCAGATAAATGGATTATTTCAATAGCCTAATTATTTTTAAAAACTATTTAACGCCTTTTAAACTCACTTAACAAAATTGCGGTTGCCGTAGCTACATTAAGGCTTTCCGTTTCTTTTAAGTCCCCAAATCGAGGAATGGTTAACTGATTATTTATAATTGAATCTATTTCTTCGGTTATACCATTAGCTTCATTACCCATAACCAAAATAGCTTTTTGAGGTAAAATTGAACCATATACACTTTCACCGTTCATATCGGCTGTATATTTGGGTAAATCTGAGTTCTTTAAAACTTCTGGCAAATCGGTATAACTAATACAAACCCTTGTTAAAGATCCCATAGTTGCTTGTACTACCTTTGAATTATAACAATCTACTGTGTTTTTTGAACAAAGTAAATTCTTAACACCAAACCAATCACATAATCTTATTATGGTTCCTAAATTCCCCGGATCATTAATTCCGTCAAGTACCACTGTAAAATCATTAATTATTGGCACATCATTTTCGGGAATTTCAAAAAGAGCAAGCACTTTATTTGGTGCTTTCAACGTACTTATTTTTTTGAGTTCTGCTTCTGTAATTTGAGAAACAACAATCTCTTGGTCAAAAGTCATGGAATCATCCGTACAAAACACCTGATTCACAGTTAAATTTGAAGCCAATAACTCTTTTACCACTTTTATTCCTTCCGCAACAAATAATTTATACTTTTGTCTATACTTTTTTTGTTGTAAACTAGTTATCAGTTTAATATTGTTTTTCGATAAGCTCATTAAATAATATTTAACACTTTAACCCTCAAAAAAATAGTATTTTTGATTATTAAATTCTGGACGCTAAGTTAATGAAAAAACTCTTTTTTTATTTTTTACTAATTATCGCATTAGTTGGTTGTAGTACCATAAAATATGTTAGAGAAAGCGAACAACTTTTAGTTAAGAACACTATTTATGTAGATAGTGTAAAAACATCAAAAGAGGAGTTAAATGAGTTATTAATTCAACGCCCAAATCAAAAAACATTTGGACTTCCTCTAGCTTTGTATTTTTATAACTTAGGGAATCCTGACGGTCCAAAAACTTCAGCTACTTGGGGTAAAAAACATCCTAAAACTTATAACTTCTTTAAAAGTGTTTTTTCTGAAAAGCAAAGTATTGCTGTTGCTAAATCAGCTATTGGTTTAAATAAATGGTTTTTAAATAGTGGGCAAGCACCAGTAATTATCAGCGATAAAAAAACAAATATTAGCCTACGAAATTTAAAAACACATTATCAAAATGAAGGATATTTTAAAACAAAAATTAAAGCAACAAAAGATTCATTATCCTTTAAAAAAGGAAGCTTAACATATCATATCCAGAAAGGACAGCCCCTTTTTCTTGACACGATTATCAAAGATATTAAATCACCTGTTTTAGACTCTATATATAAACTCAGTAAAGAAAAAAGCTATCTTAAATCAAATCAACAGTACAAAGACATTGATTTTATTAATGAAGCTAAACGACTTACCAAATTGTTTAGAAACAATGGTATTTATCATTTTGACAAAAACGAAAGCATTGACTTTTATGTTGGAGATACCGCTTCATATAAAACCAATGTTGAATTAGTTATAGCGGATAAAGTTGTTGAATCAAATGGAGAATATATTTCTAAACCGTACAAAGTTCAAACTATAAAAAACATTAATGTTTTTACAGACTATACTTACAGCAAAAAGGACAACTCAATAAACGACACTGCGACTTATAAAGGAGTTAAATTTTATGCCTTTAATAAGCTTAAATACAATCCTAAATTTCTATCGCAATCGCTGTTTATTAAACCAAACACTATTTATAGCGATACACTAAGAACTTTAACAAGAACTCACCTAAGGGGACTTAAAAACTTTAGAGCTACATCCATAAGATTCAGCGAAGTTAATGATCACGAATTAGAGGCCAATATCTTCCTGACCCCGACAGAAAAATACACACTTGGTTTTGACACCGAATTATCTAGATCAAACATCCGTAATTTCGACATCTCTGGTAGATTTTCACTTACCAACAGAAATACATTTAAAGGCGCTGAAATTTTCAAAGTTTCAACTCATGGAGCCTATTTTAATGCAAATAATGGTCCTGGATGGGAATTAGGTGGAGACATTTCATTAGAAATTCCCCGATTCGTTGCTCCTTTTGGATTGCACAAATTCGTTCCTAAAAGAATGTTTCCAAAAACGAAGTTTTATGGAGGTATTAATATTCAGAAAAACATTGGTCTTGACCGACAAAATCTGAATATTGGAGTTGATTATAAATGGAAGTTTGATGCGACAAAAACCATTCAACTCGAATTATTGAACGCTCAATACATTCGAAATTTAAATGTCGATAATTACTTTTCTATTTATAGATCAGAATTTTTAAAGTTAGAAGAAATTTACAAGGATTTTTCAAATAGTGACTCCTTCCTAGACAATATTCCGAGTAACTACGAATCTATTAGAGATTCATTGGATGAAATATTATTGAGTGATCAATATGCCGATACCAACCCTGCTTATTTTTTGACTGCTCTAAATATTGCCGAGCGATTAAACATTGTTACCTCTGATTTCTTAATTCCTGAAATTGCTTATAGCTTTACCTATAACAATCAGAAAAATGTTAAAGATCAAGACTTTTCTTTCTTTAAAATTCGTGTTGCTAATTCAGGGAATATTATGGGTTTATTATCAAAAAACACCAATAATAACGATCAAAAAACTTTATTCAAAATTCCGATTGCTCAATACTTCAAAACAGATATTGAATATAAAAAATACTGGAGTTTAGGAGGTAATTCCGTTTTAGCTCATAGAACCTTTTTAGGAGCCATTTTCACATATAACAATTCTGATGTTCCTTTCTCTAGAAGTTATTTCGCTGGAGGCTCTAATGATATTCGTGCTTGGAGAACCTATGCATTGGGACCTGGAACGAGACCACCAGCTTTAGAATATAATATTGGAAGTCTAAAATTCATCAGTAGCCTAGAATACCGTTTCGACCTAATCGGGTCTCTCAAAGGAGCTCTTTTTGTAGATAGTGGTAATATTTGGGATATTACAGGCTCTAAATTCATTGATACCAATGCCAAATTCGATAGTTTGAAATCTCTTACAGATATTGCCGTTGGTGGTGGCTTTGGTATGAGATATGACTTCAAATTTTTAATAGCGAGATTAGATTTAGGATTTAAAATGCATGAACCTTATCAGCCTCGAGCAGATCGTTGGTTTAGTAACTTTAACTTCCAAAGTTCTGTGTTAAACATTGGTATTAACTATCCGTTCTAACAAAAACGTTGTAGTAAAAAATCCACTTTACTTTCTGAAAAAAGTGTAGATTTGTTACTTAATAATTGACATAAACTAAAACATAATACAATGATTAAAGCTGGAGTTGCCACTGGTAAAGAGGTTCAAGAAATTTTCAAATTAGCTAAAGAAAAAAGCTTTGCGTTACCTGCAGTTAATGTTGTAGGTTCAAATACTATAAACGCAGTTTTGGAAGCTGCTAAAGAATTAAACTCACCAGTGATTATTCAGTTTTCAAATGGTGGAGCTCAATTTAATGCTGGTAAAGGTCTTTCTAATGAAGATCAAAAAGCCGCTATTGCAGGCGCTGTAGCAGGAGCTAAACACGTTCATTTATTAGCGGAAGCTTATGGTATTCCTGTAATTTTACATACGGATCATGCTGCTAAGAAGTTACTTCCTTGGATTGATGGATTATTAGATGCTAGTGAAAAACACTTCGCTGAAACTGGTAAATCTTTATATAGCTCTCACATGATTGACTTGAGTGAAGAGCCTATAGAGGAAAACATCGAAATTTGTAAAAAATACCTTGCTCGTATGAGTAAAATGGGAATGACTTTAGAAATTGAATTAGGTATTACAGGTGGTGAAGAAGATGGTGTTGATAATAGCGATGTTGATGTTTCAAAACTATACACTCAACCAGAAGAAGTTGCTTATGCTTATGAAGAGTTAATGAAAGTAAGTGACCAATTTACAATTGCTGCAGCCTTTGGAAACGTTCATGGTGTTTATAAACCAGGTAATGTTAAATTAACTCCGAAAATTTTAAAAAATTCTCAAGAATATATTTCTGAAAAATATAACGTTCCAAGTAATACTATTGACTTTGTATTCCATGGAGGATCGGGTTCAACATTAGAAGAAATTCGTGAATCAATTGGTTATGGTGTGATTAAAATGAACATCGATACTGATTTACAATATGCTTTTACTGAAGGTATTCGTGATTATATGGCTGAAAAAGCAGATTACTTACAATCACAAATTGGAAACCCTGACGGAAGTGATATTCCAAACAAAAAATATTATGATCCAAGAAAGTGGGTTCGTGAAGGTGAACTAACTTTTAAAACTAGATTAAAACAAGCTTTTGAGGATTTAAACAATGTAAATACTTTATCGTAATTTTTTTTTTAGATATTTGCACCAGAAAAGTATGTGGCAAACGTAATTATTATTAAACTTGTCACATACTATAAACAAATAACTAAAGACTAATTTATGGCTTGGTTTAAACGTAAAGACAAAGGAATACAAACTCCTACCGAAGAAAAAAAAGACACTCCTAAAGGGTTATGGTACAAAACCCCAAGTGGAAAAATAATAGATACTGATGAGTTAAAAAGCAACTTATACGTAAGTCCAGAAGATGGCTATCATGTACGTATAGGTAGTAAAGAATACTTTGAGTTGTTTTTCGACGACAATGAGTTTACTGAACTTGACGCTAAATTATCATCAAAAGATCCATTAAAATTTGAAGATACAGTAAAGTACCCTGACAGATTAAAAGCCGCTCAAAAGAAAACAGGATTAAAAGATGCTGTTAGAACTGCAGTGGGAAAATCTTTAGGAAAAGACTTGGTAATCGCTGCAATGGATTTCTCTTTTATTGGAGGATCTATGGGAAGTGTTGTTGGTGAAAAAATTGCTAGAGCAATTGATTATTCAATCAAACACGATATTCCTTTCTTAATGATTTCTAAATCTGGTGGGGCAAGAATGATGGAGGCTTCTTTATCATTAATGCAATTAGTAAAAACTTCAGCAAAACTTGCTCAATTAGCAGATGCAAATGTGCCTTACATTTCATTATGTACGGATCCAACCACAGGAGGAACAACTGCTTCATTTGCCATGCTAGGTGACATTAATATTGCTGAACCAAATGCATTAATTGGTTTCGCTGGACCTCGTGTAGTAAAAGACACTACTGGAAAAGACCTTCCTGAAGGCTTCCAACGTTCTGAATTTTTATTAGAACATGGTTTTTTAGATGCTATCTACGAAAGAAAGAATTTAAAGAAACAAATAAATCTGTACATTGATTTAATTCAGAATCAACCTGTCAGAGCATAAAACAAAAGCCAGCTTTCGCTGGCTTTCTTTTTTCCCCTAAAAAATTAAATCGTTACCCGTATCTTCACAGAGTAACGGCGAAAAGTTAGTGATTTTTTCTTAATCTTACTAAAATTAGCCTATAATTAATTATTCTTTAAAGTTTTGAAAAGCAAAACCTTAACAAGATTGCTGTACCTAACACTCATTGTTTTGCTTAAAAAATTACCGTTTATTTATTAAACAATCCATTTATTTCTTAATAGTTTATTTAAGGCTGATATATGTTTAAAATTATTCAAAACAACAATTTTATCACATATCACGAAATGTTTTTTCCCAATTCCATGAAGTTTCAATCATATTTTCGAGACTTAATGTAGCTTCCCAGCCTAGATTATTTTTTGCTTTTTCCGCTGACGCAAATAAAGCTTGTACATCTCCTGCTCTTCTCTTTGTAATTCTATAGTTTATTTTTTCTTTCGTTACCTTTTCAAAAGTATTTATAATGTCCATCACTGTAACTCCTTTTCCCGTTCCTAAATTATATACATCATAATTCTCCTTCATGTTTCCTGACAACAATCTTTCCAAAGCTTTTACATGAGCTTTTGCCAAATCAACTACATGAACATAATCTCTAATAGGCGTTCCATCTTTAGTGTTATAATCGTTACCAAACACCTGTAATTCCTTTAAAACTCCTGCTGCACATTGAGTTACATACGGTAATAAATTATTAGGTATTCCATTTGGTAATTCGCCTATAAGTCCGGATTCATGTGCTCCAATTGGATTAAAGTATCTGAGTGAAATTGTTTTAAATTCGGGGTATGCCTTACTAAAATCTTCTAAAATTTCCTCTGCTATTTTCTTACTATTTCCATAGGGCGAAAAAGCTCTTTTCGTTTGAAAACTCTCCGTAATTGGTAACCTATTTGGATTACCGTAAACAGTAGCGGAAGAAGAAAATATAAAGTTCTTAATTCCATACTTCTTTTGAGCTTCAATAGAGTTTATGAGCGTATATAAATTATTTTTATAATACAAAATAGGTTTTTCAACAGATTCTCCTACTGCTTTGAACGCGGCAAAGTTGATAATTGAATGCGCATCAGAATGCTTGTAATAAGCCCTATCTGCTTCAATCGGGTTCGATAAATCCACTTTTTCAAAAGCTGGTTTAACTCCTGCTATTTGATAAATTCTATCCATTATAAACTCTTTCGAGTTCGATAAATCGTCAAAAATTACCACATCAAATTTATTCTTAATTAGCTCAACGCTTGTATGAGAACCAATATACCCGCAACCTCCTGTAATAATAACTTTGCCTCTACTCATAAATTTATGTTTTACTTGTTTTAATCATCCTATTTAAATTAGTCTTTTTAATCTTTCAACTGCCAATTCTGGTGTAATATCTCTTTGAGGGCTACCAAACATCTCATACCCTACCATGAATTTTTTCACCGACGAACTTCTCAACAATGGTGGATAAAAACTCATATGAAAGTGCCAATGTAAGTTATCTTCTTTGCTAGTTGGTGCCTGATGTATTCCTGCCGAGTAAGGAAATGAGCAATCAAACACTCTGTCATAGGCACTCGTAATCTTTGAAATTGCGTCCGCAAATAAAAATTCTTGTTTTGAATTTAACAAATCAATACTTTGCAAATGGTTTTTAGGAGCTATCATGGTTTCATATGGCCATATCGCCCAAAAGGGAACAAACACTAAAAATTCATCGTTTTCATAAACTATTCTTTCTCCAAGAGAAGTCTCCTGATCGAGATAATCAAGTAACAAAGACCTTCCATTAGATTGAAAATACTCTTTTTGAGACGTATCTTTTTTTATCACCTCATTAGGCAAAGTTGATTGACTCCATATTTGACCATGAGGATGAGGATTACTGCACCCCATAACGGCTCCTTTATTTTCAAAAATTTGAACATAGTTAACGAATTCCTTCGCTCCCAATTCTTGGTATTCTTTCTTCCATGCTTCAACAACATATAGAATCTCATTTGCGGTCATTTCCGCCAAGCTTTTCGAATGGTCAGGACTAAAACAAATAACTTTGCAAATTCCTTTTTCCGTTTCTGCACGCAACAAACCATTATTTATACAGCCATCTTCAACATTTTCTTGTAGTGCCGCAAAATCATTATTGAAAATAAAAACTTGGTCATAATTAGGGTTTACTTCCCCATTTGCTCTAGTATTCCCTGCACACAAGTAACAATTAGGATCATGCTTAAATCTTTTCTCTTTTACAACCTCTTCTTCTTGTCCCTGCCAAGGTCTTTTTGACCTATGTGGGGAAACCAAAACCCACTCTCCTGTGAGTATGTTGTACCTTTTATGTGAATATTCTTGAAAATTCATACTTAATTTTTAATAACACGGGTTCCTGCAGAAAGCTCTACCGAAATAGGCGTACATTCAAACCCAAATTTTTCTTGAAATGAACTACATGTTAGTTCTATAAACTGTTCTACAAACTCTTTTTCTACCAAATTAATGGTACAACCTCCAAATCCTCCTCCCATCATTCGAGCCCCTACAACCCTTTTCGAATTTCTAGCGAAATCAACTAAAAAATCTAATTCTTCACAACTTACTTTATACTGTTTGGACAATCCATTATGAGTTTCATAAAGCAGCATTCCCAATTGTTTAATATTCTTATTTTCTATAGCTTTTGCTGCCAGCATTGCTCTTTCTATTTCCTCAATAACATAAAGAACCATCTTATACTCTTCATTAGAGAACTCATGTTTTCTTTGCCATAATTCTTTTTTTTTAAGATCTCGTAGACTGTTTTTTTGAAACATCTTTGCGGTTCTTTCACAAAGTTCTCTCCTTTGATTATAAGTACTTTCAGAAAGATTATGTTGGACATTAGAATTGATAAGTACTAATTCATAGTTTTCTAGATTTACTGGGTAGGTTTTATATTCTAACGTCCGACAGTCTAGTAATAAAAAATGATCTTTTTCTCCATACATACTTGCAAATTGATCCATAATCCCGCATTTAACTCCTACATAATCATGTTCTGCCTTTTGGGAGATTAAAATCATTTCTTTTTTGGTTAATTGTAAGCCGAACAATTCATTTAATCCAAACACTATGGCATTTTCTAATGCAGCAGAAGATGACAATCCCGCCCCCGCGGGAACATTTCCGCTAAAAGCGACATTCACATTATCTAACACCTTTCCTTTTTTTTGTAATTCTTTAATAACCCCTATTAAATAATTACGCCACCCTCCTCCATCAATTACATGTATTTTATCAATTTCAAATTGAAAAGATTCTTCAAAATCACTGGCTATTACCGTAGATTTTTCTCCATTCGCCTTTTGTATTGCAAGCGCAATTCCTCTATCTATTGCTGCCGGAAATACAAAACCATCATTATAATCTACGTGCTCGCCAATTAAGTTTATTCTACCAGAAGAAAAGACCATTATTGGCTCTTGAGAAAACTCAGACACAAAACTATTTTTAATTTTATTGATTAAAGCTTGTTCCATTTTTATTGATTTAATTACCAGAATAGAGCATATAATGCCGTTAATATTAACATGATGGCAAATGCTCCAATATTAAAAATTGGTGATGTTTTGAAAAGTTCCTTTGTAATTTCTATTCCCTTTTCATCGTTTCTTCCTTTATGCTGTATACAACTTGAAATTATAATAATCAGCATTGTTAACAAAAGCGTATACCCCATTTGGTCCATAAAGGGAATCTCTATAAATAACCCCGACTTTGACCATCCCTTAGGAGCTACTTTAAAATACATTGCAATAGGTATTGATAAAACGACTCCAATAATTGCAGATTTATTTGTTGTTTTTTTCCAAAATAATCCTAGAAGAAATACTGCCAAAATACCTGGACTAACCACACCGGTATATTCTTGAATGAATTGAAATGCCTGATCTAAACTTCCTAATAAAGGTGCCATGATACATGCAATAATTAAAGCTACCGTAGCAGAAATCCTCCCCATATTTACTGTTTGTTTATCAGTAGCTGTTTTGTTTATATACTCCTTGTAAATATCCATTGTAAATATGGTAGAAGTAGAGTTAAGCATCGATGCCAAAGAACTTACTATTGCGGCCGTAAGTGCAGCAAAAGCAACTCCTTTTAGTCCTACAGGTAAAAATTGTAACAACCAAGGGTATGTTTTATCTGCCAATTGTAATGAAGGAATGTTCTGCTGTGCTACATCCCCAAATTCTTCATTATTTCAGGATCATTAATCATGACAAACGCTGCTATCCCCGGTAGCACCACTATTAACGGAATCAACAGCTTTAAAAAAGCAGCAAATAAAATTCCTTTTTGAGCTTCTTTAAGTGATTTAGCTGCCAAAGTTCTTTGGATAATATACTGATTAAAACCCCAGTAATATAAATTCGCTACCCACATACCACCTACTAATACGGCAATACCAGGTAAATTTTTATACTCTGGGTTGGATTTATCTAAAATCATTTCAAATCTTTCTGGCACTGCATTATAAACAGTTTTTAGCCCTGAAAAAAAGCCATCTCCGCCAGACACATAATCTAACGCTAAATAAGTAGTTACCAAACCTCCAAACACCAAAAAAACTACTTGAACAACATCCGTCCATGCAACAGCTGACAGTCCTCCATACAATGAATAGGCCGCTGCGAAAAGAGACAATCCTATCACTCCATAAACAATAGGAACTCCCATGATTGTTTCTAAAGCCAACGCCCCTAAATAGAGTACTGAGGCGAGGTTAACGAAAACATATAAAGCTATCCAAAAAATCGCTAAAATTGTTTTTAAATTTGAAGAAAATCGCTTTTCCACAAATTCAGGAATAGTATAAATATTCTTTTCAATAAAAATAGGCAAGAAGTATTTTCCAACAATAATTAAAGTAATTGCGGCCATCCATTCATAAGAGGCAATAGCCAAACCAGAGGCAAACCCCGAGCCTGACATCCCTATAAACTGTTCTGCTGAAATGTTTGCGGCAATTAGTGAAGCTCCAATGGCCCACCATGGAAGTGATTTACTTGCTAAAAAATAATCTTCAGCATTCTTCTGTTCGCCTTTTTTATCTCTTGAAACCCAGAGCCCAATACCCAAAATTATTATCGCATAAACAATAAAAATAACATAATCTAAAAATTGAAAACCTGCATTCATTCTTGTAATGGTTTTATTTGATTATTAACTAAAAATTGATAAACGGTTGTAGAAGTGTACTTTTTACTTGCTTTTAATACTGGGCTTGGAAATTCCTTTTCATTTGGTGCATTTGGAAACTGTTGTGTTTCTATACACAATCCTGCATATTTTTGGTAGGCTTTTTGAGATTTCCCTACTAAAGTTCCATCTAAAAAATTCCCTGTATACAACTGAACACCAGGCTCAGTTGTGTAAACATTTAGTATTCTACCACTAGATTTATCCTCAACAGTAGCGGTGTAATTAAGATGATTATTGAGTTCTTTTTTTAGAACATAACAATGGTCAAGACCATTTGCTAAAGTAATTTGTGAGAATTCAGATCTCAAAACATCTTTCAGTTCTGTCGAATCCCTAAGGTCCAATGGTAAGCTGTCCACTTCTTGAATTTCATTTGGAATACAACTTTCATTAATTGATAAATAATGATTGGCATTTATCTTAACAAAGTGATCTTCAATTGTACCGTTTCCTTCTCCTTTTAAATTGAAATAAGCATGATTGGTTAAGCTTATAATCGTGTCTTTATCAGATTTAGCTTCATATGTTATAATGAACTCATTATTTTCTGTTAATTCATAAAATACCTCAACTTTAGTAGTACCAGGATACCCTGTTTCACTTTCTTTAAAAGTATATTGAAAATTTAGTTTATTATGTGATACAGCACTTACTTCCCAAATAACATTATGATACCCATAACATCCTCCATGCAAATGGTTTCCTTTCTCATTTTTGTCTAATTGAATTTTCTTTCCATTAAGAATAAACCTTCCATTTTCAATTCTGTTGGCATATTGCCCAATAATACACCCAAAATACTGACCTGATTCAGTTAAGTAATCATCAAGCTTATCAAATCCAAGAACAACATCTTCAATATGACCATTTTTATCCGGCACATTTAAAGTGAGTATCCGTAAGCCATAATTTGTGATCTTTATAGAAACATTGTTCTTATTTGCCAATGTAAAAAACCCGATTCCTTTTAATTCTTTAAAATCAGCCCCCTTATTTGCTGTTATATACATCCCCCTTTTGATCTTAATTTATATTCACTATACTGTCTATCTTTTCTTCCAACTCCCTCACTAACACCACATTCTCTTTTGCTATATTTTTCCTTTCTTCAATATCTTTTGATAAATCATAAAGTTGAATTTCTTCAACGAGTCCAGTTTCAACTTTTTTATTTTTTAGCCATTTTGGTAAATTTTTAGTGGTAATAGGCTTTATATATTTATAATTGCCTTCTCGAATTGACAAAGTAAAAGATTCTTCTAAAAGTACCTCTCGAGCCTTCTCACTTGAATTCATTAATGAGCTCATGATATCATAACTATCAACTGCTTCATTTTTTTTTAGTTTTACACCTAAAAAACTAGCGAAAGAAGCATAAAAATCTATCTGAGATACCAAAGCATTACTCTCTCCCGATTTTACTTTAGAAGGCCAGTAGACAATCATTGGAACCCTAGTTCCAGCTTCATAAGCACTATATTTCGCTCCTCTAAAAGGGCCAGTAGGTCTGTGGCTTCCAAGTTTTTCTTCTGCTAAATCTTCATAACCATCATCTAAAATAGGTCCGTTATCACTTGTAAAAATTATCATCGTATTCTGATCTATTCCTAATTTCTCCAGCTCATTTACAATAGCACCCGTCATCCAATCCATTTGAGCAATAGCATCACCTCTTGGTCCCATTGTTGATTTTCCTGAAAACCTACTATTTGGTAATCTTGGGACATGAATATCATGAAATGAAAAGAATAAGAAAAACGGGTCGTCTTTATTTTTTCTGATGAAATCAATGGCCTTTCCTGTAAAAACATCGGGAAACTCTTCATCGATCCACATTGCTTTTCCCCCTCCTTTTTGATACCCTATACGACTAATTCCATTCGTAATTGCCTGACTATGCTGTCTATCTGCTTTTTGCCTTAGCATTTCTGGATTTTTAATCCCTGTTGGTTCTCCTACATATGCCTCTTTATAATTCACCGCTAATGGATCTGAATTATCCAAACCAACGACTCCATGATTTTCTAAATACACTGTTGGAGTTCTATCCCCCGTTGCTGGTAATAAAAAACTATAATCAAAACCTATTTCTAAGGGTCCTGGTTTTACTTCAGTATTCCAATCCACAAAACCATTCCCTAACCCCAAATGCCATTTCCCAACAACAGCAGTCCTATATCCTGCTTTTTTAAGCATTTTAGGTAATGTTGGCACTGAAGGATTAATAATTAAAGGTGCATCACCAGGTAAAATAGCTGCTTGATTTCTAAAAGCATAATTTCCAGTTAAAAGTGAATATCTTGAGGGAGTACAAGTTGCCGCCGAGCTATGGGCGTCCGTATATTTAATTCCTCCCTTTGCCAATTTATCTACGTTTGGAGTTTCGACACCAACGGCTCCATAAGAACTTAAATCGCCATACCCAAGATCATCTACATAGAAAACTACTATATTCGGTTTTTCTTTAATTTGAGCCTTTTTATTGTTTTGCTTATTTTTCGATGAATTACATGAAAAAGCCACTAATATGATTAGTGTCATAAAATATTTTCCCATTTTTTATTGTTTTTGAATGAATGTTTTTGAACTCCTACCGTTTCATATTTTTTACCTGTTCTATGTATTTACTTGGGGTAACATTCTTTTCTTTTTTGAATAAAGTATTAAAGTGCGCGTAACTATTGATACCAATGGCATCCATTGCTTCTTGAACACGATCGCATCCTCCATTAAACATAATGATTGCTTTTTCCATCCGAATTGAGTTCATAAAAGCCGTGGTGTTTAATCCTGTTAAAGATTTTAATTTTCTATGCAATTGCATTCTACTTAACCCTAGTTCTTCCGATAGTTCTTTTACAGAAAAACTAGATTCAGGCATTTTTTCTTCAATTATTTTTATAGCATTGGTAACAAATTTTTGATCAAAAGACACGTAGTGGTCTTTAATTTTACTTGTTGTTCCCTTTGCTAAATGCTTTCTAAAACTATTTCTAGTTTCAATGATATTGTCAATTTTTTTTCGAAGTTGAGAGCTATTAAATGGTTTCGCTATGTAATCCCATGCCCCTGCTTCTAATCCTTCATTATAAAACTCAGCACCTGTTTTAGCCGTTAGCATTAATACTGGGATATGGGATATTAATTTATTTTTCTTAATCTCTTTGCACATTTCAATTCCATCTAATTCTGGCATCATAACATCAGTTACAACTATATCTGGAATTTCATTTAAAGCGATTTCTATACCTTGCTTTCCATTTACAGCTTCAAAAACGATATAATCTTGCGTTAATATCTTGTGAAGATATTTTCTTAAATCGTAATCATCTTCAACCAATAACACCTTTTCTTTTCCGACATCTTCCTCTTCCTCCTCTTCTTTTGTACGCGGAATTTCTCCTGGACTGTAATTGTAAGTTAAATTATCAGGAATATCTTCTTTTGTTAAAAACTCTTCTTCTGAAAAAACTTTTGAAGATACAGGCAACGAAATCATAAATTCAGTACCACCAATAGAGCTATCAAAAACGTTTATTGTTCCTCTATGCGCTTCAATTAACGTAACAACCAAATGCAATCCTATTCCAGAAGAAAATCTATCTTTCCCATGAAAATGTCTTTCGAAAATTTTCTTTTTATCTAATTGAGAAATACCTTTTCCATTATCTTTTATTAAAATAACTAAGTACTCCAATTCTTGTTTCCATGTAAGCTTTACTTCAACCTCTACAACACCTTTATTCGGAGTATATTTAAAAGCATTTGATAACAAATTATATAGTACTTTTTCGACTATATCTTTATCAAAATGGCAGAAATAACTCTCGGGAGCAATAATATTGAATTGAACACCTGAATTTTTAGCTTGCCAATCAAAAGATTTTGCGACACCTCGAACAAAAGAACTGATATCATTTCTTGATACTTTTAAAATATTAACACCCGAATTAACTTTTCTAAAATCAAGAAGTTGATTTACTAAGTTCATCATTCGATTTGTATTTCTTGATACAATATTGAAACAAAACTCCTTGTGTTCATCTGTAACTTTCCCTTCTATTAAATCGTTTAATGGACCTATAACTAATGATAATGGTGTTTTAAACTCATGAGCAACATCAGTAAAAAAAGTTAACTTCATTTCATTTATTTCTTTTTCTTGCTCGCTCTTAAACTGAGAAAGTTGCATTTGATTTCTAAGCTTTTGTTTATTCATCCAGAAATAAATAAAAGTAATTAAGAGTCCTGAAAATGCAAGTAAGTATAAAAGGTAAGCCCACCAAGTTCTCCAAGGTGCTGGCTCAATATTAATATTTAATGCTCTTATTTGGTTTGACCATTGACCATTAGAGTTGGTTGCCTCAACATGCAATTTATAACTACCACTTTCTAAATTCGAATAACTGGCATATCTCTTATCATTATTAACAACTTGCCAAGTATCATCATAGTTATCCAATTTATATCGGTACTTATTTACGTTTACATTAGCGTAATTAGTACTGGTAAATTCAATTGAAAAATCGTTTTGCTTATAACTGAAAGTAAGCTCATCCATTTTATTCAATCTCTTCTCTAATAATCTAGAACCTTTAAAATTTTGATTTACACCTATTTTAGTATTGTTAACTATTAAATTTGTGAAAGCAATTTTCGATGGAAAAGGATTGTACTCCATTTCATAGGGTTTAATTG
Organism: Tenacibaculum sp. MAR_2009_124; assembly: GCF_900105455.1. Classification (GTDB taxonomy): domain Bacteria; phylum Bacteroidota; class Bacteroidia; order Flavobacteriales; family Flavobacteriaceae; genus Polaribacter. The sequence continues at coordinate 310,585 of NZ_FNSF01000008.1, forward strand.
AGTTTATTCCTTCAATACTTCCAAAAAATAGTTCTCCTTTTTTATTTTTAGATACTGCTTCAGTAAATGTATTCGTCAACAACCCATCAAAATGATTAAATTTTTGGGTTTCTCCATTAACAAGAGAATACTTGATAATTCCCTGAGAGTTAGTTAACCATAGATTCGAAGAATCATCGTTAATAATTCCCATTATTTTTTTGTTTTGAATTTCTGGAGAATCGACAAGCTTAAACTGATTTTCTTCTATTTTCTTATGTATTAAACCCGTACCTGTTCCGACAAATAATGATCCATCTTTTTCTTGGTAAAACGACCATATTGAATTATTCGGAATATGATAGGAACCCGATATTTTTTCACTGTAATGTTCAGCAGAAATTATATTTCCGGAGTTGTCAAAATTTATTTTAAAAAGCCCACTTGCTATAGTTCCTACCCAAAGACATTTCTTAAAATAATCGGCCTTAAGTGAAAATACGCGAACATTTCGAAGTGTTCTTAAATTTTGGAATTGATCATGAACCCAATTGGTATATTTTTTACTTTTTATAATTAACCCTTTAAAACTTCCAAAAAACTGATTACCAAAAGCATCTTTACAAAAACTTGTAATAAGTAGGTTATTATCCTTTTTTGCGTTAAAAATTGGAACTAAGTCGAACTCATCACTATCGTCACTGCGTTTTTTATACAAACCTTTTGTGGTTGCCAAATGAATTTTACCATTAAGGGTATCGACACGAAGTGGCCTCGCATCCTTTTGAATACCTATGGGCTTATTAATTTTATCTTTAAAAGAATATGTGTAAAATCGATCTGTCCGAAGTCCATAATACACTTTCTCATTAGTAGCTAAAAGAGTTCTTACAAGACCTTTTCTTTGAATTGAAAGTGTTCTAAAGTTTTTATTATTTAAGTTGGAGTATAAAACTCCGTTTCTAGATGCAACCCATAAAGTATTAGAAGAATCTTTAAAAACATGTTTTGAAAAATCATCTTTAAGTTCTTCTTTCGAAACTTTATTCTTAGTTAAATCAAAATGAAAAATACCCTTATCAAAAATAGAAATCCATAAATCGTTATCAATCCCTTCCTGAATAGAACGAATCCTTCCTCTTAATTTATCTCTTTTCGAAACCAAAGTATCATTCACTATTTGATAAAGCCCTCCACCTCCTCCTAACCAAATCTCACCTTGAGAGGTTTCATCCATTGCGAAAAAGTTTATCGAATTGGAGCCTTCAATTAATTCATATGAATCATTTCGGTTTACCCAAATACCTTTATCTGTTAAGTAAATTTCCTCACCATTCTTTAGTATTTCAAAACACCTTACCCGAAAGCCTGTTAAAGCCGATTGTAATACTTCTACTGAAAAAAAACCTTCTTTCTTTACAACTTTTAATAAACCATGATTCGTAGCAACAATAACATCTCCTTTTTCATTCTTTTTGATATCATTAATTATCTTGTAGTTATTTGGAGTGTTTATCCTGATAATACTGTCAGTTTTCAAATCATAGTAATTCAATCCATAGCCATCAGTACCAATCCAAATTCTTTTTTCTTTTTCTTCAAACAAACATTTAATTCTATTACTCGATAAACTTGCTTCATTCTTATTGTCATGAAAAAAGCTCTCAATATCATATCCATCAAAACGGTTTAACCCATCGTAGGTACCAATCCAGATAAACCCTTCTGAGTCTTGCATTACACAACTCACATCATTTTGAGACAAACCATCATTAACGGTTAGTGAATTGAATTGCAACTGCTGCCCTAAAAGAGTTGCGGTTAACATTACAATTACCCAAAAAGAAGTTAATGATTTGTTCAAAATATATTGTGTTTAAATTCAAATACAGAACTAATGTAACTAAATAAAAAGGATTAAAAGAGCAAAAAAACAACATAAAACACTCATTGTTACATAATTAAAAAATATTGTTACATCACAAAATATCGTCAGGAATTGTTTTCTATAATTTTGAACTTGACTAAAATATAGTACATGCCATATCACGAAATGCATTGTTAAGATATCATGTGAATTATATTAGAAAACAAAGAATAGTTACCTAAACCTTACTCTAAGTTTACTACAAGTTGAAAATAACTATTCAAAAAAAATCTAATAAAAATGGCAATCGCTATCCATTCTAGTTTCAATGTTAATCTCAAATAGTAAAATAGTAGATTTATGCGATACTTATTAAAAACTTTATTAATATCAATTTCTTTAATCATTGGTTTTAGCGGTTATGGTCAAAAAACGCTAAACTTAAAAGATTTCGATATTCAAAAGTATAAAGATGTTACTCCTATTGTTGTAAAGGCTCTAAAGAAATGCAAGGAAGAGGGAGTTAGTAAATTAGTATTTCCAAAAGGCACTTACCACTTCTACCCAACCTTTGCACCAGAAAAATACTGTGAAATCACAAACAATGATAATGGCCTTAAAAGAACAGCTTTTCCTATCATTGACTTTAATGATTTTGTTATCGACGGAAATGGGTCAGATTTTATTTTTCACGGAAAAATGATTCCTTTTATAATTGAGGAATCAAAAAACATTACTGTTACAAACCTAAGCATTGATTGGAAAACTCCTTTTGTTATTGAAGGTTTAGTCGTAGCAATTGACTCTAAAAGTGAGACTTTCGATATCAAAGTAGAAACACCCTATGTAGTCAAATTTAACCGTTTGTATCTTTCCTTAGAAAGAGAAGACTCGCCATATGAACAGCGTTATGGAAAACGTTTTGCCACCTGGGAACACTACAATCTTGAAGTGGGGCAAAATATTTTTTGGGATCCAAAGACAATGGCACCTCTATACAATACAAAACAGTATAGCATGCCAGAAATTGGTGTTAAAGCAAAAGAATTAGAGAAAGGATTGATCAGAATTTCGACTAAGATGAAAAAGCTCCCTCCCATTGGTTCTGTTATGGTATCTAAAGGAGAGTATTTACAGAATAGAACCAGTCCAGCATTCAGAGTATTCAAATCAAAAGATCTCGAATTCAAAAATGTTAATGTTCATCATGCGGGAGCTATGGGACTTATTGCTGAAAGGTCAGAAAACATCACGTTAAACAGCTTTAATGTTGTTCTTAAAAAAGGTTCTAAACGTATGATTACCACCACGGCAGATGCTACCCATTTTTGTAATGTAAAAGGGACGGTTACAATAAAAAATTGTATTTTCGAAAATATGCTCGACGATGCCACGAATATTCATGGTACATACGTAAGAGTAAATAAAATTATTAACGACTACACACTAGCGATAGAAACCTATCATCCACATCAAAATGGTTATTTATTTGGTGAAAAAGGAGATATTGTTCAAATTATCGATCAAAAAAACTTACTACCTACAACACAACCAATGATTCTAAAAAAAGTGGAAAGGATTAATGAAAAAATATCCTATATCACTTTTAATAAACCTATTACTAATAAAGTAAATATATACGATGGTGTTGAGAATATTTCATGGCATGCTTCAGCAGTATTAGAAAATAATATTGTACGAAATAATAGAGCCCGTAGTTTTTTAATATCAACTCCTAGAAAAGTGGTAGTAAGAAAAAACCATTTGTCTTCTCAAATGGCTACTTTCAGAATTACTGGAGATCTAGGACTCTGGAATGAGTCAGGACCGTGTGACGATTTACTTATTGAAGATAATTTAATTGAAGATTCAGTTTATGGAGGAAATAGACCTCAATCTATTTTTTTAATAGATCCTCAGTATAGAGACAAGAATGATTTCAAAGGAAAGTATAGTAGAAAAATCACTATCAGAAACAATACGATTAAAACTTTTGATAGCTCTATTTTACTAGCAATGTCTGTTGATGAATTAATATTTGAAAACAATAAAATAATTCAAACAGATACTTACAAACCAATCTTTCCTCATATTGAAAATGTTCGAATTATTAACTGTAACAATGCTATCATTCAAGGTAATACATACCAAAGATTAGATGGAAGAAAAGGAAGTATTTTAATTGATAAGAAAACAACTAATATAAAAGTTTCAAAACGAAGTGCATTTGAAGACGTGTCTTCTAAATAGGAGTAATAATAAATTGGAAAGTTAAATCATTAGTCCATAATGTTTCAAACGAATGCTACATCAATTACTCATCGTTTTTATCTTTTTTAAAAATTAATCACATGCTTAAAACTAATTTTATTTTCATCATACTAACCATTTTCTCACTACAAAACCTTAGTGCTCAAAAAAGCATCAAGGGACAAATTAAAGACATTGAAGGCAATGGACTACCTGGAGTAACCATCCTTATAAAAAACACCAATATTGGTACAAGTACAGATTTTGACGGAAACTATAATTTCAAAGTATCGAACAACTTAAATAAAGCTATTCTCGTTTATAGTTATATCGGTATGAGAACTCGAGAAGTAAAATATACCGGTCAAAAAACAATTAATGTTATACTAAAAGAAAGTGCTAATCGACTTAACGAAATAGTTGTTGTTGGTTATGGAACTGTTAAAAAAGGAGACATAACGGGTTCTGTTAGCTCTGTAAAGGATGTTTTAATTAAAAAATCTAAAACTCCTAATTTATTTGATGCCATACAAGGAAGAATTGCTGGAGTAAATATTACCTCTCAGTCAGGTGAACCAGGAGCTCAGGTAAGTTTTAATATTAGAGGTTCTAATTCAATTTATGGTTCAGGATCGCCTTTATTTGTTATTGATGGAGTACAAATCGATATTGAACCCAATGAAATAGCAAGTTCTGGTGTTGGTTCAGTTTCTAATTTTGATCCATTGGCGACCATTAACCCGCAAGATATTGAATCTATAGAAGTGTTAAAGGATGCTTCTGCTACAGCAATTTACGGATCGAGAGGTGCAAATGGCGTTATTCTGATTACAACCAAAGGTGGACAAAAAGGAAAACTAACATTCGATTATACAAGTTCTGTAGGGTTCACAACACCTACCAAAAAAATAGATGTGATTTCACCAGAAGAATACTTAATTTATAGGGAGTTGAGAAACCCTGGAAATTCCTTTAATAATTTAGAAGATGGTAGTCCTAGAGATTTCACAAACATCCCTAGTCATAACTGGCAAGATGAAGCACTTAGAACTGGATTAATAAACAATCATTTCATATCAGCCACTGGTGGTACTGGAAAAACAAGTTACTCGGCTACTGCAGGTTTTTTGGAGCAAGAAGGTGTAATTATTGAAAATAGTTATAGTAAATATAACCTTAGTCTTAAAGCAATACATAGACAAAGTAAAAACTTGAAATTTGGATTTAACCTTAGTACGGCATTTACAGAATCTGATGGAGTTGCCAACAGCGGTGGTGGTGGAGATGAGTTTAATGGTGTCGTACAATATTTAGTAATCGCTAACCCTTGGGAGCTTCAAGATTTATCAGAAGATGAATTAGCTAGTAATGATTTTTTATCTCCATTATCACTAATACATGAAGGAGAAAAAAAGTTACGTTTCAATAGAACTATTGGATCTTTATATGGAGAATATAAATTAGCAAAAGGATTACAACTTAGATCAACACTTGGAACAAGTATATCTGGATCTAAACTCCAAGAATTTCACAGTTCAGCCAGTAGGTTTGGAAATAGATGGAATGGGCGCGCTCTTTTAAGACAAATAGACACTTATTCTTATAACTTTTCAAACACCATTACTTATAACAAAAAATTTAATAATCACCATAGTTTAAATTTACTTGGAGGTATTGAATTCTTTAAATACAATAGAGAAGGTTTTTTCAATGATATTACCAATTTTGAAAATCAAGAATTAGGTGTAAACGATATAAGTATAGGCCAAGTTTTTAAAAATTACGGTTCAGACCGAATTATATCAAAGAGAATGTCATACTTCTCTCGTTTGAATTATCGTCTTGATGAAAAATATTTATTCACATTTAACTTCAGAGCGGATGGTTCAGATAAATTCGGAGAAAACAATCGATGGGGATATTTTTCAGGAGGAGCCTTTGCTTGGAGAGCCCACAGAGAAAATTTCTTAAAAAACATAAAAGAAATCAATGAATTAAAAGTACGGTTAAGTTACGGGCAAACGGGTAATGAGAGAATTCCTCCATTTACCTTTGCTTCAAGATTAGATAATACCTTTTATGCCAGTAATGATGGATTAGATTTTGGACTATCTCCTGTATCAGCTGGGAACCCCAATTTAAAATGGGAAACTACAACCCAATTTGACGCTGGTTTAGATGTCGCTTTATTCAATGATCGTGTAAGACTAACCTTTGACTATTACAACAAATTAACTGAAGATCTTTTAATTGATGCTCCAGTACCTGCGCAATCAGGATTTAATTCACAATGGCGTAACCTTGGCTCTGTAGAAAATGAAGGTTATGAACTTAGCGTGAGCACTGTAAATATTAAAAAGCCAAATTTTACTTGGAGAACTGATTTTAATATAAGCACCAATAAAAACAAAGTCAAAGATTTAGGTAATACTGAATTTATACCCACCATTGTTTCTGGCGGTTGGATTACCAATCCAGGAAGAGTTATTGTTGGTCAACCCATTGGTGTTATGTATGGTTTTGTATTTGATGGTATTCATCAAGAAGGAAATACTGAAGGAGCAACTCCTGGAACTATAAGGTATAAGGACTTAAATGGTGATGGAACAATTGATGAAGCTAATGACAGGACAATTATTGGTAACTCTAACCCAAAACATGTTGGAGGGATTAATAATAATTTTTCATATAAAAACTTTGACTTATCATTTTTCTTCCAATGGAGTTACGGTAATGATGTTTTCAATGCTGCAAAACTTCGTACTAATGGCCTTCAACCTTATATGAATATCACAAGAGATTTTTATGATAATGCGTGGACCCCAGAGAATGCTTCAAACACCGCACCTGCTTTTGGAAATGTTGCTGCAGTACCTTCAAGTTACTTTGTTGAAGATGCTTCATTCTTAAGACTAAAAACCGTGAATTTTTCATATCAGTTTTCTGAAAAGTTCTTTAAAAATGTACAAATTCAAGGAGTAAGGTTATTTGTTTCTGCCAATAATTTACTCACTTTCACTAATTACTCTGGGTTCGACCCTGAAGTAAGTTCAAACAACCCATTGATTAGAGGATTTGAAAGATTTTCTTATCCAAGAAGCAGAACAGTTACTATGGGAGTAAACATAAAATTTTAAGATGATGAGACAATTAATTAAAACCACAGCAATTTTACTTCTTGTAGTTTTCACTTCTTGTAGTGATGATTTTTTAGACAACGAACCTTTATCATTTGTATCTACAGATACTTTTTATAAAACACCAGACCAAGCTGAAATAGCTCTTACTGGTGTATATAATATTCTTTCTGCAAATAGTATTAATGGATTTGGGAACAATGGTACTTATTCAAGAAATTTAATGATTATGCTCAACGGAGCTACGGATGAAGCTTTATTAAGATCGCCAAATGTAAATCCTAATTTCTCAGTTTGGGGAGATGGTACATTTACCGCTCAAAGTGATTTCGTAAATCAATCGTGGGTTTTCTTTTATGCAGGTATCAACAGAGCAAATGTCCTTATCGAAAGAATAGGAAGCATTGAGGGCTTTTCCGGAAATAGAAAAAACGAAATTATTGCTGAAGCAAAACTTTTAAGAGGATTCTATCATATGATTCTATCTATGATGCATGGAGGAATTCCGATATATGATTCTGAAAATCTGGATGACAGTTTACCTAGAGACACCATTGAAAATGTATATAAACTAGTTATTTCTGACTACGAGTTCGCTTATAATAACCTCGGGCATAGAAGTGAAGTTCTTGGGCGTGTAAACAAATGGACTGCCGCTGGTTTGTTAGCCAAAGCTCATACTTATTTAGGAAGCGCTAAAAACTCAGGACTACAGGGTTTTCTTGACATCAATAGTTTCGATTGGGTAAATAGTAATGATCATTACACGGCTGCATTAGGTTATACTCAAGATGTCATTTTAAACAGCGGTTATCAGCTAATTGATAATTACGATTACCTCTTTAGAGAATCGACAAAAGAAGAACAATACGGAGAATTTATGTTTGCCTCTGAAGCCAGCAGTGATGCTTCTATTAATGCGGTGAACATTATTGTTAACGCTTTTATTCCACAAGGAAATTTAAACACAAGAGGTGGTGGTTATGGATGGTATCGACCCGCAAGCGAATTATATGACAAGTACGATAGTGGTGATTTTAGAAAAGATCATAATGTTACTGGAAATATGAACTCTTCAACTCGTTTCGAGTTTATAAATGGGGTCAAATATTTTGTTCCTAGAACGATACCACATCCCAATGTTGGTTTTATGTCTATTGGGAAATATAGAATGGTCGACCCAGCATTGAAAGTAATTCCAAACTGGGCATCAAGTATCAACTTGCCAATTTTAAGATATGCAGACATATTACTTTTACACGCAGAATGTCAATTTTTTACCGGAGACGAAACTGGTGCAAGAACTACTTTATCTGAAGTAAGATCACGCGCTATTAAGGATGGATTTACAGTTTCAGATTTAGACGACGCCTATCGAAAAGATAATTTCGTCGATGAATTACTTGAAGAGCGATCTCGTGAATTGTGCTATGAAAGTTGGAGACGTTTTGATTTAGCTAGATTCAACAAGCTTAATGAAACAATTACCAACCTTTCAACTACTCATGGTTTTTTTAATAGACGTACTGCCCCTGTTATCCAATCAAACTGGAAAGAAGAACGTATATGGTTTCCTATTCCTACAACCCAGTTAGACCTTAATAGTAACCTATTACAAAATCAAGGATATTAATATAACGAAATAAGTTAGTCTTATGAACTGGTTAAACAACATACTGTCATTAAAAACAGATAAAAACAATTCAAAACATTTGGTCATAATTATTTGGTTTCTTTGTACATCCACAATATTTGGACAATATCAATTTGAGGTTCCTACGAACCTAAGAACAAAAAGAAACCCTCCAATAACACAACTAGATACCCAAATAAATGTTCATGTTTCGGATTATGGCGCGATTCCAAATGATGGTAATGATGACACACCAGGAATACAAAAAGCTTTAGATTTTTGTAAAAAAACTGCGAATAATACTAAAGCTATAAAATTAATATTTGGTAAAGGTGTATATAACCTGCATACAAATGCTAACAAAACTCATTTAATAAACTTAAAAAAAGCGAATAATATATTAATAGAAGGAAACGATGCTAAAATTATTATTCATGATCCGCTTAAAGGCTTCTTTTCTCTATTCAATAGTAAAAACATTATCGTTAAAAACTTATATATCGATTATGATCCTCTTCCATTCACACAAGGAAGAATTGTGGGTGTACATTTAAAAAACAGAACATTCGATTTAAAAATTGATCATGGTTTTCCTAGTCTAAAACATAAAATGTTTCAGAAGGCTTCCAGAGTGTGGGGTATGCTCATGGATGAAAAAACCCCCGGCAAGTTAAAAGACGGAGCTCCCAACCTCTATCAATCAAAGCAATTTGAAGAGTTGTCCGGGGGGATTTTCAGAATTACAGTAAAGTCCCAAAAATTATTAAAACATATGGAAATAAATGACTCCTATGTTCATATAGCGAGAACAAATGGTAGAACCATTTTTAAAACTGATAGAAGCAAAGATGTCACTTATTTAAACATTACAAGTTATAGCAGTCCAGCAGGAACCTATAACGCAGGTAATATGAAAGAGTGGAGCATTATTGGATGCAAGGTGAAGCTTAAAAAAGGAAGAATTCACAGTGCAAATGCAGATTGTTTACACATCAAAGGAAGTTCAATCGGACCTTGGGTTGAAAATTGTCTTTTTGAAGGCTATAGCGACGATGCTGTCAATCTAAAATCTTCAAAAAGATATATTTTAAATCAAGTTTCGCCAACAGAAATCGTTTTAAATAAAAAAGTAAAAAAAGGTAGTATTCTTAGAATATACAATCCAAGAGAAGGTATCTTAATTGGAAAATTTAAAGTAATTCGCTCGCAAAAAATAGGTAAAGAAAAAGTCAAAATTACTCTAAACAATGCGTTGAAAGCGACCTTAGATGTGGGAGCTACAAAAAAACATGATATTGCCTATTTAGATTCTGAATCTAATGAATCATTTGTTATAAGAAATAATGTTTTTAAAAATGCTCGGAGATATGGTATTCTATTGCAAAGTTCAAATGGTGTTATTGAGAACAACATATTTGAAAACCTTAGTCAATCCGCTATAACTATAAATAATGGCGTAGACTGGGGAGAAGGTTTTGTAGCTCATAACATTACAATTCATAGCAATACCTTTTCCAATTGTGGATATGATTCAGTTTATCTCAGCAACCCTAATGCCGCGGCCATAACTTTACGAGTTGTAAAGCTAAAAAACCTAAAAGGAAAAGGAAAATGGTACGGTGTAACAACAACCGATTGGAAAGGGCTAAATAACATATCAATCACTAATAATTCATTCTCATATAATAAGCACGCACTCTCTATTGAATGTTCAATAAACACAGTTATTAAATCAAATACATTTAATAGAAACCCGAATGACCTCTCTGTAGAGAGTAATATTATTTATAAAAACAACAACTCAAATTTGGTATTCGAAAATTAACCTTTCATCAAAAACTAGAACTTATTATGCACACAAAAAAAATAATGAAAATCGCTACCATTTGTTATGTGTTTTTTCTGTTGTCTTTATTATTTACACTTGAAAGCTGTGGGCAAACAAAAAACATAGTCGATAAAAAGAAAACTCGACCTAACATTGTACTCTTTTTTGTTGATGATTTAGGTTGGTCTGATCTAGGGATGAGAAACCCTGTATTTGAAACTCCAAACATTGATAAACTAGCTAAATCTGGAGTCAGTTTTGAGCAGGCTTATATAGCCAGTCCAACTTGTAGCCCTAGCAGAGCAACATTACTAACAGGTAAACATCCTGCTCGATTAAAGTTAGTTCGTCATATTCCTCATGGTGAGAAAAAAGGATTTGATCGATTCGGACGAACAACAAAAGAATTTCATACTTTAAAAAGAGATCCAGCTCAGTTTCCATCTAGAAACTGGCTTCCTCTTGAAAACATCACATATGCGGAAGCTCTATCTAAACTAGGTTATTATAATTTATTTGTTGGTAAATGGCATGTAGGACATGAAAATTTTCATCCTGTTAAACAAGGCTTTAATAAACAAATAGGAACCTCAAATTTTGGGCATCCAAAAGCATACTACCCTCCTTATTTTAGACAGGAAAACGTTTATCCTGATACAAAAGGCACTTACTTAACAGACAAGCTTACCAACGAAACCATAAATTTTATTTCAAAATACGATAAACAACAACCTTTTATGGTATCGTTCTTTTATTACTCCGTTCATTCACCACATCAAGGACGTAAAGATTTAGTGAACCATTTTAAATCAAAAGGTTTAAAGGGCAAGTACGCTCATTATGCAGCTATGGTAAAAGCTACAGATGAATCAGTTGGTAGCATTGTAAAAGCGATTGAAGAAAAAGGAATAGAAAAAGAAACCATCTTCATTTTTCTTTCAGACCAAGGTGGTTATTTTGAAAACCTACCCTTTCGCGGAGGAAAAATATCAGAGACCTTATTTGAGGGGGGAGCCAGAGTTCCTTTTTTTCTGCACTGGCCCGGGGTTACAATTTCAAATAGCATCAATAATTCTTTAGTTCAATCAACCGACTTATTCCCTACTCTCATAGAAATTGCAGAGGGAAATACTTCAGATTATAAAAATATCGATGGAATCTCTTTACTGCCTATAATTAAAACTAATAATTATTTAGAGCGTGACCCAATTTACGGATATAGAGCCTATGAAGACCTATATGTTTCTGTTCGAGAAAAGGATTGGAAGCTACTAGCATATAGAAGCGGAAAAGTTCAACTCTTTAACATCACCAACGATATTAAAGAGCAGAATGATCTTTCTAAAGAAAAACCTGATGTTGTAAAACAACTCATTAAAAAATTAATCAAATGGGAAGCCAAAATGGGAGTTGCATCTTATTCAGGTGTACAATAACCATCATAAAAAAGCATAATCTTATGAAACCTTTCTTACTTATAATTAGTCTATTTTTTTTCAGCTCGTGCGGATTTACACAAGTAAAAAAAACAATAAAGAAACCGAACATTCTTTTTTGCATTGCAGATGATGCCACGTGGAAACACATGAGTGCATACGGTAACACTTGGTGTAGTACGCCTGCCTTCGATGAGATTGCCAAAAAGGGTTTATTGTTCGAAAATGCCTATACCCCTAATGGAAAATGTGGCCCTTCAAGATCAATCGTTCTTACGGGTAGAAATACTTGGCAACTTGAAGCTGCCGCGAATCACTTAGCTTACTTTCCAACAAAGTTTAAAACCTACCCTGAAGCCCTTTCTGAAAAAGAATATTTAGTAGGGTATACAGGAAAAGGATGGGCCCCAGGATCTTCTTTAAACAAAGATGGCAGTAAACGAGAACTTATTGTAAAACAATACAATAAAATTAAAAGAAAGGCTCCTACAACTGGAATCTCTAAAATTGACTATGCCGCCAACTTTAAGAAGTTTTTAGAACAAAAAAAAGACAATACTCCATTTTGCTTTTGGTATGGAGGAAAAGAGCCTCATAGAGATTATGAATATGGTTCAGGAGTGAGCATAGGAAATAAAAAATTATCGGAATTAGATAAAGTTTTTCCCTATTGGCCGCAATCTGATGTTGTTAAAAATGATGTTCTGGATTATGCCTTTGAATTAGAATATTTTGATAAACAATTAGGAGAGTTTCTAAAAGTACTGAAGGAATCTGGAGAACTTGAAAATACAATCATTGTCGTAACGTCCGATAATGGAATGCCATTTCCAAGAGTAAAAGGTTTAAGCTATGAACATTCAAATCATTTACCACTTGCTATAATGTGGCCTAAAGGAATTAAAAATCCAGGGAGAGTTATTAAGGATTATGTTAGTTTCATTGATTTTGCCGCTACCTTTATTGATTTGGCTGGATATAGTGCTAACGATTTAGGAATGCAACCAATTGAAGGTAAAAGCTTAACACGCTTTTTCAACTCTAATAAGAGTGATATTACTCCTTCTAAAAATAATTACGTACTACTCGGTCAAGAAAGACACGATGTAGGAAGACCCAACGATACTGGGTACCCCATTAGAGGGATTGTAAAAAACGGCTTTATGTATTTAATGAATTATAAAAACGATCGATGGCCAGCGGGGAACCCTGAAACTGGATACACTAACACAGATGGAAGCCCAACAAAAACAGAAATTTTAAATCTTAATAGAAGCGGTAAAAATCAAGAATATTGGAAACAAAATTTCGGAAAACACCCAAAGGAAGAACTATTTAAACTTGACGATGATGAAAATTGTTTAAACAATATTGCCTTGCTAGAACAATATCAAAAAATTAAAACAGAATTAAGGAGCTTACTGGAATCTGAATTGAAAAAACAAAACGACCCAAGGAGCTATGGAAAAGGAGATGTTTTTGACAATTATGTTCCAGATAGAAATGTGCATTTCTATGAGCGTTACATGCGCGGAGAAAAAGTTAGATCGGGTTGGATAAATGACTCTGACTTTGAAAAACAATAACTCCGAAATGCACATTTCAACTATTTATCGTTAAAACTTTAATAGGCTCCTTAATTTTTTAAATTTGGCTAGTATAAATTATATTTCTCATGGCTCGTAATAGATCTAATAAAAATTATCTCAAGTGTATTCATTTTAACATAGAAATTACACTTTTAATCCTTTCGATTTCAATTTTGCCAATAGGCTGCAAAAATGATAGGTCTTTACAAGCTAAAAAGACAGGAAACACTAATTACGAAAATATTAAAACTCCTAAGGGAATGGCTTGGGTTCCATCCAAATCATTTTTAATGGGAGCTAAAGATGATGACAACTATGCCATGAACAGAGAAAAGCCTGCTCATCGGGTTGTGATAGACGGTTTCTTTATTGATGAAACGGAAGTCACAAACAAGCAATTTGAAAGATTCATTAATACTACAAGCTATGTTACCGTTGCTGAGAGGGCTGTCGATTGGGAAGAAATGAAAAAAACGCTTCCACCAGGAACACCTAGACCCCATGATTCAATTTTACAACCAGGGAGTCTTGTTTTTAATAAAAATGTAAACCTAGTAGCTAATATGGGAAACTATGCTCAGTGGTGGACATGGAAAATCGGTGCTAATTGGAAACACCCTCAAGGTCCTGAAAGCTCTATTAAAGGAAAAGAAAACTATCCAGTAGTTCATATAGCCTACGAAGATGCTATTGCTTATTGTAAATGGGCTAATAGAAGACTGCCAACAGAAGCCGAATGGGAATCGGCTGCCCAAGGAAGTTTAGGCAATTCTGTTTTTACATGGGGTAATGATTTTGAAAAGCTAAATGGTAATGCAAATACTTGGCAAGGACAATTTCCTATCAAAAACGAAGCTAAAGATGGATTTGCTTTTATTGCTCCAATCAAATCCTTCCCTCCTAATAGCATAGGTATCTATGATATGTTAGGAAACGTTTGGGAAATTACAAGTGATTTATTCAATATAAACTATTATAATGAAATAGGTACTTCTGAGATTATATCGAATCCAAAAGGAGCGAATACATCATTTAATCCAAATAACCCTTATGAAAAAGAACATATTATAAAGGGAGGATCCTTTTTATGTCATGCCTCTTATTGTGCAAGTTTCCGAATTTCAGCAAGAATGGGATCAAGTTTTGATTCTGCTTCTGATCATAAAGGATTTAGAACAGTAGTCACACCGAAAATGTTAGAAAATAACTAAAGATAAATTCGAAAAACTCTTCATTATACTTTTGTTTTCAAATGAAAACCCCGAAAAAGATCAATTTAAAATCTTTATCGGGGTTTTCTATTTTCCTTATGTTTCAACCTACTAAAAAGGAGTCGCCATACATTACATGAATGCTTTTAAACTTACTTTCTGCTGAATAATCTATCTATTGATAATAATTTTCCGAGTAATTAACTGCTTTTGTTCCGAAATAATTAACTTTAGTATATACATTCCTTTAGGTAAATCACTAACATTATAACTTCGGTTACTTGTAACATTAAAACTCGATACCAAACGTCCTTGAATTGTATACAACTGCACAAATCCCAACTCACTAAAATGAATTAAGCCATTACTCGGGTTTGGATAAATTAGTGCACCTACTTTTTCTGCTTTTTTAGTCTTTGAAATCGATTTCGCTTCATTAATGCAATCAGGGGTTGGGCCCGCCGTTACACAGTTATCCTCTATAGTCACCCTCTTGGTATTCGTTGTTATGGTAACCAACTCCCGATTATCTTCTGAATCTTTAAACGAAACATTACCTGATACTTCACCTTTCCATATAGCATCTAATTCAATCACCGCGTCATTTACCCCCAATTTTAATCTTCTTTCAAATGAATTACCTTTAATGATTAAGTTCCTTGTGCTTGTTGCATATATTGCTTTCCTATTCCAATTATTAAATTGATTATTGAGAATATTTATTTTGTTAATCAGTATATTATTGGTGGGAACACCATTTCCTCTAACAAAAATACTTATGTCGGCATTATAGACTGACTCATCTAATGAAAGGTACCGCGAATTAAATGCGTTTCTTTGGAAAAAATTATCTGCTATTGTCACGTTATTACTTAAAAAACCTTCTTTAAAACTTCCCGTTGTTCCGTTTTCAATATTTAATGAAACCGCACTTCCTGAATTTAGTCGTACCACGTTATTGGTTATATTAACATCACCATGTCTTACTAAAACTCCATGTCTTCTGCTTTTTAAGAATTTATTACCCGAAATAGTTACATTCTTAAAACTATAGTTTTGCATCCAATATCTTCCTTCCAAATTATCAGAAAATTGGGTCGGAATCGATTCTGAAAATGTAAAAGTACGTTTCCCTCCTATCGTATCAATTGCCACAATTTTTGCTCTCTTAAGAATATTAGCTTCAATAGCATCATAAAAAGCAATATTATCATTAACCTTATAAGTATAATAAGCATGTAATGGCAGTGTGGCAACATTTCCTGAAATAGAATCAATTCTCGATTTCGTAGATTGTGATATATTAACAATATCATCTCCAATACTTTCGACATGAGAATTAGTAATACTTATCCTTCGGTTATTCTTTAAATGGAAACCATCTGCATTCGTAGCGTATATTCTTCCTGATTTTGGTTTCACTTTTACATTGTCAAAACTTAAATTATTACTTTCACTAACATTAAAAGTTCCTGTAGACGACGCATAAATTGTTATATTATCAAATACTACATTGTTAATTTTATCCAATCTAAACGTAGTTGTTCCATTAGTTCTAGCGTTCAATAAAAATAAATCTCCTTCAGAAATGCCTTCGATATGATCTTCTTGAGCAAAATCGATCTTATATGAATTTCCAGATACATTTGTAATACTTCTAGTAGGAACGGTAATTAGAGAGTTGTCTACTATTTTTCCCCTTAAATGAGCATACTTATCTCCAGAGTTTAAAAAGTAGCCATAATCGGAGCTCAAAGTTCCACTAGCGAAAATAGAATGATCAGGCTTAATTGTATTCGAGTCTGATAACCAATCCACCATTATTGAATTATTGGTTCTGTCAATACTCGTAATTTTAGAAATGGAATGTGGCATTTCAATAAAGTCAAAATTCAAGTTTGTAAAACAAACCTTATTAAATCGAGTCATCCGAAAAAAACCTTTATTCAGTTGGTGTGACATTAAAGTAGCCCCGTTACCGTTAAACTTGATATTAATAGTAGAATCGAAACCATTAAATCGAAACATCATTAAACTTGAGTCATCTGAGTTAAAACGGTAAATACCATTTTCTTCAAAATTAATGACAACCGTTTTATTTTCCCCAAAATTCTCTAAAGCATAATCAATAGCGTTAATTACGGCAGAATCATCGAAAACGATATCGTTAGGTGTCGCACCAAAATCATTGACATAAACTTGTAATGTATTCGGATCATCGAAAATTGAAAGATCCATTTGATTTTGAGCATGTAAAGTGAAAATAGAAAAAATGAATAGCAAATTAACTAGAAAATTTTTCATTTGTTAAGTTTTTAGTTATTAATTCGCCGAAGTCTCCCAGCCCTCAAAATACATATAAACATTTAATTAACAAAATATTACACGCTATTTTATTTATTAAAACATGTTCTTCTCCCATCCTCGATGCCCTTGCATAAAAACTGAGACAAAAGCATACATTTAAAGAAATTCTGAAATTCGTTTTCTTCTAATATCTAAACAACTTGAGCAGGAACGGACGATCAAAAACTTTGGATTTAATTTTATCAAGGAATATTAAAAAACTATGTAATCAACATACAAACAAACTCATACCCGTATTCTTTTGTTTTGTGATTAAAAACAGAACACTTATGGTATCCACTTAAAAATGAACAAAATAATACGATACTTTTATTTCCAATCAATTAAGAAAACGACTACCAAAAACAAATTCCCTGACTTTAACTAAAAAAGTAAAGCTAAATGTTAAATCTTATCAAATTTATTACCTCTCCATCTTTAAAAATATTGATTAATTTAACTACAACACTTCTATTATTATCTAGCAACTATTCGTTCTCCCAAGAAGAATTATTATTAATAGGAAGAACAACGGGGAAACTTTCAATTGCAAAAAATAAACAAGTTAGAGTTTTCGGGTTTAGTAAATCTCTTTCGGGGGAAATTACTTTACCCGGAGCAAAAATCGAAACAGAAAAAAATAAAAAAGTAAAAATCGATTTCTGGAATATTTCACAAGGAAATCCAGTATCCCTCTTCTGTAAAGATATCATATTCGAACAGTTTAATAAAAAAGGGAAAGTGATTCAAACCATACCAATTGACCACATGGAACACGGCTATTATTCGTTCACTCCAAACAAAGAAGGAACTTTTCTTTATTATAGTCCTGAAAATTATCCATTCAACCTACAAGCAGGTATGTTTGGAGTAATAATTGTAAAATCTGAAAACAATAAATCTTTAATAAAAGAAAACATCGTCGAAAAACTATTTTGTAGCCATGAAATTGATAAATATTGGCATGCGAATGAACTAATGGACGTTGATCATAGCCAACTAAACAATCCTATCACACCTCCTCCGTACAAACCCAAAACATTTTTAATCAACGGTAAAAAAATAAACTCATTAAAAGGGATACAGAGTTATGAAAAAAAGAAAAACCCAGTTTTACTAAGATTAGTCAACGCTGGATTGTGTAAACATGAAATACTGTTTCCTAATAATGTTAATATTCAATTTATTTCTGGTAAGGAAAAGGCATACAGAGAAGAGAAAAAACACAAAAAAATTGAACTATATACTGGCGATAGCATTGACCTTTTAGTTTCTTTAGAAGAAGTCTCTAAACGTCAAAAAATAATATATCAATTTATAAAAAACGATTCAGAAAAAACTATTTACAAAGCAAGCATACCTATTTTCATTCACCTCTAAAAAGCAAGTATGAATAAAACAATTACATCATTTATATTTACCTTATTGCTAACTGTTATAGCATCAGCTCAAAACAATCCGACCTTTAAAGTAGTAGGAAATGACATAAACAAAGAATCATTAGCTAAAGAAGATCGGTTAGAAATTTCTAAAATTAATGTAGAAAACACTTCAGATGAGCCCATTTTTTTAAAATGGGAAACAGTTTATAATTCTTTTCCAAAAAACTGGGATAGTTCTATGTGTCAACATGGTGCCTGTCAAATTGGGATTCCCAAAGGTTCCAGTTTCAAAAAATTGAATCCAGACCAACAAGGTTTCATTGCAATTCATGTGATGTCTCCTAAAAAAAAAGGTACCGGAATTGTAAAATTTAAAATCTATGATACTTCAAATCCAAGTTATTTTGAAATTCTAACTTTTGAAGTTGCATTCCTTTAAGATTTATACAACACCTCGGTTTACATAAAAACTAACTGTACTATATCAATTTTAAGATATCGTCTACTAATAATAATCAATCAAATGAAAAAAATTATCCTTTTATTTTTAACAATTTTGACCGTCGGTTTAAGCTATGGTCAAAACCAAAACGGAATTCAGTATGTCCGTAAAAATGCTTCTTCGCCAGAAGGTCAAGCAGATTTAGAAGCTATGAAAATTGCTCTTAAAAAAATGAGAGAAATGAAATGCGAAAATGGATTATCTTGGTATTACCAAGGAGCTATACACAACATTCCTGACACTATTAAAGGTGAAAATAAATTATGTCCAGAATATCAAACAAGTGAAAACAAATTATTTGCATGGGGAAATTGCACCCATGGTGCTTCCGAAGAAGATAAGAAAAAAGCTGCTTCCTTGCATTTTTTACTATGGCATAGAATGTATATCTGGTATTTTGAAAAAATAGTACGAGAACTATCCGGAAAAAAAGACTTCGCTCTCCCTTATTGGAACTATGGCCGAGACAATATCATGCCAAAAAAAATAAGGCAGAAAGGATCGTCCTTATTTGAATCTGCGAGATACACTATTTTAAATGAAGGAAAAGCTATACCTAAAGGAAAAGCAGATACGATACGTTTAAATATTCGAGAATTAAAAAACAACCCTTTCTTTGTAAGTGATGCTGGATTTAGCAAAATGATGGAAATTAACCCTCATGGCTTTATGCATGATCTAATCGGAGGAACATATGCAGAACCGAAACCAGAATTATTCTTTAACCAAATCTACCAAAAAGAAGAGGCTGGTTTAATGGCATTAGTTCCTTCAGCTGGTTTCGACCCCGTGTTTTGGTTACACCATAGTATGGTTGATCGTATTTGGGAGTCTTGGGATCGCCTACCTGGTAAACCTCGTCCCACATTAAAAGAGTTAGAGGCCTACCCTTGGGAATATAACTTTATTAAACCAAATGGAGAACAAATTACCTATACCGTAAAAGAAATGTATGATATTGTTTTCAATTTAGGATATACATACGATTCCTTTTTATATACTTCAGATACTCCTCCTCTATTAGCATCCAATAACCTATCTAAAGAACAAAAAATCCCTCTTCAAGACTCTAATGGTAAAATAGTATGGGAGCAAAAAGTTGGTAAAGTCATTAAAGGAGCGACCTTTTCTCACAAAGTAAGTAACAAATTTACAAGAAGAACGAACAAAATATTAAAAAGTGAATCTACCAAACCCTACCTTATTTTAAACTTAAATGTAGTAACTTATAAAGAACCAGATGATTATTATACTGTCTTTTTGCGTTATCCTAATAAAGAAGACGAATATGTTGGCTCAATGACCTTTTTTGGAGTAGCTCATGATCACGGTACTGGAGAGAACCATACTATTGGAGAAGCAGGAGTTAATTTAAAATTTTCTTATTTCATTACTGATGACTTAATAGATTCAGCTAAAAATTTTGAAATAATCATTAAAAAAAATGGAGCAGGCGATGCTAAAGTTACATTAGAAAAAATGAGTATTTCTAGAATCCGTCAATAATCTCAGTTCCAAAAAGAAGTGATATGATCAGATTCTACAAGTCTAATAATGTTATCTAAACCTCTAAGTTTTATTAAAAAATATTTGTACATTTGCAGCTTCAATGAAAAATCATTGAATACATAATAATCATTTAAATAATATTGGCATGTATTTAACAAAAGAAGTAAAACAAGAAATTTTTGCTAAACACGGTAAAGGAAACAATGATACTGGTACGGCAGAAGGTCAAGTTGCATTATTCACATTTAGAATAAACCATTTAACTGAGCACTTAAAGAAAAATCGTAAAGATTATAACACAGAGCGTTCGTTAGTAAAGATGGTTGGTAAGCGTAGAAGCTTATTAGACTATTTGAAGAAAAAAGATATCACTAGATATCGTGCGATTATCAAAGAATTAGGTATTAGAAAATAATCCTTTAAGAGGCAGGAATTCCCTGCCTCTTTTTTATTGCAACTATTTCAAATATTTTACCTACCTTTAAATCGAACTCTTTCTAAAAAAAAGTGTTCAAACTTCCATTGAAACAACAACATACAACAACACAACAACACAAACAACAAATTAAAATTTTAGAAAAGCATTTATGATTCCAAAAGTATTTAATCAAGTCATTGAACTTGGAGATGGAAGAACCATTACGTTAGAAACTGGAAAATTAGCAAAGCAAGCAGACGGTTCTGTTGTTGTTAGAATGGGAGATACTATGTTACTTGCTACAGTTGTGTCAGCAAGAACTTCGAAGCAAGGTATCGACTTTTTACCTTTAACAGTAGATTACAGAGAAAAATTTGCTGCTTCTGGTAGATACCCAGGAGGTTTTATGAAAAGAGAAGCAAGACCTAGTAATGAAGAAATTTTAACCATGAGATTGGTTGATAGAGTACTACGTCCTCTTTTCCCAAAAGATTATCATGCTGAAACTCAAGTTATGATTCAGTTAATGTCTCATGATGAAAATGTTATGCCTGATGCTCTTGCAGGTTTAGCTGCATCTGCAGCTATTCAATTATCAGACATTCCTTTTGAAACTGCAATTTCTGAAGCTCGTGTAGCGAGAATTAACGGAGAGTTTGTTATTAACCCAAGTTATGATCAGTTGAAAGAAGCTGATATGGATTTAATGATTGGGGCTTCTAAAGACTTCGTTGCTATGGTAGAAGGAGAAATGGATGAAGTTTCTGAAGAAGAAATGGCTGACGCTATCCGTTTTGCTCATGAAGCAATTAAAGTTCAATGTGATGCTCAAATAGCATTAGCAGAAGCTGTAGGAAAAAAAGAAACTCGTGAATACGACGAAGAAGAAAGTGATGTTGATCTTGAAGCAGTGATTAAAGAAGCTGCATATCAAAAGTGTTATGACATTGCTAAAAAAGGTACTTCTAAGCAGGAAAGAGGTTTAGCTTTTTCTGAAGTAAAGGAAGAAATTTTAGCGGGTTATTCTGAAGAAGAATTAGAAGAGAAAGGAGATTTAATTTCTAAGTATTTTAATAAAGCTCATAAAGAAGCCGTAAGAGAATTAACATTAAATGAAGGTTTACGTTTAGATGGTAGAGCAACTACTGACATTAGACCAATTTGGTGTGAGGTAGACTATTTACCAAAAACACATGGATCTTCTGTATTTACACGTGGAGAAACTCAAGCCTTAGCTACTGTTACTTTAGGAACATCTAGAGATGCTAACATGATTGATTCTCCAACGGTTCAAGATGAAGAACGTTTTTATTTACATTATAATTTCCCTCCTTTTTCAACGGGAGAAGCACGTCCTTTAAGAGGAACTTCTCGTCGTGAAGTTGGTCATGGAAATCTTGCACAACGTGCATTAAAAGGAATGGTTCCTGATGACTGTCCTTACACTGTTCGTGTAGTAGCAGAAGTATTAGAATCAAACGGTTCTTCTTCTATGGCTACTGTATGTTCGGGAACAATGGCGTTAATGGATGCTGGTGTTAAGTTAAAAAAACCAGTTTCAGGAATTGCAATGGGACTTATTTCAGATGGTGAACGTTATGCAGTTTTATCGGATATCTTAGGTGATGAGGATCACTTAGGAGACATGGACTTTAAAGTTACTGGAACTGCTGATGGTATTACTGCTTGTCAGATGGATATAAAAATTAAAGGATTGTCTTACGAGATTTTAGTTAAAGCTTTAAAACAAGCTCGTGATGGTCGTTTACATATTTTAGAGAAGTTAACTGATACTATTGCTCAACCAAATGAGGATGTTAAAGCTCATGCTCCAAAAATGGTTACAAAGAGAGTTGCTAATGAGTTCATTGGTGCTATCATAGGACCTGGAGGAAAACATATTCAAGAATTACAGAAAGTAACAGAAACTACTATCGTAATTAATGAAGATGAAGTTACTGAAGAAGGAATTGTTGAAATTTTAGGAACAAATCAACAAGGAATAGACAGTGTTTTAGAAAGAATTAAAGCTATTACTTTCAAACCTAACAAAGGAAGTGTTTATGAAGTAAAAGTTGTAAAAACTCTTGACTTTGGTGCTGTTGTTGAATATTTAGAAGCTCCAGGTAATGAAGTTTTATTACACATTTCTGAATTAGCATGGGAAAGAACTAATAATGTTACTGATGTAGTTAATCTTGGTGATGTTATTGATGTAAAATACTTCGGTGTTGACCCTAAAACTAGAAAAGAAAAAGTATCAAGAAAAGCTTTACTCCCAAGACCACCAAGACCGGAGAGAAAGCCAAGAGAAGATCAAGATAGAGAGAAAGAAGCAAAGAAAAGCTAAACACTCTTAATTCTATATGAGTCGTCCTAAAATAGGTTGACAGTTATTTATAAAATTTAATTAAACCAGAGAAGTTAACTTCTCTGGTTTTTTATTGTGTACAAAGTTAGGAGTTTTCATATTAAGACTTAAATGTGGTCTTTTGTTATTATAAGTATTTATAGATTCTTTAATTAACTGTTTCAACTCGTTCTGATTATTACACTTATATATTAAAAACTCTTGTTTTAATATACCATTTATACGTTCTGCTAAGGCATTTTGATAACAATCATACCCATCAGTCATAGATGGTCTTACTTTGTTTTTTAATAATGCCTTTTGATAAATATTTGAACAATATTGTAGCCCTCTATCAGAATGATGGATTAACTCTTTATCACTATTTCTGTTTTTGACAGCCATATTAAAAGCTTGTACCACATTATCTGCTCCCATATCATCACTAAGTTTATGGCCTACTATTTTTCTACTATAAGCATCTGTAACTAACGATAAATAATGCGTTTTTTCTCTACTTTTTATATATGTTATATCACTAACATAAACATGTTCCGGTCTTTCGGGAACGATGTCTTTTAATAAATTAGGATGTTTTCTTAACCAATGTTTTGAGTGTGTTGTTTTTATATAATTCTTTTTAGCCTTTATTAATAAATGTTCGGATTTTAAATAAGCGAATAAGGCATCTCTCCCTATTTTTATTTGCATTCTATCAAAGTCTTCTTTTAGTAAGTAATAGAGTTTACGAGTTCCGATTCTAGGCATTTCTCTTCGAATGGATAGTACTAGTGGCTTTATTTGTGATAAAACTTTCGCTCGATTCTCTTTACGTTTGATTCCTTGATAAACAGCTTGTCTACTAATTCCTAACAATCTACAAGAACAAGAAAGGGTTATTTCTTTATTCTGTCGGATGATTTGGATTGTTGGGATAAAAGCTTTTTTCTGATAGTAGTACCAAATTGTTTGTCTGAAACATCTATCATGGTGTTTAGTAGAAGGTTTCTTAGTTTTTCATCTTCTAACTCTTTCTCTAATCGTTTTATTTTTTGTGCTGGTGTTTCTTTTGATTTTGGCATATGATGAAGATTTGGAGTATTCCAATCTAATGTACCATATTTTCGTAACCATACCAAAACGGTGCTTCTACCTTGAATTCCATAAGCTTTTTGTATCTGTTTGTAAGTATAATTGCCTTTTTCTACTTCCGCTACTAATGCTAATTTAAAGCCTAGATTGTAATCACGTTGGGTGCGCTTAACCCACTTGTTTGTTTGATCTCTCATTATAAGTCGATTTTGTGTCAACTTATTTCAGGACGGGACAATATAAAATAAAAAGGCTACCAATAATTGGTAGCCTTTTTTAAATTAAGAGATTTTTGCGAAAACAAGATTATAATTCCCCAATTAAAATCCTACAAAAAACCTTACTCTATTAAGAAATTCACCAATAAAACAACTGGAAATGTAATTACCCTACCTTTATCACAAATTATACGATTTCTGATGTTAATTTACACCCTAATTATTTAGATATATGATGCCTATCTGTATTTAAAACTCAAGTATTATTAAAAGGAAATGACTCAGTTTTTTTAATAATAATCAGTATTGTAAAACTAAACATTCATTAAATTTTACAAGTATTCAGAACAAATGCTTGCAAGACTTTAATTTCAGAATAACTACGCTTGGAATAAAGAAATCAATTATTCTTAAAACACTCATACGCTCCTCAACAACTTTTCTTACTATAAATTCAGCATAAAAAAAATAATTTTTTATGGTTGATTTGCCTCAGTTTTATTTTTCTTTGCACTCTACAAATAGACTTCTCATTTTAGAATTGGATATTTATAATTAATTCCTATATATATCATAGGGATATAATTAGTACAACTATCAGTCTATTAATAAACATAACAAAAACTTAAATAATATTTTATCGGTTGAAAATACAACGAATTACATACCTTTCACTAGGAACTAACCAAGGAAATAAGTTTGAAAACCTTCAAAACGCTGTAAACTTAATTGCAGATAAAATTGGTTCAGTTCTCAAAGTGGCCTCTGTCTACGAAACATCTTCTTGGGGTTTTGATAGTGACAATTTTTATAATACTTGTATTGAAGTTTCTACCTACTTACCACCTGACTTCTTAATTAAGGAGTTATTAGCTATTGAGCAGGAACTAGGAAGAGAACGCAATAATACAAACGGCTATTCCGATAGAAACATTGATATAGACATTTTACTTTTTGAAGACGAAATTATCTTTTCAAAAGACCTTATTGTTCCTCACCCAAGAATGTTAGAACGTAAGTTTGCTCTTGCACCACTAGCAGAAATCGCTGAGAAGGTACTGCATCCGATACAAAAAATAAAACTCAGTGATTGTCTAAAAAATTGTGATGATAAATCGGAAATAACTATTATTTCAAATAAACTATTACGTCCAGTTCCAATCACTGAAAAATACAATTACATTGCTATTGAAGGGAATATAGGCGCTGGTAAAACATCATTAACCAATATGATGGCCGATGAATTTAATGCTAAAATAGTTTTAGAACGATTTGCAGACAACCCGTTTTTACCAAAGTTCTATGAGGATAATGAGCGTTATGCTTTCTCTTTGGAAATGAGCTTTCTTGCCGATAGATACCAACAATTATCGGATGATTTAGCCCAATTCGATTTGTTTAAAAACTTTATTGTATCCGATTATTATATTTTCAAATCTTTAATTTTTGCTCAGATTACATTGCAAAATGATGAATATAAACTGTATCGCAAAATGTTTGATTTGATGTACAAAGAAATTACAAAGCCTGATTTATACGTATATCTCTATCAAAATACAGATAGGTTACTTCAAAATATTAAAAAGAGAGGTAGAGATTATGAGCAGAATATTGAAGCAAGTTATTTACAGAAAATACACGATGGATACATCAATTTCATCAATACGCAACAAGAAAACTTAAATGTTTTAATTGTAGATGTTTCTCAATTAGATTTTGTAAACAATATTGAAGATTACAAATATGTTATCAACCTAATAAAAAAACATTAAAAAAGCTGTCAATGACAGCTTTTTATATTATTTATCGATCAGTTCTAATTTTTCTGCAAAGTAATCACAGAAATCTTTCATTGTAGCACTCATTTTCTCATCGTTTGTAGCTCTTTCAAAGGTATTAGCCATTGATACTAGTGTTTGATGAAAAAACTGCTTCATTTCGTCAACAGGCATATCTTTTGTCCATAAATCCATTCGTAAGGTATCTTTTTTCTTATGATCCCAAACTGATAACATAATAGCCTTAGAAGCTTCATTTTTTATACCTCCATCTTCAGCATTCCATGAAATTTCCTCTGGCACTCTGTTTTCATCTAGTCCTACAGTGAATGTAATCTTTGAATTATGTTCAATACTCATTATCTTCTTGGTTTGTATTTAGATTTTGTGAAGATTTCCTCTTCGCTTGTTCTTATTAACTCATGCAAAGATACGTCATTATTTTTCATATAAGACTTAACGATTTGCCATCCAATAAACTCTCCAATCCTTCCCGGAGACAAGTTATCTTGTCCCAAATAAAACTTCGAAAAAGGAGCCATATCCAAGAATCTCTTATCCAAACTTTTATCAGTACTAAATAACAAATCCTTTTCAATGAAATAACGCCATACTTCCTCTTCGTTTTCTTTAGCCCATAAAGATTTTTCTTTGCTATAACCAATCTTAACATGATCCGATAGCTTCCCTAAATAAACATCTTTTAAATACATTTTTTTCCCTTTATAAATCATTTTATCGATAAAGGTTCTATTAGTCTTAGGAAACACTTGTTCGCTCACAATTTTTGAAGCAACATCCACTACAATATGTTGTTTTGTATTATTTTGCTTTACATAAGCTGGGTAATCTCCATAAAACTTATGATTCTTTCCTAAATAAGCATCTAATGAAACAAATAATAAAGTATCACTATAAACCACTCTGCTCTCATAATCTATATTCGTAAGCATAGTAATCACTTCAGGACTTTTAAACTTCGGATTATAATACTTCACATGCTTGAACAACATTTTTAACTGCTCTTCTAATTCATTTACTTCATTATATAACTTCTGAGTTTCTTCAAACAGTTCCTGTTCATCCAGATTCGTTCTTCTACTTTCCCAAATAGAATCATGAACATACCTTGGAAAAAGAAATGAATAGGAGCTCTTAAGTTCTTCTAAACTTTTTTCACTCTGGTAAAAATCTTTATCAAATCTATCTATGTTAAAACTCACTTTAACCTCTGAAACATCTATTTCTGGTTTACTTTCTTTTTCACATGACATTAAAATAATGGCTAAAAAAAGAGCTATAATTTTTCGCATTAACTATAATTATTTACATTTATCTTTTACAACGTCGAAATTACTAAATTAGTTTCATCAAAGGAAAACACATCTAAAAGAAAATCGGAATATATGGACGCACCTAAAGTTATAGATCATATTGTAAATTGGTTAAAGAATTATGCTACCAATGCTAAAGTGAAAGGATTTGTGGTTGGGATTTCGGGAGGAATCGATAGCGCGGTTACTTCAACCTTATGTGCTAAAACTGGTTTACCTACCTTATGCGTTGAATTACCTATTCACCAAGCAAAAAGTCAGGTTAATCGTGCCAACGAGCATATAAAACAACTAAAAGAACGTTTTAGTAACGTTAGTGAAGCTGAAGTAAACTTAACAAGTACTTTTGAAGATTTTAAAACAGTAGTACCAAAAACTGATTCTTCTCCTAAGGTAGATCTAGCTTTAGCGAATACAAGAGCCAGGTTAAGAATGGCAACATTGTACTATTTTGCTGGTCTTCATGGATTTTTAGTGGCAGGTACAGGTAATAAAGTTGAAGATTTCGGTGTTGGTTTTTTCACTAAGTATGGAGACGGTGGAGTAGATTTAAGTCCTATTGCTGATTTAGTAAAATCTGAAGTTTACCAACTGGCTGCTCATTTAGAAGTTCCTGAATCTATTCAAAAGGCACAACCTACCGATGGTCTATTTGGCGATAGTCGTACAGATGAAGATCAAATTGGAGCTTCCTACGATGAGCTTGAATGGGCTATGCAAATGCAAAATAACGGCAAGGTCTTAACTGACTTTACCGGAAGGCAAGCGGAAGTGTATAAAATTTACACTCGATTAAATTTAATAAATCAACACAAAATGATTCCTATTCCTGTTTGTGAAATACCTACTGAATTAAAGTAAGTTTACAGAAATCATCTGTTGCTTTATTTTTTTGTATGCCTGCTTTTTTTTCCCATTAGATACTTTAAACGGAAGTACGATTAATAATCTAACTAGTTCAAAAAACTGCAATAACTTTTTCATGATCTTTTGGTTTGATTTCTTGTTCTTTTCGGTGCTAATTTAGAAAAAAAGTATAAATAAATTCAATTTTCATCAAAAGAAAATCACCCTTTCTAATATTTAAAGCACTTATACTACTCTATTTAACTTCTCTGAAAGTAGATTTCTAAGTGTATTGTAGTTGTTTATCTCTTCTAAATCTACTTCTATAACCTCATTTCTAATATCTTCCATTACACCTTTAATCTTCTTGTCAATCAATACTCTTCTCAAATTTAATATCGCATCAGTAACTAACTTTGGTAAAAGTTTCTCTATTGCTGTAATACGCACCTCTTTTTTCTCCCAATTACTCAAAATATATCGTTCTTCATCCATCAATATATTCGTTACCAAGCCAGACACCTCCATATTCTCATGCATTATTAGCTCATCAATAACTATCTTTTCTCGCTGATTCAATTGATTTACCAATGCGTGATATGTAAGTTTAAACAGTTCGTTTGAAAATTCAATTTCATCTTCTTGTAAATTCAAATACAACTCATTAAAAACCGTACTTTGATATTCCTCTTTTTCTAAAATTGGCTTACCGTATTTATCGTGAGCATCCACCCAATTTATAAAATCAACTATTTCATTTCCGTATAACAGAAGGATTCTGATAATCTCCTTCTCAAGAATGGATACTTGATCTATATTATGAGTTTGTTTTCCTTTACCTTTAGCTCTTAAAACCTCTAATCCTTTCCCCTTGGTAGAATTCACATCATCTGATGCAGAAACTCTATTAGGCCTTGAAAGATTGCTTTTTGAACTTGTCCCTGTTGATCCTCTTTGCAATAATTGTGCCAACTCACTAAACAACACCTGTTCGGAGATATCCATAATTCTTGCACACTCTTGTACATACACTTCCCTTTGAATACCATCAGGAATTTTAGAAATACTCGTTACAATATCTCTAATAAGTCCAGCTTTTTTTACAGGATCGTTCTGAGCGTCCTCCATCAATAAGGACACCTTAAACTCAATAAAATCCTGTGCTTTATCTTCAAGATGCTTTTTTAACTCGGCACTTGAATGCGCTTTCGCAAAACTATCAGGATCTTCACCTTCCGGAAAAGAAACCACTCTTACATTTAATCCTTGCTCAAGTATTAAGTCAATACCACGAAGAGACGCTCTTATACCCGCAGCATCTCCATCAAATAGAACAGTTATATTTTTCGTTAATCTATTAATTAAACGAATTTGATCTGGAGTTAATGCCGTTCCTGATGACGCTACCACATTTTCCACTCCCGATTGATGGAAAGAGATTACATCGGTATATCCTTCCACCAAAAAGCAATTGTCTAACTTTGCTATTTCCTTTTTTGCATGATACAAACCATATAATATTTTACTTTTATGGTAAATATCACTTTCTGGAGAGTTTAAATATTTTGCTGCTTTTTTGTCGTTTGTTAATATTCGACCTCCGAAACCAAGAATTCTTCCAGACATACTGTGTATCGGAAACATAACTCTTCCTTTAAAACGATCGAATTTTTTATCTTGAGTTCCTCCCTCTTTTACAATGGTTAACCCAGTTTCTTTCAAATATTTTAAGTCGTACCCTTTTGCTAAAGCAGCTTTGGTGAAGTTATCCCACTCATCCTTACAATATCCTAAATCAAACTTTTGAATAATATCTTCTCTAAAGCCTCTTTCTTTAAAATAAGAAAGTCCAATCGCTCTTCCTGCTTGAGAATTCAGAAGAAGGTCGTGAAAATAATCTTTTGCAAACTTTGAAACAAGAAACATGCTCTCCCTTTCATTAAGTTGCTGCTTCTGCTCATCAGATTGCTCAGTCTCTTCTATTTCTATATTGTATTTTTTCGCAAGCCACTTAATAGCTTCTGGATAGGTATAATGTTCGTGTTCCATTAAAAATGAAACAGAATTCCCACCTTTACCTGTACTAAAATCCTTCCAAATTTGCTTCACAGGCGATACAACAAATGAAGGTGTTTTTTCATCTGTAAAAGGACTCAAACCTTTAAAGTTACTTCCTGTCTTTTTTAACTGCACAAACTCACCTATCACCTCTTCTACTCTGGCAACATCAAAAACTTTATCAATGGTGTATTGGGTTATCATAAAATCTCAAAAAAATAGTTCGCAAATATAGTGGTTTTGTTCCCTTATTTAAACCTAGTCTATTTTTAATTGTCTAAAACCATATAAATATATAAATTTGGCGCAAAATCTCTTTTAAATTATGAAGTTAATAAATACCTGCTGCATTTTTATTTTACTCTCGATTAATGCTTTCTCACAAGAAACTATTAAGATTCCTGATTTAGGACTTGAAGAAGCTCTAATTGATTTAAATTATGATTCAAATGGTTTAAATGGTACTATTTTAGTGAGTGACGCACAATATATCGTCAACTTAAACATTAATTCTCCACTAGAAAACAAATATCTGACAAACGTTAACTCAAAAATAAAAGACTTAACGGGAATTGAACATTTCCCTAATTTAACTAGATTGGATTGCTCTGGTAATGAAATTAAGAAAATAGATTTATCTAATAATCCTAAACTTTCTTTTTTGAATTGTAGTAATAATAAAATTGAGGAATTAAATATTAGCAACAATCCTCTACTTTTTGCCGTAAGCTGCGATTATAATAGACTAAACGAACTTGTTTTAGGCAGTAAACCTGACCTTAAAGATTTGTTTTGTAATAATAATAGATTGACTTTACTGGACATTAGCGAATGTAACATTCTAGAGAACATGGATGCCAGCGGTAACAAAGATGGAAAGATATTAATATCGAAAGAGATATACGATAAATTTTCTGATAGCTGGTATAAAGACAACAAGTTGTCGTACGAAGAAAAAAGTGGAACTATTGTAGAAGAAGCGGCAAAAGTTGAAGTTACCGATACTGCTGATAGCAATGCCAACATTGCTGATCTCTTAGGTAATAATGAGCAACCTAATGCCAACTCATCAAATTCAAGTGAAACTCAATCTGCGTCAAGCTTCTTCGAGAAATTTAAACGATCGGTAGTTGGAGAGTATGATACCTTAGTTTTGGATCCAACCCATTTAAAAAACCACATTGATGATATTAGTAAGAAATACAATATCGATCCGCAAGAACTTACCAATTGGGTTACTAAAAATGGAAAACTAAATATGGCCCATGTCAATCAATCAAAAACATTATATACAGTTGACAGTTCAACTAGTTTTTATAAAAAGTTCCAACAATCTGCAGTTGAAGAATATGAACAGTTAGTTTTAGAACAAAGCTATCTTGAAAAGAAAAAAGAAGAAATCAGAAAAAAATACCATATAAAACCTGAGCAATTTAACAATTGGGTTTCAAAATACGGAAAACTTTCAGAGCCTAATCATATTGGAGAAAGTGCAGATAGCTATTTAGCCAAATTTAAAGAATCGGTTGTTTCGGAATATGAACGTGCTGTTCTGAGTCAAGCTCATTTATTAAGTAAGAAGGAAATTATCCAACATAAATATAAACTGAATGCAAAAGAACTTGGTGATTGGATTCATGAACTAAGTAGAATTTATAAATAAAAAAAAGCCTCATATGAGGCTTTTTTTTATTTATAGTATTTTTTAACTAGGAAGCGGCTTTCAATTTTGTTAAAGCATTCTTCGTTATTTTTGCTTCCGCATACTCTTTATCAACAGTAAACTCTTTCTCGTCTGTACTAGGTAATTCAAACATTGCTTCTGTTAAGATAGCTTCACAAAGCGAACGCAAACCACGTGCTCCAAGTTTATATTCAATAGCTTTTTCAACAATAAACAATAAAGCTTCTTCTGTTACAGAAAACTCAACACCGTCCATTTTAAAAAGCTTGGTATACTGTTTTATAATAGAATTTTTAGGTTCCGTTAAAATTGCTCTTAAGGTTTTAGCATCTAATGGATTCATATGAC
Source organism: Tenacibaculum sp. MAR_2009_124 (assembly GCF_900105455.1). GTDB lineage: Bacteria > Bacteroidota > Bacteroidia > Flavobacteriales > Flavobacteriaceae > Polaribacter. The sequence goes on from NZ_FNSF01000008.1 coordinate 343,380, forward strand.
TTAATACTGGTAAACGCCCTATAATTTCAGGTATTAAACCAAAGCTTTTTAAATCCGAAGGAATAATGTATTGTAATAAATTACTTTCATCAACCTTATCTTCATCAATAGATGCACTATAGCCAACCGCTTGCATATTTAAACGCTTGCTAATAACTCGATCAATACCAGAAAAAGCACCTCCTGCAACAAATAAAATGTCTTTAGTATTAACTTCAATAAATTTTTGCTCTGGGTGTTTTCTTCCTCCTTTAGGAGCTACATTCACCACAGCTCCTTCTAAAAGCTTTAATAGTGCTTGTTGAACGCCCTCACCAGATACATCTCTAGTAATTGAAGGATTATCGCCTTTACGAGCTATCTTATCTATTTCATCAATAAATACAATTCCCTTTTCAGCTTTGTCTACATCGTAATCTGCTGCTTGTAAAAGACGGCTCAAAATACTTTCGACGTCTTCACCTACATAACCAGCTTGTGTTAAAACTGTAGCATCAACAATAGAAAAAGGAACATTTAACATTTTAGCAATGGTTCTAGCCACTAAAGTTTTTCCTGTACCTGTTTCACCAACTAAAACAATGTTCGACTTTTCAATTTCAACATCATTACTATCTTCAACAACTTGTAATAAGCGTTTGTAATGATTATAAACTGCCACTGACATTGCTTTTTTAGTTTCGTCTTGACCAATGATATATTCATCTAAAAAAGCCTTAATTTCTTTAGGTTTTTTAAGTGTTAAATCAGAAGACAAGCTACTTGTTTTTGCTTCGGCAATTTCTTCCTGAACAATTCCGTAGGCCTGCTCAATACACTTGTCGCAGATATGAGCGTCTAAACCTGCAATTAACAAATCTGTTTCAGGTTTTTTTCTCCCACAAAAGGAACATTGTAAGTTTTCTTCTTTCGACATTTTATCAACTTTTCGTCAGCTTCATCTGACTGGTTTTATCTTTATTTTCTTGTTAAAATTTCATCAACCATTCCATATTCCTTCGCCTCTTCAGCCTTCATCCAATAATCTCTATCAGAATCTTCATGCACTTTATCGTAAGATTGTCCTGAATGATGTGAAATAATATTGTATAATTCTTTTTTCAATTTACCTATTTCTTTCACCGTTATTTCCATATCAGAAGCCTGCCCTTGAGCACCACCTAATGGTTGGTGAATCATAATACGTGAATGCGGTAATGCCGAGCGTTTACCTTTTTCTCCTGCACACATTAATACGGCTCCCATTGAAGCAGCCATACCTGTACAAATTGTAGCTACATCAGGTTTTATAAACTGCATGGTATCATAAATACCTAAACCTGCATACACACCTCCTCCTGGTGAATTTATATAAATTGAAATATCTTTCGTTGCATCAACACTTTCTAGGAATAATAATTGCGCTTGAATCACATTCGCAACTTGATCGTTTATTCCCGTTCCCAAGAAAATAATTCTATCCATCATTAAACGAGAAAAAACATCCATTTGAGTGATGTTTAACTGGCGCTCTTCCATAATATATGGAGTAAGACTACTAGTTATTTCACCAAAATAAGTACTATTAATACCATGATGTTTTGTTGCGAATTTTTCAAACTCTTTTCCGTAATCCATTGTTAAAAGTTTTTTTGGTTATAAAATGTAAATATAAGAAGTATTACCTTAATATCGTAGTAGAGTTTTTCGCTAAAAAAAACCTGAACAATTGTTCAGGTTTTTTTTATTCTTTTATTGTCTATTACTTCTTTGCATCAACATTGTACACTTCTTTAATAAACTCTTCATAAGATACTTCTTTAGCATCAAACTCCATGTTACCTTTAAAGAAACCTACTAATTTTTGAGATACTAGTTGTTCTTGTAAACGACGAGTTTCTTCTTGATTAGATAAAATTCTACCAGCAATTTCATCCAATTCTTTTTCTTCAGGATTTGCATTTCCAAACTGAGCCATTTGCGATTTAATAAACCCTTTAGCATATTCTACTAACTCAGCATAGTCAACTTTTATATCGTTATCCTTCATAATCTTTCCTTCGATTAATTGGTAACGTAATCCTTTTTCTGACTTTTCGTATTCACTTACTGCTTCCTCTGCTGTTAATTGCTTTTCTCCAGCAGTTTGTAACCACTTTTGTAAAAAGTCCTTAGGCAAGTCAAACTTAGTATTTTCAACTAAAGATTCAGTTACAGCATTTAATAACTGCTGATCTGCTTGTTGTTGAAACTGCTTTTCAGCATCTTCCTTTATTTTCTCTTTTAATTCCGTTACCGTTTTTACACTTCCATCAGTAAACAATTTATCAAATAATTCCTGATCGAATTCTGCTTTTTCAGTAATACTAATTTCTTCAACGGTAAATGTTACTTTTACGTCTAAATCCTTAGCATCATCTTGAGAAACTCCTAAAACATTTTGTAAATTATGATCGTCTTCAAAAAGTTTTTTAGTGTCTAATTCAATAACATCTCCAACTTTCGCTCCGATTAATTTCTTTTCGTTTTTCTTTCCTTTTAAATCGTTTACTAAGAAAGTTGACTTCTTGTTGATTTCTTTTTCTTCATTAACAAAAGTACCTGTAACATTCGAATGCTCTTCAGCTTCTTCTTGAGTAATTAATTTACCGTAACGAGTTTGGATATTTTCTAACTCTTTTTCAATTAATTCTTCATTAGCTACAATATTGTAAGACTTTACTTTATTTGATTTTAAATCAACATCAAATTCTGGTGCTAATCCTAACTCAAATTCGAAAGAAAATTGCTCAGTATCCCAAGAAAAACCTTCATTTACTTTTGGTAAAGGATTACCTAAAATATCTAATTTTTCCTCAACTAAGAATTTATTTAATGATTCTTGTAAAAGTTTATTTACCTCGTCAATCATTACCGCTTTCCCATATTGCTTCTTTACCATTCCCATTGGTACATGACCTTTTCTAAATCCAGGAATATTAGCTGTTTTACGGTAATCACCTAATACTTTTGCTACTTTCTCTTTATAATCGTCTGCAACAATATCAACTTTTACAATTGCATTTAATGCATCTACATTTTCTTTTGTTATGTTCATCTTAAATTTGTTTCTTTAAAATCGGGGGCAAAATTACTACTTTTCTTATTGAGAACCAAGACTTTTAGACATAAGAATTATTACTTTAGTAATTACTACTTATTTCAACTCTTACTCCTTGAATCTAAGCTCCTTGTTTTTATTTATTTATTCTTTACTTTTTTCTTCTTTTAGCAGGGAAAACAGAAACGATCTAAATATTGATAACAGCACGCTAAATATAAGCGCTGTAAAGAATCCATTAACGGTAAAACCTTGAACCAGCTTATCTGCCAAAATGATAATTATAGCATTTATTACAAAGAGAAATAAACCCAAAGTAACTATAGTGGCAGGCAGTGTAAAAAATATCAAAATTGGACGTACTATCATGTTCAATATCGCTATTGTAAAAGCAACAATTAGAGCCGTCACATAATTAGTTAATGCCACACCAGGCAAAATATTTGCTAATATAATTACGGCAAAAGCAGTTAACAAAAGCTTTAAAAAAAATTTCATTTGTAATTTTCTATTTTATTATAGTTTGTTTTTATCCAGAACTATACCAAAACAATTCTCCTGCATTTTTGGCAGATTATCAGCTTTTAGTCATACCTTTTTGACCGAAATTTACAACACATAATCCCTTAAACGTATTTCTGTGAAAAAATTGACATTAACATTTCTATTGGCTCATTCTATCTTTTTTTACTTCATAAACCAAAAAGATAATACTGCTTTTATCGAAAGAAATAGTAATACTTCTTCTCACAAAATAGATCGTTCAGCTGAAAAAATGAGGTCCTTCATTATGAAGATTTCTAAATATGCCAAAGAACATAATCCTGAATTCTACATTATACCTCAAAATGGTATTGAATTATGCTTTAACGAACTTGAGTTTTCACAAGGAACTCACCAAAAATATATCAACTCTATTGATGGTATTGGGATCGAAAGTTTGTTTTACCCCACTAAAAATGCGAATACAAAAGAAAAATTAAAGGCATTGAATTCAATTAAGGATTTGAAGCAAATTCTAGTGAGTGATTATACAAAAAGTCTCAAACAAATTAGTTATTCTAATCAAAGAAATAGTAATGAAGATTTTATAAGCTTTCCTAGAACAAAAAACAACTATGATTACTCCATTATACCAACTCAACTAAATAACGAGAACAACCGAGATATTAAATCTTTGGATAATGCTAAAAACTTTTTATATCTAATCAATTTTTCAAATTTCAAGTCGAAAAAAGAAGTTTTAGAAAAGCTTAAAAACACGAATTACGACCTACTATTAATAGATTTATTTTTCAACGAAACTCCTTTTACTCTAAATGAAATTAAAGAGCTAAAAATTAAGAAAAACGGAGGAAAACGTCTTCTTATCTCCTATATTAATATTGGGGCAGCGGAAAATTTCAGGTATTATTGGAAACCAAAATGGAAACTAGGCTCACCATCTTGGCTAAGGAAAGAATATGAAGGTTATCACGACGAATTTTGGGTTCAATTTTGGAAAAGGCCCTGGCAGAAAATAATTTATGGCAACAGAGAGTCTTATATTAAGAAAATCTTAGACACAGGTTTCGATGGAGCTTATTTAGACAATGTAGAATGTTATTACTTTTTAAATTTTGACTAAATAAAAAAATATGCAATTATCGCAATTGCAATTGTAAATACTTTAAGTAATTTTACATAGTAATCCCCTAAATACTCCCCCATGTCTAATAAAAATTATTTACTAATTTTAGTAATGTCTATTGTTATTGAATCTTGCTCAAAAATTGAAATGAAATCTCCTGAAAATCGTGAAGATAGCATGCGAGAATTCGTTGTTCAAATTTCGCAATATGCAAAAAGATTGAAATCTGACTTCATTATCATTCCTCAGAATGGAATAGAGCTTGCTTATACTGAATATCATTCCGCAAGCACCTTTAGCACAGAGTTCACTAATGCAATTGATGGTTTTGGTATTGAGGCTTTATTTTACGATAGCGATGAGCTTCCCATTTATGACAGACTCACAATGCTACAAAAGTTTTCAGAAAACAAACAAGTTTTAGTCTCCGATTACCTATCCGATGACGCTTTACTTGAGGAAGTCATTTATAAAAATGCTAGAGAAGGTTTTTTAAGCTTTCCTCGAATGAGTTTTAATTATGATTATACACATATTCCAAATACAATTCAAAATGAAAATAGTGAAAACATTTTAACTCTAAATGATGCTAAAAATTACCTGTACCTAATCAATGCCAGTAATTTTTCAACAAAACAAGAGTTAATTGATAATTTAACTACTACTAATTTTGATGTTATTCTGATTGATTTATTCTTCCATGGGAGAGCACTCACTCGGGAAGATTTACAAAAAATTAAAGTAAAAGAAAACGGTGGTAAACGCCTAGTTATATCCTATGTAAATATTGGTTCTGCTGAGAAATACCGCTACTATTTCAACAACAATTGGGAGGTAAGTAATCCTCATTGGTTGGCTAAACCCTATAAAGGCTATGAAAATGAAATATTTGTAAAATATTGGTCTAATGAATGGCATTCCATTATTTATGGTAATGACGATTCATATTTAAAGAAAATAATTGATGCTGGTTTTGATGGTGCGTATTTAGACAATGTAAAATCATATCATTATTTATTTTCTGATGAATTTTAACTATTTAAACCTTAAAAAAATGAGAAATTACCTTGCGTCCTTTAATATTTTAAATGAAAAAGACATTTCAGAATTTAGTAAATTAACCACTCCTAAAAAATTAAAAAAGGGTGATTATTTTATAGAAGCCGGAAATATGTGTAATGAAGTTGCTTTTATAAACAGAGGCATGCTTCGTTCATTCTATATATCATCAACAGGTGAAGATGTTACCTATTGTTTTTTCTGGGAAAGAAATTTTGTTACTGCCTATTCTTCGTTTATTACTCAAACAAAAACCACAGAAAGTATTCAAGCTTTAACAGATGTTGAAATACTAAGTATTTCAAGAGAAGATCTTTTAAATCTTCAGGAATCAAATATTAATTGGTTAAAATTCATGAAAACCCTTGCTGAGCAGGAATACATAAACCTGGAAAACAGAGTATTTCTACTACAACGAGAATCTGCCGAAATGCGTTATAAGCATATGTTAAAAAACCATCCTGAATATATACAGACAATTCCATTAAACTATTTGGCTTCTTATTTAGGAATTACGCAAAGACATTTAAGTAGAATACGAAAAGATTCTTTGATGGAGTGATATTAATTAGACATATGTCCTTTCGTTTGTTTTATGTTACATCTTTCTTTGTCATATAATTCAAACTTAGAAGACATCATAAAAAAAACATTAATAATCAATGGGCATCCTGACAAGGACAGCTTTAACCATGCATTGGCAAACTCCTATAAAAAAGGATTGGAAAAATCGAATGCCATTACCGATCAAATTAACTTGATTGATTTGGATTTTGACCCAATATTAAAGTTTGGCTATAGAAAAAGAATGGAACTTGAACCAGATTTACTAAACGCTCTCGAAAAGATAAAAAACGCAGATCATTTAGTTTGGGTTTTCCCCGTTTGGTGGTGTGGTTACCCTGCTATTCTAAAAGGCTTTATTGATAGAACATTTTTACCTGGAATTACTTTTCAACCTATCAAAGGAAAGCCTTTTCCTAAGAAGTTATTAAAAGGTAAAACCGCTAGATTAATAATAACATCTGATACTCCTTCATGGTATGACTATTTATTTATGAAAAGGCCAACCATAAATCAATTCAAAAAAGGAGTGCTAGAGTTTTGCGGAATTTCTCCAGTGAAAGTCACCTTTTTGTCTGTCATCAAAGATTCATCAGACAACCAAAGAAACAAATGGCTAGATAAAGTATTTGAGCTAGGTGTTCATATGAACTAATAGCTTTCGAGATAAAAAAATCATCTCGAAAGCTTTATTCTTTCACGACCTTTTTTATGATCTTATTAAATTTATTTTGCTCGCGTAAATATTTATCAAACCATTCAATAACTCTTTTCTCAACATCTCTCCTATTCTTGCTTAATTTGTGATTATCGCCAACATAACTTACAAACTGATACGGAAACCCACTAACCTCAAACTTCTTTACCAATTCAGTTGACTGACCATAACTTACTAATTGATCGGCAGTACCATGCAGAATAAGAAGTGGAATTCTATTAATTTCAGCATCCCATAGAACCGCCGAACGTTTATTCAATTGATTTTCTTTATCCTCTTTATAATTTGGAATTATCTGCGAATGCATGTTCTTTTCCAACTCCGGTCGATTTTGAACCGAATTAAAGGCTATTGCATACAACATTGCATTCTTAACATTCTTATAAGCTGCCATGAAACTACCAAATGATTTTAAAATTTCATACCCTAACCCAGTAAACTCTTTTTTCTTTAAAATTTCATTTTAACGGAAGTCTCCAAAATTCTCCCTTAACTCTTCCGAGTTCTTAAATAAAACCTCTTTACTAACCGAAGAAACACTTAACAATAAAATCGAAAAAGCAACACCTAATACCACTACAGCAATAAACAAAAAACCTTTTTAACAATTCCAGAACCTCCATGATTAACTATTTTAAAATAAGCCCCGTACTACTAATTTTTATTACAATTCCGAATTAAAAATATGAAATACAGAATTATCAAAACTACATCTCACAAACTTCGTAGTAATTCATTTTTAGTATATTTACCTAGATAAAAAAAGAAAATTAAAAATGATTGCTGTTAATTACTATCCAAAAAGCCCTAAGGGGATTTCAAAAAATTTCACAAAACTTCCATCATCTTATATTACAAAATCAATCTTAGCGATTATTGCTATTATATTATTTTTTGTTTTATACGCTTGCTTGGTTTTCGCTACAGGCTACTTAGCATATATTGCCTTGATTTACGATATCGGGCAGGTAAATAAAGCTACTATTTTAATGAAAATAGGAGCTGTTGCTGGAAGCGCAATGCTTTTTGTTTTTACATTAAAATTTATATTTAAACTTAAAAATCCCAAACCACAGAATCGGATTAAACTGAACAAAACAAAACACCAAAATCTCTGGAATTTTGTAATTAAAATTTGCGAAGAAACAGGCGCACCAAAACCTAAAAATATTTTCATCGATCCTGATGTAAATGCTTATGTCGCATATTCCAATATTTGGCTTAGCTTATTTTTACCCATAAAAAAAGAACTTACTATTGGTTTAGGCTTAATAGACTCGCTTAACCTTACTGAATTTAAAGCTGTTATCACCCATGAGTTCGGCCACTTTGCCCAAAAAGCAATGAAAATTGGAAGTTATATTAACTCGGCGAATACTATTATTCATGATATGATATACAATAGAGATAGCTGGGACAATTTACTTGATGAATGGAGAGCCTCAGATATTCGTTTATCTTTTGCTGCTTGGATTATTACACCTGTTATTTGGATAATTAGACAAACACTTGCTTTGTTTTATCAATTCTTAAACATCATGTATTCTTCCTTATCAAGGGAAATGGAGTTTAACGCAGACAAAGTTGCTGTAAGTACCTCCGGAAGCGATGCAATTATTGCCGCTCTATGGAAACTTGATGTCGGTTTCGAAAACTGGAATAACACCATTGAACATGCCTATTTAGCTTCAAAAAAGAAAGTATTCACTAAAAATTTATATACTCACAACCAAATTGCTCATGACAAAGTAAAAGATTCTCAGTTAGAAAAACTAACAAACCTTCCTAAGCATTCGATGGGTGGAAAAAAATATTTTTCTTCTTCCGAAAACTCAAAAGTAAGTATGTATGCTAGCCATCCACCTAACAATTTGAGACAAGAGAATGCAAAGTCTCCATATATTGAATGCGGTTCAGATGATCGTTCTCCTTGGTTACTCTTTGAAAAAGCCAATGAACTTCAAGAAGAAATGACCTTGCTTGTTTACAAACAGTATATAGGTAAAGAATCTCTTGAATTCTCAACTTCAACCGTTTTTGAAAACTTTATCATTCAAGAAATGCAAGGAAAAGAACTTCTTGCGGAATATCAAGACACTTTTTTAAACAGGTTTTTGTTTATTGATGCTCATGACGAATTACTAAAAAGAGCCAAAGAAAGAGAGGCGGTTTATCAAAATGACATCACGTATTTGAAAGAAAGCCTGACAACATTAATGAATCCTGTAAAAGAAATTGAAAACTTAATGAACAAAGCTGTTGAAATTTCTCAAGGAACTACAAAAGATGTTTCTTTTAACTTTCAAGGTAAGGAATACAATAAAAAAGATCTTCAGGAAGGATATGAAACAATGGTTGCAGAACGCGAAAAAATATTTAATGAAAACTTTAAAGATTGGGATACTCGCTTTTGTGCTATTCATTTGAACTTAGCCATTCAAAACAATAAACAAGATGAGCTATTAAAGATATACAAACAACACCAAGTTATCATTGAAATTTATAAAGGTATAGTTGCTGTAAAAAACACAATTTTTGAAGATCTACAACAACTGCAAACTAAGTCAGAAGTAGAGCAATCAGAAATAGCAAAGTTTATTAGTAACGTTAAACAGCTTACTGAATCAAACAACACTATTTTAGATGCTATCGATAAAATAGAATTTATTCCAATGTCAAATATTGATGATGTTCAGGAATTCAAGGAAGCTATTGTTGATGATGGGATATTTAGAAAAGAAGAAGGTAATCTTTTGGAAAATGGTGGTTTTGACAAAACCGTAATAAAAATAGATAATGCTATCAATAATTGTCAACGAATAGAACAAAAAAGTATTGGCCTGATTTTAATGTTTCATCATCAGCTTCATGAAAAAGTTAAAGCTTTTAACTAAAAATTAAACACATTACAAACAACTAAAAACCTCATTCTTATGAGGTTTTGTTTTTTATGAAATTTTCAATTTGAATATTTAACATTTTACCAATTTCTTCATCTTTTGATAGTAATTCCAGAAGATTTTCTTTGATTTTAGTGTTTAATAATGAAACTTCATAAGAAGAAGACGGTTCTTGCACTAAACCATCGATACCTCTCTCTAAAGACATAGTTCCTCTGCCAGTTAGTAGCCAAGTAGGATCCACTTCTGGAAAAGCATGGAGAATTTTGTTTAACACATTACTTTTAAAAGAAGCCTTTCTTCTAATAGCTGTACCTATTGAATTATTCGATACATCAATCTTTTCTTCAAAAGACCTAATGTTCAACTTATTTACTTCAATAATTTTAGCTACTCTTTTGTAAGTATCATCTATAAAATCAACCATTTTGAAATAACTTTTTTCTAAAAGTTTATAATTTTGTTTTATAATTAGAATTTTGTTTGTATATTTGAAAAGCATTAAGTACAAAACTCGTACAAATATAAATTAAAAGTGCTATCATTTTCCAAAAAAAGACTTGCTGTTTATGATATCATCAACTCAACGAAAAGAATTAGAACGAATTAAACCACCAAAGTACAGAGAAAGGGTCAGGCAATATTTAGCCCAAAATGGGCATTGCTTTTCCATAGAAACCATTCAAAAAGTTTATTCGGGTAAAAGAAACAATATCATCATAACAGAAGCTATTTATGAAGTATTTAGCCGTTATAAAAAAGAAGCAGATAACATAACCTCTAAGATAAATACAATTATTGCCGATACTCCAAAAGATATCTCTTAAATATTAGCATTTTATGGATGGGGCAACACGGGGTGGAAATGTAAGGTTTTCCGCCTCGTTTCTTCCTAAAACATTCTTCTAATTATTATTTTTGTAAGGCCGCCTAGAAACTAAGCGACCTTGACTTAAAACTGAATCTAAAATATTAGTGTTTAGCTTTAATCAGCAAGCAACAGTAACTGAGCAGCTGCTCCTTTTGCTCCATCACTCCCAACTGTTCCTAACACACCAATTTCTTTAGCTCCTTCAGGATTCCCACTGTAGTAAACTGAGGCTTTTTGATACACATGATTACTTGCATAAAAACCAAGCTCCTTACCTCCTTCTGGGTTTCCACTATAATACACGCTTGTTTTTTGGTAAACTCTATTCTTTTGTATGAATCCTAGCTCTTTTCCTCCTTCTGGATTACCGCTATAATACACACTGGTTTTTTGGTAAATTCTGTTGTTCTTAATAAAACCAACTTCTTTAGCCCCTTCAGGATTTCCACTATAATAAACACTGGTTTTCTTATAAACCCTATCATTACTAAGAAACCCAAGCTCCTTACCTCCTTCGGGGTTTCCGCTATAGTAAACACTCGTTTTTTTGTAAACTCGACACTGAGCTGTAGCTCCTAAAATTAGAAATAGCCCAAAGACAAACAATAGTAGTACTTTTTTGTTTTTCATTTTAAATAATATTTTTAGTTTGGTTATAATTAGCCTGCAAAACAACTTAAAACTATTATTTAAAACAATTGGGAATTTTACTAAAACTAAACTCAGTAAAAAGTCAACGATACCTAGTAAAAACACTTAGAACACCGAGTTATTTATTAATTTATTTGAGCATAAAAAATTCCGACCATTTGGTCGGAATTATATATTGTAAAATTAATTTACTTCTAAATAAAATCAATAACAGCTTTAAAAAACTCATTTGGATTTTCTGCATGTAGCCAATGACCTGCATTTGAAATATCTTTTATTTTGGCTTCTGGAAAATGAGCTTTTATTAAAGGAATATCATCAGAGGTAATATAGTTTGATTTTTCACCTGACAAAAATAAAACCTTCCCTTCAAACATAGTAAACGATGGAAGTGCTACTCCAACTTCTCTATTATTTTCAGTTAACGACTTTAAATTAAACCTAAAATCTAACAGCCCCTTTTCCTTCCAATAAACACTTTTCAACAAGAACTGTCGCACTCCAACTTCTGGAATCAATTCAGAAACTTTCTCATCAACTAATTTTCTTGAATTCTGCTTACTAAAATCAACTGAATTCAGTGCTCCAAGAATATCATGATGATGCGGAGGATAATCTCTCGGAGAAATATCTACTATCACTAATTTATCCAATAAATCAGCATTTTCGACAGCAAATAACATGGCAGTTTTCCCTCCCATAGAATGACCTAGAACATGAGGTTTCTCAATTGAATGATACTCTATATAACGAAATAGATCTTGAACCAATAACTCATAATCAAATGCATCCGTATGAAAACTTCTACCGTGATTCCTTTGGTCAATTAGATGAACTTGGTATCCCTCTGCCGCAAATTTATTGGCGTGAGATTTCCAGTTATCTCCCATACCAAAGTAACCATGAAGTATCAGTAATGGTTTCCCCTCACCAACAATTCTTGAATGTAAAATATCCATACTTAAAAAATTATCCTTTAAGTCGATGTAAATACATATTCACTACATTTTCTATCCCTAAATAGAGGCTCTCAGAAATTAAAGCATGCCCGATCGAAACTTCCGCTAAATTTGGAATACTTTTCTTAAAAAACTCAATATTATCCAAATTTAAATCATGCCCTGCATTAATACCTAATCCTAAATCATGAGCCAAAATAGCTGCATCAGTATAAGTTTTAACAGCATCCTTATTTCCTTTTGCAAATTCCGTTGCGAAATTTTCAGTGTACAACTCAATTCTGTCTGTTCCAATGGTTCCAGCCGCTTCTATCAACTTCAAATCTGCATCAATAAAAATTGATGTTCTTATTCCAGCTTCTTTAAACTCAGCTATTACATCTTTTAAATACGACTGATGAGTTACAGTATCCCAACCAGCATTCGATGTTAAAACATCATTTCCATCAGGCACCAAAGTAACCTGTGTTGGTTTTATATCTAATACCAAGTCTTTAAACTTCGGAATTGGATTACCTTCAATATTATACTCAGTAATAACTACTGGCTTTAAGTCATATGCATCTTGATAACGAATATGTCTTTCATCGGGTCTTGGATGAATAGTAACACCTTCGGCACCAAACTCTTGAACATCTTTAGCAACTTGTAATAAATTTGGAACATTCCCTCCTCTCGAGTTACGTAACGTCGCTATTTTATTTATATTTACACTTAACTTTGTCATTATAAAAATTGCTTGGTATATTAGTAAAGCTTTATTGCTATGCAAAAGTAAATCATTAAATCATTTTAACCTATATTCGTGCTAATGAATATTAACGATTTTATACTTAACGAAATCCGAGAACTTCACCTTGATCACACCGTGGGTTCTGCTCAGGAATTATGTAGAGAACTGCCAATTACACATATACCAATTGTAAAAAACGGAAAATTGGTTGGCTGTTTGCCTGGTAGTGATATTCAAACGATTGATAATAAAGAAGCTCTTTTAAAAGAATATGATTACCTTCTTGACCATTTTTACACCAGTGAAAACGCAACTTTACTCGACTTAATTTCTTTGTTCGCTGATAATGATAGTAACTTAATTCCGGTTTTAGACAAAGAACTCAACTACATTGGATATTATGAATTGGGTGATATCTTAGACGTTTTAGCCGATAGTCCATTCCTACATTTAGATAGTGATACATTAATTGTTGAGAAGAATAATACGGACTACTCCATGAGTGAAATTTCTCAAATAATTGAGAGTAACAAAGGAAAACTTTTAGGAATGTATATTTCATTTGAAAGCCCAGAAACTATTCAAATTACGTTAAAAGTTTCAACAGATGTTATTAATGATATTATCCAAACTTTTAGAAGATATGATTATACTGTAGTTACGCAACATGAAGACGACTCTTACTTAGAAGAACTTAAAGACAGAGCAAGGTATTTGAGAAAGTACCTAGATATGTAATCAAAGTATCTTAACCTAAATTAGACCAATATTTTGAAAAAAGTAGCTATATACGGCCAAGCTTATACAATTTCTTCTGAAAAAGAAATTAAAACATTACTTTCTATTTTAAATAAGCACAATGTTGTGGTTTTCTTTGAGCAAGATTTCTACAATCTATTAACGCAACAGCTGTCGCTTGATAAAAAGTACCCAACATACGCGCATTTTAACGATCTTTCAAACTCATTCGATGTACTATTCACTATGGGAGGAGATGGAACCATATTAAGGGCTGTTACCTATATTAGAGATCTTAACATTCCTATTTTAGGAATAAACACGGGAAGACTAGGTTTTTTAGCTACTGTTCAAAAAAATCAAATAAATGAAGCTATTGCCTTATTACTTAATAAGGAATACACAATTCAAGAAAGAACCTTGTTAGAAATTAAAACGAATCCAGAAACAAAGGAATTCTCTGAAATTAATTTCGCACTTAATGAAATAACCGTCGCCCGAAGAAACACAACTTCTATGATCGGCGTAAAAACATACTTAGATGGCGAGTATTTAACGAACTATTGGGCTGATGGACTAATAATTGCAACACCAACAGGATCAACGGGGTACTCACTGAGTTGTCATGGCCCCGTAATTTTACCTAACTCAAAAAGTTTAATTATAACTCCTATCGCGCCACATAATCTTAACGCTCGCCCCATGATTATCCCTGACAACACATCAATTGAGTTAAAAGTAAATGCACGAGAGAAGGACTATTTAGTTTCGCTAGACTCAAGAATTGCTACAGTAAATATAGGAACTAGCATTTATATTAAAAAAGCTCCTTTTACCATTAAAAGCATTGTCTTGAAAAATCAATCGTATTTAAAAACACTCAGGAGTAAACTATTATGGGGAGAAGACACGCGAAATGAAGCACTTTAACGCTCCTTCCACAATAATTTGATGAAAAAAAAGTTAATCAGAAAAGACAATTTATTAACTTTTTAAAGCAAATTCAAATTACTATATTTGCACGCTAATTTTACAATGAGAAAACGAGTTACATTTATATTATTTACAATAATTTCGACTATTACCCTAGCTCAAAGCCATGAAATAGGGGCTTTTATCGGTGGCTCTAATTTCATTGGTGATATTGGTAGAACCAACTACATTTATCCAAATAAATTAGCGGGAGGAATTGTTTACAAATTCAATATTAACCCAAGAATAGCGCTTAGAGGAAATTATACATACATTCCAACTTCAGCCAATGATGCAGATGCTGATAATCCTTTCAGGCAAACTCAAGGAAGAAGTTTTTCAAACACCGTTCATGAATTTGCGGCTGGAGCAGAATTCAACTTTTTCGACTATAATATTAGCGATTATAGAACTACCTATACTCCATATATATTTACTCAAATAGCTCTTTTTAATTACAAAAGCCCTGCTGAAATGGTTTCTAATAATATCATTCGTCTTGAAAGTAAATTTTCTTATGCCATTCCTTTTGGAATTGGTGTTAAGGGGTTACTCTTTGACAATCTTGCTATTGCTTTTGAAATAGGCGCTAGATATACCTTCACTGACGATATCGACTATAGCACCCCAAAAATTAACAACTTAAATTTTGGAGGAAATGGAAATGATTTATATACCTTTACAGGTTTATCAATTGTTTATACCTTTGGAAGACCACAATGTTATAGTGGATTAACAGAATAACACATATGGAAAAAAAATTACGAAGCATTAATTTACATAAGGTTCCTAATCATATTGCCGTCATCATGGATGGCAACGGTCGATGGGCAAAAGGTAAAGGAATGCAACGTGTTTTTGGGCATAGAAATGCTCTTACCGCTATTAGAGAAACTGCCGATACAGCTTCTGATTTAGGCGTAAAATTCTTAACAATGTATGCCTTTTCTACTGAGAATTGGAATAGACCAAAACTTGAAGTAGATGCTTTAATGAGCTTGCTTATTACTACTCTGAAAAAAGAACTACCTGAATTTATGAGAAAAGATGTGAGGGTGAATGCTATCGGAAACACCGAAAGCTTGCCTAAATCTGCTCAAAAAGTTCTCAGCAATGTAATAGACAAAACCAAAGACAATCAGAAAATTACATTGACTTTTGCCCTTAGTTATGGTTCAAGAGAGGAAATTGTTAACGCTATTAAAAACATATCTAAAAAAGTTGTTAATAATGAAATAGAAATCGAAAAAATTAACGAGAAAATTATAAATAATCATTTATATACGTTTAATTTGCCAGACGTTGATTTGATGATACGTACAAGTGGGGAACATAGAATAAGTAATTTTTTACTATGGCAAATGGCATATGCAGAGTTATATTTTACAGATGTACTGTGGCCTGATTTTAGAAAAGAACACCTTTTTAATGCCATATTAGATTATCAAAACAGGGAAAGACGATTTGGAAAAACAAGTGAACAGATTGAAACCAATGAATAGAAATTCATTTTTATTTGCACTAATAATTACTGCTTTTTTTGCAGTTAATTTAAAAGCACAAGAAATAGCTAAAGATAGCACAAGTACAACAGGTGTTATTGAATACGAAAAAGGGAAAGAATATGTTTTAGGGGGTATTACAGTTACGGGATTACAGAAGTTCAGTGAGCAAACCGTTAGAGTTTATACGGGACTAGTAACTGGTCAACCACTCAGACTTCCAGGGGATAAACTTACGAGTGCAATTAAAAAACTTTATGAAAGTAAACAGTTTAGTGAAGTAGACGTTTATCTATCAAAAAGAGACGGTGAAACAGTGTACCTTCAATTTGATGTTGAAGAGCTTCCTCAACTTACTGAAATAAACATAAACGGTGTTAGTAAATCAAAAGCTAAAGATTTACAGAAAGAAACTGAACTTAGAAAAGGTGTAATGGTTACTGATAACTTAATTGTAACCACTCGAAATTATATCAAGAAAAAATATACAGATAAGGGTTATTTAAAGGCCAAAGTTTCTGTTGACACGAAAAAAGACACCTCAGATGTAAATACGGTTACAATGAGTATTTTTATTGATAGAGGAGATCGTGTTAAAATTAAAGAGATAAACTTTACTGGAAACGAAGCCGTTTCTGATGCCTCTTTAAGAGGTGCAATGAAAAACACTAAGCGTAAGTTTTTAGGGCGTTTTTGGAAATCTTCTAAATATGTTATCGAAGACTACAAGGAAGATTTAGAGAAGATTCTTGAAATGTATAGCGAAAAGGGATACAGAGATGCAAGAGTTTTAGCTGATAAAGTTACTTGGAACGATGATAATACGATTAACTTAGAAATAGACTTAGAAGAAGGTCGTCAATATAGATTTGCCGATATTCTTTTCGTTGGTAATAAAAGTTATACTGATAAGCAGTTACAGGCTCTTTTGAGAATTGAAAAAGGAGATATTTATAACGGAAAAGTTCTTAAGGAAAGAATTTCTGGTGATGGAACTCCCTCTTCTCAAGATATCCAAACTCTTTACCACAACAACGGTTACTTATTTTCTCAAGTAAACGCGGTTGAAACAAAGGTAAAAAACGACTCAATTACCGTAGAAGTACGTATTAGAGAAGACGAGCAAGCTACCATCAAAAAGGTTACCGTATCAGGTAATGACAAAACGAATGATCATGTTATTTACCGAGAACTTCGTGTAAAACCAGGTGATCTTTTTAGCCGACAAAATATTATTAGATCTATTCGTGAAATTGGTCAATTAGGATTTTTCGACACGAATGTTACTCCTGATGTAAAACCTAATTACCAAGATAAAACGGCCGATATTGACTTCTCAGTTGTTGAAAAAGGAGGGAGTCAAATAGAGCTTCAAGGAGGTTACGGTGGAGGATCTTTCATTGGAACTTTAGGTTTATCATTCAACAATTTTTCGGTAAGAAACATATTCAATAAAGAAGCTTATAAACCATTACCTATGGGAGATGGTCAGAGCCTTTCATTGCGTTTACAAGCGAGTAGAACATTTAATACCTATAGTTTCTCATTCACTGAACCATGGTTAGGAGGAAAAACACCACAATCATTATCATTCTCTGTATATATGTCTAATCAATATCGTTTTGATTTTAGAACAAATACAGTAGACAGAAATCAAAGTTTAAGTATTATTGGTGCGCAAGTTGGTTTAGGAAAGCGTTTAAGATGGCCTGATGATTATTTCAGCCTGTCTCAATCGATCAGTTACCAACGTATCGAGCTTCAAAACTATGGATATAGAGTAGGGGCTTCGACTGATGCATTTTTAAGTGAAGGTGATCTTAACAATTTAGCATATACAGTTGCGCTTACCAGAAACTCGGCAGGACCAAGTTTAATTTTCCCAACCTATGGTTCTGAATTTACAATTCGCGCAAAAGCTACTTTACCATACTCATTAATAAACGGAAAAGATTATACCAGACCTGATGATGCCTTCCCTGGATCACCTAAAGAGCAGTCTTATTTTGCCGATAAGTATAAGTGGTTAGAGTATTATAAGTTATCTGCTAAAGGTAAATGGTATACCCAATTAGCTAACAAATTAGTTTTAATGTCTAATTTCGAATTAGGATATTTAGGAACTTATAATAATGAATTAGGTTTAACACCAGTAGAACGTTATTTTGTAGGAGGTGATGGAATTGCTCAAGGGCAGTTAGATGGAAGAGAAGTAATTGGTCTTAGAGGATATGAAAACAACAGAATCTCTTCAGTTGATGGAGGTGCTATTTATAACAAATTCCAATTAGAATTACGTTATTCAATAACCGATAAACCATCAGCGTCTATCTATACATTAGGATTTTTAGAAGCAGGTAATTCTTATGACAATTTTAGTGACTTTAATCCGTTTAGATTAAAACGTTCAGCTGGAGTTGGTGTACGTATCTTTATGCCTGCCTTTGGATTGCTAGGTATAGACTTTGGTTATGGGTTTGATCCGTTACCAGGATTTGAAGATACAATTGACCCGACTAATTCAGGTTGGCAAACACATTTTATTATTGGAAGACAGTTCTAAAACCATACATTTGTAATGTGTCTGGTTTTTTGGCACGGTTTTTTCTAAACACATTATATACAAGATGAAAAAAAACATTCTTACAATCGTTCTTTTACTTATAGTAACTGTATCTTTTGCACAAAAAAGTCAACGCTTAGCCTATATTGACATGGATTATATTCTTCAGAATATTCCTGAATATATAGACGCACAAAATGCATTAAATGCGAAGGTTGAAAAATGGCGCAATAAATTAGATAAAGAAGCTCGTAATATTGAAGTTCAAAAAACCGATTTAGCTAATGAAAAAGCAATATTAACGAAAGAACTTATTGAAGAGCGTGAAGAAGATATACAAGTGAAACAAGAAGCATTGAGACGTTTAGAGTCTTTATACTTTGGTCCGAGAGGAGATATGTTTAATTTAAGAAAACAACTTATTCAACCTGTACAAGACCAAGTATACAATGCGATTCAAGATATTGCAAAAAGAAAGAAGTACGATTTTGTTTTTGACAAATCTTCTGAATTAGTAATGTTATATTCTAATAAAAAACACGATATTAGCGACCTTATTGTGAAAATGATCAAAATTGATCAAAAACAACAAGCGAAAAAGGAGAAAATTGAAGCTAAAAAAGAACTTTTAAGTAATAAAGGTGATTTAAGCGACAAACAAAAACAACGAGAAGCTCTTAAACAGAAAAAAATAAAAGAAAGAGAAGAAAGAATTAAAAAAATTGAAGAACAAAGGAAATCTCGTTTAAAGGCTCAAGCTGACAAAAGGAAGCTTCTTAAAGAGAAAAAAGAAGCCTTGAGAAAAGCCAAAGAAGCTGAAAAGAAAAAGAAAGAATTAGAAAAGAAACAGCAAGAAGAAAAAAACAAATAAATCAAGAATAGAGATAATTATTAAATCAAAACAACAGAAATGAAACATTTAAAAAAGTTATTATTAGTTGCAATTTTTACAGTTGGATTAGGTGGTGTTGCTAACGCGCAAAAAACTGCACATATTAACACTGATAAATTGTTATCTAGCATGCCAGAAACTAAGGCTATGCAAGCAGAATTAGAAAAATTAAAGAAGACTTATAACGACGATATTGAGAGTTTAATTAATAAACTTAAAGCTAAAATAACTAAATACGAAGCTGAGGGTAAGAGTCAAACTCAAGAAGAGAATCAAAAAAGAGCTATTGAAGTTCAACAAGATAGACAAAAAATTGCTCAAGCTGAACAACAAGCAGCGCAAGAATTACAGAAAAAATATCAAGAGAAAACTCTTCCTATTTTAAAGAAAGCTGAAGATGCAATTAAAGCAGTAGCAGCAGAAAAAAGTATTATCTATGTATTTGACGCTGCTCCAGGTAAAGGGTTAATCGTATACGATAAAGGTGAAGACATATACAATGCTGTAAAAACTAAATTAGGTTTTTAATACATTCTAAACTCATATAATAAAAAAACCTGCTTTCCACAATAGAGCAGGTTTTTTTATTTTTGTAACACTATGACAAAAACAATTCATCCCATTGGCATATTCGATTCCGGTATAGGAGGCACCTCTATTTGGAAAGAAATTCACAGCCTCTTACCTTTTGAAGACACACTTTATCTTTCCGATAGTAAAAATGCACCCTATGGAAATAAAACAAAGGATGAAATTGTTCATTTAGCTATTAAAAACACTGAATACCTATTAGAGAAAAACTCTAAAATCATAGTTATTGCGTGCAATACCGCTACTACTAACGCAATAAAGGTTTTAAGACAAAATTACGATGTACCTATCATAGGTATAGAACCTGCAATAAAACCCGCAGCATTGCGCACACAAACAAATATTATAGGTATTCTAGCTACCAAAGGAACCTTAAATAGCGAACTGTTTGAAACGACATCTTCAAATCTAATATCTAACCCGAAAATAATTGAACAAATTGGCGAAGGTCTTGTTGATTTAATAGAAAATGGAAAGATAATATCTGAAGAAATGGATGCTCTTTTAAACAAATACCTCAACCCTATGATTGAAGCTAATGCCGATCATATAGTATTAGGTTGTACCCATTATCCTTATTTAAAACCTCAAATACAAAAAATTGTGGGCTCTTCAGTTACAATTATCGACTCTGGGCATGCCGTAGCAATACAAACTAAAAATGTATTATCTAAACATCAGCTCTTAAATACGCAAAAAAGAACCGCTACAAATCTGTTTCTAATTAACAAAAACAAATCCGTTTTAAGCAATATATTAAGTGATTATTTACCTTCAATAAGTATCGAAGAAGTAGATTTTTAAAATAATCTACCATTAATATTTGGACATGCAGATCCTCTTCTTTTTCTACACAATACATTCATACCAAAAGATAATTGATGAAAGTTTCCGTCTCCAAATACAACATCTCCGGATTGCTTTGTAAATGTATATCCAAACATATACCTTTTATAGTTTACACCTACAAATGGTGACACGTAATTTGAATCTCCGAATATACTCCCATCGAAACCTTTTCTATACGAAATACCACCCCATAGTTGTGCTTTACTATTTTCAAGTGTTTTATATACTTTCATATTCAAATCAACAAGTTTCTCACCTGTTTGATCCTTATATTGAAACATAAATGATGGCTCAAACTGAATTTTGTCCTCGTCTCCGAAAAAGTATCCCGCACCAAGAACATAATTTCTTAAGTTTAAAGACTCAAATTCCTCATTTAATTGACCCTTTGCCGAAAGCAAAATATTTTTTATCGTTAAATATGATGAAAATCCACCATAATGATAAGCCATCCCAAAATCAGCATTGAAATACAAATTACTCTCCACTACCTGACTTACCGTCGGATCATTAAAAAAATTGGTTTGATCCACCTGATTTTGCACAACCGACATTGATAATCCAAACGACAATTGATTAAACTGATTTTCATTTCCTAAAAGTAAATGATATGCATAAGTACCTTGAAGTGCCTTTTGTGAATGAAAACCATTTTTATCATTAAACAAAACAACACCATAAGCTGCTTTAGAATCTGGTCCTACTTTAGAATGAAAACTCAATGTTTGTAATTCAGGAGCATTTCTTACTCCTGCCCACTGCTGTCTCGCAGTTAATCTAATTTTTGCACATTCACCAACACCAGCTGCTGCCGGGTGAATTAAAAACACATTATCAGATAAATAATCGAAATAAATTGGTAATGTTTCTTGAGCCCGAACTTTAAGTCCAAACGAAACCAGCAAAACGAGAAGAGTTACGTTAATTTTCATGTAGCATATAGTAATAGGATGTCAAATATAAACAACCGCATTCAAAAAATTGTTAATTTTTTAAAAAACCACACTTCTCCTTAACATTTTAGAAACTAATACGGTATTCAGATGGTGTCATTTTCTTTAACTCTTTAAATTTTCTATTGAAATTAGACAAATTATTAAAGCCAGCCATCTCTGAAACTTCAGTAATTAAATATTCTTTATTCTTTAAAAGTTTACAAGCTCTGTCAATTCTAATTTCATTTAAAAAAGTGAAGTATGTTTTATTCGTTCGTTGCTTAAAATATCTACAAAAGGCATTTACGGTTAAATTTGCTATCTCAGCCACATCTACCAAATCAATCTTTCGCGAGTAATTTTCTAATGTAAAATCCATAATATTCCGCATTTTCTTACCTTCATTATCCGAATATTCTTTATTATCAATAAAGCTAGACAGTTTCTCTATTTTCCCCTTCCTCAATAACTTTAAGATACTAAAGAAGTAGAGAAAACGGTCGAAATCACTACCAGCCATCAATAAATCAAAATAAGTATACAGTTTTCCTTTATCAAACTTTACCCTAAACCCTGTGCGAGAATTCAAAAAGAATTCGTCCATTTCTCTAAAGTCATCCAATTCAAAAAACTCCTTCCCAAACGAATATTTTGTAAAAAACAACGATTGCATAAACGATTCCTTTTCTGAAGACACTTCTGCTTTAAAAATATGCGGCTGATTCGACCCAATCACAAAAATATCGCCGTCGGAATATTCATGAATTGCATTTCCAACTAATACCGTTCCTTTTCCACTTACAATTCTAGTTATTTGTATTTCATCGTGCTCATGTAATTTATCGAAAAAGAACTTTCCTCTATCTTCCTGATAGGTTACTCCTAAATTTTTAGTCTTTGGAATTTTAAATGGTAAAACGATCATAATCCTATAAAACTATAAAATATATGCTAATAAACATTTAAACATATCAATAAAAAGATAATATACTATTACTATCAGGTAATTTAAGGCTAAAATATATTTCAATTTGATTTTAAATTTGTTAAAAACTAAAATATGAATATTCAATGGAAAGGGGTTATGCCAGCTGTAACCACAAAATTCACAAATACTGATTCTTTAGATTTAGAAATGTTTGAGGTAAATATCGAAGCTCAATTAAAAGCTGGAGTTCATGGTATTATTTTAGGAGGGACTTTAGGGGAAGCTTCTACTCTATCCGGCCAAGAAAAAAGTGTCTTAATTAAAGAAACTGTTCGTATTGTTAAGGGAAACATTCCCGTAGTTATGAATATTGCCGAGCAGACCACCAAAAACGCTATATCAGCAGCACAGAAAGCTGAAGAGGATGGGGCTTCTGCCTTAATGATGTTGCCTCCAATGCGATACAAAGCTGATGCTAGGGAAACAATAGAATATTTTAAACAAACCGCGAACGCTACCTCATTACCAATTATGGTATATAACAATCCTATTGATTATGGAACAGAAGTCACACTAGATATGTTCGAAAGTTTGCTAGATTCTTGTCCAAATATTCAAGCCGTTAAAGAATCAACCAGAGATATTTCTAATGTAACTAGAATAAAAAATCGCTTTGGCAACAGACTTGCTATTTTAAGTGGTGTTGACACCCTTGCCCTTGAAAGTTTGGCGTTAGGTGCAGACGGTTGGGTAGCTGGATTAGTTTGTGCTTTTCCTAAAGAAACCGTGGCCATTTATAGCTTAATGAAGCAAAAAGAATACGACAAAGCATTACAGATTTACAGATGGTTTTTACCATTGTTAGAACTAGATATTAATACTAAATTAGTACAGAATATAAAATTAGCAGAAGTAGCAACTGGAATTGGTACGGAAAATGTTCGTGCTCCAAGATTGCCCCTTATCGATAAAGAGCGAGAAAATGTTCTTCAAATAATAGAAAATGGTATAAAAACCAGACCTAACTTATCTAAGTTATAAACTATTCAACAACAAAACTTAAAAATCTCATGGCAACAACTACCATCACAAAAATTTCAGGTCAAAACTACATAGGAAATAAGTTATCAGCAACAGGTAAAACAACATACAAAACATATAATCCTGAATTACAAAAAGAAAACAGCACGCTCTTTTACGAAGCTTCCAACGATGAAATAAATCAAGCGTTATTTATAGCTAATCAAGCTTTTGAGGACTACAAAACTTTTCCTGGTAAAAAAAAATCGGAGTTTTTGAATAAAATAGCTGATGAAATTTTAAATCTTGGAGACACTTTAGTTACAACCTATTGTTCAGAAACAGGGCTTCCTCCAGGAAGAGCTATTGGTGAAAGAACAAGAACCATTTTTCAATTGAGATCTTTCGCAGAACTTGTTAGTAATGGATCATGGGTTGAAGCTAGTATAGATACTGGGGTTCCAGACAGAAAACCAATGCCCAAACCCGATTTAAGGAGAATGAATATCCCCTTAGGTCCAGTAGTTGTTTTCGGTGCAAGTAACTTTCCTCTTGCTTATTCAACAGCTGGAGGAGATACAGCTGCCGCTCTTGCAGCCGGCTGCCCTGTTATTGTAAAATCACATCCAATGCATGCAGGCACAGGAGAATTAGTTGCCTCCGCAATTATAAAAGCTGCAAAAGAAACAGGAATGCCAAATGGTATTTTTTCAAATTTAAATTCTAAAGGAATCGAAGTTGGTCAAAAACTAGCGGCTCATTCACAAGTTAAAGCTATAGGTTTTACAGGTAGTATACAAGGAGGTAGAGCATTATTTGATATCGCTTCTAAAAGAGATATTCCAATTCCAGTATTTGCTGAAATGGGTAGCATTAACCCTGTTGTTATACTTCCTGATGCCCTTAAGACTCGTGGAGAAGAATTAGCTAAAACCTACGCCAACTCAATTACCTTAGGCACAGGGCAATTTTGCACAAACCCTGGTTTAATTCTTGGAATTGAAAGTGATTATTTTAATAACTTCATTAATCATTTAAGTAAAGAGATTATAAAAATAAATCCAACCTGTATGTTAAATCCTTCTATTAAAAAGGCTTTTTCAAACAATCAGAAGAAAGTAGTTGAAGAAAAAAATGTATCCGTAAAAGTTACTTATAATAAAGAAATATCTAATGAAAACTACGCCCCACAAACACTAGCTATTGTTTCTGGTGAAAACTTTATAAGCAACCCTAATCTACAAAAAGAAGTATTCGGTCCCTTTTCGTTATTAGTTAAATGTGCAGACAAACAGGAGCTAGAAAAAGCCATTTCTTGTTTAGAAGGACAACTTACAGGTACAATTTTAGGAAATATTTTAGAAATAAATAAGTATAATTATTTACTTTCGCTCTTATATTCTAAGGTAGGGCGTATCATTTTCAATGGTGTACCAACAGGCGTGGAAGTATGCCCGTCTATGGTTCATGGTGGCCCTTATCCTTCTTCAACAGATTCGAGATTCTCAGCTGTTGGAACAAGTTCTATTAAAAGATGGGTAAGACCTTTTAGCTTTCAAAATTGGCCAAATGAGTTATTACCTGAAGAATTAAAAAATGAAAATTCATTAGGTATATTACGATTAGTTAATAACCAATTAACGAATCAACCAATATAATATACTGACCTACACCTCTCCTGAAAGGAAAAGCTTAGAAGGGTGTTTTTCCTTAAGGGAGGTTAGGTTGGGGTAAAAAACTTACTCATGAAGACAACATTTTTTTGCATAGATGCTCATACTTGCGGTAATCCAGTTAGACTTGTTACTGGAGGAACCCCCACTTTAATTGGTGCCACTATGAGTGAAAAACGCCAACACTTTTTAAAAGAATATGACTGGATTCGTAAGGGTTTAATGTTTGAACCTAGAGGACACGATATGATGAGTGGTTCCATTCTTTTTCCGCCTCATAATCCTAATAACGATTTTGCCATTCTTTTTATAGAAACTTCAGGATGTTTACCAATGTGCGGCCATGGAACCATAGGTACTATTACCATAGGCATACAAGAAGGTTTAATCAAACCCAAAATCTCTGGAAAACTTAAGATGGAAGCTCCTGCTGGTTTAGTTGACATTGAGTATAAACAAACAAACGGAAAGGTTGAATGGGTAAAATTAACGAATGTAAAAAGTTATTTGGCTGCCGAGAACTTATCAATTGACTGTCCTGAATTGGGGGAACTTTTTTTTGATGTTGCGTACGGCGGAAATTACTATGCGATTATTGATCCTCAAGCTAATTTCGGTGGTGTACATAATTTCAAAGCTTCAAAAATAGTTCAGTACTCTCAAGTCCTCAGATCTAGAATCAACAAAAAATTTCCCAACATGTTTGTTCACCCTGAAAATGAAAGTATAAAAGACGTTACTCATCTTTTATGGACAGGTAACCCGATAGACTCAAATTCATCAAGTAGAAATGCTGTTTTTTATGGAGATAAGGCAATCGATAGAAGTCCCTGTGGAACTGGAACTTCGGCTCGTATGGCTCAGTTATATGCCAAAGGAAAATTGAAGTTACACGAAGACTTTATTCATGAAAGCTATATAGGTAGTAAGTTTATTGGGAGAGTTGAAGAAGAAACTACCTTAAATGGTGCAAAAGCTATCATCCCGAGTATTCAAGGATGGGCAAAGGTATATGGTTACAATACCATAACTATAGACGATCAAGACGATCCATATGCTCACGGATTTCAAGTAATTTAAACTATGAATAAAAACGTATTAATTATAGGTGGTGGAATTATAGGTTTAAGTTCTGCTTACTACTTACAAAAACAAGGACACAATGTAACGATTGTTGATCAATCGGATTTAACTTCGGGTGCATCTCATGTGAATGCAGGAATTATAACACCTAGCCATATAATTCCTTTAGCCGCTCCTGGTGTTATAAACAAAGGGCTTAAATGGATGTTTAGTTCAACAAGTCCTCTATCCATAAAACCAACTTTAAATTCTCATTTTCTTAGATGGGCATGGTTATTTAAAAAAGCATCTACCAAACAAAAAGTAGAAAAATCGATTCCTATAATAAAAAACATTAATGTGTTCAGTCAGGAACTGTACGAGGATATAAAAACCTCTGATGATTTCAATTTTTATTACCAAAAGAAAGGGCTCATGATGTTGTACCAATCTGATAAAATGGGAGAAGAAGAATGGAATATTGGACAGAAAGCAATACAAGAAGGATTGCATGTCGAACATTTAAAAGCTTCCGAAGCTCAACAATTACAACCTAATGCTAAATTAAATATTAAAGGAGCTGTTTATTATCATTCTGATTCACATACCACGCCTTCAGACTTCATGAAAGAGTTTACCTCATACCTCTTAAAAAATGGAGTAAATATTATTACAAATGAGAAAGTTATCTCTGTAAATGTATCTGGCAAAAAAGCTTCTTCCGTCCAAACAAAACAACAAAAAATTCAATTTGATGAATTAGTAATGGCTTCAGGATCATGGACTCCTATGTTAGTAAAACAATTAGGACTAAGAATTCCTGTTGTACCAGGAAAGGGCTATAGAATTAATGTAAAAAAGAAAACAGGGATTACGATTCCTGCGATATTAACTGAAGCTAAAGTAGCGGTAACTCCAATGGATGGATTTACAAGATTCGCTGGTAAAATGGAATTAGCAGGAATTAATACCAAAATTAATATGAAAAGAGTTAGAGCCATTGCTCAATCTTCTGAAAAGTATTATCCAGATTTGAAAATTAATGAAGAATTTATCAATGATGCAGATTATGGGTTAAGACCCTGTTCCCCAGACGGATTGCCCTATATAGGAAAACTATCTTCTTTTAATAATGTTACTCTTGCAACCGGACACGCCATGATGGGATGGAGTTTAGGGCCAGCAACAGGAAAATTAGTCTCTGAATTAATTTCTAATCAAAACACAAGTATTAACATAGCCTCTTTTAAACCAGAAAGATATCTATAAAAAACAGGTTGGAATGGCACCAACCTGTTTTTGAAAACAAGATTCTATTTTACAGAAATCTTTTTATTTAATTGTTGATGTTCGCTTCCAACACTCACAATATAATACCCTCTTGAAAACTTTGATACATCAAGAGTTACTCTTTCATCAATCGTTTCTCTTTGATAAATTACTCTTCCTGATAAATCAGAAACAACAACCTCAAAAACCTCATCTTGTTGCA
The DNA here is from genome assembly GCF_900105455.1 of Tenacibaculum sp. MAR_2009_124. GTDB lineage: Bacteria > Bacteroidota > Bacteroidia > Flavobacteriales > Flavobacteriaceae > Polaribacter. The sequence continues at coordinate 371,761 of NZ_FNSF01000008.1, forward strand.
CTTTTGGTAAGTTAACAAATATAGACTCTGTTGCCGGGTTTGGATATACTCTTAAAACGGGAGCATCTTTTGGACCCTGAGGGCCAACTCTTGGAATTCCACCACCACCAGATCCTCCTCCACCTCCACCAGATGAAGCATGAGATACTCTTAAATATTTAGCTCCTCCTCTACCGCAGCGGTTATTACCCATTAACTGAACTAAACCACTATTCCTAGCATACCCTGTCATTGCTGTTAAATTTCTATGATTTGTTGGAGCCATTTGCCAATTTTGAGCAAAATAATCAATCGGACTTGATACATCAAATGGGTATGGTAGCCACCAAACATAGCTCGTCGCTCCTTGGGAAATCCCTCCATTATATCGTACCAGTGCTCCCGTATTAACACTTGTTGGTCCTGAAAGACTTGCTGGGCTTCCTGGTCTTCCTACCCAAATATTTTTCTGAACAGTTACCCCATTAGTAAATCGTGCCTTTATCCATCCAGTAGTTCTGTTATCCGCTGGAGGTCTTATTGTCACTGAGTTTCCAGTACTGCTTATAATCGGTAAATTTGAAGATGAAGTCCACTGCTGCACGTTTCCTGGAGTTGAACAACTAGTAAACGTATAGGTTTTGGTTTCATTTCTACAAATGGTTGATGTTCCAACCAAATTACTAACATTTACAGGAAAGTAAGGTAGTTGTGCATTTCCTGCTAATTCAGCTAATAACCACGGAACACTTTCTTTGTTGAAGCTTGTATGTTGAGTATTTTTATCATGCCCGAAATACGAATCAAACGGGGTCAGGTTTTGACAAACCAAATTTTTATCCAATCGCCCCGCCCAACTTCTATCTGGACTTAAATGTCCAATAGCAGAAAATGATGCTATAAAAGAATGTGAATGTTTTAATGTTCTCAAACTCCAATAATTCCCTCCAAGTAAATTTAATAAGCCTGAAACAATATTATCGAAAGCATCTTCAAATGAAGTCCAAAAACTTCCATTTACACCAACAGGACTTGTTCCTACAACTGGTGCAGCAAGCTCATATTGTCCAGGGAACCAGCCACCAGGGACATTGTCCATATTTCCACGAGAATTGTTATTAGTTGTATAAATACTAGTATCGTTAAATCCCTTTTTAAATCTTGATATTTTCCCATATCCAGAGGTGTTTGGTAAAAAGTATGTTTCGATACTTCCAATATGAACGGTTGCCGTAATTATACGTTGAAATGCTCTTAAATTAACCGCTTGCTGACTATGATTTGCAAAAGCATCATTTGCATTGCCTGTAAATGGATTTTCATAAGCTCGAGATCCTTTTAAAGAACCATTTACCAACGATATTTTACGCAAGTTTTGAGGATATCCTTTAGATCCTGGCAAGCCATTATTAAACAAACTGTTATAGAAATTCTTAAAAAACGGAGCCCCTCTTGAATATGAATACCCTTGTGATACAGTCCTTGCGTTCAAATAACTTCCACTCGTACCATTGTACTGTTCAATTAATTGTTGTTTTGCTCCCGCAGAACCTAATTGGTTATCAGCAAAATCTTGCGCAGCAGAACTATCTCCTTTTACTTGATTGATTAAGGCTTGTAAGCCTAATGGAATATTTGCTCCTAAATGTGGGCTATCAACACTTACCCATAAACGCGTATTATGATTCCATTGTGATTGATTTGTTTGTGCATATTTCTTTTCCATATAAGCCAAAGCATATCTTGAAATTTGCCCTCCCATACTTGGCCCTACAATTACCAAACCTTCATTTGAACTATTGTTAGACAACCTAGTATTTAGGTTTCTAATTAGCCTCGTTAAGTTTAATCCGTTCCTTTCAATATAATCAGCCCCTCCGTCAATAGTTCTTCCTCCTGAAGTATAAGTAGCGTGATTAACAATAACAACATCATATCCCAAGCTTCTTAATACACAAATTAAGTTTTGTTGAGCGCCACTTGTATCTTGATAGCTCATCATATCTTTAATAGATCGATGCTCTTCTGCGCTAAACTGGCCTCCTGAAATATATCTTGACGCACATGCTGGATCCGCAGCACAATCAGCATCTTGAATTCTTCTGCGATCTTGCGGATCGAATCCATCAATAATGATAACAGGTTTTCTTAAAGTACTCGAAGTATTCCCACCACTCGTTCTAAAGAATATTCTATAATCAATTTTACCGTATAACGGAGAAGATTCGTCATATCCCCTAAAAGGAATATCCGCCGTTACGGTTCCATTTTCAATAGCTCCTCCTAAACTACATCCACTACTAGAAGTTGGCGGTCGTCTAAGGATATCATCAGTAATTACATATAAACTCCCCTTAGTTTCTTTTATACTTCCATCCTTAAATGTAGTTTTAAATTTTAGTGTTTTTACTCCTGTTTCTTTAAATGAATAACTGATCGTATTTCTAACAATCTTTCCTGCTTCAACCAGTGTTATAAAGTTTTCTTCATTAAACCTTATACTCAAATTTTGAATCTTCTTATCTGAATTCTCATACCAGTATTCCTTTGATAATTTGAACTTAATAACATTTCCTTTGACAGCATCTTTCATTGGAGATATGAGCAAACTATGATGGGAAATAAATGGTTTTTTCCCTACAAGTTGTGTAAAAGAGTCTCCGTTTAATTTCACCCCACTTTCTTTGTTTGAATTTTCAGAGTAATTCAAAGTTTCAAAATCGGTATTTACCAAACCTAAAGACACCACGTTTTCAGTTTCTTCACTTTTCTTTAATTTTTCTTTTAAATTTAAGTAAGAAATGAATTTTTCTCCTTTTGAGGCATTGTAAAGGTCTAGTAAAGCCTGCCGCATATAAGCAAAATTGGCTGGCTTATCATTTTCATCAGAGTTAAATAGATGAATCTTTGAGAAATTCATTGACCTATTTAATAACACGCCTGACTTCAAGCTTGTTTTGTCAACTTTTTTCAACATTTGATCCAAGCTTTTCTCAGTGCTTTTTTCAATGGTTATTTGAGCATACCCAATACTACAAATAAGAAATGTACTAATTAATAATAGTTTTTTCTTCATAGTTAAATTAGTTTATAGTTTTAATTCTACAAACCTAAACTACTACAAATCAAAAACTTGAAAGTCCAGAATTATCTAAATTATATAAATTAGGATGCTTTTAAATCAAATAGGACAAAATGAGTTCTTAATTAACCTTTCTAAATTCTGTAGGTGTTATTGACGTCATTTTTTTAAAAGCCGAATAAAAGGTAGACTTTGAATTAAATCCACATTCCAAACCAATTGATGCTATCGTATAATTTCCGAAATGATTATCGGAAAGTAACTTTTTTGCCTGCTCAACTCGAAAAGAATTTATGTAATCTGAAAAGTTTGAACTGCTATGACCATTTATTATTTTCGAAAAATGACTCGGACTCATTTTTAACTCATCGGCCAAAGTATTCATGGTTAGCTTTGGATCTAAAAAGCGCTGTTTATCCGAAATATAGTTATGAATTTTATCAAAGTCCTTTTCATGCTTTGTAAGTGGTGATTTTTTTCTCTCTAGAATACTGCTTTTTTCATGACCTTCTTTAATTAAATGATTTCTCAATGAAATTCTATCCTTAACAATTCTATACCTAAAAAAACCTTGATACCCTATCCAATATAACAACACTGATGTTCCTAACCTTAAGGGTAAATAAGCCCAATTTTTTCCAGTAATATTATTAATGAATATGGCAAAAACCCAAAACATCAGTACCAAACCTCCTAATTTCAAAAAGATTTTTATCCAATATATATCATCATAATCTGTAATAAACGTGTATAGTTCTTTCTGCTGAAATACCAAATAGGCTGATTTAGTAATAATACCAATACCTATAACAGCATTAAACACTTCTTCTACTCTTTCATATACCTGGATGAAAGATTGGTCAAAATTATCTGTAAAAAAATAAGAGTGAATTATAAAAGCCGAACGGACTATTAATTCTATCACAAAAACACTCAAAAAAAATGGTAAAACTCTATTTCCTCTATTTTTTACTTTTAAATAGTGAAGTAAAAACATATGAAACATAGGAAACAATAGTAAATACCAAGCCACTTCAAATTGCTGAATAAAATAGTTTTGAACACTATAGCCTTTATCAATCAACCAAGCTTGCAAATTATTTAGTGATAGAAAAAAAACTGTTAGATTTAGATACAAAATAACTTTACTAACTTTTTTCTGTTTCGATATTGTAAAAATATTAAATGCGAAACCTTGAATTGCACCCGCAATTAACAAGGACGAAAAAAAACCATTCCCCATATTGTTTATCTTTCTTGCTAAAAGTTATCCCTTCTTATTGTTAGACAAGTTCCATATCCTGATATAAAAATAAAAAATACCTGATAATTAAGAGAATATAGATTCAATAAAAACGATAATTTTATTTCGCACAGGTACCCCTCAAGTTTTTGAGGTTATTTAGTTATAAGTTATGGGGAGAAAAATAAACAAATAAACAACCTAAATAAACAACTGAATAGCAAACACATATACATTACTACTAAGATTTATCTCTTTTTTCTTTAGCAGCTTCAAGAAAACAATGAAAATTTCTAGTTAAATTTGTACCCTTAGTTCTTGGAAAAAGTAATGTTACTGGTTATAAATGTTTCGCATCGGTTAAGGCGATTAAGCATTAAACATGCCATCCTAAACCAAACTTGTTGAACACAAAGTTTTCAAAATTAAACAATTACACTTGTAATATTTGCTTACTTTCATTAACTTTGATTACGACCCTTGGAGTTTTTATTTTTTTTAACCAAATTAAAGTAAAACTATTACTAATTATTACCCCTCAAACCCATGGCAATTATTAAATGCATACATTCTAATAAAGCTATAATACTTCATACCCAAAATAGAATTGGGAGGAACCAAAAAGTTTCTACAATACATATAGCCGAAAGCGATATTTCTCAATCACATGCTGTAATAGAGTGGAAAAACGGAGACTGGTATCTTCAAGATTGTAGTAGAAATGGAACTCTTATTTCTAAAAAATATCTTCACCATGCCTCTACAAAGTTAAAGGAAAATGATATTATTCAGTTCGGAAAAGATGAGTCGACAAAATATCAAATAGTAAACCTAAACCCTCCTGTGAGTTATTTAATTTCATTATCGAACCCAGATACAATTATGGAGTTAGGTAATTTTGAAAAAATCACAGATGATCAAAACGAAGAAATTCTGTTCTATTATTCGAGTAATATGAGCTGGAAGGCTGAAACTGTATCCTACTCCATCGAATTTGAACATGAAAAAAAATACAGACTTAACAATGAGGATTGGTTGTTTATTGAAAATGAACCACTAAATGCAACCGTTGATACAAGAAACTTAGTTGATCAAGCAGAATTTCAATTTAAAATTAGCGAGGATGAAGAAAGCGTTCATGTAAATATTATGATTGACGGTCTTGAACTTAATTTAGGAGAACGTAGTCATCATCATTTACTTTTGATTTTAGCAAGAAAAAGGTTTTCCGATTCAAAAGAAGATTTACCAACTAATAATGACGGTTGGGTGAATGTAGATGGTCTTGTTTCTCAACTTTCTAAAGAACTATATAAAAGTGTTGACGAGTATTACATCAATATTTTAATTCACAGATTTAGAAAGCAATTATTCGGTTTAAAACCCTATGGTTACTTATTTTCAGAAGTTATAGAACGAAAAAAAGGGAAAATTCGTTTCGCTCACCCTCTATTTAATATTTCAAAAGAATCTCAGTTATCTATCGCTTAGATAGTTAATAATGTTTATTAAAAACAATAAAAAGTATATCATCTTTTTAATTAAAAGTATTCTAGAAATTTAAATGAAGGAAGTCCTTGTAACAAAAATTACAACTCACTCAGCCAATACATATGAACTTAAAAATATTATTGGTGAAGGCACTTATGGCGTCATTTACAAGGCAAAACAAACCAGTACTGGTCAGGTAGTAGCAATAAAGTTATTAAAACCTCCCAACGGTGCTAGCCATGAAAATTATGTATTTCAAACAGACCATTTTGATAAAGAGGTTCGTCTCTATTCAAAAATGAATCACACCAATATTGTAAAACTTTTAGACAAAGGTATTACAGCTAAAAACGAACCTTTTTTTGTATTTGAATATATTGAAGGGCTTAGTTTAAGAGACATTATTACCGATAAAAAACTTCGTTCTTTTTCTTCTATAAAAGAAATCATGAGTCAATTACTGGATGGTATAAATCATGCTTTTGAAAAAGGGATAGTCCACTGTGATTTAAAACCTCAAAACATAATGGTCTTAAATAACGGTTTGCGAAATCATATAAAAATATTAGATTTCGGAACTGGCACTTTTTCTGAGAACAAAGAACAAAGTAGGAAAAACAATATTTTTCAATCGGGTAATATTGAAGGAACCCCAAACTACTGTTCTCCAGAACAATTGAGAGGAGAAACCCCATCAATAAAATCAGACATTTATTCTTGGGGATTGATTTTAGCCGAATGTTTAACTGGTGAAATGGCCATTCAAGGTGAAAGTATTTCTCATATTTTACAACAACAATTGAGTAATGACCATGTTTCATTACCTTCTTATATTTTAAAACACCCTATTGGTTCAATTTTAAGAAAAGTATTAATGAAAACTCCCGCTTTAAGAGCTGGAGACCCCAAACGTATTTACGAAGAGTTTCTTGAAATTAATTTAGAGACATTAGATATGTCTCCATATGGAGCTGCAACTGTTTATTCAAATGATGATTGTTTAACCATAGCAAACCCGCTTGGTTGGCAACATATAAAAGCAGAGAAGCGATTTTTATCCATACTTTGTATAGAAATAAACATCAACAATGAAACTAATGATCATTTAGATTTAGAAACCTTCGATATTGTCCAAAAAAATCAAATTAACAATTGCATTGACACTGTTACAAAATACGGTGGCCATGTAGCCGAACAAATTGCTAATATTATTGTTATCTACTTTGGATACCCTTCTGCTGGGGATGATGATACCAGAATGGCTGGTAAAGCCGCTATCGAAGTTCTTAATCAAGTAAATAGTTTTAAAAGCGATTTATTTCTTCAAAAGAAAATAATATTGAGTGCAAAAATAGCAATCCACTCCGGAACCCTATTATCAAACAAAGATGAAGTTCCTAGTGGCCCTATTTTAAACGAATCCTTGAAGTTACTCCATAATTCAAGCGAAGAGCTTATCTTAATTCATAAAAGCTCAAAAAATCTATTTGAAAAGTATTTCGTTCTAAAATCACATAAAAATGGTTTTGTCTTGGAACATAGAAAAGACAAAGAATTCGAATTCAATTCAATTCAAAAACCACTTTATGGGAGAGAAAAAGAATTTAAAGAAGTATTGCTACACTGGAGCTCAACAAAATCAAACAATACAATTTTAGTTTCTGGGCAAGCTGGTATTGGTAAATCTAAACTTGTTTCAGAAGTTAAATCATCAGTAGCAAAATCAAATAACCTCATTTTTCATAGTCAATGTTCACCTGAACATCAAAACGACACTCTATACCCGATTTTTAATTTATTAAAAAATCATTTGAAAATTGATGAGAATACTCTGCAAGAAAACATCATTAAAAAGCTAGAGGAAGCTGTAAAGCTAACTACCTACAATATTGAAGTTTCTCTTCCTATTCTCTGCTCATGGTTTTCTATTTCTTATAAAACTCAAAAAACAAGTTCTGTTCCTCCAGAAAATCAAAGAGAATTTGTTTTAAACTTACTTCAGGAGTTATTCTTAAGCTTTGGTAATGGCAAGAAATTTCTAATCTTAATAGAGGATATTCACTGGATTGATCCAACAAGTGAAAGTTTTATTGAGAAGTTGATTACAAAAAGTTCAGGAAATAATTGTTTTCTATTACTTTCATCTCGATCCAACTCACATTTTTTTTCTCAAAAAACCTTAATTAAAGAAATTGCACTATCTCCATTAAATAAGTTTTTTGTAAAGAGTTTAGCAGAGAGTTTACTTAATGGGCTAGAGCTTAGCGATGACATAGTTGAGCTAATTTATAACAAAACCGACGGAATTGCGCTTTATATTGAGGAATTAACGACAATGTTAATTGATAAAAAACTTATAAAACAAGTAAACAATAAATACGAGCTATCGGAACGAATTGAGGATTTAAACATACCATCTTCTTTAACGGGTTTACTTCAATCAAGATTAAAAAGTGTTGGATTGGCTATTGAAACAGCTCAAATTGCTTCAATTATCGGTAGAGAATTTTCGTATAACTTACTTGTTAACTCTTCTTTAAAAGAAAAAAACTTCGTTAACGACGATCTCGATATACTGATTAGATCAAATATTGTATACAAAAATTCGGAAAACACTCAAAATTATATTTTTAAACATGCTTTAATTAGAGATGCCGCTTTTGAAAGTATTGCCTCATTTCCTAAAAAGGAAACTCATAAAAGGATTGGAGAAAACATAAAAAATTATCCACTAAAACTTCGTGAACAGAATATTCAAAGACTAGCTTATCATTATCATGAAGCAGAAGAATATAAGCATGCTATTGGTTTTTATAAACAAGCAGCAAACTTGGAACTTCTAAAAAAACTAGGGCAATCGGAATCTATTTATCTTACGGATAAAGCATTATTCCTAAACGAAAACCTAAAGAGTGAAGGTTCTTCAGATTATATGCCTCTTGTAGAAGCCGAATTAAGAATTCACAAAGCTGCCGTTTTAACATATAAATCTGGTTGGAAGCACCCTGAAATTATTGACAATTATAGAATTGTAGAGTCCTTAGCTAAAAACACGCAATTTAATAACGAAGTAAATTTTGCTTTGGCAAAAGGAATGTGGGTATATGAATGTACGGAAGGAAACATTCCACGTATGTTCAAACTTGCTGAAGAAATGAAAAAAACAGCCAGAGCAATTGGTGATTCTAATTGTTTAGCTCAGGCTTATGATTGTCTTAGTCAAACACAATTTTTTAATGGTCAATTTAAAGAGTCCATTCAATCTTGTCATGACTGCTATAATTCTTATGATCAGCATCAAGGTAAAAGAAAACCAATATCTGACGGCCTAGATCCTTACGTTGTATGCATGACTTTCGAAGCTTTATCTCAATTATTTTTAGGCGAAAAAAAACAGTCTATTAACTTAATGAAAGATGCTTTGAATAAAGCGAAGTCCTATCGTTGGTCGAATCTGACCATGGGGGTTTTTGCTCAAACTTCCCGACTTTATTTATACCTCTGTTCTTTCTCGCATATAAATGAACAGACTGAATCATTATTTAAAGATTTAAATGATAATGTAGAGTTGTTCGGTCAAAAGGGAGCTTTTCCTTATTGGGAAAGCGCTATCCACTTAAATAACTCAGCGAGTCTTTCTTTATGTAATAATGACGAGTCAACTTTGGTTTTTCAAAAAGCAAGAAAAAAATGGGCACCAAAAACCTCTTCAATTCCTTACTACAATCTAATTGAAGTTGTAGCTCTCATAAAAAATAAAGCATTTAAAAAAGCCCTTCAAATAACAAACGAATCAATTACTTTTGCCGAAAAGAATAAAATCATTTATGCCCTTGCTTATGCTTATTGTTTTAAAGGTAAAGCTCTTTTTAATTTAAATAAAAAAGACGAAGCTTTTAATGCATTTATCAAAGCAATAAAAATTGCTGAAAGTCAAAAAGCACTTTGGATAAAATCATTTGTTACGAATGAATTTGTATTTTTTTATCAAAAGAAACAAATTCCAAAAGTTTTATGGAATAAGCCATAAAATGATTGAATATTATACTAATACCCAACTTAAATAACAGTATGAACGAAAAAAAAGTGATATCTCCTGAAGTTCTCCATAAACTTCTGAATCGTTTTAAACTAAGTACAACAGAATGTAATGAAGAAGGATTAAAAAAAGTATACCAAGCTTGGTGCAGAAACATTCCCTTTGACAACTTTTGGAAACGTCTAGAATTAGAACAATCTCCATTTATTGAAAAAGATCAAATTGATGCAACTACTTTTTTCGAAGCTTGGCTAGAACATGGAATCGGAGGAACTTGTTGGACAACTACCAATGCCTTACAAGCTTTACTTATTGACATGGGCTTTCAAGTTAAATTTGTTGGTGGATCGATGGGCGATATGGGACTTGTAAATCATGGTAGCTTAATCGTAACAACCAATGATAAGCGAGAATTTATTGTAGACACTTCTATTTCTAATGAAGTTCCAATAGAAATCATTCCAAATACTATTGATAACACCCCACATTCCATTCAACTTATTGATGAGCAGGAAAAGCTCTCAATCTTATTCGAATTCCCTTCGAAAAAAGATCTCATGAAATGCGCTATCTATAATAACACACTTTCTTCAGAAAACGTTCAAAAACATCATAAAGAAAGTTACACCAATAGCTTATTTAATGACTGCGTATATATCAAAAAGAATAATGAATTTGGAATTAACACCATCATAGGTAACACCCTATATACGAAAACAAAAAATGAAATAAAAAAAGTTACTCTTAATAAAGAAGAAATAGAAAAAGTTTTATCTAATGTTATGGGCTTATCTGACGAAATCATTACTCATATTGAAAAAACGACATTATTCAATATACCCAGTGAATCTCACTTAATAAGTCTTACCAGTTAATTTAAAAATTAGTATACCATGGAAACACAAACAGCAGTAAAAAAAACTGAAACACTAGCACCGTCTACAAACGACATTAATCGAGCATTAATTAACTTTATGCAGATCTTAGCTAATGACACAAATGGAACAAAAACCACAATGAAAGGTTTTGAAAAAGAATTAGCAAAAGCTGTTCAAAACGGTAATGAAGGAGACATCTTATTTTACCAAGATAAAATTGTTGACTTGTTAAACGATAATATTCCGTTAAAAGAAGCTGCGGAAAAAATGTATTCAGCCATATTTTCTGATATTAGAAACTTAGATTCAAACTGGTGGGCAGTTAACAAAGTAATAGGAAACTCTACAACAGGATTAATCTGGGGATATACTTGGACATCATCTGATCAAGATGCTTTTATCGCCTTCATTAACGAAGTTGCAAAAGACAAAGAGAATACCTTTGCTAGTCTTGCTATTAAATTAAGGTCTTCAGAAGAAAACTCGAAAAAATATCGTAATGAATTTATTGAATATATTGAAGGAGTTCAAAAGTTAATTGACCCAACAATGAGTCAACACCTCGTAGATACGCTTGTTCAAAAATCAAGCTATCCATGTTCTGAGGCTGAACTAGAAACATTATTTGACAATTTAGTAGAGCCTAAAACTTGGTAACTAAAAAATTAAATAAAATCATACCATGCATTTTTCCCATAGGGGAAGAATGTATGGTTTCATCTTTGGCCGCGAATCGATTAGAAAAACAACTTTCTTATTTTTATCCCAAGCAACATTTATCCTACGTTTTTGAATTTCGTGTTTCGAATGAAGAAGATCAAGTAGACTTGGCTATTGCATTCGATCAAAAAGATGACATCGATTTTTTGAAAGAACACTTCCCTTCTATTTATAAAAATATTGAAATTCAAAACTGGTTAAAAAACTGTTTACATCTAAAAACAACCAATAACAACATCAAAAGTTTTTGGTTAGAAATTGATCTTGATGGGCAGGAAACTACCAATATACCAAGCTTATTTATCAGCTTAACCTCCGAAGCGATTACCAAAACAACATTAGAAAAACTCGTTACCGTTTTGAGTTTTCAATATACTGATCGCAATAGTTTCAAAATGCTTGAAATTTGTAAAAATGCTTTGGATAAAGGTCAATATATTGAACATATTGGTGTAATGCATTCTAGAACTACTAATAAAACAACTAGACTATACATTAGAGGCTTTAATAAATCTACACTTCTCGCCTATTTAGAAAAAGTTCAATGGAATGGAAATAAAAAACTTGTAAAAGAACATTTAAATGAGCATCATTCTATAGAATATATTAGCGTAGCTTTGGAGTTTACTAGTGTCTGGAAACCTACCATTGGCATTGAATTACATTTAAAAAAAGGCACACAACATTCCGATATCTTACTTTCAGACTTCATCAAAAAAGAAATTTGCTCAACACAAAGAACACTTGCCATAAAAGATATTCTTACTACAAATAAAGTTTCAACAGAAAACTATCGCTATCGACGAAGTTTGAGTCATTTTAAATTCACTATTAAAAATGATACAGCACCTGAATATAAAGTATATGTGCAGCTTATTCCGAGTTACACCAGCTTGTTTGGGTTTTAAAATTAATAGATGAAACTTATTTTTTTTAATCAAAAAAGGCTTCCAATTTCTTGAAAGCCTTGTCAATTCTAGTAGCGGGAACTGGACTCGAACCAGTGACCTTCGGGTTATGAGCCCGACGAGCTGCCTACTGCTCTATCCCGCGATTTGCGGTTGCAAAGATAGTTCTTTTTATTAATTACCTCCAAACATTTAAGCTTCTTTTTTATTTTTTAATACAATATGTATATCTCTTTAATACTTTTACCTTAATTTTCAACTCAATAACGATTTACTTTAATCTTAAACCAGTTCCATTTTTTTTATGAAATTTAGTTATACCGGAGAAGACGAAGCCACATTCGATTTAATAGACACTACTAACCTTAGCTATAGCGCTCCTAAAATGAGAGGAGACTGCTATAAGATAATTTGGGCTAAGAACGATGAACTACATATAGGTGTTGACGGTTACAGTGTATTGTTGCAAAAAAATCAGATGTTATTTTGTACACCTTTAAATCTTTTAGATTTTGAGGTTCAAAACAAAGAAATTGTAATTTATTCTTTTAACAGAGAGTTTTATTGTATTCGCGATCATGATAATGAAGTTTCTTGCAATGGTTTATTATTTCTTGGGTCTTCGGCTCCTGTTGTGGTTAAACTAAATGAAAAAGAACAACAAAGTTTCAGTTTATTATATAACTTCTTTATAGAAGAATTCGAAACCATAGATCATATTCAAGGAGAAATGCTTTTAGTTCTTCTAAAAAGGTTACTCATTAAATCCCTAAGAATAGCCAAGAAAACCTTGCCGCATCCCGATATGCCCCAGCCGAAATTAGACACCATTAGAAAGTTTAATTTATTGGTAGAAATGCATTTTCGAGAGAAACATAAAGTTTCTGAGTATGCGAATATCATGAATTTAACATCGAAATCATTATCTAATATATTTACTCGGTATTATAACAAATCTCCTCTAAAAATTATTAATGAACGTATAATTCTTGAAAGTAAACGACTCCTATCTTTTTCAGAAAAAAACATCAACGAAATTTCATTCGAATTGGGTTTTGAAGAAGCCTCACATTTCTCAAAGTTTTTTAAAACTCATGTTGGCAAATCTCCAAACTTTTATAAAAAGGCGAATATCAACCGTGAGTAAAATATATAAAAACAGATGGAAAATAGCTACGTTATAAACTCTTCTTCCTCTGTATCTTTGCATAACAAAAGAAAGGATAATACAATGAAAGACAAAACACTAACTTGGAAAAACATTATTAGTTTCGCTGTAAATGGAAATCCTGTTCCTGACAGAAGGGTTGAAAAAACTGAGGCAGAATGGAAAGAACTCTTAACCCCAGAGCAATATAGAATTACAAGGCAAAAAGGAACGGAAAGAGCTCATTCTGGGGCTCTGTGTAGCGCCCATGACGCTGGTAAGTATAATTGTGTATGTTGTGACACGCCATTGTTCGACTCAACAATTAAATTTAACTCAGGCACAGGATGGCCAAGTTTTACACAACCTATTCAAGAAAATGCCATAAAATACGAAAAGGATGCTTCCTTCGGAATGGTTAGAGTTGAAGTAATGTGTAATACCTGTGATGCCCATCTCGGACATATATTTCCAGATGGTCCAGAACCAAGTGGGCTACGATACTGTATTAACTCAGAATCCATGACTTTACAAAAGGAATAATACCATATTCTTTTGAGCTATGTTAACATTCTAGGCTATCTATAAATTAGATAGCCAGGAAAATTATTGTCTAAATTAAAATTAATTGAAAATGAATAGTACCGAAAATAAAGTATTCAAGGCTCCCGAATTCAATGTTAAACATTGGGTTGATGCCAATGGAAATAAAACTAATGAAATAAAGCTATCAGACTTTAAAAGTAAATTTAAAGTTTTATATTGTTTTCAAAGTTGGTGCCCTGGCTGCCATAGCGCTGGCTTACCTAATCTTCAAAAAATGGTAAAGGCACTTGAAGGAAATGATAAAGTAGCTTTCTTAGCGGTTCAAACTGTTTTTGAAGGACACGAGTCAAACACTTACGAGAAAATGTTAGAAACTCAAAAAAAGTATGAGCTTAAAATTCCATTTGGTCATGATGCAGGAGATGATGGTAAATCACGATCGAACATTATGATTAATTATAAGACGGGAGGAACTCCATGGTTTATATTAATCGATCAAAATGACAATGTTGTTTTTGCAGATTTTCATTTAAACGTTGATGCGGCCATTGAAGTTTTAAAAACTGTTAAATAATGATTAGAAATGTTCCTGAAATTAAACTATATGGTGCCGAAGGATGTCATAAAACACGGTATTATAAACTTGTTTTAGATGATATTGGCTTGCCTTATGCTTTTTTAGATGTTGAAGCCAATAAGCAGCATGCCGAAGAGCTCAAAAGTCTTTATGAAAACAGAAAGTTAAATTTCCCGACTATTACAATAGGAAGTAAGAAATTAAGAAATCCGTATAAGGAAGACCTTATTAAATGGATGCATAAATTAATACCAAACATGTTACCAATAAAACACGACACAGTAAACAAAAAATTCACTCTTCATATTAACGGCGAGGAAGCAAAAGTTGAATATGTATGGAAAAATGGTAAAATGTACTTAGTGCATTCTGAGGTTCCATATAACCTCAGAGGTAAAGGAGTTGGAAAAGAACTTGTTTTAAAATCATTTGAAAAGTTACACGAGGAAGGGCACAAAGCTGTAGCAGTTTGTAGTTATATTAAACTGGTTAAAAATAGAAACGAGTACTGGAAAAACATTATCGAATAAACTCTGAGGTATAGGTATCTACCAACTCTCAATGCCCTTTCATACAATTCTTTATTCTTTCGATCTTAAGACTTGCTCTTGTAATTCTTAGAAAATAGTACCACATATCTCGAATTTGATCTACTAACTTTGAATCATAAGAGGTATGAAAACTCTCTTAATTATTAACATCTAGAAACACTTGATAACCGTTGGATAGCAATATTCAACGGTTTCTTAAAATTCACATACATGATACATTAATCTCTACATCCGAAAATCGGATTCTTTTGAAATACATTTAAGAAAATTAACGAAAACCAATTACAACCATGAAAAATAGGAACAATTCTTTTACACGAATAAGAACCAACACTTTGCTAATACTCTTATTAGCAACATTAGGCAATCTTTATAGTCAAAAACATGATGCTAATAAAGAAATTAATTATATTTATGTAGCAACTAATGATCAGCATGAAAACTCAATAGTTGCTTTTAAACACTCAAACAATAAAATTGAGGAAATCGGAGAATTCCAAACGAAAGGAAAAGGAACCGGTAACATTGAAATTTTTGACTGGGGGTATGATACTACCCATCCGCTTAAAGATGGAATAGACCCTCTTATTTCGGCATATAGTGTTTTCAAAACAGACGACAATAAGTTTCTTCTTGCAGTAAACCCTGGAGATGGTTCTTTGACTTCTTTTAAAATTAAAAAAAATGGAAAACTTTCTTTTGCTAGTAAAACCAAGACTGGAGATATTCATCCATTGAGTATTGCGGTACATAAAAATATGGTTTATGTAGCTAGTGCTGGAAGTACTTCTCCTCCAACACCTCCGTTCACAGGAAACCTGTCTGGTTTTTTTATTGACAATCAAGGGAAATTAACTCCTATTAAAAATTCTATAAGAAATTTAAATGCTCGCCCTTCATGTACTATGTTTACTCAAGACGGAAAATTCCTAGCGGTAAACGAACTGGTAACAGGATTAACCAAAGTTTACCAAGTAAACAATAAAACTGGACGTTTATCAGAGTCTCCAATCTCTAAAGTTCAATCGCCTAATAATGGAACCAATGGAAGGTGGTTAGCAATACCCGTTGGGTTTGACATCGTTTCTTTTAAAGATCATCATGTTCTATATGCCGCCGAAGCTCGTTTTTTGAACAATAAAGGAATGCTAAGAGAAGAAGCCAATGTTGTACCTCAATCGCCAAAATACTCATGGCAAACGGGGTCGACCTCAGCATATAAAATTGATAAAAACGGTATGATTTCTGTGTTGTCTCCTGATGTTTTAACTGGAACCCATTCTGAAGGTGGTGAAATTGCCAATTGTTGGATTGAAGTAAGTCCAGACAAAAAACATTTATGGGCAGCAAACGCATTATCTAGTTCGTACAGTTCATATGACATCAACGATTCAGGAGCCTTAAAACTAGATAAAAGAATTGCTTTTAAAGTAAAGGATGAGAGTTTATTCTTTGGGGATTTAATACATAGTAAAGACGGTAAATACCTTTACCAATTAATTGGTAATAAAGGGGCTATTTATGTATTTAAAATACTTTCCAATGGAAACCTAAAACCAATTTTAATGCACGATGAACCTTTATTACCTAAAACTGGTTCTTTTGGAATAATAGCCAACTAATAAATTAACAACGTTTGAAGTAATAAAGCTCAAAATGATAAAGCAAAATAATATCGTTAGGAAAAAGTATGTGATACTAATACTTTCAACTATTTTAATAGGAATCCAATTTTACAGACCCCAAAAACCAATTTATAAGAAACTTACTCCTAACGATATTATTTATTCAAACAAACCACCAAAAGAGATTGCCAACCTTGTAAAAAATGCTTGCTATGATTGCCATTCAAACGAAACCAAAAAGTACTGGTATTCCAACATTGTGCCAGTGGCATGGCTGATTGATTATGACATTAAAGAAGGAAAAGAAAAACTCAACTTTTCCGATTGGGAAACCTATCCTCATAAAAAAAAGATAGAAACAGCTGGAAACATTATGTTTCAAATGTATGAAGGAAAGATGCCTTTACCAATATATACTAAACTTCACCACAAATCTAATTTATCAAAAGCCCAACAAAACAAAATAACCGAATGGATAAATTCTTTAGTAAAATAAAATACTTTATTGTAATTATTTTAGGATTTGCTCTTTTGGCTCAACTCTATCGTCCATACATTCTCAATAAAAACCAAAAGGAATCATATGATTTTTTTAAAGCATTAAACGCTCCAAAAAAAGTACAACATCTTATTATTAATAGTTGTTATGACTGTCATTCAAACAACACAAATTACGCATGGTTCGATTATATTTCTCCTATTTCTTGGTATGTAAACACCAATATTGAGAGAGGAAAAACAATTGTTAATTTTTCAGAATGGAAAAGTTATGAAGAATGGAGAAAACTCTCCACTTTATCCGCCAGCACTTTCAATATCAAAAACTTAAGAATGCCACCTGAGAATTATCTTATAGCACACCCAAGTAAAAAGCTTACACAAAGCGAAAGACAATACCTTACCAAATGGTTTGAGACCATAAGCAGAACCACTTTAGAGTAAACTACTGTTTTGTGTTTATCTAATATTTGAGATTTTAATATTCTCCACTCCAGAAACCAAACAACATAAAACACTCATTTATAACCAACTAATTTTAGTACCTTTAGAAGTACGTTTCCCACAATAAGAATTCACATGAACTTTAAATTCCAAAAAACATCTAATCAAAGTGAGTTTATCATCACCGATTTTAGTGATATTTCATATAAAAAATTTGTAAAAAGCAACAATTACTTTAAAATTCTATGGGTAAAAAAAGATAACTCCTATTTTATTATCGATGGATATAAAATAGACTTGAATAAAAATTGCCTCGTTTTTTGTACTCCTGAAAATCAAATAGACTTAAAAGACAATACTAATCAGGAAATTCTTGCCTTCATTTTTAATAGAGAGTTTTATTGTATTCGAGATCATGATAAAGAAGTTTCTTGTAATGGTCTTCTTTTTTATGGCTCCTCTTTACCTACTGAGCTAAAACTTTCTCAATTAAAAATAGACTTATTCAATATGTATTATATCATGTTGGAAGAAGAATTTATGATGAACGATTCTCTTCAGGGTGAAATGCTAAGAACAATACTAAAACAAATTCTAATTCTTTCAACTCGTTTAATGAAACAAAACCTGAACCTTTCTATGGAAGCTGAAGAAAATGTTGATTTAATACGAAGTTTTAATTTACTTGTTGAACAACATTTTAAAACAAAGCATAAAGTAAAAGAATACGCGGAAATCTTAAACAAATCACCGAAAACACTTACCAACGTTTTTAACTCAAACAACTACAAAACACCTAGTTCTATTATTACCGACAGAATAATACTCGAAACGCAAAGACTGTTAACTCATTCAGATAAAAACATATCTGAAATTGCCTTTGAATTAGGGTTCAGTAGTAGTTCTCACTTCTCTAAATTCATTAAGAAGCATAAAGGAATGAGCCCTGTTCTTTTTAAAAACAACTTACTTCAAAACAGTTAAACACCTCCTAACAGGAATATATACAACTATTTAGGAAAATTATCCATTTCCTTGCAGACCTTGTTCTCATAAATTTGCCATGAAACGCAAACTGAACATATGATATTGATTCGAGATATTGAATATCAAGAAATAGTTACAAAGTCAGCAATCCAAATAGAAAACGGAACCGATTATCAAATACTATGGAATAAACACACTATTGAAAACTGTTGGTTTAACTATAAACAAATTAAAATCCCATCAAATACATTAATAGCTTTAAACCCTAACGATGTATTTCATTTACCTGATGGTGCACAAAAATTATATCGAATTTCCTTTAACCAGCCCAAAGAAGAATCGATTAAAAGCTTTTTTAACACTGCCTTTTGTAATCAGGTCAACGAATTCTACAGTCTTTTTAAAATAAAAAACAAGGAGATTGTTAACGAAGTTGATCACATAGTACGACAGATAAAATTGTCTTTTTTCAATACAAAAAACACACCATATTTCAAAACTCACTATCTATTAAACTTAGTTATATGCCTATTACATGCTAAATTTTTGGATACTGTTGATCTGAAAGTAACTCAATTTAAAAAACTATTTTCTTTTGAAGAAAAAGAAACTCATTTTGTAAAGTATTATGGTAATCAACTAAATACTCCTCCGAAAGAATTACTGAGGCAATTCACCAAAAAAGGATATAATAAACCCAGTGCAATTATTAACAATTTTATTGTTCTTGAAGCTCAAAAAAAACTAATGGCTTCGTCGTTAAGTGTAAAAGAAATTGGATTTGAACTAGGGTTTGATGACCCCGCATACTTTTCTCGTTTTTTTAAAAAATACGCAGGAATTTCCGCTATGGAATTTAAAAAAAACCACAAACAACTTTTAATAAATATAAACAACGAGTCTATTGGAAAATAGTCCAACGAAAACATTAACCTACTCATTATCTTTAACATAAAATTAACAAAACTCAATAAATAATTAAAACACATTTCACATGAAAATTAAACTAACTTTATATAAAATAGCGCTTATTTTACTAGTCTTTACATCTTGTTCCAATGGTGGCTCAAAAGGAATGAGTGATAATAGCTATGAAAACAAAAGCTTTTACACTATGGAAAACGGAGAACTTATTAGACCTACCGGGTATCGTTCTTGGATTTTCGTTGGAACTCCTGTTACTCCTAATGAATTAAATGGTGGTAAAGCTCCGTTCCCAGAGATGCATAATGTATATATTGATCCAGCCAGTTATGATCATTACAAAAAGTCAGGAAAGTTTAAAGAAGGAACTATACTGGTAAAAGAACTCGTGAGCGTTGGAGCAACTTCGGCAGTTAGCGGAAATGGATATTTCGAAGGTGAGTTCATTGGTTTAGAAGCCTCCGTAAAAAGTAAAGAACACTTTCCAAACGAACCTGGAAACTGGGCAATTTTTAGTTTCACAGAGCCAAAAACAGGAATTCTTAAAGAAAGAGCAAAACAGTTTCCTTACGCCGCCTGTGCTGCTTGTCATGACACCAATGCTGATGACGACTTTGTCTTTACCCAATTTTATCCAGTACTACGAGCTGCAAAAGGCGCTGGTGCCATAAACCCTGAAGATGGTGCAAAGCGTACCGCCGAGAAAAAAGACGACTCAAAAAAGTTAGGGATATGGGACGCAACAGCTCCAACTCCAACAGATAAGAAATTTGACATTCCACTTAACGAAGAAAAGCTATTTGCTTTCCTAAATACTGAAAGTTATAAAAAACTAAAGTATCAAGAAAAGGAAACTCACAAATCAGCAGGGCCTCATGAAACGGTTCGAAGCTATATTAGTAATGAATTAGCAGAATCGGTAAAGGCGGGTAATAAAGAACATCCAATTGGATCGTATGCTATTAAAGAACAATATAAAGATGGAAAACAATTAGGCTGGGCGGTTATGCTTAAAACCCAAGATAAAACAGACAATGGAAGTGGATGGTTTTGGTATGAAACGTTAGATCGAAATGATATTTCGAAAAAAGCTGCCTATGGAAACGGTGTAAAAGGCTGTGTTTCTTGCCATTCAATTGGAAACGACATGGTTCGAGCAACATTTTTAAATTAGAAACTAGAGTCTTATTTAGTTTATATAGATTGATTGAGTACTTCTTTTGAAGTACAACTTTAGACTCATTTAACTTACTGCTTTAGTTAAGTGAGTCTCTTTTTTACTTTCCTTTTACAAATCCAATTAATTAAAAACATGAAACAGCTCAAACAAAAATGGAATATCACCTCTAACCTTCAACTCATTGTTATACTTATGGTATTTACAGTGAACGGTTCTCTATCTGTTTTCTTAGTTAAACCTTTACTAAGTATGGTAAATATAACTCAAGAATCTTTGTCTCCATTCCTGTTCTGGCCGATAAGAATCCTTATCATGTTTATTATCTATCAAATTCTTCTTGTTACCATAGGCTGGCTGGCTGGTCAGTTCGATTTTTTTTGGAACATGGAAAAAAAAATGCTGGTAAGGCTTGGTTTACTTAAAAACAAATAAAAAATGAAAACGACAATTATACATCTGTTTTTTCTCTTTGCAATAGTAATATGCTCCGCCCAAGAGAACTCACAACACATCGAAACAACCCTTAAAACCGAAAAGAATCCTGGATTTGAAGTGGTATTATCAGGAATTGGAATTTACAGTCCAGAACACGAGCATTGGAATAGCGCTATCGAAACCCATTTAACCTATTGGACCACTCATAAATGGGCCTTCGGTATAGGGTATTCTATTATTTTTGAAGATGAACTCGAACACGAAATTGCTGCACTTGTAAGTCATAAACCTTATAAATTTCTTACACTAAACTTCGGACC
The DNA here is from genome assembly GCF_900105455.1 of Tenacibaculum sp. MAR_2009_124. Taxonomy (GTDB): domain Bacteria; phylum Bacteroidota; class Bacteroidia; order Flavobacteriales; family Flavobacteriaceae; genus Polaribacter. The sequence goes on from NZ_FNSF01000008.1 coordinate 393,335, forward strand.
AAGTTTTTCCTTGCCCAATGAACATAACGACACGAAAGTATCAGCTTATCTCGAAAGTGAATTTGCTTTTCATGTAGGTGAAATCCATTTTGGTCCTACTGTTGGAGTACTTGCAGGAGATGACTTTAGAATATTTGGAGGACTGCATATTAGTTACGAATTCTAATCTAAAACCTAAATAATGGATAAATTAAAATTAAAAGACACCTTAATTGCTTTAGAAAAGCATCATATTGATGAAGCCGAAATGAAATATGACGATTTCCTACTTGGAAATCTACTTGATAAAACCGATGTTATTGATGATGATGATCAATCACATCATCGACAAAGTATTGAAATATCAGATCAGTTAGAGGAGCAAGCACATGTACACTTAGAACACTTTAAAACGATTCAAAATATTTCTTTCACGGCTAAAACAGTGGTAGAACCTGGAGCTGTTGTAAGTGTTAATGGCAGGTGTATGGTTATAGCTGTTTCGAAGCCTGTGTTCACCATTGATGGCAGAAAATTCATCGGTATCTCTACAAATGCCCCAATATATAAAGAATTGGCTGGTAAAAAAGCAGGAGAATCTTTTGTTTTCAATGGGAATAATTTTAAAATAGAAACTGTATATTAAACCTTGTATTTTGTTTACTAATTTCCTAAAACGATTCATCTTAAAAAAAAGCTCTTTGAATTCAATAGTTTTAAAAACAATTAAAGATTTACCAGAAGGATATTCAGAAGGTATATACATGAAGAAAAAGTATGGAATTTCCAAAGCTTCTTTTAACAAAGGAAAATCATTTAAAATATATGCTAAGGAATTAGGAGGAACGGATGTTATTAGTTTGAACTACTATATAACCTCCACCGCAGAAAAATTGAAACCTTGTGAAATGCCAGAACAAAAAGTACTGCACTTCTTGCATAATGTAGAACCAATTTCTCAAAAGAATACTTAATTAAAACATAAAAATCTTATTATCAGACTTTTCTTTGAAATACACAATACAAACAGTAAATTTAGTGAGTAAAATAAACAAGTATATATGATTAATATATATGGACAAAACAACATCTTGATCGTAACTTTGACCTAGTCAATGAGGCTCCTTTAAGAAGCTGACTTAAAAATTTCGACATCAAGTCGAAGCTTTTAAATTTCACTTAGTGAGTAATTATTAATCTTATACAGTAAAATATTACAATGAGCAATTACAAAAAAGCATACATAGCAGGAGGTTGTTTCTGGGGAATGGAAGACCTTTTTAGAAAAAGACCAGGAATTGTAAATACCGAAGTTGGTTATTTAGGTGGAGAAAATGATTTCCCTACGTATAGAAATCATCCAGGGCATGCTGAAGGAATTGAGCTTACCTATAATCCTGATGAAACTAATTTTAAAGAAATTTTAGATTATTTCTACAGAATGCATGACCCAACATCAATTGATAGACAAGGAAATGACCGTGGATCAAGCTATCGATCGGCTATTTTTTATCAGAATGATGAAGAAAAGCAAATCGCTGGGGATTTTATCAAAATTGTTGACGATTCAAACAGATGGCCAAGTAAAGTGGTAACAACTATAGAACCTTTTACAAAGTTTTGGGTTGCTGAAGATTATCACCAAGACTATTTAGTAAAGAACCCAAATGGATATACCTGTCATTTTGAAAGATTTGACAACTCATTTATACCAGCATAATTATGAACGAAACCAAATTCAAAAACATTCGCTTTAACCCTGATGTAACTCCTTTTCATGATTTAGCCAAACAAATGGCGCGAGCTTTCGGATATACTGCTGACTTGGAAGTAGACAAACAGCTAGCTCAATTGTTACGATTACGTGTTGCTCAGAAAAACGAATGTGCGTACTGTGTTATTTTACATGCCAAAACCTCCAGAGAAGTTGGAATTAACGAAGCGAAAACTGATAATATTTCTTCTTGGTGGAATAGTGAATTATTTACCGAAAAAGAGAAGCTTGCTTTAGCTTACTGTGATGTGTTAACAGAAGGAACTCATAAAAACTTTCAGCAATATCACCATGATATGACCAAGTTTTTCTCGGAAAAAGAAATCGCAGAAATCGCGGCAATCGTTATTAACATGAATGTTTGGACTCGTTTAAAACTTGCCCAAGGTCAAATACCTTATCTAGAATAATATGACAAAAATTTCCAATATAGGTCTTGGAACCGCTGCTATTGGGAGACCACTTTATATCAATATTAAAAACACCGCTCAAACTGGTGGTGTTTTTAATATTACTGAGTTCAAGCAAGAAGGAATGCAAGTTTTAGAATCTGCCTATCAAAAAGGTATTCGCTATTTTGACACAGCACCTGGATATGGCCTCTCTGAACAATTACTGATAGAGTGGCTTCAAGAAAAAAATGATCCTACAATTAAAATCGGTACAAAATGGGGCTATACGTATGTCGCTAATTTTGATTCTAATGCAGATGTTCATGAGATAAAAGAACATAGCTTAAGTAAATTGAATGAACAATGGGAAGTGTCAAAACAACTACTCCCCTATTTGAGTTTTTATCAAATTCATTCAGCCACTTTAGATACTGGTGTTCTTGAAAATGAAAAGATTTTAAATCGTCTTCATGAAATTAAAAAAAAGTACAGTGTTCAAGTTGGAATTACAGCATCAGGAGCAAATCAATTGGAAATACTCGAAAAAGCTAGCGCTATTTCAATAGATAATGAAATCTTGTTTTCAGTGTACCAATGTACCTTCAATATGCTTGAGCAAAGTATACGAAAAGTTGATCAGTTATTTAAAAACGGAACTCAACTCATTATTAAAGAAGCTTTAGCCAATGGGAGAGTTTTCAATAATAGTAACTACCCCGAATACAATTCATTTTATGCTTATTTGGAAAAACTTGAAAGTGAATTACAAGTAGGTAGAGATGCTATTATTTTAAGTTATTGCTCAACTATTTACCCAAACGCTATTGTTTTAAGTGGTGCCAATAATGAAACACATTTATCTAGTAACTTAAATGCACCAAAAGTAAAACTTACAGGTACTCAAATTGATGAACTTTCTAAGTTTAAAGTAGCTGCTGAGTTTTACTGGAATGAACGTAAAAAACTGACATGGAATTAATGAACACGAACGATTTACAACTTGGCAAACTACTTCTTAATTGGGAATTAGAATCTATTTTTCAAGACCTTGTTCCTTCTATTGAAAAACTAAAAGGTAAACCTATTTTGGTTCTTTTTTTTAACCTGGGGTGCCCAGGCTGTAAAGGTAGAGCTTTACCTTATGCCAATAGAATTGTTGTTGAAAATGGAGATAACATCCATGTCATAGGCATCCATTCTAGATTTGAAGGACCTGAGTATACGCTTCGTGATTTTGAAAACGCAAAAGAAGAATTTTACATTCGATTTCCTTTTTATAAAGATAACAACGATACAAATACTTTCAGAAAATATCAAGCGGGTGGAACTCCGCACTGGCTATTGACAGATAAAGAAGGCAACCTAGTCTATTCAATTTTTGGTTCAGACCCAAACAATGCTCTTTATAGACTCGACTTAAAAATTAATGAACTCTTAAACTCGTAAACAATGCACGATTGGTATCTACCCATAACTATTTTACCTGCCTTAGGTATGCTAATTTTATCTACTACTAGTCAAATTACAAGTTTAAGTACTGAACTAAATCAATTATTAAGTAATAAATGTAACGATTTTCAACATTTAATATCTAGCAAAAAAATAAAGCAGCTAGGTTTATTAACTAGGGCAAGCGCCCTGCTATATTTAGCTTCAGGAGTGTATGTTTTATCTGGAATTTTAGGAGCCATATTTGAAAACAAGTCGTTTTATGACATCCCTAGTTTGTTGTTATACACTGGAACGATTTTCATGTTTATTGCTTTTGTTATTCTAATTATTTATGCCTTCCGCGCTGTAGGAATTAGAAAGTTTCAATTTGAAAACAATCATAATTTATAAGTGAATAATGAAATTAAAATAGGATTTGGTGGCGGTTGCCATTGGTGTACGGAAGCCGTTTTTCAACATTTAAATGGAGTTGTTCTCGTTGAACAAGGTTGGATTGCTTCCTCTAATGAGAACGAAAGTTTTTCAGAAGCCGTTATCGTTTATTTTGACGAGAACGTTATCGATTTAAAAACGCTTATTGAAATTCACTTGCACACGCATAAAAGTACGAGCAGCCATTCCTTCAGGAAAAAATACAGATCGGCTATTTATACATTTTCTAAAAAGCAGGAAGAAATTTGCAAAGAGTATGTTAACTCGTTTCAAGTAGATTTTGATCACCAAATAATTACGCAAGTCCTTCCTTTTATAGAATTTAAGGCTTCTCGGGAAGAAATTCGAAATTATTATAAAAAAAATCCGACCAAACCATTTTGTGAAACCTTTATCAATCCGAAACTAAGAATCTTATTGACTCGATTTTCAGAAGATGTAAATGTTAAGGAATTGAATCATTTAAAAAACAAAACCGCATTATGAAAACCATCAGACTAGACATTGAAAATAGCAAACAATATAAATTAAGAGCTTATGTAGAACTTCCTGCAAATCAAAAGCCTCATTATTATGCTATTTTCGCTCATTGTTTTTCTTGTTCTAGCAGTTTAAACGCCGTTAAAAACATTAGTAGAGCATTGACCAATCATGGATTTGGTGTAGTTAGATTCGATTTTACTGGATTGGGAAGAAGTGAAGGAGGTTTTGCAGAAAGTCATTTTTCAGCAAACGTTGACGATTTAATTTCTGTGAACAGGTATATTTCCGAAAACTTCAGCGCACCAAGCTTAATTATTGGTCATTCCCTAGGAGGGGCTGCTGCTGTGGTAGCCGCTTCAAAACTAAGCAATATCAAAGCTGTAGCCACTATCGGTTCACCGGCCACTGTTAATCACGTTACCCATTTATTTTCACATGCAATTGAAGAGGTAAAAAGTAAGGGTGAAGTTGAGGTAAATATTGGTGGACGTCCCTTTAAAATCAATCAAGAATTTGTAGAGGATTTCCATAAAACTGATTTACCTGAAATCACCAAAAAATTGAGAAAACCCATCTTAATTATGCATTCTCCAGTCGACGCTGTTGTTGAAATTAGTAATGCCCATAGTTTATATCACAATGCAAAACATCCCAAAAGTTTTATAAGTTTAGACAATGCTGATCATTTACTATCTCAAAATAGAGATAGTTTGTATGCAGGGAATATGATTGGTTCTTGGGCGCAGCGTTTTTTTGACCCCAAAGAAAACACTATGCTTGACACTAATGGAGAACAGTTAATTGGTCATTTAAATCTATTAGAAGATAATTTCACGACCTCTTTGCAAACTAAAAATCATTCGTTTTTAGCAGATGAGCCCACAACTTTTGGAGGTGATGACTTCGGACCTTCTCCTTATGATTATTTAAGCGCTAGTATCGCTGCTTGTACCACAATGACCCTAAAACTTTATGCGCAACGAAAAAAATGGGATTTACAGGAAGTGTACGTGTACATTACCTACTCTAAAAAACACAGCGATGAATTGAGCTTAGATGTTGAAAAACCAGGAAGAATAGATCATATTTCTAAAAAATTAAAATTTGTTGGAAACCTCGATGAAAGTCAGCAACAAAAATTAAAAGAAATCGCATCAAAATGTCCTGTTCATAAAACTGTTGCTAAGGAGGTTTATTTCGACACCGAACTATTAAACTAAAAACAACTGCTATCGCTAATACTATTTAATTCATTTTAAAATTATAATTATGAAAGCTATTTGGAATAACAAAATCATTGCTGAAAGTGATAACACTATTGTGGTGGAAGGAAATCATTACTTCCCTCCTGAAAGCATCAATAAAGAATATTTTCAAAGTACAGAAACCCATAGCACTTGTCCGTGGAAAGGACAGGCTTCTTACTATACCATTTCTGTTGATGGCGTAGAAAATAAGGACGCTGCCTGGTATTATATTCATCCCTCAGAAAGAGCTTCTAAAATAAAAGATCATATTGCTTTTTGGAGAGGCGTAAAAATTGAAGAATAATACCTAAGCGGAAATCAAAATGATAGATACTGAATATTTAAGAGATAAATTTCTCCAATGTAGAAAGCAGTCGGAATTTATCTGTAAAGATTTAGAAATTGAAGATTACTCGGTTCAACCCATAGTAGATGTGTCACCACCCAAATGGCACTTAGCACATACTACCTGGTTTTTTGAGCAGTTTATTCTTGTTCATTTCAATAAAAACTACAAAGTATATAACGACGATTTTGCCTTTCTTTTTAATAGTTATTATAACAATGCTGGCGATCGTGTTTTACGTCCGAATCGTGGACTAATGACACGTCCAACGGTTAAGGAAGTATATGAATATAGAAATTATGTTACTCAGGAAATTTCAGCTTTCCTATCAACAAATGTATCTAGTGAAGTTAAAAACATTGTAGAAACAGGAATTAATCACGAGGAACAACATCAAGAATTACTTGCCTATGATATTAAATATATTTTAGGACACCAACCTACATTTCCTAGCATTCCTCTCAACTATTCTTTACAACAGGAAATTCAAGAATTAGAGTTTCTCAAAATAGAGGAAGGCGTTTATGAAATCGGACATAGATCAAATGGTTTTTGTTTTGACAATGAGTTGGGAGTGCATAAAACCTATATCCAACCGTTTTCTATTGCAAACAAACTTGTTACTAATCAAGAATTCATTGACTTCATTGAAGATGGAGGTTATCAAAATTTCAATTTATGGCATGCCGCTGGGTGGGATTGGGTTCAACAAAATAAAATGCTTGCACCGTTATATTGGCACTTTTTTAAAGGAAAGTGGCATTATTACCATACCGATGGTTTTACAAACATAGATATGAAACTACCTGTGATGAACATATCGTATTATGAAGCTTTTGCTTTTGCTGAATGGAAAAAAATGCGTCTTCCCACCGAATTTGAATGGGAAGTGGCTTCAAACAATTTCAATTGGGGGCAGCTATGGGAATGGACTTCTAGTGCTTATTTACCTTACCCTAATTTTAAAAAAGCTGACGGAGCCCTTGGTGAATATAATGGTAAGTTTATGGTGAATCAACATGTTTTACGCGGAGCCTCAATAGCCACACCTAAAAACCATAGCAGAAAAACGTACAGAAACTTTTTCCATCCTGAATTACGTTGGATGTTTTCAGGAATACGACTGGTAAAGTAAACGAACAATAAAAAGCTCCTTCAAACAAATCAATCTATCTATGAATCAAATATTTGCTAAAGACTTAATCGAAGGCCTATCTTCGGAAAACAAACATCTATCTTCAAAATATTTTTATGACGATACTGGAAGTAAAATCTTTCAGGAAATCATGGAAATGCCCGAGTATTATTTAACCTCAAGTGAATTTGAAATTCTTTCTCTTCAGGCTAAGCAAATAATTGATGCGGTAAACTTCAATCAACCTTTTAATATTGTAGAACTAGGTGCTGGAGATGGTATGAAAACTTTTAAGCTTTTGGAATATTTAGTCAACCATAATATTGATTTTTATTATGTTCCAATTGATATTTCACAGGGAGCTATGAATAGCTTGGAAGAAAAGTTAAAAGCAAAACTTCCAACATTAAATATTCATCCGAGAATAGGAGATTACTTCGAGGTTCTTTCAAAAGAAAATGTACAAACAAATATTCCGAGTCTTCTATTGTTTTTAGGAAGTAATATTGGGAACTACTCTTATGACGAAGCTGTTAATTTACTATCTCTTTTTAATAAAAACATGAAAGATGGAGATAAACTATTGCTTGGCGTCGATTTGCAAAAAAACCCGAATACTATAAAGAACGCTTATGACGACTCTTATGGAATTACTAAAAAATTCAATTTGAACTTACTTTCAAGAATAAATCGTGAATTTGATGGTGATTTCAGATTGGATGATTTTGATTTTTACTGCCACTACAATCCAGAAAATGGAGAGGTAAATAGCTACCTCATCAGTTTGAGAAAGCAAAGTGTTTTTTTAAAGAAACTAAATAAAGGGTTTCATTTTAATTACGATGAATTGATTTGGACGGAGCTTTCCAAGAAATACAATTTAAACGAAATTAACCAGCTAGCACAATCAACTAATTTTACTACGGAGCAACACTTTTTAGATTGCAAACATTATTTCACGAACATAATTTTAAAAAAGTAATTCATATGAGTTTAATTGAAAATGTAAGAGATTTCTTTAATAGAAAAAGAAAAAATGAAACCACTGAAAAAGCTCCTGAAGGTGTTTGTCCTAACTGTTGGGGAGAACATGAATATGATGGTGAGTTTTATTCTTTTATGAAAGGGCAAAACAATAACCCTAGTAAAGACATATACAACAACTTTATTGCCGATGTCACCAGGAAACTCGATAAAATCACCATTAATAAGAATACCTATACATGTGAGACTTGTAAGGTAAAGTATAAATAAAATTAAGGCTATACTCATCTACGAAAACGCTGGGTATAGCTTTACTAATTGATCAAGGTACCTGGTGCTAATACTTAATTTAACGCCATTTGTTAGTAAAACCAGTTTATCTTTGATAGGCACTGTCATAAAATAGCTAAACCCTTGTTTTTACGAGGGTTTTGTTGTATCTTATATTCATAATAAACCCCGAAAATCACCAAAAAAGGTAAAAAACGGGGTTTCCATTTGTGTAATTATGAAAATACGAAGAATTTCTGAAATGCAACACCGCATTTCAATTTTTTCCCCTCAGTGAGAATTATGATGCTCATTACACACGTTTTTTAGAGGGAGATTTGGGCAAAATCTATTCTGCTATTGATTGGGATGACTTGGTTACTACTTTAAATATTACTGAACAAAAAAAAGGGCGTAACTATCTTTTTAGCCCTAAAGGAAGACTTGGCTTGATGTTTTTAAAGCATTATGCCAATTGTTCGGATAGGAAAATGATTGAACAACTCAACTCAAATTTAGACTATCAATTTTTCTGCGATATAGAATTAGGTTTTGAACGTTTAACAAACTATAAAATAATAAGTCAAATACGTTGTGAATTAGCAGAGAAACTAGATATTAATTTAGTAGAAAAAGTTCTTTTTAATTCTTGGAAAAATCATATTGATAGTACCGACCAAATCGTAATGGATGCTACTTGTTACGAAAGTGAAGTTCGTTATCCTACCATCCAGAAATTACTTTGGGAATCTGTTCACTGGTTGTACAATCAATTACGTAAAACTTGCTCCATCTTAGGAACTAAGATGATCAGAAGTAGATATAACAAGTGGAAAAAACGTTACCAAGGATTTAGTAAAATGCGAAGAAAAACCAAGTCTAAACGTACTTCATTAACCCGAGCTTTACTGAAGCTATTAAGTAAGTTTATCGATTTTGAAAAGGAATTATCCAAGGCCTACAATATCGAGTTTAAGCCCTTGTATTATAAGCGAATCGACACAATCCAAAGAATTTACAAACAACAAAAAGATCATTTTGATACAGGAGAAAAAATCAAAGATAGAATTGTAAGTATTCATAAGGATTATATCCGTCCTATTGTTCGCGGAAAAGAAGTAAAGCCTGTTGAGTTTGGAGCAAAAGTTAACAAAGTTCAAATTGATGGAATTAGCTTTATAGAACATATTAATTTTAATGCGTTTCACGAAGGAAACCGTTTTATACAAACAGTTCAAAAAGCGCAAGGGTTAACTCGAAAAAAGGTAAAAGTAGCCGGTGGAGATAAAATTTATGCTACCAATAAAAACAGAACATATAGTAGCTCAAAAACCATACAGACAGACTTTATCCCCAAGGGTAGAAAACCTAAAAATCATAAAGAGAAAAAGCAACTTAGGGCTATCATTGCTAAAGAAAGAGCAACAAGATTAGAAGGCTCTTTTGGTAAGGATAAAGAACATTATCACCTACGGAAAATAAAAGCCAAAACAAAAAAGAATGAAATTCTATGGATATTCTTTGGTATACACACAGGAAATGCATTAGAAATTGGTCGAAGAAAAATAGCTCAAACAGACCAACAAATAGCCTAAAATAAAATCTTAGTATTTTTTTCATGGGAGAGCTACGTCTTGTAGGTACGTTTTTAGGAGATTCAATCAATAAAACCTCTTTTAAACAGAAATAGAGGATAGAATTTATATAATTTTATCCTCTATTTTCAATGTATTTTAAAAAATAGACTGTTTTCTGAAAGTGCCTTGATATGAATTTCAAAAATCAAAAAACCAAGTCCAGATCTAATTTATTACGATTGTTTAATTGAAAACAACTTAGAAAGAAACATAAAACTTCTTTTTTTCTAATACCAGCGTTTTTTGTTCTTTTTAGAATTTGATGATTTTCTTCCTTTTTTATGCTTACTAATCGTATTGGGTTGTTTTTTAGGCTTGGGTTTTGATAAAGGAAAAGGGTGATCTTCAATAATAGCAATTGGTTTTTGTAAAAGTTCTTCAATAGTTTTTACATAAGAAGTTTCATCAGCGCTACAAAAGGAAAATGCTATACCGGACTTCCCTGCTCTTCCTGTCCTTCCTATTCTATGTACATAGGTTTCAGGAACATTAGGCAAATCGAAATTAATAACAGCATCAACCTTACTAATATCAATACCTCTTGCAGCTACATCAGTAGCAATTAATATAGTTGATTTTTTATCCTTAAAATCTTGTACTGCTTTGTTACGAATTACCTGAGTTTTATCACCATGTAAACTAGTTACTTTATAATTGTTTTTAAGTAATGTTTGTTCAAGCTTATCAACGCCAATTTTTGTTCGTCTAAAAATGATAACTTTTCCATTAATTGTATTTCGCAAAAGATGTAAACACAAATCTGTTTTATTCTTTTTTGGAACATAATACAGCAGTTGACCAATATTCTTAGATGTAGTATGACTTGGTGAAATTGTTATTTTCTCTGGCTTATAAAGTAGTCTTTTAGCTAATTCATCAATTTTTTGAGGTATGGTTGCAGAAAATAATAATGTTTGTTTTTTCTTAGGAGAAAAGCTTTCAATTTGTTTAACATCATTTATAAACCCCATATCTAACATGAGGTCAGCTTCATCTAAAACAAAAGTTTTTAAAAAACTCAGATCAATAACTCCCTGTTTATGCAAGTCAATGAATCGTCCAGGTGTAGCAATTAAAATATCAACTCCTTTTTTTAGCACATCCTTTTGAGGTGCTAGAGACATACCTCCATAAACAGCTGTACTTCTTAGATTTGTATATTTTCCATACGTTTTAAAACTCTCATCAATTTGAATTGCTAATTCGCGTGTTGGACTTAAAATTAAGGATTTAATTGTTTTCTCCCCTTTTTCAGCATTTTGTTCTTCTAATAATTCTTCAATGATAGGCAACGCAAATGAAGCCGTTTTACCTGTACCCGTTTGTGCTGTTACAATAACATCTTTTTTATTTAACACTAAAGGAATCACCTTTTCTTGTACCAGAGTTGGTGTATGGTGTTTATTTTCGGTTAGTGCTTTTAAAATAGATTTGTTTAAACGTAAGTCAGAAAACTTCATTGATTATTTTTTTTTGCAAAGATAATTTAAAAGTAAAGACTTCTTTATTATTAGATAGTATTATTACTAATGTTAAAATGTAGCAGTAATTATATTATTACTTCCTACGTTTTTTTATAAAAGAAAGCCATTATCTGGTACAATCTCAATTCATTTAGAATGACTGAATCGCGGCAATTTAACTTTTTATATTAGAGGCTGACACTTAACTGTGTCGAGTGCTGTCAAAGACAAGAACGAGAGAATATGTTATGTAATAAAGTCAAAAGATTTCTCCTTTCAGCTGAAACAATTAATTAAATCAAAACCAATTACTTACGAACAGAGTCACATATAAATCCGTGATCCATAATTGTCAACCTTAACTTGTTTCAGATTCTCACTCAAAATGTTTGCGTCATAATATAATGCAGAAAAAAATTCGTAATTACCCAACCTCTATAGCTAATCCATACCAATCAATCCTCCACATACTTCATCTTCAGAGCATATTTTGTTAAACCAGCGAGGTTTCTAACACCTAGCTTTCCAATAATATTTTTTCGATAACTTTCAATCGTATGTTTACTTAAAAACAACTTATCCGCTATTTCTTGGGTAGTATGCTCTTGTGCAATTAAGGTAATAACATCGATTTCCCTTTGCGTTAGTTTAATCTCCTCCTCTTTCTTTTTTGACAACTTATTTTCAAAATAAATATCTTTTATCTCTTTGGAAAAATACTTATCTCCTTCTAAGATTGTTTTTATGGCATGTAACAATTCCTCTTTTTTAGCATTTTTAGGAACATATCCCTCTACATCCGACTTAATAAGGCTATCAATAACATCTGCATTGGTATGCATGCTAACCACAAGAATTTTAATATCCTTCCTTTTTTCTTTTACGATTTTACTAAGAGCAACTCCATCTAACTCCGGCATGGAAATGTCTGTGATTATTAAATCTATTGTATCTTTAGAATTAATCTCTAAGTATTTGACTACATTTTTGCCTTCTGTTGAAGTTAACACAACATTATAGTCATTTTCGGAATTTAAGATACTCAGAACGCCGTCTAAAAACATCTTATGATCATCAACAATTATTAAATTATACTTCATATTCAACTTCTTTTGCAACAGGTATTTCAATGTTAATTATAGTACCTCTATTGAGTCTAGAATCGATGTGTAAAACACCGCTAAATTTCTTTAATCTACTTTTAATGTTTGAAAAGCCAATACCCTCAATACTCTTCTTCGGAATAAAGCCTACACCGTTGTCTTCAAACAAAATACTTAATGCGCCATCAATCACATTCAATTGTAATTCGATCGATGTAGCCTTGGCATGTTTAATGGTATTGGTTGTTAATTCTTTTATAATCTTAAAAATTTCAATCTGCAATTTTTCGTTTAAAAGATTTACTTCATCTCTTGGGTATACTGTAAAGGAACTGTTGGCCCCCCAAATACTATTCGTATATTCTTCGAGAATATCACAAAAATTATTCTCATTAAACTGTTTTGGTATTAGGTTATGAGAAATATTTCTTACTTCTTCATAAGTACAATCTATTTGAGTATTGAGTTCACTTAAAAAATCGGTTTTCATATTTTCTTTAACAGAGCCGTTTAGCTTTAATTTAATAGCGGCCAAATTCCCTCCAATACTATCGTGCAACTCTTGAGCAATGTGCTTTCTTTCTTTGTTCTGACCTTTAATGGAGGCCTTGATTACCTTTAATTCTTGATCTTTTATCAGTGAAGATATTTTTTGATTATTTATCTCTTCTTGTTTCCTATTAAGCTCACTCTGTGCTTGTAACTTCTGATAATAAATCACAAGCAATCCTAAAACGGGTATCAAAATAATTAAGAAAGAATATAAAATAATGTTTTTAATACTCTTCTCCCTTACCAACTCTGCTTCTTGAATTTCTTGATTTTTCTTTAAAAGTGTAATTTCATTTTCCTTTTGCAGTGTTTTATACTTTACCTCTAGCTCATTAATCTCCTTATCCTTTTGTAGTTTACTTATAGAGTCTTTCACACTAAAAACTCGATTTAAAAATTGAAAGGCATTTTTGTACTCGTTCTTTGCTATAGAAATATCTTTAAGTTTTTCATATATAAGCTCCTGTTGATTTAAGTATCCCAACTCAATGGCATTAATTAAACTAAGAGAAAACATTAATTCCGCATCTTTATATCGCTTCAGTTTTAAATAAATATTCGCAATATTAAGACGTGCTTCAATAGCGAGTTTATTGTATCCTTTTTTTTCTGCGATTGCAAGTACTTCTTTGTTGAATGAAAATGCCTTATCCAGATCCTCTAATTCTTCATAATTTTTAGCAAGATTTACTTTTATTGTGCCAATAGCATAATCATTTTCCTTGGCAAGATTCAAGGCTTTTTCTAAATTCTTACTAGACGATTTAAAGTCTTTCAAAAGCGAATAGATAATCCCTATATTAATATAACTTCCAAAAGTTATTTCTTCTTCACCGTTATATTTTATACATTTTTGAAACAACTCCAAGGCCTTTTGATATTCCCCCATATTCATATACGCATGAGCCAAACCATGAGTATGGGTATAGTAAAGATTTTCTTCGTTATACTTTTGAGCTGCTTCGATACCTTTAAGGTGCCATTTCTTACTTTCGCTACTTAAGCCTTTTCTTTTATCATTTAAGGCAAATAAATTATAAACAAGAGCACTTAACTTATTTTGTAACGAATCATTTTTAACATATTTCTTATGACTCAAGGCTTTTCTTCCATAGAACAAAGAAGAATCAATTAACTCAGAAGAATTGAAATAAAAACTCAATAATAAATAAGTATTCACTTTAGAATGTGGATCTAGCTTTTTCTTTAATAATTTATGGGCTATTTTATATGCTTTCTCTTTCTCATTATTATTTAAAAAATGAAATGCCTGATCAATTCTTGCTTTTTCTTTATAGACTATCTCTTTTTTTATTTTTATAGGTACTTTATCTGCTCCCATTTCTTGAGCATACACACAAAAAGAGAATAGATAAATACTGATTAAAACAATTTTTTGTAAAACTTGAAGCATGTGAGCAAATGTATTCATTTTAGAGAGTTCTAAGTATTTTAAACCTGTATAAATTTTTGCCTTTTACACCGATCAAATAAAACCGGTGCAAAGAGAAATAATTATGCTCATTCTATACGAGCAAAACATCCTTCCCAATGCTTGTTAGCGCACCGAAAAAGATGTTTAAAAGCCCCCTTCTAATTGGCTTCTTATTACATATAGTAGTAGTATTAGTAGTATTCTTGTTTATAGAAATAAAAAGGAAGCAACAATCATCCAAGCACCAACGATTAAACCGAAAACACCTAATTGTCCTTGTTTTGGAGCTAACTTTTCTCTTAAACGATTTCCTTTTTCTTCTCCTGCTTCTGTTCTAGATAAAACGAATTTATTTATTAAGCCAAAACCTAACATAAAACCTAAAACCGCTTCAACGATATTCCCTGCTAATAAAGTAATCCACCAAATAGGATACGTGCTAAGTCCTCCAATATTTAATAAAGAAGATATAACTCCCCAAATACCCCAAAAACAAAAAGCAAACCCAATCCAACCTTGATAAGGCTCAATTTTTTCTAGAAGTTCTTTAGCATTTGGTTTTTTTGCTAATAATAATGATGGCACTGCGATGATACTTAATAAGATTAATGTGATTCCCCAAATCATAATATAAATAGTTTTAATAGGGTTAATACTTGTTTTTTGTGAAAGTTCTGAATCAGTATGGTCATGGTATTTACTTGGTTAATAGTTGATCAAAAATCACAAGGCAAAGATCAGAGGAGTTCATTAAAAATAGTACACCCTTTTTAGTGAAAGTATACCCCCTGAAAACAGGGGTATTTAATATATTTAAAAACCCTGTTTATGGTGACATAGGTTCATAAGCTCATTTTTAGTTTTGCCTTGAATTAACTACTATTTTAACCATGAAAAGTATACCAGAAAATATTGCTAAGCTTACGTATTTAATATTACTAAGTTTATTAAATTCACTATATACTTCTACAATAAAAGCGCAGCAGTTATATCCTGCTAGTTTTGATATAAATACTTTAAAAGGGACCAATGGATTTGCAATACCTGGTATTGATCCAGAGTCTCAATTTGGTGCTGAAACTAAATTCATTGGCGATATCAATAATGATGGTTTTGAAGATATTGGTATTGGTGTTAACAATGCAGATATAAATGGGTTGGATCTCGCAGGAGCTGCTTACATAATCTTTGGAACAAATGCTGGCCTCCCTCCTAATTTTGACATTACCACTCTTAATGGTGCAAATGGATTTGTCGTAGAAGGAAAAGATCGAAGCAAACGAATGGGAGGTTCTATTGAAGGTGTTGGTGATATTAACGGTGATACTATTGACGACTTAGTGGTTGTATACTCTGGAGGCACCATGGTTATTTACGGAAAAGCCACCCCTTTTAATGCTACCTATACTGTTGATTATGCTGATGGTGTAAATGGTTTTCTTATTCAAGGCAGCGCTAACGAAGCAGGTGCTCTTGGAGATGTAAATGGCGATACTATAAACGATTTTATATTAAGTAGGGCTGGTGGTGTCGCACAAATATACTTTGGACGATCTACAAATTTCCCTGCTATTATTAATGCTTCTTGGTTAGATGGCATAAAAGGATTTAGCATCAAAAGATATTCCAATTCATCCATTCCTGGCTATTTAGCAGGTGGTGCAGGCGATATTAATAATGATGGTATTAACGATATTAATTTAGGCGATTGGAAATCTGGAACTGGAGCAAGAACACATTTAATTTACGGAAGAAACTCTTTTCCTTCTGTATTAGATGTAGAAACCATGTCGATTACCGAAGGCTTTACTGTAGACCATTCTGGTGGTAATTTCTTAGCTTTTACAGGATCATTAGGAGATATTAACCATGATGGAATCGACGATTTCTTTTCTGAAAGGGCAGCTATTTTCGGAAAATCACTAACCGATCCTTTTCCTTCCCATATTCCATTGAGCAGTATTCATGATGGCACCTATGGTTTTGTGTTGCCAGGTACGTTAACTTCAGCAAGCATTGGTGATATAAACCAAGACGGAATTAACGATTTTATATCTGTTTATGGAGGAAGTGGATCTGATAGAAACGCTTATGTTATTTTTGGAAGCACAACTGGTTTTCCCAATCCTATTGATGAAACCACATTGAATGGTATGAATGGTTTTATCGTTCCTGGGTTCAAAACATCAAATATTGGTAGACCTATAAGTGGTGGCGACTTTAATAATGACGGAATTTCGGACTTTATTATTGGTAGTCCAAATGAAGTACTTAGTGGAAGTGGCTTAAGAACGGGAGAAGCATATGTAATCTTAGGAGGAGACCATTATGCCATACCTTTAAACGATACCTACCCACAAGTCAATAATGAAACAACTTCTGGTTTTACCATTACTGTTAACGGTCCAGAAACAGGAACCATACACTACGCCATTTTTCTAAGTACGTTTTCTACAAGTGTAACACACGATATTATTACAGGAGGCACGGGAGCAATAACTAATGGTAGTTTTTTAATGAATACCGCAAACACAAGTATTGATGAAGTAATTTCATCTTTATCGGAAGATACCACATATGACATTTATATCTTCTTAGAAGATGGTTCAGGGAACCAAGGAGTGATCGAAAAAATAGATAATGCTAAAACGTTGTCCAGTGGAGATACTACCCCCCCAACGATTACTTGTCCAGGAAATCAAGAGGTGCCTTGCCATACGCATGAGGTTCCAGATTTTACAAGTTTGGTTACGGTTACAGACGCCATAGACCCTTCGCCTACTGTTACGCAAAGTCCTGCTGCAGGAACTCGATTTACAGATGGAATGACAATTACCATGACGGCCACTGATTCTAGTTCAAATAGTAGTACCTGTACATTTATTTTAAATAGAGGGGCAGATACCGAAAAACCAGTGATTACCTGTTTAACATCAGAATCTTTATTTGTAAACGCTACCCTCCCTAATTATTTTTTAAAACTAACAGTTTCTGACAGCTGTACTTCTATTTTCGATTTCACTTATACTCAAACTCCTGCACAAGGAACCGTGTTTACCTCAGACACTAATGTAATTGTAACCGTAACTGATGGGGCTGGAAACAGCGAGAGTTGTTCCTTTTTAGTTACAACACGTCCTTCACCTCCTCCTATAGATTGTACAACAGCTTCGTTGAACTTAAATGATTTAAATGGTAGCAATGGATTTACCATTGAAGGAGATAGAATAAAAGGTGAAACTGGTTATGATGTAAGAAACGCTGGTGACGTAAATGGCGATGGTATTCAAGACTTTTTAGTGGGTTCACCTGGAAAAGCCTATAGGATGAATACCTTACGAGGTATAGAAAGGGGGAATTTCCCAGGTGATGTTTTTGTCGTTTTCGGAAAAAGAGGAAATTTCCTTCCAAACCTCGACACTAAATTACTGAATGGAACTAATGGGTTTAAAATAACAAACGATATTCCAGGTGGAACTTTTCAATTTTCAGGTTATCAGGTAAGCACAGCTGGAGACATTAATAACGATGGAATTGATGATTTAATGTTTAGTGATCCATTCCGTCGTCATGCTTTGGGAAGTGAAATGGGAGAAACCTATATTATTTTTGGTAAAAGAAGCGCTTTTCCTCCAGTGTTTAATGTTTCTGATATTGATGGTACAAACGGATTCGTATTTTTAGGTGGAGCTGCTTTTGATCAATCTGCACTTTCTATTGATTCTGCAGGAGACATCAACAATGACGGTATTAATGATATTATTATTGGTGCTAGATCAGCAAGATGGACGGATACCACTGGTAAATGTTATATTGTTTATGGAAGTTCTAATCCTTTCCCTGCTTTATTAAAAGCTGTCGATTTAAATGGTACCAATGGATTTACCATAAAAGGGAATGCCGATGGAGAGGCTATCGGAAATTTTGTTGCCGGTTTAGGAGATGTTAACGGTGATGGCATTGATGATCTTGGTTTTCAAGGGGGAAGAACAAATAAAACTTTTATCCTTTTCGGAAAAACAGGAAACCATCCACGTACTATTTCTACTGGTGAAATAAATGGTACTAACGGATTTTATGTTGATGTTTCTTCTTTTACATCAAACCGATATAAGACATTAATAAACGGGGTTGGTGACATTAATAATGACGGAATTAATGATATTTTATTCGGAAATTCCTATCTGTTTTTTGGAAAGAATACTCCTTTTTCTGCTGAAGAAGATATAACGACCTTAAATGGGACTAATGGGTTTAAGGTTTCATCAACTCCTACTGTTGCCAGCTCTGGAGGTGATTTTAATAACGATGGAATTGATGACCTTCTTTTAGGAACTTATGGAAGAAGTGTTATTGTTTTTGGAAAAAATACTCCGTGGAATGCAACTATCTCTCCATATTCATTACCTCCTTCTGAAGCATTTATAATTCGTTCTTCTCTTAGAGAATATCCATTAGCAAATTTAGGGGACATAAACGGTGATGGAATTACTGATATCATAATTGGAGAAAAAGAAAGGTTGTACTATGATAGTAGTTCTAGTTTAGATCCTGGTCATGCTTATGTTATTTATGGTTTTTCAGTTCCAGATACAGAGGCGCCTGTAATTACTTGTCCATCTGATCAAATCTTAGCTTCTGGAAATTTATTGCCAGACTATACTTCCTTAGCAACTGTAAGCGATAATTGTGATGTAAATCCAATAGTAACTCAATCTCCTACTGCAGGCAGCACCTATACTCCAGGAATGACCATTACCCTCATTGCAACCGATGTGAAAGGAAATACTAATGATTGTACTTTTGTTGTAAATGAAATTGTTGACTCGGTTCCTCCTACAGCCAGTAATCCATTATCACTGAGTTTTCAGTGCTCTAGTGATGTTCCTACTCCAGATCCTTTAGTGGTTACTGATGAGGCGGATGACAGCATGATTACACCAACAGTTACTTTTATTAGTGATGTTAGTGATGGAGCGAGCAATCCTGAATCTATTACAAGAACCTATCGTGTTACTGATCAAGCAGGAAACCACACCGATGTACAACAAACCATTATTGTAAACGATACCATTAATCCAACCGCGAGTAATCCACCAAATGTAACAGTAGCTTGTTCCTCTGATATTCCTGCTGCCGATATAACTATTGTAAATGATGAAACTGATAATTGTACCGCAAATCCAACAGTTACTTTTATTAGTAATGTTAGTGATGGAGCGAGTAATCCTGAAACTATTACAAGAACCTATCGTGTTACTGATGAAGCAGGAAACTTTATCGATGTAATACAAACAATTATTGTAAACGATACCATTAATCCAACTGCGAGTAATCCACCAAATGTAACAGTAGCTTGTTCCTCTGATATTCCTGCTGCCGATATAACTGTTGTTACTGATGAGACTGATAACTGTACCGCAAATCCAACAGTTACTTTTATTAGTAATGTTAGTGATGGAGCGAGTAACCCTGAAACTATTACAAGAACCTATCGTGTTACTGATGAAGCAGGAAACTTTATCGATGTTACACAAACAATTATTGTAAACGATACCATTAATCCAACCGCGAGTAATCCATCAAATATTGCGGTGGCTTGTTCCTCTGATATTCCTGCTGTCGATATAACTGTTGTTACTGATGAAACTGATAACTGTACCGCAAATCCAACAGTTACTTTCGTTAGTGATGTTAGTGATGGAGCGAGCAACCCTGAAACTATTACCAGAACCTATCGTGTTACTGATGAAGGAGGAAACTTTATCGATGTAATACAAACAATTATTGTAAACGATACCATTAATCCAACCGCGAGTAATCCACCAAATCAAACAGTAGCTTGTTCCTCTGATATTCCTGCTGCCGATATAACTGTTGTTACTGATGAGACTGATAACTGTACCGCAAATCCAACAGTTACTTTTATTAGTGATGTTAGTGATGGAGCGAGCAACCCTGAAACTATTGTAAGAACCTATCGTGTTACTGATCAAGCAGGAAACTTTATCGATGTAATACAAATAATTATTGTAAACGATACCATTAATCCAACTGCTAGTAATCCATCAAATATTGCGGTGGCTTGTTCCTCTGATATTCCTGCTGCCGATATAACTATTGTAAATGATGAAGCTGATAACTGTACCGCAAATCCAACAGTTACTTTCGTTAGTGATGTTAGTGATGGAGCGAGCAACCCTGAAACTATTGTAAGAACCTATCGTGTTGCTGATCAAGCAGGAAACTTTATCGATATAACACAAACTATTGTAATAATTGATACTGCTGACCCGACGGCGAGTAATCCTCCAAATATTACAGTAGTTTGTTCCTCTGACATTCCTATTCCCGATACAACTGTTATTACTGATGAAGCTGATAACTGTACCGCAAATCCAACGGTAACTTTTATCAGTGATATCAGTGATGGTGTTCGAAATCCTGAAACCATTACAAGAACCTATCGTGTTACTGATCAAACTGGAAATTATATCGATATCACACAAACTATCGTAATTATGGATACTGTTAACCCGACGGCAAGTAATCCATCAAATATTACGGTAGTTTGTTCTTCTGATATTCCTGCTGCCGATACAACTGTTGTTACTGATGAAGCTGATAATTGTACCGTAAATCCAACGGTAACTTTTATCAATGAGATCAGTAATGGAGCGAGCAATCCTGAAACTATTACCAGAACATATCGTGTTACTGATGAAGCAGAAAACTTTATCGATGTTACACAAACCATTATTGTAAACGATACCATTAATCCAACTGCGAGTAATCCTCCAAATATTACGGTAGCTTGTTCCTCTGATGTTCCCGCTGCCGATATAACTGTTGTTACTGATGAGGCTGATAACTGTACCGTAAATCCAACGGTAACTTTTACTAGTGATGTGAGTGATGGAGCGAGCAATCCTGAAACTATTACCAGAACATATCGTGTTACAGATGAAGCAGGAAACTTTATTGATGTAACACAAACCATTATTGTAAACGATACCATTAATCCAACTGCGAGTAATCTTCCAAATATTACCTTAGTTTGTTCTGATGATATTCCCGCTGCCGATATAACTGTTGTTAATGATGAGGCTGATAACTGTACCAGAAATCCAACGGTAACTTTTATTAGTGATGTGAGCGATGGGGCTAGTCGTTCTGAAACTATTACCAGAACTTATCGTGTTACAGATGAAGCAGGAAACTTTATCGATGTAACACAAACCATTATTGTAAACGATACCATTAATCCAACTGCGAGTAATCCTCCAAATATTACGGTAGTTTGCTCTGATGATGTTCCCGCTGCCGATATAACTGTTGTTACTGATGAGGCCGATAATTGTACCGGAAATCCAACAGTTACTTTTATTAGTGATGTGAGCGATGGGGCTAGTCGTTCTGAAACAATTACCAGAACTTATCGTATTGCAGATGAAGCAGGAAACTTTATCGATGTAACACAAACCATTATTGTAAACGATACCATTAATCCAACTGCGAGTAATCTTCCAAATATTACCGTAGTTTGTTCTGATCATGTTCCCGCTGCTGATATCAGCTTAATAAACGATGCAACTGACAACTGTACCACAAATCCAACAGTTACTTTTATTAGTGATGTGAGCGATGGAGCGAGCAATCCTGAAATTATTACCAGAACCTATCGTGTCACCGATCAAGCGGAAAATCAAATTGATATAACGCAAACAATCACCGTGCAAGATAGCATCAATCCAACTGCAAGTAATCCTCCAAATATTACAATAACTTGTTCTTCTGATATTCCTGCTGCTGATATCAGCTTAATAAACGATGCAACTGACAACTGTACCACAAATCCAACAGTAACTTTTATTAGTGATGTGAGCGATGGAGCGAGCAATCCTGAAACTATTACCAGAATCTATCGTGTTACTGATCAAGCAGGTAATCTCATTAATGTAACGCAAACAATCATCGTGCAAGATAGCATCAATCCTACTGCGAGTAATCCTCCAAATATTACGGTAACTTGTTCTTCTGATATTCCCCCTGCTGATATCAGCTTAATAAACGATGCAACTGACAACTGTACCACAAATCCAACAGTAACTTTTATTAGTGATGTGAGTGATGGAGCGAGCAATTCTGAAACTATTATAAGAACCTATCGGGTTACTGATCAATCAGGTAATCACATTGATGTAACGCAAACAATTATCGTAAACGATAACATAGCACCTGAAATCGAATGTCCTAATGATATCGTTCAAAATGTAGAAGGTGGTTTATCAACAGCTATTGTACATTACAATTCTCCTGTAGCAACTGATAATTGTTCTACTACTACCATCAATCAAATAGCGGGATTGTCTTCCGGATCTGAGTTCCCCATAGGAACGACCATCATCACTTTCGAAGCAACAGATTTAAAAGGAAATACTAGTACTTGTAGTTTCAATATTACAATAGAAGATGTAAACCCATTTAAGGACAAATACGGATTTTCTCCTGATGACGATGGA
Organism: Tenacibaculum sp. MAR_2009_124; assembly: GCF_900105455.1. Lineage (GTDB taxonomy): Bacteria > Bacteroidota > Bacteroidia > Flavobacteriales > Flavobacteriaceae > Polaribacter. The sequence continues at coordinate 416,541 of NZ_FNSF01000008.1, forward strand.
ATTAATGAGTATTGGGAAATTCCTGGTATTGAAAATTACCCTAAAAACAAGGTATTCATTTATAACAGATGGGGCGATTTGGTTTTCGAAATTTCTGACTATAATAATTCTTCTAATGTTTTTGGAGGAACTGCCAACAAAAAAAGAAGTTTAGGAGCCGATGAACTTCCCGAAGGAACTTATTTCTTTCAAATCAAAATTGACAATCCTCAACATCAAAAAGAACAAACAGGATTTCTTGTTTTAAAACGCTAAACAATGAACATACGATTTATACTACTCATAACGATACTCATATCGTCAGGTTTATCACATACTATTGTAGGACAGCAAACCCCCATTTTTGCGGATTACAATTATAATAGTGTGGTATTTAACCCAGCTCACGCAGGCTTTTACGAGAGTACTGACATCATCATAAACGCTCGAGGGCATTTAAATGATATTGAAGGGAGCCCTAGAAACATTGGATTAAGTTTTAATATGCCTACAAACTCAAAAAATGTTGGTTTAGGTGGTGGTGTGTATAATGATCAAATTGGTGTGAGTCAGATGACCAATATCTTTGGTGCATATTCCTATAAGTTATTTTTTAATTCCGATCGCAGCACTTGGTGGGACTATAATCCTCATGTATTATCTTTTGGAATTACTGGTGGAATGATTATTTATGGTGAAGATTTATTGTCCTTAGAAATTAAAAACGACCCCAATTTTGCTCGAAATATTAATACTCTCGTACCAACCATAGGCGCTGGGGTGTTTTATAACCGAGAGCGTGTTTATATTGGATTTTCCGCTCCCAATTTATTAGGAAACTCATTGTCATCAGAAAATAATGTCAATATCTCTAGTCCTTTTTATTTGTTAACAGGTTATCGTTTTTTTGCTACCCGATTTAAAGAACTAATGATTAATCCGAGCATGCTTATTAAATATGTTGCTGGAGCTCCAATGCAAGTAGATTTAAACACGAAAATAAACTACAAAAACAAATTTGAAGTTGGAGTGGGATACAGAACAAATGCTTCTGTTAATTTTTTAGCTGGATTTAGAATATCCAACAATTGCAGAGTTGCCTATAACTATAATCAAGCACTCAACAACAGTCCTATGAGTACACATGGCATTGTAATGAATTTCCGATTAAATGAGGGATTTCGTTTTAGGTAAATAGTTTAAACATTAAATAGTATGTTCGCGCTCGTCTTCGACGAGTGCTCATTACACATATCTTCATAAAAAATAATTTAACTTAGCTTAACTGTGACAGCACTAGCAAAGATTTAATTCGGACAAATAACTTACTAATTCAATAATACGTCAGCGATCGTCTTCGACGAGTGACCATAAAACATATCAAAATAAATAAAAATAACTTTACCTAACTATGACGGCACTCGTTAAAGACGAGCGCTAGCTAAGGATTTCGTTTTAGGTAAATAACTTACAATTCAATAATACGTTGGCGCTCGTCTTCGACGAGTGCACATAGAACATATCAAAATAAATCAAAATAACTTTACCTAACTGTGACGGCACTCGTAAAAGACGAGCGCTAGCTAAGATTTAGTTTTAGACAAATAACTTACTAATTCAATAATACGTTGGCGCTCGTCTTCGACGAGTGCCCATAAAACATATCAAAATAAATCAAAATAACTTTAACTAACTGTGACGGCACTCGTCAAAGACAAGCGCTAGCTAAGATTTAGTTTTAGACAAATAACTTACTAATTCAATAATACGTTAGCGCTCGTCTTCGACGAGTGCACATAAAACACATCACTATAAATAAAAATAACTTTTCTTAACTGTAACGGCACCCGTCAACGACGAATTCTAGCAAAGATTTAGTTCGAACAAATAACTTACTAATTCAAAAACACAAAATACCATTATCGGTAAAAATAACACCCCTGAAAACAGGGGGACACAATACTGCTAAAAACCCCATTTATGGTGACATAAATTTTTAAATGTGGCTGTAATTTTGATTCGAGAATTAACCACTATCTTAATCATGAAGAGTATCACAGGAAATACTGCTACCTATAAATATTTAATCGTACTTACGTTTTTAAATGTATTGTATACTTCTAGCATCAAAGCCCAAGAATTTGATGTAAGTAATACAATTGAAGAAATAAACACAATTGCCCCCCAGGCTACAAATGATACTGTGCCTCCCACAGGAAATAATCTTGAAACAATTGATAGAACCTATCGTGTAAGTGATGCCTATGGAAACTATACCAACGTACAACAAAACATTCCGACAAAAGACAACACAAAACCCACAGCCGATAAACTCCCTGATGTTAGGATTTGTTGTTTTACCTACCTTCCTGATCCAGATATTTCGGTAGTAAAGAATGCAACTGACAACTATACCACAAATCCAACGGTAACGTTTGTTAATGACACCAGTGATGGACTAAGTAACCCGCAAACCATTACAAGAGTTTATCGTGTAAGTGATAAAGCTGGAAACTTTATGAACCTCAGACAGAAAATCATTATCCATGATACCGTTAAACCGACAGCAATTCCTTTAGCTAATATCATGGTTACCACTATTGATGATATTCCAGCGGCTGATATATACACAGTTGATCCTATTGACAATTGTAATACTGAACCAATAGTTACTTTTGTAGATGATGTAAGCGATGAAATGAGTAATCCTGAAACCATTACCAGAACCTATCGTATTACTGACGAAGCTGGCAATTATAAAGACGTTAAACAACGTATTATTGTAGGAGGTTTATTGAAACCTAGCCTTAGTGACACCCCAAATAACAACGTAGTTTCTCCTACTGAAACACCTATAACTGATGGTCATACTAAATAATGAATTAGTCAATTTCATGACCCCTAATTAAATCCTATTTGAAATGGGTATTTGATTTTAAACAAGCATAAAACAATACATAATTAGATTTTAGTTTTCAATAGTTGATGTTTCTGCTAGTGCTCGTCTTTGACGGGTGCTTGCAGCATCATGTTTTAGCTACGTAATCGGTATTACTTCTTGAAGGCTTCCAATCTTATAATAAGGTTAAATAACGTATTAGGTTTTCTAAGTGTTGAAGGTGCTTAACATAGTCGAGCGTTTTTAATTATCAATGTTCTGTTATCAATAGATCTTATTTATTCTTTGATCACTGAATTACTAACTGTTTATAGCTTCTATTCCTGAAGTCATGCCAGCGTGGCTGGGAAAGGTTTTTGTTATTTTTTTTAATTATCAGTGATCAATGTTTAATTATGAATGCTCAATTTTAGGTATCTAGTTTTTTGTTATCGTCATTACGAACGTAGCCAAAGCGAAGTGAAGTAATCTTCCAAAACCGAGCTCTAAAGTTAATCGGAAATATCAATAAACAGATTGCTTCGTTGCATACTCCTCGCAATGACCTACTAATTAATAATTATCAATTTTAAGTGTTGAGTTCTTTTTAATTTTAAATGTTGAATTTTGAATTCCGCGTCATTTCGACCTTAGGAGAAATCTACACCAACATCAACACAAAAAATAGCAATCAGATTTCTCAGTTGTTGCCTCCTTCGAAATGACAGAACTGGAATTAACAATGATCACTGATCATTGTTAATTGACAATTGTTCTAAGTAGGATGGGATTCCGAAATAAATTTGGAATGACGCTGGGTCTTGATTTTTATATATTTTAAATAATAAGAAAAGCTTCAAAACAACAATTGAAACATTGTTTTTTGAAGCTTTTTTACTTCGTTATGAGAATTTCGCCAAGGGCGATTAATCCCCTTGATTTATTGTTCTACGTGGACTAAGAAAACTCTTTTCCTTCGCTTGTTAGCGGAACTACATTTAAACTTAAGCTATCAAGGTTCAAATAAGATTTTACACCTGGTAACAACGGATCGTCCACTTCAAAAATTAATCGATATCTATATTTCCCTGGAGGTAAGGTTGCTTTTACAGCTCCCGCCCAGTAATAAAAAACTGGAGGTTGTAAAAATGGCCTCCCTTTTTCTTGAGTTCCATAAGGTTCAAGGTTATCGCATATTTTCTCATTAATCACCGTACCGTCTTCTTTAATAAATACGATATTACTAATTCTCGCTGAAGGATTGTAAACATAAGGGTTCACCATTTCATCCATATTCACTGGATATAGTAACCAGTTTAATACCTGTCCTTGGGTACAAACTGTTTCTAAGGCTGGTGTCCCTTTATTTTCACTGTGAAATGAATTATCCGTTAAATACACAGCATCTTCTAAAGACTTCGTTCTATAAATCGTTTTTAAATCGATGGTCGTAACAATATTCAATTGAATTCCGTTAGCAACACCTAATCGTTTACTATCTTTTGTTGCCATGTCTTATTTCTTTTTAATGATTGATTTAATACTTGGTCCGTTAGTAACGGAAAACACTGTTTTTGTATCCCCCACATTAAAATCGATCGTATATCCTAATTTTTTCGCTGGTGCTTTCAAAACTGTCGCTGTCCAAAATGGAATATTCGTTCCGTCGTAATAAGACTTTACGGGCTGGGTAACATAGGTTTTGTTTACCTTGATGGTATTTATTTCAACATACGATTCTACTTCTAAACCAAAAGCACTCCAAACCAGTTCATCACCTTTTTCAATAGCGGTTTCTAAGTTTGCCGTTCCTTCTTTATCTGACCCATTTAACTTATTGTTATCCATAAGATATAGGTTCTTTTCAAGTGTGTTGTTTGATAATACTGCTACAACATCTACAATTGCTTTTATACTTATAATGCTCATGTTTCTGGTTATTAAATTGGTAAATAAGAATCTCCTGCTCCAGTGAATCCGTTTTTCATAGGATCTCTTGAAATAAGAATTGACGCATCAAAAGACATTGTTACTGGCTTCCAATAGGCTGGTGCGTCTTTGGTTTCTTCTATCAAATCAAACAAGGTTACATCCACAGTATACGAAAACTGTCCCTCATGGGCTGTATTTACAGTTGCGCACCAATACCATCCTTCCGTTGAAAAGTTCGGGGAACCGTATTGCGCTGGAAAGATAATACCTAGATCTACTGCTTCTCCTGTAATATTGGTGATAACGGGCGGATGGTATACAATATCGTCTTTATTCCCTGCTACTTTTTCTACCAATTCACCTTTTGTGTTAATTAAAGGCCATGCTGATTGAATGCCCGTTTTTGCATCGTTACTTATATGAAGCCCTGCCGCACCAAGTGTGCTCTCTTGCAAGTGATTTCTTAAATCAACTAGCTGGTCTTCTTTATTTTGTTTTGCCTTTTCTCCTTTTAAATTTTTATTATCTAATAAAGGTAACTTACTCAATACCGACTCAATAGTTTTGCTTTTATGATGTGCCGTTCTTTGAACAGATCTTGGTAAATCGTTAATGTCGATGGCTAACCAGTTCATTACTTCTTCTCCCGCTTGACTTCCATCGTACCAATAGGTTCCATTTACTTTAGATACTAAATGATTTGTTCCTTCATGCTCAGACCCAAAACCTTTCATGTTTCCAATAAGGTACACATGCTCCTGCAAATCTTTGGTTTTTAAAGCCGCTTTTACATCGACCATCACCATAATTCCGAATTGTTGACTCATAATTTTAGCTTTTAATGATTAATAATGTGCCGGTAAAATTTTTAATGCAGGTGTCTGGATTTCCAATACACTCTTTTCTCCTTTACCAATTTGCAGCACAAGATTGTAGTGATATTGTACGGCATGATCTGCAACACGAGGAACAATTCCTGTCCATACTAGAGCATCTAAATTTTCATCATCAGTATTTCGAGGTTCCGATGGATTCGATGAAAATGAAATTTCTTTGATACTTACAGGTGTTTGCACATCAACCGCTTTTACAGTCCAATGTATTTTTTGATAGGGTACGCAAGACGTTACCAGTTTTGATCCTCCCTGATTCTTATTCGCAAAAGGGCTATCATCCACCATCACGCAGTTTCCTTCAAGACTTTGATCTAACAAAGCCTTGATAGCATCTACCATGATCATAATGTTAATTTGATTTGACATATTATTGTTGGTTAGTTAATCTAATGCATTATTTTATTTAAAATTTATCTCTGATTAATGGTGTTTTTCCATGGGCGGTTCTGAAAATTTTATTCGACCCTTTTTCAACTACTTCTACAAAAAATTGATAGTTACTTTTTTCAATATACCCTCTATTGGCTTCCCAAGTATTAAACAAAGGAAGTGATTGTATAAGTGCTTCCACAAAAAGAGTATTGATTGTTTCTTCTCCTAAATTGGCAATGCTCTTTTGAAATTCATCTGCTTTTAATGCTGATACTATCAAGGTAAGTTCTTTTGATTTTCGGTCATTTAAAAACTGAATTTCAATTGCCTGTTCTTTTAAAGGAATCTCTTCTTTTTCTAGTGTTGCAAAAAGTTTCTTTTCTGCTTTTGGTGCCGAAAAATGAGAGTCTCCTAAATGAATTACATCACCACTTCTTCCTTTAAATAAAAACTGTTCTGTTTTCAGTTCAGGAGTATTCAATCTTTTTAATCGCACCACTCGATCTCCTAGTTTATAGCGAATATTGGGTACTTTATTGGTATGTAATCGAGTAATAACCAACTCTCCTTCTTCTCCTTCTTTTACCCATTTTCCATTTTCATCAACGATTTCAACAAAGTGTAATCCTGGCACGGTTGATAAAGCCTGATTTGCATGGTCTAGTTGTAAACCGATAGTCTCTGCCTGTGTAGCCGCAAAATAACTGAGTATTTCAACTTGAGGATATACTTCTCGTAATGCTTCTTCTTGCTTATTCGACATCAATCCACTTCCATACATGGCAATTTTAAAGCTATTCCTTCTTTCTTCATCCATCCCTCGACCGAAATCAGCCAGTAGAGCAATTGCATTGGAAGTAGACATAATAGCTTTTTCTCCTTTATAAGACATCATATGCTGAAACACCTTAGTATTTAAAGGCCCTGCTCCTAAAAAGTTTACCTTCGGAATTTTCTGTAACACACCTCCTACCATGGTTCCACTACTCCACATTTGATAATCAGCCAATGTCGTAGCCATCCATTTTGGTCCTTCTTTTGAAAGGTATTTATCGGTAATAAACTTCCCCATGAATTCTCCTGCCATTTCATAGGTTTCTTGAAGTTCTTCTAATTCATACACCGTTTCTAAAGGAACTCCTGATGAAGTACCTCCACTTGCCACGATTTCAAAACCACCTTCACTAAAAGGAACAATCATCCCCTCTCGCTTGCCGTTAAAAGCCGCAACCATGGTTTCTTTATCCGTTAACGGAATGCTTTGCCATGCTTCAAAATTTTTGGGTACTTCGGTGATTCCTGCTTCCTTCAATCTGTTTTTCCAAAATGGATTAAAAAACAAATTGTTGGTCATTTGTTGCAATCTTCTTAAGATAATGGCTTCCTGAATATCGAAATCGAACTCGTAAAACTTCTTTCCAAGTTGCTTTTCAACTTCTTTTATTTTATGATAGAAATGAGGTTGCTGAATAACTTCTTGAATGTTTTTTACCGACAATTCCTTTTCAGGAATTAGTTTTTCGGCAAGCGTTACCTCATCACTATTTTTTATTGTTATTATTTTATTTTGTTTTATTGATACCTCCTTTTCTAAAGTATCTGGCGTTGAAATATTAGTGCTCATCGTTAACTTATGTTTTTATAATACCATTTGGTATTGAAGAGGTTTGTATAATTGTTTTTCCTATTACTTTAATTTCTTGAAGTAATGTTTTAAAATGATTTAATTCGGTGTTATGATTCATGAACACCACTCTTAAAGCTATTTTTCCATCGAGACTTACTTTTGAAATAAAGAAGTTTCCATGTGCTTTGAGTTGATCTCTAATTTTTAATTGGAAATCGGTTATTTGGATGGCGTTTTCTTCGGAGGGTATATATCGAAAACACAGCATATTCGCCTCTGGCTGATGAAGTACTTCAAAATCGTCTTCTTTATTGAGTTCTTGATATGCTCTCTGTGTAAGGTTGTATAGATAATCTATTTTCTCCTCAAAAACCGATACTCCATGAAATGCCCAAACACCCCATAAATTCATAATCATAGGTCTTTTGGTACATTCAATATTCTTTTTTGCTCCATCGTATTTGGTATACTCGTCTTCTTCTTCTTCAAAAACATAACTTGCTGTTTGACGAAAAGCCAATTTACTTTTACGTTTGTCTTTATAAAAAAGCATGCTACAAGTTCCTGGAATAAACATCATTTTGTGAGCGTCCCAAGTAATAGAATCGGCTCTATTAATTCCTTTTAACTTTTCTTTTTGCTGTTGAGAAAGTAAAAAACTAGCGCCATGTGCACCATCAACATGTAACCAACAATCTCTTTCTTCAGCAACCTCAGCAAGTTTATCAATCGGATCAAAGGCGCCTACCGCTGTTGTTGCCGCATTGGCCACGATACAAAATACTTTAAACCCATTTTCTTTTGCTGCGGATAATGTTTCTCCTACTTTAGAAACATCTACCTGTCGCTTATCATTTATCGGTAATAAAATAATATTATGTCTGCTTAAACCGAGCATTTCAACGGTTCTAATAATGCTATAATGGGCTTCTTCACTTACAGCAATAGCAGGAACCTCTCCCTCTTTTATACTTAAAATTCCTTTTTTCCAAAACTCTGGGAAGTAGTAATTTCTTGCCGATAACAACGCTGTTAAATTTGCCAAAGACCCTCCAGTAGTAGTAACCATATCGAACTCATTCGCTGGATACTTAATGAACTTATTTAACTCTTTCGCCATAAAGGTTCTTACCACACTTGGTAATTGAGCTGCCTCATAAAAAGACGAGGGCTGACTTAGCATAGAGCTAATAAAATCAAACACTCCAGCAATTGGAAATACCGAAGAAAATTGTCGTCCCATATATCCTGGTGAATTCGCTTGGACACCCGTTTTTAAATACAAATCAACAATGTTGCTTAATTTTTCGTTTAGGTTCTTATCATTTTGTGAATTCATGACACCCAAAACCTCCGTCATTAAGTCTTGCGGATTTTGAACATTAACTCCTCGAAGCTCGCTCTTACTTTGGGTTAAATAATTTTCTATTTTGGTAAGAATCAATTCGGATTGTTCTTCAAATAAAAGGGTATCGAAAACCTTTTTATAATCGACTAATTTTTGTTCCAACTCATGGACTGCCGTTGAATAATTTTCAACCAACTCCTTTTTTTTCACTGTCACTTCCATAGTTCAATTTTATAAATTGGTATCAAGAATATCTCTGAAGAAGGGTACTTTACCTACTTCTGTCCTATGAATTTCAGAAGAATCCTTTTCTACAAATTTTATTTCAAATTGATATCCTAATTTTTCAACAGTATCGAAGTTGATAGAGGATTTACTATACAAGCCCATTGAGTTTACTAGAGCGTCTTTCACTAAACATTGCATTCCATACACACCTAGTTTTCCTCCTATAATTTGTTGATTTTGGATAGCATTTTCAGAAGTCAATAAAACCGATAGCTTTCTTTCCTTTCTACGATTCACTATTTGAACATGTGAGGCTATCATATCCACATCAAAAGCATATACGTTTTTTAAGGCATTCTTTAAATACTCGTAGGTATTTAACGCTGAAAACTGATGATCATCTAAATGAATAACATCACCACTTCTTCCTCTAAATTCAAATTGAAATGCTTTTAACTCTTTCTCATTTCTTAACGGTAATCTAACAGCTCTATCACCCAATTTAAATCTAATTAAAGGAGCTTCGTTACAATGTAATCTTGTAATTACTAACTCGCCTTCTTCTCCTTCTTTTACCCACTTTCCATTTTCATCAACGATTTCCACAAAATGTAACCCCGGAACAGTCGTTAAGGCATTATCATTCTTATCTAACTGAATAGCAATAGCTTCCGCTTGCGATGCAGAAAAATAACTTAGTATATCAAGATTTGGATATAATTCTTTTAATTCTGCTTGTTTTTTTGCTGGTAATAAACCACTACAATACAATCCTAAACGCAGGCTATTTCTGGTTTCTTCGTCTAAATCATTTCCATACTCATAAAGACTTCCTATTTGCTCGGTGGTACCTAAAAACACTTTTGGACCTTCATAATTCATCATTAAATGATATACCTTTTTGTCGATAGGACCCGCAGCAATATAATTAGCTCCTGGTATTTTTTGTAAAACACCTCCTACCATGGTTCCACTACTCCAAAGTTGATAATCCGCATAGGTGGTAGTTACCAAAGGTGCCTTTTCTTTTTTATCAAAAAATCGATTAAAAAGTTGATTCGCCATAAACTTCCCCGAAATATCATAGGTATCTTCTAACTCTTTTAATGAATACACCGTTTCCGAAGGTTTTCCGGTACTGGTGCCTCCACTCGCTACAATTTCGAACCCGCCATTTTCAATCGGCACTACCATTCCTTTTCTATCTTCTGAGAAAAAAGAAATCGCCGTTTCTTTATCGGTTACAGGTAACTTTTGCCAATCTTCAAAACTTTTTATCGGTTTGGTAACTTCAAAATCTTTAAATCGTTGTTTCCAATGTGGGTTTAATTCTAAAATATTTTTTATTTGTTGTAATCTCAATAAGATAATCTCCTCTTGAATGGCAGAGTTTAAAGAATCAAAAGAAGCTCCTTTAAAATGTTGTTCAACTTGATGTAATTTTTCCGAAAATCGAGACAATCCTATTACTTGATTTATAGATTTTGGTTTTAGCTGATTGGCTGGGTATATTTTTTTCAGGAAAGCTTTGTAATCAGCTTCTGGGTTTGTTTTCTTACTCATTTAATGTAGTTTTTTTGTTTGGTACTAGGCTTTCTCCTATTCTCTTAATTTCAGTTAGAAGCTCATTGAAATGAACCATAGTTACTTCATGATTCATGAACACTACTCTTAAAGCAGTTTCCCCTTCGATTTCAACTTTAGAAATAAAGAATTTTCCATCTTCTTTTATAATATCTCTTATAGTTAATTGTACATCTTTTACTTTTAGATCATTTATATTCTCAGGTGAATACCTAAAGCACAGAATATTTGCTTCTGGTTTATGCAATGGATAAAAATCTTTTTCTAATTTTAGTTTATAATACGCTTGCTTGGTTGTAGCGCATAACTCTTCCAATTTTTGAGCGAAAAATTCTCTTCCATATAATACCCATGGAATCCATAAATTCATAATCATAGGTCGTTTTGTACATTCGAAACTCTTCTCCCCTCCATCTAAATTGTTCGAATCGCTTTCAAATATGTAGCTCGCTTTTTTATAGAATGTTTGCTGAGCTGCCTCTTTATTTTTGTAAAATAAAAGCGTACAGGATGCAGGTAAAAACATTGTTTTATGCGCATCTAAGGTGAAAGAATCTGCCAATTCGATTCCTTGTAATTTTCCTCTTAATTTTTCTGACACTAAAAAACTTCCCGCATGCGCTCCATCTACATGTAACCAATAGTTCTTTTTTTTACATAATTCTGCCAAATCATTTAACGGATCAATAGCGCCTACTGGAGTAGTTCCCGCCGAAGCCACTAGACAAAAAACAGACAACCCACTGGCTTCCGCTTCTTCTAGTTTTTGTTCAGCCTGAATCATGCAAATCTGACCTTTTTTATTCACTGGTAATGACACTATTTGGTCTTCTCCTATTCCAAGAATACCAACAGCTCTTTTTACTGAATAATGAACATCTGAACTCATGGCTACGGCAGGAACTCCTTTGGATGAATTGTTTAAATAATAAAAGTTCGGGATTTTACAATTCCTGGCCGTTAACAACGCTGTTATGTTTGCTAAAGACCCTCCAGAAGTAGTAACAACATCATATGTGTTTTTTTTCCACTCTAGTAAATTTCCAAATTCATTAGAAATAACCTTTTCAACAATACTTGGCAATTGAGCCGATTCATAAAAAGAGGAAGGCTGACTCATCATAGAGGTCAATAAATCAGTTAGCCCTGCAATTGGCACCACACCTGAAAATTGCCTCCCCATATATCCTGTTGAATACACTGGAATTCCAGTTGCAATATAAAGATCTACGATTTCCTCATAAATTTTCATACTTACCTCTCCGTCAAAATTTTTATGACTTCTTTTCGTGTACTCTTCTACTAATTCTTCTAAACGATTTGGTCGAATTAACTGTAATCCTCTAGAAGAAGTATTGTTTATATTCTTACTTAACTTTTTAACCGCTACAGAAACGGCCTCTCTAAGGATATTAGCATCAAATGCTTTTTGAGTTTTAGGTATAGATATATCATGATCAAGAAGCATTAGCTCCTCATCAAAAGAGTTGTTTTTGTACATGTTGTTTGGTTCATTTATCGTTCTCCTTTCTGAACAATATCTTGTTTAGAAAAGAAAATCTTACTCCATAATTCATGGAATTATCTTGTAATACTTGTTTAAAATTATAGTAAAAAAAATGTGTTAAAGAATAAATGACACCAACAACAACTTTTTGTTTACAAACAGCAAAAAACAATATGAACATCAAAAAACTCACACTTAAGTTCGAAATACAAACACTTAAGGGTTTTCTAAAAAACAGGGGTTGATATTTCAATAATTTAGACATCGAGCTCCATCATCAACACATTAATTAAAGGAGTAATTAGCTCGATTTTAAGGATGAATATTAAAATACTTATCAGAGTTTCTCTATCAATTTTAAACACAATTAATACCAAAGGATTTGTACACAGAAACAAAAAAAATACTCGTTATACGTAAAAAAATAGAGGTATCTAATCGTTTAAAAGAAAGCTTAGAAAGAAAACCTTATTATCATGTAGATGTGGTTACTTCGGGAGGAGAAGCTATAAAACTTGTTGAAAAAAACGAGTACGACTTATTATTGGTTGATCTTTATCTGAATGAGTCAAATAAGACCAACGGAATAGACTTGATAAAATACTTGTCGGAAAAAAGTAGCTTTAAACATGTGTATATTTCAGACCAAGGAACTATGGATATTATTGATAAGGTTAAGGAAACGAATCCTTCCACCTTTATCATCCCTCCATTTACAACAAACTCAATTTTTGCTCAAATAGAAATCATTCTGAATTCAGGTAATAGTAACTCTTACCTCAGCTATTCATATAAAGGGATGCAACAGCAAATTTCGTTAGCCAGCATTAGTCACGCAAAATCAGATGGAGCCTATATTAAATTATTTAGTAGTTGTGGGAAACAATACTTTGTACGAAAATCTTTATCGAACTTAAGAGAGTTATTACCTTCTGCTTTTATCAGAATACATAAATCTATTTTAATTAACAAAGACTATGTTCAAGGGTACTCTAGTCAATATGTAAAAGTAAATCGAGAAAAGTTACCTATTGGAAGAGCGTATAAAGAACTTTTTTTATCGCAAGTAAAGGAATCTACTTTTTCGTTTTAGGTATTTTTAAAAAATAAAACAGCATTTAAAATAAACTCAGCAATTTGCTCCTATTCATCTTCGAAACAGGTACTCTTCTTTCATTTTCCAAAACAATATATCCTTCATTTTCAAAAGCTCTTATTTTTTGAAGATTTATAATATGAGATTTATGGCATTTAAAGAAACTATCACTTAGCATTTTTTCATATTTTCCAATATTGTAAGAGCTTATAATTTCCGAAGTATTTGTATGTATTTTCGTATAACCATCATACCCTTCAATATGTAAAATTTCATTATGTGGAATAAAAAGCAATCCTTTGTTTGTAGGAATCACCAACTTATTTGAGTTGGACGTCGTTTTTGCAAAATGATTTAACAACCGTTCGTTTTTAATTAGTTTATTTTTTTGATTTACATTTTTTAATGCATTATTTATCATAGATTTTAGCTCATCATTATCAATTGGTTTTAACACATAACCGATAGCGCTGTACTTAAAAGCTTCTATTGCATAATTACTATATGCAGTAACAAAAATAATTTCAAAATTAGGATTTGTAAGTTTTGCTAAAACGTCAAACCCTGTTAAAACAGGCATTTCAACGTCTAAAAATAAAACATCAGGATTATTTCTATTGATAAAAACAATAGCCTCTTGTGGATTCTGAAATTTTCCTATAATACTAATATTCGGAAAAAAACGACTTATCTTTAAGGCTAAACTTTCAAGTGCATTTTCCTCGTCATCTACTAAAATGGCGGTTAATTTCATTCACTACAACATTTTAAAAGTTAGCGTTACCGAAGTTCCGGTTATTTTATTGTTGTTTAAATGTACTATTTTTTTTACTACTTTCCATTTTTTAGATTGATTGATTAACGCTATTCTATCTTTCATGATTTTGGTAGATTTTGAAGTATGCTTTTTAATTGAATTTTCCTTAATTTCCTGTGCTTTTTTAAAACCAACTCCATCATCTTCTATTGTTATTTTAAACTCGTTTTTAGTTATATTTTCAATATAAATAATAATATTTCCTTTTCTGTTATTGTGAAAAACTCCATGGTTTACCGCGTTTTCTAAAATTGGCTGTAATAACATCGTAGGAATACTCGTTTTTAAATTGATGCTCTTATCAATTATAAACTGATAGTTTAAACCATCGCCAAAACGCATTTTTTCAATTTCTAAATACCCATTTAGTAAATCAATTTCCTGCTGTAAGGTAATTGTTTTTTCCGCGGAAAAATCGAAAAACATTCGTATTAATTTGGAGAATTTAACCAAATATTTTTCTGATAAATCAATTTCATTTTTAGTAATATAATACTGAATTGCATTTAACGAATTAAATACAAAATGAGGGTTCATTTGCGAACGTAATGCATATAATTCTTGCTCTACTAATTGTTGTTTAACTTTAACTTCTTGTTTTGATTTTTCCTCTATTCTCTTTTTATTCCATTGGTACAAAAAGTATAGAAATACTAAGAATACAAAGAAAGCAGTTCCTTTAAACCAATATGTTTGATACCATAATGGAAGCACTATTAAGGTAATGACTTTGGTTATTGATTGCTGTTTATGATTGCTTACCTTTAAATGTAAACGATAGGTTTTAGGAGCTAATTGACTAAAGTTTATTTCAGAAGTATTTGTATGTATCCATTTTTTTTGAATTGGATTCAATTTGTATTGATATCTTAAATTTTTCTGGTTACTATAATTAACTGCTCCAAAAGAAATGTTTAAGCTACTGTTTTCTTTATATGGAAAAGAAATAGTGTCACCTTTATAAGAAATACCACTAGCAGTTAGTGCCTTTATGTATAACTTTTGAAGTTGATTAATTGGTTTTCGTCGTAATGAAATTACTGAAACACCAATATCTGTAGCTACGAACAGCGAGTCGTTTTTAACGGTCACGCTGTTTGTTTTATTAGATAGCAACCCATCTGTTTCAAAAAAAGACTGTGTTATTTGATATCCGTTTTCTTGTTTTATAGCTTTATGAACTCCTTTTTCAGTTGCTAACCAAACGCTTTTATCGGTGTTAATAAAAATATTTTGAACACTTAAGTTTTCAGAATTATCAATAAACATTACTTCTTTCCCATCAGTGAAATAAGCACCAAAGCCATCTGTACCTACTACAGTATAATTATTATTAAATTGTGTTTGAAATAGTATAGGTTTTTGAAATAAAGAATGCTTCTCTAATTTAAAAAAAACATCATTTTGTAAAGAATACAAACCAGATTGATTCCCTATAAATAACTGCGTATTAGTTTTTGAAAAAGAAGACACGCCAAATAATTTATATTCTTTTTCAACTATAAAATTTTTACTATTTATTTTATGAACTCCGAAAGAATTATTACCATATAATACTCCTTTAAAACCAATTAATTTACGAGCAAATTCATTTTTAAAATGTTCATATTTTGGTGTACTTACTTTTACTTTTTTAATCGTTTTATTTTTATAGCTGTAAACATCATATTCCGAAGAAAAAAAAGTAGTTTTAAGAGTATCAATATAATTGATTCCATATTGAAATCCGCTATTCTTTATCAAAGAACGTAAGTTGTTGTCTTCTAAAATAAAAAAACCTTCTTTGTAAACACCCGCATATATCTTATCTTCTATATATTTTAATTGCTGAATTTTTTTACCTTCTCCCAATATTTGTAGCTGTTGTTTTTCTTTTGGGAGCATAAAAACACCTTTGTTAAAAGTTGCTGACCAAATATTACCTGTCTTATCCACAAAAGAAAAATGACTGTTCCTCTTTTCAGGAATAGATACCGTATTTTTTAGCCTTCCGTTTACATCTAAATAACTCACAAAATTCATCCCTGTAAGTTGTATATGATTATTCACATTATGAAACCTAAAATATTTAAGATTACGAGGTAAATTTTGAGAAGCATAAGTATGCGTATGTATTTTTTCTGAATTAAAATTTTCAATAACATAATGCTGCTTAGCTATGCTAATATATAAGCTATCGTTAATCTGACCATTTTCTGATGTTGTTTCAAGTATTTCTTTTTCGATTGGAAATATTTTTTTATTTTTTTCTTTATAAAAAACAATATTATTTCCTTTTTTACCAACACTGTGAAAACGAATTGTTGGATGTATTACTTTTTGTTTTGAATAGCGTTCGTTGTTGGATATAAGATTTTTTGTAGCTTTCCAAAGTGAATCCTTTAAGGTATAGTGAAAAATTCCATCATTAAACCCAACCTTATTTTTAACTTGAAATATAGCTCTAGGGTATAATGTTTTATTGGTTTTGGTAGCAAAAGCATATACACTATCATTTTTAATATAACCCAATTTATTTGATTTAGAGAAGTACCAAACTTTATTATCGGGTGTAATTCTAATATTCCAAATATCGTTGGTAGGCAATCCGTTTTTTGTAGTAAATGTTTTAAAGGTTTTTCCGTCGTATTTTACCATTCCTTTATCGGTAATAAACCATATAAAACCTTCATAATCTTGTGTTATTCTATATACATGGTTACTTGGCAATCCGTTTTCTACTGAGAAATTAGTGTATTGCTGCGCATATGAAAAACCCCATATTAATAATAAAAGTAATGTACTCTGATATTTTTGTAGTCTCAAGGAAATAGATTTTAAATATTAAAACCTTCGTGTTTATTCAAATTTAACTAAAAGTATGTTTTTTTTAATAATTGATTCATTTATTTAAACTAACAGATTAAAATATTTAAAGTTTAGAAAAGAAGTGCAATCTTATTTCTAATCAAAAACACCTTCTAAACTCCCGTTATAATGACCTGCAATTACGGTTCCTTTTTTATTAGTAAAACTATATTAGGGTTTGGGTTAAAACTATAAGAGTTTATAATGTTTTCAACTTATTTATTTTTTAATTATTATTGCTTTGGTGATAGATTCATTTTCACTACTTAATCTGAATAAATAAACTCCACTAGCAAGGTTTAAATTAGATAACTCATTATTACCTTTAGTTAACTTTCTTTTTAAAACTTTTTTTCCATGAATAGTGTAAATAATAAGACTTACTTCTTTTATAGCATGAATAGTGATAATTCCTTGTGATGGATTTGGGTACGTACTAAAATTAGTAGCATGAAATTCATCAACACTTAAACTACTGCACTCTGCTTGATTGTTTACAAAAATTGAAGCAGCATCGATATCAGTCCAGTTTGTAGCACTCCAAGTAGCATCATCGACCTCGATACAAATTAAATTTGGGTTATTTGATGAGTTAAAACTTGTAAAGTTAGCGTTATTTCCATTTTTAACATGTAAGCTAGTCAATTGGTTATTATAGCAATTTAATCTGGTTAAAGAGCTATTTAGTGTCATATCTAAACTACTCATAGAATGATTATTAGAACAATTTAAATCTATTAAAGCCGTATTTAATGACAAGTCTAAATCAGATAGTTGATTATCACTACAGTTTAATTTCATTAAAAGTATGTTTGCAGATAAATCTAAGTTGGATAATTGATTACGGGAACATTTTAATTCTGTTAAAGCAGTATTAGCAGACAAATTCAAGTTAGTCAACAGGTTATTAATACAATGTAATTTAGTTAGTGCTGTAAAATCTTCAATACCTGTTAAATCTGCAATAGGTAAATTTCTTAACATTAAGTCAGTTATTGTATTAATATTTGCCGTAGTAACATAATTGTCACTAGCAATGCCATTACCCATACTTGTTGGGTTTCCAATAGTAACCACATTTCCATATGCATTGTGGGTTTCTAGATAATTTTCAAAAACATCATCTGGCACATAGGTTGAGTTAAAAACTGTACAATTTTCACTAAAACTACTTGTACTATTAATATTTACCCAATTTGAAGCACTCCAAGCAGCATCATCCACCTCTATACAAATTAAGTTTGGGTTTCCAGTTGCAATAAAACCAGTTATATTGGCATTGTTCCCATTTTTAATATTCAAGTTGGTTAATTGATTATTATAGCAGAATACTTCTTGCAAATTGGTATTTGAACTTAAATCTAAACTTGCTAGTTGATTGTTGTAAGCTCCTAAGTACATTAAATTAGGATTCTGACTCAAATCTATAGTTGTTATCTGGTTATTTTCAATAGATAAGTCTTGTAAACCTGTAAGCAATGTAACATCTAAATTTGTTAGCTGATTATTATCTATCCACAGCAATTCTAATGCGGTATTTTGGGATAAATTAACATTAGATAAATTATTATCATCTGCATATAAATTTTGTAGAGCAATAAAATCTTCAATACCACTTAAGTCGGCAATATTAGCTGATGAAATGTTTAAAGTTGTAAGTGTATTAATATTAGAAGTCAATACATAATCATCTAAAGCACCAGAGTCATAACCTAAAGCAATTAGTAAATGTTCAAAATTGTCATCAGGTACATATGTCGTCGATTGACTAAAAAACTGAATAGTAAAAAGGCTAGTTATTATAAAAAAAAGTAATTTTGTTTTCATAATCTTCATTTTCGTTTAAACTTCTCCAGTTTTAAAACCAGTGCTTTTTTATCTTTAAGTATTATCATTTCCATCACAATTACTATCTATACCATCATTAGGAATTTCTCTAGTATATGGATGAATTTCATTGTTTGTATCATTACAGTCTAACTTGTTGTGTACACCTTGTGCAGCAGAAAATTGTTGCGAACCATATCCATCTCCATCCGCATCTATATAATACTCTATAACGTCAGTTTCTCCATCGCAATTATCGTCAATTCCATTATTAGGAATTTCATTTGCTTTAGGATGAATCGCTATATCATTATCATCGCAATCTCCAGCAAACCACGAATGATTATTAGGTGCTGTAGTATGATTATCTATTTCTACAACTATTGGAGAAGGGCTTCCAAATCCGTCACCATCTTTATCACTATAAAATGTATAAGCAAATTTCCCATTACAATCTTCGTCAATTTCATTATCAGGAATTTCTGTAGCGTTTGGAAACACATTGGCATTGGTATCATCACAATCATCTGTATTATCAACATATCCACTAGGCTGACTCGAAGCCTGTTGTCTATCTTCATAAATTCCAAATCCGTCACCATCTGCATCTTTATACCACCAAGGAATATTATCTTGAGTGCATCCCGGACCTACAATAAGAATTGCGGTTATTAATAATGTTACTGGAAGAATAATTTTTATAATTGAATTTTTCATGATTTTATATTAAATGATTCTTGTTTTTTAACTTGAAATAAAAAAAGCCTGTAATTACCAATAAGCATAAGGCTATAAATTGTGAGTGAGAAAGACAGTTTTCTATTATAAAACCTCTTTTATCGCCTCTAAAGATTTCTAATCCACCTCTTATTATCGCATAAAATGAAACGTACAAAAGAAATACTTGTCCGTTAAATTGTTTTTTTTGTTTCACTATAAGCAGTGTAATCAAAATTAGAAGTATTGAAAAAACTTCATATAATTGTGAAGGATGAACGGTTATATTGTTGGTTTTAGGGAAAACCATTCCAAAAGCTATATCGGTTGGTTTACCAAAACAGCAACCAGCAAAAAAACATCCCATTCTGCCAATTACATGTACGATGGTAGTAGTAACCGCTAAAATATCTAACATAGGTAACACAGGTATTTTATGTTTTTTCAAATACCAAATAATAGTGAACACGCAACATAAAAAAGAACCATAGAAGACAAATCCGCCAGAAAATATATTAATGATATTTTCCGGATTTTGAATATAATAAAATGGTTTTTCAAAAAACAGAAATAGCTTTCCACCAATAAACCCTGCTATAAAAATCAGATAGAAAAAAGAATTTTGCAGATTAACTTTTCTTTCTCTTTTAGCTTGTCTTTTTGTATATAAAATGGAAAGTAATGTCCCTAAAACAACACAAAAAGCATACGTATAAACTATTATGTTTTGAAATTCAAATAACTTTGGAAACATAACTGTAATTTTTATTGGTCAGCGCCTCTTTTCATTCTTCCTGAACCTGTAATTGGTCCATTAATAGAACTATCTATAGCGTCTGTATAAGTCCCTGAAAAAGTAAATTCTAAATAATCTCCTACATTGTTTGCATTCATAACAATAGTACAATCTATTGGACTCGTTGCATAAAAAGCTGTTGGGAAAAATTTATTTGCAGCAGTATGTTCAGCAAAATAAAAACCCAATACACTTGTGTTCGGATCTGGGGCTCCCCAAGGTACATTTGTCGTAGCTAAAAAAGAACTTAAATCGGAAAACGTAAAGTTTCCATCCACATAAATACTCGCTCCTCCAGGTTGCGTGGCTCCAGCTCTAAAAAAAAACTTTTGATAATTTGGATTAGGATTTATAACGCGATATGCCGTCATACTTACATCAAAAATCCTTTCTGTTCCATTAATAGTATACTTAAAATATTCTTGTGTATTATTTGTTGGTGTAATCGTACCATCACTATCACTGCAACTCGTTATATGTATTAAAAAGAATATCGCTATTACACTTAAGGAAATAAAGTTTAGTACCTTCTTACTATTGTTCATATGATTATTACTTTAAGGCAAACTTACTTTGCTTTAAACCATTAAAAACAAATGATTAAAGTAAAGGCCTATTTCATATGAGGAACGATTAGTTTGAGTGGATTAAATAGTTTTCACTATTTTCTATATTACTATAAATTCATGATTTCTGCACTTTTACTGCCGTTTAACCAAACGGCATTTTTCCAGAATACCAAATAGCATTATGCTACGATTTCTTTTTGTAAGGAAAGTAAGATTAGGACTTCTTTATTTTAGATTAACAAAAGTCTTTGCTTAAACACAACTATTAGTCTTGATCCATTCTTAGTCTTGATCCTTTTAAACCCTAAGTTGAGAGCAATAAAAAAAGCTTCACGATTTGTGAAGCTTTTCTAGTAGCGGGAACTGGACTCGAACCAGTGACCTTCGGGTTATGAGCCCGACGAGCTGCCTACTGCTCTATCCCGCGATTTGTTCTGCAAAGGTACGTACTTTTCTCTGTTCTACCCAAATTATAAGGACGATTTTATATAAAAAAAACATAACCAAAACAATAACAACACATTAAAAAAACGTTTTCTTCTTTAAAAACCATGTATCTTTGTAGCATGACACACAAAGCAGGATTTGTAAACATTATTGGAAACCCAAATGTTGGAAAATCAACCTTAATGAATGCCTTAGTTGGTGAAAAACTTTCAATCATTACATCAAAGGCACAAACAACAAGACATCGTATTCTTGGGATTGTTAATGATGACGATTACCAAATTGTTTTTTCAGATACACCAGGCATTATTAAACCTGCATATGAGTTACAGGAATCTATGATGGATTTTGTAAAATCTGCTTTTGAAGATGCTGATGTTTTAATCTATATGGTTGAAATTGGTGAGAAGGAATTAAAAAATGAAGACTTCTTCAAAAAAATAATCAATAGCAACATTCCTGTTATATTACTATTAAATAAAATTGACAAATCTTCTCAGGCGGAAGTTGAAGAAAAAATCCAATTTTGGAGAAAAAAAGTTCCCAACTCTTTTGTTTATGTAATCTCTGCTCTTGAAAAATTTAATGTAGAAACCGTTTTCTATAAAATTATAGAACTTTTACCAGAAGCACCTCCTTTCTACCCTAAGGATCAATTAACTGATAAACCTGAACGTTTTTTTGTAAACGAAACTATTAGAGAAAAAATACTTCAACAATACAAAAAAGAAATTCCATACTCAGTAGAAGTAGAAACTGAAGATTTTGTGGAAGAAGAAAATATCATAAAAATAAGATCCGTTATTATGGTAGAACGTGACACTCAAAAAGGAATTATTATTGGTCATAAGGGAAGTGCTATAAAAGGAGTTGGAACGGATGCAAGGAAAGACCTTCAAAACTTTTTTAAGAAAAAGGTTTTTCTGGACTTATATGTGAAAGTGAATAAAAATTGGAGATCCAACGATCGTCAATTGAAACGTTTTGGTTATAAAGATTAGTTTATATTTTTTTTAAAACCTGTTTTATAAACTTTTTTAATTCCTGCATTTGCTTTTCACCAGTTGCTTTTCCTACGCTTCCGATGAAATATAGGAGTATCCATAAAATTGGTAAGGCTATTAACATTACAATAGGAAAAAATATACTCTTATTTAATGACCAATTGCTATAAGCGATAATGGAAAAAATTAAAAAAGCTGTTCCAATCACAAAATGAATAAACATGAAAAGGGTCCAAACCTGAGGTTTTGGACCAAACAGCCCTTTTAGTTTACTTTTATTTCCTATTAGCTCTTCAACCTCTATTTGTAATTGAGGCGACCAATAGTGACTGTCTTCTTCAGGAATATCAATAATAATATGTTGATCTCTAACCTTCATTTTATATCGTTGCTCCACATTAACGAGTTTTTTTATTTCCTCTAATAAGTCACTAGCATTCATATCAAAATCCATTTGAAACCTTGGTTTTAAAAAAATTTGGTTGTACAGTTTATCATCCATAATTTATAGTATTAATTTTTTCGTCCACTATTTTAGAGCATTCATTTCGTATAAAATATGATGAAACTTTAGTGGAATTATTAGAAACGGAAAATAATTTTTAAACCTAAAACACTGTTCTCAATTCAATTTTCACTTCTTAAAAACCTCTTACATTCTGATATAAAACAAACATCTACCAATTTTTTAAAATACAACTGGTATGACTTACAATTTAAAAAATTATCGGCATATCAGAAAGACCCGATCTCAATTTTTAAATCCCTTAATAACCCTTTATTAACCAAAACGAAAAACATAGTTAACAATGTAAAGTAGTATACGTCCCAAGTATAATCTAAAATTTCGAATTAGCTAACCTTAAATTCATTTATAAGAATGAGTTTTAACAACTTAAAAACAGATAGAATTATGAATTTAAAAAATGTAAAAATTTGGGGGATAGTTCTAATAGGAACTACATTTTTATGTACTTCTTGTCAAGACGGTATTAACGGAGTAGATGGCATAAATGGAACCGATGGTGTCAACGGAAATGATGGAAATGATGGCGCGGACGGGAAAGATGTTACTTACTTTTCTACTGTTGCCAAAATCGCTTTAGGAGATGGTATTACAGAAATCTCAGCATATGATGCAGCTACCAAAACTATTTTTTCTACCAACTCTGAAGCCAAAGAAGTTGAAGTAATTGATATTTCGAATATAAACTCTCCTCAAATCAAAACGGCTATTGATGTAACCACCTTTGGAGGAAATGTTAACAGTGTGGCAAGTAACAATGGCTACTTAGCTATTGCCGTAGAAGCTGTTACAAAAACAGATAATGGTAAGGTAGTTATCTTTAAAACAGACAATTTAACATCTCCTTATGCAGAAATTTCTGCTGGTGCTTTGCCTGACATGGTTACTTTTACACCAGACGGAAAATACATACTCGCAGCCAATGAAGGAGAACCTAATGATGACTATACTATTGATCCCAAAGGGTCAATAACATTAATTGACGTAGAGGCCAAAACTGCAAATCAAATTTTCTTCGATAATTTTAATTCTCAAGAAGCAACTTTGGAAGCTCAAGGATTTAGAGTTTTTGGTCCTAGCGCTGATCTAAGTATAGATGTAGAGCCTGAGTATATAACAATTTCATCAGATTCTAAAACTGCATTTATTGCCTTGCAAGAAAATAACGGTATTGCTAAGCTAGATATTGATTCGAAAATAATTACCGACATTTATCCTTTAGGAACAAAAGATTATTCTGAATTTCTTTTTGATTTAAGTGATAAAGACGATACTGTAGGTAATTTAAAAACATGGCCAGTTTTAAGCTTTTATCAACCTGACGCTATCGATTATTTCGAGATAAATGGTATCGGTTATATTATCACTGCCAATGAAGGAGATTCGAGAGATTATGACGGTTATTCAGAAGAAGTAAGAGTTGATGACCTAACGCTAGACCCAGCGGCTTACCCTAATGCTACGGAATTGCAAGAAAAGGAAAATCTTGGTCGTTTAAAAGTTACTACTGCTAATGGAGATACGGATAACGATGGTGATATTGATCAAATTTACGGATATGGAGCTCGTTCTTTCTCTATTTGGAATACGACAGGTAATTTAATGTTTGATTCTGGAAATGACTTTACCATTAAAGCGTTATACGAATTCGGAAATTACCCTGAAGGAAGATCCGATGATAAAGGAACAGAACCTGAAGCAGTAACAACTTTTATTGAAGGAGACAATATATATGCCGTAATAGGACTGGAAAGAAGTGGAGATGTTTTAGTTTACAATATTAAAGATATTCACAATCCAATTTTTGTACAAAGATTAAGAAATACCTCACCAGAAGGATTACTTATAGTTAATGCAACTGATAGCCCTAATGGAAAAACTCTTTTAATAGTTTCTAACGAGCATCCAGACGATGCTACTTTAAACATCTATTCTAAATAAAAAGATTTCGGAAATTATTGATAATAAAACAACTATTGATTATGAATCAATAGTTGTTTTATTTTATAGAAACACTACCTTTGCAAAATGAGTAATATTATAGCAATAGTAGGAAGACCTAACGTAGGAAAATCTACACTATTCAATCGTTTAATAAAACGTCGCGAAGCCATTGTAGATTCTGTGAGTGGTGTTACTAGAGATAGACACTATGGAAAATCAGAATGGAATGGTAAAGAATTTTCTGTTATTGATACGGGAGGGTATGTTGTTGGATCTGATGATATTTTTGAAGAAGAAATCAGAAAACAAGTTCAACTTGCCATTGATGAAGCCGATATCATATTATTTGTAGTTGATGTTGAGCAAGGTATTACACCAATGGATGATGCTGTTGCAAAAATATTACGTCGGGTAAAAAAGCCTATTCTTATGGCTGTTAATAAAGTTGACAACGCCATGCGTGATGCAGATGCTGTAGAGTTCTACAACTTAGGATTGGGAGATTACTATACTATTTCTTCAGTAAATGGAAGTGGAACAGGAGAATTATTGGATGCCATTGTTGATGAAATGCCTGAACCTGATGAAGAAGAAGTAGATAATGAGTTACCAAGATTTGCGGTTGTTGGACGTCCAAATGCCGGAAAATCTTCATTAATTAATGCTCTTGTTGGAGAAGACAGAAATATTGTTACCAACATAGCTGGTACCACTCGCGATACGATTGATACCAAATACAATCGTTTTGGCTTCGAATTTAATCTTGTTGACACTGCTGGAATTAGAAAAAAATCGAAAGTAAAAGAAGATCTCGAGTTTTATTCTGTTATGAGAGCGGTAAGAGCAATTGAGTATTGTGATGTTGCTCTTTTAGTTATTGATGCTGCAAGAGGTTTTGAAGGACAGGATGAAAAAATATTTTGGCTTGCTGAAAAGAACAGAAAAGGTATTGTTATTTTGGTAAACAAATGGGATTTGGTTGAGAAAGAAACCAATACCATGAGAGATTTTGAACGACAAATAAAGGAAAAAACAGCTCCTTTTACAGACGTTACTATAATCTTTATTTCAGTATTAACTAAACAACGTATTTTCAAGGCAATTGAAACGGCAGTAGAAATTTATCAAAATAAAAAACGTCGTATTCCTACAAGTAAGCTGAATGAAACTATGTTAGAAATCATTCAACAGACGCCACCTCCAGCAACGAAAGGAAAGTTTATAAAAATAAAATACTGTATGCAGTTACCTACTCAAACTCCTCAGTTTGCCTTCTTTGCTAATTTACCACAGTATATTAGAGATCCTTACAGACGTTTTATTGAAAATAAATTACGAGAACACTACGATTTTACGGGAGTTCCAATTACTATTTATTTTAGACAAAAATAACTTTAACACATCTTTAACTCAGAGATATACAATCTTATTACGAGTTTTGGCCAAGAAAACAAAAGCTTAAGCCAAAACTCGTAATAGGATTTTTTTTATTTCTTATTTGAAACAAAAAAAAAAATCCTTCGTTGTTTAGGTTGGACAAAACTAATTTAAAATATTTACGGGGGATTTATGAAAAAATTGATTATTGCTATCGCAATGTTTACATCTGCGATTACTTTTGCTCAATCATTTCCATTCAATATATCTGGGACAATACAAACAGAAACAGATAAAAAAATCGTTGAATCAGCTACAGTATACTTAGAAAGAATAAAAGATAGTTCAGTAGTATCTTACACCATTTCGAACGATAAAGGAAATTTTGAACTAGAAGGAAAGTCTTTTTACAAAGACTTAAAGCTTATAGTGTCATTCGTTGGAATGAAAAACTTTTCTAAGACTTTAGACTTATCAAAAAATGCTAGTCATAATTTGGGCTCTATTAATTTAACTGAAGACAATCTTTTAAGTGAGGTTATAGTAAAATCTTCAGCGCCGATAACCATAAAAAAAGACACTTTGGAATTTAATGTAAAGTCTTTTAAAACTAAAAAAGACGCAAATGTTGAAGACTTATTAAAAAAACTACCTGGTGTTGATGTAGATGAAGAAGGCAAAATTACCGTAAATGGGAAAACTGTAAATAAAGTTTTAGTGAATGGCAAACCTTTCTTCGGTAATGACCCAACTATTACAACTAAGAATTTATCAAAAGAGATTATTGAAAAAATTCAGGTTACTGACACCAAAACCAAATCTGAAGCATTTAGTGGTGAAAAAGGCGATGGTGATAATAAAACCATAAACCTGACCATAAAAAAGGAAAATAACAAAGGATGGTTTGGTAGAGTATCCGCTGGAGCTGGAACAGATGAGCGTTATGAAGGAGCCACTATGGTCAATCGTTTTGATAATGATCAAAGAATAAGTGTTCTTGCTAGTACAAACAATATTAACTCTCCAGGATTTAGTTTTGGAGAAATTAGAAAAATGTTCGGCGGTGGCGGTAATATATGGGTTAATGGTAATGGATCATTTAATGTGAACGGACGTAGCTTTGGAGGTGGAAGTGGTATTATAAAATCGAAAACAGCTGGAATGACTTATGCTGACACTTATAAAAAAGGCTTGGATGTTAACTTAAATTATTTCTATTCTGGGAGTTCATCAAACAATGATTCAAAAAACAACAGAGAAAATATTCTTCCTGATAGTCGATATTTTTCCAATAATAGCTCCTCTTCCTTCGATGAGAATGATAACCATAGTGTAAATGCCGAATTTGACATTGAAATTGATTCCACATTTTTAATCAATGTTTCACCAAAATTCGTACTAAATGACCGATCAGGAACATATCAAAGTACCGAGGAAACTTACGATGAAAATCGAGTACTAACCAATCAATCTGACATTAATTCACGATCATCATCGACAGCCAAAAACTTTCAGAATGATATTGATATCACAAAAAGAATTGGTAAAAACGGATCATTTATAAAAACTTCGATTACCAATCAAATTGACAAATCTGATACCGATGACTATGTAATTTCCTCAGCTGAAACATTTGGAACAAGTCCTTCTATTATAGAAAGAAACCAATTTAGCGATCAACGTAATAATTTAACAAGTTTAAGAACTCGAATGAGTTATCGCTATGCCATTGTTTCAAAAAAATTGTTCTTTGATGTTAAGTACAATTATAGAAGCTATGAGAGAGAAAACATTAAAAGTACGTTTGACCTAAACACTTCCAACGGCCAATATGATTTGTTCAACACGGAGTTAAGTTCTAACTTTACTTCTAACGATATTTCTAAAACTCCTACGGCTGGCGTAGCCTATAAATCGAAAAAATTTCGATTCAATATAAACACTGGAGTGCTAAACCGTAACTTAAAAAATGAAGATGAATTAAGGCCTGAATTAAACTTCCAGAAAGATTTTAATTCTTTTATATTCAATTCAGATTTCAGATATAGATTTGATTCAAAAGCTAGAATTTACCTGAGTTATAATTTGGATAGTGATGCCCCGAGTATCCGACAATTAAATCCATTTTCAGACGTAAGTAACCCTTTAAATATTGTTACTGGTAATCCTTTTCTAAAGCCAACCGAAAGACACAGAATGTATTTAAGTTTCAATAAATTCAATTGGCAAAAAAGAACAGGTTTTTATCTTTATTTTGGCGGAAGCCTTGTAAATAACCAAGTGGTTTCAAAAAGTGTTGTAGACAGCAATTTTAAAAGAACAACAACCTTTGAAAATGTTGATGGGTTTTACAACATATGGGGAGGAGCGAACTATAACAAAAAAATTAAAATCGATACTATTACTACAATTAATATAAGAACTGGACTTAATTTAAGTGGAAATAGAAATATTAACTTCTTTAACGATGTGCAATACAAATCGACTACGACCTCAATTTCACCAAATATTGGTTTTACACTAGAATGGAATAAAGTTTTTATGATTGAACCAAGATATACTGTAAATTTATCTAAAACGACTTTTGATTTGGATAATTTCACAAATCAGAACTTTACCCGTCATAATCTGAATATAAGATCAAGAGCCAATTTCTTCAAAAAACTTGAATGGAATAATGATGTTCGATACAGTTATAACCCAGATGTAATTGGATTTAATAAATCCGCATGGTTCTGGAACTCTGTTCTCTCATACTCCGTATTAAAAGATAAAGGTAGTATTAGCCTAAAAGCGTACGACCTCCTCAATCAAAACAACAATGTACGAAGAAGAGCTACACAAAACTATATAGAAGACTCAGAGAGTACTGTTTTACAACAATATTTGATGCTCGGTTTTAGCTGGAAATTTAACAGTTTAGGAAAAAAAGGAAACATTAGAGATCATAATTTTCGCTTCTAGCAAAATCATTTAAATTGTATCAAAGCCATTACGTTTCAGTAATGGCTTTTTCTTTAATCTAATGAAGCTTTTTTGTTAACAATAAAATGATTTTGTAAGAATTTCGTATCTTTTAGCAAGCCATAAGAAGCTATTTCGACTATACAATAGTATTTTGTAAATTTGCACATGGGGAAAAACTACTATAATGGAGATTAGAAACACAAACGATACTCAAAACCTTGAGCTTCCTTTGCAGCTGCACATAAGCTTCAAAAAAGTTTTTGATTTATTCGTAAAATACGGAAGCGAAGAACTTAAAGATCATCCTTTTCATGAGTCATCCAAAGTTATGATTCGAGAAATTGAAAAATATCCTGCGTTAATTGATGGTTTTTCTGACTTTTCATTGTTAAATGAGCATGAGGAAATTATCAGTTTACTTTTAGACGCCCTTTTTCCAGAAATTTTAACGAATAATGAAATTAAGGCGGCAACTATACCTTTTTCATTCACATCGTTTAAATTTACAGAACGCTTTAAGAGTGTTTTGGCAAATGCTGGAGAAGATTATAACTTACAAGTTCGAAACTTAGAGGATAATTTAATGTATATACATGCTTGTACATTAATTTTAGCTGCGGTATACAATCGTCCTGTAGATTTAAAACGTCCTTTTTTCTTTGATATCCCAGATCAAAATCTTGGTGTTACCAAACACTATAGAGTAGCATTTAATGGTGATTTTATGGAAATTGTTCCAACTAAAAATGCTCCTAAAATTACTGATGAAGATATCAAATTACTTCTCGATAATTTTGGTAATCTTGATATTTGGCGCGAAAAATTCCCTCCAAACTCTTATATTTTTAAAGGTTTTGGTATTATGAATCTTTTTGATGTAACCTCAGACGAAACACTAACTGCCATTAGAACAAATCTTCTTGAAAAAGATGATGGTAAAATCATTGATAAACTTAGAGGCAACTTAAGTGAATTTTACGCTATTAAAGATTTAAAAGTTGGTTTCTCAGTATTTGATGTTAGTAATATGGAAATTGAGCCTCCAAGAGTAAAAAAATCGGAGAGTATTATTATCGAAGAAGGAACAATATTAACTTGTAATGATTTCTTTTGTGATAAGATAGTTTCAAGTCTTTTCAATGAAAATGAAGATGTTGTTATCTCTGACATTGAAACATATGGCTTTTATTCAACGGAAAACAAATTTTACCAACGATTAAAGAAAATTAACGTGGGTAGCATTATTTTAATTCCAATTAAAACTTCCAATAATAAAGATTTAATACTTTTAGAAATAGCTTCTCCAAGAGCATATGAGTTGAATTCTGTGAACAAGCAAAAGCTGAAGGATATTATTCCTGTTTTTGAAGCCGCTGCGGAAAGAAACTCAGAGGAGTTTATGAATGTATTGGAAGCTACTATTCAAGAGCATTATACTTCAATTCATCCATCAGTTAAATGGCGTTTTTACCAAGCTGCGGAAAATTATCAAAATGCCATTTATGCCAAAAAGGAAGATGCTAAAATTGAACAAATTGTATTTGAAGATGTTTATCCTTTATACGGGCAAATAGACATAAAAGGATCTTCTATTGCTAGAAACACAGCTATTAAAGAAGATTTAATAACACAGCTTTCATTAGCCATAAAAGTTTTAAACGAAGCTTGTAAAACAGAAAGTCTTCCAATTTATGAGGAGTTAATTTTTAGAGTAAATCAATATTTAACTGATGTTGAAACGGGCTTAAAAGCCGGTGATGAAGTAGGTATATTAGATTTTTTAAAAAAAGATATTTATCCAGTTTTCAACCACATAAAAGAAGTTAGCGATGAGCTAGAAGAGCTTGTTAATGACTACACTGCCTGTTTGGATGAAAACTTGCATGTTGTTTATAACAAACGAAAATCTTATGAAGAGAGTGTTACTAAAATTAATGATAAGCTCGCCCGGTTTTTAGATAATAAGCAGGAAGAAGCCCAAGCTATGTTTCCTCATTATTTTGAGAGATATAAAACTGATGGCGTTGAATATAACATGTATATAGGGCAATCTCTTACAAAAGAAAAAAAATACGACAATTTATACTTATACAATCTTCGTTTATGGCAACTACAGACCATGTGTGAAATGGAAAATCTAGCTCATCAAACGAGGAAGTCACTATCACATGATTTAGAAGTAGCTTCTCTTATATTAGTTCATAGCAATTCTTTAGCCATTAAATTTAGGATGGAAGAGAAACAATTTGATGTTGATGGAGCTTATAATATTAGGTATGAAATTATCAAAAAAAGAATTGATAAATCGCATATAAAAAACACGAATGAACGTTTAACTATTCCTGGGAAAATTTCAATTGTTTATTCGCAAGATAAGGATGCTCTTGAGTATTTAAAATACATAAAATATCTACAGTCTAAAAATCTATTGGGTTCTGTAGAAATGCTCGAACTAGAGGATTTACAAGGTGTTTCTGGGCTAAAAGCTATTCGAGTAGAGGTTATATATTCGTCTGATTTTTCAGAAGAGCAAACTATTACTCTTGATGAACTTTTACATGAATTAAACTAGTAACATAATATACTTAAAAGTTAAAAAATGAGAGACCTTAAACATTGTTTAAGGATCTTTCATTTTTATTATCAACTAATAATCTATTGTTCTAATTCAAAATCTATAGGCATAAAAAACTCTACATTCACGTATTGATTATTATGCTTTCCTGGCAAGAATTTCGGTAATAACTTCACCAATCTTTCTGCTTCTTTTTCTAATAAACTTCCATTCTCTGGACCTCTGGTTGTTATCCTAGTAACATAACCTTCTTTATCAACAATAAAACGAACCCAAACTCTACCCTGAATTCCTTCAGATGCCGCATCAAATGGATACACCATATTCTCCATGATGTTATTCACAATCGTTTCTTTTACACATTTCTCTTTTTTAAAATCAGAATAATGAGCACATGTAATAAAAGTAGGTTCTTCTGTTACTTGATCAAAGCGTATAAAATCGTTAGGTAATTGTATTAAGTTTACCTCTACCGCTAGAGAACTGTCTTGAATAGCTCCTTCATGGTTTAAATTAAAGTCAACACAAACCTCATATTTCATTTTTACCACCTCCCCTTCATGCATTGCTGGTTTTAATTTTGGTAAATTAGCTACTGTCTTCTTTGCCGCATCTTCCAGTGATTTATTTTTCTTTGGACTTGTTGAAGTAATATTTGATATACTACCATTACTATCGACAACGAAAGTAATTAGCACCTCGTCTTCAAATCCAGCCTTAAATTCGTTGTAAGGATATATCAAAGTAGATTTTATATATTTATCCACTCTCTCCTCAAAAGATAAATTTTGTTCTTCTAGTGCAAATGAATTACTGTTTTCGAAAATAGGAGAACGATCTACCTCTTCAATAGTTAGAATTCTTTTTTCAACAGAAACCTTTGCTATATTTATTCTAATATTTTCCAAATCGTTATCATCGCTTTTATTCCTTGATCGTACAATTCGGTTTCTGGCAGTAATCTTTAAATATCCATCGTTCTTATTTTTTTTGAAGTTTTCTATGACACATTTACTAATTGCATTCAAATCTTCAATATGCTCTTTTTCTTCACACAGTTTCTCTTGTGCTCCAATGGATAAACAAACACATGCAAAATAAATGGTTAGGTTAGTTTTTAAAATCATGGCTTAGTTTTTGATTTTGGGGGTTAAAAAACAACCGAAAGTCTCGCCTTATTTAGAAAGTAAAGACAGTTGTGCCTTTTTAATTTAAAACATAAATTTATGATATCATTTTAATAATACTTCATTTATTCTTTCTTCGGAAACAAATCATCGGCAAAACACAAGTTGCTAAAGATCAATGAGCTAAAAAAAAAAAAAAAAAAAAAACACACACACAATTACAATCAATAACACTTACGCATCTTATTTCTTGAATTTATTTCTTTAAGATATTAGTAAAATCCAAAATTGCTATTTGTATTATTCGACTTTCAATTTTTCGTATAAATTTGTAACTCTATTGAATAACTTTGTTAAATCATTACTCAAGTCATAGATTTCTTTGTCTTCATAGCCTTGTTTAAATAAACGCTCATTACTTTTTTGGATACCCTCCCATTTCGCCATTACATCTCCTAAAGCATTATCTATTCTGTCATTATTAAAACTAGAAATCAAAAGATCGCTTAAGGTACTATCCAACTCCTCATATACATCTCTAAGCATATTCTGCGACTTCAAAGATTTTAACCCATTTCCATTTGCAAAATAATACAATACTAATCGCTGAGACAACATTCTTTGCCTCCCCGATTTATTAATTATTTGTTTTAACTCATTGTCTTCATTTGCGATATCTATACCCACATTATTATTTTTAATATTAGCTTCTAAAATAATGGCATTCACTACGTTATTTGTAAAGCTTAATATGGTAGAATTTGTGTTGATAATTTTTAAGGCATCTCCTTTATTAGGGTATGATTTAAGGAATTTATCATACTTGACCCATGTATTTTTTACTTCTTTTATATTATTTTTTGTAACATTGGATGATGTATTTTCTTCTAAGATATTATTTTGCTTCTCAAAAATAATTTGTGCGATTTTCATATCCCTTTTGGCCATATAATCTGTTGGGTTATTTAATAAATACAAATAAATCTTCCCCATTCGTTGGGTCAACATTCTCTGCTTACCGGAAATATTTACGGCTTTGTTAAAACTTAATGTTCCGTATTCAGTTTGTGCAATAGACAATTGTATGGCAAACAAAAGCACAAAAGTATAGGTTACTTTTATTGATATTTTCATAATACGTATTTTATTCTGTTGAGTAAATGAGGTTATCAGTAGTCTTTTATCTCAAAATTTTTAATTTTTCCATCTGAAGATAAATTGATAAGAAGCAACATCGAAGCATTTTCCAGTTCCACTAAAAAATTCTGTAAACCTTTTTCTTTAAAAATAAGTTCATAGCTCGATATTCTCCCTTTATCTTTAAGTAGGCTATCAAGTTGTTCCTTCAACACCTCTTCTCTAAAATTTCGTTGGAGAGATAGACTAAACTTTTTAAAAATAGCTTCTGTTTTTTGTTCATTGAAAGCTTTACTAATGAAGTCCAAGGTCTTACTATAATCTTCTTCGGTTTGAGAAAACACAGAGGTCGAAAGAAATAAAATAAAAATTAATTTCTTCATGTTTCGGGGGGATTAATTGAATTAATCGAAGGTAATTTATTTTATCAAAACACAGACAAACTCTCTTTGTTTCAACACACTACCTTCGACTAAACACATTAATCTATAGACTAACGGAAGTCTGCATAAAGATTTAAAAAAAGATTATTCCTATTCCTTATAAACAATGAAGGTCTTAATTGAATAAGAACTCAATACTAAACCCTAGGGATTACATGTCCTTGATTATAAAAAGCAACCGCAAAAGCAATGACACTAACAATGATACCAATCATAAAAACGGTATATGTTGTTCGTAGAATATTATATTTCCTATTTAATACCAAGCCCAAAAAATATAAATCCTTCGTTAAAGAGCCATAAAGATAGTCTCTATCTTTTAACATCTCGTCCATCGCCCATTCAAATTCTGACAGACTCATTTTATGGAAATTTCCAAAAAAAATAAGATTCACTTTCTTCTGAGCCACATCGTCTTTAGTGAACTTTCCTTGTGTAATATTAGGTCTCGTCGCTAATATTGACAACACTATCGAAACTACAGTAAAAATTATAAAAATAATACTCGGTATTATTAAATAAGAATTTGATGGATTATCTAGCTTAGGTATTAAAGTAGATAAGGCCATTGAAATTATAATTGCATTAACTGACAGTAAAATATTGGCTTTAGTATCAGCAATATCACTTAAAGTAATATGATTTCTCAAAGCAACCCTAAACATGGTTTCTATTCCTCTTTCTGGCAACTCTATTTTATTCTTTTTTAAAGCTAATTCTTCTTTCTTTTGTTTCATTTTAGAAAGCTCCTGGTTTACTTTCTTTTCAGATTTTAGAAGTTGCGCCAAGTTTTTTCCTTTTTGTTTCTCCCATGATTTAATAGCAGACTTGGTATAAAATTGATGGCCTGAACTCAAAAAATTAATATTATTCGCTATCCATTCAGAATCAGTAAAGTTAATACCTTTAGTAAGCTCTAATTCTTTTCTCAACAATGCCGAAAACTCATCGTAATTCTTGCTCCCTAAATGAGAACTATCTGCATCTCTTAAAATTTTACCTAATAAACTTTCAGGTATAGCTGACATTCGAGTTGCAAGAATAGCTTCGCTAACCTTAGGTATTAAATTATCCTTTCCTTGCTTTGTTAAAAATTCAGAAGCAATGCTAACACTTTCTTCCTCATGAATCTTTAAGCTTTTAGAGTAGCCCGTGTCATGAAACCACGCAGAAATTACTAATGCTTCTAAATCTTCTCCTTCAATCTTTTCTAATTCTCCAAGTTCTTTAGCCTTTTCAACAACTCTCTGGGTGTGCGCTATACTATGATAAACAAATTTCTTTTCTAAATTATTATTTAAATAATCCAATGCATAATTCTCCGCTTTCTCTAAAAAAATACTCATTATTTATCTACTTTAAGATGTAAATGTAACTAATCTTTAGCATTTTTAATATATTCGCTTACAAATCACCCTCACTATAAATTTTATTAAAACCGTGCTTACCAGTAAATATTGGTAAAGAAACAACTATATAATGACGAAATATCTTACTCAAACCTTACTATTACTTTTTGTAACTTTCAATTTGTTTGCTCAACAAATTGAAAAAAAAAGTTCCTATACAAACCTTACCGATGGCCCTTATGTTTTTATTGAAAATGAACAACTCATCGAAAAAAATATAATTAATGGTAAAGTCATTTCAAAAAAATTAGCTGAAGGCACTTACCCCCTTCACTTTAGAAATGAAAAGAGCACTTTTCAAAACATAAAAAAAGTAGTAGCCTTTAGTGATATTCACGGTCAATATGATTTAGCGATAAAGCTTTTGAAAAACAACAAAATTGTCGATAAGAATTTAAATTGGAATCTCGGCAAAGGGCATTTGGTTATTGTTGGTGATATTTTTGATAGAGGTCCGAAAGTAAACGAAATGCTTTGGCTGATATACAAACTAGAGCAACAAGCAAAAAAGAAAAAAGGGAAAGTTCATTTCTTACTCGGAAATCACGAATATATGGTGTTGTTTGGAGATGACCGTTATGTAAACAAGAAATACCAAAAAACTTGCAAATTGCTCAATAAGGAATATAAGGATTTGTATGGAAAACAAACCGTTTTAGGAAGATGGCTTCGTTCAAAATCTACCATTTTAAAAATTGATGGTAACAGTTTCGTACATGGCGGTATTTCGAAAAAGTTTATTTCAAACGGATACAATCATGAAAAGGTTAACCAGACCATGAGAAACTCCATTGATCGTAGTAAAAAAGAAATGAGGGCTACAGAATTTTACGCTACTTATTTCGGTAAATACGGACCTATTTGGTACCGAGGATATTTTAGAGATAACTTAGCTGAAAGTGAAATAGATTCTATTTTAAATGGCACGAACTCCGATCATATTGTTGTTGGGCATTGTTCAAACAAAGAGGTCGTTCAATTATATAATCATAAAATCTTTGGTGTCGATTCAAGCATCAAAAGAGGTAAATATGGTGAAGTACTATTCATAAAAAACGGAAAAAAATTCTCAAAAGGAACTCTCAAGGGAAAAAAGAAAAAGTTTAAGGAAGAATACTTATCCAAGTAATGTAAAAAATTGCAACAAAAAAGCGAAAATACAATTATTGCGAATATCATTGGTTACAAAATCAAAAAGATCGAATACCGCGAAGTAAACCATCATTTTCGAGAATTTTACTATGACGGTTTTGACTGTTTCGATTTCTCGATAAACATTCAAATGGAGAATGACATTTGGTGGCATTTGGCATGGAAAGATGAAGAATATTTTGAATTCGGAGAAGGACATTACCCAACAAATAAGCATATTGTTCTAGATAAAATTAAAACTTGGGATGCTACGGAAAGATGGATTCATGTTTCAAATCAGCCAATTATTGATTTCAAAATCATGTACATTGATTCAACAGGATACATCCCTTCTCGAGTTAAGCTAACTTTTAGTAACAAAAAATCCACCTCAATACTGATTGCAGAAGAACTGGATTTAGGCAAAAAAACAATAACTAATATAGAATTTAAAATGTCAGGAGTTATATTCGTTATCCATAATGAAAAAATTCTAAGATAATATAGCTATGAAAACCGTTCAATACTTTTTATTAATAATCATCTGTTTAAACTTTTCTTTTTGCAAAACGAAAACTGTTCAAAAAGAAAACAAAAAACTTGATTTTAAAACTATTAAAAGATATAAAACCACTAAAGAGAACGGTACAATTATTAACGATTACGATTTTGTTTTCAAACATCAAGAGGAGACAGAACTCAGTGAAATTTTATATGATTACAATATAAAAACAACAAATCAAATTGTTGTTGTAACTGTTGACTCTATTGAACCTTATAATGATTTACAAAAATTTGCCGTCGACTTGGCTACCTACTGGAAAATAGGCAACGCTGAAAAAGATAACGGACTCGTTATTGTGCTTTGTAAGCCTTGTCGAAAAGTAAGTATCGTAACTGGATATGGAACAGAAAAAGTACTCACAGATAAAATATGTTCTGACATTATAGAAAATACGATTATTCCTCAATTCAAAGAGGGTAATTATTACTTTGGGATTAAAAAAGGCATTGAAGAAATAATCCAAAAATGGGAATAAAATAAACTTTTTAATCATGGTACTATTTTCCCTGACCTACATATAAATACCTGTGCAAGCTCACAATTCTTCTGTATCTTTGTATAAGGCACAAAACCAGTTGATTTTTATGAAACTCCAGATTAACAATACCTTTAGCAAAGAATTACCAGCTGATAAAAACTTGGAAAATTCAAGAAGACAAGTGACAGACGCATGCTTCTCTTACGTTACTCCAAAAAAAACCGAGAACCCAGAAGTTTTGCATGTCTCGGATGAAATGCTTAACGAATTAGGCATTTCCAAAGAGGAAAGTTCTTCTTCCGATTTTCTTCATGTTTTTACTGGAAATACAGTGTATCAAGATACCCATCCATATGCCATGTGTTATGGCGGACATCAATTCGGTAATTGGGCTGGACAACTTGGTGACGGACGTGCTATTAATTTATTCGAAGTTAATTATAATAATAAACAATGGGCCGTTCAATTAAAAGGTGCAGGTGAAACCCCTTATTCAAGATCAGCTGATGGATTAGCTGTTTTACGTTCTTCTATAAGAGAATATTTATGTAGCGAAGCCATGCATCATCTTGGCATTCCTACAACAAGGGCACTCTCTTTAAGCTTATCAGGAGATAAAGTATTAAGAGATGTTTTATATAATGGAAACCCAGCATATGAAAAGGGAGCGATTGTATGTCGTACAGCCCCTAACTTTATACGCTTCGGAAGTTTCGAAATACATTCAGCAAGAAAAAACAACGACATATTAAAACAATTAGCCGATTATACAATTAGCCAATTTTATCCCGAAATTAAGAGCTCTGGTAAAGACAAATATCTTGACTTTTTTATAGAAGTAAGAAATAGAACCATTGATATGATAATTCATTGGCAACGTGTTGGCTTCGTTCATGGTGTCATGAACACCGATAATATGTCTATCATGGGACTGACCATTGATTACGGTCCATATGGATGGTTAGAAGGCTATGATTTGAGTTGGACTCCTAATACTACTGATGCCCAACATCGTCGTTATCGTTATGGGAATCAATCGTATATTGGACTATGGAACTTATTTCAATTGGCCAATGCTCTCTATCCTTTAGTAGAAGAAGTTGACCCTCTTCAAAAATTATTGGAAGAATACAATCCTATTTACGAAGAAAAGTACTTGGACATGATGCGAGGAAAACTTGGATTGAAATCAGCACAATTAAACGACAAAGAGATTATTGGTAAACTTGAAGAAACACTTCAGTTAATTGAAACGGATATGACCATTTTCTTTAGAAGCTTAGGTCAAATTAACAAAACAGACAGTAATTCAGATGCCATCGGAAAAATTAAGGAAGCCTTCTATAGTGAAATAGAGTACAAAGGAGAAACAAAACAACATTGGGAAGATTGGTTCAAACTTTATATAGAACGTCTGCAAAAAGAGACACTCTCAGATACAGAGCGATTAACCTATATGAATACCATAAACCCGAAATATGTATTGAGAAATTATATGGCGCAATTGGCAATTGATAAAGCCGATAAAGGGGAATATGAGCTCATAAATGAACTATATACCTTACTAAAAAAGCCATATGACGAACAACCTGTATTCCAAAAATGGTTTGCAAAACGACCAGAATGGGCTAGAAACAAAGTTGGATGCTCAATGCTTTCTTGTAGTTCTTAAAAATAGAATTCTAAAAGCACAACTCAAAACCTTTTCTTTTTAACCATTCTTCTTTTAGAATTAATAGTTAAAGATTGTGAAATTTCAAGTCGTCCTTTCTTTATTCTATCTTCAAGCAAAGTCTAGTACCAGTTATGATTTGAAATTACTGTAAAGAATAAAGATGTTTTATTGCGGTAATTTCAATTGGTAAATGGTAAAATACCTATAAATACGATTCGGAATTTAGTTCAAACTAAAATCTAAATAAAATTTAGTCTCTTGAGGATTTGGAATGTAAATATTAATTTTCTTATTAGATGAAAGGTAAACGAATAACATAATAAAGATTTTAGGGGATTATTGCATAAAGAAAAATTATTTCCCCTTGAAAAATAATCTATGAGTATAATTGTAGTATAGTTTTAGAAAAATACAGCAAAAAAATGTCTTAAATGTGATCTTTTTCCTTCTTTACACCCTTGATAATTCGGGGAAATTCAAAGAAAAAAACTAGTCGAAAATAATTTAAACAAACTACATTCCTCTCAATAAAAACAGTATCAGCGATATACGAATTTAAAAAAATCACATATCAAACATTACTTAATAATTCAAAATAAATCCGTTATTCATTCATTAAAGTTACATATTTAGATGGTTCATCCTACAGAAAAACTAGAGTTCGAATGTTATAATCATCAAATAGTACTATTAGCAATCAATTTTCGGAAAAATTAGTTTAAAATCAATAGAATCTAAAGACATTTTTTTTAAAACTTGAAGAACATCATTTCCAATTGAAACAAACACCATTCTTTTCTTTAGAGGTTTAACGTTAAGTAAAAGAACAGACAGTAGCTTAGAAAGATTAAGCAAACTCTAGGTAATAAGATAAGCTGCAAAAGAAAAACAAAATGACATTGTGAACTTTTGATTAAAACTCTAATAAAACGTCCATAAAAAAACGTTTTCATATAGGTAGCATATTAAACTATATGATGAATAATATTATCCCTAAGTATGTATTGAAAATTTAAATAGTGTAGTTGAAATTGATAACGTAAATTAAGATAAATCTGAACCTATAAATGAACTATACCACCCGCTAAAAAAAGCTATGTCATGTACAACCCAAATTCTCCAAAAAAAATCTAAAGTCAGCTCAATAATAAAAAAAGTTCGACGATAAATCCTTTCTTCCTAATCCTTAGATTAATTTATATTTTTTAAATAGAAACTGCTTATAACCCTCTTTATCGGAAATATTCCCTTCTAACAATTGTAAAAAAGTCGTGTCATTTATATAATAAAACAAAAAAGCTTCTTGACTTGGA
Organism: Tenacibaculum sp. MAR_2009_124; assembly: GCF_900105455.1. Taxonomy (GTDB): domain Bacteria; phylum Bacteroidota; class Bacteroidia; order Flavobacteriales; family Flavobacteriaceae; genus Polaribacter. The sequence goes on from NZ_FNSF01000008.1 coordinate 457,679, forward strand.
TCTTCATATCCGAGTTTTTCGAAAACTCCCGTGAGCAAATGAATAAAAGGCTTTTTATTTTCAAAGGCATTGAAATTAGGATCCATTTTTAATTGATACTGCAGTTTCCAGCAATCATAATCCTCTTTATCTATTTCAAATATAATTTCAATGGCTCTTTTTAAAATCAGCTTTGGGTCCTTTATTAAGAGAAGCTCTTCTCCTATTTTATCTAACTTTTCCTTAAGTAATTGTTTAATAGCCTCAAGTAAGCCCTCCTTGTTTTTAAAATGTTTGAATATCAATCCTTCAGAAACACAAGCTTCTTTTGCAATTTTAGCCGTTGTTACTGAATTATAACCTTCTTTTGCAAAAAGCTGCAAAGCCACTTCTAATATTCTTTGTTGCTTGTCTGTCATATTTTTCAGGGGGATGAAAACTTATTGAAACCTTAATTTTACTTAGAGCATATCTATTTTCACAAAAATAACCCATTATTATTTAGAATTGTTCCAAATTTTTAATTGATATAAAAAAACCAACATAAAAAAGCTAGTTTTATAGGTAATTATCTGTATTCTTACAACTTAAAAAGTAAGTGAGTACTCACTTACAATCTAAATTAACCTTGAAATAGATATATTAAATGCGTAGCATCATTTTAACGTCTCTCACATTTGACTCTAAAAAACCAACACCAAATGAAAAAAAACGTTTTACAATTAATCATTCCTTTACTTTTAATTACAGGTTTACTATATGCTTCAACAATTAATAATGAAAAACTAAAGTATAGCAAAATATCCTCTACTAAAGTAATGCAAGATGAACAAAATCATGAAGCTTTTGATAAAATGATGGATGTCTTAACACATAAACGTTGTGTTAATTGCCATCCAAATGACAACGTTCCAAAACAAGGAGAAGATAGCCATCCTCACTACTTCGGAATGACCAGAGGCCAAAACAATTTAGGTTTTCAAGCAACAAAATGTACTACCTGCCATCAAAATGAAAACAACAACTTCTCTGGTGTTCCTGGAGCCCCAGAATGGAGTTTGGCTCCAGAAAGTATGCGCTGGGAAGGTTTATCTAGAACAGAGATCGCCAAATCTATGTTAAATCACGAAAACAATGGCAATCGCACTCACGAAGAAGTCATGCATCATTTAACAGAACACGCACTTGTTTTATGGGCATGGACCCCTGGAGTAAATGCCAATGGAACACCTCGAGAGCAACCACCTATCCCTAAAAATGAATACATTAAAGCTGTTAAAAAATGGTTCAAAAATGGTGCTGTCATACCTGAGGAATAAAAATTAACAACATATGACTAGCTAGATTTAACTATCATAAACCAAAAAAACAGATGAAAATATCATTCAACATAAACAATACACCTTCTACGATTGAAATAGATGATCCTAATACACCTTTGCTTTGGGTAATTCGAGATTTATTAAATCTGAAAGGCACAAAATTCGGATGTGGAAAAGCTGCATGTGGAGCCTGTACACTCCATGTCAATGACCAAGCTGTAAGGTCTTGCTCGTATGCAGTGAAATTTGCAGAAGGAAAAAACATCACAACCATTGAAGGGTTAGGAACTAAAGAAAAACCTCATCCTGTGCAACAAGCTTGGATTGATGAAATAGTTCCACAATGCGGCTACTGTCAACCTGGCTTCATGATGGCCACAGCGGCTTTATTAAATGAAAACCCTAATCCAACGGATGATGACATTGATAACAATATTGTTAACATCTGTCGCTGTGCAACCTATTATCGCATGCGAAAAGCTATTCACAGAGCAGCTGAATTGAACAATAAATTAACAATAACAAAAGTCGAAAACCATGAGTAAAAATATTTCACGTCGTAAGTTTTTAGTTCGTGGTGGCCTCGGAACTTTGGGTGTTTTAGCTGTCGGAACTTACGTTTTCAGGAATCCTCTAAGAAGAGGCATGCTAGAAATGGCAGAAACCATGGCTCCTATATATATGGGTAATGGAACCGAGCCCAACCTATGGTTTGAACTAACCGAAGACAATAAAGTTATCTTTCATTCTCCTAAAGTTGAAATGGGACAAGGGTCTTTTACTAGTTTCGCTCAAATGATTGCTGAGGAAATGGATGTAACCATTGAGCAAATTGATGTTATTGGTGCTGCTACCAAAACTGGAGTTATTGACGGTATGAGTACAGGTGGCAGTCTCTCGGTTGGTGGATTATGGAAACCGTTGCGGGAATTGTCAGCTACCATGAAAGAAATGCTTAAAATTGAGGCAGGTAAAAAATTAGGTATTGACCATTCTAAACTCACTACGAAAGAAGGTATTATTTCAGGTGGAGGAAAAACAATTACGTATTCAGAAGCTGCTAAAGGAGTTACAACATGGGATATTCCAGATACTCCTCCTTTAAAAGAATCCTCCTTTAAATTTATTGGTAAACCGATTAAAAGAATTGATTTAGATGCAAAGGTTTTTGGAGATCCAATATTTGGCTTGGATGCTGAGTTACCAGATATGCTGTATGCTATTATTGTTAGACCAAGTGCTATTGGAGCTTCCATAAAGAATGTTAACGATACCGAAGCTAAAACTGCAAATGGAGTTGTTAAAATTGTTCAAAATAATGATTGGGTAGGAATTGTAGCCGAATCATATGCCCAAGCATTGGCTGCTAAGCATCTTTTAACCATAGAATGGGACATTCCAAAAAAATGGACTGAAGCAGAAATTAGAAATGTATTAAAAGTAGGTAAAGGAAATGAAATGATCACTCAGAAGAAAGGTGAGCAACTTGATGACAATGACAGTAACATGGTCACCATGGAGTTTTCTAGCCCTATTGGTGCTCACGCTCAAATTGAACCTAATGGCGCTGTAGCTTCCTACGACGCAAACAACATCACCGTTATCTTGTCAACTCAGGTTCCTGGAAAAACACAAGAACATGTGGCTAAAGCCTTCGATATTGACCCAGAAAATGTAAACATTGTTCCTACTTATTTAGGAGGTGGTTTTGGCAGAAGATTAAACACGAATCATGCTATTGATGCGGTTACACTTTCAAAGGAAGTTGGCAAGCCTGTTAAATATATCTTCAGCCGGAAAGAGGAATTTCAAAACGATTTGTTCAGACCTCCAACCCACCATATTGTTAAAGGGAAACTAAACAGTAATGGATTTTTAGAAAATCTAGAGCATCATTATGCAAGTGGTGATGTTGCTGTTGGCTCTATTATCATTCCAAATGCTTTACATTCAGTATTAGGAACTGATGTTGGGCTATGCGCGGAGGAAATATAATGTATACCAATATTCCTAATTACCGTGCGGTGCAATGGCATACAACCTTGCCTTTTGCTACCAGCTGGTGGAGAAGTTTAGGTTTATTGGCCAATACTTTTGCTATAGAGAGTTTTGTAGATGAAATGGCTATTAAAGCGAATAAAAATCCTGTAGACTTTAGACTTGCTCAGCTTACTGATGAAGAGCTTCCCGAAAGAATAAAAAACGTTATAAAATTGGCTTCAGAAAAAGCCAATTACTCGGACGAAATAAAAGGAAACCGCGCTATGGGCTTTGCTGCCTCAACAGATAGTAATTCTCCAGCGGCTCATGTTGTTGATGTGTCTGTAGTGAATAATATAATTAAAGTTCACAAGGTAGTTTGTGCTTTTGACTGTGGTTTAATTGTAAATCCAGATCAAGTAAAAGCGCAATGCGAAGGGGCGATAATAATGGGAATGAGCGCAGCAATGTTTGAAAAAATGACTTTAGAAAATGGAGAGCTTTATCCAACAATATATGGTCCCTATGACATGGCTTTGATGAAACATTCACCAAAAGAGATAGATGTTCATTTTATACAAGGGAAAGATATCCCATTACCCGTTGGAGAACCACCTATGGGTCCCATTGCAGCAGCTATTGGGAATGCTATAAGAAGAATTACTGGAAAGCGATTAACAGATTTACCGTTAAAATTGGAAGGATAGTTTTAGGATTGTACTTTAGGAGTAATCGAATTAAAATACTGTTAAAGATTACTCCTAATTTATCTATGCAATAGAAATATCATTATTTTTAAAAAAGAACATTTTTTTAACCATTCATATGACTCACGAATTTAAACACATTATACAGCAGGCACTACTAAATCAACAACTGGGAATCGCCAATGTATTGGCTACAGTTGTACATTTAGAAGGTTCTTCCTATAGAAAACCTGGCGTTAGAATGTTATTATCATCAGATGATTCTATTACTGGTGCCGTGAGTGGAGGATGCGTGGAAAAAGAAGTTCAACGACGCGCTAAATCTGTTTTTGAGACTCAAATAGCAAAGGTAATTGCCTACGATGGAAGATACCGATTGGGATGCGAAGGAATTTTATATATTCTTTTGGAACCAATACGGATATCAAAAGAATTCATCTCAGAATTTCTAAAAATAATTAATAATAGAGATCAGTTTTCCATAGAGTCTTTTTATAATTTAGGTGATGAAAGCGAAGGTTCATTTGGCTCAATTGTTACATTGAATAAACACCCCTTCTCATTGAACGATCAACACGAAATAGACACCTCTTTATCGGGTATTTTTAAACAAAATTTATCACCACTTTTTAGATTATTAATTATTGGTGGTGAACATGATGCTGTAAAACTTTGCAAGCAAGGAAAGATACTAGGGTGGCAGGTTGATGTAATTACATCTATAAAAGATCCTAAACAACTAAAAGATTTTCCTGGAGCCAATTCCGTAATTGCACAAACTCCCGAAATTGTTCAATTAGAAGAAATTAATGAGTATACCGCAATTGTTATCATGAATCATAATTTTTCATATGATTTAAGATACTTGGTCAGATTGCAGGAAACGAATTCTGCTTACATAGGTGTATTGGGTGCCGCAAAAAGAAGAGAAAAGCTATTTAACGAGCTTTTTGAATTGACTCCAAATGTATCTGAGGAGTTTTTAGATAGAATTCATACTCCAGCTGGACTAAATATCGGAGCGATTACGCCTGAAGAAATCGCCCTTTCGATTGTCGCAGAAATTCTATCAGTAGTTCGTGATAAAGAAGTATTTTCTTTAAAGAAAATTATAGGTAATATTCATTCATGATATGAAAACCGCTATTGTAATACTCGCAGCAGGAAAATCTTCTCGAATGGGAACTGCAAAGCAGTTGCTACCTTATAGACATACTACATTGTTAGGATGGACTATAGAACAGGCTTTGAAAATAGTAAATACAGAAGTTATATGTATTACGGGAGCAAAGCGAGAAATAGTTGAGAAAAGTATATCGACTTATCCCATTACAATTATACACAACTCTAACTTTCAAAATGGACTGAGTGCTAGTATTAAAGTAGGTATTCGTTATGTTAGTCAAAAAGATTTTGACAACGTATTAATCATACTGGCCGATCAACCCTTTGTAACAAATGGGTATTTAAAAGAAATCATTTCTAAATCCTGCATGGATCCTGAGAAGATTATAGCTTCCAATTACGGAAACAGAATAGGCGTTCCTGCATTATTCCCTCGACGCTTTTATCAACATCTATCAAAATTAACTGGAGATAAAGGAGCTAAAGAACTATTAAGTAAACATAGTGATAACATTCTAAAAATGCCAAAGGTGAACTTGATAGATATTGACACACAAGAAGAATATGAACATTATGTCAGAAAGCACTAAAATAAATTCATAAAAGACATTTTTTGAATCAACAATCATATTAACAAATACCACAAAACAACACGAAAACACAACTGAAATAACCCCTAGCAAAAGAAAACAATATTTTACAAATTGTAATAATACTAAACATTTTTTTATTCAATTGTTTTTTTTTACTTTTAAATAACTCCCCCATTCAGAAGTCCTTTTCTAACAAAAAACATTTATACATGAGAAAACTACCCACACTTTTATTAGTGTTGTGGCTATCTATTTCGTACGCACAAACGAAAAAAAGCTACAACATTGGTATCCTAATGGACAATTACACTGAAGAGATTACTCCCCTGCTTAAACAATTAAAAAACAGATAGTTACAATTGTTGGTGAAGATGCGAACATTCTTTTCAAAGACGGCAATTTTCTGGTTAACAATTATAGTATTGATACTGCCAAAAAGAACTATCAAAACCTCATAAACAACGAATCTGTAAACATGATTCTTGCTTTTGGTATTGTTAATAGCAAAATTGTAGAAGAACAAAGATCTTATAAAAAACCGACCATTTTATTTGGAGCCATTAACCGAGATTTCAATACTATTGATTTTTCCAAAGCCACTTCTGGCGTCAAAAATTTCACCTATTTAATAAACTCACAATCGTATCTAACCGATTTAAAGAGCTTACAACAGCTTACTAATTTTAAAAAGGTGGGGATTATAATTGAAGAGCAAGTGTTAAAGATGCTTTCTTTTAAAGAAATACTCGATAAAGAAATGCAGCTGCTAAACACTAGTTATAAACTAATTCCTTATCGAAATAATAACGATATTGTTTCTAACCTAAAAAATATTGATGCCGTATATATAGCTGGTGGTTTTTTTATGTCGGACACTGAAGTGAAGCAATTATCAACCATTTTAATTGAGAAAAAACTACCTTCATTCACAATCAATAGTATCAAAGATGTCCGAAATGGTATTATGGCTACAAATCAGTCAGAAAACAATTCCGCTCAGTTTATCCGTCGTGTTGCCTTAACCGTTGAAACCTATATTAACGGAACGCCTCTTTCTGAAATGCCTGTATATATAGAATCTAGTCCTCGCTTAACCGTGAATTATAATACTGCAACTGCCGTTGGTGTCCCCATAAAATATAGCTTAATTAATACTACGGACTTTGTTGGCGAAATGAAAAATGTTCTGGCTGAAAAACAATATAATTTGCTCGACGTGATGAGTCAAGTTACGGGAAGAAACTTAGGTTTATTAGCCAACAAAAAAAACATTGAACTGAGTAAACAAAATGTAAAATCTGCAAAAAGTAACTATTTACCAAGCCTTACTTCTTCTGTTACTGGAACCTATATCGATCCAAAACTAGCTGAAATTAGTAACGGGCAAAATCCAGAATTTTCCGTTTCTGGAAATCTTAGTTTACAACAAACCGTATTTTCTCCAGCTGCGAATGCCAATATAACGATTCAAGAAAACCTTGAAAAAGCACAAATAGAATCTTATAACTCGGAAGAACTAAATACTATTTTAAACGCCTCTCAAACCTATTTCAATACCCTAATATTAAAAACAAACGCGCAAATTAGGCAACGAAATTTAGACTTTACCAAGCGAAATCTTCAAATCGCTCAAGAAAACTTTGAAATAGGGCAATCGGGTAAATCTGATGTTTTACGATTTCGAAGTGAATTAGCACAGAATACTCAGGTTATGGTGGAAGCCATTAACCAATTGGAACAAGGATTTATTAGTTTGAATCAAGTATTAAATAATCCTATAGAAATGCGCATTGATGTTGATGATGCTTATTTAGATAAAGGTATTTATAAAGAATACAATTATCAGCAATTAACCCAGTTATTGGATAACCCAACTACCAGAGAACCTTTTATTGCTTTTCTAATTGAGGAAGCTAAAAACAATGCACCTGAATTAAAATCTTTAGGTTATAATTTAACAGCTACTAAACGATCAATTAAACTAAATGGAAACAATAGATTTTTACCTACTGTTGCTCTTCAAGGACAGTATAATCATACTTTCAATCGAAGTGGCGCAGGTAGTACTCCTCCGATAGGTTTCAATTTAGTAGATACTAATTATAATGTTGGGTTGAATCTTTCACTTCCTATTTTTAACCGAAATACAAATAATATTGATAAACAAACTGCCATTATTCAAAAAGAACAAATTGAATACAATCAGCAAAATAGTGAGTTAGCTATCTCTGTAAATGTTAGAAGCGGGGTTCTTAATTTGATTAATCAAATATCCAATATAGGCTTATCGAAAGTATCTGAAGCAACTGCTAAGGAATCTTTGGAACTCATTCAATCTTCATACCAAGAAGGCGCTGTTAATTTTGTACAGTTAATCGACGCACAAAACAACTATTTAAACGCTCAATTAGCCAAAGCGAATGCTATTTATAACTTTCTGAGCAATGCCATACAATTAGAACGTACTATTGGATACTTCTTTTTGTTACACTCAAAAGCAGAAAACAATCAGTTTACACAACGTTTTCAGGAATACCTATTATCAAAAAATTAACCAGCCTAAAACTTTTACCAATGAAATATTTAATTCAATTATTCACATATTCTTTTTTTATCCTAGCCTACATATCTTGTGGTAAAGAAATCAAACAGGAAAAAAAATTAGTTCGTCCGGTATTATATAAAACTGTAGGATATTTTGGTGGGGACAAAACTCAATCATTCAGCGGAACTTCACGTACAGACAAGATTATAAAATTAAGTTTTAGAAGTTCTGGAATTATTACAAAGTTCAATATTAAAATTGGACAAAGAGTTAGAAAAGGGCAACAATTAGCTACCTTAGATAACGTTCAAGCTAGATTAAATTATCAAAGTGCTTTATCTTCATTAAATAGTGCTGAATCATCAATGAATACAGCAAAGTTAAGCTTAGACAGAACAAAAACTCTATTTGAAAAAGGGAGCGTTGCTTTAAGTAATTATGAGTCTGCTAAAAATCAATACACCTCAGCAAAAAATTCTTACAATTCTGCAAAACAAAGCGTTGAACTCCAAAAAGAACAAATAAAGTTTGGATACTTAATTGCTCCAGAAAATGGGATTATAGCTTCTGTAAATGCTGAAATAGATGAAAATGTTAGTCCTGGTCAAACAATTGCAACACTCAATGCAGGGACGGATATGGAGATTTCTTTAGGATTACCAGAAAACATTATCAATCTAGTAAAAGAAAACATGCAGGTTGATATATCTTTTTCTTCACTCGAAGGAAACAATTTTAATGGAAAAGTTACCGAAGTTTCCCCAGCAGTAGATGCTAATACGGCTACTTATCCAGTTAGAATTGCATTGTTAAATGCAACTAATGAAATTAAAAGCGGCATGGCTGCGAATGTTACTTTTCATTTTGGTAATGATACAAAAGAAGAAATTAAAGAATTGGTAGTTCCGGCAAATGCAGTTGGAGAGGACAGTAAAGGGAATTTTGTATTTCTGATTAATGAAGGAGATAAGAGTACGGTTACGAAACAACAAGTAACGATTGGAGAGTTAACATCAGATGGTTTTATTATAAAGTCTGGGCTTACTGCTGGTCAAAAAATTGCCACAGCAGGATTACAAACACTATTAGATGGCCAAGAGATAAAACTTCAATAACCTAAAACGAACCAATCAAATGAATTTAGCAAAATTTTCAATAGATAAAAACAGAATTACATTTACTGTTTTGGCGACTATTATTTTAATGGGAATTGTGATGTATTCAGGACTTTCCAGAGATAGTATGCCTCCATACACGGTTCGCGTTGCTACGGTCGTTTCAATATTTCCCGGAGCAAGTCCTGAAAGAGTTGAACAACTCGTAAGTGACAAAATAGAAAAAATAGCTCAAGAATTACCTGAGTTAAAAGATGTTTCAAGTACCTCAAGAACCGGATTATCAATAGTCTCAGTATTCTTAAAGGACGAAGTAAAGCAAAAGGACATGCAATCTGTTTGGGATCGCTTACGACGAAAACTAAACGCAATGCAAGGGTTACCTCAAGGTGTCACACCAAACCTTAACGACGATGGAATTGGTGATGTTTACGGCATTGTTGTCGGTTTAACTTCCGATGGTTTTTCTTATGCACAGGTAAAAGATTATGCCGACGATATTAAAGATGATTTGATAAAGTTGCCAGACGCTGCCAAAGTAACTCTTGGTGGTGTTCAGGATGAAAGAGTTTTCATTGAATTCGATAACGCTCGTTTAAAGGAATATGGACTCTCTTCTTCTAAACTACAACAATTTATCTCCTCCACTAATATTTTAAGCTCTGGTGGTCAAGTGAATGTTGGTGATGAACGAATTATTCTTGAGCCTACAGGGAATTTTAATTCTGTAAATGATATAAAAGAATTATTAATTCCAGTAGGAAATGGTAGTCAATTAGTAAAACTAGGACTTATTACTAATGTGAAAAAAGGATACATCAATCCATCTACACAAATTGTAAAAATAAATGGTAAAACAGCAATTTCTCTTCATGTTAATTTAAAAAAAGGAGCGAATGTTATCAAATTAGGTGAAGCCGTAAACTCAGTAGTTAACCAATGGGAAACCAAACTTCCAGTAGGATTGGAACTCACGAGAGTTTCTTCTTTAGACACATACATCGATGTTAAAATTGACAATTTTATTTCCAATCTTTTGCAATCAATTGGTATTGTATTAGCGGTAATGTTAATCTTTCTTGGTTTCAGAACAGGTTTTGTTATTGCTAGCCTCATTCCAATTGTAACTATTATGACCTTAATGATTATGGGAGTTATCAATATGGGGTTGAATCAGGTTACCTTGGCAGCATTAATTATGGCGTTAGGAATGCTCGTGGATAATGCTATTGTGGTTGCGGAAACTATCATGGTAAAAATGGAAAAAGGAACAAAGAAATATAATGCGGCCATTGAAGCATTTTCTGAATTATGGATGCCTCTTTTAATTTCTACTTTAACCACATCGGCTGCTTTCTTAGCATTTTATATGTCTCCAACTACCATGGGTGATATTGTCGGACCAATATTCGTAGTTATAACAATAGCATTACTTTCGTCATGGGTCATAGCGTTAACAGTGATTACCATGTTCTGTTATTTATTTTTCAAAGTAAATACAAAGGAAGATAAAAAAGACAGTATCATAGACAAAACAATTAACGCACTTAAGGTATATTATAAAGACCTTATATTATTCGCTTTGTCGAACAAATGGAAAGTAATCATTACCATATTTGTCGCCTTCTTTTTATCATTATATGGATTCACAAAAGTAGATTTTGTTTTCTTCCCTGATAGTGATAGAAATATGATTACCATTGATGTAAATCTACCTTTAGGAACTAAAATTGAAAGGACTTCAGAAATTGTTGGTCAGATAGAACAATTTATGCAAGACTCTTTAAAAACTTCAGAAGAAAACAAAAAAGGAATCGAAGATTGGTCTTCCTATGTTGGACAAGGACCAGAATCGTATGACCTTGGTTATACACAAGATGAAGCCAATTCAAGTTATGCTCATATCTTAGTTAATACTTCTTCCTTCGAAGAAAATAAAGAAATGATTACAAAACTAGACGCTTATTGTTTTGAAAATTTCCCGAATGCAGATATCAAAGTTGGCGCCCTTGGTGCTGGTGGTGGTGGAGACCCTATAGAAATTAAAATATCAGGAGAAAACCCTGACCAACTTGCCGATATTGCGCAAACAGTTAGAGCAAAACTTTTTTCAGTAGCTGGCACAAAAAATATTAAAGATGATTGGGGACCGAAAAGTAAAAAGTTTTTAATTGAGATAGATCAGAACCGCGCTCAAAAAGCTGGTATTTCAAGTCAAGATATTGCTATTTCACTTCAAACGGTTCTTGATGGATTCAATACTGGAGAATATAGGGAAGAAAATAAATCTATTCCTATTTTACTCCGAAGTGACAACAGCCAACAACAAACGCTGGCCTCACTTGAAACTTTACATGTATTTGCCCAGGGAAGTGGAAAAAGTATTCCTTTATTACAAGTTGCGAATATTGTTCCTCAATGGCAATTCTCAAAAATTAAACGACTTAACTTAAGAAGAACTGTAAATATTTCTTCTAAACTGCGAGAAGGAGCCAATGCTAGTGCAATTATGTTGGTTGTAACTCCTTGGCTAGAAGAAGTTAGTAACAATTGGCCGCAAGGCTATACCTATGAACTAGGTGGAGATGCTAAACAATCGGCTGAAAGTATGGGGTCTGTAATTCAATATTTACCTTTATCTGGATTCATTATTTTATTATTACTTATCGTTCAATTTAATTCGTTTCGAAAAATGGGAATGGTAGTACTCACAATTCCTTTAGGTATTATTGGTGTTGTTGTTGGATTATTAACCTTTGGAGAACCTTTTGGTTTTATGCCTTTTTTAGGAGTGATATCTTTGGCTGGAATTGTAATTAACAATGCTATTGTACTAATCGATAGAATGGAAATTGAACAAAACTCTGGAAAAACCGATCAAGATGCTGTAATTGCGGCCTGTTTACAAAGATTCAGACCTATCTTATTAGCTACATTCACAACAGTTTTGGGGTTAATTCCATTATACCTTTCTGGTGGTGAAATGTGGGAAGGTATGGCAGTAAGTATCATGGTAGGCCTCCTGTTTGGGACAGTAATTACTTTACTATTCATTCCATCTTTATATAGCATTTTATTTAAGGTCAATTATAAAAATTATACTTTTAACAAAAACCTTTTAAATGAATAATATGAACAAAATATTTTATTTAATTCTGCTATTAATATCAGTTTCTTGTGCCGTTAACAAAACAAATTCTCATCAAGTAATATGGGTAAATAGTAGCAAAGTTCCTTGCACCGGAGTTGCTCCTATGCATTGTATGCAAATTCAAACTGGAAATGTTTTAAATCAAGATAATTGGACTCTTTTTTACGACTCTATTGAAGGGTTCGATTATATTCCTGGAAACATTTATAAACTGAAAGTATCAGTTATATCCTTAGATCCGGATTTAGTACCTGCTGATGCATCCACCAAAAAATATAAACTAATCGAAGTGATTTCAAAAACACCAGACGTTAAACTAAATCTCAATGATATTTGGGTTTTTACGCACTTAAACGGAACGGAAATTACCGTTAATAGTGAGAATGAAAGACCTCAAATGGAAGTTAATCTTTCTGAAAATAGAGTTTTTGGAAAAGGTGCATGCAATAGATTTAATGGAAGCATAAAAAAGCTTTCAGGAAACACTCTAAAATTCGACGAAAGAATGATGAGTACTAAAATGATGTGTCAAAACATGAAACTAGAAGATGCTTTTTTCAAGATTCTTGCTCAAACGAATTCATATCAAATAAAAAACAATCATTTATACCTTTTTGATAGCGGTAAAAAAGAAATTGCTCGCTTCAAAAAAACAGATTAGTAATAAAACATGATTAACGTCTATAAATATTTGTATCAACAACGATTTGAATTCTACTTATCTATTCAAACAATAGTATTGTTCGGTTCATTGATATTCCCTGACGTTCTTTTCGAAAATGTATTACTTCCATTTTTGTACTCTTTGAGTACCCTTACTGGAATTCTAATCATTTCTAAAAGCAAAAAATCCCTTTGGTTTTGTACGGGATTATTTTTTGTTTCTTTATTAATGTTTGGTGGAGACATGCTCATAAGAAAAGCCCAAACAGACGAGTATTTATTGATTAGACTCTTAGTCTATTTTATTATTAACATTATCGTTACTTGGAATATTATAAAACAAGTTTGGAAGGAGAAAAAGGTAGATAGAAAAGTTATTTTAGGCTTAACCTCTGGCTATATTTCCCTTGGATTCTTAGGGTTCTTTTTGTTTATATCAATTGACCTAACCCACTCCCAGGCTTTTACTGGTGTATTGGTTGATCAGTCTACAGATTTTAGATTTCATGCAGAGAGTTTATTGTATTATTCTTTTATAACTTTGCTCACTATTGGTTATGGTGAAATTATTCCTGCAATACCTATCGCTCAAAAAGCAGCAATTTTGTTGGGTTTACTTGGACAATTTTACATAACTATAGTTACGGCAATAATCGTTACCAAATACATTAATCACTCAATTATTAAAAGTGAAAAATAACAACATGAAAAAAAATTACTTATACATACTACTCTTTCTATTTATAGCGTCATGTGCTTCTTACAAAGCTAAATATGCCAATGATAGAGATGCGAAACCTGTTAAAGTTAACAAAGAACTCGACCATTCGTTTTACTTGATTGGAGATGCCGGTAATGCTAAAATGGGAGAAAATCTAGCTTCTTTAAATTATTTTCAAAAAGAGCTAGTAAATGCCGAAAAAAACGCTACCGCTATCTTTTTAGGTGATAACATTTACCCTATTGGAATGCCGAAGAAAAATAGTCCAGATAGACCTTTAGCAGAACATCGACTACAAATTCAATTAGATGCTGTAAAAAATTTCAAAGGCAATCCTATTTTTATTCCTGGAAACCACGATTGGTATAATAACGGTGTTAAAGGACTTAAACGTCAGGAAAAAATGGTTAAAAAGGCTTTAGGAGAAAACACGTTCCTTCCTGAAAATGGATGTGGTTTAGACAAAATAAACATCAACGACAATCTTACATTAATCATTATTGATTCTAAATGGTTTTTAACCGATTGGAACAATCACCCAACAATTAATGAAAATTGCGAAATAAGAACTCGTGAACGATTCATTGATGAACTATGGGGACTATTTAAAAAGAATCGTTATAAAAATGTTGTAGTAGCCATGCATCATCCATTATATAGTAATGGACCTCATGGCGGTAGTTTTTCGTTTAAAGATCATATGACTCCAATACCAGTGCTTGGAACTTTTAAAAATGCACTCCGCTCGCATGTAGGAATTCAAACAGATAATTTTAATAAGAGTTATCATGAATTCGTTCAACAAATAGAACTTATTGCTGATGATTTTAAAAATAATATTGTTTTCGTTGGTGGCCACGAACATAATTTACAATACATCGAAAATGACGGATTTAAGCAGGTAATTAGTGGCTCAGGCTCAAAACAATCTCCAGCTTTAGCTGGTTATGGAGCACAATTTACTTATGGGAATCTTGGATATTCTAAGTTAAATTTTTATCAAGATGGTTCTGCTGTCATTGAATATTATTCAGCTAATGATACTGATCAAAACAAGCTTTTGTTTAGTAAAGAAATTATTAGCCCAAAAACACCTTCTTCTCAATTAGCTTTTGATTTTTCGGAATATAATATTCAAAAAGATTTTGTTACGGCATCAATTTATCCACCAAAGAAAACAGATGTTAGCGGATTTCATAAGTTTATGTGGGGAGATTTACACAGAGAAAAATATGGGAAAGAAATTCAGGTACCTGTACTTGACCTAAATAAAGCTTTCGGAGGGTTAAAACCAATTCGCCGCGGTGGTGGTAATCAAACCAACTCTTTACGTCTTGAAAACCCCAATGGAAAACAATACGTATTGCGTTCTATGTTAAAAGATGGAAGCCGCATTATGGGTGGTATTTTAAAAGGAACATTTCTTATTGATGTTGTTCAAGATATTTTTACTATGTCACATCCATATGCAGCATTTATTATTCCTGATATGGCCGAAAGTGTAAACATTTACCATACCAATCCGAAACTCTATTATATGCCGAAGCAACCGGCTCTCGATGCATTCAATGATATATTTGGAGGTGGGCTGTATTTATTAGAAGAACGCCCAGCAGGAAATCGAGATGATGTTAATAGTTTTGGTAATTCTAAAAAGATTATCAGCACCTTTGATGTTTTAGAAAAGATCCGAAAAAATGGAAAGCATTATATAGATCAGGAATGGGCAATACGTTCACGTTTATTTGATATGGTGATTGGAGACTGGGACAGACATGAAGATCAATGGCGTTGGGCTTCTTTTAAAACAGAATCAGGAAAAACTTATTACCGTCCTATTCCTAGAGATAGAGATCAACCACTTTCCAAATTTGACGGAGTTATGATTCCATTGGTAAAACAATTTGTTCCTTTAGTGAAAAACATGCAAAGTTTCGACCACGACATTAAAGATATGAAATGGTATAACAACTATCCTCGTTTCTTTGATGCAGAATTCCTCAATCAATTAACTCTTAATGAGTGGTTATCTCAAGCTGAATATATTCAACAACATTTAACCGATGAAGTGATTGAAGCATCTATAAAAAAACTTCCAAAAAAGATTTTTGACATTGATGGAAAGGAAACTATTGATAAGATTAAATCTAGAAGAAACAAACTTAAAGAAATAACAAAGAGATATTACAAAAGGCAAGCAAAAACTGCCTATATAGTCGGCACGGATAAAAAGGATGTGTTTGTTATTGATAGGGTAAATGACAATGAAACTTCGATTGTTGTTACTCGTAAAAATGATACCATCTATAAACGTATTTTCTCTACTAAAGAAACAAAAGAAATTCAGTTATACGGTTTAAATGGTGATGATACGTTTAACATTAAAGGAAAGGTAAAAAATGGGATTCTTATCCGTTTAATTGGAGGTCAGGATAACGATACTTATACTGATGAATCTTCGGTTGCTGGATGGAGTAAAAAAACGAAAATATACGATTATAAGTCGAAAAAGAATACGGTAAATAAAAGTAAAGAAACCGCCGATTTGCGTTCTGATAATTACTTTAGAAACACTTACAATCATAGGGATATTAATAACAATACAACGTTAGTTTTTCCAAATCTTGGAAGCAACCCTGACGACGGATTCTTCTTTGGTGCAACCTTAACTCATACTCGTCAAGGCTTCAAAAAAACACCATATTCTAGTCAACATACTTTGGCTGCTAATTATTACTCTGCCATTCAAGGATATGATTTTGAATATAATGGTGAATTCAATGAAATTATTGGTAACTGGAATTTAGTTTTAAACGCAAGAGTAACAAGCGACAATTATGCAATCAATTTTTTTGGTTGGGGAAACCAAACGATTTTCGACCAAAACTTCAACCTAGATTACTATCGTGTTAAAAGAAGTGAATTATACTTTTCTCCTTCATTATTAAGGCGTTTTAGAGGAGGAAACACACTTCAATTTAGTTCTTCTATTGAAGGTATTGAAGTGCAAAATACTCCAAATAGAAATATTACTGAATTTGACCAAAGTGCTATCAATATTTTTGACACGAATTACTTTATAGGAGGAGAACTTAGTGTCGGACATAACCGCGTGGATGATATAAGCTTCCCTACAAAAGGGATGAACTTTGACTTGGCTATTGGTGCTAAATCAAAAATTGATGATTTTGAAAGACGTTTTGGTTACTTTAAAGGTTCTTTAGCTATGTATCAAAACTTAGTTAGTAATCGTTCTTTAGTATTTGCTTCTGAAATAGGAACACAAATTAATATTGGTAATCGTTTCGAATTCTTTCAGGCCGCTACGTTAGGTGGAGATAAAAGCCTGAGAGGTTTTAACCGTCAAAGATTTACAGGAAGAGAAAGTTTTTACCATAGTAACGATTTACGTCTGCGATTTGGAGAAATAAAATCTACATTCTTACCCTTAAAAACAGGTATTACTGCAGGTTTTGATTATGGTCGTGTTTGGAGCCCATTTGAATCAAAAAACACCATTTGGCATACGAGTTATGGTGGTTCATTTTGGATAAGCGCTATTGATGCCTTCACTTTAAACATTTCATACTTTCAAGGAAATTCTAATGAAGATCGACTTTCCTTTAGTGTTGGATTTAATTTTTAGAAAACACAAAAGCTCTACATAATGTAGAGCTTTTTATTTATATCACTTTATTTTTAACTTCTAAATAATCGTTGAATCCATTAGAACTAAGAAATTCTCTCCATCCCAAAATTTCCTTGCTTTTTAAGAGATTAAATTCTTTTTTATGAATTTGTAGTAATTGATCCGTTGGTTCTTCATGCCATACTTCTTCGTCATCGTCATAAACATATTTAAGCAACCCCAAACTCCCTTCTAATTCACTTAATAAATAATGGCGCATATTTCTTCCATAAATAATGGTATTTATCCCTTGTACAGATAAAATTAGATTATCAGACGTTACAGGTTCACTGATAAGAAATCTATGTGAATTTAGAGGAATAAGCTTTGGAAGTTCAACAAACCATTTTAAGAAAACATCCTTTTTTTCTTTATTTGTTTTTGGTTCTCCTCCCCAAGAATTCAACCAAATATTTCCATCTAAAACACTCTTTAGTAAAATATCATGGGGCCATTTTAAATACTCATCAATTCTATCATGATCCGTATTCCAATTATAAAACAGTGATTTTTCCGTTTCGATTTCATTTCCTTCTGAATCATACTTCACAACAATTTGTTTTTTGTTTACTGTATGCAATATTTTCAAAAAGAGTTTATGATGATCGGTAAATTTAATGTTATGGGTAATTTCAGCATTTTGAATTTCTTCGTCGGTCATTCCGATCCACTTTGCGTCTTTCAGCCAGTCATCGCATACTATATGAGAGGAATTGCCTTTTTGACTACCACGCCAAAAAGATTCTGTCCTTTCCTTTACCCAAAATAAAAATTCTGAGTAATCTTCAGGTATTGTTGAATACATGTAAAAAAGAGGTTCTTGTTTTCTATTGTAAATTTACGTTTAATTATCTGTTAACCAAAGTTAAATTTTCTAATTTAATGTTTTTAATATTCTCGAAAGAAGGATCTTAAAAAGTAATATGAAAAAATTTAGCATAACACATTAAGTTTTCCTTTTTTTGTTAAAAAAATGATGAATCATACTCTTTTATTATTTGGCTCTATTTTCGGGATGTTAGCTGTTCTTTTTGGAGCTTTTGGAGCGCATGCTCTAAAAAAACGATTAAATGCTGATCAATTGAAATCTTTTGAAACTGGTGTAAAATATCAAATGTACCATGCAATTGTTTTACTTATTATCGGTTTCAATATTACGAATCCAAGTTATTTTTTAGGAATAAGTTTTATTCTTGGAATTTTCTTATTTTCCTTCAGCATTTACGGTCTTGTTTTATCGGATTCAAAAGGAAAAAAGCTTCGGTTTTTAGGCCCAATTACTCCAATAGGGGGCTTATTCTTAATCATAGGCTGGGTGCTCCTTCTCGTTAAGGTTTTAGTTTAAACTAAACTCGTACAAGTTCCCTCCTGTTCCATGGGATTTCTCATCTACAATATATAAAGTATTATTATCCTTAAAGGTTAGTCCTTCCTTTTGAGATGTATGACCCAAGTTATATTTGACGAGTTTACCTTCAAAAAAATTGTCTCCTTCAAAATCACTAAATATAAAAACAGTGTTATGATTTAATAAAGCTACCTTGTTTCTATCTGGGGAAATATCAGCCGCTGTTATCCAACAACTCAAATCATCATCACAAGTATTAAACCTACCCATAAGAATTGCCATGTGCTCCCCAGGAGTAGCTCTCACTTTATACAATGTTGTTTCTCCATATTTGTTTTTCACTCTACTCTTCGAAAAAATATATAAATAACCATTATTATAGAAAATCGATTCAGCGTCAAAAAACCGATCTTTCTTTTTAGGTGGAAACATTTCTTGATCGGGATATGAAAATGTAATTTCTTCTGCATCAATCTTTCCATCCATGGTCAATTTTTCTTGTCCAATTTTGTAAATAACTAAGTTTTTTCTTTTATTATCATTGTTTCCAAAATCAGCTATGTAGAGATTCCCTTCACTATCTGAGGTAATGTCCTCCCAATCTCTGTTTTTTTGTTTCAATTTAATTTTTCCTAGCTTTTTACCAAAAACATCCATTGCAAATACCTCCGATTTATTACCACTATCATTATGCATCCATAAAATATTTGATTTCATGGGGTACTCAACACCAGAAACCTCTTTCAAACCACCTGGTAACACACTCACTAACTTAAGTTTACCAAAATATGTACATCCAAAAGAAACTAAGATCATAAACAAAAACAAGGAATACTTCTTCATATATAATTGTTAAACTATCAAAACATAAAATTATATAAATTTATTGTTCATAAGGAAAGAAAAAATGAAGGCCATATAAAAAAGAGTTCGAGGGGCAACGTAGCACACATGATTTACATGCTTAAAGTCAAAATATTACACTAAAAAAAACATATCATAAAAGACTAAGTTAATTTATCTAATAAGACAATTACGCCTATTTTTTCTATTGCTGCCCCCGCTAAAATTTGACTACAGCCTGCTATATGGAAGAATATAGCAGGAGTAGCCTTTGACAATTAAAATTTCCCCTAAATAATTGTACATTGCTAATATAACTATTTGATTATAAATTTCTTTACGGAAATCCGTAATACAGCCTTTCTTTTTTAACATTTTTTTTTTTTTGAAGCGAAGATTTCCCTGTATCTTGCGCCCGCTATGAGGATATGTTTGTTCGCTTTGTTAATAAGTTAATTATGCAAAAAATTGTTTTACTAGCATTTTGCTAAGTTCAAATTTTTAAAACAACGCTTTCTTAGAAAAAGGATCAACTAATATAATTTATAACAGAAACTATAAATTACATTAGAGTTAGTAAAATATTGATTTTTATAAATAAAAAATAGAGTTGGCTTTCTTCCAACTCCTACAATATAATTAGTACTCTACACAGAGTAGTTTTTATGTAAGTTTGGTTAGTAACCCGTAATTTATATTACGGGTTTTTTTATTTCTTTCATTACTTTATCAAGAATACATAACAAATATTATATTTTGCAAATTTTACAAATTTCAAAAATAAATGAAAACACAACAAAAAAACGAAACCACAGTTCGAAAACTGTGGTCTCTTAAGTAGTATTGGTGTATACTACGCTTGGTTATTGGGTATAGTAGGTTGAGTAAAGTAATTTTTTAATCATAGCTAATGTAATAAAGTAATTTGTTTTGGCAATAAGAAATATCCTAAACGACATACATTTAACTATGAACGCCTATTTTTTTTGTAATAAATGCAAAATTTAATAAAAAAAATAATTTAAGGCTCTCCAAAACTTATCACTTTTCTAACTCTTACTATTAAATTAAATGATTGATCATACACGAACCCATGAATACAAAATAGATATTTATACAAAACCTACCATACCTGCTTGTTTTTATGGTGTATAGTTATTTAAAAATTTTATACTCCCTAATTTTACATGTTTAAGATATCCTCCATCCGTATTTAGAGGGTAACCGTATGCTCCTCCACAAGTGTATTGCTTTCCCACATAGTGTTTTATAATAGCGGGCTGACCTAAATAAACGATTCTCCAGATCTCTCCATTATAATGCTTTGCATAAACTTCGTCATTGTAGACATAATTTAACTTTGAAAAAAAATTAAAACCTAGGCTATTTTTATCTTCAAGAAGAAAACCTTCTTTAATCAATTCAAATCGCTGATCTGATGTTAAGTTATACCCACAACCAGTACCACTGACGTCAGCCCCAGCA
This sequence comes from Tenacibaculum sp. MAR_2009_124, assembly GCF_900105455.1. GTDB lineage: Bacteria > Bacteroidota > Bacteroidia > Flavobacteriales > Flavobacteriaceae > Polaribacter. The sequence goes on from NZ_FNSF01000008.1 coordinate 478,944, forward strand.
AATTCTTCTACAGGAATACTATTCCCTTGCTCTTTAATACTCATATTTTAAAACTTTTGTTATTACTTGTTTATACTTCCATTAAGAATGTAGTTTATTACTAATGGATTCTTTTGATAATTCAGATGAGCTTTAATTGGGTTTACTATCTTCGGTTTTCCAAAAGGCCAAGAATACCCCTTCGCTGCAATACTCACAAAAACATTATTAACATTATATGCTGATGTATAAAAAACATCTTCAGGAACTGGGTATGACAATAAATCATTAGGATCGGATATCGCTATTAATTGGGGCTTATACTTCTTATCCCCATTTAAGCTTTGTGTAAACTGTTTCAAAGGATTATATATATTTTGAATGAGTTTATCTCGCATAGCTTTATTTTTTCTATCAAAAGCAACCCCTTCTTTATCTACATTTTCAGACACACTAAGATCTCCCATATATAATAAAGGAAGTTGATTAGACAACATATAAATTGATGTAATCGATTGTTTCCATTTCTTAGCCCAAACCTCACCATCATTTATACTCTTATTAATGGTTTCAATAAAAATCTTTGAACCTAAGCTTTCGGTGATCCCAACAATTGGTATACTTCCCTCTTCATTCACCATACTTTGTAAGGTGTTTTTCATTTCTCTGCGTATAATATCTCTAAAATTCCCCTGATACATAATCACATCTGACACGGACTGATTCATTAAAGATGCCTTAAACTGATCCATCGTTTCTAATCGATCAGGAATAACATCCATAAAATGGAGTATAAATTTTAATCCCGTAGCTGGATACCATCCATGAACTGTAAACCTCAACTGCTTACTTCCTTTACGGTAAGTAATTACTCTACGCTTACTATATATTAAATGATGTGTAGTATCTTTTAATAAATTAAATCCTTCTTTCTCAACAATCCCTTTTACCAAATCATCAGCAAAATTCATATTATTTATCCCCATTCCATGAGTCACAAATACATCTATCTGATCATTCTCAGACAGAAACTTCTTAATACCATAAAAGTTTTTTTTAGACTTATTTACTTTTAGCTTATGCACCATACAACTTTGAAATGTACAGGTAAAGCATAGCATAATATACCAGAGTAGTTTTTTATTTTTTATCATGACTAGTGATTTTTGATTTTGATATTATTCATCCAAAACTAGTTGATAAAAAGGGAGCGCTATATCCCTATGGATAGGTATTTATGCAACACCTTTTAAGAAACGGAACATATAGTTTCTATTCAGAAATCCTAGAATAAGAAATAGGTAATACCTCCACAATATTTACTATATACTGCAGAAGAGTTAAAAAAGTAAAATTATTTTTTGAATTAAATAAGGAGTGAATGGTTTTACCCCCTTTCATATCGCTACCAGCCTCCAGTAGCTCCACCTCCACCGAAGCCTCCGCCACCAAAGCCCCCTCCGAAACCGCCTCCGCCAGAAGATGAACTTCCACCAAAGCCACCGCCTCCAAAACCACCTCGTCCTGAGTTGCTTAGAATTATGGTATCAAAGACACTTCCTCCTGAATCTCGGTACCTTCTACCTCCTCCTCTGTTATTTTTATTACCATTTGAAACAATGATAAAAAAGATGATAAGGATAATAAAAAAAATAATCCATCCAGAATCGAATATAGGCCCTGAATCTTTGCGAGTCCCTTTGTACTCACCTTGAAGAACTTTGAAAATAGTATCAACTCCTTTATTTAAACCTCCATAATAATTCCCTTGTTTAAAGTAAGGAAGTATATCGTATTCAATAATTTGTCTTGATGTATAATCAGTAAGTAAGTGCTCTACTCCATACCCTGTCCTTATAGTAATTTTCCTATCGTTTTTTGCTAACAATATAAAAACTCCATTATCTTCTTTCTCTTGACCAATTCCCCACTCATGTGCCCAATTGGTAGCTAAATACCCAATATTTTCGCCTTCTGTAGAATTAATTACTGCAACTACAATTTGTGTTGAAGTTGTATCTGAATACTTAATCAACTTTTGTTCTAATGTAGTTTTCTCATGCGGAGTTAATAAGTTTATATAATCATATAAACTAGTCTGATCTTTTTCTTTTTTCGGCTTCTTTGGAATTTCAAAACCTTGAGAAAAGATATTAAAAACACTAAATAGTGAAAATATAAGGATTAAAGTAGAAATGGTCTTTTTCAATTTTCTTTAAGCTTTAGATATTTCATTCGACAATTCATCCTCATCATCTGTTTGCCATGGGAAATGCACTTTTAACTCCTCTCCCGCTTTTAACACTCCATTGATGATCCCTTGCTTAAAATCACCTTGTTGAAATTCCTCCTGCATTGCATCTTTTGTTGTATCCCAAAAATTATCCGGAACTACTTTATTAATTCCTTCATCTCCATACACCACAAACTTCCGATCTTCAACAGCAACATAGAACAACACCGCGTTATGCTCTTTGGTATTATCCATTTTAAGCATTTGAAATACCTCTTGAACTCTAAGATAATGAGGCAACTTTGACGTTGCCTCAATATGTACTCTGATTTCTCCAGAAGTATTCTTTTCTGCCTGTTTTATGGCATTCACTATTTCTTGCTCTTCTTTTGCTGAAAGAAAATCTTCAACTCTTGACATCCAACTTAAAATTTAAAGTCAACGTTAGGTGCATTTTCTGCTCCCGGATCAGATTTATAACGAGTCATTTCTTCAAAACCAAAAATTCCAGCTAAAATTGACCCTGGAAACTTTTTAATATGTTTATTATAAACATTAGTATCTTCATTAAAACGATCTCTCGCTACATTAATGCGATTCTCAGTACCCTCCAATTGGCTCTGTAACTCTAAAAAATTCTGATTTGCCTTTAACTCTGGATAACGTTCAACTGACACCAACAACTTTGATAAAGCACCTGTTAAACCTTGCTGCGCTTGCTGAAACTGCGCCATTTTTTCAGGAGTTAGGTCACCAGCATTAATATTTACAGAGGTAGCTTTTGCTCTGGCATTAATTACTTCGGTCAAGGTAGACTTCTCAAAGTCTGCAGCCCCTTGCACAGTTTTTACTAAATTCCCAATAAGGTCATTTCTTCTTTGATAAGAACTTTCTACTTTCGACCAAGCTGTTTTCGCATTTTCTTGATGCTCAATCGCCGTATTATTAAACCCAACAGCCCAGTTATATAAAACGAACGCTATAACACCTATTACAATTAAAGGCACTAACCATTTTTTCATAATATTTGATTTTTTGTATTTACAATTGATTTTTTATTTTGATAAGCTCTGCTTTTACAGCTTCTAATCTACTAATAATTTCGTGATTGCTAACTACTTTATCTAGATTTTTACCAAGCTTCTTCTTAGCTCCATCCAAAGTAAAACCTCTTTCTTTTACTAAATTAAATATCAATTTAAAATTTTCTACATCTTCTTTTGTAAACAATCTGTTTCCTTTCGCATTTTTTTTGGGTTTAATAACATCGAACTCTTTTTCCCAAAAACGAATTAGAGAAGTATTGACACCAAAGGCTTCAGCTACTTCTCCAATTTTATAATATCTTTTATCAGGTAAATCTACATGCATTTCTATTGTTTAATCATACGACTGCCCTTTTTGCTGAGAGGCTTTTTGCATTGCAATAAACTCCTCCGGCGTTAAGTCTCCGTAATAATAATATATCGGGTTTACGGGGCGGTTATTCTTATGAACCTCATAATGTAAGTGAGGAGCCGCCGAACGACCTGTATTTCCAACATAACCTATTAAGTCACCTCTCTTTACTTTCTGTCCTTTTCTTCCTACAATTTTACTCATATGAGCATAAATTGTTTTATAACCATATCCGTGTTCAATATACACAACATTTCCAAATGTTGCACTTCTTTCCGACCTTATTATCTTACCATTTCCTGAAGCAAAAATTGGTGTACCAGAAGGTGCTGTAAAATCCATACCATTATGCATACGCCATGATTTTAATATAGGATGTAAACGCATTCCATAACCAGAAGCCATTCTTGTCAAATCTTCATTTTTAACTGGTTGAATTGCGGGTATTGATGCTAGCATTTTTTCTTTTTCCTTCGCCAATGAAACAATTTCGTCTAAAGACTTCGATTGCACGACCATCTGTTTTGATAATACATCGAGTTGTTTTGTTGCATTCCTAATCATGCTAGTATTTTCAAAACCATCAAGATGTTTGTATCTGTTTACTCCTCCAAAACCTGCTATTCTTTGTTCATCGGCTATTGGCGTTGCTTCAAAATATGTTCTATATATATTATTATCTCTATCTTGTAATTCTGTTAAAACCTGAGAACTCTCTTCCATTTTTTTTGATAAGAGTTCATAATGTAATTTTAAATTTTCAAGTTCTCTTTTTTGCGATCGCTCTTTCGGGGTAAGTAGAAACTGACTAAAGCCAATAAAACCTAAAAAGGCTATCAAAAAAATTCCAGAGGTTACTAAGAAAGCTTGTTTATATTTTTCACTCGTTCTTTTCTCTATTTTCCTATAAGAAAGCGTATCCGGATCATAATAATATTTTACTTTCGCCATAATGCTAAATATACTATTTTTGTGCTCTTTAAAGAGCACCATTTTTAAGGGGGTTATAAATTGGTAACCCACAAATTTACAAAATGTTTTAAAACTTCATTTTTTTAGGAGTTTTTTAGATAAAAATTAACAATTTTAAGATATGGGTAGTGGTATGAAATCACAAGAAATAAGAACTAAATTTTTAGAGTTTTTCAAGTCAAAACAACATGACATAGTTCCTTCGGCACCAATGGTATTAAAAAACGATCCAACGCTGATGTTTACGAATTCAGGTATGGCTCCGTTTAAAGAATTCTTTTTAGGCAACGCCACCCCAAAAAATAATAGAATTTCCGACTCTCAGAAATGTCTACGTGTTTCAGGTAAGCACAACGATTTAGAAGAGGTTGGATACGATACTTATCACCACACCATGTTTGAAATGCTTGGAAACTGGAGTTTTGGTGATTACTTTAAAAAAGAAGCCATTGCTTGGGCATGGGAGCTTCTTACTGAAGTTTATAAAATTGACAAGAATATTTTATACGTTACCATTTTCGAAGGAGACGAAAAGGATGGAACAAAAATAGATCAAGATGCCTATGATTTCTGGAAAGCAATTATTCCAGAAGATCGAATCTTAATGGGGAACAAAAAAGACAACTTTTGGGAAATGGGAGAGCAAGGTCCTTGTGGTCCCTGTTCTGAAATTCATGTAGACATTCGATCTGAAGAAGAAAAAGCGAAAATAGACGGGAAATCTTTGGTCAATGAAGATCATCCTCAGGTGGTTGAGATTTGGAATCTTGTATTTATGCAATATAACCGTAAAGCCAATGGTTCCTTGGAAGAACTTCCTTCTAAACATATTGATACAGGAATGGGCTTTGAGCGTTTATGTATGGTTTTACAGAATGTTCAATCGAATTATGACACTGATGTTTTTACTCCTTTAATCAGAGAAATAGAAACCATTACTGGAGTAACGTATGGTAAAGATGAAAAAGTTGACGTTGCTATTCGTGTAATTGCCGATCATGTTAGAGCCGTTTCTTTTGCTATTGCCGATGGACAGTTACCAAGTAATAATGGCGCTGGATATGTGATTCGACGAATTTTAAGAAGAGCAATCCGTTATGGATTTACTTTCTTAAATCAAAAAGAAGCTTTTATTTATAAATTGGTAGACACCTTATCTCACCAAATGGGAAATGCTTTTCCTGAGATTAAAAAGCAAAGTACTTTGGTTCATAATGTAGTTAAGGAAGAAGAACTATCATTCCTCAGAACTTTAGATCAAGGTTTGTTATTATTAGATAGAGTTATTGAAACTACAAAGGGTAAAACCGTATCAGGTAAAAAAGCGTTTGAATTATACGATACGTTTGGTTTCCCTTTGGATTTAACAGAGTTAATTGCTCGTGAAAAAGGTTTTGATATTCATGTTGAAGAGTTTAATACAGAACTAAAAAAACAAAAAGATCGTTCTAGAGCTGCTTCTGCAAGTGAAACAGGAGATTGGGTTTTTATAAAGGAAGACGATACTGAAGAGTTTGTTGGTTATGATACATTAACTTCAAACGTAAAAATTACACGATATAGAAAGGTTACCACCAAAAAAGATGGCGATCAATATCAACTGGTATTCAATCTAACTCCGTTTTACCCAGAAGGAGGAGGGCAAGTTGGTGATAAAGGAGCTTTGGAAGCTACCAATGGCGATGTCATTTACATTACTGATACTAAAAAAGAAAATAACGTAATAATCCACTTTACTAAGAACCTTCCAAAAGACTTAAATGAAACTTTTAAGGCTGTTGTAAATGATGAATTTAGAAGATTATCTGCAAGCAATCACTCTGCTACACACTTATTGCATCAAGCATTGCGTGCTATTTTAGGTGATCATGTTGAGCAAAAAGGATCGCTAGTAAACCCTAAATATCTACGTTTTGATTTCTCTCATTTCTCTAAGGTTGATGCTGATCAATTACAAGAAATTGAGGAATTTGTAAACGCACGTATTCGCGAAAACCTTTCGTTAGAAGAACAAAGAGGTATTCCAATGGAACAGGCCATAGAAGAGGGTGCTATTGCTTTGTTTGGTGAAAAATATGGGGACAGTGTTCGCACCATTCGCTTCGGGAAATCAATGGAATTATGTGGAGGAACTCATATACAACAAACTGGTGATATTTGGTATTTCAAAATAAAATCTGAAGGTGCCGTTGCTGCTGGAATTAGAAGAATTGAAGCCATCACAAACGTTGCCGTCGGTGACTATTTCGAGGATGTTGAACGTACTTATAACAATATTAAGCAACAGTTAAAGAATCCAAAGGATCTTGTAAAATCAATTAGTTCATTACAAGATGAAAACACCAATCTTAAAAAGCAAATAGAACAGCTTTTAAAGGATAAAGCGAAAAATTTAAAAGGTGATATTAAAAATCAATTAAAAGAAGTTAATGGTGTGCATTTTTTAGCTACTCAAGTTGATTTAGATCCAAATGGAATTAAAACCTTATCTTTTGAATTGGGTGGAGAAATAGATAATTTATTCTTATTATTTGCTACAGCTCCATCAAAAGAAAAAGCGATGTTAACTTGCTATATTTCTAAAGATTTGGCTAACGATCGTGGTTATGATGCTGGTAAAGTAGTAAGAGAATTAGGAAAACTGATTCATGGTGGCGGTGGCGGTCAAAACTTCTTTGCTACCGCAGGAGGTAAAAACCCAGGAGGAATTCCTAAAGCATTAGAAAAAGCGGTTGATTATCTATAAAAAGAGATTCAATTTAAATATACGAAAAGGTTCAGAGAATTATTTCTTTGAACCTTTTTTATATTTGTAAAAAAATTGTGCGATGGATAAGGATTTAAAAAGCACTATCGAAGAGATTAAATTTTACTTAAAAAACTCGCTTATTAAAATTAAAAAGGAATGGAGAAGGATTCTTAGCTCAATTATTTCATTAGTATTCTACATTTCCATTCTTTTCTCTAATGAACTTTTCGGCATCGATTTTAGAGAATATTTAAACAAAATTCCAAGCAAATATTTTACGATACTACTTTCGATCATTCTTATCTCTTCTATTTTTCAACCACTTTTAAAAAAGCAAGAGGTTCATAATAACAGTATTTTGAAACTATCAAGTCAAAATGATTATTCACGTTTGAACGGAATGATCGGTATTTCTACGATATCCATTTTGGCAGCATTAGCATATGCATACTTCATTCCAACATCTAACACCAATCCCTTTCTATTAGTTTTAATAATTCTAACATTAGCAATACATAATAGAAAAGCAAAAACAACGGCTTTCTTTATAAAAGAAGGTAGTTTTCTTTTTTATGAAAATGAAAAAGAGAAAAGGCGTTTTGTATTATCTGATGTCGAACTTATTGTCATTTTTAAAAATCAGATAACATTAGACTATCGAGATAAAGAGCATTTGATTGCTTTTTTAGAACTCAAGGAAAAAGATTTAAATGACATTATTTCTTGGTTGAAAAAACAACTACCGCATGCTGAAGTAGTAAAAAACAAGAATAATTGTAAAAATAAAATCAAAAAATAAATTGCAAACATGGAATATACAATCAAGGCTTCCAGAAACAATGGCTTAACTGCTCACCATAAAAACTCGATTGTTTTTCATAGTAAATATCACGGGAAATTATTAAAGAAAAATTTCATTGAAATTTACGATTATCACAATGAACGTATATTAACATTAAAAGATCATGGGATACTTACGAACGATTTCGAAATCGAAGACTTCACCCCTTCCTATTATAAAGAAAAGCCATTGTTATTTGGTGGGTACCGTAATCTTGAACTCCCTTGTAAGAATTTTTTAAAAATTGAAACACCAATATTACCTTTCGGTAGGTTTAAAATATATTTCAATAATAACGTAATAGCTTCTGGAAAATCTAAACTGTTTAGCATCGGTATAAATACAATTACAAACTTCAACACAAAAAACGAATATTTAATCAAGTATTCTTTAATTTTACTACTGATAAAGTATACGATTTCTTATAACGACCAATAGCTTTTAAGTTTATGATCCTACAAACACAAATACCTTTACAACAACAACAGTACAATCCAATTACTTATCAATCGAAGTTACTATTATTAGGCTCGTGTTTCTCGGAAAACATAGGGAATAAACTTTCTTATTTTAAGTTTCAAACAGTTCAAAACCCTTTTGGAATTTTGTTTCAACCCAAAGCAATCGAAAACCTCGTACTTGATGCTATTAATCAAAAAGTTTATAAAGAGAATGACATTCTTTTTCACAATGAACAATGGCATTCCTTTAATGCTCACTCTAAGCTTAGCTCTCCAACGAAAGAAAGGCTTCTCGATAATTTAAATGAAGCTATTACTTTAACGCAAAATAGCTTGAATAACGCCTCTCATATAATCGTTACTTTAGGAACGGCATGGGTATATCGATTTATTGAGAAAGACCAACTTGTAGCCAATTGCCATAAGGTTCCTCAGAAAAAATTCTTAAAGGAAATCTTATCAATTAATGAGATTAAGGAAAGCTTAGATGCTTTAACTTCATTAATAAGGTCAGAGAACTCAAAAACCTCTATAATTTTCACACTTTCTCCCGTTAGACATCTTAAAGATGGCTTTATAGAAAACCAACGAAGCAAGGCTCACTTGCTCAGCGCTATTCACAAAGTTGTTGATGAAAGAAAGAATATTCATTATTTTCCTTCTTATGAAATTATGATGGACGAACTTCGAGATTATCGTTTTTACAAAGAAGACATGATTCATCCAAATAATGTTGCCATCAATTATATATGGGAACGTTTTAAAAATGTATGGATCTCTGAAGACACTCAAGCCACTATGAAAACTGTTGATACTATTCAAAAAGGGTTAGCTCATAAACCTTTCAATCCAGAATCGGATCAACACAAAGTTTTTTTAAAAAAACTATCGGATAAACTGAAAAACATACAACAACACTTCCCTAGTATTAAATTCTAACTTGCCGTTTGTTAAACAATACCTAAATAACTTTTTAAAAATGTTAAATAATTGACAACTCAAATAGTTTATAGTATTTTCATTGAAATTATTTTTAACCAATCTAAATTTAAACTACTATGCTAAAAAAAATGTTGAAAGCAACTAACGCTCAAAAATTATCAAAACAAGAATTAAAAAAGGTAAACGGAGGTCATTCGCATGCTACACCATGCGAATACCACAACCAAGAGTGTACTGTATATTTTAATAATATTTTTGGAAAATATCAGGAACCAGGCTTGTGTAATTTTAATGGTACGGGATATGTATGTGTCCCTCAATTCTAAAAAACGTTAAAAAAAGAAAAGGTCGTCTGAAGCTATTCAGACGACCTTCTGTATTTTTTTATTTGAATACTATTACAAATGTTGATCTACGTTTTGCCAAGGACCTCCATTAATAACATCAACACCATGTCCATTTAAAAACTCTGTTGCTTGTCCACTTCTAGCCCCACTTCTACAAACAGCTATTACTGGCTTGTTCCATGATTTTATTTCTTCTACATTATTAGGAATTGTATCTAACACTATATGTTTAGCACCTTCCGAATGCCCTTCATTCCACTCTGGTATTGTTCTTACATCCAAAACAACTGCTCCTTTTTCTAAATATTCTTTAATTTCGTTACTCATATTTTTCTTTCTAAATAAGTTAAATAATCCCATGCTAGGCTTGTTGGAAATTTTGAAGCAAATTTAAGCCGTTTTCAATTAATGTTTGGTAGCTTTTGTTACTTTTCAATATTTCCAGATAAGCAGATAGTTCTATTTTTATTGTATAATCTTTCTCTAATGCCAATTCTAATAATTCCAAAGGTAATAACCAATCATTTTTATATTCTGACTTCAATCGATTAAAAATAGTTTGAACTTTACTCTCCGAAACCGTATTGTTTTCTCTCATATCTCTAACTCTTTCATATAAAGCATATAACTCTTTATCTGAATCTGAGTACTGAATTTTATGAGTTTTAGTTTCAGAAACCTGACCTAAATCTCCAAAAGAGTTTACATCTGCCGGTCCTGCAAATGCAGAAACCACCTCAACACCTACCGCCATATCATAAATTCCCCAATCTGGGTGAAACAACACAGTATCACCATGTGTTACCTTGCAATTCTTAAATGATATTAGTAAAATCTTACCTCTTAAATCTCTTGTTCCTGTAATTACTTCTCCTTCAACTTTAATATTCCCTTCAAACTCAAGAGTTACTTTTTTACCCTCATAAATCCCGTACGCTTCTAAATCTCTCGGGCTCATGTTTTCAATAGGAATATTAATCCCTCTTAACTTCCCAACAGGACTACCAAAACCTTCCGCATGATAGTTGATACCATGACCTATTAGCTCTTTATCTCTATTCGCTAAAGAAGTTGGACCTGCAGTTTGAATGTATATTGGACGATTCTTTTCATCGGAAATTACATTGCTAAAAGTTCCTGAAATTTGAATACCTGTACTTAATTCAATCGTTCCTAAATTTTTTGAATCAATTAATTTTTCAACTCCTTTCAATCCTCCGCTACGAATTCCCATTTTATTCGCAAATTGTTCCAATACCAAGCTTAAATGCGCAAAATCGGGAGTAACGAATAACTGAGGTTGCGGCTTGGTTATATCAAAACTAACATCCGCTGCCTCTATACTATAAGGAAGCTTTTTAACTTGGTCTTGCATGCACCATTTGCTTTCCCCTATTGAAGATAATAATCCTGCGCCATAAATCTTAGGATCTTGAACAGTTCCGATTAAGCCATACTCTACAGTCCACCAATGTAGATTACGTATTTTTGCCATTTCAGACAGTTCTCCTAGGTTATTCTGTAACCATTCTACTTTTTCTTGAGCTTCATTAACTTCTTTAACAGCAGCATTCGGATTCTCTTTTAAAATAGATAACAATCGAATGGCTTCATACATCTCATAATCTTTTGATGATGAAATGGCCTTTGCCCCAATCTCGCCAAACCTTCTCAAATACTCCGCATATTCAGGGTTTGCAATAATAGGTGCGTGCCCAGCAGCTTCATGAATAATATCTGGAGCAGGCGTATATGCGATATGATCAATTGTTCTCATATCGGAAGCAATTACTAAAACGTTGTAGGCCTGAAACTCCATAAAAGCGTTTGGAGGTATAAAACCATCAACAGAAACTGCCGCCCAACCGATCTCTTTCAGAATTCGATTCATCCCGGCCATGTATGGAATATTCTCTATAGAAATACCAGTTTTTTCTAACCCTTTAACATAAGAATTATGTGCTACTCTACTCAAATAATCTACATTCATTCTCATCACATAACGCCATACAGACTGGTTCTGTGCCGTATATTCATTATAAGGTTGCTGAACAATAAATTTATGTAAATGTTTAGGTAACTTCTCCGTTACCTCATTCAATTCAAAGTGAGTACTCATATATAGCTATTTAAACTTCGTAAAGTTAAGTTTTTTATATTTTACAAAAAATTGATATTCGTTAAAAAAACTATATTTCGTATCTTTAAATACTGACAAAAAATCAAAAACAAAATGAGACGAGGTGGATTAAAAATACGGCTGTTAATAGGGCTGGTAATAGTCGCTTTTGCCTATTTACGAAAATGTAGCCAAAAAACAGAAAACCCGTATACAGGTAAAACCCAATCAATAAGTCTAACACCAAAGCAGGAAATAGCTATAGGGCTCCAACAAGCCCCATCAATGGCACAGCAACATGGTGGGTTATATCCTGATAATAGATATCAAAAGATTGTGGATGATATTGGACAGAAATTAGTTAATAACACCATCGCTAAAAAATCAGGGTACCAATACGATTTTCACTTATTGAAAGATGCCAGAGCAATCAATGCTTTCGCTTTACCTGGAGGGCAAATATTTATTACGTATGCCTTGTTTTCTAAATTAACTGATGAAGCCGGGCGTTTAAACGAACACATGCTGGCGGGTGTATTAGGGCATGAAATAGGACATGTTTTAGGGAAACATTCTAATGAACGAATTACCGAAGCTAATTTCTGGAAACTCTTGACAATGGGTGCTTCTGTAGGCGCTGATTTAGGATCACTAGCAAATAGTATTGGGCAACAAACATTACTAAAAAACGGAAGAGGTGACGAATTAGAAAGTGATGAATTGGGGGTACGTTTGATGATTGATGCTGGTTATGATCCTATTTACCTAATTAATGTAATGAAAATTTTAAAAGCCGCAGCTGGTCCTAATAGAGTCCCGGAATTCCAGAGCACACATCCCGATCCTGAAAATCGAATTGAAAAAATAAAAGAAGCCATTCGAAGATATCAATAATAAAAACGACATAGATTCATAAAATCGTGCACTTTACTCCTGATGAAGAAACTTTTCTAAAAGTTCTTTTGAAGGAAGCATACAACTATTTTGTTTTCCAAAAAAAACATATCTATTGGATGCTATCCACTTGTAGAAAAAGTCTCTAATAGGTACTGGAATGAATAATAATATTTTCATCCAACGGTACCCTTTTAGTTCTTTACATATTTTTAATACAGCTGTGGATTTTATGTGAATACAATTATTATCAATTAGGACTAAAGTAGACAAATCTTTTATTTCTGTACCTTCTAGTTTCTCTTTTGCATAATCTGATTGTAGAGAGGCAAATTTAAACTCATTACGAACATCCTTTTTGATAATAAAGGTTACCGTAGCATTACATAAATTACAAACTCCATCAAACAAAATTATTTTCATTGCCCTATATGTATTGAATCCTTTTCTAAGACAAGGATTTATTTCCTTCTTTTAAAACTAGTATTCTTTGAACCCATGTCTTCGCTTTAACTTTCTCAAACCATGAACACCAATATTTATTGCTAATAAACATTCCTTGAACGACAATAAACAATATTTGAAAATCATACAACATCATAAGAACCGCAATTCCAAGATGCAATGCTATGGCTGAAAATATAAACAGTAATTTCGTTTCTTTAAACCAAACCAAAACTGGATAAAATAACTCAATAATAATTGTTCCATACGTTGTTAAGGTTACCAAAACTCCATTTTTAGACATCCATTGATTAATTGTATTTGTTCCTCCAAATCGCTCAGATGAAAACGTATAATAAGTAGCGACTCCATTAAACCATACATCTGTATGAATTTTATGCATTGCCGATACAAAATATATCAAACACAAATGAATACAGATAGAATATCCTGCCAAATTTGATAAAAAAGTATTTAATCTATTTAATTCTGTTAATTTATAACGCTGCTTGCTCATAGAGAAGTATTCATAAGAATTCAAAAAGATGAGATAAAGAAGAATAAACTTCATGTAGTTATCACCTCCATTCAAAATAACAGACGTTAGCGATTGCGAAGCATCTAAAAAGAAAAACAATAATAACGCTACAAAATTTTTACCAACCCCAAAGAAAAAAAGCACAATTAACAGCAAGTAAACTATATTGAAAACACCAATATTATCAGAAATTAGTTGATTTGAAATTCCAAACAGAGACAGCCAAGGAGCTTCTCTTTGCATTAAATGATCGCCTCCTTTAAATAAAGCCACATGAAACTGATTGTTTATTAGGATATCCTTGGCTAAATAAAAACAAACAAATATTCTTAAACAACTTGAATAAAATGAAAAATTATGAGTGATAGACAACCTCTCAATTAAGTTATCTATTCTTTTTTTTAAAATCATGAGTGTATTATTATTAAAAAATTAAATAAACAACCTTTAAATATCAAAAGGTTTACTCCTATAAACTAAAGACTCTTCTACATTTACACTATCTTTATTACGATTAACAAACTTAGGAATTGGAGTATTTGTTATCATAAAGGAAACCAAATAATCTTTACTATTTACGTTCTTTTTTCTAGCGACTTCCTGAACATAATTTTTCAAGACCTTATAATAAGAAGTTACCTCCAATCCTCGATTGAGAATACTATCCTTTTCAAAGGCTTCTAACTTTCTTTTCTTTTCTAAATACTCCACTCGATCTTTCAACTCAACTATCTGATTATTTATCGAAATACAAGAATTAGACAGAATATAATCGAGAACATCAGCTTTATTATTAAAAGGAGCCTTGTCAACTTTTTCTTTTATGATTGCCTGCATTAATTCAAAAGATTTCACTTCCGAAGTATCTTTTTTACTTAAGATTAAACAATATAATTTTTCATCGAATTGAGGAGGAGGAGCGAAAAAACCCCATTTTTGGTAGAAAAATTTATTAAAAGCGTCTCCTTCCTGAAAAAACTGGATTTTAATATAATTATCTGGTGCATTAAAAAAAAATGTCATCAACCAGTAAGAAGAATACACCAATAATATGATGTAATAGTATACTTTTTTCATACAAGATTCATATAATTACTTGATTATAAGAACAAATCAAGAGAGATGTTAAACACCTCTCTTCAAAACTTTTAGTCTAGCATTGCTAATCTTTCATCCATAAGTTCTTGTTTCAGTTCTTTATTCATAGCAATATATACTTGCTCGTTAGGCTGAGGCTGAGGAATTTCACCTACGAATCGGTAATAACGATAAGCAGCCATCCCCATTCTAAACGTTAACATTAAGAAAGGAGTTCCAGCTTTTTCTGCAACAGTCATGTCAGTTATTTCAACACTCGCTTCTTTAACTTGCCCAGTTGTTATTTGCTCTGAATTTAGGTTTAATGCACCCACCATAAGAGCTCCAGTCATACAAATGACTAAAGCATTTTTTGAAAAAAATTTCATAATTAGTAGTTTTAATTAAGTTTGGTTCGTTGTTAACGTAAACGAAATAAGACGTCCAAGACTCGTTTTCTTGAAAGGTTTTTATTTATAACCGGTTAAAATAATGACCAAATTTAAAAATTCAACGATAACAACACCTTCCAAAAACGTTAAAACACAACTAGTAAAACCCCTAGTCAACAACACCTCAAAAACCCTTACACCTATAAGGGTTTACACTTACATAAACATGATAACTAACTACAAACCATCAAACTAAAAAAAACACCAAACAACCTTACTCAAAAAAGATTTCATTAAACAAACATACCCCTTGCTTCTTTGAACATAACATATCAATTTAAATCATAAATAATACTTTGATTTTTTAAAAACAGTATATTGCTTTTTAAAACAAAAAAATTGATACTATGAGCTTCGGATTTGGACCAGCCGCAGAAATGCATAAAAAAGCGAAGAGTTTAAAAAGACAAAGACCAAATACTCTTAAAAAAATTAAAGAACTTGGGACTAATAATCCGAATGAGAACTCTAGTTTGAAAAACAAAAAAGCTTCTCCCGAACAATTAGAAGAAATTCGCAAAAGACTTCAAAAGGAAAACAAACGAAATTTCATATTAAAAGCTAGTTTCTTCCTTATTCTCTTAGTTCTTTCTATTTACTTTTTAGGCTTCTACAAAAATTAAAACCAAGGTAAATTGATCTTATGTAACAAAAAACCATCCTAAGCGACTTATAAATATAACTCTAAAATAAAATGCTATGGGAGGAATAAGCTCAATGATTACAACATTAAAGAATAATAAGAGAGAGCGTAAAGTCGTTTTCGAAAAATTAGAAAAGTACCTTAACAACAAAAACAAACCTTTATACTTTAACAAAAAAGCAACAAGAAAGCAAGTATTGAGAATACGAGAGAAATTACAAAGACAAAATAGAATTCAGAACATTTTAACTATTGCTATAATTTCATTTGTTAGTATTGTACTATTATACTTGTATTTCTTTTAGAAAAAAATCGATTTTTAAAAGTTTCAGCATTGATGAACAATTGCATTGTAGCATATTATAGTTTCGTTCTACCTTGGACATGTTTGGATTTTTGCCATTTTATCAATTAAATTCACGAATTCAATATTAACAATGCTTAATCGGTTTCGTTATTTTCTTAAGACATCCCCAAAAATCTTTAGTACTTTTACCTTTCAATTTTATCGAAATGGAGAAAAAAGTAATTTTAATGATTCTTGATGGTTGGGGAATTACACAAGACCCTAAAGTTTCTGCCATCTATAATGCTAAAACACCCTTTATAAATTCGTTATATGAAAACTTCCCAAACGCCGAATTAAGAACTGACGGTAAACATGTGGGACTTCCTGAAGGACAAATGGGAAATTCTGAGGTAGGACATATGAATTTAGGAGCGGGTAGAATAGTTTATCAAAACCTTGCTAAAATTAACAAGGCAGTAACGGAAGGGACTTTAGCAAAAGAACAGGAATTATTAAATGCTTTTGACTACGCTAAAGCCAACAATAAAAATGTTCATTTTCTTGGACTTGTGTCTGATGGAGGAATTCACTCACATATAAATCATTTAAAAGGATTGCTCTCTGCAGCTAATTCTAAAGGTTTAGAAAATGTTTTTCTTCACGCTTTCACAGATGGTCGTGATTGCGACCCTAAATCTGGAAAGTTTTTCATTAAATCAATTGAAGAACATATGGCCCAAACTACGGGACAGTTAGCATCCATTACAGGTCGTTATTATAGTATGGATCGTGACAAACGTTGGGAAAGAATTCAGTTAGCCTACAATGCTCTTACCAAAGGAAAGGGTTCATTTTCTGAAAATGCAGAAAAAAGTATTCAAGCTAGTTATGACGAAGGTATAACGGACGAGTTCATTAAACCAATTATTATGGTTAACGAAAACGAACAGCCTCGCACCACTATTGAAAAAGACGATGTTGTTATCTTTTTCAACTTCAGAACTGATAGAGGAAGACAACTAACTCAAGTTCTAAATCAAGAAGATCTTTCAGATTTCTCTATGACAAAACTACCTTTATACTTTGTAACATTAACACGTTATGATGACTCATTTAAGGGGATAAAAGTCGTTTATGACAATAAAAATATAGAAAACACTTTGGGTGAAGTTCTTGAAGCGGCTGGAAAAACTCAAATTAGAATTGCAGAAACTGAAAAATACCCTCATGTTACTTTCTTTTTCTCTGGAGGTAGAGAGAAAGAGTTTAATGGAGAAAAAAGACTGCTATGCCCTTCTCCAAAAGTAGCCACCTACGATTTAAAACCAGAAATGAGTGCCTACGAAATTAAAGATGCTATTATTCCTGAATTAAAACAAGGAGAGGTTGATTTCGTTTGTTTGAACTTCGCGAATGGTGATATGGTTGGTCATACTGGAGATTTCGATGCCGCCGTACAGGCCTGTGAAGTAGTCGATAAATGTGTAAAGAATGTCATAGACACCGCTTTAGACTCAAACTACACTACTATTTTAATTGCCGATCATGGAAATTGTGAAACTATGATAAATCCTGATGGTACTCCGCATACAGCCCATACTACAAATCCTGTACCTATGGTTTTAATTGACAAAGATTTAAAATCAATTAAAAATGGTATCTTAGGAGATATTGCTCCTACAGTTTTACATTTATTAGGAGTAGAGAAACCAAAAGAAATGACACAACATTCTTTAGTATAAAATAATACACAATGAAGAACTTTTTATACATTTTACTCTCTACTGTTATTATTGGTTGTGCATCAACTAATAAATTTCCAGCAGAGAAAAATCAAGATGGAGACTTAGTCGGTATTGTTACCAAAAGTAATTTTCAACAAGAACCCTACGGAAGTGAATGGTTTAACGATTTTTATTCGTATTACGAGGTTGACAAACCTGTTTTAGAAGAAGCTAAAAGCTATTTAAAAGACGTAACTATAAAAGGATTCATGGGAACTTGGTGTGGAGATAGCCAAAGAGAAATTCCCAACTTTTATAAGCTGCTTGATAATACTAACTTCAACTATAAAAAACTGGAGCTGGTAGCTGTTAATAGAAGTAAAAAAGCAAAAGGCTTAGAAAAAGAATATAACATTGAAAGAGTACCGACTTTTATCTTTTATAAGAATGGTAAAGAAATAGGCAGGTTCGTTGAGCATGCTATTGATGGATCAACTATCGAAAAAGATATTTTAACCATTATTTCTGGTAAACCTTATAAGCATCCGTATCAAAAATAAACGTAAATTTGCGCCACAATATTTTTATCCATGATTAAACCAAAAACTAGAGAAGAAATTGAAATCATGCGCGAAAGCGCCCTAATTGTATCAAAAACATTAGGGATGTTAGCAAAGGAAGTTAAACCAGGCGTAACGACATTATACCTTGACAAATTAGCCGAAGAATTTATCAGAGGAGAAGGTGCTATCCCAGGCTTTTTAGGGCTTTATGATTTTCCAAATTCACTTTGTATGAGTCCTAATTCTCAAGTAGTTCATGGAATACCGAATAACACACCTCTTCAAGAAGGTGATATTATTTCTATAGACTGTGGAGCTTTAAAAAATGATTTTTATGGAGACCACGCTTATACATTTCCAATTGGTGAAGTAACTCCTGAAACCCAAAAGCTATTAGACGTAACGAAAGAAAGTTTATATGTGGGTATCAGAGAATTCAAAGCTGGAAATAGAGTTGGTGATGTGGGATACGCTATTCAAAATTTCACAGAAAAACACGGTTACGGTGTAGTTCGAGAACTGGTTGGCCATGGTTTAGGTAGAAAGATGCATGAAGATCCTGAAATGCCTAATTATGGAAGAAGAGGACGAGGTAAAAAATTTGTTGAAGGAATGGTAGTTGCTATTGAACCTATGACGAACTTAGGAACTCACAAAATAAGACAGCACGGCGATGGCTGGACTATTACCACTCTTGACAATAAACCAAGTGCACATTTTGAACATAATATTGCGATTGTAGAGGGGAAACCAGAACTTCTTTCTACGTTTAAATATATCTATGACGCTCTAGGAATTGAAAGCACTGAAGAAGATGAGTTTAGACAACAACCATTAGTTCTATAATTTGTCCGTGTTTAAAACTATTCTTAACACCATACCGAGACCATTTCTTATTAAAATAAGTTATGTTGTGCGTCCTTTTATTGCCTGGTGGTTAAAAGGTGATAACTTCACCGATCCGATCGATGGAAAATCATTTAAGAAGTTACTTCCTTATGGATATGAAACCCAAAGAGAAAACGCACTATCTCCTTCTACCCTATCTCTTGAAAGACATAGACTTTTATGGTTGTATTTAAAAAATGAAACCGTTTTTTTTACCTCAGAAAAAAAGCTAAAAGTATTACATATAGCTCCTGAACAATGCTTTTTAGATATTTTTAAAAAACAGGAAAATCTCGACTACATCACATCCGATCTCGAGTCTCCGATAGCGGATATCAAAGCAGATATTTGTGACTTACCTTTTAAAAATGAAGAATTTGATGTTGTCTTTTGTAATCATGTTTTAGAGCATATTCCAGACGATACAAAAGCAATGCAAGAATTGCATCGCATTCTTAAAAAAGATGGTTTTGGAATTTTTCAAATACCTCAAGATGTTCATAGAGCAGAAACCTTTGAAGACAATTCTATTACTGATCCTAAAGAACGAGCAAAAATTTTTGGACAATATGATCATGTTAGGATTTATGGGCTTGATTATTTTGACAAACTTAAATCTATTGGTTTTAAGGTTGAAGAAGCTCATTACGCAAAAACAATGAACCCTGAACTTGTTCGAAAATATGCCCTAGCTAAAGATGAAATTCTACCTGTTTGCTATAAATATTAAATTTAGAATTGAACTAAATAACACCTTTTATCTATAGCCTAACGAAATTAACTACCTTCCCTTTTCCTTTACTTTTCTCAGTTTAAAAAAGATAACCAAATTATTATTTATTCTATAAAAAAAACAGAAAACACTACAAAACCTTTAAAGAGGTTTCTCTCTGAAAATTATTTTATTTGAGATTAAAAATATTTTCCTATTTTTATCTTACTACTAACTAACCAAACATAAATATGCGAGTAAGAGACCATAAAAATGGGGTTTCTTTACATGTCATAGCTGGAACCCATGTGGTGCTACTTTGCCTAGATGCTAATGCTGAATCTAGGGAAAAACTATTAGGGTTTAAGCTTAATCGTAAAGAAATTACTACTGGAGAAACAACTCCTTTAAAAGGCTTCAAACAATTTAAAAACAATGGTAAAAAGGAAGATCTCAATCTAATCCAAGCCTTTTTTTGGGCGGATTATACGGCACTGCCAAACACTCAATATGAATATTCTGCAACTCCTGTTTACGGCTCACCTGAAAAACAAGAAAAAGGTGAAGAGATCGCTATAAATATTACAACAGAAAACCCTGAAAAAGGTTCACATGGTGTATTCTTTAACAGAGGAACCGTTGGACAGGCATATGCTAAAAAATTCAACAACCAAAACCCAGATAAAGTTCCCAATAATGAAGCTTATAAATGGTTATCAAGAGGCCTTGAAGAAGCCCTTTTGTCATTTATAGCAAAAGCAAAGGGTAAAGATTACGGTCTTAGAGTTGCGGCTTACGAATTTGATTATGTTCCTGTTCTTAAAGCGCTATTTGATTCTTCAGAAAGCGGAGCAGATATACAAATTCTGTACGACAGATCGAAAAGAGGTCCTTGGGAGAACACAGACAAAGCAGTTGCCCAAGTTCCAGGTATTGAAAAATTGATGATCCCAAGATCAGCCAACTCTTCAATAAAACATAATAAATACATTATCCTTCTCTATAAAAATAAACCTATTGAAGTATGGACTGGTTCTACTAACTTCACAAAAGGAGGTATATTTGGTCAATCAAATGTGGGACATATTGTTAGAGACGTGGAGATTGCTCAGCAGTATCTAAAGTACTGGGAACACCTATCTAAAAATCCAGATTTAAAAGAAATCCGTCCTTTAAACGATCAATTATCCCCAACACCTAACGGCAGTTTAAAAGAAGGAATTACTCCAATTTTTAGTCCTAGAAAAGATCTTAGTGCCTTAGATTGGTATGGACAACAAATTAAAAAAGCTCAAGATTCAGTAGGCTTTACTGCTGCCTTTGGAGTGAATGAAGAGTTCGCTGAAATTATGAGCAAAGAAGATGATAGTCTTCGATACATTCTACTAGAACACAAAGGAAAAACCTTCGACACATTTAAAAGCACACCTAATAATAGAATAGCTATTGGTGCTACTTTAAATGAAGATGAAATTAAAAAAGAAGGATTAAAAAACTGGGAAGAAGAACACCTAACTGGATTAAATGATCATGTAAAGTATCTACACACAAAATACCTTTTCATCGATCCTTTAACAGACACTCCAATACTTATAACAGGCTCCGCGAACTTTTCCAATGCCTCAACACATAGCAATGATGAAAACATGATTATTGTAAAAGGGAATACGGGGGTTGTAGATGTTTATTTAAGCGAGTTCATGCGCTTGTTTAACCATTATGAATTCCGAGACCAAATGGCACATCATGGCTACGATGAAAAGTATTTCAGCGATTATTTAACTCCGAACTCATCTTGGTCTGACGTCCATTATAAAGAAGGAACGCAGCATAGCAAGCAACGCGAGCTGTTTCGCTAAAAAACGAATCTAACAAAAACATTAAATAAAATACTTATGATTGGAGGCCCTGTCTGTAATGAGGTTCTTTCCGCTGAATTAATATTTGCGGAGGGACAGCATTTAACTCATGATAATAAAGAAGCTCTTTGGGAAATCTTTGAAGCAATTGGAATCAATTGGAGCAACACCAACTACGATTCAAATAACCAAAGAAGTTCATGGTTTGAAATGGTTAAAGCCAAAACTGAAAACGCACCAAACTATACCGGAGAATATGTAAATGCCATTTATGTAATAAATGAACTTAAATCCATGTATGGCAAAGGTGAAGCCTATAGAAGATTACTATTTGAAAGTGGAATAAACAACAACGAACCTCCTATTACACGAATAGCACACTGCAAAATATATGTTGTCAACGAATTCATTCGAATGCAAGTAATGGCAGGAGGATTTAAAAGTTGGGGAACAAAATATAATGGCGAAGAAGCTCGAAATTATCATGGTTTTATAGCAGGAACACGTTATAACAGAATTGCCATAGTACGCAACTACACGCCTGAAACTAATCAAAACCAATAATTATGAAAACATACTATGATTATATTATTGTTGGCGCTGGTGTAGCCGCTGCAACCATTGCAAAAGGATTACTTGAACATAACAATCATACTTCTATTTTAATACTAGAAGCTGGTCCTGAAGTACAAGCTAAAGACAGAAGGTTTTGGTGGGATTACATAACCAAAGGAGAAAGGCCCTATACCCATACCTATGATCAAAAATGGGAAGCAGATTCAACAGGAAATATTGATTACCAAACCGAAGGTGTACGCGTAAAAGCTTATGGTGGTTCCACCATGCATTGGGGGGCTTGGTCCTTAAGATTTCGCCCTGAAGATTTCAACCTTTTCACAAATACCGGTGAAGGTGCTGACTGGCCAATTAATTATGAAGATCTTGAAGAATATTACAATCACGCCGAAGAATATCTTTCAGTTTGTGGAGATAACGAAGCCAATTGGGTTCCTCGATCAAAACCATACCCAGTACCTCCATTCGAATGGACGGCTGCTGATGGAGAAATGATCAAAGCATGGGAACAATTAGATGTGATTTATCAGGACGGTGACATTAACCCTGGCTCTAAAACAAAAATAAAGTCAGGAAAAATGCCGATTGCAAGGTATAGAAAATGTATGGCTACAGGAACCTGTAAATATTGTCCAATTGGAGGAAGGTTCAATGCACAATATGTTTTGGACGACTTAAAGAATGACTCTCGATTTATCAACTTTGAAGTGCGTGTAAACTCTCCTGTTCATCAGGTAAATGTTTCCAGTAAATCGGACATTGAATCAGTTACTTATACTGATAATTTATCAGGGGAGCAGCTTACTGTTTCTGGAGATACCATAATTCTGGCATCAGGCGCATATAATGTTCCAAAACTTTTAAGAGCTTCAAAAAATGATTTTTGGGAACAAGGTATTGGAAACGACTTTGATCTTGTAGGGCGTTTTGTAGTTTCTCACTCTATGTTAAATGTTGAAGGAAAAGCTAAATCAAATCCAAATGGTTGGTTTCAAGAATACGACTTTCCTACTTTGATGACTCATAGTTATAATACCAAAGAACATCAGAAAAAAGGAAAGATTTTCATGTTCAAAAATAGAGTTACTCCGAATACAGACATAGCCCAACTAATGATTGAGGGTAAAACGAGAGAAGAAATCGATGCTATTGTTTATGGAGAAATGACTATAAATCTACAGGCTTTTTTAGAAGAGAAAGGCAAATTTAGCAATCGACTGGAAGCCAAACCAGGAACTGATCGTTTTGGACTCCCTCAAACAACTGTTCATTTTAGTAGAACCGAAGATGAAATTAAAAATGCCAACGATCGCTTAAAGTTAATGGAACAAGTGATTGAAAAAATGGGATTAGAGCTTACTTCTTCAAGAGTTGATAAACCTGGAGGCCATCATACTACTGGAACCGCTAGAATGGGAACTAGTCCTGAAAATAGTGTTACCGATAAATTCATGAAAGTCCACAACACAAACAATCTTTATATCTGCTCAAACGCTGCTTTCCCTACAGGGAGTGCAGTAAACCCTACTCTTACACTAACTGCCCTAGCTTTTAGACTTGTAGAACATTTAACGAACAAACAATCAACAAAAATCAAACATAAAAATGCCTACGACACAACTGAAGTATAAAAATGCCTTCCAAGAAAAAGCTTCTCAGCTCAAAAACACAAAAGAGCTGATTGATCATTCTCGACTTGTTGAAGATGATCATGAAGATAAATTACATGTTTTAAAAGAGCTCTTAAATCAAGCAGTTGTTTTAGAATTTGCTACCATTCCAATATACATGCAAACCATGTGGAGTATTAAGGATAACAATTGCGAAGTAGCTAAATCGATTCGTAATGTTTTTCAAGAAGAAATGTTACACATGGCCATGGTTTGTAATATGATTGCTGGCTTGGGTGGTGAACCGAAAATATACGATCCTGAAAATAGTTTAAAATTCCCATCTGGTCTACCTGGAGGAGTACATCCTGATCTATTTTTATACTTAGAAGGATTAAGCGATTGCTCTTTAAGAAACTTTATGGAAATTGAACTTCCTGAAAAAATAGCAGACATCTACGATTACGAAACAAAGGAACTCATCACTATTGGTGGATTATGTGATCAAGCAGGAAATTTCACCGAGAACAAAATTCAAAACTTTGAACATAACACTACCATTGGGGAATTATATGATCGTGTTAACGAACTTTTTCAAGATCTTCAACCAAAAATGAATGTTGAAAGACAACTTGCAGGTCCACTTTCTTGGTGGGTGATGGCAGATGCAGAAAGTGTTTCAAAAGCAATTGATATGATTAAAGAGCAAGGAGAAGGATCAGAAGATGTTTCCCCAGCAAGCACTGGAATGGATAATTTAGCACACTTTTACAGATTTTGGGAAGTATTTTACCAAAAGAAAATAGTTCAAGAAGAAGAAAAATACTACTTCAAAGACCCAATGCCAAGACCCGAAACTTACCCTTTAGCTAGAGTCCCTAAAGGAGGCTATCAACAATCAGAAGTATCAAACGAGGTATGGCATTTATTAACTGAATTTGACAAAGCCTATACATCAGTTGTTCAATTACTAGAAGAAGCATGGGCAATTAACGGACGAGGTCAAGCTGCATTAGTTAATGCCATAGAAGCTATGTTTAAATTGGAAAGATATGCTATACCCTTAGTAAAAACTCCGATTCCTAATCACGAGGAAGGACTGCATTACGGGCCTTGCTTTAGAATGATATAAAAAAATAAATAATCAAACAATAAAAATTAAAAAACATGGGAAGTTTCATAGAAATAAATGACACGCTTGAACTTACTACTGAACAAGGGTTTCCTGTTGATGTATTCAACTTAGAAAACCATAAAAAAAATCCAGTCACTCAGAAAAACGTTGAGGGTAAGGTTTTTGAATTTAAAAACAAACCAAGTGCAAGAATTTTTCAATTGGATCCCGTAAGAGTGTTTTATGCTCATAATATTGACGGAAAATGGCTTTTCTGGGGACGTGTTTTAATCCAAACACAAAAAATAGAAAAACAATTCAACGAAGACGGAAGTTGGGATGGTAAATCATGGATTACCTCTGGAACCTATACAATTTTAAATGTTTATGATCCAGAATACCAACACACTTTTACATTGAATGAAGCTCCAGATGATCGAAATTATTTCAAACAAGAAGTATGTCAAACCTCTCAGGTGTAAATAAACCAAGTATTAGACTAAGTCAAAAAAACTTAGATGTGAACGACCCTAATTTAAAAACTGTTCTTGATGATATTCAGGGCAATATTTTAAAGAGTCATGGTCGTTCGCATTCTCGTCATATTTTTCTAAAGTTTACAGGTAACCCCCAAGACAACCGAATTTGGCTTGAAAAACTTGCTTCTAAACTGACATCAGCTTATAAACAACATCAAACGTCTCTAAATTATAAAAGTACCGGAACCGAGCATTTATTTACAGGAATCTTGCTAAGCAACACTGGCTATAAAGCTCTAGGAATCGCAGAGTATCAAACCCCAGATGACAAAGCGTTTCGAGCGGGAATGAAAGATTTAGATTTTTTATATGATACAGGTCCCAATGGTGTTCATGAAAGAACTAGTAATCCTTTAAATGACAATCCAAACACTTGGAAAAATCCCTTTAATAATCAAGTAGACCTTCTGATTGTTTTAGCCTATGGAGGTATTACAGCAGATGAAAATATATGCAATGACTATCTGGAAAGTAAAATTAACAACATAAAAAGCACCTCGGTTGAAGTCGCTTCTATTCTGTCTATAGAAAAAGGATACACTTTAAGAAATAGTAACAATGATGTCATAGAGCACTTCGGATTCGTAGATGGTCTTAGCAATCCTACATTTTTTAAATCAGATTTCGACCATTGGCAAAATAAAGAAGGAACAACATATTATGACCCAACTGCTCCTTTTGACCTAGTCGCACTAAACGACCCAGGTGGTTTCGATGAGGATTTAAGCTTTGGAAGCTATGTTGTTTATAGGAAAATGCAACAAAACATTAAAGGTTTTAAAGATCAAGCCAAAAAATTAGCTACTGAAATCTCTCAAAAATCAGGAGTACAGATCAATACAGAATATTCAGAATCACTTGCTTTCGGCAGAAATAAAGATGGTTCTCCATTAATACAGTCAACTAAAACCCCTTCCGACAATAATTTTAGTTATCAAGAGGACATGAAAGGGGCAAAATGCCCTTTTCATTCCCATATTCGAAAAACAAACCCTAGAGGAGACACCAACAGATTAAAGGGTACCCTCCTTAGAAATGAAAGAAGTCACAGAATCGTAAGAAGAGGAATTAGTTACGGATCTAAAAACTTAAGTCCTGAAAAAGAATGGACCGATGCAGGCTTACTCTTTTTGTCGTGTCAAAGTGATATTGAACAGCAATTTTTAGTAACACAATGCGGATGGTCAGACAATTCAAACTTTCCTGCAAACAATGTAGGGCATGATCCTATAACAGGAGATCAAAACGCAAAACCAAACAACAATAAATGGCAACATGAAATCGATGGAAAACTTATTGATCTCGATTTTAGATATAAAAACTTAGTAAAGGTGCTGGGCGGTGAATATTTCTTTGCTCCTAGCATTTCATTCTTCAAAAATTTAACAAATAAATCATTCAATAGTGATATTTAATAAGTTTCGAAAAGAATTATCATGGAATTCGGTAGTTACACCGAATGTTTAAAATAAAGAAAGGAATTAACCTTAAAATCAAACCAAATATATTATGAACGAACAAGATTACAAAGATTGGAGAGTTGTACAATCGGTAGAGTTAGGAGCTACGGCAGAACAGGTATGGGATGTTATCGGTGGTTTTTATACTATTCATAAGTGGCATCCAGATATTACACAACTTGATGTTATTAACGATCAAACAGACACTCGTCAATTAAGACGTTTACTTACTTTTCCTGGACAACCTCAAGCAATTGAAGAATTAGTTTCAATGGACAACGCAAACCATCACTATCGCTATAAATGGCATTGGGGGGAATGGGGAGAAGCTATTCACAAATACTATTCTGATTTGCGAGTTATTGATGTTAAAGGAGGAACTAGTATTGTACAATGGGTCGCTACTTTTTATTATAAAGAAGATGCTATCTCTGAATTTTATCAACGAGGTTTTGACGAGTTGTTAAAGTTATTTCCATTAGTAAAAGAATCAGCCAACACTATATAAAAACAACATATTATGGTAGAAACAGTTTTATTAAACCCTACACAAGGAGAAAAAACAAAAATTACGGGTTTTGACGCACTATATAGAACGGATATTAAAACCACAGGAAATCTGTTAGATTATTTTGAATTAACAGTTCCTTCAGGAAAAGGAGCTCCATTACATATTCATCATAAAAATGATGAAAGCTTACATGTAATTGAAGGTGAATTTACCTTTCAAATAGGAGACAAAGAGCACAAAGCTCCAAAAGGAACCTTTTTATACCTTCCAAGAGGAGTTGCTCACAAGTTTACCAATGTTGGTAGTACTGAAGGTAAAATGATTGGGACATTCACTCCAGCGGGAACTTTCGACTTCTTTGACAAATTAACAAAATTGTCTCCTGATGATTTTGAAGAAATTCAAGCGTATTCAAAAAAGTATGGACATGAAGTTCTTGAAGAAGGATCGTATTAATATTTTTTTTAGTACGTTATCCAAATACTAAAACAA
Organism: Tenacibaculum sp. MAR_2009_124; assembly: GCF_900105455.1. Classification (GTDB taxonomy): domain Bacteria; phylum Bacteroidota; class Bacteroidia; order Flavobacteriales; family Flavobacteriaceae; genus Polaribacter. The sequence continues at coordinate 507,370 of NZ_FNSF01000008.1, forward strand.
AAATATACCGCTCAAAAAAGAGCGGTATATTTTATCTTAACTACTGCATAAAAAAGATTCTCGAATGACATCAGAAAGACTGGAAGCTTTTAGCGACGGAATTCTTGCCATAATTATTACCATCATGGTTCTTGAATTAAAAGCACCTGAAGGAACATCTATTGAATGTTTATTACAAAAAGCACCCGTATTTTTAAGCTATATAGTAAGCTTTCTTTACATAAGTATATACTGGAACCATCATCATCAACTATTCAAGATAGCAAAGAAAATTAACGGCAAAGTTCTTTGGGCTAACTTAAACCTACTTTTTTGGTTATCGCTAATTCCATTTACAACTTCATGGATTGGAAATAATCATATTGAAGATGTGCCAGTTGCTTTTTATGGAATTGTATTTCTTATGAGTGAAATTTCGTTTCTTTTCCTAAAACATAATATTATTCAGTTGCATGGAAAAACCTCTAAAGTTGGAAGGGATCTTAGAATGAGTAAAAAAAACTTACTTTTTTTTGCCATTCAAATAAGCGGTCTACTCCTTATGAGCATCAACGATTACTTTCCGCTATGTTGTTTCTTAATAGCCGGTATAGTAAAGATTGTTGAACTCAAAAAAATATATGATTTCATGCTAAACAAAATGCAATAAAAAAACCTACTATAGTAGGTTTTTTTATTGCATTTTATCAATGAATTTTTTTAAACAAACGAGTTCAAATTATTTTGATTAGTTTACAAACTCTTTTAATTCGTTGTTTTCGTCATTATAAAGCAAAACTACTTTTAGCTCGGGATGTTTTTGCAAGAATTTTTTTGTTTCTTCCAACCCCATCGCTAAGAATGCCGTAGCATATGCATCTACATCGGCGCAATCACCTTTCATTCTTACAGAAACACTTAATAAATTACTCTCAGACGCTAATCCTGTTCTCGCATTTATTGTATGAACAATTTTCTCCCCTTTTTCATTTATTTTAAATTTCCTGTAATTTCCAGAAGTAGCCATCGATTCATCATTCAATTCAATTACTTTCTGTAGAGACCTAGTACCATCAATATTTGGTTTTTCAATCGCCACTTTCCAAACCTTATCCTGTTTTTTCCCTCTTGCCCTAATCTCTCCTCCTATCTCAACTAAATAGTTTTGAATTCCTTTCGTTTCTAAAAACCTTCCTACAACATCAATTCCGTATCCTTTGGCAAATGCATTTACATTAAATTCGATATTGTTATTCTCACGATAAACTTTTCTGTCTTTTAAACGAACTTTATCAAAACCAACTCCCTCCATTAATTCTTTTACCTCTTCATTAGAGATGCTTTTTCTTTCTTTTCCTGAACCAAAACCATAAGCATCAATTAATTTTCCTATCGTCGGGTCAAAATAACCATCGGTTTCATTATAAATCTTCTTCGCCTTCTCAAAAACTTCCACAAACAAATCATCCACAATTACTGTAGAATCTCCTCTATTAATCCTAGAAATATCAGAAGATGGAATATAGGTGGAAAGAGATTTATTCATCAATTCAAATAAACTATCAATAGATTCTTGATGATTTATACTATCAAGGTATTTAATATGATATGTTGTTCCAAAAATAGCTCCTTCTAACTTTGTTATCCCTTCTTTATCTAGCTTCTTTTCAACCTTTTTATTACAAGTAACAAAACTTAAGGCGGTGAGTGTTATTATAAAGAAAAAGTACTTTTGTATCATAATATTAAATTTATAGGCAAAAATAATGCTTTCCCTCCTCATAAAAGATTGTTAATTATCTTTTTTGTATTCTCATTTTTATAAATTTGTCTTATCATTTTTCAAACAGAATAAATTTTTTTTACAATGAAAAGAGTATTTTTACTATTCACCATTACTTCATTGCTTGCTTCATGTGCTTCAACTAAAGAGTTGGAAGCAGCAAAAGCGGCACATGAAAAAACGAAAGAAGAGCTACTAGCAGCAAAAACAAACTTAACAAAGTGTCTAGTAGAAAAAGAAAGGTTTCAAGAGAAGTCTGCTTTACTCGAAACCACTGTTGATGATTTAAGAAAAGATAAAAAACAAACCCTTAAACAGGTAGGAGACTTAACAGTTTTAACTCAAGGTGCTAATGACAACATTAAAGAAACGTTGGCTCAATTGGGTAAAAAAGACAAATATATAAACAAAATTAGAGCTGCAGCTTCTAAGAAAGATTCTTTAAATTTAGTAGTTGCTTTCCACTTAAAGAAAGAACTGCAAGCGGGAATTGATGATGAAGACATTGAGGTTAACGTTGAAAAAACCGTTGTTTTTATTTCTATCTCTGATAAGTTATTATTCAAGAGCGGAAGTTATACAATTAATGAAAAAGCTTCTAAAGTATTAGAAAAAGTAGCAACTGTAGTTAATGGTCAACCAGAAATGGATGTGATGATTGAAGGTCATACTGATAACACCCCAGTTGGTGAAAATTCTAGTATTAAAGACAACTGGGACCTTAGTGTAAAACGTTCAACCGCAATTGTTCGTGAATTACAAGGTAAATACAAAGTAGCTCCAAACAGATTAATCGCAGCGGGTAGAAGTAGTTATATTCCTTTAGTTGAAAATAACAGCCCTGCCAATAAAGCAAAAAACAGACGTACTAAAATTATTATCCTTCCAAGGTTAAATCAATTCTTTGATTTATTAGACCAAAAGGTTGAATAAATTTTTACTGACTAAAAAAAAAGGGATTACAATATTATATTGTAATCCCTTTTTTATTGGTTAAACGAAACAGTATTAGTTATATTTTAATACCTTAACATCTCTAATTTGCTTCAAATACTTTTCAAGAAACCCTCCATGTGAAGCTCCAATTATTACAAGTATTCTTTTCCCTGGATTGAGTGCCGCTACCTTCATAATATTACCCGTAATTTGCAAATTTCTCATTTCCCATAAAGCATGTCTGGCGCGATCAGATCCCGATTCAAAGTTTGTCGTATGCCAAATTCCCCATTGGGCATCATAATCCTGTTTTTTAAATTCGTCACTATTCACAAATGCATATAACCCAGACAAATCATTAGTTGCAACCCCTTCTTGAGTTAGCCTTTTACTTTTCACAAAAACTGGAAGTTTATCCATGTTCTGGAAAAGTTTAGACTGTTTTTTAAAATCATCCATAAATCCAGGATAATACTTCAATAAAAGAGATTCATCCTGAAAATTGTCAATGGGCTCTAGTTTATGAATATTTTCAAGTTTGGCTAAAGAAGCAGCAAGACTGTAATACTCACTGTTACCGCTGCCCTCACGTTTTATCAAATCAACAATATACTTTTCAAAATCTGTTTCAAATACACTTTTATCTTTAATATATCGATATTGTAAGACTGCAGAGGGAAGGTCGGTCACAGCTAAATAATTAAAAAGTATTTTTTTTCGTTCCTTTGAAGATAGTTCTTCTATGTTTTTTTGAGTTTCTAGACTTCTTTTAGCTTCTAAAAAAGTAATACCCTTAACTTTTTGAACAGTATCAGCCACAGTCAAATACCTATTTCCAAATGAACCTTTAGTAATTCCGTCAAAGGCTTTATCTTTTCGAGATGCAATGTCATTTAAAAGCTCTCCAGACATTTTTTCGACACATATAACATCAAAATCAAATTTATCTAGCTTCTCTATGACATTTGTAAGCATTGACTCCTTAAAATTCTTCATATGATGTAAATGAGTAGTACCCAAAATAAGGATCTCAGTTTTTTGAGTTTGAGCTTTCGTTAAATATGGGAATAAGCAAATTATAATTAGTAGACGGTTTAATGTTTTTCTCATAATACTTAGTTTAGTTTTGGTTTTATATAAAGTATCGACGCACAAATAACACACTTGTTACCATAATAAATTAGGTTTAACAGTTAAAAACTATGTTAAAAAAACACAAGAACAACCAACATTATCCTAAACTACTATTTGTCAGTAAAATAAATAATTGTACCTTTGCAGACCTTTTTTAAGGGAAAATTATATAATAATAACATTTATTAACAAAAACTAATCGTGTAATTATGAACACATTAAGTTACAAAACAGTATCAGCTAATAAGGCTACCGTAAACAAAGAGTGGGTTTTAGTTGATGCGGACGGGCAAACTTTAGGTCGTCTAGCTTCTAAAGTTGCAAAACTTATTAGAGGTAAGTACAAGCCAAATTTTACTCCTCATGTTGATTGTGGAGACAACGTTGTAATTATCAACGCTGAAAAAATCAATTTAACTGGTAAAAAGTGGACTGACAAGTCTTACATCCGTCACACTGGATACCCAGGAGGTCAAAGATCACTTACTGCAACAGAACTTTTCGAAAAAGATCCTGCGAGAATTATCGAAAAAGCAGTAAAAGGAATGTTACCTAAAAACAAATTAGGTAGCGCTTTATTCAGAAACCTATATGTTTATGTAGGTGCAGAGCACAAACAAGACGCTCAAAACCCAAAAGCAATTAACCTAAACGATCTTAAATAATGGAAACTGTACACAAAATAGGTAGAAGAAAAACGGCAGTAGCTCGTGTTTATGTTTCACAAGGAAGTGGAAACATTACCGTTAACAAGAGAGAGTTTAAACAATACTTTACAACTCCAACGTTACAATACAAGGTTCAACAACCTTTAATGTTAACTGAAAACTTAGAAAGTTATGATGTTAAAGTAAACGTTTATGGAGGTGGTGTTACTGGTCAAGCAGAAGCTATTCGTTTAGCTATTACTAGAGCTTTAGTAGCTATTAATGAAGAACACAAAGCCGTATTAAAACCTGAAGGATTATTAACTCGTGATCCAAGAATGGTTGAACGTAAGAAATTCGGTCAGAAGAAAGCTCGTAAGAAATTCCAGTTCTCTAAGCGTTAATATTTTACTGAACTTGCTTCAGTACTTAACCGTTTCGAGACTGTTATTTTTAAAATTTATTTTTATTAACAGTTTAGTATCTAAATATTTCAGACGTAAGAACTACTGAAATATTGAAAAAACAGAACGTAAACACATTTATTAAAATGGCAAACATTCAAGAATTATTAGAAAATGGAGTACACTTTGGTCACTTAACTAGAAAGTGGAATCCAAACATGGCTCCGTACATTTACACAGAACGTAATGGTGTTCACATCATCGATTTGTATAAAACATCAGCTAAGATTGACGAAGCTTCTAAAGCTTTACAAAAAATAGCTAACTCGGGTCGCAAGATTTTATTTGTTGCAACTAAAAAACAAGCTAAAGACATCGTTGCTGAGCAAGCAAAAGCTGTAAACATGCCTTATATTACTGAGCGTTGGCCAGGTGGTATGTTAACTAACTTTGTTACTATTAGAAAAGCTGTTAAAAAAATGGCTTCAATTGATAGAATGAAGCAAGATGGATCTTTTGATGCATTATCTAAAAGAGAAAAATTACAAATTAACCGTCAACGTGAAAAATTAGAAAAGAATTTAGGTTCAATTTCTGATATGACACGTTTACCAGGTGCTCTATTTGTAATTGACGTTAAGAAAGAACACATTGCAGTAGCTGAAGCGCAAAAATTAAATATTCCAATTTTTGCTATGGTTGATACGAACTCTGATCCAAGACCGATCGACTTCGTTATTCCTGCGAATGATGACGCTTCTAAATCTATCGATAAAGTATTGTCACATGTGACTGGTGCTATCGCTGAAGGTTTAACTGAAAGAAAAGCAGATAAAGAAAAAGCGAAGGCTGAAAAAGAAGCTAAGTCAGAAACAAAGACAGAAGCAACAACTACTGAAGAAACAAAATAATATAAATTTAAAGGTTTCATTACAATGAAACCTTTAGTTTTTTTTATCTTCAACAACAAATAATTACAACTAAAAAACAACGATAGAAATGTCAGTAAAAATAAGCGCTGCAGACGTTAAAAAACTAAGAGAAACCACTGGTGCTGGTATGATGGATTGTAAAAATGCATTGGTAGAAGCAGAAGGTGATTTCGATAAGGCTATTGAAATTTTACGTAAAAAAGGACAAAAAATCGCGGCTAAGAGAGCAGATCGTGAGTCTACTGAAGGTGTAGCTATCACTAAAATTAGTGAAGACAATACTTTTGGTGTTGCTATTGTATTAGCTTGTGAAACAGATTTCGTAGCGAAGAATGATTCATTCAAACAATTAGCTTCTAAATTTGTTGATGTTGCTTTCAACTGCAATACTAAAGAAGAATTTTTAGCTGCAGATTTTGATGGTGTTCCTGTATCAGAAAAATTAATCGAGCAAACTGGTGTTATCGGTGAAAAGATCGATATTACTTCTTTCGAAAGAATTGAAGCACCTTATGTAGGATCTTATACACACGTTGGTAAGATTGCTGCTATTGTTGGTTTAACAGAGGCTGTTGATAAAGCAGACGTATTAACTAAAGACTTAGCAATGCAAGCTGCATCGATGGGAGCAACCACATTATCTTACAAAGATTTTGATCCTGCTTATGTTGCTTCTGAAACTGAAGCTAGAATCGCTGCTATTGTAAAAGATAACGAAGAACTAGTTCGTTTAGGAAAAACTCTTAAAAACGTACCTAAATTCGTTTCTAGATTACAATTAACTGATGCGGCTATAGCAAATGCAGAGCAAGAAGTTAAAGATCAATTAAAAGCTGAAGGAAAGCCTGAACAAATTTGGGATAAAATTGTTCCTGGTAAAATTGAAAGATTTATTTCTGACAATACTACTTTAGATCAAGAGCAAGCTTTATTAGATCAAAAATTTATAAAAGACGAAAAGAAAACTGTTGCTGAATATATTAAATCTTTCGGTAATGTTGAAGTTAAAACCTTCGCAAGAGTTACTTTAGGGTAATCTATATCTTTAAAATATTTTAAACCATCCTTTGTTAAGGATGGTTTTTTTATGCGCTTAAAAAACAATAATTAAAAAAAATGATTAATTTTGCGCAACTTTCTATAAAATTATGCAATACAAAAGAATTCTTTTAAAACTAAGCGGTGAAGCTTTAATGGGTGAAAAACAATATGGAATTGATCCTAAAAGGCTTCAAGAATACGCCATTGAAATAAAACAAGTTATTGAACAAGACATTGAGGTAGCGATTGTTATCGGTGGTGGAAATATATTTAGAGGAGTCGCTGGTGCTAGCAACGGAATGGATCGAGTGCAAGGGGATCATATGGGCATGCTTGCCACATGTATTAATGGACTAGCATTACAAAGTGCTTTGGAAGACCAAGGAGTTCAAACCAGATTGCAAACTGCTATTGAAATAAAAGAAATAGCCGAACCTTATATAAAAAGAAGAGCGAATAGACATCTTGAAAAAGGAAGAGTAGTTATTTTTGGTGCTGGAACTGGTAATCCATATTTTACGACTGACACGGCTGCTGTTTTAAGAGCTATTGAAGTAAATGCCGACGCCATTTTAAAAGGAACTCGCGTTGATGGAATATACAACGAGGATCCCGAAAAAAATAAAAACGCTATTAAATTTAATAATATTACCTTTAAAGACGTTATTGAAAAAGGGTTAAAAGTAATGGATATGACTGCCTTTACTTTAAGTGAAGAAAACAAACTTCCTATTATTGTTTTTGATATGAACAAAAAAGGAAATTTATTAAAACTTGTTTCTGGTGAGCAAATTGGAACAGTTGTTGACAATAAATAAAACATTAATCACCTCTTTGAAAAGAGAGGTTGCTAAATACTAACATAATGAACGAAGAGATTAATTTTATCATAGATACAGCCAAGGAGGCCATGACTAAAGCTATTGATCATTTAGTAAAAGAATTAAGAAGTATTAGAGCTGGAAAAGCATCTCCTTCTATGCTTGCAAACGTTCAGGTTGATTATTATGGAGCTTCAACTCCTTTGGGTCAAGTAGCCAATGTAAACACTCCTGATGCACGTACAATTTCCATTCAACCATGGGAAAAAAACATGCTTCAAGCAATTGAAAAGGCCATTATGATCGCTAATTTAGGATTCAACCCAATGAATAATGGAGAAAATATCATTATAAACGTTCCTCCGTTAACTGAAGAGAGACGTAGAGAATTAGCAAAACAAGCGAAAGCAGAAGCCGAACACGCTAAAGTTGGGATAAGAAACGCGCGAAAAGAAGCTAATAATGACATCAAAAAAACAGATGTTTCTGATGATATGAAAAAAAATGCAGAAGCCGATGTTCAAGTATTAACAGATCAATTCGTAAAGGATATAGAAGAGACACTTGCAGTTAAGGAAACTGAAATAATGACTGTTTAATTTCTCAATTATTCATACAAATTATAAGAGTGTTTTTAAACACTCTTTTTTCTTTTTATTCCTCTCATTTAGCTACCTTTGCAAAAATTTTTTTGAATGACTTTTTGGACCAAGATCGCCGGGTTTATATTACGAAATCGTTATTTAGTACTAGTACTCATTGCCATTATCACGGGGCTACTACTTACCCAAACAAAATACATGCGCTTTTCTTATACAGAAGCAAATCTGTTACCTAACGATCATGAGGCCAACGTTCAATACGATAAATTCTTAGAAATTTTTGGAGAAGAAGGAAATCTTATCATCTTAGGAGTTAAAGATAGTACCATATTTACTCCAGAAAAATTCAAAGCTTGGAACTTACTTACTAAATCTTTCGATGAAGCATCTCAAGTAGATTTTACTGTTTCCATTTCTGATGTAAAAAAATTGAAGGCGAATCGAAAAGAACGAAAATTTGAAGTTGAACCTCTTTTCAATACCCCCCCTGAAACGAGCGAGGATATCGCTAAGATAAAAAAACAACTTTTTGAAGATTTACCATTCTACGAAAATCTTCTTTACAACGATAAAGGAGTTCTACAAACTGCTATCTATTTAAAAAAAGCGATAGTAAATACTCCAGAAAGAGCTGATTTTATTACAGAGATTTTAAAACCTCGTATAGAAGCGTTTGAAGAAGTTAATAATATTGATGTTAGGATATCAGGAATGCCTTATATAAGAACCTTAAACTCTCTGAATATAACCAAGGAGATGGGAATTTTTGTGATTGGTGCTTTATTAATAACTGCCATCATATTCTTTTTCTTTTTCAGATCATTTAGAGCAACATTTATTACTTTATTAGTTGTTGGTATTGGAGTCGTTTGGGCTTTTGGTTTTATTGGGCTTTTTAGATATGAAATCACTGTACTGTCTGCTTTAATTCCACCTTTAATTATTGTTATTGGTGTTCCTAATGCTGTCTTCCTCATTAATAAATACCAACAGGAAGTAAAAAAACATGGAAATCAGGCGAAATCCTTACAACGTGTCATTTCAAAAATTGGTAATGCCACCTTGATGACCAATATCACTACGGCCTCTGGGTTTGCTACTTTTGTATTTGTAAAGAGTCAACTTTTAAGAGAATTTGGGATTCTCGCCTCTGTCAATATCATAAGTATTTTTATACTTGCATTATTAATCATTCCGATTATATACAGTTTTATGCCTCTTCCCGAGAAAAAACACCTAAGCCACCTCGAAAAAAGATGGATGGAAGATGTTGTAAACTGGATGGAAAGAACCGTGAAAAAAAATCGTATCAGTATATATATCACTACAGTTGTTGTAATTATATTGAGTATGATTGGTCTTTATCAAATTCGCGTTTCAGGTAGTCTAATTGAAGACATGCCAAAAGGCAAACAGTTTTATAAAGATATCAAATTTTTTGAAAGTGAGTTTGGCGGTATTATGCCTTTAGAGATTTTAGTGGATACTAAAAAAGACAAAGGAGTTATGAAACTATCAACATTAAAAAAGATAGAAAAACTTAACGAAACCATTGAAACTTTCCCTGAACTATCTAAGCCAATTTCTGTCAATAATTTAGTTAAGTATTCCAAACAGGCATATTACAATGGAAATCCCAAATATTACCAGCTTCCTACAGGTCAAGAAAAAAGTTACATTCTTTCGTACACAAAAAATTCAGACAGTAACTCTGGTATGCTAAAGAACTTTGTCGATTCAACAGGTCGATATGCTCGTATTACTACCTTTATGAAGGATATAGGTACAGATAAAATGGATATCATTCAAGAACGCCTTAATGCGGTTATAAAGAAAAATTTCCCTGATGAACGTTTCAAAGTTTCTTTAACAGGAAAAGCTTTAGTTTTCTTGAAAGGAACTAACTACTTAATTAAAAACTTAGTCATTTCCTTATCATTAGCTATTGTTCTTATTTCTATCTTTATGGCTTGGATGTTCCGATCGCCACAAATGATTTTAATTTCATTAATCCCGAACATGCTACCTTTACTTATAACTGCTGGATTAATGGGCTTTTTCGATATTCCAATCAAGCCTTCGACAATTTTAGTTTTTAGTATTGCTTTCGGTATTTCCGTTGATGACACCATTCATTTCCTAGCCAAGTATCGACAAGAGCTACTAGCTAATAACTGGAAAATTAAACCAGCCGTTTATGCCGCCTTAAAGGAAACAGGTGTGAGTATGTTTTATACTTCCATTGTACTTTTCTTTGGATTCCTTGTATTTACAGTATCTAGTTTTGGAGGAACTATAGCTCTGGGAGGTTTGGTTTCCGTTACACTTTTATTAGCCATGGTCTCTAATTTATTGTTACTTCCATCGCTACTTTTATCATTTGAGAAGAAAATAGCAAATAAAAAGGTACTTAAAGAAACAAACTTCAAAATACTTCCACCAAAAGAAGAAGATAAATAAATAACATCTTTGATTAGAGATATTGCTATGTTAACTAGAAAATAACAAAAAATAAGTTATGTTTCATTTTAAATTAAGAATAATTACGTAAAACTTCTCGTTTATTTTTGTCAAAATCATCAAATAGTTGCTATTAAATTTAGAATACAAGCTACAATATTTCGGACCTGATTTTTGAGTAATTCGAAACAAAAAAAACACAAAGAACTTGGTTTCAAAAGATTAAGACTTCCCCTTTGGTTACAAGTGATATTACTACTTTGATTCCTTTACATATCACCATAAATCATTTTGTTAATTATATTGTTTAATTGCTTTTTATTTTGGAAATTTCCGCCCTGTATAATCAAATAACAGTAAAAATGAGAACAAAAATGAAAAGGGTTTTTATACTCTTACTAACATTTCTTGCGCAAATTTCATTCGCGCAGGAAAAAGTAATAACGGGTATTGTTTCTGACGAAACAGGGGGGTTACCTGGTGTTACTATTTTAAAGAAGGGAACCACTTCGGGGACGGAAACCGACTTTGATGGGAAATACTCATTAAAAGCGAAAAAGGGAGATGTTTTAGTATTTAGTTTCGTGGGGATGAAAACTATTGAAAAAACAGTAGGTATTCAAAACACCATTAATATTTTAATGCAAAACGACAATCTTTTGGAAGAAGTTGTTGTTGTTGCTTATGGTCAAACAACTAAAGAAAGTTTTACTGGATCTGCAAGTTTTATTAATTCTGAAGAACTGGCGACTAGGAATGTCACTTCTCCTATTGCAGCAATTGAAGGTAAAGCAACAGGAGTCCAATTCACTACAGGATCAGGAGGTCCTGGTTCTTCTCCTAATATTGTTATTAGGGGAGTTGGTACTTTACAGGGGAGTACAAATCCATTATTTATTGTAGACGGGGTGCAATATGAAGGAGCTCTAAATACAATTAACCAAGAAGATATCGCTTCATTTACAGTTTTAAAAGATGCTGCTTCTACTTCTCTTTATGGATCGAGAGCTGCAAATGGGGTGGTAATCATTACAACTAAATCAGGTAAAAGAGGAGATATTAAAGTAAATGCTACTGCCCAGATAGGGGTTGTATCGAATGGAATTCCTTTTTACGACGAGGTTACTCCTGGACAATATTATGAAGTAATGTGGGAAGCTTTGAAGAATTCAACCGCTGGTGGTGGAGATCCTGCTTTCGCCTCTCAAAACATATATAATAGTTTAGGGTATAACCCTTTCAATGTGCCTAACGATCAAATTGTTGGACTTGATGGAAAAATAAACCCAAATGCTCAGGTTATTTACAAAAGTTTAAACTGGTACGATGCCATGCAGCGTGACGGTATTAGAAAAAATTATAACGTGAACATATCAGGTGGTGGAGAAAAAAGTAAAGTGTATTTTTCAGCTTCTTATCTTAATGAAGAAAGTTATCTCGTAAAAAGTAAATTCGAGCGTTTAACTACTCGTGTTAACGGAGATTTCGAAGTAAATGATTGGATTAAAATGGGAGGTAGTGCCAATATTACTATAACCGAAGCGACTGCACCAAGTGCTGCTGGAGCTACTAGTATTGCAAACCCTTTCGGATTTGCTAAAAACATCGGATCTATCTACCCTGTTTATGTAAACGATTTAAACGGAAACCTTGTTTTAGATGCTGCCGGGAATCCAGTTTTTGATAGTGGTGAAGGATTTTCTGAATACAATATTGGTTCAAGACCTGTTAGTCAAGGTAGACATGCTCTACAAGAATTACTACTTAATGATGAAAGGGATAATGACAACACCTATGGTTTTAGATACTACGCAGACTTCCAAATCTTGGATGGATTAAATCTTAGACTTGATTATGGTAGAGATATTAATGAAGGCCTAGAAAAAGAATATGAAAACAATATTATTGGTGATGCCCAACCAACTGGACGATACTCAGAAACTCGTTTTAGAAGAGAAGTTGAAAACTTTACTCAAAGGCTAACCTATAATAAAAGCTTTAACGATGTTCATAATTTTGACTTAACATTAGGGCATGAAAGTTTCGACAGAACCTTTTCTTCCCTGGATGCATTGGCTACAGAACAGGTTGCTGAAGGAATTTTCGAATTTGATAACTTCTCTAGCCCAACTAGAATTAACGGTTCTACAACGAGTAAAACCCTGGAAGGATACTTCTTTAGAGCGAACTACAATTATGATAGTAAATATTACATAAGCGCCTCTGTAAGAAGAGATGGTTCTTCAGTTTTTAGTAAAGATTCTAGATGGGGTACATTTTATTCGATTGGAGGTTCTTGGAGAATTGACCAAGAAAACTTTATGAAAAACGTATCATTTATCGATAACTTAAAACTTAGAGCTTCTTATGGTGAAGTTGGAAACGATAATTTAAACGACTTTTTCTTATCACAGGCAAGATACTCTTTAACCTCAAACGCAGGTCAACCAGCAATATGGTGGTCTGACTTAGGTAATAAAGATCTATTATGGGAAACTATCGAAAACTTTGATGTAGCTCTTGAATTTACATTATTTGATCGTTTCTTAGATGGAAGTGTAGAATATTACAAACGAAATTCTACAGATTTACTTTTTGAACTTCCTTTAGGCCTAAGTAATGGTTTTGACCAATTTGTTACCAATATTGGAGATATGAGTAACTCAGGTATTGAAGTTGGATTGACTGCACATTTATTCAGAAATGATAATTTCAAATGGGATTTAGGTATTCAAGCTTCTACTTTTAAGAATGAAATTACTAATATCCCTAACCCTTTCATTAGTAACTCTAAGAGATGGGAAGTAGGTAGATCGAGGTTTGACTTCTATTTATTGCATTCTGCTGGAGTCGACTCAGATAATGGTGACGCATTGTATTATATGTACGAGCTTGATAATGACGGAAATAGCATTCCTGTTTTAGATGCAGATGGGAATCAAGAAACTACAAATGATTGGACTGAAACTGAAAGAGCTTACACAGGAGATACAACAGTTCCTGATGTATTAGGTTCAGTTTCTAACAATTTCACATACAAAGGTTTTGGCTTAGATATATTATTTACATATGGTATCGGAGGAAAAGTTCTAGACAATGCCTATTCTGCTATGATGCATACAGGTAATTTTGGAAGTTCTTATCACCCAGATATTTTAAATGCTTGGCGTCAACCAGGAGACATCACAGATGTTCCTAGGTTAGAAAGTGGAAGTACTACTCAAGTTAGGAGGCAATCATCAAGGTTTTTAACAGATGCTTCTTTCTTAAGTTTGAGAAATGTGAATTTTAGTTATACATTTAACAATGAACTTACTGATAAGTTAGGAATTGACAACTTAAGACTTTCTTTATCAGGAGAAAACTTATACCTTAATACTGCTAGATCAGGATTGAATCCTCAATTTAGCTTAGCTGGTACTTCAGAAGGAAATTCATTTAATCCATCTCGAATTATTTCATTTGGTGTAAACCTAGCTTTTTAGTAAAAAATAAAACATATTTAAAATGTTATTAAAAATAAAAAACATCTTACTTGTAATTTTGGCTGTTACGGTAACTTCATGTTCAGAAGATTTTCTAGACACCAAGCCAACGGATGCTATTTCGGCTGCAGATGCCTTAGCAACCGCTGAAAACATGTCATTAATTATTAATGGTATGCACAGGTCATTATTTACTCAATCTCAAACTATTTTACCAGGTGGAACTGGAAGTACACAGAGAGCAGGAGAGCATTATTGGGTTCCTATGGGCGATAACATTGCTGGGGGCCTTTTACATAGTGCTAATGCAAACAATTTAGGTTGGAGAAACGAAATGCAATGGGTTTCCCATACATTACCAACTTCTTTAACTGTAAGAGTTTTCTGGTATCATAGATATAATATCATTGCCAACGCAAACAGTATTATTAATAAAATTAATGAAGGAAGTTTAACTTTAGATGCTCGTTTAAAGGAGATTTTAGCTCAAGCCTATACTTATAGAGCATATGCATATATGTCTTTAGTACAGCACTATGCAAAAGGTTATTTAATAGGTAACCCTAATACCGATCCAGGGGTTCCTTTATTATTTTCAACTGAAGCACCATTTACAAGTTCTCCAAGATCAACTGTTCAAGAAGTTTATAATCAAATATTTGATGATTTAGAAGCCGCTATTACTACTTTTAATGGTGCCTCTGCTAGATCGGATAAATCTCAATTGAATGTAAATGTTGCACATGGTTTAAAAGCAAGGGCTGCATTAAATTCTGGAGATTGGGATAAGGCTATTCAAGCCGCTACTGCAGCCAGGAATGGCTACCCATTAATGAGTGAAGCTGCATGGAAATCAGGATTTAACACTGTTGCCCTAGATGAGGTTATTTGGGGTAGTGTAGTAATTGATACTGAAACTACTTTCTTCCGTTCGTACTTTTATTTAATGTCTAATACTTTTAATGGAAGTCAAGTAAGAAATAACCCAAAATTTGCAGATAGAAGGTTAGTAGATGCTATTCCTAATACTGATTATAGAAAAGATGCTTTCTTAAACGATGCTCCTAACTCAAACACTTCTGCTGCCAATGGTCAAGGTGGATGGGCTAACAATGTAAACCCATTGTATACTACAGAAGCTGAATTTGATGCTGCCATTTCTGATTTATCAAGTACATGGGGATGGACTTCAAGACATAATACTCATCCTTATATGCATGTAAAGATGCGTCAAAAAACACCGGGTGGAATTTTACCAGATGATATCATTTACATGAGAACATCTGAAATGTATTTAATTGAAGCAGAAGCTAAAGCCATGAAGAACGATGTTCCAGGTGCCCAAGCGTCATTATTACCATTAGCTAGCGCAAGAGATAATGCTTATGATGGATCGGCTTTTAATACACAAGAAACGTTTTTAGAGCATATCAAATTCCAAAGAGGAGTTGAGTTATGGGGAGAAGGTTTCTTATATGTTGACAAAATCCGTTGGGATGATGGTATTGACCATGGAGCAAATGGAGGTTCAGGTGCGTCTGAGATTTTGTACCAAGATGCTTATGTTCAAGATAGACCTTCGGTAAACGATGCATGGATTTTTAAAATTCCACAAGCAGAAATAGATGCTAATCCAAATCTTACACCTGATGATCAAAATTAATTTTAAAAGAAATTAATAATTTATTTATCTCATAAGAAATCGCCTAAATTTTATTTAGGCGATTTTCTTTTCTGGTTTTATTATTATAAATACATAAAAAATATTTACCCTTTTCTAGAACGAATAACCAACATCTCTTTTATAAAAACTTCATAGCTCAAATAACCATTTGTTCATTTGTGAATTAGACTCAAAAAAGTATCTTTGCGTATTTTGATCAAAGAATATAGAAAATAATGGAAAGAAGTAACGTAAAAGAACTATTACAGTGTGAAAGCTTCTTGCAAGCTGTACATGTTAAAGGATGGGTAAGAACTTTTAGAGGTAATCGATTTATCGCATTGAATGATGGTTCTACTATAAATAATATCCAATGTGTAGTAGATTTCGAAAATACAGATGAAAATATACTAAAAAGAATCACGACTGGAGCGGCGGTAAGTATTACTGGAACTTTAGTTGAAAGTCAAGGTAAAGGACAGCGTGTTGAAATAAATGTTACGAATCTAGATATTTTAGGAGATTCTAGCTCAGAAGAATATCCTATTCAGCCTAAAAAACACAGTTTTGAGTTCTTAAGAAAAAATGCTCACCTAAGAGTTAGAACAAATACGTTCAGTGCTGTAATGAGAGTGCGCTCTGCCCTATCGTTTGCAGTCCACCAATATTTTCAACAGAACGGATTCTTTTATGTAAATACTCCAATTATTACAGGATCTGATGCTGAAGGAGCTGGAGAAATGTTCAAAGTGACGAATTTTGACATCAATAAAGCTCCCGTTGATGAAAACGAAGATATAGACTACAGTCAAGATTTTTTCGGTAAAGAAACAAACTTAACAGTATCTGGTCAGCTAGAAGCTGAAACATATGCTATGGCTTTAGGTAAAGTTTACACTTTTGGCCCAACATTTAGAGCTGAAAACTCGAATACAACAAGGCATTTAGCTGAATTCTGGATGATAGAACCTGAAGTAGCATTTAATGATTTAGATGCGAATATGGATTTATCTGAAGACTTTATCAAACATGTTTTAAAGTATGTTTTAGAAAACTGCCAAGATGATCTGAACTTTCTAAACGATCGTTTAATCAACGAAGATAAAACAAAACCACAGGCAGAAAGAAGTGACATGTCTTTGCTTGAAAAACTTCATTTCGTAGTAGACAATAATTTTAAAAGAGTTTCTTATACCGAAGCTATCGATATTTTGAGAAATTCGAAGCCTAATAAAAAGAAAAAATTCAAGTTTCCTATTAATGAATGGGGTGCAGATTTACAATCTGAACATGAGCGCTTTTTAGTTGAGAAACATTTCAAATGTCCTGTGATATTATTCGATTATCCTGCCAATATTAAAGCTTTTTATATGCGCTTAAATGAAGACGGAAAAACTGTTCGTGCAATGGATGTATTATTCCCTGGCATTGGAGAAATGGTTGGTGGTTCTCAAAGAGAAGAGCGTTTAGATGTTTTAAAACAGAAAATGGCAGAACTAGACATTGAAGAAAAAGAAATGTGGTGGTACCTAGATACTAGAAAATTTGGAACTGCAGTTCATTCTGGATTTGGCTTAGGTTTTGAACGTTTGGTATTATTCACCACTGGAATGGGTAATATTAGAGATGTTATCCCTTTTCCAAGGACTCCTCAAAATGCTGATTTCTAAAAAAATCATAAATCTCAATAATAACGATCGTCATTCTTAACAGAGTGGCGATTTTTTTTTATTGAATTCATATATTTGTATTTATGTTAAAACAAAGTTTACATCAAAAATTACTACAAAAATTATCTCCTCAGCAAATTCAGCTGATGAAAATGATTCAATTACCTACACAAGCCTTCGAAGAAAGGCTAAAACAGGAAATTGAAGAGAATCCTGCTTTGGATACAGGAAAAGAAGAAAATGACAACTTTGACGATCCCTATTCAAATGATTCAGAATATGACGATTCTGGAAATGAAAAGATAGAGACTGACGATATTAATATAGATGAATATTTAAGCGATGATGAATATCCAAGCTATAAAACTCAAGCCAATAATTATTCTTCCGACGATGATGATAAACAGGTTCCTTATGCGGCCGGTACTTCCTTTCACCAATCACTAAAAAACCAATTAAACACCTTTAGAATGGACGAAAATGAACGTGCCATTGCTGAGTTTTTAGTTGGAAGTATTGATGATAGCGGATATATAAGGCGTGAAATAATTGATTTAGTAGATGACTTGGCTTTTACTCAAAACATCTTCACTGATGAAGAAAAAGTTCTCGAAATTTTGACTAAAGTAGTTCAAAAATTAGACCCAATTGGGGTTGGCGCATTGAACTTGAAAGATTGTTTAATAATACAACTAAAGGCCAAATCTGAAAAAGAATGTCGAACACTGGCTATTAAAATACTAGAAGATTCTTTTGACCATTTTGTTAAGAAACACTATAAAAAGCTACTTGAAAAGTTTAATTTAACGGAAGAGAAACTCAAAGAAGTTGTCTCTGAAATTAGTAAATTGAACCCTAAGCCTGGTAGTTCTTATGACGGAAACAACAAAATCGCCGAACAAATTGTTCCAGATTTTACGATAAGGATTATAGAAGGGAATTTAGAACTAACTTTAAATGCACGAAATGCACCTGAATTAAAAGTTTCTAGGGAATACAATAACATGTTAAAAGGCTATCAAGACTCGAAAGATAAAACAAAAGCTCAAAAGGATGCTGTAATGTTTATCAAGCAGAAGTTGGATGCTGCAAAATGGTTTATTGACGCAATAAAGCAACGTCAACAGACTCTTTTAATTACCATGAACTCAATTATGCACTATCAGCAAGAATATTTTTTAACGGGTGACGAACGAAAATTAAGACCTATGATTCTTAAAGATATTGCTGATGAAATTAACATGGACGTTTCAACTGTTTCAAGAGTTGCCAACAGTAAATATGTATCAACACCATATGGAACAAAACTTATAAAGGAGTTCTTTTCTGAATCTATGAAAAATGATCAAGGAGAGGACGTTTCAACTAGGGAAATAAAAAAAATATTAGAAACCGTTATTTTAGAAGAGGACAAAAAGAAACCTCTTACGGACGAGAAACTTTCTAAATTATTAAAAGAAAAAGGATATCCGATAGCGAGAAGAACCGTCGCAAAATATAGAGAACAATTGGACATTCCTGTTGCTCGTTTAAGAAAAGAAATCTAATGAAGCTCCATAAATTCATCTCGGCACTATTACATCCTATTGTAATGCCAACAATCGGAATATTTGTTTATTTCTTTCTGTCACCAATTCAACTAAACAGAAACCAGCAACTAACCGTTTTAGCAATTGTTTTTATTGCTACTTACGTTATTCCTTTGTTGCTTTTAATTTTTTTAAAAGCTGTTGGATATATTAACTCCTATCAAGTATTTAGTATAAAAGAAAGGAAAGTCCCGTTATTTTTTATGATAACCCTTTTGTTTTTCCTTGCAGAACTTTTCCGAAAACTAACCATTGTTAAAGACCTTAGTTATCTTTTTTATGGTATCGTCCTTGGCTTAATTATTACCTATTTTTTATTCTTTACAAAATTAAAATCAAGTTTACATTTACTCTCTATGGGAGGTGCTTTAGGTTATTTTATCATTTTTCAACAAATACATCAAGTAAATATAATGCCTGTTATTATTACTTTTGTTATCCTTTCAGGAATCTTAGGCACGTCAAGGTTATTTTTAAAAGCCCACACCCCTAAAGAAGTCTATACAGGCTTTTTTATAGGCTTTTTATCCCAATTTGCAGTATATTACTTATTATAGAATATAGAAGCTTAAACCTAGCTTAAATATCTTTGTGTCAATAGAAGATTGATTCAATATTGCCGATGATTTAAAAATAGGTGTTAACCCATAATATAAATAAAAATTAAAGGTTCCATATCCGGCAGATAATGTTAATCCCGCCTGAAATTTATTATAAACATTCACATCTGTAACCGGAATTGCAACATCGTTATCTTGATAGGTAAATCGATTGGTTAAATTATAACTCAATTTAACCCCTGAATATACCCTCCAAAATGAATAGGTATTTGAATCAGAAGTTCTAATTCTAAACTGTATTGGCATTTCTAAGTTATGAATTCGCAGCTTATTATCTACTGACGAAGTAATTTCATAAGTATACTCCGAAGCATTTTCAGTCACCTTTAGCCCGTGGGTAAATGAATCATAACCATACCCGAGTCCGAGTCCGAACGCAAACTTTCCACTTCTAGTTAAAGGAATATCTCTAATATAACCTATTGAAATACCATAAGAAAAGCTACTTGACCTAACATTACTTGGTTGTTTTCGAAGACCATTATACGAAATGTCAAGATATAATTGATCCTCTAAATACTTATCTCTTAATTGTAAAGAATCTTTCTGAGCATTAACAGCCACAGCAAATAGTAATGAAATAATTATGTATAAAAACCTATTCATATAAAAAACTCGATTTATAGCTGGTATAATTCATTGTAAAGATAACTCTATAAAAACAAAAAAAGTGCAATCAAATAATGATTGCACTTTTTTTATACTATTGTATACTATTAACTATTTCTTAATAGCATCACCTTTATGAGTCGATAAACTCAACTTAAGAGCATTTACATCTCTTAGTTTTTCGCGGATATCGGCTAAGGTTCCAACACTAGATTCCTTATCTGCTTTGATCGAAGTTGTCATAAATGGGTGCTCCGATTCAGCGATATCACCTCGTGCCTTTAAAATAAAAGCAGGAACTTCATCAGCAGTTGCTATCTTATCATTTAGCTGAATACTTTCGTACCCTCCCCCATATTTAGTATCTTTTGCTTTACCTACGTAAATAGTACTTACCAAGCTCTTATTCTCTAGTTTCTTAACTTCTGTAGCACTTGGTAACCTTGGAGTGTCAACTAACAAACTAGTTTCTCTCATTTTTGTTGTTACCATGAAGAAGAATAATAACATAAAAACAATGTCTGGTAATGACGCCGTCGATAAGGCTGGTAGTCCTTTTTTCTTCTTTCTGAACTTAGACATAATTGTTGTTTTAATTATTATTGAACACTTGTTGGATCTACATCCGTAATAATTTGAGGATAACTCTTTTTAACTAGTTCAAGTTTTTTTCTCAAATCATCATCCTTTCTTTGGCTGTCTTTAAAAGCTTGCTCCAACTCAGTAAAGCTCATTCCATACTTCTGTTGACATAACCTATTACGTAAAACTCTGTACGCAGAAAGCAATTCATTTTGAACTATTAAATAAGTACCGTATTCCGTAGCTCCATCACTTTCAACAGCAATAATTGCCTTATTAGGATGATCTGATGATTCAGGATCTTTGTCTCCTTGACAATAATCGCATTCCTTACCTACCTTTTCGTCTCCAATTGGATTTCCAACACCCCATCCATTATCAATAAAATTAATAGCAGCCTCCTTTAAATCTCGTATTTCCACAACCTTTCCATCCACAAACAGTTCGTTTTTATGGTTTAGACTTACTTCGAAGATGTTCCGTTCTTTTATAGTTACTATTGGATTTGTAGTAGTTCTTTCTACAAGCTTTTTGGAGATTCCAGAATCAAGCTCCATTGTAGTAGTTACAAGAAAGAAAATAAGTAGTAAAAAGGCAATATCCGCCATAGAACCCGCATTAATCTCAGGGATTTCTCTTTTTGCCATAGCTATAACAATTTAATTAAACATTATTCTTTCCTAGAACGCAGCAAAGAATATGCCATTAATTAATCGAGATATCAAATATCACAGGTGTAAATAGATAAATCGCGGCCAAAACAAAAAAAAGTGCAATCAAATAATGATTGCACTTTTTTTATACTATTGTATACTATTAACTATTTCTTAATAGCGTCACCTTTATGAGTCGATAAACTCAACTTAAGAGCATTTACATCTCTTAGTTTTTCACGGATATCGGCTAAGGTTCCAACACTAGATTCCTTATCTGCTTTGATCGAAGTTGTCATAAACGGGTGCTCCGATTCAGCGATATCACCTCTTGCCTTTAAAATAAAAGCAGGAACTTCATCAGCAGTTGCTATCTTATCATTTAGCTGAATACTTTCGTATCCACCTCCATATTTAGTATCTTTTGCTTTACCTACGTAAATAGTACTTACCAAGCTCTTATTCTCTAGTTTCTTAACTTCTGTAGCACTTGGTAACCTCGGAGTGTCAACTAACAAACTAGTTTCTCTCATTTTTGTTGTTACCATGAAGAAGAATAATAACATAAAAACAATGTCTGGTAATGACGCCGTTGATAAGGCTGGTAGTCCTTTTTTCTTCTTTCTGAACTTAGACATAATTGTTGTTTTAATTATTATTGAACACTTGTTGGATCTACATCCGTAATAATTTGAGGATAACTCTTTTTAACTAATTCAAGTTTTTTTCTCAAATCATCATCCTTTCTTTGGCTGTCTTTAAAAGCTTGCTCCAACTCAGTAAAGCTCATTCCATACTTCTGTTGACATAACCTATTACGTAAAACTCTGTACGCAGAAAGCAATTCATTTTGAACTATTAAATAAGTACCGTATTCTGTAGCTCTATCACTTTCAACAGCAATAATTGCCTTATTAGGATGATCTGATGATTCAGGATCTTTGTCTCCTTGACAATAATCACATTCCTTACCTTCTTCATCTCCAACAGGATTACCAACTCCTCCACCATTATCTATAAACTTAACAGCGGCATCTTTTAAATCCTTTGGTTCCATAAATTCACCTTCAACCAATAATTGATTGTTACGGTTAATATTTACCTCAAAGATATTTCTTTCTTTAATTTTTGGTAAATCAACATCTGGTGGTGTTTTCTCAGCTAATTTCTTCGAAACTCCTGAATCAACATCCATTGTTGTTGTTACCAGGAAAAAGATAAGTAGCAAGAAGGCAATATCTGCCATAGAACCTGCATTAATTTCCGGGGTTTCTCTTCTTGCCATAATTATTTACGATTTAATTAAACCTTTTAATAAGTCATATACGAAAAACCCTCCTCCTATTACTAATAAGATTAAACTAATCCATATACCAGTACTTGTATACTTTGAAACATCCGATCCAGCTTCTGCAATAACACTGCTATTTGCATCTAAAACAACTGTATCAGAAGCTAAAATATACGATATTAATAAAGCAACTGCAAGAGCGGCTACTCCTAATAATGTTTTCTTCAAAGCAGCTGGATTTTTCATTATTCCTAATAATGAAGCTACTACTGCAGCTACTACTGCTATTCCCATCAAAATTAATGAATAGGTCACCAATGGTGATACTGCTACCGAAAGTGCTGGCTTATCTTCAGCGTCAATACCTGCTACTCTAAAGAAAAGCACAAGACCGATCACTGATAAAACAGCAACTATAATTTTTAAAATTTTACTATTCATAATTTATGATTACTTTTTATACTTAGCTAACAAATCGATTAAAGAGATAGAAGCATCTTCCATTGTGTTTACAATACTATCTACTTTTGACACGATATAGTTATAAAAGATTTGTAAAATAATTGCTACAACAAGACCAAATACTGTTGTTAAAAGTGCAACTTTAATACCACCTGCTACAACCGCTGGAGAAATATCATTAGCAATTGCGATCGAGTCAAATGCTCCAATCATACCAATAACCGTTCCCATGAACCCAAGCATTGGTGCTAATGCGATAAATAAAGATAACCAAGAAATATTTTTTTCTAATAATCCCATTTGAACTCCACCATATCCAACTACAGCTTTTTCAGCAGCATCTAATCCTTCATCAGCTCTTTCTAATCCTTGATAAAAGATAGAAGCAACAGGACCTTTTGTGTTTCTACAAACTTCTTTAGCAGCCTCAACACCACCAGAACTTAAAGCTTCATCTACATTAGCTACTAATTTTTTAGTATTAGTTGTAGCCATGTTTAAGTAAATGATTCTTTCTATAGCTATAGCTAATCCTAAGATTAAAGCTACTAATACTATCCCCATAAACCCAGGACCTCCTTCAATAAAACGTTGTTTTAACTCTTGGTGAAAAGTTTTTTCCGCTGCTTCCTGAGCGTAAGTCGACTGAATAGCTCCTAAGAACATAAATCCTGCGATAGTTAGGATATTTACTACTTTTTTCATTTTGTTATAATTAATTTTAAATAGTTAACGGGTTAAAAATACAAATTTTACTATGATTCTAATAAAATTTCTAGAATAAGTACAGGTTTCACGCCCACTTATTGCATTTTTTATTTTCAGAGTGGCAAGTAACAAAAAAATGTTGGTTCTTAAAAAAAAAATAGATATTTTATCTATTAACAATAGAATATTACCTATTATTTCAAGATCATCAAGCATTTAAGAAATAGAAATTAACATTTTTTTTTACTTATTCACGAATCTCTCCTCTTAATGGGAGTTCAAAATATCTTTTAAATTGTCCTTTGGTCAGGTTCTCTCCTAATAAATACATCATTTTGGCTATCGCCGTTTCTGTTGTTATATCCTTTCCATCTATTATCCCAAGGTTTTTTAAATCGGAACTTGTTTCATAGTGACCTAATATAACACTTCCTCCAGCACATTGGGTTACATTCACAACATACACACCCTTTTCAACAAATTCTCTTAATATATCCAAAAACCATTTCGTAGTAGGCGCATTTCCTGCCCCATAAGTTTCTAAAACCAACCCTCTCAATCCTTCTATACCTAAGTAACTTCTCACGACCTTTTCTGTAATCCCTGGAAATAATTTTAATACAGCTATATTGTTATCAAACTTTTTTCTAAAAACTAATTCCTTCTCATCTCCTCTTAATCGCAACAATAAAGGATAATTAAAGTTTAAGTGAACCCCACTCTCAACTAAAGGCGGGTAATTCATGGAGGTAAAAGCTTCAAATTGCTCCGCACTAATTTTTGTTGTTCTATTCGCGCGGTACAATTTATATTCAAAATATAACCCCACCTCTTGTATAATTGGCTCTCCATTATTTGAAGAAGCTGCTATTTGCACAGAGGTAATCAAATTCTCTTTCGCATCGGTTCTTAAATCACCAATGGGTAATTGTGAACCAGTGAAAATTACAGGCTTCTGCAGGTTCTCAAACATAAAACTAATTGCAGAAGAGATATAGGACATCGTATCGGAGCCAGTTAATACAACAAACCCATCAAAACTATTATAGTTACTTGCTATTATTTCGGCGATTTCAACATAATAATCAATATTCATATTAGAAGAATCTATAGGTTCTTTAAATGAAATTGTTTCAATCGTACAATTCAATTGCTGTAACTCTGGAATTTTATTGGATATCTGACTAAAATCAAATGCTTTTAAGGCACCTGTTCCGTAGTCTTTTACCATTCCAATGGTTCCTCCTGTATAAACGATAAGAATATTTGGTTTCTTTGTCATTTTGGCATATTATTATATGATGATATATTATGGAATAATTTGTGCTGTAAATTTATTAACTTAATCAGAATTTAAACCAAAAAAATCGAAAATATGGGAATGCAGTATTATGTAATTATAGGAGTTATCACTGTAATTAGCTGGATCGTAAGCAATACACTTAAAAGAAAATTTAAAAAATATTCCAAAGTAAGTCTCAGAAATGGAATGAGCGGAGCAGAAATTGCAGAAAAAATGTTACAGGATCATGGAATTTATGATGTTAAAGTTGTTTCTACTCCAGGGATGTTAACCGACCACTATAACCCAAGAAATAAAACAGTAAACCTCAGTGAAGGGGTCTACAATCAACGAAATGCTGCTGCTGCCGCTGTTTCCGCTCATGAGGTCGGACACGCCGTTCAACATGCAAGAGCCTATAAATGGCTTAAAATGCGATCGAACTTAGTTCCAATGGTAAGTATTTCATCTAAATTCTCACAATACCTTGTTTTAGGTGGACTCGTTTTAGGAGCTACTTCAAGCATGGGTTATTGGGTATTGGCTGCTGGTGTAGTTTTAATGGGAATTGGAACTTTATTTAGTTTTGTTACCCTCCCTGTTGAATATGATGCAAGTAATAGAGCTTTAGCTTGGTTGGAAAACAAGCATATTGTGACACGTGAAGAACTTGCTGGTTCAAAAGATGCTTTAAAATGGGCTGCTAGAACTTATTTAGTAGCTGCGTTGGGGTCACTTGCCATGCTTGCCTATTGGGTTATGAAATTAATGGCTGCAAACAGAAATTAAAAGAACAAACATATAATATGGAGAAGACTTGTAATAATAACGAGTCTTTTTTTATTTTCACAAATTGAACAGCGAAATCAAATCATTAAACGGAAAAAAAACCTTATTCAGCAGAATTGGTTTTCAAAAACATTGATTTTCCTACAAATTTGTTCCGCAATCCATCAATTGTTCAATCATGAAAAACTTAATTACTGTTATTATCATTTTTATTGGAATTTTTGCATCATACGGTCAACACACTGTTGAGGGCACAGTAACCGATGACAATAATATTCCTATTCCTTTTGCCAATGTTATTCTACATTTTCAACAAGAAAAAAACCGAACTCCAAAAGGAGAAATCACTAACGATCAAGGTCAATTCAAATTTTCAAACATTCAAAAAGGAATCTATCAATTAGAAATATCTGTACTCGGTTTTAAAATTGAAAAGTCAGATACGTTCTCTTTAGAAAGTAAGAAAACATTCAACTTTACCTTAAAAGAAGAAAATCAAACGTTAAGTGAAGTTGAAATAAAAATCAAACGCCCAGTAATAAAACAAACTGCCGAAAAATTAATTGTAGATCTTGAAAAAACAGAAATGATCAATTCTAATTTACAAGATGTAATGCGAAAAGTTCCCGGAATACTAGTAACTAATAATGGAATTAGTGTAGCTGGTAAAAGTGGAGTTCGTATCTTAATTAATGGAAAAACTACGGAGTATATGGATGTAGACACCTTGCTTCGTGATTTTCCTGCTGATAATATAGCAAAAGTTGAAGTTGTAGAACAGCCCGGTGCAGAATACGATGCTTCTGGGACTGGTGCTGTAATTAACATTATCCTTAAAAAGAATGTAAAATTAGGTACACATGGAAGTGCCATGTTCTGGGTTGGAGAAGATGAAGGTTTCGAATATGGTACAAGAGCTTCCATAGCTAGCTATAAAAACAAATTAAACTGGCAAGCAAGCATTGGTCACTCAAAACCTACATGGAGAGATGATCTTTTCCTTATACGAACTGTTGGTGATGAAACATATGACCAAGTTACTAGAGAACCATACGACCCTACGAACTTAAATTTTGGAGGTAGTTTAGATTACTATATTAATCAACACCATTCTATCGGAATTGGAGGTCGCTGGAACAAACGTCAGTCTGATCGAATTGCAACTAGCCGAACTATAGTCACAGATGCTAATAGTTCGAACACTTTATTTTCGGAAAATACCTTTGACAGAAATCGAGTAGACTTTAATATAAATCCTTATTACGAATATAAAACGGATAAAGATAAATTGCTCATTGATTTCAATTATATCGATTATTTAAATGATGATATCAATACCCTATACGACGTTGCAGGCAGCAACATTCCTTTTGAAGATAGAAGATATATTCAAGATGGAAAATACAACATCAAAACCTACAGAATCGATTACTCTAGAAATCTTACAGATGACTTTAAATTGAGTTTTGGAAGTAAATTTTCCGATGTAAATACAGATAATGATTTACAATCATTTATTGAAAATGACTCTAATGGCTTCAATTTAGACCCAGAAACCAGCAGTCGTTTTTTAATCGATGAAACTATTTTCGCTCTATACACAAAACTTAACACAAGCTTTGGGAAATGGTCTTTTTCGGGAGGATTACGTTATGAAGACAGCAATACAGACGGTACCTCAATCTACCTAAAAAATGGACAAATGGTAAATGAAGTAAACAAAAGACCTATTCGCAAATTATTTCCTAGTGCTTCTATTAGTCGAAAAATTACCGAAGCAATAGGAGCGAGCCTTTCTTATAGCTACAGAATTGAAAGACCTTCTTACGGTAGTTTAAATTCATTTCAAGAGTTTTTGGATCCATTTTCAGCAAGCGAAGGAAATCCAAGATTAAGACCAGCGTTCACTAACAACTATCAATTTAACTTAACCTATGAAGGTCAGCCATTTTTTTCTGTTGGATATAGCAAAACAAACGATGTCATTTTCGATTTAATTAAACAAAACAATGAAACGGCTCAAATAAGGCAACAAGCTGTTAACGTTGAAAATTTTGAGAATTGGAATTTTAGACTATTCGGCCCCTTAGACTTTATAGAGAACCTAGATGGTTTTACTGGTTTCATTGTAAATAGAAATAGTTTTAATTCAGCTACTCACGAAGTAAACTTGTCAAAATGGAACTTACTATGGTTTATTCAAGCAAACTACAAATTACCTTGGGAAATAAATTTAGAGGTAAGCGGGAATTACGGTACAGGAGCCCTAGAAGGTCAAATTGAAGTAGATTGGTTAGCTGGATTGGATTTTTCTCTTGGAAAGAAATTCTTAGACAATAAGTTAAAAGTGAATTTAGGGTTTAATAAAATGCTTAACAGAGGGTTTGTTGGTAATATTGATTACGGAAACGGCACAGCAAATGTTGAAAGTAATGGATCACGACAGAACATACAATTAAGAGTAAGTTATAGTTTTGGTTCTAAGTTTGGCAAGAAAAAATCTAAAAGAAATTCATCAAGAGATGAAGAAAATAGAATAGAAAACAATAATTAAACATTATGACCTATAGAGTTTTATTTATTTTGGGCTTACTATTTGAATGCATAGGCCAAATTTTATTATCGAAAGGTCTTGAATTTGTATATGCGCAAAAACCAATAGATTTTGCGCATTGGTTTTTATTATTAGGAGCTGTGTTCCTAATACCTCAGCTATTTTCTTTTTCTAATAGTTTTTTCACAAAAATAGGAACCCTCACAACCTTAATTGGAATTGTTTGTATTATTGGAATGTGTGTCTTAGACTTCGTATGGTGGAGTCAACCAAATCAAGAAGTACGTGTTGAATTTGCAACACATCTTTCTAAATTTCCATCGATTTGGAAACCTTTTATTACAACTGGCCCCAACTTTTTAAATGTAGGATTATTACTTATGAGTATTCCCTATTTTAAAAAGAGTAAAGTTGGATTTGTATTGATTGCTTTAGCAACGTTGATTGTATTCTTTATGAGATTCATTCCAAATCGATTAATATATGCTTATTTCATTTATGCTATTGGCTTTTCCTTTTTATTATTCACCAAAACAACTTTAAGTAATGAATACCAAACTTAACCGATCTGACCTATATATTCTCAGCATATACTTTGTTGTTTCGTACATAATTCAAATACAAGAATATATTGCTAGAGATGCTCTTCTAAGGGAATATCTCATCGATTTTCCCATCGATACACTCTCTATTTGTAGCACTATTTTTATATTCGTTTTCTGGCTAATTCCGAAAATTGTGAAAGAAAAAAAATACATATTCTTTGCTTTGGTAGGAATTTCAATCCTAATTGTCTTCACTGGAATCGATTACACTTTAGGCTTTTGGTCTGGAAACAGTAACTGGGAACGATTTCCCACTGGTTTCGATTTTATCTTAAAAATGTTAGATATCGGTTCAAGACAAGTAGCTTTTCCTTTTGCTTTGCTTCTAACTAAAAAGTTTTACGAAGGACAAAACAATTTGCTAGAAATAGAGAAGCAACAAAAAGAGAATGAATTAAAATTATTAAGATCTCAAATTGATCCTCACTTTTTATTTAATAATCTGAATACCTTAGATTCTTTAATTGATAGCGATCCCGAAAAAGCTAAAGAATACATTAATCGTCTTTCATTAATATATCGATATTTAATTCAAACAAAAGACAGCGAAGTTATGGAGTTTTCTGAAGAGTTAAATTTTGCAGAGAACTATATCTTCTTAATTAAAACAAGATTTGAAAGTGATTATGTATTTAAGATAGAGAATAAAGGAATAGATGTATCAAATTCATTTTTACCTACAGGAGCCATCCAAACATTATTGGAAAATGTAGTAAAGCATAACAAACCCAACAGAAACCCGATTTACACAACAATTAAAATCGATAACAAATCGCTAACCATTCTCAATACAAAATCGAATGTTAAACCTAGTAACGTTTCTTTTGGTACAGGGCTCGATAATTTGAAAATTAGATATGGTTATCTTTCTAATAAAGAAGTATTAATTGTAAACACGGAAAAAGAGTTTAAGGTTACCATTCCATTGATTAAATTGACCAGTTAAAATTAACTAATACAACTAAACAAACCAATTCGAACAAAATGAAGATATTGATTTTAGAAGATGAAATCCCTGCCTATAAAAAACTAATATCGTATCTAGATGATTTTTTTATGGACAATTCTTATAATCATGATTGGTCTCGATCAATAAATGATGGTAAGGAGTTTCTATCAAACGAAAATTATGACTTTATTCTTTCTGACATTCAATTATTAGATGGAATATCTTTTGACCTATTCGATGAAATTCCAACAAATTGCCCAATTATTTTTTGTTCGGCACATGATAATTATCTTTTAAAAGCATTTGACACCAATGGTATTGCATACATATTAAAACCGTATACGAAATCTGATTTCTCCAAAGCCATTAGAAAATACCAATCACTTTTTAAAAATGGAAAATACAATGAGCTCAACAAGAAAACAATTCATAGTTTAAAATCGGCCTTACACAGCGAGGGTACAAGTTTCAAAAAGAGATTTGTTATTAAAAAATCAAATGGAATACAATTATTAAATGTAAGTGATATTAGCCTAATCGAAGCCTCAGGTGATTTCTGTATTGCTACTGATAATTCAGGGAAACGCCATACAATTTCATTAAACTTGGGAACTATATTTAAACAACTAAATCCCAATAAATTTTTTAAAATCAACAGAAGTGAAATTATAAATATTGATACGATCGAAAATATAGAAAGTCATTTTAAAAACAGATTACTGATTACTTATAGTGGAGGAAAGGATAAAGTAATGACGAGTTCCTCAACAACTTCCGATTTCCGAAAATGGTTGGAACAATAGTTCGCTACTATTTACAAATTGAAATCACAAATGATATTAAAAGAAAAAGCTCTTTCAAATTTGAAAGAGCTTTTTTATCAAAAAAATATATTTTTAGTTATTTAATTTGAATTTCCCATAAATTACTAGCACGATACCTCCTGCTGTAGCGGCTCCAAGAAACATACCTCCTAGAAAACCTCCTGCAAAATCAAAAGCCATAAAGCCAACAGATATTAGAATTAATAACAGTCCTAATATTCTCATTTGAGTTTTATTCAAAATCAAGAACTTAGTTAATCATTTAGCTTCAACACCGCCATAAATGCTTGTTGAGGGATTTCTACATTACCTACCTGACGCATACGCTTTTTACCTTTCTTTTGCTTTTCCAAAAGTTTCCTTTTACGTGAAATATCACCTCCATAACACTTGGCTGTTACATCCTTTCTTAAGGCTTTTACAGTTTCACGCGCTATAATTTTAGCTCCAATAGCTGCTTGTATAGGAATATCAAACTGTTGACGTGGAATTAACTCTTTTAACTTCTCACAAATTCTTTTACCTATTGTGTACGCATTATCAACATGCAACAAAGACGATAAAGCATCTACTGGTTGCGCATTTAATAACATATCTACACGCACTAATTTTGAAGATTTTAATCCTATCGGATGGTAATCAAAAGATGCATATCCTTTAGAAACTGTTTTTAAACGATCATAAAAATCAAAAACAATCTCAGCCAAAGGCATTTCAAAAATTAATTCAACTCTTTCCGTAGTCAAATACGTTTGATTTATAATTTGACCACGCTTTTCTATACACAAGCTCATTACTTGGCCAACAAAATCAGATTTCGTTATAATAGATGCCTTTATAAAAGGTTCTTCAACCCTATTTAATTTAGAAGGCTCAGGCAAGTCGGTTGGGTTATTTACAATAATAACCTCATCTGGCTCCTTGTTCGTAAAAGCATGGTATGACACATTGGGAACCGTTGTAATTACCGTCATATTAAACTCACGCTCCAAACGTTCCTGAATAATTTCCATGTGTAACATTCCTAAAAACCCACATCGAAACCCAAAACCTAAAGCCGCAGAACTCTCTGGCTGAAAAACTAATGAAGCATCGTTCAACTGAAGTTTTTCCATAGAACCTCTTAGTTCTTCATAATCTTCAGTATCTACTGGATATATTCCTGCAAAAACCATTGGCTTTACATCCTCAAAACCATCAATAATATCAGTTGTTGGATTAACAAAATCTGTAATTGTATCACCTACCTTTACTTCTTTCGCTGTTTTTATCCCTGTAATTAAGTATCCTACATCACCTGTTTTTATCTCTTTCTTAGGCACTTGATCTAGCTTTAAGGTTCCTACCTCATCAGCAAAATAATCATTTCCAGTTGCCATAAACTTAATTTTCTGATTCTTTTTAATCGAACCATCAATCACTCTAAAATAGGTTTCAATTCCTCTATACGAATTGTAGACACTATCAAAAATTAAGGCTTTTAGCGGCCCATCAGGATTTCCTTTAGGCGCAGGAATTCTATCAATAATGGCTTCTAAAATATTATCAACTCCAAAACCCGTTTTACCACTTGCTGAAATCACATCTTCTGGATCGCACCCTAACAAATCAACAATATCATCTGTTACTTCTTCAGGGTTTGCACTTGGTAAATCAACCTTATTCATTACTGGTATAATTTCCAAATCATTATCTAAAGCTAAATATAAATTAGATATGGTTTGTGCTTGAATACTTTGAGCTGCATCAACAATTAATAAAGCTCCTTCACAAGCTGCGATAGAACGAGATACTTCATAAGAAAAATCAACGTGACCTGGAGTGTCAATCAAATTCAAAATATATGGTTCACCATTATGAACATAGTCCATTTGAATTGCGTGAGACTTAATTGTAATACCACGCTCACGTTCTAAATCCATACTATCAAGTAACTGATTTTGTTTTTCTCTTTCTGTAACCGTTTGAGTAAAGTCTAACAAACGATCAGCCAAGGTACTCTTCCCGTGATCAATATGTGCTATAATGCAAAAGTTTCTTATATTTTTCATGTATCAAATTCTAACATCTCGTGACCCACAAAGATACGCTAATTAACTCCTTTCACAAATAAAAGTAAATACATCAATTAAAAATATATATAAACCTGAATATCGCTAATTCTTACAATTTGATTTCTATCTTTTTCGCTTGGCACAATCGTAAACCTTCTTCTATTTTATTGAGTTATTTCTAATGATTTCCTTGATTTATTTAAAGCTTTTTTTTCCCTTTTAACCAACTTAAATTCCTTTTTAGTAAATTTAAGAGACGACTAAACAAGGAATTAACACATATTTGATAAAAACAATGTTTTTGGTGGTGTAAAATAATTATCATCTAAAAGCTTTTTCTTAAAAACGTAATAAAAATGAAAAAATCAACACAATTAATCTTAACCCTTACCCTCAGTCTTTTTATTTTTAGCTGCTCTTCTTCTGAAATAGAAGATCCAGATGTAACTCCTGTAGATCCACCAGCGGAAAAAACTACCTACGACAAAGATGTAAAAACGTTAATTAATAATAGTTGTGCAACGTCTGCTTGTCACGACGCCAACGCTCCTCAAGCGGGATTACCATTAACGAACTATACTCAAGTGAAGAATGCTGCTGAAAACGGAAACTTAATTACCAGAATTAATAGTAGTTCAAATCCAATGCCTCCTACTGGCCAAAACAATACTGTTATTTCAATTATTGATCAATGGAAAAATGATGGGTACCTTGAAAATTAAAATTACTGTTCTCGTATTTTTATTTATTACATCTTTATGTTTCTCGCAAAAGTTATTTACAAGAACAGGGATTACGGAATTTAAAGCATCAATTGATGCTTTTGAAGCCGTTGAAGCCATAAATAAAAGCACTTCTGTTATTGTAAATAGTGAAGGTAAAATAGCGGCGCAATTATACATCAGTGCCTTTTCATTTAAAGTGGCTCTTATGCAAGAACATTTCAATGAAAACTATATGGAGTCCGATGAATTCCCGAAAGCCAATTTTAAAGGTACAATAGAACAGTTTGATATAGGAGTTTTGAAAGACTCCTATATTTTAAAGGGCAGCATAACCGTTAAAGGTATTTCTAAATCGATTGAAACAAAAGTTAAGATAAAAAAGTCTGCAAACGACAAAATCGTTTTAAAAGGAGTATTCGCAGTATCACCGAAAGATTTTAACATTAAGATTCCAAGTATTGTGAGAAAAAAAATAGCTGAACACGTAACTATATCTCTTGATTATGAACTTTCTAAAAAAAAATAAATGGATTATACTTATTTTAATTCTCTTAATTGGAGGTTTAGTAGCCAGTATCAAGTACTTATATAGGGCTCCAAAGCAAATTGAAGAAATAGAAGCAGCGTACAAAGGAACATCAATAAACTTCATCACTTTATTACAAGAAGATTCCTTAAAATGGAACAATGTATCGATAGAGATATCTGGAACAGTAACTGAACTTGTTGGAAACAACTTTGTTATGGATAATTTCATTTTTTGTCAACTTAAAGAAAATTCTGAGCCGTTTTTGTCCAATCAATTAAATACATCAATAACAATTAAAGGAATTGTTATTGGCTACGACGAATTACTAAACGAACTAAAAATCAATCAATGTATTATACTAAATTAACCTGCACTTTACTTCTTCTCTTTACTGTAACTATATATGCACAAGACGACCTACTTGAAGAACTGGAAAATGATAATAAAAACAAATCTACGTTCATTTTACCCGCTTTTAAAACGCTTAAAATTGGAAATCTTCAATCAACAAAAGTAGCCGAAAAGGGAGATTTATATTTAATTGTCTCACATCGATTTGGGCCACTCAAGGAAGGTTTCGATACTTTTTTAGGACTCGACAACGCTAATACCAAAATGGAGCTTCTTTATAGTTTTTGGGATGGCATACAATTTAGTATCTCCAGAGAATCTTTTGATCGAACTTTGGCCGCTACATCAAAATTCAGAATAACACAGCAATCCCATCGATTCCCGTTAAACATTACTGGATATGCGGGTATATACAGAAATACTTTAATAAACACCCAAGCTTTCCCTGAATTAAAAGATGCTGATCGTTATAGTTACTCGTTACAATTATTGGTTTCAAAAAGGTTTTCAAAAAAACTCACATTACAAGCGGCTCCAACGTTTATAAGAGAAAATCTGCAAGACTTAAGAAATACGGTAGAAGCCAATCATGGTCAACTTGGTTTAGGCTTCGGAGGACGTTACAAAATCAGCAAACGAATGAGTTTTAATGCTGAATATGTTCATAATTTTAATCGTCATAAAGATTCTCGATTTTCGAATCCATACACTTTTGGATTAGATATTGAAACTGGTGGTCATGTTTTTCAGCTACTTTTCTCTAATGCTCAATCTACCAACGAACCTGGTTTTATAAGTAAGGCTGAAGGAGATATTGCTTTTGGTTTTAATGTTGTAAGAGTCTTTTGACTTAGCTACTTTTTATGGATGAAATTATATAACTTTCCTACCTAAAAAATAAAGGTTAAATTTGCCAAAATTTTTTGGTTTGGTTAAAATAGATACTATAGAATTACCTGATTTCCCGTTACTCTTAGCTCCCATGGAAGATGTAAGCGATCCTCCTTTTAGAGCTTTATGTAAAGAGAATGGTGCCGATGTTGTATATACTGAGTTTATTTCTTCGGAAGGTTTAATTCGCGATGCCGCTAAAAGCGTTATGAAATTAGACATCTACGAAAAAGAAAGACCTGTAGGTATTCAAATATTTGGTGCTAATCTTGACTCTATGTTAAAATCGGTTGAAATAGTTGAAAAGACCAACCCTGATATTATCGATATCAACTTCGGATGTCCTGTTAAAAAAGTAGTTTCAAAAGGAGCTGGTGCAGGAATTTTAAAGGATATCGATTTAATGGTAAAGTTAACCGAAGCCATGGTTAAACATACCAAACTCCCCATTACTGTAAAGACTCGTTTAGGCTGGGATCATGATTCTATTCGTATCGTTGAAGTGGCAGAAAGACTGCAAGATGTAGGTTGTAAAGCCATTTCCATTCATGGTAGAACACGCGCCCAAATGTATAAAGGCAATGCCGACTGGAAACCCATTGCTGAAGTTAAAAACAATCCAAGAATGCATATTCCTGTTTTTGGTAATGGTGATGTAGATTCTCCCGAAAAAGCAAAAGAAATGCGTGATGTTTATGGGCTTGATGGTTGTATGATTGGCCGTGCTTCTATTGGATATCCTTGGTTTTTCAACGAAATAAAACATTATTTTAAAACTGGAGAACATTTACCTAAACCAACAATCATAGAACGTGCAGAAATGGCTAAAAGACATCTTGAAATGTCTATTGATTGGAAAGGAGAGCATTTGGGAGTTGTTGAAACAAGAAGGCATTACACGAATTACTTTAAGGGAATTCCTCATTTTAAAGAATATCGTTTAAAAATGGTTACTTCAGACGACCCTAAAGATGTTTTCGATACGTTTGAGTTGGTAAAAGAGAAGTTTGGATAGAATAAAACAAGTTTCTTATTCATCTTCCTAATTTAAGAACATAGCTTTTATTACTATTAGCTTAACTATTTATTATCTCTCTATAAAAGCTCTATTAATTCTAGAACTTGCAATTTTCGATGCTATAAAACCAAGTACTACTATTGTAAAAAGTACTACGAAGAAATTAATCCATTGTAATTCTACTGGATAAGGTAAACTATCTGTAATCATAAAAACCCCAAATTGAAGCTGTATAAAAACAAGAGCAACTCCAATAAACAGTCCAATAGACAACCCTACTAACACCAATAAAAAACCTTGGTAAACGAATATCCTTTTAACGTCCTTTACACTTGTACCTAAACTCAATAACGTTTTTAAGTTTTTTCTTTTATCAATAATCATCATAATAATTGACCCAATTACATTGAAAAGAGCAATTACGATAATTAACGTAAAAATAAGATAAGATATAAAGTTCTCCGTATTTACAACCTTGTAGTATAGTGCATTTAGCTCCTTCTTTGTTTTTACTTCAAACTCATCTCCAAGCTTCGCAACTAATTCTTCTTTTATATCCTCAACATCATATACATCCTTTACTTTAACTTCAATAGCCGAAATATCGTTATCGTCATAATTAAGTAATTTTTGTGCTTCATCAATATGTGTAAAAACAAATTTATTTTGGAACTCTTCAGATCCAGTATATACACCAACAATCTGAACATCAATAGATGTAAATGCTTTATTCGGATTTGTAATAAATTTAGTTCCTGGCTTAGGAACCATAACTTGCAAAGGATCACCAAAATTAAAAGCTCCTAATGATAATTTATACGAAATTCCTGCCCCAATAACAGCTGTATTTGCATACTTTTTATCAAGCCAAACTCCTATATTTAAAGCTGAATCTATTTGAACTACATCCGTATAATACTTATCAACGCCTTTTATAAATGCAATGTAATTTTTACTTTTATAACTCAAAGAAACTCTCTCTTCAACAACACAAGAAAACGCATTTAATTTAGGGTTGTCAACAAGTGAATTTACAAGTTTATCAGAAACTTTAAACGTTTTCCCTCTCACTGGAAGAATTTTCATATCTGGATCAGAGGCCTCCAACAGTGAATCACTAAAAGTTCTCAGTCCAGAAAACCCTGACAATACAATAAACAAAGCTGCAGTTCCAACAATAACACTAAATGTGGCTATAAATGTTATAATGTTTATTGCATTTGTGCTGTTTTTAGCAAATAAGTATCTTTTCGCTATGTATAAAGGAAAATTCAATAGACTTTTTTAAAAAAGATTATATTCAAATGTAGGTCTTTTTTTAATCACAGAACGATCGTCGAGAACTTAATTCAATAAAAAAACAGTTTCTTTAAACTCAAGATTATCTAGAGGTCACTGTTTATTTATTATCGCTTCTGTCGTCTTGGAAGTATATCAGGATTTTTAATAGGGTTTTCGTCTTCACCGTCTAACGATTTATCTATTTCTTCTATATAATCTAAGCTATCATCACCATAAAACAACAACTCAGGCATTCTTCTCAATTGATTTCTAGTCCTTTGAGCAAGCTCATAACGTATAGTAGCCGTATTTGATTTTACTCCTTCAATAATTTCGTCTCTTTTATCCGAAGGGAATATACTTAAATACACTTTCGCTACACCTAAATCTGCTGTAACCGAAACTCTCGATACAGAGATAATTACCCCTCTCATTCCATCTTGAGCAGCACGCTGTAAAACATCTACTAAATCTTGTTGCAGTACACCTGCAATTTTACGCTGTCTGTTTGTTTCTTCCATGCCGCAAATTTACGGAATATTTTCAGACCTTTTAATTTTTGTGTTTTTTTAATCTTATTCCTTGATTATACCATTTGTCATTTAAAATTACTGTAAAAAAGAACGCTAAGATCTTTCAAAAGAAATTCAACTACTCTCTTCTGACTTAAATCCTCAACAGTAAATACATGGTCTATAATTATCCCTAGAAGTCGATAAACAAAAAAGAAACACAACATGTAATTTTCTAAATAGCTATTAAAGAAGTTTTAAGGTGTATATATTTTGTTTTTAATAGCATACATTACTAGTCCTACTCTATTCCTAACATCTAGTTTAGTAAATAAACTATCTCTATAACCATCAATAGTTTTAGGGCTTAAAAACATTTTTTCAGCAATTTCTTTATAGGTTAATTCAGAACAAGCCAGCTTCATAAAAGTCAATTCATTATCCTTAAACTGAATATTCGATTTTTTATTTTTTCCAGAAACAGAATCAATCAACAAACTGGTAACTTCTCGTGTATGGTAAAATCCATTTTCCATAAGCTCTAGTAGTGCCTTTTCCAAAACCTCCTTTTGAGTATCTTTTAACAAATACCCAACAGCGCCAGCCTTTAGCATTTTTAAAATCGTATTATCAGCATCTTCTACTGATAATGCCATTACATGCACGTCAGGATAGTTTTCGACAACCCATTCTGTTGTTTCAATGCCATTCATCACGGGCATATTAACATCTACCAAAACAATATCAGGAATATTCATTGGCGACCCCAAAAACTTATCTGACAATTCTTTCCCGTTTTTACAAGTATATAATACTTTAAATTTATCGAATGTATTTACCATACTTTCGATTGCTTGTGACAATAACGTATGATCGTCAACAACAACTACTGAATATTTCATAATAACTAAGTTTAGGTTAATCTCTGCATATAGAACTCGTTTAAACGAATTCATAGGGAAATGCTTAAAAATAATAATTAATTGTTAAAGTTGTACCTTTTTGAGGTTCCGATTTTAAGGTCGCTTTTGCGTTTATTAGTTTAACTCTAGCTTTAATATTCTGAAGACCAATTCCCTTTAGCCCCACCTTATCAACCTCAAAACCTACGCCATTATCGCAGGCCTTAATTTCTAACTCTCCTTTTTTAAAGTGTAGTTTCACCTCTAAATCAGTTGCTTTTGAATGTTTTATGGTATTGGAAAAAAATTCTTGAAGTACCCTAAAAATAATAATCCCATGCTTTTGACTCACTTCTTTTTCCTCTCCGAGAACAGTTAAGCTCGAATTAATATAATTTAACCTATTAAAACGCTCAATTTCTAATTGTAAGGCTTCTATAAACTTTATATTATTGATAAACTCGGGATTTATCAATTTAGAAAGTGCTCTAATTTCAGTTAAGCTCTTCCCTATTGTTTCTGTAATATCTTCCAAACTTTCTGGAGTTGCCTGTTGTAACTGAATTTTAGCTAATGTTAAGAGTTGCCCGATATTATCGTGCAACTCCCAACTAATATTTCTTAAAGTTTCTTCTCGGATTTCTATTTGTGTTTCGGCTATTTCTCGCTCAAATTGTTTTTTGATTTCTTCTCGTTCTAACAACAACTTATTTTTTCGTCGTTGGAAAACTGTGAATAATATCACTAGAAAAGCTACTACAACAACTATTATAACCGTAGTAACTATTAATATTTCTCCTCCTTGCTCCATATTAATCCGAAAGATATAAATAAACTACGTAAGATTATTAGCACACTCAACACAGAGAAAATACCTCTAGATTTAATATACTTTAATAAAGAAAAAAAAGGAATCGAAGGAAGATAGAACACTAAAAAACCAACTGAAACCCAAAAAGGTAACATTTTCTTATAATTTAGAATTTCATCTGATAAAAGAACCCCTCTTAAATACAATAAAAGAACTATAGCTACATTTATTGAGCCTAATATTATCAAGTAAGAGAATATGTTCCTATAAAAAAAAACTATTAACCATAGAATGACAATTACCGCCCAAAGTAATTTTGGTAGAATCAACCACTTTTTTTCTTTGATAAGTTTTAAATACATCCAAAATATTAATGAATATTCTATAAATGAATATATGTGATGAAAGATAAAAGTAGGTTTCTCTTTTCTCAAAAGAAAGAAGCAATAAACTTCTATAAAAGCTGTAATAAGGAGGAACAAAAATAAAAATCTACTAAAACTTAACTTGAATTTTGTTAAAGTTACTCCACTAACAATTGCTACTATTACTTGAGATAAAATACCTAAGGAAAATAATGTAATCATTCTATTAAATATAGTTTAATGATAAGGAGGTGCTAAAGTAGAATGATTCCCAGTTCCACTTTCATCTTCTTGATCAAAATCATCATTGGAAATCATCTTAAACTCCGATGATTTTTCTTGATTCGATTTTAAATCATAATTATTATCTTTTCTTTTTCCTTGCTCATAATCTTCAGCATCATCATATATCCATTGATATCCATATCTTTCTAGCATTTCTTTAAATGTAACTAATTTTCCTTGCCTTGCACTTTGTACAGGGTCGAAAAGAACTTCTTTACCATTAATTACAGTAGATGGCAAATAAACCAAACTATTATATCCGTGTCTTGCTCCTTCATGATTCTTTGCGCCATAAATAAAAGAAATTCCAGAAATACGTATACCTGCCCTTTTACTCAAATTCTCTATATGACCTAAATATTTCTTAAACTGGTAAAAATTAAAGGTATTCATACGTGTGTCTTCATAGCCATAAGCTTGTTCAAAAGGCTCAATTCTCGTGCCATCGTATCTCTTTAGCATTTCAATAACCTCAGGATATGCAAGCATTTCTTTCGTCCTCCCCTCATCTTTATAACAGAAAATGCCTTTATCAGCTCCGTTTTCAATACATTCATCGCAATCACAGTCGCCTCTGAAAAAATTTCTGATAGCATTAAATAATCGTGTAATAAAATTTTGTTCCTTCATGATACTATTTGGTTTGTTTGAGTCAAATATACATTGCTATATATTTTAAAACCAACATTTTTTTCATACCCCTAAGT
Source organism: Tenacibaculum sp. MAR_2009_124 (assembly GCF_900105455.1). Lineage (GTDB taxonomy): Bacteria > Bacteroidota > Bacteroidia > Flavobacteriales > Flavobacteriaceae > Polaribacter. Next base: position 548,875 of record NZ_FNSF01000008.1, read on the forward strand.
AAATAAACGCTTTCAAAAGAATATTCAGGAAAACCACCCTAAAGCCATCAGCGTTTACACTAAAGGAATTTAAAGACTTCAACGGTTGTTTATATAAAAAAAAGTCAGTGTATGACTGACCTTTTTCCGCATTCTTATGTTAGTATGGTGGAGATATTTGACCCCTATTACCCGCTCCACTTTCAACATCTGTACTTTTAGACCTGTTCTGAGAGTTTCGCTTGACCAATCCGTTAGTTTTATTCCTGTTATCATAATCCTCTTTAGAATCATATACCCAATTATAACCATAACTCGCTAACATTTCTTTTACCGTAACCGTCTTTTCGGAAGTTGATTGTACTGGGTCAAAACATATATTTTTACCACCAATTTCCGTTGTTGGCATAAATAATAAATTCTGATAATTCGGGACACCATGATCAGTATTTTCAGGATAAGCCGCAGAAACAAAATTTATTCCAGTAAACTTTATACCTTTTTCTCTAGAAAGAGTCTTTACATATTTAATATAATTTTCTAGGGTCTCAATACTGTAGTAATTCATACGAGTATCCTCAAAGCCTAATGCTTTCTCCAAAACTGGCTTTCTAGTTTTATCATAATGTTCTAACATCGGGACTAACTCCAAGTAATTTAAAGCATTATACGGACGTGAAACATTTGCCGTTTCATCTTGAGAAGGCTCTTCAATTCTATCTTGAGAACAAGACACCATAGTTAAGGCAATAGCCATAAAGGCCAACATCAATTTGTTTTTCATCATTAAAATTTTTAATTGGTTATTATTTCACTGACCACTGCATAGCACAAAGCCACTATAAATTCAATATAGTTGGTATAAAACGTATTAAAACATCATTATTTTTTATAGAAAACTCATAGCCAGCATTTTGAAGCAATTTAACACTTTTTTTATAAGCAGAAACCAGCTCTGTTAAAAAATAACTATACCAACCGAAGTAAAATAAAATTTTCACCTAAACCGGTTCCATTCTCTTATTATCAATAATTAGAAATTTAGACCTCACAGGTTTTTGAAACCTGTGAGGTCTAGTTATTCCTTACTAAATTATCTAATCAAATAATTTAATTGACACCTCAATCTAAATTCAGAATGTATTATTATCACTTAATAGACTGCACTACTCTTGACAGAAATAAATTACTGAAATCAGTCATTCCTATGTCTCCACTTTAAACTCTCCTTCTCTTTCCCCTATTTTATTCAAGGAAAACAACGGTAAAAAACAACAGGAATTCTAGTTTCAAATAGCGTTGTTCTACTGGAAAAATAACTTCAACAATCCACAAACTTTGCATTCAGTATTTCGAAATAACAAAGGCGAAAACCGAAAAGCCTAGAGAGAGTAGGTACAAACAAAACAAATAGATAAAATGCCAAATTTAGTTCCAGAATTAAATAGTTTAGATTTTAACGTGTATGTAGGAGGACCATTACAAGCTGCTATTCAAGCACAAACTGCCGCTTCAATGGCAACTGTTAACTTTATTAAAGAAGTTGGTTTTGAAAACACCCCACCAGGTGGTGGAACAGCTCCACTTCGTTATGTAGATTTTCAATACAAGAAATCTGTTCCTAATCCTGATTACGATCCTAATACCGCAGCCGGACCAAATAACCAAAAATTTATAGAGAACGAAGTAGAAATTAAGGTGCCATTTTTAACAACACTTACGATTCCTTCTATAAGAATTGATGAAGTAAATATTGATTTCAATGCGCGTTTAAGTTCTACAGAAACCAGAGATATTTCTACCGAATTTGCCGCAAGTGCTGAGTTAGGAATCAATTATAAGATTGTAAACTTTAAGGCTTCGGCTTCTTACAAGAGAAACACTTCTCAGGGAGTAAAAGTAGATAAGACTTACAACTTAGGCGTAAAGGTAAGAGCGGTAAACGACGAGTTACCAGAAGGGCTAAGTAGAATATTGGACATGCTTGAAGATAGCATTGCAACAGTAGCTTAAGTATAACACATAAGAGACTGAAGAAGATATACGAAATCAGTCTCTTTTTAAACTTTTTATTATGGTTAATTTAAATGAATATCTTGGCGGAATTGCCACCTCTATCGCTGAAGCTCGATTAATGTCTGATTTAAAATCTTTGGAAATTGCAGAGAAATTTGCAAAGCACGATTTGCTAAAGCATTTTACCATTCCTAGGTTCAAGGCTCAAAATATCGAACTTACCATTCCCGTTGCCATTAGCGAACTCTCGAATGATTATGAACAAGATTATGAACCCATTAATAATATCGAGTTTAATTCTCAAGCCTATAATATTCTCAAAAACACCTCTAAAGTAAATTCTTTTGATCGAAAAACTTCGACACTCTTGAGATCTCTAATTGCCGAAGAAACCGACATCTTAGAAAAGAATTTAAAAGCTAATGAAAATAACAACGAGTTTCTGAATCAATTTTCAATGAGAGTTGCTGAGCGATTTTTATCTATTTATCCCAAAAAATTGGATTACAATTCTCTTACTAAGCAACTTCAGTTGAATTTGAAATCACTTATTTCCTCTAAACAAGTTGTAAAACAAAACACTAAAGTAATTGTTGAAGCCCATAAACTAAACGAAATCAAGCCAGAAAATATTGTCCAAATAAAAATGACATTAAACGAAGAAGGCATGGAATGGTATACTTCAGAAAATGATAATGGAGAAATAGAATCAAAATTACTTCCTGAATAATCATGAGAAAGTCCATTACAAAAATAACATCCGATATTACTTTACAACTAAATAATATTTCACCTATTGCCGATCAAATTCAGAAAAAAAGCACCGTAAGTATTCGTAACTTTTCGAAATGGCTTACGACAACAGAGGACGTTTTAAAAAATTTAAACCTACCAGAATCTTCTAAATTCTCTGCCAAACGAGCTGAATTGAGTGCTTTTATTCCATCAAATGGCGGAAGTAAAAAAAAGGAACATCTTTTTTTTACTGCTACTTTGTTAACTCGAGCACAAGAAGACCTATGGGACGTTTTTTCCAGTTTCAACGAAAAGCTTGAAAATGCTAAAAAGTTAATTAATCAACTTTTAGGCTTGTTATACCAAACCAATGAATTTAAATACGACCCCAATGAAGATTTCACAGTTTTTATTCATGAGCTTTGGAGTTTTTGCCACCAACACGAACAATTAAAAGGAATAACTGGGCAAATACTTTCATTGGTTAATAAATCAGATATAATTATCATTATGGCCAATGAGATAGATTTAGAAAATTTATAACAAAAAAATACTTCCAAAACCCCTATTTTTAGCCCATGAATTTGAATAAAATAGAACATATTGGAATAGCGGTTAAAGATTTAGATAAATCAAACAAGCTATTTGCTTCTCTTTTTGGAGAGGCACATTACAAAATTGAAGAAGTAGCGAGTGAAGGAGTTAAAACCTCCTTTTTTAAATCAGGTCCTAATAAAATCGAATTATTAGAAGCTACAAAAACAGATAGTCCCATTGCTAAATTTATCGATAAAAAAGGAGAAGGAATTCATCATATTGCTTTTGCGGTTGATAATATTGAAATGGAAATTACTCGTTTAAAACAAGAAGGATTTACAGTTTTAAATGAAACACCTAAAAAAGGAGCGGACAATAAATTAGTTGCATTCTTGCACCCTAAAACTACCAATGGAGTTCTTATTGAATTGTGCCAAGAAATTCCTTCGAATTTTAAATAAAAGAACAATAAAGTTTGAACTTTTTCATTTAATTTAATGGAGTTATTTTCATCCTACCGAAAGATTTAGAATTGAAGAATAATTGTCTGGTCAATGATTGACATTTGATTCTTGATTTTATATCTTGCGGAGTTAAAACAGCCATCTAAAATGAGCACATCTTTTGATTCTTTTCAAAAACGTCGATTGCAATCCTCGTATGTATCTGTTGTCGTAAGTATCGCTTTGGTACTTTTCATGATTGGCATACTTGGGTTTGTTTTGCTTAAATCTACAAATGTTGCCAACCATTTTAAAGAAAAAGTTGTGATGACTTTATTCTTAAAAGACGATGTTTCTAAAAAACAATTAGAAAATTTGCAAGCCTCAATAAAAAAAGAGGCGTATACCAAACATATTCTTTACATCACGAAAGACGAAGCTGCCAAAGCCTATAAAAAGGATTTAGGTGAAGATTTTTTACAGTTTCTTGGAGATAACCCTCTTAAAAATGGGATTGATATTTATTTAAATGCTGATTTTGTCACTCCTGAAAAAATGAGTGAAATTGAAAATACTTATCAAAAAAATAGTTTGATTGCTGAAGTAAATTACGATAAGCCATTGGTAAACTTATTGACTAAAAACATAAAGAAAATGAGTTTTTGGTTGTTAGTTTTAAGTGGTTTCTTCGGCTTAGTTGCCATTATTTTAATAAACAGTTCAATTAGACTCGCTATTTATTCCAAACGTTTTAACATTAAAACCATGCAAATGGTTGGAGCAACAAAACGTTTTATTAGAAAACCTTTTATTTGGCAAAGCATTAAACTAGGCGTTTTAGGCGCCTTTATCTCGCTAATCGGTTTATTTATTATCATTTATTATGTCGATAAATATGTTCCGACATTAGCTTTATTGAAAGACTACTTATCATTAACTTATATTGCAGGGGGAGTGTTATTAAGTGCATTTATTATTACTTGGATTAGTACATTTTTTGCAACTCAACGCTTTTTAAACCTACAAACGAACGATTTATATTATTAAAAATGAAAAATAACAAGGAAACAGAAAGTAGCTTTCTTTTCGGAAAGAGAAATTACATTATCATGCTTATTGGTTTAGCTGTAATTGCTCTTGGCTTCATACTCATGGCAGGAGGAGGTAGTGATGACCCCAATGTATTCAACCCTGAACTTTATAGCTGGAGAAGAATTCGTTTGGCCCCTACTTTAGTGCTTATTGGATTTGGTATAGAAATTTATGCTATTTTAGCCAACCCAAAAAAATAAAATGGATTTACTAGAAGCAATTATCCTTGGTATTATTCAAGGGCTTACTGAATTTTTACCAGTATCATCAAGTGGACACTTGGAAATAGCAAAAGCTATTTTTGGTAACACTTCTGTTCCTGAGGAAAGTTTAACTTTCACGGTGGTTTTACATGCTGCTACTGCATTGAGTACTTTGGTAATTTTCAGGAAGGAAGTTATTGAAATTTTATCAGGATTGTTTCAATTTAAATGGAATGAGCAAACCAAATTTTCAGTTAAAATAGTTTTATCAATGATTCCTGCTGTAATTATTGGTTTGGCTTTCGAAGATGAACTCGAAAGTTTTTTTGGAGGGAAAATTCTTTTAGTGGGTTGCATGCTTCTAGTAACAGCTCTGCTTCTTTTATTAGCAGACAGAGCCAAAAACACAGATAAAAAAGTATCTTTTAGCAATTCTGTTGTTATCGGTATTTCACAAGCAATTGCGATGCTTCCTGGTATTTCTCGTTCTGGTGCTACAATTTCAACATCTGTTTTATTAGGAGTTGACAGAACAAAAGCTGCTCGTTTTTCTTTTTTAATGGTTGTTCCTTTAATTTTAGGTAAGGTTGCTAAAGATATACTTGGAGGAGATATTAACCTTCAAAGTTCGGAAATACTTCCTTTATCAGTTGGGTTCATCGCTGCTTTTGTCTCTGGACTTTTAGCATGTCAATGGATGATTGCTTTAGTTAAAAGAAGTAAACTTTCTTATTTTTCTATTTATTGCGCAATTGTAGGTGTTATTGCGATTGTATATTCTTTATTTTTTTAAATGACAGTTGAAGATTTTAAAAACGGACAGGTTTTATTAATTGATAAACCTTTAGAGTGGACTTCTTTCCAAGTAGTTAACAAATTGCGTTGGCATATTAGAAAGCACTATAATCTGAAAAAAATAAAAGTAGGACATGCAGGGACATTAGACCCTTTAGCTACTGGTTTACTAATTATCTGTACGGGTAAACAAACGAAAAGTATTGAAACCTATCAAGGGCAAATAAAAGAATATACCGGTACATTTACCATTGGTGCTACAACGCCTAGCTATGATTTAGAAACAGAAATAGATCATACTTTTCCTACGGAGCACATTACTCCTGAGTTAATTCAGGAAACAACAACAAAATTCGTAGGAAAAATTCAACAGAAACCGCCTATTTTCTCAGCAATCAAAAAAGAGGGGAAACGTTTATATGAACTCGCAAGAGCCGGAAAAACTACAGAAATAAAATCTAGAGAAATAGAAATTAAAGAGTTTGAAATAACCAAAATAGATTTTCCTAAAGTAGCATTTAGAGTTGTTTGTAGCAAAGGAACTTATATTAGATCTTTAGCATATGATTTTGGCTTAGCTCTAAATTCCGGAGCGCATTTATCAAGCTTAAGAAGAACTAAAATTGGTGATTTCTCAGTCGACAACGCTCAATCTATTGATGAATTTGTTGCCTCATTAGAAAGTTAAAATTATCTGTTTTTACTTTTAAAATTCGCTATATTCAATTTTTCTTTAGCCAATTCATTTTCTGGAAATAACTCCAGTGCTTTTCGAAATTGATATCGGGCATTTTTGTAATGTCCTTCTCTAAGCCATTTATTTCCATCATCAATATAAAACCTATATTTGGGTATATTTAATTTCATATACGCCACTCTTTCCATTTCTTTTAATTCCTTTCTCTTTCCTTTTTCTTGAATAATTACAGAGGTTGTCAGAATTATGAAAACTAAAGTAACCGTCAATACTATTATGCATTCCAAAACTTTATCAAAATATTTTTTTTTAATAATTTTTTCTTTGATCGTTTGAAGTTTGTCTAATGAAACTATTTTAAAACTTAACTTTCCTTTTGCTTCTTTTAATGTATCTGCCCTAGTTCTTTCAAACAAATGTTTCTTCCGAAATAATTCTCTATTATTTCTAAGTATTGGCTGTGTGATGTAAATCTCTTTTCTTCTAATCATTTATAGCTTTTATATTATTAGTATTAAAAAGAGCATAGTGTTACAATTAATGGAACAGTTTTTGTTAATTCTGATGAAAACTTAATATAAAATGAAAAACCTCCTACTAACTACTGCTTTATTATTTGCAATTCATACTTTTTGCCAAACAAGCAAAGGTCATCCTTTTTTCACAGGATCAATTAGCACTACCTTTGGGGTAAATCAAGATTATGAATTGTTCAATAACGACGATGACGAAACATTCATAGAACCAAAATCTGTTTTAATAAGAACTGGAATTGGATATCAATTTGATAAACGATGGGCTTCAAGTATAAATATTGGTTATGATCATCACTTTTCTTACGCAATTAATTCTATCCCTATGTACGGTAGTTTACGATACAATTTTATTGTGGATGATAGCCAAGCTTGGTTTTTAGAAGGCAGTTATGGCCAAATGTTCCGCCCGTCTAGAAGGTTCTCAAACGGAAACTACTATAAGGCGGGAATCGGTCTTTTAGGACTAAGTGACAACCGTTGGAATGGAATCATTAAATTAGAATTTCATAGAAAAAAAATTGCTGGATTTCGAAATGGAAATCTCGACAGTATTTCCTTGGGAATTGGCTTTAGTTTCTTTTAAAAGTTTACAAAAATCGGTTATACCAACTCTCTGACATTGGGACTTCCCAATAATTTTCAAGGTCATATTTTGACTGAACAAGATTATCAAAAACAATAGTTTTGGATGAAACCGATTTTTCTTTTAACATCTTTTTAAAAGCTTTTATTTCTTTGTACTGAACAAATTCACCTTGTTTAAAGCACACATTCATTTTATCCAGTAAATCTATTTCATATTCATTCTGAAGTAACAATATAAAAGATACTTGCTCATCTATATCCGTGCTTTTTAGTGAAACATTTTTTTCTGCATAAAACACAATAAAACGATTGTATTTAATCTCAAATGAAGCTTTAAATTCTTCATCAGAGTTTTTCCAAGATGAAACAAAAGCTTGTAGTTTTCCTTTTAAATCTTCTATTTCCTGTGGATAAAATTTTCGACTTGCTGGATATATCCACACTCTAGCTTCATCTGATAACGTATCATGTTCTATAAACATACTATTGTTGTATTAAAAAACCGTTTGATGATAAAATCATCAAACGGTAATATAACTTTTAATTTTAATTAGTTGAATAACGATAATAAATCCTCTTCGGTATTCCTACCTTTATTTTTATTGTACCAAAGTTGCAAATCTTTTTTGAATTCTGCATCTATTTTTCCATTTTTTTCTTTATAATTTTTAACCATCGATGTTGCCTCACTCGGACGAGGTCCCCAAGTACCTATTACATTCTTATTTTTATCTAAAGCAATAAGCTTAGGAATAGCCTTTCCCCCGTTGGTTAAAAACTCATTCATTAACTCTACATTTTCATCTCTTAAGACAAATTTCAAGCTAATTTTCGAATTCTCTTCTGCAATTTTATTAATAACTGGAATATTCTGTGCTGCATCTCCACACCATCCTTCTGTCAATACTAGCCAAGTTTGTTCGTTTTGGTATTCCTGCACCTTACTTTTTACATCATCTGAAATCTTAATAGTCTTATCCAAACGACTCATTCTCCTATCGTTTAAAACACTATAATTTAACAAATCTTCGGATTGCACATCTCCAGTTGATTTCTTTTCTTTAATCAAAGTGCTAACTAAAGATCTATATTCTGTATAAGATATTGCTTTTTGCAAACTACTTTCAATTATGTCTTTCATCTATTTTATCTTTTTACACAAAAGTATTTATTAAAAATACTTTTATACATTACTAATGTTACAATTGCGTAATCTTAGACGTAAAATTTTAATAGTTCTTACGATAGTAGTTCTTCATGCTTTCTTAGGTTAGTTACAATATCTTCTGTCATTGATCGCAAATCATATGCATGTTCCCATCCCCAATCTTTCCTCGCCGCCGAATCATCAATTATTCGAGGCCAAGAATCTGCTATATCTTGTCTAAAATCTGGTTTATAAACGATTTCAAAATCAGGAATGTAGTTTTTTATCTCCTGAGCAATTTCTTTTGGTGTAAAACTAATTGCTGCGAGATTGTATGAAGTTCTTGTTTTGATACTCTGAGAATCTGCTTTCATGATGTTCACTGTTGCTTTAATAGCATCCTCCATATACATCATAGGTAATCTCGTATCTTCAGATAAAAAACACTCGAAATTCCCTTTTCTTAGAGCTTCGAAATAAATATCTACCGCATAATCTGTAGTTCCACCGCCAGGTAATGATTTCCAACTAATGATACCAGGGTAACGAATACTTCTTACATCGACATCATATTTTTCATAGTAATAATTACACCAATGTTCGCCAGCCACTTTACTTATTCCATAAACTGTTGTTGGCTCCATTACAGTTTGTTGAGGAGTATTAATCTTTGGAGATGTACTTCCAAATACTGCCATTGAACTAGGCCAAAAAACTTTTTCAATATATTTTTCTTTGGCTAAATCAAGCACAGCCAATAAAGAAGTCATGTTTAATTCCCATCCTTTCTGAGGATACTTCTCTGCTGTAGCAGAAAGCATAGCGGCCATTAAATAGACCTGTTTTACATCATGCTTCTTAATTACTTCTAAAATCCGCTCTTTACTCGTCGCATCAACGATTTCAAATGGTCCTGATCCCATCATCTCTTCTCTTCCTTCCCTTATATCAGAAGCTACAACATTTTCATTTCCAAACTCTTCTCTCAACTTTTCAGTTAAAGCTGTCCCAATTTGCCCGCAAGCTCCTATGATTAATATCTTACTCATTATTAATTATTCAAAAATACGACCTTACAAAGGTATTAAATTTAAGATTTCACAAAAGAAAAATATGCTTTTTTGAGTATTAACAAAACCATAAAATTTTCGTATCGATTTGGTATACATTTTTAAAGCCGTATTTTTACAACCATGAGCAATAAGGTACACTTTCAGTTTTTTTTTAGTATTATAATAGTCATTTTGTTATTCTCTTGTAAATCGCAAAAAAAAGAGGCCATAGAACAAAACACTACTGTAAATTCGAAAATGGATATTCCGAAAAAGCACACCTCAAAAAAACTAGATAGCCTTTCTTTAAATAATATTCGATTATGGAAAGAATATTTCGATTTAAAAGACTTTTTAAAAGTTTATGAAGAAATATCCTCTCGTGAAGCACTCAATAATGCTTTAGAGTTAAAACAACTAACTAAGTTAGCCAAAGATAGTATTGACATTGAAGAATTAAAAGCACCTGCCTTTAAAGCTAGAATTAATGTTTTTCAAAACGAAGTATTAAGATTAGCTGACATGACTTACATCCCTGCAATTACAGCCAAAGAAATAGACTTACAAGTAAAAAATGTATTCTCTACATTTAGTAGTTTAAACTCAAAAATTGAGCATACTTTCCGAAAGAAATCATTTGACAATTCTGTTAAAATAGATAGTATTTTCAATAAAATACGTTAATTTAGTCGGGTTAATTCAAATTAGCTTGTTACTATACTTTAGAATAACTCTCTAAAACCTAATTCTTCCTTAACAAAAAATAAGGTTTTAGTACTATATAATAATACACAGAATGAAGAAAACAATTACTTTTTTACTACTACTTGTTGTACCCTATTCATTTTTTGGACAAATTCAAACGAATGCTCCTTGGATGCATAATAATCAACAAAGAAGATCTAATAATTCTCTTAAAGAAATTTCTGAAACAGCAGAACGTTATTTCGAAACAATAGATAAAGAGAAAAAAGGAAGTGGATACAAACCTTTTAAAAGATGGGAAAACCATTGGTCTGACTACCTTAAACCTGATGGTTCTATTGCTCCAGCAAGTGATTTATGGGCCGCATGGCGAGAGAAAAATAACATGAGCAGAAGAAATCCGAATAATAATGGTCAATGGGAGCCTCTTGGCCCCTATGAAAACTCTAATAGATTTGGAGCAAGAAATTTCCAACAAACTGGACAAGGTCGAGTTAATGCTATCGCTGTTGACCCTAACAACTCTAACACCTATTACGTAGGTTCTCCTGCTGGAGGTATTTGGAAATCTACCGATGCTGGTTTAAACTGGCAGCCACTAACTGATTACCTACCTCAAATTGGTGTTTCTGGAATTGCTGTTCATCCGAATGATTCAAAAATCATCTATATTGCCACAGGTGATGATGACGCCGATGATTCATATTCTGTTGGAGTTTGGAAAACTACAGATGGAGGAAGCACTTGGCAAAGTACTGGAGCTATTCCTGGAAATCCGACTAGCTCAGTTAACGAAATTTATATTCATCCAAACTCTCCTGAAACAGTTTTGGTGGCTACAAGCTCTGGAGTTCAAAAAACAACTAATGGAGGTACCAGTTGGACTACAAAATTGAATGCCGAAATTATAGACATTAAGATGAAACCAGGTGACCCTAATACTTGGTACGCACTTTCCAAAACTAAATTTTACAAATCAAGTAATGGAGGAGAGTCGTTCAATGAGGTCACAATAACCGGATTAACTAACTCTACAAGAATGACAATGGATGTTACTGTTGCAAACCCTAATTATGTATATATAATTAGTGCTGGTAACAACCGTAGCAACTTTAATGGAATTTATAAATCTACAAACAGTGGAGATAGTTTTACAAGAACTGCTGAAACAAATGATATATTTGCAAGTACTCAAGCATGGTATGACCTTGCTCTTACTGTTTCTTCTTCAAACCCAGAGATTGTTTATGTTGGTGTTTTAGACATATGGAAATCTACTAATGGTGGCGGATCTTTCTCCAAAATAAATAGTTGGAGTAATTACAACCAAACAAGCTATACTCATGCTGATATCCATTTTTTAAGATTTATCGATGGTAAGTTTTTCGCTGGTACCGATGGAGGAATCTACGTTTCCACTAATGAAGGATCTAGTTTTACCGATTTAACAAAGAAAATTGCTATTAGTCAATTTTACAAAATATCGATCTCTCAGCAAAAAGTTAACACTATAGCGGGAGGATTACAAGATAACGGAGGTTTTGGTTTAACTGACGGAAACTGGTACAACTATCATGGTGGAGACGGTATGGAAGGAGTTGTTGATATAAATGACTCAGGTACTTTTTATGGCTTCACTCAATTTGGAGGAAGTTTAAATGTATCTCAAGATGGAGGAAAAACACCGTCGTATTGGGTTGGAGCTCCCAGTGACGAAACTGGCCCTGGTGACAGTGGTGGAGAATGGATTACTCCAATGTCTATGAACAGTTCGGGAGAACTATTTTCAGGATTCAGTCAAATTTACAAGTTAGAAAACAGAGCATGGACAAAAGTATCAAATCATTCTTTTGGAGGTAACCTAGACAACATTGAAATTGATCCAAATGATGATAACTTCATGTTAGTTTCTAATTCTTTTAGCCTTTACAGAACTACAGATAAAGCAAGTACTTTCTCTAGAATTAATTTTTCAGGAGGAGAAATAGCTTCAATTGAAATTAGTAATACTGATGCTAATATAGCTTGGATTGTTGCTTCAGGCTCTATATTTAAAAGTACAAATATCAAGAGTCCTGCTCCTACATTTACCAATATTACAGGAAACCTACCTTCTGAAGGAAAGAATGTTATAAAACATCATACACGAAGCGGTAATAGTACTATTTATGTTGGTACAAATTTAGGTGTATATTATACAAATGATGATTTAACAACTTGGGAAACTTTTGACAATAACTTACCAAATACAAAAGTTACTGATCTTGAGGTAAACGAAGAAGATTCAAAATTGTATGCAGCTACTTACGGCAGAGGGATTTTTGTTACAGATATACCTAAGCAGTTACCTGCCAATGATGTTCGATTGATCTCTGTCAATGCTCCTTCAAATGATATTATTAATACGTCTGGTTCAATAGTTCCTAAAATAACCATTAAAAATCAGGGAACAGAGACCATGACCAGTGCTACTATAAGTTATAATTTTAATGGAGGCACAGTTAAAAACGAGAACTGGACTGGTTCTTTAGCCTCAGAGCAAACAACTGAAATAACCTTACCTACTGAAAATTTAGCTATTGGTACTTATGAAATAAATGTTACGGCAGAAATTGCTAATGATACTTATTCTACCAATAATAGCTCAAGAAAAATGTTTTCAGTTAATCATTTGAACGAAACACCTACAACGGTTAATTCATTCGAAAACGCAGAGGATGCCTTGCTATCACAAAATGATTTATGGGAACTAGGAACTGTAAATAAGACTTTATTATCGACCCCTAATGGACAGAAAGCGTATGCTACAAAACTAGCTGGAAATCACCCTGATAATACTACAGGATATCTCTATACGAAATACTATAACCTATCTAATGTTATTAATCCTATTTTAAGGTTTAAAATGGCTTTTGATATTGAACAAGATTGGGATTATATGATTGTTGAGCACTCAATAGATAAAGGCCTTAACTGGAGCGTTTTAGGGTCTGCGAATGACGCTAACTGGTATAATAGCAGTGCTACAGCTTCTCCTCCTCCATATAATGTACCATTACCTGGTAAGCAATGGACGGGTGAAGGAGAAGACAGTAATCCTTTAGGAGGAACAAACGCGACAAGTCATGATTATAGTTATGACCTAGCGAGCCTCCAAAGTGAAACTGAAATTGTTTTTAGATTTGCATTTCATGCTGATGCAGCAACTAATGAAGAAGGAGCTGTAATTGATGACTTAGTAATAGAAGGTACTTTATCTAGTGGTGATATCCAATTACTTGATAACGTATTAGTTTCTCCAAACCCTTCAGAAGGCATTTTCAACGTTAGATGGAAGTCAGAAGGCGCTAATATGCATTTCACAATCTTTGATATTACCGGAAAAACTATTGTTACGAAAAAGAACATTAACGAAAATAACTTCTATATTGATTTAAGTAATTTCACCAAAGGTATTTACTTACTTAATTTGAAAACAAATAATAAAATAGCAACTAAGAAATTGGTTTTAAACTAAACCAAGTTTTTGCTTAACCGCTACAATCCTCTTTAATATAAATTATATTAAAGAGGATTTTTTATTATCTCATTCAAAACCCCCATAATCAAATCAGTTTCATAACCACGATATTTAAGGTAATCAAACAACTTCTTTTTTCTTTTGTAGATATTCGTTTCGTTAATTGAACGATTTTTCTTTTCCACTAACTCATTCAATGTCCTTATATAGTCCTCTTTGTCAATTTCTTTTAATGCTATTTTTATATTAGCTGTAGTAATATCTCTTAGCTTAAGCTCTCTAACTATTCTTTCTTTTCCCCATTTCTTGATCCTAAACTTTCCTCTTGCGAAGCTTTTTGAGAAACGTTCTTCGTTTAAGAAATTATGTTCAAATAAATGCAACATAATCAACTCTCTCGCCTGGGGTATTAGTTGATATTCCCTCATCTTTGTTTCCACTTCCTTATGGCATCGATCCTGATAAACGCAGTACTGTTCTATCTTTCTCTTAATTTCTTCTACTGTAAAAACCTTCTTCATTCTAGCACAAAAATATCTTTTAATATAATTTTACAACTCCTTTACTGTATTTAAAAACGTATTCACTTCTTCTTTATAGCTCGCACCAATAGGAACCTCTATTGAGTCTATTTCAATTTCATTCGATGAAAATGCAGTTATTCTTTTTTTATTAATAATATATGATCTATGAACTCGAAAAAAATCTTGTTTTTTTAGATCCCTCTCCATGTCTCCTATTTTATACTTCACAACGATACGTTTATCATTCACAAGATGAATTCTAACATAATCTTTAATACTTTCCACAAACAAAATATCATCAAAAAAAACTTTATGATGCTTATTACCTGACTTTAAAAATTTGAATTCTCTTTCTTCAGATAGTACTTCTAACTCTGAAACATTTTGCTTTTTATTTCTTAAAAATCGATCAACCGACTTAAAAAAACGTTCGAAAGTTATTGGTTTGAGGAGATAATCGACCACATCCAAATCATAACTTTCAATGGCATAATCTCGATAAGCTGTTGTAAATATAGTTTTTGGCGGATTCTTTATTGTTTTCAGGAAATCTAGACCTGTAATATTAGGCATTTTAATATCTAAAAACATTAAATCTATTTCCTGAGTATTTAAAATTTCGAAAGCCTTCAAGGCGTTATTGCAGGTTGTAGAAACCTCTAAACTTTCGATTCTTTCAATATGTTTTTGAATCAACTGAACTGCTAAAGGTTCATCATCTACTATTAAACATCTTACTTTCATATCAATTCAAATTATCTAATTTCTAATTGATTTATTTTCAACTCAACATTGAACCAATTGCCTTTCACTTCTAAATCTAAATCATAAAAATTATGATATACCAAATCCAGTTGCTTACGAATATTAGATAACCCAATGCTTTCTTTTTTTACGACATAATCAACCGAAACAGTATTTGCAACTAAAAAAAACAATTCATTTCTATCACTAACCACTTTTATGTTAATCTCAGGAGAACCACTATCTTCTCCGGCTCCATGTTTAAAAGCATTTTCCACTAATGATAGTAAAATTAATGGTGGTATTTTGAGATTACTGTTTAACTCTTTTTCAAAGGTAACTTTAAGCCGTTCATCATACCTCAACTTTTCTAGTTCTATGTAATTTTCTAAAAGCTCAATTTCATTTGATAAAGCTACATACTTATCATTGCACCTGTATAAAACATGATCTAAGATTTCCGATAGCTTTCCTATTGATGTTGCCGTTTTTGGAGAATTACTTAAAGCCAACGTATAAACATTGTTTAAGGTATTAAATAAGAAATGTGGATTTAATTGAGCTTTTAACACCCTCAGCTCATTTTCACTTTTCTCTTTTTGGAATTTCAGATCTTTATCCTTCACCTTTCGATAATCCAGGAAGTATTTAACAAATAAAAAAACCAAAACTGCAGAATAAACATGAGGCATATAATGAATAAACAATTTCCCTAAATCACTTAAAATTTGAAGTATCGTTTCTTGCACAAAAACTCCTTCTCGTGCAATCGGTTCCGCTATATGAACCATAACTATTCTTGCAAACGCACTGAAAAAATACAAACCTAAAAGCGAAAGTAAAGCCGCTACGACATACTTTTTCGTTAAAATAAATTTAGGAATAACGAAATAGGCAAAGTAATAAGACGCCAAAATTTGACTCACCAAAAAACTGGTATTGTATACGGAAAGCTTAAAAACAGACTCATGATGCTCAAGTAAACCTTTTGGAACAGTCACCATTAGTACACATAACCAAAATAATATATGCCTTACTATTCTATTCTTCTGAAAAAAGGAAATAACAACGTTAAATTTATTCATAACAACAAAAATAGAAACTCAACCCTCAATTTTTGTTAAAAAAGACGAACTTCCTTCTTTTTCGCATAAAACCTAAGTTTCACCCCTTGAATACAGGATTCTTACCAATTTTTTGAATACGTCGATTATTCTGACACATTCATCTACTCTCTCAAAAGCGCCCAGTAAGTCCTCTCATATTTGCTTCTCAAACAGCAGTTAAATTATTACAGAATGAAAAGCAAACTATTTACTTTATTATTTCTTACCTCCTTTGTTAGCATAGCGCAGTTATCAATTAGAGGTAAAATCCTTGAAAAAAAGGGGAATATTCCACTGGAGTATGCTACAGTTATAATCACTAACCCCTTAAACAACGAGATTATAACCGGAGAATCAACAAATCAAACTGGTGAATTCTCTTTATCTCTTAAACCAGGAATTTATGACTTAAAAGTAGAATTTATAGGCTTTAGAAATTACGTTAATAAAAATGTCCATTTCAAAAAAAACACTAATCTCCCAACCATCTTTTTAGAGGAAGATGCGGAAGCATTAGAAGAGGTTCAAGTTATTGCAGAAAAATCGACCACTGAATATAAATTGGACAAGCGTGTATTTAACGTAGGAAAAGATTTACTATCAAAAGGTGGAAACGTAAACGACATTTTAAATAATGTTCCTTCTGTAAATGTTGATGCAGAAGGAAGTGTTAGTTTACGTGGAAATTCAAGTGTCCGAATCCTTATTAACGGAAAACCATCAGTATTAACCAATAATAACGGTCTAGAGCAAATTCCTTCTGAAAGCATTGAAAAAGTAGAAGTAATTACAAATCCATCTGCAAAATATGATGCAGAAGGTACCGCTGGTATCATTAACATTATTTTGAAAAAGAACAAAATTGGAGGCTTTGGTAGCTCACTTCAATTAACCTCAGGGATTCCCGATAATCATGGTATCAATTATAATGTAAATTACAAAAAGGAAAAGTTTAATTTGTTCTCTAATTTTAGATACCGCCATATTTCTTTTAATGGAAATAGTTCATTATTTAGAACAGACTTTAACAACAACGAAATTGAATCATTTTTAGAAAGAACTACAGAAACAGAATCTACCTACAAGGTTTTAAACATCTATTTTGGAGGAGACTATTATATCAATGATTTCAACACCATAACATTAAGCTATTATCATAGAGGAAATGTAAGTTATCGAAACACCGATTACAGCTTTAATAGTTTGGATAAACACAGAGAGTTAACCCAAAGTTTATTCAATCGTGAAAGTTATAGAGAACCACAAAAAGCCAATCAATTAGAGTTAAACTATATCAAAACATTCGATAAAAAAGGGCAAAAACTTACTGTAAATCTTCAGTATGAATTTTGGAATGATGATGAGAACGAATTTATTGAAGAAAGTCAAACCTTCCCTACTGAAGTAGCTACTGGAAATCTTTCATCTCGAGATATTGAAAGTAGCAAAGATTTTCTTTTCCAATCTGACTTCAAAATGCCTATTACTCCAAAATCATATGTTGAAATCGGTATTAAAGGAGAAGTTAGAAATATTGATAGTGACTATACAGTATGGGATAACGGAAATGTTATTAACAGATTTGACAACCTTTTAAAATATAATGAAGGGATTTATGGAGCTTACTTACAATATGGAAACAAAGAAAACAAATTTCAATATTTGTTAGGTTTACGTGCTGAACATTCTAATACTGGAAGTACTGATACAAAAGGATTTTTTACGACCGACAAGAACTACACTGATTTATTTCCTACAGTTCATTTGACCTATAATTTTACAAAATCGACTAATTTACAATTAAGTTACAGCAGAAGAATTCGTCGTCCAAGGTTTTGGCAATTGAATCCTTTTGGAGGATATTCCGATCGCAAAAACTACCGCATAGGAAATCCAGATTTAAATCCAATGTACACTAACTCTTTTGAGCTTGGGACCTTAAAAAGGTGGAATAAATTTACTGTGAATCCATCTATTTATTTTCAACGAACTACAAATTTATTTGAGACGCAAATATTCATAGAAACTGACGGCGCTCTTGTTTCAATGCCTGTAAACTCAGGAACCGAAAGCAGAGCAGGAGCCGAACTTGCTTTAAGATATTCTCCATTTAAATGGTTACGACTATCAAGTGAATTCAATTATTCCACCTATCAACAAAAAGGGCTATATGATGTGAATGACGATGCTTGGTCTTCTCGTTTAAACTCACGTTTTAGATTTTCTAAATTTAGTATTCAAACCAGTTTAAACTATCAAGGCGCAAGAGAAAGTGGGCAAACTTTTACCGATGATATTTATTTTGCCAATATCGGCTTCAGTAAAGACTTTTGGAATGATAGAGCTTCCTTAAGTTTAAATATGAATAATATTTTCGATTCAAGGATTACAGAAAGATTAATCACGGGTGAGAATTACACCTCTAGAACAAGTTTTAGAAGAATGGGTAGAAACAGTACGGTTACATTTACCTATAGATTTAACAGAACAAAAAAAGATAGGGATCGCTTACCTGACTAATCCTATTACTATTATTCCCAAAACAAGGAGATTCAATTACTAAAAGTCATCGACAGATTTATAGGCTTCAATAAGTAATTGTTCTCCTTTTTTCCCTGACACCGAATTGCTATGCTCCATTCCCAAAATACCTTTATAACCTTTACCGTGAATATATTTAAATACATTTTTATAATTTATTTCTCCCGTGGTAGGTTCATTTCTTCCAGGATTATCACCAATTTGAAAATAAGCTATTTCATCCCAGCATGCTTCTATATTAGGTAGAAGGTTTCCTTCTTGAATTTGCTGATGATAAATATCAAAAAGAATTTTACAGGACGAACTATTTACAGACTTACATATTTCATAAGCCTGGGGAGATTCCGAAAGAAACATTCCTGGGTGATCTCTAAAATTAAGCGGCTCAAGCACCATAATTAACCCATGAGGCTCCAGTATTTCAGAAGCTTGTTTCAATGTTTCAATAACATTTGCCATTTGAAAACTCATATTTTTCCTTAAATCAACATGACCAGGCACTACTGTCATCCATTTTGCATTGACACGCTTGGCAACCTCAATAGATTTTTTAATATCGTTCAAAAACTCCTCTCTATAAGTTTTATCTCCACTTGCTAAATTAGGTTCCTTCCAATAAATTTTATGAGCTACAAATACTCCCATATTCATACCCAGTTTAGCCATTGTTTTGGCTATATATTCTTGTTCAGAAACTGAACGATTCCTCATTTCATTATCCTCAAAAGCTTTAAATCCTAAGCTATTCATATACTTTATCTGATCAACAATAGCCTCTCCTGCATGTTCTTTAAACATACCTTCATGTGGTGCATAATTCAGTTGAAATTGATTTTTAGGTTTTACCATTCTGCGAGAAGTATTATTTCCAAACAAATCATTACTAAAAGTTAAAAGAGCTCCCAAAGCGGCTCCACTTTTCACAAACTTCCTTCGATTCATAAGCTAGTTATTTTGTTTATTTTATGTTAGTATTCTTGTTTTTCAAAATAAGACGAAACACTTCTATAAATGTACACAAAAAACTAAACAACAACACATTACCTCAAAAGCCCAGTATTTTAGAACGAAAAAAAAGCTAAAACATGACTGTTTTAGCTTTTCCTATTAATGAACCCATTTAAACTTTTTGGATTTAAGCGAGTTCTATTAATATTTTTTTATTAAAAACTTCGTAACCACATTTTAAACTTAGTTACTAAATAAAATAAAATTGGCACAACAATTAATGTTAAGAACGTTGCTATGAATAATCCGTAGATTACGGTCCAAGCTAATGGTCCCCAAAAAATAACATTATCTCCTCCAACATAAATATGCGGATTGAATTCAGAAACTAAGGTATAGAAATTAATATTCAACCCAGTCGCTAATGGAATTAACCCGAGTATTGTGGTAATTGCAGTTAATAATACTGGTCGTAAACGGGCTTTACCTCCTCTAATAATTGCTTCACTTAAAACACTTACATTCAAATAATCATCTTCAGCAATATTATGTTCTACTTTTTTACGATCAATTAATAATTGGGTATAATCAAGTAGTACTACTCCATTATTTACTACAATCCCTGCCAACGAAATGATTCCCATCATTGTCATCATAATAACGAAAGGCTTTGCTGTAATGATTAACCCTCCAAACACTCCAATTAAACTCAAGAAAATCGCCAACATGATAATTGCTGGTTTCGATACTGAATTAAACTGGAAAATAAGAATGAAGAATATCAATCCTAGTCCGGCAAAGAATGCTCCCATTAAGAACTTCATCTGCTTATTTTGTTCTTCAATCTGACCTGTATAATCAATTTTTACAGTCGAAGGTTTTTCTGTAAAGGCCTTCATTTCATTTTGGATTTTTGCAACTATAGCTGCCGCATCGGTAAATCCAGGTGCTAAAGCAGAGTATACTGTTACAATACGTTTTGCTTGTTTATGCTTAATAGCACTAAACCCTGAAGTATTCTTTTGTTTAGCAACTGCAGATACTGGAATCGTTTTTACCTGACCATTTGAAGGATCTCTGAAGGTAATTTTCTGATTAAAAATAGCACTCGTATTGTATCTATTATCCTTGTTAAAACGCACATAGATATCATAATCTTCACCATCTTCCTTATACACACCAGCCTTAGAACCGAAAATAGAATTACGTAATTGCTGACCAACCTGCGCCGAGCTCACTCCTAATTCTCCTGCTTTCTTTCTATCCACGTTTACCAACATAGCAGGCTTTGATTTATTTACATCTATTTTTAACTCATCAATACCAGGAATACTCTTCGTATTCAAATAATCACGCATTTTTTCTGCAGTAACGATCAACTCATCATAATCTTTACCTTCCAACTCTATATTAATTGGATAACCCGCTGGTGGTCCCACCGCTTCTTTTTCTACAGAAATTGATAAACCTGGATAAATACCCTTTAAAGCCTCAGTTACCTTCTTTTGAAGTTCTTTACTGTCGGCTCCTCTTCTATATTTATATTCTCTCATAGAAGCCGTTATTTTACCTCTATGTGGCATTTCAGCTGTAGAACCTCCATCTGTCTGAGGGTTTCCTGAACCTGCACCAACCTGAGAAACCACGCTTTCAACTAAGTAATTATAACCGTTATCAACATACTCTGGTGAATTTAGAACAGCATAAGCACGCTCTTCTAAATCTTTCATTATTGTATTTGTTTTCTCAATATCCGTTCCCTGTGGGTACTCAATATACACTATAATTTGATTCGGTGTATTATCAGGAAAAAATTCAACTTTTGTTCTTTGACTTCCAATAGAAGCACCAAATCCACCAAATGCTAGAAACAACAATACAATTGTTAAGAAAGCAATAATTCCTGGGCGGTACCCTTTTAAAACTGCTCTTAAAATTCTTTCATAAAAACGCTCCCAACGTGGTAAAACCTTATTTTGAAAAGCATTAGCCATAGGTCTTAATACCATTCTATACACCCACAACATAATTGCAGTAAACAACATGATAGTTCCTAAAGCTCTATAAGCCCCCCCAGCAATTACGATTAACAATCCTAAACCACCAACAATCGATGATAAAATAATGATTCTCTTTAATGGCATCCCTTTATCTTCGGTACTCATAAACTGAGATACCATAACCGAGTTAAAGAAAATTGCTACAAAAAGCGAAGATCCTAATACTACCGATAAAGTAATTGGGAAGTAAATCATAAACTGCCCCATAGTTCCAGGCCACATTCCTAATGGAACGAATGCTGCAACCGTAGTTAAGGTTGAAATAATGATTGGAAAAGCAATCTCTCCAATCCCTTTTTTCGCCGCTTCAATTCTCGACATACCTTCATCCATCAATCGATATACGTTTTCAACAACTACAATACCGTTATCTACTAACATTCCTAGCCCCATAATCAGACCAAATAGAATCATGGTATTCATAGTATATCCTAACCAATCTAAGATCATTAAGGACATAAACATCGACATAGGAATAGCGAAACCAACAAATAAGGCATTTTTAAACCCTAAGAAAAACATCAGTACCAATACCACTAGGATAACACCAAAAATGATATTGTTTACTAAATCATCAACCTGCCCAATAGTTTTAGAAGATTGGTCGTTTGCTGTTGTTACTTTCAAATTAGTTGGGAATACATTAGCCTTCGTTTCTTCAACGATTACTTGAATTTTCTCAGCCGCTTCCACCATATTTTTCCCTGAACGCTTCTTCACATCAAGCATAACTACAGCCTCTCCAAATTCGCGGGCATAGGTAGTTTTATCTTTATCCTTAAAAGTAACTAAAGCAATATCTTTTAGATAAATAGAATTCCCTCTTTCCGATTTCACTACAAAATCTTGCAATTCTTGTGGATCTTCGATCTCGCCTAAAATACGAATAGTACGCCTTTGCCCACTGGCAATTAAGTTACCTGCTGACATTGTCAAGTTTCCACGACTTACAGCATCAATAACATCTTGGAAGCTCACTTTGGCCGCCATCATTTTATAGATATCAACAGCTATTTCAACTTCCTTCTCTTCTGCCCCACGAATATCTACCTTCTTAATCTCTTCTAAGTTCTCGATTTCATCTTCCAAGTACTCTCCAAACTCTTTCAGTTTATCTACTGGATAGTCACCTGAAATATTAATATTAAGAATAGGCATTTCTTCTGAAAGGCTTAATTCAAAAACATTAGGTTCTACTTTTGCTCCGTTAAACGTTGGCCAGTCTTCTCCCGAAACTTCCTGGTCAATTTCATCTTTAACTTTTTGTTTTGCTTGATCAACAGCTATTTTCTCATCAAACTCAACAATAACCATAGAGTAATCTTCTTGTGAGGTTGATGTAACCTTCACCACATTACTCACTGTTTTCAATTTATCCTCTAAAGGATCTGTTATGAGTTTCTCAATATCCTCAGCTGTATTCCCTGGATATATGGAACTTATATAAATTTTGGTTTCTCGTATCTCGGGGAAATTTTCTCTTGGCATGCTGATAAAAGCCGATATTCCAAGAATGAAAATCAATGTAATTAAAACATAAATAGTAGTTTTATTACCGATTGCCCAAGAAGATAAACCAAATTCTTTATCGACTTGTTTTTTTTGCTTTTCAGTCATTCGTTTTCAATTTTATGATTCTTTAGCAATCTTTAATATTTTAACCTCCTGATCATCTTTAACACTACGAGCTCCTTCTTGAACAATCTGAGCACCTACTTCCAATCCCGATAATACCTCAATGATATCTCCTTGAGTTTTACCTGTTGTAATAATTACCTGTTGCGCCTTTCCTAAATTGTTCTTTACATCTTTTACCACATATACATATTGCTGTCCTTTTGCATTTTCAGAAATAATACTCTGTGGGATTAAGATTGACTTTGGATTCGAATAATCGTTAATTCTAAGTTTTGCAGTTAAATTTGGTTTAATACTTCTATCTTTATTTGAAACACCTACTTCTACTTTAAATGTTCTATTTGCTGGGTTAATAAAGTTTCCTGCCTGACGAACTTGAGAAGTTACTGTTTTCCCAAGGATAGGAAATTCTACTTGTACTTCTTTTCCTTTTTTAACTGAACTAATATAGCTTTCAGGAACATCTGTTTCTATATACATATTACTCAAATTCACGACTCTAAAAACCTCTGAACCTTGACCTGGAGCTACTACAGTTCCTTGCTCTTTTATTACATCATCAACAATTCCAGTAAAGGGTGCTTTAATAACACTTTTACCTAATTGTTGTTTTATTTGATTTGCTGATCTGGTTAAAGCTTCATAGTTCGTTTTTGTCTGTAAATATTGAATTTCAGATCCGATTTTTTGATCCCATAATCTTTTTTGACGATCATAAGTTGTTTTCGCTAAACTTACTTGAGCCTCTACTTGAGCTAACTGTTGTCCAAGTCCACCATCATCAATCTTAGCCAATGCTTGTCCTTTGGCAACACGCTGACCTTCTTTCACATAAATTCGCACCAATTGTCCAGGCATTTCTGGATACACCAATACGTTCTTTTTCGTTTTAACATTCCCTTGAAGATCCAAGTAATGTGTAAAAACACTTTCCTCGGCCGTAAAAGTAGTAATTAATGGAACTTTTTTACTTGTGTCTAACTTCGCTATTTCATCATTTAGCAACTTAATTTGGGCAGCTAAACCTTGCTGTTTTTCGCTTAATTGATCTTTTTTTGTTCTAATTTGTTGTAAATCCTGCGTACCTATTACGGACTCTACTGATTGCTCTTTGCTTCCACATGAAGCTAAAACTAAAGCAATAACTATATATGATACAATCCTTCTCATTAGTTGATTATTTTATTGGTAAGTTTAATGCGTTTTCTAACTTTGCTTTTTTGGCTATTACGTTTAACATTGACTGAACGTAACTATTTTGCTGTGAATACAGTTGGTTTTGCGCTTGAAGTAAATCGAAACTAGTTGATATCCCTTCAAAAAACTTTACCTGTTGTTTCTTTTCTATACGCTCTGCCAATCCTAAATTCTTTTTTGCCGTTTCATAATTCTCAATACTAAACTGATATTCACTTTTTGATGACTCTACCTGTAAATTCAGTTTTTGACGAACTTCTTCTTTTCTTATTTCAGAATTTTCTAATTCAATTCTCGCCCTAGCCGTTTTTGACTGCCTACCCAAACTACTAAAGATTGGAACATTTAAACTAACTCCTAACAACGA
Source organism: Tenacibaculum sp. MAR_2009_124 (assembly GCF_900105455.1). Taxonomy (GTDB): domain Bacteria; phylum Bacteroidota; class Bacteroidia; order Flavobacteriales; family Flavobacteriaceae; genus Polaribacter. The sequence continues at coordinate 574,042 of NZ_FNSF01000008.1, forward strand.
ATAATCGAACCATCTTTGGCTAGCATTGAAAAAAGTAAAGCTGTTCGCGTTGGTATTCGCTCCATAGTTTACAAAAGCTGATAAACTCGGCAATGCTTTACTTTGCTCTAATTTCATTAACAGCCTTTTACTTTCGCGATCGTTTTCAGCCATTTTAAAATCAATATGATTCTCTACATTAAACTTCTGAGACAAAAGGCTTAGATTTGTATTCGAAAGAACCAAATTATCTAGAGTATCAGTCAAAACCAATTTCTTCTCGATAGAATTTCCAAGAGCTATATTCAACATTTTATAAGCAATGAATTTCATTCTTTTTGCGTTGCTCAAGTTATTTTCCACGTTCCCTAAAGTGATTTGTAACTGCTCCACGTTTTCCTGCTCTGTCAATCCATTTTCATAGATTTTCTCAGTTTCATTTAAATTCTTTTTTAATACACCTCGATTCTTCTCTAAAATTTCAATGGTCTTTTCAGTTACCAAAACATTACCATAAGCATTAATTACCGCTTCTCTTGTTGCTAATTCGGTTTTTTCTTTTGCTTGTTCTGAAATTTTCAAATAGGTTTTAGCTGATTGTAAACCCACTAAATACGAACCATCAAAAATTAACTGAGTTAAAGTTAGCGAAGCATTCATTGTTTGCTTAGGAACAAAAGTTACTGGAACAAAAGTTCCGGCCTCTCCTCCTGCCAATTCAGCTGGTAAAAACGAAACCTGTTGCTTTAACCAATTTTGATAGTCCAGTTTACCATTAATTTGAGGCAATCCAATGGTGGTTGTTTCCCATTTTCTTTCCTTCGCTGCATCAATGTTTTTAGTAGCTACCTTATTATCGTAATTATTCTTTATCGCATAATCAATTGCATCTTGCATTGATAAATGCATCTCTTTTTCTTGTGCGAGTAATACACTCGTAAAAAAGAATACAAATACACCGTATATGTATTTTCTCATTGTTTCCCTATTTTTGATTTATGATTTTCAATTGTTTCTCTAACTCTTTAATTCCTTTTTCAGTTGCAATTGCTCTTATGTGATATTCTAATACTTCATATTCTGCTTTTATTATTTCTTGCATGTCTAAACCGTTATCTCCTTCAAAAATCCCGAAGATTAAAGTAAAATAGAACCCGCCAATTAATTCTTTCTTTATTTCACTTCTATACAATCCTTGTTCAATTCCTTTTTCTAGATTATCTAAATTGCAATCTCGAAAAATACACACTTCCCTTTCCATGAGTTTTTCATAAGTTTCAGGGTAGTATTTCTTCAACTGAAACATCGGTGAGTTTTTTGCATTTTTAAACATTTCGTTAAAAACAGCCTTCACCGTAAACTCTTCTTCTATAGCATTATATTCTTGCGACTTGATAAACAAAATTGCTTTATCTATTGATTCTTGAACGGAAACCGTGGAAGCGTCAACCAAAGCAGCTTTATTAGAAAAATACTTATATAAAGTCTTTTTCGATATCCCCATTTCCGAAGCTATATCATCCATTGTCACACTCTTAAATCCATAGTTCAAAAACATGTCCCCCGACTTTTCTAAAATTTTATCCTCCATAATATATCCTTCATTTCGTATGCAAATGTACATCAGGAAACTTTAGAAACAAAAAAAGTTTCCATAGTTTTAGCTATTTTTTAACATACAGTTATGCATATACTTTTTGTTTACCTTATTTTTACCAAAAATTTGAAATTTGGATTTATTAAAGTATCACTCAGACTTCTTGGCTTATCTTGCCAAGCAAGACTTCAAAAGAGAACCTAAAAACCTTTATGAACCTGTAGATTATATTTTACAATTAGGCGGAAAACGCATAAGACCAATTCTTACTTTAATTGCTGCTGATATTTTTTCTGGGAATTTTCAAAAAGCTTTACCTGCCGCATTAGCTGTAGAAGTTTTTCATAATTTCACCTTGGTTCATGATGACATTATGGATGACGCTCCTTTAAGAAGAGGAAAGCAAACGGTACACGAAAAATGGGATATCAATACAGGTATTCTCTCTGGAGATGCCATGTTAATTTTAGCCTATCAGTATTTTGAGAACTATGAACCCATTATTTTTAGAAGACTCGCACAGTTATTTAGTAAAACTGCACTAGAAGTATGTGATGGGCAACAGTTAGATGTAGATTTTGAAACCAGAAATGATGTTACTATTGAAGAGTATATCAAAATGATTACACTAAAAACATCTGTTTTAGTGGGAGCTGCTTTAAAAATGGGTGCTATTGTGGCGGAAGCCGATGAAGAGCAAGCACAACACTTGTATGACTATGGAATGAATTTGGGCATTGCTTTTCAGTTACAGGATGACTACTTGGATACATTTGGTGATCCAGACACTTTTGGAAAACAGGTTGGCGGAGACATTATTGAAAATAAAAAAACCTATTTATATTTAAAAGCGTTGGAAGTTGCCAATGACTCTGATAAGACAGATTTAATTTCTTTTTACAATAACAAAGAAAAAAATATTGAAAAAAAGATTAGTGAGGTTTCTGCTATCTTTGAACGTAACAACATTCCTGACTTTACAAAGCAACTTATTGAAAGTTACACAAATAAATCATTTGAATATATTGACAAGCTTTCAATTAGCAGTAAAGCCAAGGAGGCACTGCGTAAATTCGGATTGAATTTAATGAATAGAAATGTATAAAAAGTGTTTGTTATTCTAAAAAAGTTTATATATTTGCACACCCAAAACAACGGGTCCTATAGCTCAGTTGGTTAGAGCACCTGACTCATAATCAGGTGGTCCGAGGTTCGAGTCCTCGTGGGACCACTTAAAAGCCTTACTAATTTAGTAAGGCTTTTTTATTTTTAAAAAATACACTCAACATACTAAAAAACAACTACTTACCCCTTAAAATCGACTAATACAACACCCCAAAAAACTGCTAATTTTACATGATTATTTTCTAAAAACAGATTGAAATTATAAATTTGCATAAACTCAAATAAGAGGTAATAAAACGAAATAACGTTATTTTTTACGAAATTTTTATGAAATTTTTATGCAAGGGAAAATATACTTAGATACAAGAGGCTCACAAGTAAGAAAAGACGGCTCATACCCTGTTACCTGTGATATAACAGGAAAAGGAAAACAAAAACCTTTTGTTTTAGGCTTAAAATTTTTAAAGGAGGATTGGGATTTTAGAAAAGAAGAACCTAAACGAGATAAAACAAAGTTGCTAATCATAAGGAGAAAAAAAAGCCTTTTAGACGATTTACTCCTAAAATCATTGGACGATGGTGCAATTACATTCGATTATATAAAAAAAGCTCTTAAAGGGAAGCTTACAGGCTCCGAATTGAATGGAAACAAAGAAAGCAAAACCACAGAGATAGATTTTTTCGAATTTGGCTTTAAGCTTGCAAAAGAAAAAAAACAAGTTTTAAATGAAAAAGGAGTACAAAAAGAAGGTAATGGAGAATCTTACATAACAGCTCTTAATCAATTAAAAAAAATTAGACCCAAGCTCAATTTTTCAGAAATAGACTACAAACTACTTTCAGACTTCAAGAAAAGTAAACTAACTTTAGGTCTTAAAAAAAACTCTATTGCTGCATATTTAAGAGGATTAAAAGCTATTTATAATGAAGGTTTAAAAATTCATAAATTAAATTTCGAACATCATCCTTTTGTTGGTGTTTTTACAGGAGTTACAACAAGAAAAAACAGAACCAAGAAAAGAAACATATCTATTGAATCTATTAAAATTTTTGAGACACTCAATAACAGTTTAGCTAAAGGTCAACAATTAGCTATTGATATGTTTTTATTACAGTTCTATTTTGGAGGTCAGGATTTAATGGATATTCATTATTTAGAAAAAAAACAAGTTTCAGAAGATGGTCGAATTTATTTCACTCGTGGAAAACTTAATGAGGGAGGTTATGAATTTGATTTAAAAATTTTCCCCAAAACTCAACGTATATTAAACAAATTCAAGAGTCCAGATAAGTTTATTTTTAAAGGGCGAAAAGACTATAAGGGCTATAAAGGACACCTTCGAAGAATCAATAATAATTTAGAAAAAGTTCAAGAACGATATAACGCACATGCTAAACGAATTGAAGTTATTACAGGAAAACAATATCATAAATTAGATTTACTGCCTTTAGGAGGTAAAATAACAACTAAAGTAGCTCGTCATACATTTTCTACCATCGCGAACCGAATGTATGTAGAACCTGATTTATTGAGGTCTTTAATGGGACATGAAAGGGATGATGTGGACACAATTTATAAAGATGTTTACCCTGAACAAGAAAGAGACAAACATCATAGTAACATTATCAATACATCCAAAATAATACTAGTAAAAAAACACGTTTACCAGTATGAATTTTTGAATGAAGAAAGAAAAAGAAGCTATAAATACAAATACTTCGATTCAGAACCGAAGCCTGAGCAGTTAATTGATGGCAGAACAGATAAAAAATATACTGAGCCTAAATATTTAAACACGATATATTTAATCGAAAAAAGCACCTATTAACTCATTAATAGGTGCTTTCATTTATAAAAAATATATTAAATATTACATTTCTTCTGCATAATATGTATTACCATCTCTGTATAACTTCATTATTTTTCCCGAATCTAAATTCTTCTTAACACATCTTGCAAAACTTATTCCTGAACCCTCGCATAATATATCTCCAGGAGCAGCTTTAATATTAAAAGCTTCTTCGAAACCATCGTGTATAGTATATTTATAAACTTCGCTATTTTTACTTATGTTAATTACATTGTCTTTATTAACCTTCTTAATAATAGAATTAACCTCGTCAAGTGAGTTGTTCCCTTTATTTAAGTCTTCACTTTGGCAATTAACAAAAACCAGGAAGGCGAATAACATGGATAAAATTAGATAGGATTTCTTTAATACTTTTTTCATAATAAATAAGTTTTATTTGGTTGATTATCAAAACTACAACCAATTAAAAATGTATACAATACTCATTTACCCTGTAAATTAAACAAGGGAAAACCCTATTTAATATAAAAAATGGCTGTTATAGAACTATATTATTACTTGCAAATTACACACAACTACAATAACAAAAGAAAAATTTAAAAAACAACCAACCAATAACAACATAAACTAAAAAAATAACATAAATTTGCCTACCTACATAAAATTTTGCCTGAATAAAATTAAGGCATTTAATAAGAAAGACACCGTATACTGGGTGTCTTTTTTTTATCTTAAAAATCAGTTAGTTATGTCTTTGTCTTAGAAAAAACAATACTTTACAACATACACCTCTACCTAAAACCCCTATCTATACCACCTAGAAACCCTGATACTAAAATAGTAATCTTACTAGTTTCTATTATTTCTTTTTACCCATACTTTTGCAATCCAAACAATTAGTATTTACATAAGAAAATAAATAATAGATTCTACGGAAATCCGTAGAGTTATTTAAGATATTTTTGTTTACTTGCTAACCAATAAATATTACTCCGAACTATGAAAAAAAATCTACTACAAAAACACTTAATACTATTAATACTTCTTTCTTTTTCATTTAAAATAAAAGCCCAAAACACTACTAAAACCGAGTATTTATATATGACCAAAGGTATAAAGGTTCAAATAGATAGTGGTTTGGATATAAAAAAAGGTTATAAACTTAGAAGTCTAGCGAAAATAACTGAAGGTAGTTATAAATTTACTTACTTGGTTCTTCAGAGAGAACAAACATCAAAAAATTTCAATTTAGGAAAGTACGCTGGTATAGTTATTATTGCGGACTCTGAAGAGTCTGGTCGCAGATATTACAGAGCGATACCTTTTCAATTATTAGATTGGGATAATAAAGACCCACTAACTAACCTTTTCAGGAATGATGTTCAAGAGTGGGACAAGTATATGTCACAAGCATTTGCGATTTCTTCAACGAGAGTTTTAGCTTCTCTGATGAACGTATACGGAAAAGTTCTCTATGAAAATAATGTTAACTAATTTAGAATAAAATTTAATACATAAAAATAAATCAAATACTAATAGCTACTACTTTTACTCTTCAATATTTATAATTTATAAAAGAGTAATAAAATGAAAAAAGTTGTATTCGCATTTGTAATCGTATTAGCATCATTAACATTTAACAGTTGTACAGATAATAGCTTAGAAGAACTAGAAAGAAATGAACAATTACAATCAACAGATCCAGACGAAGACGGAGAAGTTCCGACAGATCCAGTCCAGGAAGGAGCGAAAGGATAAATCTACTAAAAGAAAATCCAATAAAATAAAAGGTTTCATATTAGGCATAGTTGCTTTTTTTATAGTAACTATGTCTTTGTTTCATGTTCTTTTCGAGCAATATTCGAATGAATATAAAGAGCATTATAAAACTCATTCAGAAATAATTAATAATCGGGATAGCGAGAACTTGAGACTCGTGAATAGTTTAAAGAAGAATATCGAGAACACATCTAATAGGGATTCTATTTTATCTATTACTCAAAACTTTGTCAAAGATTATAATTCACATATTTCTAAGGTTAAACAAGAGCTTACAATCTACCATAATATCAAAAAAGATTTGGCTATAGAGCATAGTTTTAGAGGGCGTACTAGTTTTCGTTTCTGGTTGGCCTATTTTGGTATTACAATTGGCTTTTTATTTTTCTCAATTAAATCATTATACGATGATATTGTTTCTGGGAGCACATATAGGTTTCAATTCCTATCATTGTCAGGTGTAATTATTAGTGTTTTCTGGTCGATTCACTTCATATTTTTGACTCAAAAAGATTTTCGAACTAATAAGTATATTTTGTTGCTTGTTTTATGTGGAATTCTGGTTTCATTTTTCACATATTTTGTTGTGAAATTTTATGCTTATAAAGACGACATAATATTAAGTCAACTTACTTTAATTGAAAGAATTAAAACTATTCATTATCCGAAAATGGTTGTTCGTTCAAAATACTTTGAAAAATATGGAGAACCAGTGTCATCAGACAAAACAATAAAGGAAGATATCGATCAATATCAAAATGATATAAATAAATTTTTAAAACTATAGTCGAAAAATGATAGGGTGGTTTAAGAAAATATTGAAAAGAAAAGACTATATCGGTAAATCCTTAAGAAAAAGTTTAAAATCTGATGACAATGCTTCTACCGACAAAATAGTGGAAAAAATGAAGAGAGAAAGCGATCATAAGGACGAAATAATCCACAATTTACTGGTAGATATAATGTTATTAGAGAATGACATAAATAGCGAAGTTTAACAAGAAGAGGCTTCGATTATTTTTGCTTCTCTTGAATATTTTTCTTTTTTAAAAGCTTCTCTTTCTCCTCTTGGAGCTTACCTATTACTTGATCTTTAATCTCGTTTTCCATGAACAATTGGTAAGACATATCTTTTTTAAACACTTCTTTTTTGTTAAAAACATGAGTCACAATTTCCTGTACTGAAAAGCTTTCTAAGGTACATTTTTGAGTCTTTGAAATAAAGATATCATCAGTTAAACCCAAAATGTAATTTGGGTTAACATTAAACACTTCAGCCATCTTACGTATTGTTTCATAATTCGGCAAAGATATTGTTAATACCCCTTTTGAATTCCTTCTTCCTTTTGTAAATCCATCAATTGTAGTACTAGATACGCCTATTTTCTTTGCAAAACTATTATTATTAAGGCTAAGCTCCTTAATAACTATCTGTATTCTATTACTTACATCCATTTTTTATGCGAAAAGATTTATTATTATGCGAAAAAGCTTTTATTTCTGCGTAATAGTTGTATATTTGATCTCAGTTAAGACAAATATACTTAAAAAAGTTAATTGGCGTGTTAAATAAGATCAACATACAACTAAAACATAAATCCAACAACAGATGGATATTTAAAAGCAATTCCGTAGCTCACTTGATCTTAGGATATGGGTTGCTTTTTCGTTTTAAACAACATCTGCATTAAAATAAAGGTTAGGAAAGGCCAGTGGTTTCCCTAAGGTATTAAGTGGGGACTTACCGAAGGGACACCCCTTGCTAATCATAACCATAAAAAATTACGACTGTGAACCTAGAACTTAATAGTGATAATATCATTAACGCATTACTTAGTCAAGGTTTAGTACTTGTTAAAAAGGCTGATCTCGAAGAAATGATTAATAATGTCAATATAAGTAACACAATCGACCGACGAAAAAAGTATGTTTCTCATAAAGAAATAATTAAAATGTTCGGTGTTACGGATTATTGGTTAAAAAAACAACGAGAAGCGGCAGGCACAAAAATAAAATGTATTCCAGGCGAAAATAAAAATAGTGCATGGACGTATCAAATAGGATCAATAGAAGATGAACAGGAAAGATTGGCTGTTTAATTCTAAAAATACCAGGGCATGACTAGCAGTTGTGTATCAAAGCAGCTCTTAGATATTTTATTTAGGGGTTGCTTTTAAAAAAAGTTCATTAACATATTGGTAGGAAAGGAAGTAGTTTTAACATTTAAATCCATCTGCATAGTGCAGATGGATTTAGGATCATTAGTTAAACGATTTTGAAATCGCTAAACCTACTGCGACACCAAACAATAAAGGCAATAGTAATTTATCACCTTCAATTGTAAAAGTTTGACAGTTTGATCCGTTACAGTTAGTATATGTAACTGTACTTTGATTAAAATTCTTAATCATGTTGCAATTTACTTTCAGATTTTTAAGCGTTAGAAATTTGAGTTCTATGCTTGCCTGAAAGTAAACCAAAATTAAGTGTTTCTTTCCTGCCTTTCACACAAAAAACACAAAATAGTAGAAGTGTAAGCTTTGTAAAGCAGGCTTCATCTATGAAGTAGTTTTATTAGTTGATTGGTTTTCTAGTGGTTGTAAGTAATTACAGCCACTTTCCCCCTTTCACTTCGCCCCTAAACAATAAATACAAATGAAACAACCGAAAATACATTATACTAAATACATCATTGCACCTTTTAGAGGAATGACAAGCCCCCCTTTTGGTATTTTCATACGTAAAGATTTACAAGGAAATCAACAAATACTGGAGCATGACCTTATTCATTGGAAACAATATCAAAGAATGGGGCTAATTATGTTCTATTTCAGATACTTTATTCAGCTTTTAATTATTGGATATGATACAATGCCAATGGAAATGGAAGCACGACAAAATGAATCTGAAAATGTGAAATGGAATTATAGAACTAAATACCACAACCATGAAAAAACACCGAATAGAAGTTAACGATATTGAAGTCGTTGACTTAGAAATTATCAACCCCAAAAAGAAAAAAGCGGCACGAAATTGCACCCTCGACCGCTCTTTAAAATGATAATTAGTTAATGATATAAAACCACCTCCTAACCATGAGCAAAAATACAAAAAAAAGCGCAAGAAAAGCGCAAGAAAACGCAATTCAATTATCTAAGATTGGATTGTACAATCAAGAAGTTAAGAATTACTTAACTACAAACCCACCTTCTCCAATTATTAACGTTGCTATTAAACACTTTAACGATAGCGCATCACGTAGGAAACTAACCGATTTACAGTATAACAAAGAAGTTGAAGTATTTAACAATACTCACGGTTTTTTTATATTAAAAAAAGGGGCTGAACACGAAGCTTCAGAAAAGTATTACGCCTACCTAAACTACCCTTACATAAGCCCAGATGACAAAGTTCAAACTATTATCAACTTCAAGAAACACTACGAAGAATACAACAAGAAAGTAATAGAAGAAAACGCAAAAACAAAGCAATACAACGAAGAAAAGGTAAAACCCGAGTCGGACCTGTCTTTAAACGAAAAAAAGCTTAAAACGGAGTTCATAGAAGATTACAATCATTTGAATGTTTGGGAATATAATGACAAAGTAGAAGAAGAAAATCTTAAAAACCCTATCCACAGCAAAAAAACCGCACAAAAGCTCAAACAACAACATAAAGAAACCTTTCGCGTACTACTCTATTTTTATGTAGGGCAATTAAGACGACGCAACAATGATTTACTTAATAAAAACCGACCAACAAGCGTTAAAAAAACAAATTTACCGCCTTTACAAGTAAACAAAAGAAATATTACTAAGCATAAAATAGACGGCTTTAAAGAGATTGATTGGGATACAAAAACAATCTACAACCATATAATACGACTACTAGAATCAGGAGCACTAAAAAACAATCGTTTCTTTCATCGCACCATGCCTACTGCGGTAAATTTTAGCAACGATATTATTGCTATTTCAGACTACAATCCACCTAAATCACAAAAACCTAACTATCAGTCTTTTAAATATGTTTCCGAGAAAAATTTACCTAATTATACTCATACTACTAGAACAACATCTAAAAAAGTAGAAATAAAGGACTGTGTAAAAAAACACAGTCATAACGAATGCGGTTCGATGCCCGAAAAGCATAACGGAAACAAAACGCAATGTCCTGCGGACGGCTACGGGAACACCAAGGGCATAAGTAAAAAAATTGAACTGGAGGGCGGCGAAAAAATTAAAATTCCTGATTTCGTCAAAAAGAAAACAAACCCAAAAAAGAGTTTGATTGCTGAAAATTTCAGAGCAAAAATATTGAAACTATCAGATTTTGCAGAAAAACTAAAGAACAACGATTTTAAAAACTATAAACCTGAAACTTACAGATACCTTCAAAAAGTAAGGCTAAGTACAATTGGCGATATTTCTTTCGAAGAATTTAAAGAGTTTGCTATTCAAGATTTTATTAAAACTGCTGCTAAAATCTGGAAAAACCACACCGTGAAGAAGGGATCCTGGATTAATGCAATTAAATTTTTAACTGAAAGTTTATTCAAAGATTTAACTCAAAAAGAAAGCGTTGAAGAAAAAATAAGGGAGTACAGATGGAAATTAGAATGGGCTAGGAAATGGTTTGAAAAAACGGGTTTAACTGCACTTTTTCCCTCTGATTATTTCGACACTACAAGAAAAAACAAAAACGAAGTAGGTTTCTTTTCTAACTACATGCACACAATTTATAAAAACTCACTTTCTAAGGACAAAAAGAAGGTTAAAAACAGAGAGGTAGAAGCTTCAAAACGTCAAAGAAGGCTTAAAAAAAACAAATACGACAAACTCCTCAACCAAGCTATTGACAAATATAATTCAGGGAACTACAATTATAAACAACTGTCAAACTTTGTTTGTCAAAACCTACCTAAAGAATACATATCAGCTTTTATAAAACTAACACTAAATACACCTAACCATGACTAATAACCCTATATCAATAAAATGTACTTGCGGAGCTGGGCATAAAATTACATGCCCCAACTGTTCAGAAGTAAAAATGGTAATTCTTTTAAAAAATGGATTCAGTCATTTAAAAATAAAAATGTCAAATAACAAAAAGGCAAACCCTGTCTGGTATAATCATTTAAGCAAAAACCGCAAAAACGCAAACACTATCATCAACGGAATGTTTAGAAGGTTTCAAAATTCAGAATATAGCGATAAAGCAAATGTTTTAAGATTTTACAGTAACACTTCAGGTGAATTAATAACCTCAGTAAAGTTATAATCATGCAAATCAAATTAAAGTTTTCAATTGACCAAGTTTTTGCTATTAACAAGTTACTTAATGAATTTTATTCAACTTCAACAAGTGCTTATAGCAATTACGAAACATTAGAAAAGGTTCAAATTTCTATTTGCTTTAAACTTTCCGACACATTCGAAACTAAAGCAAGAACCTTAAGAAAAAAGGTAGACCTCCTAAATATTAACAAAAAAGTATCAATAACATTTTGGATTTATGAGGCCTGGGCATTAAAGGATATTCTATTCGATAACATCAATCTTTTAGGTTGCAATTACGATAAGCTACAGGCGCAAAAATCAATTGATTTAATAGACTCTAAAAACATATAAAGAAAACCCTAAAAACAGGACTGTAAAACAAATTACAAGAAACAATTAAACGAAACTCAAAATATGAAAGAGGTTTTTTATTACGGTAGAATTAGTACAGAATCACAAAATTTAGATACCCAAATTGATAGATTTAAACTTCTAGGAGCAAAAGATGAAAACATTTTTTTAGATAAGGATTCAGGTAAAAATGATAATCGTGTCGAGCTTCAAAAAATGCTTTCGAAACTTAGAAAAGGAGATAAAGTAGTATTCTATGATCTTACCAGATTAGGCAGGAATTTAAAATACCTCATTACCTTAGTAGAACACTTCTATAAAACAGGAATTGACTTCCAAGACCTAACAAACCCTTTTATAAATACCGAAAGCACTAAAACAGCTGAAGGGGAATTAGTATTTCTTCTATTTGCTTCGTTAGGTCAATATTTCAGAAAATCAAGTAACGAAAAGGTAAAAGCTGGGCTAGCCTCTGCTAGGGCAAGAGGAAAAGTAGGTGGCAGACCAAAAGGACTCAGCGAAAAGTTAAAAGAAAAGGCTCCAGTTGCCGTCATTATGCACAAAAATCCCGATGTATCAATCAAGGATATAATGAAAGCCTTAACCATATCACAAGGTTCTGTTTATAGATGTTTTGAGCATGAAGGATATGATTATAAGAGGCAACACAAAAATACAGGAAATAAAAACGCAGCTTATAAAGCTGCCTAAAACAGTAGAATAATGAATATTAATCTTTTGGAATTATTTAGTGGAATTGGCGGATTCACCCTTGGTTTAATGAAATCAGGGTTCAAGATTAATAACCATTATTTCAGCGAAATTGATAAACACGCAATCGCCAATTATAAGTACAATTTTAAAAACGCAAAATATGTCGGACCAGTACAAGATGTTCTCAGAACAAGAATTGAACGACCAGATATTATCACTTTCGGAAGTCCTTGCCAGGACTTTAGTTTGGCTGGAAACCAAAAGGGGCTTGAAGGAGAAAGAAGTGTGCTTATCCTCGAAGCAATTAAAATCATTGCAGCAACCAAACCGAGTGTTTTTATCTGGGAAAATGTTAAAGGAGCGTTCAGCTCAAATGATGGCGCAGACTTTTGGGCAATTCTCAATGCCTTTACCAACATTGGGGGTTATAGACTTGAATGGCAATTGCTTAATACAAGCTGGGTTTTACCCCAAAATAGAGAGCGGATATACCTTGTCGGACATCTTGCAGAAAGAAGCACCGGACAAGTATTTCCTTTCACCGAAACAGATACAAGGTTTACTAAAAGGACAGCAGACACCCCAATTGTTAGAGCAATCACGGCAGGGGGAAATTCAGGAGGACACCATAGCGGTATGACTTTGATTAAACAACTGAATACATCAAAAAACTTTGGAGGAAAAAGTACAAAACAACAAGATAGAGTTTATAGTACTTCAGGTTTAATGGCTTGTTTAAGTTCTCACCGTCTTGAAGATAAAATCAAAATCACCAGTCTTACTGGTAATGAGTTTACAAATACAATCAGAGGGGGTGGTCGTGGAAGTCTCACAGAAAAACACAATTGGGATTTAGTTAAGGCTGTCCTTACTCCAGACAGAAAAGAAAAAAGACAGAACGGAAGAAGGTTTAAAGAGAATGGAGAACCTGCCTTTACTCTTAACTGTCAAGATCAACACGGAGTTCAATTAGATAACTCAATAAGAAGGCTTACAGAAATTGAGTGCGAACGATTACAAGGTTTTCCTGATAATTGGACCCGATATGGAGATTACGACGGAACGATTAAAGAAATTTCAAAAACACAGAGATATAAAATGTGTGGTAATGCTGTAACAACAGACGTTGTGCAATTAATAGGAGAAAGATTAATACAAAATTTAAAATAAGAGTAGGTTTTGACCTACTCCAGAAAACGCAAAATATGAGATTTAAAAAATACACAAGAACAAATATTGCAGAAATGCGACCTTATCAAAAAGGAGAAAAGTTAACAGGCGTTTCAATATCTGAAGCTGATAAAAAAAACGGAAGCCCTAAAGTTGGAGATATGGTCGCTCGAAATCCGAAAAACCACAATGATAAATGGTTAGTAGCAAAAAAGTACTTTAAGAATAACTTCAAGGAATTATAAACTAATTGTAGCTATTCAGCTACGCAATAAAACGGAAAAAAATGAAAAAAACAGTAGAACAAGCATTAATAATTGAATTTAATAACAAAACAGATATAGATTCTATACATGAATTTGGTAATAAAGTTGAGGAAGTTTTTAGAACTAAAGGTTTAGGAGAATATGACGGACATGAGTATTGCGCTGATTTATCTCATGGAACATTATACATGTATGGTGAATCTGCGGATGCAATGATTAAAAGTATAGAAAAGATAATTGCAGCTACTCCATTTTTGCACGAAGGATTCTATACTTTAAGATATGGTAGTATAGAAGATAATGCTGAGGAAAAAAAGTATAGAATACTACCAATAACTAAATAACTGTAGCTATTCCGTTACGTAACAAAAAAGCAAAAAGATGATATATTTTACAGAAAACGAATTAGATGAATTTAAAAAGGGTTCAATTAGTTACCCTTTAATAGTAACAGAAAAAGGAGAAAATGAAGTGATAGAAGTTAGTCAAGTTGTTATGTTAGGAGGAATGAGTTCTAATAAAGGAACTCCAACAGAAATAGGAATACAAGTACATAGGAAAGGAAAAAAAAACGCAACACCTCAAATACATCTTAAAAAAATAACAGTAGTTACGATGAAAACAGAAACTAAATTGAAAAGGTTGTATGGTCGTCTTGAATTAGCAAAGGATTCTTTTACTCGTGAAAAGATTGAAAGCCAAATAAAGAACCTGGAAAGTAACCAAAAACAGTAGGTTTTGAAGACAGCTGGTAAAAAAATATTGGATGCTACTTGTGGAAGCAGAATGATGTGGTTTAACAAACAACATCCAGATGCTATTTACACAGATAAACGAGAAGGTGTATTTGTAGCCTATGGTAACGAAACAATTGTTAAGCCAGATGTTAAAACTGACTTTCAAAACTTACCATTTGATGAAAATTCCTTTTACCTGGTAGTTTTTGACCCACCACATTCGAAGTGGTTAGGTGAAAATACAATTCTAGGGCAAAAGTATGGTCAATTATTTTCCAATTGGGAAATTGAAATTAAGCAAGGTTTTGACGAATGCATGAGAGTGCTAAAACCTAATGGTACTTTAATTTTCAAATGGAACGATAAGGATATTAAACTAAATAAATTATTAGATGTAATAAAAGTTCAACCATTGTTCGGGCATACTTCTGGAAAGCATGGAAAAACAATTTGGTTAACATTTATGAAGTCATAAAACCTGTAGGTATATGGATAACAAATTAATATTGAATAAAGAAACAGATCAAGAGATTACGTTCAGGAGCTTTACTCTTGGAAGGCTTCATTTAGAGGTGCCTAGTAGGGGGAGCGAAACCATTGTACATATTATGCTAACAGAGGAGCAATCCAAAGAATTGCTATCATTTTTAAAAGGTAAACATGAAAAATAAACAATAGAATTTTGGACTCACTACGAAAACATAGAGAAAATGAAGAAAGCAAAGAATTTGCGGAAACACAAAGTATAACCTTTATTCCTCAACCTTTCAACTCCATGCTATGCGGCCAGGCTTGTTTGGCAATGATAATGGGTAAAACAATCAATGAAATTTGCAAAGACCTGGGGAAAGATTGGAGTACCTGTATTCAAAGTGATATCATGCCATTTTTAAATAGAAACGGCTATAAAACACGCCTCATAAAAGGTGTCGATATTGATTTTGACGAAGTCCCAAATTCAAGCATTATAAGAATAGCCTACCCAAATGAAAAAGCGCATTTTATAATTAAATCAGAAACCAAATACATTGACCCAGATTATGGAATAATTCAGGAGGTAAAAGCAAACAGAAAAATAACCCATTATTTAACATACGCAAAAAAAACGCAATAAACGCAATATGAATATTCAAGTAAACGAGAACGGCAATTTTGCCTTTATTCAAAACAATAAAATTAAGTTAATTACATCAACATTTAATGTTCATCAACACCCAAGAGATAAAGAAGTAATTCTTTTTAACAACAGCTTTAAGTCAACTGAAGAAGGTTCTTTAGTCGTTAAATTCTCTGATTTAACCATAAACGGTATCAAGCCACCTATACAAAACATTGATTATGTAAAAGGTGTTCTTTTTACCGATGTACCGTTGCGACCTCATACCCAACCAACGTTAACTAGAGATAACGACCCTAATTATTTAGTTTTTAAACTGCAAGACACATACGAGAAGTTACTTACATTCTTAAAAGCTAATGTGTACCAAGGTTTCCCAAAGGAATACAACGATTCACTAGGAAAACTAACTAAAATAGAGTATTACTGCGAGTTTCAAACGTTTCATGTACGAGTAACTTTGAATTACAATTACTTAGCTAGTAACCCTGCAAAAGTTTCTCATATTTTAATGTCGGGGCATACCGAGTTCGTTAATCTACCTTTAAAAGCTTACCATTATGATGCACAAGGAAATAAAACTTATACCTATGAGGTGTTTTCTTGGCAAAGGCTTACCAGTAATGAATAAAATTTAATAACCCTTCCCCTTTTTTTAAAATCATGTTAAATCAAATTAGCTGCAAAAAAGTCCTATTATATAAATACAAATTTATTCCAGTAAAGGAAGGTAGAGCAACAATCAATGAAATTATTGCAGAAAAACGCAACCTGCCTATAAAAGAAGCAAAATTAAAACGGTTATTGCGTCCTAGTGAGGTTATAGAATTTTTAAAAAGGTATGATTTGTATAGTTCAGAGAGCCATTTAGTTTAACTTACTTTAGCTTAACCTCTCTTAGTTTATCCTAGTTTAACTTAGTTTAACCTAGCTTTACAACTCAATTAAAACCCTCGGTATTATTGTAGTCTAAAACAATAACAATTGAACCGAGAGGCAATTAACACATTACTATTTAGAAACATCAAAAAAGGCACAGAGTACAATACTCTGATGCCTTCTGGTGATGGTAATATTATTGATTTTGCCGACGGTAATACAGAAGTTGTTATAAATAAGATGGCTCAATGGTCTTATAAATTTCAACATCAAACACAAGCCCTCACCAATCATTTATTTAAAAACTTATCCCTATCAAAATTATGCGAGGAGCTTCACAGTTTTTTGTTTCATCATTTACAATACAAAATTGATGATTATACACAAAAACTCCGAAGCCCAGCACGTTCATGGTCGGATAGACAAAAAGGGATAGATTGTAAAAGCTACTCTATTTTTGCAAGTACTGTGCTATTAAACAGGGGAATAATTCACTACTTGCGAAGAGTTACTATAAATAAAGGTGAGGGCTATTCCCATGTTTACGTAGTTGTTCCTAAAAACCAAAATACTGGTAATTTAAAGGGTGGTTATTTTGTAATTGATGGTACTATCAATACTTTACAAGAACAAACTGTTTACAAGACTGATGATGTAAAAATGACCCCACACACGGGGCTTAATAAAGGAAACCCTAAGATATCAATAGCCGAAAAAGCACTCGATGCATTTATGCCTTTAATCAAAGAGGGTGTTAATTCATTTATTGAGCATCTTAACTCTTGTTCAGATTCCCGTTTTGATAAAGGGGTCGTTTCTTTAAGAATCAAAAGAGATTTACAAACAGTACTACAAAACAAAATACAGTTACTTGATGAAGCCATTGAAATTAGTAATGATGCCCGAACGCAAAATCTTTTCAATGAGCTTTTAAAAGAAGTTGACTTAGGAATTGCACATTTGCGCTCAGAAACTGCATACAATACTTATGATGAGTGTGCCTTAGAGGTTTTAACGGAAGCACTTGTATTTGCCGAGAAATTAAAAGAGTACATAGATTCTTATTTAAACAACTTTATAAAAACGCAATTGCGTTTTGCGGTTTCAGTCAAAAAGCACAACGCTTTAACCAACGATCGTACATATTATTTTGTTGTTGAACCAGAAGACAACCCAATTCTTGCAGAATACCGACAAATTTCGATAGCTAAAAAACCAAGTTTATATGATGTTGATCCTGTCGTTCCTTACGGAAAAGACACGAATCATTGGTTAATTGAAAATAAAAGTCATTTCTCAAAAAATTACAATAGTACCGTTGCTCGAAATTATGAAAATGAAGTACGCCCCTATTTAGTACATATAAAAGCTCTAAGAGATAAAGGTGACTTCATGGATGCTGAAACCTTGTATTACTATGAAAAGCCGCATCGAAGAAACTTATATAACATCTTTATAAAGTTCGATCAAAAGTTCGCTGATCTCATAAAACAGCAAAATAAGAACCTACAAATTGCTAACCTTAAAACAATACAACACTATAAGAATGAAATAGAACAATCAGTTGCAGAAGATCAAAAAGCTAAAAACAGGAAAAAGTTAAAACAGCAAATAGGTTACGGTTTAGCTGGGCTAGTCGTACTCTATTTCATATTCAAAAAAAGAAAATAGCTATGTATTATCAATTTGACATCCCTACATCGCAAAATCAATTAAGCGGATGGTTTGATTCCTGGTGTCCTTCAAACGGTGTCGCAGACGGTTTGGAAAATCAAGCCAGAAATGCCCGTGCTGAGAAAGGTCAATGGGATAAAAAAATAGAAGCCTTAAAAAAAGGTAATAGAGCAAGAGAATGGGCTGACGCAAAAAAGAAAATTCAAGAACTGGAAACACAAATAGAGAAGCTAATACTTGAACTCCAAAAAGATGAAGGAATTATTGATGCTCTTGGAATCGGTTTAGGTGCTTGGTGTAATGGAGCAGTAGCCAGACGCAAACGTGCAGAAACTGCCTTACGTGATGCCGAACGAGCTTTAGGACAAGCAAAAGGTGCTTATAACACCCTTACCAGACAACAAAACGAAGGTATTAGAATGGCTGGGCAAAATATTGTAACCCTTAAACAAACCATAAAGGATTTACAAGGGAAAATTGCAGCAGCTCAACAGAAAATTACCGTTTATAAAACTAAACGTGATAACAAAGCAGTTACTGAATCTCAGGAGGACAAAAACGTAGCTACTAAGGGCAAATTGATGGAGAATATGCCTTTAATACTTGGAGGGCTTGCCGTGGCTGGATTAGCCATTTATATGGTTAACAACAAAAAGAGTAAAACAGCAACTAAGGTAGTTGCATAAAAAAAGAGTAATGAAAAGAAGTTTAATACAACAACAATTTATGCTTGAAGCTACTGAAGGGATTAAACCACATACGGGTCATGCTACAAATTGTCAAATAAAAGTAGCCGACCAATACAAAGGTTGGGGTCCGCCTCCACAAAATAGTTTGAATGGATTCTTTGATGGTTTAAACCTCAAAGATTTGATATCAACTGCTGGTACTACATGGGCGCAAGTAGAGCAAGCAAGAAACGGGCAACCTGTATATGTTAATACACCACAAGGAGGACAACAAGATATCAGCCCTCTTTTAGTGTCAAAACTAGAACAGCAAGCGCAACAGCAGCAAACATCAGTTGATAATATGATGAAAATGATGCAAATGCAAATGCAGCAAGCTTCCCAAAACAAACCACAACCGAAAAGCAATACAAAACTATACATCGCTTTAGGTGTAGGGGCAATAGTAGTGTTAGGCGGTGCATATATGTTAACTAAAAAAAAGTAAAAAACGATGACAAAAGAAGGAATTGAAAATTCGGTAGTAAGCTTAGCTAGCATGACAGCTGGTGCAATGGCTTCAAGAATTATTGCAGATAAACTGCCGATAAAAAACCAAAAAGTAAAAAGAGGCTTATTAATCCTAGGAGGTATTGCAGCCGCCGCCTCTTTAGATAGAAAAACAACAGGTAAAAAAGTGGCTCAGGATGCAGCTATTTCGGTTGCCGTAACCCAAACAGGGTATTTGTTAAAGGAAGCTTTTGAAGGTAAGTTAAAAGACGGAGGCATTGCAGATATAGGAATGGGAACTCCTGTTTTCTTTGATGATAGCTCTTACTTAACTCCTTACGAAGAGGAAGTAATTGAAGTTCCAGAATTTATCAGTTAATCAAAAATTAAAATAAACTAAAAAAGAGATATGAATTTATTATCAAATCAAGAAGAGTACTTAAAAGTAACTACTTACTTAGGGTTAAAAAACACTCAAAACCAGTATGGATGGAATATTTCAAAAATGAAACCAATGCCATCGGATTTATATATCAATAAGCAAATTGGTACTTCTGGTAATATCAATTTACTAGATGGAGAATCTAACAACGTTAAAGGTGTTACCAACTTCGACAAAAACACCTTAAATGAGGGGCGCGTTTTTGTAATTAATGGGGTGTCTTTTGCTTTCGGTTATGAAGCGGATAAAACCAACGTTGCCACCGTAAATTATGGAATCGCAAATTTACCTTCGGAGTTGCGTTTTGCTACCTTACTTGTAAAACAAAACAACGAAGTGCTATTGAAGCTTCCAATTAATTCAATTATAAATTCCTATGAAAACGGGAGAAAGTATAAAGACTTAGGAGCATTTGCCTTGTTACTTCCGCAACATGCAATTGAAGTGGATATCGAATACCCAAGCGGAACAAGTTTAAAGACTCCGGTAGATAAAGAGTTGTTTGTATCTGTATTCTTCAAAGGTTTCGAGACCTACAAAAAAAGATAACATTGTCTAACCTAAAAGACTTTGTGTAAAGTATTACACAAAGTCTTTTAAATCTAAGTATATGAAAACAATTTATAAGAGAATTAAGGTAAACAAAGGCTTACTTAAATATACTGGCTCTGACTATGCAAAGTTTTTAAACAATGAAGTAAGCGACCAGTTACCAAAGGGAGAAGTAAAAGGAGTAAAGTTCATATCTTATATTGACGAAGGTGCGGTAATAAGCCCACCTGATAATGGTGGAGGTGCATTTAACGCTTTACCTTTTGGAATGAGTAATACGGACATATTTATTACTGATACGCAAAGCAATCTACTTACAGAACCAACCGACATAAGAGATTATCAAAATAACGGTGGAGGTTATAGTGTAAACTTCAAAAAGATTGATGAAAAAGCAGATGTTCAAATAACCATTCGTTGGGAAACTAACGGTACTACTCCTATTTGCGGTGAGTTTATTTTTGAAATAGATCAATCCAATTGCGCGTGTTAATTAAATAATTATTAGATGAAAGCTACTTACGGAACTAAAACATACAAAGAAGATTTTGAAATCAATATCAAGGAGTTAAGCGATTGTAAAGGAATTTACTCTTTAGAAGTATTTGTGTCAAAAAACAGTATGCCTTTGCTTGTAAAAGATGGCTCTAATCAAATAATTAAGGAAATGTTCAACCCTTTTAAAATTGAATCGCCGGTTCCTATTGTAAATGGGATTTTACGTTTTGAATTTACTGATGTTGACGGAGTAAATAGTGAAGTTAAAAGTGCAACAGTAAGGTATTTATTTCATAATGATGAATAGTGATTTAATAAACATATTAACCAACCATTTAAGTGCTGCGGAAAATCACACGGTAAAAATAACACCTTCAGGCGGTAAACCAATTAAAAGGCAAAATGCCAACCGAAGAAAACACCTTTTTACGTTGGCTTATATTCAAGAAAAATACCAAACCATTGAAAATTTCTTGAAGCTTTTAGTACAACAGGGTATCAAAAACGATGTAGTTTTTACGCTTCAAAAAAGTTACGGAAAGGAAGAAAAAACCACTAGCCATTTAGTAAAAGAATTTAAAACAAATTTAGAAAAAGAACCTATGAACACACCAAATCAAACTCATACGACTATGAATAATAATAGTCAAATAGATAATTCTTTTTCTGGCTTTTTAGGTTCTCCTACATTCATGACTAAAATGGTAGAAGCTGAGCGTTCAAATGACTACAAAGCACAAGTAGATGATCTTAGAGAAGAACTAAAAGAGCTTCGATCAGAAAATCGAATTTTGCGCGAGAAAAACAGCTCTTTAGAAATTAAACTTCAAACCGCTGAAGATCGCAAGGAATTGGCTATTGAAAAGACAAAAATGGAATCGAAGGGTTTTTTAGAAAGTCCAGCGATAACGGCATTAGCTGGTCAAATTCCACAATTCTTAGCAATGATTCCTGGTATGTCAAACCCTAACGCTGGAGCTTTAGGTTCTCCTGTTACAAACAGTCAACAAGAAAATCCAATACCTCAAACACCAACCAGCGAAAACCTAAATTATAGTACAATGACGAAAGAAAAACAAGATGCACTAAATCAATTAGCGGTTTTAGATGAAAAAATATTAGTTCGTATTGCTGAGTTAGCAGAAAGTCCAGAAGCCTTAATGTACTTCAGCGATGATGGCAAGTTCAACATGATGAAAAGCTTTTTAAACTAAAACTTGCTATGAAAAAGAATAGTTTGTCGAAAAAAGTCGGGAAGATTGCTACAAAAGAAAATGCAAAAAAGGCTATTAAAGAAACGGGTGGGTTTATTGCTAAGAATAAAAAAGAAGTTGCTTACGTTGCGGCTGGGGTTGTTGGAATTTTTTTGATTTATAAAATATATAAAGGGCTGTCAAAAGCATCAGCCATATTTGATGAAAAAATACAAGATGTTGACGTAAACATTATCGTTGATTCAACAAAAACCACAATTTCCAAAGAACAAGCGCAACAGTATGCACGTACTATTTTAGACGCTTGTAATGCTATGCAACCTCTTTACGGAACGGATGAAGAAGCTATAAAACAAGTATTCTTAAAATTGAAAACAGGGGATGATTTTAAAAAGGTGTATAAAGCTTTCGGAAAGAAAGATTATAACGGGAACAACTCCCCTCCATCAAGTTTTATAAGGTTTTTAGACAACTATACACCTCGTGATCTAATTTACTGGTTAAGAGAGGAATTGTCGCCTTCTGATGGCCAAGTTTATACTATTGTAAAAAACCGTATTGAAAGTGCGGGATATTCCTTTTAAAAAAGAAAAAGATAAAAAAATTATGGAAACAGCTTTACCAATTCAAGGGCTTAATTGCCCAACAGGACAATTCGATTCAGGATTATCACCTAACCAAAAAAAATGCGGATGCACTATGATGCCACTAACAACCAAAGGAAAAGTAATAGACAGCGAAACAAATAAGCCATTTGAAGCTGGTTTAGTCAATATTTACAATCTTGACACTAAACAAGGAACAACTCCAAAAGCGGACGGTTCTTTTATTTTAGAGGCAATGCCTCATCATAACATACAAGTTTCATTTGTAGGTTATAAAACCACGAAGCTAAAAGCTTCTCAATTACCTTCAACGGTTAATCTTGTAGCCGACGATTTACTGGACGAGGTGGTTATTACCGCTACAAAAAAAGATGACAAAGACAAAAAAAGTTCTCGTTATGTTCTTTGGGGGCTTGCTGCGCTTGCAGTTGTCTATATAGTGGCGAACAAGGATAAGAAAAAACCAAACACAGTTGCTTAATGAAGGGGTTTTTAACTAGAAACTGGAAAGATATTTTAAGACTTATCGTATCTCCAGTAATTGCCTTTATAATTGGTTTCAAAGCGCATCAAATCGAGCTTAAAAAATCGGAGAATGAAGCCCATTTATCGGGTTATACAGCCGAACATAAAAAGATAGAAAACTTTGAGCGTGTTATTGAAATAAATGGCGAAATGATTGAACAAATCAAAACTGATTTTGATGATCGGGCGGTATTTCTCAAACACAGAATTAAAGAAGTTGAGCAGATCAATTTAAGACTAGACAGGGTGGTTCGAAATCAAAGAAAGCTTATTAAAGAACAGGAAAAAGTAATTGAAGATCAGCAAAAGAAACTTAAAAAATACCGTGCCTTATACGGTAACATATAAGATGATTAAGAAAGCATTATTTTTCATATTTATTTGTTTAATCTCCGCTTGTGCAACTCAAAAAAAGCAAGTGGAGGTTTTCAAAACGCAACACGAATCGTTGGTAAAGACTAAGGATTTAAAACATCTAAAAATTGTCAATCAACCGATTGATGATAGCGTTTTTTTATCGCTGCCTCATACCAATAACAAAGAGGTCGATTCTTTAATTAACAAACTCTTTACCGATTTTAAAACCTCGAAAACGAGCGGTTCAAATTCTTACGGAATTTCTTATAATAAGCAACACAAAGGATTTGAGATTAAAACCAAAATAGGAGCTACACAAAAGGAACTAAAAAAGGAAAGAGACACTATAATTCAAGTAAAAGAAAAGATAATTCTTAAATCAAAGGACGTAATAAAACACCGCATCCCCTTTAAGTTTTGGCTGTTTTGGTTGCTAAGTATAATTGTGATTTACAAGTTAACCAGGTTAAACATTATTTAACTATGAAACGTACACTTTTATTTGTTGGTGGAAGCATTGCCCTTATTGCTGCTGTATCGTATTTAACCAGAAAAAAAGAATCCGTTGAGCATATTATTGACAGCCTACAGTTTAAGATTAAGAGTATTAAAAACTTTAAAATATCGTTACAACAAATATCGCTTGATCTTCAAATTATTGCGGTCAACCCTACAAAAGAAAATCTTCATGTTAACACGGGTTTTATCAAAGCCAATGTTTTACGCGTATTTGAAAAAAAAACAGGGAAACTACTAGCTTTTTCTAAACTTAACACAAATACTCTCAATATCCCTAGCGGTGGTTTTATGGAGCTTCCAGATGCCCATTTAGATATTCCCACTTTATCAGGTGGGCAAATGCTCATAAACCACTTTTTAAACACCGATCAGGCTGTAAAAGATTTTAGTAATCAATTAGCCTATGAATTAGAATTAGAAGCTCTAGGGCAAACAAAAATTATAAAATTTTAAAAGAAAAAGAACATGGCAAGCTATGAACTATTTAAAACCTCAATTGAAGCTGCGGAAGGTGGTTTTCAACTCTTAAAAAATGACAAAGGAAACTATAATTCTAGAAAGGAGTTAGTAGGCACAAACCACGGAGTTTCAGCAAAATTTTACGAGCGTGTTATCGGCAGACCGCCAAGTGTTGAGGATATGAAAAGCCTTACAAAAGCAGAATCACATATTTTGTTTAAAAATGAGTTTTGGGATAAGGTAAGAGCTGACGAAATCCAGAGCCAAGGAGTCGCTGAAATCATTGCCGATCATGCGATCAATGCGAACCCTAGAGTTACCGCCAAAATAGTACAACGTACACTAAACAATTATTTCGGTAAAAGTTTAGCCGTTGACGGTGCTATCGGAAGTCAAACGCTACAAGCCATTAATTCCGTTGATGATAAGTTACTATTTGAAAAAATTGCGGATGGACGACTCGCTTATTACAAAAGCCTTTCGGATTATAGGTACTTCGCTAAAAGCTGGACTTCTCGTGTTTATGAGCTAGCGAGAAAATTTGGTATTGAAATAAAAAAAAAAGAAATGTAGCAATTGTGCTAGGTGTGCTAACCTTGGCAGTTGCAGGATATCTCGTTTATAAAAAATCACAAAAGAAAACATCTAAGAAGTAAATGACAACGACACAAAAGTTTGAGAACCTTAACGGAAAAGAAATAAACAGATCGGTATTAGAAAACTTGGTAATTGAAGCTAAAAATGAAAACAACCTTTCAATTGTTTACAGACTTTCAAAAATTCTTTTAAACCATCCTAAAACTCAAATTTTTGAGGTCGAAATAAAAAAATATAATGGAGAACCTAACTCTTTAAATGCACCAAGACACCAAGGAAACTATAAAGAAGCCTTAACAGCGTGCGGAAGACTAAAAAAAGGATGGAAGTTTGAAAATGGAACTGTTATTAAGACTCCAAGTTCAAAATTTAAAAAAGGAGATAAAGCAACATATAAAAATCGAAGTGTTAGAATAACAAAAATAACTAGACCCAAAAAAGGCACTACCTATTTCGAAGAAGAACCCTACTTATATGACTTTGTATATATAAGAAGTAAAAAGAAAACCATTTTTATGCCTGAAAGTGTTTTAATACCTATTAAACCAACAAAAGTAAAAGAGTACGGTGTTGAAATGAGCGAAATAGAAGGAATGCGATTCGCAAAATATATTGACAACAAAGGTATTGCCATGAATACTCTTTATGATAAAGAGCGAACAAAAATTGCTAAAAATTGGCTACAAACATATCACTTAAAAAATGTAGATAAAGAAGTACTAGCTGGTTTAGAATATATTCAAGGAGATGATAGCGAGTTAAAAAATGGTTTAGGAAAGGCGGTAAGTCCTCAACAAATTTATCAAATGGTAACCGATAAGATTATCAAACAAATTGAAGACTTCAAAGAGGACACATGGGAGAAAACATGGCAAGCAAGCGGTTATAAGTTTGCCTATAATTTTGTAAGTAAAAAGCCGTATCAATCCATTAATCAAATAGTATTAGGTAATTTTTACCAAGGCAAGTTATTAGACAACCCTTATTTCCTAACCTTCAAGCAAATTGAAAAATTAAAAGGTCGTGTTCGAAAAAGAGCAAAAGCAGAGCAGGTTACTTATTATACTATCCTTTACAGTTTTGAGCAAGCCGAACCAAAGTTAAAATTTGCCACTTACGATAAGGCTAAATTTGCTAATTGGGCTAAAGTGAATAAAAGCAAAATAAACGTTTTTAAAAAGTACTCAGAAATAGACAGTTTTATCTTTAATTGTCAAGTTCCTATTTTAAAATATTACAACGTGTTTAATGCTGCCGATGTAGAAGGTATCGACTTTGATTTAGAAAATTTTAAAGGAGTAGGTCATATTAAAGCACCTGAAAAAACTAATGAACCTATTGCAGCCTGTGAAGCAATTATAGAAAATTACCCCAATCCAAAACCTAAGTTAGTTATTGGCAATAGCGATAGAGCATATTATCGCCCTTTTGATGATTTAGTAAATATGCCTGAAATGAACTTGTTTAAAAACGTACAAGCCTATTATACTACGTTATTTCATGAGTACATTCATTCTACAGGTTCAGCAAATAGACTAAAAAGAGTGCAAGGAAAGAAGTTTGGAGACAAAGATTATTCTTTTGAGGAACTCATTGCGGAAATTGGAGCTAGTTTCTTATGTGCAAATGGTGGTATTTTACACTATACTTTAAGAAACGGAGCTGCATATATCAAAGGATGGCATAAAGTGCTTATAAAGCACCTTAAAAAGGACAACAAATTTATTTTTAAAGCAGCTACCAAGGCACAAAAAGCTACGGAGTTTATTCTACAACCTGACAAGAACGGAGAGCCTAAATTTTTACAATCAATATTGAAAAGTGAAAAAGAAGAAAAGCCTTGCAGATGTAAAGAAATCACTAAAACCGAAAAACCTAAAAGCAAACCAATAAAGGAAAAGAAACCCGAACAACTACAACTCGCATTAAATGGAGCAATTCCCAATAATTCAAACTTTGAAGCTGTGCAAATAACACCTCAAATAGAAGTTGAGTATCATACACCAGAACCAAGCGAAAACAAAACCGTTACTACTCCAGTAACCGAAAACAAGCCTACCCAAAAAGAGGTAAAAGTACCTGAAGTAAGAAATGCAGAAAGATCATCACTAGCAGAAAGAAGGCAACAACGAGCTAATCGGGTCCAGGAATATTACACAATCACAGATGCGGAAATAGCCACGTTTTTAGGCAAGCTGGAAAAAAAGAAAAAAGAAAGTTTAGTAATTACCTTAACGGGTGGCCAAGGTTCAGGGAAAACACGCTGCGCTTTTCGTTTTATGAATGAATTTGCACAAAATTACAAGGTAGGACACGCGAGTATTGAGGAACACCCTGAAAGTACTTTGTATTGGGATAAAGTAGATAAGTATGTTAATGATACAGCCTTAAATAACATTGACAATCCAGAGATCAATACACAACAGGATTTAGATAAGCTTATTAGAGAAAATGATATTATTATCATTGATTCCTTTGCTAAAATCCAAGAACTAAGCAAAGGTTTTGAAGTGGATAAGGATTTACGTAAAAAATACGACGGCAAATTGTTCCTGGTTATCTTCCAACAAACAGCAGACGGAAAAATGAGAGGTGGTACAAAATCACAATTTGATGCCGATATTGTATTGTTTACTGAGAAGTTTAAGGACTACGAACAAAACTTTGTGTATGCAGATAAAAACCGATATCAAAATCAATCTTTAGACGAATTAAAGTATTCAATCTATACGGGTAAGCTTATAAAGAACAATGAGGAAAGTCCACAAGAAACCACCGAGGAAGTTCCGCACGAAATTGTGATGTAATGTCGATATCATTAGAAACACTTATTCCTGAGATACAGCAAAAAGCTAATTTTTTGCATCCAGATAGTATTTTAGAGAACTTTCCAAATGCTCCAGCTTTGCAAGTTGGGGCATTTGCTAAATACGAAGTTCAAACCGATACCATTTATTTACCTGAAGGAATCGAAAAGCCATACTACTACCGATTATTATTTCATGAGTTGGCACATTCCCTGGTTCATCCTTCACGATTAAATTTAAACTCTTCCGGAACGTTTAAAAGTTATCCTTATGTTTTGGAAGAAATCACCGCCGAGTTAACCGCAATTATTTTGTGTGCAAAAACGCAACAATACGCAAAAAACGCAATTCATCATGTAAATTATATCAATGCCTGGTATAAGATATTAGCAAGAAATCGGAAGAAATATGCTTTTTCGGACTTAAAAAAGTGTGTTGAAAATGCTCACGAACGAGTCCTAAACATTGTTAACTATACGGAAATAAATAATTTCATTTACTTCAATTAAATAAAATTATTTAAAAGGCATTTCTATTGAATATTTCGTAACAAAACGCTTGCTTTTTATATAGCGATATACTATTTTTGAGATAAATAAACATAAAGCACAAAAAATTAGAACTCATATTTAAGGATTGTTTGTTCTCTTATAAGTTCTAATTTTTAGTGCTTTATAAAAAAGCAATAATATGTATAAAATTTTTCAAAAGCTAGTCATGCTTTTAAAACGACTCAAATCAAAAAAGTATTTTGGTAATATTTTAATCAGTATAATACTTACGGTATTAAAAGAGATTATAATACAAACCTTACTAATCTAATTTAAAAGGGAAGTTCTAATAAAGGAGCTTCCTTTTTGTTTTATAACAGTTCAAATATAATTAATTTTATTTATATATACAATTCGTATATACAAATTGTATATACAATAAAGTAATTACAAGGCTCAAACAACCGCTAAAAGAGGTATTCACCAAACTAATTGAGATTAAAGAATAACATTAATTTTCATAACTATACAAAAAACCCACTCAAAGAACGAGTGGGCATTGCTATGAAAATAACCTTGGACGCATCCAAGATCACCCGAATATAAGGATTTTTTTATATCAAAAAAATTAAAGCATTTACCATCACTTTTTTAAATATACTTAATAAAAAACCCACTCAAAAGATTGAGCGGGAAAATTGCTATGAAAAAGAAAAGTCCTAGAACGTCTTCAAGGACAATGTCAAATATAGTAAAAATATTATTCGATATTGTATAAAGTTGAATTTATACAATTTCCAACCTCAATATGATCTAAATTATACTCAGTATCTAGGTCTTTGAATTTAATTAAGACCTTATCTTCTATCGGGAAAAACTCAAAAAAGAACTCTTCTTCGGGTTGTATCAAATCTAAATAACTCCCAAGATAACTAAGTGTTACGGCAGTTCCTGTATTGTTTTTTAATTTGATTTGTGCAGTTTTTCTAACATCTATTCTAAGGGTATTTAAATCAATATCATTTGTATTAGAAATTTTGATATATGTATTAATTGTATTTCCCACAGTTAAAGCAAAATAATTATTAATACACTCACCAATCTTTGTGGCATCAATATAATATTCTTGGTCAGCTTCAGCTCCTTCAAACTGAATAATACCAGAAGCATTCGTAGTTCCTTCAAAAACTTTGTTTTCTACATTTTTTAAATCTTCGAGACTCTTATAAACGGATAAATAAACATCTTTTAAAGGATCTCCTTTATAATAAGTTTCTATTTTTAATTTAGGCTCTATTTTTTCTATATCTTCATTCGAAGAACAAGAAAAAGCAATTAATAATAATGTTAAAATTGATAATAGTTTTACGATTTTCATTGTTTATATAATTTTGGTTAATGTTCTCTTTCTTTTCAAAAGTCGTGCCTGATTTTTTGAAAAGTGCGAATATAAAGAAACACTTAGTAATTCAAAAAGAAACTGTTTATTTATGAAATTTTTACGAAATAAACCAAATCACTAAAATCTAAAAAGCTACAAGTCAGCCATCTAACCAAATAAGATAAAATTACTCATAATCAGGTGGTCCGAGGTTCGAGTCCTCGTGGGACCACTTTTTGGTAAAGCATCAACGTTTAGTTGGTGCTTTTTTTGATTTTTAACGCATTGCTATGCACCATCTTTTTTTAGTCTTCAAAACTTAAATCACCATGATTATAGATAAAACCAAAAGGTTCTGTTATCAGGAGACTTAATCCAGATAACTACTATATTTGTATAGATATAACTAGTTATAAGCCATAAAAGAAAACAACTTAAAAACAATTATAAATTTAAATTATTATGAAAACAACAATGAAAATTGCTGTCATTGCTATGATGGTATACTGTACTAATGCTATTTCCCAATCAAACTTTAAACGTTATTCCAAAAATTTAATTGTTAATAACTCTTCATCAAAAGAATTAACCGATGAAACAGATAACTCGTTAAATATAAATAATGTATACAGAATTAGATTGGTAACGAGAGGTACGGGTACAGATACTGGTGCAGAATATTTAGCTTGGTCTAGTAATTCCATATGGAACATAAGAGCTGTTAACCTGAAAGGGAACAATTCTAACCACCCCATATTAACTATTAATGATAATATAATAAAGGTAAAAACTAATCATCCCAATAATTATAGTGTAAGGGCATTCATTGAAGAATTAGTCAGTGAAGAAGGTGATGCCGTTGCTAATATCTTTGGTTCTTCGTATCAATGGCAGAGGAAAATTAATGATCTATTTTATACTGATGGTAATATAGGAATTGGTACAATAAGTCCAAACGCTAAGTTAGATGTTGTAGGAAATATTAAAGTTACAGGAGCATTGAATACAATAGGAAATATCAAAGTTACAGGAGGTTTAAATACAAGTAGTTCAATTTCTTCTAAACAAATAAAAATTAATGATGGAAATACGGATTTGATGCTGTATCGTGACGGAGATGTAGGAGATTGGTCTTTATTGAGAACTAATAAAGGAAATGGTATTGGTCTTATTGGTAAACCAGACCAAGTTGCTCTTTCTGTTTCTCGATTAACAGGAAATGTAGGAATTAGAACAAATGATACTAAAGGATTTGAACTCGGAGTAAATGGAAAAATAGCAGCAAACGAAGTAAAGGTTGCAATTTACCCTAATTGGCCAGATTTTGTTTTTGAAAATGATTATAATTTACCAACCTTAATAGAAGTAGAAAATCATATTAAAGAAAAAGGACATTTAAAAGATATTCCTAGCGCTGAAGAAGTAGAGAAATATGGATTTTATTTAGGCAAAATGGATGCTAAATTGTTACAAAAAATCGAAGAATTGACTTTGTATACCATTGAGCAGGAAAAAAAAATGAAAAGTCAAAAAAAGAAGTTTGATAAACAACAAAATGAGATTGAAGAATTAAGAAAGCAAAACTCTGAAATTAAAAATTTATTGGAGAAATTATTAAAAGATAAAAACTAAGCGTAACGACTTATAACACGGTATATAAAAAAATAGCAGTTTAGAGCCAAAATTAAAGTTCGTTCTTTTCTGCTATTTTTGTATTTACTTTCAAAAGTACAGCATTTTATTCTGCTACTTTTCATATACAAGACCGTTAGCTTTAATTGTTCCGAAAAATGAAAATCGTAACCGAAAAAATAAATAGTCAACCAAATCATTCCATCTCGAAAAAGGATGTGAAAGCGATTATCGAAGTTATTCCTGATGATTGGATTGGAGTTGCTCACATTTTTTCTATTTCGTCTCAACTCTTTCAGAATTCGAACTGGGACAGACCAGTAATTCAGAATAACACAACATTCAAAATATTATCACGCGGAATTGACCGAAACGAAATAATAAAAGAATTACTAATCGAATTGGCTATTAGACAAACCAAAACATATCCACCGAAAGGACATTCTTTAACAAAATCGCAACGGAAAAAATTAGAGGAATCGATAATGCCATATTATAATAAATTGACTAAATAAAGCGGAATATGATAGAATTTAAAATGGATTATTGGATTAAAGAAATTAATAACAGAGTTCCTAAAAGGTATTTTCAAAGAAACGTTCCTGAATACAGATTCGTTACATATATTAATCATTCGATTGTACTATTTATGGGTAATAATTATGACTCTACGTATATGTTTGTTAAAAGGTCTTACGAATTCTTAGAAGAAAGTAAAATAATCGAAAAGGATACTGAATATTATGAATTTATAAAGAATTATCTAAAAGAACTATATGATTACCTGATTGATAATGATTTAGTAAAAAAGGATTTAACTACAAGGTTTCATATAAAAAACTAAAGCTAGCACCGTATAAAATTAATTGCTAGTTTTGGCTCACTTGGGAAATTCCTTCGGAATTTCGCCGTTCGTGATTAATCTAATAAATTAGTTGCTTAAAACACGCAACTACTCATAGCCTAGACCGATTAACTTTAATAACAAAAAAATGGCTGAAAGAATTGGTAAGTTCTTATGGAAAAATAACTTTTCAACTTTTTCACTCTCATATCAGAGAGGTAAGTCAGATTATTTTCACACTTTCCATTTAACTATAAAAATTATTCTTGTACTTGGGGTTTTTATTTATTTTGAGATGTATAATTTTGGAGATTTTGGAGATTTAATTTTAATCACCTTTTTTACTTTCCTTTTCTTTATTTTTATCTCTCAACTCCTTAGTATTTATATAAAACCAACCAATAAAATCATAGAATATATCAGACCTCAAGACCTCTTCATTATAAGAATAAATTGTTTCAGGTCTAAGACTTTAAAAATTAACGAGATAGAATTGTTTATAGTTGATTATAGAAAGGAACATGTAGCAGGAGGCAATGGTCATAAAAACGTATACAGGTATATGTGTGTAGCTTATTGTAAAGATATATATGGTAATAAACATGAAATGTTTGTTGTAAATCCAATAGATGTTACTAAAAAATCTGAAAATGAGATAACATATGAATTAACGAGAACTAGCAAGATAATATGTGATAAAATAAGTTTTATACTTGATATTAAAACGGAGTTCAATACTTTTGAACAAAGTACTAAAGTTAACAACACCTAAACTGCATTAAAACGCAGCTTAACCAAATCGTTGTACACAATTTACCAAAAATGACATTTGAAGATATAAAAGAAAAATATTCTGACCGAGAACCTGCATTTCCAGCGCATTTACCCAAACCAAATGAATCGGATTTAAATGATTTGATTAAAAAATACAATTGCAAATTTCCAAAATCGTTTATTGATTATCAATTGAAATACTGTCTTGATGTTCCTATTGGAGATTTTTCATTTGATGGTTTTGGTTGGGCGAATAAAGAACTTGGGCCAAATATGAACTTGGAGGAAACCCTTAAAGGTTACTCTGAATTAGAATTCCCTAATTACCTAACACCATTTAGATATGACAATGGAGATTATTGGTGTTTTGACAATCGTAGTTCTGAATCTGAATTTCCTGTTGTGATTTTTGACCATAACTCGAATGATATTGAATCAAGTCCTAATTATAATTGGAAAAATTTCATCGATTGGATTGACAAAACTATGGAAAATGAATATTAATAAACTCTTGTTCTAAAAATGGTATTTAAAGAAAAAACAACTGATAATGAACTTTATGTATATCTCAACGGAAATTTAATTTATAAAAAGTGGCTTGATAGCGGTGAATCAAAAGTATTTGATGTGATGGCATATGATAAATATACCTTGAAATCAATAACGAAAATAAAATAACTGTGTACAATAACTAAGCATATGGCGTGCCGATAGGCTAACGCTATATGCCTTGTTGACTGATCCGTATTCCATAAGGGGGAAAACGATCAATTCAGTTTAATTTTAGTAATTTGTTTAGTGGTTTTTCAGCGATTATTCTCTTGGTTTTCGGATTTCATAGCCTTGGTTTTTATTTTCAGCACTTATTATTCTTTTTGTAATCGCTTTTTTAGGTAAAAATCTCAGATCTAAGCATTAGTGGTCCAGTCCTCTTTTTTGAAGATAATTTTATAATATGTGTTTTTTAATTTTACTAATAACCAGTTCTTTATATTTTTTAGGAGGCCCTCTACTATCAAAAATTATTAATGTGACTAGACCTGGCTTTTTACAAATCGGGCAACAACGATGTACACTTTTCTCTTTCGTAATAATAACATCAATACAGTCTTTCTCTTTATCTGCTAATAGCATTTGTAAACGAGGTAATTTTTCTTTTTTCCAACTGCTACTTAAAATACCATAATGTCTAATTCTAGTAAATCCTTTAGGTAAAATATGTTGTTGAAAACGACGTATAAACTCTTTGGTTTTTAAAGTTAAATTACTTACTTGACCACCTTTCTTGTAGTTCTTAACACGAAAAGTAACGGTGCCTTTTTGTTTATCAATAGCCTGTATTCGATGATTACTAATAGCTATCTTATGTGTGTATCTTCCTAGATATTCTAGCACGTTTTTTGGGTTACCAAAAGGAGGTTTTGCATAGATAACCCATTTGTGTTTAAATAATTTGTCATAGAGTGATTGTGGTAAGTTTGGAATTGTTTTTCTTAATTCAGCAACAAAAACACCTCTGAACTTTACACTTAAAGCCTTTATACTGAATAAGAAATCATCCTTGTTTTTCCCTTTTTTCCAATACCCTGCCTTTGTTATTCCTCCTTTAGGAACAATACAATGTAAATGAGGATGTAAGCTTAAATTTTGTCCCCAAGTATGTAACACAGCAATCATTCCAATTTTAGCGCCTAGATCCTTGGGATTATTTCCAAAAGCAACCAAGGTTTTCCAAGCACTATCAAACAGTATTTTATATAGCTCTTTCGGATATTGAAGTGCCACTGAGTTTAAATTATCGGGCAAGGTAAAAACGACATGAAAATAAGGAATTGGCAATAACTCTCTAGATCTACCTTCAATCCATTGCTGTTGTTTATGACCTTGACAAGTAGGGCAATGTCTATTGCGACAAGAATTGAATTGTAGATGCAGTTTATCACATGATTTACACCAATCTAAATGTCCTCCTAGCGCTTTGGTACGGCATTTTCTTATCGCATGCAGCGCTCTTTCATGCCAACTACTTCTAGATAGTTCTTTTAAATGATTTTCTTCTAAATTCAACACTCCTGCTAACGTATGTTTTGCTAGCATTACTCTGTGTATAAGGTATCTAGTGGACTGTACTTTTTTGAACTCCCTGAGTTGGCGACATGTAAATAGATCATGGTGGTTTCTATATGAGCATGCCCTAGAAGTTCTTTTAAGCTAATAATATTAACACCATCTTCTAGTAAGTGTGTTGCATAAGAATGACGTAGTGTATGTGCTGTAAATTTCTTTTTTGTATTCACTTTAGCCCGATTCTCTTTGAGTATCCATTGAATGGCTCTGACTGTTATTGGCTGAGCAGCTCCGTCTTTAGTAACCTGACTGTTAAATAGATATTTTACAGGGTTTTCTGTTTTCAAATAACATCTTAAACCTCTTATTAAAAGAGTACTTAAAGGAACATAACGATCTGTCTTACCTTTTTTTTTCTAATAAATACAGTTTTCCGATTAAAATCAACATCAGATTGAAGCAACCCACATAGCTCATAACTCCGTAAACCACAACCGTACAACATACCTAAAATAAGGCGATGTTTAAGATACTTAGGTGCTTTTAATAATTCTCGAACTTCTTGTTTGTTAAGTACAATAGGTAAATCTTTTTGCTTTTTTATTTGAGGAAGCGCTATGCGCTTTTGCTCCATTCCCAGTACCTTATAAATAGCACGGAGTCCGAAAACGGTATGCTTAAAAAAACTTTCAGAGGGGGTTTGTGAAGATTTTGACAATGAAAAAGATAATCATTGATTTGTTCATTATCTAAAGTTTCTGGGCTAACCTTAAAATGTAAGGTTATGTGGGCTAAACAGCGTAGATAGTTATTTAATGTACTTGATGATTTACCGTTAATTGAAAAGCTTTCGGCTAATTTTTTAACGACAATAGAAAAATCAGGAACCTGCTCTAAAGCGGTTTCTAAAATTGTTTTACTTTTTTTTATACATCTTATTTAATTTTGAATCATAAATTTAACTATTTTTAAAACAATTCAAAAAAAGCTTCCGAGGTAACGAGGATTAGTTCAACACTATATATAGCAAATATTAAAAATGAAACATCGCTCCTTTTTATTAACATTCAGTTTTATTGGAATTACATTATTTAAATCTTACAGTCAAGATACAGACTTTGTAGGTTATGCAACCGCATTAATTAAAAAAGATAGTATAATTGAGACAAATTATATTGGCTATTCAAATAAAGAGAAATCGTTAAAATATAATAGCTCAACAATACAGCCAATAGGTTCTGTCAGTAAAACCGTTATCGGACTTTCTATAATGATTGCTAAAGAAAAAGGCTTACTTGATTTAGACGAAGACATACGTAAGTATTTGGACTTCGAATTTGTAAATCCTCATTCAAAAAAAGAAAATAAAATAACATTGCGCCATTTAGCAACACATACATCTGGAATAGTTGATAACGAAAAATCATATGAATCCTCGTATTCTATCGGACTAGAACCAAATATGGAACTTGGTGTTTATCTCAAAGAATATCTTATAAAAGGAGGCAGTAAATATTCCAAAAAGAATTTTAACAAATCGAGCGCTGGTAGAAAGTACGAATATTCAAATATAGCATCAGGTCTTGCAGCATATATCATTGAAAAAGTTAGTGGAAAACCATTTGATTTATTCACAGAAGAAAACATTTTTAAACCATTGAAAATGCATAATACAGGCTGGTTTTATAAAGATATAGAAAAAGAAAACCACGCTATTTTGTATAATGAACAAGACAAAGCATTAGAGCCATATTCTTGCGCTATATATCCTGATGGAAGTCTAAAGACAACAATAAGTGACCTTTCAATTTACCTAAAAGAATTAATAAAAGGATTTAACAAAAAATCCAAATTACTTTCTAAAAAATCTTGGGAAGAACTCTTTAAACCAAGTTTCACGGATAAAATCCAAATAAAAAATATAAATAAAAAAGAACCAAATACTGGAATATTTATGGCACATTTTAAATCTGGAAATATTGGACATACAGGTTCTGATCTAGGAGTGTCAACGATTATGCTATTTGACCCAAAAACTAAAACAGGAAAAATATTTATGGCCAACGAAGATTTAACTGAAAAAAATGTGGAAAAATTTAAGTTAATCTGGAAAAGCATAAAATAATATTTACTAATACCGTATAAAATTAATTACTAGCCCAAACTCACTTGCAAAAGTCTTCACTGACTTCCTATTTATGATTTATTTGCTAACTTGAATACTTAAAACACGCAACTAATCTTATACAAACCATTAAAACAAAGAAGATTTCAAAATGAACCACAAAATATTTGAACCACAAGAGGATTTAAAAGAATGGGTTAAATGTTATTGGACATTAGAAATCCCTAAAGAAAAAACACCAAAAATAAATACCATCGTACCAGATGGCTGTATTAAAATGATTTTTCATTATGGAGATAAATACAAAAACTATAATGACAAAGGTGAAAGTGAATTTGTACCAAGGTGTTTAGTGGTTGGTCAATTGACCAAACCATATTTGGTGGAACCAACAGGAAAAACTGCAACTTTCTTTGCTTGCTTTCATCCTAATGGTTATTTACCATTTGCAACCATTCCAATAAAGGAAATGGAAAACAAAGTAATTTCATTCGAAAAATTATTTGGAAAAGAAGGAGTAGAAATAGGCCAGAAAATCCTAAATGCAAATTCAACTTCTGAAAGAATATCCCTTATTGAAGGTTTTCTATTTAAAAAATTGGCTAATACTAAAACCATCGACGAAATAGTAAAATCGACAGTTGAAACAATTTTAACAGCAAATGGGCAATTCTCAGTAAATGAACTATCAGAGCAAAATAATATTAATCGTAGACAATTAACTCGTAAATTCTCATCAATAATAGGTTTAAGCCCTAAACAACTTTCAAAAACTATAAGAATTCAAAATACATTAAAAACATTATTAACACAAGAGGTTAAAAGTTTAACCGACTTAGCTTACGAAAACGAATACTTTGACCAAGCCCATTTCATAAAAGACTTTAAAGAATTTACAGGACTTACGCCTAAAGAATTTTATGGAGATGACTTAAAGATGTCTTTGATTTTTGACAGCAAAGATTAGACTTGTCCCATTTTTACAATTTTACAACTAAAACTCATAGCATATTTGTATTGCATTAACGCAATAAAACTATAAAAGCAAATAAAATGAAAAACGTAAATCCTGTAAACTGGTTCGACATCAATGTATCAAATTTAAACAATGCAAAAGAATTTTATGAAACTGTTTTCAATATCAAATTGGTTGACTTTCCAATAGAATTCGGAAAACAGTCTGGTTTTCCATTTGACCCTAAAGGGTTAAATATTACTGGCGCCTTAGTAGAAAAAGAAGAATTTATACCGAACAGCAACAATACAATCATCTATTTTGAATCGAAAGATTGCACAACTGAAGAAAATTTAGTTGAAAAGGCTGGAGGAAAAATTATTAGACCGAAAATGTCTATTGGAGAGTTTGGTTTTGTATCGATTTTAATGGATACGGACGGAAATACAGTAGGACTTCACTCAAGGGAATAATTTATTGAGACAAAATACGAATGTACAACAATACACAAAAGCAATAGCGGTTTAAGCCTTAACTTGAACCGTTTTCGTATTTAATTAGGTATATTACTTGCCGAAAAGTAGCTGCGTTTTATCTGACTTACTCTTATCATAACCGCAGTCAACAATATGAAAAAACAGAGAATAAACGAAAAGATCAAATGACAACAGACTTTGAATTGAAAAAAAATATTTCAAACTTGTTATCTCAAGCATATCCATTTTATTACCAAGGAAAAGAACTAAGGTCAATAACAGTATTATTGTTCTTAATGACCCTATTATTCGGTTATTTCTTTGAGCCCTTTGAAGTTTATCAACCTGAACATAAAATGGGGTATTTTTGGATTACTTTGATACATTCATGTACTCCTGTTTTCATTGTTTTTGTATTTCTCTCTTTAAAAACATCCCAAAGTTCAAAAGAAAATTGGACCATAAAAAAAGAAATACTTTTAATAGCTTTTTTTTTGCTTTTTGTAGGTGTTGTACAATTTCTAATTAGAGATATTATTTATGACAATCCAAATAATTGGTCCCTGCGATATTTTTATGAAGAAATACGAAACACCTTTCTAGTCGGAATTTTATTTGCGTTTATTTTAGTTCCCATAAATTATCACAGATTAAACACTAAAAATAGTCGAAATGCATATGCATTTAACACTTCAAAAACCATTACTAGTATCTCTAATAAAAATCCATCCCATATAAATGAATTGGGTATTGATCCACAAACTATTTTATATGCAAAAGCTGATGGTAATTACATAGAATTGTTTTTAAGCGATGGTGATAAAATATTAAAAAGATTAACCATGAAAAGCTTGGAAAATATATTAAAATCTTATCCTAACTATATAAAAACACATCGCTCTTATATCGTTAATATTAACCAAATTGATACTGTTACTGGTAATGCTCAAGGCTATAAATTGCAACTTAAAAATTGTTCTAATATCATTCCTGTTTCAAGAAATATGATTTCAAAATTTAATAAAAAGATGAATTCTTAAAGAACATCTTGCTACTTGTCACAATAGTTTGTCTGTCGTCACATTAAAAAAAACACCATATTTTTTCTACATAGTTTTGGTTAAAAAATATATTTGATGCGTAGACACGATTTAGATTGGTTAAGAGTACTAGTATTTGGATTACTTATTTTTTACCATGTGGGAATGTTCTTTGTTCCTTGGAAATTTCATTTAAAAAATAATATTATATATGATTGGTTAGTGTATCCTATGTGGTTTCTTAATCAATGGAGACTCCCTATTTTATTTGTTATTTCAGGAATGGGTACCTATTATGCTTTACAAAATAAAACAGGAACTCAATTTACTTTAGAGCGTATTAAAAGATTAGGACTACCACTAATCTTCGGAATGATTTGTATTATTTCTCCTCAAATATATTTTGAGAGATTAGATAAAAACGAATTTAACGGAAACTATTTTGATTTTTGGCCTAGTCAATTGTTTAATGGAATTTATCCTGAAGGTAATTTTAGCTGGCATCATTTATGGTTTTTGCCTTATCTGCTAGTTTTCTCAATTATATTAACTCCTTTATTCTTATATCTAAAAAATCATCCTAACAATAAATTTATTTCTTGGATAAAAAGAATAACGATTAAACCTGCAGGATTATACTTCTTTATTATTCCTTTATACCTAATTGAAGCGTTCATTGAACCTTTTTTTCCAGTTACTCACAACTTAATAAATGACTGGTTCACTTTTATAAATTACATTACATTATTTTTCTTTGGATTTCTCTTAATTTCTATACAAAACACCTTTTGGAATACTACTGTAAAATATCGAAATTACTTTTTAATTACAGGAATACTAAGCTTTAGTATTATGCTTTTTATTACACACCAATATAAAGATTCAATTATTAGACATTTTATTGAGGCCTTCTTAAAAGTGATGAACTTATGGTCCTGGATACTTGCTTTATTTGGATTTTCTGCCAAACATTTAAATAGAAAAAGTACTATATTAAATTATGCCAACGAAGCAGTTTACCCATTCTACATTTTACATCAAACCATCATGATTGTAATTGCCTATTACCTAATAGAATTAGATTGGTCGTTAGCTCTAAAATCTTCAATAATGATTATAGGTACTTTCGTTATATCATGGTTTTTTTATGAATTTTTAATTCGTCGTCGGAAATATATCAGACCTCTTTTTGGACTGAAGAAGAGGGAAAGGAGAACCAATTTAAAAAAAGATGAAGCACTAACGGACAACACAAAGTTAAAACGCAGTCAACAATATGAAGAAACAGAGAATAAACGAAAAGATCAAATGACAACAGACTTTAAATAACATAAACAGTTAAAAGAAAATTTAAAAAATACCTTTACTAGAAAAGAGAACGCCCCTAGAAAAGGAAATAATTAACAAAAACATACTTCAATTAGAAATGGATGGTACTGAAAAGCTATATAATTATCTGACTTCAGAATTACCAAATCAAGTCGATTTTAAAGATTTATATAATTTTTGTTTTTCTCTGTTTTGTACTCTAGACATTTTACCTGAAAAACTGAGATCTTTAAAAATAACTACAGATGTTTTAGCTCTAACTGTTATGAAAATATCTAAATCAAAAAACATTCGGGAATATTCAAATAAAAGCGACTGGATTGAACAAATTGAGGGGTTTTTAAAGTTTGAAAATAATTATCCGAATCACGAAAATGCACGAATATTATTAGAAACGAATTAAAAAAGACTATAGCCAACGATGGCTACTATTGAGCAAGCCCTTAATTTTACAAGAATCAACTAATCTTTAAGAGTTTTAACGAGTTTTCTTTTTAATAAATTAGTAGCTTACGCAAAACCGTCGTAGCGAATAAAAAAAACACGTAACATTTAATGAAAAAAATACTGATAACTGGAGGGTTCGGAAAAATAGCAAAATATTTTATCCAAAACTTCGAACATAAATACGAGATAACTGTTGTAGATATTATAACAAGTAATGGGATTTTCTCAGACAACGTTCGAGTTGAAAAAGCGAATTTAACAGACTTCTCAATCTGCTCAAAACTATGCGAAGGAATTGATACAGTAATCCATTTAGCCGGAATAGTAGACCCTGTTTCAGAATCGGACGATATTCTGGATACGAACATAAAAATAACTCAAAACATATTTAAAGCAGCTGTAAAAGCAAAATGTAAAAGGCTAATTTTCGCCAGTAGCGC
Organism: Tenacibaculum sp. MAR_2009_124; assembly: GCF_900105455.1. Taxonomy (GTDB): domain Bacteria; phylum Bacteroidota; class Bacteroidia; order Flavobacteriales; family Flavobacteriaceae; genus Polaribacter. Next base: position 616,277 of record NZ_FNSF01000008.1, read on the forward strand.
CCAAACCATCGAAAGTTATCCGACCGATATTCAAGTGAACAAAAATATGCTCGTAAAACCAAAAAATATTTACGGAGTTTCAAAATGTTTTGGAGAAGCTTTAGCCGCTTATTATTCTTATAATAGAGGTATTTCAGCAATTTGCTTACGAATTGGAGCCTACGAATTTCCAGAAGACTTCACCGAAATGAATGCAAGAGATTTAAGTGCTTTTTTACATCCAGACGACTTTAATCAGTTATTGATTGGATGTATTGAAACAAAAAATTTACAATATGAAGTTCTGAATGCAATTTCAGAAAACAGATATAAACGCTTAGACATATCGGAGTCTAAAGAAAAAGTTGGATACCGACCAAAAGCCGATGCGTTTGAGTTGTTTAAACTATCAAAGGAAGGGTAAACTGCAAGAAAAGGTTACCAGCAAGCCAACCAAAAACATCTAACTTGAAAATTAAACAGAATTATTTAAAAGGCAAATCCGTTTTCATAGTTTCATTACTTGTAATAGGAGTTACAATTCTAACTATTTATCTTACTGGAATCAACTACAACCGAAGTCTGACATCCAATCTATACTTGTCTTTAGGAATTATAGCAATATCACTATTTCTATTTATGACTTATGGTCTTTATAAAGGAATTGGATTAATTGACAATTCCCCAAAGTTTCGGTGGTTTAAACAAGGAGATTTAATAGGAAATGTTTCACCAGCACTCGACGCACCTTCAATTGATATTGGAGATGGAATTGGCGGATTAATTGCATCAATTTTCTTGTGGATAGGAATGACCATTTTTATAATTGTTTCACTAGTTATTTTGGAAGCTATTTTCTGGTTTTCATTTTTCATCATGTTAACAATGTTATATTGGATTTTTTTCAGAGCACTAAAATTTGTTTTTAACAAATCAAAAAACACAAAAGGAAATCTTGGAGTTTCAGTAGCTTATTCACTGACTTATACTCTACTCTATGTTAGTTGGATTTTCGGAATCGTATATCTGACTGATATAATAAGTAAGGGCTAATATGATATATTACTAATTCCAATTGAGTTTTCACTCTCAATTAAACCTTATCGATTATCTTTAGGACACAATGAAAAAGGACTCATGTCCTTTTTCTACAAAAATCGTGTATAAACTTATTTGCAAATAGAATGAATATCAGACCTTACAAGAAAAAAGACCATGCCGCCTGTATGGGAATAATTAAGAGTAATACTCCAGAATTTTTCGCAATGGACGAGGTTCCTCTTTTTGAAGAATGGTTAATTGCACAAGAAAAAGGATTATTAGCTCACGACGTTTCTGAAAAAGAATATTACTTTGTCCTAGAAGAAGACGACAATGTTCTAGGCTGTGCAGGATACCTACTTGTAAAAAACTCTAACGAAATATTTCTTTCATGGGGAATGGTTAACCGAAAATTCCAGAAATTAGGCTATGGTAAAAAGTTACTAGAATATAGATTCAAGTCTATTTCCCAAAACTACCCAGATAAGAAGATAGCTCTAGCCACAACACAAGACATTGCTCCATTTTTCGAGAAATACGGTTTTAAAACAACAAACATAAAGCCTAAATTCTATTCCGAATCTTTGGATCGCTATGAAATGGAAAAATAATAAACTACTAACAAGATCATCTAAACCACTCTAAAACATAGACTCAGATATAAATCATTGTACTACACTAGCCAAAAATCAACTAAAAATAAAAACTATAACATAAAAAAACAGTAGAAAACTCGCTCTCAATCGAATGTATGATGTATGATGTATGATGTATGATGTATGATGTATGATAATATTAAAAATATCTCAAGAAATTTCCGAAACTATTGTAGAAGAAGGTAATATTTTAAAATTTCAGGCTGAATTGAACAGAAAACGAGCTGAAGCAGAAATGAACGAACTAAATGCAAAAATCAGTCAAGAACTAGCCATTGCTGAAAGAATTAAACATTTGCTGATTCTAATAAAAAACTAACCTAATATGGATTCTCTAACTCAAATTGTACTTGGAGCAGCAACCGCCGAAGCAACTATAGGTCATAAGATTGGCAACAAAGCTTTATTGCTTGGAGCGATAGCCGGAACCATTCCTGATTTAGACGTATTCGCCAGTCCGTTTTTAAGTGATGTAGGAGAGTTGATTTTTCATCGTAGCTTTAGTCATTCGTTAGTATTCGTTCTCTTTGGAGGATGGCTTTTCGCCTATGCCTCTTGGAAAATTTTTAAATGGAAAAAGCTTGATTTTAGAGACTTATTTCTTGTGTTTTCACTTTGCTTTCTCACTCATATTTTATTGGACACTTGCACCACTTGGGGAACACAGTTGCTATGGCCGTTTACTACGTATGGCTATGCACTCTATAACGTATCAGTAGTAGATCCTTTTTACACTGTTCCTTTTCTCCTTATACTAATCATTCTACTCTTTCTTAAAAAAGAAAACCCTTGGAGAATTAGACTCAATTGGTTCGGTATTATTTTAAGTACTTCTTATTTATGTACTGGCTTATTTCTCCAAAGTAAAGCGAGCTCTATATTTAAAGAGCAACTGGAAAAACAAGGAATTCAAATAGAGAAAATGATTACCAAAACCACTCCCTTTAACATCATCCTATGGAGTTGTTCAGCAAAAACTTCCGAAGGCTATTACACTGGTTTTTATTCCTTCTTTGATAGAGACAATCAAATAGATTTTGCCTTTGAACCTACCAACACTGAATTATTAAAGCCTTACTTGAAGAATTCAGAAGTACAAACTCTTATAAAAGTGACCAAAGGTTATTATTCCATAGAAACTATGGATGACGGTATATTGATGAATGATTTAAGGTTTGGAAAATTTAATGGTTGGCAAGGTAATGAAAAAGGAGAATATGTATTTAAATACACTATAAAACCATTAGACAATGGAAGTATTAATATCAAACAAATAAGCTATCGAAAACCTGTAGACAAGACTTATGTAAAAGCTTACATCGATAGAATCTCGGGGGTAAAATAACAAAAACGAAGCAATCTACTAGTTCCTAAAGAAATAAGTATCTTTAACTGGATATAAATATTCTAAAAATGAAATTGCTAAAGAAAATCGTAAAATACTTGTTCTATATTTTAGCTATACCAATTCTCTATATATTGGTTTCATTGATATTAACATTCATTTCAGTAGATCGGGAAGTTAAAAACCAAGTATCAGATAAAACCATTTACCTTAATACAAATGGTGTTCATTTAGATGTTGTGATTCCAAAAGAAAATATCAACAACAAATTACTCAAAGGCATTCGCCATAAAAACTACGAACATTATCTCGCTTTCGGTTGGGGTGAAGAAAACTTTTACTTGAATACTCCTAATTGGAGCGATTTAACATTTAGTAATGCTTTTAAAGCTTTGTTTTTAGAAAGCTCAACCCTAGTACATATAACTCGTTATCGAAGTGTTCAACCCGATTGGATCGCTATAAAAATAAGTTCCTCTGAATTAAACAAACTAAATCTCTACCTTCTCAACTCGTTTCAAAAGGATACATTAGGTTCGAAAATTATACTAGAAGGTAAAGGTTATTCTTTTCGAGATGATTTTTACAGAGCAAAAGGAAGTTACTCTTGCTTTAAAACTTGCAATAGTTGGGTGAATTCTGCTTTTAAAGAAAGTGGTTTAAAAGCTTGTTTATGGACACCTTTTGACTTTGGTTTGATGAATAAATATGAATAACACCTATTTATAAGTTTCTAACAACCTCTTCAATGACGAGCTTATTTTATGTAGATTTAATACGATGTAGTATATTGTCCTCTATGAGTATTTACACTATTATTGGTTGGTCTGGAGCCGTTATTTATTTGTTAGCATATGCTCTTTTGAGTATGAATAAATTGAAATCCGACAAACCGACATATCATATCCTAAATATACTAGGTGCCATTGCCTTAGTTATTAATGGAATTCCTACAAACGATTTCCCTACTATTTTCTTAAATGCCATTTGGGGAATTATTGCACTATTCGCTACCTATAAAACTTCTTTAAACTCTCGCTAATATTTCAGTAAACTTTTAGCATGTGACGAAAATAACATTACTCTTTTGTTATATTCAAGCTCCTCTTTAATAAAAACGCCTAATGTATAATAAGCACCATCAACCAAGGCAAAAATAACTCTCGTTAACCGTTCAATATTCTGATTTCTTAACACGCCGCCCAAAACAGCTTCGCTTAACTTTAATTGTAAAACCTTAATAAGTTCTTCATGATGAGCTTTAAAGTTTTCTCTCACTTTATCATTTTGATAGATCAACGCATAAAAACTATAAAAAACACCATCATCAATATAATCGCTCCAATCTCTACTAAAAAGTAAATCTATATAAGCTTCTATATTTTCTTTTGAGGTCATTTCGTACTTCGAACTATTTGCCAAAAACTCCAAATAGCGATCTAAAATAAAGTTATTTAACGCCAACACGAGTTCTTCCTTATTCTTAAAATAATGCAAAACAAGTCCTTTACTTATGCCCATTTCCTCGGCTACTTTTCCGACAGACGCGTTCTCCAGTCCGTGTTTTTTTGCAGTAAGATAAAATGCCTCAATTATCTCCTTCTTCCTAATATCTGTAAGCGGTTTTCTTCCCATTATTTCTTATTGTACATCAATCAAATATAAAGGTTTACCAGCTATTTACTAACAATACACAGATAAAATACGAACATACAACCAATAAAAAAAGGACTACCTTAACTTAAAGGTAATCCCTATTATTTTATATTAAAGATAAATCTACTCTATTTTAACTGATGTAATCTAGCAACATACTTTCCTATAACATCAAATTCTAGATTAACTCTAGTTCCTTCTTTAAAATTTTTAAATGTAGTTTGATCCAATGTAAACGGGATAATAGCTACACTAAACTCATCTTTTTTCGAATTCACCACGGTTAAACTAACACCGTTTACTGTAATCGATCCTTTTTCAATAGTTACATTACTTCCGTCAAAATCATATTTAAAAGTAAAAATAGTACTCCCTTCAGCATCTTCAATACGAACACACTCTGCTACCCCGTCAACATGCCCTTGTACAATATGTCCATCAAGTCTCGCTCCCAATTTCATTCCTCTTTCTAAATTCACCACATCGTTGACTTTTAAATCGCCAACATTAGTTTTATCAATGGTTTCTTTTATTGCCGTTACAACATACTCTTCTCCTTCAATGCCTACCACGGTTAAACAAACACCATTATGAGCAATACTCTGATCTATTTTCAGCTCATTTGTAAAATCGCTTTTCACAGTTAAATGCACGTTTTCTTGGTCCTTTTCTAATTTAGTTACAATTCCAAGGGTTTCAATTATTCCAGTAAACATTCTCTAAATTTTAATTACATTTGTTAGCATCAAAAATACGACTTTAGAAAACGTAACTATGGATAAATCAAACAAAATTATTGTTGGTATTTCAGTTGGAGACATTAACGGAATAGGCATTGAAGTTATTTTAAAAACATTTGAAGATAAACGAATGCTTGATTTTTGTACTCCTGTATTGTTTGCTTCAAACAAAGTTATTTCTTATCATAAAAAAGCTTTAAAACTTAACAATAGTATTAACGGTATTCCTAGTATTGATAAAGTTGTACATGGTAAAATTAATGTAGTAAATGCCTGGAAGGAAGATGTTAAATTTGACATTGGTAAACTAACAGAAGCAGGAGGTAAATGCGCATTAATGTCTTTGCAATCGGCAGTTGAGGCTTTGAAAGAAAACAAAGTTGATATTTTAGTTACTGCTCCTATTAACAAAGAGAATATACAATCAGAAGAATTTAATTTCCCAGGTCACACTGAATATTTAGAAAGTGAATTGGACGGTGAAAGCCTTATGATATTAATGACAGAGAATTTAAGAATTGGCTTAATATCTGGGCATATTCCTATTTCTAAAGTACCAGAAACAATTACTCCGGAATTGATTAAGGCTAAAGTAGAAGTAATGCACGCCACACTAATGAGTGATTTTAATATTAGCAAACCAAAAATTGCAGTATTAGGATTAAATCCTCACTGTGGAGACAATGGTGTTATAGGAACCGAAGATGATGAAATCATTCGCCCTACAATTAAAGAAATTCAAGAGACAGGAAAACTAGTATATGGCCCTTATGCCGCTGATGGTTTCTTTGGTTCAAAGACCTATGAACAATTTGATGGTGTATTAGCCATGTACCATGACCAAGGATTGGCTCCTTTCAAAGCATTATCATTTGGAAACGGTGTTAATTTCACGGCTGGTTTAAATAAAGTAAGAACTTCACCTGATCATGGTACTGCGTTTGATATAGCTGGTAAAAAGAAAGCGAACCATTTGTCTTTTCAAGAAGCTCTTTTCAGTTCATTAAGCATCCATAAAAACAGAATTGAATATCAAAACCTTACAAAAAACTCATTAAAGATCTAATTTTTCAAAAAAAAACTACCAGAATATAATAATAAAAACATTTTTTATATCTTTGCACGCTCAAATTGGTATTATAAATGAAAGACTTAAAAGATTTCAGCATACCCTTTATTGGGCTAAGACTAGGAAGTCATTTATTTGAGTATCAGATTAGTAAAAAGTTCTTTGAAGCTTATAATTTTGATGAATTCAATGATTGTGACGTTCATGTCAGTATTAATTTAACAAAGAAAAGCACCTTTATAGAGCTCGATTTTAAGGTAAAAGGTTCAGTTAATGTTCCTTGTGATGTTACAACAGAGTTATTCGATCAAGAAGTAAAAGGTGATTTACATTTAATTGTAAAATTTGGTCCTGAGTTTAATGACGACAATGATGATGTGTTAATTATTCCTCATGAGGAATATCAAATTAATGTATCGCAATACATTTATGAATTGATCATCCTATCGGTTCCTAACAAAAGAATACATCCAAAAGTATTGGATGGAACAATGGAATCGGAAGCGCTCAAAAGATTAGAAGAATTAAAAATAAAAGAAAACAATGCTGCTGAAGAGCAGGATTCAACAGACCCGAGATGGGATAAATTAAAGGATTTACTAACAGATAAATAAGACATAAAATGGCACATCCTAAGAGAAAAATATCTAAAACTAGAAGAGATAAGAGAAGAACTCATTATAAAGCTTCTGTTCCTCAAATAGCGGTTGACCCAACTACTGGAGAGGCTCATTTATACCATAGAGCTCACTGGCATGAAGGAAAATTATACTACAGAGGACAAGTAGTTTTGGAATCAGCAGCAGCTGAAGCATAAACACTTATGGCTTGTAAACAAATATAAAAACCCTCCTTTCGAGGGTTTTTTAGTGTTTTTAAGCCTAAAAAATGAGTTTTCGTTTTATTTTCTATCAAAAAGTGAAATAAATTTCATTTCTTTGAAATCTCGTTTTATAACAAAACAAACAACTATGACTAAAATAACTGCAGCTATCACGGCGGTGGGAAAATATGTTCCTGAGTACGCGCTCACTAACAAAGAGCTTGAAACTATGGTTGAAACCAACGACGAGTGGATTACATCTAGAACAGGAATAAAAGAGAGGAGAATTTTAAAAGAAGAAGGAGCCGGCACCTCGTTTATGGCAATAAAGGCAGCTGAAGACTTACTTGCGAAATCAGGAGTTGACCCGACTGAAATCGAAATGGTAATCGTTGCTACCGCTACTCCCGACCTACCCGTAGCATCAACCGCAGCGTATACCGCTTCTAAAATTGGAGCTGTAAATGCGTTTTCTTATGATTTACAAGCGGCTTGCTCAAGTTTCTTATACGGTATGTCAACTGCTGCTAGATATATTGAAAGCGGACGATATAAGAAGGTACTTGTAATTGGAGCTGATAAAATGTCTTCAATTATTGACTACACAGACAGGGCTACTTGTATAATTTTTGGAGATGGAGCTGGTGCTGCACTATTCGAACCAAACTCTGAAAATTTAGGATTGCAAGATGAATATTTACGCAGTGATGGAATTGGTAGAGAGTTTTTAAAAATTGATGCCGGTGGTTCAATACTTCCTTCTTCCGAAGATACTGTTAAAAATGGACAACATTTTGTACATCAAGAGGGGCGAACTGTTTTTAAGTTTGCTGTTTCTAACATGGCTGATGTTTCTGAGAAAATGCTTACGCGTAACAATTTAACAAAAGAAGACATTCAGTGGTTAGTACCACATCAGGCTAATAAAAGAATTATTGAAGCAACTGCTAAAAGAGTTGGTTTAGAAGAGGATAAAGTGATGATGAATATTCACAGGTATGGAAACACCACCTCAGCTACATTACCTTTATTATTAGCAGATTATGAAAAAGAATTAAAAAAAGGAGATAACTTAATTTTTGCTGCATTTGGTGGTGGTTTCACTTGGGGAGCCATCTATTTAAAATGGGCATACAATTCATAAAACCGAACAACTTAAATTTAGGAAAATGGATATTAAAGAAATTCAAAACCTTATAAAGTTTGTAGCTAAATCTGGTGCAAGCGAAGTGAAGTTAGAAATGGGAGAGACTAAGATCACCATTAAAACAGGAAGCAACGCACCTGAAACGACTATTATTCAAGCAGCTCCACAAGTTGCTGCTCCGCATATAGTTGCTGCGGCTCCAGTTGCTCAACCTGAGGCTACTTCTGCTGCCCCAGCGAAAGAAACTCCTGCAAACGACGATTCAAAATATGTAACTGTAAAGTCTCCTATTATTGGAACCTTTTACAGAAAACCTTCACCTGACAAGCCAACTTTTGTAGAAGTAGGTAGTGATATCAAAATCGGTGACACTGTTTGTGTTATTGAGGCAATGAAATTATTCAATGAAATCGAATCTGAAGTATCAGGTAAGATTGTAAAAGTATTGGTAGACGATTCTACTCCAGTAGAATTTGATCAACCTCTTTTCTTAGTAGACCCATCATAATTATAGATCTTAGATTAACGAAAATTTAGAATAACAAAAAAATCTTATTCTAAATTCACCAATCTAACTCGAAACCTTTACATTATGTTTAAAAAAATATTAATTGCCAATAGAGGGGAGATTGCATTACGTGTAATCAGAACCTGTAAGGAGATGGGAATAAAAACCGTTGCTGTTTACTCTAAAGCAGATGCTGAGAGTTTACACGTACGTTTCGCTGATGAGGCTGTATGTATCGGTCCTGCTCCTAGTAGCGAGTCATATTTAAAAATGGCTCATATTATTGCTGCTGCAGAAATTACAAATGCAGATGCCATTCACCCTGGATACGGTTTCCTTTCTGAAAATGCAAAATTCTCAAAATTATGTGAGGAGCACGAAATTAAGTTTATCGGTGCTACTTCAGAAATGATAGAAAAAATGGGAGATAAGGCAACAGCAAAAGCTACAATGATTTCTGCTGGTGTTCCTTGTATTCCTGGATCAGAAGGTATTTTAGACACTTTTGAAGAAACTGAAGAGCTAGCTGTTGAAATGGGCTTCCCTGTAATGCTTAAAGCTACCGCTGGTGGTGGTGGAAAAGGAATGCGTGCAGTTTGGAAGAAAGAAGACTTACGCGATGCATGGGATTCTGCCCGTATGGAAGCAAAGGCATCTTTCGGAAACGATGGGATGTACATGGAAAAGCTTATTGAAGAACCACGTCATATTGAGATTCAAGTGGTAGGTGATGCTTTTGGTAAAGCTTGTCACTTATCAGAAAGAGATTGTTCAGTACAACGTCGTCATCAAAAGTTAACAGAAGAGACTCCTTCTCCATTCATGACTGATGAATTACGTGAGAAAATGGGAGTAGCTGCTGTAAAAGCTGCTGAATTTATTAAATATGAAGGTGCTGGTACTGTTGAATTTTTAGTTGACAAACACCGTAACTTCTATTTTATGGAAATGAATACTCGTATTCAGGTAGAACACCCTATTACTGAAGAAGTTGTTGATTATGATTTAATTCGTGAGCAAATTTTAGTAGCTGCTGGTGTGCCAATTTCTGGTAAAAACTACACTCCTCAATTGCATTCAATTGAGTGTAGAATTAATGCAGAAGATCCTCATAATGGATTTAGACCTGCACCAGGAAAAATTACTTCATACCATGCTCCAGGAGGTCATGGTGTAAGAATTGATACGCATGTGTATTCAGGATATATGATTCCACCTAACTACGATTCTATGATTTCGAAGTTAATTGTTACCGCTCAAACTAGAGAAGAAGCAATTAACAAAATGAAAAGAGCTTTAGATGAGTATGTAATTGAAGGTGTAAAAACAACTATTCCTTTCCACAGACAGTTGATGGACCATCCTGACTATGTTGCAGGAAACTACACAACGAAATTCATGGAAGATTTTGAAATTAAACCTTTATAGGTTACTCAAAATATACTTAACAAAAACCAGTGCAAAAGCACTGGTTTTTTTGTATCACCAATCTTCATCATCTGAAAACAAACATCAATTCGATTTCAATTTTTACACCTTAAAAAGGACAAACGAAAGAGTATTTGTAAAGTATTTCCTGTTCGTCATAGAAAGGTTTTAAATATAGATCGGTGTGATATATCAAAATAATCAATATGTAAATTAACATCAGAAATCGTATTATTTTCTAAATTCGCATTATGGGATTTATTTATAATATCATCGTTTCTTTTGTCTATTTCATTATAAAGATAATAGCGCTATTTAATAAAAAGTTACATCTATTCGTTCAAGGAAGAAAAGAGAGTTTTGAAAAACTTAGTGCTATCAATAATTCAGATAAGGTGTTATGGTTTCACGCTGCCTCCTTGGGAGAATTTGAACAAGCCAGACCTATCATTGAAAATTTAAGAAAGGATTATTCAAATTATAAGATTGTAGTTACTTTTTTTTCTCCTTCAGGATATGAAATAAGAAAGAACTATCCATATGCTGATGTCATTTGCTACCTCCCTTTTGACACTAAAAGTAATATGAAAAAATTCATATCTTCCATACAACCAGAATTGGCGTTCATAATTAAATACGAATTTTGGCCAAATCTTTTAGATCAATTGCAAAAACAGCAAATTAAAACAATTTTGATCTCTGGTATTTTTAGAGAAAAACAGTCATTTTTTAAATGGTACGGCTCTTATATGAGAAAAAAACTACGTGCTTTTGATTTCTTTTTCGTTCAAAATGATACTTCTAAAGATTTATTAAACTCTATTGGTTTTAACAATGTTGTTAAAAGTGGTGATACAAGATTTGATAGAGTTTATGATATTTTAAAACAACAGAACCAACTTGCCTTTGTTGAAGAATTTAAAAACAACACATACACTGTCATAGCAGGCAGTACATGGCCAGAAGACGAGGAGTTAATTATTGATTATATTAACAATTACGCATCGAATGATGAAAAATTCATCATAGCTCCCCACACTATTCAAGCAGATAAAATACAAACATTAAAATCATCTATTTCAAAAAACACTATCCTCTTTTCTGAAAAAGACAATGTGGACTTGAAAGCTTTTCAAGTTCTAATTATTGACACCATTGGTATCTTAACCAAAATTTACTCTTATGCTGATGTTGCCTATGTAGGTGGAGGTTTAGCTACTGGTTTACATAATATATTAGAACCCGCTACTTATGGGATTCCAGTCATCTTTGGAGGCAATAAATATCAGAAGTTTCAGGAGGCTGTCGATTTATTAAAACTGGGTGGCGTAACAATTGTTACAGATAAAAAAGAATTAAATCATAATTTTGCTAATCTAAAAACGAACCGAAGTATACGAACTACTATGGGTAAAACCAATGCTAATTATATTAAAACGAACACAGGTGCTACTCAAAAAATTTTAAAATACGTAAAAAATAATTTATGATAGATTTATTATTCCAACCGTGGCCTTGGTACGTATCAGGGGTACTCATTTCTTTGGTTTTATTTCTCTTTTTTTATTATGGTGAAAACTTTGGCGTTTCCTCCAATCTTGAAACGTTATGTACCATAGCTGGTGCCGATAAAATAAGTGATTATTTTAAAAAAGACTGGAAATCAAAAAAATGGTCCATTGTTTTTCTTCTAGGTCTAATTATAGGAGGGTTTATTGCCAAAACATGGTTGTCTGCTTCTACTGTTGATTTAAATCCTGTAACTGTACAGGAACTTGAATCTTTAGGTTTTTTAAATGCAGGGGAAACCTACGTTCCTACTGAACTATTTAGCATGGAGAGTTTGTTAAGTTTTAAAGGCTTTTCTTTACTACTTATTGCTGGTGTTTTTATTGGTTTTGGAACTCGATACGCGGGTGGATGCACTTCGGGACATGCCATCACGGGATTAAGTAATTTACAACTGCCATCCTTAATTGCTGTTATCGGCTTTTTTATTGGTGGGCTTTTTATGACTTGGGTTTTATTTCCTTTAATTTTTGCTTAGTATGAAGTTGTTTAGATTTTTATTAATAGGTGTGTTTTTCGGAATTGTATTGTCCAAATCGGAAGCAGTTTCTTGGTATCGAATATTCGAAATGTTTAAGTTTCAATCATTTCATATGTATGGAATCATTGGAACCGCAGTTGTAACATCCATGATATTAGTTTTCCTATTTAAAAAAGGAATTATTAAGAATTATATGGGCGAGAAAATCGTCATTAAAGATAAGTCAAAAGGTTTTATCAGAACTTTAGTTGGTGGAACCGTATTTGGTTTAGGCTGGGCCCTAGCAGGTGCTTGCCCCGCCCCTATTTTCACACTTATCGGACAAGGTGTATTCCCAATAATAATAGTTCTTATCGGAGCCTTATTCGGAGCCTTCCTTTATGGAGTATTGAGTAAAAAACTACCTCATTAAAAACACAAGAAATTCAGTTTTATATTAGCAATACTCAATTGGAATCGTCATAACTTCCTTTTAAGTATTGCCAATTTGTTTCAACCTTATCAAAACTATACCCTCACAACAATATATCCTCTCGACGTTTTTCTATGGTAACGTCCATTCCAAACATAATACTTCCTTCCATTCACTCGAACTACTTTATACTTAGCAGGTCTTTTTACAATAACAACTTTTTTATTGGGTTGCTTTACCACAACTCTTCTTGCACATGAAGTTGACATTAAACAAAACGACATCATCAAAACCATTAGTAAAACTCTCATATTAACTTTCTTTATTTGTTTCTTCTCTTTAGACCTTGATCCTGTCAAAAAGTTTTATTCTAATTTTAAAAACATTAATACCCCTCCAAAAAAGGGGTTTTATCCTTAGAATTTATTTTTCAAAACCATCCTTAAAATTATATATTGCGCAAAAAATTAACAACCAAGAAAAACTCGGGAGCTCTTAATAAAAAAGAAATGCGCTTTATCCATCTATTTCCTTTTATGTAAATTAAGATTACTGACTTTCGCTTTAAACATTTAATCTACTACATGGATTTTCTTAATAATTGGGGCATGATTGCCGGACTCGCAGGAATAGGAATGACTGTTTTCCTTATTTTGTTTCGTAGCATCATTCAATTAAAAATATTTTCAAAACTAAATACTAAGCAATCATTTAGACTTATCGTACTTATTACTAGCATGATTTTCACTATCTCTATTTTTAGCATTGTCATGTATTCTATTAATAATGCAAGTGATTCCCCTGGAGATATTACGGTTGTTGTTCATGGTAAAAAAAACAGAAGTCAAAAAATACTTCCTAATCGCGGTATGGTTACTTTAATTTACCGAGACGTTATTGTTAACGAAACCATCAACTCAAAAGGTGAAGCTGTTTTTAAACAAATTCCAGCCGATTTCTTTGAAAATGAAGCCAAGGTAGAAATTAGATTCGAAGACCCTCAAGGTGAACCTTATGCCGCTGTTTACCCAGATTCTGTATATACAATTCAAAGAAACAAATACATACCTTTGATTGTTGAATTAAAAGGGCTTGATAGTTTAGAAGGAATTGTAAAAGATTTTGAAACTGGACAACCTATAAATAATGTAGCGATTAGAGTTCGAGGTGGAAACACAACTACCAACGAATTTGGCGAGTTCACCTTAACCATTCCTGAAGAACATCAAGAACCCTACAAAAATATACGAGCTTTAAAAGAAGGATATGAGCCTTATAGCGAAAATGAAGTTCCACTAGACACTAATGAAGAACTAATTATTAAACTACAAAAAAACAAACTGTAGTTCCACATTAATTCTCTGTTAAACTCTAGCAATGAAACATTCGAAATTATTGTTCTTTGTATTCTTCTTAAGTTTTATAAAACTTAGCTATACGCAATCCTCTTTAAAAGGAGTTGCAACCGTTTTAAACAGTTATTATAACAAAGGAAAAACTGAATATGTAAAGTTTGCTCAGGTTAAAGCAACCAAAGGAAGAGCAGTTACTACCGAAACCGATAGTAAAGGAAGGTTCAAACTTGTTTTTTCTCGATTACAATCCGATGATAAAGTTTCTGTTATTGTTCGCAAACCCAATTTAATACTAGTCAACAAGCACGAGCTTCAAAACCTACAACCAAAAAAACAAGAAAAACTTAGAGTGGTAATGGCTACTTCCGATCAAATAGGAAGGTGGAAAACGGAATTAGAGGAAATCAATTTTCAAGCGCTGAGTGAAGAAAACGAACGTGTTCTTGGCAGATTAAAAGAAAAGGGAGAAAAGAGCAGAAAAGAACTTCTTCGCTTGGAATCCAAATACCATAAGCATCTTAAAAACGCGCAAGAAGGCGTCCTCTTCTGGAAAAGGCGTTATGTACAAATAAAAAGCCAGCTCCCTTCATTAATAAAATACATCATTCAAAACAACCTAGATTTTCAGGAAAAATCATACGTAAAAGCTTATGAAAAAGGGTTAAAAAATGGAGATATTGAAAAAGCCATAAAATTACTCAACGCTAAAAAAGCTTCTCATAACTTAGCTAGAAACCTTCAAGAACTTGGCAACGAAGGAATGGACAATCCGCAATTAAGAAATCAAATTCATCAGGATTTAAACACCCTTTATCTTAATTATAACTTACTAATGTCCAATGGGCAATTCGAAGAAGCTATTGTAGCCTTAAATTCAATTATTGAATTATTCAGAGGTCATGAAAACTTAAAACCTCAACTTATTGAAGCCAATCTTAAACTGGCTGAATCTTATTGGTTATACGGCGATTTCAGGTCTGCAATTCTTGTTCAATGTGCCTTAATTGAAAAGGTAAAAAAACTACCAAAAAATTTCTCTTATCAATTAGCGCAATGCTACCAAAACTTAGCACAATACTTAAATGAGATCAGAGTTTCCGATGCTATGGAACTATTCGAATTCCATGAAACTTCTTTTAATATTCTTATTGAGAACAATCAAGAACATAATTATTTGATTCTTAAGAATCTTTCGAAAATGCTAAGAATTCTTGCAATTAGGCATTTAGATGAGAAAAGAGAGTTTTATGAAAGTATTTTTACTCAGATATTAGCTGAATTGAATGATGAAAGTTTTACCTCCGAGGAAAAAACAAATCTATACGAAGCTATTGGAGATTATTTCCTCGAAATGGACTCACTTGATGAAGCTCAAAATTACTACGAAAAAGCAGTTTTATATTCGAAGCAAGCAGACTCTTTTTCTCCTATTCAAAAGGCTGTTGTTTTCGGTAAATACGGAATTCTACTCGAACAACAGAGGACAGATTATAAAACCGCCTACGAATATTTAAATTTTGCTTTTGAAGAATTGGTTAAATGGGAAAATAAGTACTCTTCCCGACTTTATTCTATTTATAAATCATTATACACTGTTAGTATCTATCATAAAAACCCCGAAGCCAAGAACATTCCATATATACGACTAGCTAACGCCACCATGCAAACGAATGTTAGTGGATATAGAGAAGCCATAACTGCGTTTAGAACTACTCCGATATACAAATACAATGCTACGGGTATGTTTCAACAAGAAACTTCTCAAGATATGTTTTTCAATGGCGTGCAAATGAAAGTTCATACTGCCAAATCATTTATAGAAAGCGGAAACGAAGCTATGGCTATTTCTACCATTAAATCGGCAATTCCTTTACTCCCTTCAATAAAATCTCAATGGAATAAAAGAAGGGCTACCTATTCTACGTTTCTAACATTAGCAAAAATCTATTATAGCAATTCTAACTGGGAAGCTTTTGATGATACCATGACCAAAGTACATGATTTTAGTCGAGTAAAAACAGTAGGTATCCCAATGTATAAATTCAACTTTTTTGAAAAGAAAAACTTAAACATTTGGTCTTTAATTCGAAGGAACAAATCAGACGAAGTAGATATCCTTTTAAAGAAATATTATAGTAAGGAAAAACACAATCCTGAGTATCTAATTTTGACTGCTGCCAACCTCTTATTAAAAAACAAGAAAGATGAAGCTTTAGCAGCCATTAAAAAAGCCATGAAATATGGTTTCAATAACAAGAATATATTCAAAACCGAAGCTGTTTTTAAAGAACTAAAAACAAACCCTGAATTTAAATCGCTTACTGAGTAATTCCTCTACAATAAGTTTTTCTTATATTATTTTTAATGTCAGGTCGAGCGCAGTCGAGACCCTTTCACTAGTACTATTTTTTTTAAAAACCGACTACTTCACTGAAAATCGATAATTTTTACATGTCGGTTCGAGTGTTTTTTATGAGTATTTTCGAAGTAAAAAATGTATCGAGAACTGAATCCAACAGCACTAAAAACTCAAGATTTAAACGTATCACTGATAACTGAAAAGAATAACAAACCCCCTTCCCAGGCTCATAAGCATGACTTATGGAACTGCCGAAAGCTTCCTACCCATGTCAGGACGACTTCGGGAATAGAAACAATAAAAAGTTATTGATGGTCGATGATGAAAGAATAAATAGGATCATTGATAACATTACACATATCATTGAAAATTCCAACCGTGTTATCGAAGAAACGATAGTAACTAAGAAATCTATTTACTGATTACAATTATAATAATTGCATCATCAAACTGAGCGATTATCAAGTAACCAATCACTAAAACTCAAATTTTAAAATTCAACACTTAAAATTTATAATTAAAAGAAACTCACCATTTAAAATTCAAAACTAAAAATTAAAACAAAGAAATTAAGGGAACCCGTAAAATCATTTCAATTAATTTTAATAAGTTTACTACAGAAAGAAAAAGCAATACTAAAAATTAACCAAATACTACAAATTTAGAGATCTATGCTTTAACCGCATACTTCAACATCTCTTCTCTAATCGTAATAACTTTACTTTTTAGCAAGGCTTTTTAAACAATTAATAAAATGGATAACGAAACCCATAAGGTGTGGTTATCTGGAATTATACTATGGATAACTGTTGTATTTGTATGGATATAATTAGTTAGCTGTGATTTAAGAAAGATCTAATATTCATGACAATAATTGAAGAATTAAAAATTAGAAGTGAAAATCCAAGTGATTCAGTTAAAATTGAATTAAAACTATACAATCTTGCCGATAAACTTGAAAAAAAAGCTAGAAATCACTTAAAAAGAATCACTAATGTTTTACCTGAATTTGATATTCATGATGAAAAACACAGCGAAAAAGTAGTTTACAATATTGAAAAATTACTAGCTTCAAATGTTCCGAAGCTTTCCAGTTACGAACTATTTTTAATTCAGCTTTCCTGCTTTTTTCATGATTGTGCAATGGCACCTTCAGATTGGGAACTTAATGTTTTAAAATTTACCGAAGGTTCAACCAAGTTCAAAATGAACGATAAATCTGTTGGACATGACCTTAAAGAACCTTTTAAAATATCTTACGCTAAACAAATAATTAAGGAAAATAAAACAACTTTCTATGGAACGTTTAATGACGAAATAAAGGGATGGCTGTTTTCACCCAAAAATGAAAATGAATTAATCGATTACCTTGCTACAATGTTAATCGAATATCAAAATTATAGAAATGGTTTTGCAGAGCTAATTCGTAAAATTAATTCTAAAGAAGACTTTGAAAGTTTAACTAATTTTATACGAACCGATTACATTCGAGCTACTCACCACTTAAGAATTCAGACTTATGTAAACAACTTAGAGTCTATTTTTGGGAATTCATTTGAACAACCAGCATGGGGAAAAAGATTAGCAAAAGACTTAGCTCTAATTTGCAGGTCTCATGGCGAAGACATTAGTTTCTTAGAAAACTTCAATATGTCAGCACAATATTACGGAAATGAATCTGCCAATTTACAATTGGTCGGAATGCTATTAAGATTAGGCGACATTATTCATTTTAGTTTCGACAGAGCGCCACTTGAATTACGAACTTCCAAAATTTTTAAATCTGAATTCAGTTTTTTACAATGGGCTTTAAAAAATAATGGAGCAAATTACTCTATTGAAAATGGAAAAATTTCATTCAGAGCATATTGTGAAACACCTGAGATATACTTCAAATTACATAATTATTTGGATTGGATTGAAATAGAAATTCAAAACTATTTTAAACTAGATAGATTATGGAGTAAACCATATAAATCATACATTCCAAACTTACAGGATAAAATTGAACGAACAAATATAACTAATGATGAAAACGTTTTTCTTCCTAAACGAGGATTAAGTTTTTCACTAAACCAAAAAAGAATCATTGAGCTTTTAATGGGAGTTGGCTTATATAAAGATAAGTTTGCTTGTTTAAGAGAATTATACCAAAATGCCCTTGATGCTTGTCGATGCATGATTTCCGAAGCTAAATCTATTCAAAATAAAGCAATTGGAAGAATTCAATTTAGCATAGAACGCAATGGAGATAAAGTATATCTATGTTGCAAGGATAATGGAATCGGAATGTCAAAAGAAATTATTGAAAAACATCTTTTAAAAATCGGGAATTCCTATTACAAATCTACAAGCTTTTATAAAAAACAAGCTCAATGGGGTGGTGCATTTACACCAACTTCGCAGTTTGGTATTGGAATACTATCTTGTTTTATGCTTGGAAACAAAATAGAGATTATTACAAAAACAAAAAAAGGAGATTTTGTTTCTTGTGCAATTGATGGACCTCATGAAAATTTTTATTACAAGACAACAACAGATATAGAAAAGGAATTAATATCAGAGTCAGGAACAGTTATTAAAATCCTTCTTTCTGATGAAAATAAAAATATATCAAACAGAGAATTAGACAAACTATTCCTTTTATTAGAAGGAAAACCAAACTATTTCCCAGAACAATTTGAAGAATATGAAAAATTATATAAAGATTGGGATAACCATTTATACCGTTTAGTTAACTCATTTATTACTTTAATACCAGATAATATTTATGTAAGTATAATTTTAGAGAACGAGAGTGATTTACAAATATTAAATAAGCCTATCCTTCCAACAGACATAAAATTTCTTTTTACAAAAGAAGATCTTGAGTTTCTTGATTTCTTAAATAGCCAAGGAAGATTTGTAAAGCTAAATGTAAACTATAGTGATGTCAAAGACTCTTTAGAAACATACGAAATTGATATTAAATCAGAATCTATTCAGTTTAGAACAACTCTTACATTGCCAAAACCAGGAGCGATTGACCCTGAATTGCACGCTTTTTATTCTGTCCCAAAAATTGGTTCATCTGCTGTTTGTGTAGATGGTCTATCTATCAATGACCATCATATAAGTATTAGTAATTTTTACTCTGATTCTTTGCATAGAAGTGGAATCTTAAATTTTATAGGAGAAAACACGCCACAATTAACCGTAGATAGAACTTCCTTGGTGAATTACCCTTCTGAATATGAGAAAATTGCTGAAGAAATTTCTAAAACACTTATTCAGGAAGTCATTTCACGCACTAGAGAACATATTTCTAAATACAAATTAAAAACACAAGAATTAGAATTATTATGGAAGTTTGTTTTTGATAAAATAGGCTTTGCAGACACTATTTTTATTAACGAATTATCATATACTGATTATGGTAATATTCAATGGAATGGAATTGTAAATGTTACGGGAAAGAATCTAACAATTAAAGATTTTCTTAAAAGTGAAAAACTTGAATTTAAAGACTTCAATTATCCATCTTTAGATAAATTAACCGAGAAGCTAATTCTCTTTAAACTAATTTCTGCCGAGAAAATTGATGTTACAAAAGACAGTGTAATTTACCAAGGGGATAAATTGTACAAAGCCACTTTTCTAGGGAAAAAGAATGATTTAGATTTTAAAAAAATACTATTAAAGTCAGATAATTGGGATAAAAAATATTTCGATTTTGATATTGTATCGTCTTTATTCCCACTAATTCCAAAACATTTATTTAATGCCTTAGAAACCTGCGAAGCAACTAAAATAAATGATAGAACAAAAATTGTTCACACATACGAAAATGGTATAACAGCCTTTTTTGACCAAGACCCTTTATTGATAAATGAAACTCTAGGATTATACACGGCCGATTCAAGACCCTTTGAAAAAAATGTAAACAGAGTTTATCAATTTGACAAAAAGAGGGCAACTTTTCATTTAATGGAAATAAACAATCGATTTGGTGATAGAAGTGGTAAAGAACAAATTGTTTTAACCGTATTTGTGGCACCTAGAAAATTAAATGAAGATGAAAAAGAAAAGCTAGAGGTGATAAAAACCAAAGACTCGTCATACTATAATGGTGTAATTAATGGTTGGAGTATTCTTATTACTGGTAAACAAAAACATAATATGATTATTTTATCAGGAGCAAGAACTCGAGCGGAACTTTCATCGGCTTTACCAAATGAATTTTGGGAAGAAAACAAAGATATTAAATTCAAATATCTTAATGGAAAAGGAATGAAAAATCACAGCTAACAATTTATAAAAATAATAGCGGTTTAATCGCTCAAACGAAATGAAATTTATGAATCAAAACAACACTAAGAAAACAAAAAATTAGTGCATAAAATCCGCTACTTTCCATACACAAAACTGTAGCAAATAATCAAGTAATCAATCCGCAATACGGAGTTCATCAAAAGATTTTATAAACTTCGTATTGGTATTATCAACTACTTTCCATCCATACAATTTTGACAATTGGTAGATTTTAGATAGTTCGACAAATAAGCGATTTTTAGCATCTTTTTGTAAGTCAGACACAGTAACTGTTGTTTTTATCTTTTCAATGGCTTTATCATTAAGCTTATTGAGTTCTTGCTTAGAAAAAGTATTAAACTGACTCTGTTGTAAATCGAAATATTTAATATCTGGAGAAATAACGAGTTCTTCCTTCGGAATTTTATTTATGATGATGCTTTTTTCAATAGAATCAATTTGAATCTCTAATTGTGATAAATCATAGCCCACCTCCACTTTTGCATTTACCGAAAGAATTGCTTTTTTTTCAAACGATAAATAATCATAAAAATACTTTTTCGTATCAGAAAAACTAAAGACTTCAGAAAAACTACCTTGAGACACCACCAACTTGCTCATATTTTGTATCCCATCTAAAAAGACACTAACTTCCTCTTGCTGATAATGATTTTCTTTTTTCTCATACCAGAATTTGGCAATCAAAAAACCTAATAAAAAAACGGCTATGTATTTTATAATTTTCATTTACAGATAAATTAAGCACAATTATTTTGAATCTAATTTACAAAACTTATACTATTTTATGTTTGAAATAAAAAAGAATAAATAATTATCCGTAATTGATAATAAATTGGAACTATCAACCTGAACCTGTTTCAGGTTCTCATCGCAAATAGCTGTTTGATGGCGTGATGGGATTCCGAAATAAACTACCATTGACATCTTTTCTTAACCACTTAAATTTCATATAGAATTATTTTTTTGTGAGCCACTTTTCTTTTTCAGTATGTCATTTCGAAAGAGGTAACGACTGAGAAATCTCTTTGATGTTTTTATCTCGAATACATACATAGATTTCTCCTAAGGTCGAAATGACGCAGAATTAAAAAAGACATCTCGATACAATTTTTCTTCCTGTTTCCCAGAAAAATCACTCGATGTGACAACAAACGAATTGCCTATTGGATTACCGTTTTTCTAACATATTGTCAGTTCGAGTGGTTTTTACGAAGTGATAACGAAGTAAAAATTATATCGAGAACTATTGATTTTCGCCATTAAAAAGCTATTCTCGATACAAAAACCCTACGATTTTCACTCGAATTGACACTTTTTAAGTGTTTAATAATCCTTCCATGGAACTCATATTATTTAAGCTTCACTTTCTTTAGGAAAAGCATATTTATTATAGATAAACAATAAGGCTACTCCAATTGTAATCCAAGAATCCGCTCCGTTAAAAATCGCGTTAAAAAAGGTAAAACTTTCCCCTTCATAAATTGGGAAGTATAACATATCCACAACTTTACCATGGAACAATTCGCCATAAGGAATATCGGCAAAAAGTGTTGCTATTTGTCCATGAGAAGAATCAAAAATAACTCCATAAAAAACAGAATCGATAATATTACCTACAGCTCCAGCCAATATTAAGGAGATGGCAATGATGACTCCGGAATGAATATTTTTCTTAATACTTTGAATTAACCAATATACAATTCCAGAAACAGCGATTAAACGGAATAATGTCAAAAACAACTTACCTGCTCTTCCTCCAAATTCGAAGCCCCAGGCCATTCCGTTATTTTCAGTAAAATGAATTTTAAACCAATTGGCAAAAACAACTACTTCTTCGCCGAGAGTAAAATGAGTTTTTACGTATATTTTACTAATTTGGTCGATAAGTATTGCTATTAAAACCGTTAGGATTGCTGTATTTTTTTTTGTCATTTTTCTGAATTAATGAAAACAAAAATAAGAAAAGAAATTAAATGACTTTCAGTCATTCTATTTATTATTGTTGATAGTCATAGAATTAAAAAATCTTTAACAATTCTAAGCGATAATACTCTTTTAAAACAACACAATTCTTACTTTAGCTTCTTTCTTTGATTACTTTAAAGTGTTTTTTATGCAATGAGGAATCCTGAAATTACAACATACGAGCCTAAAAACAAGCTTCTATCCAATTATATTCATTTCTATTACGATTATACGTTAAAAGATGAAGAGTACTTTGCATTTCCTTCTGGGAATACTATTGTTATTGCCATAGAAAACTCAGTTCCTCACTACGTAAAAAATCAACTATATCTTGCCGAGAGTCCAAAGCATTCTACTAATTTTTTTGCTTTAAATAAGTTTAGTTCTCCATTACTGGTAAAAACAAAAGGAAAAATTAGAGAGTTCGTCATTATTTTTAAACCTCACGGACTAGCCCAGTTTATAACTTGTAACGTTTTTAAAAAAGTTCTTTTTGAACCCATTGAATTCAATAAGCTACTCGATAAACATCCCGATTTTTTTGACTATTCAATGGAACGAAAAATTGACCTCTTTGAAACATTTTTACTTCAAATTCTTGATGTGAAACAAGGCATAGATATTATTACGAAAGCCATTCAATTAATTTCAGAAAGGGATTTATCTATTGAAGAAGTAGCGTCGGCATGCAATTGTAGTTATAAGAAATTGTACCGCCTGTTTAAGTTACATTGTGGAGTTACTCCTATTACTCTTAAAAAAAACATACGCTTCAGAAAAGTTTTGAAGAAGATAAAAACTGATGGAAAAAAGTCAAAACTATCTGATATTGCTTTAGATTTTGGATTTTATGATCAGGCTCTTTTTAACAAAGCGTTTAAGCAGCTTACTGGAGAAAATCCTAAATCTTTTCTCAAAAACGTCCGTATACTTTCTGAAAGCGATATGTATTTTAAAACTTTAAAATAATGTTAATGTCCGAAATATACAATTTTAGATAGTTCTCTTCAACTAGATTTGAATCAGTTAAAAGCAATTATCTATTATGAAAAGTAAACTAAATATTGGGAATTTATGGTCTTTACCCCAAAAAATACTCTTTCGGTTTTTCTTTTCATACTTCACTCTTTTTATAATCGCTAAAAATAATGGTGCCTATCCCTATTATGGATACATACAGAACTTTTTCAATAAAATTCTCTATGATTTTGTTCCTTGGGTTGGAAAATCAATTTTAGGAATTAGTTACGAAATTAAAACTGGCCCCAATGGAAGCGGAGATACGACTTACGACTATGTATTACTATTTACAATTTTTTGTATCGCTGTAATTTCTTCTTCCATATGGTCAATATTAGATACAAAAAGAAAAAACTATGATAACTTATATTACTGGATTACACTAGCCATTCGCTTTTATGTTGGTCTCATGCTTATTAATTACGGTATGGTTAAAGTAATCCAGCTTCAATTTTCTGCACCATCAATGTACAGGCTCACTCAAAACTATGGTGACTCGTCTCCTATGGGATTAGCTTGGACATTTTTGGGATTCTCAAAAGGGTATAACCTATTTATGGGAATTGCCGAAGTTGCTGCCGTTTTCCTTTTATTCAGAAGAACGTTAGTTTTCGGACTCATCATAACATTAATGACTACGGCCAATGTTATGGCTGTAAACTATTTTTATGATATCCCAGTAAAAATACTTTCGACACATTTATTTTTGATGTCGGCTTTTTTATTAGCTCATAGTTTTGCTGCATTATTTCAGTTCTTTTTCTTTAGAAAACCTGTTGTTCTTAAGGATATATACAAACCTAAATTTGGAAATATTACTTCTAAAATTTCTTTCGCTGTAAAAGCATTTTTACTCATTTATGCTTTAGGTTACGGGGCATATTCAGCCCTTGATTCTAAAGAAAAATATTATGGTGAAGCATCAAAGAGTCGTATGGAAGGCTTGTTCGAAATAGAATACTTTTCTGCTAAGAGTAATTCTATAACTCCTGATAGTTTAAAAATTAAACCATGGAAATACCTTATGATTAGCAGCAAACAATATGCTCAAGTGAAATATGCTGAAGGTGGTAGAGGAAAATGGTATAAATTAACTGTTGATTCTCTTGAAAATAAACTTTCTTTAAGGGACTACAGAGATAGTACAAAAACGTTTAATTTAAAATTTTCAAAAATCGATTCTATAAACTATCAATTTAATGGAACCTTAGCAAAAGATACTATTTTTGTAAAAGCAAAAAGATTTAAGAATTATAAAGAAAAATTTCTCCTAACGAATAGAGGTTTCAACTGGATAAATGAAAGGCCTTTTAATAGATAGTTTATGTTACCTGATATCCCTGAAAACAAACAGTTAATTTTATTTGATGGTGTGTGCAACTTATGCAACAGTAGCGTTCAGTTTGTTATTAAAAATGACAAAAAAAACAGCTTTCTGTTTGCCTCGTTACAAGGAGATACAGGATTAAAAATTATTGATCATTTTAACATAGATAGACAAAAGACCGATTCAATTCTGTTATTTACTCCAGAAAAAAAAATATACTCTCGATCAAAAGCGGCATTGTTAATTGCCTCTAAACTCAAATTTCCCCTAAATTTATTGTCTATATTTTTAGTTATTCCATCGTTCATAAGAGACATTATATATGATTATATAGCCAAAAATCGATACAAATGGTACGGTAAGAAAGATGCTTGTTATTTGCCAACTCTCGAGTTGAAATCAAAATTTTTAAGCTGACTCTTTGCCAAACTATTGCTAAATCTACTACTAAAAAAAGACCAATAAATAATTTATTGGTCTTTTATCTTTTTATAAACTCAGTTTTTATCCTTTCAACCAAGCTTGTCGTAATTGTTTTTGCTTTTCAGTAGCATTTGGATTTTCTTGTAATCCACCTGCTTTTGTATACGATTGAGTTAATGTAGTTTTAATAACTACCTCCTTACCATTTCTATCTAACTTTACTTCTACATCAGTCCCTGGTTGCCACATATACATTTTCATAAACACTTGTTGCGCTGTTTCTTTAGTAACTTTTACTCCGTCAACTTCTTTAATAGCATCATTCGATAGTGCTCCATTATCAGCCCAAAAACTGTTATCTTTTACTGCATTCGTAAATCTTACAGTTTGCGTTTCCTTATTAGGGTTTAATATCATTACCCCATTATTTTGAATATAATTGGTTTCTACTTTTGTTTCCTTTTCTTGCAAACCAACTTTCTCAAAAAACTTATTATAATCAATAGGTGTTGTTCCCACTACATGTGTATTTAAAAACGCTCCTACTGCTGGATATGTCATCTTAGTAATCTCATCGATTAAGTTTTCATCTTCAAAAGGCTTATGCTGTCCATACTTTAGCGATAATTCTTTCATTAATGATAAAATTCCTCTTGCACCTTTACTTTCCTCTCTTAGAATAATATCAACACACATACCTATTAATGCTCCTTTTTGATATACATTTATGTATTGCGATGCATAGGGCTCCTCAAGTATATTTTCACTCATTTTAGTAAAGCTCATCGTGTCATTCATTGCAGATGCAGCAACTATTTTACCTAAAACTTTATTGTAAAACTCGCCTTCCTTTACTAATCCTTGATTTATTTGAAAATGTGTAGCAAAATATTCTGTTACTCCTTCATACATCCATAAGTGCTTTGAAAAAGAAGGGTTATTATAGTCAAAATAATGTACATCTTCAGAATGTACACTCAAAGGTGTTACAATATGAAAAAATTCATGCGAAACAACATCGATCATGCTCTTTGCTAAGGCTTGGTCAGGCATTGCTTCGGGCAATACTACCACTGTTGATGTGTGATGCTCAAGAGCACCAAATCCTTTTGGAGCCGTTTTACTTCCATCTGATAAATATAAGTAGATATCATAACGAGCAGTACTATTGATACTTCCTAAATATGCCTTCTGCGCCTGCATCATTTTTTGTACAACAGCTTTTATTTTTTCAGCAGAATGTTTTTTATTCGGTGAATATACACTCAAGACAATTTTAATATCGCCTACTTGAAATTCTTCAACATCCAACTCTCCATAAAACATTGGATTATCAGTGATATCAAAATATCTCGAAGCAACATAATTCGAAGTAGTTACTTTTCCATCTTCACTAGTTTTCGAATCAACTACTTGTAAAGCTGATGTTCTTTTATGACTTGATGGTGAAATTACATCTAATTTGTATTGGTTGTTTTTTAAAGAATCAAAATAACCGATAAACCCATGAAGGTTTAATACGTAATTGGTTGATTCAATATTTGTTCCAGCTGGTGAAAAAGGTACATCCTTGCCAATTCCTCCTTGAACCTCTAAATCGAAAGTATCATTTACTAAGTAAGTAACCTTATCTAATTTTGTTGCATTGTTAATCTCCCAAGTATTTGCATCTACTTTCGTTACCTGCAATTCATTTCCGTTATAATCAATCGCTTTTAAATTATCGATATACTTACCAAAATCACTTACAGAATAAGTACCTTGAACTACTCTAGGCAACCTATAAATTACCTTTTCAGTTGTAAATCTTCCTGGATTTACAGTTACAGGTAATTTATCATTTTCTACTTTAGTTAAATCGAGTGTTGTTTCGATAGGATTCTTAACGGCTAAATCATTTGCCCCGGCTTTTTTAGTTGAACTACAGCTACTAAATAATACCGCAGCTATAGCCACTGATAGTAATGTTTTATTCATTATTTAACTTTTATTGTTAGGTGTTTGACCTCGCAAAATACAATCTGAGCACAAACTATTCGCCCAAATTTTCGTTAATTATCTGTTTTCTAAAAACACCTAAAAAGTTAAAACCTGATTTTTAATCAATTACTATTTATAAAAATATTACCTCGAATTGTCATTACTTTCAATCGTTTCTTTGTTTCTTCCTTGTTTTGAATCATTGGAGATATCATTTTTTCTCCTTTTAAAATTATTCGCCCTTTACTCGAAACTAAATTCATATTGCAGTTAGCCATTGAGCCATATAAATTCCCTTGAAAAAAGCTCATATTATAAGCTCCTTCAACAGAATTAAGATATATATTTCCTCGTTGGATATAAACACTTAAATCTCCTTTATATCCCTCAGACTTCACTCCTAGACCTTCTCCATAAACAACGACAGATTTTCCTATTGGAACTTCAATAATTACACTTGCACCACTTACTCTTTGTGTAATATATTTTCTGAAAACTTGTTCCTTTTTGAACTGATCTTCTTTTACTTTAAAAAAAACTTCAGTTTGATCAAAAGACTGTTTAGTGTTTATAACATAATCTCCATAACTTTTATAGTCTAAAGAAATTTTCAAGAAATTATCTTCCGAATTCTGTATAATTAAATCATCCAGTCCTTCACCATTAATAATGATTTCTTTAAAACTTATCTCTTCAACTTTACTCCATTTTCCTTGTGAGAAAAGGACAGTTGTAAACAAAAAAAACGTTATGCTAAATAGTAATTTCAAGTAATACGGTTTATAAATAATATTTCACCTATGAACAATTTATACCATTTTACAAGTTGAATTCACTGTAAAAGAAAATCATAAATAGTATTATTCTGAATCAAAAGTATAAAAATCTTACACACTGTTATTATCGGGTATTATAAAACAAAAAAATAGGACTTATTTTACCAAGTCCTATCTATCATTATTTAGTTCGCTTTAAGCGAATCGTTTGATTCTATTGTTTACGTTTAGCCTCAATGCTTAAAGTTGCATGAGGAACTAATTTAAGTCTTTGTTTTTGGATTAACTTTCCAGTTACTCTACAAATACCATACGTTTTGTTCTCAATTCTAATTAAGGCATTTTTCAAATCACGAATAAACTTTTCTTGCCTAATGGCTAACTGCATGTTGGCTTCCTTAGCCATCGTGTCACTTCCTTCTTCAAACGACTTAAATGTTGGTGACGTGTCATCAGTTCCGTTGTCTGATCCATTTTTGTATGAATCTCTTAACAAATTAAGGTCGTTTTCAGCACTATTAATTTTTTCGAGAATGATTTCTCTAAACTCTTGTAGATCTCCGTCTGAGTATCTCACTTTTACATCATCCATAATGTTATATTTTTTCAATCAACATTTTACTTTTGATGGTATCGAATTCAATTTCTATACCATCTTCCAACGTATCAACAAAAATGAGTTCGTTGGTTAAAGTTTCTGTTTTGATATAGTTTTCATTCGCTAATATTGATTCTTCTAGATTCGTAAAAGTTAGTAAGGTTAATTTTATTCTATCCGTTACTTCTAAACCAGAATCTTTACGGGCATTTTGAATTCGGTTAATTAATTCTCTTGACACCCCTTCTTTATGTAAATCATCTGATATGGTAACGTCTAAAGCAACTGTTAATCCTTCTGCATTCGCAACTAACCAACCTTCGATATCTTTCGATGAAATCTCTACATCAGCGGATTCTAATTTAATCAATTTATCATTAACTTTCAAACTTACCTCGCCTTCTTTTTCGATAGCGGCTATGTCTTCTTGCGTAAAACTACGTATCTCATTAGCAATCAGCTTCATATCCTTACCAAATTTAGGTCCTAGTGCCTTAAAATTAGGTTTAATTTGCTTTACTAAGATACCAGAAGCATCATCTAATAACTCTATTTCTTTGACATTCACCTCCGACTTTATCAAATCAGCAACGGCTAAAATTTCTTCTTTTTGAACTTCATCCAACACAGGAATCATTATTTTCTGTAATGGTTGACGAACTTTTATTTTCTCTTTTGCTCTCAAAGACAACACTAAAGAAGAAATAGTTTGAGCATTTTCCATTTTGCGTTCTAAAGATTTGTTTACAAAATCTTCGTTATACTTTGGAAAAGTAGCAATATGAACACTTTCTGCTTTTTCTATACCTGTTGCAGCTACCAAATCCTTATATAACCTATCCATAAAAAATGGAGCTACTGGCGAACTTAATTTAGACACGGTTAACATACAAGTATATAATGTTTGATACGCCGAAATTTTATCTTGAGCATATTCTCCCTTCCAGAATCTTCTTCTACATAAACGTACGTACCAGTTACTTAGATGATCTTGCACGAAATCCGAAATAGCCCTCGTTGCTCTTGTAGGCTCATAGTCTGCATAAAACGTATCTACTTTCCCTATTAACGTATTTAATTCCGATAAAATCCATCTGTCAATTTCTGGTCGTTCATTCAAAGGAATTTCGGCTTCACTATAGGTGAAGTTATCTATATTCGCATATAAAACGAAGAAAGAATAGGTATTGTATAAGGTTCCAAAAAACTTACGCCTAACCTCTTCAATTCCAGCTAAATCAAATTTTAAATTATCCCAAGGATTCGCATTTGAAATCATATACCAACGTGTAGCATCCGGACCATATTCACCTAAAGTTTTAAAAGGATCTACAGCATTTCCAAGACGTTTCGACATCTTTTGACCGTTCTTATCCAATACAAGTCCGTTTGACACCACATTTTTATAAGCTACAGAATCAAAAACCATTGTACCAATAGCATGTAAGGTATAGAACCATCCACGCGTTTGATCAACTCCTTCCGCAATAAAATTAGCAGGATAACTTTCGTTTTTATCTATTAATTCTTTGTTTTCAAATGGATAATGCCATTGAGCATAAGGCATAGACCCTGAATCAAACCAAACATCAATTAAATCACTTTCTCTGTGCATTGGCTTTCCTGTTGAAGAGACTAAAACAATTTTATCAACTACATTCTTATGCAAATCGATTTTATCGTAGTTGTCTTCTGACATATTTCCTATCTCAAAATCAGCAAAGATATCTTCAGACATTACTCCTGCTTCAACAGCCTTTTTCATTTCTTCTTTTAACTCCGCAACTGATCCAATACAAACTTGCTCAGAACCATCTTCGGTTCTCCATATTGGTAAAGGAATTCCCCAAAAACGAGAACGAGATAAATTCCAGTCATTGGCATTTTGCAACCAATTTCCAAAACGTCCTTCTCCAGTTGATTTTGGTTTCCAGTTAATAGTTTCGTTCAAATCGAACATTCTATCCTTGATATCGGTTACTTTTATGAACCATGAATCTAATGGATAATATAAAATAGGTTTATCAGTACGCCAACAATTTGGATAACTGTGAACATACTTTTCTACCTTAAAGGCTTTATTTTCTGTTTTTAATTTAATTGCAATCTCAACATCAACCGATTTTTCAGGAGCTTCTCCATCTACATAATATTCATTCTTCACATATTTTCCTGCAAGCTCACCTAATTCAGATCTGAATTTCCCTTGTAAGTTTACTAATGGAACTGGATTTTCATTCTCATCTAAAACCAACATTGGTGGAATCTCAGGAGTTGCTTGTTTCGCCACTAAAGCATCATCTGCCCCAAAAGTTGGCGCCGTATGCACAATACCTGTTCCATCTTCTGTTGTTACAAAATCACCAGAAATCACCCTAAATGCATTTTCCGCATTCTCGTATGGTAATACATAGTCTAATAACTGCTCATATTTTATTCCTACTAAGTCTTTTCCGATAAACTCTCTATCAACAAAATAAGGAATTTGTTTTGCCCCAGCTTCGTAAGTTGTTAACTCTTCTTCATTTTCAACCTCATTAAACTTCTTACCTGCAAATTGTTTTCCTACTAAATTTTTAGCTAATACAACTTGTATTGATTCAAAAGTGTATTGATTGAATGTTTTTACCAATACATACTCTATTTTAGGTCCAACCGTTAATGCTGTATTACTCGGCAAAGTCCATGGAGTTGTTGTCCAAGCCAAAAAGTGAACATCACCTTCTACTTGTAAAAACTCAGGTAAGGTTTCTTTTATCGTTTTAAATTGAGCAACGATTGTTGTATCAGTTACATCTTGATAAGTTCCAGGTTGATTTAACTCATGAGAACTTAAACCTGTTCCTGCTTTTGGTGAATATGGTTGAATAGTATATCCTTTATATAACAAATCTTTATCATAAATTTGTTTTAATAGCCACCAAACCGATTCCATGTATTTTGGCTTATAAGTAATATATGGATCTTCCATATCTACCCAATATCCCATTTTCTGAGTTAGGTCATTCCAAATATCTGTATAACGCATAACAGCTTTTTTACAAGCGACATTATACTCTTCAATGGTAATTTTAGTTCCTATATCTTCTTTTGTAATACCTAGTTCCTTTTCAACACCTAATTCAACAGGTAAGCCATGTGTATCCCATCCAGCTTTACGCTTTACTTGATATCCTTTTTGAGTTTTATAACGACAAAAAATATCTTTAATGGCACGTGCCATTACATGGTGAATTCCAGGCAATCCATTTGCAGAAGGTGGCCCTTCAAAAAACACAAATGGCTCATTTCCTTCACGACTAGTAATACTTTTTTCAAAGATGTTGTTTTCTTCCCAATAGTTTAATATTTCTTCTGCTACTTTTGGCAAATCCAATCCTTTGTACTCAGTAAACTTATTACTCATTTTTGTCATTATATTTATTGAATGTGCAAAATTACGTATTTTCTTGTAATTGTAGTGATTGACAATTAAAAAAACACCTTTAAAGCAAGGTGTTTTTTTAATTCTTCAAAAAGTTTACGTTTTAATTAATTTTACTTTAAAATATTATTACCTATTTAAATAAACCCAACCGACTTTTGGTTCGGTGCCATCACCAAGATCAAGGACATAGTAATATGTTCCTGATGGAAGTTTCTCCTCAACTTGAATATTAACTCTTCCATTTGACGTTCCATCCCAACTATTATCATAACTCGTTTTACTATATACTATATTACCCCAACGGTTATAAACTTCTAATCGGTTGTTCTTGTACTGATCTTCTGTTATACAATTGATAATAAACGTATCATTATGACCATCACCGTTTGGTGTAAACTCATTAAACACAGTTAAACATGGCTCAGTATCAGGATCTAAATAATCTGGAATACCATCACTATCAGAGTCCATCGCATCATCAGGAGTCCCATTACCATTATCATCGGCATGCTCATCAACCGTATCAATACCATCGCCATCATCATCGGTATCTAAATAATCTGGAATACCATCTTCATCTGTATCATCATTATTCGGGTCACCATCGCCATCAACATCCTCTTCTGAAGTTAAAATACCGTCTCCATCGTCATCAATATCTTGATAATCTGGAGTTCCATCACCATCTAAATCAGGTGTATCTGGTACATCTCCTCCATTATCTGGATCTACTGAATCTACCATCCCATCGCCATCGGTATCGGTAGTATCATCAATCATTCCGTCTCCATCGCTATCAAGTGAAGTATCACTTCCTCCCTCGATTAAGTCAGACATTCCATCATTATCACTATCTAAATCTTGATAATCTGGAGTTCCATCTCCATCAGTATCAGGAATAGTAGCCGAATCTCCTCCATTATCTGGGTCGACAACGTCAGCAATACCGTCTCCATCTGCATCATTCAAATTATCAAGTACTCCATCACCATCACTATCTAATGAAGCGTCTGTGCCTCCTTCAGATAAATCTGAAATTCCATCATTATCACTATCTAAATCTTGGAAATCTGGATTCCCATCACCATCAGTGTCTACGGGAGTAATCTTTCCTCCTGAGTTCGGGTCTGAATCATCAGCATCAGCTGTATCTATAATCCCATCGTTATCGGCATCTATAGTACTATCTAAAACTCCATCTCCATCAGCATCGACAACATCTGCATCTTGTCCACTTTCTACAAGATCTAAAATTCCATCGCCATCACTATCTAAATCTAAGTGATCTGGAATACCATCTCCATCGGTATC
Organism: Tenacibaculum sp. MAR_2009_124; assembly: GCF_900105455.1. Classification (GTDB taxonomy): domain Bacteria; phylum Bacteroidota; class Bacteroidia; order Flavobacteriales; family Flavobacteriaceae; genus Polaribacter. Next base: position 649,983 of record NZ_FNSF01000008.1, read on the forward strand.
TCTATTTGGATCACCATCTTGTTCCACACTATCTAAGATTCCATCATTATCATCATCTAAATCATCAACATCAGGAATACCATCACCATCAGTATCGGTAGATTCTGCATCTCCAAAGCCATCTAAGCCATCTACGGAATCTGCAATACCATCACCGTCACTATCCGTTTGATCATCAATTACGCCATCTCCATCACTATCAAGATCACCTGGTAAATCAGAATTGTTTGGTTCTTCTACATCTGGAATTCCATCGCCATCAGTGTCTGGTAGATTGTTTCCATCTACTAAATCTCCTGTGTCTATTTGACCATCATAGTCAGAATCTGAGCCACCTGCTTCAACTACATCATTGATACCATCGCCATCACTATCTAAATCTTGATAATCTGGAACCCCATCTCCATCGGTATCTGGTCCTGTTGATGCAGTTCCTCCATTATCTGGATCTACTGAATCTGCCAGTCCATCGCCATCGGTATCGGTCTGATCATCAATCACACCATCATTATCAGCATCTAAACTAGGATCGCCTCCGCCTTCTACTAAATCTGAGATTCCATCATTGTCACTATCGGTATCTTGGAAGTCTGGCATTCCATCGCCGTCACTATCCGTTGGTGTAGTACTTCCACCTGCATTGATGTCATTATCATCATTATCAGCTGTATCTACAATACCATCGTTATCGGCATCTACTGTGCTATCTAACATTCCATCACCATCGGCATCAAGTGTCGCTGCATCTTGTCCACTTTCTACAATATCTAAGATTCCATCGCCATCACTATCTAAATCTAAATGATCTGGAATACCATCGCCATCGGTATCTCTATTTGGATCACCATCTTGCTCCACACTATCTAAGATTCCATCATTATCAGAATCTAAATCATGAATATCTGCAATACCATCGCCATCTGTATCGATTTGCTCTGCATCTCCAAAGCCATCTAAGCCATCTACTGAATCTGCAATACCATCACCGTCACTATCTGTTTGATCATCAATTACGCCGTCTCCATCTAGATCTAAGTTACCTGGCAAGTCTGGATTGTTTGGTTCTTCTACATCTGGAGTTCCATCGCCGTCAGTATCTGGTAGATTGTTTCCATCTACTAAATCTCCTGTATCTATTTGACCATCTCCGTCCGTATCTGTTCCTCCTGCCTCATCTACATCATTGATGCCATCGCCATCACTATCTAAGTCTTGATAATCTGGAAGTCCATCACCATCAGTATCTGGTCCTGTTGATGCAGTTCCTCCATTATCTGGATCTACTGAATCTGCCAGTCCATCTCCATCGGTATCGGTCTGATCATCAATCACACCGTCATTATCAGCATCTAGACTAGGATCGCCTCCGCCTTCTATAAGATCGGATACGCCGTCATTATCACTATCTGTATCTTGGAAGTCTGGCATTCCATCGCCGTCACTATCCGTTGGTGTAGTACTTCCGCCTGCATTGATGTCATTATCATCATTATCAGCCGTATCTACAATACCATCGTTATCGACATCTATCGTGCTATCTAACATTCCATCACCATCTGCATCAAGTGTCGCTGCATCTTGTCCACTTTCAACAATATCTAAGATTCCGTCGCCATCACTATCTAAATCTAAATGATCTGGAATACCATCGCCATCGGTATCTCTATTTGGATCACCATCTTGCTCCACACTATCTAAGATTCCATCATTATCAGAATCTAAATCATGGATATCTGCAATACCATCGCCATCAGTATCGGTTTGCTCTGCATCTCCAAAGCCATCTAAACCATCTACGGAATCTGCAATACCATCACCGTCACTATCTGTTTGATCATCAATTACCCCATCGCCATCTAAATCTAAGTTACCTGGCAAGTCTGGATTGTTTGGCTCTTCAACATCTGGGGTTCCATCTCCATCAGTGTCTGGTAAATTGTTTCCATCTACCAAATCTCCTGTGTCTATTTGACCATCTCCGTCGGTATCTGTTCCTCCTGCTTCATCTACATCATTGATACCATCGCCATCACTATCTAAGTCTTGATAATCTGGAAGTCCATCGCCATCGGTATCTGGTCCTGTTGATGAAGTTCCTCCATTATCTGGATCTACTGAATCTGCCAGTCCATCGCCATCGGTATCAGTTTGATCATCAATCACACCATCATTATCAGTATCTAAACTAGGATCCCCTCCGCCTTCTATAAGGTCGGATACTCCGTCATTATCACTATCGGTATCTTGGAAGTCTGGCATTCCATCGCCGTCACTATCCGTTGGGGTAGTACTTCCGCCTGCATTGATGTCATTATCATCATTATCAGCCGTATCTACAATACCATCGTTATCGGCATCTACTGTGCTATCTAACATTCCATCACCATCGGCATCAAGTGTTGCTGCATCTTGGCCACTTTCTACAATGTCTAAGATTCCATCGCCATCACTATCTAAATCTAAATGATCTGGAATACCATCGCCATCGGTATCTCTATTTGGATCGCCATCTTGCTCCACGCTATCTAAGATTCCATCATTATCAGAATCTAAGTCATGGATATCTGCAATACCATCGCCATCAGTATCGGTTTGTTCTGCATCTCCAAAGCCAACTAAGCCATCTACTGAATCTGCAATACCATCACCGTCACTATCTGTTTGATCATCAATTACGCCATCGCCATCTAAATCTAAGTTACCTGGCAAATCTGGATTGTTTGGCTCTTCAACATCTGGGGTTCCATCTCCATCAGTGTCTGGTAAATTGTTTCCATCTACCAAATCTCCTGTGTCTATTTGACCATCTCCGTCGGTATCTGTTCCTCCTGCTTCATCTACATCATTGATACCATCGCCATCACTATCTAAGTCTTGATAATCTGGAAGTCCATCGCCATCGGTATCTGGTCCTGTTGATGAAGTTCCTCCATTATCTGGATCTACTGAATCTGCCAGTCCATCGCCATCGGTATCAGTTTGATCATCAATCACACCATCATTATCAGTATCTAAACTAGGATCGCCTCCGCCTTCTATAAGGTCGGATACTCCGTCATTATCACTATCGGTATCTTGGAAGTCTGGCATTCCATCGCCGTCACTATCCGTTGGGGTAGTACTTCCGCCTGCATTGATGTCATTATCATCATTATCAGCCGTATCTACAATACCATCGTTATCGGCATCTACTGTGCTATCTAACATTCCATCACCATCGGCATCAAGTGTTGCTGCATCTTGGCCACTTTCTACAATGTCTAAGATTCCATCGCCATCACTATCTAAATCTAAATGATCTGGAATACCATCGCCATCGGTATCTCTATTTGGATCGCCATCTTGCTCCACGCTATCTAAGATTCCATCATTATCAGAATCTAAGTCATGGATATCTGCAATACCATCGCCATCAGTATCGGTTTGTTCTGCATCTCCAAAGCCAACTAAGCCATCTACTGAATCTGCAATACCATCACCGTCACTATCTGTTTGATCATCAATTACGCCATCGCCATCTAAATCTAAGTTACCTGGCAAATCTGGATTGTTTGGCTCTTCAACATCTGGGGTTCCATCGCCATCAGTGTCTGGTAGATTGTTTCCATCTACTAAATCTCCTGTGTCTATTTGACCATCTCCGTCGGTATCTGTTCCTCCTGCTTCATCTACATCATTGATACCATCGCCATCACTATCTAAGTCTTGATAATCTGGAAGTCCGTCACCATCGGTATCTGGTCCTGTTGATGCAGTTCCTCCATTATCTGGATCTACTGAATCTGCCAGTCCATCGCCATCGGTATCGGTTTGATCATCAATCACACCGTCATTATCAGCATCTAAACTAGGATCGCCTCCGCCTTCTACTAAATCTGAGATTCCATCATTGTCACTATCGGTATCTTGGAAGTCTGGCATTCCATCGCCGTCACTATCCGTTGGTGTAGTACTTCCACCTGCATTGATGTCATTATCATCATTATCAGCCGTATCTACAATACCATCGTTATCAGCATCTATCGTGCTATCTAACATTCCATCTCCATCGGCATCAAGTGTTGCTGCATCTTGTCCACTTTCTACAATGTCTAAGATTCCATCGCCATCACTATCTAAATCTAAATGATCTGGAATACCATCGCCATCTGTATCTCTATTTGGATCACCATCTTGCTCCACGCTATCTAAGATTCCATCATTATCAGAATCTAAATCATGGATATCTGCAATACCATCGCCATCTGTATCGGTTTGTTCTGCATCTCCAAAGCCAACTAAGCCATCTACTGAATCTGCAATACCATCACCGTCACTATCGGTTTGATCATCAATTACGCCATCGCCATCTAAATCTAAGTTACCTGGCAAGTCTGGATTGTTAGGTTCTTCTACATCTGGAGTTCCATCACCATCTGTGTCTGGTAAATTGTTTCCATCTACCAAATCTCCTGTGTCTATTTGACCATCTCCGTCGGTATCTATTCCTCCTGCTTCATCTACATCATTGATACCATCACCATCACTATCTAGGTCTTGATAATCTGGAAGTCCATCGCCATCTGTATCTGGTCCTGTTGATGAAGTTCCTCCATTATCTGGATCTACTGAATCAGCCAGTCCATCACCATCAGTATCTGTTTGATCATCAATCACACCGTCATTATCAGCATCTAAACTAGGATCGCCCCCGCCTTCTATAAGGTCGGATACTCCGTCATTATCACTATCGGTATCTTGGAAGTCTGGCATTCCATCGCCGTCACTATCCGTTGGTGTAGTACTTCCGCCTGCATTGATGTCATTATCATCATTATCAGCTGTATCTACAATACCATCGTTATCAGCATCTACTGTGCTATCTAACATTCCATCTCCATCGGCATCAAGTGTCGCTGCATCTTGTCCACTTTCTACAATGTCTAAGATTCCATCGCCATCACTATCTAAATCTAAATGATCTGGAATACCATCACCATCGGTATCTCTATTTGGATCACCATCTTGCTCCACGCTATCTAAGATTCCATCATTATCAGAATCTAAATCATGAATATCTGCAATACCATCGCCATCTGTATCGGTTTGCTCTGCATCTCCAAAACCATCTAAACCATCTACTGAATCTGCAATACCATCACCGTCACTATCTGTTTGATCATCAATTACGCCATCGCCATCTAAATCTAAGTTACCTGGTAAGTCTGGGTTGTTTGGTTCTTCAACATCCGGAGTTCCATCGCCGTCAGTGTCTGGTAAATTGTTTCCATCTACCAAATCTCCTGTGTCTATTTGACCATCTCCGTCGGTATCTGTTCCTCCTGCTTCATCTACATCATTGATACCATCACCATCACTATCTAAGTCTTGATAATCTGGAAGTCCATCGCCATCAGTATCTGGTCCTGTTGATGCAGTTCCTCCATTATCTGGATCTACTGAATCTGCAATACCATCTCCATCTGTATCGGTCTGATCATCAATCACACCGTCATTATCAGAATCTAAACTAGGATCGCCTCCGCCTTCTATAAGGTCGGATACTCCGTCATTATCACTATCGGTATCTTGGAAGTCTGGCATTCCATCGCCGTCACTATCCGTTGGTGTAGTACTTCCGCCTGCATTGATGTCATTATCATCATTATCAGCTGTATCAACAATACCATCGTTATCAGCATCTACTGTGCTATCTAACATTCCATCTCCATCGGCATCAAGTGTCGCTGCATCTTGTCCACTTTCTACAATATCTAAGATTCCGTCGCCATCACTATCTAAATCTAAATGATCTGGAATACCATCGCCATCGGTATCTCTATTTGGATCACCATCTTGTTCCACGCTATCTAAGATTCCATCATTATCAGAATCTAAATCATGGATATCTGCAATACCATCGCCATCTGTATCGGTTTGCTCTGCATCTCCAAAGCCATCTAAGCCATCTACGGAATCTGCAATACCATCACCGTCACTATCTGTTTGATCATCAATTACGCCATCGCCATCTAAATCTAAGTTACCTGGCAAGTCTGGATTGTTTGGCTCTTCAACATCTGGGGTTCCATCACCATCAGTGTCTGGTAAATTGTTTCCATCTACCAAATCTCCTGTGTCTATTTGACCATCTCCGTCGGTATCTGTTCCTCCTGCTTCATCTACATCATTGATACCATCACCATCACTATCTAAGTCTTGGTAATCTGGAAGTCCATCACCGTCACTATCTGGTCCTGTTGATGCAGTTCCTCCATTATCTGAATCTACTGAATCTGCCAGTCCATCGCCATCGGTATCAGTTTGATCATCAATCACACCGTCATTATCAGCATCTAGACTAGGATCGCCTCCGCCTTCTATAAGATCGGATACTCCGTCATTATCACTATCGGTATCTAAATAATCTGGTGTTCCATCACCATCGGTATCAGTTGGATTCGTTGGATCTGTTCCAACTTCTTCGCTGGTTGGAATTCCATCACCATCATCATCAGTATCTAAGACATCTGGAATACCATCGCCATCTGAGTCATCTGGTCCGTTTCCATCTCCGTCTGCATCGTATTCTGAACCATTGCTTATTCCATCACCATCACAATCCCCTGTGGCTATTGCAAATGGATTTGGAATACATGGATCTGCTGGATTTGGATCAATCACATCACATACGCCATCACCATCACTATCTGTTACATTTGGATTACATGGGTCGGTTGGATCGGGATCAACAGTATCACAAACGCCATCATTATCTATATCGGTTGCATTAGGTATACATGGATCCGTTGGATCGGGATCTACCGTATCACATACACCATCACCATCTGCATCCGTGTTATCCGGTATACATGGATCACTTGGTGCTGGGTCTATGGTATCACAAACGCCATCACCGTCTTCATCATTACTATTTGGATTACATGGGTCTGCTGGATCTGGGTCTATCGTATCACAGATTCCATCACCATCTGCATCAGCGCTATCTGGGCTACATGGGTCTGTTACATCTGGATCGACTGTATCACATACGCCATCGCCATCCTCATCATTACTATTTGGATTACATGGATCTGCTGGATCGGGGTCTACTGTATCACAAACGCCATCGCCATCTGCATCTGTGTTATTTGGTATACATGGATCTGTTGGATCGGGATCTACCGTATCACATATACCATCGTTATCCTCATCATTACTATTTGGATTACATGGGTCTGCTGGATCAGGGTCTACCGTATCACAGATTCCATCGCCATCTGCATCTGTATTGTTTGGTACACATGGATCCGTTGGATCTGGATCAACAGTATCACAAACGCCATCATTATCCTCATCATTACTATTTGGATTACATGGATCCGCTGGATCGGGATCTACTGTATCACAAATACCATCGCCATCTGCATCTGCACTATCTGGATTACATGGGTCTGTTGGATCTGGATCTACCGTATCACAAACGCCATCATTATCTTCATCACTACTATTTGGGTTACATGGATCCGCTGGATCGGGATCTATTGTATCACATACGCCATCGCCATCTGCATCTGTGTTATCTGGGCTACATGGATCATTTGGATCAGGATCTACTGCATCACAAACACCATCGCCATCACTATCCGTTCCATTTGGAACACATGGATCTGTTGGATTCGGATCTACTGCATCGCAAATACCATCGCCATCCGCATCTGGTGCTCCTATTGGACATGGATCCGTAATATCTGGATCTACCGTATCACAAATACCATCGCCATCTACATCTGTTCCATTTGGTATACATGGATCCGTTGGATTTGGATCGATTGCATCACATACGCCATCACCATCGGTATCTGCTCCATTTGGACTACACGGATCGGTTGGGTCAGGATCTACTGTATCGCATACGCCATCGCCATCGGTATCTAATGCATTTGGATCACATGGACTATTTGGATCAGGATCTATCGTATCACAAATACCATCACCATCTGCATCTGTTGCATCTGGAATACATGGATCTGTTGGGTTTGGATCTATTGTATCGCAATAACCATCACCATCTTCATCTGCACTATCTGGATTACATGGATTATTTGGATCGGGATCTATCGTATCACAAATGCCATCGCCATCCGCATCTGTTGCATCTGGAATACATGGATCTGTTGGATTCGGATCTATTGCATCACAATAACCATCACCATCTTCATCTGCACTATCTGGATTACATGGATTATTTGGGTCGGGATCTATCGTGTCACAAATACCATCGCCATCGGCATCGCTTGCATCTGGAATACATGGATCTGTTGGATTTGGATCTACTCCATCACAATAACCATCGCCATCTTCGTCATTACTATTTGGATTACATGGATCTGCTGGATCTGGGTCTATACTATCACATACGCCATCATTATCCGCATCTATTCCATTTGGAATACATGGATCCGTTGGGTTTGGATCTACCGTATCACAAACACCATCACCATCTTCATCATGTCCGTTTGGAATACATGGATCGGTCGGGTTTGGATCTACACTATCACAGATACCATCGCCATCACTATCTGTTGCATCGGGTACACATGGATCCGTTGGATTTGGATCTACTGCATCACATACGCCATCGCCATCCTCATCGTGTCCATTTGGATTACATGGATCCGCTGGATCGGGATCTACACTATCACATACGCCATCATTATCTGCATCCGTTGCATCTGGTACACATGGATCACTTGGATCAGGATCTACACTATCACAAACACCATCGCCATCACTATCCAAATCTTCTGGACCACATGGATCGGTTACATCTGGATCTATTGCGTCACAAATACCATCGCCATCAACATCTGTTGCATCTGGACTACATGGATCACTTGGATCAGGATCTACTGCATCACATACACCATCGCCATCAGTATCGGTACTGGTTGGATTACATGGGTCGGTTGGATCGGGATCTATTGTATCACAAAC
>NZ_FNSF01000007.1 GCF_900105455.1 Tenacibaculum sp. MAR_2009_124
CTATTTGCAGCAACAAAATTTAGTAATCCAGATGCAAAAATACGGTATAGAGATAAAGCCATTTAGTATGTTGTTACAGTTGTGGACTCCGAGAAAATGAGTTGATACATTTAGATGTAAAAGACATTCTTTTTGACAAACAGCGATTATTTGTAAGTAAAGGAAAGAACTATAAAGAAAGGTTCGTTCCGCTTAACAGGCACAGCTTGGAAATATTGGAACACTATGTGTTTGATTGGCGAACAGCGTTTTACAAATACAAGGAAACAGAAGCGTTGTTTATCAATTACCGAGGAGGGAGACTACAGGGTATGAGCTTTGCCAATCGTTTAAAGGCTATTATAAAAGCTACAGAAAACCACGATTTACAAGAGCGTACTATTACACTTCACAGCTTACGCCATAGTATAGCTACGCATTTACTAGAACAAGGCGCAGACATTGAACAAATCAGTACTTTTTTAGGGCACACATCATTAGATCTACCCAAATTTATACTCATTTTTAGAATATACAGGCGATGAACACGTACAAGAATTACTTAGAAAGCAAAGGTTACAACAACAAAACTATCCTAACATACCAAAGAAGCGTTACTAGATTTACTAGATGGTGTACCACTTACGGAACAACCCCCGAAAGTATAGAGTATAAAACGTTTTTAAAATACATCGAACATTTACGAAAAGGGAATGTAAAAGCAAGAACCTTAAAAACCTATATAGGTAATCTTAAAATTTACTTTGATTATTTGGTGTCAGAACATTACAGGCTACAGAATATCATAAAAGACCTACATATAAAAGGCGTTAAAAAATCCGTCAAAAAGAACTTTTTAGAGTTCGAAGAATTAGAAGATATTTATTACAGTTATCCAATAAGTAAAGGAAACGAACTTGCAAGAAAGCGTAATAAAATTATTGTAGGCTTATTGGTGTATCAAGGCTTAAATACACGAGATTTACAATTATTGGAGGTAGAACACATACAACTTTATAAAGGCAAAATCACCATCCCAGGAACACGAAAAAGCAATACAAGAGAACTAGAATTAAAACCGTGGCAGTTAATGGAGTTTATGGAATATATTAACGCTGTTAGACCAGAGATTTTAGAGCAAACCGATAAAGAAACCGAACAATTATTATTGCCTATGGGAAAAAGCAGTAACCTACACGGTGTATTAGCTAAAATAACCAAAGAGTTAAAAGCAATCAATAACAGTTTTACGGATATCAAACAATTAAGAACTAGTGTTATTATAAGTTGGTTACAGCACTACAGTTTACGAAAAGTACAATACTTAGCAGGACACAAATACATCAGTTCCACCGAGCGCTATGTACAAGACGATTTAGAAAGTTTACACGAAACTATTAACACCTATCATCCTTTTAGCTAATATCATATGGAACAGAAATTGTATATTTGTATACGTAAAAACACGAATGTTATGGATTTATCGTCAAGAAAATACCACTTTATACAAGAGCTAATTAATGTTGATAAGAAAACATTATGGATGCTTTAGAACGTGTTTTAAAAAGAGAAAAAGAAGCACATCAGGAAATCTCCACCGCACATAAAAAAGAGTTAGACAATCGTTTAGAAAGCTATAAAAACAACCCATCGGATTTATTAGATTGGGATACTGTAAAAAACGATTGGTAAATGAGTTATACAATTAAATTACTGCCTGTTGTATATAAAGACTTGCAAAGGCAAAAAAATGGTATATAACAATCAGCGAGAAGATTTAGGAGAAGAATTTAAACTAGAAGTTAACAAAGAGTTCGTTTATATAAAGAATATCCAGAACACTACCAACAGAATACAAAGAATTACGTCAATCTTTAGTTACTCGTTTTCCCTATGCTATATTTTACTTAGTTGAAGAAGACAAGAAACGAATCATTATTTTTGGTGTATTGCACACTCGAAGAAATCCAGAAATAGCAAGGAAACGAATACTATAAATCCAATCATAACGCAGAGATCCCCACAACATAAAACCCAGTTTTTTGCCGAAAAAAGCAAAAACCCTCTGTCTTTTATGTTGTTCCGCACGCCACCGCCCTGTAATTTTTGGCTTCCCACCGCAAAAACAGCACTTTGTTTTTTTACATCATCCACCGCTGATTCCACGTACAAAATGCGTTAACACAACATTTTTGTAAGCTCCATTACCCCAAGTCAAAAAACAAATAGCTGTTGCCCTCGCGCCAAGTCAAAAATCACCCCAAGCTATATTTACATAATAGAAGTTATAATAGCACCACTTTTGGTTGCCTTCGGCGTGTTTTATTATAGCGGGTGTAGTTATAACTGCTATTATGCAAAATAGCCGCAAGGCAGCCGCGTTGGTCTCCTTATCAGTCGGACGTTAATTTTTACTTCGTAAGCCACCGCTTCGAATTTGCCTAAAAAAGACTTCACAAAAAGCCGCCAAGTGAAAAAGCTTGCCTTACTTCTTTGCTTGTTTTTTTATACAACTCGTGCCGTCAGGATGAAAAACAAGCCATTCCACAAAGGTTGAAAATCCACGCACCACCAGCCACTTTTTAAACCCTTTGCGGAACGTTAACAAGGTAACAACTTGAAGAAAAGTTGTTACCTTATACTACTTATGGAAAGGCTAAAAAACAGTATATTCGCAGGTAAGTAAACGTTCTTTAAAATATTTTTTAGTAGCTGAGAAAGGTAAGTATGCGCAAAAAAAAAGTAATTTTTTGTAGAAAAGCGCATAGACTACTATCCCTTTGGTATGCTCGTACCTAATAGACATGGACAAGCAGATTCTTATAGATATGGCTTCCAAGGACAAGAGAAAGACGACGAGATAAAAGGAGAAGGAAACTCGGTTAACTACAAATTCCGTATGCACGACCCTCGTGTGGGTAGATTCTTTGCAGTGGATCCTTTGATGTCTAAATACCCACATTATTCACCTTATAGTTTAGTGGTAATAAAGTTATTGCTTTTGGAGAGTTGGAAGGTTTGGAAGAGTTTTCAAGAACCACTTCTATAGATTGGGTTTATCGTGGTTATCGAGTGATGAAAGGAGATAATCTATCAAATATTGCAAAAACAACAGGAGTAGCATTACAAGATATTTTAAAATTTAATCCTTCGATAGAGAAGAGATTTAGTTATGAGGGTCAGTCTTTACATTTAAAGAATGTTGCAGGATTTACTACTTCGATGTCTGGACTGTATGATAATAATGATAGCAACTGGTTAGAGTCTTTTGTTATTGAGGCAGTAACTACCAATGGTAATGGAGTTGCTATACAAAGTCAGGCCAAATTTGTTCTAGAAGCTGAAATGTATGCTGCTGGTCTTAGTGCTTAAGGAGGGGTTGCCAGCTTTATCACGATACTTAAGTAGAAAGGGAAGAGCAAAAGTACCTTAAGAGAGTACCAGAACCTTATGTTGATGTTAAATATTCTACGTATCGAGGCACTGGGAATGTGTATGGTTCTTATGATGATTTTTTGAAGGAGAGAACTGGTAATACAATAGTTCTAGACGAATTGGGTACTTTTAAACGACATACTCCTTATACGATTGTAAAAAAATCCGAGAGAATAGAGTTAAACTTTGGTAGAGAAAAATAATGATATTATTTTTGGGCAACCTAGAGGTAAATTTGCCAATGGTAGTGATTTACCTAATTGGCAAGGCAATTACAGTTTAGGTACCAAGATTGGTGCAGTTTCTTTAGGGGTTGGTACGGGTACCTTTGTATTATATAATCAGTTAGAAAAAGCAAAGAAAGAAATGCAGACATACAAAAAGAAAGATAATACTAATGTGAAAGCAAAAAATAAAGTAAATGTTGTATCTCCTAGATCGTTTAAATAAAAGATTAAAAAAGAAGAAGAGTCTTAAAGAATTAGATAAGGTTTATAAGAATTCAAATAAAAAGAGGTATGAATAAGACAGTATCAGCTGGGTAGCGATATGATAAAAAGTCCCAATGGGTTTGCTGTTTTCGTTATCGTTGGGTTTAATAAGGAGCATCAAGAGAATATTAAAAAGATTGATGTTTTTAATGACTTGATACGTATTGATACAGATGTTGAAAAGTATTTGTATTTATGTGAAAACAACGTTGAGAAGCTACAACAGGTACTGGCTCTTTTTAAAAAAGAAATCTTTGAAGTAGAAGAGGGAGAAAATTACTCTTTTTCAATAAAATCGTTTCTGCCCCGCTCCCGCGCGAATGAGCGATAAAGAGTGAGGCTACCCTCGTTCCCGCGCGAATGATCGATAAAGAGTAAGGCTACCGCGAGAATCCTTTCTCGTGGCGGTTATGAGTAAGCAAACCCCTGATGGCGCTAGTATGTCAAAGTAACGGCTACCCCTTGATGGTGCTAGAATGTTTGAGTGATGTTCCCGCTAGTTTGTAACTAGTGGCGGGTTATGAGTAAGCAATAACAATAAATATAAAAGCTACCTTACATTAAATTGTGAGGTAGTTTTTTGTTTTTTAGGAGTAAGCTTTTTTAGCGTTAAAGTCACGTATTAGTGCATCCATAACATTAAAAAGTTGTTGTTTTTCTTGTGCAGGCATTTTAGTAATATTTTCAATACGTTTTAAAATGGCTTTATCTTTAAAAATAATATTGTTATTGCCAACAAGATAGTCTAAAGAAACATCTAGAGCTATTGCTATTTTGTTAGCAATTTCTACAGAAGGAGTAATTTCATCACGTTCATACCTTCCTATAACTGCGCCTGAAGTTCCTGCCATTTTACCTAAATCTTCACGAGATAGTTTATTTTCTTTCCTTAAAAGAGTAATAGTTGCTCCTAAATTCATAATCAAAAAGTGATAAAAAGCCTTTAAAAGTAGGTTTTTTACAAATATACGCTACTTAAAGGTTAAAAAAAAACAAATTAATTGTTGTAGAATATGATTTATTGATTAAGTTTGTAACTGATAAGTGATATAAGTTATGAACAAACTCAATACAAGTAAGGCAAACGACTATGTATATAAAACAAAGGAATTAGAACTCCATGTTTTAGGCGGATTACAGCTCAATAAATTAGAAAGTTTACGAGTAACCTTAAGTATTGAGAAATTGCAAAAAGGAAAGAGTGTATTAAATGTACTACGTCAGAGTGTAGATTTATACAACGATAACCAAGTAGAAAAGCTCGTACGTAAATGTGCAGAACGTTTAGAGATAGGTACAAGTATAATTAGAAAAGCGTTACAAGAAGTAACCAAGACATTAGAGAGTCACAGGTTTTTACTAAATGAAAAGCAAACGGAAAACCAGAAACCCTATACCAAACAACTTACAGCTACCGAAGAAAAAGCAGCCATTAAATTTTTACAATCAAAAAACCTACTAGAAAAAACGAACGAGTATATCGGTAAAAGTGGTGTTATTGGTGAGCATGTTAACCGCTTGTTGATGTATCTTATATTTACATCAAGAAAAACGAACAATCCATTGCATTGTATAAGCTTGGGGAGTAGTGGTGTAGGAAAAACCCATTTACAAAGTAAAGTAGCAGAACTGATACCAGAGGAGGACAAAATAGAAATCACGGTACTAAGTGCCAATGCTTTTTATTACTTCAATCGTACAGAACTACAACACAAATTAATCCTTATAGAAGACTTAGACGGTGCAGAATCTGTACTCTACCCACTACGAGAATTACAAAGTAAAAAGAGAATTACCAAAACCGTAGTGCACAAAGACCGCAAAGGCACTACCAAAACGATCCATTTAACCGTTGAAGGTCCTGTAAGTGTAGCAGTTGTACCACCCAAGAAAGTATTTACGAGGATAACAGCAACAGGAGCTTCCTGCTCTATATTGATGAAAGCGAAGAACAGGACAAACGCATTATGAATTATCAGCGCGCCGTGTCGGCAGGACAGGTAAATGATGGAGTTCAAATAGAAGCTAGAGAAATTTTACAAACGTGCAACGAGTATTACAACCGATAAAAGTCATCAATCCGTATGCCTTACACTTATCGCTGCCATCGTCAGTATTTAAACCAAGAAGAACCAACAGTCATTATTTTACAGTTTATAGAAGCGATTACCTTTTATAAACAGTGGCAACGAGAGAAGCAATATGATAAAGACACAGGCGAAGAATATATAGAAACAGAAATCGAGGATATTGAGGAAGCCAACGAACTCATAACAGAAGTATTATTACGAAAAAGCGATACGATCACAGGAGCTTGCAGAAATCATTTAGAAAACTTAAAAAAGTACCTTCAAGAAAACAAGCAAACTACGTTTACCAATACCGAAATAAGAAAGAGATTACGAGTAAAAGAAAGTACACTTCGTAACTATAACAAACAATTATTAGCAGAAGGTTATATACGTAGAATAAAGAAAGCTAAAACCAAAAGCTACTGTTTTGAAATCATTGACATAGACGAATATAAAAACCTTAAAGAGCAGATAGATAATGCGTTAAATGACTGTATCACACAAATAGAAGTCGCAACCTCGCAAGTAACTCGCAACTAATCTTTTGCGGATTTAATTAGCTATAAATTAGGTAATTAAGTGCAACTCGCAAGTAAACCCTAAAAAACACCCACAGAATAAAAATTAATGAGATAGTATTTTATAAAAATGCGTAATCGAATTAATCCCGAACTCGATTCGGGAACTAATACCAAAGGTAAATTATGAAACAACTCCATTTAGATACGCACAGTTATAAGGTTTTAGTACAAGACTTTAAACAATGGTTAGATGTTTTAGGTTATGCAGAGAGTACGGTGTATAATTTGCCGATTCATTTACGAGAGTTCTTTCATTACTTGGAAAATAAAAATATAAATAAGCTTAACCATATACAAACCAAACACATCACGGATTATTACAATTACTTAAAATCACGTACGAATCAACGACGAGGGGGAGGTATTAGTAACGGACATTTAAACAAACATCAACAAGCGTTGTTTAAGTTCAGAGAATACCTAAAAGCACATAACCATAAAGGGATTAACATTCATCTAAAACGAGAAACGGGTAACGCCAGAGATATGTTAAGTGTGCTAACACAAGCAGAAATAAAAGAGCTATTTGCAGCAACAAAATTTAGTAATCCAGATGCAAAAATACGGTATAGAGATAAAGCCATTTTAGTATGTTGTTACAGTTGTGGACTCCGAAGAAATGAGTTGATACATTTAGATGTAAAAGACATTCTTTTTGACAAACAGCGATTATTTGTAAGTAAAGGAAAGAACTATAAAGAAAGGTTCGTTCCGCTTAACAGGCACAGCTTGGAAATATTGGAACACTATGTGTTTGATTGGCGAACAGCGTTTTACAAATACAAGGAAACAGAAGCGTTGTTTATCAATTACCGAGGAGGGAGACTACAGGGTATGAGCTTTGCCAATCGTTTAAAGGCTATTATAAAAGCTACAGAAAACCACGATTTACAAGAGCGTACTATTACACTTCACAGCTTACGCCATAGTATAGCTACGCATTTACTAGAACAAGGCGCAGACATTGAACAAATCAGTACTTTTTTAGGGCACACATCATTAGAATCTACCCAAATTTATACTCATTTTTTAGAATATACAGGCGATGAACACGTACAAGAATTACTTAGAAAGCAAAGGTTACAACAACAAAACTATCCTAACATACCAAAGAAGCGTTACTAGATTTACTAGATGGTGTACCACTTACGGAACAACCCCCGAAAGTATAGAGTATAAAACGTTTTTAAAATACATCGAACATTTACGAAAAGGGAATGTAAAAGCAAGAACCTTAAAAACCTATATAGGTAATCTTAAAATTTACTTTGATTATTTGGTGTCAGAACATTACAGGCTACAGAATATCATAAAAGACCTACATATAAAAGGCGTTAAAAAATCCGTCAAAAAGAACTTTTTAGAGTTCGAAGAATTAGAAGATATTTATTACAGTTATCCAATAAGTAAAGGAAACGAACTTGCAAGAAAGCGTAATAAAATTATTGTAGGCTTATTGGTGTATCAAGGCTTAAATACACGAGATTTACAATTATTGGAGGTAGAACACATACAACTTTATAAAGGCAAAATCACCATCCCAGGAACACGAAAAAGCAATACAAGAGAACTAGAATTAAAACCGTGGCAGTTAATGGAGTTTATGGAATATATTAACGCTGTTAGACCAGAGATTTTAGAGCAAACCGATAAAGAAACCGAACAATTATTATTGCCTATGGGAAAAAGCAGTAACCTACACGGTGTATTAGCTAAAATAACCAAAGAGTTAAAAGCAATCAATAACAGTTTTACGGATATCAAACAATTAAGAACTAGTGTTATTATAAGTTGGTTACAGCACTACAGTTTACGAAAAGTACAATACTTAGCAGGACACAAATACATCAGTTCCACCGAGCGCTATGTACAAGACGATTTAGAAAGTTTACACGAAACTATTAACACCTATCATCCTTTTAGCTAATATCATATGGAACAGAAATTGTATATTTGTATACGTAAAAACACGAATGTTATGGATTTATCGTCAAGAAAATACCACTTTATACAAGAGCTAATTAATGTTGATAAAGAAAACATTATGGATGCTTTAGAACGTGTTTTAAAAAGAGAAAAAGAAGCACATCAGGAAATCTCCACCGCACATAAAAAAGAGTTAGACAATCGTTTAGAAAGCTATAAAAACAACCCATCGGATTTATTAGATTGGGATACTGTAAAAAACGATTGGTAAATGAGTTATACAATTAAATTACTGCCTGTTGTATATAAAGACTTGCAAAAGGCAAAAAAATGGTATAACAATCAGCGAGAAGATTTAGGAGAAGAATTTAAACTAGAAGTTAACAAAGAGTTCGTTTATATAAAAGAATATCCAGAACACTACCAACAGAAATACAAAGAATTACGTCAATCTTTAGTTACTCGTTTTCCCTATGCTATATTTTACTTAGTTGAAGAAGACAAGAAACGAATCATTATTTTTGGTGTATTGCACACTCGAAGAAATCCAGAAATAGCAAGGAAACGAATACTATAAATCCAATCATAACGCAGAGATCCCCACAACATAAAACCCAGTTTTTTGCCGAAAAAAGCAAAAACCCTCTGTCTTTTATGTTGTTCCGCACGCCACCGCCCTGTAATTTTTGGCTTCCCACCGCAAAAACAGCACTTTGTTTTTTTACATCATCCACCGCTGATTCCACGTACAAAAATGCGTTAACACAACATTTTTGTAAGCTCCATTACCCCAAGTCAAAAAACAAATAGCTGTTGCCCTCGCGCCAAGTCAAAAATCACCCCAAGCTATATTTACATAATAGAAGTTATAATAGCACCACTTTTGGTTGCCTTCGGCGTGTTTTATTATAGCGGGTGTAGTTATAACTGCTATTATGCAAAATAGCCGCAAGGCAGCCGCGTTGGTCTCCTTATCAGTCGGACGTTAATTTTTACTTCGTAAGCCACCGCTTCGAATTTGCCTAAAAAAGACTTCACAAAAAGCCGCCAAGTGAAAAAGCTTGCCTTACTTCTTTGCTTGTTTTTTTATACAACTCGTGCCGTCAGGATGAAAAACAAGCCATTCCACAAAGGGTTGAAAATCCACGCACCACCAGCCACTTTTTAAACCCTTTGCGGAACGTTAACAAGGTAACAACTTGAAGAAAAGTTGTTACCTTATACTACTTATGGAAAGGCTAAAAAACAGTATATTCGCAGGTAAGTAAACGTTCTTTAAAATATTTTTTAGTAGCTGAGAAAGGTAAGGTATGCGCAAAAAAAAAGTAATTTTTTGTAGAAAAGCGCATAGACTACTATCCCTTTGGTATGCTCGTACCTAATAGACATGGACAAGCAGATTCTTATAGATATGGCTTCCAAGGACAAGAGAAAGACGACGAGATAAAAGGAGAAGGAAACTCGGTTAACTACAAATTCCGTATGCACGACCCTCGTGTGGGTAGATTCTTTGCAGTGGATCCTTTGATGTCTAAATACCCACATTATTCACCTTATAGTTTTAGTGGTAATAAAGTTATTGCTTTTGGAGAGTTGGAAGGTTTGGAAGAGTTTTCAAGAACCACTTCTATAGATTGGGTTTATCGTGGTTATCGAGTGATGAAAGGAGATAATCTATCAAATATTGCAAAAACAACAGGAGTAGCATTACAAGATATTTTAAAATTTAATCCTTCGATAGAGAACGCAGATTTAGTCTATGAGGGTCAGTCTTTACATTTAAAGAATGTTGCAGGATTTACTACTTCGATGTCTGGACTGTATGATAATAATGATAGCAACTGGTTAGAGTCTTTTGTTATTGAGGCAGTAACTACCAATGGTAATGGAGTTGCTATACAAAGTCAGGCCAAATTTGTTCTAGAAGCTGAAATGTATGCTGCTGGTCTTAGTGCCTTAAGAGGAGGGTTGCCAGCTTTATCACGATACTTAAGTAGAAAGGGAAGAGCAAAAGTACCTGTAAGTTCAGGAGTACCAGAACCTTATGTTGATGTTAAATATTCTACGTATCGAGGCACTGGGAATGTGTATGGTTCTTATGATGATTTTTTGAAGGAGAGAACTGGTAATACAATAGTTCTAGACGAATTGGGTACTTTTAAACGACATACTCCTTATACGATTGTAAAAAAATCCGAGAGAATAGAGTTAAACTTTGGTAGAGAAAATAATGATATTATTTTTGGGCAACCTAGAGGTAAATTTGCCAATGGTAGTGATTTACCTAATTGGCAAGGCAATTACAGTTTAGGTACCAAGATTGGTGCAGTTTCTTTAGGGGTTGGTACGGGTACCTTTGTATTATATAATCAGTTAGAAAAAGCAAAGAAAGAAATGCAGACATACAAAAAGAAAGATAATACTAATGTGAAAGCAAAAAATAAAGTAAATGTTGTATCTCCTAGATCGTTTAAATAAAAGATTAAAAAAGAAGAAGAGTCTTAAAGAATTAGATAAGGTTTATAAGAATTCAAATATTCCGTTTCTTTTATCGATTTTTGGTAGAGATGAATATATCCAAATGGAGGTGCTAAGACAGTATCAGCTGGGTAGCGATATGATAAAAAGTCCCAATGGGTTTGCTGTTTTCGTTATCGTTGGGTTTAATAAGGAGCATCAAGAGAATATTAAAAAGATTGATGTTTTTAATGACTTGATACGTATTGATACAGATGTTGAAAAGTATTTGTATTTATGTGAAAACAACGTTGAGAAGCTACAACAGGTACTGGCTCTTTTTAAAAAAGAAATCTTTGAAGTAGAAGAGGGAGAAAATTACTCTTTTTCAATAAAATCGTTTCTGCCCCGCTCCCGCGCGAATGAGCGATAAAGAGTGAGGCTACCCTCGTTCCCGCGCGAATGATCGATAAAGAGTAAGGCTACCGCGAGAATCCTTTCTCGTGGCGGTTATGAGTAAGCAAACCCCTGATGGCGCTAGTATGTCAAAGTAACGGCTACCCCTTGATGGTGCTAGAATGTTTGAGTGATGTTCCCGCTAGTTTGTAACTAGTGGCGGGTTATGAGTAAGCAATAACAATAAATATAAAAGCTACCTTACATTAAATTGTGAGGTAGTTTTTTGTTTTTTAGGAGTAAGCTTTTTTAGCGTTAAAGTCACGTATTAGTGCATCCATAACATTAAAAAGTTGTTGTTTTTCTTGTGCAGGCATTTTAGTAATATTTTCAATACGTTTTAAAATGGCTTTATCTTTAAAAATAATATTGTTATTGCCAACAAGATAGTCTAAAGAAACATCTAGAGCTATTGCTATTTTGTTAGCAATTTCTACAGAAGGAGTAATTTCATCACGTTCATACCTTCCTATAACTGCGCCTGAAGTTCCTGCCATTTTACCTAAATCTTCACGAGATAGTTTATTTTCTTTCCTTAAAAGAGTAATAGTTGCTCCTAAATTCATAATCAAAAAGTGATAAAAAGCCTTTAAAAGTAGGTTTTTTACAAATATACGCTACTTAAAGGTTAAAAAACAAACAAATTAATTGTTGTAGAATATGATTTATTGATTAAGTTTGTAACTGATAAGTGATATTTATAAGTTATGAACAAACTCAATACAAGTAAGGCAAACGACTATGTATATAAAACAAAGGAATTAGAACTCCATGTTTTAGGCGGATTACAGCTCAATAAATTAGAAAGTTTACGAGTAACCTTAAGTATTGAGAAATTGCAAAAAGGAAAGAGTGTATTAAATGTACTACGTCAGAGTGTAGATTTATACAACGATAACCAAGTAGAAAAGCTCGTACGTAAATGTGCAGAACGTTTAGAGATAGGTACAAGTATAATTAGAAAAGCGTTACAAGAAGTAACCAAGACATTAGAGAGTCACAGGTTTTTACTAAATGAAAAGCAAACGGAAAACCAGAAACCCTATACCAAACAACTTACAGCTACCGAAGAAAAAGCAGCCATTAAATTTTTACAATCAAAAAACCTACTAGAAAAAACGAACGAGTATATCGGTAAAAGTGGTGTTATTGGTGAGCATGTTAACCGCTTGTTGATGTATCTTATATTTACATCAAGAAAAACGAACAATCCATTGCATTGTATAAGCTTGGGGAGTAGTGGTGTAGGAAAAACCCATTTACAAAGTAAAGTAGCAGAACTGATACCAGAGGAGGACAAAATAGAAATCACGGTACTAAGTGCCAATGCTTTTTATTACTTCAATCGTACAGAACTACAACACAAATTAATCCTTATAGAAGACTTAGACGGTGCAGAATCTGTACTCTACCCACTACGAGAATTACAAAGTAAAAAGAGAATTACCAAAACCGTAGTGCACAAAGACCGCAAAGGCACTACCAAAACGATCCATTTAACCGTTGAAGGTCCTGTAAGTGTAGCAGGTTGTACCACCCAAGAAAGTATTTACGAGGATAACAGCAACAGGAGCTTCCTGCTCTATATTGATGAAAGCGAAGAACAGGACAAACGCATTATGAATTATCAGCGCGCCGTGTCGGCAGGACAGGTAAATGATGGAGTTCAAATAGAAGCTAGAGAAATTTTACAAAACGTGCAACGAGTATTACAACCGATAAAAGTCATCAATCCGTATGCCTTACACTTATCGCTGCCATCGTCAGTATTTAAACCAAGAAGAACCAACAGTCATTATTTACAGTTTATAGAAGCGATTACCTTTTATAAACAGTGGCAACGAGAGAAGCAATATGATAAAGACACAGGCGAAGAATATATAGAAACAGAAATCGAGGATATTGAGGAAGCCAACGAACTCATAACAGAAGTATTATTACGAAAAAGCGATACGATCACAGGAGCTTGCAGAAATCATTTAGAAAACTTAAAAAAGTACCTTCAAGAAAACAAGCAAACTACGTTTACCAATACCGAAATAAGAAAGAGATTACGAGTAAAAGAAAGTACACTTCGTAACTATAACAAACAATTATTAGCAGAAGGTTATATACGTAGAATAAAGAAAGCTAAAACCAAAAGCTACTGTTTTGAAATCATTGACATAGACGAATATAAAAACCTTAAAGAGCAGATAGATAATGCGTTAAATGACTGTATCACACAAATAGAAGTCGCAACCTCGCAAGTAACTCGCAACTAATCTTTTGCGGATTTAATTAGCTATAAATTAGGTAATTAAGTGCAACTCGCAAGTAAACCCTAAAAAACACCCACAGAATAAAAATTAATGAGATAGTATTTTATAAAAATGCGTAATCGAATTAATCCCGAACTCGATTCGGGAACTAATACCAAAGGTAAATTATGAAACAACTCCATTTAGATACGCACAGTTATAAGGTTTTAGTACAAGACTTTAAACAATGGTTAGATGTTTTAGGTTATGCAGAGAGTACGGTGTATAATTTGCCGATTCATTTACGAGAGTTCTTTCATTACTTGGAAAATAAAAATATAAATAAGCTTAACCATATACAAACCAAACACATCACGGATTATTACAATTACTTAAAATCACGTACGAATCAACGACGAGGGGGAGGTATTAGTAACGGACATTTAAACAAACATCAACAAGCGTTGTTTAAGTTCAGAGAATACCTAAAAGCACATAACCATAAAGGGATTAACATTCATCTAAAACGAGAAACGGGTAACGCCAGAGATATGTTAAGTGTGCTAACACAAGCAGAAATAAAAGAGCTATTTGCAGCAACAAAATTTAGTAATCCAGATGCAAAAATACGGTATAGAGATAAAGCCATTTTAGTATGTTGTTACAGTTGTGGACTCCGAAGAAATGAGTTGATACATTTAGATGTAAAAGACATTCTTTTTGACAAACAGCGATTATTTGTAAGTAAAGGAAAGAACTATAAAGAAAGGTTCGTTCCGCTTAACAGGCACAGCTTGGAAATATTGGAACACTATGTGTTTGATTGGCGAACAGCGTTTTACAAATACAAGGAAACAGAAGCGTTGTTTATCAATTACCGAGGAGGGAGACTACAGGGTATGAGCTTTGCCAATCGTTTAAAGGCTATTATAAAAGCTACAGAAAACCACGATTTACAAGAGCGTACTATTACACTTCACAGCTTACGCCATAGTATAGCTACGCATTTACTAGAACAAGGCGCAGACATTGAACAAATCAGTACTTTTTTAGGGCACACATCATTAGAATCTACCCAAATTTATACTCATTTTTTAGAATATACAGGCGATGAACACGTACAAGAATTACTTAGAAAGCAAAGGTTACAACAACAAAACTATCCTAACATACCAAAGAAGCGTTACTAGATTTACTAGATGGTGTACCACTTACGGAACAACCCCCGAAAGTATAGAGTATAAAACGTTTTTAAAATACATCGAACATTTACGAAAAGGGAATGTAAAAGCAAGAACCTTAAAAACCTATATAGGTAATCTTAAAATTTACTTTGATTATTTGGTGTCAGAACATTACAGGCTACAGAATATCATAAAAGACCTACATATAAAAGGCGTTAAAAAATCCGTCAAAAAGAACTTTTTAGAGTTCGAAGAATTAGAAGATATTTATTACAGTTATCCAATAAGTAAAGGAAACGAACTTGCAAGAAAGCGTAATAAAATTATTGTAGGCTTATTGGTGTATCAAGGCTTAAATACACGAGATTTACAATTATTGGAGGTAGAACACATACAACTTTATAAAGGCAAAATCACCATCCCAGGAACACGAAAAAGCAATACAAGAGAACTAGAATTAAAACCGTGGCAGTTAATGGAGTTTATGGAATATATTAACGCTGTTAGACCAGAGATTTTAGAGCAAACCGATAAAGAAACCGAACAATTATTATTGCCTATGGGAAAAAGCAGTAACCTACACGGTGTATTAGCTAAAATAACCAAAGAGTTAAAAGCAATCAATAACAGTTTTACGGATATCAAACAATTAAGAACTAGTGTTATTATAAGTTGGTTACAGCACTACAGTTTACGAAAAGTACAATACTTAGCAGGACACAAATACATCAGTTCCACCGAGCGCTATGTACAAGACGATTTAGAAAGTTTACACGAAACTATTAACACCTATCATCCTTTTAGCTAATATCATATGGAACAGAAATTGTATATTTGTATACGTAAAAACACGAATGTTATGGATTTATCGTCAAGAAAATACCACTTTATACAAGAGCTAATTAATGTTGATAAAGAAAACATTATGGATGCTTTAGAACGTGTTTTAAAAAGAGAAAAAGAAGCACATCAGGAAATCTCCACCGCACATAAAAAAGAGTTAGACAATCGTTTAGAAAGCTATAAAAACAACCCATCGGATTTATTAGATTGGGATACTGTAAAAAACGATTGGTAAATGAGTTATACAATTAAATTACTGCCTGTTGTATATAAAGACTTGCAAAAGGCAAAAAAATGGTATAACAATCAGCGAGAAGATTTAGGAGAAGAATTTAAACTAGAAGTTAACAAAGAGTTCGTTTATATAAAAGAATATCCAGAACACTACCAACAGAAATACAAAGAATTACGTCAATCTTTAGTTACTCGTTTTCCCTATGCTATATTTTACTTAGTTGAAGAAGACAAGAAACGAATCATTATTTTTGGTGTATTGCACACTCGAAGAAATCCAGAAATAGCAAGGAAACGAATACTATAAATCCAATCATAACGCAGAGATCCCCACAACATAAAACCCAGTTTTTTGCCGAAAAAAGCAAAAACCCTCTGTCTTTTATGTTGTTCCGCACGCCACCGCCCTGTAATTTTTGGCTTCCCACCGCAAAAACAGCACTTTGTTTTTTTACATCATCCACCGCTGATTCCACGTACAAAAATGCGTTAACACAACATTTTTGTAAGCTCCATTACCCCAAGTCAAAAAACAAATAGCTGTTGCCCTCGCGCCAAGTCAAAAATCACCCCAAGCTATATTTACATAATAGAAGTTATAATAGCACCACTTTTGGTTGCCTTCGGCGTGTTTTATTATAGCGGGTGTAGTTATAACTGCTATTATGCAAAATAGCCGCAAGGCAGCCGCGTTGGTCTCCTTATCAGTCGGACGTTAATTTTTACTTCGTAAGCCACCGCTTCGAATTTGCCTAAAAAAGACTTCACAAAAAGCCGCCAAGTGAAAAAGCTTGCCTTACTTCTTTGCTTGTTTTTTTATACAACTCGTGCCGTCAGGATGAAAAACAAGCCATTCCACAAAGGGTTGAAAATCCACGCACCACCAGCCACTTTTTAAACCCTTTGCGGAACGTTAACAAGGTAACAACTTGAAGAAAAGTTGTTACCTTATACTACTTATGGAAAGGCTAAAAAACAGTATATTCGCAGGTAAGTAAACGTTCTTTAAAATATTTTTTAGTAGCTGAGAAAGGTAAGGTATGCGCAAAAAAAAAGTAATTTTTTGTAGAAAAGCGCATAGACTACTATCCCTTTGGTATGCTCGTACCTAATAGGCATGGACAAGCAGATTCTTATAGATATGGCTTCCAAGGACAAGAAAAAGATGATGAAGTTAAAGGAGAAGGAAACTCGATTAACTACAAATACAGAATGCATGACCCGAGAGTGGGTAGGTTCTTTGCGGTTGACCCGTTGGCTAGAAGATATGCTCATAATTCTCCATATTCTTTTAGTGAAAACAGAGTAATTGATGCTGTAGAATTAGAAGGGCAGGAAAAAATAATAGTCCATAGCCCGTGGTTTTCAGAATTAATCAAGAAAGGAAGGAATGGTTCAGTACCTTTAAGGCAGATGAGTGATGGAAGAGTACTTAGTGTAGTGCTATCGGCATTAGTATCTAAGTCAAATAATAGTTGGGGAAAGGATAGGTTTTTGGAACGAGGAGGAGATGGTGTGTATTCAGCTACTATGTCACTTGAACCTGTAGATCCTAATAAAATGGAGATTTACACAATTTCTCCTGGTACTGGAAAGGAAGTGTTTTTAACGAGTATTATTTTAAGTAATGATACTTTTGCTGAAGCTAGACTGAATTTAGATGATGATTTTTGGGGGAATTTAGATGACTTTTTAGCAAATAGAGGAGGGGGTTATGCTTTTAGTGATGGACCAAATAGTACAGTAGGAAACAGTTTTGGGACAACAAGAAGAGGTAAAGCATCGGCATGGATTGATGGAGGAGGTTTTTTTGAATTTGCTTCTTTCGTGGTTGGTAGGCAAGGTAATGCCAAGGGACTAGATGCATTATCAAGTTTGTTAGGAGATTTATTTGATTTAGAAAATATAAGGCAATTACAAGAAAAAGCAGAAGTAAAAGCTCAAACTCAAATAGAAATGCCTAATATGATCACAATGAAAATCACTAAAAAGAATTCAAAAATAGGGGAAAAAGTAAACCATTCTGGTAGTATAACTTTATATCCGATACCACAAGATACTACATTTAGAGATGAATCAGGTAGTCGATCAAAAGTTAGGTCAATACATAGAAAGAGGACAAGAGAAAAACAAGACTCTATTATAAATAGTGGAACTTCAAGTTCTGGAGGAGAAAAAGTGAAGTCCCCAAGATTTTTTTAATTGTATAAGATGTATGTATAGAAATTTGTTAATAAGTATTTTACTAATAGTTTTTTTCGTTAGTTGTGTTAAAAGAAAAAATGAGGTCGGTAAAGGTGAAAGTTTTGGTTTGAAAAAAGGGTATTACAAAGGAGATAATTACTTTTTAAATGTATCAATGAAAAGTGGTGATACTCTAAATTTTACTAATGAAGTGGAACGTGGAGAGGTGAAATTTTCTTATAGGCTAAATGATAGTATAAAAAGGGTTAATGAAGATGAAAGAGAAATAGCCCTTATTCTAGGAATAAAAAATCATAAAGAAAATCAAGGAGCTTTTTTAAAAGGTAGAAATTTTATTGATACAATCCTACCCATCCAAATGGATAAGGATACTTTTAAGTTCTCATTTAAATTTAAACCTCATTTTAAAGGTAAAGCGTATGTTTTTGGTTTTTTAACGGATTTTTATTATTTAAAATCATATCATAAAGACTCTACGAGAATGCTGTCTTGGGAATATTTTTTAGAAAAAGATGTTTATATCAAATAATTTATTCCCCTGGCGGGATGCTCTTACCTAATAGACATGGGCAAGCAGACAGTTACCGTTATGGCTTCCAAGGACAAGAAAAAGACGATGAAGTTAAAAGGGGAAGGGAATTCTATTAACTATAAGTTTAGAATGAATGACCCGAGAGTGGGAAGGTTCTTTGCGGTGGATCCTTTGTTTAAAGAATATCCATATAATAGTAGTTATGCCTTTAGTGAAAATAAGGTAATTGATGGAGTGGAATTGGAAGGTTTAGAATATAAAACAACCAAAGATAAAGAAGGTAATGTTACAGGTTATGAATGGGATGCAGATAATGCTTTTGATAAGGAAGGTAATTTAAAAGATGGGTACTATGAGGCTGCAGTCGTTTTTAAAGATAATGGTACTTGGAAGTCTGGTAGATGGAGAAAGAGCAAGCAAAGATACGAGTCTTTCAATATTGGTTCAGCTGAAGCAACCGTTTATTATTCTGTTCAAGAATCTCAAATAGTTAAAGACGAGAAAACTGGTAAGGAGTCTACAGAAATAATAACTGTTCCTAAACAGAAAGTATTTAAATCGACAACGATGCCATCAGATCCTGGTAGGTTTGCTACTATTGCACCTGGATTATATAAGGCGGTAAGACATAAGCACCAAGGGAAATACTGGGCTTTACAGATCAAAAATCTTGATGGTACTGGAAGAATCCCGATTTTAGGAGGAGTTAATCCTGCAACAGGTTTAGGGTATTCAACAGGTATTAATATTCATAAGGCAGGAAGAAGGAATTATACAGGTACACTTTGGGGTGGAATGACGCATAAATATATGGGATATAAAAAATATCTTAGTAAGACAGGAAGTTATGGAGGTGTTTCTCAAGCATGTCTATTAATAGATAAAAAAAGTTGGAAAATGTTTATGGATATATTTCCTTCTGGGACAGGGGATATTGGAGTGTATGTCCATAGGCCTAAATATACTTTGCCAGCATTAAAAGCACCTAGTTATAACCCAAATTTGCTAAAAGTTGATAAATGGAAAATAGGGATCAAACAAAAGGAGATGTCAAAAGTAAAAATCCCTTCTGTTGATTCTTCTCTTGAAGGATATAATAAATCACAAATTAAAGACAAGTAAAATGAAATTATTAGCGTTTGTCTATCTTTTATTGATGCTTTTTAGCTGTAAAAAGACAAAAACAGAAACTAGTTTTGAAACAAAAAAAAATATAAAAAATAAAACAGAACTAAGTGAATTTAAAAGTCAAAAGAAACCGAAGAAATTAGTCTTGTCGAAAGAATTGGATTCATTAGTGCTTATTGAACAGACAAATAGCTATGTCAGTGGATTATTAAATAATAGCTCAGAAGAATTGCCTTTTGAGGAAGATGATAATTTTAAAATTGTTTCAAAGAAAGTTTATAAATTAGATCATAGGCTTTTTGTATGTTGTATTAAAGGACTTTTTCTTCCTTCGGAAGCGGAATTTTGTTTTGTGTTTGTTTTGAATAATAATAAAGTTATTGAAAGAGAATTTTATACTTCAGAGGTTGACTTAATTATTGAACTTTTAGAGTATGAACTATTCGATGGTAGATTAATTATTAAGGGTAAATTTCATGAGTTTATCGGTGGAGATGAAAATACTCAAAATGATTTGGTAACTTTAATTGATACTCCGCTCCTTGACATTTAGCGACAGCGTAATGGCAAGATTTAAATTGAAGTTTAGTTAAGAAACGAGCATATGATTAGCCATTTATAATGGCAAAACCCCCGCTCCCGCGTGAATGAGCGATAAAGAGTGAGGCCCCTGATGGCGCACGAATGACAAAGTAACGGCTACCGCGAGAATCCTTTCTCGTGGAGGGTATGAGTAAGCAATAACAATAAATAAAAAGCTGCCTTGCATTAGATTTTGAGGTAGTTTTTTTATGTAATAGATTTAAGTTTTACCTGATGTTTTCATGTCTCCTTTGTCTTTTAAAAGTCAATTAGTATTGGGAACTTTGATTGATTATAGTACTGGTAGTGGTTGGAAAATCTCTGGAGCGTCTTTGGTTGGTTTTGGAGATAATGAGAAAGGAGCTAAGAATACCCCCGCTGGGTCATAGTATGTCAAAGTAACTGGCTAGTGCTAGTCTGTGACTAGTACCGAGCATGAGTGAGTAAATAGAAATTAAATTTTAAAAATAACAAGATAAAGCCACAGCAGAAATGTTGTGGTTTTGTTGTTTTTTAGGAGTATGCTTTTTTGACGTTGTAATCTCGTAAGAAAGCGTCGACAGTAAGTAATAAGATATCACGTTCTCTTTGTGGAAGTTGGTTAATATCATTTAACTTTTTAAGCATTACAGAATTTTGTAATACTTAGTCTGCCTCGCTCCCGCACGAATCCTTTCATGTGGTTTGGTAAGAATAATTCTAAGTAATTATACTATCCAAAAGTATTACCCCAGATGGCGCAATTATATCAAAGTAATGGCTAATGCTAGTCTGTGACGAGTAACGAGTATGAGTAAGCTATACAGAAGTTAAATTTTAGAATAATAAGATGAAGCCACAATAGAAATATCGTTATTTAATTTTTCAGAAGTTATATTTCAAATCAAATAGCAATGTTTCAAGTCCATATAAGTATGTTACCTGGCTAGAATCTCAATATTTTCTTCACCTCAATTTCGTTAGTTATATGTTAAAAGAATGCTATGTCGTGGTGTTTTTAATGTTAAAAAGCTGTGAAGTCACATAAAAACACCCCATTTAAAACCATACAAATACTGATTTTACCCAAACATTAACTATACAAAGGTGTTTTTATCATGTTTTGAGAGGATTTAAGTGTATTACTATACTGTCAATAAAGACGGGTCATTTTTATGGATTTACAGTTGTTTACTGGTGTTTTATTGCGTTGTATGTTTTTTGTGTAGGTTTTTTTTAAGGAATTGGTAGTTTCAGTATGTAAATTTACAACATCTTCGAAAACTAAGGGGAACAATATCAACGCTTTAAATACAATCTATTATGAATAAACACTTTCTAATACTTACATTTTTGTTTTTCTCAATGATTGCTTTCTCGCAAAACAAAGTAGTCGTTGAAAAAAGTAAAGATGGAATGCGATTAATGGTGGACGGAAAACCATTAATGATGAATGGTATGAATTGGGATTATGTTCCCATTGGTACTAATGTAGTTAATGCTAATTTTTACAACCAATCAGACGACATTGTGAAAGCTGGATTGGATGCTGAAATGGGCTTGCTAAAAAACATGAATGTAAATGTAATCCGTCAATATATAGGTGTACCTCAAAAATGGGTAAAATACATTTATGAAAAATATGGAATCTACACCTTGTTAAATCATCAATTTGGGCGATATGGATTAACTATCGATGGTGTTTGGACACCAGTTACTGATTATTCTGATGCACGGACACAAGAATTATTAGTGGGTGAAATGATGAAGTTAGTAAATGACTATCAAAACACTCCTGGTATTTTAATGTATATGATGGGGAACGAAAATAATTATGGTCTATTTTGGCAAGGAGCGGAAACAGAAGATTTTCCTGATGAAGAAGAAAAGAAGAAGGCTGTAGGAGAAAATAGAGGTCGACCAATGTATCGTTTAATGAACGAAGTGGCAAAGAAAATGAAAGCCATCGATTCGAATCACCCTGTAGCTATTTGTAATGGAGATGTATTGTTTATTGATATCATTGCAGAAGAATGTAAAGATGTTGATATCTATGGAGCTAACACGTACAGAGGAGAATCATTTGGAGACTTTTTTGATGTCGTAAGCAAAAAGACGGATATGGCATTAATGTTCACTGAATTTGGAGCAGATTCATACAATGCTTTGGAAGCCAAAGAAGATCAATATTGGCAAGCTCATTACAATTTAAGTAACTGGAAAGAAATTTATGAAAATGCTGCAGGTTTAGGAAAGGCAGGGAATTCTATTGGTGGATTCACATTTCAATTTAGTGATGGTTGGTGGAAGTTAGGTTTCGATGATAGAAAAGATGCTGATACTCATGAAACAGGAGCTTCTTGGAGTAATGGAGGGTATTACCACGATACTAAAAATGGTTCAAATAATATGAATGAAGAATGGTTTGGTATCTGTGCAAAAGGACCAACAAATTCTCGTGGTTTGTATACATTATATCCTCGTGCTGCCTATTACGCATTGAAAGATGCCCATATGGTAAATCCTTATGAGAGTAGTACGAATCTTGAATACATTGATAATTATTTTAAAAGTATCAATATCATGGATGCTGTTTTAAAGGCACGTGGTGATCAGGCTGCTTTGGGAGCTCAGCACGGAGGTAAAATAAAACTGAGTCAGTTAAGAGCAGAGTATACTACATTTTATACAGGAGGTTCTTTGTTAACAACGCCAGATACAGCGGATCCAGATAATATAGCGTATCCAAACCAATTAGGGTTTGATTATATGCATTCTTATTTTGTTGGTATTGAAGGAAAGCCATCTGATAATATGACGGCAAATGTTAACTTCAACATAATAGGGAAAGTCGCTGAGAATCCAATAGATGAAATATTTTATGAAAACAGAGCACGTCCTATAACCGATGTAAATACGGAAAATGGAAACGTTACTTTAGGTGATGTAAATAGGTTGAATGTTTATAATGCCGAATTTAAATGGAATGCAAAAGATTTTGATTTAAGAGGTTTCTATAGAACAGGACACTATCATTGGGGCTATGAAGGTGATTTCTTTGGATTATATCCTGAGGCGAATTACGGACCTAATCTTGATATTTACGGAGGTGAAACTTTTGGAGTTGAAATTGATGGTAAGAGACATTTAAAAGGATTAAAAGTAGCAGCGGGTCCTCAGTTATGGTGGGGCGCTAATCCAACTGTTCTTTTAAAATATAGAAAGCACTTAGCTGGTTTTGATGTTACTGGAATTTATCATAGAGATTTAAATACAAGTTTAGATTTTGACGATACAGGGCGAAGAGTACTAAATACAAATCAGGTTCGAAGTGGGGTTATTCCACCATGGCCAACTGAAAGAGCAACCTTAGTTGTTGAAAAGAAATTCGGTAGTGTTGGAGTTGCTCTAGGAGGAATCTGGGCAGGTAGTCCTTTAAATGGAAGTTCTTTCCAAGATGTAAGAGGAACACCAGGAAACTACACCGTTTATACTGATAAAATCAATTCAAATGATAACTGGGGAGGTAAAGCAAAAATTACTTTTCAGAAAGGAAAGTTTAATTGGTACGCGCAAGGAGCTATCATGGGCTTAGTGGCAAATGGCGGTGCAGATCAAACACAAACATTTACAGGATGGAAGTTAAAAGACAATGGTAGTGGAAATCAAACCAATTTCTTATCAGGTTTTACCTATACCGCTGGAGATTTCCAAGTAGCGCCTAACTTTTTATGGCAAAAACCTTTAATAGCGGCGATGCCAAATGATGTAGGAGGAACGGGACGATTAAGAAATGTAATTGACGATCCATTTGTTGTAAGAGCGAATAGAGAAACAACAGCAGGTGAAATTTTATTTACCTACGATCCTACGCCAGGTACTTGGATGTACCAATGGGATAATGATAGAGCAGAAGATGCTAAGTTTGCAATGAACTTAGGGTTTGTATACAAACATTTACCAACTACACAAGATGCACATATCGGATTTTTATCGAATCGTTCATTCTTTGCATTCCCGAATTCAACACCTGCGCAAGACTTGTGGGAAGTACATTCTCGTATTGTTTCAAAAGTGAATCCTGATTTAGGATTGATAGCCAATATTTATGCAGGAAATGGCCAGGCAAATGGTGATAATCAACGAACTATTGATCGTTTTGGAACCGATTTAAGGGTATTGTACAAGAAAATGAAGTTTATGGCATCGGTTAAAGTTGATGATTGGGGACCTTTCGATTACCACAGAGATTTTAACTTAACGTTTCCAATGCAATTAATGTTAGATGTGTCTACATCAATCAGCAAGCAAGATTGGTTTATACTTCCTAGTACGAAAATCGGAATACGTGGAACATGGAGATCTTTAGATCAATATTCACCGAGATATTCTCCGAATGAGGCATTACCATTTGCAACTGCACCAATTATTAGTCCAGTAGGATTTGGTAATGGTTCGGAATGGGAGATCAGAACATATATTCATATCAACTTAGGAAAATAAAAATAATAAGATGAAGACTAAAAAATATATATACGCTAAGATCACCTTATTTCTAGGGTTGATTTTAATGTCAACAGTAAGCTGTGAAAGAGGCCTTACTGAAGATGCGGAACTAGCGACATACCCGACAAATGGAAATATTTTCCTTGATAATTTTGAAGGAGGTTTAGATTATTTCCCATTCGGTGGATCGTTTGCAGAGGCTTTTTCTGTTGATAGCGATGTGAAATACCAAGGAACCGCTTCAATGCGTTATGATATTCCTTCATTTGGAGTAGGTTATGGTGGAGCAACGTTTCAGAGTTTAGGACCAAGAGATTTAACAGGATACGATGCGTTAACCTTTTGGGCAAAGGCTTCTCAAGGTGCAGACATCAACGAAATAGGTTTTGGAATTGATGGCGATACAAATAATAAATACCGTGTGGTAGTCGAAAATTTACAAGTATCAACAGTATGGACAAAATATATTATCCCTATTCCAGATGCTTCTAAATTAGATCAAGAAAGAGGGATGTTTTGGTATGCTGAAGGTGCAGAAGATGCGAATGATGAAGGAGGATACACCTTTTGGATTGACGAACTTAAGTTTGAAAAATTGGGAACTGTGGCACAACCAAGACCTGCTATAATGAATGGTGAAACAATAACAAGACAAACATTTAATGGAATTGTTACACAAATTTCAGGAACGCAAACATTTAATCTTGGATCAGGAGATGATATTACTTTTTCGGTAGCTCCATCTTATTTTACCTATAGCTCTTCTGATGACAGTGTCGCAACGGTTAATGAATTAGGCGAAGTTTCGGTTCATGGGGCTGGTCAAACTACAATTACGGCTACCTTAGGAAATGTGGCTGCACAAGGATCTTTAACACTTTCTTCTTTAGGAGATTTTGAATTACCAGCAGCACCTACGGTTCCAGCTAATCAGGTAATTTCTGTTTTTAGTGACGCTTACACGAATGTGCCAGTAGATTATTTTAATGGGTTTTGGGCTCCATTTCAAACTACGGAATCGGAAGATTTTGATATTAACGGAGATAAAATTTTAAACTATACGAATTTTAATTTCGTAGGAACCAGTTTTAGTAATCCTACTGTTGATGCTAGTGCAATGCAAAAAGTACATTTTGATATTTATATTCCTGGAGCTTTAGATGCTGGAGCACAGTTAAAAATAACGATAAGAGATTTTGGAGCCGATGGAGCCGATGGTGGAGGAGACGATACCAATCAAGATATCACAATTACTAGCTCACAGTTATCATCAGGAAATTGGGCGAGTCTCGATTTTGATTTAAATCTGGCGAATAAGAACAAACTTGGTCTAATTATTTATAGTAATGAAAGTACCAACTTAACAAATTTCTATGTAGATAATATTTATTTCTACAATTAAACTATCCATAGCTAAATCGAGAAATATGAATCGAAAACATAAAATAATAAAAAACAACATCTTCAATTACTCATTATTGATGCTTTTAATCATCTTTTTAGGATGTGACAATAGTGAAGAACAAACTGTAGCCACGTTTACAAACTTGGTTATGGGAGATGACTTTGATACGGATGGAATGCTAGATAGCTCTGTCTGGACATACGATATCGGTACAGGAACAAATGGTTGGGGTAATAATGAATTACAATATTATACCAATGATGCGAAGAACGTTACTGTACAAAATGGAGTGTTAATCATTTCTGCGGAACAAGAAGATTTTAACGGGTCTTCATATACTTCAGCAAGAATTAAAACACAAGGACTATTTGATCAAACCTATGGGCGATTTGAAGCACGAATCAAATTACCTTACGGACAAGGAATATGGCCAGCTTTTTGGTTATTAGGATCAAATATTGATACCGTTGGATGGCCTCAGTGTGGAGAGCTTGATGTGATGGAGTTCAGAGGGCAAGAGCCAACAGTAATTCATGGAAGTATGCATGGTCCTGGTTATTCTGGAGGAGAATCGGTAACAAAAAGTTATACGTTAGAAAATGACAGATTTGATACTGGATTTCATGTTTTTGGAATTGAGTGGGGACCAGACTATGTAAATTATTATGTAGATGATGTACTGTATAATCAAATTAAAAGAGAAGATGTTACTGGAGAATGGGTTTTTGATCAACCTTTCTTTATCATCATCAATTTAGCAGTTGGAGGAGATTTCTTAGGAGCTCCTAATGCCAGTACTGTTTTTCCACAACGTATGCTAGTTGATTACGTAAGAGTGTACAAACAATAACCAATTTTAAAAGACATTAACATGAAACAAATAATAAATAATATAAAGTTACTATCGATCTTTTTATTGATCATTTCTTTTTCTGCTTGTGAAGAAGAAGACGCTGTATTACCAACTGTAAAATCAGGATTTACTTATACAGTAAATCAAGAAATTGGTTTGGTTAAATTTATCAATACATCTGAAAACGCGGATAGATATGAATGGGATTTTGGTGATGGGAACACTTCTACTGAAATTAATCCATCAAAAACATATGAAACTGGAGAATATACAGTTACATTAAAAGCAACTCATTCTTCAGGTGCGTCTAATACTTTTGAGGATAAGGTGTACATAAATATTCCTGTTCCTGTAAGGTTACCTATTACATTTGATGACGCAAATGTAAAATATGATGAAGTTTCTTTATTCAACGGAACGGCGTTTGAGGTAGTTGATAATCCTGATGCTTCAGGAGCGAATGCAACAGCCTCAAAAGTTGGTAAATTAACAAATAGTGGAGCCAATTGGGAAGGTTTTTTCTATGACTTAGATGCAGCTGTGGATTTAACAACGGATAAAACGATAAAGATGACAGTGTGGGCTGATGCTTCAGTTCCTGTCTTATTAAAGTTAGAAGAAGGCACAGCAGCGGCTGTTGAAATGGCAGTTACTCATGGAGGTACTGGTTGGGAAGAACTAATCTTTACTTTTGACTCAGCGGCAAGTTATAACAGATTAACTGTTTTTGTTGATGGGCCTGGAACTTCGGCAGGTGCATTCTATTTTGACAATATTATGCAAACTGAAACAGTAGATGTTGTGGCACCGGTAATTACATTAAATGGTGATGCTTCAATGACTGTAGTTGAGGGAGGTACGTTTACCGATCCAGGAGCTACAGCAACAGATAATACGGATGGAGATATTTCAGCGAATATAACAGTAGCAGGTGATACAGTTGATACAAGCACTATAGGAACTTATACAATTACTTATAATGTAAGTGATGCAGCTGGAAATGCAGCAACCGAAGTAACTAGATCAGTAGAAGTAACTTCTGCACCAACGGCTCCAACAGAAGGAGCTCCTGTACCTCCAGCAAGAGATGCTGCCGATGTAGTGTCTTTATTTAGTGATGCTTATACAAATGTTGCCGGAACTGATTTTAATCCAAATTGGGGGCAAGCAACTGTTGTAACTCAAGAAGATATTGCAGGAAATAATACATTAAAATATGCTGGATTAAACTATCAAGGAATGCAAATAGGTAGTGCTCAGGATGTTTCTGCGATGACACATTTACATATTGATTATTGGACGATAAACTCAACAGCATTAAATACTTTTCTTATCAGTGGAGGTCCTTCTGAAACAGCTAAAGCAATGGCGGTACCAACTTCAGGATGGGCGAGTGTTGATATTCCATTAACAGATTTTACTGCTGTTAACTTGGCGGATGTTATACAAATGAAATTCGATGGTAATGGTGATATTTATTTAGACAATATTTATATGTACAAAGAATCTACTGGTGGTGGAGGTGGTTCAACTGGAGATGTAGTTTCTATATTCAATGATGATTATACTGATATCACAATCAATGCATGGGGACCAGATTGGGGAGGATCTTCGAGTAGAATCGTTGATGGAACGCTAAATGGTAGTCCTGCGAAAATAATTAAAGTTGAAGCAGGTCAAACATTTGCAGGTATTGATTTTTCATCGGCCGCATTTGATGCTACTAGTTATACAACTTTCCATATGCAATACAAGGTAGATCCTTTATTGGCAGGTCAAGTGGTTAATGTTAAGTTATCTAATCATGAAGGAGGCTCAGGAGAAACGAGTGCAATTCAATACACTAGCACACCAACAGGTACTGATGTAGTTACATTATCAATTCCTTTAAATGATTTTGTAAGTGCAAGTGCAAATGGCCTTTTATCAAGAAATGCGATAGCACAAATTGTAATTTCTGCAGCAAGAGCTGATAACAATCAGCCTGTGGATATATATTTAGATAATATTTATTTTAGTCAGCAATAAACTTATTTCAAATAACTATTGAATAAATAAATCTATAAGTTTTCAACTTAAAATATAAAAAGGTCAAGTATTTCTTGGCTTTTTTAAAACAAACTCTAATCGATGTATTAGAACTCTTAATAAAAAGAAAACATTTTCTTGAATTTTAATTTTTGGCAATGACCATAACAGAGTTTAAAGCATATTAATTATGAATATAATAATGTGTTTTAATAGAAAGGTATTGCTTTTTCGATAATAGAATCCAAGATAAATATTGATAAAAAATAAGAGATGATAAATTCTACTTTAAAGAAAGACGTAATGAAGAAAGTTTCTTTAGGAAAAA
Source organism: Tenacibaculum sp. MAR_2009_124 (assembly GCF_900105455.1). Classification (GTDB taxonomy): domain Bacteria; phylum Bacteroidota; class Bacteroidia; order Flavobacteriales; family Flavobacteriaceae; genus Polaribacter. The sequence continues at coordinate 29,445 of NZ_FNSF01000007.1, forward strand.
CCGTTATTAATGGTGAAAAATTTTTCAAAATTTCAAATAGTGATGAAATGCGCTCATTTTTCATGAGCATAGTTAGTGCATCGAATCACTGGATGTTTATTTCTAGTAACGGAGGATTAACGGCAGGCCGGAAAAATGCAGAGTTTTCTTTGTTTCCATATTATACTGATGACAAAATAACAGAAAGTGCTGATATTACTGGTAGTAAATCAATTTTCCAAGTTCATAAACATGATAAATTTCATATTTGGGAACCATTTTCTGAACGATTTGAAGGTGAGTTTAAAATCTCTCGAAATCTTTACAAGAATGTATATGGAAATAAAATACTTTTTGAAGAGATCAATCATGACTTAGATTTAGTTTTCAGATACCAATGGAATTCAAGTGATATTTATGGATTTGTTCGTAAAAGTGAGTTGGTAAATACTTCTGAAGAAACAATTAATGTTGAAGTTTTAGATGGTGTTCAAAACCTTATTCCATATGGAGTAGGGAGTGATTTACAAAGAGCAAGTAGTAATTTGGTAGATGCCTATAAACGAAGTGAACTCGATAAAAAAACAGGTTTAGGTATTTATGCTTTGAGTTCAATTATTGTTGATAAAGCAGAGCCAAGTGAAGCACTAAAGGCCAATGTGGTTTGGTCGCTTGGGCTGAAAAATCCTAAATATTTACTTTCATCTTTACAATTGAAAAATTTCAGAGAAGGTAAAGCAGTGCATCAAGAAGAAGATGTAAAAGCAGAAAAGGGTGCTTATTTTGTAAATACAACTGTTGAACTTCATCCGAATACGGGTGAAAGTTGGATGATGATTGCAAATGTAAATCAAGATCATTGTAATGTAGTAGAGCTTTCAGAAAATATTTTAAAGGATAGAGATTTAGATGATAAAGTTTATAGTGATATAGCCAAGGGAACTAAACGATTAATTAGTTTAAATGCTTCCTCAGATGCTATTCAGTTAACAGGTGATCAATTAAGAGATACCCGTCATTTTTCAAATACCTTGTTTAATATAATGCGAGGAGGGATTTTTGATGATAATTATACTATTGAAAAGCTGGACTTTCAAAACTATATTCAAAAAGCAAATAGAAAAGTAGCTCGTAAGAATGAAGAAGTTATAGAAAAACTTACTGAAAAGTTTTCTTTAGTTGTTTTAAAAGAAATAGCTTCGGAAACAGAAGATATTAACTTTCGTCGTCTTTGTTTAGAATATATGCCATTAAAATTTAGTCGTAGACATGGAGATCCTAGTAGACCTTGGAATAAGTTCTCTATTAATACGAGAAATGAAGATGGTTCGAAAATATTGGATTATGAAGGAAACTGGCGTGATATTTTCCAAAACTGGGAAGCGTTAGTGCATTCGTATCCTGAGTTTATTGAAAGTATGATTCATAAGTTTTTAAATGCAACTACTTTCGATGGATACAATCCATACCGCGTAACAAAAGACGGTTTCGATTGGGAAACCATAGAACCAGATGACCCATGGAGTTATATAGGATACTGGGGAGATCATCAGATTATATATTTACTAAAGTTTTTGGAGTTTGTAGAGAATCATCAGCCAAAGAAATTAGAAAGTTTATTCACAAAAGACAATTTCGTTTATGCTAATGTTCCTTATAGAATAAAGTCATATGCTGATTTATTAAAAAATCCTAAAGATACAATTGATTTTGATGAGGATTCAGATGCTGAAATTAGAAGAGGGCGCGACGAATTAGGTGCAGACGGAGCGCTATTAAGAGATGAAAATCGTTTTATAGTTAAAGTAAACTTCGTCGAGAAAATATTGGCGACTACTTTGGCGAAGATGTCTAATTTTATTCCTGAAGGAGGAATATGGATGAATACGCAACGACCTGAATGGAATGATGCTAACAACGCTTTAGTTGGAAATGGAGTATCAATGGTGACCTTGTATTATATGCGTCGTTTTTTGAACTTTTTTAAAGGAGTTTTTGAAAATTCGAATACTGAAACAGTTGAGGTCTCAAAAGAGTTGGTAAGCTTTTTTGATAGTGTTTTTAATACGTTAAAATTATACCAAAGTTTATTGTCAGGACAATTTTCAAATGCACAGAGAAAAACTGTTTTAGATGGATTAGGTCAACCGGCGAGTGATTATAGATTGCACATTTACGATAATGCTTTTTCAGGAAGAAAAGAACACATACCATTAACTTCATTGAAAGAATTTATTGAGTTAAGTTTAGCATATCTAGAACACTCAATAAAAGCGAATAAGAGAGCAGATAATTTGTATCATGCGTATAACTTAATGACGGTAGAAAATCATAACGAAGTGTCTATTTCTTATTTAGATGAAATGTTAGAAGGCCAAGTAGCTTCGTTAAGTTCGGGATATTTAACTTCCGATGAAGCTTTGAAAGCATTGGATGCAATGAAAAGCAGCAAGCTTTTTAGACCGGATCAATACAGTTATTTATTATATCCGAATAAAGAATTACCAGGTTTTTTAAACCGTAATGATATACCTCAAAAGTCGATAGAAAATGCAGGCTTACTGAAAAGTATTGCTACAGAGGAAGTAGATAAGATAATAGAACAAGATATTCGTGGAGGATATCACTTTAATGGAAACTTTAAAAATGCCAATGATTTAGCAGAGGCTTTAAACAATCTTTCGGAAAAAGTTTCAGAAAGTGATAAAGATGAAATGCTGCAAATATTTGAAGAAATTTTTAATCATAAAGCTTTTACAGGTCGTTCAGGAACGTTCTATGGATATGAAGGATTAGGATCTATTTACTGGCACATGGTTTCAAAATTACAATTGGCCGTTCAAGAATGTTGTTTAAAAGCAATCAAGGAAGGAGAAAACGCGGAGGTAGTAGGTCGATTGTTAGAGCACTATTACGAAATCAATGAAGGAATAGGTGTTCATAAATCACCAACCTTATACGGAGCATTTCCTACTGATCCATATTCACATACTCCTGCTGGTAAAGGAGCACAGCAACCTGGAATGACGGGGCAAGTGAAAGAAGACGTACTAAGTCGTTTTGGTGAATTGGGGGTATTTGTAAAGGATGGTATGCTGTATTTTGATCCATGCTTACTTCGTAAAAATGAATTTTTATCTAAAGCAAAGCCTTTTAAATATGTTGGATTAAATAAAGAATTAAATGAGATCCATTTGGGAGAGAGGATGTTGGCTTTTACCTATTGCCAAGTACCAATTATTTACAGAATTTCGAATGAATCGAAATTAGAAGTCGTCGATAAAGGAGGAAACGTATCGGTTGTACAAGGACTAAGATTGGATTCAGAAATCAGTAAAAAGGTATTCAATAGAACAGGAGAGATCATTCAAATAACTGTTGATATAGAAATTGGTCATCTAAAATAAAAAAATGAAATCAACATGTTTATAGTGGTCGTTAAAAAGAACAATGCCATTGTAAACATGTGGGTTTTATAGGATGCAAACAACAAAAAACAAACACATGAAAAAACAGGTACATCTATATCTACTTATTTTACTACTAACTGTTTCGTGTGCTCAGAAACCAAACAAAGTTGATAAGTATTCATCAAACAAGAAAATAGTGACAGCTAAAGACATATTAGGAAATCCGAATTACTTAGCCATATCATACGGTGGTTATAGAAAAGAGTCAAGAGATATTCAACCTACAATTGAGGAATTAAAAGAGGATTTAAAAATTCTTCATGCCATGAATATTAAATTATTAAGAACTTATAATGTTCAATTACTTCATGCGGCAAATGTAGCGAAGGCTATTAGTGAATTGAAGAAAGAAGACTCGTCATTCGAAATGTACATCATGTTAGGAGCTTGGATCGACTGTAAAAACGCATGGACCGATTTTCCTGTTGATCACAATATAGAAAGTGAACAAAATGAAGGTGAAATTGAACGTGCAGTTGCAATAGCTAATCAGTACCCGGATATAGTTAAAATAATTGCTGTTGGGAATGAGGCCATGGTAAAATGGGCAACAAGTTATTACGTGCAACCTGATGTAATTTTAAAATGGGTAAATCATTTACAAGATTTAAAAAAAGAAGGAAAACTAGATAAGGATTTATGGGTTACGAGTTCCGATAACTTCGCCTCATGGGGAGGTGGTAGCAATGAATATCATACCAACGATCTGAATAAGTTAATAGCTTCAGTTGATTTTATATCAATGCATACATACCCAATGCATGACACACATTACAATCCACGTTTTTGGGGAGTGGCTCATAAAGAAGATAGCTTATCAAGCATTGAAAAAATAGAAGAAACAATGCTACGTTCTAGACGCTATGCTGAGTCTCAATATCATGGAGTTGAGCGTTATATGAAAAGTATTGGTGTAGAAAAACCAATTCATATTGGAGAAACGGGCTGGGCAAGTTACTCAAATGGGCACTATGGGAATAACGGGTCAAAAGCAACTGATGAATACAAAGAGGCTTTGTTTTATAAGCATATGAGAGATTGGACTGAAAAGGAAGGGATGTCATGTTTCTATTTTGAAGCATTTGATGAAATATGGAAAGATCAACAGAACCCAGGAGGGTCTGAGAATCATTTCGGATTATTTACTATTGATGGTAAAGCAAAATATGCGCTTTGGGATTTAGTAGATAAAGGAGTATTTGAGGGATTAACAAGAGGGGGGAGCCCAATAGTGAAAACCTATAAAGGAAGTAAAGAAGCATTGCTAATTGATGTATCAATGCCTCCAATTAAGAAAGAACTGGTGATAGCGCCATAAAGAAATAAATTTTGGGGAAACTAACGAAACTAATTGCTTTGTTGTTTTTGTCTATTTTACTAATGAAATGTTCTAAACAAAACAGCTTAAATATTGAGGTTTACGAAACTTCAGCAAGTGGTAATAAGTTAACCTTACTTACCAATTTTACGAATAGTGAAACTGCTACCAAGATAGTGATTGATGCGACAACAAAGTATCAAACCATTACTGGATTTGGAGGTGCTTTTACCGAATCTTCGGCCTATTTATTAAATAGATTAGGGGAGGAAAATAGAAAAAAGGTTATTGATGCTTATTTCAGTAGAGATGGGGCTAATTACTCTTTAACAAGAACTCATATGAACTCATGTGATTTCTCATTGACTCAATATTCCTATACACCAACTCCAGATAAAGAACTTAAAGATTTTTCTGTAAAAGAAGACAAAGATGATTTAATCCCTATGATAAAGGATGCATTGGCAACATCTGAAGATGGATTTAAAATTTTTGCTTCGCCTTGGACAGCTTCTCCTTGGATGAAGGATAATAATAAATGGGTTGGAGGAAAACTATTGCCTGAATATTATGATACTTGGGCCTTATTCTTTTCGAAGTATTTAAAAGCGTATGAAGCGGAAGGAATTAATATTTGGGGATTCACAGTTGAAAATGAACCTCATGGTAACGGAAACAACTGGGAAAGTATGCATTATACGCCTGAAGAAATGACGGATTTTGTGCAACATCACTTAGGGCCGAAGTTAGAAGCTGATGGTTATGGAGATAAGATAATCTTGGGATATGATCAAAACCGTGATGGTTTGCAAGAATGGGTAGATGTTATGTACAAGGACGAAGAGACTTCTAAATATTTTGACGGAACAGCAATACATTGGTATGATAGTACTTATGAAGTATATCCCGAAGCATTACAATATGCGCATCATAAAGCACCAAATAAATATCTAATAGAAACAGAAGGTTGTATAGACTCTGAAGTACCAGCGTGGCAAAATGATGCTTGGTATTGGAGTAAAGAAGCTACTGATTGGGGATATGATTGGAGGGAAGAAAGTAAAAAGTATTTACATCCAAAATATGCTCCAGTATACAGATATGCAAGAGATATTATTGGTTGTTTAAATAATTGGGTAGATGGTTGGGTAGATTGGAATATGGTATTAAACCGTCAAGGAGGTCCGAATTGGTTTAAAAACTGGTGTGCAGCGCCAGTAATTGTTGATGAAATTGAAGATAAAGTATACTTTACTCCCCTGTATTATACGATGGCTCATTTTAGTAAATATATGCGCCCTGGAGCAACAGTAGTAAAAGCAGAATCGTTGGATAAAGACGTGATGATTACTGCAGTAAAGAATCCAGATGGAACTGTTGCAGTTGTATTGTTTAATCCAACTGAAGGCAAAAAGGAATTTTCTTTAGAATTAGGTGAAAACACTAAAGCTATTTCTATACAGGCGAAAGCCATACAAACTATAATTATTTCAACTAATTAAAACAATTAACTATGTCGTCAGCTACAACGAAAGTCCCTTTAAGTGAGAAAATAGCCTTTGGAGTAGGGATGTTTGCAAATCAAATGTTTCCTGCAATATTGGGTATTTTTATGGTGGTTTTGGTACAAGATTTAAAATTTTCAGGACTCATGTGGGGAATGATCTACCTTTTCCCAAGATTGTTTGACGCTATTTCTGATCCTATAATGGGATTTGTTTCAGACAATACCAAATCGAAATGGGGAAGAAGAAAAAAATATGTTCTCATTGGAGGCGTTTTAATGGGAGTTGCCTATATTTTCATGTGGCAGTTATTTAAAGAAAATTCAGTACAATATAATTTTTGGTATTTCTTTTTATGGTCTATCGTTTTTTACTTAGGACTAACATTTTTTAGTGTTCCCTATGTTGCTATGGGCTATGAAATGAGTGACGATTTTCATGAACGAACCAGTATAATGGCAATCGCTCAGTGGATTGGTCAATGGGCTTGGGTTATTGCCCCTTGGTTTTGGGTAATTATGTATGACCCCGATTGGTTTCCTTCAGCAGATGTAGCTGTAAGAGAACTGGCAATATGGGTGGCAATTCCTTGTGCAATTTGTGCTATTGTTCCCGCTATTTTTATTCGAAGTAAATCTAGTTTAAATGAAGATTATGAGCCTTTGAGTTTCGGAAATATTAAAGGAAGTTTAGACAAGATATTTGGAAGCTTTGTGGAAGCTTTTAGAATCAAAGAATTTAGGAAGTTATGTATTTCTACCTTCTTTATTTATAATGCATTTATGGCGGTTTCATCATTGACACTTTTTGTAATTGTATACAAGTTATTCAATGGAGATACGGAAGCTTCAGGTATTTGGGTGTCTTTGTTTGGGTGTTTAGGTGCATTGGGGACTACTTTTTTTGTGATTCCGATTGTTGCGTGGCTTTCAAAAAAAATGGGTAAGAAAAAAGCATTTATGGTCTCTCAAGCTATTTCAATTGTAGGATACGCGATGCTGTATTTTTTATTCATCCCCGGAAAACCTTGGATGTACATTATAGCATTACCATTTTTCTCATTTGGAATAGGAAGTTTATTTACAATTATGATGTCCATGACTGCTGATGTTATTGATATTGATGAACTAAACTCAGGAAAAAGAAGAGAAGGTATTTTTGGTGCAATTTATTGGTGGATGGTAAAAGTAGGTTTTGCTATAGCTGGAGCTTTAGGTGGTGTTATTATTTGGGCTGTTGGTTTTGAAGCAGGAGTTCCTACTACGGAACAGCCAGAAGCTATAGATGGATTACATGCATTTTTTTGTTTTTTTCCTGTAATCGGTACCATTGCAGCTATGTGGGTAATGAAAGATTATGATGTGAGTGAAGAGCGTTCGAACGAAATTAGAGCAGAGCTAAATCGTCGTAAAAAACCGCAAGGTTCAGGATATCAATCAGACATGCTTTCAGAATTATTGTCTTCAGATTTACAAATAGACAACAGTATGGATTTTGATTTTACTTCAAAATCAGATACAGAAATAAAACAATTATTCGATACAGTTTTCAATAGAAAACTTCATGGATTATGTTTTAGCCCTTATGCGGAAGGTCAGTATATTGGAGATCAATTATCAGAAGAGCAAATACAGCATCGTATGGATATTGTAGCTCCATATACCGAATGGATACGATCATTTTCATGTACCGATGGAAATGAATTGATTCCGAAGGTAGCAAGGAGTAGACGATTGAAAACAATGGTAGGAGCTTGGATAGGAAAAGATAAAAAACAAAATGATATTGAAATCAACAACTTAATCAACCTGGCAAGAGAAGGTCATGTAGATGTGGCTGTTGTAGGTAATGAGGTGTTACTGCGTGAAGATTTATCAGAAGAAGAATTAGTAGCATACATAAACCAAGTAAAAAAGGCAATACCAGACGTACCTGTAGGTTATGTTGATGCATATTATCAATTTGTACAGCGACCAAGTTTGGTAGAAGTAAGCGACGTTATTTTAGTTAACTGTTATCCTTTCTGGGAAGGAAGTAGTATTGAAGATACTTCCAGTTATTTAAAGAAAATGTATGCCGTAACTGAGAAGGTAGCCAAGGGAAAACCAGTAATTATTTCGGAAACAGGTTGGCCTAACCAAGGAGAAAGTTTTGAAGGTGCACAACCTTCAGAAATCAATGCCATGAAATATTTTATTAATGCAATTAATTGGTCGCAGCACAAAAATATACCGATGTTTTATTTCTCATCATTTGATGAGTCATGGAAAGTGCATCAAGAAGGAGATGTTGGATCCAGATGGGGAATTTGGGACAAAAATGAACAATTAAAATACTAAACTTAAACTATACTTAAAATGTCATATAGAGCTGGGAAAATACAGTCATTATCAAAAAGTTCAATATCACTTGAAGGGAAATCTCAGGAAGATTTAAAAGAGATATTTAATGATTTATTGATAGGGGGAATGCATGGAGTGTGTTCTAGTTTCTATGAAGAGGGACAAAAACCTGGAGATCAATTGGAAGAAGAGCAAATCAGAAGAAGGTTAACGATTTTAAAACCTTATACAAAATGGATACGTTCTTTTTCATGTACCGAAGGAAATGAACTAATACCAAAAATAGCCAAAGAAATGGGGATTAAAACCATGGTTGGTGCTTGGTTAGGTGATGATCCTGAAATTAATGAAAAGGAAATTAAAGGCCTTATACAATTGGCCAATAAAGGTTATGTAGACATAGCTGCAGTAGGTAACGAAGTCATGTACCGAGAGGATTTGACGGAAGAAGAGTTACTAGGTTTTATGCAAAGAGTAAAGAAAGCATTACCAGAGGATATTCCAATGGGATATGTTGATGCTTATTACGAGTTTACACAAAGACCAAAAATAACGGACGCATGTGATGTTATTTTGACTAATTGTTACCCATATTGGGAAGGCTGTGATATTGATTATTCATTGATGTATATGAAACAAATGTATTATCAAGCAAGAGATGCTGGGAAAGGAAAACCAGTTATTATTACCGAAACAGGTTGGCCTAGCCAAGGAGAAGGACTGCGAGGAGCAATGCCTTCTCACGAAAATGCTATGAAATATTTTATCAACACGCAAAGTTGGGCTAGTGAAGAAGATATTCCAGTATTTTACTTCTCATCATTTGATGAGTCTTGGAAGCAAGGAGCTGAAGGAGTTGTAGGAGCTTATTGGGGAATCTGGGATAAGAACGAAGAACTAAAATTTCAATCAGTCTTAACTGCTTCTAGTTAAGGGTAATTGTTTCTTTTTAAATTGAGATAAACCACGTTGCAATGTATTTTGCAATGTGGTTTTTGGGTTTTTAGCAGAAAAACAATGATTATGTTATTTGACGTATATAAAACGGGAACTAATGTTCGTCTATTACGAGTATCGAGCAAGAGTAAGGAATATAGCAGAAATTAAATTATTAAAGATAAAGCTACAGCAGCCATGTTGTGGTTTTGTTGTTTTAAGAATATGTATGTCTAGTTTTACGTCTCCAATTATGGCTCCCGCACGAATCCCCCGCTGGGTTATAGTGTGTCAGCGTCACGGCTAGTGCTTGTCTGTGATGAGTACCGAGCAAGAGTAAGCTATACAGAAATTAATTTTTTAAAATAATAAATACAGAGCCATAGCAGAGATGTTGTGGTTTTGTTGTTTTATAAGATATCCTAAATCGTATAAAGTGTTGATTATATGGTTGACGTTGCTGGAAATAAAAATGATAACGCGAATACTAAATGAATTCTAGCGAATATTAAATAAATGGTGAAAGCTTTGAGATTAAATTATATACTTGTTAAGAGAAGACTAGGTAACTTCATTGTATATTGTTAGACTAAAATATAAGATGAAGTGATTTAGACTTTTTTGATTGAAGCGAGAAATAGTTTTTTTGGTTACATAGCAGTGTTATGAAACAATAAAAAATCGGAAAAGGGTGAAAATAATAATTTAATAGCCAATAAGAGGAAATCTAAATAACTTCACTAAGAAAGAGAATAAAATGAACATTCAAATACAGGTAAAGCAATTAGGGAAAAGAAAACCAATTATTGAAAATAAAATGCTCGATGTTCCTGATTTATATTCTGGGACTTCCCTACAAATATTTTTAGAAACGATAGTGAAACAACAAGTAATGGCTTTTAATTCTAGAGTTGAAAATCCTGAAGTCATCAATTTTTTACTACCAAAGGAACTTGAAACTATGGTGTTGGAAGGTAAGGTAGGTTTTAAAGATACCTACAATTTTGAGGTAGCGAAAGTAAAGGAAGCACAGGAAGTTGCTCTGTTGGCATTTAAAGATGGTCTCTATAAAGTTTTTCTAGATAATAACGAATTAGAAGACCTAGAAGATATAATTGAATTTACAGAAGAAAATACATTTACTTTTATTCGTTTAACGTTTTTGGCAGGCGGATACTATTAAAAAGAACAAGATGACTAACGACCAAATAACTCATTATTTAGAAAGCAAAAAGATTGTACAAGAAACCAATTGGCAAAATGAGCGTGTTGATAGGGTAAACCTGCAACGAAAATCTTTATCTGCTGAAAATAATAACCTTTTACTCATTCTGCTGGATTTATCAAGTGAACTTTCAGAATACAAAGACTGGAATGAACGATCGAAAAAACGTTGGGATGTTTTAAAAAAATCTAAGTTAAATGAAGAAAATCCTTGGGATGGAAAAAGCAAGGAAATGCTTACAGTAATGTTCGGGGAACATGCAAATTATATAGCTCACGGATGGTTAAAGATTACAGAGGGAATGTATCAGTCTGGATATGCTAGAAGATCGTTTAGACTACCAAAGGAAAAAGGAAAGTACTTTCATAATCAAATTAATTGGATATATAATTTATGGGGAGAATGGAAGTATAATCTAACTCTTGAGGAGTATGCGAAATATGGAAATCATATTGGAGATCATAATTTCTCGTATCTGTATGCCGCAGCTATAGACTATGATCATCCTACTTTATTGAAGTCGTTATTGGATATTTTACAAGGTGATGCTGAGGTAGGAACGGTTTCTCGAAGTATAATTAAAGGATTGTTACTGTCAAATAAAAAAGAAGCTTGGGAGGCTGTGAAAAACCTGTTATTGGCAGCTCAACGACAAGAAGGATTACGTCAGGTAATTTTGGAGTGTCTTGATGAAACAAGCACAGGAGCCTTAATTTATTTACTCGAAGTGGTTCTTGAAGAAGATTTACTAAGATTCAGTTCAGTGGTCAGAAGTTTAGATGTTTGGACAGGAATGAATTGGGAAAGCGAACGGAAATCAGCTATAAAAACAGCTTTGAATTTCGGATTACAATATTTAAAAGAACCAGCTACTATTGAAGAGGGAGTCCTTTCTAAAAATAATGTTCAAGTATATATGGCATTATGGGCACAAGGAGTGTTTGATGTGAAAAAGTGCTACCCATTCTTAACAGAACTTGTAGAAAAAGGAACGCAGGAAAAAAGAAATATAGCGCTGTATTTTGCTAGTCAAACTGATTTATCGGAAGCAAATACAGAATTAGTAACATCGTTACGAAATTCAGGTTCTTTATGGGATATGTATTGGGTTGGTCAATTAATCCATATTGATGATTTTAAAGAAGCGCATGAGTTGTATGAAAGTTTGTATTCAAAATTACCGGAAAAAGAAAAAACACTTTCTAATAAAGGTTTTGAATGGATAATAGCGAAGGTGGGTAAAAATTCGATCACCAGCCAATGGATTGGTAATGCTGAAAGGAATGAAGAAAATTTAAGGTTAATTTTTCCTTTTACATCAGAATTTGATTTAGAAGGAAGAGAGCATTTTGCGCGTTCCGTATTTGGAGAGTTTTACCAATACAGTTATCAAAATAAAAAAATAGAAGCTGTCCCTTCTTATTTTCAAAAAGAAATGGCTTTGACGTTTATTGAGGATCGAAGTTCAATAATACAACGAGCCTCAGCAAAGGTACTGGAAAAAGCTACTATCCACGATCCTGAGATTCCGGTGTTAGAAGAAATTCTTAGAAAGAAAAGTGCCGCATTACGTAAAGGAGTTTTAGGCATTTTGATAAAACTTGAAGATGATAAGGTGTTGAAAACAATTCAATCATTAGCAGCTTCAAAAGTTAAAAATAAACGATTGGCAGCACTCGATTTGATGAAGCAGCTGCATCAGCAAAACAGAGTGCTTGATAAAGTTGCAGAAGAAGCAAAGAATTATAAAGAGTTATATGCAACCACTCCTGATGAAGAACTTATATTAAAAGATTTATTACAAGAAAAAACAAATTATTCAGCAGAAAATGGTTGGGGCTTATACAATCCGAAGGAACTGTTAGCAATAACATTACCTGAAATAAATACAACTCATAATTTTCATCAACGAATATTTACCACAAAAAGAGGACTTTTTTCTCGTAAAAAATCAAATAGTGGATTCAGTATGCCAGTTGATAAGGTTTTAGAAAGGTTAGAGGAATTAGATGCTTTAATAGAGAAACATAAAGATGTTGAATTTGAAGCTATTAATTATGCAGGTAATAAAGAAACCTATTTGGTAGGAAATACACTTTTACACACAAAAACAAGAAGGAAAGGAAATAATGAGAAGGAATATTCAGATGAGGAATGGTATCATCTATTTCCTTTGGCACAAGTTTGGAAAGATTGGTTTGATAATTCAAATTTAGATGCTCTTGATCTCTGTTATTTAAGTCATTATGCAGGATATAATAGAATTGATAAAAAAAGTAACCCAAAATGGGTGATTGATATCTCTGAAAAATACAGTTACCAGATGATAACAAAGTATGATTATGAGAATAAACCTAAGTTCAAATATCAATTTCAAATGGAATATATATTTGAAACGTTACAGGTTTTACACAAACAGAATGATTCTTCTTATTGGTTAGAGGGTGCTATTGCTATTTGTAATGAATACCCAGAAAAGGAATTGAATAAAGGCATTGTTACAAGGAATAATTATAGTACTTCCAGGTTTACGTCTCTTTTTACCGATTTACCTTTCTTTTCTAATTATTATACGAGCATAAAAGCCAATGATTTATCCGATAAAGATTTAATGAGATTGTATCAACTAGAACTTTGGATCGGAAGTAAAGTATACAGGCAGCAAAGAAATAACTCGTATCGATTTTGCGAATATTTTAATCGTTTACAGCTTCCTGAAGCAGATAAGATGTATTATTTGGTAAATGCTGATATGCTGGGACAATTAACCGATTCTAAGAAATACAAACACAATCATCATGATTGGAGGTTGTTATCGCCAAAATTAAATGAAAGTGGTTATATTGAAAAAGTAGTTGATAGAATTTTGGAAATAGAACTAACAAGAGGAGAATCTGATACAGAGGTTAGTTTTTTGGCGAGAGTTATCAAAGAAATTAAAGGAACTGATTATCTTGTACAATGTATTGAGGCACTTGGCAAGGATACGTTAGAAACTGGCTATTCCTACGGAAGTATGTCGAAAAAAAGTATGATGAGTCAGTTATTATCGAATACTGTTCCTGCATCTGATGATACTCAAGAAAAATTCAATGAAAAAATTCAAAAGACTAAATTAACAGAAAAGCGTTTGATAGAAGTGGCAATGTATGCTCCGCAATGGCAGAAATTTGTTCAAAGTTATCTAAAATGGGAAGGATTAGAAAGTGCTATTTGGTGGCTTCATGCACATTCAAGTCAATATTTAACAGCACAAAAGGAGACAGAAATAGCGAGATATTCTTCAATCCCTATAGAAGAGTTTAATCAAGGGGCTGTAGATGTTCACTGGTTTAATTCTATTTATAAAGTACTTGGAAAACCTCGTTGGAAACTAGTATATAATGCTGCAAAATATATTTCATATGGAAATGGACATACACTAGCAAAATTATATGCGGATGTCATTTTAAAGGAGGTGAAAATTACTGAAGTAACCAAAAGAGTAAAAGAAAAAAGAAATCAAAATTATTTACGTGTTTACGGTTTGGTTCCTTTAAGTAAAACCGTTCCGCAAAAGGATGTGTTGAAACGTTATAATTATTTACAACAGTTTTTAAAAGAAAGTAAGCAATTTGGTTCTCAACGACAGGAAAGTGAAAAGTTAGCGGTGCAAATAGCAATGGATAATTTGGCGAGAAATGCTGGATATACCGATCCAATTCGATTAACCTGGTCAATGGAAAGTTTACAAGCACAACAATTGTTATCCAATGCACAGGAGTTAGTGTTTGATGAAGTTAAAATTTGGTTAGAAGTTGATGACGAAGGGAAATCAAATATCTTAGTTACTAAAAAAGGGAAAAAGTTAAAGAGTATTCCAGCGAAACTTCGCAAAGATAAAGAGGTATTAAAACTAAAAGAATTCAATAAAAAACTAATAGAGCAATACCGTCGAACAAGAAAATCTTTGGAATTGGCTATGGTATATCAGGATGAATTTACATTAGAGGAAATTGAAGGACTGTCAAATCACCCTGTTGTGAAACCAATGCTGGAAAAACTGGTATTAAAATCTAGTACTGGAAACTTAGGAATATGGAAAAATAAGGTGTTGAATGGTGTTGACGAGAATGTATATGAAGAAAGTCCAAAGCAATTGTTTTATATCGCTCATTGTACTGATTTATATAAAAGTAAAAAATGGACTGCTTGGCAACGTTATTTCTTTCAAAATGAATGGAAACAACCTTTTAAACAAGTATACAGAGAATTATATGCACTAACACCAGATGAAGAAAGAGAAGGTGTAATTAGTAAACGATATGCAGGCCATCAGGTGCAACCTAAAAAAACATTAGCCTTGTTAAAGGGTAGAGGATGGACAGTAGATTATGATAACGGATTGCAAAAGGTAATTCACAAACATCATATTATTGTTGAGCTGAATGCCATGGCAGATTGGTTTTCTCCGGCAGATGTAGAGAATCCTACTTTAGAAACCATTCGTTTTTATCATAAAAAAGAATATAAATCAATTCCATTATCTAAAGTCCCAGAACATGTTTTTAGTGAAGTAATGCGAGATGTTGATTTGGTGGTTTCTGTTGCACATGCAGGAGGAGTCGATCCTGAAGCAAGTTTGTCTACAGTAGTATTACGAAAAGTTATCGCCGAAGAAAGTGCTAAGCTGTTTAAGTTGAAGAATGTTGCCTTCAAAGAAAGACATGTTTTAATTGAAGGAACTCATGCAAACTACAGTCTTCATTTAGGAAGTGGAGTAGTGCATGTGCAACCAGGAGGTTATATAAGTATCATTCCTGTGCATTCTCAGCATAGGGGAAGGATATTCTTACCTTTTGTTGACGAAGATCCGAAAACGGCAGAAATCGTTTCTAAAATGCTATTACTAGCAGAAGATGATAAATTGAAAGATCCAACAATTTTAAGACAATTAATAGGAACATTGGTTTAAAGGTTGGGTATACTAGAGAATAATAGGCTAGTTGGCCTAAATTAAAATGGAAGTAAATGAAAAAACAATTAAAAAAAACAATAGCATATTTTATCGTAGGCTTTTTAGTGTTGTTTGTATTTCGAATGATTTATGGATATACTGTAGTTACGAACAATGGAAACGTAAGAAGTGATTTTTTTAATAATATTTCAAGTGTTAAAAAAAATTATGCTTCTGAAAAGTATCGAGTAAAATCACAGAGTTCCTCTCAAATAATGAAGGTCGATCAGAAATATGAAAAAATAGCTGAAATATCATCTAAAACAACTGACTTTGTAAAAGACGAAAAACAAGTACGATTGAAAATACGTGATTTTAGTGCTATTATTCAGTTTGAGCAAAAAAGAGGAAATAGTGGGAATAGAAGGTTGAATATGTTGGTGGGAGTTTTTCCTGAAAAGTTTGATACTTTATATAGAGATCTAATGAATATAGGGAAAGTTCAGATAAAAAAGATCACTAAAAAAGATAAAACAAATGAGTACAAACAATTAAATGCTAAAAAAGCATCGCTTGAAAAAATTAGACAATCCTTAATTGATTTAAAGAGTAAAGGTGGAAAAATTGCCGAATATATGAGCCTAGAAAATAGGATTCTCGAAATAGAACAGCAGCTTCAGGATTTGGGAGTAAGTTTAGGAGATTTTGATGATGAAAACGAATTTTGTACAATACAATTTTCTTTAATGGAAAGTAAAACAAAAGAAATTAGCCTTATTCATAGAGTTAAGGTTAGTTTAGAATGGACTATTAAGTTTTATTTTACCATGATAATTACATTGCTAATGATTACGTTTTTGGGTTATTTATTGTTACTAATAGTTGACAAGTTGAAAATAATGGAAAAAATAGTTAAGAACAATTAGTAGGTCATTAAATAAAGTTGAAATTGAAGAGATTGTTCTTACGAAGACGATGAGTTAACTCATTGCAAAAATGCTAGAAAACAATTTCAAAAAGAATGACTGTTAAAAGTAAATGGTATAAGAGCTTAAAATAGGTTTTCAAGTTATAAAGACCTCCTGTTCTTTAGGAGGTCCTTTATTTCTTTTAGAAAGGCATATTGGTACTAACAGCAATTCTATTCCATGAATTGATGGTTGTAATAGCTATAATTATTTGACAAGTATAACTTTCTCCAAACAATGAAATGGCTTCCTTATAAGTATTACTACTTAGCCCATTTTCATGAATTAAGGTAATATCTTCAGTCATTTGTAAAATTACTTTTTCTTCTTTAGTGAAGGTTTCTCCATCTTTCCAAGCACTTAATAAAAAAATACGTTCTTTTGTTTCTCCAATATGTAAAGCTTCTTTGGTATGCATATTCAAACAAAACGAACATTTGTTAATCTGAGAAGCCCTAAGTTTAATTAATTCCTTGTGTATTTTAGATAAATCACTTCCTTTTAGATAATTTTCTAAAGCAAACATTCCTTGGAAAGCATTAGGCTGTATCGATTCTATTTGTATTCTTTGTTCCATCTATATAAAATTTTAATTTGAAACAAAGCTAGAGCTTAGGGGGCAAGAAGTTCTTAAGCTAGTTTAAGAACGTTCTTTTTTCGTATTTCGCTCACATATTCAGGTGTTAATCCTAAAAAAGAAGCAATCAAATATTGTGGAACTCTTTGAGCAAAATCTGGAAACTCTTTAACAAAATGAATATACATTTGCTCTTTTGAATAATCATACAGGTATCTAAATTTGTTTAAAGAAGCACCATAAGAAATTTGATAAATAATTCTGAAATATTTTTCCAAACGAGGAAAGCTTTCCAAAAGTTTATCATGGTTGTTAGTAGTTAAACTAAGCACTTTTGTGGTTTCTACGGCTTGAATATAAAAATCTGTTTGTGATTGCTGGTGAAATGCTAGAAAATCAGAAATCCACCAATTTTCAATTGCAAATTTTATGGTTCTCTTAACTCCATTTTCTCCAATAAAATACATGTGTACACATCCTTCTAAAATAAAATGAATCGTATCGCACTTCGTTCCCCCTTCAATGAGTATTTCTTTTTTCTTCAAATGTTGTTCTTTAAAAAAAGGAAGAATAAGGTTAAATTCTTCCTGCGAAATGGTTGTGAATTGAGTTATATGTTTATAAAACTGTTTAGACATTTGTAATAGCGGTTATTAAATATTCCATTTTCCAGAACCAACAGAAACTACTTGTCCACCAACTTTAATAGTATAATTTCCATTGTTAAGTTTTCCATCTAATTTCAAATAGGAAGGCCTATTCATTTGAAAACCTTGTTCGGTAGTTACATCAATCGCCGAATTAATATTTTTCAATAAATAGGCTAAGAAGCAACCATTGGCACTACCGGTGGCGGCATCTTCGATGTATTGTCCATTTTCTATTAGAAGCATTCTAGTGTGATAATCATTACTTTGATCTACTGTTTCCTCTGTAAAAAAGAAAAAAGAAGTACTTAACCCCGTAACACTATTACTTTTATGTTTTTCGTGTTGAATTAAGAAATTAATGACACTTTTCGCTTCTAAACTTATTCTATTAATACTATCAATGTTTTTTATGGGAATAATTATATAAGGAAGACCAGTAGTTATTTCTTCAATAGGAAGAGAAGTATTAAAGAAGGAATAATCAATACCAAGTTGTTCCGAAATGTCTTCATAAGAATAACTAGAAACAAATTCAAGATTTGCCTGCGTCATCGTAAAAAAACTACGGTCTATATTTTGTAAATCACTTAGAATAATATCAATATCGGCATGTTTTAAACTTAATGTTAATTTTTCTTTAGGAGAAGGAATTAGGTGTTTTGAAATAACATATGCCGTTCCTAAAGAAGGGTGTCCGGCAAAAGGGACTTCGTATTCTGGTGTAAAAATACGAACATCAAATCTTTCATTATCATTGTTTTTTTTGATGAATGTAATTTCTGCAAATCCCAATTCTCTGGCAATTTGAAGCATATCTTCATCAGTAGCTAAATTATCGTAATCAATAAAAACGGCAAGTTGATTTCCGCCATATTTTGTGGCTGTAAAAACGTCTACAAGATAATAGGCAAGTTCTTTCATTTGGTGATTTTTATCAAAGATACCTAGAAAACTAAAAAGGAGTAGTTTTGTGTATTAAGAATATTGCTAAAGATGACTAAAAAACTAAATGAAGAGTATTTTGAAACTAAAAAGAAACGTAAAGGAAATTATAGAAGAAAAAAGTTAACAGTAAAAAGAATAGTACTCAACTTGATAATGACGATTGTCTTTATTGTTATTTACAATGTTTTTTTAAAGAAATGTTCTGGGAAAATTGAAGAAAATAAAAGAAATGATATTTTGAATGTGAAATATTAATATTAAAAAGAAGCCTATGATATTAGAAAATACTTTTAAAAAGTTATCAGAAAAAGAAAATGCTACATTCCAGATGCAAAAGGGATATGTGGATTTAGGGGATGGAGCAAGAAGCCCTGATATATACTTTTATTTATTAGTGAATTACTTAGATAGAGTAATTGTTATAAAAAATAGAATTGGAGTTTCTGAAGTCGGAAGAATATCTTGTGACATATTCGCCGAACGCGATTCTTTATGTTTTGAATTGAATACAAGAGATCATTTTACATCTCTTTTCTTGGGTAAAAAAAATCGTTTCAGAATGAAAACAAGGAATCAAAACTTAAAATTGTTTTTTAAACATAGTTCAAGTTGGAAAATTTTAAAGGGAATAGCAGATAAAACTGCTTTTATTCCTTCCATATATGGAGAGAATATTAATGGAAGATTTATACTAACATGCGAGTACAATATGGAGTTTAAAAACAAAGAAAAAGTATTAGAACCTTTATTGAACTTATATAAAGAGTTCATTAATCAGTTTGGTTGATTATACATTAAAAATTAACTTTCTTGAGGTTTTATGTATGATAAATAAGATATAAAAACAAACCTCTAAACTTAAATTTAGAGGTTTTATACATTTTAGTTTAAATCCGGCTGAGGTGTTAGTCTCAAATAAGGTTTTACTTCTGTATGACCTTTTGGAAATAAACTTGGTATTTCGTCATTTCCAACGGCTGGAGAAATAACACAATCGTCACCGTTATTCCAGTTAGCGGGTGTCGCCACCTTATGATAAGCCGTTAATTGCAGTGAATCTATAACACGTAACAATTCATCGAAATTTCTACCAGTGGAAGCTGGATATGTAATAATAAGTTTTACTTTTTTATCTGATCCGATAACAAATACAGATCTTACTGTAAGTTTATTATTTGCGTTTGGGTGAATCATATCATAAAGAGTAGACACCTTTTTGTCTTCGTCGGCAATGATTGGAAAGTTCACCGTTGTATTTTGAGTTTCATTGATGTCATGTATCCAACCATTATGGGATTCTAATCCATCAACGCTCAACGCTACAACTTTTACATTTCTCTTATTAAACTCTTCTTTATATTTGGCGACAGTACCTAATTCGGTCGTGCAAACGGGTGTATAGTCCGCGGGATGTGAAAATAATATTCCCCAGCTATCCCCAAGCCATTCATGGAAATTGATATCACCTTCGGTTGATTTTGCTGTAAAGTTTGGAGCTTCATCTCCTAATCTAATTGTACTCATTTTGGTGTTTTCTTAAATTGTGGTTAACAATGTTTTTATAATGTTTGGTGTATTTTGAAAACAGTAGTAGAAATTTAAATCCACAAATTTTCTCATTTTCACCTATTATAAAAATAATAAAAGCGTTTTTGATATTTAATCAAAAACGCTTTTATTTTGGAAATCCTTTATTCATTATAGTAAGAAGGATTTTTCGGTAGAGAAACTACTATTTCTTGTTCGACCTATACGATACTGTCATTTTCTGAATCATGGGGTTACTTTCTGGTGTCAATGTGAAAAACACGTTAATACCACCATGTTCACATTTTATGTTAAAACTTCCTCGTAATTGATTTCTTGAATAAATTTCACCAATCTCTTTAATACTTCCTGCTTTATCTATAATTCCTTGAATTTCTTTCAATCGTCTATCTTTTGATATATCAAGGAAGAAATTCTTAGCGAAAACATCCCTGTTTAAATCGATTTTTCCATCCGAGAACAAACTGGCAATTTCTTTCTTTTTTGATTTTAAAATATTTGAACTTGGTAATTTTCTTGGTTGTAATTTTAACCTTTCAAAAAGAATTTTTTCTATTTTATCATAAGGAATAGGTTTGGTATATGTTAAATTACCGAAAGCCATAATTCCAATTCCATATTGAGGATAAAAAACATAGTTACTTGCAAATCCAGGAAGGGCTCCTCCATGAGAAATTTTTACAATACGCTTACAATCTATTGAAATACCTAAACCATAACCATAGCCAATCATGCTGACACAAGATTCATTATTCCAGTCTTTGTTCCATGAATTTAAAAAATTATATTGAGGTGTATGCATTTCTCTAAGAGTACTACGCTTTACAGGACCGTTGTCTTTTTCATTTCGTGCTGGCCATGCGTTTAAGTGAAAACTCACATATTTACTAAAATCTTCAATAGACGTTATCAATCCTCCCATTGCTCCGTATGTTCCATCATGTAATAATAACTCTTTTTTCCACTTTTTATCTTCCCATCGATATCCACTGGCTAATTGTTCTTTAGGAATATCACTGTATTCCCAATACGTATTTTTCATACCTAAAGGGTTTAAAATATTTGTAGTGATGTATTTTTGATATGGAACGCCAGATACTTTACTAATTATGTATCCCAATAAAGCATAACCAGTATTACTGTATTCATATTGATAGGAAGAAATTTTTGATAGCGATAACCCGTTGGATACAATTTTTAAAAAAGATTTGGTAGATAAGTCAAGTTGTCGATCTCCCCAGGGGTTATCTTCAGGAAAACCGGCGGTCATAGTTAATAAATTTTCAATATCGATAATTGGAGAATCTTCGGTTAAGTATTTTAAACTTTTGATTTCAGGAACATATTTAAGAACAGGATCATTTAATGATAGTTTTCCTTCATCTCTTAGTTTTAGAATTGCCATAGCAGTAAAACTTTTCGTCATAGAAGCAATTCTAAAGGATGTATAGTTGGTAACAGGTATGTTGTTTTCTAACTGAGAGACACCTGTTGATGATGCGAGGACTAATGAATTATCTACGACAATCCCATAGGCAATTCCAGGGATTTTTTTATTGAATGAGTGTTCCGAAAATATTTCTTGTAATTCTGGAGCAATACTTTTTAATTTTTCTATTCTACTGTCATGAATAAATTGAGGTTCTTTGTAAGTATCAGAAATTAGTTTTTTACTAGGTTCTTTTTTCGAAGAGTGTTTTTTATCACAAGAAATTGTAAAGAAGCAAATTGTTAATACTAAAATTAAGCCGTTTTTCATTTGTTTATTAATATTTTAATGAAAGACTCAATTTTTTTAGAGTTGTAGCATTTGTGAAGGAGATTTCAAAAATTACTTCATTTTGCTAAATGAATAGTAGTTTCGATAAGAGTGTAACTATTTAACTTCTAGGTGCTATTTTATTTCCTTTATTAATTGTTCAATCGCATTTAATATAGATTTTTCATAGTTGCGAAGGTCATAAGCCATTAATTCAATAGCGCTAAATATATCGACTACTTTTGTTGAAGAATCAAGATTAATCATTTTAGTTAGTACCGTATTTCCAAATTTAGAATACATATCTTGATGCTTATATATTTTTGAAATTTTTTGGATAAGTTTAAGGTCATATTCTCTTATTATCCCACTAATTTTGGCGGCTTCAAAAGCTGTGTCCTCAAGGTTTGCTATTTTAATTCCGTTCCAGCCTTTTAACTTGGTATGTTTAAACGATTTATTTCCCATATAAGGAGCAAAAAAATCTTTTGTGCCTAATGTTTCACCAATGCTATCAATTTCCACTTTAATTGATAAATGGTATTTGAAGGATTCTTGAAGACTTTTTTTGTTACTTTCTAATTCTTGAATTATATATTTGATTGATTTCTCTTTTTCTTTTTTGGTTTTCTTTTCATTTTGTATTTCACTAGTATAAACACCAAGATATACACCAAAAGCAACGATTAAAAACTCTATAAAATATTTTAATATTCTCTTCGTGTTTTTTTTCATGTATGTCAATTTTGAAATTAAAAGTAAAGCTTAAATCTCCGTTTGTAATGGATTTAAAGTTACTGTTTTTTTATGAGTATTGAATTCGTCGTTTTTGAACCTATAAAGAATTTTGATTTATGGAAATACTATGATTTAGATGCTATTAAAAATCGAATTGAACCTTTAATACACCAAGGATAATAATTAATACAATCCATTGAAGTATGAACAAAATTAACGCTGCAAAGGTTATTAATAAGGACTCGAATACATTGTTTTTTTGTTTGAAAATTTTAAAGATTAACAATGAAATAACTCCAAAAACTACTGGGTCAAAAAACAATGGTATTTTAAAAAGTAAATAACTAACTATTCCAATAGCGGTGGCTTGACCAATAATGAATGAACTAATGGCTAAATATTCGGGGAAATTGTGTTTGCGAAACAATAGTTTTAATGTTGCCCCTAAAGGAATTATTGAAAATATCCAGAAATACTTGATATATGCTCTTAATAAATATCCAATTTCATAGGCTATTTTTCTTATTCCTGATTTTGGTGAGGAAATAATATCAGTAGGGTCTTTTGGTATCCTAACTATTGTAATTATAATTAAGTACAACGAGATGGTTAAAATAAGGTAAGAAATTGGGTTCAAAATACCTTTTCTTTTTCCTTTAATATACTCTAAAACAGTTTTTTTAGGAGCTAGAAATAGGGACTTTAAGTTAAAAAGAAATCCTCTATCCATGTTGACGAAAGTGGAAAACGTACTTTCAACTATTGAAGAAATTGTAATTCTCATTACACCATTTCTTTGACCACAATTTGGACAGAAATTTTCATCATGTTCAGTATTACATGAAACACATTTCATTTATTTTAATTTAAGATTAAAGCTGTAGTTTGATAGTTTGGTGTAACTGTTTGTTTCGGATAAAGATAATACTTTTCATAAAAGAAGATCAATTAAAAAATCCCTGTAAACTTTATGAAAGATAGTTTACAGGGATAAGTAATTAAATATTTAAATATTTAAATTATTTATATTAATGACCATTAAAGTATCCGTATAATTGATAAATAAATAGCCATATTCCTGCGAGTACTAAGTACCAGTTTACTGCTTTATAGAATGCTGGGAATTCCTTGTGTTTCTGTGAGAATGTAATAATAAATACAATAGGAATTAAAGCAAGAACTTGTCCTATCTCTACACCAACGTTGAAACATAAAATTTTGGCTAAAAAAAGCTCTGCTCCAATATCAAAAGACTGTAATCGGGTGGAAAGTCCAAAGCCATGTATCAATCCAAAAAGGCCTACCATAAGTAATAAATTTGGAGATTTGATATTTAACTTTTTGAATCCACTTAGGTTTTCAAACCCTTTATATAAAACACTAAGAGCAATAACTGCATCGACTAAATGTTCATTCGCGGTGATTCCAGTATATGTAGCACCAATTAATGTAACACAATGCCCAAAAGTAAAAACAGTAATAAATTTTAAAATGTCTTTAAAACCATTTAAGTAAAATATAACCCCAGCTAAGAAAAGTAGGTGGTCATAGCCTGTTAGCATGTGTGTCGCACCTACCTGAACATAGGCCCATAAGCCTCCATTATGCAAAATTTCCTGATCGGCACTGGTAACATCATGCGCAAATGTCATAAAAGGAACGAAGACTAGTAGAAGAGATAAAGCTAGTTTTAAATTTACTTTTCTCATTAATCTTTTTTTCTGAAGATTAAAAACAAAACTCCTACTACTAATAAACTACCAACGATAAATAACCAAGTAGGAATACTTTCTTCATGGTGGTGATCATGCGTGTGCGTTGTAGCATCATGTTTATGGTTTACTTCAAACGTAAGTGTAGACCATTTAGATTTGTGTGTTAATTCATCACTATCGGGCGTGTTAACCATGTAAATAGTTCTGAGGTAATAAATACCATCTTCTGGAAGATTAACGAATACTATTCCCTGATTATTTGTTCGTAACTGTTGGCCATTAGTATGAGTGTGAGTTTCTTTTGATTCAGATTTATGAGGATGATGGTGGTCATTTTTGTCATGAGTATGGTCATCATGTGAGTGCCCATGAGTACTATTTACATAGTCAGCATATACCAATTGGTTTGGTAGAGCTTTCCCATCAACCAATAGTTTTACAGCAAGAGTGTCACCGCTGTATTTTTCATAAGGATTTGTTTGTGGAACAAATTCAATAGGATAGCCTAGTATTGTTTTCCAATCATCTGTTTTGATGTCACCGACTTGATAAATTGCTTTCACATGTTTTTGATAGCTTTCTACGGCGTCTTTATCTAATAAATTGTTTTTAGTACGATGCTCTAAAATGTCTAAAACTCCGTCATGTTTTAAATAGTCGTTAAACTCATCAGCAGAAAGGCCAATACTTCTAGTTTTAGTAGATATACCTGCAACATAGGTTCCAGCTTTTCCAGTATTGAAATATACTTTTGTTAGTGTACTATCTTCATCTTTCCATTGATCTGGTTTAATGGCTACTTTTTTACCTTGAGAAATAAAAAAAGCATCAAGAATACGGTCTCGTGCGATCGTATTTTCGCTATTTTCAAAAGTTCCATTATATAGACTTAAAGTAGCTTGCTGATTTGGCTGTAAGAAATAAGTTTCCATTTTTATATACAAGTCATGGCTGTAAAATACTGCGATAACTAATAGTAAATAAAAGGGGTTGTAAAATCGGGTTTTTAATTTTTTTGAAAGAGCTTTCATACTTTAGTATTGATTGTTCGTTTTATCCTTTACGACTGGTGTCTTATCTGGGGGTAAAGATAGTCGTAAACCATCATACAAATCAAGATAAAGAGGTATATAAGTACGTTAGTTTTAGCTTGTTTTTATAGGTGTTATGTATGGTGTTTATACTTAATTATTTAAATAAAACCTGAAGATAGAAATCATAGTAATATTTGATGTTTCGAAGTTAAATAGCTTCAATAAACTAAAATTTCAATAGTATTATTTGTTTAAAAGTAGTTATACGATAGAAAAAGAAAAATCGAGTATCGAAGTAAATTAGGGAGAGGTGTTTCTTTTAAAGAAAAAGGAGGACAAACTAAAACTTAATTGCCCTCTTTTAGTTCTTATTCCGTTGTTATAAAATTGTCAATGCCAATGCCAATGCGCCTGCTTCTGCTACGGTATGATCATTTTCAACAGAACTTCCACTTACTCCAATAGCTCCAATAATTTTACCTTCAGGATTTTTAATTGGTACACCTCCTGGAAATGTAATTAGTCCGGTATTTGAATGTTCAATATTAAATAACGGTTGACCTGGTTGAGACAATTCTCCAATAATTCCAGTATTCATATCAAAATAACGAGCTGTTTTTGCTTTTTTAATTGAAATATCTAAGGAACCTAGCCAAGCACCGTCCATGCGTCCAAATGCAACTAAATTTGCACCTGAATCTACAATTGCAATATTCATTTTAGTATCAATTGCTATGGATTTTTGTTTTGCTGCTGCGATTGCTTTTTCCGCTTGTTCTAATGTTATATTCATAACTTCCTATTTTGTAGTGTTCGTGATTTGATACAAAAGTATGAGGAGATTACTCTTGTTGAGTTACGAAAATAGTTCAATGACTTATGAAAAAAGGTCAAATTTTCAGAAAGAGTTTTAATTAGAGGTCTGATTTGGACTAAAACCAAATTTCTTTTTAAAGGCGGTGCTAAAGTTGGAAAGGTTGTTATAACCAAAATCGAAATAGATGTCTGATGGCTTTAAATTTCCTTGTTCTAGTGTTTTTTTTGCTTTTTGAAGTCGTTTATCCTGAAGCCATTTTCCAGGTGATACCCCATATTCTTTTATGAAGTGACGTTTAAAAGTAGACAAACTCATATTGCACAAAAATGCGATTTCTTCCAATTTTAAGTTAGAATGAATTTTACTTTCTATAATTTTTTTAAAAGTCGAAGTTTTTTTAACTATTAAAGAGTGTAGATATAGTTCAAACTTTTTTCCATATTTCTGGAGAAGATAAAGCATTAATTCTTCAAACTTAACTGAAAATAAGTTTTCAGCAAAAACCTGAGGTGCTTCACTAATTGTAGATAATGAATTTAGGTATGAAGTGATATATGAGTCATTTTTAATTATAAAATAAGGAATTTCTTCTTCTACTATTTTATGGTGTTTCGTATGTTTTTCTAGAAACTCGTTTAGTTTTTTTCTGAAAAGAAGAAGAGTTTACAGTAATAAATTTCATCAGTATCAAGTAACTCCGTCCATAGCCAATTCCCTTTTTTTAATAACAAAGATTGATCTTTGTTTACAGCAACGGTGGTTCCCGCAAAGTGTACTTGCTTTTTTCCTACTTGTAAAAAGCTAAACATATTCATACTTAAATTCACCTTACTTTTTACGACGTCATCGGTCATTTTAAAATCATAAACGAACAAATCACAATTTTCTCGATTATTCTTAATATAAAGTTCAGGAATGTTTTCTATCGGCATTTTTTTAGCTTGTATATAATGTGTCCAACATATTAGTAACAGTGGATACGCATTGGAATGCTTAGTTTTGTTTAGGATAAATATACAATTTATAAAATACAACGACAGTTAATAATTACCAGATCTAGTCTTCAATTATCATTTAATTTTTGAACTAATAAACCATAAATAAAGTTAAAAGAAGAGGCTAATTATCTTTAAAAGAGATAGTTAGTCACAGTTCAATTTGGTTACAAATTAATAGCCACTTTTCTCTGCGTTGGAGTAATTAAGATACCAATGTATTCCGTACTTATCTATAATGCAAGCTAGATTTGAATCAATTGTCGTTTGGAAAAAATCGTGAGTAACTTTACCGCCAACTTTTAGTTTGTTAAAAACTTCTGTATGTTCATTTTTATTGGTGAAATTTACAGTCATTCCAATACCGTTACCATAAGTAACAGTTTCTTTTTCAAATCCGTCGGAAATGTAGAAATGAAGATTTTCAGCTTTAAACTCGGCATGTGCTATTTTGTTTTTGTAATTTTCAGAAACAGTATAATTTGTCTCCGAAAATCGTTGTAAAAAGATGGTGTTGCCATTAAAACAATGTTCATAAAAATCTAGAGCTGCTTCAGTATTTCCTTTTATTGTTAAATAAGCTATAAGTGTTTTCACGTTGATCTATTTTAGGGAACAAAATTAAAACTCAATTCTACTAAAAAATTGAACGCAGTTGCTATTTTATAATTTCGAAGGTAAAACTCCAAATGAATTTTTATATGTTCTTGTAAAATGAGCTTGATCTGCAAAGTTCCCTGAGTAGGCAGATTGCGTTAAGTTTTGGTTTTGATAAATAGCTTTTATGGATTTAACTAATTTAGTATGTAAAACGAATTTTTTTAAGGTGATTCCTGTTTCTTGTTTGAATAGATGAGAAAGTCTAAAAGTTGAAAGGTTAACGGTTTTAGAAATTGATTTTAAAGATGTGTTTTCTGTTTTTTGAATTATATCAATTACTTTTTTAATTCTTTTATCTATAGTAAGATTGTTTGTAGTTGGTTTAATCTCTTTTATAGTTGAGTTAATCAGTTCTTCTGTGAGTTTTTCTTGATTTCCTTTATGTAAAGCCCATTTTTTGATAAACATAATTATGTTTTCTGTTTGACTTTTAGATAGTTCTGTAAAAGGGATATCTCTATCTATTAGTTTTAAGCCTTGTTCTGAAAATGGTTCAATATGAATAAAGGCAATACTATTATTTTCGGGGCTGTTAAATTGTCGAATTGTATTGGGTTGAATAACAATACCTGAAGAGGATATTTGTTTTTGTTCAATAAAGCAATCAAAATTGTCTTTAAATGAAATTATGACGGTTATAGCTTGATGTATGTGTGTTTTAGTTTGTATGTTTTCTTCAATATAAACCCCTCCAATGTTAGAAAATCCAATTTTTTTATTCATGCTTTTTCTTTAGAATTATAGACGGTGATTTTTTCATATTGTAAATAACGAAAGCCTGAGAGTAAACTCCATTTTATTTTCAAAACTAGTTAATATTGGTTAATCTTCTATTTTTAAATGTGTTGGTTTTATGAAAATAGTTGCTAAATAAAGGTAAAAAGCTTCCTGTTTTATAAAAAAAATGAGATAAAGTTCTGAAATAAGGTATAAGAGGCAAGTCCCTTATTCATTATGGGCATTGCTATCTATTGAACATTCTAACAAGGCGACCAATATTCTAGTTGGGTTAATTTGCCGTCTTTTATACTAATGCGTATTCCGTCATCAGTTTTTTTGCAAAAGAGAACTATTGTTCCTTTTAACTTTTTTCCAAAATGCTTAGCCAATTTATTTCCAAAAATTTCAATTAGTTCCTTTAAATCGGTCCCACATGTCAAATTTCGATTACCGTATTTTATTATGATAGAATTATCATTTTCTAAATGAATTTGTTCTATGACGTAAAGTTCTTTTTTGTTTCCAGTGAATTTTAGTTTACCATAATCTAAAGTTAGATACTTACTATCTGGAAAATCCGTTAATAAAAAACCACATTCATGATTTGAGTCATATACTTTTGTTGGCTTACCTAATTTTTTTTCAATTTCTGATTTGGTAGAATAAAAATTAAGTCCGTTGTATTTTATTAAATCGAAGTCAATAGATTGCGCAAAACACAATTCTACTGTTAATAAGAATATGATTAAACTCAGTGTTCCCATTTTTTGTGAAAGGTGATAGCTTTTAGGTGTATGGTTTGTATGGTATTTCAAGACTTAATCTTTCAGGTTGTTAAACTGCTTTGTTAAAAACTATATTTCGAATTCGCTGTGTTTTTTGTTGTGGCTAGTTTTTATTTTTAATAATTTCTACAATTCGGTTAATTGTAATTTCCGATAAGTTCCATTCATAACCGTTAAAATCTGTGGTATTGATAAATTGAACCACTACAGCATCTATATCTTTGTGGTACTCTGCGAGACTTTGATAGCCAACGACCAAACCTCCATGATTATATTCGTAAGGATAAATTTCTTGCTCACCTTCGTCAAATACAGAACCATCGTTTAAGGCTCGCAAGAACTTACCCACATCTTCTATTGTAGCCAACATTCCATATTCACGAGCTTTAAAATCTTTCTCATATCCTACATAATATCCACTCATAACATCATCTAAATCGACCTCAGTAATTGAAAAAAAGGTGTTTTTCAACTTTAATGGAATCAATATTTTCTTTTTGATATACTGATTGTGGCTATATCCTAAAACATTATCCATAATTCGACGAAGTAATAAAAAATTCGTATTTGAATATTCATATCCTCCATTAGGTTTAAAACTGGCGGGTAGATCGAGAGCAAAATCTAAGGCGTTTTGGCCATTTTCCTGTTCGTTTTCCCAATAATCTGGATTATCTGTGAAATTTGGAATACCAGATCGATGCTGAATCATCATCCTCAAGGTAATTTCTTCGGCATTTTCAATCCTATCTCCAAGTTCTGGAAGATAATTGGCGAGCGTTTTGTCAAAAGATAAACGATTTTCTTTTACCAATTTAGTAGCTGCTACGGCTGTATACAGCTTGCTAATACTGGCAATTTTGAACAAAGATTTCGGATTGGCTGGTATTTTATTTTCTCTATTTTTCCAACCTCCTGTGTAATATTTTGGTGGTTTTCCTGCTTGATCCACATAAACAATCATACCGTCAAAACCATGTCCAATTGCTTC
The DNA here is from genome assembly GCF_900105455.1 of Tenacibaculum sp. MAR_2009_124. Taxonomy (GTDB): domain Bacteria; phylum Bacteroidota; class Bacteroidia; order Flavobacteriales; family Flavobacteriaceae; genus Polaribacter. The sequence goes on from NZ_FNSF01000007.1 coordinate 60,058, forward strand.
ATTTACTTGTTCTTGAACGGTATTAGGTGTCGGTAATATCCAAGCTTTTACCAAAATCCATGGTACAAAAAACATAGATATTACTGTTCCAACAAGTAAAAGCAGTCTTAAGATCAATTTGGTTTTTTTATTTTTTTTCATCTTTTCTTTTCGGTCTACGGTTATCTTTTTGAATTTAATAATGATAAACTCTTGTATATTTAGAACTCTTTGTCATTCTTCAAATTAGCCATAACGATTTTGTTTATAGTTTGGTGCGTTGTTTTTAATATCTAATGTAATGAATACAAATCGAATATGGAAATTGTGAGGGGGTTGGTTGGTAGTAGAATACTCGTACTGAGTTATGGAAGTTTTAAGTTAGCATTTTATTAAATTAGATACTTAATTATACAGAATCAAAAGAGTGGAATAAGGTTATGATATACGCAGAGACTTTGGTTAATAATTAAGGGAGTTTTATTTGGTTTTTACCTCAGTTCTTTGTTGCCCATAGTTATTTTTCTAATTTCATTTCGTTCAAGCTTATTTTCTCTTTCTTTCTTGGATATTTTCCATGCTCAAATGTTAATTCAAAATCGTATTCAAAATTTTCTTTATCAGTTCGCTCCAATGAAATTAAATCAACATTGTAGAAGTAACCAATTCTATATAATTCGTAATCCTCTCCAAGTTCTTCTGGTTCAATAACGATATATATTGAATCTGTACAATTACACATTTCAAGAGGCAAAGATTCTCCGTCACAAATGCTAAAAGCTGAATATCCGAAAGAATTCAATTTCTCCCTATGTAGCCTTCCCCAAAACCAGGACAGTTTAAAATTCGAATTTACTAACTTTAAACTCAAACTGTCACAATGAAAATCAGCAAGTTTAGCGAGAGTCAGATAATCAAGGCTCTCAAGGAAAATGAACAAGGTAGGTCTGTAGGTGATTTATCAAGAGAATTAGGAATCGATAAAAGTACTTTTTATTACTGGCGAAAAAAGTATGGAGGTATGGAACAACAGCAACTAAAACGTTTAAAAGAGTTAGAGGAAGAGAATAATAGGCTCAAGCAAATGTATGCAGATGTAAGTTTGGATGTCAAAATGCTAAAAGACGTACTATCAAAAAAGTTCTAAAGCCTTCCGACAAAAGAGTTCGTGTAAAGTATCTCATCAAAGCGTATGTGATTTCTATAGTCCATGCCTGCAAAGTTGTAGGCCTTAGTAGATCGATTTGGTATTACCAGAGTAAAAAAGATGATAGCGAGGTTATTGATAAGTTAACCGAACTTTCTGAATCGTACCCTACAAGAGGTTTTGATGAGTATTATCATAAGATCCGTCGTGAAGGCTTAATATGGAATAGGAAACGAGTGTTACGAGTGTATCGTGAGATGAAACTCAGTTTAAGACGTAAGCACAAAAAGCGTTTGGTTAAACGTGTAAAACAACCTTTGGAAAGACCTTCAAAACTCAATGAATGTTGGAGCATGGATTTCATGAGTGATGCACTTATTGACGGTAGAAAGGTGCGTGTGTTCAATGTTATTGACGATTGCAATCGTGAAGCACTGGCTATAAATGCTGGTCTTTCATATCCAGCAAGAGCCGTTATCGAAACACTGGAATGCCTAAAAGAAGAAATAGGAGTACCTAAGTATGTGAGATGTGATAATGGTCCAGAGTTTATTTCCAAGATTTTTGTCAACTGGTGCAAAAAGAATTTTATAGAAATTAAATATACACAACCCGGTAAACCTATGCAGAATGGCTATATAGAACGATTCAATCGCTTCTTTAGAGAGGATATATTAAGTGCTTATTATTTTAATGACACTTATCAACTTCAAAAGATAAGTGATAACTGGAGAGAAGACTATAATTTTAATCATCCGCATAAATCTTTGGGATACAAGTCACCTAAAGAGTTTATGCCCAGATTTGATGAAGAATTTAAATTCTTCATCAAATCTGACCTTAATAATAATTATTTGTCGAATTTAGAGGTGTCCTAAAAAAGGAAAGGCTACAAAGTCAATAAACCAAGTTTTTAATATTTTATCAAAAAATTCAACATCCTCATTCTCTACTAAACTAAAAACCATTCTTTCATTTGGATTTTCAATTAATTCACATTGAGTTAAAGCAACGTATTGGTCAGAATTTTTAAATATCAAATTCACTTCGTCAAGAATTGAATAATTAGGTTTAGGTGATGAAGTTTTGATTATTTTCTCTAAAATCAACACTTTTAGACTGTCTTTTTGAATGTAAACCAAAGCCTTATCTGAATTACCTAAAACTTGTGCACTTACTTTTTCAAATCCGTTATACTTTTCTAAATCCGTTATATTTCGGAAAGTAACATTTTCAGAATCATTTTTAGAGATAGGCTTGGTATCAGAATTAAATTTCTTTTCTGAATTTTCTTTTTCAAGTTCAATTTTTGAATCAGTTTTCGATTCCGATTTTTTCTTTCCTTTTTGACAACTGAATGTCAAAATCAGGACTAAAATTATTATGATATTCTCGGTTTTCATAAATTGTTTACAACGGTTCGGCTAAGGTTAGTACGGGATTAAATTAGCATTTAATTTCGGATTAAGCGATTAGCCAAAACTTTTTATTTTGTTTTATCTTTTTCTGTTCTAAAGCCAAATCAAAAGATTTGGCGGACTTTATTAAAGTACACAAAACTTTCGATTAAGCACCAAAACCCGTATTAATTATAACCAATGTTGTAAAACGTTTATATTAATTCTTTCATCTTTCTATTAAACTTATCAAAGAATCGTAAAATAACTTTACCATCATTAGTCATACCTCCATAACACCATATCAATAAATCAATTTTTTTTCCATTTACTATTTCCGATGAAAAAGGAACACATCCGTGAGACATATATCCTTTTAAAAGAAAATATATTCCATCATTATATAATTCAGTAGCTAATTCCTCTGCGTGCTTATCTAACATTAAAAATTCACTTTCGATAAGTTGTATTTTTTTTGCACTTAGACTAATTGTAGTAATAATATTTACGTTATTAAGTCTTGTTTTATATTTTTTTTCAAGTTCCGAGAAGAACTCTTTATTACCAAGATTTGAAGGAATATAATTAATTAAATAATTAAATTTTTCAGATAAATTGTCTGACTGTTGTGAATAAATATTACAACAGAAAAGCAAAATAGATAATATGATGGTTATTCTTCTCAAAATGTTTTACAACGGTTTGGCTAAGCTGCGTTTTAATGCAGTTTAGGTGGTGTTACTTGTTGTTATACTCTATTAATCGTCATATTTTTAGCATAATATTATTTTTTGTTATTTATGGGTTTAAAATGGTATTTTATTTTATTTGTCTCAATTTTTTCTTCAAATTCTTGTATTCTTAGTGGGTTTTCAGTAATCCAATTAGCACCACTAATCATATTATAAGTTTCCCCATGCTTATTTAGCTTTGTGTAAGTTGGAATACTCCAAATGTCTCTAGATAATGATAGTTTCGTTGAAAATAAATTCAAGTTTTCTCTTTTATCGTCACTTATCAATATTTTAATGAAAGCAAACTTTTTGCTTAATTTATTTTTAATTTTTGGTTTTTCTTTCATCATATTCTTAACCTTTAGACAAGGAGCGCACCAATTTGCCGCATAATATAAAATTGGTATTTTGTTTTGCTCATATATGTGTTTCGAAAGGCGCTTTAAATCATAAAATCTTGAAGAATCATTTAGAATATAATCATTTAATTCAAAAGGATTTTTTGACACAAAACTATCTATGCTCCAAGAATATTCATTAATCTCATCATGTTCTTCTACTCTGAATACTTTACCATTTTCATCTAAATAAATCCAATCACCAACAGGTTTCCCATTTTTATGGTAAGCTACTAAATTCAAACTCTCATTTTCATGATAATATGTCCAATCTCCAATTGGTTTACTTTCATTGTGATATTTAATAACTCTCAATTTTCCATTATCATGGTATTCTTCAGATCTACCATTTAATTTGCCGTTTTTATAGTTTTCAATCCACATTAACACATTGTTTCTATAATAATGTTTCCACTCTCCACTTCTTTTTCCCTTTACATAAGATTCAATTTTTTCAATATTTCCATTTTCAAAATAAAAAACCCATTTTCCTATTCTAGATCCGTTAGCATATTTTCTGTTAACACGTAATTTTTTATTCTTATGAAAATGTTTCCATTCTCCTATCTCTTCTCCATTTTTATATTTTCCTATCTTTTTTAAATTCCCATTTTCATGATAAGATTTATATTCTCCTTCAAATCTTTCCTTGTCATTAAAATTTACAATTTTTCTTAATTGACCATTGTCGTAGTAATATTTCCATTCTCCTATATGTCTATTAGTTCCTATTAATTTTCCTTTCGATGAGATTTTACCATTATCGTGATAATCTTTATAAACTCTACCTTGTGAATAAGTCTTTGTTAATAGACATAAAAAGAAAGTAAATAGCAAAATGTTTTTATTCATAATTCAGGTCTTTTGAGGTATTGTTAAATGACAAGTAACGTTGTTGTATATGGTTTGTTGCGTGGTATAGCACGTAATTTAGCAAATAAATCACAAATAGAAAGTCCGCGAGGACTTTCGTAAGTAGGCTAGAAGTAGCAATAAATTATACACGGTGTTGTGCGTTCGTACTTTATTCAGTTTCAATTTGGCTGTAAATTTTTCCTTTCCAAGATAATTTTTTCTTTTTTTCTAAAGTGTTTTTAAAGTTAAAGTCAAATTCAGCTTTTACTATTCCATTTTTAAACAATGATTTATCAATTAGAATTTTCCCGCTTTTCAAATTAAAAATATGATTTCCTTTGTCAAAAATACTTTTATAATCGTTCCAAGCGTAACAATAGTCGTTTTTCAACTTAATATGCAAATGGCTATAACCAGAAACATTATTTATTGTTTCTCCTTTAATTTCTCCATTTTTCATCTTTTTAAATTCAAAATGGTCATATACAGTGTTTTCATATACATTCGCTACAGATTTAATCGAGTGAAATATATGTGTTGTATCAACAATTTTATAGTATTCAGTTAATGAATCTTTATATATTCTATTTTTCTCGTTATACTTTCTTGTAATAGTCTCCGCAATTTCTTCAGGAACCATTCCAGAATCTAACCTCAATTCTCCATTTTGATTTCTATAAATACCATCTCCATAACTCCATTTTTCGCTAAAAGAGAAATCTCCATTTAGATTTTCAACCCACTCAATTTTTATTCTGTTTTCAGAATTATCTTTTTTCTCATTCGTTTTACAAGAAATTCCGATTAATAATAAAACTGAAATAATTACAAACTTTTTTTTCATTTGAGTATAGTTTGGGTATGACGCACAACGGTCTCGGCTATGAGTAGTTGCGTGGGTTAGCACGAAACTTTGCAAGTACACACCAAGTTGAAAATCCGAGAGGATTTTCAGAAGTAGGCGAGAACTAGCAATTACTTATAGCCATTGTTGAACTAATCCTCGTTACCTCGGAAGCTTTTTTTGAAATGTTTTAAAAATAGTTAAATTTATGATTCAAAATTAAATAAGATGTATAAAAAAAAGTAAAACAATTTTAGAAACCTCTTTAGAGCAGGTTCCTGATTTTTCTATTGTCGTTAAAAAATTAACCAAAAGCTTTTCAATTAACGGTAAATCATCAAGTACATTAAATAATTATCTACGCTGTTTAGCCCACATAACCTTACATTTTAAGGTTAGCCCAGAAACTTTAGATAATGAACAAATCAATGATTATCTTTTTCATTGTCAAAATCTTCACAAAACCCCCTCTGAAAGTTTTTTTAAGCATACCGTTTTTGGACTCCGTGCTATTTATAAGGTACTGGGAATGGAGCAAAAGCGCATAGCGCTTCCTCAAATAAAAAAGCAAAAAGATTTACCTATTGTACTTAACAAACAAGAAGTTCGAGAATTATTAAAAGCACCTAAGTATCTTAAACATCGCCTTATTTTAGGTATGTTGTACGGTTGTGGTTTACGGAGTTATGAGCTATGTGGGTTGCTTCAATCTGATGTTGATTTTAATCGAAAAACTGTATTTATTAGAAAAAAAAAGGTAAGACAGATCGTTATGTTCCTTTAAGTACTCTTTTAATAAGAGGTTTAAGATGTTATTTGAAAACAGAAAACCCTGTAAAATATCTATTTAACAGTCAGGTTACTAAAGACGGAGCTGCTCAGCCAATAACAGTCAGAGCGATTCAATGGATACTCAAAGAGAATCGGGCTAAAGTGAATACAAAAAAGAAATTTACAGCGCATACACTACGTCATTCTTATGCAACACACTTACTAGAAGATGGTGTTAATATTATTAGCTTAAAAGAACTTCTAGGGCATGCTCATATAGAAACCACCATGATCTATTTACATGTCGCCAACTCAGGGAGTTCAAAAAAGTACAGTCCACTAGATACCTTATACACAGAGTAATGCTAGCAAAACATACGTTAGCAGGAGTGTTGAATTTAGAAGAAAATCATTTAAAAGAACTATCTAGAAGTAGTTGGCATGAAAGAACGCTGCATGCGATAAGAAAATGCCGTACCAAAGCGCTAGGAGGACATTTAGATTGGTGTAAATCATGTGATAAACTGCATCTACAATTCAATTCTTGTCGCAATAGACATTGCCCTACTTGTCAAGGTCATAAACAACAGCAATGGATTGAAGGTAGATCTAGAGAGTTATTGCCAGTTCCTTATTTTCATGTCGTTTTTACCTTGCCCGATAATTTAAACTCAGTGGCACTTCAATATCCGAAAGAGCTATATAAAATACTGTTTGATAGTGCTTGGAAAACCTTGGTTGCTTTTGGAAATAATCCCAAGGATCTAGGCGCTAAAATTGGAATGATTGCTGTGTTACATACTTGGGGACAAAATTTAAGCTTACATCCTCATTTACACTGTATTGTTCCTAAAGGAGGAATAACAAAGGCAGGGTATTGGAAAGAAGGGAAAAACAAGGATGATTTCTTATTCAGTATAAAGGCCTTAAGTGTAAAGTTTAGAGGTGTTTTTGTTGCTGAATTAAGAAAAACAATTCCAAACTTACCACAATCACTCTATGACAAATTATTTAAACACAAATGGGTTATCTATGCAAAACCTCCTTTTGGTAACCCAAAAAACGTACTAGAATATCTAGGAAGATACACACATAAGATAGCTATTAGTAATCATCGAATACAGGCTATTGATAAACAAAAAGGCACCGTTACTTTTCGTGTTAAGAACTACAAGAAAGGTGGTCAAGTAAGTAATTTAACTTTAAAAACCAAAGAGTTTATACGTCGTTTTCAACAACATATTTTACCTAAAGGATTTACTAGAATTAGGCATTATGGTATTTTAAGTAGCAGTTGGAAAAAAGAAAAATTACCTCGTTTACAAATGCTATTAGCAGATAAAGAGAAAGACTGTATTGATGTTATTATTACGAAAGAGAAAAGTGTACATCGCTGTTGCCCGATTTGTAAAAAGCCAGGTCTAGTCACATTAATAATTTTTGATAGTAGAAGCCCTCCTAAAAACTATAAAGAACTGGTTATTAGTAAAGTTAAAAAACACATATTATAAAATTATCTTCAAAAAAGAGGACTGGACCACTAATGCTTAGATCTGAGATTTTTACCTAAAAAAGCGATTACAAAAAGAATAATAAGTGCTGAAAATAAAAATCAAGGCTATGAAATCCGAAAACCAAGAGAATAATCGCTGAAAAACCACTAAACAAATTACTAAAATTAAACTGAATTGATCGTTTTCCCCCTTATGGAATACGGATCAGTCAACAGGGCATATAGCGTTAGCCTATCGGCACGCCATATGCTTAGTTATTAGGCAACGTTATTTTTTTAAGGTTAAACTATTCAATATTCCTTTATTTGTCACTTTCTGTCTGAAGTCATTCATATCTGGATAGATATAATTTTTATTAATTCCCATTTCATTTAGCTTTTCCTTAATCGCTGGGATAAGCGACTTATGAATGTTATAACATCCAGAAATTGTATCGTGCATTAATAATTCATCAAATCTTTCTCTCCCTTTTTCTTTTATAAAAAAATCAACAAATTCTTTATATGTTCTTTCGAGAGGATACCAAGGATGATTATTATAGAAAAATAATCCTTGCTGATTAATAATGTTTACGCTATTGACTATTTGGTAAAATTCATCATCTGGAAGAATAATAGACATATCATTTTCGTCTATTTTCTCGTATGAAATTTCATCCGTTTTTAAATTTTTGTCAAATACAAATTTCCAACTCTCAAACATAGTTGCTTTTGTATAAGTGTAATAAAAAGAGAAGTAATTGTCAATTTCATTATCGCTCGCTTGGTAGTTCAAATTGTCAATAGCAAAAAACAAAGCAACATAAGGATTATAGGAATAGTCTAAAAATGGTGTCGGAACTCCATAATGTTGCATATAACTTAAATATGCAAGTGAATTATTTTCATTAATCCCAGCATTTTCGAGAAGTCTTTTTACAACTCCATTGTTCCAATTTTTACAATTTTTAATCAATTCCGTTATAAAGTCTTTGTAGTGCTCACTTATTGAATCGGATGGAACTTGTTTGTGTAGTTCTTGATTTATATATAGTCTTTGAGCAGAATTGTAAAGTCTATATTTAGCTTCACTACAACCTCTGAAAATAAAAGAATCTCCCTCTTCCGTGTATTTTTTTATTTCTTCAAAAATCTTTTCAATGTTGTGGTTTATTTTTACACCACCATTTTGGAAAAACTCTTCTTTCTCTTCTATTTTACTGTATTCTTCTAATTTCAATTCGGTTGGTTTTAATGTTGCCTAACGTATCCTATATGCGCCGTTTTAATGGCGTATATGGGGTGTTGTTTTTAGTATTTTATACAATAGTAAATATACAATTTATAAAATACGTAGTCTGTCAGTCGCTACTTTAAAACCTTTCCAATTTTCATTTTATTTTTTTATTATAAACTTTATCAACCACTGACTGATAAGGTTCTGTTATAAAAAAAGGTCCCTTAAAATTTAACTAATATTGTAGCAATTATTTATAATACAGTAAGTTATCGGAAAAACTTGACATTGTCAAATTTTTCCGATAACTTCGTCAAACTGTTTTACGTTACCAACGTTTTGATAGTGAAACTCTCAACGATGTCAATCGTACAGTTTGAGACGAAACTTCATTAAAGTCTCTTTCCTTAGTATTTTAAAAATTGCCCTTAGAAAGAAATTTTAACAAACCCAAAATGAATATTCGGTATCCAAAAGGCTGAGCATATTAAATACAACGTGTTTGTGTATGATTTCGTTGCGTGTTTCAGTAACTAATTTAGCAAATACAAACCGAATAGAAAATCCGCGAGGATTTTCGTAAGTAAGCCTACACTAGCAATGAATTATACACGGTGTTGAACTAATCCTCGTTACCTCGGAAGCTTTTTTTGAAATGTTTTAAAAATAGTTAAATTTATGATTCAAAATTAAATAAGATGTATAAAAAAAAGTAAAACAATTTTAGAAACCTCTTTAGAGCAGGTTCCTGATTTTTCTATTGTCGTTAAAAAATTAACCAAAAGCTTTTCAATTAACGGTAAATCATCAAGTACATTAAATAATTATCTACGCTGTTTAGCCCACATAACCTTACATTTTAAGGTTAGCCCAGAAACTTTAGATAATGAACAAATCAATGATTATCTTTTTCATTGTCAAAATCTTCACAAAACCCCCTCTGAAAGTTTTTTTAAGCATACCGTTTTTGGACTCCGTGCTATTTATAAGGTACTGGGAATGGAGCAAAAGCGCATAGCGCTTCCTCAAATAAAAAAGCAAAAAGATTTACCTATTGTACTTAACAAACAAGAAGTTCGAGAATTATTAAAAGCACCTAAGTATCTTAAACATCGCCTTATTTTAGGTATGTTGTACGGTTGTGGTTTACGGAGTTATGAGCTATGTGGGTTGCTTCAATCTGATGTTGATTTTAATCGAAAAACTGTATTTATTAGAAAAAAAAAGGTAAGACAGATCGTTATGTTCCTTTAAGTACTCTTTTAATAAGAGGTTTAAGATGTTATTTGAAAACAGAAAACCCTGTAAAATATCTATTTAACAGTCAGGTTACTAAAGACGGAGCTGCTCAGCCAATAACAGTCAGAGCGATTCAATGGATACTCAAAGAGAATCGGGCTAAAGTGAATACAAAAAAGAAATTTACAGCGCATACACTACGTCATTCTTATGCAACACACTTACTAGAAGATGGTGTTAATATTATTAGCTTAAAAGAACTTCTAGGGCATGCTCATATAGAAACCACCATGATCTATTTACATGTCGCCAACTCAGGGAGTTCAAAAAAGTACAGTCCACTAGATACCTTATACACAGAGTAATGCTAGCAAAACATACGTTAGCAGGAGTGTTGAATTTAGAAGAAAATCATTTAAAAGAACTATCTAGAAGTAGTTGGCATGAAAGAACGCTGCATGCGATAAGAAAATGCCGTACCAAAGCGCTAGGAGGACATTTAGATTGGTGTAAATCATGTGATAAACTGCATCTACAATTCAATTCTTGTCGCAATAGACATTGCCCTACTTGTCAAGGTCATAAACAACAGCAATGGATTGAAGGTAGATCTAGAGAGTTATTGCCAGTTCCTTATTTTCATGTCGTTTTTACCTTGCCCGATAATTTAAACTCAGTGGCACTTCAATATCCGAAAGAGCTATATAAAATACTGTTTGATAGTGCTTGGAAAACCTTGGTTGCTTTTGGAAATAATCCCAAGGATCTAGGCGCTAAAATTGGAATGATTGCTGTGTTACATACTTGGGGACAAAATTTAAGCTTACATCCTCATTTACACTGTATTGTTCCTAAAGGAGGAATAACAAAGGCAGGGTATTGGAAAGAAGGGAAAAACAAGGATGATTTCTTATTCAGTATAAAGGCCTTAAGTGTAAAGTTTAGAGGTGTTTTTGTTGCTGAATTAAGAAAAACAATTCCAAACTTACCACAATCACTCTATGACAAATTATTTAAACACAAATGGGTTATCTATGCAAAACCTCCTTTTGGTAACCCAAAAAACGTACTAGAATATCTAGGAAGATACACACATAAGATAGCTATTAGTAATCATCGAATACAGGCTATTGATAAACAAAAAGGCACCGTTACTTTTCGTGTTAAGAACTACAAGAAAGGTGGTCAAGTAAGTAATTTAACTTTAAAAACCAAAGAGTTTATACGTCGTTTTCAACAACATATTTTACCTAAAGGATTTACTAGAATTAGGCATTATGGTATTTTAAGTAGCAGTTGGAAAAAAGAAAAATTACCTCGTTTACAAATGCTATTAGCAGATAAAGAGAAAGACTGTATTGATGTTATTATTACGAAAGAGAAAAGTGTACATCGCTGTTGCCCGATTTGTAAAAAGCCAGGTCTAGTCACATTAATAATTTTTGATAGTAGAGGCCCTCCTAAAAACTATAAAGAACTGGTTATTAGTAAAGTTAAAAAACACATATTATAAAATTATCTTCAAAAAAGAGGACTGGACCACTAATGCTTAGATCTGAGATTTTTACCTAAAAAAGCGATTACAAAAAGAATAATAAGTGCTGAAAATAAAAATCAAGGCTATGAAATCCGAAAACCAAGAGAATAATCGCTGAAAAACCACTAAACAAATTACTAAAATTAAACTGAATTGATCGTTTTCCCCCTTATGGAATACGGATCAGTCAACAGGGCATATAGCGTTAGCCTATCGGCACGCCATATGCTTAGTTATTGTAACACGTTTTTTATTCTTTTATGATACTACAATTAAGTCAATTATAAGTCCAAAAACAAATAATCCAATTAATAGAAAATATCCATTTTTGATTTTCCTTTTCTTTAAAAATACTGACAAGCCAATTAAAGCTCCTATTAAACCCATTAAAATAAAAAGAACGAGTGTCCAATTCGGATACATAAAGTAAAATAGAATATCTGTGTAATGATATTGATATAATAATTCCCCAAAATGCAATACCCAAAATAAAGAGACTATTACTTGAATTATTCCGTTTATAGATGTGCTGTTAAGTAATTTATTCATCCCGTTCTTTCAGTCGCTTTAATAAATCTACCAAATGTTGTTCAGAATGAGTTCTCATTAAAAGTTCAAAATGCCAAAGAGCATCATTTTTGCTTGTATTTTCCATTCTCCACTTCACAGTCAACAAATCCTTTATTATATCACTTAAATCATCTAATTCGTCTCCACAACCAGTTTCAATATTCGGTTCCATTTTGTTTGAATCCAAAACCATACTATACCAATCGAAGTCAGGGAAATTAGATTTAACATTTTCCTTTATTTTATTGTAATCTAAATCTGATTCTTCATCATAATCTTTTTCGTCAAATTCAAATTCCACATTTAGAAATTCAGAGTAGATTTCGACTAACAGTTTTTTTTAGAACATCAATTTTGTCATTCAGTTCCACTTTTGGATTGATTCCAAATTCCGTGATTTTGTCTATTAATTCTCTTAATTTATTCAATGTTTCTTGATTTGGTCAAAATGTGTTATAACGGTTTTGTATATGAAAAGTAGCGGATTTTAATCACTAACTTTTTCGGATTCTAACAGACCTTTAATTTATTCATATTATTTAAATTAAGCGATTAAACCGCTATTTTTTATATACCGTGTTATATAGCGTTTAATCTTCTCCAACGAAAACTGTTACAATTATTTTTTTGAAATCTGTTATTAATACCCCTAAATCAAAAGTATGATTTGTAATAGAATTCCATCCAGCTGATCCTTTCCAAAGATCTGAAGATGTGTTTGATAAACAAACAGTGTCAAGTGCAGAGAACATATCTAAAATTCTTGAAGTATATCTCCTAGCGTTTTCTTTAGTGTCATTTTCACATGAAGTATAAGCTAAATCATATCTAAACCCATTCTCAAGAAGGAATTCCGCTTTTTTATAAGAAATCGCTCCCCAATTTTCTTTATTTTTTATTAGTTCATTTTTATTTGAAATATCAGTCAAAACTTCAAGTATATAATTGAGTCCTTTTTCTTTATTGTCATGTGAAAAAACATCAATTTCAAAGTATAACCAAGCTGTCCCTGGAGCATCTAAATCAACTATTTTGTATTTGTAATTCATTTTTGGGTAATGCTATATAAAACGTATTTGTATATGAAAAGTAGTAGAATAAAATGTTGTACTTTTCAATTTAAATACAAAAATAACAGAAAAGAACGAACTTTAATTTTAGCTCTAAACTGCTATTTTTTATATACGCTGTTATAAGCCGTTACGCTTAGTTCTTATCTTTTATTAATTTTTGAACTAAAGACTTTAATTCATCAATCTCCTTTTGTTGATTCTCTATTTTATAATTCTGTTCATCAAACTTCTTTTCTTGAGTTTTCAATTTTTTCTCTTGTACAATCGTATACAAAGTTAACTCCTCTATTTTTTGTAACAGTTTAGAGTTCATTTCACCTAAAAAGAAACCATTCTTTTCTATTTCCTCAGCACTTGGAATGTCTTTCAAGTGTCCTTTTTCTTTGATATGGCTTTCTACCTCTTTTAAAGTCGGTAAATTATAATTATCATAAAAGACAAAATCCGGCCAATTAGGGTAAATTGCAACCTTTACTTCGTTTGCTGCTATTTTTCCATTTACTCCTAGCTCAAAACCTTTTGTGTCATTTGTTTTTATTCCCACATTCCCTGTTCCTCTAGAAATACTTATTGAATTATTATCATTGCTAACATCATTACTACTTACGTTATTAACTCCAATATTCAATACATTTTTCGAGCCATCATAATTTATAAATGCACCTTGTAATCTACTTTCTGTAAATCTTAAATATCTAGAGGTATTAAGACCATAGATACGCAAATTACCTTCTTGAATTTGGAGCTTATCAATTGGTCCTGTAGTTCCGATTCCTACATTACCTGTTCCTCTAGAAATACTTATTGAATTGTTATCATTGCTAGCATCATTACTACTCACGTTATTAACTCCAATATTTAATACATTTTTCGAGCCATCATAATTTATAAATGCACCTTGTAATCTACTTTCTGTAAATCTTAAATATCTAGAGGTATTTAAACCATAGATACGTAAATTACCTTCCTGAATTTGGAGCTTATCAATTGGTGTTAATGTTCCAATACCAACATTTCCATCATTTGGGAGAGTATTTTGTGCCTTAACTTTCAAACTCAATCCCATCATAGCAATGACAGCAATTTTAATTGTTTTTTTCATAATAATTTAAATTTATAATTGTTTTTAATTTGTTTTCTTTTATGGCTTATAACTTTTCCTATATGCGCCGTTTTAATGGCGTATATGGGGTGTTGTTTTTAGTTTTTTATATAATAGTAAATGTACAATTTATAAAATACGTAGTCTGTCAGTCGCTACTTTAAAATCTCTCCAATTTTCATTTTATTTTTTTATTATAAACTTTATCAACCACTGACTGATAAGGTTCTGTTATAAAAAAAGGTTCCTTAAAACTTAATCAATATTAGTTCAATTGTTTAAAATATAGGTGGTTATCTTGAGTAAAACTTGACAATGTCAAATTTTTCCGATAACTTAGTCAAACTGTTTTACGTTACCAACGTTCTGATAGTGAAACTCTCAACGATGTCAATCGTACAGTTTGAGACGAAACTTCCAAAGAAATTTTAACAAACCCAAAATGAATATTTGGTATCCAAAAGGCTGAGCATATTAAATACAACGTATTTGTATAAGATTAGTTGCTGTTTTTTCACCAAATTTAAGTCAAAGTTAATATTTTTTGGTTTCAGCGAATTCTTTCTAAAATAATCGGAAATTAGCAATTAATTTTATACTGTGTTATACACTGAGCGTTTTTTCATTAATATTAAAATCAGCCCAACAATAACGAAAGGTATACTCAAAATTTGCCCCATGTTGATTACCATCTCACTTTCGAAATCAACTTGATTTTCCTTAAAAAATTCAATGATAAATCTTGCAGAAAATACAAATACTAAAAGTAAACCAAAAATTAGTCCTTTAGATTTGTTATTAGTCATTTTTCTGTAAACAAACATTAAAATTCCGAATGTTAAAAGATAAGCAAACGCTTCATATAGTTGAGTAGGATGTCTCGGTATTAAATCATCTCTTTGAAAAATTACTCCCCAATTTCCATTTGTTGGTTTTCCATAAATTTCAGAGTTCATAAAATTTCCAAGTCTAATGAAAACTGCTACTATTGGTGTTACAATTGCAATTTTATCCAAAATCCATAAGTAGTTCTTTTTGTACCTTTTACAGTACATTCCAATTGCTATTAAAGTTCCAATTCCTCCTCCGTGACTTGCTAATCCTTGAAATCCTATAAATTGGTAAGATTCTCCAATTTTTTTAATTGGCAGAAAAATTTCAAGTGGATTTGAAAAATAGTATGATGGGTCATAAAATAAACAATGCCCTAATCTAGCTCCTAAAACTATTCCAACAAAAACATAAAGAAATAATTTTTCTAAATTTTCAATTGGGATATTTTCTTTAATGTAAATGTTTTTAGCCACGTAATACGCTAAAAAAATTCCAGTTGCAAAAAACAAACCATAATATTTTAAAGGAAAAGTGTCAAAAATCCAATAAATTGTTGGGTCTAGATTCCAATTTATAATTCTGTCGTTCATTAGTTTTCGTGATTTTTTTTAGCCTTGTGTATAACGTATCCTATATGCGCCGTTTTAATGGCGTATATGGGGTGTTGTTTTTAGTATTTTATACAATAGTAAATATACAATTTATAAAATACGTAGTCTGTCAGTCGCTACTTTAAAACCTTTCCAATTTTCATTTTATTTTTTTATTATAAACTTTATCAACCACTGACTGATAAGGTTCTGTTATAAAAAAAGGTCCCTTAAAATTTAACTAATATTGTAGCAATTATTTATAATACAGTAAGTTATCGGAAAAACTTGACATTGTCAAATTTTTCCGATAACTTCGTCAAACTGTTTTACGTTACCAACGTTTTGATAGTGAAACTCTCAACGATGTCAATCGTACAGTTTGAGACGAAACTTCATTAAAGTCTCTTTCCTTAGTATTTTAAAAATTGCCCTTAGAAAGAAATTTTAACAAACCCAAAATGAATATTCGGTATCCAAAAGGCTGAGCATATTAAATACAACTGGTTATATCCAGACAAATATAATCTTTATCAAGTTTATTTCACCTGATAACTGGAACTTTTAGGTCTTGTTATTGGGATTTAGTTTTTTCTTTAATGCGAGATCTAGAGGGTTTGAAATAGATAAAAGATCCGTTTTTTTTACATGCGTGTAAATCATGGTGGTTTCGGGTCTCGAATGCCCTAATAATGTCTGAATATAACGTATGCCAACACCATTTTCTAGCATATGTGTGGCATAACTATGTCTGAGGGTATGGGGTGTAACATTTTTTTTAATGCCTGCTAATTTTGAACTTCTTTTCAGAACTTTTCTTATACTATCGGCACTATACTTTTCACCAGCAATTCCTTCGATAAAATAGAACTCTGGGGAATAAGTAACAATATAGTTTCTTAGTAAAGGGATAATACTATCTGCCAAGCCTACGTATCTGTCCTTTCTTCCTTTGCTCATTTTGATATGAACTTGTTTCCTGTCAATATTAATATTTTCTAATTTCAAAGAGAGTAATTCACTTATTCGTAAACCACAAGAATATAAAAAAGCTATTGCTGTTCTGTGTTTGAGGTTTTTTGTTACAGCTAAAATGTTTAGAATTTCATTTTGTGATAACACTGATGGGAGTTTTCTGGAAACTTTTGGTCTTGTTAATTTAAGGGTATTGATTTTTGAGTGAGGATAGTAAAGAATCAATTGTTTTACAGCACTTATAAATTGTCGTTGTGAGCTAATGGAGTAATTTTTTTTGATAAAGGAATTTTCAATATATAATTCCACGTCTCTATGTGTATAATCTTTAGGATTTTTATTTTTGTAATAGGAGACAAGATCCGCAATAAACATGGTATACACGTTAACGGTACTGTCGCTATACCTCTTGCCTCTTAAATATTTGTAATATCCATTTAAAAAAGCCCTTTCCGTAGTTGAGAAAAATCGTCTTTTAATATTATTTATAATTGGGTAATTTCCTTCAAACTTGTTAAGTATTTTAGAAAGGTTTTCTTTAGTGTAAATCAAATACCAGCATTTTAAAGAGTTACTCCATAAGGCGCCTAATTCATGTTTAACAATTTCCTTTATTTTAGTACTGTATTTAAATTTGATAAGTATCCTTTCTGTTTCCTTGTGCTTCTTTTTCGATAAGGTGATAACATGATTTTCCATAGTATTTAAATCTTCAATAGCTTTTTTCTTGTCTTATAAAGTTAACATTTAGGCACTGTCATAAAATAGCTAAACCCTTGTTTTTACGAGGGTTTTGTTGTATCTTATATTCATAATAAACCCCGAAAATCACCAAAAAAGGTAAAAAACGGGGTTTCCATTTGTGTAATTATGAAAATACGAAGAATTTCTGAAATGCAACACCGCATTTCAATTTTTTCCCCTCAGTGAGAATTATGATGCTCATTACACACGTTTTTTAGAGGGAGATTTGGGCAAAATCTATTCTGCTATTGATTGGGATGACTTGGTTACTACTTTAAATATTACTGAACAAAAAAAAGGGCGTAACTATCTTTTTAGCCCTAAAGGAAGACTTGGCTTGATGTTTTTAAAGCATTATGCCAATTGTTCGGATAGGAAAATGATTGAACAACTCAACTCAAATTTAGACTATCAATTTTTCTGCGATATAGAATTAGGTTTTGAACGTTTAACAAACTATAAAATAATAAGTCAAATACGTTGTGAATTAGCAGAGAAACTAGATATTAATTTAGTAGAAAAAGTTCTTTTTAATTCTTGGAAAAATCATATTGATAGTACCGACCAAATCGTAATGGATGCTACTTGTTACGAAAGTGAAGTTCGTTATCCTACCATCCAGAAATTACTTTGGGAATCTGTTCACTGGTTGTACAATCAATTACGTAAAACTTGCTCCATCTTAGGAACTAAGATGATCAGAAGTAGATATAACAAGTGGAAAAAACGTTACCAAGGATTTAGTAAAATGCGAAGAAAAACCAAGTCTAAACGTACTTCATTAACCCGAGCTTTACTGAAGCTATTAAGTAAGTTTATCGATTTTGAAAAGGAATTATCCAAGGCCTACAATATCGAGTTTAAGCCCTTGTATTATAAGCGAATCGACACAATCCAAAGAATTTACAAACAACAAAAAGATCATTTTGATACAGGAGAAAAAATCAAAGATAGAATTGTAAGTATTCATAAGGATTATATCCGTCCTATTGTTCGCGGAAAAGAAGTAAAGCCTGTTGAGTTTGGAGCAAAAGTTAACAAAGTTCAAATTGATGGAATTAGCTTTATAGAACATATTAATTTTAATGCGTTTCACGAAGGAAACCGTTTTATACAAACAGTTCAAAAAGCGCAAGGGTTAACTCGAAAAAAGGTAAAAGTAGCCGGTGGAGATAAAATTTATGCTACCAATAAAAGCAGAACATATAGTAGCTCAAAAACCATACAGACAGACTTTATCCCCAAGGGTAGAAAACCTAAAAATCATAAAGAGAAAAAGCAACTTAGGGCTATCATTGCTAAAGAAAGAGCAACAAGATTAGAAGGCTCTTTTGGTAAGGATAAAGAACATTATCACCTACGGAAAATAAAAGCCAAAACAAAAAAGAATGAAATTCTATGGATATTCTTTGGTATACACACAGGAAATGCATTAGAAATTGGTCGAAGAAAAATAGCTCAAACAGACCAACAAATAGCCTAAAATAAAATCTTAGTATTTTTTTCATGGGAGAGCTACGTCTTGTAGGTACGTTTTTAGGAGATTCAATCAATAAAACCTCTTTTAAACAGAAATAGAGGATAGAATTTATATAATTTTATCCTCTATTTTCAATGTATTTTAAAAAATAGACTGTTTTCTGAAAGTGCCCATTTAAATTTAAATAATTGGAATTGTGCTAGTCTTAAGAATTAGAAAACCAAAAACCCCCACTTCATAAAGCAGGGGGTATAGTATTTATATTTGATAGTTTTACTAGTGAATAGAGTAAAATTTATACAGGAACTTTTTCAGAATTAAGAAATTCCTTTAGTTCATCATAAGAGCTAATTTGGGTCGCTACTTTTTGTTTATCTAAAATCCCTTTAATTTGTTCGGGAATAGCAACGTTTATTGAAAGTGTACTTTCAACTACATCCAAAAATTTAACGGGATGTGCCGTTTCTAAGAAAATACATAAACTATTAGAATCCTTTTTTTGATATGCTTTCGCTCCCAAATAACCAACAGCTCCATGCGGGTCCGCAACATACTTGCTGTTTTTATGAATTACCTTCATAGCTTCGCGAGTTTCATTATCGTTGAATGAATAAGATGAAAAAGCTTTCTTTAAAGCTTCGATATCATTATCGAATAACTCTTGTATACGAATAAAGTTACTTGGATTTCCTACATCCATTGCGTTTGAAATAGTTGCTTTTGAAGGTTTAGGGTCGTAAATACCTTTTACCAAATAATTAGGAACTGTATCATTTATATTCGTAGATGCCACAAAGTGTTTGATAGGAAGCCCTAGTTTTTGAGCCATAATTCCAGCACAAATATTTCCAAAGTTTCCACTTGGTACAGAAAAAACAACGTCTTTATGTTGTTTGTAAACCTGCTTGTATGCAAAGAAAAAATAGAACATTTGAGGAAGCCAACGTGCAATATTAATAGAATTAGCTGAAGTTAATATTCGTTGAATGTCTTTGTCTAAAAAAGCCGTTTTAACCATTTCTTGACAATCGTCAAACACACCGTCTACTTCAAGAGAGGTAATGTTTTGACCAAGAGTAGTTAATTGTTTTTCTTGGATATCACTAACTTTTCCGCTAGGGTATAAAATAACTACTTCAACACCTTTTACGCCTAAAAAACCATGAGCAACGGCACCACCAGTATCACCCGAAGTAGCTACCAATACGGTAACTTTATTGTCGTTATTTCTGTTAAAGTACCCTAAGCAACGTGCCATAAAACGAGCACCAACATCTTTAAAAGCCATTGTTGGCCCATGAAACAATTCTAATGTAGCGGTTTTATCATCAACAGGAACTACAGGGAAATCAAAAGACAAGGTGTCTTTAATTATTTCCTTTAAAGTTTCCTCTGGAATTTCTGAACCTACAAATTGTTTGATTGCTTCATAGGCAATTTCTTCGTTAGAGTATGAATCTAAATTCTCAATAAATTCTTTTGATAAAGGAGTTATAGTTTCTGGAAAATATAATCCTCTATCTGGAGCCAATCCGTTAACTGCTGCTTCTCTAAAGCTAACGTTGGGCGATTTTTTATGTAAACTATAATAGTTCATTTCGTGTTGTTTATGTGATAAAGTTATTCTATTTTGATGTAATAGTCTTAACTCCTTCAGTATTTATTTTTGAGGTAAAAACATTAAAATCAATGTTTTTGTTCGAGTAGGCATTTTTGATAGCTCGATGTACTTTTTTTGCAATTTCATCTCCTTGACAAATAGCAAAAATAGTAGGCCCCGATCCAGAAATTCCAGCGCCTAAAGCACCCGCTTTAATAGCTTCTGATTTTACAAGATCGAAATGAGGAATTAAATGTTTTCTGGCTGGTTCAACAATTACATCAGTAAGAGAATTACTGATAAGTTGATAGTCATTTGAATGTAATCCGCTAACAAGGCCTCCGACATTCGCCCATTGTGTAACT
The DNA here is from genome assembly GCF_900105455.1 of Tenacibaculum sp. MAR_2009_124. Taxonomy (GTDB): domain Bacteria; phylum Bacteroidota; class Bacteroidia; order Flavobacteriales; family Flavobacteriaceae; genus Polaribacter. The sequence continues at coordinate 81,021 of NZ_FNSF01000007.1, forward strand.
GCACTTTCTAAAGATACTTGAGAAGGTAAAACTTCTCTAGCGTCTTTAGTTTTTACTTCAATTTGCGGATGAATTGCTACTAAACGTAACTCATCAGGTACAGGAAGTTTAACAATATCTAAAGGCTCATAACTTCTAATGAGTACAAATCCACCAAAAACAGCTGATGCTACATTATCTGCAATAGGAGTTCCGCAAGCAGCTTCTTCACCTAACATGGCAAATTGGGTTAATTCTAAATTCGAAAACGGAGTTCCTAGTAATTGATTTACACCATATGCAGCTCCACCAGCACTAGCGGCACTGCTTCCTAAACCACTTCCCGGAGAAAATCCTTTGTGCATGGTCATTTCAATACCAAAATCAACAGGATGTTTTTCCAGCATAGCAAGCGCCACAACACCAGCGGCGTTTTGGGTTGGATCTAAAGTGAGTCCATTTGCGCCTGTGATTTCAGTAATTTTAACCCCTTTCGCTGTTGTTTTTGTAAAGGTCATTTCATCGCCAACGTTTTCTACAGCAAACCCCATAGAGTCAAATCCACAAGAAACATTGGCAACGGTAGCTGGAGCAAATATTTTAATAAAATTCATTTCCTTCAAGTTTCTTAATTAATAGTTGTTCTGATCACGTCTGCGAAAATTCCTGAAGCAGTTACATCCGCTCCAGCTCCAGCTCCTTTAATTTGTAAAGGTTGCACAGGGTATCTGTCCGTGTAAAAAAGAACGATATTGTCGCTACCTTCTAAATTGTAAAATGGGTGATCGGAAGGAATATGTTGTAATCCTACTTTAGCTTTTCCCTCTGAGAATTCAGCAACATACTTTAAACGACTATTTTCTTTGGAAGCTTTTTCGAATAACTCTTGAAAATGAGCTTCGTTTTTTGTCAAGCTTTTGTAAAAATCGTCATTATTACTTGTTTCTAGAGATTCTTTTGGTAAGAAAGAAACGTTTTCTATATCTGATAATTCTAATTCATGTCCACTCTCACGTGCTAAAATTAAAATTTTTCTGGCTACATCAATACCACTTAAATCAATGGTAGGGTCAGGTTCAGTATATCCTTGCTTCTGAGCTTCCTTTACAACATCATGAAAGCTTGAAGAGGTGTTGAAGTTATTAAAAACAAAATTCAAACTTCCTGATAATACAGCCTGTATTTTAATAACTCTATCTCCTGAAGCAACTAAGTTTTTCAATGTATCAATAACTGGTAATCCAGCACCTACATTCGTTTCGAATAAGAAAGGTGCATTGTATTTTCTTGAAACTCTCTTTAAGTTTTTATAATTCTCCAGGTTCGAAGCACAAGCTATTTTGTTACAGGTAACAACAGCTATATTGTTACGTAAATAATTTTCGTAGATTTTGGAAACGGCTTCATTTGCCGTATTGTCTACAAATACAGAGTTTCTTAAGTTGAGAGTTTTACTACGTTCAAAAAATCCGTTTATCGAAGCTTGTTCTCCATTATCCAAAAGGTCTTTCCAATTGTTTAAATCTAAACCATTGGTGTCAAATACCATTTTTCTTGAATTGGAAAGTCCTACTACTCGAATATTCATTTTCAATTGCTCTCTCAAGTACTGGTTTTGTTGATGTATTTGAGCTAAAAATCGTTCTCCTACATTACCAGCCCCAGTAACAAACAAGTTGAGCTGTTTTATCTTTTCTTCAAAGAATTGTTCATGAAGAGTATTTAACGCTTTTTTTGCATCATTACTATCGATAACTGCAGAAATGTTTTTTTGCGAAGCTCCCTGAGCAATGGCTCTAATATTTACATTATTTTTGCCGAGTGCACTAAACATTTGCCCGCTTAATCCTTGATGATTTTTCATGTTGTCTCCTACTAAGGCAATAATAGCAAGACCTTGCTCAATGGTTACAGGATTTATTTTACGTCGTTCAATTTCAATTTCGAAAACTTTATTTACAGCGGTAGTAGCTTTTTCAGCATCCTCGTCGTAAATACCAACGCAAATAGAATGTTCAGATGAAGCTTGGGTAATTAAAACTATGTTAACACCTTGATTAGACAATGTTTCAAAAAGTCTTTTAGAAGTGCCCGAAACACCAACCATGCCACTGCCTTCAAGGGTAAGTAGTGTTATATTTTCTATGTGAGTAATACCTTTTACAGGTTTTGAATTACCAGATTCCTTTGTTATTAGGGTACCAACATTTTCAGGATCAAAAGTGTTTTTAATCACTATGGGTATTCCTTTTTCTAGTACAGGTTGAATCGTTGGAGGATAAATAACCTTGGCGCCAAAGTGAGATAATTCCATGGCTTCTTGATACGAAATTTGCGGTATCGCCGAAGCTTGTTTTACAACACTCGGATTTGCTGTAAACATTCCACTAACATCTGTCCAAATTTGAAGCTCTTCAGCATTTAATGCTGCGGCGTATATTGCCGCTGTATAATCCGAACCACCTCTACCTAAAGTGGTTGAAAAACCATTTTCAGTTTTAGCTATAAAACCAGGTAACAAAGTAACTTCATGATTATTTTGATCAAAAAAGTCTTGGCAGTTTTTATTGGTTACTTTAAAGTTAACTTGTGCTTTATCAAATACATTCGAAGCTATAATAATTTCCCTACTGTCTTTATAAGTAGTGTTCATATTTTGTTTGGCAATCTCAGAAATAATGTACGACGAAAGTAACTCACCAAAACCACTAATAGTTGCCATTGTTTTAGGGGTAATTTCTTTCAATAGAAAACACCCTTCTAACAAGGTTTTTAGCTCGTTAAATAGATTTTCAATTCTAGCTTCAACGGTTTCCTTTTGATTGCTCTTTATCAAGTCGTTGATTACTTGAAAATGATGATCTTTTACTTCATGAAAAAGATCTAAATAATTAGATTGATTTTCTGCAGCATAATTTGCCGAAGCAATAAGCTTGTTCGTGGTTTTGCCAAATGCAGATACTACTACAGCAACCTTTGTGGTTGATGCCGTATTGCTAACTATTTGAACTACTTTACTTATGTTTTGACTATTTGCTACTGATGAGCCTCCGAATTTTAAAACTTTCATTTTAAAAGGTTATAAAAAATAATTGATTAAAGAATATTTGCGATTATTTATCTTTTTTCAAATCTTTTGAAAAAATAAATAGTAAGAATTATATGTATGAACGAAACCCCCTAAAGGGTAATACCAGTAGTAATGATAATTGTGCCAACAAAAGACACTCCTGTCGAAGTGTTTGAGATATCTAAAATATGTCTTTCTTTGGTTATCATGGTGTCAAAGATATAAAGGCTTTTTTAATTATTTAGTAGATTTTTTGAATTTTTCTTGAATTATTTGCGAAACCGTTTTATTAGCTATTTTACTTTCCAGCCAAGAGAGTATGTCTAAATAAAGGAAAGCTCGTTTTTCGTAAGGATGGTTTTCAAAAACCTTTAAACGATCATATATTTTTTTGAATTCGTTTTTTATCTGATGCGGATACACATCTCCTAAAGCTTTTATAGACGATATAAATTCTTTTTGTACCTCTTGAAGGTTTTCCATTTTTAATAGAAAACGATAGGTGTCTTTAAATTGTACTTCTAAATGGTAGTCTAAACCTGATTCATAATGGGCAATAAGATTTAGAACCCTAGCAAAACATTGTAAATCCTCAGCAACATGCAAATTTTTTGAGTTAATAATTTTACCTAAATAAAAGATACACTGAGAGTTATTTCCCATTCCAAAGTATAAACAAGCTATTTTGTAATAAAGCACAACAATATGATGATTGTCCAAAAGTGTTTGATACTCTTCTATTTTTTGATTGATAATATCAACCAAGTATTCTCCTTCATTAAAACTTCCTTGCAAAAAATGAAGGTGAAGTTTATTCGCATAATAATATTGAAACATTAAAATTTCAGTATTGCTATTCTTTGGGATTATGTTGTTTTCAATTCCTTCTTCGAAAAGCGCAAATTCTTGCTTGAACTTAGAGTGATGGTTAATAAAAAACAAACTTTCAAGCAGGTAATTGATTCCCTTTAAATAAAACACAGGGTGTAGACTTATATTTTTGGTGTCTTCTTTAAATAAGTTAATCCATTTGTTGGCATATTTATAACTTTGTAAAAAATCTTGCGTCAAAAAACTATGCCATAAATTGGCTTTATACAGCCAAAGTTTTTCTCTGAAGCCTAATTGTTTAAAATCATATTTTGGTAAACGTGCATCGAAATAATCATTTACTTTTTGAAGTTCTTCATCATTTCTAACGTAGCCAGTCTTTAATAATATTCCATATAATTGAAGGGACAGGTTAGAGAGTTTACTCGTTATTACATTTTGCTGACTCAAACCTTTGGCTTGAACTGTAAGTTCATCAGCTCTTGTGTTAATACTTCTTGTTATGTACTGGCTTTCAATTAATTTTTCAAACTCAACGATTTCATAGGCCATATTCTTTTCTTCACTATCTAAAGCCATATTTTTTGCTTTATCAAGTAATTTAAGACTTTGTTTGTAAAGACCTTTTAAGTACAAAACTGTAGCAAAATCTAATTGTTCTCTAATTTGTATTCTAATGTTTTTGTGAACAGGATTTAGTCGTAAACTTGTTAATATTTGCTTGTATAAATGGGCTTTTAAGTTTGAAAGCTGTTGTTTACTTACAATCCCACTTTTAATGATGGCTTTTTCATTATAAACCTTTTGTTTTTCTAATAATTTGAATAAAGCAAAAAATTTAGCATCAACATTTCCACCAAGTCTACCGATATAAAGATTAAATTGTCTTTTTTCCGACTTTGATAATGATTTAATTAAAATAAATAGTGAATCAGTTTGTTGGTTGATTGATGTAATTGTTTTCTTCATAACTAATTGTTAATCAGTTTTTTGTGGTTGTTTTTTGTTGATTAAGTTTCGTAAATACCTTTCTTAAAAGGTGTTGTTTAGAAAATCCAAGATATACATTTGATTTTATAATCAGACAAAAGTTTTAGAATATGTCAAGTGATAAAGTCCAAATTTTTGATACCACACTTAGAGATGGAGAACAAGTGCCAGGGTGTAAGTTAGATACTCAACAAAAGTTGATCATTGCAGAGCGATTAGACAATTTAGGAGTTGATGTGATTGAAGCTGGTTTTCCAATATCTAGCCCAGGAGACTTTACATCTGTAAATGAAATAGCAAAAATTGTTAAAAATGCAACTGTTTGCGGTTTAACAAGAGCTGTTAAGAAAGATATAGAAGTTGCAGGAGAAGCTTTGAAGATAGCAAAGAAACCAAGAATTCATACAGGAATAGGGACAAGTGAGTCTCATATTAAACATAAATTTAATATCTCTAAAGAAGAAGTAATTTACCGAGCAAAAGAGGCAGTGGCCTATGCGCGTAATTTTACGAATGATGTTGAGTTTTTTGCTGAAGATGCTGGTAGAACTGATAATGCTTTCTTGGCTAAAGTATGTGAGGAAGTTATAAAGTCAGGAGCTACCGTATTAAATATTCCAGATACTACAGGCTATTGTTTGCCAGATGAATATGGTGCTAAGATCAAGTATTTAAAAGATCATGTAGCAGGTATTGATAATGTAACAATTTCATGCCACTGCCACAATGATTTAGGGTTAGCAACAGCAAACTCTATTGCGGGTGTAGTGAATGGTGCGAGGCAAATAGAATGTACTATTAATGGAATTGGCGAACGTGCTGGAAATACTGCTTTAGAAGAGGTGGTAATGATTTTAAGACAGCATCCAAATTTGAATTTAGATACCAACATTAACTCGAAGTTGTTATACGATACTAGTTTAATGGTTAGAGAAAAAATGGGAATGTTTGTTCAGCCTAATAAAGCTATAGTAGGAGCCAATGCTTTTGCTCATAGTTCTGGAATTCATCAAGACGGAGTGATTAAAAACCGTGAAACGTATGAGATAATTGATCCAGCTGATGTAGGTGTTACTGAAAGTGCTATTGTTTTAACAGCAAGAAGTGGAAGAGCGGCTTTAGCCTACAGAGCTAAGAAAATTGGATACGAATTAACGAAGGTACAATTGGATACTGCTTACAAAACTTTTTTAAACTTTGCAGACAAACAGAAAGAAGTAATTGACGAAGATATTCATAGTATCATGAAACAAGTAAATAAGATTTCAAAAATAGCAATGGCTTAATGGGAAAAACATTATTTGACAAAGTATGGGATGCTCATGTGGTAGAAACAATACCAAACGGTCCCCAAATATTATATATTGACAAGCATTTAATTCACGAGGTAACAAGTCCTCAGGCATTTAATGAGCTAAAAGAAAGAGGTGTTCCTATTGCTCGTCCTGATAAAATTGTTGCTACTGCTGATCACAATACACCAACGGTAGATCAACATTTACCCGTGAAAGATGAACTTTCGAGAAATCAATTAGAGCAGTTAACAAAAAACTGTGAAAACAACAATATTACACTATACGGACTTGGACATAAATACAATGGTATTGTCCATGTAATGGCGCCTGAATTAGGGGTAACCCAGCCTGGAATGACCATGGTTTGTGGTGACAGTCATACATCAACTCATGGAGCTTTCGGAACTATTGCTTTCGGAATCGGAACGAGTCAAGTGGCTCAGGTATTTGCAAGTCAGTGCTTGCTGATGCCAAAACCTAAGAGTTTACGCGTAAATGTAAACGGAAAGTTAAAAAAAGGTGTACTGCCTAAAGATGTAATCTTATACGTTATCGCGCAGTTAGGAACAAATTCGGGAACAGGATATTTTTGTGAATATGCAGGAAATGTTTTCGAAGAAATGTCTATGGAAGGACGTATGACAGTTTGTAACATGAGTATTGAGATGGGAGCAAGAGGAGGCATGATTGCTCCTGATGAAACTACATTCGAATACGTAAAAGGAAGAGAATTTGCACCAAAAGGTGAGGAGTTTGAAGCAAAGGTTGCCTATTGGAAAACTCTTAAAACAGATGAAGATGCTACTTTTGATCAAGAGTATTCTTTTAATGCTGAAGATATTGAGCCAATGCTTACCTACGGAACAAATCCTGGGATGGGACTGAAAATTTCAGATTCTATTCCTGAAGAAGATGATGCTTCCTTTGAAAAAGCATTGAATTATATGAACTTCAAGAAAGGTAAGAGTTTGATTAATACTCCTGTAAATTATGTGTTTATAGGGAGTTGTACGAATTCTAGAATTGAAGATTTTAGAGTTGCTGCTGATTATATTAAAGGAAAACAACGAGCTTCCAATGTTAATGCTTGGTTGGTTCCGGGTTCTCAGCAGGTTGCAAAACAGATTAAAGAAGAAGGACTTCAGGATATTTTCGAAGAAGCAGGGTTCGAATTGCGTCAACCAGGTTGCTCTGCATGTTTGGCAATGAATGATGATAAAATTCCAGAAGGAGAATATTGTGTATCTACTTCAAATAGAAATTTTGAAGGTCGTCAAGGTCAAGGGGCAAGAACAATTTTGGCAAGTCCATTAATGGCAGCTGCGACAGCCGTAGAAGGAAAAATTGTAAATTTTACAAAACATTTAAATTAGATGGAAAAGTTTGTTAAATTAGTGGACACTGGAATTCCATTGTCTATTGAAAATATTGATACAGATCAAATTATTCCTGCTCGTTTTTTAAAAGCTACCGACAAAAAAGGTTTTGGTGATAATGTTTTTAGAGATTGGAGATATCATAAGGATGGAGATTTGAATACAGACTTCGTATTAAATAATCCGATGTACAAAGGAAGTATTTTAATTGCTGGAGATAATTTTGGCTGTGGTTCTAGTAGAGAGCACGCGGCTTGGGCCTTAAGCGGATATGGGTTCAAAGTGGTAGTAAGTAGTTTCTTTGCAGATATTTTTAAGGGGAATGCCTTAAATAATGGGATTTTACCTGTTCAGGTATCGAAAGAGTTTTTGGCAAAATTAATGGATATTACTACAATTGATCCAACAACAAGAATAATTGTAGATTTAGAAGAGCAAACTTTAAAAACACCAGTAGGAAAAGCAAAGTTCGAAATTGATGCTTATAAGAAAGTTTGTTTACTAAATGGATATGATGATATTGATTTTCTTGTAAGTAAAAAGGAAGCTATAGAGGCTTTTGAAAAGAAAAGCTCGGAGGAAGTTGTTTCGAGTTAATTATACACCTGCTAAAAAAAAATAAATGAAAGTAAATATTACGGTAATCCCTGGAGATGGAATAGGCCCTGAAGTGACAGAACAGGCGAAAAAGGCGTTAAATGCTATTGCTGACGTTTTTGATCACACGTTTTTGTTTAAAGAAGCATTAATGGGAGCATGTGCGATTGATCAAACTGGTAATCCTTTACCAGATGAAACTATAAAGCTATGTAAAGAAACAGACGCTGTTTTATTTGGAGCAATTGGTGATCCAAAATACGATAATGATCCAACAGCCAAAGTTCGTCCAGAACAAGGTCTGTTAAAACTACGTAAAGAATTAGGGTTGTTTTGTAATGTAAGACCTGTAAAGGCCTATGATACATTAATTCATAATTCGCCTTTAAAAGAAGATCGTATTAAAGGAACTGATATTAGTATTTATAGAGAATTAACAGGAGGAATTTATTTCGGAATTAAAGAATTAAGCGATGATGGTAATGTGGCGTTTGATGGTTGTTCTTATTCTGTAGAAGAAATTGAAAGAATTGCGCATTTGGCATTTCAATCAGCTCAAGCAAGACTGAAGAAATTAACGTTAGTTGATAAGGCAAATGTATTAGAAACATCAAGATTATGGAGAAAAACGGTAGCGGCTTTAGCAAGTCAATACCCGGACGTGAAATTAGATTACTTATTTGTTGATAATGCAGCAATGCAACTAATATTAAACCCTAAACAATTCGATGTAATTTTAACGGAAAATTTATTCGGAGATATTATATCAGATGAGGCCAGTGTTATTGGTGGTTCAATAGGCTTATTAGCTTCTGCATCGGTTGGTAAGGAAAATGCGTTGTTCGAACCAATTCATGGATCTTTTCCACAAGCAAAAGGAAAAGATATTGCAAATCCATTAGCCTCTATTTTATCAGCAGCGATGTTGTTAGAACATCTTGGATTGCATGAGGAAGCTGGAGCGATTGATAAGGCTGTTCAAAAATCTTTGGAATTGGGAATAACTACTGAAGATATTAACTCAGAAAAACCATTCTCAACGAGTAAAGTAGGTGATTTTATAGCTGATTATATTAACAATCAGGAAGATAGTGATATGAATTTTCAAAATATTCATATGGGACAAAGTACTATCATATAATAGTATTTAAAAATAAATAGAAGACCGTCTTAATTGTTTTAAGGCGGTCTTTTATTTTGGTGTATTTTAAGATGTCGCATAAAGTATTAGGACATGGTTAGTTCATAAAATAGTATAAAGAATTAGTTCGTTGTTTTTGTGTAAAATACTGATTTAAAGTGATTTATGATTTTTTAGTTATATTTGTACAACTAAAACCCAAATACTAATAATTATGAAGAAAGTTATGCTGACCCTTTTATGGGGTCTATCAGCTCTGGTGCTTTGTACCTCATGTTCTGAAAACAATGATCAAATTACTGAACCTAATTCAGTTGAACAGACCGCAGAAACTCCTTGGTCTAAATCAGTTCCAAAAAATGTTATAGAAGCTGCTACGAAACTTGATCTTAATGTAGATCACTTGCGATATGATACATTTTATTTTCCTGATGGTACCTCAGAAGAACGTCTATTTATAGAGGAAGATATTGTTATGACCGAGCAGGAAATTTTGGCTCTCGCCAAATTTACCGATGGACGTCAATACGCTACAAACAATTTGGTTTCTCAAGGTAGAAACATAAGTATAATTGGATATACTGGTTTTCTGTATGGTTTATCGAGTAAAGAGCGCAATGCTTTAAGTATGGCAGTTAACAATTATAATAGCTTAAGCGGAGTATCGATAAGCTTTACATTAACGTTTGGTACAAATTATCAAAACAAAGATATGGTAGTTTATAGAAATCCATTTCAATTTGGATCGGGAGGGAGTGCAGGATTTCCTAACAATGGTTTGCCACATAAGTGGGTTCAAATCTACGGGTTATCGAGTTATAATGTGGATGTAATTGAGCATGTAATTACTCATGAGATAGGACATTCGGTTGGATTTAGACATACTGATTGGTTTAGTCGTGAAAGTTGTGGACAGAACACTAATGAAGGAGATGCTGGAGTAGGAGCAAATCATATTAATGGAACTCCAACAGGTTATGACGCTACATCAATAATGTTGTCGTGTTTTCATTCGGGAGTAAATGGAGAATTTAATAGCAATGATATTACAGCTTTACAAGCAATGTATTGAAAATAATTGTTGTATTATGCATTTAAATAAATACCACCGATTTTATCGGTGGTATTTATATTAAAGAGTAAAATAAATTGCAAAACTTCAATAAAAATAAGAGATTCGTATAAAGAGTATAGTTAAATTTGTGTTCTTAATTTTGTTGTTTTCTTTGGTTTTTAGTTTCTTTTTTTAGGTTAATTTTATTATTGTAGTTTTTTTGTTATAAATGTTAAATAAAATTAAACAAAATGTTGATTTATCATTTGTGTTTGTGTTTTCTGTTTAATTGTGTTTGTTGTTGCTTTAATTTTTGTGATATATTCAATTTTTAGCTTTTAATTATGTAGATTTGGCATAATTAAAACCCATTCTAATAATTAAAGCTAATATTATGAGCAAAGCTAAACTAGCCCTATCCTTGGGCTTATTGGCAGGGATTTTCCTTGCCTCATGTTCTAGTGAGAACGAACAAGTTAATGATTCAAATACTGTTGAACAGGCAGTTGAACATCCTTGGTCAAAAGCTGTACCACAGAGAGTTGTGGATGCCGCGGCAAAACTAGAGCTTAATGTAAATCATTTACGTTATGATACTTTCTATTTTCCTGACGGAACGTCTGAGGAACGTTTATTTGTTGAGGAAGATATTGCAATGACTGAGCAAGAAATTTTGACGTTAGCAGAATCTCAAAATGGACGCCAGTATTCTACAAACAATCTTGTGTCTCAAGGTAGAAACATTTCTATTATCGGTTATACTGGTGGTGGAGGATTTGGCCTTTCTAACAAAGAGCGAAGCGGATTGCAAATGGCTGTAAACAACTATAACAATTTAGGGTTAACCATTAGATTTACGTTGTCTTTTGGAACAAACTATCAATCTAAAGATATGGTAGTGTATCACAATCCTAATAATAGTGGTTCTGGAGGTCAAGCTGGTTTCCCTAGTGGAGGACGTCCTTATAAGTGGATTCAAATCTATGGTTTAGGAGGATATTCTACGAATGTAAATGAACATGTAATTACTCATGAAATTGGTCATGCAATCGGATTTAGACACACAGATTGGTTTAGCCGTCAAAGTTGTGGGCAAAATTCAAATGAAGGATCTGCAGGAATAGGAGCTAACCATATTAACGGTACTCCAACTGGATATGATTCAACTTCAATTATGCTAGCCTGTTTTAATACTGGAGTAAACGGAGAGTTTAATAATAATGACAAAACAGCGCTTCGTAGATTGTATTAATAGTAAAACTTCTTAATTTTATAAACCACCGATAACTATCGGTGGTTTTTTATTACATAACGTTTTATGTTTTTTTTAACACCTTGTAAATGGTACATTGTTTAAAACTTGAAAATTTCCTGAGCTTGTTGGTGTTTTTCCTTAGTTCATCAAAAACGAATTTTAAATTTTCTAGTATGGTAATACTTTTGAACTATTAACGAAAACGAAGTAAACATGAATACGAAGAAAGAACTTATATTTTTGAGAACATTTGCAATGAGTATTACTGTTGCGATAGGTGTGGTAACAACCGTAGCATTCAAAAATAAAGACAATGCCAAATTTGATACTATTGATGTAAAAAGAATAAATGTAATAGAGGATGATGGTACGGTAAAAATGCTTATCACTAATGCCGCTAATTTTCCAACGGAAGGTGATGAAATTAACGGAAAAGAGTTTCATAAAAGAAAGAAAAGAGCCGGAATGCTTTTCTTTAACGAAGATGGTTTAGAATGTGGTGGTTTTATTTACGATGGGAAGAAATCTGAAAAGGGGCATAGTGCAGGAATGTCTTTAACGTTTGACCAGTATGATGGAGATCAAGTAATGCAACTTATTACTACAGATGAAAAGTTTAAAGGAAAAAGATACAAAGCGGGAAGACTTGTTTTTAATGAAAGAGGAGATTATGAATCTCAGGGAGAAACGTCTAAAATTATGGAAGAACTGAATAGTATTAAAGATAAAAAAGTAAAACAACAAAAGTTCGAAGAGTATAGAAAAAAAGGAATGATTGGGGGAGTGCCTAGAGTTATGATAGGACAAACATCTGGAAAACAGAATGGATTATTTCTATTTGATCAAGAAGGAAATATAAGGGCTAAATTTATAGTGGATGCCGAGAATAAAATAAAACTTGAAGCTTATGATCAAAAAGGGAATGTAACTGATACTTGGCCACAAAAAAATAACTAACTTAAAAGTAGTAACTGGTTATGCCTTACTCAATCCGCAATGGAATTTCAAACTATATTTCATTGCGGATTCGATATATTTGTTTTTGAATATGAAAACCAAACCCAATTTTTTTAAAGATAACGTTCCGTTTTTAGTATTCCTTTTTCTGTTTAGCTGGATTATTATTATTAATAATGAATTAAGTTATTCCGAATCTTGGGAGGATTTTAAACTTTTTCCTGATGCTCCATTTTGGTTTTTTATAAAAGCTGTTTTTATTTTTTGGTTTACTCGTTTTATCAAGAAAATAATCGAAAAAAGAATAAAGACAAAAGATTCTTTATTGATAAATTATATAATGTTTTTTAGCGTTGGAGCACTTTTGTACCTAGTAATAAGTAGCATTTTCTCTTTGATAGTATCTTTGATTTTTGGTAACTTTCATAGAAATTATACCACATTATTTAGAGAGTTTTATCTTACAGTAGGTTCTCTAATTGATTTCATTATGTTCGGAGGTTTTTCACTGGCTTACTTGTACAATAAAGAAAGTATTAAGTATCAAAAAAAAGCGTCTGATTATGAGATTGGTAAAGTTAAAAGTGAAATCACACAACTTAAAGCACAGTTAAACCCTCATTTTTTATTTAATAATTTAAATATTTTAGACCAGTTAATTGTGGAAGACTCCGAAAGGGCTTCAGTTTTTCTAAATCATTTTTCTGAATTGTATAGATATAGTTTGCATAGTGCAGATAAAGAGTTAGTAACTTTGGAGGAGGAACTACTGTTCACTGAAGGGTATTTTAAATTAATGGAAGAAAAATATGAAGGATATTATTTTTTATCAATCGATAAAAAGTTGTTAGAGAAAGAACGTTTCGTCCCTCCATTTTGCTTACAAGTTTTAATAGAAAATGCTATTACTCATAATAAAGGGACTTCTAAAAACCCAGTTTATATAGAAGTGTTAGAAGAAGAAGGAATTAAAGTTGTAAATAATAAAATACCATATAAAAATAGTATAATAGGGAATAAAATTGCTTTAGTTAATTTGTCAAAACAATATAAACTACTCGGAAAAAAAGGGATCAAAATAAATAATTTAGAAAAAAAGTTTGAAGTTCTTCTTCCTTATTTAAAAAAAAGGAGCAACATAAATTAACCAAAGTTAAGTTTGTAAAATGATTAAAACCATCATAGTGGAAGATGAGCTTCCTGCCAAAAGGAAGTTGAGAAAATACATTAATGATTATAGTGAAAAAATAGAAATTGTTAATGAATTTGAATCTGTTGATGAGGTCATCGAATGTTTTGAGTCAATTCAAGAAATAGACCTCATTTTTTCAGATATAGAGCTAAGAGATGGTAATGTTTTTGAAGCATATAAGCGATTAGAAATAAAGATTCCGATTATTTTTATTACCGCATATAATAATTTTTGGATGAATGCTTTTGAAACTAGTGGGATTGAATATTTATTAAAACCATATCCTTTTGATCGTTTTAAAAAAGCGGTGGATAAATATGTACGCCTTAAAAAGGCTATGATAAAAGAGGAAGATAAGAGTGTTTTAGAAAAATTGGAAAAATACTTTGATAAAAAAACGAATACAGTAAAAACAGCTTATCAAGATAAAATTGCAATTAAAACGACACAGTATACCTATTTTTTAAGAATTGAAGAAATTGTTTATTTCCAGGCAGACCACGGTATTGTGCTAGCATTCGATGAAAAAAATAAACGACATGTACTTTCTCAATCCTCACTTAAACAGGTGGAAGAAATGCTAAATCCAAACATTTTCTTCAAAATAAATAGAAGTGAAATTTTAAATAAGGATTATATTGATAGATTAAGTAGGTATAATAAAAATATACTCGCTATTAATGTGGTTAATTCTGACATTGTTTTGAAAACGAGTCAAAATAAAACCGCTGAGTTTAATAATTGGTTAGGGATTTAATACTCGGAATCCTATAGCGATGCTGTTGGTTTATATTATTTTTATTGAATAAATAAGAGGATGTTACATTAGAGGAACAACTTGTTACATATCAGAATACTTCAGTTGTATAACTTGCCTAATATTGTATAAGTGTTTATGGCACTTAAAACATATAGGTTGGGCTTTGTTACACTTCAAATTGGAAATAAATATATTTATTAATGATAACTATCTATATTATTTCTAGTTTCTTACTAGTACTTATTATTTCATTTTTTTCTTCAAAAAAAGAAGGGAAGCATCTATTTATTCTTTCGGGACAATCAAATATGCAGCTTTTAAAGCCAAAGGAATCATTTATTCCTGAGATTAAAAAGAAGTTTGGTGCTAAAAATATAATAACTGTAAAATATGCTAAAGGAGGGCAACCCATTAGGAGATGGTATAAAGATTGGAAGCCTGCAAAAGGGAATGATCCAAAAGCGGAACCGTACTTGTACGACTCCTTAATGATACGTGTTAAAAAGGCTATAAAAAAAAGAAAATAACATCAGTAACTTTTGTTTGGATGCAAGGAGAAAGAGATGCAAGAAAAAATAATGGAGAGGTTTATGAACAAAGCCTCTTAGGTCTATATAAACAGTTAAGTGAAGATTTAAATAGAGCAGATATCAATTTTGTTATTGGTAGAATAAGCGATTTTGGTCTCAAGAAAAAGAAATGGACTCATTGGAAAATGATTAGAGAAGTTCAAATGAAAGTGGCAGAGTCTAATCCACGATTTGATTGGGTTAATACAGATGATCTGAACACAGGACGGAATAGAAAAGGGCAGGAAATTAAAGACAATATTCATATGTCGGCGAATGGTTATGTAGTTATGGGAGGGCGTTTTGCTGACAAGGCAATTAAGTTAATTGAAAGTAACAAATAATTTGATAAAACAAGGTGAGGTTTGTAAGGAGAGGAATTATTTGGTACTAAATACTTAGTGTAAATTTCCTGATAACAAAAACAGTATTAATGGATTTCTACTAAGAATATTATATTTCTTATGGAATTAGTAAATGCCAGATTTCTATTTAAATAAAGCTACCTACTGGATATTAAATACAACGAATACTACGGGTTAAATAACTGCGATATTCATAATTCCTAAAATCAAGTCGCTATTTTAATAGCACTATGATAAAGTCTTTAAAAGTATATGAGTGAATTGTTTAATTGAAACTATTAAGTCAAAAATAATTCAATAGTAAGAGGGAAATAAATACCCTATCCTCTTAATTAAATCAAATAATATTTAAATAAGAATTTAATTTAATTATGAAAAGAATTACTAATCTTATTTTGGCTATTTCGTTTCTATTTTTATCGTGTTCGGATAATTATATGACTAAAATTAGTCAGATAGAAATAAGAGAACAGAAATCAGCTAGAGTTGAAAATCAGAGTTGCCATGCCATTAAAAATTATGGTGAGTTGAAGAAAAAGCAAGGTACTTGGTTTAGTCTTGATGGAAATCAGAAATCTAAAATTGAAAATTCAATTAGAATTTGGGATGCTCATGGAAACTCGAGAGGCACACATAATGTCGTTACGGTATTTTTTAATGAATCCAAAAATATTACAGTTATACATACTATAAATAATTTACTTTATAGCAAAGAGAATTTGGGAGGTGGCACAATTTGCTCTCCAGGATTAAAACCCGTGCCTGCTGGCATTGCTCTTAGAGGAGTTAGCCGTCCAACTCGAGGATATGTTACCTCTAAACAGACATTTTATAACACTCCAGTTGAAAAATTAGATATTTCAATTCATCAAATTCGTTGGTCAGATTTGGAACCGACAAAAGGGAATTATGACTTTTCAATTATTGATAATGCTCTTGACTATATAAAAGAAGTCAATTCTAGTTATCAATATATTATTAGAATGAATTGTGGGGTATGGAGCCCAGAATGGTTAAAGGAAGAAGTAGGGTATGTTTTATGGGATTATAAGAAAGAAACAGATGATTTTAAGCTTCCAAAGTTCTGGAATACTAATTTTTTACAGAATTACGAGCGCTTAATGATGGTATTGGCGGAAAGATATGATAATCATCCAATGGTTGCAGCTGTGCAGGCAAATGCTTTAATGACTTTTCATGGAGAAGTGATGTGGAATCGGTTAGGGAGACCAGAATTTACTGAGGTCAACAGAGAAAATCTTTATGGTGGAGGGTATACAGTTGATAAAGATATTTCTGCTTATGAAGAAATGATGCGTATTCATGATAGAGCTTGGAAAAGAACTAGAACACTTATAGCTTTGAATCCTTATAAAACTGATGGAAATGATAGTCCAACTGACGAAACTTTAACAAGTCAGCTTTTTTCTTCTGCAAGGAATATTTTGGGAGTAAAAGGAATTGTTGGGCAACATACTCTATTTGACAATGTAGATAAAGAGATATATCAAAAATGGTTACTACCTCATGCTCGAATGGGGTACCCTATTTATTTTCAAACCCAAGTTTTTGCCGAGGGTATTGAATACGATTTGGAAGATTTATATAGAGGTACGAAAGTTGCTGGAGAAAATTTTGGAGTTTTTGTTGAGTTACCTAATAAATGGGACTGTACGGATATTATAAAAGGTCCGGGAGGAAATGATTGTAGCGAACATCACAGAGCTAATAACATGCAAGAAGGGCGTAGGCTTTTGAAAAGTAACGCACGAAAGTTTTAATAAATCCCCTCTAAGTTTATCCGAAGTAACGCAGTGATTCTGGGGTTAGGATTACTGTGTTACTCGTTTTTACTTAATTTATATACATTGATGCGTACTGATATTGAGTTTTCTTTAAGGAAATAGTAAATTTTAGATATGTTAAGTGCTAGGATACGTTTAGTTAAATTAAAAGTATTCAAAAGTACTTTGGTGAATTATTTAATTGTAAAAGAACAGTTAGAATTAATTCAAACATAAGAAGGAAAATAGAATATCTTACCTTCTTAATTAAATCAAACAATATTTAAATAATAATTTAATTATGAAAAAAATCACTAACCTTAGCTTAGCTGTAGTTTTTACGTTTTTATCGTGTTCAGATAATTATGTAACGCAAATGAGCCAAACCGAAGTATTGCAAGAGAGAGCAGCAAGAGTTGAAAGTCAAAATTGTTTTACCATTAAAAGTCATGGTGAATTGAAAAATGGAAGTACTTGGTTTAATGTAGCTGGAAATCATATAGATGATATCATATGTTCGGTTACAATATGGGATACAAACGATGAAAATCAGGGTGTTTATGAAATTAGGAACGTGTTTTATAACGAAAGCAGAGATGTTACAGTTGTACATACAATCAATAATGAATTGCACGAACAAGAAAATATTAAAAATGGAAGGCTTTGTTCAACTGGACTTAAGCCAGTGCCTTCTGGTATTGCTTTAAGAGGTGTTAGTCAATCAAGAGGCTATATTGATTCTAAAAGAACTTTTTACAATACACCAGTGAATAAACTAGATATTTCAATTCATCAAATTCGTTGGTCAGACCTAGAACCAACTAGAGGGAATTATGACTTTTCAATTATAGACGATGCATTGGAGCACATAAAACAGGTTAATCCTAACTATAAATATATTATTCGAATGAATTGTGGGGTATGGAGTCCTGAATGGTTGAAAGAAGAAGTAGGATACGTCTTTTGGGATTATAGACAAGACACTGATAATTTTAAACTTCCTAGATTTTGGGAATCTTCTTTTCTAAATAACTATAATCGCTTAATGAGAACCTTAGCTGAGCGATACGATGATAATCCTATGGTAGCCGGAGTTCAGGCTAATGGAATTATGACCTTTCATGGCGAAGTAATGTGGAATCGATTAGGTAGACCTGAAGTGTCTGTGAAAAATAAAGAAAATATGTATGCTGCTGGTTTTACACCCGATAAAGATATAGAAGCTTATAGAAGGATGTTGAGAATTCATAACAATACCTGGAAAAAAACGAGAACAATTGTAGCTTTAAATCCTTATAAAATTGATGGGAATGATAGTCCAACAGATGAGGAGAGAACTAGCGAGCTTTTTTTTGCAGCAAGAGGAATACTAGGAATAAAAGGGATTCTTGGACAACATAGTTTGAATCATAATAATATAGGTACTAAAGAGATTTATCAAAAATGGTTATTACCACATGCAAAGATGGGGTACCCTATTTATTATCAAACTAACGTGTTTAGTCGATATAAAGATTTTGAATTGGATGACTTGTATGAAACCACAAAAGTAGCTGGAAGAAATTATGGGGTTTTTGTGGAGATACCGAATAAATGGGATTGTGTTGATATTAAGACTGGACCAGGAGGAAATGATTGTAACGAACATCATAGAGCTAATAATATGCAAGAAGGTAGAAGACTTTTGAAAACAAATGCTGATAACTTTTAATATCTCCCTTTAAGTTTGTTCAGAGTAACACGGCGACTTCTTTTTTTGAACTGCCGTGTTGCTTATTTTTCTTGAGGAATATATTGTAATAACCAGTTAGGTTGCTGATTTAAGATTGGTAATAATCAAAACTCTGAGCTTTTCCATGGGAAACTCAGAGTTTAAATGATTAACAAATATTTTTTAATAGTTAATGGTTCCTGCAAATCGGATATTAGCTAGCTCAGCTATATCTTTTTTCCAAGTAGTAATGTCTTTAGAGTTAAATTTATTTAAATTATCGTGCCCGCAGGCCCTAGCCATGACTTTCATTAGTTCGGCAGAGGCGGTAAAGAAATTAAATAATTGATTTGCCGATTTATCAATATTTAATAGTTTCCTTAATTCAGGTTTTTGAGTAGCAATACCTGCTGGACAGTTGTTCGTATTACACATTCTTGCTGCAACGCAGCCTATTGATTGCAATGCGGAATTTGATAAAGCAATTCCGTCTGCGCCTAAGGCCATTGCCTTTATAAAATCATCAGGAACACGAATACCTCCAGTAATAATTAAAGTAACATCTTTACGATTCATTTTATCAAGATAATGTCTTGCTCTAGCAAGAGCGGGGATTGTAGGGACAGAAATATTGTTTCTAAAAATTAATGGAGCAGCTCCTGTTCCTCCTCCTCGGCCATCGAGTATAATATAATCCGCACTTGCATCTAAAGCGAATTGAATATCTTCTTCGATATGGTTAGCTGATAGTTTAAAACCAATCGGAATTCCTCCAGTAATTTCTCTTACTTTATCAGCGAAGTCTTTATAATCTTGAGGAGTATTTAAATCGTCAAATGTAGGTGGTGAAACGGCTGGTGTTCCTTCTTTTAAGTTTCGTACTTGAGCTATTTTTCCAATAACTTTATTCCCTGACAAATGACCTCCAGTTCCTGTTTTGGCACCTTGACCTCCTTTAAAATGAAAAGCTTGTACTTTTTTTAGTTTATTCCAGTCAAAACCAAACTTAGCTGAAGCCAATTCATAAAAATATTTTGAGTTAGCTTCTTGCTCTTCATTTAGCATTCCACCTTCTCCAGAACAGATCCCCGTACCTGCTAGCTCAGCACCTTTTGCTAATGATATTTTCGCTTCTTCAGAAAGTGCTCCATAGCTCATGTCGGAAACGAATAAAGGAATATCTAATTTTAGCGGTTTTTTAGCATTGGGGCCAATAATTAATTCTGTTTTAACTTCAATATCTTCCATCAAAGGCTTGGTTGCCATTTGGGCTGCGAGTATTTGAATATCTTTCCATTGTGGTAATTCTGGAATTGGAACTCCCATAGCTCCCATTTCACCATGATGACCGACTTTTGATAATCCATCTTTCGCTAAGGCTTTAATATAAGCAAGTGTAGGCTCTTCCTTTGTTGCTCTAGATGTAGGCGAAGTGTTTACCGCCGTTTCTACTTCTTTTAACGTAGCATGGGTTCCGTCACAATAAGGTGGATTTTTACTGTGTTTACACATACATAAATAGGCATCTCCTGTTTCCTCTGCTATGAATTTTTTTGGAGTAATATCAGTAGTTCTATGCGAACCATCGCAATAGGGCTGATTCTTACTTAATCCGCATGCGCACCAGTATTGTTCTTCTCCTTTTTTTAATGTTACCTTAATCGGTTTTCGATCTGCTATTTTTGGTTTGCTCATAATAACTTATTAGTTTCTGTATTCCTTTCAAAATTCAAAAACTCCAGAGTATTATGCATTCATCTATATGAAGAAAAAAGTGTGAATTATATGATTAGTTGTTAGTTAAAGTGATTGGGTTAATCTTTTGAACGTATTATTTTTCCTTTTAAAGTACTCAAGGTTTGAGGTGCGATTCCCAAAAAAGAGGCAATCATATGTTGAGGTACTCTATGGATTAGTTCGGGATAGGTTTTTAAAAAATATTTGTATCTATCAATGGCAGGAGTGCCCATAAGCATCAAAACCCGTCGTTGAAGTCTACCAATCCTTCGATATAAAAGTTGAGTATTATGGATAATTTGTTCTTTTGAGAGCTTAGTTTCGAAAAAGCAATCTTTATCAAAAATAATAACTTCCGTCTCTTCCATACAATCTATGTATAACTCAACTGATTGATTATATTCCATTGCTTCAAGATCGCCAATAATCCAATTTTCAGAAGCAAACATGTAAATATGTTCTTTTCCATTGCTATCTATGATGTAGCTTTTCAATAAACCTTTAGTAACGTAATAAGCAAAAGGTTTAGTGCTTCCAGCTTTTTGTATTGTAGTTCCTTTCTTAAAAAGTTTTGTTTTGGCATTATCGGTGGCTGCTAATATATTGTCAAGTGTTTCCATTTCTGTAAAAGTAATAAAACAATTTTTTTAAAAAAAAGACTAACGATATGTGTTTGAATGTGATACATAAAAAAAGGAGCTTATGAAAAGCTCCTCTTAATTTAACCTTAAATATAAAAGCCCCCCAGCTTTATTACTTAAATTACTTATATGACACATAATTTTTTGATAGGTCACATAAAAATTAAAAAAAAATTTAAAAAACAGTAAAAAAATAAGAAAGCTCCCGAAGGAGCCAACTTCTCCCCTTAAAAAAAGGGAAATAAAAAAGGTTATCGTTAGTGTAATATACTTTTTGGGGAAAGTTTGTAATGGGATGATTACGGGGAGCGATAACCTTTTCGTAATTTAATATAAGGGGAACATTAATTACACTGCAAAGATATAACGTAACTTTGAGTGAAAATATCGTGAAGTATGTATGAAGTGATTATTTTTTACTTTACTATTTATATTCAATCCTACTACATTTCGTTGGTTTATAATGTGGTAGCGTGATTGGTAGTGTCTCTTAATGAAGGCTAGTTCAATGATAGAAATTGTTTAGATAATCGAAGAAATTCGTTTCTGTTATCACCGTCATGCGCATAATGTCCCATATTAGGGACTACCCAGAGTTGTGAGTTTTTTAATGTTTTGTGCAGATGCGCTACCGATACGATTGAAATTTGTTCAGCCTTGTCTCCCAGAATGATTAGAGTTTTAGTTTCGGTTTGAAATATTCGATATCTTCTTCTTTTAGGGAATCATGTATAGCTCTTACCGAAGCTTCCCAAGCATTCACAACTTCTTGGTGGTTTTCTTTAGTTGTTGTTTTATTTTATACATGGTTAAATATATAGTAGGTTATAGTATTTAAAGTGAAATGAGTTTAAAATATATTATTTCGCTTTTATTGGAATCCAAATTTCTTCTTCAGAATTAGGATCGTTGTTTTTATAATTTTCTCCTAATACTTCGAAATGAGGTCTGTCATCAACAACATAAGGAGAGTTTGGAATCCATTCTGAAAAAATATATTGAAATATAGAGGGATTTGAACTGGAACCTTTATAATCAAACACAGCGTATGTTCCTTCTTGAATAATATAAGTCTCCATATTATTGGGTATTAAATCGAAATTAAGCACCTCTACAATCGCCCATTTTTCGAATTCGTTTGAAGGATTGAATTGTTTATAATAATTAGGAGGATACACCTGCATAGAGATTTTGTCTTCAGAAATACGATTTTGAATCTTATTGATTTTTGGAACAAACTGACTCCAAAGTTGATGTGTTTTATTATTAACTAAACTCATCTCAATTCGTTGACCGATGAATTTTTTCTCAGTTAATTGTTCAATTCTAGGTTGAGGTTTTGCTTGATTCATGGAGTATTCGATTTATCTATCTCTGGTCTCTCGGTAGGCTGTAAGTTAAAAAAAGCGAAACCACTTTCAATTACTTCTACCTCAAAGTCTCTTTTTAAGTGAATTCTATTATCTAATTCATGAAATAAGTAAATGAAAAAAAGAATAAAAACCCCAAAACCAATCCAGAAACTAGTATATAGTTTTTTTGGAATGTTAATTGTATAAAATCTATTTATTATCTTACAAACGATCAATGAAATAGAGAAATAAACAATTAAATTAAAAATCATTTCTGATATAAAATATTGCGTAGATAAGGATGTATGAAATCCTGGTCCTTTATAAATCAAAGGGAAACCAACGAAAAAATCATCTGGGCCATCAACAACTAATACATATTTCCACTGTGAAATTAGTACAAATGAAATTATAGTTAGAGGAAGTACACTTTGAATTATTAGTCTTTTCATATGTTATCGATCAATTCTATGATAAGTTTTACCATTTTTTATATAGCTAGTGTTTTTCTTCTTTTTTTCAATAAAGGAAAGTATTTTTTCAATGGTAATCGAACTAATTTCTTTCTTTTTATATGGTTTGAGTTTGTCATCAACTAGAATATTCTCTTTTATTTTCCATATGCCTTTCGAAATTTCTTTTGTCATATTTGCGTAATAATTATGGAATATTTTCAGTTCGATTACATTTTTAGGTAATATGAAAGAACTTGTAGAGTTATCGTTGTTATGATCAATTTGTATTTCACCAATAATAGGTCTTTTTAGAGTAATTGAAACATCCTTTTTGTTTGAAGTGAATTCAGGAAAGGGTATTGATTTAGCATCAGATATTATTGAAATTTTTTTGACCTTTCTACGATAAGGTTTTTTATAAGATATTTCAATGTTTTTACTTGAAGTAGTATCTTTTACTCCATAAATATAAAATTCCTTTAAAAGATCTTTGCTTGGGTAAAGTGATAAATTTCCGTTTTTATTAATTTCATATGTACCGTAAACTTTTAAATCAACGGCTCCAAAGGAGGCATAATAGAAAAATGTTTTGTTTTTGATAA
The DNA here is from genome assembly GCF_900105455.1 of Tenacibaculum sp. MAR_2009_124. Lineage (GTDB taxonomy): Bacteria > Bacteroidota > Bacteroidia > Flavobacteriales > Flavobacteriaceae > Polaribacter. Next base: position 104,734 of record NZ_FNSF01000007.1, read on the forward strand.
GATAAACTCCAGAAGCCATTTCGAATCCTGACAGATTATAATGTCCTTCTATAGAGGCGTACGGGGTTTGTGAATGTATTTTTGTTACGACTAATACAACGGTTAATAATAAATAACGAAACATAATTTTTAAATAAGGTTAGATAATAGCAATATTCAGACGCGATTTTGATAAGTCAAGAGGGAGGTACTGCAATATAAAGTATATTTTTAAAAACTATAGCTGCTTTTCGAGTTCTTTCAATAAATCAATTTCCCAGAATTTTGGAATAGACATATTTGCGGCAATAATAATGGTTAATTCCTTTTCTGGACATCTTGTAAGTCTTGTATTATAACCAGGTTGTTGCCCAGAGTGAGATTGTACTTCTCCGAACTTTTTTGAAGTAAATAATGTCCAACCTAATCCGTAATGAGAACCCCAAGCATCGGCAAGTTTGCCATCATTTAACTTTGCTGGAGTTGTGGCTTTTTTTAAACTTTTTTTGCTAATAATATTGTTTTCGTATAGAGATTTGTCCCATTTCAGTAAGTCGTCCAGAGTACTAATAACAGAGCCGTCTCCATAAAAACCACCGAGCCAATAAACAAAGCTGTTTTCAGGAGTTTCATAGGCAATTCGATTGTTATTCGTTTTAGTATCATATACATATCCCATTGCTAATTCTGGTGTTTTAACCGCTCTATAATCTGTAGCATGTTCCGCAGAAGTGTTGCTCATATTTGCAGGGTCGAAAATTTTTTCTTTCATGAAGTTCTTATAGCTCTTACCGCTAACTTTTTCAATTAAGGAAGCTAGTGTACAATATCCTATATCGCAGTATTCCCATTTTTCTCCAGGTTTCCATTGCAACGCATATTTTTTCGAAGCAAACATTTCAAACATTTCCTTATTCCCATTTACTTTTGTTGTATCTAGATCTTTCCACATGGAATTAACAAAATTTGGTAAGCCTGAAGTATGAGACATCAAATGTTGTATGGTTATGTTTTTGTATGGGAAATTAGGTAAGTAATCTGAAACATAATTATGAATGGATAGCTTTTTCTCTTGTTCAAGAATTAGGATACCCGAGGAGGTAAACTGTTTAGACAACGAAGCCAATTGAAACTTGGTGTTTTTATTAAAAATCCTTTTAGATTCATTATTGGCGTATCCAAAACTTTTTCTATAAATAACCTTGTTTTTATGTGCAATTAGAACTTCACCATTAAATCTGTTATTGTTACGAAACGTTTGCAGATAATGAGTGATTTTTTTGGTATTGATTTTAATTTCTTGAGCGCTAAGGTTAGCGCAGAGGAGAGTTAATAGCAGTAATTGAGTAATTTTTGTCATGGTAGTAGTTTGCCATAAAAATAGAGAAATATGAGATCGTAAAATTGTGTTTTTATGCCTTTTTTACTTTTATTAGAATAATGAATCCGATAAAACTTATTGTTAAACAAAGGGGAGAGTACAAGTAGCCGTCAAAATAAGCAAAGTTTGTGTTTTGAATTTGTCTAAAGAAACCAACATAGTACAAATCGCCAATAGACCTTAACAGGAATAAAAAAGGAATTAACCACAAGAGGATAGTTTTTAGGTATGTTAAAGTTTTAGATTTTAGTGGTTTTTGATAGAATAGATAAACTTTAGAAAACAGGAGAAGAACAAACGCTACGATAATACTATCTGTAAAAGTTGGACTTAAAACTTTGATTCCTTCAGATGTTTCAGGTAAGGTATTGTTGAATCCCCAGGTTCCTCCAAATGCCCAATAAAAATGGATAGCCGATAGGAATAAAAATACGATAGATAAAATTTTAGACAGAGAATTACTTTTGTATTTTCTTCTTCCAATCTCTTTTTTCAATCTTTCTGACATTTTTTTCATCTTTCAATGTTTTTAAATACTTTGCTAAAAAGAGTAATTCATCGTCATCGTTCTGTCCTAGATATTCTTTCGGATAAATGGCATTTCCATAGTTTTCAATACATTTATGGGGAGTGTCATCAACAATGAGTGTTCTCTCGAGTTTAAAGCCTAATTTTTTTACTTTTTTTAGAGGTTTGATGTAGTTGTATTGTTCTTGATATCTATTGTCATAAATCCCGTAAGAATCGATATCTAAAATCCGTTTAGGTTTGCATCGACTTCTCCCCCAAACAAACTGTAAATTAATCTCTTTTGGAATTATACAATTGACAATTTCACGAACGTAATCATCCGAAGCGGAGGACCAAATGGCTAAATGATAATCATTTCTTATTTCATCAATGAATTCATGTAGATATGGTCTTTGGTAAACATAATAATTGAATACAGAGAAATCCTCTTCTTTATCTAGTTTATTAGAAGTAGCATGAATTAAGGTTTCGTCAATATCGAGAATGAGTAATAGTTTTTCTTCTTTCAATTTGTAAGTGTTGTTGCCTTATACGTTTACAGTGGGATACGGAATATAACTATTATCGTTTATAACTTTAGGAAACTGCTTGTTGTTCCAAGCTAACTTTGCTTTCTCTATTTTAGCTTTATCATGTGATACAAAATTCCAATCAATATATCTCGGTTCTTCAAAAGGCTGACCACCAAAAATGAAAAGTTTGGAGTTCGCTTTTATTTTAAATTGACAAAAATCATCTTCTTTTGAAACTAGTAAATGCCCTTTTTTAACAATCTCATCACAAGCTGTAATTTCTCCCGAATGTACTAAAATACCTATTTCGCCTTTTAAATTACCTGTTAAGTTTACAGTGGTGTCTTTTTGAGCTACTATTTCTAACATAAATAAATCAGACCATAAGGTTAAATTTGACTGTTTTCCGAATGCAGAACCTACAATTAGTTTCATAGCTAAGCCATTCTCGTCCCAGGAAGGAACTTCATGGGCTTTTAAATGATGGAATTCTGGTTGGTTATCTTCCATATCTTTTGGTAAGGCTAACCAAATTTGATAACCTTCCATTTGGTAGGTTTTTTCTTTTAATTCTTCTGGAGTTCTTTCAGTATGTGTAACACCTTTTCCAGCAATCATCAGATTCACCTCGCCAGGAACAATTTTTTGAGAGGTACCAATACTATCAGCATGCATTACAGCACCACTTAATAAATAAGTTAAAGTAGCTAAGCCAATATGCGGATGTTGGTCTACACTCATAATTTTGTCCCTCCCAAGTGTTGTTGGTCCCATATGATCAATAAAAATAAACGGACCAATCATTCGCTTTCTGCGAAAAGGAAGTAGCCTACCTACAAGAAAATCTCCAATATCTCTACTTCTTTCTTCAATAATTAATTTTGTGTTTGACATAAGGTTAGTGGTTTGTTATCTCTTTTCCTTTTATAAAAATAAAGAAATATTAATTTAATTGGTTCTCTATAAAATAAATCAACTATATGATAATGAAAGTTTAAAACCAAAAACAGCGCGAATCACTAATTCGCACTGTCAAAAAAAATGTTTAGTTAGTATATTCGTTTTTACTTTTTTATAACTTTTAACACATCATCTATTGTATATTCATCTTCCATTTCTATATCTGGAACAACTCCTTTTGCTTCGATAGACTTTCCGTCTTTAGTTCGGATTTCACAATTAGGAACATAGGCAAAATAATTACCAAAAAGTATTTTGAGTACTGGGTTTCCTGCACCGGCAGTAGTTTGACCTATAACTTTCCCTCGTTTTAATTCTTGTAAGGTAAATGCAAAATATTCAGCAGCAGAACCCGTGTTTTTTGAAGTCATGATATAGACAGGAGTATCATAAAATTTAGGTCCGTTAGTATAATTAAAAGGAACTTCTGAAGTTCTCCATTCTGTTTCACCTTTGCACTTTTTTTGTAGCAAAGTTTGATGCTTTTTACTCTTAAATAAATGAGTAAATATAAACCCACTAATAGCTCCGTTTCCACCGGGATTATTAGTAATGTCAAAGATTAAAGCATCACAGTCTTTTAAAAAAATTAGTGCAGCCACCAGCTTTGAATATGCAATTTCATCTGCAATACATCGATCCCACTTAATGTAACCGATGTTTCCTTTTAAGAATCTTACTTCAGAAAAACCTCCATTATGGTTAACTTTTTCTAAAGGTGTTTTTTCTAACTCTGTTTTTAAACTAAGTTTTTGTACTCCAACATGAAAATGAATGTCATTGGCTTCTGAAACTAATTTTTTCTTTATTTTTTTTACTATTACTTTTGGTGGAAGGTTTCCAAAATCAGTATTCAGGAGGATTTTCTGTAAATCATTTCCTTTTTCTTTATCAAAATAAACAGCAGCAATAGATTGGTTGACGTAATCTATCAACTCTTTTTGTTGCTCTTGTGTTAATGGAGTTTGTGTAAATTCTTTATACGCTTTTTTTATTTTTTTCAAAATTGAAAGCCACCTCTTATCAGTATGTAATATCTCTAAATCTTTATTTGTTACAATGCTATTTAGGTAAATATGTTTTGATTTGATAGCTTTTTCTAAATAATTAAAGGATAAATTAATGTTGTTGTTTTTTGCAGCGCAAATAGAAGCATCGTAATAATTTTGACCACTTCCGGTTTCTTTTTTAAACTCCTTTATATAAGATTCTAAACAAGCTTTGTATTCTTTATTTTTTAATTGATTTTCGGCGTTTTCAAACTGCACTCCATTTGTCTGAGAGAACAAAAATAGGGGTGAGAAAAAAAGGATAATTAGAATTATTTTTTTCATGAGTTGTTATTTGTGAATTAAATGGTATTAGATGCTTTTGATTTGAATGTCAATGGTGATTTTCTTTTTATCGGTGCTATGGGAAATATCCAATGTTGTATTCTTGTTATGAGATTTTTCCTTTAAATCATCGCTGATTTTGGCAATATTAACTTTTATTGCATCGTTTTCTAGGTGTATGTAATTTGCAATAGCAATTCCTAGTGATTTGAATTTAGTTGAACTTTTTAATTCTTCGTAGGAGTGAAATAACTGCGATATGGTTTTATTATTTTCGGTAAGAACTATTTCAATAGCTTTTTGTTGGTAGTTACCAAATGAAATTTCAATGTTACTATTTTGAGCGACTCCAAAATGAAAAGAACTTATAAAGCATATAAATAAAATTAATTTTTGAATATTCATGTTTTGTTGATTTGATGAGACAAAATTATTGTTTATGTTTATGGTAGTTAGGTAATTGAGTATTAAAAAAGCTTAAGAGAAAATTAAAAGAATTGTTGGTGAATGGAATGATTAAGCTCAAACCTTAAAAAACCTTAAAAACTCTTAAATAAAACTAAGAAGTAGTAAATACCTTATGTAAATACGTTTCTTTGAAAATAAAAACAACTTATAAATGGAAGGAAGAAATTTCAAATATGTAATTCTTTTAATAGGATTATCTTCCTTAGGAATCATTTTTTCTCAAATAAATTGGTTAGATAATAGTTTTACACTTACACGAAAAAATTTTAATGAGTCTGTTGTAAAATCTCTTACCGAGGTTAAAGAGGTTATTAAAACACATAATAGAAAGAATAGCATTATTATTGATGAAAATTTTAACACAGACTATGATTATGTAAGTGAAGATTTAAAATATAGATTTAAACTATACTCAATTAAAAGGTTCAATTTTACACCAAAATTTGATCAAGATTTCTATAATTCCTTAAACGAGTTTCAGGAGGCATTTTTGAAACGAAGAAATACTGTTGGTAATTTTAAAGAAACCGTTTCTATAATTTATGGTCAGGAAAATATTAAAGGTCTTAACTATTACGAGGAAATAGATTTTGAGGGTTTAATAGAAAAAGTTTTTACTTCTAATGCAATAAAACTGACCTATAGTTTTGGAATTAAAAATACTAAATCCGATAAATGGAAATGTGTTTTAGGGAAAGAATTAACGAATATGACCTTATTAGAAAAAAGTGAATACACGTTAGAGGTTTTTGATGATACGAGTCTTTATGTGATTTTTTATGATAAAGAATCATATTTATATAAATCATTATTTTTTAACGTGGTATTATCTACGGTAATGGTTTTAATCATCTTATTTAGTTTATGGTTCTCTTTGCGGATAATTTTAAAGCAAAAGAAGTTGTCTCAAATTAAAACCGACTTTATCAATAATATGACTCATGAGTTTAAAACACCTATAGCATCTATTGGCACAGCGGCAGTTACCATTGAGGAACCTGAGATAATTAAAAATGAATCAATTGTACGACAGTTTACGAAAGTAATTAAGGAAGAGAATGAACGTATGAATAAGCAGGTAGAAATGATTTTAAAGTTGGCGCAAAATGATCATTTTATAGCCGAACTAGAAGTTGAAATTGTAGATATATTGGAGCTTGTGGAAAAAGTTGTTTCTCAGAGTAAAATTCGAATTGATAAAAACAAAGGAACTATTAAATGTTTAGTAAAAACAAAGAACGCCATTGTTAATGCCGACGAAATGTATTTACATCAAGCCATTAGTAATTTGGTAGATAATGCGATTAAATATTCACCTAATAACGTCGATATTGAAATTCTAATAGAAAGTAAAAAAGAATACATAGTTATTCGTGTTTCAGATAAAGGAATGGGTATTCTAAAAGAGGATGTAAAGAGGGTCTTTGAAAAGTTTTATAGAGTTTCAACTGATGATCTTCATAATGTAAAAGGATTTGGATTAGGATTAAGTTATGTGAAACAAATAGCAGAAGCTCATAATGGATATGTGTCTCTTAAAAGTAGTAGGAAAGGGAGTATCTTTTCGTTGTTTTTGCCACAGGAAATTAAATAGTATGGATACACAACCGAGAAAAAAAATATTATTAGTTGAAGATGACCCCAACTTTGGAATGGTTTTAAAGGCTTTTTTAGAAATTAAAAAGTTTGATGTAACACTATGTAAAGATGGAGGAAAGGCTTTGATAATTGTAAAAAATCAACTCTTCGATTTTTTTATACTTGATGTAATGCTGCCTAACAAGGATGGTTTTTCGATTGCAAAAGAATTAAAAGACAAAGGAATTAAAACTCCCTTTATTTTTTTAACAGCCCGAATAATGAAAGAAGATAAAGTAAAAGGTTTTGAATTGGGAGCTTTAGATTATTTGGAAAAACCTTTTGATCCTGATATTTTATACTTGAAAATTCAAGCGCTTCTCGGGAAACAATCTGAGGTTGTCTTGGATGATGAAAGTACTATCTATGAAATTGGAAATTTTAAATTAGATGTGGTAAAGAGAGTTCTTGTTTTGAATGATATCGAAACAAAATTAACATACAAAGAGAGTGAACTGCTGAAAATGTTAATAGCCTTTAAAGATAACATACTATTGCGTTCGCAAGCACTTTCTGAAATATGGGGAGACGATAATTACTTTACAACCAAAAGCATGGACGTTTATATAACCAAACTAAGGAAATATTTAAAAAGCGATAAAGAGAATAAAATTGAAATTCAAAACATCCACGGTAAGGGGTTTAGGTTGATTTTAAATGAATAAAATAGTATCACTACAATATGACTTATTATGCAGGAGTATTATATTTTATGACCTAAATTATTGTAGGCAATAATACTATTAATTTCATTTCTTAAACCTTGATAAGGTACATTATTGGCATTGGCTACTTTCATAATTTGTTCTCTTACTTTGGATTGTCGTTTATAGCAAATAATCCCTATGATGAAAAGGATAAAGACTAAAGTTCCGAGAATAATGAGCATACCAGTTTTTATCGTGTTATAGTCAGAAATAGAGTAACTTTTTCCAGCAAATAGAAAATTACTAAGAACAATAACACCAATTAGGATGCATAAAGTTATAATAAACCATTTGTAAGGAATAAGGTATTAGAAGTAGTCATCAAATATTTCTTGAAGTGATTCATCTCTATTTTCTAATTGATTCACTAATGTTAGACTGTTATTGTTCTCTGTGTTCATAATTTTAAAAAAAGAAAGGCTCAGGTTCGAATTTAATTTTGGAAGATGTTCATTAATTACCGACATATTACATCCTTTATAGAATCAATAACGTTTTAAGTAAACAAAGTAATTACTTTTAATAAAGCCAAAACAAAAAGTATGATGGCTAGCCCAATACGAAAAGCAGGTTTTGAAAAGAAAGTATATTCTTTGTAGATATCGTTGTACTGAAGTACATGGAAATCTTGATTGTTTTGTTCAATAACAGCAATTATTTTGTTGATAGTGCTATCAAATATTTCTCCTTCTTCTCCCAATTTCGAACCTCCAATCATAATAGTTTTTTCGTTGCTTAGCTTTAAGTAAAAGCCTTTTTGAGAACCTCCTCGATCATCAATATAGTATCCAATGATATCGTTATGAGCAATGATTTGATCATTAATTTTAATGGATTCGCTATTCCTTAAATCTATTTTAGTGGTTTTTTTTGACAATCTAAACCCTAAATAAAAACATAATCCTAAGGCTGGAATAAAGAGAAGGAAAAGATTCATGTTTTCGGTATATATAGATGAAACGGCACTTATACCAATAATCAAAGGGAAACCAATAGCTATAGTAGTAATTAGTGTTTTTAGGGAGAGTGTTTTTAATTCAATGTTCATTTAACTAAATTTTTAGCTAAAAGTACATGGAATGATTGTGAGGGTTTGTATTGAATTGGTATTCGTAGTATTGAGGTTGTTATTCGTATATAGAAGCTCCTTTTAAAATATCAGCGAATATTTTCCAAGATGGAATTTCAGAGTTTATATTCTGGTTTGTATTGTCATAAAAAGCTTGTATCTCTTCTGTATAACGAGATATTGCCTCTAAATAATCATTTAGGCTATTATTCTCCCATTTGTCGGGATTCTTTCTTAAATCTGTATTGAGATTTTTAACTACTTCAATAAAATCTTTTCTGGTCATTTGGTATATAACAATTTGAATGAATTGGTTACGATTTAATATAATGTTGGATTGATCTCATTAATGAAAGCATTAAATTTAGTTCTAACCTTTTATTATTGTATTGGAAAAACTCCAATATACTAATGATTTTTTTGTAATTTTCAAGAACCTAACTAAACTACAACTTACTATGGCTAATCATACCCTATTCTTAGGAATGTATTCTTTTGGAATAAAAAAAAGCGTGCAAGAAATACTGAATTAATTTCTACGAATGATTTTCTGAGTTCTATTTACAAGGAAGTAGAACAGAAATTCGGAAAAGGATTTGTACAAGATGTTATTAAGATTCTTGATACAGAAAATTCATTCAAAAACAATAAAAATACCCATGGAGGTATACTTGAAGAATATGATTTTAATCATGAAAGTCGAACTCTTGATTTAATGATTAATGGTGGATTGACAGGAGTTAAACAGTATGTGATAGATGAAGAAAAGAAGAAAAATGTTGTTTCCAATAAAGATATAGTAGGTTCAATGGTTTTTGCTAGAATATGGATGCCCACAAATTCAAATCATGTGTATCTGTTTCTTCAAAAGAATGGTTCATTAACTATTAAACCTTTATTTGACGACTTGTTTAAGAAAATATTGGCTAATTATTCTCTTGGTATATCTGGAAGGAAGCTCCAAGCAACAACAACGAAAAAGAGACAAGAAGAGTTTTTGAGTAAATCTCAAATTTTAAACGTAACACTGATAAGAAAAAAAAGCATACATGATACAGCAGCCATTTCAGCGGATAGGGCATCGATTAAGTTCGGTAGTATAAAGAATAGTAATGGAAAAATTGATGATCAAGATATTCAGGTTCTTCTAAAGAGTCATGGCGTCTCAGCAAAAATGGGACAGGATGATATAAAAGTAACATATGTCAGGAATCATGATGGATATAAGGAAAAAAAGACTGTTGAAATTGATACTTCAGATGAAACTATAAATATTGTTCCAAATATTAGAGTCCCGTTTGAATGTATTAATGCGGATAACTCACCAAATTTTAAAAAAATGCAGGAGCTGGTTAATAATGAGATTGAACAAATAAAGAAAGAAGCAAAAAAGTCTAAATAGTGCTAGATTTTAGAAGTTATAGAGAGATATACCTGAAAGCAATAAAAAGCATAAAAAGTGATAGTGATAATGAAATTATTTCAGACCCTTTTAATGTTATTTTATATTATGCTTTATTTTATTTTTTACCTGTACTGTTTGTAGTTCTTGTTGTATTTAATGATGTGAAACTTTCCTCATTTGATAAGGTTTTAGCGGCCGGAGTTGCAATTTTTACAGGACTGTTTTTTTCGTTGTTATTGAATATTAGTTCAAGGATAAGGATTGAAAAGAGTAATATTAATATTGATGAAGATTCTTTTAGAAGGTATAAAAATAGCATGAAACAAATAGCAAATATTACCCTTTACATAATTTCTTTAGGAATATATGTAGTAATGCTGGTATTACTTAATTATTTGATAAGAGATTTTAACGAATATATTGAAACTATTATTACTTCGTTAGCTTTTTTCATTCTAACTAGATATTTATTGTCGATTTTATTCATGATACAAAGGTTTAAGTATATTATAAGGGATGAAATTGAAAATATTCTATAGTTCAATAAAATTATATTTTGAATAAGGGATATAAACTAAAAAAAGCAAGACCTATCTATTTAGAATCTTGCTCTTCTGCTAATAATGTACTTTTGTCTAAAGTCTAAAGTCTAAAGTCTAAAGTCTAAAGTCCAAAGTCCAAAGTCCAAAGTCCAAAGTCCAAAGTCCAAAGTCCAAATTTCTAGCTTTGTATGAGATAAAAGGGGTGCTATCGTTCTTTATAATAGTAGTTTGTTTGATTTAACACTCAACACTCAACACTCAACATTCAACATTCATAATTTATAATAGATTCATCTTTTCCTGAATTTTATCCAAGCTTTATATTATGCTTTATTTTATTTTTTACCTGTACTGTTTGTAGTTCTTGTTGTATTTAATGATGTGAAACTTTCCTCATTTGATAAGGTTTTAGCGGCCGGAGTTGCAATTTTTACAGGACTGTTTTTTTCGTTGTTATTGAATATTAGTTCAAGGATAAGGATTGAAAAGAGTAATATTAATATTGATGAAGATTCTTTTAGAAGGTATAAAAATAGCATGAAACAAATAGCAAATATTACCCTTTACATAATTTCTTTAGGAATATATGTAGTAATGCTGGTATTACTTAATTATTTGATAAGAGATTTTAACGAATATATTGAAACTATTATTACTTCGTTAGCTTTTTTCATTCTAACTAGATATTTATTGTCGATTTTATTCATGATACAAAGGTTTAAGTATATTATAAGGGATGAAATTGAAAATATTCTATAGTTCAATAAAATTATATTTTGAATAAGGGATATAAACTAAAAAAAGCAAGACCTATCTATTTAGAATCTTGCTCTTCTGCTAATAATGTACTTTTGTCTAAAGTCTAAAGTCTAAAGTCTAAAGTCTAAAGTCTAAAGTCTAAAGTCCAAAGTCCAAAGTCCAAAGTCCAAAGTCCAAAGTCCAAAGTCCAAAGTCCAAAGTCCAAATTTCTAGCTTTGTATGAGATAAAAGGGGTGCTATCGTTCTTTATAATAGTAGTTTGTTTGATTTAACACTCAACACTCAACACTCAACACTCAACATTCAACATTCATAATTTATAATAGATTCATCTTTTCCTGAATTTTATCCAAGCTTAAATTATGAATACTTCCTGAGTGACTATGTTTTTTAGAAGTATCGGGAACATAGGAACCATCTGAAACTTCACCACCTATTTTTTTATAAGCGTCTCTAAAACTCATACCTTTCTCTACTAGAGTATTGATATTATCAACCGTAAATAAATATTTATATTTATCATCATTCAGGTCAATATCTTTAACAATAATCTGTTGAATGGCATAATCAAAAATATCGAGTACATCTTTTAAATCTTCGAAAGCATACAAAATATTTTCTTTTAATAACTGATAATCTCTATGGTAACCACTTGGCAAATTATTCGTTAATAATAATGTTTCGGTATATAAAGCCTGAATTTTATTACACTTACCTCTAATCAACTCGAAAACATCAGGATTCTTTTTATGAGGCATAATGCTACTACCAGTGGTTAGTTCATCTGGAAAAGTGATAAAACCAAAATTCTGACTCATATACAAACAAACATCCATCGCAAAACGAGACAAGGTATTTGCTAATCCACCTAAAGCCATGGCTACTGTTCGCTCACTTTTTCCTCTGCTCAATTGTGCTGCTACTACATTGTATTTTAAGGAGTTAAAATTAAGTTCTTTTGTCGTAAACTCCCTGTCAATAGGAAAGGAGCTACCATAACCTGCTGCTGAACCTAAGGGGTTTTGATCCACTGTTTTTAAAGCTGCTTCCACCAAATATAAGTCGTCAATTAACAATTCGGCATAAGCCGAAAACCAAAGTCCAAAAGAGGAGGGCATAGCAACCTGTAAATGTGTATAACCAGGTAATAAATGATCTTTATACTGCTCAGCAAGTTGCAATAAGGTACCAAAAAGTGTTTTTGTTTTTTTAATAAGTATTTCAAGGTTATCCTTATAATACAATTGTAAAGCGACTAAAACCTGATCGTTCCTTGAACGAGCCGTATGTATTTTTTTACCCACCTCACCATATTGTTTGGTAAGCTCATATTCAATTTTCGAGTGTACATCTTCAAACTCAGAATCAATAATAAAAGTACCCTCTTTTATTTGCTGTTTCAATTTTTCAAGCCCTTCAATAAGCTGAGTTAATTCTTCTTTTGATAAAATGCCAATGCTGTTTAACATTTTGGCATGAGCCGAAGAAGCTTGTACATCATAAGAAGCAATAAATAGATCTATTTCTCTGTCATTTCCAACGGTAAAACTCTCTATTTTTTTATCGATGCTTACGCCTTTATCCCAAAGTTTCATATTTGTCTTTAGTTTTTAATGCGGATTATTTAGCTATGAATAACATAAATATCCAGTCTATAATGTAATTATTCATAAAGTTTCATTGTATTCAGTATCACGTTGGATTACTTCGACCCTGTACGAATAACTTACTTTTATTTTTTAAAAAGCATTAAACTTCGAATAGTTGTACTAATTGTGTTGTACCCTTCTAAAACAAACAAAATTCTATCTATTCTCCGTTTAATGCTTACACTAATTCAAGCATTAATGCAATATGAGTGTCTTTAATCGAACAAAGTTTTAATCATTTTTTTTCACTCATCATTGTATTAATATTTTTAATTCTTGTATTACTTTTCTGCTGTGTTTAAAGCAACAGCTTTTTCTTTTAGTACTTTACTTAATAGTTGAATATACAAATCAATACCCTCTTCGATTTCATTTACATATATAAATTCATCGGCAGTATGTGAACGTGTACTATCTCCAGGACCTAGTTTTAAAGATGGACAGCTCAGCACCGACTGATCTGATAAGGTAGGAGAGCCATAGGTTTCCCGACCAAGTTCAATTCCAGCCTGTACCAATTCATGTTCTTTCGGAATAGAAGAGGAGTTTAAATTTAATCCTCTTGGTGTAATTGAGCTGCATGGAGCGTTATTTTGTAAGTAATCGCTAATTTCTTGATTGGTATATTGATCATTTACACGAACATCAACTACTAAAGAGACATTGGCAGGTACTGCATTATGTTGTTTTCCAGCATTGATTTGTGTTACCGTTAATTTTACGTCACCTAGAGTCTCAGAAGTTTTATCAAAACGTACATTTTTAAACCATTCCAACACTTTAATAGTATTATAAATGGCATTATCTGTGTTTGGATGGGCAGCATGACTTGGTGTTCCTTTGACTTCAGCGTCGAAAACAACCAACCCTTTTTCGGCTATAGCTAATTGCATTAATGTTGGTTCTCCTACAATAGCAACATCAATTTTTGGTAATGTTTTTAATAAGCCATTTAGTCCATCAGGGCCACTACTTTCTTCCTCTGCTGTTCCGGCAAATACAAGATTATAAGACAAGTTACTTCGTTGGTAAAAATAGGTGTATGTAGCTAGTAAAGAAACCAAACAACCTCCCGCATCGTTACTTCCTAAGCCATAGAGTTTTCCATTCTCAACAATTGCCTTAAATGGGTCTTTTGTATATCCATTATTGGGTTTTACGGTGTCATGGTGTGAGTTCAATAATAGGGTAGGTTTCGAAGGGTCAAATTCCTTGTGAACAGACCAAACATTGTTTTGAGTTCGTGTATATGGAATCTCATAGTTTTTAAACCATGCTTCCAATAGTAAAGCAGTATTGTCTTCTTCGGAAGAGAAAGAAGGGGTTTCTATTAAGTTTTTTAATAGTTCAATTGCTTTTGTGGTGAGTTTTTGTATCATTATAATTGCAATAATGTATGTTTTGTTTGTTGATTAAATAGCATGTCGGTTTTTCCAATATGTACTTGATAAACGTTGTTTTTAAGTGCGTGAAAACAATTATCTAACTTCGGAATCATCCCTTCAAAAATCACCTGTTCACTTTTTAATGCTTGATAGGTGTTTAAATCGATTTCTTCAATAACAGAATCGGGGTTGTCAATATTTCTTAAAACACCATCTTTCTCAAAACAATAATAGAGTTCTGTACTATAATTTTGACCGAAAGCAATGGCTAATTCAGAAGCAATGGTGTCTGCGTTTGTATTCAATAGATTCCCTTCTATGTCATGAGTTATGGCACAGAAAACAGGAGTAATTCCATTATTTAATAATAACTCTAATGTTGAGGTGTTTACTTTCACTATATCGCCAGCATATCCGAAGTCAATAGGTTTTGAAGGTCTTTTTACGGAAACAATGGTTTGAGCATCGGCACCAGTAAATCCTAAAGCATTTACCTTATTAGCTTGTAATTTTGCTACAATGTTTTTGTTGATTTTTCCAGCATATACCATTGTAATAATGTCGAGTGTAGCTTCGTCAGTAACTCTTCTACCATCAATCATTTTTACAGGAACCTCCATTTTTTTAGCTAATTCAGAGGCTAGTTTTCCACCACCATGAACCAATACTTTAGGACCAGTAATTTTAGAAAAGTTCGCTATAAAGCTATCGAGCGCTTCGTTATTATTAATGATGTTTCCACCTATTTTTACGATCTTTATTGTTTCCACTCTATATGGTTTTAATTTTAAATTTTTAATTCTAAATTTTGAGTTTTAAGTAAAGAATTGAATCTTACAACACTCAACACTCAACACTCAACACTCAACACTCAACACTCAACACTCAACACTCAACACTCAACACTCAACACTCAACACTCAACACTCAACACTCAACACTCAACACTCAACACTCAACACTCAACACTCAACACTCAACACTCAACACTCAACACTCAACACTCAAAATTTATAAATTACTTCAACTGAGTTAATAATTCTTTTAATACTATCTGTGCCGCATAGGTTCTATTGTTCGCTTGTTCTATAACTAAAGAGTTATTTCCGTCTAAAACGGCATCTTCAGCAACAACATTTCTACGAATGGGCAGGCAGTGCATAAACTTGGCGTTTCCCAATTTTTCTTGCGTAATCATCCAGTCAGTATTGTTTTGGAGGATTTTACCATAATCAGAAAATGAGCTCCAATTTTTCGTATATATAAAATCAGCATTTTTAAAAGCTTCGTCTTGGTCGTATACAATTTGAGCGTTTTTGGTAACGTTAGGATCTAGTTCATACCCCGAGGGATGTGTAATTACAAAATCAACATCAACCTTATTCATTAAATGAACAAATCCATTGGCAACCGAATGCGGCAACGCCTTTGGATGAGGTGCCCATGACAATACTACTTTTGGCTTTTTTTTAGATTTCTGTTCTTCTAAAGTAATTCCGTCGGCCAGAGCTTGTAAAGGATGATCTGTGGCACTTTCCATGTTTACAATTGGAACTGTAGCATATTTTTTGAAACTATTGATAATTAATTCTGAAGTATCTTTTGCTTTATCCGTTAATGTTGGAAAAGCTCTTACAGCAATAATATTGCCATATTGAGATACTACTTCTGCCGCCTCTTTAATATGTTCCGAAGTATTTAAATTCATAACAGTACCATCTTCGAATTCCATGTTCCAAGCATGTGAAATATTTAAAACACTTACTTCCATACCCAGATTTTTTGCAGCTTTTTCAGTACTCAATCTTGTACGTAAACTAGCATTAAAGAAAAGCATTACTAAGGTTTTATTTTTACCTAAGTCATTATATTGAAAGGGATTCTTTTTTAATTGAATCGCTTTCTCAATAATTGAATCGAGGTTTTGAATATCATCTAGGCTAGTATAATGTTTCATAGGGTGACAGCTTTTAGTTCCTTTTGTAAGGCATTAATAAAAGTATCTACATGTTCTTTTTGTAAAGTCAATGAAGGGAGTAATCTCAATAAATTCGGATTTTTAGCACTTCCTGTAAAAATATGCTGATCAAATAATAGTGATTTTCTTAGCGATGCTATCGGGTAAGAAAACTCTATACCTAACATTAATCCTCTTCCTTTAATTGCTGTTACTTGCGGAATTTCTTTCAACTTTTCAATGAAATATGCTGATATCTCTTTTACGTTATTTATTAAGTTTTCTTCTTGTAAAACGTTTACAACTGCTAAAGAGGCTGCGCAGGCTAAGTGGTTTCCTCCAAAAGTAGTACCTAAAAGACCGAATGAGGCTTCAATTTTTGGATGGATCAAAATACCTCCAATAGGAAAACCATTCCCCATTCCTTTTGCCATTGAGATAATATCAGGAGTAATACCGTGCTTTTGGAAAGCAAAGAAGTCTCCAGTTCTTCCGAAACCAGATTGAATTTCGTCAGCAATTAATAAAGTATTGTATTCTTTACATAATCTTTCTAAACCTTGATAAAAATGAGTTGAAGCCTCGTCTAAACCACCAACTCCTTGAATAGTTTCTATAATAACAGCACAAACATCATTCGTTTGCAAAGCTTTTTCGACTCCTACTAAATCTTCAAATTCTAAAAAAGCGACCTCTTGTTGTGCATTAATAGGAGCCACAATTTTAGGATTGTCGGTTGCCGCTACTGCCGCGGAAGTTCTACCATGGAATGAATTTTTAAAAGCAATTACTTTCTTTTTATTCGTATGGAAAGAGGCTAATTTCAATGCATTTTCATTGGCTTCAGCTCCAGAGTTACATAAGAATAAATGATAGTCATGACAATTGGAAATTGAAGTAATTTTCTTGGCAAGTTCTACTTGTAAAGGATTTTGAATAGAATTACTATAAAACCCAAGAGCATTTACTTGGTCGGTAATAGCTTTTGTATAGTTAGGATGAGCATGACCGATTGAAATAACCGCATGACCTCCGTATAAATCTAAATATTTAGTATTGTCGGTATCGTAAACAAATACATCTTTTCCTTTTACAGGAGTTACATCGAAAAGAGGGTATACATTAAACAAACTCATATTTGTTCTTTTTTTATCGTGTTAATTTTGTTGAACGAGGCTACCATTCCTTGAATTAAAGCGGCGCTTAATCCTTTGTGTTCCATTTCATTTAAGCCTTCAATAGTGCAACCTTTAGGAGTGGTAACTTTGTCTATTTCTTCTTCTGGATGATTTCCAGAAGTAATTAAAAGATTGGCTGCACCTTCGCTAGTAAACATGGCTAATTCTTGTGCTTCTTTTGCATCAAAACCAAGTTGTATAGCGGCTTGTGTGGTGGCCCGTATCAAACGCATCCAAAAAGCGATTCCACTTGCACAAACTACAGTTGCGGCTTGCATTTGATTTTCTGGAATGACTAAACTATTTCCCAAAACATTAAAAATAGAGGTGGCAATTTTTACATGACCATTGGCGTGTGAATTACTACAAATGCAAGTCATAGATTTACCCACAGCTATCGCCGTATTTGGCATTGCTCTAAGAATATTGTTTTTCTCACCTATGGTATCTTCAATTTTCTGTATTGAAAACCCTGTTATGGTTGAAATGATAACGTGTTTTTCAGTAAGTACTGTTTGAATATTTTGTAGTATTTTTTCAAAATGTCTCGGTTGAACAGCAAAGATTAGTACGTCCGAATTTTTTACTGCCTTGAGGTTGTCGGTACCTAAGAAAACGTTTTTAGTATTGTTAAACTCCTGTAGTTCGTCTAAATTTCTTTTTGTTAAATAAAGACTCTCAAACGCATTATTCTTAATCAATCCTTTTGCAATTGATTTTCCTAAATTTCCCGTTCCTATAATGGCTATTTTCACTTGAGTATTTTTAGTTTGTTTATGTTTTGTATATCTATTCTCTAATAGATTTAGAAATAATTGGCTTTCAATTGTAATCCGGTTCCTTCAGGAAGGTCAAACAATAGATTCATGTTTTGAACAGCTTGGCCAGAAGCTCCTTTCAATAGATTATCAATAATACTGGTAATTAAAAGCTTGTTATTGTGTTTATGTAAATGGATTAAACATTTATTCGTATTCACTACTTGCTTTAAATGAATTGGTGTGTCAGAAACATGGGTGAAGGGTGCATCTTTATAAAAAGAAGTATACAATTCTTTAGCTTCTTCAATTGTTCCATTGAAATTAGTATACAATGAAGCAAATATTCCTCTTGAAAAATTACCTCTATTAGGTAAAAACAGGATATCCGATTTAAAATCTGATTGTAGTTCTTTTACCGTTTGGTTGATTTCTCCTAAATGTTGATGCGTAAAAGGTTTATAAAAAGAAAAGTTATTATCTCTCCAAGTAAAATGGGTAGTTGCTGATAAGGAGGTTCCTGCTCCGGTAGCCCCAGTAACCGCATTAATATGAATATCATTGCCTAACTTTTTAGCGTTGGCTAATGGTAAAAGAGCTAACTGAATGGCAGTAGCGAAGCAACCTGGATTCGCAATATAACTGCTCTTTTGAATAGTTTCTTTTTGGAATTCTGGTAAGCCGTAAACAAATTCCTTACCATCATGCATATGGTCTTGTGTTAACCTGAAATCGTTGCCTAAATCAATAATTTTGGTTTGTGAAGAAAAGCCGTTGCTGTTCAAAAACTTTTTCGAGTTTCCATGTCCTAAACACAAAAACAAAACGTCTATATTCTCATTGACTTCTTGAGTGAATTTTATATCGGTACTTCCTTCTAAATCCTGATGAATGTGTGAAACTTTATTACCTGCATTAGAGGTGCTATACACGAAATTGATGGTTGCATTTGGATGTTGCAATAACAATCTAATTAATTCTCCTGCTGTGTACCCAGCGCCTCCTATGATTCCTACTTGTATCATGTTGTTTTGTTAATTCTGATTTCGAATTATTAACTGATCATTGATAATTGATCACTGATAATTGCTACCTATTGATTTACTTGTTGGTATATTTTATTTTGATTCCCTAATAGTTTGATAAAACCCTTGGCTTCATCGGCAGTCCAACCTTTATTCATTTCGCCATAACTTCCGAATTTTGCATTCATTAAATCATGTGGTGATTGTACACCATCTAAAGAAAAGTGATACGGCTTTAATGTAACAAATACATCTCCAGTTACTTTTGATTGACTGGTTTCCAAGAAAGATTCAATATCTCTCATTACTGGGTCTAAATACAAACCTTCATGTAAATGCATTCCGTAAAAGTTTGCTAAATATTCTTTGTGTTGCAATTGCCATTTTGTTAGCGTATGTTTTTCTAACAAATGATGCGCTTTTATAGTTATTAATGCCGCAGCGGCTTCAAAACCAACTCTCCCTTTTATTCCAACAATCGTATCACCTACATGAATATCTCTACCAATTCCATATGCTGAAGCAATTGAGTTTAATGTTTCAATATTGGTAACAGGATCATTTCTAAAACCGTTAATAGCAGTAAATTCACCTTTTGTAAAACTTAATTTTATAGCTTCGGGCTCCGTTTTTGTTAATTGAGAGGGGTAGGCATGTTCGGGTAAAGCTTTTTCTGAAGTTAAAGTTTCCTCTCCACCAACACTTGTTCCCCAAAGCCCTTTATTAACAGAGTATTTTGCTTTCTCCCAAGAAAGATCTACACCGTTCGCTTTTAAATAATCGATTTCCTCTTGTCTTGAAAGTTTTAAATCTCTAATTGGAGTAATAATTTCAATCTCGGGAGCAATCGTTTGAAAAATCATATCGAACCTTACTTGATCATTTCCAGCTCCCGTGCTTCCATGAGCAATATATTTGGCATTAATACTTTTTGCATAAGTAATAATTTCTATAGCCTGAATAATTCTTTCAGCACTAACAGAAAGTGGGTAAGTATTGTTTTTTAATACGTTTCCAAAAACTAAATATTTAACTACTTTTTCGTAAAAATCATTAACAGCGTCGATGTTTTTGTAGGTTGTGACTCCCATGGTATAGGCATTTTCTTCAATTCTTTTAATTTCTTCTGAAGAAAACCCGCCAGTATTCACGCTTACAGCATGAATTTCATATCCTTGTTTTGCAAGACTAACGGCACAATATGATGTGTCTAAACCGCCGCTATATGCAATAACTAATTTTTCCATTTTTTTTATATTTTTAAGAGTTTTTCCATGTTATTTAACTAAGAATCCGTTTAAATGGAGTCTAATTATGAAAAAATGCTTCTATACGTTTGTTTTGAATTTCTTTGATTATCCTTTTTATTATTTTCAACCTTTTTCTTCTCCTTTTTTAAATACATTCCTTCTTTAATTCTCTTAAGTCTTTGAAAAACTTTTTCTTTAACTTTTGTTTTTTTAGATACAGCACTCTCAGGATCGTACAACATTCCAGTACATAAACACATTTTTCTTTCTGTTCTTTTTAAAACATCGTAGTTTATACAGGTTTGACATCCTTTCCAAAAGGATTCGTCTTCTGTTAATTCGCTAAAAGTTACTGGTTTGTATCCAAGATCACTATTCATTTTAATAACGGGTAACCCTGTGGTAATACTAAAGATTTTGGCTTCAGGAAACTTGGTTCTTGATAAATCAAAAATGTGTTTTTTAATTTTTTTTGCCAGCCCAATACCTCTATAATCTGGATGAACAATAAGACCAGAGTTTGCTACAAATTTTCCGTGTTCCCAAGATTCTATATAGCAAAATCCTGCAAACTTATCTCCATCTAAAGCAATTACAGCATTACTTTGTTCTATTTTAGAAATAACATAATTAGGGTTGCGTTTCGCAATTCCAGTACCTCTTTTTTGGGCAGCCTGCTCAATGGTGTTACAAATAATTGAAGCATATGAGCTATGTGATGCATTTGCAATAACAATTTTCATTGTACTAATATTTAGTGAAAATTATTTTTTCTTAACTTATTGGTTAAATTGATTCTGAGTTTTAAGAGAAGAGCCGGACTCACCTGAGCTCCATAATTAAGTGTCACCCTTACGGGCGAGGTCGGATAGGAAAGAAAGTGCGAGTTACTATGTCGTTCGAAACGACAATTTGTTTAACTACGATAAAAAAATATATGATTGATTTCAAAACTTGAAAATAAAATGATACAAAAACTCAGTTCACAAAAGCGAAGTAATAGTGTCGGTATTAGCACCGCACTAACAAACTGGGTATGATATTGTATATTCTATTTGTTTGCATAATATGGCAAATCTATAAATTAATTTTAAAAAACAAATATAAATCGTGTTTTTTTTAAGTTAAACATTTTTAGTAGGTTATAAGGACATGTAAAAAGTGGGTAAGAAAAATAAAAAATGGAAATAATTTGTAGAAATCGAAAAAAAATTAAATATTTGCCAATAGAATGAGTAAACAAGTATTAAATATTGTCTCTATTATTATTGTCATTGTGATTATTTCGCAAGGATAAGGGAAGTGATATTTATAATAAAAATATAAGAAAAGGCTTCCAATTTTGGAAGCCTTTTTTAGTTAGAATTAAAATGAATCAAGTTTTAAACATCGTAATTATCGTCATTATTAGCTCATCACCGAGTTGATACGGATAGCTATTACGTTGTAAAAGAGGCCTGTATCAATTGAGTGATACAGGCTTTTTTTTTGACATATGACTATCATGGATGGTTGAATTGTAAAATACTGAAAAACAATAGGTTATGTTAAAAATATGAGGATTGAGAATCATTTAATTCGAATCTATAGAAGAAAAACAATAAAACAATAAAATAATTTCGAAAATAAAAAGGGTAAAAGATGTATTACAAAGAAGAATCTGTAATTTTTTACAATGGAGAATTTGTTAAAGCCAAAGAGGCTTCAACAAGTACCTATGGGCAAACATTACACTATGGTAATGGGGTGTTTGAAGGTATTCGTTCTTATGGTACAACAGAAGGAACAAAAATCTTTAAATCTAAAGAACATTATGAGCGTTTAAAGTTTGGGGTTGAAGTCATGGATATTGATTTTGACTATTCTGTAGAAGAATTAACAGAGATCACGTATGAATTGCTTAGAAGAAATAATGTATCAGATGCTTATATAAGACCGATTGTACTTACGGGAGAAAACATGGGAGTTTTCTCAGCAAAGGGTTCTGATTTGATAATACAATGCTGGGAGTGGGGGAAACTAATGGGAGATAAACTTTTACGTGTAAAAACTTCTAAGTTTCAGCGTCCAAATCCGAAATCGTGTTTTGTGGAAGCAAAAGTGACAGGACACTATGTCAATTCCATCTTAGCAAGTAATGAAGTAAAAAAAGTAGGTTTTGATGAAGCTTTACTTTTAGATATGAATAATAATGTTGCCGAATGTTCTGGTGCCAATATATTTATGGAAAGGACAGGTGTACTGTACACACCTCCAAGAGGACATATAATGGCTGGAATAACAAGGGCTACTATTATTGAATTATGTAAAGAGGAAGGAATTCCAGTTCATGAAAAGCATTTTACACTAGATGAATTGAAATATGCAGATAGTGCCTTTTTTACTGGAACGGCTGCTGAGGTAGTTGGATTACAGTCGATTGATGAATATGAATTTCCTTTGGATTGGGAAAAGTCTCAGGGACAAAAATTAATGAAACTATACAAACAAGAAGTGTTAGGACTTCGTGAAAAATGCTTAACAAACTAACAAATGGAGCTAAATAAATTTAGTAAAAGAGTAACTCAAGACGATACCCAACCAGCAGCACAGGCCATGTTGCATGCCTTGGGATTAACTAACGAAGATTTAAAAAAGCCTTTCGTTGGAATCGCAAGTACAGGGTATGAAGGAAACCCGTGTAATATGCACCTGAACGATCTGGCAAAATTGGTGAAAGAAGGAACACAGAATGAAGATTTAATAGGATTGATATTTAATACTATTGGAGTTTCTGATGGAATATCAATGGGAACTCCTGGAATGCGATTTTCACTACCGTCAAGAGACGTTATTGCTGATTCAATGGAAACTGTAGTACAAGCCATGTCGTATGATGGCTTGGTAACTGTGGTTGGATGTGATAAGAATATGCCTGGTGCATTAATGGCAATGTTGCGTTTAGATAGGCCAGCAGTATTAGTATACGGAGGAACAATAGAGTCAGGCTGTCATGAAGGAAAGAAACTAGATGTGGTTTCGGCTTTTGAGGCTTGGGGAGAAAAAGTAGCAGGTAAAATAGATAATAAAGAATATCAAAGTGTTATCGAAAAAGCTTGCCCTGGAGCGGGCGCTTGTGGTGGTATGTATACTGCAAATACAATGGCTTCTGCTATTGAAGCTTTAGGAATGAGTTTGCCATACAATTCTTCAAATCCTGCAATTAGTGAAGATAAAAAAGAAGAAAGCGTTAGAGCTGGAGAGGCTTTACGCGTTTTGTTAGAGAAAGATATTAAACCTTCTGATATCGTGACGAAAAAATCGCTTGAAAACGCGGTACGATTGGTCACGGTGATGGGAGGTTCTACCAATGCAGTATTACACTTTTTAGCCATAGCGAAAGCGGCTAATGTGGTATTTACTTTAGAAGATTTTCAGAGAATATCAGACAATACCCCATTTTTGGCGGATTTGAAGCCAAGTGGTAAGTTTTTAATGGAAGATGTTCACCGAGTTGGAGGAATTCCGGCGGTATTAAAATATCTTTTAGAGAAAGGATTATTACATGGTGATTGTTTAACCGTTACAGGGAAAACATTAGCAGAAAACTTAATAGAAGTGCCTAGTTTAATCGAAGGACAAGAAGTTATAAAAGCTGTTGAGTCGCCAATTAAAAAAACGGGACATTTAAGAATGTTGTATGGAAATTTAGCAGAAGAAGGTTCAGTAGCGAAGATAACAGGAAAAGAAGGGCTAGTTTTTAAAGGAAAAGCAAAAGTATTTGAAGGTGAATACGAGGCTAATGATGGAATTAGAGACGGTAAGGTTGAAAAAGGTGATGTTGTTGTAATTCGATATGAAGGACCTAAAGGCGGACCAGGAATGCCCGAGATGTTAAAACCAACGGCAGCCATAATGGGAGCTGGATTAGGTAAAGACGTTGCATTGATTACAGATGGTCGTTTTTCGGGAGGAACTCATGGTTTCGTAGTTGGTCATATTACACCAGAAGCTCAAGAAGGAGGAGCAATAGCCTTAGTTAAGGATGGAGATATAATTTCTTTAAATGCTGAAACAAATACAATCAATGTAGAAATTTCAGAAAAGGAATTAGAAGAAAGAAGAAGAAACTGGCAAGCACCTCCGTTAAAGGTAAGCAGAGGAGTTTTGTATAAGTATGCGAAAACAGTTTCATCAGCATCAAATGGATGTGTTACAGATGAATTTTAGAAAGAAGATTAAACGAAAGCTAGCAAATAAATAGAATTAAAAATGGCAACAAAAACACAAGAAAAAATGCAAGATACTGTAAAGGTAAAAGAAACCATTACCGGAGCTGAGGCAGTGATTAAATGTTTGTTGGCAGAAGGTGTGGATGTTCTTTATGGATATCCTGGTGGAGCAATTATGCCGGTATATGATGAGTTTTATAAATACCAAGACAAGATTCATCATGTTTTAACCCGTCACGAACAAGGAGCAACACATGCTGCTCAAGGATATGCAAGAGTCTCTGGAAAAGTTGGAGTGGCAATAGCTACTTCTGGACCTGGAGCAACAAATTTAATTACCGGTATCGCAGATGCTCAAATCGACTCTACTCCTATGGTTTGTATTACGGGGCAGGTAGCTGAGCACTTATTAGGAACGGATGCTTTTCAGGAAACAGATATTGTTGGAATATCAACACCTGTTACAAAATGGAACTATCAAATTACGAAGGCTAGCGAAATTCCTGAGATAATGGCGAAGGCCTTTTATATAGCAAAATCGGGAAGACCAGGACCTGTGTTAATTGATATTACAAAAAACGCTCAGTTTGAAGAGTTCGATTTTGAATATAAAAAATGTACTTCGGTAAGAAGTTATGCGCCAAAAACTCCAGTTGTAAATGAGAAGTTGAAAGATGCTGCTGAATTAATAAATACAGCAAAAAAACCAATGGTGGTTTTTGGTCAAGGGGTTATTTTAGGAGAAGCGGAAGCTGAGTTCAAGGCTTTTATTGAAAAGGCTGGTTTACCATCTGCTTGGACAATTTTGGGATTATCTGCACTACCTACCTCTCATGAACTGAATGTTGGAATGGTGGGAATGCATGGAAACTATGGGCCTAATGTATTAACTAATGATTGTGATGTGTTAATTGCCGTAGGGATGCGTTTTGATGATCGTGTAACTGGTGATTTAAGTAGGTATGCCAAGCAGGCTAAAGTAGTTCATTTTGAAATAGACCCTGCTGAGGTAGATAAAAATGTTAAAACTGAAGTAGCCGTAATAGGAGATGCTAAGGATAGTTTAGCACAAATATTACCGTTGATCAATAAAAACTCTCACACAGAATGGTTAGAAGAATTTAGAAATCATGATGCTATTGAATATGATAAGGTCATAAAAGGAGTGTTGTATCCAGAAAAAGATGGATTAACCATGGGAGAGGTGATGAAAGAAATAAATAATGCTTCTGGTGGTGATGCTGTAATTGTTTCTGATGTTGGGCAACATCAAATGTTTGCTTGTCGTTATGCCGAATTCAATCAATCAAAAAGTAATATAACTTCTGGTGGTTTAGGAACCATGGGATTTGCTTTGCCTGCTGCTATTGGAGCAAAGATGGGAGCGCCTGAGCGAGAAGTGGTAGCGGTTATTGGTGACGGAGGATATCAAATGACAATTCAAGAACTTGGAACCATATTGCAAACAAAAACAGCGGTTAAAATTGTTGTTTTAAATAATGAGTTTTTAGGAATGGTGCGTCAATGGCAACAGTTATTTTTTGATAAACGATACGCGTCAACTGAGATGGTAAATCCAGATTTTGTTACGATTGCAAAAGGATATCAAATAGAAGCAAAAAGAGTTACTAAAAGGGAAGATTTAGCGAGTACTGTTCAAGAAATGATGCGGTCGAAAGACGCTTACTTTTTGGAAGTGTGCGTTGAAAAGGAAGATAATGTATTTCCTATGATACCAACAGGTTCATCAGTGTCAGAAATAAGATTAGAGTAATTATGGAAAATAAGCAAACATATACCATATCAATTTATACAGAAAACAACGTAGGGTTGTTAAATAGGATTTCTTCGATATTTCAAAGAAGACATATTAATATCGAAAGTGTTAATGTTTCGAAGTCAGAGATTAAAAGTGTTTCAAGATTTACGTTACTCGTGAAACTTTCAGAAGATCAGGTAAAGAAGATTTTGGGGCAACTTGAAAGACAAGTGGAAGTAATTAAGGCATATTACCATAGAGATGAAGAAACAATTTATCAAGAATCTTGTCTCTTTAAATTAAGTACCGACTTGTTAACAGACAACGACGAAATTCAGAATGTTATTAATGGTAGTAAGTCGCGTGTAATTAATATTAATAAGGACTTTTTCGTTTTAGAGAAATCAGGTTCAAAAGAAGAGTTGGAAGAATTGTATCATACTTTAGATAAGCATGGAATAATGCAGTTTGTTAGATCTGGAAGAATAGCAATTACTAAAACAGCAATGCCAGTTTCGCAAATGCTAAAAACTTGGGAGTAAAAAATAAACAACATAAACTTTATAATAAAAAAATGGAAAATTATTTTAACCAATTATCACTGAGAGAACAATTGGCTCAATTAGGAAAGTGTAGATTTATGGAGTCTTCAGAATTTGAAGATGGAATAAAGGCGTTAGAAGGAGCCAAGGTGGTAATCGTTGGGTGTGGAGCTCAAGGATTGAATCAAGGATTAAACATGCGCGATTCTGGTTTAGATATTTCTTATGCATTACGTCAATCAGCAATTACAGAAAAACGTCAATCATATAAAAACGCAACTGAAAATGGATTCAAAGTTGGGACTTACGAGGAGTTAATTCCAACAGCCGATTTAGTGTGTAATTTAACACCAGATAAGCAGCATACTCAAGTAGTAAGAGCTGTGATGCCATTAATGAAGGAAGGAGCAACTTTAGCCTATTCTCACGGATTTAATATTGTGGAGGAAGGAATGCAAGTTCGTAAAGATCTTACCGTAATTATGGTTGCACCTAAGTGTCCTGGTTCAGAAGTTAGAGAGGAGTACAAAAGAGGTTTTGGTGTTCCAACTTTAATTGCTGTTCACCCAGAAAACGATCCTCAAAGTAAAGGCTTAGCAGAAGCAAAAGCATATGCTTACGCAACTGGTGGACATAGAGCTGGAGTATTGGAGTCTTCTTTTGTAGCAGAAGTTAAATCTGACTTAATGGGAGAGCAAACTATTCTTTGTGGAGTTCTGCAAACGGGGTCTATTTTATCATTTAATAAAATGGTTGAAGAAGGAATTGAGCCTGCTTATGCTTCTAAATTAATTCAATATGGATGGGAAACCGTAACAGAAGCTTTAAAGCATGGAGGAATCACCAACATGATGGATCGATTATCAAATCCTGCAAAAATCAAAGCTTTTGAATTATCGGAAGAGTTAAAAGATATCATGCGTCCATTATTCCGCAAGCATATGGATGATATTATGTCTGGACATTTTTCGAAAACTATGATGGAAGATTGGGCAAATGATGATAAGAATCTATTAACATGGAGAGCAGAAACAGGAGAAACCGCTTTTGAAAAAACTGCAGCAACAAGTAAAGAAATTTCTGAACAAGAATATTTTGATCATGGTGCATTAATGGTTGCTTTTGTTAGAGCTGGTGTTGAATTGGCTTTTGAAACAATGACTGATGCAGGGATTATTGAAGCATCGGCATATTATGAATCTTTGCACGAAACACCATTGATTGCAAATACAATTGCTAGAAAGAAATTATTCGAAATGAATCGAATTATTTCTGATACAGCGGAGTACGGATGTTATTTATTTGATCATGCTTGTAGACCTTTATTAACGGATTTCATGAAAACTGTATCAACAGAGGTTATCGGAAAATCTTTTGGTACTTCAAATGGAGTTGATAATCAAACGTTAATTGCTGTTAATGACGCAATCAGAAATCATCCAGTTGAACAGTCAGGGAAGGTTTTACGTACTGCTATGACAGCAATGAAAATAGTAAAAACAGAGGCTAGTGAGCCTGTTTTAGCATAATAATGGAGGTAGATACAAAAACATATTATCCAAAATTAATAGATATAAAAAAGGCAGCAGCCACCTTGAAAGAGGTGGTCGCTGTTACACCTTTGTTGTCAAATTATACCTATTCTAAGAAGTATGGTGCTAACGTTTTTTTAAAGCGTGAAGATTTGCAACAAGTTCGCTCGTATAAAATTAGAGGGGCCTAT
Organism: Tenacibaculum sp. MAR_2009_124; assembly: GCF_900105455.1. Lineage (GTDB taxonomy): Bacteria > Bacteroidota > Bacteroidia > Flavobacteriales > Flavobacteriaceae > Polaribacter. Next base: position 133,456 of record NZ_FNSF01000007.1, read on the forward strand.
AATAAAATTAGTTCTCTTTCTAAAGAAGAGCTTTCCAATGGTATTGTTTGTGCTAGTGCAGGAAATCATGCACAAGGAGTAGCTTTGGCTTGTAGTAAGAAGCAAATTTTCGGAACTATATTTATGCCAACTCCTACACCAAAACAAAAAGTAGAACAGGTAAGAATGTTTGGAGGTGAATTTGTGGATATTCAGTTGTCTGGAGATACTTTTGATGATGCCTATAATGCGGCTAAATATGTGAGTGATAGTTTAGGGAAAACCTTTGTACATCCTTTTAATGATGCAAAAATAATTGAAGGACAGGGCACTGTTGGTTTAGAGATTATTGAACAATCTGAGCAATCTATTGATTATGTTTTTGTTCCTGTTGGAGGAGGAGGTTTAGCTTCTGGCCTTTCATCAGTGTTTAAAATAATATCACCGGAAACCAAAGTAATTGGTGTAGAGCCTGAAGGTGCTCCATCTATGAAAACTGCGTTTGAGAAAGGTGATAATCTAAAATTGGAAAGCATTGACAAATTTGTTGATGGTGCCGCTGTGCAACAGGTTGGAGATCTTACTTATAAGATTTGTAAAGAGAATCTTACTGAAATGATAACCGTTCCTGAAGGTAAAGTATGTCAAACCATTTTAGATATGTATAACAAAGATGCTATTGTAGTTGAACCTGCGGGAGCACTTACATTGGCAGCATTAGATTTATATAGAGATAAGATTAAAGATAAAAATGTTGTTTGTGTGGTAAGTGGTAGTAATAACGATATTACGAGAACTGCAGAAATAAAAGAAAGAGCCTTATTATTTAATGGCTTAAAGCATTATTTTATCATTCGCTTTCCTCAAAGAGCTGGAGCATTAAAAGAATTTGTAATAGATGTTTTAGGAAAGAATGATGATATTACATTTTTTGAATATTCTAAAAAAACAAGTAGAGAAAATGGACCTGCTGTGGTGGGGGTAGAAATCGAAAGAGTGGAAGATTTACAGCCTTTAATTAACAGAATGAAAGAACGTAATTTCTATGGAGAATATTTAAATAACAAACCGAATTTATTTGAATTTTTAGTATAAATTCCAAAGCTATATATAGCTTTTGTTTTCTTTAAAATTAAGAACTCGAGCAAGTTATTGTTCGGGTTTTTTAGTGGTTTAATGAAATTAACGTGTTGAGATTGGATTTCTGGGGTACTTCCGTTAGGGAACATCTATTTGATTTCAGACTTTTTTAAACTCTCAATAATATTATTTAACCTCTCTAACGATTCAGTAAAATTTTTAGTGAGTAACTTTTTAGCAAAGAACAAGATTATCATCTTTTTGATGAAAGATTTTGGTTTCCAGTAAAACTCTACTTCTAGCTTCGTTTCATAATTTGAAATGGGAGTAATATTAAAGAATTGATAAAGCTCTTTAAATAATGGAGAATCAATGTTTTTTTCACCGTAGATGAGTTCGTCGTTTTCGTTTTTCTTGGTTACAACTTTAAAGTTAAGATGCTTTCCACCTATAACACAAGCATGTTCCGTTCCAAGTCGAGTAACCTCATTTATAGTAAACTTGATATCGTCAACACCTTCACTCCAAAAATTTCGGTATTTATAATTGGTAATTACTTCAAGGAGTTGGTTCGAAGTAGTTTTAAAAACTCTTTTAAAGGTCATATTAGGTCTCCTGTTGATTTCTAGATGACTTTCTTCAAGAAAAGGTTTTAGTGTTAGATTTTCGGTGTTAATTTCAGAAAAAACATAATGAATATTTTTACCGTCAGAGTCGCTTCCTTGTTGAAAATTAAAAAGTGAAGTTTTATAGGATAATGACATATGGAGTTCTTTCATTAAATCGTTACTTATCAAAACGTAATTGTCGCTTTTTACCTTATTTTTCAGCAGTCGGTGAACTTGAATAACGGACTCTCCAAAAGGTTTTCTGTTGTTTTGAACTTTTAAGAATTGTAAATCTCCAGCATGAGCCACAATTTTTAATTGAAGGTTTATAGCACTTGAACAAGCCATACAAGGACAGATTCTGTTTTTTTCCATCATTTTTAGATGCCCGTAAAATGAGGTATACATGGTTTCAATTTGTGCTAATAGCTTTTCTTGAGAAGGTACTTCATTTTCTTTATAAAAGAAAAGTGCATCTCCTTCAATTTCAGCTAACGATAATTTTTGCGTGTTGGCTGCAATAAGTACTTCTAATAATTCAGCAATTACATGTTGACTGTGTTCTACTTCAGTATTTTGTACAAAATGGGTAAAACCAGAGATGTCAGGAATAAAAAGTAAAGATTTAGCCATATGCAAATATAGGTAGGATAATCAATGAAAAAAATTGCTTAAGTTGATTACTTTTTTTGTGATATTGTATTTAGATATAAGGATGAAATTTTTTCTTGATTGATTATTGGTCTAACAAAACCGAAGTTTTTTCATAATTAAAAAGCCTAAACAAACGTGTTTAGGCTTTCAAGGTGGTGCCTCCAGGAATCGAACCAGGGACACAAGGATTTTCAGTCCTTTGCTCTACCAACTGAGCTAAGGCACCAGTTGCAAATCGAAGTAGCTTAAGTAAAATAAAACTCGCACGACTTATGCGAGCTTTATTTTTTGTGGTGCCTCCAGGAATCGAACCAGGGACACAAGGATTTTCAGTCCTTTGCTCTACCAACTGAGCTAAGGCACCAGTTAGCTACTTTCGCTAAGCGGATGCAAATATACAATCGTTTTTTAATTTACCAAAAGAAAAGAAATAAAAAAAGTATAGTAATTTTGAACTTTTCTAAAAATATAGAGATGAACTTAATTATTGATGTAGGTAATACAAGGGTTAAAGTAGCTGTTTTTGAGAGTGGTAAAATACTTGAGGTTTTCGTTTTTCAAAAAGAAAAATTACTGGAAAATTTAAATAAAATTCTTCAAGATTTTTCTGTAGAGCATACTATTGTTTCTTCTGTAGCTAGTTTCACGGATAAAGAAATTGAAAAAATAGATCAATTATTGAGTCCATTATTTTTGAACTCTGAAACGAAAGTGCCATTTAAAAATAATTACGATACTCCAAAAACATTGGGTGTGGATAGAATTGCTTTGGCGGCTGCAGCCGTAGATCAATATCCAAATGAGAATGTATTGGTAATCGATGCGGGTACTTGTATTACTTATGAATTTATAACAAAGAACAAGGAATATTTAGGCGGAGCTATTTCTCCAGGAATAAAAATGAGGTATAATGCGCTTCATACATTTACATCAAACTTACCGCTACTAAAATCGAGTCAAATAAACAGTTTTATTGGAACGAATACCAATAATTCTATTCATTCTGGCGTTGTAAATGGAGTATACAATGAAATAAAAGGACTTATTAATCAATATACAAGTGAATTTCAAGATTTAACAGTTGTTTTAACAGGAGGTGATACAAAATTCTTGGAAGAACAATTAAAAAGTGTCATATTTGCCCAACCGAATTTTATTTTGGAGGGATTACACACTATTTTGATTTATAATTTAGCGGATGATTAAGAGGTTTATATTAGGAATATTAACATTAGGAACAACAACAATAGTAGCACAGCGTAATAGCGCATCGCCATATTCTTATTTCGGAATAGGAGAAAATTTTGAACAGTTAACAGTCGAGCAATCTTCTATGGGTGGCATAGGAGTCGCTATGAAAGATCATTTCCACTTAAACTTTACAAATCCTGCTGCAAATGCTGATTTAAAAGTAGCAACATATGCAGTTGGAGGAAGTTTTAGCTATTTAACATTAAAGGAATCCAATGGATCGGCTTCTGGTAAATCAACAAGCTTAAGATACATAGCTTTAGGTTTACCCGTAGGAAAGAAAATGGGTATTACCGTAGGACTACAACCCTATTCATCGGTTGGATATGCCTTATTAAACAGCAGTTATTCTGGGGAAGAGTTATTAGAGATATCAAGATTCAGTGGAAGCGGAGGAACAAATAGATTATATGCTGGATTTGGAGCTTATATTTTTAAAGGTTTTTCTGTAGGAGCGGAAGCTAGTTTCATTTTTGGAAATTTAGAAAATAATATTTTTAATCAGAAAAATAACGTCTCTCTTGGAACCAAATACGAAGAAGAGGTGAATATTAGAGGAGGTCAGTTTAAGTTTGGTGCACAATATGAAACTGAACTAAAAAATAAATTAAAGTTCAACACAGGAGCTTCAGTTGTAATGGAGAGCGACTTATCTGCTACAGGTTCTGAAAGATTATACTCTTTAACCTTAGGTAGTTCGGGTATTGAGCAAGGAAGAGATACTTTGTATGCAAGAAGCATATCTGGAAATATAACAATGCCATATAAAGCTTCAGTTGGGGTTGGTTTAGGGAAAACTGATAAATGGTATGTTGGAATCAATCAAGAATTTAGAGAAGCAATTTCCACATCGAATGGAATTAATACAGCGGCTGACGGCTACCAATATGAAAGTGGAAGAAAATTTTCGATTGGAGGATTTTATATACCTAAAATAAACTCAATATCAAGTTATTGGGATAGAGTAACCTATAGAGCTGGTGTACGTGTTGAAAAGCTCGGAGTTTTAGTTGATGGGTTAGGTACAGGTCAAAATTTAACATCGATTGACGACTTTGGCATAAATATTGGATTCGGATTACCGTTACCAAAATTATTATCTAATGTAAACCTTGGTTTTGAATATGGTCAACGAGGAACAATTAGTAATAATTTAGTCAAAGAGAACTATTTTAATGTGAAGTTGAGTTTATCACTAAACAGTATAAATTGGTTCGTTAAAAGAAAGATAGATTAATATAAAACTGATAAATGATGAAAAAAATTACGTATTTACTAACAGGAGTACTTTTGTTTGTAGCCGTAAATGGGGTTAAGGCACAAGCAGGTCAAGAATGTAATATAAAATATAACCTGTTTAAAGGAGATGTTACGAATAAAAAATATGATGCGGCGAAAACCAATTTGGAATACTTATTAACCAATTGCCCTTCATTATCAGTTAATATTTATAAATATGGACAGAGGATAGCTGAGAATAATGGAGATCATGTTTTAGCAAAAAGAATATACGAAGGTAGGTTAGCTAACTTTCCTAAGAAAAGCCCAGCAAAGGTTCATGGAGATTACGCTAATTACATGTACAAGAATAAATTGGGGACTAATGATGAGATTTTTGGTATACTAGATAAAGCTTTTAAATTAGGTGCTAAGAATATGGGAGTAAAGAATATCTTAAGATATTTTGAACTTGTTGTTGAAAAGTATAAAGATACCGATCCTCAGAAAGTTTTTGATACGTATGATGAGGCTGTAGAGTCAGTACAGGAGAAGTTAGATGATTATGGTAAAAGACTTAAGGTTTTATTACCAAAAGAAGAGGCTGGTACTTTAGATTCTAAGGAGAAAAAGAAATTAAAAGTAGCTAGAGTAAATTCAAGTTCTTTAGGACAGGTTGAAGGTGGTTTGGATGCTTTAATATCAAAAATAGCCACTTGTGAAAGATTAATACCTATTTATACGAGAGATTTCGAAGCTAATAAAACCAATGGAGTTTGGTTAAGAAGAGCGGTGTCTCGTATGTACAACAAAGGATGTCAAGAAGATCCATTGTTTGAAAAATTAGCATCAGCTTATGCAGATGCAACACAATCAGCAGATGCATTTAACTTTGTTGCTGGAGTTTTGGAAAAGAATGGAGATAAAGCAGGAGCCGCTGATATGAGAAAAAAGGCCTTTGATTTAGAAACAGATCCATTAAAAAAGGCAAAACTTAAATTAAGAGAAGCTCAAGGAGTAAGAGGAAGTAGAGGTAGAGCTTTAGCATTAGAAGCATTAAAGTACGATCCTAACTATGGTAAGGCTTACTTATACATTGCAAGTTTATATCAAAAGAGTGCTAACTCTTGTGGTAGCGACGAATTTGAAAAGAGAATGGTATACGTAGCAGCGTTAAACAAAGCGCAAAAGGCTCAAAGAGTTGATCCGGGTTGTGGTGCTGGTAGATATATCAGAAGCTATAGAGCAAACATTCCTTCTAAGAAATTGGTTTTTCAAAAAGGTGTTGCTTCAGGTTCATCTCACAGAGTTGGATGTTGGATAGGAGAAACAGTTCGTGTTCCATAATATATGTTGAATACAAATAAAATATTGATAAAATGCATTGCTACCATTGGTTTGGTGGCAATGTTTTTTTCATGTACAAATACGAAGAAAGAGGTGCAAGATTTTCTTGCAGATAAAAACCTGCCAATTGCTGTAGGGAAAAATATAAATCATGTTTACAAAGACTCTGGTAAGGTAACTTCAAAGTTAATAACTCCAGTATTGCATGATTTTACAAATAGAAAAGAACATCCGTATAATGAGTTTCCTAATGGAATTGAAATAGTTTCTTACGAAAATAATGGAAAGGATTCGGTAACAATAACCGGAAACTATGCACGTACTTATGGTAAAACGAGTATTTCGGAAATTAGAGATAATGTGGTAATTATTAACCACAATGAAAACTCTAAGCTAGAAACGAATCAATTGTTTTGGGATCAAAAAGAAAAGTATTTTTTTACTGAAGATGGCTTTCGCTTAACAAATCCTACAGACACCATTAATGGCTATGGTTTTGAGTCTAAACAAGATTTAACAAAATGGATAGCCAAAGACATTACGGGTGAAATACAAACAAAAGAAGAAGAATTATAATGAATACACTTTGGAAATATTTACAGTATGGTTACTTAGTGGTAGCGGTTATTTTTTTGGTTGAAGGGATATTAAAAATAAATTCTGACCTTCCAGAGGCATTAATAATGTTTGGTTTTGCTATATTTATCCTACTAATTTTTTTATTTAAAAGGCGCTTTAGAAAAAAAGTTATTGATAGAAACAAGTAAAACTAACCCTACAAATGCAATTTGAAATTATTATTATTTTCTTTTCTGTGCTGTTTTCTGCATTTTTTTCAGGAATGGAAATAGCATTTGTGTCTGCAAATAAGCTTCATATTGAGTTAGAAAAAAAACGTGAGGGCTTTTTAGCTAAAGTTCTTAGAACTATCACAGAGAAATCATCAAGATTTATTACTACGATGCTTGTGGGTAATAATGTAGCTTTGGTGGTTTATAGTTATTTCATGGGAGAGCTTTTAATCGAATGGTTTCAAATGTTCTTACCTTCTGAATATGTAATTCTGAATTACCTATTGGTAGATGCTAAATTACTGACGCAAACATTAATTTCAACATTAGTGATTTTAGTAACCGCTGAGTTTTTACCAAAAGCGATTTTTAGAATTTATGCCAATGAAACGCTTAAAATTTTTGCAATTCCAGCCTACTTTTTCTATTATATATTTTTTATCCCAACATGGATTACTAGTAAGATATCGGATTTTTTTCTAAATGTTTTGTTTAAAACCAAAGAAGATTCAGAACAGAAGGAATTTAGTAAGGAAGAATTAGGAAATTATATATCTGAGCAGTTAGATGGAGGAAATAATGAAGAAGAGGTTGATTCTGAAATTCATATTTTCCAAAACGCGCTGGAGTTCTATAAAGTGAAGGCACGTGAAATTATGGTGCCAAGAACTGAAATAATAGCGGTCGACATACATAGCACGGTAACTTATTTAGGTGAGCTTTTTATTGAAACAGGACTTTCAAAAATAATTGTTTATAAAAATTCCTTAGACGAGATTTTAGGATATGTCAATGCTTTCGAGTTGTTTAAAAAACCTCGAAGTATTAAATCTATTTTACTTCCTGTAGAATTTGTTCCAGAATCAATGATTAGTAATGATATTTTAAATTCTTTGATAAAAAAACGAAGAAGTATAGCGGTAGTGGTTGATGAGTATGGAGGTACTGCGGGTATTATAACAGTGGAAGATATTGTGGAGGAGTTATTTGGTGAAATTGAAGATGAACATGATAGTATTGAACTTCTTGAAGAACAAATTGGTGATAAGGAATATCATTTTTCTGCTAGATTGGATGTCGATTACTTGAACGAAGAGTATGACTTGAATATTCCAGAGGAAGACGCTTATGAAACTTTAGGAGGATTTATTATAAATCATACCGAGAATATTCCTGAAAAAGACGAGGTTTTAATCATCGATAATTTTCAAATTAAAATACTGAAAGTTAGTGCATCCAAAATCGATACAATAAGTTTCGAAGTGTTAATAGAGGAATAAGCGCTATTATAAGAAAAACTACCTTAAAACAGCCAAAAAAACGTTGCATTATTAAATGTGAAATTGTATTTTCGCCCCTGTTAATTAAATAAAATGACGTATGGCAATTTTATCGAAGATTAGAGAACGCTCAATGTTCTTGATACTTGTTGTTGGTTTGGCGCTCTTTGCATTTGTGTTAGACCCATCTACTATTTCAGATTTTTTCAATTCAACCAAAGTAAATGATATTGGATCCGTGAACGGTGAAACAATATCACGTCAAGAGTTTTCTGACGCTTTAGAAGCATACAAGCAAAATTCAGGTGGTAGAGTTTCTGAAATGCAAGCAGCAAAAAATGTATGGAATAGCTTATTACGTCAAAAAATTTATGAAGCTCAATTAGAAAATGCAGGTATAACTGTTGGTGAAGCAGATATCATGAATGCTTTAATAGAGTCTTCTGGTGTTCAAAACCAAGAGAGATTTCAAACAGAAGGTATTTTTGATAGGTCTAAGTTCACTGAGTTTTTAGCAACTATCAAAGAAGCGAATGGAGACGAGTGGAGAGCTTGGCAAGGTTATATGGGATCTCTTAAAAGCAATTTAGAGAAAACAACATATGATAACTTGGTAACTTCTGGTTTAGGAGCTTCTTTGAAAGAAGGTGAAAACAAGTACCTTACTGAAAACACTAAAATTTCTGGTAAATATGTTTACGCTCCTTATACATTAATAGCGGATAGTTTAGTTACTGTAACGAAAGGCGATGTTAAGAAGTATATAGAATCACACGCTTCTGATTATGAAGTAGAGGCTTCAAGAGATGTTAAATTTGTGAAATTCGATATCAAACCTACTTCAGAAGATGAAGCAGTAATAGAAAAGAATGTTGCTTCATTTATTGAAGATTCTGAAAAGAATGGAATAAAAGCAATTGGATTAAAAAATACAACTGATTATTCTGAATTTTTCGACGAAAATGATTCGGATGTAGCTTATGATGATAAGTTCCAATTTAAAGTTCAAGTACCTCAGGTAATCGCGGATAAATTATTTGAAGGGAAACAGGGAGATGTATTTGGACCTTATAAAGATGGGAACTTCTTCAAATTATCAAAAATTACCGAAGTAACTCAATTACCTGATTCAGCTCAGGCAAGACATATTTTAGTTCCTTTCGTTGGAGCTTCAAGTGCTGATCCATCAATAACAAGAACCGAAGAAGAAGCTAAGGTATTAGCCGATAGTTTAATGGCAGCTGTAAAACAGTCTCCTTCGAAGTTTGCTGATTTAGCAAAGGATTTTTCTTCTGATAAAGGTTCGGCTTCTAAAGGTGGTTTTTACGATTGGTTCGGTTATAATAGAATGGTAACTGAATTTAGAGATTTCGTATTTAAAGGAAAGAAAAATGATATTGGTGTTGTAAAAACAGTTTTTGGTTTTCACGTGATTAGAACCGAAGATCAAAAGAACTTTCAACCTGTATTAAAATTAGCAACTTTCGGTAAAGAGATCGTAGCTTCTGAAGCAACAGAAAACACCATTTACCAAGGAGCGGAGTTATTTTCTCAGGATTTGGCAAACGGTAAGAGTTATGATGAAGTATTGAAAGAAAAGAGTTTAAAATCGTTACCAGCAGTTGGATTAAAGGCTTTAGACGAGAATGTTCCTGGTTTAGGAAATGAAAGAGATATCATCACTTGGGCATTTGAAAAGGATGTGAAAGTAGGAGATTACAAACGTTTTGATATAGAAGGAGGATATGCTGTTGCCGTTTTAACAAATAAAACATCAAAAGGATTAATGTCTGTAGATAAGGCTACTGCCTCAATAAGACCAATTTTAGTAAAAGAAAAGAAAGCTAAAATGTTAGAGGATAAAATGACCGGATCTACTTTAGAAGATATCGCTAAAAATGCTGGTCAGACAGTAAGAAATGCGAACAAAGTTAATTTGCAATCGCCTACATTAGCAGGAGTTGGTTATGAACCAAAGATTATTGGAGCTATGTTAAGCGCAAAAGAGAATACGATGTTTAACAATGTTGTTGGAGATAGAGGAGTGTTTGCTTTTTCTGTTGAATCAAAAGAATTACCAACGGCTTTACCGAATTACGATACGTATAGAAAGAGATTGGCTAACGATCGTAAGAATAAATCATTCCAAATTTTTGAGGCGATTAAGAAAGCTTCTGAAATTGAAGATAACGTAGGTAATTTCTACGGTATTCAGCAATAAGAAAGGAATTTAAAAGACCATATGAAGCAAAAAGCCCGAGAGTAATCTCGGGCTTTTTTTACACTAATTGTGATTCTAAACACTCTACTATTTATATCTTAAGTTTCTTTAAATTCTTAGTTTCGTAATAGTCAATGGCTTTTTAAATAGCTAAAATTATTGCTTAACTATTTTAAAGCTTTTTAGTTTTCCGTTTAAATCTACCTGTACGATATATAGTCCTGAATGTAATTCCTCAACATTAACCTCGAAATTTTTAGAACGAATTTCTTCAGTTCTTTCAATTACTTTCTGACCATTTAAGTTAAATACATTAATTCGATAATTAGTAGCTGTATTGTAATTCTCGAAGCCAGTGAGATTAAATTTCAAATAGTGTTCAACCAAAGTGTTCTGTAGTTGTAAAGTTAATTTATTGGTTGATTGTATGGTTGTTTTGTTGGCAAATGAGGAAATGTCTAACTTCCCTACGGTAAATCCTGATATAATATTTCTTTTAAAATCTTCATGATTAGCTGAAATATATACACTGTATGAACCGTTGTCGAAAACGGAAGTGTCAAGAACAAAGCTTTCGCTATTCTCATTATAATCTAATGTTTTTATAAAGGTATTGCCAGTTATTTTGTTGCCTGCTAAATCTGCTGTTTTCGATATTACAGCCGAAATGTTTGTTGCATGAATAGGGTTTTTTGTATTAACGAAATTTACCCTAATAAGGTTTGATGAGTGATCATGATTATAGATCATTTTAACGCCATTCGGTTGGTGTAAATAGGCAACATATTTAGAGTTCGAAGAAATATCAATCTTATTATTTTCTGATAAAAGATTGTAAGAACTAACATGATTATTAATATCGTTTGACTTCTTGGAACAAATGAATTTATTTTCTGAAAGAGAACTATTATTCGATTTTAGCTTAAATGAGCTCTTTTTACTGGGATGAAAAACAACTAAACGTGCTTTTGAATTATCTATATCTAATGTTAATTGATCATAACTGTTTTCTGAATGTACTATTTGATAGTCGCTTGATATTTCAGATTCTTTATGAGAGTTTCCTTTTCTATTAATAGCGTTTCTAGGCGAGTTTCCTGACAGAATGGGCTCTATATAGTTCCATACGTATTGACCCAAAGCAACGTCGATATGATCAAGCCTAAGTTCGTTTTTATTAAACAAAAAGTTACCATTTGGTCTTAGAGTACTATTGTAAGAGGCAACACCATCGTTTGTACCTTCTCTTGTATATAAAATAGCACCACTAGTAAACATTAAAGGAGCCAGAATCGTATGACCACTAGCAAATCCTGAACCTCCAATTATATAGAATTTATCGGGTTCGTTATTGGGGTGATTATCGAAATAGGGTCGAACAATATTTCTACAATAATAGGTTGTTGATGTGGCACTGCCTTCATTGAGGCCAGTATGACGCCATATCCAATTAAACCACCACTGTTGAGAGAGATCTGCTAAATAGGTTCCCCAGTAGGGAGTTCCTAAAGCAAATACTTTATTTACCTTATTACTTTTATTATATGCATACATAGCAACTTCACTGGCTTTACCACCATTACTATGTGCAACAATGTTCAGATTATTAACATTGTATTTATTACATATTATATCAATAGATTCGGCCAATAACTGTCCGTTTTTCCACATACCTTCTCCTCGAGTTGTGGCAACAAATACCACCTGATAGCCAGCATTATAAGCTTCTTGATAAAACGTATTATTCGTGAAGAAAAGTTGGTTTAAGTCTATATATCCATGATTGAATAGAATAACTTTTCCATTAAAGTTATTGGGAACTGCACCATAATGAATGGTAGAGTGTATTAAAGGACCAATAAATAATGAACTTAAATTGTCGGGAGTTGGAAGTTGTTTTTCATGAAAGTTTTGAGAAAACAATATATTCGAATAGAAAATAAGAATAAATAGTTTCAATAATTTTAATTTCATTGTAAGGAGGGTTTTTAATTGGAAATTAAATTATCGAAAAAAAACAGGACTAACCTTGTGAATTTTAAAGTTTTATGGTTTTTATTTTGATAATAATACAAAATGAAAAAGCGGCTCCAATTTCTGGAGCCGCTTTTAATATCATATAATGTCTGTTATTCTTAAGCGTTTAAAGGCTTTCCATCCCAAGCAGCTTTTGCCGCTTCTTTAATTGCTTCTGAATAAGTAGGATGTCCATGACATATTCTAGCAATATCTTCTGCAGAAGCTCTAAATTCCATCGCTACTGCCATTTCCATAATTAAGTCAGCAGCACGGGCTCCAACAATATGTACACCTAATACTTCATCAGTAGTTTTATCAGCCAAAACTTTTACAAAACCATCCAAATCTCCACTAGCACGAGATCTTCCTAACGCGCGCATTGAAAATTTACCAGCTTTATACTCGATCCCTGCATCTTTTAGCTCTTGTTCAGTTTTACCTACAGCGGCAACTTCAGGCCAAGTATATACAATACCAGGAATTAAATTATAATCAATATGAGGTTTTTGACCAGCTAAGTATTCAGCAACAACAACTCCTTCCTCTTCAGCTTTATGAGCTAACATTGCTCCTTTAACCACATCACCGATAGCATAAATAGTACTAACATTTGTTTGTAAGTGGTCGTTTACTTCTACTTGCCCTCTTTCAGATACTTTTACACCTGCCTTTTCAAGAGCCAATCCATCGGTATATGGGCGACGTCCAACAGCTACTAAACAGTAATCTCCGTTGAATGTAACTTCCTCACCTTTTTTATTTGTAGCTTTCACAATAACCTCGTCTCCATTTCTTTCAACAGAAGTTACTCCATGACTTACATTAAACTTAACACCTTGTTTCTTTAAAACTTTTGTCAATTCTTTAGAAACATCTTTATCCATTGTAGGAGTAATCGTAGGCGCATATTCAATTACGGTAACATTCGCTCCTAATCTTTTATAAACTGAACCTAATTCAAGTCCAATAACACCACCACCAATAACTAATAAATGTTTAGGAACTTCTTTTAATTTTAAAGCTTCAGTTGAAGTGATAATGCGTTCTTTATCAATGGTGATAAAAGGTAAAGAAGATGGTTTTGAACCAGTAGCAATTATAATATTGGTACCTTCAATAACTTCTGAAGATCCATCGGTTTTCGTAATTTTTACGTGAGTTGCATCTTCAAATGAACCAAGACCTTCATATACTTCAATGTTGTTCTTATCCATTAAGTATTTGATACCTCCAGTAGTTTGTTCAACTACAGAAGCTTTTCGTCCAACCATTTTTGAAAAATCGAAAGTAGGTTTCTCAACAGAAATTCCATGCTCTTCAAAATGATGAACTGCATCATAATAATGATGAGAAGAATCTAATAAAGCTTTTGAAGGAATACATCCAACATTTAAACAAGTTCCACCTAAAGTCGAATATTTTTCGATAATAGCAACTTTAGACCCTAATTGAGCAGCTCTGATTGCAGAAATATATCCACCAGGACCAGAACCAATAACGATTAAATCGTATTTCATTTTTATGCGTTTTTAAAAGCGTGCAGCTTAGATTATTTAGTTCTTTTTAAGAAGCACAAATGTACGATTATTTGTGATATTATACCTTTATACTAAAGAATTACTATTTTTAGAGAGCAAAAACAAACAGAATAAAATCGTCATGTTTAAAATCGTTATCATACCAGTTATTTCAATTGGTAAATGGTAGTATTAATATAAAGTAAACGTTATTTTAAACTTGAGGAATTAAAATTAAGTACGTAACAAAAATAATAGAGAAATGAGTATACTAAAAAAAGTAGGGGTAGTAGCACTAGGAGGGGTATTAATAGCACAGTTCTTTCAACCAGAGCAAAATTTAGGTGAGTATGAAAGTGTAAAAGTTTTTTTAGCGGAAACTAAAACGAGTGCAGAAGTGGAAACAATACTTAAAAAAGCATGTTTTGATTGCCACAGTGCGAAAACAAATTATCCATGGTATGGGAAAATTACACCTATAAATTATTGGATGGCGCATCATGTCGAAGAAGGAAGAGAACATCTTGATTTTTCTAACTGGAGCAATTATAGTTTAAAAAAGAAAGAACATAAAATGGATGAAGTTCATGAAGAGGTTGAAGAAAAGCATATGCCGTTAAAGTCATACACAATTACCCATGGAGACGCTAAGTTAACAGAGGAAGAAATTAAAACGTTGGTCAATTGGGGGAAAACAGTTCAGGGAGAATATAAAATGATTTTAGAGAAATAGTATCATTAAATATATTTTAGAGTTGTGGAAAACAAAGTACCTTTGATGTGTTATTTAAAGGTTCATAAAAAGGTGCTGTAGAACCAGGAGTTACCTTGGAATTCTTTAGGACCTTTAAATTAGAAAGGAATACGATAAATTTATATACGAAAGGTTATTGAAAAAGCACATTGTAATAATTGGGTATGTTTGGGTTGAACCCAATTCTTCAGCAGCAGGAAGCAGAATGCTTCAACTAATAGAAATATTTTTGAAGAATAAGTATTCTGTTACTTTTGCATGCCCCGCTCAAAAAACAGAACGATCAATAGATTTAAATGAATTAGGTGTAAAAGAGGAGGGAATTACGTTAAACTCCTCTTCTTTTGATAATTTTATTAAGGAAGAATCCCCTTCTATCGTAATGTTTGATAGGTTTATGATGGAAGAACAATTCGGATGGAGGGTAACTGAAAACTGCGCGAAATCCTTGAAAATTCTTGATACAGAAGATTTACATTGTTTAAGAAAAGTGCGTCATCAGGCTTTTAAAAAGCAAAGAGAATTTGAACTTTCAGAATTGTTAAGTTCAGATTTGGCTAAAAGAGAAATTGCTTCAATATTAAGATGTGATGTCTCATTGATTATTTCTGAGTACGAAATAAAACTACTAAAGGAAGTTTTCAAGATTGATGAAAAACTATATATCCATTTACCTTTTTTACTCAATAAACTTGAACCAAATCATGTAGATCATTGGCTTTCTTACAATAATAGAGTTGATTTTGTTTTTATTGGTAACTATTTACATGCTCCGAATGTGAATGCGGTTGTGGAATTAAAGAAGAGAATATGGCCTTTGATTAGAAAAGAGTTACAAAATGTGCAATTACATATTTATGGAGCTTATCCACCTGATCATATTTTACAAATGAATAATGCTAAAGAAGGCTTTATAGTAAAAGGAGCAGTTGACAATGCTTTAGCAGTAATTGAGAAAGCTAAAGTAATGTTGGCTCCGTTAATGTTTGGAGCGGGTATTAAAGGAAAACTAACAGATGCTATGTTAGTAGGAACTCCAAGTGTAACTACCGAGATAGGCGCAGAAGGGATGAGAGGGCATTTACCATGGAATGGATTCATTGAAAACGATAGTGCTGATTTTGCGATAAAGTCGGTGAAATTGTATACGGACAATCAATTATGGAAAGAAAAACAAGGGAATGCAATTGAGATTATAAATTCAATATACGATAAAGAAAAACTAGAAATAAGGTTTAGTGAAGAAATAGAGAATAGATTGTTACATCTTGATGCTTATAGGAACAACAATTTTATAGGGAGTCTTTTGAATTTTGAAACCATACGAGCAACCAAATACATGAGTAAATGGATTGAAGAGAAGAATAAATAAATAGTGGTTCTTTTTTAAAATAGTAATATATTTGCAACTTAGTTGCGTTAAAATATTATTATGATCCGGAAACTTACTATCGACTCTAATAACATTGGGATAATTAGTTCATCTTTATGTTTTGTACATTGTTTAGCTACACCATTTCTTTTTTTGGCAAAAACATGTTCAGTAACTTGTTGTGAGTCCAGCCCAGTATGGTGGAGATTAATTGATTTTTCATTTTTATTGGTTTCTTTTTATGCAGTGTATTCTGCATCTAAAAGTACGAGTAAAAACTGGATTAAAGTTGCTCTTTATTTAACATGGATTGTATTGTTTGCAATTATCTTAAATGAGTACTTTCATTTTATACCTTTATTTGAAGAGGCAATTTATTTACCATCTTTTTTATTAATAGGCTTGCATTTTCATAACAAAAAACATTGTAAAGATGATAATTGCAATGTTTAAGGAATTATTCACAATAAAAAAAACACCCGTTATTTGATTAACGGGTGTTTTCTATTTTAGAATCATTTTGAAGGTTATTTATTCCAAAGATTACATATGTATAATGGTACCTTTTTTCAATTTTAATTTAAAAGTAGATATACTAATTAGAATAATACCCAATGAAAAGATAAAAAGCGGAATTAGAGCTTTAGGAACTGAGGTTGATTTGGGACTACTAAAAGTAAATTGAGGTAAGTCCTTAAATTTCTCCGTTGAAAATTTTTCATTTTTATAAAGCATCGGAACAAAATAATTTCTCCACTCTTTAGCATACACACTTACTTGTTGCCTATAATTTTGATAATCTAAAGTAGAGGTTCCTGCAATAGAGTTAAATGCTTGTTGAAGTATAATCGCTGGCGAAAAGTATTGCCATTTTTTTACCCAGTTTTGCTGTTCTTTTAATTGTTCTTCATAGGTTTTAACTAAAGGAGCTAATTCATCCTCGATTATGTCTTGTGAAGCTAAATACTTATGCCAAAACGAATAATTTGTCCCGTTACCATTGTCGGCATACTCAGGATGATCTCTCAAGAAATTGTCCAAAATTTTATCCTGTTTTTTAGAAATTTCTTCTTTAAATTCACGTACCTCTGTTATTAACTTGGTTCGAGAAGGAACTGGGTATAATGAATTACCGAACTGACTTATCGTAGCCGGGATGATTAGAATGATTACTACCCATATGGCTAATAAAGACACCGCATTCTTTGCTGAGTTATTAACAAAAATATTAACTGAGAATACAATTGAAAACCAGAAAGTGATGTATGCGAAGATCAATAAAAACATTGAAATGAAACTAGAAAAGTTTTGAGCGAAATCAAAACCATTAATAGCAAATGTTACAATTAAAATGAGTAATGTAATAAAGACTAGCCATGCATAACGAATTCCTATTTTTTGGAGCGCCCATTGTATTACTGAGATTGGCTGAGATGCGATTAACTTTAAGGATCCAAATTCTTTTTCAGCTGAAAAAATATTAAAGCTAAATGCTATTATTATTAATGGGATAATGTAAATAATTACAAAGGCTAAATCAAAACTTCCAAACAATAACTGAACAGGGTTTGATAATTCAGAATAATTAAATAAAAAACTGTCTCCATAGGCTCTTGGTTGAACGTAATGAGTGAATAAATCGCTTTGTCCTTGAGAAATAAAACTTAATACCTTAGGAGGCATTGCAGCAACTCTAGGATTAGAATACCCAATAGTCATTGGTCTTTGAGGACTTTTCCATGAACTTATGTTCATTTCATGTCCTTTTTCCAAAGAGTCTAGAATTTGCAGTATTTTTTGATCCTTTTCTATGACAGTATTTTTGATCTTCTCAATATCAGCAGTACGCCTATTTACTTTTTGTTGACCATTATATCCCGCAAAGAAAATAACAATAAACATTGTAATAAAAAGTAATATTAACCACTTACTTCTTAATAATGTTTTTAATTCATATTTAAAATTGTGTGCAAACATTCTTAGTATTTTTTATTGGTTAATAATAAGATCAAACTTGAAACTCCAAACCATAATAAAAGAATTATAAATAGTGAAGAATTACTTGGAACCACCGTCGAAAATGAAGCTTTTTCGTATTCGAACTCTGGTAGTTTAGACCAAATATCACTTGAAGCCACATAGCGCTCACCATATTTAGAATTTCGCTCCTCAGTACCATTTAAAAAGCGTTGTGCTTCGACTCTATATTTTTCGGCAGCTTCTGCAAAATTTCTATGACTATTATAATCAGTTTG
Source organism: Tenacibaculum sp. MAR_2009_124 (assembly GCF_900105455.1). Lineage (GTDB taxonomy): Bacteria > Bacteroidota > Bacteroidia > Flavobacteriales > Flavobacteriaceae > Polaribacter. The sequence continues at coordinate 151,802 of NZ_FNSF01000007.1, forward strand.
TGCAATTGCCATTGAAAGAAAACGGGTAGGTAAAAATGGAGAAATCACTGAAATAGTTTTATAAACTCCATGTTGATTTTGCGCTTGCTTTTTTATGTAATCATAATGCTTAGCATATACGGCAGCTTGGTATTCCTCACCTTTTTGCATTCTATAGGCACTAAAATTAAAAGGAAGTTTATGCAAGCTATCTACTCCATATTTTTCAAGGACTTCTTTCTCTAATTTTTGCGCTTGCTTATTCCATGGGTTATGTCCGTCTAATCCTTTTTTGTTTTCTTCCTCAATTCTTTTTGAAAATTCCTGATGTGTTGGGAATGGATATTGAGTTTCGGCTAAATTGCTAGCAATTTTAGGAGCAACAAAACAGGCTAACACCCAAAAGAATAAATTGATAACTAACGAGATACCTGATTTTTTTGCTAATGAAGAAATAAGCAGGACAATATTGGTAAAAACTATATAATAAAAACAATAAGTAAAAAACAAAGTTCCTAAAGCATATAAATTTAAAGAACCAAAGTCATCAATGCTTGTTAATAATATACCGCTAATTAAAAATAAAATGGTGGTAATAACTATTGGTGGAATTAATGTAGCAAACCACTTACCAATGAGTAATTTCCAACCTACAATACCTTGACTTTTTAGAATTTGAAAAGTATTACCTTCAATTTCTTTGGTAAAACTGTTATAACCAATAAGTATAATTATTAAAGGAAGTATGTATAGAAGAATGAAATCAATAGTGAGCTCACCAAAACGAGATAGTGCGGTTTGATCGGAAGCATTGCTAAATTGAGCCTCATTCCTTTTATGAGCTTCTAAAAAGATGGAAATTCCAGTATATTTATTAACTCCTTGATCAATTAGTGATAAGGGAGATTTAGGCTTGAAAACATAGTTCCCATAATGGGCAGCGGAGTGAGGCGTTTTTTCGCCTTGCGATTCCCAAGATTTTCGTTCCTTTTGTTTCGCTTCTTGATGTTGATTATTAACAGTTTTGTATTGATTGGATGTAATGAACAAAGCTGATATGGCTAGTAGTACGATTATCAGAGAAGCTATTTTAAACCGACCATCACGAAAAGTTTCTTTGAACTCTTTCTTTATTATGTGGCTTATCATAGGGCAGGTTCTTTTAAAATCATAGTATCTAAATACAATTCTTCTAATTCACGAAGAGAAATATTGTCAGAAGGTATATGATGTCTTAATGTACCTTCTTTCATAATTCCAATATTAGTTCCTATCTCTTTTGCTCTAAAAATATCGTGAGTGGCCATCAGAATAGCAACGCCTTCATCTCTCATTTTTTTTAGCAGTGCTCCAAATTCATTACTAGATTTTGGATCTAAACCAGAGGTTGGCTCGTCTAATAATAGTACTTTAGCTTCTTTTGCAATAGCCAGAGCAATGCCTACTTTTTGACGCATACCTTTTGAAAAAAACTGGACTCTTTTATGAAAAGCTTCATGTTGTAAACCAGCTTCTTCTAAATACAATTCTAAATCAGTTTTAGAAAATTTCTTACCGCTAATTCCTAAAAAATAATCTAGGTTTTCAACAGCGGTTAATGTAGGGTACAACATTAAATTTTCAGGAATATATGTTAAAAACGACTTTGATTGAGTCGCATTTTCAGTAACATCCAAACCATTAATATATGCTTTACCTGAAGTAGGAGCGATAAAGTTTAATAAAAGATTAATTGTTGTCGATTTTCCTGCTCCATTTGCACCAAGTAAACAAAGAATCTCTCCTTGTTCAACACTTAAGTTCAAATTTTGTAGAGCCGTAAAATCGCCATAATTTTTTGATAAGTCTTTAGTTAAAATCATAAGGCATGTCTTAATTAAGTTATTATTGAATTTTTATATCGATAGACGTTCTACTTTGCCACCCTGTAACGTCAATCACGGAAATTTGACAATGATAATCTCCAGAATCAATATCATTAGGAATGTTTATTTCCTGATTTATTTCGTATTCTTTAGGCGTATTTTCAATTGAAAAGTTTTGCATATAGATTAAGGGAGTTACAGGCGTTTTTATTGGGGCTAGTTCACATTGAGCTCCTTGATCGTCATGTGTATGATGATCAAAGTTGTGATGAATATCAATGGCATACGTGGCTAAAGCGATATTATCGGAAACTTTAACTTTAACAGTATATTGCTTTCCCTTTTCTAAAATATCACAAGATTTAGGAAAACCTGCATCATATTGAACAGTAATCGTTGGTTTCGTAGTATCTGGTTCGTCATTGTCGCTATTGCAGGCAATGGCTAATAATGTAAGTAAAAATAGTAGTCCTAATTTTTTCATTGTTTTCATTTTATTAAATGTGTTTCAAATTTAAATAGAATTAGATTAAATAAAAAAAAGAACTTGATATTATCAAGTTCTTTTTTTTATCGCTACTGTATTCTAAATGGCACCGACAGTTTTACGGCTTCACTTTCTCCACTTTCTTTAACATAAATGTTAAGCCAATATCCTCCAGCTGGTGATTCTGGAATCAGGTCATAATGATAATGAATTTCTGGATTTCTTACGTTTTCATATAAGTTGGCAGGTAGTATAGTGACTACGTTATCCCATTTTCCAACTTCAACATTTTGTCCTTCTCTCCATTCCTTAAACCATAATTGGTATTTAATTTCGGTAACAGTATTGTTTCCAGAAATATATTGGTATTCTGTATGAAGTTCATCTGCTCCTATCGCTACAACATTATTTTCACCAATTTCCATGTTTTTGAACTTTTTAATAATGTGAAGCTCTTTAGTTATTGCACTTTTCGATCCATCCTCATGCTCAACTGTAATTTTGAATTTATAAATACCTTCTGCAGGTCTAAATGAAGGTTCATATCTGTTTTCTTCATCAAAGTATACATGATAGTGAATATGCGGATTCAATTGTCCTTCATAGCTATCAACAGGTACTAAATGATCTTTTAATTCCCATGCAACTTCCCCCGCTTGAGGTGTTGAAATGTTATGAGGTTTTACATTGAAGTAAATTTTAGTAACCTTGCTTGTACCTAGATAATCGAATTCAGTATGCACGTCAATATTAGATTGAGGAAGAACTAGTTGCGAATTCCCTAGTTCAATCCCTGTAAATCTTTCTGTATTAATGTTTTCATCAAACGATGATGGTAGCGTTTCTTCATCACTACATGAAACCATGACAATACTTAATAATAGTAGGATTAGTGTTTTAAAATTGTTTTTCATGAATAAAAATTTAAAATGTTTGTATTAGTGTAATTGAAAAATTTCTTCCAGGTTGAGGAACTTCTATCAGCCTATAAAAACTTGTATGATCAAATGCTTTTCTATTGAAAAGGTTGTTTATTTTTCCTTGAATTTTGAGCGGATTTATTTTTGAAAATGCCAGTACATTGGTGCGTAAGCCTAAACTAAATAAAGAGTAGCCTTCAGTGGTTTTTTCTGGTGGAACGATCTCGTTCTGGTCTGAAGCAAATCTACCACTGGCAAAGAGATTAATATCATTAAAATAAGACCAAGGCTTTAGGGTATATTCTAAGGATAAAACTCCAGTAAGAGGTGGCGAAAAAGGTAACGTAAAGTTCTTTTTTCTACCGCTAAGTTGCTTAGCTTTTACATATTCTAAAGACCCTGACAAAGTAATCGAATTTGTAGGTCTATAATGCGCCAGAATTTCACCACCATATCTGAATACTTCACTTTGTTGATATTGGTATTTTTGTAATGTTTGATAATATTCTGAGGATGGACTCAAATAGATATAATTATCAAAATAGTTGACAAATGGTGTTAGTTGAAAATCTACTTTATTAAAGTTGGTTTTAAATTCAGCATCTATTTGATAAGAACTTTCGGGATCTAAATCCAAAGAGCCTTCTTCATAACGATACATATGGTAGTTTACGCCATCTGAAGCTAATTCATTAGCCAAAGGAATTCTGAAACTTTTGCCAATATTTATTTTATAAGAGGTGTTTTCTTTTATGTAGCTTATTCCTGCAGAGGCACTGAAATTGCTAAAGTTTAAATTTCTTTCTTCTGCACGTTGGAGTTTTTGTTGAGTAGTATTCCCATTTTGATCAATTACAGGAGAATAAAACCATTCATAATAAGGTTGTGTTTTAAGGGTACCGTAATCATATCTGATACCTCCATCAACATATAGGTTTTTATTTAGTTTTACTTGGTCGTAAACAAATGCACCAACTGTTAAACGATTATAAGCAGGAATTAAAAATCCCCATCCTGAAATATTATTATCTTGATATTCAAGGTTAATTCCCGTGGTTATGTTATGATTTTGAAAATAAGAGATTTGATCTTTAATATTTAGTGTATAGGTTGATTTCTCAAATAGACGCTCCATTGAATGATCGGGGGCTGGCATATAACCATGCGGAACTGGCTCAGAATGCTCTTCCCTATGGTTTTTTTGATATCCGAGTTCAATATCTAAACTGTTGTTTTCAAAAGATATATTTGTATTGTTTGTTATTTTGAAATGATTTACTTTATGAAAAGGCAAATCAATATCTCTATTACTTTCATCATAGTTAATACGGGAAGTTCGTACCTCTAGGCCATGGGCATTCGCAAAAAAGCCATTTTTCGCATTAATATTACTAAAGGTTGTAATAGAGGTTATATTGTGATGAACATATCCTAATGAAAAACCAATATTGTGATTGTATCCAGCGGTATTTCGAAGGTAATTCTTATGAAGATTAAAAATATAATTGTCGTAATTTATTTTAGTTGTAGGAACTTTAAAGTCGCCATAATCCTCGTGAGTTATTCTAGCCTTATAAAACCAATGATTATAACGTTGTTTTATACCTACAGAAATACCATAAAAATCGTTGTTACTTCTATTAGTTAAGTTGAGTTCACCAGAGAAACTATTAATATTTGGAATACTATTGTTTTTTAAATTAATGACTCCTGAAATTGCATCTGAACCATAAAGTAATGAAGAGGCTCCTTTAATAACTTCAATGTCTTCGACGTTATATTGATCTATTTCTAATCCATGATCTGCTCCCCATTGCTGTGCTTCGTGTTTTATTCCGTTCTCAACGACAACAACTCTATTGAAACCTAATCCTCGAATAGTTGGTTTAGATTGTCCGGAACCAATAGTAATAGCGTTTACTCCAGGGATGTCACGTAGTGTTTGCATTAAACTATTATCTCTGTTCTTTTCTAGATAATTATTATTGACTTTAGAGGTAATGGCAGAAACTTTACTCAGTTTTTTTCGTGATTTTTTTGAAATTACTACTTCACTTAAAGTTGCGTTATTTAGCGTAAGAGCAAGAATGATGATCTCTTTTGTTGGAATTGAAATACTTTTATTTAAAGTTGTATAACCAACATGTGTTACCACTACCTCTTTAGAGCCAAAGGGGATGTTAGAAAGAAAGACCTTACCGTTTGATTTGGCATAAGCATGTTTTTTACCAATACTAACATGAGCATAAGGAATTTCTTTCTTCGATTTGGAATCGATTATTTTAAGAGTAACATTTTGAGTGTTTTGACTATAACTTAATGTATAGAATAAGACACAAAATAAATAGCTTAAGCTTTTATTTATCATTTAAAATAGAATTATAAACAGTCTGGAGTAATCAAATAATACATACCTGATTGTGTTCCAATATTTTCCTAAGAGGACTTCTTAGAAATGATATTGAAGAGATGTTGTGATTAAATAGTTTTTGGAGGGGCTCGTAAATGTAGATTTGAGCCATAACAATCAAATAACCAGTTTGGTTGGTAGTTATTGATTACTACATTCAATATTACAAGAAGTAATACTAAATCAAATAATGGAAATGTTGGTAGTTGAAAAGTTGGTATAGAAAATGAACAAATATTACAATGATCAGCTGTTGATTGGTAAATTTGAGTTACTTCATTAGAAGAGTTATAAGAGCTGTCATCATGATGATGTATCGCCTTCAAAACAATAGTACCTAACAATAGCATCAGTAAAAATACTGATGTAGCTTTTAGTAGATTTTTTTTGTTTTGTGGAGTCATTTTAAATTATTGCAACCAGATGGCAAAAGTAAATTTAAAGTGACGTTTTGAGACCTGAATTTTGTTAATGTTTTCAAAAAATACTCTTAAAGAGATAGCCATGAATTAGGTTCAAAGTATTACCATATTATTGCAAGAGAACAATACTAATAATACCTTTTATTTTCTTAAACATTAACTCTATTTGCCAACGTTTTTTATAGAGATTTGCAATATTTTCAGCAGGTTCATCAAATAAATTGGTTAGAAAATAATAAGCCTTGTTCTTTTCTTGATACTAAAAGCTTACCAGCCTTAGTTCCACCTCTTTTTCTATAGGCTATATTCTATAAAATGACTTAATTAAATTGTGTTTTAGAGAAAACTATAAGCAATGATTCCACAAGATTTTTCAGATTATTTTCAAGGGCTTGATATTTTAGTGCGTAAGCAAATTGTAGACGAACTATTATTAATGATTTCATACTCATTAGGAGATAATAATTTACTGCTATCGAGTGTGAAATCAAAAACTTGTGTGAGTTGTCCCAATTGTGGCTGCAATGATGTTCGTGCTAACGGAAAACACAAAGAAGTACAGCGTTATGATTGTAAGACTTGTAAGAAATATTTCAGAGATACTACGGGTAAATTGGTTTTTGGTCTAAAGAAACCAGAACTCTTCCCTACCTATTTATATCATATGTTAATGGGTCTTTCCATTGAAAAGTGTGCAAAACAGACAGGTATTTGTGTACAGACTTCCTTTGATTGGCGGCATAAGGTATTAAGTTCTTTTGATCAGGCTTGTCCAGAAGGTTTTCAAGGAATTGTAGAGAGTGATGATATTTTCTTTTTGGAATCTGGAAAAGGCAGCAGGGATTTGGAGAGAAAAGCACGAAAATGAGGAGGTAAAGCCACCAAGCGAGGAATTAGCAATGAGCAAATTGCCGTTGTTGTAACTTGTGACAGAGCGGATAATAAAGAGTTAAGAGTAATTACAAGAGGACCTATAAGTAAGAAAGATTTGGATAAAGTGTTTGAAGGAAAACTCGATAAGATGGAAACCCTTTGCACAGATACCCATCGATCCTATACAGCTTTTGCTAAAAGCAAGGAAATAGATCATCAAAAATTTAACGCATCAAAGGGACACGCGTAAAAAACAAAGTGTATCATGTCCAAAACGTAAACAATACGGCAGCAAGGCTAAGAAAATGGATGAGCCCGTTTAATGGTTTAGCTACAAAATATTTGCAAAATTATATGAACTGGTTTATGGTTCTTGAACGCATAAAGCAAAACAATCAACGACTAAAAGCTTTTGCTAATTATGCCTTTGCAGGGAAATTCGCATGGGAAATATGGAAGAATGGAACTAATTCAGTCGTACTTTAGAATAAAGCCTTTCTATATCATCATCTTTATATTTTAAGCTACTTTGGCATCTCTCAAGATATTATCTGGTGTAGCTTCCTCTAAGTCAAATTCTTCTATAAAACGTTCTTTGGCATTGTTTTTTAAACGGATTACAAAACAAATATCATTATTGTTACACTTATCAAATAAAGCATAGTTATTGTAGGCTTTAGCAAACAGTAACACCTCCCCAGGGTGAGCAACACCCTGATGTTATATAAATAAAGAATCGTGTTCTTTGGCATCGCTATGATAAGCTTTAACAGCAATACCTGCCTGCATATCTAGTTTTTGATAACTTTTTATACCTCCTTTTCGTTTGCCGTTGCTTGGATTACGACCCACACATTTAAAAATAGGCTGAAACAAACTAATTGTGGTAGAATCTATACTATGTACTTTTTTGTCGATAACTAATTGTTGGTGGCTGTCCGATAAATCTGGATAATATATCCCTACCAAATCATAATAGATATCTTCAAACACTTTATAATCTCTTCTTTTATTTGCATCAGATAAAGTGCTTTTATTGGGCGTGTAATCAAATTTACAATGACTTATTTTGTCTCCATAACGTACTATGCGTGAACACAGTTCACGCATATATGTACAACCTGAAGTAACTCCGTAAAGTAACGTAATTAGATGCTGAAAGGTGCTGAATCGCTTACAATAACGGCCAGATTTATGAGTTTCTGATTGAGATTCTACTTTCTCTTTTGGTATCAAATTTATAAGCTGACTAAAAATGGGCTGTCCGAAAAAAGTTGTATTTCTACTCATGGTTGGTTTTTTGGTGACATATTAAACCAACTCTACGAAAAAAACCTAATTTTTGATGTTTTTTTATCGGACACTAATGAATTTAAAAATTAATAAAGGATCCAAACCTAATTCCTAAAGTACGCGTCTGAGTGTATTTTTTTATCTAGTTTTTTTGGATGTAACAAACTTATGTAAAAGGTTTATCGAAAGAGATGAATATAGAATAAACTAGTAAACTCGATAATTAGGTTTTTTAAGAGAATATTGAAGAAACCTTAGTTTTTGTGTTAAATAATTAATTATATTCCTAGTGTGTGTTGATGTGTTTGTTTTTTTTTTTTAAAAAAAGTGTAAAAACAAATAAATATTTCATGTTTTATATATATATTAGCAGCGACTAAGAGTTTTGCACAAACGCTTTTTGTGTCTGTTGTAAGATTTAAATCATATTTAACCGTATGGAGTAGTTTACCTAAAAAACCAAAAAAATAGCCAAAAAATAACTTGACCTAATAGTTAAGTTATTTATCTTCTTAAAATGTATGTGCCTTGGTAATATTTAATTATCAAGAATTAAATTGGATTAATGTTTTCCTCGTGGTAGGTCGGCTTTAATTTTTTTTACTTCGAATTTTGAAAACATACATCTTTTATCATAGTTTTTATAAAAGTCAAAACCAATTTTAACTGATTTCTAATAATGAAATTTTTTATTCACATGATTAATTGTGAGTTATTAGTGTGATTTAATTAAAAAAAAATGATGATAGGTATGTATAGAGGGATAAAGTGGGCTGAGGGAAAGTTATGGTACGTTTTTATAGGAGTTTTATTTAGTTATAATATGTATTCTCTTTCTGGAAAGGAAAATATTTATGAATTTTCTAATGAAATTTTTTACGTTGATACAGCACTGGAAGAGTCGCATCTACTGTTTAAAGAGATCAAGAGAAATTGTAGTAAAAAGAACGATAATGCCTGTTTATCAAAATCTAAGAGAGTACATGTTTTTAGTCATGCAAAACCAGGTATGCTCTTTTTAGAGGGAAGATGGATAGAAAAAGAAGAGATATCTGAATGGTTAGTGAAAAGTGGAGTGTTAGAATCTAATGTACGAGAGTTCGTTTTTTACGGATGTGAGTTTGCAAAAGGAAACAAAGGATTAGAGGTAATACAGTATTTAGAAGATGAATTTCAAATCGAAATTTTTGCATCTAAGGATATCACAGGAGGTTCTCACAATTGGATAATGGAGTATGGTCAAGGGCATGTGTTTTTTGAGTCTTCCGAGTATCCATATACTTTGCAGGGGTGTAAACAAACTGAAATTACCCCAGTCAGTGTTCAAAATATTCCTGGAGCTCCTTTTTTTATCGATTGTAATAATCAGGGAAATCTTAATCAATTAATAGACAATAACGAAGATACTTTTGGTAATGGATGTATTGATACCGATTGGAGAAACGACGACAACAATAAGGGCAATGGATTAAGATTTGATCTAGGTGAAGCTTATAGTGGGGTGTCCGATTTTTATTTGGTAAATGATGTGAATGTAACCGGAGGGCGAAATGATGGTATTAGAAATTTTGAAATAAAGTTATATGATCCAGCAGGAAACGTAATAGGAGTTGAAACTGGTTTTGAGGCTTCTTCTCAAGGAACCGCAAAAGAGGTATTCAAATTTTCAAAGAGTTATGAATGTGTTCTTTATTTTGATTTGGTCATAATCAATACATGGACAAGAAGACCATTGCAAATAAGAGAGGTCGCAATCGGAGGAGATCGAGTAGGAAAAGCTCCTAAAAAAACAATTTGTAGCAGAGGAGATTTAAATATTAATCTTCAAGATAATTTTGATGAAACAGGAATGTCGTTTCGATGGGTGGCAAGAGATCAACCTTTTGTAACAGGAGAAACATTAATCCTAACAAATTCTCCAATTATTGGAGATGAGCTCATAAATAGAAGTTCTGAGAAAAGAACCGTAATATATGATATTTCTCCTTTTTATTCGGATGGTTGTGAGGGAAATCCTCTTACTTACACAATTACGGTAAACCCAGAACCTGCTGGTCTCGAAACAAATAAAGCTATATGCGATGGTGATCGTTTATCGAAAGATTTAAATACGACTGTTGATTTAACGGGAGTTAGTTTTACTTGGCAGGCATCAGAAAATAGTAATGTTACAGGTGAAACTGTAATGACATCTACGAGTACTAATATCACAGATGTTTTAGTAAACACAACTGACATTGCTCAAGAGGTGGTGTATACAATTAGCCCTCGCAGTGCTTTAGGCTGTTTGGGTGAATCATATCGTTATGTAGTTACGGTAAATCCACAACCGGTAGGAACAGAAAGCACTGAAGTAATCTGTAGTGGTGATCGTTTATCCAAAGATTTATCAAGAGATGTTAATACATCAGGAGTTAGTTTTACTTGGGAGGCAACAGAAAATAGTAATGTAACAGGCGAAACCGTTAGTTCGACAAGTACTAATGAAATTACAGATACCTTAGTAAATACAAGCGGGGTAGTTCAAGAGGTAGTCTACACAATAATACCACGCATTGGTTCAGGATGTTTAGGTACTCCCTACCGCTATGTAGTTACAGTAAATCCAGAGCCAGTAGGAACAGAAACCACCGATGTTATCTGTAGTGGCGATCGTTTATCCAAAGATTTATTAAGAGATGTTTCTTTAACAGGAGTAAGTTTCACTTGGGAAGCAACAGAGAATAGTAATGTTACAGGTGAAACAGTTAGAGCAACAAGTACTAATGAAATTACCGATACACTGATAAATAAAAGTAGTACTGTTCAAGAGGTGGTGTATACGATTACCCCTCGCAGTGCTTTAGGTTGTTTGGGTGCCTCGTATCGTTATATCGTTACGGTAAATCCAGAGCCAGTAGGAACCGAAACCACTGAGGCCATTTGCAGCGGTGATCGTTTATCCAAAGATTTAACAACAACTATTGACTTGGCTGGAACAAGTTTTACTTGGCAAGCTATGGAAAATAGTGAAGTGATCGGTGAAACTATAATAGCAATGAGTACAGGAAACATCACGGATATTTTAAGTAACAAAAGTGGTGTTGTTCAAGAAGTGGTATACACTATAACACCTCGTAGTGCTTTAGGCTGTTTGGGTGAATCATATCGTTATGTAGTTATGGTAAATCCTGAACCTGTTGGAGTGGAAACCAGTGAGGTTATTTGTAGTGGTGATCGTTTATCCAAAGATTTAACAAGAGACGTTGATGTGTCAGGAGGTGATTTTACTTGGGAAGCTTCAGAAAATAGTAATGTCGAGGGAGAAACCGTTATTGCAACTGGTAGCAATGAAATTATGGATACTTTAATTAATAAAAGTGGTATTGTTCAAGAGGTGGTGTATACGATTACTATTCGCAGTGCTTCAGGCTGTTTAGGGGAATCGTATCGTTATGTAGTTACGGTAAATCCTGAGCCAGTTGGTGTAGAAACTACTGATGTTATTTGTAGTGGCGATCGTTTATCCAAAGATTTAACAAGAGATGTTGATCTAGCTGGAGTAAGCTTTACTTGGGAAGCAACAGAAAATAGTAACGTCACAGGAGCCACGGTTATTGCAGCAAGTACGAATGAAATTACCGATACACTCGTCAATAAAAGTGGTGTTGTTCAAGAGGTGGTGTATACGATTACTCCTCGTAGTGCTTTAGGTTGTTTAGGAGCATCGTATCGTTATATCGTTACGGTAAACCCTGAGCCTGTTGGAGTAGAAACTACTGAGGCTATCTGTAGTGGTGATCGTTTATTCAAAGATTTAACATCAACTATTGACTTGGCTGGAACAAGTTTTACTTGGGAAGCTTTAGAAAATAGTGATGTCATCGGTGAAACTGTAGTAGCGATGAGTGCAGGAAACATCACAGATACGTTAATTAATAAAAGTGGCGTTGTTCAAGAAGTCATATATACGATTACTCCTCGCAGTGCTCTAGGATGTTTAGGGGAATCGTACCGTTATGTAGTTACAGTAAATCCAGAGCCTGTAGGAATAGAAACCACAGATGTTATTTGTAGTGGTGAACGTTTATCCAAAGATTTAACAAGAGACGTTGATGTGTCAGGAGTTGATTTTACTTGGGAATCTTCAGAAAATAATAACGTCGAAGGAGAAACCGTTATTGCAACTGGTAGTAATGAAATTACGGATACTTTAATCAATAAAAGTGGTGCTGTTCAAGAGGTGGTGTATACGATCACTGCTCGCAGTGCTTCAGGTTGTTTAGGAGAATCGTATCGTTATGTAGTTACGGTAAATCCTGAACCAGTTGGAGTAGAAACTACTGATGTTGTTTGTAGTGGCGATCGTGTATCCAAAGATTTAACAAGAGATATTGATCTAACTGGAGTAAGCTTTACTTGGGAAGCAGCAGAAAATAGTAACGTTACAGGAACCACGGTTATTGCAACAAGTACGAATGAAATTACGGATACACTCGTCAATAAAAGTGGTGTTGTTCAAGAGGTCGTGTATACGATTACCCCTCGTAGTGCTTTAGGATGTTTAGGAGCATCGTATCGTTATATAGTTACGGTAAATCCTGAACCAGTTGGAGTAGAAACTACTGATGTTATTTGTAGTGGCGATCGTTTATCCAAAGATTTAACAACAACTGTTGATATATCAGGTACAACGTTTACTTGGCAGGCAATAGAAAATTTGAATGTGGTAGGAGAAACGATTACGGCAACAAGTACGAGTGAAATTACAGATACTTTAATTAATAAAAGTAGTATTGTTCAAGAGGTGGTGTATACGATTACCCCTCGCAGTGCTCTAGGCTGTTTGGGAGCATCGTATCGTTATGTAGTTACAGTAAATCCAGAGCCAGTAGGAATAGAAACCACAGATGTTATTTGTAGTGGCGATCGTTTATCCAAAGATTTAACGAGAGACGTTGATGTGTCAGGAGGTAGTTTTACTTGGCAGGCAATAGAAAATACAAATGTGATAGGAGAAACGACAACGACAATGAGTACCACAATTATTGCAGATACTTTGGTAAATACTAGTGGAGTCGTTCAAGAAGTGGTGTATACAATTACTCCTCGCAGTACTTTAGGCTGTTTGGGAGCATCGTATCGCTATGTAGTTACGGTAAATCCCGAACCTGTTGGAGTAGAAACCACGGATGTTATCTGTAGCGGCGATCGTTTATCGAAAGATTTAAGCGCAACAGTTGATTTATCAGGGGGTAGTTTTACTTGGGAAGCAGCGGAAAATAGTAACGTAACCGGAGCGATGATTATTGCAACAAGTACAAGTGAAATTACCGATACACTCGTCAATAAAAGTAGTACTGTACAAGAGGTAGTGTACACGATTACTCCTCGTAGTGCTTTAGGTTGTTTGGGAGTATCGTATCGTTATGTAATTACGGTAAATCCCGAGCCTGTTGGAGTAGAAACCACCGATATTATCTGTAGTGGCGATCGTTTATCAAAGGATTTAACAACAGCTGTTGATTTATCAGGAACAAGTTTTACTTGGCAGGCAATAGAAAATACAAATGTGACAGGAGAAACGACAACGACAATGAGTACCACAATTATTGCAGATACTTTGGTAAATACTAGTGGAGTCGTTCAAGAAGTGGTGTATACAATTACTCCTCGCAGTACTTTAGGTTGTTTGGGAGCATCGTATCGCTATGTGGTTACGGTAAACCCAGAGCCAGTAGGAGTAGAAACCACGGATGTTATTTGTAGTGGCGATCGTTTATCGAAAGATCTAACAAGAGATATTGATGTGTCAGGTGGAGATTTTACTTGGAAAGCACTAGAAAATAGTAACGTAACCGGAGCGACGATTATTGCAACAAGTACAAGTGAAATTACGGATACACTCGTCAATAAAAGTGGTACTGTTCAAGAGGTGGTGTATACGATCACTCCTCGCAGTGCTTTGGGATGTTTAGGCGCCTCGTATCGCTATGTGGTTACGGTAAATCCTGAACCGGTTGGAGTAGAAACCACGGATGTTATTTGTAGTGGCGATCGTTTATCCAAAGATTTAACAACAACTGTTGATATATCAGGCACAACGTTTACTTGGCAGGCGATAGAAAATTCGAATGTGGCAGGAGAAACGATAACGGCAACAAGTACGAGTGAAATTACGGATGCTTTAATTAATAAAAGTAGTATTGTTCAAGAGGTGGTGTATACGATTACCCCTCGCAGTGCTCTAGGCTGTTTGGGAGCATCGTATCGTTATGTAGTTACAGTAAATCCAGAGCCAGTAGGAAGAGAAACCACCGATGTTATTTGTAGTGGTGATCGTTTATCGAAAGATTTAACGAGAGACATTGATGTGTCAGGAGGTAGTTTTATTTGGGAAGCTTCAGAAAATAGTAACGTCGAGGGAGAAACCGTTATTGCAACTGGTAGCAATGAAATTACGGATACTTTAATTAATAAAAGTGGTGTTGTTCAAGAGGTGGTGTATACGATTACTCCTCGCAGTGCTTTAGGATGTTTAGGGGAATCGTATCGTTATGTTGTTGCGGTAAATCCTGAACCCGTTGGAGTAGAAACGACAGATATTATATGTAGCGGAGACCGTTTATCAAAAGATTTGTCACAAACAGTTGATTTGACGGGAGTAAGTTTTATCTGGCAAGCAGCTGAAAATAATAACGTAGAAGGTGAGAGTATAACAATAAATAATACGAATGAAATAAAGGATGCTTTAGTCAATAGAAGTGGTGTTATTCAACATGTTGTTTACACAGTTACCCCCAGAAGTAGCTCAGGGTGTGTAGGAGCACCCTACAGCTACACTGTAACCGTTAAAGCTGAACCCGTTGGAGTAGAAACGACAGATATTATATGTAGCGGAGACCGTTTGTCAAAAGATTTGTCACAAACAGTTGATTTGTCGGGAGTAAGTTTTATCTGGCAAGCAACTGAAAATAATAATTTAGAAGGTGAGAGTTTAACAACAAATAATTCCAATGAAATAAAGGATACTTTAGTCAATAGAAGTGGTGTTATTCAACATGTTGTTTACACAGTTACCCCCAGCGGTAGCTTAGGGTGTGTAGGAGCACCCTACAGCTACACTGTAACTGTGAAACCCGAACCTGTAGGAGTTGATACGAGTGAGGCAATATGTAGTGGCGATTCTTTATCAAAGGATTTAGCAAATGATATTGATTTATCAGGAGCAAGCTTTACTTGGGAGGCAGAAGATAATAGTAATATTGAAGGTATAACTCTAGGACAAACAACAACAGCTACCATCACAGATACTTTAATTAACAGTAGTGCGAGTATCCAGGAAGTTGTTTATCGTATTACGCCACAAAGTTCAGAAGGATGTATAGGAGCATCTTTTACCTATACGGTACAAGTTTCACCAGAGAATTATGTGACGGAAGTTTTGAATACAACGATATCCAATGGAGAGAATGTAAATTATGATTTGCTCTCAGATGTATTACCTGAAAATACTGAGTTTAGCTGGATTGCCGATAGTAACGATTTCGTTGAGGGTGAGAGCACTGAACTTATCGAAGGTAATATTATAACAGATATACTCACAAATACAACTACTAACAATCAGACTATTCGATATGTTATATATCCAAAAAGTAATTCGAACTGCCAAGGTACATCATATGTTTTGTTAGTAACTATTGAAACAGAATGTTTTACAATATATAATGAATTTAGCCCAGATCAGGATGGTCAGAACGATACATTTATTATTACTTGTATTGAGGATTATCCTAACAATACGCTTGAGGTTTTTAATCGTTGGGGAAATACAGTATATAAAAAACAAGGATATATGAATGAGTGGGATGGAAGTTCGGAAGGAAGGTCAACGATAGCGGCTGAATCAGGGTTGCCTTCGGGAACCTATTATTATATAATAGATTTAGGTAACGGTGATGATGCAAAAGTAGGATGGCTATACATAAATAGGAGATGATTTAAAGTGTAAGAGATAAAAAACTTAAAAGTCAGGAAAGGACTTAATTTTAGTAGAGAAGGGTTTGGCACATGCATAAAGCTAAATTAGGTCTAAAATTCCTGATGAATAAAAAAGAGTTTTGTTTAATTATTTAAAGATGAATAAATGATTTAGTATTAAGGTTTAGAAGAAAAAAAAATAAAAGTCAGGAAAGGATTTAATTATAGTAGAGAAGGTTTTGGCACATACATAATACTATATTAAGTCCTATGCTCCTGATTAATATTAGGTTGTTTGAGTTAGTTGTTATACGTATGGCATAGAATATAGGTTTAATTTTAATAAATAAAAGAATAATAAAATAAGGGAATAAGAGTGGCTAAAACTTAGTTTCTTAATTCGGTATTATAGTTTGAAATAAGGGAAGTAGTGGATTTATTATAAGATAAATGGTTTACTTAATAATAATGGAGATTGATATAAATAGTTTTAAATACGGAAATAAAGGGGTAAATATAGAAGAGGTAATAATGGGGGTATAAAATTTAAAGATTATAAGTAAGATACTATTATTTAAAAATAATAATATTAAGAGCCTCAAGTAGTGAGGGTTTAACCTATTTTATTTTTTGAAACAGGAGGGGCTTAAAAGTAGCAAAGGAAGATTTGGCACATACACAAAGCTATATTAAGTCTTACCCTCCTGTTAAAAAAAATAATAAAGTAAAGTTAAAACAAAATAACCAATGAAAATATTATGTTTTTTTGGTTTTTTGCAAAATATATTCTGTTTTCATGGATATATTGTGACCTTATTTGAGTTTTAGTGTCTTATAAATAAAACTTACTGGATCAATAATTTTGGTTTTTAGAGAATAAGCTCTGTCCTTCAAAAGAGTTAATAAAATACCAAATGATTCTATTCTTGATTTATCCAAAAACTATTAAATAGAACCTCCTAACGCTTGATGTTCTTGCAATTAATTTAAAAATCATTTTTAAAAGAAAAAAGGATTCATTTTTTATGTAAAAATGAAGTGATAAATGTTAAAATAAATATTTGAGTAATGGGTAAAAAAGTAAGGTTGAAGTTAATATTTAGTATTATTTATTGTGGGATTTTTTGTTTATCAAAGGTAGTAGGACAACAAGATCCTCAATATACTCAATACATGTTTAATACAATGAGTGTAAACCCTGCGTATACAGGGTCAAAAGGACATAAAGTTTTGAATTTTTTAATGAGAAGCCAATGGGTTGGTGTTGAGGGGGCTCCTTCGACTCAAACTTTTTCGTATGATTCTCCAATAGGTTATTCAGGTTTAGGGTTAGGAGTTAACTTAGTTAATGATGTCATAGGACCTGCACGTGAGGTATATTTTGATGTTAATAGTTCTTATAAGGTAAGAATGAGCGAAGAAGCAAATTTAGCATTCGGATTAAGGCTCGGAGGAAGGTTTTTTAGCGTTGATTGGAGTAAAGGTATATACAGAGACCAGGCTGATAATCAATTTTCGGAGAATATTAGTAAGATGTTACCAACAATTGGTTTAGGGATGTATTATTATACTGATAAATATTACTTTGGTTTGTCAGTACCTAACATATTAAGAACCGAGCATTATGACGATGTGTCAAATGGAGGAGAAGTGTCTGAAGAACGTTTACATTTCTTCTTGATAGCAGGGTATGTTTTCGACTTAAATCAAAATATAAAATTTAAACCAGCTTTTTTAACAAAAGTTGTTGCTGGTGCTCCTCTTTCAATTGATTTATCTGCAAATTTCTTGTTTAACGAGAAATTCAGGGCTGGTGTTTCATGGCGATGGGATGACTCTATAAGCGCCTTATTAGGGTTTCAAGTCAGTGAAACTTTCCAGATTGGCTACGCGTATGATTTAACTACGTCAAATTATAGTAATTATAATTCAGGATCACATGAATTAATGTTGAGGTATGAGTTGTTTAAAAAAGGAGTTATTACATCTCCAAGATTCTTTTAAAATTATTTTATTATGATAAAAAAAATACTATTTTTAATTTTAGTTTTATCCGTTTTTTGTTCGACCGTGGGTCAAAGGAAGTTTGCTGCGGATAAGTATTACGAAGAATATGCATTTTCTAAAAGTGCTAAATTATATCAGAAGTTAAGAGATAACGATGATACCTCCTATAAAGTCCTTCAAAGGTTAGCTGATTCATATTATTATAATTCAAACTTTGAAAAGGCTGAATCGGCATATAAAGATTTTTATAAGTATCACAAAGACTTTTTTACACCCGAACATATCTACAGGTACTCACAAGTACTTAAGAGTAATGGTAAAGTTAAGCAGTCTGATAAATGGTTGCTTAAGTTAAAAAATAAAGAAGTATATCAAAAATTAGTACATTCTTTAGAATTAAATAGAGGGTATTTTACTGATTATACGAATAGGGAAAAATCCTATATTAATGTCAATAGTTTTTCTATAAATAGCCCTAATTCCGATTTCGGAGGTTATATATTAAATGATACACTTTATTTCGCTTCATCTAGAGATTTTAAAAAGAATAAAGGGGTTTATAAAAGAACAAATCAACCATTTTTAAATGTATACAAAACTCCGATAATAGCAACAGATACTGCCTATATTACTAATGAAAATCCACAGATTGTAAAAGGAATGTTTTCAAGATATCATGAGTCTAATCCTATAATTACAAAAGATGGAAGCACGATGTACTTTACACGTGATAATGTCGATGGTAAAAAGTTAAAAAGTGATAAAAAGAAAACTACTCATTTGAAAATATACAGAGCAACAAAACTTGAAGATAATACATGGGGAAATATTGAAGACTTAAGTTTTAATAGTGAAGATTTTTCAAACGGTCATCCGGCATTGAGTACCGACGAGAAAACACTGTATTTTGTATCTAATAGAAAAGGAGGATATGGAAAAACTGATATTTACAGCATTAGTATAAATAATGATGGAACCTTTGGAGAGGTTCTAAATGCAGGTGAGAAAATAAACACTGAAGGAAGAGAAATGTTTCCATTTATATCAAAAAAAAGGAAAATGTTCTTTTCAAGTGACGGTCATCTTGGTTTAGGAGGATTAGATGTTTTTGAAGTTAATATACAAGAAGATGATTTTATAGAGCCAACGAATATCGGAACTCCGGTAAATAGTAGTGTAGATGATTTTGGTTTTTACGTAGATGAAGAAAAAAGATTAGGGCTAGTTTCATCAAATAGAGTAGGAGGTAAAGGTGATGACGATATTTATGCATTTAAATTATATACTTGTAAAACTCGCATACTGGGAAAAGTAACGGATGCCGTAACCAAAAAGGAAATAGTGAAGGCTACAGTCCATTTGATTAACGAAAGAGGAGATCGTGTTGCTGTTACAAAAACAAACAATCAAGGTGATTATTTATTTGATGATGTTTTATGTAATAAACAATATACACTGGCTGTGTTTAAAGACGATTATAGAGATAAAAATCAAAAACTAACAACAACTAATATAGATAATGTTGACAATCGTCAAGATTTTGAATTGGATCCTTTAATTCAGGAGAATCAGATTGTTATCAAACCTATTTATTTTGATTTTGACAAATCAAATATTAGAGAAGATGCTGAATATGAACTTGAGAATATAATTACGGTTTTAGAAGATTACCCTGATATGGTAATTAAAATAGAGTCTCATACCGATAGCAGAGGAAGTGCCCAGTATAATAGAAAACTTTCTGATCGACGTGCAAAATCAACAAGAGATTATTTGATTACGAGAGGGATAAATTCTAATAGAATTGAAAGTGCCATTGGTTATGGTGAGTCACAACTACTAAATCACTGTAAAAATGGGAATAAAAGTAATTGTTCCGAAGAAGAACATCAGTTAAATAGAAGATCATATTTCTATATTGTCAAAGGAGGGGGGGAAAATATAAAGGTTAATCAAGTTGAAAAATAGATAGGTAGTAGGTTAAATATATCTAAAATAGAGACAGTTCATTGCATAAGTAGAAATTTAGCTAGTTATTTCAATGAAGAAACAATCATAGACTTTTATTGAGACTAATAGAGAGACCCATGGATATGAGTTTCTGTAAAATTAAACACATAAAATTTAACGTAAAGACTTAACATCAGATGGCTTTATCTAACTTAAATATGGAGAAAAAAATACTAAGGAACGTTTTATTAATATTTCTATTCTTAACCGCAAGTAAGGCTTTTTCAAAAGTAGAAAGTGAATATAATTATTTGAGTTTTTTCAAGTCAGGAACGGACTTAATCATAGTAGACAAACAACTAACGGATGTTATAAATTATGTTAAGTCCGCTTTTCCTGTTCAAAATGAAATGCTCTTTCAACAATTACTTAAAGAAGTTGAATCTGTAGAAAATATCCAGGTATTTACACATGGTAGATCAGGAGAGCTATATATCAATAAGCACTGGGAAACTTCAGACTTTATCCTAAAGCTGATAAAAAAAATGAACTTTAAATCGTTAGAAAGTTTAAAGCTTTATGGCTGTAATTTTGGCAAAGGTATAAAAGGTAAAAATGCGGTAAGCACTTTAAGAAATGAATTAAATATTTCTGTCTCGGCTTCTAATAATATAACAGGCAATTTAGGTGATTGGGTTTTAGAAATAGGAGATTATTATGAATTAAAAAATTATCCGACAAATAATAATATTAATCTGCAAGTTTTTGAAGAAAGAACATTGATTGATATTTCTTCCATACCTATTAATACTTACTTAAGTAATCAGCTTGACAATACTTATGGCATTATGTTTTACTCGCTAAGTGGTTATTCTGGTGTTTTTAGATCGACTCATCAAGGGTTTTTAAATAATATAGCTTTAGGTGGAGTTAATTTTATTGGAGGTTTAAATTGGTCAGGAATAGGAATGTCTTTTAGCGAAAATATTAATTATGTCGAAATACATGGAGATCCTTCCGGAAATGGAGGGATTATATATTTTAATGTATATGATTCAGAAGGTAATCTGCTGCATTCTGATTTAGCTCCAGATGGAGGAACAGTTTTTAACTATGAACGGCCAAGTAACGAAATAGCTAAGGTTGAGATATATAAGAATAATAAGGATACACGACAAGATGCAGCGTTTGGAGATATTTATATAAAGAGGACTGCTCAAGACTCAGACAATGACGGTGTTTCGGATGCTGAGGATTTAGATGATGATAATGATGGAATATTTGATACTGTTGAATGTGAAAATGCTGTTACCAATTCGAATTTTGAAAATGGTTTTGGTGGTTGGACTCAAAGTGGTGCTAATGGGTGGAGAGTGGTTAATGGTCAGGCAAGAAATGAACAAGACAACGGAATACATAATTTAAATCAAGTGATTAATGTAGTTCCCAACGAACCCAATATTTTGGCTTTTGATGTAGGTGGATTAAATACGAATCCAAGAAACGCAACCCTGAATGTATTTGCGGAAGGTGTTATGTTATATTCTCAAGTTGTCGAAAATATAGTCAATGAGGCTGGCGGAAGATATACGATGATAAGTAAAGAACTGCAATTTACACCAACTTCTGATACAATTACAATAACATTTAGTTTTAATCCAACGGGTGGGGTATGTGATGATGTTGCTGTTGATAACATATTCGTTTACGGTTTGGGTAATGATACTGATGGTGATGGGATTTTAAATTGTTTTGATACAGATAGCGATAATGATGGCTGTTTTGATGCCATTGAAGGTGCTGGAAATGTTGACGAATCAAATTTATTGGGAAATGGAAGTATTAAATTTTCGAATACAGGTGATGTGGATGCAGATGGTGTTCCTAATCTTGTTAATGCAGATGGGGGAGCAGATATTGATGGAGCACAAGCACAGGACTCAAGTAATGAAATAGTACCTACAAAAGTTGAAGTAGTAGAGGATCCTACAAATCAAATAATTTGTGAAAAATCGGATGCTGTTTTTAAAGGAAGAGCATTGTCATATACAACCAATGAATATAAAGGAACAGCACCTGATACAGAGCCTGATTATAGTAATTCAACACCTAATACAAATGGATTATTATATCAATGGCAGGAGAAAATATCAGGAGCTAATACATGGAATAATTTATCGGATAATGCCGTATATAAGAATACAGGTACAAACCAACTAACGGTAAAACAACCTAATATTGCATTGTCGGGTAATAGGTATCGATTAGTCGTTACGAGTACGCAAAATGAGTGTGTTGAAATTTTTAGTGCAGCAGCACTATTAACAATAAATCCAGGTCCTGTAGGTATTGATATAAATGAAACGATTTGTAGTGGAGATCGTTTATCAATGAATTTGAATACGACTGTAAATGTTACTGGAGGAAGTTTTACGTGGAGTGCTAATGATAATCCAAACATATCAGGAGAAACAACATCGTTAACGAGTACGAATAGAATTAATGATGTATTAGTTAATAAAAGTGGAGCTCCTCGAAATGTTACCTATATCATAACTCCTCGCAGTTCTTCAGGGTGTATAGGAGAATCTTACCGATATGTTGTTCGGGTAAATCCAGAACCAGTGGGGGTTGAAGCTAATGAAACAATATGTAGCGGAGAGCGTTTATCAAAAGATTTAAGTGATGATATAGATTTAGGAGGTGTAAACTTTACTTGGCAAGGAACTACAAATGATCGTGTTTTAGGAATCACAAATACAGTTTCAAGTACGAGTGAAATTACCGATACACTAGTAAATAAAAGTGGCGTTGCTCAAGAGGTAGTGTATACGATTACCCCTCGCAGTTCTTTGGGCTGTTTGGGCGAATCATATCGTTATGCAGTTACAGTGAATCCAGAACCTGTAGGAGTCGATACGAGTGAAACCATTTGTAGTGGCGATCGTTTATCAAAAGATTTAGCAAGGGATGTTGATGTCTCAGGAGGTAGTTTTACCTGGCGGGCATTGGAAAATCAAAATGTTACTGGGGAGACAGTTACGTCAACAAGTACCAGTGAAATTACCGATGTTTTGGTAAATACAAGTGGGGGTGTTCAAGAGGTGGTGTATACGATTACTCCTCTCAGTGTTTTGGGGTGTTTAGGGGAATCATTTCGCTATGTGGTTATGGTGAACCCAGAACCAGTTGGAGTTGAAACTACCGATGTTATTTGTAGTGGCGACCGTTTATTCAAAGATTTAAGTACAACTGTTGATTTAACGGGAATAAGTTTTACCTGGGAGGCATCTGAAAATAGTAATGTTGAGGGAGAAACCATTATTGGAACAAGTACGAGTGAAATTACCGATACACTCGTCAATAAAAGTAGTACCGTTCAAGAGGTGGTGTATACCATTACCCCGCGCAGTGCTTTAGGCTGTCTTGGAGCATCGTATCGCTATGTAGTTAGAGTGAATCCAGAACCTGTAGGGGTCGATACGAATGAAACCATTTGTAGTGGTGATCGCTTATCAAAAGATTTAAGTACAACCGTTGATGTAGTAGGAACAAATTTTACCTGGCAGGCGGCAGAAAATACGAACGTAACAGGGGAAACGATAACGGCAATGAGTACAGCAAACATTGCTGATACTTTAGTAAATACAAGTGGCGTTGCTCAAGAGATAGTGTATACGATTACTCCTCGCAGTGCTTTAGGTTGTTTGGGAGCATCGTATCGTTATGTAGTTACAGTAAATCCTGAACCTGTTGGAGTAGAAACTACTGAAGTTATTTGTAGCGGGGATTCTTTATCGAAAGATTTAAGTGGTACCGTTGATTTAGCAGGAGCTAGTTTTACTTGGGAAGCGGCAGAAAATAGAAATGTAACAGGAGAAACGATAACGACAAAGAGTACGAATGAAATTACGGATACGCTCGTCAATAAAAGTAGTACTGTTCAAGAGGTGGTGTATACGATTACTCCTCGCAGTGCTTTGGGTTGTTTGGGCGCCTCGTATCGCTATGTGGTTACGGTAAATCCTGAACCTGTAGGAGCAGAAACCACGGATGTTATCTGTAGCGGTGACCGTTTATCTAAAGATTTAAATGCAACTATTGATTTACTAGGAGCAAGTTTTACTTGGCAGGCAGCAGAAAATAATGATGTGATAGGAGTTACAGTTGAAACAACAACCAGTAGTGAAATTAGCGATACGTTAGTAAACACAAGTGGTATTGTTCAAGAGGTGGTGTATACGATTACTCCTCGTAGTGCTTTAGGGTGTTTAGGCGCCTCGTATCGTTATGTGGTTACCGTAAATCCTGAGCCTGTAGGAATAGAAACTACGGATGTTACCTGTAGCGGCGATCGTTTATCGAAAGATTTAAGTATAACTGTTGATCTGGCAGGAGCGAGTTTTACATGGGAAGCAGCAGAAAATAGTAACGTCTTAGGTGCGACGGTTATTGCTACAAGTAGTAATGAAATTACGGATGCTTTGATAAATAGAAGTGGAGTTGTTCAAGAGGTAGTATATACGATTACTCCTCGCAGTGCTTTGGGTTGTTTGGGTGCCTCGTATCGTTATGTGGTTGCGGTAAACCCCGAACCCGTAGGAGTGGAAACTACGGATGTTATCTGTAGTGGCGATCGTTTATCGAAAGATTTAAATGCAACGATTGATTTAACAGGAGTAAGTTTTACATGGGAAGCAGCAGAAAATACGAATGTCACAGGAGAAACGATTACTGCAACAAGTACGAGTGAAATTACGGATACGCTCGTCAACAAAAGTAGTACTGTTCAAGAGGTGGTGTATACGATTACTCCTCGGAGTGCTTTGGGTTGTTTGGGTGACTCGTATCGCTATGTGGTTACGGTAAATCCTGAACCTGTAGGAGTAGAAACCACGGATGTTATCTGTAGCGGAGATCGTTTATCGAAAGATTTAAGTGGTACCGTTGATTTAGCAGGAGCAAGTTTTACTTGGAAAGCAGCAGAAAATAGCAATGTTACAGGAGAAACGCTTACAGCAATAAGTGCTACTGAAATTACGGATACATTAGTCAATAAAAGTGGTACTGTTCAAGAGGTGGTATATACCATTACCCCTCGCAGTGCTTTAGGTTGTTTGGGTGCCTCGTATCGTTATGTGGTTATGGTAAACCCTGAACCTGTAGGAGAGGAAACCACGGATGTTATCTGTAGTGGCGACCGTTTATCGAAAGGTTTAACAAGAGATGTCGATCTAACAGGAGTAAGTTTTACTTGGCAGGCAGCAGAAAATAGTAACGTTACAGGAGCAACGATTATTACAACAAGTACTAACGAAATTACGGATACGCTTGTCAATAAAAGTGGAGTCGTTCAAGAGGTGGTATATACGATTACTCCTCGCAGTGCTTTGGGGTGTTTGGGTGCCTCGTATCGCTATGTGATTACGGTAAACCCCGAACCCGTAGGAGAGGAAACCGCGGATGTTATCTGTAGTGGCGATCGCTTATCTAACGATTTAGATACAGCTATTGATTTAACGGGAGTAAGTTTTATTTGGGAAGCAGCAGAAAATAGTAATGTTGAGGGAGAAACCGTTATTGGAACAAGTACGAGTGAAATTACGGATACGCTCGTCAACAAAAGTAGTACTGTTCAAGAGGTGGTATATACCATTACTCCTCGCAGTGCTTTGGGTTGTTTGGGTGTCTCGTATCGTTATGTGGTTACGGTAAACCCCGAACCTGTAGGATTGGAAACCACGGATGTTATCTGTAGTGGAGATTCTTTATCGAAAGATTTAAGCGCAACGGTTGATTTGGCAGGAGCAAGTTTTACTTGGGAAGCAGCAGAGAATAGTAATGTCACAGGAGAAACGCTTACAGCAACAAGTACGATTGAAATTACGGACACGCTCGTCAATAAAAGTGGTACTGTTCAAGAGGTGGTGTATACCATTACCCCTCGCAGTGCTTTGGGCTGCTTGGGTGCTTCGTATCGTTATGTGGTTACAGTAAACCCGGAACCTGTAGGAGTTGACACGACTCAAGCAATATGTAGTGGCGATTCTTTATTAAAGGATTTAGCAAATGATATTGATTTATCAGGAGCAAGCCTTACCTGGGAGGCAGAAGATAATAGTAATATTGAAGGTATAACTCTAGGACAAACAACAACAGCTACCATCACAGATACTTTAATTAACAGCAGTGCGAGTATCCAGGAAGTTATTTATCGTATTACGCCACAAAATTCAGAAGGATGTATAGGAGTATCTTTTACCTATACGGTACAAGTTTCACCAGAGAATTATGTGACGGAAGTTTTGAATACAACGATATCCAATGGAGAGGATGTAAATTACGATTTATTGTCAGACGTATTGCCAGAAGATACGGAGTTCAGTTGGGTTGCGGATAGTAATGATTTTATAGAAGGTGAAAGTACTGATCTAATGGAGGGGAATATGATTACAGATACACTGACTAACACATCCACTAACGATCAGGTTGTACGCTATGTAATTCATCCAAAAAGTAGCATTGGTTGCGAGGGAGTATCTTATGTTTTATTAGTAACGATAAAGACAAAATGTTTTACGATATACAATGAGTTTAGTCCAGATCAAGATGGTCAAAACGATACATTTACCATTACCTGTATTGAAGAATATCCAAACAATACTTTGGAAGTATTCAATCGTTGGGGAAATACCGTTTACAAAAAACAAGGCTATAAGAATGAGTGGAATGGAAGCTCAGAGGGAAGGTCAACAATAGCTGCTGAATCAGGATTACCCGCAGGAACGTATTACTATGTAATAGATTTAGGGAATGGAGAGGATGCAAAAGTAGGTTGGCTTTATATAAATAGAAAATAAGTTTCTTTAATACACATACACTAAATGCTTCATATGTTAATTACACAAAGAAATATAGTATGTAAAATACTAACAAAAGTTTTATTCTTGTTGTTACTTTTTAATATTGATAACGTTTATTCAAAGGTCGAACAAGAAGATAGTTACTTGAGTTTTTTTAAGTCAGGGACCGATTTAATTATCGTGGATAAAGAGTTAATGCATATTAAAAACTATGTAAAGTCTGCTTTTCCTGATGAAGAAGAAATATCATTAGAACAATTGTTTAAACAAGATTTAGATATTAAAAATATCCAACTGTTTTCGCATGGTAAGTCAGGTGAACTTTATCTAAATAGAGAATGGAAGAGTTCGGGTTATATAGCGAAACTCATAAAAAAAATGAACTTAGAGTCGTTACAAGGGGTTCGAATTTATGGCTGTAATTTTGGTGAAAATTTAAAAGGAAATTCAGCTGTTAACTTCTTAAGTAATGAATTAAATGTTTTAGTTTCGGCTTCAAGCAATATAACAGGGGCATTAGGAGATTGGGTTTTAGAAGTAGGAGATTATTACGAGTTAAAAAATTATCCGAAAAATACAGCGATAAATTTGCAGTTGCAATTACAAGATAGTGATAATGATGGTGTAGCAGATGTTTTTGATGATGATGATGATAATGATGGTATTTATGATTGTGTAGAACGACAAATTAGTAACAGTAATCTTGAAAGTCTATTTAAGTTTAATGGAAGCGCTGTAAGAAATTCTGATACCGAATTTATTTTAACACCTGATGAATTCAATCAAGCAGGAAGTGCAATGTCTTTTGAAAAAATTGATTTCAGTAATGATTTCAATGTTCAGTTCAAAGCTTACATGGGAGACAAAGACGCTACAGGAGCAGATGGCGTCGCAATAATTTTTCATAATGACCCTAATGGTGTTGATGCCTTTGGTACTCGAGGGGAGGGATTGGCGCTGCAGGTATTGAGTTTGGAATAGTTTTGGAAATTGATACCTATCCTAATGGAGCTAGAGTGGGGGATATTGCCGATGATCATGCCAGTATTTGGCCTAGTAATGATCAAACAAGAATGTTGAGTGGAGCTTTTTCATTAGGGAATATTGAAGACGCTTTATATCATGATGTAAGTATTATTTGGTCATCACAAACCAATACAATTTTTTATGAAATTGATGGTGTGGAAGTTGGAAGATATCAAGGAGATTTGGTAAATGAAATTTTTGGAGGGCAAAATTTAGTGTTTTTTGGTTATACATCATCAACAGGAGGTAATACAAATCTACAAAAGGTGCTGTTTGAACAGCCTCTTTGTGATAATTTACCTTTTGTGGTAGATACTGATTCGGATGGTATTCCAGACCATCTTGATAGTGATTCTGATAATGATGGATGTCCTGATTCTATTGAATCTGGAGGTGTTGATAATAATAATGATGGTGTTATTGACGGAGTAGGAGTAAATCCCTCTGGTGAAGTATCGTTCCATGAGGGAGGATATGATGGAGCATCAGGTAAGGAAATTAATCCTTCAAAAATGGAAATAACCAAGCAACCTAATAATAAAGAGGTTTGTGAAGAAGTTACTAATGTTACTTTTGAGGTAAATGCTCTTATTTCAAGGACTACTGAATATCAAGGGCTAGCGCCTAATACAACTCCCGATTATTCAAAAGGAACTCAAGATGCATCTGGTTTTAGCTATCAATGGCAGTTAAAAAGTAGTAATGCTTCTGATTGGGTGAACCTCAATAATGATGCTGTTTACACTGGTGTTAAATCTAATAGTCTTAAGCTAAAAAATGTCACTATTGATCTAAATAATAGTCTATATAGAGTTGTAATAACCAATTCAAATCACAGTTGTCCAGAAATAAGTAATGAAGCTTCGTTAAAGGTAAACCTTTTGCCTATTGGAGAAGATGCCTTGGATGAAATTTGTAGCGGTGATCGTTTATCAAAGAACTTAATTCCAATGGTTGACCAAGTAGGCGTAAGCTTTACGTGGATAGCTAATGACAATCCAAACACTACTGGCGAAATGTTGTCAGAAACAAATACGAATAGTATTAATGATATTATAGTCAATAAAAGTGGAGCTGCCCATATCGTAACCTATAGAATTACTCCAATAAGTGCTTCTGGATGTGTCGGAGATCCATTTAGATATAGAGTTCGTGTTAATCATGAGCCAGAGGGGAGTGATTCGTCTATTTCAATATGTAGTGGAGAAGTATTAAATTATAATCTTTTGGATCAAGTTAATGCTACTGGGTCGAACTTTTTTTGGACGGTTGAAGATAATGTAAATATAGAAGGAGAAACTATAGGGGTTGGTGCAGGAACTATAATAGAGGATAGGTTAAGAAATATTAGTTTGCTCGATCAAGAAGTCGTTTATGCTATTACTCCAAGAGGTAGCTCAGGTTGTATAGGTACTCCTTTCAATTATACAGTGAATGTAAAAGCTGAACCCATTGGAGTTGATACAAGTGAAATTATTTGCAGTGGCGATCGTTTATCAAAAGATTTAACAGAAGATGTCGGTTTAACGGGAGTAAGTTTTACATGGCAAGCAACCGAAAATCCTAATGTTTCGGGAGAAACTATTAGTGCTATGAATAGCAATGAAATTTCAGACACTTTAGTAAATAAAAGCGGTATGGTTCAAGAGGTTGTTTATACGATAACAACAAGCAGTGGATCGGGATGTTTAGGAGAGTCTTATCGTTATGTGGTTACCGTGAATCCAGAACCTTTAGGAATAGAAACCACAGATGTTATTTGTAGTGGTAATCGTTTAACGAAAGATTTAAGTGCGACTGTGGATCTAGCAGGAACAAGTTTTACCTGGGAGGCAGCGGAAAATAGTAACGTCACAGGAGCTACTGTGATACCAACAAGTAGTAGTGATATATCTGACATTTTGGTAAATAAAAGTGGTGCGGTACAAGAGATTGTTTATACAATAACACCGCGCAGTAATTCTGGATGTTTAGGAGCGTCTTATCGCTATACGGTAACTGTTAATCCTGAGCCTGTTGGAGTAGAAAGTAGTGATGTTATTTGTAGTGGTGATCGTTTATCCAAAGACTTAACAAGAGATGTTGATATGGCTGGAATAAACTTTACTTGGGAAGCGGCAGAAAATAGTAATGTAAAGGGAGCAACGGTAAGTGCAACAAGTGCCACTGAAATTTCAGACACTTTAGTCAATAAAAGTGGTACTGTCCAAGAGGTGGTGTATACGATTACTCCTCGCAGTGCTTTAGGCTGTTTGGGTGCCTCGTATCGTTATGTAGTTGCGGTAAATCCTGAACCTGTAGGAGAGGAAACCACGGATGTTATTTGTAGTGGCGATCGTTTATCGAAAGATTTAAGTGGTACCGTTGATTTAGTAGGAGTGAGTTTTACTTGGGAAGCGGCAGGAAATAGTAATGTAACAGGAGAAACTACATCAGCAATGAGCACAAGCGAAATTACGGATACGCTAGTTAATAAAAGTAGTACTGTTCAAGAAGTGGTGTATACGATTACTCCTCGCAGTACTCTAGGCTGTTTGGGTGCCTCGTATCGCTATGTGGTTACCGTAAATCCCGAGCCTGTAGGTGTGGAAACCACGGATGTTATTTGTAGTAGTGATCGTTTATCAAAAGATTTAAATGAAACGGTTGATTTAACAGGAGTGAGCTTTACTTGGCAAGCATCAGAAAATAGTAATGTTGAGGGAGAAACTGTTATTGGAACAAGTACGAGTGAAATCACGGATACGCTCGTCAATAAAAGTGGTACTGTCCAAGAGGTGGTATATACGATTACTCCTCGCAGTGCCTCAGGATGTTTAGGGACATCGTATCGCTATGTAGTTACAGTAAATCCAGAACCCGTTGGAGTAGAAACCACGGATGTTGTCTGTAGTGGAACTCGTTTATCGAAAGATTTAAATGAAACGATTGATTTAACAGGAGTAAGTTTTGTTTGGGAAGCAGCAGAAAATAGTAACGTCACAGGAGAAACAGTTACTGCAATAAGTACCACTGAAATTACCGATATATTAGTCAATAAAAGTAGTACGGTTCAAGAGGTGGTGTATACGATTACTCCTCGCAGTACTTTGGGTTGTTTGGGTGCCTCGTATCGTTATGTGGTTACCGTGAACCCCGAACCTGTTGGAGTAGAAACTGCTGATGTTCTCTGTAGTGGTGATCGTTTATCAAAAGACTTGAATATAACTATTGATTTAGCTGGAGTAGGTTTTGTTTGGGAAGCAGCAGAAGATATGAATGTGACAGGAGAAACGATTACTGCAACAAGTGCCACTGAAATCACCGATACACTAGTCAACAAAAGTAGTACTGTTCAGGAGGTGGTATATACAATTACTCCTCGCAGTGCTTTAGGGTGTTTGGGAGAGTCCTATCGTTACATCGTTACCGTGAATCCCGAACCTGTAGCAATAGAAACCGCGGATGTTATTTGTAGTGGCGACCGTTTATCGAAAGATTTAACAACAACTATTGATCTGGTAGAAGCGAGTTTTACTTGGCAAGCGTCAGAAAATACTAATGTTGAGGGAGAAACTGTTATTGGAACAAGTACGAGTGAAATCACGGATACGCTCGTCAATAAAAGTGGTACTGTCCAAGAGGTGGTATATACGATTACTCCTCGCAGTGCCTCAGGATGTTTAGGGACATCGTATCGCTATGTAGTTACAGTAAATCCAGAACCCGTTGGAGTAGAAACCACGGATGTTGTCTGTAGTGGAACTCGTTTATCGAAAGATTTAAATGAAACGATTGATTTAACAGGAGTAAGTTTTGTTTGGGAAGCAGCAGAAAATAGTAACGTCACAGGAGAAACAGTTACTGCAATAAGTACCACTGAAATTACCGATATATTAGTCAATAAAAGTAGTACTGTTCAAGAGGTGGTGTATACGATTACTCCTCGCAGTACTTTGGGTTGTTTGGGTGCCTCGTATCGTTATGTGGTTACCGTGAACCCCGAACCTGTTGGAGTAGAAACTGCTGATGTTATCTGTAGTGGCGATCGTTTATCGAGAGATTTAAATGCAACGATTGATTTGACAGGAGTAGGCTTTACTTGGGAAGCAGCAGAAAATATGAATGTGACAGGAGAAACGATTACTGCAACAAGTGCCACTGAAATCACCGATACACTAGTTAATAAAAGTAGTACTGTTCAGGAGGTGGTGTATACAATTACTCCTCGCAGTGTTTTAGGGTGTTTGGGAGAGTCCTATCGTTACATCGTTACCGTGAATCCCGAACCTGTAGCAGTAGAAATCACGGATGTTATTTGTAGTGGCGACCGTTTATCGAAAGATTTAACAACAACTATTGATCTGGTAGGAGCGAGTTTTACTTGGCAAGCATCAGAAAATACGAATGTTGAGGGAGAAACAATTATTGGAACAAGTACGAGTGAAATTACCGATACGCTCGTCAATAAAAGTGGTACTGTCCAAGAGATAGTATATACGATTACTCCGCGTAGTGCTGTAGGGTGTTTGGGAGCCTCCTATCGTTATGTGGTTACGGTAAACCCTGAACCCGTTGGAGTAGAAACCACGGATGTTATCTGTAGTGGAACTCGTTTATCGAAAGATTTAAATGGTACCGTTGATTTAGCAGGAGCTAGTTTTACTTGGCAAGCAGCAGAGAATAGTAGCGTCACAGGAGAAACGGTCACAGCAACAAGTGCTACTGAAATTACGGATACGTTAATCAATAAGAGTGGTACTGTTCAAGAGCTGGTATATACGATTACTCCTCGCAGTGCTTTAGGCTGCTTGGGAGCCTCGTATCGTTATGTAGTTACGGTAAATCCTGAACCTGTAGGAGACGAAACCACGGATGTTATTTGTAGTGGCGCCCGTTTATCAAAAGACTTGAATTCAACTATTGATTTATCAGATGTAAGTTTTACTTGGGAAGCAGCAGAAAATAGTAATGTTGAAGGAGAAACCATTATTGGAACAAGTACGAGTGAAATTACGGATATGCTAGTCAATATAAGTAGTACTGTACAAGAGGTCGTGTATACGATTACTCTTCGTAGTGCTTTAGGCTGTTTAGGAGACTCGTATCGCTATGTGGTTACTGTGAACCCTGAACCTGTAGGAGTAGAAACTACGGGTATTATCTGTAGTGGTGATCGTTTATCGAAAGATTTAACGTTGACAGTTGATTTGGTAGGAGTAAGTTTTACCTGGGAAGCACACGATAATAATAATGTAACAGGAGAAACAATTATACCAACAAGTACTAATGAAATTACCGATACATTAATTAATAAAAGCGGGGTTGTTCAAGAGGTGGTGTATACGATTACTCCTCGCAGTGCCCTAGGTTGTTTAGGTGAATCATACCGACATGTAGTTACCGTGAACCCTGAGCCTATAGGTGTTGATAGCCGAGATGTAATATGTAGTGGAGACCTTTTATCAAAAGACTTAAATTCAACTGTTGATTTAACAGAAGTAAGTTTTACCTGGAGGGCAGACGATAATACCAATGTAGAAGGAGTAACTATAGAGCAAACTACAACTGAATTGATAACAGATACTTTGATTAATAGAAGTAATGTTGAACAGGAAGTAGTATATCATATAGCACCTAGGAGTGCAGATGGATGTATAGGGGCTTCTTATACCTATACCGTGCAGGTGTCTCCTGAAAGTTATGTGACAGAAATTTTAAATATCACCATACCCAATGGAGAGAGTGTAAATTATGATGTGTTTTCAGATGTATTAGAAGGAAATACTGAGTTTAGTTGGATTGCTGATAATAACGATTTGGTTGAAGGGGAAAGCACTACTTTAATCGAAGGAAATGTGATTACAGATACACTCACTAATACAACTACAAATGATCAAGTTGTCCGCTATACTATTTATCCAAAGAGCAATGCAGGTTGTGAAGGAACACCATACATTTTATTAGTAACCGTAGCTACAAATTGTTTTACGATATACAATGAATTTAGCCCAGATCAAGACGGTCAAAACGACACATTTATCATTACCTGTATCGAAAATTATCCAAACAACACTTTAGAAGTTTTTAATCGTTGGGGAAATACCGTTTATAAAAAACAAGGCTACAAGAATGAGTGGGATGGAAATTCAGAAGGAAGGTCAACAATAGCAGCTGAATCAGGATTGCCTGCAGGAACGTATTACTATGTAATAGATTTAGGAAATGGAGAGGATGCAAAAGTAGGTTGGCTTTATATAAATAGAAAATAAGTCTCTTTAATAAACACGAATTAAATGTTTTATATGATAATTGAAAAAAGAATTACCGGACAAAAAATACAAAGTATTGTTTTGTTCTTGTTGCTGTTTTTAAGCGTTAATAATGTTTATTCAAAAGTAGAAAAGCAATATAATCATTTGAATTTTTATACATCAGGAACGGACTTGATCATAGTAGCTAAGGGGTTAGTGAATATAAATAACTATGTTGAGTCCGATATTCCTGATAAACAAAAGATATCGTACCATCAGTTACTTCAGAATACTAGCGGAATTAAAACAATACAATTGTTTACTCATGGTAAATCAGGAGAACTGTATGTGAACAATAAATGGGTAACGTCTAGTTGGTTGATAGATTTTGTAAGAAGCATACCATTTGATTCTCTGAATCATTTAAATATTTTAGGTTGTAATTTTGGTAAAGGAAATAAAGGTATTACTGCGGTTCATTTATTAAAAGAAAAGTTAAATATTTCTGTTTCAGCTTCAAGTAATATAACAGGGGCATTAGGAGATTGGGTTTTAGAAGTAGGAGATTATTACGAGTTAAAAAATTATCCGAAAAATACAGCGATAAATTTACAAGATACAGATAACGATGGGATTTTGGATGAGGATGATTTAGATGATGATAACGATGGGATTCTTGATACTGTTGAAGGTACATTATGTAATTTTGAAAATGGATCTAGATCACTTGGTCATAATGTTAGAGAAGGTGCTGAGCCTTATGGAAACGGTTGTCAGAGTGGAAATGGTAGAACTAATCAATGGGATACAGGTTTTTATTCAGAAAATGATAGAAATGAGGTGTTTTCGGCTTTTTGGGAGATAAATGTATCGCCGGGAACTCCATTTACGATAACAGCAAGGGTTGAATCTGCAAGCCCATCATTGGCAAACAATGGTATTTCAAGAGGAACTTTTCAAATAGTTAATGATCCTGCGAGTAATTTATTTGTAAACAATACTGGAAATAATTTTGGAGGGGCTACAGGTACTGAAACGTTTATTCCAACGGTTAATACCTTAACTCTCAGGTTCGATTTTACCATGCAAAGGACTAATTTTGATTGCGGTGCTCGAGACTTACCTGAAATTCGATGTAGTTTTAATTTTGAAAGACAACTAGTGCCAGGAACCTGTCCTGAATATGATTTTGATCAGGATGGGATTCCTAATCACTTAGATTTAGATAGCGATAATGATGGGTGTAATGATGTTGTTGAATCAGGGGGAGTCGATGTAAATATGGATGGTGTTTTAGATGGTGTTAGGTTTGATAATAAAGGACGTGTAATTGGCGGTACTGGTGGGTATGATGGAGCCTCAGGAGATGAAAAAAAGGCAACATTAATCCGTATAAAGGAACAACCTAAAAATGCTACGGTTTGTGAAGAACAAAACACAAGTTTTAACCTAGAGACGGCTTTGTTGCATACAACTACATATAGAGGGACAGCACCCAATACTTTTCCTGATTATTCAGCCAGTAATGAGATAACGACAGGATTTAGTTATCAATGGCAAGTTCAGGAGTCAGGGAGCGGTGATTGGCTCGATCTTTCAAATAATGCCGTTTATTCAGGAGTAACCTCAAAAAAACTAAGTTTATCTAGTACCAGTTTGGAACTTAATAACAACAAATACCGAGCAAAAATTCGTAATGTTGATTTTTATTGTGAAGAGATTAGTTCGGAAGCTAGATTATTGGTGCGTCGAAACCCAAAGGGAATGGAAACTAATGAAATTATCTGTAGTGGCGATCGTTTGTCAAAAAATTTGAATACTACTGTTGATTTATCGGGAGTTAGTTTTTCATGGCAAGGGAATGATAATGTTAATGTTACAGGGGAAACTTTAGAGACTACCAATACAAATAGTATAAACGATGTATTAATAAACAAAAGCGGGGCTCCTCGAAATGTAAGATACACAATTACACCAACAAGTGCTTCGGGATGTGTTGGAGAATCGTATCGCTATGTGGTTACAGTAAATCCAGAACCAGTAGGAGTAGAAACAACCGATGTTATTTGTAGTGGAGACCGTTTATCGAAGAATTTAAATGCAACTGTAGATGTATCAGGAGTAAGTTTTACTTGGGAGGCATCGGAAAATAGTAATGTTACGGGAGAGACTCTCGTTTCAACAAGTGCTAATGAAATAACGGATACCATAGTAAATAAAAGTGGAGTTGTTCAAGAAGTGGTGTATACAATTACACCCCGCAGTAATTTAGGATGTGTAGGTGAATCATACCGCTATGTGGTTAGGGTGAATCCAGAACCAGTAGGAGTAGAAACAACCGATATTATTTGTAGTGGTGACCGTTTATCAAAAGATTTAAGTACAACTGTTGATTTAACAGGAGGTAGTTTTACTTGGGAAGCAGCAGAAAATAATGATGTTACAGGTGAAACTACAACAGCAATGAGTGCAGCAAATATTACAGATACTTTAGTAAATAAAAGTGGAGTTGTTCAAGAAATTGTTTATACCATAACCCCCCGTAGTGCTATAGGATGTTTAGGTGAATCCTATCGCTATGTAGTTACGGTAAATCCAGAACCAGTAGGAGTAGAAACAACCGACATTATTTGTAGTGGTGATCGTTTATCAAAAGATTTAACAAGAGATGTTGATTTAACAGGAGTAAGTTTTACTTGGCAAGCATCAGAAAATGATGATGTAACAGGTGAAACTACAACAGTAATGAGTACAACAAATATTACAGATACTTTGGTGAATACAAGTGGAGTTATTCAAGAGGTAACTTATACCATAACCCCTCGCAGTGCTTTGGGTTGTTTGGGCGCCTCGTATCGCTATGTGGTTACGGTAAATCCTGAACCTGTAGGATTAGAAACCACGGATGTTA
Organism: Tenacibaculum sp. MAR_2009_124; assembly: GCF_900105455.1. GTDB lineage: Bacteria > Bacteroidota > Bacteroidia > Flavobacteriales > Flavobacteriaceae > Polaribacter. Next base: position 189,000 of record NZ_FNSF01000007.1, read on the forward strand.
TCTGTAGCAGCGATCCTTTATCGAAAGATTTAAGTGGTACCGTTGATTTAGCAGGGGCTAGTTTTACTTGGGAAGCAGCAGAAAATAGTAATGTAACAGGAGAAACGATAACGACAAAGAGTACAAGTGAAATTACGGATACGCTCGTCAATAAAAGTGGTATTGTTCAAGCGGTGGTGTATACGATTACCCCTCGCAGTGCTTTGGGTTGTTTGGGCGCCTCGTATCGTTATGTGGTTACGGTAAATCCTGAACCTGTAGGAGTAGAAACCACGGATGTTATTTGTAGTGGCGACCGTTTATCGAAAGATTTAAGTGGTACCGTTGATTTAGCAGGAGCTAGTTTTACTTGGGAAGCAGTAGAAAACACGAATGTGACAGGAGAAACGGTCAATGCAATAAGTGCCAATGAAATTACGGATACGCTCGTCAATAAAAGTGGAGTTGTTCAAGAGGTGGCGTATACGATTACTCCTCGCAGTGCTTTAGGCTGTTTGGGTGCCTCGTATCGTTATGTGGTTACGGTAAACCCTGAACCTGTAGGAGAGGAAACCACGGATGTTATTTGTAGTGGCGATCGTTTATCGAAAGATTTAAGTGAAAGCGTTGATCTGTCAGGAGCGAGTTTTACTTGGGAAGCGGCAGAAAATAGTAATGTAACAGGAGAAACGATAACGACAAAGAGTACGAGTGAAATTACGGATACGCTCGTCAATAAAAGTAGTACTGTTCAAGAGGTGGCGTATACGATTACTCCTCGCAGTGCTTTGGGGTGTTTGGGCGCCTCGTATCGCTATGTGGTTACGGTAAATCCTGAACCTGTAGGAGCAGAAACCACAGATGTTATCTGTAGCGGGGATCCTTTATCGAAAGATTTAAGCGGTACCGTTGATTTAGCAGGGGCTAGTTTTACTTGGGAAGCAGCAGAAAATAGTAACGTAACTGGAGAAACGGTTACTGCAATAGGCACGAGTGAAATTGCGGATACATTAGTTAATACAAGTGGTATTGTTCAAGAGGTGGTGTATACGATTATCCCGCGCAGTGCTTTAGGTTGTTTGGGTGCCTCGTATCGTTATGTGGTTACGGTAAATCCTGAGCCTGTAGGAGAGGAAACTACGGATGTTACCTGTAGCGGCGATCGTTTATCGAAAGATTTAAGTACGACTGTTGATCTAGCAGGAGCGAGTTTTACATGGGAAGCAGCAGAAAACACGAATGTGACAGGAGAAACAGTCAGTGCAATAAGTGCCAATGAAATTACGGATACGCTCGTTAACAAAAGTGGTACTGTCCAAGAGGTGGTGTATACGATTACTCCTCGCAGTGCTCTAGGCTGTTTGGGTGCCTCGTATCGTTATGTGGTTACGGTAAATCCCGAACCTGTAGGAGAGGAAACCACGGATGTTATCTGTAGTGGCGATCGCTTATCTAACGATTTAAATACAGCTATTGATTTAACAGGAGTAAGTTTTACATGGGAAGCAGCAGAAAATAGTAATGTAGCTGGAGAAACTACATCAGCAACAAGTACGAGTGAAATTACGGATACGCTCGTTAATAAAAGTGGTATTATTCAAGAGGTGGTGTATACGATTACTCCTCGCAGTGCTTTGGGTTGTTTGGGTGCCTCGTATCGCTATGTGGTTACGGTAAATCCTGAACCTGTAGGAGTAGAAACCACGGATGTTATCTGTAGCGGGGATCCTTTATCGAAAGATTTAAGCGGTACCGTTGATTTAGCAGGGGCTAGTTTTACTTGGGAAGCAGCAGAAAATAGTAACGTAACTGGAGAAACGGTTACTGCAATAGGCACGAGTGAAATTACGGATACATTAGTTAATACAAGTGGTATTGTTCAAGAGGTGGTGTATACGATTATCCCTCGTAGTGCTTTGGGCTGCTTGGGTGCCTCGTATCGTTATGTGGTTACGGTAAATCCCGAACCTGTAGGAGAGGAAATCATGGATGTTATTTGTAGTGGCGACCGTTTATCGAAAGGTTTAAGTGGTACCGTTGATTTAGCAGGAGCAAGTTTTACTTGGGAAGTAGCAGAAAATACGAATGTGACAGGAGAAACGGTTAGTTCAATAAGTACCAATGAAATTACGGATACGCTCGTCAATAAAAGTGGAGTCGTTCAAGAGATGGTATATACGATTACCCCTCGCAGTGCTTTGGGTTGTTTGGGTGCTTCGTATCGTTATGTGGTTACGGTAAATCCCGAACCTGTAGGAGAGGAAACCACGGATGTTATCTGTAGTGGCGATCGCTTATCTAACGATTTAAATACAGCCATTGATTTAACAGGAGTAAGTTTTATTTGGGAAGCAGCAGAAAATACGAATGTCACAGGAGAAACGATTACTGCAACAAGTACGAGTGAAATTACGGATACGCTCGTCAACAAAAGTAGTACTGTTCAAGAGGTGGTGTATACGATTACTCCTCGCAGTGCTTTGGGTTGTTTGGGCGCCTCGTATCGCTATGTGGTTACGGTAAACCCCGAACCTGTAGGATTGGAAACCACGGATGTTATCTGTAGTGGAGATTCTTTATCGAAAGATTTAAGCGCAACCGTTGATTTAGCAGGAGCAAGTTTTACTTGGGAAGCAGCAGAGAATAGTAACGTCACAGGAGAAACGCCTACTGCAACAAGTGGTACTGAAATTACGGATACACTAGTCAATAAAAGTGGAGTTGTTCAAGAGGTGGTATATACCATTACCCCTCGCAGTGCTTTGGGCTGCTTGGGCGTCTCGTATCGTTATGTGGTTACGGTAAATCCCGAACCTGTAGGAGTTGATACGACTGAAGCAATATGTAGTGGCGATTCTTTATCAAAGGATTTAGCAAATGATATTGATTTGTCAGGAGCAAGCTTTACTTGGGAGGCAGAAGATAATAGTAATATTGAAGGTATAACTCTAGGACAAACAACAACAGCTACCATCACAGATACTTTAATTAACAGCAGTGCGAGTATCCAGGAAGTTATTTATCGTATTACGCCACAAAGTTCAGAAGGATGTATAGGAGCATCTTTTACCTATACGGTACAAGTTTCACCAGAGAATTATGTCACGGAAGTTTTGAATACAACGATATCCAATGGAGAGAATGTAAATTATGATTTGTTGTCAGACGTATTGCCAGAAGATACGGAGTTCAGTTGGGTTGCGGATAGTAATGATTTTATAGAAGGTGAAAGTACTGATCTAATGGAGGGGAATATGATTACAGATACACTGACTAACACATCCACTAACGATCAGGTTGTACGCTATGTAATTCATCCAAAGAGCAGCATTGGTTGTGAGGGAGTATCTTATGTTTTATTAGTAACGATAAAGACAAAATGTTTTACGATATACAATGAGTTTAGTCCAGATCAAGATGGTCAAAACGATACATTCACCATTACCTGTATTGAAGAATATCCAAACAATACTTTGGAAGTATTCAATCGTTGGGGAAATACCGTTTACAAAAAACAAGGCTATAAGAATGAGTGGGATGGAAGCTCAGAGGGAAGGTCAACAATAGCTGCTGAATCAGGATTACCCGCAGGAACGTATTACTATGTAATAGATTTAGGGAATGGAGAGGATGCAAAAGTAGGATGGCTTTATGTAAATAGAAAATAATAAGTTTAATTTTAATTGAAGTAAAAATGAGAAAATTAATAAAAGGAGTTTTTATTGTAGTTCTGGTAAGTTTTTTTGCATGTAGTAAAGATGATTCAAGTACACAAGTAAATGAAACGAGTACTAAAAATTATTTACCACTAAATATGGATAATTCATGGAGTTATACATTTAGTCGAAATTTAAATGGTATTGATTCTGTTGGGGTTGAAAATACTCAAATAATTAGTCATACGGATGAAACATATAATTGGGAGCAAGGAGGAAATATGTATTTGCAGCCCGACCAAGATATTGCAATACAAAAAAATGGGGATCAATATTTTACTGATATCCTAATTCCTATGGAATTATTTGATGTTGGGTCAGAAGATTTTGGTCTTCAGGATTTTATGTTTTTACATGAAGATGTGAACATAGGAGAGGAGTTTTACAGTGATGAGTTCGTCTATGAAAGTGATCCAGAGCTTATAGATGATCCGGAAACTGGGTTTTCAGGAAATATTATTTTCAAGATAAAATTAACAGGTAAGAACCAATTGAATAATAAAATACAATCTAAAACAGTATTAAGTGAAAGTTTTGAAGATATTCTTGAAACTAGAGCAGATTTTTCTGTTGAAGTGAGTATAAGTATTCAGGGAAGTATTCCCGTGTCTGGAATTACAATACCCGTTAACCTAACTCATATGCTCATAGAAGAACAAAAAGTTGGAGATTTAACACAGTTTTACGCCAATAACATAGGGTTAATTGAGTCAGTTTCAGATTTTGATTTCAGAAATTTAGAAATTGATACAACAATTGATATAGCTCCAGGTGTGCCACCTGTTGATATCAATACATTCATGGATGACGAGATAGAAACAGATTATTTTTCTATTGAGATGTTTCAATTAAATGAAGGGTTTTCAATTGTGAATTAATTGTGTAAATGTTTCTAATGGAAAAAAAATAGTGATATTATAATTTGATTGACTTTTCTTAATTAGTGATAGGTATGTCTTCGTGATATTTTCAGTGTCCTCAATAAATATTCTTTTCAGCCTGCCATTTACATTAAAATCAAAAAAGTTACGAAAATTTGTAGTGATAATGTGAGCATTGGTAAACAGTATTAACAAAAGTGTTACAACGTTAATTTTTCGTTGCTTTATACCATTTTTTAAAAGGGTATGTGGTAAGTTAAAAAGAGTATCAATGTTAATTTATTTAAAATTATATAATAGTTTAATTTCTTTCGTTAAAAAAATGATTTTTTGAGAGTTTTTGTTTTTTTAACTGTTTAATATAACGAGGGATAAAATAGAGTAAAATGGGTAATAGAAGTTTAATAGTTCTATTGAGTGTGTTTCTTACCATTGGAATGTACTCGCAGGAAACTTGGAATTGTAGTTCTAAAGAAATTTTAGAGTTGGAAAAGAAAAAAAATCCATCATTGGTTGAAAATTTAAAACATTATGAGGGATTAGTAAATTCAAATATAAATACCAACAGAACGTTGGCAAAGTTAGAAGGTAACATTATAAAACTACCGGTAGTTATTCATGTTTTGTATAATAATGATTTAGAGAACATAAGTTATGAGCAAATATTATCTCAATTAGAAGTTTTAAATGAAGATTTTCGAAGAACGAATCCCGATAGGAATGATAGATGGCCTCAAGCAGGAGATATGGAAATTGAGTTTTACCTTACTGAGGTAGATCCCGATGGTAACACTAGTTCTGGTATTACAAGAACTTTTTCCTCAAAAGCTAAATGGACATGGGATGATATGCAAAACCATCGCATGAAGAAGTCTTCTCAGGGAGGTGTTGATCCTTGGGATGCAACCGAATTTTTAAATATTTGGATATGTGATATTGATGATAATTATGGGGGGTATGCCACCTATCCTGGAGGAGATCCAAGCGTTGATGGTGTTGTATGTAACCCCAATAATTGGGGAAGTAAAGATAAAGGAACTGGTTTCTATTTACAAAATGGGTATGATAAAGGGAGAACTGCAACACATGAAATGGGACATTTCTTGAATTTACTACATGTATGGGGTGATGGAGGTTGTGAGTCTGATGATTTCGTGGAAGATACACCTTTAGCTAGTGAAAGACATTCTATATGCTCAACATCTACAAGCACCTGTGGGTCATTGGATATGGTTGAAAACTATATGGATTATACACAAGATGCTTGCAAGAATTTATTTACTGAAGGTCAAAAGACCAGAATGAGAGCTGTACTTGAATTAGGAGGGCCTAGGTATGAACTTGCTATTTCTGATAAAACATTAAATCCTGAATGTACAGCTACAGTTCCAATGAATATGGCTGTCTTCGATATTACTAATTCAGAAGTAACATTAAGATGGATTCATGTGCCAGGGGCTGCTTCGTATGATGTTAGGTATCGCGAAATAGGTACAGATGAATGGGTAGTGGAAAATGCAACAACAAAAAACCCAACCATCTCAGGACTCAGTGGTTTCACACAATACGAAATTCAAGTAAGAAGCAATTGTCCTAATGGAGAGTCGTCAGAATATAGCGAAAGTGAGGAGTTTACTACGTTGTTTGATCCTTGTACAGTTAGTGTTCCTCAAAATATAACCATTGCCAATATTACAACAAATGAAGCATTGGTTTCATGGAACAGTATTTCAGGTGCGGGTTATCAGTTAAGATATAGGGAAGTCAATACAGCAAACTGGATTGAACAAAATGTACAAGAAAACACTAAAATTTTAAACACATTATTTTCTGAAACAACGTACGAGGTGCAAGTGAGAAGTATATGTCCCGATGGAACAACTTCTAATTATTCTAATGTAAAAACGTTTACAACATTAACGTCATGTATTGCAACAATACCAAATACCTTCAGTGTTACGGATGTTTCTCCAAGTTCAGTAAAAGTTGACTGGAACCCTGTAGCTAATGTAACGTTTGAAATTAGATATAAGGCTGTTGAAGATTCTAATTGGATCGTTAAAACATCAGCTACAAACTCCATAGTATTAATTAATTTATTATCGTCAACACAATATGAATATGAGGTAAGAAGTATTTGTGAAAATGGAGGTGCTTCTAATTTTAGTAATACGAATACATTTATAACGGGCTATGCCGAATGTCAAGCTATTATTCCTGCTGGGATACAAGTAAGTGATATAACCCATACGGAAGCGTTGCTTAGTTGGAATATCGTTTCTGAGGCTGTATATGAAGTTCGATATAGAAAACAAGGAGCTTTGGATTGGGTTATTGTATCAACACAAGACAATTTTTTAAATCTACAAGGTTTAGAGAGTTCAACGGATTATGAATTTAAGGTGAAAAGTAAGTGTGCCAATGGAGAAGTATCTGATTTCAGCGGCAATACTGAGTTTACTACTTTAGCACCACCGTGTATTATAGTGGTTCCTAGTAATATTGTTTCACTTAATATATCAGCGACTACAGCTACTGTGAAATGGGAAGAAATTCCTAGCGCAACATATTTTTTTAGATATAGAGTTCTAGGTGAAACAAGCTGGGAAACTCAAAATGTTGCGACCAATGAAGTTAATTTGGTAGAACTTTTACCAGCTACTCAATATGAGTTTCAAGTCAGAAGTATTTGTGCAAATCAAGGGCAATCTGCTTTTAGTAGCATTGATAATTTGATGACGTTGGAGTTAGTAGTAGAATATTGTGAGTCTAAAGGGAATAATAGCTCGATAGAGTATATCGAGGATATTACTGTTAATGATACTAGTTTTAATTCAAGTGATGATAATGGTTATGCTGATAACACATCCATCATTATGAATCTTAGTAAAGAATATTCAAATACTTTAAAAATAACGCCTAAATGGACTAGTGCTATTTGGGAAGAGGGATATGGTGTGTTTATTGATTATAATGGAGATGGTGATTTTGAAGATTCTAATGAAACTGTAAAGGTGGTACAACCAACTAAAGATGCTAAAATAGAAGTTGAGTTTACGGTTCCAGAATGGGTTTCTATTGCAGCAACTCGAATGAGAGTTGTAATGAGATACAATAGAATTCCGAGTGCTTGTGGTGAATATAATTTTGGAGAAACTGAGGATTATACTGTGAATATAAATAGTGGAGATATTGACAATGAACCACCTACACCACCTACCCTAAGTTTAGAATTCGCAGGTACAACTTCAGTACAGTTAAAATGGGAAGGAGCTACTGATAACTTTGCAGTAGCTACGTATGATATTTTCAAAAATGCAGTGTTGATCGGTACAACATCTGCTAAATCATGGACAGTTCAAGATTTGGAACCTGATACAGAGTACTTTTTTGAGGTAAAAGCTAAAGATGCAGCTGGAAATGTTTCTGAATTTAGTAATAAATTATTTGTAATTACTTTAAGCGAAGTGGGCTATTGTAGTTCTGAGAGCAAAACAAGTTCTTATGAATGGATTGATTATGTTTCTTTTGGAGGAATGACTAATACAACTATAAGTGATAATGGTTATGGTGATTATACGAATAAAATAGCTAGTGTTAGCAGAGGCTCTTCGTACCCAATTGTTTTTAGTGCTGGTTATAGAACCTATGAATATTTAGAATATTGGATGGTATGGATTGATTTTAATCAGGATGGTGTTTTTTCCAATACAGAAAAGGTAGTTCAAGGCTCTTCGCGATCTAGTGATTTTATTTCAAGTGATATAAACATCCCTGAAACAGCTATGCTAGGAACTACACGTATAAGAGTATCCATGAAATGGAATGAAGAAGCAGAACCATGCGAACAATTTATTTATGGTGAGGTTGAAGATTATACAGTGAATATATCCCAGCTGGGAGGTAGAACATCGTATTTTAAGCATCAGAATTATGATGTTTTAGAAAAATCGAATACGTTGAAAGATTTTGAAATTTATGAAAATCCTGTTTCAGATATTATCAATGTGAACATATTTAAAAACACTTCAAGTGAAGTTAGTGGCAGTTATAAATTAATAAACTCAATAGGGAAAATAGTTAAATCAGGTTTGTTAAGTTCACAAATAGATGTACAGCATTTGGCCTCAGGAGTTTATTTTCTGAAAATAGATGATGGTCAAAAACAAACAACTGAAAAAATAATAAAAAAATAATGATGATATCGTTAAAACGAAAACATAGAGTCTTTTATTTAAAAAAATAAAAAGAGATAAAAATAATTTTATTCACATCCCTGTGAATACTGTATTCGCAGGGATTATGCTTCTCCTACAAGTAACAATAAAAGGAATTAAACGACTCCTACCATTTATTTCTAATGTGTTAATTCCTAGTTTACTGGCATGTCAAAAAAATTTAGTGATAATCAAAGCTTATCGAACATTCTTAGTAACAGGATGTTTCATAATGTTTGTGATACCAAATAAATATTCAAATGACACAAAAAACAAGAGGTTGCTTTTTTCTTGTTCAAAGTGTTAAAACGCTTGTGTAACCTTTGTTTCGGAGTTCTTTTGTGATAAAAAAAGAATTGATAAACAGGTATATAGTGTTTTAGGTTTGTTTAGTGCTAAACTTTGGTATTAGAATAAGAAGTAGTAATGTTCTTTAAAACTTCATTCCGATAAAGCATAAGTTTTATAAGGATGAAACAAAAGAACCAATTTTAAAAGAATTGAAAAAAAACAAAAAAAGATATTCTAATTTTTTTTTTAAGTAGAATGAAGTAAAGTAATTGATTAATAGTAGAAAGCAACCTTTTCTTTAACCAAGAGCGATAACAATTAATTAAAACATTAAAACATTAAAACATTAAAACATGAAAAAAATTATTTTATTAGTAATTACTTTTATCTGTTTTCAGCACGGGTATGGGCAAAAAAATCTGAGTTTTGAAAAAGTTCGGAAGCACTATGATTTTAAAAAACTGGAGTCACTTGGAGAAAAGTACCAGTTGAAGCAAAAAAAGAACAAAGAAAAAGCGATTGCTATAGCAGAGCAAAAGGGGTGGCCTGTATCCTATACTAAAAATGGTCAGTATGTTGAATTAATGGGGGTTAAAAATGGCTACCCGATCTACTATACAACCCAAAATACTAATGCTGCGAGATCAACTCGTACTAATCATTTATACACTGGTGGTTCGCTTGGTTTAAATTTGTTAGGACAAGGAATGACGATAAATATTTGGGATGGAGGATTAACTCGACGAGGCCATACTGAATTTATCGGTACCAATGGACAAAGTAGGGTAACTATATTCGATAATAATGAAAATCTTGGAGGAGACTCAGGAAACCATACAACGCATGTTTTAGGAACTATGATAGCTCGAGGAGTAAATCCAAGTGCTAAAGGGATGGCTCCTCAGGCAAAGGGAAGAGCAGCTGAATGGAATAATGATATTTCAGAGATGGTTTCTGAGGTTTCACAAGGTATGCTTGTGAGTAATCATTCTTATGGGCAAGGATTCAGAAATCAAATTGGATTGGTTGTGCAACCACAGCACGCTTTTGGATCCTATGGAGAGCGAGCGAGAGATTTTGATGAAATAGCTTTCAATTCACCCTATTATTTGTCGGTTCATTCTGCAGGTAATGATGGGCAGGATAATACAGCCAATACAAATTCTAACAGTGGGTATGGTTGGGATAAATTTATAGGTAAAGATACTGCAAAAAATAATTTATTAGTTGCTGCCGCGGAGGATGCAGCGATAGATGATAATGGTAACTTGATTTCGGTTTCAATTTGGGAATATAGTAGTCAGGGACCTACTGATGATTATAGAATAAAGCCTGATATTACAGGGAATGGAGTAAATGTGTTTTCTTCAATTGCGTCTAGTAATACTTCTTATGATGAATATTCTGGAACTTCCATGGCTTCACCAAATGTGGCAGGATCTTTATTGTTATTGCAACAGCATTATAAAAATATAAGAAACAACGATTTAATGCGTGCTGCTACATTAAAAGGGTTGGCATTACATACAGCCGATGATGCAGGAGCGGTAGGACCAGATGCTAATTTTGGCTGGGGTTTATTAAATGCTCAAAGAGCAGCAGAGGTAATATCAAATGAGGGAGCGACTTCAATAATAAAAGAGTTAACATTAGCTTCTGGTGAAAGTTATACTCTTCAAGTTAAATCAGACGATGTAAATGCTTTAATGGCATCAATATCATGGACAGATCGACCTGGAGCGGTAAATACACAGTTAAATTCGACAACACCAGCGTTAGTAAATGATTTAGATATAAGAGTTGCTCAAGCTGGAACAACTAGTTTTCCATACAAATTAACGAGTCCAACAACAAGTGCGAAACAAGATAATAATGTAGACCCTTTTGAAAGAGTCGATATAGAGAATGCTGCTGGAATTTATACAATAAAAGTTACTCATAAAGGTACTTTGGTGGGAAATAGCCAAAACTATTCTTTAATTGTAACAGGAGTAACGGAAATGTTAGATATTTGTGTAGATATTGAAGTACCAACGAATATTCAAATAAATAATTTGAGTACCAATAGTGCTCAAGTAGCCTGGGAAGAGATAGATGAAGTTACTTATGAAGTACGTTATAAAAAGGTGGGCAATACAACTTGGAGTACTGTTGTAACTGAAGAAAATAGTCTTTTTTTAACGGAATTAGAAGCATCAACAGAATATGAAGTACAAGTAAGAAGTAAGTGTAGCGATGGTAATTATTCTGATTATTCCAATTCGTCGTTTTTTACAACGGAAGATGAGTTTGTAGATGAAGAAGCACCTACTGCTCCAGTATTGTCGGTATCAACAGTAACGACAACAAGTGTGTTATTAACATGGAGTGGCTCCACAGACAATGTAGGGGTTGTTAGCTATGATATTTACCAAGACAATGTTTTTGTAGCGAATGTAACAACAGAGAATTACAATGTTACTGGCTTAACACCTAGTACTACTTATATGTTCACGGTTAAAGCAAAAGACGCAGCAGGCAATGAATCAGTATTTAGTAATACAGTATCGGCAACAACGGAAGATGAGTTTGTAGATGAAGAAGCACCTACCGCTCCAGTATTGTCGGTTTCATCTGTAAGTGCAACAAGCGTATCATTAACATGGAATGGCTCAACAGATAATGTAGGAGTTGTTAGCTATGATGTTTACCAAGACAATGTTTTTGTAGCTAATGTAACTACTGAGAGCTATACTGTAACAGGTTTAGAGCCTAGTAGTACTTATACGTTCACGGTTAAAGCAAAAGATGCAGCAGGCAATGAATCAGTATTTAGTAATACAGTATCGGCAACAACAGACGCAGTAGTTGTATCGTATTGTGAGTCTTCAGGAAACAATAATGATGAAAGTATACAAAAGGTACAAATAGAGAGTTCAACAGGACTTTTACTGGAAAATTCCTCAGCTGGAGGGAGTGGGTATTCTGATTTTACAAATGTAGTAGTTACTTTAAAAAAGGGCGTTGAAAATACGATTACCATAACACCTGAATGGCAGGGTACTGTTTATAATGAGGGGTATGCGGTATTTATAGATTATAATCAAGATGGAGACTTTTTAGACGGAGGTGAAAAAGTATGGTCAAAATCCCCATCTCAAGATACATCAATTCAAGGAACGTTTACAGTATCTGAAACAGTAGGTTCAGGGCCAACAAGAATGCGTGTTATAATGAGGTACAATTCCAATCCTTCTCCATGTGGTGTTTATGATTATGGAGAAACAGAAGATTACGGTGTAAATATCATAAGTTCAGATGGGGTTGTAGATGAAGAAGCTCCAACAGCGCCTTTATTGTCTGTATCTACAGTAAGCTCAACAAGTGTCTTATTAACATGGAATGGAGCTACCGATAATGTAGGCATAGGTAGTTATGATGTTTATCAAGATAATGTTTTTATAGCTAACGTAACAACGGAGACTTATAATGTAACAGGTTTAACACCGAACACCACATATACTTTTAGAGTAAAGGCAAAAGATACCTCAGGCAATGAATCGAGCTTTAGTGATTCAGTTACGGCAACCACAGAAGAGGAAGATGGTATATTGGTAACTTATTGTGAGTCAAAGGGTAATAATTCAGGTGAGAGCATTCAACGTGTAAAGGTAGAGAATGTAACAGGCTTGTTACTGGAGAATTCTTCAGCAGGAGGTTCAGGTTATTCAGATTTCACCAATTTAACCTTGAATTTAACCAAAGGGCTTGAAAACACCATAACCATTACCCCTAAATGGGAAGGTACTGTTTATAATGAGGGGTATGCGGTATTTATAGATTATAATAAAGATGGAGATTTTTCTGATTCAGGCGAAAGAGTATGGTCAAAATCACCCTCAAAAGACACTTCCGTTCAAGGAACGTTTACGGTACCCGAAACAGTAGGGGCAGGACAAACAAGAATGCGTGTTATTATGAGATACAATGCAACCCCAGCCCCATGTGGAGATTATAATTATGGAGAAACAGAAGATTATGGCGTACAGCTTATAGATTCAGAACCAGATACAGAAAATCCAACAGCGCCAGTTTTAACAGGATCAGGAGTAACAACAAATAGTGTTTTGTTAATTTGGAGTGGAGCTACCGATAATATAGGTATCGAGAGTTATGATGTTTATCAAGATAATACATACATCGCAACCGTATCAGGAGAGAGTTATGAAGTAGTTGGTCTTTCACCCAATACTACTTACAGTTTTACAGTGAAAGCGAAAGATTTTTCAGGGAACGAATCGTCTGTAAGCAACACGGTTTCGATCACAACATTAGAGAATAGTGTTGTTGAGCTAGATTATTGTGAATCTAAAAGTACCAACTCAACTTTTGAATGGATTGACTACGTGTCATTTGGAGGTATGACCAATGTTTCGGGCAGTGATAATGGATATGGGGATTATACTCAAAATATAGCGACAGTTTCAAGAGGGACATTCAATGATTTAATTTTAAGTGCAGGTTTTAAGTCAACGAACTATAATGAGATTTGGAGTGTTTGGATAGATTATAATCAAAACGGAGAATTTACAATAGATGAACAAGTTGCTTTGGGTTCATCAAGCTCTTCTTCCAATATAACTAATGTTGTTGCCGTGCCACTTGGGGCCAAATTGGGAACAACTCGTATGAGAGTTTCGATGAAATGGAATGCTTTACAAGCACCTTGCGAAACCTTTACTTACGGCGAGGTAGAAGATTATACGGTAAACATAGTAGAGTTTGCTCTTCCATTTTCAGCTTCCCTTCAAGGAAAGTCTGACAGTGCAACTGAAACGTTACGTAGTGTAATCATTAGCGATTTTGAAGTGTATCCAAATCCAGTAAGTAGTTATGTACAATTCAAGTTTGGATTTAGAGCAGAAGGAGCTACGTATCGTTTAGCAAATGCTTTAGGGAAAGTAGTTAAGTCGGGAGCAGTTGAAAACACGGTTAATTTGTCTAATTTAAGTAAAGGAGTTTATCTTCTAACGGTAAACGATGGACAAAAGATAATGACTAAGAAAATTGTTAAAAAATAGTTTTAAAAAATAGTTTTAAAAAGTAGCTTTAACTACGGCCTTTTTAGGCTTTTTATGGTAAATCGTCAAAGTAACCTGTTTTGACGATTTACTTTTTCTTAATGAAGTCTTCATTGTTAATAAAATCATTTAAAAAAAAAAATACAAGTCTTCTGCACGATACTAATTTAAAATATCCATTGGGGTACTTGAAGTTTATAACATTTGTTCATTATTTTTGAATATAATTTTGATCTTGCCTCTTTGATGAAATTATCTTTACTTTTAATAGAGGTCTAACTGCGTCATAGCAAATGTGGTTATGGGAATAAAATTTATTTTACTCTGGAAAATATGAGAATAATAAAAAGTTGAGAAAATTTAATATAAAATGAAGTATAATAGATTGTTCTATCTTTTTTGTTTCCAGATATATCCAGCCATAAAAACATCCTGCAAAGATAGCCATGATAACATTTAAAACACCAGTATTAATATAAATAAGGCCGTATAATAAAGCGCCTACAAATATACTAATATAAGGACTGAACGCATTCTTAAAAAAATGAGCAATCTCTTTTTGTATAAAACCACGAAACAGAACCTCTTCTGTTAAACATGTGAAAAATAAATTACTGATTAACCAAATAGATAAAAAGTTCAATAATTTTTTGTCATAAAGAGTTATATTAAGTAAGACTCCCCATAAAACATAAATTGTAGCAATAAAAAATAAAGATTTAGCAATGGCATTGATTAGCTTTTCATTGTCCATTAATCTGTTTTTCATTCCTAATGAAATAATGACTATTCCTATAAGAGTTTTGTTAATATTAAGTCCAATGTTAAGAGGGGTTAAGTTGCTGTCTACAATTATGTTATGTGCGTGTTTGTAGCTTCTGAAACCAAGAAAGGGCATTGAGAATAATAAAGGTATGGTTAAAAATAATACAATTAAAAAAAGTACAATTGATTTTTTTTTGTAGTAAAAATAAATAGAGGAACTAAAGATTAGGGTATAAAAAATTGACAGGAGAGAAATTTTTTTTAAAATGAAAGCAAATAAAAAAGAAAGAAATAAAAAAAACAACCAATATGGTATTTTGTAGAATAACTTTATTTTTGTCCATAAAGAAATAACACTTAAACTTAAAAAAAGGTAGATTAACAAATTATCTATATTCATTTAAAACAATATTAAAAATTCTATTTTAGATCTAATATACTTAATGTAAAGGGATTTAATAGAAAAGGAGTACAGAAGAATGAGAAAATACAAGTCTTATAAAGAAATGATACCAATCATAATTATTATTTGTTTTTTGTACATTTCGTTATGTAAGCCTCCGAATTTTCCTTAAAGGGAGCTTATAGCTTTTTAAAAGAATCAATGATATTAAAATAAAAATTTTGCGAAATAGCATCGAAAGAAAGAAGAAGCCATCTACTTTTTTTAAATAGGAACTATCATAAAATAGCTAAACCCTTGTTTTTAAGAGGGTTTTGTTGTATCTTATATTTATAATAAACCCCGAAAATCACCAAAAAAGGTAAAAAACGGGGTTTCCATTTGTGTAATTATGAAAATACGAAGAATTTCTGAAATGCAATACCGCATTTCAATTTTTTTCCCTCAGTGAGAATTATGATGCTCATTATACACTCTTTTTAGAGGGAGATTTGGGCAAAATCTATTCTGCTATTGGTTGGGATGACTTGGTTACTACTTTAAATATTACTGAACAAAAAAAAGCGCCTAAGGGCAGTCATGGTCGGAAGATTTTTCTTCCGACTTTTTTTGTTTCTAAGAAATAAAAAAAAATTATTTTAACCTGCTGTTTTTCAGTTGTTTAACTTGTTTTTGAGTATTGTTTTTTGTATCTTATATACTGATAATTAAGCTATTATGTCAGTATTTAAAGATCATAAAATATCCGTAAAAGAATTATTAGGTATTATTCCAGAAGCTCTTTTATCTAAATTATCATCCACAACTAATGTGGATTATTACACCAAAGTACTTCATGGTAAAAAAATGTTTTATTTGTTGCTTTATGGTATTGTAGAAAACGAAAAATTAAGTCAACGTACCTTAGAAGATACTTTTAATGATTCTCTGTTTAAAACTCTTTTCAATTTAGATAAATCAGAATCCATCAGAAGAAGTTCTATCTCAGAAAGGTTATCTAAAATTGATTCCGATTATTTCGCTCAAATATATCAATGCATTTATAGCCAGTTTCACGATGCTTATCCAATGACTTCTAATAACGAAAAACATCAATTAGTTCATGTGGATAGCTCGATGGTTAGTGAAGCTGCTAGTAAATTATTAGAAGGAATTGATCATAAAAATGGTAAGAAATCTGTTAAATATACTATTACCTTTGATGGTTTATTGCCTTGTGAGTTTAAAGTGTTTACAGAACCTAAGTATTCCAGTGAAGATATGGCTTTGCCTGAAGTTATAATGGATCATGTAAAACAACACAAAAATCATAAAAATATTTACGTCATTGATAGAGGTCTTCAATCTACCAGAACCATGAAAGATT
This sequence comes from Tenacibaculum sp. MAR_2009_124, assembly GCF_900105455.1. Classification (GTDB taxonomy): domain Bacteria; phylum Bacteroidota; class Bacteroidia; order Flavobacteriales; family Flavobacteriaceae; genus Polaribacter. Next base: position 205,678 of record NZ_FNSF01000007.1, read on the forward strand.
TTAGTGGTAATGATATTTATTTTATTGCTAGAGCAAAAGAAAATAGAAAATATGTAGAATTGGAATCTTTACTCGATAAAAATCAAAACTCTGACCTAGGAGAGTTAAGCCTTATAAAAGATAGTAAAGTATATCTGTATACTGGTAAAGCTATAAATAATAAGAGAGGAAATATTCACTATAAACAAGAGTTAGTAAAGACTCCTTTACGTTTGATTGTTGCAAAAACAAAAACTGAAGATCACAAAGAATTTTGTTTTATTTCTAATCAATTTGATCTCTCTGCTAAGGAAATTACGCAAGCCTATAGAAAGAGATGGGATATTGAGGTCTTTTTTCGCTTTATAAAGCAAGAACTAAATGTAAGTCACTTAGTATCTTTGAATAAAAACGGAATCAAAGTAGTTCTATATATGACTTTAATTGTAGCAATGTTAATAGCAATCTATAAAAAAGCTAACAATATTGGGTATAAAACGGCTAAAAGAAGGTTTAAAATGGAACTCAGAAATTTAGCCATTGCTATGATTGTGGTAATTTGTGATGGAAATTTAGATCATTTTGAAACTTAAAAATAAATGGTCGGAATTTCTTCCGACCATGACTGCGTAACTTGGACTACCTACAAAAATTGGTAGAATTTTTGTAGGTAGTCCATACCGATTCAATTTATCTTTTTTTTTGTACCAAAACTTCCCTGTAGTCTCACTGAAGTTTTTCTTGCAACCATTACAAACATAACGCTGAATACCTTTAAGTTTACGGTTAGCGCGTATCTGCTTACCTGAACAATTAGGACAAGTAACTGTTTATTATCATTGCTGTCTTTTACTTGTGCTTCCTGTATAGACAACGATAGTAATGATGAAACGATTTCTTACTGTGCTAAAGATGAACTACTAACAAAAAAATCTCTAAAGTCTGATGGAATCATAAAATATCATTTTAAACTAAGATAACACATATCTAAATTAGAACTTAGCCTTTTTAAATAATGTATTTAATATTAAGAGCCCATTTGAATTTACTAAATGCTAAGAAAAGAATAAAAGAGTCCTTATTTTTATAAAAATAAGGACTTCCTATTTTAAGTTAAAGTTGAAACTCAATATGAACTTAATTTTTTATTTAGAAATTAATCCAGCTCGCTTTAGTAACGCATCTGAATTAGGTTCTTTCCCTCTAAACCTTTTGTATAATTTCATCGGTTTTTCTGTTCCTCCTTTAGAAAGAACGTTTTCTTGAAACTTATTTGCTACTTCAGAATTAAATATTCCTTCTTCCTGAAAGTATTCAAAAGCATCTGCATCCAATACTTCCGCCCATTTATATGAATAGTATCCAGAAGAATATCCTCCTTGAAAAATGTGAGAAAAAGAAGTACTCATGCAGTTTTCTGGTACATCAGGATATAATTTGGTATTTAAAAATGATTTTGATTCAAACTCTTTAACAGAAGTAACAGATTCTGGAGATGCTCCTGCGTGCCAACTCATATCGAGTAATCCAAAACTTAATTGCCTTAAGGTTTGCATTCCTTCATGAAAACTAGCTGATTCTTTAATTTTTTCAACATACTCCATCGGAATTGTTTCGCCTGTTTCGTAATGCTTTGCAAACAACTCGAGCGCCTCTTTTTCATAACACCAGTTTTCTAATACCTGACTTGGAAGTTCAACAAAATCCCAAGGAACTGAAGTTCCAGATAAACTGCCGTAAGTTGTATTTGCTAACATACCATGTAACGCATGTCCAAATTCATGAAATAAGGTGGTAACTTCATTAAAAGTTAATAAAGAAGGCTTTGTTTCTGTTGGTTTTGTAAAATTACATACAATTGAAACCTGCGGACGCTCGTTATTACCATCTAAAATTTGTTGAGATTTATAGGAGGTCATCCATGCACCATTTCTTTTACCTGGCCTTGGGTGAAAGTCAGCATAAAAATGAGAGATAAAATTACCGTTATTGTCGGAAACCAAATACGTTTTAACATCTTCATGGTATTTATCAATGGTATCAATCTCTTCAAAATTTAAGTTGAATAATCGATTGGCTATTTCAAAAACACCATTGATAACATTCTCCAACTTGAAGTATGGTTTTAGCAATTCTTGATCAAGAGAAAATAATTTTTTCTTTAATTTTTCTGAATAATAAGCACTATCCCATTTTTGAAGTTGATCAATATTGTCGAGTTTCTTTGCATAATTTTCAAGATTCTCAAACTCACGTTGAGCGGCCGGCTTTGCTTTTTCAAGTAAATCGTTTAAAAACTCCAATACGTTTTCAGGTTTTTCCGCCATACGTTCTTCCAAAACAAAATTTGCATGCGTTTTGTAACCTAGTAAATTGGCTCTTTTGTGACGAAGTTTTGTGATTTTTAAAACAATAGCCTCGTTATTATAGTCATTTTGTTGAAACCCTTTTTTACCAAATGCTATGGAAAGCTCTTTTCTCAACTCTCTATTATCGGCATAAGTCATAAAAGGGATATAACTCGGATAATCCAAGGTAACTACCCAACCTTCTTTATTACGTTGCTTGGCTAAAATGTTAGCGGCTTCTTTTGCACTTTCAGGAAGCCCAGTTAAATCATTTTCATTGGTAATATGCATTTCGAAATTATTCGTTTCAGCAAGTACATGTTCACCAAATTGTAATGAAAGTTTTGAAAGTTCAGCATCAATTTTACGAAGCTCCAGTTTATCTTCTTCGTTTAGGTTCGCACCATTTCGAGCAAAGCCTTTATATTGCTTGTCTAAAAGTGTTTCTTGTTCAGGAGTTAATTCTAAATCACTTAATTGGTCATAAACTTTCTTCACACGAGCAAAAAGAGCTTCATTTAAGGTAATGTCGTTTCTAAACTCACTTAACCAAGGTGAAACATCTTTTGCTATTTTTTGAATTTCTTCATTTGTTTCAGCGGAATTCAAGTTAAAAAATATAGAGGTGATTCGATCCAATTTTTGACCAGTATTATCAAGTGCTACCGTTGTGTTTTCAAAAGTTGGTTCATCTATATTCGAAACAATAAGCTCAATTTCTTTTTTGGCAAGAGTAATGGCTTCTTGAATAGCTGGTTTATAATCTTTTTCTTGAATTTTAGAAAAAGGAGCTGTATCGAAATCTTGTAAAAGTGGATTCATTTTCTGATTCTTTTAAAGTCAGTTTAAATTTTTAGAGATACTAATATAGGTATTATCTTATTTATATAAATAAAAAGAACCTCATAGATTTTGGAGCTATGAGGTTAGTTGTTTTTTTATTGAAAGATGATTATTTTCTAACTCTTTCTGAGGCTTTTTCAACCTTTAATTTTAGTCCTTCTTTGTAGGCAACTATTTTGTCTAAAACACATTTGTCAGAAGCTCCAATAATTTGAGCTGCTAGGATACCTGCGTTTTTTGCGCCATCTAAAGCTACAGTAGCTACAGGAACACCTCCAGGCATTTGAAGAATTGATAGTACAGAATCCCATCCATCGATAGAGTTTCTACTTTTTACTGGTACTCCAATTACTGGTAACGGACTCATACTTGCTACCATACCTGGTAAGTGAGCAGCACCACCGGCACCAGCTACAATAACCTGAACCCCTCTTTTATGAGCATTGTTAGCGTAATCGAATAATTTTTCAGGAGTTCTATGAGCGGAAACAATATCAACCTCTACTTTAATATCAAAACTCTCTAAAACTTCAATAGCTTCTTGCATTATCGGAAGATCAGAATCACTTCCCATTATAATTCCTACCATAATTTTTATTTAGCGATAACTTTTATAGTTTCTTTTACTTGTTGCGCAATTTCACGCGCTTTATTAACATCAGTATTTACAATTGTTACATGTCCCATCTTTCTAAATGGTTTGGTGTGTTTTTTACCGTATAAATGAGGTGTAACTCCTTCAATTTTCAATACTTCTTCAATATTCTCGTAAATTACATCACCTGTGTGCCCTTCTGCTCCAACAAGATTCACCATAATTCCTGCAACTTTACTGTCTGTATTTCCTAAAGGTAAATTTAAAATACTTCGAAGATGTTGTTCGAATTGATTCGTATAACTAGCCTCAATAGAGTAATGTCCTGAGTTATGTGTTCTTGGAGCAGCTTCATTTACAAGTATATTGTCATCTTCAGTTTGAAACATTTCAACGGCCAATAAGCCCACAAAGCCAAAAGCATCGGCAACTTCTAATGCAATTTCACGTGCTTTATTTGCTACCGTTTCATCGATTCTAGCAGGACAGATTACATACTCAACCTGGTTTGCTTCTGGGTGGAATTCCATTTCAACAACAGGATATGTTTTGATATCTCCTTTTTTATTTCTTGCTACGATTACGGCTAGTTCATTTTTAAAAGGAATTAACTTTTCGGCAATGCATTCTCCAGATGGTAGGTTTTGTAAGTCGTCAATAGATTTTACAATTTTTACACCATTCCCATCATAACCAAAACGAGCAGATTTCCAAACAAAAGGAGTCTCTACAGTTTTTTCATGTATTGCTTTTTCTAAATCTTCCTTCGAAGCAAATCTTGTAAAATCTGCAGTAGGAATAGCTTGCTCATCATAAAAAACTTTTTGTAGAGCTTTATTTTGTATGGTCCTTAAGTTTTTTGGTTTTGGAAAGATCGTAAGACCTTCCTCTTCCAATTTGTCTAAGGCATCAATATTTACATTTTCAATTTCTATGGTTAGCAAGTCAACTTGCTTTCCGAAATTATATACAGTGTCGAAATCTAGTAGATCTCCTTGATGAAACTCATTACATATTTGAGCACATGGAGCATTAGAATTGGCATCTAAAATTACAGTGTAAATATCTAGTTTTTGCGTTTCAGTAAGTAACATTCTTCCTAATTGACCGCCACCGAGAACGCCCAATCTAAAATCTGAAGAGAAATAATTTTTCACGTTAAATCTGTTAGTTATGTTGTTGTCGCTGCAAAAATAAGAATCTATTTGGTAGTAATTTGAAATTAATTACTTATTTGTAAAGTACTACCACTTTGAGTTACCGTATACACTCGAGCTCCACCAGCACAACTAATATCACCAGAAATTAGGCTACCGTCTAACATACTATACTTGGTGCCATCACAAGGGCATTCTAAAATAGGAGGATTTACTACCATGGGTGTACCACAATCTCTATTAGGAGATTGTCTATCTATAGCAACATACGGAGAAAAAGAACCTCCCGTTCCTTTATTAAACAGAACAATACCGTTAATACCTCCATTTACTGTGGCACTTCCATTTGGAGTAAGTAATCCATTTAGTTGTGGGTTGTTTAAATCAAAATTAAGAGATTGAATAGAGTTGTTAAAACAGCTATTTTCAACCACATTACCACCGCAGCTAACAAAAGCTCCAAAGAAAAGTGTAAAAAGAATTTTTTTCATTTGTTAAGTATATAGATGAAGACATAACGTTACAAATTTACGAAAATTTTGTACATTTGTAATACAATCTCATCCCAAAGGGTATGAGATTTTTAAATTTAAAGAAGTTATGAGCGACGTATCTTATTATACAGAAGAAGGACTTAAAAAGTTAAAAGATGAATTAGCACACTTAGAGCAGGTAGAAAGACCTCGTGTGTCGCAAGAAATAGCAGATGCAAGAGATAAAGGAGATTTAAGTGAAAATGCTGAATACCATGCTGCAAAAGAGGAGCAATCATTGTTAGAAACCAAGATTGCAAAACTAAGGAATGTTGTGGCAAGTGCTAGAATTATAGATGAAAGTGAACTTGACACTTCTAAGGTTTTAATCCATTCAATTGTAAAGATTAAAAATACAGTGAATAATATGGAATTTACGTACACCTTAGTTGCAGATAGTGAAAGTGATATAAAGAATGGAAAACTATCTGTTAACTCACCAATAGGTAAAGGTTTATTAGGTAAACAAGTTGGAGATTCGGCTGAGATAAAAGTTCCAAATGGTATTATGAAATTTGAAATTATGGATATCTCTCGTTAGAAGAAATTATAATAGAAAATTAATGTGAAAATCGGGTTTTAGGAGACTAAAACTCGATTTCTTTTTTAACTTTACACTGATTGAATTCAGTATAGTAAATCAATATTGTTCTTAACCAGTTTACTTAGAGTTAAGAATAAAAAGAAATTAAACTTAAAACGAATATGGCTAGTATATTTACAAAAATTATTCAGGGAGAAATTCCATCGTATAAAATTGCGGAAGATGATAACTTTTTCGCTTTTCTTGATATTAATCCAAATGCTCCAGGACATACCTTGGTTATTCCTAAAAGAGAAGAAAATAAGCTATTCGATTTATCGGAAGAGGAATACAGTGGGCTAATGGCTTTTTCTTACCGTGTGGCAAAAGCAATTGAAAAAAGTGTGGATTGTGAACGAGTAGGAATGAGTGTGATTGGTTTAGAAGTTCCTCATGTACACGTGCATTTAATTCCTATTAATAAAATGGATGATATGCGCTTTATTTCAAAAGCAAAACTAACTACCGATGAGTTTTTTATTATTGCAGGAAAAATAGCAAGTAATTTTCAATAAAAGATAATACGGTTAAATAAAACAAAGGGTATTTACTTAGACTTTATTTAACTGTATTTCAAAAGTCGTTCCCTTTCCGAGCTCTGATTTCTGAACAAAAATTCTTCCTTTATGATAACTTTCAACAATTCTTTTGGATAATGAAAGTCCCAATCCCCATCCTCTTTTTTTAGTTGTAAACCCAGGCTTAAAAACATTCGAAAATTGAGATTTGGGTATTCCTTTTCCAGTATCGGATACACGAATAATAACGTTTCTGGAAGTTTCATTAACACTTACCTTTATCTCTCCTTTACCTGACATGGCATCAATGGCATTTTTGATCAAATTTTCAATCACCCAACCAAATAATTCAACACTAATTTGAGATACAATAGCTGAATTAGGCGCATTAAATATAAAATGAACTTGTTTTGAACTACGAGACTCTAAATAAGTAAATACTTGCTTAGTTTCGCAAACAATATTTTGTTCTTTTAAACTCGGTAAAGACCCAATTTTTGAAAATCTATTTGCAATAATATTGAGGCGATCGACATCTTTTTCAATTTCTTCCACATACATTTCGTTAACTTCCTCAGCACGCAAAATTTCTATCCAACCTAGCAGAGAAGATAAAGGCGTACCAATTTGATGAGCGGTCTCCTTAGCCATACCAGTCCAAAGTTTATTTTGTTCTGCAATTTTATTCGATTTAAAAACCATATAAATAATGGTTAAGAACAAAGCTAAAATTAAAAGTAAGGCTAGGGGATAATATTTCAACTTATAAAGTAAGTCAGAATTTCGATAATAGACATATCTCTTTTGGGTGTTTTTATAGCTTACTTCAATTGGTTTGTTTTGACTTTTCATTAAAGTCAGTTGATTTTTGAGATATAGCGAATCCAAACTTTTTATACTATCCAGATTATTACTACTTAAAATATCTCCATTTGAATCGGTAAGAATAGCAGGGATGTTTTTGTTATTATCTATAATCTTCATTAATAGAGTAATATCTGTATCAAGATCTGAATTGTTTAATTCTTGATTAGCAGAGGCGTACAATTCCATTTTCATACGCTCTTCTTCCTTAAACTTCTGAAAGAAAATATACGTATTCCATAGAATTAATAAAACAATGATAAATGAAGCAAAAACCGCAATTCGTTTAAGCCAAAAGTTATTGTAAAAAAAACTCATAGGTCAAATATAAACTATTCTTAGGTATAACTTCTTTTTGGAAACTGTAGTATATTTACACTAAAATAAAAGAATAATGTTATCCATAGATCCTAAAAATATTCCAACACAAAAATTACACGGGTATTTACTTGGAGCAGTCGCTCCAAGGCCTATTGCTTTTGCAAGTACCATTGATGAAAATGGGGTTCCAAATTTATCTCCTTTTAGTTTTTTTAATGTTTTTGGAGCAAATCCTCCAATAATGATTTTCTCTCCAGCAAGGAGTGTTCGAGCAAATACAACAAAACACACTTTAGATAATGCCGAAGCAACAAAAGAGGTGGTGATAAATATTGTAAATTATGACATTGTACAACAAATGTCTTTAAGCAGTACAATGTATCCAAAAGGAGTTAATGAGTTTGAAAAAGCTGGTTTAACAATGTTACCGTCTGACGAAGTAAAACCATTCAGGGTGGCCGAATCTCCTGTACAGTTTGAATGTAAGGTAAATGATGTTATTTATACAGGAAGTGAAGGAGGAGCAGGGAATTTAATTGTTTGCGAGGTGGTTAAGCTACATATTAATGAAGATGTATTGGCAGAGGATGGAAGCATTGATCAGTACAAAATAGATTTAGTGGCCAGAGCAGGAGGAAGTTTCTATAGTAGAGCAAGAGATGGTTTTTTTGAAATTCCTAAGCCCTTATCCACTTTAGGTATTGGTGTCGATCGAATTCCTTTTGAAATTAGAAACAGTAAGGTGTTAACTGGGAATAATTTGGGGATGCTAGGGAATATAGAGCAACTCCCAACAGAAAATGATGTTAATAACTTTGCTAAAGAACAGCAGCGATTTGTTGGTGTATCTGAAGAAAAAAAGCATATTTTTGCACAAGAGTATTTAGAAAATAATGATGTAGAAAGTGCTTGGAAAGTACTTTTATTAAAATAGAAAAGTAATGGAAGTAATTGGTAAAATTAAATTAGTCAACGAAACACAAACCTTTGGGAGTAACGGATTTAGAAAGCGTGAATTGGTAGTAACTACAGATGAGCAGTATCCTCAAATGATTATGATTGAGTTCATTCAAGATAAATGTGATTTATTAGATAGTTATCAAGTAGGGCAAGATGTGAAGGTTTCGATTAATTTAAGAGGACGAGAGTGGATTAACCCGCAAGGAGAGGCAAAATACTTTAATTCTGTGCAAGGTTGGAGGATTGAGAATTTAGCGCAAGCAGCATCTCAAAATATTCCACCAGCGGACAGTTTTGCTCCAGCTCCGGATTTATCTTCAGATAATGAGCCAGATGATTTACCATTCTAAGTAAAGCATATATAAGAAAATTTAAAAAAGAGCGATAATCGCTCTTTTTTTTGTGAAAAAATTAAGGGTTTCCGCGGAAAATTACATTTTATTTAACGGAAAACACATTTTTTAACAAGATAACGCTACTTATATTTGTAGTATTATTTCTCATCTAATGAGGATTAATTTAAGGGGAAACAAACCTTCTAGGATAAAAACTAGGAGGTTTTAGCTAAAATCGACTTTTAGAAGGGTATATATATATAAAACACCGTAATTGACTAAAAAATCAATTGCGGTGTTTTTTTATAGTGTAAGGTTATCTTTAGCTAACCATGCTAAAAATAGCCCATGCATAAATAGCGAAACGTAAGAAACGGAAAAGACCAAAAACAACAACTCCCTTCAATGGATATTTAATCATTCCAGCCGTCATACAGCTAATTGAAAATGGAAGAGGTAAAAGTGCACCGACTAAGATTAAAAAACCACCCCATTTACTGGTGTTCTTTAAATGCTTTGCCATTTTTACTTCTAAATATTGTTTTACAGACTTTATTTTAAGAGCCGACCTACCAATAAAATAAGAGATGATACCTCCCGAATATGACAAAAAAGCCAATATGGAAAGATTTATAACAGGCTCGGAAGTCTTTTTTGACCAAGCAATAAAAATCTCAGGAGGAATTAATCCTAATATTGTTTCAGAAATGAAAAATGTAATTAAAACACCAACTCGAGAAAAAGTTTCAGTCATAGCCTGAAGCCCATCGTTAATATTATAAACATATTTATTGAAAAGTACTAATCCAACAACTACAGCAACAATTGGCCAAAAAGCCTTTTTTAAACTTTCCCAAATAAACATATAAAACCCCGTTCGTTTATAGTAGATGTGAAGTCTTTTAGCTTTGGGTGATTTATTCTTCTTTTTTCTTTTTTTATTATTTTCCATCCGATACCTTTTTCACTCTGTTCTTAGAGGGGGCAAAAATACGAGGTAATCGCAGATAAATCAAACAAATAATGTTATAATTATAATATTTGAGAGGCAGCTTCAGCACAACGTTCACCGTCCATTGCTGCAGAAATAATACCACCAGCATAGCCACCGCCTTCACCACATGGAAACAAGCCTTTAATTTGAGGGTGTTCCAAGTTTTCTTTTCTTGGAATATTAACAGGAGATGATGTGCGAGACTCTACACCAACAATATTAGCTTCAGATGTATAATATCCATGCATTTTTTTCCCAAATGCAGCAAACCCTTTTCTAAGTCTACTTCCAATTATTTTAGGAAGCAGTGAATGAAGTGGAGAGGAATTTAATCCTGGTTGATACGATGTCTCATTCAGACTTGTTGATAGTCTTCCTTCAACAAAATCAGTGAGTCTTTGAGCGGGTGCTACTTGACTTTTCCCCCCAGCATCAAAAGCTAGTTTTTCTAAATCTCTTTGAAACTGAAGCCCTTTGAAAACACCAAACTCTTCATATTTCTTAAGATCCTTGTCTACATTTATTTCAACTACAATTCCAGAATTAGCGAATTTGTTATTTCTTCTTGAAGGCGACATTCCATTTACAACTACTTCTCCATTTGCCGTGGCTGCAGGAACTATAAAGCCTCCTGGGCACATACAAAATGAATAAACACCTCTATTATTTGCTTGATGAACTAAGCTATAAGCAGCAGCTGGTAAAAGCTCATCTCGTTGACCAGAGCAACTATACTGAATTTGATCGATTAGTTCTTGAGGATGTTCAACACGAACTCCCATGGCAAAAGATTTTGCTTTTAAGAGAATATTATTTCTATTTAAAAGTTCGTAGATATCTCTCGCAGAATGTCCCGTGGCTAGAATTAAAGCATTTACAGCTAATTCTTTATTGTTTTGAAGGTGTACGGCTTTTATCTCATTATTTTTTATAATAAAATTGGTAACACGTGATTCAAAATGAACTTCACCTCCAAATTTTAAGATAGTTTCGCGGATGTTCGTAATAATTTTAGGAAGCTTGTTCGTTCCAATATGTGGATGTGCATCAATTAGAATTTGTTCAGTGGCCCCATGATATACAAGATTTTCAAAAATACGCCTTACATCTCCTCGTTTTAGGCTTCGAGTATATAGTTTTCCATCAGAGTAAGTACCTGCACCTCCTTCACCAAAACAGTAATTCGAATCTTCATTTACTTCATGAAACTGATTTATAGCTCTAAGATCTCTTCTTCTGTCCTGAACATTTTTACCTCTTTCAAGTACAATAGGTTTATAACCTAATTCAATACATCGAAGAGCAGCGTACATCCCAGCAGGGCCAAAGCCAATGATATGTATTTCTTTGGCATTTGAAACATCTTTGTAGTTAAATTCGTATTCGGTATTTTCTGGACCGGGTTCATTAATGTAGGCAGCTACTTTATAATTGAAAACAACTTCTTTTTTACGTGCATCAATTGATTTACGAAGTACTTTAATTTGGTTGATATTACTTGTAGGTATACTTAATTTTTTAGCGGCTTTCTTTTTAAGAATATCCTCTATTCGTTCCTCTCTTAAATTTACACGTAGTTGAAGTTCTTTCATCATCTTGCAAAACTAGTTAAAACAATTTAGTCTATTTGATTATTTTTATCAAATCAAACTTTATCGCATGAAGATTACTCAACTTATAGAAAAAGCATTTAAAAAATATTTACCTTCTCCTTTTACCATTGCTATACTACTTACATTGATAACCTTTGTTTTGGGGATTTTTTTTACGAAGCCTGAAAATAGTACGTTGTCGACATATTCACTAGAGGTTTTATCTTTTTGGGAGAAAGGAATTTGGACGAATGGTTTGTTGGTTTTTGCTTACCAAATGATGTTGATTTTAGTCTTGGGTCATGTATTGGTACTAAGTAAACCTGTAAGTAATTTAATTCTTCATGTTACAAAATACTGCACAAATACGGCAACTAGTGCTGCGGTTGTTAGCTGTACAACAATGTTAGTGGCATTTTTTAATTGGGGTTTGGGATTAATTTTTGGAGCATTACTGGCAAGGAAAGTAGCTGAGTATGCCCAATCTAAAAACATCCCCTTAAATTATCCAATAATAGGGGCTGCAGGTTATGTGGGATTAATGGTATGGCATGGAGGTATCTCTGGGTCGGCTCCTATTAAAATTAATGAACCTGGTCATATTAAAAGTATTATGAAGTCAGTATCGTCAGAACAAGTTTTAAAACAAATCCCCGAGTTAATTAGTTATTCTGAAACTGTTTTTAGTTGGTGGAATTTACTTACTTTTTTATTGGTGTTAGTAGGAGTTACTTTAACGTTTTATTTTTTAGGAAAGAAGTCAAAAGCTACGTTAATTAATTTGCCCGAGTATAAATTTTCTAAAGAGCTAAAAGGGACGACACATGCTGAAAAATTGGATAATTCTAAATGGTTAGCGTATGTTTTTGGATTATTAATTTTAGTGGCATTTATATATAGATATACTGAAGATATGATAGCATTAAAGATAACACCTAATTTAATTAATTTTTTTATGCTGGGATTGGGGATTATACTTCATGGGAGTTTTAAAAATTTCACAAATGCGGTAGGTGAATCTATAAGCGATGTGTCAGGAATTTTAATTCAATTTCCTTTGTATTTTGGCATTATGGGAATTATGAAAAGTACGGGAATGGTTACTTTAATTTCGGGTTTCTTTGTTTCAGTTTCAACGGCTACAACCTTACCAATATTTACGTTTTTTAGCGCGGGGTTGGTAAATGTTTTTGTTCCAAGTGGAGGAGGGCAATGGGTTGTGCAAGGTCCAATAGTTGTTGAAAGTGCTTTACAATTAGGTGTGCCCTTGCCGAAAGCTATCATGGCAATGGCTTATGGAGATCAGGTAACTAATATGTTACAACCATTTTGGGCTTTACCTTTGTTAGGGATCACAAAGTTAAAGGCTCGAGAAATATTGCCATATACATTAGTAGCGATGGTGGTTGGTAGCGCTATATATGTATTAGGACTTCTGATTTTTTAATAGTAGGAATAATTTAGAGGCTAATTTTCTTATGATGATATTGAAGGTTTTAAAAATGGTTTTAACTAGATGCTCTTTATAGTTCTGCCTAATAAGTTCATTTAACGCGAAGACTTATGAATTATAGGTACTATACTTAAGAAAACCCATACCACATGGTAATTACATTAAGATCTTTTTAGAGGAGTAGTTTTTGCTTTAACATAGCTTTGTAATACAGAACTCAAGAGTTTTATTCATATGGACGTTTTAATACGCATTTGGAGTAAATTGGGGTAATTACAAAACGCAATGATTGGAGATTTTGACTTTTTCATCTTTTGATAGAAAGATATAAACTCAACTATCATTGAAAAGTGGTATTTTTAACGCTTGAATGTAGGTAACAAGGTGTATAATGATTTGGTTAGGTAAAGAGATTTCGTTTCCTCCGAATAGTATAGCTTCTGAAGAAGGTATTATTGCGTTGGGAGGAGATTTGTCGGTCGAAAGACTAAAGTATGCATATGAAAGAGGAATTTTTCCATGGTTTAATGAAGGAGAACCTATTGTTTGGTATAATCCGCATGAAAGGATGGTGCTTTTTCCTGAAGAGGTTAGAATCTCGAAATCAATGAAGCAAATTCAAAGGAAAAACGATTTTATAATTACTGAAAACAAGGCTTTTGCTGAAGTTATTTTCAATTGTAAGTATATTAATAGATCTGATCAATTTGGAACGTGGATAACTGATGACATGCAAGAGGCTTATTTGGAATTACATAGAGCTGGATTAGCAAAGTCTATAGAAGTTTGGCGTAATCATAAAATGGTTGGAGGCTTGTATGGAGTAGATACAGGAAATGGTGTGTTTTGTGGAGAGAGTATGTTTAGTAAGGAAAGCAACATGAGTAAAATAGCTTTTATACATTTAGCAAAAAACTGTAATTACAAAATGATCGACTGTCAGGTTTATAATGATCATTTGGCAAGTTTAGGAGCTAGGGAAATATCTCGTGATGACTTTTTGAAATTACTTTAGTAATTCTTTACATAGAACGAATAAAAATATACAATTTGGCTTGCTCAAAAATCTTCATTTTCGTTACCATCATTTCAAACATCAACTGATACAAATACAATCGTAATAGTATCGATACATATAGAAAAATTCAAGATATAGCCGAAACTATTCTTGAATTTTAGTATGATTTTGTATTCTTTTTTTTTAATTAGAAAAACCTCTATTTCTTGAATTGCTATTTTTATTATTAGGCTTTTTCGAACTTTTAGAACCTCTATTATCTCTATCTCTATCTCTATCTCTATTTCTATTTCCGTTTCTATTGCGAGATCGTGGTTTTTTTTGAGTACTAGAACGTTCTTTTTTCTCTCTTTGAACAGGTGTAGATGTTTCTTCAATTTCCTGAGTATCCTGCATAAAAGGATGGTCTCCAAGATTAGGAACTTTCTGTTTTATTAATTTTTCTATATCTTTTAAATAAGGTCTTTCTTCACCCATACAAAAAGAAATAGCAGTTCCACTGGCATTCGCTCTACCCGTTCTTCCAATACGATGAACATAGGTTTCGGGGACATTAGGTAAATCGTGATTTATTACTAGTGATAATTCATCGACATCAATACCTCTTGCAGCAATATCTGTAGCCACTAAAACTTTAAGTTTTCCTTCTTTAAATGCACTAAGTGCTTTTTGACGAGCGGCTTGTGATTTATTACCATGAATAGCGGCAGCTTTAATATCAGCTTTTTCTAGTTTCTTGACAATTTTATTGGCACCATGCTTCGTTCTCGAAAAAACAAGAACTGATTTGTCTTTTGCTTCATTTAAAAGGTGCACGAGTAATTTAGGTTTATTTTGTTTACTAACAAAGTAAATACCCTGTGTTACTTTTTCAGCTGTGGCTTGTTGTGGCTTTATGGTTACTCTTTCGAAATCACCTAACATCTTTTTAGAAAGCTCAACTATTGATTTAGGCATCGTAGCTGAGAAAAAAAGAGATTGTCTTTTTGCAGGTAATTTTGCGATTATTTTTTTGATATCATGAATAAACCCCATATCAAGCATTTGATCGGCTTCATCCAATACAACATGCTTCAAATCTTTAAAAGAAATATGTCCTAGATCCATTAAATCAAGTAATCGACCAGGAGTAGCGATAAGAATATCTACTCCATATTGCAAGGTTTTAATTTGTTGCACAGGTTTTACTCCACCAAAAATCATAGCGGTTTTTAAGTTCGTATACTTAATGTATGCATTAAAGTTATCACCTATCTGTATAGCGAGTTCTCTTGTTGGTGCAATAATCAAAGCTTTTACTTTACGTTTACCTTTGATTTTTATCGTGTCCTTTATTAAATTATTTAATATAGGAATCCCGAAGGCTGCTGTTTTCCCAGTACCTGTTTGAGCGACTCCTAATAGGTCTTTACCTTCAAGTAAAATTGGAATAGATTGTTGTTGTATTGGTGTTGGTTGTTTGTATCCCTGTTCTTCAAGAGCTTTTAGCAATGGTGCTTCTAGCCCTAATTCTTTAAATGTCATATATTAGTATAAGGGGCAAAAATAAGCTTATATTTTTCAGCAGAGGGAGTTGTTCTGAGAAATGTTAATATATTATCAGAATCTATGATGGTTTTTGTATATGAAAATTATAAATAGTAGTTCAAAAACTATAAGAATATTATAATTGTAAAAATTTTATATAGTTGTTCAATGTATCTGGATAGAAATTTTTTAAGACAATGGCAACTAGAATTAAAATTACTGCAACGATTATAAGGGTAATAATGAAAACAATAAACAACATTACAAAAAATCTAATAAGCTTTAAAAGTGTTTGCTTAAAATTAAGATTGTACAGACGTTTAAAGGTATATAAATAGTAAAAAACCGATAGTACAGTACTATAAAAGAATAAAGATGGATGAATAAAAACGGTCATTAAAAAAAGAATACAAGAAAAGAACATGGTTGTTCCTGCTAAATAAGAATTTATAATAATGTGTTCCCCGTAGTTATGAGGTTTTTTAAATGTCCATTTGCTTATGAGTGCATAAACAGGAATAGAAAGAAAAGTTATGATGTTGAAAAACTTTAAGAAGTAACTAATGTATGATTCAGTAAATTTTAAACGAGCTTTTGCTTTGTTTTTTTGTTTCTTTTGTTTTGATAACTCTTCAGGACTTACATTTTTTATATTCGATAAATCTTTAGTGGCTATCTTTTGTAATTGTTCAATTTCAGTTTTATTAAAAACAAACTGAGTTTTTGAAAAACTACTGTAAAAGATATTAAATATAATAATTGATGCAGCAGCACCTACTGCGAGATAAGCAAAAGGGTTTACATATTTTTTTCGGACCCCGTTTAAATACTCATTTAAGACTTTTTGAGGACGAATAAGGAGTTCTTTTAGGGTTTTAAAAAACAAACTATCTAAGCCTAGCATAGCAAAAAGTTCGACCATTAAAAAGTGAAAGGTGATTCGCGATTTTATGATTTTTGCTCCGCAATTATCACAAAATAGAGCATCGTCTTCAAGCCCGTTGTTGCAGTTCTTACAAGTCATTTTAGTTGTTAGTTTGTTTTCTCACGGCAAAAGTATACAAAAAAAAGTAATGCCTCTTGTCGTTTTTTGAATCAAAAAAACCTCAGCAATATTGCTGAGGTTTTAACATAACAAAAGTTTGTTTTTTACTTTAATATGGTAAATTCAATACTTGAATCCGTGAAAACAGAATGAGTCTGATTTTTAAAATCATCTTCATTCGCTTTATATATATTTTCCACATAGGTTTGCGGATTTAAATCAATTAAAGGAAACCAAGTACTTTGAACCTGAATATGTATTTTATGTCCTTTCTTAAACGTATGGAAAACATCTTGAAGTTCTATATTAACATCGGTTTTCTTATTAGGAATAAAAGGTTCTGGCTTTGCAAAACTATTTCTAAACCTACCACGTAATACTTCACTTCTTACCATTAAGTGATAGTTACTTAATTTCAAATGCCCTTGCATTTCTTCATTGTCGTTTTTTAAGTCATGAGGGTGTACATCAATAACTTTTACAATCCAATCGGCAGCGTTACCAGTCGTAGCAACCTTTAACTTTGCTAAAATGTCACCAGCCAAAGTAATATCATTGTCTAAAATTTCTGTTTCAAAAACTAAAGCATCAGGTCTTCTAGCGGCAAAACGTTGATCATCTGTCATGTATTTACGAGGGGTAAATACTGTTTTAATATCTTCTGAATAGGGTACAGGATGTTTAATATCACTAACAAAACTAATTTTATTGTTCGATAGTTTTGAAGAACTCAACTTTTCATCCTCAGAAAGGAAAAAAGTTTGTTTACTTGCATTCTTAGGAGGCCAAACATCATAAGATTGCCATTCTTTTTTTCCTGTATCAAAAACATAAGCTTCAGGTAACCCCGAATTATTAGATCCATCTTCTTTTAAGAAATGATTAAAAAACTTCGTTTCAATTTCTTTTTGAAAATTCAAAGAAATAGAATCTCCAAAGTAATAGTTACCAACCGTGTTTTTTACTTTATTTCTAGACCATCCTCCATGATCCCAAGGACCAAATACCATGGTGTTGTAATTGTTAGGTTGGTGTTTTTCAATTCCTTTGTAAGTCTCTAAAGGACCATACAAATCTTCGGCATCAAACCAGCCTCCAACAATCATTGTAGCCACTGATGAAGGTACTTTATTTAAGTGCTGTATAATTCCTTTGCTTTGCCAAACAGAATCATAATTAGGATGTTCAACAATCTCTTTCCAGAAGAAGTCGTCAATACGGTTTTTTGAGTTTGTAACCTTAGTATCTAACTTGTCATACTGAAAATATTCATTTAAGTTTTTAAGAGGTCCTTTATCCAAGAAAAACTGATATTGATCTTGAGTGTTCATTTCAGGGAAAGAATACCAAGCAGAATCAGTGGGTTGATCTTTATAAGTTCCAAATAAGGAAACAGCTCTGAAATAACTTAATAAAAAAGCTCCATTATGATGAAAATCATCAAAAAAGAAATCTCCAATACAGGCTTGAGGAGAAGCTGCTTTTAAAGCAGGGTGTGCATCAATGGTCGATACTGTTGCATAATGTCCTGGGTAAGAAATTCCCCATGTACCAACATTTCCATTATTATTAGATACATTTTTTACCAACCAATCGATAGTATCATAGGTATCTGTAGTTTCATCTGTTTCTTTTTCTTGCTTGTTTGGAATATAGGCACGCATATTATCATAAACACCTTCACTCATCCATCTACCGCGAACATCTTCGTAAACAATAATATTGCCTTCTTTCATAAGAATAGGATTAGGGCCTATTTTGTTTTTGAATGTACCATCTCCATAAGGTTGGCAGCTATATGGAGTTCTCTGAAGTAAAATGGGATATGTTTTAGAAGTGTCTTTTGGAGAATAAATTGTTGCGTGAAGTTTTACCCCATCTCGCATTGTTATTTTTACTTCCTTTTTATTGTAATGGTTTTGAACATAGTTTTGTTCTTGCTTTTTGTTAGCTGAAGATTGGTTTTTCTTCGCACAACTAGCCGACAGTAGGAGTGTAAGCAGAACGAAATATAATTGTTTTTTCATCTGTTTGTAAATTATTTTTTCGTGGTCGGATGTAACCATGTATGTTTTTAATTAAAGTGTTCAGTAGGTTGATTAACTATTATTCTTAACATAACGGCTTCATTCTGTAGTTTGTTTGTTAATATTAATTGAAAGTTCTCGAAATTAAATAAATGATTTTGTATGAATCTTAATAAAATGTTAAAGCCGAGAACAATAATTTAATATATACTGTTTAAAAAGTAGTATTTTTAGAAAATAATTAAAATCAAAAGATGAAACGTTTTTACTTGCTGCTATTTATTGTTGTTATATCGTGTGGGGAAACTAAAACGGAATCAAAGAAAAATACGGCAATAAAACAAAAAGTATTTCCAGAGCTTAAACCGAATAGATACAATGTTGCTTTTTTGATTATGGATGGTACTTATAATACCGAACTAACGGCTCCTTATGATATTTTTCAACATACGATATTCAGAAAAGGAATCAAAGCAATGAATGTTTTTACAGTTGCTGATCGAGATAAGTATATTCGTACGTTTGAGGGAATGAGGATTTTACCTGATTACAACTACTTAAAAGATAGTTTACCAAGAATAGATATTTTAGTAGTTCCTAGCGCTGAGCATCATTTGGATTCGGATCTTGAAAATAAATCATTGATTGATTTTGTTAAAAAAACGGGTAAAGAAGCGCAGTTTGTAACTTCTCATTGTGATGGGGCTTTTGTTTTGGCAAAAGCAGGGTTATTAAATGAAAAGGTAAGCACAACCTTTCCATCTGATATTGATAAAATGAAAGAAATGTTTCCAGAATTGGATATTCGAAAAGAAGTGTTATTTGTTCATGATGGTAAGTATATAACTTCGGCAGGAGGAGCAAAGTCATTTGAAGCTGCTTTGTATTTGTGTGAATATTTATATGGTGAAGAAATAGCCAAGAGTTTGGCTGGTGGTTTAGTGATTGATTGGAAACTTAGGGAAGTACCGCATTTAATTGTTAAATAAAAGTGAGTATCTCAATAAATAAATAGTAATATGTAACAATTGTTACAGTGCAAAATTCTGTTTTTTAACAGATTTGAAAGATAAATTAGTACCATATTTAATAATATTGCATGTTATTAGGACAATCAGCATTCGAAATCATGCGAATAAACAATGTTTAATATATGAAATGAGTCAAAAGGCGCCTTATGATTTTAAGAACTTTTGACGAATGACATCTTATAAAGAACAAAAGCAAAATAAACAAATGAAACCAATTGTAAATTTTTCCCTTAAAAGTGTATTACAATATGTAGTTGTTTTTTTACTATGTATAACTTCCAATCAAGTTTTTTCTCAAATTTATGAACCAGTAAAATGGTCAACTTCTGTAGAAAAAATTTCAGAGACGGAGTATAACCTAATTGCTACAGCGATTATAGAATCTGAATGGCATATATATTCTCAAAATGTTGAACCAGGCGGTCCAATTCCTACAACCTTTTATTTTACCGAAAATGAAACCTTTAGTTTGGTAGGGAAGGTAATTGAAGAAGAAGGACATACCAAACAAGATGAAACCTTTAATATGAAGGTGAAATCATTTGATAAAAGAGCAAAGTTTGAACAACAAGTAAAAGTTAAAGAAGGAACAAAGAAGGTTGAAGGATCTGTTGAGTTTATGGTATGTAAAGATACCCGTTGCTTACCTCCAACTGAAGTCGATTTAGTTTTTGATTTAACAAAAGCAAAAAAGGTAAAAAAAAAAGTAGAAAATAAATCGGAAGACGAAAAATCTAAAAAGGGTTTATTAGCCATTTTCTTTATAGCTTTCCTATCTGGGTTTGCAGCATTGTTAACACCTTGTGTGTTTCCAATGATTCCTATGACAGTTAGCTTTTTTACCAAGCAAAGCAAAAATAAATCTCAAGGAATACGTAATGCAATTATTTATGGAATTTCAATTGTTGTAATCTATGTGGTTTTAGGATCAATTGTAACTGGAGCATTTGGAGCTGATTCATTAAATGCGTTGTCTACAAATGTATGGTTTAACCTAATATTTTTCTTTTTATTAGTTGTTTTTGCTGTTTCTTTTCTTGGAGCTTTTGAACTCACCTTACCGAGTTCTTGGGGAACTAAAATAGATGCTCAAGCAGATAGAGGAGGACTTGTTGGAATATTTTTTATGGCATTAGCCTTGGCAATTGTTTCTTTTTCATGTACTGGTCCTATTGTTGGAACTTTATTAGTTGAATCAGCTTCAAAAGGAGGTATCGCACCTATTATCGGTATGTTAGGTTTTTCAATGGCAATTGCATTACC
The DNA here is from genome assembly GCF_900105455.1 of Tenacibaculum sp. MAR_2009_124. GTDB lineage: Bacteria > Bacteroidota > Bacteroidia > Flavobacteriales > Flavobacteriaceae > Polaribacter. Next base: position 226,664 of record NZ_FNSF01000007.1, read on the forward strand.
TTTTACATTGTTTGCTATTTTCCCTGGATGGATGAATTCTTTACCAAAATCGGGAGGTTGGTTAAATACAGTGAAGGTTGTTTTAGGATTCTTAGAATTGGCCTTAGCATTTAAGTTTTTATCAAATGCCGATTTAGTATTACAGCTACATTTCTTAGAAAGAGAGGTGTTTTTAGCAATATGGATTGCTATTTTTGGAACCCTAGCCTTATATTTATTTGGTAAAATTAGATTGCCACACGACTCACCACTAACTCATATTTCGGTAGGGAGGTTGAGTTTAGGTTTAATTTCTTTGTCGTTTACTATTTATATGTTACCCGGTTTATGGGGAGCACCTTTAAATTTAATAAGTGCTTTTCCACCTGCGCAGCATTATAGCGAGTCTCCATACGGAGTAGGCTATCAAAAAGCAAGTACAGTTGTGGCTTTAGAAGGAAATGATTCTCATGCTGGTTTACCAGATGGAGCCCATTTAATGCCTCCTCATAATATTTTAGCATTTAATGATTATGATAAAGGGCTGGCTTATGCAAAGGAAGTTAATAAACCTGTTTTAATTGACTTTACGGGCCATGCTTGCGTTAATTGTAGAAAAATGGAGCAGAATGTATGGGCGAAAGATAAGGTGTTATCGGTATTGAAGAATGAGGTGGTTTTAATTTCTCTTTACGTAGATGATAAACGAGCCTTGGAAGAAAACGAAGTGGTAGAGTCTAAATTACGTCCAGGTAAAAAATTACGATATATTGGACAAAAATGGAGCGAGCTACAAACGATAAAATATAAAACAAACTCACAACCATACTACGTGTTGATGGATACCAATGAAGAAAACTTAATTGATCCTGTAGCCTATACACCTGATGTGGATGAATATTATAATTGGTTACAAGAAGGAGTTACATCTTTTAAATAATACCAATTATTATTTAAAACCAATACTATATAATTTTGAATCCCTCTTTATTATCAAGAGGGATTTTTTTATTGAGTTTATTTTTTAATTAAAAAGTATAAACACGAAATTAAAGCAAAAGACCGTACCTTTGCGCTGGCATGAGAATTAGACGACTTTCAGATTGGTTACCTACAACAAATAAAGAGGTAAAGTTAAGAGGATGGGATGAATTGGATGTAATTCTATTCAGTGGTGATGCATATGTAGATCACCCAGCATTTGGACCCGCGGTTATTGGACGTATTTTAGAGAGCTACGGACTTCGAGTAGCAATTGTTCCGCAACCAAGTGTTAATGATAATTTACAAGACTTTACTAAGTTAGGTACACCGAAGTTGTTTTTTGCGGTAACCGCTGGCTGTATGGATTCAATGGTAAGTAATTATACAGCAAGTAAACGAAGGAGAGATAAAGATGCTTATACTCCTAATGGAGATAAAGGCTTTAGGCCTGATTATGCTACTTCAGTCTATACCAAAATATTAAAAGAGAAGTTCCCTGATGTTCCGGTATTAATTGGTGGAATTGAGGCTTCTTTGCGTAGGGTTACTCATTATGACTATTGGTCAAATAAGTTAATGCCTTCAATATTAGAAAGCTCTGGAGCAGATATGTTGGTATATGGAATGGGAGAACAGCCTTTGAGAGAATTAGTTGAATTACTTCAGAAAGGAGTGCCTTTTTCAAGTTTGAATACTATAAAGCAAACGGCGGTTCTATTAGAAGACGGAGAGAGAGTTCCTAAAAATAAGAATTGGGATGATGTTGAAATTACTTCTCATGAAATATGTTTAAGAGATAAGAAGGCTTATGCTTCTAATTTCAAAATAATTGAGCAGGAATCTAACAAGTTATATGCAAGAAGAATATTTCAAGCTGTTGGAGATAAAATGTTGATGATTAACCCGCCATTTCCTACAATGACAGAGAAGGAAATTGATGGTTCATTTGACTTGCCTTATACTAGAATGCCTCACCCTAAATACAATAAGCGTGGAGCCATCCCAGCTTATGAAATGATTAAATTTTCGGTAAACGTTCATAGAGGTTGTTTTGGAGGGTGTAGTTTCTGTACCATTTCGGCACATCAAGGAAAGTTCATAGCCAGTAGGAGCAAGGAGTCTGTTTTAAAAGAAGTGGATGAATTGACTCAAATGGAAGATTTTAAAGGATATCTTTCTGATATTGGTGGACCATCGGCCAATATGTATCAAATGAAGGGGAAAGTACAAGCTATTTGTGACAAATGTGTTGCTCCTTCCTGTATTTCACCCGTTATTTGTAGTAATTTAGATACTTCGCATAAACCATTAACCGAATTGTATCAAGCGGTTGATGAACATCCTAAAATAAAGAAATCGTTTATTGGAAGTGGAATTCGTCATGATATGTTGGTTCCTGAGTTTAATAAAAATGCAGACCCAAAGGAATTAGATGCTTATACAGAGGAAGTAATGACAAAACATGTTTCTGGACGATTAAAAGTGGCTCCAGAACATACATCTGATCCTGTATTAAAATTAATGAGAAAACCATCATTTTCATACTTTCATAAGTTTAAAGATAGGTTTGATAAAATCAATAAAAAGAGAAAATTAAATCTTCAATTAATACCGTATTTTATATCAAGTCACCCTGCTTGTGAGCCCGAGGATATGGCAAATTTAGCTGCTGAGACAAAAGATATGGGATTCCAGTTGGAGCAAGTGCAAGATTTTACGCCTACTCCTATGACGGTAGCCACTGTTATTTATTATAGCGGATATCATCCATATACTTTAAAAGAAGTTAAGACTCCAAAAACAAAGGAAGAAAAGTTAGATCAGCATAAGTTTTTCTTTTGGTATAAAAAGGAAAATAGAAAGTGGATTAAAGATAAACTAACAAAAGTTGGTCGTACTGATTTGTTAAAAAAATTACTTCCTGAAGATGCTTCATGGAGAAAGAACAAACCAGGGAAAGCAAAGAATACTTTTGATGATGCCGTAACTTTTAAAGAGAAATCAAAATCACCTAGAAACAAATCAAGAAAATTTAAGAAGAAAAGAAGGTAGAATTAAAAAGACTAACTTTTTAGCAGAGTGAAAAAGTTTAAAAGAGTTCACTATGTAATGTTTCAATATCTGTATTCATTTTGTTATTTTAGAGGAACGAAAAAATTGATGAACTTTTATTTTATGAAAACATTATTTCCTCTTTTAGTATGTGTTTTGTATCCTTTTATAACTTATTCTCAGGAAGATGGTAAAGGAACAATTGATGCCCAAAGACCTACCTTAACAGAGTCATTTTCTATTGTACTACCCAATATGCTTCAATTTGAAAGTGGACTCGATTATTTCAATGATAGCTCTGATGTTACTTTTAATACCTTTTTGAGAGGATCGGTAACGAAGAGAATTGAATTAAGAGCTTCTACTGATTATAAAACATTGAATACTGTTGGCGCAAAGTTTGTGGTAATGACTCCGGAAAAAACGGCTCTTGGTATTGGTACATCTTTTATTTATAATAGAGACTTGGTGAATAATTCTAATGATTTCAAACTGGCAATGTCTAAAAGTTTTGAAAAGTTCTTCGTAACATACAATATTGGATATACCGAAAACTTTTATAACATATTTTTAATTGGGACTTCGATAGGGAATCAGTTTAATTATTTTATTGAGTATTATAATGATAACTTCTTAAATCGAATTCATACAGGAGTGACATGGATTCCTCATAGAGATATTCAACTAGATATTAATGGAGGTTGGATGGATTCTGATACTTGGTATACAGGTTTAGGTGTTTCGTTTCGACTGCGATAAGATTTCATTAAATATCATGAATAGCAAGCATAACTTTATTACAAACTTCTGTTATTAAATAGAAAAGATATTAACTCATGAACAAACTACTTTCTACATTATTCGTTTTATTTTTTAGTTTAAATATAATCTCTCAAAATTCAGGAAGTACTGAAATTGGAGGAAATTTAGGAGTAAGCTTTACAAAGCAAATTGCTAGCGGCGGTGGAGGTGGAATTGGAACGAATTCAAATACTCGAGTCCGATTTAATTTGGCAGCAATAGCTGAATTTTACATTTCTGATGCTTTTAGTGTTAAAACGAAATTAGTTTATGACCAAAAAGGCTGGAACAATGGAAGAATTACCGATACTAACAATAATGTTCGTAATACAGGGATAGAGCTTGATTATATTACGCTACCGATTCAAGCTAATTGGTATTTTGAAGGAACTAGAAATTGGTTTATAGGGTTGGGGTTTTATGGAGGTTATTTACTCCAAGGTAAAGGAGATAATGCGATAACGGTTACTGAGATAACAGATAGTTTTCACAAAGGAGATTTTGGTTATTCAGTGTCTTTTGGGCGAAAATGGTGGTTAAACGATAGTTTGCGTTTGTTGGTTGAATTAGATGGTCAGGGTGGATTTAACTCTGTTGTAAAAAACGATCTGGGTGCTATTATCAATAACAATCGTTTGGCTGTGAATATTGGACTTTTGTATCATTTACAAAAATAAATCACACCCAAAATAGGTTTAGAACTTATAGGTATTGTAACAATACCAATTAAACACAAAAGTAACACATATAAATTGTTTGTTTTAATTTCTCATTTAAAACAAAACGTGAGAGTGTTTTTTACCTAAAGTAATTTCAAATGGTATTAATACAATTCATCTTATCTATATCTCATTCCGAAGTTCAATGAGTATAAGGCTATGTGGTTATAATACATCTATTTTATAATTTTAATATATATAAACTAACAGATCATTTATCGAAATGGTTTATTTTATAGTATGTCGAAGTTGGAGTGTATGATAATAGAGAAGTTGTCATTGTTTTCTAAAGTGCTGCTGTATATCTAGTATAACCGTTATACGTTTATCGGAGGTCTTTATTGAAAGTTTGAAAGGCCTTATAAATAAAGGGTTTTAGGCGTAGTTTACCTTGTTTTCTATATTTTTTTTGACGCCTGTTACATACAGGTGTAATATCGTGTAATATATTTTTCGAATATATCACGTCATCTTTGTACCACAATCTGGAAGTAACAATTCTTAAAGAATTTTTCAGAAACAAAGAATAAGAGTTTAATAAAAAAGAGATAAAAATGGAAAATAAAGTGGATCAACTAGCGGTAGAATTAGTATGTTTTGGAATTGGTTTTTTAACTGTTGCATTTATTACACTAACTTTTCTTTATGCGGGTTCAATAGGACTTATGTTAGCTCCGCTTTCTGGCTTTGTTTCGGCCTTTATGGGATATTATTTATACAAAGACGTTGTAGAATTTTTAAAAATTAAGGGAATGATAAAATAAAATTTAAGTTTAAGAAAAAATTATTTCTTAGGGGGAACTAAGAAATATACTAAGGGGAATTAAACGGTCGGAATCATAGGTAACTTTGATTATGACCGTTTTTCATTTGTAGTTATATCATATTCGTTTTTTAGAAGTTTACAAGAGGACTTCATTAAAAGATTGAAAAACCTTATAAATAAAGGATTCTGAGCCTAGTTTACGTTGTTTTATACATTTTTTTTTGCAACTAGTTATAGACAGGTGTAATATCGTGTAATATATTTTATGAATATATCACGTCATCTTTGCATCACAATCTGGAAGTAATAATTCTTAAAGAATTTTTCAGAAACAAAGAACAAGAGTCTAATAAAAAGGAGATAAAAATGGAAAATAAAGTGGATCAACTAGCGGTAGAATTAGTATGTTTTGGAATTGGTTTTTTAACTGTTGCATTTATTACACTTACTTTTCTTTATGCGGGTTCAATAGGACTTATGTTAGCTCCGCTTTCCGGTTTTGTTTCGGCTTTTATGGGATACTATTTATATAAAGACGTTGTAGAATTTTTAAAAATTAAGGGGATGATAAAATAAAATTTAAGTTTAATAAAAAATTATTTCTTAGGGGGAACTAAGAAATATACTAAGGGGAATAAAACGGTCAAAATCATTAGATGATTTGACCGTTTTTGTTTTGTGTTATTTTTCTGTTTTTTAGGGTATCTCCTAATGTCTTGATATATTATGATATATTTTTTCTGAACCTTTTATTTGATATTCGTAGTATAATTTAAAAAAATACGATGAGTGATATTGTAAAAAATAAAGTAGAAACCAACGTGAATTTTGATATTGATCCAATTCAATTAATCAAAGATATATTTGGAAGTGATAAAGATAGAAATAATCTCGCGGTTGCGATCGAGAATGGAACAAATAAGGAATGGAAAGTTGAATGGAACAATGATGTAGGTCATGGTGATTTTCATGATTCTAAAGGAAATAGCAAATTGAAAGCTATAAATCCATATACTAGTAAAGCTGTAAAATCTGAAGATTTTGAATTAGGCTTTAAAGCAGTTGGAGCAGGTTGCAATGTTGCTATTAAAATTAAACTAAATGATAAATCTGATAGTTATTTTGGTATAATGGCTGCTACACCTGTAAATAAAACTAATTATGTAAAAGCTAAATATTATGAAAAGAATATGTCTTTTGAAAAGCTATGGGATGACTTAGATGATATGGATAAGCATTACGGTAGCGAAGGAGCTTTGAATGTTAAAAACAAAACTAAAACTGTAAATGCAGAAATAACAATCGAAGAGACGAGTCCAGCAGCTTGTATAATTAAATTGGAGATGGTTTAAAGATAGTTGAATAAAACTTAAACGACAATATCAAAATTGTCTGCAGATTAAGTCTTGTACATTAGTACATTACATAAAAATAATTTGGTCAAAATCACTATTTTTTTAGTTGATTTTGACCGTTTTTATTATTAAATACGATAGATTTAATTACTTTGAATAAATTCGCCAGAAAAACTCTTAACTCTCTTTCTAATCTCACTTAATTTCTCATCAACCAATAGTTTTCCGTCTCTAAACACTTCTTTTAATTCACCTTGCTGTTCTTCTTCCCAAGTCACTTGATCGTGTAATTGGTATTCGCCATTTTCTAAGGTGATTTTTAATAAACCTTTTGCAGATTTTTTTGTTCCGTCATCAGTAATAGGATCTTTAAAAATCTCTCTTCCTTCTCCATCAACTTCACCATAGGTAGCTTTCATGGCGAAACCAAACGTATCACGAGTATTGTATTGATAGGTAAAAGAACCAATTCCTAATACCACATTGGTAGAAGCGAATCCATTCTGCATTAGACGTTCACAGATTTGAGTTGCTCTTTCAATGGTAATACTGTCTCCATAAATAGCTCCAATATGAGGATCTAACTCCTTATACCCTTTACTATTGGTAATTCCACCAAAGGTTTCCCAAAGTAATTCAATAACTCCTTTTCGTTCATTCTCAGTTTTTCCATTAGGATTTCCACAAATAATGTTTACTGGATCACCACTGTCTGGTCTAATAACCACTTTACCATCTCTTGCTAAAACTTCTTCTTTTAAATTAGGGAGATATTCAGTCAATACTTTCCATAAATCCCAAGTGTCAGAAACAATAGAAACAATTCCTTTTGGATATACTTCAGTAATTAAACGTTTGAAAGTTTCTTCTTCGCCACTAGTTGTACCCATGCACATCACAGAATGTTCAGTGGCGGCAACAGATCCACCGATTAATTCTTTATCAGAATCAGCATTGTAATATTTTTCTAAGAAATCAATAACAGGAATGGTATCCGTTCCAGTAAAACTTAATAAATGTCCGGCGGCACTTAACTCAGCAGCCTCCAAACCAGCCATTCCACGCATAGAGAAATCGTGGCCTTGCCAATCTACAAATTCTGTCATAGAAGAAGTTTCGTGTGCATATTGATCCAAAATTTTTCTGTATTGCTTGGCAATGGTTGCAGAATTACAGGGTAACCAAACCGTGGTAGATAATATGGTTTCAAAATAATTTGTTAGCCAAAAGAATTCAGGTAAGGTATTGTACATGGTAAACATTGGCACTCTTATAGGAACTTCAACGCCTTCTGGAAGAGCTTTAATAGTCATAGGGATAAAACCTAAATCATGTAAGGCTTCAATATGTTTAATTCCTACTTGATTCTCTCCTAAATAATTATTAATACGTCTACTATATTGTTTACAAACTTCTTCTTTTGATTTATTGAAGAAATTATTCTGGAACTCTTCAATGATATATTTCTTGATAAAATATTGTAATCCGAAGAAAACAACTTTATCGATTCCTTTAATTCTACTTTTTCTGGGAGTCCAATTTGAATATACCAAGGTAGTTTGATTAGGATATTGTCTTCTGTGATCTACTTTGTAACCGTCTGTATATAATAATGGATTCATAGTTGAATGATTTTGTTTGCGTCAAAAATACGCAAATTAAATTATTTGTACAAGTTATTTTTGATTTTATTCTTTTCTATACTTTAAATCAACAATATGTTTGCCAGAAATAACTTTATTATTTCTGGTTCGTATGGTTATTTTGAAGTACCAAATAATTTCGAAATCATCATTTTTAATGGATATAGGTAATGTTTTTTCTGGAAAAGAAATGGTGTCCGTGACTGAAAGTCCTTGAGGAAGAATCCGATGAGGTTTACTGTTATAGAAAAAAGCTTTTGATGTAGCTCTGTTTTTTCCACTCTGGTAAGTAACTTTCTCTTGGCCTATTAATTGACAACGAATTTCTTTAATATTTATAGTCCGCTTTTTGAATTTTAAATTGACTTCATAGGAGTTGTCTATTAAGTTTTGTAGTTTAAAATTAATAGGACCTATAGAATTAGAAGGTCCAATTTTATAATGATAGATTGCAGCGACCAGAATAGCGTAAATAGATCCTATTAATAACAAAGAGTCAATACTTTTTGTGTTTACATAAAATAGAATACCAATAACGATAGCTGCGATTCCGCTAATAACTAGTATTGAATTTCCTTTTTTCATTCCTGGATGGATGTATCCAGAAGCATTTTTTAATTCATAATTCGTATTTCCTTTGGCTATTATAATATTGGTTTCATCATAAAAATCTGGTGTAAAAAGACCTTTAACATATCCTCCGAGTTTAAAGCTGGAGAGTTTTTCATTTCTTAATAATTTCTCACACTCTTTGGTAATATCAACTTTCGTCACAATAAGTGTCGATTGAGTTACATTTTTACCTTCAAAGGTGATATTATAAGCTGGTGGTAAAGAAAAATTAATTTTAATGATTTGTTTTCTTGAAAGCCGTTTATATTCATAATTCTTTTGAGAACTTAAATTGATACTGTCAGTATTATTTTTTCCATAGTGTTTTAGAGTGAGCGAAATCTTAATGTTTTCTAATTCAAGATCTATTGGACTATCATTTCTTACAGTAATTGTTCCTGTAATTTCTTCATTAGCATAGAATTCTTCTTTGTCGAATGTTGTATTTATATTTACAAAATCTTTATAGCTCATAGTTCTTTTTATTTATTTTGCGAGAAATCTTAGGTCTTTATTCTGTTTGAATCTGATCTCTCACCTCCATCAAAGCATAGCCTAAAAGATTGTGTCCTTTCCATAAACTCGGATTGGTTACATCTGGATGATCTGCCGCCATTCCAATTCCCCAAATAGGATCTAAAGGACTTGCTTCTACAATGATTCGATCTTTGGTATTCAGTAAAAATTTTTTTAGCTCCGAGTTCTGAGAGAACTTCGCGCGATTGGCTTGCATAACAACATTGAATTTATGTTGATCCCATAGGTCAGGAGTGAAATTCTTTACTTTTCTTCCTAGTTTTTTTACATCATTTGGATGAGTAACTTTCAATATTTCCTGTAATATTTCGTCGTCCTTAAATAATCTGGCTTTTCCAGCCATCATATAATGTTCAGCAGTTGGGTAGGTAACTCCATCAATTTCAAACGAAGCTTTCCACCATTGACTAAAACAGCTTTTACCAATACTTCCATCTTTGTTGGGTTGGTGTCCCCAAAAGAATAAGAATTTTAAAGTTTCGTTATTGTTAAAGCGTTCAATTATGTTGTCGTTATTATATCTCATACAGATAAATTTAAGGGAGTGTTTTGATTTTTAAGTCTTAATGTGGTAATAAAAAATCATTGGCCAAACGATATTTTATTTTACTTTATTCATTTCGTTTTGTGCTTGCGATTATCTTGTTTTAAAAAAAAATTCTAAGAGCGTTTCATGTTTCCTTTTTTAAATGTTGTATTCCTTTTTCTAATTCAGTGAACAAAGCAGCATTATACTTTTTAGCGATTGTTTTTATATATCGGTATTGATAAAAAATTTCTGGACAACAAATAATCAATTTATTGGATTTTGCATACAACCCAAGCTCAACCATAGAAATTGGTGATTTCGATTCAGGTAAAAGATTCATGAAAATGATATCTGAGAGTTCGAGTCCTTCTAATTCCCAATTGATATGTTTTTCCATTTGAGAGGTGTTCAATAAAACATAATTATCATTTGTTGGGTCGATAAAATCGAAATTAGTAGAATAACTATTTACAAGTGTGTTTCTCCAATTATCTATTTTATCAATACTCAGACTACCAGCTAAAAAAACAAGTTTTTTGCTATTAGACTTTTGTGGCAAATTTTTATCAGATTTGTACACCATAGTTGATCTGATTTATTTTTTTTTAATTAAGCGATAAGGATTTGAATTTCTTCCTATTTCGTTAGGGTATAAACTATCTACGCGATCGCTTTGCCAGAATTCCTTCGTATTAATATTTATAATGGTTAGAGGCCCTGTGAAAGCGGCTCCAGTATCAATATTCCATACATTGGCGGCATTCATCGGTTCCAATTTATTGTATCGAATGGTAGGCGTATGACCAATAAATATTTCCTTATAATGCTTTAATCTGTCTGGGTAAACATCAGCTTCTTTTTCAATTCTATCACCAGTAACCAAAGCTGTTTCCCATAGCGTTCTATCAAAGAAATAGTTCTTGGTATATTTTTCTTGTTCTACACCGTGCATAGAAGTAAAACCAGCATGCAAGAATAAACGATTTTCCTCATCGATATGGTAAGGTTTCATATATTCGAAAAATCGAAGATGCTTTTCTTTTTGTTCTATTGTAAAATTGCGATAACTGTTAACGGTTTCTTGACCACCATGAGCTAACCAAACCGGTTCACCTTCTTCAGTTCTTAACCAATCTTCACACCATAAGTCGTGATTCCCTTTAACAAAAATGCAATGATGCGTTTTTGATAACTCAATTAAAAAGTCAATAACCTGAGCGGATTCACTCCAGCCATCTACATAATCTCCTAAAAAGATCAATTTATCGTCTTTTGTTACGTGCGCTTTTTTTAGTACTTGTGGAATAGCCTTGAGTCCCCATGAATATCTCCGATAACAAATGTTTTCATTTTATATTTTTATAAACTTCCAATATAGAAGTTTCTTATTGATTTAATGTTAAATTATTGGTACTAAACATAGTCGAGTTAATGTTGTTTAATCTAAACTTGTCGTATGGATTGATTTCTCAATCGTTGTTACTCTTTGGAAATGACTGTATTTTTAATTTTCAGTCATTTCGACTGGAAGGAGAAATCTAAAGCTTGTTTTTATGATTACAAGCTTTATTACCCTCTTAAATATGAATACCAGTTACTGTTGTATTTTTTTTCAAAATTCTCTTTACTATCGAGATGAATACGAAAAGAACCTTTTTTGAAATATCTAAATTCATCATGTTCTTTTAAAATATTAAAATATTGATTATTCCATTTTTTATGAATGTTTGAATCTCTACATTCTTTAACTTTTTGATTTGTATCCAAGAAATAAATCACAGAAGATGATATAGGAACAATATCCCAAATACCTTCATTCTGCAAGGAAAGTTTTAAATCTTCAATTTTTTCTTTTGGAATGTTTTCGTTCGCTTCTATTTTTGCTATTGATTCAAAATCTGTAAAATGTACATATAGGTTAGTCATATTGTATCTAAAACCAAATATTTTATGTATCCAATTTGATCTCTTCGAAATATTTTCGATATCAACTAATTCAGTAAACTTATTTTTAATTTCTTTTTGTTTGTTTTTATTCCAGTTAAATGTTCGATTATTCATAAAACTTCCTTTGTCTTTTGAAAACTCGAGGCATATTTGAAGACGTGGACACGATATTTTATTATCTATATAGTCGAAAATAATATTTAAAGTTTTGACCTTATATTTATTATCAATCCATTTCGCAAGTAGTTTAAACTCTTCTTTTATTTTGGTATTCCCAAGTTTAATGGCTTTTGCGGTTTTATAACTTTTATCGGATGTAAAAATCATAATATCAATCTTTAAATTCAATAAACTCTGGTGGTACATGATCCGTTAACCAAACTCCATTTTCAGATAGATAGAATTTATATCCATTTTTAAACATATCACCAGAGCGAACAGAAAGTAGTATTGGTTTCCCTCTTCTGCTACCAACTTTAATAGCAGTTTCTTTGTCCAGACTTAAATGCACATGCTGCCTACTCATTTTTTGCAAACCAGTTTCTTTTATTGAAGCCATAAACTTGGCAACAGTGCCATGATTCAAAAATGGAGGAGGAGTGCTCGTTTCTGTTAACACTACCACATTCTTTAGAGAATGTCCTTGATTAGCTCTAATTTTGCTATGGTCTTCGTTAAAAGAAAATCGTTGTTTGTCGTTATCTCTAACAACTTGTTCTAAAATACTCTTTGAAAAAGTAATACCATTACTTTTCGACTTTGTGATGAGTTCCTCAACAGAGGCCCATCCGTTATTATCTAGATTTAACTTTATTTTTTCAGGCTGATGCCTTAAAATCAGACTTAAAAATTTACTGATTCGTTTTGTCTCTTTTTCATTCATTGTTTCTAATTTATTTATTCAAAATCATATACAGTGGTTGAAATAGAATTTTCAATTAACTCGTTTAGAATTAAAGGTTCTATGTTTTGCCACTTTCCACCTGCAAGCCCACATCCAATTCTTGGCATATGAACAGAAGCGTTCAATTCTGTTGCTTTTGTTTTTATTTTGATTAATCCTTTTTCTATAGCATTATACCTAATAGGAGCGTTTCCGTTTTCGTCTTTTCTAATTTTGTGCTGTCCAATGAGATTTGCAATCCATAAATCTTCCTCAACTTGAACAAATTGAACTTCTCCTAGTTCGAAATTGTTTTGATTAGCATACCAATCTCTATAGGCTTTTTCTGGCGCTTTCCATCTTTTGGAAATAGCCATAACAAAACCTTTTCCCCAACCTCCAATATCATTGCATATATGGACAATAATTTTATTTCCATTTTGTTTTGGTTGGGTTGCATCTCCCTTTACATAGTTAATTGTGCTCATTGTTTACTAGTTTTTTATAAATTTCATAGTTCTCGTCATCAAAACAAACAAAAACTACTTCATTAAGTATTGGGTTGTTTTTGATAGCCGAAATAGCTACTTCAGCTGCTACCTGCTTAGGAAACCGATAAATCCCTGTACTGATGCACGGAAAAGCAATAGATTGTATATCGTTTTCCTTAGCAAGTAACATACTGTTTTCATAACAGTTGGTTAATAATTCTTTTTCTTTTTCATTATTTTTCCCTTTTTGGTACACCGGACCAACTGTATGAATAACTTTTTTAGCTGGTAAATTACCTCCTGTTGTTATAACAGCTTCACCAATATTACATTTACCTTGCCTATTTCGTATTTGTCTACATGCTTCTAAAACGGCATTACCTCCAGCTTTATGAATAGCTCCGTCAACACCGCTTCCTCCTAGTAAACTGGTGTTAGCGGCATTTACGATAGCATCGACATGAACCGTTGTAATATCTCCTTTTAGAACTTTAATTTTCATCTGTTTATTTTTATTATTTTACATAAGGTAGATGTAATTCGTCAATAATTATCTCGTTGGGTATCAAGGTTTGTTATGGCACATTTCATAACCATATTTTTTAGCGAATCGATTGCTTAAATAAAAAATATCCTCTTTTTTCACTAGTGATTCAATCCATTCTTTAGGAATTTCATTTAAACCATAGTATAGTCCTGCAATAGCGCCTACAACCGTTGCCGTTGTGTCGGTGTCATCTCCTAAGTTCACTGCTTTTAAAACGGCTTCGGAATAACTATTTGTATTTAGTAAACACCATAACGAAGCTTCTAAAGTATGCACTACATATCCTCCTGAGTTGACACTACTCTCTTTTAACTCCTTTATATTTTTATCTAAAATTCTAGAAAAATGATTTCGTTCGTATTCGGATATTTTTCGATCCTTAAGGAATTTTGAAATTTTAGTTTTCATTTTTACATATGCCTCCTTAATTGAATTTCCATTTAAAATATGTTCTGCAAAATTCAAATAAATGAGACATCCTATTGCTGATCTAATATGCGGATGGGTTAGAGATGAAACATGCCAAATAGTTTCGAATTGATCTAAAATGGACTTTCCTTTCAAAATAAATAATAACGGAATAATTCGCATTAATGAGCCATTCCCATTTGTATACTCATTGTCGTTGTACTTTAAAAGTTTTAGATCCTCATATTCTTTGGTGTTTATAATATCAATTAACTGATAAATAGCTTTTCTTGTTTGAATACCAATATCGAAAACATATCCATGGGGTGTCCATATTTGTTCTCCCATCCATTGAATAAACTTTATCGAAATATCCTTTAAATCGTAACCATTGCATAAACTTTCAGCCAAACAAAAAGTAAGAGAGCTATCATCAGACCATGTGCCTTTTGGTTGTTCATGCGTGCCAAATGACCGCATGTCAACAACTGGGTTTAGTTTTAAGGATTCTCTACTTCTAAATTCCACAGGAACTCCTAAGGCATCGCCTACGGCCAATCCAATAAAAGTTGATGTGATACAATTATTTTTCATGAGGTAAAGTTTCTATCATTAATCTTTTCTTTACATCCGAATTGAATGGAATGTATGGTTTCTCGTCAGGGATTATTAATTGATCCAGATTCTTATTCAATACATGAGTGTATTGCTCTTTTACAAACTCGGAGATATCTTCTATTTCTATAATATCGTGTTTTGCGTATTGAATAATCTCTTCATTTCTAATGCCAATTTGTATAGCACGTCTTTCCAGTTTAGCCCCAAACGGATCATGATCGGGATCCCATTGTAATCTTATTGACGAGTTTTTTACTTCTTCTTGCCAAGAATCCCAGTTTTCATAAAGATCATTTTTAAAGCTAGAGTATACGGCTTGGTTTAAATAGCGTTCAAAGGCTTCTCTTTTTAAGTGAATTGCCAATACGACTTCCTGACCTTCTTTTGTTCCCCAACCATTTCGATACATCATCCATAAAAAGTTTGGTTTTATCCATGTCATTCTAGTATATCTAAAAGGCCCTCCGAAAAACTGGTTTTTCATAGCAAAATTCCCTATCTCTGGACGATACGATTGATATACAATTACTTTTTCATCATCATATTGTGCCATTATATGATGTCCTTTTTCAGGCCATTCTTTTAATTGTTCTTTATATAGCTTTGTTTTTAGTTTCATAGTGTTTTATTTAATCGTTCTATAATTTCTTTAGTAATTTGTGAGGTCGCTTTTTTAAAACTAGAGCCTATATAAACCTTAAATACATCTATTTTTCCTACAATAGAATTATTGAAAGTTTCAAGCTCTTCTGCAGGTACCCATAATTCATTATGTATTGTCCCTCCAACATTTTGAATTTTGTACTTGCTAAATTCAGCCTGAGATACTTGGAATTTTGTAACAAAACCTAAGTAATTTCCGAACTCATCTCTTGTATTCCATTTCGAAGCAATTTCGCAAGCATATTCTTCATTTAAAACAGGATAGAATATTGGTTGCCAATCTAGCCTAGTAGGAAATGAAGTGAAATCATTCTCAGCAATTAATAGCAACTCCTTTTCACCAATGGGCCTGTAAAGTGTTACTGTTTTCATAACTTAATTTTTTAATATTTCTTTTAATTTAATTTGAACACAATGTTCGTTATCAATGTTTTTAAAACTATCTGTGGTATAAATTTTGGCGAAGGTTTTTCCTAACTCGTCAAATCCTTTGCTGAAAATTCCGTGACTGACCGCTAAATACAATTTCCCTGCATTTTTAGCTTGTAATTCTTTAGCTAAACCTAAAAATGTTCCACCACCATCACAAATATCATCCACAATTAAGCAGTCCCTTCCTTGTAAGTCATCAGCATAAACTTTAAAACCTGTTAACTGACCTGTTTTTACGTTTCTACTTTTCGAACCTTCTACAACTTCATAATTCTGTAGGTGAGCAGCTACTTTATATATTTTCTTCAAAGCACCTCCATCAGGAGAAACTAATAAAACGTCCTTAGATAATTGTTTCACTACGCTTTCAATAAAAGTGAAGTTGTCTATTATTTTACAGTTGTTCAACAAGGCAGGTGTAACCTCTGAATGTGGGTCAAATATGGTTACTGAAAAATACCCTTGTTGATTAATAATATCAGCATAAACTTTCACTGACAAAGGCTCTCCCGAGACCATCAATCTATCTTGTCTCGCGGCTGGGAAATAGGGGAGTACTAGATGTAATTTTTGAACTCCCATGTTTCTTAATGCATTTGTTGCTAGTAATAAAGTTCCCATATCATTGAACGATTGAATACGATGTGTAATGGTAACTTGTAATACATCTGTTAAATCCGTAATGATTTTAATATGTGGTTCGCCTCCTGAAAAGGTGAAAAAACTATATTCTATTGAACTGTTAGTGTCGTGAGGAGTAAACTGTGTATCTAAATTTAAAATCATATTGCGTAATTTTAACGCAAAAATAGAAAAGTTTTATAGATAGAAAAAGTTTTTTGTGTTTTTTTTACGCAAACTTAATTTCGAAGTGGAAACCGTTCTCTTCGAGTTCCTTATATTTTTTAGTGTTAAATTTAAAGAGTTTTGCAGGTCTACCGCTGGAAGGCTGATGGATTTTATCGGTTTCAGTTAGGATTCCAAAACTTAGAATTTTTTTTCTAAAGTTTCGTCGATCAATTTTTTTGTTAAGAATTGTTTGGTATAAATTCTCTAAATCAGAAAAAGGAAATTCTTTCTTTAATAATTCAAATCCAATAGGTTGGTAGTTGATTTTGTTTTTTAGCCTTTCAAGTGCCATTGCAAGAATACGGTCATGATCAAAGGCAAGATCTGGTAATTTATTTATTGAAAACCATGCTACATCATCGGCATCAGTATCGGCACTAATTTTAAAGTGATTTGGACTTACTAAACCGAAATAGGTAACTGAAACCACTCTGTTTCTTGGATCTCTCTCTGGTATTCCGAAGGTATATAGCTGTTCTAAATAATCGATAGTAACGCCTGTTTCTTCTTGAAGTTCTCTCTGTACGGCATGCTCAAGTGATTCATCTTCTAAAACGAGTCCACCTGGAAGTGCCCAACTTCCTTTAAAAGGTTCAACACCTCTTTTGATTAGTAATATAGAAAGTTCTTTTTGTTCATAGCCAAAAACAACAGCATCAACAGCAACTCTTATATTTTGTGGTTTCTTCATTTAGTGTCTATTTTACACAAAATTACAAAAGATTCGTTTATCAGCTATGTTTTATTTTTTAGAGAATTATTATTGTGTTTGTTTTCTTGGAATATCTCCTAAATTTAAGATTAGGGATTTAAGTAAGAACTCCCTATTTAGACCAATAAGGAGTTCTGTTGCTTTATTATTTATTGCTTGTCTAACCAAGATTTTAGAGCATCCACTGCTTCATTTGTATAATCAGTAAACAATCCGTCAACGCCTGCATCAAAGAATAGGTGGTATTCTTTTTCTGGGTTTCCATTGCTCCATTGTGTGTTTTCATTTCTAAAAGTATACGGGTGTACTTGAAGATTATTTTCATGTGCTAGTTTAACAAAATTTGTTGGAGGTAATACTATTTTCTCACCATTACTTTTGGTTTTGTAAGAAATAATAAATGGTTTCCAAGGTCCAATTCCATCAGCGTATGTTGCGGTGAATTTCATTCCTTCTTCAGAAGTGAAATATTCATAAGTTCTGGAATCACCTTTTTTGTAAAAATCATATGGAGCTCCGTAAGAAATAAAATCTCCTTGAGGAACATTAAAATCTAAAGAACCATCTTCTTTAATAGTATATGTTGAAATTAATTGAACTAGTTTTACAGATAATTTTGTGTTTAGATATTGTAAGGGTTCAACCTCAAAACATTGCACGAATATTGAAGCCTCAGATGTGTTGAGGTTATGTTTTTGTAGAAGTTTTATGAGTTCGTTTTCCATGAAATGATTTTCGAAAATTTCATTATGAAAATAAGGGTGTTTTATTTCAGGATATATACCTATTGATTTAGATTCGTCTTTAACTAACTCTATAACTTCTTCGAAAGTTGGAATAGAAAACTGATTATCATAATTTGTAGGCCTACCTTGATAAGCTTGTTTGGCTTTTAACCTTTTAATTTGTTCTAAGGTAAAATCGGTAGCGAACCAATCTGTGATTAACTTTCCATCAACGTTTTTTGTTGTTTTTAACTGATCGAATTCCGTCATTTCAGATACGTTGGTTGTTCCTGAAAGCATCGGCTCGTGCCTCACGATTAAATAACCATCTTTTGTAAGTACTAAATCTGGTTCAATATAGTCGGCTCCCATTTCTATTGCTTTTTTGTAAGCTTCTAGAGTATGCTCGGGAAGTATCGATTGAGCACCACGATGTGCTATGATTAAAGGTTTTTTGGGAGATGGATTATTGACATCGTCTTGCACACTGCATGCAGTAAGTAGTAATAAACTTAAACATGAAAATAGAAAATAATTTTTCATAAAGGGTTGATTTTAATTTCGGTAAAAGAATCAAATCAATATCACTTTATTGTAAACATAGTTTTATTTAATTACAAATTTTACAATCATCCTTGTCTTGAATTTCACCAATAAGTTTTCCATTTTCGTTCATCACAAACCCGCAACAATCCATAAAACCTTGAGCTATTAACTTCCTAGCCCTTTGTATTTGTGATTTTGTTGTGGATAAGCTTTGTTTTAATTGATCGGCAACTTCTTGTTGTTTTAGACCTTTAATATCGGATAAAAAAAGAGGGTCGCGATATTTTTTAGGTAGGTTTTTTAAAATACCTCTTAAGCAATCTTGTTCGGTATGTGAAGAATCATAGTCTTCAGTATTTTCTCCAAAAATTGCAATATCAAATGTTTGATTTGTGGTCTTGAAATAATCAATGATTGAATTTCGGGCAATACTAAAAATCCATGGTTTTAATTTGGTAATATCCTTTAAGGTATGAAGTTTTGTATGAATTTTTATAAAAGTATTTTGAAGAATGTCCTCCGCAGCGGTTTGATTTCTCACTTTACTAATTATAAAATACTTTAAATCATCTGAATACTTGCTCCAAACTTGTTTTGTTGTCATTCTACAAATTTAAAAAAAATGCCGCTTATCAATGTTATAGAAACTTGATAAACGACACCTTAGTTTAACAATTACAATTATTGCATGTACAATTTGTACAAGTACAATTTTTACAGTTTCCGCTAGCGCATCCATCACAGGTGCAAGTACATTGAGTTTTATAAGTCATTATGATTATTTTTAATGTTCATATAATAGACTCTAGTTTTATTAAAAAGATGCATTTTGAATTAAAAATATTTCTGAAGTTCTTTTCTTATCGGTATCGGTTTTAAAGGGGAAATATTTGAACCTCCTGTGTTTCCCTTTGGTACCCAAATTAATGTAAAAAATATTGAAGCCATAATTCGAAAGAATTGACCTGCTATTTCTTTATGATTTTTTGATTTTATCCCTAAGAGAAGCATCCAAAAATGAGATAAGGTATGGCGGTATACATTTTTTTGCCCCAAAATATGGGCATTTTCAAAATGATAAAATGACGTTTTAAAGTTAGAACTTTTAAACGCCTTTTTTCCTAATAATAATTGTTCGTAAAATGCTGTTTTTCGTTGAAGCGTTGTCATGATACTTTTGATTTATTAGTAGACAAAGTTTCTTTAGAAAAGATGCAATTATTTTACTTTTTCACCATTGATGTATGTAGATATAACTTTTGTACTAGGAATTTTAGAACCGTCAATTTTCATAATATCTTGATCGAGAATAATAAAATCTGCTACTTTCCCAATTTCAATGCTGCCTTTTTCATTCTCTTCAAAATTTCCATAAGCATTCCAAATAGTCATTCCTTTTAGCGTGTTTTCTCTTGATAAAGCATTATTCATTTGAAAACCACTTTCTGGATAACCTTTTAAGTCTTTTCGTATGGCTGCCGCATAAAAAGTATAGAAGGGGTTTACTTTTTCAACCGGAAAGTCTGTTCCTAAAGCTACTTTTCCATATTGATTTAATAAGTCGTTATAAGCATAGGCACCTTGAATTCTTTTTTCTCCAACACGATCTTCTGCCCAGTACATATCTGAAGTAGCATGTGTCGGTTGAATAGAAGGAAGTACTTTTTTAAACAAGTCAAAATCTTTTAAATCTACCAGTTGGGCATGTTCAATTCTCCAACGTCGATCGTTTTTGTTAATCAATGCTTCGTGATATGTTTTTAGCATGACATAATTTGCAGAATCACCAATGGCATGTGTATTCATTTGATAATCTGAATGCGCTATTCTTTGTGCTAACTTTTGAAGATGATCGAACGAATTTACAAAAGCCCCAAAATGTCCCTTTTTATCAGCATATTCATCTTTTAATGCAGCACCTCTTGAACCTAAAGCACCATCGGCATATACTTTTACTGATCGAACGTGAAGCCTATCAGTTTTTACAATACCTTTATTTAAATAATAATCGAGGTTCTTTTTGTTGTTTGAAATCATTGCATATATCCGCATTTTCAAATCACCAGAGTTTTGTAAGCTATCAATAAGTTCAATAACCTCTTTGTCTAATCCAGCGTCATCAACAGTTGTAAGTCCGAGGTCAAAACAAATTTTTTGAGCATCTTTTAAGGCTTGAATTTGTTCTTTTTTAGAAGGAAGAGGTGTTTTGATAAAGTTCATAGCATTGTCTATTAAAACTCCCGTTAGTTTTCCGTCTTTTTTTATAAATTCTCCACCATCAACTTGAGACTCTAGTGAGATACTAGCTAAATTAATAGCAGCCTGATTTACAAGCATGGCATGACCATCAACTCTAGTAATGGCTACAGGTGTTTTTGGGAACAATGTATCAAGCTTCTTTTTTGTTGGAAATTCTGTGATTTCCCAATCGTTTTGATCCCAGCCTCTACCTGTAATAAAAGAACTGTTTTTTTCTTTTTGGAATGTAACGAGTTTTTGTAATACATCTTCAATGCTTTTCGTGCCTACTAAGTCTACCTTTTGCTGTGTAAGACCTAAACCATAAAAATGACAGTGTCCATCGATAAATCCGGGGTAAATGGGATTTCCTTTAGCATCAATAACTTGTTTAGCTTTATAGATGTTTTGTAACTCCTCAGAACTTCCAACTGCAATGAATTTGCCGTCTTTTATGGCGAAACTTTCAGCTATTTCGAAACTTGAATTAACGGTATAGGTTTTGGAGTTAATAATTATGAGGTCTGCCTGTAATTGTTTTTTGCAAGACAGAAAAGCGCTGAGGATAAAAAGCGAAAGAATTATGTTTTTCATGTTGGGTTTGTTTCAAATAAAAAAGCGGAATACTAAAGTAATTCCGCTTTTGATTGTTAAGGTTTTAATGTGTCTTCGGTATATAAATACTTGTCCATTAAATATATGATACTCGCCATGGAGGCACTTCCTAATTCAAGTTCACGTTTGTTTACCTTATCGAAGGTATCCGTTTCTGTATGGTGGTAATCAAAGTAACGTTGTGAATCGGGTCTGTAACCTACTAGGGTAACATGGTCATCTTTTAAAGGGCCAATATCGGCGCCTGCACCTCCTTTTAGTAAATCGTGCAATCCGTATGGAGCTAATAATTTTTTCCAACTTTGTACTAAGTCAACATTTTTTTCATTAGCATCAATAGAAAATCCTCTTGGGGTATGTCCACCTGCATCTGATTCTAAAGCGCCAATATGTATTTCGTTATTTTCCTTGGCAAGTCTATTGTATTCAGTCGCCCCACGAAGTCCGTTCTCTTCGTTCATAAAAAACACAACTCTTATCGTGTTTTTAGGTTTTATTCCATTCTTTTTTAATAAATAAGCAACTTCAAGTGATTGCACAACTCCAGCTCCGTCATCATGTGCACCATCTCCTAAATCCCATGAATCTAAATGACCACCTACAACCATTATTTTATCTGGATTTTCTGAACCATTGATTTGCCCTACAACATTAAAAGAAGGTGCATCTGGTAAAGTTTTACAACTTTGTTTAAAGTAAAACTTTAAATTCGGGTTTTCTTTTAAATGTTTGCTTAGGTTTTCTGCAGCTCTTGAACTAATTGCCGCGGCAGGAATGTATTGATTTTCTGGTAAATCTTTATAACTCATAGAGCCTGTATGAGGGTAGTCGTTAATACCATTAGTCATTGAGCGAACAATCATACCAACTGCACCAAATTTTCCTACAGTAGCCGCTCCAGCAAAACGCTGTCCAACACAACCTCCATAAGCATGAAATGTGTTAATTAAAGTATTGTCAAAAGCACCGTTGAAAAAAACAATCTTACCTTTTGCCTTTTCACCTAAAGATTCGGCTTCTTTCAAGTTTTTAACTTCAATTACGTCAGCTGTTATTCCATTAGATGGAGTTGCAATGGAAAATCCAAGAGCACAAAGAGGAACATTTATTTTTTCTCCATGAAACATGTAGTTTGCTACTTCTTTTTCACCACGAACCCAATGAGGTACCATTACAGGTTGTAACCATACGGAATCTAAACCGACTTCTTTCATTACTTTTTCACCCCAAACAACGGCTTTAGCGGCTTCCTCAGATCCTGAAAGTCTTCCACCAATGGAGGTTAAATCTCTTAACCATTCGTAAGATTTTCCTTCGGTAAGAGCAGTATTAAATAGGTGTTTAATGTTTGTAGAGTCTTTTTTTTCTTCAACAGAAACTTCATTAGAGCTTCCTTTCTTTTGAGTAGTGTTATTTTCTTTTTTACAGGAAATAGCAAGAATACTAGCCATTACCAGTGAAAGTACCGTTAGTTTTTTCATTTGTAAATAAATCATTTAATTTATGCAGTTTATAAAACTACGTAAAATAATTATGATAAGGAAGTCCTGACAGAAGCAGGGTTTAAAAGAAAAAATAATTATAGTCGAACGGTGTAGTCTTATTTTATTTCTTTTTTGCTTCTTTTTGTATTTGTTTCTTTGATTTTAACAAATATGAGTTTGTGCCTATTTTTATGATTTACTCTTTGTTCAATTTCAAATTTATCAATTGATTTTATTAAAGGTGTGAGTTTTTCGTATCCATAATTTCTTGAATCAAAATTAGGGCGTTTTTTCAATAATAAACTCCCTACATCTCCTAGAAAAGCCCACCCATCGTCATCAGATACATCATTAATAGTGGATGATATTAAGTTTATGACTTTTCTCGTTATTTTGTCAACATTAGGTTGCTCTACATCTTTATTTTCAATTTTTTCTTCGGACTGTTTCTTTAAAATTTCAATATAAATAAACTTATCACAGGCTACGATGAAAGGATTTGGAGTTTTTTTCTCTCCAATTCCTATAACTGTCATACCAGCTTCTCTTAACCGAGTAGCTAGTCTAGTAAAATCACTATCACTCGAAACCAAGCAAAAACCATCAACTTTTCTACTATATAAAATATCCATAGCATCAATAATCATAGCAGAATCGGTGGCATTTTTTCCAGTAGTATATCCATATTGCTGAATAGGAGTAATGGCATTTTCAAGAAGTAAGTTTTTCCATTTAGTTAAACCTGGTCTTGTCCAGTCACCATATATTCGTTTTATAGTTGGATTACCATATTTTGCAATTTCCTCCATCATTTCTTTTACATTGGCAGAAGGTATATTGTCTCCGTCAATTAAAACGGCTAAGTTTATATTTTGGTTCATTTACGATGGCTCTTTTTAAAATAATAAAGATGTTTTTTTGTTGGAAGTTAAACGTTTTAACTGAAACCTTTTGATCTTTAAATATATGCTTATTATTTTTTTAAAACGTTCCAATATACTGAACTCTTTTCGTTTTAAGTTTTGGAGTGATTGATTTCTGTCATAGATGCTTGTGATATAAATGAAATCCTTTTAGTTTTTTGTAGTATAATACGATGATTTTCGAGCATAAAATACCTGCAATTTTGCTATTTGTTTAGCTAAAGACGGTTCTGTTTTTTGTGTATGAGTAAGTAAATGCTTGATTTATAGGTGAACTAATGAAAAATAATGGGATGGACCTTTTTATAATTCAAATTAAGATGGAAACAAGATGTTTTTTTAGGGTGTTTTTCCCCTTAAGTTCTTAGTAAATTATTGGTTATCTTGGTTTTAATATTAACCAAAACTTAGTTTTATGACTACTTTAACCCCCACGCTTGTAAAGGATGAATTATCTTTACAAGAAATAATTAAATTAGCTTCAGATCAGTTTCAAGTTGACAATGCAACAGAAGTTATAGCTCCTGTTCACGATTTAGAAGATGTTTTTGCTCCGCCACATCATGGACCCAAAAATATACCTATTCATGCAACACCAGTTGATCATGGAGATAATTTTACACATTTTCCTATTGTAAATTCAGGGACGTACTACCTTTTTTTAAAAGAAGGTAAGGATGAGATAGAGGTATATGATATGCATTATAATGGACCATCTCAGCAAAAACCTCCGTATTTTCATATTGAACTTAAAGAACTAGACCCAGAGCAATTAAAGGGAACTCCTTTTAAACAAGCTTATAAAACAGAGTCTACGGTAATCTTTAATCAAGGCGATCCTCAACCTATTGCAATACATTTTAGTGTTAAAGATGAAGATGTAGAGTTGAGATATATTGTGGCAGGCGTCAATGCTCACTAAAATATAAATAAAAGTATTTATAAAATCCGCTGTGTAGTTCAGCGGATTTTTTATTTTTTAGAGACACTTTATATTTTAAAATGAAACTTATTGATTTTTAAATATAATTTCGTGGGGGAAGAATTCAGTTTCAATATAGTTTGTAATTTCCCCATCGAAATTTATTTCAAGAACACCTCCTTGGGTAAACTCATAGTTTTTTGAAAAGCAACAATAAATTCTTTTAGATTTGAGATCTGTGAAATATCTACCTACGAATGCCGTATAACTGAATAAATCTTTTAGTTTATTCATATGGATATCGAGAAGAAAACCTTTCTTGATTTCAACTAGATTACCCGTGTTGAGATCTATGAGTGCGGGTTCGTTAGATACATCAGCGGGAGCAGGGTAAGGTAAGGATATTAACATTTTGTTATCTTTTACTTGACTTTTAAACCATCTTGGTCCTGGAATCAGATAATTGTTAAACTCTTCTGAGTTTAACAACTGTAGATTCGAAAAATCATATGTATTCATTTTATCATTTACGAAAATATAAATGGTGTTATTGGCAATTGTCCCGCTAAATCTGGAGTTTGGGATTGATATCTCTTTTTCAGTTATTCCAGAATTAATGTTGATTTTAGAAATTGTTGTTGTTTCAGTATTAATTCTTTGACTTACAATTAAGTAATTTTCATGAACGGTCGCGGATATATTGTCACGAGGATAAATTAGATTAGAAAGAAATATTGTTTGACAGCTTTTTGTTATTTTGTTATATAATTTAATAAAGTTTTTGGTAGTTCCATTGGTAAATTTTGCAGTAAACAAGATAAAGTGATTTTCGGAGTTTAACTGAAAAGCTCTTATACCATGTAATTCAAAATTAATATCACAAACTTTATCATTTATTGGAGGAGAATCAGTTTCAATATTTTTTTGGAAAAAATAAACATTTCCATCTCCTTGACCTAGCCAAGTAATAGTGAAGTTGTTCGATATTTTTTCTAACATATTATAATGTTGAGGTACATTATAATTACTCGTTAAGTTAATGTCTTCAAAATTATTTCCATTATCAGTAACATTGGTTTGATATAGACCGTTATCACGCTTAGATAGTAAGATCATATCAGGGAATGTTTTTTGTGGGACGGTTTCATTTTCAGAGCAACTGAAGAATGCTATAAAAGACAAACAAATAAGTAGTGCTTTTTTCATAAGATAATTAACATTTCAAAATTAAAAAAGGAAAAGCCTTTACCTATTGATTAAATGAATAGGGAAATATGAGCAATTTGTATTTAGTTTTCACAGTAGAGCAAAATTAGTGTTTTTCCATAAAAAATAGATTAAGGAGCGTTATTAAATTTTATCTTGAAAAAAATTAAACAATAATATGCCATCAAATATTTTTCAAGAGACCGATTATAGAGAGATTGTTTTACGATTAGAAGAATTACATGCTCATAATCAAAGAAAGTGGGGTACTATGAATACAACCGAAATGTTAAAACATTGCAGTAAGCAATTGGAATTAGCTTTAGGGAAAATAGAACAGAACGGAGTGGAAGGTAGTTTTGTAATGAGGACAAGTTTTGGCAAATGGATTGGCTTATATGGTTTGCCGTGGTTTCGAGGTTTGTCTACACCAGAAAAAATGAATGTTAAAAAAAGTAATGATGAAATAGCTAGTTTTGCTATAGAAAAAAGTTTGTTATTATCTTTATTAAAAGAAGTGTTAGAGAATAGAAGTTTAAACCCACATCCATTTTTTGGTTCATTATCTCAAAAAGATTGGGGAAGACTTATTTGGAAGCATTTAGATCATCATTTAAGGCAGTTTAATGGGTAAACAAGAAGAATGAGCATTGTTGCTTTGAATCTATTGTTATGAGCCAAGTTTACTGGAGAAAAATAATCCTTTACTCATTCAAATTGTCATTTCACCTCAAATACATAGTTGTTCTCTCAATTCTAATTTAAATCTCTTTATAGAAAGACTAAGTTTGAGTATCAAAATGTCAACTATGAAGAATTTAATACTTATCTACTTATTTTTAGTAACAGCCTTAACTTATTCTCAGGGAACTCCGGAACTTATTACAGGGAACTCCAACAAACTAAGACTTTCAAGTTTAAAAGTTGAAGTAAATGTTATTGGTAATTACGCCACCACGACTTACGATATGGAATTTTATAATGAGTTGGATAGAACACTGGAAGGAGAATTGATGTTTCCTTTAGGTGAAGGGCAAACTGTATTTAAATTTGCTATGGAAATCAATGGAAAGTTACGTGAATCGGTTATTGTTGAGAAAGAACTGGCGCGAACCGCATTTGAAAGTACGATCAGGCAAAGAATTGATCCTGCTCTATTAGAGAAAACTTCAGGAAACAATTATAAAGCTAGGGTATATCCCATATTACCGAATAGCCATAAAAGAATTGTTTTGACGTATGAAGAAAAGTTGATCACAAAGAATAAGAGAATGGCTTATCAGCTTCCATTAGGAATCGATAAGAAAATTGAAAATTTTTCGGTAGATATCTTTGTTTTCGGAGAATTCACCAAGGCTTTAGTGAAAAGTAAACAGTTTGGTACTACTGATTTTATACGAAAAGGGAATTTGTATAGTGCTTATGTTTACGAGAAGAACGTTACGCCTAACAAAGCTATTGATGTTATACTTGAAAAAAGTGTGACGAGAAATGAAGTTTTATTTGATAGAGATTATTTCTATGCTTCGGTGCCTATTCAATTAGAAACAAGGGAAAAGGTAAGGCCTGATAAAATAACCATACTTTGGGATGTTTCTTCATCCATGCGAAATAGAGATCTGAAAAGTGAATATTCTCTTTTGGATAAATATTTTAGATATTTAAACAATGTAGAAGTTGAGTTAATAACTTTCAATAATACCATCAATAGCGAATTTAATTATAAGATTAGAAATGGTAATTGGACAAAATTGAGGTCTGAATTAGATAAGCAACATTATGATGGAGGAACTAATTTTGATGTGTTAAAGCAAATAAAACTAAGGTCAAATGAAGTTCTATTGTTCTCTGATGGGTTGAGTAATTTAGGAAGTATAAAAGAGTTGGATAATGCTTCCGTTTACACAATAAACTCATTACCATCAGCAGACCATTTCAAACTAAATAGAATTGCAGAGGAAAGGGGAGGAGTGTATCTTAACTTAAGTAAAATCAATATTAAAAGTGCTCAATATTTACTAACGAATCAAAAACTTCAGTTTTTAGGCATTGAAAATGGCTCAAGAAACCTTCAAGTTTATCCGAAAAACAAAAAATACATCAAAGGAGACTTTGTTATTACAGGGAAACTATCAAAAAAAGAAAATTTAAAACTAAAGTTTGGCTATCAAAATAAAGTAACTAAAAGGATTGTTGTTGATCTAAACAATGGAGTAAAATCGAAAAGAGTAAAACGACTTTGGGCAAAAGAAAGATTGAAACATTTAATGAGAGATAAAGAAATTAATAAAAACGAAATAATCTCATTAGCAAAAGAGTATCACTTAATAACGGACTACACTTCTATGTTAATTTTAGATAGGATTGAAGATTACGTTCGTTATAAAATTGAACCTCCTGTTGAATTAAAACGTGAGTACAAAAGACTTTTAAAGGAAGAGGAGAAGGAAAAAGAATCAACTACCGAATGGATTAACAAAGGAAAAGAAGAACTGTTAGGAAATTACCAAACCGTCAAAGATTGGTACCTCACTAATTTTTCTAACAAAAACAAAAGAGAAAAAGAAACTTTATCAAATTTAAGTCAATCGGACACTATTTCGAGAAATACTGATCAGGATGAAACTGTAATCAATAACAGCCAAAATTTAAGAGAAAATTCTGGTCAAGATAATATATCTATTAATACTATTCCAGATGAAACAAATAATGAGGTAATAAATAAACAAGAGCCTATTGATTATTCGAAAAGAGTGGTGTCAGGAACAGTAAAAGATGAGAGCGGACCTCTTCCAGGAGTTATGGTTTTAATTAAAGGAACTACGCATGGAACAGAAACCGATTTTGATGGTAATTTTAGTATCAATGCAAACGAAAATGACACACTAGTTTTTTCTTTTGTCGGAATGAAATCAATTGAGAAAAAGGCCGAATCTTCGTCGGAAAATATTGTTATGATGGAGAGTGATAATTTGTTAGAGGAGGTAGTTGTAGTAGGTTATGGAACAACAAGAAAAACATATGTCACTGGTAGTGCTGTTTCAAGTATTACTAGTAATATGTTAGAAGGTAAAGTTTCGGGTGTTATGAATGTCGATACTTCAAATGAGAATAGTAATGTGGTCATTAGAGGTACGTCTTCTATAGCGTTAGCATCAAATAACCCGTTATACATAATTGACGGTATTGTAGTGACGGAAACTGATGTTAAAAAACTTAACAAAGAAAGTATTTATTCAATCGAAGTCCTTAAATCAATTGATGCCGTGAAGCTTTATGGTGAAAGGGGCAAGTTTGGTGTGATAATTATTACGACCAAAGAAGGAATAGAAGAAAATAAAAAAGAGATAGAAGAATTTAACTTAAAAATTGAAGAGGAATTAGAGTTAAAAGGATGGAATCCTGAAATGGAATACTTAGATGTTCTATCAAAAGAAAAATCTATAAAAAGAGTTTATGAAAAGTACTTAAAAATTAGAGATCATTATTCTAATAGTCCAACATTTTACTTGGATGTCGCTGATTTTTTTATGAATAGAAAAGAAAAAGATTTAGCAATTAGAATATTAACGAATCTTGCTGAAATAGAATTAGATAATTACGAACTTTTAAAAGCCCTAGCTTATAAATTAGAATATTTTGAAGAGTATGATATGGCTAAAGTTGTTTATGAAAAGATATTAGACTTAAGACCTGAAGAACCTCAGTCTTATAGAGATTTAGCTCTAGTTTATGGATTGTTAGGGGAATATCAGACAAGTTTTGATTTACTATATAAAATATATAATGGAGAGCTATTGGTAAAAGATAAAGAAAGAAGATTTGAAGGAATAGAGTCGATAGCATTTGTTGAACTTTGTAAGTTAGTGAACGCACAAGGAAGTCATATAAAGTTAACTGAAGAGCAGAAAGAGTTGTTTAGAAATATTGCAGTAGATATTCGAGTAGTTGTGGATTGGAACCATAATGATACCGATCTTGATCTTTGGATTACCGATCCTTTAGGTGAAGAGGCTTCTTATAAAAACAAAAAAACAAAAATAGGAGGAAGAATGTCGTTTGACATGACTGATGGCTATGGTCCAGAAGAATTCATGCTTAGAGAAGCTAAAAGAGGAACATATAAAATTAAAATCGATTATTACTCGGATGCGATTCAGAAAATATCGGGGCCTACGATATTGAAGATCAATGTTTATAAAAATTATGGTAGTAAGCTTGAATCAAAGAAAACGGTAGTTGTAAAACTAGATAAAAAAGAAGGAAGTTTTGAAGTAGACAAACTCGTTTGGGAGTAAAATGACCTACTTCACCTGAAGATGTATATGATCATCGTGTCTTACAGCTTTACAACCATGAAATCGAATTTTAGTTGATGTTAATTGTAATCTAGTTTTTAAGTGAGGTTCAATAAATATTTTTGAAACAGATTTTTGTTTTGATAATATGTTCAATAAAATTCGATTTTCTTTTGGAGCAAAGAATAAGTGGCCTGTGCTACCAAGTGTCAAGTATTTAGTGAAGTCATATTGCCAATAGCCCTTTTTATTACATAAAATAGGAGTGTCTTGCTCTTGTTTTTTTGGATATTCAAAAATACCGTAACCAGACCGAGAGGGTTTATTATTGGTGAGAGAACCTGATTCAGTTTTATAAATAAATGATAAATCAATTTTTTTGCCATCATTATGACTTAAATGGGGGAGCAAAGGGAATCCATTTAAAAAAGGAAAATTAGCATCCAAATAAACTAATTGAATTCCAGGTTTATTTTCATAAAATTGTTTGCCTACTTTTTCAATAATACCGTTTAGCTCAGGTGTAACATAGTTGCGATTGCATAGAACTGTTAAGAAGTTGTGATGTACGACAAATTTTGAATTTTGAATTTTTTGCCTTCCATATAGCGGAGCAATTTTAGGTATAATTAGAAAGGTAGTGAACGAGTAGATTGTTAGAAAGCAAGCAAGTTGTTTAAGCCTCTTGTATGATTGTTTCCTGAAAAAGAAAGTTGACAGTATATAAATAATACCGCCAACTTGTGTTATGACTGTTAATATTATAAATAGTAGTATGTGTACTACGAATTTAAACATTAAAAAAGTGTGTCAAATTTCCAAGAAATCCCAGCCATGGCTTGAAACCCTTGAACTTGAAAATTAGTGAAACGTTGATAATTATTACTTAGTACATTTTTAAGGTTTAGGAATACCGAAAAATCATCATGAAATTGATATCCGCCGTTAAAATTAATATCCATATAACTTTCTAAATCAATTGTTGTAAAAGGACTGGCATTGTTACTTGCATATTGAATACCTTTTCGTTCACCAACAAAAAAGATGTTCGCCCCAGCATACCATTTTTCAACTTTGTATAAACCAAAAACTTCACCTTTAACTTGAGGGGCATTCCAAGGATGTTCGATGTTCGTTAAAGTAAACTGATTAAACTCCATATTTGCGCCAAGAGCCAAATCTTTAATGCCTTCAAAAGTCACTTCTCCGAAAATTCTCATCATCTTAATGTCATCATAAACTGTTCTAAACGAATTTCCATATTCATAACCAGATAAGAAAAAGGCATTTGTATCGGTAGTTCTTGTACCGTCTGATTTTGAGTGGTTTAAAGTGAAAAATGGCTGATCCTCAATGTCAGAATAACTTCCTTTTAAGTTATACCCAAATTGCTGCCCCATTTTACCACGAATTCCTGCAAACGCATTATACTTCTCATTGGTTTGAGTAATATTCAATGTAGGTGATACGAATGGATTGTTATCAGTAAAGCTTTTATGACTGTTGTTATATAATCCACCAGAAGCTCCAAGATAAACATTGGCAAAGTCCTTTACAATAGGGTACGACAATTCTACATCTGGATATACTAAGAGATGATTAATACTTTTTTCGGTATCTAGAGCAAAATATCCTTTAGCTCCAAGTTTAACTTCTAAGTCTTTAACAGCGAATTCGTAGGAAGGATTTAAGCCAAACGTTAAAAAACCATAGTTTATATTATCTTGACTTTCATAGGCTTTATCAAATTTTCCACCTAGATAATTTACAGTTGTTTTTAAGGATAAATCATTTAAGTTTCTATGAATTCTGTCTAAAGGGAAGTTGAAGTTTGCTCCTAGATCAATGTTAAATTCAGCACTGCTAAAACCATCTGCAAAGAAAGAAATCGCTCCGTTAGCAGAGTCAATATAAGAGTCGTCAAAATCGATATTTCCATAGAGTTTATAATAACCATGGGTTTGACTTTCTTCGATAGCGTCAATTACACGTTCAGTAAAATCAATGTTGGTAGGTAAACCGTACCAACTATACTTATTTCGTTCAAGTTCTAAACCTGCTTTCCATGTAAAATAGCGCTCAGTTTGTTGATGGTAAAGATCAAGGTCAAAATTGTAAAAAGTACTACTTAATTTAGTGTTTTCAACAGGGTCTAATGACAGGAAAAACCTAGCATACCCTCCTAATTCACTATCGTAATTTACACTTCTTCTAAAAGAACCTTCTAAAAAAGGAGCCACCATGTTTCCAAAACCGGCAGAAAGGTAATTAGCATATAAACGTTCACGTTTACCTAAATTAATTTTCTTTAAGGTTCCGCTTTTCGGAATGAAAGTAGAGGCAACAGGAACTGAAAAGATTTGATATTCAAGTTTCTTTTTTTCAGTTTCTTTAGTATGAGATATTGTTGGTTTTTGTTTTATTTTAAAAGCATCAGTAATTTTAGGTACATATGAGGTAACCACCTTAACGACTTCAGTTTTTACTGAATCTTTAGCTTTTGTTGTCTTTTCTTGAGCATTTACAATAGTTATTGCAAACATAACAAGTAACCATACGTGCTTTTTCATTGTTTTCAAGTATTTCGCTTTAAGTTGTAACAATTATTAATTTTGTTTAGTTACTGATTCGTTGGTTTTTGCTTCTTTGTTCTTTATTGTATTCAATTCGTTTTGAGCTTCTTCCATAACATCAGGAAATTGTTTAAAGTTCTTAACGATGTTCTCTAAAATATAGGTAGCCTGATAAGCATCTTTTAAAGCATAATAGTTTTTTGCCATAATTACATAGCTTTTCACTCCCCAATATTTATAATTTGAATAATTAGCAATCAAGTTTTGAACAGCTTGATTTGAATCTTCATAAGCCTTTTCATCATTTAGGAAAAAAGCATTATAGTATAAACATTCTGCTTTTAATTTCCCTGTAGCACTTTGCCCGACTTCATGGAAAAACTCTCTAGCCATTTCATAGTCATTTGTTTTAAAAGAAGAACGCGCAATAATAATGTTAGCATCTTCACTTACCTTTTTATCTACTTTTGGATTTTCTAAAACTTTCTCGGCATATTTTATGGCATTTACATATTCTTCACTTTCATAATATCCTTTCATTAAGTTGCTTTGAGCAAATACAATGTTTTGAGGATAGTTTGCTTCATTTTCAAGTTTATGAAGAGTTGCAATTCCGTTTTTCCAATTGTCATTATCTAAATAAAATTGAGCCAGTTTAGCTAATGACTCTTCTGTATATTCATTTTTAGGTTGCTCAGTTACATATTTATAATGTGGGGCTGCCACATCGTTTTTACCAACCTTACTTAATGATTGAGCCAAATAGAAGTTTGCCTTTAAAGTGTTTAATCCATTAGGGAAGCGTTGTAAATAATCCGAGAATCCTGCAATTGCTCTTTGAGTATTATTATCTAAAAATTTGTTTTCTGCCGATTGGAATGTGGCATCATCCAACTCTGCATTTGAAACATTTACAAATTTCACATTTTTAACCCAGTTGGCATATTCATCTACTTTTCCTAAATCAATATATACATTTTTTACATTGGTAACAGCTTGTCTTGCTTCTGGTGAATTCGGGAATTTAGAAACCACTGTTTTATATTTTTCTAACGCTTTGTTGTTGTTATTGCTGTTATAATACAGAAGTCCTTGTCTTAATAAAACGTTAGGAACATAACTACTTTTAGGATGTTTTTTTAGAAGTCTGTTATAACTTCCTTGCGCACTATTAGAATCGCCTTTCGAAGTAAAGGTATTTGCAACCTGATAGAGTGCGTCGTCCTTTAATTGAGAATTTTCATATTGATTACCTACCTTTTGAAGATTGGCGATTTTTTCATCGCTTTTACCTAAAAAGCCATAGCTCATACCTGTTTGGTATTGCGCATAATCAGCTCCTGCACCTCCTTCTTCTATAACCTTACCGTAGGCTTCAATAGCTTCCGTATAATTTTTTGAGGCATAATACGAATCTCCAAGTCTATTTGACGCATCATCGTTTAAATCGGTATCATCAACCTTTTTATTTAAAAACGATTTAAAGTATTTTGCTGCCTCAGGATACTTTTTTACTTTGAAGAAAGTATAAGCAATATTATAATCTAATTGATCGAATTCGACACCTTCATTTTCAGATACAAGAGAGAAATGTGTTAATGCATTTTTATAGTCTCCTGTCAAATATGATGTTTCAGCCAACCAATAGTTAGCCTTATTTACAGTTTTAGTATTTTCAGCTTTTGTGGCATTATAGAAAAATGGATTTGACTCAACTATTTTTTGCTCATTGAACAACTGAATACCTCTATATAATGATACTTCATTAGCTAATTTTTCATTCTCAGGAGATTTGTTTGCATTTAAATATTCCAAAGCTCCAGTATAATCTTGCTGATGTAAATAAGAAGTAATTAGCAATTCTTTTATACCTGCTGTTTCTGGTGATAAGGGATATTTTTCAAGATATTCTTTCAGAACTTCAGGCACACTTTTATAAGGGTTTCCTTGGTCATAACTCAATTTTGCATAGTTTAACCATGAACTCTCTGTAATTTGAGAATCAAAATCCATTTCACTAGCGTTCTTAAAAGCATTTAAAGCTTCTACTTTTTTATCTAGTTCCAAGTAACATTCACCTAAATGATAATAGGCATTTTGAGCTACTTTATTCGTTCCTCCTATAATTTTATTGAAGTTATTAATGGCAGATTCATAATCTTTTTGCTTGTAATAAGCGTATCCTAAATAATAATAATCTGTGTTCGTCCATTTTCCGCCTTTTCCTTTATATTTTTTTAAATAAGGCATGGCTTTTTCGTACTCTTTCAGGTTAAAATAACTTTCTCCAATTATTTTAGAAATTTGAGATCGCTCATTTTTATCTTTCGAAGATTTTAATAATTTTTCTCCAATTTGAACAGATTTGTCAAAACGTCCAGCTTTAAAACTAATATCTAAAATATAGTAATTTGCCTTTGATTGGTATGTGGCGTCATCAGCTAGTTGACTTAAGTTATCTTCTGCTTCACCAAAATTTTCTTGTTTATAAGCTATATAACCATAATAGTAACGGGCATCGTTTCCATATACTGGATTTCCTAATAGCCTTTTAAATCTCTCTTTAGAATCCTTTAGATAATTAGAGACCAAAAGACAGTATCCCATCTTGTAATTCAACTCATCCTTTTCTTGTTGATTCAGTAGCTTCTCATTTACTTTTTGATACCAACGTAGCGCATGCGAAGCCTTTCTATTGGCAAAGTAATAGTTACCAACATTTAAAAAAGCATTTTCTTTTTTATTGTGGTAAGGGTGGTTTTTTACAAAGTCTAATACTTTATCATTAGCATCATCTTGGCCGAGTTTAATGGCGCACATAGCATCATAATAGTCGGCGTTTCCTTTAAGTGTTGTATTCGAAGGAGTTTCCTCCGAAGTGGCAATAAATAACTTTTGAGCTGGAGCATAAGCCTTGTTATTATATAGCTCTATTGCCTTGTAATAGTCCGAACTATTACTTACATTTAGTGCAGTTTTTTGTGCAATCCCTTTACTAGCTATTGCTAGTAATAGCATAAAGAAAACTTTCTTTCTAAAACAATTAAATCTCATATTTTTTAGTTATCTAGAAACTATAACGTTCGTTTTTTGTTTTTGTTGGAAGAATAAACATCAAAAGTAAGAAATGTTGTAGAATTACATAATAAAATTTTAGTTTTGTAAAAACAATTAATGTTTATGAGCACACCGGTTTTACATTTTGAGAATGCCGATATTTATCAAAGAGATAATTTAGTTTTATCGAAAGTTAATTTTACTCTGAATAAAGGAGATTTTTATTACTTAATTGGTAAAACAGGAAGTGGTAAGAGTAGTTTGTTAAAAACCTTATATGGTGATTTAAGATTACAGCGTGGTTTGGGAAGTATTGTAGGTTTCGATCTTAAAAAAATGAAAGAAAAAGAAATTCCTTTTTTAAGAAGAAAGTTAGGGATCGTTTTCCAAGATTTTAAGCTATTGAACGACAGGAATGTTTTTGAAAATTTAGAATTTGTTCTGAAGGCTACTGGATGGAAGAATAAAAATGATATGAAAGAGAAGATTTATGAGGTGCTTAATAAGGTTGGAATGAAGGAAAAGTATTACAAAAAGACATTTGAACTTTCTGGGGGAGAGCAGCAGCGTGTTGCTATTGCCAGAGCATTATTAAATGATCCTGAATTAATACTTGCTGATGAACCAACTGGAAATTTGGATCCAAAAACTTCTTTAGAAGTGATGGAGTTGTTAAACGAAATTCACCAAAGTGGTAAAACTATTTTAATGGCGACTCACGACTATCAGCTTATTGTAAAATTCAAACAAAACACGGTTAAGTGCGAAGGAGGAGAGTTGTTTGAAGTAGTTCAACAATCGGTTTAAGATGATTTCTGTGCTAATCCCAACGTATAATTGGGATGTTTATCAATTAGTTTCAAGTTTACACAAGCAGTTGTTGCTAGCTAATGTTGTATTTGAAATAATCGTTGTTGATGATGCTTCAAGTAGTTTGTTCTCAGGTAATAGCAGATTAAATGAATTGTCAAAAACTTCTTTTGAAATTTTTAGAGAGAATAAAGGTAGAAGTGCCATACGAAATTATTTAGCTGAAAAGGCAAATTATTCTTGGTTGCTATTCTTGGATTGCGACGCTATTGTAGATGATTTGTTTATGGAGAAATATATTAATGCAATAAAAATAGGCTCTTTAAATGTTGTAACAGGAGGTATGGTTTATAATTTATACAATCAAAATCTTAGGTACAAGTTTGGAAAGAAAAGAGAGGAGATAGATGAAAAAGAACGAAATAGGTTTCCAGAAAAGTATTTTTTTTCAGCAAACTTTATGATAAGAAAAGAAGTGTTTAGTCTTGTTAAATTTGATGGGACTTTAAAAGGATATGGATATGAAGATTTATGCTTTGCAAAGGAATTAAATAAAAACACTTATAATATAAAGCATATTGAAAACCCGATTCTTCACGCCGAAATAGACGATAATAATGTTTTTTTAGCTAAAACAAAACAAGCCTTGTTGAATCTCAAGAATTTAATAGTTGATGGGAAGTTAGAGTTTTCGGATACAAGAATTTCTATAATGTATCGAAGGTTTTATCTATTGGTTGCGGGGTTAAAATATTTTAATGTTTTTTTTGAAAAACTAGCCGTTAGAAGGTCGTCGCTATTTTTTTTTGATTTATTCAGAATTACTTATCTATGCAAGATGTTTAAAGATGAAAATTAAAACTTGTTCTTCATTTTCCCAAGTCAGTTCTGTTTTTGCTTTTTCTAGATTTTTTGAATAGTCTTTTTTTAAGGCATGTTTAATTTTTATCGCAAACGATTCAGGAGTTCTATTCTCTAAAACTTCACCAATAGAATATTGAGATACAATGTTTTTCATTTCTGGAAGATTTGAAGTGATTACAGGTATTTTAGCTTGTATATAGTCAAATAGTTTATTAGGTAAAGCATAGCGATAACTTAAGCCTAAATCTTCTTCAATACTTAACCCTAAATGAGCGTTCGGTGTAATTTTTCTTAATTCTTCAGGAGATAATTTACCTAAAAAAATTACTTGTGCATTTAGATTTTTTTGATCCACAAATTCTTTCAGGTTTTGAAAAATGTCTCCATCACCAACAATTAAAAAAATACAATTATCAAGATTACTAATGGTTTCAATCATCAATTTAAGACCTCTGCCAAGATTAACAGCTCCTTGATACAAGATAACTTTTTTACCCTTAATATTAAAAGGGAGGTTTGTGATTTTATTGGTTTTTACTTTTTTAGGTACATTTCGAACTACATCAAAATGTGTGTTGTATTTCTCTTGATAGTAGTCTGCAATACTTTGACTTACAGTATAACAATTTTTTAACCGAGGAAGTAATAGATTTTCAAGGGATTCCCATATTTTTTTTGTTTTAGGACGTTTTACAAGCTCAGGAATTTCAGGAAATAATTCATGACTGTCATATACTAGTTTCTTACCTTTTAGTTTACTTACAATAAAATTGGGAAGCAATGTATCTAAATCATTCGATAGTAAAATGTCACTTTTGGAAAATAGTAGATAAAAAAACAATCGAATATTGAATTCGGCATAGAATAAAAAACCGTTGTTAAATAATAAACGAAATCGCTTTGTTTTATAGTTTCTATGAAGAGGTTGGCTAGTAGGTAATTTTCTGCCGACTAAAATTATGTTGAAATTTAGATTATAAAGAGTATCGCACACTTTGGAAACT
This sequence comes from Tenacibaculum sp. MAR_2009_124, assembly GCF_900105455.1. Classification (GTDB taxonomy): domain Bacteria; phylum Bacteroidota; class Bacteroidia; order Flavobacteriales; family Flavobacteriaceae; genus Polaribacter. The sequence continues at coordinate 265,456 of NZ_FNSF01000007.1, forward strand.
CTCTGATCATTTGAGATATCATTAGTTACTGAAACTATTATTTTTTTCAATGAAAGTAATTTAGAGCGAAAGATAAAAAACAAAACCCACTTCTAGAAAGAAGTGGGAAAATTGCTATGAAAAACTATGAAAAAGAAACATAAGCTATGTTTCCTCGATTAGGTAGACGAGCAATTATTTATAAACTTACAAGTTCATATAAAGTTTAACACTTTTTAAGAAAAAAAGCCTTGCGAATGTCTATTCGCAAGGCTTCAAATATGTTGTAATCTTTCTTTTTTAGAAAGTTAAAGCTTCATTATTTTTCTTTACAGCAGCAGCTGAGTCAGCTAGGTGTTGTTTTTCGGCATCACTTAGGTTGATCTCTACAACTTTTTCGATACCGTTTTTACCTAATACTACAGGTACACCAATACATAAACCAGATAAACCGTATTCTCCTTCTAATAAAGTAGAACAAGGGAAGATTTTCTTTTGGTCACAAGCAATTGCCTGAACTAATCCAGAAACAGCGGCTCCTGGAGCATACCATGCAGAAGTACCTAATAATTTAGTTAAAGTAGCTCCTCCAACTTTCGTATCTTCTTTTACTTGATTTAATCTCTCTTCTGATAAGAATTCTGTAACAGGAACAGAATTTCTTGTCGCTAAACGAGTTAAAGGAACCATTCCTTTATCTGAGTGCCCACCGATAACCATTCCATCAACATCAGAAATAGGAGCTTCCAAAGCTTCTGCTAATCTATACTTGAAACGAGCAGAATCTAAAGCACCACCCATACCGATAATTCTATTTTTAGGTAATCCAGTAGTTTTATGAACCAAATAAGTCATTGTATCCATTGGATTTGATACTACAATAATAATTGTATTTGGAGAGTGTTCTATTAAACTTGCAGAAACAGATTTTACGATACCAGCATTAATACCTAATAACTCATCACGAGACATTCCTGGTTTACGAGCGATACCAGAGGTAATTACACAAATATCAGAATCAGCAGTTTTGCTATAATCTCCAGTGGTTCCAGTAATTTTAGTGTCAAATCCGTTTAACGAAGCAGTTTGCATTAAATCCATTGCTTTACCTTCAGCAAAACCTTCTTTGATGTCTACTAAAACAACTTCTGAAGCAAAATCTTTAATAGCAATGTACTCAGCACAACTCGCACCTACAGCACCTGCTCCTACAACTGTTACTTTCATTTTTTATATTATTTAGTTAAGATAATTTATTAATAAGATGCACAAAAATAGCGATTTGCCTATGGATAAAAAAGTAAAAGCTTCCTGAAAATTTCAGAAAGCTTTTAATTAACATTTTTATAGAATATTGTTTAAATAAACCTTAAAATTTATGTGCCGAGATTAGGCGATTTTTCTCATTTACAAAAACGAGGTTATCTACTTTGTCAATTACATAATTTGGAGTTTTATCTAATAACTCTATCTCTTTATCAATAGAACCAGTTTTCTTATTAATCATTATTATTTTATGAGTTGAAGGTTGACCTTCTCTCTTTATTTTTGTAACAATGAATTGATTTCCTTTACTACGTTTTGAGTTGTAAAATCTCTTTGTAGAAATATTAATGATCTCAGTATTATTTACAGAGGCACTAAATATGTTTGACGAAGTTACAGTGGCGTCAGTTTGATCGACAGAAGTTCGATATGCTCCGTTGGATAAACTAGAAAGCATTTCAATATTATCAAGTGACCCCTGAATGTCTAAATCGACACCAGCTACATTTAAACCTAATTGAGCTAGTTTTTTTAACCCTTCAGTAGTTGAAGGAGGTTTATAGTAACTACTATATTTTATAGTTCCATCAGAATTTAATACAGACATATGTTGATCGGTATATAGTAAATATCCAATTCCTTCTAAATATTCAGCAAGTAAAGGTGTTTTTCTTTTAACTTGTTCAAGTTTTATGTCTTCGGCGAACATGTCGATTTCTCCTGAATTCAAATCAAACTTGTAGCCTTTTTTATTTTCAAATAGAATAACCTTGTTAAGCTCTTTGTCGAAAGTTACAGCAGGTATAGATTTAAATTTAACATCTCTTTTCCAAACATCTTTTCCTTTATTGTAGTCCAAAATGTTAGATCTTTCAGTAGATATATATAGAATACCGTTGTCCGTAGGAGTTGCATAATAAGCATAACCGTCAATATTGGTATCCCAGATTTTCTTTCCTTCGTTTGAAACTAAAGCAATAGATCCGTCTTTTTCGTCTTTTCCAATAGCTATAAACCCTTTTTCTTGTGGAATAACTTCATTCAGGTGATCTATTTTAAAACTTTTTTTCCATTTAAATAGGTTCGTTTTTGGATCAATAATATTGAATCCTTCCGTTTCAACCAATATTAGGTCTCCATTAGTTGTGGATGTTACGTCAATTAATTCCCCTCTAAGTTTTAATTTCCCAGGAGTGATATCATCACCATTATCAGGATTAAGTACTAAAAGTTTGCTTGATTTTTTAATACCAACATAAAGATTGTTGTTTTTCTCAGAGTACACTAGAGCATTAACTTTTTTCTTAGTTTTATGTTTCCAGTTTATGTTCCCGTCAGCAAAGTTTATTGAGAATATTTGATCTTTAATGGCAACAACCAAATTATTTTCAGAAGGGAAATATGGACCGTGGTTTATAAATGAATTACCAAGTAGTTTACTAAATAGACCTCCAACTTCTCCAAGGTCTGCAATCCAGTTTACTTGACTGTTTCCAAGGCCGAAGCTCATTAATTTTCTTTTTTTATCTTCCAATAATTCAAACAGAATAATTCCTTTATCTTTAAGTAGTGTGTAGTTTTTAATTCGATATCCTTTATCTTTTGTATCGAAAACTATATCTCCATTACTAGAATTAAGAATAATACCTCTTGTTTTTCCAACAACTGGAGAATATTCTATATAGAAAAAAGGAAGACCGTCAATGTTAAGAAATGTGTTCTTGTCAATGGCTTTTAATTCTTTGTTTTTCCATAAAACATCACCTGTAGTATGGTTCATAGCAATTAAACCTTTTGCTCCTGATGCAATAATGTTTCCTTCACTAGATTGCTTAATCCAGCCTACTTGATATAAATCTTCTTTTAAGTCTTTTGTCCAGACTTTATCTTGAGCATTTACCATAAAACTGGTTAAAAAAAAGGCGAGTAAAACTCTTGTTTTCATAATCTTTGATTTTTGTTAATGGGTAAAAATAGTCAAAATAAAACCTCACCGAATTTTCAACGAGGTTTTTAGTTTTTGCATTAAATGAAAATAGAGATTATCTAAAGCTGAAGGCGATCCCTGCATTTAAGGTGTTGTATTCTTGTAATGTATAACTTCCATATAATTTAAAGAAGCCAAGACTCAATCTAGCTCCAATGGTAGCATTCATACTTCCTGAATTTGTTTTTAACGAGATAGGGTCGGTAATTGATTCTTCAACATTTGGAGCGCCATTAATAGCAGGATCGTAGCTTAGAGTGTAAGTGCCTAACATATTAAGTTTAACATTACCCGCATTATATCCGACACCTCCATAAACATTAATTATAGGGAAATTTAAAGAAGCAATTGCCTGAACGGTATAGGTGTTCAAATCAAACTCAGTTGAAGCATTTTGAGTAGAAACATCGCCACTTACATTTCCAATTTCATAGTCAACACTCATATTTGAGTATGCAGCCAATAAAGATATATGAAGAGGTAATTTGTCTAACGGACCAAACCATTCCGTAATTTCTTTTTTAATTCCTAAACCAAAAAGACCAACTTTTACATTATCTACTCCAATTTTTGGAACATAACGAACGATAGCGTCTAATTTATAGGGAAGCCCAACACCTACTTGAATTGCTGGAGCGGGAATGGCACTTGTAGGAAGATCTTCCTTGATCCCCTTAGGCATTGTAAAATTGGCAGTTACATTTTGACCTTCTATTTGAGTAGAATATTGAAATTGAGCTGGAGTAGTTGATTCACCTCCAGCAACAGTTGGTGAGGTAGAAACACCATTAGTAACGGTTGTATTATTAGATAAACCTAGTTCAGCTATAGAAAATATCTCATCTTGAGATGGAACAGCTGCTGCATTTGCCCCAATTGAAATGTCAAAGCCAAATTTTTTATGAACTTTGGCGGTATGATACCAACCGTTGTTCATAGCGAACATTAGTCCTTTAAATGAAGGAGCGAGGTATGCTTTTGTTAATTTTGTTGCATCATCTTTGGCTAAGAGGATGGTTTCTAATTCTTGAGATTGCAATTTTGAAAAACAAAATATTGCAGTGAAAATGCTAATTGCTTTTAATACTTTCATTTTTGTTAGATTAAAAAGTATACATCTATAATAGATAGATGTTTCTTATATTAATCAAAATTATAAAAAATATTGATTAAACAAATAGGGTAATTCCCTAAATAAAAAAACCTCAACAATTGTTGAGGTTCTATTTCGAAAAAATACTGATTAGGCATCAATATTAGCATATTTTGCATTTCTTTCAATGAAATCCCTCCTTGGAGGAACGTCGTCTCCCATTAACATTGAGAAAACTCTATCAGCTTCAGTGAGGCTATCAATAGTAACTTGTCGAAGCGTTCTAAATTCAGGGTTCATTGTTGTGTCCCATAATTGTTCTGCATTCATCTCTCCAAGACCTTTATAACGTTGTATACTTGCAGCACCACCCATTTTTTGAACAATTAAGTCACGTTGATTGTCATCCCAAGCATACTCTTTTTTCTGTCCTTTTTTTACAAGGTATAATGGAGGAGTGGCGATATAAATATATCCTTGTTCAACCATTTCTCTCATATAACGGAAAAAGAATGTTAAAATTAAGGTAGCAATATGCGAACCATCTACATCGGCATCACACATAATCACTACTTTATGGTAACGAAGCTTTGATAAATTCAAGGCTCTTGGGTCTTCTTCGGTACCTATACTAATTCCTAATGCGGTAAACATGTTTTTGATTTCTTCATTTTCAAAAACCTTATGCTGCATTGCTTTTTCTACGTTTAAAATTTTACCACGTAAAGGTAATATAGCTTGGAAGTTTCTATCACGTCCTTGTTTTGCAGTTCCACCTGCTGAATCTCCCTCAACTAGGAATATTTCGCAAACGGCAGGATCAGTTTCAGAACAGTCAGAAAGTTTACCAGGAAGCCCTCCGATACTCATAACAGTTTTACGCTGAACCATTTCACGAGCTTTTTTAGCTGCATGCCTTGCTTGTGCCGCTAAAATTACTTTTTGAACAATAGTTTTAGCATCATTTGGGTTTTCTTCCAAGAAATCATTAAGCATCTCAGCTACCGCTTGTGAAACTGCCGATGTAACATCTCTGTTTCCTAACTTAGTTTTTGTTTGACCTTCAAATTGAGGTTCCGCCACTTTTACAGAAACAATAGCGGTTAAACCTTCACGAAAATCATCTCCTGAAATTTCAAACTTAACATTTTTTAATAAACCTGACTCATCAGCATATTTTTTTAATGTATGTGTTAACCCACGACGGAATCCAGATAAGTGCGTACCTCCTTCATGAGTGTTAATATTATTCACATACGAATGTAAGTTTTCAGAATAAGAGGTGTTATATACCATAGCGACTTCAACAGGAATCCCGTTTTTCTCACCCTCCATTGAAATAACATCAGAAGTTAATTGCTCACGAGTACCATCTAAATATTTAATAAATTCAGGAAGTCCTTCAGTAGAGTAAAATGTTTCATTAATAAAATTACCTTCATCATCTGTATTACGTTTATCAGTTAAAGTGATAGTAATACCTTTGTTTAGGTAAGCTAGTTCACGTAAACGAGCAGATAAAGTATCATAATTATATTCTGTAGTTTGTGCAAATATTGATTTGTCTGGTAAAAACGTAACGATGGTTCCAGTAAAGTCAGTTTCTCCAATTGTTTTAACAGGGTATAGTGTTTTACCTTTAGCGTACTCTTGTTGCCAAATTTTACCTTCCTTATGTACCGTTGCAGTTAAGTGATCGGATAAAGCGTTAACACAACTTACACCAACACCGTGTAAACCACCAGAAACCTTATAAGAATCTTTGTCAAATTTTCCTCCAGCTCCAATTTTAGTCATTACAACTTGTAATGCAGAAACACCTTCTTTTTTATGAATCCCAACAGGAATTCCACGACCATTATCTTTGGTTGTTATTGAATTATCTTCATTAATAGTAACTTCAATAGAATCACAATGTCCTCCCATTGCTTCATCAATAGAGTTATCTACTACTTCATATACTAAATGGTGTAAACCACGAACTCCGACATCACCAATATACATGGATGGACGCATACGAACATGCTCCATTCCTTCAAGTGCCTGAATACTGTCGGCGGAATAATTGTGCTTTTTTTCTTCGCTCATACTATTGAGTTTTGTTTGTGTTCTTTACGTTATGTTTTTAGGATATTAATCAACAGAAAATAAGTTAAGTTATTTTCTAATAGAATGTTAAAAGATTAGTGATCCCCCAAAAAAATAATCGCACGTGTGCGATCATTCTTACTATACAAATTTACGTTTTTTTAACCTTAAAATAAAGTTTTTAAGAGGTTTTGTTAATAAAAAATGAAAAAAACTACATATTTGTAAAAGTGCCTTAAATTGCTTAAAAAGACTTAAAACGATGGTTTTTGTGTTTTTGTTATAGCTTTCTCCTTGTCAAATTTAAACAACGCCTTAAAATCGATTATTTAAAAGGAGTTTTGAGTGATACAAGGTTTAAATAAAAGAGAAGTTAGCAAAAAAACATTGTGCTGTAATTTTTAAGAATAGATAATCTCAGTGAGAGCCCATAATACATGATTTGTGGACGTTTTTATGTGGGTTTATTCATTATTTAACTATTTTTATTAGTTTAATTTATAAAATTAACATTTATTATTGTTTTTGTTGAGGTTTTAATATATTGCTGCTAAAATTTTATTAACCTAAATATTTATAACAATGAAAACCTTTCAATTTTTGTATAGAAGCCTTTTGGTTTCTCTGTTAATTATTAGTTGTACAGATTCAGCTGAATTATTACAACAAGAAGAACTATTAAATACTACAGATGTAAATAAAAAAGAAATAGCACTAGAGTTCATTGATTTAATGAAAAACAAGAAATTTAAAAAAAGAACATTAGAGTTGTTAAAGAATGAAAAGGTTGGTGTTTTACTATCAGAAATTCTGAATAAAAATTCTTCCCATATCAATGATCAAAGCGCATTCATAAAACTATCCAAAAAATCAGCAGAATTAGAAAGAAAGGCCATTTCTGAAGAGGCACCAGAAAAAATTGAAATTTTAGAAATATGGTTGCATAATCCAAAAGGAGATACTGATTTTTCAAACTTGTTGTTTTCCTTTGCACCCAAAGGAAATGAAAAGGATTGGGGTTCTGTTATTGCTTACGATATGGATAAGAACACAATTGTATTGGATGCAAAAACAAGTCCAAATCGACCCATAATTGTTATAGAAGAAAATGGAATAGAAGCATTAAAAAAAGAAGTGGACCAGATGAATAGACTTCTAAGAAATAGTGGTTTACAGAAATCAAGTTTTGATCCGAAAAAAGCTGATGAAAACATAAGAGCTAGTCAAACAGGGGGATTAGAAACAACTAAACTTGATAAAATTAGATTGAATCATGATGAAGAATCTTGGATTTTGGGAGCCGCGGAAGTCTATGCAATTACATCAGGAATAAGAAGTGAAGATAACAGCCCAGAGATTAAAGTTATTACAATGGAATATCTTGATCATGAAGGAACTGATTATTATCCAAATCAAATTTTACTTTTTTGGGATGATTATCAGTATCAAGCTGCAAATATTCAATTTTTTGAAAAAGATGATAGTGGAAATTATAAAGAATTAACGCAAACAATTATAAACGGTGTATTTCAAATTTTAGGAACTGTTGCGACTCAACCATGGGTTAATGTTTTAGGGCAAGTTGCAGGAGCTATACTTGAAGCTATGCCAGAGGAATGGTTTAGAAATGATGATGATTATGTCGATTCATTATATACAATAGAAAAGAATAAATCGTATACAAATTATTTTGGTGCTAGAGGAAATGCGAAAGTAAATTTATCTCCTTTTTATGTAGCTCCAAACTAATTATAATAAGCAGATCAATCAAAGGATAAAAAATCTTAGAAGAATTTTCTTGTAAGATTTTTTCATGTAATTACTGTTTTAGATACTACAAAACTGCTTGGTTTTATTTGTAATATTTAATTATTTAATAGAAGATATTTCTTTTTTCTGTTTCTATACGTAGTTACTTTTGCTTCAAGAATTATTAAAAATAATGATTCCGAAAACTTCGGTTTCGACGGTTATATAATCATCTATTCTCATTGTATTAGATGTGATATTAAAGAGATTAATAAGATCTTGTTTAAACGAAAAAAGAAAGGGATGCTCATGAGTTTTGTGTAGCTTATAAAGCATGACCCTTTTACCTAAAACTTTTCGGGAAGTAGTTTCAATAAATTTTTAAGAATTATTTATTACAAAAAGTCAATAAAGATCTAAATGACTTTTTTCAACTTAATTTAGTGTTAACCCCAAACCAATTTAATCTTTGCGTGTTTTCTCTTTAAGAGAATACTAATACTATATTCAATTAGAATTTCAGACTTTAATACTAATGTTTTAACCATAAAAATTAATATTAAAATTTAAAATTATGAAATCAAACAAACGAAGTTTGTTAGTCTTGGTATGTGCAACCTTGTTGTTTTTATCTTGTAAAGAAGAAGATGTTTTTAATCCGGAAAAACAAGTCAGTTTATCTCCAGAAACTACATCAAATATAGAAGTGGCTTTTCCAGGAGAGAAAGGGGAAGTGAAGAAAGGTTATTATTTGGGAACCGAAATAACTTATGAAGTTATCAATGGACAATGTGTTGCCGGAGGAGATATGTTGCTTAAAAAAGAATTAATAAAGGATAGCCTTGATGATTATCTTTATGAAGGTGACGTTTCTAGAGGAAGCAGAAGTGTTGGAAGAACCAACGGAAAATGGCCTAATAATACCGTATATTATTCCGTAGCTGCAAATTTACCGAATCAGGAAAGAGTTACCGATGCTATTGCTCATTGGGAAGAGAATACTAATATTAGGTTTGTGAGAAGAGCCTATGAAAGTAACTTTATTTTGTTTCGGGTTGATTCTAAAGGAAATTGTTCGGCAGACCTTGGGATGCAGGGAGGAATGCAAACAGTTAATTTAGGAATACATTGTACAAAAGGTATAGTAATCCATGAAATAGGTCATTCGCTAGGCTTATTTCACGAGCAAAGTAGGTCCGATAGAGATAACTATATAAGAATAAATTGGAGTTATATTGATGACGGGATGGATTATAACTTTTATACATATGGACAACAAAATATGAGTGGGGCAAATTATACCAATTCACTTGACTTTAACTCAATAATGCTTTATGGTTCTTATGCTTTCGCAAAATATGGGAATGGATATCCTACTATTACAAAATTGGACGGTACTACATTTAATGGGCAAAGAGAAGGTTTATCTCAAGGAGACATCGCTGGAATAAATATTATGTATCCAGCAATTGACAATGGAGGTGGTCAATATCAAAATGGAACGAATTATACAATTAACGGGATTCAGGTTTTTAGAGACCAAAACCTATGGTGGTATTCAACTACAATTAATAGAAGAGTTACTTATATTCAAGTCGAAAACATTAACAATAAGTGGGAATGGAAGGTTAATGGGAATATATACACCAACAGCAAAGATTTCATTGTAGATGGCAGAAAGGTTAGAAGACATGATCTTAAGTGGTGGTACTCACATCAAAATAAATGGTATGAGATGGAGTATGTCAATGGCATTTGGAAATATGTAGGTCAAGGTCCAGGGACTGGAGGAAATCAGTATCAAAACGGAACCAATTATACGATTAACGGAATTCAGGTTTTCAGAGATCAAGATTTATGGTGGTATTTAACTGAAATTAATGGAACGGCAACATACATCAAGGTTAAAAATGTAAATAACAAATGGGTATGGGAAGTTGATGAGAATGTATACCAACATAATACTAGTTATAATGTAGACACCAGACAGGTTACAAGGTATAGCGGAAAATGGTGGTATTCTTATCAGAATACATGGTATGAAATGGACTATATTAATGGGAAATGGGAATATTTATAAAATAAAATTTTTTAGTGTTGTAAAACATAATAAAATATATAGTTACCTCATAGCCTCTTAATGTTTTTAAGGGGCTTTTTTGTAGCTGTATTTATTATATAATGCAATTTTTTTATTAAGATTTTGTGATATTTAATAGTTTTTGGCGCGATATATTTTTTTTTAATCTATTGAGGGTTATAAATTTGCGCTCCAATCTTCATATGTGAGGATTTTGTGGACTTCGGTTCATCGGTTATTAATCATCCGATTGTGAAAATTGGATGTTAGGGTGAGATCTTCGAGATCATAAATGAGTGAAAACAAGAAAGATGCTTAATTTAGTTTAACTAGGAGTTTCTTTAAATGTTTAGTTTAAGAACATTACATTCTTGTATCATTGTTTAACCATTTCTACTAACTACTTCTGCAATATTACTTAATGTCTATTATGCGTAGCTAAAAAATACTAACAGAGCTACAAAGTATTAGATAAAAACCCAAACTATATTCAATTTTTTGATGAGCGAAAGCTAGCCACACAATTACTTTTAAATTTTAATTGTTACGTTTTAACCAACATTATTAACATTAAATTTTAAATTATGAAATTAAACGTAAAATTGGTAATGCTAATTTTCGTTACCCTTCTATTTCTATCGTGTAACAATGAAGAAGTATTGGAAAACGATCAGGTAGCTTCAGAAACCTCAGAAACAAATGAAACAAATGCATTTAGTGCTTTTCCTGGTGAAAGAGGAGAGGTAAAAGAAGGCTATTATTTTGGGAAAAAAGTTACCTATGAAATTATTAATGGTGAGTATGTTTTTGGAGGAGATATGTTGTTACATAAAGAGTTGCTGAAGGATACCTATGAGGAATCGATGGAGGCAGCTGGATATGGTGATGAGCATTCAAATACTAGAGGTGTGGGGCTTAAATCCCAAGGCTTATGGCCTAATAATACCGTTCCTTATTCAATATCGTCAAATCTTAGTTATTACAGAGGGTTGATTGAGGATGCAATGAGAGAGTTAGAGAATAAAACGAACCTAAAATTTGTAAGAAGATCTGGACAGCAACAGTACGTCTATATCGATTCAGGGCAAGGGTGTTCTAGCTTTATAGGGACGTCAAATTACGGTGCAACGAGAATGTCTTTGGGGCAAGGTTGCTTGGTAAAACATATAATTATACATGAGCTGGGGCATGCCATTGGTTTACATCATGAGCAAAATCGCTCTGACAGAGATCAGTATGTAGATATTTATTGGAATAATGTACAAAGAGGGCAAGAACATAATTTTAGTAAAGCAACAGGTTGGAACTATAGAGATTATGGAGCTTATGATTTTAACTCAATCATGCATTATTCTTCTTATGGGTTTTCTGCAAATGGACAACCTACTATTAGAAAAAAGAATGGAGGTATAATTCAAAGTAGTACAAGTTTATCAAGTGGAGATATAAGTGCTATTAATACCATGTACCCAGGCGATAATGACGGAGGCGATGATGGCGGAGATGACGGCGACGGTGGAGATGACGGCGACGACGGAGAGTATCAAGATAATACATATTACACAATCCATGGAGTAACTGTTAAAAGAAGATGGGGTAAATGGTGGTATTATGTTGACTATGATAGCAGATTTTATGAGGTTTTAGAAGTAAATCAAACTTGGGTATTGAATGGAACGGCATTTGCAAACAACCAACATCATGTTATAGACGGGGTTCGAGTTCGTAGAGAGCATAACAAATGGTGGTATGGAGATTATTATAATAACTACGAAGTAGATTATATAAACGGACGCTGGGTGTACATATAGTCATTTAATGATTTAGATTACATTTAGTTCATTTTATTTGAATTAGGAAAAGCTGGCTTTTGATTTTTCAAGCCAGCTTTTTTAATAGCAGCAATTTCCCCTAAAATGGATGAATAATCCATTTGTGCAACGATGAATGTTTTTTTGGTTTTAACTATTTAGGAGTTTATGTTTTGTTATTTTTTTTCCTTTCCTGAGTAAATATGCATGGTAAGAACTAGGTATATCATGCGTCCATTTTGGAAGAATTAAAATGATAAGTATGACGTCAATATGAGCGATGAGCCCAATAACTATAGCTAGATAAAATGGAAAACCGGCCTGTTGGAAACCTATTAAAGAAGTGAATGCTATAAGTAATGTAAGTCCCCAGATTTTTGATAAAAAAGCATGGGTACAAGTTTCTTTTCCAAACTTTAGAAAACTAATTACATAACACATGGCTTCCATGACTAAAATAGCCCAAATTGCATATGAGTTATCACGTATTAATTCAGGATATAGTATATAGGAACTAAAACCAATAGAGAGCCAGAAAATCATATCGGTTTGACTATCGAGTCTTCTTAGTTTTTCAGTGGAAACACCTTGTTTTCGAGCAATAATGCCATCTAGAATATCAGAAACTAACCCTAAATACATTAAAGTAATTATTATCAAGTTTGATTTCTCTTTGAGTAAAATAGCCAAGAGTATTATGATTGGTGAAAGTATGAACCTGAATAGAATCAAACTTACAGGTATGTTTAATGTTTTCATAGTAACTCGATTGATTTAAAAATTCCAGTTTATTAAAGGAAAGGATCTCTTTTTGTTTTTATTCCATAGACCAATTTGAAAACCTTTCAGATTTTTGGCTTTGTTAAAAATTCCAATTTGGATTCCTTTTATTTGTTTAACTTTATTAAAGCCTCCAATTTGAAGTCCATTGATGTATTTTGCGGTTGTTCCAACAACGGCAACAGAAGCACCATTTGTTAGATAGGTGTCATTTCCAAAAATACCTATCGAAATACCATTTTGTTTTTGAATAAGATTTCCAAATCCAGCGATGCTTATACCGTTCATTTTTATAAAGTATTGACCGATAAGAGCTATTGATATTCCATAAATTTGAGTTTCAGATACTGACCCAGAAGATATGTTTAATCCATAAACCTTTTCTACAGGAATTGATTCTAAGCTCTTGTAAAAGGCTTCATCATTTGTTGAAATAGGTGACCTTGGAATTAAAGGCATTAAAAAACCAAGGCCTGGTGCTTCAATTCTTATACCATAGGTTCTAGTAAGTGTAGTGTCCTTAAAAATAGGTTTTGGTAATAATCCTAATGATAGCCCTATAATGTCCGTGCTTTCTGAATGAGTAATCCATGCAGGAAACCTTAATTTCCTTTTTTGAGAAAAGCAAGAGGATAAAAACAAGAATATCATCGAGAACGATAAATAGGTTTTCATTTTCATCACAGCTTAAATTTGTATCCTATGTTTAGTTGGTAAATTACTGGGCTATGTCCATGTTCGAAAATAAACCCTACCATTTCAGTTTTTGCTCCTGCAATTCCAAAAACTTCTCCTGATAAATAAATACTTGATTTATTATTGATAGAATATGATATTCCACCACCTGCATTTATATTTAAATAGGTGTGATTTTCACGTATTTCAATATCATTGAGTATCTCATAGTTTTCTTTTAAGGTAAAGTTCAATGAAGGCCCTGTGTGTAGGTGAAAAAATGTGTTTTTGAAAAAGAAGCTGTTTTCAAATTTGAGTGTGATAGGAACATTGATAATTGAACTTTCATATTTAACCAATCCTTCTGTACTCGAATTTGCGTGGCCATATTTGACTCTAGCTATAACACTAAATTGTTCGGAAACATAACGTTCTATTCCAATACCAAAGTTAATAAAGTCTTTCCCATCTGTGTTTTCATAACCGGTTTCTAATAAAAGATGTGTTGTATTCTTATTTTGCGCTTGTAAAGAAATGCCAAGCATAAAAAGTATATAATAGAAATTTTTAAGTTTCATAAGGTTTTATTTTAATGTTTAATAATTGTATTGCCCGATAATAATTCAAAGGAAATATGAGTTTACTGTACCTTCTTTCATTTCTTGGGATTTAGATGTTCTAATGGATCTAAAGAGATTATTAAAATGGCAAGCTTTTTTAATGTCGGTTTTCATTAAAGAGTTCTATGAGTTTATCTCGCTCTCTTTGTTTTTTCTCGGCAGCATTCCATAAGGGAATTGATACTCCCGCTTTAACAATTCCAAGACTCATTACCCCAATGCCCAAATGTTTAGTGAATTTCTCTCTATAAGCTACTCCTATAATACCAGTAGTAATGCAAATAGCTGATAATGATGTTAGAATGACTCCTGCAGTTTTATTGGTTTTTCTTCCTTTTTCGAGTGTTATAATCCTATTTAATTTTTTTTGAATATTGGAGTCGTTTAAATTTAACGGTTCCGTTTTAAGGTCTAATCTGTTTAAAATAGAAATTTTCTTTTCTGTTAATTCCTGAGAGACTCCATGGAGAAAGGAAAGCAGGAAGGTTAATAAGATTAATTTTTTCATTCTATTATGTTTTTTATTGGTGTAAAATTATTGTGGTATATCAGTTTTGGGTAAGCTTAATCACAACCATAATTGCTTTTTTTTGTGATTATCGCAAAAGACAGTATCTTTAGCCATGTTTCAAAAACTTCTATTTGCTAAAATCCAAGAGGGTTTACAATCTAAATCGCTCAATGAAGAAATTGCAAAAGTGTTAGATATAAGCTATGATGCGGCTCATCGAAGAACAAGTATGAAGAGTAAAATTTCGTTAGATGAAGCGGTTTTATTAGCAAATTACTTCGACCTGTCATTAGACTCTCTAACCGGGGAAGCATATTCAGGTTATGTTTCTATGGAAAAAACATCTGAAATAAATAACGAAATGAATTTAGAGGAGTATTTCAGGAATTCCTATGAAGCGTTGGCATCAATTGTAAATAATATTGGTTTTCAAATATTGTACTCAGCAAAAGATATTCCTCTTTTTCACTTATTAAGGTCGGAGGAGTTATGTCGTTTTAAAATTTATGTATGGCTTAAATTACTTGATAAGAATTTTAGAAATAAGTCTTTTAATGAGTTCTACCCTAAACTTTCTACAATACAGTCAGCTAATAAGTTGGCAGATATTTATAATCATGTATCTGTTTCTGAAATTTGGGATGTTACCACAGTTAATAGTACGTTAAAGCAAATTCATTTTTACTATAAAGCAAGTCAAATAAACTACGAAGAAGCTATTAAATTATGTGATTCTTTGAAGGAATTAATTGATGAAATATCAACAAGGGTGGTTTCTAAAAAGCAAGAGTTTAATGTGTATTATAATGAGTTATTACTGATGAACAATAATGTGTTAGTTTTTAACGAAAACCAACAAATGTTGTTTGTTCCTAATACAATGCTTTCCTATTTTAAAATAAGTGATAAAGAAACATGTATGGAGGCAAAGAAGTATTTCGATAAGCAAATTATGCATTCAAAGTTATTAAATGCCTCAGGAGAAAAAGAACAAAATCAGTTTTATAATAAAGTAATGAAAAAGATTGAGGCTTTAGCTCAACTAATAAAGGCAGAAAATGTTTTAGATTTCGAATAAAAAAAACCTTGCGTAGCAAGGTTTTTTACAACTAAAAATTTAAAAGAAACTAATAATATTAATAAGCATCTTCATGAACTGCGGCGATAGCGCGGCCACTAGGTTCGTTTACATTTTGAAAACTAGCATCCCATGCTAAAGCAGTTGGGGTACTACATGCAATCGAAGGTACCGAAGGAACAGTTAATGCAGCTGCATCACTTGGGAAATGCTCTTCGAAAATAGCACGGTAGTAATATTCTTCTTTCGCTCTAGGTGTTTGACTAGGGAAACGATGTTCGGCACTGTCCATCATTTCGTCTGTTACAGCGGTGTCAACAACTTCTTTTAAAGTATCAATCCAACTATAACCCACACCATCAGAAAATTGTTCTTTTTGTCTCCAAGCTACACTCTCAGGTAAGTAGCTTTCAAAGGCCTTTCTTAAAACCCATTTCTCCATTCTCTCACCATTAATCATTTTATCTTCAGGGTTAATTGTCATGGCAAAATCCATAAACTCTTTATCCAAAAACGGAACTCTACCTTCAATTCCCCAAGCCATTAAGCTTTTGTTAGCTCTTAAGCAGTCATATTGATATAGTTTATCAAGTTTACGAACATTCTCGTCGTGGAATTCTTTGGCGTTCGGAGCTTTATGGAAGTATAAGTATCCTCCAAATATTTCATCAGCCCCTTCACCAGATAATACCATTTTAATTCCCATCGACTTAATAACTCTTGCCATTAAATACATTGGAGTAGAGGCACGAATAGTTGTGATATCATACGTTTCCAGATGATAAATAACATCTTTAATAGCATCTAAACCTTCTTGTATAGTGAATGTAATTTCATGATGAATCGTTCCAATGTGCTTAGATACTTTTTTAGCGGCAATCAAATCTGGAGATCCTTCTAAACCTATCGAAAAAGAGTGAAGTTGAGGATACCAAGCTTCATCTTTATCGTCAGACTCTACTCTTTTCGCTGCATATTTCTTAGCGATTGCAGAGGTGATTGAAGAATCTAAACCTCCTGATAGTAAAACACCATAAGGCACATCACTCATCAACTGTCTGTGTACAGCAGCCTCTAAAGCGTCACGTAATTCATCAATACTTGTTTGGTTGTTTTTTACAGCTTCATATTCCATCCAATCTCTAGAATACCATTTCTGTAAACCACCTTCTCTGGTGTAATAGTGTCCCGGAGGAAATACTTCGATTTTGTTACATTGTCCTTCTAAAGCTTTTAATTCAGAGGCCACGTAAAAAGTTCCTTTTTTATCCCAGCCCATATATAAAGGAATAATTCCCATATGATCACGAGCAACTAAATATTCATCTGTTGCTGTGTCATAAACAGCAAAACCAAAAATTCCATTTAAATCATCTAAGAAATGTTCTCCTTTTTCTTTATATAAAGCTAATATAACTTCACAATCTGATTTAGTTAAAAATTCGTGATCACCTTTCAATTGTTTTCTAATCTCTTGGTGGTTATATATTTCTCCATTTGCGGCTAAAACAAATCTTCTGTCTTTACTGAATAAAGGTTGCTGTCCAGAGGTTGGATCTACAATGGCTAAACGTTCATGAGCCATGATACTTTTTTTGTCGCTATATATTCCACTCCAATCCGGACCTCTATGTCTAATTTTTTTAGCCATTTCTAATACTTGAGGTCTTAAAACCTCAGACCCTTCTTTTAAATCGAAAGCACAAACAATTCCACACATATATCTTTTAAATTTTTTATTTCTAATGAATGATTAAATAGTAACTTATGAAAGATTTTCATTTAATTTGCTGATACAAACTAACAGTCTTTGTTTGTTTTTGTAAACGTATCTTGGTATAATGCTTTTAATTTTAAACTTTAAATTTGTTTTTTGTTTAAAAGTGTAACTGTTTTTTGTGTTTGTAATGAGTTTTGTACTCATATTGTAGCCTTGTAATGTTTTAAGTCGATCAAATCATTGTGAGAGGCTTATAAAGATTGTTTTCTAAAATAAAACCCTCTAAAAGTTTGCATTCTAAAAAATCTATTTTAAATTTGCTGTATCATGTTAACGCAAAACAACATATGGTGGTGGAACTCTCTTAGCAAAAATTAAGTGAGCGATACCCTATAAAAAAATATAAAGAAAAAGGCTTATCTCACGATAAGCCTTTTTTGTTTTTAAACAATACGACTAAAACTAAAATGGAAAAAATTAAGTTTACTACAGTTTCAAAAAAAAGACTATCCGATACTGTAACTCCTGTAGGTTTATATCTTCGGTTAAGAGATAAGTTTTCAAATACGTTATTATTAGAAAGTTCAGATTATCATAGTAAAGAAGAAAGCTACTCTTTTATCTGTGTTGATCCTATTATAGGAATGAAAGCAGACAAAGATCAATTTTCTATCACACGAAAAGGAGAAGAAATTAGCACAAGTGTAATTGGCAAAAACTTCAATCAATTGTTTAATGATTTTGCTTCTTCAATTGAACTTGAATGTGATCCACACTTAAAGTCTTTTAACGGTTTATATGGATATACAACTTATGATAGTGTTCAATATTTTGAAACCATAAAATTAAATGTAAAAGAAGCTCCATCGGCTATACCAATGATGCAATATAGTTTCTATAAGTACATTATTGCTATTAATCATTTTAATGACGAGTTGATTTTAATTGAGAATATTGAAGAAGGAGAGGATTCTGGAATTCATGAAATTGAAACAATAATAGAAGCTCAGGCATTTAATACGCAAAAATTTGAAATTGTTGGTGAGGAAACTTCAAACTGCACCAATGAAGATTTCAAAGAGTATGTGAAAAATGCAAAAGCTCATTGTAAAAGAGGCGATGTTTTTCAATTGGTATTATCTAGACAGTTTCAACAAGAGTTTAAAGGTGACGAGTTTAATGTTTACAGAGCATTAAGATCAATAAACCCTTCGCCTTATCTTTTTTATTTTGATTATGGAAGTTTTAAATTAATGGGGTCATCTCCAGAAGCTCAAATAAAAATAAATGAAGGCAAGGCAATTATAAACCCTATTGCAGGAACTTTTCGAAGGACTGGAAATATGGCGGAAGATTTAAAGTTGGGAAAAAAGCTTTCCGAAGATAAAAAGGAAACAGCAGAGCACGTAATGTTGGTTGATTTGGCAAGAAACGATTTGAGTAAACATGCGGATAATGTAAAGGTTGAGGTATTTAAAGAAGTGCAGTATTTCAGTCATGTTATTCATTTAGTATCTACGGTACAAGGTCAAATAAAAGGAAACCCTGTTAAAATAGTTGGAGATACTTTTCCCGCTGGAACCTTAAGTGGAGCGCCAAAATATAAGGCAATGCAATTAATAGATACCTACGAAAATCAATCTAGAGGATTTTATGGAGGTGCAGTTGGAATTATAGGGCTCGATGGCTCGGTGAATCTTGCTATTGCTATTCGTTCATTTGTAAGTAAGAAAAACGTATTGTATTATCAAGCGGGTGCAGGAATTGTAATTCATTCAAGTGAAGAAGGAGAGTTACAAGAAGTGAATAACAAGTTAGCAGCTTTGAAAAAGGCGTTAATTTTAGCAGAAAATGTATAAAAGTTAATTAAAGATATTAGAATTGAGAAGCTCTCAATACTAAACCCTCAATACTAAAAAAATGAAAATTTTAATTTTAGATAACTACGATTCCTTTACCTACAACCTAGTGCACATGGTTGAAAAAATAACGGATACTTATCCAGATGTCTATCGAAACGATGAAATATCACTAGAGGATGTTGGAAGATATGATTTAATTATTCTTTCGCCTGGGCCTGGAATTCCTAACGAAGCAGGAATTTTAAAAGAAGTGATAAGAACATATGCGGGAAAACTTCCAATTTTTGGAGTTTGCTTGGGACTACAAGCGATAACCGAAGTTTTTGGTGGAAAGATTATGAATATGAATGAGGTTTTTCACGGGGTAGCAACAGATATGAAGGTGTTGGAAAAAGAAGCAATTATATTTAAAGATATTCCTCAAACTTTTCCTGCAGCTCGATACCATTCATGGATTGCATCCAAGGAAGATTTACCAGAGTCTTTGGAAGTAACAGCCATTGACGAAGATGGTGGTATCATGGCTGTTCGTCATAGGGAATTTCATATAAGTGCGGTTCAGTTTCATCCAGAAAGTATTTTAACAGAAGTAGGAGAACAACTCGTTAGAAACTTTATAACTAGTGTAAAAAATAAATTAGTAGCCTAACATCAATAATAAGAATGATGAAAGAAACCCTCGAAAAATTATATCAACATAAAAGGCTAACAAAGTCTGAAGCTAAAAGTATGTTGATTAATATAGCTCAAGAGAAATATAATGAAGCTCATTTAGCTTCTTTCTTAACCGTTTTTATGATGCGCCCTATAACTGCAAATGAATTGGCAGGTTTTAGAGAAGCATTGTTAGAGTTGGCGATAAAAGTGGATTTGTCGGAATATAATACCATTGATATTGTTGGTACAGGAGGTGATGGTAAAGATACTTTTAATATCTCAACATTAACATCTTTTGTAGTTGCAGGAACAGGACAAAAAGTAGCGAAACATGGTAATTATTCGGTGTCTTCAAAATCAGGTTCTTCAGATATGTTAGAAAGTTTCGGTTATGAATTTACCAATGATGAGGCGACATTAAAATCTCATTTAGAAAAAGCTAACATTTGTTTTTTACATGCACCTAAATTTCACCCAGCAATGAAAGCAGTGGGGCCGGTTAGGAAAGCATTAAAATTAAAAACGTTTTTTAATATGTTAGGGCCTTTAGTAAATCCAAGTTCTCCTCAAAATCAATTGTTAGGAACTTTTAATTTGGAGGTGGCTAGATTGTATAATTATATTTTGCAAGAAGAAAATTCAAATTATGGTATTGTTCATGCGTTAGATGGATATGATGAAATTTCTTTAACAGGGGCGTTTAAATTGTTTTCAAAAGAAGGGGAAGAATTAATAACTCCAGGTGATTTGCAAATGAAAACTTTAAAACAATCTGATATTTACGGAGGTAATTCTGTGGCCGATGCAGCTAAAGTATTTAAGACTATTTTAAATGGTGAAGGAACTGAAGCACAAAACAATGTGGTGTTAACAAATGCCGCGTATGCCCTGAAAATTATTGATCAAAATAAATCTTTTGAAGAAGCGTTCGAAGAAGCTAAAAATTCACTATTTGGATTAAAAGCAAAAGATTGCCTGAATAGATTAATTACGAATTAACAATTAGGAATTCACGATTCGTAATGCGTAATTCATAATTAACAATTAACAATTAGGAATTAGTAATTAACAATTCATAATTAAAAAATATGACAATACTAGAAAAAATAATAGCATTTAAAAAGAAAGAAGTAGCTAAAATAAAAGCTGAGATTCCTGTGAAAAAATTGGTAGAAAGTCCAAATTTTAAAAAATCAAGATTCTCATTAAAAGAAGCTCTTACTAATGAGTATTCAACAGGAATTATAGCTGAATTTAAAAGACAATCACCATCAAAGGGAATTATTAATGATAGTGCTTCTATTGTAGAGGTAACAGAAGGGTATTTAGAAGCAAAAGTGGCCGCTCAGTCAATTTTAACAGATACTTCTTTTTTTGGCGGAACGATGGCGGATTTAATGGAGGCTAGGACCATTAATCAACAAACACCAATTTTACGAAAGGATTTTGTTGTTGATGGTTTTCAAATTGTTGAAGCGAAGGCAATAGGTGCTGATGCGGTACTTTTAATTGCTACATGTTTGTCAGCAAAAGAACTAAAGGATTACGGGCAATTGGCTTCTGATTTAGGCTTGGAAGTTTTATATGAAATTCACACGCAGGAAGATTTAGATAAAATTTCAGATTTAGACAATAAAATTATAGGCATAAACAATCGAAATTTAAAAACTTTTGAAGTGGATTTAGAACATTCTATAGCCTTAGCGAATCAGATACCCAATAGTGCTGTGAAAGTTTCAGAGAGTGGTATTTCTGACCCGAGAATTATAACGGGATTAAAAGAATACGGTTTTCAAGGTTTCCTAATCGGAGAAAACTTTATGAAAACTAAAAACCCAGGATTGGCTTGCCAAGAGTTTATTAGTCAAATTAGATAGGTGGAGAAATGATAGTAGAAGATTATATTTTATTTGATTGGGAAGAAACTGAAACAGGTGTTGTATTAGATGAAAACGAGAATTGGATTCTTATTAAATCAATTCCAGTAGACTTTCAAATAGATGGTTATAAACTCATTAATAAAAAGTATATAGAAAATAGGTTTTCTAACAATAATGAGAGTTTAAAAAAGGTTCTTAAGTTGAGAAAATCAGTATTTGAAAAACCTCAAGGATTTGAGTATAATAATGATGTGATTGAGATTTTTAAACAGATTGAAACTCAATATGGTTGTTTCGAATTTCAGGATGAAATGGAGGATGAATTATTTTATGGCGTTTTAAACGAAATTAATAAAGATGGGTTTTATATTGATTCAATAAAGTCCGATGGTGTGGTAGATTTGGATTTCGACGTTGAATTCTCTAAAGATAGCATAAGAATAATTTCTTTTGGATCAGATTATTTTAAGGCCATTTGTTTACTATTCAATGATCAAAAAAATAGATAAAATGAAGCTGAAGATTTGCGGAATGAAGTATATAGAAAATATAAAGCAAGTAGCTGATTTAAAACCAGATTACTTAGGATTTATTTTCTATGAAAAGTCAAAAAGAAATTTTGAAGGAATTATCCCTGAAATACCTAAGAGTATTAAAAAAGTTGGGGTTTTTGTAAATGAATATTTGGAAATCGTTGTGTCTTTGGCTCAAGAATATCAATTATCTATGTTGCAGTTACATGGAGATGAATCACCAGAATATATAAAAGAATTAAAGGATCATTTACCAAATGTGGAAATGATAAAGGTTTTTGGAATAAGAGACTCTTTTGATTTTGATAAGTTAAAACCTTTTGAAGGCAAAGCAGACTATTTTCTATTTGATACGAAGGGGAAAGAAAGAGGAGGAAATGGAGTGACCTTCGACTGGAAGTTATTAGAAAAATATAATTCAAATACTCCTTATTTTTTAAGTGGGGGAATAGGTTTAGAAGAAATAAATTCGGTAAAAGAATTTATGAGAACATCTTATGCGAAACAATGTATAGCGCTTGATGTTAATAGTCGATTTGAAACCGAACCAGGGAAAAAGTCGATAAAAAAGTTAAAAAAGTTTACAACAATATTTATAAAATAAATACTGATTATGAAATTTCAACCAGATAGTAATGGGTATTATGGACAGTTCGGAGGAGCATTTATCCCAGAACTATTATATCCAAACGTAAAGGAATTAGAAGATAATTATATTCAAATTATTAATTCATCAGCATTTCAAAAAGAATACAAAGATTTACTAAAGCATTACGTGGGTAGACCTAGTCCTTTGTATTTAGCAAAACGTCTTTCAGAAAAATATGGAGCTACCATTTATCTGAAACGAGAAGATTTAAACCATACTGGTGCTCATAAAGTAAACAATACCATAGGGCAAATTTTAATAGCTAAACATTTAGGCAAAACCAAGGTGATTGCTGAAACTGGAGCTGGTCAACATGGTGTAGCTTCGGCTACGGTTTGCGCGTTAATGGGACTAGAATGTATTGTTTTTATGGGAGAAACGGATATCAAACGCCAAGCTCCTAATGTGGCACGAATGAAAATGTTAGGTGCTAAAGTCGTCCCTGCAACAAGTGGTAGTAAAACATTAAAGGATGCAACAAATGAAGCTATACGTTATTGGATTCAAAATCCAGATACTTATTATTTAATAGGATCTGTCGTTGGCCCGCATCCATACCCTGACATGGTTGCTCGTTTACAAGCAGTTATTTCTGAAGAAATGAAAGTTCAACTTAAGGAGCAAACAGGAAAAGAGAATCCTGATGCTATTATTGCTTGTGTTGGAGGTGGAAGTAATGCAGCAGGAGCATTTTATCATTATTTAGATGATGAAGAAGTAGAGTTAATTGCTGTAGAAGCTGCTGGATTGGGCGTTAATTCTGGTGAAAGCGCGGCTACTTCTCAATTAGGTGAAGTAGGTGTTATTCATGGAAGTAAAACCATTTTGATGCAAGATGAATATGGTCAAATTGTTGAGCCTTATTCTATTTCTGCAGGATTAGATTATCCAGGAGTAGGTCCATTACATGCTTTCTTACATGAAAGTAAACGTGCTACCTTTATGAATGCTACGGATAAAGAAGCCTTAGCCGCGGCTTATGAATTAACGAAAATTGAAGGTATTATTCCAGCTTTAGAAACAGCACATGCTCTGGCCGTACTTCCAAAAATGGATTTAAGCAAAGACCAAACGATTGTAATTAATTTGTCTGGTAGAGGAGACAAAGACCTAGAAACATATATTAAACATTTAGAAAGTTAAAAAAGAATATAGAAATGAATTCATTACAGAAATTATTTGGTCAGAAAGACAACAATTTATTGTCTATATTTTTTACAGCGGGTTTCCCTGATTTAAATGGAACTGAAACCATTATTAGTGAATTAAGTAAAGCTGGAGTAGATTTCATCGAAGTAGGATTGCCATATTCAGATCCACTAGCAGACGGACCAACAATTCAGCATAGTAGTTCTGTAGCTTTAAAAAATGGAATGAATCTAGATGTTGTATTTGAGCAATTGATCTCCATAAAAGAAAAAAATCCAACACCCTTAGTTTTGATGGGATATTTAAATCAAATTATTAAGTATGGAGAAGAAGCTTTTTGTGAAAAGGTTAAACAATGTGGTATTGATACTATTATCATTCCAGATTTACCAATGGTAGAATATGAGAGTCATTACAAACCTCTTTTTGATAAGTATGGAATAAGTAATGTTTTTTTGATAACTCCTCATACTTCTGATGAAAGAATACGTAAAATTGATAGCTTAACGAGTACTTTTATTTATGTTGTAGCTTCGGCGTCAATTACAGGAGCAAAAGGGGAAGTATCGCAACAGCAAATCGAATACTTCGAAAGAATTAAATCAATGAATTTAAATAGTAAATTAATTGTTGGTTTTGGGATTTCGGATCATCAGACATTTTCTACAGCGTGTACTTACGCAAATGGAACAATAATTGGGTCGGCTTACATAAAATACCTCGATAAGAATGGAGTGTTAAAATCCAATGAATTTGTGAAATCAATTATTAAAGGATAAAAAAATAAGATTATTACAATATATGTATTGATTTTTATGGATGAAATAAGATTACTACTAGTAATCTTATTTTTTTTATGCTATGAGTTAAATATGTTAAATTTTTGATTAAAATTAATGATTTTGTGAATTATTATGATTTTCTGTTTGTTGGGACATAATGTCATTTTTTTTCAGTTCACCGTTATACTTTTTAGATTACTTTGCGCCGCTTAACCAAAATAATCATAAAAACCACTAATTATGGTGAAAAAACTTAAACTACTGTTAGTTTTCTTATCGTGTACTTATATTTCTTCGTACGCACAGGAATACCAAAAAATGATTTCCGAAAATAGCCATAGGCTATCTGAAATTCAAGAGGAAGCCGAAAAGTATTTCGAAGTTAACGGAATAGGAAAAGGTACTGGTTACAAACAGTACAAACGTTGGGAGTATTTTGCAATGAAGCAATTGGATGTTAATGGATTCGTAAAAGATTCAAACTATTTATTCAACGAACTTCAAGCTCAAAACCAAAGAAGAAATGCAAATTCATTAGAGGAAGTTCTCGATAACGGTGCCAGCTGGTCAGAATTGGGCCCAACGTATTTTAATGAAACTACTGGGTGGAATCCAGGTGTGGGAAGAATATCAAGTTTTGCTGTAGAAAACAAGAATCATAATCACATTATCATAGGATCTATTGGTGGTGGTATTTGGAAAACCACCGACAAAGGAAATACATGGAATTCGTTAACAGATAACCATGGAAATATGTATACCTATTCTTTGACAATAGAACAATCAAATACTCAAGTATATTATTGGGGTTCTAGCTTTGGGCATGTATATAAGTCATTAAATGCTGGGGCTACATGGGAACAGATTGGAAACGCAGGAATAGGAAACGTTCTAAAGATTTTAATTCATCCAACAAATCCGAATGTATTATTTGCTTGTAATCAAACTAGTGGCTTATACAAATCTTTGAATGGCGGTGAGTCATGGGAGTTAGTTGTTCAAGGCCGATTTTATGATATAGAGTTTGACCCAAATAATACTGATGTACTATTCGCATCCTCATATGGAATTTATGGGAGTAACGGTGGATTCTTCAGATCTACTGATGGAGGTAATAGTTTTATTGAGAATAAAACGTTTCCTTATGGCGCTAAAATGATTGGAGTATCTAAAGCCGATTCTAATATTGTGTATGTACTTGAGGAAAATAGAGGTCGTTTTGGCGCTTTCTACAAATCAGTAGATAATGGAGTTACCTTTCAGAAATTAGATCATAGTAATAAAAATTACTTTGGTTATGATAATAAGGCGTCAGATAACAGAGGGCAAGCTCCAAGAGATATGGGAATAGCTGTTTCTCCAACGAACCCAGATGAGGTCCATATTGCTGGAATTAACACTTGGAGATCTATGGATGGTGGCGTGTCATTCTCGAATTCTTCACAATGGACAATTGGAGGAGCTAAAAATTTAGATATAGGTTATTGCCATGCCGATGTAGATGATTTAGAGTTTGTAGGTAACGACCTATTTGTTGTTACCGATGGAGGTATCTTTTTAAGTGAAGATACTACCAATCTTACTGCAGAATATTATAAAGATTTAACAGGTGGTTTGGGAATTAGACAGTTTTATAAATTAGGTGTTTCTCAAACAAATCCGGTAGTTATAACTGCAGGTTCTCAAGATAACGGATCGTCTATTTACCGAGGAGGTCGTGAAGCAAAAGATGCTTGGATTGATTGGCTTGGAGCTGACGGTATGGAAGGTTTAGTCGATATTAACAACCCAATGGTTGTATATGGAACAAGTCAGTTTGGAGGATTGTACAAAACAACAACACAAGGTAATGATGCGTTTTGGTGGCGAATGAGAAGAAATAGTCCAGGTGGTAATTGGGTAACACCATTAGAACAAGATCAAAATGGAGATTTATATTATGGTTCTAGAAGTGTTTATAAATCTGCTGATGGGGCCGATTCGTGGGAGCAAATCTCTCAAGATTTGGGTAGAAATGTTACACATGTTAAAATAGCTCCATCAAATCCTGATATTGTTTATGCTTGTATTTATTATGGTAATGGTTGGTATATTCCAGAAGAGTTAAGAGGAAGAACGAAAATTTACCGAACTTTAAATGGAGGAGCAACTCAAGAATGGGCGAAATTAAAAGGTTTTAAAGGAGAAGTAAATAGTATTGCAATTCATCCTACAGATCCAAATAAAATAGCCGTAGCTCTTTCAGGCGCTGAAGAGAAAGTTATCATTAGTACAGATGGAGGAGGAAGCTGGATTCATTATAGTAAAGGTTTGCCGAATTTTTCACCATATGCTCTTGAATGGGATGATAACAAAAGAGATGGTTTATATCTAGGAATGGATTATGGAGTTTACTACAGAGATATGAATATGCAAGAATGGGAATCATTTGCAAACAATTTACCAAATGTAAAGGTAAATGAGCTTGAAATAAATTATGCTGATGGTCATTTATATGCTGCAACTTATGGTAGAGGAATTTGGAAATCTCCAATAGCTACATATGATGATTCTTCGGATGACCATGGAGATTATTTAGATAATATTCAAATCTACCCAAATCCAGTAAAAGGAGAATATCTTTATATAAAAGGAGATAAAGAAGA
Source organism: Tenacibaculum sp. MAR_2009_124 (assembly GCF_900105455.1). Classification (GTDB taxonomy): domain Bacteria; phylum Bacteroidota; class Bacteroidia; order Flavobacteriales; family Flavobacteriaceae; genus Polaribacter. The sequence goes on from NZ_FNSF01000007.1 coordinate 293,050, forward strand.
AACGGTTGCAATTAGATTATTTGACTCTCGAGGGCATATATTACGCTATTTTAACGGTGTTGCTTTAAAAAATGAAGCGTATCGCATGTCTATAGCTTATTTACCAAAAGGGATTTATTTTGTAAGAATCAATAGTAAAGATATGGTAACTACAAAGAAGATAGTTATTGAATAAATATTGATAAAATTGAACTTAGAGGGGCCGCTTATTTTTTAGCGGCTTTTTTTATGCTGTGATATGAATGAGTAGAATAAAGAATATTGTGCTTAGAACTGTTAATAATTGTTAATATAATGCTAAATTTTATCGAGACTCCGTTGCAATAAAGTAATTTAGTAGCATAAATAAAATAAAATGCAATTAAAAAATATAGTTTTAGTTTTTCTATTCATGTTTGGAGGGCATGTATTTAGTCAAACATTAATTCGTCAACCGAAAATTAGTCCAGATGGATCTCATATTGCGTTCAGTTATCATGGAGATATTTGGATATATAATATTGCTAACCAAAAAGCAAAAAGAATAACGATTCATCAAGCCTATGAAGTTGATCCAATATGGAATTCAGAGGGTAGTGAGTTGGCATTTTCGTCAAATAGAAAAGGTAATAAGAATATATTTACAGTTCCTGTAGAAGGAGGAGTTCCAAAACAATTGACTTATTACCCAACAAACAATATACCTAGTGATTGGAGTGGTGAGAATATTGTTTTTACAACCGAAAGAGTTTTTAAAGGGCCTGAATGGGACAATCAAATTTATGTGGTAAATGAAAATGGCGGAACTCCTGAAAGATTAATTACCGCTTATGGATTTGCGGCTTCGATTTCCTCTGATAAAAATATGGTGTCTTATACAAAAGGAGCATGTCGAATAGCTCGTGAAGACTATTCAGGTTCTGCTCAAAGAGATATTTGGGTTTATAATAAAAAAACTAATAAATACAATCAGATAACTGTAAGTGCAAAAAATGATCATTCGTCTCTTTGGGATGGACAAGATAATCTGTATTATATTGGAGCAAAAAGTGGACGATATAATATCTATAAACAAGCTATTTCTAGCACTGGAGAAAAAGTTGGAGAGGCAACACAATTAACTTTTCAAAAAGTTGATGGAGTAAGGTCTTTTTCTGTAAGTAAAAAAGGAACAATCGTTTATACTTCTGGAATAGATACTTATATTTTAGAGAATGGCAATGCAAGAAAGCTAGCATTAAACATTCCTTCGGACAATCGTTTCGATATTGAAGAAACAAAAACGACCTCGTCAAAAGTTAGAAATTATGCAATTTCTCCTGATGGGAGTTTAACCGCTATAGAAATTTCGGGTGAAATTTTCGTGAAAGAAAATGATAAAGAAAAGAAAAATTCAAATAATATAAGTAATCACTTTTTTAAAGATAAGCAGCCTCAATGGATAGATGATAAAACGGTGATTTACCTTTCTGATAGAAATGGGTATTACAATGTTTATAGTGCCGTTTCATCGGATACTTTGGTAAAGCTATCGAGAAGTTTAACCGTTAAAACTGAAAAATTAACGAATGCTAAGATTGATATTAATAACATCATTGTTTCTCCTGATAAAAAGAAAATAGCCTATACAGAAGGAAGAAGTAAGCTAATTATTGCTGATATTAAAGAAGGGGAAATTAAAAATCCAAAAACATTTTCAGACACATGGGCTTCAGCTGATGGGCTTTCTTGGAGTCCAGACAGCAAGTATATCGCGTATTCTCAAGAAGATTTAAATTTTGATAGTGAAATATACATTCAATCAACAGAAGATAGTAAGCAGAAGTTTAATGTAAGTATGCATCCAAGAGGAGATAGAAGCCCTGTTTGGAGTGCCGATGGTAAGAAACTAGCATTTCTATCAAACAGAAGTGGAATAAACTATGATGTATGGATGGTATGGCTTCAGAAAGAAGATTGGGAGAAAACGAAGAGAGATCATGAGGAAGGTGATTATTATGTAAAGAAAGAAGAGAAGAAAAAGGGAAAAAAGAAAGGGAAAAAGGATAAGAAAAAAGAAGTAGTTGTTAAGGTAGATGAAGCCAATATCTATGATCGATTAGTTCAAGTAACATCTTTATCTGACGATGAGTACAGTTTAGCATTCAATCCAGATAGCGAATTTTTGTATTTTTCTGCTACAAACCCAGCTACTAAAAGAAGAAGTTTGTATAAGGTGAAATGGAATGGAAGCGATCCTAAAGAAGTAAAGGGAGTGAAATGGGCAGGAGATTTTTCAGAGGTAAAAGGGAAGTTATATTTCTTATCTTCTGGAGGAGTGAAGATGTTAAAAGGAAAGTCAGATAAAGTAGAAAGCTTTCCTCACAAGGCAACATACACCGTTAACTATAAAGAAGAAAGAAAACAAGTTTTTGAGGAAGGAATCAGAGCATTAACCGCTGGATTTTATGACCCTGAATTTCATGGGTATGATTGGAAAACTTTGGTTAAAAAATATAGACCTTGGGTGTTATCAGCGTCTACGCAGCAAGATTATAGTTATATGTTTAATCTGTTGTTAGGACAATTAAACGCCAGTCATATGGGATATAGAGGAGGTAATCCTGAAAAAGTGAAAAATGAAAACATTGGATTGTTGGGATTAGAAGTTTCGGATACCAATACGGGAGTAAAAGTAGACTATGTTTTAACAAATTCTGTTGCTGATAAATCTATGAGTAAGTTAAATGTTGGAGACGTTATAACAGCAGTAAACGGTAAAAACATTAAAGAAGGAACTAACTTTTATAGTTTACTAAAGAACTCAAGAGGGAATGAAACCTTGGTTACGTTATCAACAGGAAAAAATATTATTTTAAGACCGCAGCACTCTCTTAAAACTTTAAAGTATGAAGAGTGGGTGAGTTCAAGAAAAAAATTGGTTGAAGAATATTCAAATGGACAGTTAGGGTATATTCATATACAAGGAATGAATTTAACTAGTTTTGAAAGATTTGAAAGAGAATTAAAAGCTAGTGGGTATGGTAAAAAAGGAATTGTAGTTGATGTTCGTTATAACGGAGGTGGATGGACTACAGATCGACTAATGGCAGTACTAAACGTTACTCAACATGCATATACAATTCCTAGAGGAGCTACCAAAAGTTTAAAAAATCATAAAGATTTTTCAGGTAATTATCCATTTAATGAAAGAGCAATACTATCGGTAAATACTAAGCCTTTGGTCGCGTTATGTAATGAAAATAGTTATTCAAATGCTGAAATTTTTTCTCATGCTTTTAAGAATTTGAAACTTGGAAAATTAGTAGGACAACCGACTTTTGGAGCAGTAATTTCAACAGGAGGTCAAAGTTTACAAAACGGATACATTCGTATGCCATTTAGAGCATGGTATGTAAAGAATTCAGGGGAAAATATGGAGAATGATGCTCCAGCTACTCCTGATTACTTGATAAAGAACTTCCCAGGCTGGAAGAGCCGTGGAGAAGATGAGCAGCTAAAGAAAGCTGTTGAAGTATTATTGAAAGATATTAATTAATAATACTAAGCCTACTACTATTAAGCGAAGATGAGAAATCATCTTCGCTTTTTTTTGTTATCGTCTTTGATGATTTATGCGCGAAATTCTAATTTTTAAATATGATGAATCGACTTTAGTTTATGAAGTAATTTTATGTCTATTTACTTATTTTTGCTTTATGGTAGAGATTGAGGAAAAAGAATTGTTATCGAAATTAAAGACCAGCTTTGGGTACGATAGTTTTAGACTTGAACAACAGCAAATAATAGAGAATATCTTAGCGAAGAAAGATACTTTGGTAATTATGCCAACAGGAGGAGGTAAATCCATTTGTTATCAGTTGCCAGCTCTTTTTTTAAAAGGGATTACATTGGTAATATCGCCTTTAATTGCTTTGATGAAGGATCAGGTAGATAGTCTAAAAGCTAATGGTATTTCGTCAGCCTTTTTTAATAGTAGCCAATCATCTGAAGAACACGAACAGGTTTTTGAAGGTGTTGCGAGTGGAGATATTAGGTTGTTGTATGTGGCTCCTGAAAGTTTACCTTTATTGCAAAATATACTTAATCAAAACTATATTAGTTGCATTGCAATTGATGAAGCTCACTGTATTTCCTCATGGGGGCATGACTTTAGACCTTCGTATAAACAATTGGCATTTTTAAAGAAATCATTGCCTGACGTGCCCGTTGTGGCGTTAACTGCAACAGCGGACAAAGCAACACAAGAAGATATTGTTGATCAATTGGCAATTCCTCATGCCAAAAGGTTTATAAGTTCTTTTAATAGAGAAAATATAACATTAGAGGTTCGTCCTGCAAATGATAGAGTGAAACAGATTCTACGTTTTATTCAAGATAGACCCAACCAATGTGGTATTATTTATTGTTTAAGCAGAAAAACTACAGAACAGTTGGCAAGCAAACTACAAAAAAGCAATGTTTCTGCAGTGGCTTATCATGCTGGACTTTCATTTGATGAGAGATCATCGGCACAAGAAGCATTTATCAAAGATGATGTTGAAGTGGTTTGCGCGACAGTAGCCTTTGGAATGGGAATTGATAAATCGAATGTCCGATGGGTCATTCATTATAACATGCCTAAAAATATTGAAGGCTATTATCAAGAAATAGGGCGATCAGGAAGAGATGGTTTACCTTCTAAAGCATTGCTTTTTCATAGTTATGCAGATGTAATTCAACTTAGACAATTTATAGAAAATACTGGGAATAAAGAGGTGCAAGAGGCCAAGTTGGAGCGAATGAAACAATTTGCCGAAGCAACCGATTGTAGACGAAAAATTTTATTGAGTTACTTTGGAGAACTTATAGAAGAAAATTGCGGTAATTGTGATGTGTGTAAAAATCCACCGAAGTTTTTTGATGGAACTGTTATTGCGCAAAAAGCCCTATCTGCTGTTTATAGATTACAAGGAAAAGAGGCAATGGGAACTATAATTGATGTATTAAGAGGTGCTCAGAATGCAGCCGTTTTGGATAAAAATTATCAATCACTTAAAACGTATGGAGTTGGAAATGATATTTCCTGGAGAGACTGGCAACATTATTTAATTCAGCTAATGAATCAGGGATACTGTCAAATTGCATTTCATTTAAATAATTCATTACAGCTAACCGAGTTTTCGAAAAAGGTGCTTTTTGAAGGAGAAAAGGTTAAACTTACGAGTCCGGTTGAAGTGAAAAAGGAAGAAAAACTTGTCAAAAAGAAAACAAAAGAACGTTCAAATAATACATTGTTTGAAAGACTTAGAAAGCTTCGATATCGTATAGCGAAAGAAGAAGATATTGCGGCTTATTTGGTTTTTAACGATGCTACATTAAGAGAAATCGAGAAAGAGAGACCGACAACTGATAGCGAGTTTTTATCAATTAGCGGAGTCGGAGAGAGGAAACTAGAAGTATATGGAGGAGAGTTTATGGAGGAAATTAAAAACTTTTTAAGCGAAAAGAAAAGGAATAAAAAAGATACTACCTTAGAAACCTATAAACTTTATAAAGACGGTTTAACAATAGAGGAAATAGCGGAATCTAGAAATCTAAAATCAACCACTATTTTTTCACATTTGTCGAAGTTGTATTTAGAAGGAAAAGACATTAGTCTGGATAAGTTCATAACTCCTGATATTCTGAAAGAAATAGCCAATGCTAAAAAAGTTTTAAAAGGAGAGGTAGCGCTAAAACCTTATTTCGAGTTTTTAGGAGAGAAAATATCTTATGAACATATTAGAATAGGGCTTACAATATTGCAAAAAAAACGCTAGTAATAATACCAGCGCTTTTTAGCAATGAATGTTTTGAAATTCATGTGAGATTAATTCTTTAATGTTTCCATTTCAGTAATGATATCATCTAATTTTGAAAAAAGTGTACCATATACCAGTTGTGTTGAGATGGCATAAACAGCATTACAAATAATTGAAATTATTACGGCTATAATCAGTCCAATACTGAATGCTTGTAAAAAGCTCATGTCTTCCGAGATATATTTAGATAAAAAACTCTGCTCTTTCATAAAGAAAGCAATTACAAAAATTGATAAGACGGCTAATGGCAAAATAAATACAAAAAGTTTTTTCGTAGCCTTTGTTATGGATACTGTAATACTTCGGTATTCTTTTAAATATGTTAAGGTATCCGATTTGATATCTAATGTTTTGAATCGACTTAACAGTTTTTTGTTGAAAAAATAGAGCCCCAAAATTAGTAAGGCACTATAGGCACCGATTACAACTTCCGAAATAACTGTTAAGAATACAAAAGTAAGAACAGCCATTGGAATTAATCCTTTATTATCAAATTCATAAATTCTTCGAATACGATGAATTATTGATTTTGATTTTTGATTATATAGATTATTGACTTTAGGGGCTATTAAGGATTTCTCACTGATAAATGATTCGTCCCAAATGTTTTTAATTGATTTTTCCATCTAATAATATTTTTAATTGTTTTTTAATTCTATTTACACGTACGGCTATGTTATTTGGGCTAGTACCAATGATCGAAGCAATTTCTTTATTAGGGTTTTCTTCCAGATATAATAAAATAATTGCTCTATCGACTTCTGATAACTTCTTAATAGCATCATACAATAAATTCAATTCTTCATTTTGAAAAGCTCGGTTTTCTTCTGAGTTTTCTGGTAGAATCGAATAATCTGAATTTGTTCTTGTTTTTTTCTTTATTAAGGTTAAACAAACATTTAAAGTGATTCTATAAATCCATGTCGACCATTTTGATTTATTTTTAAATGCTTTACGACTCTTCCATATTTGTAAACAAACTTCTTGGTAATAGTCCTCAAAGTCTGGTTCTGAATCGGTATAGGCCCTACATATTTTAATAATAATTCCTGCATGAGGTAAAATGGATGTATTATAAAAGTCGTTGCTCAAAATGGTTGTTTTAATATAGTTGGTTATATAATAGTTACGTGGTAATTGTAAGTTATATTTTCATGTTTAAAGTATGGATTATCGATTGTTTATTTTGTTAGTACTTTGAAAAACTTAAATATTACATGGAATATTAAATATTTTATTTTCAATAATTATTGAAATTTTAAAAATAGTTGTATATTTGACATATGAACTTAGAAGACGCAAAATTAAAATACATTCATACATGGGGCAGTTTAGCAACGAGTTGGGGAATTAATAAAACCATGGCGCAGGTACATGCATTATTATTGTCATCTACAAAACCATTGTCTGCGGATGAAATTATGGATATTCTGAAAATTTCAAGAGGAAATGTGAATATGAATGTAAGGGCACTTATTGACTGGGGAATTGTTCGTAAAGAAATTATCGTGGGAGAGCGTAAGGAATTTTTTGTAGCGGACAAAGATATCTGGGAGTTGTTTAAGCAGGTAACAAAGGAAAGAAAGAGAAGAGAAATTGAACCGGTATTAAAAGTTCTTGAAGAATTAAAAGAAGGGGTAGAAGAGAGTTCAGAAGAAGCAGCACAATTTAAAAAGCTAATGAAGGATTTGTCAAGTGTAACCAATACAGTAAATAATATTTTAGATAAGGCCATAAAAGCTGATGAACACTGGTTATTATCCAATTTAACCAAAATAGTAAAAAAATAAAAAAATTTACAATCAAACTTTCAATAATTTCTGAAAATATGGAAAATATAATTAAAATATTTACTTATATCAATAGGTTTTTGATGATTACAATGTTTATACTCTTTTTAACAATCTATCTTGGGTTTTGTATGGAGTTTGTGTTGGGGTTATTCCATATGGGAAGTAGCTTAGTTCTTGCTCTTTTATGGGAAAAACTAGATGAAACTGCAAGAAGACATCTTTTAAAATATTGGACTCTATTATTTCTGTATATTTTTTCTTATTTGATCATAATACATTTTGAGTTATTGGAAGATAATCAAGTTTCAATACTATTTGGGGTCGTTGTTATTCCAATGAGCTTAGCGTTGTATTATTCATTTATACTTGAAAATTTAAAGAAACGTATGTTATGACAAATATTACTTATATTATTTATCTAATGTTGTCGTTTCTAATGGTCCTTTATATTGGAAATGAATGTTATCAAAACGGTAAGATTTATATAAACAATTATTTTCCCCAAAATGCGTCATTAGCAAATGCAATCAATAACACTTTACTTGTTTCATATTACTGTTTGAATCTAGGTTTATCCGTATGGAATTTAGGTAATATAAATGAAGTGTTTACTATTGAAAACGTACTACTAGAGATAAGTTTAAAGCTTAGCACAATTATCTTAATCGTAGGAGTGTTACATCACTTTAATCTCTATGCAATCTATCGAATACATAAATACTTTAAAACTTATAAAAGATGAAGCTAAACATACAAGAACAATGGTCTCAAATTAAAGAGCAAATAAAAAAGAATAGGCGAAAAAACATGTTCGTATCAATCGCTTCGGTGAATGCAGACAATGAACCAACAGTAACACCGATAGGTTCGTTATTTCTGAATAATGATTTTACAGGATTTTACTTTGAAAAGTTTGCTTCGAAACTAGGAAAGAATAGTCTTAATAATAAAAAAATATGCGTGCTTTCGGTAAATAATGGAAAATGGTTTTGGTTAAAAAGTTTGTTTAAAGGAAGATTCAATTCTTTTCCTGGTATTAAGTTATATGGAGAGTTAGGTGAAAAGAGGGAAGCAACAGAAAAAGAAAAGAGAGCGATGCAAAAACGAGTGAGTGCAGCAAAAGGCTTAAAAGGGTATGATTATTTATGGAAAGATATGAGTCAAATACGAGAAATAGTTTTTACCAAAGCCGAAGCCATTAATCTGGCAAGAATGACAAGAAATTTAAAATAACAATAAATCGTAATATTATGAATACTTCATTAGAATTAATAGCCTATTTAGTTTATTTACCTGTATCTATAGGGTTAACTACTTTTGTTTCTCAACAATTATTTAAGAATAGCAAAATATTTATGCTTGATATTTTTCATCAAAAAGAGGAAATAGCTTTAGCGACGAATAAATTATTTAAAATTGGTTTTTATTTATTGAATATTGGTTTTGCATTACGCATTATTCATGTATACAATATTTCCAGCTATAAATTTCTCGTAGAAACATTAAGCGAAAAAATAGGTGGTTTTTCAATATACCTGGGAATTACAATGATATTTTTTATCGTATTCTTTTTGAAAGGTCGTAAAGCGAGTAAAAATCAATTAGAGCGAACAATACAAGATTAATTGCTATGAAAATTATAATCGCGGGAGGTACTGGATATTTGGGGAAATTGCTAATTGAATACTACAGAAAAGATGAAGAAAATCAAATTTATGTTTTAACAAGATCTCATATTTTGAATAAAGGTAATGTTCACTATTTATATTGGGATGGAGCTACGATAGGGTATTGGGTTTCATTTTTAGAAAATTCGGATGTACTGATTAATTTGTCGGGAAAATCTGTGAACTGTAGATATACTACATCAAATAAGAGAGATATATATGATAGTAGATTATTGTCTACCGACCTGTTATGTCGTACTGTTAAACATCTTGATTGTCCGCCGAAAGTATTTATCCAGTCCTCTTCAGCGACTATATACAAGCACTCTGAAAAAAAGTTTATGACAGAATTGGATGGAGATATAGGAATTGACTTTTCCATGGATGTGTGCAAAAAATGGGAGCAGGTTTTTAATAGTCATCATTTACCTAAAACCAAAAAGATTATAACAAGAACTTCAATAGTTTTAGGAAATAAAGGAGGGGCTTTTCCTTTGATGAAGAAACTTGTTAAGGCAGGGTTAGGAGGAATACAGGGAAAGGGAACGCAGTATGTTAGTTGGATATCAGAAGGAGACTATGTAAAGGCAATTGATTTTTTGTTAGATAAGGAAGAAGGCGTATATAATCTATGTGTTCCAAACCCTATTCCAAATAATACATTTCAGAAGATCCTTCGTAAAAAATTAAATGTTCTTTTCGGTTTAAATCTTCCAAAAATATTGTTGAAAATAGGAGCCAGCATAATAGGGACGGAAACTGAGTTATTATTAAAAAGCAGAAAAGTATACCCTGAGAGACTGTTAAATATGGGATATAATTTTGAAACGACCACATTCAATAAACTTAAAATATAAAAGATGGCTATCATCAAATTGTTAACTAAAATAAATGCAGATCGATCAATTGTTTTCAATCTTTCAAGAAGTATTGAGTTACATTTAATTTCATCAAGAAAAAGTTATGAAAAGGTAGTTGGGGGAAGAAGAGAAGGTTTGATAGAGATGGGAGAAACAGTAACATGGAGGGCGAAGCATATTGGGGTATATCAGAATTTTACTTCAGAAGTTATTGGATGCGAATCAGATGAATACTTTGCAGATAAAATGATTTCAGGGGCTTTTAAGAATTTCAAGCACGAACATTATTTTTTACGAAAAGGAAACGATACATTATTGATTGATGTTTTGGAGTTTAGATCTCCATTAGGTTTTTTGGGAAGGTTAGCAGATTTTCTTTTTCTAAAAAAGTATATGACTAATTTTTTAAAAGAAAGAAATGAAACCATTAAACAATACGCTGAGAGTGAAAAATGGAAAGAAATATTAATAAGAAATTAAAATTATAATATGAGTTTTTTAAAGGCAGAATGGAGAAAGTTAGGCATGGTTAATTATAAGGTAACCTCTGAATTATTGAAACCATATGTTCCAGAAGGTACAGAGCTCGATTTTTATCAAGATAACTGTTATGTTAGTTTAATAGGGTTTATGTTTAAAAATACTAGATTACTTGGAATGAAAATTCCGTTTCATATTAATTTTGAAGAAGTAAACCTACGGTTTTACGTAAGAAGGAAAGAGGAAGGTGTTTGGAAAAGGGGAGTGGTATTCATTAAAGAAATAGTACCTAAACCAACAATAACGTTTATAGCCAATACTATTTACAATGAAAATTATGAAACTCTTCCAATGGAGCATTCGTGGAAAATTGAAGATGATAAGATTACAGTGGACTATCAATGGAAAACAAAAAGCAAATGGAATAAGATATCAGTTTTAGCAGAAAATGAAATGATAGATATGGAACCAAATTCAGAAATAGAGTTTATTGCAGAACATTATTGGGGATACGCAAAGAACGGATTAAAAACAACTGAGTATGAAGTCACCCATCCATCATGGAAATATTATCCAGTAATAGAGTATAAAATTGATGTAAATTTTGAAGAAACCTACGGAACTAAGTTTAATATATTACACGAAACTATTCCATGTTCTGTATTCTTACTAGAAGGATCTGAAATATCAGTAGAAAGTAAAATTGAAATGACTTAGGTCATTTCAATTTTTAAGTTAAAAAGTTTCAACGATAATTACTCCGTTTGCCCCTCTAGAACCATATGTCGCAGTCTCTGGACCTTTTAACACACGAATTTGCTTAATTGTAGTAGGAACAACATCTCCGAAAACGGATTGATCTACTGCCGTATTATTAAGAATGAAAAGGGGAGTTATACTTCCGTTAACACTATTATAACCTCTGATATTAATAGTATTTGCACCTGAAACATTTACTCCAGGAACTTTACCTCTAAGGTAGTCATAAATACTTTTGAATTGAACCGTATTATCTGATTTTGACAGCGGAGTCGCCCCATATAAATATCATTTTTCTCGCGAATTGTAATAGAAATGTTCTTTTTACCGGTATAAGCTACCTTTTGAACTCCTACTTTAGGAGAGAAAGCACATATTTCCTTAGGGGTTTTATCTAATTTAGCTTTAAAAACGCCTTTAGAATTAGTCCATCTTTTCTGCCTTACATCGTCAAAAAGAATAATTGCACCTGGTATTGGTTTATTTTTTGCATCTTTTACGGTAATGGTAATTTTAACACCAGTATCACTCTGACCAAGCAGATTTGTTTTGGGAATAATTGCTATTAAAATAAATGTTAGTAGTAGTCTTTTCATCACGTTATGTTTTATGTTACTAATATACTAAAAAAAGCAAGAAATCTTTGAGTATAAATGAATGTGTTGATTCTACTAATCATTTATCTTTGTATCTTTTGTTTGAAAGCATTTGAAACCATTCTTCTAACGATTATTTGATGGAATGGTTTTATGATTGACATATATATTTTTCCTTTCAAATTATTATATTGAACTAATGTAGTTACCTTTATGTTATAGTAGTTGGATGTTTCTTTGGTTATTATAACTCGAAAGTTTAAATGGGAATCATTTACCCCCAGGATGCACTCGGAATCTCCACAATTATAAATTTTAAAGAAACCGACATAACCTCCTGTTCTGAATTCGTTATTGTAATCCTTCGGTATTTCATTCTTCAGACCAATAAAAGAAGCAATTCTATTTCTTATATTAAATAGTACGTCAATCCATTTTGGCGTATAATTGAAAATTGATTGAGCAATTACTTTTATGGAGTCTTGGTGATTGGTCGTTGAAAATGTATCTGTAAAATCAATTGGATTCAGTAAGTTTTGATGGTGCTTTTTTAGTAGTAATTTTTCTTCAATAACTTTTTTCATTGATATGTGGATTTATCGAAAGATGTTTTCTAGTTGTTTTTGATTAATGTACTTAGGCGTTAATTTTAGGAATGAGTTTCGTAACATTATGGAGAAAGAGTTGGAGATATGTGCTAATTTTCCTAGTTTCCAACTAATTTTTACAATAGAGTTGGCTTTTGCATAACGTTGTTTTTGAAATTTAGAAAAAGATTGTTGAATATTATCTGGATTTAAGGTTTCGGAAAGGACATAAGCATCTTCAATAGCTTGACAAGCACCTTGTCCCATATTGGGAGTAGCAGCGTGAGCTGCGTCACCAAGTAAACATATAGAGTTTTTATACCATTGTTTAATTGGAAACAGATCTTCTATATGAGAAAAATGGATGGTATTTTTTGGTGTGGATTCGATGAGTTCAATAACTAGAGGATTAAAAGATTGAAACATCGTGTTAAAATCAAAAGTTTGTTCTTTTGTCGAACTCATTGTTTTCAAAGCATACCAGTAAATGTATTCTTCATTTATTGGAACGAATCCAAAGCGAACATCTTTTCCCCAAGCTTCTATTAAGCTGTTTTTAATATATGGGGTAGTTTTAAAAGAAGTTACTCCTCTCCAACACCATTGCTTACTATCTCTTAGGTTTGAATTAGGGAATAAATAATTTCTTACTTTAGAATGTATTCCGTCTGCTCCGAACAGAATTTTTCTATGTATTATTTCTCCGTTTTCGAAATGTAATTCGTAGGTGTTATTTTGTTTTTTTATGGATATGAGTTTGTAATTAAGATGAATTTTGGTTGTTTTTAAATTGGAAAGCAAAATTTTTTGAAGTTCACCTCTATGAATTGCAATGGTTTTCGTTTGAAATTTCTTTTTTAAGTCTGAAAAATTTGATGTTGATAAGGTGTTAAAATTAGGTTTTGTAATCGTCATTTCTGATAATTCTATTCCCGCTGCTTCTATTTGTTTGTGAAGACCTAAATGAGTATAAACTTTCATCGCATTAATGGCTAAAATAATTCCGGCACCAATGGGTTTAAATGATTCAGACTGCTCATATATTTCAGAAGTAAACCCTTTTTGTTCGAGCAGAAGAGCTAAGGTTAACCCTCCAATACCTCCTCCAATGATTGTGTGTTGCATAGTACTGGCTTAAATTAGGTCAAAGTTACTAAAAAAATAATTACTAGGTCAATTCTACTAATTTTTATATTTGCAGTATGGGAAGAACAAAAGATAGAATTATAGAAACAGCAATATCCCTTTTCAATGAGCATGGGTTATCCAAAATAACTTTAAGAACAATTGCTAAAGAGATGGGGATTAGCCAAGGAAATTTAAACTACCATTTTAAGAAAAGAGAAGACATTATAGAAAGTATTTATTTTCAAATGGTAGATTGCATCAATAATGAAATTCTTGAGTTAGTGAATGGAAAAATTAAACTTAACTTATTAATTAGACTTAATAGTACGATTGCTAATATTTTTTACGAATTCCGGTTTTTTATGCTTGATTTTACTCAAATAATGAGAGAGCATGCTAAAATAAAAGAACATTATATTATGTTGACTGACATAAGACAGGAGCAATTTCATGAAATATTAAAGGTATTTATAGTGAATGGTATAATTAGGCGAGAGGAACTTGTGAACGAATATTTGAACTTGTATAAGCGAATTCAAATTATTGGTGATTTCTGGTTTTCTCATGCGAGTATTGAAAAAGAGTTGTCAAAAAATGATCTTAAAGATAATAATGAACTAATCATGCAGTCTTTGTATCCTTATCTAACAGATAAAGGAAAGGAAGAGTTTTTTAGTTTGAAAGTATCGAAGCTTTAGAGGGACAAGATAGATGTGTTTTTATTAAATACTGGTGTATAGAACCGAATATAGATGTAAATGATTATTTCTCTTTTTTGAGAAAAGTAGTATGTTCGCAGCCGAAATAATCTAACCAAATTCTATACGATTTATGAAAATTATAGCCTTACCATTTGCAGGAGGAAGTAAATATAGTTTCAAAGAACTAGAAAAGTGTATTCCAAACTCTTTAGAATGGATAACATTGGAATTACCTGGAAGGGGAAATAGATTTGGCGAGGAAATTTTAGAAGATATTGATTCCATGGTGAATGACTTGTTTTTACAGATAAATAATCTTATTTCTAAAGAACCATATATGATTTATGGACATAGTTTAGGAACGCTTTTAGGCTATGAATTAGCTAAAAAATTAGTTGAGTCAAATAGCGAACTTCCTAAATGTTTGTATTTTACAGGAAAAGGAGCTCCAGGTACTGAGAGAAATGAAAAAAGATCAGAGCTACCTAAAGATAAATTTTGGAAACGAGTTGAGGAAATGGGAGGTTTACCAAAAGAGGTTCTAGCACATCAAGAATTACTAGATTTACATTACCCTATTTTGAAAGCAGATTTTAAAGCACTAGAAGAGTATATTTTTACTCCAATGAAAAACCTTTTTGAAATTCCAATATTCGTCTGTATGGGAGAAGATGAGATTGGAGAAGGAGAGGACAAGGTTTCAATTACCTCAATAAAAGGTTGGAATAATGAAACAAAATTCCCTCGAGAAATTGGAATTATACCTGGTAAACATTTTTTTATATTGGAATATTCGAAGCAAATAGTGTCAAAAATAGTAGATGCATTTGAATCTTCAGTAAATTTTGAGAAAGTTGATGTTTAATGCATAATTGATATCATTTGAATATAAGCGTATCGCTATGAAGAGAAAAATTAATGAAATTTTAGTTTTAATAATTGGTTCGTTGTTTTTAATATCATGTGGACCAACTAAGCATTATGTGAGTCACATTCTAAATAAAGAAGATATAAATAGGTTAAAATCTAAGAAAACTATTATTAAAGCTTCTGATAATGTAGACTTAGATGAGTTCGTAACTACTTTCAATAAGATGTTTACGAGTAAGGCGGATTTTTCTGAGAAATTTAAGAAGACCTTTCGAAGTAAATTGAAAAACAGTGTTTTATTTTCAAATGTTGAGGTAGGAGAGATCAACACTTTCGATTTATTAAGGGAGAAATCACGTTCGGATTATCTTATTTACCTTTCAAATTTTGAGGTGACCAATAGAATAGAAATGAGGAATTCGCCCGCTACTGTGGGACCAAATAATTTTGGAACCATGCACACAACTTCAGTGGAGTACTGTGTTATAAATGTTAAGGTTAATATTTATGATTTAAAAACAAAGAGAAAAGTTCACGAATTCACGGCTATTGGAGAAAGCTCAGTCTTTCTATTCAATTTTAAGAATACTTTAAACAAAGCTAAGGAAAGAGCTATAACCCATATTATAAACTATCTTAATTCTGGTAAAACACTTTATAAACAATACTAAAAAAGGTTTGAATATTACCCAATGAATGACAATAAGGTATAAACCGCTAATATTGGGTAAATAACGATACCGGCATATATTTGATAATTCTTATCTTCTTTATTAATTAGTGATATAATTAAGAACGAGATTCCGATAATCAGTGTAATTATATTTACTGCTGATAATATTTGAAGATTCCTAGAAAAAACATTTTGATCATAGCTTATTGAATTATAAATAGCAATTAAGTAAGATAATCCAACTTGAGTTATAATTGTATAAATAAGAAATCTAAAACTCCATTTTTTAAATTTGAAAGAGGTGTTTTCCATAACTAATAATTGAAGAAAAGAGCACCAAAGCTGGTGCTCTTTTTATTTGGTTACATATTTCTTCTATATTGACCACCTACTTCAAACAAAGCAGAGGTAATCTCTCCTAATGAACAAACTTTGGTTGCATCCATTAGTTTTTCAAAGATATTTTCATTCTGAACGGCTGCTTCTTGAATAGACTTTAATTGGTTGATAACCTCTTGCTTATTCGCTTCATTCAGGTTTTCTTTCGTTTTAATTTGGAACTGTTTTTCTTCTTCAGTAGCTCTAATTACTTCTTGTGGAGTAACCGTTGGAGAACCTTTAGAACTTAAGAAGGTGTTTACACCAATAATAGGGAATTCTCCCGTATGCTTTAATGTTTCATAGTATAAACTTTCTTCTTGGATTTTAGAACGTTGATACATGGTTTCCATTGCACCTAACACACCGCCACGTTCAGTAATTCTATCAAATTCAGTAAGAACCGCTTCTTCAACTAAGTCAGTTAGTTCTTCTATAATAAATGAACCTTGAATTGGATTTTCATTTTTAGCTAAACCAAGTTCCTTGTTTATGATCAATTGAATAGCCATGGCACGACGCACAGACTCTTCCGTTGGTGTTGTAATCGCTTCATCATATGCATTTGTATGAAGTGAGTTACAATTATCGTAAATGGCATATAAGGCTTGTAATGTAGTTCTAATATCGTTAAAGTCAATTTCCTGAGCATGTAATGAGCGTCCAGAAGTTTGAATATGATATTTTAACATTTGAGCTCTTGGGTTTGCACCGTATTTATATTTTAATGCTTTTGCCCAAATTTTACGAGCAACTCTACCAATTACGGCATATTCTGGATCAATTCCATTTGAGAAGAAGAAAGATAAATTTGGTCCAAATTTATTAATATCCATTCCTCTTGATAAGTAATACTCTACATAGGTAAATCCGTTAGCTAAAGTTAATGCTAACTGAGTAATTGGATTCGCACCAGCTTCTGCAATATGGTATCCAGAAATAGAAACAGAATAAAAGTTTCTCACATTTTTCTCAATAAAATACTGCTGAACATCTCCCATTAATCGAAGAGCGAATTCAGTAGAGAAAATACAAGTATTTTGAGCTTGATCTTCTTTTAATATATCAGCTTGTACCGTTCCACGGACTTGGGCGAGCGTAGCTGTTTTAATTTCATGATAAACCTCAGTCGGTAAAACTTGATCTCCAGTAAGTCCTAAAAGCAATAATCCTAATCCGTCATTTCCTTCAGGAAGCTCTCCATTATATTGCGGTCTGTCAACTCCTTTATCATCATATAATTCTTGAAGTTTAGTTTCTACATCCGCTTCAAGGCTATGTTCTTTAATATATTTTTCACAATTCTGATCAATAGCTGCATTCATAAAGAAACCTAACAGCATTGGTGCAGGACCATTAATAGTCATTGAAACAGAAGTCATAGCATGACTAAGGTCAAAACCAGAATAAAGTTTCTTCGCATCATCTAAACAGCAAATAGAAACACCAGCATTTCCAATCTTCCCGTAAATATCTGGTCTATGTCCTGGATCATTACCATACAAAGTAACAGAATCAAAAGCTGTAGATAATCGCTTGGCGGGCATTCCTAAACTTACGTAATGAAAACGTCTGTTAGTACGTTCTGGACCACCTTCTCCAGCAAACATTCTCGTAGGGTCTTCACCAGTTCTCTTAAACGGATACAAACCTGAAGCATAAGGAAATTCACCAGGAACATTTTCTTGTAAATTCCATCGAAGTAAATCGCCCCAAGCTTTATATTTTGGTAAGGCTACTTTTGGTATATCTGAATGAGAAAGAGACTTCGTATGTGTTTCAATCTTTATTTCCTTATCACGAACTTTAAATGTGTATACTGGATCTTTATATTTTTTTACTTTAGTATCCCAATTTAAAATGATTTCCCAATTGTAAGGATCTAAATTCATTTTAACTCGATCAAACTCTTTAATCAATAAAGACAAAAATTGTTTATCGTCATCATTTTTAGCATAGGCTAAAATTTCTTCTTCATTAATTCCAGATTTATCAATGTAAGATGTGTTCGTTTGATTGATATTACCAACTGAAAAAATTGTTTGATAAATTCCATAAAGCTTTTGAGCTACTTTTTCTTGATCATCAACTTTTTTGTCATAAGCTCTATTATTTTCAGCAATTTCAGATAAATATCGTGTTCTAGCTGGAGGAATTACGAAGATTTTTTCAGACATTTCTTTCGTAATTTCAAAAGTAGATTGTAAATCTACTCCTGTTTTTTCAACCACCTTGTCCATAATCGCTTTATATAGCGAGTTCATTCCAGGATCATTGAATTGAGAGGCAATAGTTCCAAATACAGGCATTTCATCCATGGGAATATCCCAAAGATTATTATTACGCATGTATTGTTTTTTAACATCTCTTAAAGCATCTAGCGCACCTCTTTTATCGAATTTATTAATAGCTACTAAGTCTGCAAAATCTAGCATATCAATCTTCTCTAACTGCGTAGCTGCACCAAATTCTGGTGTCATTACATATAACGACGCGTCAGAATGTTCAATGATCTCTGTATCAGATTGGCCAATACCAGAAGTTTCTAGGATTATTAAATCAAACTCGGCAGCTTTTAATACTTCAACAGCTTCATTTACATATTTAGATAAAGCTAAATTAGATTGACGTGTCGCAAGAGATCGCATATAAACACGAGAATCATTAATAGCGTTCATACGAATACGATCACCTAATAACGCTCCTCCAGTTTTACGTTTTGAAGGGTCAACCGAAACTAATCCGACAGTTTTATTAGGAAAGTCTACTAAAAAACGTCTTACTAATTCATCAACAAGACTAGACTTACCAGCTCCACCGGTACCTGTAATTCCTAATACTGGAGTTTTTGAGTTTTTATTTTTTTCATGAATTGTATCAAGAGTCGGCTTGGCTATTTCAGGAAAGTTTTCGGCTGAAGATATAATTCGAGCAATACTTCCTATTTCTTTTTTATCAAGAGAATCAATTTCACCATTTAAAGTATCACCTATAGGAAAGTCAGATCTTTGAACCAAATCATTAATCATTCCTTGTAAACCTAAGGAGCGACCGTCATCCGGAGAGTATATACGAGTAATTCCATATTCCATTAATTCTTTGATCTCTTCAGGAAGAATTACTCCACCTCCACCACCGAAAATCTTAATATGCTCTGCTCCTTTTTCTTTCAGCAAATCATACATATATTTAAAATACTCATTATGTCCACCTTGATAAGATGTTAGCGCAATGGCATTAGCATCTTCTTGAATTGCGCAATTCACAACTTCTTCAACACTTCTATCATGTCCAAGATGAATTACTTCAACCCCAGTTGATTGAATAATTCTTCTCATAATATTAATAGCTGCGTCGTGGCCATCAAATAAAGATGCCGCAGTTACAATTCTTACTTTGTATTTAGGTTTATAAGGAGTTATTTGTTCCATTCGTAATTTAGGTTGAATAATAGGTCTGCAATTTACGGAAAACTTAAAAAAAAACAGGTTTTTATGAAAATTATATATAATTAATAAAAGACCAAAATTTTCTGTTATTCAGGTAATTAAGATTTCCTTCGTTTAAATAAGCTTCTTTTTCAAAACTTATATTCTTGTAAGCCAATGCAGTATTTTGGTATTTAACTAATTTAAAAAACCATTCTAAAACATAGAAAACAAAGAAAAAAACGACTAAGGTTTCTTGTTGCTGTTTTAAATGAATTTGTTCATGGTTAATCAGAAAAATATCTTTCTTTAGTTCATCTTTCTTTAAAAAAATAAAGGGATAGATAGCAAGACCAACAAAACCGTTGGGTACAAGATATTTTGAAATAAGTATCACGCGCCAAAAGTACTTATAATTTGCGAGTAATGT
This sequence comes from Tenacibaculum sp. MAR_2009_124, assembly GCF_900105455.1. Classification (GTDB taxonomy): domain Bacteria; phylum Bacteroidota; class Bacteroidia; order Flavobacteriales; family Flavobacteriaceae; genus Polaribacter. The sequence continues at coordinate 313,222 of NZ_FNSF01000007.1, forward strand.
GATTCTTAAACATTAAAATTTCCGTTGAATTAAGTAAATAATGGAACAATCATGAAATTATTTTTTTGGCATGTTTATTGATGTGTTTTTAGTGCATTTAAACGTTCTTTTTTTTGGTTTTTATCAAGAAATGATTGTTTTGTTGTATATTATGTAAAAGAAGTTGTTGTGTAGGAAAATTTGTGTTTTTAAATACCTGCTACGAAAGACTTCCGAAATTAGATCAATGATTGTCTAACAGTTTCTGATGAAGTTTGTGTAATTAATTGAGAATTTTCAATCAGAAACCCTTTAAATATATAAAAGATGAAACTATTAAAGTTACTTTTCATACCGGTTATAGCATTGCTGTTTACTTCATGCAGTACAGTAAGAGTATCTACTGATTACGATACCAAAGCAGACTTTTCAAGATATAAAACATTTGCATTTTATAAAACAGGAATTGATAAGGCTCCAATTAATGATTTGGATAAAAAACGAATTTTAAGAGCAGTAGAAGCAGAATTGTTAGCTAAAGGAATGACGAAATCGTCAGCTCCTGATGTGTTAATAAGCTTATTTACGAAATCAAGAGAAAGAATTAATGTTAACGATAACAGGTTTGGAGGTTTTTGGTACCCTTGGTATTATGGTGCGAATCCAGTGACAGTATCTCAATATACTGAAGGTACTTTGTTTATAGATTTGTTGGATGCCGGAAACAAAGAGTTAGTTTGGCAAGGTGTTGGAACAGGTGCACTTACTATGAGAAATGTCGAGAAAAGAGAAGAAAGAATCAAAGAATTTGTAAATAAAATAATGGCTAAATATCCTCCAGGGAGCCAACAACGATAATGTGTTTTTTTATATAAGGGGATGAAAGAGGGGTTATGACTAAGGTCAGACTCCTCTTTCCGTTTATAAAGAAACCATCTCGTATTGTTGAAAGAAACTAAACGAAGTTGATATAGATTTTTATACGTTCTCTAAAATCCATTCTTTTAAATCTTGAATATTCTTAAAGATTAAGTTTATAGAATAATCAACAGAGTCAATATGTATTTCAGAATACCTATTAGCCATTACTGCAATGAATTTTCCTTTTGTTGGGTGGGTGAAATTATAATGCATTGCGTTTAGGAACGAATCATAACCAATGTTTTCAAACGATAATTTTTTTAAGGTTAAATCAGTAATCATAACTATATATTTTTAATTAATTATTTAAGGGGTATTATTTTAAACTATAGAATAGTTTATAGAAAATGAACATACATCAAAGTTACTATTATTCTTAATGAAAAAAGCAGCAGCATAGATGAAGACTCCTCGTTCGTAAGTTTATTGAAGGAGTTTTATAGATAACAAGTTTAACGGTATCTAAATGAGGTGATTAGTATAGAATAATATAAAAACTAAGTTTATAGAGAAAAGAGCCCGATATTAAATCGGGCTCTAAACATGTACTTTAAGTAATTATATATTAAAAGTCTTCCCCAGGCGCTTCTGGACTTTGGGCTTGAGCTTTTTTAGGACTCAGTAAAATATAGGTTCCTAATGCCGTAAGAGCAGTGTATTTACTGTAAATGCCTATTTTCTTTAAGGCTTCTTTTCGTGATATATTTTTGTTGTCTTCTTGTTTCATTTTCATTCAATTAATTAATAACTATTTTCTTGTTAATTTTTTCAGATGGAGAGTTTATTTCTATTAAGTAAACACCTGTTGATAGTTTGGGAATAGAAATTATTGAATTTCCATTGGAGCTAAACTTAGAACTCATAATTTTTTTTCCAACAATAGAGTAGATGGTTAATGAAGCTTTTTCTACTTGCAATCCGTTAATAGTAATGGAATTATTTGCAGACTTGTAAATACTAATATTATTCAACGATTCGGATGAGTTAATACCTAATACATCTCTTGACGTATGAACGTAAAATTGTCCGATTCCATGAGCGTTTTCGTTTAAAACAACTGAATAACTTTGTTCAGATAAATCTGTTAAAACCTCATTAACTCTATCCTCCAATATTATTTTAACATCTGTTGGAAAGTTTAATGTATTGGCAGAAAAAGTAATATTTCCCGTCTGGAAATTAAGACCAACAGGAATTACTATGGTTTCATAACTGTTATTAGGTAAGGTTTGAATGGCTAATTGTTTTCCTTCATTATCAGAAACTAGCTGAGTGAAAACTGCCATATCAGAAGAATCTTCGCTAAACATTGAGGAATCATATCCATTGTCAAAACCTGTAGTTTTATCATCTATATAAAAAACCTTCGTAGATTTTTGCTTACCATGTCCATTAATGAATAGCTCAAAAGCGGGAAGGAGAGATTCGGAACTTCTCATAAAAGTATCAGTGGTTTGATGGCTTTGATTTGAAGAACTAAATATTACGGAGCCATTTCTCGAGGCTTCAAGAAAGAAACCTTGACCAGGTGCTAATTCAATTGGAGAGGCCGCATTATAAGTTATGTATTGAGTTCCATCCCACAACCATATTGTTTCTTCTGATAATATTCCTGAATTCTCAGTAGTAAATGTTGCTGAATTTACATAAGAAGTGAAAGGGTTGCCAACTAGGTTAAAATTACTTGTATTTTGAGTAATAGGATAACTTATATTATCTACGTTTAGGCTCCCTGTAAAGGAAATAAATCCTGAAGAATTAAGTTTTACAGAAATACCTTGACCTGATACTAAACCTCCAGTAGAAGAGGAAGTTTGGTAGTCCCATGCCGTTCCATCATTGTTATATGGAGCTATACCTATATTGGTGCCTGTTCCAGAAGCAAATGAGTTATTGCTAATTAAATCTTCAATGGTTTCTCCTGAAACAGGTGGGGAAACTAAATGCCAGTTTGTGTTGGGTAAATTTCTTTTATAGGTAATAAGTCCAGTAACAGGGGCGTTGGCTATTAATGAGGTGCCAGAACTCATCTGTATTGAACTTACCGTTACTTCAGTTGATATTGTTGGATAATTAGTTAGTCCTTCAGGTATTATAACATTCGAAATTGAATTAGGAATACTGTCATCGAGCCAGTTGGAGGAAGTATTCCAATCATTATTCGTAGCTCCGATCCATTTTATATTTGGTGAAAAAGAGATGTTAGTTGTGTTATCTCGTCCTGGAGAGAAAAGAATTGGATTTGTAGAAATATGAGAATGATCTACGAAGGTTCCGTTGATATCATCATTTCTTGCGATTGATTGGTTATTACCAGCGGAAGAATATATTTCTGTAAGTATGAGAGTATCATTTTCGTCCCTAATAGTAATAGTATCTCCGCTATTATTTAAACTTAAAAAACCACTTGAAGCAACCTGAACCAAACCAGGAACCGTTACAGGAGTTCCCGCTCCAAAAACGACAATGGTTTGTTCTTTTGGAATAATAGTTCCATAAGGAAAGGTATGTCGAACTTTCGTAGCATCGGCCAGAATCCAATTAGATATATCTAAATCAGACCCGCTAGTATTGTATATCTCCACGAATTCATCATCTGCCGTATCTATTTGTCCATCACCGTTAGCGTCTCCATTTGAGGAATCAGGATCTGCATGAATTTCATTTATGACCAATGCTTGATCGTCATCCAATAAGGATATGGTATGTTGAGAAATTGAAACATCGGCATTTCCATCAGAAATAGTTAGACTTAAAACAATGGTTTCATTTTCTATGTCTGTATCATTATTAATATCAATGGAAACATTTTGAGTACTATTACTGTTAAAAGTTAAGGAAGTTGTGTTTAATGAATAGTCGTTAGTTTCCGCAGTGCTGCTTTCATGAACCGATATGTCTATTATTATAGTTGAAGTGTAATTAATCATACTAATTGGTACAACGGTGTTAAATGAAGTATTAATTTCTGTTTCTGAACTGAGACTGGAATCAAAACCAATTGTTGGATTTGTGGAAGAGTGAGAAGTCCAAATAATATCGTCAATAGCAATACGGTTATCTCCTCCATTGTTATCTCCTCCTGTTTCGTTGGCAATACGAAGAATAAAATCTCCAGAGACATTAATATTGTTAATTGAAGCGGTTGTAGAGGACGAGTTTTCATCTCCATTATAAGTTACCATTCCAACCTCTGAATTATTTACATAAATGGTTAATGTACCCGTATCACTTCCAGAGAAAAATTGTTTGAAAGTTAAGGTAATAGATCCAATACCTTTTGAAATTGTGCCCGATTCAACATAGGTGTTTGCAACATCGTCGTTCAGACCAATGGCCGTTCCGTTAATATCAGCTCCCGATGTTCGAGAGTTTGTGGCTGTCCAAATAGAGCCGTCATTACCTGTCCAGGTTCTTGTTTTATACCGAGTAGAAGAACTAGTATCGGTGTTATCGAAGGTTTCTTGACCTTGTCCGTAAGATGAGCGCATGCATAAAACTGTTAGCATAGCACATAAAATCATCTTATAAAAATAGATTTTTTTCATAGACTTTTTTTATGAGATTTTTAAATAAAAATATGTGTTGGAGTGTTTAATTTACCTTTAGAAAAAAGATAAAGTATTCAAATCCATAGCATTGCTTAAAAGTATAAAAAAAATCTATTATAAAATGGTTTTTTTAGTTTTTTTTTTGAGTTTTAAGTTCAGATAATCAAGGGTTTATATGAGGTTTTTAATCACAAATCGTATTAAATGTAAAAACCTCAAGATTTCTCTTGAGGTTTTTGCGTTTTATGAAGTCAGTATTTAGAAGTCTTCTCCTGGTGCTTCAGGGCTTTGTGCCTGTGCTTTTTTAGGATTTAATAATAAATACGTACCTAATGCGGTTAACGCGGTGTATTTACCATAATTCCCGATTTTTTTAAGAGCTTCTTTACGTGAAATATCTGTATTGTTGCTTTGTTTTTTCATCTGTACTTAAAATTGTAATTACTCAATAATAATTTTCTTACTTACTTTTCCTAAATCAGAACCAACTTCTACTAAATAAATTCCAGTTGGTAAATTCGGGATAGAAACATTCGTAGTTCCATTAGAACTAAACTTAGTGTTCATAATTTTCTTTCCAACAACTGAATATAAAACTAAACTTCCTTTTTCAGTTTGTAATCCAGCAACAGTAATAGTACTATTAGAAGACTTGTAAACACTTACATTGTTTAATGATTGTGTTGGGTCATTACTTAAAACTTGACGGGTAGTATGTATATAAAATTGCCCAATTCCATCAATACTTTCGTTTAAAGTAATTGAATAATCTTGTTCAGATAAATCAGTGAAAGTTTCATTAACTCTATCTTCTAAGAAAACTTTAATATCAGTAGGAAGGTTTAATGCATTTGCAGAGAACGTTATGTCTCCATCTTTTGCTTTGACCCCGATAGGAATAATCATAGTTTCAAAATCACTATTAGGTAATGTTTGAATCGCTAATTTATTTCCTTCGTTATTGGTAATTAATTCAGTATATATTTTTAAATCAGATGTATCTTCACTAAATAGTTTAGAATCATAACCGTTGTCAAAAGAAGTAGTCTTTCCATCTACATAAAATACTTTAGTAGATTTTTTCTCGTTTTGTCTGTCAACAAATAACTCAAAAGTTGGATGAGAGCTTTCAGAGCTTCTCATAAAAGTATCAGTTGTTTGATGACTCTGGTTTGAAGTAGCAAATGTTACATTAGCATTTCCTGAAGCTTCAACAAAAAATCCTTGACCTGGAGCTAACTCAATAGGAGATACAGCATTATATGTAGTATATTGAGTTCCATCCCATAGCCATAAAGTCTCTTCGGTAAGTACACTTGTGTTCGTTGAAGCAAACGTTGAAGAGTTCACAAAAGAGGTAAATGGGTTTCCTAATAAGTTGAAACTAGTTCTTGTACCTGTAGTAATTGGAGTAACTACATTTGAGGTATTTAATGTTCCTGTAGTTGTTAAGTCACCAGAAGCAGCCAATTTAACTGAAATACCAATCCCATTTGCAATGGTTCCTGTTTGTCCTGCTTGTGCGTAAAGCCAAGCTGGTCCTGTAACATTACTATAGTATCCTAAGCCTAAATTCGGACCAGTACCGGTAGCGAACGTATGATTTGCTAGCACGTCTTCAAGAGTTTCTCCAGAAACAGGAGAAGAAACTAAATACCAATTCGTAGTTGGCAGGTTTCTGTTATAAGTAATACTACCAGTTACAGAAGCTTGAGCAATAAAAGAGGCACCGTTATTAAGGGTTATACTATTAACTGTTACCGCTGATGTAGCTGTCGGATAATTCATTAAACCGTTAGGGATAGTTATATCTCCTCCAGTGTGAGGAACTATATTATTGTTCCAGTTAGAAGCATTACTCCAGTTATTATCAACATTTCCAGTCCAAGTGTAAGTGCCATAAAATATTTCTATATTAAAAGTTGATGAATTTGGACAAGTTCCTGAAGTAGTATATGTAACCGTATAGGTTCCTGGAGTCGAAGCTGAAACATCGATAGCTCCAGTACCCGCATTAATACTTAACCCAGCCGTTGAAGAGAATGAACCTCCTGCAAGACCAGTAATATTAGGTGTTGGATCGGTATCTTCTGTGGTATATGCAGCAGCACTATAATTAAAAGAAGCATCATCTAAAGCATTAATGGTAACGCTAGTTGTAGATGAGTTCGGACAAGTTCCTGTCGTTGTATATGTAACTGTATAGGTTCCTGGAGTCGAAGCTGAAACATCGATAGCTCCAGTACCCGCGTTAATACTTAATCCAGCCGTTGAAGAGAATGAACCTCCAGCTAAACCTGTAATATTTGGAGTTGGATCAGAAGCGTCAACACAATATGCAGCGGCACTATAGTTAAAAGAAGCATCATCTAAAGCATTAATGGTAACGCTAGCAGTCGATGAGTTCGGACAAGTTCCTGCCGTTGTATATGTAACGGTATAGGTTCCAGGAGTAGAAGCTGAAACATCGATAGCTCCAGTACCCGCGTTAATACTTAATCCAGCCGTTGAAGAGAATGAACCTCCAGCTAAACCAGTAATTGTTGGAGAAGGATCAGAGGCATCTACGCAATAAGCTGAAGCACTATAGTTGAATGAAGCGTCATCTAAAGCATTAATAGTAACACTAGCGGTCGATGAATTCGGACATGTTCCAGCGGTTGTATATGTAACCGTATAGGTTCCTGGAGTCGAAGCTGAAACATCAATAGTTCCATTCGAAGCAATGCTTAAACCAGCAGTTGAAGAGAATGAACCTCCAGCTAAACCAGTAATAGTTGGCGAAGGATTAGAAGCGTCAACACAATAAGCAGCCGCACTATAGTTAAAAGAAGCATCATCTAAAGCATTAATAGTAATGCTAGCAGTTGATGAGTTCGGACAAGTTCCTGTCGTTGTATATGTAACCGTATAAGTTCCTGGAGTAGAAGCAGAAACATCGATAGCTCCAGTACCCGCATTAATACTTAATCCAGCTGTAGATGAGAATGAACCTCCTGCTAAACCAGTAATAGTTGGCGAAGGATCAGAAGCATCTGTACAATATGCAGCAGCACTATAGTTAAAAGAAGCATCATCTAAAGCATTAATAGTAACACTAGTTGTTGATGAGTTCGGACAAGTTCCTGTCGTTGTATATGTAACCGTATAGGTTCCTGGAGTAGAAGCAGAAACATCGATAGCTCCAGTACCCGCATTAATACTTAATCCAGCTGTAGATGAGAATGAACCTCCTGCTAAACCAGTAATAGTTGGCGAAGGATCAGAAGCATCTGTACAATATGCAGCAGCACTATAGTTAAAAGAAGCATCATCTAAAGCATTAATAGTAACACTAGTTGTTGATGAGTTCGGACAAGTTCCTGTCGTTGTATATGTAACCGTATAGGTTCCTGGAGTCGAAGCTGAAACATCGATAGCTCCAGTACCCGCGTTAATACTTAATCCAGCCGTTGAAGAGAATGAACCTCCAGCTAAACCATTAATAGTTGGCGAAGGATCAGAAGCGTCAATACAATATGCAGCCGCACTATAGTTAAAAGAAGCATCATCTAAAGCATTAATAGTAACACTAGTTGTTGATGAGTTCGGACAAGTTCCTGTCGTTGTATATGTTACGGTATAAGTACCTGGAGTAGAAGCTGAAACATCGATAGCTCCAGTACCCGCATTAATACTTAATCCAGCTGTAGATGAGAATGAACCTCCTGCTAAACCAGTAATAGTTGGTGAAGGGTCAGCAGCATTCACACAATAACTTGAAGCACTATAGTTAAATGAAGCATCGTCTAAATTATTTACGGTAACCGTTACCGTACCACAACTCCCAGGAGTTACACAGCCACCCTCACCACGGATATAATAAGTCGTAGTGGTTGTTGGACTTACATTAAAAGTACCTGTTGCAGTTGTTCCTATTTGTGTTCCTCCACATGATCCTGTATAAATATGCCAATTGGTAGCGTCATTGAGGCTACCTGTAATATTTAAGTTGGTGTTTCCTCCAGTACAAATAGGTGAAGTTGTTGCAGCGACCGTTGGTACGTCAGGATCGGTACAGGTAGGAGCTACATCCCATCTAAATGCATCAAGAGCCAAATATTCAGCATTATTAGTTGTTTGTATCGTAATTTCATCAACTGCTGTATTCGAATTGTCGCTTCCACCTTCAGTGGTTAAATCGATTAGTGTAAAACCATTATTTGGAGTAATAGTAACAATATTGGAGAAACCTGAACTTTTATTAACAGTATAAACAGTTCCTCCATTTTTTTTCCCCGTAACGGTAAGGGTAGTTGTTGGATTTGCATTTACTTGTACATTAGAAACAAATAAATAAAAGCTTTTAACGGTGATATCTGTTCCATCAGTAGTTTTTACTGTGAATGAAGAACCATTTCCAGTGGCACTTACGTCAGAGTTATCGATGAACTTATGATCTGAAGTAGAACCATTCCATCCAGCGTTTGTAGCATTAAAAATGTCGTAAATATGCCCTGATCCATCGACTATAGTAAATTGTTGACCATTATTGGTAAAAGTTTTGGTACCAACTGTTTCGTCCTCGAAATCCTCTGTTGTCTGTGATACACAGGGGAGTGTAAATAAACAGAGTATTGCCAAAAAGGCTATTCTAAACCTTTTTGAATAGTAAAAATAAGTAGTTTTTTGTTTCATGATATTTCAGTTAAGTTTGAAATCAAATATAGCTTAAATATGACAAAATTAGACTCTTAAGTTTTATCTATAAAAGTAGATGTCATGAGCGCATGAATATTGTGCATTAGAGTAATAGATTTAGGAATAAAATTAGTTTTAAAACCTTAATTTCGTAAAAAAAAGTAATGTTAAATAATATAGTGTCGAGCATCTTAAGCGCTAAAACGGCTGAGGAATCCGAAATAGCAGCAACGAATTTATATGTCTTTTATGAACAGCTTGCAGAAGAGCTTTTGTTGGATCCAAATATAAATACCCCTACTGAAGTAGGAGGAGGTTTAGCATTATCTCCAGAACATGCTATAGACTGTATTTTGGATTATATTAGAACCGTGAAGTTTCTAAAGGGGATCTATACTTCGGTTTTAGATTTGGGAGAAAAATTTAAAGGTGAGGTGATCGAAATATTATACGCTGGAAGTGGTCCATATGGAACATTAATAGTTCCGCTATTGTCAAAGTTTACGAATAAAGAGATAAGTGTTACGGTTGTAGATATTCATGAAAACTCAATAAATTCATTAAAACGAATTGTTGAGTATTTAGGCTTCGAGCAACATATAAAAGAATATGTAATTGATGACGCAACGAAGATGGAGGTTGATAAAAAGTGGCATATAATTATTTCGGAGACTATGGATAAGGCACTTACAAAGGAACCACAAGTGGCAATTACTTGTAATTTGGTTAAGCAACTTGTTGATGGAGGGGTTTTTATACCGGAAAGAATTTCATTGGCTGGAGGAACTTCTTTTTTAGCAGAAGAAAAGCAATTTGGAAGATTAAAAAGAAAGGAAGAACGAGAAGTGAAATTTGATGACAAGGAATTTTTATTTTGTATAGATAAAAATATTCTTGGAAAAAATAAGAAGTTTGCTTATGAATCAGAATGGATATCTGTTGAAGATAACTATGTAAGAAACCCTGATATTTGTATTTATACTGAAATAAATGTATATAATGGCATAACGATAAATAGTGGTGAGTCATTTATCACTAATCCTTATTGTGTAAAATCATTATACGCAGTAAAAGGGAATAATTATAAGTTGTTTTATAAAGGGATTGAAAAAGTGCCATTTTGGACTATAAAAGATTCATCCAATTAAAATTCCTTTATAATTGGATGAATTAAGTTGTTAATTTCTACTTGGGTATTCACCAAAAAGGGCAATAATATAATTTATAGCGAGAAAAGGTTGTCTGTTCTCGTGCGATAAATTACCTCCTGTATTGCCTATAGTTACAGAACTTTGATTTAAAGTTGTATCTGGAGTAATTTGATTAAAACCAAAGGTAGTATTAAAAGAACGTCCACTTGGAGCTCCCGGAGTAGCAATAGAACTGCTCTGGGTGGCTTGTGCTTGAGTTGCGTCTTCTGAACTTACCCTTAGTGCATTGGCATGTGTATGACTAGGTATTTGAAGTACATTCAATGTAACGGTTTCAACTCCACCTCTTTGTCCTAGTTGGTAGTTTGATAAACCAGGGCCGTTTCTTGGGCCTATTGGTGCTCTACCTCTTAAATCTGGTAAGCCAAAACTTGATCTTCCATCTCCTCCATAGGTGGTTCCTAAAATTGAAAATAACGCTGTGTTTGATGAAATAGCTAATAATTGTCCATCACAGAAAGCCCAACCTCTTGGGGCAAAGTTTCCTGCGAACATCATAATTTGTCCTATTAGTGGATTCATTATTTTAAGATTTTATGTTAATTTAGTTTCTGCTAGGAAAAATACCTTGCATTGCAATTATATAATTCAAAGCTAAAAGCGGTTGTCTGTTTTCATGAGCTTGACTTCCTCCAGTATTACCAATAATAACAGAATTTGTATTTAAGTTTGTGTCTGGAGTAGTTTGATTAAAGCCATAGGTTGAATTAAAACTACGACCGCTAGGCGCTCCTGGGGTACCAATAGAAGTTCCTTGAGTAGCTTGTGCCTGTGTGGCATTCTCTGAACTTACTCGGAGTGCATTTGTATGAGTGTGACTTGGTATTTCCGTTGTGTTTAATGTAACAGTTTCAAGCCCGGCTCTTTGTCCTAGTCTATAATTTGATAGCCCAGGGCCGTTTCTTGGGCCTATTGGTGCTCTACCTCTTAAATCTGGTAAAGCAAAAGTACTTCTTCCGTCGCCACCATAAGTGGTTCCTAAAAGAGAAAATAAAGCTTGATTAGAAGCAATTGGCAAAAGTTGTCCGTCGCAAAATGCCCAACCCCTTGGGGCAAAGTTGCCTGCAAATAAAATTATTTGCGCTAACATTGGATCCATAATTATTAGATTTAGTAGTTATTGTTTTGAATTTTGGTTATCAGTAAATTAATACTCTTGTGGATGTTAAAAATATTAACTACGTCAAAAAATATTTTGTTTTCTTACGTACAAAGTTACTTTTTTTGAGCAAGGGAGAGCCTTATTTTAGCATGAGCGCGTTGTTTTTAGGTGTGAGTGTATCTTTTCTTGGAACGAAAGTTGGTTTTTGTGTCTAAAGTACTGGTAGTCAGTTTAGTTTTTTCTCCAGAAGAAAGGGGTTAACAGAATTAAAACAGTGAATAATTCTAAACGACCAATAAGCATTAAAAATGAACAAAACCATTTGGCTCCAGTGGATAAATGAGAGAAGTTGTCTACTGGACTAACGCTTCCAATAGCAGGACCAATATTTCCTAAGGAAGAAGCACAAGCGCCTAGAGCAGATTTAATATCAAGACCGAAAAAAGCCAAAATGACGGTACCAACTATAAAGATTAGCATGTATAAAATAAAAAAGGAAAGTATATTAAATACAATAGATTGACTTACTGCTTTCCCATCATATCTTACGGGAATAATGGCGTTCGGGTGTAAAGATTTTTTGAATTCTAAAAAACTGTTTTTTAGCATCACAATATGTCTTACTATTTTTACTCCACCAGAAGTTGATCCAGCCGAACCACCTACAAAAAATAATGAAAAAAAGATACCCGTAACAAAGAAGCTCCACATGGTAAAGTCTGCTGAGACAAAACCAGTAGTAGTAACCACAGAGATAACAGAAAATAGAGAATGTCTAACAGCACTTTCCATTTTTCCATAAATCATGGGATGGTGTATTGAGGTTTGTAAATTAGTATCAGGAAAGAAAATAATGGCAACAGCAATAATCAATGAAATACCAAGAATACTGAACATATAATATTTAAATTCTTCATTGCGCAACACTTTATTTACTTCACCTTTGAGTGCATAATAGGTTAGTACGAAGTTAGTACCAGCAACGAACATGAAAAAGATAATAATATATTGAATGAAAGGCATACCATTCCAGTGTGCAATACTTGCATTTTTCGTAGAGAAACCACCGGTACTTACAGTTGCCATGGAATGATTGATGGCATCAAACCAAGTCATACCAGCCAATTTTAACAATAAAAATTCAACTACAGTTAAAAGGACATAGATTAACCACAGTCTTTTTGCGGTATCCGTGATTCTAGGGTGTAGTTTGTCGGCCGAAGGTCCTGGGGCTTCCGCCATAAAAAGTTGCATCCCTCCAATACCTAATAAAGGTAAAATTGCAATGGTTAAAACAATAATTCCCATTCCCCCAATCCAGTGAGTGGCACTACGCCAAAAAAGAATTCCTTTAGGCATAGACTCAATGTCTTTCAAAATAGAAGAGCCTGTAGTAGAGTACCCAGAAATAGTTTCAAAGAAAGCGTCAGTCACTGAAGGAATTGAACCCGTTAGTAAATAAGGAAGCATTCCTGTTGAGGTTAGCATAAGCCAACCGAGAGTAACGATTAAGTATCCTTCTTTGGTTTGAATATTTTTAGAAGTTGGTTTATTAAAGAAAAATAACAAAGCTCCTAAAGTAATGGTAATAATACCCGCATTTAAAATACCTAGAGCTTGGTCTTCTTCAAAGTATACACTAAAAGGAACAGCCATCCACATGAATAAACCGTTTAAAATAGCCGTAATTCCTAAAAAGCGGTAAATGATTTTAAAATTTAGATTTTCCATCTAATTAAATAAGTCTTCAACAGTTGATATTGCTTCAGGTAAACAGAAAACGATGGCTTTATCTCCACTTTGTAATTGAAAATCGCCAAAAGACATTAACGCTTTTCCGTCTCTAATTACACCTCCAATAATAGCTTCTCTTGGGAATTTTAATTCTTTTATAATTTTTCTTGTAACTTTTGCGTTAGGTTGAACTTCAAATTCGAATACTTCCGCATCAACATTATGTAGGTTTGCTAATGCAAGGATTTCACCCTTACGGATGTGACGGAAAATATTACTTGCAGCAATTAATTTTTTATTGATTAAGGTGTCAATACCAATGGTTTGCGATATATTGATATAATCCATGTTTTCAACAAGCGCCACTGTCTTTTTTACACCTTTAGATTTAGCAACTAAACAAGACATTATATTCGTTTCAGAATCGCCTGTAACAGCAACAAAGGCATCCATTTCACGGATGTTTTCTTCTTCAAGTAATTCCAAATCTCTTCCATCTCCATAAATTACAAGAGTATGTCGTAATTCTTCTGCTAGTTGAAAAGCTTTCTCTTTATTTTTTTCAATAAGTTTTACCTTGAAGTCGTCCTTGCAAAGCTTCCTAGCCGTTTTTCTTCCAACTCTACTACCACCAAGAATCATTACGTTTTTTATATCGATATGTTCTTTACCAATAATTTCATATAGCTTGTTAATGCTATAACTAGGTACAGAAAAATAAACTTGATCATTTAATTTGTAAGTAGAATCCCCTCTTGGAATAATTGTTTGAGCAACACCTTCACGCTTAATGGCGATGGTAATGAAATCGACTAAACAAAATTTATCCTTTGCTTCTTTAACCGTTAAATCTAAAATAGGAGATTTATAGCCTAAGGTTGTTCCCATAACATTGAAAACCCCATTTTCAAAGGCAACAGTGTCATTAAAAGAAGATTGATTCAATAATAGTTTAATTTCTTTGGCAGCCAACTCTTCCGGTGAAATCATAAAATCGACCCCAAAACCTTTAAAATTGACAATTTCATTACTTAAAAATTCAGGGTTACTAATTCGAGCAATGGTTTTTTTAGCACCCAAAGCTTTTCCTATAACCGAGATCGTAAAATTGGTGTTTTGACTGTCGGTAACCGCCAAGAGCAGGTCTGTGTTGTCAATTCCAATTTCTTTTAAGAGGTTTATAGAAGTTGCATCGCCTTTTTTGGCAATAACATCTAAATGATTGTTTATGTAATTAAGTTTATCTCCATCGAAATCGATGATGTACGTATCTTGCGACTCGTAAGATAACAATTTAGCCAAATGAAAGCCTACATCTCCGGCTCCGGCTATGATTATTTTCATATCAAAAAATAAAAAAAGATAGCATACAAAGATACTGGACTTGTTTCGGTTGTGCAAAAAATGAGTTATATTTATGAAAAATTAAATGAATTGCATAAATGGAAAAGGTATCTATAAAATCATGGGCACTTGATGACAGGCCTCGTGAAAAAATGTTGTTAAAAGGTAAAGAATCTCTTTCTGATGCTGAACTTATAGCCATCTTAATAGGTTCTGGAAATAGAGAAGAAAGTGCTGTAGATTTAGCCAAAAGAATTTTAAGGTATGTCAATAATAATTTGAATAAACTTACAAAGCTATCAATAGAAGAACTGATGCAGTTTAAGGGAATTGGAAATGTAAAAGCCATAACTATCGTTACTGCCCTTGAATTTGGGAAAAGAAGACAGTTTGAAGATAAACAAGTATTATCTAAAATAACAAGTTCCAGCGAAGTAATGTCAATAATGAGTCCAGTATTATATGATTTAGATCATGAGGAGTTTTGGGTATTGTATTTAAATAATGCCAATAAAGTTATTTCTAAGCAGCAAGTAAGTAAGGGAGGTTTAACAGCAACATTGGTGGACGTTCGTATTATATTCAAAAAAGCTATGGAGTTAAATTCAGTTGGAATTATTCTCTGTCATAATCATCCTTCAGGAAAACTGAAACCAAGTAAAGCAGATATTGAATTGACTAACAAAGTTAAAATGGCATCTTCAACTCTCGATATAAAACTACTCGACCATTTAATAATAAGTGAAAAAACGTATTTTAGCTTTGCAGATGAAGGAATCCTATAGGTTTCTTACTTAGATAAAAACGACGATGCTTTTAATATATACTCATAAATTAACTCCAAGAATCCGATATATATTCAAACATATATTGACAAGGACGTTACAAATTCCTATTGATTTTACAATGAAAGTGGAAGAATTTGTAGCCCACAATGGTCCCAAGTTTTCATATACAAAGGTGGCTTTAGGTAAGGAGTTTTTTGTGAAAAGTCACGAATTACTGTTTCAACAAGGAATTAAAGACATTGAAGTAACAATGGGGAAATGGAAGGTAGCTCCATGTTTTTTTTTACAAGGAGAAAAGTCTGATATTCCTTTTGATATATTTTCGGCGAGCTTTTATCTAATATCAAGATATGAAGAGTATCTGCCTCACATTAAGGATAAATTTGGGCGATTTAGGGCTGAAGAGAGTCTTGCGCATAAAAACGGTTTTTTAGAGAAACCCGTTATTGATATCTGGGCATATCAGTTTTTAGCTGAGTTAAAAAATAGGTTTCCTGATTATGACTATAAGAAACGTTCTTATCAATACATTTCTACTGTTGATGTAGATAATGCGTATGCTTATAAATACAAAAGTTTTGTTAGAACCGTTGGAGGTTTTCTAAAAGATGCGTACCAAGTAAAGATTTTTAATTTATGGGATCGATTTGCAGTTCGATTTAATATTAAAAAAGATCCTTTTGATACGTTTCAAAAGATTATTGACTTCAAAAAAGAACTGGATGTAAGAACCATTTTTTTCTTTTTAATAGGAGACTACACGTCTTATGACACGAACGTTTCTGCATCTAAATCAAAGTTTAAATTGTTGATAAAAGATATGGTCGATTATGCTAGGGTAGGACTGCACCCTTCTTATTACACCATGAAAAATGCAGAAATGTTGAAAAAAGAAAAAGAACGATTGGAAGCAATAACCAACATTCCGGTCATTCGATCTCGTCAGCATTATTTACGATTTACCTTACCAGATACTTATCAGAAGTTAATTGATTTAGAAATTGCTGAAGACTACTCTATGGGATACGCCAGTATGGCAGGTTTTAGGGCAAGTACTTGCACACCTTTTTATTTTTATGATATTGATTTTGAAATTCAAACACCTCTAAAAGTATTTCCGTTTGCTGTTATGGATACTACTCTTAACGATTATATGAAACTAACACCCAAGAGAGCATTGGGTAAAATTAGAGACTTAAAAAATGAAGTAAAAAGAGTTAATGGAGTGTTTATTACTCTATTTCATAATGAAAGTTTAAGTGGTTATCAGCGATGGCGGGGATGGAGTAGATTGTATGGTTCGATGTTAAAAATTGTAAAGGGTTGATGATATCTTATTTAGAAAGAGGAGACTTAAATTTAGAGAAATATGATGATTGTATTGAAAATGCTATTCAATATAATGTTTTTGGGTATTCTTGGTATTTAGATGTTATATGCGAGCAATGGGGAGCATATGTTTTAAATGATTATGAGGCGGTGATGCCAATACCATGGAGAAGGAAAATGTTTGTTAAATATGTTCATCCTCCTCTTTGGTTAATTCATCTCGGAATTTATTCAAAGCAAATTGAAGATGAAAATGAATTTTTAATAGAGGTTTTTGATGATTTTAGATTTGTTGAATTGAGAATGAATAGTAAAAATTCATTTAATATGTTTGAGAAGTTTCAGAAGGAAAAACAAGTTCAAATTTTATCACTTAAAGACGATTATGAAATTATTAGAAGTAGGTATAATAGAAATCGGAAAAGAGAACTTCAAAAATCAATAGACTTCGATTTAACAGAAAATTGGGGAGGTAATACTTCAAAGTTTATTGAATTGTTTAGGAATAATGTGGGAAAGAGAGTTTATAAAATAAAAGAATCTGATTATCAGAATTTAGATATATTGATGCAGATATGTATTCAAAAAAAAGTGGGTGAATTACTGCTGATTTATGATAAGAGCAATAATTTGGTGTCTGGAGCCTTCTTTTTAAAACAAAAAAATAGAGTGACTGAATTAGTGTGTTCTTCAGATTTTAAGAATAGAAAAAACGGAGCTAACACATTTATGAATGATAGAGCCATTTATAAATATCAGAAAAACTTTGATGTTTTTGATTTTGGAGGATCATCAATGAAAAATATTGCTACGTATTATAAAAGTTTTGGAGCAAAAGATGAAAACTATATTCAATTGGTATATAATAACTTGCCAAAACTTTTAAAACTATTTAAAGGCTAGTATACTTTTTGTAAAAATGGAAAAAACCTATACATGAGGCGATACCTGTGAACCAAAGTAAGGTTGCAGAGGTAATGGCAGCACCTTTAATACCTAATATTGGAATTAATAAATAGTTTGACGCTATATTTAAAATAATAGCAATTACCATTATGTAATAGTTGAATTTAGCTTTTCCTATTGATGATAACAAGTTTCCAAAAAGACCTCTTAATATTAAAATACCAATAATACCAATGCTTACTATAGTGAAGCTATCAGTGTAAATTGTGAATGAAGAGTGAAAAAAATTGAGTAAACTTTCACCTAAAGAAATAACAATAAAAATAAAAAGAAGGCTAACAATTGTAAATAAAAGAATATAGCTTTTTATATAGCTGAAAACATAATCTTTATCCCTAATGTTTTCTGTTAATGAAACAAAATCCGTGGCAATAAACACTCTTGGTAAAAAAAGAATACTATATGGAATGAGAGTAATATATCGAAATGCCGTCACCTTTTCGGGTAATTCCATAATGTTCCCGATAAGTAAAATATCTATAGAAAATAATAGGAGCGTAGCCACATTTGAAAGCCCTGCAAAAAAACCATATTTCCAAAATTCTCTGTTAATGAAATGAGGGCGAGTGTTAGTATTGCCTGTAAAAAAGGTGTTTAAGTAAAATAATAAGAGTAGTGTTGGAGTAATAATTAAGGCTAGTATATAACCGATTTCTTGAAGAAAGTAGCTTAGAGAAACGACGATTAGTATGAGTGAAAAATTGTAGCTAATATCAATGAATGCGTACGATTTATTTTTATGAGCTAGCCTTGCTTTCGTTTTTAAAGCTTCAATTAAAAAGGAAGGGGCAAAGACCAATGACATAATACTTATATATATTCCTGAATTATTGAATTCGAAAGGAATAATAAAACCACAAATAGCAGTAATTAAAGTTAAAATAAACGATGCTATCAACCCTTTTTTAATAATATAAGAAAATAGAAAATCACCATTAGAAGAGTTTTCTGGAAGTGCACCATATCGAATATAACTTTGATGCAATCCTAATCCTATGAGAGGCATAAGAAAAGAAATTATATTCCAAGAATATAATACTTCTCCCAGTTCTTTATTTGGGATTAGTTGTAAGGTAATCCAAGAAGTAAGGAACGATAAGACACGGGAAAATATTGTGGCGAAAAAAATATAACCTCCTGATCTATTTAAAAACCCCGATATGTAGTTTTTAAGATAGTCCATTTATTGCTTTTCGGTAAAGTAAATCAAATTGATTTGCAATGCTTTTTTTACTGAAATTATTGACTGCATAGTTATGCATGCTATTTTTATCGGATGGAAACGAATCATAAACTCTGAGTAAAGCATTTGTTAAAGATTCTATATCTTTAGGTTTTATGAGTACGCCAAAATCTTTGGGGAAATATTCAGATATTCCGCCAACATTAGTACTAATTACTGGTGTGCCGCATGAAAAACTTTCTAAAATTACACAAGGCAAATTTTCATAATTACTGAAAAGAACAAATACATGCGCTTTGCTTATTTGTAAAGCAATTTCTTTATGAGTTTGATGACCCAAAAGCTTTACATTTTGAGTCAATTCTAAATTTTCTATTTCTTCTTTATATTGCACCGAATTATCACCGATTAATAAAAATTGAAATTTATGAACCTTTAAAGAAAACTCTTTAATCGCATTTAAAATTCCTGAGATATTCTTGTGAGCGTTATTCATACTAGATGCGTGAATAATTGTAAAAATTTCTTGTTTTTGTCTATCCGGTTTAAATATGCCACAGTCAACCACATTCGGAACTTTATAATAATTTCCTTTAAAGCCCAAGGAAATCATGGAATCTTGTAAATTATCAGAAACAGGACATATAAAACTTGCTTTTTTAGCGATATGTTTTGAGAAGTAACGTTCAATTTTACTGATATTAATGGCTAAAGCAGAATGATACCCAGTCCAATGCTCTGAAATGATATAGGGCTTTTTTAAAAACATTTTTAAGTACAGGGCAAAAAGTCCAAAAGGATAGAGTTTATTTACATGAACGACATCATAGTTACCAATTTTATGTAATAACAACTTGAAAGCTTTTTTAAATAGAAATACTTTTTTTATTGGGTTTTTGACTGTTTTTAAATAAGCTATGTGAGTTTCAATATTATTGATAGTTGTTGTTTTTATTTCGATATCCTTTTTAAGTGAATCATCAGAAATAATATGTAAAACAGAGACAGCGTTATATTCTCCTACTGCTTCGGCATGGCGTTGAATAAAGTCGCCATTATTCGGTAAAATTCGTGAGGGGTACCAACCACATAGAAATAGTATATGAAGCTTCTTTTTTACCAATAGTTTATATTAAATTTATGCTAAAATAGCTTTTTAAATTATAAAAACTTTAAATTTGACGCATGACTAATGTAAAACATCTTTTTTTTGATTTAGACCATACTTTATGGGATTTTGAAACAAATTCTGAGTTAACATTTAAGCAAATATTTAAAGAACAAAATATTGCTATTGGTTTTTCAGAGTTTTTTAAAATCTACTCGCCAATAAACATGAAGTATTGGAGATCATACAGAGATAATAATATTAGTAAAGAAGAGTTACGATATAAAAGATTAAGAGAAACTTTTGATAATTTAGATTTTGAAATTTCCGATGAATTGATAAATATTATAGCCAAAGATTATATTGATTATTTACCTAATTATAGCAATCTACTAGAAGGAGCAATAGAAGTTTTGGAATATTTGAAATCGAAATATGTACTTCATATTATTACCAATGGATTTGAAGAGGTTCAAAGGCAAAAACTTGAAAAATCTGAGATATCACATTATTTTGATGTTATCGTAACTTCCGAATGTGTTGGAGTTAAAAAACCAAACCCAAAAGTATTTGAATATGCTATGGAAAAAGCGAAGGCTGGAGCTAACGAATCTGTTATGATTGGTGATAGTTTTGAAGCAGATGTACTTGGGGCTATGCAAGTAGGAATGAAGGCGATTCATCTTGTAGAGGGAAAAAACGATTCAACTGAATTTATTGCTGTGAAATCATTACATGAAATAAAACAATATTTGTAGAATATCGTTAACTTATAGGGGAGAAATAGAATTTTAGGGGAGAAATACGTTCAAACTTGTTTATAATTTAAATAAGTTAGTTAATAAAAGAAGAAACCTTAAGTATATGTACATAAATATGAAATGTAAAATTGTTAGTATTGTTTTTTGTATTGTCATCTTTGTCGTTTTGTCTTCTTGTGTAGAAGATTTAGACTTTAACCAAGCAGATGACATAGAGTTGACCCCTACTTATATTGGATCATTGATTTATTCAAACTTACCACAAACCTCTTTAGTAAGTCCTACCGGTATAGAAGTTAGTAGGATTTCAGACGTAACGCGAGTAGAGATTTTTGAAAATTCGGTGACCGATCGATTGAAAAAAGTAGATATTGATTTTGAAATAACAAATCCTTTTGATAGACGATTCACCATTGATTTTAGATTTTTAAATCAGGCGAATGATGAAACGTATCGAATTCCCCAAATTGAAGTCAATCAAAACGTATCTAAATACAAAGTTAAGGAGGAAATAATACTGTCGGATAATAGTGCTATTTTAAACTCAACTAAAATTGAAGTTACTGTAGAGTTACTTCCTAGCGCGGATGGTTCAATAATTGATATCAACGACGATAAAACTTTTATATTTAAATCAGCAGGAACATTTTATTTCGGAATAAATTAATGAAAAAGTTAATAGTTATTATGATATTTCTTTTAGGAATATCGAAAACATCTGTGGCTCAGAATAAGCAGGTGTTGTATGAATTTGATCAAATCCCTCAGGCATTATTACTAAATCCAGGAAGCAAAGTAAATTATAAATATTCAGTAGGGATTCCGTTGTTATCGGGAATCTCGTTTCAAGCTGGAATTACTGGAATTACGGTTGCTGATATTTTTAGGAATGATGGAATAGATCCGAACATAAAGTTTAGAAATGCGCTCAATAGAATCTCTGCCGATGATTATTTACAGTTTAATTCTCAAATAGAAGTAGTTAGTGGTGGATTTAGATTGGATGAGAAGAATTTTATTTCCGCTGGTTTTTATACTGAAATAGATGTTTTTGGAAACGCACCTAAAGATATTTTTACATTGTTAAATGAAGGGAATGCGGCTTACTTGAATAAAAAGTTTTCCCTGTCACAGGGAAACTTTAAAGCAGAAGCATTGGGAGTTCTTCATTTTGGACTATCTAGAAAGGTTAGCGAAAAATTGAATATCGGAGCCAGATTAAAGATATATTCTGGAGTTGCTAACGTTATGACAACGAACAATACTGGTAGCTTTACGACAAGATTGGGACAGGATAATATCTATAGACATTTTTTGAATAATGTAAATGTAACGGGGTATAGTTCGGGAATTTATGATGAGAATGATGAGACGATAGATGCTAGTACCTTGTTAGGACGTTCTTTTTTGGGAGGAAATTTAGGGCTAGGAATAGATTTTGGTTTTACTTATAAGTTAGATGAAAGCACTGAGTTAACCGCAAGTTTGCTTGATATTGGTTTCGTAGGTTATTCAGAAGATGTAAAAAATGCAAATATTAATGGAAGTTATTCGTTTTCAGGAATAGAATTTCAATACGATGGGAATAATACCAATTACTGGGAAGATTTAAGTAATGATTTTAAATCGAAGGTTCCAACCGAAGAAAATAATGATTCATATTCTGTTATGAGACCGATAAAGTTCAATGCTTCGGTAAAACATGTTTGGGGTAAAACAAGAAAAGAAAAAAATTGTTATGATATGAGTTATAATGATTATTATGACAATGGAGTAGGGGCTCAAATATTTTCAGTATTTAGACCTACAGGACCGAGATTGGCACTAACAGGTTTTTATGAACGAAGATTTTTAAAAGGTTTAATGGGAAAGTTTACATATACTATTGATGATTTCTCCTCTACAAATATAGGCGCTGGTTTGTCAGCTAAGATTGGAAAAGTAAATGTTTATGGTATTGTTGACAATATCTTTGGTTTGTCAAATTTAGCAGATACCAATACAGCATCGTTCCAATTAGGGGTAAATTTAATTTTTAGATAAATTAAATTGCAAATATTCTTATATTCATCATTGAAAAAAATAAAAGTAATCGATGAAAATTAACAAAATGTTTTTTGTCATTTTCTGCATATTTACGTTAGCAGGATATGGCCAGAAAAAAATTAATAATTATAAATATATCGTTGTGCCAACGAGGTTTGATTTTTTGAAAAAAGATGATCAATATCAAACGAGTTCATTAACTAAGTTCTTATTTAAAAAACATGGTTTTAAGGTTTACTTGGAAAATGAAGAGTTACCTGATGATTTAAGTAGAAATAGATGCTTAGCGTTAACAGGAGTGATTAAAGATGCGTCTAGTATGTTTACAACAAAGAACTTTGTAGAACTAAAAGATTGTAATAATAGAATAGTTTTTACCTCTGACGAAGGTGCAAGTAAATTAAAAGATTATAAAAAGGCTTATCACGCTTCTATAAGAAGTGCGTTTGTTTCTATTAAGAATTTAAAGTATAAGTATGTACCATTAACAAATGAAAATGTCAAGAATGATAAGGCTATTGTAAACTCTGTAAATTCGACACCTGAAGTTATGGAAGGTGTGAAACTTAAAGCAAATGTTGAGTTGAAGTTACTATATGCGCAATCATTGAATAATGGGTTTCAGCTTGTGGATAGTCAACCACAGAAGGTTTTTATTGTTCTTAAGTCGGAATTAAAAAATGTGTTTATTTTAAAAAATAAGAAAGGAATTATTTACAAGATAAACGATTTTTGGAAGGCTGAGTATTATGAAGGAGAAGAGAAAATAACGAGATTTTATAATATAAAGTTTTAGAGTATTATCTATTAAAAAAAAAATGAGGTGTTTGTTAGAACACCTTATTTTTTTGTTTTAATAATTGTATTTATTTTTCCAGCGTTGTTTCAAGGTTTCTCGGAATTGATTTTCGCGAGAATTATTACCAGGCTCGTATAATTTGGTGTTTTGAACTTCGTCAGGCATGTATTCCTGATTAACAAAATTTCCTTGATAATTATGAGAATACAAATAGTCTTTTCCGTAATCAAGATCTCTCATTAATTTAGTAGGAGCATTTCTTAAGTGTAAAGGTATAGGTAAATCCCCTGTTTTTTTAACTAGACTCTGAGCTTCGTTTATAGCCATATAAGAGGCATTGCTTTTAGGGGAGTTAGCTAAATATACTGCGCACTGACTTAATAGTATTCTTGATTCTGGGTTACCTATTACAGATACCGCTTGAAACGTATTATTCGCCAATATTAAAGCGGTAGGATTTGCATTTCCTATATCTTCAGAAGCCGAAATTAGTAACCTACGTGCAATAAATTTCACATCTTCTCCTCCTTCGATCATTCTTGCCAACCAATATACAGCAGCATTTGGGTCACTTCCACGTATAGATTTTATAAAAGCAGAAATTATATCATAATGCTGTTCTCCCGTTTTGTCATATCGCGCTGGAGACTTTTGAATTTTTTTTAATACCAGTTCGTTGGTTATTGTAATTTTATCTTCTGTATTAACGAGTAATTCAAATGTATTTAATAGTTTTCTAGCATCTCCACCTGAAACTCGTAATAAAGCGTCAGTTTCCTTTAATATTATTCCTTTTTTCGAAATTATTTCGTCTTTTTCTATTGCTCGATTTAAAAGTGCGATTAAATCTTCTTTATCAAATGAATTTAGAATGTAAACTTGACATCTTGATAAGAGGGCGGGAATAACTTCAAAACTGGGGTTTTCCGTAGTTGCTCCAATTAAGGTAACCCAACCTCGTTCTACCGCTCCAAGAAGAGAGTCTTGTTGCGATTTACTAAACCTGTGAATTTCATCAATGAATAGAATAGGATTCTTCTGTGTAAATAGGCCACTACTTTTTTTTGCTTTCTCAATAACCTCTCTAACGTCTTTTACTCCAGAACTAATTGCACTTAAGGTGTAAAATGGACGTTCCGATTCTTTTGCAATAATATTAGCGAGTGTTGTCTTACCAATTCCAGGTGGCCCCCATAAGATTAGTGAGGGGATTATTCCCTGTTTAATATGATTTGTTAAGATTCCGTTAGGTCCAACTAAATGTTGTTGACTTATATAGTCTTGTAACGATTTTGGTCGTATTCTTTCCGCTAAAGGTTGGCTCATTTTAAAGAGTGTATTATAAGTCAAAGTTACTAATTATTTTGACTAAATTTAAGTACATAAAATATGACAAAATAGCATAGTTTTTTTTTGGATTTATTTTTGATATTAAAATGTTATGAGTGAAAAGTATGATCTTAAGTTTTCGGATAGAATGATTATGATACCATTCATTATGGTGTTTGTAATATGGTTTGTTTATTGGTTAGAAATTAAATTTGGACTAAATTTTAATGAATATGGACTTTATCCAAGATCATTTACTGGGCTGAGAGGAATATTATTTTCACCATTTATACATAGTGGTGTTAGTCATTTATTTAACAATTCTATACCATTATTCGTTTTAACCAGTATATTGCTTTATTTCTATAGAGATGTTTCTAAAAATATCTTAATTTATGGAGGAATTGTGACGGGTACTTTGACTTGGATAATAGGAAGAGAATCTCATCATATAGGAGCGAGCGGAATAGTATACTTACTCTTTAGTTTTGTTTTTTTTAGTGGAATATTAAAAAAACATTTTAGATTAGTTGCGGTGTCTCTAGTTGTAATTTTTTTATATGGAAGTATGGTGTGGTATGTTTTTCCTTTAAAAGAAGGAATTTCTTGGGAAGGACATTTGTCGGGATTTATAGTTGGAATAACACTTGCTTTTATTTTTAAAAATAAAGGCATTACTAAGGAGGAATTTGTCTTTAGTAGGAATGATTTTGATGATATGTTTGATAATGAGGGTAATTACATTCCTCCAGTTGAAGAAACTGAAGAAGAGATAATTAATACAATTACTTATAAGTATATTTATAAAGAAGATCCAGAGTAAAACTGAATCTTCTTTTTGTTTTATAAAGAACGTTGTCTTACGGTTTCATATAAGAAAGCTCCACAAGCAACTGAAACGTTAAGAGATTCTATTTCTCCTAATAACGGTAATTTTGCTTTATAATCTGATAACTTCAAAACAGAATTACTAACTCCTTTATGTTCTGATCCTACTACAATCGCGATTGGTTGATTAAAATTAACATCATAAATTAAATCTTCCGTTTTTTCTGTAGCCGAAACTAATTTTATATCTACCGATTTTAAATGGAATATGGCATCTTTAATATGGTCAACTTTACATATTGGAATTTTAAATGCTGCTCCAGCTGATGTTTTAATTGTTTCTGCATTAACAGGAGCACTTCCACTTTTAGGAATAATAATCCCGTTCACTCCAGTACATTCAGCAGTTCTAATAATAGCTCCGAAATTACGAACATCAGAAACTTGATCTAAAAGTAGAAAGAGCGGGGTTTCGCTGTTTTCTATAGTATTATTGATTAGGGTTTCAAGATCACTGAACTCGATAGGAGCAATTTTAGCAACAGCACCTTGATGATTATTATGTTTTGACAATCTATCAAGTTTTTCCGCAGGAACTAAACTTATTGAAATTTTATTCTTTTTAGTGAGTTTTTCTAGTTGATAAAATAGGTCACCTCTCAGGCCTTTCTGTAAATAAACCTTATTAATTGAAGAACCGCTTTCAATGGCTTCAATTATAGCTCTAATACCGAAAATTATTGTGTTTTCTTGCATGCTGCAAAGTTAATAGAATTATCATAATAGTATACAATTAAAATCTAATCTATTATGTATTTATTTTTAGTTTTCTATTTTAATTTATTCGGCCCCAGATTATATCTTATAAATTGTGGTTCTTTAAACGAATAGATGTTGTAACCGTAAAAAACACTCATTTAACAGGCTATTATAAATCAAAAAGTCAGAGAATAATTTCTCTGACTTATAAGTGTTGTTTTTTGTTTCTATTGAACAGTAAATGTGGAAGAAGTGTAGGATCCATAATTACCGGAAGCTGTAAAAACATTCGCCCCGTTCAATGTTAAAACGTATCCTGTACCTCCATCTCCATATGCGTCATATATTTGTATAACATAGTCACCAGGACTAAGACATATTGCAGAGGAGAGGCTACCAGTCATACCTGCGTAGGCTCCATAACTAGGAGTGGCTGCACTTGCGAGTACAACTTCTCCTGTAGATGTATTAGTGATAGACCAATACGCTTCTTCGGGCCAATCGTCAAAGTCTAAAGTTACTTTGGCTTTAGACATTCCAGAGTTACAAACTTTGGAAACGTTAAGCGTAATTTTTTCACCAACATAAAAGTCATCACTACCTTTTAAATTTAAAACTAATATTTTATCCGTTGCAATGTCCAAACCTTCATCTTTGAACGTAATGTCCAAAGAGGCACTATTAGTGTTGGCAGGGATCGTTATACTACTAGGAATAGAATAAGCAGATGCGCTAATCGTCGATTCGTCTTCATCGATTATTATCTCAATGCTTCTATCATTTCCTACGATATTACCGGTATAAATGATAATACTTTCAACAATCTCACTGTTAGGAGGTACTCCGACATCGGATGAGTTTTTTTCGAAAGTGGCGTAGTTAGTAAACTCGACTTCGTCGTTACAACTGATAGTAATAAGTAATAAAGCTAACATGGTAAATACTCTGTAAGTAATTTTCTTCATGGTTAAATAAATTGATTAATTAAATAAAAAACAGAGATAGTTAGTATGTAAACTTAGATTGATTAGTAGTTATAATTTAAGATTATAATATTAATGTTTAAAATTAGGTATACACTTAAGTTATTTGTAAATACCCTACAGTATTTACTCATTAATAAATAAAAGTGGAGTTATTATAGGTCTTGGTTAAAGAAGAAGAGAGAGTGCCTATAATTTGTAGTGATAATTATTTATTTAAATAATTTACTTTTACTATTAATAAATAACAAACCTCTGCAACGTGAGCAGAGGTTTGAAATTAAACTATTATAAGTTTTGATCCGTAATGAAGGGGTTGTTTTGAATTTCATCTAATGGAATTTCAAAAGTAAACCTTTCATCATTATATTGAATTGGCGTACCAACTAGAGACAAGTGATTTGATCCTCTTGTAACGGTGGCTTTATTACGCTTCATTGCTAAATAACTTTTACCTTCACCCCAAAATTCAATACGAGTTTGCAAGTAAATTTCATCTAACAAAGCCTGTCCTGATAAAGCATCAATATAAGTCACATCAGGTACACGTCTAGATACTAATGCTTTTAGGCTTGTCCTAGCGGCGCCTTCAGCACCTGCTTTCGCATTAGCTTCTGCATTTAATAAATACATTTCTTCAATTCTCATGTAAACATAATCAGCAGAAACAACTGTAGAAGTACCACCTATGCTTCCAGAAGCATAAAATTTAAATAACGGTTGTAAATGTCTACCATTAGTAGGGTTATTAAAAAATTGTGCTTTACGTGCATCATTGGCTGGAATAGCGTCAAAAAGAGATTGATCGATAGACTTGTTATCTCCGTAAGCAGCATAACTAAATGACCAAGCATCTATTTGACCCCACCAAGAGACTAATCCAATTTCATTTGTCTCGGTTATATCAATACCCCACATCCAGCTAGATGTATTAACGTCTGCAAAACCATTTGTTACCTCTGAAGAAGCTAACATTGAATGGTTTCCAGCGTTAATTACTTCTTGAGTTAATGTTGCAACTCTAGAATCCTCTCCACCTTTAGCTCCAAGGACATAGGCTAAAAAACCTTTAGCAACATCTAAATTAACAGAACTTTTTGCACTTCTATTAAATCCAGATAGTAAAGAAATAGCATCAGTTAAATCTTTTTCCATCTGAGTATAAACTTCTCCAGCTGTTGATTTAGGTAAGTTAACACCGATCGGTTCTATATATAATGGTAAAATAGGTTCTGAAGCATTATATTCTTTTTGATAATATTGAGTTAAATAGAAATAAGAGTGAGCTCTCATCGCTTTTGCTTGCCCCATATTATGCTTTCCTTCTTCAGTAGAAGGTGTCGCATCGTTACCACCTAAATTTTCAATCACCGTATTAGCAGAACGAATAATACGATAATAATATCTCCATATTTGGCGGTTATCACCAAAAGTAAAATCTTCACAAGCTTGTAATTCAGTAATGCTTGCTCTATACCATCCATAAGTACTTGTACTTAGTGCCATATCTCCAGATACCATATCTCCAAAAACATCATACGATTTATGTCCAAAATCATCATGACCTTCTGTTCCTCCCGATCCAAACTGGATCATTTGCGCATACATTCCTGTAACGAATGCCGCGGGAATATCTAGGTTCGTTTTAGCACCTTGCTCTAATTGTGCCGAGGTTAAAAATTGCGTTGGCTGACTTTCACCTGAAGTGCCGTCATTATTTAATAGTTCATCACTACAACTAAAGGCGAGCCCTAAAAATGCTGTAAGTAATGATATTTTTATTATTTTTTTCATAATATCTACTAGTTTATAAAATTAAAACTTAACTCTTACACCGAAAGTTATGGTTGTAGCAGGAGCATAAATTCTACGTCCAGAATTACCTGTCTCACGTATTGAAGGGTTAAATCCTTTTCTGGCAGATTCAATAAATAAGTTATCTCCAGAAACCCATAAGTTAATTAAGTCTATACCAGAATTCGGCATAAAAGAACTAGGTACTGTATATCCAATTCTGGCATTATTTAAAGCAATAAAGTCAGTGCTAGTAATGAAACGGTCAGAGGTAGAGTTTTGCTCCAATCCATCAGCTAACCTTGGAACATCCGTCACATCACCTGGCTGTGACCATCTGTTTCTAATATCAACATGGTAGTTTGTAGAAGCCGCACCAAAGCGATCAGTCATTAATTCTTGATATTGAGCGTCAAACGCATATCCACCTATACTATAAGTAAATTGAGTTGAGAAATCAAAATTCTTGAATTTCCCTGACAATCTGAAAGCTCCTCTTAAATCTGGAATAAAAGATTTATCTATAAAAACTTGGGTAGCATCTCCATAAACCTTTGTGGTAGTTCTTTTAATATTAGCTCCTGAAACTCTTTGCTGATATTCGAAAAGAGAAGAAGTCGTACTTGTGTTTATACCATTTTCTTCTATAGCAAAATCACCTTCACCAGCATCTAAAACACCATTGTCATTTTTATCATCATAATATTGATACCACATAGGTGTACCATCAGCAGGGTCTACACCTGCTGATTCTCTTAAATAGAAATCAAACATTGATCTACCAGCAGCAAAAGCGAAAAGCCCACTATCCTCACTTGAACCAGCGTCTAAGATTTTAGGTAGCCCAGTCGATGCATCTAATGGCATGGTAACAAACTCATTGGTTAACATTTCACCGTTAACACTTAAATCAAGCTTAAAGTCTTCCGTATTAACAATATGACCCGTTAGATCAAATTCAAAACCTTGATTTAAAATTTCTCCATCATTAACGCGAATAGAAGAGAAACCTACAGATGGACCTCTTCGAGCATTAAAAAACAAATTGTCAGTATTTTTTCTGTAGAAATCAAAATTAGCATCCAAGTATTGCCCAAAACCACTTTCTATTCCCACTTGAAACATTTTAGATGTTTCCCATGTTAAATTTTCATCTCCAGGAATTCTTTCAGATAAAGCCAATTCACCACCAACAGAGTCAGCGTTGAAAGTATTGTACCCTCGCCAAGTTTCCGCGCCATCCTGATCACCAGTAACACCATACGAAGTTTTTAGTTTTAGAAAGGAAACAAAACTATTGGACATAAAATCTTCTTCGCTAATAATCCATGCAGCACCAATAGAACCAAATACTCCCCATTTATCTTTTACGAAACGTGAAGAGCCATCGGTTCTTAAAGAACCAGTTAAGAAGTATTTATTGGCAAAGTTATAATTCACTTGACCAAAGTAAGATTCTATAGCAGATGCATTTTGATAACCTGAAGTAGGTGATGTAGTAAGAAGATAATTGTTAGGTACATATAAACCAGGAACAACTACACTTTGCTTAGATACATTAGATTGAGCAAAGCTACGTTCAAAAGTTTCATGTGCAGCTAAAGCCTCAAATGAATGGTCACCAAAAGATTTGTTAAATCTTAATAACTGCAAAAATGTTTTAGACCATCTAATACGATCTCTAATTCCTAAAGTACCACCAGATCCTTCTGAAGTTCCATATACATGGTTACCAGCATCTACTCGTTTTTCATAAGAATATTGACCTCCAAATTGGGTTTCGAAGGTTAGGTCATCAGTAAGCTTAAAATTAGCAGAAACATTTCCATTTAAACCATGTGTATCCGCGCCTAAAAAATCAAGTACAGCCGAACCAATTGCATTTAAGTTATTAGCATTAGGTCTGTTTCTATCAAAACCAAAATTATTAATTATTGAGGTTTGAGCTCCATAGTCATATTGAGAACCACCATAAATTGGATCTGGAATTAAGTCTCCAGTACCTGGATATCTCGCGAAAACGGGGTATATAGGAGCCATTTTATCAGCAAATTCAAAAACATTTTCAGACCCTTCTATTTGTCCGTTATTAGTGCTTTCTGAGTAAGAATACCCCATATTTACGCCAACTGTCAACCAATCTTTTACATCTGAATTAACGTTTAATCTTGTCGAATATCTTCTGTAATCAGAATTAACTGTATACCCGCTGTCATCTAAGTATCCTACTGAAAAGAAGTATTTTGATTTTTCAGAACCACCTCCAATTCTAAGGTTGGCCTCAGATCTTATTCCTGTGCCAAAAGCTATATCCCCATATCTTTCAGGGGTAAATAATCTTTGCACCCCAGGTCTTACGGTTCTAGTGGTAGGGTCGATTAAAGACGCTGCATCAGTAACATTCCATAAATTGTAACCTTGACCGATACCATCATTACCGAATAAAGTGTTATTGGCGAAAGCTTCCGGATCAGGCTGTGCAGGGTCTCCAAATACTCCACGATTATATAAACCTTCCCAAACTAAACCAATAAACTCTTCAGGTGAAGAAAGAACTTCGTAACGAGGAATTATTTGTTGATTAATACCTGTCTTAACGTCTACTTCAATATAACCTTTTTCTGATTTAGATCCAGATTTAGTTGTTATTAAAACAACACCATTCGCTCCACGTGAACCATAAATAGCCGTTGCTGTAGCATCTTTTAATACGGTAGTAGTTTTAATATCTGCAGGGTTAACTGAATTCAAATCGAAGTTACCAGCAAATGGTACACCATCAACAACATAAAGAGGACTACGATTTCCTAAAGGAGACCCATAACCTCTAATACGAACTGTACCAATACTTCCTGGTTGACCTGAAGTGTTAATAACAGTAACACCCGCAACCTCTCCTGCTAACGCTTGAGAAACATTCGAAAATGATTTGGCCTCAAGGTTTTCAGTTTGAATAGTTGCAGCGGTACCGGCATAAGCTTTTTTTGTAGTTGTACCATACCCAACAACAACAACCTCTTCAAGTAAGTTGTCATTTTCCATAAGCACATTAATTTGATTAGCACCGTTAACCGTTTTTTGAGCTGATTTCATCCCAACAAAACTAAATACAAGTACATCCCCTGATTTAGCCTTTAAAGAGTAGTTTCCGTCAAAGTCAGTTTCAGTACCCTGTGTTGTGCCCTTTTTCAAGACTGTAACCCCAGGTAATGGACCTGATTCGTCAGAAACGGTACCTGAAATTGTTCGGTCTTGCGCAAAGGAAATTTGCACAACCAACGCCAGTAATAGCGTTAAAATTCCATTAAACTTTGTTCTCATTATATAATTATTTGAATTAATTAGTTGCTAAAATCTTAAATAAATCTTAAAGAAGCAATTTTTTAACAAAAAAAATGAAGTAAAAATGCCTTAAAAATAAAGGAATAGGCTCTTATTAAGAAATAATCACTAATTTTCAATATGTTAAATATTTCTAAAACAAAAAGGAAATTATTACAAATAATTTAATAAAATAAGGAGTTTGAAGCTATTCTTCTATAAATTGGAAAGCTCCAATATCTATTGAAGTGGTTCTTGAATTTCCTTCAATGTCTTCTGTTAGTGGAGTGAAGTTACCACTACCGATAGCATCACTATTAAATAGTATTGAAAACATGTTTTCGAATGGATTTTCAAAATCGGGAAGTCCGTTAATAATGTTATTTTGATAGTGAGATGTATCGCTAAGGTTTAGTTCTTCCACATTTGAATAAACGTTGTTTAAATCATTAAATTGAATTAAACAATGGTTAAGGTTGTAATTAAAAATAGTAGTCCCTATTTTATCAAATATTAACTCAATATTGTTGTTTCCTTCAATAATGGTGTTAGAGAAGTTAGCTTCTATTAAATCTTTTACGTCAGTTACTTCTTCGTTACTATTATTTTTAAAAGTATAATGGTTGTTGATAATAACAGAAGGAAGTTGTCGGAGACTGTTGTTCCAATAATTGGCAAAAGTGGCATGATTAAAATTGTACTTACCGCCATGAGTGCAAGCTAAAGAAGATTGTCCAGCACTTCCGATAACCAAATTATTACCTATAATGTTAGTGTTTCTTGCAAACAGCCCATAAGCGGCGCAATCGTATATCTCTGTATTAAGTAGGGTAATTGAAGGAGTATCTGACAACCCTTCCACTAATGTTCCGACTACAGCATTTTTTATCACAACATTAGAAAATATATTATTTATACTACCATTTCTAATCCAAATAGTTCCCCATTGACCAGGAACTCTGTCAAATTGATGTTCCAATCGATCTCCTTGAAAAGTAATCTTTTGTTCTAAAGTACCATTGGCAGTTAAAGTAGCATTGTTATCAACTATAAGTCCAGAATTATTATGAAAGTGAATATTAGTACCTTTTTCAATAGTTAATGTTTTGCCTGAAGGCACTGCAGCATAACCATAAATTACGTAGGGCTTATCTGCTGAGAAGTTCAATTCCTCATCAGTTAAGTATCGCCCTTGTATATTAGTTTCTTCACCGTTAATAGTTAGGGTTTCTATTTCTAAACCAGTTCTATTCGGGAAGATAAAATTGGCATCTTGAACAAGAGTTACTAAATCTACACTTTGTTGGTTATTACCATTATCAAAGAGAATTTTATCTGTATACAAAGGATCAGTAATTGAGCTGAAATCAACAGTAGTTTCTACAAAAATGAATATACTGTCTCTGGCTAAAATATCAATTTGCTCGAATTCTTTTCCTGGAATTCCATCAACGTTTAATCTATAGCTTGATGTAGTTCCGTTTTCAAGTTTTATAGAAGGAATAGTAATAGCATTATTACTTCTATTATATATTTTTAAATTATAAGTTGAAGATCCTATATTACTAAAAATCGTATCCAAAAAGATAGTATCTTTTGAAAATTCTAGACTCCCAAAATTAGGTATAGTCTCAAAATCTTTTCTGCAAGAGCCAGCAGAAAAAATGAATATAACAGCAACGACAATTAATAAAGTAGATCTCATCAAAATATTTTAGAAGAAAGGTTTAATGGTTCTAAAATAACAATTTAAAACAGAAATTATTGTTTAATTATTTCTATTTCAAATAATTTATTCCAGTTTTTTCCAGTAACGAACATCCTATTATTCTCTTTGTCGAAAGCAATTCCGTTTAAAACTTCGTCTTCATCGACTAAACTTTGAGTTTTTTTCATTTCCTCAACCAAACCAGTTAAGTTAATTATTCCTTCAACAATACCGTTTTCAGGATTTATAATAGCGATTAAAGGTTTTTTCCAATAATTTGCATAGATTTTGCCGTTAATAAGTTCTAGTTCGTTTAATTCTTTTATCGTGAGTTTGTTGGTGTATACTTGAATATTTCTCTTTTCTTTTTGATCACTTGGATTTAAGAACCAGATTTTATTAGTTCCGTCAGATTTGATTAACTCGTTATCGTTATGAGTTAACCCCCAACCTTCATTACTTTTGTTGTAATTAAAGCTGCCAATTTTCTCGAAAGTATCTAGTGAATAGATAAAACCTTTACGTGCTTGCCAAGTAAGCCAGTAAATTTTATTATCAAAAATAGTCATACCTTCTCCGAAGTACTTTTTATCTAAATTGATTTGTTGAAGAACTTTTCCAGTTTTTAATTCAACTTTTCTTAAACTCGATTTACCTCTTCTACCAGTGGTTTCATATAAGAATCCATTGTGATATTCTAGCCCTTGGGTATATGCTTTGTTATCATGTGGGTACGTGTTTACTATTTTGAACTTGTATGAAGTGTAACGTTTATCCGCAAAAACCTCAATAGAATTATTTAATTTTTTCGACTTATTTGGATAAAAAGCGATGGCGGTAATCAAATGCTTTCCAACACCAAAATCGGAAGTGTTAAAAGAAACTTTTGTTTCATTTTTATTGACTCTTTTCTTATTAACATAAATGTGAACTGAATCAATTTTATTTCCTTTTAATTGTTCAAATTCAATATTTGCTTTTGCTCCTAGGTTAGCTTTTTTAGTGGTGTTAAGCTTAAATTTATAATTATTTTCACTGCAAGAAGTTAATAGTATACCAGCTAAACAGGTAAAAGCAAGATATTTATAAATGTTCATAATGAAATGATATTTGTTTTCAAGTTTATTTTTGACCCTACAAATTAAAACAATTTATTGTTTGGAAATTAAAAAAAAGGGTTAAATTTGCACCTTCAAATAGCCATTGCAGGTTTTTGATTTTTGTGAAGGCGTTTAAAGCTTTACCAACTTTAAACAATTTGATTATAAAATTTAAAGTAATATTAAGATGAAAAAAGGTATACACCCAGAAAATTATAGATTGGTTGCATTCAAAGATATGTCAAACGGAGATGTATTTATTACTCGATCTACTGCAAATACAAAAGAAACATTAGAATTTGAAGGAGAAGAGTATCCATTAATTAAATTGGAAATTTCTAGAACATCTCACCCTTTCTATACTGGTAAGTCTAAGTTAGTTGATACTGCTGGACGTATTGATAAATTCAAAAACAAATACGCAAAATTCAAGAAATAATTTGAATTTTTTACAATATATAAGCTCTGATTATTTCAGAGCTTTTTTTATGCAATAAAACTTGTATTTTTAGCTTCTAAAACTTGATTATATGAGAGATACAATACTAGCTGTGGTTATTGGACTTAACATTTTATGTGGAGTGTTAACTTTTTTTATACCTGAGATGGGGAACTTTATTTTGTTAACTATTTCTACTATTTTTACCTTACTAGCATTGTTTGATGCCTTTGTTCAGAAAAAACATTCATTGATGCGCGCTTTTCCTATTGTGGCAAGATTGAGATGGGTTTTTGAAGAAGAACGTGAAAAAATTCAACAATACTTTATTGAAGATGATTTAAATGGAACTCCCATTAACCGCGAAAAAAGAAGTATTGTCTATCAGAGATCTAAAAAAGAAATTGAAACGATACCATTTGGTACTCAGCATGATGTTTATGCAAAAGGGTATGAGTTTGTGAAGCATTCATTGTTTCCAACTGATCATCATCATATTGAAGGTGAGAGAATTCTAATAGGTTCGGATAAATGTTCTCAAAAATATAATGCATCTATAATAAATATTTCAGCCATGTCATTTGGTTCATTAAGTAAAAATGCAATCATGGCTTTAAATCAAGGAGCAAAACTTGGAGATTTTGCTCATAATACTGGCGAGGGTGGAATTTCACCTTATCATTTACAAGGCGGAGATTTGATATTTCAAGTAGGAACTGGATATTTTGGAGCTGGAGAAACGAAAAATGGAAAGAGAGTTTTTAATGATGAGATTTTTAGAAATAATGCAATAAGGCCTGAAGTGAAAATGATAGAAATTAAATTTTCACAGGGTGCAAAGCCTGGGCATGGAGGGATCTTACCAGCAAAAAAAAATACTGAGGAAATTGCTAAAATACGAGCGGTTAAACCATATACAAGAGTTGATTCTCCTCCTAGCCATTCATCCTTTTCAAATTTTACTGAGATGATTGAGTTTATTCAAAAGGTAAGGGAGTTGAGTAATGGAAAACCTGTAGGTGTTAAATTGTGTGTTGGGAATACTGATGAAATAGAAGCTATGATTAAGGAGTTTTCGGATTCAAATAATTACCCTGATTTTATTGCTGTGGATGGAGGTGAAGGAGGTACAGGGTCGGCTCCTTTAGAGTTTACAAACTATATTGGAACTCCATTGATTGAAGGACTTGTTTTTATCAATAAAACATTGAAAAAATATGGATTAAAAGATCAGATCAAAATTATGGCCAGTGGAAAAGCTGTTGATGCATTCGATGTTGTGAAGTACTTGGCGCTTGGAGCTGATGTAATAGGTATGGCACGAAGTTTTATGCTTAGTCTGGGATGTATTCAAGCACGTGAGTGCAATTTAGATACATGTCCTGTTGGTGTGGCTACTCAAGATGATGATTTAGTTGAAGCGCTAGTAGTGAAGTATAAAAATGAAAGAGTACAAAATTACCATCAAAAAACAGTTTCTGCGGTAAAGGAAATGGTTGCAGCTATGGGGAAAGACTCTATATCTAAATTAGAAGCTCAAAATGTATTTAGAAGAGATAAGAGTGATAAAATTTCTCCGTTGGATGAGATATATTATAATTAAAAATTAAGGTTAATTGGTTTTAGATATACATAAAGAAAGTTTTTTATTAGAAAGATATCCTCAAACTAAGGACAATAATTTACGGGCTTGGAGTAATGCCGAATTAATGGCTTTGGATTATGTCAAAGACTATGATAGTAAAACAATTCATACGTTTAACGATCGATTTGGGGTTTGGAGTTGTGTTTTGAATAAATTGGATGTCCGTGTAATAATAACTCATGCTAGTCAGCAAAAAGCAATAGTTCAAAATTTAGAAAGGAATTCACTTGATTCGAAAGTTTCGTTCTTGGATCCATTGGAGGATTACAAGCGGGTTGATTTAGCTTTGATAAAAACCCCTAAGTCTTTAGAGCTTTTTGAGTTGTTTCTGTATAATATTCATAGAAGCGCACATGAAAATACTGAAGTAATATGTTGTTTTATGACCAAGCATTTTTCAAAAAGTATGTTGGAAATAGCAGAGTTGTATTTCGAAACTACTGAGCAAACAAAAGCTTGGAAGAAAGCAAGGTTATTAATTTTAAAGAAGCCTAAAAAAGATATACTGGCTAAAGAATTAGTAAATCGCATTGAATTTGATGGAAATCTATTTTTGCAATACTATGGTGTGTTTTCTTCAAGTAGAATTGATATTGGTACGAAATTCTTTCTTGAGAATATCAACATAAAAAATACCGAAACCAGAGTGCTTGATTTGGCTTGTGGTAATGGTGTGATAGGTTATGTAGTAACAGAGCAAAATCCAGAAGCGGAAGTTACTTTTATTGACGATTTTAGCTTAGCTATAGAGTCTGCTAAAATTAATTTAAACAATAAGAAGGCTGTATTTATATGTAGTGATACCATTATTGATCTTAAAGGAAAAGAGTTTGATGTTGTTCTTTCTAACCCACCATTTCACTTCGAATTTGAAAATAATATAGAGGTAAGTTTATCTCTATTTGAAATGGTTTGTGATTGTTTAAAAAAAGAAGGTCGCTTTGTTTTGGTAGCCAATAAACATTTGAATTATAAAACTCATCTGAGTAAAATATTCAACTCAGTTGAAGTGATAAAAGAGAATAAGAAATTTATGATTTATGAATGTTTAAAATAGTATTTCAAAGCATAAAAGCCTTATAGAAAAATTGCTAATCCAAAAACTAAGTTTTCTGAATTGAAGTCTAAATCGAAATTGTTAGACGTGACTTGTTGATAAGGGTTATCTGATATTGTGGTAGCGATGTTGTATGTTAAAAAACCAAAACTAGCCTCAAAGGCTATTTTTTTTGTTAGAAAAAAAGTTATTCCTGGTCGCACTCCTAATTCGTAAATATCCGAGATGTTGTTGGTTATAAGATATTCATTTGGAAATGTTTGAATACTTTCTATATTCTTTTTGATATGAGAGTACCTTAGCTCTCCTTGCAAGGAAAATAATAGTTTTTTGTCAATATTGAAGAATTTTTTTAAGAAGGCAAAAACGCTATAAGAGTTGTATTGTTTGTTATATGTGAAGTTACTGCCATTAAAATTTTCATTATCATTATGAGTTATACTTCCACCTGCACCAATGGCTAAATTATCATTAAAAAAATAACCGAATTTAGGAGAGATGCTATATCCGAAGGTTTTACTTTCTGGAGATCTGTCAACATTATTTATATTTCTATTTTCAGAGGTAAGAGCTAATCCTCCTGATATATAAAAGTCACCACGGTAAATTGTTGTGACCTGTCGTCCAATTTGGCAATAGGAGTTTGTAGATAAAAATAATGGTATAGCAATTAATAATAGTCTTTTCATAAGACCGATTTTAAATTTATTGCAAAAATATTTTATTGTTTAGTATGAACCTAATTTTTAAAGGAAAACATAATGGTGTCTAATAAAAAAAACAAGCTTCTTGTCAGGAAGCTTGTTTCACGGTTAAAAAAATAGGTGAAAATCAAAAGATAGTAATAATGATTCCCTATATTGTTAATAAACGTCGGATTTGCCTATTTTAAAGTTAAATATTTGTGTATTGGCTGGATAATATTCTTCTCCGTTGTTTATTACGTTCGATTGACTAGCTCTGCAGTACACAATGTTTGATTCATTGGGAAAAACTAAAGAACTGGTAACATTAGAGTTTGTTTCAGGAAAGTTAGGGAATTCGAAAATAGTGAATGCACCATGGTAGTCAAAAACTCTATTAAGATCTGCCAGAAATGTGTTTGCTGGACTGCAAGCTTTTACGGGAGCATCAAATGTTCTTGTAATGTTTAAGTTAAGATCAAGTTGATGATTTTCCCAAAATATGTGTTGTGTGTCTTGTGTAAGGAATAGTTCGTGAGTTTGATTGGTAACTAGTGATGTGCTAATAGGAGTAGTGTTTAAAGTCAATAAGTTGTTACTAATTGAATATTTATAGAGCTGACCACTATTAGAACCACTTTTACCACCATAGATTGCGTTATTTAGAAAGCTAAATTTTATACCATTGAAGGTTATAGGGTTTACAATTGGTCCAATTAGTTTGGTACCAGAATTACCATCATAAATTGTAAATTTAGAACCGTTCATTGCGGGTGAATTGCTGTAACATAGCAAGGTGTTATTCATTGCGATTTCTATTTTTTCAATTCCCCATCCGTCTGTATGCGTTGTAAATGTTGTGTTTTCTAAATTACTAAGATCGAGCTTTGTAATTTTATCACTTCCAATTTGAGATAAGAAAAGATGAGAAGCATTTTGAGAGATTACGAAATCTGTAAAAAAATCTTCTTTTAGTATATGAGAGGAAATTTCAAATGTTTCATCTGTTTTGTCGATAACAACAAGTCCATAGTCACTAGCAGAGTAGTTTCTATGACCAACAAGTGCATATAATCTTGGTCTGATTGGGTCTTTTATGATTTTTCTTAAGTAATAAGGGAACTCAATGAATTCACCTGGGTGCATACTTTCGATATTGCTTCCGATAATATGATCTTTTGGTACTTCCGTTTTTACAACGATTTGATAATTTTTATCTTCAGTAAGAGAAGCGAAGTCTTTATAGTCATATTCTAAGGTGTTAATATCATGTATTTCAGAAATGGGGGTAAAGTCTTCACTAAATATTTGATAAGAAACAAAATCGTCTCCATTATACTTCGTCCAATTTAACTTTACTGCCTTACTCGTATTGTTTGCTGTTAATTTAATATTATTAGAAAGCATAATGGAGTCTTTCGAAATAATATCTTTTCCGTTAATAGACGCCTCAAAATATATGGTATGTAAACCTGTACTAAGGTTTTCGTGAAGATCGCTCTCAAAGTAATTATTAGGAGTACCTTTAAAAAGGATACCGTCAATATTACTTCTCCACACAATTTCAATATCGGTATTGCTAAGATCTGATGAATTGTTGGAATAATTTACATGGATACTTCCTTGAAATAGTTTTTTAACTTCAGGATCCTCAAATATTCCATTTACTCCTTGATTAGAAAAAGAGTAGTCTCTTGTTTGAATAGGAGAGTTAATTTTTGCAGAAATATCTATAATATCTACAGTTTGATCTGGTTCTGTGGGTTCAATAGGGGCCAATTCTTCTTCATGGGCACAACTTCCGAATATTGTTATAAATAACAATAATAATGCATGATTTTTCATTTAAGATTAAGGTTAAGGTTGAACTTTTAGGGGGGTAGTAGCCTTAAACTTTTGATTTGCTAAATTTTAGATAAGAAATTTATTCTATTTCTAATATTTACTAGATTTTAGATTGGGTGGATCTAATTTCTTTCCTAAAGATATGAAGTCTTTAAAGTTAACTTGCTCAGTTTTCTTTGAGTGATAGTAGTTTTTCGGTTAAGAGTGAGTAAGTTAAGGTGAATGGTTTTTGTTCTAGTTGGGCTTTGTGAATTGTTTGATTTATAAGCGATTAGAAGCAATGGTGGGAG
Source organism: Tenacibaculum sp. MAR_2009_124 (assembly GCF_900105455.1). Classification (GTDB taxonomy): domain Bacteria; phylum Bacteroidota; class Bacteroidia; order Flavobacteriales; family Flavobacteriaceae; genus Polaribacter. Next base: position 354,505 of record NZ_FNSF01000007.1, read on the forward strand.
TGGGGTAGAAAAAGAAAAGGAGTAACTTTCAAGTTACTCCTTATGTATTATTAAGCGTCTATATAGTCTTCAATTGGATTACAAGAGCATATTAAGTTACGATCACCGTAAGCATCATCTACACGACGTACGGTTGGCCAAAACTTGTTTTCAGCGATATAATCTAAAGGAAAAGCGGCTTCCTTACGAGAATAAGGTAAAGTCCACTGATCTGAAGTAAGCATTTCTTGCGTATGTGGTGCATTTTTCAATACATTATTGGTGTTGTCAGCAGAAATAGTATCAATTTCTTTACGAATAGATATTAAAGCATCGCAAAATCGATCTAATTCTTCTAAGCTTTCACTTTCAGTAGGTTCAACCATAATAGTTCCTGCTACAGGGAATGAAACTGTAGGAGCATGGAAGCCATAATCCATTAAGCGTTTTGCAATGTCAACAACTTCAATACCATCTTTTTTGAAAGATCTACAATCAAGAATCATTTCATGAGCAGCTCTTCCCATTTCTCCAGTGTAAAGAGTGTCGAAATGTCCTTGCAAACGCTCTTTCATATAATTAGCGTTTAAGATAGCATATTTTGTAGAGTTTGTTAATCCATCCGCACCCAACATAGTAATGTATCCATAAGATATTAAGCAAGCTAAAGATGAGCCCCAAGGTGCTGCTGAAATTGCTGTAATAGCTTTTTCTCCACCAGTAGCGATAACTGGATTGGTAGGCAAGAAAGGTACTAATTGAGGAGCCACGCAAATTGGTCCAACTCCTGGTCCTCCTCCTCCGTGAGGTATGGCAAAAGTTTTATGTAAATTTAGGTGACAAACATCGGCTCCAATAGTTGCTGGATTTGTAAGTCCAACTTGAGCATTCATGTTGGCACCGTCCATGTATACTTGACCTCCATTGTCATGTATGATTTGCGTAATTTCTTTAATGGCTTTTTCATATACTCCATGTGTTGATGGGTATGTCACCATTAATGCCGCTAAGTTGTCCTTGTGTAATTCAGCTTTAGCACGTAAATCTTCTACATTAATATTACCTTTTTCATCAGTTTTGGTAACAACAACTTTCATACCAGCCATTACAGCCGAAGCAGGGTTCGTTCCATGTGCCGAAGCGGGAATAAGGCAAATATTTCTATTGTGATTACCATTTGCTTGGTGGTAAGCTCTAATAACCATTAAACCAGCAAACTCTCCCTGAGCTCCTGAGTTAGGTTGTAATGAAGTTCCAGCGAAACCTGTAATTACATTAAGTTGACTTTCTAAGTTTTTTAATACTTCTTGGTAACCTTCTGCTTGGTCAATAGGAACAAACGGATGAATATTACCCCATTGAGGATTGCTTAAAGGTATCATTTCAGAAGCAGCATTTAACTTCATAGTACATGATCCTAATGAGATCATAGAATGATTTAAAGCTAAATCTTTACGTTCCAATTTCTTTATGTAACGCATCATCTCTGTTTCAGAGTGATAGGTGTTAAATACTTCGTTCGTTAAAAAGTCAGTATTTCTTAATAATTCTTCAGGAATGGCATCAGTTGAGCTGAACTCATTTATAGTAATGTCTTGAATATTGAAAGCTTGTTCGAAGCAATCTACTATCGCATTAATTTCTTTTAAACCAACCGTTTCGTTTAATGAAATCGATACATGATTATCATCAATATAATTAAAGTTGATACCATTAGATTCAGCTGTTTCTTTCAATTTATGAGTTTCAACTTCAACTAAAATAGTATCAAAATAAGAAGAGTTCTTTTGTTTAAACCCTAGTCTACCTAAAGCAGCAGTAAGTGTTGTCGCCGCGCTATGAGCTCTGTTAGAAATGTACTGTAAACCTTCTTTACCATGGTATACGGCATACATTCCCGCCATAACAGCTAATAAAACTTGAGCGGTACAAATATTGGATGTAGCTCTTTCACGTTTAATATGCTGCTCACGAGTTTGTAAGGCCATTCTTAAAGCACGTCCACCATCTCTATCTTTGGTTACTCCAATAATCCTTCCTGGAATACTTCTTTTATAAGCTTCTTTGGTTGCGAAATAACCTGCATGAGGTCCTCCGTAACCTAAAGGAATACCGAAACGTTGAGTTGTACCAACAACGACATCAGCGCCAAATTCTCCAGGAGCCTTTAGTTTTACTAAAGATAAAATATCAGCAGCAACAGCAACTTTAATGTTGTTTGCATTTGCAGAAGATACGAACTCAGTATAATCGAATATTTGTCCATGTTTTCCTGGATACTGAACAATTGCACCAAAAAAATCATCTGAAAAATCAAAATTTTCATGGTTTCCAATAATTAACTCAATACCGATTGGAATGGCTCTTGTTTCAAGAACAGATAAAGTTTGAGGTAAAATTTCACTAGAAACAAAGAATTTATTCGCTCCAGCCTTTTTCTTACTCCTTTCTCTTACATCAAAAAGAAGTGCCATTGCCTCTGCAGCAGCTGTACTTTCATCTAATAGAGAAGCATTTGCCAACTCCATTCCAGTAAGATCACAAATTAATGTTTGGTAATTTAATAAAGCCTCTAATCTTCCTTGGGCAATTTCTGCTTGATAAGGAGTGTAGGCAGTATACCAACCTGGATTTTCTAATATGTTTCGTTGTATAACACTAGGTAAAATGGCTTCATGGTATCCTAACCCAATGTAACTTTTATAAACTTTATTTTTCTTTGCCAGCTCGTTAATATGATTTAAGTATTCATATTCACTTAAAGCAGGTTCCAAATTTAGTTCACCATGTAAACGAATGTCATCAGGAATTGTCTCATAAATCAATGTGTCTAAAGAGTCAACACCAATCGTTTTTAACATTTTTTCTTGATCCGCAAAGCGAGGACCTATATGTCTTAATTGAAATGAATTTGTGTTCATTTGTGCTGTTTGTTTTAGGTGGTTCAAAAATAAAGAAAATTGCTGATTTGTAACCTATCTTTTTTTGAGCAAATTGATTATTTATTGTGAGAATATTAATTTCTGGGGAGATATGTTATTTTTGTTTAATGAATTACTTAAAAAAGGGCATAAAATTTTATATAAATTCAAGTATTCATGTAGCGCTGTCCGTGTGTTGTTTTTTGAGAATCACTGAGTTATATTTGGGAGTGCCGTATAATACATCGCTCAGTTATTTTGTTTTCTTCGGAACTATTACTGGGTATAATTTTGTTAAATATGCTGGAGTTGCCAAATTGCACCATAGAAGTTTGACAAAAAATTTAAAGTTGATTCAAATATTTTCCTTCTTCTGTTTTCTTTTTTTTTGTTATTATTTTTTTCATTTGAAGCGAGAAACGAAAATATTAATCATTCCATTTGGAGTTATAACCGTGCTATATGCAATCCCTTTTTTTGGTGGTTTTAGAAAGAATCTTCGTAGTATTAGTTATTTGAAAATACTAATTGTTTCGTTAGTTTGGAGTGCCGTTACCGTTATTCTTCCAGCGTATGATTTTGGAGTAAATAAACTGGATATAATGAATATATTGTTGATGGTTGTACAAAGGTTTTTATTTGTTTTTGTATTAATCCTTCCTTTTGATATTCGAGATATGAAGTTTGATGCTATTTCTTTGCAAACAATTCCAAAAAAAATAGGACTTAAACAGACTAAAAAAATGGGGTTTGTTATTCTATCAATTTGTCTGATTTTAGAATTTTTGATTGATGGGAATACCAGCTTTTCGAACGTGTTTGTGGTTGTGTTTTTTATAGTTTTGGTATTCTTAATGAGGGCTTCAGAGGATCAGCCTTTTTTTTATAGCTCTTTGGGAGTGGAAGCTATTCCTATTATATGGTGGTTTTTACTTATACTTTTGTAGGTTATACATGGAAAAAATGATTTTCTTTAAGTAAAACTTAGTCAAACCAAAAATGTTGTGGTTTTGTGATACTTTTTTAACAGAACCTTTGTAATTTGCACATCACAACACAATACACTAAACCATGAATACAGTGAGTACTATAAAACGAAATTTTATATTTGATTTTGACAGTACGTTAACTAAAGTTGAGGCACTTGATGTTTTAGCTGAAATTACTTTGACCAATAATCCAAAAAAAGATGAAATTATTCAGGGAATAGTTAATTTAACAAACCTTGGAATTGATGGGGAGATTTCATTTACGGAATCTTTGGAGCGAAGAATTCAATTGTTAAATGCTAAAAAGTCTGATTTAACCCTTTTAATTGATGAATTGAAAAAGAAAGTTTCAAAATCGATAGAAAGGAATAAAGAGTTTTTTGAAAACTACTCAGACGATATTTATGTAATATCTGCTGGTTTTAAAGAGTTTATTGTTCCAATTGTTGAAGAATATAATATTCCTGCTAATAGAGTGCATGCGAATACATTTGAGTTCGATAAAAATGGAACCATCGTTGGTTTTGATAGAGATAATGTTTTATCGAAACACAACGGTAAAATAAAGTGTTTGAAAGATTTAGAGCTTGAAGGAGAAATTCAGGTTATTGGAGATGGTTACAGTGATTATGTAACGAAAGAAGCAGGAGTTGCGGATAAATTTTTCGCATATACCGAAAATGTGCTAAGAGATAAAACAGTTGCAAATGCCGATCATATTGCACCAAATTTAGATGAATTTTTATTTATAAACGATTTGCCAAGAAATATATCATACCCAAAAAATAGAATTAAAATGCTTTTGCTTGAAAATGTTCATGCAGATGCTAAAATGAGATTAGCCGAAGATGGGTTTTCGGTTGAAACTGTGTCAAGAAGCTTGTCTGAAGATGAGTTAGTAGAAAAGATAAAAGATGTTCATGTTTTAGGGATTCGCTCTAAAACTCAAGTTACTAAAAGAGTAGTTGAGGCAGCTGAGAAATTAATGGTAGTTTCTGCGTTTTGTATTGGAACGAAACAAATAGACCTAGAAGCATGTAAAGAGAGAGGAATAGCAGTTTTCAATGCACCATATAGTAATACACGTTCAGTAGTTGAATTGGCAATTGGAGAAATTATCATGTTAATGAGAAGCGTTTTCCAAAGAAGTACGGAAATTCATAACGAACAATGGAACAAAACAGCACAAGGATCAAGAGAGGTTAGAGGTAAAAAACTTGGAATTGTTGGGTATGGTAATATAGGAAAGCAATTGTCTGTACTTGCAGAAGCTTTAGGAATGGATGTTTATTACTATGATGTTGAGGATAAATTGGCTTTAGGGAATGCGACTAAGATTAATTCACTTAATGAGTTATTAAATATTTCAGATGTAATTACGTTACATATTGATGATAATGCAGCCAATAAAAACTTTATAGGTAAAGAGGAAATAGCTCAAATGAAAGATGGAGCTCATTTAGTGAATCTTTCAAGAGGTTTCGTTGTTGATATTGATGCCTTAGTGGATGCCCTTAAATCTGGGAAAATAGCTGGAGCAGCTATAGATGTATATCCTGAAGAGCCAAGGAAAAATGGAGGGTTTTATACAAAGCTAAAAGGGTTAGATAATGTTATTTTAACGCCTCATGTTGGAGGGAGTACAGAAGAGGCTCAAAGAGATATAGCCGATTTTGTGCCAAGTAAAATTATGGCTTATATTAACTCTGGGAACACTGTAGATGCTGTAAACTTTCCTAATATTAGATTGCCAAAACATAAAAACGCACATAGGTTTTTACATATACATAAAAATGTACCAGGTATTATGGCTAAGATTAATGAGGTTTTAGCTAAATTTGAATTGAATATTTCGGGACAATATTTATCTACTGATGAGAAAGTAGGTTATGTAATTACTGATGTAGATAAAAAATATAATCAAGAAGTTATAAGTGATCTTAAGAAAGTTGAAGGAACAATTAGGTTTAGAGTTTTGTACTAGTTGTTTGAAGTAAAAATATGAAAAACATTATTGGATTTCTCGTATTGTTATTTACGAGTCATGTTTTGTTGGGGCAAAACGATTGTGCAACGCCTTTAGTTGTTTGTGGGAATGAAGGTTTTAATAATATAGAAGTTTCTGGACCAGGAACACAGGAGTTAATAGGTACCAATTCATGTGCTAGCCAAGAACATAATAGTTTATGGTTTGATGTAACTATAAAAACCGATGGAACCCTGGCTTTTACACTTAAACCAGAGTCTAATGATATAAATGAGGATTTCGATTTCTTCGTTTTTGGTCCTAATGCAAGTTGTACTAACCTTGGGCAAGCAATTCGGTGTTCAACAACCAACCCAGCAGCTGCGAGCTTATCATCTAATCATACAGGAATGTCTGTTTCTGCAAATGATACTACCGAAGGACCAGGACCAGATGGAAACAGTTTTGTGTCGGCAATCGATGCTATTGCAGGAGAACGATATTTTATAGTTATAGATAGACCTATAGGTAGTAGTAATTTTACGATAGATTGGACAGGAACAGCGGAGTTTAATGATGCTCCAGAAGCAGAAATTCCAGTTGGAACAACTATTGATTTAGAAGAATGCGATAGTACATCTCCACACGATGATCAGTTAACAGAGTTTGATTTGACTCAGAACGATTTTATCATAGGAAGTCAAACGGGTGTTACTATTAGTTATTACGTCAATAATACTTTTGCAAATACAGGTGAAAACCCAATTGCGAATCCTAGTTCATTTATAAATACTTCAAATAACCAAACAGTATACGCTCGTTTAGAAAATACAATTACTGGTTGTTATAATGTTTCTGCTTTTAATCTAACTGTTGTTAATGGAGCTTCGGTTCAGGAGGCTAACATTGAAGAGTGTGATGAAAATAATGATGGTTTTACGAGTTTTAATTTAGCAAGTTTAAATGCTTTAGTTTTAGTTTCGGGAGATCCAAATGATTACAGTTTTTCATATCATTTGTCAGCGAATGATGCTCAGAATAATACAAGTAACTTATCTAATGTTTATACAAATGTTGTTCAAGATCAGCAAGAAATTTATGTTAGAGTTGTGAATTTGTCGAATAACTTTTGTGTTAGCACTATAAAAGCTAACTTAATTGTTTTATCCTCTCCGGAAGTAGTAACCCCGGTTGAATTAAAACAGTGTGATGACGATACGGATGCTGTGACGTTTTTTAATCTTGAAGAAGTGAAGAGTAAGATTTCTGTTAATCATACATCTGAAACTATTACATTTTACGAAAGTTTGAGTAATGCCCAAAATGAAGTAAATGAAATATCTGATATTACAACTTATGAAAATAATACGCCCTCAAGTTCGGTAATATGGAGTCGTATTGAGAGTTCCAATGGCTGTTATAAAACAGCAGAAATTAATCTAGTGGTATCAACAACTAATATTCCTGATAATTTTATGAGGGAATTTGAAGCTTGTGATTATGTTCAAAGTTCTAATGATTCGCCTCAAGATGGTATCGCAACTTTTGATTTTAGCTCCGTAGATGTGGAAATAAAAAACATGTTTACAGCATTGGGGCAACAAATATCTGTGAGTTATTATGAGAGTCAATTGGATGCTTTAGCAGAGAATAACGCTATTCCGAATATTTCTAGTTATAGGAATGAAAATTCTCCATTTCAACAAAATATTTATGTAAGAGTGGATAGTGATTTGGATAACGATTGTTTGGGGTTAGGACATCATGTAACATTAACAGTCAATTCCTTGCCTGAATTCTCTATAGATGCTCCTGAATATATATGTCGAAATTCAACAGCAACTTTAGAAGCAAGTTTAACAAGTATTCAAAATGTTCAATATCGATGGAACTATAAAAATGAATCTTCAGTTTTGGGAGTAAACGAGCAATTAGTTATTTCGAATGAAGGTGAGTATGAGTTGACAGTAACTAATATCGATACAGGATGTATGGATGTAAGAGAGGTGGAGGTTAAATTGTCAAGTAGTCCAGTGATTGATAGAGAGGATATTGTAATTTTTGATGATTTAAATGGAGCTTCAGATGAGTATAAGATTCAAATTTTAAAAGAAAATCTTGGTGTTGGGGATTATGAGTTTAGTTTAGAAAATGAGAATGGAGTACAAACATCTTTTCAAGTATTAGCTGAATTCAAAAACTTAAATGCAGGGAAATACACGTTGATTGTTCGCGATGCAAATGGCTGTCAACCAAATGCGGAACTTGATTTCAGTATTTTAAGATTTCCTCGATTTTTCACTCCAAATAGTGATGGAGAGAATGATACTTGGGTAATTAAAGGGTTAGATCAAAATTTATTTAAACAAGGAGATATTATTGTTTTTGATAGGTTCGGAAAAATAATTTTTAAAGATTCTGTTTTTGGATTAGGTTGGGATGGGAGTTTTCAGGGAGTTGAGTTGCCTAGTAATGATTATTGGTTTTCTCTTAATTTAACCGATGTAAGTGAGAATTCTTATAATTTCGAAGGACATTTTTCTTTGCTTCGAAAGTAGGTTTAGTTATTGCTTTATAATTGTAAAAAAATACGACCATCCAATAAATAATAATTGTAGTGGAATACGAAACCATAAATAGGAAAGTCCGTTTCTATTATAAGAGCCAGTTTGATAATTTAAATTTTCCATACTAGCCTTTATATTTGTCGGTAGTATAACTATAAGAAAAACAATCAATATCCATCCAAATATGGGTCGGAGATTCGTTGAAAATAAACTAATTGAAATTACTATTTCTAGAATACCTGTTAAAATAACCAAGTGGTTTTTGTGCGGTAAGAAATCAGGAATCATTTTAATCATTCCTTCTGTGAAGATGAAGTGTCCGAGCGCTGTAAAAATAAGCATAATTGACATAGCTATTCTGCCAGCGAAAATATAGTTAATGCTCTTTCTGGTTAGCTTTTGAACCAACAATGTGATGATAAATGTAGACAATAGAATGATTAATGGTTTCATGATAAAAAGTTTCGTCAAAATTGAGAAAGATTGTATCATTAAACAATGAACTTGGGTTAAGAAATCCGCCTTCGAATTCTACTTAATGCCTGAGGGGTTACACCAATGTACGATGCAATGTATTTAAGAGGGATTTCTTTGAATAATTCAGGTTTCTCTCTAAACAAACTTAAGTAGCGTTCCTCAGCTGAATAATTCAATAAGGATAACTCTCTTTTCGATTTTATAAGAAATAGTTCTTCAGCACATTTTCTCCCAATTTCGTTACCAATCTGAGTATTTTTGTAAATGTCTTCTAAATCATTAAAATTTAGTCTGTGCAATGTTGTTGTAGTCAATGCTTGAATACTATATTGACTAGGACTTTTTGTTAGAAAAGAATCGTAAGCACTTACAAAGTTGTTTTCAAAGACAAAACCGAAAGTAAGGTCATTTTCAATCTTTGGAATATAGAGTCTAACTGCTCCCTTTTTAATAAAGGATAAGTGATTTTCTGTTTCACCTTTTGATAAAATCAGTTCTTTTTTCTTAAGAGTGACTTGTTTTAATTTAGAAGAAAAATAAAACCAGTCGTCATCTGAAATATTTGCAATCGATTGCAATAGTATATGTAACTCTTTCATAGAAATTATGGAAGCTTGTCAAAATCATAAAAAGCACTTTCAATATCTTTCATACCTTTGTTTAAAATAGTAATATAGTTCGTAATATTTTCCATTTTAAATCTACTCAAAGGCCCAGAGGCACTAAGTGATGCAATAACGTGACCTTTTTTGTTTCTAACAGGAATAGCAATACATACGAGCCCTGTTTCTAGTTCTTCAATGTCTAAAGCGTATTCTTGATGTTTAATTTTTGTGAGCTCCGCTAATAACTTACTTTTTGAGGTGATAGTACTTTTTGTATAGGGTTCAAATTTAGTATGGTCGATAATGTCTTCTTTTTCGGGAATATTTAAAAAAGAAAGTAGTAATTTGCCTGAAGCTGTTGCGTGCACTGGTTGATAGGAGCCAATAGATGTGTTAATTTTTAAACCATGAAGGCTATCGGCTTTGTCAATATGAAATACTTGTCGTTCTTTTAATATACTAAGTAATACAGTTTCTTGTATGTCTAAAGCTATATGTTTTAGAGGTGTTCTGGTCATATTGGTAATGGCTTTATAAATCGAAACTCGATTCCCAAGCTCAAAGAGTTTACTGCCAAGGCTGTATTTGTCGTTGCTGTTTTGATGAAGAATGTTTAAGGAGCTTAAAGTGAATAACAAACGATAAACCGTACTCTTGTTATATCCTGTTTTTTGAGCGAGTTCTCTAACTCCCCAAGTTTTTTTTTCTTCGGTAAAAACATCTAGAAGCTTAAAAGCTTTTATAATAGATTGGTTGATTTTTTTATCGTCACTATCGGTCATAAAGCAAATCATTATTATCTGATTATTTGCTAAAGTATAAAAAATATGCTAGATTTATAAAACACCGTTTTAAATAGTGAAACGATTTAAGATTGAAAACAAACTTCACTATTTAGTAATTTTGTAATAAATCAATACTAATGTTTAAGAATACTTTAGATTACGCTATTCAATTAGATAAAGAGGATAAACTCGCTCATCTTAGAGAAGAGTTCCATATACCAAAAGATAAAGACGGAAATGATTGGTTATATTTTACAGGAAATTCTTTGGGATTACAACCGAAAAAAACACGAGGGTATATCCAGCAGGAGCTAGATGATTGGGCTAATTATGGAGTTGAGGGACATTTTGAAGGAGAAACACCATGGTTACCTTATCATGAGTTTTTAACAGATAAAATGGCTAAGGTTGTTGGAGCAAAGCCATTAGAGGTTGTTGTAATGAATACGCTTACGACGAATCTCCATTTATTAATGGTTTCATTTTACAGGCCTACAAAAAAGAAGTATAAAATTGTTATTGAGTCGGATGCTTTTCCATCTGACAGATATGCAGTAGGATCACAATTAAAATTTCATGGTTTTGATACAGAAGAGGGTCTAATTGAATGGAAACCAAGAGAAGGTGAAGAATTATTGAGAATTGAAGACTTAGAAAATATTGTTGAAGAGGAAGGAGATGAAATTGCTTTATTACTTATTGGAGGGGTTAACTATTATACTGGGCAATATTTAGACTTGAAAAAAATTGCAGATATAGGGCATGCCAAAGATTGTGTGGTAGGAATTGATCTTGCACATGGAGCAGGGAATATTTCTCCGAAACTTCACAAGTCTGGAGTTGATTTTGCCGCTTGGTGTACCTATAAATATCTTAATTCTGGACCTGGAAGTTTAGGAGGGTTGTTTGTTCATGAGAAGCATGCTGATAATAAAGAATTGCCACGTTTTGCGGGATGGTGGAATCATAATAAAGAAACTCGATTTAATATGCGTCAACCTTTTGATGTTATGGATGGTGCCGAAGGCTGGCAATTGAGTAACCCGCCTATCTTATCAATGGCTGCAATTAGAGCTTCATTAGATATGTTTGAAGAAGTAGGAATGAAAGACTTGAGAGAAAAATCAGAAAAACTCACAGGGTATTTTGAATATTTAATCGGTCAAATTGAAACGGATAGAATTCGAATCATTACACCATCAAATCCGAAAGAAAGAGGCTGTCAATTATCTATTCAAGTGAAAAATGCTGATAAAAATTTACATAAGAAATTAACGGAAAACAATATCATAACGGACTGGAGAGAGCCAGATGTTATTCGTTGTGCTCCTGTACCAATGTATAACAGTTTTCAAGATGTATTTAAAATGGTTGAAATTTTAAAAGATTTATTATAATGTCTCACCTCCATAAAAATGCTCATTTAATTGTGTCTGCCATAATTGTTATAGCAGCAGCATTTATGTATGGACTAAATCCAGAAACAATATTGCCAATGGTTTTCGAATTTAAAGTCGAGGTATTGGAACTTAAAAATATTTTCAGGGCGGTTATGGGATTGTACCTAGCTTTTGCCAGTTATTGGTTTTTTGGAGTTTTCAATTTAACTCACTGGAAATATGCTACAATAACGAATGTTTTATTCATGGGGGGCTTAGTGTTTGGAAGAGTTGTAAGTACGCTATTTGATGGAGTGTCTTTACAATATAGTATTGGATTATTGGGAGAGCTGATTTTATTATTCTGGGGGATTTATAACATAAGAACTAAAACGGATATAATATGGGATTAGTCGTTGAGGTGGAATCAAGCATTGAAAGAAGTACCCAAGAAGTTTTTAAGGCGATAATAGACAAAAATAAGATTACGAAATATTTCGTGACTTCTTCAAGTGCGAGTTTAGAAGAAGGCAGTAAAGTTACTTGGAGTTGGGATGATGTTTGCGCTGAACATGTTGTTGATGTTAAAACGATTGAAGAAAACAAAAGTATATTATTTTATTGGTCGGCAAATCAAGTCAAAACTAAAGTAGAAATTCTTTTAGAAAAAATATCACAAAATCGAACTGCTATAAAAATTAAAGAAAGTAAGTACGAAAAAACAGATGAGGGCATTACAAAAGTAATGCAGCAAACGCAAGGATGGACAGACTTTATATGTTCATTAAAAGCATATGTATATACAGGAGTAAATTTAAGAACTGGAGTAACCAATAATAAAGGGCATTAGATGATGTTCATATAACCTATGAAGAAACAAGACAATGTATTAATAATCGGAGCAGGACTTTGTGGAAGCTTACTAGCTCTTCGATTAGCACAAAGAGGATATAAAGTAACTGTTTATGAAAGCAGACCTGATTTAAGAAAAGTTGATATCTCTGCAGGTCGTTCTATAAATTTAGCATTATCAGATCGAGGTTTTAAAGCTTTAAAAATGGCTGGCGTTGGGGAAAAGGCAAAGGAAATTTGTATTCCAATGTATGGAAGATTAATTCACGATATTGAAGGGAATACCTTTGCATCTAATTATTCAGGTAGGGAAGGAGAGTTTATCAACTCCATTTCTAGAGGAGACTTAAATGGTATTTTATTAACTGAAGCAGAGTCTCACGATAATGTTACTATTCATTTTAATGCTAAATGTTTATCCGTAGATATTGAAAACACCAAAGCATATTTTAAAAATTACAAAACAAAAGAAGAGTTTACGGTTGATGCCGATGTTATTTTTGGAGCAGATGGAGCTGGTTCTGTACTGCGTAAAAATTATTATTTAGAAAAAAAGTTTTTATTTAGTTATAGTCAAGAGTATTTAACGCACGGATACAAAGAATTAGAAATTCCAGGAGATAAAAACGGGAATCATCAAATAAGTAAAGATCATTTGCATATATGGCCAAGAGGTGAATATATGTTGATAGCCTTGCCAAATTTAGATGGTAGCTTCACAGTAACACTGTTTTTAGGATATGAAGGAGGGAAGTATAATTTTAAAGACCTAACATCGGAAGAAAAAATTAAAGATTTTTTTCAGGAGCAATTTCCTGATGCTTTAGCGTTAATACCAAATATATCAGAAGAATTTGCCAATAATCCAACAGGAGCTTTAGGTACGGTGAAATGTTCTCCTTGGTATTATAAAGGGAATACTTTGTTGATAGGGGATGCAGCTCATGCAATTGTACCTTTTTACGGGCAAGGGATGAATGCATCATTTGAAGATGTTTATGTCTTTGATAAGATTTTAGATGAATGCGAGGGAGATTGGGATCAAGTTTTTAAAGTTTATCAAGAAAGAAGAAAACAAGATACGGATGCGATAGGAGATCTGGCAGTAGAGAATTATTATGAAATGAGAGATCATGTAGCAAATCCTTTGTTTAAAGAAAAAAGAAAAATAGAAATGGAACTGGAGAGTAATTTTCCAGAAGAGTATTTTTCAAAATATTCGATGGTAACTTTTAACGAAGATATTGGATATAATGAAGCAATGATAAAGGGGAATGCTCAAGATAAAGCCTTATTAAATATGATTGCCGATAATGAAGTTTCTGTTGCGGAAATGGTTTCAAAAGTAAATTTAGCCGGAATTTTGAAAAAGGTTCAAGATGAAACCAATGAGGTTTTGGAAGAAGATAAAATAGCAGGTCTATAAATTTAAAAAACCACAAAGATCTCATAGCTTTTTAAAACTTGTGAGGTTTATAAAAAAGTAGACAATGTACAAATATATCGTCATATTAAGAGGAATTAATGTTTCAGGGAAAAATAAACTTCCAATGAAGGATTTAAAGCAGTTGTTAGAAAAACTAAATTACAAAGATGTAATAACGTATATTCAAAGTGGTAATGTTTTATTGAAAACGGAAGAAACAAGAGACAAAGTAGCGATAAACATTAATAATGCTATAAAGAAAGAGTTCGATTATGAAGTTCCAATCTTGGTAAGAACCATTGAAGAATGGAAAGAAGCTATAGAGAAAAACCCTTATAGAAAAGCAGCAGAAAAACAACAGTATTTTACGTTTTTAGCAGCAACTCCAAAGGAGAATTTGATAGAAGTAAATGCTAAAGATGATGAGTTTGAAATTATAAAAGATGTGGTATATGTGAATGCAGTAGGAGGTTATGGAAAAACGAAGCTGTCAAATGGTTTTTTTGAAAAGAAGCTAGGGGTAACTGCAACAACAAGAAATTTAAAAACAACATTGAAGTTACTTGAATTAGCAAATTGTTAAAAAGAAAACAGACCTCACAGGTTTTTAAAACCTGTGAGGTCTGTTTGAAAGTGTAATTTGAAAAGTTATGAAATATGAAAAATTAGAGTGTGGTAAATTTTATCATGTATTCAACCAAGGGAATAATAAAGAGAATATTTTTATAGAAGAAATGAACTATAGTTATTTTTTTAAGCTAATGAAAAAACACATTGTTCCCGTAGCGGATATTTTTTCATATTGCCTGTTGAAAAATCATTTTCATTGGTTGATTCAAGTGAAGGAAGAGGTCGAGCAGGAAAAAGTTTCTTCAGCATTTTCTAATTTCTTTAATTCATATTCGAAATCGATAAACAAAAAATATAATAGAACCGGAAGTTTATTCAGAGACAGATTTAAAAGAGTACAAGTTAAAAATGAAAAATATTTAAAAGCTTTAATTGTATATATTAATTTAAATCCTGTTTACCATAATTTTGTTAATAAGAGCGAAGAGTATAAATATTCGTCTTATTTAAGTTTGCTTTCAGATAAGAAAACCTTATTAAAAAGAAATGTGATTATTTCTATGTTTGAAGGAAAGGAAAACTTGAAATATTATTTGTTTAAGAAGAAATGGGATTTTGACAATAAATTCTCTGAATTAACATTTGAATAGATGGGGTCTATAAAAAAAATAAAGAATAAATGGATAGTAAAGTAATTAAAGGTAAAGCGATACCTAGAGGTAAATTTCCACATGTAAAACAGGTCGGAGATTTTATTTATATCTCGGGAACAAGTTCGAGAAGACCAGATAATTCATTTGAAGGAGTTGAGGTAGACGAGTTTGGAACAACCAACTTGGATATACGTAAACAAACCAAAGCTGTTATTGAAAATATTAGAGATATTTTGAAAGAAGTAGGTGCAGATTTGGAAGATGTTGTTGATATCACTTCATTTTTGGTAAATATGAATGATTTTGGTGGTTATAATCAAGTATATGCTGAATATTTCGATTACAATGGCCCAACAAGAACAACCGTTGCGGTTCATCAATTGCCGCATCCTCATTTATTAATTGAAATAAAAGCGGTAGCATATAAGAAACAATAGAATGTTTGAAATAGAAACGCATAAAGAGTTTAAAGATAAAGGGTATTTCATTTTTGATACTGTTTTTAGTAAAACAGAATTGAATGAACTTAGAAATCTTCTAAAAGTAACGGATGGCACTTATGCTATTCGACAGCTTTTAGAAAAATATCCTAAGGTTAACACTTTTTTGTTTCGAAATGATACATTTAAAAAGATGTATGATAGTTTTTGCGGAAGTGATTATTTCATTTCTAAAGCTATTTACTTTAATAAACCGGCTAAATCTAATTGGTTTGTTTCGTATCATCAAGATGTAAGTATTAGTGCGAAAAAAAGAATTGTTTCAAAAGATTATACTCAATGGACAAATAAACAAGGTCAATTAGGAGTAATACCTCCGATTGATGTATTGGAAAGTACAATCACTTTCAGAATTCATTTAGATGATACAAATCATGAGAATGGAGCGCTTAAAGTTCTTCCAAAATCGCATACCGAGGGATTGGTAAGAATTGATGAAAATTTTGATGAGAATAATTACGAAAACGAATTTGTTTGTAAAGTAAAAGAAGGAGGAGTAATGCTAATGAAACCTTTATTACTTCATGCATCGGACAAATCAATATCGGAGAAGGATAGAGCTGTAATTCATATTGAATTTTGTAATAAAGAAATTCCAACTCAATGGCTAGAGAAAAAGGAAGTAGTATGAAGAATGTAATGAGAATTTTAATTTTTTTACTTGTTTTATCTATAACAGATAAAGGTTTTGCTGATGCAGGTTTTGCCTATAGATTTTTCTTGAAAATAACCAATGATGATGGTGAAACAAGTAAAGGGTCTTTCTATTTTGGGAGTTGGGAAGAATATGGGTCAGAAAAGTCTTTGCTCGATTTTGTAAAGGAGAATTCAAATATTAAAGAGTTAGAAATATTTCCAGAGATATTGACCTTAAAAATTAGTCAATCCGATTTAGATTTTACAGATAAAAACTCTAGTGTAAAAATAAAGATAAGTAACGTAGTAAATATTCAAGTTATCGAGTTTCTTTCATATGTACCTAATCAAAGGCTGGTATTACTGAATGAAGACGAGTTGAATATTCTTTTTAGAAAAGGTTTAAATTTTAGTTCTCTATATTTTAAAGACTATGAAATAATAGTAGCCGAGAATTGCATTGACATATTATTGTCAGATAAAACAAAAGAAGAACTTGATTATGAGGCTGAAATATTTTCTAAAAAACTCAGAGATAAGGTTGAAGAATTGAATTATTCACTTGAGATGGAAAATGGAGATGTATATTTCAATTTTTTTCGACAAGAAAAAAAGAAACTGTTAAAAAAAGGAATAGTGGTATTTACTATTTGGTATGCATTATAAGTATGAAAATTCAAAACTACATAGACGGGGAATTTTTGAATCCAATTGCGGATCAGTGGATTGATAATTATAATCCATCAAAAGGAGAGGTGTATGGTCAGATTCCTGATTCAACAAAAGAAGATATTGAATTAGCAGTAACTGCTGCTAAAAAAGCATTCCCAGCTTGGTCAAATACTACGTTAAACGAAAGAAGTACTATTTTGTCAAATATTGCTCAAGGTATTCATGATAAGTTACCAGAGTTGGCAATAGCTGAATCTAAGGATAACGGGAAACCTTTGAGTTTAGCGTCTGCAATAGATATTCCGAGAGCCTCGTCGAATTTTCAGTTTTTTGCTGATGCTATTACTCAATTTTCATCAGAAGCCCATGAGAGTGTTGGGTTAAATGCGATAAATTTTACGTTAAGACAATCTATTGGCGTGGTTGGTTGTATTTCACCTTGGAATTTGCCATTATATTTATTTACATGGAAAATTGCTCCAGCACTGGCCGCAGGAAACTGCGTTATAGCCAAACCAAGCGAGGTTACTCCGATGACAGCTTATTTACTTGCAGATATTTGTAATGATGCTGGATTACCAAATGGTGTATTAAATATCGTACATGGATTGGGACAAAGTGCGGGACAGGCGATTATTGAGCACCCTGACATTAAAGCTATTTCTTTCACAGGAGGAACATCTACTGGTGCACATATAGCAAGAACAGCCGCTCCAATGTTTAAAAAATTATCTTTAGAGCTTGGAGGGAAAAATCCTAATATGATATTCTCGGATTGTGATTATGAGAAGATGTTAAACACGACGGTTCGATCTTCTTTTGCTAATCAAGGTCAAATTTGTTTATGTGGAAGCCGAATTTTTATAGAAGAGAACATTTATGAAAAGTTCAAAGAAGATTTTATTCATAAAGTATCACAACTTAAAATAGGAAATCCTTTTGATAAAGATTCTGATGTTGGAGCATTGGTTTCTAAAGGTCATTTAGAAAAAGTAAAGTCGTATATAGATATTGCAGAACAAGAAGGAGGTGAAATTCTTTATGGAGGAAATATAGTTACGGTAGAAGGAAGCGAAAATGGTTATTATTTGCAGCCAACAATTATAGAAGTTAGCAGTAATGATTGTAAATTAAATCAAGAAGAAATATTTGGACCAGTTGTAACTATCATGTCTTTTAAAAATGAGGATGAGGTTTTAAAAATGGCTAATGGTATACAATATGGATTATCGGCTACGTTATGGACAAATAATTTAAATCGGACTATGAGAATGAGTAAACAATTGGAAACAGGAATCGTATGGGTAAATACATGGTTAATGCGCGATTTAAGAACACCGTTTGGTGGAGTAAAGGCTAGTGGAGTAGGAAGAGAAGGTGGATTTGAAGCATTACGCTTTTTTACTGAACCTAAAAACGTATGCATTAGTTATGATTAAAATCAAGGATGGTATTTATTTTTCTAGTTCTTATGATGATATGGACATACATATGATTTATAAATTTATTAAGGAATCATATTGGGGAAAGAGAAGAACTTTTGAAGAACAGAAAACTGCCCTTGAAAATACTATGAATTTCGGGTTGTTTTATAAGGAAAAGCAAATAGCATTCGCGCGAGTAATGACAGATAAAGTGTTTTTTGCATATTTATTGGATGTTTTTGTAATTGACAA
Source organism: Tenacibaculum sp. MAR_2009_124 (assembly GCF_900105455.1). Lineage (GTDB taxonomy): Bacteria > Bacteroidota > Bacteroidia > Flavobacteriales > Flavobacteriaceae > Polaribacter. Next base: position 373,158 of record NZ_FNSF01000007.1, read on the forward strand.
AGAACGAGGAAAGGGATACTCAAAAGTTTTATTGAATCAAATATTAAATTTTTCAGAATTAAAAGGAATCCATAAATGGATGCTAGCAACAAAAGATGCACATAATTTGTATGAGAAATTCGGTTTTGAACTTATAAAAAGCCCTAAGATGCTAATGGAAAAAATGAATGACACAGCAAATGAAATATATACTTAACCAAAAATTATATAAATAAACTGATGAAGAATATTTCGACTTTATTAATACTGTTTTTAACGATGTCTATTTATGCACAAAAGGATTGGAAACAGCATAGCAGAGATAATTATGAAATAAGTTATCCGAAAGAATGGAAGTTAGATACTTCAGGACAAATGAACTCTAGCTTTATTCTGTTTTCAGAGGGAAAAGCAGCCGATTCTTTCAATGAGAATATCAATATGGTTATTCAAGATCTTTCGCTTCAAGGAATTGATTTGGATGCGTTTTTCGATATTTCTAAAAAACAAATAAATAATGATGTTCAAGATGGTCGTATGATTTATAGTAGAAAAGAAAAACGAAATAATCTGGAATACTATACAACAGTTTGGGAAGCCAAGATGGGAAAAGCATTCTTGAAATTTAAACAACATTATTATATGAAGAATGATATGGTTTACATTTTAACGTTAACCACCTTGCCTGATACTTTTATAGACTATGAGGCGATTGCTGATGAAATATTAAAAAGCTTTAAATTAAAATAATGGATTTAGGATTAAAAGGGAAAAACGCACTTGTGTGTGGTAGTACGCAAGGAATTGGAAAGGCAACAGCGATATTGTTGGCGAATGAAGGTGTAAATGTAACATTAGTTGCAAGGAATGAAGAGAAGTTGAGAAAGGTAAAAAGCGAGTTGTCAAATGAAGGGCAGGAGCATAATTATATAGTGGCAGATTTTTCAAACCCAGAGGAACTTTCCATTAGATTGAAACAATCAAATTTGGATTTCCATATTTTGGTAAATAATACTGGAGGACCGGCAGGTGGGCCTGTTTTTAATGCAACGCTAAGTGAGTTTGAAAATGCTTTTACGCAGCACTTAAAGTGCAATCACGTATTAGTTCAAGCACTAGTTCCTTTCATGAAAAAGGCGGATTATGGTAGAATTATTAACATAATTTCTACTTCAGTAAAACAGCCTTTAGATGGATTGGGAGTTTCTAACACAATAAGAGGAGCCGTAGCTAATTGGTCGAAAACATTGGCTAATGAATTAGGTCAGTTTAAAATTACAGTGAATAATGTACTCCCAGGAGCTACTAGTACTGAACGTTTAAATGAAATAATAAATAATAAGGCATCAAAAACTGGAAAATCAAAAGAAGAAGTTGCCCAGTTAATGAAAAATGCCTCTCCGGCTAAGCGATTTGCGGAACCGTCAGAAGTGGCAAACGCAGTTGTGTTTTTAGCTAGTGAAAGAGCAAGTTTTATTAATGGAATAAATGTTCCAGTAGACGGAGGAAGAACCAAGAGTTTATAATTGATTAATTTCATTATAAAATATGCGTAACAAAAAATAGTATTTTTACTGCCTAATAACCAAAATAAAACAACTTAGTATGAATCGTAGAAAATTTATTGCATCCTCAACGATGGGAGCAGGAGCATTGTCAATGTTTCCAATGTCTGCTTTTGCAAATTCAACCGAAAGTATCTTCCAAACAAAGTTAGGAACTAGTTTCGGGATTTCAAATATCTCAGTAAATAGTTTATAAAACGAAGTGGCCGAAACTTTTGAGAATATAAAAGGTTTTTTAAATAAATCTAATTATTCCTATAACCCTAATCAATTAATGAAATTGAATGATGTTTGTTATGCAGTGCCTCTTGAAAAAAAATCATTATTAGGTTTTAAATCAACTGAATTAGGACTTATTGTCAACCAAAATGGAACAAGTAATTTTTATATTCTAAATGAGAAAATTACGGAAGAGTTTGGTGAGTTAAGTAAAAATTTTAGTTTAGGAATTAAAGAGAATGGAGGAAATATAGATGTTAAAAAGTTCGTTTTTCCATCGGAGGTAATTGAAGAAAAAAAGGGACGTGAAAGTGTATTTGCTTATAAAAATGCATTTAACAATACAATTACTTTTAAAAGCTCAAGAAAAAGTACTCGAGCAATCATTAGCTAAAAATCATTAGAGCCTTCTTTTCTTAAGGAGAGGGCTCCTTTTAAAACAAAATCATATGAGTAAACTAGTGCAACCATTAAACTTTAAGAAGTGGATTGATGACAACCGTCACTTATTAAAACCACCAGTTGGAAATAAACAAGTTTGGCAAAATGGAGAATATATTGTAATGGTTGTCGGTGGTCCTAATAATAGAAAAGATTACCATTATAACGAAACTCCAGAGTTTTTTTATCAGGTGGAAGGTGATATGATTTTGAAAATTATAGATGATAATGGAAAGATGATTGATGTTGAAATAAATGAGGGAGATATATATTTATTACCAGGTAAGGTACCTCATTCTCCTCAAAGAGAGGCTAATACAGTGGGGTTAGTTATTGAGTATCCGAGAGCTGAAGGTATGATGGATGCGCTTGAGTGGTATTGTGAAAATTGTGGAAATCCTTTATATAGAGAAGAGTTTGCATTGGATAATATTGAAACCGATATGCCGATTATTTTTGATAGATATTATTCTGATAAAGAAAAATGTACGTGTTCTAATTGTGGAACAATCATGGAAGCGCCAAATAAGGCCTAAAAGAAAAATAAAGATTAACTTTAAACTAGAAATTTGACCAGAAAACTTCGCATTAACGGACACTCTCATCTATTACCATATCCAGAGCAAATTCCTCAATTTATGAAAGATAAAGGAATCTTTTGGGTGGATAAGGACAAAAAATTCATGTTGCAGAAAAACTGGAAGCGACCAGTTACGGACTCCAGCTTCTTTTTAAATGAAAAGTTAGCATGGATGGAGCATTTTAAGATAGATCACGCGGTGGTCTTGAATCTTTCTCAACTTTATGGGAATGGTTTACGTTTGGAAGAAATGAAGCAAGCCTTGCGTTTTCAGAATGATTTTAATGCGAAAGTTCAGGAGGATCATCCTTCAAAATTTACGTGTGGTTTTGTAGTTCACCCCGGATTTGTTAGAGGTGCATGTTGGGAAATAGAACGATGTGTTGAAGAACTAGGCATGCGTTTATTATGTCTACCAACGCATTATATGGACACCATAGGTACTTGGCGTTGTATTTTTGATGAAGAAAACGAACCTATTTTTGAATTAGCAAATAAGTACAATTTAGCCGTTGAAATCCATCCTTATGATGGTGAGAAATTCATCAAATTAGAAAATACTTCTTGGAGATTTCATTTAATTTGGATGTTGGCACAATGTGCTGATGCTTACCATTTTCTTAGTTTAAATGGTTATTACGATAAATATCCAAATATGAGAATTTGCTTTGCTCATGGAGGGCAGTTGGCGCAAATGAACTTGGGGCGCAGAGTTCAGGGATTCGATGGTAGGCCAGATTTGTTTGAAGGAAAGGAGCATCCAAGAAAAGCAGTTGGTCATAAAAATATTTTCTTTGATACTTTAGTTCACGATACTGGATCGCTCGATCTATTAATTAAAAATCAGGGTTCGGGACAAGTGTTAATTGGTTTAGATGATCCTTATCCATTAGGAGAAATGGAAAGTGATAAACAATCATCATATCCAGGTAAAATACTTGATTTGGCTATAGATAGAGAAATTATTACCGAAAATGAAAGAGATGCTATGTGGGAAAACAATGTATTGCAATGGCTCTTTGGAAATGATGATAAACGTAAAAAAGACTTAATAGATAAAATTATAACTTAAAATTGATGAAAAAAGAAAAAGAAAACGAAAATGAAAAAGAAGAACATGTACATATGAGTAATGAATTGGCTACCTCAGAATGGTTTGGGGCTATTGTAAGATATTTATTGGGGTTTTGTAGAGAAGAATTTTCTTATTACTATAATAAAAGAAATATCAAGAGAAATGTGGTAGTAGGATACATTGTGAAATTGGTTTTGTTGGTGATTTTGATTGGAGTTTTCGTCTATTTCCTAAAAGAATAGTATTTTCATACTATGTTTTCCATAGAAATTAATTTAAGATGTCCCAAGTAACACAGTTTCATAATTTATCCCATATTTTCATCTCATTGATTGGAGCGGTATTATTGCTTGCGATATACTATAATATTCGAAAGAGGTTTCGATCTGTTTTAGAAGAAGGGAACTCTATCAAAAGAGTTGATAGAGGGCTTTTGTTTTTTAGTTGTGGAATGCTGGTTTGGGTTTTTTCAGGAACTTGGGCGTTGTTAGGAAATTACTTTTCTTTTGAAAATACATTAATATATCAAGTAGGAGTGAATATATTTTCAACCATTAACAACTTGTTTTGGTTGTTGGCTTTGTACTATATGTATTATTCTCCTCAGTTTATTTACCGTAACGAAAAAAATGTGAAAATTATTTCAGTTATCATAGCGGTAGTTTTTGCATTAACGTTGTTATTGTCAATAAGTTTAAGAAATGAAGTTTATGTAGGAATAAAACTAATGGGAGTCCCTGATTTTCTTTTAACAACATTTCTTTGTTATTTGATGGCTATATCTTTTTACAGAACCTTTATGTTTAGAGGGCTTAAACTCGTAGCTTTAATTTCTATTGTCATTGTATTTTTATTATTTGCCTCTCAATTATCTGACGTTTTCGTAGAATGGGGTAATGAGTTTTTAAATCAATTAATTAGGATAATCACTAAAACATCATTGGTATGCTTATTTTTGGTATTGGCTACAAGTTGGGTAATTCAGCTAGCGAATACACCAAGGCCAAATGAAATGAAAATAAAATTTTTAGATTGGTCGTTAATTGAACTTACCATTCCTTCAAAAGGAATTATTACAGAAAAAATCGATTTTGGTGCAAAAACGACTCAGTATAAAAATTTGCTTGATTTCGGAATTCGTAGAAAGTTTAATCATGCTACTGAACAGTGTATTGAAGTTCGATATGGAGGTGAAATAAAAAGTCAAACATACATAACTCGTATTATTGATAATATCAATACAATTTTGCAGTTGAACGAGGAAAATAGATTAGAACGAAAGGATTTGATTACATTCGTAGGTGACAGTAAATATAGATTAAGAATTTTACCCGAAAATATATCCATAGACGAGGCGTTGGTAATAGAATTTGACGAGTCTATATAAATGTTTTTTCAGATGAATAACAGTCTTTAAAATTATCAGTATTATAAAAAAACCTATGCACGGTTTTATAATGCACAGGTTTAAACTTTTACTAAGGTCTTTCTTCTATTTTTTTACGAATTTCTTTTCAAAAACTTTGTGATCAGTGTAAATTTTAAGGTAATAAGTAGCCCCAGAAGTTAGATTTAATTCTTTAATGCCTATTTTAAAATGGTATAATCCGGACTTGAGTTTTCGTCCGTTTGTATCAAAAATGGAGTAGGTTGCACCACTTAAAGGTTTATAGTAAGCTATATTAAAACTTGAATCAACCAGATTTGGATAGATTGTTATTTCAGAAGGCAGTTCATCTTTGGATGCAGTTGTTTCAGTACTTGCGTATATTGAAGTACAATTGAATAAATAAATCCATTGCCCATTATGTAGTTCAAATGCTTTGTTGTTGTAAATAACACGATCTCCATGAACATAACGAACACCATTCCTAAAATATGAAATTGAGCGACAATCATTTTGATTTACCGCAGTATTTAGTGTTGTAATAGAAATAGTATTACTTGCATTAGAAACATTATTGGCTTCATCCTTAGCGTAAACAGTAAAACTATATGCGGTATTTTCAGATAAGTTAGTTACGTTAAAATTTGAGCTTGTTCCAGGTGAAGTTCTTCCGATTAAGGAACTTCCTTGATAAATATCGTATGCCGTAACTTTTACATTATCCGTTGAAATATTCCAAGACAAAGCTACACTTGTTTCGGTGATATTAGATGCTGATAAATTTTCCGGAGCAGATGGAGCGGAAGTATCAATGGTCGTCTTACAGTCGAATAGATATACCCATTTAGTATTGCGGAGTTCGTATACTTTGTTATGGTGTTGTATTCGATTTCCATTTTTGTAAATTACCCCGTTTTCATACTTAGGAATTGTAGTACAATCATTCGAAATAATATTATCACCACCAAATATTTTTAACTCATTTATCGAATATCCAAAACTTGATATAGCTCTTTTAATACCTTTAACTTTTACAAAACGAGTTACTGTATCAATGGAGATATAGTTATAGTTGTTAAAATTATTTTTCAGCATTCTTTCTGAAGACCAATTAATACCATCGTTAGAAACTAGTACTTCAAATTCTTTAGCTCCAATCATAATACCACAACAAGAAAACCAAGAAATGGCTATTCCACAAATTTTCGTTTGGTTTTGTAAATCGATATATATCCATTCATCATCATTAAAATTGCTAGACCATCTTGTGTCTTCATCTCCATCAGAAATTTTATAAGCGCTGAATTCATCTTTTTCTATAGATGAAAAATAAACAGGTTTACCCAATGCTAAATTACCTTTGTTACCACAACCTCTTACAGTTATAGATACTTCTTTAGTTTGATGACCTTTAAAGTTTGTTACTTCTAACTTAACTTTATATGTACCAGTTACATCAAAACTTATTTTTAAATCTTTTGCATTTGTAAATTCAGTGCAACTTTTTCCTTTATAGATCCATCGAGACTTCAGGTAATTTAAAGATTCATTTTTAAACACGATTTCTTCTCCAACATTTATCTCTGTTTTGTTTACAGTAAAGTTTACTACAGGCAAGTATAGGTTTTCTCTTTTAATAGCTACATTTGAGATGTATTGATTCCATAGTTGTTCAATAGTTTTGCCTGGTATTATATGTTCAACAGCGTTTTTAAATGACCAAGGATTTGTGGTTTTACATGATTTGTTAAGACGATAAGCAAAATTAGGATGCGTATTGTTTAAATAATTAATAAAAAAAGCAGAACAATTGTATCCTTTTAACCACTTGTGTTCTTCATCAATGCTTATGTCGGCTTGTGTTGAATAACCTTGCTTTAATCTCACATAGTCAGCAATTCCTTCAATAAAACCATAAAAATCTGTACCTTCTTGATAATCTCCTGAATTCTTTGGAATATGACTATAAGCATGTGTTATTTCATGAGTTAGAGTACCACTTATTTCATACAATAATGCAGAAACACTTTGTTTTAGAGTCATCATTAAATAAGGAGTACTGTTTTCTATGGTAATACTTGGAGGAACACCACTTTTTGACGCGATACCGTTACAATAACTTGGATTAAATATAATTTTGAGGTTATTGAAATTAGGAACTTCTTCGGGGGTTTTATACAATTCTTTTACAACTGATAGAATTATCTTTTTGTAAAACAAATCTCTTTTCTCTGCTGTAGAACCAATGGCATTTATAATAGCATTGGCGTTATTTTGAGTTCCTTCACCTTGATCTATAACGGTTATTTTCGGATATTTAAAATTGGACCAAATGGATTGGGCTTTAATGGTTGTTAGGGTTAAAAATATAAGTAAACAAAAAGTAAATTGAATTTTTGTGGTGATAACTTTCATTTTTTTCTTCAAAATTTTTATAGGTTGCTTTTAATTTTTAATCGGTTAGTAAGAAGGGAGTTATGTGCGGAAGATGTAAGCACATTAAATAAAAAGATCTCTATATAGCAGAAAGAAACCTATGTTTGACAGCAGTGCCAAACATAGGTAATTGAGATTATTGAAGTTTTATGTTATTTTTTGATAAGTTTCTTTTCAACTACTTGGTTATTAGTGTAAAATTTCACATAATAAGTAGTGCCTGAGATTAAGTTTAACTCTTGAATATCAATATAAGATTGATATTTACCAGACTTAAGCATTTTTCCATTTGTATCGAAAATAGCATAGGTGGTACCTTCAATTGGTTTGTCAGAAGCAATAGAGAAATATGACTCTGCTGGATTAGGGTAAATTGTAACCTTAGATGTTGTTTCAAATGCTGCAGTTCCTCTTGAAGAAGCGGTACAGTCAAACAAATAAACCCATTGTCCGTAAGACATTTCATATACTTGATTCTGATATACAATTCTATCTCCATGTGAATAGGTAGCTCCTTCTTGGTAAGCAGGAATATTAGAACAATCATTAGGATCTGTAGCTGCGGCTGCTGTTGTTATATTTACAACATTACTTGCGCTTGAAATATTTCCGGCTTCGTCTTTAGCATAAACTACAAATGAATAAGATGAACTCTCAATTAAATTGGCAACATGAAAGTTTCTAATACCAGCAGGAGTTCGTCCGACGATTGAATTTCCTTGGTAAATATCATATTCTGTTACCGCTATATTATCTGTTGAAGCATCCCATGACAATTCTAAAGTAGTTTCAGTTACATCATAAGCATTCAAGTTATTTGGAGCTGTTGGAGCTTGAGTATCGGCTGGAGTAGAGCCACAATCAAATTGATACGTAAAATTACCATTAATAACTTTATATACTTTATTGTTGTAAACTACTTGATCTCCTTCAAAATATGCTTGACCACTTTGATATGCGGCAATATTACTACAATCATTTGGAGCTGTAATAACTGCTTGAGTTTTCACTGTAATGGTATTACTAGCACCTGATATATTTCCAGCTTCATCTTTAGCATATACAGTAAAAGTATAAGATGTGTTTTCTGTTAAGTTCGAAACATGGAAAGTAGTGATACCTTCTGGTGTTCTCCCTACAGTAAGATCATCTTGATAAATATCATACTCCAAGACAGCAATATTATCAGTCGAAGCATTCCAAGATAATTCTAAAGTGGTTTCAGTAATATCATAGGCATTCAAATTGCTTGGAGCCGTTGGTACTTCAGTGTCTAAAGGAGTGGAATCACAATCAAATTGATGCGTAAAATTACCATTAATAACTTTATATACTTTATTGTTGTAAACTACTTGGTCTCCTTCAAAATATGTTTGACCACTTTGGTATGCAGGAATATTACTACAATCATTAGGAGTTGTAATAACGGCTTGAGTTTTTATGGTGACTGTATTACTTGCGCTTGAAATATTTCCAGCTTCGTCTTTAGCATATACCGTAAAGCTATAAGTAGTATTTTCTATTAAATTATTGACACTAAAACTTGTTATTGAAGAGGTACTTCCAATAAAAGTATTTCCTTGATAAACCTCGTATCCAGTTACAGCAACATTATCAGTCGAAGCATTCCATGTTAGGTCTGCACTTGTTTGAGTGACATTTGAAGCGGTTAAATTACTCGGTACACTAGGTGCTTGAGTGTCGGAAGGAGCTACGTCACAATCAAACTGATGAACCCATTGATTATTTATACGTTCGTACACTTTATTTTCATAAACAACTCTATCTCCATTAGAATAAGTAGCGCCTTCTTGATAGTCAGGTATATTAGAACAGTCGTTAGGGTTTGTGTTGTCGGTAAGTGTTGTTACATTTATCTCATTACTCGAAACAGATATATTACCAGCAGCGTCTTTGGCCTTTACATAAAAAGTATAAGATGTATTTGCTGTTAAATTACTAACGGGAAAAGATGTTATAGAAGCAGTAGTTCCTAATAAAGTACTACCTTGATATATTTCATATCCAGTTACTTCAATATTATCTGTTGAAGATGTCCAAGATAAGTCTACTGTTGTTTGAGTTATATTTGAAGCAGTTAGGTTTGTTGGAGCGGTTGGAGCTTCTGTATCTGTTTGTGAAGTACACCAAAAGGTGAACGCACCTCCTTGAGCTCCTGTCATTGGATAAGTCATAGTTTTGTTATTATTCGAAGTAGCCGAAATATAATATTCTGTAACTTGACTATTACCTGATGTTAATGTAATATTTGCCGACCAGTGGTTGTTTTCACTTTTAGTCATACTTGTTTGATTCCAAGAAGAACTTCCTTTGGCTCTTGAAAACAAAGTAGCATTATTAATACCGCTTTTATTGGTAATGACAACGTCAACAGGGTAGCTCGACTCACAATTGTCAATTTCTCCTGTGTATGAGTAATGTTTGAAACGTACTGGGTTTTCTGCGTGAAACTCTTTTGTAACACAGTGGACAGAACCACCACTACCTTCTAGTATACGGCCATCTATTTGAATAATACGATATCCAGGGTATTCTTGACGAATTTTTTCCAAATTGGCATTATCTCCTGCTATATTACCAGTTTGTCCATTATTAAATACAGGTTGAATAATTGTTTTGTTTACAATTAAGTGGTTACTATAGGTTCTGTTAGTGCTATTAATTTCATAACGATCATCATAAACGCTGCCATCATCTCTAGTAGGAAAAGGAACGGTACCGAAGGTATAAGGCTTATTAGCTCCTCCAGGACTCGGTTGTGTCGATAAATAATCAATGTTATCTAAAACTGCTTGGTAATCTGGATAGTCAGGAATATTAGCCATTTCGGTTGGTTGTTTTGTATATACAAAACGATTTTCATTCAACATGTCAATGTACAAATCCACATGTCCTGTTCCACCATCGTAAATAAGAGACTTTAATACATGGAGATGGTCAAGGTTAAACGAGTTTTTTAACATTTGATCTATTTGACTTTTCGTATATGTTGAATTTGCGTCATATACCCTATCACTTGTTGTTAAGGTTTGTTGTCCGTTCATTAACATATTTCCTCCTTCGTATTCAATAGGCATATAGCTATATGGAAGATTAAACCTCTGAGCCCAAAGAGGAGTTAAGTTGTCGTCGTCGTCTCTACCGTCATAGTAGTTTAGATCGACCCATCCTATTTTATCATCTGTACCATAATAGAAATTAATTGGACCAGAGTCTCTTGTCCAAAACGAATCTGTAGGGTTAATTAAGAATTCATAGTTCGTTAATGGAGTGCCTTTTTCACGAAAATGACGGGTTAATATTTCTATATCAGTTTGTGAACGAATACTTATATAAGCTTTTACTCCGGCTTGTTGTATGCCATCAATAAGTTCTCTAAAAAACTTGGCATAGGAAGGAGATCCGTCCGAGTATTCAGATATATCCAAAATTTCGACGTATGAATTTGAAACCAAAGTAAATGAATATGGATAACTAACAAAGACTCCTTGTATTTCTTCAAATTCACCTGGAAACCTAGCATCAGAGGGTAAATTTATGGGAGTTGTGTTTATAACTGAATTACGTTGTGAAGAACTCTTTTCTTTTTTCTTCTTTTTTTTTCTTCTGATTTCTTCTTTAGTTGGAACGCGTTTATTGAACTTTGAACAGGCTTCATCGATTTTTTTAGTATCCTGATTTTTTAGATAGTTGTATATGACATCAAGTTCTAATTTTGTGAATTGATGGTTGTTACTGTTTTTGTTGTACTTCTCAATAATTAGTTTTTTCTCCCGTGGAGTCATCCCCTCTTGAGCATACATAAAATTAGTAAAGATAATGGCCAATAAGACCAATCTTAATTTAACTTTTCCCATGATTGTTTTTTAAAATGTTTAAATTGATTTTTTACATTAATTGTTTAGCACATGATTTAATACTTGTTTTTTCTAATAAAGAAGCGATAAAAGCTACCAAAACGAATGTATGGGGGGAGTGTAAAAGGGTTGTTTTAGTTTGCTAGCTTATGTGAAAAAATAAATAAACTACGTAATTATAACCGATTGTAATTTGTTCGAAACAAAACAATTAAGGCGGCAAACATACCTCTGTATAATTTTCCGAAAATTCTTTGACGTAGGATTGAAGTGTTAGAAGGGCTGAAAAAAAAAGAAAATGTCGAATTTGTAATAACAAATTGGAGAATAGAATGAAGTGTAAAAAATAAAGACTTCTCTTAAAAAATAAATTTAAAGTTGAAATTCATAAAAAACAGGGTTAAGAATTGTATTAGATTGTAATATGATGAATTTCTAGATAAGATAAATCTCAATAACTAAATAATATATTTTTAAGTATTGAAATGATGAGCTGATTGTAAAATGAAATACTTGGTATATATGTGTTAGTCAGATTTTATTTGTTAGTTGTTTAATAGATTGAAGATGTTATATCTGTGGTATGATATAGGGTAGCGCGTTTTTATTAAGTAGTCCGTTGTTTTTGGTTAGATACTGCTTAAAATAAAAGTGTATATAGGATATAAAAAAGATGCCTGGCGGTAATACCAGGCATCGGAATTTAAGATTATTGAAGTTTTATATTATTTTTTGATGAATTTCTTTTCAATGACTCCATCATTCAGGTAAAATTTGATATAATAGGTTGTTCCTGATATTAAATTTAATTCTTGAACATTAATATTTGATTCATATTGCCCTGTTTTAAGTTTCCTGCCATTTCCGTCGAAAATAACATATGTAGCACCTTTTATAGATATATCTGATGTTATTGAAAAGTTAGATTCAACAGGATTAGGATATACAATAGTTTTGGAGGTTGTTTCAGCCGCTGAAATTCGATAAGAAGAAGAGCAGTCGAACAAATAAGTCCATTGTCCATTTATCATTTCATAAGCTTGACTGTAATAGACAATTCTATCTCCGTTGGAATAGGCAACATTATTCTGGTAATTTGGAATGTTACTACAGTCATTCGGATCTGCAGCACTTATTGTTGTAACCGTAATAGTGTTACTTGCAGAAGAAACATTACCCGCTTCATCTTTGGCATAAACAGTGTAACTATATGATGTGTTTTCAGTTAAATTAGTAACGTTAAAAACTGTACTTGTTCCTAGAGAGGTTCTGCCAATTAATGTATTTCCTTGGTATATATCATAAGCTGTAACAAGAACGTTATCATTTGAAACATTCCAAGATAGTTCAAGAGTAGTTTCAGTAATATTATAAGCGCTTAAGTTACTCGGTGCTGTTGGTGCTTGGGTATCCGCTGTAGTGTTACAATCAAATAAAAATGACCATTGACCATTTGCCATTTCGTAAACCTTATTGTTATATACTATGCGATCACCGTTGTTGTATGCAACGCCATTCTGATAGTTAGGGATTAAACTACAATCATTAGGGTTGGTTACAGTGGTTAAAGTTTCTACAGAAATAACATTGCTTGAGGAAGATGTATTTCCTTCTTCATCTCTCGCTTGGACAAAAAAACTATAGGTTGTGTTTTCAGTTAAATCAGAAACATTAAATGTTGTAGTTGGAGATGTACTACCTATTAAACTGCTACCTTGGTAAATATCATAAGCAACAACAGCAATATTATCTGTAGATTCTGTCCAATTTAGATCAACACTGGTTTCAGTTACATTTTCATAAGTTAAATTACTTGGAGTTGATGGTGCTTCTGTGTCAGCAGGAATCGAATTACAATCAAATTGATGTGCCCATTGGCCGTTTATCATTTCATATACTTTATTATTGTATACTATTCGATCTCCGTTATTATAAGCTACACCATCTTGATAACTAGGGATGTTCGCACAATCATTCGGGTTGGTTGTATTGGCTAAAGTTTTTACAGTAACTATATTACTTACAATTGAGGTGTTGCCAGCTGCATCTTTTGCATATACAGAAAAACTATAAGTAGTGTTTTCCGTTAAATTACTTACGCTAAAACTTGTTAGCGAAGAAGTACTTCCAATAAGAGTATTCTCTTGATAGACTTCATATTCAGTTACAGCAACATTATCAGTGGAAGGATTCCATGTTAGGTCTGCACTTGTTTGCGTGATATTTAAAGCTGTTAAATCACTTGGTGCAGTCGGTGCTTGCGTGTCGGCGGGAGTAGCATCACAATCAAACTGATACACCCATTGATTATTAATACGCTCGTAGACTTGATTTTGGTATACAATTCTATCTCCATTTGAATAGTTTGCACTGCCTTGATAGTTAGGTATATTCGAACAATCGTTAGGGTTTGTGGTATCTGCGAGTGTCGTTACATTTATCTCATTACTCGAAACAGATATATTCCCAGCAGCGTCTTTAGCCTTTACATAAAAAATATAGGATGTGTTTGCTGTTAAACCTGTTACTAAGTGAGTAGTTCCAGAAGACGTACTTGCAATTAAAGTGCTCCCTTGGTATATTTCATATCCAGTTACTTCAATATTATCTGTAGAAGAAGTCCAAGATAAGTCTACAGTTGTTTGAGTTATATTTGAGGCAGTTAGGTTTGTTGGAGCGGTTGGTGCTTCTGTATCTGTTTGTGAAGTACACCAAAAAGTAAAGGCACCACCTTGATCACCAGTCATGGGATGGATCATTGTTTTATTGTTATTAGAAGTAGCTGAAATGTAATACTCCATAACTTGGTTACTTCCGCTTGAAGTTGTAATATCGGCAGTCCAATGATTGTTCTCACCTTTGATCATATTGGTAAGATTCCAAGATGAACTTCCTTTAATTCTCGAAAATAAGGAGGCCTTATTAATTCCACTTTTATTAGTTACGACTACATCAACAGTGTAGTTAGATTGGCAGTTGTCAATCTTTCCATAGTATGGATAATGCTTAAATCTGACAGGGTTTTCTGCGTGAAATTCTTTTGTAACACAGTGAATAGAACCTCCAGTTCCTATTAAAGCTCTACTGTCTATAGGTATAATTTTATATCCTGGATATGATTTACGAATAATCTCTAAAGCCGCTTGATCTCCTGCAATATCACCAGTTTGCCCATTATTAAACACTGGCTGAATTATTGTTTTATTAATAATTAAGTGATTGCTAAAAGTTCTACTTGACCAATGAATGTCCCAAGGGTCGTCATATTGAGATCCATCGTCTTTTGTTGGAAAAGGAACAGTATCAAATAAATATGGCTTATTTACTCCTCCAGGACTTTCTTGCGTTGATAAATAGGCTACATTATCTAAAATCGTTTGATAATCAGTATAGTCGGGTATGTTCCCCATTTCTGCGGGTTGTTTTGTATAAACATAACGATTTTCGTTAATCATATCAATATACAAATCAACATGCCCTGTCCATCCATCATATTTTAGTGCTTCAAGAACATGTAAATCATTTAAATTGAATGCTGATTTAAAGGTCTCATCTATATAAGCTTTAGAATGTTCACTATTATTAGTATAAATCTTATCACTAGTTGTTAATGATTGGTAACCATTCATGATGGTGTTTCCTCCTTCGAATAGAAGAGGCATATAGGTATGAGATATATCAAAATGTTCAGCCCATATTGGAGTTAAGGCATCATCTTTACGTCTACCTCCATAATTTAAATCTACCCATCCGATTTCATCATTCGCTCCATAATAGAAATTAATCGGTCCAAAATCTCTTGTCCAAAAGGAATCTGTTGGATTTATTAAAAAATCATAGTTGTAAAGAGGAGTACCTTTATCTTGGAAATGTCTAATTAAAAGTGTCGTATCGGCTTGACTTCTAACATTAATATACACCTTAACTCCTGCTTCTTGAATCCCATCTATCAGTTCTCTGAAAAACTTAGAATATGAAGGGTCTCCATTAGAAAATTCAGATAACATAAGTGCATTGTCTTCGTATGGATAGCAAACAAAAACGCCTTGTATTTCTTCGAACTCTCCTGGGAATTTGGCATTGGTAGGTAAGCTAATGGGGGAAGCATTCAATGTGTTATTTTGCGCTGAATTTCTTTTCTTTTCTTGTTTGCTTTCTTTTTTAAATGCTCGTTTATTGTTTTCGGTACAAGCTTCGTCAATTGTTTTTGTATCTTGATTTTTTAGATAGTTATATATTACATCAAGTTCTGATTTCTTGAATTGATGATTTTTATTGTTCTTTTTGTATTTCTCAATAATCAGTTTTTTCTCCCGTGGAGTCATCCCCTCTTGAGCATACATTAAATTAGTGAAGATAATGGTCAATAAGACCAAAGTTAATTTAACTTTTCTCATGTTGTTTTTTAAAATGTTTAAATTGATTTTAACATTAATTGTTTACCACATTATTTAATAATTTGTTTTTTCAATAAAGAAGCGAAAAAGCTACCAAAACGAATGTAGGGGGAAGTGTAAAAGGGTTGTTTTAGTTTGCTAGCTTATGTAAAAAAATAAATTAAACTACGTAATTATAACCGGTTGTAATTTGCTTGTAACAAAACAATTAAGGCTGGCAAACATACCTCTGGATAATTTTTTAAAAATTCTTTGACGTAAGATTGAAGTATACCTTTATATAAAATAGCAATAAAATGTCCAAAAAGAGAAAGTCATTTACGCCTTACAAAACGCAAATAATAATGTGTGTACTTATTCAAGAGGTTTTGTTTCAGTAGTTTAATTTGATTTCTACTCAATGTATTAAGTAAGACGATATGATTATTATAATTTAAGCCTATATAAATATTTGAAAAGTAAATTGAAAACGGTTATAATAAAACTCTTTTTAAGGTATACTTGCGAGAAAACTGATATACATTAATCATGGAAAATAATAAATTCGAAGTAATAGTAATTGGAGGTGGACCAGCTGGTATGAGTGCCGCTCTAGTTTTGGGTAGGAGTAGAATAAGAACTCTAGTGTTAAATACCGAAAACCCAAGGAATAATGTAACAAAGCATTCTCATGGGTTTTTGACTCAAGATGGAAAACATCCAACGGACATTTTTAAAGAAGCGAAAAAACAATTGAATAAATATAGTAGTGTTGAGTACAGAAATGAAAAGGCAATTGATCTGATAAAAATAGAAGATGGATTTCAAGTTAAAACTGAATTCAATGCGTATAAGACTAAACGGGTGGTAGTTGCAACTGGTCATAGAGATAATATTGAGTCGATAGGTATTGATGGTTTAGTTGAGGTATATGGAAAGTCCGTATACCCTTGTCCTTTTTGTGATGGTTTTGAAATGGCAGATAAAAAATTAGCCGTAATAGGAGATGCGGTAAAAGCGCCAATGTTTTCCAAAGTAATTTCGCATTGGTCAAATGATGTGATCGTGTTTACAAATGGAGATAAAGTGGTTGATATAGAGTTGATAAAGAGTTTGAAATCAAAAAATATTGAAATTATTGAGGATAAAATTATTAAACTTCATTCGTTAAAAGGTAAGTTAATAAGTATCGAATTGGATGGAGGGGAGTCTGTTGAAAGGGAAGGAGGTTTCTTACCAGATACCAAATCACAAGAAAGTACAAATTTTGCTCATAAAATGAGAATACCGAGCGAAGAAGGTAGGTTTGGAATGTCGTTTTATGTAATTGACGAAAATAAAGAAACTGAGGTACCAGGTTTTTACATTGTGGGTGATGCGCAAACAGGTTGGAGCGGAGTTGCTGTATCGGTTGCTGAAGGAAGTAAAGTTGGTTCGGCAATAACACACCAAATAATTATGGAAAAGTGGAAAAATTAAAATAAAGATATGAAAAAAAGCTATCAAAACTTAAGGGGAATATCAAGAATGATATTTTAGTTTTGATAGCTTATCATGAAAAAAAACTATTAATACTATTGCAATTGATATTTGGGGAATCTATTGCATTAAAACAATTACACGACAAAAGTATATCAGTTATTTCGATTTAATGGATATGTAGTATGGTTGACGATCATCTATCCTTAAAAGAGGTAATAAAATGTCTAAAAAGAGAATAGTTTAAGTATTGATGTAGTGTGTTTTAAGATGGGAGAGTTGTTTGTCTTTCTTATTGAAATCATATTTTTTGTTGTGTTCATGATACTATTTTTGATAAATGGAAAAATGTATCTAACAAATCAAGTAGTAAAGTTAGTTTATATGATCTGAAAATTAATTTTCGAGCCGTAGTTTATCAGTCAATATTGCAACTTTTTATATAATTATAAGAGTTCGTTTTTTCGCAAGCAGCTGTATTTCAATGTTACAAATACTCACAATTGTTATTTTTTATCACAATTTAAAACAATAATATTTCTTAATGCCCCACGTCTGTATATTGCTTGAAAACAATATTGAATGGAACAAAATATTACTTATAAAGAGGATGTGTTCGGGCATCCCAAAGGACTCTTGTATTTATTTTTTGCAGAACTATGGGAACGTTTTTCATTTTACGGAATGCGAGCTTTGCTGGTTTTGTATATGACGAAACATTTATTGTATTCTGATGAAATGGCCTTTGGGATCTATGCGGCCTATATGTCATTGGTTTATGTAACGCCTATGATAGGTGGAATGATAGCGGATAAAATTCTTGGATTTAGAAAAGCTATTATGTTGGGAGGGGTTTTAATGGCATTAGGGCATTTCTTTTTGACCTTCGAGCATCCAATATTCTTTTATGGTTCATTGTCTTTAATAATAATTGGTAATGGCTTTTTTAAACCTAATATCTCTTCTTTTGTAGGAAAATTATATAAAGATGGAGATTCTCGTAGAGATTCGGGGTTTACAATATTCTACATGGGTATTAATATTGGAGGGGCCATAGCACCTTTATTATGCGCATGGTTAGCGGAATTATATGGTTGGCATTTTGGTTTTGTTATAGCAGGAATAGGAATGCTTCTTGGTTTAGTTGTTTTCAAGGGGGGATTAAATAAAAACGTTTTTAATAATCATGGATTAGTTCCTGATGACAAAGAGTATAACAAAAAGATTATGGGAATTACTCAAGGAAATCTGATAGTACTCGGAACTATAGTTTTTGTGCCTGTTTTTGCATGTATTGTATATCTTCATGAGCTCGAACATTATATTGTTTGGATAGTGACAATGTTTTTAATAACCTACATAGTGCGTATTCTTAAAAATGTGAGTTCTTTAGAAAGGAAAAAGTTATTGGTTGCTGTATACTTTACGGTGCTTTATACGTTATTTTCGGCGATTTTTGAACAGGCTGGAAGTTCTTTAACATTATTTGCTGATAGAAATGTAAACCTTATAGGAATGAATGCTGCACAAACAAATAGTATAAATTCTGGATTTATTATTTTGTTAGCAATCCCTTTTTCAATGTTATGGACAAGTTTAAATAGAATTAAAAAGAGCCCTAACTCGGTAATTAAATTTGGACTAGGTTTAATTTTTTTGGGCGGAGGATTTGCGGTTTTTGCAATGTCAGGGCATTATGCTGATGAATTAGGAAAAACACCTATGTTCTTTTTAATAGCTGGTTACCTTATTTTAACGATAGGAGAATTGTTTTTGTCACCTATTGGATTGTCCAAAATAACGGAATTATCTCCAGTTAAATTTTTGGCATTTATTATGGGCGTATGGTTCTCAGCCAATTTTTATGGTCATTATTTTGCAGGTAAAATAGCTAAACTGACCTCTGGTTCCGAAGGAGATTTGGGGATGTTTTCAAAAGGTTTTCTAGGAGATGTTACCGAAGTGGTAACAGGACTATCAGTCAATAGTATTCTCGCTAAGGAAACCATATTCCATCAACTTTATACATATGTTTCAGTATATTCAGGTTTTGGTGTTTTAACAATAACTATAGGTGTATTAGTTATAGTTTTTTCAAGGCTAATAAAAAAAATGATGGGAAATGTAAATTAGAAGTTGGTAATTTACGATTAACGTATATATATTGCATAAAAATTATTGAATGATGAAAGATAATCAATATTATTTTGATGTAAATAGAAAAACTTGGAACAAAAGAGTGGCACTTCATGCCAAGAGTGATATGTACAAAATGGACTCTTTTAAAAAAGGAGCGACATCACTTATGCACTACGAAATTGAAGCACTTGGAGATGTTCAAGGTAAAAGTTTATTGCACTTACAATGTCACTTTGGACAAGATACTTTAAGCTGGAGTAGAAGAGGTGCAAAATGTACTGGAATAGATATTTCAGAAGAAGGCATACAGCTAGCAATTCAATTGAATAGTGAGTTGAATCTTGATGCGGAGTTTATATGTTGTAATGTTTATGATGTAAATAATTTTATAGATAAAAAATTCGATATTGTTTTTACAAGTTATGGAACAATTGGCTGGTTACCCAACCTAAAGCCATGGGCTAAAGTGATTGCATCGAGGTTGAACAGCGGAGGTGTATTTTTTATGGCTGAATTTCATCCTATTGTTTGGATGTTTGATTATCTGGAAAAACCACCCAAACTGAGATATGGCTATAATCAAGAAGAGGTTATTTATGAAGAGTATTCTGGTACTTATGCTGATTCAGAAAATGAGATAATAAGTAAAGAGTATGGATGGAACCACGGTTTAGGAGAAGTTATTTCTGCTTTAACAAAAGAAGGATTAGTTATTGAATATTTGAAAGAACATGATGAAAGCCCGTATCAGGTGTTACCGGATTTAACGAAGGTGGAAGCGAATAAGTATGTTACAAAGGATAAGTTATATCCATTAATTTTTACTTTAAAAGTAACAAAGCCTTAGATTTTGTAATCTAAGGCTTTGTTTTATGATGTAAGAGTTGTTATTTAAAAACTGTTGTTATTTCAATGGCAACATCATCCCAAGTTTTTGAAACACCATCGGCACCTTTATGTAAATCTTTACATACAGTATTTAATGAGTCAAGAGCTTTCTCTGCTTTCCAATCACTAATTTTCATGGCAGCTTTTAAACTAAATGTTTTATCTTTTAAGGTATAGTGGAAAGGTAATTTTTTAGTAACACCGTTCATGGTAATGTCCGTATAACCTATCGAGTCATTTTCTAAAACCAATTTACCTGACAATAATTCAGTTTTATCCATTACTCCAAAGAAGAATTTTCTAATTTTAAAATCTCTACTAGAATCATTCGTAAAAATGCTACTTACAGGGACTGAAAACTCAGCGTTATTAATGGCTTCTTTTGCGTTGTCACCTTCACCTCCAGAAGTAATAGATATTTTTTTAAATTGACCTTTGACAGGTACTTTATCAGTCGTTTTGTAGGCAGTCCAGCTAATTGTATTTTCTGCATTTGTTAACGAGAAGGCCGCTTGTTTAGTTTCAACAGCAGGTGTTTCTTTTTGTTCTGTAGTTTTATTTGCTTCTTTCTTACAAGAGGTAAGTTGAGCTACTGCGAAACAAACTAATAAAGACAAAGCTAGTTTTTTCATGATAATTAATTTATAATCGTATTTAGTTTACAATAGTATCGAAAGGTAAAGGTACGCAGGGTAAATTAAAAAACAAATAATAGTTAATCGTTTTGTTCTATAATAGAATTAACTAGTTTTATGTATTCTTCCTTCGCTTCAGTGGGATTCATTCCTTTTAATTGAATCCAAGCATTGAATTTAAAAGCATTCCTTAATCCTTTGGTGTCAGTATGAATAGAAAACTGATCTCCTTTTAGTGCCTGTTTATAGTAAGCATATAAGCGCAACATTACATCAGGAGGTAGTTTGCCTTCCATATTTGAAGCTTTTTCGAAGGCTTCCTTAAACCTAGCATCGATGTCGTCATTTACCATAAAAGGGAAAAAGTTGTTGATTACATTATATAATGAATGTACAAATATACGAAAGGACTCAGGAAAAATAAACTATCAAGTCTATCGAGTAAACCACCATGACCAGGCATAATAGTACCACTATCTTTTACTTTAGCTTGCCTTTTAAATTTTGATTCAACGAGGTCACCAAAGGTTCCAAAAACTGAAACAATGATTGCTATTAATATCCAATCAATCAAAGAAAATAATGATGAGTAATTACTAATTACACAAGCTACGATGATAGCAAAAGCAAAACCACCAATAAATCCTTCAATTGTTTTTTTGGGTGATACACTTTCAAATAATTTTGTTTTACCGAAATTTTTTCCAATTAAATAGGCAAAGCTATCATTAGTCCAAATGAGTAAAATAATGTAAATAACTAAATATGGATTATAAGTCCCATTAATAATAGGGAGTTGCATCAGGAAAATAAAAGGAAATATTATATACCTTAATGACGAATCAAATTTGTCAAAATTGTTTTGAGGATACTTTACGTCTTTAGAGTATAGATTAATAATTAACCGAATGGAACATAACAGAGTAACGGCTAATAAAAAAATAATGATTTTATCGGATATAAATGATTTCTGATAAAATATTACCAAAGGCAAAATAATAAAAGGAACAAAGCTTTTATTATTAACTATTTTGTTGAATTCCCATAGACATACAGCCGAAAATAAAGCAATTAAAACCGTATAGGATTCTAAAGAATAAACGGTAGCTGAAATAAACAAAGCTGCATATACAAGTGCAGAGATACTTCTAGTTACTAAGTTTTGCATAGTTTATAAATCTTCAAAAAGAAGTAGGTAAAGATTTTTTGAGTTACTATTACCATAGTTTAAAAAATCGTCACTATTCTTTTGTATTGTATAATTGGTTACCGAACTAATATTGGTAGGAATATTACCACTGAAATGTGTTTTTATTCCCGTTAATCCTTCACTAGTATTTTTGACTAATTGACTTGTAGTGGCATAAACAATAAAGCATTCAGGTAGTTCAGCTATTTTATGACTTCCTAATTGATTAGAGGAAAATAAAATATCACCTTTATTAGCTATTAAGTGCTCGCACGATGTAAAAAAAGGAATCGTTTGTTTGGGAGAACTTTCGATATTAATAGCAATTTGTTGAACTAATTTTACTAAATCAAAGTCAGAACAAGTAATGTGTTTCCAGTTATTCTCCTTAAGTATACTTTTAAGATTAATAATAACTTCTTCAATTGATGTAGAATACAAAAACTTACCTCCCTTATTTATAAAATTGTGTACAAACAAATCATCTAAGGAAAGGTTAACCTGTTGATGGTTGATTCCTTCCTTAGATGATTCTGTATATGATTTAAATAATTTTTTAAAAAAATTCATTAAAACAAAAAACTTATTCTTCCGTTACTTGATTTTGAGTTTTAGATGTATCGTCTTTTTCAAATGGTCTTTTACCAAATATTTTTACTAGATCATCCTTAAAAATAACTTCTTTTTCCAGTAATCTATCGGCAAGCAAAGTTAATTTATCTTTATGCTCTTCTAAAATGTTAATAGCTCTTTTATATTGCCCTTCAATAATTTCCGAAATCTCTTCATCAATTACTTTAGCAGTAGAGTCACTATAAGGTTTTACAAAACCATCGTTTCCTGAAGAATCATAATAGGTTACGTTTCCGACTTTATCGTTAAGACCATATACCGTAACCATGGCTCTGGCTTGTCGTGTAACTTTTTCTAAATCACTTAAAGCTCCTGTTGAAATTTTATTGAAGACTAATTTTTCTGCGGCTCTACCTCCCATGGTAGCACACATTTCGTCTAACATTTGTTCAGTTTGAACAATTTTTCTTTCTTCAGGAAGATACCAAGCTGCTCCTAAAGATTGACCTCTTGGAACAATAGTAACCTTTACAAGTGGAGCGGCATGTTCTAACATCCAACTAACCGTAGCATGACCTGCTTCGTGAAATGCAATTACTTCTTTTTCTTTAGGAGTAATTACTTTATTTTTCTTTTCAAGTCCACCAACAATCCTATCAACAGCATCTAAAAAATCTTGATGATCGATAGCATTTTTGTTATTTCTTGCTGCAATTAAAGCCGCTTCATTACATAAGTTGGCAATATCGGCACCAGAAAAACCAGGTGTTTGCTGAGCAAGAAATTCTACATTTACACTATCAGATAATTTCAATGGTTTCACGTGAACCTCAAAAATTTCTTGACGCTCATTCAAGTCTGGTAGATCAACATAAATTTGTCTGTCAAAACGACCTGCACGCATTAAAGCTTTATCTAATATATCAGCACGGTTGGTAGCCGCTAAAACAATTACGTTCGTATCAGTGCCAAAACCGTCCATTTCAGTTAATAATTGGTTCAGGGTGTTTTCGCGTTCATCATTTCCACCAGTCATACTATTTTTACCTCTGGCTCTACCAATAGCATCTATTTCATCAATAAAAATTATTGAAGGTGATTTCTGTTGAGCTTGCTTGAATAGGTCTCTAACACGAGATGCTCCAACTCCAACAAACATTTCAACAAAATCAGAACCAGATAAAGAAAAGAAAGGCACACCAGCTTCACCTGCAACAGCTTTTGCAAGTAATGTTTTTCCAGTTCCCGGAGGGCCTACTAATAGCGCTCCTTTAGGAATTTTTCCTCCCAATTTGGTGTATTTTTCAGGGCTTTTTAAGAAATCAACAATTTCTTGTACTTCTTCTTTAGCACCTTCTAAACCTGCTACATTTTTAAAAGTTGTTTTTACTTTAGTATCTTTATCGAACAACGTAGCACGTGATTTTCCTATATTAAATATTTGACCACCCCCACCAGCGCCACCGCCAGCTCCGGACATTCTTCGCATAAAGAAAAGCCAAATAACAATAAGTAAAATAAAGGGTAAAAAGCTTATAATGCTATCTAAGAAACTAGTTCTTTCCCTATTTTTTAAGTCAAAGTTTAAATCATTTTTAACTTTAGATTCTTCCAAATCTTTTTCAAAATTCTGAAGATCTCCGAAGTTATAAGTGTAAAGAGGAGCTCCTTTTCTATGGAAAGGGTTGTTAACAACCTTCTTGTGTTGCTCTTTTTGAGAAGCCTCATCTTTGATATATATTTCAGCAAATGACTTATTAACGACTAATATTCGTTCAATGTCATTTTTATTTAAAATTTTAATAAATTCATTTTTTGAAATATCACTAGATCCCATACTTCCTGAATTAAAGAAGGTAAGACCAATGAATAGTAAAGCTATTGGAATGTAAATCCAAAAGGAGTTAAAGCCAAACTTAGGTGTGTTTTTTTTCTTATCACTCATAAAATTTGTTTCAATCAGTTTTTAATTAAGCGGGGTTAATTTGAGTTATTTGAGCATCTCCCCACAGACTTTCAATGTCGTAAAATTCACGAACATGCTTTTGAAAAACATGAACAACAACGTTAACGTAATCCATTAATATCCATTCTGAATTTCCTTGACCTTCAATATGCCAAGGCTTATCTCTTAGTTCTTTACTTACGACCTTTTGTATTGAGCCTGAAATAGCATCTACTTGAGTATTTGAATTACCTGAGCAAATTACAAAATAATCACATACAGTGTTGTCAATTTCTCTTAAATCTAGAAGTTGGATGTCTTCTCCTTTTACATCATCAATTCCTTTTATAATCACAGCTAATAAATCGTCTGTACTGGCTTGTTTTTTTGTCATTAAAAAAATTAAGTTTTAGCAAAGTTATTATTTTTTTGCGAGTAAATTGTGTAATATTGACACTAGTTTTACTTGTAAAATTTTTATGAAAATAATCAAACTTGATGCCATTGATTCAACGAACTCTTTTTTGAAGAATATGGCAGAAGATTCATCTGTTGAAAACTTTACGGTTGTTTGGGCAAAGAATCAAACTGCAGGTAGAGGTCAAATGAAAACACAATGGATTGTTAAAGAAGGTGCAAACCTTACGTTTAGTGTGTTTGTTCGTCCAAAAGACCTAAATGTTACGAATCAAAAATTTCTAAACTTTAGTATTGCTTTGAGTGTTTATGAAACTCTTTTAGAGTTTGAAATACCGAAAACATCCATTAAATGGCCAAACGACATTATGTCAGGATCACGAAAAATATGTGGTGTACTTGTTGAAAATACTTTGAAAGGGACGCAAATTTTTTCGTCAGTAATAGGTATCGGTTTAAATGTAAATCAAAATTTTCTTTCAGAGAAGTCCTTTAAGGCAACATCTATGAAGGATAATTTGAACAGAGAATTAGAATTAAAAGAGGTTTTAGATGTTTTGTTAAATAAACTCGTACATAATTTTAACGAGTTGGAAAAACATGAATACCTAAGGCTTGAAGAACGTTATTTAGATGTTTTGTATAAAAAAAACGTTCCAAGCATGTTTAAAACAGATAAGAACGTTTTATTTATGGGTAAAATTATTGGAGTGTCATCAAGTGGAAAACTCCAAATAGAACTAAGCAACGAAACTATTCAAGAATTTGGCATTAAAGAAGTTTCATTTGCTTAATGCTATAATTTTGAAATATTTTCAGTTAAGGTTTCAATAAATTTGGTTAAAGGTTTTTTCACCATCATAGCCATCATAGGATTAAAATCTCCATTAAACTTTAATGTAACATTACTCTGGTTTTCTGCTGTCTCTTCAATGTCAGAAGTTAACGTAAATGGTAACTTACTGCTTGCAGCGCCTAAAGTTACGTTAGAAAATTCGGTTTTTTCTTTCATAACTAATCGTATTTCTGGCATTCCTTTTAAGCCGAAAACAAAACTGTCTCCTTCAACTTCAAATTTTTCAGTACTTTCAGGCATTAACTGCTCGTAGTTTTCTAGTTTGGTGAAAAAGGCGAATAACTCTTTTGATGATTTATTTACAGATACCGTATTTCCGTTTATATCCATTTGTTTAAGTGTTTAAGGCGTTTGTTCTTCGTTTTGTTTCCATTCACTTGGAGCCATTCTCCAGTCTTCAAGAGTTCTCATTTCTTCTCTTGAGATATATTGACTGTCTAAAGCTTGTTCTAATAAAAAGTCATAATTACTTAGAGTGGTTAGTTCAACATTATGCTCAGTGAAATTCTTTGTAGCGATATTAAAACCATATGAAAATATAGCAACCATACCTTTTACAGTAGCCTTTGCTTCTTTTAGAGCTTTAACAGCTTCTAAACTACTTTTACCAGTACTGATTAAATCTTCAATAACAACAACGTTTTGACCACTCTCAAGGTACCCTTCAATTTGATTTTTTCGTCCATGTTTTTTTGGTTCTGGACGAACATATACAAAAGGTACTCCTAATTCTTGAGCGACTAAAACACCAATAGCAATGGCTCCCGTTGCTACCCCCGCAATGGCATCTGGTTTGCCATGTTTTTCTTCAACTAATTTAGCTATCTTTTCTTTTAGAAAATTTCTAACAGAAGGATAAGACAATGTAATTCTATTGTCGCAGTAAATAGGTGATTTCCATCCCGAAGCCCACGTGAAAGGATCTTGTGGACTCAATTTAATAGCTTTGACCTGTAAAAGGAGTTCAGCTGTTTTTTTTGCCGTATCTTTGTTAAAATCCATGCCGCAAATGTATAAAGTTTTTGTTAATGATAAGCCAATAATCTTAACAACTTCATTAAATAACGATGAAGATTATCCCTTATATCTCTTTAAAAACATTGCTTTTGAAGAGGTTATTCATAAGTTAAAAACAGATGTCTTAGTGGGAGTTTATTTGTATTGTACGAACATAGAAGAAAGTTGGAAGGAAATAAGAGAAATTTATGAGCCTATAGTGGCTGGAGGCGGTTTGGTTTTAAATGAAAGTAAAGAGGTGCTTTTTATTTTTAGAGGCGAAAAATGGGATCTGCCAAAAGGTAGAATAGAAGAAGGAGAAGAAATTGAGGAAGCTGCGATTCGTGAAGTAGAAGAGGAGTGCGGTATTGAAGATGTTGTTTTAAAGAAATTCTTAATTAATACCTATCATTTATTCATTCAAGGAGGAAAAAAAAGACTAAAAGAAACGTATTGGTTTTTAATGCACTCAGGATATAAAGGAGAACTAAAGCCACAAACGGAAGAAGGGATAACCGATGTTTGTTTTAAAAATGAAAAAGAAATAGAAAAGGCGTTGCTAAACACCTATGCAAATATTAAATTGGTATATAATAATTACTTGAAAAACCAATTACAATGACATTGTGTCATCGAATTTGACATTGATTTTGTTAATTTCTGCCAAAAGAGAGTGTAAAAGCTAATGGCATACAGTTTGACTAATTCATATCGTAAAATTGAATTAAAAATTTAAACTGTAAATAAAATTATGAGTAAAATTATAGGTATAGATTTAGGTACTACTAATTCATGTGTGTCTGTAATGGAAGGAAATGAGCCAGTAGTAATTCCTAATTCAGAAGGAAAAAGAACTACCCCATCTGTTGTTGCTTTTGTTGAAGGAGGAGAGCGTAAAGTAGGTGATCCTGCAAAACGTCAAGCAGTAACAAACCCAACTAAAACAGTTTACTCTATTAAGCGTTTTATGGGGAATAAATATTCTGAATCTCAAAGAGAAGCAGGTAGAGTTCCTTATGAGGTGGTGAAAGGAGATAATGATACTCCACGTGTAAAAATAGACGATCGTTTATATACTCCGCAAGAAATATCTGCAATGATATTGCAAAAAATGAAAAAAACGGCTGAAGATTATTTAGGTCAGGATGTTACTGAAGCGGTTGTTACCGTTCCTGCTTATTTTAATGATGCTCAGCGACAAGCAACTAAAGAAGCTGGAGAGATTGCAGGATTAAAAGTTCGTCGTATCATTAACGAACCAACAGCAGCTGCTTTAGCTTATGGTTTAGATAAATCAAATGATGATAAGAAAATTGTAGTTTTCGATTTTGGAGGTGGTACACATGATGTTTCTATCTTGGAATTAGGAGATGGAGTTTTTGAGGTATTAGCTACCGATGGAGATACTCACTTAGGAGGAGATGATGTTGATGAGAAAATCATTAACTGGTTAGCTGAAGAGTTTAACTCGGAAGAAAACATGGATTTACGTAAAGATCCAATGGCTTTACAACGTTTAAAAGAAGCAGCAGAGAAGGCTAAGATTGAATTATCTAGTACTACATCTACTGAAATTAACTTACCATATATTACTGCTACTGCTTCAGGACCTAAGCACTTAGTTCGAACTTTAAGTAGAGCAAAGTTTGAGCAGTTAATCGATGATTTAGTAAAAAGAACAATTGAACCATGTAGAACAGCTTTAAAAAATGCAGATTTATCAACTTCTGAGATTGACGAAATTATTTTAGTTGGAGGTTCTACTCGTATTCCTGCAATTCAAGAGGCTGTTGAGAAATTCTTCGGTAAGTCTCCAAGTAAAGGAGTAAACCCAGATGAAGTAGTGTCATTAGGAGCTGCAATTCAAGGAGGAGTTTTAACAGGAGATGTTAAAGATGTATTGTTATTAGATGTTACACCTTTATCATTAGGTATTGAAACAATGGGGAATGTGTTTACAAAGTTAATCGATGCAAATACTACAATTCCTACTAAGAAATCTCAGGTATTCTCTACAGCAGTAGATAACCAACCATCTGTTGATATCCATGTATTACAAGGAGAAAGAGCAATGGCAGCTGATAACAAAACGATTGGACGTTTTCAATTAACTGATATTCCACCAGCACAAAGAGGGGTTCCTCAAATTGAAGTAACTTTTGATATTGATGCAAATGGAATTATAAATGTTTCTGCAGCCGATAAAGCAACTGGAAAGTCTCAAGATATTCGAATTGAAGCTTCTTCAGGATTAACAGAAGAAGAAATTCAAAAAATGAAAGCTGATGCTGAAGCAAATGCAGAAGCCGATGCTAAAGCCAAAGAAACTATTGATAAAGTGAATGGCGCGGATTCAATGATTTTTCAAACTGAAAAGCAATTAAAAGAATTTGGTGAAAAGTTGTCAGACGATAAAAAACAGCCAATTGAAACTGCTTTAGAAGAGTTAAAGAAAGCTCATGAGTCTAAAGACATAGCTCAAATTGATGCCGCAATGGAAAAAATCAATGAGGCTTGGAAAGTTGCTTCAGAAGAAATGTATGCTGGTCAGCAACAGGCTGGTGGAGCTGATGCAGGAGCACAACAAGCTCAAGGAGATCCTAACGCGCAATCTCAAGGAGATAACGTAGAAGATGTAGACTTCGAAGAAGTTAAGTAATAAATACTATGCTATGTCGTCACGTAATACGTTGACGATATTTGAATAATTTTGAAAATCCTGTGAAGCTTGCTTCACAGGATTTTTGTTATATCTAAAATAAGGAACCATAAAATTAAAGCTTAAACTAAGGTCTTTCATTATTACATGTATTTAAGAAATCATTTATTTAAATCATTAAGAAATTGAAATAATAGTAGTTAAATTAAACTTTTTCAGTTTTTTAAGGTCTAACTAATGTTAATTAGTAAAACAAAAAAAATGACAAAACAAGTAGTAAATGGATTGATGGTTTTTACGTTTTTAGTAGGAATTTGTTATGCATGTAGTTCCGATAATAACGATGTGGATGGAAATGACGGAAATGATGTAACTGGAATTTTACATGTTGCATACGAAGAATTCGGCGATAATGTTAGTGTTACATTAACTGGTAATACAGTGATTATTGAAACAAATGGTATGCCAAATCATACTTCACCTTATTGGTCTAACACAACTTCGCGAGAAATTGATGGAATCACTACACCGGCATCTGCGGTGAATCATCCGTTGTTTGTAGAGCCAACAGCTACTAGTTATACAAGAATGTCTCCAGGTAATATTGATGATTTTAATGGGTCTTATACTCTATCTGTTTCCTCGGAACCAGGTAAGGCGAATTCAACAACTTCAACAGGACTAGGTGCTATTGGAATAGCCGTTTCGGGCGCAGTCATTTATAATGATGAAGAAGGCCCAAATGTTCCTTTAGATAACGCCGTTTCATCTTTAGATTACTCGGGAGCACATACTGGACCACAAAGCTTTCACTATCATTTAGAGCCTAAGGCATGGAGTAATGATGATCATAAATTAATAGGCGTTATGGCTGATGGGTTTTTCTTGTATGGAAGAAGAGATAGTGAAAATGGAGAATATCCATCGGATTTAGATAGTTCTGGAGGTCATTTTGGACCAACGATTCATAATCCAGATGGTGAATATCATTATCACATTCAGAATGATTTATATTTAAATGAATATTATATTCTATTCCCTGGTGATTTTCAAGGTACGCCAAGTAGTATTCAATAATATGGTATAGAGGAATATGAGGAAAATAGAAATTTTTGCAGTATTTATATTCTTTTTGTCTTGCGATCAATCTGTGAAGGTTCAATTTAAAAATCGAGTTGTTTTAAATGATAAAATTGAATTGCGCAAAAATATTGGGCTCGTCTTTTACAATGATACTTTATTTACTGGTACAGCAATGAAGTATTATCCTAATGGAAATAAATCAGAAACAATAGATTATGTTAATGGGAAAAGAGAGGGCGATTATAAAAAATGGTTTTCTATGGGATTGTTAAGTTATCATTCAGTTTATAAAGATGGAAAACAGCATGGAACTACAAAATCATGGTGGGTAAATGGCAATATTCGTTCAATGTCTGAGCATACAAATGGGGTAGTAAATGGAGTTCAAAAACAATGGTATAAATCAGGTGAGAAGTTTAAAAGCCTTAATATAGTAAATGGAAAAGAACACGGACTTCAAAGATCTTGGAGAAAGAATGGAAAATTATATAATAATTATGAGGCTAAGAATGGACGTATTTTCGGATTGAAACGTGCCAATTTATGCTATCAACTAAAAGATGAGTATGTACAGTACAAAAATTAAAATAGTTGTTTTAATCTTTTCTCTATTTGTTTGTTGCAAGAAGAGTAATGAAAAATCGAGTAGAGTAGCCACCTTACCTTATTATAAAGAAGCAACATTTAGACCACATTGGTTGACTCCAGGTAGCGATGAGGAAAAGAGTTTTCATAAAATCCCTTCATTCTCTATGACAAATCAGGAAGGAGAATTCATTACGAATGAATCATTGTCGAGCAAAATTTATATAGTAGATTTTTTCTTTACATCTTGTCCTGGTATTTGCCCGAAAATGACTGATAACATGTCTTTAGTGCAGGGTTATTTTAAAGAAGATGAGGAAGTTATGATAGTGTCTTTTTCTGTTACTCCCGAAAAAGATAGTGTTCAGGTATTAAGAGATTATGCAAACAATAAGAATATAGATTCAAAAAAATGGTACTTACTTACTGGAATACGTAAAGAAATATATGATTTGGGGCGTAAGGCTTATTTTGTTGAAGAAGATTTAGGGAAAACGAAATCTGAAGAGGACTTTTTACATACTGAAAATTTTGTTTTAATAGACTCTAATAGACATATTCGAGGTATTTACAATGGGCTTAATCGAAACTCAGTAATGCAATTAATTGCGGATATTAAAACTCTGAAGGAAGAATGAAATGGGTGTAATTATATGTATATGATATATTAATTGTTAAAGAGTCGTTCATAAAATAATGAACGACTCTTCGTAATAAAGGGGGGGGACCAACAAATTAGTTGTTATATTTTTTTGAATATCGTTTCCAGAGTTTTGTTTGATGTGTCTCTAAACTCAATTTTCTTCCTTGAATAAAAGCAGAGATTAAAACATTCCCTCTCATATCTAAAGCATCACCGTTTGAAATAAACAGTGTGGCATCTTTTCCTACCTCTAATGTACCAGTGAAATTATCAATACCTAAAATTTTGGCATTATTCAAAGTAATTAACTGTACAGCTTTTTCAGTTCCTAAACCATGAGCGGCATATGTTCCTGCGTAAAAAGGAAGGTTTCTCGTATTCATTCTTTCCATCTCTCCATTCATTCCTAATCCAACTAAAATTCCAGCATCTGAAAGAATTTTGGCTGAACGATAAGGGCGATCATAATCTTCATCTTCGCTAGAAGGTAAGCGATGAGCTCTTTCTAACACTACAGGAATATTATGTAATTTTAATAAATTAGC
Source organism: Tenacibaculum sp. MAR_2009_124 (assembly GCF_900105455.1). GTDB lineage: Bacteria > Bacteroidota > Bacteroidia > Flavobacteriales > Flavobacteriaceae > Polaribacter. Next base: position 405,726 of record NZ_FNSF01000007.1, read on the forward strand.
TACGTTTTCAGCTTCGTGACCACCAACAATTACTACTTTTTTTATACCTAAGCTTTCAAATAGATTTATAGCATCTGTAATTCTATTTTGACCATTAACATGAATAAAAACCTTCTTTGTTCCATTAAACACATCTTTAAGAGCTTCATAAGGTAAATTGATGTTTTTAGTTGATTCTGTTAAGTAGTTTTTTCCATTGGTAAAGAATTCGCTTATTTTTTTACAGTTTTTTGCGTATTCTTTATTTGGTTTTAATCCAGGATCTTCTCCTCGCCACCATCTACCTCTGCTAAAATTATTTGGCCAATTAACATGAATGGCGTCATCTACTTTTACGATAGCATCTTCCCAATTCCAAGCGTCTAGCCGTACTACAGATGAAGTCCCCGAAATAGTTCCTCCTCTAGGTGTAACTTGGGCTATTAAAACCCCATTGGGTCTCATTGATTCTACAATTCTACTTTCCGTATTGTACGCAATAATACTTCGAATGTGAGGAAGCATACTACCAACTTCATCATAATCTCTTGTAGCTCTTACTGCATCAATTTCTGCCAATCCTAGTGTAGTATTTGCAGCTATAAAACCTGGATAAATATGTTTTCCGTTCGCATTAATTACGGTTCCAATTCTTGCAATTCTTGAATTAGCACTTCCTACGAACGAAATTTTTCCATTTGAAAACATTATCAATGAGTTTTCAATGATGGTTCCGTTTCCAATGTGCGCGGTTGCTCCCTCAATTGAATAATCAATAGTTTGCTTTGGAGCGGGTGTTTGTTGCCCTACTATATTTCCAATGAATAAGAAGTATAGTAGACTATATAAAATTATATTTTTCATTTGCTTTGTCAATAAATTCTTATTCTGTATCACAATGAAACAGTTTTTTTACTTTCTTAACAGGGCTTTGGGTTGGAGCACCTTTTATTTTCTCTTTTAACATCATGTTAATTAACTTAGCTCGTTCTTGTTGAATAGACTTACGTTTTTCAATGTCCTTTTCAAGATCAAAATAAATAGTTCCATCAATAATTGTTTTTTCTGCTTTGGAATATACCGATAAAGGGTTATTACTCCATAAAACAACATCGGCATCTTTCCCAACTTTAATACTTCCTGTTCTATCATCTAAGTGAAGCAGTTTTGCTGGATTTATCGTAACCATGCTCCAAGCTTCTTGTTCAGTTAAACCACCGTATTTCATGGTTTTTGCAGCTTCTTGATTTAATCTTCTTGACATTTCAGCGTCATCTGAGTTGATAGCAACAATAATTCCTTGACGATGCATCATTGCGGCGTTGTAAGGAATGGCATCATTAACTTCGTATTTGTAGGCCCACCAATCAGAAAAAGTTGAACCACCAACACCGTGTTCTTTCATTTTATCAGCAACTTTATATCCTTCTAAAATATGAGTAAATGTATTGATGTTAAAGTCGAATTGCTCGGCTACCTTCATTAACATATTGATTTCAGATTGTACATAAGAATGGCAAGATATAAAGCGTTCTTTGTTTAATATCTCAGCTAGTGTTTCTAGTTCAATATCTTTTCTATACGGTTTTCCGCTTTTTTTAAGAGCGTCATATTCTTTAGCTCTTTGGAAGTAATCAATGTAAACTTGCTCAACACCCATTCTTGTTTGAGGGAAACGAATTGTATTGTTATCTCCCCAGTTCGATTGTTTTACATTTTCACCCAGAGCAAACTTGATAAACTTTGGAGTATTGTTATAAATTAAATTATCGGCATTTTCTCCCCATTTTAATTTAATAATGGCAGAACGTCCTCCGATTGGATTTGCAGATCCATGTAATATTTGAATAGAGGTAACACCACCTGCAATATTTCTATAAATATTGATATCATCAGGAGCAACAACATCTTCTATGGTTACTTCCGCAGACGAGTTATGCCCAGCTTCATTAATTGCTGAAGCAGCAATATGAGAATGCTCATCAATAATTCCAGCTGTTAAATACTTGCCAGTTCCATCAATAACTTTCGCTTTTCTTGAAGAAAGCTTTTTTCCAATTTTTGAAATTTTTCCTTCAGAAATTAATAGATCAGTATTTTTTAAAACTTTACTATTTTCAGAGGTCCATATCGTTGTATTTTTAATCAGAATAGTTTCTTGGTTCGGAATACTATAATTTCCAAAACCAACATTAGGGTAACTTATAGAAACTACTTCAGGAATTTTGGCTTCCTCTGATGATTTATCTTTCTTATCTTTTTTCTTGCTTTCTTTCTTAATGGCAGACCAAGTAAGAGAATTCCCAATGTTATCTATACCAGTTCCATTTAAATTGTTGGATGTTGGTAAAGTTTTACCTGAAATTCTTGAAAAGTTATTCTTATCGTTGACGGTTAGTTGAATCCAACCATTTTTAAAAGAAAACTTACTACTAACTTTGTTCTTTCCTTTTTTTAAGGAAGCAGTTTGCTTTTCTCCTTTACCAGTAATAGACATCAGATATTCATTTCCAGAAATTTTTAAGGTGTAATCACCTGTAATATCTTTAACATCAATTGGATTTACAATATGTTTTGCTCCTTGTACCCAGTTCTCATATAGTGTTGTACTTTTATCGAAAATATCACCAGAAGAAATTATAAAGTTGGCATAACTTCCTTTATTCAAGTTTCCAATAAAAGTGTTATTCAATATTTTTGCAGGTATCGTTGTCAAAGCTTCTAATGCCGTCGTTTTATCTAAACCATGATCAATAGTCTTTCTTAGATTAGAACTAAAATCTTTTAATGATTTTAATTTATGAGTTGTTAAGGCAAAAGGTATTCCTCTTTTTTGAAAAGCACTAGGGTTAGAAGGTTCTTGGTTCCATTTACGCATATCACTTAGTGCGATCTTTTTAGCAAGTTCAATATTACTAACATCATAGGCTTTCCTAAAGTTTATAGGAAGAATGAAAGTGGCATTGGTATTCTTAATATCCTGAATTCTTTCGTATTCATTACCTCCACCAAGAATGGTGTATTGAATTCCAAATTCATCTCCAATTTTATCTGCTCTAAGATTATTTAAATAATCACCAGCTTTAAAAATTTGAGGCAGCCCTTTATTATTATTTAAGGCTTCGAGAGCTAGATCTGTATTTTTCGATGTTCCTTTTTCATACCATTCAGCATCTAAATAAGCTTGCCTCAATAATGCCATGGCACCCATTCTTGAGGTAGGATATGCTTGCTTAGATTTATTGCTTTTTGAAAAAGATAAATAGTTTCCTGATTTCTTGTTAAGTATTCGGTACGCATTATTACTCTTTGTATTTAAAGTAACTAGAATGCCATTACCTTGCATTATGCCGTCGTCAACGTGAGTGTTTACCGTTCCGAATCCTAATTTAACGAGTTCTTGAGCTTTTTTATTGTCAAAAGAAAATTGTTCGAAAGCGTCTATATCGGGACGAATATGATCGTTCCAGTAATACCCTTTTCTACCAGCATCATATTGTGGTCTTTCTCTAAAGTTAAAAGAGCTTTTTATTTTTTTAATACCAAAATCAGAATAAACATCGATAAATGAAGGATAAATTGATTTACCGTTTAAATCAATTATATGTGCCTCTTTTGGAATGGAAATAGATTTACCAACATTTACAACTTTTCCATCTTTTATAAGTAAAGTTCCTTTTTTTAGAACTTTTTGAGCGGTGATGAAAATTTTTGCGTTTTTAAAGGCAATTAGCTTGTTTTGCGATGTTTTTACTCCTGTATTAATTGGGAAATACTCTTGCGCCCTAACTTGAATTAAGCTAGAGAAGAGTAGCAGGATAAAAAGTTTTTTCATTATGTTTGAGTTGAATTTAGATACTAAAATTAGGATATCTTAATTTTATTAAACTATTTTTAACAAAACCTTAAGATTAATTTAAGATTAGCTTCCCAAGTTTTTCTGGTCCACCCAACCACGCAGAAGACTCGTTGATGAATTGTATTGTATAGAATGAATCGGAGCTAATTGTAGTCCAATTTTTACCGCTATTTTTTGAATAGGATATACCTGTTTTACCCACAGCTACTATTTCTTTCCCGCTAGAATTAGGAATATATTTTACACAACTCTTATATCCTGGTTCTTCATTATCAGCAATCAAAGTCCATGTTTTTCCTCCATCGTTAGTAATTGCCTTATTAGCGCAATTGTCATTTGGATTAGAATAGTCTCCACCGAAAATTATGCCATTATTTTCGTCATAAAAATCAACAGAGTAGATACCTTGAGGGCCATTTCCTTGAATAATAGGGGTGTTATGGATCTTCCAAGTTTTCCCCATATCAAGAGATTTTAAAACACGGGCTTTTTTACCTCCGGAAACAATCCAAATAGTTTTTCCTAAAGTTTTAATATTGGTGTTACTAGCGGCAAAAAAAAGCTTCTCCTTCCTCAAAGTCTGGAAGTTGAGTGCATGATAATTTACACCAGGTGTTTCCATAGTCGGAAGAAATAATGATGGAAGGACAGTTATCGGTTGGATCTCCAATAGCGATGGCACGTTTTCCGTCTTCAAGGAAATACATAGAATCGTAAAACACTTTGCTATGTTCTTCTTTATATACTAATTGAGTAGACCCATTGAAAGTTTTATACAATAAGGCCGGATTGGCTACTGATAAGGTAAAAATGGTGTCATTATTCACAGCAATACTTCTAAAATTAGGAGTAAGGCTGTCTTTATATTTTATTGAAGTTTTCGACCATGATTTTCCATTATTAAAAGTATGACCGATGTTTCCTTGAGAGTCTGCATAATACAATGTATCACTACTAACACTATGGATAGCTCTTATACTACAGTTGTCCATTTTAAATTGGGTAATGCTTATAGATTCAAAACTTTTTGAAGATTTATCTCTTTTACAAGAAACTATAGAGAATACAATTAAAAAAAGAGTTAGTATGCGTGTCATTTTTTGATATTTTTACACGACTAAAATAGATAAAAATCATTCAAATTGTTTTATCCAGAAGTTTAGGAGTAACTTTAAAAACAATTTTTCGATGATTTGATTTTATTACAAAGCCCCTTAAATCAAAAATTAAATGAAAAAAGCATTGGTTATTTCTGGAGGAGGCAGCAAAGGTGCATTTGCCGGAGGCGTTGCTGAATTCCTGATAAAAGAAAAGAAAAAGGAGTATGATTTACTTTTAGGAACATCGACAGGAAGTTTAATGGTTTCACATTTAGCTCTTAAAAAAGTTGATGAATTAAAAGAACTATATACTAACGTTAATCAAAATGCCATTTTTAGTAATAGCCCTTTCAAAGTAAAAACAGTTCATGGCGCAAAAGTAGTTTCTATAAGACACAGAAATACTTTATGGAATTTTGTAAATGGAAGAAAGACTTTTGGAGAAAGTAAAAATCTAAGGAGGTTAATAAAGAAAAATGTTACCAAAGAAATGTTCGAAGAGATTCGAGCAAAAAACAAAGAGGTAGTAGTAACAATTTCGAATTTAACAGCGAATAAAATTGAGTATAAATCTATTTCAGATTGTACTTATGAAGATTATTGCGATTGGATTTGGGGATCTTGTAATTATGTTCCTTTCATGAGTTTACTAGAAAAAAACAGTTGCCAGTATGCCGATGGAGGCTTTGGATGCTTAGTGCCTATACGGGAAGCGATTTTAAGAGGAGCCAAAGAAATTGATGCGATTATATTGGAAACTGAAGTTACACAAATAAATAGATTACCTGCCAAAAACCCTTTTTCGTTGATGCTTGATGTGTTCGGTTTTATGCTAGAACATGTTGAAAAGCACAATGTGACAATTGGTAAATTATCAGCAAAACATAACGATGTTAAGTTAAATTTGTATTACACTCCGACAGTATTGACAACGAATTCATTGATTTTTGAGAAGAAATTAATGTCGAAATGGTGGGTGCAAGGTTTTAATCATGCGAAACAAAAGAATGAGGAAACCATGAACGATTTTAGAACCGAATTAATAGATGATTAATCATTAGTGATTTTATAACCTATAATAGCTGCATAAAAGATGAAATTTGGAAAAGTAGAACAACCAGAGTTAGTTGATTTTTCATTACCTAAAACTCGTGATAATACGGTTAAGGTGTTGAAAGAATCTGGAGGCAACAAAACAAATGTTTATGTAGGGTGCGCAAAGTGGAATAAAGCGGATTTAAAAGGTTTTTATCCGAGAGGTACCAAAGATGAACTTGAGTATTATTCGAAGCAATTCAATTCTATTGAGTTGAATGCTACTTTTTATAGACAGTTTCCGGGAGAACAATTTGCTAAATGGAAGAATAAAACTCCAAAAGAGTTTAAGTTTTTTCCAAAGTTGACACAAGAAATTAGTCATTGGAAACGATTAGAAGGAGTTCAGGAAGTTGTTAACTATTATTTAGATTGTGCATTACAATTAGAGGAAAAGTTAGGAACTATTTTTTTGCAACTACATTCTAATTTTGGACCTAAAAATTTTGATCGAATTGAAAACTTTGTAAAAAGTTGGCCAAGTGAAATTCCTTTGGCAATAGAAGTCAGGCATCCTGATTGGTTTTCTGACGAAGTAATTTTTAATGATTATGTAAGTCTTTTAACTGAAAACAAAGTAACGAATGTAATTGTAGATACTGCAGGTAGAAGAGATATGGTTCATATGAGTTTAACATCGAATGAAGCTTTTGTTCGATATGTTGGTGCAAATCATCCATCTGATTATTCAAGGTTAGATGACTGGGTGAATCGTCTTGCAGAGTGGAAAGAGCTTGGATTAGAAAATATCCACTTTTTTATTCATCAAAACTTAGAAGTTGAATCGCCATTACTAGCGAGTCATTTTATAAAAGGTTTAAACGGGGAACTGAATACTTCTTTAAAAATACCTAATGAAAGTCTAGAAAACAATCAAATGACGTTGTTATAGTTATTAGATGGTTTGATTTGAGTTAATTTTCCTCGAATAGTGTGTTAATTCGTATGGTCGATTTCTATAAGTTTTAAAGAGAAAAATTTAATCAGGTTTATTCTTAGTTTTAAAGTTAATAAGAATAAACCTGATCATTAATGAATTAATGTTTTACTAAACATTAATTTCTATGCAGTCTTACATACATATTATTGTATGTAGGCGAGTTCGATTTTGAATTATCAATTGCCTCAAGTTTATAGGGTAAATCTGAATTTCTTGAACTTCCTCTACTTCCTGTAGTAATTAATTGAATTGTTCTTTCAAGAAGAGGTTCATCTACCTCTCCTAAAATACCTAGATTTCCATAGTCTTCTTCTAATTCAACAAAAGGAGCAATACCATCTTTTTGATTTTGATTGTTTTTGTTTACAATTTCCAAAACAATGGGTTGCATTGCCCAATTGTGGTTTGGGTTAATGTTGTTTTTAGAATAAAACGTTGGTGAATCATATAAAGTTATAGAGCCTACATATTTTCCATGAGTTGTAGTTCCTACAGTTTTAACATCAATATATGGAATTAAACTATTAATAATAAGTTCAGAAGCAGAAGCTGAACTTTTTGTGGTGATAAAGTAAACTTTAGTTAAGTTAAGACTATTAATAGTTTCGTTATTTTCAATTACACTTGGAAACCTATCAATTAAAGACTCAGGATTTGCAATACTCATGTATTTCTCATTCCATAGCTGCTTAGCAAAAACTTCATTTGTAAATTGTCCCGTAATCATACTACCTAACCTCGTTGACGTTCTCACTGATCCACCACCATTATAGCGAAGGTCGATAATTAGTTCAGTGGCTCCTTCTGACTTAAATTGAGCAAACGCTTGATTTAATTGAGCATCAAAATTAGAAGTAAATCCGTTGTACATTAAATATCCAATTTTTTGACCATCAATATCTAATGTTTTTGAGATATGCACTGGGTTTTCAGTATAACTGTTTTTTGTAAGGGTAATTGTTGTTGCCGTTGGAGTAGGATTACCCGTACTATAATCGGCTATGGTAATAGTGAAAGACGAATTGTCTGAAAACAAAAGACTCCTATAATTACTTTCAGTTAATTGAGTACCGTTAACTTCATTAAATATCATTCCACGAGTAACGCCTTTATCAGCGGCATCTGTTCCAGGAACAATATATCGAACATACCCAAAAATATTATCCGCTTGACTTCTGTATCTTATAAGTCCGAATTCCATTCCGGTTGTTTGAGTAGTACCTTGAAAAGATTGCTCTAAAGCTACATAATCATCAACAATCCAAGACCATTTGTCTATGGTACCTTTTTGATATAAAAGACTCTCAAATAAAGTATTTGGATCACTAAATCCAGATAAATAACTGTATAATTGTTGCTCAGAGGTAAAACGCCTATCTGACAAATCAGAATTGTTTCCTTGCCATAAATAATATGCATTTAATCCTTTCCAAACAAAATCATTAATTTCAATTTCGGCTGGAGCTTCATCCTTGCTGCTGCAGGACAGTAAACTAGAGAAAACAATAAAAAATAAAAGTAATTTATAAAATTTCATTCTGCTAAATATTAGTACTAATACAACGCAATTTAATGAATAATATTATTTTTTTTTGAAATCGTGTAACAAAGTTTATACAGTGTCGTCGTAATTATGTAAACGCACAAAAAAAACAGTGATGTTTACCAAATAATCAACCAACAATGAAACAATCAGACTTTTTAAAAGCTGTTTTACCCTTTAAAGATAAGGTCTTTCGTTTAGCAAAAAGACTTTTAGTTTCTACAGAAGAAGCTGAAGATGCTACCCAAGAACTTTATTTGAAATTGTGGAGAAACAAGGAGAAGTTATCCGATTATAAAAATGTGGAAGCTTTTGCGATGACGATGACAAAAAATTATTGTTTCGATAGATTAAAGTCTAAGCAAGCAAGTAACCTAACGCTAGTTCATAGTAACTATAAAGAAAAAGGAACGGCGTTGGAGAAAAAAGTAGAGAATAATGATTCAGTAAACCAAGTGCATAGGCTAATTGAAAAATTACCTGAGCAACAGAAAATAATTATTCAACTTAGAGATATTGAACAATACGAATTTGATGAAATATGCAAAATGGTGGATATGAAGCCAACTGCAGTAAGAGTGGCACTTTCTAGAGCCAGAAAAACAATAAGACAAGAACTAATAAAAAAACACAACTATGGAGTTAGCTAACATAGAAAAATTATTAGAAAAATATTTAAACGCAGAAACTACTTTAAGTGAGGAGAAAATATTAGAAGCATATTTTATTTCAGGAGAAGTGGCTCCTCATCTAGAGGAATATAGTTTTATGTTTAATTACTTTAAACAAAGCAAAAATGAAAAGTTTACTAAAACCATTCAGTTAAAACCTGAGAAAACAAGTAGAATGAACTGGAAATGGTTGTCAGTAGCTGCATCAGTAGTTTTGTTATTTAGCACCTACATTGGGTATGGCAAGTATCAAGAGCAAGAGCAAAGAAGGCAATTTGAGCAAATTAAAGAAGCACTTCATATGGTTTCTACCAATTTAAACAAAGGAAACGAAGCATTATATGCTGTTTCAAATAACATTAACAAAGGTAAAGAAGCAATTGGGCACTTGAATACTTATGAAAAGGCTGTTAACAAAGTAATTGAAACTGTAAACTAAAAATAAATAAAGTAAAATAAAACCAAGTAGATTAAAATTAAGAAAGTCATGAAAAAAATATTATTTATACTAGCATTCATTTTTACAACTAACGTTGTTTTTGGACAATCAACTTTTGATAAGTTAGAAGATTTAGATGAAGTGTCATCTGTAGTAGTAACAAAGGATATGTTTGTTCTTTTGGAAAAATTTCCAGATGCTAAATCTGAAGATATGGAGGTTTTTAATATCATTAAAGGATTAAATGAACTTAAGATCTTTTCTTCTGAAAACTCAGCTGTAGTTTCTAAAATGGAAGCTATGGTTAATGGTAGCATTAAAAGTTCAAATTTAACGCAATTAATGAGGGTTAAAGACAAAGATTCTCGTGTTAAAATTTATGTGAAGGCTACGAAGAATAAGGATTTAGTTAGTGAAGTATTAATGTATGTTAAGAAAAAAGAAAATAAAGGTAAATATGAGTCCGTGATCATTTCTTTAACAGGCGATATTGATGTGAATAAACTGGCTAAAATTGCAAATAAATTTTCTGATAAAAATAAAAAGTAATAGAAAATAATAACGGAGTTGAGTAAATCTCAACTCCATATTTTAAAAACAAAAAATAAAAGAATGAAAAAACTATATATACTATCATTAATATGTTTAACCGCTTTTATAGTCTCTTGTAGTAAAAAAGAGTCTTTACAAAATTACCTTGTAGAAAGTCAAGATAAAAGTAGTTTCGTAACACTTGATGTACCTGCAAGCGTTGTTGAATTGGCAGAAGATAATTTAAGTGAAGAAGACAAAGTAATTTACAAAAGTGTAAAGAAGGTTAATATTACGGCTCTTCCAGCTAAGAATGCTGATGAAGGAACCTATGAAGAAGAAAAGGCCAAACTAAAGAAAATATTAAGTGATCCTTCTTACAAGAAGTTAATGAGTTTTAAGAAAGACGGAAATAATATAAGAATTTATTATACTGGAGAATCGGATGCGATTAATGAAATTATAGCATTTGGATATGGTAAAGAACTAGGTGTAGGAGTAGCAAGAATTTTAGGAGAAAAAATGAATCCTTCAAAAATAATTTCGGTTTTGAAAAACGCTGATTTAAATTTAGATAGCAATGGGATGAATTTAAATAAGATTAAAACAATTCTTAACGAGAAAAAATAAATTATTTGAAATTTAGTATTTATAAAAAGGGGCGTCGATATATCAGTCATGGTCGGAAGATTTTTCTTCCGACTTTTTTTGTTTCTAAGAAATAAAAAAAAAATATTTAACCTGCTGTTTTTCAGTTGTTTAACTTGTTTTTGAGTATTGTTTTTTGTATCTTATATACTGATAATTAAGCTATTATGTCAGTATTTAAAGATCATAAAATATCCGTAAAAGAATTATTAGGTATTATTCCAGAAGCTCTTTTATCTAAATTATCATCCACAACTAATGTGGATTATTACACCAAAGTGCTTCATGGTAAAAAAATGTTTTATTTGTTGCTTTATGGTATTGTAGAAAACGAAAAATTAAGTCAACGTACCTTAGAAGATACTTTTAATGATTCTCTGTTTAAAACTCTTTTCAATTTAGATAAATCAGAATCCATCAGAAGAAGTTCTATCTCAGAAAGGTTATCTAAAATTGATTCCGATTATTTCGCTCAAATATATCAATGCATTTATAGCCAGTTTCACGATGCTTATCCAATGACTTCTAATAACGAAAAACATCAATTAGTTCATGTGGATAGCTCGATGGTTAGTGAAGCTGCTAGTAAATTATTAGAAGGAATTGATCATAAAAATGGTAAGAAATCTGTTAAATATACTATTACCTTTGATGGTTTATTGCCTTGTGAGTTTAAAGTGTTTACAGAACCTAAGTATTCCAGTGAAGATATGGCTTTGCCTGAAGTTATAATGGATCATGTAAAACAACACAAAAATCATAAAAATATTTACGTCATTGATAGAGGTCTTCAATCTACCAGAACCATGAAAGATTTTAGTGGTAATGATATTTATTTTATTGCTAGAGCAAAAGAAAATAGAAAATATGTAGAATTGGAATCTTTACTCGATAAAAATCAAAACTCTGACCTAGGAGAGTTAAGCCTTATAAAAGATAGTAAAGTATATCTGTATACTGGTAAAGCTATAAATAATAAGAGAGGAAATATTCACTATAAACAAGAGTTAGTAAAGACTCCTTTACGTTTGATTGTTGCAAAAACAAAAACTGAAGATCACAAAGAATTTTGTTTTATTTCTAATCAATTTGATCTCTCTGCTAAGGAAATTACGCAAGCCTATAGAAAGAGATGGGATATTGAGGTCTTTTTTCGCTTTATAAAGCAAGAACTAAATGTAAGTCACTTAGTATCTTTGAATAAAAACGGAATCAAAGTAGTTCTATATATGACTTTAATTGTAGCAATGTTAATAGCAATCTATAAAAAAGCTAACAATATTGGGTATAAAACGGCTAAAAGAAGGTTTAAAATGGAACTCAGAAATTTAGCCATTGCTATGATTGTGGTAATTTGTGATGGAAATTTAGATCATTTTGAAACTTAAAAATAAATGGTCGGAATTTCTTCCGACCATGACTGATCGATAGATGCCCCTTTTTACGTTTACAATTAAAAAAAAATATTTGTATTATTGTATTAGAGAAATTCTAAACAACTTGAAATTAATTAAATATCTATCTTTTTTTCTTTTATTTTTTTTCTGTAACAGTAAAATCTATGGACAAGAGTTTCCTCTTATCAATATTTATTACCCAGAAGATTATAAAGCCGAATCGCAGAATTGGGCCATTAGTCAGTCAAAAAATGGAACCATTTATGTAGCAAATAACTTGGGGCTACTCGAATATAATGGGGCTAGTTGGCAATTATATTATACTCCTAACGGAACTATTATGAGGTCTGTTAAGGTTGTTAATGATAAAATTTTTACTGGATTTTATATGGATTTTGGTTATTGGCTACGAGATGATTTTGGGGAGCTGAAATATACTTCTATTGTAAAGAAAAGTAAAATTTCGATTTTAGAAGATGAGCAGTTTTGGAATATTTTAGAGTTCGAAGAATGGATCTTGTTTCAATCATTGGAGAGAATATATCTGTATAATACAAAAAATAAAACCTGTAAAACAATTTCTTCTGATGTTAAGATAACAAAACTGATAGAAGTAAATGGTGAAATATATTTCCAGAAGTTCGGAAATGGCTTATATAAGCTTGAAAAAGGAAAGGCTATGCTTGTTTCTAATCATCAAATTTTCAAAAATCAGGTAATCGTAGATATGTACTTCGATAGAGGTGAAATTTTGGTTTTGACCGATAAAAAAGGTTTCGTAACGTTTAAAAATGGCGAGATTAATGAATGGAACAGTACTTATGAAATTTTAAAAGATAAATCGATCTACAGCAGTACGAAACTAGCAAACGGAAATTATGCTTTGGGAAGTATCTCTGATGGTATCTTGTTTTTTAACGAAAGAGGAGAGTTTATGTATAATATTTCTCAGAAAAATGGTTTGAGTAACAATACTGTACTTTCCGTGTTTGAGGATATAAATAATAATGTTTGGCTGGGATTAGATAATGGTGTTAATAGTATTAATACAGAAGTTCCAATTAAGAAGTTTACCGAAAAAGAAGGTAAAATAGGTACGGTATATACTTCAATTGTTTATGAAGGTAATTTATATCTTGGAACAAATCAAGGACTATTTTCTAAGAGATACCCATCGAATGATGAGTTTAAGTTGGTGTCGGGTACTCAAGGTCAAGTATGGAGTTTATTGGAAGTAGATAGTGAGTTGTTCTGTGGTCATGACATGGGAACTTTCATTATTGAAAACGGAAAAATTAAAAAGCAATTAAATATACTTGGGGCTTGGTCTTTTAAAAGATTAAATGATACGACCATTTTACAAGGAAACTATACAGGCTTGTATGTTTTGAAAAAACAAAACCAAGGTTGGCAGGTTAAAAATAAAATAGAAGGATTCGATAATTCGAGTAGATCTTTTGAAGTTTTTGGAAGAAATCAAATATTCGTTAACCATGAATACAAAGGAGTTTTTAAGTTATTGGTTGACGATAATTTTGAAAAAGTACTTAAAATAGAAAAAGATACCTTAATAAGTAAAGGAGTACACTCAAATCTTGTAAAGTACAATGGAAGAATTTTGTATTCTTTTAAAAAAGGGATATATGAATATACAGGAAACAGTACTTTTATTAAAGACAGTACTTTGAGTAAATTATTTAATGATAAAAATTATACTTCTGGAAAATTAGTTTTCGATGAAAAGAATAATTTACTATGGAGCTTTTCTAAGAATTATATCTCTTATGTAAAACCAAACGATTTAAATGATATAAGTAAGATCAAAAGAATTCCAGTAGCAGAATCTTTGAGGAAAGGAGCTATAGGTTACGAAAATATATTGTCTCTTAATAAAAATCAATTTTTAACAGGTGTTAATAATGGGTATTTGATGCTGGATTTGGAAAACGATAAAGAAAAAGAAAGATCTTATGAAATATCTATTGATTTTGCAAAAAAATATAAACAGGACTTACCTAAAGATATGTTGTTACTGAATGTTGAAGGCGAGTTTTCGAGTTCTGAGAATAACCTAGATTTTTATTATAGCATACCTTGTTTCATAAAAAATATTCAGCCTCAGTATCAATATAAACTAGAAGGATATTCAAAATCATGGAGTAGTTGGGAGCATCAAAGTAAAATACTGTTTGAAAATCTTCCTTTTGGAGAATATGTATTCAGAGTTAGGGGAAGAGTAGGGAATAAACAAACTACAAATGAAGCTACATATTCATTCACTATAAATAAGCCTTGGTATGCTACTAATTTGATGTTAGTGGTTTACTTTTTATTGATTTTAGCATTTTCTTATTTCATGGATAGAATGTATCGAGGTTATTATAGGAGACAGCGAAAAAGACTTTTAGAGAAGAAGGAAAGAGAGTTCGAATTAAAATCATTGGAAAATGAAAAAATGCTAATGAAAGTTAAAAATGAGCAGTTAAGAATTGATGTGGAAAGTAAAAGTAGAGAATTAGCTACCTCTACGATGAGTATTATTAAAAAGAATGAACTACTTGGTTTAATTAAGAATGAATTGGTGTCTGGAAACGATAAAAGTATAAAAGATGTTATCAAAATTATTGATAAAAACTTGAATAATACCGATGATTGGCAAATGTTTAAAGAGGCATTTAATAATGCTGACAAAGATTTTATTAAAAAAATAAAAGGACTTCATCCTACATTAACACCAAACGATTTAAGACTTTGCGCGTACTTACGACTTAATTTATCCTCAAAGGAAATAGCTCCGTTACTAAATATTTCACCACGAAGTGTTGAAGTTAAACGATATAGACTTCGTAAAAAGATGAATTTAGATCATGATATGAATTTAACGGATTATATATTGAGTGTTTAAAATACAACATCCCTTCAATACACCTATACATTACTACAACATTTGACATGAAGATTAACTTTTGTTTAGTTTTCTACCCCTTTGACCCGTTGTTTCTAATACAGATTCGTTTTTTCTTAAAATGTATGAGTTTTGTAGGGGAGTGTTTTGATGAATAAAAAAGAAACAGTTCTTACATTTATCAATCTTAAATAGAACGTTTTGTGCAGGCAAAAACTTGAAAATTTATCAGCACGATTTTTATTTAGTTAATTGTTAATGGAGTTTTCATTTTAGGGAACTGTATTAATAATAGTTTTAAGATAGAATGTAACTGTGGGGGATACATTTTAAAAGTCTATTAAAGTAAAACATTAAGGCAATTATTTTTTACAATATTTAATAGATTAACAACAAAGAGGTGGTTTAGCGTATTTGTTTGAATTATTAAGAAAACCGCTTCTTTGTTTTTTAATTAGTCAGAGACATCTGGATTAACTTAGTCCAGTTTAAATAAACTAACGATATATTCCTTTTTAACAGGAATAAAAATAGAAGGGGAGATAATAGGAAACAAAGCGTATTAAAGCATTATTTAATTTAAGTAAAGCGGTTTCCTTATTTTGAAAGTAATTAAGAAATGAGGGGTTAATATAGCTTTGTTTCCCTATTACGTTAGAGGTTAAATTCACTAGTTAACCTATTCACTGAATACAGAATACAAATCAACAATATAACGGTAAAACTACAAGAGATTATAAAGATATTGATAATCTTGAGGAGGAAGAAAATAATTTTGGATTGTTCAAATTATATGAATGTCTTGATTATGTTTTATAGTACAAAGACATTTTAATTGGGAGCTAGGGAATAAGTTCAAACAACACTCCAAGTGATTTTAGATAAACAATATTTTGGGGTAAAGTGCTTTCAATTAATTTATAAAAGAAATCCTTTATATAGATAAAGAATCATAAAGCTTCAGCGCTACATCGTGATTTTAATTTTCATTATTTGTAAATATAGTGAACCCCATTAAAAATAAGTTTAAAACTTAAAATTAAAGTTTTGGATAGAGTGTTTTCAAATAAAACAAAAACTGTCACAACAATTTTACAGTAGAAAAACGAATAAGTAGGCCAAAAAAGAATGTCATACAATAAAAACAAGCAACTATCATTAACCGATTCTAATTTAGATGCTTTATCCGTAAAAGAATTAAGAGAAACTGCCAGAAAGGTTTTAGAAAGGGGAATATATGGATTGTGTTTTAGTGCGTATGAGAAAGGGCAGAAGCCAGGTGATGTTTTGTCTGAGGAACAAATTCGAAGAAGAATGAAACTCATAGCTCCGTATACTAAATGGATTCGATCTTTTTCGTGTTTAGAAGGCAATGAAATCATTCCAAAAATAGCCAAAGAATATGGAATCGATACTATGGTAGGTATTTGGATAGGGAGTGATAAAACTAAAAATGAAAAAGAAATAAAAGCTATGGTAAAATTGGCTTCCCAGGGGTATGTGAATATTGCTGCGGTTGGAAATGAAGTAATGTATCGAGGAGATTTGAGTGAACTGTCTCTTATAGACTATATAATAGAGGTTAAAGGACAAATAGAGAATATTCCAGTTGGATATGTTGATGCCTATTATGAATTTTCGGATAGGCCAGCCATTACTGAGGTTTGTGATGTTATTCTTTCTAATTGTTATCCATTTTGGGAGGGATGTCATCAAAGTTATTCCCTGTTATACATGAAAGATATGTATCGAAAGGCTCAAGAAGCTGGGGAAGGCAAAAAAGTGATTATTTCTGAAACTGGATGGCCTGTTCAGGGTAGTGATTTAAACGGAGCAGAACCTTCTTATGAAAATGCCTTAAAATATTTCATTAATACTCAAAACTGGGCATATGAAGAGAATGTTGAACTGTTCTATTTTTCTTCATTTGATGAAGCTTGGAAAGAGAGTACTGAAGGAGATGTTGGAGGTTTTTGGGGGCTTTGGGACGAACAAGAAAACTTAAAATTTGAAAGTAAGAATATAAATATAATTAAGAAAAGAATTAACCATCAAACTAACTGTAAAAAAACTATAAGTGAAAATTAAATAAAGAATGTATGTCAAAGAGAATATAAACATTTTATAAACTTTAAAACGTAAGAGATGAAAAAAATTACTCTTGTAACTATGCTTTTAGCTAGTTTTTTTACTTACTCACAGTCACTTCCAATTGACTTCGAAACAGCTACTTCTTGGGTAGATTTTGATGGAGGAGCTGTAACAATCATTACAAATCCATACAATAATGGAGATAACAATTCTGCAAATGTAGGGAAAATGGTAAAAAGTGCGGGACAAGTATGGGGAGGTAGCTCACTGGTATTAAGTTTAGCAATAGATTTCGAGAATAACAATACTTTTAAAATGAAAGTGTATTCACCAAGAGTAGGTGCCAAGGTATTATTAAAAGTAGAGAACTCAGCTACTACTTCAATTAACTTTGAAAAAGAAGTTTCAACGACGGTAGCAGATGCTTGGGAAACTCTAACCTTTAATTATTCTGCTATTAATACCAGTAATAGTTATGATAAAATAGTACTAATTTTTGATAATGGTACTCAGGGAGATGGGTCGGCAAACTTTACATTTTATATCGATGATATTGCTCTGTCAAACGAAGTAGAGGAAGCAGAAATCGCTTTGCCAATTGATTTTGAAACTGAGACAGCGTGGGGAGATTTTGATGGGGGAGCCGTTACAACCATTGCAAATCCATACAATAATGGAGATAACAATTCTGCAAATGTTGGAAAAATGGTAAAAAGTGCTGGACAAGTATGGGGAGGTAGCTCACTTGTATTAAGTTCAGCAATAGATTTCGAGAATAATAATACTTTTAAAATGAAAGTGTATTCGCCAAGAGTAGGTGCTAAGGTATTATTAAAAGTAGAGAATTCAGGTACTCCTTCAATTAATTTTGAAAAAGAAGTTTCAACAACAGTAGCAGACGCTTGGGAAACACTAACCTTTGATTATTCAGCTATTAATGCCAGTAATAGTTATGATAAAATAGCATTGATTTTTGATAATGGGACTCAGGGAGATGGGTCGGCGAATTATACTTTTTATATTGACGATATTAAATTAATTGATGAAGATTCAGGAGGTGAACCTACAGAACCTATGGCAGCAGCGCCAACTCCTACTCATGATGCTGAAGATGTTATTTCCTTGTTTAGTGATGCATATACAGATATAACGGTAGATACTTTCCGTACAGATTGGTCGTCGGGAACTTTAGACGATGTTGAAATAGCCGGCAATGCTACTAAAAAGTATTCTAGTTTAAATTTTGTAGGAATTGAAACTGTAAATAACCAGGTCGATGCTTCTTCAATGACTCATATTCATATCGATGTTTGGTCTCCAGATTTTACGTCGTTTGGTATAAAATTGGTCGATTTTGGACCAAATGCTGCTTATCAAGGTGGTGATGATGTGGAGCATCAGTTAAATTTTGATGAACCTAATAAAGGAGAGTGGGTAAGCTATAATATTGCGCTATCGGAATTTACAGGTTTAACTAACAGAGCTAATTTAGCTCAATATGTTTTAGTGGGACAGCCTACAGGAAGCGCAACGGTATATGTTGATAACATATATTTTTATAATGACGGTTCTTTAAGTACACAGAGAGAGAATTTATCTGATGTAAGCGCATTCCCAAATCCAGTGAGTTCAGGTTTAAATTTGAGCTCAAAAGATATAGTTCAAAACATAACAATTTACAATCTTCTTGGAAAGTCTATTGACTATAGAGTTGTAAATGACAAGAACGTAAATATTGATGTTTCCTTTCTTTCTCCTGGGGTTTATATAATTAAATACAAAACCGAACAAGGGGTTGGTTCACTAAAATTTATAAGAGAAAAATAGTACCTTTATTTAATTAACATATTAAAATTAGCAGCCGCATTGAGTAAATTAATGCGGCTGTTTTTATTGAGTTAATAGTAGGAAATACTATATTTTTGTTAAATGAAATTTTATCAAAAAGAAATTACTTTACCAGAATTTAATCGAGGTTATCATTTAATAACTAAAATATTAGTAGAACATGTTTTTCATGAGTTACGAACAATTAAGGTAGGTCAATTTCAAGTATTTTTAAAGCATACTTCTGCAAGTTTAACAATTAATGAAAATGCTGATCCGACCGTTCGGATAGATTTCGAAACTCATATAAATAAGATGATTCCTGAAAACATGCCTTATTATAAGCATGATTATGAAGGTGCGGATGATATGCCGGCTCATATTAAATCATCCATGCTAGGTTGCCATGTTTCTATTCCAATTAGTAATGGGAAGTTAAATTTAGGTATTTGGCAAGGAGTATATTTAGGTGAGCATAGAAATTATGGAGGAAAAAGAAAAATAGTACTTACAATAATCGGAGAACAGTAATTGTTAGAATAATCTCTTATATCAGTATATTTAAATTCTTTTAAAGGTATTCTGTATTAGTTGAAAATAGCTGTTTTTATTGAATATTTGTTAAATTTTTAACTTTTTTTCATGTAAATTTATTTTTTTGAAGGTTTTTTTTATAACTTTATATCACTTATAAACCCTTCAAAACCAATATTATGAGAAAATATTGTCTGTTTGTTATATGCATTATTATGTGGCAAGCAAATTTTTCACAATCAAAAAATCCTAAAGATTTAGGTATAATACAACAACATTTTAATACTTTAAAAACAAAAAGTAAAACAGCTAGTCAAGATTTTTCTGAATGGAAAATATCGAGTTCGGCTTCCTCCTTGAAAAAAGGATTGACTCACTATTATTTAACGCAATATTATAATGGAATTCCAATTGTTAATGGAACTTATAATATGTCAGTATTAGGAAGTAAGATTAATTTTACTCACGATCAGTTTGTATCAAATATTTCAGCAAAATTGATTGGCGCTAAATCGACTGCTATTTCGGAAGTTCAAGCAATCAATGAAGTTATAAAGGCCCATCAATTAAGGTCAGCGAATAGATTGGTAAAGACAATGAAGAGAAGTGAGGCAGGGGAAGATGTATCCGAATATAAGAACTCTGGAATTACAGAAGATAATGAACCAATTTTAGTTAAGAAAGTGTACATTCTTCATAATGATAAATTGCATTTATGTTGGAATGTAAACCTTTATGAAAAGGGAGGTAAGAATTGGTGGAACTCCTATGTTGATGCCTCTTCAAGTAGAATTTTGTCGGAAGATAATTGGGTAATCTCATGTAGCTTTGGAGTTGATGAAGATCATAGCGGGCATACACACACAAAGATAGACTCTGAGGAGTTTTTTCATGCGGATGATGTTCCTTATTTGAAAGAGAAAAGTATGTTAGCGCCTGATTCGTATAATGTTTATGCAATGCCTTTAATGAATCCAGATGATGGAGGAAGGTCAATTGTAACGAATCCAGCAAGTGCAAACGCTTCTCCATATGGTTGGCACGATACGAATGGTGCTTCGGGTGCCGAATATAATATTACAAGAGGTAATAATGTATGGGCTCAGGAAGACAATAATGGAAACAATGGGACAGGAGCATCTCCAAGTGGTGGAAATGGACTGGATTTTAATTTCCCAGTGAATTTAAATCAGGCCCCGAGTAATTATCGCGATGCTTCTACTACAAATTTATTTTATTGGAATAATATTATGCATGATGTATGGTATCAATATGGTTTCGATGAGGCTTCTGGTAATTTCCAAGAAAATAATTATGGAAACGGAGGAACGGGAGGAGATTCTGTGAATGCTGACTCTCAAGATGGCAGTGGAACGAATAACGCAAATTTCGCAACTCCGGGTGATGGATCAAACCCTCGTATGCAAATGTTTTTATGGAATAGAACGAGTCCAGGTAGAGATGGTTCTTTTGATAATTTAATTATAGCTCATGAATATGGTCATGGAATTTCAACTCGATTAGTTGGTGGACGATTTTCAAATGTTTTGGGTGGCTCTGAACAAATGGGTGAAGGATGGTCTGACTGGTTTGGTCTTATGTTAACTATGAAACCGGGTGATACGGGGGCTGATAAAAGAGGTGTTGGTACTTATGTACTTGGTGAACCTCTTGATGGTTTAGGAATTAGACCGACGGTATATTCTACAGATAGATCCTTAAATAATACAGACTATGCGGATATTGGTGGACTAAGAGTACCTCATGGAGTAGGATATGCTTTTGCAACTATTTTATGGGATATGACTTGGGCATTAATTAATCAAGAAGGATTTGATCCTGATTTTTATAACGGAACCGGAGGTAATAATATTGCTATGGCTTTAGTTATAGAAGGATTAAAAAACACAGCTAATAACCCTGGTTTTGTGGCTGGTCGTGATGGAATATTACAGGCGGATCAGGATCTTTATGGTGGTAGATACAATTGTTTAATTTGGAAAGCTTTTGCCGAAAGAGGAGTTGGACGTGATGCCAATGAAAATAACAATGGAGGTTCAAACTCCAATACTGATCAAACAGTTTCTTTTGTAAACCCATGTGATGGAGGTAATCCAGATCCAGGGAACTGTGAAGGAGACGTAAGTTCTTTTCCATTTAATGAAAGCTTCGAAGCTAGTTTAGGTTTGTGGAAAGATGCAACCACTGGAGATGATTTAAATTTCACTAGAAATACTGCTGGAACACCTTCCAATGAAACAGGACCGACTGCTGCTGCCGATGGATCAACATATATTTATGTAGAGGCTTCAGGCGATGGTACTGGTTTCCCAAACAAACGAGCAATACTAAATTCTCCTTGTTTAAATTTAAGTACCCTAACTTCACCAAAGCTTAGTTTTCAGTATCATATGTACGGAACTGCTATAAATAGTTTAACAGTTGAAGCACGAACTGATAATACAGGAACTTGGACTTCCGTATTTAGTAAATCTGGAAATCAAGGGAATGCATGGTTAACTGCAGGTATTGATTTAACTGCTTATGCGGGGCAAGCTAGTGTACAATTACGTTTTAATGTAGTTACAGGTTCAGGAACTAGTGGATGGCAAAGTGATATTGCTATTGATGCAGTGAATATTAGCAATGATGACGGTGGATCAGGTAGTGGTTGCCAAGGCGGAGGAATAGCTTCTTACCCGTTTAACGAAAGTTTTGAGGCTAGTTTGGGACAATGGAGTGATGCAACTTCTGGTGATGACTTGAATTTTACAAGAAATTCTGGAGGAACTCCTTCAAATAGTACAGGACCAAGCGCTGCAGCTGATGGTACAACTTATGTTTATGTTGAGGCTTCTGGTAATGGTACTGGTTTTCCTAACAAGAGAGCGATATTAAATTCGCCTTGTTTAAATTTTACAGACTTAACAACACCAACGCTGGCTTTCCAATATCATATGTTTGGAAGTGCAATTAATAGTTTAACAGTTGAGGCGAGAACCGATAATACAGGAACTTGGACTTCAGTATTCAGTAGATCTGGAAACCAAGGGAATTCGTGGTTATCAGCTAATGTCGATTTAGGAGCATATGCTGGACAAGGAAGCGTGCAATTACGTTTTAATGTAGTTACAGGTTCGGGAACTAGTGGATGGCAAAGTGATATAGCTATTGATGCCGTTTCTATCGGAAGCGATGGAGGTGGATCAGGAGGCGATTGCGCTACCTTAAATTTCAACGATTTTACAATTAACGCATTCTCGAATCAAGATAATAGCGGTAATTATTCTGTGTCAACTGCTGGAGAATCTTTAACGTTGAGTAATAATACTTGGAAGTATATTTCGATGAATTATACGGTTACAGCAAACACGGTTATAGAGTTTGAATTTAGCAGTACTTCACAAGGAGAGATACACGGAGTTGGTTTTGAAAATGATAATACATTAACGTCTTCTAGGTACTTTAAAGTTCATGGTACTCAAAATTATGGTATCACAAACTATGATAATTACGCAGGGGGAACAAAAAAATATATCATTCCCGTTGGAAGCTCTTATACAGGAGCAATGGACAGACTTGTATTTATAAATGATAATGATGCTGGTTCTGGAAACAATTCTACTTTTAGTAATGTTAAGATTTATGAGGGATCATGTGGAGGTTCTGCCTTTGATACTAATAGTTTTGCGACTCGAATTGATATTTTAGGAAATCAAGATGAAGAAGTATTTGGTTCATTGCAAATTGCTCCAAACCCTATATCGAAAGGATACCAATTAAATCTTGTAGGCCCTAATAAAGGATTTGATAATGCTACTTATGAGGTAATTAATTTATTAGGACAAGTACTTGAAACAGGTAAGTTAACTAGTAGAACCATTAATGTAGATAAATTAAAGGCGGGAGTTTATATCCTAAGTCTCGAAAATGAGTTTACTAAATCGAATAAACGATTTATTATAAAATAGTTTTTAGTAGTCAGAATAATTTCTGAGAATAGTTTAGGTCTCTTAAAGTTTACATACTTTAGGAGACCTTTTTTTATCTATTGTATGCTTGGAAGAATTCAGCGACTAAGTCTTCTATTTCATCTTCATTGTACTTTCTTGAAAAATGAACAGGAATAGGATCTTTAACATTCGCCTTCTTCATTATACTGCCAGATTCTTTTGCAAAGCTGTGGTAATTTAATTTTGCAAACTCTGCATCCTTGTTCTTATAAAAGCATTCAATAAATACCTTATTAGCGGAATTAAAGTGGTTTTTTATTTTATCATGATTCTCTGTAAAAGCTCCATGATCCATTATAATACCTAGAGAATCTCCTTCTTGAATATGAAGAAGGTGAAATAGATCCGTTGCTTTAAAAATATTAGAGTCCACTTGTATTTCTTTATTGTGGTTATTTAAGGCGAAGGCTTCTTTTAATTCTTTTACCCAAATTCCTCCTTTTAATTCTTTATTCAGCAGTATTTTTGTTTGAGGGTATTCTTTGAATAGATAAGATAGAGTTGGGATTTTATGATCTAGCAAAATACCTGTTACTTGAAATTTATCTTCATGAAAAAGAACGTTAGAATTTTCTTTAGAAATGGTTTGTAAATCCCATAAAGGAGGTTTTAATTGATAGGTTACAATTTCGTTGTCAGAAATCATTTCTTTTATCACATAACAAATTGAATTTTCTTCAATTAAATTCCAAGAATAACTCAATAATCTATTTTGTACCTGTTTAGCTATATGAATGGGACCACAAATTGTAATGGGTCGTTCCATTCCTATTTGATGTCTGACGATAGCATCGAAATTAACGAAATGATCAATATGGGTATGACTTATAAATATAGCGTTACAATTTTGAATTTCTTTTACAGTTAAATCGCTAGCCTCACCGCATTCGCAAAGATAATTCCAGGAATGATTATTGGGTTTTACTAGAATAGAGATATCTTCATTTGGTCTACTTTTAATGTAGGTCTTAAACATAACTTATTTTTATTTCGTTTTTAAGAGTAAAAATAAGAGATATTCTAATATATTATCTATATAAAAAATGTTTAAATAGGTCTTGAGGCAATAACTTCAAAATTCTTCTTTAATTTTAAAAACGGCGTTTCAATAAATCGATAAGAAAGAACCGAAATAGCAATTGTTACGACGAAAGAACAAGTAAAAGAAATGATTAAAGCACTTGTATCTTCTATTTTTAAATAGCTTACCAACTGCCATCCAATCCAGTTCCCGATATAGTGATAGAGATACAAACCATAAGAACGTTTACCAAGAAATACCAATGTTTTCATTGAAAAAAAAACTCTGAACAGCTTGCTGTCAAGAACGGAAAATAAAATAAAAGTGGTAGAAAGCCCAACCAAAGGATAAGTAATATTTAGCCAGTAAGAAGTTTCTGTAATATTTGGAATA
The DNA here is from genome assembly GCF_900105455.1 of Tenacibaculum sp. MAR_2009_124. Taxonomy (GTDB): domain Bacteria; phylum Bacteroidota; class Bacteroidia; order Flavobacteriales; family Flavobacteriaceae; genus Polaribacter. The sequence goes on from NZ_FNSF01000007.1 coordinate 430,712, forward strand.
CAACAAATAACACAAAAAAAGAGAACTCCAATAGCACCTAAAATTTCTGGTTTACACAATTTCTTTAAATAGTTGAATCCTCCAAAGCCGAGTACAATTCCAAATATAATAGATTCGAAATGTGTTATTGGAAGTACCCAAATTGCTGGGTGTGAAATTTCATCAAGAATAAAATAAGTTCTTATTAGGTTTAGTAGAATCATAGATAAAAAAAAACAGATAAATCTCATTTTAGGAGAAACTCTAACCAATAGTAAAATTAAAAAGGGAATGAGTAAGTAAAATTGTTCTTCATATGAAATTGTCCATAAGTGAGGTACAAAAGGTATTGGGTTGTAGTTATAAATAGCGGTAAAAATATTGTCAGTAAAAGTAAACAATCCAAGAATTCTTAAACTTAAATTCGACGTAATATCTGTAGAGCTAATAAATATTGAAACTGCTACTGTTGTAAACAAAAAATAAATAGGCCATATCCTAAAAAAACGCCTGATATAAAATCTTTTTAAATTAATAGTATGTGTTTTTTTATGCTCAGCGATTAAAAGTTTAGCGAATAAAAATGCCGATAGGCAGAAGAATAAGTCTACACCAATCCATCCATAGGTATGAAGATTAGATAAGACAGGAACTTTTGAAACTAAGGGATGATGATGGATGAAAACAAGCAAAAATGCGAAAAAGCGTAGACCATCGAGTTCAGGAAGGTAAAACCTCCTATTTAACTGTGGGGGAGTCATAGGTTGAGGGATTTGATTATTAAATTTCTATGTTTTTTATTAAAAAAAGGGTGAGCAATTCTATAGAAAGTGTGAAACCAAAAACCTAAAGAGTATTAACTTTATGAACAACGTTTAATATCCATTGCATAGTACTTCTTACGAAGGACAAATATGTAATGGATTTTGGTTAATTCTTAAATGAGAACTTTTAGTGTTGATTGTCTCTTCCTAAGGAATCTACCTTTTTCAACAAAGTAGGAATTCGATATTCACCATGCATATTTTTTATCTTATCAGCAGCAATATCCAGATCAATACCTTTGGAAGTAACATATAAGGGTTTTTGACTATCGCCTCTTAAAATCGCTTTTTTATGAAGTTTTAGATTATGAAAGTTATTTTTCGCAACACCAATAATGGGGATTTTCTTCTGTAATTTGTCATACAAATATCCACCCAAACCAAGTTTTTCTTGATCATCTAATACAACAAAACCATCAACAATAATGGCCTCACATTTTGTGAGGTCTATTTTGTTAAGTAAACTTAAAATACATGGTAATTCTCTCTTGTAAAATTCTCCAGGAACATAATCATCTATGCCGTTAAGTATTTCATAATAAGAATTAACTTCTTCGCTAGCTGTCCAAGTATTAAACTCTAAGCAAACAGTATTGGCTTTGTTTTTAAAGTAATAGGTGTCAAAAACAAGAATCATTGATTTATTGGTATTAGTGTATTAGATAAATAAAAAACATTAAAAACGTGGTTATTATAAAAAGTATAATTTTAACTGGAAATTGAGCTATTTTACTAACTATATTTAATACGTTTTCTAGACTGTTAGAGGTTGTAGTTAACGAATTTATATAAGCATTTAAAATTTTTGATTCATCGTTTTCTTTGTCTAATTGGTCGCTCAACTGAATTTCTTCAATGTTTAATTTATTAGAGAAAAGGGTTAATGTTTTTCTGATGAAGAAACTAATAGCATTCCCTATAATCGGAATTTTATCAGAAATAACATTGCTCAAAGTAGGGATTGTAATAATATGGGTAATTCCTTTAAAGAGGAGCAATAGAACATCCTTTCTGTTTTCTTTAGTAATATGGTCTCCAGTTAAATTAATATCCGAAACAACTGATTTGAGAATGTCAATAGAATAGGTTAGAGCGTTGAGTATATCAGTTTTGATTTTCCAAGTCAGAAAAATTACACCAGAAAGGAATCCTATGAGTAGAAATAAGATGAAACCAATAATGGTATAAAGGACATACTGTATATGCACTAAATCAATGAGGAAGTAACTTAGTATAAAAGCGATTAAGGCGATAAATATCGGACGAATAGCCCAGTTAAGAATATATCTAGGAAAGATTAAAAGTTCTAAAAAATTTGAAATAACCTCTTCGTTGTGATATTTAGAAATATCTATTCCTAATTCTGTTTTTATTTTTTCATCTAATTTTTCAACATCTCTTTTATTCCTGATTTTCATAGCTGATATTTTACTTAAGGAGTTTAAATTTTACATATAAAAGTAAAGATTTACCAGATTCACTCTGTTTTAAAAGATTAATTATATTACAAGAGTTACTTTGAATAGGACATTGGTAAGTTGAAGAAATGATACCTTTACGAATACTATTTTCAGCGGTACTTAAATGATGACAAACAGTTCCAAAGTAGGGTTTTGTTCCATCGATAATCATTTCATGATTGACTAAATATTCATAGAAATGATTAATCCAAAAAGCATCGTATGATTTAATTGGTTCTTGTTCTACAAATTTGCCGCATAGTTGAATTGATACTAATTTCTCATCTATCTCAACTTCATTTTGATTATAAATGCTGCTAAGTTCTTTTTTATTTTCATCACTTAACTCATTCCACCAATTTTCTACTTTTAAGATATCTTTAATGGAAACATGAGATGTTAGTTTATCTGGAATATTCATAGCTCTAATTTTTTAATCACCCCCACATGAAGAACAGCTCGAGCAAGAAGAGCAGCTAGAACAAGAACTGCAGCTTGAAGCAAATGAGTCGGAATCACTACCCCATGAATCAAGATCGAACCAATTACCCGAGTTATCATTTTCCGGTTCGTTAATTGTTATAGGATCGTTCTCAAAAGTTGAAGAAACTGTTTCTAAATCAGAGTCGGTATCAAAAACGTCATCTTGAGCATTCAATTCATTAGCGTAGCCTAAGTCTTCTCCATTTTCGTTTTCATAATGAGATTCTTTGATAAGAATAGGTGAGCTATCATGCATAATATCGGACCAAATAAAACTGTAAAATAAGTAGTCGTCAAAGCCGTGATAACCACCATATACTCCACCTCTTTGCGTATTGTGAGGAATCTCGTTTTTATCTTGAATTTTGCGCTTCGGTAAAATGAATTTATTTTTTACAAACGATTTGATGTCGTCTGTTTCAATTTCTTTTTTTAGCGTTAGTTTAATTTTATTCAAGAAATAATCAAACGCTTTTACTTTACTTTCTCTAAGTTCGTCAAATGAGTTTTGACTGCTTACTGCATTGTTTATTTTATTTTTCACATTTCCAAGTGAAAATTCTTTAAATAACCCAGATACTTTAATGATAATTGGATAAACACCAACTTCATGATCTCTATTTATTTCCACTTCGATGAGGTATTTAAAATCATTGTCTTCATGTTCTAAAACTAATTTTAGTTGTTGAAAATGAATAGACATTGCTTCATTTACTTCAATTTCATAAGTGTCTAAAGCTTCTTTTAAATCATCTTTCTTTCCGTCTCTATCATGATAAAAATCAATATCATCATGAGCAATTTTAATAATGTTTGTAATATTCAACCCTCGGAAAGTCGCATTCAATTGTTGAAGTATCGCTACTGCGGTAAAGGTTTCACGCTCTTGCTTATCTGAAATACTGCCAAGAGTTAAATGGTGGAAAAACTTTTTAAATGCTTTTGTGGGTTTAACTTTTTTTATCTCGGTTAACTGAGCTGGGTCAATGGTAAGAATTCCTTCTAAATACATAGTAATAATTAATTATGACAGGAACCACAATTACTTGCGGCCCAAATGTTAATAGCATGCACTCCCCAAATTAACTCAGAAGGTTTGCCATACTGTTGAATATAAAGTTCTATTGTTTTTTCATAAATAGCATGATCACTCGATTCACTTGGTGTATGGTGAATAAATCTATTAAAATATTTTAAACAAAAGACATTGTAATATTTTGTAAATAAAATGAATTCATGCCAAGCTAAATCTACGATTAATGATGGTGATAGTTTTTTATTTGTAAGATGAATTAGGTTAAGGAATCGAAGCATTTCGATAATTAAATCTTCTTCATCAAAATCGTGATTATCGGTGATTTCTTTAATTTTTTTCTTGAATAAAGGAATTTGGGTTACAATATCGTCCAATTGGATTTTCATAGACTAATTTAAATATTGTTTGTTTTCTCCATTGGCGATATACACTAAAGTATCTTTTTCAAGTAGTTTTAAATCATTTTCAGGGTTTTTAATAAGTTCACCATTTCTACTTATAGCAACTAAAGTAATTCCTAAATCTTTTTTGAGTTTAAAAAAGACCTCAATGAAAGAAGCATTTATAAACTCATTGTTTATAGATAGTTCAGTTTCACAGATATCGAGGTTACTTTTCTCCGTTGATGTAGAAATAAGGTCTTCTGTTAATAATGCTACATTAGGTTCAAAAATATAGCTCGCGATAAACTTAGAAACAATTTCTTTTTTAGGAATTATAAACTGAACTCCGAGATAATTGAATGAAGATTTAAGTTCTACATTCTCAATAGCAACAACACAGTTAATTTTTTCGAAGCGCTTTTTTAAACTGATGGTATAAACTAATGTGTCCGTATCGTTTTCAAAACTAATATAAACTCTTCTTGAATCTAAAATATTGACTTTCTCAATAGATTCATAGTCTTTTAGATTGGTTTGTAAAACGAAGCATTGGTCGTCGGAATAAATTTGGCGAATATCTTTTAAATCCGATTCCTTATTTACAACAATGGCTAAAGGTTCGTCAGCTTTTACGATTTGTTCGGCTACGCTTTTAGAAAAAGAATTCCAACCGATAATTATGCAGTGATTTTTCATTTTTGTCCCAAAAAATCCCATTTCTCTCTTTTTTAAATATTCTGATATTTTTACACTTAATTCAGTAATAAGGTACCCTAAGAATCCTAAACTACCTAACACAAATAAAATTCCTATAAGCCTTCCCCAAAATGTTATCGGATAAAAATCTCCATATCCAACAGTGGTAAGAGTTACCAATGAGTACCAGTAGGCGTCAGCAAGATTTCGAATATTTGTATTTTCGAAGTTAGATTCAAAATAAAATAAACCGTATACTAGTATATTATAAACACCTACAATTATGATAAATAATATGAGTTTATGCTTACTCTTCATTTGCCATTAACTTTTGGAATTGATTTAATTTGTCTTCATTACAGCTACTTAATTCTACATAGGTTTTATTCCCTTCGGGAAAGGTATGAATAGCAAGATGACTTTCTCCTAATAACCAAAAACATGTATAACCTTGTACGTTGAAATAATGTTCACTGAAATTTAGCAATGTGAAATTACATTGTAATAACAATGATTCAAATTTTTCTTTCAAATATTTTGGTTCTGTTTCCGAAATCCATTCTTGAAGATTAAATATTTTCGCTTCTATTTTTTTATATTCTGTATTCATTCGCATTTTTTAGTATAAATCCCAATTCCCATCAAGGTAATATTGATACAACACAGGATTTTGAATTTTATTAATCTCTATTTCATTTATATTGGTGTTGAAAAAATCTTTCTTACCAAATGATGTCAAAAGAAGCATTGCTTCTTTATGTATCCATTTTGTTTCTACAGAAGAAAAATCAATGTTTCGTAGTCGATCTTTAAATCTTTCTTTAGACAAAGTTTTGTCTTTCGTTCCAATAATCCATCCCCATTCTCCCATAGATAAAACTTGATTATGCATTGGTACTGTGGTAAAACCTGCCGATTGCAATGTCAAGTTAATACATTGAAAGGCTTTGGTAGCATAATAAGGACTGCCAGATTGTGTTATGATAAGCCCGTTAGATCTTAATTTACGGTAACATAATGAGTAAAACTCATGAGAATACAATCTTCCTAACTCTACACTTCTTGGGTCGGGTAAATCAATAATAATGATATCATAAAACGATTCATTGTCTTGTTCTAAATGAATATAAGCGTCTTTATTATAAATAGTCAGCTTATCACTGCTCATTGAACCTTCGTTAATGTTAATCAAAACAGCGTGTTCTTTGCCAAGACTGGTCATATTTGGATCCAAGTCTACCATATCAATTTTATCAACTGAAGGATATTTTAAAAGTTCTCTTACAGCGCATCCATCGCCGCCACCTAATATAAGTACTTTTTGAGGATGTGGATGAACTTGCATAATTGGATGCACTAAGGGTTCATGATACATCTTTTCATCAATAGAGCAGAATTGGAGATTTCCATTAAGATACAACCAATGCTCATTTTTCCATTCGGTTAATACAATTTTTTGATATTTACTTTGTGCAGCATAAATAACCTTGTCTTTGTATTTTTTTTGTTCACCCCAAGTGATAATTGAATCCGTAAAACTTATCCCCGCAGTTAATGTTATCAATACTACAGTAATCATAGCAAGCATGCTGTTTAACTGCTTTTTGAACATTTTACCTCTAAATCGATAAAACACCATGCAGGCAACAAAAAAGTTAATAAGCCCAAGGATAAAAGGTGTGTAGGTAAGTCCTAATATTGGAAGACCAATAAAGGCGAAAAATACACCACCAAGTAAACTACCATAGTAATCTTTTTCAAGAATTGAAGAAATATTGGTTTGTAAATCTTCATATTCTTCGTTAATCCTAACAACAAGAGGAATTTCTAACCCAATAAGTAAACCAACCAACATACTTAAAAAGTAGATGACAATATCATAATTGGATGAAATAGCGGCTAGAGTATATACTAAAACTGAAGAAAATGCTACAATTAGAGATAAGGAGAGTTCTAATAGCAGAAAGTTTCTGATTAAATTTGTTTTAAAAAGCTTGCTTAGTCGACTTCCAAGCCCCATACAAAACAACATTAAAGAAACAATCATTGTCCATTGAAAAACTGAGTTTCCTATGAAATAAGTTGCTAACGTGGATAAAACATATTCGGCTACGATTCCAGCGAAACCAGTAGCAAATATCGCTAGTTTTAGAATGAATGAATTGTTTTTTAAATGCTCCATGTAATCAAAATAGCAGAACCAACATAGGCAAAAGCCTCAATTAAACCAGCTCCAATATTTGGTTTTTCTTGATTGATAATTTCATCAGTTAAATTACGTTCAGGTATTAATACTTTATCCGTTATAAATCGCATGATAGGAAGTAAGATGATTCCTAAAATAGTTTGTATACAAACATCTATTATAGTGGTTGTCCAATCAACAAACGGATCTATTAATGCATTCATAATAACAATTCCAATGGCAAGAATAGCTCCACTGAAACTAACACCTACAGCAACATTATCTGCTTCAATTTCTTTATGAACATCAAAGCGAATCCAAAGGGTGTAAATTTTAGAAGCTACGATTAGCATGATATTACCGATAAACCAATAGGTTATAAATGTGATAAGGCCTTCTTGTAAACTTGTAGATTCTCCTATAAGTGCGCCATGCAGTAATAATGCATTAGAAATATATATACTGGCTTCAATAACTCCCGTTCCGTTGTTCTTATCAACTAAAATTTCTTTTTTGAGATCAAAGTTCGGTAGGATAAGTTTGTTACTTAGGCGAATTGAAATTTGTAATAATAAAATGCCAAGTACTCCGTATAATGCAATATGGCTGAGATCTGTATAAAAGCCTAAACTTTCTCCTAAAGTGGCTCCACCTACAATAATAACAAGAGCTATAAAATACCCTACATATGATAGTATAAAAGCAAAGTTATCTTTATGAACGAGTTCGGAGGTAATATCAATTTTGGGGTTTAATAGTTTAAAAACTATCTTACCAATATAAAATATGATTAACGCGATTAGTATATATCCTAATGAGTGTCCAAAGCTTGTGATATCTATATATTCATTTAGATTTCCCATTTATTTATTCTTTATTTTGTTAGTTGTTATTTACCAAATCCACCACTTCGTGAGCGAAATGAAGAGCTTTTGTATCTCGATTGACTTCTGCTCGTTTTGCTATAGCTTTTTCTTGAAGTGTAGCCTCGAGATTTTAATTCAGAAGAGCTTTTGGAAACTTTTGATTGTACATTATTTTTAAAGGATTGTGGTTTGCTAGACCAAGAAGTGTTTTTGTTACTTTTAGATTTAGTACCATATTCATTAGAGCCTCCATAGTATGATTTTTTACTACGATAATTACGATTATAGTCATTCCAATCACGTCTAGGATAACCATATCCGTAGCCATATCCATAGGAAGGGCGAAAGAATAGATCCGAAAATAGGCGATAACGTCCGTAAAAAGCCCAAAATGAACTTCCACTACTATTGGTTCTCCATTCTCCATACCTTGGGTTTCCAACATAATTGTTAACGCCAGCCGGTGATGAATTTTTATCTAGTTTTCCATTCTTTTTACTAAGAACAGTCATCCCTAAATCATTTTGATATTCTTCAAAAATAATTGGAGATACTTCCTTCCAATCGGTATTTATTATTTTTACATCCGTCGGACTCGAAATGGTATCTTTTAATTGCTCTTTCGTTAGCCTAGGTGGAGTTTCTTCTATCAAAACACGGTATTTATGAAAGTACTTATCTGTAGCTTCTTTGTAGTCCATGTCAGATAAAATTACACTGTAATTATCTTTGTCAATATATTTGGTAATAATATTGTCTAGTGGCGATTTTACAAATTTAGGTTTTGGTTTTGAGCTGCATGAACTTACAATAACAATTGTAAAGAGTAGCAATATATATTTTAAAAAGCGCATAGTTGTTTTTTATTGATTGTATGATGGTAGAATATTACTGATTTCGAAAGCTTTAATTGTTTTACCAACACTTACTTCAAAATCATTATCATCCCATTGTTCTATTGTTAAACATTTTTCCTCATCTTCATCTAAATAATCAAAAGAAATAAGTTCTTCCCATTCAGAAGTATCAACATCTCTATAATAACCAGGAGATTCTTCATCTAAATAATAGGTTATATTATCATGAGTGAGTTGCTTCGGAGGTTTTCCTTTGCTTTCAATATGATCAATTATTTCCGGAGCTAGTTTACGATATTTTAACTTTTTTGATATTGTAATGATTAGCTCGTCGTCATCTTCAATATGCAAAAATAGTTTTTCTCCTTGTGATTCGAGAACGAATTCTCTGGAAAAGTAATTATCACCCCAATCGTATTCACACATTTTTTTTACGGTCCAGGTTCTTAAATCGTAATCTAGCAAATATCCTTTTTCTAGATCTGTTACTTTTATGTTAGTTGGATCGTAATGTGTTTCTTCTTTATCCTTGTTACTTTTGAATAAGTCAAAAAATCCCATTGCTTTATGTGTTAGTTGTTATATGTTTTTTTATTGAACTCGTTTACAATAAAAGAAGTTATTTTTCCAATCCTTTTTTTAGAACTGATTTAATTCCTTCCAAATTTTCAGTAAAAGCCATCATTTGACTTAATATTTGTGCCATTTCATTATTTTTACCGATACCTTTAAGTTTGTTATTTTTGGTAAATATTTCCTTAATATTTGTCCAACGTTCAACTTCTTCGTCAGACAAACGATCAATTAATTCTTTATATTTTAAAAGATTTGCTTCTGCGGATGAGGTTAAGGTTTGCGATTCACTTTCATAATGAGATAATAATAACCTTTGCAATTCTTCTTGATTCATAATGGGAACAATTTTAGCTACTAGCTTGTTCATATCACGATAAGAACCTTGTAGTTTAAAAGATGGTTCAACTCTGTAATCATCTTCCATTGCTGCAGATTGTATGTAGGCTTGATTTACCTTTAAAATCGTATCACGAATGGTAATTACTTTTTTAAGAACGGAAATATAATCCTGCACCTCTTGTTTTGTATGATTCCCTTTTAAATTAACCTCTTTTGAATTGTTTTCTACTTTATCTATTAAAGTGTATACGTCTTCAAAGTATTTGCTACTTAATTGATGTAGCACAGGGTTTGAAGTCATAGAGTTTTCAATTAAACTTAATTTAAATAAATGAGCTGTGTCTCCGATAATATCACCAAGGTTATAAATATCGGCCCTGTTGGCCAACATATCAGGAATTTGGAATTTATCACCACTTTCGGTGTATGGATTTCCTGCCATAATCACACAGAACTTCTTACCTCTTAAATCATAAGTCTTAGGTTTTCCATTGTATACACCTTCAATTTTTCTGGTTCCATCGGAAAGCGAAATAAATTTTTGTAAAAACTCAGGATTACAATGTTGAATATCATCTAAATATAACATTACATTGTCACCCATTTCAAAAGCCAAATTCAATTTCTTAAGCTCTTCTCTCGAGGCTGAGTTGTTTGCAGCCATAGGGTCAACAGAGGTAACTTCGTGTCCAATGGCAGGGCCGTTAATTTTCATAAATACTAAGCCCAATCGATTAGAAATATATTCCATTAAGGTCGTTTTACCATAACCTGGAGGTGAAATAAGTAAAAGCATTCCCATCCTGTCGGTACGTTTGTTGTCTCCAACAGTACCTAACTGTTTGGCTAAATTGTCTCCAATTAAAGGGAAATAAACTTGGTCTATTAATTTATTTCTAACGAATGAAGAAAGAACTCTAGGTTTAAATTCTTCAAGTTTTAACGCATCTTTTAAGTCTTCTGTAACCTGATGTTTGGCTTCTTTATATTTTATGAAATTAGGAACTTCTACAGTGTTAAAGTATTCAAGGTCGTTAATAAACGTATGGTAGTTAAATTTCCATTTACTTTCATTAATGTTGGTATGGTTCCCCTTTAAATCTTCAATAACGGTTACTGGGTTAACATTAATGGTGTCGGCGGCTGATAGATCTTCAAACAATAATAAAGCTACAGTTTCATGTATATAATCAGAAGCTTCTAATTCTTTTTCAGAAATAAAAGAACTTACCCATTGAATAGTAAGTTGAATACGTTCAATATAACTTTCTTGCTTCTGAATTCCTGTTTTAAATTTGTGCAAGGCATTTTGCTTATCCAGTTTTTTTAGGAAGCTTTCCTTAAGGTTTAGAGCCGTATTACTGGTGTGAAAGACATTATCACTTTGCAATTCTTTAAATAAATACAGAGCAATGTTTTTAGTGTCTTCTTTTGATAACAATTGAAATTTCTCAGAAAATGTATCTAAAGAATTGGTTAAGTCATCAATAATGTAATTATGAGTGGCACTATTTGGGAATACTTTGAGTACTTCTCCAGATGCTTTTATATTAGTGTTATATGAGTTTTGATCGGCTTCTGAAAGATGATTCCAAAAGTAGCGAGCAAAAGCTCTTATTTTTGGTGTAAAAGTTAGAAGTCCGAGTTCGTGATGTTTGTGCACCAGTGTATGCAGAATTTTAGAAGAATCCACATCATGCACACCTTTTACGTATCCCTCTGCATATAAATTACGACTTTCTTTTTGAACTAATTTTAATAACTCTTCTTCAGTTAAATTAATAAGTTCGTCGTTGTTAAAGTTTTTAAAGAGTTTATAAGCTAAGTAAGACGCTCTGTAAATGGTTTCATTTTCCGAAATCAATTCCTGATTCCAATATTTTTTTGAAGCCAGTAAAATATCATTGGTAATTTCTTCATAAAAATCTGTTCCAGTTAAGTGATAGCATAATTGTTCGTTTTTATAAACGATTGTTAAATCTAAAACTTGTCTGTTTACTCCAAATTTATGACTACCAAGTTTGATGATGTTTTCACCGTCTTCATATAGTTCTTGTTTGTCTTTAAGTTTTCGTAACGTATCTTCTTTTGCAACTTTTAATTTGGTTTCAACAGTTTCTGCTTTACCAATATCATCTAGTTCTTTTAATTGTTTTACAATATCACGAACCTTATTAATCATTAAATCGGCAGCGAAATATCCATTGATATCTTCAATAGAATCAAAAGTAGCAGCTTTTTTGGTAATTCCTTTTAAGATACGTTCGGCAGCAGTTTGTAAAGCGATTGTTTTTTTGTTCCTTTTTTCAATGAGGCTGTTTTTACGATTGTCAAAAGCCGTATGAACCTCCTCTCGTTTTTCAATGATTTGAGTAATGAACTCGTCATAATCGGCAAACTTACCTTCTAGCTCTTCTAATTGAATAGTGGTTTTGGTCAAAAATTCATCACACTTTTCAGGAGTGTTTGCAATATCAATATAATTGATAATACTTTGATCAATCAATTTAAGCTGGGCATTAAAGTCGGCTTTGGCTTCTTTGCTACCTAAATTTTTAATGGCGTTTTTAATTCCTGATTTAAGCTGATTTAAAGTTGCAAAAATCAACGAAATATTATCTATTATTTTGGTAGATTGTGAAGTGTCTTCTATTTCTAGGTTAGAAACAATATCGATTAACATTTCTAAATCAACAGTGATTTGATTTACTTCTTTTTCTAAGGTCTTTGCCTCAATAACCTTTTTAATATTGGGCAAGGTTTGCTGTTTTTCTTTTACTCTAGTATGATAGGGTAGGAGTGCTTTATCATTTAAAAGAAACTGAACACATCGTTTTGAAATTAGGCTGTTTTGTTCAGCAACTTGCTCTTCTAATTTCTTTAATAAATTTATATTGATATAACGAATATCGTGAAGGCTAATAACTTCACCACGTAAGGAACGTAATTTACTTAAAAGAACAACAAAATCATCAATAGATTTAAAAGAAGTACTTCTTATCTTACTAAAAAGCTCATCAGATTTTATATTTATTTCATTGGTTTCTTTTTCTGCTTGCTTTTTTAATTGAACAACTTTTTCAAATTCTTCAATCGCGGCATTCGCTGCTTCATTAATTTCAGCAACCGGTTGATTTAATTCGAAAGTTTCCTTTTCGTGTAACCAATAGTAGGTATCGTTAATATCCTTAGAAGTTTTCGCTATATCCGAATAGAGTCCTGTATAATTATCTTCTTTACTTAATAAGGTAATTAATTCATGACACTCGGCCATGGCTCTAACAATGTCTTTGTTACCTATTTTATAAAGTAAACTGTCTTCATGTTGCGAAGGCATATAATCGCCCTTTAAATATGGTGTTTGCCATATTTGAACTACGTGATGTTTTGTTTGCTCGTTTTCAGTTTTAAAATAACAAAGTTCTCCATTTTCTAAAATGGTAAATCCGTTACAAATGATGGGCGTTTTAACACTTTGTTCAATAATATTATAGGACATTAAAACGTATAAGCCTCTAATGGTTGCATAAAAAACATATAAAAAGTCTTCACCATTTGGAGAAATAACTTTTTCCTGAAATTTAACTTCCTTAACATCAATATCGAATATTTTATGCTCACCTGTTTGGAGATAGTACCCATTGGGAAAAATAATACCATGGTCGTCAGGAAGTTTAACAGCAGTATCTTTAATACTATCTATTTTTTGAACTTCTTGAAGTTTATGATTGTATACAAAATATCTCGACTCTTCTTGAAAAGGTTTAATTTCGAGAGTGATTAAATTCCCTAGATCTCCAAATCGAAACTGACCATCATCTAGGGTTTGATCGATTTGTTCTACTGGTTCTGAAAGTACTCCTTTTCCATCATCTGTATTATCCTCAACTTTAATAGTTAAATCACCACCAATAGTTTCTACAAATATTTTATCTAGAATAGAAATGTGAGAATGTGTTCCATATCGATGCATGTCACGAGTTACTTCTTGCCATTTAAACTCATGCTGTATTGGAAAAGTATATTCGTGCTCACTTCGGTTATCAACATAATGCAATTTAGTATCATTGATTAACCATTTAAAGGCTTTAATATCGCTTTTGTTATCACTTAGTTGGAAAATCATGTACAAGTAATTTCCGATAACAGCAAACTTCGAAAATATTGTATTTCGATAGTATTTATATAAATTGGTGAAGTCGTCAATAAAAATAGGATCGTTAAACAAGTCTAACGATTGAATATGAAATTGTTGGTCTTTGAATTCATAAACACTGAATACATCAGATAGTTTGATGTCGGTTCTTAAGCCAAAATGAACATTATAACCAAAAATTGATACGTTACCGAGAGAAATAATATCTTGGGCAATACAGTTGTTTTCTGTATTAATTCTGTTATTGGCAATTAGTTTGGTTTCTATGGTGCCAAATACATGTTTTCTGGCATCGTTTAAGTTATGGAGTCGTTCTTGTAGATGTTGCTTTTGTTTTTGCAATCTACTTTGAATGATTTCATATGTTCCACCATCTAGTTGTTGTTCAGTATGTTGGTTTTCCATAGGTGATTATAGGTGTTAAAACTTCGTTTTCTCGAAGTCTTTTATCTTGTTCTTAAATTGTTTCTTTTCTGTTTCATTTGTTTTAAACCTCAAAGGCTCTTAAATCCGTGAAGTTTTTAATCGAAACTACTTTTTATTTTTTATTCTGGAATTCCAATTTGATTTCTAGTTCTTCCCGTTTTTTCTTCAAGCTTAGATATTAAACTATCAATACCTACTAGATGAATGTGGGCTTTTATTGTTTTATTAGAACTTGATATTTTTATTTCTTGACTAGTCTTTCCAAAAGTAATATCGCTAATTTTATTATACCGAATTTTTTTAGTCTTACCAAAAATGGTTGTTTCTGTAATTTCAGAATCTGTGATTCTTATATTGGAAATGTATCCCTTTGTAAATAGCAATAATCCAACAATTAAAGCAATCGAACTACTTATGATAGCTAAGATTTGGTCATTTTTATTAGCGAAAAAGAATCCAAAAATTAATAGAGCTATTCCGCCAAGTATTACAAGTATACCTAACATGTAATAGAACTTTGGTAGTTGTAAAAGAAGATTTCCTAAATCATCTTGTTTTGGTTTCTTTTTTGAAGCAGCTAAAAGCAATCCCATTACAACTGTAATTATAAGTGCTGGCAAAATATTTTTTAATATCATATAATTCATATTTCTAATTCCATCTCAAATTGATCAACGGTATTAATTAATTTTACTTTGTTGAGAATGGTAATTTTTTCATTTAATGTTTTATCAATATTATTTATTTTTATTTTTTCTGAAACTTGTTTAATTCCCGAAAAAAGTCTTTTCCAGTTGTTTTTTTGATCCAATAATACATCAAATTGTGCGATGTAATTGAGCTCTTTATTGATGATAAAATAAGACTCAACTTCTGCGTTTACTATAATTTCAAAATAGTTATAGGTCCCGTTTTTTATAGATTCTTTCTGGTTGTCCCATGAATAAACATCCTGATTTGGCAAGGTGCTCCATTCAATTTTATTTAAGGAAACTTCCTTTAAAAGAATGTCATGCTCCAATATGTTGTTTTGAATTTCTCCCTGACAGCAATGGTATTCTTTACAAATGTTAAATCCAATGTTTTTATAAAGTTGAATAGCAATTTTATTTTCTGTGATAACCTCTAGTGTTGTTTTTTTTACACCATGTTTTCTTAAATTAGAAAGGGCATAAGCGTATATGGTTTGGATGATTCTTTTTCCTCTATGTTCCGGTATTACTCCTGTACCAGTATTAAATGCGGTTAAGAGACCATTTCTAGTATCGACTGCATGAATAATAAAGCCTATGAGTCTATTATTATCGAACATACCGTACGATAAATTGAAATCTACTTTTGAGGCTTTCCATCGTTTGATATAATAGTCTTTATCCGTAGGCATTTTAACAAAGTAGTTGTCAAACGCCAGTAGAAATGATTCTATAATTTCATCGATAGCTGTATTTCCTAAGTTTCTTACATCCATTTTCAAATCGAACACGATTATTTGTAGAAAATTAAAGTAGGGGAGTACGAAAAAGAAAACAAAAGAAGTCGTTACAACTTCTTTTGTTACTCTATACTATTAAGATAATTTCTTATCAGATAAACCTAGACCTTTAGCCAAGTTAAAGAGGTTGCTAAATAAATTCTCTTCATCTGCACTAGAAGCTTTTGATTTTAAGTCTACCAATAAATTGGCAATACTTAAGTTCTTGATATCTTCAGATGAAATGCCATATTTAGTAGCGAAGTCTTTTACTTTTTCAAGTAAATTACCTTTTACATCGTCACTACCTAAAATAGCATCTTTTACATCTTGGATGTTTGAGCTATGCTGAACCAACCTGTCAACACCTTTAGCTTTGGTAATTTGCCCAATGATTTGGTCGAAGAACATAGTTTCACCACCAACAATATCAATATTGGCTGCCTTTAAAGCGTCACCAATAACTTGGGCTTGTGCATCGGCAATATCTTTTTGAACATTGATATGTGCTAGATCTACTTGCAATTCTTTTTCTAAACGTAGTTTAAATTCTTCATGCTCTTTACCTACACCATCAAGTTTTTTCATAGCTTCTGCTTTTTCTTCGATACCAGCAGCTTCAGCTAAAGCGATTTCTTTATCTCCTGTAGCTTTCGCAAGTGCCTTTTCTTTGATAACTTCAGCTTCTGCAATACCTTCTTCCTTATTAGCGGCAGCTTTTGCTAAAATTCCTGCTGCTTCTGCTTTTGCTTTTTTCTCGATAATTGTGGCCTCTACTAATCCTTCACGTTCATTAGCATCAGCTTTGGCATGCATAACTTGAGCTTCAGATAAACCTGCAGTTGCTTCTTCTTTAGCTTTAGCCTCCGCTAATGTTTTTCTCGCTTCGGCTTCTTTCTCGCTAGCCTCTTTTTGAGCTTGCGCTTCAATATTTATCTCTTCTGCTTTTTGCTTGGCTGCCTCTTTTTGCGCTTCTGCTTCTTTGATCGTTTTTATTAAAGACTCTTCAGCTTCAGCCTCAGCAACAGTAATTTTTACTTGTTTGTCACGATCGGCTGTTTTGAAAGCTTCAATATCTTTCATGTTTTCCTTCTCTTCTACAACACCTTTTTCTAGCATTACTCTATCACGAATAACGTCTTGAATATTTTTCTTTTCAACTTCAACAACCTTTTCTTTTTCAATTTCTGCTAAAGTTACGATACGTTCACGCTCCGTAGCTTCCAAAGCCCTGTCTTTTTCAACACGCTCAGCTTCAACGGCCTCTGTACGTTGTTTGTTTTTCTCAGCAACAATAATTTGGCGTTGCATGTTTTCTTCAGCAACTTGAACTTTCTCTTCAGTCGCAATTCTTGCTGTTTCAGACTTTAAACGCTCTTCTTCAGCGACTTTTAAGATCTCAGCTTCTTCGCGTGCTTTTATGTTCGCAATTTCTCTCCTTTGTTGTTCTTCCTTTTCTGCTAATTGCTTGTCTAATTCTAAAATCGCTTCTCGAGCCTCAACATCTTGTTTACGAATAACTTTTTCTTCGTCTCGTTTAATTAAATTAGATTTAACATTTTGGGCAGCTGTTAATTCTGTAATTTTTTTAATTCCTTCAGAATCTAAAATGTTATCTGGTTTTAAGAAAGAAACAGGAGTTTGCTCTAAATAATCAATAGCGCAATCCTCTAAAGTGTATCCGTTTAGATCTTTACCGATTTCATTTATAATTTGGTTTCTAAATTCGCTTCTCGACTCGTATAATTGAACAAAGTCAAATTGTTTTCCTACTGTTTTTAATGCTTCCGAGAACTTTGCTTCAAATAATTCTTCAAGAGTTTCTATATGCGAGGCACGTTCACAACCAATAGTTTGTGCTACTTCAATAATATCTTGTTTCGATTTGTTTACTTTAACAAAAAAGGCAACTTTAATATCTGCTCTCATATTGTCTTTACAGATAAGTCCATCTGTTTCTAAACGATCGATCTCTATTTTTTTTACAGAAATGTCCATGATTTCCAATTTATGTAAAACAGGAATTACGTACATACCTTTGTCAAAGGCAACAGCGGTTCCTCCGAAACCAGTTTTTACTAAAGCCTGACCTTGTGGTATTTTTCTGTAGAAAAGAGCAATAATTATTACAAATAGAAGGACGAGTGAGGCCAATCCGCCAACCACCATCCAAACGATATCTAGAATATCAATTTGTGCGAAAATTAATAGTGTATTAGTCATAGTTTATTTTTAGTTATATGATTGAGTATGTTTTTGCATTTCTTGAGTTAAATTAATTTTTTCCATGTAGTTGATGGAACATTGTTCTAAAGAAAATCCATAAAGATCTCTACCGATGTGTTGTACGATTTCATTTTTAAATTCTGATATAGAATCTCTTAATGTTTCAAAGTTAAATTTTTTAGCGATATTATGTATCGATTCTAAAAATATCGGTGAAAATATTTCTTGAACATTTTCAATATTGGATGCTTTTTCACTTCCGATAGAATGAAGGGTATGTTCAATACTTTCTTTAGAGCAATTAACTTTCAATAAAAAGGTAGCGACTATATCAATACGTTTGCCATCTTTACATAAAAGATTGCTTTTGTCAATTAATTTTAGCTCTATTCTTTTTATAGTCGTGTCCAATACGTCAAGTTTATGTAAAAAGGGAATTACATATATTCCTTTGTCAAAAACAATTACTGTATTTCCAAGGCCTGTTCTAATTAACGCTTGACCTTGTGTTGGTTTTTTGTAAAAAAGAACAGTTATTAAAGTAAAAAGAAAGATCATAGAGGTCAGTCCTCCCACTATTAACCAAACAATATTTATAATATTAATTTGTTCCATAGGCAATTTTGTGAATAGCAATTATAATTATTCATACGATTGTATAAAATAAAACTTCTTATCTGGCGATTCTTTTATGATCAGAATTTCTTCGCCTGATTTGATTTCTTCTCCATTTAAAGATTTTCCGTAAACATTAATTGGGTCATCGTTAACATATAACTTCACGCTCCCCATTCTGTTTTTTGAAATATTAGAACGTAAAATGCCTTTTCTACCAATAAGGTCAAGATTTTCAACACCTTTTCTGTCTAGATTTTTAAAAAAAGATTTAAATGGTGTGGTGAAAATTTTATTTAAAATTAATGCAGGAAGCATTGCTGACAGAAAAATAACAACACCAAAAGAATTGTCATAACTGTTGGTTAGATACGTGCCAATTACAGTAATAGCCCACCAAAAGAAAATCCAAGATGTAAAGGTGAAAAGGAAAGGTAATTCCACAAAGTTAAAGTATAGTAGAATTACCTGCCACCATTTTAGTGGTTTTCGTTTTTTACCCGTAACCGTTTCTTTCTTTAATTCAATATTAGTAACGTCTTCAAGATCAATGCCCGTAGAGTCAATGTCTAAATCGGTATCAATATCGGCATCAATGTCAATATCAACATCTAAGTCGAAATCTAAATCGAGCCCCAGTATCATTGTAAAAACTCTATAAGCCGCTAAAGCTATAAGTAATATAGTTAGTGGAGCATTGATTGTAGAAAAAACTAAATCGGTTAGTGAGTTCAAATTTATCCTTCTTTATTATCGTTAAGTCCTAATTGTTGTTTAAGTTTGGCTAAATCATCTTCGGCATTATTCTGTTTATCATCAATAGCATCATTCAACTCATCGTCAATGGTTTTTGTTGAATTGGCCAAATCACCGTATGCTTCAGCTAAAGCTTCCTCTTGAGTTACTTTATCTTTCATACGTTCTAACATCGTTACGGTACTGTTACTATCTAACTCTGCCATTTGTTTGTTCAGGTTTTTAGTAGCTTTTGATACTTTTACACGAGCCTTAAGTGTTTTCAGTTCATTTTCCCATTTTTGGATGTTATGTTTTATTTCCTGTACACTTTTTTCAAGTTGAGTAACTGAAGAATCTAGTTTTTCAGACTCTAATTTAGTTCTACTTATTTCTTGAACATTTTCCTCTTTTTTAATAAGTGCTTGTTTGGCTAATCTATCAGCTTCATTTGCATCCATTTCTCCTTTTTGTGCTTTTTGAAGAACTAACATTGCTTTTTGTTGATAATCTTCAGCTTTTAAGGTAAAGGTTTCAAGGTCGTTTTTTGAACGAATAGCTAGTGCTTTTATTTGTGCTAATGACTCTAGGCTCTTTTCCAAATCACTTTTTAAATCTCTAATTCCTTGTTCTGTCATTTTAATAGGATCCTCCATTTTATCAATAGCAGAGTTTGCTTCTGCTTCTCCTATTCTAAATAATCTTCTAAATATATTCATGGTCTATTTTTTTAATACTTTGAAAATGCAATAATTTGCTCTGAAAACTCACTTAATAATAAACTCAATGAGTTCAAGCTTGCTTCTAGTTCATTCAGATCTAAATTTTCTAACTGTAGGGTGTCTCTGAATATAACACGTTCACCACAGTCGTCTAATACAAAGGCACCATGAACGATGTCTCTGTTTTTAATAAGAAGACTTTTAAAAATGTCTTCATTAGGTTCATTTACCTTGAAAATAAATTGTTCAATAATAATAATTGGGTAGGCTACTCCAATTATGAGGTTTTTTATCCCAAAGTTTTCTTTTTCAATAACAAAAAGGCCGTTTTCAATATCCTCTTTAATGATATTGAAGTTTAGTTCTTGTAAAAAGTTTTTTGTTTTTATATAGTGATTGTCCATCTAGCAATTGAATTAGTTAATTAATGGTTTCTCTTAGCGGTGTAATATTACAAAAAAGATTTGAATAGCGCACTGGTAATGTATAGTGTTATTGTTATCATAATTGTGTTTTTGTTTTAGTTGATATTATTTTTTTACGAGCTAGAACTAACGATTTTAGCAAAAACTATGTATATTAGCTAATATTATTAGTGTAAAGATAGTGATTATTTTAATAATTGCAAATAAAATTAGCAAAATATGTCGTTTTTTGGTAAAAATATTAAAAAGATAAGAGGTGTTAAAGGATTGAGTCAACAAGCATTTGCGGAGTTGTTTGGCCTGAAAAGAGCGACTTTAGGGGCTTATGAAGAAGGGAGGAGTGAACCGAAAATTGAAACAATAATTAAAATTGCTAATTATTTTAGCATAATTATAGATGACTTGCTAACGGCTGAGTTAACAGTAAATCAGTTGTTGCAATTTAAAGGGAGTTTAACATTGGAGGTTGAGAAGTTCGAAAAAGAGAAAATGACAGACATACCTATAATAACGAATAAAAACCAAAATGACTATATAAAGTATTTTGATAAACCGAAATTTATAAAAGATTTACCAGTAGTTTCTCTTCCAATTACTACTGAATTGGAGCTTAGGGCTTTTACCGTGAATAATTTAGAAATGACTTCTAATGAAAATGGAGTTTATCCTAATGATTTTGTTGTTGGAGAAAAATACCCTGTGAAGAAACTAAACTCTTTGAAGGCAGAAAACTTGATGCTTGTTTTAGTGGAGGAAGAGTTGGTGCTAAGGCATGCGACTATTGAAGGAAAGGAGTTAGTGTTAAAGGCAGCTCATAAAAATATAGAAGATAAGAAGTTTTTGCTCTCTGAAGTGAAGGAGTTGTGGTTGGTAAAGAGTACTTTTTTAAGAAGAGTTCCTGAGTTTAGAAATCCGTTTGAAGATAAATTGTATTTTTTAGAGAGGGAATTTTCGAAACTAAAAAACAAGTAATTCCAATGTGTAAGTGGTATAATTCTAGTTTTTCAACTAATAATAAGATATTATAATAGGTGAGTTTGGTGTAAGAGTCTATACCAAACTCACCTTTTTTATTATTTGTATAATTTATTTATTCCAATAAACAGCAGTCTGTCCATATTGAAAATGTATTGGTTCATGCCCTGGGTCATTTTTAAACATGTATAATTCACTAGGTGGTTTTTGAAATAACATGATAATGTCAGATCCTCCAAATCTAAATTTCCCAAATTCTTGTCCTTTTACAACTTCTTTTCCTTGTAATTCAGTGTACATATCAACTCCAGAAACTTGACACATTCCAATAGGTAAAATAGCTACTTTACCAACTACTGGTCCAGCATCCATAACTACTAAACCTCTAGCTTGAGTAAACTCATAGCCATCTTCTGCACCATCTGGAGCATCCCATTGTCCGTTTTCTTGTAGTTCAACGTTTAAATATACTTTTCCTTCTACAGGGATTATTTCTAATACTTCTCCACTAACTGGAGTGTGGAATCTATGGTAGTCAAATGGACTTAAAAAGTAATGAATGAATGTTCCTCCGTAAAAATCAGAAGCGTACTCACTTTCTTGTAAAAGCTCGTCAATAGTTCCAATACTGTGAGTGCCCTTTAAAGAAACGCGTGTGTGTTTACCATTTGATTCCAATACATTTCCCTGGTCATCTATTGGGTAGTATTGTTTATAAGTACAATCAGCTGGTGAAACAATGTTTTCATTGTTTTCAGGATCTGAAATTGGACGCAAAGGACTTAGTCCAGTTTCTGGGTCGGCATGATTGAATTCTCTGTAGAAAAATTCATTAAAAGTGTTCCAGCTTCTTTCGTTATCCGCATATAAATGAAAATTATACATCGAGTCATGTTTGAATGAAAGTAAGCTTTCTTTTGTTAAAGATTCTTCAGTATCTAAAAATGTTCCCCAAGCATTTGCGAAATCGACTAACCAATTGGCAAATTTCTCAAAACTTTGCATGGTTAGATTGGTTCCAGGTATTTTTTGGTCAATTAGCCAGTATGATTGACATAATAAATCATATACTTTTTGGTTGTAACCGTTTTGTTGTCCATTGCTTTTCCATGCATTAGGATATTCAGGGTCATTACTTTCGTTTGGAATTAAACGTACATATAAGTCTAGGTAATCCAGATAATGGTTTGTTGTTGTTGGCCAACCATTTCCTTGAAAAACATTATCAATGGCTTTGTATAAATCTGCATTTAATTTCTTTTTAGCGGATTCTACTGCAATGTTTAATGAAGCAATTAACGCTGCTTCCATTTTTGGGTCTTCTGAAAGAATTTCCTGCAAAGAGGCTACTACAGGTTCGTGAGTAGACTGTGAAATAAGTGTTTCCATATTGATTGGTTTTTAATGTTTTAAGGTCGTTACTCAAAGGTGAGAAAAACAAAAACATCTTTAGGATAAAATGTCACAAAGGAGAGGTTTTCATGTATAGTAGCTTTAAAATGAGGTACAAATGTTTTAATTGAAGTGAGATGGTTAAAGATGAGCTTCATAATTTACACCAGCTATGATTTGAAATTACAGTAAAACAAAATGATGATTTTTTCGTTATTCGAGTTTTAAAAATAGAGCATAGCTTTAGTTAATTTTTTTTCAAAAGAAGAAGAAGAAAGGAAAAAGGGTGTTTTATTATGGTGATTTCAACTGGTAAATGGTATTAATATAGAATGCTTTGAAAATGATTTCAGCTAGGTGTTCTGAAAGCTTTTATCAGGATGGTTTGTTAGTTGACGAATTGTTGACTTCAAATCGAGGTGTTGTTTATTGTTTTTTAGGAAAATTAAAAAGTTTAAAAGAGTTCTATATCAATAAAGAAGATAATGTTGAAGAAGAAATTATCTTTTTCTTAAATTTGTTTTACTAAAATTTAATTGTATGAATATACCTCAAACCAGTGCTCCAAGAGTTGTAATTGTTGGAGGAGGATTTGCAGGATTGGCGGCTGCTCGGGGATTAGAAGAGCAAGAACTTCAAGTAGTTTTAATCGATAAACATAATTATCATACGTTTCAACCTTTATTATATCAAGTAGCAACAGGTGGGTTAGAGCCAGATAGTATTGCTTTTCCATTAAGAAAGAGATTTAACGATGTAGAAAATTTTTATTTTAGGTTAGCTGAAGTAGTCAAAGTAGATTCGGAAAGCAATAAATTAGAGACAACTATTGGGTGTATTGAGTATGATATTTTGATTTTAGCAACGGGTTCAACAACGAATTTTTTTGATAATACTAATGTTCAGAAATATTCAATGGAAATGAAATCTGTCCCTCAAGCACTGAATATAAGAAGTCTGGTATTAGAAAATTTTGAAGAAGCTTTACTCGAATCAAATTTAGAAAAGAGATTGGCTTTAATGAATTTCGTTATTGTTGGAGGAGGTCCTACTGGGGTTGAGTTGGCAGGTGCGTTAGCAGAAATGAAAAAAGGAATTTTGCCGAAAGATTATCCCGATTTGGATATTAGGCAAATGAAAATAAACCTGATTCAGAGTAGTGGAGAGTTGTTGAAAGGAATGAGCAGTAAAGCTTCAAAAAAAGCTGAGGACTTTTTAAGAAAATTGGGGGTGGATGTATGGAAAAATTTGAGAGTACTTGATTATGATGGAGAGACAGTAATGACGAACGGAGAAGATCATTTTAAAACACAAACCGTTATTTGGGCTGCGGGTGTTAAAGGAGCTTTGATTGATGGTATGCATGTGGATTGTATTCTGGAAAGGCCTTGTCGAGTTAAGGTTGATAAATATAGTAGAGTAGATGGGTATGATAATATTTATGCGGTTGGAGATGTTGCTTGTATGAAAACGGAGTCTTATGAGTATGGTCACCCAATGATGGCACAGCCGGCTATTCAACAGGGTAGATTAGTAGCAAAGAATGTAATTGCCGAATTAAAAGGAAACGCTCAGAAAGAATTTATTTATAAAGATAGAGGTTCAATGGCAACCATTGGAAGGAATAAGGCTGTGGTGGATTTACCAAAATGGAAGTTTCAAGGTGTTTTTGCTTGGTTTGTTTGGATGTTTGTTCACCTGTTTTCTCTAATAGGTTTTAGAAATAAAGTGATCGTGTTTATGAATTGGGTATATAATTATATTCGTTTTGATCGCGAAACTAGATTAATTATTAGGCCTTACAAAAGGAAGAATAAATATTCATTTAATAAAGAACATGTCTAAAACAAACTCAATGGTAAAATGTAAGCACTGTGGTGTGTTTACAGAAAATTCGGACTATTGTAAAAATTGTGGTGCTCTTATATCCTTTAAAAAGGAAAGAGAGTTGAGGGTAGAATCGTTTAAACAACAGCAAATCGATGAAGCCAAATTAGAGCTTGAAAACCCGAGTTTTGCGATTAGGTTAATGCAACATCCTAATTTTTTGTGTAAAATAGGAGGTTGGATTTTGCATTCTGTATTTTTAGTTATTAGTGCAATAGGAGCTTTTCTTGCTTGGTTTATCGCTATGGTTGCCGCTGGTTAATTTGGGGTTTTTGAAAAAAACTGACTACATATTTAAATACTTTTGGTTTTCCTGTGTTCTTGGAGTATTGGTATATTGTTTACAAAAGTTAAATATAGAACTTTCCTCATTTATTCAGTTTTATCTTAATGATTTTTTAATTATTCCTATCGTATTAACAATCTGTCTTTATGTTGTTAGAAGGTTGTTGGGGTATAATAACTATAAAATACCTGTTCTTTATATTTTGTATATCTGTTGTGGCTATGCTATATTTTTTGAGTATTATTTGCCAGGGCTTTTAGACAGGTATACTTCGGATATTATGGATGTTATTTTATATTTTTTTGGAGGAGGAGTATTTTATTTTCTTCAAAGAAACACTAAAACTATAGTATAATAATGGAGCCAAGTAATAGTATTGTTGGAAGGATATATAAGGCACTTTTGTATATCGATAAGAATTTAAATAAAAAGCTTTCTTTGGAGTTAGTAGCGAAAGAAGCGTACTTTTCACCATATCATTTTCATAGATTGTTTTCAGCGGTAGTTGGAGAAAAATTAAATGCATATATACTACGAAAAAGGATTGAAAGAGCTATGGTTTTGTTACTTCGGAATGATGATATGTTAATTGTTGAAATTGCTGAAAAAGTTGGGTTTGATAGTGGTTCTTCTTTTTCAAGGAGCTTTAAAAAGTTTTACGGTATGAGTCCTTCAAAGCTTAAAAAGAAGGATATTGATCGATTTAGCAAGATTTGTATAGACGAAAGCAAGGATGGTCAAGATAGGATAAAGTTTAAAAAATATATTAGCAATATAAATAATCATTTAAATTTTATTCAGATGAAAGCTACTATTGAAATTAAAACACTATCAACTGTTAAAACTGCTTATATTGGTCATATAGGAAATCCTGAAAAGATAGCAAATGCTTTTAATAAATTAATTCAGTGGGCATTTCCTAAGGGGTTAATGTCGGAGAATACTCGAATGGGGACGGTATATCATGATAGTCCGAAAGTTACTGAGGCCGAAAAGTTAAGAATGAGTGCTTGTGTTTTCTTGGAAAAGGAAGTGGAGGTAAATGGAGAAGTAGGCTTGAGAGTTATTCCTGGAGGTAAGCATGTTGTTGCTCGATATGAAATAGGAGGGAGTGAGTTTCAAAAAGCTTGGGAGTCTGTTTTCGTATGGTTGTCGGAAAAAGGTTTTAAACCTCATGGTGAGCCTTTTGAAATCTATTACAACGATTATAATACACACCCTGAGAAAAAGTTTATTGTGGATATTTGTGTTCCTGTCGAATAAATTATAAGAATAATTATCAGTTATCTGGACATTGCAAAGCGTAAGTATTGATAACTGATAATTTTATTTTGATTAACAGCACCCAGATCCTGGGGCACATGAAGTTTCGGTGTTATTAAGGCTTGATAATTTAACTTTAGGTTTTTCTTGCGGTGTTATACCGCATTGGTCTTCAGCTAAGCAAGCCGTAGCTTTATTTGTGAGAAGAAAATTGGTTCCATTAAAATCTAAATTATATTTACCAATTGTATCATTTTGATACTCAACTTCAATTTCAAGATCTTCTAACTGTAGTGTTTTTTCAGATAATTCAATAATGTGGATTAGTTTTTCTGGGTGTAATCGATGGTCGTAGTCATCTTTATTCCATAGCTGAAAATTAATAACTTCTTCATTTCTAAGCGTTCCTCCGCAATCAATAAAGTGTTTGGATACTTTGCCGACTTCGGTAACATGAAAATGTGAAGGAACTAAGTTTCCATTGGGTAATTCAAAGGCGATTGTCTCTAAATTTTGAAGGTAATTTTTTATTTCTGAAAGTTTCATAAAGTGTTATTTTATTTGAGATAATACGTAATATAGCTCCGTTGCTATTTGAGTGCTTCTTTCTAAATACTTTTCATCCTGGAGTGGTGTGTTGTCAAAAGCTTTAGGGTCCTCAAATGTTAATGGAATTTTGTTGTCGGTACCTAAAACTAGCGGGCATCCTTCATCTGCTTGGGAGCAGGTCATAATAGCGATGAAATTTGATTTTGGATTGAAATCGCTAAAATATTCTTTCGAAAAACCAATAATTGGTGCTGTGTTTGAATCGTATTTTATTGCATGTATAGGGTTTTTTCCTTGTGAAATAGTTTGAATATTAAACCCTTGGTCTTTTAGCGTTTTAATGATAGGGGAAGCAATAGCTGTTGATTCAGTACCACCGCTATAGCAAAATACTTTGTCTAAATTGAAAAAGTTAGCCAAAGTTTGCATCCATATTTGTGATAAATGACTTCTTCTGGAGTTGTGGGTACATATAAAGTTTAAGTTTATATTTTTTTGCTCATCTTTTTTAGATTGCAAAAGTTGAGCAAAAGAATTTAATAGTACTGTTCTTTCTTTTGGTATAGACGATACTTTTAAGTTTTGAATAGTCTTAGTTAAATTAGTATTCATTTTTTATTGTAATATTGCGATTAATGATTTAAAATTTTTTTAGCTGCAGCAATTTGTATCGTTATTTGATTCGGAAAATAAAGTTAATAAAGTAGTTTGAATATTTTTCCAGTTATCAGTATCAATACAATAGCAAACACTTGTGCCTTCAATATTTCCTTTAATGATTCCTGTATTCTTTAATTCTTTTAGATGCTGAGAAATGGTCGGTTGGGCAAGACCAATTTCATTTACTAAATCACCACAAATACATGATTCAATTTTAAGTAAGTGTTGAATTATAGCTATTCGTGCCGGGTGCCCAAGAACTTTTGCTATTTTGGCAATGGTGTTTTGCTCATCAGTAAATATTTCAGATTTGGTTACTCCCATAATTATTAATTGTATTATTGCAATATTACGATTAAATATCAAAACAAAAAAGGAAAAGCCTGTTGAAAATTAACAGAAGCTCTTCCATGTATTAGTTTATCAGTGTTTTAAATGTTTCTAATTGTTGTTTCGCTTCTTCATTAATCTCACTACCATCTTCCGTAAACCAACCATGAACATTACCAAGGTAATTCATTCCTAAATAGTTCGCACTTTCTTTAAAAGGCATGTAAAACCCTTTTTTTAAGTCATTTGCGCCAGAATTACTTATTACTGCCATATTCTTTCCTCGTAAAAGCCTTCCTAATTCTTTTTCTTGATATAATAAATCAGAACATCTGTCAAAAAAAACTTTTAAAATACCACTCATTGAATACCAGTAAACTGGTGTGGCAAAAATAATGGTGTCGTAGTTTGGAATTACATTTTTTACTAATGGAATAAAATCGTCGTTTGTATTTTTAAATTCGTAATCGAAATGCCCAATATTCTTAGTTTTTAAATCAACAATGTCAAAATTGTTTTCAGGATTTAAGTAGTCAATTATTTTTCTTGTATTTCCGTAACTTTTTGAGCTACCTTGAATTACAATAGTGTTTTTCATGATTGTTAAATTTAGTTACGACAAAATTCATAATAAATAACCTTAAAGATTACAAAAGAATATTGAATTAATTGATAAATACCAAGATAAAATCAATTAGAAAACACTTTAATTTTATTACTTTTATAGTATAATTTATAATTTTTATGAATGTAAATGATTATAAAGCTTCTGAAGAAATACATTTGAATAATATTCCTACCAAAGAATTGATATTTGATGCTAAGAAAGAGCTTAAGAAATTGAGAAAGGAAATTAGTAAACTTCAAGATACAATGTATGCCGAAGGTAAGCATAGTATGTTGATTTGTTTACAAGGAATGGATACAGCAGGGAAAGATAGTTTGATTCGTGAAGTATTCAAAGATGTAAATGCACGAGGTGTTGTTGTTCATAGTTTTAAAGTGCCTACGGAACTAGAGTTAAAGCATGATTTTTTATGGAGACACTATATAGCACTTCCAGCCAAAGGAAAAATAGGTGTGTTTAATAGAACACACTATGAAAATGTATTGGTAACAAGAGTTCATCCAGAGTATATATTATCTGAAAATATACCTTCAGTTTCGTCTATAGAAGATATTGATGATTGTTTTTATCACAATAGAATGGACAGGATTAATCAGTTTGAAAAACATTTGGAAGAGAGTGGTACTATAGTCTTGAAATTCTTTCTGCATTTGTCAAAAGAAGAGCAAAAAAATCGATTGTTAAGACGTTTGAATATTCCTGAAAAAAACTGGAAATTTTCAGCAGGAGATTTGAAAGAAAGAAAACTTTGGGATAAATATCAAGAGAGCTATGAGGATGTTTTGAATAGAACATCAACAGATTACGCGCCTTGGTTTATTATTCCAGCTGATGATAAGCCTTCTGCAAGATATTTGATGGCGAAAGTTTTACTGGAAGAATTAAAGAAGTATAATTTTAAAGAACCTAGGTTGCCTCAGAAAGTACTGGGTCAAATAAACGACTTTAAAAAACAATTAAATAACGAATAAAAGAAAAGGGATTAGTAAATAAAGATCTCAAGAGATTTTAAAAATGGAATTAAACTTAAAAAAACCAATCGTATTCTTCGATTTAGAAACAACAGGAATTAATATAGCAAATGATAGAATCGTTGAGATTTCTATACTTAAAGTTTTTCCTAATGGAAATAAAGAAAGTAAAACATGGTTGGTAAATCCAGAAATGGAAATACCTGAAGAGTCAACAGCTGTTCACGGAATAACGAATGAAAAGGTAGTAGCAGAGCCAACTTTTAAAGAATTGGCAGAGACAGTAAACGAAATGATTGCAGATGCTGATTTAGCTGGTTTCAATTCAAACAGATTCGATATCCCTTTGTTAGCGGAAGAGCTGTTAAGAGCGGGAATTGATTTTGACATGGTAAACAGAAAAGCCGTTGATGTTCAAGTAATATTTCATAAAAAAGAACAAAGAACATTAAGTGCTGGGTATAAATTTTATTGTGGTAAAGATCTGGATGATGCGCATTCAGCAGAGGCAGATACGTTAGCAACTTATGAAATATTAAAAGCTCAGTTAGATAAATATGAGGATATTGAAAATTCAGTAGAAATGTTGAGCGAATTTTCTTCTCATAGAGAGAGAGCCGATTTTGCTGGATTTATTCTTTTTGATGATGAAGGGCATGAGATTTTTTCATTTGGAAAATATAAAGGAAGAATAGTTGAAGAGGTTTTGAAAGAAAATCCAGGGTATAATTCATGGATTCAAAATGCAGAATTCCCTCTGTATACTAAGAAAGTTTTAAGACAAATAAAAGAAAGAATGACTAGGCCGAGAAAAGTATTGTCGGAAGAGGAGAAATTAAAGGCATTACAGGCAAAATTTAATGCTAGGTAATTTTTAAGGAAGTTAATTAATTTAAAGAAAAAATGTTTGTAGAATATAAAGATTTACCTGAAAATTCAAGAGTTTGGGTGTATCAGTCAGATCGAGAGTTTACGGAAGAAGAAATACTATATATTAATAATAAAGCAAAAGTATTTATTGAAAACTGGACACGTCATGGTGATGATCTAAAAGGATCGTTTACGATAAAATATAATCACTTTATCGTATTGTCCGTAGATGAAAGTTTTAACAATGTTTCAGGGTGTTCAATTGATGCTTCGGTGCGTTTTGTTAAAGAATTGCAAGCCGAGTTAAAACTGGATTTAATGAATAAAATGAATGTTTCATTTAAAGATGGTGATCACATAAATATTGTTAAGCTACCTGATTTTCAAAAATACATTAAAGAAAAAAAGATAACAGGAAGTACTACTGTGTTTAATAATATGGTTAATACAAAAAATGATTTTGAAACCCAATGGGAGGTTAATGCTGAAGAAAGTTGGCATAAAAGATTTTTGGTATAACTATTGAATACATTCAAGTGATATTATAATTAACAATATGAGGAAAAAGATACTTTTTTTATTTGCATTAACATTATTTAATTTCTTACAAGCACAGCAGTTAGATCCTTTGCAAGCTAAAGATACTGAAGCCCAAAATGTTTGGGTAGATAGTATAATGAAATCTATGACTATCGATGAAAAACTTGGTCAATTATTTATGATTCAAGCGTATTCAAATAGAGATCAAAAGCATAAGGCTTATATCAATGATATGATCACGAGATACCATATCGGAAACTTGATATTTATGCAAGGAACCCCTGAAAAGCACGTTGTTTTGAATAATTCTTATCAAGAAAAGGCTAAAATCCCTTTATTGATCGGTTTTGATGGAGAATGGGGATTAGATATGCGTTTGAAAAACTCTTTTCGTTTTCCTTGGAATATGACACTTGGTGCGGTACCTGATAATACTTTAATTAAAGAAACGGGACAAAGAATTGGAGAGCATTGTAAAAGAGTAGGAATACACATGAACTTTGCTCCTGTAGTGGATATTAATACAAATCCTGATAATCCAATAATTGGGAATAGATCTTTCGGAGAAAATAAGGAAAATGTAACAGAAAAGGCAGTTGCATTTACTGAAGGTATGCAAGGAGCTGGAGTTCTTGCCAGTGCTAAACACTTTCCAGGGCATGGTGACACTGCAACGGATTCTCATGCTGTACTACCTACCGTTAATTTTTCTGAAGAAAGACTTGACTCCATTGAGTTGTATCCCTACAAAAAGGCCATTGATAAAGGAGTAGCTAGTATCATGGTCGCACATCTTAGCTTACCTCAATTAGAGAAGAATGCAGACTTACCTTCATCTCTTTCAAAAACAATAGTTACTGACTTGTTAAAGGAAAAGCTGGGGTATAAAGGTTTAGTGCTGACTGATGGATTAAATATGAAGGGAGCTGCTAATTATAACACTTCTGCTGCGATTAATTTAGCTGCTATTGAAGCAGGGAATGATATCTTATTAATTCCTTCTGATGTCCCTGGAACGCTAAAGCTTTTTAAAGCATCGTTGTTAAATGGTAAATTAACTGAAGACAGAATTAATGAATCTGTAAGAAAAATATTAAAAGCTAAATATTTAGTTGGGTTACATAATTATACAGCAATAAGTACAGATAGTCTTCAAAAAGATTTGCACAGAGTTGAAGATAAACTGTTGCATAGGAAATTAGTAAGAAATTCAATTACTGTTGTAAAAGATAGTGTTAAGAATATTCCAATTACTCATTTAGAAGATAAAAAAATTGCTTACGTTGGGTTGGGTGATGCTAAAGGAAACGATTTTCTTGCAATGTTGAGGAATTATGCTAAAGTTGATAAAGTTTCTAGCAAGTACTTGAAAACTCTGGTTCAAAAATTAAAAAAATACAATAGAGTAATTGTAGGTTTCCATAAGTCTAATAAGCACCCATGGAAAAGTTATAAGTTTTCTAAAAAAGACTTGACTTGGTTACATGAAATAGCAAAAGAGTCGAACGTTATATTGTGTGATTTTGCAAGCCCATATAGCCTACTTAAAGTTGATGAAGCAAATATAGAAACGATCGTTGTTGGTTATCAAAATAGTAAGATAGCTCAAGAATTAACAGCGCAAGCTTTATTTGGGGCTTTTAAAGTAAAAGGAAAGCTTCCAGTTAGTATCAATAACTTTAAGGAGGGAACTGGTATTGAAACGTCTAAATTAAATGTTTTACAATATACAATACCTGAAGAAGCTGGTGTTTCTTCTGATAAGCTAGAGGTAATAGATAAAAGAATAGATACGATATTAAAAAAAAGAATGGCTCCAGGAGGTCAAATTTTAGCGGCTAGGAACGGAAAAGTATTTTATTACAAAACGTTTGGTTATCATACCTTGGCGAAAAAACGAAAAGTAAAGAAATCTGATATTTATGATTTGGCGTCTCTGACGAAAATTTTGGCGTCTTTACCCATGGTAATGAAAGCTGAAGAAGAAAGAAAATTAAGCCTTTTTTCAAGTGTAGGAGATTTGCTACCTAGGTATAGTAAATCTAATAAAGATACCTTGTTATTAAAAGAAATTCTATCTCATTATGGACGTTTAAGGGCATGGATTCCATTTTATTTACATACCCAAGATGAAGAAACTGGAGAGAATTCTTTGGAGCTTTATAAAAAAAAATGGTCTAAAGACTTTAGTATAAAAGTAGCTAATAATTTATACTTGGCAAGAAGTTATAAAGATTCAATTTTTAAAGAGATTGTAGATTCTGAACAAAGGAGTAGACCAGGGTATAAGTATAGTGATTTGGGGTATTATATGATCAAAGAAATAATTGAAAGAAAATATAAAAAACCTTTAAATATACTAACCGATCAGCTTTTTTATAGCTCATTAGGAGCGAATAGAACTACTTATTTACCGTTAAAGAAGTTTAGAAAATCAGAAATTGTACCTACCGAAAAAGATAGTTATTATAGAAAGCAATTAGTTCATGGTTTTGTTCATGATATGGGAGCAGCGATGATTGGTGGTGTAGGAGGTCATGCAGGTTTGTTCTCGAATGCAAATGATGTAGCTAAGATTATGCAAATGTATTTGCAAAAAGGAGAATATGGAGGGGTGAGGTATCTCCAGCCAGAAACTCTGGCAAAGTTCAATAAAAGGTATTATGCTGATAGAAAAGTGCGTCGTGGTTTGGGTTTTGATAAACCTCAAATTAGACCAGAAGTAAAAGCTACGTGTGGATGTGTTTCTGAAGAAAGTTTTGGACATAGTGGTTTTACAGGAACGTATACTTGGGCGGATCCTGAAAGTGGAATTGTTTATGTTTTCTTATCTAACCGTGTATATCCTACAATGAGAAACCGTGGTCTGGTGAGGAGTAATATGAGAACAAAAATTCAAGAAGATCTTCAGAATGCTATCCTGATGGAGTCGGCGCCAATTTCGTATACAGAAGAATCAATAGAAGACTAGAGAAAAAGTAAATAACACCGATATAGGTGTCAAATTGTATTGAAACTATATAGGCTTGAAAAAAGTAAAATATAGGAATGAGTACTAAATTTGTTCCGAACCTAAAGGTGTCTACAAATTCTTTCTCATCAATGTTTTTTGATATAATCTTCCATAATGTATAAGGAAATATACTATTAAGAATGATCAAATATAAAATAGGTTTCATAATGTTTATGGGGCCTTTTTTTCGGTCTAAACGTGTTTGATTATTCCTAATTATAGTATTGGTTTTTTTTACATCCGTGAAATCTAGCTTGCAGGAATTGAATCGATTGAATTTATCTTCGTAATTGTCGTCGTTAGGAATATGAACCGTTAATTCTTTTAAGTTTTTACGTAGTCTATTTTTTAAATCTTTTATTGTTTCGAATTTGTTGTCGTTTCTCAAATATTCATTGCAATTAATTGGCTTACCAAAATTTAGAGTTACATATGATGGGTATGACGAGGGGTTTTGATAAGTAATTCCGATAGGAACCATAAAAAGTTTGATGTCAGGATTGTTTTTCAATACTTGAAAAATAATTCTGGTAAATCCTTTACTTAAAGGTCTAATGGTACGCTTTCTATTATGGCTTCCTTCAGGAAAAATCAGCAATGATCCTTCTGATGACAGGATCTGTTCCGATTTATCAAATACATCATTATTCTTTGAAAGTTGATTAAAACCATCTCTAATACGGTAAATAGGCATCATGCCTAAAGCTTTGAAAAACTTGGCTATAGCAGGGTTTTGAAAAACGGAAGCTCGAACGAGAAAATGAGTTTTTCTTTTGATATGTGTAGCAATTAGAATAGGGTCTATCAGCCCATTCGGATGATTGGCTGTAAATAGAATAGATCCATTTTTAGGAATGTTATCTAAACCATAAGTTTTTACTTTTTTTGAATAAAAAAACAATCCAAGTCGAACATAAACTTTAAAGAAAAAATAGAGAAAGTTATTCATGTTTCTTTTTTGACAGAGATTAAACTAATGAAAAGATACTATTTTTTTCGTCCCCAATACGTTGCTAGCATCATTCCAGAAAAAATATCCCAAACTCCCCAAAAAGCGGCTAATAGTGCCATACCACCTAAACCATTAAAAAAGCTGAATATAAGAAGAAGCCCAAGACCACCGTTCTGAATTCCTGTTTCTATGGAAATGGTTTTCGTATCCTTTTTTGATAGTTTAAATAACTTGCTAACAGAATATCCTAGGAAATACGCGAATAGATTATGGAAAATTACAAGAAATAGTACCAAATGAATATAGTTTTTGAAAATATGAGCATTTTCATAGAGAGCAATAACTATTAAAACTAAAAAGAAGATAACTGAAAAAGGTTTGATAAACGTATTGATTTTATCTGCCATTTCTTTATGATGGTATCTTACGAACATTCCTATTATTAGTGGAATACCCAAAATAAGTACGACTAACTTTGTTAAATCAAAAGGGTTTAAGGACACCTCCTTTAATATGTGTTCCGTTGGTTCATATAAACGTCCCCATATTTGAAGATTTAGCGGAGTTAGAAAAATACAGATCAATGTTGCAAAAGCGGTTAAACTTACTGAGAGAGCAGCATTACCATTAGCCATTTTACTGAAAAAATTAGAAACATTACCTCCAGGACAAGCGGCTATTAGCATCATTCCAAGGGCAAAACTGGGATGAGGCTTTAATACAATTACCAGTACATAGGTAAATAGAGGTAGTATTATGAATTGTGATAAGATACCTACAAACACAATTTTTGGAGAACTTAGAAGACGTTTGAAATCATTTAGAGTAATATCTAATGAAACTCCAAACATAATTATAGCTAATGCAATATTAAGCATCCATAAGGCATCGGTATCAAAATTGATTCGAATAGAATCTATATCTGAGTAACTAGTTTGTGAAAGCATATTCAATGATATTCGAACCCATTTTTAGTGCCTTTTCTCTTATTTCTTTTGGGTCGTTATGAATTGATTGATCCTCCCATCCATCACTCAGGTCACTTTCATGGTCATAAAAAACTACAAGTCTGCTCTTATAAAAAATTCCTAATCCTTTAGGTTCTTTTTTGTCGTGTTCGTGAATTTTTGGAAGACCATTAGGGAAATCGTAGGTTTGGTGATAAATAGGGTGGTTAATTGGAATTTCTGTTAATTCTTCTTTAGGGAA
Organism: Tenacibaculum sp. MAR_2009_124; assembly: GCF_900105455.1. Taxonomy (GTDB): domain Bacteria; phylum Bacteroidota; class Bacteroidia; order Flavobacteriales; family Flavobacteriaceae; genus Polaribacter. The sequence goes on from NZ_FNSF01000007.1 coordinate 466,697, forward strand.
AACTTTGCTTAGTTCTTTGCGTATGTATTTGTCTAAACCATAGTTATCTGAGATATGCAAAAATCCACCAGAAATTAAATAGTTTTTTAGTTTTCGAACATCTTCATCATCGAAATATACATTTCCATGGCCAGTCATAAAAACAATAGGATAATTGAAAATGGCATTATCATTTAATGATACGGTTTGAGGTTCTTTATTGATACCACATTTGGTAGATGAGTTCACAAAATTGATCAGATTTGGCAACGCAGTCGGATTGGAATACCAATCACCTCCACCTTTATATTTTAAAGTCGCAATTTGTTGAGATTGAGTTTTGTAAACAAAAAATAGAAATAAAAGAATTATAAGTTTTCTCACTGAAATTAATTTAACAAGCAATATAGTGAACTTAAAATAAAAAACACCAACCTTAAATGTTGGTGTTTTCTTTTTTCCCCTTAAGAAATTAATATCATTAGTGATAAATTTCAATGCAATATTAAATGATCTATATGAAATAAGAGTCCGAAATCGTCCAGAATAGATGTTTTCGGACTTTTTTACTTTTTTGATAGTATAGTCTAATTGTTAATAAGGTAGTTTAAATAAAAAAAACATCAACGTTAGGTTAGTTGATGTTTCAGGCTGAGACCCTTTCTTTTTCATCATCAAGCGCGTACACTTAATAATATTTTATAGAACAAATATTTTAAAATAATATACTTTTAAAATATTTACGTTTTCAAGTAGTATCTGTCAGCAAATTTATACTATATAGGTAATATATAGGTACGGAATCATCTATTCTGGACGATTTCGAACTAATTTGTTAGATATTTTTAATTATAAGGATTGTTTTCTATAAGAGAAGGGTGTTAACCCTGTGTGTTTTTTAAAAACAGTAAAGAAAGTAGACTTAGAATTGAACCCAGATTCTAATCCAATTGAGGCAATGGTATAGTTTTCATAGCTAATATTTGTTAATAACTCTTTAGCTTGTTGTACTCTCATTTCGTTTAAATAATCAACAAAAGTTTTTCCAGCAATATTATTTATAATAAATGAAAGAGTACTCGGGCTGAAATCTATTTCGGACGCCAGGTGCTGTAGTGTATATCTTGGAAGTAAAAACTTTTTCTCAGTCCTAATTAAAAAATCTATTTCTGAGAAAGAATCTTGGTACTTTTTATATTGCTCTTCAGTTACCGATAAGGCGTTAGAAGCCGTTAGGGTTAATTTTTCTTTTGAATTAGTAGCCAAGCCATTCAAAGACGAAGAAGGTGTTTCTAAGGCAATTCCTTTTCGAATATGTTGACGTTCTTTTAGTATACGAACCTGTCTTAATCCTTGGTAGCCCAACCAGTATATCAATATGGTTGTGTAAATTCGCAAAGGATAATAGGAGAACATAAACCCTTTAAAATTTAAACTAATCTTGATGATTAGTGCTGTGATCCATAATAGATAACCAATTGATGATAACTTAAAAAAGGTATTAATCCACTTTAAATTGTCATAAGAGAGTATTTTTTCAAACAAGTTTTCTTTTCTATATAGTAAATAATAAGAGTATACAAATAGACCTATTGAAATAATGAAACTAACTATTTCCTCAATTGAGGTATACTTTTCGTAAACAAAGTCTTGATAATTATTGTTTTCTATGTTACTGTAATAAAGTACAAACGATATTTGTGCGGCAATAGCCAAAAGAAATATAGGAAATACAATTTTAAGTAGATTATATGTTTTTGAAGCAATATTCAAATAATTAATTAGAAACATATACAAAAACGGCATGGCTAAAAAATGCCAAGGAATTTGAATATAATCGAGAGCAAATTTATGCTGAAAGAGTTGATTCTCGAGTACCCATGATTGAATGTTATTTAAAGATATTGAAAGTATTAATAAGTTTAAATAAAGCATGCTCTTATCTTTTCCATTTTTGGAAGAGAAAAGTATAAGGCTAAACGCAAAGCCGTGTAGCGCGCTAACCAGTAGAAATATGTTAAAAAAATCTGCTGTACTCAATAAAATAGGGTAAACTTTAGCCTTAAATATACAAAAAAGAATTATTGATGTAAGAAACTAATGTTTTGAGTACTAGTTACTCCGGCTGTTTCGGTTCGTAATCGCGTATTCCCTAAGCTAATTGGGCAAAATCCTATAGCTTTTGATTTTTCTATTTCTTCAAATGTAAAGTCCCCTTCAGGACCAATGAGTATTGTGTATTTAGATCTTGGTTCCACCAATTGTTTTAACCCATTTTTTTGGTTATCATCTTCACAGTGAGCAATAAACAATTGACCTTCTAAATTACTGTTTATAAAATCGTTAAAACTAGTTAGGTTATTGAGTTTAGTAAGCCGATATTGAAGTGATTGTTTCATAGCAGATTGTACAATCTTATTCAATCTTTCATATTTAATAACTTTCCTTTCTGAGTTTTTGCAAAGCAAAGGAGTTATCTCATCAATTCCTATTTCCGTAGCTTTTTCAAGAAACCATTCAAAGCGATCAATATTTTTAGTAGGAGCGATGGCTACATGTAAATAATAATCTCTATTGTTTCCAATCTCTTTAAAGCTTGTTCTTTTAACAACGCACCTTTTATCATTAGCAAATATTATCTCCACGTAAAAAAGAAAGCCTCTACCATTTGTAATATGTAAAACATCTCCTTCTTTTTTTCTTAGAACTCGCACAATGTGCCTACTTTCCTCTTTATTAAAAGTTAATTCTTTAACTTCTTCAGATATTTCTGGATTATAAAATAACTGCATTATAAATCAATTCTATACGTTCTTCTTCTTTTGTGGACGGTTGGGCTAAAGTCTTTCCATATTTTATGGATTGCTTCATTATCTTCAAGTTCAGGAGTTCGTATACAGTCTTGAATCCCTTTAGTACCAAATGTTTTAATATACTCCCTGAAAATAATAGCTGTAACCCCTTTATTTTGATATTCAGGGTGTACGCCGATAAGGTAAAAAATAACATCTTTAGAATTCTTTCTTGCACTTAACAAATGAAATAACCCGAAAGGGAATAGCTTACCTTTTGCTTTCTGAAGGGCTTTTGAAAAAGATGGCATTACAATTGCAAAAGCTACCATTTTATTTTCGTTATCTACTACAAATTTAATATACTCAGGGTTAATGAAGGAAATATACTTTTTCTTGAAATATTCAATTTGTTTATCAGAAATAGGAACGTAGGTAGAAAGCTTAGAATAGGTTTTACTGAAAAGATCAAACATTTCATCAACGTAAGGCATAATTTCTTTTGTAGAAGAAAAGGCTAATTCTTTTAAATTATATCTTCTCTGAATGAGATTCGCAGCTTTTGTATATTTCTTAGCGTCAACATTTTTAAACGGAAACTTACTTTCTAAATATTCTTTTTCTTTTTTGAAACCTAATTGTTCAAGATGGTTTTTATAGTAGGGATGATTGTACCATGTGATCATTGTGCCGATATGATCAAATCCATCAATAAGAACTCCTGTTTTATCAAGATTATTAAAACCAACAGGACCTTCAACATATTCTAAATTATTTTCTTTCCCAATCTCTTTAATTCTGTCTAATAAAGCCTTGCTTACTTCAATATCATCGATAACATCAAACCAACCAAAACGCATTTTTTTGATGTTCTGTGTTTCCACTTCATAAGTGTTTATAATAGCAATAACACGTCCAACAATTTGACCATTTTTAAAAGCTAATAAAAATTTGGCTTTAGCATCTTCAAAAACAGGATTTTTGCTTGAGTCGAAACTAGCTAATTCGTCATTAATAATTGGTGGTACCCAATAAGGGGTGTTTTTATAAAGGGAAAAAGGAAATTTAACAAATTGTTTCATTTCCTTTTTACTGGTTATTTCTTTAACTGAAATCATATATTCAATATGTACGTTCTCTTTTAATTATCTCCGTCTTTCTTTTTCTTTTCTTCTTCCTTCTTTTTTTTCTCTTCTTCTTCTTTTTTAATTTCTTCTTCCAACTCTTTTATTTCTTTTTCAAGCTCTAGTCGCTCTTTTTCTTTTCTTTTTGCTTCTTTTTCCTCTTCTTTTTTCTTTCGTTTGGCCTCTTTTTCTATTTCTTTTTGGGCTTTCTTGGCATCTTTTTCTGTCTGTTTTTGTGCTTTTTTCGCAGCTTTCTTTTCTTCTTTTGTTGTTTTTTTCTTTTGTTTTTCGTCTTCTTTAGAAATTACTTCTATTAAAGATTCTTGTCTACGTCTCCTTGGCTTTTCCGTTCTAACTTCTTTTTCATCCTTGTCAGGAGAAATATCCAGATCAACTTTTTGTTCTCGTTTTCCTGGTTTCTTTTTAAATAACTTTTTGGCTTTACTGAATAAACGACCAAAAAATCCTTTATTTTCGTCGTACTTAATAGGCTTGTCTTCTTCAATTTTGTTCCCAAACTCATCTAATTCAACAAATTTATCCTCATGCCTATCCATTCTATAAGAAACTCCTATAGCCGATGTAACACCGAATTCATTTCCTTCAAAATTACCTCTTAGTGAAGCATTAAATTGAAGGTTTTCATTAAATAAATAAGCTGCTCCACCACCAATACTGCTCTTATTTTGATGTTTTTCAAAAACACCTTGGAGTTCGGCGAAACCTGACCAATAATCATTGAAATTATAGGTTCCAGTAATAACGTATGAGTATTCAGGAAAATCACTTCCTATATTATCATAATATAGATTGGAAATAACGTTTAGTTTGTCAGAAAATTCATTTTGAAGTAATACCCCTACTTTCGGACTAATTCCTCCTCCTTTAGCATGGTAGTCTGATAAAATGCTACCAAAGTTAACACCAGCATAAACTCCCACATGAGGAATCCACCTTTTCCAATCAAAAGAGTGTCTTGCTTTCCAACTTCTTATTTCTTTCGATTTGTCTTCGTATTTGGGAGCATATACCAAATATTTCGCTCCTAAAGTAAATCTACTAAAACCAGTAGTATTAAAAGAAGATTCAAAAACGTTTTTAAATCCTATTTTATCACTTGACAATGTAGTATTTAAATTAAATTCTAATTTTTCAAATAAAAAACTTGTTCTAAAGAGTAAATTAGCACCGAAAGATTCTGGATTGCTAAAAGTTTCGATAAAAGGTACTTTTCTATAAAAGAAAGTAGATTCGAGCTGATAGACTCCAGATCCAACACTATAAGGACTTTCCGAAAGTCCTGGTCTATTTGAATTTATAACAGATGTATACTGAGCTTGAACCAATATTGATGAACAAAAAGTAAAAAGAAAGAGGAGTCTTTTAATCATGTTATAAAATCAATTTAATAGTAGTACAAACATACCATAAAAATATGAAATACTACAGAGTTATAAGTTTTGTAAAGTCTTAACGCTACCTTTTGCGTCAAATTGTTATTTTTGAGTAATTTTTTGAACATTTTTTTAGATGATAATACATCAAGCAGGACCTATGAATTTTTTAAGAACACTTTTAATAATCCTTTTAGTATACTATGCAGTAAAATTTGTTGTCAAATTATTTGGTCCATATTTGCTGAAAAAAGCAGTAGATAAGGTACAAAAAAAAGCACAAAGAGAGTTTGGTAATAAACAGGATACTACTGTAGAAGAAGGAAAAACAGTTATTGATAAAAAGCCTGGCAATGCCAAGAATAGTAATAAAGATGTAGGAGAGTACGTTGATTTCGAAGAGATAGATTAGTCATGAAATACAAAAAGTTTTTACCATACATCATTACTGGTGTTGTTTTTACAATTGCATCGTTGCTTTATTTTAATCCTGTTTTAAGTGGAAAAAAAATAAAACAAGGCGATATAACACAATATATTGGTATGGCTCGTGAGTCATCTCAATATAGAATGGACAAAGGAAAGGAGTCATTTTGGTTAAATAACGCTTTTAGTGGTATGCCTACTTATCAAGTGGGAGCTTATTACCCTAACGATTTTATAAGATATGTTGATAAAGTTATTCGATTTTTACCAAGACCAGCTGATTATTTATTCTTGTATTTTCTGAGCTTTTTTATCTTATTGACGGCATTGAAGGTCGATTGGAAGCTTGCCGTTTTAGGAAGCCTCTCCTTTGGTTTTTCAACGTATCTCATAATTATATTTGGAGCGGGACATAATGCTAAAGCGCATGCAATAGGGTACATGCCTATGGTTATTGCTGGTATTATGTATGTTTATCAAAAACGATATTTACTCGGTTTTGTATTAACCTCATTTGCAATGGCATTGGAAATAGCTGCAAACCACCCACAAATGACTTATTATTTGGGGTTCAGTTTGTTGATTTTTGGTATTGTTGAATTGATCGAATCTTATAAGAACAAGGAATTACCTTTATTCGTGAAAAAGACAGTACTAGTTTTGGCCGCCTGCTTTTTAGGTATAAGTGTTAATTCAACACGTTTGCTAGCAACAAAAGAGTACGCAGCCGAAAGTACACGTGGAAAGTCAGAATTAACAATTCATCCAGATGGAAGTCCTAAAGAAAAATCAAATGGTTTAGATAAGGCATATATTACTGAATATAGTTATGGAATTACTGAAACATTCAATTTACTTATACCTAGATTTATGGGAGGAGGTACTGTTGAGAAATTGGATGAGAATTCTACCTTTTATGAAACTGTAAAATTAAAAGCAGGTGATAGTGTTGCTAGAGATTTTTCAAGTCAAGTACTAACTTATTGGGGAAAACAACCAATAGTAGAAGCTCCTGCATATATTGGTGCAGTAGTTTTCTTTTTGTTTTTCCTTGGTATCTTTTTAGTTAGAGGAAAACTTAAATACTGGTTAGTGAGTGCCACTGTATTTTCAATTATTATGAGTTGGGGGAAGAATTTTCCATTACCAACGAATTTATTTATAGATTATTTTCCATTATATGACAAGTTTAGAGCTGTATCGTCTATTCAGGTAATAGCTGAGTTGTGTGTACCTTTACTGGGGGTTTTAGCTTTAAAACAGTTCTTTTCAAAGGAGGTGTCAAAAGAAGAAAAGCTAGAAGGTTTAAAAAAGGCTCTTTATATTATAGGAGGAGTTACTTTGTTGTTTGCGTTAATGGGATCAAGTCTGTTTGATTTCGAAGGATTAAGAGATTCTCAGTACCAACAGCAGCTTCCAGAATTGGTGGATGCATTAATTGCCGATAGAAAATCTATGCTAACTAGTGATAGTTTTAGATCATTAATACTCGTTTTAATTGCAGGAGGTGTTCTTTGGGCAACATTAAATGAAAAATTAAAGAGTCATTTTGCCATTATGGCACTTGCAGGTGTAATTATTTTCGATTTGGTTTCTGTCAATTTGAATTATGTTAACAAGGAAGATTTTACTACGGCAAGAAATGTAGATAAACCTTTTGTGGCAAATAATGCTGATAAAGAAATTTTGAAAGATAAAGGATACTATCGTGTTGCCAATTTTTCAGGGAATATTCTGAATGAAGCAAGAACATCCTATTTTCATAATTCAATAGGAGGTTATCATGCAGCAAAAATGAAGCGTTATCAGGAATTGTTTGAATACCAAATAGCGAAGAATAATTTTGAAGTGTTAAATATGCTAAATACCAAGTATTTTATTGTTGGTGAGGGCAAGGTTCAAGAAAATCCAGAGGCTAACGGTAGTTCATGGTTTGTGAATACTTTAAAAATTGTTGATTCTGCGAATGGTGAAATACAAGGTTTAGATAGTTTAAAGACTAAAAAAGAAGCTATTATAAGAAGTGAAAGCTTGAAAAATATTGGCTTAACGAAGAAGACGAAATTTAAGAATGATTCTACGGCAATCATAAATATGATTGAAAGAGATGCAGCATATTTAAAATATAAAAGTTCTTCAAAGGTTGAACAATTTGCTGTTTTTTCTGAAATATACTATAAACATGGTTGGAATGCTTATTTAGATGGTGATCAAGTGCCATACGAAAGAGTAAATTATGTGTTACGAGGAATGACTGTTCCTTCGGGCGATCATGTAATTGAGTTTAAGTTTGAGCCAACTATTATAAGTACAGGAAATACCATTAGCTTGATATCATATGCGTTTATGATAATTATACCTTTTGGCTTTATCGTTTTTAATAAAAGAAAACAAAAAGAAAAAGTATAGTGCTTATATCCCTAAGCATTTAATGTTTGATAAATGAATTAAGATAGATGTATAGTAAACTTCCAAAGAAAAGATATAATCATACATTAGAATTTTTAAAAAAACATATTCCAGCTCCAGCGAAGATTTTAGATTTAGGAGTAAGAAACCCGTTTAGTGAAATAATGGAGCAAAATGGGTATACCGTTTTTAATACAGAAGGTGAGGATTTAGACTTGTTACCTGAATTAGTTAAGAAGTTTGATGTTGATGCCGTAACTGCATTTGAAATATTTGAACACCTTTTGGCTCCCTTTAATGTTTTAAGAGAAATAGAAGCGACTAAAGTGGTAGCTACAGTTCCTTTAAAATTGTGGTTTGCGAATGCTTACAGAAGTAAAACTGACATGCGTGACAGACATTATCATGAATTTGAAGATTGGCAATTTGACTGGCTAATGGAAAAATCGGGATGGAAGGTAAAGAATACTGAAAAATGGACAAATCCAATTAATAAATTAGGAATTAGACCCGTTTTAAGAAGTTTTACACCTAGGTATTATGCAGTATATGCTGAAAAATAAAGAAAAATGAGAGTAGGAATGATCTTGGATAATGTGTATCCACCTGATCCAAGAGTTGAAAACGAGGCTTTGGAGCTCATAAAAGACGGACATGAGGTTTTTCTTTTTTGTTTAACCTATGGACAAGAGGTAAATGAAGAACTTGTGAAAGGAATTCACGTTCGAAGATATAAAACGAATATGTTCGAATATAAGATGTCTGCCTTAGTGTATACAATTCCTATCTATACATTTTTGATGAAAAAGAAAATAAAAGACTTTATTGTTAAAAATAAGGTTGATATAGTTCATATTCATGATATGAAAATTGCACAGGCAGCGTTTGAAGCAAATTATAATGATTTACCGACTATTTTAGATTTACATGAAAATAGGCCAGAAATTATGCGATTTTACCCGCATATGAAAAAACTGCGTGGTAAGTTGTTAATATCTATTGAGAAATGGATAAAAAAGGAAGAAGAGTTTGTAAGGAAAGCAACAAACGTGGTAGTGGTAACGGAAGAAGCAAAAAAAGAATTGGCGAGCAGAGCGAAAATTTCATTGGAAAAATTGGTAGTTGTTCCCAATACGGTTAGAACCGCTTTTTTTGAGGATACAAAACATCCAAGTATTCCATTTAAGAAATCGGAAGATGAGTTTGTGTTGTTGTATTTAGGAGATACAGGAGAAAGAAGAGGATTGGATACTGTATTCGAAAGTATGGTAAAACTGAAAAATGAAATCCAAAATCTAATTTTTGTGGTGGTAGGGAAAAGCTCTCAACGTCTTGAAAACAAGGTGTCGGAATTAGGGTTGGAGAATCAAGTAAAAATAATGGGATGGCAAAATGATGCTACATTTCCTGAATGGATAAAAAATTCAGATGTGTGTCTTTCTCCATTACATAGAAATATTCATCACGATACCACTTATGCAAATAAGATATTTCAATATATGAGTTTAGGGAAACCTTTGCTAGTTAGTGATGCTACCGCACAGGAAGAAGTTGTTATGCGAGTGAACTCAGGATTAGCACATCAAGCAAAAAATATTGATGATTTTACCGAAAAACTTCTTCGTCTATACAAAAATGAAGGACTTAGAACTGAATTAGGTAAGAATGGAAGTGAGTTTGTAAGGAATACATTTACTTGGGATAAAACTTCAAAAGATTTAAAAGAACTATATAAGAAATTAGCTTGAAAGTATTAATTGTTACTTACTATTGGCCACCAGCAGGAGGACCCGGTGTGCAACGATGGTTAAAGTTTGTGAAATACCTTAGGGATTATGGGGTAGAACCTGTAGTTTTTACGGCAGATAATCCATCGTACCCAATAATTGATGAATCTTTAAAGAAAGATATACCAGAAGGGATTGAGGTTATTAAATACCCTATTCTTGAACCAAATGGTATTATATCAAAATTTAAAAAAGGAAATACTCAAAAAAGTATGGGGTTTTTAAATCCTAATCCTAGTTTTATTGAGAAACTGATGCTTTACATTCGAGCCAATTATTTTATACCTGATGCAAGAATGTTTTGGATAAAACCTTCGGTAAAAAAGTTAAAGAAGTACTTAGAGGATAATAAAATTGATGCTCTTATAACAACAGGACCGCCTTATAGTGTTCATTTAATTGGTTTGCACTTAAAAAAAGCAATGGGCGTAAAGTGGATCGCAGATTTTCGTGATCCTTGGACAAGTGTCGATTATTTTCATTTGTTACCACTAAAGAAGAAATCTATAAAGAAACACTATGAACTTGAAGAAAAGGTATTGAAGACAGCCGATAGTGTTTTAATGGTGAGTAATCATGCCATGAAGAAGTATAAGGATACCGCAAGATCTATAGATGTAATAACGAACGGTTTTGATGAGGATGGGGATTTTGCTACCCAAAGCATAGTTTTGGACTCAAAATTTACATTGACACATATTGGTATGATGAACTCTGAGAGAAATCCCAAGAAATTATGGGAGGTACTTTCGGAAATTTCGGAAGAGAATGTGGATTTTAGAAAAGATTTTGTACTAAGATTCATTGGTAAAATAGATAAAACAGTTGCTGAAGATCTTGATCGGAGTTCTATTAAAAATATTGAAAAAGTAAGTTATGTACCACATCCTAGAGCGAAGCAATACCAACGTGAATCGCAGCTGTTGTTAATTGTTGTGAATGATTATCCTAGTTCGAAAGAAATGATTCCAGGTAAAACTTTTGAATACCTGCAAGCAAGGAGGCCAATATTAGGAATAGCACCTACCGATGGAGATTTGGCTGGAATTATAGCGGAAACCAATTCAGGGAAGGTTTTCGATTATGATTTAGAAAAAGCTAAACTTAAAGAGCATATTTTAAATCTTTATAAAATTTATAAAACATCAGGTATCAATAATTTAACAGATGACGTGTCAAGATTCCATAGAAAGGAATTAACTAAAAAATTAGTAACTTTCATCAATCAAACTTCTAAAAATTAACAAAACAATTTACTTTGGGAATTATTTTTAAACAATCACTGAGAAATACCTTAATTATATATTTAGGATTTTTAATTGGTGGTATTAATACCGTGGTTTTATATGCTCGGTTTTTAAAAGAAGAGTACTATGGACTCGTAACGTTAGTCTTATCTACCTCCAACTTGGTGATGCCCTTAATGGCTTTAGGTATTCATTTTACAATCGTAAAGTTTTTTTCGAGCTATGATAAAAAAGAACAAAAAGATAGATTTTTAAGTTCAATCATCTTCTTTCCTTTAATTATTGCAATTATAATTGGTTATTTCTGGAATTACTTCCATATACTTATTATGAAGTTTTTATCGGAAGATAATGTAGTCGTCGAAAATTATACCTTATATATTTATATCGTAGCGATCAGTTGTGCGTACTTTGAGGTATTTTATTCTTGGGCTAAAGTTCAAATGCAATCAGTATTCGGTAATTTTTTAAAGGAATTATACAATAGAATTGCTGTGATGATTTTACTTTGTGCGGTTTATTTTGAGATTATAACCAAACAGGAATTTGTAATTTATCTTTCATATGCATATGTTATAAGAACGATTATAATGTCTACTTATGCATTAAAATTATATGCTCCTAAATTTTACTTTGGTGTTCCAGATAATTTTAAAGAAGTAATTCGATATTCTTTATATATTATTTTGGCAGGAAGTGCAAGTGCTATTATACTTGATATAGACAAATTAATGATAGGAGGAAAAGACACATTAAGTGTTGCAGCTTACTATGCTGTGGCAGTGTTTATAGGTTCCTTTATTGAGGCGCCAAGCAGGGCGATGACACAAATATTGGATCCGTTAACTTCAAAATCTATAAATGAGGATAATAATGAAGAGGTTGTAAGCTTGTATAAAAAGAGTTCTATTAATTTGATGTTGGTAGGTGGATTGTTTTTTGTGCTCGTGAACACGAATGTTACTGAATTATTTAAAATAATGCCAGAAGGTTATGCTGGGGGTGAGCTTGTGGTTTTTTTTATTTCATGTGCTAAACTATTCAATATGTCGTTGGGAAATAATAGAGCAATCATAAATAATTCTAAATATTATAGAATTACGTTGTTTAATGGATTAGGAATGGCCTTAATGCTCGTTTATTTAAATAAGTATTTTTATTATGATTTAAATTATGGAACAGAAGGCTTGGCTTTTGCGACTTTTTTATCAATAATATTTTTCGGGCTCTTTAAAACATGGTTTGTTCATCACAAGTTAAAAATGTTCCCATTTACCTTAAAAACAATTTTACAACTAACTATAATTGTGGGTTTTTATTTTGTGTTTAATTATTGGAACTTTAATGTTCCGGAATTGAATGTTTATAGGTTTAATATTAGCCCAATAATAAATATCATATTAAAGAGTGTTATTATCATAATATTATATATGACAGTGGTAATAAAGTTGAAGGTATCGGATCAAATTAATGATGTGATAAAAAGATTTATAAAATAAAGAAAAGGTTTGTTAAAAACAAACCTTTCTTTCTGTAAGGGGAAACTAAATAATTTGGGGAATCCCAATTATTAATATTTTAAGTGTCAAATATATGTTTAATATCAAACAGAAAGATTAACATATGTTTATAATTAAACAGAGTATAGTTTTTTTCGTATCCTACTGAGTTGCACTGGAGTAACGTTCAAAAATGAGGCAATATGGTACTGGGGAATAAGATTATCAATCTCTGGAATATCTTTTTTTAGTTTTAAATAGCGTTCAGTAGCGTTTAATAAAGCTAACTCATCGACTCGCTCTTCGGTTCTAATAAATATTTTTTCCATTACTTTAGAATAGAGTAAGGACATTTCGTGATTGGACTTTGTTATTTTAACAAGTTTTTTAAAGTTTACCATAAGGCAATCACAGTCTGTTAAACACTCATAAGTTGCGTTAGATTTGGATTCTGAAATTAATGATGAAAGGGCGCCACATGTACTCATAGCCGTATATATAGTGCGGGTATGCTCTCTATTATTATTGTTTTTTATGAAACTTCTGGCAACTCCATTCGTAAGTATATAAAAGTTAGTTGGAACCTGACCTTGCTTAATAATTACTTTACCTTTTGAAAAATGTTTATGTATGGTTATAGAACTAAAAAGATTCAGAGAATAGTCTGAAATATTAGGCATAAAGTATCGAACAAAGTGTTCTAAATTGTGTTGCATGTCTTATTTGTATAAGATGAGCAATTAAACGAAGGGCTTCTTAAAGTGCTTATAGTAAATAGGTTGGGGGTAAGTGTCTACTTCAAATTTACTGAAATTTTTTCTAAAAAACTAATCGTATTACGCCCTTCCATAAACAGAAGATCTAGTATCGATAGATTTGGAAGAAAACCGTGCTTGTCATCAAACATTTGGATATAAGAATCCATTTCTATTGAAATACCTTTTTTGGCAAGAGCTAATTGACGAAAATCGTTGTCTACTTCAATAACATAATCCTCTGTTTTGATATAATCATGATCCAATTCAAGAGCTTCTGAAACAAAGCTATATGTATCGAGATTTACATCATGCAAATACTTGTATTTCTTAGAGAATATCGTAGTTAATTCGTCTTCGAAAAATTCGAAAAAAGGAGAGGATCTGTAGGCTGTTTGTAGCGATTTCAAATGCTGCTGTTGCCATGGGAAGTCATTTTCTACAAGAGTATCCCTAGTTTTCTTTCTGCCTTCGTTTGTTTTATGTTTTACTGGTATACTTAATGAAAGTTTTCCATTAGCTCCGTATATGCAGAAACGATTGCGATAGGTTTGTTTTTGAAAGTTATCATGAACTTCAAAAACAACACGATCTGATTGATAAATTGCTGCATATTGAGAAATAGGAGCAAAGTAGGTGGGGATGAATAATGCCATTATACTTTTTTCTTCTTACTCTTTTTGATACTGTAAAAAATGTATCCAGCAATAAGTATTACTACAACCCATAAATAAGAAACGGGCTTACCACTACCCCCAACGGTAGTAAACATTCTATCCCAGCGAATTTTATTGGTGTCTTTATCAATACTGAACCAAATCATAACAGGTTTCCCCACTACATGATCAAAAGGTACGTAACCCCAGTTTCTTGCATCTAAAGAACGTTGACGGTTATCACCCATCATCCAATAGTAATCTTGCTTAAAAGTATATTCAGAAACCTTTTTTCCGTTAATATAAATATCATCACCAAAAATAGTTAAGTCATTATTCTCATATCTACGAATAATTTGTTCATAGAACGGAATAGTGGCATCATTAAGTTTTACAGTAACACCTTCTTTAGGAATATATATAGGTCCAAAATTATCAGATGATGAAGGATATCTAGCATCATGAGGGAATACTGATTTATCAAAATTACCTCTAGGTTTTAATAATTTTTCAATACTTTTTACAATTGAATTCTTTTCTAAAGAAGCGGCCTCCTCGTCGGTCAAATTTAGGTAGTAGATACCATCATCTCCCACTTTACCTTCTTTAGCCATTTTATATCTCTCAATATCACCACGACTGAATTTATTTCCGCCAACATCTACTTTAAAATACCATTGCGGTTTAGCTCTATCTGGTAAAATAGTTTTTTCACCATTAATATACACGTAACCGTCTCTAACTTCTAAACTATCGCCAGGTATTCCAACACATCTTTTAACATAGTTAGTTCTTTTATCAATAGGTTTATAAGTTTGTTTTCCTGAAACATCTCCCCACATAGTCTTTGTAGTATCAGCAGGCCAGCTAAATACAACAATTTCATTTCTTTTTATCTTTTGAACCCCTGGAAGCCTCATATATGGTAAAGAGAGCTTATTCTTCCAATTGTTCTTGTTTTCAGCTTTATCTTCAGACAAAAAAGATTTAACACCCAAGCCAGGAACTGTATCATGCACCATAGGTACAGAAACTGTTGTCATCGGAACGCGCGCACCATAATGAAATTTACTAACGAATAAATAATCTCCTACTAGTAATGTTTTTTCTAATGATGAAGTTGGTATGGTATAAGGTTGCATAAAGTAGGTATGCACCAAAGTGGCTGCAATAATAGCGAACGCAATTGAACTTAACCATTCATCAACCGCCGTAGGAGGTTTTAAACTTCTATTTTCCTTATATACAGCATCCGTTGCATAATTTATATAGAAAAGATAAAAGCCAAAAGTAACAATGGCAAGGATCGTATCTTTTCCTTTATTAAAACCAAAGCTTCTACATGTTTCTACCCAAACAATAGGGAACATTAAAAGATTTACGATAGGAATGAATAAAAGAATTACCCACCATTTTGAACGATTAATAATTCCCATTAAAACAACAGCGTTGTATATCGGAACAGCTGCTTCCCAAGCCTGTCTTCCAGCCTTAACGTACAACTTCCATGTTCCAAGGAAATGAATTACTTGGATTATCAAAAAGAAAATAAACCATTCAGTAAATGTCATAATTTTAATATTTTATCCTCAACGTTTGAGTGAGATTCAGTTTATAAGTTTACTTTTAGTAAAAAAGTTACGTATTTAACCTAAGTTTAACACATCTTTCATGCTAAAAACTCCCGTTTTATCAACTAACCATTCGGCAGCAATTACTGCACCTAAAGCAAAACCTTGTCGGTTATGAGCGGTATGTTTTATATCAATAGAATCAACAATTGATTGGTATGAAGTTGTGTGAGTTCCAGGAACATCAGGAGTTCTTATAGCGGTAATAGGAATGTTATTATTATCAGTATCACCATCCAAAGTCCAAGTGTTTTTTAGTGAGTTATTAATAATATCTTCAGCTAAAGTTATTGCGGTACCACTAGGAGCATCTAATTTTTTGGTATGATGAATTTCTTCAATACTCGTAGTATATTGCTCCAAATTTTTCATCATTTTAGCCAATTGCTTATTCAATTCAAAAAAGATATTGACTCCCAGGCTAAAGTTAGAGGCGTAAATAAAACCGCCCTTGTTATCATTGCAAAGCTTTACTACGTCGTCATAGTTATCCAACCAACCAGTGGTTCCTGAAACAACAGGAATATTGTTTGTTAAGCAGTTTGTGATATTATCATAAGCAATAGTTGGAATGCTAAAATCTATGGCAACATCGGCGTCTTTTATATTATAGTTTTCTTTTCCAGAGTATTTTATTACGATTTCATGCCCACGTTGTAAAGCTATTTTCTCAATTTCTTTACCCATTCTACCGTATCCTAGTAAGGCTATTTTCATTATTTTAGAAAGAATATTTAAAAGTTAAACCAACTCGCGGAGCCTCCTGAAACATGGGGTCCGTTGTGAGAGATGGGTTTATTGTTAAATTGTCGTTTGTTTCGAACTGAAGTAAATGCGCGTTTACACTAGCTTCAACGATTTGAAGAACGTATAAAAGAACCCCTGTAAGTAATGATAAATCACGGTTTTTTCTTAATACTTTTTGGGCATTTTCTAAACCTGAAGTTGAAATTATTTGGTTACCATTATCATCCGTGAATTCATCTTTCAATCCTTGGGATCTTAATCTGAATGCAGTTCTAAATCTGTCGTAGTCGTTACTATTTGTTATATAGTAGTAAGCACTTGCTCCAATCGCACCCCAAACAATTGGGGCTTTCCAGTATTTTTTATTATATATCTGCCCTCCACCAGGAAATATAGCTGAATAAAAAGCAGCTTTAGATGGTGATAAAGGATTGTATAAATCTGTAGTTATTTGTGTTTTTTTGACCTTAATGTTTAATGAATCTTTTTGAGCATAGGTACTAAAAGATAACAAGAAGACTAAAAAAACAAATATGATTCTTTTTACTAACAATTATTGTAATAATTTTTTTATTCGATTAAAATCTTCTTCTGAATTAAAGTTAATCGATATTTTTCCTTTACCTCTATTGTTTACCGTTACATCAACTTTGTTGCCAAAGTAATCCGTCATCTCTTTCGCTCCATCAACTATATGTTTTGGTAAAGCTTTTTTCTTAGCAGCTTTAGTAATTGTTCCTGCTTTTAAGTTTTTAACCAAATCTTCAGTCTGTCTAACTGAAAGTTTATCACGAACAATTTTTTCGTAAATGTTTAATTGATCAGTATTGCTATCTACGTTAATTAAAGCTCTTCCATGTCCCATTGAAATAAAACCATCTCTCATTCCCGTTTGAATGATTGGGTCTAATTTTAAAAGACGTAGATAATTTGTAACAGTAGAACGCTTTTTTCCCACACGAGTACTTAATTCTTCTTGAGTAAGCTGAATTTCATCTATTAAACGTTGATATGAAAGAGCTACCTCGATTGGATCCAGATTTTTACGTTGAATATTTTCAACTAATGCCATTTCCAGCATTTCCTGATCATTCGCCAATCTGATATAAGCAGGAATCTTTGTGTTGCCAATAAGTTTTGAAGCTCTAAAACGACGTTCTCCTGAAACTAACTGAAACTTATCACTATCAAGTTTACGAACGGTAATTGGCTGAATTACACCTAATTCTTTTATTGAACTGGCTAATTCTCTTAAAGCTTCTTCATCAAAATAAGTTCTGGGTTGGAAAGGGTTAACTTCTATCGACTTAACATCAATTTCTATAATGTTTCCTACCAGTTTGTCCGCATTCTTATCAGATGCTGAGCTAACTTCAGCTGTTTCTTTTAATAATGCCGATAAACCTCTACCTAGAGCTTGTTTTTTTGTTGCTTTTGCCATTATTGTTTTTACGCTTTTTTGTTTAAAATTTCATTCGCCAAACTTAAGTAATTTACCGCACCTTTACTGGTTGCATCATAAGAAATAATGCTTTCACCATAACTTGGGGCTTCACTTAAACGAATATTTCTATGAACCACAGTTTCAAAAACCATTGAACTAAAATGTTTACGAACTTCTTCAACCACCTGATTCGATAAACGTAAACGTGGATCATACATGGTCAATAGTAAACCTTCAATAGCTAGACTTTGATTATGGATTTTTTGAACACTTTTAATAGTATTCAATAGTTTTCCAAGACCTTCAAGAGCAAAATATTCACATTGGATAGGAATAATTACAGAATGAGCCGCAACTAATGAGTTTAGAGTAATTAAACCGAGAGAAGGGGCACAATCAATTAAGATATAATCATAAGAGTCTATAACACTTTCTAAAGCTTTTTTCAACATGAACTCTCTTTGCTGTTTGTCAACTAGTTCAATTTCAATAGCTACTAAATCAATATGCGCCGGTATTAAGTCTACATTTGGAGATTCCGTAGTAACGATAGTTTCTTTAGGATCAATTGTATGTTCTAAAACTTGATATGTTCCAGCTTCAATACTTTCAACATCTATACCAAGTCCAGAAGTTGCATTTGCTTGAGGGTCAGCGTCTATCAATAGTACTTTTTTTTTCTAAAACACCTAAAGCTGCCGCTAAATTAACAGTTGTTGTTGTTTTACCAACACCACCTTTTTGATTTGCTATTGCAATAATTTTACCCATCGTAATTTGTCTAGTTTGAAAGACGTAAATTTACAATTATTTATGGTTTTTAAAAGGGAAATGTATTAACAATAATTAAAGCTTTGTTAATTATTTCTTTTAGGTCTTGTCTTTTAATGAAAACCAAGGGGAATTAAATGAAAAAAAAAACCTGTTTTTTTATGTTTTTTCCCCCTTCTAATTATAGTTTTTAACATTACTTTAATGAATATGAGGTGTTTTAGTTTTGCATAGTCACTAACTAATACTAGTTCAAGTTTCGTGACGATGTTTGGTGTATTGTAACACACTAACTAATCAAATTTGTAATTTATCGCGGTAACCGAAAAGCGCAAGAGTAGGTAAAACTAAAACCATAACCTTATGAAAAAAATGATTGCATTAATCATGTTAAGTATCATGATTATTTCGTGTAAAGAAGAAGAAATGTCTAATCCAGAAAATCAAAATGATTTATCTGTATTCAAGAGTAATGAAAATAATATGCTGCGTTTTGGAAGCATAGATGAATTAAAGGAGTTTATATCTATAAGGCAAGAAGGTGAAGTAGATTTGCTTGATGAGGCAAGAAAAATGTCTGAAGAAGGAAAATACAACCCTTTGTTGTTAGTTTACAATCTTGAGGGAAAAGAGGCGGAACAACTAGGAATAAAAGAAAGAGATACCCCTATAGTATCATCAAATGATGACATGTTATTATTGTTATTGAATGAAGACGGGGAGATTGGTATTGAAGACAACACTTATAGAATTGATGGAGATTTTGTTTACAGTTATTCAGTAGGAGGAGCATCGAGTATTCCGAAGTTTCTGTCTGCCTACAATGCAGGCGAAGTTAGAATAGGGAATGGAGATACCTACAAGTTTAGTAAGGAGTTAACTATATATAAACATAATAACCAGCCAGAAAGAGAGGTAGAAGGAAAAGGGCTTCGTGGGGCAACTTCGTATAAGTATTTTAGTAATAACTATCGTATGAAGGCGAGGCAATACAATGGATATTGGTTGTTTTATAGTTCAATTGGCGCAAAAACTAAAGTAGAAGAGCGTAAAAAGTTTTTATGGTGGTCTTGGTGGAAAACAGTAAAAACAGATAACAGATTGGAGTATCAGATAACGTACGAAATTACTTCTACATTCGGATTTCCTCCAGTAACTTTAAGTGCATCTAGTCATAAATACTGTTATTGTAATTCGGCGAATAAAGTATATGATTGGTCAGTAGGTTTTCCTGCAGCTCCAAACATTTATAAACCTTTGGAAGGATATACAAAACACTGGGCACATTGGTACAGCACAAATCCAAACACAGTTTCCGCAACAATATATTATTAATATATGATTGCAATGAAATAAAAAAGGTAGCCGTTTAGGCTACCTTTTGTTTTATATATCTTAAATGATAATCTTATCCATTTAACATAACTGGCATTACAAGCATTGTAATTAACTCTCCGTCTTCGGTTCCGTCAATTGGAGTTAAAATTCCAGCTCTGTTAGGTAAACTCATCTCAATTAAAACATCATTAGAGCTTAAATTGTTCAACATTTCACTTAAAAAGCGAGAGTTAAATCCAATTTGCATATCATCACCTTGGTAGTCACACATTAAACGTTCATCAGCTTTGTTCGCGTAATCTAAATCTTCAGCAGAAATATTTAACTCTGTACCCGCCATTTTCAAGCGAATTTGATGAGTAGTTTTACTAGAGAAAATTGAAACACGACGAACAGAGTTTAAGAAAGTAGCTCTGTCAACGGTTAACTTGTTTGGGTTTTCCTTTGGAATTACGGCTTCGTAATTAGGGTATTTTCCATCGATTAAACGACAGATTAAAACAACATTGTCAAATGTAAACTTGGCATTGGTGTCATTATATTCAATAATTACATTTTCTTCAGAACCTCCTAAAATTCCTTTCAATAAATTTAAAGGTTTTTTTGGCATGATGAATTCTGCTGATTTATCGGCAGTAACATCTGTTCTTGTATATTTTACAAGTTTGTGAGCATCGGTGGCAACAAAGGTCAATTCTTTCGAGTTAAATTGAAAAAATACACCACTCATAACTGGTCTTAAGTCATCGTTCCCTGTAGCAAAAATTGTTTTATTAATTGCTGTAGCTAGAATATGAGAAGGTATTTCAGTATTGCTTGGAGAAGGAAGTTCAACAGCTTTGGGGAATTCATCTCCGTTAAAGTAAGCCATATCATATTTTCCTTGCTCGGAAATAATCTCAATCGTACTCTCTCCTTCAGTTTTGAAGGTTAAAGGTTGATCAGGAAATGTTTTTAAAGTATCTAATAGAAGCTTTGCGTTGATAGCAATGGCACCAGTATCTGTACTTTCAACTTCTACCAATGAACTCATAGTGGTTTCAAGGTCCGAAGATGATATTTTAAGTTTGTTTTCAGATAACTCAAACAAGAAGTTGTCTAAAATAGGTAATGTATTGTTGCTATTTATAACCCCTCCTAAAACCTGTAGTTGTTTTAATAATTGAGAGCTAGATACGATAAATTTCATTGATTGTGTTTCTAATGATTCGAACTACAAATATATTTTAATTTGATGATTTTTAAAATTTATTTTTTTTATCTATTCAAATTGATAGTTAATCTGGATAGTTCCGAAGAAATTTCCCCTTGGAACTTGAATGCTTTTGAGTTTTTTGGAGTGGTAATTTACGGCGTATCCAAAGTTAAAATTGCCCGCTGTAAATCGAATGCCAAACTCTGTTGTAAATACAAAAGGCATAGCTGAATAGGTGATTGGACTACTTGTGTTAAGGAAACTTCCTTGTATGGTAGCATCGTACAAAACATATTCAATTTGCGGTTTTATATAAAAAAAAGCCTCCTTTTCATTATACAAATCAGAACCTTTTTTGTTTAGGCTACTATTAAATGCTATCGAATTGATGATTCGTTGCAAAGGTTTAAGCCCAATTCTTGAATGAAAACCAGTAGAGATGCTGGTTAAAACTGTACCGAAATTGGCTGTATTAATCCAGGTTACATCAAAATGGTTTAATGTGTTTTTAGTAATTGTTTTCCCAAAAGATGATTTAAAATTAAGAGCAAAGGCATTCCTAATTTGATACTTCCATCCGATAGCTCTTCTAAAACCGTAAATATCATGTATGAAATTTTGAAGCTCTTCTGCCATAGAGCCTGGACCAATAATACCTATTTCAATTGAGTTTTTTAAAAAAGAGTTGTTCTCGAAGAAGTGATGTATACCTAAAGCTCCATATAAATACCCTGCAAAAGGACGATCATGTTGTTCAGGAGATTGAACAACAGCTTTGAAAGGAGTAAAGATTTTATGCCCTACCTCAATGTTGAATATTTTTTTTGCAATTTGAAGGGTAGAATCCTTGCTTATAAAGCGGTAATTGAAAAACATTCCATTGGTATAGTACCTGTCTTGCTGAAAAGAAATGTAAAGATCATTGTCGTTTATAAAGCTAAATTCTGTGCTAAACTGCTTTTGAGAATAAGACAAAAAGGGAAACATTAGAAATAAAAATGCTTTAAAATTTTTCATAGTACAAATATCATTTTATTTTAGCGTACCATGTGTTAAATTTATAAAATAATTATTATCTCCATATGAAGGAAGGACCAAAGTTGACTATTAGTGATTTTCAAAGTATTAAATCGAATGAAGAATTGATTGAAGTGGTCAAGAAGAAAGGGATTTCTATAGAAAAAGTTGAATCTAAGATTAAGTATGAAAATGAGCTAAAATTGCTTCAGGTTGAATTAGTAAAGTTGCAGCAATGGATAGCGAAAAATAATAAGAGAGTAGCGGTAATTTTTGAAGGAAGAGATGCGGCAGGAAAAGGTGGTAGTATAAGAAGGTTTACTGAACATTTAAATCCGAGAACTATGCGATTGGTTGCCCTTAACAAACCTACTGAGGTTGAAAAAGGACAATGGTATTTTCAAAGGTATATAAAGGAATTACCAAATCCAGGTGAAATTGTTTTTTTTGATAGAAGCTGGTACAATAGAGCGGTTGTTGAACCAGTCATGGGATTCTGTACAGAAAACCAATACAAGAAATTTTTAGTGCAGGTTCCAGAATTTGAACATATGCTATACGAAGATGGAGTTGTTATTATTAAGTTTTGGTTGTCAATTTCAAAAACTGAACAATTGAGAAGATTTAATGCAAGAAA
This sequence comes from Tenacibaculum sp. MAR_2009_124, assembly GCF_900105455.1. Taxonomy (GTDB): domain Bacteria; phylum Bacteroidota; class Bacteroidia; order Flavobacteriales; family Flavobacteriaceae; genus Polaribacter. The sequence goes on from NZ_FNSF01000007.1 coordinate 489,545, forward strand.
TAACGACCCGCTAAAGCGTTGGAAATTTAGTCCAGTAGATAAGAAAGGGCAGGAGTTATGGGATAAGTATACATTTTATAAAGATGAAATGTTTAGCAAAACTCACACAACATATAGTCCTTGGATTGCAGTTAAAACAAATGATAAGAAAAAGGCTCGTATAGAATGTATACGACATGTTTTATCTCAGTTTAATTACGAAGGAAAAGAAGAATCAAAAACAATTTTAAACCCCGATCCGAATGTGGTAATGCGTTATTACCGATCGGTTAATCACTTAGATTAAACTATGGAAAACTTAACTCAAAAAGACGTTAATAAGCTTAATACAACGAGAGGTTTAAAAGCGATATTGTCAAAAGAGCCTTACAATTTAGAAAGAGCTATTCGATATGTGAACTACGAACGAAAACTGAAAAAACTTCAGGTTGAATTAATTCGTTTGCAAACATGGGCAATAAAAAACGATGAAAGAATTATAGTAATTTTTGAAGGAAGAGATGCAGCCGGAAAAGGTGGTGCTATTCGAAGAATTACAGAACGTATAAACCCTCGACATATGAGGATTGTTGCTTTACCTAAGCCTAATGAAGATGAGAAAACACAATGGTATTTTCAAAGATATGTAGAGCGATTTCCTAAAGCGGGTGAAATGATTTTTTTCGATAGAAGCTGGTATAATAGGGCGGTAGTTGAACCTGTAAATGGTTTTTGTACTCCTGAAGAATATGAGGTTTTTATGAATCAAGTAAATGATTTTGAAAGAATGATACTTGAGTCGGGAATTCGTTTGGTGAAAATATATATGTCTATTACGAAAAAGGAGCAAGCGAAACGATTTAACGAGATAAAAAATGATCCATTAAAGCAATGGAAAATGACTCCTGTTGATGAGCGCGCTCAGGAACTTTGGGATGAATACACCAAATATAAACGCACGATGTTTTCAAAAACTAATACAAAAACCTCTCCATGGAAAGTTATTAGAGCCAATAGAAAAACTATTGCAAGAATTAATGTGATAAATCATATTTTAAAAAGCATCCCTTACGATAAGCATACAGAAGTTTAGTTTACTTTGTAGAGTAGATTTTTCTAATGAATAAGTTGTTCAAAATGAATTACATACTTTCTTAATTTTAATATAGTATTGCTTTAGTTGAATTTTAAAAAAAGAATCAATTGTTATATCTTATAATAGAAGTTGTGATTTGGGGTCAATTAGTTTTCTGAAATTTGTCTTTTTATCTCTTCGAAAATAAAATAGACTTCACCAGCAATTTGTTTACTGGTAGCAATATAGGTTTCTTTGGTGTTATCTTTACTATCAGATGATTTTGGATCACTATAAGGTAAGTGAAAACGATGTGTTGCATCAGGGATAAACGGACATTTTTCATCTGCACTGTCACATGTTGTAATAGCGATATATGGAAACTCGTTAATAGGGTTTTCAAAGGTCTTGGAAAAAGCACTCAAAGGAGATTTGCTGCCTCTGAAAGATATAAGATATTTTGGGTTTTGATGAGAGAAATCTTCAACATTAAATTCAAATCCTGCGTATTGTAAGGCTCTGACAGTATTTCTATGGAAGGCTGTGGCTTCAGTACCTCCCGAGAAGGTAGAAAAATTAGAAAGCTCAAAGTAATTGGCTGCAAAATAAGACCATACTTGTGCAAATTGACTCCTTCTTGAATTATGTGTACAAATAAAGTTTATGTTTACTTTTTCTCGATCAAAATATTCATCAGAAATTGTATCAGCTATTTCCAATAATAAATCTTCTCTTTCTTCTGTTAAGCGTAAACTATTCTTTGCGTTTTCGAAAAAAACTTTTGTGTTAATGTTTTTTGAGCTAATCATTTATTTAACGTTCTTTTGCATCTAGAAATATCTGCAAATGTAAAGGCTAACTTTCTTTAGTAAATTAAATAATAGTTAAGTATGTGTTTTGAAATTGGTAACAAAGTTGCTGTAATTGATGATGTTATAGAAGGGGTTGTGGTTGGTGTTATTAAAAATGAGGTTCTCGTTAAAGACAAGGAAGGGATGGAGTATCGGTTTTTTAAAGAAGAATTAGTAAAGATAGGTGTCGATCAAAGTGATTTAAGTAAGTATATTGATATTCATAGTGAAATGCTCAGAGAAAAAAGAGTAGAGGTGAAGAAAAAGGTGAAATCTTTTGTAAAGACCAAAAATGAAATAGTGATGGAGGTTGATTTACATATAGAAAAACTATTGAAATCAACAAAAGGAATGGATACATATGATATCTTGTCATATCAAATTGATATTGCTCGAAATAAAATAGAATACTGTATTCAAAAAAGAATATCTAAAATTGTATTTATACATGGAGTAGGAGAAGGTGTTTTGAAATCTGAATTAAACTTTCTACTTAATAATTACCCTGTTAAATATTATGACGCTTCTTATCAAAAATATGGATTGGGAGCAACTGAAGTGTATATATTTCAAAACCCTAATTAGTATCTTTGCTTTATGAATACAATTTATTTAGACAACGCAGCTACTACGCCTGTTTTACCAGAAGTAATTGAAGTGATTAACAGATCAATGTTTGAGAATTTTGGAAACCCATCTTCAACACATCAATTTGGTAGATCAGCGAAGGCTTCAATTGAAAAAGCTAGAAAAAATATAGCTAGTTATTTTAATGTAACCAGTAGTGAGATTGTTTTTACTTCAGGGGGTACGGAAGCTGATAATCTAATATTACAAAATGCTGTTATAAATTTGGGAGTTGATACGATTGTTACTTCCAAAATAGAACATCATGCAGTACTTCATACAGTCGATTTTTTAAGAGAAGCATATAATATTGAAGTTGTTTATTTGAATATAGATGCTAAAGGTAATATCAGTACAAAAGAACTTTCCAATATTCTTTCAGAGGTTAGAGGTAAAGCCTTGGTTAGTTTGATGTGGGTGAATAATGAAATAGGAAATTTATTACCTATTCAAGAAGTAGCGAACATTTGTAAACAAAATAATGCCTTATTTCACTCAGATACCGTTCAAGCAATAGGTCATTTTAATCTTGATCTACAAGAGGTATCTTTAGATTTTATGACAGCAAGTGCTCATAAGTTTCACGGTCCTAAAGGGGTTGGTTTTGCTTATGTTAAAAAAGGATGTGTGGTTAAACCATTGTTTCATGGAGGAGATCAAGAAAGAGGAGTTCGCTCTAGTACAGAAAACGTACATTCAATTTTAGGAATGGAAAAAGCTATGGAGCTTTCTTATAGTAATATGAATGAAGATAGGGAATTGATAGAAGGTATAAAGGTGCATTTTATTGAAAGATTGAAGGGAGAATTTACTGAAGTAAAGTTTAACGGAGAATCAGAAAATTTAAACACAAGTAGTTATACAATTTTAAATGTTAGGCTTCCTTGGGTGAATGAAATGATGTTGTTTTCATTGGATATGAAGGGGATAGCTGCGTCAGGTGGAAGTGCCTGTCAAAGTGGAAGTAATAAAGGCTCTCATGTTTTGAATGAGTTTTTATTAGCTGAGGAAAAGGAGAAAACCTCTGTCCGTTTTTCTTTTAGCAAACTAAATACCATAAAAGAAATAGAAACTACTATTAATGTATTAAAAGAGTTTTACGTTTAGTAAATCCTTTTCTTTGAAAAAAAACTCAAAGTCTTTTTATCTTGCATTACCCTAGTACTTTAGAAGGGTTTAATAGTTTTTGATTATCAAATTTTCATATAGGATAAACAAAAAGTAAAAACAGATTTTTTTATCTCATAATTTTATATATATATTTGCAGCCTCTTTAGTATATCCCCCCAAACGTAAATTAGTCGTATATCGACTGAAACGTGTATGGGATATACTGCATTATATATTTCCATACTATTTTATAACCAAAACTAAGTATAGATCCTAATTTAGGGTCCAAGGGGAAATTATGATTAATTCAATGAATTTGGAAAGGGATACCTTTTCCGGAAAGAGGAGTTCATGTGTCTACTTTGAAACGAAAAAAACTACAAGCTACAAGAGAAGTAATAAGATATTCATCTTATTGATCCTGTTTCTTTTAATCCAATTGCAAACATTTGCGCAAACGCCTTCAATTGCATCAAGTGAGGGAACTGTTAATTGCGATAATTGTAGACCAAATACTAATTGGACAATAGTAATAGGAACTCCTGATGTTTCTAATAGATCAGTATCGGCAGCTGGTTCAATAACAGGAGGAGGAGAATCTTGGTATGAAGAACCATTACCGTTACCTCCAACAGGCCATGAATATTGGATCTCACTTCGCGATCTAGGAGGTTCTTTCCTAGAAGAAATTATCGCTACAAATATTACAGGTCTTGTTGTTGGTCAAACATATGAAATAGAATTATATACTATGACTACTCGAGGTGAGTATTCTGAAGAATATAATGATTCTTTCTCGTACAAAATCGGATCGCTTACAAAACAAACTATAAGTTCAATTACCAGAGATAATTGGGGATTAACTAAAATAAGGTTTATAGCAAATGCATCAACTATGTCTTTGGAATTGTATCCAGGAAATAATTCTGGAGGGACAACAACTACATTTGAATCTGTGTTAATTTCTTTAGCGACAAATGCTATTAAATTAATCCCTGACTCAGACAATGATGGTGTTCTAGATGAGGCAGATTTAGATGACGATAATGACGGTATTTTAGATGTTGATGAATTAGGATGTTTTGTTCCTGAATCTTCAGCACCATCATCTGGGGTTATTGAATTCACGTCAACAACAACAAATATTGCTAGTGGTGAAAAATATGTTTTATCTAGTAGTCTTGATATGGGGATAAACTCTCTAACTATTGAAACGGGAGGAGAGCTTTACTTATTACCGGATGTAGAACTAACAACGACTAATTTGAATGCAAGAGGTAAAATGTCTCTTTCGGATAAATCTGGAGTAATTACTCGAGGAGCAATGGTTTTAGGCCAACATCCTGCAGCAGGAAGTGCAACGACTGAAATATTCATGGGAGTGGGGGCTTATTTTGTTGCTAGAGGTTCCATGGTTGTAGAGAATGATAAGGATTGGCCAATAGGAAATGTTACTATTGATATTTCTATGAGTTCGGCTTCATTTATAGAGGTATGTTCAACATTAACAGTTAGAGATAATAATGTATTCAAAAAAGTAGGGAATGACTTATATGGAAATGCTTTTGTTATCTCCAGAGATCAGGTGTCCTCTTCGAATTCGACATATACCTTATCTAATACAGTAGGGGGAGGTATAAATTGGTTGGCATTATCAACAACAGGAGGAGTAACAGATAAATTAAACCCTGGAACAGCATCGTTTTGCGGAGATAACGCCACCCCGGCTTCATGTTCATTTTGGCCTAATAATTTAACTATAGGAGCATGTGAAGAATCGAAAGCAATTATTGGAGATTTAGTAGATTTTTGTGCAGGAACCGGATGGCCATATTTTAGCAATGATGTTGATAAAGATGGAATTCCAAATTATTTAGATACTGATTCTGATAATGATGGATGTCCGGATGCAATTGAAGGAGCTGAAAATGTTTCATCATCTGATTTAACTGGAGAAAGAATTAGTGGAGCAGTTGATGCTGATGGTGTCCCTATATTAGTCAATTCGGATGGTAGTCAAGGACAGGCGAATACTATTAATGTAGTTACGTCAAATCCAACGCCAGTTTCAGGAACGATAAACGGAGGAACAAATGTTTGTGTAGGTGAAACAATTTCACTTATTTCGGATGGAGATTCTGGTGGTGTTTGGTCTAGTTCGAATACAGCTATAGCAACAGTAGATTCTTCGGGAGTCGTGGTAGGAGTAAGTCAAGGTTCTGCCAGTATTTTATATACTGTAACTTCATTAGGAGGATGTGAATACTCTTCTAGTATTAATGTTACAGTAAGTAGCCCCCCATCTACACCAGTAACAGGAACAGTAACCCAACCAACATGTGTTGTATCAACGGGAAGTTTTCAGATTACAGATTACGATGCTAATAATACATATACCTTTTCTCCATCTATTGTTAGCTTATCAAAAAGTGGATTGGTAACAGCCAACACTGGTACTTATACATTCACAGTAACAAATACGGATGGATGTGTTTCTTCGGCGAGCGCGAATGTTGTTGTTAACGTTCAACCGTCTACACCAGTAGCACCAGTAGCAGGAACAGTAACCCAACCAACATGTGCTGTAGCAACGGGAAGTTTTCAGATTACAGATTACGATGCTAATAATACATATACCTTTTCTCCATCTATTGTTAGCTTATCAAAAAGTGGATTGGTAACAGCCAACACTGGGACATATACATTCACAGTAACAAATACGGATGGATGTGTTTCTTCGGCGAGCGCGAATGTTGTTGTTGACGTTCAACCATCTACACCAGTAGCACCAGTAGCAGGAACAGTAACCCAACCAACATGCGCTGTAGCAACGGGAAGTTTTCAGATTACAGATTACGATGTTAATAATACATATACCTTTTCTCCATCTATTGTTAGCTTATCAAAAAGTGGATTGGTAACAGCCAACACTGGTACTTATACATTCACAGTAACAAATACGGATGGATGTGTTTCTTCGGCGAGCGCGAATGTTGTTGTTAACGTTCAACCATCTACACCAGTAGCACCAGTAGCAGGAACAGTAACCCAACCAACATGTGCTGTAGCAACAGGAAGTTTTCAGATTACAGATTACGATGCTAATAATACATATACCTTTTCTCCATCTATTATTAGCTTATCAAAAAGTGGATTGGTAACAGCCAACACTGGTATCTATACATTCACAGTAACAAATACGGATGGATGTGTTTCTTCGGCGAGCGCGAATGTTGTTGTTGACGCTCAACCGTCTACACCATCAGTACCAACAGTGGCAAGCACAGTTCAACCGACATGTGCAGTACCAACAGGAAGTATAGTATTTGCAACACAAGCAGGAGTAGCATATAGTATCGGAGGAGCTTTCCAAGCAAGTGAGACTTTCACAGGAGTAGCGCCAGGAACATATACCTTAACGGTAAGAAGTACCACAGATAACACATGTACTAGGGATGCAGCTTCAACGGTAACAATTGATGCTGTACCCAATGCACCATCAGTACCAACAGTGGCAAGCACAGTTCAACCGACATGTGGAGTACCAACAGGAAGTATTGTATTTGCAACACAAGCAGGTGTAGCATATAGTATCGGAGGAGCTTTCCAAGCAAGTGAGACTTTCACAGGAGTAGCGCCAGGAACATATACCTTAACGGTAAGAAGCATCACAGATAACACATGTACTAGGGATGCAGCTTCAGTGGTAACAATTAATGCTGTACCCAATGCACCATCAGTACCAACAGTGGCAAGCACAGTTCAACCGACATGTGGAGTACCAACAGGAAGTATTGTATTTGCAACACAAGCAGGTGTAGCATATAGTATCGGAGGAGCTTTCCAAGCAAGTGAGACTTTCACAGGAGTAGCGCCAGGAACATATACCTTAACGGTAAGAAGTACCACAGATAACACATGTACTAGGGATGCAGCTTCAACGGTAACAATTGATGCTGTACCCAATGCACCATCAGTACCAACAGTAGCAAGCACAGTTCAACCGACATGTGGAATACCAACAGGAAGTATAGTATTTGCAACACAAGCAGATGTAGCATATAGTATCGGAGGAGCTTTCCAAGCAAGTGAGACTTTCACAGGAGTAGCGCCAGGAACGTATACCTTAACGGTAAGAAGCACTACAGATAACACATGTACTAGGGATGCAGCTTCAACGGTAACAATTGATGCTGTACCCAATGCACCATCAGTACCAACAGTAGCAAGCACAGTTCAACCGACATGTGCAGTACCAACAGGAAGTATTGTATTTACAACACAAGCAGGTGTAGCATATAGTATCGGAGGAGCTTTCCAAGCAAGTGAGACTTTCACAGGAGTAGCGCCAGGAACATATACCTTAACGGTAAGAAGTACCACAGATAACACATGTACTAGAGATGCAGCTTCAACGGTAACAATTGATGCTGTACCCAATGCACCATCAGTACCAACAGTGGCAAGCACAGTTCAACCGACATGTGCAGTACCAACAGGAAGTATAGTATTTGCAACACAAGCAGGTGTAGCATATAGTATCGGAGGAGCTTTCCAAGCAAGTGAGACTTTCACAGGAGTAGCGCCAGGAACATATACTTTAACGGTAAGAAGCACTACAGATAACACATGTACTAGGGATGCAGCTTCAACGGTAACAATTGATGCTGTACCCAATGCACCATCAGTACCAACAGTAGCAAGCACAGTTCAACCGACATGTGCAGTACCAACAGGAAGTATAGTATTTGCAACACAAGCAGGAGTAGCATATAGTATCGGAGGAGCTTTCCAAGCAAGTGAGACTTTCACAGGAGTAGCGCCAGGAACGTATGCCTTAACGGTAAGAAGCACCACAGATAACACATGTACTAGGGATGCAGCTTCAACGGTAACAATTGATGCTGTACCCAATGCGCCATCAGTACCAACAGTAGCAAGCACAGTTCAACCGACATGTGCAGTACCAACAGGAAGTATAGTATTTGCAACACAAGCAGGTGTAACATATAGTATCGGAGGATCTTTCCAAGCAAGTGAGACTTTCACAGGAGTAGCGCCAGGAACATATACCTTAACGGTAAGAAGCACCACAGATAACACATGTACTAGGGATGCAGCTTCAACGGTAACAATTGATGCTGTACCCAATGCACCATCAGTACCAACAGTGGCAAGCACAGTTCAACCGACATGTGGAGTACCAACAGGAAGTATAGTATTTGCAACACAAGCAGATGTAGCATATAGTATCGGAGGAGCTTTCCAAGCAAGTGAGACTTTCACAGGAGTAGCGCCAGGAACATATACCTTAACGGTAAGAAGCACTACAGATAACACATGTACTAGGGATGCAGCTTCAACGGTAACAATTGATGCTGTACCCAATGCACCATCAGTACCAACAGTAGCAAGCACAGTTCAACCGACATGTGCAGTACCAACAGGAAGTATAGTATTTACAACACAAGCAGATGTAGCATATAGTATCGGAGGAGCTTTCCAAGCAAGTGAGACTTTCACAGGAGTAGCGCCAGGAACATATACTTTAACGGTAAGAAGCACTACAGATAACACATGTACTAGGGATGCAGCTTCAACGGTAACAATTGATGCTGTACCCAATGCACCATCAGTACCAACAGTAGCAAGCACAGTTCAACCGACATGTGCAGTACCAACAGGAAGTATAGTATTTACAACACAAGCAGGTGTAGCATATAGTATCGGAGGAGCTTTCCAAGCAAGTGAGACTTTCACAGGAGTAGCGCCAGGAACATATACCTTAACGGTAAGAAGTACCACAGATAACACATGTACTAGAGATGCAGCTTCAACGGTAACAATTGATGCTGTACCCAATGCACCATCAGTACCAACAGTGGCAAGCACAGTTCAACCGACATGTGGAGTACCAACAGGAAGTATTGTATTTGCAACACAAGCAGGTGTAGCATATAGTATCGGAGGAGCTTTCCAAGCAAGTGAGACTTTCACAGGAGTAGCGCCAGGAACATATACCTTAACGGTAAGAAGCACCACAGATAACACATGTACTAGGGATGCAGCTTCAACGGTAACAATTGATGCTGTACCCAATGCACCATCAGTACCAACAGTAGCAAGCACAGTTCAACCGACATGTGGAGTACCAACAGGAAGTATTGTATTTGCAACACAAGCAGGTGTAGCATATAGTATCGGAGGAGCTTTCCAAGCAAGTGAGACTTTCACAGGAGTAGCGCCAGGAACGTATACTTTAACGGTAAGAAGCACCACAGATAACACATGTACTAGGGATGCAGCTTCAACGGTAACAATTGATGCTGTACCCAATGCACCATCAGTACCAACAGTAGCAAGCACAGTTCAACCGACATGTGCAGTACCAACAGGAAGTATAGTATTTGCAACACAAGCAGGTGTAACATATAGTATCGGAGGATCTTTCCAAGCAAGTGAGACTTTCACAGGAGTAGCGCCAGGAACATATACCTTAACGGTAAGAAGCACCACAGATAACACATGTACTAGGGATGCAGCTTCAACGGTAACAATTAATGCTGTACCCAATGCACCATCAGTACCAACAGTAGCAAGCACAGTTCAACCGACATGCGGAGTACCAACAGGAAGTATAGTATTTGCAACACAAGCAGGAGTAGCATATAGTATCGGAGGAGCTTTCCAAGCAAGTGAGACTTTCACAGGAGTAGCGCCAGGAACATATACCTTAACGGTAAGAAGCATCACAGATAACACATGTACTAGGGATGCAGCTTCAACGGTAACAATTGATGCTGTACCCAATGCACCATCAGTACCAACAGTGGCAAGCACAGTTCAACCGACATGTGGAGTACCAACAGGAAGTATAGTATTTTCAACACAAGCAGGTGTAACATATAGTATCGGAGGAGCTTTCCAAGCAAGTGAAACTTTCACAGGAGTAGCGCCAGGAACATATACCTTAACGGTAAGAAGCTCCACAGATAACACATGTACTAGGGATGCAGCTTCAACGGTAACAATTAATGCTGTACCCAATGCACCATCAGTACCAACAGTAGCAAGCACAGTTCAACCTACATGTGCAGTACCAACAGGAAGTATAGTATTTGCAACACAAGCAGGAGTAGCATATAGTATCGGAGGAGCTTTCCAAGCAAGTGAGACTTTCACAGGAGTAGCGCCAGGAACATATACCTTAACGGTAAGAAGCATCACAGATAACACATGTACTAGGGATGCAGCTTCAACGGTAACAATTAATGCTGTACCCAATGCACCATCAGTACCAACAGTAGCAAGCACAGTTCAACCGACATGCGGAGTACCAACAGGAAGTATAGTATTTGCAACACAAGCAGGTGTAACATATAGTATCGGAGGATCTTTCCAAGCAAGTGAGACTTTCACAGGAGTAGCGCCAGGAACATATACCTTAACGGTAAGAAGCACTACAGATAACACATGTACTAGAGATGCAGCTTCAACGGTAACAATTGATGCTGTACCCAATGCACCATCAGTACCAACAGTGGCAAGCACAGTTCAACCGACATGTGGAGTACCAACAGGAAGTATAGTATTTGCAACACAAGCAGGAGTAGCATATAGTATCGGAGGAGCTTTCCAAGCAAGTGAGACTTTCACAGGAGTAGCGCCAGGAACGTATACCTTAACGGTAAGAAGCATCACAGATAACACATGTACTAGAGATGCAGCTTCAACGGTAACAATTGATGCTGTACCCAATGCACCATCAGTACCAACAGTGGCAAGCACAGTTCAACCGACATGTGGAGTACCAACAGGAAGTATAGTATTTGCAACACAAGCAGGTGTAGCATATAGTATCGGAGGAGCTTTCCAAGCAAGTGAGACTTTCACAGGAGTAGCGCCAGGAACGTATACCTTAACGGTAAGAAGCACCACAGATAACACATGTACTAGGGATGCAGCTTCAACGGTAACAATTAATGCTGTACCCAATGCACCATCAGTACCAACAGTGGCAAGCACAGTTCAACCGACATGTGGAGTACCAACAGGAAGTATTGTATTTGCAACACAAGCAGGTGTAGCATATAGTATCGGAGGAGCTTTCCAAGCAAGTGAGACTTTCACAGGAGTAGCGCCAGGAACGTATACCTTAACGGTAAGAAGCACCACAGATAACACATGTACTAGGGATGCAGCTTCAACGGTAACAATTGATGCTGTACCCAATGCACCATCAGTACCAACAGTAGCAAGCACAGTTCAACCGACATGTGGAGTACCAACAGGAAGTATTGTATTTGCAACACAAGCAGGTGTAGCATATAGTATCGGAGGAGCTTTCCAAGCAAGTGAGACTTTCACAGGAGTAGCGCCAGGAACATATACCTTAACGGTAAGAAGCACTACAGATAACACATGTACTAGGGATGCAGCTTCAACGGTAACAATTGATGCTGTACCCAATGCACCATCAGTACCAACAGTGGCAAGCACAGTTCAACCGACATGTGGAGTACCAACAGGAAGTATAGTATTTGCAACACAAGCAGGTGTAGCATATAGTATCGGAGGAGCTTTCCAAGCAAGTGAGACTTTCACAGGAGTAGCGCCAGGAACATATACCTTAACGGTAAGAAGCACCACAGATAACACATGTACTAGGGATGCAGCTTCAACGGTAACAATTAATGCTGTACCCAATGCACCATCAGTACCAACAGTAGCAAGCACAGTTCAACCGACATGTGGAGTACCAACAGGAAGTATAGTATTTGCAACACAAGCAGGTGTAGCATATAGTATCGGAGGAGCTTTCCAAGCAAGTGAGACTTTCACAGGAGTAGCGCCAGGAACATATACCTTAACGGTAAGAAGCACCACAGATAACACATGTACTAGGGATGCAGCTTCAACGGTAACAATTAATGCTGTACCCAATGCACCATCAGTACCAACAGTAGCAAGCACAGTTCAACCGACATGCGGAGTACCAACAGGAAGTATAGTATTTGCAACACAAGCAGGTGTAGCATATAGTATCGGAGGAGCTTTCCAAGCAAGTGAGACTTTCACAGGAGTAGCGCCAGGAACGTATACCTTAACGGTAAGAAGCACTACAGATAACACATGTACTAGGATGCAGCTTCAACGGTAACAATTGATGCTGTACCCAATGCACCATCAGTACCAACAGTAGCAAGCACAGTTCAACCGACATGCGGAGTACCAACAGGAAGTATAGTATTTGCAACACAAGCAGGAGTAGCATATAGTATCGGAGGAGCTTTCCAAGCAAGTGAGACTTTCACAGGAGTAGCGCCAGGAACGTATACCTTAACGGTAAGAAGCACCACAGATAACACATGTACTAGGGATGCAGCTTCAACGGTAACAATTGATGCTGTACCCAATGCACCATCAGTACCAACAGTGGCAAGCACAGTTCAACCGACATGTGGAGTACCAACAGGAAGTATAGTATTTGCAACACAAGCAGGTGTAGCATATAGTATCGGAGGAGCTTTCCAAGCAAGTGAGACTTTCACAGGAGTAGCGCCAGGAACGTATACCTTAACGGTAAGAAGCACCACAGATAACACATGTACTAGGGATGCAGCTTCAACGGTAACAATTGATGCTGTACCCAATGCACCATCAGTACCAACAGTGGCAAGCACAGTTCAACCGACATGTGGAGTACCAACAGGAAGTATAGTATTTGCAACACAAGCAGGTGTAGCATATAGTATCGGAGGAGCTTTCCAAGCAAGTGAGACTTTCACAGGAGTAGCGCCAGGAACATATACCTTAACGGTAAGAAGCACCACAGATAACACATGTACTAGGGATGCAGCTTCAACGGTAACAATTGATGCTGTACCCAATGCACCATCAGTACCAACAGTAGCAAGCACAGTTCAACCGACATGTGGAGTACCAACAGGAAGTATAGTATTTGCAACACAAGCAGGTGTAGCATATAGTATCGGAGGAGCTTTCCAAGCAAGTGAGACTTTCACAGGAGTAGCGCCAGGAACGTATACCTTAACGGTAAGAAGCATCACAGATAACACATGTACTAGAGATGCAGCTTCAACGGTAACAATTGATGCTGTACCCAATGCACCATCAGTACCAACAATGGCAAGCACAGTTCAACCGACATGTGGAGTACCAACAGGAAGTATTGTATTTGCAACACAAGCAGGTGTAGCATATAGTATCGGAGGAGCTTTCCAAGCAAGTGAGACTTTCACAGGAGTAGCGCCAGGAACATATACCTTAACGGTAAGAAGCATCACAGATAACACATGTACTAGGGATGCAGCTTCAACGGTAACAATTAATGCTGTACCCAATGCACCATCAGTACCAACAGTGGCAAACACAGTTCAACCGACATGTGCAGTACCAACAGGAAGTATTGTATTTGCAACACAAGCAGGTGTAGCATATAGTATCGGAGGAGCTTTCCAAGCAAGTGAGACTTTCACAGGAGTAGCGCCAGGAACATATACCTTAACGGTAAGAAGCACCACAGATAATACATGTACTAGGGATGCAGCTTCAACGGTAACAATTGATGCTGTACCCAATGCACCATCAGTACCAACAGTAGCAAGCACAGTTCAACCGACATGTGGAGTACCAACAGGAAGTATTGTATTTGCAACACAAGCAGGTGTAGCATATAGTATCGGAGGAGCTTTCCAAGCAAGTGAGACTTTCACAGGAGTAGCGCCAGGAACGTATACTTTAACGGTAAGAAGCACTACAGATAACACATGTACTAGGGATGCAGCTTCAACGGTAACAATTAATGCTGTACCCAATGCACCATCAGTACCAACAGTAGCAAGCACAGTTCAACCGACATGTGGAGTACCAACAGGAAGTATTGTATTTGCAACACAAGCAGGTGTAGCATATAGTATCGGAGGAGCTTTCCAAGCAAGTGGGACTTTCACAGGAGTAGCGCCAGGAACATATACCTTAACGGTAAGAAGCACCACAGATAACACATGTACTAGGGATGCAGCTTCAACGGTAACAATTAATGCTGTACCCAATGCACCATCAGTACCAACAGTAGCAAGCACAGTTCAACCGACATGCGGAGTACCAACAGGAAGTATAGTATTTTCAACACAAGCAGGTGTAGCATATAGTATCGGAGGAGCTTTCCAAGCAAGTGAGACTTTCACAGCAGTAGCGCCAGGAACGTATACCTTAACGGTAAGAAGCACTACAGATAACACATGTACTAGAGATGCAGCTTCAACGGTAACAATTGATGCTGTACCCAATGCACCATCAGTACCAACAGTGGCAAGCACAGTTCAACCGACATGTGGAGTACCAACAGGAAGTATAGTATTTGCAACACAAGCAGGAGTAGCATATAGTATCGGAGGAGCTTTCCAAGCAAGTGAGACTTTCACAGGAGTAGCGCCAGGAACGTATACCTTAACGGTAAGAAGCATCACA
Organism: Tenacibaculum sp. MAR_2009_124; assembly: GCF_900105455.1. Classification (GTDB taxonomy): domain Bacteria; phylum Bacteroidota; class Bacteroidia; order Flavobacteriales; family Flavobacteriaceae; genus Polaribacter. The sequence continues at coordinate 504,680 of NZ_FNSF01000007.1, forward strand.
GATAACACATGTACTAGAGATGCAGCTTCAACGGTAACAATTAATGCTGTACCCAATGCACCATCAGTACCAACAATGGCAAGCACAGTTCAACCGACATGTGGAGTACCAACAGGAAGTATTGTATTTGCAACACAAGCAGGTGTAGCATATAGTATCGGAGGAGCTTTCCAAGCAAGTGAGACTTTCACAGGAGTAGCGCCAGGAACATATACCTTAACGGTAAGAAGCATCACAGATAACACATGTACTAGGGATGCAGCTTCAACGGTAACAATTAATGCTGTACCCAATGCACCATCAGTACCAACAGTGGCAAACACAGTTCAACCGACATGTGCAGTACCAACAGGAAGTATTGTATTTGCAACACAAGCAGGTGTAGCATATAGTATCGGAGGAGCTTTCCAAGCAAGTGAGACTTTCACAGGAGTAGCACCAGGAACATATACCTTAACGGTAAGAAGCACCACAGATAATACATGTACTAGGGATGCAGCTTCAACGGTAACAATTAATGCTGTACCAACTGATTGTTTGGATACAGACGGAGATGGTATTTTGGATTCAGTGGATGTTGATGATGATAATGATGGTATTCCAGATGTTAACGAAGGTATAATGGATACGGATAATGATGGAGTTATGGATAGTTTAGATTTAGACAGTGATAATGACGGGATATTAGATGTAGATGAAGGAGGAAATGGAGATTTTGATACTAATGGAGATGGTAAGATAGATGTCAACGATATAGGTTATTCTGATACAAATAATGACGGTCAATCGGATGCCTCAGTTGATGTTGAAGAAGAGCCAGATAGAGATGGAGATGGAGTACCAAATTATCAAGATTTGGATAGTGATAACGATGGTATTAATGATGTAATTGAAGATGAAAATATCGATGTTAATAACGATGGTATCGCTGATGGACCGGATTCTGATGGAGATGGTATTGTCGACTCAGTAGATGCTGATGATTCTATCTTTGGTGAAGGAGTTTCGGGAGAGCCAGATAACACAGATAATGATTCCGATGGATATCCAGATTATTTAGATTTGGATAGTGATGATGACGGGATCAATGATGTTGTTGAAGGAGGAAATGATGATATTGATGGTAACGGACTAGTAGATGGATCAGATACGGATGGAGATGGTATTCTAAATGCAGTAGATGAAGATTCCGAAAATTTTGGAGATGCTGGAAATACTGATTCTAATGACACAGATCCTGCAGACCCAAATAGTGGAGGAGAAGGAACAGTAAGTGATTCAGGAGTTGATTCTGATGGAGATGGTATTCCAGATAGTGAAGATGGATTTGATGGGTATGGAGATAATGGATTAGATACAGATGGAGATGGTATACCTGATAGCATTGACGTTGATGATGATAACGACGGAATTCCAGATGTTAAAGAAGGTACAGTGGATACGGATAATGATGGAATTATTGATAGTTTAGACTTAGATAGTGATAATGATGGAATATTAGATGTAGATGAAGGAGGAAACGGAGACTTGGATACTAATGGAGATGGTAAGATAGATGTCAACGATATAGGTTATTCTGATACAAATAATGACGGTCAATCGGATGCCTCAGTTGATGTTGAAGAAGAGCCAGATAGAGATGGAGATGGAGTACCAAATTATCAAGATTTGGATAGTGATAACGACGGTATTAATGATGTAATTGAAGATGAAAATATCGATGTTAATAACGATGGTATCGCTGATGGACCGGATTCTGATGGAGATGGTATTGTCGACTCAGTAGATGCTGATGATTCTACCTTTGGAGAAGGAGTTTCGGGAGAGCCAGATAACACAGATAGTGATTCCGATGGAGTGCCAAATTATTTAGATTTAGATAGTGATGATGATGGAGTTAATGATGTCGTAGAAGGAGGGAATGATGATAGTGATGGAAATGGATTGGTAGATGGTCCTGATTCCGATGGAGATGGTATTTTGGATACTGTAGATGAAGATCCAAGTAATTTCGGAGATACAGGAAATTCAGGTTCTAATGATACCGATCCTATTGATCCTGATAATGGAGGAGTCGGAACTGTTGATGATTCGGGAGTAGATAGCGATGGGGATGGTATTGCAGATAGTGAAGATGGATTCGATGGATTTGGTGATAATGGAACCGACACAGATGGAGACGGAATAGAGGATGATGTAGATGTTGATGACGATAACGACGGAATTCCAGATGTTAACGAAGGTACAGTGGATACGGATAATGATGGAATTATTGATAGTTTAGATTTAGATAGTGATAATGATGGAATATTAGATGTAGATGAAGGAGGAAACGGAGACTTAGATACGAACGGAGATGGTATGATTGATGCGAATGATATCGGATATTCAGACTCAAATTCTGATGGTCAAGCAGATGCTTCAGTTGATTCAGAAGAAGAACCAGACAAAGATGGAGATGGAGTTCCGAATTATCAAGATTTAGATAGTGATAACGATGGTATTAACGATGTAATTGAAGATGAAAACATCGATGTTAATAATGATGGTATTGCTGATGGATCTGATTCCGATGGAGATGGTATTGTCGACTCAGTAGATGCTTATGATTCTAACTTTGGAGAAGGAGTTTCGGGAGAGCCAGATAATACAGATAGCGATTCTGACGGACAACCAGATTATTTAGATTTAGATAGTGATGATGACGGAGTTAATGATGTTGTTGAAGGAGGAAATGATGATAGTGATGGAAACGGATTGGTAGATGGTCCTGATACTGATGGAGATGGTATTTTGGATATTGTTGATCAAGATGTTGACAATTTCGGAGATGCTAACAATTCTGATATTAATGACACAGACCCTACAGATCCAAATAGTGGAGGAAATGGTGCAGTAGAAGATAGTGGTAATGATTCTGACGGAGATGGTATTCCTGATAGTGTCGATGGTCTTGATGGATTTGGTGACGCAGTTGATTTAGATTCATGTGTAATGGTTTACAACAACTTTAGTCCAAATGGAGACGGTGTAAATGATTATTTGAAGATTGATTGTATCGAAAATTTCCCAAATAACTCAATTGAAATCTTTAATAGATGGGGAAATACTGTCTTTAAAAAAGAAAAATACACTAATAATGAGTTAGTTGCATTTAAAGGTGTATCGGAAGGAAGAGCCAATATAAAAGTAGATAGTAAGCTACCCGTTGGTACATATTTTTATATCTTAGACCTCGGAAATGGGAGGGAAATAAAGAAAGGTTGGATATATATAAATAGGTAGTTTACAATAGAATAATTAAGAAGTTTTAAAATGAAATTATTTTCAAAATTAATCTGTTTCATAGCTGTTTGTTTAGTAACAAATAGCTATGGACAACAAGATCCTCAATTTACTCAATATATGTTTAACACAATGAGTGTAAATCCAGCCTATGCAGGGTCAAGAGGGCATACGGTTATTACTGCTTTAGCAAGAACGCAATGGGTCGGTTTTGACGGAGCACCAGATACCCAAAACTTAAGTTATGATTCTCCTATTGGTTTCGCAGGACTAGGATTAGGAGTCAATTTAGTAAACGATAAAATAGGCCCTTCTAGTGAGGTATATTTTGATGCGAATGTTTCTTATTCTGTTAAAACCGGTGAAAAAGGAGATTTGGCATTTGGATTAAGACTTGGAGGAAGGTTTTTGAATATTGATTGGACTAAAGGAAATGTGGTTGAAGATGAAAGTCTATTCCAAAACAACATAAATGGAAGGTTTTTACCAACAATTGGAGCAGGGGTGTATTATCATAAAGAAAAATGGTATATGGGATTATCGGTACCTAATTTTTTAAGGTCAGAACATTATGATGCTAATTTAGGAAGTCAAGGTATAACAGCCGTTGAACGAATGCATTTTTTCTTTATTACTGGTTACGTATTCGATTTAAATGAAAGTATTAAGTTTAAGCCTGCAGCTTTGTTAAAAGGTGTTTCAGGAGCTCCATTATCATTAGACATTTCTGCTAACTTTTTATTCAATGATAAATTTAGAACAGGAATAGCTTGGAGATGGGATGATTCTATAAGCGCTCTTTTAGGTTTTCAAGCCACAGATTCACTTTTAATTGGATATGCATATGATTTAACAACTTCGAACTACAATGTGGTAAATTCAGGAACGCATGAAGTTATGTTGAAATATGAAATATTAAATCCATTGAAATATAGATCACCAAGATTCTTTTAAAAAACAGACTAATGAAATTACGAGGGAAAAGTTTATTGTTGTTAGCGGCATTAAGTTTTATAAAAATATCGGCACAAAGCAAGAGAGTAGCAGATAGATATTTTGAAGAGTTTTCATATGTTCAATCGGCAGAGCTTTACAAAGCAATAGTTGTTGAAAAAGGAGATTCATCCAAACATGTACTAAGTCGCTTAGCGGATTCTTATTACAATAATGCAAATACAACTGAAGCACTAGATTGGTATGAGTTGTTGGTGAAGAAATATAAAAGTGATCTTTCTGACAAATATCTTTTCAGATATGCTCAAGTATTAAGAAGTAATGGAAACTATAAGAAGTCGGATTCTATCTTTTTGCAACTAGCTGACAAAGGAGGAAAGAATAATCGTACGACTGAATTGGAGAATAAAAATTATTTACTAGACTATTCTAACAATGAAGATCAAAGAATAGGTGTAAGAAATTTGAAATTAAATACGCATTATTCTGAATATGGAGGCTTCCTATTAAATGGTTATGCTTATTTTACTTCTTCTGCACCTAAAGGGGATAAAAAACAGAAACTTTATAAGTGGAATAATCAACCATTTTTAAATATTTATAAGGCCAAGGAAAGTATAGAATCATTAGAATCTAATGTTAAAGATACGATATTGGAACTTTATGATAAGAAAATTTTACCAACACCTATTACGACTAAATATCATGAAGGTAAACCTGTTTTTACTAAAGATGGGAAAACTATGTATTTTACCCGTAATAATTTCGACGGTAAAAAAGTTAGTAGGGATAGAAGACGATCAGTTAACTTAAAAATATATAAGTCAAGATTAATAAATGGTGAATGGTCTAAGGTGCAAGAGTTACCTTTTAATAGTGATGACTATTCTGTAGGACATCCAGCTTTAAGTTCCGATGAAAAGAAATTATACTTTGTTTCCAACATGCCTGGTGGCTTTGGAGGAAGTGATGTTTACTCAGTTAATATAATTGATATTGATAAATATAGCACCCCTGTTAATTTAGGAAAACAAGTAAATACCTCTGATAATGAGAAGTTCCCTTTTGTTGGAGAAGATGGAACGTTATATTTTTCTTCGAATGGTCATTTAGGCTTTGGATTATTAGATATTTTCCAAACAAAAAGACAAAATGATTCTACGTATTCAAAAGCAATTAATTTAGGTGAGCCTTTTAACAGTAAAAAGGATGATTTTGCATTCTATATTGATGATATTGGAAAAAAGGGATTTTTTACATCTAACAGAAAAGGTGGTAAGGGAGATGATGATATTTATAGTTTTTATATATATCAGGATGTATGTGAAAAGGAAATATCAGGTACAGTTGTAGATGCCAAGTTTGGGGAAATTATTGTTGGGGCTAATTTGAAGTTAATAAATTCAGAGGGTAATTTAATCAATGAGGTGATATCGGATGAGAACGGGAAGTATTCGTTTAAAAAGGTACCCTGTGATTTAGCTTTTACAATAGCAGGTAGTAAATTTGATCATAAATCTGATAAAATCGCGGTGAACACTAAAAATAAGGATATTGATGTTGTAAAAGCGGATTTGAAATTAATACCGTTGATTATTGGTGATCAAATTGTAATTAACCCTATTTATTTCGATTTTAACAAATCTGAAATTAGAGAAGATGCTCAATACGAGTTAGAGAATATTATTACAGTGATGAAAAATCACCCGCAAATTGTTATTAAAATTGAAGCTCATACTGATAGTAGGGGTAATGATCTTTATAATAAAAAGCTATCGGATAGACGCGCTAAAGCGACTAGAGATTATATTGTTTCAAGAGGAATAGACAAAAAAAGAATTGAAAAAGCAATTGGATATGGTGAGGAGAAATTACTTAATAATTGTACCAATGCTAGAAGAAATAAATGTACAGAAAAAGAGCATCAGGTAAACAGAAGATCATATTTTTTCATTGTTAAAGGGAAGGAGTTTATTAAGGCGAAACAAAAGGCAGAAATTATTAAAATGAAAAGAAGAATGAGCAGAAAGAATAGTTATTTGTTCTTCTTAAGAAATAATTTTAAAAAAGGAAAAAATAATAATAACGACAATAAATGTATTGTTGGAGAAAATTGCGATGATGATGAATCTCCAAATAAGATGTAAAAAATAGACACTATCTGGTAAAGTGTGTAATAAAATTTATATGAAAGGGTTTAGCTTAGCGAAGTTGAACCCTTTCGACTTTAATAAGTGTATTCAATTTTATTGATCGTTTGATAAAGGAACTGACACTATCCTAAAAAGTGTGTAAGTTCAAAATATCAGGGTTAGGTTATTTATAGCCTAATCCTTTTTTCAAATATAGCTAAAAATTGATTTAGAATTATGCCCCAATTTCTAATGGGCATTGTCCACTTTTTAGTACTTTCTCTTAAAGCTAAATATACCGATTTGATAACAGCGTCATCTGTCGGGAAAGAGAGTTTGTTTTTAGTGTATTTGCGTATTTTCCCATTAAGATTTTCAATAAGATTAGTGGTGTAAATAATAGTTCTTATTTCAATTGGAAAATCGAAGAAAACAGTGAGTTCATCCCAGTTGTTTTCCCAACTTTTAATAGCATACGAATATTTAGCTTCCCATTTATTTTTAAAATCTTTTAAAGCAGCCTTTGCGGCTTCTTTAGTTGGAGCTGTATAGATTTGCTTCATATCTTTAGTAAACTCTTTTTTATCTTTCCAAACCACGTATCTACAAGAGTTTCTAATCTGATGTACTACACATATTTGTGTGGTAGAATTAGGAAACACTGTCTTTATAGTATCTGTAAATCCGTTTAAATTATCGGTTGCAGTAATCAGTATATCTTGCGTTCCTCTGGCCTTAATATCAGTCAAAACACTCATCCAAAAAGCAGCTGATTCATTTTTACCTAACCACAAACCTAGTACTTCCTTTTTACCGTCGGATCTAAGGCCTACAGCTATGTATATAGTTTTGTTAATAACCTTAGAGTTCTCTCTAACCTTGAAAACAATTCCATCCATCCAAACGATTAAATAAGTAGCTTCTAAAGGTCTATTTTTCCATGCTACAATGTCATTAGTAATGCTATCTGTGATTCTTGAAATCGTTGAAGTAGAGATGTTAAAGTCATATAGCTCTCGGATTTGCTCCTCTATATCAGAAGCACTCATTCCCTTAGCATACAAAGAGATGATAAGATTTTCAACACCATCTGTAGTACTTTCTCTTTTCTTTACCAACATAGGATTAAAAGATCCTTCACGGTCTCTTGGGACTTCTATTTCTGTTTCTCCTAAAGTTGTTTTTAACTTCTTCTTTGAATAGCCATTTCGAGAATTAGAGTTAGTGCTCTTTTGATGTTTCTCGTAATCTAAATGAGCTGATAACTCTCCTTCTAAAATCTTTTCAACTCCTCGTTTGTGAAGTTGTTCTATAAAGCTAGTTAACTCTGAGCCATCTTTAAATTGTTTTAGAAATTCGCCGTTTAATAAATCTTCTGGTTTCATAAATGTGTAAAAATTAAAGTTAATGAATAAAAAAATCTCGGGGTTGAATTCAACCCCGAGATTTTAAAACTTACACAGTTTATGAAATACTGCCAAGGAACTTTTCTTGTATAAGAATTTTATGTCAAAAAAAAAACTCCGAACAGCAATGTTCGGAGTTTCGTCATGTAAAAATGTTTTATTTTTTTACTATCGCCATACAAAAGTATAGTTCTGGTCTTGTAGCTGTAAATTCTCTGAGCCAAATTTTTAATTCGTTTATCTCGTGAGGTAAAAGTCTTGTTAAAGCTTTCTCTAGTTCCTTACAAAATAATTCAGAGTTGAAACTAACTTTTTTGAGTATAGTTTTCGTGTACTCATACATAGCTCTTGCCATATCTTAGGGGATTTGAGTTAATTTTCGCATGTTCTAATTTACAAAAAAATACGAACTTAATTGTTAAAGTTGACCAAAAAAAAATCTGACCAATGTCAGATTTTAAGAAATTATAAGTTATTTGCTCTTTCGAGCAGTGCTACAGCTTTACTTTCAAGTTCCTTACTAAGGGTTTTAAAGTAACTTTTAGCATTTTCAACATCATTACTATTTACCTTATTTAATAGATCGTCATATGCGTTATATGCATCGTCAAGTATTGCGTTAGAGGCTGTCATATCCTCACTAGGATTCTTCTTTTGCCAGTCATCACAAATAGTAGCAATTGCTCCTAAGGTATAGTTGATATCTTTTTTTAAGTTTTTAATACTTGCCATAATTTTATTTTTTGGCAAATTTAAAGGTTTTCTCCTTATCCAGAATAAGAAAATATTTAAAATTATAGTATCAATAAGTTAAATAAGAGATCTATATATAATTTAATAGATGTTTAATGCTTTTTATAGTAATATAATCCTCATTAATAGAGTTTGAATTTACCTCTTCATATTGCCAAGTAGTATGAAAGGGAACATGAATTGCTTGCGCTCCAATGTTAAGAATCGGAAGAACATCAGATTTTAATGAATTTCCAATCATTAAAAAATCTTTGGGCTTAATATCTAAGTGCTTTAAAAGTTTTGTATAATCTTCTTCTTTTTTCTCACTCATTACTTCAATATGATGGAAGTATTGAAGTATCCCTGACTTTTTAAGTTTCTTTTCTTGATCTAATAGATCTCCTTTTGTAGCAACAATTAGTTTATATTTTTTGCTTAGGCTTTGCAATACACTTTCAACATTATCTAAAACAACAACAGGTTTGTCGAGCATATCTTTACCAATGTCAATAATTTTAGATAGAATTTCACTAGGTAGATTTCCATTGGATATCTCAAGAGCACATTCCATCATTGATAGAACGAATCCCTTAATACCATAGCCATACAATGGAAGGTTTTTAATTTCTTTTTTGAATAATTCTTGATGAATTTTATTTTCGGTCTCGTAATTAGATAATAAGGAAGCAAATTCGTTTTCTGCTTCTCTAAAATAGGTTTCGTTAACCCATAAGGTATCGTCTGCATCAAAAGCTACGACTTTAACGTTGTTCCTTATCATGGTTGTTTCTTTATAAATTGAATTGCTTTTTCCAGATCGTCAGGAGTATCAATACCAATACTTTCAACAGAAGTTTCTATCATTTTAATTTTTTTACCCACCTCTAAATAACGGATACACTCTATTTTCTCACTCATTTCAAGTGGAGTCATAGGAGTATTGTAGAAATCAATTAATGCGGATTTTCTAAAAGCATATACTCCTTTGTGTTTATAATAATTCGTATTGGAGGTTTTATCTCTCAAATTTGGAATTACACTGCGAGAAAAGTATAAAGCGAAACCATAATTGTCCGTGATTACCTTGACATTATTTGGGTTTTTAATTTCTTTACTATCGGTTAGTTTAACTTTCAAAGATGCGAGATCAATGTTATTGTCATTATCTTTTTCAAATACATCGATTAGTTTTTTTAAGGACTCGGTGTCTATAAAGGGCTCATCACCTTGAACGTTAATAACGATATCTACATCCATATCTTCAACAGCCTCGGCTATTCTATCAGAACCGCAGTCATGTTCTTTTTTACTCATAATTACGTTACCACCTGAAGTAATTAATGAATCTTTTATAATATCAGAATCCGTTACAACATATACGCTGTCAAAAAGTTGTGAATTTACAGCTGCTTTATATGTTTTTACTATTACAGGCTCGCCACCCAAATCTTTCATTAATTTACCAGGAAATCTTGTAGCGTCATACCTTGCGGGTATCATTGCAATTATTTTCATGCTTTTAATTTTGTCAAACAAATATACTATTTAATGTTAAATAGTATGATTACAAAAAGAAAAGGTCAGAATATGAATTCTGACCTTTTTAATATTATTGAACTAAATAAAAGTTAGTTTAATTTAAAGTTTATTGGAATAGTGTATTGAACATTTGCAAATTTCCCATCGTGTTTACCAGGAATAAAATCTGGTAATTTAGATACCATTCTCTGGGCTTCTATTTCTAAAAGTTCACCATTCTTAGGGCCTCTCATTTTTATGTTTTTAACTTTTCCTTGAGAGTTGATTACAAAAGTAACCCAAACTTTTCCTTCAATGTTTTCTCTTGCTGCAGCAGAAGGATAATGGAAGTTCCTTTGAATATGACTAATCATTCTTTCATTGAAACAGTTTAACTTATCAAAATCTGAAGCGTTAGAACATGCTTTGAATTGAGGAATAGATTGAACCTTATTGAATTTTACTACGTTTGTAAAAACTTCCTCTTTAACAGTTGGAGCCGCTTTTTTAGCTCTTACTGGTTTTCTCTTCGCTACAGTTGTTCTTCTTTTTGAACCAGGAACTCTAAAAGTAATAGGAATACCATATTTTACTTTTACAGATTTTCCGTTATGTTTTCCAGGAACGAATTTTGGTAACTCTTCAATTAATCTTTTAGCTTCACCTTCTAGTAATTCTCCACCTTTAGGACCACGAAGTCTTATATCTTCAACATCTCCAAGCTGGTTAATCGTAAATTGAGCTAAAACTCTTCCTTCAATACCTTTGTTTAATGCTTGTTCAGGATAATTAAAATGTCTTAAAATATGTTTTGACATTTGTTGGTCGAAACATTTAGCTTGTTTGATTAAAGGTTCGTTCTCACATTTTTTAAATAATGGAATTTCTTCTACTAAATTAAATGGAATCTTTTCAAGCATTTCACCTGAATCCTCTAATTCTAATTTTCCTACAAGTAAAGTTGTTTTTTTAACGTTTGCCACTTGATGAGAACTATTTTTGTCCCCTAAAGCTACGGCTGCTTTATTCTTACGAACTACACGTCTTCTTGTAGAAACTTCGATTGAAACTTGCTTTTTGGCGTTACCATCAGCATCTTTAACCTCTTCTACAGCACATTTAGTTATACTGTTTGGATCAGCAATACCCTCATCTGGAGTATCACAGTGCTCTTGCGCTATTGTTGTAAATGACAACGATATAGCTAAAATCAACAAGGGGAATCTCATCATAATCTTGCTTAATTTAGGGGTTAGTAAATTAAATTAATATTGTAAACCTAAGAAAATTAAATTTAAAATCAAAAAAATAGACAATATTTTTTTCAGTTAAAACCTTGTTTTATCACTTGCTAACAAGAATAACTTCAAAATTTTTAAGTTTAACTTTCCTAGTAGTTAGACGCAAAAATAAAAAAAAATTACACATATCATAATTTTTTTTTGTTGATTTTTAGTTAGTTAGGTTACGGGTTTCCGTAAAAACTACAAAACAATTTAAATTTAAAGAATGTGTTTTGTACTATTTAATTGAAATAATTGATTTTAGAGTTTTAAATAGTTAAACACTTATGAATAGTTGTTTTTTAGTTAGTTTTTTAGTCTAAAGTTAGGTTTATTGGAAAGACATACGTAACATTAACAGGTAAGCCATTCACTTTGCCTGGTTTAATTAAGGGGAGTTTTGAGAAAATACATTTTATCTCATTATATAGCTTCTTACTTTTCTTTTTACTTCGTACTTCTATATTATCAACCTTACCATTTATTTTTATATCGAATTTGATAATAACTTTACCCGATATTTCATCTTCAGCTATATTTCCAGGAGTGAAATTTTTTGCGAAGTGTTTTTGTATTTTGTCTCTAAAGCATTTAGTGTTTTCTTCTTTGCCTTTGTCAATACATGTTGTGAATAAAGGAGTTTCATCAACAACATTGAAGAGTATTGTGTTTGATTTTAACTTATTTGATTTAAAAGACTTCGTAACTGAAATAGTTGTTTTCAAATCATTACTAGGGCTTAAGGTTGAATTAAGATCATTAGGGTTGGTCTTAAATCTTTTAGTAATTCTTTTTCTCGAAACATTTTTATTTTTAATTATTTTCCGAGATCTTTTTTTCTTTGTTTTATTTTCTACTTCACACTTACTTAGAGAAAGGCTATTTGGGTCAATAATTTCTTCCTTAGGTGAATCGCAAACTTTTTGAGCGGAAGCAGCAATAGATAGTAAGAAAATTGTTACGGATAAGAGGGTTGTTTTCATATTTCTGTGGGGTTAAACTACGTCACAAAAATCTTGCATTTCTTCCGTTTTTACCTTAAAAGAATATCATAACTCTATTAAATAAACTTTTCTTTAATGTTATCAATATTATCTAAATGTTAATCTGAAAATAAACTAAAAAAAGCTCCATTATTGGAGCTCTTTCTTGAATGTTTTGATTTACTTAACGTTAACAAGTTCAACGTCGAATATAAGAGTTGCATCGGGTGGAATAACCCCTCCTGCACCGTTAGGACCATAACCTAAGTTTGAAGGAATAACTAATCTGGCTTTATCACCAACATGTAATAATTGAATACCTTCATCCCATCCAGGAATAACTTGTCCAACTCCAATAGCGAATTCAATAGGTTGTTTTCTTTTGTATGAAGAATCGAATACAGTACCATCAATTAATTGACCTTTATAGTGCACTGATACAGTAGAACCTTTTGATGGAGTTTGACCATCTCCTTTTTGTAAGATTTTATAACGCAATCCACTTGGAGTTTCATCATATCCAGCTGCAACTTCATCAAGTAACTTACCTTGACGTTCTTTCTCTTCAGCTTCTCTTTTTTCACGAGCTCCTTCAAAAGTTCTAAAAGCTTCAACAGCATTAAAGTTTTGGGCGTCATCACCAACACGAACTATTTCTAATTGCATGTCGTCATCTTGTGCGATAGCGTCAACAACATCTTGTCCTTCAATAACACTTCCAAAAACAGTATGCTTTCCATCTAACCAAGGAGTGGCAACGTGTGTAATGAAAAACTGAGAACCATTAGTTCCTGGGCCAGCATTAGCCATTGAAAGTTTTCCAGGAGCATCATGTTTTAACTCAGGGTGAATTTCATCATCGAATTTATAACCTGGATTACCAGTACCAGTACCTAAAGGACACCCTCCTTGAACCATAAAATCAGGAATTACTCTATGGAATTTTAATCCATTATAATATGGCGTTCCTTGAGGCTTTGCCGAGTTTTCTAAATTACCTTCAGCTAAAGCAACAAAGTTACCTACTGTTCCTGGTGTTTTTTCATATTCTAAGTTCACTAGAATAGCTCCTTTAGGAGTCGTGAACTTTGCGTAAATTCCGTTATTCATTTGTTAGGTTTTTTATCTATTTATTTATTTCGAAGAGGATAAACTCGCAAAATTGAAGTTTAATCCAATGTTTATATTTGTTGAGCTAACTTCACCAAAAGGGGCGTAAAATTTACCTCCTGAGGCAGTCAACGAAAAATTATTACTTACGTTATAGTTAATACCTGCAGTAGGTCTAACAACAATTCCTTCACCAGTATCTACACCAGCGCCACCAGCAGCTCCACCAGCCATTTCTACAAAAAGGTTTACTTTATTACTTAAGAAATTATTTGTTTTAATACCGAACCCAGCTAATCCATGAGCGTATCCACCTGATCTTCCACTATAGGCAAAACCAGCTTCTCCTAAAACATAGAAGTTTTTAGTTAAATCGTAATTAAATTGTAAACCAATTAATTGTAAATCTACACTAAGAATATTGTCTCTATCATCTGTTTTTGCAACATTAAAGTACGACTGGTTTTCAATACTGAAAACAATTCCATTGGTTTTGAATACCGAATTATTATCATTTTCATTAGTTCCGCCATTACTACCTAAATACTTAATTCCAAAACCATATGTGTATGCTTCTAAATCTCCAGCAATAGCTTTGTAATATCCTGCATGAGTACTTAGAGCAAGATGGTTCGAAAGTTTTAAGTCAATTCCTGCAGAAGGATATATCATTAAACCTCCTTCTGGTGCAACTCGACCTCCAGCGGCACCAATACCTAGTTTAGTAAAGAGATTTATTGAATTGGATTTATAAGGATGATAACCAGCTCCGAAAAATAAATCCATAAACCCAGCTCTTAAACCTTTATAAATGGCATCAGTATGAGCAAATACAAAAGTGTTTTCACTTAAGTATTTTTGATACTCAAAACCTAATACATATAAAGTTTCAGTTAGTGGAGCTCCATTATCTTTCTTCGAATTTCGAATGGGGTTAAAAAAGTCGAAACGTAATTGCTGTACATTTTTTACAGCAGGCTGTTTCCAAAAACTATCTTCTCGGAGATTATTGTTTATAAATTCTTTATGAGCTAAATTATAATCAGAGAATCTTAAAATACTTGGAATTTCAACGAAGAAAGAAACTGAATTACTTTTCATTTCACCAGAATAGAAATTTACATGACTGTATTGTACTCCGAATGAATATCCTTTTTTCTTGTATTGTAATCCCATATTAGGATTAATAAAGCCGCCATCATTAACCAAATAACGATATCCACCACCACCACCAAAATGGAAATTAGCATCGAAGTATAAATTTTTATACAACCTTTTATTAATACCTAATTCTATTCCTAACGTAAATAAACCTCCTTGATCTCCGGTAACGGCAGCATACATTCCTGCTCCTGTATACAACCAATCGTTTAATGGAATGTTATAATGCAATCCCATCATTCCCATAGTAGGTTTTAAACTAGGGAACTTTTGGTTAGGCATATTCACCGGGATAAAGTTTAACCTAACCTTATTATTTAATTCTCTCCCTACCAGATTGTTAAGGTCGTTTTGAGCTTTCAAAACTGTTTGAATACATAGTATTGCTCCAATAAGTAATGTGAGGCGAGAAGTTAAATGTCGTTTCATGATTATTTTGTGGTTCTAAATATTGGATATCGATTAGAATTACTCAAATTCGCTTGTAAAGTGAAGTTTCACCGATGGGTATTTACTTTGAGTCATTTGAATTGTAAAAGGTGAGTCGGCTAAAAATACAAGTTGCCCTTGCTTGTCCTTCGCTAAATATCTTTGCTTCACTCTTTTGAACTCTTTAAACTCTTCGTTTTTTTCATCTTCAGCTTGCACCCAGCATGCTTTATGAACGGATATATTTTCGTAGGTACATTTAGCACCGTATTCATGTTCAAGTCTATATTGAATAACTTCGTATTGCAGCGCTCCAACGGTACCAATAATCTTTCTACCGTTCATTTCTAAAGTAAATAACTGTGCCACACCTTCATCCATCAATTGGTCTAAACCTTTGAATAATTGTTTCGCTTTTAACGGATCGGCATTATTTACATAGCGGAAATGTTCCGGAGAAAAACTTGGAATTCCTTTAAAACTCATCTTTTCACCTTCAGTTAGTGTATCTCCAATTTTAAAGTTTCCTGTATCGTGAAGTCCTACAATATCTCCTGGAAATGATTCGTCAACTATTTCTTTTCTTTCTGCAAAGAAGGCATTGGGACTTGAGAATTTTACTTTTTTATTAAGTCTAACGTGTAAGTAGGGAGTATTTCTTTTGAATGTTCCAGACACAATCTTAACGAAAGCTAAACGATCTCTGTGTTTAGGATCCATGTTTGCGTGAATTTTAAATACAAATCCACTTAGTTTTTGTTCTTTAGAATCAACCAAGCGCGTATCAGATTCTTTTGGTTGTGGGTTTGGAGCAATATCAATAAAACAATCTAACAATTCCTTTACTCCAAAGTTATTTAATGCTGAACCAAAGAAAACAGGTTGTTGATCACCAGAAACATATTCATCCATATTAAAAGATGGGTAAACCTCATAAATTAACTCAAGTTCTTCTCGAAGTGTATTAGCGGCATTTTCACCAATAATTTCATCAAGTTCAGGTGTGTCAACATCTTTAAATTCAATTCCTTCAGAAATTGTTTGTTTATTGTCTCCTGAAAAAATGTTTAATTTTTTGTCCCAAATATTATAAATACCTTTAAAGTCATATCCCATTCCAATAGGGAAACTTAAAGGAGTAACTTTTAATCCAAGTTTTTGTTCTACTTCATCTAGTAAATCAAATGCATCTTTACCTTCACGATCTAATTTATTTATAAATACGATCATAGGTATTTTACGCATTCGACAAACTTCCACTAGTTTTTCAGTTTGTGCCTCAACACCTTTTGCCACATCAATTACTACAATAACACTATCTACAGCTGTTAAGGTTCTAAAAGTATCTTCTGCAAAATCTTTATGTCCAGGAGTATCAAGAATATTAATTTTCTTGTCTTTATATATAAAGGCTAAAACAGAGGTTGCTACAGAAATTCCCCTTTGACGTTCAATTTCCATGAAATCTGAAGTAGCTCCTTTTTTAATTTTATTGTTTTTTACGGCACCCGCTTCCTGAATAGCCCCACCAAAAAGAAGCAATTTTTCTGTTAAGGTTGTTTTACCAGCATCTGGGTGAGATATAATACCAAACGTACGTCTTTTTTGTATTTCTTCTAAAAAACTCATCTATAAAATTTAAGGTTGCAAAGTTAGTCTTTTCAAAGAGTTTTGGCAATACCGAGATATAAAATGTAGAAATCGTTTTGTACTCGGAAATTTAACTTATCGAAATATTAATTTGAAGCTAAAATTAAGTTCTATAAATTCTATTTTGTATGTTTGTTTTAAGAAAAACAACATATGGAGGAACAAGTAATTTTAGTTGATGAGCAGGACAATCCTGTTGGGATGATGGAAAAAATAGAAGCTCATGAAAAGGCATTGTTGCATAGAGCATTTTCTGTTTTCGTTTTTAATAAGCAGGGAGAGTTAATGTTGCAGCAGCGTGCTAAAAAGAAGTACCATTCTCCATTACTTTGGACGAATACTTGTTGTTCTCACCAAAGAAAAGGAGAAACAAATATTGAAGCAGGAAAACGAAGGCTTCAAGAAGAAATGGGGTTTAGTTGTGATTTGGAAGAGGTTTTTAGTTTTATTTATAAAGCTCCTTTTGATAATGGGTTAACCGAACACGAATTAGATCATGTAATGGTAGGAAAGTATGAAGATAGTCCGCTAATTAATGACCAAGAAGTGGAGGCATTTAAATGGATGCCTTTAAAGGAGGTTAAGGAAGATATAGAAAATAAACCTGAGCTATATACAGAATGGTTTAAAATTATATTTAGAGAGTCTTACGAAAAAATTTCAAAATATATTTAAAGGTATGCCGAGAGTAACGGTTCATAGAAAAGCGCATTTCAACGCCGCGCACAGATTACATAACCCTAATTGGTCGGATGAGCGTAATTTAGAAGTTTTTGGAAAATGTAACAATCAATATTATCATGGTCATAATTATGAGTTAATTGTTTCATTAACAGGAGAGATTGACCCAGAAACGGGATATGTTTATGACTTAGGTAAATTAAAGGATTTGATAAAAACTGAAATTGAAGATGTTTTTGATCATAAGAATTTGAACTTAGAGGTTGAAGAGTTTAAAAAACTACCAGCGTCAACCGAATATATGTCGGTAGTTATCTATAATAAACTTCGTAAGGTTATTGAAGATAAGTACGAGTTGAAAATAACTTTATACGAAACACCAAGAAATTTTGTAACGTATTCAGGAGAAGAATAAGAAAAAATATACAATATGTCTATCGAACAGAAATTTATCAAATTTAACCCCATTTTGAAAGAAAAGATTTGGGGTGGAGAGAAATTAGTTTCTCAATTGAATAAGAATTCAAAGAGCAATAGCGTTGGAGAAAGTTGGGAGATTTCTGATGTGGAAGGTGATACTTCAATAGTAGCGAATGGTGATTTGGCAGGAAAATCGTTAAAGGAGCTAATTGGTCTTTACAAAGAAAATTTAGTTGGAGAAAAGGTGTATAAGAAGTTTGGTGAAAAATTCCCATTGCTTATTAAGTATATTGATGCAAAAGAAGCTTTAAGTATACAGTTACACCCTAATGATAAACTTGCTAAAGAAAGACATAACTCGTTTGGTAAAACCGAAATGTGGTATGTTATGCAGGCTGATGATAAGGCAAATTTGATTGTTGGTTTTAAAAATGATTCTAACAAAGTTGAATATGTAGAACATCTAGAAAATAAATCTTTACTAGAAATATTAAACGTTGATGAAGTATCTAAGGGAGATGTGTATTTTATCCCTACAGGAAGAATCCATGCTATTGGAGCTGGTGTTATGCTAGCAGAAATTCAGCAAACGTCTGATGTAACCTATCGTATATATGATTGGGATCGTAAGGACAGTGAAGGTAATTACAGAGAACTTCATACAGAGCAAGCTTTAGATGCTATAGATTATATCTCACAGGAAAAATATTATACTGAGTATAATAAAGTGAATAACCGATCTTCAGAAATAGTATCTTGCCCTTATTTTACCACTAATGTTATACCTTTAAATGGAAAACAAGTGGTAAAGAGTGAAGAGGATAGTTTTAGAATATTTATGTGTGTTGATGGAGAGGTTGTTTTTTCAAAAGATAACCAAACTGAAACATTAAAATATGGAGAAACATTATTAGTTCCTGCCAATGTTCAAGAGTTTAATATTAGTTCAGAAAATAACTCAGAATTATTAGAGGTTTATATTCAGTAAGGTATTGTTTTGTGGGTGTCGAGTTAATGCTTGAATTTTTTCGAGCCTCTTAATTTTCTTAAAAGTTTCCTATTGAATTCATGTTCAGCAACTTCTAATTTTAATATTTGCCTATACGATAGGAACTTAGAAACCTCATTAAAAAAAGACGATTTAAGCTCGTTTCTTTTTGTTTCAACATTGGTTATATGTCCAAGTATTTCTTTTGCTTGGTCTTCTGTCAATTTATCAATACCTCCAAGTTCATCAATTCGTTTTTTAATTTTATAACGTTCTTCTTTATGAAGTTTCATCATTTGATCGTTATATTCATTATAAACAGGCCAAAATTTTTCAGCTTCCTGAGAGGAGAAGTTTAGCTTGTCAGTAATGTGTGCAACTTTATAGGCACGAATTTTTTCGTGACGACCTTGTTTGTGTCGGTCTTGAGCTTTTATGAGTGAACTCAAGAACACAAAACAGAAAAGTAGTAGTAGGTGTTTTTTCATCTTATTGAATTTCATTGATTATTGTATTTTCTTCTAAATTGTTTAAATAGTCTTCCATATTGTCATCATCGAGTGTAATGGAATCAAAAGTTTCATTATCGAAATTGATATCGCTTTCATTGAGAGCAATAATAAGCTCATCACTTGATGAATCAATATATCCATTTTCATACCAGTTTTCAATTTCCGTAGTTGATAATGTATTGAAATTAATTGAACTTGTACTTTTTGAATATAAGTATGTCGCAAATATTAAAACGGAAGCCGCTGCAGCCGCAGGAATCAGTTGAACTATCTTTTTATATAAAGGAATAACTTTTTCTTTAACTGTGTTTGACTCTTTAATTTTTTCGAAAAGATTATCATCAAAAGAATCAAAATAAGAATTGGGTAGCTTGAAAGGGTTTTGTTTATTTAAGTCTATGTCTTTTTGATCTAATACGTCAACATCAAATTCTTCGAAGTAATTTTCAGGTACGGCAAAACTATTTTTTTTGTTAGTTTTCTCGTTAAGAAAATCGATGCTATTTTTTAAATCATTATTCATAATTATAAGACTGCTAGTTTATGAAAAGGTTTAATTTATACTTTTTATATAGGTTTCTATTTTTTTTACCGCATGATGGTAGGATGCTTTTAAACTACCAACACTTACCTTAAGTATTTCAGAAATCTCATTGTATTTCATTTCATCAAAATACTTCATATTAAATACTAATTGTTGCTGACGAGGAAGTTTGGCGATAGCCTTTTGTAAAATAAGTTGAATCTCATCACCATCAAACCAAAAATCACTACTTAAATTAGAAGTGATTTGTTGCTGATAGTCAGTGATGTCTACATTTTTCTCTTTGGCTTTTTTACTAATAAAACTAATTGCTTCATTAGTTGCTATTCTATATAGCCAGGAGTATAATTTGCTGTTACCTTTAAAAGAATCAATATTCTTGTATGCTTTAATAAAAGTATTTTGAAGAACGTCATCGGCATCATCATGAACATAAACTATTTTTCTGATATGCCAATAAAGTCGTTCTTTATATTGATTCACTAAAGTTTTAAATGCAAACTCCTTGGAAGAGGCATTTTGTAACTGATTAATGAATAGTACTTCGTCTGTCAACTAGTTTAAATTTAGTTGTTAGACTATAAAAATATTAAATGGTTTAAGTAAATCAAGAAAAATTAACGATTTCTTCTGCTTGAAAATCCAAATAGGCGTTTTTCTTTGATAGTGTCAGAGACTCCTTTAGGCAACATTTCTTCCCATCCTTCCTCATTGTTCTTAATCTTGGATAATACAGTTCTAGAGAAAATATGAAGCACTTTACGATCAAAGTTCTTCAAATCGATAAGTCGTCCATTTAATTTAAAAAACTTATACAACTCTTTTATTCTTGGATGCACTTTTAAATTTTCACTTGTTAAGTATTCACCAGAATCTTGTTCTTTATATGGGTATAGATATATTTTTAAATCTCTATAAAATAACTTTCCAAAGGCTTCAAGAATACCACCGCTTAGTCCACGATAATACTTTTCGTCAAAAATTTGAATTAGATTGTTAACTCCCATAGCTAAAGCCATACGTTCACGAGTAAACTCACTAAAGTATTCTACAAGTTTGAAGTATTCTTGGTAATCAGTAATCATTACATTTTGTCCTAATGAACAAAGTAATTCAGCTCTATCAAGGAAATCACGTTCGTTAATTTCTCCTTCAGCTTTAAGGTTACTTAAGGTAATCTCAAAAATCATCTGAGTTTTTTCTGGGTTTACCTTTCTTTCCTTTAAGAAGAGTTCTTTCGATTTTTCAAACATGTCCATATTTACTTTAGTAACAGGTCTGAAACTTCCTCGAAGTGCTAAAATATTTCTTTTATAAAGAACTTGGGCTGGTAACAAGTTATTTCCGTCTGGGCCAAACATTACGGCATTTGTCATTCCATTTTTAACAAGTTGTAAACTCATTAAACGGTTGTCTACATAGGTAAAACGAGGTCCAGAAAAATTGATCATATCAATTTCTATGCGATCTTTATCAATGTTATCGTAAAAAGATTTTAAAAGCTCTTTAGGATTATCATTCAAATAGAAAGCTCCATAAACAAGATTTACCCCTAAAACTCCTAAAGTTTCTTGTTGTAACCTAGCGTCTGTTTCTTTAAATCGTAGGTGAAGAATAATTTCATTATAATCTTCTAACGGGTCTAATTGGAAACGAATTCCTACCCAACCGTGACCCTTAAATTTTTTGGAAAAGTTAATGGTGGCCACCGTATTTGCGTAACTAAAAAACAATTTATCAGGATGTTTTTGACGATCTAAACGATCTTCAATTAAGATCATTTCATGTTTTAACATCTTTTTTAATCTTTCTTCAGTTACATATCTCCCGTCTTTTTCAATTCCGTAGATAGCGTCTGAAAAATCTTTATCATAAGCACTCATGGCCTTCGCAATGGTACCAGAAGCACCGCCAGCCCTAAAAAAATTACGAACAGTTTCCTGACCAGCACCTATTTCGGCAAAAGTACCGTAGATATGTTGGTTTAGATTAATTTTTAAAGCTTTTGTTTTTACCGTTGGTACAGTATTGATCTTTTGATCTCCTTTTAACGTAATTGCCATTTTATTCGTTTTTGTTACGCGGAACAAATGTACTGAAAATAGCTGCTATCAGTCAATTTTTATTGTATTTTTGTTAGAAGAAATGAGTAAAGTAAAACAGTTAAAAATAACGTTTCTTGGAACAGGTACTTCAACTGGAGTACCTATGATAACAAGTACGCACCCAGTATCCTTATCAGATAATCCTAAAGACAAAAGACTTAGATCTTCTATTATGATTTCTTGGGATGAAACGACTTACATTATTGACAGCGGACCAGATTTTCGTCAACAAATGATTCGTGAGAACGTTCAAGCAATCGAAGGAATTTTGTTTACACACGAACATTCCGATCATATTGCTGGTTTTGATGATATACGACCGTTTAGTTTTAGAATGGGAGAAGTCCCAATTTATTTAACTGAAAGAGTTTTGCATGCTTTGGAGAAGCGTTATGACTATATTTTTGCAACAGAAAACAGGTATCCTGGCGCAGCTAAGGTTAAGACGAATATAATATCAAAACATAGTACTCTAAACTTTAAAGGAGTAAAAGTAGTTCCGGTGGAAGTAATGCATGGAAATTTACCTGTTTTGGGGTTTCGTTTTAATAATTTTGCATATTTAACCGATATCAAAACAATTAGTTTAGAAGAAAAAACTAAATTAAGTAATCTCGATACCATAGTAGTTACAGGTTTGAGAAAAGAAGAGCATTCAACACATTTTAACATTGAGGAAGCTCTTGAATTTATAAAAGAACTTAATCCGAAAAAAGCATATTTAACTCATATTAGTGAATTACTCGGTTTTCATGATGAAGTAGAAAAAGAACTCCCTGAGAATGTACATTTGGCTTATGACGGTTTAAGTATTATAAGTGAGTAATTTTATCATAGTTTTTAACAATTTTATTATAAGATATTTTGAATTCGAAGAGCAATGAAAATTAAATTAGATGAATATCTTTATGATCGGAAAATCGGATCTCAATTACTACATATACAGTAGTGAGGTTTACGGATATAAGACAAGTAATTAAAGACAAATTAAGATAAAGAGAACCTTAGATATTGGAATAATTCATAAACCTTTTAAGGAATATTTATTAATATACAAGGTTACATCTGAAATAAAAAAATAAGATAAACAGATGAAGATAATAATATCTCCAGCAAAATCTCTTGATTTTGAAACGAAAGCGAATACAAAAGAATATACTCAACCTCGTTTTTTAGAGCATTCTGAAAAATTAAACAAAAAACTAAAAACCTTATCTAAAAAGAAATTATCGGATTTGATGAAAATTTCTGATGATTTGGGAGCTTTAAATTATGAAAGAAATCAAAACTGGAATCCAATATTTACTCCTGAAAACGCAAAGCAAGCTGCGTATTCTTTTACAGGGGAGGTTTTTAGAGGATTGGATATAACTTCTTTAGAAAATGATAAAATACCTGTTTTAAATGATAAGTTACGAATTCTTTCAGGTTTGTATGGGATTTTAAGACCCTTGGATTTAATTCAGCCATATCGTTTAGAAATGGGGACTAAATTAAAAGTTGGTAGAGCCGATAACTTATATAAATTCTGGGGAAACTTACTGTCGGATTCATTGAATGAAGAAATGGAAGAAGAAGAGTTACTGATTAATTTAGCAAGTACAGAATATTTTAAAGCTGTTCCCAAGAAAGCCTTAAATACGTCAATGATTACTCCTGTTTTTAAAGATTTAAAAAATGGGCAATATAAGACGATTATGACATATGCGAAAAAAGCTAGAGGGTTAATGGTTAGATATATTATAGATAATAATATTGAAACCTTAGATGATTTGAAAGGATTTAATGTTGAAGGTTATGCGTATTCGGAATCTATGTCTTCGGAAAATGAATTGTTTTTTACTAGATAAAATAGAGTTACTCATGATATCAGTAAATACTGATGATAGCGTAAAACTAATTTCCATAGCTAAATGGTTATCTTTGGTTTACAAAATTAAATAGGCAAATGAAAAAGAAGTCCAAAAAAGTGCTGCGATTTGCGGTTTCATTAATCTTAGCGATTCTGATTGTTGTTGTTCTTTGTAATAGCTTGATTTATAGTAATGCGAAAGCAAAAACATATTCTAATATAGATTTAGTTCCGAAGAAAAAAGTGGGTCTTTTATTAGGAACTAATAAGTTCTTAAAAAATGGGAATATCAATTTGTACTATAAGTATAGGGTAGAAGCAGCAGTCAATCTTTTTCGAAAGGGGAAGTTAAAATATATTATAGTAAGTGGGGATAATGGCGCAAAGGGTTATGATGAACCAACTCAATTTAAGGAAGATTTAATCAAAAGAGGAGTTCCTGCAAATAGAATATTTTTGGATTATGCTGGGTTTAGAACTCTAGATTCTGTGGTTAGGGCTAAAGAGGTTTTCGATCAAGATGATATACTAATAGTGTCTCAAAAGTTTCATAATGAGCGCGCCATATACTTAGCAGAGCATAAAGGACTGGTAGCGGCAGGTTATAATGCTAAAGATGTACATGGAAGATTAGGGATGAAAGTTAAAATAAGAGAGTATTTAGCTAGGGTTAAAGTATTTGTTGATATTGTGTTCAGAGTGAAACCTAAATATTTAGGAGAAAAAATCGAGATAAAATAAAAGCGGCATCCATATGGATGCCGCTTTTATTTTAACAGTCGGCAAGCCCAACGGTAACCGCTAAACCTCCTTCTGAAGTTTCTTTATAATTTCTATTCATGTCTTTGGCTGTTTCCCACATCGTATCAATTACTTTGTCTAGAGGAACTAAAGATTTTTCTGGATCTGTTTCCAAGGCTAATTCAGCAGCATTTATGGCTTTAATAGCTCCCATAGCATTTCGTTCAATGCAAGGTACTTGAACCAAACCACCAATAGGATCGCATGTTAAACCTAGGTGGTGTTCCATAGCGATTTCAGCAGCAACTAAACTTTGCGAAGGGGTTCCTCCTAATAACTCAGTTAATGCACCAGCAGCCATGGCAGATGAAACTCCTATTTCAGCTTGGCAACCACCCATTGCGGCCGAAATGGTAGCATTCTTTTTAAAGACACTTCCTATTTCTCCTGCAACCAATAAAAACTTTTTTATATGTTCGAAATCGGCTTCATGATTTTCAATTACTAAATAATACATTAAAACGGCAGGTATTACGCCCGCACTACCGTTTGTTGGAGCTGTTACAACACGACCTAAAGAAGCGTTTACTTCATTTACTGAAAGAGCAAAACAGCTAACCCATTTTAAAATTTCTCTAAACTTTACCTCAGTACTTCTAATAGCCGAAATCCATTCTTCTTGATTCCGATAACTAAAATCTTTTATCAATTTTTTATGAGTTTCAAAGGCTCTTCTTTTAACATTTAATCCACCAGGCAAAGTTCCTTCGGTATGACATCCGATATACATACATTCAAGCATTGTATCCCAAATTCTTCTTAGTTCTAAATCGATTTCGTTGTTCGATTTTAAAACCAATTCGTTTGAGAGTACAATGTCAGATATATTTTTCTTTTCTTTTTTACAGTAGTTTTCTAACTCGGTGGCTCTATTAATTGGAAAAGGAAAATTTTCTTTATTGATTTCGTTTTCTTCGGACGTCTCAACTTTCTCTTGAATCACAAAACCACCACCAATAGAATAGTATGTTTCAGAAGAAATGATTTCATTTTCTTTGGAAAGGGCAATAAAGGTTAAGCCATTTGAGTGAAAAGGAAGAAACTCTTTATTAAAAATTACTTGATCCATTGAAAAATCTAAAATCTTTTCTCCATCGAAATTAAGTGTATTCGTGTTTTTAATTTTAGAAATAATATTTTCAATATCCTCAATAGGAATATATTCGGGGTCGGTTCCACTAAGTCCTAATAAAACAGCTAAATCAGTAGCATGGCCTTTTCCAGTTAAAGATAATGATCCGTAAAGGTTAACTTTTATAGTACGTATATTACTTATAAGGTCATTGTTCTTTAACTTCTGAATCCATTGTTGAGCGGCTCTCCAAGGCCCCAATGTATGGGAACTAGAAGGTCCTACTCCGATTTTTAGCATGTCAAAAACACTAATAAATTGAGACATAGAAATATTGTTGTTTGTTGACGGCTAAAATAAAAAATCCTGCACTAATTTTAATGCAGGATTTGAATTTAAAAAATAAAATATCTTATAATCCGTAAACAGATTGTTTGTTAAACTTTTCAGCAAGCATATAGTATACTACGGCTCTATATTTATTTCTTTCAGATTTTCCGATTTTTTCAATTACTTCAGCAATTGCTTCATCTAATTGTGGTCCATTAGATAAACCTAGCTTTTTGATTAAGAAATTATTTTTTACAGTTTCAAGCTCTTTTTTGTCTGTTCCAGATACAGTTTCTGCATCTTTCTTATAAATAGAAGGTCCAAGACCTTTGGTTACAGCATTTAGTAAATCAGCGTTTAAAGAGATGTTTTTATCATCCATAAACTTCTTATACAATTCTACTTTTTCGTCAAACTTACTCATGATTTTTTGTTTATAAATTATATTTATTTATTTGAATTTTTAATTCTCTCAAATATAGAAAAATAATCGTATCATTCAAATTTGATCGCTTTTAAACCTAAGAACCATGCTTATAGCATATTTTTTATTTCCATTCGCCAATGTAAGGGTTGTAATTACATTCTTCCTTATGATACCATTCTTTATCATTTAATGGGTATGGCAACCTTTCATCAACACACATTAGTTTGTAAGAACAATCTTTACAGATTGCTGTTTTTTGTTTATTAATGTACCAGTATTTCTGAAATTCTGGTAGTGAAATAATGTTTAATAAATCTTGAGGAGATTTAATGTTTTTTATATTTCCGAAAGACTTTTTACATTCGGGAGCATTCATTATTTCGCCTCTTTCGTTAAAAAAAAGTTTACGATTAAAATAAGTGTGATAGTGATGAGACTCGAGAGCTAAGGTTCTATTAATTTGTAAATAATCCTTTGACATGGATCTGGTCTTTTCAAATAAATTATCTTTTTTGGTTGAGTAAACAACGAAGCTGTCATGATAAAGTTCCTCTACGGTTTGAGAGTTACTGTTATGTACATATATTTTATTAATTCTAGGGTTTTGTTCTACTAAGCTTTTATAAAAGTTAATACTTTTCGTATCATTACTAAGTGATAGTTCCATGGATCGAGCTACACACGAAGAGAAGTGTGCAACGATCTTTTTAGTTTTATTGAGCACTTCTGAATTAATATGAATGAAAATAGCTTCTACCATTAGAGAGTCTAATATTTTAATAAAGGATTTATCAAGAATGTAATCGATGGTATACTCGGAGGCAATTAATGAAACATTACTAATAATGTTCCGAAATTTCATAGAGGTGCTAATTGCTGGAAATTTAAAAGGTTCAGTAGTATTAAAAATTAACTCTTCTTCTCTTAAAAAAGAAATTAATGAATCAAATTCTTTATCTATTTGACTAATTAATAAACCAGTTTGTAGTGAGTTTAAAATGGTTGAATATTTTACTGATAATGAATAATAATCTTTGCGTTGGATATCGATTAGTATTATTTTAGAATAGCCTTTACTAATTAAAACACAGCTGAACAACTTAATGTAAATTTTTTTACTAGAAATCATAACTCGAAAGGTTTATGGATTAACTTGTAAAAAGATGAAACAGCATAATTTTTATTATTTGTAACATCGCAAGAAGTATGTATTGTTTTTATATTTTTATTGATTGTTACTTTTTTTTCTTTTACAACAGAAAATGTGACTGGTAACAATGGGCTATGCTTTGTTTCTAATCTTTTCATTTTTTTAAATTTTCCTGAATTAAATACAATGTTAATTCTTCTTCTAAATTGTAATTGCAAGGGTAAGATACCATTCCAAATTGACCACTTGGGTTAACTTCAAGGAAATAATATAAGCTATCTGAAGATGACTTTATAAAGTCAAAAGACCCAGTTACAAGCCCAATTTCATTCATAAAACGAATGATTTTTTCTTGTAATTCTGTAGGTATTATATAAGGAATCATTCTGTTTGGTTTTTCTAAATTGTAATCCCTAAAATCAACCTTAGTTTGTGAATCTTTCTGTGAGAAAATGGCCATGCTAAATATTTTTTCATCAATTACAAAAACTCTTATTTCATATGATTTTTCTATTTGTTTTTGGAATATAGATGGTAAAAATGTTTCATGAAGCTGTTCTATATCATTAACTTTATAAGTTAATAAAGGATAATAATATTCGTCTCTATAAATAGTTTTAGATGCTTTTAAAGACTTTGTAATAATGTTTCCTTCTGATTGTTTGAATTTACTTAATTCATTTTTAGTATTTGTAATAAGATAACTAGGAACATTCATTTTAACCTTTTCAGCAATACGTAACTGTTTTAGTTTGTTATAATCTGCAGGAGGATTAATCCATTTGCTATTATAAAAAGTGCTTTTTAGCATTTGTAAAAAGCCATAAAATTCTGAAGATATATAGGTTAATATATCACCATCGAACTGTTTTATTGATTCGTTATATAGCTCAGTTTTGGAAAAAAAACCAAACTTTCTATTCCAGATGACATGCTTTTCATGATAGTTTATCTCATAAATAGAATTTTTAATCGTATATCTAAGAAATGTATTGTCTAGACTTATACCAATACTTGAATCTTTGGTAAACAAATCATCGTTTATTCTTAGATATGGTGCTTTGCGAAGAGTTAATAATTTGCATACTTCATCAGTGGAAGCATCTCCATGTGTTGATAAGATAATAATCATAGTATAGTAAAGAAAAGGAGGAATATATACCTCCTTTATAAGTTGTTTTAGTTACCACGAGTTGCAGAATAACCATGGCTAACCGATGCGGCTACTTCTTCTTGACAATCTTCATCATCAGTTCTGGCAGGTTTGCCATCAGCATATATTGTTACACTACAACAAGGATCTCCTCCGGTTCTTAATCCTCCGAAAACTATAGACATATTAGTTTTACCAATCTCTTCTTTTTTAAATTCATTAAAATTTTTCATAATTATTAAATATTTAGTTAATACTATCCACTACGTTCTGTAGTTTCATATCACCAATAATAAGCGGTCAATGTGGCCAGTATATCTCGAAATAATGATGATATAATATGTAGTGTGAATCTTTGTTCGTTTATTACCCATGTTTTTTAAAAAAATGATAAATAAATTATACAAATTCAATAGATTATAATTTCAAAAAGCCATCGTACTTGGAGTGAAAAAAAGTAATAATAGGGTTGTGAGAAGAAAGCTAGATTCATTTATATTCTTGCATTTGGTTGTAAAAAATCGTACTTTACCTTAAAACTAACCATGAAGTGTATGCTTCTTTACCTATAGAGAATAATCTGTAATGATTGGTCTCAACCAACAAAAAGTTTGTTGGTTTTACTAAAAATAAGACGTTAAAGGAATGTCTGAATCTTTGTTTTTTGAAGAAGAGAATATAGGTAGATGAAGTAGTGTTTTTATGGTAAAGAATTTATTTTATAGATCACTTTAGGAAAGTGAAAAGTTATTTTTTTAGAACATCTTATTTGTGATAAACTTCGATGAGCTAAGAAATAAAAAAATAACGTAGGTTTATGTATAAGATAGAGAGCTAGTAAGGATAATTGTTAATTACTTTGTTAACAAGAAAAGCTTATGGAATGTCAAATGCCATTAATGTTATTGTAATTTTAAACGTATTTCAAAGGAAAAACCTATGCCAGTATCAAGATTTGAATCCATGTTAAAGACGAATGATGTTTATTTTTTTGATGCCACAGAGTTTGAGGAGATTATCGAACATTATTTAAATATAGGAAAGCATTCATTAGCAAAAAAAGCAGTGAAGTTAGGATTAGAACAGCATCCTAGTTCTATTCAATTAAAGTTAATGCGAATTGAATTACTCATTTTTGATGATAAATTAAAAATAGCGGAACAATTATTAGCGGAAGTGGAAGCCGTTGAGCCGCATAATGATGAAGTTTTTATTCAAAGAGCTACAATTTTATCCAAAAATAAAAAGCATAAAAAGGCAATATCAATTCTAAAATCATCTTTAGAGTTTGTGAAAGATCCAGAAGATATTTGGTCTATGATTGGAATGGAGTATTTGTATTTAGATGATTATGAAAATGCTCGTTTGAATTTTGCAAAGTGTATTGAAGTGGATTATGAAGATTATTCTTCTTTATATAATATTGTTTATTGCTTTGATATGCAGCAAAACAATGAAGATGCTATTAAGTTTTTGAATGCTTATTTGGATAAGAACCCATACAGCGAGGTTGCATGGCATCAACTTGGAAGACAGTATTTTGAGATGGGAATGTATAAAGAGGCGTTACAGTCTTTTGATTTTGCCGTTATTATTGATGATTCATTTATTGGTGGGTATTTAGAGAAGGCTAAAACTTTAGAGAAGCTAAAAAGATACCAAGATGCAATTGATAATTATTTAATTACATTAGAGCTAGATGATCCAACAGCGTATGCATATATTAGAATAGGAGAATGTTATCAGCAACTTGATAATTTAGCAACTGCCATACATTTTTATAAAAAGGCGGTTCATGAAGACCCACTTCTTGATAGAGGTTGGATGCTTTTAACTTCGGCCTGTTATTCCAATAAGAACTTTCCGAAAGCATTATATTATATAAATAAAGCAATACAGATTGATGAAGCCAATCCTCTATATTGGAGAAAGTATGGTGATATTAATCTAAAACTTAATTTTTACGAAGAAGCGGTAAAGGCTTTTTATAAATGTATAGAGCTTAAGGACGATGCTATTGAAATTTATGTGGCTCTTACTGACATTTTATTGTTTTTAGGAGAGTATAATGAAGCGTTAGCTATTATGATTAAAGCTAAAAAAATATATAGAGAGTTTGCAGAGGTTGAATATAGATTATGTGGCTTGTTTATGGTTTTAGGCAAGGAAGATTATAGTTTGACTCACCTGAAAAATGCACTAAGTATAGATTATGAATATCATTTTATTATAAAAGATTTATTTCCTTCTGTATTTCATAATATGAAAATACAGGACACAATTACTCACTACAAGAAAGTTATTAAATAAACTTTTGAACTCAAGCAAGTGACGAATCCTTTCTTTAAAAAAGAAAGGATTTTTTTATGTTAATTACTGCTATTAGCACCTTGAGCTTGACCAATAAAAGAATTTCTTTTTTCGTTATTCTACCTTTTTGTATGAGCTGTCTATTAAAAATAGATATCCATTTTATTACAATAATTTCAATTTGTAAATGGTATTAGATACCTTTATAGTATAAAAGGCCTTATATGTTAATAAAAATTAAAGTTTCTATGTTTTCCTATTTTATGGAACAATAAAACTAAAAAGAAGTAGTATTATTGTTTAAAAGACTCGTTAAAATAACTAAATAATACAATAGCTTATTTTTTTAAACATAAGGAAGTTAGGTGCGGAATATTAAGGTTCTTAAATAGCTCTAAACCCAAGGTTTATAAAGGTTTTACGCGAAAACGATTTCGTTTTTTTTAGAAAAAACAAAGCAAAAAATAACTAGATTTGACAAACAGATTATGGCAAAAAGATTGAAAAAAATAGCAGTTATGACTTCTGGAGGAGATGCTCCAGGAATGAATGCAGCAATCCGTTCGGTAGTAAGAGCGTGTGCATATTACAGAACTGAATGTGTAGGGGTTTATCGTGGATACCAGGGAATGATTGAGGGAGATTTCGTAAACATGACTGCGAGAAGTGTAAATAATATAATTCAAAAGGGAGGAACAATATTAAAGTCTGCTAGGTCAAAAGAATTTATGACCGAAGAAGGACGCAAAAAAGCCTACGAGAATTTAAAGGAACAGGAAATTGATGGTTTAGTAGTTATCGGTGGAGATGGTTCTTTTACAGGTGGGGTTGTATTTAATAAAGAGTATAATTTTCCAGTTATGGGAATTCCAGGAACTATTGATAATGATATTTACGGAACGTCGCATACATTGGGTTATGATACAGCGT
The DNA here is from genome assembly GCF_900105455.1 of Tenacibaculum sp. MAR_2009_124. GTDB lineage: Bacteria > Bacteroidota > Bacteroidia > Flavobacteriales > Flavobacteriaceae > Polaribacter. Next base: position 536,601 of record NZ_FNSF01000007.1, read on the forward strand.
TGAATACAGCGATGGAGGCAATTGATAAAATTCGAGACACCGCATCTTCGCACAATAGATTATTCATAGTTGAAGTAATGGGTAGAGATGCTGGTTTTATTGCTTTAAATGCAGGTGTTGGTGCTGGAGCTGAAGAAATTTTAATACCTGAAGAAAACCTTGGATTAGATAGAATGTTAGAATCTCTTAAAAAGAGTAAGAGGTCAGGGAAATCATCAAGTATCGTTGTCGTTGCAGAAGGGGATAAGACAGGGAAAACTGTATTTGAATTGGCAGATTATGTTGAAGAAAATCTGCCGGAATATGAAGTAAGGGTATCGGTTTTAGGACATATGCAACGTGGAGGTTCGCCATCTTGTTTTGACAGAGTTTTAGCGAGTAGACTTGGAGTAAAAGCTGTTGAATTATTAATCGATGGTCAATCGAACCTTATGGTTGGATTGCAGAACAATCAAGTGGTTGCAACTGATTTAGAAAAAGCAATAAAAGGAATACAAGAAATAAACATGGAACTTCTAAGAGTTTCAGATATAATGACTACATAAAAACACAATATATTATGATTAAAATAGGGATTAACGGATTCGGTAGAATTGGTAGACTAGCTTTCAGATCTGCAGTGAAACGTTCAAATGTTCAAATTGTGGCTATTAATGATTTACTTGATGATGTAAATTATTTAGCATACATGTTAAAGTACGATTCTGTACATGGAGAATTTGAAGGAACAGTTGAGGTTGTAGGTGACAAGTTAGTTGTGAATGGAAATGAAGTTAGAATAACTGCAGAACGTGATCCTGAAAATTTAAAGTGGGATGAAGTAGGAGCAGAGTACGTGTTAGAATGTACAGGTATTTTTAAGACTATTGACAAAGCTCAATTACATATTAATGGAGGAGCGAAGAAAGTTGTAATCTCTGCGCCTTCTCCAGATGCACCAATGTTCGTAATGGGTGTGAACAATAATGAGTTAAAGAGTAGTGATACAATTTTCTCTAATGCTTCTTGTACAACGAACTGTTTGTCTCCAATAGCTAAGGTATTAAATGACAAATTTGGAATAGAGGAAGGGTTAATGACAACCGTTCATGCTAGTACAGCCACTCAACGAACAGTTGATGGACCTTCAATGAAAGATTGGAGAGGAGGAAGAGCTGCTTTACATAATATTATACCTTCTTCTACAGGAGCTGCTAAAGCGGTAGGGAAAGTAATACCAGAATTAAATGGAAAACTTACAGGTATGGCTTTTAGAGTTCCTACTATGGATGTTTCTGTTGTAGATTTAACTGTGAGGTTAAAAAATAAAGCGTCATACGAAGATATTAAATTAGCAATGAAAGATGCTTCTCAAGGAGCTATGAAAGGTGTTTTAGGTTATACCGAAGAATTAGTTGTTTCTCAAGATTTTGTAGGAGATACTCGAACTTCTATTTTTGATGCTAATGCTGGAATTGCATTATCTGATAATTTTGTGAAAGTAGTGTCATGGTATGATAACGAAATGGGATATGCAACGAAGTTAGTTGATTTAACTGAATACTCAGCATCATTATCTAACGTAGAAGAAAAAGCACTTTCTTCATCGTTGTAAACGATATACATTAAATTTGTTTAAAACTGGTGGGATTTTATTTCTTACCAGTTTTTTTGTGTTTATATAGTTTATATTTGTACTCCTGAAAAATAGGGGGGTAAAAGCTTGATTTAGTTAAAGCCTTTGAAAGGAATATACGATTGGTGATTAAAAATTTCGTATAAATTAATTGAATTATTTTTTCTTTATACAAGGCGAAAAAAGCAATGCATAGCCTTAGTTACGGTTTCTTTTTTTAACGCTGTAGAATGTGAAAAGAAACTGTTTATATGCGAGATATTTATTTATAAATCGTATTAAATATGATAAATTAAAAAGGGACATGATAAAAGTTGGGATCAACGGTTTTGGTAGAATTGGAAGAATAGCTCTTCGTTCTGTAACTCTTAGAGATAATATCGAAGTAGTAGCGATTAACGATTTAATGGATGTAGATTATTTAGCCTATTTGTTGAAGTATGACTCAGTTCATGGTCGTTTTCCTGGAACGGTAGAGGTTCAAGAAGGGAATTTGGTGGTTAATGGAAAAGAAATTAGAGTTACTGCGGAAAAACAACCGGAATATTTAAAATGGGACGAAGTTAATGTAGATTATGTTATTGAATCTACAGGTTATTTTACCGATAAAGACAAAGCGTCACTTCATTTAAAGGCAGGAGCAAAAAAAGTGATCATCTCGGCTCCTTCAAAAGATGCTAAAATGTATGTAATGGGGGTGAATAACAAAGAGTTAACTAAAAATGAATTGGTGTTTTCTAATGCCTCATGTACTACAAATTGTTTGGCTCCTGTAGCGAAAATCATCAATGATAACTTTGGGTTGAAAGAAGGGTTGATGACAACGGTTCATTCCTCAACCTCTTCGCAAAATGCAGTGGATGGACCCAATAAAAAATGGAGAAGAGGAAGAACTTTGGGGAATAATATTATCCCAACAAGTACAAGTGCCGCTATTGCGGTAACGAAGGTATTGCCTAAGTTAGAAGGAAAATTAACTGGAATGGCAGTAAGAGTTCCTGTGCCAAATGTATCTTTAATTGATTTAACATTTAGAACTGAAAAACCTACTTCATTAAGAGAAATATTAGCAACTTTCGAAGAAGCTTCAAAAGGAGTCTATAAAGGAATTGTTGGATACACTGAAGATGAGGTGGTATCACAAGATTTTGTGTCAGAGCCAAGGACTTCTGTAATTGATGCGGCTGCATGTTTGGAGTTAAACGAAAATTTTTTTAAGATAATATCTTGGTATGATAACGAGTATGGATATGCTACTAAAATTATAGATTTATTAGTGTATTCATCAGGATTATAAAATAAACTAGCTTAATAGAATTTTAAATATATACCCGTTTTTAAGCGGGTTTTTTATTTATAAATCGTATTGTTTATAATAAAAATAAAAAATGCCAAGAGGAATTATTCTTGACAAGAGTTTTGTTATTTAAAAGATGTATTCAGTACTTATCTAATAGCAATCATGCTAATTTCTACATTCACAAATTTGGGAAGGTTTGCAACCTCAACAGTTTCTCTCGCTGGTGCTGTATCTTCATTGAAATATTGACCATATACTTCATTAATTTTAGAGAAATTATTCATGTCAGATATAAAAATGGAAGTCTTTACTACATTTTCAAAAGTCATATTTGCAGCAGCAAGTACTTGCTTCATATTTTCCATTACTTGTTTAGTTTCTAGCTCAACTGAATCTAAAACTAACTCACCAGATTCGGGATTAATAGCTATTTGTCCGGAAGTATATAAGGTGTCTCCTTTTAATATTGCTTGATTGTATGGCCCAATTGGCTGAGGTGCTTTTGTAGTTGTGATAATTTCTTTCATCTATATACCGTTTTATTATTTTGAATCAAATGTAGTCTGATTATCCTTACAAGTAAAATCAAGACTAATGAGATTTTTAATGCCTCTAAATTAAGAAGAATTGGTTAGAACAACACTCTATCTGGTGGTTTATTCTTATCCCATTTCAAATCACTCATTACGGATGATTTCACCCCTATAAAGAAGTAATAGGCAGAGTTTACTCCAAAAGGTGTCCAGTTAAAGTTGAACCTCCAACTATCTAAGTCTCTAGAAAAGTTTAATCTTGTAAAAGTAAAGGCATTATTTTTTATATCGTAACCAGAAGAAAAACCTACTTTCCATTTTGGAGAGAGTTCTACATTACCACTAAACATTAATGAATTATTGCTGATGTTTCCAACATTTCCAGGTTTAGAATAATTCATGGCATAAACTAAATTCAGGCTCCAAGGAATTTTGGCATTGTACAACTTTGCAACTTTCGTTTTTGAAGAATTATCTTCTTGACCTCCAATTCCATTATTACCAAAACCATTTGTGTTCGGAATGTCTTGACCGAAAACGTCAGGAGTGTTTTGAGCACCATTACCATTACTTTCCTTTTCTTTTTTGTCGTCGTCTTTTTTCTCAAAATCTTTACTCGAAATGGAATAGTTGGCGGTAACTCCTACATTCGTAAGTCTTAAAATAGAAGGATTTATCTTCTCAATTCTATTGCCATCGGCATCTAATTGGTAAAGGTCAAAACTCGCATTTACATTCAGTGCCATTTTATCTTTGAATAAACGGGTTCCTGCACTTGCACTGACTGGGCTCCAGCGAAATTCTTCTGCGGCAATATTGTAACTTGTACTGAAATTTAAATTGTTAAGAATTGTAACTTTCTCATCTTCTTCGTCACTATCTGGATCCTTGGGTGCAACTTTTGCCTCAAGAACATTATTAACTGAAATTCCAATAGAGTTAGACAAACCGCTTCCTGGGGTTCCATAGATTCCTCCTTCAAACGGAGAATACGTTAATAAATCATTTGGGTCACTACTCTGTTGAACTTGTAGGTTATGGGCATTTGCAAAATTAGGTCTATAACCATATGAAATTGTAGGTCTAATTGTATGGCGAATAGCTTTTAATCGTCCTTTTTTAAAGTTAAATGTTCCATAAATATTGGTTGACAGTGAAGCACCAAAATTGTATTCATGAAATCTAGTAAAACCTCCAATAGTGTCATTAACAATATCACCTGAATTACCTTGATTATCTATAATACTAGAATCGTAACGTTTATTAATTTTTCTGAAATACCAAACATCTTTATAACTAACTGTTGGAGCTAGCGTAAAATATTTAAAAGCTTTGATATTTGTGCTTGTACTTAAGTTATGTTGTATACCAGCTTGTGCCTCGCTGAACATTTTTTCAGTAAAAAACTCATCATCAGTGGTATTTATCCTGTATTGGCCACTCATACTATAGTTTAACCCCATTTTTTGAATAGGATTCTTTTTAATTCCTCCTTTACCAGCAAATGGAAAAATTCTATCCATGTTCAATTGTAATGACGGGAAAGTCATTGATATCGTATTGCTGTTAGTATTTTGTTGATGAGTTGCCGTAACGTTCATATTAAACGGAGTCCCTACAAACTTTTTATAATATGAAATTGACGAACTCAACGTATTTGTCAATCTTTGCGAATTATTAAATTCATTTAATGACTGATTATAATACTGACTACTACCTAAGTTTACAGATGCCGAAAAACGAGAGTTTGGACTAGATTTAGCATCTTGACTATGGCTCCATCTAACGTTGAAGTTTGAAGATTTACTGTAGCCACTTAAACCTCTAATTCCTTGAATAATATTTTCAAATCTAATACTGAAGTTTCCGCTAGATTTGTAACGGAAATAATAATTAGAATCAGCTCTTAATCCCCAGCTTCCATTGGTGTAAACATCTCCTAATACGGTTAAATCAAAATAATCATTAACGGCAAAATAATACCCTCCGTTTTGCAAGAAAAAACCTTGACTATTACTATCTCCCCAGGAAGGAATGATAAACCCAGAGCTTCTTTTGTCAGTTAAAGGAAAGTACGCAAAAGGTAAATATAAAGGAGTGGGAACGTCGGCGAGAACTAAATGACTTCCTCCAACAATAATTTTTTTACCAGGAACTAACTTAGCTTTACTTGTAGAAATATAATAATCAGGTATTTCCTTTTGAGATGTTGTAAAACGAAGTTTACGCATATAAATAGTAGAATCATTTACACGTTTGGTTTTGGTACCATAGGTAATAATATCACTTTGAACAGTTTTTACACCATAAATTAAAGCCTTTTTAGTTTTGAAATTAAAAAGAATAGAATCTTGTTCACTTTCCTGAGCGCCTTGTTTAAATTGTGGTCTTTGATGATAACCTATACTGTCTTTTATACCTTTGGCATATACCGTATTATTTTTATAATCTAAAATAATAATCCCAGCTTTTAGGTCCAAGTCTGTGTACGTTACTCTAGCGTTATTATAAAGTGTAATGGTTTTGTTTTTTGCATCCTGAATGGTATAATCTTCGGCATCATGGGTAATAATTCCATCAATTACTTCTTTTGGCTTTACAATAGAGTCATTCGGGATCGAATCTTTCGAAGGTTTTGTTATCTCTTTTAAGTTTCTGTTAAAAACAGTATCTTTTGCTATATTTAAGGAATCTTTAGCTTTTTTAATAGAGGTGTTTTGTGTACTCAAATCCTGAGAATAACCTTTGTTAAAGCTGAGAAAACTTAAAAATAAAAGTATGTAAGTTAGATTTGTTCGCAAGACTATAAATACTATTTTTGTGTTCAATTAAAATTATGGCTTACTATTTGAGTATACAAATTTTAAACGCCAAAATTACTTAAAAATAATTGATGAGAATCTTAAAATTCAGCAAATATATTACCAAAAAGTTAAGTTTTATCCTTTTTTTAGGATTTATCTTTTCATATAGTATAACAACAATAAGCGCTCAGAAAAAGTATACGGTTGTATTAGATGCAGGTCACGGAGGTAAAGATTATGGTGCTTCACGAGGAGGATATATAGAAAAAAAGATTGCTTTAAGCTTGGCTCTCAAGACTGGTGAAATTCTTAAAAAAGACAAGGATTTAAACATTATTTATACAAGAAAGAAGGACGTTTTTATAGAATTACATAACAGAGCAAGGATAGCTAATGAGAAAAATGCAGATTTATTTGTCTCAATTCATTGTAACGCAAACAATTCAAGTAGACCGCATGGTGCGGAAACTTATGTTCTCGGATTAAGAGGAAATAAAGAGAATTTGGAAATAGTAAAAAAAGAAAATGAGGTAATTTTACTGGAAGATGATTATAGGAAGAATTATGACTACGATCCTAATTCTCCCGAAACTGTAATAGCACTGTCAGTATTACAAGAAGAGAATTTAGATATGAGTTTGGCTTTTGGAGGATTAGTACAACGAAACTTTAGAGGTATAAAACGCTACGATAGAAAAGTAAAACAAGCAAATTTTTTAGTTCTAAGAGAAACTGTAATGCCAAGCGTTTTGATAGAGTTAGGATTTATTTCAAACAAAGTTGAAGGTCAGTTTTTGAATTCAAGAAGTGGACAATATAAAATGGCAAAAGCAATTTCAGAAGCCATAAAAAAGTATATAAAACAAATAAAAATAAATTCAGTAGGAGAGTTACCTATTGATACTACGAAAAAAGAGGAAGAAAAAACGACACTGGTTAAAACAAAGGTAAAACCTAAGGAAAAGAAGGAAGAACCAAAAAAAGTAGTTGTAGCTAAAACAAAGGAGAGCAAGAAAGTATCTTCGCCAAAAAAGAAAGAGCCAAAAAAAGAGATCAAAAGAGGCGTTTATTTCAGAGTTCAAATAGCAGCTTCTAGAAATAAACTTTCAAATAATTTCAACTTTAAAGGATTAAGTGAGGTGGAGTCTAGTTTTATTGAAGGTTATTATAAATATTATTACGGTCAAACCTCTGATTTTCAAGAAGTGAAAAGAATGCAAAGTAAAGCGCGAGAAGTGGGGCATAAGGGAGCCTTTGTTGTAGCATTTAAAGACGGCAAAAAAATCTCTGTGAAGGAAGCGCTTAATTCTTTGTAATTTAGATCAAATCTACCTACTAACTACCGAAAATAATTATTATTTTCGCTTGTATTAATCATTTTGCATGTCTAAAGAATTAAAAACAGGAATAGTTGCAGTAGTCATTATAGCATTATTCGTTTGGGGTTACAATTTTCTGAAAGGTCAAGATCTTTTCAATCCAGGTACAAGATACTTTTATGTTGAATTTGACAATATTAGCGGACTAAATGAGGCTAGTATGGTATCCATTAATGGATTAAAAGTAGGAAGAATATCGGAAATCAATTTTAATAAAAATCCAGAAAGAAGAGGTAACTTGGTCGTGAAACTAAGTGTGGATAATAGATTTAGTTTTAGCAAAAATAGTATTGCTAAAATTTATTCTGCAGGGCTTATGGGAGGTCAGAATTTAGCAATCATTCCTAATTATGATGGAGAAGAAGCTAAATCAGGTGATTTTCTTAGAGGAGAAATAGAGCAAGATCTTATAGGGTCGTTAAGTGATAAACTAACTCCGAGGCTGGAACATACTATAGACGGTGTAGACTCATTGGTTACTGGCTTTAATCAGATATTGGATTACAAATCACGAAGAAGTTTAAATAGAAGTATTTTAAATCTTGAAAAAACAGTTACTGATGTTCGAAGAACTTTATCTTCGGTAAATTCAATGCTTAATAATAGTAAAGGGAATTTAGAAGAAACTATTAAGAATACAAAAAAAATAACGGAAGATTTTTCAAAAGTTTCAGGCGACTTAGCGAAGGCTAATCTTGGAGGAACCGTTAAAAAGTTAGAAACTACATTGACAAACGTAAATGTAATTTTAGCGGATATGAAGAGTGGTAAAGGAACGCTTGGAAAGTTAATGACGGATAAAGCAATGTATACGAATTTAACCAATGCTTCCAAAGAATTAGAAGAACTTCTAAGAGAAATGAAATTAAACCCAAAACGTTTTGTCCATTTTTCATTATTTGGAAAGAAAGCAAAAGGGTATAATAAAGAAAACAGCAATAAGAACGTTAGCAATAAATAGTCAATGAGCTGGATTAAAATAATTTCATTTCAAGAAGCTCAAGGAAAACTGAAAAAACTTTATCAAAAGGTAACTGGGCCTAATAATAATGTTGATAACATAATGCTTGTTCATGGTCTTAGACCACATACGATGGTTGGACACATGGCATTGTATAAGAATGTATTACATAATAGTAACAACACACTCCCTAAATGGTATTTAGAAACTATCGGAGTTTATGTGAGCATGTTAAATAAATGTGATTATTGTGTTCAGCACCATTATTCAGGACTTGTAAAATTGTTAAATAATGATAAACAAGCTTCTGAACTCAAAAAGAGTTTGGAAACTAATAATTTAAGTCTTGCATTAGATCAGAAATATGCAGAAGGCTTGGAATATGCCAAACAACTTACACTACAACCTTCAGAATTAGCTGAGAGAAGCATCCATTGCTTAAAAGAAAAGGAATTTACTGATGGTGAAATTTTAGAGATAAACCAAGTAGTTAGTTATTTTAACTATGCTAACAGAACGGTATTAGGTCTAGGAGTTTCTGCCAAAGGAGATATTTTAGGATTGTCACCTAATAGCTCCGAAGACGACAATTGGAATCATCAATAACTAACAAATAATACATGGAAAATTACGTACCAAACATCTTTTTTGCAATTATATTAATCGCAGGAATAGGATACTTTGTAATGAATGTTCGAAAGCTGATTAGAAATATCAAACTAGGTAAAGATATTGATAGAAATGATAGAAAGCCCGAGCGTTGGAAAAATATGGCGAAAATTGCCTTAGGACAATATAAAATGGTTAGGCGACCAGTTTCAGGAATCTTGCACGTTGTTGTTTACGTGGGGTTTATTATCATTAATATAGAGATGCTCGAAATCGTTGTAGATGGATTATTTGGAACGCACAGGGTATTTCAAAAACCATTGGGTAATGGTATTTATGGTTTCTTAATAGGAACTTTTGAAATTCTGGCATTGTTAGTATTTGTTTCCGTAATCATATTTTGGTTTCGAAGAAACGTTGAAAAAATTAAACGTTTTTGGAGTAAAGAAATGACCGGATGGCCAAAGAATGATGGGAACATTATTTTGTATTTTGAAATGGTGTTAATGTCGTTGTTTTTAGTAATGAATGCAACGGATGTAGGTTTTCAAGAAGCAGGAGTTGGAAATGTAGTTTCACAGTTTATAGCTCCTTGGTTTGAAGGATTTTCTCATGATCAACTTCATGTGATAGAAAAAACAGCATGGTGGGTTCACATTGTAGGAATTCTTATCTTTTTAAATTATTTATATTATTCAAAACACCTGCACATTCTATTAGCTTTCCCTAATACGTATTTTGCAAACTTGAATCCAAAAGGACAGTTTACAAATGTAGCTTCAGTAACAAAAGAAGTAAAAATGATGATGGATCCTGATGCAGATCCTTATGCGATGCCAGCGGAAGGAGAGGATGAGGGAGAACCCGAAAAGTTTGGTGCTTCAGATGTAACGGATTTAAATTGGGTACAATTAATGAATGCATACACATGTACTGAGTGTGGTCGTTGTACTTCTTCATGTCCAGCAAATTTAACAGGAAAAGAATTATCACCTCGAGCGATTATGATGAAAACACGTGATCGAGTAGAGGAGGTTGGAAATATTATAGATGTTAATAAAGGAGAATTTAAACCCGATGGTAAACAACTATTAGATGATTATATAACAAGAGAAGAATTATGGGCATGTACTAGCTGTAATGCTTGTGTAGAAGAATGCCCAATAGGAATTGACCCTTTATCAATTATAATGGAAATGCGTCGTTATTTAGTAATGGAAGAGTCGGCTGCTCCTCAAGAACTTAATATGATGATGACAAACATTGAAAACAATGGTGCACCTTGGCAGTATAGCCAAATGGATAGATTAAACTGGAAAGACGAATAACTAATCAGTTTTAATCAAGTAAGTGTAAAACAAGAAATGTGTCAACAATTAAACGATAAAGAATTATGAATGTACCAACAATGGCAGAGATGATGGCTCAAGGAAAGCAACCGGAAGTGTTGTTTTGGGTAGGAGCGGCTGGAAGTTATGACGATAGAGCAAAAAAAATTAGCAGAGCTTTTGTTAAAATTTTAAATGAAGCAAAGGTTGATTTTGCGGTATTAGGTACTGAAGAAAGTTCAACAGGCGATGCGGCAAAAAGAGCAGGAAATGAGTTTTTGTTTCAAATGCAAGCCATGATGAATATTGAAGTTTTAAATGGATATGAGGTGAAAACAATTGTTACTTGCGACCCTCATTCTTACAATACATTTAAAAATGAATATCCTAGCTTAGGAGGAAAATATAAAGTGTATCATCATACCCAATTTATAAGTAAATTGATAAATGAAGAACGCCTATCTGTAGAAGGTGAGAATCTTAAAAATAAGAGATTAACGTATCACGATCCTTGTTATTTAGGAAGGGCAAATGATGTGTATGAAACTCCTAGAGAATTAATTAAACGTTTAGGAGTTAAAATGACCGAAATGAAGCGCAATAAATCTACCGCTTTGTGTTGTGGTGCAGGAGGGGCTCAAATGTTTAAAGAACCTGAAAGAGGAGATAAGGATATAAATATTTTAAGAACAGAAGATGCACTGGGAACAAACCCTCAAATTATTGCTACGGGTTGTCCTTATTGTAATACTATGATGACGGATGGAGTGAAATTTAAGGAAAAAGAAGAGCAAATTCAAGTAAAGGACATTGCTGAATTAATAGCAGAAGCTAATAATTTATAAAAAGAACATAAAAATTTCTTAAAAGCGCGTTACAATTGTAATGCGCTTTTTTATTGGTATAAACTTTGTAGACTTGATGATGTTAATAATTCAAAATAATTTACGATGAAATATCTTTTTACATTTATTTGCGCGGTCTTTTTAGCTTCATGCGGTGGTAACTCAGATTTACCAAATAATGGAGAGGGCAGATTGACTTCAGTCAGTATTGAAGTATCTAAAACCGCTGGTGAACATAAAGGGAAAATAAAACCAGTTTTTGAAGAAGCTCAATTTTTTAAACAGGAAAATTCTGCAGAAACTAATGTTTTTCCTTATAAAAAAGGGTACGCAGCGAACCTAAACCTTAAGGCGAATTTCGATTTTACTTATGAAGATGTAACCGAAGTTAATTTCAGACCCTATTCAATTTTCGTTAAATCGTTACAAGATAATACGGTCATTAGCGAAAGAGAATTTGTTATAGAGCAACAAGGAAGGAAAGTTGGCTTTAACTTTCAAGTAAACCGATAAATTAATTCAAGAACAATATTTATGATTAATTTAGGCTAATTGAAGTATTTTTATCTGATATTAGTTTATCATGAAGAATTTTTGTGGAATATTGGTTATGATTTGCTGTATGGGAATGAAAGCTCAAAGCATAACACCTGAAGATATTAAGGATATTGAAACTCCGAAACTATATGTTTCTGACTTTGTAAGCAAGGCACCATTAATTGATGGTTTTATCGATAGTGAAATTTGGAATCGAGCGCAATGGTCAGAAACATTTATAGATATTGAAGGGAAAAAGAAACCTAAGTACAAGACTAACTTTAAAATGCTTTGGGACAACGAAAACGTATATATTCTAGCCAAACTTCAAGACGAACATATATGGGGAACTTTAAAACAAAGAGACACTATTATTTTCAATAATAATTGTTTTGAAATTTTTTTAGACCCCGATGGAAATACTCATAATTACATGGAATTGGAAATAAATGCTTTAAATACAGTCTGGGATTTATTCATTAGCAAACCATACAGAAATAACCCGGAAGTTAAATTCGAATGGGATATTCAAGGGATAAAGACTGAAGTTTCTCATGAAGGAACATTGAACAATTCTAATGATATAGACAAAGGTTGGGTTATAGAAATGGCATTACCATGGAAAAGCTTAAATGTAGATAATGATGAAAGTCCTGTGGGCAAAGGTAGATTTTGGCGCATGAATTTTATGAGGGTACATTGGAATTTCTTACTTGACAATGGAAAATATAAACGAGTAAGAGATTACTCAAATAAATTAAAACCATCTAGCAACTGGGTTTGGAGTTCTCAAGGTGCGGTAAATATTCATCAACCAGAAAAATGGGGATATGTTTATTTTAATAAATCAGATGAAACAGTAGATATCAATGAACTTCCCATCGATGCACCCTTAATTCAGTGGATGTATATTCAATATCGTCAGAAACTTAGAGTATCGAATAATGTGAATGAGTATAGTAGAGAAACTGTAGGCTTTTTTCATGGGGCTAAAGTAGTTTTTAAAAGGAGAAATATTGATAAAAAGTGGTTCTGGTATTGTGAGAGTCCATTAACTAAAAAACAATATTTAATAAGCAATGACGGTAAGTTAAGTATTATTAAAAAGTAAAACGGCTTTAAAAAAAATAATAAATATCTAACATGAAGCCGACTAGAAGATCAAATTGATTTACAAAATTTCCTAGTACAATAGAGAATAACTAAGACTTACCAAGTATGATTTTTCATGTCAAATAAGTATCTTTGATACTTTATATTATTCAAGTATAGTCTTTATTGTTTTGAGTTAAATTATCTTTAGTTCAGTAACTGAGTTTTTGCTCGAAAGTGTAAAGCACAATCAATATAAACACATGAAAAACTACATAAAAGCTGCACGATTACGTACCTTACCTTTGTCAGTATCGGGAATTATTGTTGGGGCTTCAATAGGTATTACTAATGGAGTAGTAAACTCATTATTTAATCATATAGGTGTTAACTTGTCAAATACCAATATATTGCAATCTTCAATTTTTTGGTTAGCGATTCTTACAACAATTGGTTTTCAAGTACTATCAAATTTTGCGAATGACTATGGTGATGGAATAAAAGGTACCGACGACAATAGGGAAGGAGAAGAGCGAATGGTTTCCTCGGGAGCAATTACCCCTAGTCAAATGAAAAAAGCAATGATTGTTACTGCAATCTTAACCTTAGTCGTAGCGATTTTATTGATATACCAAGCTTTCGGAAAGGATAATTTTGCGTACTCAATGTTATTTTTCGGATTAGGTTTGGCATCAATTGCAGCAGCAATAAAATATACCGTAGGAAAATCAGCATATGGATATAGCGGATTTGGAGATGTTTTTGTCTTTATATTTTTCGGTTTGTTGGCTGTTGTTGGAACTTTCTTTTTATATACAAAAGCATTAGAATTTACGGTATTTCTTCCAGCTTTTACAATAGGTCTTTTAAGTACTGCCGTACTGAACCTAAATAATATGAGAGATCGAGTAAACGATGCAAAATCAGGAAAGAATACCTTAGTAGTTAAAATAGGGGCTGAATTCGCCAAATACTATCACTATTATTTAATAGGTGCGTCTTTCCTATTTGCACTATTATATACAGTGGTAGAGTATCGTTCTCCATCACAATTTTTATTTTTAATAGCATATATTCCTTTAATAAAGCATGTACTTTTTGTTATGAAAAATAATGAGGAAGCTAAATTAGATGGCGAACTCAAAAAGGTAGCATTGAGCACATTTCTTTTTGCAATACTTTTTGCTTTAGGGAGTGTTTTATAAATTTATAAAAGATATTAAATAGGTAATTCAATTATAATTATTGAATTTTAGAGGGAATAATCCTTTAAAATATCGAATGGATAACAACTAATGAAATAAACATATGAAAATAACTTCTTACGGTCATGCCTGTTTTGGAATAGAGATTAACGGAATAAATATCGTTGTAGATCCTTTTATTACTGCAAACCCACTGGCATCCAATATCGATTTAGATTCTGTAAAAGCTCATTATATTTTAGTAACACATGCCCATCAAGATCATATTTTAGATGTTGAAGCATTGGCAAGAAAAACAGGAGCTTTATTAATTTCAAATTATGAAATAGTAATGTACTATAATGAGAAAGGATTAAAAGGGCATCCTATAAATCATGGAGGTACTTTTAAAGCGGAAAACTTTTCTGCTAAGTATGTAAATGCAATACACACATCTTCTTTTCCTGATGGAACGTATGGAGGGCAACCTGGAGGATTTGTGATTACGGCAGGAGATAAATCATTGTATATTGCTGGAGATACAGCTTTAACGATGGATATGAAATTGATTCCAATGACGACCAAGTTAACGGCATCTATTTTACCAATAGGTGATAATTTTACGATGGGGGTTGATGACGCGATTATAGCAAGTGATTTTGTGGAGTGTGATAAAGTTATCGGTTGCCATTATAATACCTTTCCTCCGATAGAAATTGAGACGGAAGAGGCAAAAGAAAAGTTTTCAAACAAGCAAAAAGAGTTAATTCTCTTAGAAATAGGAAATAGCATAAATTTATAAGATAATTTTTTATTATGTCAAAACAGAATAAGGCTGATCAAAGGAAAATGAAGATTGTAAAGATCGTATTGGGTGTTGTTGTAGCATTATCGATAGCATTTTTTGCTATTGGAATATTTGTTCAAGAATTAAACTATACATCTAAAGTAACTATCGACAAACCACTGTCGGAGGTTTTTAAATTGTTTAATAACGATGAAAAAATGTCTAAATGGATACCTGAAATAAAATCTATAAAGTCAGTATTAAAAACGGAAGAAATAAAGGGAAGTACTTTTCTGGTTACCGTAAATAATCAAGGGAATGAAGTAGTACTTGAAGAAAAGGTTTTGGATTTTATTGATAACAAAAAAGTAAGACTTCTATTCAAAGGAGGAGGAATGCTAAAAGTTGGTGGTTATTCTTTTGAAACATTATCTGATGGAATGACACAGTTGACATTAGAATCAAATGTGAAAAGTGATAATTTTATTTTAGGTTGTTTATTGCCTTTGATGAAGGGGAAATTAGCTGACCAAGATCAACAATATTTAAACAACTTTAAAAAGTTTGCAGAAAGTTCAAATGATTAAAGCTTCATATAAAAAATATATTCTTGAGTTTAAGCAAGCTAGTGGAACTTCAAGAGGTGTCTTAAGAACCAAAGAGACTTGGTTTTTGTTTTTAGAAAAAGATGGAAAAAAAGGAGTAGGAGAGTGCGGGCTTTTTAGAGGACTTAGTATTGATGATAGACCCGATTATGAAAACAAATTAAAGTGGATTTGTGATAATATACATTTGGGACTTGAGAAATTACTAAATGAGACTTTGGAATTCCCGTCTATTCAATTTGGTTTGGAACAAGCATTCTTATCATTAAATAGTAACGACTTATTTACGTTATACCCATCAAATTTCACCGATGGGAAAGAACTTATTAATATAAACGGACTGATTTGGATGGGGGATAAAGCTTTTATGCAGCAACAGATTAAAGATAAATTGCAGCAAGGCTTTACTACCATAAAAATGAAAATAGGAGCTATCGATTTCGATACAGAATTGGCATTGTTGAAATCTATAAGAAGTGAATTTTCGTCAAATGAAATAGAACTCAGAGTGGATGCGAATGGAGCTTTCGCTCCAGATAATGCATTAGAAAAACTAAAAAGATTATCAGAACTTGAATTACATTCCATAGAGCAACCTATTAAACAAGGTCAGTGGCAAGAAATGGCTGATTTGTGTGATAAAACACCTTTACCAATAGCGTTAGATGAGGAGTTAATAGGAATTTTCTTCACAGAAGAAAAATCAAAATGTATTGAAACAATACAGCCTCAATATATAATTTTAAAACCAAGCTTAGTTGGAGGAATAAAAGGAAGTAACGAATGGATTGAAATTGCGACTAATCATAACGCAGGGAATTGGATTACAAGTGCTTTAGAAAGTAATATAGGGTTAAATGCAATCGCGCAATGGACCTATACATTAAACAATCCATTGCCTCAAGGTTTAGGAACTGGAGGGTTGTTTACCAATAACTTTAATAGTCCTTTAGAAGTAGTAGAAGGCGGATTACGATACAATAGAAACGAAAAATGGCATTTTAATTTATAATATATGAACTTTATACAGCAAGCATACAAAGGAAGGAATGAATGGTACATCTATTTATTGGTAATATTGGTTGTTTTTTTTGGATGGCAATTTTTAGGAGTGGTTCCATTACTAATTGCAGCAATTATGCATTCAGAAGATATGAATGAATTCACTGCAGCGGCTCAAGACAGTTTCATGACATTAGGTATTAATAGTAATTTATTTCTGTTTCTAATGATTTTTACATTTGCTTGTGGTTTATTGTTCTTGTTTATGGGAGTGCGATTTTTACATAAAAGAGCGTTTAAAACTATTGTAACGAGTAGAAAGAATATCGATTGGAAAAGATTTTGGTTTGGTTTTATTACTTGGGGTCTTATTTCAATATTTGTAATAGGACTAGGAATTGCTATTGAACCTGAAAATTATGTATGGAATTTTAAACCTATTCCATTTTTTATATTGGTTTTGATTTCATTTCTATTTATTCCAATTCAAACATCTTTTGAAGAATTGTTGTTTCGTGGATACCTTATGCAAGGACTTGGAATTGCTTCTAGAAGCAAGAAGTTTCCTTTATTAGCTTTTTATTCTATTATATTATTTGGAACTTTGATCTATGTTAATACAATAAATGAGGTAAATCTTCTTATGAACTCTGTTTATATAGCAGCTATTGGAATTGGTTATTATATATTATCGCTTTTTGATAGATTTTATGAAACTAAGTTTAATATTAGGTTAAGTAAAGGTTTTAGTAATTTTTTAACTCCTTTAATAATTACTTCAGTAGCCTTTGGGTTACTTCATGGTGCAAATCCGGAAGTAGATAAACTAGGTCCAATTTCTATGGTGTTTTATATTGGTACTGGATTTTTTTTCGGAATAGTGACATTATTAGATGAAGGAACAGAATTAGCTTTGGGGTTGCACGCAATCAATAATATTGTCGCGGCGTTTTTCGTAACTACAGATTGGACTGTTTTTCAAACGGAAGCTTTGTATGTTGATACTTCTGAACCATCAGTAGGTTTAGATATGTTTTTACCAGTATTAGTTTTATACCCAATTTTATTAATCATTTTCTCAAAGAAGTACGGATGGAAAAATTGGAAAGAAAAATTATTTGGAAAGATAGAAAAGCCTATGAATGATGAAAGCATTCAAGGAATAAACGACTTTAATTTTTAAACGAATGTATGTTCATACAAACTTTCGGTTAAATAACAAAACATTCAAATCTTCGAATGAATTATTAGCTTTTTCCCGTAGTATTTCAATTGAAATTTACAGCTTTATGGATGATTGGTTTAATGATCGAGACTTTATTGTTGTAAGCACTTCAGGATCTACAGGGAAACCAAAGCCAATAAAATTAAACAAAGAGTTTATGATAAACTCTGCAAAAGCGACTGGAGCGTTTTTTCAGCTGGGTGAAAATACAACAGCTTTATTATGTATGCCTGTCAATTATATCGCAGGGAAAATGATGTTGGTACGAGCAATGACACTTGGTTGGCATATTGATATCGTTAAACCTGTAGCTAACCCTTTGTCTAAAGCTAAAAAGAACTATGATTTCTCGGCCATGGTTCCTATGCAATTACAAGCTAGTTTAAAAGACTTAAGTAAAGTTAAAAAATTAATTGTTGGAGGAGGTGTTGTTAGTAATGACTTGAAAAAAGAAATTGAAAATTGCACCACTGAAATTTTTGCAACCTATGGGATGACTGAAACAATAACTCATATTGCAGTGAAAAGATTGAACAAAGAGGGTAGTGAAAATTCTTTCTACAAAACTTTACCAAATGTTACTTTAGATACAGATGATAGAGGCTGTTTAATAATTAAAGCTCAGAAAGTTTCCGAAGAAGTTGTGGTAACCAACGATATTGTGGAGTTACATTCTGAAACTTCTTTTGAATGGTTGGGGAGATTCGATAATATTATTAACTCAGGTGGCGTTAAATTAAACCCTGAAAAGATAGAAGAAAAGTTGTCTAATATTATTGATGAACGTTTTTTCGTTACAGGTGTTTCGGATACTGTTTTAGGAGAAAAGTTAATTTTGGTATTAGAAGGTGATAAAACCAGCAAAGAACTATTAAATATAAAGAAAAGGCTTGAAAGTATTGAAACTTTAGGGAAATATGAAAAGCCAAAAGAAGTATTGGCAGTTTCAAAATTTATAGAGACAGAAACAAAAAAAATCCAACGTAAAAAAACATTGGATTTGATTTTGTAATACCAGGTACTTAGAGTTTTTGTTAAAAAAACTCCATAGCATATTCATTAGTATATGTCTCACCAATATTAAGGCTCATGATTCCTGTTTTTGTTTCAAATACCTGATCCGTATTTTCTTCATCAGCAATCCCCATCCAAGGTTCAAAACAAACAAACGGAGCGTTTCCTTTTTGAGTCCAAAAGGCCATATATCTCCAATTAGGAATATAAAAATGAACTCCATGTTCATGTTTGTTCGATTTTAAAGAAATTTGTTTAGATTCGAGACCCTCAAACATAATAGCATCATTATCAAATAGATTGTATGAAAGAGGAATGGTTTTATTTAAACGAACTCTTTCAGTATCTTTTTTTCTAAAACCAGTTTGTGGATTCAATGAGTGTTGAATAGGATTCTCTTCCTTCTCAAATTCAATAAAATAATCATTGAAACTACTACTTTCTGATATTGGGCAATTAAAAGCTGGATGAGCTCCTATTGAAAAGTTAATTGATTTATCGTCTTTATTGAAAACTTCATAGGTAACCTCAATAAGGTTCTTTTTTAATTGATATCCAATTTGAAGTGTAAATTTATAAGGATATTTAAGTAATGTTTCTTGAGTATATTCAGCCTCAAAGAGAATACTTTCGTTCGTTTTAGTGATCACATTAAACTCTAAATCTCTAGCAAAACCATGCTGATTTAGCTCATATTTAGTACGATTGATAGTATAAAAATTGTTCACAAGCTTCCCAACAATTGGAAATAATACAGGAGAGTGCCGCTTCCAAAATTTAGGATCTCCCTTCCATAGATAATCTAAATTTGTTTGTTTAGAATATACTTTACAAAGTTCGGCACCAATATTTTTTATTTCAATTTGTAAATAGTCGTTTTCAAGTGTAATCATAATAAATGATAATTGTAAAACAGAATTAATTTCTATGAGTTAAAGATAAAAAAGATAAAGAAGAGAGAATGTATAATACCTATAAATTTGATTTCAAAGTTATCTTTTTGGAGTATGTTGGATTATCCGTTATTATCGTAATTGGTTGATTGTTAGTTTGATCTATATGGTCTTAATAAATACTTTCATACCTCAAAATACTACTCTTAAGGTTAAAATGTGATGGGATATTACTCATCTCATTATCTTGTATTTAACCAAAAACCAACAAAATCATGAACAAAAGAATTAAAGTAATTTATGGCTTACTTTTTATATGCTGCATTTTTTCTAGTATATCTTGTAAAAAGGAAACAGGTAAAAAAGAAAATGGAGATATTCTGAATCTTTCAAGTTATAATGAAGGTTCATCAAAGGAGCTTTGCGAAAGTTCTTGGTTCCCACACTCTCAAACACCACCGCCAGAAGAGGGGAAGGGAAGTCCATTCGATACAATAAGTACTACTAACGCAATATTTCATCAATGGTCATGGCAAAAATTTTTATGGTTGACGAAACCTATATCATCCAAAGAAAGAGAAGGAAGCAAACCGTTGTTTTTAGACTCTAAAAGGTTACTTCAGGTAAATTCACGTATGCAACCCGTAGAGCAGCAACAAGGAGCTTTATTAGTATTATCAGATACTTTACAAGCGGGTTCTAGCGGTGTACTGAAAACGAACCCAGCCTATGGAACTTCAGGTAAGGAAACGACTGTCTTTTATTCAATTCATTCAGATGTAACGATGCTAGAAGCGGCTGAAAAGTTTAAAGACTCTATTTTAAATGGAAGTTTAAAGAAAAATAACCTATCCGCTTTCCCAGTTGGTTCGTTAGAATTAAAAGTTTCTTGGGTGGCAACTAAGGCAATTGCCGAAAAAGATTTAAGTAATTATTATAAAACCACCGCCGCAGTTACAAGAGATGGTAAAGACTATGTAAATACAGAAGTAGCGATGTTAGGAATGCATGTTGTTGGAGTCGTTGAAAATCATCCGGAGTTTATTTGGGCAACATTTGAGCATAATACCATGGCTCCTAATTACAATTGGAAGGAGAATAAAGCAAGTTCAGATAATGAATTATTATTGTTCCAAAAAGGTGTAACATCAGGGATTGATGGAATTACTTGGACAGGAACTTCAGCAAAAGAAAAATATAAAGCATTTGATTTGTTCCAATACGGAGTGCCAATGAATAAAGGAGGTGCTTTTATGGAAACAAGTCAAGAGGAACCTATAAACTTTGAGAATATTGAAAATATTAACTTATGTGTAAAAGAGAATTTAAAAGACGTTTGGAAGAATTATTTTTATAATGGTTCTATTTGGATCGATACCGATGGTTTAACTAAAAATCAACAAACGAGTTTAATTACTGGTTTAGCCAAAAGTATATCCAATGCTTATCCAGGCTCGTTCGCTAGAGGATCCTTGAATTGTGCAAATGCAACTATGGAAACGTATACACAAACTTTTCAAGATAGTATTCAACAAATTAATGTAAGTAAATTAGTAAATTGTTTTACTTGTCATAATTCGATTAGTAGTAATAATAATTCACCATTATATTTAAGTCATATTTTTAGAGATTATATTAAAGGTGAAGTAGATGGTAAAAGTTTAGACCAGATTGAACTAGAGAAAAGTAAGCAAGAATTGTTAGATTATCAAATGAATAGATTAAAGTAAAGTTTTACGATTGAGTACAGCTTAAAACCTCTCTGAAACTTATAGAAAGAGAGGTTTTGTTTGAATTGTTATTTTTAGTATTCTATTTTGTCATTTTTATCATTCCATTTTTCAAATGGTTCAAGCGCTATTTCTCTTCCGAGTTGCTCAAAAGGAATACTTCTTTTATGGTACGGTAAAGGAATTTCTTTATAAATAAAAGCATCGTCAAACCCAATATCAGCTGCATCTTTTTGCCCGCTTCCATAATATACTTTATCGGGACGAGCCCAATATATAGCACCTAAACACATAGGGCAAGGCTCACAAGAAGTATAAACAATACAACCATCTAATTGAAAAGTGCCTAGGTTTTTACAAGCATCACGAATAGCTGTTACTTCGGCATGAGCGGTTGGGTCGTTGGTAGAGGTAACCTTATTATTTCCTCTTCCTATAATTTTATCATCTTTAACAATGATGCAACCGAACGGTCCTCCTTCATTGTTTTTCATTCCTTTTAAAGCAGCTTTTACCGCCTCACTCATAAATTCATGATGTTTACTCATTGCTTTTTGTTTTCTTAAAGATAAGTAAAAAGCTATAATAATATAGTCGGTTTTTATTGCTATTCAGGGAATATAAATAATAAACTTATTTTACTTTTTCTATTTCCAATAAAAGGAAAAGCATAGCTAAGTTTAGTTATAGAATTCTTAATGTTTTAATGTTATTCGTAGTGTTAAACATGACTATATGTTCAATTATGATCGAAATATCCCTAGTTATAACTTATTTTAAGGAACTCGTGACTTTTTCTTGACTTTAATAAAATTATTATTTCATTTTTGCAGCCATCAAAAAACTAACATATTATGAGGTTAATTTCAAAATCAACTTTAGGTCTGACTCTTTCTTTGGGGGCTCTATTTTTTAGTTCGTGTAAACAAAAGCAAGAATCTACTAAAAAAGAGGAAGGTTCTGTTTATAAAACATCAACATCAGTAGAATTATGTGATGCATCATGGTTCCCACATTCTCAAACCAAGAATCCAATTGAGGGAGGTGAAAAGAGTCCTTTTAGTGCAAAAAGCTCTACCAACAAAATGTTCCATCAGTGGTCGTGGCAGAAGTTTTTATGGTTAACCAAACCAACTAAAAAGAAAGGGACTGATGTTCCGTTATTTTTGAACTCTTCGAAAATATTTCAGGTTACCTCGCATATGGAAGATGTTGATATACCAGAAGGGGTAAACGTTGTACTAACCGATACGTTACAAGCTGGAGATGGTAAAATAGTATTGAGAACAAATCCTTCTTTCAATTCTGATGGGAATTCAGAAACCGTATTTTACTCGATTTATATTGATTCTATCTTTAAAGAGTCCGCTCTAAAATTTGGAGAGATCATTAAAAATGACACTGTAAAGAGAAATAACAATTTTACCTTCCCTTTTGGATCTTTGGAGTTAAAGGCTTCATGGGTTGCGACGAGTGCATTACCAAAAGAAGAGGTCAATAATTATTATACAACAATGGCTCAGGTAATTCAAAAGAATAAAGGAAAAAGGAATATTGAAGTAGCATTATCGGGAATGCATGTGGTTGGAGTAGTAGAAAATCATCCAGAATTTATTTGGGCTACATTTGAACACGATGATTTAGCGCCGAATTATAATTGGGAAGAGAATAAGGCTTCTTCAGAGAATGAAAAACTATTATTTTCAAAAGGAAGTGTTGAAAATAGTATCAATGGTATTAAATGGGATAGAACAGATAGAAAGAATCAAAAGCCCGTGGAAACTTATAAGGTTTATGATTTATTTCAATATGGAGTGCCTAGAAATCCTGATGGGACTTTTATGGAAACATCTCAGGGTGGAGAGAAGAATTTTAATAATGTCAATGATATCAATAACTGTGTTAAGAAGAACTTAAAGGACGTTTGGAAAAACTATTTTTATAATGGATCTATATGGTTAAATACAGATGGTATGAGTCCAGAAGCTCAAGCTGCAAAGATTGTTGAATTAGGAGAAGGCATTTCCAGTGGAGAGAAAGGGGCTTTAACAAGAGGTTCTTTGAATTGCGCCAACGTAACCATGGAGTCGTTCACACAAACATTTGAAAATGGTATTCAGAAGGTAAATGTAAAAACTTTGGCAAATTGTTTTAGTTGTCATAATTCCGTGAGTTTTAAAACGGATTATAGATCACCTTTATATTTAAGTCATGTTTTCGACGCATATGCAAAAGGATTGCAAGGACATTCAAAAGATGAAGTAGAAATGCTGAAAGCCGCCCAAGAATTACAAGGGTATATAAAAACAAAATTATAAATAGAAGTATTACCAACTTTTTAATAAGCACTCCATAATTTATGGGGTGTTTTTTATTTAGTAAAGAGAATTTTGTTAGTTAAAGTATTGAAATTATGTAAATTAACGTAGCAAAATAATCAACCAATCGTCTTTAATATAAAAACTTACCATGAATACTCATAAAATTGGAGGATACTCCGCAATAATCGAAGCGCTACTATATGTTATAGGTTTTACCTATTTAATATTCTTTCTATCTCCTGGTATGGAGGCCGCTAATGGAGATGTCGAAAAACTCGCATTTGTTCTAAATAATAAAGTATTATTTCAAATTTGGAACTTACTCATTTACGTTCTTTTCGGAATTATTTTAATTCCTCTTACCATAGTTATCAATTCAAAATTCAATAAAGAACATTTGTTAGCATCTAAAGTAACACCTGTTTTAGGATTTATTTGGTCAGGATTGGTCATTGCCAGTGGAATGGTTGCAAATGTTGGTTTGGAATCGATTGAAGTCATATTTTCTACTGATAAACCTTCTGCAATAACGGCATGGAAGACCATTGATGCCATACAAGGAGGATTAGGAGGTGGAATAGAAGTTGTAGGAGGACTTTGGGTGTTTTTAATTAGTTACTTTGGAATAAAAGAAAGAGTTTTATCAAAGCCTTTGAACTATTTAGGATTGACAGTAGGAATTGCGGGAATCGTATCGGTTTTTCCGGGGCTATCTGATTTAGGGGCAATTTTTGGATTAACTCAAATCGTTTGGTTTGCTTGGATTGGAATAGTTCTATTAAAGAAAAAGGAGAAGTGAAAAATAGTTTAAACTTTCATTAAAAATATTCAAACCCCGATATAAAAGCGTCGGGGTTTGAATATTTTAATTTTAGAAATTCTATTTTAAATAGTTAAAAACCAATGGCTGTGTCATCACCTCTTCGATCCGCACCTCCTTCTAATTTACCATTAGGTAAAATTAAGATGGCATCTACCTTACCAATTACAGGAGAATTTGCTTCATCAATTGTGTATCCTTTTTGGGAAAGTGAGGTTTTTATTTCTTTGGAAAAACTATTGGGTTCCATTTTAACAATATCTGGTAACCACTGGTGATGAAACCTTGGTTGATTAACAGCTTCCTGCATTCCCATATTATATTCATGTACGTTTAAAATTGTTTGTAAAACCGATGTAATAATGGTTGATCCTCCAGGTGTACCTACAACCATCCATAATTTTCCTTCTTTCTCAACAATGGTTGGGGTCATAGAGCTCAACATCCTTTTTTCTGGAGCTATTTCGTTAGCTTTCGCTCCGACAAGACCAAACATATTCGGCTCTCCAGGTTTACTACTAAAATCATCCATTTCGTTGTTTAGGAAAAAGCCAAGTTCAGGTACATATAGTTTTGATCCGTATGCTGCATTAATGGTTGTGGTAACAGAAACGGCATTTCCAAATTGGTCAACAATTGAATAGTGAGTCGTTTGATCACTTTCAATAATCTCGATGTTACCGTGCGACAAATCTTCAGATTTTGTTGCTTTTTCAAAGGAAAAAGAACTCATTCGTTCGTTAGCATAAGCTTTGCTCAATAATTTATCCATAGGAATAGATACAAAATCAGGGTCACCCAAAAAGTAACTTCGATCCGCATATGCTCTTCTTTCTGCTTCTGTTATTACTTGAATTGATTTCGAAGAGTTATGTCCATATTCATGTAAATCGTAAGGTTCAATAGCGTTCATTATTTCTGCTAAACAAACACCACCGCTTGAAGGAGGTGACATGGAAATAACTTTTAAATCATCATAGTTAAATACTACAGGAGTTCTCCATTTGGCTTGATATTTGGAAAGATCTTCCTCTGTAACATAGCCGCCTTGTTGTTGTAAAAAAGAAGCCAGTTTTTTTGCAGTTTCTCCTTTATAAAACTCATCTCTACCATTTTCTAATACACGAGCCAGTGTTTTTCCTAACTCTGGATATTTGATGGTATCTCCAGATTTCCATGTTTTAGCCAGAGGGATCGTGTCGTTATTAACTCTAAAAAAATCTTTTTTATGTTTTTGTAAACGTTTTTCTTGCTTGTCAGTAACAATAACTCCTTTATAAGCGAGGTCAACAACAGGCTGAATGATTTCATTTATAGGGAGGCTGCCAAATTTTTTATGAGCTTCAAATACACCAGCAATAGTTCCTGGTACACCAACGGCAGTAGCTCCAGAAGTACTTTTGTTTTTTATAATATTACCATCATCATCTAAATACATGTCTCTATGAGCGGCTAAAGGAGCCTTTTCCCTGTAGTCTAACGCACCAATTTTCCCTTCATTTGTGCGATAAATCATAAAACCACCACCTCCAATATTACCTGCATAGGGATAAGAAACTGCTAAGGCAAGTTCAGTGGCCATCATAGCGTCGAAAGCATTACCTCCTTTTTCTAAGATTTTAACACCTATTTTGGAAGCCTCTTTTCTGGCAGAAACAACCATCGCTTTTTCAGTAATTAAACCTGTGTTAGTCTTTTTTTTAGGGATACTGGTTTTACAACTACTTACTATAAAGCAGCTGCTAATGAACAAGATTAGTGATTTTTTCATTCGATTAAAATTGATTAGTTTGTCAAAAGTTCGCTCGTTTTAATTGTAGAAAAATCTTGAAGATCTTTGAAGAATTTGGTAAAGTCGCTATTAAAGGAATCATAATGTAGTAGTAGATCTTCTGTAGCAAGATTCATCATTGATTTTCCATTCGTTCTATTATTCATTCCCTTTAAAACGTCTTTAATACCTTTTGCAAACTGATAATTGTATAACCAATTATACTTGACCATATAAGGAAGTAAGTTTTTTGTTTTTTCAGGAAGAACATCAATATTTTTTTCAAGTAGTTTGTATACCGAAGAGACATAAACATCTAATGGGACTTCAGAATAATCGCGCCAGTTAATGGCTAAAAAATGGTCATAAAATATATCTATAATAATTCCATCATAATGTCCATATCTTTCATGTAATCTTCTTTTGCTTATACGAACAATTTCATGAGCATCAGTGAAAGTATCAATAGCTCTATGAAGTAAAATACCTTTTTGTATGTTTTCGGAAAAATGAGAAAACTTATTACCCTTAATGTGATCAGCAATAAAATTCCCAATCATAATTTCTTCGTTATTTTTTGAGAGGTATAAATGCGCTAGAAAATTCATCGCATAAAAGTAAAAAAAAACAAGGACTTAAGTCCTTGTTTTTAAATTAATGCACTAAAAATGTACGTTTGAGGGAGACAAACTTACCTTGTTCAGTATATCCAACAAGATCTATTTCAAATTCACCGTTAACATCTGATGTGAAAAATGTGATTTCTTTTTCACTGGTATCGATATTTGGGTCCCAATATAATTGAGTTCTGAAATCTGGAATTCTTTGGTTTTTGAGGCTTTCTGAGTCTTGGAAAAAGTATACTTTTTCTGGTTGCACAGGAGTCACCTTAATATTTTTTCTATTCGTTAGTGAAGAGCTAAAATCCTTTTTAAATGTTTCTACCACTGCTATTCCTTGATAAAGTGCATTACCATAAAAGTATTTATCGGTTATTATTGATACAGACTTAATTTTTCTAGCGTCAAAATTTAATAAGTCTTCATGATTATCTAACAGATAACCATCAACAATTACTAATGAAGATAAAAATTTTAAAATTTCGTAGGTTTCAGGATTGGTTATACTAAGTTTATACTTTCCTTTAGTTTTACTAAATCCTGCCCCCGAAATAACTTCAACAAATGTCTCCTTAACTGTTTTAAATCTTTTGAAATCGTCTAAAAGATATGTTTTGCTTATTTTATCTAATAGCAAATTATTGTCTGGTTGCGATAGTAGGCTATCTCTTTTAACAGAAAAGAAAGCATTTTCAATTTGAGAATATAAGTTCTTTTCCTTTATAGTTTTTGTTAATGAATCATTAAGATACAATTGAGGGAAATAACTGAAATTTGTGTCAATAGATTTTTTGGAGTGTACGATAATTTCGAATTCATCTTTATGATCATCATGAATTTGTATAGATACGTTTTTAGTATCTAAATTAGGTATGTTGAAGAAAAATTCTCCATGCTCATTAGTAACTGCAGAAACTGGTAAATCAAGATTTTTACTTGATAAAGACATTTTAATATCAGAAACCGACAATGAAGAAGAGTTTGTACTTACCTTTCCTTGAATTAAGGAACCTCTTAATTCTGGCAGGTAAATATTCGCCTCTTTTTTTACTGAGCTGAGTGATTTATTTCCTTTAGGAATGTTAAAATTATTTTTCTTTCTTACTGAAATAGAATAAAGTCCATCGGGTAGAGAAAATTCCTCAGAGAGATTAAGTTTAACCTTTTCTCTTTTTGAGTATATAAATTGGTTGTTTTGAAAAGATTTCCCCTTTTTATTTTGGCCATTGACAAAAGTATCGGAATTAGCAGTTATCTGATTTTCTACACTAGAGTTTTTTAACTTTTTTGAAAATGGATTAACAATGAAAATGTTCTTTGAAAATACAATTCCCTTGTTAAGCATCCATTGTGTATAAACCGCAAGTTTGTATGTTCCTGTAACTATATCAGTATTGATAAAAATGTCGCCATAACCACTTCCATCTATCAAATTGATGGATTGTTTTAATACACTTTGGTTGTCATTATTAATTAGTTCAATATAGGCTATTTTACTATAAGGACTAAGTTGGTTTAAATTATCCAAGCAGTAAATTGAATAGTATAAATTTTCACCGGTTAGTAAAAAATCATTGCTGTTATGAACAAATATTTTTTCAGTTGGTAAAGCGTCTATGCTTTTTGACAAGTACTGTTGCGATTGAGCATTTGTTAATTGAAACAGCAACAGGTATATGATTAATATATAATTTCTAGTCATAGTTTTTATTTTATTCAATCCAAAAATCAGGAGGAGATACTTCTCCAAATTGTCTGCAATCACCGCATGGTTTTCTTGCAAGAGCATACGGTTTTCCTGGTGGTGGAATAGGAATGTCAGGTGGAGATTGATAAATCCAACCCGATTCCAATAGTTCTAACAAAGGAGAACTCCCATCGCGATCTTCGATCAATGGGTTCGGGCGATCCGTGCAACTTAAAGGAGTTGGGTAGTTTATAAATGCTAAGTTGGTAATTTCACTTCTGTTAACAAATATTCTTTTTTCATGTACAGAAGAAACCTCAAAAAAACCCAATACTTTATCGTTATCCGGATCAATGTCTGAGGATATATTACTAGGTACATTTCCTACTTGGATTTGCGAAAACACATTATCTGGGTTAGAAAATTTGTCTAGTAGACTGTAAAAATCATAGGTGTTTTTGTTAAGAACGTATTGTTTGATTAAAACTGAATATCTAATTCCGATAATGTAATTATCAAGCGGGATTCTACGAACGGGAATGTTGGTTACTTTGTTTTCATCCAGGGAGAAGGTTTCCGAAAGAAGAATGGAACTAGATAACTTGTTAACATAGCAAAAGCCAGTTCCATCAATTTCTGGTATTTTATCCACTAATCTAAACTCATAAGGAGAAGTATCTGATACAACTTCTAGCTTTTTGGGGCTCCAAATATTGGTTTTAATTTTAAAGGTTTCATCATATGCATATCTGTAATAGTTTCCTTCATGAGTGTTAGTGATGCTATTAACTCTAAATACGAAATCAGGAGTGTCACTCTCATCATTGAGTTCAATGGCCGTATTAATTTCTTCAATTTCAGAAAGAGGAGGGAGTTTTTCTGAAGTAGAGGTGTACGAGCTCCCATTGGCAGTTTGTATTTTCAATGAGTATGACTTATTTGCTTCGGCGGCAAAGTTTACGGAAGAAGTATAAACACCATTTTCTTCTTCTTGAAATCTATATATAGTGCCATTGTTATCGACTATGGATACTTCAGCGTTTCTTACTGGATCCAGTTGTGTTGAATCTATTGGAATTGTTCGAGATAACTCTATAGAGTGCTTTTTAAATTCATTCGTTAGGATAGATCTAACAACTAAATTATTTTCATAAGTATTTGAACTGAATTCGATTGGTTCAATACAACCATTTATAAAAACGGTGAGTACTAAACTAAACCTGATAATATATTTTTTTATAAAAGTTTTCATGAAATTTTATTTTTTGTCACATTTAAAGCCATGTTGGTTTCGTGCGCATAAATAGTATTAATTGGTTCTTTATAACCACTCGACAAAACTGGAAGAACTAAGGGAAATTTAAGAACGTGTTTTTTCATAGCCTTAGAATTTAAAATTATAAGTTATAGTCGGAATTGGTCTTGAGAAAATTGAGCTTTGATATGCTTCAACATTTCCATTATCATTGGTTTGAAAGAAAACAGAATAAGGATTGTTTCTTCCTAACACATTATAGATTGAAATATTCCAAAAGCTATGCGCAAACTTTTTTATTTTGTGATTACCTTCGATATTAATCCCAATATCTAACCTGTAATAATCTGGAATCCTAAATTGATTTCTATTACTATAGGTTAAATATTCCACTCCAGAATATATGAATTTCCCTGTAGGGTAGGTTATCGGTCTTCCTGTTTGGTACGTGAAATTTGTAGAGAAACTATACCTTTCAGTGAATTTATAATTTAAAACTAAGTTTGCATCATGAGGCTTGTCATAGTTAGTAGGGAAAAAGTTTCCGTTATTAACTCTTTCTTCATCAAACATACTGTTTAATTGTATTAATGAACGAGAATAACTATATCCAACCCATCCATTTAAACGGCCTTTGGTTTTCTTAAGTAAAAATTCAATTCCATAAGATTTTCCTTTTCCTTGAATCGTTTGTGTTTCAATTCTATCATTTAATAATAATGTGGCGCCAATTTTATAATCAATAAGATTGTTATACTCTTTGTAATAACCTTCTAGACTCATTTCATATTCATTATCATTGAAATTTTTAAATAACCCGAGAGATAATTGTGAACCTTCTTGTGGTTTTATATTCGAATCGGAAAGTCGCCAAGTATCAACAGGAGTGGCCGTCGTATTGTTGTTTAGTCTGTGGATATATTGAAAAGACTTGTTAAAACTAGCTTTTAACGATAGAGTGTTATTGAATTCGTATCTTCCTGATAGTCGGTAGCTCAATCCTTGATACGTTTTAAAAACTTCATTATTCTCGTAATCAACAGTGTTAACTAGTGTAGATTCATTTTTAGGCGCATTATTCTCGTATACTCTTTGTGAGGAAGCTCCTAGAGCTAAATACTGATTATATCGAAGGCCAACATTAAAATTTAACTTAGGACTAATGTTTATTTCATCAGAAATGAACAAAGCACTTTCAAGGGCTCTTTCTCTATTAATTGTAAGTGGAGTTACATTAGAATTATTTCCATTCGGAGCAATAGCGCCTGGATTTATTGTGTAAAGTTTAGATTCTAAACCATAATCAAATTTATGAGTTTTAGAATGGTCGTACCTCATTTGTAATTTTAAATTGGTTTCATTGATATTATAATTAAGACTAAAACCATTGGTTGTTTTATCTGTCTTATAATCGATATCAAAACCATAACTGCTATTTGATACTATTAAATTTCCTCTATTTTTTTCATTAAAACGATGTTTCCAATTCAATGAAAACATTGTGTTTCCATAACTATTTATAGTATCCGATGCAATTTGATAATTATCTTTACTATAGTATCCTGTTAAGTGGATCGAATTATTCTCATTAATTTTATGAGTGTACTTACCAATTACGTCATGAAATGAAACACTACTTTTCTCAAAGTCTTTATTGTCAATTAAACCTAATATCCAATCAGAGTAAGTACTTCTTACCCCCAAGTTTAATCCAGCTTTATCTTTAACAATAGGAATCTCCAAGTTAATGTTTCCAGTAACAGGCCCAATTGAAGCTTCTCCTTTAAATTTATCGGTACTTGCATCCTTGGTACGAATGTCGAAAACAGAAGAAAGTCTACCTCCGTATTGAGCGGGAATGTTTCCAGTATAAATTTTTAAATCGTTTGTTGTGAATGGATTAATGGCTGAGAATAATCCTAAGAAATGAGTCGGATTATAAATAACTCCATCGTCTAACAAAAATAAGTTTTGATCTACTTTTCCTCCTCTTACGTTCACTCCTTCTGATCCTTCGCCTGCGGATTTAATTGAAGGAAGGGTTGCAGCCACTTTTAAAATATCTCTTTCACCTAGAACTAAAGGGATGTTTTTTATTTCTTTAGCTTTAATTTGACTTATACCGGCAATTGTTTGTCTTATATTTCTGCTTTTGTTAGCATTAATAACAACTTCATCGAGTTTTTCTGATTGTGGGTTGATTGAAAAATTTAACTTACCATCGTTGTAAAGAATTAAATCTTTTTCTTGAGATTCGAATCCAACAAAAGAAGTAGATAAAGTGTTTTTACCAAATGGAAGTTCAAGATTGAAAAAGCCATTCTTATTTGAGGTAGTATATAAATTTTTATTTTTTTCTACAATGGTAACGCCTTCAATGGGCTCTCCATTTTTATCATTTTTTATATAACCTGAAAGTTTATAAGTAGATTTTTTCTGATTATCTTCTCTTCCTATTTTTATTAGCGAGGTATTAGTTCCTATTTCAGAATCAACTAAAACGGGAGCACCGTCATTTAGATTTTTTTCATTTATAGTAGTTGTTTCATAGATACTTTTTTTAATTAAGTTTCCATTTGTTAATACTATTTTGTTTTCTTGAAGAACAAAATAGTTAATATTACTTTCTTTAAAAATGGTTTTGAGTATATTCTCTATGGAGGTCTCTTTAAAAGAAATACTTGTCTTACGATCGTCAAACCACTTATCTAAAAAGTAAAAAGTATAGTCCGTTTTGGTTTCAATAAGCTCTATTATTTGTTTTTTGTTAAGATTGTTTATTTCAATAGAAATGGTACTACTTTTTTCTTGAGAAATAGCAGGTAAAGCAATAAATAGAATGATTATTGTTATGACCTGTTTAATTTTAGATATAATCATAATGTATTAAACTAGCAATTGTTTCATTAGCTTGGTAACAAAGTTGGTAAAGTCGTTTCTATATAGGAAGCGATTTTTTTTAAAGAATTTGTTGATTCTTTTTTTATCATTTGGAAAGATTTTCACGAAATCTTTGCTTGAATGCACAGAATAAAAATTCTTTAAATAGTGTACATAGTATTGATCACCTTTCTTTTTAAAAGTATAATATCTATACTTCCTGTCTTTATTTTCTTTACTTACTTTTCGGTGTTTTTTTAAAACAGAAAAACCATTTGAAACGACAAGCTGCTCTAAAAAACCAATATCAACGTTGTAAGAATTAATAAAAGTGTGTCCATTTAATTTAAATTCTGAAACAAGGCTTTTCTCTGGGACAATTGAAACTTGTCGTTGATGATTGATAATTTTAGCAACTAAAAAATCATCAACGATATCATACTTGATATTAATATCATAGAACCGTTCTCCACGATAGTTAATACTACCTTTAGAGAAGAGTTCGTTTTTAAAGTAGTTGTGGTTTTTCGGAAGTTTTCTTCGATACCTTTCTTTAAAAACAGTACCGTAGCTTAGTTTCGTATTATTAGCTCCTATAGTTTTATCAAATAGGGAAAACATTTGGGTGTTAATGTTTTTCTCCTGCGATAAAGCAATATGAATACCAAATAACGAAAAAATGACTATTAGAGTTTTTTTCATTTTGTAGTAGGTAGGTTACAGTGAAATTTAGTTTTCTTGCTATAAAAATATTATTAATTTTTACATAAAAATGTTAAAGTGATAATTTTATTCCTTTGTTTATTGATTTTTTAGTTTAAAAATGTGTAGTATTTTGCGTTTTTTTTAAATGTTAGTCAGAAGTTTAGAAGGTAATTTCATTACATTATAATCTATAAAAAAAACCGTCTTAATAGACGGCTTTTTTATAACTTTAATTGAAGGCTAGTTCTTAATTGGTGTATTTTTTAAAATTTCAAGTAAGAACTTCCAAAATTTTTGTGTTGATGAAATTTGAGCTCTCTCATCAGGAGAGTGTGCTCCTCGAATATTCGGTCCAAAAGAAACCATATCCATTTTAGGATAATTTTGTCCTAAGATACCACACTCTAATCCTGCATGACATGCTGCTACATGAGGTTTTTCATTATGTAGTTCTTCATATAGTTTAGTAACGGTATTTAATATTTCTGAATCAACATTAGGTAGCCATCCTGGATAAGAACCTGAAAAATCAACATCAAACCCAGCTAATTCAAAACAAGATCTTAACGAGTTTGCTAGATCCCATTTATTGGTTTCTGAAGAAGAACGAGTTAAGCAACCAATTTTAATATCGCCATTTTTTACAATAACTCTTGCAACATTATTCGATGTTTCTACTAAATCTTTAATATCTGGACTCATACGATATACACCATTTAAAGCAGAGTAAATCGCTTTTATCAGCCCTTCTTGAACTCCCAATTCCATTACATTATTCGGTGCAGAAACTTCATTTAATTCAACGGAAAGATTTGGTTCAATACTTTTAAATTCGGCTTTAATATTGTTAATTAATTCGTTTAGTTCAAACAAAAATGGCTCTTTCGAAACTTTATCAATAACAACAGTAGCAAAACTCTCCCTTGGAATAGCGTTGCGTAAACTTCCACCATTGATCTCAGAAATACGTATGCCAAAATTAGTAAAACCATCAAATAACAAGCGATTCATTATTTTATTCGCATTGCCTAAACCTTTATCTATATCCATTCCTGAATGTCCTCCATTTAATCCAGTGACAGATATTTCATAAGAAGTAGAATTTTCAGGAGTATTTTCGGTTTCATAAGTCCTGGTGGCGGTAATGTCTACTCCACCGGCACAACCCATACCTATTTCATCATCTTCTTCGGTATCAAGATTTAAGAGAATATCACCGGTTAAAACACTTCCTTCAAGTCCCATAGCACCAGTCATGCCAGTCTCTTCATCAATCGTAAATAAAGCCTCTATGGCGGGGTGAGCGATATCTGAAGACGCTAAAACTCCCATAATAGCCGCTACTCCAAGGCCATTATCAGCACCCAAAGTAGTTCCTTCAGCCTTTACCCAGTCACCGTCAATAACCATTTTGATACCCTCCTTGTCAAAATCGAAATCAGTATCTGAATTTTTTTGATGAACCATATCGAGATGACTTTGAAGAACCACAGTTTTCCTGTTTTCCATTCCTTTGGTTGCTGGTTTGCTTATAATTACATTGCCTACTTTATCAACAAAAGTTTCTAAATGTAATTTTTTTCCGAAATCAACCATAAATTGAATTACTCTTTCTTCTTTTTTAGAAGGACGAGGAACTGCATTTAAATCTGCAAAATGACTCCATACAGCTTTTGGTTCTAAGTCTTTTATCTCTAAGTTCATATTAAATCCTTAATTTTTGTTTAGTGGATCAAAGGTAGTTATTTTGGTAAATTTTGCCTAACAAGTGCGTCTATATTATGGTTAAAAATGGTGTTAATTTAAGTTTTAAAAATCGTAATTTTGTAGAATGGATTTTTCTTCGAAGTTACTTGAAAATGCGGTGAATGAAGTAAGTCGTTTACCAGGAATAGGAAAACGAACAGCATTGCGTTTGGTGTTGCATTTATTAAAGCAACCTAAAGAGTCGACAAAGTATTTGACGGAAGCGTTACGTGTTATGAGGAATGAAATAAAAACATGTAAAAAATGTCATAATATTTCAGATACTATATTGTGTGATATTTGTGCAAATCCGAAAAAAAATACTCAAATTGTTTGTGTTGTAGAAGATATTCGAGATGTTATGGCAATTGAAAATACAGCGCAATATCAGGGTGTATATCATGTGTTAGGGGGAAAGATTTCTCCAATAGAAGGAATAGGGCCTCAGAACTTACAAATAGAATCATTGGTTGAAAAAGTTCGTTTAGGAGAAGTAAAGGAATTGATATTTGCTTTGAGCTCAACTATGGAAGGGGATACCACTAATTTTTATATTTATAAACAGGTTGAAAAATACGACATAGTCACATCAACTATTGCCAGAGGTATTTCTGTTGGAGATGAGCTCGAATTTGCTGATGAGGTTACTTTAGGGCGCAGTATTTTAAATCGTATCCCTTTTGAGAACTCGTTGAAAGGGTAAGTCTAAACAAGTTTCTTTAGAAACACCAACCCAATTACAACTAAAATTACGATATAAAGTAAGCTAGAAGCTATTTTACCAAAAAGACCAATACCCCAAGAAGGAATAAGAACATCTGCAAGTGTTCTCCTATAAGGTGGAAGTGGTTTGTATTTAGGAATAATAGAGTTTGGAATACGAATATCCCAATTACCTCTTACTAGTAACGGCATTACTAATTCAAAGGAAATTTTTTCATCACCCTTGCGAAGTAAGTTTCTGTAGGTTCCTATATTCGAACAGTATATCTTTGCGTAAATGGGCTTGTTCCATACGGTAGCATCACTAGCTTTATCTTCAATCAGTTTTTCAGGATCGTTTAAATTATTGTAGTAATCTTGTTTAATTAAAGGTAATTGAATTCCAGGTTCGCTAGGGCTAACACCAATTTTGTCGTCATCTTCCGGGAACTTCGTTATTTTATTTACATATACGGCACCCACAGCGATATCTGGTTTTATATCGAATGAGTTACCCGTATTAACATACCAAGGTGATACATTAGGGTAAATTTTGATGTCAACTTCAAAAGGATAGTGGCGTTGGTTTGCTATTTCTCTTCTGCCATCATCTTCACCATCTCTTCTTCCTTGCCATGCTTTAGTCTCTAACGTTACATTAAATTTGGTTAACCATAAATCCATACGAATTCTTTCGATTTTTATGGTTGAATCAATAATACTAAAGACTTCTTTTGTATAGGTTTTATAGGGCTTTCCTTCAGATTCGAATCCTAAAGAATTTACAATACTTAGTAAGTTTTTGTTTTCAATTGGATTATATGCTCTTGGGTCAGTAACTTTAATGTTTAAATCAGGTTTCCCTCTTGTTTTACTATCTGGATCGAAAATTAACTCATGAATATTAAAACCTCCAACGAACTGAGGATATTTGTTTTTTTGCTGTAGCACCGAATCACGAATGTATTCTTTTCCATTATAGATTAACTTTTCAAGATGTACTTGAGGTCCTTCAAATTGACTACTAGTAGTTCCTAAGAAGTTATTGTAATCATTTTGCCATTCCTTTTTTTCTGCGAGATTTAAGCGAGATTTGAGTTCAGTAAGAATATTGTCTTTAAAAGAAAGATACTGATCTCTACTAGCTTTTTCGTATTCTTGGTATGAATATTCCTTTACGTAATTATTAGAATAATTTCCTTTAAAAATTCCCGAAATCAAGAGAATCAAGGCAATTATAAGAGCAATTCCAAGAGTCTTCTTATTCATTGAGCTAAAGTTTGTAGTTTATTGGTAGCTCTAAAATTAGTGTTTTTTTTCTAGAGGAATTTTAAGAAAGTAAGAAAATAGGGAAAACCCCATGTGTTAAAGGGGGATTTGTGGAAATAGAAAAGAGAAAAGGCCAACCAATTCAGAAAACCTCTCCTCCCAACAGGGATAAAATTAGTTTTTTATGATTAGTGTTCTTTGTTTAAAAGACTATTAGAAGATAATTTGTCGATGAAATGTCAGTTATATTAGTTGGTTTGTAGTATCGATTTTGAGTACCATAGTAAATATGTATGACGATAGTTAGCCATTTTAATGGTATTTGATTAAATAAAGTGATGCTTTTTTGAGTTTATCTGTTGTGCAAGATACTTGGCTTTATTTGTGCTAACTGGAATTCTGCAATTTTTTGATTTGAGTACAATATGAGTTTTACTTCTGTATGAATTAATATATTTTATATGTGAGATGTTAATTAAATAAGATTTATGACATCTATATAATGTTTCGTAAGAAGTCAATTTTTTTTGAATATTAGATATGTTTTCGCGAAACAATATGCTTTTCACATCATTAATATCACTAAGTAAATAAAAGATGTTTATATAGTGTCCTTCAGATTTAATATAGAGTAGATTTTTTATCGGAATTAATAGTTGTTCATTTTTGTTCTTACCTGTTATTTGTATTAATAACGTATCACTAAGTCCAATATTTAAAGGTGTCTTATTTAAAACATAGCGGAGTAAGGTAAAAAAACTCAAAGTAATATATATAAAAAAGCCAAAAACAAAAGCTTTTATCAAGACTTCAATAATTAGGTCTTTGGAAATTGAATTAGGGAAAATTAAGTAAGTAATAAGTGAAATTAAAACTAAGGATAAAGATATCGTGTTTAAAACAAGTAGAACTTCTTTAATATAGGTCCACTTTTTCGATGATATAGGTCTAAGAATAATAATATTAATGATTAAAGAACAGGCGATTAAAAAGCTGTATATAATATTAGTTATAATAAAGGGAGTTCGAGAAACTACTGGAAGACTCCTTATCGGGAATAATATTAGTAATGTTAAGGATAATAGAAATACTGAAATAATAACCCGTCTTCTTTTAAAAAGTTTTGAGGGGCGGTAGTGTCTTTTAGTTACTGTTTGATACAGTTTTGAAAGGTTGTTCATGTGCAGCTAAGCAAAATTTGTTAGTTTTTACTTAGTAGTGGTTTTTATCTTAGAAGGTCATATAAAAGTAGGAAAAAATCTTTATTTAAGATGAAAGATGTTGATTTTTAAATATTTATGTATTTTTTGGATGGTTTTTTGTTTGTGAAAACATGAAAAAAAATGAATCTAAATAACTGTTAGTCAGTTGTTTATTGTTTTTTTAGTGTAATGCCTGCTACGAAATAGCTAAATAGTTAAATAATATTGCTTTAAACTGTATCTTTAATATATGAAATTTGAAGTTTCAAAATAATTGTAGTCCCGCTACTTGTTGAATTTCCCCTGATTTAAGTGATACTTAAATTTTGTACTTCAAATAGAATGAGAAGGCGATCTAAAGTAATTTCTTTGGATGGCCTTTTTTTCTGCGCAAGAAAAAAAGATCAGAAGTTGTAATAGAAATGAAAAGAGGAAAGGCCAACTATTTTAGAAAACCTTTCCTCTCAACTAATGCTTTCCTATAAGAAGAATGAAATCGAAAATTGTTACAGTTATATGTTTGAAAAGTATAAAATCAGTTATTTGACTTCGTAATGATACGTTTTTTTAGAGGAGCAGGTTTTTGTGTTTACTATGTATAAGAGGCAAGCTATGTGCTGTTAAATGAAGTTATGATAAAATGAAAAGAGGAAAGGCCAACTATTTTAGAAAGCCTTTCCTCTCAACTAATGCTTTCCTATAAGAAGAATGAAATCGAAAATTGTTACAGTTAAATGTTTGAAAAGTATAAAATCAGTTATTTGATTTCGTAATGATACGTTTTTTTTAAAGGAGCTGGTTTCTGGGTTTATTAAAAAATAAGAGGTAAAGTATGTATTGTTAAATGAAGTTATGGTAAAATGAAAAGAGGAAAGGCCAACTATTTTAGAAAACCTTTCCTCTCAACTAATGCTTTCCTATAAGAAGAATGAAATCGAAAATTGTTACAGTTATATGTTTAAAAAGTATAAAATCAGTTATTTTACTTCGTAATGATATGTTTTTTAGAAGAGCTGGTTTCTGTGTTTACTATGTATAAGAGGTAAAGTATGTATTGTTAAATGAAGTTATGGTAAAATGAAAAGAGGAAAGGCCAACTATTTTAGAAAACCTTTCCTCTCAACTAATGCTTTCTTATAAGAAGAATGAAATCGAAAATTGTTACAATTAAATGTTTAAAAAAACGAAAAGATTATTGATTTATACTTTCTTTAAGTAACTCTACCTTGTCTAATGCGATTGGAATTCTTTTGTTAAATCCATTAACTATGGCATAAAATTTCTTACCATAATAGTTAATAGCTTTTATGTGTATTAAATTGATAAAATAAGATTTATGGCATCGAATAATAGATTCGTGTTGGTTCAGTGTTTTTTCTATTTCATTCATGCTAGACCTAAAAATAACATTGTTCAATTTTTGTTTATCTAGTTGGGTGTAATAAATATTTACATAATGACCTTCAGATTTCATGTAGATCAAGTTAGATGAGGGAATAACGAGTCTTTCATTTTTATTTTTGCCTCGTAAATCTAAAATTTCTGCAGTTTCTCCTTCAAGATCTATATTGAGTTTTGTTTTATTGGTTATATAACGAACTAAATCAAAGAAGTTTATTAGGATATAGAAAACAACACCAAAAACAACTGTATAAAAGAAAGATTTTAATACAAATTCGAAAGAATAGGAAAAAGTCGATGTAGACTGAACAATGTATTTAAGTGAAAGGTTGAGGAATAAACAAGCAAAGATGTTGATAAGAAAAAAAACACCAAAAAAAATGCTTAAATGATAGAAGATTTCGTGTTTGTATAGCCATGGTGTTCTTTTTGTAGGCTTAAAAATATAATAG
Organism: Tenacibaculum sp. MAR_2009_124; assembly: GCF_900105455.1. GTDB lineage: Bacteria > Bacteroidota > Bacteroidia > Flavobacteriales > Flavobacteriaceae > Polaribacter. The sequence goes on from NZ_FNSF01000007.1 coordinate 576,875, forward strand.
TTTATTAGGTATGAACTACTGGCTAGTGTGGCAAAAACAACTGATGTAAATAGTTGAGAAGTAAGTTCTTTGAAGGTAATATTGGAAAAAGGAAATAATTGAATTAACAAAAAAGTGGTAATAAACGTAAATATTACGGACTTCTTTTTGTTGTATAGCTCATTAGGACGGTAATGTTTTGTATCAAATAACCCAGCTATTGAAGATGATTGTTCATTCATGTATAAGGACAGCTTTAGTTTAAGGGAGACATACAAGATATTAAATATTTAAATGCAAATCAATATCTAATTATATGAAAACCGAAAAATATTAACATATTGTTTTTTAAATGTTTAATTATTGTTTTATGGAATCTAATGATCTCAAAAATGACAAAGTTGAACATCATGATTTTTTAAATATACTTTTGACCCCAGAACAAGGAATAATTGTGCCAATAACAAATCGACAATGTTATTTTAGCATTCTTTGTTTTAGTATTCAGATTGGTCTGTGGGGGGACAATTTGTTTATGGTGAAGGCAAAATAGATATTCTTCTATTTTGCTTTTTTTATGGTAACAAATTAACAGTGTTTTATTTGAAAATTTCAAAAACCTATAAGAAAAATAAGTGTAATCAAGTTGTTGTTTTCTAGTTGTTTATGTGGTTTTTTGTGAAACCTTGGTTTTATTGATATGAATGGGGCGATTTTGAAAGAATATTTGAAATACTTTTACAGTGTAAACGAAAAAGAAGAAGTGTGATTAAATAAAGTTTACTACACTTTTAAAATTGTTTGAAAAAAATAACCTTAACTATTTATTATAAATAGATTTCCCCTTAATTCAATAAAAGAGAGCATTTTGCTCTCTTTTATTCTTTATAGGCTAAATGACCCGAGGCTACCTTCGTTAGTCAATGTTTATAGTTTGAAAACACATTCTTATAAAATCCTCTGAGGACTTGCTCCAGAGAAATTCACTTGTTTTTAGGTCCTTTTTATCATATCCGTTTTATATGTGGAGTCTATTTAATTGAAAGAAATTTAATCTTAACTGTTATTCATTTAAGACTAAAAAAGCTTTTAAGTGACATCTCACGTTCGTATTCAAAATTTAACCAATACTTTTTACAATGGTTTTATGTAAGTAGATGTAATCTTCTTGTAGTTAAGTGGTTGTGTATTATTTGTTTAGGTGGTTTTGTGTGAAAATGGTTTACCGAAATTAGAAGATGTTACTGACTGTTCCAAATATTCAAGTAATATTGTTGTGTAACTGTTTGTTTATCAGTTTTAAAAGAGATGAAGGGTGTTACTTTATTAAATTTAAAATTTTAGAATATGAAGCAATTAAATACAATTAAAAAGCAAATTTTCATAGTTATACTTTTCTGTAAATCATTATGCCTTTTTGGACAGCAGGGAAATAATTGGATGAGTTATTTAAATCCTAATACTAATATTGCCAATATAACAATTCCTGGAAGTCATGATACTGGAGCTTATGGTGAAGCCGATTTAAGCCGACAACAGAATTTATTCCCAAGGTCAACGTATATAACTCAAGATCTATCGTTTTATGAGCAATTAAACAAAGGAATACGCTTTTTTGATATTCGTTTAAAAGAGAGTGATACCCATGTTCCAGGTGATCCAATAATAGTTCATGGCGATATTAAATTTCATACTAGATTTAAAAGAGATGTTTTGGGAGATGTTAAAAGATTTTTCCGTGAAAATCAAAAGGAAGCGCTTATAATGACCATTCAAAGTGACCAAGGAAGTGCTAGTAAACTTGCAAATGAGCTTAACAATATAATGAATGATCCTTCGTACAGAGATTTGTTTTTCACAGATAATAGGTTTCCTAAGTTACAAGAATTAAAAAGTAAAATATTATTAATAACTAGAAGCCTTAATAATGTTGCTGGTATAAATTATAGTCCGGTAGATAATGTTACTTCTGTGGCTAATACAAACCCGTATATAAAGGTTAATAACTATTATAATTTGGGTACAGATTCATGTTTATCATGGCCATTTACGAACTGTGATGTAAATAAAGATAGAAAATGGGGGAGAGTAAAAGAGTTAATGGAAGAAGCTGATAATAATAGATATTCTAATCGTTTGTACTTAAACGCAGTTAACGGGTATACTTCCAAGAAAATAGCACAAATACCTACTCCAATACCAGATATTACGGATGTGTCTGATTACATGAATCCACGTGTAATAAATTACATGAAAAAGATTGATAAAAGTTATGGAGTGTTAATTTTAGATTGGGTTAATACTTCTTTGATAGAAGCAATTTACAAAGTTAATTTTGACGAATGGGCATTTGATACTCGCGCAGTATTATATCAAGATTCAAATTTTAAAGGTGATGCGATTAGAATAAAAGGTGATGATGCGTATTTGGGAAGTTCTGGTCAAAACTTTAATGATAAAATTTCTTCGGTTAAAGTGATATCGGGGTATGAGTATTTTGGATATGAAAATTCAAATTACTCAGGAAAATATGTTTCACTAAGAGGAAATGTTAGTTATATAAGTGGCGGTTTAAATGATGAAATCTCTTCGATGTACTGGCTGTCTATCCCTAATGCTGTCCATTTTTATGAAGATGTAAACTTTACAGATGATGGTAGTAGACCAACAAGTTTTACGAGTGGTTCATACGATGACTCACTTACGAATACAAGTGTTGGTAATGATGAAATATCCTCGTTACGAATTCCTCCTAATTGGACCGTTAGAATGTATAGAGATGCGAACTATTCTGATGGCTGGATTCAATTTAGAGCCGGATCATCGGGTTGGTATAATATTAGCGATATAACTGATCATTTCTCAAGTTGGAATGATGAAGTGAGTTCGGTTAAAATTTGGGATTATAGATATGACGGAAGAGGGTTAAATAACTCAGAGGTTGGTGAGATAGAGGGGGAGGTTATTGATAAATACGGTAATACTATTGCGATTGGAAATACTAAACGACCAAAAGTTTGTTCTGATTGTAATGAAATTAGCAAGTCAGTTAGTATGTATCCAAATCCTGTTAGGTTTCACAAGTTTGATGTTGTTATTAATACATCGATTAATGAAAAAGCAGAGTTAAAAATACATAATGTATTAGGTGAATTAGTTTATAAGCAAAGCCTCGATTTGATCGAAGGGATGAATAGAATACCAATTGATATTTCTGATTTTAGAAGTAAGTCAAAAGGGGTATATGTTGTAGAAATTGAAAGTTTAAAAGGAGTTCGTTTATCAAAGAAATTACTCATTAAATAATTGCTGATCGTTTTGAGAAAATATTTCTCAGAATACTACTTTTTCTTTAGGAACGAAGAGAGCTTATAAAATAAGCTCTCTTCGTGCTTATCTTCGTTAATTAATTGTTGTTCGTGTTTGTCCCAGTTCTTTTTCGCGCGTACCTTTTTATATAGTTTAACGCTAAACATTAAAAGAACGGAAACTAAAATTATTCCTACAACGCCCCAAATCCAATTAATAGCATTTTGTAAAACAACTAAGAACACTACTGCAAATAGAATAATAGTTGCTATTTCGTTCCAAATTCGTAATTTCAATGAGGAGTATTTTACAATGCCATTTTGAAGCTGTTTGAAAATTTTATGACAGGCTCCATGATAAAAGTACAAGGCTAAAACAAACGTTAGTTTTACATGCATCCACGGCATTTCAAGGTATATAGGATTTTTATAGAGCATCCAAAAAGCAAAAAAACTAGCTAATACGGCAGATGGCCAAGTAATAATATACCATAAGCGTTTTTCCATAAGTTTATATTGAGTTTGCAGAATTGATTTGGCAGGTTCTTCTTTTTTATCAGCTTCTGAATGATAAATAAATAAGCGAACAATATAAAATAGGCCAGCAAACCAAGTAACAACAAAAATAATATGAAGGGCTTTTATATAAAGAAAGTCCATGGAATTTTATGTTTAGTAATTATTTTTTAGAATCGAAATCATGAATCCAACCAGAAAGCACGTTAACCCATTCAGTGTTGTCATTGATACAAGGAACGGTATAAAAATTTTCTCCTCCGGCTTCTAAGAATTCTTCCTTGCCCTCCATTGCAATCTCTTCCAATGTTTCTAAGCAATCTGAAACAAATGCTGGGGTTACAATAGCTAAGTTTTTAACGCCGTCTTTTTCAGCTTTACTAACTATCGTTCTATCTGTATAGGGCTGAAGCCATGGGTCTACTCCCAATCGAGATTGGAATGAAGTACTTACTTTCGATTCATCCAAATTCAATTCTTTAATAACATTTTTAGTAGTTTGAAAGCATTGATGTCTGTAACAGAATTCGTGAGCTTTAGACGAATTATTACAGCAGCTACCATCTATTTTACAATGTGATTTTGTGATATCTGATTTTCTAATGTGGCGTTCAGGTACACCATGATAAGAAAATAATAAGTGATCATATTTCTTATCAGATAAATAGTCTTTAATGCTGTTTGAAAGTGCTTTAACGTATTCAGGCTTATTATAAAAAGCAGGAATATCCGTTATTTTCATGTCATTGAAATGCGCTTGTCTAAGCTCTTCTGCTAATACTGTTATGGTTTCAGTAGTAGCCATGGCAAATTGTGGATATAAAGGTATTAAAAGAACGTCTTTTACACCTTTGTCGTAAAGTTCTTGAAGTCCGCTTTTAAGTGATGGGTTTCCGTAACGCATCGCTAAAGCAACAGGTAACTCTGTTTTTTGTTGAACCTTATTTTGTAAGCGTTCGGATAGAACGATTAACGGAGATCCTTCTTTCCACCAAATTTTTTGATAAGCTTCGGCAGATTTTTTAGGACGAGTATTTAAAATAATACCCTTAACTATAAAAGTACGAAGCCATAAAGGAAGATCTATGACTCTTTCATCCATTAAAAATTCACCTAAGTATTTTTTTACATCTTTCGGATCAGTGCTTTTTGGTGATCCGAGGTTTACTAATAAAACACCTTTCATTAAAAGTATATTTTTATTTATTTTTTATTAATTGATTTGTTACTTCGTATAAAGTGATGGCTAGACTATGAATTACATTCATGGAAGAGTTTTTTCCATACATTGGAATGGAAACTGTAGCATCTGCATAACATAAGTCTTTTACCCCATGTCTTTCACTACCCAAAAGTAATACAATTTTTTGATGAGGGGTGAAATCATAATCGCTAATATTTATACTTTTATCGGTTATTTCAATACCTATAATAACATTGTTATCCTTTTTCAATTCAGATATTAATAAAGAGAAATCAGAATACATACTATGTTCTATCTGTTGCAAAGTATTTCTGGCCGTTTTTTTTACGATTCTGTTTTCTTTTGTAGGAGAACTTTCATGTAAGTATATTTTAGAGACACCGAAGCTTTCGGCAATTCTAAAACACATACCAATGTTTTCAGGAGTTCGTATGGCATCGCAAACAATTGTAATGGGAAATTCTATTTCTTTATTTGTTATATCGTAATGAGTGAGTTGCTTCATTGCTAATAGATCTAAACTAAATAGTTAAGCGTAAATATTTATTGGTTTAAGTTGATGATATATTGTTTAGGAGTTGTACCAAATTTTTTCTTGAAGGCAGCAATAAAATGACTTGATGTACTATATCCAACCTGCAATCCAACTTCGTTTACATTAAATCGATTGCTTTCAAGTAGCTTTCTAGCGTGCTCCATTTTATAATCAAATAAAAAGCTGTATACCGTATCTCCGTATATTTGTTTAAATCCTTCTTTTAGTTTTTTCAGATTTAGCCCTACTTCATTAGCCAATTCTTGAAGGGTAGGAGGTTCACTCATTTTTGATATAATAATATCTTTAGCTTTTCTAATTTTTAAAACTTCTTTATCATCAACCAAAAATGGACAGTACTCGTCGTTGGTGTTTTCACCACTATCAAAATGAAGACTTAACAATTCATACGTTTTTCCTTTTATATATAAATCCCTAATGGAACTATGACTATCTGCAGCAAAAATCTGTTGTAATACGAGTAAAACAGAACTTTTGATTTCTGTATTGTCATAGTACTTTCTATTCTTATTATTATCGCTCAAGAAAGGAATGTATCCCGCTTCTTTCGAAAATAAAGAATGAAACTTTTCAATTGAAATTAGTACTGAAATAACCCATGTTTTAGGGAGTATTTCCATATTAATTGGTAATTTTTGTTGCGGGTTGTATAAAAATATAGAATGTTTATCTAATACATTAAAGGTGTAGCTACCGTTATTAAAATGAAATTTACTATTACCCTTTACACAATAGTGAATTTGAATGAAAGAATTCTCTACATCTCTATTATAATAATCCACCTCTTCAGAGTTGTTTTGGAATTTAAGAACCGAAAACCCTTTTTCAAGTGGAACTTCTCTAAATGTACTTCTGGCGACATTTTTTGGCATGAGCAAATAGTTTGAGTAAATATTTTTTATTTAGAATAATTCTATATTAGTTGTTTTCAAATACTTGTATCTACTGCGAAAATACACATTTTTAGGGGTTTTAGCGATATTGTGAGTTTAAAAAACTTGAAACGACATTAAAAGTTCCTCTAGCGACATTTTTAAAGAAACAAAGTTTTTATTTTTGAATGATTTTTAGGAAGAAGACATTAATGCATACAGACAATAGACCTACTAAGTTTTACAATATAGGAATCAGTTACGTAAAAGCTGATGCCAATACAAGAGGAAAATTCTCTTTATCAAAAGATAACCAACAAGCTCTCTTAGAAGAGGCTAAGCAAAGAGGGATGAACGAACTTTTCGTTTTATCAACGTGCAACAGAACAGAAATAAGCGGTTTTGCTGAACACCCTTTTCAACTTATTAGCATGTTGTGTAATCATTCCAATGGTTCTGTTGAAGAATTTGCAAAGGTTTCATATGTTAATAAAGGTCAAGATGCGATACAACATTTATTCAGAACGGGAACTGGGTTAGATAGCCAAATTCTTGGAGATTATGAAATTGTAGGACAATTGCGTCAGGCGTTTAAACAGGCAAAGGAAGCTGGTACAACTAATGCGTATTTAGAGCGTTTGTTAAATTGTGTAATGCAGGCTAGTAAGCGTGTGAAGAATGAAACCAAACTTAGTTCGGGTACAACATCAGTATCGTATGCAGCTGTGCAATATTTAATAGAAAACGTATCGGATTATAACATTAAGAATATTCTAGTATTTGGGTTAGGGAAAATGGGAAAACACACCTGTAAAAACCTGGCGGAATACACGAATAACAAAACCTTAAGTCTTATCAATAGAACGGAGCAGAAAGTTGAAGAGTTCGTAACAGAGCATAGTTTGATAAGACATGCAAAATTTAATGAATTACATAGTGAGGTAGCAGCGGCTGATGTTTTAATTGTATCAACAGGAGCTAATAAGCCTACAATTACTAAAGATCATATACCAAAAAATAAAAAATTACTAATACTTGATTTGTCAATGCCTGCAAATGTTTCATCTGAGGTAAATGAACTTGAAGGTGTTACCGTAATTAACGTAGATGAACTATCTAAAATAACCGACGAAACTTTAGCCATAAGAGAACAGGAGGTTCCTGTTGCAGAGTCTATTATAAATACTCATAAAGAAGAGTTCAATGAGTGGTTAAATCACAGGAAATTTACACCTGCAATTAATGCTTTAAAGCAATCTTTGCAAGCCATTCAAAAAAATGAAATAGACTTTCACAAGAAAAAAATACAGAACTTTGATGAAGAACAAGCAGAAGTTATCACATCGAGGTTAATTCAGAAGATAACAACGCAATTTGTAAAACATTTAAAAAACGAAAACACTTCAATTAATCAAAGTATTGAAGTAATGTCTAAAGTTTTTGGAAATAATTTAGAATCAGTAGATGCAACAAAAAATCATTAGAATAGGTACTCGTGAAAGCGAGTTGGCATTGTGGCAAGCTAACAATGTACGAAAGCAACTCGAAGAACAAGGATATCAAACACAAATAGTACCAATTAAATCTACTGGAGACATTGTATTAGATAAACCTTTATACGAATTAGGAATTACAGGGATATTTACTAAAAATCTAGATATTGCTATGTTGAATGGCGATATAGATATTGCTGTTCATTCCATGAAAGATGTACCAACGGTTTTACCCAAAGGAATTATTCAAGCCGCGGTATTAAAAAGAGCTAATTACAACGATATTTTAGTATTAAAAGATACTGAAGAATTTATGGGGCAACAACAAGGAGTTATTGCAACAGGAAGTCTTCGAAGAAAAGCGCAATGGTTAAATAGGTATCCAACACATGAAGTTGTCGACTTAAGAGGGAATGTTAATACTCGTCTAGATAAACTCGATAATAATGAATGGAATGGAGCTGTTTTTGCGGCTGCTGGATTAGAAAGAATAGGGAAAAGGCCGAAAGGTGCAATTTCTTTATCATGGATGATTCCAGCCCCAGCTCAAGGAGCGATTATGGTAACTGCTTTGGAAGAAGATGAATTTTCAATAGAGGCATGTGCTATTATAAACGATAGAGATACTGCAACTTGTACAGGGATAGAAAGAGAGTTTCTAAACCGACTTGAAGGTGGTTGTACTGCTCCAATTGGAGCTTTGGCAATGATCAACGAGGTTGAAAAAGAGATTACATTCAAAGGAGTATTATTGAGCAGAGATGGAAGTAAGAAACTTGAAGTAGTTAAAAAAGTTAAGCTAGGAGCTCATAAATACGTAGCGAAGGATTGTGCTGCTAAAATTATTGAAAGAGGAGGGAAGTTTATTATGATGGAAGATGAAGGAATAGAAAAAGAGTTTTCTGTTTATTCAACAAAAAAACTTTCTGAAGCTCAAAAAAAATTATTACCTACTACTGTGAGTGTTGAGGATAGCGATTTTATTAAAATCAGATACAATCGTATTGCTCCAAAGGAAGTTAAGAAAGAGTTGGAAAATGTTGTTATTACGAGTAAAAATGGAGTGGAAGCTTTATTGTATAATTTCACCAAAGAAGAATTAAATTTTAAGAACATTTATTGCGTTGGTAGACGTACTAAAAAGTTAATAGAGCAGAAGATTGGAAAAGTTAAGCACTCAGAGAATAATGCTCAAAAATTAGCAAAATACTTAGCTGAAAATATAGAGAAAAAAGAAGTAACATATTTTTGTAGTAATTTAAGGTTAGATACCTTAAATGTTTTATTAAAAGCAAAAGATGTTATCGTCAACGAGGTTGAAGCTTATAAAACAATGTACAGCCCTGTTAAACTAGATGATAAAATTGAAGGTGTTTTGTTCTACAGTCCTTCAACTGTTGAAAGCTATATGAGGGAAAATGAAGCAAATAAAATAGCTTTTTGTATCGGAGAAACAACAGCTAAAGAAGCTTCAAAAAGTTTTAAGAATGTGCAAGTAGCAAAAATCCCTACCGTTGAAAGTGTAATAGAAATGGTGAACTTACATTTTGCAAAAGAAGACTAATTATTGAAAAGAGATATGATTTTATATCTCCTTTTTTATAGAACGAGTATATAAAACTCAATTTACAAAATCCTACAAAGTAGTTTATAACTAAATTCAATGTTTAAAACAAAAAGGCCAAGAAGGAACCGTAAATCTGCCGCAATAAGAGCAATGGTAGAGGAAAACATTTTATCTGTAAATGACTTTATTTTCCCTTTATTTCTTATAGAAGGAACTAATGAAAAGCAAGAAATAGAATCTATGCCAGGAATCTATCGCTACTCATTGGATTTGCTGTTGGAAGAAATCAAAGAATGTGTTGAACTAGGAATTAAAGGTTTCTGTGTGTTTCCTTCGTTAGGTGATGACAAAAAGGACAAATACGCAACAGAAGGTCATAATAAAGCAGGACTTTATAGTAAAGCGTTGAGAGAAATAAAATTGAAATTTCCTGAAGTTGCTTTAATGACTGACATTGCTATGGATCCTTATTCAAGTGATGGACATGATGGTATTGTTGAGAATGGAGAAATACTCAATGATGAAACTCTTGAGGTTTTAGGTAAAATGGCTTTAGCGCAAGCAGAGGCTGGTGCTGATATTTTAGGTCCATCTGATATGATGGATGGTCGCGTTGGATACATCAGAAACGTATTGGATAAAGCAGGATATACACATGTATCTATTATGTCTTATACTGCAAAATATGCGAGTGCTTTCTATGGACCATTTAGAGATGCTTTAGATTCTGCTCCAAAATTTGGAGATAAAAAAACCTATCAAATGAGTCCCGCAAATTCAAGAGAAGCATTAATTGAAGCTGAATTAGATATTGAAGAGGGAGCCGATATGATCATGGTGAAACCTGCTCTGGCATATTTAGATATAATAAAATCATTGAAAGATAATTTTGATGTGCCTGTTACGGCTTACAATGTAAGTGGCGAGTATGCGATGCTCAAAGCAGCGGCAGAGAAAGGATGGCTTGATGGAGAAAAAGTAATGATGGAAACTTTATTGTCAATAAAAAGAGCAGGAGCCGATATTATTCTTACATATTTTGCTAAAGAAGTAGCTCAGTTATTAAAGAAGTAAATGAGTTCAATAACTAAATTAACATGTTTAAAACATATAATGTTCTAGGTATTGATTAATTTTAGGCAATTAAGATGTAAACATGAACGTAAAAATAAATAAACAAATGAAAAAGTTTTTATTGATTATAGCATTATTCTCGTTAACCAACTTATTTTCTCAAGACCTTAAAAAGGAAGCTATAGAAGGTGTTTGGAAGGTAGAAGAAGTAAAAAGATCTTCTAAGAAATCTAATTCTAAGGAATTAATAGATGGTTTTAAAGGAGCTTATTTTTATTTTAAAAAGAGTAATAATTTTGGTATAAAAACAACACATATGTCTGAAACTTTTTCGGATGCTATTAAAGTGTTAAGAGGTGCTCAATGGAAGGTGAAAGGAAATGAAGTTCATATTGGAACGGAGAAGAATGAGTTTAAAGCTATGATAATAAAAGTAGAATCAACAAAAAATGAATTTTACTTTGATTTAGGAGAAGGGAAACAATCAGCTCTAGTATTAAAGGTAGAGAAACAATAAACGAATAAAAACAACTAAAAATAGTATAAAGTTTGATGGAGTTTAAAAAATCGCAAGAACTTTACAATAAAGGCTTAAAAAACATGGTTGGCGCAGTAAACTCTCCAGTTAGGGCGTTTGCATCAGTTGGAGGAAATCCTTTATTTATTAAAAAAGCCAAAGGGAGTAAAATTACCGATGTTGACGGTAATTCTTATATCGATTTAGTTTTGTCGTATGGACCAATGATACTGGGTCATCGACATAAGAAAGTTCAAAAAGCAATTACTAAAGCACTAAAAAGTGGTTATTCTTTCGGTGCGTCTACAAAAAACGAAATTAAACTGGCTAAAATTGTTTGCGATGCATTTCCAGGAATGGATAAAGTTCGTTTCGTAAACTCAGGTACAGAAGCTGTTTTGAGTGGAATCCGTTTAGCGAGAGCGTTTACAGGAAAAGATAAAATTATAAAGTTTTCTGGTTGCTATCATGGACATCAAGATGCTTTGCTGGTTGCAGCGGGTTCAGGATTAGCTACATTAAGTCTACCAGGCAGTAAAGGAGTACCTGAAGGAGCTGTGAAAAATACGTTAATAGCAAATTATAATGACTTAGATAGTGTTAAAGCGCATTTCGAAGAACATGATGATATTGCAGGGATTATTTTAGAGCCAGTAGCTGGAAATATGGGAGTAGTAACTCCTCAAAATGGGTTTTTAAAAGAACTAAAGGAATATGTAAACTCTAAAGGAGCATTGCTTATAGTTGATGAAGTAATGACTGGTTTTAGATCTAAGTTTGGAGGAGCACAGGAATTATTCGAAGTGGAAGCAGATATTACTTGTTTAGGAAAAGTAATAGGAGGAGGTTTTCCTGTAGGTGCTTACGGAGCGAGAAACGAAATTATGGAAATGGTTGCCCCATTAGGAGGTATGTACCAAGCGGGAACACTAAGTGGTAACCCTATTGCGATGGCCGCGGGTATTTCAACACTTTCCGAGTTAAAGAAGCAAAATCCTTATGAAAAGTTTAACGAGGTTGCGCAAATAATAGAAGTATTTTTGCTAGAGTCTGCAAAAAAGTATGGAGTGGAAATAACAGTGAACAGATTTGGTTCGATGATAAATCCTTTTTTTACGAATGTGCATGTAACTAATTTTGAACAGGCTCAAACGAGTGACACGAAAAAGTTTGCTGTATTCTTCTGGGAAATGATAAGAAATGGTGTGTTTTTACCTCCATCACAATTTGAAGCGTGGTTCTTATCATCTGCAATTTCAGAGAAGGATATGAAGAAAATAATGAAAGCGATTGATAAATCAATTGAAGCAGTAGCGAATATGTAATTAAAAAAAGCCTCATAGAGTAGAAGTAAATATTTGGTATTTATAAATTTAGAATTTACTTTATTATCTTCGTAGAGGCGAAAATTTAAAAATGATTAAAAACGATTTATTTTTAAGAGCCTTAAAGGGTGAAACGGTGGATAGGCCACCAGTTTGGATGATGCGTCAAGCAGGTAGATATTTACCTGAGTTTATGGAGTTAAAAAAGAAGTACGACTTTTTTACAAGATGTAAAACTCCTGAATTGGCTTCTGAAATAACAGTTCAACCAATTCGCAGATATGGTATGGATGCGGCTATTCTATTTTCGGATATTTTGGTAATTCCTCAGGCAATGAATGTTGAAGTTGAAATGAAACCTGACTTCGGCCCCTATTTACCAAATCCTATAAGAGACAGAAAAAGTTTAGATCAAGTTATAATTCCTGATGTTTATGAAGAATTAGGATATGTAATGGATGCAATTAAGGCAACCAAAGAAAAATTAAACGATGAGGTTCCATTAATTGGGTTCGCAGGTTCACCTTGGACAATTTTGTGCTATATGGTACAAGGCCAAGGGTCTAAGAATTTTGATAAAGCAAAAGAATTTTGTTTTTCGCAACCAATTTTGGCACACGAATTGCTTACTAAAATAACATTGACCACAATTGCATATTTAAAAGCAAAGGTAAAAGCAGGTGTAAACGCTGTGCAAATTTTTGACTCTTGGGGAGGAATGTTGTCTCCAACAGATTATCAAGAATTCTCTTGGCGTTATATAAACCAAATAATTGAAGCGTTAAAAGATGAAGTTCCAGTTATTGCTTTTGGAAAAGGATGCTGGTTTGCACTTGATGTTATGGCTAAGTCGAATGCATCAGCTTTAGGAGTGGACTGGACTTGTTCTCCTAGAAACGCACGTTATTTAACTGGAGGAAACATAACCTTACAAGGTAATTTTGATCCCTCAAGATTGTTATCTCCGCCCGCTGACATTAAAAAAATGGTACACCAAATGATAAATGAGTTTGGTAAAGACAAATATATTGTTAACTTGGGGCATGGAATTTTACCCAATATTCCTTTAGAAAACGCTCAAGCGTTTATCGAAGCGGTAAAGGAATACAAGGTATAATATAGTAATCCCCTTAATTACCCTATAGTATATGAAGAAAGTAGTATTCTTATTAATTATTTTGTTTTCAATTGGACTTTCAGCACAAGAGAAGGTATATTACAATTTTGCCGTAAACAATTGTGAGGAAGAAACAGCGGAAGGTTTAATTAATAATTGCCTTAAAGGTTCTTATCTTTTAAATTATGATTTCGTAACAATTGATGGAAAAAAAATAAGCACAGACCAAGTTAAAACACCAATTGTGTTAATAGCTGCATCTACAAGATGTGCTCCTTGTTGGGGCGATATTCCAGCACTTAACAAAATGGTAGAGAAGTATGATGGAAAAGTTGAATTTGTAATGTTTTTCTGGGATGACCTAAACGGAATCCAAAGAATGCAAAAGAAACTTGATCCAAGAATTAAATTAGTTCCTCCAACTAAGAAGTTTGATAATAAAGCATACACGGAGTCATACGGTTTCGTTCACAAGCTAGATTATCCAACTACTTATTTAATAGGAAAAGATAAAAAGTTTATTAGTATTAGAAGAGGTGCAGCGTACCCGTCTAAAGAAATGAACTGGGATAAAGTCAACGAAATTAACGAAAAGGAACTCGAAGAATTTATTAAGCCAGTTTTGTAAAATTTATTTAACAATAAAAAAAGTACAAACCTCTTTCTGTTTTAAGAAAGAGGTTTGTACTTTTATAGTATAAATTGTAATTTATGATTGCTAGTATGCTGAAAGGAATACGAGCTTATGCTCAGGCCTTACCGTTAATATCAAAATTGAAATTGTGGAAATATTTTGTAATACCAATACTCATAAGTGTTGTAACGGCAATTGTAGTTGCCTCACTCGCATATTCACTTTCAGATAATGTAGGGCACTATTTGGCAGATTTTTGGAAATGGGAATTTGGTAAAGAAACCTTTGAAGTAATTAGTACCTTCCTTAGTGGCTTAATAATACTAATTCTTGGTTTATTACTTTATAAACATATCGTACTAGCACTTTCAGCACCATTTATGAGTCCCGTTTCTGAAAAAATAGAAAAACACTTTCATGGTAAAAGTCATGATCACCGTACAACTTCATTTAGAGAACAATTAGTAAGAGGAATAAAAATAAGTGTACGAAACATATCGAGAGAGTTAGCATTAACTATTCCTATTTTGCTTTTAAGTTTTGTTCCGGTAATTGGAGTATTTTCTACTATTCTTCTATTTTTAATGCAGGCTTATTATGCAGGGTTTGGAAATATGGATTATACCTTGGAACGACATTACAAATACAAAGATAGTATCAATTTCGTCTGGAAAAATAAAGGAATTGCAATGGGTAATGGTATTGTTTTCGTTTTGTTTTTATTGGTACCTGTAATAGGTGTTATTCTTGTTTTACCACTTTCAGTTACGGCAGCCACTACGGAAACTATAAAAAGAATTCATACTAAAGAATTAATAGAATAGTTATTTTTGTATATCAATTAGAAACACAAATGAAAGACCAGTTTTACGCTTATATTCAAGAATTACAAGATACTATAACAAGTACGTTAGAAGAAGTTGATGGAAGGGCTAAATTCAAAGAGGACCTTTGGAAGCGTTCGGAAGGAGGTGGAGGGAGAACCAGAGTTATAGAAAATGGTAATATTTTCGAAAAAGGAGGGGTAAATATATCGGCAGTTCATGGAAAATTACCAGATGCTTTAAGAAAACAGTTCAAAGTAGAAGAAGGTGATTTTTTTGCTTGTGGATTAAGTTTAGTAATTCACCCTAAAAACCCATTTGTTCCAACTGTACACGCAAATTGGCGCTATTTTGAAATGTATGATGAAAAGGGAGAAATAGTAACGCAATGGTTTGGTGGAGGCCAAGATTTGACCCCTTATTACTTATATGAAAAAGATGTTACACATTTTCATGGTGTATGCAAGGAAGCTTGTGATAAACATCATGATAGTTTTTATCCGAAGTTTAAAGAAACTTGCGATAACTATTTTTGGAATGCTCATAGAAATGAAGCTAGAGGTGTGGGAGGATTGTTTTTTGACTATTTAAAAGAAACAGAAGAGTTTTCATTGAAAAATCGCTTCGACTTTATAACTGAAGTTGGTAACAGCTTTTTGAATTCATATGTACCTATTGTAGAAAGAAGAAAAGATATTGAATACACACAGAATCATAAAGATTGGCAAGAGGTTAGAAGAGGTAGATATGTAGAATTTAATTTAGTTCATGATAGAGGTACTTTGTTTGGATTAAAAACGAACGGAAGAATAGAGAGTATTCTAATGAGTTTACCACCAATTGTACAATGGAAGTATGATCATCATCCAGAACAAGGATCTGAGGAAGAAAAACTATTAGAGGTATTAAAAAGCCCGAAAAAATGGGTATAACAAGAAGAGCTACAAAGACTTATTTGTAGCTTTTTTTGTGAGTTTAAGGTGCTTATCAACCTATTTCTATGTGATATACGATTTAGATTGTAGATGGTATTTTTAATTCCTATTTAGTATTAAATACTAATAAAGAATATTCAATAAAGAGGTTTTTAAGAATACTTATTTTTCGTTAAAACTTTAAAATAATATGTTTTTTTACGAATAATGTAAAAAAATGATGATTGTTTACGAAATCTTTTGCTTGAAAAACATAGAAAAATCATTAGTTTTTAGTAAATTCGCAAGCGTAAAAAATAATTAAACATGGCTAGATACGAACTGAAGTTACCTAAAATGGGTGAAAGTGTTGCAGAAGCGACGATTACTTCTTGGCTAAAAGAGGTAGGAGATACAATTGAATTAGATGATACCGTTGTAGAGGTTGCCACTGATAAAGTAGATAGCGAAGTACCTAGTGAAGTTGAAGGGAAACTTATTGAGATATTATTTGAAAAAGACGCATTGGTTCAAGTTGGAGAAACAATTGCAGTAATTGAAGTTGAGGGAGATGATACTGGAGTTGCTACTTCAAATAACTCCGATACTAATGTACCTGAAGCGGTTGCTGAAGTCGAAAAAAGCATTTCTGATGCTAAGGAAACTGTTAGTACAACGTTTGATACATCATCAAGTGAACGTTTTTATTCTCCATTGGTAAAAAGTATTGCGCAAGCTGAAGGCATTTCAGTTGCAGAATTGGAAGGTATTCAAGGGTCTGGAAAAGAAGGAAGAGTTACGAAAAATGATATTTTAAGTTTTATCGAAAATAGAGGTAATCAACCTAAAGTAAGTTCAGAATCAGTAGTAAAAACGGATACTAAGGTTGAAAAAGCTGCTCCAAAGCAAGTCTCGACTCCGATTACACTTGGAGGGCAGGATCAAATTATTGAAATGAGCCGAATGGGTAAGCTTGTTTCAAAGCATATGATTGATTCTATTCAAACTTCTGCACATGTTCAATCGTTTATTGAAATTGATGTTACCAATATTGTAAATTGGAGAAATAAAGTAAAAAATGCTTACCAGCAAAGGGAAGGTGAAAAGCTTACTTTCACCCCAATTTTCATGCAAGCTATTGCTCAGACCATAAAGAAACACCCCTTAATTAACATTTCTATTGATGGAGATAAAATTATCCAAAGAGGAAACATTAATTTAGGAATGGCGGCTGCGCTTCCTGATGGAAACTTAATAGTACCGGTTATTAAAAATGCCGATCAATTAAGTTTAGTTGGAATGACGAAGCAAGTTAACGATTTGGCGCAAAGATCAAGAGCTAATAAATTAAAACCAGACGAAATTCAGGGAGGTACGTATACCGTTACGAATGTAGGTAGTTTTGGATCTATCATGGGAACACCAATTATTAATCAACCTCAAGTGGCTATTTTAGCTTTAGGAGCTATTAGAAAAATGCCGTCAGTGGTAGAGACACCGGAAGGAGATTTTATTGGGGTTCGTCAAAAAATGATTGTTTCTCACTCTTATGATCACAGAGTGGTTAATGGGGCACTTGGAGGAATGTTTATTAAAACCTTTAAAGAAATATTAGAAGCTTGGGATGTAAATCAAGATTTCTAAAAGAAGAAATAAAAATCATAAAAAAAAGCCGTGTTTAACACGGCTTTTTTTATGAAATTGTCCCGTCCTGAAATAAGTTGACACAAAATCGACTTATAATGAGAGATCAAACAAACAAGTGGGTTAAGCGCACCCAACGTGATTACAATCTAGGCTTTAAATTAGCATTAGTAGCGGAAGTAGAAAAAGGCAATTATACTTACAAACAGATACAAAAAGCTTATGGAATTCAAGGTAGAAGCACCGTTTTGGTATGGTTACGAAAATATGGTACATTAGATTGGAATACTCCAAATCTTCATCATATGCCAAAATCAAAAGAAACACCAGCACAAAAAATAAAACGATTAGAGAAAGAGTTAGAAGATGAAAAACTAAGAAACCTTCTACTAAACACCATGATAGATGTTTCAGACAAACAATTTGGTACTACTATCAGAAAAAAGCTTTTATCCCAACAATCCAAATCATCCGACAGAATAAAGAAATAACCCTTTCTTGTTCTTGTAGATTGTTAGGAATTAGTAGACAAGCTGTTTATCAAGGAATCAAACGTAAAGAGAATCGAGCGAAAGTTTTATCACAAATAAAGCCACTAGTACTATCCATTCGAAGAGAAATGCCTAGAATCGGAACTCGTAAACTCTATTACTTACTAAAAGAAGACTTTGATAGAATGCAAATAAAAATAGGGAGAGATGCCTTATTCGCTTATTTAAAATCCGAACATTTATTAATAAAGGCTAAAAAGAATTATATAAAAACAACACACTCAAAACATTGGTTAAGAAAACATCCTAATTTATTAAAAGACATCGTTCCCGAAAGACCGGAACATGTTTATGTTAGTGATATAACATATATAAAAAGTAGAGAAAAAACGCATTATTTATCGTTAGTTACAGATGCTTATAGTAGAAAAATAGTAGGCCATAAACTTAGTGATGATATGGGAGCAGATAATGTGGTACAAGCTTTTAATATGGCTGTCAAAAACAGAAATAGTGATAAAGAGTTAATCCATCATTCTGATAGAGGGCTACAATATTGTTCAAATATTTATCAAAAGGCATTATTAAAAAACAAAGTAAGACCATCTATGACTGATGGGTATGATTGTTATCAAAATGCCTTAGCAGAACGTATAAATGGTATATTAAAACAAGAGTTTTTAATATATAAGTGTAATAATCAGAACGAGTTGAAACAGTTAATTAAAGAATCTATAAATACTTATAATAACAAAAGACCACATTTAAGTCTTAATATGAAAACTCCTAACTTTGTACACAATAAAAAACCAGAGAAGTTAACTTCTCTGGTTTAATTAAATTTTATAAATAACTGTCAACCTATTTTAGGACGACTCAAATGAATATCCATTACGGAATATTCAAATATTTATGCGTTTGTAAGGAAATTCTCCATTTAGGATGTTTCATGACGTAATCAATAATTAAAGGAGTCATTTTTTCTTTTTTACTCCATTCTGGTTGTAAAAATAATTGACAGCTTTTACCTACCTTTTCTGCTTGTTCTTCGGCGAACTTAAAATCATCTTTATTATGAATAATCATTTTTAATTCGTTGGCTTCTAAGTAGGCTCTTTCAAGAGGTAGCTTTGTTTTCTTAGGAGATAGACAGAACCAATCCCAAATACCTGAAAATGCGTAAGCACCCGAAGTTTCTATGTGAGTTTTAATATTATTTCGTTTCAACTCGCTGGTGATATGATCTAAGCTCCACATTAAAGGTTCACCACCGGTAATTACAACCGTTTCTGCATATTCTTTGGCATGCTCAACAATAATGTCAGCATGTGTTGGAGGATGAAGTGCTGCATCCCAACTTTCTTTAACATCACACCAATGACAACCTACATCACAACCACCAATGCGTATAAAGTAAGCTGAGGTTCCTGTATGTGCACCCTCACCTTGAATTGTGTAAAATTCCTCCATTAAAGGAAGCATTTCTCCTTTATTTACTAACTCTTGCGTCTTTGAATCCATCTGCTTTTACTGCAATTATATCAATTTCAATTTTGGCATCTACCAATAAATCGGCTGCAAAGGTAGTTCTTGCAGGCTTATTTTTAGGGAAATATTTACGGAAAATTGTATTAAATTGATTAAAATCATTCAAATCGGCTAAAATAACGGTACATTTTACAACATGTTGCATGTCTGATCCATGTAGAACTAATACATCTTCAATATTTTTGAATGTTTGAATTGTTTCGGCTTCAATACCACCAGGAACCAACTTTTTAGTATCAGGATGAATTCCTACTTGCCCTGAAAGGTATAAAGTATTACCAACTTCAACTGCATCTGAAAAAGGAGCATTCTTCTTTCTTTCAAGTTTTGAGGTATGGTATGTTAGGTTTGGTTTTTCCTTTTTAATGCAAGAAAAATTGAGTGAACATAAAACAACTAAAATAATTAATTTAGTTTTCATAAATTGAATTTTAAATCTCGTTATAGGTAAAGTTAATAAATAAAGTTAGCGGGGTTTTTTGAAATGCTATAATTAATAGTATTTTTATCAAAATTTTAGACGGAAATGAGTAATAAAGAGGCTTTTTTTAATCATATTACGGAAGGATACGCCAGTAAGGGAGAGTTTTTGACTTTAGGAGCAGGGATGTTGGAAGAGGAAACAATAACGAATGCATTGGTAAATATTCCTTTAAAAACTTTAAATAGGCACGGCTTAATTGCAGGAGCAACAGGAACAGGGAAAACCAAAACATTACAAGTATTGGCGGAGAATATGTCTGAAAAGGGAATTCCTGTATTACTTATGGATGTTAAAGGTGATTTGAGTGGGTTAGCTCAAGCTAGTTCAGGGCACCCAAAAATAGATGAACGACATGAAAAAATTGGTATTCCATTTGATGCGAAAAAATTTCCTGTTGAAATTTTAACGATTTCAGAACAAGACGGTGTTCGTTTGCGTGCAACGGTTTCGGAGTTTGGTCCGGTGCTTCTATCGAGAATTTTAGATTTAACTGAAACTCAAGCCGGAATTGTATCGATTATTTTTAAGTATTGTGACGATAATCAATTACCGCTTTTAGATTTAAAAGATTTTAAAAAGTTACTTCAGTTTATAACCAATGAAGGAAAAGACGAAATTCAGGAAGAGTACGGAAGAATTTCTTCTTCGAGTACTGGAGCGATACTAAGAAAAATTGTAGAAATCGAACAACAAGGTGGTGAACTTTTTTTTGGAGAGCGTTCTTTTGAAGTAGATGACTTAACGAGAATAGATGAAGAGGGAAGAGGTGTAATTTCTGTTTTAAGACTTACGGATATTCAAGATCGACCAAAGTTATTTTCAACATTTATGTTACAATTACTAGCGGAAGTATATGAAACTTTTCCTGAGCAAGGAGATAGCGGAAGACCTGAGTTAATTATATTTATTGATGAAGCACATTTGGTTTTTGATGAAGCTTCCAAAGCACTATTGAGTCAAATAGAAAGCATAGTAAAGTTGATTAGATCTAAAGGAATAGGTTTATACTTTGTAACTCAGAACCCAAAAGATGTTCCAGAAGATGTTTTAGCACAGTTAGGAATGAAAGTTCAGCATGCATTGCGTGCCTTTACGGCAAAAGACAGAAAAGCATTGAAGTTAGCTTCTGAAAATTATCCAGATTCGGAGTATTACGACACAGAAGAAGTATTAACACAGCTCGGAATTGGAGAAGCATTAGTTTCCGTATTAAACGAAAAAGGTATTCCTACTCCGTTAGTAAGAACTATGTTAAGAGCGCCTATGAGTAGAATGGATATACTTTCAGAAAAGGAAATTCAGGAGGTGTTAGATAACTCTAAACTGGTAAAAAAATACAATGAAACTGTAGATAGAGAAAGTGCTTACGAATTATTAAACGATAAAATAAAAAGAATAAATAGAGAAAAAGAAAAAGACGAAGAGGAAAGTAGGTCAACCAGAAGAAATTCGTCTTCCTCAAGAAAAAGTACACGAATGAACCCAATAGTTAAGGTTTTAACAAGTGCCACGTTTATTCGAAGTGTATTTGGAATCTTAAAAAAAGTAATATAGAAACAATTTTAATCAAAATAAAAACGTTATAAACAAAACAAATTACATGATAAAACTATTTAAAACACTTGCCGTGGTGCTAGTTTCATTGACTTTAATTCAATGTAGTAATAATAAGTTTGATGTATCTAAAGGAAAGGTTGGTAAATTAACCACCAAAACTACCATACAAGAAATTGATGCGATTTTTGCTAAAGATTCAATAGTTAAAATCTTAAGCGAGGGAGATAAGGGGCAACTTAGTATTGGAGATGATGACAAATATGAAGTTTATGAAAAGGGAGGTAAACATTTATTAACTATTGTTCCACAAGAGCAATTAGATTCTACTTCCACGATTAAAAGCATAGAAATTTTTGATGAGAGATTTCAAACCATATCAGGATTAAATATTAATTCAGATTTTCAACAAATAAATGCCAATAATAAAATTAGTAAAGTTGAAACTACTTTTTCATCGGCAACACTTTTTATAGACGATTTAAATGCGACAATATCTATTTCTAAAGAAGATTTAGGGTTGAAAGATTTTGGTAGTCGAAAAGTTAGTATTGATCAAATTCCAGATTTGGCTAAAATTAAATCTTTGACAATTTGGTTTAATTAAGACTAGAATTATAGAAAAAAAGACCTGTATTTATCAAATACAGGTCTTTTTTATTTTCATTAAATTAATAGAGAAAAAGGATTATTTATTGAGTTCGTCGATTTTATCAGCTACAAAATCGTTGATTTTATCTTTGTTGTCGGTGTATATTTTCACCCATTTGTCCCATACCTTTTTGCGGGTATTGACTTCATTTACACTAATGCTAATTGATTCTATTGGATGAACGATCGGAATATATCTTCTTACTTTTTCTTGTGGAATTTGTAGTTCTGAAGACTTTCCTTTAGGAATAGCATTGTCAATTTCAATTGTTTTCAAATCATGCGATTGTAGCAATCCGTCATAATCAAAATAAGAAACTGTTATATCGATAAGAATATTAACTTTATGATGTTTTCTTTTTAGTTTAACGCTTGTAAAATTATACAGATAGCTATCTAATAAGAGTACTTTGAAACGATTTTTGAAGTTTTTGTAGTCATCAAACGTGAAGTTTAGCAAAAGATTATTTTTAATAAAATTAACTTGACCGTTGGGGTTTTTGCTACTTGGTAATTCACTATGATTAGAATAAATTAATAACTTTTTATTAAAAATGTTATCATTTTTGCCTTTTTGTTCATCTAACAAAAAACAATTAGCACTATTATTCTTCGCGAATCTTTCAGGTTTGTAGACTACATCTGCAAGTTTATTTACAACCAGTTTAGCTAAGGTTTTAATGATGATTCCTATAAAATTTGATTTATTATTAATAGCCTCAATAAGGCTGTCTTTGACTTTAATAGACTTTAATTTGAGTTCTGACTTTGTTTTTATACGCCCGATATATTCTACGTTATTCCCATTTATATAATAGTGAGTAACAACCTTTTCTTGAGCATTTATAAAAGATGTTAATAATAGTAGAATTATTAAAAGTTTAAATGATTTCATAAGGTATTTGTTTAATTAATTTTTACTTCACCAACGACGAAACGATTGTAATAGCTAACAGGTATATATCCAGAATCGGTACAACCTAAAAATAATTTACTTCCAGCTTCTATAATATGAGTTCTATAATGAGAACCACTTTGAATACCGCTTCTCCAATTCGTTTTTATAGTTACTCTATATCTGTTTGTGCTATCTGTGTTTAATAAGTATTGATTCATACCTCCATTGGCAAAACCACATCGCCCTGAATTTGTTATGATATTATGAAAGCCTAATAATTTTTCTTCTTCGGAAAGTTTCTTGTACTGATCGCTATAAACATGAATAATATTTTCGTCTTCATTTTCTAAATCTAAAGTATTACCTATTTCCGAATTTAGTAATTCTGAGAATTGTTTATTAATGATTCGTGAGTTCATAATTTTAAAGTTTAATAGATTATTAATTGTTTCAAAATTATATAGAAATTAGAAAGAACGGTATCCTTACTTGTAGGTAAATTAGAACTGATATTTTTTTTCAATAGCATATTTTACCAACTCATTCCCGTTAGAAAGAGCTAGCTTACGAATCATATTTTTTCTATGAGTATCCACAGTTGTTTTAGCAATAAAAAGGATTTCTGAAATTTGTTTTGAAGTTTTCCCATTAGCAATTAAGTGAAGTATTTCCTTTTCTCGATTAGATAATACTACTTTTTCAGTTTTGCCAATGTTGGCGTTGTCATCAATGTAGTTGTTCATAAAATTAAAAGCAACATTAGGGTCGAAAAACGTTTCTCCTTTAACTATCTTTTTAATTGCCTGCGAGAGCATTTTTATTCCAGAGTTTTTTAAAATGTATCCCGTAGCTCCAGCATCGAGCATTTGTTTAATGGCATCTGGTTGATCAAACATGGTTAAAGCCAGTACATAGATATGAGGAAAGCTTGACTTAATGAGCTTTGTAGCTTCGATACCGTCCATTTTTGGCATTCTTATATCAGTAATAACAAGTTTTGGTTGTTTTAGAGAAACAAGTCTTACTAAATCTTCTCCATTATTTACAGTTCCTAAAATAGATATATCCTCATCATATTCAAAAAAAGAGAGCACACCATCAATGAGCATTTGGTGATCTTCAGCCATTACTATCGTAATCATATCTATTTGTTTATTAACCTTAATTTTATTTTTCTATTTCGAAACCTACCTAACTTCGTTTTAATTTTAATATATCCAAATTTAAACAATACCTTAAAATTGTAAATACCTATGTTTAAGTATTATTTATTGGAAAATCGATAATAATAGATGTTCCTTTATTAATTGTTGAATCAACTTCAAAAGTACCCGCTAGATATTCTACACGTTTTTCAATAGATCCTAAGCCCATGCCTTGTGAACGTTCAATTGTATTATAAATAAATCCAATTCCATTATCTTCTACAATTATGTTTATATGGTCATTAAACTGTGAAATATTAATATTTACTTCAGTGGCGTGGGCATGCTTTATAACATTAGTTGCCAATTCTTGAATGATTCTGAAAAGTGTAATCTCTAAACTGTTTTCAAGTCTATTATTCAAACCGAAGTCAATGACGTTAATTTGAACTTTATTAGCTGAAGAGATTTTTTCCGCCATGAGCTTTACAGCAACAAGAAGCCCTTGATTTGCAATAACACCCGAATTTTTAGCATGAGCAATGCTTCTAATTTTTAAATAGGCTTCATCGATTAGGGTTTCTGTTTTCTGGAATAAAATATTTTGATCGAATTGTTTTTTATTTCTGTTTAGTTGTAGGTTTTCAAAATGTAGTTTTAGGGTAGCCAGCACACTACCAATATTATCGTGTAAATCTTCTGCAATTCTTATGCGTTCCTTTTCTTGACCATCAATCATTGCGTTAATGGCGGTTATTTCTTGCTCTTTCAAAAGAGTAAGATTCTTTTGTTGTTCCAAGTTTTTTTCTTGTTCAGCTAGTAAGCGCTTTCTTCGAGAGTTTTTTATGGATAAAAAACCTATAGTTATGACAAAAAATATTAAAATCATAGAACCAAATAATAAGTTTCGGTTTTGCTTTAGTTTTTGCTGATTAATTAAATTTTTTTGTTTCAGTTGTAAATTTTCCTTTTCTTTTCTTTCAGTCAAAAACTTTGTATTAATATCTTTTATGACTTGAAGGTGATTTTTTTGATTGAGAGAATATTCCCCTAATCTACTTTTATCTAAATAAATATAAGCGCTGTCAAATTGCTTAAGATGTTTATAGTTAACGGCTTTATAGTAATTAATATATACTTTATTCCATTCATGTAGCTTTCCTCGATAGTTTATATCTAAAGAATCAAGTATTTTGTTAGAATATCTATATCGATTAAAACTTGTCAAAAGCCTGGCATAGTTTGATTTAGATTTGATATACTGTTCAATTAAATAGCCTATGGACGGATTACTAAATAGCGAAATAGATTTTTTGTAATAGTATGAGGCACTGTCTTTGTCCTTTGTTCCGAATTGATGATAATTCCCTAGTCTAACTAGTATTCGTCCTTTGTAAGGTTTAGGGAGGGTTTCTTTGGATAGTTTAAATATATTGGGCAGGAGTTTTTCAATATATTCAGTATCATTGCTTTTTTCAAAATCAAGAATGTACTTGAAAAAAGTAAATATTTTCGATTCTAATGAGTCATAAATATTAGACTCATAAATATCTAAATACTTTTGGTAAGAAAAATCTTCAATACTGATGATAGTTGCATAGTAGTTAAGAATAGCTTTAACTACCTCACAGATCAAAGGTTTATTTTTAGTTAATAAAGCGTTTTGAAGTGCTGAGTTGTAAAAATTGAAAATATCTTGTTTGGCGTTTTGTTCGTAATAGAAATTATACAATCCAATATTTAAATAATTTATAGATATAACGAATAAAGAATCCTTATTTGTTAAGGTTTTGAAATTTAGTGTTTTGGGAGGTGAAATTGGATTGTAACCTCGAAGTTTATTAATATTCAAATAATAATCTAATTGTTCTTTTAGATTAAGATCATCAATTTCTCTTAACTCATTACGTGCTTTGGAGAAGTTAAAGTTTCTAATTTTTTTTAAAACTTTTTTGTTTTGGCCAAATAAAGACTCTACTGGAAACAATAGAGTCATTAGAAATACGAATAAAATTATTTTTTTTAGATCAACCATAACTAGTTGACTAATCTGACATAATTATGTGCACAAGGGTAGGGTTTAATAACCTTTTCGTTCAAAAGAATGTTACTATCATTGTTAGCATCAACTACCATTATATGATCGTATATATCACCTTCTTTTAAATAGCCACCACCCGTAACAGTATATTTTAATGTCATCATTTCGGCATTAATTAAACTTTCTGACAATCTTAATGCTTCCGATTGAAACTTTTGCTCGCTTGAACTTTCATTGATATTTTCAAGACTTTGTATAAGGTTTGATTTAAAAGGCTCAGTTAGGTCTGTAACGGCAAGTTCTTTGATAGTTTTAATAAGTGTTGATTTAAGGTTGCGGTTTTCTAATTTGTCATTAGTTTTTAAAACACTAATTATATTTAAATCTAAATTTTTTAAATCGATGGATTTCTCACGTTTTTTACTCTTTATTATAAAGTTACTAATGGGAATAGCCAAGTTTTTCTGGCAATATTCAGCGTAAAATTCTTGGATATTAATATCTATTCTTTCATTATATTCGGGAATCACAAAGTCATCACCTTCTCTTACAACCCTGTGTTCGTCAATAAACGTAAACCGTTCAAAGCCAGTAATAATTCTGTTTCCATCAGAAATATGATTTTTACTTGGGGTAACAAAATCTTTCGCTTCTTTATAAACGAACTCGATCTTTAGATTGAAATCTTTTTTGAATTCATTCATATCGGTGATATCACTTTTTATAATAACCGACTGTTGTTCTTTAATTTTTGTGTGTAGTGCTTTTAAATATACCACTAACACATAAGCAGGTCGATTAAATAGAGGATCTTTAACAACCTCAATTTCTTTTTTAATAGAATGAATGCCGATAGTCACATTTCCTTGATAATTTTGTAAATACAATTCACAATACTCTGGTATTTTAGTGTTTTCTTTGAATCTAAATTTACCACTAATGGTAAAAAAAGTTCCATAGGCTTGACTAGCGGCTAATGTTTGCCAACTTTTATCAGAATCAGGTGAATATGGTTGATTTAACCAATAGGTTGAAGATAAGTTTTGATGCATAATAGTTTGTTTTATTTTTCGATATGTAAAATTCACAAGAATACGGAGTGAAAAACATCCCTACAACTAGGTATTTTACCTTTTAAAGATAAATAAAAAACTACTATAAAGTTAATATGGTCAATAAGATACCAAATAAAATAGCTGCGAACTTTTGAATATTAAACTTATGATTTTCTGAACTTTCAAATAGTATAATAGTTGAAATATGTAGAAAAATACCAATAGTAAAAGCAGTAATTTCAGCATGAAAACGTTGAATAAACACAAAATTCTCAGATACTAGAATACCCAAAGGACTCATCAATGAAAAGAAAATAAGGAAAAAAGCAATCATTTTTCTCGAGTATTTTGCCTTTATCAAAAAAGTTGTGAGTATAATTGCAATGGGTATTTTATGGATAAAAATTGCCCATAATAAGTTGTGTTGATGCCCATTGTGATCATGAATAGGGAGCCCTTCTGTAAAAGCATGAATACTCAAACTAATAAATAATAACCAAGGAAAATGGTTTTGATCAGAATGTAAATGTACATGACCGTGTTCTGCTCCTTTTGAAAAGGATTCCAAGATAGACTGTATTAAAATACCTACTAAAATTAAAACTCCTACCGTTTTTGGAGAATTATTTTCGGTATACACTTCAGGAAGTAAATGTAATACTGTTACAGATAATAAATAGGAACCACTAAAAGCCAATAAAAGACTAATAAATTGATTCTTCGGTTTAATAAATAAAACAATCAGCGCTCCGAGAAAAACTGATAAAATTAATAATATAGAACTCATTCAGCTATTAGGATTAATCTATCCGAATTAGATTTATCAAAAGGGTTGAGAGAATAGTCACCAAATATATGCTTAATTTTTAAACCAGCAGTTTCAAAATAATGGTGCATTTTTTCAAGAGATAATACTTTAACCTGTTCAGTGTAAGAATGGTTTTCATTGTCGGCTTCGAAATCAATATTTTTTAAAATATAGCCATTCTTTATTTGTTTATTAATTTTAAAAGTAATTCCGTCAATTACCTTTTCTTCATAAGGAATCAACGTGTTTTTTACTTTTTCAACATTTAAAAAATCTAATACGAGCTTTCCCTCTTTTTTAAGACCTTTTTTAAAGTTGTTCAAAACTAAAATATCATCAGAGTCATCTTCAAAATAACCAAAACTTGTAAACAGGTTAAAAATGACATCGTATTTGTTTTCGATGGGTTTTCTCATATCCCAAACCTCAAATTTTAGCGTTTCATTTTCGAATTTCTTTGCGTATTCAATGCTGTTTTCACTTAAATCTCCACCTCGAACATTTAATCCAAGAGAGTTTAAATAAACCGCATGCCTTCCTTTTCCACAGGGAACGTCTGCAACAAAGCTATTTTCCTTAAGGTTTAAGAGAGCAGTAATATTTCTAATAAAAAATTGAGCGTCAGAATCATTTCTGTGCTTATATAATATATGATAGTAAGGCGTGTTAAACCACGAGCTAAACCAGTCTTGTTTTGTATCCATAGTTAAAAGTGTCAACAAAAATACATAAAACTTACATCTTTTATAACCAATAGGATTAAATTCATTTTTTGATAAAGCTTAGTTTTTTAGTTAGAATACTCTTTATTTTTTTGTCAATTATCTCAATTACATTATTCGTAACTCTATTTATGCTCTTATGTTATGGATTCCATATAAATTAATACTATTTTTGTTCTGAATTTATACACATACATGGAGAAAGATTTTAAAATGACGGCTGTTACCATTGCTGGTTTAGAAGAGGTTTTAGCTGATGAATTACGTAAGTTAGGTGCAATGGATGTAACCGAAGGTGTCAGAAATGTAAGTTTCAAGGGCGATAAAGGGTTTATGTATAAAGCAAATATTGCATTACGTACGGCGATAAGAATTTTAAAGCCTATTAAACGTAGTAAGATTTTTGATGAGGAAGATTTGTATGAAGCAATTCAAAGAGTAAAATGGGAACGTTATTTAGATGTAGATGGAACATTTTCGATTGGATCAGTCGTTAATTCAAGAAACTTCACGACGAACTCACATTATATAAGCTTAAAGTCAAAAGATGCAATTGCTGATTATTTTGTGCATAAATTTAAAAAACGCCCGAATGTAGATTTAAAGTATCCAGATTTAAAAATACATATTCATATACATAATGAATGGTTAACCATATCGTTAGATTCATCTGGAGAATCATTACATAAAAGAGGGTATCGAAGCGCCACTAATATTGCGCCAATAAATGAAGTATTAGCAGCTGGATTGGTATTACTTTCAGGATATAGAGGCGAAGAGAATTTCATTGATCCTATGTGTGGTTCTGGAACTCTATTAATTGAGGCAGCAATGATCGCAAATGAGATACCGGCCAATATTAATAGAAAACATTTTGCATTCGAAAATTGGAATGATTACGATGAAGATTTGTATTTTGTTATTCAAGATTCTCTTCTAAAAAAAATAAAGAGTTCTCATTTTAAAATTATGGGATTTGATAAGGCGCCATCTGCTGTTAGAAAAGCTCAACAGAACATTATAAATGCAAATTTAGATGAGTTTATAGGTGTTCACCATGTAAACTTTTTTAACTCTAAGAAAGAAGTTTTTGGTAAAACAACTATTTTATTCAACCCTCCTTATGGAGAAAGATTGAATATTGATGCAGCTGAGTTTTATGAAAAAATAGGAGATACGTTAAAGCATAATTATTCCAATTCAACAGCTTGGTTAATAACGTCTGATATTCAGGCTCTAAAAAATGTTGGTTTAAGAACCTCTAAAAGAATTCCTTTAAAAAACGGAGATCTAGATTGTAGGTTTGTGAAATACGAACTTTACGAAGGGAGTAAAAAGGTAAAAAAAGAAACTTCAGAAGAATAAAAAAAGAGCTCAATATTGAGCTCTTTTTTTATTGAATTATTCTATTCTTATCGTTATTCTGTCATTACGATATTGGCAATATTTGCACCAATACTGTTTGGATATATTTTCCAATTTTTAGCTCCATTTGTTAAAAAAATAACACTTATATTTTGTTTTAATCCGTCACCGTAAAAATGTCTTACTGATGAAATTCCTGCACCTCCATGCCCAACGGCGTGAATGTTGTCACCTACTTTCGCGGCTTCCCATCCAAGGCCAAAATAGCCAGGTTTTCCATTGTTTAAATGAACTGGTGTCCAAACTTTATTTAAAACTTCTTTAGATAGTATTCGTTCATTGTAAACGTTCTGAAACCATAAAATCAAATCATCTAGGTTAATATTTAATCCTGCTGCTGCATACATAGTTGGAGAATAGTTAAGTGGAAACATTTCTAGTTTATCGTTTACATTTCTGTAGCTTTTAACCCTGTTTTTTATAACATTCTTGAACCCTCCGTATTGAGCAGAACTTAATTTGAGCTTTTCGAAATAATGCTTTTTCATGTGCGTTTCGAAGCCTTCACCTGATAATTTTTCAATTACCAATCTAATGAGAAAGAACCCTGTAGCATTGTATTTAGATTTTTCTCCTGGTTTAGCACTAAAAGGTTTGTCTTTCATTGCATTGATAACCTCATTATCGCTGTTAGGAGCTAAATAAACGTGGTAGTCTATTTGATCAGGAATTCCTGAAGTATGTGATAAAATTTGTCTTAAAGGTAGTTTTAGCCATGAACTAGGGAGGTCTGTTCTTTCCGGTAAAAAATCACCAATTACTTCATTCACATTCCTGTGATTTAATAGCAAAAGTTTGTGTAGGGCCGTTGAGCTAAATAATTTTGAAATAGAAGCGACTGCAAAAAGCTTCTCATTAGTCATAGGTACTTGATGCTCAAAATTTGCATATCCCATATGTTTTTTATGTACAATTACACCATCAATTAAGATGGCGTAATTAAGACCTATTATTTCATTTGTCATCATCATTTCTTTTACATAATCGTCGGTTTTATCGAAGATAGAGCTAGAAACGGTTTGAGAAAATATAGGTGCATTGTAAGACAATACAAAGGTTGAAATAAGAACCAGTGTTTTTTTCATTAAAATGAATTTAGTAGTACTTTGAAGTTTTTACTTTCTTTTTAAAAGATATTTATTGAAACTTCTTCCGTTAATTTTGGTGTACTTCGAATCTATATCAAAAGCAACTTCCATGTTTTCAATATCAAAATCACCTTCAACTTTAGTGTATTTTATGTTTAAATCTTCTTTAAACTGAACATTGTTAAATGATACACCTCTATTAAATTCGGCATATTTAAAAGTAGCTGTTTCATCAAAAACAGAATTTTCAAAACTTACATGCTCTTTAAAATCAGAATATTTAAAAGTGGCAGGTTCGTCGAAATAGGTGTTTTTAAAATTAGAGTAATTCTCAAATTTTGCGTATTTAAAGGTGGTATCATCATTAAATTTTGATGAAGAGAAATCGGCTTTTCTTTCGAAATCAGAATATTTAAACATTGCTTTTTGATCAAATGAACAACCTTTAAAAATCACGTCATTTTCAAAGTTAGCAACAAAGGTATAACCGCTGTCTTCATGAGGAATGTAAGCTAGCACATCATCTTTGAAAGTACAATTAATGAAAGAAATTTTACTGGTAATTTGTTTGGTTACCTCGTTTGACCCACCATTGTTCCACCAACGTTTTCTTTTTGGTAATTTTGGAAGTGACTCATTCATATAGGTGAAATCTAAAACACCTTTAATGACAGCGTTTGAGTATTGAATGTTTTTTCCGTTTTTAACATCTTGCATGATATCAAAAGCGTCAATTGTTTTTTGAGCTGTAACAATTGATGAAGAAAACAGTAGAGCGAATAGAATAACTATATTTTTCATAATGTAAGTTTAAATTATATTAGAAAGACAATACTGTTTTTAAAATGTGACAATTAATAGCATTAAATTAAAAAGATATGAGGTAAAATCTATAAATAACTATTGCCCCCATTTCAATACATCTAAATACATGGTAATCTGTAATTCTTCTACACCCTCAGTATTATTAATGGCATCTATCCTTTTAAGTAGGGCATTGTTGTTTTTACACATTAAGTTTAGTTCTATATTAAATTTACCAGAAGTAATAGCCAAAAAACTTATTTCAGGATAATCTTTAATAGTATCGATAACGGAATTTATTTTTTTAGCAGGCTTGACAGCTAACATAACTCTCACATAAGAGTTTAAACCTAGTTTTTGAGGTTCAGCTCTTCCAATGATTCTTAATATTTTCTCGTCAATGATTCTGTTATATCTATTCCTGATAGTACTAACCGCAACGTCTAAATCCTCAGCAATTTCAGTAAATGACATTCTACCGTCTGATTGTAAGTGTTTTATGATTTTGTAATCTAAATCGTCAAGTTGAGTTTCTTCCATCGTTTTATTATTTCTACTTTTTTTCAAATATAGGTCATACATAATTAATGATTTTGCTTATAAAAATGAACAATTGCAACTTTTTTTATTTGAAACGTTTTAAATGCAAAATATATTGTTTTTATCATGTAAAATGATAATTATTTCATTTTTATTTCTTTTAATGAAAAAATTTGCATAATATTGTCTCGGAAATGCAAAATTTATTAATAATAATTACAGATTATGAAAATTACTACATTGAAGAATTTGTTAAAACTAGTTTTGATTGTTGGAGTTATTTCTCACAGTAGTCATACTTACGGACAAGAGGACAAACAAGTAAAAAAAGAAGTTACATCGGAACCAGTATATGAAGGGTTGCAGTTAAAACTAAATAAGAATTGGAAGATTAAATTTTCTGGCCAGGTAAATGCGTATTATGTTATTACAAACCAGAAAGAGGATATTGACAATGGAGTTGAAGAAGAAACATTTCATTCATTACGAAATGGAATTAGTCAAGCTACGCTATCGTTTATGCCTCAGTATACATTCGACGACGGAACTACGGTTGTAAGTACTTTTGGCTTGGCATTTGGGTTGTCAAATAGTGGGGTAGATGCGTCGTTACCTCAGTCAAGAGGCTTTGGTTTTGCCCCTGTTGAAATTCGACAAGCATCAATAAGAATTAATACTCCGAAGCATGGTAGCTTCCTTATAGGTAGAGATTTTGGAATTTTTGGTTTGGATGCTATATACTATGATCTAAGTATTTTCGGGGTTGGAGCAAATTATTCTTTTGCTACCCCAAAAAACACAACATTGGCGGGAGTAGGATATGGATATATTTTTGTTGATAAGATATCACAGTTAAACTATACAACACCTTCCTTCTTTGGTAATACCTCTAACTTAACATTAGGGATGTATGACCCTTTTGCTTCGTTTGATATTTACGGAGCTTTCGGAACACCATTTGGATTTACCAACAATCCTAATAATGTGGGGGTACATGGTAAATATACTTTCAACAAAGATTTCAAAAACACCAATGTATATTTTAGTTCTGCTTTCATTTCTCAAGATATTGGAGATAATGGTACTGATTCTGAACTCTCGGGTTTTGGTGTTGATACGTTCTTAAAAATTAAAACAGGTGGCTTAACACTTTCTGGGTACTATTATTATGCTAACGGAATTGGTGATGCTGGATTAATGTTTGGTCCTGCAATTCAAGTAGGTACTGGTTTAGAAACCGTAAAAACACAAGGGTATTATGCTCAAGCAACATATGGCTTTAAAAATTCGCCGATAACTCTTGGAGTTAATTATGGGGCAAGTAAAGTAAAGGATCAAATAGTGGGGAATAATTTGGAATATAGCGAAAGTGCAGATAGACTTACTAATAGTTTTTCATACGCTTTCAATTCAAACCTAATTCTTAAATCGGAATTTACTCTTCAAGGCAGACATAAAGTATTTGCACCTGAAGCTAATGTATTTTCTATGGGAGCAATTTTTCTTTTCTAAAATAGCAAGAAAAACTCAGTTCGTTTAAGTAAAGCACATTAGGCATTAGGGGTACATCTTGCAGTGGAAATAAAATATAATTAAGATGAAAACAATTACAGAAATAATAGCGCCATTACCAGGGATATTTTATAAAAAACCAAGTCCAGAAAGTCAGGAATTTAAAAAAGAAGGAGATATAGTGAACATAGGAGATACTTTGTTTTTAATAGAGGTAATGAAAACTTTTAACTCTATCGAATCTGAAGTTTCGGGCAAACTAGTAAAATATACATTAGAAAATGAAGAGCCAGTTAATGTAGGGCAAGTAATAGCAATAATTGAATCCGAATCATGATTAAATCAATATTAATAGCAAATAGAGGAGAAATAGCTGTCAGAATTATTAAGGCAGCTAAGAAACTTGGAATTAAAACGGTTCAGGTTTTTAGTGAAGTAGATAAAGAATCTTTAGCGGTTAAATTAGCGGATTCGAGTATAAATATAGGCTCTTCAATAGCTTCAAAGTCATATTTAAATATTGAAGTAATCGTAAATGCTGCAATAGAAGTTAAAGTAGATGCTATACATCCTGGATACGGTTTTTTATCTGAGAATGCCAAATTTGCTGAGGCAGTAGAAAAAGCAGGATTAATTTTTATAGGTCCAAAGGCCGAAGTTATTAGTAGGTTGGGTGATAAAGTACAAGCTAGGATACTTGCTGATAGTGTTGGAGTACCAACTGTTCCTGGAAGTAATGGGAAATTAAAGGATATCTCAGAGGCAGTTAAAGTTGCAGATAGAATAGGTTTTCCTGTTATGATAAAAGCTCTTGCAGGAGGAGGAGGTAAAGGAATTCGAATTGTACATAACCGAGAAGTTATAGCCGATACCTTTCTTCAAGCACAAAATGAAGCGAAATCTGTTTTTGGAGATGGAGGATTGTATATGGAAAAGTATATATCAAAGGCAAGACACATTGAGGTTCAGATTTTAGGTGATGGAGAAAATTTTATTCATTTTTATGAGAGAGAATGTTCAATTCAGAGAAGAAGACAAAAGGTTTGGGAAGAAGCTCCAGCAGTGAATCTCGACGAAAACGTTCGTGCTAGAATGTGTGAGAAGGCACTCGATCTTGTTAGAGAAGTTAACTATACAGGAGCCGCTACTGTAGAATATATTTATGATGATGTTAGTAATGAATTTTACTTTATTGAAACCAATACGCGTATTCAAGTAGAGCATCCCATAACCGAAATGATAACAGGCGTTGATCTAGTAGCAGAAATGATTAAGATTGCGTCAGGGATACCGCTTTCTATTAAGCAACAAGACGTTAAAATTAATGGGCATGCTATTGAGTGCAGAATAAATGCTGAGGATTCAGATAATAATTTTTTACCATCTCCTGGGAAAATTGAAAAACTTGGAATTCCTGACTTGAATAATGTACGATTTGACACCTTTATTTATGAAGGTTATACTATACCTATGTTTTATGACTCGTTAATAGGTAAATTAATTATTCACGGTGATACGCGAAGTGAAACTATCGAAAAATTGAGAGATACTTTGGATGATTTAAATATTGAGGGTGTAAAAACTACAATTCCTTTACATATAAAGTTAGCCCAAAACAAAGATGTATTAAGTGGAGCCACGGATACGCAATTTTTAGAAAAACTACTTAAATAAAGAATTAGTCAATTAATTCTATTTCAATAAAACTTAGGCCATCAATTTATTTTTTTTGATGATTTAGGTAAAGTGAGAACTAACAAATTAAACATATACACATGAAAAATATTAGTATTAAATTCTATTTAATATCCATTTTCATTATTGGATTAAATAGTTGCAAGAGTAAGGTTGAGAAGCAAAAAGAAAATATAATTCAGGAAGAACCTTCACATTCAGAAACGTATTCAGCGCAAGAAGTAACTCCTGCTTTTTCTACAGATGGAATGGTTAAAGATATAGATTATATAACATTAGATAAAGCATCTAAGAAGTACAAAATAAGTGTGTCTTTTCCACATATGAAAGATGCTTATTGGTTAGGTGTAAATTATGGAATCATAGATCAGGCTAAGAAATTAGGTGTGAAGATTAACTTAGTTGAAGCTGGCGGGTATACAAATTTGAACAAACAAATTTCTCAACTGGAAGATTGTATAGCAAATAGTGCAGATGCATTAATTGTCGGAGCAATTTCTGGGGACGGGCTAAATAATATAATTAAGGAAGCAGCGAATAAGAATATACCAGTTATTGACTTGGTAAATGGAGTTTCTTCAAAAGATATTAAAGCGAAATCGTTGGTGTCATTTTATACCATGGGATATGAAACTGGAGCTTATTTGGCTAAAAAACACCCTTTAGGTAAGCCAAAGGTAAAAGTTGGATGGTTTCCTGGCCCTGCTGGAGCTGGTTGGGTAGAAGCTGCTCATAAAGGATTTATGGAGGCAACCAAAAATTCTTCACTTGAAATAATAGAACCGAAGTTTGGAGATACAGGAAAAGAGGTTCAATTGAAACTTGTTGAAGATGTTTTGCAGAGTAATCCTGAAGTTAAATATTTAGCTGGAACAGCGGTTACAGCTGAAGCTGCTCAAGGTTTAATAAGAGAACGAAATTTGGTAGGCAAGGTTGAGTTACTATCGTTTTATATGACACCAGGGGTGTATTCAGGAATTAAGAGAAATTTTATTATGGCAGCCCCTGCGGATGCAATGGTTTTACAAGGTCGATTTGCAGTTGATCAGGCAGTTCGAATATTAGAAGGAAAGCCTTATTTCAAACATGTAGGACCAAAAATTCAAATAATCGATAAAAGCAATATTAATACGGTACCGAGGTCTGATATTTTACCTCCTAGAATGCACGTACCTATTTTCAATGTAAACTAATACCATTTATATTTTGAATTTACGGTAAAAGAAAATGATGATTTTTTTCTTTATACAAATTATAAAAATCAAGCATAGCCATTGCTTATGGTTTCTTTTTCTAATGAAGTAGAAAGGGAAAAAGGGCGTTTTACTACGGTAAATTCAAGGTGTAGATGGTATAAAAATCTTTTGGATCAATTTTATGACTACGAAAACTATAAATACTGATTTTCTGGTAGAGATGAAGGGAATCTCTAAAAGCTTCTTTGGTACACAGGCATTAAAAAATGTCGATTTCAAGTTGAAGAAAGGAGAAGTACATGTATTATTTGGAGAAAATGGAGCGGGAAAATCTACGCTAATATCCATATTAGCAGGGGTTATTAAACCTACTAGAGGAGATATTTATGTGAATAATAAAAAAGTTAGTTTTGGCTCGGTTCAAGATTCCAAAAATAACGGTATTGGAACCGTATTTCAAGAATTCTCATTGGTACCAACATTAACAGTTGCAGAGAATATCTTTTTAGGAAGTGAGCCGTCACAATCAATATTTCTGAACAAAAAACAAATAATAAAAGAGTCTTTAAAATATTTCGAAGATTTAGAGTTTGAGATTGAAGTCCATAGGAAGGTGTCAGAATTATCCAGAGCAGAGCAGCAAATGGTTGAAATCGTTAAAGCTTTTAAAGAAAACGCAAAAGTTTTAATTTTAGATGAGCCAACAGCTTCTCTCACGGATAAGGAGGTAAGTAAACTGTTTAGTTTTATTAATAAAGCGCGAAAAAAGGGAGTTGGTATTGTATATATATCCCACAGAATACAGGAGTTTCGTGAAATAGCTGATAAAATTACAGTATTAAGAGATGGTCAACTTATTGACACCTTCTTTTTGGATAAAATTTCAGATAAAGAATTGGTAGAATGTATGGCGGGTAGAGCTATTGATAAAATTTACCCGAAAATAACAAAGAGGAAGGAAGATACAACAGCTTTATCCCTTATTGATTTTCAACCCAAAGGGCTAGAATCAACCAGTTTAGATGTAAAATCTGGAGAAGTTTTGGGAGTTGCGGGTTTAGTTGGAAGTGGGAAATCTAGATTTTGGAGAAGCTTAATGGGGTTAGAACCTACGATGAAGGGAGCAGCAATTCTTAATGGAAAAGATGTATGCCAAAAATCGACAAAGAAAGTAATCCAAAATGGAATCTTTTACTTGACTTCTGACAGGAAAAAGGAAGGATTACAGCTGCTGGCAAATACAGAACTTAATATTAAAGCAAATGTCTTACTAAGAAAAGATGTGGTTTCAAAATATGGAGTTATTAGAAAAAGAAAACAATCAGAAATAGCTGAATCTGCTTCAAATAAATCAGATATAAACAAGAAGTATTATAACAAGCTTGTATCCAGTCTATCAGGAGGGAATCAACAGAAAATATTATTTGCAAAGGGCTTAGTATCTCAATTTGAGGTGTACATTTTAGACGAGCCATCTGTTGGGGTTGATGTGGGGACGAGAGAGGTTATTTACTTATTAATTAAAGAACTGGTTGAGGCTGGAAAGGCGGTAATAGTAATTTCATCTGATTTACCAGAAGTCATAAATCTATCACATCGAGTATTGGTTTTTTCAAAAGGAAAAGTAGTAAAAGAACTAAAAGATAAAGAAATAAACGAAAAGGATATTTTAAATAATTTTTTTTAATGAGGACTAAAATCATGTCAAAAGAGAATAATATAAATATAGAAGGAACGAGTGTAAGGTTTCGTCGAGACACAGTAAGGAGAGTTTTTTTCAAAATTTTCAATACTTCAGGAGTGTTACCATTTTTCTTATTGATAGCAATTATTGTTTTTACGCTATTTACGAATAAGTTTTTAACACTTCAAAACTTAACAAATGTAGCGAGACAATCCGTGTATTTAACTTTGGTATCATTGGGGCAAATGATTGTTTTAATTACCGGAGGCTTCGATTTGTCAGTAGGAACTTCAATAGCAATAACCTCTGTGATGTCATCAACTGCTATGGTATATGCAGCGTCCATATTTCCAAATGTGATATGGTTAATAATATTAGTAGGTATTTTGGCCAGCATTCTTTCAGCATTAATTATTGGGTTTTTAAATGGCGTAGGTGTTTCTAGGTTTCAAGTATCTCCATTTATTATGACTTTAGGAGTTCAGTCTATTGGTGCCGGTTTTGCCTTATTTATAACAGGAGGGGTACCTGTAACAGGGTTAATTCCTGAATTTGGAAACGTTTTTGGTTTTGGGAAGTTATTTGGTGTTCCAGTTCCTGTTTTATTTGCTTTGGTGGCTATTATCATATTTTGGTTTGTAATGAATCGAACTAAACTAGGCACTTATATATATGCGGTTGGAGGGAATATTAAAGCCGCTAACCTTTCAGGAATAAATACTAAAAAAATACTTCTTCTATCATATGTGTTGTGTGCTTTATTGGCATCAATGGCAGGCTTTCTATTAACAGCAAGGGTTGAATCAGGGGAAACTAATTTAGGGGCTACTGTCGCGTTAGAGTCCATTGCAGCATGTGTTATTGCGGGTGTTTCTTTACGAGGAGGAATTGGCAAGATTGAAAATGTCGTATTAGGTGCGTTTTTCATAATCATGGTACAAAATGGAATGAATTTATTGCAAGTTGGATCGTATATGCAAATGATACTATTGGGTAGCTTACTCATTTTAGCAATCATATTTGATAGGTATAGGTTTAAATTTTCTTAAAGAATAAGTTATTATGACAAAAAATAAAGAATTACAGTTAAGAAAGGATAAGGTAATAGCCAAAGGGCAAAAGAACTTATATCCTATTTATATAGACAAAGCTTCTAATTCAGAGTTATGGGATGTTGAAGGGAAAAGGTATATCGATTTTGGGGCTGGAATTGCCGTTGTAAATACAGGACATAATCATCCTAAAATTAATGAAGCAATGCACCAACAAATCGATAGTTTTACACATACATGTTTCATGATTAATCCTTATGAATCGGGAGTTAAGTTAGCTGAAAAGTTAAGCGATCTAGCACCAATTAGTGAAGCGAAATCTGTGTTTTTATCGACTGGAGCCGAAGCTGTTGAAAACGCGATAAAAATATCTAAAGCTTATACAAAAAGAACAGGTATAATTTCATTTAATGGCGGGTTTCATGGTAGAACAAATATGTGCTTAGGTTTAACTGGAAAAATAGCTCCCTACAAGAGAGGTTTCGGTCCATTTCCAATAAACATATTTCATATTCCTTTTCCTATTGAATATTATGGAATTACTATTGAAGACTCTTTAAACGCTCTTAAAAATCTTTTCGCAAGTACGATTGATCCGGAAGATATTGCAGCAATGATTATTGAGCCTGTGCAAGGTGAGGGAGGTTTTAATATTGCGCCAATAGAGTTTTTAAAAGAGCTCCGAAAAATTTGTACTGAGCATGGAATTGTATTGATATGTGATGAAATCCAAACAGGGTTCGCTAGAACAGGGACTTTTTTTGCTACTGAAAAATACAATATAGAGCCCGATTTAATAACTGTGGCAAAAGGTTTAGCAGGAGGTTTTCCCTTATCAGCTGTAATTGGTAAATCAGAAATAATGGATGCTTCTGGAAGTTTAGGGGGAACATTTGGAGGTTCTCCAATTGGCTGCGCCGCTGCGTTGGCAGTTATTCAAACAGTTCAAGAAGAACAGTTGTGTGAAAAAGCAAATAAAATCGGAGATATTGTTTCGGAGAGATTTTATAAACTGAAAAAACAATTCCCAGAGAGTATTGGTAATATTAGGAACAGTGGGGCAATGATTGCTGTTGAATTCGTAGAAGGTGGTAATGTATTTAAACCAAACACGGCGTTAGTTAAATCAATATTAAACGAAGCTATTAATAAAGGGTTAATTATGTTATCTTGTGGTATTAATGGTAATGCAATCAGGGTTTTAACTCCATTAACGATTCCTTTAAATCAGTTAAATGAAGGGCTTGATATATTTGAAGAAATTATAAATAATCTACTAAAAAATTAGATCGACATGAGAAAAACAATAGATATTAATTGTGATATGGGCGAGGCTTTTGGACAGTGGGTTGTATCAAATGTTGATGATAAAGACATTCTGCCTTATATAAGTTCTGCTAACGTAGCTACTGGCTTTCATGCTGGTGATCCAAATCATATGAATAGGTTGGTACAATTGGCAAAAGAAAACAATGTTCAAGTAGGAGCACATCCAGGGTATAAAGATTTACAAGGATTCGGAAGAAGAAAAATCAATGCATCAGTAGATGAGTTAATTAATGACATGCTATATCAAATTGGAGCTTTAAAAGAGTTTTGTAATCTTTATAACATTTCTTTAAATCATATAAAACCACATGGAGCCTTATATATGGAAATGGCTGTGAATAAGGGTTTAGCAACCAAGTTCATGGAAACATTACAAAAAACTAACACTAAAATTCCAATTTTCTGTATGGGGAATACTGAAACCTATTTTGCTGCAAAAAAAATAGGCCAACCGGTGGTGAGAGAATTTTATGCGGATAGGGACTATGGCGATAATGGATCGATAGTTTTTACAAGGCATGTAGATAAACTGGATGCTAAAAAAGTATTAGATAAAGTCTTAAGAGCTGCTTTGGAGAATAAGGTCCAAACGGTAACAGGAAATGTTATTGATATAGAATTTGAGTCGATATGTTTTCATTCTGATACACCGGGAAGTTTAGAATTGGCTTCAGTTCTAAATTCTGGGTTGAAAGAAAATAATATCACAATAGGAGCACATAATAATTAAGATAACGTTATGTGATTATAAAAATCAGTACATATTGTAAAGATTTGAGGTGAATTACAATTGACGAAAAAAACATAAAATATATACCGATGAAAACTAGATACACATTTGGAGGAGATGAGCACTTGTTTGTTGAGTGTAGCGAAGAAATGTCTTTAGCCCCTTTTTTTAAGGTACTGTCTTTAACGGAGGCAATTAGAAAAGAAAGTATAAAAGGTGTTACTGAAATATGTCCTGCCAACGCTTCTTTTCAATTAAGGTTTAATCCGGATATTATTGAACCTAATTTACTTTTAAATATAGTAAAGAGAATTGAACAAGAGTCCGAAAACAATATTCAAAAGGAGATAAAAACAAGAATTATTGAAATTCCGGTACTTTATAATGATCCTTGGACCCATGAAACATTAATGCGATTTCGAGATCGACATCAGAAACCCGAAGGAACCGATTTAGAATATGCTTCGGAAATAAATAATTATCAATCGGTGGAAGCTTTTATTAAAGCACATTCTTCTTCTCCTTGGTTTGTTTCAATGGTTGGGTTTGTTGCCGGCTTACCATTTATGTATCAAATGGTAGAACGAGAACAGCAAATTCAAGTTCCAAAATATTTGCGGCCAAGAACTGATACTCCTAAGTTAACTTTAGGCCATGGAGGTTGTTTTGCATGCATCTATTCAGTAAAAGGAGCAGGAGGGTATCAAATGTTTGGAGTTACGCCATTACCTATTTATGATCCTAAGCAAGATGTCAAATATCTTGAAGATTTTATGGTCTTTTTTAGACCAGGTGATATTATAAAATTCAGACCAATAGAAAGGAGTGAATATGATCAAATAGTCAAAGAGATTGAAGTAAATACTTATAAACCTAATATAAAGGAAGTAACTTTTAATCTTGATGAATATAACAAAGATATCAATTCGTATAACAAGAACTTAGTTCAAAAAATATCAGAATAATGGTTACAGTATTAAAACATGGACTTATTACAAGTATTCAAGATTTAGGAAGACCAGGATATTTTCACTTAGGAATACCAATGTCTGGAGCTATGGACAGTTTTGCTTTGAAGGCAGGGAATTTATTAGTAGGAAATGATGAAGGAGCAGCAGGACTGGAAGCAGTGTTTATGGGGCCACATTTGATGTTTAACAAGGACTCGGTTATTGCAATCACAGGAGCCGAAATTACAGTTAAAATAGATGGCGAAGAAGTTCCAACTTGGACCGCACTTGAAATTAAATTAGGACAGGTTTTGTCTTTTGGATCTATCAAATCTGGTGCAAGAATTTACATAGCTATTGCTGGAGGAATTGATGTGCCTAAAGATTTAGGAAGTCGATCAACCTATGTAATCGGTTCTTTAGGAGGTGTTAAAGGGAAGGTAATAGCAAAAGGAGATTCGTTAGCAATAGGAAGTACAAGTAATACAGTAGAAATAGGAAAAACAATCCCTGAAAATTTAAGAAGAGCTACCTCCGAAGTTACCGAATTGAGGGTGCTACCAGGGCTTTACTGGCATAGGATAAAACCATCTTCTCAAGAACGGTTTTTTAATGATACATGGAAAGTGGGGTTAGAAATCGATAGAATGGGATACCGATTTAAAGGAGGAGCCAAATTAGAGTTCGTTGATAGAGAACCTCCATTTGGAGCAGGTTCAGATCCTTCAAATATAGTTGACAGTTGTTATTCTTACGGTTCTATTCAAGTTCCTGGCGGAACGGAACCAATTATACTGCACAGAGATGCTGTTTCTGGAGGTGGGTATTTTACTTTAGGAGCTGTAATTTCTGCTGATATGGATATTATTGGTCAGTTGCCTCCTAACAGATCAGTAAAATTTGTAAAGGTTACCATGGAAGAAGCTTTATTAGCAAGAAAGGAGCGAAGTGAACAACTTCAGATAGTAAAACATTTCATATACAAAATTTAATTTTTTCATTATAGTTTGAGTTATGGTTGATTATGAGTGTTTCACTCATTAAGATTGAAGCACTCTTTAATAACCTACTAGAGGTATAAATAACCTATAATATGTATTTAAAAACAATAAGTTTTAAATGGGTATCAGGAAATGTATTGTCCTAAATAAAAGGAAATAAATGAGAGATTACAAAAGATTTTTAAAAGAGAAAGCTTACATAAATGGTAAGTGGGTATCAGCACAAAATGGAAAGACATTCGAAGTTAGAAATCCATTTAATAATGATAAAATTATAGAGGTTCCTGATTTAGGAAAGGAAGAAACAATACAAGCGATTGTGTCAGCTAAGGTTGCTTTAGAAAAATGGAAAAATGAAACCGCCGAATACAGAGCGAGATTATTAAAAAAATTATTCAACCTGCAATTAGACTTTGCCGATGAGTTAGCTTATATATTAACACTAGAACAAGGAAAGCCTTTGTCGGAAGCTCAAGGGGAAATTAAGTACGGAGCTTCTTTTATAGAGTGGTTTGCTGAAGAAGGAAGACGAACTTATGGAGAAACAATTCCTTCAAATGCAAGCGATAAACGAGTGTTAACCATAAAACAACCAGTTGGAGTCGTTGCAGCAATCACTCCATGGAACTTTCCAAATGCTATGATCACTAGAAAAATTGCTCCTGCATTGGCCGCTGGTTGTACTGTGGTTGTTAAGCCGGCGGAGAGTACTCCTTTATCCGCATTAGCAATTGCAGTTTTAGCTGAAATGGCTGGTATTCCAAAAGGAGTTATTAA
Source organism: Tenacibaculum sp. MAR_2009_124 (assembly GCF_900105455.1). GTDB lineage: Bacteria > Bacteroidota > Bacteroidia > Flavobacteriales > Flavobacteriaceae > Polaribacter. The sequence goes on from NZ_FNSF01000007.1 coordinate 621,599, forward strand.
TATTATTACAACAAATAAACCTATTGAAGTTGGAGAAGAGTTAACGTCCAATTCAATAGTTAAAAAAATATCTTTTACAGGGTCAACACATGTTGGAAAGATATTAATGAAACAGTGTGCTGAGACAGTAAAGAAGGTGTCCATGGAGTTAGGAGGAAATGCACCGTTTATTGTTTTTAATGACGCGGATATTGACAGTGCGGTGGAAGGAGTCATAGCATCAAAATTTCGAAATTCAGGTCAAACTTGCGTATGTACAAATCGAATATTTGTACATGATAGCATTTATGATGAATTTAGTTATAAGTTATCGAAAGAAGTTGGGAAACTGAAAATTGGAAATGGTATAGAACAAGGTATAGCCATTGGTCCTTTAATAAATGAAAAAGCAGTGAGCTTTTTAAATAATTTGGTAGAAGATGCAAGTGGAAAAGGTGCTGAGGTAATTATTGGGGGTAATTTAAATAAGCTAGGAGGAAACTTTTTTCCACCAACTATACTCGGAAACGTTAGCGAAGAAATGGATGTTTACAATAAAGAAATCTTTGGTTCTATAGCTCCTCTTATTAGGTTTACCAAAGAAGAAGAAGTGATAGCAATGGCAAACAATACGCCGTATGGTTTAGCTTCTTATTTTTTTAGTAAAGATTACGCAAGAGTTTGGAGAGTGTCCGAAGGACTAGATTATGGAATGGTTGGTGTGAATACGGGTAAAATATCCACAACAGTAGCTCCGTTTGGAGGTGTTAAAGAAAGTGGAATAGGTCGAGAAGGATCGAAATATGGTATTGAAGAGTACTTGGAAATAAAATATATATGTATTGGAGGTTTGTAAAAAAATTATAAATGAATGAGAGTATTGGAATTACGGGTATTGGTTCGATTTCTTCTTTAGGAGATAATAGAGATATTATTTGGGAAAATTATGAGTCAGCAAAGCATTTTTTAAGTGTACAGAAAATAGCGAATGAGGTTAATATTACGGGTAAAATAAATACAAATAGGGGTATTGAGAAGCTTCGAAATGAAGATGAGAAATATGGAAGGTTAGATTTATCTGTTCTCTATGCATTGTATGCTTCGAGAGAGGCTTGTAGAAAAGCTAAATGGAGTTCACAAGACAACTTTGGAGTTAATATTGGTTCTTCAAGAGGTGCAACTGAACTTTTTGAAAAATATTATTCAGAGTTTTTAAATGAAGGTAAGAGCTCAACATTATCATCACCTACAACTACTCTAGGGAATATATCTTCATGGGTAGGGCATGATTTAAAAACTATGGGGCCGCAAATTTCTCATTCAATAACATGTTCAACGGGTTTACATTCTCTGTTAAATGGCGTTGCATGGATAAAATCGGGAATGACAAATAAATTTATGGTGGGCGGAAGCGAAGCACCGTTAACTCCTTTTACACTGGCTCAAATGAGAGCTTTGAAGATTTATGCAAAGGAAAATAAAGAATATCCTTGTAGGGCACTCGATTTACAAAAAACTGTTAACACCATGGTTTTAGGTGAAGGAGCATGCAGTATTTGCTTGGAAAGGAACCCTCAGGAAGTAAATACTTTGGCCTATATAAGAGGTGTTGGTTATGCTACAGAAGTTCTAACTCATAATATATCAATTTCTAGTGATGCTAAGTGTTTCCAGCATTCCATGAAAATGGCATTGAAGAATATAAATGAAGAAGAAATAGATGTTATCGTAATGCACGCGCCGGGAACGATTAAAGGAGATCTTTCAGAGTATAAAGCTATCCAGAAAATTTTCGGAGAGAAAAGACCTTTTTTAACATCAAACAAGTGGAAAATAGGACACACTTTTGGAGCATCTGGATTGCTTAGTGTTGAAATGGCGATTTTAATGATACAATATCAAAAAACAATAGACGTCCCCTATATTCAAAAGCAGCGAACTCCAAATTCAATAAAGAATGTTCTCATAAATGCTGTTGGGTTTGGAGGGAATGCTGTAAGTATAGTTTTATCAAATAATGAGTTTTATGGAAGAAGTTAGGCATAATTGGAAGAAAGAGGAAATACTTGACATCTATAATAGTCCGTTAATGGATTTATTATATCGAGCAGCTATAATTCACAGAAAGCAACATGATCCAAATGTGATTCAAGTTTCAACATTACTTTCAATAAAAACTGGAGGCTGTTCTGAAGATTGTGGTTATTGTCCTCAGGCCGCTAGGTACCATACCAATATTGAGAAGAATGGTTTGATGTCGGTAAATCAGGTAAAAGAGCTTGCAAGGATGGCGAAGAGCAGCGGCAGTTCTCGGGTTTGTATGGGAGCTGCTTGGAGAAATGTAAAGGATGGTCCTGAATTTGACAGTGTGTTAGAGATGGTGAGAACTATTAATAAGTTAGATATGGAAGTGTGTTGTACACTTGGAATGGTAACTGAAAATCAAGTGATGCGATTAGCAGAGGCTGGGTTGTATGCTTATAACCATAATTTAGATTCTTCTGAGGAATATTATAAAGAAGTTATCTCAACAAGAGGATATCAAGATAGAATAGACACTATAAATAATGTTCGTAAAACAAATGTTACTGTTTGTTCTGGAGGGATAATTGGAATGGGAGAAACAGCTGAAGATAGAGCAGGAATGCTAGTGGCATTGTCAACATTAAACCCACAACCAGAATCCACACCAATTAATGCGTTAGTAGCGGTTGAAGGAACCCCATTGGAAAAAGAAAAGCCTGTTGAAATTTGGGATATGGTTCGTATGGTAGCTACGACTAGAATCGTACTTCCTAATACGCAAGTACGCTTATCAGCAGGGAGAACTCAAATGAGTAAAGAAGGTCAGGCTTTATGCTTTTTTGCAGGAGCAAATTCTATTTTTTCAGGTGATAAGTTGTTAACAACACCAAATCCGGCAGTAAATGAGGATATGAAAATGTTTGAGAACTTAGGTTTGAAACCTCAAGAACCTTTTGTTAAAAAAGAGCAACCTAAAACCGTTAAAGCGGAAAATTCAATGTTTAAAGATTTGGGAGAAAAACCAAAATGGACACGTCCAGAACATAAAATTGAGCGAAATGAAAAATCAAGAAGTAAAAAAGAAGGGTAGGAGAAAGGCTAGTCGTACGATACAAATTGACAATGAAAACGTTCGAGTAACTTCATGGTTGTTTGAACCCAATACTGAAACTGGCTGGCACAAACATGTATATAATTATATTGTAGTTCCTCAATCAGAAGGAACTCTTTCAATTGAAAATAAAGAGACAAAAGTCTTACATCATTTAAAAATGGGTAAGTCTTATTATCGAGAATTAGGTGTTGAACACAATGTTATAAATAAAAATGATTATAGCTTTTCATTTATAGAGATAGAGTTAAAATAATATATGGGAGGAAATGAATAGTGTTTTACAAATAGTATTAGGACTGATTTTAGGAGGGGTGACGTCATATCTTATACCATTATCTTTTAATTTCTTTTTAGCAAAAACAACAAAACAAAAAATTTTGGGTACATGGATTTCTTCATGGCAGATTGTTAATGAACAAGAAGATTGGGTAATTGAGGAAATTCAAATTAAAAAGGACTTCTTTCGTGGTATCCGCTTCGAGAGTAAGAATAACTCAAAAGGGTATAATTGGGTTGGGTATGGAAAAATTCTTGACAAAAGATATATCATTGGTGAGTGGTATTCTCTAAATTCTGCGGCTTATGCGAGTGGCGTGTTTATTTATACAATTGCCGCCAGAGGTGATTATATGACAGGTCATGAAGCAGTTCCAGATGAAAACGGTAAAATTTATTTTAGAGAATTTTACTTAGGAAGAAAGGAAGGTGATCTTGTAAATGCGAAGAAGTGGTTGAAAGAGCATAAAGAATAATAAATAGATATTTTAATTGATATAATGAAGAATAACGAATTATTGCTCAAAGAGAGAGACAAAAGGCATCTTTGGCACCCATTGAAACAACATAAAACACATCCCAACACTATTGCAATTGTAAAAGGAAAGGACTGTATTTTAACAGATGAAGATGGAAATGAATACATAGATGCAATTTCTTCCTGGTATACTAGTATGTTCGGGCATTGCAATGAATATATCGTTCATAAAGTTTTTAAACAGGCTAGTACTCTTGATCAAATAATGTTTAGTGATTTTACACACGAGCCAGCGATAAAATTAGCTGAAGAATTAATAAATATATTACCTGATAATCAAAATAGAATTTTTTTTAATGATAATGGTTCAACGGCTGTTGAGGCCGCACTTAAAATGGTTTTACAATATTATTCCAATAAGGGGATAAAAAGGACTACGTTTATAGCATTTGAAAATGGATTTCATGGTGATACTTTTGGAGCTATGGGAGTTTCAGGCCTCTCGGTATATAATGGGGCATTTAAAGATTACCTCATTGAAGTTAAAAGAATTCCTGTACCAAATGGTATGAATAATGTAAAAGTTTTAAGGGAGCTTAACAGAATCGTATCACAAAATGATATTGCAGGTTTTATATACGAACCTTTAGTTCAAGGGGCAGCAGGAATGAAGATTCATCAAGCAAAAGATTTAGAGTTAATTTTAAATTTTTTGAAAAAAAAGAATGTATTGTTAATTGCAGATGAAGTGATGACGGGATTTGGTAAAACAGGTAAATTGTTTGCTTCAGATTATATGAAGACAAAGCCTGATATAATTTGTTTAAGTAAAGCTTTAACAGGAGGAATGGTTCCTTTGGCAGTTACTTCCTGCAGTGAAGAAATTTATGAAGCTTTTTTAAGTGATGAGGTTTTAAAAGGTTTTTTCCATTGTCATACATATTCAGGTAATCCAATTGCTTGTTCAGCAGCCATTGCCGTGATTGAATTACTTCAATCTGAGAGAATACTAAATAAAATTAGAGAAATAACGGAATTACATATAGGTTTTAAAAAACGAATAGAAAGGAATAAGAAGGTTAAAAAGGTTTCATCTCTAGGAGTCATTTTAACAATAGAGTTAAATTCTGAGTTTGGATATTATGGAAGCCTAAAAGATAAAATATCTGAATACTTTATGAGTAGAGGGGTTTTTTTACGACCATTAGGAAATACAATTTATATTCAACCTCCTTATGTTATTACAAAACCTCAGTTAAATAAGGTCTATAATAGTATAGAGGATGTTATTAATGAGCTTTAAAGTGAGTCGTCATAAAAAAAGGCTACCATTATGGTAGCCTTTTATATAGACGTGATATTAAAATCTTAGTTTACAGTATCGCTTAAACCAGCTCCTGCTTTAAACTTTACTACATTTTTCGCAGCAATTTGGATTTCTTTACCAGTTTGAGGATTTCTCCCCGTTCTAGCAGCTCTTTCAGATACAGACCAAGTTCCCCATCCAACTAAAGCAACTTTACCTCCACCTTTTAAAGTACTAGATACGTTGTTAGTGAATGATTCTAATGCAGCTTTTGCAGCAGCCTTTGAAATTCCTGCATCAGCAGCCATAGCATCGATTAAATCTGATTTGTTCATAATCTTAATGATTTTAAAAATTAATTAATATTTCTCGCTAAAAAGCTTAACAAATATAGACGGAATGCGGGATTGTGCAACATTTGGGTGAAAAAAAATGGAATTTTGTTAATAAAAACCAAATAATTGTTAATAACCGAGCTTGTTTTACGTTTAAAACTGCAAATCCTTATAAATAAAGGGCTAGCGAGCTATAGCATCTTCAGAAAATTGATGTCCGTTCAATAAACTTTTAGAATCCATTAATTTTTTACCAGAAAGTTTTATTTGACCAATAACTAAAAAACCATCTTTGGTTGCAATTTTTAATGCTGATTTCGATGTTACAATTTTTCCATTCTCGAATTCATGAGCTATATATTCTTTCGAAACACCGTACAATTTTGCACTAATTTCTTCATCATTATTATAAATGGTTGTCCATGCCGCTGGATAAGGGTTTAATCCTCTTATGTGGTTGAAAATATCAGAAAGTGACTTAGACCAATCAATTTTACAGTTTTCAGGAAAAAGCTTGTAAGCGGGTTTTTCCTCTAGTTCAGGTTGTTTTGTGGTTACAACATTATCCTGAGAAATTAAATCAACGGTTTCTTTAACTAGTTCAGCACCTAAATGCATTAGTTTATCATGAAGTTCACCAACGGTTTCATTTTCTCCAATAGAAGTTTCTTTCTGAAGAATGATTTCACCTGTATCTATTTTATCATCGATAAAAAAGGTAGTTACTCCTGTTTTCGTTTCCCCATTAATTATGGCCCAGTTTATTGGCGCAGCACCACGATATTCAGGAAGTAAAGAAGCATGTAAATTAAATGTACCATACTCAGGCATTGCCCATACAGAACGCGGTAACATTCTAAAGGCTACAACAATTTGTAAATTGGCATTCCATTTTTTCAATTCTTCTTGAAATTCTTCACTTTTCAAATTCTTGGGCTGCAGCAATGGAAGGTTTTCAGACAGCGCATATTTTTTTACAGCAGATTCGTTTAGTTTTCTACCGCGACCTGCTGGCTTGTCAACGGCAGTAATAACGCCAACAACATTATAGTCATTATCTACCAAATGTTTTAAAATGGTCACAGCAAAATCTGGTGTTCCCATAAAAACTATGCGTAAATCTTTCATTTATGATATATTAAATTGTTTCACTTTTTAAATCTACTAATAGAATCAATATCGAAGTTGAATCCAAGTAATTTATTTTAAAAAATATTTGTTATACAAAGTAAGGCTGATGACATCATCAGCAAGTAATTTTCGCAAATGTATTAAAATGTCTTCTTCTTTACCATGTATCTGCTCACAGATTTCATTAGAAAACAGTTCTTTCGAATGAGAAAGTAGTTGAATTATATCGTTATCTAAATTCTTACGATTTTCACTTTCCTTGTTTTTTAAACAAACATCACAAATACCACAATTTTTAGTCTTATCATTAAAGTAATTAACCAATAAAACGGCTCTACAAATACTCTTGTTTTTGATAAAAAGAAGAACTTGTTGTGCTTTTTTTACTTTCTGATTTAAAAAAGAACTAATGTTTTTAGAAATACGATTAATAGCCAAATCATCTTCTCGAGGTTGTAAAAAATAAAGTTCTGCGTTTTTTCCAGTTTTCTGATAACTCAAAATCCCTAAACTCTCTAATTTTTCAAGTTGTTCAATAACAGTGAAAGAAGTAGCTCCTATTCTCTTTGCAATGTAAAACTCATCGATATTCACTGGTTGTTCAAAAACGCCTCCATACAAACGTAATAATGTTTGAATTAAATAAGTATAATCTTTCCGCTTTCCAAGGGCAACTAATTGATTAGTTCTCACTAAAAACTGAATTGAGGATCGTTTGTTAACTGGAGTATTTAATTCAATAATTCCGTTAGAATTAAGTAATTGTAATATGATTTTTGTCTTAGCATGCTTAAAACTGTATTTATCACAGAATTCAAGGAAGTTAAAATTGAAAGGAGTATCTATTATTTCTCCTTTAGTGATTTGGAAATGTTGATATAGTTTTTGATGGACAGTTTTGACTTCATCAATACTTGGGAATTTATTAGTTTGATTATCTTCAAAGGAACGAAAGTCATTCGTATTGGTTAAAACTACAGAAAAAGCCTTTTTTCCATCTCTTCCCGCTCTACCAGCTTCCTGAGTGTAATTTTCAAGAGATGAAGGTAGATTTAAATGAATAACTGCCCTAACATTGGGTTTATCGATCCCCATTCCAAATGCATTTGTAGCGACCATAACCAAACATTTTTCTGAAAACCAATTGTCAAAGGCCGTTTGTTTTTCGATAGAGGTAAGTCCTCCATGATAATATGTCGTTTTAAAGTTTAAAGCATTTAAATAATTGCTAATTTCTTTTGTCTTTTTTCTAGAAGAAACATAAATAATAATAGGAGCATTTATTTTTTTTAGAATTCTTTCTAAACGTCCTAATTTATCGTTGACTTCAAACACTTGGTAGGCCAAGTTTTCTCGAACAAATGATTTTGTGAAAAGCTTTTCATTCGACATTCTCAGATGCTTACCAATATCAGTAATAACCTTTTTGGTAGCAGTAGCTGTTAAAGCAATTGTAGGAACATTCGGATGGAGTTCATTAAGTATTTCTAAATTAAGGTATGATGGACGAAAGTCATGACCCCATTCTGAAATACAATGGGCTTCATCAATGGCAATAATATTAACAGTTAGTTGCTTAATTTTTTCTTGAATGAATTTTGATTGTAAACGTTCTGGCGAAATGTAAAGAAATTTGTAATTTCCATACCGTATGTTGTCAAATAAGGTAATAATCTCGTCCTGATTATATCCTGCAGGAATGGTTGTTGCTTTTATGTTTTTATTGATCAAACTATCAACTTGATCTTGAATCAGAGCAACTAAAGGTGATACAACTATACATACTCCATCTTTTAAAAGTGCTGGCAATTGAAAACAGATCGATTTTCCTCCTCCTGTAGGTAATAAAGCGATCGTATCATTACCCTCTAAAACAGATGAAATTATTTCTTGTTGTGGTTCTCTAAAACTGTCATGTCCCCAGTATTTTTTTAATATATGAAGAGCATTGTTAGGCATAATTTTTAAAGTAAATTTAAAATGAAGTCGCAACGATCTTCAACAGAACCAAAAGGAACATCAATTATTGAGTACCCCAAGGATTCATAGGCTCTCCTTAAAAAAATGTCTAATTCTATAGCCTGTTCAAATGATTCGTAACGTTCGTTATCTTGAGTATAAATTTCTTTCCAAGGACGAAGCATAAATACTTTGTCGTATTTATATTGTAAACTCTTTTCCACATAAGTGTCAGGATAATCTGTCTTTAAATAATCCATATATGCATGAACATCGGGAATTCCACGATCAAAAAAGATTAATTTCTTATCAGAAGATTCAGCATCTGTATATTGCTTTTCTCTTCCTTTCAATAAAAGTTCGCTGAACAATAAAGGTTTTTCTAAAAAAAGTTGATCTATCCCATCTTCTTGAGCTTTTAAAGTAACTTGTCTCGAAATTTCAGGCATACATTGATACCCTCTTTTAATAAACTCTTTTAAAACAGTAGATTTACCAGTACCTGGTCCTCCAACAAGAACGATTTTTTGCTGCATCATGCAAAAATAGAAGTTTCAATTTATAAATTTAATAAATAGTGTAATTTTGTCCTCGACATGAGTAAAAATAAAATGACGAATTAATAATTATGGCGGATAAAGAAGAATTTTACAACAAATTAAAAATCCAATTAGAAGATACCACTACATTCCCTTCAAAATATTTGTATAAATTTATCGTTCCAACAACTGGAAATCAAGTGCAAGAGGTTCAAGATTTATTTAATAATGGAGGAGCAGTGATAAATACAAAAAAATCAAGAACAGGGAAATATATAAGCGTTTCAGTTCAAATTACGGTGAAAAGTGCTGATGATGTAATTAAATATTACAGGAAGGCTGAGGTTATAGAAGGAATCATATCATTATAACTGAATTTTAATTAGATTAAGATATTATCCATTTTAATTGTGATTAGAAACACTAAATTGAGAGCATTGTAGTTAAAATGGAAGTCTCAATTTTAAGAATAAACTTTAACCAACTTTTAGATATAAACAAGTTTATGAAAAATCAAATTTTAGGAATAGTTATTCTATTACAAGGAATTACAACAACTACGTTTGCTCAGAAAAAAGATAAAGAATTATTTAGAATCAACAACAATTCAGTGATGGTCTCTGAATTTAAAAGAGTTTATGAGAAAAATTTAGGCTTAGTCGTTGATAATGAAGCTAAGGATATTGATAATTACTTAAATTTATATATAAACTATAAATTAAAGGTAAAAGAAGCTTATAACTTAAAATTAGATACTTTAAAGTCGTATCAAAATGAATTAGAAGGGTATAAAAATCAATTAATAGCACCTTATTTACAAGACAAGGAAGCATTAGAAAAATTAGTAAAAGATGCCTACTATAGAACTGTAAATGAAATTAGAGCAAGTCATTTACTTATTAAAGTTTCACAAAAGGCAAATGCTAAAGATACTTTAGAAGCCTATAATAGAATTTTAGGAGCGAGAGAAAGAATTATAAAAGGAGAATCTTTCGAAAATGTTGCGTTATCAGTGTCTGAAGACCCTTCTGTAAGGCTTAATAGAGGAGATTTAGGGTACTTTTCTGCATTTAAAATGGTGTATAATTTTGAAGACAGTGCTTATGCAACTGAGGTTGGACAGGTATCAAATATATTCAGAACACGATTTGGATATCATCTGGTAAAAGTTACAGACAAACGCAAATCTAAAGGTGAGTTTGACGTAGCTCATATCCTTGTTAGAGATAAGTCGATTATTGGAAAGGTAAAAATAGATTCTGCATATCAAAAGTTAAAGACTGGAGCTTCGTTTGAAGATATATCGAAAGAATTTTCGGAAGATACTGGAACGTTTAAAAATGGAGGAAAACTACCTAGATTCAGTACCGGAACTATGGTAGAGCAGTTTGAAAATGCAGTTCTTGGCTTGAAAAATATTAATGACTTTAGTGAACCATTTAAAACTCGTTTTGGATGGCATATTGTAAAGTTATTAAACAAATTGCCTATTGAATCTTACGAAGTGGCAAGAAAGAAAATTGAAGGTAAAGTCAAAAGATCTGATAGACTGCAGGCATCATACGAAGCTGTTTTAAACAAGTTAAAAAAGAAATATGATGTAAAGGTTAATGAAGAAGTATTCAAACAAATTGAAACTTTGTCTGTGAAAGATTTTATCGCTAAAAATAATAAGGAATGGATATTATCTATTGATAAAGTTAAAGTAGGGGGAGATAAGTTTAATGATTACATTAAATATCGAAGAAATTCAAATTTATCAGAATTGTTTGAACAGTTTAAAAACTATGAGTTAACGGAATACTTTAAAAAAGATTTGGTTAATCTGGAACCAGACTTTAAACATACGTTAACCGAATACAAAGAGGGGTTATTGCTATTTGAGTTAATGCAAAAGAAAATTTGGAAGAAGGCAACAACAGATACTTTAGGTTTGAAAAAGTTTTTCGATGGTAATAAAGGAAATTACAAAGAACAAAATTTAGAAGATGTAAAAGGCGAAGTAATTAGCGATTATCAACAGTCTTTAGAAAATGATTGGCTTGAATTATTACGAAACAAAAACAAAATTATTATTAGAGAAAAAGAAGTGAAAAAACTTAAAAAAATATATAATCAATAAGAACAGTGAGAAAAATATACCTACTACTATGTGTTCAACTATTAATCTCTTGTGATTTAATTACGTTTAAGACGCAAAATATTCAGCAAGAAAAACCTATCGCTACAGTGTATAACAAACATTTATATAGAAAGGATATAATAGATTTGTTACCGAAAAAAATGTCTAAAGAAGACAGTACCGTTGTGGTAAAAGGATTGATTAATACATGGGCTAAACAGCAACTTTTTTTGATTAAGGCAGAAGAAAATATTTCAGAAGTAAATAGTATTGAAATCGAAAAACTAGTGAATGATTATAAGTCTAGTTTGTATATCAATAATTACAAAGAAAGACTTATCAAACAAAAGCTTGATACCATAGTTTCTGATGTTCAGGTTGCAGCCTATTATGAAAGCAATAAAAGTAATTTTCGCTTGAATGATGAATTGGTTCAATTTGATTATATCCATTTTGGAAACGAACATCTTGAAAAAGACGATATCATTAAAAGTTTTAAATCAAACAAAGAAGAAGATAGAGAATCCTTAGAAAGACATCTATTAAGTTTGAAATCATATCGACTTCAAGATTCAACTTGGGTAACTCTTAACTTTTTAAAAGGAAAAATACCTCCCTTGGGTATAGAATCTAAAGAAAATCTGTTAAAAATATCAAAATTCATACAAAAAGAAGATAGTTTAGGAGTATATTTGGTGTCGGTAAAAAATATTTTGCAAAAGAGTAACATTGCTCCATTGAGTCATGTAACTGAAAGAATTAAGCAAATTATTTTACATAAGAGAAAACGAGAATTAATTAGAGAGATTGAAAAAACGCTGATAAATGATGCTATTCAAAATAAAAACTTTAAAGAATATTAGCCTTTTAGCAATAGTACTATTTGCTATAACAACAAATGCTCAAAAAGCAAAAATAGACGGTGTTGCTGTAGTGGTTGGTAAAAATATTGTACTTAATTCTGATATTGATAAATTTAAAAAAGAAGTTGAACTCCGAAGTGAAGGAAAAGTGACAATTTCTGATTGTGAGATGTTGGAGGAGTTGATGAATCAGAAGTTATTAGCACATCATGCTATTGTTGATAGTGTTACAGTATCTCAAGGAGAAATTGATAATAAAGTAAACAGAAGTGTCGCTTTTTTTGTAAATGAATATGGTAGTGAAGAAAAAGTTGTTGAAGCATATGGATTCAATGATATTCAAGACCTTAGAAAAGAGTTAGAAAAAGTACAAAAAGAAAATGCACTTATAGAAAAGGAGCAACAGAAGATAACTGAGGTTGTAGATGTAACTCCAGAAGAAGTAAGAGTATATTTCAATGGATTAAAGAATAAAGAAGAATTACCAGAAATTCCTGCAGAGGTTGAATTAGCACAGCTTGTGTTGAATGCTGAGCCAACTAAAGAGGAAGGAGAAAGAGTGATTGATAAATTAAATAAAATTAGAGAAGACATAATGAACGGATCTAGTTTTAGTTTGAAAGCAATTATTAATTCAGAAGATCCAAGTGTTGCTGAAAATAAAGGTAACTTAGGAGTTATTACCAAAGAAACTCCTTTCATTAAGGAATTTAAAGAAGCTGCGTTTTCATTGGATGAAGGTCAAATTTCAGAGCCAATTAAAACGGATTTCGGTTACCATATTATTAAGTTACACAAAATTAGAGGTAATGGAAGAGAAGTTTCTCACATTTTAATGCAACCTGAAATATCTGACGATAAGTTAAAAGAAACGAAGGAAGACATTGAAAAGATTATTAAGGAAGTTAAAGATGGTACAATAACTTTTGAAGAAGCTGTAAGAAAGTATTCTGAAGATAAAGACACTAAGTTAAGTGGCGGTTTAATAATGAATCCTTATACAGGTGAACCTGTTTTTGAATTGACAAGGCTACCACCAGATTTATTTGGTAGAATTAGTGAGTTAGATGAGGGCGATATGACTGATGTGTTTTATGATGAAACTCGTGAAGGAGAGAAAATGTATAAGGTAGTTTTTATTCGACACAAAACAAATACTCATAAAGCTGATATTGTTGAAGATTATGTAAGAATGCAGCAGTTTGCTTTAGAAAAAAAGAAAGAAGAAACCTTAGAAAAATGGTCAAAGGATAAAATTCAAGAAACTTACATTAAACTAAGTGGAGACCATAAAAAATGCACTTTCAAAAAAGATTGGAAAAAAGAAAATAAGTAAAAAATTAAAACTATAATCCGTTTAGAAACTATGAATAAATATTGTTTTTAAACGGATTTTTTAAATCCTCTTATCACAATGTCTGACGTTACAGCCGTAAATAATCTCGTAAATAAGTATAAAGAATTACAGGACCAAATAGGTAAAGTAATAATTGGTCAAAGAGAAGCCGTTGATTTTACGCTTCTATCTATATTTTGTGGAGGCCATTCACTTTTAATAGGTGTTCCTGGATTAGCGAAAACACTTTTGGTAAATACAGTTTCGGAAGCTTTAGGTTTAAACTTTAAGAGAATTCAGTTTACCCCCGATTTAATGCCTTCTGACATTCTTGGAAGTGAAATATTAGATGAGACTCGTCAATTTAAATTTATAAAAGGACCTATATTTTCTAATATTATTTTAGCAGACGAGATCAACCGTACACCTCCAAAAACACAGGCGGCGTTACTTGAGGCAATGCAAGAAAGATCAGTTACAGTGGCAGGACGTCATTATAAATTGGAATTACCTTTTTTTGTTTTAGCAACGCAAAACCCAATAGAGCAAGAGGGAACATATCCGTTACCAGAAGCACAGTTAGATAGGTTTATGTTTTCAATTAATCTTGAGTACCCTTCTTTTGAAGAAGAGGTAGAAGTCGTAAAAAGTACGACTTCTATTTTGAATCAGAAGGTGAATGCTGTTTTCTCAGCCAAGGAAATTATAGAAATACAAAATCTAATACGTAAAATTCCAGTAGCTGATAATGTTATTGAATATGCCGTTGATTTGGTGGGGAAAACAAGGCCAAATTCAGAAAGAGCAACGGATTATGTAAAGCAATACATTGATTGGGGAGCTGGACCAAGAGCTTCACAAAATTTAATTCTTGGTGCTAAAGCTCATGCTGCTGTAAACGGAAAATATTCACCTGATATAGAAGACGTGCAAGCAATAGCAATACCAATATTATCGCATAGGGTGGTTAAAAATTATAAAGCAGAAGCAGAAGGGATCACAATAAGTCAAATTATAAAATCATTATTCTAAGTTTCTGATTACATAAATAATAAAAAAGTGAGGTGGTAAATAATACAAATTTACCGCCTCATTTTCTTTTTCAATGAATTTGAAAATAGTGTACTTTTAAGCGTTTAAAACTATACAATTCCATGTTGTACCAGAATATCAAAATCGATACTAATAAAGCGGAACAAATACTTTTTGAAGAGTTTAACATTGAAGGAACAGCGAGAGAACTCCCAGGGGAAGTTGATTTTAATTTTAAGATATCGACATCAAGTAAAAAATATATTTTAAAAATTTCTCGTCCTGATGAAAGACTAGACTATTTGAAGTATCAACAAGCTTTATTGAAATATGTAGAAGGTTCTGAAAACAATTTACCAAAAGTAATTGCGGATGTTAAAGGAAATGCAATAAGTAATGTTATTGATGATGAAGGAAATATAAGATATGTTCGACTTTTGAGTTGGGTAGATGGAAGGTTATGGAGTATGGTAAATCCTATTTCAAATGAATTAAGATTTTCTTTGGGGGTACATGCAGGGAAGTTAACGAAACTACTTCAAGGATTTGATCATAAAGAAGCGTATAGGGAGTTTCATTGGGATATTGCCCAAGGGAGTTGGACATTTGATCATATTCATTTATTCTCAGACGAAAAAAAAACGATTTTAAGATACTTTCAAGAACGATTTAAGGAAAACTACGATGAATACAGTAAACTACGAAAATCAGTAGTTCACAATGACGCTAACGATAACAATGTTGTTGTCTCTAAAAATTTAATAAAGCCAGAAGTGGAAGCAATTATTGATTTTGGAGATGCTGTTCATACCCCAATTATTAATGATGTTGCCATAACCTGTGCCTATGCAATAATGGGATTTAATAATCCTTTGGAAGCGGCATTATCGATTGTTAAAGGGTATCACAAAGAGTTTTCTCTTAACGAGAAAGAGCTTGGTTTTTTGTTTGATGCTATAGCAATGCGCTTAGTAATATCGGTAACAAAGTCAGCAATTAACAAGTTGAAAGAACCCGATAATGAATATTTACTGATATCTGAAAAACCAGCATGGGAGGTTCTCAAAAAATGGAAGAAGATTTCTACTGAATATGCACATTATGCTTTTCGAAATGCTTGTGGTTTTTCTGGACATCCTAATGAAACTAAGGTTAAAGATTGGTTGAGTGAACAACAAGTGGATATTTCAACTATTTTTCCGACAATTGAATCAAAGGGCTTTTTTCCTTTAAATTTAGGTATCGACAGTTTATGGCTTGGGAATTATAGTAAGTTTAATGATTTAGATGTATTCGATTTTAAAATTAACCAGTTACAAAAGGAACATCCTAATAAAATGATAGCGGGTGGTTATTTAGAACCTCGAGCGTTATATACTTCCAATGATTATGAAACCATAGGGAATTATGGGAGAGAGAGTCGAACTATTCATTTGGGAATTGATTTTTGGGTTCCGGTTGATACGCCTGTTTATCTGCCGTTTGAAGGTGAAGTTGTTACGGTGGCTGATAATAATAAGTACAAGGAGTATGGAGGTTTAATTATAGTAAAACATCAAGCAAACGGTATTACATTTTATACACTTTACGGTCACCTATCTTTAAAAAGTTTAGCGCTGGTTAAGGTGGGAAGTAAATTGGCTAAAGGAAGTTGTATTGGGTTTATTGGTAATAGGGAGGAAAATGGGAGCTGGTCTCCACATTTGCATTTTCAAATAATGTTATCAATGTTAAATTTTGTTGATGACTTTCCAGGAGTTGCAATTCATTCAGAAATTGATGTTTGGAAAAGTATGTGTCCTGATCCAAATTTGTTGTTTAAGTCCGAAAGATTAAGGCAAACTTATGCATCAAATAAAGAAGATATTCGAACTTATAGAAAAAATCACTTAGGAAAGAGTTTGAGCTTACAGTATAAAAAACCGCTGAAAATTGTTCGAGGGCAAGGAGTGTATTTAATAGATGAGTTTGGAAATAGATATTTGGATACCGTAAATAATGTGGCTCATGTAGGGCACGAGCATCCAAAAGTAGTGGAAGCTGGTCAGGAGCAAATGGCTGTTTTAAATACCAATTCACGATACCTTCATGAAAATATAAATGAGTTCGCCAAAGAATTGATAGATACATTACCTCCTCAATTAAATGTGATACATTTTGTTAATTCAGGTTCGGAAGCTAATGAATTAGCTATACGAATGGCGAAAGCTAATACGAATCAAAAGGATATTATAGCTTCTGAAGTTGGATATCATGGTAATTCAAATATGTGTATAGATATATCATCGTATAAATTTGACGGTAAAGGCGGAACTGGGGCTCCTGAGTTTACACATATAATTCCTTTACCTGATACTTTTAGAGGAAAATATACAAGTAGTAATGCTTCCGAGCAATATGTGAATGAAGTAAAGAAAAAACTTGAACTTATTAAAGATAAAGGTAGAAACGTTGGAGCATTTATCATTGAACCAATCATTTCTTGTGGAGGCCAGGTTGAATTACCTGATGGTTTTTTAACAGAGGTTTATGAACTTGTAAGAAAGGAAGGCGGACTTTGTATTTCTGATGAAGTACAAACAGGTTGTGGTCGAATGGGAAAAACGTTCTGGGGGTTTCAATTACATAATGTAATTCCAGATATTGTAAGCATTGGAAAACCACTAGGAAATGGCCATCCTTTAGCTGCTGTTGCTTGTACACAAGAAGTAGCCAATAACTTTGCTAATGGAATGGAGTACTTCAATACATTTGGAGGAAATCCGGTTTCATGTGCTATTGGAGCTTCTGTTTTAAAAGTAGTTAGAGAAGAAAAACTTCAAGAGAATGCATTAAAGGTTGGTGAGTATTTGAAAAGTGGATTAAATAGGTTGGCTAAAGAATTTCCAATAATTGGAGATGTAAGAGGAGAAGGTCTTTTTTTAGGTTTTGAGTTGGTTACAGAAGATAAAGATCCACTTTCTGAAAAAGCTTCTTATTTAGCTAATAGAATGAAGGATTTTAAGATATTAATGAGTACTGACGGACTCGACAATAATGTTTTAAAGATTAAACCTCCTATGGTATTTTCAAAAACTAATGCAGATGAACTTTTGTTCTTTTTAGAGAAAATTTTTAAAGAAGATTTTATGAATTCATAGTACGTTTTATCGATGATTTTTTCTGTTAGCTCATGTTTTAATTAGTTTGTTTTATTTTAAATTCATTACTGATTGAGGAAAATATACAATTTTATGTGTCGTTTCACTATTAATAAAATAGGAGTTAAGCCCTAATTTTGTAATCGGAATAAGAAAAGTTATATCATTTGTAATTTTAAGCTGAAAACTTTTAAACTTAAAGAAAGTTTAAACTAGAAGAAAAATCATGAAAGCAAAGGGCGCACAATTAGCGACATTTGGAGGGGGCTGCTTTTGGTGTATTGAAGTTATATTTCAACAACTAAAAGGAGTATTGAAGGTAACCTCTGGTTATTCTGGTGGAAATGTTCCCGGTACTCCTACATACCGTGAAGTCAGTTCTGGAAAAACAGGGCATGCGGAAGTGATTCAAATTTTGTTCGATACTGATACTATTACCTATGAAGAGTTGCTGCTTATTTTTATGACACACCATGATGCTACAACGGAGAATACAGTTGATATTGAATATGGAAGTCAATATCGTTCTGTAATTTTTTATCATACCAGCGAACAACAAGAAATTGCAGAAAAAATACTGGCTCAATTGAAACCTAATTTTGATAAAGAAATTACTACGGAAGTTGTTGAGTTTAGCCTGTTTTTTGAAGCGGAAGAATATCATCAGGATTATTATGTGAACAATAAAGAGGCTCCGTATTGTAAAGCAATCATAACTCCTAAATTAGAAATGTTCAGGAAACTTTATAAGGAAAAAGTCAAGCAGTAGAAAGTATCACGCAATACTTTTAAATAAAAATAGAAATCAAGAATAGTTAAAAGAAAGGAATATAATGAGTATTACGGATAATTCAAGTATTAAAGCGCTTATTAGCTTATTTATAATCAAGTAAATGCAAACATTATTGCACTGGGAGATCGTGCGATTCCTCATTTACAAGATGCTTTTGAAATATGTAAAAATGAGATAGAAAAAGAAAGGATCTCAAAAATTTTAAATAAGTTAAAAATTGAAAGTTTAGAGGAGAGTTTAAATGCTTGGGCAAACGATCATACAGATAATCTTTTAAATGGTTTAATTGCTATTGCGAGGTATGGAAATCCGATACTAAATGAAGGAGAATTAGAAAGCCTGATAAACGAAATTATAGACGAACTTAAACCTATAATTAAGGATGAAACTCCAGAAGAAATTGTTCATTTATTAAATCAAGTAATTTTATATGATCATGGATTTAATGGTAATATTCGAAACTATTCAAGTATTAATAATTCCTTTATTGATAGAGTTTTTCAAGACAAAGTAAGTAATCCCATTGGGCTATCTGCAATTTATCTGATTGTAGCTGAAGCTTTAAATATTCCTTTAATAGGAATTAACTCACCAGGACATTTTGTATTGGGATATGTTGATAGAGATTATTCACGGGAAAACCTAGAAGACGGTAGCGTTATTGAAAATGTAGAATTCTACGTGGATCCTTTTAATAATGGTAAAATTATTCAAACCGACAATTTTGATCATTGGTTAAAGGAAATACCATTTGATCTTAATGAGAAACAATACTTACCTGCAACAAATGTTGATATTGTAAGAAGAGTTATGAATAACCTGATTCATTCTATTTTTACTTCAGGGGAAAAAGAGACGGCGAAACAGTTATTGCGAATCAATGAAAATATTTAAACGAGTTCACATAGTATAGAGTATTGAAAACGAACCCAAATACACAAAATATAGAACTAGGAAAAGTTTCCTGGCATAGAGATTATAATTTAGCTCTTAATGAAGCCAAGAAATTGAATAAACCAATATTTATACTTTTTCAAGAAGTACCAGGATGTCGCACTTGTGTTAATTTTGGTATAGACGCTTTAAGTCATCCTTTAATGGTTGAGCTTATAGAAAGTAAATTTGTACCCCTAGCTATTTTTAATAATATCAAAGGGAAAGATAGGGAAGTACTAGAGTATTATGGTGAGGCAACTTGGAATAACCCAGTCGTTCGAATTGTGAATACAAATGGTAAGGATATTGTTGAAAAACTTTCGAACAATTATAATCCGCTATCGTTGTATAATAAAATGGAAATGGTTTTACTTCAATTAGGTTCTCAAATACTTCCTTTTATGAAAATTGTTGAAGATGAACTTATTTTAAATTATGGAAATATTGGAGAGGTTATTTATGAAACACCTTGCTTTTGGTCAGGAGAAACCTCTTTGATTCAATATAATGGAGTTCTAACAACAGAAGCGGGCTGGGTAGGTTATAAAGAAGTGGTTAAAGTTCAGTTTAATAAAGAACTAACTTCGTTAGAGAAGTTAAATGAATATGCTTTAGATCAAGGCTTTTATCTAATTGATTCAGTCGAAAATTATAGAATTGATAAAACTCCCCAATATTATATTAGTAAAAGTAACTATAAATATTTGCCATTAAGTCCGGTGCAGAGAGCTAGAATTAATAAGGCGATTCCTTATAAGGATAATCCCAGTCAATATTTAAGTTCAAAACAATTAGATATTTATAAAAATATAAGTAACACTAATAAACTAGGAGAAGACATCTATAAGCAACCGCTAGAAAAAAGTTGGAATCACATCAAATTCTAAAAAGAAAAACAGCGTATTTAAATCGGATAGATAGAAATAAATTGAAATTGAATAGGCCAATAATCCTATTCAATTTCAATGATTATTAGTATTTTAGATAAATACTTTTTGAAAACCTTACTACAACAACTTAACTAAAGTAACAGAATAGCTGTATTCACCGAAAACTAGACCGATGAACCAAAAACTTAAATCTAAGAAAATGCTTTTTTTATATGTATTCGTAGTATTAATTAGTATACCGTTATTGGCATATTTTTTTAACCACTATAACTTCAATAAAAATCAAAAAGTTTATAAAAAAGAATATAGAAAAGAATCGAGTCATAATGAATTACCAACATTTAAATCGCTCGAATTAGAAGGGCATCAGTTTTTTCCAGGAAAAACAACAATGCCTTTTATGGATATAAAAGTATTTAATCCTTTTAATGATGATAGAGTTGGTTTGTTTGTCACAGGAGGAGAAAATCAAAAGAATAAGGTCTATCTATATCAAAATGAAAAGTTTAATAATATCGCTGAACTTATAAATATAGAAGGTTTTAACGAAGCGGCATATTCTATGGTTTTTGTCGATATTGATAACGATGGATTAAAAGAAATTGTTATAGGTTACCAATCTGGGATTTATAGTTATAAGTTTAATACAGAAAAACAATCATATCAAGAACCAGTTAAAATCTCTAACATTCCAGAAGGGAGTATTCCTCATGATATTAGCTTTGCCGATACGCGTAAATCTGGAGTTACCGATTTATTTGTCTGCACTTTTGTTGATTTTGCGCATTTTACTTCAGCTACTTACCATGATAATACGAATAAAAGACCTAATATATTTTTAAAAAATAATGGAGATGGCACTTTTGTAAATATGACCAAAGAAGCGAATTTAGAGTTCATTGAAAATACGTATTTGTCCAAATTTGTTGATATTAATAATAACGGTTTTCCTGATTTGGTTGTCGCTCCTAATACGAACATTGGATTGATTTATGAGAATTTAGGAGACGGAACATTTAAAAAACATCAACTACCTATCAATTATGGTTTTTGGATGGGACTTAGTGTTGATAAAATAACCAGAGAAGGTAATAAGTATTATATCCTTATGAGTAATGTTGGAAATAGTTTTCCAGTGTTTTTGTTAAGGGGAGATTTGGAGAAGCATGAGGTATTTCAAAAAGATTACGTTCTATTAGAACAAGTAAATGGCTTTGAATTTAAAGATGTAACTAGACAAAAGAATCTTTATTCTAATGTATTTGGTTGGGGAGTAGCTTTTTCAGACTTAAATAATAATGGAAGAAAAGATGCAATAATAACAGAGAACTATATAAAATTTCCATTAAAATATCATAAACATTTTCCTTCCAAAGGAAAGGCGTTTATGCAGTTGAAAAACGGAACTTTCGCACCTTTTCAAAATGAAATGAAGTTGATAAATCCTAATTTTGGATATAGAGTAATAACACATGATTTTACTGGAAATGGCTATGAAGATGTTGTTATTGGAAATGTAGATGGGCCCGTGAAAGTATTTTTTAATAAGGGAGTGATGAACAAAATTTGAGCACATAAATGAGAGCTAAAAAATTTAATAGATTCGTAACTAATTTTCTATTTATTATTGTAATTATGATAACCTCGAATAATCAAGCACAAGAAAGAAATAATTGGGTGCCTAAAAATTATACCATTACAGGAATCTGGAATTTTTCAATAAAAAGTAATGTTAAGTACCTTGTATTTGGTGAGGATTTTAAAACAAATAGGGGGCCTGATGTAAAGGTGTATTTATCAAAAAAACGTATAGAAGACATTGATAAACGAGAATCGGTAGATGAAGGAGGTGTTTTTCTAGGAGAGATTAAATTTTCAGGGAGTCAAGAGTTCAAAATACCTGAAAGTATTAATTTAAAAGAATACAAAAGTATTGTAGTTCACTGTCAAAAGTACTCAGCTGTTTGGGGAGGAAGCAATATTGATTAGGTTGGAAGTGTTACTATAGTCCAAAGGAATATTTATTTGGATTATATTTGTGAAATAACCGTATTTCTTAAAAACAGGAACCATGATTAATAATCTGAAACTTTTTGTAATCACCTTTATTGCATTCTTTTTTATATCTCTTAATGGTAATGCACAAAAATCAAAAGACGATGTTGAAAAAAAAGAAATAATAGCAATAATGAAAGCCCAAGAAAAGGCTTGGTCGGAAAATAATCTAAAAGGTTTCATGGCTGGTTATTGGAAGAGTGATTCTCTGAAGTTTTATGGAAGGAATGGTGTTACAAAAGGATGGGCAAAAACCTTAGCCAATTATGAAAAAGGATATCCAACGAAGGAACATACAGGTAATTTAAAATTTAAAATAAATGATATTTCCAAAATAAATGATGGAGCTTATTTTGTAATGGGAGAGTATTATCTTACTAGAAAAGCTGGGAATGCAAATGGTGTTTTCATGATTATCTTCAAAAAGATTAATGGAAAATGGAAGATTATAGCGGATACTTCTTGTTAATTAAATTTAAGAATTTATTATTTGTTGACCTATGAGAAAAGCTGAAATTGCTTTGAAGAATATTTTAACTGAAGATAGAATAAACGAATTTTTATCTATAGGTGTTTCAGTAAAAATTCCTAAAGGAGAATATTATATAAGGGAAGGAGAAACTCCAAAGAAATTAGGATTTCTTTTGTCAGGACTATTTAGGTATGTTTATATCAACGGAGAAGGGAAAGAATATACCAAAGGGTTGGTTCAAGAAAGGAATTTCCTCACTTCATATTCTGCAATGATAAAAGAAACGCCTTCGCATTTTTTTGTAGAAGCTCTTGAAGATGCTGAAATATTTACAATTAGTTATGAAAAATGGAAGGCATTATTGAATTCTGATAATTTTTGGTATAAATTTTTAGTTTCGTTTGTTGAAGAAGGATTTGTAATAAAAGAAAAGCGAGAAAGAGATTTATTATTACTCAATGCAGAGACTCGATATAAAGATTTCTTAGATGCTTTTCCTGAAATTGAAAATAGAATCAGTCAAACAATTATTGCTTCATATTTGGGGATACAACCGGAATCTTTGAGTCGTATTAGAAAAAAAATGAACACTTAACATAGGTCAATGCTGGGGTGAAAACCAAAATATACTTTTGAAATTGAATTTTAAAAGTAGTATTATGGATTTAACAAACAACACAATTTTAATTACTGGTGGAAGCTCAGGAATCGGGTTAGAGTTAAGTAGAGAGCTGGTAAAAAGGAATAATGAAGTAATTATATGTGGACGCTCACTAGAAAAACTACAAAAGGCGAAAGAACGAATTCCAAAGTTACATATTTTTCAATGTGATATCGCATCATCTGAGCAGTGCAAAGAATTAATAAATAAGGTGGTTCAATTGTTTCCTCGACTAAACGTTTTAATTAACAATGCAGCTATTGTTCATAAAACAAGTTTTACTGATACGGAAGGAATTGTATCGATGGGAGAGAAAGAAATGGCTATTAATTTAATGGCTCCTATTCGTTTTAGTAGTTTGTTAGTTGATCATTTTACAGCAAAGAAAAATGCTACTATAATTAATGTTACCTCAGGATTGGTATATACGCCTAGAATCGATTACCCATTTTACAATGCAACAAAAGCAGGTTTACACTCATTTACAATGGTTTTAAGATTACAACTAGCGCCTAGACGCATAAAAGTTACTGAAGTAATGTTTCCAGCAGTAGATACCCCATGGCACAAAGGAAAACCTCCAAAAATTGTAATCTCTGTTGAAAAAGCAGTATCTGAAATGCTAAAAGGTCTAGAGCAAGGTACATGTGAAATTCGTATTGGAGGGGCAAAGCTGCTGTATTTTTTATCTCGATTTGTTCCAAATTACGCTTTCAAATTAGTTAATAATCTGAAGGATAGGTAAAATGATTTATTGAATTAACTTATATAGTAATTAATGTTTGCAACATTGTTGGTACGATATCGTTATTGGTTTGATTAATTTAAATGATATAATATGTTTGTAAACAAAGGGTCAGTTAGAGCATTTTTAAAAGAAAAATATTTCAAGCAATTGTTAGTTGTTTTTGCCATATTCAGTTTGGTGAGTTGCTCAAATAAAAGAAAGAGTAATAAAGTAACTATTTATGGTAAGGTTGATTTTGAATATAGTCAAGACACGCTTTATATTGAAAATTATACACAAGAGTATAAACATCTTAACCCAATGATACTCAAAGTTCCTTTAAATGAAAATAAGGAGTTTAATTTTAGTTTTACTAAAAATGATGCAGAATACTATAGAATTTATCGAAACTTTCTTTATTTATCTCCAGGTGATTCAATTTACATAGAATTAAGCAATGATAGAAGTAAGACAAGTTTTAACGGAGTTGGAAAAGAAGCAAATAACTACTTATTAACTCTTCCATATCCTAAGGGAGGTTCATTTGTTGGTGATATCAAAGACGAGCTCGAAGAATTGAGCGAAGAAAAATTCGTTGAAAAAATGGATAAATTCTTGAATGAAAGAGAAGCGAATTTAAAATCATTGGAGAATGTCGATGATAATTTTATAGCATTGGAAAGAAGAAGACTAGTATTTGAATATATTAACTCATTGGTAAAAAGTTCTAGATATCCATTTAAATGGCTTGGTAAAGAAGAAGGAAGTAAACTTTCACATTTAGAAGAGAATAATGTAAATAAGATCGTTGATTTATTAAAATCCATTGATTTTAATAACGAAGATAATCTACAGCTAGAGGTTTTTCAAAACACTTTGGAGTTATTAAATGATACTCAGTTTATGGAGAAACATTCATTTAGTAATTTGAGTAGCAATCTAAAAGAGTATTTAAAGGTTAAGAGTTTATTGGATTTGTTGTATGAAGAAGGAATTTCAAAGAATTTCTATAAAACGTATGATGAAGAGAAAGAAAGTTTAAAAGCTTCGAAATATTTTTCTTCAGTTGTTAATTTGTTAGATGAGTATAAGATTGTAGAAAGAGGGTCTCCAGCTTCTGAAATTGAGTTTACAACTTTGGCAAATGAGAAAGTAAAATTAAGTGAATTTAAAGGAAAAGTAGTTCTTTTAGATCTCTGGGCAACCTGGTGTGTTCCTTGCCTGCAAGAAAAACCTTTTTATGAGAAACTAGCAGAAAAGTATAAAAATAATACTTCTGTCGTGTTTTTATCCGTTTCTATTGATTCAGAAAATATATGGAAAAATTACATAAAAAAGAAAGAGAAATATACTTGTGAAGAGCTACAAGTTGATAGAGAGCGATTGGAAAAGTATTTTGTCGCATCGATACCTCGTTTTTTCGTAATAGATAAAGATCAAAATATTGTAGATGTATACGCTCCTTTGCCTTCTTCTGGCGAATTTGAAGAGCTGTTTCAAAAGTATCTTTAATTTTTATTAGATTTTAAAACTTTATTCATCTTATATTGATGTAAATTTGTGCCCGCTTTAAACAGAGTAAGGCACAAATTTTTTTATACGAGAAATTGGTTTTTGAACTAATATCTCGGAAAGAAATCACTATAGATTATAATTTTTTTTAAATGAAGACAGTAGAAATAGTTCTATTAATTATTACTTATACTTTATTAATTGTAGCCCTGTTTTTACAATTGATTTGTTATAAGAGGAAAATAGAAACCATAGAAACTGTATACTTCACAATTTCATTACTATTATTGATTCTTTCTATTACAGCTGATACAGTTTTTATACCATTTTCTAAAGATATGGGAACAAGTATACCAACAATGTTATCCATGGTTTTAATAGCCGTTACAACGCCATTACAGGTTATTTCAGAAAGAAAGTTGAAAGTGCCAACAAAAGCTAAAAAAAGTCTCTTTA
The DNA here is from genome assembly GCF_900105455.1 of Tenacibaculum sp. MAR_2009_124. GTDB lineage: Bacteria > Bacteroidota > Bacteroidia > Flavobacteriales > Flavobacteriaceae > Polaribacter. Next base: position 647,736 of record NZ_FNSF01000007.1, read on the forward strand.
TTATAGCAGGAACCTTAATATGTTTCACTGTAGCAAAAAACTTTCTAAATTTTTTAGTTTTTGTAGAGTATTTGATAGCCGTTTTTCTTGGAGTTTCTATTATTGTATCGATGATTATAATTCAGAAAACTATTCCAAAGACCATCACAGCTAGTACTGCGAAAATAGAGCGATTTTTGACCTACGGGTTTATAATGGTTATCTCTACTTCTTTACTTACAAATTACGTTTCAGAATTAAATAACATAAACCTTAAAATGGGGTTTCTATTGCCGCTAATATTTATGTTACTTGCCATTAGTAAAATTTGGGACGATCTTGAAAGGTTAGCGTTATTCAAAGCTAAAGAAATAAGTGCTGCTCATAATATCAATAACTATTCGTTCACTAAAAGAGAGAAAGAAATAGCAGAATTACTAATCAACGGAATGACCTATAAGCAAATTTCGGAAGAGCTATTTATTTCTATTCCAACAGTAAAAACACATGTTTCCAATGTGTATAAAAAATGTCAGGTGAAAAGTAAATTTGAATTAATAAAACTACTTTCTATTTAGCTTGTAAAGCACTGATTTTTAACACTCATACTTTTGTGTGAAATTCGATATACTCGCATAATTCGTACTTTTTCATGATTGTTTTACCACTTTAATGTTGTCACTTTTGCAGCGAAATATAAAAACGAGCAGAAGTGAAAATTAAATTATTATATTGTCTAATTGTATTTATTACAACAAGTACCTATGCACAAAACGATACCATTCCCTTTGCAAAGAAGACTAGACTTAATTTTGCAAAAACATATTATGAAATAGGAGGGAGTTATAGTCCGTCGTTTACGGGGAAACGGCTTTCCAGTTCTGGAGTCGAAAATGTGAACCATTCTGAAAGTTTTAATACGAGTTTATCTTGGGGAGGTTTTCATTTTTGGGGGCATGCAGAGTTTTTTGTATCCTTTCCATTGAAACAATTTTACACAAATGAAGATACTTATAGTTTTAAGCATGTTGCAATAACAGGAGCAAGATTTTTACCGTGGGCCTTTCGAGAGAAAAAACTCAGACCGTATATCGGATTAAATTGGTCTGCATTTGAGTTTCAACAGGGCAAAGATGCCATTAATGAAGGACCTAAATTAGAAAAAAACTTTTCATTAGTGCCAAACATTGGAGTTTTGTATAGTTATAAAAGTTTTGCTCTAAGGCTAGGAGCAGATTTCTTTTTCGATAATGAATGGAAATACCCCTTATCGAAAGAAGAATTTGTAACAATACAAACGCCTAAATATAGCTTTAACTTGAGTTTATTGTATTATATGGAGAGTAGTGTAGATAAAAACTACGAGAACTCTGAAGAACGATGGAATAGTTATCCAGAAGTTTCAAGTTTAGCATATAAATCTAAAAGTTTTGGTGATTTCTTTTTAGGAATAGGGCCATCTATATCTTTTTCTTTATCAGAGTCAGAGTACTTGAATGATAAATATCCTTATTTAGAGAAAAGAAAAAGTTCTGAAAGTTATTTCGATATTGCCATTGGATACCAGTTTAATAAGTTAAATATGTTTACCGCACTTTCGTTTAGAAACCCTGAATTTATAAGAAGTGGGTTCGGAAAGCAATTTCATATAAAGAAAACATCGTTCGCTTTGGAGTTCACCAAGTTTTTAACAGACTATAGTGGGTTTGCTCCCTATGTAGGACTGAATATAGCTTATGATAAGATTAATCTAAAAGAAAAAAGCGGCAACACTTCAATAACGTATAATTTTAACAGACTTGAACCTGGAATTACATTTGGATGGGATATTGTCCCAGGGAAAACTGAAGAATTTTTGATTTTGAGAACCAACTTGCGCTGGTATCCTTTTGCAAATTATACCATAGATGGAAAACGACTTAAAATTGATCAATTAGAATATAATTTAATACAGGTACTTTTTTATCCTCAACGATTTTTAAGAGCAAAAAAAATACGTCTATTTTAAATGTGGGGGCATTGAAATGGAACTACTAAACTTAACATCTGTTTCCCCAAATGCAGGTTTTTATTCTATAACTTAGTTAAGTTAGTAGAAAGCCACAACTATATAGTTGTGGCTTTATCTTTTAAGGAAAGGAATATTTCAAATACTTATAAGTTATTCAGTTTTTGCCATTGTGATTTAGATATCCTGAAAATATTAACCTCGTTACCATGATACATTGTTCTTTTATCGATAGTCATTCCGTTTTTGATAGCCACTTTTTCGGAAGGTTTATTGGTCAAACTAATAATTGAAATAATGGAATCTGTCAAGTCGTTTTCGAAAGCGAAGTCCCTGCATTTAAGTGCGGCTTCACTTGCAAGCCCTTTTTTCCAAAATTTAGGAAGAAGTGAATATCCAATTTCTAATTCTTTCTTTTCATCAACAGTTTGGATTAAAAGACCACAATACCCAATTAACTTTCCAGATTGTTTTTCGATTAAAGCATTCATTCCACCTAAATCATTTTCATATCGATAAAATTGCTTCTCATACCATTTTTTACACTCACTATCCGGGCTTTCCAATTCAGATTGCCAATGAATTGAAGTTAATGGGTTTTTATGGAATTCTAACCAATCGTTGAACTGTAATAAGCTAACTTCTTTAAACAAGATTCGTTTGGTTTCTTGATTTTTTAAAATATATTTCATTTTAATCATTGCCGAATTATAACGAATATAGTTACAATTTGGTTAATAGTTTGTAGAATTTATAATAGAAAGTCAACAAGCGAGAGATTGTTTTTTGGGGCATCTATTTGAATTAGTACGATTTTTCTTCTAATATAGTTTTCAGTTTTTTTAATCCAGAAAGTGCTCGATTATTTATTACATCCTTAAAATTCGGAAGTAAATTTTTAACAAAATTCTCGTCATCATTCCTACTTTCCATCATCCATTCAATAGAAGTGTTTTTATTGTCAATTGAATCTAATTTAATAGTCATTCTTGGCAGTAAAGGTGTGTATCCACTTTCAGTGATAAACAGTGTCGGCTGTTCAACTTTTTTAACTTGAATTTTTAATTTTTGAAGCCCATTTGGCGGAAGATTTACAAACTCTAGATATGTTTTACCTACAGTACCATGAGCCAATGTGTTATCCGAAACAATTTGCGTTACTTCAGGAAACCAAAGTTGAAAATTTTCCATATTAGAAACAAATTTGAAAATTCTGTTAATGGGGGCTTCAATAGCTATTTTTTGTTTTGTTAATATTTTTGACATTAAGTTTATGTGATTTCAATTTATATTAACAAAATTAGAATGATCACGTCGACTTATCGATAGACATTTGTCTATTAATTCATTTTAGCTCTAATTCTACTTAAATGCCTCGGAGTAATTCCTAAATATGAAGCTATTAACTTCAAAGGCATTTTAAGAATAAATTCAGGGTGGTTTTCAATTAACCAGGTGTATCTACTATTAGCATCTTCCTTTTGTAATTGAAAAAATCTGTTTTCTAATTTTATCAAATACTTTTCATTTAACATAGCAAAGAATCGCTGAATGTTCGGATTTGTATGAACGAGACTTGTAAGATTGTTTTTTGAAAAAACACAAATTTCGACTCGACTTAGTGCTTTAATACTAATAGGAGATTTTTGAGAAGATATAAATGAAGAATAGGCAGAAACGAAATCATTTGGAAAAACAATACAGTAAGTTATTTCTTCTTGAATTTTAGAGGTATAGTATGAGTGAAAATATCCAGATGTTACAAAGGCAATTTCATTGCAGAATTCGCCTTCTTGAATAAATAAATCCTCTTTTTCTAAAATTCTTGTTTCGCAAATAGATAATAAAAGTTGAATGTCTTCTTCATTTAGTATTTCTGAAGAATTAAAATATTCTGACAGTAACATTGTTGTTGATGTTTTGTTTTTTTTCGCCTTTTTTACATTGAGAATTATACCATTTGATATTTGAATTTACTGTAAAAGAAAAAAGGGCTGTTTTATTCCGATAAATTCAACTTGTAAATGGTATTATAAGCTATTAAGAAAGAATCTTTCCGTTAATTTGATCTCATAAATGTATTGGTTTAAAGGCGGATATTTACTCAATAAAAAAACCATAACTGATAGGGGCAAATTTACCTGAAAAGTTATGGTTTTTATTATCTATTCGAAGTGGTCGTTATTTTAAACTCCCAGTCATATTTTCTGGTTTCACCCATTCGTCATATTGCTCAGCCGTAACATAGCCTAAGTTAATAGCTTCTTCTTTCAAAGTAGTTCCATTAGCATGAGCTGTATTTGCTATTTCCGCAGCTTTATAATAACCAATTTTAGTATTCAAAGCAGTTACTAACATTAATGAGTTATTTACCAATTCAGTAATTCTACCATGATTTGGTTCAATACCTGAAGCACAGTTTACATCAAAAGATACACAAGCATCTCCTATTAATTGAGCAGATTGTAAAACATTAGCAGCCATCATTGGTTTGAAAACGTTTAGTTCATAATGTCCTTGAGTACCACCAACAGTTACAGCAACATCATTACCCATTACTTGGGCGCAAACCATAGTAATAGCCTCAGCCTGTGTAGGATTTACTTTTCCTGGCATAATTGAAGAACCTGGTTCATTTGCAGGGATAATTAACTCTCCAATTCCCGAACGTGGGCCAGAGGCCATTAAACGAATATCATTTGCTATTTTGTTTAATGAAACTGCTAATTGTTTTAAAGCACCATGAGTTTCAACTAAAGCATCATGAGCAGCCAATGCTTCAAATTTATTTTCAGCAGTTACAAATGGTAACTCAGTAAATTCAGCTATATATTTAGCTACTAATACGTCGTATCCTTTAGGAGTGTTTAATCCTGTACCAACTGCAGTTCCTCCCAAAGCTAATTGAGATAAATGTGCTAACGTATTTTTTAATGCTTTAATACCAAAATTCAATTGAGCAACATATCCTGAAAACTCTTGACCTAAAGTTAATGGAGTAGCATCCATTAAGTGGGTACGTCCAATTTTTACAACATCATTAAAAGCTTCTGATTTAGCTTGTAAAGTATTGCGTAATTGCTCAACTCCAGGAATAGTAACTTCAACAATCTTTTTATAAGCAGCAATATGCATTCCAGTAGGGAACGTATCGTTTGAAGATTGAGATTTGTTTACATCATCGTTTGGTTGGATGGTTTTTTCACCTTCACCAATTATTTTTCCAGCAATTTCATGAGCTCTGTTTGCAACTACTTCGTTAACATTCATGTTCGATTGAGTACCAGAACCCGTTTGCCAAACTACTAAAGGAAATTGGTCATCGTGTTTTCCTGCTAAAATTTCATCACAAACCTGACCAATTAAATCACGTTTTTCAGCAGCCAAAACTCCTAAATCTGAATTAGCAAAAGCAGCTGCTTTTTTCAAATATGCAAAACCATAAACAACTTCTAAAGGCATAGAAGCTGAAGGACCAATTTTAAAGTTGTTTCTTGAGCGCTCAGTTTGAGCTCCCCAATATTTATCAGCAGGTACCTCTACCTGTCCCATAGTATCTTTTTCGATTCTATATTTCATACGAATTCGTTTAATTTAAAAGTTTTATTTTTAGTTTGTTACCAGTGTTTATTAATGAATGGGTCAAGATAAACAACTAGCTTTATATTTCTTTTATTTAGAGATGGCGACTACTCTATTTTTGTCAATAACCTCTTTGAGAGGTTTACTATTTATTGATTTAAACAAGCCAAGAATTAATGGTGACCAAAATTACAAATTATAGTCCTTTTTATAGTCGATTTTTACTAGATTTTATTGGTTGATAGAAAAAATAGTTATAATTTTGTTGTCCGTAATAATTATTAATAGAATACAAATGTTAGATTTTTCACAATTCTCAGGATTAGTTTTATTCATGTTTATTTTTACAGCTGGCTTTTGGTTGTTAATATTCTTATTAACATTTGTAGTTCCTTACTGGATTGGTGGAACTATCTGGGAAAACATAAAATTAAAAAGAGAAGCAAAAAAAGCTGCTGAAGGGAAGTAGGCAACTTTATGTAAGATATTAAAAAAGCTCGTTCATTTTTTTGAACGAGCTTTTTTGTTGGTATAGTTCCTTTGAACTAGTATATTTTATAAATAGGAAGCTTTAGATGAGCTTTTTCGTAATGAGGAGATTGTTTATAGATAAAATTTAATTGCGCATAGCTATTGTTTGCAAAGCTCTCGTCATTTTCCATTTTGTTTTCAAAAGCACTTTTTATCTTAGAGTTTTCTTTCAGAATTTTTTCGGCGATATCTTCAAATACATAAGCCGAAAATCCTTCTTTACGTTGTAAAATAGTGTCAAAAAAGTTCCAATTGAAAAAAGAGTCAGTAGCGCTCGCCTCAAGAGTTTCGATAATATATCGTATTCCTTTCTGTTGTGTTGGAATATAAATATCACCTTTGTTAAAAGTAACTTGCTCGATTGTTTTTTCTACTGATGTGTCATAGTGTAAATAGTGACCTTCATAAGCGGACTTTCGAGTATTATATTCTTTAATATGCTGAATTTCGGACAGAATAGTCGTGTCTTTTTCAAATTGAATAAACTCAATTTTATTGTTTTCTAGACGTTCAATTACTTTATGCCAGCCACTTTCCAAAACATACGCTCTAGGAATGTCTATTTCACGAACAGGAATGAAATTGTTGTAGTATTCTATTTCTTTGGTAAAAGGTTTGGTTCGGTCATAGAAAAGGCGTTTTCCTGTGGTAACTTTACTATCTATATAACTACCGTCATATCCTTTAAAGTTTAAGACTGAAGGAGATTCCCTATTTGGAACAAAACTAATAGGATATTTCTGGGTTTCATAAAGTTTATTGAAAGACTCGGCTCGTAAACTTTTAATTTCCTTTTGATATTGTTTTCCAAAGTCAAGAGCACCAATCATAAGATTGTAAGTTTGTTCAACCCTGATTTTATAAGGCTTAAGCATATGAGTTTCGACCATAAAGCCAAGGGTGTTGAATAGGGTAGTATAGCCCGTTGAATATCTTGGCGAATCATAAAACTGAGAAAACCCTTTTTCGGGTGTACTTCCCCAAACATTTACATATGGAGTTATAGGAATGTTTTTTTTAGCTAAATGATTTTCTATGTAAGGACGCATCTCTTTTTCTAAAAAGTTACCTAAGGAACCACCAAGCTTGTTATGCTGTGTAAATAAATGAGTAATGGCATATTGATAATCTGCTCCATTACTAACATGATTGTCTATAAAAATATCAGGTTCAAGTACATGAAATATTTCTGCAAAGGCAGCGGCATTTTTTGTGTCTTGCTTTATGAAATCCCTATTCAAGTCAAAGTTTCTAGCATTACCTCTAAAGCCATATTCTTTAGGACCATTTTGATTGGCTCTTGAGTGAGAGTTTCTGTTAAGGGCTCCTCCTACATTATAAACGGGAATAACACCGATAATAGTATTCGAATATACCTTTTTGAGAGAATCGTTTTGAACAATATCTCTTAACAAAAGCATAGATGCATCAATACCATCCGATTCTCCCGGGTGGATTCCATTATTAATTAATATTCTTGTTTTTTTTGAGCTTTTCAAAGATTCTAAATCACGTTTTCCTTGGCTGTCAAAAACAACAAGATGTAAAGGAAATCCTGAGTCGGTTTCTCCTATTTCAAAAACAGAAAGTTCAGAATATACGTCAGTTAAACTTTTATAATAATCAATAACCTCACTATAAACCGGTGTTTCTGTTCCTTTTGATTTCTCAAACAGTGTGGTAAAGTCATGTTGCGATTCTTTCTTTTTAGAATTGCAAGCGGTTAAAATTATGACAAATAGCAGTAGGCAAAGTTTTCTCAAAATAATTTATTTAAAATTAATAAACGAACTTCTAAAGCTGAAAAGAAGTTCGTTGTATTTATATTCTTACGGCATCAGGAACAAGTCCTGTATAATCACCATCGTTTCTAATAACGTCCCTTACAATCGATGAAGAAATATAACTTTTACCCGATGAGGTTAATAAGAAAACAGTTTCTATTTCTGATAGTTTTCTATTCGTGTGAGCTATGGCCTTTTCAAACTCAAAATCAGCAGGATTTCTTAAACCTCTTAAAATAAAATCAACGTTTTGTTCTTTACAAAAGTTGACCGTCAGACCACTATAGGTAACTACTTTAATTTTAGGCTCGTTTTTAAATGTTTCTTCAATAAATTTTTTACGTTCATCTAAAGAAAACATATACTTTTTATCGGCATTTATACCAATAGCAATAATAAGCTCGTCAAATAATGTAACACCTCGTTCTATAATATCAACATGTCCAAGAGTTATTGGGTCGAAAGATCCTGGGAAAATAGCTTTTTTCATAATAGTTTGATTTTTATGAATAAATTATGAGTTTAAAGATTGTTGAATAGCATTGTCGAATAATATCGATAGACTAATACCTCTTTCATTGGCTTGTTGAGGTAAAATACTGGCTTCAGTTAGTCCAGGAACCGTATTCATTTCTAAAAAGTGAGGAACGTCATTAACCAAAATATATTCTGAACGAGAAAATCCAGACATATTTAAAATTTCATAAACTTTCTTGGCAACTTCTCTAACCTTGTTCTCTTGCTCCTCTGTTAACCTTGCCGGAGTAATTTCCTGAGATTGTCCTAAGTACTTTGCGTCATAGTCGAAAAAATCATTTTCTGAAACTATTTCGGTAAGGGGAAGCACAGTAGTTTCTCCTTTGTATTCAATTACACCAACAGATACTTCTGTTCCATTTAAAAAACTCTCAATAAGTATCTCCGAGTCTTCTTTGAATGCTTTATCAATGGCAGGAATAAGCTCTTCTTCTTTATAAACTTTTGAAATTCCAAAACTCGATCCCGCATTATTCGGTTTTACAAAACAAGGAAGTCCTACTTTTTTGATAATATCATTTGTACTAAAGTGGTCACCTTTATTAAAATAAACGGATTTTGCTGTTGGAATACCATAATGTTTTACCACACTTAGTGTATCCCTTTTATTAAAAGTAAGTGCCATTTGGTAAAATGGAGCAGAGGTATGTTTCATGTTAATCAGATCGAAATAAGCTAGAAGACTTCCATTTTCTCCCGGGGCACCATGAATAGCATTAAAAACACAATCGAAAGTTATTTTGTTTCCATTTTTGATAAAGGAAAAATCATTTTTATCGATTTTATACTCATTTTTACCATCTACAACTACCCACTTATTGGGTAAAATATGAACTTTGAAGGGATTGTATTTTTCTTTATTTAAATGCTTAAAAACAACAGCACCACTCTCCAGAGAAATCTCAACTTCCGAAGAATAACCTCCCATAACTACAGCTATATTTTTTTTCATTCGAATATTAAGTTAGCTTTTTAATAAAACTTTACCTTACAAACTTACCAAAAATCTAAATGAGATTTTATGTAACTGATAATTTTATTAAAACTATTAAACTCATTAACGTTCTTATAAAGTCTTTCTGTAAAGGAAAAGTTATGAAATAGAATACTCTGCACTCATTTATAAATGCTATTACGTATTTTTAGCGTAAATTTGTTTCGTTTTACTAAAAATTATTATGAGTACCATGTCAGAACGTATTAAGGGATTGTTCTCGTTTCTTAAAAGCAAAAGCTTTTTTAAGCAAGTAGGAATAGCAATAGTTGGGGTATTGGCTTTTGTTTTTTTATTACAGTGGTGGTTAGGAATTACGACCAATCACAGTCAAAAAATTCAAGTTCCAAATTTAGATAAGCTATCATTAACCGATGTAGAAAAGAAATTGAATGAATTTGATTTAGAATATGTCATAATCGATAGCGCAAGTTTTAATCCTAATTACCCAAAAAAATCTGTGATTGAGCAAAACCCAGAAGCAGGTGATTTTGTAAAGGAAAAAAGAAAAATATACCTCACTTTAAATCCATCTAAATATAGAGACATTGAGGTCCCTGATTTAAATGGTAGGACTAGAAGGCAAGCAACAACACATTTAAGATCAATTGGTTTTCTTGTAGGTGATGATGTTACTTGGGTGAAAGATTTAGGAAAAGATGTTGTGAGAGGGTTAAAGTTTGAAGGAGAAAAGATTGATGCGGGTACTAAAATACCGAAACAATCTATGATCAATTTAATTTTAGGAGACGGAAACGGAGGATAATAAGAACTGAATGCAAGAAGATAACAAGCAAGATATAGAAAATGATGATTTGTATGAGCATCATCGTTTTGTAGCAACTGAAGGACAGGAGCCATTAAGAGTTGATAAATTTTTAATTAATTTTATTGAAAATGCAACACGAAATAAAATTCAACAAGCGGCAAAGGCGGGGAATATTCTAGTAAATGAAGTTCCAGTAAAATCAAATTACAAGGTAAAGCCAAAAGATGTTGTTCGAGTGGTTTTGGCGTATCCACCACATGAAAACTTATTGGTTGCTGAAGATATTCCAATTGATATAGTATATGAAGATGATGATGTAATGGTCGTTAATAAACCTCCAGGGATGGTTGTGCATCCGGGGCATGGAAATTACTCAGGAACTCTTGTGAATGGATTAATCCATCATATAGAAAATTTACCTAAAAACAGTAGTGACCGTCCTGGTTTAGTCCATAGAATTGATAAGGATACAAGTGGACTTTTAGTGGTAGCCAAAACAGAGTATGCTATGGCACATTTATCAAAACAGTTTTTTGATAAAACTACCGAACGTTTGTATTATGCTATAGTTTGGGGGAATGTAGAAGAGGAAAGTGGAACGATAGAAGGTCATATAGGAAGAAGTTTTAGAGACAGAATGCAAATGACTGTTTTTCCTGAAGGAGATTATGGTAAGCAAGCCATTACGCATTATGAAGTGATTGAGAGATTTACCTACGTAACGTTAGTACGATGTAAATTAGAAACAGGAAGGACTCATCAAATCAGAGCGCATTTCAAATACATTGGACATACTTTATTTAATGATGAACGTTATGGTGGTGATCAAATACTAAAAGGAACGACATTTAGTAAATACAAGCAGTTTGTAGATAATTGCTTTAAAGAATTACCCAGACAAGCATTACATGCGAAAACGTTAGGATTTATTCATCCTACCAGCGGAGAGTATATGGAATTTAATTCTGATATTCCTCAAGATATTGAAAATTGTTTGGAAAAGTGGAGAAGGTATTCAAGGAGTTCTACTTCAGAAGTATAAAAAAAACGGCATTGTTTATGCCGTTTTTTTATGTTTTAATTTTATTAATTTAGTGAGAGTAACCAAGCTAATTGTTTTTCAAAATTAACTTTGAAGTATTCTCCGAAATATAAGTCAAAATGCCCTGCATTATCAACAATAAATAATTTTTTTGGATCATTAGCCTTTTCATAAAGAGATTTAGTTTCTTGAACTGGGTTCACTGAATCCTTTTCTGCTCCAACTAACAATATCGGAATATTCACTTTTGCAATAAGATTTTCAGGTTTATGTTCAATGGTTTCTCTCATAGTTGAAAATGATAGTGTTTGATCCATTGAAGGATGATGATTTTCGTTTAAGAATTTTTGCGATTGCTCATCATTCATAAACTTTTTAATAGGAAGCGATAGGGTTCTATTATTCAATACCTGTTTTGATAAAATTTTATCAATAGATCTCATCAGTTTTTCAGATTCTGCTTCAGTTTTGTCTCCAAAAATAACTCGTGAACCATTTCCAAACGCTATTTGAGCGATAACACCTTTCAATTTATGTTGCTCAATAGAAGCCGTTTCAATAACATTGGCTCCACCGTATGATGTTCCCCATAATACAATAGCGTTAACGTATTTTATTGACTCAGTAAAAACTAAGGCATTTCGAATATCTTCAATTTGATTCTTTTTTGATAAGAATCCATTTCTACCAGAGCTTTCCCCAAAACCTCTGTAATCGAAAGTAATGGCTATAAATCCATTCCCTGCAAAATTCTCGGCATAGGTTGGTAGCAAAAAATCTTGAACACCCGCAAAACCATGGCATAATAGGATAGCTGTATACTCTTTTTCTGAATTAAAATCTTCTGGTAAGTATATTTTTGAGGCGATAGCTTCTCCTTCTGAATAAAATCTTTTTTCTTCAATACTAATTTGAGATGTCATAGTAACTTGTTTTTGTATAAGTATGATTACTCAAAGATACTAAGAATACAAAACATTATTCGTTTAATAAAGCTCAAGAAAGTAATTAAATTTGATGGTTTTTTTTATAAAATAGATTTTTTTGATTTCAGAGGTTTGCTTTTAAAATTCTGATAAAAAAACAGTAATTAGTGTTGTGTTTTAAATTTTTGTATATCAGGTTTTTGCGTTTTAGTGTTGTTTGTTAAGTCTCTGTTTTTTAATTTTTTAGATACTTAGTTTAGTTTACTGAGAATCTAATATTTAAAAAGTATACTATAATATATCAAAATATAGAAATCTCGTATAACCATAGTTTAACTAATTTTACTGCTTACTAAGCTCATGATTCTTTCGAATTGCTCTTTCAATCCCATGTCTGAATTATCGAATTCCACAGCATCTTTTGCTATTGTTAAAGGAGAGTCTTCTCTGGTTGAATCGATATGGTCTCTTTCCTGAACGTTATGCAATATTTCTTCATATATAACTTTGTCGCCTCTATCCAAAAGCTCTTTATAACGTCGTTTTGCACGTTTATCAGCAGAAGCTGTCATGAATAGTTTGAGTTCGGCATCGGGAAAAACAACAGTTCCAATATCTCGTCCATCCATTACGATTCCTTTATTTTTTCCCATATCTTGTTGTTCAAGAACTAATTTTTTACGAACTTCAGAGATAGTTGCTACTTTACTAACAAGTTTGGAAACTTCAATAGTTCTAATTTGTTTTTCTACATTGAGGTTGTTCAAATAAACTTCTGCAAACCCAAGAGTATCGTTAAAACTAAAAGAAATTGAAATATCGGCTAAATCACCGATTAATGCCTCAGTATTAAAGTGATTACCTGAAATATAATTTTGTTGCATTGCATATAGAGTAATAGCTCTATACATAGCTCCCGTATCTACATAAATATATCCTAGTTCTTTAGCTAATTCTTTTGCAATGGTACTCTTTCCAGTAGATGAAAAACCATCAATGGCTATTGTTATTTTCTTGGTCATAAATAATTAAGTATAGAATGCAAAGATACATTAGATTTCCTAATATCTAATCGGATTTTTACCTCTTATCCCTTTGTCTAAATCAATTTGCAATCCAAAAGTACTTACATTGGATGCAGAGTGGAACTTCGAATAGGCGTAGTTAAATTTAACAGAATTCATACGTAAGCCAAAACCAAAAGATAAGCCACCAAATGAACGTACGTTTTGTAATTGAAGTTCTTTGCTTCTTCGAAAGTTGTAGCCAACTCGTAAATTAATAGCACTTTCTGGAAATAGTTCTGCGCCAATACTAACATGTCGAAATGCATTATCTAAAAATGAAATACTTTCTTGAGTTGTGTTTCCGTCTAAATCTATGGTTTGATTAGAGGGATTTGCTGTGGCAATTTGCCATTTTTGCAAGTTATCAACAGTAACATACCATCTCAAAGGCATCCTGTCAAGCTGGTAAGAGGCCGCAATAGCTACTTCGAAGGGGATTTTTTCACGGGTTCCATTAAAAGTTGAAAGTTGTGTTCCAATATTTCTCGCGACAATACTGAAAATATAGGGTTTACTTGTGCTATAATAAGTTAAACCAACATCAAAAGCCACTCCGGTGGCATCAAATGAATCGATATTAGAATATATAATTTTAGCATTCAAACCGTAGTAAAAATCACTTTTAGGAATGTTTCTGGCGTATCCGATTGAAATGGCAATGTCGTTAGCGCTAAAAGTACCCTGTTCATTACCTTCTTCATCAGCTCTAATCAATTCTCCGTAGTTAATATAGGTTATATTTCCTTGCAGAGTTTCAAAATGTTTATTGATTTCATAGGCATAGGAAACGGAACCTATTTGAATATCAGATAGATAGCTCGTGTAATTTACAGCTAACTGTTTATGCATACGATTACTAATATTAGCAGGATTCCATGTAGGCTGATCCACATCATCCATTAGAGTAAGTATTTTTCCTCCTAACGCAATTTGTCTTGGTGAAGTTGCAATATTTAAAAAAGAAAAGGCATTTTCACCACCTGTTTGAGAGTAGAGGTAAGAACACCAAAATAATAATAATGAACCAAATATTTTTTTTACACACATAAGTATACTTCCAATACAAAAAAACGTAAAAAAAGTCGATTATTTTATATAAGTCAAAATCTTTTCTTGTAAATGTGATTATATTTTTTTAATTTCCCGTGTGGTAAATTATATTTTTATTGTTAATATATAAAACAATATGTAAATTGCCACCCCCTAAAGAATTCCTTAGATGAGTAAAATTTTAGCTAAAAGCGTAAAAATACTTTTAGCAACGTGGTTGCTATGTTGCAGTGTGAACACCCTTGGGCAAGAGCTTGATGGTGTGCCTGATATTGGAGATCTTAGCTCAGCAGGTGCATGTAGTAACAACAATCAAGACTACAGTATTACTTTCGAAATTCGTGATGGTTTACCTCCTTTTAATAATGGAAATATATTTCAGGTAGAATTATCTGATGAGAATGGAAACTTTCCAACGACTCCTGATGCAACTAGATTTGTGGCTACAGTAGAAAATCAAAATGCAAACTATAGTCCTATACCGGCATCATTTCAAATTCCGGAAGGAACATTTGGAGATAGCTATAGAATTAGAATTGTTTCTACAGATCCGGCCATTATAGGAGAACCATCAGTAACATTTGAGGCATATGATATGTATCAAAATGGAGAACTCTTTATAAACGATAATGCAAACAACGCCGTTATTTGTGGTAATGGGAATTCTGCACAATTAACTTTAAATACAACGATTATTGCGTCGTATAGATGGTTGAAAGATGGTAATGTTTTTGCTACAACAACCGAACCTAATTTAACAGTAACTGAATCTGGGAATTATCGCGCGCAAGTTGATTATGGAGCTTGTGGATTTGTCGATTCGAGAGTGATCCCTGTTATTGTGGTGAATTCTGCTAACGCTCAAATACAAGGAGATAATGTGATTGAAATATGTGCTAACGAAACACATACATTTGAGGCGACAGAAGTAAATACTGCCTATACTTATAATTGGTACAAGGATGGAAATCTTGTGGCATCATCTAATTCACCAACCTATACAACTCCTAATTCTGGGCAATTTGGAGAATATTATATGGAAATTGAAGTGGAGGATTGTAAGTTTGAATCTCAAAGAGTACAATTAAATCAAAAAGCTTCAGCTAGTTTTACAATTACTAATAATATTACGGAAACTACTCTTATTTTACCAGGAGAGACAATTGAGTTGGAAATAACGTTAGATCCAGCTTCTTCTTCTGTAGATATAATATGGTTTCGAGATGATACTCAAATACCAGGAACGTTTGGAGATACGGTTAATGCCACCGAACCAGGAGTGTACTATGCAAGGGTTACAGAGACTGGAGGGACTTGTAATTTCTCTCAAGAATCGGAATTATTCACGATAGTTGGTTTAAAGGAGTTAGATGTTCAAATTCGTACGGCAAATGATTATGTAGAGTGCGGAAGTACTTCAACAAACTTGGTAATGGTAGGAGTAACTGCCACCGGAACAGACGATAATCAATACCAGTTGTCTGAAAGACAATTGGATGAAAGATTGAATTACCAATGGTATAAAAACAATATAGCTTTGGCATCGAGTATTGGAAGAGAATTGCCTATTGCTGATTATAATGAAAATGACACTTATAAATTAAATGCAACTGTTGGTACTTTTGAAGACGATTCGAATATAATCGATGTGAAATTGACAATTGAGGACCCTGAGATTACTTCTACTTCTACATCGAACTCATTATGTCCAGGAGGAAGTATAACGTTTACTGTTTCAGAAATTGTGGATGGTTTTACGTATACATGGTTAAAAGATGATGTTGAGTTAACAGTGGGAGATCCGCAATCGTTAGAAGTTACGGAAACAGGAGTGTATCAGCTCAGAATTATAGGTTTCAATTGTGTGAACGAATTAGATCCGATAGAAATTATTCCTTTTGATGATTCAGCAGTTGTGGTAACTCCTTCTGAAGTAGTTGTTTTATTATCAGGGCAAGCTACAATAATTACGGCAAGCGGTGCAGAGTCTTATGAGTGGTATGAAGATGAAACAGGAGATTTATTATCGACTAACGAGACTGTTGAAGTAAATCAAATAGGATATTATACGTTAGTAGCTACAGTAGGCGACTGCCAAGTTAATAAAACAATTGAGGTAGTGGAAGAAGATAGCCAAGTCATTGTCCCTAATATTTTATCACCTAGAACAATTGACGGGATTAATGATACATGGCAAATATCGAATAGATACTCATTTCAACCATCGGTTATTGTGAGTATTTACGATTCTAGTGGAAAAGAAGTGTTAACAACCAACGAATATAAAAATGATTGGCCTAGCGAAGATTTAGGTAATCAGAGAATTTTTTATTATAAAATCATTAGAGATGATCAGCTTATTAAGGCAGGAAGCATCTCAGTAATAGATTAGAGGGATATGATTAAAAGAAGTATTATTTATATACTGTTATTGTTCGTTACTTGTGCTACGGCTCAGGTATCTAGCGGTGCGGAAATATATAATAGCTTTACATCAAGGAATTTTATGAAGTTTAACCGATTTCTTACAGTGCCAACATTTTCAGCATTAAGAGAAAATAAAACTTCTTTAAATGCTATTGTAAGAAATAGTTTTGTGGAATTTGAAGATTCTCCTAAACTATATATGTTAAGTTATTCTGGTAAAATGCGTGAAAATGTCGGAGCAGGTCTTGCTATTTATCAGCAAGAGATAGGAGTTTTTAAAGACTTCGGAGCTTTAGCTAATTATGCACACAGAATTCAGTTAAATGATAATTTAGACTTAACATTCGGATTTAATGTATTGTATAGCAGAAGAAGTGCCGACGGTTTAAAAGTGAATTCACAGCAGCCAGATCCAGCTATTGGTAATTTTCAAGACATTCCTATTGTAAATTGGCAACCGGCAGTAACTTTGTCTTTTGGTAAATTCGATGTAGGGGTTTTCTTTGAAAACTTATTAGATTTTAATCTGAAAGAAAATAATTTGGCAACTTCTTTTTCAGAAAAAACAATTTCTGGTCACTTAATGTATTCTTATGAGTTTACATATGCTGGAGGTATTTTTGAGGGAGCCGATCTAAGAGTTTTAGGACTAGCGAGAAAACCTGGTCAGGGTGACTTCGGCTATGGAGGTAATGTTATTTTCGATTTACCTAAAGTTGGTTGGTTGAAAGCAGGTTACGATAAACAATATGGTATTTCGGCTGGTGCAGGTGTAAATTTGTCGGATAAGTTATCAATTGGTTTTTCATATGAAAAAGGTGATTTTGCCGCGACGAATGAAGTTGGACTAATTTATAATTTTGGAGAGAAATCATTCTCTAGAAGAGTTCCTAAAAGAAGAGCAGGTAGTGTAAGTGTTAGATTACCAGAAAGAAAGCCTAAAAAGAATTACAGAAATAACGATTTAAATAATTTATCTGAAGAAATTCAGGGAGCTTACGATTCAATTAACAAATTGAATAAGAAAGTAGATGAAATTCTGAGAATTTTAAAGAATCAGCCACCGAAAGTAGTACAAAATCAGCCAGAAGAAACACAGGATGAAGTTGTGGATAATGCGGTTGTTGAAGAAAGTGAAGAAAAGGACACTTCATTACGAAGAAGGAAGAATACGCCATGGAGAGAAAGTACAATTACACGTTCAGGAAGTGGAGGTACAGCCTACTATGTTGCTGCGAATCAATTTAAAAGTAAAGAAAATGTAGAGGCTTATATAAAAGAGAAAAAACGTAAGTTTGATAAAGAAGGAATAGAAGCTAAATATGTTTTTGATCCATTAACAGAACATTATTACGTTTATTTTGATAGATTTGCAAAGAAGGATGATGCTGATGAGATGACGGAAGAGTTTAAACAGAAAAAACTTTTTGACGGAGGAGATGACGATCCACTAGAATTAAAGGGTAAAACTACCTATAAAGAAGCGGTGTATGTTATGAAAATAACATTGGGTGGAAGTGGAGAATCTTATCAGGAGCCTAAGCCTCAAACACCTGCGAGAATATTATCGATGAAGAAAGTTGGAAATCTCGAAGAAGGTTACTATATTCAGGTGGGAGCATTTGGTAGTGTAGCCAATGCGGATAGATTTGTGGATGAATTAAGGAATGATGATATTGATGCAGGATATTTCATTCATCCAAATACAGGATTAAGACATGTTTATATATTAAAAACAACAAATAGAAGCGAAGCGGTTAAGTTGTATGAAAACAACTTAAATGGTTCATATTATGATCGTAAATCA
This sequence comes from Tenacibaculum sp. MAR_2009_124, assembly GCF_900105455.1. Classification (GTDB taxonomy): domain Bacteria; phylum Bacteroidota; class Bacteroidia; order Flavobacteriales; family Flavobacteriaceae; genus Polaribacter. The sequence continues at coordinate 666,239 of NZ_FNSF01000007.1, forward strand.
ATCGTAAATATTAAATAAAATTAAATAGAAAGTACTAGTTAATAAACTTTTTTCCCCTTATCATGAAAAGACTTATACTTACCCTCATTCTAATGCTATCTAGCATTGTGTTTACAGCACAAGAAAAAATAGTGTCAGAAAGTATTAGAGCTGAAAAGAATCTTAGTTTGTCTGATGTTGCCTTTAGAGAGCGCTATAACGGTGTTGCCAGAGGAAATATTACTTCGATAGCAAACAATATTCTTAATAGGCCTCCAACATCGGATCCCTATGATGCGAATGGATACAACAATAGTTTTAACCTTGGTTATATTGATGTAGATAGCGACGCAAGTACGTTTTCTTCCTCCAGTGCAACCTTAAGCCTTCCAACTTGTTCGAATGTAGTGTATGCTGGATTGTATTGGGCTGGAATATATCCTTATGATAACTGGTCAGAAGAAAGTGCAGGTATCAATACTAGAGATAGTGATTTTAACGAAATCAAGTTCAAATTACCAGGAGGAAATTATATTGATTTAGTAGCAGATAAATTAGATCCAAATGAATTAATTTATGATAATGGAGCGGCTGATGAGATGCCTTATGTTTGTTATAAAGATGTAACTAGTTTAGTAGCAGGTCTATCGAATCCAAATGGAGATTATTTTGCGGCGAATATAAAAGCAACACTTGGTACCGATAATTTTGGAGGGGGACTAGGATCTTCGGCAGGATGGAACTTAGTGATAGTCTATGAGAATGAAAATGAATCGAGTAAAAAGTTTTATGTTTTCGACGGATTTTCTACAATTCGTAGAGCAGATAATCCATCGGTTGATGTAACTGTTACAGGATTTCAAACGATACCAGTGGGGCCAGTAAGAGCCACTCTTTTGGTTTCAGCACTGGAGGGAGATAGTCCTATTGTTGGTGATAGCTTTCAGATATTGAATCCGTTTGGATCGTATTCCACAATTACTACAGGAAGTAATAACCCTACCAATAACTTTTTTAATAGTTCTATTACCGCGTACAATAATTATCAAACAAATCGAAACCCTGATAGTGAAAATACATTGGGTTATGATGCAGATATTTTCGCTTTAAATAATCCGAATAATAGCATTCTCCGAAATAATCAAACGAGTGCTACTCTACGTTTTACTACCGCGGGAGATTCGTATTATCCATTTTTATTGGGAATGGCTGTTGAAATAATTGAACCAAAGGTTCAGTTAGTGAAAACCGTAGATGACGGAGCAGGAAACGATATTGCTGGACAAACTTTAGCTTTAGGAGCGGAATTATGGTATAACGTTAGTTTTCAAAATGTAGGTACAGATAATGCAACAGATACTCAAATCGTTGATGTTTTACCTAAAAATGTTGATTTAATTGAAGCCGATTTAATTCTTCCAGCGGGAATAACATCCTATAATTATGATCCACCTTCGGCGGCTAATTCGTTCAGAGGGGTTTTAACCATTGATGTACCAGATAGCATGGTTACAGAGGGTGGTGCAGCGTATGATATTAGATTTAAAGTACAAGTAGTTTCTTCTTGTAATGATTTAAGAGATGTATGTTCTAATATTGTAGAGAATCAGGCATTTGCTAATTATAGTAGTGATTTAGGAGGAACACCAAGAGTTGAAAACGAACCAAGTGTTGCAGGTTTAGATGCTTGTAATTTCGGTATTGATGGGTCTACTAACTTTTTAGCTGATACCTCAGGATGTACTTATGAAAGAGATGAAGTACTTTGTGGTCCAACACTTTTACTATCAGCAGGTGCTGGATTTATATCTTATGAATGGCGAGATTCAAGTAATACAATAATAGGTACTGATCAAACAGTAACAGTGAGTGCAGTTGGAACTTATACAGTAAGTAAAGTGGCACCCGTGGGCTGTATAAGCACGACCGAAATTATTAATGTAATAGCTTATAATACAGAGACTAATCCGTTAATTCCTTTTGCCGATATTATGTACACAACCTGTGTAAATAATACTGATTTGGCTGAAATTTATTTGTGTGGAGATAGTAGTACTCGAACCATAAATTTACCTTTCGATTCTTCTACAGGAACAACAGTAACATGGCAAAAACTTGACGAAACTTCTTGTCCTGATCAAACAGCAGTAGGGTGTGCAAATATTGATACAAGTTGTACTTGGAATACGATTAGTACGAACATGTCCCTAGATGTTTCGGATTCAGGTGAGTATAGGGTAGAAGTTCTTTATGATGGAAGGTGTCCGACAACATATTATTTTAATGTTTTCAAGGCGGCTTTAAATCCTACGATTGTAAAAGAAGATATGATTTGTGGCAATGATGGGCAAATTACAGTCAATGGAGTGCCGGCAGGATATCAATATAGTTTAAGTGGACCAAGTGGTTATTTTGTTGATTTTCAAGCGTCAAATACATTTACGGTTTCGAATCCAGGAGATTATGATTTACAAATTAGAATTTCAAATGCGTCAGCAGCTTCTTGTTCATATGATTTTGGACCTATCAATATTTTAAATAGAGAAATTGATTTAGATATAACGCCTACACATATTGTTTGTTCTGGAGATACTGGAAGTATTCGTGTTCAGGTGAATAATGTTCCTGGCGATTATACATATACATTATTACAAGGAGGTTCAACTGTTGGTAATGAAGGACCTACCGCTAATAATGATTTTACTTTTAATGTTAGCACTGGTGGAAACTATCAAGTAAGAGTTACAACAGCAGATTGTACAATTACAGAAGACATTACTATAAATCAAGTTGCAGATTTAACATTAACAGCAGCAATCATCAAAAATATTTCATGTTTAAACGGTACTTCTGATGGAATTATTCAATTAAGCGGAACTGGAGGTACTCTAAATACTGGAGATCAGTATACTTTTGCCGTTTGGACGAACCAAGGAACGGATTTATATACTTCGATATCAGATATTCCACCATCGGAATTTTTTACAGATTTCACTTATTCGGTTGCTGATGGAGATGAAGGTGTATATAGATTCGTAATACTCGATAGTAATAACTGTTTTAGTATATCTAATGAAGTAGAAGTTACTGTAGAACCACCTTTAGCATTTGATTTAAATGTAGATTCGATTTCATGTCCAGGAGATAGTGATGGAATTATTTCTGTTTCCGTTAATGGTAGTAGTCAAGGATATTTGGTTGAATACAATATTGATTCAGGTTCAGGACCAGGTGCGTGGAATACTACTGGAAACTTTTCAGGTTTAGCTGTTGGCACTTATACAATTAATATTAGAGCTTCAAAGCCTAATTATCAGTGTTTCGATACAGTGAATGCTGAAATTGAAGATAAGACTCCTATTTCGAGTTCAGCTATGTTAACTCAGGAGTATACTTGTGCTCAACAGGGTATAATTACTTTTGAACAAGCTACAGGAGGAGCTCCATGTTCGAATGAAGTCTTGGATTTGGGTATTTTTGATGGATTAACAGCAGGGACAGGTGGAGTAGCGGCTACAAACACCCAACCGTTACCTGGAGGAGTTAATGGAGAAAATGTAACTCTTACTCTCATACATAATGGTAGCAGTGGAAGCATTACAGCTGTAGAATCTGGTGGAACATTCAGTCCTAGAGACCCTTCTGGAGACGGAAGTATTGTGCAAATTGGTACTTTAAATGTGGATAATACACAAGAAAGTATTGTTCAATTTGATTTTGATAAAGAGGTTAATAATATGACCTTTGTTATTACTGATATTGATGGCGGAAACTTGTCATCTCCTGAAGAAACGGTTATTGAAGGGTTTAGTTCAGGTATAGCGGTAGCTAATCCTACAATGACTTTGGTTAACAATGGACCAACACCGAATCAGAATGGTACTATTTTTAACGGAGGAGGGGCAAATTCGACGAATGTTGTAAGAATTAGTTTTAATGAACCAATTGATAGGTTGAGAATTAAAGCGAGAGGAACACAATCGACGGCTGTTTCATTAACGCAATCTATTTTTAATTTAGAGTATGCTATTTGTTATGCAGTTGATGCTTTGGGTAACTCGAATTACTCTTATGGTATCAATGGTGTTTATTCAGATAATCTGATTAAAGATGGCTTAACGGAAGGAACGTATACATTAACAGTTAGAGATGAGAATAACTGTTTACTAACATTACCTAGTATCACTATCCCCCCTTTAGAAGTTTTAGATGATAACTTTACTTTTAATGTCGATTATAACTGTGATGGTACAGGGAATGTTACAATATTACCAAACCAATTTGATTATAGTTATGCAATAAATGGTGGAACTCCTCAAGATTCTAACGTATTTACCAATGTACCCGTGGGTAATCATCCTGTAACTGTTACAAAAATTGATGGTGTTGATGACCCTAGTGGTTTAACATGCGCTAATTCTAGAGTCGTTTGGGATTCTACAAGTGGATCAGGGACTATTGTAATTAATGGTGTTAATGTAAATTATCAAACATCATTATCAGGTCCAGGTTTTTTCTCAGGTTCGAGTGATGGTTCAGGTCATATAAACATGGGGAATCTAACAGGAAATTATTCTACTCCTACCGAATGGACTATTACCTTCGATAAAGAGATTAGTTTGGAAATGTTTTCAAAAAATTACTCTGTATGGAGTTATTGGTTCGATAGTGGAGAGAATTTTGTGATTTCTTCACCTGGAGAAACATTTACGGTTGATAATCCTGATAATTCTTTGAATGTAGCTGCAGGAGAATATAATGATACATTGTCATTTAGACCTTCTACAGCAGAAACTAACAACAACAGACAATGGTCTATTAAAAGTTCACCTCTAAATACTTTTACAATATCTTATGTAAATGTTAATAGAAATGCAACCGCATTTAGTTTAGCAGCGAACTGTGTTCTTAAACAACCTAGTGCTTGTACAGAAGATTTCAATGTAACGGTATTACCCAATAATGAATTTACTGGAACCATAACAGGATCAACTGATAGTAGATGTTTTAATGCAAATAATGGTACAGTTACAATTTCAGCTTCTAATTTTACTGGAGGCGATTATGAATATTCAGTTAACGGAGGTGCGGATTGGTTAGTTGCGATAGACAATCCTTTCAGAATCGTTGGAGTTGCAGCTGGAACTCATGATATTTTAATAAGAGAGGTAACAAATGGAGTTACTTGTGAAATAGATTTAGGACAAGTAACAATTTCGGAACCACCACAAATGAATGTAACGGCTGATGTTACTGATACCGTGAGTTGTATCGGAATTGGAGCAACGATTACGGTAACAGCTTCTGGAGGAGTACCTCCTTATACATTTAGTTTAGACGGTGTTAACTGGCAAGTTTCAAATGTGTTTACAGATGTTGCAGAAGGAACTTATACAATTCAAATTAGAGATAGTCAAAACTGTGATGAATGTGGATGTACTTCCGATCCGTTTGTAAATGGAAGTTTTGAAGAGCCTATTCGAACATATACCGGTTGGAGTTTAGTACATGAGAATAACGTACCAGGTTGGGATACAACAGCTTCGGATAATAATATTGAAATTTGGCACAATAATTTTCAAGGAGTTCCAGCTTCTGAAGGAAATAATTTTGCAGAATTAAATGCCAATGCCGTTTCTACTTTATACCAAGAATATTGTACACAGCCAGGTGATGTAATCTCATGGTCACTTGATCATAGAGGTCGTTTAGGAACTGATGTTGCTCAAGTAAGAATTGGAGGAGATTTAGGAACAGCACCCGTTCAAGAAACCATGTCTGATGGAAATACTGCTTGGGGTAGTTACTCAGGAACATATACTGTACCAGTTGGGCAGCCAACAACGATAATAGCTTTTGAAGCAGTTTCAACGACAGGAGGAAATCCAACGGTTGGTAATTTTATCGATAATGTTGATATTGTAATTAACAAAGTAACTTGTACTCCTGTAACGGTGGTATTAGATCCACCTCAAACTATTGAATTTACGGCGACGCCAACGGCTTGTTATTCTGGAAGTAATGATGGTGAAATTGCCATCAATGTTACACAAGGAAATGAAGAGTATCAATTCATATTAAATGGAGGGTCGCCTCAAACGCCAACGCCATCTACCGCTACTAATTATACGTTTAGTGGGTTAGGTGCTGGAACTTATACTGTTGATATTGTTGATGGTGCAGGATGTACAGCTACCCAACAAACTGTAACGATAAATGATCAGTTAACAGCAACAGCGGCTACTACAAATATTACATGTAATGATGGTAATTTAACTATTACTGCTAACGGTGGTGATGGTAATTATCAGTATGCATTCATTACTACTGGAAGTGGTGATACTCCAACATATGTAGGAACAAGCTCCTTCACAATAACAGCTTCAGGAGACTACGATTTCTTTGTTCAAGATGGATCTGGTTGTAGTTATACATCAACTGTCAATGTTGGTCAAACAACAAGTCCAACATTTACTACAGATGTAAATCAACCGGCATGTAATGGTCATACTGGAAGTATTGACATCACAATTTCTAATGGAGTAGCGCCATATACAATTGCGTTTACAGATAACACAACTTCTACAACAACGACATCTACGCAATCAGATACTACAATATTATTTGATTCATTAGCCTCTGGTACTTATACAGTCCAAGTAACTGACGCAAACGGTTGTACACAAACACCCGTAGATGTAGTAGTTGATACATTAACATCTGTAGCAAGTACAGCAAGTATAACTCAAGATTATACATGTACTATGCTAGGCCAAATTACTTTTACAGCGGCAACAGGAGGTTCTGGCCCATATACTTACGGAGTCAATGGAGTTTATAATACAGATTTAGTTTATAATAACTTAACAGAAGGAACGTATACGTTAACAGTACAAGATAATAACGCGTGTATTTCTTCTGTTGGAAGTTTAACTATAGATGCAGTTCCAGTTATTCCTGATTTCACAAATGATGTTACTTACAATTGTGATGGAGATGGTAATATAACAATGACTCCACCAGCAACTCCAGTGTTAACCTATAATTATAGTTTAAACGGAGGGACGGCTGGACCTACAAATACATTTGAAAATTTAGTAGCAGGAACATATACTATTACGGTTACTTCTGATAGAGCATGTTCGCGTGACTTTGTAGTAACTGTAGATGCAAACCAAGAATTTAGAGGGAGTATTTTAGGAAGTGTAGGTAACTATTGTAATTCTTTAGGAAATGGGCAAATAACAATTTCGGCGGAAAATTATGCAGGTGATTATCAATATTCTATTGATGGTGGAACTACATGGTTAACAGTTGCCGATAGTCCTTATACAATTTACGGTCTTGATAACGGAACATACGATGTTGTGATAAGAGAGTTGACAGGGGCAATTGATTGTCAAGTAAACCTAGGACAGGTTACTATTGATGATCTTCCTGATCTTCAAATAACGGCTTCCGTAACACAACCAGCTTCATGTGAGGCAACAAATTCAGGAGCAACAGTTACTGCTTCAGCTTCAGGAGGCTTACCTCCATATACATACAGTTTGGATGGAACTACTTGGCAAGCATCACCTGTATTTACGAATGTAGATCCAGCGGGTTCACCTTATGATGTGTATGTTCAGGATAGCAGAGACTGTAGTGAGTGTGATTGTTTAGGAGGAGCGCCTCCTAGTTCAAACCCACCTTGTAACCCTGGGTTATATCAAGTTATTAGTTTTGAGCTACGTGTAATTGACCCAGTAACAGGTGATAACGAATTTGTAGCAAGACCTACAGTAGATACGAATGCAATTTCAATACACCCAACGAATTACTATATATACGGTACAGTTCGTGGAACAAAAGAGTTGTTTAGAATGGGATATGATGGTGTTGCCACGGTTTTTGGAACTATTACCCACGAAACATCAGGAACAATATTACCAATAGATCCAAATGTCTGTTTCTTTGATGAAACTGGTAATTATTTATGGTTACGTCAAGGAGGAAGTACTTTTTATAGAGTGGATATTAATACAAGAAAATATACTACAGTTAGTTTCACAGGTGGAGGCACAGCAGCAGATATGGTGTTCATTTCAGGGAAAGGGTATGGTATACAAAACCAAACACTCTATATCGCTGATATGTCCACAAATCCTGTTTCGATTACTAACAAAACAGTTACAGGCGGTCTTCCTAACGGGTCTTATGGTAGTATGTTTACCGTGAAAAATGGAGATTTATATGCTTTCAGTAATACTACTGGACAAATTTTTAGAATAGATAACTTTACAGGAGCTAGCCCTAATGCGGTCTTTGTGGATCAAGGTACACCTTCTGGTTTTAATGATGGAGCTTCTTGCCCAGAGGCATGTTTACCAGTTCAGTTCGTTTGTGTTTCTCAAGAATCAATAGAGATAACGGTAGATCCACCAGCAGAAGTAATTCATACAGCTACTCCAACAACATGTTTTAATGGAAGTAATGGAGAGATAGTTGTTAACGTTACTCAAGGTGTTCAAGATTACTTATTTAGAATAGATGGAGGACCATGGATTGCGCCAACTCCCGCGAATGCAACAACGCATACCTTTACAGGATTGAATGGAGGGACGTATGATATTGAAGTTCAAGATGCTTTAGGTTGTATTTCAACATTAACATCTCATACGATAAACAATCAACTAACGGCAACAGCATCAACGGCAAATGTTACTTGTAATGATGGAAGTTTAACAATTACTGCAGCAGGCGGAGATGGAACTTATGGATATGCGGTTGTAGATAATGGAGACCCAGCACCTACATCATATGTTGGAACGAATTCCTTTGCAATAACAACATCAGGCGATTATGATTTCTATGTAGAGGATGGATCAGGCTGTACGTATATGTCAACGATTAATGTTGGTCAAACAGCAAATCCAAGTTTTACAACCGATTTAAATCAACCAGCATGTAATGGAGATACAGGAAGTGTTAACACCACAATATCAGATGGTGTTGCTCCTTATACGATTGCTTTTACCGATAATACTACTTCTACCACAACGACAACCACACAGGCGGGAAGTACCTTATTACATGATACATTAAATCCTGGAACTTATACAATTCAAGTAACGGATGCTAATGGATGTTCTCAAACACCAGTGGATGTTACTATCAATGCATTAACTACGGTTGCAAGTACGGCTAGTATAACAAAGGATTATACATGTGATACTTTTGGAGAAATATCGTTTACTCCAGGTAGTGGAGGTACTCCACCTTACTTATATGGATTAAATGATAATTACAGTTCTGATTCCATTTTTACGAATTTAACCGAGGGTACTTATCAAGCTTCAATCAAAGATGCTAATGGTTGTACGGTAATGTTGGAAAATCTAGTAATTGATCCGCTAGATCTATTACCAAATCTCGGGTATACAGTTGATTACAATTGTGATGGTACTGGTAATGTTACCATTAGCCCTACAAGTACGGATTATAGTTTTTCTTTAAATGGAGGAACTATCCAGGGGTCGAACGTTTTTACAGACTTACCTCTAGGGACACACACAATTACAGTGAATCAAAGAGAAGGTGTATGGCAACCTGATGGGGTTATTTGTAATAGAAAGTCAGTTTGGAATTCAAACAGTTTAACAGGAGTTGTCGATATAGAGGGTGAAGAACTCAATTATACCATAACCTTAACAGGAGTTGGCTCCGTGTCATCACTAAATGCCAATTCAGGACACCTTATATTTTCAACACCCGGAGGGCCAGATAATACCTTTATCACAATATCATTTGACAAAGATGTCAGTTTAGAACTATCGAGTAAAACAATAACATCAGATTGGTTTGATTCAACGGATAGTTTTACCATTTACTCAGCTGGTGAGGATTTTACGGTTAACAATCCTGATAATTCTATTTCGGTGGCATCAGGAGTGTATAATACTAATTTCTTTTTTAGACCTGTGGGAACTGGATCTAATGCAAATAAGGCATGGACGGTAAAAAGTACACCTTTACGTCAGTTTAGAATTGCCTATCAGAATTGGAATAGCAATACAGCTGCACTTAAACTATTAACCGAATGTTTACATGTTGATCCAACAGCTTGTCCAAAAGATATTGATGTTACTATTTTACCCGATCAAGAATTTAGAGGCGAAATTTTTAACGTAGTCGATGCAGGATGTAATGGAGTAGATAGTGGTCAGTTATCGTTAAATGTGGAAAATTTTAATACATCGTTTGATTATAAAATAGGATCTCTTAGCTGGGTAGAAAATAATACCGTGAGCCCTGTAAACATTAATACCATTCCAGTTGGAACGCACGATGTACTTATAAGAACGCTTTCCAATATAGCTGGAAAAGGTATAGCCACTCAAAGTACTACAGGTTTTGAAGGTGATGCCTCGAGAGCTATAGATGGTAATACCGATGGAGGGTATAGAAATGAAACAGTAACACATACAGCGGCAGGCGATATTAATCCATTTTGGGAATTAGATTTGTCTCCTCTAACTTCTGATAATATTCCGATAGAAAATATTGTTGTTTGGAATAGAACCGATTGTTGTGCGGGCAGACTAGATAATTTTATATTAGAATTATTTGATAATTCTGGTAGTTTAACCTATTCCTATACGCACACTGGAAGTGTTTCTACCAATGTAGACATACCTATTAATAATAACGGTTCAAGAATTCGAATTCGTTTAGTAGGAACGAATAGATTCTTAAGTCTAGCAGAAGTAGAAGTTTTTTCTAAAGTTGTATGTCAAGATAATATAGGTTCAATTACGATTAATGAACCAACTGCGGTATCAGCAACAGCTGCAATCACTAAGCCAGTAACCTGTTCAAATCCAACAGGAGCAACAATAGAAGTAACAGGATCGGGAGGAACACCAGGATATACTTATAGTTCAAATAATGGAACGAGTTTCCAAGCGAGTGCAACCTTTACAAGTTTAGCAGCTGGTACTTATGATATTATTGTAAGAGATGCTAATAATTGTGATTCACCAGCGTTTAATTTAACAATTGATCCAGCTGAAACAATTGCATTTACAGCAGTACCAACTACATGTTTTAATGGAAGTAATGGCGAGGTTGTAATCAATGTTACTCAAGGAAATGGAGAGTATCAATTTATTTTAAACGGAGGATCACCTCAAACACCAAGCCCAACATCGGCGACAACGTACACATTTACTGGATTAAGTTCAGGAACGTATACTGTTGACATAGTAGATGGAGGAGGATGTACAGGAACGCAACAAACGGTTACTATAAATGATCAACTAACGGCAACAGCATCAACGGCAAATGTTACTTGTAATGATGGAAGTTTAACAATTACTGCAGCAGGCGGAGATGGAACTTATGGATATGCGGTTGTAGATAATGGAGACCCAGCACCTACATCATATGTTGGAACGAATTCTTTCCCAATAACAGCATCAGGCGATTATGATTTCTATGTAGAGGATGGATCAGGCTGTACGTATATGTCAACGATTAATGTTGGTCAAACAGCAAATCCAAGTTTTACAACCGATGTAAACCAACCAGCGTGTAATGGAGATACAGGAAGTGTTAACATCACAATATCAGATGGTATTGCTCCTTATACAATTGCCTTTACCGATAATACAACTTCTACCACAACGACAACTACACAGACAGGAAGTAACTTATTACATGATGCATTAAATCCTGGAACTTATACAATTCAAGTAACAGATGCTAATGGATGTTCTCAAACGCCAGTAGATTTTACTATCAATGCATTAACTACGGTTGCAAGTACGGCAAGTGTTACTCAAGACTATATTTGTGGTACTTTGGGGCAAATAACCTTTACAGGAGCCACAGGAGGAACCGCACCATATACTTATGGAGTCAATGGAGTTTATAATACGGATTTAGTATATGACAACTTAACAGAAGGAACCTATGTTTTAACAGTACAGGATAATAACGGATGTATTCAATCAGTGGGTAGTTTAACGATTGATCCATTACCAGTAATACCTGACTTTACCAATAGTGTTACCTATAACTGTGATGGTAGTGGTAATGTTACCTTAATAGCGCCAGCAACACCAGTGTTAACCTATACTTATAGTATTGATGGAGGTACAAATATAAATGGGACAGGAAATGTATTCAATGATTTAGCAGTAGGTACTCATACAATTACAGTTCTGTCACCACGAGCGTGTAACAGAGATTTTGTAGTAACAGTTGCTGCAAATGAGGAATTTGGAGGAAGTATAGTTTCGAGTACAGATGTTTTATGTAACGGAGCTACTGATGGAACTATCACCATAGAGGCTGTTAATTTCACAGGTTCTTATGAGTATAGTACAGACGGAGGTACTACATGGGTTTCAACAAGTAATGGAACACAAACCATTACAGGATTAGATAATATAACGTATACTATTGAGATTCGTCCAGATTCTAGTTCACTAGCAGTTTGTACAGTAGTATTACCAGCGGTTACATTAAATGAACCAACTGCGGTATCAGCAACAGCTGCAATCACTAAGCCAGTAACCTGTTCGAGTCCTACAGGAGCAACAATAGAAGTAACAGGATCGGGAGGAACACCAGGATATACGTATAGTTCAAATAATGGGACGAGTTTCCAAGCGAGTGCAACTTTTACAAGTTTAGCAGCTGGTACTTATGATATTATTGTAAGAGATGCTAATAATTGTGATTCACCAGCGTTTAATTTAACAATTGATCCAGCTGAAACAATTGCATTTACAGCAGTACCAACTACATGTTTTAATGGAAGTAATGGCGAAGTTGTAATCAATGTTACTCAAGGAAATGGAGAGTATCAATTTATTTTAAACGGAGGATCACCTCAAACACCGAGTCCAACATCGGCGACAACGTACACATTTACTGGATTAAGTTCAGGAACGTATACTGTTGACATAGTAGATGGAGGAGGATGTACAGGAACGCAACAAACGGTTATTATAAATGATCAACTAACGGCAACAGCATCAACGGCAAATGTTACTTGTAATGCTGGAAGTTTAACAATTACTGCAGCAGGCGGAGATGGAACTTATGGATATGCGGTTGTAGATAATGGAGACCCAGCACCTACATCATATGTTGGAACGAATTCTTTCCCAATAACAACATCAGGCGATTATGATTTCTATGTAGAGGATGGATCAGGCTGTACGTATATGTCAACGATTAATGTTGGTCAAACAGCAAATCCAAGTTTTACAACCGATGTAAATCAACCAGCATGTAATGGAGATACGGGAAGCATAAATATTACAATTTCGGATGGAGTAGCACCATATACAATAGATTTCACAAATAATACAACTTCTACTACAACGACAACTACACAGTCTGGAAGTACCTTATTACATGATACATTAGCACCAGGAACTTATACAATTCAAGTAACAGATTCTAATGGTTGTTCACAAACACCAATAGACATTGCTATAAATACGTTAACTACCGTTGCTAGTACAGCGAGTATCACTCAAGATTATACTTGTAGTACTTTAGGACAAATAACCTTTACTGTTGCAACAGGAGGAACAGCTCCTTATACTTATGGAGTAAATGGCGTTTATAATACAGATTTAGTTTATGATAATTTAACGGAAGGTACTTATGCCTTAACGGTTCAAGATAATAATGGATGTATCCAGTCAGTTGGAAGCTTAACAATAGATCCATTACCAGTAATACCTGACTTTACCAATAGTGTTACCTATAACTGTGATGGTTCGGGTAATGTAACATTAACGGCACCAGCGACTCCTGTCCTAACATATATGTATAGTTTGGATGGAGGAACAGCTCAAGCAAGTAATGTGTTTAGCGATGTTGCGGTAGGATCTCATACAATCACAGTTAGTTCACCAAGAGCATGTGATAGAGATTTTGTTATTTCGGTAGATGCAAATGAGGAATTTGGAGGAAGTATAGTTTCGAGTACAGATGTTTTATGTAACGGAGCTACTGATGGAACTATCACCATAGAGGCTGTTAATTTCACAGGTTCTTATGAGTATAGTACAGACGGAGGTACTACATGGGTTTCAACAAGTAATGGAACACAAACCATTACAGGATTAGATAATATAACGTATACTATTGAGATTCGTCCAGATTCTAGTTCACTAGCAGTTTGTACAGTAGTATTACCAGCGGTTACATTAAATGAACCAACTGCGGTATCAGCAACAGCTGCAATCACTAAGCCAGTAACCTGTTCGAGTCCTACAGGAGCAACAATAGAAGTAACAGGATCGGGAGGAACACCAGGATATACGTATAGTTCAAATAATGGGACGAGTTTCCAAGCGAGTGCAACCTTTACAAGTTTAGCAGCTGGTACTTATGATATTATTGTAAGAGATGCTAATAATTGTGATTCACCAGCGTTTAATTTAACAATTGATCCAGCTGAAACAATTGCATTTACAGCAGTACCAACTACATGTTTTAATGGAAGTAATGGCGAGGTTGTAATCAATGTTACTCAAGGAAATGGAGAGTATCAATTTATTTTAAACGGAGGATCACCTCAAACACCAAGTCCAACATCGGCGACAACGTACACATTTACTGGATTAAGTTCAGGAACGTATACTGTTGACATAGTAGATGGAGGAGGATGCTCAGGAACGCAACAAACGGTTACTATAAATGATGAGCTAACGGCGACAGCGATACCAACAAATGCAAGTTGTTCGAATGGTGAAATTGATGTTACAGCTCTAGGAGGAGATGGTAACTATGTGTACTCTGTAGTTGCTGCCAATGCAGCAGTTCCAGCGGATGGAACTTTTAATAATACGAATCCAATTTCTCAACCAGCAGGTACATATGATGTTTATATTAGAGATCAAAATGGAGCGGTTGGATACTGTCAATTCTTAATTGAGGATGTTGTTATTAATGGAATAGTAAATGTTGATATTGCAGCAACGGCAAACCAGCCTATATGTAATGGAGATTTTGGAAGTATTGATGTTACAATTGCTAACGGAGAATCACCTCATGATATAGCAGTAACGAATTCAGCAGGAGGGACGGTAGCGAGCTTTACTGATTATGTTGGTGCAACAATCACAATTAATGATTTATTACCAACTTCACCACCAGCGAATGATTTTGAAGATTATACAATAACAATTACAGATGCATTAGGATGTAATGACAGTGAAACTGTAAGAATTAATAACCCTGCAACGTTAGTAACTACTATTGTACCAGAAAGACCTATTTGTGGTACTCCTTTTGTAGGTAATGAAACTTTATTTGGTATTGATTTTACGGCGTATCCAACAGTTTCAGCTCCTTACAAAATTCAATTTAGTGTTGATAATGGAGCCACTTGGCAAGATAGTCCTACATTTAGAGGAACCAATGGAAATCCAGAGTTTGACTTAGGTACAGTTTCGTATCCTGCCATAAGAATTACAGATACGGCTACAAGTAGTATAACTTATTGTTTAAATCTTTTAGGTTCGTATGTTATGCCATTTGAGGTAAGTCCATTAGTTGTAAATGTTACAACTGATTCTGCCGATTGTACCGTTGGAGCAGAAGCATATGTGGAAGTATCTGGAGGAATAGGTGATTTTGAATACAGTTATAACACAATTCCGATACCTCCAGGGCCTTTAGGATGGGTTCCTGCAGGAGGTACAAGTTCAGATAATTATACTTTTACAGGGTTGATACCAGGAAGAACTTACTATTTCTTTGTAAGGGATTTGGGAGATAATAATTGTATAAAGTTGGATGAAACATTTGTAATTGATATTGATGTAGTTATAACGCCAACGGTTCTTTCAGAATCGTGTGCAGTCGGTACTGGCGGTGCTTTACAGTTTGATATAGATGATACAGCAGAGAATTTATTAAATGGAGGAGTTCCAGATGTAAATTGGGAATTATTCTCTATTGATGTAAACACTGGCACAATAGTTTCAATTGAAACAGGAACACAAAGTAATTTAGACCCAATTATACCAGCCGCAAATGGTACACTTGTAGCGGGAACATACTATTTAGTTCTTAATAATGGATCGAGTCTTGCATCTTGTGAATTTGCAAGTCCGAATATAGAAATACGACAAGGTACTCCAATTGATGGGATATTAAATGTGGTAAACAACATAACCTGTGATGTTGATGGTCAAGTTAGAATTGAAAATGTTACAGGAGGATTTGGTGGATATAGTTATATAGTCAACGCCTATGAAACTGGTAATCCAGGGAATACTATAGCGACTACTTTATCGGGAACAGTTGTTTCTGTAGATGATATATCTTTAGGAGGTGTAACTTCGGTTGATGTAGAAGTTGCCGTTACAGATTCTAATGGATGTACTGGGAATTTAGGCCCAATTACTTTAACATTAAGTCCATCTCCGGTTTTAGAGGCAGGAGATATTACAACAAGTACTTGTGATACAAATAAGTCCATTACAATTACTGGAAATACAGGAACCGCATTGGGAGGAACCGCTCCATATCAGTATTCTAGCGATGGAGGTACGACATTCTCGGCTTCTACGAACGATACAGATTATACATTCAATGGGTTAACGCCAGGATCTTATGATATTGTTGTAAGAGATTCTAATGGATGTACAGCTAGTCAAAATGGAATTGTTATTTATCCAGAATTAGATTTTACATTAACTACCGGTCAAAACTTGAACTGTGTTCCAGGAGAAGCGGTTGTTGATATTACAGTTGATACAGGTGCAGGACTAGGAGCTACTGGTAATTTTTCTTATACAATTACGGCGGTTGCTCTTCCAGCAGTAACCCCTGCCACAAGTACAGGAACGATTACTGCAACTTCAATTTCTGGAAGTCATACAGTAACGGCTGAGGGGACTTATCAAGTTGTAATGACAGATAATACCTCGGGTTGTGTTGTAACACAGGAAATAACAATTTCACCATCAATTCAGCCAAACTTTAGTTTAGCTGCAAGTGTAGATAATATTTGTAACGGTAGTACTCTAGGAGAGATTCAGGTAACTGAGGTAAGTAATAGTATAAATCCATTAACTTATAGTATTGCAGTTGTAAGTGGCGGACCTTATTCAGGAACTATAAACACAAGCACTTTAACGTATTCAAATGTACCAGCTGGAGAGTATACGGTAACAGGAACAGGAACTAATGGATGTACAACAAGTCAAAACATTACCATTAATGAAAATACAGCAATTGATGTTTCAGGAGCTGTAACGGTAACAGAATTTGGATGTACTACAGGAAATGTTGCAAATAATGCATTAGTAACGATAGATCCAGCTTCCATAACGGGAGGAACAGGAACTTATGTTCGTTATGTATTTGTATATACACCTGCAAGTGGAACGGTAGAAACACAAGATAGCCCTAACCCAGTATTTAGTACAACAAACGAATCAGGAGGAACGGTTGCAATAACGGTTTACGATGATAACAGTTGTACAGATACCTTAAATGCTACGATTTTACCATTTAACGTAATGTCAGCTCCAGTTGTAAATGAGACAAAATCATTAGACTGTAGAGTTTTACCAGCAGGAGGAGCTACAATAGAAGTTAGTTTCACATCATCTTTAAGCGCTATAAATGCAAGTGTATCTATTATAGGAACTAATACAGGTCATACCGATACTGTTACAGGTACTTCACCAGTAACAATTACAGGTTTACCAGAAGATACATACACGATATCAATAACGAATACGGCTGTTACTACGGGTTGTGTATTAACTACAACGCATCAAGTAAATGCAGCACCAGTATTTAATTTAGATGTAGATAAAACTTCGGATGTTAGTTGTGTTGGATCAACGACAGGGTCGTTTGATTTTGATTTCAGTACAACCAGTGCTTATGGCGGTACATATAATTATGAAGTATTTAATGCAACGACTAGTTTAAGTACAGGAGTAACAGGAACAGGAGTAACTGGAGCTACAAGTATTTCAAGTTTAGTAGCAGGAAGTTATTATGTTGTGGTAACACAAACGGCAAGTCCATTCTGTCCGACAACATCACCAACAGTAACAATAGATGAACCAGCAGCTGTATTAGACTTTACAACGGTTGTAGGCCCAGTAAGTTGTAATGGAGGAAGTGATGGAAGCCTAACAATCACCGGAGTTGATGGTTGGGGAGGATATGAATATGAAGTAGCAAATTCATTAGGAACAATTGTAAGAGCTTACAGTAATGATAATGTATTTAATGGTTTACCAGCAGATACTTATACAATAAGAGTAAGAGATGCCAATGGATGTATCGATACCGATACAGAAGTTATAGCAGATCCAGTTTTAGTAAGCTTTAGTTTAACAAAAGATGATAGTGCATGTAATGCTACTACAGGAGGAAGCATCACAGTAACTCCAGCAGGAGGAACAGGAAACTATACGTATGTATTAACCAATACTGTTTCAGGATTAGATATCCGTACCGAAACAGGAACAGGAGTATTAACATTTGCGAATTTATCTGCAGGTTCTTATGAAGTAACGGTTTCAGATAGTAATAACTGTAGTGTAAGTGCTCAGTCAATGACTTTATTACCAAGTTTAGATTTCTTAGTTACTCAAACGAAGAATATCGACTGTAGTGCGAGTCCAGATGGTGTGGTTACAATTGATATTACATCGGGTTCAGGAACTTATGAATACTCAGTAGAAAATAGTTTAGGAGCAACTATCGTAGCTCAAACAACTACAGGAGGAACAACGGTAACATTTAATGTGGCTACAGCTGATACATATACTGTAGAAGTATTTGATATGGGAGCTACACCAAACTGTTCAAACACAGTTGATATAGAGATATTACCATCAATTCAGCCAAACTTTAGTTTAGCTGCAAGTGTAGATAATATTTGTAACGGTAGTACTCTAGGAGAGATTCAGGTAACTGAGGTAAGTAATAGTATAAATCCATTAACTTATAGTATTGCAGTTGTAAGTGGCGGACCTTATTCAGGAACTATAAACACAAGCACTTTAACGTATTCAAATGTACCAGCTGGAGAGTATACGGTAACAGGAACAGGAACTAATGGATGTACAACAAGTCAAAACATTACCATTAATGAAAATACAGCAATTGATGTTTCAGGAGCTGTAACGGTAACAGAATTTGGATGTACTACAGGAAATGTTGCAAATAATGCATTAGTAACGATAGATCCAGCTTCCATAACGGGAGGAACAGGAACTTATGTTCGTTATGTATTTGTATATACACCTGCAAGTGGAACGGTAGAAACACAAGATAGCCCTAACCCAGTATTTAGTACAACAAACGAATCAGGAGGAACGGTTGCAATAACGGTTTACGATGATAACAGTTGTACAGATACCTTAAATGCTACGATTTTACCATTTAACGTAATGTCAGCTCCAGTTGTAAATGAGACAAAATCATTAGACTGTAGAGTTTTACCAGCAGGAGGAGCTACAATAGAAGTTAGTTTCACATCATCTTTAAGCGCTATAAATGCAAGTGTATCTATAACAGGAACTAATACAGGTCATACAGATACTGTTACAGGTACTTCACCAGTAACAATTACAGGTTTACCAGAAGATACATACACGATATCAATAACGAATACGGCTGTTACTACGGGTTGTGTATTAACTACAACGCATCAAGTAAATGCAGCACCAGTCTTTAATTTAGATGTAGATAAAACTTCGGATGTTAGTTGTGTTGGATCAACGACAGGGTCGTTTGATTTTGATTTCAGTACAACCAGTGCTTATGGCGGTACATATAATTATGAAGTATTTAATGCAACGACTAGTTTAAGTACAGGAGTAACAGGAACAGGAGTAACTGGAGCTACAAGTATTTCAAGTTTAGTAGCTGGAAGTTATTATGTTGTCGTAACACAAACAGGAAACCCATTCTGTCCGACAACATCACCAACAGTAACAATAGATGAGCCAGCAGCTGTATTAGACTTTACAACGGTTGTAGGTCCAGTAAGTTGTAATGGAGCAAGTGATGGAAGCCTAACAATCACCGGAGTTGATGGTTGGGGAGGATATGAATATGAAGTAGCAAATTCATTAGGAACAATTGTAAGAGCTTACAGTAATGATAATGTATTTAATGGTTTACCAGCAGATACTTATACAATAAGAGTAAGAGATGCTAATGGATGTATTGATACCGATACAGAAGTTATAGCAGATCCAGTTTTAGTAAGCTTTAGTTTAACAAAAGATGATAGTGCATGTAATGTTACTACAGGAGGAAGCATCACAGTAACTCCAGCAGGAGGAACAGGAAACTATACGTATGTATTAACCAATACTGTTTCAGGATTAGATATCCGTACCGAAACAGGAACAGGAGTATTAACATTTGCGAATTTATCTGCAGGTTCTTATGAAGTAACGGTTTCAGATAGTAATAACTGTAGTGTAAGTGCTCAGTCAATGACTTTATTACCAAGTTTAGATTTCTTAGTTACTCAAACGAAGAATATCGACTGTAGTGCGAGTCCAGATGGTGTGGTTACAATTGATATTACATCGGGTTCAGGAACTTATGAATACTCAGTAGAAAATAGTTTAGGAGCAACTATCGTAGCTCAAACAACTACAGGAGGAACAACGGTAACATTTAATGTGGCTACAGCTGATACATATACTGTAGAAGTATTTGATATGGGAGCTACACCAAACTGTTCAAACACAGTTGATATAGAGATATTACCATCAATTCAGCCAAACTTTAGTTTAGCTGCAAGTGTAGATAATATTTGTAACGGTAGTACTCTAGGAGAGATTCAGGTAACTGAGGTAAGTAATAGTATAAATCCATTAACTTATAGTATTGCAGTTGTAAGTGGCGGACCTTATTCAGGAACTATAAACACAAGCACTTTAACGTATTCAAATGTACCAGCTGGAGAGTATACGGTAACAGGAACAGGAACTAATGGATGTACAACAAGTCAAAACATTACCATTAATGAAAATACAGCAATTGATGTTTCAGGAGCTGTAACGGTAACAGAATTTGGATGTACTACAGGAAATGTTGCAAATAATGCATTAGTAACGATAGATCCAGCTTCCATAACGGGAGGAACAGGAACTTATGTTCGTTATGTATTTGTATATACACCTGCAAGTGGAACGGTAGAAACACAAGATAGCCCTAACCCAGTATTTAGTACAACAAACGAATCAGGAGGAACGGTTGCAATAACGGTTTACGATGATAACAGTTGTACAGATACCTTAAATGCTACGATTTTACCATTTAACGTAATGTCAGCTCCAGTTGTAAATGAGACAAAATCATTAGACTGTAGAGTTTTACCAGCAGGAGGAGCTACAATAGAAGTTAGTTTCACATCATCTTTAAGCGCTATAAATGCAAGTGTATCTATTATAGGAACTAATACAGGTCATACCGATACTGTTACAGGTACTTCACCAGTAACAATTACAGGTTTACCAGAAGATACATACACGATATCAATAACGAATACGGCTGTTACTACGGGTTGTGTATTAACTACAACGCATCAAGTAAATGCAGCACCAGTATTTAATTTAGATGTAGATAAAACTTCGGATGTTAGTTGTGTTGGATCAACGACAGGGTCGTTTGATTTTGATTTCAGTACAACCAGTGCTTATGGCGGTACATATAATTATGAAGTATTTAATGCAACGACTAGTTTAAGTACAGGAGTAACAGGAACAGGAGTAACTGGAGCTACAAGTATTTCAAGTTTAGTAGCAGGAAGTTATTATGTTGTGGTAACACAAACGGCAAGTCCATTCTGTCCGACAACATCACCAACAGTAACAATAGATGAACCAGCAGCTGTATTAGACTTTACAACGGTTGTAGGCCCAGTAAGTTGTAATGGAGGAAGTGATGGAAGCCTAACAATCACCGGAGTTGATGGTTGGGAGGATATGAATATGAAGTAGCAAATTCATTAGGAACAATTGTAAGAGCTTACAGTAATGATAATGTATTTAATGGTTTACCAGCAGATACTTATACAATAAGAGTAAGAGATGCCAATGGATGTATCGATACCGATACAGAAGTTATAGCAGATCCAGTTTTAGTAAGCTTTAGTTTAACAAAAGATGATAGTGCATGTAATGCTACTACAGGAGGAAGCATCACAGTAACTCCAGCAGGAGGAACAGGAAACTATACGTATGTATTAACCAATACTGTTTCAGGATTAGATATCCGTACCGAAACAGGAACAGGAGTATTAACATTTGCGAATTTATCTGCAGGTTCTTATGAAGTAACGGTTTCAGATAGTAATAACTGTAGTGTAAGTGCTCAGTCAATGACTTTATTACCAAGTTTAGATTTCTTAGTTACTCAAACGAAGAATATCGACTGTAGTGCGAGTCCAGATGGTGTGGTTACAATTGATATTACATCGGGTTCAGGAACTTATGAATACTCAGTAGAAAATAGTTTAGGAGCAACTATCGTAGCTCAAACAACTACAGGAGGAACAACGGTAACATTTAATGTGGCTACAGCTGATACATATACTGTAGAAGTATTTGATATGGGAGCTACACCAAACTGTTCAAACACAGTTGATATAGAGATATTACCATCGATTCAGCCAAACTTTAGTTTAGCTGCAAGCGTAGATAATATTTGTAACGGTAGTACTCTTGGTGAAATTACGATCACTGAGGTAAGTAATAGTATTAATCCATTAACATATACAATAAGCCCTGACCTAAATTCGGTTGGAGCTACTGCGGATAAGGTATTTGGAGATTTACCAGCGGGTGTATATACAATTACAGGAACGGGTACTAATTCATGTGTATTAAGTCAAAGCATTACTATTAATGAAAATACGGCAATTGATATTTCAGGTGCTGTAACGGTAACAGAATTTGGATGTACTACAGGAAATGTTACAAACAATGCGGTTGTAACAATTGATACAGCTTCCATAACAGGAGGAACAGGAACTTATGTTCGTTATGTATTTGTTTACACACCAACAAGCGGATCAGTAGAAACGCAAGACGGATCTAATCCAATATTTAGCACCACGAATGGATCAGGAGGAACAGTTGACATAACAGTTTACGATGATAATAACTGTACAGCTACTTTGAATACCGCGATTTTACCATTCAACGTAATGTCAGCTCCAGTTGTAAATGAGACAAAATCATTAGACTGTAGAGTTTTACCAGCAGGAGGAGCTACAATAGAAGTTAGTTTCACATCATCTTTAAGCGCTATAAATGCAAGTGTATCTATTATAGGAACTAATACAGGTCATACCGATACTGTTACAGGTACTTCACCAGTAACAATTACAGGTTTACCAGAAGATACATACACGATATCAATAACGAATACAGCAGTTACTACGGGTTGTGTATTAACTACAACGCATCAAGTAAACGCAACACCGATATTTAGCTTAGATGTGGATAAAACATCAGATGTTAGTTGTATAGGGACTGCAACGGGATCGTTTAATTTCGATTACAGTACAACCAGCCCTTATAGCGGTACATATGATTATGAAGTATTTAATGCGACTACGAACGTAAGTACTGGAATAACAGGAGTTGGAGCGGTTGGAGCTACAGGTATTACAGGTCTAGTAACTGGAAGTTATTATGTTGTAGTAACACAAACAGCAAGTCCGTTCTGTCCGACAACATCTCCAACCGTAACGATAGATGAGCCAACCGCGGTATTAGACTTTACAACCGTTGTAGGTCCAGTAAGTTGTAATGGTGGAAATGATGGAAGCCTAACAATCACCGGAGTTGATGGTTGGGGAGGATATGAATTTGAAGTGGCCGATTCGTCAGGAACAACCGTAAGAGCTTACAGTAATGATAATGTATTTAATGGTTTACCAGCGGATACCTATACAATAAGAGTGAGAGATGCCAATGGATGTATTGATACCGATACAGAAGTTATAGCAGATCCAGTTTTAGTAAGCTTTAGTTTAACAAAAGATGACAGTGCATGTAATGCTACCACAGGAGGAAACATCACAGTAACACCAGTAGGAGGAACTGGAAACTATACGTATATATTAACCAATACTGTTTCAGGATTAGATATCCGTACCGAAACAGGAACAGGAGTGTTTACATTTACGAATATAGCAGCAGGTTCTTATGAAGTAACGGTTTCAGATAGTAATAACTGTAGTGTAAGTGCTCAGTCAATAACATTGTTATCGAGTTTAGATTTCTTAGTTACTCAAACGAAGAATATCGACTGTAGTGCGAGTCCAGACGGTGTGGTTACAATTGATGTTACATCAGGTTCAGGAACTTATGAGTACGCTGTAGTAAACAGTTTAGGAGGAACTATTGTTGCTCAAACGACTATGGGAGGAACAACGGTAACATTTAATGTAGCTACAGCTGATACATATACTGTAGAAGTATTTGATATGGGAGCTACACCAAACTGTTCAAACACAGTTGATATAGAGATATTACCATCAATTCAACCGAACTTTAGTTTAGTTGCTAGTGTCGATAATATTTGTAACGGAAGTAGTACTGGTGAAATTCTAATAACTGAAATTAATACTAGTATTAATCCATTAACATATACTATTAGTCCAGATCCAAATGCTATTGGTTCTACATCAGATAAATTATTTACTGGTTTACCAGCGGGTGTATACACAATCAATGGAACAGGAACTAATGCTTGTACATTCAGTCAGAATATTACGATTAATGAAAACACAGGAGTTGATGTTTCTGGCGCAGTGACATTGGCGGAATTTGGATGTACAACAGGAAATGTTACAAACAATGCGGTTGTAACAGTTGATCCAGCTTCAATAACAGGAGGAACTGGAACTTATGTTCGTTATGACTTTGTTTATATTCCAGCAAGTGGATTGGGTGAAACACAAAATAGTACTAGCAATACATTTGCGCTAGGAGATGAAACAGGAGGTATAGTAACTGTAACAGTTTACGATGATAATGGATGTTCAGCAGTAGCCAATATAACTGTAGCACCATTTGGTAAATTAGAAACTGCCGATGTTACGGTTGATAAAGAAATTGATTGTGCTACAGGTGAAGACATCACGGTTACTTATACGTCTAGTAATCCTATTCCAGCAGCTGATATAAGCTATACAATTACTGGTGGAAATACAGGATTTACAGCAACGAATGCAACAGGGGTGTTTACGAATTTAGCAACTGATATTTATAGTGTAGAGATAACAAACTCAGCTACAGGTTGTGTATTAGAAACAGCACATGAAGTATTGGATGAACCTGATTACATTATTGATATCAATAAACTTAGTAATGCTGCTTGTTTAGGTTCAAGTACTGGAGAAATTTCATTTGAGTTTAGTACTACAACACCATATACAGGAAACTATAACTATGAAGTGTTCCAATCAAATGGAACAACAACTGGAATTACAGGAACGGGTGTTACAGGAGTGACTACTGCGACTGGATTGGCAGCTGGAAGTTATTATGTAGAATTAACGATGACGGATAATCCTTTCTGTCCAATTAATTCAACAAATGTAACCATTGAAGAGCCTACAGTTGTATTAACGGTTTCAGCAACGCCTTCTTTAATTAGTTGTGTTGGACCTGACTCTGGAGAAGTTGCTTTAGTAGCCAACGGAGGATGGGGAACTTATGAATATGAGTTGGTGAATACGACTACAGGAATAACAATTCAAAGTTTCGACGCTAACGATATTATTGATGGATTGAATGCAGGTCAATATACTGCTACGGTAAGAGATCTGAATGGATGTACTGAAACAACAACGTTTGAATTATTAGATCCTACTGCGATTACGGCAACAACTTTGGTTACACCTAATCAATGTAATGGTGATCAGTCTGCGACGATAGCGGTTACAAACCCAGCTGGAGGACAAGGATCTCCAATTGTATATTCGTACACACTTACCTATCCTGATGGAACTATTTCAGCATATCAGTCTAGTAATATGTTTACAAATTTAGAAGCTGGAGATTATGTTGTTACTGTTTACGATGATTATTCATGTGAGAGCAGTCCAATTAACGTAACAATAACCGATCCAACTAGAGTTATAGCTCAGGCGATTATAATAGAAGAAATCACTTGTAATAGAAATCAATCAACGATAGAAGTTAGTGGTTCAGGTGGTACAGGAACTTATACATACAGTATGGATGGAACAAATTTTGTTTCAGGAAACACATTCGATGTTGATGCAGGTAGACATAATTTCTATGTAATGGATGCAAATGGATGTATTTCTGATCCATTCTCATTAGTAACTGTAGATCCTTATGAAGATTTAGCTTCTCGATTAAATATTGAGTCTGGATTTGTTACTTGTAATGGTGAGAATAACGGAGTTCTTTCAGCTACTGTATCTGGAGGTTTAGGAAATTACCAATATGAATTATTAGATTCTTCAGGAGGTATTGTAAGACCAATTCAAGATTCGAATATGTTCTCTAGCTTGCCAATTGGAATTTATAGTATTAGAGTTTATAGTACAAACTCTAATGGTGATGTTTGTAATATTGAAACCGTAACTCATGAAATTGAAGAGCCGGAGGTATTAACAGTTGCAGAGACTCATATAAATGTTAGCTGTAATGGCGGAACTGATGGTAGCATAACAATTAATGCTGGTGGAGGAAATGGAGGATATGAATTCAATATTATTGGAGACACTCCAGGCAATCCAAGTTCTTTCCTTCCGAATAAATTTGTGCCAGAAAATGTTTTTGAAAATTTACAACCAGATAATTATACAATTACAATAAAAGATAGCGTCGGATGTTATGATGTTATTATGGTAACAATTGCGGAGCCTTCAGAAGTTAATATAGCATTGGTTGATGTAACACAGCAAGTGTGTGCTACAGATCCTAGCCCTACAATTACAATTGAAGCTACAGGTGGATCTGTGCCAGGAGGAACAGTTTCTTATATCGTGAGTATTAACGGTATTGCTTTACCAGGATCATATCCAGAAGGAACAATAGTTCTTGGCGCTGCTGAAGGAATTGAAGACGATAGAGTATATGGTATTTCAGTACAACCAGTAGTTGGTTCATGTACACCAACTCCTCTGAACACTTCGGTAAATACAACAAAAGCTATTGATTTATTATTGGAATCGCAATTAAGTTACAACTGTCCTACAGGAAACGTATTAAATGCGAATGTTCAAGATGAATATAGAAACGTAGTTATTTATTCATTATACGATGCTAGCGGACTAGTTTCTTCTAATGACACCGGAATCTTTGAAAACTTAGCACCAGGTGATGGTTATAGAGTAGAGGTTGAACACATAAATGATGGATGTCCTGTTTCAGTGGATATTGAAGAGGTAAGAGATATTCAGGCATTACAATTATTGATTGATGATTCTGAAAGAAATAAACTTATTGCTTCTGGAGACTTTGGTTTACCACCTTATGAGTTTAGCTTCGATGGAGGTAGTTTTAGTTCTAATAACGAAATGACAATTTTAGAAACTAGAGATTACAGTGTAATTATTAGAGATGCTAGAGGATGTGAGGTAGAATTAACGGTTGAAGGAGTGTATATTACTATTGAAGTACCTAATTTATTCACACCTGACGGAGATGGAGTAAATGATTATTGGTACCCAATAAATGTAGAAGATTACCATGGTGTTAAAGTATATATTTATGATAGATACGCTCGTAGAATAACTGAGTTCGAAGGATCACAACAAGGTTGGGATGGAACTTATCAAGGAAGAGCATTACCATCAGGTGATTACTGGTATACTATTTACTTTAAAGAATTATCAGGTCAAGAAAGAAAAACAATGGGTCACTTTACATTATATAGATAAGAATGAAAAAGATATTTCTAATAATTAGTATAATTTGTTGCAGTATAAAATTATCTGCGCAAGAGATAGATTTACCACAATATGTGAGCCATTTAGCGGACAATCCGTTTTTAATATCTCCAGCATATGCTGGGATTGGAACAGGACTGCAGATCAGATTGAATGGAGTTAGCCAATGGATTGGTGTAAATGAAGCTCCTGATACGCAATCATTAACTGTTGAAGCGCGTCTTTCAGATACATTTGGTGGAGGAATCACGGTATTTAATGATAGAAACGGTTTTACTTCCCAACAAGGAGCTCGTTTATCATTAGCAAAGCATTTAACATTAAGCGATTTTCATGATAGCTTTTTATCATTCGCTTTAACATATAATTATACACAATTTAATATTGATACATTTGATAATAATACTTCTCAAGTAGTGCCTAATAGAGCGATTGGGAATTCAAATTTCGATGTTGGTATGTTATATCGTTATGAACGTTTTAGTTTAAGTGCCAATGTGGTGAATTTATTAGATCGAAAAATTGAAGATTTTGAGTCTAACGAACCAAAAGTTCTCAGAAAGTATAACATCTTCGGATCATATGTTTTTTCAAGAATCAGTCGTAACTTTGAATTAGAACCTTCAGTTTTGGTAGAGTACAGAGAGTTTGACAAACGTTCGAGAACGGATGTAAATTTAAAAGCGCGTAGAGGTGTAAGAGATGGCTATGTATGGGCAGGGATAAGTTATACATTCTTAAACGATCAGTTTTTTACTCCCAATGCGATTGCACCGTTATTCGGTTTAAAAAAGGGCAGTTTTTATGCTTCCTATGGTTTTAGTGTAAATGTAAACAGAACCCAAGATTTTAATTACGGAACGCATATGGTTACTTTAGGTTTCGATTATGAACGAAGACCAAGTTTAGCACGTTGTACGCAAAAGATGGTAATATTCTAGAAAAAATAGTAATATAAAATTTAAAATCCTCAAGGTTATCTGATAATCTTGAGGATTTTCTTTTTCTTTGCAGTAATGAGCGCAAATAATCAAGAATCTATTAACCTTAACAAATTTATCAGCAGTACTGGTGTTTGTTCGAGGCGAGATGCAGAAAAATTTATAGTTGAAGGAAGAGTAACCATTAATAATGAAGTTGCTCAATTAGGAAATAGAGTATTTGAAGGAGATATTGTTAAAATAGATAACAAGCCTTTAAAAACGAAACCTAAAACACAATACATTGCTTTAAACAAGCCAGTAGGAATTGTTTGTACAACTGATAGTAAGGAAAAAAAGAATATCGTAAAGTTTGTTGGACATTCAGAACGATTGTTTCCAATTGGAAGATTAGACAAACCTTCTGAAGGCCTTATATTTTTGACCAATGATGGTGACATTGTAAATAAGATTTTAAGAGCTGGAAATAATCATGAAAAAGAATATATAGTAACAGTTGATAAACCCTTTGACGAAAGATTTATACAGCGTATGTCCAATGGAATACCAATTTTAGGAACTGTTACAAAAAAATGTGAAGTACATAGAATAAATAATAAAACATTTAAAATTGTTTTAGTTCAAGGGTTAAACCGACAAATTAGACGAATGTGCGAGTACTTAGGATTTGAAGTAAAGAAGTTAAAACGCACAAGGATCATGAATGTCACTTTAGGAAGTTTAAAAACGGGAGAGTCGCGAGAGTTAACTGCATTTGAAATGGAGCAAATTAATCGATTAGTTTCAAAGTCATCGAAAACCGAAGAAGCTTCATTAAGTATTCCTAAAAAGAAAAAATCACCTCCTAAAAAAGATATTAAAAATAGATTTGGTAGAAGGCGAAATCGATGATAATATACTATTGATAAGACTTTCAGTAAGAGTACTCTATTTTTGGTATTAGTTGTTATGGTATAAGCATGGTGGTACTTACTATATAAAGAAGGTGACACTCACCGCATAAGGAAGATGTCACTCACTGCATAAGCATGGTAGCACTCATTGGATAATAACAGTATACCTTAGTCCTGATTATATTGAGATTTCTACTATATTTTTAGTTTTATTGAAGAATTAATAAGTATTTGAACACTATATATTCTTAATAATCAAGTTAAAAGTTAATAACAATAAGAAACTTTTAACTTTCTACTTTTCAACATTAAACTTACATACGTATCTTTGTCAACTATGCAGTTCGATTTAAAAATAAAAGACCCTAAAAGTAAAGCCCGTGCAGGTGTTATTACAACAGACCACGGAACTATAGAAACTCCAATATTTATGCCAGTTGGTACCGTAGGTACGGTTAAAGGAGTACATCAGTCAGAGCTTAAAGATGAAATTAATCCAGATATAATTTTAGGAAATACCTATCATTTGTATTTACGTCCACAAATGGAAATCATTGAACAAGCAGGAGGATTGCATAAGTTCATGAATTGGGATAGAAATATTCTTACAGATAGTGGTGGATATCAAGTGTACTCGCTTTCAGGAAGGAGAAAAATTAATGAAGAAGGAGTTAAGTTTAAGAGTCATATTGATGGATCAACGCATTTTTTTACGCCTGAAAATGTAATGGAAATTCAACGTACTATTGGAGCAGATATTATCATGGCTTTTGATGAATGTACGCCCTATCCTTGCGATTATGGTTATGCAAAACAATCAATGCACATGACGCATAGATGGTTAAAACGTTGTATCAATCACTTGGAAAAAGTACCGACAAAATATGGTTATAGTCAAACTTTTTTTCCAATTGTTCAAGGAAGTACTTATACCGATTTAAGAAAGCAATCTGCTGAGTTTATTGCATCAGTGGAGGCAGAAGGAAATGCTATTGGAGGATTGTCAGTAGGAGAACCTGCCGAAGAGTTATATGCAATGACAGATGTTGTTTGTAGTATTTTACCAGAAGATAAACCTCGTTATTTAATGGGAGTAGGAACTCCTATAAATATTCTTGAAAATATAGCACTAGGAGTTGATATGTTCGACTGTGTAATGCCTACAAGAAATGCAAGAAATGGTATGTTGTTTACGGCACACGGTACTATAAATATTAAAAATAAAAAGTGGGAAAATGATTTTTCTCCAATTGATGAAATGGGTATCACCTTTGTTGATACTATGTATTCTAAAGCATATTTAAGACACCTTTTTGCAGCAAAAGAAATGTTAGGAAAGCAAATAGCCTCTATTCACAATCTTGGTTTCTATCTTTGGTTAACACGCGAAGCTAGAAAGCATATAATAGCTGGAGATTTTGCTGACTGGAAAGATAAAATGGTGAAACAAATGGACAAACGCTTGTAGATTGAAGCTTTTAGATAGATACATATTAAAAAGATATTTGGTAACATTTTTGTTCACCTTACTCATCTTAATACCAATAGCAGTAGCTATTGATATAGCCGAAAAAATAGATAAATTTTTGAGGCATGAAAACTTAACTTTCTTTGAAGTAGTAAATGATTATTATAAGAATTTTGTTATTTACTATGCGAATACCTTCATGCCGTTGGCGCTATTTATAGCGGTTATTTTATTTACATCGAAGCTAGCTAATAATACAGAAATAGTTGCAATAAATAGTTCTCAAGTATCTTTTACTAGATTTTTGTATCCTTATTTTGTAGGAGCTACAATCATAACAATTGTGGCGATATTCATGAATCACTTTTTTGTTCCAAGTAGTAGCAAAACCCGAAGAGTTTTTGAAAAAAAATATCTTTCAAGTAAAAAGTATGAAGATAAAACGGTAAGAGATTTTAGCTTACAGTTAAATGATAGCACCTATATATTTATACAAAATTTTAATCTGGATAGGAACTCTGGATATAATTTCTCTAAAGAAGTGTATGATGGAATTCATTTGAAGTATAAGTTGATAAGTGATAATATCAATTGGAATAAAAAAGACAGTACTTTTAAATTATATAATTGGAAAGAGAGAAAAGTATTTAAAGATAGAGATAGTATTTTTACAGGAAACTCTATGGATACAACTTTTGCTTTTACTCCCAACGATCTAAATTATAAGTCGATAGTGGCACAAGAAATGAGATCTGGAGAGTTAAAAGACTTTATAAAAATTTCGAAAAAAAGAGGAATAAAAAATCTGAATGCTTATTATGTTGAATTGTATAAGAGAACCAGTTTACCAATGGCCTCTTATATTTTAACCTTAATCGCGGTAGCGTTAGCTCATAAGAAGAAAAGAGGTGGATTGGGAGTTAATTTAGCTTTGGGTATAGCAGCCATGTTTGTTTATGTGTTTTTTATGAAAATAGGAGAAGTACTAGGTGCGGTAGCAGGAGCAGATCCATTGATTAATGTTTGGATGCCAAATATTATGTTTGGGATGTATGCAATTTATTTATATTGGAATGCAAGGAAATAAACTGAAAAATTATGTACACTTACATTTTATTGTCTTTATTTGGGGATTTACCGCAATTTTAGGAGCTTTAATTTCCATTGATGCCATTCCTTTGGTATGGTTTAGAATGTTCATGGCCGTTGGCTTTATTCTTTTGTATTTCTTGGTAAAGGGAGAGAATTTGAAGATTGATTCAAAAGCTGTTTTTAAATTTATTTTCTCTGGAATAATAATAGCCATTCATTGGATCACCTTTTTTAAAGCAATAAAGGTTTCTAATGTGTCGGTAGCACTGGTAACAATGAGTACAGGTGCTTTTTTTACCTCAATGATTGAACCTGTTTTTTTTAGAAAAAGAGTGCAGATCATAGAAATTTTCTTAGGTCTTTTGGTAATTTTAGGACTGTATATAATTTTCAATTTCGAAAGTAAGTATACTTTAGGTATTATATATGCGTTAATTTCGTCGTTTTTATCAGCATTGTTTTCTGTTTTAAACGGATTGTATATTAAAAAGTATGAGGCAACTGTTATTTCTTTTTATCAATTATTATTTGGTGCAATAGGAATAACATTTTTTTTATTTTTTACAAACCAATTTTCACAAGAATTTTTTAATTTAAAATCGTCAGATTGGTTTTATCTTATTTTGTTAAGTAGCTTTTGTACAGCATATGCTTTCATAGCTTCAGTAAAGGTAATGAAGTATATAACTCCCTATACTGTAATGTTAACAATTAATTTGGAGCCTATTTATGCAATAGTTTTGGCCTTATTATTATTAGGTGAAAAAGAACAGATGAACCCAGAGTTTTATTATGGAGCTTTAATTGTTTTAGCAGTAGTATTGCTAAATGGAATCATAAAAAACAGAAACGTACTAACGAAAAAAATATCAGCAAAAAAAGAGTAAAAAAATCATTCAAATAAGTTAGCTGTATAAATTTTTAGTATGTTTGCCTTCACGAACAACTGAATATAATTAAGTAAAAAATCAAACTATAACACTATGGAATATTTAGATTTTGAAATGCCGATAAAGGAATTAAAAGAACAATTGGCAAAATGTTATGACATAGGAAAAGAAAGTGATGTAGATGTTACAGAAACATGTAGCAAAATAGAAAAGAAACTAGAAGCAACTAAAAAAGACATATACAAAAATTTAACTCCTTGGCAAAGAGTACAATTGTCTCGCCATCCAAATAGACCTTATACACTAGATTATATTAAGGCACTTTGTGGAGATACGTTTATGGAGTTGCACGGAGATAGAAGTGTGAAAGACGACAAAGCTATGATTGGTGGTTTAGGAAAGATTGGTGATCAATCTTTTATGTTCATTGGTCAGCAAAAAGGGTACAATACTAAAACACGTCAATACCGAAATTTTGGTATGGCAAACCCAGAAGGGTATAGGAAGGCATTGCGATTAATGCGCATGGCTGAGAAATTTGGTATTCCTGTGGTAACTTTTGTCGATACGCCTGGTGCCTATCCTGGACTTGAAGCCGAAGAAAGAGGGCAAGGTGAAGCCATTGCTAGAAATATCTTTGAAATGTCTCGCTTAAAAACACCTATTATTACCATAATAATTGGTGAAGGTGCTTCTGGAGGAGCCTTGGGGATTGGAGTAGGAGATAAAGTTTTTATGCTCGAAAACTCATGGTATTCGGTAATATCTCCCGAAAATTGTTCATCCATTTTATGGAGAAGTTGGGAGCAAAAAGAAAAGGCGGCTGAGGCATTAAAACTTACAGCAGAAGATGGTATCAAATTAAAAATTGTTGATGGAATAATCAAAGAGCCTTCAGGAGGAGCTCACTCAGATAGAGAAGGAACTTTTGAAGCTGTTAGAAATCAAATTATATCAACTTATGGTGAATTAAAAAGTATCGATATTACTGAAATGATCAATACGCGTATGGATAAATATGCCAATATCGGCGTTTTCAAAGAATAGTTGATCATAAAAAAATAGAAAAATCAAGACCGAAAGTAAATTTTACTTTCAGTCTTTTTTTTAATACCACACATCTACACTTAATAGCATTTCGCAGAAATTTAGCAGTTATCCTTATTATAAACGGTTAATTTAAGGATGTATAGTTCTTATAATCAGATTAAAATTATACATAGGATATTTGAGTTGAATTTTATATTCATCTTAATTACTTACTTTTCTAGTATCGTAAGAAGATTAATAATCAATGTAATAGATTAATAAAAAGCTTAAAGTTTTGTTAAGGTTTGTTAAAGTGGCTGAATTCAAGTCATAAATGCAACTTTTCGATTAAATAATAATTTTTCCATTTCAAATATAGGAGTTTCAAAATTAAGTCGTTTTCTGGGTCTGTTATTTAACTTTGTTTCAATCTCTTTTATGTATTGTGCTGACAGTGTTTTAAAATCTGTGTTTTTAGGGATATACTGCCTGATTAAACCATTTAAATTTTCATTAGCCCCACGCTCCCAAGAATGGTATGGGTGTGCAAAATAATAGTCTATAAATGATTTTTCTGCTACGCTTTGATGTTCTGCAAATTCTTTTCCGTTATCGGAAGTCATCGTAAAAATATATGGTACCCAGTCTTCTAGTAGTTCGGTTATTGTTTCTTGTACTACTTTGGCTTGTTTTGATGGTGTTTTTTTCATTTTTAACATACCACTAGCTCTGTCGTTTATAGTAACGATGGCTTGTTCGTGGTTTTTACCAATGATTAAATCTACTTCTAAATCACCGAAACGTTCTCGCTTTTCGACCTCTAATGGTCGTTGTTCAATACTAATTCTGTTTTTTATAATACCTCTATTGTCTTTGCTTGCTCCTCGATTTCGATATTTTCTACCTTGTCTGCGAAGATGCGTGTATAGTGTTCCTGATGCTTTTTTGTCATGCCAAATATGTTGATAAAGACGTTCTACAGAAACGATAGATTTTCCTTGCTTTACTTAAATTCAACTAATAAATGCAACTTTTCGATTAAACAATAATTTTTCCATTGCTGAATTAAGCGCTTTTTTAATCTTTAATCATATGTTTTTGGTTGTTCATCGATTTAATTGGGTTGATAGTCTTTAATTTTGTTTGAATTATGGTTTATTTTAGCTATTTTTGAGTATGTAAATTAAATATAAACACCCCTTAAATGATGAAAACAAATACTTCTTAACAAAAATACTAACTTGTTATTGCTATTATACTGCTATTACTACTACCTTACCTAACCAATCTAAGAATGACAATATATAGAGATTTATAAATATAAGCCTCTAACAATTTGATTAGTTCATGATAAAACTCTTTCTGGAGTTTAACAACGATTTTTTTACTCAAGCCTATGCAATAATTCCCTCCCCCCCACTCATTTGGCGAGTTTCAGAGAATCCATGAAAATAATATTAAAACAAGCATGAAGCAGTTTGCTTCATGTTGTAAATGATAAATGCTCTTATAGTATTATAAATGAGGTTGTAAACTATAGGTAGCGTATTAATAGATGTAAGTAAAATCTTAGTATGAGTGCAAAAAATAGAATCAAGTTTACTCAAAACGCTTTAACCATTGGTGTTTTCTATGCTGTTTTTTTAATAGTCTTAAATAGTGATATTTTTGGTTTTAGCTATGTTTTTAAAGAAGGCAGTAAAGGTAATCTGTCTTCGGATTCAAAAGTTGAAATGTTTCAAAATGCTCTCGAGGCAGTTGAGACTAACCCAGAAAAAAGTACGGTTTTAATTCGTAATGTTAATAGTTGCGCTTATA
Source organism: Tenacibaculum sp. MAR_2009_124 (assembly GCF_900105455.1). Taxonomy (GTDB): domain Bacteria; phylum Bacteroidota; class Bacteroidia; order Flavobacteriales; family Flavobacteriaceae; genus Polaribacter. Next base: position 702,295 of record NZ_FNSF01000007.1, read on the forward strand.
TAGATGTCAATGTAAAAGATGGTTTTTTTCTAAAATCAAAATTTCGTAGCTATAACGCTACGTTATCAACAAAAAGTAATGATTTACATATATTTTCTCACGGTAAATCGGGGGCATTGTACCTAGAAAATAAATGGTTAAATAAAAAGGAAATCCTGAAATGGATTTTAAGAACGAACCTAAAAATAACCAGTGTTTCCAATATCTATATCTACGGTTGTGACTTTGCTAAGGGAGAAGAAGGAAAAGAAGCAGTAGAATATTTGCAAAGAAAACTTAAAGCGAAAGTATTTGCTTCAGAAAATAAAACTGGAGTAAACGGAGATTGGTTTTTAGAACAAGGTGAACTTGATATGGGAGACTATTTTAAAGGCTATTCTTATGCACTTCAAGATAGTGATGGAGATTCTGTTAATGATCTTGACGATTTAGATGATGATAATGATGGTGTTTTGGATACTAATGAATGTAATTTAATCTCTTTTAATCTTAATTGGGCTGATTTAGGATTAACTGATGCAGGAGTAAGCCAAGCGTCAGGTCAAACCATATCTGATATGGGAGCTGCTTTAGGAATACCCGCATTAAATGGTATTGGAATTACGGTGAAGTTTAGTACTACAGGAACTCCAACTCCTACAGGAGGTTTAGTTGGTGCTTCAGGTAGTCCTTGGTTTCTATTAGCTCATGCTATTAATTCCAGCAGGAAGCTAGAAATTTCATTTACGAGATCTTTTGAAAAGATATCCTTGATATATGATGGGCAATTTACGGAAGGAGAGTATGTGAATTTTGCGCCTTCAGGAGGTAATTTACTTCAACCTGTTGCGCCTGTAGCGGGGCTGAATATAACTTCTCAAGGAATAACCAATCCTATTGGTGGTCCAACGCTTGTTGGTACAAGTTTTCCACAATATGAAGTGGTGAATAGTTCAAATATAGAGCTTGAGGCTGGGGTTTTAGCTGGTGGTTCAAATAATTCTGGTAATGGAGTACTATTAACGATAAGGTACAGAATATGTGATACCGATGGCGATGGTATTGAAAATAGGTTAGATACAGACAGTGATAATGATGGTTGTAATGATGTTTTAGAGTCGGGAGGAACTGATGGAGATAATGATGGTATTTTAGACGGCACAGGTTTTGATGGTAACGGACAAGTAACAGGAGGAACTGGAGGTTATGATGGAGCAACTGGAAATGAATTTTTGGCTACTCAAGTAGTTGTAGATGCAAGTGCATTGGTAAATCAAACCATTCAAATAGGAGAACCAACAACCTTTACTATTAGTACTGCCACAGCTACAGCAACATCGGTTTATAGCGGTTCACCTCCTTCCACCTTACCTGATTATACAGATGGTTCTGCAACAGATATTTCAGGTACAATAGTATACCAGTGGCAGGAAGACGGTGTTAATTTAGCCGATGGAGGGGTGTATTCAGGAACGAATACTGCTAATTTATCGATAAGTGATGTCACTGGATTAGATGGCAAAGTATACAATTTGATAGTAACACATCCAGATAATTCTTGTATAAACATTCAAAATAATGCAGTGCTTACGGTAATTGATCCTTGTACCGATGGAGCTATTGTAGGAACACCAACCGCCAATGATACAGACGGAGATGGCATCAATGATGTTTGTGATTTAGATGATGATAATGATGGTATTTTGGATTCAGAAGAATGTAATCATACTTATTCGGCCATGCGAGTTCAGGAATTACAGGCTCCATCAAATGTTACAGGAATAAGTTTTTCTAACGATATAAGTGGTTTGTGGGAGCTTCCATCTGGTAGTGTGATAGTTAATGTAATTAATTTGAACACAAATACGAATGGAACATATGTGAATACGTCATCACTTACAGAATTTTATTTTTCAGGAACGGTTCCTGTTTTAGTCAGAGTAAGCCATGGTGCAGCTATGGGACTTGGTGGGTTTGACGGTATTGATGCCATAGATGGAACTGCTTATACTTTAGTGTCTAATTTAGACCCTCAGTTCTCGCATACAATAACGGGAAATTCATATCAAGTTTTACATGATGGTTCCACTTCAACTACTGTCAATTCCGAATCATATGTATGGGAGTCCGAAACTAATGTAACAGGAGTGATAATAACTGCGAGTGGTAATGGAAGTGGTTATACGTTGAGCGTAATACCTGATGGTTATTTTTGCGATACAGATGGTGATACTATTCCTGATCATTTAGATTTAGATAGTGATAATGATGGCTGTTATGATGTTGTAGAATCTGGGGGAACTGACGGAGATAATAATGGCATTTTAGATGGAACAGGTTTCGATACTAATGGGCAAGTAACAGGAGGAGCTGGAGGTTATGATGGAGCAACTGGAAATGAATCAGCGGCTACTCAGGTGGTTGTAGATGCTTCCACACTAATAGATCAAGCTGTTAATGAAGGCAACCCAACCACGTTTAGTATTGCTTCCGCTTCGGGAACAACGACATCAACTTATACAGGTACCCCACCATCTACCTTACCTGATTATACGGATGGTTCGGCAACAGACGTTACAGGTAGTATTGTATACCAATGGCAAGAAGACGGTGTTAATTTATCCGATGGAGGGGTGTATTCAGGGAGTAATACCGCTATCTTATCAATAAGTGATGTCACTGGATTAAATGGGAAGGTGTATAATTTGTTGGTAACTCATCCCGATAATGTCTGTATAAGTATCCAAAACAGTGCAGTGCTTACAGTAATAAATCTCTGTAATGAAGGTGCTATTTTAGGAACACCAACAGCCAATGACCCTGATGGAGATGGAGTGAACAATATTTGTGATTTGGATGACGATAATGATGGTATTTTAGATGTCAATGAAAATAAATGTGTTGGTGAAGGAATAGCAGCGCTTTCAGGTTTCCAAACATGGAACGGACCTAGTGGGGGAGGAGTAACAATTACGTCGAGTCAATCGGGTGATACCTCAGTATTCGAAACGGAAAATACCCCGCAATCCTATGTTATTTTTGGAAATCATGTAATTGAAACCAATGCGGTGATAAAATCTCGTTTGGATGGAGGTTCTTTTACATTAAACTATGCTTTTAGTTCCGAAATTCCAGCTACTGAGTTTGCGTTTGTGGTATCTGATATTAATAATGGAGGTATTTTGTCTTTAGATTTGTCATCGAATACTGGAACCGCAACAATTTCAGATTTTGTTGTTTCAGAATCAGGTATTAAACCAGACGCAACATTTCCATATGATCAGAGTACTGGACAAAGTATAGTGCCTAATGATTCCAATAGGTACTCAGGTATTATTGTAGGGAATACTCAAGCGACTGTAAAGGAAATATCAATAACATTTGCAGGTCTTGGAACTGTTGGGACCGAAACTGTTTTTTCGAACGTACTCTGGCGCTGTTTTAGCGATTTTGATAATGATGGAATCGAAGATAGTTTCGATTTAGATAGTGATAACGATGGTTGTAATGATGTTGTAGAATCTGGGGGAATAGATGCAGATGACGATGGGATTTTAGACGGTTCAGGTTTTGATGCCAATGGGCAGGTAACAGGGGGGACAGGAGGTTATGATGGAGCAACTGGAAATGAAACAGAGGCAACTACATTACAGGTAGGTACGCAACCAAGTGATGCAACTATTTGTTTAGGAAGTAATACAACTTTTACTGGAGCAGCTTCTTCATTGAGTACAACAACCTATACAGGAACAGCACCTACAACCACTCCAGATTATAGTGATAGCACGGCAGCTACGGTAGATTTAGTATATCAATGGCAAGAACAAGTAGGAGGAGCAGGAGCATGGAATAATATTACCAATGGAGGTATTTATAGCAATGCAACCACGACAAGCTTAACATTAACAAACCCATTAATAGGAGCTTCAACTAATAAATATAGATTGGTAGTTACAAGTACGAAAAATGTATGTGCTAGTGTATCAAGTTCAGAAGCTACCTTAACAATTAATAATGTAACAGGAGGAACCATAGCAGCAAATCAAACGATTTGTTCAGGAGAAGATCCAGTAGCATTTACTGAAACAGTAGCTTCTGCAGGAAGCGGAACCTTGAGCTATCAATGGGAAAGTAGTACTGATGGATCAAGTTTTACTCCAATAGGAGGGGCTACAGGAACTACATATGATGTGGGAGTTCTTACACAAAATATGTGGTATAGAAGGGAAGCTTCATCTTTATTGAATAGCGTTACTTGTACAGCATTGAGTAATGTTGTTCAGATTACAATTGATCCAGTGCCAACCATTAGTATTGATGATATTACGGTAGCGGAAGGAACTACAGCCAATTTTACGGCAACGTTAAGTCAAGCAATTGCTTGTGATGTTACTTTTGATGTAACTACAAGTGATGGTAGTGCAGTAGCCCCAGGCGATTATACAGCGCAAAGCAGTCAGAGTTATACGATTACTGCAGGAAGTACTACGGTAACGATTCCAGTAGTTACAATTGATGATACTGTTTATGAACCAACCAATGAGACTTATACAGTAACTTTAAGTAATGTCCAAACAGGAACAGGAAGTTCGATAACGACAACAGATTTAGAAGGAGCAGGAACAATCACCGATACAGGCGATAGTGCACCAACAATCAGCATTGATGATATTACAGTAGTTGAGGGAGCCACGGCGAACTTTACCGCTACGTTGAGTAATCCATCTCAATACGATGTTACTTTTAATGTAAGTACGAGTGATGGCAGTGCAGTAGCCCCAGGCGATTATACAGCACAAAGCAGTCAGAGTTATACGATTACCGCGGGAAGTACTACAGTAACGATTCCAGTAGTTACAATTGATGATACTGCTTATGAACCAACCAATGAGACGTATACAGTAACTTTAAGTAATGTCCAAACAGGAACCGGAAGTTCGATAACCACCACGGATTTAGTAGGAGCAGGAACGATTACTGATACAGGCGATAGTGCACCAACCATTAGCATTGATGATATTACAGTAGTTGAGGGAGCTACAGCGAACTTTACCGCTACCTTAAGTAGTGCCTCACAATACGATGTTACCTTTAATGTAAGTACGAGTGATGGTAGTGCAGTAGCCCCAGGTGATTATACAGCACAGAGTAGTCAGAGTTATACGATTACCGCAGGAAGTACTACGGTAACGATTCCAGTAGTTACGATTGATGATACTGTTTATGAACCAACCAATGAGACGTATACAGTCACGATGAGTAGTGTAAGTATTGGTTCACCAACTCCAGAGACAATTAATACCACAGATTTAGTAGGAGCAGGAACAATCACTGATACAGGTGATAGTGCACCAACCATTAGCATTGATGATATTACAGTAGTTGAGGGAGCTACAGCGAACTTTACTGCTACCTTAAGTAGTGCCTCACAATACGATGTTACCTTTAATGTAAGTACGAGTGATGGTAGTGCAGTAGCCCCAGGTGATTATACAGCACAGAGCAGTCAGAGTTATACGATTACCGCAGGAAGTACTACGGTAACGATTCCAGTAGTTACGATTGATGATACTGTTTATGAACCAACCAATGAGACGTATACCGTTACAATGAGTAGTGTAAGTATTGGTTCACCAACTCCAGAGACAATTAATACGACAGATTTAGTAGGAGCCGGAACAATTACTGATACAGGTGATAGTGCACCAACAATCAGCATTGATGATATTACAGTAGTTGAGGGAGCTACAGCGAACTTTACCGCTACCTTAAGTAGTGCCTCACAATACGATGTTACCTTTAATGTAAGTACGAGTGATGGTAGTGCAGTAGCCCCAGGTGATTATACAGCACAGAGCAGTCAGAGTTATACGATTACCGCAGGAAGTACTACGGTAACGATTCCAGTAGTTACGATTGATGATACCACTTACGAGCCAACAGATGAGACGTATACAGTTACGATGAGTAGTGTAAGTATTGGTTCACCAACTCCAGAGACAATTAATACGACAGATTTAGTAGGAGCAGGAACAATCACTGATACAGGTGATAGTGCACCAACTATTAGTATTGATGATATTACAGTAGTTGAGGGAGCTACAGCGAACTTTACCGCTACCTTAAGTAGTGCCTCACAATACGATGTTACCTTTAATGTAAGTACGAGTGATGGTAGTGCAGTAGCCCCAGGTGATTATACAGCACAGAGCAGTCAAAGTTATACGATTACCGCAGGAAGTACTATGGTAACGATTCCAGTAGTTACGATTGATGATACTGTTTATGAACCAACTAATGAGACGTATACAGTTACGATGAGTAGTGTAAGTATTGGTTCACCAACTCCAGAGACAATTAATACCACAGATTTAGTAGGAGCAGGAACAATCACTGATACAGGCGATAGTGCACCAACCATTAGCATTGATGATATTACAGTAGTTGAGGGAGCTACAGCGAACTTTACTGCTACCTTAAGTAGTGCCTCACAATACGATGTTACCTTTAATGTAAGTACGAGTGATGGTAGTGCAGTAGCCCCAGGTGACTATACAGCACAGAGCAGTCAGAGTTATACGATTACTGCAGGAAGTACTACGGTAACGATTCCAGTAGTTACGATTGATGATACTGTTTATGAACCAACTAATGAGACGTATACAGTTACGATGAGTAGTGTAAGTATTGGTTCACCAACTCCAGAGACAATTAATACGACAGATTTAGTAGGAGCAGGAACGATTACTGATACAGGTGATAGTGCACCAACCATTAGCATTGATGATATTACAGTAGTTGAGGGAGCTACAGCGAACTTTACCGCTACCTTAAGTAGTGCCTCACAATACGATGTTACCTTTAATGTAAGTACGAGTGATGGTAGTGCATTAGCCCCAGGTGATTATACAGCACAGAGTAGTCAGAGTTATACGATTACCGCAGGAAGTACTACGGTAACGATTCCAGTAGTTACGATTGATGATACTGTTTATGAACCAACCAATGAGACGTATACAGTCACGATGAGTAGTGTAAGTATTGGTTCACCAACTCCAGAGACAATTAATACCACAGATTTAGTAGGAGCAGGAACAATCACTGATACAGGTGATAGTGCACCAACTATTAGTATTGATGATATTACAGTAGTTGAGGGAGCTACAGCGAACTTTACCGCTACCTTAAGTAGTGCCTCACAATACGATGTTACCTTTAATGTAAGTACGAGTGATGGTAGTGCAGTAGCCCCAGGTGATTATACAGCACAGAGCAGTCAAAGTTATACGATTACCGCAGGAAGTACTATGGTAACGATTCCAGTAGTTACGATTGATGATACTGTTTATGAACCAACCAATGAGACGTATACAGTTACGATGAGTAGTGTAAGTATTGGTTCACCAACTCCAGAGACAATTAATACGACAGATTTAGTAGGAGCAGGAACAATCACTGATACAGGTGATAGTGCACCAACCATTAGCATTGATGATATTACAGTAGTTGAGGGAGCTACAGCGAACTTTACTGCTACCTTAAGTAGTGCCTCACAATACGATGTTACCTTTAATGTAAGTACGAGTGATGGTAGTGCAGTAGCCCCAGGTGATTATACAGCACAGAGCAGTCAGAGTTATACGATTACTGCAGGAAGTACTACGGTAACGATTCCAGTAGTTACGATTGATGATACTGTTTATGAACCAACTAATGAGACCTATACAGTTACGATGAGTAGTGTAAGTATTGGTTCACCAACTCCAGAGACAATTAATACGACAGATTTAGTAGGAGCAGGAACAATCACTGATACAGGTGATAGTGCACCAACCATTAGCATTGATGATATTACAGTAGTTGAGGGAGCTACAGCGAACTTTACCGCTACCTTAAGTAGTGCCTCACAATACGATATTACCTTTAATGTAAGTACGAGTGATGGTAGTGCAGTAGCCCCAGGCGATTATACAGCACAGAGTAGTCAGAGTTATACGATTACCGCAGGAAGTACTACGGTAACGATTCCAGTAGTTACGATTGATGATACTGTTTATGAACCAACCAATGAGACCTATACAGTTACGATGAGTAGTGTAAGTATTGGTTCACCAACTCCAGAGGCAATCACGACCACAGATTTAGTAGGAGCAGGAACAATCACTGATACAGGTGATAGTGCTCCAACCATTAGCATTGATGATATTACAGTAGTTGAGGGAGCTACAGCGAACTTTACTGCTACCTTAAGTAGTGCCTCACAATACGATGTTACCTTTAATGTAAGTACGAGTGATGGTAGTGCAGTAGCCCCAGGTGATTATACAGCACAGAGCAGTCAGAGTTATACGATTACTGCAGGAAGTACTACGGTAACGATTCCAGTAGTTACGATTGATGATACTGTTTATGAACCAACTAATGAGACCTATACAGTTACGATGAGTAGTGTAAGTATTGGTTCACCAACTCCAGAGACAATTAATACGACAGATTTAGTAGGAGCAGGAACAATCACTGATACAGGTGATAGTGCACCAACCATTAGCATTGATGATATTACAGTAGTTGAGGGAGCTACAGCGAACTTTACCGCTACCTTAAGTAGTGCCTCACAATACGATATTACCTTTAATGTAAGTACGAGTGATGGTAGTGCAGTAGCCCCAGGCGATTATACAGCACAGAGTAGTCAGAGTTATACGATTACCGCAGGAAGTACTACGGTAACGATTCCAGTAGTTACGATTGATGATACTGTTTATGAACCAACCAATGAGACCTATACAGTTACGATGAGTAGTGTAAGTATTGGTTCACCAACTCCAGAGGCAATCACGACCACAGATTTAGTAGGAGCAGGAACAATCACTGATACAGGTGATAGTGCTCCAACCATTAGCATAGATGATATTACAGTAGTTGAGGGAGCTACAGCGAACTTTACCGCTACCTTAAGTAGTGCCTCACAATACGATGTTACCTTTAATGTAAGTACGAGTGATGGTAGTGCAGTAGCCCCAGGTGATTATACAGGACAGAGCAGTCAGAGTTATACGATTACCGCAGGAAGTACTACGGTAACGATTCCAGTAGTTACGATTGATGATACTGTTTATGAACCAACTAATGAGACGTATACAGTTACGATGAGTAGTGTAAGTATTGGTTCACCCACTCCAGAGACAATTAATACGACAGATTTAGTAGGAGCAGGAACAATCACTGATACAGGTGATAGTGCACCAACCATTAGCATTGATGATATTACAGTAGTTGAGGGAGCTACAGCGAACTTTACTGCTACCTTAAGTAGTGCCTCACAATACGATGTTACCTTTAATGTGAGTACGAGTGATGGTAGTGCAGTAGCCCCAGGTGATTATACAGCACAGAGTAGTCAGAGTTATACGATTACCGCAGGAAGTACTACGGTAACGATTCCAGTAGTTACGATTGATGATACTGTTTATGAACCAACTAATGAGACCTATACAGTCACGATGAGTAGTGTAAGTATTGGTTCACCAACTCCAGAGACAATTAATACGACAGATTTAGTAGGAGCAGGAACAATCACTGATACAGGTGATAGTGCACCAACCATTAGCATTGATGATATTACAGTAGTTGAGGGAGCTACAGCGAACTTTACTGCTACCTTAAGTAGTGCCTCACAATACGATGTTACCTTTAATGTAAGTACGAGTGATGGTAGTGCAGTAGCCCCAGGTGATTATACAGCACAGAGTAGTCAGAGTTATACGATTACCGCAGGAAGTACTACGGTAACGATTCCAGTAGTTACGATTGATGATACTGTTTATGAACCAACCAATGAGACGTATACCGTTACGATGAGTAGTGTAAGTATTGGTTCACCAACTCCAGAGACAATTAATACCACAGATTTAGTAGGAGCAGGAACAATCACTGATACAGGCGATAGTGCACCAACCATTAGCATTGATGATATTACAGTAGTTGAGGGAGCTACAGCGAACTTTACCGCTACCTTAAGTAGTGCCTCACAATACGATGTTACCTTTAATGTAAGTACGAGTGATGGTAGTGCAGTAGCCTCAGGTGATTATACAGCACAGAGCAGTCAGAGTTATACGATTACTGCAGGAAGTACTACGGTAACGATTCCAGTAGTTACGATTGATGATACTGTTTATGAACCAACTAATGAGACGTATACCGTTACAATGAGTAGTGTAAGTATTGGTTCACCAACTCCAGAGACAATTAATACCACAGATTTAGTAGGAGCCGGAACAATTACTGATACAGGTGATAGTGCACCAACAATCAGCATTGATGATATTACAGTAGTTGAGGGAGCTACAGCGAACTTTACCGCTACCTTAAGTAGTGCCTCACAATACGATGTTACCTTTAATGTAAGTACGAGTGATGGTAGTGCAGTAGCCCCAGGTGATTATACAGCACAGAGCAGTCAGAGTTATACGATTACCGCAGGAAGTACTACGGTAACGATTCCAGTAGTTACGATTGATGATACCACTTACGAGCCAACAGATGAGACGTATACAGTTACGATGAGTAGTGTAAGTATTGGTTCACCAACTCCAGAGACAATTAATACGACAGATTTAGTAGGAGCAGGAACAATCACTGATACAGGTGATAGTGCACCAACCATTAGCATTGATGATATTACAGTAGTTGAGGGAGCTACAGCGAACTTTACCGCTACCTTAAGTAGTGCCTCACAATACGATGTTACTTTTAATGTAAGTACGAGTGATGGTAGTGCAGTAGCCCCAGGTGATTATACAGCACAAAGCAGTCAGAGTTATACGATTACCGCAGGAAGTACTACGGTAACGATTCCAGTAGTTACGATTGATGATACTGTTTATGAACCAACCAATGAGACGTATACAGTTACGATGAGTAGTGTAAGTATTGGTTCACCCACTCCAGAGGCAATCACGACAACAGATTTAGTAGGAGCAGGAACAATCACTGATACAGGTGATAGTGCACCAACCATCAGCATTGATGATATTACAGTAGTTGAGGGAGCTACAGCGAACTTTACCGCTACCTTAAGTAGTGCCTCACAATACGATGTTACTTTTAATGTAAGTACGAGTGATGGTAGTGCAGTAGCCCCAGGTGATTATACAGCACAGAGCAGTCAGAGTTATACGATTACCGCAGGAAGTACTACGGTAACGATTCCAGTAGTTACGATTGATGATACTGTTTATGAACCAACCAATGAGACCTATACAGTCACGATGAGTAGTGTAAGTATTGGTTCACCCACTCCAGAGACAATTAATACGACAGATTTAGTAGGAGCAGGAACAATCACTGATACAGGTGATAGTGCACCAACCATTAGCATTGATGATATTACGGTAGTTGAGGGAGCTACAGCGAACTTTACCGCTACCTTAAGTAGTGCCTCACAATACGATGTTACCTTTAATGTAAGTACGAGTGATGGTAGTGCAGTAGCCCCAGGTGATTATACAGCACAAAGCAGTCAGAGTTATACGATTACCGCGGGAAGTACTACGGTAACGATTCCAGTAGTTACGATTGATGATACTGTTTATGAACCAACTAATGAGACCTATACCGTTACGATGAGTAGTGTAAGTATTGGTTCACCAACTCCAGAGACAATTAATACGACAGATTTAGTAGGAGCAGGAACAATCACTGATACAGGTGATAGTGCACCAACCATTAGCATTGATGATATTACAGTAGTTGAGGGAGCTACAGCGAACTTTACTGCTACCTTAAGTAGTGCCTCACAATACGATGTTACTTTTAATGTGAGTACGAGTGATGGTAGTGCAGTAGCCCCAGGTGATTATACAGCACAGAGTAGTCAGAGTTATACGATTACCGCAGGAAGTACTACGGTAACGATTCCAGTAGTTACGATTGATGATACTGTTTATGAACCAACCAATGAGACCTATACCGTTACAATGAGTAGTGTAAGTATTGGTTCACCAACTCCAGAGACAATTAATACGACAGATTTAGTAGGAGCAGGAACAATCACTGATACAGATGATAGTGCACCAACCATTAGCATTGATGATATTACAGTAGTTGAGGGAGCTACAGCGAACTTTACCGCTACCTTAAGTAGTGCCTCACAATACGATGTTACCTTTAATGTAAGTACGAGTGATGGTAGTGCAGTAGCCCCAGGTGATTATACAGCACAGAGCAGTCAGAGTTATACGATTACTGCAGGAAGTACTACGGTAAAGATTCCAGTAGTTACGATTGATGATACTGTTTATGAACCAACTAATGAGACCTATACAGTCACGATGAGTAGTGTAAGTATTGGTTCACCAACTCCAGAGACAATTAATACCACAGATTTAGTAGGAGCAGGAACAATCACTGATACAGGTGATAGTGCACCAACCATTAGCATTGATGATATTACAGTAGTTGAGGGAGCTACAGCGAACTTTACCGCTACCTTAAGTAGTGCCTCACAATACGATGTTACCTTTAATGTAAGTACGAGTGATGGTAGTGCAGTAGCCCCAGGTGATTATACAGCACAGAGCAGTCAGAGTTATACGATTACCGCAGGAAGTACTACGGTAACGATTCCAGTAGTTACGATTGATGATACTGTTTATGAACCAACTAATGAGACCTATACCGTTACGATGAGTAGTGTAAGTATTGGTTCACCAACTCCAGAGACAATTAATACGACAGATTTAGTAGGAGCAGGAACAATTACTGATACAGGTGATAGTGCACCAACCATTAGCATTGATGATATTACAGTAGTTGAGGGAGCTACAGCGAACTTTACCGCTACCTTAAGTAGTGCCTCACAATACGATGTTACCTTTAATGTAAGTACGAGTGATGGTAGTGCAGTAGCCCCAGGTGATTATACAGCACAGAGCAGTCAGAGTTATACGATTACCGCAGGAAGTACTACGGTAACGATTCCAGTAGTTACGATTGATGATACTGTTTATGAACCAACTAATGAGACGTATACAGTTACGATGAGTAGTGTAAGTATTGGTTCACCAACTCCAGAGACAATTAATACGACAGATTTAGTAGGAGCAGGAACAATCACTGATACAGGTGATAGTGCACCAACCATTAGCATTGATGATATTACGGTAGTTGAGGGAGCTACAGCGAACTTTACCGCTACCTTAAGTAGTGCCTCACAATACGATGTTACCTTTAATGTAAGTACGAGTGATGGTAGTGCAGTAGCCCCAGGTGATTATACAGCACAGAGCAGTCAGAGTTATACGATTACCGCAGGAAGTACTACGGTAACGATTCCAGTAGTTACGATTGATGATACTGTTTATGAACCAACAGATGAGACGTATACAGTTACGATGAGTAGTGTAAGTATTGGTTCACCAACTCCAGAGACAATTAATACCACAGATTTAGTAGGAGCAGGAACAATCACTGATTTAGGTGATAGTGCACCAACGATCAGCATAGATGATATTACGGTTGTGGAAGGAAGCACCGCAAACTTTACCGCTACCTTAAGCAATCCCTCACAATATGATGTTACTTTTGATGTAACAACGAGTGATGGTAGTGCAGTAGCCCCAGGCGATTATACTGCTCAAAGTAGTGCAAGTTATACGATTACCGCAGGAAGTACTACCGTAACGATTCCAGTGGTAACGATCAATGATACTACGTACGAACCAACAGATGAGACCTATACCGTTACAATGAGTAACGTAAGTATTGGATCAACTCCAGCAGAGGCAATTACAACGACTGATTTAGTAGGAGCAGGAACAATTACTGATTTAGGTGATAGTGCTCCAACCATTAGCATAGATGATATTACGGTTGTGGAAGGAAGCACCGCAAACTTTACCGCTACCTTAAGCAATCCCTCACAATATGATGTTACTTTAGATGTGACCACATCTGATAATACTGCGCAAGTAGGAGCAGATTATTTGGCTCAGACTAGTGTGGGTTATACAATTCCTATTGGAAGTACAACAATAACGATTCCGATAACAACGATAGACAACAATGTCTATGAAATTAGTGAGACTTATAATGTGTTGATGAGCAATGTCAGTATTGGCTCACCAACACCTGAAACCATAACCACTACTGATTTACAAGGAGAGGGAACGATTACAGATAATGATGTGAATGATCCATGTTTACCAGATGCAACAGATAGTGATGGTGATGGCGTATGTGATGCGATAGATCCCGATCCAAGTGATCCATGTAATCCAGATAATACAGATGCGGATGGTGATGGCGTATGTGATACGATTGATCCAGACCCAGCAGATCCATGTAATCCAAACAATGTAGATTCAGATAATGATGGGGTATGTGATACGGTAGATCCTGATCCAACGGATCCATGTAGTCCAGACAATACCGATGCAGATGGCGATGGTGTATGTGATACAGTAGATCCTGATCCAGCGGATCCATGTAATCCAAATAGTGTAGATTCAGATAATGATGGTGTTTGTGATACGGTAGATCCCGATCCAACGGATCCATGTGTACCAGATAATACAGATGCAGATGGTGATGGCGTATGTGATACCGTAGATCCAAACCCAACGGATCCATGTATACCAGATAATACCGATGCAGACGGCGATGGGGTTTGTGATACAATAGATCCAGATCCAACGGATCCATGTAGTCCAGACAATACCGATGTAGATGGTGATGGTATATGTGACACCGTAGATCCCGATCCAAGTGACCCATGTATTCCAGATAATACCGATGCAGATGGCGATGGTGTATGTGATACAATAGATCCAGACCCAACAGATCCATGTAATCCAACAAGTGCAGATACTGATGGCGATGGTGTATGTGATGCTATCGATCCCGATCCAAGCGATCCATGTAGCCCAGATGCTACGGATGCAGATGGCGATGGCGTTTGTGATACAATAGATCCCGATCCAACCGACCCATGTAATCCAACCAGTACCGATACTGATGGCGATGGCATTTGTGATGCAGTAGATCCTGATCCAAGTGATCCATGTAGTCCAGATGCAACAGATGTTGATGGCGATGGTATTTGTGACGCAATAGATCCAGATGTAACAGATCCATGTGGTCCAGAAGATTTGGATAGTGATGGCGATGGTGTTTGTGATAGTGTAGATCCTGATCCAAGTGATCCATGTGTACCAGATGCAACGGATGCAGATAATGATGGCGTATGTGATAGTGTAGATCCCGATCCAGCGGATCCATGTAATCCAAATGGACACGATGAGGATGGCGATGGCGTATGTGATGCAGTAGATCCAAATCCAACGGATCCATGTGTACCCGATGCAACAGATAGTGATGGCGATGGTATCTGTGATAGTGTAGATCCAAACCCGACCGATCCATGTATTCCAAACGGACATGATGAAGATGGTGATGGTGTTTGTGATGCCGTAGATCCAAACCCAACGGATCCATGTATTCCAAATGGAATAGATGCGGATAATGATGGCGTATGTGATAGTATAGACCCAGATCCAGCAGATCCATGTAATCCAAATAGTAATGACGAAGATGGCGATGGTTATTGTGATGGAGTAGATCCAAATCCAACAGATCCATGTATTCCAGATGCAAGCGATGCCGATGGCGATGGTATTTGTGACACGATAGATCCCGACCCAAATAATCCATGTAATCCAGATAGTGCAGATGAAGATGGTGATGGTTATTGTGATGCAATAGATCCGAATCCAACAGATCCATGTATTCCAGATGCAACAGATGCGGATGGCGATGGTATTTGTGATACGATAGATCCCGATCCAAATAATCCATGTAACCCAGATAGTGCAGATGAAGATGGCGATGGTTATTGTGATGCAATAGATCCAAATCCAACCGATCCATGTATTCCAGATGCAACAGATGCCGATGGCGATGGTATTTGTGATACGATAGATCCTGATCCAAATAGTCCATGTGATCCAAATGCATTAGATACCGATGGCGATGGCGTATGCGATACAGTAGATCCTGATCCAACAGATCCATGTAGTCCAAATGGAGCAGATACCGATGGCGATGGCGTATGTGATGCGATAGATCCAAATCCAACGGATCCATGTATACCAAATGGAACAGATGTAGATGGCGATGGTATTTGTGATACGGTAGATCCAGATATAACAGATCCATGTCCAATAGGAGCACCAGATGCGGATGGCGATGGTATTTGCGATGCAGTAGATCCCGATCCAGCAGATCCATGTGTTCCAAATGGAACGGATAGTGATGGCGATGGTGTTTGTGATAGTGTTGATCCTGATCCAAATGATCCATGTAGCCCGGATAATACAGATGCAGATGGCGATGGCGTATGTGATACAATAGATCCCGATCCAGCGGATCCATGTAACCCAAATAGTAGTGATGAAGATAATGATGGCGTTTGTGATAGTGTAGATCCAGATCCAACAGACCCATGTAATCCAGATAGTGCAGATGCAGATGGCGATGGTATTTGTGATACAGTAGATCCCGATCCAGCGGATCCATGTAATCCAAATAGTAATGATGAGGATAATGATGGCGTTTGTGATACTGTTGATCCAGATCCAACGGATCCATGTGTACCAAACAATACAGATGCAGATGGCGATGGAATCTGTGATACGGTAGACCCTGATCCAGCAGACCCATGTAATCCAAATAGTAATGATGAGGATAACGATGGTGTATGTGATACCGTAGATCCCGATCCAACAGATCCATGTATACCAAATAACACAGATGCAGATGGCGATGGCGTTTGTGATACAGTAGACCCCGATCCAGCAGATCCATGTAATCCAAATAGTAATGATGAGGATGGTGATGGTGTATGTGATACAGTCGATCCAGATGTAACAGATCCATGTAGCCCAGATAGCGCTGATGCAGATGGTGATGGAATCTGTGATACGATAGACCCCGATCCAGCAGACCCATGTAATCCAAATAGTAATGATGAAGACGGTGATGGCGTTTGTGATACCATAGACCCAGCACCAAGTGATCCATGTATACCGGATAACACGGATGCAGATGGCGATGGTGTATGTGATACGGTAGATCCCGATCCAACGGATCCATGTATACCTAATGCAACAGATATAGATAATGATGGCGTTTGTGATACAATAGATCCCGATCCAACCGACCCATGTAATCCAAATGTAACGGATAGTGATGGTGATGGCGTATGTGATGTGATTGATCCAAATCCAGCAGATCCATGTATCCCAAATCCATTTGCAATAGCCACAGGGGATTGTGATGGTGATGGAATAAGCAATGGTTCAGAATACGATGCAGACGGAGATGGAAACGGACCAGACGACTCAGATGGAGATGGTATTCCAGATGTCTTAGATACTGATGATGATGGCGATGGAATTCCAACCAGCGAAGAGGTTGGTACTGATCCAACGAGTCCAACCGATACCGATGGTGATGGAACACCAGATTATTTAGATACCGATAGTGATAATGACGGAGTATCCGACCTTATAGAAGGCGGAGGCGATCCTAGTCTAGATGCTGATAATGACGGTGTGATTGATGATCAAACTGATACCGATGGTGATGGACTGGCAGATTCAGTAGATCCAGATAATGGAGGAACTTCATCAACAGGACCAGATAGTGACGGCGATGGACTTCCAGATTACCAAGACTTAGATAGTGATGGCGATGGTATCAATGATGTAGATGAAGCAGGAGGAACAGATACCGACGGAGATGGTCAAATAGACACAGGAGACTTGGTAGATGGAAACAATCTACCAGACACTGATGGCGATGGAACCCCAGATGTTGAATGAGCCAAAC
Source organism: Tenacibaculum sp. MAR_2009_124 (assembly GCF_900105455.1). Classification (GTDB taxonomy): domain Bacteria; phylum Bacteroidota; class Bacteroidia; order Flavobacteriales; family Flavobacteriaceae; genus Polaribacter. The sequence goes on from NZ_FNSF01000007.1 coordinate 720,166, forward strand.
AATCGATGCTTTGCCAGGTAAGTTTAGATGCGATGGCGATGGCGTAATTGATGATCAAACTAGATAGTGACGGTGATGGTATTGCAGATTCTGTAGATGGTTTAGATGGTTTCGGAGATGCCTTGACTAACCGATACCGATGGAGATGGTATCGAAGATTATATGATCTTAGATTCTGATAATGATGGAATCTTAGATAGTGTAGAACAAGCGGTGCGATCCAAATAGAGATACCGATGGCGATGGTATTCCAGATCATTTAGATTTAGATAGTGATGGCGATGGTATTTCGGATCTAATAGAGAGTGGCCAAGATGCAGCGACACTTGATGCGACGGCGATGGAGTACTTGATAGCACAGTAGATGCCGATAACGATGGGGTATTGTAGATACAGCTGATAATGTGATAATGATGTAGCTGCAGGCGGAAGCACTGATCCAGTAGGATACGATGGCGATGGTAATCCAGATTTCCAAGATTAGATAGTGATAATGATGGTATTTCGGATTTAGTAGAAAGCGGTTCAGATCCTAATTTAGATATTGATAATGATGGTAAAATAGATAGTACCACGGATAGTGACGGTGACGGTATGGTAGATTCAGTGGATCCAGATGATGGAGGAAGTTCTCCTGATGTCACTGATACTGAT
>NZ_FNSF01000006.1 GCF_900105455.1 Tenacibaculum sp. MAR_2009_124
AAGTATTCTTTAAGGAAGCTATCGACAATTTCGAAGCTATTTTTATGGCTGTTGTTGGGGGCAACGAAAGAACTGGCTATACTTTTTAGATTTTGTCATTTATAAATACATCTTATTATTAAGATGTTGGAGTCTTTCAGATCATTAGAGGTACAGAAATTTATACTTCACCGTATCCGTACCCTTTGAATTGCAGCTCATCGGAAAGGGTTTTCCACGTAGCTTTTCTAAGTTTGGCTACACTCCAATGTTTTGGTGCTGTCAGTGGATTTTCTTTCATGTTATCCAGTTCCCATTGTAGGTACTGTATGTTATTGATAATTGGTATTTCGAAATTATCCACCTTTACTTTAGGCGCTTGAAACTCATTGATAAAAGCTGTATTAATAAGCTCAATGGTTTGTTCGTTTTGATATTGCTCTTTCAGGCAAGCTTTATAGAACCTACTCATATTATTATCTTTTAAGTTCAAATAGTTCGTTGGTGCATGGTACTACTTTAATACCATCATATAGAAAGACATCTATTTTCTGAGCTCCTACTTTTTTGGCTTGTTTATAGAAGTCATCGTAGTTATATTGAATAGAGGCGTTATCATAGGAGTTAATCCCGATAGAGACAAGCTCAAGTCTTAATTCTTTATTACGTTCTTGTTTATTGAGTTGTCTAAAAGGTTGAAATTCTAGACCATTGTACTTAAATTTTTTCATGACGTTATATTTTTTTAAAGAGGGGAAGTCCCTTACCTCTTCCCCTCTCAGTATATACAGGAACTAGCTATCCTTTAGTTCCTGCAATGGTTCTAAACTCTATTTTATTCTCCCCATCCACAAAACCAAGGTCTACTATTTTGGCTGTTGTCAGCTCTGGGTAAAGATTTGAAAAGTGGTTTAAGATATCTTCATTGGATAGTGTTGGATTGATATCATCTAGGGTTATTTTTTCGCTTCCATTTACAAACAGAAGTTTCTTTTGATTTGATCTATTTTCATAACTATTCACTAAAAAGAGAGGGTTTGTTATACTTTTTCATGGTCTCTATGATATCGAGAGCCTTTTTATTCTTAGGGTCAATGTCTAGGACTTTTTGTGCTAGATTGATTGCCTTTTGGTGATCTTTAAGAGCATTAAATTCTTTATGGTCTGTACATTCAGTAAGAGCGAGAATTGTTTTTTTGATTTTCTCCTTTTATCTTTATTGTATTGAGAATTTTTTTGAGCTTGTTCTAGATTTTTTTCATATTCTTCTATATTGGAGATTATTTCAGATGTTTTCTCCATTGGTTGTTGAATGATATCAAAGAATTTTTGATCTAGTTCTTCTGCTGATGCAGTAAGGGTCAATTGCTTGATTTTGGTAATGGCTTTATCCTGAGCATTTACCTTTGGCAGTACCGACACAGAAACGATTTTGTCGGTACTTATAGTGATTGCCAAGGTAACTTGCTTCACATTGAGTGTTTGCGAGTTTTTGAAAAAACATAATACTTAAACTTAAAAAATTAAAAAAGTGGGGTATAGATATTATCTTGATAACCTTCGGTTACTTCTACGAAATTGATCATTCGTTTAATAGTTTCAGTAAGATTTACGGCATTTTCCAGCACGTATTTTTTGACTTCTTCTTTGGAGTTTCCTAATAAGTTCAGGCGTGCATTTCCGATAAACTGATTGGTTTCGGTATCGGCTTTAATGGGGAGTTCCCAACCGACAAAAAGTAGATTTTGTGGGTCATTTATAAGGTAGACCTTTTTACGTTTGCCTTTAATCTTTCCGTAGTAGCCTTTTTCATTGTGTCCGTGTATGGTTGATTCGGTTTTACAAGTTATTGCCATAGCTTCGCCGACAGTAAAAAAGGGTAATTTTCGTGCCTTTTTTCAGGCTTTGAGAGTTTAGATTTTCCATAATTAGTGAGATTTAGAATATTCTTATATATATATATAAAGATACGAACAAACCTTTGTTTTTCTTGGAAAAACAAGGGTAAAACCCACCTTACTCTTCTTTTCCCTAACCATAAAAAGTGTTGGATTTAGTTAGGGCTAGCGTTCTTGATTGTAGAGATATTAAAGCCTTTGCTTTGTAAATTTTTGTTAGGAGGAAAAGCGACTTTAGAAGCTCTTTCTTTTGTTACAAAATCCAATGGCAAAGGCTTTTTATATAAGCGTAAAGCAAGGTGAAACGTCTTTATAAAACAGGTCCTTTATTTGATTGTTTTTCTTTGTTTTTGTTTTTCTTTTTATTTGATCATTTTTAGAATCTTCACTAGGAGTGTTTTCTTCTTGAATTTTATCTAACTTTTTATTGATCTGTGCTATTCTGCTTTCGATGCTATGTATTTGATCTTGTTTTTGAAAATCGGTATCTATGATAATTTGGTTTCCTTTAATTTCTTTTTTTGTCTTTTCTACTAACTCTTTATACTCTTTGAGTAATGGAGTTACTTTTAAAAGAGCATTTTTAATATACATTGCAACATCTTTTTCATTTTTATTAAGTTGTCTTTTGCCATATCCATAGGTGTTTTCACTATTAGTTCTTACTAGAATGTTTCCGTGAGAATAGAATAAAGTTGCTTTATAAAAAGTAGCAATATCAAATTCCTGTTGCTTTTGAGATTTTTCTTGACAGTATTCAATAATATGTTTTCCGAGTACTTTAGGTTTCATAAAATTTTTTCCATTGATAAGAATAATGTTTTGGTAATAGTTTGAGTCTTCCAATATGGTTTGAGGGAAATCTTTATGGTCTATTTGAAGATTTTTTTCTATGTCTTGATAATTCTTGAAACGTTCCTTTTGGCGATATTGGGCAAACTTTGCGCTCTGATGATTTTTTTTAAATACTTCTTTTTCAATTTTTAAAGACTCCAGTTCTTTTTTAAGATTTTCTTTTTAAAAAAGAGGGCTATCGTGTGCCAGGGCTAATAAGGAGTTATAGTCCATTTCACCTTTATCATCGATAGGACCTAAATCAATAGAATTAAGTTTAATAGAAACCGTTGACTAGTTGGCTAATAAAACGGGCTTTGGTATTTACATGGTTTAACATGACAGCATCGGAAGTGTTTTTGGTTATATAGAAATTGACTTTTACTTGGTTATTATAATGAGATTTGGCAAAAAACATTATCTGGTCTTGCTCCTCTACCGTTTCTCTGATCTATTTTAGAGGGGTCAAAAGGAATATCTACATGATGAATATGAATAAGTCTATTTTGAAAATTTGTTCCAGTACCTAGTTTATCGGTTGAACCGATAACAATACGATAAATACCTGCATTTAAATCTTTAAAGCACTGTTCTCTTTGAAGGTCATTTTTAAAGTCATGAATAAAAATGATTTCATTAGGATTAATTTTGTGTTTATCAATTAAAGTATTTTTAATATGATCATAGACATTAAAACTATCCTTGGGAGTTCCTATATCAGAGAATATGGCTTGTACTCCTTTAAATTCGTTCGTTTCATAGTAAGTATTGGCAACATGCTCTGAGATAATTGATAGTTTATTATTTTCATTTTCTATAAGGTCTTGGTTAAGTAATCGTACATCAATAGAGAATACCTCATGTGATGGAGTGCTATTAAAGATACTGCTGATAGTTCATAATTTTTACTATCACCTGTATTGATAAAGTCTCTAATATTTTCAAAATAGTTGTTTTGAAGTTTTGTAGGTTTAATTTGAATGGCCTCGACAACGATTTGAGGCTTGTCTACTTTATGAGTAGTTGAATTGACAATAATAGAGACTTGTCTATAAAGAGAGGCAAGGAGGCGTAATTTTTTAAATTCTCTAAAACGCTCTTTTACTTTAAAATCACCATTAATAGTAGGTTCAAATTCATAGGTTTTATTGGCAAACATTTGAGCCCATTGATCAAAAGATTCTATGTTGAGTTGTTTAAGTTTTTCAGGAATTAGGTATTTAAAAATTACATAAGCTTCAGTGATAGAGTTTTTAATTGGTGTACCAGAAAAAAAAGAGGCTTGATAATCTTTACCTGATATTTTTTGAAGTGTTCGAAGTGATGCTAATAGATTCTTACTTCTTTCAGATCCAGAGGAGGTATTTAAACCACCAACACGGTTGTGTCTAGTGGTATACATTAAGTTTTTGAATTTATGGTATTCATCCACCATAATATGATTGATTTTCATACTTTCAAAATCCAGTGTATTGTCTTTTTTAAATTCTAGTTTAGCATAAATTTCTTTTAATTCAACGGTTAAATTTTGTTTTTCTTCGTTCTAGGCCGTGTAAGGTCGCTTTATGTATTTTAAATGAATTATTATGAATTACTGAAAGGTCTTTTTCCAAGTGATTTAATTCATTTTGAATAATTTCAACAATGGTATGAACAGATTGGGGGATCTGTTTAAAAGTTTCATGACTCATCAATATAATATCATAATCATTGTGAGCAATGTTTGCAAAAGCGATTTCTCGTTTAGTTTTGGTTTTTGCGTTTTTGTCATCTAGTACGAAAAGATTGGCATTAGGAAAAGCGTTTCTAAAGTTAGATTCTAGCTGTTTTAACGTGGGTTTTAAACCAACAATAAGTGTTTTTTTTAGAAATCCCTAACTCTTTTAATTTCATTGCGGAAATAGCCATAGAAAGCGTTTTTCCGAAGCCTACTTCTTTATGAACTAAGAGTCCTTCATTTTGTAAGATACCGGCGGTAGTGTTGAGTTGATAATTATAAGGGGTAAAGTGTTCAAGACCTTTAAAGGTTAGATGTTTTCCATCATATACAGGATTGAGATGAGCTTCATATTTATTATAGAAAATCGTTTCTATTTTATCTTTGATTGTTGGATTGTCTAATACGTATTGTTTGAATCTTGTAGAGTAGTTCAAATTTAATTTTGAACTCGGTCATTTTAACCTTATCTGTTTTCTTATTGTCTTTATCCCCTTTAGTTACATAAGGTATAGATTGGTTAAGAGCAGCTGCGAGTACTTTTTCAAAATCGTAATAAATGTTTTGAGTTTGAATGGTAAATCTTTTGGTAAGATCGAAATCTAATGATCAACTCTGACCATATATTTGAACTACTTTGATTAAATCGAATGACAACCTGAGTAAAGTATTTATATCAATAAAATCTTCAACCATATCATAGGGCATCCATGATTCGTGAAGCTTAATATCCATGTCTTCAAAAGAAGTTATGGGTGGTTTAACCTCTTCGAGTTTAGCAATGGTTTTATCTAAGTAGGATTTGTCTATATAACTTTGTATTTTCCAAAATCCCCATTTTTATAGAGATCTATTTTTTGATAGATCAAACCGCTGAAGAATTCTTGTGAAGTAACGATATTCACTTTTGGTTCTTTTGAAAATCGAAGTAGAAAAGTTGCTCCGAAATTCCTTGTTCTATAATTTGTTTTTGAGGTATATTTAAAAGAGATGAAATTTCTTTGATATCTAATCTATTGTATTTATTTAAACTATAAAAATAGCATCGTTGAGAGAATCAATTTTTACTTCAGATTCCTTGATTCTTTGACTTGATGAGAAGATATCGGATTTGATAATGTTTTTGTTCTAGTTTTTCAAGACCTAGAATAAGTGGAGCTTGTCTATCAAGAGCTACAAATGTCTATTTCTTTTTCATTAAGAGCACCGTATTGAAAGAAAAACAAATCGTAATCATAATTAAGTTCTTTTTGTATGGAGTTAAAAAGTCTCTATTTTTGATTCATTGATAAGATCTATATAACGATCTCTGATGTGAATAATTTAGATAATTTATCAAATTCAAGGGGTTTGTTTAATGTAATCAAGAGTTTTGAAGCTGATATTTTAGCAATTATTTTTGATCAACGATAATATTGCCAGGTTGTAATTCGCCTCTATATAGAACAGCACTTGGCAAGTTAGTTTCTACTGCTACTTCTTGGTTTCTAGGGTTCTTGAGATTTAAGAGAAAGGTAAAGTCTATGCTTTTAAAATTAGAAAATTGATCAAAACTATGCTTAGGTAATGTTCAATACTATTGTTAAAAGAGTCGATAGTATAATCCTATTATGATAAAGTCCGCCTTCTATGATTTCACCAAGTACATTCTCTGGATATTCCTTAAAATAGGCACTATAGGAGACTTTATTGTCTCCAACATTAATGGCTTTAGTATCAATAAAGAGTTGGTTTAAATCCTTTTGTTCTTTAGTGGTAATAAGTCCTTGATTATTTTGAAAAAAAAGGAGATCTGTTACAACTTTAGTGTTTTCCTTTTCAAAGGTATCATTTGGAAGTCTGAAACCTCCAATAAAATTGGATTGGTTAATAATTTGTTGTCTAATTTTTTGGTTTTTCTCTCTATCCAATAGATTTTTAGTAGTAATAATAACGGCAATTCCTTTGGGGTTTAATAGTGTATTGATTTTAAATGAGAAATAGCCATGTAGGCTTTTTTTAATTACGTAATCGTCTTCATAATGTGATATGGAAGGGTCAAAAACGGATGCACTACCGAAAGGTATATTAGAAATTATCAGATCATAGGTTTTAGGTGCATCGGTATTGGCGTGTACTTCAAAAGGAATTCCATAGAGAGTAACGTTTTTATTGTTTTGAAAATTGTGAGAGAATATAGAGGAGGTGATAACATCTTTTTCAAAGGCAGTGTATTTAGCTTGAGGAAAAACTTTGAGAAGAGATTTTACAAAAGCACCGTTTCCTGCGGCAGGTTCTAATATGGTTTTAGGAAGAAAGGTATTGTTTTTATTTAAAAAGTTCACAATAAGATCGACCAGTGGATCGGGAGTAAAATAAGAAGTTAAAGAAGCTTGCTTTAGGCTACTTAAAACAGTTTGAGAATATTGTTCTCCGTAAAATTTATTTAGTGTTTGTTCGAGTAATTGAAAGTCTTTTTCAGATTTAATAATATCAAATATTCGTCCGAAACCAGGGTTATTAATAAAAGTATTTTTAAAGTTATTACTATTATTTATAGCTTCAATAGTTTGAATGATGTACTGTAAGTACTTCTTTTTGGATAGCTTCATAATTTTGAGATGAGATTTAGAATAATACTAAGTAAAACAGGGAAGGGATGCTGTTTTACTTAGTTAGTTTTAAAATATATTATTGAGTAATAAGGGAGTTAGTTTTCTTGATAGTTTTGCATCTTTTCGATAACTATATTCATGATTTTATTTTTGAGCTCATTTGTCTTTGAGATGTTATTACAATAGATGATAATGTGGGTTTTATTTTCAGAAGAAATTTTTAAGGAAAAGTTACCTTTACTATTACGATAGCTTTTAGAGAAATTGAGTTTTTCTATAAGTTCTGTAACGGAATCAAAAAAAATTAGAGTATTGAATACTTCTTGTTTTGTTTGATGATTTTGAATTGATAATGTGAATTGCATTGAGTGAGTTTTATAATGAGATTTCTTTTTTTTTGTCTTTAGGCAGATATTTTGATATTTGATTTAGTTTATGATAGTTCTTATCATTATTAAATTCTTTAACCAATTTATCAAAAGATTTTTTATTGAGTGGTTCAAACTGAATATCTCTATTATTAGCGATATGTTTTGTTATGAAATATTTTTGAGTTTGAAAGTGTTTTTTTATTTCAACTGATTTTTGGTTTTTATTTAGTGAAATACTTTCAGATTCGAGAAAGAAGTTTTTGTCGAAAATTACATTTTTATGAATGTTGTTTCGAACCTTTAGAGGAATATTTTCATTGGAGAGAAACTGTTCCATTGAATACCATTTAGTTTGAGATTGCCCTTTTTCACTGATAATAGTTCCTATTTTAAGTTCTCCATGGCTTTGCCCTAAATAATATTTAGAATTTAGTTTTGAAATAAGTTGTATATTATTTTGATTGACTTGGTGTTGTATATCCTTTGGAGTAAGAAGGTATATATTATTTTGATTTGATTTTTGAATTAGGGGTTCAATAGAAATAAAATCTTTGTTGATTTCATTGACCGTTCCTATGATTGATTTTCCTTTGTGATCAAATTTAATATTTTGATGAAGGTATTTGTCTTTGTTTTGGAAAATATCTAGGTTAATAAGTTGTACGTTTTTTTGAAAATACTTATTGTTTTTAAAAGCTTCTACAACAATAGCATTGAATTGGTTTTGAATAAAAGTTTGTTTTTCTTTAGATATAGATTGAATATCTTTTTTAAAAAAGAGTCTTTTAAACTGAAGATTGGAACTATTTAGAGGGTGTAATTTATGAAGTTGTTCTTTAATTTTTCTTGGGGAATAGGGATTCCATATAGGTAGGTTATTTACTTTATTATAGGAAAGGTAAAACTTATTATTTTTACTGTTATATCCAATTATAATGTTTTTATTAACGATAGAATTGTCGAGAATTTCAATGTTTCCAATGGGGATTATTTTTTGATCTTTTTCGCTTTGTTTTTCTAAGAGTTGATGTTTGGCTATGAGTTCGTTAAGGTTGTGGGTGATAAAACCTTTTTTTTCCAGATCGATGTTTTTTAGGTAGATAAGGTGTTTGAGGCTTGTGATTTCTTGGGGAGAAACGTTTTTATATTCTATGTTTTTAAAAATTTTAAAATCGAGGTCGTTAATAGCGTTAACTTTATTTTTTATTTTAAATACTTTTTTTTTGAAGTTGTGAAGAAATTTTTGAAGTTGTGAGAATTCTTGTATTGAATGTTCCATAATTAATGAGATTTGAGATTTTTTTTAGAATATTATTACAGGTTTATAATTTTTTCAAAGATGTCCCTTTTGAGATTAAATGAGGCTTTGGGGTCAATCTTTTCTTTGTTTTTTATGATTTCATAATGTAAATGGCTTCCGGTGGACGCTCCAGTGTTTCCAATAGTTCCTATAAGTTGGTTTTGTTTGATTCGATCACCGCGAGATACTAGGATTTTATCCATATGTGCATAGAGTGTTTGAAAACCGAAACGATGTTGAATAATAACGTGATGGCCATAGCCATTCTTATCTAGTTTAGCCTCAATTATAAATCCGTTAGCGGAGGCATATATTTCTTTACCCACTGGACCAGCAAGGTCTATGCCATAATGTTTTTTGTATTTCTTATCAATAGGATGAAAACGTGTTCCAAAATTACTTGATAGTTGATAATCTCCTTTTTCCAAAGGAACAATAGAAGGGATATCATCTAGTACCGCAGGAACAAATATTAAATAAGGTTCGAGCACATTGATATAACTATATGAATTTAGTTTATAAAGATATACTCCAATATTTTTATTAATTTTTTTTATGATTATTTTTTGTTCTCTAGCTAAAAAAAGAGAATCAATAAGGCTATCTTTTGAAGATTTACTGAGTTGATAGGATAATTTTTCGAATTCACTTTTTTGTTCCATAAGCCACTTGGGACTATCTGAAAATTTTTTATTAAACAAGGTAAAACATATAATAATAATAAAAAAACCAATGGCAAGTGCCTGGCTTGAAGAGAGATCTTTGAAAAACGTTCTCAAGAAACTAAGTGTTTTTTTTATATAAATATCCTTCATTTTATTTGCGGTTTTAATTTTAATTTGTAGTTTTGTTTTATAGTTTATTTACAAACTTAGTAATTATTTACAAATTTAAAAAGAGAAACAAGTGTTAAATTATTGGAGTGATCATAATCAGAGGGTTTATTTACCGACACTATTTGACTATCTAAATTACAAGCTATTAGCTACAGATAAGAAGTATGTTGTATACGGAAAATCTGGGTTTTATTATGTAGTTATTAAAACAGATAAGGGGTTTTTATACTATAATACACAACAACCTGAGTTAAAGTTGCAAGCTTCTGATTTGGTAGAAGAGTATGTTGCAAAGATTGAAGGTAGAGAGGTTAAAGGATTATGGGGTAAGTTGCACAATAAGTTTAATGAATATCTTGATAAAGAGTGTGATTTACTTTTAAATACGGAAGAAATTGCATTAGAAATAGTTGACACAAATTTTAATCATTTCCTTTTACTTAATATTCCATTCTCATCTCAAGCAAATGCAAATAATTCAAAGGAAGTAGATAAATTATACAAGGGGTTAGAAGACGATCCGATTATAAAGGGTCGTCTTTTTTTAACAAAACAGGGTGAGGTGAAATTTCCTCTTTTCAATAGTGGTAATAAGATTTGTGGATATTTAGTTGATGGTAAACAATTAAATAAGGACGAATTTACTACTGTAAAAAACAGTATATGGTTTAGTAATATTCCCAAGAAAATAGAGCGTATTGTAGTTTTCAAGGATCCAAAAGAAGCTATATCATTTTACAAGACTTTTAACTTGGATGATTCGTTGTATTTAGCCATACCTGATATCAATTATGAGACTACGAAAATATTAATGAAAATAAAAGAAATAGCAAAAGCAAAGAAGTTAATTATATCTTTTACTGGATCAAAAGACATTGATGGTTATTTAAGGGATTTACAATTTATTTCTTTTTTGACTCAGGATAACTTTAATGTGAGTATTCTTCATAATTACATATCAGTGGTCTTTAAAAAAGGAGAAGAAAAAACTTTTATACGTTATTTCAATAAATTAAAAGAATTTAATGCTGGTGTAAGTAATGATTTTATTGAGTACAATAAATTTCCCAATCAGCAAAAGATCAATAGATCGATAATAGGACTATCAAGTGAAAAGGATATGGTAAAATTAAGGATACCGATAGAGGTAAATGCCATTAAATTTTCGGTATGGAATTATTTCAAGCATTATTTAAAAGAGGGCTTAGAAATATTAAAACCTAAGAAACATTCTTGGGTTAATGAATTTAACACAAAATCGACGGCTAATGAAGGAAATACTTTTGAGGAGTATAAGATAGCACAATAAAAAAAAGGAAGCTCTCACACTTCCTTTTAAATAATATTCTAAATCTCACTCATTAAATATGATGTTCTCACGCATCATATTCACGTTTAATGTTTCTCACGCATTAAACCATGAAATCTATTACAAATATAGTAATAAAAATAATATTCAAATCTCAAATCTCATTAATTATGGAAAAACAAGAACAAAAAAAGTATGCATTCGTTAAGTTGAACAATGTATGGCAGCGAGCCATCGTTACAAAAGAGGAAGACTTAAATATTCACTTTAAGTTTAAAAGTGGACAAGAAGAGGTTTTCTCAAAGGATAGTAAGTTTTACGAGCTTAGTTCGAATCCAAAACAAAGATATGCTAAAAAGGAAGTTGAGGAAAAACTTGCTAACGTTTTTATAAAACAAAAAGAAGTTGACCCATACGTGAAGAGTCTTTTATCTCAAGGTCAGGACGCTTACTATGAATACACTTATAAAGATACTCAGGGGGTTAACAGAGATGGTGTAAAAATGCTTCGCATGAAATTTGATCAAGATCTTGGTTCAAAGCTTGATGTTACTATTAAAAGCAATAAGGAATTCACCTTAGCCAATGCTGTCTCAAGAAACTACCAATTTACCAAAGAAGAATACAATCAATTGATAATGGGAAAACAGGTATTGTATAACGCGGTATCAAAGGATGGTGAACAATATCCCAAAATTGGTTGGTATTCTGAAAAGTTAAATCAGGTAATTGATCGTTCATTGCTTTCAGAAAACACCTATGTGTATGGTCAAAAGTTAACACATGACCAAGCCAAAAGTTTAAATGAAGGGGAGACTATTAAGTTTGAGTACACCACTAAAGGTGGTGAGAAAAACACCGTTGATATCTATTATGATGCGAAGGGTGATAAAACTAGAAGCCCCAAGAATGAACAGGCAAAGAACTTGGATGTAACTTTTGAGGAAGTAGGTCTTAAAACTTCAAATGAGCAAGGAAAAGTAAAGAATTCCGAAAAAAAAAATAGTAAAAAACAAGGAATAACAATGTAGTCCCCCAGGCTTTTTTTAATTTTCCCTATTTTTATCAATAGCCAATATGAAAATATTGGCTATTGTTGTAAAACAATTAGAGTATGAATTACGACGACATAAAAAAAAACGGATATATTGATAAGATTAATACAGAGGTTAATTTCCCTATGTATTTAAAAACTATTGGTTTTGATTTGTATAAAAAGAGTGCTGGCTCGATGGAGTTCAGAAAAAAGAACTCTAATGAAAAAATTGTTTTAAATACTTCAAGAGATATTATCAGTTATTTTGATAGAAACGATTCAGAGAACAAAGGATATTTTTTTAAATTTTTAAGAAACTACAAGCGTCTTAATTTTTTTGAAGCCGTAAAAGAAGGTCTAGAAATAATTAATAGAGCTGAACTTATCAATATAGAAGAATTAAAAGTAACTAAAAGAGTGAAATCAAGTGATAAATCGCTTGAGAATAATTACAATATTACTGATTTAAAAAATCCTAGGCATTTGGTAGTTGACAGGCACATTTCGAGGGAAACCTTGGAATCTCCATATTTAAAGGGACGAATTTTCAATGCGTATCACATCAATGATAATGGAAGTAGAATACCTAATATTGCTTTTCCTAAATATGATAGTTCGGGTATAATTAAGAATTATATTGTTTATAACAAGCCTTATTTAAGTAAGAAGACCGATAAGGTCGAGAAATTCAGAGTTGTATTAAATAACAAGGATCGTTATTTATTTTATACGAACCCAAATTTAGGTAAAACCGACACTATTTATTTTGCTGAAGATGGAAAAGATTTAGCGGCTCATATTGAGCTGAAAAATCCTAAGAATGCGATGTATTTTTCCTTTGGAGGAAATGTTTATAAAGAAAAGTTGGAAGAATTTAGTTCTAACATATTACCAAGAATAGTATCTAACCCTAATATTCAAATTCATTCTATTACAGATAATGACGCTGCTGGTTTTTCTTTTGATGTAAGTGTTTATACCCATATGACTAGTGAACTAAATAAGGAAATTATGGTAACAACGGGTCATAAGGATAACAATGCTTGGATTATGGTTCATTATAATAATATAAGTGATATTGAAAAGGATTACAAGTATATAAAATCTGAATTAGAAGCTACCTCTATAAATACTGTGTTGTTTAAAGATAAAGTAAAATTTGAGTATCAAAAAAAGCATTCTAATAACGAAAAAGGAATTAGTATTGATAACAAAAGAATGTTGTCTGTTTTCAATAAAGTGTATCTTCCTATAAAGGGGGCTAAACTTGAAAAATCTGTAGCTAAAGATTGGAATGATGATTTAATCATTTATAAGAAAAATAGGGTAAAATCTCTTAATTCTTTTACCATTGAAGACTTTGAAAGAGGGGATCGTATTAAACTAAAAAGTGAAAAAGGACCCGAAGGGACATCCAATGAAGGCATTGTAAATAAAAAAGATAAGGAGAAATTAGTTGTTGATTTTGGTTTAAATCATCAATACATCATTCCCTTAGATGCAATTAATATTCTATATAAATCTCATTATAAGGTAGCCGATAAATCGGTTATCGAAAAAAAAAACAATAATTTAAAATTATAATCATGAAATCAAATCAAGTAAATTTCGATCACCATTATTACAGTGATTTTATCAAAAATATATTAGATCAAGATGAATATATTTCATTAAAACATAGATTAGAAATAAACGATTCATACATTGATTATGTAGCCAAGAAGTCTATAAATTTATTTGATAATACTGTAGAGAAGTCAGAAAAGGAAAAAATTAGTTTTTTAGAGGCTCAAGAATTTATTTTGGAGGACTTTAAAAATGAAATTTCACAAGATCATGAATAAGAGTATATGGCACTTAGTGCTTTTTTCTTTGATTGGTTATGTTTTATTTGTTCTTACGTGTTCTACTAGTTTTTATATGATCCAGAGTGATCCTGAAATTTATAAGGAAACTTTTAAAATTTTAGTAAAAACTGGGCTGTTAATTCCAGGATTATCGTTAATCATTATTTTAGGTATACGGTTAAAAAAAGTTTTACAATGGATTGGTTCATCTTTATTTAACATTAAGAGAATAAAGTCATGAAGCCTATAACACATACAGAGCTTGTTGAATTAGGTTATAAGTGGTGTTTAAAGCGTTGTGGTGTTGCTTTTAAGGAATTAAAGACCACTAACAAAGAAATACCTGATGTGATAGGTTTTAGATCTTGTAATTATACTTTTTTATTAGAGGCAAAAGTTTCTCGATCTGATTTTATGGTTGATAAAAAGAAATCTTTTCGAGAGCAACCAGAAAAAGGTATGGGTGATTTTCGTTTTTATATTACTCCAAAGGGCTTACTTACAAAAGAAGAACTTCCTTTTAAATGGGGGCTTATAGAGGTTGATTCTTATAATAGGATGAAAACGGTTTATAATCCTTTTGGAACTGGAAATATTTATAGTAGATGGAACAAGAATGAAAAAAACACTGAGGCTGAGTCTAGAATAATGTATTCAGTTTTACGTAGATTACAGGAGCAAAAAGTAATTGATACAATATACTCCTAACTTTAAAAATAATATTCTAATTCTCAAAATATGAACTCAAAAACAACTTCCTACTCAGGGATGTTTCTATCTGTAGTCGTTTTTTTAATGATAGCTTATATAACTTACTACCCTTTAATCATTTATCACAAATTAGATGGTTTTTACAGTAATGGTTTTTATATATTTTTTCAAAAATTCGAGATTTTAAAAAAACCTTACCACAACAAGTTAATTTTATTAATGTTTATTATTGGTTCTGTTTTTATGTATAGACCAAAAAAAAGAGAAGGAGTTTCAGTCTATAGTGCTATTATACTTTTCTTTTCTGGAATTTCATTTTTGTTTTTATCGGATTTAATAAGAGATGATGCAATGATTTCATTTTACGAATCGATTTCGTTTTATTCTGTTGGGTTCATTTTAACAATTATTGGTTGTATAAAGTTTTTTGAAGTAATGGCTTTTAAAGATTTATCGAAAGAGGATCCTTTCAATGATGAAAATGAGACTTTTCAACAGACTGAGCAAAAAATAGAAAACGAGTATTCAGTAAATATTCCGTATCTCTATAGGTATCAAGGAAAGATGAGAAAGGGATGGATTAATTTTGTAAACTTATTTCGTGCGTTATTAATTATTGGTACTCCTGGTAGTGGTAAATCTTTTGCTTTTTTTGAAGAAATTATTGAACAGATGCTTCAAAAGTTTTTCACCTTGCTTATTTATGACTTTAAGTTTGATTCTTTAAGCCGTATATCTTACAATTATTTAGAAAAATTAAAAGAAAAGTATAAAGATGACCCTGAGAAGTTGAAACTGATACCTACACCATATTTTATTTGTTTTGATAATATAGAAAAATCTCATAGATGTAACCCTATCAATCCTTATTTAATGACCAATCAAACGGACGCAGGAGACGCTGCTAATATTTTGATGAAAAATTTAAATAAGGAATGGATCAAAAAAACGGATTTTTTTGCTAAGTCGGCCATAAGCTTTGTTTCTGGATTGATTTGGTACTTAAAAAAGAAATCTGAAGAAAAGGGAAAGAATTTGTGTACGTTGCCACATGTAATAACTCTTTCTTCGGTAAATGTGGAGTATTTATTAGAAATTATGCTCAAGGACATGGAGGTTAGGAGTTTAATGATACCGTTTAAAGACGCTTTAGAGAGAGAAGCTAATCAACAGCTATCGGGGCAAACGGCAAGTGCTCAAATTTCGCTTTCTCAATTATCTAATAAGGAACTTTTCTATGTAATGAGTGGTAATGATTTTTCTATACAAATAAACGACCCTAATCACCCTAAAATGGTTTGTATACAAAACAATCCTGACAGGCAGGAAATTTATTCAGCTCCTATTGGATTGTATATCAATAAAATTCTTCAGGTAGTTAATAAAAAAGGGATGCGTCCATTAGGTTTAATATTGGATGAGCTTCCCACCATTTTTATCATGGGCCTTAGAAAAGTTATTGATACTGGAAGATCTAATTTTATTGCTACTATATTGGGTATACAGAGTATTTCTCAGTTGTTTTCCAGTTATGGAAAGGAAGAATCAGATGTAGTTTATGATAACTGTGCTAATGCGGTATGTGGAAGTGCTAAAGGAGAAACTGCAAAAAGGGTTAGTCAAATATTTGGTAAAATTCATCAAAAGAAAACGAGTCATACTATTAATAAGAATGATACGTCAACAAGTGTAAGCACTCAAATGCAAGAGCTGTTGCCGGTAAGTAAAATAACAGCAATGAGTACAGGGGATTTTGCAGGTATAGTTGCAGACACTTTTAAAGAAAAAATTG
This sequence comes from Tenacibaculum sp. MAR_2009_124, assembly GCF_900105455.1. GTDB lineage: Bacteria > Bacteroidota > Bacteroidia > Flavobacteriales > Flavobacteriaceae > Polaribacter. Next base: position 16,225 of record NZ_FNSF01000006.1, read on the forward strand.
CTCAGAAACTCTTTTATGGGAGTATTATGCCGAACATGGAATCTAAGAAAATCCAAAACAAGTATGAAATTCCAATTATTAATGAATTTAGGGATGATGAACATGAGGAAGAAATAAAGGATGTAATAAAACTAATGGAGGAATTAGATTTTTACGATGTAATTGTAAAGATAGATACTGATTTTAAAGATTATATATTGTTTTACAATCAACATATATTAGATATTGCTCAATCGAATTACGAGCATATTTTGGAAAGACAGAAGTTTGTTGGTTTAATAAAGGATATGAAACTATTCAATCACCTCCAGCTTATAAAAGATTATAATAATCTGTCTCAGGAAGAAACCCAAAATTTAGATAAAAAAGTAAAAACGAAATTTATAGGACAAATAAATAGTATTATAGATTCTTTTTTGGTTCAAAAAAAGATAGACAAATTACTAGACGATAATTTTATTGAGATTATTATTGATGTTGACGAGCTAGTGAAAGAGGAATATTATGCGGCAAAAGGAAAACTTCCAGAACATACAATTTTTGATAAGGATAAAATATCAGAAGAAATAGAAACCAGCATAAATGAAAGTGAAAGTCTGGCTACAAATTTCATGAATGATATGAATAAGGCTCCTTCTAAAAAATTAGTTGATATGTTTGGGAAATCCAAATCAGAATTAAATTCAGAAGTGAATTCAAATGATGATATCGATGATGATAATATAATAGATCATTATAATACTGATGATTCCTATCATATTGAATATGATGATTGACAAAAAAAAGGAGTACAAAATGTACTCCTTTTTTTTATTAATATTGAAGATTAATTAACAGCTAATAATTGATTCTTAGAAAAATGATAGTCTAATTGTTGTTTTACATTTAAGTCTATTTTAACAGCCGTATATATATAATTACTATCATTTAGTTCTAATATTACACCTGGTAAGTTTCCATAGTTAAAAGGACCTAATGGACGTTTTAGTTCATTAGAGTACCATGCTATAATCTTTTTATTTTTAATTGTTTTTATAGCTTTTTTACATGTAAATTCCCCAACCTTCTTTGTTTCATTTAGTAGCGTCCAAGCCTCATTATTAGAATTAAATCTAGCTTTGTTTAATATTATATTGATTAGATCAAGATTCATTTCATTGGTAACCTTAATTCTATAATTACTTGAAATTTGGTTAAAGTTTAGTTCAAATTCGAGATTGTTGAGCGTTGTAATAATATCTTTTTCGAAAGTATCTATTTGATTAGGGTCATTATAGATATCTTGGCTCTCTTGATAGCTAAATTTATTATTATGTTTAGGATCCAATATTTTAAAGGTGATTTTCACATTTTTTAAACTATTATTTTCTGCTATATTTTTTTGAGCATTTAAGCTATTAGATAGAAATGAGAATCCGATTAATGCGATAGTAAATGTCTTTAGTTTCATGATAATTATGAGTTTAGAATATTATGTTTCGATTCAAAGTTATAAATATATTTAACATTCATTTAGTTATTTGCTAATTATTTACTAATTTTGTGTAAAAGATATTTTTACGCATTTTTTTTGCGTGTGAGTTATCTGTATTTTTGATAAACAGATTATAAGGCAAAAATGGAAATAGATCAGATATTAAAGAATAAGGCTAAGGATTTTTACTATATAGGAGAGCGGTTAAAAAAGATAAGAAAAGAACTAGAAGAAAATGATGATACTGTAGAGACAAAAAAGCACAGTAAATTTTCTAGAACAAATATAGCCAATGCGCTTGGAGTAGACTATTCCACAATGGGGAATGTTGAGCGTGGTCCTATCTCTGTTAATACAATAAAATTGATTATCTTCTATTATTATTTAGGGTATAATCCTATGTGGATATTAGCTCCTAATAACGATTTTATTGACAAGAAAAACATTGGAGGAGAAAACCTGGTATATAGGACAGAAGTTCAGAATCAATATAAGGAAATGGAGGATAATATAATGCTTGCTTTAGAGGTATTTAAAAAGAAAATATAAAGGAAATTTCGTTTTTTTTAGTTTTCAAAATAATTTATTTTTTTGTGAATTATTTACGCATTATTGATTTATTTATAAATAAATTTGTTTTTTAGTTTTTTATCTATTAGGTTTGTACAAGAAATTATTTACCATTTAAATAATAATTTACAAAATGACGTACAAACATTTTTATTTAACTATAATGAGTTTTTTCTTTGCAATGAGCATTGGATGTTCGAGTGTTGAAAAAACTGCTATTACTTCAAAAACCTCGTATACTACTTTAAATGGAGCTGCATATTATAATGAGGTTTCTATAGCAGATAGTTTGTTTATGAATCAGTCATATAGGGCTTCATTTAATAAGTTGAATTTCTTATTGAATAATGGAGGCTTAAAAAATAGTTTTAGAAATTCTGAGTATAGAGTATATATGCTAACTAAGCATTATCTGGGAAAACAAATAACTCGTAAAGACTTTGAATTACTTATTGCTAAATACGGTATTATAGAGCCTAACATAAAAAGTGATACTCTATTATTTCCATATTATCAAAAATCTGGTATTACCCCGGTTATCTATAAAGAATTAAGGTCTGAATACTTAAAATCTCTAGATTTAGAATTAAGGGATAGTATAATACTGATGGTAGAAAAAGATCAGTATTATAGGGTTGAGTATTATGGAGATGATAGATTAGAAAAGAGAAAACAAATTGATATTAAACATGAAAAGGTTTTAATTGATTTGTTTGAAAAAGAAATATATCCTTCTCAGGAGGTTGTAGGAAACTACTTTGTTGACAATAAATTTATAGATACGGAACTTTTACTATTGCATACTCAAGATAGTATTAGGTTGAAGTATTTTTTACCTAAAATTAGAAAATTCATTTTAGAGAAGAAGTGTTCTCCTTATTTATATGCTAATATGGTAGATCAATATCAACTATATAATGAAAAAGAGCAAATTTATGGCAGTTATAATATTGCTCAACTTGAAGAGAAGGATTTTTCAAGATATAACAGAAATAGAAAATTATTAGGCTTAGGTCTTCGCTCGGTAGAGTATGATATATGGAGAGATAAGCTTATACGATCAAAATATTATTCTAAATAAATCTCACAGAAAAGTAATTTTATTATTAACCATTAAATATCATGTATTATGAAGAAAGTTTTAAATTCAATTGATCAATTTGCTGGAGAAAGCAAAACAATTTCAAAAGAAGCGATGAAAAATGTCGCTGGAGGTAGACACGCTATAGAATCGAGTGTTATACGTAAATCTTCTACAGGTTCAAGTGGAGGAGGTGACACGGATTGTAGAGATGTTCACTCAGGAGATATCGGTGGTTTCGGAACTATTACGGTTTCTCACTAAAGTTTTTATTTCATTTAAGGGATTTTAAAAAAATGCTAGGTAAGGGGTTATCTAGCATTTTTACTTCGTATATGTTTCATTAGCGTTTTCTTTTGGAACAATAAAAAACATTTTAAAATATGGAAAGATTTAAGCCAAGCTTTAAGGAGTTTATGGAAGCGAGTCATGTCGTTTCTCTTTTTTTAAGAAGTATGAGGACTGAAGGTTATTTTGGAAAAAGTCCTCAATTAAAATCAGACTTGTCTTTACAATTTGATTATATCAGACAACATGAATCTTTAATTGATTTCGTAGAAAAGTGTAATAAGATGAACAAAAACAGAGATAAATCATCTAAAAAGAACTGAAGTTATCCCACCACTACTAAAACAAAATAATATTAAAGAATATTTAACCAATCACTAAAACACAACAATATTTATGATCTTAAAAAAGAAAGTAATACCAAAAGGTTTGTCAGTTAATAACTTTTCATTCTTCTTTTTTGAAATAATGTGGAATATGCAAGATGAAAAATTTAGAGATTTTTTTATTAAGAAAGTTCTCACATATAGACCTCATGAATTAGTCGGAATGTTAGAAATGAAATTAGGCCATTTAGATTATAGCACAGTAGATAGATCTGAACTAACGAAATTAGTTCAAGATTGTATAATAAATTTCGAGGATTATATGAAAGATTATTTTAAGATAAAATACCATTCTTAACTAAAAAGAGATCGTTAGCCTGGTCCATTTCATGGAACTTGGCCAACTAACCAAAATATAATTAACCGATCACTAAACAACGATAAGATTATGAAAAATTTAATGCTTGTAAAAAATATATTAATAGCAATAGTTTTTGGACTTATTCTATATGGTATTACTTCTTCTTTTGGTAATATTTATGTTGAGTATTCTAAAGAAGAAATAAAAATTCTTAAAGAGAATAAAAACAAACGCTTATTTAATATTGGAGATATAGTTATGTTAAAGTCAGGAAGCCCTAACATGACTATTAAAGATACCATTACAGAAATAGAGGTAGATAAAAAATTAGTTAAATTTTTATACAAGTGTACCTGGTATAATGAAAACAAGAAATGGTATAATGATAATTATGCTATTGAAAATTTTGAGGAATCAGAACTAATTAAAGTTCAATAAAACGATAAGATAAATAATAAAATGGAATATAAAATATTAAAGGGAAGAGATGTACAACATTTAGAAATGGAGGTGTCTAATTATATTAATAAAGGATGGAAGCCATTAGGAGGATTTTCAAGTGTTATAGTACCTAAAACTATTAGTTTAGAAGGGTATGAATTATTACAACCAATGTTAAAAGAATAGTTCAATAAACCGATCAGTTAAAAGCGACCAAAAATCGTAAAAAAAATGTTTAATTCATCAAACAAATTCTTAATTGAAAAAGTAAAAAAAATGACAGCTTTTGATATTGATAGACATCTGCATAAAGTTGAATCTATGATAGAAATAAATTTAGTCGATATAACGTATTTTGAAAAAGATAAAAAGATCAGTAAGAAAACTAAAAATTCTTTATTTAAAAGAATTGATGTTTTGATAGAATATAATCGTGTTTTAGAACTCTATTGGGGTAAACAGACAATATAAACACTCAAAGAGAAAAGGTTTACCAGTTCTTTAAAAATAGAATTAAAAAGTATAAAATAACGATGGAAAAAAAGAAGTATATAGCACGAGAACTTTATCAAGCTCAACATAATTGGATGGTTTGGGTGAACTTAGGAGAATATGATACAGAAGAAGAAGCGGAAAATTTAGCTAATAATATTGATACGAGTTTATATTTAGAAAATGATAATCTATATCTATATTTTAAAAACAGCATAAAGATGAAAACCTTTACTAATGGAGATATAGAAATACAAAAGTTAAAAGATAAGTCCTTAGATAAAATTATTTGTGATGATACCGATTATCAAACTATGAATATCAAAATATCTGAAATAAAAAATTATCCAGATTTAGCTTGTGGTTTTTCTTCGATTGGATATGAAGTAGTAAAAACTGTAATTAACCAATTAAAATAGAATAATGTAATGATACTTGTAATTTCAAATAGTTCAGATTCTTCTACTTCAGATGTTATAGCTTGGTTAGTTGCTAAGAAAGCTAAATGGACAAGAATTAATAGAGAAGATAAGGTTCACTTAGAATTTCTAATAAATGAAATAAAGTTTAATGTCAACAATACCAGTTTCTATTTATCCGAGGTTAAAACAATTTGGTATCGTCGTGGGTTTATTTCAAACGATTTCTTAAACTTTTCTTTAATGAAAAAAGAAGGAAATACTGCAAAAGGTATTTTAGACTTTTTGGATATAGAATCTGAAACACTAAGAGAGTATTTTTATTATCAGCTGCATCAAAAGAAACACTTAAACTCGTTACATAATGGGAGAATAAACAAACTCATAACATGTGAAATTGCAAAAAGTGTTGGTCTTGATGTTCCGGATTCATTTATTTTATCGAACAGAGGTGAATTCCAAAAAATAGCGAGTAATAAACGTTTAATAACTAAAGCTCTTGGAGGAGATCCTCACATACTATTAGATGATAAGAATGGAATGATGTATACAAAAGAAGTGACAAAAATTAATGAGCAGTCTTTTTTCCCGTCTTTATTTCAAGAAATGATTATAAAAAAGTATGAGTTAAGGATTTTTTATTTAGATGGAGATTTTTATTCAATGGCTATCTTCTCTCAAGAGGACAAACAAACTCAAGTCGATTTTCGAAAATATAATGATAAGGTTCCTAATAGAACCGTTCCTTATAAGCTACCTTCAGAAATAGAACGAAAATTACATTTGTTAATGCAAAAAATAGGTAGAAACTGTGGTTCAATTGATATGATGGTTTCTTCAGAAAACAAATATTATTTTCTTGAAATAAACCCTGGAGGCCAATTTGGTATGGTTTCTTACCCATGTAATTATCATTTAGAAGAAAAGATAGCGGAATATTTAATTCAATAACTATGAAAAATCTACCTATTGTATTTGAATACATTGAGTACGTCGAAAAATCTATTGATGAGAATCAAGTACAAAAAATAATATCGGTTCAAAAATACAAATCGGACCAGGTAAAATTAATGAAACATCATAAACCAATAATAAAGTTATGAGATCTGAAAAAAATTATTTCCAACTATTTTCAAATTGTATTTTAGTAAAAGGAGCAAATAGAGCTACTATAAATGATCTTCAGAGAAATGATTTATTTATTATTTCGAATCAGTTTTGTGATATAATTGAGGGGTTAAACGCCAAATTACCAATTACAGAATTAAAGAAAGAATATTCTCAAGAAGATATTTTTGAGATTGATAAGACTCTTGAGTTTTTAGAGTCAAAAGAGTATGGTTTTTTTTGTGATATTGACGATTTTTCTTTGTTTCCAAAATTAGACACTGCATATAAATCACATTGTGATGTAACAAATATAATTTTGGAGAAGGAAAGTTTTTCATTAGAAAAAATTCAGAAAACAAAAGATATAATAAACTCAACACTTTGTGAATCTATTGTTATACTTTGTTATTTTAAAATAGATGAAGATCAATTATTAAAAATAACATCTATTTTGAACAACACTACTTTAAGATCTTTAGAACTTGTGATTCCATACAATAAAAACATTGATTCTGAAGCACTGAAAAGAATAAGAAACCAAAATACTAAATTAAGCTCTATTACTTTTTATAATTCTCCTGATGAATGGAATATTGACTTTAATATAAATTTATTTTCTGTTAGTTATAGAAGAAAAAATATTGACGATTTTTCTTTTTGTGGGAGTGTCAATAAAAAAGACTTTAACGTTAATAAAGAGAAATTTCTTGAATCACTAAATTATAATTCTTGTCTATATAAAAAGTTAGCTATTGACAGGAAAGGTAATATTAAGAATTGTCCGGCGTTTAAAAATGATTTTGGGAATATTAAAACAATAAACACTAAGAAAATAAAAGAAACCATTTTAAGTAAAAATAGCTTCAAAAGTGTTGGTTTAATAAATAAGGATTCAATTGAAGTCTGCAAAGATTGCGAATTTAGGCATGTCTGTACCGACTGTAGAGCATATTTAAGTGAGTCATCAAATATTAAATCAAAGCCTCTAAAATGTGGTTACAATCCATATAATAATACTTGGTTTCAGAATTAATATAAAATAGGTTTTTCCATTTATAGATTGAATAGAAAAACCTATTTGCGTAGTTAGTATCTATGCACCTGTTTAATTTGGTTTTTATATTTAATTTTATTTTTCAGCACTTTAATGAACCAGTCATACTCAAGGCTACCTGTTTTTGACATAGGAACCATCGACAGAAAACTGACAGGACATCTATCTTCTAAAGGTCCCATTGATGCAGTTACTTCTTTATAAAAAATTTCTTTATTATAAATTGAAATTAAAACGAGCATAATAAAGTTATATCCTTCTTTATGTTTCATCACAAGATAAACAACATGATTATCTTCCTCAAAAGAGGCTTTTTGAAAATAGAATTTTATAAGGTTATAGTTTTCTTTATTGTATTGATTGATACAAAATGTATATGCATTATTAGCATTAAACGTCTTGTGTGTAGATTCCGTGTATGTATAAGATGTCCATCCCATAAATATATTGTTTAGGTAACAAGCTCATTAAAAAAGATAACAAGCTTGTTAATAGTTTAAAATAATTTCTTAATTAAAAACAATCATTATCATTTACATATTTCCAATGATCTTTTTGAGCTTTTTTATAAGCCTTTACCACTAAAGAATCGTCAGTATCAATTGCAAAATCTTTAAATACATCTTCGTAGGTATAATTTATATGTGCTTCATGGTTACCGAATTCATAATAAAACATCTGATATAAAAAGTTTTCTCTTTTATGTAAAACTTCTATTGATCGATTGTACCATTCGAAATATGATTTTAGCTTGTGAGCTTCTGATTTTAAGACAACACCATCTAAGGCAAGAAATAGTTTGTCTTTTGCGGTTTTATCTGTAACTCCTAATTTTTTATAGACTTCTTCTTTTTGTTCTTTACTAAAGAAATAGTGTACTGGTACTTCTTCAAATCTTTTGCTTGAAATTTCTTTAAAATCTTGATAAGATATAGATGCTAAATCCATAATGATAAATTTTTAGATTAATAATTAATATTTGCACACCTTTCAGCTTAAGATGAGATTATCGAGGAAAGGAAACGGAATAAATAAGCGACATAGGAGCGTATGCCGTAGTCTTTTCGAAGTAAATCGAACGTGCTGTTCTTTGTGTAAATATTGATTAGTAGAATAGCACGAAGTGCGTTCCTATTATTTGATTCTTTGTCTTCAGACGAAAGATTAGAAAAAAAAAGGTTCGATACCTTTTTTGATGCTAAATAAAACACATATATTTAAACATATTACATAGAATCCTTGATAAAATGTTATGATAAATAGAGTTGAAAAAAGCGATTTAATTGAATATTATTCTGCTAAAAACTTAAAAACAGAAGAGGGAATTAAATATAACTATAGTCTTGATTGGAGATTATTTGCACACAGAATAAATAAAAATCCGTTTTTTAAAAACTTTAAAATAATTTCCCAAACTAAAATTTGTCCTATATGCGGTCATGAATTAGATGGTAAAATATGTCTACATCATATAGATTACGACCATATTTGCCAAAGAGGAGAAAATATTTTAATTGGTAAAAATATGCCTAATTGTAAAATTTGCTTTAATGAAACTCCAGATTTCTTTATTTCTTGCTCTATAAGAACAGTAGTCGTTCATAATAGTTGTCACGGCAAACTCCACAATGATAGTAAGTTCAAAGATAATGGGCTCGAACCAAATAAAAGTGATGAATCTAAAAATGACAACAAAACATATACTACGAAACAGAGGAAAACAGAATATAAGAATGCTTATAAACCTTGGACTTCTGAAGAGGATAAAAAATTAGAAAAACTTTTTTTTGAAGGAAAAAAAACAAGGGAATTATCAATTATATTTGATAGAAAAATTGGAGCTATAAGGTCAAGAATAAAAAAACTAGAGTTCCAAAAAAAGTACAGAAATTAAAAAATCGTTATTTTAAAAGCTTAATAAAAAGTATAAATGTTTGTCCTTCTCACTGCCGAAAACACCTACTATACAGCGAACAAAAAAACACCTTTCTCAAAAAACATAAGCGACGCAATTGTATTTGATAGTCTTGAAAATGCTAAAAAAGAACAGCAAATAATGTCAAGAAAATATCATAAAACAACCAGTATCAACACCTTTATCGGTTAAATTATTAGATTAAAACCAAATTTTTAAAAATTAAAATATTATGGAAATTTTTTGTGTATATATGTTCCTAGATAAAAAAGGGAAGCCTTTGTATATTGGTAGTTCAATTAATTTAAAAATAAGAATAGAAACCAATCACTTTAGGTCAGAGAATGGAAACCTCACAAGAAAATGCGTAGAAGAAACCGTTGAAATATTGTACCATGAGGCAACCTCAGTGGATGATATGAAAATAAAGGAGAGATATTTAATTAATAGACTAAAGCCTGTCTATAATATTCATATGAATAATAAGAGTGAGTTTTCTTTTGATATTAAAATTAAATGGAAAGAATACGATTTTGATAAAGAAGTTATCTTAAGCAATAAACGGATAAAAAGAAATAGTAAAACTATTAATCATATTTATGATATTGATAAAGTTTATGATTCTTGGCTTCCTTATGGAGTTAAAATCGGTACGAGAAGCCATAATTATATTGTTTTAAATGATAAGAAGAATCTTTCAGGTATAGAGGTTTCAATGTATTACGATACAGGAGATGAGTATTATATAGATAAACTTTTTAAAAATTATTCAAGGTTTTATATCATAATGATTAATAATGAGGTTTATATATCAAATCATTACTTTTTAGGTTATTCTATAGCTCATTATAAAGATTTATGTATTAAGTATAAACTAGATGAAAAAAAGGACTTTTTATCGGTTGAAGCTCCTGTTGATAATCGTTTGTTTAAGCCTCATAATGATAAGCCTGATGAAGGGAAATGGGATTTAAGAGGCGTAAGTTTTCTTAGATATAATGTTTGTAAAAAATTAGAAATATTGAACGACAATATTATTGAGTTTATCGATAGTACTATCCAGAATATTAAATTTTACAAGGAAGAAAGCAAGAGGGGTTATTAAATCTTACCTCCAATCTTTGCTGGTCTCATTTCGTTAAAGGTGTTTTATTAAAAGGCTAATATAAAACTAAGATTACTAGCCTGATTGGTTGTAATAAAAAATTTAAACAACCATCTTTAAGTAAAGTCTTTTTTATACCTCTATAAAACTTTTTTCTGTATATGATTTTCTAGTTTTTAAGGAACTGGAAAACCTTTATTTAATTAGTGTATTAGCACGAAGTGCGTTCTTATTATTTCATTCTTTGTCTTCAGACGAAAGAATAGACGATAAAAGGTTAGATACCTTTTTTGATACTGTTTTTGTTTCTTTTAATAAAAGAAAGTATCAAGGCTGTTTTAGCTTTTCTATAATTTATACGGAATTAAATAAAAAACATTATCTTTGTAACGTTTTCTATAAGTAAAGGAACCCTAACTTTTAGAACACCTATAATTAATTAAAGGATATACTTTTTTTAGTAGTTATGAATAAAAACAGAATAAATAAAGATTTTATTTTTAAGTCAATTACCAAAATGGTATCTGACAAACAAGCTGTTCGTTCATATATTAAGGGAGACACAGATTTTAAAACCATCGAAAATAAAGGTATTAAATTTGCAAACCCCATATAACTACTTATTTGACAATACTTCGAAAACTTATCAATTCACAACTAAAAACGACATAGTCTATAAAGTTGCTTTTATTGAGGATAGTACATTAAATTCTATTTCATCATCAGGTATGGAATTCGAAAATATGTATCAAATTATTATTGATAAGGTAACAGATGTAGTAGAACCTTTAGACTTTAAAGTTTCTTTAACTATTGATTTAATAATCAGCAATTTCTTTAAAACTATAGAAAATGCTCTTATTTATATATGCTCAGAAGATAATGGTAAAGAAACAAAAAGGTATAATGCTTTTAATCGTTGGTATGAAAATAGCAAGCGTAAACAAATTATAACTAAAATAGATAATGTATTAGAATTTGATGAAACAACTTCAGTTATTTATACATCATTATTGTATCATAATAATAATCCAAATATCAAATATATTCTTACTGCATTTAATGAGATAAAAGAGGTTATAAATGAAGAAAAGTAGTCTTATTTATTCTTTTCAATTGGCTATAGTTTTGTTTCCTCAGTGTTGAATGACTTTTTTAACCTTTTAGATATATGAAAATAAAAGGTTGAATTTATATTATAAATTTTAAGATCAAACTCTCTATATATATTTATATTCTGCCATTTCATAATTAAGTATTTAGGTTAGATAAGGAAGTTTTGATCTTTGTAAAAAAACACCTGATAAGCCTTTTTTAAAAAAGGCTTATTTGACCAGTTTTAGAATTTACTATTAAATCTTTAATATCTGAGTTATCAATTGGTCCTTCGGTAACTTGTTTTGCCTTCCCTCCTAGCCTTAGTCTTAAATAATTATAAGCAAAGTTGACATTTTCAGTAAATTCTATTCTAGGTATTTTTTCGATATAGAGATATTTGTTTACTAAAAAAGCTCCTTGAAAGGATGTTCCAGGACATAAAGCATTATCACATATAACCACTCCTTGAATTCCATGTAATAGAAGATTTAAAGCACTCATCTTAGCACAGGTATAATCTTTATCAATTAAAACATGAAACATCCCCAAACTATCAGAATTTGCCGCTAAAGATAGCCTAGCGGATCCCGAACAAGGATCATGAAAGTTTTTTGTGTCCTTATCTATTGACGCTATTGTGCTCATTAGGCGGCAAACTGGCATTGGAGTAAAAAACTGTCCAAAATACTTATTATGTAAACTTTTTAGTTCGTAGAAAGTTCCAAACAAATCATAGCAATCTTCGAATTTTAGTTTCTTCTGAAGAATCAAAAGGCTCTGTTGAATGAGTTCTCCGAAGATTATACGTTCTTCTTCGTTATATCGTTCTCTTATATTTTCTAAATCAATTTTATGATCGAATGAAAAACTGTTTATAAATAAATCTAAATAATCTTCGAATACTTTGTAATGATTATGCTTATATGAGAGCTTGTCATAGATTTTGATAAATTCTTTTAATTCTGATGGTGCATATTTCGTACTCATAATAAATGGAGTTAATTAATTTGCACCGCCACTAAACGGAAGATAAAATTTTGCTCAAATTTTTAATTGTAAAATTAGATGGGCCCCCTGAACTTGTGAAGAGGGTTAATCTCATTTTATAAGCAATAAAATTTGAAAGTAAATATTTTACGAGTTTTACTTTGTGCTAATGTTGATTGAGGTATTCTTTTTCTTGTATTAGGTTCGATACCTAATACAAGAAATAAAAGGTATTACAAATAAAGTCTATAATTCTAAATTCCTATATTTTGAATAATCAGTAAGTTCATCTTTAAAACCATTATAAGCTTCATTACTTGTATTCTTATTTGAATTTAATAGAGATTTCAATGAGTATAAAATTTGATTACGTGCATTGATTTTTTCTTGAGTTAATTTTCTGTTTCTATAAGTCATTATTTGGTCCTGTAACCCGTTTTTTAAGTGATCTTGATATATATGATTAGGTATAATAGGATCCATTTTTTTATATACAATCATGAAAGCTGCTTTGTCGTATATTTTTTTATCAATTAGATTAGATAACCATAGATAGTTAAACTTTTCTTCTTTAGGGTAAGAATCAAATTTTGATAATATATCCTGTTGTTTATACAAAAGAAAATCTAATTGATTAGTAGAGTTTAGATATTCATAATGGTTATGACTTAATAGAGTTTTTGTTTCATTATCTGTGAAGATAGATTTAGCGAATATTTTATCTCTCTCTTTAGACAAGAAGATACCTTTATGATTCAAATTCTGAATAAAATTATACTGATTTTTCTCATACTGTATTTGTGACCTATGTACTTTTTCAAAGAATTTAGTCAATACCAATTTTTCATATTTTAACTTATCAGTTCTTTCTATTCTATTATACAATTCTGGATATATCATTGGTAGAAAAAAAGAGGAATCATTTATAAGTTTTGTGTTTTTTTCTTTATTCAAAAATAAATATTCAAGCATTCTGTAATTTTGATCAGCTAAACCAGGAGAATAAAATTTGTTTAGGTTATCAGGTATCTTTTCAAAATTCTGTTTAGTCTTTTCCTCATACTTGTCACTGTTTATAAAAGAAATAACGGATCCACTTTTTTTCAAACCTAAGCTTTGTATTAAATGATATTGAGTTAGATCTGAATCAAATTGTATGTGATCGGATATAGCGTTCAACAATTGATGTTTATCTTTTAATTGACTGTGTTCAGATTTCTCAACCCTGTTTAAAAGCTTCTCCCTTTCATTTAAAAAGATGAATTTTAATTTCTTGTCGAATTGTTGACGATCCTTATTACTCATAAATGATCTAACTGTTTTAAACTTTTCATTGTTATTGATATCTCCTATCAAGTCTTTTAAGTTCGTGGTGTTAATTATTTCTGAATACAAAGATTCTTTTTTAATGTATTTAAAATAACGTCTTTTAAACGCTTCGTTAATAATGCTATAAACTAAATTATCAAAGGACTTCGAATTGAAGTTAATAGACGTTTTAACCTCCTTTCCTACTCTATTCTCTAGAGAGTTCAATGTATATTTTTTACCTAGTTCTGAAGCTTTAAATATATATTTCGATTTATCATAAATTTTATATCCTTGGTTAACGTTCTTTTTATTCTTAATTAATTCAATTATCGTGTTATTATGAATAAGATTCAATTTGGAATAGTCTTCTATATTTATTGATTCATATAAATCCAAAAGTGTATCAAATTGTTTTATAATTCTCTGTTTGATGGATTTTAAAGATTTATTGTTTTTGTTTTTATCAAATTCCTTCTCCAGTTTAGGTAAACTTAAATTAACATGTATTTTAGATCCAGGGATAACAGGTGTTTTAAAGTTGTTGTTAGTTTCTAAACCAAAAAGAATACCGTTTTTCGATTCTGAAATAACAGCTTTAATGTCATATTTTTTTAACTCAGATTTAAGTTCATTAAGGCTCTTAAATTTATTCTTCTGTCTCAATAAATTAATTACTTCTCTTATATAATTTCTTGCTCCCTGATCCGTTTTTATAGTTTCAATTATATTATCATTTCTAAAAACTTCTAACTTGTTAATTGATTTTTCTGAAGTAACTTTATCTAAGTTATACTTAATTTCTAACTCTCTTGAAATCGCTTTGGCTCTATTATAGTCGAATTTATCAGTAATTAATGTTGAGTTTTCCCGTACTCTAGAGGTTAATATATGAACATGGTTATGATCAGTATCATTATGTTTTACGACAACGTATGGCTGATTACCATACCCAAAATTACTCATAAAATCATTAGTTAAATCAAAAAACTCATTATTAGTTATGGTGTCATTTAATGATAGATTAAGACTTATGTGTACAACTTTGTTATTCTTGTCACTTCTATTGTTTAAAAAATTAAGTGTATTTTCAAAAAATAATTGATTAGTTTTAGCTTTAGAATACATATTTTGATACCCTAATATTTCGGCGTTATCTTTCTTAGTTATATATTCTAAAACGGCTTTTGTATTATCTCTATATAGTATTTTGGCTATCATTATCCGCTATAATTTCATTCACTCTCAAGTACATATTGTGCATTATTCTATTGAGTTCTTTAAGATCATGTTCCAAATTAACATTATTTTTATTTATGTTTTTCTGATTCATTAGTCTTACAACTTGATTTACATTTACTCCGATTTTATTGATTTCGTAAACAAGTTTAGAAATCATATTCTGATCATAAATGTTACTTCCTTTAGACGATTGTATTAAAAATTGCCTAATAAATGGTCTTATAGTTCCTTTTTTTTCTTTATCGATGAAATAAGCATCTAATAAATTATTAAGTAGTTTATTCTCTTCTTCATTAAATCGAATCTTGTATTCGATGGTTCTCTTTTCTTCTGGATTCTTGCTTGGTCTAGCCATATTTACCAATGATTTAAAAAAACAACTTAGGCGTTTTTTCCACTTATAATTTATTATAAGTAGCAGTTTTAAGACCCTTAAAACATAACTTGCTGTTAACTATGTTAACAAATTTACTGTTTTATATTAATTAAGTCAAGTGTAAAGTAAAATAAGATCTTTTAAAAACTCATTAGACCTATTATCATTTGGCTTCATCCCAAAGTTTTTGAAATTTTCGTTAGTGATAGTAAATTAATTGAAAGCTTCTGATAATTTTTAAATTAAAAATTGATTTTTTACTCCCCCCTATTTTATAGGTTTATAATTTATATCCTTATTCTATGTTTAGATAAACATTTGAACACATCAACAATTGTGGATATAAAAATGTATAGTTTGCTATATAAACAATTAAGCTATATCGTTAAGATAAAAAATTGCATATATAATCATTTAACCATACAAACACATGTATATATGTTTAAATAAACTAAAGTATAGATGTTTACAAGTATAAATAAACATTTGTTAGCATAGTTGTTCAAACAAATAAATATCAAAACATATGCCTATATCACCACTTAAACAAGTAGGCATATATATAAATATACATTTAATCAATTAACTAACTCAACAATTGCATATTTGTACACATCAACATTTAGACATATATACATGCGTTTATATATCTATTTAAATAAACAATCATATAAACAGATGTTTATATCTACATTTACACATTTATATGTTTATGTATGTGTGTAAATAAACATATATATGTATACACAAATAACTACACATACATTTGTATGTTTGGATATATAAATATATATTTGTTTATCTCAATAAATATTTATACAATCATGAAAGAAAAAAACACTAAAATAATCTCTGCTGTATCGAGTAAGGGAGGGGTTGGTAAATCGACTCTAAATATTTTATTAGCAACAAACCTTTATTATAAACACAAAAAATCACTTGTTTTATTTGATACTGATAATCCCCAGTATTCGCTGCACACAAAAAGACTTAAAGATATAGATGGTTGGGGAGATGAAATTAATTCGGATGAGGCTTATCCTATAGTAAGGACGAATTTTAAAACTATTTTTGAAGATATTAACGAATATTATGGAAAAGTAGATTATATAATAATAGACTTCCCAGGAACTATTAATAAAGAATCCGCTACAGCTCTTTTTTATTTGCATCACATATTTATACCTTTTACGTCAGATGAATTTGAAATTGAAAGTACATACAGCTTTTACGAAAATTTAATGAATCACTATATAAATAATGATAGCAGTAATTTAGAAAGTATTCATGTTTTCTTTAATCAATATGAAAGAGTAAAGAAAAAGAAATTTGAAGAAGATCAAGAGATGCTTGAACAAGCCGGTGTAAAAATGTTAAAAAGTAGAGTTTTGCGTAAAACAGTTTATACTGAAAAATACAGAGACACATTATGTCCTATACCAGATGTTAAAGAAAATCATCCAGAGGATGTAAAAGCCTTTTTTAGAGAAGTAATGGAAATAACAAAATAAAAGAAATAATGCCAAAGAAATCAAGTTCAAGAATACCTTTAGGTATAAAAAAAGTTCCAGAGAATATTGTAAATAAAACTCTCAGTGATCTAAAAGGAAATGACGAAACTACAAAAGTTGATAGGGAAATAGAAGAGGGTGATGCTTTAAAAAAGCAAGGAGTAAAAAAGAGAACCATTGAAAAGGAGGCCAAAGAAGAGACTAATGATTCTAAAAAACTTAAGTCCTTTAAAAAAATGATTGGAAGTGAGTTTTATAATGATAAGAAAGTCGTATTTAATTTTTCATTAAGTGGAGATTGTAGTGATAAAGTAGAAGAGCTTGTCTTTATTTATAACTACAAGAATAAGGCTAAACTTAATAGAAATGATGTAATAAGAAAACTTGTAGAGAAATTTGCTCTTGAGGATGCTCAAAACTTGATAGATGAATTAGAATAAACGATTATGGATAAATTTAATTCCTTAGACATATATATTACATGCGCTGTTGGGCTTTCATTACTTTATTACTATTTCATTTGGAAAGTGGTTCGTAAAAAAAACAAAAAAAATGTTGAAAATATGCAAATAAATGATAAATTTGTAAATAATTCATCAACAAAAGAAAGTTTAAAAGAAGAATCTACAAGTTTCGATAAATTGTTTCAAGAAATGGAAGATGACGTTTCTAATAGCGAACTCTTAAATGCTTTTAAGGTTGATGAACAAGAAAATAATAATTCTAAATCTCAACCAAGTAATGAAAATTTTAAGATTATCAGAAACGAGCCAAAAGCTCCAAAAGAAGACAATTTGGATACCTAATCATATTGTCATTTTTATTTTTCTATTCTTCGTAGGAAACTTAATAGGATATGCACAACTTGATCAACTTGCAAATGAAGTAACAAATTTCGTAGACACATCAGGGTCTATTGCAGATGATTTTATAAAAATAGTAAAAATCATTGCTTTTGTAGCATTGGGAATCACCGGACTAGGATTTCTTTATTTAAGAAATAACAATCAAGATTTATCGGAAAAAATAGGTAAAATCGTATTAGGCATAGCTATCTTCTTGATTTTACTTCAGGTAGGAGAGTCTTTGAGAAGTTAAAAAAATGACTCATGGACGGTTCAGTGAAAATTAAAAAAGGACTCCAAAAGGAAGTTCTTTTTTACAATTTAAAAGCAAAATACATTAATTACTTTATTGGCGTTGGTTTTTCTATAGTACTTATAGGGGTTTTATTATCTATTGTAGTAAGCACTTATTTAGCCGGTAGTTTAATGATCATACTTATTATAGTTTCATTTAGCATATTTTTCTTTTATTCAAAAACTTATGGCGAAAATGGGTTTATAAAAAAAATGGCTGATCGAAAAATGCCTAGTTCAATAAAATTAGATCAAAAATTCTCAAACCTATTATTATGGAAAAAGAAATAACGCTAATGGAAAGTTTTCCTATTTACGGTTATGAAAACAATTCCCTAATTTCAAAAGAGAAAGGTTGTATAACTATTCCTATAGAAATTAAACTTCCAGATGTATTCACATTAGATCAAGACGACTATGATAGATTAAATCGTCTTAACATGACTATAATCGACACATTAGGTCCAAATACATTAATCCATAGACAAAATTATTTTCTAAAGGAAAAATATACGCCTATAATAGAAAACCTAGAAGGAGATCCTCTACAAGTTGCTAGTGAGAATCATTTTACAGGTAGAGAATGTTTTAGATTATATACATATTGGTATATATCTATTGTTCCTAATAATTACTTTAAATCAAGTGCAAACAAGGTTAATCGATATTTAAAAAAAAAATTGGATAGTTTTTTTGATTATAGTGTGCATGAAGATTATATGAATTCGGGCTTAATCGATTCATTTCATGCTAAGGTAAGTAATGTTTGTAATTTAATTAATGAATGTGAAATCATAAGTGCTAATATTTTGACCGAGAAAGAACTTTTTAATAATAACAACGGTTTGTTTAAAAAATATTACACTCTTAGCAATGACATAGATAAAGCTACCGATATATCTTTTGATGATAATACAATACATGTTGGGAATAAAAGAGCTCAATTTTATACTATAGAAAATTTAGATCAGTTTACAAACGAAGACATTCATCCTTATAACTACTATAGAAAATTTAGTTCGGAATCAAATCCTTTTCCAATAGGAAATTTATTTTCTATTGGCTTTAAAATACCTTTTGAACATATTATTAACGAATATACATATATTCCAGAACCAGAAAAAGTTATAAAAGGATTAAGAAACAAAGCTAAAAACTTCAAGAAATATGGTGGTGATAGTATTGATGATAATAATGTCATTTATGCAAATCAAATCTATGAGTTTAATAAAGAAATAATTGAAACTCATAAAGATCTAGTCTTTTACCATTTAAATGTGGTTGGTTTTACTGATAATAAAGTCGAATTTAATACCATGTGTCAAAAGATAAAAAGCGCTTTTAATAATATTAAATTAAAACCTATTGAAAACACTTTAGATCGAAAAAATTTGTTTTTTGCTGGCGTTCCCGGAAATGCAATTGGAATTTCCTCAGACATGTATATGCCCATGCCAAGTGATATGGCAAGTTATCTAAGCTATTATGAAGGTGAATATTCAGAACCAGGTTGGGCCATAGATGGCGTAAGATTAGTGGATAGAATTAATGGTAGACCACTATCAGTAAGTTGGTATAAAAAGCCTGAGGAATTGGGTTGGATATTTAACAGAGGAACATTAGTAGCTTCCGGGTCCGGTGGAGGTAAGTCCTATATAGCAAATCATTATTTTGCTTCAGAACTAAGAACTGGTGCCCATATAATTATAATGGAAGATGGTGATTCATATGAGAAATTAGTTAAATTCTATGGTGGTATTATATTGGAAAACAATGATGAGAAACCATATACTTTTGCTCCTTTTAAATTAGATAAATACGATTATGTTAATTCAAAAGAAAAAGGAAAGAAATTATCAGAAGAGAAGATTGTCTCATTGGTAACTTTATTGTTAGTTATATCGGGAGGAGTCGATCAAAAGGTTGTTAGTGTTGATCATGAGGTGAGAAAAACGGTATTGGAAAACAGCATTGTAGGGTATTACCAGTATATGTGGGAGAATGATATAAATGATTTTTCATTTAATACATATTACGAATATTTGAAAAACAACTTAGAGAAGACCATACGGGATAAAAAAATAGAGAAGGTGTTTGATATAAATACTTTTTTCTTTCTTCTGGAAAAGTACTATAAAGGAGGGGTAAGAGAGGATTTACTAAATAAAGACGATGACAGAATAGGTAGGCTAAGTAGTGAGAGACTTATTTATTTTAAATTAACTGGAATTATAGATAATGAACTTCTATTTCCTATATTTTCATTAATGATAATGGAGATATTTAATAAAAAATTACTGGATAAAGAAAAAAGACACATCAATAAAATTTTAAACCTCGACGAAGCTTGGAAAGTTTTAGTTAGACCTGAATTGGAAGATTATTTTAATGCTCAATCAAGACTTGCACGTAAATATGGTGGACAACCAATGTTTATTTCTCAAAAAGTTGATGATTTTTTAGCTTCAGAAGTAATTAAAAATGCTATTGTAGTTAATTCTCATATTAAAGTTTTTTTGGATATGAATGACCTTGAGCAAAACTTTGATCCAATTCAACAAATGATGGGGTTAACCGACAAACAAAGGAAATCTATACTAAGTATAAATAAAGATCTTCCTGAAGACCGAAAATTAAGAGAAGTAGCCATTGCTTGGAAGAGCAATATAAAAGTCTATGGAATAGAGACTTCTCTTGAAGAAAAATGTATTTATGAAACAAAACCTAATGAGGTTAAAAAAATAAATACGATATTTGATAAGCATAGGAATTGGGAGATAACTGCTAAGACCTATGCGGGTAAATAATATAATATTCTAATTCTCAAATCTCTCAACCATGAAATACTATTTAATAATATTTCTATTTATTTTATCCACAATTAGTGGATATACACAAGTAGCAACAATAGATGTAGGTACTCATACTGCTTTAACAACTTTAAAGGGCTCGGTTCTTACTACAAATGCTAAACTTTCTAAAATGACAGCTCAAAATGAAGTAATCATTAAAAAGTTAGCAGATATCATTACTTTATTAGAAAAACAAAATAACATATCCAAAGACTCAAAGGATATACTTGACGAAGAGCTTACTGCAAAAAAAACTACTCCAGATTACGTTTTTAGTTCTAGAGAAATTCAAGACGCAATTGTGTTAAAGGATAAAATTATTAGAACATTTAATTCTTCCAAAAGAATTATTGAAGAGTTGGAATTTCTTGAAAGAAAAGAAATAGAGAGTTTTATAACTTTTTGTGCCAGAACACTAAGAAAAGCAAATTCATTATTCAAAGAATCAAGAAAAATTCTTCAAACGAAATCTATAATAAACCCAGAGGAAAGATTAAAAAGAATAGATCAAATAAATATAAAACTTGAAAGTCTTCTTGATGCCTTTAATCAAAATACAAGTGAATTAAGATCTATTAACCATAGTAGAAAAAGCAAAAACTCGTTGATTAACCTTTCAAAGAGCTAAGCTATGGTATTAGTTACTGAAAATCCAGGGATGAGAGAAATGGTTAATTCTCTTTTTAATAGATATATCAGCGATGCGTTTGCTAATGTAAATGTATTCGTTGAAATGGGCCAAATATTTGCGCATATAGGTATTGCAATTATTGCATTGCAATTATTCATTAGTGAAGATAGGACAAATGTTTTTAAGGCTCTTAAATGGGTTCCTTTGGCTGCATTATTATTTATGTACAAGGAGTTTGTTGGAGCAATATTCCAATTCTATAATAATATAGGTTCTTCACTTCAACATAATGACATTACTTGGGATACCATATTTAATAAAATATCAGTAGCTCAGAATTATAATATAGAAGCTAGTGGTATAGGGGTCGGTCCTAGTTTACTTTTTAACCCATCAGCTTTGGAGGGAGTAATCATGACTCAAATAGTAACAATTTTGGTGTATTTAGGTGCCGGAATCAGTACTATTATTTTTATAGGAGTTAAAGCAATGTCTGTAATTTATTTGTTTGTTTTAATTGTTTTTGGCCCTTTGAACATAGGTTTATCTTTTATACCTGCATTATCAGGTATGTGGAAATCTTGGCTTCAGAAATTTATGTCAGTGTGTCTATGGATACCAATCCTTTACTTGATTGATAACTTTATGTTAGGGGTTATGGATAATGTTATATCTAGATTATTACACCCGGAAAATATTGACACAGGAATGGTACTGACTGGGACTTTACTGATCTTTATGAATGCTTTTATTTATTTAAAAGCACCGACTTTGGCAAACTTTGTTGTACAAGGTATGAATGTAGGTGCTAGCCAATTAAAGGATAAACCGAAACAAAAAGGTAAAAAAGCTGTTCAAGCGGCTATGGATGCAAAAACAGGAGGAGCTTCTAAGGCTGTAAGAACAATTTTTCAATAATTAATTATGGAATACAAAATATTTAATGATATATCTAAGTCTGAGAAAAAAAGTAGGAAAATAATATTCTTTTCTATTACAAGCGTTTTGTTGATCGCTATAGCTGCGATGCATTATGTCTATAAAACAAATGAAAGTGTAAAAAATTCATTTTACTTAATTGATGGAGGTCAAAAAGTCGCAACAATAAGGGTGAAAGATTTTAGAAAGGCCGTGGATATTCTTACCGAAGGGCATATTAGTCTTTTTCATCAGTTATTTTTTTCAATCGAACCAGATTGGGAGTATATAAAACGAAATATAGAAGAAAAGGCTCTATATATGATCGACAGATCGGGTACAAAAGTTTATAACGATTTACTCAATGATAATTATTTCGAAAGTGTAGTAATGAGCAGATATCGCATTGAAGTTGAAATGGATAGCATGAACATTGACTATAGCAAATATCCCTATAAGTTTATGTTTCATGGAAAGCAAAAGATTTTTTATAAGAGAGATATCACTTATAGGAAACTTATTACTAAAGGCTATATAGAAGAAACGGCCGTAAGTCCGAATAACCTAAACGGAATGAAAATTATTGATTGGTCGATAGTTAATAATGACGACATAAGTAAAAATTAGTAAAATGAAATTTAACAAAGAAAAATTCGAAAATTGGATTAAAAAAAATTTATTATTTGCTGTTCTTCTACCTATAATTCTTTTTGGGGGAGGCTATTACGTATATGCCAGTATTAAGAAAGTTGGTGTGAATCAAGGTGTCTCAATTGAGAAAGGTTACAATAACAAACTTCCTTTTAAAAAGAAGGAAGTTGAAGTAAAAAACCCACAAGATTATTATAAGAAAGAAGTTAAAGATTCAATCATTAATAGTTCTGTAAAAAAACACCAAATAAAATCTTTTACAAAAAAAGACAGAGAAAAGGATAGTTTCACTAAAGTTTTGAATAGTCTGGAAAATTTCTCTTTTAAAGAAAAACCAAA
Source organism: Tenacibaculum sp. MAR_2009_124 (assembly GCF_900105455.1). Classification (GTDB taxonomy): domain Bacteria; phylum Bacteroidota; class Bacteroidia; order Flavobacteriales; family Flavobacteriaceae; genus Polaribacter. The sequence goes on from NZ_FNSF01000006.1 coordinate 39,913, forward strand.
GAAAGAAAACACAAGAAAAACATATAATAAAAATAAATCGGTTAACTCTAGTAAACCGTATAGCAATAAAAGTGAAAGCGAAAGTATAGATCAATGGAGGCAAAGGATTGAAAAAGAAAATGAAGACTTTTACAACTCACCTTCTGCAAAGTATAATGAAAGTAATTCTGTTCAAAAGACTTTAAAAAGTGATAATGAAATCTATGCCGTTGTTTATAAAGATCAGGAAATTTTGAATAATGGAAGAGTATGGTTACGATTGAGTCAAGATGCTTTAATTAATGGAGTTATTTTTAAAAGAAACACCTTGTTTTATGGGTTTACAAAATTTGCTAAAAACCGTATTTATATCAATATAAATAGTATTAATGATGTTAAAGTCAATTTATCAGCCTATGACGCTCAAGACTCTAATATCGGTCTTTATACGGAAGTAGAATTTTTCAGTATTGCCTCTAATGAAATTCATGATGACGCAATAGATGAAGTAAACACTTCTAAAATTCCATTAGGAAATACGTTAAAAAGAATTATAAAAAAGAAAAAGCGAGTAGATAAAGTTCCTTTATTAAATGAATCAAAATTAACACTTAAAACGAACTAAAACATGCATAGAAATTTATATATTATCATACTATTATTTGGCGTTTCATCTTATTCTCAAGTAAGAAAAATATACGTTAATAGTAACAATAAAGTTTTTTTAATATTCGATAGTCCTATTAAGCATGGCAAGGAAGGATCCAGAGAGTATATTTTCGGGTATAATAAAAATTCACCTAACAAAATAGGAAATTTAATTGCTAAAAAAAATGCTAACCCAACTAATCTTTTTGTGGTTACTACGGACGAAAAAATGTATTCTTTTGAATTAGAATATAAAGAGAATCTAAAACCTGAAGAATTTACATATATAGTTAACCCTAAATATGCAATAGGAGGAGGTAATAACTTCTTAAAATCAGAAAAAAGAGAAACGAAAAAAACTAATGTAAAAGTAGTAAGTAAAACAATAGGTCATGATAACTATGATTATCATTATCATGAATCAAATCCAGATGAAGGAAGATATCTTAATCTCTCTAAAAAGATTGCACTTAAAGATGAAAGCTATTTTAGAAATCAGATAAGAGTAATTGATAAAATATACTTTAGTTTAAAAAATTACTATTATAACAAAGATGAGCTATATTTTTATTTTGAAATACAAAATCATTCGAAGTTAGATTTTGATATTAACTTTATTAAATTTTTTACTACTACCAAAAAGAGAAAGAACAGAACTATTTCTCAACAAATATTTCTAGGTCAGAATGGCTCTCCTATGCTGACCTATAATCTTCCTAAACGAATAAAAAAAGGGCAAAAAATAAACTTTGTTTGTGTCTTTAAAAAATTCTCACTTAACAAGAATAAGTCTCTTTTGATAAATCTCTCAGAATTGAAAGGGGAAAGAGTTCTTGAACTCGATATTCTAAGTAAAATAATAAATAATCCTCAAATATTTTAATTTATGAAACAAATATTCTTTATTCTCACTTTATTAATAAGTCTACTTTCTTTTAATAAAGTATTTTCTCAAATCGATGATACATCAATGGTAGGTTTAACTGTTGGTGCAGCCGAAAATGGTTTCGGCTTCTCATTAAATTATAATTACTATTTCGAAAGAAATGAGTATTTATCAGGTGATATCTTACTTACTTTTTCATCAGATAGAGTTAGTGAATTTAACATAAGAGTACCTTATAATGCTATATACCTAAATGCAGGCTATTTCAATCAATTTTATGAAACCAATCGAGAACTATTTAGGTTTAGTGCCGGTGCAGGTCTGAGCTTTGGTTATCAGGTTATAAATAATGGATCTAAAGAAATTGAAACTGGAGCTTTGATTACTTCAGACTCTAAGTTTATTTATGGAGCATTTATTGGAATTGATACAAAACTGTTTATTTCATATAAATATACAGGAATGTTGGTGTTAAGGGAGTTTTATCATATCAATAGTGATATAGGAAAATTCACCCCATATATAGGTCTAGGAGTTACTTACTCACTTTTTTAATTATTCAAAACTTTAACTAATGAAAAAATATATAAATATTGGTATAAGAAGCGTTGTTCTTATGCTTTTAATAATAGTAGCCTGTACTCACGAGGTTGATATTAAAACGGACTTTATGTTTGAAGTCAATTTCTCACATAATGAGGAAGGTTTTATGAGAGATTATTTAGAAAACACAATACAAATTGTTCCGGAAAGAAAAGTAAAAGGAGTTAAATATTCCTTTTCTTATAAGGTGAAGACTGGTGAGGGTGAATTTCATTTTCAACCAGATACAGCTTTAGAACCATTAAGAGATTATCCCATTGAGGATTTAGAAAATTTCGAATTTAAAACGCATTATTATGCTAAAAAATTAGGAGAAAACAAGGTTGAAATAACGATTAAAGATAGTAATGGACAAGAAAACAAATACGACCTAATTTATAATATTAAATATGCAGATTTTACTTTTATTTTTAATAAAAGTGCTGAGGAATATCCTATAGGAGTCAAATCTCCATTTGCATTAACCTTACTAAATAATAAGGATGGGGATCAAGATTTCAAAATAACTTATAATATTGAAGATGGTGATGGTAAATTTTATAATGCCGATACACTATTTTTAGAAAAAGGAGAAACTCATTTAGTAAAAGAAGGTGTTGCTACATGGAGATATGAACCAGATGTTATTGGTACACATAAAATAGTAGCTACTGCTGAAAATATCGATGGAAATATCATAGAACGTATAGTTGAAATGGACGTCAGAAATGTAAACTGGACATTTGATATATCTGGAAGAGAAACTTCTACAGTATCTACGGAAAACATGGAGGTAACCGTTGATTTGAATACTATAGATACAAATAATAATCCCACTTATAAATATTATATTGAAGTTTTAGAAAATGATGGGGATATTATAGATGATCAAAATAATATAATAGTACCTGGAGAAAGAGCCGATATTGTTGAAGGAACTAAAACTTTTAATTTTAAACCAAGGAGTTTAGGAGACACAAAAATAATGTTCTATGCAATAGATAATTACAATGAGGTAAAAAGAGATAGTTTACAAGTTAGGGTAGAGCGTGTTCCATACACGTTTACAGCCGCTTCAACAGTTCAAGATATTCAAGTAAATGAGTTAGCTCCGATTAATTTTGGATTAGATCCTCAAGGAAATTTTGAAGGACTTGAATATAATATTAAATATGTTATAAATAATGGAGAAGGAGTAATGCTTGATGAGAACAATCAAGAAATACCTATTGCACAAAATAAAGAGGTGAACCCTGGAGATTGGACGTGGAAATTTAAACCAAGTTCTGTTACAGAAAACACTTCGGTTACTTTTACTATAATCGATAGTTATGGAGAAGAAAAAACGCAGGAAGTTAATTTCAATGTAAGCAATGTTGATTTCGATTTTTCTGTAACACCTTCTCAAGTTGTACATGTTAATCAGTGGAACCAAATGACATTTAGTTTAGTGCCTTCAGGCGATCAAACGGATATTGCTTATAAAATGTCTTACGATTTAATAGAAGGTAGTGGTGTACTAGGTAAAAGAAATTCAAATACTAGATATGATCAAAATGTTCCTTTTGATGTTCAAATAGGTACTTATTCCCTTGATTATATTCCTTCTAGTGTAGGAGTCCATAAAATTAATTTTAAAGCAATATCAAACACTGGTAGAAGTAAGACAATACCACTAGAAATTGAGGTTGTAAGTACAGCGTTTAGCTTTACAGCAAATGCAACTAATAGTGAGATTTTTAAAAATTATGAAGATAATATTGCTCTTTCATTACAACAGCAACAAGGAAATAACACGATTTCTTATACTTTAGAATATAATATTGTTGGAAACGGAAAATTATATAAGGATAATACTGAGGCACCAGCCTCTCAAACAATAGAACCAGGTAATTATACTAATTACAAATTTTCTTCTGAGGTTGCTGGTAATTCTACTATCAATTTTAAAATAACAGATAGTAATGGTACTGAACAAACCCAAGAATTAATATATGTTGTAAATAATACTGATTTTACAATTAACTCTTCAGGAGATGGTAATCTTTTTATCAATGAAGATAAGCCTATATTGTTTAGTATTTCTCAAGAAAGTGAAGATAGTAGTGCTTCTTATCAATATAAGTATGAGGTTGTAAATGGTTCAGGAAAACTAAAAACTCCAGAAGGAGTAGAAGTACCTCTTGCTTTATATCAAGATGCAGAAGTTGGTATTAATAATTTAGTTTTTACAAGTGATTATATTGGTGAAACAAAAATATTAATTACATCAAAAGATAATTACGGGCATTTTCATACTACTGAATTATTGTTTAATACTAATAACATAGAGTATAATTTCAATGCAACTAGTAGTGTTAATGAACTTAATATTTTAGATGAAGCTTTAATTAATTTTTCTATCGTTCAAAATAGAGAAGTAACTGGAATCACCTACACAATGAACTATGAAACAAATAGTGAAGGTGTACTAATTGGTAGTGATGGGATTGAAAAAGTGCGAGGTGTTGACTTTGATGTTCAAAGAGGTGTATTTACTATGAAATACAAACCTAGTAGAGTAGGGGAGCACACTTTAACATTCAAAACAAAAAGTTCATCAGGTGTAGAAAGAACAAAGCAAATATTTCTTAATGTAACCAATATCAACTTTGCTCTTAGTGCAACGGTTCCTAGTACAGTATATGTAAATGAACAAAATCCTTTTGCTTTTTCTTTAGTAGAACAAGGATCTCCTTCAGGAGCTACATTTACGATGGAATATAACGTTTTACAAGGTGCAGGAAAATTTTATAATGGAAATAGCATTGTTAATGAAAGCATTCCTTTTGATGTAAATACAGGAGATTTTGGTTATACGTTTTTACCTTCTGAAGCCGGAACTACGTCTGTTGAGTTTACAGTAAAAACAAATACTGGGGCTGAACTAAAAGTTGTAAAGAATTTTGAAGTTATTGCTACTGATTTCTCGTTAAGAGTATTTGCAACAGATACTAATATTGCTAAGAATGAAGAGGATAAAATAACGGTTTCACTACAACAAAATGCAACAAATTCTAACATAACTTATACACTAGAGTATAACATTGTCGGAAATGGAACTTTATATAAGGATAATAGCGAAGCACCAGCTTCTGAAAGTATTACGCCAGGTAATTACAATAATTACAAATTTGTATCGTCTGAAGCTGGTGCAAGTACTATCAACTTCACTATCAACGATAGTAATGGACAAACAGAATCTCAACAATTAATCTACACTGTAAGTAATCCTAGTTTTGATTTAAATACTATCGGTGGTACTGAACTATATTTAAACGATTCAGAAGATTTCACTTTCAATATAACACAACAATATACAGATAATCAAGCTTCATATCAGTATTCTTATGAGTTCGTTCAAGGAAATGGAGAATTAAAAGATAGCAGTGGTTCTGTGATTGTTCCTGGTTCATATTATGATGCCTCAGTAGGATTAAATCAATTGAACTTTGAGGCTATTAGAAATGGAATTAACACTGTTAAACTTACGGTAAGAGATAATTACGGTAACACTCAATACAGAGAAATTACCTTTACAGTAAATGAAATTTCTTTTGATTATAGTGCAGCTTCAGCTTCAGCAAATATAGCTTATGGTGAAGATATTAAAATCACTCAAAATATTTCTTCTCAAGTAGAGAACGGCAATATCCAATACGAATTATCATATACGACAAGCGGTACTGGGACTTTATCTTACAATGGCGTTGATTATTCTCCAGGAGAAGTTATTGATGTATCTGATGGTCAATTTAACACTTATTATAAAGGATTAAGTGTTGGTACTCATGAAATTATTTTTAGTGTTAAGAGTACTCAAAATATAACAAAAACTTCACAAGTTAGAATTGATGTAAGCTCTATCGATTTTAATTTCTTAGCAGACGCTCAAGACAATAGTATTTACAAAAACGAGGAGACAAATATCAATTTTGATATTAGCGAAAGCGTAGGTTCTTCATCTGATACTTATGAAGTATCATATTCATTAACAAGAGGTGGTGGAATATTAAAGGATATTACGGGAACAGCTCTTACTTCTTCAACATTTTATACGGTTTCTAGTGGACCAACAAATTGGATATTTGAAGGAACTGATGTTGGCGAAGTCGAAATCAAATTAATAGCTAGAAATAGTACAGGTACATCGAGAGAAGTTAAAGTACAATTGGAAGTAAAACAAACAGATTTTGTTTTTCAATCTATAGTAGCTGAAAGCGCCGCTAATATTAACGAAGAAGTTCCTGTAAGTTTTGTTCTTACTCCTAATGGAGAAGAGAACTTAACCTATGACTTACTTTTTAGTTCAACTGTATCAGGTAAACTTAAGTTAAACGGTACTAGTTATAATGCTGGACAACAAATAGTGGTAACACCAGGTAATTTTGTTGGTTCATTTACAAGTTCAGTACCGGGAACAAACGACATTACTTTTGAGGTAACCGCTTCGAACAATGTAAAGAAAACAGATAATATCACTATAGATTTTGGTGAACCGGATTATTCATTCTCCGCAGATATTGAAAAAACTTCAATGTATAAAGAAGAAAGTAGTGATATTAACTTTAATATATCTCAAAGTGGATCTGCGCTTAATTATGAAATAGCATATATTATAAATAGTGGTAATGCAGTGATAAAAGATAGGAATGGAACTATCTTAAATTCAAATAGTTTTTATTCAGTACCTCTTGGAAGTTCTAATTGGGTTATTGAAGGAAGCGACGTAGGTAATGTTGATGTAACTTTTAAATCCAAAAATAGTACAGGAACTGAAAAAAATGTAAACGATGATATAATAGTCAATAAAACAGATTTTAATTTTACTGCTATTGCTGCACAGACTTCATCTTTTGTAAATGAAATTGTACCTATCAATTTTGTGTTAACCAGATTAGGAACTGAAAATCTTACCTATAAAATGGTTTATTCAAGTTCTTTAAATGGTAGTTTAAAAATTGGAACAACAACATATAGTGCTGGAGAGGAAATAACTATTAATCCTGGCAACTTTAATGCTGAATATATCGGGGAAAATCAAGGAAATCACGATATAGAGTTTAGAGTTACGGCCTCTAATGCTATTGCAAAATCAGATAATACAAAGATAGATGTTTCATTTCTTGATTTTACATTAACTGCTGATTCGCAAGATAACAGTATCTATAAAAATGAAAGTACTAACTTAAACTTTAATATTAGTCAAGCTGGTAACCCACTTACTTATGAAATGTCGTATACAATTAATAGTGGTAATGCTACTGTTAAAAATGCAGCTGGTAGTACGTTGAATTCTTCTTCTTATTACCCCGTTAGTCATGGTAATTTTAATTGGCAATTTATAGGTTCAGTTGAAGGAAATGTTTCAATTACATTTACCGCTCGTAATTCCTCTGGAGCTACGAAATCCAAAACAGTAGATATAACTGTAAATAAAACAGATTTTAATTTTAACGCTGTTTCTACTCAAACAACTGCTAATGTGAATGAGGAAGTTCCTGTAAACTTCTCTCTAACTAAATTAGGTACGGAAAATATCACATACAAACTATCATTTGCTTCTACTATTAATAGTAGTTTAAAAATGGGGGGTACTACCTATAGCGCTGGAGAAGAAATTACTGTTATTCCTGGTAACTTCTCTGCTGATATTATAACACAAGAAAGCGGAACAAATAAAGTTACATTTACGGTTGTTGCATCTAATAATGTTACTCATAATAAAGAAGTGACTATAACAGCTGCTCCGTTAGACTTTACTTTAACTGCTGATTCGCAAGATAACAGTATCTATAAAAATGAAAGTACTAACTTAAACTTTAATATTAGTCAAGCTGGTAACCCACTTACTTATGAAATGTCGTATACAATTAATAGTGGTAATGCTACTGTTAAAAATGCAGCTGGTAGTACGTTGAATTCTTCTTCTTATTACCCCGTTAGTCATGGTAATTTTAATTGGCAATTTATAGGTTCAGTTGAAGGAAATGTTTCAATTACATTTACCGCTCGTAATTCCTCTGGAGCTACGAAATCCAAAACAGTAGATATAACTGTAAATAAAACAGATTTTAATTTTAACGCTGTTTCTACTCAAACAACTGCTAATGTGAATGAGGAAGTTCCTGTAAACTTCTCTCTAACTAAATTAGGTACGGAAAATATCACATACAAACTATCATTTGCTTCTACTATTAATAGTAGTTTAAAAATGGGGGGTACTACCTATAGCGCTGGAGAAGAAATTACTGTTATTCCTGGTAACTTCTCTGCTGACATTATAACACAAGAAAGCGGAACAAATAAAGTTACATTTACGGTCGTTGCATCTAATAATGTTACTCATAATAAAGAAGTGACTATAACAGCTGCTCCGTTAGACTTTACTTTAACTGCTGATTCGCAAGATAACAGTATCTATAAAAATGAAAGTACTAACTTAAACTTTAATATTAGTCAAGCTGGTAACCCACTTACTTATGAAATGTCGTATACAATTAATAGTGGTAATGCAACAATTAAAAACGCTGCCGGTAGTACGTTGAATTCTTCTTCTTATTACCCCGTTAGTCATGGTAATTTTAATTGGCAATTTATCGGTTCAGTTGAAGGAAATGTTTCAATTACATTTACCGCTCGTAATTCCTCTGGAGCTACGAAATCCAAAACAGTAGATATAACTGTAAATAAAACAGATTTTAATTTTAACGCAATTTCTACGCAAACGACTGCTAGTGTTGGTAATTTGGTTCCAGTGAATTTTACATTAAGTAAGCTAGGTACTGAATCTATTAGCTACAATTTAAGTTTTTCTTCAACTATAACTAGTAAATTAAAAATAGGAGGAACTACATATACAGCTGGTCAACAAATTCCTGTTAATATTGGTAATTTCTCTGGAGATTTAATTACAGAAAGCACAGGTAATAATGAAGTAACTTTTACCATAACAGCTTCTAATAATGTGACTAAATCAGATGATATTTCAATATCTATATCACCATTAGATTTTACTTTAGAGGGTAGTCCACAACAAAATAGCATTTATAAAAATGAAAGCACTAATCTTAACTTTGAGGTTAGTCAGTCAGGAACACCGCTTACCTATGAAATGTCTTATGTTATAAATAGTGGTAATGCGACAATTAAAAACGCTGCTGGTAGTACGTTGAATTCTACTACTTATTACCCGATTAGCCTTGGTAATTTTAATTGGCAGTTTGTTGGATCTTCTGAAGGAAATGTATCAATTACATTTACTGCTCGTAATTCCTCTGGAGCTATAAAGTCAAAAACAATTTCAGTTGAAGTAAAACAAACAGACTTCACTTTTACAGCAATTGCCGGACAATCTTCGACTAATGTAAATGAAAGCGTTCCAGTTAATTTTGTTTTAACAAAATTAGGAACCGAAAATGTTACATATAATTTAGTATATAATTCGAGTTCTAATGGAACCTTAAAAGTTGGAGGAGTAACCTATAGTGATGGGCAGCAAATCACTGTTAATACAGGAAATTTCTCTGGAGAATATATTGGGACGAGTAATGGAACTCACAGAATTGATTTTACAGTCACTGCGTCAAATAATATTGTTCACTCTGATTCTGAAAATATATCATTTAATCAAATTGATTTTAATTTTAGTGGTGATATAGAAGAAACTAGTATCTATAAAGATGAAGAAAGTAATATTAATTTTAATCTTAATCAATCAGGAACATCTTTATCTTATGAAATTTCATATGTTTTTGAATCTGGTAATGGAGTGATAAAAAATAGTTCAGGAGTTACGTTAACTTCTGCTACTTATTACCCAGTTAACTTAGGTAACTTTAATTGGAAATTTATTGGAACTAATGATGGTAATGTTAAAATAAAATTTACTGTACGAAATACATCAGGAACTACAAAAAATGTAACCGATGATATAACAGTTAATAAAACTAATTTTAACTTTACTTCTATAGAAACTAACTCATCTAGTAACGTTAATCAAGAAATACCTATTAATTTTATTTTAACAAAATTAGGAACTGAAAATATAACTTATTCTATGATTTTCACTTCGAATGGAACAGGTACTTTAGAAATAGGTGGAAATATATATTCTCCAGGACAGCAAATATCTGTAACATCAGGAAATTTCACAGGAAACTACACTGGAACCAGTTCTGGAAATCATAATGTCACCTTTACAGTAGTAGCGTCAAATAATATTACCAAAAATGACAATGTATCAATTGAGTTTAAGTCTGCTAATTTTATTTATTCTGTAAATGGTTATGGTGATACCATTCAAGAGACAAACACAACGAATTTGATACTGAATATAACACCAGAAGATTATTCAATATCTGCACAATACAAATTAACTTTTACCTCCAACCTAAATAACTCTATAACTTATAATGGAAATACATTTAATTCTGGAGAGGAAATTACTTTAAACAGTTTAAATAACAACCTCATATACAATGGAATTAACTCTGGAGATGATACTATAAATTTAAGTGTAGTTAATAATTTTAATGTTACTAAAGTTAAAAATATTCAGGTCAAAGTGGTTGAGAAAACTCTGCTAGAAAGTTTCACTTATGAATGTGATAGAAATTATAACAGTGGATTTACAGCGACATATCATACTTTAAAATTGAGTAATCAAAATATAAATTATATTGATATTGAAATGTATGATCATTATACTGGGCAGTTGTTAACTGATTATCCTCCAATATTTGGAAGCTCTGGAACTCTAACAAAAACAGATTATCTAAACACAATAAATACAACAAGGGAATTAGGTTTAAGAGAAGCGGAATACAGAAGTTGCCTTACATGTAGCCCTCCTGGTTGTAAACCAAGAAGGAAATTCAGGTTAAAAGATGAATTTGGTTTCTGGTCAGATATTTTGATATCAACAGAAATTTAGTATCTTTGATTACGTAATAATTATTAATAGCGGTGTTTAATGACGCTATTATAAATGAAAAGGGCAATTAAATAATTGCCCTTTTTTATTTTCACATAACGTATTTATTATCTGACTATGATTCTAGATAAATTAACATGTTTTTTAATAATATTTTACTTTCAGAAACTTTACCTTTATCTAAGTAAAATCTTATCCTATTAATATAATCATTATATTTTTCCTTATTACTTAATTCTATAAAGCTATTTTCTAAAGTTCTAGCATTATTTAAAATAGATAAGGGTTTATTTATTTGATCTACCTTTCTTAATTTATTCTCTAACCTAATTCTAAGGTCTGAATTTTTGATATAGTAAAAATCTTGTTTTACCTCCAAATTTCTATTAATATCCTCTTGTGAATTTACAAAAGAGACTACTGTTAAAGTCAATACTATTGATAATACTATTTTTCTCATTTTTATTTTGTTAGATTAATTTTAATAATTCTTTTTTCAGATCTTTATATTGGTCATTTTTAAAACCTAAATCTTCTCTATTTTTTAAAGTTTTCTTTGCTAGGTGAATAATACTATTGTATTTAGACTTATCCTCCAAACTAAAATAAAACTTGATAAAAACCTTATAAAAGGTTTCATAACTCTCATTAGTTACAGTCTCATGTTGATTAAGAAAATCCTTGATAAAAGATTTCGCCTCTTCTGGAGACATTTCATCTATATTATTAGGAATTTGAAACGATGATTCATTCGAAGTTGAAACCGCTTTATTTGCAGAATCACTATTTGGACTATTTTCTTTTTTGCAACTAAAACCAATTACAATTAAAAAAATTATGATTAAAAACTGTCTATATCTCATGTTTTTCGTTTTGTTTAGTTTAATAATATTTCAAATATAGTTATTTTTTACGTAAATAATTAGCAAATATTAATTTATTTACGTTTTAATTTTATTTTAAGAATATCTATAACTGTATTTTAATCAATATAAAAAATACCATTACGGTTTATCAGTCTTATAATTGATTATAAGCAAACTATGTACTCCATTTTTTGCTAAACGTACAAAAAAAGGGATCTTTTACAAAATCCCTCAACCAAAAAAGAATAATAATTTTCTGATTCTGATTCTTTGTTTAAACGAAAGAAGTATTATATAAAACCTTTCTATTATCAAGTTCATCTTTGATCTTTTTTGCTTTTTCTTTTGTTTTTTGATAAGGGGGGTTCCAGTTTTTTAATCTATGGTATGCTCTCATACTATAACCAAATCCAACATCATTATAACTAGTAATTTGATCATAATATAAATTATCATATTTCTCTAACCTTTTTAAAAGTGTTTCAGTCTTATATTTTTTACACATAATATTCTATTTTTTTAATAAAATCTCCCAAGATTACTCTCGGGAGATAATCCAATTATTTTACATTTTATATAAATCTACTTTTTCTATTACGGTATCGATTCTATCTTGTAGTTCATCACAATAGACGTTTTCTTCTTTTTCTTTAGTTTCTTCATATTTATGATTTAAAAATCTCACTGTATATGTATCATTGAAGGCCAATGTTATAAGTACCCAACCTCTATGATGATAACCGTTAACCTTAAAAATCAATCCCTTATTCATTAAATTCATGGCGTCTTGAAAGCCCCAGGACCATAAAATTGAAATGTTAGCTTTTAACCATTGTAAGGTTTCATTAGGGTTAAATTCTCTCTCCGAATATTCATTCATAAATTTTTGATGAAATTTTGCTTTTTTCATATTCCAAACTTTTAGATTATTAATTAATATTTGCACGTATAAACAGCTTAATACGAAGTTTTCGAGGAAAGGAAAACGGAATAAATAAGCGACATAGGAGCGTATGCCGTAGTCTTTTCGAAGTAAATTGAGAGAGCTGTCCTTCGTGCTACTATTCATTAGTATAATAGCACGGAGTGCGTTCCTTAATTTTGGTTCTTTATCATCAGGTAAAAGAACAATAAGAATAAAGGTTCGATACCTTTATTCTTATTAGTTTTACAATCTTTTAAGTATAATTCTAAAAAAAAATGAAATTTTTAATCCTAAGTAAGGGTTTTGTCTATAACAAAAGAAAAAAAAAAGTTAGTTTTGTTGAAAGAAAAGAAAATTACTACAAAACATTATAAATTTACTAGTAGTAAATTCTAAGTAAATTTCTCACTTTATTCTTTTAAATAATATTCTGAATTAATCTGATCTAAATATGATGTTCTAATACATCATATTTAGACATCAGTATTTTTTGAGTTAATCTTAGAACGTTTTTATAGAATCTATATTTGAGAGGCATATGTTTCTTTCTTATATCAATTGTTAAAACACACTTTACTCAATTAAGAGCCTCTATATCGTAACAAAAACTAGTCAATATACTAAAATACAAGACCTAAACTAAAAAATAATTGTTTCTTCTAAGGGTTTTGTCGATGTTTATTTGTTAAAAAAAAATTATGTTTGTTAAAAACAAGAAAAAGTGTCAAAAAGAATAAGAATTCATATTGCAGAAGATCATCCACTGGTTAAAGATGGTATTGTCTCACTATTAGACAAAGTACAAATCGAAGTAGTAGGTTTTACCCAAAATGGAATGGAGACTATAAAATGGTTTGAAAACAACCAGGCAGATGTCTTAATTCTAGATTTGTCCTTGCCTATTATTAATGGCACAGACTTATTAAAATATTTTAAAGAAAATGACATAAGTACTAATGTTCTTATACATACTGCTGATGGTAATTCAGGCGTTATAAAGGAAGTATATAAAATAGGAGCTCTAGGCTACATCTTAAAAGATGATAATAAATATGATATAAATGAAGCCATAATAAATGTTTATAATGGTAAGTTCTTTTTTTCAGAGGGAATTGACAAAACTCTTATACAAGAGGCTCAAGATGAAATATTTGAAGAAAACTATGTTAATGAAGCTTTAAATGATTTATCGAAAAGGCAAAAAGAGGTACTAGAAATTATAGGAGATTCATATGATTATAATGGAAAAATAATATCAACAGACTTAGGGATTTCACCAAGTACGTTAAGAGATCATATAAGAAATATAAAGAAAAAATTAAATATAGACACTAAAGCTAAATTTCAATTTATTAAGATAGCAATCAATTTCGCAAAAGGAGAAAAAAATCAACAATAAGATTTTTCATAACTTTATGAGTTAATTTAAAACTCATAAACATGAAAAAATTACTTTTATTATTAGTTGTAAGCATCGCATTTATCTCTTGTACTGATAACTCTGAAGAACATGAAGAATTACTTAAACAACAAACTCAATTGGTCGACAAAGGATCAAATTCAACAGTCGGAGGCAGTTCTGGAGAAACAGGAAGTAACGACGAGGAATAAAAACTGGATATTATATCTATTTTTTATTCTTATAGGGTCCTTTTTCTATTTACATATTTATATTCCTCTTGATAACCATAGCTTTGTTAAAGCTAAAAAGCTACATATTCAAGAAAAAGAAAAGAGAACTAAAGCTTTAAATGCTATTAAAGAGTATTCTAAAGGAACTATATATTATGATGAATATTTAAAATATAAGGTTTCTACTCAAAATGCATGGAACGAATTACTAACAGAAAAAGAGAATCAAAAGCTTTTTATATTTGACTCTCTACATCAGTTTTTAGAAAGATTCGGACTAACATTGGTTATTTTCGTCGGAGCATTATTTAATTTAATAAGAAGCTTCTACAGGGAGCCTTATGTGATTTTTCCAAAGGTAGTAAACGCATATATTTTGTCTATTTCTGTATTTTACTTCTTCTGGATTTTTCAAAAATTTCAAGATGTAAGTAAAGTCAGTTATATTTTAATCACTTTGTTTTCTGCTTTTTTGATTTCAGTCGCCGTTTATCTCGCAACAAAAAGAAGAAAATTATATGTTGACCGAATTAAAGCGGATATGATTGAGTTAGCTAAGAAAGCCATTAAAGATTCTCAAATAGAGAAGCGTCCTGAAATGATTGATTTTATTGAAAAACTTGTAAAAAAGTAAAAACAAGAGTTCCATTTGATTCAAAACTTAAATAAAAACATTTATAAAACACAACTATTAACAAAATGTAGCAAAATGTTAAAAGTTTTATATCTTTCTCAGCTATTTTTCAACCTTTAAACCATTAAATTCAAATGAACCCTAATAGGCGTAATGTTAAAAGTTTTTCTGAAGATGCTGTGGATATAAAAACTAGAAGTAAAAACTATTTAACTCTAAAAGAGGTTAGGTTAATTTTGAAGGCTGCTAAAAAAACTAGATATCCAGATAGGAACTATTTAATTATATTAATGATGTTTCGTCACGGATTACGAGTAACTGAAGCAACAAATTTACTTATTAAAGAAATCAATTTCGACACATCTCACATATGGATTGAAAGATTAAAAAAAGGTCAGTCCGTAACTCATAGAATAGATGGAGACGAACTAAGAGCTATTAGACGGTATTTGCGCTCTAGAAATGATAACTTACCATGGCTATTTATTAATGAAAGAGGTAATCAGCTAACTAGGCATGCTGTATATCAAATGATAAAATCAGTTGCGAAAAAAGCTTCTATTGAAAATGTACATCCTCATACTTTAAGACATTCTTGTGGATTTTACTTAGCTAATGAAGGACACGGAATAAGAGTTATTCAAGATTATTTAGGGCACAGAGATATTAAGCATACAGTTATTTATACTAGAATTACGGGAAGACAATTTGAAAACATTAAATGGAAATAATGTTTTCGAAAAGTATTAACTAAAAAGATATACTTTTATAACGCATAATATTAGCTAAATCCAATTAATAGGAATCAGATGAAGAACGATAAGGTTGGTATAAAACCTGAAATTAATAACAAGCATAATCCTGAGAAAAGTGGGAAGTATATCAAAAGGTTAAGAAAAGAGCTTGGTCTTAATCAAGTTCAATTTGCACAAAAATTAGGCTTATCTCAAGGAAATATCTCAGATTTGGAAAGAGGAAAATATGATATAGTATTATCTCGATTCATAGAGATATGTAAAAAACTAGATTTTGATGATTTCGATAAAATTCTAAAAAAATAAAATATCTGTTACAACAGATTTTTAAATTATTATTTGTATATTTACATCAAATAGTTGATCAAACTCTTGATTCATTAGGTTTTATTAGTAATTTCCTTTTAACATCAAGAGTTTTTTTAGATTAAACAAAAAATGTATATACTTTATGTATATACTTTGTAATATAATAATTATGCATAATAATGAACTACCTCGAGGCAGAGCCATCGAGGTATCAAAACAATCGGAGTTGATCAGAATGTAGCTTCTCATAATCTGAATTACCTTGATTTTGAAGATACTTTTTTATCACTTCCTCATTTGCATATTGACCTACTGTATTAACATAATAACCGCTTGTCCAAAATTTTCCTCCCCATAAAAACCTTTTAATTTCTGGATGAAGTCTAAATATTTCTTTCGCCGTTATACTTTTTACTGCTCCAATAATCTTTTTTGGAGAATTCATAGGAACACTTTGAATCAAGAAATGAACATGGTTACCATCAATCCCTATTTCCAAAAACTGAATATCATATCGTAACTCTAGTTTCAAACATAAATCTTTAAATGTCTTTGAAATATCCGAAGTAAAAACTGTTCTTCTATATTTTACTGGACATACAAAATGATATAAAATCAAACTTTTATTATGACTCTTATAAATATGTTCGCTCATAATTACAAAAGTACATATCTTTACGCTACACCCGAGGCAGAGCCTCGGGGAATTCTATCGATTAAAAAAAAATCAAATAAAAGATATGAAGGTTTACATCCCAAACTTATTCACCTAGATGATAAAACATTCAATTTACTTACAAAATGTTCTCAATTAAGAAAAACTAATTTGAAAAAATATATAGAAGAACTATGCAGATTACAGGCAAAAGATGAAGCCGAAGCTTATATTAAACAACAAGAAAGTATAAAGAACCATACCAATAAAAAAGTATAGTTATTTCACACTTTTTTGACATTAAAAAAACAATATTAGTTATGTTAGAAGAAGCTATAAACGAAATAAAGAAACACATGGACTCTTATCCTGACATCTATAAATTTTCAATAGTTGATGATATCACTATTTATTATACTCTTGAAGAGTATGAGCAAAAATCTTTTAGTAATACTATTGAACTTATCGCATGGTGTGAAAATAACTTAGAACAAAAACTATAAGAGAACTCTAATTAACCGATCACTTAAACACAACAAGATTATGATAATTGAAAAATCAAATTTCTTAAGTTCAAATCATTCTAATAAAATATACTTATTAAAAGGAAATAAGACAGTTAGTCTTTCTTTAGAGGAATTAAATTCTAAAATTGAAAATTTACCTAAAGGGGAAAAAGTAATAGATTTTTTTCCTGGTCCAAAAGGAGAAGATTTAATAGAAACTAAAGTTCAATAAAACGATAAGTAAAACAATATGGAAAAATTAAGAAATGAAGAAAAAGAACTATTACTCGAAAAATTAAGTGTAGTAAAAAAAGAGTTTTCTCAAAAACTAAAGGCATTAAACTTAGGAAGTGATTCAATTAATGGTATGTTAAAAAGAACTAAACTAAGTCAAGAAGCAACAAGTAAATTGAAAGATTTATGTCCTTTAATAGATGATTTAGTTTTGAATTATAAAGGAAACAAAAATGAACTAAAAAAAGATTTAAACGAAATATTTAAAAATTCCCTTAATGAAATTATAGGAATTACTATGGGATTATAAAGTCTAAATAACCGATCACTTAAAATCATAAAAATGCTAAACCGAATAATTGATGCAATCTATTTTACATTTGAAAATTCAAAAAGTCTTTTTGAAGATGCCTCTATTCTAAAAGAAAACAAAAAATTTGGAAGAGCTTATACTTTATTCCATTTATCTTTTGAAGAATCTGGAAGGTTTTATATTCTCTATAATCTATTTATAAGCTATTTAAGAGGAAAAATAAAAGCTAAAGATTTAAATTATGGAAAGCTAAAGAAATTAGGTTATGAAGATCATATAACTAAATTAAATGAAAGTTACCAGGGGATGAAAGATATTTCTACTATTCTTCTGATGGTTTTAAGGGATCAAACCGAAAACGAAGAATTAAAGAAAGAAATTGAAAAGGATATTAATGATTTAGGAAAACTGATTGAACAATTTGAAATACCCACTTCCGAATTAAATGAGTTAAAAAATGTAGGTCTTTATGTTACTTTTAAAAATAATCAATTCAGACTTCCAGATAAAACGATAACTGTTAACCAATTTATTCAAATTGAAAAACTAGCCACTTTAAGTCTTAGTTTTTTGGAAAAAGTTATGGAATTCGCAGAAGCTCATGGAGGATTACATGATTACGACAGACAAGTGAAAATAGAAAAAACAAAGTCTAATTAACCGATAAGAAAAATAACATAAATTATAACCATACCTCATGAATTATATAATAATAGCTAAAAGTGAAAAATTTAATAAAACAATTCACGAATGTGAAGAAGTTCTTTTAAAAGGAGACCGTGTTGTATTAGAATCACATAATGGAAATAAATATACTTTCTTAATATCTGATAGATACTATGATCCAATCAAAAAAGAATGGATGTTCGCAACATTCCCTATATCTGGGATGTCCGTTGATAGTGTCCTGGAAAAATATAAAAAAGCAAGTTTATAAGTTCAATAAACCGAACACTAAAACACAACAATATTATGGACTACAAAATATTAGAAGCAGTAATAAAATATAATCATCCACATAATGATTACGTAATTTCAGTTGCAATAGAAAGTTCTCCTGGTTATTGGAAAGCATATTACAAACAGGTAAACGAAATTTCTGAAAAGAGTTTGCAAAAAGTTGCTGCAATTGGAAATAAATATTCTAAGCATAGAGCTTTAGAAATATTCGAAAGTTGCAGAGAGATAGAGAATTTAAAAAGACACGTTTACGAAAGTTAGTAAAACCAATCACTTAAAAAATGTAAAAATGGGATTATCTAAAAGCAGTGTAATAAAAGCAAAAAAAATATTATCTGAAATAATAGAAACGGATTGTATTAAAGAACTTCCATATGGAAAATGGGATTGTAAAGACACAAAGATCATTTTGTGTTACGATAAAAAGTCAGATGGTGGTTATGAAAATGTTTTTATAAATATAAAAGATATTTCGGAAGATCAAAAAGAGTATTTCAATACTAGAAAAAATGAAATTGGTAATTCTTCTTTCTTAAAAGAACCGGACGAAAATAATTTAACTGCTTTAGGGTGGTTTTAAAAGTTCAGTAAACTGATAAGATATAAATACAAAAAACTATAAATTATGATAGAATGTTTTCCTGCTGATAATTTTTACATAGCTACATCAATGGCTAATGATAGAATAAAAGAGTTAAATAAGTCATACAAAGTAATAAGCATACATACAGCTATTTCTAAAGAAGAAGATGAAGAAGAAATATGTAACGTTATTGTTTTGTTTGAAAAAGTTCAATAAACCAATAAGTAAACAACGATAGTATTATGAAAATAATGATGTTTTTTAACGATGAATGCCATAAAGGAACTAAGTATTATAACAATGACATTGATTTTGATTATAGATTTTTTTCATTTAAATATAATATTGATTGTGTTCCAAGAAAAGGAGATAATATATTAATTGACATTAATAGTAACAATCTTCAAGAATTTGTAACTGGTGAAGATAACTTACATGATAAAACCTATGATTATATGAAATCTATTCTTGAAAAACATATGGACGAAGTAAATTTTAAAGATCCAGAATTTATAGTTGAAAAAGTACAATGGTTTTTTATGGATAATCCTTGGGTATTAATTACTTTATCTCCTATCAAACGATGATACAATTTTATATACCGAATCCAAAAGACGAGCAGATAATATATGTCTAAATAACTTATAAGTAAAACAATATGGAAAAATTAAGAAATGAGTTTATAGAAGATAAAGTAAGTATTGAAAATGTAGAACAGAAAAAAAAGGATAATTTACCTTTTGGTCTAAGAATAATCTTTAGTCTAATTATATTCATACCAATGATGTTTCTTTTATATGATTATGCAGAAAATCCAGAAATAAAAAAAATGATTATTGGATTGAGTGGTTTTTTAGGGATAATTACTTTCTTATATGTAGTGTATAAATTTTTAAATAAACCAAAGTATAAATAACCGATAATATGAAAACATTTAAAGCATTTCCAAAAAAAAATGAATTTGTAGCTATTGAGGCTCTATTTGATATTATTGCTGAAAGTAAAACTAGAGCGAATGAGCTAATAGAAAGTTTAGGGGAAAATTCAGAAGATTTTTACTTAGATGAAACTTTTGGAGTAAAAGACCAAATGGGAAACTTTTCCAAAGAAACTATAATTAAGATTACAAAAAAAGAGGAACCAGATATTACCCAAGAACTTACAGCCGAATCAGTTTTTGAAATAGCTAAATCATTGAATCCAGAAGAATATTATTCTTTGATCTCTTTGATTTTGAAAAGAGACGAAGAAGGTGCAAAAGATATCATCTTCAATTTACTTAAATGGAAAGAAGATTAAAAAAGTTCAATAAACCGATCATTAAAATAATATAGAAATGACTGAGCAAGAAAAAATGTTTATCGAGTCTTGTCTCGAAGGGAATTTAAGAAGTATTAAAATGTGTGTTAAACACGGAGTAAATATTCATGTACAAAATAATTGGTCTATTGATATAGTGGCAAGAAAAGGTTACTCTAAAATTGTTAAGTATTTTCTAGAAAATGGAATTTCTAATAAGGAAGCTACAGAAAAAAAAGTTTTAGCTTACTGTTGTCATAATGGAGATTATGATACGGTAAAATACCTTATTGAAAGATCTGATGAATACAAAGTAGATCATTCTTCTTTACAATGGGCAGCTTCAAAGGGAGATCAACTTATAGTAGAAATGCTTCTCGCATATATAAATGATTTAAGTGGTCTTTTTTGTAGTGCTGCTCAATCAGGAAATGTAAATTTAATGCAATTTTTAATAGATAATGATTTACAGAATCTTGACCATAGTGCTGAAAGAGCAGTTTATTGGGGTGCTGAAAAAAACAAATGGAATTGCGTTGATATTCTTTTAAATAATGAAATAGGAACACTTGATAATTTAGGCAGTTATAAAGATAAATACTTCGACTGGAAACAAAAGATTAAACAAGTATAATAAACCGATCACATTATGAATATTAAAACCTTAATAGAAAAGCTTGAAAGATTAAGAGAGCGAAACGGAGATAATATCGAAGTTCGTTTAGGAGAGTATGGTGGTGGTTCTAGTCAAGTAAACGGAAGTTACTATGATGATGCAGAAGAACTAATAATAATTCATTAAACCGATCACTTAAAAGGAATAAAAAACCAGAAGTTTATGAATACATATTTTTCATCCAGTAAAAAGTTTACCGAAAAAGATATGATAGAGTTTGCTCATTATTGTATTTTAAGTAAAAAGGAATATTCCCCTTTTATTGACGAAAATAAAAGTCTTTTAGAAGAATGGATAAAGAATAAAAATAAACTTGAAGAAAAGTATTCAAGTGAAGAATATAAGATGGAGCAAGAAGCTATATTAAATCAAACACTTAAACGTACAGGAAATATATAAAACCGATCACTAAAACACTATAATGTTATGATAATATTTTTAGTAAGTATTCTATTCCTTTTATTAGTTTACTTTTTATACAAAAGACAAATTAATATAATAAAATCCTTTCATTATGAGGTGGCTTTAATTACGGATAATTTAGGAAAGAAAGAGTTTAAGATTGTGGTAATAAATCCAAAAAAAGACAAGCCAATAGTAGCTGAAAAATTAGATATAATTAAAGGAGGATTGATTTCAAAAAGAGCGTATCAAATCTTTAAATCTTCTTGGGAAAATAAAGAAGAAGCTCTAAAGGAATTTGAAAAATTAAAGATTCATCTAGGTATTGAGAAATACGAACAGAATATTAAAGTATAACAACCGATCACTAAAAAAAGATATCATGAGTTACAATATATTAGAAACAAATATTGAATTTGAAAACGGAAATATTGATACAATTACCGTTCTAGTGGAAATGTCTGAAAATGATATTCGAGCAATTCAGGCTAATACACAGCCAAGAGGTGGGTATATGAATATTTCTCCTGGTGCAAAATTGAATGAAGAATTATTACAGGAAATAGCAGGGTATGGAATGCAGGTCAATGCATCTCAATTTTTTCCTAAATCTAAGTATCTCAAAGTATGATTAACCGATGGCAAAATCAAACCTACTAAATCAAATAGAAAAAGCAATAAACCCTTTTATAGATTATTCAGCCTATGAAACACCTACTCGGGTTATAATTTTATGTACAGAAGATATGTTTACTTGCGCTGTTATTAAAAAAGTAATAGATGTTTGCAAAATAAGTAATAATCGCTTCAATGTTATTAATGAAGATGAAGAACTCAGAATGGAAATATTTAAAAACTAAAATCTAACTAACCGATGGTAAATATAAAAAATTTAGTATGGCCTTTAGTATTTGGATTAGCGTTAATGTTAGCTTTCTCCTTTTTTCATAACTATTTTGAAAAAAAAGACCATACTTATGAAAATATAAAAATGGTAACATTATTTTCTAAAGACACTATTACACTTCAAGATGTAAAAGAAGAGACTAATTGCTATGTATTAAAAGATAGCAGTAAAATATTTAAAAATAAAATTGTGTGGATAAAAAAAGGAAAGAAATTAAAGTCTAAATAACCGATCACTTAAAAACAATTAAATCATGCCTAAAAGAAAATGGAAAGGAACTTTAACTAAAGATTTAATTTCTTTAGGTCATTCTATAAAGAATCTTCCTCCGGACTTTAAAAAAGGTCAAAAAGTAATATGTTGGAAAAAAAGCGAATATGTTGATGGAGAATGGACTGGAGGTTATGAGTACCATTATTCAGATTTAGATGGTAAAGATTTAGTTAGAACTTCAAAATTTTTAATTGAAGAATACGAAGAAAAGGACCTAGATTAAAGTATAAAATAACGATCGTTAGCCTGGTCCACTTCGTGGAACTTGGCCAACTAACAAAATATAATAAACCGATGAGTTTTAAGAGAGATATTAAGAATTTGATAAAAAGACAGAACGAGTTAGACAATGCAATAGCTAAAATAAATTCTGCTGTTTTGGAAGTATGTAATTTTGATCTCGTTTTGGAAAATGTTGGGGGAGATGGTTGGTGTTTTGGTTCAGGTGTAAATGGTTTTGATTTATATATGAAGATGGAAGATGTATTAGAAGTAGTAGAAAAAAAAGGGGTGTTTACAATTGATGATTGGAATCCTTTTAATTAATTAAAGTATAAAATAACGATCACTAAAGTAAGATATTATGATACAGGTATTTAACGTAAAAGAAAAATTACCAAATGTAGAATGTGGTAGTTATTTGGCTTACGCTCCTCTTAGTTTTCCTAAAAACAGTAGATGGGTTGTTGCTGAATATTATGAAGATGTAAAGGGTTTTTATGATGAAGCTGGAGAAAATTTAATGGAGGATGTAACACATTGGTGTGAATTACCAAAAGAACCTGGAGCCACATTAAAAGTTGAATTAACCTAAACTCCAATAAAAACCCACTCAAAGATTGAGTGGGAAAATTGCTATGAAAAAGAACTTAAGACGTCTCTTAAGTTATAACGAAGTTAGCGATAATAAGATTGATTGAACTATAAAATTATATAAATAAAAAAGCAGCTAACTGCCTTCACTCAGTTAACTACTTTAAACCTCTAAATATCAAATCCGTGATAAATTTAATATTTAGGACAAAGATAATTTAAAAGTGAATAAAAATAAAATACAGTAGGTTTTCAGTTCCTTTAAAACTGTAAAGTTCTTTGACATAATTGTGGTAAGTGAATTTTCTAGATAACTACAATTTTTAGTTTCTCATAAAAAACATAAAAGGTTCGGTTATCAGGGGAAATAAACTGGATAATAATTATATTTGTTCGGATATAACTAGATTTGAAAGAAAATCAGAACATATCAGAACAATTAGTAACTGAAATCAACACTCAAGTTTTTTTCAGAGAATTCACTTTTTCAAAAAACGAATTTTATCCAGAAGATGGTAAAAAAGAACTTGCCGATAATATATTGATATTAGATAACTTGCTTTTTATAATTGAAATTAAAGAAAGAAATCTTGAAAAGGCAAAAGAATCTACAGAAAATTGGTTCAAAAACAAAGTACTTAATAAGGCAAAAAAACAAATAAAAAAGACTTCAAAATATCTAAAAAAATATGATATAATTCCAATTAAAAATGGCAGAAATCAAACCATAGATATCTCTAAAGTTGAAATACAAGATATTAATAATTTGATAATTTACAAATGTGATTCGAAATTAAATGAAGAATATAAAAAGTTGAAATTTTACGAAAGTAAAACAGACGGATTAATACACATTTTTAATATTAATGACTATTCTAATATTTGCAAGTATCTTATAACTCCAAGTGAACTAGACGAGTATTTAAAATTTAGAGAACAATTATTTCTAAAACACAGAAGTTTTGTTAATGGCTGCGAGGAAGAATACATTATAGCACATTTTATAAATAATGATAATACTGATTTAATTAATCTCGATTACCTTTATAATATATCCGAATTTTATTCAGATTTAAACAGTTTTTGGATTAGTGATTTTATAGAATCTTTTCAAGACAAAATCAGAGTTCAGGAACAACAACAATCTAATGACTATCATGTTTTAATAACTGAAATAGCCAAATTAAAACGTTATGAATTGTCTCAATTCAAAAAAAGATTTCTTACTATGATTGAAATAGCAAAGAAAAATGAATTTTCAATGCCTTTTAGATTTTATATTAAAAGAACTGATTGTGCCTTTGTTTTTTTACCACTCACGAAAGACTTCTCAACCAATTGGGAGAAAGCATTAATTAATTTTACCGAAATATACAAATATCAAAGAAAAGCAACAAAGGCAGTTGGAGTAGTTTGTTTTAAGCAAGATAATTTTATAGATATAAATTGGACAATGTTTAAAAATAAATGGCAATTTAATCAGGAATTAAATGAATTAGTTCTAAAAGAATTTGAACATTATGGAAAAGGGGAAATATTCAAAACTCCTCGATACAAGTTTAAGGAAAACTAGCTACAACTAAACATATGGCGTGCCGATAGGCTAACGCTATATGATTTGTTGTCCACATAAATAACACTTACCACTGAGCACCTTATTAAGGTGTTTTTTTTATGTCCAAGATTTAAGTAAACGAATTATAAATAAAGAGTAGATTTTAAAGTATACTAACGGATCACTTAAAGTAGATAAAGCGACTACTTAAAAAGCGCTTTAATACGTTCTTTTAAATCATTTTTTTAATCTGTATGTAGTTGGCATTAAAAACGGTCTCGAACCGTTTGTAATACCTTTCTTTCGCTTGATAGCAAAGAAACAAAACAACGGAACGCTACGCTAGATATATATAATATTGGCACTAAGAACAGCTCGTTCGATTTACTTCGATAAGACTACGGCATAATCAGGCTCATTCTTCGCTCTTTTTATTCCGTTTCCTTTCCTCGAAAATCTCATCTTAAGCTGAGTAGCTGTGCAAATATTAATTATTAATCTAAAATTTTTTATAATGAAAAGAATAGCTACTTACAAAGATTTTATTGGTGAATTAAACATAATTTATAGAAGAACGTCATTACCTACACGTCAAATCCTAACTAGTTCAGATGTTTTTGATTTTATCTTTCCTTTTTATGACGAAATAATGGATACACGAGAAGAATTTAAAATCATACACCTTAGCAATAACAATAATGTGGTTAATGTAGATAATCATTCGATAGGAGGTAGAGTAGGAACAGTAATAGATATTCCTACAGTTCTAAGAAATATACTTCATATAAATACTCATGGAATTATACTTGTTCATAACCACCCATCGGGAAAACTTGTACCATCACAAGCTGATATAGATGTAACCAATAAAATTAAAAAAGGTTGCGATGCTATAGGAATTAGATTATTAGACCATATAATAATTACAAGAGAAAAACATTACTCATTTGTCGATGAAGGGCTTTTGTAAAATCCCTTTTTTATATGTACGTTTTTTCGTACATTTATAAAAAAACAAAACAATGACTTACAATCAACATAATTTGTTGGAATGGCTAAAAACACACAAACTAATTAACATTTCCAGATTAGAAGAAGAATCAAGCATTCCAAAAGATACTATTCGCCATTTTGTTAATGATAGAAGGGCAATATCAGAGGAAAATTTTGAAAAGGTAATCAAAGTTCTTTATTCCTATGGATATAAAGATTAAAAAGTATAAATAACCGATAAGTATGGAAAGACATTACTGTACATGTTGTGGTAAAAAAAGAAACGAGAACAAGATGAAACATGTTTGGTATAGTCTTATTCGTAAATCTTTTTGGCATTGTTTCGATTGTATGTCCACTGCAACAGACATTTCATATAATTATGAGTTGATAAAAACAAAGAGTATAGAAATAACTACGATAGAAAAAGAGGGGTTTTCAGAAATGAGTGGAATGGTTTCAGAAGTAGAAAAATTAGTAGCCGGATATCCTTCTAGTTATAAAATTCAATATAAGTTTAAATAACCGATGAAAAAAAGACAGAAAGATATCTTATTAGAATTATACTCGATTACTAATGATTTAGGCAGAAAATATGCTGATATAATGACTGTCAAAAAAGAACGTATAATAGCATATCAAGAAGCTAACGCATTAGTTAGCAAAGCTATTTTAAGTGTTCTTATGGACGTTAAAGATAATGATGATAGAGACTATGACCATCAAACGGCTATTGAACAAGTTAAAGCCTTAAAAAAAATATTAAAAACGGAATATTAAAGTCTAAATAACCGATTTTTTAATTTTACAAGTCTTGAATGCCATACGAGAATTGAACAGACTTATTAAATATAATGGAGTCTCGTGGGTTTAAGGGTTAGCCTGTTAAAACCCTTTTTAATAATTATAAGTAACAAACTGAAGTCTAAATAACTGATCGTTAGCCTGGTCCACTTCGTGGAACTTGGCCAACTAACAAAATATAAT
Source organism: Tenacibaculum sp. MAR_2009_124 (assembly GCF_900105455.1). Taxonomy (GTDB): domain Bacteria; phylum Bacteroidota; class Bacteroidia; order Flavobacteriales; family Flavobacteriaceae; genus Polaribacter. Next base: position 67,259 of record NZ_FNSF01000006.1, read on the forward strand.
AAACCGATAGAATTATGAGTATTGAAAATCAAGTATATAGTTACAGAATTTTAAAAAATGGTATAATTTCTTCGGGAGAAGATTATTTCTCTAAGTTGGAAATTCCAAATAAAATTTTAGAAATATTAGAATTAGGAGCAAACGAATTAGTAATAGAATTTGAAAATGAAAAATATGAGATTTGGAAAACAGATTCTCTCATACCAGGAATCCCAGTTTTTGATTTGAATTAAAGTTTGGCTTTATACCAAAAATAATAAAAATGTTTACTAAAAAATATACGATTGACAAAATCTGACATAGAAAAGAAAAGAGCTGATATAGCTAAGGCGATTGAAAGTGAAATAAAGAGGCAAGGTATAGCTATAGAAGAAATAGAAAGAAAAAGTATTTCTAAACGTATTATTTATAATATAATTCAAGGTAAAGGATATACTATTGATAGCCTTATACAGGTAATTGAAGTGCTCAAAAAAAGTAATAATTCCTTTAATATAAACGTGTAGATATTTGCACGCTTTAATTTTATTTTGTAATTTAGCTGTAAGAAAAATATAAGGCAGTTCTAGGATTCTTCTTTGAGTTTCATAGCAATTTTTCTCAAAACCTGTTCTGCCTTTCTAAAATACATATACTTATGAGTGTGCCAAATTGGGTAATAAAGCAAAAAGAAGAAAACACAATTTTTCTTAATAATTATATTGAAGTTGCTATGAATGGAACTTTAGAATTAAATGGAAATACCACTTTACAAAAATTATCAAGATTAAGGATTGAAGTTAAAGATTTAGTAACTATTGCTCGTAAAAGTTTTATAGAAAAAAATAAGTGGTCTAATTTCATTTCTTTTTATAAAGACCTTGCAAATACAGAAGTAAAAAAAGATAATTTAGATAAACTTAAAAAATATATTGAATTATATAATTTAAGTATATAAAACCGATCGTTAGCCTGGTCCACTTCGTGGAACTTGGCCAACTAACAAAATATAATAAACCGATAACTTAAAAACAATAAAATAATGGACCCAATGTTAAAGCCTTTATCTTTTGCGGTGTATATAATTTTTCTTCTATTTTGTTATATACCAATTATTTCAATAAAAAATAAAAATAATAGTAAAATAAAAATTAGCCTTTTATTTGTTTTACTTCTTTTATTTGGCTGCTACCTTATAGAAATAGAGCCGGAGATTGTTACGATTTACTATTTCTGTTTATTCTTGGTAGCCTTTCCTTTAAGTTTATCTTATGCTGAATCTAAAATATCACCAGAAGAAAAAGCTGAAAATAAAATAACAATGCTAACTTATAAGAATAGTTATGGATATATTATTTATAAAGTTGGAGAAGTAAGTAAATATCAAATATTAAACGAACCAACAATGTTAAATCAAAAAACTTTTAATTCGGAAAAGAAAGCTTTAAAATATAAAAAGAAACTTATTTCTATTTTAACTAGGAAATATAAAAAAGAATTTAAACTAATAGAATAAGCAATGAAACGAATTGTTTGGGCACTTACAGCTTTAGTTATATTATACATCATAGGTAATATTTTCTATTATAGGACTGGGTATTTTGAAAGTTCTATAATAAAACAAAAACACACTTTTTTTTGTCATACAAAAGATTCTATCTCTAGCTCATATTTTTATGTTGATTTATCAGGTAATTGGATATTATTAGATAAAGGAATAGTTATTAGGGATGGAGAGACAGGGGTCATTTGTATATGTACAAATGAAAGTATAAAATAACGATCACATAAAAACAATTAAATCATGCCTAAAAGAAAATGGAAAGGAACTTTAACTAAAGATTTAATTTCTTTAGGTCATTCTATAAAGAATCTTCCTCCGGACTTTAAAAAAGGTCAAAAAGTAATATGTTGGAAAAAAAGCGAATATGTTGATGGAGAATGGACTGGAGGTTATGAGTACCATTATTCAGATTTAGATGGTAAAGGTTTAGTTAGAACTTCAAAATTTTTAATTGAAGAATACGAAGAAAAGGACCTAGATTAAAGTATAAAATAACGATGAGTAAAATTAATATTCCAGAAAATTATCCAAAAGGTTGTTCTGAAGGTTCTATCAAAAAAGTAGTACAAGAATGTCAAAATAAGATATCAAAAATTAATGATTATTCTAATGTTGTTTTGGGTTCAACTTATTATGCACAATTGGCAGAACAGGGGAATGCTGAATTAAACAGGAGATTAAATGAAAAACTCATTACTAATCTAGAAAAATCTTCCAAAAGACAAAGAGAACTGACCTGGGCTATAATAATTATCGGTGGTGCAAATTTGGTATTAGTACTCTTAAAACTACTTAACATAATAAACTTAAAGTAAGTAAAACCGATCACTAAAACACTATAATGTTATGATAATATTTTTAGTAAGTATTCTATTCCTTTTATTAGTTTACTTTTTATACAAAAGACAAATTAATATAATAAAATCCTTTCATTATGAGGTGGCTTTAATTACGGATAATTTAGGAAAGAAAGAGTTTAAGATTGTGGTAATAAATCCAAAAAAAGACAAGCCAATAGTAGCTGAAAAATTAGATATAATTAAAGGAGGATTGATTTCAAAAAGAGCGTATCAAATCTTTAAATCTTCTTGGGAAAATAAAGAAGAAGCTCTAAAGGAATTTGAAAAATTAAAGATTCATCTAGGTATTGAGAAATACGAACAGAATATTAAAGTATAACAACCGATAAATAAAATAATATAAAATGACAGAATTTAGAAAAGCTTACATTAAACATCTTTTAACAGGTAATGAATATTTAGGATTTTTCCATAAATGGTTTGACGGTCATAATGATGATGGTCGTCCTACACAATTTGCCATTATGGAAAAAGAAGATGGTACTATAATAGAAATATCACTCGATATATATCAAATTAGATTTTTTACCCAAAAAGATATAGATGAAGAAAATTCTAAAGGTTGGGAAAAAAGAATGATTAGAGCTGAATCTAAAATCTAATTAACCGATTACTAAAATTAACAACCTAAATATGTATAGTAAATCTTCAAATTATGAAATTTATAATAAAGTCAGCGAAATCACAGGATTAAACTTTAAAACTCAAATAAAAGATTGTGGTATATATTTAAAAGACTTACACCTTATAAAAGATGTAGTTTCGAATAAGTCTCATTTTTTACTAGGTTTTGACAAAGGAGAAATAAAGTTTGTAACAAAAGAAGATTTTATTGTTGAATTTCACAATTATGTTTTGAAGAGTTTAAATGGACTAAAAGAAGAGTTCAAGCAATTAAATGAGAATGAAATGGACTATATGATGTTTGGACCAAATGAAATTTACTATAAACACGAAGAATTAGGCGTTCATACACAAAAACATGAAAGATTATTAGAAAAGTTTAGAAAATTCCATAAAGAACTATAATTCGCGTAAATTAAACCGATCTAATTAACAAATAAGTAAATCAGTATAAAATCATGAATACTACAAAGGAAAAAAACAAAGAAAATATATCACTTATTTCTGCTATTACAATATTAGAAGGAGAACTTTTTAATAAGGATTGTGAAAATTCTGATCCTAATCTCGATGATGATGAAAAAATGTTGAATAGTTATGTTATAAAAAGTATAACCAAAGCATTAGATATTTTAAGAAAAGAAAATAAAAAATTTAATCAACCTTATATTAAAGAAATAAAAGAAATATTCAAAACCTATAGTTCATTCAGAATATTAGAAGAAAATGTAGGTTTAACACACCAAGGCTGTATAGATAACCATACCAAAAGAGTTTTTTTTGGTGTAAAATATAATGGTCATTTAGATTTTAATTCGACAAATTTCGTTGACAAATATATCTCATTAAAATCTCCAATAATTGAAGTTTTACAGGGTAGTAGTTCAGATAATACATTCTTGTTTAGTATCCCCATAAATATTTTTATTAATGATGACGTAAAAAAGTCATTTAGAGAAGAAATAAATTTTTTATACAAGTAAAATTAAACGATCACTTAAAGTAGATAAAGCGACTACTTAAAAAACGCTTTAATACGTTCTTTTAAATCATTTATTCCTATCTGTATGTAGTTGGCATTAAAACGGTATCGAACCGTTTCCATTTATTCCAACAGATATTTTATATATAAAGAAAAACTAGGTAAAAACTTCATTAACTTAAATAAGGATCATATTCCATTTATTATAGAAGATTTAGGTGATGATAATTAAAAAAGCTATGTTTAAGAAAAGAAAAAAGGCAAATAAAATTAGAAAAGATTTCTTGATACTAATTTTCATAATAAGTAGTACAATGTGTTTGGCTCAACTGAAAGGAAAGGTTGTCAGAGTAAAGGACGGTGATACAATTGTTATTTTAGATAAAGATAATGTTCAGCATACTATAAGAGTAGCTGATATTGATTGTCCAGAGTACAAACAACCGTTTTCAAAAAAAGCAAAACAATATGTTTCAGATCAGATCTATTTATATGAAGTAGAAATAAAAGAAAAGACTATTGATAGGTATGGTAGAATTGTAGCTTATGTGTTATATCGGGGTAAAAATCTTTCTGAAGAACTTTTAAAAAAAGGCTTAGCTTGGCACTATGTTAAATATTCAGATTCTGACAATTTTCAAGAGCTTGAGGATCATGCTAAAACTTTAAAAATAGGCTTATGGTCTATCTCAAATCCTACAGCTCCTTGGGATTGGCGTAAACGACGTTGATTCTTCCAATATTCCCTTCCCTAGCCATAAAAAACATATTTATTTTAAAAAAAAAGACCTGTTAGTGCTAATGAATTGCGCTAATATTTGAGGTAACTGCCAAGGATGGCCTTAACGATGATTTAGTAAAAATGAATAAGATAACAGGTCTTGTTTTTTATAGAATACTTCATTTATATCTAAAGTCTCAATACCAAAATTAAAAACCCGATTATAAGTTGATTAAAATCCATAGTGTGAATTTTCTCCCATTTTTGGATTGAGGCGACTTCGGGTTAATTAAATTTAATAAAAAAAATATCTGTTTTAACAGATATTTGGTATAATATTTGTGTATTTTTAATTGAAAAACAAAGTCAATTAATTATGAACCAAACAGTAGAAACTACCAAAACTTTAAAAGATTACCAAGTAATTTTAGATGACATCTATCCTCACAATCCGATATTCAATTTAATAGAAATTGACAACAATATTGTTTTTGAAGTTATTAGTGATAAAATGAATATCAAGCAAACAAATATTTTATTTAAGAAGGAAAAGGAGTTAACTATTTTGACCTGTAATAAAAAGATTGGGTATTACAAAGTCCTTGCTAATAAAACAGTATTGGAAAGAAAAAAACTTGACATTATAATTCAGCATCAAAGAAACTAGATAACATTATGAAAAATAAGCGCTTAAGAATAGAAGATTTAGAATTATCTCAGAGTAAAATTCCTGAAAATTTCTATTTAGAAATAGAGTTAGAAGATTTAGGGCAGGATTTTCTTAAGCTACAATTAGATAAAGAGGGAAGGGTTGTCGGAGCGCAACCTTTTTACTCAATCTTTTGTAGCAATTTAAGAATTGACATTACCTCTATACGTTTTAACTGGTACCCGAGTTTTGAAAGGAGCAATCATAAAGGTCAGTTAAAGTATAAGGTTCTGAATTACTCTTTTTTACTACCTAAACAGAATGACTTTTTATACAATAAAAAATCGGCGTTTATCGGCAGTTTTGAAAGATTTGAGGATGTAGGTATTTGTAAGGATTCAAAACTGAATTTAGACATTAACGATACCAATGCTGTATTAGATTTTTGTGTAGATGAAGCTACGTCATGGTTTGACGGTATGGAAGACCATACGGTTGAGAATCGTTTATTATTCTCGAAATTACTACTTGATAGGCTTTACAAGAAATACACTCAAAACGATTTATAAACTAACCAACATGCAGAAAGATCAAAAATTTTCATTCTCCTGGTATACTGCGGAGGATTTAATCGATACGCTTCCTGAGAATCGACCATTATACAAAGATAGTGGCTTATGGGAGATTCGAACTCATGACATGGACACGATCATCTTGCAACAAGATTCCGGTGAGACCCTTTGTGGATTTATTATCAGATATTTAAAAAGTCTAGATCAGAATGATTTAGACGGTGTTCTTTGGAATTTATTAGGCAGAGATATTGCTGGTTAAAACATTGATATATGTACTATAAGACAAAATACGAGCAAGAGTTAAACAACCCTTGCTTTCTTTATTCTTTAGCTAGTTACAAAGATGTTAATATTTATCCTTTAGCAGAATTTTGGTGGAATCAAAAGCCTTATTTATATTGTGGCTCAGAATCGGGACCTGATGGTAATTTCATTGAGTACTATGACTTTGAACAAGGAAAAGAAATAAGAATAAACATCAACAATCCGAAAGATTCGGATTTGGACTTTTCCAAAGAAGAAATAAGTTGTTTTTGGTTTTATGGGCAATGGCCTTCAGTATATTTAAATACATTGAAAGTGTATAAGTTTAGATCAAAGAAAGAAGCTAAGAGTTATGGCTGTAATGCCAAAACGGAGCTTTTACTTATTCAACAGTACAATGATGAGTGGGCTTTATTTCGAATCGCTAATGAAAACTACGAGACAATTTTTTTACCTGAATTATATCAAGTATTAAAATTATTATGATAATGTATTAAAAATTGATTATGCCAGTAAAATTCAAACCTGAGAACTTAATTGAGAATATTCAATACAATACCTGGACTAAAGATTTCGAAAAAGCATTGACCTCTCCAAACACTCCTATTAATATCATTGCAAAAAAATTCACGGAATAAATGAAGATCCTTTTTCGATTACTAAACAAGCCTATATTTTATATACTACTAATTGTATTCCTTTTTTTTATAACTAGCTTTTTTCCTTCATCCAATCGTTGGTCAACAGGGCATTATCTATTGATAACTATACAAAAAAAAGACACTATTGCTTATGCTTTACATGGGAAGAATATTAATTCTACACGGTACTCAGAGTATTATAGCCTGAAGGATAGTATTGAAATAAAAAAATCTTCTATTATCGAGCAATATCATTCTGAAGCTTTGATAGGAAAAGGATGGACCGACTGTGATTTCATGCCATCATATGCATACAATTATTGTTTGTATCAGAAACGTTTAAAAGATCGCTTTATAGTCATAGAAGATAACGGCTTATCTATTGGGCTTGACTGTAATGAAAACTATCCTTATTATGAAAAGTTATATGGTTCGAATTGTGATAATGATAGAGATAATCCATGATAAGAGAATATAACCGATGTTTAATTGTAAAAAAGTTATGGTTAGATAAAATACTGGACCAGGGAAAAATTTGGGAAATGCGTAGTAGACCAACCAAGATAAGGGGAAGAATTGGCTTGATTGAATCGGGTAGTGGTTTGATTGTTGGTGAAGTGGATTTGGAAGGGTGTTCTTCTGAGCCAATAGAAAAGAATGCTAAGTATATTAAATATCATTATATCGAGGATCTAGAATTATTAGATACCTGGAGCTGGGCTTGGTATTTAAAAAATGCCAGACGTTATAAGACTCCGATTCCCTATAATCATCCAAAAGGAGCTGTAATATGGGTAAAACTTAAAAAAAACAAATACGATTTATGAATTTAGCGGATATATTGAATACTATTAATAAAGAAGGAATTAACAGAAATACGTTAGATAAATTTCTATCTGTAGGAGAAGAAATCTTAGCTTCTGCCGCCAAAAAAGCGCGTATAAAAGATAGTTTTACTGCCACATTATCCTATACATCACATACGTTGGATTTAAAATATAAATCGACCAAAACCAATAGTTTTTATCATCTGATGTATGATTCTTATACGAGAGAACTTATTTTCGAAACCTATATTGAATCTTGGGAAAATATTAAAAACATAAAGGATACCTTTTGGGTAGAGTTTCTAAGTTCTTCAGACACTCTTGATTTTGATTTTTTTAATTGTTATCCTTTAACCTACGATAAAAAAGCAACACCAGAATTTGCTGCTAATTTCAAGAGTATTAATTTCAGGATCATGATGTACTACATCAACGCCATGTTGGTAGCTTCAAAGGAGAGAGATAACATCATGTTTGGTGGACTGGAAAAAATATGGACCGGTAAAACAACTATTCCAACGATTATAAGTGAATTGAATGAATGTTTCCGTGTGTTTTACCGATTGAATTATTTACTTTTCAAAGCGGAAAAAGTTCGAAAAATCAACAAGCAAACCAGAAAATTAAAGTCCAATAAAAAAACAAACGATGTATAAAGTATATATGATAGCTACTGGAGAACCTTTTGAAAATAATTTTGGAGAATTATTAATAGATAGAGAGCATTATTTCACTCTGCACAGCTCATCTAAAGAGTTTGATAAGGCTAATTTTTTTTATAAAAAACATATATAAACAAAAAAAGTGTTTTAAGCTTGTTTTAGCCACTTTATTCAAAAGTACATATGTGTATGTTAATTTTACATAAAACACTCTTATTTATCAAATTTGGAGGCTCATTTTTCTTTTAATCTAAATAAATAGTTTAAAAAAAACGCCAGTTTAATAAAAGTTTATTTTAGGCATAGTATAGATAAAATCTATTTTAAAAAAAGGTGCAAGATTTCTACAGCGTCTTTTTAATGACAATACGGCATAAAATTTCTTTCATTTCCCTAACCATCTTTTATTATTGCTAAATAATAATGATATTTGTCGAAAAAGGTAAAGTTCTTTAAGACTTTATCTTTTGAGTCCTTATTATCTTTATTTATTATATTAAATAATTAATACATGGCTTTATTTCTACATCGTTAAACATAAAGACTTGATTAACAGGTTTTTAATTTTATGTCTAGGGAAGGGAAGAGCAACATTTCTACAGCGTAAGTATTAAAAAGGGTTATTTTTCTACACTGTAAACTCAAAAAGAGCAACATTTCTACAGCGTAAGTATTAAAGAGGGTTATTTTTCTACATCGAAAAACTCAAAAAGAGCAACATTTCTACAGCGTAAATCCTGAAAGTGCAGCTTTTCTACAATGAAAAGCATAAAAAGGTGCAAGATTTCTACAACGTAAGGAAAATTAAGGCTAAAATCGAGCTTGGTCTACCTAATTATAAAAACTTAAAGGTGCAAGATTTCTACAGTGAAGAATTATAAATTGAACTAACGAAAAATGGGGTGATTTTTCTACATCGTTATTAATAGAATTCAATTAAAAAATTACATTATCCCTTTTAACCAATTGATAAACAATTTATATTATATTGAAAATGGCAATTTTAATATAAACTTCAAATATTACTTTATGGTGCAAAATCTCCGTATGTGAGGTGAAGTGAAATAGATTTAAGTTTTCTACTTCATATACTATAATGAGCAAAAAAACACCTTTTAAAAGGTGTTTTTAAGTTGTTTTGTATTGCTTCATTAATCGTAATTATAGAATACTTTTTTATTATCAAACATATCTTTGATAGCTTCTTTAATTTCTTTGTAGTGAAGCTCTTGGTTGGTCATTGGGTTTATTAGTATAAACTCTGATTCTTCGTATCTTAAAAAGCGTCTTTTGTTTTGCATATCACCAAGAAAAACAAAATAGTCGTGTGCTTTTTCTTCTAGTTTACTATGTTTTCCTTTAATATCGGCAAAAACAGAAATGTACTTCCCTTTTTTGATATCTAAATCGTTGTATGAAAACAGCCATTTTAAGAACTTATTAGTTTTGGTTTCCATATCGCTCTCCAGGCTTAAATAATTCTCATTATAGAATACTGACAGATTTTTAAATAGTTCTGTTAGGAAAAGATCCTCATAAATTGATTTTTTATTTTCTTTGAGACTTTCTTCACTTGGTTTTATCCAAGAGATTTCTACAACATTATAATATTTTGAATTTTCACTTTTTCTCCAGTTGAGTTCTAATCCCATAATTTCTTTTTCAACTTTAGGTAAAAAGGTTTTTTTAAACTTCCTATTAATTTTCTTTTTTACATCAGAGAATGCGTCTTTTTCGTTAGCTTCCAGCCGCTGTGTGCTAATATTAAGTAATTTTGCAAAGTCTACTATTTTATAATAAATAGGCTTAGTATTTCCTGTATATTGTTGTACCTGAATTCTGTTAAGGAGATTTAAATACCAATCTTCCAAGCTAGATGATCTAAGTGCTAAAAATGTGGTAATATTAGCATTAAAGAAAAATTTTCTAAGTGAGAATTCAAACTCTTCAGTAGGTTTATACTGGTAGATAATTTTCTTAGTTTTCCCTACTTTTTTAAACACTAAGTGTAATTCTTTTATATAGGCAAAATTGTTAAGGGTTATTCGTTCTTCGTCTCCTGATTTGGATTTATAAGAGCTAATTATATTTTCGTATTTGAGAACAAAAAGGGCATTTTCTAAATTAGTATTCCAACAGCGGTACTGTGACATATTCCCGTGTTCTTTTTCAAGTCTTAACAACTCTTCTTTAGGAGTTGAACTTACTTTAAAAAAAAGAGGATCATCATGTTTTTTAAAAAGATCAGTTCTATAGATTTTCATGCGTTTAGCAAAATCTGCTGGATCAATATCTACTAGACCGAAGAGGTTCTTTTGAAAGTTAAGCGACATATAAATCACTAGACTTTTGATAAGGGCTTCATCTTTCTTGGAGTACTTTCGAAAATCTGTGATATTAAAAGCCAGATTTTTATCAATCCTGACATTGTTTTGTGAGAGAATGAGAGACATAGGAATATTATTTTGGTTTGTTTTATCCATTATTTTAATCTGATAATCAAATAAAATTTGTTTTGAGAAAAGTTTGACTAAAATACGAATTTCTACTAAAGCTGTTTAGTGAAACCATAAAATTTCGATTAAAACCTCTTTTGCTCTTTAAAATAAGCGTTGTTGTTGTTGATTACGATAGATTTGAATAACTTCTTTTTTACTCCATATAATATCTAAGGTACAATGATCTTCATAGTCGTATTCTTGCATTTGGTTATCCCAAATTATTTGATGAAATATGGCGTATTTTATGGTGAGCCCTTTGGAAGAGAAATCGTAGAGCCAATCCAATTCATTAGAGGGGCCTGTTCCTCCCGCGTGACATTTGCATAGCTCTTCAATAGATTTTTCATTTACAATTCTATTATGCCATCTACCAAGAGCGGCAAGTACATGTTTCTTGCTTACTAGCATCTGTATCAGCACTTCTTTCTCTTTACAAAAGGGAACATGATCGAATCTATGATCGATAGTTACTTTCATAATTAAATGGTTTTACGACAATTTGTACAAACACCTCCTACTTTAAACTCATTCGTTCTTTTATCTTTTGGATTACTACATATACAGTATTTCTCTCTATAGTGTTCCCAAGAGCGAATGTTTCTGTTTAAAAGTCTGTAGTTTACAAAGAGGTTTATCTTCTCTATAAACTTAAGTATCATGCTTTGATTTGTTTGTAGAAGAAGTTCATATGAAACAATAGTTCTACAATTCCTAAAAAGGGAAGGATAAAAAAGATACCTGGAATGAGTATCATCACAATACCTATTACAAAAAAAGGAAGTTTAATCAATCGTTTGATACGCAGGATAAAAAGACCTACATAAATAAGCATTGCTGTGAATAAAAAAGGGGGTAATGTTTTCTGTAATTCGAATAAGGTTAACATGTTATGAGATTTTAGAATATTAGTATAAATATAATACAATTATCATGCCATTAAAACACTGTTATACAGTCTTTTAGTTCAGGGTGTTTAATTCATCAAACTTACTGAAAACCAGTTTGATATAGGCTACTTGTTCCTCTGTGAGGTAAGCTCTATTTATGATTGGTACTCGTGAGTTGGTTTGCTGCAATAGTCTAAGGTGTGTAAGATATTTCTTTTGCACTTTTTGTAATTGATAATTATGGTTATTAATAAGGATCAGGTTGTTTTTCCTCCCCCTAACCACAAAAATCAGGGTTTGGATGGGCAATTGTTCAAAAGGGATATTTACCTCAAAGAGTTGTCCTGGTTTTAGTTTTCTTGGTAATATTGATTCTAATGTTTCCATGATACTTTTGGTTTTTAAAAATTAGTTTTTAAAATAGGATATGTTCTAACAGTTTTTATACTGTTGATTCTATACAACAACGGTACTTTTTTATCCAAGAGGATAAAGTTTATAATTATTTTAAAGCTTCCGAAAATTTTAAATTTCATAGAGAATGATTTAGAATTATTGTATATTTGTTTTTGTATAAATATTTATTTTTTGAGAGTGTCAGAAAATAAGTAAGGGGCTGTTTTCAGCCCCATTTTTTTTATACGGGAATCGGGTTTGCTCTACCTGTTTCAAGGTTAATGAACTTACCATGTATTTGTAGCCTTTTATTTTTTAAAAGCTCGAAGATCATATCACCGGCATTGGCAGTTAGTACGTCGTTTATAAAAAGGGATTGTTCGTTGAGTTTATCTCTATAAGAGCATCCAGCACCTTGTATTTGCTCGGTATCAAACTCTTGAAGGTTTGGAAAAAGTTCTACAATATTTTTCAATTTATCAATTACTTGAAGATCGGTATTAATGAGTTGTTCTTTGGGGTCTTGGATCACTGTACCGAGAATAAACTGACCTATTTTTTTCCCATTTCCAAAATCAAGCCAATAATAAGGGGTTCTATAGTCATTGTGGTAGGTTTCGTATTTAAGTCTTTCGGCTAGTTTAATTCTAAACTCGGCATTATCTACACAAGTGATAATGATATTAGAAAGAATTTGATCGTTTTGACAGTTTACTTTTTTGTTTTCGCCTTTCCATTGAAGAGAAAAGGCGTGATTTACTTTAGTTACGGCTCTCACGGATTTCACTGCTCCAACGTCGCAGGGGGTAAATAATTGTCTTCCTACATTATAGCTTTCTACGGTATCATCATCAAAACTATGTACATGAATACCAGGATGTCCTAATTGTCTAAGTGCGTAGTCAATCCTAGCAAGTCTTGGTAACATTAAAGAGCCAGTTCCTCCCATACCAATAATACTAATGGTAATAGGGTGGGTCGGATTATAAAAGTAATTCGGTGCAATATGGATTCTAGTTTTCATAAATATGGTGGATTTTAAAAGGGCTTTCTACTAATAGTTGTTCGTTAAATTTCTTTTTATTTTCATGCTCTTTATAGGCAAGTACTACGTTTTTGTTAAGCATATTACTATTATGGATATGAGTAAACATTGAGCAAAAGAATTGATTCTCTATAAACTGCATGATTTCTTCATAATGCTCAAAATTTTGATAGTTAAGCGAGGTGTCTCCCATACAAACATTACCATTGTTATCTACATTTAAAAAAGGGGAAAAGTAGACTTGAGTATTTTCGTTTATAGGGTCGTTACTTTTAATAGCAAATACGGAAATTGTTTTTCCTATTAATCGAAAGATCAGTTTTGGAATAGGATAAGACTTTGATTTGATATCGGTGTCTTCTGCAAAGTATAATTTTTTAACTTTTGGATTGCAAATCCAAGTAAGCTCTAAATTTACTTTCATATTAAAGTGAAGTACGTTTCTAGGGATAATTCCTTTAAAACTATAAGGTTGTAATTCTGCTTTTAAAGCTCCAAATATACCATTAGCAGTTTCTTTGGTTAATGGTTCTCCTGACGATAGTTTATCTTTTTGTATGGTATGATAAGTTACAAGGTTATTCTGTTTATCACTTATATATCCAATAATGGCAAATGTGGGAATTAAATTATCTCTTTCTCTGATGTTAGATAGTGCGAACATTATATTGTTTTATTAAATTCTAAAATGAAATTATTGGTACTCTCTATATGGTGTTTGATTTTATAATCAAAGTCATTAAAGGAGTCTATTTTGGCTAGAGCGATAATATGAGGAGCTGTGCTATATTGATTTTCTCTAGCAATGGTATTCATATGATCAAGATATTCTTGAGCAAAAGAGCTATCGGGATGATCTGCCACAAAATAGCTATCATATAAATGAGTTTCGGAAAGGCATCCTTCCTCATTAGTTACTTGATAAACAGCTTCAAAATTGATGGAAGTACTATTTAACAATAATTTCTTTATTTTTTTGTACTGATGTTTTCTCGGTTTGTATTTCAATAATTCTTCGTACCAGTTTTTGTGTGGAGTTATATGATATATTCTTTCATAATCTTCTAAAAAACTCAGTGATTCATTAGATATGAACTCCTTATTACTTTCTTGAGCCTCTTCCATAAAACCATATTCTATGTCATACATATATTCTAAGATTGAATGAATCCAATAAGATTCTTCGCTTTCAAAAATATTTTTAAACGGTAAAGATTTGATAAAGTTTATCAGTATAATAAAGAGTTTCTTATTGTTTTTTTTGAGTTTGAAAATATTTTTAGTTCTAAAAGAATAGACCATATCATTCTGACCGCATTGTTTTAATAGGGCAATGACTATGGTTTTATCTTCTTCTTGACAGATTTGGATATTATCAACGCCAAGATCTTCTCTTAGGTAATTTACTGCTTTAAGTATCAGATCCAGTAGGGTTTGATTTTCGGGATTGAACTCCCATTGCCACACCCTACTATCATAATGTGCTACTGCATTGACAAGGCACATAGCGATCTGACGTAGTTGTTTCACAGAGTATTCCTTTAAAAATTCGGGGGAAATAATAGGGGAAATTTCTATGTTAGAAATATTGAATTGTCTAAGGCTATCGGCGTGGTTCTCTGTGTTCCTAGGTGCAAGAAGTCTTGCTTTATTGCTTTGGTGAAGTTCTTGTGAAACTCCGTTAGTTCTTGGTCTGTTTTGTATGGTATTTTCTTGGGTTTGCATGTTGCTTTACGAATAAATTCTTTGGTTTTCATGGTTTAAGTATTCTTTAAGGAAGCTATCGACAATTTCGAAGCTATTTTTATGGCTGTTGTTGGGGCAACGAAAGAACTGGCTATACTTTTTAGATTTTGTCATTTTCGCTAGTGTAATACATCTTATTATTAAGATGTTGGAGTCTTTCAGATCATTAGAGGTACAGAAATTTATACTTTCACCGTATCCGTACCCTTTGAATTGCAGCTCATCGGAAAGGGTTTTCCACGTAGCTTTTCTAAGTTTGGCTACACTCCAATGTTTTGGTGCTGTCAGTGGATTTTCTTTCATGTTATCCAGTTCCCATTGTAGGTACTGTATGTTATTGATAATTGGTATTTCGAAATTATCCACCTTTACTTTAGGCGCTTGAAACTCATTGATAAAAGCTGTATTAATAAGCTCAATGGTTTGTTCGTTTTGATATTGCTCTTTCAGGCAAGCTTTATAGAACCTACTCATATTATTATCTTTTAAGTTCAAATAGTTCGTTGGTGCATGGTACTACTTTAATACCATCATATAGAAAGACATCTATTTTCTGAGCTCCTACTTTTTTGGCTTGTTTATAGAAGTCATCGTAGTTATATTGAATAGAGGCGTTATCATAGGAGTTAATCCCGATAGAGACAAGCTCAAGTCTTAATTCTTTATTACGTTCTTGTTTATTGAGTTGTCTAAAAGGTTGAAATTCTAGACCATTGTACTTAAATTTTTTCATGACGTTATATTTTTTTAAAGAGGGGGAAGTCCCTTACCTCTTCCCCTCTCAGTATATACAGGAACTAGCTATCCTTTAGTTCCTGCAATGGTTCTAAACTCTATTTTATTCTCCCCATCCACAAAACCAAGGTCTACTATTTTGGCTGTTGTCAGCTCTGGGTAAAGATTTGAAAAGTGGTTTAAGATATCTTCATTGGATAGTGTTGGATTGATATCATCTAGGGTTATTTTTTCGCTTCCATTTACAAAACAGAAGTTTCTTTTGATTTGATCTATTTTCATAACTATTCACTAAAAAGAGAGGGTTTGTTATACTTTTTCATGGTCTCTATGATATCGAGAGCCTTTTTATTCTTAGGGTCAATGTCTAGGACTTTTTGTGCTAGATTGATTGCCTTTTGGTGATCTTTAAGAGCATTAAATTCTTTATGGTCTGTACATTCAGTAAGAGCGAGAATTGTTTTTTTGATTTTCTCCTTTTTATCTTTATTGTATTGAGAATTTTTTTGAGCTTGTTCTAGATTTTTTTCATATTCTTCTATATTGGAGATTATTTCAGATGTTTTCTCCATTGGTTGTTGAATGATATCAAAGAATTTTTGATCTAGTTCTTCTGCTGATGCAGTAAGGGTCAATTGCTTGATTTTGGTAATGGCTTTATCCTGAGCATTTACCTTTGGCAGTACCGACACAGAAACGATTTTGTCGGTACTTATAGTGATTGCCAAGGTAACTTGCTTCACATTGAGTGTTGCGAGTTTTTGAAAAAACATAATACTTAAACTTAAAAAATTAAAAAAGTGGGGTATAGATATTATCTTGATAACCTTCGGTTACTTCTACGAAATTGATCATTCGTTTAATAGTTTCAGTAAGATTTACGGCATTTTCCAGCACGTATTTTTTGACTTCTTCTTTGGAGTTTCCTAATAAGTTCAGGCGTGCATTTCCGATAAACTGATTGGTTTCGGTATCGGCTTTAATGGGGAGTTCCCAACCGACAAAAAGTAGATTTTGTGGGTCATTTATAAGGTAGACCTTTTTACGTTTGCCTTTAATCTTTCCGTAGTAGCCTTTTTCATTGTGTCCGTGTATGGTTGATTCGGTTTTACAAGTTATTGCCATAGCTTCGCCGACAGTAAAAAGGGTAATTTTCGTGCCTTTTTTCAGGCTTTGAGAGTTTAGATTTTCCATAATTAGTGAGATTTAGAATATTCTTATATATATATATAAAGATACGAACAAACCTTTGTTTTTCTTGGAAAAACAAGGGTAAAACCCACCTTACTCTTCTTTTCCCTAACCATAAAAAGTGTTGGATTTAGTTAGGGCTAGCGTTCTTGATTGTAGAGATATTAAAAGCCTTTGCTTTGTAAATTTTTGTTAGGAGGAAAAGCGACTTTAGAAGCTCTTTCTTTTGTTACAAAATCCAATGGCAAAGGCTTTTTATATAAGCGTAAAGCAAGGTGAAACGTCTTTATAAAACAGGTCCTTTATTTGATTGTTTTTCTTTGTTTTTGTTTTTCTTTTTTATTTGATCATTTTTAGAATCTTCACTAGGAGTGTTTTCTTCTTGAATTTTATCTAACTTTTTATTGATCTGTGCTATTCTGCTTTCGATGCTATGTATTTGATCTTGTTTTTGAAAATCGGTATCTATGATAATTTGGTTTCCTTTAATTTCTTTTTTTGTCTTTTCTACTAACTCTTTATACTCTTTGAGTAATGGAGTTACTTTTAAAAGAGCATTTTTAATATACATTGCAACATCTTTTTCATTTTTATTAAGTTGTCTTTTGCCATATCCATAGGTGTTTTCACTATTAGTTCTTACTAGAATGTTTCCGTGAGAATAGAATAAAGTTGCTTTATAAAAAGTAGCAATATCAAATTCCTGTTGCTTTTGAGATTTTTCTTGACAGTATTCAATAATATGTTTTCCGAGTACTTTAGGTTTCATAAAATTTTTTCCATTGATAAGAATAATGTTTTGGTAATAGTTTGAGTCTTCCAATATGGTTTGAGGGAAATCTTTATGGTCTATTTGAAGATTTTTTTCTATGTCTTGATAATTCTTGAAACGTTCCTTTTGGCGATATTGGGCAAACTTTGCGCTCTGATGATTTTTTTTAAATACTTCTTTTTCAATTTTTAAAGACTCCAGTTCTTTTTTAAGATTTTCTTTTTCTAAAAAAAGAGGGCTATCGTGTGCCAGGGCTAATAAGGAGTTATAGTCCATTTCACCTTTATCATCGATAGGACCTAAATCAATAGAATTAAGTTTAATAGAACCGTTGACTAGTTGGCTAATAAAACGGGCTTTGGTATTTACATGGTTTAACATGACAGCATCGGAAGTGTTTTTGGTTATATAGAAATTGACTTTTACTTGGTTATTATAATGAGATTTGGCAAAAACATTATCTGGTCTTGCTCCTCTACCGTTTCTCTGATCTATTTTAGAGGGGTCAAAAGGAATATCTACATGATGAATATGAATAAGTCTATTTTGAAAATTTGTTCCAGTACCTAGTTTATCGGTTGAACCGATAACAATACGATAAATACCTGCATTTAAATCTTTAAAGCACTGTTCTCTTTGAAGGTCATTTTTAAAGTCATGAATAAAAATGATTTCATTAGGATTAATTTTGTGTTTATCAATTAAAGTATTTTTAATATGATCATAGACATTAAAACTATCCTTGGGAGTTCCTATATCAGAGAATATGGCTTGTACTCCTTTAAATTCGTTCGTTTCATAGTAAGTATTGGCAACATGCTCTGAGATAATTGATAGTTTATTATTTTCATTTTCTATAAGGTCTTGGTTAAGTAATCGTACATCAATAGAAGAATACCTCATGTGATGGAGTGCTATTAAAGATACTGCTGATAGTTGATCTTTATCATAATTTTTATTGGTATATATTAATTTACTATCACCTGTATTGATAAAGTCTCTAATATTTTCAAAATAGTTGTTTTGAAGTTTTGTAGGTTTAATTTGAATGGCCTCGACAACGATTTGAGGCTTGTCTACTTTATGAGTAGTTGAATTGACAATAATAGAGACTTGTCTATAAAGAGAGGCAAGGAGGCGTAATTTTTTAAATTCTCTAAAACGCTCTTTTACTTTAAAATCACCATTAATAGTAGGTTCAAATTCATAGGTTTTATTGGCAAACATTTGAGCCCATTGATCAAAAGATTCTATGTTGAGTTGTTTAAGTTTTTCAGGAATTAGGTATTTAAAAATTACATAAGCTTCAGTGATAGAGTTTTTAATTGGTGTACCAGAAAAAAAAGAGGCTTGATAATCTTTACCTGATATTTTTTGAAGTGTTCGAAGTGATGCTAATAGATTCTTACTTCTTTCAGATCCAGAGGAGGTATTTAAACCACCAACACGGTTGTGTCTAGTGGTATACATTAAGTTTTTGAATTTATGGTATTCATCCACCATAATATGATTGATTTTCATACTTTCAAAATCCAGTGTATTGTCTTTTTTAAATTCTAGTTTAGCATAAATTTCTTTTAATTCAACGGTTAAATTTTGTTTTCTTCGTTCTAGGCCGTGTAAGGTCGCTTTATGTATTTTAAATGAATTATTATGAATTACTGAAAGGTCTTTTTCCAAGTGATTTAATTCATTTTGAATAATTTCAACAATGGTATGAACAGATTGGGGGATCTGTTTAAAAGTTTCATGACTCATCAATATAATATCATAATCATTGTGAGCAATGTTTGCAAAAGCGATTTCTCGTTTAGTTTTGGTTTTTGCGTTTTTGTCATCTAGTACGAAAAGATTGGCATTAGGAAAAGCGTTTCTAAAGTTAGATTCTAGCTGTTTTAACGTGGGTTTTAAACCAACAATAAGTGTTTTTTTAGAAATCCCTAACTCTTTTAATTTCATTGCGGAAATAGCCATAGAAAGCGTTTTTCCGAAGCCTACTTCTTTATGAACTAAGAGTCCTTCATTTTGTAAGATACCGGCGGTAGTGTTGAGTTGATAATTATAAGGGGTAAAGTGTTCAAGACCTTTAAAGGTTAGATGTTTTCCATCATATACAGGATTGAGATGAGCTTCATATTTATTATAGAAAATCGTTTCTATTTTATCTTTGATTGTTGGATTGTCTAATACGTATTGTTTGAATTCTTTGTAGAGTAGTTCAAATTTAATTTTGAACTCGGTCATTTTAACCTTATCTGTTTTCTTATTGTCTTTATCCCCTTTAGTTACATAAGGTATAGATTGGTTAAGAGCAGCTGCGAGTACTTTTTCAAAATCGTAATAAATGTTTTGAGTTTGAATGGTAAATCTTTTGGTAAGATCGAAATCTAATGACTCAACTCTGACCATATATTTTGAACTACTTTGATTAAATCGAATGACAACCTGAGTAAAGTATTTATATTCAATAAAATCTTCAACCATATCATAGGGCATCCATGATTCGTGAAGCTTAATATCCATGTCTTCAAAAGAAGTTATGGGTGGTTTAACCTCTTCGAGTTTAGCAATGGTTTTATCTAAGTAGGATTTGTCTATATAATCTTTGTATTTTCCAAAATCCCCATTTTTATAGAGATCTATTTTTTGATAGATCAAACCGCTGAAGAATTCTTGTGAAGTAACGATATTCACTTTTTGGTTCTTTTGAAAATCGAAGTAGAAAAGTTGCTCCGAAATTCCTTGTTCTATAATTTGTTTTTGAGGTATATTTAAAAGAGATGAAATTTCTTTGATATCTAATCTATTGTATTTATTTAAACTATAAAAAATAGCATCGTTGAGAGAATCAATTTTTACTTCAGATTCCTTGATTCTTTGACTTGATGAGAAGATATCGGATTTGATATATTGTTTTTGTTCTAGTTTTTCAAGACCTAGAATAAGTGGAGCTTGTCTATCAAGAGCTACAAAATGTCTATTTCTTTTTTCATTAAGAGCACCGTATTGAAAGAAAAACAAATCGTAATCATAATTAAGTTCTTTTTGTATGGAGTTAAAAGTCTCTATTTTTGATTCATTGATAAGATCTATATAACGATCTCTGATGTGAATAATTTTAGATAATTTATCAAATTCAAGGGGGTTTGTTTTAATGTAATCAAGAGTTTTTGAAGCTGATATTTTAGCAATTTTATTTTGATCAACGATAATATTGCCAGGTTGTAATTCGCCTCTATATAGAACAGCACTTGGCAAGTTAGTTTCTACTGCTACTTCTTGGTTTTCTAGGGTTTCTTGAGATTTAAGAGAAAGGTTAAAGTCTATGCTTTTAAAATTTAGAAATTGATCAAAACTATGGCTTAGGTAATGTTCAATACTATTGTTAAAAGAGTCGATAGTATAATCCTTATTATGATAAAGTCCGCCTTCTATGATTTCACCAAGTACATTCTCTGGATATTCCTTAAAATAGGCACTATAGGAGACTTTATTGTCTCCAACATTAATGGCTTTAGTATCAATAAAGAGTTGGTTTAAATCCTTTTGTTCTTTAGTGGTAATAAGTCCTTGATTATTTTGAAAAAAAAGGAGATCTGTTACAACTTTAGTGTTTTCCTTTTCAAAGGTATCATTTGGAAGTCTGAAACCTCCAATAAAATTGGATTGGTTAATAATTTGTTGTCTAATTTTTTGGTTTTTCTCTCTATCCAATAGATTTTTAGTAGTAATAATAACGGCAATTCCTTTGGGGTTTAATAGTGTATTGATTTTAAATGAGAAATAGCCATGTAGGCTTTTTTTAATTACGTAATCGTCTTCATAATGTGATATGGAAGGGTCAAAAACGGATGCACTACCGAAAGGTATATTAGAAATTATCAGATCATAGGTTTTAGGTGCATCGGTATTGGCGTGTACTTCAAAAGGAATTCCATAGAGAGTAACGTTTTTATTGTTTTGAAAATTGTGAGAGAATATAGAGGAGGTGATAACATCTTTTTCAAAGGCAGTGTATTTAGCTTGAGGAAAAACTTTGAGAAGAGATTTTACAAAAGCACCGTTTCCTGCGGCAGGTTCTAATATGGTTTTAGGAAGAAAGGTATTGTTTTTATTTAAAAAGTTCACAATAAGATCGACCAGTGGATCGGGAGTAAAATAAGAAGTTAAAGAAGCTTGCTTTAGGCTACTTAAAACAGTTTGAGAATATTGTTCTCCGTAAAATTTATTTAGTGTTTGTTCGAGTAATTGAAAGTCTTTTTCAGATTTAATAATATCAAATATTCGTCCGAAACCAGGGTTATTAATAAAAGTATTTTTAAAGTTATTACTATTATTTATAGCTTCAATAGTTTGAATGATGTACTGTAAGTACTTCTTTTTGGATAGCTTCATAATTTTGAGATGAGATTTAGAATAATACTAAGTAAAACAGGGAAGGGATGCTGTTTTACTTAGTTAGTTTTAAAATATATTATTGAGTAATAAGGGAGTTAGTTTTCTTGATAGTTTTGCATCTTTTCGATAACTATATTCATGATTTTATTTTTGAGCTCATTTGTCTTTGAGATGTTATTACAATAGATGATAATGTGGGTTTTATTTTCAGAAGAAATTTTTAAGGAAAAGTTACCTTTACTATTACGATAGCTTTTAGAGAAATTGAGTTTTTCTATAAGTTCTGTAACGGAATCAAAAAAAATTAGAGTATTGAATACTTCTTGTTTTGTTTGATGATTTTGAATTGATAATGTGAATTGCATTGAGTGAGTTTTATAATGAGATTTCTTTTTTTTTGTCTTTAGGCAGATATTTTGATATTTGATTTAGTTTATGATAGTTCTTATCATTATTAAATTCTTTAACCAATTTATCAAAAGATTTTTTATTGAGTGGTTCAAACTGAATATCTCTATTATTAGCGATATGTTTTGTTATGAAATATTTTTGAGTTTGAAAGTGTTTTTTTTATTTCAACTGATTTTTGGTTTTTATTTAGTGAAATACTTTCAGATTCGAGAAAGAAGTTTTTGTCGAAAATTACATTTTTATGAATGTTGTTTCGAACCTTTAGAGGAATATTTTCATTGGAGAGAAACTGTTCCATTGAATACCATTTAGTTTGAGATTGCCCTTTTTCACTGATAATAGTTCCTATTTTAAGTTCTCCATGGCTTTGCCCTAAATAATATTTAGAATTTAGTTTTGAAATAAGTTGTATATTATTTTGATTGACTTGGTGTTGTATATCCTTTGGAGTAAGAAGGTATATATTATTTTGATTTGATTTTTGAATTAGGGGTTCAATAGAAATAAAATCTTTGTTGATTTCATTGACCGTTCCTATGATTGATTTTCCTTTGTGATCAAATTTAATATTTTGATGAAGGTATTTGTCTTTGTTTTGGAAAATATCTAGGTTAATAAGTTGTACGTTTTTTTGAAAATACTTATTGTTTTTAAAAGCTTCTACAACAATAGCATTGAATTGGTTTTGAATAAAAGTTTGTTTTTCTTTAGATATAGATTGAATATCTTTTTTTAAAAAAGAGTCTTTTAAACTGAAGATTGGAACTATTTAGAGGGTGTAATTTATGAAGTTGTTCTTTAATTTTTCTTGGGGAATAGGGATTCCATATAGGTAGGTTATTTACTTTATTATAGGAAAGGTAAAACTTATTATTTTTACTGTTATATCCAATTATAATGTTTTTATTAACGATAGAATTGTCGAGAATTTCAATGTTTCCAATGGGGATTATTTTTTGATCTTTTTCGCTTTGTTTTTCTAAGAGTTGATGTTTGGCTATGAGTTCGTTAAGGTTGTGGGTGATAAAACCTTTTTTTCCAGATCGATGTTTTTTAGGTAGATAAGGTGTTTGAGGCTTGTGATTTCTTGGGAGAAACGTTTTTATATTCTATGTTTTTAAAAATTTTAAAATCGAGGTCGTTAATAGCGTTAACTTTATTTTTTATTTTAAATACTTTTTTTTTGAAGTTGTGAAGAAATTTTTGAAGTTGTGAGAATTCTTTGTATTGAATGTTCCATAATTAATGAGATTTGAGATTTTTTTTAGAATATTATTACAGGTTTATAATTTTTTCAAAGATGTCCCTTTTGAGATTAAATGAGGCTTTGGGTCAATCTTTTCTTTGTTTTTTATGATTTCATAATGTAAATGGCTTCCGGTGGACGCTCCAGTGTTTCCAATAGTTCCTATAAGTTGGTTTTGTTTGATTCGATCACCGCGAGATACTAGGATTTTAATCCATATGTGCATAGAGTGTTTGAAAACCGAAACGATGTTGAATAATAACGTGATGGCCATAGCCATTCTTATCTAGTTTAGCCTCAATTATAAATCCGTTAGCGGAGGCATATATTTCTTTACCCACTGGACCAGCAAGGTCTATGCCATAATGTTTTTTGTATTTCTTATCAATAGGATGAAAACGTGTTCCAAAATTACTTGATAGTTGATAATCTCCTTTTTCCAAAGGAACAATAGAAGGGATATCATCTAGTACCGCAGGAACAAATATTAAATAAGGTTCGAGCACATTGATATAACTATATGAATTTAGTTTATAAAGATATACTCCAATATTTTTATTAATTTTTTTTATGATTATTTTTTGTTCTCTAGCTAAAAAAAGAGAATCAATAAGGCTATCTTTTGAAGATTTACTGAGTTGATAGGATAATTTTTCGAATTCACTTTTTTGTTCCATAAGCCACTTGGGACTATCTGAAAATTTTTTATTAAACAAGGTAAAACATATAATAATAATAAAAAAACCAATGGCAAGTGCCTGGCTTGAAGAGAGATCTTTGAAAAACGTTCTCAAGAAACTAAGTGTTTTTTTTATATAAATATCCTTCATTTTATTTGCGGTTTTAATTTTAATTTGTAGTTTTGTTTTATAGTTTATTTACAAACTTAGTAATTATTTACAAATTTAAAAAGAGAAACAAGTGTTAAATTATTGGAGTGATCATAATCAGAGGGTTTATTTACCGACACTATTTGACTATCTAAATTACAAGCTATTAGCTACAGATAAGAAGTATGTTGTATACGGAAAATCTGGGTTTTATTATGTAGTTATTAAAACAGATAAGGGGTTTTTATACTATAATACACAACAACCTGAGTTAAAGTTGCAAGCTTCTGATTTGGTAGAAGAGTATGTTGCAAAGATTGAAGGTAGAGAGGTTAAAGGATTATGGGGTAAGTTGCACAATAAGTTTAATGAATATCTTGATAAAGAGTGTGATTTACTTTTAAATACGGAAGAAATTGCATTAGAAATAGTTGACACAAATTTTAATCATTTCCTTTTACTTAATATTCCATTCTCATCTCAAGCAAATGCAAATAATTCAAAGGAAGTAGATAAATTATACAAGGGTTAGAAGACGATCCGATTATAAAGGGTCGTCTTTTTTTAACAAAACAGGGTGAGGTGAAATTTCCTCTTTTCAATAGTGGTAATAAGATTTGTGGATATTTAGTTGATGGTAAACAATTAAATAAGGACGAATTTACTACTGTAAAAAACAGTAATGGTTTAGTAATATTCCCAAGAAAATAGAGCGTATTGTAGTTTTCAAGGATCCAAAAGAAGCTATATCATTTTACAAGACTTTTAACTTGGATGATTCGTTGTATTTAGCCATACCTGATATCAATTATGAGACTACGAAAATATTAATGAAAATAAAAGAAATAGCAAAAGCAAAGAAGTTAATTATATCTTTTACTGGATCAAAAGACATTGATGGTTATTTAAGGGATTTACAATTTATTTCTTTTTTGACTCAGGATAACTTTAATGTGAGTATT
>NZ_FNSF01000005.1 GCF_900105455.1 Tenacibaculum sp. MAR_2009_124
TCACATACACCATCGTTATCCTCATCATTACTATTTGGATTACATGGGTCTGCTGGATCAGGGTCTACCGTATCACAAATACCATCGCCATCTGCATCTGTATTGTTTGGTACACATGGATCCGTTGGATCGGGATCAACAGTATCACAAACGCCATCATTATCCTCGTTCATTACTATTTGGATTACATGGATCCGCTGGATCGGGATCTACTGTATCACAAATACCATCGCCATCTGCATCTGCACTATCTGGATTACATGGGTCTGTTGGATCTGGATCTACCGTATCACAAACACCATCATTATCTTCATCACTACTATTTGGGTTACATGGATCCGCTGGATCGGGATCTATAGTATCACATACGCCATCGCCATCTGCATCTGTATTATCTGGGCTACATGGATCATTTGGATCAGGATCAACACTATCACAAACACCATCGCCATCACTATCCGTTCCATTTGGAACACATGGATCTGCTGGATCGGGATCTACGGCATCGCAAATACCATCGCCATCCGCATCTGGTGCTCCTATTGGACATGGATCTGTTATATCTGGATCTACCGTATCACAAATACCATCTCCATCTACATCTGTTCCATTTGGTATACATGGATCCGTTGGATTTGGATCGATCGCATCACATACGCCATCACCATCGGTATCTGCTCCATTTGGACTACACGGATCTGTTGGGTCAGGATCTACTGTATCGCATACGCCATCGCCATCGGTGTCTAATGCATTTGGATCACATGGACTATTTGGATCAGGATCTATCGTATCACAAATACCATCACCATCGGCATCTGTTGCATCTGGAATACATGGATCTGTTGGGTTTGGATCTATTGCATCGCAATAACCATCACCATCTTCATCTGCACTATCTGGATTACATGGATTATTTGGATCGGGATCTATCGTATCACAAATACCATCGCCATCCGCATCTGTTGCATCTGGAATACATGGATCTGTTGGATTCGGATCTATTGCATCACAATAACCATCACCATCTTCATCTGCACTATCTGGATTACATGGATTATTTGGGTCGGGATCTATCGTGTCACAAATACCATCGCCATCGGCATCGCTTGCATCTGGAATACATGGATCTGTTGGATTTGGATCTACTCCATCACAATAACCATCGCCATCTTCGTCATTACTATTTGGATTACATGGATCTGCTGGATCTGGGTCTATACTATCACATACGCCATCATTATCCGCATCTATTCCATTTGGAATACATGGATCCGTTGGGTTTGGATCTACGGCATCACAAACACCATCACCATCTTCATCATGTCCGTTTGGAATACATGGATCGGTCGGGTTTGGATCTACACTATCACAGATACCATCGCCATCACTATCTGTTGCATCGGGTACACATGGATCCGTTGGATTTGGATCTACTGCATCACATACGCCATCGCCATCCTCATCGTGTCCATTTGGATTACATGGATCCGCTGGATCGGGATCTACACTATCACATACGCCATCATTATCTGCATCCGTTGCATCTGGTACACATGGATCACTTGGATCAGGATCTACACTATCACAAACACCATCGCCATCACTATCTAAATCTTCTGGACCACATGGATCTGTTACATCTGGATCTATTGCGTCACAAATACCATCGCCATCAACATCTGTTGCATCTGGACTACATGGATCACTTGGATCTGGATCTACTGCATCACAAATTCCATCGCCATCAGTATCGGTACTGGTTGGATTACATGGGTCGGTTGGATCGGGATCTATTGTATCACAAACGCCATCACCATCTGCATCCGTAGCATCTGGGCTACATGGATCGCTTGGATCGGGATCGATAGCATCACATACACCATCGCCATCAGTATCTGCACTTGTTGGATTACATGGATCAGTTGGGTCTGGATCTATTGTATCACATACACCATCGCCATCTGCATCGGTATTATCTGGAATACATGGGTCACTTGGATCGGGATCTACGGTGTCACATATACCATCACCATCTGCATCGGTATTGTCTGGACTACATGGATCCGTTGGATCGGGATCTATTGTATCACATACACCATCGCCATCTGCATCGGTATTATCTGGTATACATGGATCCGTTGGATTTGGATCTACAGTATCACATACGCCATCACCATCGGTATCGGTATTATCTGGTACACATGGATCCGTTGGATCGGGATCTACCGTATCACATACGCCATCATTATCTGAATCTACACTATTTGGATTACATGGATCCGCTGGATCGGGGTCTACGGTATCACATACACCATCGCCATCTGCATCTGTATTATCTGGTACACATGGATCCGTTGGATCAGGATCTACCGTATCACATACCCCATCATTATCTGAATCTACATTGTTTGGATTACATGGATCTACTGGATCTGGATCAATCGTATCACATACGCCATCACCATCCGCATCTGTATTATCTGGATTACATGGATCACTTGGATCGGGATCTATCGCATCACATACGCCATCACCATCACTATCTGTTGCATCTGGTAAACATGGATCATTTACATCATTATCTGTAATCGTTCCCTCTCCTTGTAAATCAGTGGTGGTTATGGTTTCAGGTGTTGGCGAGCCAATACTGACATTGCTCATCAACACATTATAAGTCTCACTAATTTCATAGACATTGTTGTCTATCGTTGTTATCGGAATCGTTACTGTTGTACTTCCAATAGGAATTGTATAACCTGCACTAGTTTGAGCCAAATAATCTGCTCCTACTTGCGCAGTATTATCAGATGTGGTCACATCTAAAGTAACGTCATACTGCGCTGGATTACTTAAGGTAGCGGTAAAGTTCGCTGTGGCTCCCTCAACTACTGTAATATCATCAATGCTTATTGTTGGGGCACTATCGCCTAAATCAGTGATTGTTCCTGCTCCTACTAAATCAGTCGTTGTAATTGCCTCTGATGGAGTTGATCCAATATTTATGTTACTCATTGTAACAGTATAGGTCTCATCTGTTGGCTCGTACGTAGTATCATTGATCGTTACCACTGGAATCGTTACGGTAGTACTTCCTGCGGTAATCGTATAACTTGCACTACTTTGAGCAGTATAATCATCTCCTGCTGTTGCCGTTCCATCACTCGTTGTTACATCAAAAGTAACATCATATTGAGAAGGATTGCTTAAGGTAGCGGTAAAGTTTGCTGTACTTCCTTCTGCAACCGTGATATCATCTATGCTAATCGTTGGGGCACTATCACCTAAATCGGTGATCGTTCCTGCTCCTACTAAATCAGTCGTTGTAATCGCCTCTGCTGGAGTTGATCCAATACTTACGTTACTCATTGTAACGGTATAGGTCTCATCTGTTGGTTCGTACGTAGTATCATTGATCGTTACCACTGGAATCGTTACGGTAGTACTTCCTGCGGTAATCGTATAACTTACACTACTTTGAGCGGTATAATCATCTCCTGCGGTAGTAGATCCATCACTCGTTGTTACATCAAAGGTAACATCATATTGAGAAGGGTTACTTAAGGTAGCGGTAAAGTTTGCGGTGCTTCCTTCTGCAACCGTAATATCATCTATGCTGATCGTTGGGGCACTATCACCTAAATCGGTGATCGTTCCTGCTCCTACTAAATCAGTCGTTGTAATTGCCTCTGCTGGAGTCGATCCAATACTTACGTTACTCATTGTAACGGTATAGGTCTCATCTGTTGGTTCGTACGTCGTATCATTGATCGTTACCACTGGAATAGTTACGGTAGTACTTCCTGCGGTAATCGTATAACTCTGACTGCTTTGTGCTGTATAATCACCTGGGGCTACTGCACTACCATCATTCGTACTTACATTAAAGGTAACATCGTATTGTGAGGCACTACTTAAGGTAGCGGTAAAGTTCGCTGTAGCTCCCTCAACTACTGTAATATCATCAATGCTGATTGTTGGTGCACTATCACCTGTATCAGTAATTGTTCCTGCTCCTACTAAATCTGTCGTATTAATTGTCTCTGGAGTTGGTGAACCAATACTTACACTACTCATTGTAACGGTATACGTCTCATTGGTTGGTTCATAAACAGTATCATCAATCGTAACTACTGGAATCGTTACCGTAGTACTTCCTGCGGTAATCGTATAACTCTGACTGCTTTGAGCGGTATAATCATCTCCTGCGGTAGCAGATCCATCACTCGTCGTTACATCAAAAGTAACATCATATTGAGAAGGGTTGCTTAAGGTAGCTGTAAAGTTTGCGGTGCTTCCTTCTGCAACCGTGATATCATCTATACTAATCGTTGGTGCACTATCACCTAAATCAGTGATCGTTCCTGCTCCTACTAAATCAGTCGTTGTAATTGCCTCTGCTGGAGTCGATCCAATACTTACGTTACTCATTGTAACGGTATAGGTCTCATCTGTTGGTTCGTACGTAGTATCATTGATTGTTGCCACTGGAATCGTTACCGTAGTACTTCCTGCGGTAATCGTATAACTTACACTACTTTGAGCGGTATAATCATCTCCCGCTGTTGCCGTTCCATCACTCGTTGTTACATCAAAAGTAACATCATATTGAGAAGGGTTGCTTAAAGTAGCTGTAAAGTTTGCGGTGCTTCCTTCAGCTACTGTAATATCATCAATGCTAATCGTTGGGGCACTATCACCTAAATCAGTGATCGTTCCTGCTCCTACTAAATCAGTCGTTGTAATCGCCTCTGCTGGAGTTGATCCAATACTTACGTTACTCATGGTAACAGTATAGGTCTCATCTGTTGGCTCATACGTAGTATCATTGATCGTTACCACTGGAATAGTTACCGTAGTACTTCCTGCGGTAATCGTATAACTCTGACTACTCTGTGCTGTATAATCACCTGGGGCTACTGCACTACCATCACTCGTACTTACATTAAAGGTAACATCGTATTGTGAGGCACTACTTAAGGTAGCGGTAAAGTTCGCGGTGCTTCCTTCTGCAACCGTAATATCATCTATGCTGATCGTTGGTGCACTATCACCTAAATCAGTGATCGTTCCTGCTCCTACTAAATCAGTCGTTGTAATCGCCTCTGATGGAGTTGATCCAATATTTACGTTACTCATTGTAACAGTATAGGTCTCATCTGTTGGCTCGTAAGTGGTATCATCGGTAGTAGCTATAGGAATAGTTACTGTCGTAGTCCCTGCAGTGATCGTATAACTTGTACTACTTTGAGCGGTATAATCATCTCCCGCTGTTGCCGTTCCATCACTCGTTGTTACATCAAAAGTAACATCATATTGAGAAGGGTTGCTTAAAGTAGCTGTAAAGTTCGCGGTGCTTCCTTCTGCAACCGTAATATCATCTATGCTGATCGTTGGTGCACTATCACCTAAATCAGTGATCGTTCCTGCTCCTACTAAATCAGTCGTTGTAATCGCCTCTGATGGAGTTGATCCAATATTTACGTTACTCATTGTAACAGTATAGGTCTCATCTGTTGGCTCGTAAGTGGTATCATCGGTAGTAGCTATAGGAATAGTTACTGTCGTAGTCCCTGCAGTGATCGTATAACTTGTACTACTTTGAGCGGTATAATCATCTCCCGCTGTTGCCGTTCCATCACTCGTTGTTACATCAAAAGTAACATCATATTGAGAAGGGTTGCTTAAAGTAGCTGTAAAGTTTGCGGTGCTTCCTTCAGCTACTGTAATATCATCAATGCTAATCGTTGGGGCACTATCACCTAAATCAGTGATCGTTCCTGCTCCTACTAAATCAGTCGTTGTAATTGCCTCTGCTGGAGTTGATCCAATACTTACGCCACTCATTGTAACGGTATAGGTCTCATCTGTTGGTTCGTACGTAGTATCATTGATCGTTACCACTGGAATCGTTACGGTAGTACTTCCTGCAGTAATCGTATAACTTACACTACTTTGAGCGGTATAATCATCTCCTGCGGTAGCAGATCCATCACTCGTGGTTACATCAAAAGTAACATCATATTGTGAGGGGTTGCTTAAGGTAGCAGTAAAGTTTGCGGTGCTTCCTTCTGCAACCGTAATATCATCTATGCTAATGGTTGGTGCACTATCACCTAAATCGGTGATCGTTCCTGCTCCTACTAAATCAGTCGTTGTAATTGCCTCTGCTGGAGTTGATCCAATACTTACGTTACTCATTGTAACGGCATAGGTCTCATCTGTTGGTTCATACGTAGTATCATTGATCGTTACCACTGGAATAGTTACGGTAGTACTTCCTGCGGTAATCGTATAACTTACACTACTTTGAGCGGTATAATCATCTCCTGCGGTAGCAGATCCATCACTCGTGGTTACATCAAAAGTAACATCATATTGTGAAGGGTTGCTTAAGGTAGCTGTAAAGTTTGCGGTGCTTCCTTCTGCAACCGTGATATCATCTATACTAATGGTTGGTGCACTATCACCTAAATCAGTGATCGTTCCTGCTCCTACTAAATCAGTCGTTGTAATTGCCTCTGCTGGAGTTGATCCAATACTTACGCCACTCATTGTAACGGTATACGTCTCATCTGTTGGTTCGTACGTAGTATCGTTGATTGTTGCCACTGGAATCGTTACCGTAGTGCTTCCTGCGGTAATCGTATAACTTACACTACTTTGAGCGGTATAATCATCTCCTGCGGTAGCAGATCCATCACTCGTGGTTACATCAAAAGTAACATCATATTGAGAAGGGTTGCTTAAGGTAGCTGTAAAGTTTGCGGTGCTTCCTTCTGCAACCGTAATATCATCTATGCTGATCGTTGGGGCACTATCACCTAAATCAGTGATCGTTCCTGCTCCTACTAAATCAGTCGTTGTAATTGCCTCTGCTGGAGTCGATCCAATACTTACGTTACTCATTGTAACGGTATACGTCTCATCTGTTGGTTCATACGTAGTATCATTGATCGTTACCACTGGAATCGTTACGGTAGTGCTTCCTGCGGTAATCGTATAACTTACACTACTTTGAGCGGTATAATCATCTCCTGCAATAGCAGATCCATCACTCGTTGTTACATCAAAAGTAACATCATATTGTGAGGGATTGCTTAAGGTAGCTGTAAAGTTTGCGGTGCTTCCTTCTGCAACCGTGATATCATCTATGCTAATCGTTGGTGCACTATCACCTAAATCGGTGATCGTTCCTGCTCCTACTAAATCAGTCGTTGTAATTGCCTCTGCTGGAGTTGATCCAATACTTACGCTACTCATTGTAACGGTATAGGTCTCATTGGTTGGTTCATACGTAGTATCATTGATCGTTACCACTGGAATAGTTACGGTAGTACTTCCTGCGGTAATCGTATAACTTACACTACTTTGAGCGGTATAATCATCTCCTGCGGTAGCAGATCCATCACTCGAGGTTACATCAAAAGTAACATCATATTGTGAGGGATTGCTTAAGGTAGCTGTAAAGTTTGCAGTGCTTCCTTCTGCAACCGTGATATCATCTATGCTGATCGTTGGGGCACTATCACCTAAATCAGTGATCGTTCCTGCTCCTACTAAATCAGTCGTTGTAATTGCCTCTGCTGGAGTTGATCCAATACTTACGTTACTCATTGTAACGGTATACGTCTCATCTGTTGGTTCATACGTAGTATCATTGATCGTTACCACTGGAATCGTTACGGTAGTGCTTCCTGCGGTAATCGTATAACTTACACTACTTTGAGCGGTATAATCATCTCCTGCAATAGCAGATCCATCACTCGTTGTTACATCAAAAGTAACATCATATTGTGAGGGATTGCTTAAGGTAGCTGTAAAGTTTGCGGTGCTTCCTTCTGCAACCGTGATATCATCTATACTAATGGTTGGTGCACTATCACCTAAATCGGTAATCGTTCCTACTCCTACTAAATCAGTCGTTGTAATTGCCTCTGCTGGAGTCGATCCAATACTTACGCTACTCATTGTAACGGTATAGGTCTCATCTGTTGGTTCGTACGTAGTATCATTGATCGTTGCCACTGGAATCGTTACCGTAGTACTTCCTGCGGTAATCGTATAACTTACACTACTTTGAGCAGTATAATCATCTCCTGCGGTAGCAGATCCATCACTCGTTGTTACATCAAAAGTAACATCATATTGAGAAGGGTTGCTTAAGGTTGCTGTAAAGTTTGCGGTGCTTCCTTCTGCAACCGTGATATCATCTATACTAATGGTTGGAGCACTATCACCTGTATCGGTGATTGTTCCTGCTCCTACTAAATCTGTCGTGGTTATCGAACTTCCTGTTCCTGTTTGGACATTACTTAAAGTAACAGTATAAGTTTCGTTTGTTGGTTCGTATGTAGTATCGTTTATTGTTACTACTGGTATGGTAACTGTTGTATTACCTGCAGTAATCGTATAGCTTTGGTTGGTTTGTGTAGTATAATCGTCACCACCAATTGCTGTTCCATTACTCGTTGTTACATCAAAAGTAACATCACAAGCTATTGCTTGACTTAACGTTGCCGTAAAATTAGCTGTAGTTCCTTCCGCTACCGTAATATCATCAATACTAATGGTTGGCACTGGATCAATTG
Source organism: Tenacibaculum sp. MAR_2009_124 (assembly GCF_900105455.1). Classification (GTDB taxonomy): domain Bacteria; phylum Bacteroidota; class Bacteroidia; order Flavobacteriales; family Flavobacteriaceae; genus Polaribacter. The sequence continues at coordinate 8,592 of NZ_FNSF01000005.1, forward strand.
TAATCTGAACAACATTACTCAATGCTGCACAAGTAACACTATTCAATAAAGATGAAGCTTCCCTTCTATACCACATATTTTGGGTAAGAACTCCCACATCATATGTAGTTCCTGTAGCCCCTCCTATTGGAGTAAAACTTGATCCATCAGTACTACTTTCCCATTGATAACTTAGTGTACCGCTTCCTGTAGAAGTAACTGTTTCGGTAAATGCTACTGGATCTTCTCCTGAACAAATTGTTTGATTTGCTGCTATGGTTCCTCCCGTTACATTATTAATTGTTAAGGTAGCTTCTGAAGTGGTTGCACTAGCACATACATTTTTTGTACTTGTAACTACCAATCTATATTTATTGGTTGAAGTTCCTATTAATGGATTTGTTAATGTTAAGCTTGCTGTGGTTGCATTGCTATAAATTCCTCCGTTCGTAATATCGTTCCACGCTCCTGCTCCTCCTACTTGTTCTTGCCATTGATATACCAAATCTGCCGTAGCTGCCGTACTACCACTATAATCTGGTGTTGTTGCTGGAGCCGTTCCTGTAAATGTTGTTGTACTTAATGAAGAAGCTGCTCCTGTAAAAGTTATATTTGTTCCTAGGCAAATTGTTGCATCACTTGGTTGGGTATCTACTTGCAATGTGGTAGCTTCCGTTTCATTCCCGTTTGCTCCGTCATAGCCACCGGCACCACCAGTTACTTGTCCGTTACTATCGAAACCAGTTCCATCTAAATCTCCATCTGAATCTCCGTCGGTTCCACCCGATTCTAAAACATCATTACAACCATCATTATCACTGTCTAAATCTAAATAATCTGCTGTTCCATCTCCATCGCTATCTTTTGGAATACAACTACTTCCTATTAATCCAAATTCTTCTATATGAACACTAGCGCCTTCTTTGGTAAGAATTCTTATATCTATATCAGTTACATTAAAATATGTTATGCCAAAAGAAAATTCCTGCCTAACTGGTCCTCCTCCAATAGCAGGAGCCGTAAAACTACGTGTGTATTGATTCCCATTTGAAGTAATTATAACCTCAAAATCTAAAACTTGCTGACCAGCTACTCCTAATTCATTATACATCAAAAACGCTGTAACCTCATCAACTGAATAGGGCATTACCAAATCAAAAACTAAGGGGACTCCATTAAACGTTCCATCCGTTCCACTTCCCCAATCTCCAAAACTACCACTAGCAGGATCACTTGGTGTTCCATCAATTAATCCTGGATTTCCTATTCCGTTAGCTACTGGTACATAGTTCGAAGAAACGGATGAGAAAAACTCCGCTCCAACTAAATCTGCATTGGTGTATTGCGAAGCTGCCTCATTACAATCTGTTATTCCATCATTATCATTATCTAAATCACAAGTATCAGCTACTCCATCCGAATCAATGTCTGCAAACCCTGAAACTGTCACATCACAACAAGCTGAACCGTCAGCTGAATCAGTTACCGCCGAGGTATTAGCCTGACCTCCTGAAGTCACTGTTGGAATTCCATCGACATCAACTCCTCCTGTTAACTCTCCTGAAGAGAGTTGTGTATAATTATAACTTCCAGCCGCTTCGATTGCATCATAACAGCCATCATTATCGCTGTCTACATCTAAATAATCAGGAGTTCCATCATTATCAGTATCCGGAGCAATACAATTAACTGCTATCTGAATTGCTCCTGAATTATTGACCGATTGTTCATAACTAATACTTACCGATGTCAATAAACTTGATTTAATGTTCCATAGTTTGTTATCATTAGAACCACTAACTGGAGAACCGAAAACAACTTCATTTGTATATACCCCTGAGGCAATGTTTAGAGAATTATCGGGATTATCTACAGTGAACGTTGCACCAGAGGAAGTTATCTTCCAAGTTTCACCATCATCAAACCAAGCTCCAGTAGTTTTAGAAAATGCTTCAAAACTAACTGGCGTATCAAACGTTATTGTCCAAACGGTTGGTACTGAAGGAGTATTATTATTATCTAAAGAGATATGTCCAGAACTATTATTAGACCCTGTAAAACCACCTGGTCCAGTTAAGGAAGTTGTAAAGTTAACCGTTTTTCCTCCTATTAAAATACTCCCATTAGATAAAGTAGAATCCCAAATTTGCCTTGTCGTACATGCCTGTTCATTACTATCTAAGATCCCATCATTATCATTATCTAAATCACAAGAATCAGCGATACCATCTGAATCAACATCTGCAAAACCTGAAACGGAAACAGCGCAACATGCTGAGTTATCAGAAAAATCTGTTACGGCGGCTGTTGTTGCTTGACCTCCAGAAGTGACTGTTGGAATTCCATCAGCATCAACTCCACCCGTTAACTCTCCTGAAGAAAGTTGTGTATAATTATAACCTCCGGCTGCTTCCAACGCATCATAACAGCCATCGTTATCGCTGTCCAAATCTAAATAATCAGGAGTTCCATCTCCATCTGTATCATCATTATGCGATGTTCCATTTAAATCTGTATCTTCATCAAGTGTTAAAATACCATCGTTATCATCATCTTTATCCAAGTAGTTTGGAGTTCCATCACCGTCTGTATCATCGTCTGTATAATCAGAATTTCCATTTAAATCTTCATCAACATTTAAAACGCCATCACAATCCAAATCAAAAGATGGGCATGCATCTGGACATGAAGCCCCATCATTAGAGCCACTCGCGGTTCCTGTTAATAATAACGTTGCCACTGGAGTCGCTCCGTCGTAATCATTAATCTTAAAAAACTCACCTGTAGTATTCCTAAATACATATAAATTACCTTCTACATCACTAAAAGCAGCACCATAAGCTCCAGAAGAACCCGCTAAGCCTGTAACAATTTTACTAGTTATTGTTATGGGGTTCGTAGTCAAATCTGATTCATAAAGTACATTATTACTAACTCCATAGGCTTTATTACTAATAATAGTAAAGTCTGCAAAATTATCATTGATTCCAGTAATAGGGATCAATGTATACGTCATTGTTGACAAATCAGCTCTTATATAGGCTCCTGCATTTTGACTTGAAGATCTAGCCCATAAAATGCCAGCTCCATCAAAATCAAGTGCATTTGGAGCATAAGATAGTGGAGTACCCCCATCTGTAATTTGTCCTAAATCAATCGAATTTCCATCTTGTCCAATTCTAACGATATTAAAACTAGAAGCCGTGATTCCATAAAGAAACCCATCTATTGAGTTATAACCTAATGTATTCGTAGTTGGAACGGGAGTTCCTACCACATTGTAATTCCCTGTTTCTGGATCCATTATATTTAACACCCCACTTAACACTTGATAAAAGCCAGGGGTACAACCTACAGGATTAACTGCGTCTCTATAATCAACATCTTCAGTTAATACATCTCCATCAACATCTGGGAAGTTATCATTTTGAGTGTTATCGAAACTACCGTTTACATCGGTATAATCGTCACCATTATCATAACTATTATCTAAACCATTTGTTCCTACAGTACCACTTAAAGTTAAGCCTGCTTCCGTTGTATCATTTCCGCCTTCATTATCTGAATCTAAATCTAGAATATCTGGGTTATCTGTACCATCAGTATTTACCGGAGTTAATCCTCCTAAATACGCAGAATTTATACCGTTATTTGTTAAGTATGTTGCTGCACTATCTGTATTAGGAGCTATATACCCTGTTGTAGTTTGCGCTTCAATATTGTCAGGAATACCATCATTATCACTATCTAAATCTTCTCCATTCGACTTTCCATCTCCGTCAGTATTTAAACATGGCACTATTACAGAAACTTTTACATCAGAAGCCGTATTTCCTACATCCATTGTTAACGTTAAATCACTAACTTGCTCAATTCTGATACTCCAATTCGTTGGATTCGAAATTAGTGGATTTACAGTTATTGAATTTCCTGAATGTGATATTATTCTTAATTCATTCCCTGGATCATACACTTTAAAACTACCTGAAGTACTTGAAAAAGTCCAAGTATCTCCTGTATCAAAATTAACACTTGCATTCGTTGCCGCTGAAATTGTAAAATCGGAAGCATTTGAAGTCGATAATGAAACAGAAGCTCCGTTGCTCTGTAAGGCCATATTACCATTATTATCTGTGTTAGCGGCACTTACTGTTCCTGATGCACTTTGGGTTACTGTTGTATTTGCAACCACATAATTTTGAGATGTTCCAGAAAGTCCTGAGAACTGCATTGCAGAAGAATTAAAACATTCGACGGAGTCTAAGACACCATCATTATCATCATCTAAATCACAGGTATCAGCTACACCATCGCTATCATTATCTGAAAAACCAGATACCGATACCTCACAACAAGCACTGCTATCAAAGTAATCGGTTACTGCAACGGTTGTTGTTTGACCTCCAGAAGACGTCGTAGGAACTCCATCGGAATCCACTCCTCCTGTAAAAGCCCCTGAAGATATTTGTGTATAGTTGTAAGATCCTGAAGCCTCTATAGCATCATAACACCCATCATTATCAGAGTCTGTATCAAGATGATCAAGTACTCCGTCTTCATCAGAATCACATAACCTTAATTCTATAAAATATTGGTTGTTCCCAGTAGCTCCTGTTGAGAAAAATTCAATTCGCTTCGCCCCCGTAGTTTTCGCAACCCATTCAAATCTCACTCCATTTGTTGTTTCAGTTCCGCCCGTTGGATTATCGACATAATATGTATTTCCACTATTTGAAGCAACGAAATCATCAACCAGAGTTGATGTATAATCAAATTCTACCCCATCTAATGAAATAAACCCATCTCTTAATCCCTGACTCAATGATCCTCCATGGGCTACAGTTACATAAGCTAAATCGGCATAAGTACCAGACAACTCAAAAGTTGTACTTCCTTCCGTAGCATTTGTCTTCCAAGCGGTGCCTCCTGAATTCGTGGAACCATTCGTAACTGTTACTAATAGACTTCCTGTCGGCAAGCCATATAAACTACTAATATCATCATTAGTAATGCTATAATTAGAGGCATTACCTCCTGGTGGACTTGATAAATCCACAGGTGTAATTTTAACTCTAGCACATTCATCATTATCTAGAATACCATCATTATCATTATCTAAATCACATGAATTTACAATTCCATCTGAATCAATATCATCAAAACCAGATACTGAAGCATCACAACAAGCGGTACTATCCGTTGGATCAGTAACGGCTGCTGTATTGGTTTGCCCTCCTGACACAGTTGAAGGAACACCATTTCCATCAACTCCTCCTGTAAAAGCTCCATCAGTTAATTGCGTGTAATTATATGAACCTGCAGCCTCTAAAGCGTCATAACATCCATCACTATCAGAATCTACATCTAAATGATCATAGATTCCATCATTATCACTATCACAAATTCTATATTTAATTCGTAATAATACTCCATTTTGAGAACTAGTAGCTGCACCTCCTGATAATATACCAGAGGTCAATTCAATGTTATCTCCTCCTAAAATTTCATACCTAGGAAAATTAGTAGTTGTATTTCCCGCACCTCCTACTGGGTTAGTTACACCTTGAGAAACTATATCTAAACCAGTAACGGGTGGAGTTGGCTGCAATAAAGCACCACCTGATGGATTAAAACTAACATACTCTCCATCATTAAATTGACCATCATACATTAATGAAATTGCTTCAAATGATTCAGTAAATAAAACCTCTACTTTTCTAGTTCCATTAATAGCATTAGCAACGGTAAGCCAAGGGCTTCCTGCGGATCCAATTAAATTTGATGTTGGAGTCGAAGAACCAGTAGAACTAAACTTTACCGTTACTCCTATTCCATTCAATTCTGGTATCCCTAAAACCGCGCCCATATCAGGTATTGTTTGCCCTGATGCTTGACTTATCCCTGCATCTGTTAACCCTAAATCTGCCCAATTTATGTTTAACGTAACCAATCCACATTCATTATCATCTAAAATACCATCATTATCATCATCTAAATCGACAACATCTTCGATACCGTCTCCATCCGCATCAGGATAAATTGTTACCGTTAAAGTTGACTGGGTACATAAAGGAGTTGGGTCAGAAGTATCACAAATTTGATATGTTATTACGTCTGTTCCCATTGCCGTTGCCGTTGGAGTATAATCAATAGTTCCATCATTATTAACAACAATGCTACCTTTTGAAGTTGTATTTCCTCCAACAATTGTAATAGATGTCAAATCTAAATTCCCATTAGGGTCTGTATCATTACCCGCCAAATCAATATTAGACGCCACTCCTTGAACAGCCTCTCCAACATCATCACTACTAACTGGATCGTCATTAGATTTCACTCTAGCAATAAACATTACCGAGTGAATTTGATCTGCTCCAGTCTGAACCTGTAAATTTATAGATGTATCTCCATTCGTAATATAAGGTGTTATGATATACTCATCTACATCCATACCATATCTAGAAGGAGAAGTTGCTATATTTGCGGGAGTACTTACTTCATCATGAACAGCACCAAAAGCCGTTCCTAAAACATTCGCTAATTGATTACTATTAACCACAACTCCCTCATCTGTATTTGTGGGATTATTATCTCCTTCAAAACTATATGTTACCAAACTACCCTCCAGAGGCAAACCGACATTTAGCGAGCTCAAAGTAAACGCAGCCGAAGCATCTTTTCCTGATCCATTATACAGCAGCTTTAAACCATCATAAATATTGATATTATATGTTCCTGTTATACCAACGGTATCTTCATAAATCACAGCTAACAACCAGGTACCTGTAACCGTACTAAAATTATACCAAGGAGTACCCGATGTATTTTCGATATTAAGATTAGTCATGGTGTAATTTCCAGAACCTCCAGAAGACACAATAGAGGTTACATCCGAAACATATGAGAAATAAGTTTCTGTTGCATCAAAATGATCTGCATAACTATTATCCGCTACTACCGTATGTGAAGCACCCAATGGATCCTGAAAAGTAACGGTATTATCTTGTGTTGCATTTCCATGCGCCCAGTAAAGATAAGCCTTTACTATAGAAGCACCTCCAGGAACCGTAAGACTAGAAGTTGCAGATGTTGAAATTGAGGCATTAGTTACTTGAGAAGCAGGTGTTCCTGAGTTATCAGTTGGTTGATCTCTAAAAGAAGAACCTGCCAAAGCGTAGTTAATTCTCCCTGAAAAAACATCTCGATTTGTTATACTTTGACTATACAATAAAGTCGTAAAAAGCATACATACAGCAACTATTACTGCTCTTTTTTTACTGAAATTCATAACCATAATTTATAAGGGGGTTACCTTGCATTTTATTAAATCAAGATAACATCTGAGTTTTGTGAATTGTTTTTATATAATTTTAAGTTGCTTTTCTACTGACGGTATCTACATTTAACAAGAAACCAAACACAACCTAAAAACTTTATTATTTCATCGTTGCATAATCGCAATAAATGCAAACTCTCACATCTTCAAAACTTGATACAAACACATTTTTTCTCATACTAAAGAAAGGGTTCAAAAATTAATCTATAACTAGGCGTTCTTGTGAATAAATCATAGAACAAAATTTATTATTTCGCTAAATATTTATACAGAAAATCCCTGTGCTGAAGCACATATAATGAAATACCATCCCTTATGATAATTTTGACAGTCTTTAATTAGCGAATGGTTATTGAGTAATAATAGTGGTAGTAGTAACTCAGTTACGCGTAGTAGTTCAGTAGTTTTTAAGACTGCAAAATAATATGTTTCTTAAAATAACTAGTTTAAGAATTTGGTTAAAAGGAGTATTCTCATTTTTCGGGGGTTTTATCTTACAATAATTGTTTTACTCTATAAATAACATCTAAAAAAAGTGCGTTTTTTTAGCACTTTTAACACTGCGAATATATATAATTAACAAATATTAACAAATATTTTTTCGATGAAATAATGATGAACTGCAAATAAGTATCGATGAAGTGTTAAATTCCTCTCTCCCTTCTTATTTCTTCATACGCCTTTTGAATTTGTTGAAATTTTTGTTTTCCACCTTGAATATGCTCTTCTCCGAGTCCGATTAATTTATCTGGATGATATTTCTTTACCATTTTACGATACGCCTTTTTAACCTCGGTATCATTAGCATTTTTAGAAATTTCCAGAATCTCATAAGCGTTCTTTGATTTTGCAACAAACATTGCTTTAATAGAGTTAAAATCTCTTTCACTTATATATAAGTAGTGGGCAATCTTAGCAATAACAGCTTCTTCCTTAAGCTTTATACTTCCATCAGATTTAGCTATTCCAAATAAAAAATGGATTAATTGTAACCTTGAAGCATGTGACATATATTGTCTTATTTGCATACAAACTTGCCTTGAAGACACTTTTCTGTTCACAATGCCTTTGAATAATTTAAAAGCATTATTCGCTCTTTCTTTACCATAAAGATTTACAAAATATTCTCTTACATAATCGAGTTCTCTTTTATCGACATGACCATCTGCCTTGATTACTATTGAAGCTAAAATAAGTAAGCTAATTTCAAAATCGCCAGATTCAACATAACTCTTTTTCTTTCGTTGAGATTTATACTCTTTTTCTTCTTCTTTTAAATCCTCTAATGAAACCCCATCAATAAAACTCCCAACTACAAAACCAATAACAGCTCCAATAGGACCTCCTAATGTAAAACCAGCACCTGCACCTAACCATTTGGCAAATTTCCCCATGTAAATCTTTTTATCAAATATAAGACTATTTCGTTTCCAAAATGTTTCATTTTCATAGCCTTTATTTTTTTGTCCTTTGCTTATATTTTGATTTGACGCATTTTTACCGAAAAATAAATAAACTTAAACTATACCACTAATAAAAATAATAAATAAAAACTATATTTAATCCTTCTTAAAACAGTGTTTTTAACAATTTTTACACGAACACCTACCATTTACATATACAACAGGTTCAAAGAGCTTTAAAACACACTTTTAATATATTTTTAATTTGCTCCTTATGTGCAAAAAGAATTATCTTTGTAAAAAACTTAATTTATGTATCCAGAAGAATTAGTAAAGCCAATGCGCGATGAATTGATTGACGCGGGTTTTAATGCTTTATATACAGCTGAAGATGTTGATAGTGCTTTAACCAATGAAGGAACCACTTTAGTTATGGTTAACTCTGTTTGTGGTTGTGCGGCCGGAACTGCTCGACCAGGTGCTATTGCTTCATTAGGAGCTGATAAAAAACCAACCCATTTAACAACTGTATTTGCAGGAGTAGAAAAAGAATCAACCGCTAAGGCTCGTGAATACATGATTCCGTTTCCTCCTTCTTCTCCAGCTATCGCTCTTTTTAAAGATGGCCAATTAGTTCATATGCTTGAACGTCATCATATTGAAGGGAGATCGGCTCAAGCAATTGCTCAAAATTTAGCAGCTGCTTACGATGAATTCTGTTAATTTTTCTTAACAAACGATATTGAATCATAGATTCAACCTTGAAAATCCACTTATTTAAGTGGATTTTTTTATTTTTACTCGCCAAGCGAGAGTTCATATCTTTTGTTATTTTACAACATCAACTGTTATAAACTCTCTAACGCCCGTGTCAAAATTTTTAAATAGTTTTCTTTGCATACTTCTCATGAATATTATGAGGTTGTTGATTAATTTGGGAGGCATTTAAACATTCTGACACATATGTCAAAAATTTTAAATATTTTTATTTAGAACTTCAAGGATGTATTCCTAGATAACTGACTTTTTATACACATATATTATGACGAAGAAGCTTAAAATTGATGGTATTGATAAAATTATTATCAAGCGACTTGTAAATGATGCCAGAACTCCAGTTTTAGGTATCGCTCGGGAGGTTGGTATTTCAGGTGCAGCAATCCATCAGCGATTAAGAAAACTTGAAGATTCCGATCTTATTGACGGGTATAAAATGGTTTTAAATCCGAAAGCCTTGGGTTATAATACTACGGCTTTTGTTGGCGTTTTCTTAGACTCATCAAGTTTATATTCTTCTGCTATAAAAAGGCTAAAAGAAATTCCTGAGATCGTTGAAAGTCATTACACTACAGGTAATTATGCTGTATTCATTAAAATAATGTGTAAAAATAATGAAGATTTAATGCACTTATTAAACAAAGATATTCAAACAATTAAAGGAGTCTCACGAACGGAAACCTTCATTTCCTTAGATCAGCAAATTAACAGACAAATTAAAATTTAATGACCGATTTTATTTTTTATTTTAAAATGGGCCTTTTTCATGTATTAGATTTCAAGGCTTATGATCATATTCTTTTTTTAATAGTACTCTCTGTAGTTTATCAGTTTAAACAATGGAAGAAAGTTTTATGGTTAATTACTCTATTCACTATTGGACATTCCATTACTTTAGCGTTATCTGCTTTTGGCATTTTAAATGTTAGAGCCGATTTAGTTGAATTTTTAATTCCTCTAACAATTTTCATTACCGGCCTTATGAATGTTTTAACAGCAAAAAAAGCCTCTGTCGGAAAAGAAAATCAAAATTTATTTTTTGCTTTATTTTTTGGGTTAATTCACGGATTAGGCTTTTCAAACTACTTTAAAATTATGATTGGCAAGGCTAGCAATAAACTAATCCCTTTATTAGAATTTGCACTTGGAGTTGAAGCTGCTCAAATTATAATAGTTCTTGGTATTTTATTAATTGGTTCTTTAGCCCAATCAATTTTAGGAGTAAATAGAAGAGATTGGATACTTGTAACATCGTCAATTGTTATTGGGTTTGCTTTACAAATGATGTTTGACCGGGTATTCTGGTAAGCACAAAGGTGACAGCCACTCTTATCAAAACAAATTTATTTGAGTAATCGATAAATTACTGTTTTGTATTAATTGAAAAAACTACCATATACTCTATATTTTTACATTTATTTTAACGACATAATAATGAGTTAATTGGTAATTTTGTTTTATATTTTTTAACCTTATTTTGTATAAATTAGCCTAAATTCCGTATCACATTTATTTTGGATAAAAAACAATTAAAATACGACAAAGCTTACTTAAAAATGGCAAGAGAATGGGGACAACTCTCTCATTGTGAAAGAAAGAAAGTAGGCGCACTTATTGTAAAGGATAGAATGATTATTTCCGATGGATATAATGGTACTCCTTCTGGATTTGAAAATCCTTGTGAGAATGACGAAGGTTATACAAAGTGGTACGTGCTTCATGCAGAAGCCAATGCAATTTTAAAGGTAGCTGGTTCAACTCAATCATGTGAAGGAGCCACATTATATATAACACTTTCTCCATGTCAACAGTGTAGCAAGTTAATTCATCAGGCAGGAATTAAACGCGTAGTTTATGCAGATGCCTATAAAGATCGTTCTGGTTTAGACTTTTTAGAAAAAGCTGGAGTTAAACTGACACATTTACCTTATGAACAAGAATAATTTACCTATTTATTTTTCAATTGCCGTTGTTTTTGGAATCATTATCGGCGTTTTTTTTAGTGGAGGAAATTCTTACTCCTCTTTCGTTGGAAAAACTTCAGATAATGAACGGAAAATAAAACGTCTTATAGATTATATTCAGAGTGATTATGTTGACAATGTAAATACAGATGAGTTATTAGATGGTGCTATCGCAGAAATGCTGGATAAACTAGACCCCCATTCGGTGTATATTCCTAAAGAAAACCTTCAATCGGTTACCGAAAACATGCAAGGTAATTTTGTAGGAATTGGAGTGCAGTTCCGAATGAAAGGAGACACCATTACTGTTATTGATGCAATTAAAGGAGGCCCTAGTATTAAGGCTGGGATAAATGCTGGAGATCGTATTTTAATGGCAAACAACGACACTCTCTTTGGAATCAACATCAAAACGACCCAAATCTTAAAAAAACTAAAGGGAAAACCAAATACTAAAGTAAACCTGCAAATTTACCGTAAAACCAATGACAGCCTTTTCAATATAGATATTACTAGAGGTAAAGTAAATATTAAAAGTGTTGATATTGCTTATATGCTCACAGAAAGTATTGGTTATATAAAAGTGAATAGGTTTGCACGAAACACTTACAGAGAATTTAAAACTTCTTTGGACACCTTACTAACGAAAGGAATGAGCACCTTAGTCTTAGACCTCAGAAATAATGGTGGTGGTTTTATTGATATTGCCAATAAAATAGTTGATGAATTTTTGGAAGATGACAAACTAATAGTATATACTAAAAACAATAAAGGAGATACCAATGAGTCGTTTGCTACCGAAAAAGGAGAATTCGAAAATGGCAAACTTTATGTTTTAATAGATGAAAATTCTGCATCTGCCTCAGAAATTGTTGCAGGAGCTCTTCAAGATAATGATAAAGGAACCATTATTGGCCGAAGATCTTTCGGTAAAGGATTAGTTCAACAAGAAATGGACTTAGGTGATGGATCTGCTGTTAGATTGACCACTGCTCGTTATTATACTCCAACCGGACGTTCAATTCAAAAACCTTATAAGAAAAACAAAGGCTCTTCCAACTATAGAGAGGATTTAGAGAATAGATATTACAATGGAGAATTATTTAATAAGGATAGTATCAAAATAGCGGATAGCCTCCAATTCAAAACTCCGAAAGGAAAAATTGTGTATGGTGGTGGAGGAATTATTCCTGACGTATTTGTACCTATTGATACAACTTCAAATATGTCAACCTTCTTTTTCGTGCCATTACAAAATTTCGCATTTGATTATGTTGACAATAATCGAAGTAAACTAAAAAACTTAAGTATTGACGATTTTATTGAAAATTTTGATAACAATCATGAGATCTCCGATCGCTTCTTTAATCAGGTGAAAGATTTTCGCCTATCCGAAAAAAGAAAGGTCAATATTAGAGCCAGTTTAAAAACAGTCATTGCTCGAGATCTTTTTAACGATGAAGGCTTGTACAAGCTCAGTGAGAAAGACGACAAAATGATTCAAAAAATACTAGAACTCGAAAATCAACATAAAAACTTGCCTTAGGCGAGTTTTTTTTTGCAAAAAATTTAGCCTCCTATGTAACCTTTTTAAATTTCGCTGGTTTATAAAATAGAAACTGATCAAAACTAACACATTGAAAAATTTGACTGACGAAGAGCTTATGATACAAGTTACCAATGGTGATCTTAACAAATTATCCATTATTTTCGATAGGTACCATGTGCATTTGTACAATTTTTTCAATAAAATGATTCAGGATAAAACAATAAGTGAAGATTTAACCCAAGAGGTTTTTATAAAGGTTTTAAAATATCGCACATCATATAAAAACGGAAATTTCACCTCTTGGATTTTCACTATCGCTAGAAACATTTTTTCTACTTATTACCAAAAGAGAAAAAAGGAAAGAACGCATTTAATAAACGATGACATTTGTTCAAATGACAAAGAAATTTCGGAGGGAAATGAGGAAGCCATAGATCATTTACAAAAAGCACTTTTACAACTTACCGTTAGTGACAGAGAGCTTATTGTAATGCACAGACTTCAAGAAATAAATTACGAGCAAATAGCTGAAATTACTGGAAACTCTATCGGAGCTTTAAAAGTAAAAATGCACAGAGCACTCAAAAAATTAAAAAGTATTTATTTTCAAAACATTGAAAATTAACAAAACAAAAGGATCATGGAATGTAAAGATATACAACAAATGTTTAGTGATTATTTAGAAGGAAACACCCCTTCTTCTGAATCGATTCAAATAACATCACATATTGAAACTTGTTCTGATTGTTCTGAAGAACTTGAAAAATATAAAGCGATTTTTTCAGCCCTATCAAACATTGATATGGAAAAGCCTAGTGTAAATTTAAAAGCAAAATTTGACAGCCTTTTAAATGAAGAAATAGAAAGAAATAACACTAAAACCATCTCTTTAAAACCAAGTACAGATTGGAAAACTTACATTCGAGTTGCTGCTAGTATTCTCATTGTTTCAATTGCTTTTTTGACAGGTAGATTTCAATCAAAACAAACTACTGAAATAGCAAACAAAACACATAAAGAAGAAAGGAAACAATTTTTCGAATTACTCGAAAACCAATCAGTTAGTAAACGAATTTTAGGAGTTAATAATTCTCAGAAATTCACTGAAGAAAATACAGAAATTATTGAAGCTATTATACGTAAGCTTTTTTACGACAAAAACACCAATGTGCGTCTGACTGCAGCAGAGGCTCTTTCAAAGTTTTCGTCATTAGAAATTGTAAAATCAGCTTTAATAAAAGCTTTGGAAACAGAAAAAGAAGCTATTATTCAAATAGAACTTATTCAAATATTAGCTAGTATACAGGAAAAAAGAGCGCTCAAACCTATGAAAAAGTTATTAGAAAATAAAGAAACACCTAATTATGTAAAACAAGAACTGCAATTCAACATTCCGAGTTTATTGTAGTTAACAAAATAAGAAAACATGAAAAAACTAAGTTTATTATTATCATTATTTGTTCTCTGTGTAGTTCAAGCACAGGACAAAGAATATACACATTCTTTGAAAGGAGTAAAGAAAGTTCAAGTAACATCAAATGCTTCTATAAAAGTTTTGGCTTCAGCAACTAAAAACCTAATGATGACTTGCATCAAGGATCCAAAATGTGAAGAATGTAAAGAAGATCACAATCACCATAACGTTGGGTGGTCGGTTCGAGGAGAACGATCAGAAAGAAAACAAAAGAAGAAAGATAAAAGAGCTGGATTAACTCCTATTTATCCTGGAGGAAAAGACGACACAAATGGTTTCGGGTTTTCCATTACAAAAGAAGGAAATACGTTGATAATTGAAGATTTAAAATCACATTTACAGTCCAATAATATTCAGTTAGAAATTCCTAAAAACCTCGATCTTTCCGTTGACTCAGGAAATTTAGGAAGCATTACTATTAAAGGGTTTTCTTCTGAAGTTGAAGCCGAATCGAATGTTGGAGCTATTCATATGACAGATGTAACCGGTCCCATCACGGCACATTCAAGTACAGGGCCTATTAATATCGATTTTATAAAAGTAAACCAATCCTCACCTATTACCGTTAGTTCTTCGGTTGGAGAAATAGATGTTAGCTTACCATCAAATACAGATGCGAATTTAGATATTAACACCAACGGTACTGTTTATACGAATTTCGATTTGAAACAAAAGGCTAAAAAGGATTTACCACAAGTAAGTGGAAATAGAAAAATAACGAGTCCTATTAATAAAGGTGGTGTAAAGATTAAACTAAAATCTTCACTTGGTAATATTTACTTACGTAAAAAATAACTTTGTTCCATTAATAAACGAACTCATTTAGTGCATTACTTCTTTTGCAAAATCCTAAATGAGTTCTATCACCAATTTTTAAAACTTTATATAATGAAAAGAATATTCTTATTCATAGGAATGCTATTGTCTTTCAGCACCCTATATCCACAAAAAAAAGTAGAATTAAAAGAAAACACTAGAGGCATTACTAATATTGATTTAAAACTCGATTATGCGAATAAAATTGATCTAAAAAATTGGGATAAAAATGAGTTATTTATTAAAGCCATCGTTAACTTAAACAACAATAGTGAAAATGATTTGTATAGTTTAAAAAGCAAAACCACTCACAGTAGTTTGAGTATTCATTCCGATTATGCCAACTTTTTCGAAAAATATCACAAACAAATTACCACTAAAACGGAGGATGGCGATTGTAATAACAGCTATTATACCAACCACACTGAAGTTCATATTGATTATGTCATTTTCGTCCCTAAAAATATGACCTTAAAAATTAAAAGTATTACCGGCTCAGTTGATGCCCAATCTTATGATGGTAAACTTAAATTGGATCTTATAAGCGGAGATATCACGATCAAAAAATACTCAACTGATCTCGATTTAAAAACTATAAGTGGAGAAATAGATCTTTTTGTTTCTGATGCAAAGTTTCGTGCCGAGACACTTACTGGAACGGTTTATTCAAACTTAGATATTGATTTCAATAACCGAGAAGAGGGCTTTGGGCATAAAATCTCTGGAAAAATTAAATCTGGTAAACTAAACCTAAAACTCAAATCTATCAGTGGAGACATTTTTCTTCGAAAACCACAACTATAACAATAAAAGTCGACTTAAAAAAACTTCAAATCAATATCTAACAACTATAAAAACATAAGTAATCAACGGTCATTAGGATCAAGAAATAAAAAACTCGCCCCAGGTGAGTTTTTTTGATTACAGATTATTTATACTATTTACAAATTAAAACTATAACCCGTATTACTTTTCTTTCAAAGCTTATAACCCGATGTAAAACGGACAGTCAGCTTTAAACTTTAAAAAACAAGAAAGAGTGAATGTAATAATTTTAAGTTTCTTTTAATTCAAATAACGAAATGATAACCTAAAATTACAAATGTTTCTAACATTATTACAACTCTATAATTGAATAAAATATGTTAAAAAAAATAATGTTTAAGTAGTTAATCAAATGTGATTTCCATATTTTTATAATCAAAACTTAACCAATAAGTTAGTGAGTATAAATTCGCAATTACTCATCTACTTTAAAAAAGTAAAATGAAAGATTTAGAAAAGACATTTGCAACTACAGCGGAGAAATATCGTAATCGATTATTCACCCCTTACTGGAAAAAAAACAGCTTAGAGACTTTACCTAACCGTCTCCTTAAATTTGATTCTATTTTTAACGTATTTACTCCTGAAATAAAAATGAATCTGAAGGATTGTTTAGAATTGAATCCTAAGCTCCATAAGCATCAACTGATTGAATTTAGAATGGAATATTAGAATACTTTCAATATTAAATTGAATTCAATTTATCATTATTTCAATGACGAGGTAAACTAGCGGTCAACTAGAGACGACCATTATTTTCAAGTTTCTCCGTTTTGAATTCTCAAATGTAGAATTACAATTCTAGCTATTAAAAAAACCACAAAATCCCCTCATTAACCCATCAAACAATCAATCATGAAAAAAACATTCATTATGATAGGAATTATAGTACTTATTCTTATTATTCTTGGAGGAATTGGAACTTCCTACTTCAAACCGGATAAAAACATTGTTTTAAATTTCATCAAGGAAAATCCTGAAAAAGCATCTATCAAATTAATTAGAAACGACTCTTTAATTGTTGAGAAAAATCCCGATAAAATGATGCCACTGGCAAGTACTCTTAAAATAATTATTGCCATTGAATATGCAGAACAAGCTGCCAAAGGGCTTATCGATCCCAACGAACCTATTCCGTTAAGTGAATTGGATAATTATTACGTTCCAAATACAGACGGGGGAGCACAGCAAAACTGGTTAATTAAAGTAAAAGATAAAATTGACGCTAAAAAAATTGCATTAAGAGAAATTGTAAAAGGGATGATTGCCTTTAGTTCAAATGCCAATACAGAGTGGCTTTGTAAAAAACTTGGGCTTCAAAACATTAATCATCAATTGGCTAGTCTGGAAATACAAAATCACTCCGAAATTTACTATATAGTTTCAGCCTTATTTATTGGTAAAGAAGTATTCCCTCAACTGAAAGATGAAGAGCTTGAGGTCGCTTTAAGAAACCTAACGATAGCTGAATACCGAAAAGCAACATTAGATATTCATGATAAACTAGAGCAAGACAGTACCTATAAAAAGGAAATTGGAGAAAGAGGATTAAATCTTGAAAAAATATGGTCCGATAACTTACCTAGTTCAACCGTGAAAGAATATGTTGAGATAATGCACAAGATTAATTCGAGAACATATTTTAGCAAAGAAACGCATTCATATTTGGATGAAGTTATGGAGTTTCCGCTTGATGACCCTACTAATGGACAATGGTTTCATCATTTAGGCATGAAGGGAGGATCAACTGCTTTCGTATTAACCAAAGCCTTATATGCCACTGATAAAGAAGAAAACACAACAGAATTATCATACTTCATCAACGATTTAAACTTTATAGAGAATAGGAGACTTCAAATGAGTATGAATGAATTTGAATCTGGCATATTAACAAATGAAGAATTTAGAGAACAATTAAAAAATGAGTTATCGCTTCAACGATAACCGAATTACTAGGCTATATTTTCAAAAAACACCGTATTAACAAATAAAAATTAATAATCAAAAAAGACAAAAATGAAAACTTTAAAAAGATTAACTATTACTTGTTTATTCGTACTTTTTGCAAGTACAAATAGTATTGCACAAGAATTATCTGTAACAAAAACAGAATCATCAAGTATTAATATTAACGAGTTACCCGAGTATGTAATTGTTACTTCTGAAAACACAAAACTCTTTGGAGGTATTAACATTGAAATAGACTACAAAAAATCTAGTTATGCTGATGTATTAGAACGATTGGAAACGTTGTTACAAAACAGAAAAAAACTTAGGGTAAGGAATCAGACTGATTTACTGAATGCTTTATCTAAATTAGGTTTTGAATATATCAATGCATATAACGCAAATGCAGGAACCATTAGCGCTGGTGGAGGCGATGACATTGAAATATTTGGAGGCGAATCAAAATATAGAGTGAATATGGTATTCCGAAAGAAAGAACAATACAGAGGCTAAAAAAAACTAAAAAAATGTGTCCCCTTTTTTCATTTGACAAACGTCTTAATAGTACAAAACTTAAATTTTAAATTATGAAAGAATTTATGATGATTTTTATTGGCTCAGAATATGCCGATTTAGGACTTTCTCAGGAAGATATTCAAGGAAGAATGGAAAAATGGTTTGCTTGGGGAAACAAAATGGAAAAAGCAGGGATCCTAAAAGGCGGAGAAGCTTTAACACCTCAAATACGAAGAATTATTGGTAAAAACAGGACTGTTACCGATTTAACTTCGGCAGATGTTAAAGAGATTGTTGGAGGTTATTATTTAGTTAAGGCGAAAGATTTCGATGCCGTTCAGGAAATTGCTCAAGATTTTCCAGATTATGATCTTGGAAATACTGTAGAAATTCGCGAAATAATGGTTTTTGATCATTAATGGAAAATAAACACATAGACCATCTTTTTCGCCATCACAGCGGAAAGATGGTTGCTGTTTTAACACGAATATTTGGGCTTTCGAATCTTGAAATTATAGAAGATTCAATTCAAGACACCTTTTTAAAAGCGAGTATAAGCTGGAAAACAACTACTCCAGACAACCCAGAAGCGTGGCTTACTCAAGCCGCTAAGAATCGTGTACTAGATATTTTTAGAAAGCTTAAAAATGAAAAAAAGCATACTCCTGAATTATCTCATGGAGCTCAAACCATTGCGTTTAACGACTTTTTCTTAGAAACAGAAATTGATGATGCTCAACTTCGAATGATTTTCACAGCTTGTCATCCGAAATTAAATGCAAAAGATCAAATAGCCTTTTCATTAAAAACGATTTCAGGCTTTAATACGAAAGAAATTGCAGCAGCACTGTTAACAAAGGAAGACTCAATAAAAAAGAGACTCTTAAGAGCAAAAAAGTTCATTACAAGTAGCTCCATCCAGTTTACCATTCCACAAGGACTTGATTTAAGAAAAAGAATTGAACAAGTATTAGAAGTGTTGTATCTTATTTTTAACGAAGGTTTTCATTCAAACAACACAAATACACTTATTCGTAAAGAACTTTGCGGAGAAGCCCTTAGATTATGCAAACTACTTTTAAAAAATAAATACACAAATATTCCTAGTGCTTATGCTCTATTTGCACTCATGTGCTTTCATGCCGCTCGGTTAGAATCGAAAACAACTGATGAAAATGAAATTCTTGACTTAAAACATCAAGATAGATCGCGGTGGTCCTACCCTTTAATTCAACTTGGAAATGCTATGATGCATAAAGCCGTTGAAAATGATGAACGATCTTGCTACCATTATGAAGCTGCCATTGCTGCCGAACATATTAAAGCTGCAAGTTTTGAATTAACAAATTGGAAAAAGATTCTTTATTGGTATGAGTGCCTGCATGAACTAAAACCGTCCCCTTATTATTTATTAAACATGGCTGTTGTTTGTCTTCAAGACGACAATTATATGAAAGCTAACTTTTACTTCGAGAAAATTAATATTAAAGAATTAGAACAACGTTCGTATTTGTACTACGGTGCTAAATCGGACTATTACTCACAAACCAACCAACATGACAAGGCTATCGAATACTTGAATTTCGCTATTGAAAAAGTTAATAATAAATTAGAGAAGAACTATTTACTAAAGAAGAAACAAATTTTACTGCAACAAAATTGAAAATAGTTCTAAATAATTTCATGAATGCCATCTCAGTATCCATTTTTTTTTCTAAAAAGTCAAATTACTTTGATACAATATAAAAAAACGACCTCCTATTTTTCTGATGCTTATCTTCTGTACAGTCACCTTGGCAATTATCAACTAACTGACTTTCACCATAACCAATTGCGCTTTCAATTTTATCGGACGAAATTCCTCTTGACACTATGTAATCTCGAGTTGCATTGGCTCTTCTTTGAGATAAATTTTCATTATACTCATCGGTTCCTCTACTGTCTGTATGAGACTCAATACGAATAACCATCTTCGGATGTGCTTTCATTACACTAACAATGTGCTCTAGTTCATATTCCGCATCTTCTCGAATTATTTCTAAGTTAAAATCGAAATAAATTGGGTTAATCACAATTTGATCTTCCACAATTAATGACTCTAAAGCAATATCTGCCTGTATTTCTTTCTTATCAATATCCAGTGTGTTTTGTTCTAACTCTCCTTGAATATAAGCAGGCTTTGCAGCAACTACTATATATTTACGTTCACAATCAATTTCTATAAAACTATACCCTCCATCTGACCTAGTTGTTTGCTCTGACACTGGTTCTCCTTTATCGTTGATTAATCGAACTGATACTCCTGAAATTGGATCCCCCGTTTTAGATTCACTAACAATACCATTAATAGCTTCTTTACATTGATAAATCCTAAAACTATAAATATCATCATCTCCTTTTCCTCCTTCTCTATTTGATGAAAAATAGCCAGCTTTACGCTCTTTGTCTATCATAAAACCAAAATCATCACGAGGGCCATTTATTGGACTCCCGACATTTACTGGATCTCCATAACTAAATCCACTCAGTTTACTCTCAAAAATATCTAAAGCTCCTAAACCCAAATGTCCATCCGAAGCAAAATACAATCTGTTATTTGATCCTACAAATGGAAACATCTCTCTTCCTTCGGTGTTAATAGTATTCCCTAAATTCTCAGGTTCACCAAAACTCCCATCATCTGCAATAGATACCTGATATAGATCCGTCTCTCCAAAGCCTCCTGGCATATCGGACACAAAATAAAGTGTTCGTTGATCCGAACTCAATGAAGGATGACCGATTGAATAATCATCATTATTAAAAGGTAATTCCTCTATGGCTCCCCATGTGTTATCAAATTGTCTTCTCGCTTTAAAAATCTTTAACTTAGCCGTTTTTTCTACATCTCCTGAGGCATCGTCTCGAGTAAAATACAATGTATTTCCATCTTTAGTAATTACAGCATTAGACTCGTGATATTTGCTACTTAATGAAACTAGTTTTTCCGAAGCTCCAACATCTAAACTCCCTCCTTCACGCAATTGTTGTTCTTCAGATTTATAAATATTTAAGTAGGGCTGATTATTCCACTTGTATAATTTCTTATTTTCTGAATCTTCTCTAGTTGATGAAAAATAAAGATATCCATTATGAACAGAGCCTCCAAAATCAGAATATTTTGTATTTATTGATAAATTATGAATGTTTACAAAGGTTTTAGGTTTATTCGTAAACTCGGAAAAGTATTGCTTATTAGCTTCTAAAGCCAATACTCTACTATCATTTCCCTTTAGTTCTTTTAACTTTAGCAGCCATTTATCAGATTCAGCCGCATCTCCATTACTCTTTAATACCTGCGCATAACGAAATAGATGCTCAGGAGAAGCAACACCTTCATGCTGTTCCATTAATTTACGATATGAATCTTCTGCATCGTGATAAGAAGATGTAAAATAATAAGAGTCTGCCAGCCTACTTAGCACTTTATAGGAACGGTCTCCTTTATCATATAATTGACGATATAAATCTGCTGATTTAGTATATGCATATTCTTCAAAATACCGGTTCGCTGCATATCGGCGTTGACCATAACTGGTAAAACAAATACCGAATAACAACAGCATAATAATGGTCTGTTTCATATATATTTCTATTTTTATATCCTTATGTTATGTTAAAAGAACCTTGGTGATTTTACTGTTTGAGGTTTAAATAATTCATATCGAAGTAAAATCTCATGAGTTCCTGAATTGTAATTACTATAATTAGAAGTTGTTAAATCATAAGCGTATCCTATTTGTAAAGATCTACTTACTTGAAAACCTAACATACCACTTATAGAGTCATCCCAACGCCAAGCTACTCCTAAACGAAACTTTTCATTAAACAAGAAGTTTGCCGAAACATCTAAAGACAAAGGTGCCCCGCTTACAGCTTTTGTAAGTAACGCTGGTTTAAACTTTACACTATCACTTAAATTAAACACATATCCAGCAATAAAAAAGTAATGCATTCTCTCAACTGCAACGCTTCCTCCACCGCTTACATCATCATAGTGCTCTGTTCGTAAAATATTAGGAACAGCTAATCCTACATACCAATTATTCGTATAATAATAAACTCCTGCACCTATCGTTGGCAAAAATCTGTTGATTGGTGCTGCCAATTGCAAATCATCTTTATCTCTATAGATTCCTTTGGTCCAATCTATATTAAAAAGTCGGCCTCCTAATTTCATTCCGAAGGCTAAATTAGCTTCATCGGTTGTTCGAACTGTATAGGATACATTGGCATCTATAGAAGTCTCTCGAGATGGCCCAATAACATCATTAACCAAATTAATCCCTAAACCGACACCGCTATAACCAATTGGGGTATCATAACTCAAACTTTGAGTTTGAGGTGCTCCGTCTACTCCGACCCATTGAGCACGACCTAATAGGTTAATTACTCCATGTCCTTTTGACCCAACATAAGCAGGATTTACACTCATTGTATTAAACATGTATTGAGTATAATGCGGATCCTGTTGAGCATAAAGTGTTACACTTATCATTAACAAACTTAGTAATGTCAGATTCTGTACTATTCTTTTCATCTCTTTATACTTTTGATCTTTTCTAATCACTATTGAACTATTTCATCAAACGGTTGTAACGAACCAGATATAATCATGGCCTAAGTGATCCTTCAGACTTGGATGATTTTATTTGTTTCGTCATTTCCGTTAAACATAAATTATGCGTTATTTTCTATTTATATGAATCCAACCTGTTTTTGGTTCTGAGCCATTCCCTAGATCTAAAACATAATAATATGTTCCAGATGGTAGTTGTTCATCAACCTGAAAATTAATACGCCCGTTAGATTCCCCTGTCCAAGAATTATCATATCTACTCTTACTGTACACAATGCTACCCCAACGGTTGTAAACCTCCAATCGGTTATTCTTATACATTTCGTCACCAATACATGAAATTACAAACGTATCATTCTGTCCATCTCCATTCGGAGTAAACTCATTATATACCGTTAAACATGGCAACGTATCAGGATCTAAATAATCAGGAATTCCATCCTCATCAGTATCTAAAGAATCATCTGGCATTCCATCTCCATTATTATCTGGATTCTCATCAATTGTATCGATTCCATCACCATCATCATCCATATCTAAATAATTAGGAATTCCATCACCATCAGTATCATCTGTATTAGGGTTGCCGTCATCATCAATATCTTCTTCCGAAGTTAAAACACCATCTCCATCATCATCAATATCTTGATAATCGGCTGTTCCATCACCATCTGTATCTTGCATATCTGGAGCATCCCCTCCATTATCTACATCTACAGAATCCATCATACCATCTCCATCACTATCCGAAATATCATCAATAACACCATCTCCATCGCTATCTAATGAAGAATCTGTTCCTCCCTCTTGAAGATCAGTTACCCCATCATTATCACTATCTAAATCTTGATAATCAGGATTACCATCCTCATCTGTGTCCATAATATCAGGAGAACTACCTCCATTATCTGGATCTACTGAATCTGCTAGTCCATCACCATCACTATCCGTTTGATCATCTAACATTCCATCTCCATCTGAATCCAGATTCATATCAGAACCACTTTCTATAAGATCAGAAATACCATCATTATCACTATCTAAATCTTGGAAATCAAGATTACCATCACCATCGGTATCAGTGGCATTTGTACTTCCACCAGCATTCACATCTACATCATCCGCATCTGCCGTATCCACAATACCATCGTTATCAGCATCTGTAGTACTATCTAAAACTCCATCGCCATTGGTATCTACTACTGAAGCATCTTGTCCACTTTCTACTAGGTCTAGAATTCCGTCTCCATCACTATCTAAGTCTAAATGATCTGGAATTCCATCGCCATCAGTATCTCTATCTGGATCACCACCTTGTTCTACGCTATCTAAGATTCCATCATTATCAGAATCTAAGTCATATAGGTCTTCGATACCATCGCCATCGGTATCTGTTGTCAAGGCATCTCCAAAGCCAACTAAGCCATCTACTGAATCTGCAATACCATCACCGTCACTATCTGTTTGATCATCAATTACGCCATCGCCATCTAAATCTAAGTTACCTGGCAAATCTGGATTGTTTGGCTCTTCAACATCTGGGGTTCCATCTCCATCAGTGTCTGGTAAATTGTTTCCATCTACCAAATCTCCTGTGTCTATTTGACCATCTCCGTCGGTATCTGTTCCTCCTGCTTCATCTACATCATTGATACCATCGCCATCACTATCTAAGTCTTGATAATCTGGAAGTCCATCGCCATCGGTATCTGGTCCTGTTGATGAAGTTCCTCCATTATCTGGATCTACTGAATCTGCCAGTCCATCGCCATCGGTATCAGTTTGATCATCAATCACACCATCATTATCAGTATCTAAACTAGGATCGCCTCCGCCTTCTATAAGGTCGGATACTCCGTCATTATCACTATCGGTATCTTGGAAGTCTGGCATTCCATCGCCGTCACTATCCGTTGGCGTAGTACTTCCGCCTGCATTGATGTCATTATCATCATTATCAGCCGTATCTACAATACCATCGTTATCGGCATCTACTGTGCTATCTAACATTCCATCACCATCGGCATCAAGTGTTGCTGCATCTTGGCCACTTTCTACAATGTCTAAGATTCCATCGCCATCACTATCTAAATCTAAATGATCTGGAATACCATCGCCATCGGTATCTCTATTTGGATCGCCATCTTGCTCCACGCTATCTAAGATTCCATCATTATCAGAATCTAAGTCATGGATATCTGCAATACCATCGCCATCAGTATCGGTTTGTTCTGCATCTCCAAAGCCAACTAAGCCATCTACTGAATCTGCAATACCATCACCGTCACTATCTGTTTGATCATCAATTACGCCATCGCCATCTAAATCTAAGTTACCTGGCAAATCTGGATTGTTTGGCTCTTCAACATCTGGGGTTCCATCGCCATCAGTGTCTGGTAGATTGTTTCCATCTACTAAATCTCCTGTGTCTATTTGACCATCTCCGTCGGTATCTGTTCCTCCTGCTTCATCTACATCATTAATGCCATCGCCATCACTATCTAAATCTTGGTAATCTGGAAGTCCATCACCGTCACTATCTGGTCCTGTTGATGCAGTTCCTCCATTATCTGGATCTACTGAATCTGCCAGTCCATCGCCATCGGTATCGGTCTGATCATCAATCACACCGTCATTATCAGCATCTAGACTAGGATCGCCTCCGCCTTCTATAAGATCGGATACTCCGTCATTGTCACTATCGGTATCTTGGAAGTCTGGCATTCCATCGCCATCACTATCCGTTGGTGTAGTACTTCCGCCTGCATTGATGTCATTATCATCATTATCAGCTGTATCTACAATACCATCGTTATCGGCATCTACTGTGCTATCTAACATTCCATCACCATCGGCATCTAGTGTTGCTGCATCTTGTCCACTTTCTACTAGGTCTAGGATTCCATCTCCATCACTATCTAAATCTAAATGATCTGGAATACCATCACCATCGGTATCTCTATTTGGATCACCATCTTGCTCCACACTATCTAAGATTCCATCATTATCAGAGTCTAGATCATGAATATCTGCAATACCATCGCCATCAGTATCGGTCTGCTCTGCATCTCCAAAGCCATCTAAACCGTCCACTGAATCTGCAATACCATCACCGTCACTATCCGTTTGATCATCAATAACGCCATCGCCATCTAAATCTAAGTTTCCTGGTAAGTCCGGATTGTTTGGCTCTTCAACATCTGGTGTTCCGTTTCCACTACTATCTGGTAAATTCGTTCCGTCTAATAGTGTTCCACCTGTATCTATTTGTCCGTTATTATCTGTATCCGTTCCGCCTGCTTCAACAACATCATTGATACCATCACCATCGCTATCTAAGTCTTGGTAATCTGGTAAACCATCACCATCTGTATCTGGTGTTCCTGCTGCTGTTCCACCATTGTCTGGATCTACTGAATCTGCAAGTCCGTCACCATCCATGTCGGTTTGATCATCTAGTATTCCATCATTATTGGCATCTAAGTTTGGATCCGTTCCGCCTTCTACTAAGTCAGATACTCCATCATTATCACTATCCACATCTTGGAAGTCTGATGTACCATCACCATCACTATCAGTTGGTGTAGTGCTTCCGCCTGCGTTTACATCGGCATCATCCGCATCTGCTGTATCTAAAATACCATCGTTATCGGCATCTGTTGTACTATCTAATACTCCATCTCCATTGGTATCTACTACTAAAGCATCTTGTCCACTTTCTACTAGGTCTAGAATTCCATCGCCATCACTATCTAAGTCTAAGTGATCTGGAATTCCATCATTATCTGTATCTCTGTTTGGATCACCATTTTGTTCTACGCTATCTAAGATTCCATCGTTATCTGAATCCAAGTCATGAATATCTGCGATTCCATCTCCATCTGTATCGGTTTGCTCTGCATCTCCAAAGCCTACTAATCCATCTACTGAATCTGCTATACCATCTCCATCGGTGTCTGTTTGATCATCAACAACGCCATCACCATTGGCGTCTAAACTTCCTGGTAAATCTGGATTGTTTGGCTCTAGAACATCTGGTGTTCCGTTTCCACTACTGTCTGGTAAATTCGTTCCATCTAATAGTGTTCCACCTGTATCTATCTGTCCGTTATTATCAGTATCTGCTCCGCCTGCTTCTACAACATCATTGATACCATCACCATCGCTATCTAAGTCTCGGTAATCTGGTAAGCCATCGCCATCACTGTCTGGGGTTCCTGCTGCTGTTCCGCCATTGTCTGGATCTACTGAATCTGCAAGGCCATCGCCGTCGGTATCGGTTTGATCATCAATCACACCGTCATTATCTGCATCTAAACTAGGATCGCCTCCGCCTTCTATAAGGTCAGATACTCCGTCATTATCACTATCAGTATCTTGGAAATCTGGCATTCCATCGCCGTCACTATCCGTTGGGGTAGTACTTCCACCTGCATTGATGTCATTATCATCATTATCAGCTGTATCTACAATACCATCGTTATCAGCATCTATCGTACTATCTAACATTCCATCGCCATCGGCATCAAGTGTCGCTGCATCTTGTCCACTTTCTACAATATCTAAGATTCCGTCTCCATCACTATCTAAGTCTAAATGATCTGGAATTCCATCGCCATCAGTATCTCTATCTGGATCACCACCTTGTTCTACGCTATCTAAGATTCCATCATTATCAGAATCTAAGTCATATAGGTCTTCGATACCATCGCCATCGGTATCTGTTGTCAAGGCATCTCCAAAGCCAACTAAGCCATCTACTGAATCTGCAATACCATCACCGTCACTATCTGTTTGATCATCAATTACGCCATCGCCATCTAAATCTAAGTTACCTGGCAAATCTGGATTGTTTGGCTCTTCAACATCTGGGGTTCCATCGCCATCAGTGTCTGGTAAATTGTTTCCATCTACCAAATCTCCTGTGTCTATTTGACCATCTCCGTCGGTATCTGTTCCTCCTGCTTCATCTACATCATTGATACCATCGCCATCACTATCTAAGTCTTGATAATCTGGAAGTCCATCGCCATCGGTATCTGGTCCTGTTGATGAAGTTCCTCCATTATCTGGATCTACTGAATCTGCCAGTCCATCGCCATCGGTATCAGTTTGATCATCAATCACACCATCATTATCAGTATCTAAACTAGGATCGCCTCCGCCTTCTATAAGGTCGGATACTCCGTCATTATCACTATCGGTATCTTGGAAGTCTGGCATTCCATCACCGTCACTATCCGTTGGCGTAGTACTTCCGCCTGCATTGATGTCATTATCATCATTATCAGCTGTATCTAAAATACCATCGTTATCAGCATCTGTTGTACTATCTAGTACTCCATCGCCATTGGTATCTACCACTGAAGCATCTTGTCCACTTTCTACTAAGTCTAGAATTCCATCGCCATCACTATCTAAGTCTAAGTGATCTAGAATTCCATCACTATCAGTGTCTCTGTTTGGATCGCCGTTTTGTTCTACGCTGTCTAAGATTCCGTCGTTATCTGAATCTAAGTCATGAATGTCTGCAATTCCATCGCCGTCAGTATCGGTTTGCTCTGCATCTCCAAAGCCTACTAATCCATCTACTGAGTCTGCAATACCATCGCCATCACTATCCGTTTGATCATCAATCACGCCATCTCCATTAGCATCTAAACTTCCTGGTAAATCTGGATTGTTTGGCTCTAGAACATCTGATGTTCCGTTTCCACTACTATCTGGTAAGTTTGTTCCATCTAATAGTGTTCCGCCTGTATCTATTTGTCCGTTATTATCGGTATCTGCTCCGCCAGCTTCTACAACATCATTGATACCATCGCCATCGCTATCTAAGTCTTGGTAATCTGGTAAGCCATCTCCATCTGTATCTGGGGTTCCTGCTGCTGTTCCGCCATTGTCTGGATCTACTGAGTCTGCTAGTCCATCACCATCGGTGTCCGTTTGATCATCTAGTATTCCATCATTGTTTGCATCTAAACTTGCATCGGTTCCTCCTTCTACTAAGTCTGATACTCCATCATTATCACTATCCACATCTTGGAAGTCTGATGTACCATCTCCATCGCTATCTGTTGGTGTAATGCTTCCACCTGCATTGACATTATTATCATCTGCATCGGCTGTATCTAAAATACCATCGTTATCAGCATCTGTTGTACTATCTAGTACTCCATCTCCATTGGCATCTACTACCGCTGCATCTTGTCCACTTTCTACTAGATCTAGAATTCCATCGCCATCACTATCTAAGTCTAAGTGATCTGGAATTCCATCACTATCAGTGTCTCTGTTTGGATCGCCATTTTGTTCTACGTTGTCTAAGATTCCATCGTTATCTGAATCTAAGTCATTATCATCTGCAACACCATCACCATCGGTATCTGATAAAATCGTCACTGTTAATGTATAAACATCTCCTGTACATCCATCAGCACTTGTTGGTGTTATTGAATAAACAACCGTTTGATTTACCTTGGTAATGTTTACTAATGCATCTCCAATTGTACTCGCAGTCGAAGAAGTAATTGTTTCTCCTGTTACATTAGTATTATCTGCCGCACTCCAGCTAAACGTAGTTCCTGCTACAGAGGTGTCGGCTGCTAGATTGTGAGATAATGTTTCTCCACTTGTTATGGTTACTGTAGGATTCGTTGCCACAAAATCTTGTGGATCGATCGTTACCGTATATGTGTAAGAATCTCCCGCACAACCATCTGGACTTGTTGGTGTTATTGTATAGACTACTGTTTGAACACTATTGCTTGTGTTTATTAAAGTGTCTGTTATACTCGTCGCTGTGGATGCACTCGTGGTTTCTCCCGTTACATCCGTATTCTCTGCTGCACTCCAACTAAAGGTTGTTCCTACTACTGGCGTATCCGAAGTTAAATCATGAGCTAAACTCGAATTGCTACATATATGATCACTTGGATCTACCGCTACAAAATCCTGAGGACTTAATGTTACTGTATATGTATAAGAACTTCCTAGACAACCATTTGAACTTGTAGGTATAATAGTATAAACTACCGTTTGAACACTATTACTTGTATTTATTAAGGTATCACCTATGGTCGAAGTTGTTTGTGCTGTTAAAGACTCGCCTGTAACATTCGCATTGTCCGCTGCACTCCAACTAAAGGTTGTTCCTGCTACATTAACATCTGAAGTTAAATCATGAGTCAAGGCTATATTACTACAAACCGTATCTGTTGGTGCTGCTGCTACAAATGGTTCTGGATTTACTGTTACCGTGTAGGTATATGAATCTCCAACACAACCATCTGCACTTGTTGGTGTTATTGTGTATACTACCGTTTGAACCGATCCACTTGTGTTAGTTAAGGTATCGGTAATACTTGTTGCGGTTGAAGCACTTGTCGTTTCTCCCGTTACGTTTGCATTGTCTGCCGCACTCCAACTAAAGGTTGTTCCTGCTACATTAACATCACCTGTTAAATCATGGCTTAACGCTACATCACTACAAACGGTGCCTGTTGGTGCTGTCGCTACAAATGGTTCTGGGTTTACTGTTACTGTGTAGGTATATGAATCTCCTGCACAACCATTCGAACCTGTTGGCGTAATTGTATAAACTACTGTTTGAACTGAGCCACTTGTGTTGGTTAAGGTATCTGTAATACTTGTTGCGGTTGAAACACTTGTCGTTTCTCCTGTGACATTTGCGTTGTCTGCTGCACTCCAACTAAAGGTATTCCCAGTGAATGTAACATCTGCTGTTAAATCGTGATTTAACGCTACATCACTACAAACTGTGTCTGTAGGAGGTGTGTTATTCACAGGTTCTGGATTCACAGTTACAGTATAGATATATGAATCTCCTGCACAGCCAGCAGCACTCGTTGGTGTAATAGTATACACTACAGTCTGTACTGAGCCACTTACATTTGTTAAAGTATCAGTAATGTTAGCAGCTGTAGAAACTGTTGTCGTCTCTCCCGTTACATTTACATTATCTGCTGCGCTCCAACTAAAAGTATTTCCCGTTAGCGTTACATCTGCTGTTAAATCGTGATTCAACGCTACATCGCTACAAACCGTTTCTGTTGGCGGCGTACTATTAACGGGTTCCGGGTTTACTGTTAACGTAACTTCTGAGCTTGTTTCACTAGCACAAACATTTTTAGTACTTGTTACGAGTAACCTGTATTTATTTGTTGAAGCAGATAACGGTACATTGGTTAATGTTAAACTTACAGTCGTTGCACCTCCATATATTCCGCCATCACTTATATTATTCCATGGTCCTGAACCTCCAACTTGTTCCTGCCAATGATAAGCTAAATCAGCTGTAGCTGGAGTACTACCACTATAATCTGGTGTGGTTGAAGGAGCTGTTCCTGTGAAGGTTGTTGTACTTAAGGAAGAAGCTGCACCCGTAAATGTTGTACTTGCTTCTGGACAAATTGTTGCATCTGTTGGCTGTGTATCAACCTGAAGCATTGTAGCTTCTACTTCATTTCCATTAACTCCGTCGTACCCTCCAACTCCTCCAGTAACCTGACCATTGCTATCGAAACCTGTTCCATCTAATATTCCATCACTATCTCCATCAGTTCCTCCTGATTCAGTTACATCATTACAGCCATCATTATCACTATCTACGTCTAAATGATCAAGAACCATATCTCTATCAGCATCACAAAGTCTAAGCTCTACGAAATACTGTGAATTCCCAGTAGCACCTGTTGCAAAAATTTCCATTCTTTTCGCTCCAGGTTGTTTAGCTATCCATTCGAATCTTACTCCATTGCTAGTTGCCGTACCTCCTACTGGGTTTTCTACATAGTAGGTATTTCCAGTATTCGCAGTAAAATAATCATCAATCAAGGTTGTTTGAAAATCATATTCTACTCCATCTAAAGCTATAAATCCATCTTGTAAACCTTGAGCTAAAGATCCACCATGTGCTATGGTTACAAAAGCTAAATCAGCATAAGGTCCTGAAAATTCAAAAATCGCATTTCCTTCGGTAGCATTTGTTTTCCAAGCTAATCCTGCAGAATTTGTAGCTCCATTGGTTATGGTTACAAAAATACTACCTGTTGGCAGTCCGAATAAACTACTTATATCATCATTTGTTATACTATAATTTGAAGCATTCCCTCCTGGCGGAGTAGATAAATCTGCTGGTGTAACTTTAACACGAGCACATTCAGCATCATCTAAAATACCATCATTATCGTCGTCTAAATCACATACATTATTTATACCGTCTCCATCTGGATCATTTGCTGTTGGTGTTCCTATTGTAGCGCCGTCAGAACAAGGGTCTGACTCTGTAAGAATTGCGCTATTTTGAATACCCACACAAGCGGCATTCGGATGTGTTATGACTAAATTATATACTTTACCTGATAAGCCAGTTACATTACTAATATTTAATGTTGATGTTGTAACTCCTGAATACACTCCTGTATTCGTTAAATTTACACCATCTTCTTGCCATTGATATACCAATCCTGCAGAAACGTCTGTTGCTCCTGCATCAGAATAATCTGGTGTTGTCGTCGGAGCAGTACCTGTATATGCTGATGTACTAATAGCTGTTGCAGATGTTATGGTAAATGAAGTCGGGTCCCCTGTGTTTACAGATTGATCTACTAAAGCAGTTGCATCAACAGTTACTTGGGTTGGGACAATTTCAATACCCAAAACTCCATCATAACCTCCTGATCCACCCGTCACTTGTCCGTTGGCATCAAAACCAGTTCCATCAAGAACTCCATCATCATTAGCATCAACACCTCCCGATTCAATGACATCATTACAACCGTCATTATCACTATCTGCATCTAAACGATTTGGAATACCATCACCATCAGTATCTATATCCATTAAATTATTACAAACAGGCATTGTTGTTCCTTCCAACAATTGTAATGTTGGATTTTCCGTAGATTTCCACCAAATTGCTCCATTGTTTGAATTAAATTCGTCGAAATTATACAACCTAAGAAAAACTGTTCCTGTTGGATTTATTGGAGTAGTTAGAGAAGAGCTAGTTCCTGATTTAGTAGAAATATTTGCTACTTCAACGGCATTACTTGGATTTCCAAATTCATCCATAAATAAATAATCATGATCCCACTGAGACCCACTAATTATTTGAAATTGAACATTTGTTTGAGAAGATAAATCCACATATACATCTAAAATAGTTAAATCACTGACCCCAGATCCAGACGCACCTATAATCTCTGCACTTGAAGTTACTGTAGATGTAACGGAAGGAACTGGATCTGGAAAATAAGGAAGACTAAAAGCATCAACTCCTGTGAAGAGTGTTGTAATGCTAGGTACAGGGGTAGGTATAGAAAAAACAGGAGTGTATAATGCAGTATTCTTAGTAGCACTAAATGTGCATATTGCTGATACTGTTGACATTTCATTTATATCCAGAATTCCATCATTATCATCATCTAAATCACATGAATTGTTAATTCCATCTGCATCAGGGTCATTTGCTGTTGGAGTTCCAACAATAGCTCCGACTGTACAAGGATTAACTTCTGTAAGTGTGGCACTATTTTGAACATCAACACAGCCTGTATTTGGATGTGACACCACTAAATTATACACCTTGCCTGATAGTCCTGTTACATCACTAATATTTAATGTAGAAGTTGTCACTCCCGAATACACCCCTGTATTTGTTAAGTCTACTCCATCTTCTTGCCATTGATATACCAACCCTGCTGAAACATCTGTTGCGCCTGGATCTGAATAATCGGGTGTTGTTGCAGGTGGTGTACCTGTATATGCTGATGTACTAATAGCTGTTGCAGATGTTATGGTAAATGAAGTCGGATCTCCTGTATTTACGGACTGATCTACTAAAGCAGTTGCATCAACAGTTACTTGGGTTGGTACAATTTCAGTACCCGTAACTCCATCATATCCTCCCGAACCTCCAGTAACTTGTCCATTAGCATCAAAACCAGTTCCATCAAGAATTCCATCATCGTTGGCATCAATTCCTCCAGATTCAATTACATCATTACAGCCATCATTATCGCTATCCAAATCTAAAATATTTTGGATACCATCTCGATCTGTATCACAAATTCTATATTTGATTTGTAATAAAACTCCATTTTGAGAACTAGTAGAAATCCCCCCAGAAGATATCCCCGATATAACTTCTATATTCGCTTCATTTGAAATTTCATATCTTGGAAAGCTTGTAGTCGTCGTACCAACACCTCCTACAGGATTGGATACTCCTTGAGCCGTAATATCTATGCCGCTAATTGGTCCTGTTGGTTGCAATAGCACACCTCCTGAAGGACCACACATAACAAACTCTCCATCAGTAAATTGACCATCATACATTAAAGATATTTTCTCAAAACTTTTTGTAAATGACACTTCAATCTTCCTTGTTCCTCCAATAACATTGGCAAGCCCCAACCAAGGGCTTCCGACAGCACCTATCAAATTCGAAGCTGGAGTTGAAGAACCAGTAAAACTAAACTTAACAGTTATTCCTATTCCATTTAGCTCCGGGATTCCCAAAACAGCCCCTATATCAGGAATAGTTTGTCCTGAAGCTGAACTAATACCTACATCTGTTAAGCCTAAGTCTGCCCAATTAATATTTAATGTTACCAGACCACACTCATCACTATCTAAAATACCATCGTTATCATCATCTAAATCACATGAATTGTTAATTCCATCTCCATCAGGATCATTTGCTGTTGGTGTTCCAACAATCGCTCCATCCGTACAAGGATCTATTTCGGTGAGTCTTGCACTATTTTGAACATCTACACAGCCTATATTTGGATGAGACACCACTAAATTATACACCTTACCTGATAGCCCTGTTACATCACTTATATTTAATGTAGAAGTTGTAACTCCTGTGTACACTCCCGTAGTTGTTAAATCTACTCCATCTTCCTGCCATTGATATACCAACCCGGCAGAGACATCTGTTGCACCTGAATCTGAATAATCGGGTGTTGTTGCCGGTGGAGTACCCGTATATGCTGATGTACTGGTGGCCGTCGCGGATGTTATCGTAAATGAAGTCGGATCTCCTGTGTTCACAGATTGATCTACCAAAGCAGTCGCATCAACAGTTACTTGTGTTGCTACAGTCTCGTTACCCGATACTCCATCATACCCTCCTGATCCTCCTGTAACTTGACCGTTAGCATCAAAACCAGTTCCATCAAGAATCCCGTCATCATTAGCATCAATTCCTCCAGATTCAATTACATCATTACAGCCATCATTATCGCTATCCAAATCTAAAATATTTTGGATACCATCTCGATCTGTATCACAAATTCTATATTTGATTTGTAATAAAACTCCATTTTGAGAACTAGTAGAAATCCCCCCAGAAGATATCCCCGATATAACTTCTATATTCGCTTCATTTGAAATTTCATATCTTGGAAAGCTTGTAGTCGTCGTACCAACACCTCCTACAGGATTGGATACTCCTTGAGCCGTAATATCTATGCCGCTAATTGGTCCTGTTGGTTGCAATAGCACACCTCCTGAAGGACCACACATAACAAACTCTCCATCAGTAAATTGACCATCATACATTAAAGATATTTTCTCAAAACTTTTTGTAAATGACACTTCAATCTTCCTTGTTCCTCCAATAACATTGGCAAGCCCCAACCAAGGGCTTCCGACAGCACCTATCAAATTCGAAGCTGGAGTTGAAGAACCAGTAAAACTAAACTTAACAGTTATTCCTATTCCATTTAGCTCCGGGATTCCCAAAACAGCCCCTATATCAGGAATAGTTTGTCCTGAAGCTGAACTAATACCTACATCTGTTAAGCCTAAGTCTGCCCAATTAATATTTAATGTTACCAGACCACACTCATCACTATCTAAAATACCATCGTTATCATCATCTAAATCACATGAATTGTTAATTCCATCTCCATCAGGATCATTTGCTGTTGGTGTTCCAACAATCGCTCCATCCGTACAAGGATCTATTTCGGTGAGTCTTGCACTATTTTGAACATCTACACAGCCTATATTTGGATGAGACACCACTAAATTATACACCTTACCTGATAGCCCTGTTACATCACTTATATTTAATGTAGAAGTTGTAACTCCTGTGTACACTCCCGTAGTTGTTAAATCTACTCCATCTTCCTGCCATTGATATACCAACCCGGCAGAGACATCTGTTGCACCTGAATCTGAATAATCGGGTGTTGTTGCCGGTGGAGTACCCGTATATGCTGATGTACTGGTGGCCGTCGCGGATGTTATCGTAAATGAAGTCGGATCTCCTGTGTTCACAGATTGATCTACCAAAGCAGTCGCATCAACAGTTACTTGTGTTGCTACAGTCTCGTTACCCGATACTCCATCATACCCTCCTGATCCTCCTGTAACTTGACCGTTAGCATCAAAACCAGTTCCATCAAGAATCCCGTCATCATTAGCATCAATTCCTCCAGATTCAATTACATCATTACAGCCATCATTATCGCTATCCAAATCTAAAATATTTTGGACACTATCTCGATCTGTATCACAAATTCTATATTTGATTTGTAATAAAACTCCATTTTGAGAACTAGTAGAAATCCCCCAGAAGATATCCCCGATATAACTTCTATATTTGCTTCATTTGAAATTTCATATCTTGGAAAGCTTGTAGTCGTCGTACCAACACCTCCTACAGGATTGGATACTCCTTGAGCCGTAATATCTATGCCGCTAATTGGTCCTGTTGGTTGCAATAGCACACCTCCTGAAGGACCATACATAACAAACTCTCCATCAGTAAATTGACCATCATACATTAAAGATATTTTCTCAAAACTTTTTGTAAATGACACTTCAATCTTCCTTGTTCCTCCAATAACATTGGCAAGCCCCAACCAAGGGCTTCCGACAGCACCTATCAAATTCGAAGCTGGAGTTGAAGAACCAGTAAAACTAAACTTAACAGTTATTCCTATTCCATTTAGCTCCGGGATTCCCAAAACAGCCCCTATATCAGGAATAGTTTGTCCTGAAGCTGAACTAATACCTACATCTGTTAAGCCTAAGTCTGCCCAATTAATATTTAATGTTACCAGACCACACTCATCACTATCTAAAATACCATCGTTATCATCATCTAAATCACATGAATTGTTAATTCCATCTCCATCAGGATCATTTGCTGTTGGTGTTCCAACAATCGCTCCATCCGTACAAGGATCTATTTCGGTGAGTCTTGCACTATTTTGAACATCTACACAGCCTGTATTTGGATGAGACACCACTAAATTATACACCTTACCTGATAGCCCTGTTACATCACTTATATTTAATGTAGAAGTTGTAACTCCTGTGTACACTCCCGTAGTTGTTAAATCTACTCCATCTTCCTGCCATTGATATACCAACCCGGCAGAGACATCTGTTGCACCTGAATCTGAATAATCGGGTGTTGTTGCCGGTGGAGTACCCGTATATGCTGATGTACTGGTGGCCGTCGCGGATGTTATCGTAAATGAAGTCGGATCTCCTGTGTTCACAGATTGATCTACCAAAGCAGTCGCATCAACAGTTACTTGTGTTGCTACAGTCTCGTTACCCGATACTCCATCATACCCTCCTGATCCTCCTGTAACTTGACCGTTAGCATCAAAACCAGTTCCATCAAGAATCCCGTCATCATTACCATCAACACCTCCTGATTCAATGGTATCTTTACATCCATCATTATCGCTGTCTATATCCAAATAATTCGGAATTTCATCAGAATCAAAATCGCATACCGAAGTTCTCTCTGCTATTGTCAATGAAGAATACTCCCATTCAGTTGAATTGTAATTAGCTGGCTGATAAGTTAATCCAGTTGCTACAATATGCCTTTCTAAATATATTTTTTGATATTTCGTCCCTTCTGGAATTAAAATAAAACCTATTGTAGAATCATTTCCTCCGTTATATGCACTCTCTTCAACATTTCCTACATCAATAGTAAAGTTACTCGTTTTACTGGTCACTCCATTATACGGAACATTTCCTTCTACAAATGTTGAAGGTCCTCCATCGGCTATTTGACTCGGATTCACTGGCTGTACGAACCTCCAGCCAGAGAAATCAGTTTCAGGGCTTCCGTCTAATTTTATCGCAGTGAAAATAAGTTCTCCATCGTAAAAACCTTCAACATCTGGATAATTACCTGATATTCCAAAAACCGTTTTCCAATCGGCAAATCCCGTCGTTGTACTCAAGAAATCAAACTCCATTACCTGTCTAAAATCTCCACTTCCACCATGGTTTGACCAAGTATATAAAGCACTAGTACTACCCGATTCAAGGGTTCCGACTTCTGAATTTAAATTAGTTTCCG
Organism: Tenacibaculum sp. MAR_2009_124; assembly: GCF_900105455.1. Taxonomy (GTDB): domain Bacteria; phylum Bacteroidota; class Bacteroidia; order Flavobacteriales; family Flavobacteriaceae; genus Polaribacter. The sequence goes on from NZ_FNSF01000005.1 coordinate 47,169, forward strand.
TAACAAATTTATCTTCAAAATGTGGTGCCGTACCATGAATAGGATAACTCGCATCAGTTATATATGTTTCGGGAACACCATTTTTTGTGTAAGCATGAACTAAGTTTATATTCACTGTCCCTCCAGAGGGATATGTTGCTGTGGCAGTAAATGTTCCCGGGACACCATTGAACTGGGCATATTGATATCTTTTTATTCCGCATTCAGTGCTATCTAAAATACCATCATTATCATTATCTAAATCACAAATATTGACCACTCCATCTCCGTCAACATCTGGTAAGCCCGAAACTGAAGAATCACAGCAAGCAGAACTATCTGTATTATCTATTACTGCAGCTGATGTAGATTGACCTCCTGTACTCGTTAAAGGAACACCATTAGCATCAACACCTCCAGTAAAAATCCCTAGAGATAATTGCGTATGATTATAAGATCCTGATGCTTCTAATGCATCATAACATCCATCATTATCACTATCTACATCCAAATGATCAGGGATTCCATCAGAATCGGTATCTATATCACATAATTTATCTAACACTATCTTTAATCCTCCTCCAGAAGGTACAGCATTACCATTAACTACATCAGTTCTTTTAATTGTAAAACTACTTACTTCAGGAAGCTGAATAGAAAAGGTTGCATTTACGGGCGTTATATTGTTCGCCCCTCCTTCTTGATTAGAATTTATAATAATTTGACCCGCTGTTATCGTTTCTGTAATTTGATTCGCAGGATCAGAAACGGTAGCTAAACCAGCTCCAGAATCATATTCAATTGTATAAGTTTCACGTAAATTGAAAACACCTGCTCCCCATTCAAATTCGATGGGTTCACTTTTATCTAAATCTACCTGTACTGTAATTTCATCATTTCCAGCTGATGCTGCATTCGTAAATGAAATCGCTCCTGTGGCATTAAATGATACACCAAAAGCAGTTGTAGAGCTTGCAGCTATAATTTCTACATTATCTATATTAGTTGTGAATATAGATGTAGCTGCTGTAGCTCCAGCAATAGTTCCACCAGTTGTTAAGTTTATGTTTAAAGGAACTGTTGTACCTTCACTATATGAATTTGGAGTAATTACCCAATTCACAACGCCTGAACAAGCGGTTACTCCCTCATTGGTGTCTAAGACACCATCGTTATCATTATCTAAATCAGCCTTATCTGCAACTCCATCTCCATCAGTATCCTTATTTATATTAACTGTTAAACTCGCTTGAGAACATAAAGGTGTTGGGTTTGAACTATCACAAATTTCATATGTTATTGTATCCGTTCCAGTAGCCGTTGGACTTGATGTATATATTATGGTACCATCATTATTTACAGAAATACTTCCTTTTGAAGTTGTGTTACCTCCTACTATGGTAATTGAAGTAAGATCTAAGTTTCCGTTAGGATCAGTATCGTTTCCCGCCAAATCAATGGTTGTAGCGACTCCTTGCGTAGCTTCTCCTACATCATTGTTTACTACTGGATCATCATTAGATATTACCCTGGTGATAAACATTACGGTATGTATTTGGTCTGTCCCTGTTTGAACTTGTACATCTATTGCTGTATCTCCATTTGAAATGTATGGAGTTATATTGTATTCTTCTACATCTATTCCGTATCTCGTTGGTGAAGTAGCAACATTACCAGGAGTACTCACACCATCGTGGAGCATTCCAAAAGAAGTTCCCAAAACATTAGACATTTGATTGGTATTAACTAAAACCCCTTCTCCTGTATTCGCTGGATTGTTGTCTCCTTCAAATCCATACATTGTTAAACTTCCTTCAACAGGTAAACCTATATTTAAAGAACCCAGATTAAAAGTTGCTGAAGCATCTTTTCCTGCACCATTATATAATAATTTTAAACCATCGTATACATTTATATTATAGGTATCAGTTATTCCAATAGTATCTTCATATACCACAACTAAAAGCCATGATCCGGAAACAGTACCAAAATTATACCATGATGTTCCAGACGTGTTTTCTATGTCTAAATTTGTCATAGTATAATTCCCAGACCCTCCACTATTTACGATTGTTGTTACGTCCGTTACGCAGGAAAAGTAGGTTTCTGTTGCATCAAAAGGATCACCATAAGTATTATCGGCTACCACCGTATGAAGTGTTCCAAGAGGGTCTTGAAACGTAACCGTATTGTCAACCACAGTATTTCCATGAGCCCAGTACAAATAGGCCTTTACCACATTAACTCCACTTGGAATCGTAAGATTTGAAGCGGCCGAGGTTACTATTGAAGAATTGGTAACTAGAGATGCAGGCGTTCCTGAATTATCAGTCGGTTGATCTCTAAAAGAAGAACCTGCTAAGGTATAGTTAATTTTTCCCGAAAAAATATCTCGGTTTGTTATACTTTGACTGTAGATGAAACTTGTAAATAAAATACAAATCACCATGCAGGCTAATAGTCTTTTACTATAATTTATAACCATAATTTATAAAGTTGGGGGTTCTATATAAGTCATTATATCATTATAACTTTCGTCTTAATTTTTATACTATATTTTATATTTACCGATATGTTTCTAGCATCATACAAAGCTTGGTTAGACATATGTTACTTTACCTTAACACATCTTTATTTACTTCCTTAAAAGGATATAAATAGGCATAACATAAAATTTTGATTCTTTGAGAATAGGTTTAAATCATTTTCTAATACTATTAAAGGATTAATAAGATTTTTAAACACGTAAATGCTTATATTAATTATGAAAACGAAATTCAGTATACCTATAAAATGTTTTAAAGACAAGCCTTATGCAAAAACACATTAATTGGAGTGTGATCCTTCCGGATAAATTTGGAGTCTATGATTACGAATTGATTTTGTAGTAGTTGCAATTCTGTTGTAGGAGTAGTGTGATAATTTTTTAGACTAAAATCTCATAGGTTTCTAGGAGTAAATACCCCAGATACAGTTTTAGAAGGGGGATTTCATTTTTTAGGTTTTTATCTAATTTTGGTTATAGTTAAATTAATAAGCACTTTTGACAAAAGTATTTCTATAATCTTCTATCAATGCTAATATATAGAAATAGGAATTCTCCATGTATATTTTTTCGATGAAAAAATGATGAAATGCAATTATCTATAGACGAGTACCTAAAACACTAAAAAACAACACATTAAAACCTCATCTGTTTTTATTTTCTCTGAATGATATGAGTAAAAGAATTTGTTTTCTTAACCAAGATTTTATTGTTAAGAATTTCCTAGAAATTTAAGCAGTAACAAATTATAAGAAATAAAATAATTCCTTACATTCCTTTTTCGCTTCTTTTATTTTGGTATACCTCAGCGATCGTTGGATTCTCAGAACATTCTTTTATCTGTTCCAATTCATCTCCTGCTTTCACCTCTCCTGTTTGTACAACTTTAAAATAAATACCTGGAAAATCTTGTTTCCAAAACTGTTTTACAATTTTCATATTGTTAAATCGTACTCCTAGTTTCATACAAGGTTGTCTCGGTTTTGTAACCTCCAAAACTACCTCTCCTACTTTAAAAGTATCTCCTACATGAATCTTGGATTCATCTAAGTTATCAATAGTTAGATTCTCACCAAACATTCCTAAGTCCCAATCTGAATTTGGATACAATTCTTTCCAATAATCATAGTGCTTTAATGAATATCCATAAACCGCTTGATCAATACCCCCATGATCTTCTCTATTGCAAATTGCATCGCCTTTTACTTCTTCTTGGTCCAAAAAAACAGGTTTCTCTACTGGATATTTAAAAATACCCGTTGTTACCATTTTCCCTTTCCAGTCAATTTCTTTTCGTTCTCCGATGTTTGTTGCAATGATTTTCATTTATTATATTTTTTGGGTAATTAGTTTATATTCCACTCCTGATTATTCTTTTAAATAACTTCCTAAAACATCCGCTATATTTCGATTATCAGATAATTGTGGTATTTTATTCTGTCCTCCAAACTTTCCTATAGATTTCATATACTCATGAAAACCTCCTTTCTTCACCTTTTTAATCACCAAGGTTTTCAATATTTTACCATCAATTAAATCGCGGTAGTAAATATTTTGCTCTTGCATGGAAGCGTCTATTTTTGACGCCATCTCTTCAAGATTTTCAGGTTCGGTTTCAAACTCTATAAACCATTCATGAAAAGGTAATCCAGTTTCAGGATTTACCTGTGGAGCTACGGTAAACTCACTTACATTTATATCGGTTCCTTTAATTGCATCGTTCAAGGCCTTTTCTACTTCTTTCCCAATAACATGTTCTCCAAAAGCTGAAATAAAATGTTTTATTCTACCCGTTACTTTTATTCTATATGGTTTTAAGGAAGTAAATTCAATTGTATCCCCAATATTATATCCCCATAAACCAGCAGATGTATTTAAAATAATTACATAGTTTACACCTACCTTAACATCTTTTAACGATATTCTCGTTGGATTTTCATTGTAATATTCCGATGCAGGAATAAACTCATAAAATATACCTGAGTTTAACTGCAATAACATCCCTTTTTCAGTTTGAGAATCTTGATAGGCTATAAAACCTTCAGAAGCTGGGTATAGTTCGACATAATCAATTTTCTTTCCAATTAAGGCTTCAAATTTGTTTTTATAAGGTTCAAAGTTAACACCTCCATAAACGAAGAAGTTAAAATTTGGAAATATTTCAGAAATCGATTTCCCTGTTTTTTCTATAAGCTTTTCAAAATAGACTTGAACCCAAGATGGGATTCCACTAATGACCGTCATGTTTTCTGGAAGAGTTTCTTCCACTATTTTATCTACCTTTGTATCCCAATCTTCAATACAATTCGTTTCCCAACTTGGTAATCTATTTTTTAATAAGTAGTTCGGAACGTAATGCGCTGCAATTCCACTTAAACGCCCTAATTTCACTCCATTTTTATCTTCTAATACTGGACTTCCTTGAAGGAAAATCATTTTACCATTAACGAAGCTTGCATTTTTTGTTTCTGCAATATAAAACAACAAGGCATTTCGTGCGGCTTTAATATGCGTAGGCATTGATTCTTTTGTAATTGGAATATACTTCGCTCCTGAGGTAGTTCCTGAGGTTTTGGCAAAGTACAAAGGGCGCCCTTTCCACAACACGTCTTCTTCTCCTTTAACCACTCGATCAACATAAGTTCTCAACCCTTCATAATCGCTAATTGGAACACGTTTTTTAAAGTCTTCATAATTATTTATCGATATAAAGTCATGATCTTTTCCGAAGGCAGTTTTACATCCTTCAGATACTAAATACTCAAATACGTTTTTTTGGGTCTTATGAGGTTTATTTGCCCATTTATAGACTTGTTTTCTTACTTGCTTTGCAAATGGAATTGCTAGTTTCGACTTGATACTCATTTATTGAAAAGCTATATAATTAGTTGGATTTACCGGGTATCCATCATTCCATAATTCAAAGTGTAAGTGAGGCCCAGTGGTTAACTCTCCTGTTGATCCGACATTGGCAATTACCTCTCCTGACTTTACAAATTCTCCTTGCTGCTTTAGTAAAGTTCCATTGTGTTTATACACTGATAAGAACTGATTTGAATGTTGAATCATAATAACATATCCTGTTTCTGTAGTCCATTCCGCTAAAACAACCGTTCCATCAGCAATTGCTTTCACAGGGCTTCCTGTTTTCGCTACAATATCAACAGCATAATGCCTACTATTAACATCATAGCCTTGAGAAGTAATTCCTGTGAGTGGTGAAAAGAACACATTTTTAGCTCTATTTGCATCAGCTTCTGACAACGGAAATCTATCTTTACTTTCAACCTGTTCTCTAAAAAGAGAATCTCTTTTAGTCGCTTGCAATTTGGACTCATCGAAAAACACCCCTCCATCTTTAATATTAACAATGGAATCAATTTTTTCGGGCTCTATTTCTCCTGTTAAAACAGGTTTCAAAGCTTTCGTATAAATTTCCAAAACACTTAACCTATTTTTCAAAGAATCTGCTTCGTAGGTTAATCGTGTTGCTTTCTTTTTTAAAGAAGTAGACGAATATCCTGGTATATATTCTCGTAATGAGGTAAATGCAATTAACAACGTTGTTAGCATCACTAAGAGAATAGAGAAAAGTCCTCCCAAAACAAATACATTTAATCTCGACAGTTTTAAAGAAAATCGTTCTTGAAAAGTATCTTCATTTAAAATTACCAAGCGGTATTTATCGGTTAGTTTTTGTTTGAACTTTCGATTTTTATCTTTTTTGGCCACAGTCTGTTTGTTTATAGGTTTAACCCGAATTATGCGTTAGAAACATAATATAGAATTTATACCATTTGAAATTACCGAAATAAAACGTTCTTTTTTCCTTTCTATTTCAAAACACCAACTGGTATTAGGTTCAAATATACAATGAAGTATTCGAAGTTTTTATATTTAAGATAAAATTGACGTATAGTGGACACTTTTACTAAGTGCTTTATTTGATGACCTACTAAAAATCTCATAAGAATTGAAGACATTGTTTTTACATCATTTTTATGTTAGATTATTGAAGTGCAAATTCAATTTCCATGACGTTACCAAAAGATTCAGGCAAAAACTGTCATCTTCAATTTTAAGTTTAAATTTCATACAGAATTATCTTTTTCTGGGATACTTTTCTTTTTCCATTGATGAAAAAGAAACAAAAAATCTAGTCTTAATCAGCCTTCACTCAAAACTAATCATCCTCGAACCTAAATTAAAATAACTCGCTATCGCTCAAACAGATTTTAATTTTAACGGCTCTTGCGGTGTTATTCTTGGCTTGCCCGCTTATAACAGGATGCTTTTAGTAATCCTTTAAATATCAACAAAATTTACCTTTCAAAAATAATTCTTAGCTAAAATTATAAACCAAATAAGTAAGAAATAGATACAGCAAAATTACTGTTGCTTGATAAGTTTGATTCTCCTTCTAATGCCGAAGGAATGTTAAACACATACCCGAATTCTAAATCGAAATTGTTTAAAGAATATTGAAAAGGTATATATAGTTGTGTATTCACCAATCCGAAATCATTATTTTCTTCATAAACAGTAATCTCTCTATCTCTAAAAGTAAAAGTTCTCGCTAATTGAATAGTTTGCTGACCAACAGTTATTCTTAGTTCAGGTCTTAACTTAAATTGATTGTTTCCTTTTTCCAATAATTTAATTTCGCCATAGCTAGTTGACACAAATTGAATAGACCCTTCGCTTCCAAATAAATAAGACATTGTTATATCGGTACCTAAAGTTCTACTTTTATTTTCAATCTCTATTCCTGTGTTCACTGCATTTTTAAATGGGTTACTATCTGGATCACTGTAAAAATATCGATCATAAAAAGCAAACCATCTAAACTGATTGTTCTTTCCAAATCTATCTCCATACCCAACCGTAACAGACACGAAATCCCATTTTGGCTGAAATTTCTCGTAATACATACTGGATATATTCGCGAAAAAACCACTAGAATTTAAATAAGTAATTTGAGGGGTACTATTAAACTGATCTATTCCAATATCTCTTCCAGAAAAATAAGTATCGTTATTATAGTCAAAGGAAATAGCGATGAAATCGGATTTTAATCTAGCTAATTCAAGGAGATCATCTAAACCATCTTCGTTTAATAAACTATCAATGATTTCATTTTCATCTTCGGTAAAATTATCGTCTAATTCTTGAGCATATGAGTAAGATACAAGTATTAACAGTAAACACAAAAGGTATTTTGATCTCATATGAGGCATAAGCTTTTTAATTCTATTTCGAAATTTAAGAATAAAATAAAAACGTTTACTAGTTTGTTCGATTTTATTTTAAATATTGAACTCGTTTAAACTTTTTCTATTACCTAAAAAAAAAAGCTAATCCCATTTACAAATAAAACGTGGCTACCGAAGTAACCACGTTTTATATTATAAACTCACTTGATTTAATGAACTAATCTTGAGTCTCTCTAATTTCTAACTCTTTTATTTTTTGCTCGCCGAACATTTCGCCTTACATTCTTTTTAGCTCCACCTCTATTTTTAGATTGTCGTTTACGAATTAGCTCTTTTTGTTTTGGCGTTAACGTAGCTCTAAATTTAGTTTTTGCTTTTTTAACAATAGCTGTATTTCTTGTAATTATATTTTTTTGTGAGCTGGACAATGTTCTTTTCAAAGCCGTTTGCCTTTCCGCTTTAGAAAGAGTTTTATTCTTTAAAATAGTACGTTGTTCAGAAGTGAGCGAGGCTTTAAATGCTTCTCTATTATTTTTTATCAACTCTTTCTGAGTTTGAAGTAACTGTTGTTGCTTTTCAGAAAGGTTTAATCCTTCAATATTATCTTGAGAGTATACATTAAACACACTTATGAAAAGTGCTAGTATAAATATCCATAAACCTTTTATTCGTTTCATCTGTATCTCTATTCTTTTTATTCGTTTGTTATGACATTTAAAACAAACATCATACCTATTTGACCTTTCTTTTTCAAAAAAGTTTTAATCGCTGAATACTACCTTAGTATTTATTTGCTGCTTAAAACTCTCTAATCGGCCCCATGTACTTAGATGACAGTCTATTTATTCTGTAAACACCTCTTCAGTTAGTAATTCGTCATTTACAAATTCATCTAACAAATCATCCACTTCATCATCATCAACCATAACAGTTGCTATTAAAATATCTCTTTCTGGGGTTAAGATATCACCTTTAAAAGGGTTAAAAAAAGTGAAACCCAAAAGTAATGCAATTACTGCAACTGAAGACCAAAGATATACTCGCCTGGATAAATTAATAACTTTCCCTTTGGATTCATTAACCGTTTGATCCAAAATAGATTTTTTTGATTTAGCAAAATAATCTTTAGGAATCTCCAACCCTAAATCTTCTTTATGTTTTTTTTCTGAACTCACATCAAATGTTTTTCGATGTATAAAGTTATTGTTTTGTTCGTTCATAACAAACTATGCTTTAATTTTTTCTATATACGCAACTACTGTTATATTCTTTTCAATATATTTCACTACACTGTAATAATGAGTTTTAACCGTATTTTCACTCATTTTTAATAACTCAGCGATCTCCCTAAACTTTAGGCTATCGTAATATTTCATTTGAAAAACTCTCTTCTGTTTTTCAGGCAATTGCTGCAATACTTCTTGCAAACGCATTTGAGCTTCATCTCCATCAAAATATTCATCTCCTTTTAAACTATTTAAAAAATGATCATTCACATCTTGCAATGATGAAAAGCTTTTCTTTTTTTCTTTTTCCAAGAATCTTATGGATTCATTATATGCAATTCTGTACATCCAAGTATGTAATGAACTCTCTTGTTTAAAATTACTTAAACTTTTATACACTCTTATAAAAGTATTCTGTAATACATCATCTGCATTTTCATGAGTTCCTACTATTTTTCGAATATGCCAATACAAACGTTCTTGATATAAATCTAATAACTTTGTAAAAGCTTTTTCTCTATGTTTTTTACTTGTTAATTGTTGTATAAAAACAGCTTCATTCATACTGGTTACTTATAGGGGATTAAACATTCATACATTGCCAATAATTATCACAAACAACTAACAATCAACACTATCAACAACCCTCTTAATTTACAACTTTAATTCAATAATTAATGTAATACGATTTGTGATTAAATTAAACCCGCATTAAACCACCTTCAAAAACTCTATTCAATAATGCGGGTTAGTCACCAAAACTACTTATCTTCTTCGTCTATGTCTCAAGGTTATTTCTCTTGTGTTTCCATCGGCATCTGTAATTGTAGCAATATTATCACACGATCCATCTCCAAAATCTAAGGTATAATCATTTCCTCCTTTTGTTATTTCTACAATACCACTTACAATATACTTACAGGCATATTCTCTTCTTAACGGAGTTGTAATTGTTGCTTTAAAAAGCTCTCCATCTCTATTCACCGATTCCCAATACCCTGACATTAAGAATACATCATCTCCTCTATCATCCGTATCACTACCTTCAATCATTTCTTTCACTTTTTCTCCTTTTTTGGTAATAGTTTCCCCTGTAGATAAATTCACGGTAATATCAACTGCATACGATCTTTCAGGGTTACCATTTGGATTCTCTGTCATTTTTGAAACAGACACAGATCCTTCAATTCCGTTATCGTTCACAGAAAAACCCTCAAATTCAATCAGTTTTGAGAAAGTTCCATCTACACGCGTGTATTCAATAATAATTTTTCCTGCAAAAACTCGCCCTCTTCTTCCTTCACATCCGTCTCCAAAATCTAAGGTTACAATTTTCCCGTTTGCAGTTTCTTCAACAGTTCTTATTAAACAATCTGGATGATTACTTGGAGGTGTATGTCCTCTTCCAGCTACTTCTGTTACCACAGCATCATCTTCAATTACGTCTTCTACATCTGAAGAATAATCATCTGCCAAAACCACATTTTGAACTTCTTCCGTTGTTAAAGGGTCGTCTAGCACTAATTCTGAATCATTCGACCCACAAGAAGCCAATGTTAAAAAACCTAAAAACGAAAGGAAGTATACATTTCTTTTTACAAATCTTACAGTCATAATTTCTATTTTTTAAAAGTTAATCAGTCCTTTGACCTAAGAGTTCTAAAAAAGTTTTAAAAAAGTTTATTTTTTTGAAAAATGTTTTAATAAAGCCAACTATATGTTCAATATTTAAAACTACTTAATAGGATTAATAAAAACAAAGAGAGGCTTTTCATTTAGAAAGCCTCTCTTTGTTTTTTAATTAAGAATATTTCTTATTTCCTATAAAAACTCATGTCATCGACATACTTCCAAACGGCATTCGAAAGCATTGGCCTTACAGACTTCCCCTCTTTAACTCCATTTCTTATCATGGTAGATGATATCTCTACAATAGGAGCTTTTACTGGATGAATTTTTTGATGATTATCAAATTGTGTTTCGATAACACCTTCTGAAATTCTTGGATATACATACACATGGTAATCATCTAAAATAGCCTCATAATTTTTCCATTTATGAAAACTTTTTAGATTATCCTCTCCCATGATCAAGTTAAACGTCTTATCTGGATACTTTTCGGAAAGTTGTGTAAGTGTATTAATTGTATAATTAGGTTGAGGCAGTTTAAATTCAAAATCTGATGGCTTAATTTTATCGTATTCTTGAGTTGCCAAGTACACCATTTCTAATCGATGGTGATTGTCAAGCAAGGAACTCTTCTTCTTAAAAGGATTGTGAGGTGTTACCATCATCCATATTTCATCCAAGTCAGAATTTTCAACCATATGATTCGCTATAATCAAATGTCCCACATGAATAGGATTAAAGGTTCCAAAATATAACCCAATTTTCTTGTTCATTATTTACTTTCTTCTTTTTTAACTGACTTTAACCCCAAGAATTCATCCACTAAATCTTCAGCATCTTGAAGAGCCACTTCTAAATCGTAGTTCTTGATAATTTTATCAAATTCTGGAGCTTTACTAAATTCAATCGGAGCTTTCGCGACTCTAGCAGCTATTTTCTCTTTACTTTCCTCTCCTCTTTTCTTTAACCTTCTAATTAACTCGTTAATATCTGGAGGTTTTACAAATACCGCTAGTGTTTGTTCAGGAAACTTCTCTTTAACTCTCAATCCGCCAACTACATCAATATCAAAAATAACATGCTTTCCTTGAGCCCAAATTCGTTCAACCTCGGTTTTTAGAGTTCCGTAAAAATTATCTATATAAACTTCTTCCCACTCTAAAAACTCTTCATTTTTTATCTTATTCTTAAACTCTTTTGTAGAAATAAAATAATAATCTTCTCCATCTTCTTCATTACTTCTCGGCTCTCTTGAAGTTGCTGAAATTGAAAATTCAAGATTAAACCGTTCTTGAGCCAATAGATGACGAACAATTGTAGTTTTCCCCGAACCAGAAGGGGCTGAAAATACAAATAATTTACCCTGAAAATCTTTCGTCATTCTTTATAATATATTTAAAATTTGTTCTTTTATTTTTTCTAATTCGTCTTTCATTTGTATCACAACTTTCTGAACTGGTGCATAATTTGCTTTTGATCCTGTTGTATTCACCTCTCTTCCTATTTCCTGAACAATAAATCCTAATTTTTTACCATTAGAATCTGGTGTTGCTAATTGCTCTAGGAAGTAATCCAAGTGATTCGCTAAACGAACTTTTTCCTCATTAATATCTAACTTCTCTAAATAATAAATAAGTTCTTGCTCAAACCTATTTTCATCTACTTCTGCTTGAAGTTCAGACAACGCTTTTTTCAAACGAGCTTTTACATACTCAATTCTCTCGGTGTCAAGCTTCTCTACTTCAACTAAACCTTGTTTGATATTTGCTATTCTTTGCTTAAAATCTTCTTCTAAAGACTTTGCTTCATCTATTCTATATTGAACAATTTCCTTTACAGCACTATCAATACCAGCTTCAATTTGCTTCCACTCATTTTCATCTAATTCCTCTCTTTCTGTTTTTAAAGCATCTGGCATTTTTATTGCCATATGAAGTAATTCAAGATCATCACTTGTTCCGGACTGAACAATATTCCTTAACTGATCCATGTACTCATTAACAACTCCTTTATTTACTTTGGTTGAAGTTTCGTCAGCTGTTATTTCCACAAAAATTGAAAAATCTATTTTCCCTCTTACTAAACTACTTGCTAAACCTTTTCTTACTTTAAGTTCTTTCTCTTTATAGTAAGAAGGCATACGCGCGTTTAAGTCTAATGTCTTACTATTCAGTGATTTTATTTCTATTGTCACTTTTTTTGTAGGTAATTGTAAAATAGATTTACCATACCCAGTCATTGAATGGATCATAATTTCAATTTTATTGGGTGCAAAGATACACTTATTTATCAGTTGTTACCTTCGCCCGCTTGGTAACTAAATATACTCCTATGAATATAAGTGCTGTTGCCAAAATTTTAATGACATTTAACACATCACTCCCTACAAATAGGGCGTATATAGTTGCGATAACTGGTTGCATATAAATAAACACGCTAACTGTTGTTGGTTTTAATCTTGACAAAGCAAATAAGTTGAATAAATATGTTATACAAGTTGTGAATATTACAACAAAACCAATTTTCAAATATATGTTTGTAGGCACTATTTGCCATGATACTTCAGATAACTCTTCCCATCCGAAAGGTAAAACCATAAGAAACCCAAAGAGGTATAGCCATTTTACAAAAACAATAGGATTATATTTCTGAATAACATCTCGTACAATTACTAAATACATTCCATAGGAAGCAGCGTTTACAAACACAAGAAGATTGCCTATCATAATATTTCTAGCATCTCCTCCCCCTGAATTTCCATAAAGAATTAATATTATCGCCCCGACCAAACCTATTACTACTCCAGCAATTTTCCTGAGAAATAACTTTTCTTTTAGAATTATACTCGCAAAAATCATAACAAGTATTGGCGTAGTTACCATCATTACAGAAGCACTAATTGGCGTAGTATAACTTAATCCTTTAAAAAAGGTTAACATATTTAAAGCAATTCCGAAGAAAGAAGCCATTATAATTCGTTTAAAATCCTTTTTTTCGATTGATTCTTTTTTAATAAAAAGACCAAGTATCCAAAAAACGGTAACGGCTCCACCCACTCTTAAAAGTATAAACCCATAAGGTTTAATATAAGTAGGCATTACTTCTTTTGCTACAGTGAATGTAATTCCATAAATAATAGTAGCGATTGATGTCGCAATTAATGCTAATATTCTTGAATTCATTATTTACTTTAATTAAGGTTGCAAAGATGAGGAAATATTAATCATCACTTTTCAAATTCTCATAAAAAAAGATTTCAATTATTCGTTTGAAACTTAAGCCCAACTGTCATAAAGTTCAGTTAAAAATTAGTTAAATAAGCGAGAGTTAAAAAAGGTTAAAAACTGTAAAACAACCCATTAACTTGGGCTTAACGAATCCTTAATTTGCATTCTGTCTTTTTATATTTTAAAGATTTGTAAATTTGCTAAGCAATCAATTTTTAAGCTATTTAAATGGCAAAAACAGATTGTAAATAAGAAAACAAATCAACCAAACCAAATAAGAGTTTTTTGAAAAAATGAATGATCTAAAAGAGAATAATTTTATTTTCTTTTTCTTGTTTTTTTAATTACTCTTAAACATGTTAACCAAACTTAACTAAAATGCAAGGGAAAATAACAATGAGCCTAATCCAAGGAGGGGGATATATAGGATTATTAGTTACCAACAAACTCCAAACGCAGGAAAAACTCACTCGTAAAATCTGCAATTCAAGCTAAATAATAAGCAATCTGACTTAATTCAGGTTACTACTATTTCATTCAACATACTTTAATCTTTTACCTTAAACCTAAGGTATAGGGCTCCTGTTCTGTTATATGAACTTTTAAGAGGAAGTTTTTACATCCTCCTGAAAGCCTATACCTTTTATTATTACTCTATTAATAATGGAAATTCAACCAAAAATCAACCTGCATCTAGCACAGCAAGATGTATTTTATTCACAATTATTAAACCCAGATAGTTCTTTATACAATATCGGAGGTTATGTAATTTTTAAAGGCGATTTCAAGACAAACTATTTTAAATCTGCTTTACAAAAAGTACCGTCAGTATTTGACATTTTCAATCTAGAATTCGATTTTTCAAATAGTATTCCTAATTTTTCCCCTAAACAATCTATTACTAAAATTGATCTTGAAGAATTTGATTTTTCTAATGAATTAACACCTCAAGATTCCGCTAAAGAATGGATGCAATCAGAGTTCAACAAACCTTTTGACATATATGGAAATAAACTATTTCAAAACGTCCTTATAAAAATTAGTGAGGACGAATTTTGGTGGTTCATGCGCTATCATCACTTAATTACTGATGGCTACGGTTGTTCTATCAAAGTCAACTATGTTATTGATGAATACGAATTACTAGTAAATAATAAGCCTTCCGAAAACACTGAATTTCCAAAATATTTTGACATAGCGCAAAAAAACAACGAATATCTTAACTCTAAGCAATACGAGAGAGATGCCGAATATTGGAAGGAAAAATTTACCACTATTCCCAAATCAGTATTTCAAAAAAAATTCGAGAATCGAACTCTAAATGCAGGAAGGTACTCCATCTCAATTTCCGATTCAGATAGGAACATCATTAATGCACTTACTGCAAAAACATCTGCCAATTTAGCGCAATTTAGCATTGCCGCACTTTCAATATATTTTGGAAAAACTCTTAATCAAAAAGACTTTACCATTGGTGTGCCTACGCATAACCGCGGTAGTAGAGTAGAAAGAAAAACTCTTGGTATGTTTTCTAGCATTCTTCCTTACAAAGGTCACTATGATGACAGGCAAACTTTAGCTGAGCTTTTGACCAACATAAAACAAGAGCAAAGAAAGGATTATCGTCATAGATTATATCCAACATCTCATATAAACAGGTCACTAAACCTTTTATCTGAAGACAAACTACAACTTTTTGATATTACCGTAAACTACGAGTTTTTCAAACTCTCAAGAACTATCAATGATAGTTTAAAGTCATTTTCTAAAAATGTAACGTGTACCGAAGAAGTCTCGAGCCCGATTTCATTCAGATGGTCGGACTACGGTTCGGAAGTTCCTTTAATATTAAATATCGACTATAAAAAGGAATATTTCGAGCAACAGGAAATAGAACTGATAGCTGAACGTTTTTTATATATTATTCGACAGTTTAATATTTCTCTTGATGCACCTGTAAAGAACATTTCTGTTATTCCTGAAAATGAGTTACAGCAATTACTTCATAAGTTTAATGATTCAACATATGAGCTTCCCACAAACAAAACTATCCTGGATTTCTTTGAAGAACAAGCATTTGCAACACCTGATAATATTGCTCTAATTCATAATGATAGACAACTTACTTATGAAGAGCTAAACAATCGAGCAAATCAACTTGCTAATTTCCTCAAGTACAAAGGAGTTCAATCAAATGATATTATTGGGCTGCTCTCTGAGAAAACCTTTGAAATGCTAATTGGTGTTTTAGGAATTTTAAAAGCCAACGCTGCTTATGTTCCTATATCGCCTGACTACCCAAAACAGAGAATCGATTTTATTATTGAGAATACTCAAATTGATATTTTACTTCACACTTCTGATACTTTTCTCAAAAAAGAAGAGCTACTAACAGTCAATTTAAAAAAAGATTGGAACGAAATTTCTACTTTTTCAAGAACCAATATTGAAAGAATTGAAAACACTGATAGTTTAGCTTATGTAATTTATACCTCAGGTACTACAGGAACTCCAAAAGGGGTTATGGTACAGCATAACTCGCTTAGTAATTATATACAATATCAATCACAACTTTTTAATTTCAGCTCAAATGAACATGTTCTTCAATTCTCGAACTTTATTTTTGATGCTTCTATTGAGCAGTTTTTCTTAGCTCTAACGAATGGCGCAACCCTTGTATTGCCATCAAAAAATGATATTCTTGATACAGAGAAGTTGCATATACTTATAAAAGACAAAAATGTAACTCATCTTCATGCTACTCCAAGTTACTTACAACAATTAAATAACTTGGACGAATGCCTTGAACTGAAAAGAGTTATTTCTGGTGGAGAAGTTTGTTCCTTAAGCCTAGCAAAGAGAATACCAGCCAATATAGATTTCTATAACAAATATGGACCTACAGAAGCAACGATATCGGTTACCGAACACAAATTTGATCCAAAATTAGATAAGGCACCTGTGCTTCCAATTGGACGTCCGATTGCGCATATGGAAGTCTATATTTTAAATAGTAAAAATGAAGTTTGTCCAATTGGTGTTCCTGGTGAACTATGCATTTCTGGAATCGGGCTCTCATCAGGATACTTGAATAATGAAGAACTTACCAAGCAGAAATTCACCCAGCACCCACTGAAAAAAGATACACCCATTTATAAAACCGGAGACATCGCTAGTTGGCTTCCTGATGGAACTATTGAGTTCATAAGTCGAATGGATGATCAGGTAAAAATTAGGGGACACCGAATTGAGTTAGGAGAAATTGAGAGTTCTTTATTTAAATTACAACAGGTTAAAAACTGTGCCGTACTCGCTCAAAAAGACAATCAAAAAAACGATACGCTAGTAGGTTATCTTGTACTAGAAGCATCTACCTCGATTGAAAGCGTAAAAAATGATTTAAAAGAGTCCCTACCAGAATATATGATTCCTGCCATTTGGGTTGAGTTGGATACAATTCCTTTAACTCCTAATGGAAAACTGGATAAAAAGGCATTACCTCAGCCCAAAATAAATAAAATTCCAGAAGACAACTATGTAGCTCCAAATACTCCTTTAGAAATTGAGTTAGCTACCATTTGGCAAGAACTTTTAGGAATATCAAAAATTGGAATTAGGGATAACTTCTTTAAACTAGGAGGCCATAGTATTTTAGTTATTCAACTTATTTCTAAGTTACGAGCAAAAGGCTATAGCATCGCTGTTAATGAAATTTTCGATTTCCCAACCATAGAAAGGATTTGCCAAAGGCTTCAAAAAATAACCCATCAGTTTCAAGCTTCATCAAACCAAATTACCAACGAGAGCAAAAAGATTACTCCAGAAATGATTCCTTTAGCGGAATTAAATCAAAAAGATATTGATATTATTACTGATACGATTCCTAATGGAGTTGAAAATATTCAAGACATCTATTCATTATCTCCATTACAAGAAGGAATTCATTACCATCATTTATTAAGCTCTGAAAAAGAAGGAGATCCTTATATTTTCTCTTGCTTATTTGGTTTTGATTCAGAAGGTGATCGTCAAAAGTTCACAAGCGCTCTTCAAAAGGTAATCGAAAGACATGATGTATTAAGAACATGCTTCATTAGTAAAGGTATTTCTCAACCCGTACAAATAGTACAAAAAGAAGTATCCTTACCAATAACAACATTGACGTTGGATGATTCTAAAGAGACTCTTTCTCAACTAAAATCAATTATTGAACCTGGAAACCAATGGATGGATATTTCTAAAGGCTCACTCATCAACCTTCAATATGCAGATGATAATAATAAATTCTATTTAATTTTTAACGAACATCATTTGATCTCAGATCATGTGGGACTAAGCAAATTAATTCAAGAAATTGATATTATATTATCCGATAAACAAGAAAAACTTGATTCTCCAAAACTTTACAGAGAGTTCATTGGTCAAGTTAGACATCTAAGAGAAAACAATAACGCCGAAACATTCTTTAGTGAATTATTCTCAGAAATATCAGAACCAAGTTATCCGTTTAATCTATCAAACACTTCTACTTCAGCAAGTAGAATTAAGGAAGGGGATTTAGAATTATCTAAGGAATTCAGTTCTGAAATAAAAACAAAATGTAAGAACTTAGGAATTAGTCCTGCCTCTTTTTTCCATGCAGCTTTTGGTCTTATTGTTGGACAATGTAGCAATACTGATTATGCTTTGTTTGGATCTTTATTTTCTGGAAGGCTTCAAACCACTTCAGAAGTATCAGAATCTTTAGGTTTATTTATAAACACGTTGCCAGTATTAATTCCACTAAAAGGAAATGTAAAAGAATACTTAGAGCAAGTGCATAGCCATTTAAATAGTTTAATTCCTTACGAACAAACGGCTATTTCTGAAATTCACAACTGGACTTCTATTCCAAATAACACTCCACTTTTGAGTGCTGTATTAAACTTCAGACATTCTTCTGCAGACTTATCTGTTAACAAAACAATTACTCTAGGCCATACGGAAGTAACTATTGTTGATGCAGTTGAACGCAGTAACTATCCATTTTCGCTAAATGTTGATGACTATGGTGATACTTTTAAATTGAATGCTCAACTAGATCAAAGCATCGCTCCAGAGAGGCTGCTTAACTATATGGAAATTGTTCTAAACCAACTTTTAACTGATTTAAATAAAGAACAAAAAAGCATTTCTGAAATCAACATTTTACCAAATCACGAACAACAGCTTTTAGTACATAATTTTAATGATACAAACACTAGTTACCCTGATCATAAAACTATCATCGATCTTTTTATAGAGCAAGTAAATAAAGCTCCTCATTTAACTGCCATCGCTCATAATGATTCTACATTCACCTATCAAGAACTTGATGAAAAATCGAATCAATTTGCTAATTATTTACTTTCAAATGGCAACCTAAAGATAGAAGAATCCGTAGCTGTTATTCTGGAGAGGTCTCCTTGGTTAATTGTTGCTTTCTTAGGAATACTTAAAGCCGGGGGAACCTATGTTCCTATAGATCCAAAATTCCCATTAGAACGAAAACATTATATTATTGAAGACAGTAATTCTAATACTATAATAGACCAAAGCTTTATTGAAAAGTTTCAAAAGGAATGTTCTAACATCTCAAATGATTTACCTCAGCGACCTATAACTTCTAATAACTTGGTATATATCATATATACATCAGGGAGTACAGGAAAACCTAAAGGAGTATTGATTGAGCACAAAGCGATTATGAATACCATTTTTGCTCAAATCGATGGTTTCTTTATTCATAAAAACTCTAAATGCTTACAGTTTGCTAGCCCATCATTTGACGCTTCAATTAGTGAAATTCTTACATCTTTACTATCAGAAAGCACCTTGTATATCATTGACGACAAACAAAAATCTGATGTTAATTACTTTACCAATTTTATTGTTGATAACGGTATTACCATAGCAACCATACCACCTGCTTTTCTGCAACTTTTATCTATTGAAAAGCTAGCAGGAATTAAGACCATTGTTTCTGCCGGTGAAGCCATCTCACTTGATCTAGCAAAAGGAGTAGCAAAACATTGCAATTTTATTAATGCGTATGGTCCCACAGAAACAAGTATCTGTACCTCCCTCTTTAATGAAGAGTTAACCTCTCTTGTTTCTATTGGAAAACCGATCAATAACACCCAAGTTTATATTTTGAATCAGAATAATTCTCTTTTACCAATGGGTGCTACCGGTGAGCTATGTGTTGGTGGTACAGGATTAACTAGAGGTTATCTTAATAGAGAAGAACTAACTGCAAAAAAATTCATACAAAATCCTTTCAGCAAAAGCTCTAATGAAAGAATCTACAAAACAGGTGATTTAGCCAGATGGCTGCCTGATGGATCTTTAGAATTTGCTGGAAGAGTTGACGATCAGGTTAAAATAAGAGGCTATCGAATTGAACTCGGTGAAATAGAAAACGTTCTTTATTCGATTAAGGGTGTTGTACAACACTCAGTAATTACTCATAAAGATAAAAATAACATCCATAGTTTGGTTGCCTATGTGGTACTCAATGATGAATTAACCAAGGAAACTGTTCAAGAGAAGTTAAAGAAAAAACTTCCAGAATATATGATTCCTTCAATTTGGATTGAATTGAAAACAATGCCAATTACTTCTAATGGAAAAGTGAACAAAAAAGCGCTTCCAATACCTGAAGAAGTACTTGTTTCTTCTTCGACTTATAAAGCTGCAAGAAACGAATTCGAAACAAAATTGGTTTCAATTTGGCAAGAGCTTTTATCAATTGATAAAATTGGAATTCATGATAATTTCTTCGAATTAGGCGGACACTCTCTTTTAGCGACAAGACTTGTTTCTCAAATTCGTACAAAATTAGATCTGGAACTTACTATTAAGGAAGTTTTCGAACATAGAACAATTGCAGAAATTTCAACACTTATAAATAACAATGATAATAATAGAAATGCACTTCCTACAATAACACGAGAACATAAAGAATTCATTCCTTTATCATTTAGCCAAGAACGACTATGGTTTTTGGATCAATTGCAAGGTTCTACAGAATACCATATGCCATTTGTTATTAATTTGGAAGGAGACTTAGATACCGAAGTACTTGAAAAATCATTTCAATTAATTATCGAACGACATCAAACACTTCGAACTTTATTAATCAGTGAGAACGGTAGCGAATATCAAAAAGTCATTTCTGAAATAAATTGGAAGTTACAAGAAACTTATTACCCTAATCAAAGAGAACTTAAGAATGAAATATTTAACTTTTTAACAAGTCCGTTTAATTTATCTGAAGACTATAAAATCAGAGTCAATGTTTATAAAACTGATGAAAGAAAGTATGTTCTAGCCTGTCTTATTCACCATATTGCAAGTGATGGATGGTCTCAAGCTATCTTTATAAATGAATTGAATGAAATTTATAATTCTTATAGTAATAACGATACTCCTTCATTAGCTAATTTAGATATTCAATACTCTGATTATGCAATTTGGCAACGTAAACATTTAGAAGGTAAAATAATTGATGATCAACTCAACTATTGGAAAGAAAAATTAAACGATGTACCTAAATTAAAACTCCCTGTTGATTTTACAAGTAATGTAGCACAGAATAACGATGCTGGTCTTGCTTCATTGATCATCGACAAAAAACTCACATTAGCTTTAAATAAAGTATGTAAAGAAGAGGATGTGACTTTGTTTATGTTCCTTTTAACTGGTTTTAAAGTTTTATTGAGTCGATATAGTAATCAAGAGGATATTTGTGTTGGAACTCCAATTGCCAACCGTACACAATCGGAACTGGAAAACATCATAGGATTTTTCACAAACACATTAGCACTAAGAAGTGATTTAAGCGGGAATCCTACCTTTAAAGAAGCTTTGGGAACAGTTAAAAAAACCACTTTAGAGGCTTATGACCACCAAATAGCACCTTTTGAAAGAGTCGTTAAAACAATAACTTCAAATAGAGATCTGAACAGTACTCCCTTATTTCAAGTGATGTTTGCTCTTCAAAATACGTTTGATGACAACCAGAAGCTTCAACTCGATAATATCCACGCATCTAAATATGATTTTGATCGTTCGTTAGCTAAATTTGATCTTTCGCTCGATGCTCTCGAAAGTAATGGAGTCATTAATTTATCAATGACCTATCGTAAAAACACTTTTACTAAAGACACGGTTAATCAACTTCTAAAACACTATAAAATCCTATTAGAGCAATTTGTGGAAAATAGAATTCAAAACATTCATTCGGTTTCCTTATTAGATACTAATGAGGAACAAAAACTACTGATTGATTTCCAGAATACAAATCATGCGTATCCAAAAAATGAAACGTTAGCAACCTTGTTTACAAAGCAAGTCATTAATACACCTCATCATATTGCCATAAGTCAAAATGAAAGGGAACTTACCTACAAGGAACTTGACAAAAAGTCGAATCAACTTGGACATTTCTTATTAAAGAAAGGAGTTAGAAAAGGAGATATTATTGGTTTATGCATGGACAGAAGTCCAGAGTTAATCATTGGTATTCTAGGAATCTTAAAAGCAGGGGCAGCATATGTTCCTATTGATTCAGATTATCCAGAAAAACGTACTGAACATATTATAAACGATACCTCGATTGAAATTCTGATAAGTGATCAACATAGTTCTATTGAAGCTGAGAACCGAGAAGATATTTTCGTTTTGAAATTAGATAAAGATTGGAGTTCTATTGAAACCTTATCAAAGGAAACACCTATGATAACGTCAAACTCAAGCGACCTTTCTTATATAATTTACACTTCTGGAAGTACTGGACTTCCGAAAGGTGTGATGATTGAAAACCAATCGGTGGTAAACCTTATTTCTTATCAATCAAAAAAATTCAATATCACAGATTCAGAAAGGATTTTACTCTTTTCTAACTATGTTTTTGATGCCTCTGTAGAACAGTTATTTATGACACTGCTTAATGGCGCAAGACTTGTTATTCTTTCGAAAGACGATTTGTTAAACCCTGATAATGTAATTCAGCTTGTAAACAATCAGAAGATAACTCATATTCATGCCACACCTAGTTACCTTTCTCAACTTGAAGGCATAGAAAATTGCGAAAGTATTAGACGAATTGTTTCTGGAGGGGAAAAATGTTCTTTTGAATTAGCAAAAAAACTATCCAAGAAAAAAGATTTTTATAACGAATACGGCCCTACGGAGACTACAGTTACGGCAACTGAGCTTTTATTTGATTCAGAAAGTAATAAAAACGAAGTAGTTTCCATCGGTAAACCTATTGGTAATACGCAAGCCTATATTTTAAACTCAGAAAATAAACTACAACCTATTGGTGTTTATGGCGAATTATGTCTTGCAGGAGATGGTTTAGCTCGTGGTTATTTAAACCAACCAGAATTAACTTCCGAAAAGTTCATAGAACATCCTTTTAATCAAGGTGAAAGAATCTATAAAACTGGTGATATTGTGAGGTGGCTACCAGACGGAACTTTGGACTTCTTAGAAAGAAATGACGGCCAAGTTAAAATTAGAGGATATAGAATTGAGCTTGGAGAAATTGAAAATACACTGCTCAAAATTGAGGAGGTTCGCAATGGTTGCATTTCGGCTAAAAAAGATAAAAACAACCAAGATTACCTAGTTGGTTACATTGTTTTTGAATCGGCTCCTATTAATAAAAATGTAATTATCAAAGAGCTTAAAAAAAACCTACCTGAGTATATGATTCCTAAGGTTTGGGTAGAAATTGATGCACTGCCATTAACTGTTAATGGAAAACTAGATAAAAAAGCCTTGCCTGAAATAGACTCTGTATTAACCAAGAAAAAAGAACTCATAACCCCAAGGAGTGCTACTGAGAAAAAACTCTTCAACATATGGCAACAACTACTAAATCTAGAAAAGTTTAGTATTGATGACAACTTCTTCGAACTTGGCGGCCATAGCTTACTTGCTACCAGATTAGTATCTGTTATAAAACTAGAATTAGGTGTAAACATTTCTATTCGAGAAATATTTGAAAATGCCACCATAGAAGGACTCGGTATTCTAATCGATTTATTTACAACTAACGAAAAAGAAGACGAAGATGAAGAAGATTTTAACCAAATTATAGAAATTTAAGATGAGCTTACATATATTAAAAATTTTAAAGGAACTAAATGAAAACGGAGCCAAATTAGAAGTTAATAAGGGCTCATTAAAGTTAAAAGCGACAAAACCTATTGCTAATGATTTAATTTCTCTATTAAAAAAACATAAAGAAGAACTTATTGATTTTATAGAAAAGCATCAAGTCAAAACAAGTAGTACTTCATTACCTAAAGTAACCAATTTAAGTGGAAACTTTACAGGTAAAATACCACTATCATTTAGTCAAGAACGCCTCTGGTTCCTAGACCAATTGAATGGTAGTGTAGAATATCATGTTCCTTTTATGCTCAACTTAAAAGGAAACTTAACCCCTGATGCTATGGAGCAATCACTTCGAACTATTATTACACGACATGAAATACTACGCACGGTACTATTATCCGAAGATGGAGTTCCTTTTCAAAAAGTAACAGATTCCGACGAATGGAGTATGTTACAAAAAGAAACATCCATCATAAACTCAGAAAAAGATGTTGAGGAGTTTACAAAACTTCCATTTGATCTTTCGAAAGATTTTATGCTAAAAGCTTGTCTATTTAGGGTAAGCAAAGACCATCATATTTTAGTTTGTCTCTTTCACCATATTGCTTCCGATGCCTGGTCTTCAGGGATTTTTATGAATGAATTATCTGAACTTTATAGTAGTTTTTCAAGCAATACTCCCACTTCTTTATCTCCCCTTGACATACAATATTCCGATTATGCCATCTGGTTGAGAAATCATGTTGAGGGTACCTTCTTAAATGAACAAATTAATTACTGGAAAAAGCAACTTAGTAACGTCAATAACCTATTACTTCCAACTGATTTCCCAAGACCAGCTATACAAAGTAAAAATGGAGCGGGCACTTCTTTAGAAATAGATAAAACCTTAAGTAATGATGTTCTTCAATTATGCCAAAAAGAAGATGTTACTCTTTTTATTTTAATGCTTTCTACTTTTAAAATACTTATGAGTAGATATTCAAATCAGAAGGATATTTGCATTGGTAGTCCGATAGCCAATAGAACACAGGCTGAATTAGAAGGGCTTCTAGGCTTTTTTACAAATACTTTAGCCTTTAGAAGCAACTTAGAGGGAAATCCTACCTTTAAAGACTTTTTAAAAACAGTAAAACAAACAACTCTCGAAGGCTACGATCATCAGCTTGTCCCTTTTGAAAAAATTGTTGACAGTGTTAGTAACCAACGAGACCTTAGTATGTCTCCTTTGTTTCAAGTAATGCTTGTTATCAATAACACACCAGAAGGAAACAAAGATCTTAAGCTTGAAAATGTTGACGTTTCAAATTATACGATTAATAGAGAGAGCTCAAAGTTCGACTTAACACTTCTTGTATTTAATACAAACGGGCAATTAACCATAGGAATTGAATACTGTACAGATTTATTCAAAGAATCTACTGCTGAACAAATTCTGAGAAACTTTAAAGAATTACTGAAAAGCATTACGGAAAATATTGAACTCCCTATTGAAAATCTAAACATTTTGGAACCAAGTGAGAAAATTACTTCACTTGATGCATTTAACCAAAACGAAAAAAACTACCCTGGTAATCAAACGGTTTTAGATTTATTTAAAAAACGGGTAGTTCAAACACCCAACAAAACTGCACTGGTTTTTCAAAATCAACAATTAACATATCTCGAACTAGATCGAAAATCAGATAAAATCGCTCACACCCTACTAACAAAAGGAGTAAAACCTAATGATAAAGTAGGTATTTGTATTGATCGTTCTGAAGAAATGATTATTGGTATTTTGGCGATATTAAAAACAGGATCTGCCTATGTTGCTATAGATCCAGAATATCCGGAAAGCAGAATAGATCATATGATCCAGGATTCAGGTATTCAGTTACTATTGACAAGTAAAGAATGTATTGAAAAGGTTACAAATGACAATCTTGAAGTCGTGATCTTATCAACAGAGCTTGCTTGCGAAACTACCACAGATCAATCACTTCCAAATGTGTCTCCTGAACAACTAGCATATCTAATTTACACTTCAGGCTCTACAGGCAAACCTAAAGGTGTACTCATGTCGCATAAGGCGCTTTTCAACCTCATCTATTTTCAAAAAGAAGCAGCTATTTCTGGAGATAAAGTAACTCAATTCACTAGTATTAGTTTCGATGTTTCTTTTCAAGAAATATTCTTTAGTTTAAGTCAAGGTAAAGAGCTACATATCATATCATCGAAACTTAAAAAAGATGCCTTAGCTCTCAAAAACTATATCAAAGAGAATAATATCAACATCATTTTTCTTCCCACATCATTCTTTAACTTTTTTAGTTCAGAAGGATATTTCGAAGAGTTGACCTCTGTAAAAAATATTTTTGTGGCAGGTGAACAATTAAAAATGACTCCCGAGTTGATTCATTACTTAAAAAATAGTGATGTTACTTTACACAATCACTACGGCCCCAGCGAAGCCCATGTGGTTACAACTCATGAATTGAGTAATAGAAATAACAACATAGAAACCACTACACCTTTTATCGGTTTCCCTGTTGCTAACAATCAAATCTATATTTTAGATACCCACCAACAATTAGTTCCTTTAGGAGTTCCTGGCGAACTTTGTATCGGAGGAAATCAATTAGCTAATGGTTATTTGAATAAACCAGAATTAACCTCTGAAAAATTTATTGCGAATCCTTTTAAAGACAATGAGAAAATTTATAGAACTGGAGATTTAGCAAAATGGTCTTCAGATGGAAATATTATTTTCTTAGGACGAATAGATAATCAAGTAAAAGTAAGAGGATATAGAATTGAACTTGGTGAAATCGAAAATGCACTAGCTTCTTTAGAAGAAATTGTAGAATGTTCCGTTCTCGCTAAAAAAGATGAACAAGGTAACAATCGATTGGTGAGTTATATTGTCTCTGTAAATGATTTTAACAAGGAAGAAATTCAAAATGAGTTAAAAAAACTCTTACCTGAGTATATGGTTCCATCAGTTTGGATTCCTCTTTCCAAAATGCCACTTACTCAAAATGGAAAAATAGACAAAAAAGCACTGCCTGAACCTGATACTTCTTTACTTTCATCAAACAGATACACTGCACCAGAAACCCCGCTTGAAAAACAACTTGCTACTATTTGGTCAACATTATTAAAAATACAACAAGTTGGAACTAATGATAATTTCTTTGAATTAGGTGGGCATAGTTTGCTGGCAACACGTTTGGTTTCAATCATTAGAAAAGAACTAAAAATTGAGGTTGCCATTAAGGATATTTTCAAATACTCGACAATCGCTCAATTAGCCGAGCACTTATCAAAGCAAGATGCAGCCACGATTTTACCTACAATTACAAAGCAAGAACAGCGTCCAAAATACATTCCTCTTTCTTTTAACCAAGAACGCTTATGGTTTATTGATCAATTAAAAGGAAGTAAAGAATATGATATGCCTTTGATTCTTGAACTAAAAGGAGATGTACAATCAACAATTTTAAAAAAAACATTAAAACTAATTATTTCACGACATGAAATATTACGTACAATGCTTCTTTCAGAAGAAGGCAATGGGTATCAAAAAATAGTTTCAGAAGACCAATGGGAACTGGCTCTACAAACAATTACTACCAATGAATCACTTAAAGAACAAATTGATACGTTTACATCGACACCTTTCGATTTAGCTCTTGATTACAAGGTAAAAGCAAAACTGTTTAAGGTTTCAGAACAAAACTTTGTCTTCGCTTGTGTTTTCCACCATATTGTTGGTGATGGCTGGTCAAAAGACATTTTTTTCAATGAATTTACCACTATTTACAAAGCACTAAGTTTAAATACAGAACCGAAACTTCCTTTTTTAACATTGCAATATGCCGACTATGCTATTTGGCAACGTCAATATCTTTCTGGGAGTATACTTGAAAAGCAACTGGAATATTGGCATAAAAAGTTACATGGAGTTTCTAATATTACACTTCCCTTAGATTTCGCAAGACCTTCTATACAGAGTAATTCTGGAAATAGTATTGAACACATATTAGCTTCTGAACTAAGTAATTCTTTAAATAGAGTTTGTAAAGAAGAAGGCGTCACTCTATTCATGCTTTTACTATCAGCTTTTAAAGTATTGTTAAGCCGATGGAGTAATCAACAGGATATTTGTGTGGGTACTCCAATTGCAAATAGAACTCAAGCAGAACTGGAGGGAATGATTGGCTTCTTTGTAAATACTTTAGCCTTAAGAAGCGATTTAAGTAAAAACCTAAGCTTTAAAAAACTCTTAAATTCAGTAAAGGAAACAACTCTCGAAGCTTATGATCACCAATTAGCTCCTTTTGAAAGAATCGTCGACCGTGTTTTAAATGAACGAGATTTAAGCACCTCTCCTTTATTTCAAGTCGCTTTTATTCTACAAAATACTCCAAATGAATCGGACGGTCTGATTTTAAATAACATTCAGGCTTCTCCATATAATACAAACCATGAAAGTGCTAAATTTGACCTTACTTTAAGCTCCTATGAAAAGGATAACCACATCTACTTAGGAATCAATTACCGAACGGAGTTATTCCAAAAAGACACTATTCAACGATTGTTAAATGGGTATGTTCAATTACTTACAAATGTTGTTGACAACATAGAAGCATCAATTCATGATGTTTCCATTTTAACACAAAATGAACGAGAGTTAACACTTAATACTTTTAATAATTTTGATAAGGTCTTCCCTGAAAACAATACGCTTCATGGTTATTTTTCAAAACTAGCAAAAGAGATTCCAAATAATTTAGCGTTGGTTTTTGAAAACA
The DNA here is from genome assembly GCF_900105455.1 of Tenacibaculum sp. MAR_2009_124. GTDB lineage: Bacteria > Bacteroidota > Bacteroidia > Flavobacteriales > Flavobacteriaceae > Polaribacter. Next base: position 75,933 of record NZ_FNSF01000005.1, read on the forward strand.
ATGAGCTTACGTATAAAAAACTTGATGAAAAATCAAATCAATTTGCCAATTTCTTAACTGAGAACTTTATTATTGAAAATGAAGAGTTAATCAATGTCGTTTTAGAAAGGAATGAATGGTTTATTATTTCCATTCTGGGAATTATGAAAACTGGGGCTGCTTATATCCCAATTGACCCAAGTTACCCCGAGGAAAGAAAAACGTATATAAAAGAAAATTCAAAGTCGAAAATCACGATTGACAGTAAACTCGTAAACAAATTCAAAAAAGAGAATTCCAAGTTTAGCAAATTGCCAATTCTAATAAATGTTTCCCCCTCAAACCTGGCCTATATCATATATACTTCAGGAAGTACCGGTAATCCAAAAGGGGTTATGATTGAACATAAAAATGTTTTGAACACTCTCTTATCTCAAATCGACATTTTTTCAGTAAAAAGTTCAGATCATTGTTTACAGTTCGCTAGTTCTTCTTTTGATGCTTCTGTAAGTGAGATTTTTGTTTCACTCTTAAGTGGAAGTAAACTATATATTACTGACGAAAATAGAAAAACTGACATTAGCTACTTACGAAAATTTATTAGTAGTCATAAAATTTCTATTTTAACGTTACCTCCAGCATTACTTCAAGTTTTATCTATCGAAGATTTAAAAGGAGTAAAAACTTTAATTACTGCTGGAGAAGCAATTCCTCTAGAGCTAGGTAAACAATTCTCTAAACATTTTAATTATTACAATGCCTATGGCCCGACTGAAACAAGTATCTGTGCTACCATCTTTAAAGGGGTTATTGAAGACAGAGTTACCATTGGTCATCCAATTCATAATACCAAAATCTACATCACTGACGACAATTTAAATCCGCTTCCAATTGGTGTTATTGGAGAGTTGTGTATTGGTGGTAAAGGTGTTGGTAGAGGTTACTTAAATAACGAAGATTTAACCAATCAAAAGTTTGTTCAGAACCCATTTGATGAAATGGAGAAAACAAAACTTTATAAATCTGGAGATCTTGCACGATGGTTACCTGATGGGACCATTGAGTTTTTAGGACGTAAGGATGATCAAGTAAAAATTAGAGGTTATAGAATAGAACTGGGTGAAGTTGAGCATCATATCAGTCAAATAAAAGGAGTTAAACAGGCTGTTGTTTTAGCAAAAAAAACGAATCAAGGGATTAACCAGCTTATTTGTTATATGACTACGAAAAACGAATTCAACGAAAGTAGTATTAAAGAAGAACTCCAAGCTACTTTACCGAGTTTTATGGTTCCTTCAACATTTGTTACTATCGATGAATTTCCTTTGACAAATAATAAAAAAGTTGATAAAAAAGCTTTATTGAATATTGATGTTTTAAAAGCTTCTACAGACTCTTATCATGCTCCGAGCAATACAACTGAAGAGCAACTTGCAACAATATGGCAGGAGGTCTTGGCTTTGGAAAAAGTAGGTGTCCATGATAATTTCTTTGAAATTGGAGGGAATTCAATTTTAGCTATTCGCTTGGTAGCAAAACTTCAAGAATTCTTTAAACTTGAAATTAATGATTTATTCAAATATCCTACTGTTAATAAACTATCAAAAAACATAAGCTACTCAAAAGACTTCTTTAAAAATAAAATCCAGCATCATATAACTCAATTAAGAAAATTAGAAAATCAGAAAGAGTTAAACAAACCGTCCGAAAAATTAAACCAACAGGCATTAATTACTGAAAAAATTAACATTGAGAAACAAGAGTATCTTTCAAAAATTAAAGATTTGAATACGCTGAATCTTGAAAAGGAAATAGCTTACAATAATTTATTACTCCTTGGATCCACAGGGTATTTAGGAATTAATCTTCTTAGAAGTTTGTTGCTTCAAAATTCATCACAACTAACAACAATCGTAAGAGCAGAAAATAACACTGCCGCCAAAGAAAGATTATCAGAATTATATACCTTCTATTTTAATGAAGAATTACCCAACACAAAAAATATAACTGTTATTGCGGGCGATATTACGAAACCATTATTTGGGATTGATAAAGCCATTTATAAACAACTAACAAATTCTGTCGATAGTATTATAAATGCGGCGGCAAATGCTAAACATTATGGGAGTCTTGAAAGTTTTCAAAAAATCAATGTATACCCAATTGAAACCATGATTTCTTTTGCCAATGAAGGAGTTTCGAAGGTTATTCACCACGTATCTACACTAAGTATTTCTGGGTTTAAGAATATTGATTCAGCAGATCAATCATTTCTATTCACAGAAAAAGAAACAAACAAAAATCAAAATCATACTAATTTTTATACGCAAAGTAAATTAGAAGGTGATACTCTCTTAGATAAAGCTAGACAAAAAGGAATTAAAGCTAATATTTATCGAGTTGGAAACTTAAGTTTCAACAGTACCAATGGAAGTTTTCAAAGAAACATAGAAGACAACGCTTTTTATAACCGCATGAAGTCTTTTCTAGCTATAGAAGCAATGCCTGAATCACAACAAAATATGGAGATTTCATGCATAGATAAAGTATCTGAAGCTATATTAACTGTATTTAATAAGAAAGAATTGTTTAATCGAAACTTTCATATTAGAAACACCTACTCTTTGAGTAATACCGAATTTGTTGATTTTGCAAATAAAAACGGATATTCGATTACACTAGAAAAGATGAGTGATTTCTTTGAAAACTTATTAAACCAATATAGTGAAAAGAAAGAGCTCATTAATCGTTTCCTTTTACATTCGAGCGCCTTTGATGCAGATGTATCCGATGTGATTCCATATCAAGTATGTAGTAATAAAACAGATTACATTCTTGACAAATTAGGGTTTGCTTGGAACGAAATAGACGAGCAACAAATAAAACAGATGCTCGATTATGGAGAAAAGATTAATTTCTGGTATCAAACCCATAAAGATTCTAAAAAACTAGAAGAGGTTTAACAAAAAAAGAGGCTGTCTAAGACAGCCTCTTTTACCATATATTATGTCTAATTAGTCCACTAATGGTGGAATTCTTAGTACTTGCCCAGGATAAATTTTATCTGGATGAGAAAGCATTGGTTTATTCGCTTCGAAAATTACAGGATACTTCATCGCATCACCATAAAAATTCTTAGCAATTTTACCTAAAGTATCTCCACCTACAACGGTATGAAACTGTGCCATTTCTTCTTCCTTAATTTCTTCCACTTCAGCAACTGTCATATTATCTTCTACAGATGCAATCCCTTCGGTATTTCCAACTACTAAAACAACTTTTTCTTTAGTAGCTAAATCAGTAGCTTCACCACTAACTGCTGCCTTATCATCGTCTACAGTTACAGCTAAATCAGACACTGACAAGCCTAAAGCATTTACAGCTTCAACTAATTTTCCTGCTTTTTCAGCAGCTTCTTCTTCTGTGGTTTTTCCGATTCCAAATACTTTCGCACCGGCATTTTTGATAAATGAAAAAATTCCCATTCTTTTTTGATTTTTTGTTAATAAATAAATGTTTCTACTTGCCTAATATACAATTTTTATACCAAAAAATAATAAAGCAATAGTATACATAATCGTAACTTAAACTTATTAAGTTTTCAATCAAAAAAAACAAACTATTTTTAACCTTTCATTTTCAGTAAATAATGAAATTTCGAACAATAATTCTCTAGGGGTTAGTTTGTGAAAAGTGCAAAAAAAAGTCGTTTTAAAAACGACCTTAAATTTATTCTTCAAAAGAGTTCCAGCCTTGCGCCTTTAGCGCAATTTCTTGGTTCGCCCGTGTTACTAAATTCAATCCTTGATCTTTCTCAGTAATATGACCAATAATAGTTAAATTGGGATTTCCTTTAATTTTATCAAAATCATTAATAGAAACTGTAAATAACAATTCATAATCCTCTCCTCCACTCAAAGCAACCATTGTTGAATCAATATCAAATTCTTCACAAGTAGAAATCACCTGTGGGTCCAAAGGAAACTTATCTTCATAGATTTTACAACCTACTTTACTCTGTGTACATATATGAAAAATCTCTGACGACAATCCATCAGAAATATCTATCATTGATGTAGGTTTCACCTCTAAATCTGCTAAAAGTCTAGGAATATCTTTTCTTGCTTCAGGTTTCAGTTGCCTTTCAATAATATATGAGTAATTTTCTAAATCCGGCTGATTCTGAGGATTTACTTCAAATACTTGCTTCTCTCTTTCTAATACCTGCAATCCTAAGTAGGCTCCACCCAAATCTCCTGAAACTACAACTAAATCCGTTGGTTTCGCTCCATCTCTATAAACAATATCTTCCTTAGTTGCTTTTCCTATAGCAGTAATTGAAATTAATATTCCTTTATTAGAAGAAGTTGTATCACCTCCAATTAAATCTACATTATATGTATTACATGCTAATTGAATTCCAGCATATAACTCCTCTATAGCCTCTAAAGAAAACCTATTAGAAACTGCAATAGAAACAGTAATCTGCTCAGCCTCCGCATTCATCGCATAAACATCCGATAAATTTACCATAACAGCTTTATATCCTAAATGCTTTAAAGGCATATAACTTAAATCAAAATGCACTCCTTCAACCAATAAATCTGTGGTTACTACTGTTTGTTTTTCAGAAGATTCCAATACTGCTGCATCATCACCAATTCCTTTCACTGACGTAGCATGCTTCAACGAAAAGTGTTTTGTCAAATGATCTATTAATCCGAACTCACCTAACGACGCTAGAGACGTTCTATCTTGATTTTTATTTTCTAACATGCTGCAAAGATACTTATATCTCAACAATTAACACAGTGTAATTATATGTCAATCTCCTATATTAAAACTAGAAACAAAAATCTTTTTCGTATTGTATTTCAATATTTTATAAATTTGTTAAACACCCCTAAATTATACGGCATGCTTAAAAAAATCTTTTTTATCTCGTTTTTATTGTCAATAACAGTTATTCATTCTCAAACAACTTGTAGTAATGGTATGGCAGGAGACTATCCTTGTAGCAATTATGATCTAATGGCTTTTATTCCGATTTCAACACTTGCTAATTCCAATGGTTCACCTAGCTCTAGTGACATATGGGGATGGACAGACAGCACAACTAATAAAGAATACGCTATTGCGGGCATGTCAAACAGTACTGCTTTTATTGATATTAGCGACCCTGTAAATCCTATTTTTCTTGGCAGGTTAAATTCTAATGCAGGAAACAACTCCTGGAGAGATATTAAAGTTTATAACAATCATGCATTTATTGTAGCTGACATCGTTGGAGAACATGGAATGCAGGTTTTTGACTTAAGAAGGCTTCGTGGTGTAACTTCTGAGCAAAATTTCACCGCTGATGCTATTTATACCGGTGTTGGAAGCTGCCATAATATTGTTATCAATGAAGATAAAGGAGTCGCCTACTTAGTTGGCTGTAGAAGTACCAATGGAGGAGGCCCTATTTTTATCGACATTTCGAATCCTACTAATCCAACAAGTTTAGGTGATTATCAAACAGATGGATACTCTCATGATGCACAAGTCATCACCTACAACGGTCCTGACACTGAACATCAAGGCAAGGAAATTTATATTGGTAGCAATGAAGATGAAATTGTAGTACTCGATGTTACTGACAAAAATAATGTAGTAAGAATTTCAAATATTAACTATCCTCAAATTGGATATACACACCAAGGATGGTTTACCGAAGATCATCGTTACTTTATTTTAGGTGATGAAACGGATGAACGAAATTATGGAATGAATACACGAACCTTAATCTTTGACCTCCAAGATTTAGATACCCCGAACCTGTCTTCTACTTATTTAGGAGAAACCGGAGCCATAGACCATAATGGGTATACTAAAGAAAATGAATTTTTCTTGTCAAGTTACACTGCAGGTATGCGAGTATTAGATATTTCGAACATTTCATCAACATCAAATCCAATGACGGAAATTGGATATTTTGACACGCATCCTGAAAATGACAACACATCTTTTAGAGGTGTTTGGAGCGTTTACCCATACTTCCAAAGCGGAAACATTGTAATCAATGATATTAATAGAGGAATGTTTATCGTTAAAAAAAGCGGTACGTTAAATTCTGATTCTGATGAAATCAATGAAACAGCTATAAAAATATATCCAAACCCCACCGATGTAAATCCAATTATATCCATTAACAAAGGTCGCATTGAAACCATTGATGTTATTTCAATTTTAGGTAAAAAAGTTCTTTCTTTTAAAGATATCAATAATCATGATTTTGAAATTGACATAAGCGGTATTTCATCAGGAATATACTTCATAAGAATAAACAATAAATCAGCGCAAAAATTAATAGTAAACAACTAAAATTGACACGAAATCTACTATTTTTCAGCACTTTGTTTCTATTACTAACAAGCTGTAACAAAAAAACTATTGAACTTCCTTCTGTTTTTCTAGAGGAAATAGACTTTGTAAATACCATCGGTGGCTCTAAAAATGAAGTAGCGAAATCCGTCGTTTTCACCAACGATGGTGGTTATGCCATTCTTGGCTATGTTCAAAGCAATGACTTAGATTTTTCATCGAAAACAAACGATAGCTTCGATTTCTTTGTTATCAAGTATTCTCAAAACGATGTATTAGAATGGATAAAAACATATGGAGGGAGCGATGACGACAGAGGCGATAAAATTATTAGCACCTCCGATGGAGGTTTTGCTGTAATTGGCTATTCAGAAAGCTCTGATATTGATGTAAGTGAGAATGCAGGTGATAAAGATTTTTGGATTCTAAAACTAGATTCAAACGGGAACATCACTTGGAAAAAAACCTTAGGTTATCTTGGAAAAGACTTCGGAACAGCAATTATCGAAACTTCCGATGGAGGTTTCTTAGCTTCTGGCGAATTGGATGTAACTGCCTCAGGTGGCGAAGGAAATACAAGTTCAAGGCCATTTCATGCTGGTGGCGACTTTTGGGCGATCAAATTAAACTATTCAGGAACTGTTGTATGGAGTCGTTATTATGGTGGTACTTTTACAGAAACTCCTTCGGGAATTGTAGAAACTCAAAATGGTAATTTTATTATTGCTGGCACCTCTGATAGTGCAGATGTGGATGTTCTTAACAATAAAGGAACTTATGATTTTTGGGTAATTAAAATTAACAGTACAGGTGACCTCATATGGAATAAAAACTTTGGAGGTTCTGAAATTGACGAAGCAAAAGCCATTGTTAAAACAAGTAATAACAATTTTCTTATTCTTGGAAATAGTCGAAGTAATGATCAAGATATCGTCCAAAATTCTGGTGGAGCAGATTTATGTATTGTTAAAATTAACGATGAAGGAGATTTATTAATGCAAAAAAATCTCGGTGGAAACAATTTTGATGCTGGAAATGCAATTCATCAAATGGGCGATGGTAACTTTTTAGTTTCAGGCAGCACTAGAAGTACCTTTGGGAATATTCAAAACAAAGGACAAAATGATGCTTGGCTCTTAAAAATTGATTCACAAGCAAATATCCTTTGGCAAAAAAACATTGGAGGATCGAACATCGATTTTTGTTTTGATGCTACAGAACTTCTTGATGGCACAATAATAGGTGTTGGTGAGAGCACAAGTAATGATAAAGATATCTTAGAGAATAAAGGGTTTTCAGATATATTAATAGTAAAACTTAAGTAAAACCGTTATAGTGTATATTTACATAAAAAAATAACTAGTTATTCATGAAAAAATTTGCGATCATTTTTTTATCATTTTTTTTACTTTGCTGTAGTGCAGATAATGACGAACCTATTAAACAAATTTCGGTTAAGTTTAGCTTCACTCATAATTGGGATGGTACTTCGGTAGATGCGGGCGATTTTGAAGAATTTAATTTTGAAAATCAAAAAGGAAACAAAATAAGTATTGAACGTCTCCGATATTTAATATCAAGAATTAACTTAATAAAAAGTAATAACGACACTATTAAATTTGATGGTTACAAATTAGTTACGCTTGATACTTTAGAGAACAATTTAATTCATGAACTTCCTGAAACAATTTCTGAAGGGATCTACAATTTGTCATTTACATTCGGGTTTGACGATAACGATAATATTTCAGGAGCTTACCCCGATTTAAACACGGCAAACTGGGAAGTTGCTGCTGAGAAACCAGGAGGATATCACTTTTTACAACTTGAAGGTAAGTTTAAGGATTCTGTAGGAGCTGACAACCCTTATCTTTATCATACTATAAAAGCCTATAATTCGGCAAACGATTCATTAAAAGACACCTCCTTTAAATTAAATTTAGGGAGTATTTCCTTAAAAAACAATGCAACCGTTGAAATACAAATGAATATTGCTGAGTGGTTTAAAAACCCTCATGCCTGGGATTTAAATGAACGAAGTGTTGATTTAATGATGAATTTTGATGCTCAATTAGACATGTCTGATAATGGAAAAAATGTTTTTCGTTTAGGAGGAGTTACAGAATAGTTGAATAGAACACAATTAAACAAATGCACTATTGAAATATTTAGGAATACTACTTGCACTAATTATGTTAAGTTGCTCTTCTCCAAGCAATGATATGCAAGTGTATACTCCAAAAAAAGTGGAGCTAGAAGTTCCGGATATTCTAAAACAGAAATTAATTGCTCCTTTAGTACCTTCAAATAACCCTTTAACGGAAGAAGGGATTTCTTTGGGTAAAAAGTTGTTTTTTGACACTATACTGTCAAAAGATAATTCTCAATCTTGCGCTAGTTGTCACAATCCTCAAAATGCCTTTTCTGACAGTTTAAAATTTAGCCTTGGAGTTGATGGAATACCCGGCAATAGGAACGCAATGCCCTTATTTAATTTAGCATGGAATTTTGACGAACGATTTATGTGGAATGGTTCGGAACTAAGCATTGAAAGACAAGCATTTTCTCCAGTACGTGACCCCATTGAAATGCATAACGACTGGAAAATAGTTGCCGAAAAACTGCAAGCGCATAACGAATATCTCGAACTATTTTTAAAAGCTTTCAACACCAACAAAATAGACTCTACATTTGTTACGAAAGCATTAGCTCAATTTGAACGCACCTTAATTTCCGCCAATTCAAAATTTGACAACTATTTACTCGGAAACATCAACCTATCAGAAGAAGAACTTAATGGTTTTGACGTATTTATACGTGAAGACAAAGGCGATTGTTTCCATTGTCATGGAAGTGAACACAATCCGCTTTGGACAGACAACCAATTCCACAACAACGGTCTTGACTCAAACTTTACGGATTTAGGTCTCGGAACTGTAACCGGTGATCCTAGTGACAATGGAAAATTTAAAACACCTTCCCTAAGAAACCTTATTTATACTGCTCCTTATATGCATGATGGTAGATTTACTACTATCGAAGAGGTGATTAACCATTATTCCGAAGGATTGCAAAACTCTTCAACGGTAGATCCGTTAATGAAAAAAGTACACGAAGGAGGCGTGCATTTATCTAATGAAGATAAAGCAGCTTTAAAAGCTTTTCTTCTTACTCTTAGCGACCCAAGTTTTGTAAACAACCCTGAATTCATGAATTAAGACATATATATCGACTTTGTTTATGGCGAAATAGACTATATCCATTCTAAAAAATGATATAAATCATATTTTGTCACTATCTTTGTAGCTGATTTGGATTTAATCTATTTAAGATATGATAAAAGTTTCAGATACTGCAAAAAAGAAAGTAATTCAATTAATGACTGAAGACGGCTTTGATGCTATCAACGATTTTGTTAGAGTTGGTGTAAAGAGTGGAGGTTGTTCAGGTTTATCATATGATTTACACTTTGATAAAAAACATGGTGAAGCAGATAAATTATTTGAAGATAATGGTGTAAAAATCATTGTTGACAAAAAGAGTTTCTTATACCTAGTTGGCACTATTTTAGAATATTCAGGCGGTTTAAATGGTAAAGGATTTGTTTTTAACAATCCTAACGCTAACCGAACTTGTGGATGTGGCGAAAGCTTTTCCTTATAAAAAAAACAAACAGACATTAATAACTGATGAGTAAATATACTGAAGACGATTTACGAGAAGAACTAAAAACCAAAGAGTATGAATATGGTTTTTATACAGATATTGAAAGTGAAAAGTTTCCGAATGGTTTAAATGAAGACATTGTTCGCGCTATTTCTAAAAAGAAAAACGAGCCAGAATGGATGACTGATTGGCGTTTAGAAGCTTTTAGGGTTTGGGAACAGATGGAGGAGCCTGAATGGGCTAATGTAAACTATGAGAAACCTGATTTTCAAAATATATCTTACTATTCAGCACCTAAACAAAAACCAAAATTAGAAAGCTTAGACGAGGTTGACCCTGAGTTACTAGCTACTTTTGAAAAGTTAGGTATTTCATTAGACGAGCAAAAACGTTTGGCTAATGTTGCTGTTGATATTGTGATGGACTCTGTTTCCGTAGCAACTACTTTTAAGGAAACTTTAGCTGAAAAGGGTATTATTTTTATGCCCATATCAGAAGCTATTCAAGAGCATCCTGAATTAGTTAAAAAGTATTTAGGAACAGTAGTACCAACTACAGATAACTTCTATGCTGCTTTAAATTCAGCTGTTTTCTCTGATGGATCTTTTTGCTACATTCCTAAAGGCGTTCGTTGTCCAATGGAATTATCTACCTATTTCAGAATTAACGAAGGAGGAACTGGTCAATTCGAAAGAACTTTAGTTGTTGCCGACAAAGAAAGTTATGTTTCTTATTTAGAAGGATGTACCGCTCCAAGTAGAGATGAAAACCAACTGCACGCTGCCGTTGTTGAGTTGATTGCTTTAGATGATGCTGAAATAAAATATTCTACTGTACAAAACTGGTACCCTGGTAATGCAGAAGGAAAAGGAGGCGTTTTTAACTTTGTTACCAAAAGAGGTCTGTGCGAAACTAACGCTAAGATTTCATGGACTCAGGTTGAAACTGGTTCTGCAGTTACTTGGAAATACCCAAGCTGTATATTAAAAGGAAATAATTCTGTTGGAGAGTTTTACTCAATTGCAGTAACTAATAATTACCAACAAGCGGATACAGGAACTAAAATGGTACACTTAGGTAAAAACACCAAGTCTACCATTATTTCCAAAGGTATTTCTGCAGGTAAATCTCAAAACAGCTATCGAGGACTCGTTCAAATTAATTCTCGTGCTGAAAATGCTCGTAATTTCTCTCAATGTGATAGTTTATTAATGGGTAATGAATGTGGAGCTCATACCTTCCCATACATTGAAGTTAAAAATAAAACGGCTCAAATTGAGCACGAAGCTACTACCAGTAAAATTGGAGAAGATCAATTATTCTATTGTAACCAAAGAGGTATTGATACTGAAAAGGCAATAGCATTAATTGTAAATGGATTTAGCAAAGAAGTTCTGAATAAGCTTCCAATGGAGTTTGCTGTTGAAGCTCAAAAATTACTGGAAATATCATTGGAAGGAAGTGTTGGATAAATTATAAAGTCGAAAGGCTAAGGTCGAAAGACGGAAAACATAAAGCTCATATATTTTAATAAAAACATGATAAAATCCTTTGAAGATATTGAAAGTTGGAAGCAATCACGATTATTTAATCAACTTATTTATGATGCAACCAATAATTTTAAATTTGATAAGGATAATGATTTAAGAAGGCAGATTAGAAGAGCATCTGTCTCTATAAGTTCAAATATTGCCGAAGGTTTTGAAAGAAATACTGACAAAGAATTTATTCATTTCCTTTATATAGCAAAAGCATCAGCTGGCGAGATTCGTTCTCAATTATATTTGAGTTATGATTTAAAATATATTAGTGAGAATGATTTTAATGAATTAAAAAGTAAAGTCATTGAAATCTCAAAAACAATTAGTGGATTAATAAAATATTTAAAGAACTCAATCTAGACAAGTCGCTTTTAGTCGTAAGAAAAATAAAGACTTTTAGCTTTCGTCTATAGACTTTAAACTGAATATACAAATGTTAAAAATAGAAAACTTACACGCAGAAGTAGAGGGCAAAGCAATTTTAAAGGGAATAAACCTTGAAGTTAAAGCTGGAGAAGTTCATGCAATCATGGGACCAAATGGTGCGGGAAAAAGTACGTTATCTTCAATTATCGCTGGTAAAGAAGAGTATGAGGTAACTTCTGGTTCTATTGAATTAGAAGGTGAAGATATTGATGAATTAGCTCCTGAAGAAAGAGCTCATGCTGGAGTATTTTTATCATTTCAGTACCCAGTTGAAATTCCTGGTGTTACTGTAACCAATTTTATTAAAACTGCTATCAATGAATCTAGAAAAGCAAAAGGTTTAGAGGAAATGCCTGCTAAAGACATGCTTAAAAAGATTCGTGAAAAATCTGAATTACTAGAAATTGATCGTAAGTTTTTATCTCGTTCTTTAAATGAAGGATTTTCAGGTGGAGAAAAGAAAAGAAATGAAATCTTTCAAATGGCCATGTTAGAGCCTAAATTAGCCATCTTAGATGAAACAGATTCTGGTTTAGACATCGATGCTTTACGAATTGTTTCTAACGGAGTTAACAAATTAAAATCAAAAGATAACGCGGTAATAGTTATTACTCACTATCAGCGTTTGTTAGATTATATAGTACCTGATTATGTACACGTTTTACACGATGGTAAAATTGTAAAAACAGGAGATGCTTCTTTAGCTTTAAAGCTTGAAGAAAAAGGATATGACTGGATTAAAGAAGAAGTGAATAGTTAATAATGTTAGAATTTACATCTCGACTAGTGAGTAAACTTTAACCTTTGAAATTACAACTATCAACAATGGAGTTAAAAGAAAAATTATTATCATCATACGTAGCTTTTGAAAATGAAAGAGACATCAACACTGATGTACATGAAATTAGAACAAAAGCACTACAAAGTTTTGAAGAACTTGGTTTTCCTTCGAAAAAATTAGAAGAATGGAAATATACTTCTCTAAATTCAGTATTAAAAGAAGATTATAGTCTTTTTCCTGAGCATGACATCGCTATTCAATTAGCAGATGTAAAAAAGTATTTTATCCACGATATCGATAGCTATAAAATTGTGTTTATTGATGGGAAATATAGTTCCTTTCTATCAGAAACAACTCATGATGGAATGGATGTATGCTTAATGTCTGCTGCACTTTCTAAATCGAAATATAAGCCGATTATTGAGAACTATTTTAATAAGGCTGCTAAGCAGGACAACCTAACCTCTTTAAATACAGCTTTTGCTAGCGAAGGAGCTTTTATTCATATTCCACGCGGAGTAGAAGTTGAAAAACCTATTCAAATTATAAATTTCACCACAGGAAAGGAAGATGCAACAATGGTTCAACCAAGAAACCTTGTTGTTGTTGATAACAATGCTCATGTTCAAATTATTGAACGTCATCAAAGTTTGACTGACAACCCTGTGTTAACAAATAGTGTTACTGAAATTTATACGGATGTTCATGCTACTGTTGACTATTATAAAATTCAGAATGATAATATAAATGCTTCTTTAGTAGACAATACTTATATTGAGCAACAAAGAGAAAGTATTTGTTCTGTTCATACCTTTTCTTTTGGTGGAAACATTACTAGAAACAACTTAAACTTTTTCCAAAAAGGAGAAAGAATTGATTCTATTTTAAAAGGTATTACGATTATTGAAGGAAAGCAGCATGTTGACCATCATACTTTAGTACATCATATAGAACCTAATTGCGAAAGTCATCAGGATTATAAAGGTATTTATAATGAAAGATCAACTGGTGTGTTTAACGGTAAGGTAGTTGTTGAGAAAGAAGCTCAAAAAACCAACGCTTACCAACAAAATAACAACGTTTTAGTTAGTGATAAAGCTACGATCAATGCGAAACCTCAATTAGAGATTTTTGCGGATGATGTAAGATGTTCTCACGGTTGTACTATTGGTCAGTTAGACGATCAAGCTTTATTTTATATGCAACAACGTGGTATTCCTAAAAAAGAAGGAAAAGCTTTATTAATGTATGCATTTGCCAATACAGTATTGGAAAGTGTTAAGATACCAGAAGTAAAGAAAAGAATTACAAAAATTATAGCAAATAAGCTAGGAGTTAATATAGGTTTTGATTTATAAAACCAACCAGAATTACTTTAAAACACTGAAAGCCTGAGTTAAATTGACTCAGGCTTTTTTGATTTTTAATGCCCCATTTTCATAGGAAATACACCCAGTAAAATTTATATTTACGAGAATAAAATCAACGACTATATACTACTAATGACCAAATTCAATATATTAATCTACTCACTGTTCTTTTTCCATATTTCTTGCGGCCAAACTTTATCTAAAATTGATGTTTTGATTCAGAACGAAATGAAATCCGACAATGTCGCTGCATTAGCTATAGGCGTAATAGACGCGGGTAAATTAGTTCATTTAAGTACTAATGGTTTCAGTGATATAGAAAAACATTACGAAGCCTCAATACATACTCCATTTCATATCGCTTCCATCTCTAAAACGGTCACCAATTTGGCTGTTTTCAAACTAGTAGAATCTAAAAGAATCGACTTGAACACCGACATCAACACCTATCTACCTTTTAAGGTTAAAAACCCTCATTATCCAAATGAAACGATAACAGTTCGAGAGTTACTAAATCACCGCTCAGGGATTCGGGATAATTATGATCTATATGAAACATATTGGGAAAACCCCAAAGGTGACTCACCCTTTGATTTAAAATTATTTTTAAAAGAATATTTAAATGAGGATGGAAAACTTTATGAGACCAAACATTTCGAAAGTAATTCAAATCATAAATCCTTTGCTTACTCAAACACTGGTTACGCTCTTTTAGGTTTGCTTATTGAAATTGTCTCAGAGATGAAATATGAAGAATTTTGTCAAACTTATATATTTAAGCCACTTGAAATGCATAACACAAGCTGGTTTCTGAGAAACTTAGATTCAACATTGGTTGCGAAAACCTATGTAAAAGATCACTCCGGTTTAAAATTCAAAGGACATAACGGCTATCCAGATTACCCTGGAGGCCAATTAAGAACCTCGATTTCAGACTTTTCAAAACTTTGGGTTAAATACCTAAACTCTAATAATAAAAAATTTATTCTAGAGCATAAAACAACCTCCAAAATAACTCCAAACCCACAAATCTCTCATCAAGGTTATTACACATGGTTCCCAACAGCTATCAACAACCATTTATATTACAATCACAACGGCGCTGATTTAGGAGCAAGAACAGAAATTTTTATTGATGTTGCCCAAAAAAGAGGAATCATTGTATTTGCTAATTCAGAATACGATATCACAAATTTATGCAAGAATATTGAAAAGAACATGTGGGCTAAATAGTTAATCAAGCATCCTGAAGCCATCAGCAAAAGGAAAATTACCTCTTAAATTTATCGGCATTTTTTCTAATATTCCATTGCCTATGATAAACATAGAATCTGACCTGATATAGATTCTTAAACAAAAAACGATCATTCCCTTAATTGACAAGGCAAGTATTTTTTACACAATATAAAGATAAATAATATAGAGCTGCTTTTATAGAGAAAGAACTCCTTAGTGAAAAAATTAAATGAGCTTTGATTCTGACCTCATCTGCGAATATTCAATAGTTATCTCTAGCTAGAAATTCAGAGTTTTCATTCGTCATAAAAAAACAGCTCGGAGAAATCTCCGAGCTGTTCTGTTACTCTCTAACTTTTGGTTAGACTATACTTGTTTTTATTTCTCTTTTACTTTTACAAAAGTCTTAGAGTATGTTGATTTATCAGTCGTAACTTCTAAAATATATACTCCTTCTTGCATTTGATTCACCAAAATATTGTTCGACAATTTACCAGTTTTAATAACTGCTCCTGTTACGTTTACAATCTTATATGTTCCCGTTAATTCTCTTTCCGGAATCTTAAGACTTAACGCACCTTGCACAGGGTTAGGATAAATCATTAAATCATCAATTACTTGCGTTCTTGGCACAAACTTCTCTACAATACTTTCATTAGCACTTTCTCCCACACAAAAACTCTTCGTTTCTGAGCTCGCAAATTGTCCGCCTGAAGCTAAAGTAGCACCTGTACTGCTAGAAAGTGTATAAGAACCGTTTCCGTAGCTACAGCAAATACCGTCTCCGTAAGAATCTTTAAACACTAAGCTATAACATCCATTTGCTAATGTTACG
Organism: Tenacibaculum sp. MAR_2009_124; assembly: GCF_900105455.1. GTDB lineage: Bacteria > Bacteroidota > Bacteroidia > Flavobacteriales > Flavobacteriaceae > Polaribacter. The sequence continues at coordinate 92,130 of NZ_FNSF01000005.1, forward strand.
TTTTTTGTAACGGTTGGTTTGTCTGCATTTGAATAAGGCCCTCCTGAACTAACAACAGCTCCTGAACTATTTTTAATTTCCCAAGTAGTTTCCGCAGGATAATTATCTAGTGTGATACTCAATGTTACCGCAGAGTTTCCTCCACCGCCTCCACCAGAACCATTGGTAGATAATGCTAATTTATCAATTGCCATATCTCCTTGCCAAGTAGATCCAGTAGTTCCGTTAAATCTTAATTTAACTTCACTTCCAGCATAGCTATTTAAACTTACTGACTCAGACAACCAAGAATTTCCTTGATTTCCTGACTTTTGCCAAGCAGTACTCCAAGTAGCACCTTTATCCGTACTAACTTCTAATTTTAAACTTCCCATGCCAGTAGCTCCATACATGTGATAGTCAAATGTAAATGATGCGCTCGTAGCTTGACTTAAATCAAAACATGGAGAACTAACGATTGCCGATTTAGACGGATAGTTAGGTGAAGACGACTCAACATATAAATAATATGATCCCGCATTCGCAGCTGAAGGTCCTGTATTTCTAGATGGAGTTGATCCCGAACGTGTAGCCCAATTAAAATCATCAGAAGTACTTTGTTCCCAGTTGCCTAACGTATTTTCAAAACTTTGATTATACGGAAAAGCCGAAACAGTACTAGCACACGTTGGATCTCCTCCACCGCCGCCACCGCCGCCTCCAGAGTTATCAACTCCGTTCGTTGGCATGTCGTTACCGATTGCACTAATTAAATTATCACTTCTACCATATGACCCATTAGGACATCCTCCTGTATTATGAATTGCAATAACCAAATTAGAGTTATAATCTAGTACAGGTGATCCTGAACTTCCTCCTTCAGTATCTGCATAATATCTTACTTGCTGACCTGACCCTGATGAACTTTGATAAACTCTAGAGAATCCTCCTGCTGTTCCATCTGTATCAGTATTCACAGATATTTCCTTTCTTCTTCCTCCTGGGTGTTGAGGAATATAAATTCTATCTCCTGAAGTAGGAACTGCCGAACTTAAACTTAAGTAACCATAAGTATTTGTTGGGTTACTTGGTAACTTTACTAAAGTGTAATCCAAAGAAGAATTCGTTTTAATAAAGGTAGCAGACGACGCCACTACATCTTGCTGTGCTAATGTACTTCCGGTACAACTCTGATGTTGGTAATTGAAGATAAAATCGGTGTTCTGCGCTCTTGAAGCTGTTCCAATACAGTGGTTGTTAGTCATTAAGTGACCTTCACTTCCTAATAACCATCCAGTACAAAGAGAACTACCTCCAATTAATAAGCGACAAACTGCTTTACCTTTTTCAAACATTTGAGTACCCTGATAACATGCAATACGCTCTTTATTATCAGATCCACAAATTGATCGGGTTTGAGAAGCCACTGTTCTCATAATTTTTTCTTCACTATAACCATAAGCCACTTTGCTTATTTCGAATCCATTATGACTTCCAGCTGTTCCTGACGAATAAAGCTTTAATACAATTTTATCATCAAAAAGCACTTTAGACCAGAAATCACTAATCATCGTCATTTGATCGTCAACGATTTTTCCTTTACCACCATAAATAATGGTTTCTTTTGATTTATTTCCTGTAATCTCAATATGATCACCTGGAGCTAAATCAAAATTCTTAAAATAAAGTTTAATGTAAGATGAATTTTTCGAATAAAATTCTTTTTGATAAACCAGTTCTTTTCCTGATTTGTTAGAACTCGCTATTCTAAACTTTTGATAAGTTTTAGTTACTTTAATATCGGAGTCAAATTCATCTCCAATCTTGAAAATTTTTTGAGCACTTATAGTTGTAGCGCACAAAAAAATCATGGTCATAACGACCATTTTGAAAAAGTAATTTTTCATTTTTAGAAGGGTTTTTATTGGTTAATATTTGATAGCTAAATTATTAATAATCAATATATATTACAAGATTAATGTTAAAATTTAGATTTTTATTTACGAAAAACTTACTAAACCCTACAATAACCGCAGCATAACCTAAGTTATTATTTATTAAGCCTTTCTCTTTACTTACCAATTTCTTCTCTTATATCATTAAAAATCCATTCGAGCATATTATCCTCTCCTTTAGAATAACTTTTCCATTCATAATGAATAACCTGATCCGGTTGCACTCCCTCTGTAATCGCTTCTTGAAATCGAAATAACCTCTTTGAGTATGTCATTACTAATTTTGAATTTGGAAGTATAAATTGCCCCATATCTTGATAGCCTGTTGGATTAGATCCCGTGGGTTCGCCTACAATTTTAGCATTTAACATGTGTCGATATTGAGAAGCGTTACTTGTTGCCGCTGAAAACGTAACTTTATCTGTTAATACATAAACTCCAGATTTCCAATCGATACTATCCGCCAAGTTTAAATAATAGGCTAAAAACGTTCCAACGAAAAAATCTCCTCCTCCATTATTTCTTAGATCTATAATTAATCGCTTGGTTTTGTTCTTCTGAATATAACCTAAAACAGTCGCTCCAAAGGCTTTCATCTCATCAAATGACGGATAGCTCTCAAACCTTATATATACAGCAGACAGGGACTCCAAAGAACTATACCAAAGAAAATTGTGCTTAGCATCACTTGGTCTTTTTACACCAATTGCTTTTCTTTCTAATACTTCTTTTTCTCTTTTATAATAATCTCCACTATCAATGGCCTCAACAACAACTTCAAGTTCATGATTACTATCATTCAAAAAGGTCAATTCAATCCTTTGATAATTATCAATTACATCTAGATTTAGTAATAATTCTGAAATTGTCATGTATTGACCAGTTCGCACTATTTTCGAATGCTCATTCTCCACAAATTGTGCTACTTCTGAAACTCTTTTAGCGACCTCTCCCACATTTATTCCTCTAATTTTAAACAGTCTTTTACCTAACAAATGTTTATATTTTGAAATAGCTTTTACAACTCTCCATTCTCCATTTACCCGATATAGTTCGAAAGGAAAAACATGCTTTTTGATAGCGCTAAGAGAAACGGAAGTGTGACCATCTCCTACCCTTCTAGTTAAACGCATTAAGTCAGTAATTATATCCATTTGATTTTTCACATGAAGCCCTCGTTTTATTGAAGACAATTCTTGCTCAAATTCTTCCTTAGAAATATTTTTATAAAGATCAATGTGTTTTTCTTCTAGGTTTTTATGATAAACATCAATATCTGTTAACCAATCATTAACCATTTTCGATTGTGAAAACATGGAAAACTGAACTGTCATAATTACTACTACTAGCATTGACAAACTCTTTACTAACTCCTTAATCATTTTACTTATTTTAGGTTTATTTGTGCAAACCTATGGTGTCATGAAAGTTAGAGAGTACAAGAATGTTAGAACCTAACAAAATAACACCTATAAAACCTGTTTTTTGAATTCATTTGGTGTTAATCCTGTTTCCTTTTTAAACGTATTATAGAAAGTGGACTTTGAATTAAAACCAACTTCTAACCCCACAGAAACCAAACTGTAATTATTAAATTCGGTTTTTTTCAATAAGAGTTTTGCTTCTTCTACACGATAATGATTGATAAGTTTAGATAAGTTTTCGTATTCTGTTTTACCTAAAATTTGTGATAAATATCCTGGGCTGATATTTAACATCTCAGCCACTTTTTCTCTATTAAGTTGAGCGTTTAAATATATTTTTTCAGAAGTTAATAAGTTAATCAACTTGTCTAGATATTCATTTGCCCCATTCGATTCAATACTTGAATACTTAGTAGTTTCTACATACTTTCTAATTTCAAATTTTTCATTAGAGAATTTAAACTTATATAAACCTATGTAGATCATCCAATAGACAACAACGCTAAAAGCTGCCCATAAGTACGTATACGATTTACGTTCACCCACAAGAAATCTTCCTAATTCCAAATAAGATCCATACAAATCAATTAAGAAAAAAAGCCCCCAAAATATTTTTATCCAAAAGAAATAATCTTTTGTTTTTTTCAAGAAGACGATTCTAAAAGACAAAAGGAATAATGTTAAAGGATAAATTATTGACAAAAAACTCACCGATTGGTAGAAAACCTCAATTGTATCTTTCGTTAGGAAAGGGATATTAAGCCATCCATAAAGGTTTTGAAATGTTACAATTATATTTAAAAATGTTAGGACAATAAAAGGACTGTAAAGCCATTTAAAAGGATACTTAAAATGACCATTCTTCGTTACCAAAAGAAAATATATAAAAAGCGTAGTTGGATATAAAAATTGCCATAAGAAAAGGTCAAAAAAACGTATGATATAAGGGTTATTTCCTATATCCCAAAACCAATTATTTACACCTACAATAGCTAATATCACAAGGGAAATCCCCAAATAAAAATTGGCTTGACCTCTTAATAATTTCGACGTTAAAATAACAACTCCCAATAAAAAACAATGAATAATAGAAATAAGGACAAAAATTTCCAAAAAAGTTAGGTTCATATAGCTTCACTAGTTAATTTATGCGTTTACTTATCTCTTCCCAAAACTACCTGACAAAATAGAAATATTCTTATTAATATGGAATATTTTTCTCTTAAAGAATGTAATGACCATTTGTTTAATACGTCCAAAGAAGTATCAAAGATTCAAAAACTGAAAAATTATGCGAAAAATAGTTACAATCTGCCTATTCCTTTTTATAGGCTTTCAAACACGGGCTCAAACGGATGTTTTCGATGCCTTGCTAAAAACTTATGTTGATAAACAAGGAAATGTTGATTATGTTGGTTTACGTAAAAACAGAGCCGTTTTAAATATCTATTTAAAACATCTTGAAAAAACGGTGCCAGGTAAAAAGTGGTCTTCAAATAAATCAAAGGCATTTTGGATAAATGTCTATAATGCTTATACTATAAAATTAATTTTAGATAGTTACCCTCTAAAAAAAATAACAGCCATTAAACGTAAAGGAAGAAATGCTTGGAAAATACCGTTTGCTAAAGTCGGTAACGAAAGTTATTCATTAGATTATATTGAACACAAAATTTTACGCAGATGGCATGATGATCCTAGAATTCATGTTGGAATTAATGCTGCTTCTAAATCTGGTCCAAAATTTGTCGATTTCGCCTTTACCGAAGCTAACATCGATGAAAAACTAGAGAAACTAATGAGTGATTTTATAAATGATCCAACTAAGAACAAAATCTCTCTTGATAAAGTTGAAGTCTCAAAAATATTCGAATGGTATCAAGAAGATTTTACCTTAAAAATTACACTTGTTGATTATTTGAACAAATACTCTAAAACTAAAACAAATGATAATGCTCAAGTAGTTTATATGAATTATGACTGGGCATTGAATGAAAAATAAGGACAAAAATTAAATAGTACTTATTACTACATTTGTCTATAAGATGGGGATTAGAATTTATCTAATTCTCATTTTTTTTTATTGAAAACAACATGATCTCCTCATCTTCATTTGGCAAGGTTATATATTTATCAAAAGTAAGCCCTAACTTCATAAGTAATCCTTGAGAAGCTTTATTTCCCTTTGCCGTAATGCCCGCTATGGTGTCAATTTGAAAATCAGTGAAAGCTGTTTCCATTATTTTTTTACTAGCTTCATAGGCGTAGCCTTTACCTTCATAGTTGGGCAAAAAAGCGAACCCTATATCGACCCCTTCTAAACCTTCTCTATCATACAAACCACAACTACCAATTTTAACGTCATCTTTTTTTCTTATCACTACGTAATTACCGTATCCTAACCTTTCACTTTGAGGTAGCATTTTCTCCTTAATATATTGTGTTGCATCTGCAATACTGTGAATATTTCGATCGCCTATAAATTGCTTCCATTTAGGAGTGTTTAATAACTCCAAAACAAAAGACGCATCATGGAGCTCTGTTAATCTCAAGATTAACCTTTCTGTTTCTATTATTGAGTAGTTTTTCATTTATTTAAATAACGATTAAATATTGTTGAACTCGTTTAAAATTAAAAAAACCATATCAATTGATATGGTTTTTTTAATTCAAATATGTTAAAAGTTAAACATCTATATAAAATAGAATTCTATAACTCTAATGCCTTTGTTGGATTGTTATCCATTAATAACTCAACTGGGTTTTCTAAAGCTTCTTTTACTGCCACTAAGAATCCAACAGACTCACGTCCATCAATTATTCTATGATCATAAGATAAAGCTACATACATTATTGGTCTTATTACCACCTGTCCATCTTCAGCAACTGGACGATTTACAATGTTATGCATTCCTAAAATCCCACTCTGAGGAGGATTTATAATTGGTGTTGATAACATTGACCCGAATACTCCTCCATTCGTAATAGTAAATGTACCTCCTGTCATTTCATCAACAGTTATTTGCCCATCACGTGCTCTTAAAGCCAAACGTTTTACTTCACTTTCCACTCCTCTGAAAGAAAGGTTTTCTGCATTTCTAATAACAGGCACCATTAATCCTTTAGGACCAGACACTGCTATTGAAATATCCTGAAAATCATGTGAAATTTTATAATCTCCATCCATCATTGAGTTTACGTCTGGATACATTTTTAACGCTCTTACGACAGCTAAGGTAAAGAAAGACATGAAGCCTAATCCAACACCGTGCTTCCCTTTAAATGTTTCTTTATAATCTTTACGTAAATCAAATATAGGTTGCATGTTAACTTCATTGAATGTAGTTAACATTGCTGTTTCATTTTTTACAGATACCAGACGTTGAGCCACTTTTCTACGCAACATAGAAAGCTTTTTACGCTCAGTTCCACGAGCGCCGTTTCCAGGTGTTCCCATTGACGGAACAGCCTTCACAGCATCTTCCTTAGTTACTCTTCCATCTTTTCCTGTCCCTTTAACATCAGAAGCATTTATTCCTTTTTCGGCTAATACTTTTTTAGCCGCTGGAGAAGCCGTACCCGTTGCATAGGTATCTTTTGCTGGCTCAGCTTTTGGAGCTTCTTTCTTTTCTTCTTTAGCAGGTTCAGCTTTTGTTGTTGACGCTCCTTCTGGTTTTGGAGCATCCATATCAATTAAACAAACTACAGCTCCCACTTCAACAGCATCTCCTTCTTCAGCTTTTAATGTGATTATTCCACTTTCCTCCGCAGGTAGCTCTAAGGTCGCTTTGTCAGAATCAACTTCGGCAATTGGTTGATCTTTCTCAACATAATCACCATCTTCAACTAACCATGTTGCTATTTCTACTTCCGTAATTGATTCCCCCGGAGAAGGAACTTTCATTTCTAAAACCATCAGTTCTAAATTTTATATCTGAATTTATTTTTTCTTTACTTCTTTATTAAATCTCTGAACGTATCTACATCCAAATCAAACACTTTAGCCATCACAGTATCCTGACGACGCTCGTAACGTTTTTTTGATCCAGCTGCAGGTGCAGAACGATATCTTCTTGAAATACATTCCAAACGTGCTAATTCAAAACGTTCGGCCATATGCCCCCAAGCTCCCATATTCCTAGGTTCTTCTTGAGCCCAAACATAACGTTCTACATTTGGATATTTATCCATTATTTCCTTTATTTTCTCATTGTGCAATGGAAACAATTGTTCTATTCTAATCAAGGCAACATCGTCTCTATTTAAATCTTCTCTTTTCTGAAGAAGATCATAATAGAATTTCCCCATACAAAATACCATTTTCTTTACTTTCTCAGGTGCTATTGTATCGTCAATAACCTCTTGGAATCCTCCTGAAGCTAAATCTTCCATGGTACTTACAGCCTTTGGTAAACGTAACAAACTTTTTGGTGTAAATACAACAAGAGGTTTTCTAAAATCACGCTTCATCTGTCTACGTAAAATGTGATATACATTTGCTGGCGTTGAACAATTTGCTATTGTCCAGTTATCCTTACCACATGATTGTAAGAAACGTTCAATTCTTGCTGAAGAGTGCTCAGGACCTTGTCCTTCATAACCATGAGGTAATAACATTACCAAACCGTTCTGAAGTTTCCATTTATCTTCAGCCGAAGAAATATATTGGTCAAACATAATTTGAGCTCCATTTGCAAAATCTCCAAACTGAGCTTCCCAAATAGTTAGGGTATTTGGAGCCGCCATAGCGTATCCATAATCAAATCCAAGAACTCCGTATTCTGATAAATGAGAATTATAAATGGTCATTTCACCTTTATTATTCGCATTCGTATTTAAAAGATTAATTCTTTCTTCAGAAACCTCGTCTCTCATAATCGCATGACGATGCGAGAACGTTCCTCTTTCTACATCTTCTCCAGAGATTCTAACATTATAACCTTCTTCTAGTAGCGTTCCATAAGCTAAGTTTTCGGCAGTTCCCCAATCCAATTGGTTTGTTTCAAAAACTCTCTTCGCTCTATCTTTTAATATTCTATTTGCCTTTCTAACGAACTTAACTCCTTCTGGTGCTTCAGAAATAACTTTAGCTATTCCCTTCAACTTGTCAAGATCATATGTTGTATCAACTGGTTGAAGCATGGCTTCCAGTTGTTTTCTTATGAACCCTTCCCAAACTTCAGGCATAAATTCGTTTACACGTGATGACACTTGTTTTTTAGATTCCTGAAATTCAACTTCAAGCATTCCTTTAAACTCACTCGTCATTCGATCTACATAGGTATCATCTATGCTTCCTTCAGCCTTTAATTTCTCAGTATAGATTACTTTCGGATTCTTATGCTTCGATATGGCTTTATATAAATTTGGTTGAGTAAAGGTTGGTTCATCTCCTTCGTTATGACCATATTTCCTATACCCTAACAAGTCAATAAATACATCACGCTTGAATTTCATTCTAAATTCAACCGCCAACTGCATGGCATGACATACTGCTTCAGCATCGTCGGCATTTACGTGAAGTACTGGAGATAATGTTACTTTAGCAACATCGGTACAATATGTGCTTGAACGCGCATCTAAGTAGTTTGTAGTAAATCCTACTTGGTTGTTTACTACAATATGAATTGTTCCTCCTGTTTTATACCCATTTAACTGAGCCATTTGAACAACTTCATATACAATTCCTTGACCAGCTATTGCAGCATCACCGTGAACTAATATTGGTAAAATCTTTCCACTATCGCCTTCGTAATCATTATCAATTTTAGCTCTAACAATTCCTTCAACAACAGCATCCACTGTTTCTAAGTGAGAAGGGTTAGGTACCAAATTCATTTTAATTTCCTGACCATCTTTATAGGTCTTACTTAGCGTTAGCCCTAAGTGATATTTAACATCACCATCAATATCCTGGTCTTCAAAATCTTTCCCTTCAAACTCACTAAACAAGTCTCTTACCGGTTTTCTAAAGATATTAACCAATGTATTTAAACGCCCTCTGTGCGCCATTCCTAATACACACTCCTTAACACCATACGATTCAGCGGCATCTCTAAGTGCCATACTGATACCTGGAATTAACGTTTCTCCTCCTTCTAACGAGAAACGCTTTTGTCCAACATATTTTGTTTGTAAAAAGTTTTCAAATCCAACTGCCTGATTTAACTTAGAATGTATGTATTTCTTAGTTTCATCGGAGTATTTTGGGTGGTTATCATTATGATTCAATCGATTTTGCCACCATTTTATTTCCTCTGGGTTTCTTAAAAACATGTACTCAACACCAATACTATCACAATAAATAGTTTGTAAGTGCTGAACAATCTCTTTTAATGTTTTCGCTCCAATTCCTAAAATTTCACCTGCACGGAAAACAGTAGATAAGTCGTTTTTTGAAAGTCCAAAATTCTCAACATCTAAGGAAGGAGAGTATTTTCTCCTATCTCTTACTGGGTTTGTTTTGGTAAATAAATGTCCTCTTGTTCGATATCCATTTATCAGATCGATTACCAAAAACTCCTTTCGAACCTCTTCAGGTACTTCAAATGAATTTTCATCTGTTTCCAAATAATCTTCACTTGCAAAATCATATCCTTGGAAAAAACTCCTCCAACTTGGTTCTATCGCGTCAGGATTTTTCTGATATTGTTCGTACATATCACCTATAAAACCTGTGTGTACTGCGTTTAAGAACGAAAACTTGTCCATATTGTATGTTATACTTTTCTTTTTTTATAAGAATTCAATTAAACTCAGATGTTTTATGCAAATTCTAAGAATAATGGCTACAAAAGTACAACTTTTAGTAAAAACTAAGATTCTTTTTAATCTTATTTTAACAGGGAATTACTATGCTTTTTTTTGACTAAAGCACAAGTAGCCCGTTTTTTTTTACCTTTTAATTTACTGATTTTCAAATAACATGTAAAAACATGCTATTTTTTTAGCATTTTTTATTTGCAGATAAATAAAAATCTCTTAAATTTGCACTCGCGTTTGAAAACAACAACGTTTTTAAATTCCTCCTTAGCTCAGTTGGTTAGAGCATCTGACTGTTAATCAGAGGGTCCTTGGTTCGAGCCCAAGAGGAGGAGCAGAAGGCAACTTGGAAGCCGATAATTTCCAAAATTTAAATATATTTGTTCAGCAAAGAACATTCCTCTTTAGCTCAGCTGGTTAGAGCATCTGACTGTTAATCAGAGGGTCCTTGGTTCGAGCCCAAGAAGAGGAGCAAAAAACACCACTTTTCAGTGGTGTTTTTTCATTTTATTCCTTTAGTTAAACTTTGTTAGGTTTATTTATAACTGCGACTTATGATATAAATTAACTCAATACTACACCTCATGAAGAATTTAACATTATTGTTATTACTAACATCATTACTGATTTCCTGCTCAGAATCAATCGACAACTATGTAAGTCCAGATCCTATTCATGGTCATTGGCAACTTTCACAAATTATAATTAATAATAGAGATGTGACGAATACCTGCTTCACAAAAGCAACTGTAAATTTTAATTCAGATAAAACCTTATCATCAGAGTTTTATGGCAGTGTAAGAGGAAGTTGTACTTCTGCTGGGGCAAAAAACGGTACCTGGAAAAATGAGAACAACACCTATTCTATTGATTTTAATGAAGATTTCCAACAAACAGTTACCGCAGTATCATTTTTAGACAACTACACAAAACTTTCTATTACCATAGAAGTTGGAACAAACACTGTTGTTGTCTATACGTTTACAAAGATATAAGTTACACGGTTAGTGTATAGAGTATTTATCATTCTGCTAAATTCTTTTAATAGATATATTATCAATCGCTTTCCCCCAACGCTTAATTTTATAGTACTATTAACAAAATATTATACAGCTAGAATATTGTATTTTTTAAATTTGTTTTCACATCTAAATAAAAATCAAGGTACTATCTATAAAGCTATAACCTAAACGAACTATTAAAACTTTGAAAAACGAGACTACTAGAATTGCATCAATTGATATTTTAAGGGGATTGACACTGTTAATAATGGAGAAGTAATAAAGCTAAATCACCCCTACCAACTACGGGTAGCGCATTGATTTCCAATATTTTTACTTTCCGACAAAAAAAATTCGGAGACTATAAACATCAAAGTAATTCTAAACTGATTAAGTACTTTTAGTACATTGCGAATTTGAGTTAAATGCGAAAAAATATTTAACAACAAATACCATTTACATATTGATATTATAAATGGTACTAGAAAATAAATCACTCAACAACAATAGAAAAGAAATTTACTCCTATGAATATAGACGGAAAAATCGGCATCTATTTTTTAAAAGAAATATGGAGTCATTACAACGACCTAAAACAATCGAAACAACCATTACAAGAAGTAGAATGGAAATATATTCTCGCTGTTTTTAATACTTTGGGAATTGGTATGGAACCCTCCATAAAATATCTCATGAATTCTCAACAAAGTTTTGATCAATTTGAATCTTGGATTGAAGAAAATGGTAGAATTTCTAATAAGGCTATTTCTCATTTTAACTCTGTTATTCGAAATGAAAAAAATGAAGAAACCCACATTACTAAAATATTTAACGATGAAGAAATTGACCACTGGAACGAAGAAGGTTATGTTATTCTAAAAAATGCCATTTCGCAGGAAGACTGCAAAGAGGCTGTCAAGTTTATTTGTGATCAAATTGATGTTGATTTGCATGAAAAATCTTCATGGTATAGCGATCATTACTTAAGACAAGGTATCATGGTTCAACTTTTTAATCATGAAATATTGGAGAAAAATAGATTTTCGGAAAAAATTAGACTCGCTTTCGAACAACTCTGGAATAAAAAAAACCTTATTGTAAGCATGGATAGGGTTAGTTTTAACCCTCCCGAAACCGACTTCTATCAATTTCCTGGTCCAAACCTACATTGGGATGTTAGTCTATCACAACCAATTCCCTTTGGAATTCAAGGCCTATTGTATTTAACCGACACAGCCGAAAACCAAGGAGCCTTCACTTTAATTCCAGGGTTCCATAAATCAATTGACACTTGGTTAAGCTCTTTAGATGGCAATCCAAGAGATATAAATTTGTTAAACAATTTTAATGAAAAACCCATATCTGCCAATGCCGGTGATTTTATTATTTGGGATCACCGTTTGCCCCATGGGAGTAGAAAAAACTTAGCAGATTCTCCTAGAATTGTTCAATACATTAACTATCAGCCTATGGATATTGAGTATCAAAAAGAATGGATTTAAACAAAATAAGCTAATGCATTTAATTTGTATCTAATAAATTTGGCCTATCATTTCACTAATTATTCTTGCTCATTTTAAATATTCTGAAAATCTACTTGATTTTCAAACCAATAACCCTTATCTTTAATCTAATTTGGGAGCTCATAAATTAAAACAGATTATGTAGAAATCGATACCCCTAGCGGAAAGCTTGTGATTTCAAACATAAACAAAACCACTAATTATGAGACTTTTTGTTCCACTCTATTTTGCTCTATTACCACTAGTTTACTGGTACCCTAGAAATATTCCCTATCAATCAAAACCTAATATAATTCTCATTAATATTGATGATCTAGGATGGAAAGACACTGGTTATCAAGGAAGCAGGTATTATGAAACGCCTAATATCGATTCCCTTTCAAATTTAGGAATGACTTTTAATAATGGTTATTCCACTTCGGCAAATTGTGCCCCAAGTAGAGCTACTTTAATGACAGGTAAATGGACTCCCAGGCATGGGATTTACACGGTTGGGTCTTCTAAAAGAGGTAAATCAAAACATAGAAAAATCATTCCAACAAGAAATGTAAAAACACTAGACCGAACACATAAAGTTATTCCTAATATTTTAAAAAACAACGGGTATAGAACCTGTCATGCTGGTAAATGGCATTTGAGCAATTCACCTCTAGAATTTGGTTTTGACATAAACATTGGTGACGGGCATAACGGTCACCCTAAAAATTACTACCCTCCCTATAAGAATGTAAATATTGAAGCAAAAAATAACGAGCATCTTACAGACGCTATCACTCGAAAAACTATTGATTTTATTAATAACAATTCTTCTCCTTTCTTTCTTTATTACGCTCCATATGCAGTTCATACCCCTATAACTTCTGTAAAAAGTTTACAACAAAAATACAGCGTAAAACCACCATCAAATAATCAAAATAATTCTTCCTATGCTACAATGATCGAAAATCTTGACCGGAATATAGGTTTACTGATTAAAACACTTAAGGATAAAGGAATTTTTAATAACACTCTAATAATTTTCACCTCTGATAATGGAGGATTATATGGTATAACTCAACAACCTCCTTTAAGAGCTGGAAAAGGAAGTTATTATGAAGGAGGTATTCGAGTTCCTTTCTTTTTTGTTTACAAAAATATAATTCCATTGAACTCGAAAAGTAAAATACCTATAAGCAATATTGACCTATTCCCAACTATTTTAAATTATGCAGAAATCAATTCTTCTCAGTTAAAGTTAGACGGTGACAATCTATCACCGATTTTAGAAAAAAAAACGAAAACTTTTGATCGTTCTCTTTATTGGCATTTCCCAATTTATTTAGAAGCCTATAACCAATATCAAAATGAAAATAGAGATTCTTTATTTAGAACTCGCCCAGGCTCGGTTATCAGGTATGGTGACTATAAATTACATTACTATTTTGAAAATAATGAAATAGAACTTTATAATTTGACAAATGATATTGGAGAAAAAAACAATCTTGCTTCGAAAGAAACAAAGAAAAAAGAAGAGATGCTCGTTTTACTGAAAAACTGGTGGCAAAAAACTAAAGCTCCGATACCTTTCGAGTTAAACCCTAACTACATTCATTAAAACAAAAACATAATGCATCAAATAAGAAATATAGTCGTAATAACAATTCTGACAAATACTTTGTTTAACTGCTCTAATTACAAAAATATAAATAAAACTAAAAACAACTCAAGACCAAACATTGTTTATATTCTTGCTGATGATTTAGGTTATGGAGAATTAAGCTTAACTGGTCAAAAAAAATTTTCCACTCCAAATATTGATCAACTAGCAAAGGATGGAATGTTTTTTACACAACACTACTCTGGATCTACCGTTTGCGCTCCTTCAAGATCCACTTTATTAACGGGACAACATACGGGGCATACATTTATCAGAGGGAATAAAAGCGTTCAACCAGAAGGGCAATATCCATTAAGCTCTTCTACAGTTACAATTTCCGAACTCCTAAAATCTAAAGGCTATATTACAGGAGCCTTTGGTAAATGGGGATTGGGCATCCCAACTTCCGAAGGAGATCCAAACAAGCAAGGCTTCGATGAGTTTTATGGTTACAATTGCCAGCGAATCGCCCATAACTACTATCCATATCATATATGGAACAATCAAAAAAAGGAAATACTAGAAGAAAATATTGGCACTAATACCAAAATATATGGACCAGAGGTTATTCATAAAAAGGCACTTGAATTTCTCGAAAAAAATAAAGACACTTCCTTTTTCATGTATTACCCTTCAATTATTCCTCACGCTGAACTTGCCGCGCCAGAAAAGTATCTAAAGAAATTTCGCGGAAAATTACTTCCAGAAAAAAGTTATCAAGGTATCGATAGTGGCAAACGATATAAAAATGGTGGTTATAGTTCACAAAAGGAACCTAATGCCGCATTTGCCGCTATGGTACACTTGTTAGATCAACAGGTGGGAGATATAAGAAGAAAAATTGAAGAACTTGGTATTTCAGAAAATACTTTAATCATATTTACCTCTGACAATGGACCTCACAATGTAGGTGGTAAAAATTCAACTTTTTTCAATAGTAATGCTAATTTTAGAGGATACAAACGGGATTTATATGAAGGAGGAATACGTGTTCCTATGATTGCTTATTGGCCTAAAAAGATAAAAGCGAACTCTATATCCAATCATCTTTCTGCTTTCTGGGATTTTTTACCTACGGTTTGCGATATCATAAAAACAACACCTCCTGAAAATATTGACGGTATCTCATTACTCCCTACATTTTTTGGGAAAAAGCAAAAAAAACATAAGTTTTTATATTGGGAGTTTTTAGAAAAAGGTGGAAAACAAGCTGTAAGACTTGGCAATTGGAAAGGTGTTCGATTAAATATGACAAACAACAAAAATGCTCCTATTGAATTGTATAATTTAAAATCCGATATCGGTGAAGAACATAATATTGCTGATAAATATCCTGATATCGTAAAACAGATAGCGAACATTATGAAAGACCAACATACTTATTCGGACATATTTCATTTTAAATATGAAGATTAATAGACATCTATACGTACTCATATTGAGTTACTACTTAAAATAGATAAAGCCTCATTGCGAACAATGAGAATCGAAAGCTTCTATAAAGCTTTCGATCATAGTTAATACAACTTTTTAGACTTTTTTAAACTTAAATACACGTACCAAACATTATCCTCTATAGAAAACAGACTCTCCTCAAGTCAATTTATTCGAATACATAAATCACCTATAGTAACGATAAATAAAATAGAATTATTAGAAGGAAGTAGAATTACAAGAAACGAAAAAATATTCCTTTCGGAAAAACATATAACCTAAATGTTAATGGATTAGTGAAATAAAAAACAAAACTTCCTACATAAAAACTTAATTTTCAGTATATTTATAAAGCTAAAAAACAATCCATCTTAATTTTAAAATGAAATCAATAATCGTTTGAGAGATGAAAAAACTCTCTGTAATTTTAATTCAATCACTAATAAAAACCCCCATATTATGTTCTCTATTTTTTCAAATATTTATTTTGCGAAAAGATCAAGTTCCCCTAAAAACTTTGTTAATGAATTCATAAAAGACTATCATAAATGGAATAATACCGCATTAAAAAAAAGTGGTACTATTCAGGATTCTATCAATGTAATTAATGAAGCGAAAGAAAATTATTCTAAGAAAATAGTAGAAAAATACTGTCATGAAGGCTTCGAAGGACAACCTATTTCTTTTAGTGACGACACTGCCCACCATCCGAAAAAAGAAGTGATAACTTCTGAAAATGTTAAAGGGAATGAAGCCATCGTTTTAACTAAAATGAATAAAATGCATGATTTTGAGGTTGACTACGAATATCGCTTAATCAAAAAGAATAAGAGATGGTATCTATCCGCAGTTGACTATGTTGATGGTAACTGTAAATGGCCTTGTTTATGATAAATTAAAACATTTTTTTTGGGTTAAAATCTTAAAATATTGCTCAAATATCTCGAGCTGAAAAGCCTATCCTAAAAGTTTTTTGATATTATGAGCAAAAAAGAAGCCAATTTATAATAGTAAAATTCCGATCTAATTTCGATAAAAGTCAATTATTTAAGCAGAAGTATTACATAATATCAAATTTACAATATAATTTTTGAGATTCTAACAACCTTTTAAAGCAACAGAGTTGCACTTAAAAAACATTCTATTATATTTATAACTGAATAAACACAAGACCTTCAAGGTCTTTTTTTATAAATCTAATATATGTTACAAAGAAAATTTGATCAAACCGTAAAAAAACATTTTCCAAATGCCAAAGATGCCAAAGGCACTTCTATTCATTATCTAGGTAAAATGCACATCGAACATAACATCGATATTTCTAAAGTATTAATGGCAACATCTGTATGCTCAGATGATATTAACGTTCCATCCACCACCTTCTTCAATGTACTATTCGGTCCATTCATCATGGGAGGCCTAGGAGGGATTCCTTTTGTAGGTCAAACGGGCATGACTGCATTTGCACATCATATTCCAGATGACGGAAGCGCTTTTATCTTTTATGGCCCACATATTGGTATTACCCCCGAAGGTCATTTGGGAAAAATGTATAGACCTAGGCAGGAAGAAATGGGAAATTCTTGCGGGGCACTAATGCTAGCTTTAAGCAGACTTAAAAATGATGATTATACTCCTACCATAAATGATGATGACTATCAGCAAATGAAACTTGAAGAAAGCTTACTTCCTTATCGTGAAGAAATACTTAATCATGATAACCAGCAAAAAGCAATAACGGAAGCAACTTATAAAATTATAGATCAAAAAATACATGAACATATCAAATCTTGTAAAGACGAATTTCATGTAGATAGAATTACGTTACTTGGAGGTATCGTTATTAATACTGACTACGGATTAGATGATTACTTTGATGTTAGAAATTTTGAAGTAGTCGATATTAAAAAACTATAATATTAATAAGCATTTACAAGGACTCGGATTCCTAAAAAATTGAGAAGAGACAAAGAATAGTTGACAAAACCCTACTAACTATTCTTTATCTTCTTTTTCACTAAATTCTTGTTTTCTGTAACCTCTTTCTTCATATCCCCGTCAGAGAAAGAAACTCTTAAACTTTAATTTATGAAAAAAACATTTCGTCTGATACGACTGTCAATTAGTACCATTTGCTTACTATTATCACCTATCCTCAATTCTCAAAATTTCAAACGAATAGATAGCCTTCTATCACTGAAGTATTCAAAAGACGCTCCAGGAGCAGTATTTTTAATCTCAAAACATGGAAAAATTGTATATGAAAAAGCATTCGGGCTTTCAAACCTAGAATTAGATACTCCGATGAAAACTAACAGTGTTTTCGAAATTGGTTCTATGACTAAGCAATTCACGGCAGTTTCAATTTTATTGCTCGTAGAACAAGGTAAAATAAGTCTAAAAGACGAAATCACTAAATTTATACCAAATTACCCTACTTCTGGACATAAAATCACCATCCATCATTTATTAACTCATACCTCCGGTATTAAAAGCTTACATAAAATCGCCCTAAAAGATTTATCTCCAAATAAACTAATCGATTTTTTCAAAGATGAGTCTATGGATTTTGCTCCTGGGGAAAAGTTCAAGTATAACAATTCGGGCTACATCATTTTAGGTTATATTATCGAAAAAGTTTCGGGACTCAACTACGCGAATTTCGTTAGAGAATATATTTTCAAAAAACTACATATGAACTCTTCCTATTATGCAAATCAAAAACAAATAATTCCTCAAAGAGCCTCAGGGTATCACTTCAGAAAAAACTATATTAACAGAAGGCCAATTAGTTATACCATTCCTTACTCATCAGGTTCTCTAATGTCAACCGTTGCCGATATGAACTTATGGCAAATTGCTATAAAAAACTATATTTTAATCAGCAAACAAACAGCTCAACTAGCATTCAAAAATTACACATTGAACAATGGTAAACATATAAACTACGGCTATGGTTGGCATATTAAAACCACAAATACAATAAAAAGAATTGAACATGGAGGTTCTATCTTTGGTTTTAAATCTATGGGCATTTATTTACCTGAGAACGACATTTACGTGATAGGCTTAACGAACTGTGATTGTAATTCTCCAACAAAAATAAGTAAAGAAATAGCTGCAATCGCTTCTGAGAACTATTAAGTATACTTTTTTCTTATTTTACAGCATAAAACAAATAATGTCTAACTTTTCTTCCAAAGATTGTATTTCCGAAGAAAAAAAGGACAGTAAATAAGGGAGAAAAAAACCAAAATAAAAAGCTCCTATTGGAGAATTTAGCTTCATTTCTCTTCCTGTTGACACAGAAGGTAATATATCGGTTTACATTCTACAAACTAGACAATAAACACGATGAAAAACTTCTTTTATAATTGGCAACGTTAAGAAGACATTAAACAATTATCAACAACAGTTCATATATTTTCTTGAATTGTTGTTGTTTTTTTAGGTATATTGTTCACAGAAAAGTAATACTTACAAAAATTATTTTTCTCGAAACTAACTAACTTATCTACTACTATGCCAATTAAAAAAGCACTAGGAACACTTATGTTCCTTGCGTTATTTTCTGATCCCTTTTGTTTTTCACAAGATTCTAATTTCCACATATATTTATGCTTTGGACAATCAAATATGGAAGGAGCTGGAGCGATAGAAGAAATTGACAAAAAAGTTCCCGACAACTTCTTCGTTTTACAAGGTGTTAATTGCTCTGAACCTAATAGGAAAAAAGGCTCTTGGCGAGCAGCTACTCCTCCATTATGCCAATGTAACACAGGGTTAAGTCCTGCCGATTATTTTGGCAGAACAATGGTTGCTAACCTGCCTGAACATATTAAAATAGGGATCATTAATGTTAGTATTTCAGGCTGTGATATTCGAATATTTGATAAAGATATATACACATCTTATGATGACACTCATAAAGCTGATTGGTTTTCTAATATAGTTAAAAACTATGGAGGAAATCCATACAAACACCTAATTGATTTAACCAAAACTGCGCAAAAAGATGGCATTGTTAAAGGTTTTTTATTGCATCAAGGAGAATCAAATTCAGGTGATGTGCAATGGCCAAACTACGTTCATAAAATCTATAAAGATTTATTAAATGATTTATCGCTAAACTCAAAAGATGTTCCTCTTTTGATCGGAGAAGTTGCCTCTGAAAACAATAGTTGTTGTAATAGCATGAATTCTATTATTAATAAAGTTCCTGAAACAATTAACAATTCACATGTAATTTCATCAAGGAACTGTACGACCAAGGATATAGCCCATTTTAATTCTGAAGGATATCGCGAAATAGGGAAACGCTATGCATTAAAAATGCTTGATTTATTGAATGTTGTTAACACTAAAAACTAAGGTTAAAATGAAAAATATAAACAGACTTATTACAAACATATGTTCCGTTAATTTGACAAAAAGCAAGTCCTTTTACACAAAATTATTTGATTTCACTATCGCTTTTGATAGCGATTGGTTTATTCAATTGGTTTCTAAAAGTAATGGATTAGAACTTGGGATTATTGACCGAAACAACGAAACAGTACATAATGAATATCAAAAAAAACCAGAAGGCTTCTTTATAACCTTTGTAGTTGACAACGCTGATGATTTGTATAAGACAGCCAAGAATGAAGGCTTCGAAGTACTTAGTAAACCTACAAATACTTTTTATGGACAACGAAGGTTGCTTTTGAAAGATCCAGATGGAACTTTAGTAGATATTTCTTCTCCAATAAAAGATTTTCAGTTTAGTTAATCTTTTATTTTAATTATCAAATAACTCTAATCAATTGGCGTTTATTAACTCAAGTGAATTCTCTATTTCTTCATTAGAAACTTTAGAATTCGCTCCAGGCTTACTTGCCACCAATGCTCCTATCGCGCAGGCATAACGCAATGCTTGTTCTGGTGGTTTATTTTTCAGTAATCCATCTAATAGTGCCGCCACGAAAGAATCGCCTGCCCCTACAGTATCAACAACCTCAACCTTTATTGTTTTGCTGTAATAAAAATTTCTTTTATAATATAACACGGCCCCTTCTTCCCCTTTGGTCATACAAATTGCTTCTAAATTGTAGATTCGAGAAAGTACCTTGAAATCGGATTCAATAGTTGTTATTTCTATGTTCAATAATTGAAACAACTCTAAATATTCTTCCTCATTAATTTTAAGGAAATTTGTTTGTTCTAGTAATTCTTTAAGTATTAGTGTATCGTAGTAAGGAGATCTCAAATTAACATCCAACACTTTATATGGAGCTATATCTAGTAACTTTAACAATGTTTCATGAGAAACTCTGTTACGATTAATTAGTGACCCGAATATAAACACATCAGAGTTTTTAACAACAGTTTCCATTCTTTCTTCGAACTTGATAAAATCCCAAGCAGAATCTTCAACAATTACATAACTAGCCGATCCTTTGTCATCTAAGCTTACCTCAACCTTTCCTGTTGCAAATTTAGATTTTTGAATATATTCAAGAGATAGTCCTTCATGTTTCATAAAAGATATAATTTCATTCCCTTCAAAATCTTCTCCCACCGAACTCACCATAGTAACCTCATTATTAAAAGATTGCAACCGAATAGCTACATTTAAAGGTGCCCCTCCAATTCTTTTATAGGTAGGAAAAACATCCCACAAAACCTCTCCAAAACAGACTATATTAGACATATGATTTTATTTTGTATGTTTTTAAATTCTTTATTGTAAATTCTTTATCAGAAAATAATGACATTTGTGTCATTTTGTATTTAGGAAAGAAAATTTCTGTAAATACATGTTCTCCTTCATTTAAAAAAATTTCTATGGATGTTTTATCAATTACTACTTCCAAAGCCAATTTTTTATATTGTTTTTTCAATTCGTAAATTAATTTCTCTGTTAAAAACTGATCAGAAAATTTTGGCGCTCCAACCTTACTTCTGTCGATAAAAAATGTTTCAGAAACATTATCTAACCCAAACTCTAGACTGTCACCTTTGTTATTGGACCATGAAAATGTGTAAACTTGACTTGACAAATCATCCAAGCTAATTTTAAAAACAATACTTGACTCAAAACTACCCTTACTCACATCGCATATCGTTGTTTTCAACGGTTTTTTTAATGTATACATCAAATCTGAATTATTAAAAAGTTCTTTCACAGGAAGTGATTTTATGATGTAACTTCCATCTTCTTTCAACCTAAGCTTCAATTCTCTAGGAATGGTCATTGTTCCTCTCCATTCATATGTTGGTACTTTATCAGCATAATTCCAATTTGACATCCAACCGATAAATAATCTTCTCCCATCTTCTTTTGGGACATTCGACCAGGTGACTCCTGCATAATTATCTCTTCCATAATCTAACCAAACAGCTCCGTTTTCATCCAATTGTTTTTTAAAACTTCTATCCACCGTGAATTTCTCACCATCAAAACCCCCAATAAAATACTGCGTTCCTGATCCACCATTCGGACCACCAGGGTTTATACTTTGAAGTAATACCCATTTCTTTTCACCTGTTTCATTAACTTCAAGTTGAAACAAATCAGGGCATTCCCATACTCCTTCATGTGCCCCGATGTCTTTTCCAAAGGATGACACGTACTTCCAATTGATCAAATTTTCTGAACGATAAAATAAGGTTTCAGCATAGGTTGACAATACCATTAACCAACGGTTTCTTTCTTCGTCCCAGATAACTTTTGGATCTCTAAAATCTTTTAATCCAGGATTAGACAAAACTGGATTCCCTTGATACTTTTCCCAAGTAAATCCTTCATCCAAAGAGTAGGCTATTCCTTGAGTTTGATAACCTTCTTCTCCCCTTTTCTCTTTTTCGGGATCATGGTAAGTAAAAATGGCTATAATTGGAACACTATCTCCGTCTCCTAAACCAGATGTATTATTATAATCAACTACCGCGCTACCTGAAAAAATATACCCAAGTTCATCAGGGTAAAGTGCAATTCCATGTTCAGTCCAATTTATAAAATCCTTACTGGTTGCATGTCCCCAATGCATTGGTCCCCAAACATTCCCTTCGGGATAATATTGATAAAACAAATGGTATGTTCCATTTAGAAAAAACATCCCATTAGGATCATTCATCCATTTCGCTTTTGGAGTAAAGTGTATTTGAGGTCGGTACAACCTATTTTCTTCTGAAATATTATTATATAAAGACTTACTACTTTTCAACATAAAAAGACATTGAAGGCATTGACTTATTATTACAAGATTTTAAATGAATCATATTTGTAGTAGGTATATGATACCAAATAAACTTTCATTTTTATGATATTCTTTTTAATGAACTCTTTTAAACAAGTTCAATGATTTTATTCTATAAGCAATATAAAAATAATTGAATTTAAATGTTAAAAAACGAGATTTAAACTCTTAATATTGATAACGAAATCGTTTTCGATTTCCAAAACTAATCTTAGCTTATTTTCTCTTTCAAAAAACCTTTTCTGGAGAGTCCAAGTTATTCAAACGTTCCAATAATGCGGCAGATAATAATGAAATTCCATATTGATAAGACGCATTCATCCAACCAAACCCTTCGCTTGTTATGTATTCAAAATCTACTCCTACATTACCATATTCAGCAAATACTTTATGGGTAGCCTCTACTACATCATATTTTTCTGGAATTGTACCATTATAATCGACTGCATTTTTTGTAATCATATATAACCATCGATAAATTACTTCTTGTGCTTCATCTTTAAATCCATAATTCAATAAGCCTTTCCAAATCATCATTTGATGAGGCGCCCAACCATTTGGATAATCCCATTGTCGTTGAGGGCGTTCTTTCGAAATTTCACCTCTACTTTCTTTAGTACATCCGGCAATGCCACCGTTTTCCAGCAGTAAAGGCAATATATTTTTAACCAAAGCTTGAGCCTGTTCTTCCGATGCCAAATTACACCATAACGGAATTAAAGATGTCGCTGAAACAAACGGCACCTGTTCATAAGTTATCCAATTGTAATCAAAATAACAATTGGCTTCCCCATTCCATAAATACGTATTAATTAATTCTTTTCTATTATGCGCTTTTTCCTCCCAAAAATCACTCGTCATTCCTTCAAAACTATTATTAAACTCTTCACTGATTAATTCTGCAAAGTCCGTTTCATATTTGTATAGAAAAGCATTTAATTCTACTAAATTAAGATCTGCACAGTTCCCGTCAATTCTGTATGAAGTATCATGCCCTGACTCTCTTACGCTTCTGTCATGAATAAAATAGGTATCTAAATAATGATTACTTACTTCTCCATTAACATATTTTCTTTCATACTCATTCATCGTAAGTCCGAGTTTCTCTGCACAAGGAATCATAACAGCATCAAAATGACCTTCCTCACACTCTGGAGGGATTCCTATTCCTTCAGCAAGATAGCGGTTTAACCCATTTCTGGTTTCCCTCTTCCCTTCAACCATCCAAACAGTTTCATATTCTTTTATCGCTGTTTTCAAATGACTCTTTAACCATGCCTTATCTTTTGTTACCTCATAAACTTCACGAATTAAAGATGTATAAAAAGGAGGTTGTGTTCTTGTCAGATAATAACTTCTATTCGCATTTAAAATTTTTCCATAATGCTTTATTTCATATTGAAAATTATCTGCCATTCCTTTGGCTAAGTGAACCTTTCCATCGATTAACAGACCAATAGCTTCAAAATAACTATCCCATCCGTACATTTCATTAAAACGACCACCAGGAACTACAAAAGGTACCGCCTGTATTTCCCCATTAACTTCTTCTAACTTTAAACTTAAAACTCCTGGTTTTTTATTAATAGATTTCACATACTCTGGAGTAATTTCCTTTGGTAATTTTACCGTTTCTATTAACAATTCACCTTCTAGTTTTTTATAATAATCAAATGCCAATTCATCATAAAAAGGAACATATACTGGAAGTCTCTCTGCAGTTAAAGATTCATTTTTGGTATCAGCAATTAAACGTTCAATACCATTAGCTCCCATAGTTCTTGTCAGTCCATTCCAATAATAATCTCTTATCATTCTAGAAACCCTAATTGTTGGTAACTCTTCAATAATAGATTTTGTAATTTCTAACTCTGTTTCACCCTTATTTCTAGCGATAACCAATTCCTGAAGTAGATTGGATAAATGGTATGTTCCTTCTATTACACATAGAGCTTCACCAGAAGTTATGGTAAATGACTTTGGCCCATTATCTTCAATAGTTATTTTTTTATCTCCATCCGTATCTTCTTGTGCTAAAAGAGATTTTAAAGTACGCTCTATGGGAATCTTAAACTTCATTTTGTTTTACTTTTTTATTTAAAAAGATGATTGCGACTAAAATTGCAGACATTGGTATCAGAGAGAGATAGAACACACGATCGCCTCCAAGTAAATCGAATAGATTACCAATAATTATTGAGCCTAATGTTCCTCCAATTGCAGAAAAGAATGTTAATATTCCAGCCAAAGCACTATGCTGTGACTTATCTGTATTCGATAAAACCGTTGAACTTAATAATGGGTATAATGGAGCTAAAAACAGACCTATCATGGGAAATAAAAAAGAAACCAATGGCAAATCACCAATTGAGTTGACTTCTTGATTAGGAACGTTATTAGCCATTGGCAATACGATTATTACTAATATTCCTGCTAAAACAAGCCCGGTGATAGCAATATAAAACCATTTTACTTTCTTCACTAATATCCCAGTAATAAACCTACCAATAGCAAATGATGCCATTAAAATGACCGCTACTTGAGTAGCTAATGCAGATGAAATATGTAATGTTTCTTTGTTAAAAGTTGGAAGCCATGTCATGATTCCCTGTTCAGTCATCACATAGAAAAAGGCAAAAATCGCAAATATCCAAATTATGGGTTTAGAGAAAAGTTGAAACATGTTTCTAAAATCCTCTTTCATGGTCGTATCCTTTCTATCCACTTCAATATCGAACTTAGAAAATAGGATAATAAAGAACGATATAGCAATAAGTCCAGCCATTAATAAATATCCTTTCAACCAATTACTGGGATCAGGGTGTTCGTAAAAGAGAGGAAAAACTAGGTACATAAAAATAATTCCAACCATAAAGGTGGTTTCTATATAACTCATTAATTGACTATGGTCCTTTTTAGATTCTGTTATATATCCAATTAAAGCATATACCGCTACTTTAACTATAGCAAAGGTCATTCCTGTAATTGCAAACAAAATTTTCACCGCCCAAAATGAATTCCCCATATACATTCCTAAACAACCTACGAAAACCAACACAAGGCTAATAAGCATTCCTTTTTTATACCCTAGTCTAGGAAGAAAAGAGCCAATAATAAAAGAGACAAAAGCTATGGAAAGATCTTTAAAAGGCTCCAATAGCGCTGCATCAGTTTTTAACACTCCATAAACTTCTTGCGAACGTTCTACCAAAATTCCAACACTATTTAAAAGTGCTGCAAAAACGAAGTAGATTAAAAACAACGATATTTTAATTCCAAAATGTTTCATACTAATGAATTGATTAAATCTATAAATTAATGACCTGCAATAGGAGGAACTTCGATTCCCTTTTCAGAGTCTTTCGGTTCTTTTAAACGCAGGGCTAATACTCCTGAAATGGCGAAAAACACTCCCGCAAATACAATCGCATTGATTGGGCTATCATTTAGAGCATATTTTACAATAGGTCCAAAACTTACAGTTTCAATAAGCATAGGAATAACAATCATCATATTCACAATTCCCATGTATACCCCTCGCCTCGTAGCTGGAATTACTTTTGACACCATGGCATAAGGAATCCCCATCATTGCTGCCCATCCAATTCCTAATAAAATCATTGGTATGAGTAATAAGTATTGATGCTGAATAAAAGGTAAGGAAAGCATTGACAAGGCTGATAAAAACAAACTCAAAACATATACTTTCTTCGACCCGAACTTACTCGCAAGCGGAACCAAAGCTAAAGCCACGATCATGGTTACGAAGTTATATGTTCCATTCATTAGCCCTACTTGAGCCAGAGCATCGCTATCACTATTTCCTGAAATAGAATGTTTCAACATGGGAGAGATAAATTGCCAATAAATAAATAGTGCGTACCATTGAAAAAAATACACACCAGATAGTTTCCACATAAACTTCGGCATATCGGCTATTGCTTCAGCAGCTTCCAGTAAAGGCATTAATAAATCTCCAAACTTTCTAAAGGTATCGTTTTCGGGATTTTTCTTTATCAATCGATATAAAAAATAAAGCCACATAAATGCAATGCCTAGCATTATCACTACTAACAAATTAAAATTTACAAATAGGTAGGGAAAGAGATAGGCAAAACCCAAACCTAGCAATAGAGGAGCTGACAACACAATAAATAATGCGCTTAACACCTGAATAAATGGATGCGGCTTGCCTTCATTAAACTTCTCTATCTCCTTCAATTCCTCTTCAGAAGGAGGAATTTCGGGTGTTTTCATCACCGACCACAATACGGTTCCAATAGAAGCTATAGCTCCTAAGAAAAAAGAATAATATACCCAAGTAGGAATTGCGTGCAACGTCTCATTTCCTCCCGAATCACTAAACCATCCTTGAAACAAGAATAATGAAAAGTTGGCAATTGTAATTCCAGCCCCCACAAACAGACTCTGCATTTGGTATCCAAACGTTAATTGATTGTCTGGTAATTTATCTCCTACAAAAGCTCTATATGGTTCCATCGCTGTATTATTTGCAGCATCTAAAATCCAAAGTAGTCCGACAGCAAACCATAATTCGGGACTAAAAGGGAAGGCCAATAAACACAAACTTGCCAAGATGGCTCCTATTAAAAAAAATGGTTTTCGTCGTCCATATTTAGGAGACCAGGTTTTATCTGAAATAGCTCCAATAATTGGCTGAATTAACAATCCTGTTACAGGTCCTGCTAAATTCAATAATGGTAATTCATCATGATGAGCTCCTAAGAATTCAAAAATAGGATTTACTGCCGATTGCTGCAACCCGAAACTAAATTGAATTCCGAAAAAACCGACATTCATATTCCATATTTGCCAAAAGGAAAGTTTAGGTTTTGTTATCATTTTCAGTTGTTTTAAAAGATTAGTAAATAAAGAAAGGCAGCCAAAACACTTCCTGTAATAGGTCCCAAAACAGGAATCCATGCATAATTCCAATTACTCTTGCCTTTATAAATAATTGTATGAGCTAATCTAGGGCCTAAGTCTCTCGCAGGGTTTATAGCATACCCAGTTGTTCCTCCCAAACTTAATCCAATACCCCAAACTAGTATTGCTACGGGCAATGCTCCAATACTTCCTAAACCAATTGGAATTTCTGTATTATTAAATTCGAATGACGCCCCTGTTATATATAAAATCACAAAAATGAGCACAAACGTTCCAATACACTCTGATATAAAATTATGTAGGTTATGTCGTATCGCTGGGATCGTTGAAAAAGTTACCAATTTATCATCATGAGATTCCGTAATACGATAATGTTGTATGTAAAATAGGTAAACCGTTAAAGCTCCTAAAAAAGCTCCTAGAAGTTGCGCTCCTATATAAGTTGGAACAACTGCCCAACTTATTTTTTCAAGAATTGCGAAGCTAATAGTTACCGCAGGGTTTAAATGTGCTCCACTTGAAGACCCCGCTACCACTACTCCAACATAAACCGCAAATGCCCATGCAGTTGTAATAACTATCCAAGCATCATTTCCACCGAATTTTGTTCCTTTTAGAACCACATTGGCTACCACGCCATTTCCGAGTAAGATCAGTAAAAATGTTCCGATTGATTCAGCTACAAAAACACTCATAATAAAACTGTTTAATTTGACATGTTAATTCTGGGTATTTTTCCTTTTCAGTGAAATTGCAAATCCTCCTCCAGAAGCCATTGATAAGTCTAATGATTTTTCTGCGGTTAACTCTATCTCTTCAATTTTATAATCTTGGGGATTATCATTCCAATGGGCTTTTTCTCCATCTTTATAAATTGTTCCTTTATAAGTAACACCTTTATCAAGGAAATCGAACGTTAATGTTACTTTTCGGGCTTCTTCGTTATTAATTCCTCCAATAAACCAATTCTCTGTTTCCCTTTCTTTTCTAGCAATCGTTACAAAATCTCCTACTTCACCATTTAACACCTTAGTCTCTTTCCAATTTACTCCTACATCACTAATAAATTGAAACATTGGATGAATTTTCCCTTCTTTTAAATAATGCTCTGGAAGATCGCAAGCCATTTGAATTGGACTATTAATTACAACATATAAAGCTAATTGATGCGCCAATGTTGTATTTACCTGATTTCCTTTTCTATATTCGTCAAACTTAATATTAAATACACCTGGTGTAAAATCAATCGGGCCGCTTAACATTCTAGTAAAAGCAACTGTTGGTAAATGATTTGGAGGGTTTCCTCCATCACTTGCCCAAGCATTAAATTCTTGCCCTCTTAGTCCTTCTCTCGCTATAGCGTTTGGATACGTTCTTCTCTTACCAGTTCCTTTAATTGGTTCATGCGCATTTACTGCTATTTTCTTTTTAGCAGCTTCTTCTAATACTTTATGATAATGATTCACCATCCATTGTCCATGATGATATTCTCCTTTCGGGAAGATAGTTCCTACATATCCTGTTTTTACTGAGTTAATTCCATGTTTTTTCATGAAATTGTAAGCAACTTCCATTTGTTTTTCATAAGTTCTTGGAGCCGATGATGTTTCATGATGCATAATTATTTCTATTCCTTTTTCCTGAGCATATTGCATCACTTCATCAAAATTGTAATCCGGATAAGGAGTCATGAAATCAAAAATACCTTCGCGATTCCCACTTAACCATTGACTCCACCCAGTATTCCATCCTTCAACTAACATTCCTTTGATATTATTACCCGAAGCAAAGTCAATCAACTTCTTAGCGTTTTCCGTCGTTGCTCCGTGGCTTTTAGAACTAGCATTTCCTTCAACATAAGTAGTCATGTCTTGACTTGCTTCAAAATCCCAGGTCGACTTTCCAATATGCATTTCCCACCAAATACCAACATATTTCATTGGTGTAAAATAACTGACGTCACCAATAGCATTCGGATCATTTAAGTTAACTATAAGATTTGATTCAATTAAATCTCCAGCTTTTTCTGAGATTTGAATTGTTCTCCATGGGGTCTTGAAGGGTACGGTTATTTTTGCCTTCGCTTCTAAATTTTTTGATCCTACTAACTCACTCACAAAAGCGGTATTTTCTTTATCCAC
This sequence comes from Tenacibaculum sp. MAR_2009_124, assembly GCF_900105455.1. Lineage (GTDB taxonomy): Bacteria > Bacteroidota > Bacteroidia > Flavobacteriales > Flavobacteriaceae > Polaribacter. The sequence goes on from NZ_FNSF01000005.1 coordinate 122,134, forward strand.
TTTCAAAGTCATCCCTGAATAATCAGTTAAATCTGCTTCATGAAAACTAAGGTAAAGCCCATTATTTGTTTTTAAAGTTACTGGAGTATTTACTGCATTCTCTGGAATATAGCTAGCACTTAAATTGGGATGATTCCTTTTTGACAATGCGTCAATCTCTGAAAATTTCGATTCCGTATATAGATGTTCGTAAATATCCCAATCTCCAGGAATCCACCACGTCGTATGATCGCCAGTTAAATTAAATTCGGTATTTTCATCAGTAATGATAAGTTCTTTTGCGTTTTCCTGCTCAGGAAATTCATATCGAAATCCTATTCCATCATCAAAAACTCTAAAATTCACAACCAACTGTCTTTTTGTTTCTGACTGTTCTTCTAATAGAATTTTCAATTCATTATAAGTATTACGCACATCCAACTGCTCTCCCCAAGGCATTTGCCAAGTATCATCAACTTTAGTTATGCTTGCCTCCGCTATTTTAAAATTAGATTTTAACGGTGCTTGTGTTTTAAATTCAAAACCAATTCCTGAAGAATCAATTACAGTTTTGTTTTCTTTGAATACTTTGTAATAAGGCTCACCTTTTTTATTTAAATTAAAGGTTACCTCAATAGTGTTATCAGGTGACTTTATCCGTAAGACTTCTTCTTTTTGATTACATGATGCTATCAAAAGAAAGTACATAAAGTAAAAATAATAGAGTCTCATAATTTCAAGTGTTAGTTAATACCATTTCAACCTTAATATGACGCATATAAATTGTTTCTATATGGTTTGATTGTTGTTAAAGAATAAACCTGTAGCTGTAGCTATAGCTATGACTGTGTTTATTGTCTAAATTTATTTATACGACATTTCAAAATTCAATTGGTATGAGTTAATTTTCGATAGGCATGTATACTTCTGTTTTCCAGCGTAACGCATCACCTCCATAATTGGGGTTATTATGAAAAATTTCAACTGGTTTTCGAGAAATCGTTATTTTATTTCTCTCTGCATAATTCAAAAGTTTATACCAAGCTCTATCCGATGTTATGTAATTTCCATTGTAAATTACCTTTAAGGCATTTACACTTTTGTTCTGTTTGTATTGAATTTCTGGGTGATTAGGTAAAGAATCATTTTTTATGATAGGAAAGCAAAAATTGAAATGTATACTATCCTTTTCAATATCCCAATACTTAATTTCAACAAATGGAAGACCGTTATAATCAATGTTATTTTTATTTAGAAAACCACTTAAAAAAGAGTAATACTTCATCATTCCAAAAGCCTTTTCATGTTGCCTTCCTTTAATATTTACATAAGCGCAGTAAGTTTCTTTTAAATTACTTTTTTGAACTTCTGACACTTTAATTTCTGACAAATGCTTTGTTAATCCATTAAAAAAATCACTTACTGTTTTTTTTACTCTCTTTTCAAAATTTGTATTCGTAAAAGGAATTGCTATTTTATTCTGAATACTATTATTTTCATCAGTTACATATATTTTGACCTTTGAAATAGAATCATTCAGTCGTTCCATATTCCAATCAAATGTAAACAGCGAATCCTTTGTAGATACTTTCTGTAATAAATGACCTAATTCTATTTGTTCTAATGATGAATTATCTTTTAGAGTTTTGTTCCAAGATTTTAGTGATTGATTAATCGTTCCAGTAGTTGTTTTTACCTTGAACGTAACTAGATAATCGTAAGGTTTGATTAATAAATACCAAAGCAAACCTGCTAGTAACAGCATTGCAACAAGTCCCCATATTTTCTTCACAAGATTGGTTTTATTTTATATTATTCTTTTTTCAAGAGAATCAAATCTCTTTAACTCTCTATTAGTTCATCATTTTAAGGTTCTCAACAACTAAATCTCCGACCTTTCTCCCCTGTCCTACACCGATTTCAACCGCTGCTCTATAGTGAATTCCTCCATACATTCTGCTAATAGCCGCTTCATCTGCTGCGGCTTTAAATGAAGGAAACGATCTAATTGGCAATCCATAAGGTGTTTCTGTATCATCTTTAAAATTAAAGTCGTCTCCAAAAATTGAAGTTAAAACCGTTGAAGCCGCACCAGAAACTACAGAATGCCCACTTGTATATTCTGGAAATGGAGGAGTTTGTAATATCGGCTTCCATTCATCATTAAAATATTTGTTAATTAAGGTTTCTGGTCTCACCAAATTACTCCTATACTTTTCATCCCAGCAACTTATAAAGGCATCGGCAATTGCTATCGATGTTTTGGTATAAGCATAAATTGTCTCGTTAAAATCTGATTGGCTTTTCTTAGTAGCAATTTTCACTATCCCAATCCAATGAGCTCCAGGTGTTATTTTTTTTATCGCAAACATTAAATGCCCTCTCGTTACAGAAACATAAGGGTTACAATCCCAAAACTGAGCGATTTCGATTTTTTTTGAACTATCACCTTCCTCATCCAACTGTAAACTAATATCATATACTTCTTTCAATTCCTTATAAAAATCAGAACCTTTGTCCATTGAAAAAGCTGGTGGAGGAACAGGTTTGAATTGCGCTGCCGAATCCAAAACAAATGTTCGTATTTTATTCCAGTGAGGTTCTAAACCATCCATATATGATGGAGGCGTAGGTTGCCACCTACTTTCAATATCAGAATCTACTACATATTTCGACATCGTTCTGGTTTGAGCATAGTTATCTTTATTCATCCAATTAGAAACATACTCAGATACTTTTAAACCATATTCTTTGGCATCTTCAAACTCTTTTTCATTTTTTGCATTCCAAACTGAATATAAACTATCGCGATATTCATCCATTTTTTGTTCAGAAAAAATCAGTTCTTTACTCAAGTCTATATGGGCTATTAAAGCAGCTAACGGATAATTAACTTTCTTTTGTGCTTTCGGTATTCCTTCAAAATGTTGTATCTGATCACTTAAAGAATTATACGTACTATCATTTTGGGCAATGATTTCGTAAGCCGCAATATTCGGATAAGCAAAAACCCTACTCGCTACTGGAGGTGAAAAAATATCGTGAACCATAATTTCGATAACCTTATCAACTGATTGATGAAAATTATCTGTTGTTACCTGAATAGGTTCTGTATTTTTCTTGCATGCTTGACTGAACACAAGAAATGGTATTAGGAATAAAAATTTATACTGTTTTTGCTTCATTTTATTTGGTTAATTTATACACTTGAACCTTATCGTTGTTTATGGTTGTTAACAAATAAGGCACTTCGTTTAATGATATTATTTGTAAGTTTTTCACTGCCTTTCTACTAAATTCTAGACCAAGCACATTTCCTAAACTTATTTTATTTTCAGCATAGATCATTGCTCCTGGAAATGAATCGAATCGTCCATGAAATGGACTGACTCCAAAATAATTACCTCCTGCAAGTATTTCGCTCTCTCCGTTTTGATCGAAATCATATTCTAAGAATGAAAAAATTGGTGCTACTTGAAGTTCGTTCTGAAACGGCACAAAAACAAAAGAACTACCTTCATTTTTAAGATAACCAGAAGCCAATGTATGCACTTCTAAAACTTGGGCCTTGTTTAAAACTGAACTTTCAAAAATGCCTTCTATCGGCTTACCTGCAAAACTCTTATAGGTTGTGAATTTTTTTCTTAAACTAACTATTTGACTAGCTAACTCATCTAAACCTAATAGTGGATAATAATCACCATTTTTGTAGTTGCATACAATAGTTTCGGTACTTCCATTTTTATCAAAATCGGCATAATACATTCGTAATGGATGTTTTACTGAGGCTTTAAATTTCGAATTTGTACCCCAATTACCCAATATGTAATCAATATCTCCATCATTATCAATATCAAAAGGGGCAATTTGCTGCCATAACCCTTTTAAATTATCCACCTTTTTCTCTTCTTTAAAACTTCCATTTATATTTCTAAAGAACTTTGGGTTCATCCATTCCCCAACAACGATTAAATCCATGTTTCCATCTGAATCAAAATCATCCCAAAGAGCATCGGTAATCATTCCTGCATTTTGAAAAGGTTGTTTTTCAAGTAGTGAAAATTCTCCATTGGTATTTTTTAAAATAAAGGAATTGGGCATTGCTCCGAAGTCGTTCGAAACAGAATTACTTCCAATGAAAAGATCTAAATCCCCATCTTTATCGTAATCACAAGCCTCTATCACAGAAGCATTCTCGAAAAACTCAGGAAAATTCTGTTTAGTAAAACCATTTTCGGTTTGTTGATAATAGCTATCTAATAATGGCTTCATTTTCTTGAAAAAATCGCCGCCACCAGTACCTATAACCATATCGCTTTTGTGATCATTATTAAAGTCAGAAATAATAGCGACCACATCTTCTTTCTTAACATCTTCCGTTAAAGAAGGAACCTGTTCTTCTACAAAACAAGTATCTTTTTGAACAAATACTTTTCCTGATTTAAATTTAGAACCTCCGAAATAAACATCTTCTTTACCATCATCGTTTAAATCGCCAATAGCCGTGGCAGGGCCTCGATCTGATACTTGATAAGGAATTAACTTTTGTCGAGTAAAATCAATATAATTATCTTCTTTATGTATAAAATCAATTCCTAAATTATTTTCTATTCTTTCAAATAAAATGTGCGGATTACTAGATGCAGAATCAATTTTAATGGCTACAGTATTTTCAGGACTTATTTCTAACTTCTGATTTACGGCTACTTCTTTTAAAACTTGATATGTTTTATTTGGCCAAACAATTTTAAGAGAATCTATTGTTAGATCTTGCCCGTATCCGAAATGAATTATTGGTTCGGAAGATGCTTGAAAACCGCGAACTGTATACAACTCTTTATATTGTAATTTCCCTTTTGAATAGGAATATACTTTTGTTCCAATTCCATATGAATTGGACTTATGATACTTAAAACTTAACTGCAGATAATTGGCTTTCTGATTCGTTTGATTTATATAAAGGGCAACTTCCTCATTCAAATTACTAACTACCAAATCAAGATCACCATCATTATCCAAATCACCCATCGCTGATGCACTAGAAACTGTTTTTTTATTAGGAATCCAAATCTTAGATTTATCTTCAAATTTCAAATCTTTTGAACCTTTAAAAATGTAATTCTGAACCGCTCCAGACGGCATCATTTCCAAGGCTTCTTTATCTACCAACTTCGTATTATCAATTTTGTTTTGAATCTGATCACTTGACACAAACTTTATATAATCTAGGTCATTAGGTCTCTTTGGAATTCCATTAGCTATAAATAAATCTTGTTCTCCATCTTGATCATAGTCAGCAAACAAACTACTCCAACTCCAATCTGTCGCGGACACTCCGCTCAATAAAGCTGTTTCCAAATAAGGATTATTCGCTTGATTTACATAGAGCATATTTCTTGTAAATTGATAGTGATAACCAAAATTATTAATTCTCATTTTTTGAACCTGCACATTATCATCTCCTTCGGACGTTTTTAAGACAACCTCATCTTCTGGTAACATATCCAAGGAAATAATATCTGGATAACCATCATGATTAATATCAGCAACATCATTCCCCATAGAGAAACGCGATATATGACCGAAATACTCTTTTAATTTTTCAAAAAAGGTTCCGTCTCCATTATTTAAATAATAATAATCATCTTCATGAAAGTCATTTCCCACATAGATATCTGGATAACCATCCTGATTAAAATCAGAAATAGTAACTCCCAAGCCATACCCGTTTATGCCTCCATAAATTCCAGCTTCTTCACTAACATCTGTAAATATTCCACCATCATTTCGAAGTAATTTATCTCCTGTTTGATAGTTTCTTTTATTTCTTAGTTCTGCCTTTCCAAAAGATTCTGGTGTATGAATCGCGTGGTTTAATAAATAGATATCTAAATCACCGTCTAAATCGTAGTCGAGAAAAGCCGCCGAGGAGCTATAAGAATCAAAATCTAGTTTATATTTCTGTGCACTTTCTGTAAATGTTTCATCGCCATTATTAATATACAATTCATTGTAGCCATAAAATCCATTGACTCCCACAACCGCACAAACATATATATCCAATAAACCATCACCATTTACATCTCCCATTACGGCTCCAGTATTCCAAGAACTATTTCCAGCAACACCTGCCTTTTCTGTTATGTCTTCAAATCGTAAATTTCCTTTGTTTATAAACAGCTTATTCTTTACTTGATTTCCCGACAGAAAAACATCTAACAATCCGTCGTTATTGATATCACCTAAAGCAACACCTCCTCCATTATAGAAATATAAGTACCCGAGAATATTAACATCATCGGTTTCTTTTAAAGTATTTACAAAAGTTAATCCTGTATCTTGAGATGCAGGTGTTTTAAACAATAAATCTGCTTCTTTTGTACATCCAAAGAATAGAAAAACGACCCCAAGTATGATTGTACCGTACTTATTCATTTATAGAGAATATTTTTGGAGTGTCATTATTTACGGCAGCAACAATAAAAGTTTTACCATTTTTATCGTTAATCGTTTTTAAATGTTTGACCTCATTTTTAATAACAAATCCACTCTTGTTGTAATCTTGCCAATCAAAGTCAAGTTTACCATCTCCTAGCAAAACACTTCCAAAATTTGCATCTAGCCTAGAGTATTGAGGTTTAAACTCAAAATTATTACCAGCAGTTAAAATATCAATGTTTCCATCATTGTTAAGGTCTTTACAGATAATTCCGCAGACGCAAGAAAACTGTACATTACTTGGTAATTTTTTAATACTGAATTTTCCTTCTCCGTTGTTTACCGCTATAATCGTTTCAGAAATTGACATTTTCTTTACTATGGATTTATCGAATATTTCTTTCGGAAATAATTCGTCAATTGATTTACCAGCATATTCGGAAGCTTTTAGATTCTGTTTTTTAAGAGATACTAATTGAGCTGTTAATTCCTTTTTCATGTGAACTGGGTAATCTTTACCATCTTGTTGTTTGGTTAGGATTTGCTCAATGGTTCCGTTATTATCAAAGTCATTGATCCATAATTTTAAAGGGGCTTTCTCTGATGCTTTATGAAAAGTATTGCTTCCTTGATTACCAAAAACAAAATCTAAATCACCATCATTATCTAAATCCACAGCCTCAAGTGCATTCCACATTCCATATAAATTATCTAATGACGTCTTTTGTTTTATAAGTCGCCTCCCATTATTCTTATATATTTTCGGAGTATCCCACTCTGAAGTTGTTACTAAATCTTTAATATTATCTCCATCAGTATCAACCCAAACTGCACTTGTAATCATGCCTGCATTTCGAACTTCATAAGCTACTTTTTCAGAAACCTCTTCAAACGTTCCGTCACCATTATTTTCCAAGAATTGGTGATTCGGATTTACTCCATAGGTCCCCACTACACTTCTAGATCCTACAAACACATCAATGTCACCATCATTGTCAAAATCAGTTGGTGCTATTACAGAAATATTCTTTCTTAAAGAAGGTAATGGTTGTGTTGAATTAAAGTTACCTTTTCCATCGTTCATATATAATCGAACGTTGTAATTTTTGGACTGCCCAACTTCATTTCCACCAGAACCTATCATTAAATCGATAAAACCATCACCATTGGCATCAAAAAAACTTGCGGCAGTATCTTCATAAAGAGCATCGGTTATAAATACGTTTTGACTTGATTTTTTCGTTTTTCCATCTCCTAAGTTTAGGTATAAGGTTCCCGCTTGTTTCTTACCTCCACCAATGTAAAAGTCTTCATTTCCGTCATTATTTACATCTCCAACTGCCAGCGCGGGGCCTTCCTGTGATAGCATTTTGTTAATTAAACCTTCATAATCAAAATCTGAATAACTGTTTTCAATATGTTTTTCAAGGTTTGTATTTTTCACCTCTGAAATCAATGTTTTTTTCTGTGTCTTATCAAAAGGTTTATGAAGTTCAGTTGCTTCCGTTTGCTTTAATGACAAGGTAGTATTCACATCAAGATTAGTCAATAATTGCGTTTTATCATCTGGCCAAATGACACGTAAAGAATCAATTTTTTTTGCCTTTCCTAAACCAATTGTCATTCCATAATCCATAGAAGATTGAAACCCTCTTGAAGGAATCAGTTCTTGAAAATAAACTTTATCATCATAATATAATTTCACGGTACTACCGATAGCAAACTTATTTACTGGTTTTCCTTCAAGTTTTAATTTGATATGATTATTATCGGTAAGCTCGTCAGTATTGTTTTTGTAAACAAAAGTTTTCATGTTTACATTATTAACTATTAAATCAAGATCTCCATCATTATCCAAATCTCCATAAGCAACTCCATTGGACATACTTGGAATTTCAAATCCCCATTCTTTGTTCGCATTTTTAAAAGTTATGTCTCCATTATTTTTAAACGCATAATTGGGTTGAGGCTTTATTGGCATTTTATTAATGATTGAATCTATCGCTTGCTTTCTGCCTGTTAAAGCCATTTTTTGAATGATTTCATTCGCGAAAAAATCAACAAAATCTAAATCCGTTAAATCATGATTAATTCCATTGGTTACAAAAATATCTCGGTAACCATCATTGTCCATATCAAATAAAAGACCTGCCCAACTCCAGTCTGTTTTCGCCACTCCACTAAAATAGGCCACCTCAGAAAAGGTTTGGTTTCCATTGTTTAATTGTAAGGTATTTTGAATATACTGCTGTGAGAAGTCTTTACTTTGTTTTAGCTTGAATATGTTATAGTTTTCAAACTCCATTACTGATTTTATTCTTTTTTCAGCTTCTGGCAACATATCGGTAATAAACACATCGGCATTTCCATCGTTATTTATATCGGCAATATCTACCCCCATTGCAGACAAACTTAAATGCGATATCCAATTTTTAATATCTTCTTTAAAGGTTCCATCTTGATTATTTAAGTATAAATAATCTCTTTCGTAAAAATCGTTGGAAACATAAATATCAGGATACAAATCACCATTTATATCGGTAATCATCACTCCAAGCCCAAAACCAATTAAGCTTCCGTAAATACCAGCGTCTTCACTAACATCAACAAACTTCCCTCCATCATTACGCAATAACATATCACCTACTCCTCTGAAAATATGAGGGACATTTTCCCAATCTTGCGCTCGCTTTTCACGTTGTTCTGCATAGCCTAAACTACTTACTGGGATATTGCTATTATTTAAAATATAAGCATCTAAATCACCGTCTTTATCGTAATCAAAGAAAGTGGCATGTGTTGAAAATCCTGTTTTCGCCAAATTATACTCAGCCGCCTTTTCAGTAAAGGTTAAATTACCATTATTTATATACAAATCATTATCATGATTATCACCCTTTAAGTTTCCTGCGTTACTGACGTAAATATCCAACAAACCATCTTGATTAATATCGACCATCACAACACCTGTAGACCATGGTTTATTCCCTTCGATTCCCGCACTTTTAGAAATATCTTCAAACTCCCAATTCCCTTTATTTAAATAGAGTTTATTCGTTACCATGTTTCCTGTTAAATAAATATCAGGAAGACCATCGTTATTAATATCACCAATAGCAACTCCTCCACCGTTATAGAAATTTCTATACTTAAAGATGTTGAAATCTTTTTGATTTTTGACTTTGTTTATAAAATCAACTCCTGTCTCTTCAGAAGGCAATAGTGTAAATAATGTTTTATCTTTTATTTCATGTTTCTTCTCATTTTTACTACAGGAACTTAGAAAAACACATGCAACAATGGTTAAAGCGATTTTGTTTAGCATAAAAGTTTAGTCATTTATTTTTAAAAAAACAGGGGTATCATTATTTCGTGAAATCAAGAAATAGTGACTGTCTTTAATTTTTAATTTATCAATATTTCGAGCATCTCCCGCCACATTAAATTTATGATTTAATTCTTCTTTAAAAAAACCATTTTTATCATTCATTAAAATTACCCCATGTAAAGCATCTAACTTACCTAACTGGGTATTAATATGATAATTATTCCCTACAAGGAATAGGTCTAAAAACCCATCATTATTAAAGTCTTTAATTTCTATATCATTCACTGAGGAAACTTGAGCAGCAAAAGGTAATTGGTGTTTTTTAAATGTACCATCTCCTTTATTTTCGAAGTAGCAACTGGCTAGCTGAAAAACATACTTCTTCTCTGCTTCATTAATTTTTTCTTGTGAAAGTAAATCTGTAAAATTAGCTTCCGCAAAATCCTTGTAATACAAATACTTTTTATTTAGAAAAGGTAACTGAGAAGACAATATATCTTTTGAAACCAATACAGTCTCTTTCTCATCATGAAAATGGGTAATTACTGGATCTACTTTCGCATTGCTATCAAAATCGTTTCTATATAACGTTACAGGCTCCTTTACAGAAGGCTTTAATCTTGTATTTAGTCCCCAATTACCAGCAACAATATCAATATCTCCATCATTGTCAAAATCAGCAGCTTTTACTGTATTCCACCAACCATGAGTTTTCTCTAATCCATTTTGACTCTGAAGTGATAGCCTTTTGCCATCATTTAAAAAAATACTCACAGGCATCCATTTTCCTACGAGAATGGCATCTAAAAATGTATCATTATTTACATCAATCCATAAAATATCCTGAACATTACCTATTTTTTGAAATTCAGTACTCATTTTTCTCGTAACCTCTTGAAAATTTCCTCTACCATCATTTTTATAAATAAATTGTTTTGGAGATTTCCCAAATTCCCAAGGAACAAGGTTTGCTGTAATACAAACATCTTCATCTCCATCATTATCAATATCTATTGATTGAACCGAAGATGCGTTAATTTCCAATTCTTTAAACTGGGTTTTATCTTCTTCAAAGACACCTTGTTTATTTATATATAATCTTGGTTGTAATGGTTTTCCTTTACGAAATTCATTTCCTCCACTAACTACAAGTAAATCTTTATATGTATCAGTATTAGCATTAAAAAAAATGGCCTTTATATCTTCACTTTTAGCACTTATTTGAAAAATTGAATCTTGTATAGAAGTAAAGTCCCCCTCTAAGTTTTGAATAAATAATTTACTGGGTTGTAACTTACCTCCACAGATAAAAACATCATCTGTTCCATCCTTATTTATATCAGTAATTGCTGCATCGGGTCCCAAATTCGTGCTCGCAAAAGGAATCAAAGGATCTCTATTAAATTCAATAGACTGTCTATCGTAATGCTTAAATTCTAATAGGGAATCATGACTCACTAAAAATGTTTTCTCTTCCTTTAAGTTTTCTATTGAATCGTTAATTAAAGCATCTTTTTCAAAAAGTTTAATAGTTTGATTACTTTTTATATTTTTAAGTGTTTGAGAAACTCCATTGCTCCAAATTACACGTAACGAATCAATTGATTGGTTTTCTCCTAAACCTAAATGAATCTTTGGTTGCGTTGCAGAAAGATATCCTTTAGTCGTATAATTTTCCTCAGTAATTACCTGGTCTTTTATATATGCTTTTAATTTGGCTCCAATACCAAAAGTATTTTTTGCTCCACCTTTTAATTCAATAGAAAGGTAGTTGTTTCTTAAAGTTTCGTTTGTTGTATTTTTAAGTAAATATGCTTGTTCATTTACATTGTTAATCACTAAATCCAAATCTCCGTCATTATCTAAATCCACTGCAATACCTCCATTACTAAATGAATCCGGATGATCTCCCCATTTCATTGTTACATTTTCAAAACTTCGGTTTCTTTTATTTTGATAAAAATAGTTTTGTACTTTCTTTTCGGGTATATTTTTAGAAAGCTCAACATTTTTTTGTGAACTTTCTGTTGCTAATTGTTTTTGAATTTCATTATCCGATATAAAGTTAATGAAGTCCATATCATTCGTTGCTCCTAAAATACCGTTGGTTATGTATAGATCTTTGAAACCATCGTTATCAAAATCACCTACTATCGGACTCCATGACCATTCCGTTGCTGCTATTCCACTTAAATAAGCCGTTTCGCTAAAAGTTGTATTTCCATTATTATAATGCAAAGTGTTTTGCATAAACTGAGGAGTATATCCGTTTTTTAAATAATACTCGTAGGTTTGATATGGATACTCTAATCCTGACGTTTTGTAGGTTTTAAGATCTTCTGGAAGCATATCGAGAGAAATAATATCCAAGTTTTCATCATTGTTTAAATCTGCTATTGCATTTCCCATAGAATAATGCGACGTGTGCCCAAGTTTTCTCTTATTTTCAGAAATAATCTCTTTAAAGGTTTTGTCTTGGTTATTTAAATAGAGGTAATCATTCTCGAAAAAATCATTACCGACATAAATATCAGGGTATCCGTCGTTGTTAATGTCTCCTACTGAAACTCCTAATCCATACCCAATCTTTCCTTGAAAAATTCCAGCTTTCGCTGATACGTCAAAATACTTCCCTTCAATGTTTTCAAAAAGTTTATCTCCAGAAACATCGTCTATTAAATTTCTGGAACTACCTCGGTTATAATTACTATTCGGATATAACGAATGGTTCAATAAAAACATATCTAAATCTCCATCTCTGTCATAATCAAAAAACACCGATTGTGTAGCGAACGACTTAATGTTTAGATTATACAACAAAGCTTCTTCTTTAAAAAAAGGAATCCCTTTTTCGTCAACACCTTGGTTCACAAATAACAAATTTCTTCCCGAAACAGAAAGATGCTTTCCTATTTTACAAACATATATATCTAAAAGTCCGTCGTTGTTTATATCAACAGTAGTTACTCCAGTAGTCCATGGAGTATTATTCTTTACTCCTGATTTCTCTGTTATATTTTTAAAACTAAAATCTCCTAAATTAAGGTACAATTTATCAGAAAACTGATTACTTACAAAGTATAAATCTGCATAGCCATCATTATTAAAGTCGCCTGAAGCTACTCCAGCGCCATTATAGAAATAGAGATAGTTTAAAATATTTAACTCCTTGCTATTTTCAATATTGTTCTGAAAATCAATACTTGTATCCCTACTTTTTAAAGTAATAAATAGTGCACTTTCTTTTTTACAAGAGAGTAGTAGTAAAAACAATAAAACAAACAGCAAAAAACTTTTCATAATTGGAAAAAATATGAAGTTTTTCAACAAATAAGATTTAAAAAATTAAAGAGGGCTTATACCCTCTTTAATTTTACATTAATTATTCAAACAACTAATATCCAGGATTCTGAGTTAAGTTCGGGTTTAAAATAATTTGTGAAGCTGGAATCGGGAAAAGTTGACGATCGGCATTACCAATAGCACTAGGATCTTTAAACTCCCAATCTCTAGTATATTGACCAAATCTAATCAGATCATTACGTCTCCAAAACTCCATATATAATTCACGACCTCTTTCATCAATTAAATCTTGTTCAGAAACACTTGCTATGGTCGCAGCACCTCTCATGGTTCTTAAAGTATTAACCATTGTTGTTGCATCTCCTCCTGAACGCATCATTGCTTCGGCTTTCATTAAATAAGCATCAGCATATCTAAAAAATATTTCATGTTCTGTAAATCCACCGTAACGAGGATTATACTTCATCATTCGAATTCCAGAAACTTCGCCGTTATCAACTAAACTAGATTCTCCTGTTGCTGTACTCGTAAATTCTCGTGTGAATGATAATGGGGCTCCCGCTCTATCCTCTAGTGGCGTTCCATCCAGGTCATATTGTTGACCAATTAAGAAACCAAAACCAACGTTTGATCCTTCTGTCATACTTCCGTCTCCACTTGGTGGAACACCTCCACGACGTTCTTCCTGACCATCTATAGCCATTCCTGAAGCATCATAACGGTTATTATTAGCATCTCCTTCAAATAAGTCATAATATTCGGCAAGAGTACTAAATCCATTCCAACCACCACCACCTGCAGTTGTTGAGTTATAGTGTAATCCATTAAATATTCTATTTCCCACTCCAGTATTTATATACCAAATAGTTTCAGTATCAGGTGTATCTTTGAAAATATCAAAATATCCTGATTGTAATGCAAATCCTTGACTTGCTATCTCATCAACTAAAGAAATAACTCTTGTCATATCTGCTGCATCTGCAGAACCAGATTTAGTGTAAATGTGTTTGTTTAAAAGAACTTTTGCTAAAAGGTAACGACCTGCAGCTTTTGTCGATCTTACATTATCACCACTAACCGTAGCTTCTGGTAACCCAGATATTGCTGCTTCTAAATCTGTAACAATAAAGTTTACTGCATCCGCTCCAGTAAATACATCAGGATCTGCAATTGGATCAGCTTTGGTATCTCTAAAAGGAACTTGTCCAAAATTATCTAAAATCACGAACATTGCTAATCCTCTTAAAAAAAGCGCATGTGCTTTTACTTCTGCTGAAGGAGCTGAACGATCATCAATTACTCTACTTCCAGATAATTGTAATTGATTCCATTGATTCCATACGTTCGTAATATAAGCATGATCTGGAGTCCATGAATGTTGGTGTAATTGTCTCCAAATACCATTATCTCCCCAGTCAGAACCTCTCGTTGGAATTAACAAAGCATCTGTTGTTACTTCACTTAATGCAAAGGTATTGGCTTGATCACCGATATAACCTCTAATTTGATTATACATATCATCAACCTGTGCACTTGATTCACTACTATCAAGACCGTCAAAGGCCTCTCCTAGAATAGAATCGGTTTGCTCTACCTCTAAATCCGTACAAGCCATGGTGAATATCAAAGAAATTGACATTAATATTACACCTACTCTATTTAATATTTTATTTTCCATTTTTTCTATAATGTTTTAAAAGGTTGCATTCACACCAAATGAGAAAACTCTTGGTCTAGGGAACGATGTATAGTCTATCCCTGCACTTGGTATACCATTAGCAAATGCACCAGTGTTCGAAGATACTTCAGGGTCTAAACCACTATACCCTGTTATTAAAAATAAGTTCTGACCACTTAACGAAAGTTTTAAACTCTTTAATGGCCCTTCTTCTTTTAATGGAATGTTATATCCAATATTTAAGGACTGCAATCTTACAAAGTCTCCACTTTCTAAATACAAGGTAGAAACTTCTTGAGATTGTAATTGAACAGAATCAGAAGTTCCGTTTCTTGATGTTCCAAAAGTAGGTCTATTTAAAAACGCATTGGCGGTATTATTGTATACATAAAAGCCAAACTGTCCAGTAAAGTAAGCACTTACATCGAAATTTCCTTTATTAAAATTCAAAGACAACCCTGTGGTAATATCCGGTAAAGCGTCTTTCCCTACAAATTTTTTATCGTCTGCTGAGAAATCTGGAACTCCATTAGTCTCTGCATATTCTGCCATATAGAATGAAAATAGTGACTGTCCTTCTCCAATTCTTTGAGCAAATGCTCCTGTTAAACCAGGACCATTAAGCGGCCCTAAGTCAGCCGTAAAACCAGGCTGTAAATCTTCGACCACGTTATTATTGTAGGCAATATTAAAATCAACAGAGAAATTCATATCGTCCTGTTGAATAAAATCATATCCTAATGAGAATTCAACTCCCTGGTTAACAACAACTCCTTGATCCAAGTTTTTAAATACAATAGGTTGATCTGCTGGTGCCGCTGCTGGACTTAAGAATAATAAATCTCTAGTCTCTTTTCTATAAAGATCAACAGATCCATTAAGTCTATCATTATTAAAACCAAAATCTAATCCTAAATTATAGTCCGTCAATCTCTCCCAACTTAAGTCAGGATTTTGAACAGACACAGTAACTAATCCCGGTCTATTTACAGTACCATCATCAGAAATTCCTGGCCCACCAAATCTTTGTCTAAACAAATAATTTGCATGTCCTAATCCTGCTTGATTACCAGTAACACCCGCACTTAATCTTAATTTTAACGTTGAAACGTTGTCTCCTACAAAATCTTCTTCATGCATTTTCCAAGCAAAAGCTCCTGAAGGAAAATATCCGTATTTATTATTTCCTCCAAATCTTGAAGATCCATCAGCTCTTACTGTTGCTGTAAATAAAAACTTATTATTAAGAGTAAGATTCACCCTTCCAAAGAAACCTTGTAATTCATCGGTGTTATCAAAGGTATCTAACCAAAGTGATCTGTAATCTCCATTGGCATTATTAAGTGTTCCAGAATTATCAAATGGAAATAGACTGTTTAAAAAACTCCCATTTGTATCATATCCAAATTGTTGATACGAAGTAGAACCTAACGCATTTGTTATTCTTGATATTGAACCGTCTAGTGAACTATTCATTCTTTCTAAATCAGTCGTTGAACTTCCCCAAGCTTGAGCATTATACCCTTGCCTTCTGAAATCTTGAAAAGAATATCCAACCAAAGCATCAATAGATAAGTTATCAGAAATTTCTTTCTTATAATTTAAAGTTCCTTCTAACAGTTTACTCGTTGCTTCAAGAGTATTTCTAGAGGCTTGCCCGTTACCTGTAATTCGACCACTATTGTTATAATTTGCAGAAACCGCTGATGTTGCCACCGCATCTGACTGATCATATCCAAGATTCACTTTCGCTGACAATTCATCGGAAAATTGATATTCAACAGAACCATTTAGTAAATACCTGTTGGTTTCTGTTAAACCTAGGTAATTTTCTAAAATATTTGCCGGATTTAATCTATTTCCATCTATTGAAAAAGAAGAAGAATTTGGCCAAGTTGGAGGCGCAGAATAAGCAGCTCCAATTAAATTCCCACTTGCTCCTGATCCTCCACTAATTTGCGGAGCTTCATCTTCAACCTGAGCAACAGAGAGATTTGCGGTTACTTTAAGCTTATCTTGAAAAAAACTATGAGAAGCATTAATTCTTCCAGTAACACGGTCTTGAGAAGAATTTTCCAACACTCCATTTTGCGAAGAGTGAGAGAACGTAGCTCTAACATTACCTCCTGTATAATTTTTAGAATACGACAAGTTATTTGTTGCAGAAAACGTACTTCTTGTAATTACATCTTGCCAATTTGTATTAGCTCCTCTATCATCAAAAGAAGGGACAGGGTTACCTGTAATTGCTAATTGCTGACTTCTATACTGAGCTGCATCAAATAAATCATACTCATTCGCAGGACTAGAATAACTTACATTAGAACTAAACTCAAACTTTCCTTGTCTTGATTTTCCGCTCTTTGTTGTAATTATAACAACCCCATTGGCAGCACGTGATCCATAAATCGCAGTCGCCGAAGCATCCTTCAATATCGAAATACTTTCAATATCATTTGGATTTATAAAACTCAATGAGTTTCTCGCTGTATCTCCACCATCTACTACACCACCTGATGCAGGAGTTGTTCCTTGACTAGACAAAGGAATACCATCAACTACAAATAATGGATTGTTGTTAGAACGAATAGAGTTTGACCCTCTAATTCTAACGGAAATACCTGCTCCAGGCTCACCACTCGCCGCAGTCATTTGAACCCCAGCTGTTTTACCTTGGATTAATTGTTCTGGAGAAGATATAACCCCTTTGTTAAATTCTTCAGATTTAACAGCGGATACAGCTCCAGTTGCATCTTTTACGGTAGTAGTACCATAACCTACCACTACTACTTCGTCTAGTTGTTGATCATCATCATCTAAGACCGCATTAACGGTAGATGAATTACCAACTACTACTTCTTTCGTTTTGTACCCTATAAAACTAAAAACAAGAGTATCTCCTTTTTTCGCTTCAAGGGAATAATTTCCATCAAAATCTGTTTCGGAACCGACAGTGGTTCCTTTAACCAACACACTAACACCTGGCAAAGGCCCCTGAGAATCGGTTACTTTTCCAGATATTTGCTGTGCATAGGTAATACTTCCTACTAATAATAAAGTCAGAAGTATTAACTTCTTAAGCAAACCATTTTTCATAATTGAATTAGATTTTATATTTTAATTAGTTAATCTTCACATGCGGTTTCTACACCCAAAATGAAACCACATCTATAACAAATTTTGCAAAATTTTAACACATTTACAAATATTTAAGAGTAAGATTATCAATTTGTTGCCGAAAACGTTTTCGGCTAATTATAACGTTAATTCCAAAAAAAATACGCATCTTGCATTATCCCTAATAGCTTAATTTTAAAATAATTAAACCGCTTAAAACTTTTTATGTCCAATAAAATCACTTTAAAAAGTATCGCAAAAGAGTTGAATCTTTCAGTGGCTACAGTTTCAAAAGCTTTGAAAGACTATAAAGATATTAGCGAAGACACCAAACAGAAAGTTTTGGACTATGCCGCCAAGTTTAAATATAAACCAAACTCATTTGCGCAAAGTTTACGTTCTAATGAATCAAGAATTATTGGTTTAATTATTCCAGAAATAGTTCATCATTTCTTTTCTAATATTATCAATGGTGTAATTATTACTGCAAGAAAGAAAGGTTACTTCGTTTTAGTAATGCCATCAGAAGAATCTTATGAAGATGAAGTAAACCAGATAAAATTACTCACGGGAAAAAATGTAGACGGAATATTAGTTTCATTATCAAACGACACCATTAATTACTCTCATATTAAGCAAGTAATCAATTCGGGAGTTCCTGTAGTATTATACGATAGGATATCTAAACTTATCTCAGCTTCTAAAGTTCAGATTGATGATATTCAAGCGGCTATAAAGGCTACTGAACATTTAATAAATATAGGGTGTCAAAAAATAGCGCATATTAGAGGGCCTTTAAAGCCGCAAACAACAATTGATAGAGCTAAAGGATATAGACAAGCTTTGCAAGACAACAACATGACCTTCGATAAAAGCTTGGTATATAATGCCGAGAATATGTCTTATGAAAACGGTTATAACCTTGCGGAGTTAATTTTAAAGGAACATCCAGATGTAGACGGAATTTTTTGCTTTACTGATTTAGTTGCTATGGGTGCTTTAAAAAAATTAAATGAATTAGGTGTTCGCGTTCCTGAACAAATATCTATTGTTGGATTTAGCAACTGGTTTATTACTCAAACAAGCTCACCGACTTTGACCACCATCAATCAACCCGGTTTTTTAATTGGTCAAGAAGCTTGTAATATTTTAATTGAAGAAATTCACGCTAAAAGGGACAATAAACCCTTTGAACACAAAACCATAAAAATACCCACCGAATTAGTCATTAGAGAATCTACAAAATAGACTTGTTAATAAACTAGTAGCTTGTGCCCTGTTAAATCTTCTTTCTTCACTTTTTGAACCGTAACATTGAAATCTGGAGAATCGATTACCAAATGGCATTTGTAATCTTTATCGATTACTAAGTTTCGATAATACCACTTGGTTATCCCTATTTTTAAAGACTCCAAGTCTATCTCTATCTGATCAAGAGGAATACTTAAACCTCTTCCATCAGCTTTCATTCCTGCTTCTTTAATTGTCCATATTTCATAGAAAGTTCCTAATGTATCTTCTGAACTTGCTATTTTCAAACTTTCACCGGAAGTAAGAACCTCTTTAAAATCGCTTATGTTAATGTTAGGCTCTATTTTCTCTATATCAATTCCGAGTGAGTTTCGAGTTAAAGAAAACAAACAAATTACATATTGGCCTGAATGCGATATATTAAAAGATAAGTCACAATAGACAAACGGCTTTCCATATTCATTATATTGAATATCTATCAGGTTTAAACTCGTATGTTCTTTCAGTATTTTGTTTATGAGAAGTTTCCCATAAACAAAAGCTTGTCTATCACTCCAAAAACGAAATTTTCTCGCTTTTTCCTGAAACTCGATAGGTAATCCCCTATAATTTCTTCAAATGTATCATTTGACCATTCCTGATCATTTTCTATATATAAGGCAACTGTAGAAATACTCATTTATTTTTCATCTTAGTCGACGTTACATCTTAACGTTTGATCTTTTTAAATATTTTAATCCTTATTTCTTATATCCAATATCCAACCTAACGATAAAATATGTTCATTCGTTTAGGCTTCTCAATATTTAATTAAATGTTAGCCTCAATTTCTTCAAATCAAACTCATCCAAAAGCTTATTTTGAATATCATTATTTTTTAATTAATAAATATTTATTAAAAAAACAAAATTAAGGTATTACCCCATTAAATAACAACTTAAATAGCCATAGCCAATTCAGACACATAACTAGTAGGTACAGTTGCAATTATATTCTGTTGAAGCGAATCGATCCTTACTACAATCTTATTAGAATTATTTACTTTAATCACTTCACACTCTATTCCTTCAAGAGAACCAAAAGATATAATTCGTTTTTCTCCAATTTTAGGGAAATTATTATCTGTTTGTAAATCCATTATATTTTTATCTTCTACTAAAGACCGAAGATTATTTATTTCTTTATCAGTAACCTTAGCATATTCTTTTCCAAAACGAATAAAAGAACATACTCCATCAACTGATAAGGCTTTATGGAATTCCATTGGCGTGTTTAAATTCACAAACACATAAGAAGGAAGTAGGGGTTTTAGAACGATTTTCTTTCTATCGCTCCATTGCTTAATAGTCTTGGCTAGTGGTAAGAAAGTCTCTAAACTTATTTCTTTTAAAGATTCGTGCACTTTCTTTTCCCAACGAGACCTGACATACATAACATGCCATCCACTTGAGTAATTCATAGTTCGGTTAAGTTTTTGATTAGTTAAAAAAACAGATTAGGCTACGCCAACCTCACTTACGTGAGTTCCATTTTTCTAAGTAAAATAAAACGGACTTGACGCCCCTTTATACAATAGTTGTCGTTGTAGTAGGTAGTAAGGTGTTAACAACTATTATTTTACCTTACAAGTATAGCACTTTTTTATCTCAAAAAAATCAATTCATGTTAAAAAATCTTAAAAACAGTGTTATCACTTTTTCACTAAAAAGTCACTTTTTTAAATAAAAACCATAAAACACTAACTAACAAGCACTTAAAATATTAAGGAAAAGTGGAAAATTAATAAACCTCCATAATACAGGAGGTTTATTTTCCAGAAAAACACTGTTTTTAGTTATTTTCAAGCTGTTTAACTCTGTTATTTAAATCGTGAATTAAACGAATAAGTTCTTTTCTTTCTTTTTTATTAGTCTTAATTAGCTGATTTTGTTTGCTTAATTTCTTTTCTTGCTGAATAGTATACAGCGTTAATTCTTCAATTTTTTCTAGCAAGTTCTTTTGCATATCCCCTAAATCGATTCCTTCATTTTCCTCAACCTCTTTTGCACTTGGAATATTAGGTAAATGCCCTTTCTCTTGAATATATCTTTCCACTTGTTGAAGTGATAACAACTCGTAATCATTTTCAAAAACATAATCAGGGAAATCAGTAATCGAAACTTTTACTTCTTTAGCCAAAACTCGCCCATCTACAGCAAGTTTAGCTCCAGGTGTTGTGGTACCAATCCCTACATCTCCACTACTGTTAATGAAAAACTTTGCTTTAGCCTTTGTTGCCGCAATATCTTCGTGTTCAGTATTTGGAGCCACGCCAATCATAAAGCCGTTAGCATGATCTGTATATGGGTTCCCAACAAACCAATTATTTGTCTGTCCTTTACTGAAAACTCCTGCTCCTCTATAATCATTATGACTATTTAAGTAGATTCTCGAGGCAACGTAACCTGTACCGTTATCCGCCATTACATTAGCTCTACCATGCCCTGTTACAATTCCATAGCTATACAAACTGGAAGGTTTTGAAGGGCTTCCTAAAATCACATTTTTACCATTACTATGATTCAAATATAAATGATCGAAATCCGTACTGTCAAAATCTTTACCATCAACATGTCTTACTCTCAATCGTTTACTTTGATTTCCTCCAATATTAACATGACCTTCCATTGTAATATCACCATGTATATTGGAACTTTTATAAGGCACATTAACTACATTCGTTGCAGATGTTGTCAACAGCTCATCTACTGCCGTCCAATTTTCAAAATAAGAACTTACATTATCTACATGTAATCCTTTCGCATAAGTTCTGATTTGAAACCTATTAAAATACTCTTTTGAATCTAGAAAAATGACTACTTTACCTCCATCATTAGCAAGTTTTATTGGAGGACTGTAAGCGCCATAGCTTGATGCCGAATACTGAACAAACTTACCTTGATATACATACCAATTAAGAATTATTCCTATTGTTTGAGCCTTTCCATAATTATACCCTTCAATAATAATCGTCGGCATTTGAGAGCTATCTATATAAGGTAAATTCGTTTTAATTTTAACTCCATGAATTGGTGTTTCATTTAAATAATAACTCAAAGGTATTGAGTTTTGACCAAGCAAATTCACACTTACTATTAAAGTAAGCGCTATTATAATCTTCTTCATAAAATTTTCTAATTAACTGTTACTAAAAATGTGGTGCTATTATCGCTTTCATTATTGGCTTTGTCAAAAGCCTTAACATACCAATAATAAGTACTGGCTTCCAAGTCTTCCTTTTTATAAGTTTTATTCGTTCCTTCTGCCTTAAAACTAAGTTGAGTTAAATTCACATCAGTAAACACATAAATACTATCTACCTCAACAGTTCCAGCAACATCCGTTCGAGTCCAAGAAAAGTCTATCGTTGTGGTAGTCTGGGTATGATTGTTCTCAGGAGCTGTATTCTCAGGTGTATTTGGTTTCTTTGAGTCTATTGTTATTTTTCTAGAAGTATACTTACCATTCTGAGTATCACTTTGAGGTCTAACTTGCCATGTAAACTCGCCATCCGAAAACTCATATATATATTCAGTTTCAGATACCGTTACATCCTTAACCAACGTACCTTGTACATCCGGAGTATAAATCTGAACTCTATATTCAGTAGCGTCTGGAACAGCCGACCAAGTTAACTTCTGACTTACAACATTCGTTATTTCATTATCTGATGGTAATAGTAATTCGGCTTCAGCATTCGCTATATCTGAATCAGTAACCATTAAGGCATGCATTTCAAAAGCTGTTTCATAATCACTATTCTTTGCTTTAACTCTCCACTCATATTCACCAGCATCTAGTTTATGTGCAAATGTATTTGTTGTTACGGTTGTATCTAATACAACTTGACTTGCATTGGTAAAGGAAGGAGTCGCTACTTGTAACTGATAATTGTTCGCCTCATTAACGGGTTCCCATAGAAAACTAATTGTTCCTGTTTTTACTGAAGCATTATTTGATGGCGCCGTCAACGTGACATAATTATTTGAAATATCTTCAACAAAAACAGCCTCACAAGCAACTAAAAATAGTACTGTTAATCCGAATAAAATTATTTTTTTCATTTGTTTCTTTTTTTAAATCAATTTTTAACAAACTAAAATTTAAAATAGTTTTTTTCCAATTGTTTTTCAAGTTTCTTTGGATCTCTATTTGTTTTCAAGGTACAATTTTCACCATCAGACATAATAGTTGCGATATGTACTTTTTCAGTATCAGTAATTCCCCAGCAGAAAGAAGACAATTTAACCCCAAAAGCTGTTGCTTTCGATAAATCTAACACTCCTATTTGTTTTTCTTTTTTAAACAGGTATATAACTTGCTGCTTCTGTTGATTAGTTCGAAAGTATAAAGCATCTGCTTTTTTCAATTGTTGTGTAATATCACTGGAAGCAACTATCCTTAATCCTGTAACAATTTTTGTATTGGGCACATTTTTAATGTAATTTCTTACGTTTACATTATCCTGACTATTTAAAGATTCTATTACCATTGTTTTATCCTCTATAGCAAAATTCAAAAACTTTGGCTTGATTTCAAGGGAATCAACATATTCTATTTTATTAACCACTGTTTGACCTTTAATAGCCTTTTGATATTCCTTGTAAATACCTTTTGTAAAATTCTTCTCTTCTAAAGAGATCTTAATAAATTTAGAATACCCAGGAATACCTGCTGTTTCAAACTGTGTTATGTAGACAGACTTCTTCTTATCTCCTAATACTCCTAATTCAACTGTATTGGAATTCGTCTCATAAGAATTTTGTTCAGGTAAAACTCCACAAGAGAAAAATGTACTAAGACTGATAAGAGTGTATAGCAATTTTCTTATAATCATACTGCAATTAATTTATGTTATTTATAGATAACAAAAGTAATAAATATTTTCTTTTAGCGATTTTATCGATAGCTCACGTAAAAACAAACAGCTATCTTACTTTTTCAACAAGATTTAATACCATTTTCAAATTCAAATTATCGTGCAAAAAGCGCACTTCTTACCTTCTTCTTCACTCTAAATAAACCAATTCCATACTACACCAAAACGTATTACAAAATCTCTATATGGATGATTTGGGGCAGATAAGTAATCTTTTTTTAAGAAAAAAGAACTTAAATTATCCGCTTTAAAGTATATTCTAGTTCTTCGAACTCTAGCATTAAAGAAAAAATCAACAGTAGGATATCCGATTTCGGTATTGTTTTGAATCATAAAGTCACCTAATAAAGGATTATATGCATTCGCTTTGTATTCTGAAAAGTATTTAAATGTTGCCCCTATCTGAACCAACAAAGGATTTCCTTTAAACCAATTATCCATATAATACAGAGTATTTCGAGTTACAAACTCAGGTACTCTCAACACATCGCTTCCGCTCGCTACCTTTTGATACATTAAAGTATTGTCAAAACCAAACTTCCAAAACTTAAATTCTTTAGACACCTTCGCTTTCAAGTAATTAATATTACTACCATATTGTGCCGGAGATCCATCCTCATCAAAATAAGTATAGTTGTCAATATTAGTTATATCTAACGAAGCATTTCCCCATTTACTATTAAATTCACCTCCCAAAACTCTTGTTCCAATATTTGAAAAGTTATTCTCCCAATTAAACTTGTTATAATTACTTTGATGTAATAGAAAATTAAAATCAGGTCTCTTGCTATTGATTCGCAGTTTCGCTTTAACTGAAAAAACACTATCCTTTTTATAAAAAGCTTCGGCTAACAAGTCATTTCCTGACAATCTACCGCTCCCAGGAATTAAAGTTCCACTTGCGTTTATGTAGAAGTTTTTAACTTTCCCTCTCCAATCGGCCCCAAAAGAAACAGCGTCTCCTTTTAAACGATTGTTCTCAATTGCTACTAGGTTATTTTGTAGATTTTCATAACCATAGTTATAAGTCGTATATCCTGATCTTACTCTAAATTTTCCAAGTACATATTTTGAGTTAAAATCTACAAAAAGCTGATTATCATAAACTAAATAATTCGTTTTATTTGCTATAGAACCCGATATTCTATTAAAATCAAAAAAGTCGGATGCCGTTGTCTGTTTGAATTCGAAAAACTTCGAATCTCTCGTAAACGAATGCCCTACTTTTAAATTTGAAAAATCCTTATCATTAACAGTATCTTTAGAAGATAGAATTTTATAGGTTTGTTCAAAATAAAGTCTTTTGCCTTCTAAAACACTTTCTGCATCATTCAAATTAACATCCAAACGTCCTCTATCGGAACTGAAATTCACATCATCAGTTAAAAAAGCTGTTAAGGCCGTATCTGTTAAACCTCCATTTTCTTGGTTAGTGAAATCCTGATTTACAGCATGCCCTCTGATGGCATATTGTCCCTCTGGACTTTCATAACTAAAAGTAAACCTAAAATTACCTGTACTAGCGAGTGAACGTCGATAAGCACCTAAAGATCTCAAACCTCTATATGCAATTCCAATATTAAGGCGTTTTGAAAAATTTACGGTAAATAAGGCATCTAAAACCTGCCCTTGCTCCAAACCCGTTCTATACATAATTTCCGTTGTTGGAGTTGGAACGTGATAATAATCAACATCTTCAATATTAAAATAATTAAATTGTTTCGCTTTAAAACCTATATCTGGTATCACAGAGGTTTTACCAAAATTATATCCTAAATTATTAAAAGTTTGTCCTTGATTATGAAACGCTAATAACTCAAAATTGTCTTTTCTTAAGAAATTAAATTTATAATGTTTTTTAAGTGTTAAGGTCGTGTCAACAATGGTTGTATCGTTTTTATGAGAAATAATCTTGAAATCTGTATATTTTGTCTTCCCACTCAACAGTACGTCTATTTCTCCATTAAGACTATCAACACGTCTATCAGTCAACCCTTCTCCTGTTTTAGGAGCAGCAAATCCTCCGTTTACTGTTCGAAGTTGAGAAAACGTCTGAATTCCAATTAAACAAAAGATTATTAACAACAAGTTTTTCTTCATAAAGGCAAAAGTAAAATAATAAAACGAAAAAAAGCGCCAATATTTTCTTTGAAAACTGTTAATTTGTAGCATGTTGAAACTAAAATTTAGCAAATTTTCTTTAGAGGTAGGGACAGATGAAGCAGGAAGAGGATGTTTATCCGGTCCTGTTGTAGCGGCTGCTGTTATTTTACCTGAGGACTTTTCTCATGAATTATTAAATGATTCAAAGCAACTTTCTGAAAAACAGCGTAAAAAACTAAGGCCATTTATAGAGGAACATGCCATTGCTTTTAGTGTTTCATTCGTTAACCAGACTGAAGTTGATGAATTAAATGTTTTACAGGCCTCAATAACTGGAATGCACAGAGCAATTGCAACATTGAAAACAACACCCGAATTTATTTCTGTGGATGGTAATAAATTCAAACCTTATAAAGAAATTCCTCATGAAACAATTGTAAAAGGTGATGGTAAATATATGAATATTGCTGCCGCTTCAGTTTTAGCGAAAACCTACAGAGATGATTATATGGAGAAAATTCATGAAGAATATCCTTCCTATAATTGGAAAAAAAATAAGGGTTACCCAACTAAAGAACATCGAAATGCTATTAGAGAATTTGGAGCAACCCAATACCATCGTAAATCTTTTAAATTATTACCAGAACAATTAAAACTAGATTTATAATTATTTTGTTTTGGATCCTATAAAATTATCGGATTTCAATTTAAATAACACATTAAACGTAGTTAAACTGCCATAAATTCTAGTAATGTATTGCTGTAAGTCTATTTTATCTTGGTCATCCAGTGTTTTACTAGAATTAATTTTTTGCTCCATAACTCGTATTCTATCACGAACCATAACTATTTTATGGAAGAACGTATCAATTGGAATCTCTTTTGACACCAAATTGGTATCCGCGGGCTCAATAATTATCTTACCTCCTTTGTATTTATCAGCGATAGGCACTACCTCCGAAACATCACTCCATTGTTTTAATATTTTTCTCAATGTACTTTCAACTTCATAAAAACTCACGGTATCCACTTCATCATGCACTGCTTCAATAATTTCAATTTCGTCATCTAATGCAATCGTTTCTAATCCTTTCTCCTGAAAAGTTACCCAATAGTGCTTACTGTCAACATTAGTTACCACTCCAAAACCATATTCAGAATGATTAATTCTTGATCCTATTCCTAATAATTTCATTTATTTAATTTTTTTACTGATTTTAAAGATAAGGTATAGCCTATATACTCAAAAACACTTAATTTACATTTCATAACTTTTCTAACATAATACTTCTATACCTTGCGATTTTTAAAAGATACTAAAATAGTTATTTATTCTTCTGCAAAAACCTATTACCTCACTTCTAGTTTCTCAATTCTTGTAGTATTTCAAAAAAACAATTCCTACAATTAAAATACAAAATCCATAGTTCTTCATGTTTTACAAGCTATCTATCTGACCTAATGAACGTTTACAAAAAAGAGTTCAAATTAAAAATTTGATGTATTTTTGTGTTTCAATTTTTTAGACCAATGATTAAAAGAACACGTGCTGAACTCAATAAATGCATCATTCATAAAGTTGCCAATAAGTATAACAGTGGACAAAATGCGATGTCAGAAACCTTAGTTCGTTTTGATGAAGAGAGTTATGAATTGCTACTTCCTTTTTTATTAAAACCTTTTGGTTCGGTAACACAGAGTTATCGTTTTAATCATCATGCTGATATTTCTTTAAATGAAATTAACAAATATTCTGCCGACATCTTTCAAGATGAAGAAACATTTGTAGAGCATTCAAAAAATATTGTAAATCATTTATACGAGCAATCGAATTCAGCGAATATAAAAACAGGAGATGTTATTATTGCTTATTTTGAAGGACTTGAATATAAAGATGTTTTAGTAGAAGCTGTTGGAATTTTTAAAATTGAAAGCAAAGTAGATTTCTTTCAAACCTATTTAGATGATGATGACAGTTATGATATGGTTGTTCAAAAAGGTATTTCAACGAAAAAATTAGATAAAGGGTGTTTAATTTTAAACTCTTCTGATACTGAAGGGACCGTTGTTCTTTCGGTAGATAACAATAACTATGATGCACAGTATTGGATTAAACATTTTTTAAATGTAAAATATGCTGATGATAGAAACTTACATACTCAGAACTACTTAGAATTATGCAAAGATTTTTCAGAAGAAGTAATTAAACCTGAATTTGGAAAACAAGAGCAGAGTTCTTTTTTAGCCAATACTGTTGATTATTTTAAAGAACATGAAAGTGTCGATTATGACGCTTTTAAAGACGATGTGTTTGCCGAGGATAAACACAAAGATATGTTTGAAGACTATAAAAAACATTTTGAAAAATTAAATAATGTTTTAGTTCGAAATAATTTTGACGTTTCTGATGCTGTTTTAAAAAAGGAAAAAAGCAAGTTTAAAACTGAAATTAAATTGGACACCAATATTCAAATTAAGATTGATGTAGATGCTCCTGATGCACCTTCAGAGTATTTAGAAAGAGGTTATGATGAGGATAAGAAAATGAAATTTTACAAGGTTTATTTCAATGCCGAGAAGTAAACTTACTTAGGGCAGTATTTCATAAACTGTGTAAGTTTTAAAATCTCGGGGTTGAATTCAACCCCGAGATTTTTTTATTCATTAACTTTAATTTTTACACATTTATGAAACCAGAAGATTTATTGAACGGCGAATTTCTAAAACAATTTAAAGATGGCTCAGAGTTAACTAGCTTTATAGAACAACTTCACAAACGAGGAGTTGAAAAGATTTTAGAAGGAGAGTTATCAGCTCATTTAGATTACGAGAAACATCAAAAGAGCACTAACTCTAATTCTCGAAATGGCTATTCAAAGAAGAAGTTAAAAACAACTTTAGGAGAAACAGAAATAGAAGTCCCAAGAGACCGTGAAGGATCTTTTAATCCTATGTTGGTAAAGAAAAGAGAAAGTACTACAGATGGTGTTGAAAATCTTATCATCTCTTTGTATGCTAAGGGAATGAGTGCTTCTGATATAGAGGAGCAAATCCGAGAGCTATATGACTTTAACATCTCTACTTCAACGATTTCAAGAATCACAGATAGCATTACTAATGACATTGTAGCATGGAAAAATAGACCTTTAGAAGCTACTTATTTAATCGTTTGGATGGATGGAATTGTTTTCAAGGTTAGAGAGAACTCTAAGGTTATTAACAAAACTATATACATAGCTGTAGGCCTTAGATCCGACGGTAAAAAGGAAGTACTAGGTTTGTGGTTAGGTAAAAATGAATCAGCTGCTTTTTGGATGAGTGTTTTGACTGATATTAAGGCCAGAGGAACGCAAGATATACTGATTACTGCAACCGATAATTTAAACGGATTTACAGATACTATAAAGACAGTGTTTCCTAATTCTACCACACAAATATGTGTAGTACATCAGATTAGAAACTCTTGTAGATACGTGGTTTGGAAAGATAAAAAAGAGTTTACTAAAGATATGAAGCAAATCTATACAGCTCCAACTAAAGAAGCCGCAAAGGCTGCTTTAAAAGATTTTAAAAATAAATGGGAAGCTAAATATTCGTATGCTATTAAAAGTTGGGAAAACAACTGGGATGAACTCACTGTTTTCTTCGATTTTCCAATTGAAATAAGAACTATTATTTACACCACTAATCTTATTGAAAATCTTAATGGGAAAATACGCAAATACACTAAAAACAAACTCTCTTTCCCGACAGATGACGCTGTTATCAAATCGGTATATTTAGCTTTAAGAGAAAGTACTAAAAAGTGGACAATGCCCATTAGAAATTGGGGCATAATTCTAAATCAATTTTTAGCTATATTTGAAAAAAGGATTAGGCTATAAATAACCTAACCCTGATATTTTGAACTTACACACTTTTTAGGATAGTGTCTTACTTAGTAATAACAACCTCACAGATGTTTATACTCTGTAAGGTTGTTGTTATTTTAGATTTATAGAATCTTCAAATTCATAGGCCTTTTTAATACTTGTCTAACAAAGCTTTTCCATCTTTTTCAGTTATTACTGTTTCTTGTGCATTCACAAATGCAGCCAGCCCAATACAGGCCATAGCTAATATTGACTTTCTCATATTGTTTATGATTTATTTTAAATAATAGTATGATTATGTACGATACAATTTTTATACTCTAGCAACTATTTTTTTGAAGAATTTATTAAACTCTTTCCAAAACCTTATTTTATCAATTTCAAGTTCTCATAGCTTGTATAGTTAGAAAACGTTTAAAACAAACAAAGACCTAACTAACAACAAATTAAATCAGCTCTAAAGCTAATTATTTATTTATTCCTCCGCAAAACTACTCTTTTTCCGCCATTTTTTTAACATATTCGGTAACAATTACTATTTGTGTTCCTCCTACTTTCCCTTCAATATACTTTGCATTTTCCGGATCTAAAGAAATTCGTCTTACGGCAGTTCCTTGTTTAGCAACCATACTGGAACCTTTTACTTTTAAATCTTTAATTAAAACCACGTTATCCCCTGCCTGTAAAACAACTCCATTTACATCTCTATGAATCACTTTTTCACTTTCATCTAAATGATCTCCTGAAGCTTCAGCAAAACGTAATTCTTCTCCTTCCAAATACATCATATCCAATAAGTCCTGTGGCCAACCTTCTTTCTTCAATCTGTGTAACATCCGCCACGCAACAACTTTTACCGCTCTAAATTCACTCCACATACTATCATTTAAACAGCGCCAATGATTAGAATCAACAGATTCGGGTGTCTTAATTTGTTCGACACATGTATTACATATTAATATACTTCCATCGACACCTCCTGCAGAAATTGGTGGAACCTCATAAATACTCAACTCTTTTTTTGAGGCGCATAATTCACATTGATGTCCACTTCTCTCTTCTAATTGTTGCAATAAACTCATTATAACCGGTTAAATTAATCAGGCAAAAGTACATTTTTAATATGACTTCAATTATTTATTCTTAACGAAAGAACTTCTAATATTCTTTAAAAGAGAACTCTGTAATTCTTGTCATTAGATTACAAAAAGAATATATTACAAAGAAAATCAAAAGAATTTCTAATATTTTTTTTCTCAATGAAGACTTTCTAATAAAAATAAGCTATCAAGAAATAATTGCTCAAATGGATTACACAACAGTAAAAGACTGTCAATCAACAACATTTAAAACGCACTGAATTTTATAGATAATTCTAATTAAAAAAAATACTCTTTTTTAATATTCTGTTTTTTAAAATGTACTAAATAATATACATTTGTAGCTCTATCCCTTATAGAAGTATTACCAATATAAACCAACTACAAACCAAATGAGATTAGCATTATCGAAACAGAAACTCTCACGTATTAGCAAAATTAAACAAGAAAAATTCTTAGTACTCCCTTTATTTTATAGAGGGTCAATGTACTGGCTCGAGAGTGTTTTAATTAAGAAGAACTTTAACGGAGTTAATTATCAGATTACCGATGTAACCAGAACCAAAAAGATTTAGAGTTCGTTTCTTCTTTTTTCCCCTTAAATTTTTCCTAAAAACTTATAAATACAAATCGATCAATCCTTCAGGTGTAGTAACTTCAATTATTTGATTTTCACGATCAACTTTCTTAATAAAATCGTCAATCATTGGGATAAAAACTTCTTTTCCTTCTCTATCTATTACGAAAAGTGGTTGCGCTGATGAATCATTAATTTCCTTAATCGTCCCAACAATTCCAAATGAGGTATCTTTTATATTGAAACCAACTACCTCATGATAATAAAATTTATCACCTGTAAGTTTAGGAAGAAAATCTAATGACAAGAATACCCCTGCTTTTTGTATAGCATCAGCATCCTCTTCACTATCAACACCTTCAAACTTTAATCGAAGCATTGTACCTCTACTTAAAGAGGATTTTTCAATAAAAAAAGGAACCAGATTATTGCCTAAATCGACAAAAACTGATTCCAAATTTCCATAAAGTTCAGGTTCGTCCGTATCTAACTTGATTACGACTTCACCTTTAAAACTATGTTTTTTTACGATTCTGCCAAGATAAAAGCAGTCTTCTTTTTGCATCATCGTATTAAGAATTTTTATTCTTCACTATCAGAATTAGCATTCTCTCCAGCTGTATCTTCATCATCAGCTACAGGAGCCTTTGCAGCGATACGTGCTTCGTTTACAGATTTTTCAGCTTCCAAAGCTTTAGCTTTTGCTTCTTCTTTAGCCTTTTCTAAACCTTCAGTTTTCCCGGTAACTTTACCAGCTTTTTCATCTAACCAAGCTGTAAACTTCGCCTCAGCCTGCTCTTCAGTTAAAGCACCTTTTCTTACTCCACCAGCCAAGTGATTTTTAAGCATAGCTCCTTTATAAGATAAAATTGCTCTTGCAGTATCAGTTGGTTGTGCTCCATTTTGTAACCACTTTACGGCACCATCTACATCTATATCAATAGTTGCAGGATTCGTATTAGGGTTGTACGTACCAAGTTTTTCTAAGAAACGTCCGTCTCTCTTTGATCTTGAATCCGCAGCTACTACCCAATAAAATGGTTTCCCTTTTTTACCGTGTCTTTGTAATCTAATTTTTACAGGCATAATTTTAATTTTTCAGGTACACGTACCTTGTTATTAATTTTGAGTGTGCAAATTTATAAAATATTTTTAACTTACTTACTCATAAACTTTCTTTTTTAAAAGAAAAAAGCATCTGTAAAACAGATGCTTAAAAAAATTAAAAGTATTTATATATTAAATTACTCTAACGCTAACAGCGTTTAATCCTTTTTTTCCTTCTTTAAGTTCAAACTCAACTGTATCTCCTTCACGAACTTCGTCGATTAATCCAGATACGTGTACAAAATGTTCTTTGTTTGATCCTGACTCTGTGATGAATCCAAAACCTTTAGATTCATTAAAGAACTTTACCGTTCCTTCTTTCATTATAAATATGTTAAAAATTAAAGCCGCAATTTACGCTTAATTTTTGAGTAACATTAATTTTTTTTTAATTATTTTCAAATAATTCATTACCAACAACATAAACACAAGAAACATGGAAGATTAGATAGTAAATCTTTTCTGAATTCTTTTCAATAATTTGCTCGCTTTCTTCGTTTTCGACTTAAAAATAAATTTATAAACTCCATTTAGCACTCTGTTCAGCCTTCTATGACTCCTATATTTCTTCTTTAACTTATAATATTGATAAGGTAACTCGAGCGTTTCTTCTGTATAAGAAACTTTAGTATAAGCTTGCAATTCTTTCAAATAATTGAATCCAAACTCTTCCGTAGGCTCCAACATAGTACCTTCTCCAAAGTCATTCCAAGTAATCAATTGAATAAACTCAACAGGCTCATTATCCATAAGACTGAGCGTTTCGCTAAGAGTCTCTCCATTATTGTGAGGAATCATCCAATCATTTTCATTTGATTCTCTCCAACCTCCTTCAACATAAAAATCATGAAAACCGGGGTATACACCTCCAATTGTGGTTACTTCATTTTCACGAGCATAGTTGTAATAACCTTTTAATGTTTCCATATGATCCTTATCTACCCAACTAAACTCTCCTCCTGACATTTTACCAACTCGATCACTCGCTTTCCATAGTGTAAAAACTTCAGGTTGACTTCCAATATTCGAAAACACTTCATTCCATTGTTCTGAAGACACCATAAAATGAGGGCCAAAAACAAACAACATTTCCGCTCCATTATGCCTTATATAATTCTCACTTGTAAAATAGGTGTCTTCAATATATTTAATATCATTGGCAACAGCTTCCATTCCCGCTGCCGTTCTTCTTTTAGCATCACTCACTTTTGCCATTGTATATTCCGCAACACGATCTTCGTACATAATAGCGAACTCCAATCCAACTTCTTCAATTTCTTCAATAAAAGATTCCGTATTTTTTTTAATTGATAAATAGTCATTAATATCTCTACTTCCATACCAATCAAAAATAACACCGTCAATTCCAGCCAATTTCATCAGAAGTAAATGATATTTTTGCAAATCTGGATCTTGCGAAGAATAAGGACCTACCAACGGGTAGTAATGAGAACCTATTTCTCTATTGCCTAATTCATTATAATTATCAGGATTTTTATTGGTCATTGTCCAATGTTGCCCCCAATAACCATCATACTCCTTGGTATGAAACCATGGCATATAATGAACATATAATTTTTTGGGATTTCTTTTTACCATATCGCCTATGGTATTTTCATCTGGAGCTTCTAACAATTCTTTGTAAAGGTTTTCGATATCTTCAATATCTACTTCTTGATCGATTTGTTCGGTTGTCACATCTTCTGAACAGCTTACAGCGATGCATAGCAGCATCAACAGAATTAGCCTATTGCTAATACTTTTCATATTTCTGGGGGGATTAAGGTTAAAAACGTATGTAAATTAAAAACTTATTTAAAACTGAATAGAACAATTCTTTAAACCCCTAATAAACAACCACTAAACAACAATAAGTATAGATAAAACGCTCTCTATATAAAAATCTCCTTTCTGTTAATAAACTGATTATACAACCTTAAAATGAACCATAAATTCTTCGTATTTTTACATGCTTACTTGGGATAAAGCTTCAAATAGAAAAAAAACGGAGAATGTACTTAATTTTTGACACTGAAACAACCGGATTACCAAAGAGTTGGAATGCTCCAATTACCGACACAAATAACTGGCCAAGAGCTATCCAAATTGCTTGGCAGTTACATGACAACATGGGTAATTTAATTGAGCACAGCGATTTTCTTATTCAACCTGATGGATTTAATATTCCTTTCGATGCTGAACGTATTCATGGTATATCAACAGATTTAGCAGCCGAACAAGGTATTACTCTTGCTGAAGGTTTAGATTTATTCAATGAAGCTCTTAAGAAAACAAAGTTTATCGTAGGTCAAAATGTTGGTTTCGATGTTAATATAATGGGATGTGAATTCCATAGATTAGGAGTTGAGAACAATCTTACCGAACTTCCCGTTTTGGACACCTGTACCGAGCATACGGCTGGGCTTTGTAAAATACCCGGAGGTAGAGGAGGTAGATTTAAATTACCTACCCTTACCGAATTACACAATTTTCTTTTCGGTGTAGGTTTTGGTGAGGCGCACAATGCAACCGCCGATGTTGAGGCCACTACAAGGTGTTTTCTTGAATTAATAAGACTTCGTCAATACACCCAAGAACAGTTAGATGTAACTGAAGACTATTTTGAAAAATATTCAGAAAACAATCCGATGACAATTAAAGTCATTGGTTTAAAGCATCTAAATTTAAAAAAGGAAAGTGATAAAATACGTAAAAGAAAATCTTCAGAATCTACTGATTTTTCTACTCATGACACCTCTGAAGGTTTAGCTACCTTAGAAGATGTAAAATTTGCTCATTTACACAATCATACTCAATACTCAGTTTTACAATCTACAATTCAAATTGGTAGTATTGTAAAGGCAGCAGCAAAAGATGGGATGTCTGCAATAGCTCTTACGGATAGTGGAAATATGATGGCAGCCTTTCACTTCGTTAGAGAAGTATTGAATCATAACAAGTCTGCTGACACCCCTATCAAACCCATTGTTGGCTGTGAATTTTTCGTTTGTGAAAATCATACTGATAAATCAAAAAAAGATAATGGGTACCAAGTTGTTCTTCTTGCGAAAAACAAAAATGGCTATCATAACTTGGCCAAAATGGCTTCTATTGCTTATGTTGATGGTTTCTACTATGTTCCGAGAATAGACAAAGAGATTATAAAGCGATACAAAGAAGACATTATTGTTTTAACTGGAAATTTATATGGAGAGGTTCCTGGTAAGATTTTAAATGTTGGAGAAAAACAAGCAGAAGAAGCTTTAATATGGTGGAAAGAACAGTTTGGGGATGACCTATATATAGAATTAATGCGTCATGGGCAAGAAGATGAAAAAGCAGTAAACAAAACGCTTTTAGAATTTGCCAAAAAACATGAGGTTAAAATTATTGCCACTAATAACACCTATTATTTAGAGAAAGAAGATGCCAATGCACATGATATTTTATTATGTGTAAAAGATGGTGAAAAACAGGCTACACCAAAAGGTAGAGGTCGAGGATATCGATATGGACTACCTAACGAAGAATATTATTTCAAGTCATCTGAAGAGATGAAAAAACTCTTCGCAGACATTCCTGAGACAATTATCAATATTCAAGAAATTGTTGATAAAGTTGAAGAATATACTTTGGCAAGGGATGTACTCTTACCCGCTTTTGATATTCCTGAAGAGTATCAAGATGAAGCTGATAAAGGAGATGGAGGAAAGCGAGGAGAGAACAACTATTTACGAGCATTAACCTATGAAGGTGCTGAAGAACGATATGAAGAGATTACCGATAGTATTAGAGAACGTTTAGACTTTGAACTAGAAGTAATTGCAAATACTGGATATCCTGGGTACTTTTTAATTGTACAAGATTTCATTAAAGCCGCCCGAGTGATGGGCGTTTCTGTAGGGCCAGGACGTGGTTCTGCTGCAGGATCTGCTGTAGCCTACTGTTTAACAATTACCAATATTGATCCGATTAAATATGACCTACTTTTTGAGCGTTTCTTAAATCCTGAGCGTGTATCGATGCCCGATATTGATATTGATTTTGATGATGAAGGGAGAGGCCGTGTAATGGATTATGTAATTGATAAGTATGGAGCCAATCAGGTAGCTCAGATAATTACCTATGGAACCATGGCTGCTAAATCATCTATTCGTGATACCGCTCGTGTTTTAGATTTACCTTTATTTGAGGCAGATAGAATTTCAAAATTAATTCCAGGGGTAAAGCTGAAAAACATTTTTGGTGATGATGATAAAAGTAGAGGTAAAATTGCTGGGCTTCGTTCTGAAGAAAAAGAATGTGTTGATGAACTTCGAAATATTGCTCAAGGAAATGGATTGGAGTCAGAAACTATCAGTCAAGCTGTTATTCTTGAAGGATCTGTAAGAAACACTGGAATTCACGCTTGTGGGGTAATTATTACTCCCGATGACATTACAAACTTCGTTCCTGTTTCAGTAGCAAAGGACTCCGACATGTATGTAACTCAGTTTGATAACTCTGTTGTTGAGGACGCTGGATTACTTAAAATGGATTTCTTAGGGTTAAAAACATTAACTCTTATTAAGGATACCGTTAAAATTGTAAAAGCTCGTCATGATGTAGATCTCGAACCAGAGGAATTCCCTATTGATGATGTAAAAACATACGAACTCTTCCAAAGAGGTGAAACTGTTGGAATATTCCAATATGAATCTCCTGGTATGCAAAAATACATGCGCGAATTAAAGCCTACTGTTTTTGCCGATTTAATTGCAATGAATGCCTTGTATCGTCCAGGGCCATTAGAGTATATCCCTTCTTTTATTAGGAGGAAACATGGTGATGAACCGATTGAATATGATCTTCCAGCTATGGAAGAATATTTAGCAGAAACCTATGGTATTACCGTTTATCAGGAGCAAGTAATGCTTTTATCACAAAAGCTAGCTGATTTTACCAAAGGTGAGGCCGATGTACTTCGTAAAGCAATGGGTAAAAAGCAAATTGCGGTTCTTGAAAAAATGAAGCCTAAATTTGTAAAACAAGCTGCTGCCAATGGTCATGATGAAACAAAGTTAGAAAAAATATGGAAAGACTGGGAAGCCTTTGCTTCTTATGCCTTTAACAAATCGCACTCTACCTGTTATGCTTGGGTTGCCTATCAAACAGCTTATTTAAAAGCTCATTATCCTGCTGAATATATGGCTGCCGTTCTTTCTAATAACATGAATGACATTAAACAAGTTTCATTCTTTATGGAAGAATGTAAACGTATGGGGCTTGAAGTATTGGGTCCTGATGTTAACGAATCTTTCTCTAAGTTTTCTGTAAACGAAGAAGGCGCTGTACGTTTTGGTATGGCAGCTATTAAAGGAGTTGGAGGGTCCGCTGTAAAGGCAATTATTAATGAACGAAAAGAAAATGGTAATTTCACTTCCATTTTTGATGTTTCTAAACGTGTCGATTTAAGGGTAGCGAATAAAAAAGCATTTGAAGGACTCATTTTAGCTGGAGGTTTTGATTCATTTACCAGTGCTCATAGAGCTCAATACTTTGCGCTAGACGAGAAAAATCAAACCTTTCTAGAAAAAGCCTTGCGCTTTGGAAATAAATACCAAGAAAACAAAAACTCGTCTCAAGTTTCATTATTTGGTGAAGCGTCAGCTGTAGAATTACCAGAACCAACAATTCCTCTTTGTGATACATGGGGAACCATGGAACTTCTTGCTAAGGAAAAGGAAGTAATTGGAATGTATATTTCAGCACACCCACTTGACGATTTTAAAAATGAACTCAAATTCTGTAATGCAGCCTTAAATTATTATAAAGACTTAGGGAAATATGAAGGTATGGCTTTAAGTTTTGCTGGTATTGTTACAGATGTACAGCACCGAGTATCTAAAATGGGAAAAGGATGGGCTTCTTTCATCGTTGAAGATTATGGGGATAGCTTTGAATTCCGAATTTTTGGAGAAGAATATTTACGTCACAAGCATTTTTTAGTTCCCAATTCGTTCGTATTTGTAAAAACAATGGTAAAACCAGGATGGACAAACAAAGAAGGTGTAAAAGGAGATCCAAGAGTATCTTTCACCGATTTTACACTCTTACAAGACATCATGGATAAGCTTTGTAAAAAAATTACAATTACCATGCCTTTAAACAAAATTAATGAAGAGTCCATTAAAGATTTACAGCATTTATTTGTTACCAATAAAGGTTCTCAGAGTCTATTTTTCACTATTTGGGATGCAGAAGAAAAAATAGAATTGAATTTACCAAGCAGGACAACTAAAGTAAAAATATCAAATGAATTCCTCCGATCTTTGGACGATCAGTTTATTAATTACAAATTGAATTAAAACAGCATGCTCTCAGATTACAGCAATAGCTTAGATTTATTAAATACTGTTTCTGAGAGAAACTTATACCAAGAACTTATCTTACAATTAAATAAGGATTTCTCTTTAGTTGGATTAGATCATACTTTTTCAAAAGACCAATCACCAATTCAACTAAAGGAAAATCTAATTATTGTTATAGAAAATCTAATTAATACCGATTTCACTTCTTTTGTAAATCTACTTTATAGAATTGATGTTTCTGAAGAAAAAATCACTAATAAAACTTACGAAGGCACTGTCATAAAATAGCTAAACCCTTGTTTTTACGAGGGTTTTGTTGTATCTTATATTCATAATAAACCCCGAAAATCACCAAAAAAGGTAAAAAACGGGGTTTCCATTTGTGTAATTATGAAAATACGAAGAATTTCTGAAATGCAACACCGCATTTCAATTTTTTCCCCTCAGTGAGAATTATGATGCTCATTACACACGTTTTTTAGAGGGAGATTTGGGCAAAATCTATTCTGCTATTGATTGGGATGACTTGGTTACTACTTTAAATATTACTGAACAAAAAAAAGGGCGTAACTATCTTTTTAGCCCTAAAGGAAGACTTGGCTTGATGTTTTTAAAGCATTATGCCAATTGTTCGGATAGGAAAATGATTGAACAACTCAACTCAAATTTAGACTATCAATTTTTCTGCGATATAGAATTAGGTTTTGAACGTTTAACAAACTATAAAATAATAAGTCAAATACGTTGTGAATTAGCAGAGAAACTAGATATTAATTTAGTAGAAAAAGTTCTTTTTAATTCTTGGAAAAATCATATTGATAGTACCGACCAAATCGTAATGGATGCTACTTGTTACGAAAGTGAAGTTCGTTATCCTACCATCCAGAAATTACTTTGGGAATCTGTTCACTGGTTGTACAATCAATTACGTAAAACTTGCTCCATCTTAGGAACTAAGATGATCAGAAGTAGATATAACAAGTGGAAAAAACGTTACCAAGGATTTAGTAAAATGCGAAGAAAAACCAAGTCTAAACGTACTTCATTAACCCGAGCTTTACTGAAGCTATTAAGTAAGTTTATCGATTTTGAAAAGGAATTATCCAAGGCCTACAATATCGAGTTTAAGCCCTTGTATTATAAGCGAATCGACACAATCCAAAGAATTTACAAACAACAAAAAGATCATTTTGATACAGGAGAAAAAATCAAAGATAGAATTGTAAGTATTCATAAGGATTATATCCGTCCTATTGTTCGCGGAAAAGAAGTAAAGCCTGTTGAGTTTGGAGCAAAAGTTAACAAAGTTCAAATTGATGGAATTAGCTTTATAGAACATATTAATTTTAATGCGTTTCACGAAGGAAACCGTTTTATACAAACAGTTCAAAAAGCGCAAGGGTTAACTCGAAAAAAGGTAAAAGTAGCCGGTGGAGATAAAATTTATGCTACCAATAAAAACAGAACATATAGTAGCTCAAAAACCATACAGACAGACTTTATCCCCAAGGGTAGAAAACCTAAAAATCATAAAGAGAAAAAGCAACTTAGGGCTATCATTGCTAAAGAAAGAGCAACAAGATTAGAAGGCTCTTTTGGTAAGGATAAAGAACATTATCACCTACGGAAAATAAAAGCCAAAACAAAAAAGAATGAAATTCTATGGATATTCTTTGGTATACACACAGGAAATGCATTAGAAATTGGTCGAAGAAAAATAGCTCAAACAGACCAACAAATAGCCTAAAATAAAATCTTAGTATTTTTTTCATGGGAGAGCTACGTCTTGTAGGTACGTTTTTAGGAGATTCAATCAATAAAACCTCTTTTAAACAGAAATAGAGGATAGAATTTATATAATTTTATCCTCTATTTTCAATGTATTTTAAAAAATAGACTGTTTTCTGAAAGTGCCTACGAAAACCTCACTTCTTATTCTGAAAAAGCCTCGTTTGAAATTCTCAAAAGAATTTGGAAAAAAGTTTGGTTAAGAAAAAAACTTTCTTGATACTTTATATTACTTTAACTTTATTATTAATTTCCTATTTTTCGCTTTTTTTACCTGCTCATTTAATAACTCAACTTCAGAAAGCTTTTCTTTCGGAATTCTGTCTTTAAGCACCGCGTATTTCGAAGAAATCAACACTTGATTATTTTTGTTTTGTTTCAATTTGAACTTATATTCTCCGAATTCGCTCTTAAAATTAATACTCTTATCCTCTAAGCCTAATACCTCAATCTCAGCAGGAAAATCCAAGAAATACATTAAATCATCAGAATAGCTATAATCCAAATAATAATTTAAATCACTTCCATTAGAACTATTTTCGAGCTGATTATGACTGATCAATTTATCCATTGAAATACTCACCAAATTTTCATTAATAAAAGTTATGACATTATTCAGAGTACCTTCTCCCATCGCTTTGTAAACAAATGGTCTTTTAGCATCCTGATTCGACTTCATTACTGTATCAACCTCTATCGTATTATCAACTCCCTCAAACTTTGATAAAGCATCATAAAAATCACTAGCCTCTTTATTTTGTCCTAACATTCGATAAAAACTTCTCAAATCCGTTGATAATCCGCCAGATGTTTTAAAACGATACCTTATTTTTGTCTCTTTATTTTGAACATCTACTTTTCCCAAAACAATTTGCTGAATGTAATTATTACTTGCATCCATTCCAGGCAAATTAATGGTTATAGCCGATACAGAATCGACTTCTGCCAACTGTAAATCTCTTGATATAAATTTATCTCTTTTTCTTAGTTTTTTCTCCAAAATAGGCTTTACTAAAACCCCTTCAGTATTGTAAATATCAGTTGGAATTTCATTGATCTGATATCGATAATATTCGCTATGAGGATATAAGAACTTCAACACTCCCTTTTTATCTTGCATCGCAAAAAATACATGATCGAACTCTCCTTTTCGAATATAGTACTTGTCTATACTACCCAAACGTTTTGATTTAGCAAATACGGCCCAATAATCGATATCAAGATCTTCTAAGACTTGCCTATAAAACCTTCTTATACTTATGGGATCAAATCTTTTTTTCTTTAAAAAATAACCACTTGATTTAATTATTTCAGCACTTTTTACCGGTTCAATTTTAAAATTATTTAAAACTTCGGAATGGAGTAAATTAAACTTATAATACTTAGAACTATCTTT
This sequence comes from Tenacibaculum sp. MAR_2009_124, assembly GCF_900105455.1. GTDB lineage: Bacteria > Bacteroidota > Bacteroidia > Flavobacteriales > Flavobacteriaceae > Polaribacter. The sequence goes on from NZ_FNSF01000005.1 coordinate 164,439, forward strand.
GGCCGCTCCAATTATCCTTCGCTTCCATCTTTTATAATATGAAGACTTGTCATAATCTAGAGACATTGGCTGAGAAACAATATTAAATTCACCATTGTAAACATCTTTCCATGTTCTCAAATCGCTTTCTTTCCTTTCAAAAGTATAATAGAGATATGGTTTTTCACATAGTAAACAACTGAATTCACTCTGAGTATACCCTTTAACACTATCCATTGCAAACTGTGCATAAACAATACTATCATTTGCTACAACTTTTGGTTCTGGAAAATCATTATACCCCTTATATCTCACAATTAATTCAGAACTACTCGCTCTTAATGTATATTGAGATTTTAAACTTGGTAATTCAGCATATAAATTAACATAGTTCATAAGTTCAGATGCTTTCAATCTTTCAGAGTACACATAATTTGTTTCAATTGTATCACCTGGTTCTACTGCTGGAATAGGGTAGTTTATTGACCCAAATTTTTCTTTTTTCGATTTTCTTTTAAATACTAGACTCGAGTCTAGTTCTATAATTGTTCCATCAGATTTTAGTGTTCTAATTTTAAAGCTTTTTATGTGATTACTTTGATATTCTGTTAGGTTTAAAAACGCATAATTTTCTACCCCCTTTTTGGTATTCAATACCAACTTATTCTTAATGGTTACATCTCTATTATAGCGACTCCAGTTTTTCGTGTATGAAACATCATTGAAGTAATATTCATAATACGCATCAGACTCTATGCACAGCGATAAAAAAGAATCGTTTACATCATTATAAAAAGAAGGCTTAAATCCATATAAAAATAATCCTACAACAAAAACAAGCAAACTAGTTTTTATGTTTTTCGATAACAATTGGTTCATTAATAATTTTTTTGAATGATTTTAATATTTTGTTTAAATATTCAATATTTCCCCTTTCAACGAAAACGTAATTACATATAAAATCATAACTACATTCGATCTCATATTTCCCTACATATCTTATTTTCAACTCCAAGGACACTCCTTCTTCTTCGAAAATATGTTCTTTGGATGTAAATTCTTTAATGGGTTCCTCCATTACTATTTTCGAAAGCACCCTTTTTCGAAATGGATTTGTTAAACGAGTACCTTCCAGAAGTTCTTCCCGATCTTCACTTTCCATCAGCTTTGGTAAAAAATCGATAAAGAAATATAGATTAGCCCCATCACTAAAAGCTTTATCATTAATTTCAATATTTCCATTAATTTTCACACTTTGTTCATTCTCAACTATTGATAAATCCGAAACAGTTTGCTTTCCCAATACCTCCTCATAAAACTCCTCTCCAAAATTTTCAAAATCTTTCTCAACCTCACTACTTAAAACATATCTCAAAAAACTACCTGACAAACCTTTATAAGTAATATTTAATTTACCATCTATAGGTCCACCACCTTTTGACATGTTCAAATTAATCGAATAATAAATCTCATTTTGATCCGGATTAAAGCTTTCAACTTTATGGAAGATTCCTCCATCTTTATTCATAATTAAAATACTACGATCTTGTAAACTTTGTACAGGCATACCTTTGACATGGCTAGGATCTGTAGGATCAAGTATTATTTTCTCTCCATTGATATAAGCAATATTTACAACGTGATTGGCAGAACTCAAAGAAGGAAAATCACAATCGCTAATATGATCAAAAGTAGCAGCCAACGCTATATCGCTATTGACCCCCTTATATCTCAAAACTTCAGATAAGAAATTTGACAAATCCTTACAATCTCCCTGCTTGTTAGAAAACACCTCATTCGGACTTGAAGGAACGAAAGCCCCCATACCAACTTCAATGGCTACGTATTTAAAATTATCTCTGACATAATCATAGATAATTTTTACTATCTCGTTGGAATCGGTAATTCCTTCAGTCAAACTATCTATTTTCTGTTTAACCGACTCACTTATTCCATTAACTGGCAATAGTTTTTGCATGTACCAATCGTTAAGATATTCAATAGCCTTATCTTCATATGATTTTGGAACTACTAAGGTTCGCATTAACGGGACTTCCATATTTTTGTAAATTCCAAAAAACTGCAATGGATCCGGTTTTACCTTTTTAGGTGATACTTTTATATCCCAAACTGTGTTCGTATGAGAAATGGTAGAGTCCATTTTGAAAAAAGACAATGAATCTTTATAAACTGTATTATATTTTAATTTATACTTTGCAGGTACTCTTATTTGATATTTCAATGTATCTATCTTATTGTACGAGAAAAAATGCAAACTGGATAAATACATTAACTCTTTGCAATGTAGGTGATAAGTCAATTTAACTTCTGAATTGGCAGGAATTAGAACCGATTTAATTTTTTTACTATTGATATAATCAAGTTTCGCGTCTTTTTCAAAAACTTTCTTTATATATTCCTGCTTATAGCGATTACGTTTTTTGATGTAAAGTTTAATATTTGCTACCCTTTCTAGTTCTGAATCATAAAAAATGGAATAAAAACGAGGCGCACTATTCTCTTTTATATGTATTGTTATTTTGTTTATAAACAAGGAATCTCCAATCACTTCAATATTTTCCGATCTCAATTTTAATTCAATATCCTGAGAATATCCATTCAAATTATAAAAAACGGCTAGTAACAATAGTAACTTAATAATGCAATTATTCATACTTTAGGTAAATTATAGGTCGCATTATTACAAATATGTACGAAAAAGTATTTACGAGTTCTCTTTCACAAAGAAAACATCATTAAATAATATTTTAGATATCTAAGAAAAGGAAAAAAATTTCTTAACACTCAAACTCACAACAATTAAACCAATACATTTCAATTACTTATATTTTATTAAAAAAAATACAAATAATTTAATTTTCATTTTATTTAGCGATTCGAAGGTATTAAAATAATGTGTATTCCAAAACAATTAAAATGGAAAATCAAAATCCACATAATAAAATAGGTGTTCGTAGTATTTTATTCCAAACACTTCAAACATCTATCAATAAATAAATTATTTATTATAAAACTCAATTTATATAATTACATCAAGAAATATGAACAATAAGTATATTGAAGAATCAAATCCTTATCGTCTTCCCTTCTTTTCCATACTCTCTTCTTATTCCTTCTAGGATAAATTCTTTTTGAATTGTTTTATGGTTTCCATGAATTGTTTTTAAGCAAGCATATTGTACGATATTGATAATGTTTGCTCCTGTAATTCCATATTTCTTGGCTAATTCTGGAATAGAAACCGACTCTTCAACCTCAATTCCTTTTGGTAAACTCTTTTCCCAAAGTTTAATTCTTTCTTCATATGATGGAGCTTCGAATTCAATAATACTATTAAACCTTCTAGTAAATGCAGTATCTATATTATTTTTAAAATTGGAGGCGAGAATCACCAATCCAGCATGTCCTTCTATTCTTTGCAAAAGATAAGACACTTCTTGGTTTGCATATTTGTCATGAGCATCTCTTACGTTTGTTCGCTTTCCAAAAATAGCATCAGCTTCATCGAAAAATAGAATCCAATCTTTGTTTTCCGCCTTATCAAATAGTTTCGAAAGATTCTTTTCTGTTTCACCAATATATTTGGAAACCACCATTGATAAATCAACTCGATATACATCTCTTTTCGTATACTTCCCTAATAAACCAGCAGTTAATGTTTTACCAGTTCCAGGGGGACCCCAAAACAAAACGCGATATCCAGGTTTTATCTTACCATGCATATTCCATTCGTTCAAAAGAGTTTCATTACACTGCAACCAAGCTTCTATTTCTTTAACTTCTTGTAATGTTGATAATTTTAAAACCAAATCATCCCAGCCTAAGGTTGTATCAATTAAACTCGCTGGAAAGGAAGGGCTCAACTCTGGTTTTATCTCTTCTCCGAATAAAAGAAGAGTTTTATACTCATCGTCTATCAAAAGTTTTCCGCTCATTTCAGGTTCTCCTGATGGGACTCTTTCTATATCCACTATTCCATTATTGAGTACAAAGGAGTCATTAATCACATAACTCATCCCTTCTAATCTATTCTGGAAACTATTTCCATATAGAATATATAAAGCTGTTTCAACAGTAGGCAAAATACCTCTATGATTCTTTCCTTTTACTCCACCAAACTCGGGAAACTCCCCACCACTTGGTAAAAACGAAACAATAATATCATTAATAAAACTTGGAGAAACATGTGGTATTAATGCCAATAATAAAATAACGGTATCCTCTAGAGATAAGTCATGTTCCTTAATAAAACTATCAATATAAGTTTCTTTTTTATGACTTAGAAATGTTGGTTTTAATAAGATACCTTCTCCGAATTCTTTATCAAGACGATATTTAATCATTTCTGACAAAAACTTAAAAATGTAATTCTCATTTTCGCCGATATTATTTGGTAATACTTCTGTAAGATGCTCTTGCATATGCTAACTAAACCTTTAAAAATGAACTACTCAAACCAAGAAAATTTTAGACCTAGTATCGTAATTTCATCAAAGTTACTTTTTATAATTATACCATTTGGGACTTGAAATTACTGTAAAAGAAAATGATGATATTTTTCTTTAGTCGAATTACAAAAATCAATCATAGCCTTAGTTTATGGTTTCTTTTTTTAATAACGAAGAAAGGAAAAAAGGGCGTTTTATTACGGTAATTTCAATTTGTAAATAGTATTATTCCGTATTAAATTAATGAATCTATTGAAAATACATCTATTTTCGATTTATGGAAATTTCGTATTCTTTTCATCACAGCGATCCCATTTCTTGACCCTGCTTGATTTGTATTCCCTTCAATGGTTTGAATCGTTTCTCCTTGTATTTCCATAATAATTCCTGTATGAACCCAATCGAATTTCGATTTTTGAATTAAAAATATATCTCCTGGTTCCATAAATGAAGATTTTTTTCTTAACTGCTGGTATCTATGTAAATACCCTTCTTGAATTCCCTTTTGACCGACCGTATCACAACTATAAGTAAGAGGCATTAATTTAGTAAAATCTTTACCTAATTCTGAAGCAGCCTGATCAATTATTGTTTGTACAAATCCCATACACCAAAACCATATACTTCCATCATTTCCATCCATATAACTTCGTACCCATGGCCCGCTATTCCATTCTCCGTTAATTTGTAATTCTAATGGATGTTGGCTTAAATGCAAATGAGCAGCTTCTAACACCTTATCTCTTAAATTAACTGATTGTAATGGTGTTTCAAAGGCTTTCGCCATGCCCCCGCATAACACAGAAAAAACTTGAGCATCTACAACTCCTGTTACATTTAACCCGTTATGACTTTGAAAATTCTCAACCGCCCTTTCGGTCGCTGGTCCGAAGGCTCCATCAATGGAAGTCGCTGTTCCACTAGCAGGATGTTGCATTCCATATAAATTAAGCCAAGATTGAATTTTTATTACTTCATTACGTCTGTTATTAACGCCGTCTCTTTCTTGAGTACTCCTTAACGTTAATTCTTTTTTATACGCCGATTTTTTCATGACTATTTAGTTTGTAGTTAATGTTTTCTTTACGAGACAAGAAAGTTACTAGTTAATTCCTTATAAAAACTAAGGTATTTCCCTGTTATTATTAGGTGGTTTTTCAAGTTCTTTTTCAAGTTAAAGTACTCTACACAGTATTTAAGTTAGCATATGCACTTCTTCAATAACTATATAACCAATCTGGATTAATCATTTTTAAATTTCATTTAATTTCAAAAAACTGGGTAATGTTTTTTTTCTTCCCATACTATTCTATGATTGATCAATTTAAAGAGACAATCTATTATCAAATAGTATTACTAAAATAATTTGATAAGTATTGTTTCGAAGTATAAAAAAGGCGGGATCCGAAAAGCCTTAATAGAGTAGGTAAACTTTAAAACTAAAAATCATGAAAAAATTAGTAGGAATTACTTTAGCACTAGCCTTTACTTTATCATCTTGTAGTAATGAAGAAACAATAGCTCCAAGCGATACTAGTGGTGTTGAAGAGAATACAAGAGCCCTTGGAGGTAGGGTATGGTTCGATAACGGTGCTCAACCTGGAGTTGATGGAGTAGATTACGGCTGTTCTGGTTCTGGAGGAAATTGCTTAGACGAAGTTGTTGTTTATGGTATTGCAAGTCCATATGTTCTTAATGACCTAAACGACACCATTGGATCTGGAAATACACAAGGAACTCAACATGTATTTGAAGCACATGCTGAAGAATTATCAAAATTCATTCCTGGAAAACTGATTGATGGAGTTATTAATGGAAGTTTATATGTAAAATCGAGAGGTAAATTAAACAAGGAACAAACCATGTATTTAAACTTTACGAACAGACGTGGTAAAACTGTAAGTATTGTTCCATTGAGATAATAGCTTTTAAATAATAACACCATGCCTTTACAAATTTTATTCAAGCCTATTCTAACCAGCATATTTAGTAGCTGTCTTAATCTTAAGGCAGTTGTATTGGCATGGTGTTTCTATGAATTCAAAAAGACACTGTTTATTTTTTTTATAATAAGCAGTATCTTCTCATGCTCAACACACACTGACAAATCAAACAATTTTCAGTACTTGAAAGATCTAACATTTAAAACAGGATTTAAAAGTGGTAATGTTCAAATTGAAATCATAAACGGAAAAGAATATTTGTGTATCGGAGATTTTCAAAGAGAAAAATGCATTGTTTTACATCCGCTTGATGGGAAAAAGCAACTAACAGTAGATCTAAGCAATTTAGATTTGTTTCAAGAAAAGATAATGGCTTTTGAAATACTTGATCTTGATACTATTTTAGTGCTCCCTTATTACTCTACCAAAATCTATTGCCTAAATAGAACTGGTGATGTATGGAAAATAATAGATCTCAAACCCTACCTTCCAAAGGATGGAAAGTATGAATTAAAACGTTCAGCTACCCCTTTTCATTATCAAAATAACACTCTTATTTTTTCACTTGAATATGTATATACAAACGAGAATGACATATACTCATTTAGACAAAAAAGAAATGCAGCTCCTATTTTATTTAAGGTAGAAGATATTTTTGCCGATAGCCTTAAAGTGAGTTATGGTTTAGATAACTTATACAATAACTTTTCTGATGCAAATCATGTTAATATCGAAGGAAACAATTTTGTTTTTTTTAAAGATAAAATCGTTTTCAATAGTGCTTACAGCGACTCTCTATACATCATAAATCCAGTAAACTTCAAAATACAAACCAAAATAAAACTACACTCTAAGTATTCTAAAATTAACATACGTCCTGTTACCAACCAACAACAATCAGAAGAACCCAGCATTGTTAATTCTAATTTCAGAACTAATGGTCAAATTAGAAGTGTAAAGTATTATAAAAAGAAAGACGTATACTTCGTATTTGCTTCTCACAAACCTCAGCAAAAAGAAAGAAATTGGTCTATTATTATTTTAGATAAAAACTTTAATCAAATTGATGAAATTTTAATGGACTCAAAGAAACATGCTCACTACGGATTGATTTCGGAACAAGGTATTCTTATTTCAAGCTATTATGAAACCTTGTGGGATTCGGACACGAATTATAAAAATACTTACGCTCTTTTCGATTTTTTGTAATGGCTTAACAATACTTAGTAAATCTTAAGCTATTATAGTGCATATTTCTCATATGCCTTTTGAAGTTTAGTATCGTATTTGTTTTCTTTATAGCCTGGTCCATTGTAGGCACGAGCAAAATTTGCCCAGTTTTTATCTCTTAACCAAGAGATTAATTTTCTACTTCTAAAAGAATTAACACTAATAAACTTTCCAAATGCCTTTAAATGCTCTCTCTCATGATCGTACATCTTAGAAACAAAATCGTCTATAGAATCATACCCTAAACTTTTATAATGATATCCCATGATTTGAAAAGCACCCCAAGATGCCGAACAATACGCTGCTTCTCTTACATCTTCAGAATCTAAAAGTTCCGCAGCTTTTTCTAGACGAGAATATTCTTTTTCGCCTCCGATATAATATTTTCGCGTCCATTTTTTATAGAGTACATCTTTACTTTCCTCACTAAGTAGGCTTTCCGGTGAAACATCTCTCTTTTCTAATTGTCTCCAAAAGACATGCCCTTCAAAAAGAATAACTGGTTTTCCATAAACGAAAAAACCTTTCCCCCTGCTTTCAACCTCATTTACGGCTTTAACAACTGCTAACTCCAAATTGTTTTCGTTAGCAAATTCTTTCAAATCTTGCTCTGATAAAAACTTATCATTAAATTTCGGTAATAGTTGTTCTTTTTCAACAACCTTCAACCATGTTTTTGGACCTACCAACCCATCAACTACCAGATTATTCTCTAATTGAAATTCTCTAACAGCTTTATCGGTGTCTTTTCCAAAATATTCAGAAACATTAAGTTTATAACCTAATTTGACCAGTATTTCTTCCAAAATATATACTGACGGTCCTCTTGATCGATATTTTAGTATGCGCATAGTTTTATTTTTTTAGATATTATGATTAAGCAATCCCCTTCTCTTATAATTCCTTCTTTACAATTTACAAAAAATTAAAAATTCTAAAATAATTGATTTTAGCAACAAAAAAATCATTTCAGAAAACATAAAAACCGTCTTTACAAGAAAAACCAGTTCTTTAACTAGAGAAACAAAAACACGAATATGTATACTCTAATTATACACACATCAACGTAACTACCTCTATCAATTAAATTCGAATTAAGGGAGGTTGAAAGTCGGGGATAAGTTCTTTTATTATTTCAAGTTCTGGTAGCACTTCAAAAGGTTTTTCATAAAACTCTTTTTTGTGTAAATGGTATCGAATATTTGAAAAACCTAAATACGTGCTAACTACTTTAAAATATTGAGATATCGTGAGTGGGATTTCTGGTAAGTTTTTAGAACCGCCGTTATTCACAGCTCCCTCAGCAACATAATACAATTTATAACCACCTTTTTTATCGAATTTAATTGTAATGTAATAATCTGCGCCTGGAATAAACTCAAAAATATAATGCTGTTTTATTTCTTCAACATCATCTTTATGATACCAATCTACCCAAAGTTTTCCTTCAGTCTCTTCATCAAGAATTCCAATAAAGCTTTGTAAACTCATATAGCCGTGTATTTTAGTCTCTTTTAGAGTTAAACTCCATTCCAACTCAGCACCATTTAAGGTATTATAAAATTGGAAAACTTCATCAATAATTTTAACTCCATATTCTTCTTCTAAATATGGTAGCTCTCCATCCGTTAGTATTGCTTCCGTTTCTGCATACAAAATATTGGCTCCAATTTCGTGCAATCGTTTTTGCACATTAGTAAATTCATTTAAATAATTCATTTTATCTCCTGTATCTTGGTTTAACATCTAAGTCGTTTGTGAAGTAACGTAAAATTTTCTGAAGCTTTATTCGTATTTGATCTCTTGTCGCTCTTCTTATTGCACTATCAATTTTTCTATTTTCCATTTCTTGTGTTACCTTCTCAATAAAATCTCCTTTTCCAGAATAAGGTCTATTATTTACCATTGCCTGCAGCAACCCTGTTGTAAAATCAATTCCTTTACTCGTTAAGAAGTTCCCCATATGTTGCTTTCCACTTTTGGCCAAGCTTACCCCGGTTGCCATAATATGTGGATCTGGGACTTCTAATGACGTAGTATATACAGGTTTGGTATCTTTTATCCATTTCTGTGACAGATTCGCCTTTCCTTCTTTCGGTCGATAATGATAAATCCCTGCTTTTGCACTAATTCTCTTCGCAAAGGCACTCAATGCTCCTGAAAAATATTTTACAGTGGTTTCTAGCCATACCACATTTTTTTGATTAGGTTGGTTTGCATTCTGACCTCTACTTGTTGTGTTAAATACTAATTTATATGTTTTATCTTCAAATTTTTGATATGCTTTATTTGTGTTATTAGGGGTTGGCACTAAGTTATTTGCCTGCCCTTCTCCTCCTAAATTATCATTGATTAGGTGAAAACGAATCCAAGGGTCGTCATTTCCACTTCCCGTTAAACCTAATTTATTTTTAACAACATCCCATCCAGTAACATTCTCGGTTTGTGGACCAGAACCATAAGGCACTTGATCGGTAATGTAATCTTTCTTCGCCTTAGTCGGTCGATTTCCATCTGAATGAAATTGCATATCAGGCACCGTTGGGTAATCTGCAGGAGAGAAATCTCCGGGCATTCCTCTTAACTTTTCACTTACGTTATTCACTGCTGTTTGTAAATCATTGGCCAATTGCTCATCTTGAGTAGGTGTTTTTCCTCCTTTAATAGCTAAAGTTCTTGCTCTAATAAATGCTTCATAGGCAACCCTTGCCGCCTCTGCTCTCGCTTTTACCGCTGGGTCTGAATCTTTCAAATGAGTATGTATGTGCTGTTTCACTTTTTTCTTAACACTACGCATCATTAATTCAGACTTATTTCCCTTTCCTTCAAAAAACAGTGTATGCTCTTGATTATTTTTATCTCTAAACTTCTTTTTATAGGTCCACCAACTTATTAACTTTTTTACAGCTCCCTTAACCTTAGCCTTTCCTTTTTTAACAAGCTTCTTAAACGCTTTCTTCGCCTTCTTAATAATTTTATTAATTGCCTTATCTATTTTCTTACGAACCTTTTTGATAATCTTTTGAATCTTAGCTGTCAATCCAGTAATACCTAATAACGACGCTAAAAAACCTATTAATACAGGAATTGCTTTTGCTAATGCAGTTTCAATTCCTTTGGCAACTGCTTTTACATTTCCAGCTGCAAGAGCTTTGATACTATTAATAAAGGCATTTACCAACTCAAAAATTTGTGCAGCGCGTTCAACAAAAAACTTCACAATATCAATAATCATCATTGCCGCTTTTACAAAAGCTCCCGCCGGACTTAACAAGCCTAGTATCCATTTGATTCCAGCTTCTACCACTTTGGTTACGATCATATCTCGAATGGCATCCATTACCATTTCTTTCAAGTTACTAAACTGATCTTTGATATATTCCCAAAGTCCTTCTACCCCGTCTTTCCTAACAATTTGAAAAATTTCAACAGCTTTCTCCATACCAGCAACAACAGGCTCTCCTAATAACTTAACCGCTTTGCTACGGAAGTAATCCCAAGTAAGTCCTAACATCTGAGTTACCAAGCTGAATATCCCTGAAAGACTGAATAAATTATCTGGAAGCGTTATTCCTACATTTCCAAGTGAACCTGTTAACCACTCGATCAATCCCTTAATCATATGCTGCTTAATATTAGCTCCAAAATCCATGAAACCTTGTTTCACACCACTAATTAAATTGCTAAGGAACCCAATCGGATCAGATATGATAGCTCCAATAGCACTTACAGCAGCCATCAGTAGGTTGACTAACATATCTTTAATCTTCAGAATTGTTTTAATCACTCCAGCTAATGCGTTGAAAGCTGCACCTATCCAACCTGCACTTACTTTTTCTTTTATTTCGTCAAACTTCTCCTGAAGAGAATCTACATTTTCTTTATACGATTGTGCTAAATCTGCTGCTAACTCTTCTTGCTTTTCATAAACCGTATCTTCTAAATCAGCATACTGATCATTGAAATCATTGAAAGCATCTTCCGCTAGCTTTTTCTGGGACTCATCAAGGCTATCAAATTTTTCTTTCGATTTTTTCTTACCGTCTGCAATAGCATCTAAAGCACTATTGAGTCCATTAGCTATTATGACTGAAATATCATCTAACACCCTATTCATAGTGGAAACAAACTTGCCTTTTTCAACTCTAAACAATCGATCTATTGCCTCTGTGTCTTCTCCAAAAAGCCAATCATCAATAACTGTCCAACCATAAATTTCTCCTAATCCATCTTCAACATTTTTTTCAAATGTTTGTTGCGCCGATTCGGCTTCCTCACTAAACTTTTTATCTACACTTTCCGATAGTTCCTCTAAACTATCAGTTACCGTTTTTTTAGTAGCTTCATAAAGTTTCTCGAATTCAGCATATATTTTTTCCTGCTCGGCTTTATCACTAGTTTTATTTTCTCCCTGACTGGCCAAAACGTTATTTTCTGATAACAATTTAGCCGCTTGCATTTGATCAAGACCTTCCTTACCTGTTCCTGTAGCTACCTTTTTAGCTACGGCCAATTGCGCTTGTTCTTTCTTACGATACGCAACTGGTGCTAATTTCGCTTCCTTCTGCGCATTGTTTTTCTCTTCAAGTGCCCCAGTAAACTTTGGCTCATTTGATTTAGATAATTGACCATCTGTAACCTCGTTTTCCACCATATAGTCGTCTAATGACTGACTTTCCTTTTCCATGGAAATTTCCTGAGAAGTTTTCGGTTTTGGAATTGCTGCTTTAGCATTTAAAGGTGTTGGGGCTTTTCCAGGTGTAGCAGGAGACAATGGTTTTGCTTCATGTGTTGTTTTCCCAGTGGTGGGAGCGGGTTTATCAGCCTCGCTTTTCATTGGCCCAGCTAACTTGTCACTCTCAGCTGTTACTTGGCCTGAAATATTGTCTTTTATTTTATTAATCGGCTTCTCATCCCTAAATTCTTTGGCTTCATCAGAGTTTTTAGGCAACTCTTTTTCCAAATCATCCAAGTTTTTTTGAAGCATTTTCTTAAATCCTTCAGGGGTAAATGGTTCGCGTTTTTTCTCCGCTTCAGAAGTTGAATCCATGGCTTCTGAATGTGCTACCTGATCATTTTTCTTAGATTGAGCAGCTGCTGAAGCATGTCCTGCTTCTTTTTGTTCTGAAACCTTTGCTTCAGGTTCTGGATGTTGAGACTTTTCTTCTTTTACTTTTTCTGTTTCCTTAATTTGCTCTTGGAACGCAGGATCATCTTCTGGTCTCGTAGGCGCTTTTGGTACTTGTTGCTCATCTTTTCCTACCTCTTCTTTTTGCTCTTTTTGTTTTTCTTTGTCTTTGTTTTCTTTCGTTTCTTTATTCACCTCTTTTTTAGGAGGTGTAACTTCTTTCTTAACTGAAGCAGTTGCGAGATTCTCAGTATTAGACACCACCGCCGTTACTGACTCTGAATCATTTCCTTTTGCTTCTGACGTCTGACTTTCTTTTTTCTTTCCTTCTTCTTTTTCTATCGATTTATTACCTATATTTTTTTCTTTAACAGGTGCTTTGGGAGCAAAAAAAGCATGTTGACTTTCCTTATTTTCTTGAGTTTTCTTTACTTTTTGTGTAACCTCATCCTTTTTATCATCAGCCTTCACAACCTTCATTTTAGGTTGAATAAAATTCGTGCTTGTAGATCTATTAATTGGTGAAGATTTTGCTATATTTTTCTTTGCTGTAAACATATCTTATTCTTCTTTTATAAGATTAAGTATTACTTTCATCCCTGCACTAAAGTCATGAATAAAACCATGAATTTCTTTACCATTGGCAGATACTTTACCCGTAAATTTTCCTGAAGCCCCTACATAGGTTGTATATGGAATATCAATACTTGTAGCAGTAATATCGCCACTACCGGTAGCCGTGCTTACCCATTGACCATACATTAAAGAGTATTCGGTAAAGCTTACCTCTCCATTCCTTTTATGTTCAATATAATATTTGCCATTGTTATTTTCTTTATTCCACCAATACCCTGATAGAGATACCTTTATTTTTTCTACTGGTATAAAAGATTTAATTACTTTTTCTTTTTCATTTATTGTTTCCTTTTCCTTCTCAAAAGTCTCTTTTTCAACTTTAAAATGTTTTTCATTGGGTTCTTTCAGACCTAAAAAACCTACATTGTGCAATATGGTTATCACCCCACCAATAGCAGTTATTAGTCCAGTAATGGCCATTATAGTTGTAGAAAATTTAGTTTTCATTGTATCTGACATTTATCCAATTATAGTTTACAGCGACTCTATTTTACTTTATTCGTTTTTTTCACAATCGCTGAGATTTTTAATAGTTCAGGATTAAGCTTTAGGTTTTTTAGTTTCTCTGAAACACCTGACGTGTCTTTTTTTGCGATCGTTTGCTGTTGAATTTTCGCAATCTTTTTTAACTGATAAGCCGTATTTTTTATTACAACACTTTTACCTTCCTCTTTCGGATCTTCATCTGATTTTTCTTCGGTTGCATCAGTACTTTTTCTGTTTTTATCTATTATTTTATCCGCTACTTCAATTGCCTTTTCGGGCTTACCTAACAGTATATTGGATTTACTAATTTGTATAAGATCTTCCTCTGAGGTTGCTCTAGACTCTAGCTCTTCCGTTAGCTCTTCAATTCTATCTCTGGCTATTGAATCTTCAGGGTTTTCCTGATACTGCTTTTGATACTTCGAAAGCTCTATTTTATCTTTTGAAATATTCAGTTCTTTAATACTTGGATAAGCAATCATTAAAATAGGGATCGGAAAAAAGAGTAGTAATTTTTTTATTTCTTCTTTCTTCAAAATATAGTATACTAGCCCTCCACTTAATATGAGGAACAAAAAAGTTCCTAAAAAAAGTAAGACTATTTCGTAAATGTATAAGTCGTTAAATATTCCCATCATGTTTTTTTTAATCATTTACATTTAATCCTGGGAGATACAAATCAACAACAGAAATTCTGAAAGTAAATGAATGTTGAAAAAATACACTTCCAGAAAGTGTACTGCTGCTACCAACAGAAAACCCTCCTTGGCTTATTCCTGCTGAACTCCCTTGAGAGGGTCTGCTCATTTGAACAGTTAAACTAATCGAGTCTCCTGTTTTAGAAGGAACAAAAGCGAGGTTAGCCTCAAGCCTTGGGCTTCCTAAAATAGAGGGTTGACCTACTTGCTCTAAACTAGTAAGATTACACAAGCTGTCTGTTGTATAATTCCAATTTGATAACACATTAAAATGATAATTTCGATCAGATCCTAGTATGGTATCTTCGCTAAACGGTCCATCATCAACGTCATAAAACACGTGAATTGGCATTCTTATTTGTAATACTCCACTTTGATTTTTTTCAAGTGTAATATCAAGATTGTCACTGTGATTTACTTTATAAAACTGAGATCCATTTACCCAAGCTATAGCATCTGGATCAAATTCTATATAGGAAGAGTTACTCATTGAGTTACTACCTATTTCATTGGTAACAAATCGTAAAGGTGTCCTCTGTATTTTTTTCTGCACCATTCCTTTTTGCTGAATAGTATGTGTTAACTCATGCGCCAATAAATGCTTCCCTTCTTTTGTATTTGGATCGTATTTACCTTCATTAAAATAAATATCGTGACCATGAGTAAATGCCTGCGCTCCTACATTTGAGCTCATTTCTTGAGCTTCACTATCTTTATGAATATTCACATTAGAAAAATCTGCTCCGAATCCAGCTTCCATTTCATTCCTTGTTTTCGGATCCATTTTTACCCCTCCAGAACCTCTTCGCAATTTTCCTTCAATAGAATTATTTGTATTAGTTTTCACTCCTTTTTTCGCTTGTACTTCCTCTTCTTCTTGTTTTTGAACTCCTTCTTCCTCCTCCATCATCTGAACTGATTCCTCTTCTGCCATTTCTTTCTTTTGCACCCAAGTACTTACTTCAGAAGCTAAAGGTTTCTGCTGTACTTCTTCTTCAACTTCTTTTTTTAAAACTGTACTCTCTGACTTTGTTTTATTCACCACTTTATCGGCCATTTTATCGGCTTCAACCTCATATTTATCTCCTGCCTTTCCAGTTTTCAATTTTGGCTGAATAAAAGATGTTTTTTTATTTTTAGTTGTATTCGGTCCCGTAGTTTTTTTATCTCTTAAAAACATTTTTAACAAGTTTGGTTTCCTTTGTAATCACCTAATGGAAGCATAATCCTTCCGTAATTGTGTTCAATCATATCTTCAATCTAATTTCAATATTTTAGTTATTTAACAACTGTAACTATGATTGAAGTCTATTTACATTTGATAATCGCTTTCGCATTACCAATAATTTCATCTAATTATTACACTCTTATTTCTAATAGCTATTATTGATCGCTTACTATGATTTAAAAGCTTACCACCATATTATTATCATAGGTATACTTATCAATTTCATTTTTAATTTGATAATACCAATACGGGAATATTTGCTGCAATCTTTCTTCAATTAAAGTCGTTACAGTTCCTTCATACTTTTTCACTCCAAAAAGATGGCTAAAACCAATGTTTTTGGCATTCTTAGCTTGCTCATACATGTTTTTCCCTTCGAGCAAAAGACTCGGATTTACCTGTAAATAATTTAACAGACAGGCCAATGTATATTGCTCTACTACAATACATGGTTCATACCCATTTTGCTTAAAAGCACTATAATTTCGTTTATATAGCTTATAAAGCTCTTCTACTTGATTATAACTCTCGATAAATTTGTCTTTCAACTCCAAGTTTTTAAACCCTATTACTCCACAACTATAGGATGTGCCTAAATCGTTGTTCCAAAATCCTAGATGCGCCATGTATCTATTAAAAAACGCCAACTGAGGTTTATAGTGCCTTTTGTAACTGAACTCTTGTCGTTCAATAATAATTTCGTTAAAATTAAAATCGATATTATTACTTAAAAACACATCCGTATCGAGATGCACAAAAGCAGTATCTTGTTGTTCTATAGCCTTCATTTTTACTTTCATCCATAAATCAGTATCCGATTCATGGGAAATTAAGGTTACTTTACAGGGTAGCATGTATAAAAACTTATAGGCCGTTTCATCAACAAATAACTCAATCTCTGAATACCACATATGACTTTGTAGCACGCTTAAGCTTGTCATGTAAATAGTTTCTTTTAACTTATTACCCATATGCCACCTATTGTTAATCAACGGGTAAGTATCAAGGCTATATATTATTTTGGGTTGTTTTTCCATTTGTTAAAGATTAAATTCGACTATCTAGTTAAAGCGCATCTCAAAGGGCTTCTTTCCTTTTTTGTAAATACATTATAACACACTGCATTGTACAATGAAGCTTTAATGCTATGTTTATACAATCGCTTCCATTCATACTTTTCTTTCTGCATCCTAGATGTTTGTTTTCCAATTTCCTGATTGTGAAAATTCTTCATTTCATTAAAACTAGTATGATGAACTTTTTCACCTAGTAAATAAGATTGATCAATATCTAATCGTTTTAAGTCTCTTTGAAAGAAATCGAAATGAACACATTTACCTCCAAAAGGAACTTCAATGACAAGTACCTCATTGTTTAAACTATTGTAAAATCTATTTTGATACTTTTTATAATCATAGTTTTTAAGAAAATGAGCGATGTCTTCTTCATTTTCATATGCTAAATCAATATCATTAATTACCAAATGATAGTGCTCTCTTAGATTTATGTAATCGGCTATTCCTCCTATAAAAACAACTTTAGACATGTCCATTTGATCAAAAACATTTCTTAAAACCTGCTTCTGTTCTTTGAATATTAATTCGTTATCAAGCTCTTCGTATGTTTCTTTCATTTCAGTTATCAGTTATCAGTTATCAGTTATCAGTTATCAGTTATCAGTTATCAGTTATCAGTTATCAGTTATCAGTTATCAGTTTATAAAATGTTGTTTTTCAAAAGGAGTTTCCGTTATTCATCTTTATTTATTAATTACTTTTTAACTTTATTCTGGCTTTCAATCTCAAATTTTCAAATCAACATATTGGAACATTGCTATACTGTTACCCCAAAGTGATTTACATTAGATGTCTCGATACTATTTCCCCTCCTTTTCAATTCGAAAAATCACTCGACATGACAAATTCCTTTTAATTACAAATTATTAATTTTTGAATTTTCAATTAGGAGTGATCCATTATCAGATCTTTTAATTAACTCATTGATATACTTCTATATTAATTCATTTATACATTAAGGTATCACCATTCAACTTGAATCATAGTTGTTAACCAGGGTAGTTTTACCATAGACATATTCCAATTGATTTTATTCAATAATATATCCTGTGGTTTCCTTTCTATTTTTAAGGAAACAGTTCTCTTCCCCAAAGTTAACTTTCCATTTCTGTTAAAGAACTCGTGCCTTAATAAATCATTGGAAGCATTGTTCATTTTTTCCCAATTCGATAATACTGCTTGAAGCATATTATCCGCTTCTTTTTTATCTTCTTCTGATAAATAGACGAATCTATTAATAGGCTGATTTGGAGGAATACCACAAATAATTTTTTCAAAAATCATATTACTTTCCAAATCCTGTTCTTTCCCAGTAGCTACAAAATGTATAAGATGGATTGCCTTTTCGGGATTTGTTATTTTTTTTGTTTTTTCATCATAAAGCTTTGTGTTTAACAGTACGTATTTTAAGAATGGGTGCGCAAGTATCACTCCTGCATTTTCAACATAAGTATCAGTTTTTAACCCTAAATCTAATATTGAAGATTGATGACTTTTAGAACTCAAGATTTCTTTTTCTAATTGAAGAATTTCTTCTTTTATTATTCCTATTTCATTATCCTTAAAAACCTCTTGTACTTCATTCTTTTTAAACTCCTGTTCTTCTCTCGACTGTTTCTTTTTTCTTTGAGTTTTTATTTCGGAATGAATAAAGTCTTCCGTTAATTCAGATTCTACCTCATTTGTTTCATTTCTCCTTTGATTTTCTCGGTTAATCAACCTTTCAGAAACCTTGTTTTTTGGTGTATCTATTGATAAAAGATTGCTTTTCTTTTGATGTCTCTCTGGAAACAACTTCATTATATGTTGCTCAGAAAACTCATACGTCTCGGTATCAATTTCATTTTTTTCCAAAAACTCAATGATACTTTTTTTAATTTCTACATTAAGCTCATTTACCAGAGCGATTAATTTTGACAAAATAGTTGCATACTCTTCGGCTTCTTCTTTACCAAGTTTTTCATTCGAAATTATTGCTGCATCAATTGCATTGATGATCTTTTCTATTTTAAATAATAAATCGTCTTGAGTTTTATTCTCTCTAACTTCTTTTGATATATTGTAAGAAAAATACACTGCGCATTCATCTAACAACAACGTATCTAAAGTCTTCAATACTTCTAAAATAGGTTCATTTTTAGACATTGATAATTGCTCCTTGAATTTGCTTATAAATGTCATATAAGCTTTCAATTCAGTTACAATCCTTATGATTTGACTCTCTTGATTTTCCTTAAGGTTTAGCTTGATAGCCTCTTGCTCATTACCTCTTTTTCCTTCCGATTTGGATTTCCTTAATTCGCTTTCAACTAGATTACTTTGCTCAGTAACGGTATCTTTTTTCTTATCTACAAATTTATCTCGAGAGGTTAACCTCGCCATTTTGCCTTCCTCTTGTGCTATATCTAATTTACTTTCTATCGCTATGAATTCCTTTTGCAAAACTTTAATTTCTTGAGAAATTTGAAATAACATTTCAATTGGTTGTTTATTCTTTAAAACTTTATCAACCAGATATCGCTGAAGCTTATTTTTTCTTGAATTAATCTTCTCTCGTATTTCGCGAAACTCCAAACTTTCAGTATGTGATACGTCTGATAATAACTTAGATTCATTTCGATCCTTTAATAACACCGACCTATCTAAGTTTTTATTCATAAAATTATAGAGGAATAACCTCATTTTTTTCTCGAAACTAATTGAATCTCTTGCTCTGACTTGCTCAGAGAATAAAATGTCCCAAACTAAAAAACGTTGCTTCAGATCAGTGTTTTTCTCAATAATATCAATGTATATTTTTTCAACTTTCTCAGGAGTTATTAAAGAGTTTATACTTTTTTCACTGCTATTAATTAAGTTCAATATGGTTTTCAAAAGAAACTTATTACTAAACTGTTTTATGAAACGCTCTCTTACCTCCTTCTTTTGCAAATACTCTGGCTTTACAAATTCTATAAGCTCTCTACTTTCGAAATTGGTAGTTCTATCCAGTTTCCACCATGGAGAGGCTCCACTAATTAAAAACTCTTTAAAGAAGTCCTCTTTATTTCTATTAGAACTTATTAAAACTGACTCTTCCAAACCACTGCTTTCCAATAAATCATGCTCAACAGCCCTCTGAATTTTCTTTTCGACTTTTGTAACAACATCAAACTCTACTCCTCTGAAATTGCTTAATTGATCAACAGAAACATCAATTTCTACATGAGGGATCCTAACTTTATACCCTTCATTTTTTGAAGAAATTTCTGTTAGTTTAGTGTCTAATAATGGTAAAATTTTATCCTTCAGATAATCTAAGAATGAATCTTTGAACTGATTTCCAATAGTTAAAGAGTTGGTATCTACCTCAACAAAAACTTTATGAATGATATGTGAATTATCTATCCCCAAAATCTAAACTAGTTAAAGTTTTATCTATTGAATTCGTAATTAGAGTCTGCTCTGAACACTCTTCTTTTACCGTTATTAAAAATGGTTTTAAAGTATTAACCCTATCAATATCAAAACCATTCTGCAAAGTGGCTCCTAAAAAGTCTTGCAACCCTTGCTCCAATACAATGATATTTTCAAAGTTAACATCACCTCGTTTGGAAGCACAACACCATAATAAATAAAACAATCGTACATATGCTTTACCCAGGAAACTTAAAGCAAGCTTATCTTCTTCTGTTTCGATTCTTTCGATAACCCTTATTAATCTTTGAAAAATGTTTTCGTCAATTCCACCAAATAAGTGAACAAAATTCAATGGCTCATTCGGGTCTAAATCTACGATATCTCTTAGGTCTCTAACATCTGTTAAAGTCAATAAAAACCCACTCCATAAACTGTCTATACTACTTTCTAATTTCCCTTGAAGAGTTGACGTTAAAGATTCATATTCGCTGCCTTTTTCATCAATATAATTATTAATTTCCGCTAAGCACTTATCTCTTTTTATCGTCTTTTCTAATTTTTCACTGACTCCGCAAATCTCCGTTACTGTTTGTAATGAAACTACAATTTCTTCTTCTGAATTAGGAATTTCACTCAACGGAATCGTCATTCGATGTCGTGTATTTTTTTCTACTTTTTGTCCGTTAATATCCCATAAATAGGTATCTGCATTATCCGAATTATTTACAATTACCAAGTTATCACCTTCAATAGTCAAGTCAAATCTAGGTATTGGTAGATCTGAAATACTAATTATCAAATTACTTGGTATTCCATCAATAGAAATGGTGACACTTGAAGAGGTAGTTAAACTTGGGTTGAAGCCCCATCTTCCTTCAATACTTACAACTCCTTCGCCATCCAATTCAACAATAGCGTTGGGTGGTAAAATTGTAAATGGAAACACCTCGTTTCTTGTTCTACAAAATTCTTGTGGTTCAATAGACACCGTTGTATTTCTAGGTAATTCAATCAAAATTGTATCAGAAAACTCACTACGACACGAACCTGCTGTTGCCGTTACGGTAACTAAGGGGCTAATACGACCTCTTGACGCTGTATATCTATGAGAGACTCTAAATTCTGGTGTAGTTTCCGTTGGTGTTCCATCACCGAAATCCCAAGTAAATTCTGTTCCAACAATAGGCGGATTTTGCGTTATTAAAAACGTTACCAATACAGTTTCTTCAATGGGTTCTCCTAAAGTTTCAACCATAAACTGAAAATTAGGTTTAGGAGAAACTGAAACAATACAATCGGTATCAAAACCATTTACTGTAAAACTAATAGGTTCACCATGCAAATCAGAACTCACTAATTTAGGATCAAAAAAGTAGTTTCCATCTAACCTAACAACACCTCCATTAAGCCCATTATCTGTTATAGCATCTACAACTCCACCTCTTGGCTCAACATTAAACGGTAGCGGGAATGTATTATCATCAAAGCAAATATGATCCTCTGGAAGACTTAATTCTACTTCTGGAATTTCTAATAAAATATCTTCTGAGAATTCATTCGAACAACGATCTTTCTTTCCAAACAAACTAACTTTGAATCTTGCTATGTTTTCTTCTAATTTATATGTGTAAGAAACTAACATATCGGATGTTGTTAATGAATCCGATCCATCTCCAAAGTTCCAAGTATAATCAACATCTTCTTGATCATTATTCGCTATAATTCTAAAAACGACTTTAATTTCTCTATCTGATGTTGGTTCGGAAATAGTATCGACCATAAAACTGAATTCAGGACGTCGATTAACAAGAATAGCACAATCAGTTTCAAAATTATTGGCTGTAAATTTGATTGGTTTTCCATGTAATTCATGTGAAACTAGTTTCGGATCAAAAACAAATTCTCCTTGGTTTGTATATACAACTCCCCCATTTAATCCTTCTTCTACTTCTGCTTCTACATATCCTTTTTTTGGCATTACTGTAAATGGAATGGGAAGTGTATTATCATCGAAGCACAATTCCTTAACTGGTAAGCTGAGTCCTATTAAATTTTCATCACAACATAAATAAGGTATCGAAAAATCAGCTACCACTGGGGTTAACACTTCAATGGGTTTTTCAACTTCATTTCCATCAAAATCGCCAGATAATGTTAATGCTTTCGGGTAGTAATATGGATAACCATATCCATAAGGATAAGGATATTCATCATATTCACTATCAATATAAATTAAAATAAATGTTCCTCCAGGAACTACTCCTGCCTTATGTTCGTACCCATGATTCCTTTTTAAATACTGCTCAGTATATTCATGCAAAAAATCCTTGCTTTGTTCTCTTGTTCCTTTCACCTTTAAGGCTACTATATTAAAGCTCAAGTTATATTTTGCTCGAATAGCTTCTAGCTCAGTTACTACTTCCTTATAATTTTTCCCTTGATGTCCTTCAATTCTGTAAAAATCAGTATCGAAAGTAACTTCCAATGGTCTTTTCTCATTCAGTAACTGTGTATGATAACTTCGATTTTTCCCTTGCTCTTCAATGATTGTTTTTTCAATATCCCAAAGATTGATTAGATGCTGACCTACATTATTGTAAAATGGAATTGCTTTTTTACTCAACTCACCCAATTCATAGGAAGGTGTTATTCTTATATTCGTAAAATTTGAATTATAATTTAGAAGTTGCTGTAAACTTCTTTTCAATAATGAGTACAATTTTATTTGTTGTAGGTTTTGACTCTGATACAATAACTTTAAGGTAGTATCTATATCAAAAACTTGCTCACGATTTAATTCGTCTTCCACGAATTTTGGCGATTTAAAGTCCTTTAAAGTCTTCTTACATTGTTTAAATATTGGCGATTTATAAAAGTTATATCGAAATACTCCCGTTTTCTCTTCTTGAATTCCACCCAACAAAATATGCTTAGGAAATGCATTAATATCGGGTGTACAAGAAAGGTAATATTCCATACAATGCAACTCTTGCTTCAGTTCGTTGTAGGTGTCAATAATATCTTTTAAAACATCGTATCTATATTGAAAATCTGGCGGGATATTCTCGTCTTGACCAAATTGAAATAAAAATTGATAGCGCTCTTCAAATACATTATACCAAGAAGGTAAATTAAGTCCATAAAATAACTGTTGATACGCTTTTAATGTGCGACCTACGATTTCATTTCTAAAAACTCCTTTGCTAAACTCCTTTTTTAATTCTTCATAATCCGAAAAATATTCAGGCTGCATCAACACTCGATTAGCCATAAGATCAGGTAGCCCTTTTAAAACTGATGTCGACAGATTTGGCTTCTTACTAATCGTGTCATATTGCATTATTCTCTGGGCTACAGAGCTTCTTACCAGCAATACTTTCAAACGGTTACTAACTTCTAACCCTTGATTGTCACATGATAAACTAACACATAAGTCTTTCTTTTTATCATACTCTTCTAAATAGAGCAATACAACTGCGTCATGTAAAGGTACTTTCTGAATATCACTTGAATCATCTCCAATTTCATCTCCCAATAAAAACTCTAATTGCTTCGTTTCTTCCTGAAGAACTTTTGAAGAGTTTACCTCTTTTAAAGTAAAGAGTTCATAAATTTCCAATTGATCATCATTATCATAAAAGTATGGCTTGTATTTAGCATCTTTATTATCATACTTCTTAAAAAAACTGTAGGTATTATGGTTTTGTTGAATTACATTCTTATTTCCTTCTTCATTAAAAAACTTAATAATATCACCATCAGTGGTAATAGCAGTTCCTTGAGAAATATAAATATTACTTGCCTCTTCCGAAAAGCTTACTTCAAAACCACATAGCAGTCCAACTCCACTCAAAAGAATTCTGGATAGACGATCTTGATCATCAAAATAGTTTACTATTTCGTTAAGCTGTCCTTCGGTTAATACTTGATTTTGTGTAAATCGACGATAATTTGTTGTTATATCTGAAAGTTTCGTAGCCATGATTCGTGATTTTAAAGTGATCCTAAGTTTGTTTTTCCTAAAATTATATTCCCTGATAATGATTCATTATCATCATCACTACAGTCAAATAATCTTCCAGTAGGATATACGTTTGAAAGTTTGGTTAGTTTATCAATAAATGTTTTCAACTCCAATGGTGGTTGATCTTGATCAGTTTGTCCTTCCGTTGGGTCTTTCTGAATTGTTGCTTTTGAAAACAAATAATCTTTGTACGCATTTTCAAATTGCAACAAATCATTAGCCTCCTTATCTTGTAATTCATTATCTCTATACCCAATCCAACATATTTTGGGTAAAACATGAGAAGGCAATGTTTCTTTTATTATCTTTTCCATATAATTTCTGAAGTCAGTATTCATGAAGCGAAAAGTGTATCCAGGAATTATAATACTTACACGATAAGAGTAAGGGTCTGTAGGTTCACATTGATTACATTCTTCTTTACTAATAGGCAAAAACAGTTCCTTATCTATTACATCGGCATTGACATTAGGTCTTAATAACATATGCTCTACGATAAATATACCTTCCTCAGAAAATTCATTTTTCAAGAATTGAATTAACTGAATAATAGAGTCTTTTAACTCCTCTTGAGTTTCGTAATAATTAA
The DNA here is from genome assembly GCF_900105455.1 of Tenacibaculum sp. MAR_2009_124. Taxonomy (GTDB): domain Bacteria; phylum Bacteroidota; class Bacteroidia; order Flavobacteriales; family Flavobacteriaceae; genus Polaribacter. The sequence goes on from NZ_FNSF01000005.1 coordinate 189,324, forward strand.
ACCTCTTCGCTATTATTCTATCAGGGTTATGATGACTTGCTATTTTCGGATTTATAATATCGTATGAATACTTCCCTGAATCTGACTGATGAATTTGAATATTATCAATAATAATCTCTTCATCAATTACTAAAGTATTTTCAAATACTTCATTTACTTTTTCTTCAGAGGTTTGAATAATTTGAGAGATCGCAAAATAAAGTTCCCTATTAGCCGATGATAAGTCGTAATATTCTTCTGTAGCCGATAGTATAATTTTATGAGCATTATCTCTTAATCTCCAACGAAATACTTTTTCATCATCAGCGTTAATAAGTGTATAGGTTTCAACATTGTGCTGCTGAGACAAACTTCTTCTATTATAATTTTTTATCCCTAAAAGTCTGGCAATTCTTTTTTGCGTTCCGCTAACATTATTGGTATCCCACAAAGCAATTGAGTCTTGCTTATAAAGATTCGCAGCGTTTCCTCTATTCATGCTGGTTACTTTATAATCACTTAAGAAATCTTCTTTATTTCTCAACACCATTTCATCAGTACTAGCACCGTAAATAGCTCTCATTATAAAGGTATATTCTGAAAATCGCTCTGCAAACCTTGATAATAAATGGTCTAATAGTATATTTCTGCGTTCAATATCATTATCTTGTTTTTCAAACAAGGTTTGGGTTAATGAAATATCACTATTAAGATCGTAATCGGTTACCAAGTCGTCGAGTCCATCAATATCTTTAACAGCTTGCGTAAAATAAGTTTGAGTTAAATTTCCTTTTACAGAAAGTAAATCACTTACTCTTTCTAAATGCTTGAAATAGCTTGCTAAAATTTGGTCGAAAAAAGTCAAATAAGCTTTTAACTGTTTTGCTTGTGCAACGCGCTCGGGAGTTGGTGTATCAATTAAACCCTCTGGTCCAATTCCATAAGTTAATGGAAACTCATTTTGAATAGAGGTATAATCGGTTAAATTGTATTTTTCTCCATCGGGCAATGAAAAGGTTTTGTTTTCGCTAGCGTTTACTCTTTTTTCTTCTTCTTCGTCTTTTAACTCTTGTAAATACTCTACTACTTTGGCTTTGTTTATACTCAGTGGTAATACGCCTTTGTTATAATTGAAAACACTTTTATCGCATAACATTGGTTTCTGATGATCTTCCATACATAATAACCAATCATCTAACATTGCGGCTTCTTGAGCGCAATCGCCCATGGCAATTTCTTTGATATGCTTTACCCCAGGAATAGCCATTATTAACTTGATAATATCAGACAATCGAACTTCATCTGTTAAATCTGCCTTCATCAACTCTTTGCTCTCAATAAACCCGTTATCCAATATTGGGCCGTCAAATATTTCAGTTGATCCATATCCTTTATCAAGCATTTCTTGAATGGAATAAAAGTTTACCGATGGTGAAAAATACCCATCAATAGCATTTAAAATAAGAGCATGTATCTTTTCCTCATCAGCTGTTGTTTCTACTTCTATATCCGCGCAAATTTTTATCGGATACTGATTAATTGGCTTTATAGACACTAAATCTTCACACAAGTTTCTATTTGCATGAAACCTTGTTTTTATCTCCTCGTTTATATCATCCACAATATCCTCTGTACCTTCCTCATAATCTACATAGACATCGTACAGACCTTTTAACCAAAAGTCATCTTTTAAATTGTTGGTTAAATGACTAGTGTCTGATGAATTATAGGTAAGTTTTCCTTCTTTTAAATCGGCAAATACTTGTTTTTTATGGACCGTTAACCAGCAGTTTTTAACTCCTTGAATGTCGATAAACAATTTTCTGTAATCGCTTTCAGTAACAGGGCTTGTTGGTAAGACTTCCGAAGCTTTAAAAAATTGTTCATGAAAATCACCCGAATTGTTAGATGATAGTACATCTTCAATGGGTAAATTAATTCTCATTCCCAAATCGGTAATAGCATACGATAATACTTCGAGGATGGTAATTCCTGGATCGTGTGAATTAAAGTCAGTCCATAATTTACCACCAAGTTTCTCAATATACTCTATGCCTTTATTTCTCAGAAAGTAATAATCTAAGTCGTCTTTAGTGCTGACATTTTTAGGAATACTTATATGTTGATTTAGTATAGACATTGTTCTGCTTCTTGAATGTTAATTTGATTACATGTAGGAACATTCGTTGATATCGAATGAGTTTTCGAAGACACTAAAATGTGTTTAGGACTTGAAGGAGAAAGTTTCTTTTCAAAAGTTAGGCTTTCAAAAACAGTGGTATTTCCTTCTGCTAATTTGATATCATCTTCAGCAGAAATCTTCGCTAACTCCAAAGACACTAAATAATCAACATAAGGTAACTTTTCCACATAGTCAATAACACTACTATTATTTAATTCAATGCCAAATTCAATACTTTCCGATTCATTAAACGCCCATGGAGATAACAACTTGGTTATATCTTCCTGTAATTTATCCTTGTAAAAATTTTCATCAAACTGTGGATAAAACTTCACTTTTACTTCAACGTGAACTCTTTCGTATTGAGCGTTATCAACAAAGGCTTCCACTTGTTTTCCGTTTAAAGTATTTACATATTTTTCTATTTCATTAAGAGTCGTTTGGCTTAATCTTGGTTCGTAAATATCAAATACGTTTCTATTAATAATATCTGGAATAACAATAACCAAAACATTCCCTGGTGACATGAACGAAGTTTTCGATGTATGATTTAAACACTTTACTCGAAACACTTCTGGAAACTCTTCCAATATTAAATGTTCATAATCCCAAAGATTGATTGCTCTATTTTTATGACGGAGTCTTTCACTTACACGTTGATAGTATTTTAAATCGGTTTCTTCTGGTTTCCCTCCAAAAGAATTAAAAGGTTGTTGAACTCCTTTTACTTGAGGAATCCTTGTAACAAGTTTTGAAATAGTTTCAGCCGTTAGTCCTTTTTCTAAATGAGAAAGCTCATTTTTATTGTTAGAAAAAGTAGCTATAGTTGCTTGAGCATACACTCCAAACACCTTACAAACAGCATCGTAACTTTTATGCATTTTGGCGCGTAACCAAATATAATCTTCAGAAAATTTGGTGTTTTTTGCTGTTGCTTGTTCTGGAATTTTTATTTGCACAATTCCTGATTTTAGAAAATTATCCACCTCATTTACAAGTATCTCATCTTCTAATTTTTTCCAATAGTTACGGCACAAAACCGACCAAGAAATCCCTTGTTTGCCCACAAAAGTATCTACATTCGGGTTTTCACTTCCTTCTAAAACTTGTATCAACAACGATACTTGTTGTAGTGCTTCAACATCTTTTAATCCGATATACAATTCCCCTCCATGACAATAGTCAGGTACCAAATAACAAGAAACATCTTGACCAATAATTGAAGATTTTCTTGCTTCCTCTTTCAAAAAACTATGTTCTTCATAAACCCCAAATACATCGTTATGATGTAATTGAATTCTGCTAGTTTCATAAGACGCTGGTTCTACAACCTCTAAACTCACTTCTTCTTGGGCCGCATATGACATTTTAATGCTCTCAATTAAAGGTGTATATGGTTGATTAGGTATTGGTGCCTGATCGTTTTGAGAGGTAAAAGCCAATGTATACAACATTGGATATAATGAATGTAAGAAGGATTGATTTAATGTTAGTTTAAGCTGAGAAGTCTCATCGATTTCTGATTCGGTGTTTTTAAAAGATGTATTTAGCTGAAAAACACCATTGTTCTTTTGAAATAAGATAATACCGCTGTCTTTCGTTTTCCAATCTTCTTTATAATATAAGCTTGAAGTTGCTTTAAAATCTTTATCTGAATTAATGATCAAATCCGACTCATTTACCACTAATTTTTTTGCAGTATCATTTATAGCATCTGTAATACCATCCGTAGGTTGATTTGCCTCCTTCAATGGCTCTTCTTCAATCAAAAGAGCGTCTACATAATTCGTTTTACTAATTTTACTTAAAAATGACTTTTTGTAAGCATTGTAATGACTTACAAAATTGGTTGGCGTATTCATCCAGTTCGCTGAAATAGCAATATCACTCCATTTTTTAGTAAAAACTTCTGGATATTTGATATGAAAAGCCCCTCCTCGAATCGGTTGACTTGTAAAAGGCATGAAAGGCTTAGCTGGATTCAAAACGCCAAAATCACTCTCCATTTGTATATCTTTTACCTCGAAAGCAGCTACATTAATTTTGATTTTTCCAATCGCTTTTTTTACAATTCGTCTAAAAAAATCATGTCCTTCTTTAGCATTCGTTTTCAATAAAAAACGGACTACAGGAAACTCCGTACTCAAGTTATTCTTTAAACGTTCATTGTTATAATTTTCAATAGCAGGTAAATCTTTATCTACCGAAAACACCAATTGTAACTGATTTGAACTCATAAATGTTGACCTTAATCCTTGAGTTCCCTTTACATGAAGTGCTATTCCTGTTTTTGACAACTTTACTTCTTGCCATGATTTTTGAGTGCTATAAGAAACTTGTATCCATTCTAATAATTTGGTAGAAGTAATTCCTTCAATATTAATTGAGTCATTAAAGTCTATTGTAATACATACGTTTCTCGTTCCTTCCTTCATTGCTAAAACAGGAGAAGCAATACTAAACCCAAGTTCCACATCTGGAAGGTTGTCATAATTTTTTTCTGAGGAATTGTATCCAAAAGGAAACCAAAATGGTGAGTTTTCAGGTAATTCTTTCCCTAGACCGTCAAAAGAATTTGTTATTTCACTGTATTTAAATTCCCCGTTATATATATCGTTAAATGTGCTTTTTAAACTACCAACAGTCGCTTTATTAACTACAAAGTTATTATCTACTTCATAAATTAATTTACCTCCATTAACATCTTTTTTTGCATCTAATTGAGCGTTTTCTGGAATTTCCTCTTCTAATGCTTTTTTTGCTAATTCAAATACTACATGAACTTGATCTTCTCGGACTGGTAATTTTTCTATTTTTAAAATATCCTTATAGAAGAAAGAAAGATGTCTTTGCGTTAAAGAGTTAAATCTATCTTTTGAATATTCTAGTAGTTTTAAGAAACAAACAAACAATGTTAAATGAGGCGTTAGCTCACCGTTATTATCAAACTCTTTGAGCATCTCTTTAACAGACTCTTTTAACTTTGAATACTCCTTTGTGGTTCTATTTGGAATGTCTTTTTTAGTACTATTTGTTACATTAAAAAAAGATTGCCAATTTCCTTCATGATTTTCTGCATTGGTTGGTGAAAAATAATTCACTTGCTGCGCAAAATGAAAAGCAAAAAGCAACCAATCTTCAATCGTAAAATCATGCAACTCCACGTTATCAGGATTCAATGATGCTTGAAAACGATCATTTTGATTGGTCCCGTTTCTTTTAAAAATGACATTATCTATATGACAACATGTATTACACATCAGTTTGGTTTGTTTGGTTAAATATTAGTTCCTTCTTCTTTATAGAATGGGAATACATAATTGGTTCTTGAGTTGGTTGCTCTCACTATATAATCAATCGAAATAATCAACTTCCCTTCCAGGGTATCGGTTTCAGAAATATCAATTTTTAATACATCAATTCTTGGTTCATGATATAAAATGGCTGTTCTAATCAAATCCGTTACATAGGTGATTAACGTTCTATTTAGTTTTTCAAAAAGTAATTCCTCAAGATTACATCCATATTCAGGTAACATCACACGTTCACCTAATTGCGTGGTTAGTAAAATTTGAAGGCTCTTTTGAATATCTTCTTCATTGGAAGTCATAATCACTTCATTCCTACCTTTACTAAACTCAGGTGGAAATCCCCAACCTGTTCCTAAGAATGCTTTTTTACTTTCCATTTTTTCTAATTATTGATTTTGAGTATTGAATTTTAAGTTGTAATTAGAGATACCCCTATTAAAAACCTAACACTTAACACTCAACATTCATCACTTAACATTACCTTTTTATCAATTATGAATGCTTAATTACGAATGTTCAATTATGAATTGGTACACTTTTACACTTATGCATTAGTACATTTTATATAAACTCTGTCTCGATATAATTTTTAGTCCTTCCAGTCATAAAAATCACTCGACATGACAAATTCCTTTTAATTTTGAGTTGTCATTTGAAATACTACTTGTCAATAACTTAACTCTCAAAATTCATCACTTAGCCTTTTTACATTGTTACATTGATCCACTTCTACATTAACTCATTGATAAATCATCCAATTAATACTGTTGGCTCTCCAGCTACGATAGTTCCTCCATGAGCTGTTGAATCACCCATTCGGGCCGCTGGCATTCCTCCTATCAATACAGTTCCTGAACCTGCAACTATACTGTCTGGAGGTCCTGTACATACCGCCATATCACCCATCCTAGCCGCTGGCATTCCTCCGATTAAAACTGTTGGTTCTCCCGCTGGTAGTATTGGACCACCTACATGTGGAACGGGTCCTGTTGACATTGGACATACGTGCATATCGTTTACTCTTGCTGCTGGATTCCCCATTTTTTCAATTACGAATTGTTAATTATGAATTACGAATGCTCAATTATGAATTGATACATTTTTACATTGTTACATTGTTACATTAAATATGTCTCAATACAATTTTTACTCCTTCCGGTCGCAAAAAACACTCGACATGACAAACTACTTTTAATTTTGAGTAGTCATCAGAAGCACTACTTATCAACAACTTAACACTCAACATTCATCACTTAACACTACCTTAATTAATCTGTACTAACGCCCCTTTTAATACAGCGATAGCACTTGTTGACATCTCAGCTCCTGCAGAACCTTCAGCCTTGAACTCAGCATTTGCAGCAATACTTACATTGGTTCCTTCAATAGAAACATCCCCCGATGCTTTTAATGCAATATCTCCAGCACTTTCCATAAGTATCCCACTACTGTCTATCGTTATTTTATTAGAGTTATCATCTTCAACAACAATAGTTCCTGCATCTTCATCAAGTGTGATAACTTTCCCCGCTGGTGTTGATATATTTATCGATTTTTTATCATCGTCAAAAACGACTTTCATATCGCTACGTGTAACAATTCCTTTTTCGTGATTATCATCACTTGCTGATATTGGCGATGGCTTGGCACTACTATGTAACATTCCTAAAACCACTCCATTGTTTGGATCTTGATTAATGAATCCGACAATCACTTCATCACCAATTTCAGGTCTGAAAACAGTTCCTCTATTCTCTCCAGCATCTAGTAAAGCCAATCGGCACCAAATACCTTGTTCTTTATTGTTAATGATGGGGATCTGAACTAAAATGCGTTCTTCTCCATCTGGATCTTCTTCTAACTGAGAAACAATCCCTACTTGCAAACCTGCAATAGCTGGAATTAACCCTGAAGCCGGTTGTGGACTAATATCAAAAGTTTCAGAAAACCACTCTGGGTTTAATCCGAATTGCGCGTTTACCACCCAATTCCCTTCCGTTATTGTATGACTTATTCCTGTGATATAGGCATTTCCATTAAAACGATCTCCTACTCCCTCAAGCTTTAAAATAGTATTTGGTTTTACCGCCGGAATTCCTTGAAGTTTTACCCGACCTCTCACTTTTGCTAATTGTTGAAACATCCATTTCGCATCCGCCCAATCTTGCAATGAAGTATCAGTTACCGCCCCTCCATGTCTTAACTCATAGCTATCTAAACCTATAGTTTCTTTTAAATCACTTGCCGAAAGGTTACCATTTAAATTTATTGATGGATCTTTACCTTCAATCTCTAAAAGTTCCTGATCTGCATAGTTCCATCCATAAGAAGCTACTTTTTGAACCTGATGTCTGGCATCGATTTCTGCATCAAAATCGAGTAAGGTTGCCCCAAAAGTGATCGTTTCAATTTCACTCTGAGAAACATCAGGTTTTGCTATCGTTATTTTTCCATCATCAACAATGCATATTTTCCCATTTGCCTGCGCTCTTGATACGATAAAATCCCAATCAGAGGTATTGTATTGCACCAATTCTAAATGCTTTTGATTCGTAGCTTCTACATCTTTTTCTAAACCATATTTCCCTATAATTTCCTCGAATATTTCGCTGTCCTTACTTTCAAAGTAGTAGTTACTTTTTCTACCGATGGTCATTTTTACAGCTTCATCTTTACATTCAATTATTAAATGCGTAGTATTCGATCTAATCTTTAAATTATGCTTTATAATGATTCCTTTAAAAATCGTTTCTTCATCAGAATGATATCCTGCCGTTATCTCAATTTTCTTTCCAGGAATTAATAATTCTTCATTACTCAATTCAAAATCTCTTTTAGCCGCCTCGCCATCGATCAATACAATTTGAGCTGTTGGAATTCTATTGACTTCTTTTGTTACCAAAATGCTTTTTACTTGGTATACAGCAGACAATTCTTCTCCCTCTACTAATAACTTATAGGTTATTAAATCTGGACTCTTTGATGTTGCTATGACGCCGCTATTATTCATTTATGAGATTTTTGCTATGGGTGGAAAAAACAATTCTTGTCCTGGAGTTAAATTTCGAAAGTTACTTAGCTTATTTAGTTTGGCTATTTCTAAGTAATACTTAGGATCTCCATAAATTTTATACGTCATTAAAGGCAAGGTATCTCCAGCCTTAGCTATCCTATAATGGGTTAAATCTGGTGATTGATTATTTTCTTCGGCCACTCTTTTTTCTGGCTCGATATAGGCTATAAATTTTGCCTTAGCAATTGCTCTTAAAGGTGTTCCATCAGATTTAAATAACTTATACTCGAAAGAAAGTGTTGTTAATACACAGTTGAAATTGAGTGAACCCCAGATGATTTTTAAATAGTTAGGTTTGTGTTTATCTCCGTTATAATCGAAAACCGCTTTTTTGAAGTTTTCAATATCATCAATAATTCCTTTACCATGATCTTTATAAAACTTCTCATCTTGCTTCGCCTCTTTATCATTTCCAAAGTGAGCGATAACTCCTGTTCTATCAAAAAGAAATTCTAAATCTAAATCTGAAGGTAAAGACCTGGTGAACTTCGGATCAGAATTACTATTCCCAGATCCTTGTTCGGTTTTGTATTCCGTCTTATACGACTGAGTATATTTCTCTGGATTTAGGAGTGCTGTATAACGAAGCGCTTCGATTTCATCTTTTTGATCAAAGCTATCCTCTTTATAGCATCGTATTACCAGTTTTTGTAATTTACCTTCGCTCATGATTTAACTCTTAACGTTCTTTTTGCTTTTCTAACAACTCCATTACTTCCTCTATTGAAGTTGAAATGATAGCCTCATTATTATCTTTTGTTTGCTGACCGCTATTCGAACTTTCTTTGTTCGGACCTTCCTTTACATTTATTTTAATGTATAATTCTTTAATTTCTATTGCCATAACTAACTCACTGTAAAATAATGGTATGATAACTCTATCGTTTCAATAATTACTTTGTTTTCTTCGGCGTTTAAATCGGCCACACTCCATTTAATTGGATATGCATGCGATATTTTCCAAGTTTGCAAAGCCTGTTGTTTTTCATCAAGAAGTGATATGGTTAAATCCACCGGTTGAATATCAAAGTTCTCTATTGCTTTTCGACACCATTTAATCACACCTGAGTCGATAAGCATTCCGCGTTTTAAAACTAAGTTCGGGTATTTGGTTCTGACCGGAATTTTATGCTTAAATCGATTTTCTCCTCCTTCAGCAACTTCTTCAGTTTCTAGATCTACTGAAAGACCTGAAACCGATTGAAATCGATGATCGTGTTTTTTATTCGCTATGTCGGAAAACTTTACAGTAAAATGAAAGCCAACCGGTGGATAATAATTAGCCATTGTTTATTGAATTATAAATGTTTAATTATGAATTATGAGTTATTAAATCCTCAAATCAACTCATTGATACATTCGTAAATTGATATATTAAACAATAGTTAACTTCTCATGAACGAACTCTGCAGTTTCAATGGCGATTTCATTTCCATCAGCTTTTAAATCTGTTGGTTGCACTTTTGTTACATATGCATTTTGCGCTTTCCAAGTAACTGCTGGATCTCCATTCTCATCTAGTAAACTAATGGTTAGGTCTCCTCTAAATTTCTCCCCGTCTTCCTGAAAATAAACGGTTTTAGCCCATTGATCGTAGAACTGTTTGCTTTTATCAACAAAAGTTCCTCTTTTAATAGTGATGTTGCTGTATTTAAACATTCCAGGTTGCTTCGTTTTGTGATATTCACTATCGGCTCCACCTCTATATTCGATGGTTTCGTTTTGAAAATCTAACCCTGAAACTTCAGTACAATTAATTTCTGTTCCCCCGTGATTCACTTTGAAGGAAAACTTTGGAATTGGATATGCTTGTGACATGATTTTTTTAAATTTTAAATGTTAAATTTTAAATATTGATTCTTTAGCATGATGATTCAACTATGAGTAATCACCTCTATACTAACACCTCAACACTTAATACTAATTACCCCTCAACTATGCTTCTTGCATTTTATGAGAGAATTTTAAGATGATGAATTCAGCAGGACGAACTACCGCCATTCCTATTTCAATGATCATGTTTCCTTCTAATACATCTTGTGCTGTCATGGTTTCACCTAGACCAACGCTTACGTAAAACGCTTTATCTGGTGTTGGTCCAGCCAACGCACCCGCTCTCCATTGAAGTGTTAGGAAATTATCAATCATTGCCTTAACTCTCACCCAAGTATTTTTATCATTTGGTTCAAAAACAAACTGCTCACTAGCTTTTTTAATTGACTCTTCTGCCATGTTAAAGAACCTTCTTACTGGTACATAACGCCATTCGTTATCGTTTCCAGCTAAAGTTCTTGCTCCCCAAACTAAGGTTCCTTTTCCTATAAAAGTCCTAATTGCGTTAATAGATTTACCTGCTAACGTATCTACATTTAAATCTCTTTGATCTTCATGTGAAACTTGTACCGTTGGTTTAATTACATAGTTTAGACTTACATTTGCAGGTGCTTTCCAAACTCCTCTATCTGAATCAACTTTAGCATAAACTCCCGCCATAGCACTACTTGGAGGCAATACCATTGGAATGTTTGCTATTTCTGCCGTAATTTGGTTATATAACTGATTATTATCGTTTTTAACGTCGCTCAATTTTTTAACGGTCGCACTTCCACTTGCAGTTGGCAAGTTGTCAATAAGAGTTTTTAGCTCACCTGAAGCAACTAATGTTGTAATTTTATCTACTATTGAATCTGTAGAAGTTGTATGTGTTCCTAATACTCTTTGCACCGATGGATCACTTGCTGTTGAATCTGATATTTCGTTTAAAACTTTGGTTTTAGTGTCATCACTATTTAAACGATCAATAGCTTTATTTAGGTCTACTTGAATTTCTTCTAATTCGTTAGTAATCCAAGAATCAAAATCATTTGCTTGTGAAGTTGCTGATCCGTCTTCTCTAGCCAAATCTAGCGCCTTGTTTAAATTGGTTTCTAAGCCTCCTAAACTATTTTTAATATCATTGATTTTCCCAACAATGTTTGGCACTTGTGCTACAGAGTCTAAATCTTCATTTGGCCCCGTAAACCCATCAACGGTCGATGCCAAAGCATCAATATCCGCTAATAAACCACCTAAATCTGTGGTATCAATAGCATCTGAAATCGCTTTTACTTCCGCTTGAACATTTCTAGGTGCAGCTGTACTTATGGTTACATCTATTTCAGACTCATCATAATTATAATCTAAAATTGTTTCAATAAATGGATAATAGACTGCTCCGTATTTGATTTCATCTTTATTTGAAGAAATAGTATTTCTTAAAGCAGTAATATTCGGATCTGTAACACTTTCAGCATCATAAGATCTAGTATCTATAATGGTAAATCTATCTTGTAAATCTTTACACTGCATTAAAGCATTATTGTATAAAGAGTAAAAATCATTATCATTGTTTATTGCTGTTGCATCAGGAAATAGTAACAATGTTGGTTCATCTACTTTTCTAACAGTAGCAAGGCTGTCGTTTAGTGTATTGAATGACACACTACTTACTTGCGTATCATCAGTATCTAAATCATCACCATATCTACCCACTGAAATTATATAACAGGCTCCTCCTCCATTTGCATAAAACATTTGCAAACTGTTATACATTAAAAATGGCGATCTGTTTGCTGCCGAAGGAGCTTTTACTGACACTTTTCCATCTTCCACAAATACTTCTATATCTGTTTCGGCCTTCGCTGCTCCAAAAAGGTTTTCATACTCCAACATAGAGTTTATGCGAGTTGGAACTCCTTTTAAGTCTCCCTTAATTTTATTAGTTGCCTTTTCGGTATAACCAATAAAAGCAGGGATTGCTGTTTCTACTTGAGCTACCGAAGGTGGAAATTTCACGATTTCCTCTACGTAAACTCCTGGTGTTTTGTACGCTGACATAATTAATAGTTTTAATTAATTTTTGGTTTATATAAATACTTCCGAATAATACTTTTGTGCTTCTTTGATAATAATTTCAGGGGTTGGGTTTGGAAAAAAGTAATCTCCTTGTGGTTGAGGTAGAACGTCTTGATTTTCAATCTCAACCCTTCCATTTTTCGTCAATGGTTTCTTTTGTGTCGTGGTCATTATGGTTGAGGTTTGCAACTCTTTATACCTCCAAAATGTTTCTCTGTTGTTAATGAACACTTCAAAATCAGGATACACCTTAGGTAAACACTGCTTTTCAAGATCAAACTGTTGATTATTCGGATTTTTTACGTTTATACTCTCGGTAAACTCAGTGTTATCATCTCCTTTTATTTGTAATTGCAGTACGCCTACAATCCCTCTATTCTTAAGTATTTTAACAGCAGTATTGAGTGTATTAATTACCTCCTGTTCTGCATCTGTTAAAGATTGTGCGTTTTCAATTTTCATTTCTATAGCATTCAATTCGTCTGGCTGAATAACATCAATAGAAACTAGATTAGGAACGCGTAGTTGTTTCTGATTTTCTACTTCAAGATTGTATACTAGCTGTCTTGTTTCTTTTTCATTTATTAAAAACCTCTTCCATTTTCTTTCTTTCGAAGTAGCTCTGAAAATATTGATGCCACTAGAATCTCTATTCGTTAATAAATAAAGTTGAGATATCTTTTTTTCAACAATACTTGAATAGTTATAGAAATATGGATCGTGTACTTTTAAATAAAACGTAAGGTTCAGTGAATCATCTAACGGGATCACCGGGCTATATCTACTAACTTCCATCCCTCCTTCTAGTGCTATCTGCTTATTAGTCTCAGAAAGAACTCGAAACCCTTTAGCATGATTTCTAATAAACAATCTGTGATTTTTTAATTTTTGAACTGTACTCATTGTAGGTACAATACCTAGAAAGTCTTCTAACTCATACTTTTTTTCAACTGTTTCTCTATCTTCTTCTGCTAATCTCGTAGCTCCATTCGTTTGAAAAAATGTTTTTTCTCCTTCATCCAAAAAGTAGGTGTGATATAAATTAAAGTCAAATAGCGTTTTATACATAGCCTTAGTTTTTAATGAATGGTTCTTTTTGAATACCAGAAACTACTTTGCCTTCTCTAGTAATCATGTCTCTTTCAATTTCCAACAATGTTACCTTGTACAATGCTGAAGGATATTGCTTACCTCCTAAGGTTCCCCATATATAATTTAGCTCTTCGAATGATGGAGTGTACAATTGAGTAATGAACTTAAAACTCTTTAAATCTCCCAAACCATCTATACCATCGTAATTAGTATTATTATGAGTAAACACACGTTTGCCTTGAAAAAATTCAATGACTTTTGTAAGACTTTTTAGAGACTCGGTATAGGTTGATTTGTCAACACTAAATAGTACATAAAGATTTAAGTAAACTTTTGGATTCTTATAACTTACCGAAGTTCCATTGGTATAGTTATTTGAGGTGTTTTTTAAGGAAAATTCTTCCTGAAGATTAACTAAACTCAGTGAAATGTCTGGGCTGTTTCCTGGTGAGCTTCCCTCTCCATCCACTGAAGCGATGTTCGATAAAGCCACTGCGTTTTCACCAAGGTAATCGTTTAGATCTTCTGTAATGATTTGTAATACCTCAAAAATCATTTGCGTAGTTAGTTTAGTTAGTTTTTCCCCTTTCCAAAACAGCTATGTTTCTACTGATATGTAAATACACTGTTTCGGATACATGGTAAAATTACTCCTACTTAAAAAGAAAATTCGCAATGAAAATCTCTTTTCAAAAAGTAGTTTCCCCTAAATTATTTTAAGTGCTTTTAGACTTAAAAAAAGGGGAAAAGCCTGTTTCATTTTATTGACTTTTAATTGACCCTACTAGAAATAAAGGTTAAACTGATTGTTGCAAAGGATTTAGAATTTTTAAAACAAAAAATCAATTACGAATTGAATAGTCTCATTCATCCGAACAAACAATTACCGAATTAACATGCTCGTATTCGGTTTGAATATATATGGGGAAACAATTTCGAATAACAGACGAATTTTCACCCTAAGTTTTTTCCTTTTCAATTACTTTTTATCCTCTTTCATGTAGATTTACAAGTATTTAATAATCAATATTTATTTAGTTTGTCGTATCTAAAACTTTATAAATATTATCTATTATGAAACGATTTGTTTTTGTTGTATGCATACTCTTTACTTTAAGCTGTTCCAAGAATATTGAAATTGACCCTACCATTTTTAACGAAGAACTTTCAGTTCTTGAAAACCTTCAAAATGGAGTATCGACTCTTCAAATAGCAAATAGTCTTGGAAAAGAAGCTTTATATGGAGTTAATTATGAAGGAGGCTTTATTTTTCATGTGAATGAAATAAATGGATCTTTACTTGTAGCTTGTAATTATTCTGAAATTGGACCAAAATCATGGGGCGATCATTTTAATTTAACTACTAGTAATCTTATCAGCGATGGTATGAAAAACACTATTCAAATTATTGAGGGAAATGCAGCAAACAATTCAAATGTTACAAATGGTTTTGAGTTTGGAAGTGACAACTACGTCTTCAAAATTGCCTATGATTTAAACTATAAAAATCATGATGATTGGTTTATTCCGAGCAAAGAGTCGGTAGAAGCAATATATTTAAATTTACACGAAAAAGGTATGGGTAACTTCGATGAAAGTTTGTTTTACTGGACCTCATCAAAATCAGGTTATGAACCTTATGTTATGAGTTTCGATTCAAACTTTAATGGAGAAGCATTTTTAGGTTCATGCTTCAATTCAAACTCCATAATTGTTGTCAGAAAAATAAATAGATAAGAGAAAGTAATAGACAAGCAAGACTCATGATTACTTCTTTGTTTATTATCTTATTATTTATACTTGACCCGAATTTTGCCTTTTTTTGTATTACACTATCGTAAACCCTATCACATTATACGACATACTATCTCTACTTGGGTTTTATAGTTAAGTACGGAATTTCAAAGCTTATTCGGGTTCTTTTTTGAAGAACATTTCAATCATTATTCTCTATTTTCATCTATTGTCGGATATCAATATTTTTATATTTCGAATAAGTCCAAGCCTTTTAAAATTTTATCCTATACAGAAAATATACATTTTCATAATCTTTGTAACACAAAACAGAATACAAACAAAACTGGTTATAATGGAAACAAATCAACATTCATTTTTTTGTAAGGCGAAAGAAGGAACTCATGTATTATCAACAGGAAATTTATATAGAATAATTGCCGAAGGAAAAAGAACTGAAAACAACTTTTCACTAATGGAAGTAACATTAGAGTCTGGACAAGGGGCTCCTCTTCATATCCATACGAAAGAATACGAAGCCTTTTTTATATTAGAAGGAGAAGTTACTTTCAACCTAGAAAACGTTGATTTTTTTGCTAAAAAAGAAGACTTTGTTTCTTGCGCTCCGAATGAAATACGTGGTTTTAAAAACAATTCTAATACTAGAGCTCGCATGTTATTGTTTTATAGTTCAGCAGGAGTTGAAGAAATGACCCTGCGAAACGGAATGATTATTAAAGAAGGAGTAAAGCCATCTATTAAAAATGAATATAAAACTCAGTGCCCCATTTTGTCAAAAGAATATGGTATAAAGGAACTTTAAAATAATATTTCAGGGCAGCATTACTCTAAGAAATTAACAATCAAACATAAAAAAATCGCACATACTGTTAATTATGTGCGAGATTGTTTTTTTGAAACTTTTTATATTAGTCTATGCTATTTGAGTAACCGTTAATGTACCGCTTCCTGTGTTATCTGAAGATGTTACATCAACAATAAATGCATATAATTTATCACTGTCCGTTCCATAGGCTCCAGTTCTAATGATTAATGGATTCGTCGAATCGTTTGATGTATCTACAGTATAAAACCAGCCTTTCGAAGCGTTATTGGTGTTATAAATAACTACCTTATCAACAGGGTATTCGTTGTTATGATATTTAACAGTTGATTCATAGGTAATCTCGTATACGCCATTCGGGTGAATTTGATGCCCACTTAGAGTTGTCATTAGTTTTCCTTGATGAATATCCAAAACGTCCTTCTTTGGATTAATAGTAATAGAAAATGGAGCTTGAAGTGCCATAATTATAAAGTTTAGGTTCCCTACTCTTTTTAAACAGGTTTTTCGGGTAACACCTTCGTCATAAAAACCTATGACTACAATTCAAAGGTGAAGAACTTTTAATTGTTCTTTTCAAAAACTTCCATAAAAAGCCTATTCTGAAGAACAAAGTAACAAATTATTGGAAGAAGAATTTTTAACTTAACTGTAAAAATTAGATTTCTTTATCATTTCTTCCTTGGAAAGGATTTCTAGTTGTTTTTTCTCTGAAATTCAAAAAAAACAATGTGATTTCTTATTCCTCCTTTAAGAAACCTAATATCCTGTTAAAGCAAGAGTAATTATTTATTCTCTAAAATTCTTACTATATATTAGTCACCCATATAAAAGCTATTCATGAAAAGAACATCCCTCTTATTTAGTTTTATCTCAACCGTGTTTTTTTTAGTATTATTTCTTAACTCTTGTCAAAGAAATTCAAAAGCCAAACATTCAACAGAATCTCCTGCTATCATTGGAACATGGAAATTATTAACGGGCACTATTATCAAAGAAAAAGACACTACAGTTACAGATTACACCGCTAATCAAGAAGTTATAAAAATAATTAACAATACACATTTTGCTTTTCTAAGACATGATCTTAAACAAGACAGTACCGCTATTTTTGTGTCTGGTGGTGGAAGGTGTGAAATAACTTCTCAAAGATATATTGAACATTTAGATTTTTGCAATTTTAGGGAATGGGAGAATAACAAATTTGAGTTTGAATATAGACTCTATGGAGACACCTTAATAACCAAAGGAATTGAAAAAGTAACTTCAATCAATGTAAATCATTTAAACATTGAAAAGTATATTCGCTTACAGTAAATTCGAAATAGTTTTGCTACCTATTACTGAGTTAACTCTTGAAATAAGTTTTCTAAGTTTTTATTTTCTGAGTTTAACCCAAGAATTTTCAATCCGTTCTCTTGAGCAAAATCAAAAATTACGGGACGCATATCTTCAGTAGTTTCAAACTCTAGCGTCCAGTTATTCTCAGTTGTATTTTTAAAAGCACTTATATTCGGTAATCTTTTAACAAACTGTTCTTCCAATTTATAATCGAAAGTCACCTTTATTACCTGCTTATTACTTGATTTAAGAGCTTTCAAAGCTTCATCAACAACCAACTCTCCTTTGTTAATGATAATAACTCTATCACACAAAGCTTCAACCTCTTGCATAACATGCGTCGATAACAATACCGTTTTATCTTTTCCAAGTTCTCTGATCAATTGACGAATTTCAACCAATTGATTTGGGTCGAGCCCTGTAGTTGGTTCATCTAACACCAATACCTCCGGATTATGCAAAATTGCAGCTGCCAATCCAACTCGTTGTCGGTATCCTTTTGATAATTGCTTTATTTGTTTATTAGCCTCAGGTGTAAGTCCTACTTTTTCAACTATTGTTTCTATATGGCTTTTCTCTACTGAATGAATAGCCGCATGAAATTGCAAATACTCTCTAACATACATATCCAGATACAAAGGATTGTGCTCTGGCAAATATCCAATTTTCTTTTGCGCTTCAATTGGATTTTCTACAACATTAACACCTCCAACAAATACCTCGCCTTCACTTGGTTTAATAAACCCTGTAAGCATTTTCATTGTCGTAGATTTCCCTGCTCCATTAGGACCTAAAAACCCAACAATTTCTCCTTTCTCTGCTGAAAAAGAAATAGCATTCACTGCGGTTTGAGCTTTATATTTTTTCGTTAATGAAGTAAGTTGTATTGACATATTTTTCTGCGATTTGATATAACTAAACTTAAGTAGATCACTTGATCTTAACACCTAAAAACCAAAGTAAATAAGACTTAAATACTGTAAGTCATTAATTGATTTATTCCTTTTTTTGGTAGTGACCGACCTACTCGGTTTTCTGAATCTCTCGTTGAGACTTTCTTACATAAGAAACGAAGCTATAATCATATTTATTTTTATCATCGGCTTTAAAATCTTCTCGACGTACCTCTTTCCATTGGTTAGAATTAATTTCTGGAAAATAAACATCTGCTTCAAAAGATGAATGTACATGTGTGATATCTAACTTATCAATGAATTCAAAGGCTAATACTTGTTTATAGATTTGTGCGCCACCTATAATAAAAATTTCATCATCACTTTTCGCTAGTTCAACAGCCTCCTCAATACTCCCAGCAGTCAAGCACCCCTCCTGTTGATAATTTTTATCTCTTGTCACGATAATGGTTGTTCTATTTGGCAATGGTTTCCCTATACTTTCGTAAGTATTACGTCCCATGATAATATGATGCCCAGAAGTTAACCTCTTAAATCTTTTTAAATCTGCAGGTAAATGCCAGATTAAATCATTTCCTTTTCCTAACTCATTATTTTCTCCAATAGCTGCAATTACCGTTATCATTTGAGGTAGTATTTGTTTTATATGATGCTTTGCATGGTTGATGTAATCTTCAATCATTTCTGCAAAAGTATGAATCTCTTTAGTTTCCTTACTAATATCAAGTAAAAGATTTGTTTTCTCTTTTGGAAAATGCTCCCAAACATGTAAAATTTGCCAATTAACGGCCTCCCACAAACTTAATATTCTAGTGACGGGAAGTTTTTGCCAATGTTGTGATCGTACCCATTCATTTTGATTATACATCACATGTGGTGTATCTTCATATTGAACACGAATATAACGCTGTAAATTATTAAAGGTAGAATCTACTAAGTGACCCAACAATTCTTTTTTACTCCATTTTCCAGAAGATTTTTTCACATTCCAATCTTCTTCCGTAATACATAACGCTTTTTGAGGAAACTCGTGAAGTATTTTTTTTAACGATATAAGAGCACTGTCAATTACATGTTTTTCACCCATTCTTTTATATAGCTCGAAAAATCTTCTTTACTGGTTATTTGATAATCTTTACTGTTTTCAATATTATTTATGATGGTTTGAATAGCTATTAAAACATTTTCGTCATTAATTTCGGCTATTTTTTCATAAATACTTTCTTTTATTGTGTCTATTTCTGTGGTCATTTTTTTAGCTAAATTGTTTTTTACTAAGATAATAACATCTTTTAATTTTTAACACTTAGGAACGATAAAAGAACGTTAAATCATAAAAAGACCATTGAAATATATACCGATAATAGATAGCCTTACTTTGGTTTAATAAACATATTAAAACAAGCACTCATTGACAGCGCATTACTCAATAAAAAAACGCTCTTGATAACAAAAGCGTCTTAAAGTTGTATAAATAATTTCTTAAATTTCTAAATAGAAATCATGTATTTAAATTGCTACTTTTCCTTTTATATGAGGATGTGGATCGTAGCCAATCAATTCAAAATCTTCAAAAGTAAAGTCTTCTATGTTTTTAATTTCTGGATTTAATTTCATCGTAGGTAAATCCTTTGGTTCTCTCGATAGTTGCAGTTCCAATTGCTCAAAATGGTTATTGTAAATATGTGCATCTCCAAAAGTATGGACAAACTCACCTGCTTCGTAACCGCAAACTTGAGCTACCATTAACGTTAGTAATGCATAAGAAGCAATATTAAAAGGAACTCCTAAAAAAACATCAGCACTTCTCTGGTACAACTGGCAAGACAATTTACCATCAGCAACATAAAACTGGAAAAATGCGTGGCACGGTGGCAACGCTGCTTTCCCGTTGGCTACATTATCCGAAAATGATTTTGACGTGTCTGGTAGTACAGAAGGATTCCATGCAGAAACAATCATTCTTCTACTATCTGGATTCTTTTTTAAGGTCTCAATAACTTCCTTTAATTGATCAATTTCTTCACTATTCCAAT
This sequence comes from Tenacibaculum sp. MAR_2009_124, assembly GCF_900105455.1. GTDB lineage: Bacteria > Bacteroidota > Bacteroidia > Flavobacteriales > Flavobacteriaceae > Polaribacter. Next base: position 209,724 of record NZ_FNSF01000005.1, read on the forward strand.
TACGCCATTGATGCCCATAAACTGGTCCCAAATCTCCTTTTTCATCTGCCCACTCGTTCCAAATTCTTACGCCATTTTCTTGCAAATACTTTATATTGGTATCACCTTTTACAAACCATAACAGTTCGTAAACAATAGATTTTAAATGAAGTTTTTTTGTCGTTACCATTGGAAACCCTTCACTTAAATCAAATCTCATTTGATAGCCAAAAACACTTTTGGTTCCTGTTCCTGTTCTGTCCTCTTTCTCATTTCCGTTTTTTAAAACGTGCTTTACTAAATCTAAATATTGCTTCATTTTGTTATAATTCTACCTAAGGATAAGATTTGGTAAAAATAAAAAAGCATCCATAAAAAGTATTGATGCTTTAGAATTTCTTTTCAGTAAGTTATTAACGAAGAATTAAGTCAATTCACATTTATTACCGTGACAATAACCATAATCGAAAACTCTAAGTTATAGCCATTCAACTACAACATTGGCTATTACCTTTACAATAATGACGATCAATACCTCAGTTAATTCCCAGCTACTCTTGCTTACTCAAAGCTTTAAACCTTTGAAGGCTTTTCATAACTACCTAATTGACAATAAACTTCGTTTTCTTAAATATAGAAAGAAAGGTATCTCCATAATTATTTTAAAATGTTAAATAGAATGAATTGATCTACTTTGCACCACTTCCCCAATATTCGATATTTTAAGCTAACAAAAAACACCAATCATAACTGATTGGTGTTTCTACTATTTTTTTTACTTTAAAAAAAGATTATTAGACTATGCCCAAATACATCTATTTCCCATACAATAACCGGCATCACAATATCCTGACCCATCATCGTAACGAACACAGCATTCTCCTGGACCTCCACAGTAGATCTTCCATCCACGTCTTTGCCCGCTAATTTCCTTTTTTTCTTCTTTGCTTAGAATTTTAAATCCTTGTAAATTTTGTAATTTTTTCATAATTAGTTGATTTAAATAAAATTTGGTTACTCTAATATAGTAAAAACCATCAACGAATCATGTATAATTTAATCGAATTTTGAACAAAAATTATCCTATAATCATTCCTGCAATTGTAGCTGACATTAAAGAAGCAATAGTACCTCCGATAAGAGCTTTTATTCCAAACTCAGATAATGTTTTTCGTTGTCCAGGAGCTAATGATCCTATACCTCCGATTTGAATACCAATAGAAGCGAAATTAGCAAACCCACAAAGCATATAAGTAGCCATAATTACCGACTTATTATACGTTAAGTGCGTAACATTTTCGATATCTTTTAAATCAGCCAACTGTATATACCCTACAAACTCGCTCGCTGCAAGTTTTATCCCTAACAACTGCCCCATAAGTGCCATATCTTCACTGGCAACACCAATTAACCACATGAGTGGAGCAAATAGGTATCCTAGAATAAATTCGAGTGATAAATATTGATATGGTGTAGCTCCTGCGATACGTTCATTTAACGAAACAAATTTCCAATCAAAATATTCTATTCCGTCAAAACTACCAATTCCTCCTAAAACGCCATTAATCATAGCTATAAAAGCTACAAAAACTAACAACATGGCTCCTACGTTCATAGCTAGTTGTAATCCTTCTGTAGTCCCGTTAGCAATGGCATCTAGTATATTAGAACCTATTTTCTCCTGAGAAACTTGAACATCTGTATTCACTTCCTCGGTTTGAGGATACAATATTTTTGAAATAATAATAGCTCCAGGTGCCGCCATTACCGATGCCGCTAATAAATGCTTTGCATATAGTAATTTTAAAGCTTCATCATTTCCTCCTAAGAACCCTATATACGCAGCTAAAACAGCTCCTGCCACTGTTGCCATACCACCAATCATCACTAAAAGCATTTCTGATCGATTCATTTTTTCAAGATATGCCTTGATCAATAAAGGTGCTTCTGTTTGTCCTAAAAAAATATTTCCTGCAACAGATAAACTCTCAGCTCCTGAAATTTTTAATATTTTACTTAGCGACCAGGCCATAATTTTTACCACTTTCTGAATAATTCCAAGGTAAAATAATAATGAAGTTAATGCGGAGAAGAAAATAATGGTTGGTAAAATTTGAAAAGCAAAGATAAATCCAAAGGTATCCATATCTGAAATTAAACCTTCAAATAAAAACTTACTCCCCGCTTTAGTATACTCTAAAATTTCTACAAACCCTTTTCCAATAAAATTGAATACAGCTTGTACAAACGATATTTTAAGTACTCCAATAGCTATAATAACTTGAAAAATTAAGCCCAAACCTACTATTTTCCAATCTATAGCTCTTCTATTGGAACTAAATAAAAAGGCTAATACAAGCAAAACAAACATTCCAAGCATCCCTCTGAACATACTGTTCATTGAAAAACCTTGACTAGGAATAATTCCATTTTTTTTCTGTTCGATTTGAATATCCTGATCAGCACTTACTACAGCACCCGCCATTTCTTTCTGGGTATCAGAAAACTTGTATAAAATATTTTTTTCAGAAAGCACTAAAACACTATCTGATAATTCGGTTATATTATAGTAACGTACAGTATCTTTTGGTAAGGTGTAATTAAAGATTAAAAGATTATTCTGGTGTATATAAGTTCCAGTTGCCTTTAAACTATCTTTTGAAACTAATGAATAATTGAAATCTCCTTTGGTTAATTCAAAAACATCATTCTCATTAACAGGAAGAATCTCCTTCCCATCTAAGGTTTCTATCGAAGAAAAACTCCATTCTTTTTCAATACTTTGAGCCATCGTTCCAAACGAAAGCCAAAGTATTAAAAGAGTTAATACCTTTTTCATTCTTTGTAGTTTTATAAGATTAAGATCGCTTACTTATTTCATCACGAATTTTCGCAGCAAGTTCATAATCTTCATTAGTAACAGCATCAGTCAACTGATTTTGTAATTCAGCGAGAGACATTTCTTTAAAAACACCATCGTCGTTGTCTAGAGCAAGTTCAAATTCGTCTTCAAGATCTTCTTCGTCTTCATCTATATCAGAAAGCTCCTCATCTATCTTTAAATAGATTCCAGCTTTATCGAGTATATTTTCGTAAGTAAATATTGGAGCATGAAAACGAACGGCTAAGGCAATAGCATCGGATGTTCTTGTATCAATAACTTCCTCTTCTCCGTCTCTTTCACAAAGAAGGCTAGAAAAAAACACTCCATCAACCAACTTATGAATAATCACTTGCTTGACTGTAATAAAGAAGCGGTCAGCAAATGTTTTAAAAAGATCATGTGTTAGCGGCCTTGGAGGCTTAATTTCTTTTTCTAATGCTATAGCGATAGATTGTGCTTCAAAAGCACCTATAATAATTGGCAACGTTCGTGTACCATCAACCTCACTCAAAACCAAAGCGTACGCGCCACTTTGAGTTTGACTGTAAGAAATTCCTTTAATAGTTAGTTTTATTAGACCCATTTATCATCAACATAAAATAAAAAAGACTGTCTAACTTAAGCTTTTTGAAAGTTTTAGACAGTCTTTTATAAGCGGGCACAATTTAATAAAAATTATGGGTTCTTCTCTATTTTCTTTAAAAAGAATCTTTTCCCTAATTTCTATCCTTGTTTAAATGCCTTAAGCTTTTCAATTAATTCTGGGACTACTGTAAAAGCATCTGCAACAATACCATAATCAGCCGCCTTAAAGAAAGGTGCTTCCGCATCGTTATTAATTACCACTTTTACTTTTGAAGCATTTACTCCAGCTAAATGCTGAATTGCCCCTGAAATACCAATTGCAATATATAAGTTAGACGCTACTGGTTTACCTGTCTGCCCTACGTGTTCACTGTGAGGTCTCCATCCTAAATCTGAAACTGGCTTAGAACAAGCAGTTGCTGCTCCTAAAATATCAGCCAATTCCTCAACCATTCCCCAATTTTCAGGGCCTTTCAAACCTCTACCTCCAGAAACCACAACATCAGCATCAGCGATTGACACCTTTCCTGAAGCTTTTTCTATAGATTCTGATTTCACAGTTAATTCTTCAACAGAAGCATCAAAACTCTCTACATTTCCTGACACTGCATTCTCATGAGCTCCGTAAGAATTTTTTGCTACTCCAACTACTTTTCTCTCTGTTGAAATTTCTGTGTTATTAAAGCCTTTATTTGAAAAAGCTTTTCTTTTAACTACGAAAGGAGCTGTACTACTAGGTAATTCGACAACATTTGAAGCATATCCTGCCTCTAACCCAACAGCAACCAATGGCGCCACTGTTAAGCCATCGATACTTGAATCAATTACCACAATATTTGCAGATTTATCATCAGCTACCTGCTTAATAATTCCCGAATACGCTTTTGCGTTAAATGACGATAAACCATTTTTCACTTCTATAACGTGCTCCGCTCCATAAGTAAATAACTCAGATGCATCACCTCCATTTATCGTTAATGTTATTAAATCGGTCCCTAACTGTTCAGCTACTTTTTTTCCGTATGATACAACCTCAAAAGCTGATTTTTTAAATTTTCCTTCCGACGAATCGGCAAAAACTAATACAGACATATTTTTATATTTTTTGATATTGATCATTTCTCATATAAGAAACCACCAACATTGAATTCTACTTTGTTTAATTAAATTGCTTTCGCTTCATTGTGCAATAAGTCTATTAACTCATCAACACTCTCAACTAATTTTACAGCTCCCTTTGCAGCTGGCTTTTCAAAAGTTTTCGTTGATGTTGCAGCAGTTGCACCCAACGGTTCAATAACATTTAACGGCTTTTTACGAGCCATCATAATTCCACGCATGTTTGGAATACGTAAATCTTTTTCCTCTACAATTCCTTTCTGTCCAGCAACTACCATTGGCAAAACGGAAGAAACTTTTTCATCACCGCCATCAATTTCTCTTTCTAAAGTTACATTTGAACCTTCTACCTCTAAACCAACACAACCATTTACAAAATTAAAATCTAAAAAAGAAGCTAGCATTCCAGGAACCATTTGCCCGTTGTAATCAGCAGATTCTTTTCCAGCTAATACCAAGTCATACTCTCCATTTTTCACAACCTCTGCTAATTCTTTGGCTACCATAAACCCATCAGTTGGAACAGTATTTACCCTTATAGCTTCGTCTGCACCTATCGCCAACGCTTTTCTTAAAGTTGGTTCTGTAGAAGCGTCTCCTACATTTACAACAGTAACCTTTGCTCCTTGTTTTTCTTTAAACCACATTGCTCTAGTTAAGCTAAACTCATCGTACGGATTAATCACAAATTGAACTCCATTCGTATCGAATTTAGTTTCATTTTCAGTGAAGTTAATTTTTGAAGTGGTATCAGGAACATGACTGATACATACTAATATTTTCATATATTGTTGTTTTAAAGAATCTTATTTTGAATGACGAAGTTAAGTAATTTTTTTAAAAAATACTATGCATGCATAGTATTTTTCATTACATCCCAGTCTTTGATGACAAAAATAATGAATTAACCTTTAATTTTCACCTGAAGTATTTGATTATTTAGACTAGATAAAGACGATATCACAAAAGGAATCAACATTCCTAAATAAGACAAATCGAAAGCTTTTCCATAAATATTCTTCGATGCACCTTCTTCCATGACATTTAACAAAAACGTACTCAATAACAAACCACTTAACACATACATCGAATAGTTCAAAATAGGTCTAGAAGCACTAAATTCTCTAGAAAGAAAAAAAGGAACCACTAAAGCCAATAAGATTAACAACTTTGGAGCATATTTAGTTTGATGATTGAAAGGATTATTTTCGATAATTGTATAAAAATCTTCAAGAGATAATAGTATTGGAAGTATTAGAACGAACATGGAAACTACAACTCCTAACAGAAACAATACTTTCTTACGAAGCTCCGTCTTTACGAATTCATAGAAAAGCATAATTGTTAAAGGAATTAAAACAACTCCTCTTGTTAAACAGAAAAAACCAACAAGTATTCCAAGTAGCCAAGGTTTTCTAAATGTAAATTCACTATACTTTTCTTTCCAAAAATCAATAAAAATCAAGAGTAACAACACATTGCTCATTAAATCGCTCTTAGCAAAAACTTCCCACCAATACGCAGGAGACAAAACAAGCAGTATTAAAATCAACACTTTCTCTTTCTTTTCTCTTTTAGATTTATAGATCCAACCGCCAAAAACACCAAAAACAAACACTTGTAAATACCCAACATCACCCAATAGGTAAAAAGGCAATCCTAATAGAGAAAGTCCAGGAAGATTCGATGACGTTTGTCCTAAATGGTCTAATTTATTATAAGGATACACCCCTTCTACTATATTCTTAATGGTGACTTCCATTGCAGACCATCTGTCTACTTGCAAACTATTTGCATCAATTGAAACATTTACCACTATCAGACTTAAAAAAACAATAAAACTAAGTACCATATAACCTTTTTTAAAATTCGCTGTTTTCTCATAAAAACACGGCCTATTAAGGTACATCAGGACAAAAAGTACAGAAAGGATATAGACGATAAGAACAACAAATTCAGATATATGGTTTTGCCTTGAGGCATACTTTAACAAAAACAAACCGTTTATAATTAAGTATAATTTTAAAGGAAAGCCTCTCTTTAACAGTTCAATCATAGCCTTTAACATTTTTATACATCTTTTATAACAGACAAATATAATTTTTTTACATCTATTTTTATTACTTTTGCAATCTTGATAAACAACTACTTATAAAACGTATGAAAACAGTACAATTTAGAGAGGCCGTTTGCGAAGCGATGAGTGAGGAAATGCGCAGAGACGAAACCATTTATTTGATTGGAGAAGAGGTTGCTGAGTATAATGGTGCTTATAAAGCAAGTAAAGGAATGCTTGATGAGTTTGGAGAAAAACGCGTTATTGACGCTCCTATTGCTGAATTAGGTTTTGGTGGTATTGCTGTTGGTTCTGCAATGAACGGAAATCGTCCGATTGTAGAGTACATGACTTTTAATTTCTCTTTGGTAGGAATTGATCAAATCATTAACAACGCTGCTAAAATCAGACAAATGAGTGGTGGGCAATTTAACTGCCCAATTGTTTTTAGAGGGCCAACTGCTTCTGCGGGTCAACTAGCTGCAACACACTCTCAAGCCTTTGAAAATTGGTTTGCTAATTGTCCTGGCTTAAAGGTAATCGTTCCTTCAAACCCTTATGATGCGAAAGGCTTGTTAAAAGCTGCTATACGTGATGACGATCCAGTTATTTTTATGGAATCAGAGCAGATGTATGGTGATAAGATGGAAATTCCAGAAGGAGAATACATTATTCCAATTGGAGTGGCCGATATCAAACGAGAAGGAACTGACGTTACTGTTGTTTCTTTTGGAAAGATCATTAAAGAGGCTTATAAAGCGGCAGACGAGCTAGCAAAGGAAGGTATTTCAATAGAAATTATCGACTTACGTACCGTTCGCCCTATGGATCATAAAACCATTTTAGAGTCTGTTAAGAAAACCAACAGGCTTGTTGTTTTAGAAGAAGCTTGGCCTTTTGCAAGTGTTTCTTCAGAAATAACATACAGAGTTCAAGATGAAGCATTCGATCATTTAGATGCTCCAATCAAGAGAATTACAACAGCTGACACACCAGCTCCATATTCTCCTGTTTTATTTGAAAAGTGGTTACCAAATTCCAACGATGTTGTAAAAGCAGTTAAAGAAGTAATGTATATTAAATAAACTTACTTAACTAAAAAATAATTTTAAATCCTTTTGATTGCAATAATCAAAAGGATTTTGCGGTAAAAAAGATAATGAAAAATAAAATTTTACACTTACTCATCCTTATAACCACCTCGGTAAGTGCACAACTCACATTAAAAGGAAAAGTTGTTGATGAATTTGACAATCCTTTACCTTTTGTAAATGTTGTTCTTCAAAAGACAACACACGGAACGGTAACTGACGATGATGGAAAGTTCTATTTGAAAACGAAAAAGTATAGAGGTATTTTAGAAATATCATTTGTTGGATTTGAAACACAAACCGTTCGGGTTAGTGAAAAAACAAAATACTTAAACATTGTTCTTAAAGAAGAATCTAATCAACTAGAGGAAGTAGTTGTTGTTACAAAACCAAAAAAACGCTTAAAAAAAGAGGAGAACCCTGCTTACAAAATATTAAAAGAGTTATGGAAACGGAAGCGAAAGCTAGGCTTAAACTTAGTTGATCATTACGAGTACAAGAAGCATACAGCAATTGAAATCGGATTAAACAACCTAGACACTGTTTTCCTCAAAAGCGTTTTTAAAAAAAGCTATAATAAAGACATTAAACAAGTGAAATATGATAGTGACGGCATTAACTATTATATCCCTATTTACCTTCAAGAAAAAATCACTAAAGTTTATGGTGATACTAAAAACGACCGCATAAGAGAAGATATAAAAGCTGAAAAAGAAGAAGGGTTAGGAGCGCAAGGCTTTGTTTTTGATAGAATGTCCAATACATTTCAAAATGTTGATATTTTTAGAAACAATATCAGACTCCTTCAAAAATCATTCGTAAGCCCTTTGTCTTCAAATGGTTTTGCTACTTATGACTATGTTTTATACGATAGCATTGTAAAAAACGATCAAAAACTTTACAATATTTATTTCTTTCCAAGAAGAAATGGAGACTTAGCTTTTCAAGGAAACGTATGGATTGCTGACAAAAACTACTCTGTCAGAAGAATAAAAATGGCAGTTCATAAAAGCATTAACTTAAACTTTGTTAGAGGCTTAAGTTTTGACAAGGAATTCGAAGTAAAAAACGATAGTATTTACTTACCTACCAAAAACACCTATGATGGAGATTTTACGCTTGTCGATAAAAACGAAACTAACAAAGGTTTAACGATAAAGAAAACCGTAACCTTTAACGATTATATTTTAGACAAACCTAAACCTGACGACTTCTATTTAAAGTCTTTAGAAAAAATTAGACCTGATCAGTTTAAAAGGGATGAAACCTTCTGGGAAAAATCAGGAAAAATTGTTGATGAAGATACTTACAGTTTAATTAGCAGCGTTAAAAAGAAGAAAAAAATTAAAACCATTACTGGCTTCATCAACACAGTTGCTAATGGTTATTTGAATACCGGAGGAAACATTCAAATAGGACCTCTTTGGACCTTATTTGCTAATAATCAAGTAGAAGGTTTTAGAACAAAAATTGGCTTTAGAACTTTTAAAACAAAAGATGATCGCTTTAGAGTTGGTGGACATATTGCTTATGGCTTTAAGGATAAGAAATTTAAATATGGTTTAGAGACCAGATACTTACTATCATACCAACCGAGAATTGCCGTTGGTGTAGCCTATCAGAATGATATAGAGCAATTAGGAAGTAATTTGTTAAATACTACACAACTTTTAGGAAATACTTTTGGAACAACTGCCTTGTTCAATCGAGGAGACAACTTCTTTTTATCGAAAGTTCGCAAAATAGCCACGAATTTTGACTACCAGGTAAAACTAAATTTACATGTTGGTTTCAACCTCTCTCATTCAAGAATTCGTTCCGCTTCTGAAGCCGATTTTTCTATGAGCTATATTGATCAAAATGGTACTTTACAATCGCAAATAACTGATGTAGCTTCTGACATTTATGTTTCGTATACTCCTGGACGTTTTGTTTATGGTTTAGGCGTGGAGCGAAGATTTGGGCGAAACATTTTCCCTACTTTCGTTTTAAACTATAGAAAAGGTTATAAAGGCCCTTTCAACGGTACGCATAGTTACGATAAAATTCAGTTTAAATATAATCACCCTATACTTTTAGGCGAGCTAGGATTATTAGACGCTACATTTGAAGGAGGTAAAACTTTTGGTGCGGTTCCTATTGGTTTGTTAAACCCAATTCCAGCTAACCAATCGCTCTCGTTAGTAAAAAACACTTTTACTTTACTTAACTATTATGATTTTGTTACTGATACTTATGCTGCAACCCATTTAGAACATCATTTTAATGGTTTCATCTTTAATCGAATTCCTTTATTGAAAAAATTAAAACTTAGAAGTTTGGTTACGTTTAGAGCGGCGTATGGTAGCATCTCTGATGAAAATAAAGCTTTGAGTCGATCAAACATCAACTATAACACTCCTAACGATTTATATTATGAGTACGGTGTCGGAATTGAAAATATAGGGTATGGAAATCTACGTTTTTTACGTATTGATGCTATTTGGAGAAGTAATTATACGCCTCCTGCTGGAGCATTGGTTTCTCCAACACCTAAGTTTGCAATTAGAATCGGTATCAAACCGGGCTTATAACCATAGATTTAACTATAAAATAACAGCGTTTTCTACATAAAAAACGGCAAAAAATAGCTACTTTTGCACACCTATTTTAGAAAACGAAGATAAGTTAATAAACAATATGACTGCAAAAGAAAAACAAACAGTAGATGTTTTAATTGAAATACCTAAAGGAAGTAGAAACAAATATGAATATGATTTCGAATTAAAAAAAATTCGTTTTGATAGAATGTTATTCTCTTCAATGATGTATCCTGGTGATTACGGATTTATTCCAGAAACCTTAGCATTAGATGGAGATCCTTTAGATGTATTAGTTTTAGGTGCAGAACCAACTTTTCCAATGTGTGTAATGGAAGTAAAACCAATTGGTGTTTTCCATATGGCTGATGAAAAAGGTCCGGATGAAAAAATAGTTTGTGTTCCTGTTTCAGATCCTATTTGGAATAAATACAATGACCTTTCTGATTTAAATCCGCATAGAAAAGAGGAAATCACTCATTTCTTCCAAGTATATAAAGATCTTGAAAAGAAAAAGGTTGATGTTGGAGATTGGGGAGATGCAAACGAAGCATATGACATCCTTCAAAAATGTATCGATCGTTATACAGAAAGCGAGCATAGTAAAAAAGAAAGCTTTATTATCTAAGCAAACGCTAATACAACAATATTAAAAACTCTCAGAAAATTCTGAGAGTTTTTTTATTACCCGTTGATTTAGTTATATTTACCAAAACTATAACTAATCAAATAACAAAAAACATGAAACAAAACATGGTTTATGTGCCCATTATTTTGGCATTAATAGGACTTATTTTTATGTACATAAAAATGGTTTGGGTTAAAAAACAAGATGCGGGTAATGAAAAAATGCAAGCTATTTCAAAAAGTATCAAAGAAGGAGCTCTTGCCTTTTTAGCTGCCGAATACCGTCTTCTATTAATTTTCGTAGTTGTGGCTTCTCTAGCCCTATTCGGTATCTCTCAAATAGTAGAAACCACAAGCATTATGATTGTTCCAGCATTTATCATTGGAGCAATCTTTTCAGCCTTGGCTGGAAATATAGGAATGAGAATTGCTACCGATGCAAATGCTCGTACCGCTGAGGCCGCCAAAACTAGTTTACCACAAGCGCTAAAAGTATCATTTGGAGGTGGAACCGTTATGGGATTGGGGGTTGCTGGTTTAGCTGTTTTAGGTTTAGGATTATTCTTTCTATTATTCCTCAATCAATTTATTACTGATGGTGGTAACTTTTACAACGAAATGACCGTTGTTTTAGAAGCACTGGCAGGTTTTTCATTAGGAGCTGAATCTATCGCTCTTTTTGCAAGAGTTGGTGGAGGTATCTATACAAAAGCCGCTGATGTTGGAGCCGACTTGGTTGGAAAGGTAGAAGCTGGAATCCCAGAGGATGACCCAAGAAACCCAGCCACTATTGCCGATAATGTTGGAGACAACGTTGGAGATGTTGCTGGTATGGGAGCTGATTTATTCGGATCGTATGTGGCTACTGTTTTAGCCGCTATGGTTTTAGGAAACTATGTTATTCGCGATATGTCTTTAAGTATTCCGTATACCGATGATTTTAATGGATTAGGTCCAATACTTTTACCTTTAGTTATTGCTGGGGTAGGAATCATTGCATCTATTATTGGAACATTTTTAGTAGGAATAAAAGATAACACAGCAAAAGAGCCACAAGTTCAAAAAGCTTTAGACCTAGGTAACTGGGTTTCTATTATTATTACCTTGGCAGCAAGTTATTTCTTAATTGAATTGATGCTTCCAGAAACTTTAAAAATGAGCTTCTTTGGAGAAGGTATTAAAGATGTTGCTTCTATCAACGTGTTTTGGTCAGCTTGTATTGGACTCGCTGTTGGCGCCTTAATTTCAATAGTTACTGCTTACTATACAAGTCTTGGAAAAAAACCTGTTTTAGACATTGTTCAAAATAGTGCCACCGGTGCTGGAACAAACATTATTGCTGGTTTGGCTGTAGGAATGAAATCTACCTTTTTATCGGTATTATTATTTGCTGCAGCAATTTACGGATCGTATTATTTTGCAGGTTTTTATGGTGTCGCTCTAGCGGCTTCTGCAATGATGGCAACCACCGCTATGCAATTAGCTATCGATGCCTTTGGACCTATTGCAGATAATGCAGGAGGTGTTGCTGAAATGAGCGAACTGGAAGAACATGTTCGTGAACGTACTGATATTTTAGATTCAGTTGGAAATACAACAGCTGCTGTTGGTAAAGGGTTTGCTATTGCCTCGGCTGCTTTAACAGCCTTAGCATTATTCGCAGCTTATGTAACTTTTACTGGTATTGACGGAATTAATATTTTTAAAGCAGATGTTTTAGCTGCTTTATTCGTTGGAGGAATGATTCCTGTTATTTTTTCTGCCTTAGCCATGCAATCTGTTGGAAAAGCAGCTATGGAAATGGTACATGAAGTTCGTAGACAGTTCAAAGAAATTCCTGGGATTATGGAAGGAACTGGAACTCCTGAATATGCCAAATGTGTTGACATTTCAACAAAAGCAGCCTTAAGAGAAATGTTATTACCTGGATTAATCACTATTATAACACCTATTATTATTGGTTTAATATTTGGTCCAGAACCTTTAGGAGGTTATATGGCTGGTGTTTGTGTATCTGGAGTTATGTGGGCTATATTTCAAAATAATGCCGGAGGTGCATGGGATAATGCTAAAAAATCTTTCGAAGCAGGTGTTGAAATAAATGGCGAAATGACCTATAAAGGATCAGACGCACATAAAGCCGCTGTTACAGGAGATACTGTGGGTGATCCTTTTAAAGATACTTCAGGTCCTTCAATGAACATCTTAATTAAATTAACTTGTTTAATTGGTTTAGTGATTGCTCCAATTTTAGGAGGGCATTCTTCTGGTGACCATACTGGCAGTCAAGCGATCAAAAAAGAAGTGAAAGTAAAGGTAAAAGCAGCTACTGCTGACAATGCAACGGCTACTGTTACTACAACTACCACAAAAGACGGCAAAACAGTAACTGAAACAAAAGAATTAAAAGGAACCGTTGAGGAAATTGAGAAGAAAGCTGAAGAGCTTTCTAAGGAGCTTGAAAATGCTGAAATAAAAATCAAAAAGGAAGTTACTAAAGAGTAGTAACAAATAAACTTTATATTATAGAAACCTCATATTGATTCAATGTGAGGTTCTTTTATTTTAGAACAAATCGTAATGTATCATTGGTTGTTTTCTGAGCAAGTCTGTTTATTCCTTCTTCAGTTAACTGTAAAACTCTTGGATAGCCACCTGTAACTTGACAATCCCTCATCAAAACCACTAATTTTCCCGAAGGTGTTAACTGCACCGTTCCAGGTAAAACAGCAGAGGTTAACATCGATTCCAAATTGTTTGGGATCCCCTCCTTTAAACGGTAGCCCATTCTGCTATTATCTCCTGATATCGTGAATTGTTGAGCAACTAGCACCTCTTCGAGATCAGAGGATAGCAGATCAAACTCTGGCCCTCGTGAGCATTCTATTTCTTCAGATAAAAAATGATCTTTTGGTGTTTTAAGAACACCTCTTTCCTTACCCCAACTATATTTCGCTTTCGTATTTAGAGGTATCTTCATTTCTTTTTCCAACTTCATTCGCGATGTAATCCCTTGATACCAACTCCTACTTCCCAATACTTTCTCCACATCAAGACCTCCTTTAACTGCCACGTAAGACCTTGCTCCATACTTTCTTTTACCAAACTTTAATTCACTTCCTTTGGTCGCTAAAAAAGGGGCGTTTAATTTTATGGATTCATCGTTTAGTTCAACCGAAAAATCAGCGCCAGAAATACACAAATAACTATCTTCTAAAAATTTTAATCGAACACCTCCAAAAAACACTTCTAAAACAGCTTCATTTAAACTATTCTCTAGCAACATATTTGCTAATTTTGCAGAATAGGAATCCATAACTCCCGAAATTGGAACCCCCATAGTTCGATATCCAATTCTTCCTAAATCCTGCATGGCGGCATAAAACCCTGGGGAAAGTACCTTTATCATAACAATTCTCTTTTCAAATTATATACACCTAAAGTCAATTCTTTTTGAATCTCAATGTACTGCAATTCTGTTATAGGATAAAACTGTAAACGATCTCCCGATTTCGCAAAACAGGGGTTTTCTTTATTCAAATCAAAAAAAGGAACGGGTGTTCTTCCAATAATATTCCAACCACCAGGACTGTCCATTGGATACACTCCTGTTTGACTTCCTCCTATCGCTACTGATCCCTTCTCTACTTTTAATCTCGGGTTCGCCTTACGATTGGTATGAAGTGTTTCTTCTAAACCACCTAAGTATAAAAACCCAGGTAAAAAACCAATAAAATATATTGTGTAAGCACGATCGGTATGAAGTTTTATTAACTGGTCCATCGATATGTTTTTACCAGTAGACATTTCTTCTAAATCAATTCCAAATTTCGATTCGTAACATACAGGTATTTTCCATAGTACTTTCTGCCTTTTTTCAGAAACTACTCTTGTTTTCCGTACTTTTTCCAAATTCTCACGCAAACTTTCATAATCATTCAACTCATTATTAAAAATAAGTGTTAACGAATGATACCCAAGTACCAAATCATTTAACTCGAAACTCTCTGAATCAATAATTTTATTTTTAAAGTTGATTATATCCACCAATATAGATTCATCCACTCTTCTTTCCCATTCAATCAAAATGGCTTTTTCTCCGAAACGTTTATATGTAATAATAAATTCCTTCAATTTTAATAAATCAACTTGTCTATTTTTATATTTAATTTTTTGAATTCATCAAACAAATATTTCACCAATACATCAGCATTTTTACTATCTCCATGAATGCAAAAAGTATCGGCCTTTATTGGCAATTCTTTTCCCGTAATTGTTCTTACTTTATTCTTTTCAATCATACTCAACAGATGAGAGAAAACCTCTTCTTTACGATGAATTAACGCCTGAACATTACTCCTTGCAACAAGGGTTAAATCTTCATTATAGTTTCTATCCGCAAAAGCTTCAACCCTTAATTGCAAGCCTTTCTGTTTTGCTATCTCGGAAATTTCAGATTGATAAGGAACATATAAAAAGGAATCAGGGGAACATTTCAAAACCACATCAACCACCAATTCTGCCATTTTTTTATCCGTTGCAGTGAGATTATATAAAGCTCCATGAGCCTTTACATGATGCAAGCTTTTCTTATAATATTCAGTTCTTTCTTTCAGAACCATTACTTGAACCTCAAGGCTCTTTTTTAGTTCACTTAAAGAAATATCCATCACCTTTCTACCAAAATTTTCTCTATCAGGAAATGACGGATGAGCACCAACCTTTACATTGTATAGCTTTGCTAACTTGAGCACTTTGTCAATAGTTTTCTCATCTCCAGCATGCCCTCCACAAGCAATATTGCATGATGAAATAAATGGTAATAACTGAGCTTCATTACCGACTCCTTCACCAACATCACAATTAATATCTATATTCATTAAAGTATATTAAAGACCTTTAAAATGCTACGAAGTCCCAAAAATATGGTGATTACCAAAATACAAAGTCCAAAAAGATTTTGAATTTTCGTATTACTATGTTCACCTAGTATCGTTTTTTTATTCATTACCCACAGTAAAACGCCAACAATAATAGGTAATAACATTCCGTTAGCCACCTGAGCAAACTTGATAATTTCTATAGGTTTAATGC
This sequence comes from Tenacibaculum sp. MAR_2009_124, assembly GCF_900105455.1. Classification (GTDB taxonomy): domain Bacteria; phylum Bacteroidota; class Bacteroidia; order Flavobacteriales; family Flavobacteriaceae; genus Polaribacter. The sequence continues at coordinate 225,738 of NZ_FNSF01000005.1, forward strand.
CTATTGAAGAAAATAATACTCCTAAAAATAAAATACCACCCCAAACACACCTGAACCTTAACGATTTCATATTGTCTTCCCATCCTAAACAACCTTTTGCAACGAAGGCAGCTGCTAAAGGAGCAGTTATTGCCGATGTAATACCAGCCGCAAACAACCCTATCGCCAAAAAGTATTTGGCAAAAGCCCCATACAATGGTTCTAAGCCTAGCGCTAAATCCGCTCCATTATTAATACTTCCAGAAGGTATTCCAGCCGCAGAAATAATAATAGCCATAGACACCAGCCCTCCTAGTATAATGGAAATAAACGTGTCTTTTTTAGCATGTGATAAATCTTTATCACTTTTCCATTTTTCTTTTACTAAAGAAGCATGCAAAAACAAGTTATATGGTACCACTGTCGTTCCAATAAGTCCAATAATCATAAACAAACTATTATCTGGAAACGAAGGCACTAACATTCCTTTTACTACTTCTATTATATCTGGTTTTGTTATAATAGCAGTAATAACAAAAGAAACACTCATCAGTAAAACAAGTACTACCAAGATCTTTTCCAATACTTTATAATTCCCGAGGAATAATAATATGAAAGCGATAACCCCTATAGAAAAGCTTAACATATTTAATGAAAAACTTCCAAAATCCACTGTTATGCTTCCTAATATCGTTTCCAAACCTAAAACACCTCCACTTATATTTCCAGCTTCATAAGCTGCATTACCAATAACAATTGCTGATAAAATGAGCAACATCATAAAATTTCGAAGACCTGGTTTCACTATTTCATGTCGTAATACCTCTGACAATCCTCTTTGCGAAACAATTCCTAGTCGCGCCGCCATTTCTTGTAATACTATTGTTGCAAATATCGATAACAACATAGCCCATAAAAGATGTGTTCCAAAATTAACACCGGCCAATGTACAGAGCGTGACCGTTCCTGGACCAATAAAGGCAGCCGCTACCAGAGTACCAGGTCCGATATTGTTAAACCATTTTTTAATCATAAAAGGATGTTTATAGGCATAAATGTAGTAAAAAGAAACTAGGTTATTTAAGTTTCATTTTTTCATGTTATCAAGTTTACTGTGGGTTTCTTATTTTTGCGCAATGCAAAGAGTGATTCGAAATTTTTCTATAGACAACCCAACTGAGTTTAAAAACAAACTTTTTGGATGGTCGAAACAATACGAAACTGCAGTTTGGCTAGACTCTAACAATTACAATCAAAAATATAGCTCGTTTGATTGTGCATTGGCTGTAGAAGAGTTTACTTCTATTAAAACAGATTATTACAATGGTTTTGATAAGTTAAAAGAATATCAATCATACACTAAAGATTATATTTTTGGTTATATTTCTTACGATGTCAAAAATGATGTTGAAGAATTACAGTCTAAGAATTTCGATGGGCTTCATTTTCCTGATTTATTTTTCTTTCAACCTCAAAAGTTAATCCTAATCAAAGGTAAAACTGTCGAGTTTCATTATTTAAATATGATTGATGATGAGCTAGAAGAAGATTTTGAAGAGATTTTTCAAGCGAATCCAACTCTTATCAACTACGAAAAGAGACCTAATAACGGCAATGATTCAGTAAAAATAAAACTGAGAATTCACAAAGATGAATATCACCAAAAAGTCAACAAAATCTTAGAGCATATTCATAGAGGAGATATTTACGAAGCCAATTTCTGTCAAGAATTTTATGTTGAAAACACTGAAATTGACCCTTACGATATTTACACACATTTAAATGCAATATCAGAACCTCCTTTTGCCACATTTTTCAGAAATGAAAATCAATATTTGCTGTCGGCTTCCCCAGAACGATACATTAAAAAAGAGGATCGTAAAATAATATCTCAACCTATCAAAGGAACCGCCAAAAGGCTAATTAATAAAATTGATGATGAAAAAATTGCATTTGACTTATCAAGAGATGATAAAGAGCGTTCCGAAAACATTATGATTGTTGATTTAGTGAGAAACGATTTATCACGAACAGCTGAGAAAGGTAGTGTTCAAGTGGAAGAATTATGCAAAGTATATTCATTTAAGCAAGTGCATCAAATGATATCAACAATAACCTCTACTATTGAGCCAACAAGGCATCCAGTCGACGTCATTCGAGACACCTTTCCTATGGGTAGTATGACAGGAGCTCCAAAAATTTCCGCAATGGAAATCATAGAGAACTTAGAGGAAAGTAAAAGAGGGTTATACTCGGGTACTGTTGGATACTTTACTCCTAGTGGCGACTTTGATTTCAATGTTGTTATTAGAAGTATTTTGTATAATTCAGCTAATAAATACATTTCCTTCTCCGTTGGTGGAGCAATTACGGCGAAATCAACTCCCGAAAAAGAATATGAAGAATGCTTATTAAAAGCGAAAGCGATGAAATACGTTCTATTGAATTCTTAAGTGTTTCATAAATATATTTGATAAATCCTTTCATTTTAACTACTTTGAGTCGATAAGTTAACCAACTATTTAACAAAATACGATGACACACAAAAGCTTTACATACCCATTTCATGAAACCACATTTTTCGGACAATATTGGCACCCTGAAAAAGCAAAGGCCGTAATAGTTATAATTCATGGTATGGGCGAACATTCTGGTCGTTATGAACATGTTGCGAACACGTTCGTAAAGAATAATTTCGCAGTTATTGCTTTTGATCACTTTGGTCATGGAAATACAAAAGGTAAACGAGGTCATAACCCAGGGTATTCATATGTATTGGATAGTATTACTGAACTTATTAAGAAATCAGAAGCATTGTTCGGAGTTCTTCCAACTTTTTTATATGGTCATTCTATGGGAGGAAATGCTGTTATTAATTATTCCCTTAAAAGAAAAAGTAATATTAAGGGCGTTATTGCCACAAGTCCTTTTTTAAGACTTGCCTTTGAACCACCTGCTTGGAAGTTAACTTTAGGAAAATTAATGCAAAAAATAGCTCCTTCGATTACGCTTGGAAATGAATTGGACGCCAACGATATTTCGAGAGATCCTATTGAAGTTCAAAAATATGTTGATGATCCATTAGTTCATGATAAGGTAAGTCCTAATTTTTCACTGAGCTTTATTGACGCTGGAGAATGGGCCATTTCAAACGCTAATTCATTAAAAACCCCTATGTTCATATTACATGGAACTGAAGATAAAATTATCGATTATAAAGGCTCGCAAGAGTTCGCTGAAAATTCTAATTTAACAACTATCAAAATATACGAAGGAGGCTATCATGAACTTCAAAACGATCTTTGTAAAGAAGAATTATTAACTGATGTTACTCATTGGTTAAATACTCAAATCTAAATTATATGGAGCACAAACTTGCCGAACATTTAATTTCTAATTTCCCATTTTTAACTGGAAAAAATATATTAATTGCTATATCAGGAGGGATTGATAGTGTGGTCGCTGCCCACATTCTAAAGAAGCTCTCTTATAAAATATCACTGGCACATTGCAATTTTCAGCTCAGAAATAAAGAAAGTAATGATGACGAGCAGTTTATTCATAATTTAGGAAAAGAGCTAGAGCTTGAAACCCATATCACAAAGTTCAATACTTTAGAATACGCTTCAAAACGAAAATTATCAACTCAAATTGCAGCAAGAGAACTTAGATACGAATGGTTTGATTCTTTAGTAAAAAATAACGGCTACGATTATCTTATCACTGCACATCATGCGGATGATAATTTAGAAACATTTTTAATTAACCTTTCAAGAGGAAGTGGCTTGGATGGGTTAACTGGAATTCCAGAACGAAATGATTACATTTTACGGCCTTTTTTACCGTTTTCAAGAGAAGAAATTGAGCTTTATGCGACTGAAAATCATATTTCTTGGAGAGAAGATGCAAGTAATTCCGAGACAAAATACGTTAGAAATAAACTTCGTCACACCGTTGTTCCTGTTTTAAAAGAAATTAATCCGAGTTTATTAAAATCGTTTGGAAACACTTTAAAATATTTAAAACAAGGGCAACGAATTATAAACGACAAAACTAAGGAAACAACCCTAGAAATTACTGAAAAAGAAGGAGATACATTAAAAATAAACATTAAAAAACTTAAAGAGCTATCAAGCCCAGATGCTTATTTATATCAAATCCTTCGTCCCTACGGATTTACGGAATGGAATGATGTAAATACCCTTGTTGAAGCTGAAAATGGCAAATTAATTGCAACAAAATCACATACTTTACTAAAAGACAGAGATTTTTTATTACTTTTACCACCTTATAAACTTACATCCCCTGACACCCAGAAGTTTGCTATAAACAGCGACACTCTAACTATCTCAGAGCCTATAAGTTTGTTATTTAAAAACGTTCAAAAAACAACATTTTTAGGCAAAAAGTCTATTTATGTTGACAAAAATTTACTAAATTACCCCCTGACTGTGCGTAAATGCAAAGCCGGAGACCTGATTTATCCTAAAGGAATGAAGGGAAAAAAGAAGGTTAGTAAATATTTAAAAGACGAGAAATTATCATTAATAGCAAAACAAAATACATGGTTGCTTTGTTCCAATAAAAATGAAGTAATTTGGATTATTGGTAAAAGGCAAGACCGCAGATTTTTGCCTTTAAAAGGTTCAGCCAGTATTTTACAAATATGTATATATCAACCCCTGTAAACTATTATAGAATGAAAAAACTCATTACTCTGATTTTGTTTTTTATAGGTTTTGTTACTTTCTCCCAGACTGATGACGCACCTTTAGAGGTAAATCCTACAGTTAAAAAAGTATCAGACACAGAATATGACTTGATCTTCGAAATTTCGATTGCTGAAGATTGGCATTTATACTCTCAATACAATCCCGAGGATGCTTCTTTACCAATGACTATTTCTCCAGCAGAAGGAGAAACTGGTTATACTTTAGTTGGAAAAGCAACCGAAAGTGAAACTGAAAGTGAATTTAGTGAAATCTGGGGAAAAGATGAAATCTTTTTTATGGACGAGGCGACACTTATACAGCGTATTACTGTACAAGATTCTACCTTAACAAAAATCACTCTTAATCTTGATGCTCAAGTTTGTAAAGAGTACTGTTTACCTTTCGATGAAGATTTTACATTTGGATTTTCGCTTAAAGGAGGAGAAGTAGTTCAAACTACGACTGAGCTGGATGACAGAAGTAAATCATTATCTGAATCTTTAAAATTAGATTTGAAAAATGAGGTAATGTTAAGAAGTGAAGCTTCTGAAGAAACTGACGAAAAAAACAGTAGTCTTTTAAATATATTCTTACTTGGATTTGTTGGAGGTTTATTAGCATTCTTAACTCCTTGTGTATTCCCAATGATTCCTTTAACGGTTTCTTTCTTTACAAAGAAAAATGAGAAAAAAGTTCAAAGCTCTGGAAATGCAATATTATATGGTTTATTTATCGTCCTTATTTACGGGCTTTTAAGCTTACCTTTCCATTTCTTAGACAGCTTGGATCCCGAAATACTAAACAATATATCGACAAATATCTGGTTAAATATTTTCTTTTTTGTTGTTTTGGTATTCTTTGCAGGTTCATTTTTCGGATTATATGAATTAACACTACCAGCATCTTGGACCAATAAAGCGGACAGTGCTTCTGGTATTGGAGGTGTTTTAGGTATATTCTTCATGGCATTAACATTAGCCATTGTATCTTTCTCTTGTACTGGACCAATTTTAGGTTCGTTACTAGCGGGATCTTTGTCTTCTGATGGAGGAGCAATGTTGTTAACCGCCGGAATGGTTGGATTCGGACTTGCCTTAGCTTTACCTTTTGCAGTTTTTGCTAACTTCCCTAAATGGATGGCTAAAATGCCTAGATCGGGTAGCTGGTTAAATACAGTTAAAGTAACTTTAGGTTTCTTAGAATTGGCACTTGCATTTAAGTTCTTATCGAATGCCGATTTAGTTGGACACTGGAATATTCTTAAAAGAGAGGTGTTTATTGGGATTTGGGCCTTATTAGCCTTATTGATGGCACTCTATTTATTTGGATTTATAGGAAAGAAATATGGAAAAGTTTCTATGTTCCGAGTTTTAATAGGTCTTATGATTTTAGGTGTAGCTGGATATTTAGCTCCTGGAGTTTTGCAAAAACCTACTTGGGATCAAAGTAAATTATTAAGTGGATTTGCTCCACCGAAATTCCATAGTATTTATAAACAAGGTGATAATCAATGTCCTTTAAACCTAGATTGTTTTAAAGACATAGATGAAGGTATCGCTTATGCAAAACAAGTTAACAAACCCGTGATTTTAGATTTTACAGGATGGGCATGTGTTAACTGTCGAAAAATGGAGGAGAATATTTGGAGTCAACCAGATGTTTATAAAATTTTAAGTAACGAGTTTGTAATCATCTCATTATACGTTGATGATCACCAAAGAATGCTTCCTAAAGACGAACAATTCGACTATATTAAACCAAATGGTAAATTAAAGAGAATTAGAACTTACGGTGACAAGTGGGCTACATTGCAAACAGCCAACTTTAAGATTGCCTCGCAACCTTTTTATGTTGCTTTAAGTCCGGATTTAGAAGTATTAAATACTCCTGAACAATACACAGACAAAGAGAGCTATGAAAAATGGTTAAATACGAGTGTAGATCGTTTTAAAGAAATAAAATAAGATACAAATCATTTTATATATTAATAAAAAGCCTCCGAATGGAGGCTTTTTTGTTTTTAGTAGTGTAATTAATCTATCGGACCACCATAAGCGCACTCGCTTTCAGAACAGTGATTCCCCCAATCAAGGCACACCTGACTCCAACGAGGCTTACATTGCTTTCTACCTCCGTTAATTGTTACTTGTTCAGTTTTTTTTAGTAGTTTTCCTAAACTAGAAATTTGGTTTTTCATAATGAAAAGTTTTAATATTAGGTTAATTTTCACCCAGATCATTTAAAGACATTCCAGGTCTATGTCTATTTTTTTGTATTTCATTCTTAGCAAGAAGGAAAATGAGGTCGATCTTCAATACATTGATAGCAATCCCAAACGCAGCCACTTGTATTTTCACATCTGTTACTATTTAAACTTTGACACCTCGAACCATTCGCGGCTCCGCATATATTTATTAGATCCTTCTTTGAAAGAACCTTTCCTAAATTTGAAATTTGGTTTTTCATTATTTTTATTTTTATTAATTATCGGTTACATGAAATGTCATATTGAAGACTCTTCAAAAACCAATCAATTAGCTCTTGAAAAGGAACAGCATTATCCTAAGTAACAATAGTTAAACGATACAATTGTTTAATTGTTACCTTCAAAAAGCCAAAAAAATATTAAATATTTCATAAATAAATTTGGCTCTTACAAACTCTGCTCAAGAGAGTTTTAACTAAAAAAACTGTGTTATTTAATAATCTTTTTAAGTTGATAAAAAAACCTTTCAATAAGTCTTAAATCTTCAGTAACGATATCCGCGCTACCTTGCATTTCCTGCTTAAAATCAATCTTCTTATCGTAAGTAGTTACTAATTCTTTAGGCAATAAGACATCAATTAAATATTTACCCTCTGCGTCGGGAACCGGCGAAATAGATTTCACTTTCCCGTTTAATTCTCCAAACTCATCCGAAGGATAGTTAAAAAGTTTTATTTGAACTTTCTGCCCTTTCTTAATTTTACCTGAATTCGCAACCGGTGCCTTTATCTTACCAATAAATGCATCACTTTTACCCGGGATAATGGTAAAAATTAAATCTCCTGACTTTACTGTTTGGTTTTTATTCCAAAATGACAAAAAGGAAACCTCTCCATTAATAGAAGACTTCAAAGCATAGGTCTTTTCCCAGTCTTTAATAGCTTTTTTTAGATACAAAAATGACTGTATAGCCTTCTTTTTTAAACGCACGTCATTTTGCGTCTTTTTTATAGAAGTTCCTTCTAAATTCTTAGCTGAATTACTAATTAGTTCTCGGATCTGAGAAATAGAACTCTCTAAACTCTTATACGCTCGTTTTGCTTGAAGATACTCTATTTCTTTTTGCTCTTTGTCCTTTTCAGAAATAACTCCTTCAAGAAACATTTTTCTACTTCTTTTAATATCTGTATCCTTAAATCTTAGCTCTCTCATATTCAATTCTTTTTGGGATAACAGATTTTGAAGTCTCACTTTCGCTTCAATAACAGACATTCTATTGGCGAAGGTTTCTGACTTAAATGGCGTTAGTTTTTCATTAAGTACATAGTCCGAATAATCATTTTCAAATTGAGCAAAACTAGTTGTGATATCCCCTAAAATTAGCGGTGGCAACTTCTCTATAGGAAATTGGAATACATCTTGATTTGTTGAAACGGTATCTACCACACCTTTTAACAATAAAACATCTTGATATAGAGAACTATTATCTATTACAGCTAATACATCACCACTTTTTACTTTTTCTCCTTCCGTGGTTAAAAAAACCTCAAACTGACCTCCAGTTTTTGCATATATTTTTTCTGGTGGAGACGCGGTAGTAACCATTACCTGAGTAGATATTACATCTGGATATTTCACAAACCACGAAATAAACAATAACATCAATATTAGCAAAAGTAACAAGGTATTTCCCCAACGGATCATCCAGTTAGGCATGTAGGAAAGGATTTCTTGTACTTCTTCGCTCCTTATTTCAATATCAGAATTATTTTCTGGCATAAAACTTTATTCAATTACTTCGTATTATATTTATGATTTCCTTTCTCTCGTTAATAATCTTACTTACCTAAGTTCAATTGATTTTTAACTAAATGGTAATAACTTCCTTTCAATTTAGTAAGCTCTTCGTGATTTCCTTTTTCAATAATTTTACCTTTATCAAGCACTACTATTTGATGAGCATTTTTTACAGTACTTAATCGATGTGCTATCACAACTCCCGTTTTATCAGAAAAAAACTTATTCAAATTTTCCATAATTACCTTTTCATTATTGGCATCTAAAGCGCTTGTCGCTTCATCAAAAAACAAAAATTTCGGGTTTTTATACACGGCTCTCGCAATAAATAATCGTTGTTTTTGCCCTGTACTTAAACCGCTTCCTTCACTTCCAATTTTTGTATTGTACCCCAAAGGTAAACCATTAATATAATCTCTTATATTCGCTACATCAATAGCATGGTTTAATTTTTCTTTGTCTACATAATCTTCGCCAACAGCAATATTTTTGGCAATGGTATCATTAAAAACATAACCTTCTTGCATTACTACACCGCAGTTTCTTCTCCATTCCTGTTGAGAAAGGTTTTTTAAATTAAAATTACCCACAGTAATATCACCTCCATCAGTTTTATAAAAACCTAATAACAATTTCATTAATGTTGTTTTACCACTACCACTTACTCCCACAATTGCCGTGGTTTTATTTGCAGGAATATCAAGTGACAAATTCTTAATAACTGGTTCCAACCCACCTGTATATCGAAAAGTAACATCTTTAAGTTGAATAGAAACGTTTTCAGGAATTACCCTTATCTTTTCTTCAGTATGATTTTCCTCTTCTTCCATATTATGAATTTCACCCAATCTGTCCAATGATATTTGTGCATCTTGAACATCTCTCATAAAGTTAATCAGCTGAACAATTGGACCATTCAGCTGACCAACAATATAACTTATTGCCATCATCATCCCTAAGGTGATTTGTCCATCAATTACCAACTTCGCCGATAAAATTGTAATGAACATGTTCTTTAACTCATTTATGAAATTTGACCCGACACTTTGAGTTTGCTCTAGCGCTAAACTCTTCGTGGCGACTTTAAACAATCGTGCTTGTACATATTCCCAATTCCAACGCATGCGCTTTTCGGCATTATGAAGCTTAATCTCTTGCATTCCATTAATCAACTCAATTACCTTACTTTGTTCTTCACTAACTTGTGAAAACCTTTTGTAATCTAATTCTTTTCTCTTTTTAAAGAAGAAAAGAACCCACCCGAAGTAAAGTACACTCCCTAGCACAAAAACACCAAAGATTTGCATACTATAATACCCAAGGACAATACTAAAAATAATTAGGTTAAAAAATGAAAACAATACCGTTAGAGACGATGTTGTAAGTATTCTTTCAATACGTTTATGATCATTTATTCTTTGCAATAAATCTCCTGTCATCCTTACATCAAAATAAGAAATAGGTAATTTCATTAACTTGATAAAAAAATCAGAAATCAATGAAATGTTTATTCTTGTACTCAAATGCAGTAATATCCAGCTTCGAATAATTTCTAACGAAGCTTTTCCTAAAAACAAAAATAACTGAGCAAACAATATCAGGTATACAAAGTTTAAATCCTGATTTTTTATTCCAACATCAACCACACTTTGTGTTAAAAAAGGTAATATTAATTGTAATAAACTTCCCGCTAATAGACCAATGATAAGCTGAACAATGAATTTTTTATACTTAATTAAGTATTTAAATATAAATGAAAAGCCAAATTTTTGATCTTGATCAAATTCTTCACTGTAAAAAATGGGTGTTGGCTCTACTAACAGAGCAATACCTTCTTCAGTGTTTTCGTCAGCATTATTCCCTATCCAGTTCTGAATGAATTCATCTTTTGAATAAGTAAGTAATCCATGGGCAGGGTCAGAAATATAAACTATGTCTTTCTTAATTTTATAAAGAACCACATAATGGTTTTTGTTCCAATGCAAAATACAAGGTAGTGGAGCTTCTTTTAATTTACTAAAAGCTAGTTTAATACCTAAAGACTTGATTCCTATAGATTCTACAGCCTCACTTAAACCTAATAAACTACTTCCTTCTCGTGTAGTTTCACTTAGGCTACGAAGTTGTTGCGTATTTATGGTTTTACCATAATACTTCGCAATGATCTTAATACAGGTTGGACCGCAATCCTTTGCTTCAGTTTGTTTATAGTTCGGAAATTTTTTCAAAAAAAAATAATCTTATATTACGTTATATATTAGTATGCTCGACAACAAATAGACACTCCGTATACTGGATGCGGATGATGTCCACGGCGACAAGTGTCTTTACTATTAAAATAGCCTGCTCTGCATACAAATCCTCCTCCTCCTTGAATACTTTTTTGAGTTTCTGAAGTCAATACTTCTCCTAAGTTTAATATACTTTTTTTCATAATTAATAAAATTTGGTTAGGTTATAGAGTGAAAATTATAGACACTCACTCCATGTGTCTATTCTTCGCGAAAGAATATTTTAATTGGCCTATTAGCCACAGTATTTTGTTAATTCACAACTTCTGATTGTTCTTCAAGTTCTTCTATAAAGAATACCAAATCTGACCGATCATATTCCTTAGGAAATGCTTTACCATTAATAAGAATTTCAGGTGTAAAATTTATCCCATTTTCTTGACACCAATCTTTTTCTCTTTCTAATTCTTCGACAAATACAGCTTTATCTTCACCCCAGTTCTTAAGCCATACCTTTGCGTTCCCTTCTTCGTAAATCTCCTTCATTGCCACTAAACAGGTTTCTTTTCCTCTTTCATGATAAATATGTATCAGTTTACTAGTAATTTTAACCAATTCACTTTCAACATCGCTAGTATTTACATTAAATCTCACCCTTATCTTAACTGCATTTGGATACTTTTGTAAAATTTCTTCAATATGTTTATGAACTGGTTTACAATGTCCACAAAATGGGTTTGTTATAACGACCAACTCTAAATTAGAGTCTAAATTTCCAAAAACAATTTCTTGACTATCATCTATTGCTGTATTCAAACCAGTCGATTTATTTAACAAGCTTTGGAAAAGCCCAAAATTTCTTTTGAATTTAGTCGACTTTACTTTTTCCTTTCTCAGATCAATCACTTCATTTAATATTGGTCTTAACTGAGTCCATGCTACCAACAATGACAGTGAAATCACTACGAAAAATAAGCTGCTATTTATTTCGAAAACTAACTGAGGTGTTATAAAAAAGGTCACTATAGCCTGTAACCATAAAACCCCTACAATGCTCAAACATAACAAACACCATTTTTTTAAAACTGCGTATTGATAATAGATCGAGTATAACGTAACAGGTATGGCTGCATAGGTAATAAGTAATGCTAGGTTAGGATTCCCTATTTGAATCAAAGTAAAAAGTATCATTGTTCCGAAATAAACAATGCTAAAATCACTTAATTTAAACCCTTTTAATATTTCAGCTCCTTTTGATGTTAGAACTGCATCACAATCTTTTTTATCATCAGTTTCCGAGCAAAAGGCATCTCCAATTGAACTTTGCAACCCAAACTCTTGCCTTAGAATTGCTACACTAACTATAAATCCAACTACAGATAATAGTAAATGAAATACACTGAAGACATTGTTGTAATGTTTAAATATTAAAACGCTGAAAAGACCAAACAAAAGAATATATGCTACATACTTTAATGTTCGATTGTCTGATTTTGAAATAACCTGAACCTCATCCGTTTTCTCCACGGCAACAATGATTCCTGTGAACACCTCCAAAAACTCCTTTATCCTCTGAAGCTTCTTTTTGCCTTCAATATTTACTATTGTTATTATTTCTTTAGACCTTTCTACAACTACAAGTTCCTCTCCGTTTTCAGGTGTTTTTATTTGAGCTAAGAAAATATCGGGTAGTTGTCCTAAAATATCTTCTGTTGCCGGAACCTCAGCTGCTACATTTTCTATATTGAAATGGTCCAGAACTCCAGTTATTGCATGTAAACTTGGATAAGAAGGATGACTTTCTATTTGAAAACTTAACTCATCCTTGTCAAACGATATTTTATTTTTTTTCAGTAGTAGTGAAACTAAAAAATTAAGCGATTTTTTCAATTCGGTATAGTTTATTAAGTGTTAGCTTTTTCTTCAGAATTTCTAAATATAATATCTTCAAATCAAAAAATCGTTATTGTTTTCATAATTTTTGAAACATAATGAATTATTTAATTATGAAATAACCAAGTTTAAAAATCTCTATTTACAAAGTTAGGCCCAAATACTGCTCCAGCACCGTTCTACCTTAAACGGAATTTACTCCTTGAAAACACGTTATTATCTAATAGAACTTTTAATAATTCACTATTCAATTAATCCTATAAATACATTGTTCAAACTTGAAATATTTGAACTTTTCAGTTAGCAATTAGCCATGTTAAACGTTAGTGAAACAATATACACTTACCATAAAACACCTATTACGAGGTGTTTATTTATGTCCGATAGTTTAAACAAAATTTAGAATAATTGCAGGTAATCTAATATAATGAAGAAAAAGAGTAGGTACCCACTCTCCATATTATGATTCATAGCAAGGGTAACAAGCTATAATTCTACCATTTAATACAACTGGGCATTCCTTTCTTCTACAATGAATAAAAGGTTGACCTCCATTAATAGATTTTTGGTCTTTTTTAGAAATTGTAGTTCCAAGTTTTGAAATTGATTTTAACATAATAAAGAATTTAATATTTAATAATAAGGGGAAAAGTTTAGAATCGTTACCCAATAATATAAGTATTTAACATAATAACAGTATAAAATCCTATACCAAAACTAAGTCAATTCGAGAAGATATTTCTCTCATAGAAAGATGAAAGAAAGAAAAGAGCAAGACGAATTTTATGAGCTAAGACGTTCATGGCACAATCTTAGAATTAAAATTTACTATTAATACGATATCTTCTTGTATTTACTGGTATTGTTTTTTAAACAAACTTAATAATAGAACTAACGCAATTGAAACATTCTACTTACTCCTTCTTTCATAAATAGTTTTGCGCTTATTTCTCCAAAATTAATTTAACATATATCCAAAAATTAAAACACTACTAACCAGCTCTTTAACGCGTTAATTGAAATTAATTTAAAATTAGGCATCAAATATATTATCATTTTTTTCTATATTTATCAGCAAAATTACTCAATAAAATTAGAAGAAGGCCATAGTGTGATTGGTAAGGGCGAAGCCGTACTAAAACTTAATATATTACATTTAATCTCAACACTTTACTAAAAAAACTGACATCTAGCATCATAGAATGATTTTCAGTTAGGTTAAAGATTTTTATCTTTTAAAAAAATATTTATCTTTTTTTAACGTAAACTAAATCATTCTAAATTTCATCATAAATTAATACTCTAAAAATTAACTTGGACTCGATTCTGTTTCTTAAAAAGATTGACGTTTAACACCACTAACAATACAATTTTTAAGAAACACAATCAGACAAATTCAGAAAAGAAAATGATCTTGTGATCTACTCTAGCTTTAGTTTATTTTAAATTAGTTAATGCTTAATAAGAGACTCGTACTCTTGTAATATAATAAACTTCCCTCTACCCAAATAACAACTGATCGAAACATATAATTTAGTATTGGTTGTACACACAACTCTTCCTCATATATAAAATACAATTCCGAAAACACCCACATAAAATGAATTCAAAAGAGAAGTTGCATTTAGCACAACTGGAAGTTTATTACGGTCAGTTACTAGATCCTAAAAGCTCCATTTATACCATGGGAGGCTATGTAGTTCTTACCGGTATTCTTGATACAGTGCTTTTTAAAAGTGTTGTAGCAGGCTTGTCTTCAGTATATGACATCTATAACTTCAGGTATGATTTCACAGGAAACGAACCTTTACTATATCTTGGAGAAACCAAAGACGTTTATTTAAATGAGCTTGATTTTTCAAATGAACTCTCCCCAGAAAAAAATGCCAAAGAATGGATACAGAAGGAAATAGACACAGCTTTCGATATAACTCAGGAAAAACTGTACAACTACTCATTAATAAAAATAGCTGAAAATATTCATTGGTGGTGTTGTTATAATCACCATTTATTATACGACGGTTTTGGTTCTTCTTTATTTGTAAGTCATGTAATAGAAGAGTATGACAGAAGATTAAACTCTCCTACTACCATCCCAAATACCTATCCTTTGTATTTTGACATAGCTAAAAAAAGTAATGACTATTTAAACTCCGAACAATACGATTCAGATGCAACATATTGGAGAGAAAAGTTTAGTGACATTCCTAATCCAATAATTAACATTCATAAAAAAAACAGTAGCACTGGAGGATACCGCTTATCAATCCCCATTTCAGAGAGTGACAAAGCATTATATAGTCGTTTGAATGAAAAAACAAAAGCAAATCTTCCTCAATTTACTTTAGCCGCTTTACTCATATATTTCGGAAAAACGACACCGCAATCTATCTTTAGTTTTGGTGTTCCAATTCATAATAGAGTAAGTCGAGAAGAACGTAAAACTCTAGGGATGTTTTCAAGCGTACTTCCTTTTAAAGGAACATACAATCCAGACAAAATTTTATCAGAATTCATCCTTGATCTAAAGAAAGCTCAACGAAATGATTTTAGACATCGACAATATCCAATATCCCACTTAAATAAACACCTGAAATTATTATCCAAAAAACGGCAACAAATTTTTGATATTGTCATAAACTATGAGGGATTTCCTTTTCCAAAATCATTACCATCAGGGTTAAATGTTGTTATAAAAAACTTGTCTACAGTTAGAAGCCTAGAAGACCCATTACTTATACGATGGTGTGATTACAAAGAAAATTCTTCTTTAATATTAACTATTGATTTCCTTAAAGAGTATTTCAAAGAAACGGAGATAGAATTATTATCAGAAAGGTTATTATTCATTTTAAGACAATTTGAAAACAACCTAACAGAACCTATAAATGACATTTCCATTTTACCTGAAAAAGAGAAAAAACATTTACTAGAAATTGGTAAAGGAATTGATACAACCTATCCATCACATGAGAATATCTTAACCCTCTTTACAAAACAGGCTGAGATTAACCCAAAAGCTATTGCTGTAGTTTACAAAGAAACCTCTTTAAGTTACAAAGAATTGGATGAGCGCTCAAATCAACTAGCTAGTTACTTACATAAACAAGGCATTAAATCTGATATAAAGGTAGGTATTTGTTTAAATCGAAGTTTAGAAATGCTTATTGGTATTTTAGGTGTTTTAAAGGCTGGAGGTGCTTATGTTCCTATTGATAAAACACTCCCAAAGGAACGCATTGATTATATGATCGACGATTCAAATATGAGTTTTGTTTTGACAGATAAAAATACTATTCATTTAATTCCTGTTAAAAACAATTTAGAAGCTTTAATGTTAGATAATCATTGGGATATCATCGAAAAAGAACCTCTTGAGAAACCTACCATATCCATCTCCCAAAATAATTTAGCCTATGTTATATATACCTCAGGTAGCACAGGTACTCCAAAGGGAGTGATGATAACACATGCCTCTCTTATAGATTATGTATATGCATTCTCGAATTATTTTAAGATAACTGATTCAGATGTTATCTTAAACCAAGCTTCCATTTCATTTGATACTTCTATCGAAGAAATTTTCCCAATTTTAAGTGCAGGAGGAAAACTTATTATCGCAGAAAATAACAAAGATTTTAATGCTATTGTTTCTTTAAGTAAGAAACATAACATTACCCTACTCAGTACACACCCTTTTTTAATTGATTTTTTAAACACAGAATCCAATTTTGATTCTCTGTCCTTGCGTGCAATTATTAGTGGTGGTGATGTACTAAAGCCATCTTATATCAACAACATTTTCAAAAAGATTCCTATTTACAATTCTTATGGTCCAACCGAAGCCACTGTATGTATTAGTTACTATAAAATAAAAACTCTTTCAGACACTATTCCAATAGGCAAACCTATTGATAATACATCTTTATATGTAGTAGATGATTCTGGTAATTTATGTCCTAAAGGTGTAATCGGAGAGCTATGGGCTAGTGGAAAAGGAATAGCGAAAGGGTATCTGAATAATCAAATCCTTTCAGAAGATAAGTTTATAGCCAATCCATTTAAAAAAGGGAAGCGTATCTATAAAACAGGAGATCTTGTAAAATGGCTACCTGATGGAAATTTAGAATTTATCGGAAGAAAAGATTCTCAAGTAAATATTCGAGGCCATCGCATTGAATTAGGTGAAATTGAGAGTGTTTTATTATCTCTAGGTTCAATAGACCAATGTTGCGTTTTAGTTAAAAATGATGTAAATGACAACAAGCATTTAGTGGGATACATAACCACAAGAAATTCACTAAATAAAAGAGAATTACAAGAAAAACTAAAAACAAGCTTACCTAACTATATGATTCCTAATTTATGGGTAAAGCTAGAAGAAATGCCTCTAACTGTAAATGGTAAATTAGATCGAAAACTACTACCAAATCCTGATTTTTCAGAATTATCAACAAAAACATATATAGCACCAAGAAATGAAATAGAAGAAACCTTAGCAAGCACTTGGCAGGAGTTATTAAGAATAGAAAAAATAGGGATCTACGACAACTTTTTCGAATTAGGAGGACATAGCTTATTAGTTGTTAAACTAATTAACCAACTACAAGAAAATGGTTTTCATATTAATGTGAAAGATATTTTTTCAAATGCCACCATTGCCGGAATTAGTAAAAACTTATCCGTAATTAAAACAACATACCAAGTTCCGACCAATGGTATTACTGAAAACTGTTCTCATATCACACCAATAATGGTTCCTCTTTTAAATTTTGAACAAGAGGACATAAACAAAATAGTAAGTAGTATTCCTGGTGGAGTTTCAAATATTCAAGATATATACCCTTTATCACCATTACAAGAAGGAATTTATTTTCAGTATTTAATAAGTTCTAAAACCGCTGGTGACCCTTATGTAACTCCAATACTACTATCATTTACCAATAAAGAAAAAAGAGCGTCTTTTATAAAAGCTTTACAGTTTGTCATCAATCGTCACGATGTTTTAAGAACCTGTTTTTTAAGTGAGAAATTGCCAAAACCAGTCCAAGTAGTACTCAAAGAAGCGGAAGTACTTGTTGAAGAATTAACTATTGACAACTCAAAAGATGTATTCGCTCAATTACAAATTCTCATTAATTCTGGAAATCAACGACTCGATGTTTCCCAAGCTCCATTAATTAAACTACAACTAGCAGACGACATAGAAAACAATCAATATTATATGGTATTACTAGAACATCATTTAGTAATAGATCATGTAGGGTTGGAAAAAGTGATTTCGGAAATAAAATCATACTTATACAATGAAGAAGCGAAATTACCTAAACCTTATTTGTACAGAAACTTTATTGGACATACACTTCACCAAAAAGCAACGAATAACGGAAAACAATTTTTCAAAAATTTACTTTGTAATATTGACAAATCCACCTATCCCTATCAATTATCTAACATAAGAGGTAATGGACTTAATATTGAAGAATCAAGTATTCTTCTTTCAAAAAGTTTAAGCAGTAAAATTCGTTCCGTTAGCAATCATTTAAAAATTAGTTCAGCCGCTTTATTTCATGCTGCCTATGGCCTTGTTATAGGAAGGCTTAGTAATTCAGACTATGCACTTTTTGGTTCACTATTTTCAGGACGAATGCAAGAAGCATCCGATGGGCTAGGTCTCTATATAAACACCCTGCCCTTCTTTATTGAGTTAAATGGAAGTATCTCAACATACATTCAAAACGTTCATCAACGGTTACATCAATATTTATCATTTGAGCAAACACCTTTATCCGATATCCAAAATTGGAGTGGTATTGCTAATGATGTTCCTATTTTTAGTGCACTACTAAACTTTCGTTATACGTCAAATTCGTCCAATACAAAAAATGGTGGAAAAATACTTGATTCAGGAGTTACTATAGTTGATGCGTACGAACGTACCAATTATCCGTTTACATTAAGCATAGATGATTTTGGAATAGACTTCGGCTTAACCGCAAGAGTAGTTTCAAACATAAATGTTAACCGTGTAATTGGATATATTGAAAATACGTTGGACCAATTAGTTACCTGTTTAAATTCCGAAAAACCAACGTATTTAGTTGACCTAGACATTATACCAAAAGAAGAGACAAATCAAATACTAACAGTATTTAACAACATCCAATTTGACCAACCTCTGAATAAAACATTAATCGATTTAATTTCTGATCAAGTTTACAAAACTCCAAATTCCATTGCCATCGCGCATAATAACATAACATTAACCTATAAGGAATTAGACGAACGTTCAAATCAATTAGCTAGATTCTTACACAACAGAAGCACCTCCTCTGACAATCTTATTGGTATCTGTTTAGAAAGAGGGTTAGACATGATTGTAGGGCTCTTAGGAATTCTAAAATCTGGGGCGGCTTATGTCCCAATAGACCCCGACTATCCCAAAGATCGAATTGACTACATCTTAAATGATGCGAATATTGAATTCATATTAACTTCTGACCATACCAAGAAAATATTAGAAAACAAAAAAGGAATAACCATTGTATCCTTAGAGAGTAATTGGAATGATATTAATACTTACACCACTAATAAGTTAAACAAAATTATACTCCCGAATCAGCTAGCTTATGTAATTTACACCTCTGGAAGTACAGGAAATCCTAAAGGGGTTTTAATTGAACACAGAACTGTTGTAAACTTAATTACTTCTCAGCGCTCTTCTCTTAATATTAACTCAAATGAAGTTATTTTACAATTAGCCAACTTTGTTTTTGATGCCTCTGTTGAACAGATTTTTATTTCCTTGTCAAGCGGAGCCAAGTTAGTCTTATTGAATAAAGATATTATTATTGATTCTTTCAAACTGATGGCGTTAATAAAAAAAGAGCAAATCACTTATTTACATGCAACCCCAAGTTTCTTAAACACTTTTGAAATAAATGATAAAATAGAGCATTTAAAAATAGTTATTTCTGGGGGAGAAGTTTGCCCCTTCGAATTGATGCAAAAATGGAGTAAAAACTACTCATTTTATAACAAATACGGTCCAACAGAAACTACGGTCACGGCGACAATTACATTACCATACAACACCTCCAATAACAACAAAGACATAACCATTGGTACTCCTATAAAAAACACTCAAATTTATATTACTAACAGCAACATGAAATTGGTTCCTATTGAAGTAATAGGAGAAATATGTATCGGTGGGCAAGGTGTTGCTAGAGGATATTTAAACCATCCAGAATTAACCGAAGAAAAATTTATACCGAATCCTTTTAGAGAAGGAGACAGACTCTACAAAACAGGAGATTTAGGAAGATGGCTGCCAGATGGAACTATTGAATTTTTCGGAAGAAAAGATGAGCAAGTAAAAATACGTGGATACCGAATTGAATTGAGAGAAATAGAAAAATCATTATCATCATTAACATCCGTGAATCAATGCTGTGTTTTAGCCAGACAAAACAACGATAGCACAAAGAGTCTAATAGGCTATGTAGTTCCTAATAAAACGTTCAACAAAGAAAAAATTCAACTACAATTAAAAACAATTTTACCCGACTATATGGTTCCTAATTTATGGGTAGAACTGACTGAAATGCCATTAACTTCAAATGGAAAAATAAACAAAAACTTATTACCAGCTCCAAACGGAGCTATCCTTTCAAAAAACAAATATGTATCAGCTCGCAATGACATAGAAAAACGATTGGTAGTTATTTGGCAGAAATTACTTGAAGTTGATACAATAGGAATTCATGACCACTTCTTCGAACTAGGAGGCCATAGTTTATTAGCTACTCGTTTAGTCTCAATGATTCGCAAAGAATTTGAAATTGAAGTCGCTATTCAAAATGTCTTCAAATTTACAACCATAAACGAAATAGCCTGCTACTTAGAACATAAGCAGTACAACTTACAATACAAGAAAAAAGAATACAGTATAAATATCGAAATATAAATCTAACCTAACCAAATATAAATCTAACCTAACCAACATGGATATTACAATTTTCTTTCGCAAACTTTATAAAGAAGGAATAAAACTAGTTTTAAAAGACGGATCATTAAATATTAAAGCCGATGCCGAAATTAATCCTGAGATAATTACTGAAATACGAAATAATAAAGAGTTAATCATTAACTACCTAAAAGCTTATGAAGAAGATACCTCTTCAGAAAGTTTACTAGAAAAAATCACCCCATACAATAAAGAAGAACTTGAACAAATCCCGTTATCATTTGGACAAGAACGATTGTGGTTTTTACAGCAAATGAATGGGAGTAGTGAAGAGTATCATATAAACACCGTGATCCGTTTAGAAGGAGACTTAGATGTAAAAATACTAGAAGAAACTTTAAAAACTATTGTTAGCCGCCATGAAGTTCTCCGCACCGTAATTTACGAAGAAGAAGGTATTGGTTATCAAAAAGTAATACCTGTAAATGACTGGTCCTTGCAAAAAGTTGTTACTTCGGAACAAACGAACCTAGAGAAAGAAGTTCATGACTTTATGAACATTACTTTCGACTTGTCAAAAGATTATATGTTGCGTTGTGGCTTATATGACTTAGGAAAAAACAAGTACGTATTAGCCTGTGTTTTTCACCATATTGCAAGCGACGGATGGTCTTCAGGTATTTTAACAAATGAGTTTATTACAATTTATAGTGCATTAAAATCAGGACAAAAAACTCATTTTCCAGAATTGAGTTTACAGTATTCTGATTATGCTTTATGGCAACGAACTTATTTCGAGAAAGAAATTTTAGAAGATCAATTAACCTATTGGGAAGAAAAACTAAAAGATTCAAGTTCTTTAGTATTGCCATTTGACTACCCTAGACCTTCCATTCAAAGTACCGCAGGAGCCACTTTATTTGTTGATTTAGATGAAAAGCTAACAAGCTCACTTAATGCATTGGCTAAAGAAGAAGGAGTTACATTATTTATGTTACTATTAGCCGCTTTTAAAGTATTGTTATCTCGTTATAGTGGTCAACAAGACATTTCTATTGGTACTCCTATTGCTAATCGTACTCAATCAGATTTGGAAGAAATGATAGGCTTCTTTGTAAACACCTTAGTATTACGAAGTGATTTAAGTGGCAATCCAAGTTTCAAGGAGTTTTTAAGTCAAGTAAAACAAACAACACTAAAGAGCTACGATCATCAATTAGCTCCTTTTGAAAAAGTAGTGGACCGAGTTGTAAAAACCCGTGACACGAGCTCTAGCGCACTATTCCAAGTAATGTTTACGTTACAAAACACGCCTTCAAGTTCAACTGATATAACAATCGAAGATGTAACAATATCTGGATATGAATTTAACGATGACAAGTCAGAGTTTGACCTCACTCTAGACGTGTCCGAAGAAGAAGGTGAAATAACATTAAGCTTAACATATTGTACGGCATTATTTAAGGAAGAAACAGTGAACCGTATGATGGTTCATTATCAAGAATTATTGACGAGCATTGTTAATAATAACAATCTTCCGATTAATGACCTACAAATGTTAACTGAAAAAGAAGAGGTTCAAATATTAAAAGCTTTCAATGCTACAAAAGTTTCTTTTCCTACAAACCAAACAGTTGTTGATTTGTTTGAAGCCCAAGTTGAAAAAACACCAGATTCAATTGCAGCATTATTCGAATCAACATCTTTATCTTATAAAGAATTAAATGAACGATCTAATCAATTAGCACATTATCTAAAAACACAAGGTGTTCAATCAGACACCTTAGTTGGTATTTGTTTGGAACGAAGCAACGATATGATTGTAAGTATTTTAGGTATTCTAAAATCAGGAGGTGCCTATGTTCCTATAGACCCTAATTATCCTACATCCCGTATAGATTACATACTTGAAGATACTGGTATTGAACTACTAATAAGCAGTGGAAACACAAGTGAAACTTCTTCGGATCAACACGAAACTAAGATTATTTCATTAACATATGATTGGAAAGATATTTCAAAATTACCTACTCAAAATCCTCAAACAATCTCATCAACCAGTCATTTAGCTTATGTCATTTATACCTCTGGTAGTACAGGAAAACCTAAAGGAGTTGCGGTAACCCATGGAAATCTATTCTCTACTTTACAGGGTGAATTGAAACTACTAGGTTCAGAACAGAATTTAAGATCATGTTTACTGACCAATTATGTTTTCGATGTCTCTCTACTTGAGTTGTTCCTTCCGCTAATAACAGGTGAACGAATTGTAATACCAAACTCAAAAACAGGGAAAGACATTCCTTCATTACTCCACTTATTAGTATCAGAAAAGGTTACAGTTTTACAAGGAACTCCTAGTTTTTTCAGCATATTCCTTACCGGATTAACCTCTACAATATCAAACTCTCTAAGCTTAGAATTACTCTGTATCGGAGGAGAGTCTTTAACGACTTCACTCGTTTCCGAAATACAAAGCCTCTTACCTAATGTTCAAATAAATAACCATTATGGTCCTACAGAGATCACTATTGACGCTATTGTAGCAACCGACATCAAAGAGTTTACTAATAACAATATCGGTTCACCAATGCCTAATGTGGAGTCCTATATTGTAGACTCTTATGACGGTCTAGTTCCGTTAGGAGTATTTGGAGAACTATACATCGGAGGTAATGGAGTTACTAAAGGTTATATCAACAGAGAAACATTAACTGCAGAAAAATTCATCAACAGCCCGTTTAAGCAAGGAGAAACACTGTATAAAACTGGTGATTTGGCTCGCTGGTTACCAAATGGAACGATTGAATATAAAGGAAGAAAAGACAATCAGGTAAAAGTTCGTGGTTATCGAATTGAGTTAGGAGAAGTAGAAAAATCAATTTCAGCTTTGGAATCTGTAAATCAATGTTGTGTATTGGTTAAAGAAGACCCAAGCGGCAATAGTTTAGTGGCTTACGTAGTGACTGAAGGAGAATTTGACAAAGAATTACTACAAGCTCAATTAAAGGAAATATTGCCAGAATATATGATTCCTATGCTATGGATTGAACTGGAAGAAATGCCATTGACAACAAATGGAAAAATAGATAAAAAGTCACTGCCAGAAATCGATGAATCATTGCTGCTTAGAAGAAAATATGTCGCCCCTAGAAACGAAACCGAAGAAGAATTAGTTACAATTTGGCAAGAGTTATTAGGCCTAGATAAAGTAGGAATTTACGATAACTTCTTTGAACTTGGAGGCCATAGCTTATTAGTTGTTCAACTTATTTCTCGTATTCAAAAATTAGACTTACATATTGAAATAAAAGATGTATTTACTGATGCTACCATTGCAGGAATTAGTCAAAGAGTAACTTCACTTGAAGAAATGTATAAAGTTCCAGAAAATGGAATTACCAAAACCACTGAACGTATTATTCCTTCAATGGTTCCTCTGCTAGATTTCGAACAAGAGGATTTAGACTTATTGGTCTCTCAAGTTGAAGGAGGAGTTTCAAACATTGAAGATATGTATCCTTTGTCTCCATTACAAGAAGGAATTTATTTCCATTATTTAATGAGCGATAAAAAAAGTGGTGATCCTTATGTTTTACCTCATTTATTATCCTTTTCAGATGCAGAAGAACGAAAAACCTTTATTACAGCCTTACAATTCGTAACTAATCGTCATGACGTATTGCGCACTTGTGTTATTGGCACAGGACTTCCTAGAGCCGTACAGGTAGTACTTAGGGAAGTTCCTTTAACGGTAGAGCACCTGACCATAGATAACCCTGAAAACACATTATCTGAACTAGAATCATTAATGGCTCCAGGATGCCAATGGTTAGATGTATCTAAAGCTCCTCTATTAGAGTTAAAATCTGCCGATGATCCTGTAAACAACAACTACTATCTAATTGTCAATCAACACCATTTAGTCATGGACCATGTTGGATTGGAAAAAATCATTTTTGAGGTAGATCAATATTTATCAGGAAATAAAGACATACTTCCTAAGCCAGTTCTATATCGCGAATTTATTGGCCATACCCTACACCTTCAAGAAACAAATGACAGCGAATCATATTTTAAAGAATTGTTAGCTGATATTGAAGATCCTACGTATCCATTTAATTTATCAGATATCAGAGGTAATGGAAGCGATATTAAAGATTCTGAAATTATTTTATCCTTAGAGTTAAGTAGAAAAATCCGCAGTATTAGTATTGAATTAGGAATGAGTCCCGCTGTTATATTTCATGCTGCCTATGGATTGGTAGTAGGGAAATGTAGTAATCACAATTACGCATTGTTTGGCTCATTATTCTCTGGGCGTCTGCAAGGTTCTTTAGGAGCTGAAAACTCATTAGGCTTATTCATTAACACATTACCATTCTTTGTTGAATTAAAAGGGACTGTATTGGACTACATTGAAAAGGTAAAGCAACTATTAAATGGACTACTTCCCTATGAACAAACCCCTTTGTCTGCCATTCAAAACTGGAGTGATATTTCAAACGAAGTTCCATTCTTTAGTGCTTTATTAAACTTCCGTCATTCTCACGATTCTTCAGAAGAAGATGATAACGATAGTATTGATGATAATAGTACTGCGGGATTCGGAGAAACCTTTATCGCAGGTCATGAACGCACAAATTATCCATTTACCTTAAATGTTGACGATTTCGGAGAACTATTTGGGTTATCTGCTCAAATGGATCCAAGTATAGAACCAGACAGAATACTCTCGTACATGCAGTCAATTCTTAATGAAATTATTGAAGAAATGAGCAATGAAAAAGCTGTAACCGAACTAACTATGTTAACGAAAGGGGAAGAAGTACAATTGTTGGAAATTTTCAATGATAATAAGATCTCTTACCCTCAAGATAAAACTATTATAGATTTATTCAACGACCATGTTAAACGAGCCCCTGAAGCAATAGCGCTAGTTTATGGTGAGGAGATAATAACTTTTGGAGAATTAGATGAACTATCAAATCGATTTGCAAACTACCTACTCGGCACTTATGAAATAAAAACTGAAACCTCTATTGGTGTATCCTTAGAGCGAAGCGATTGGTCGATAGTATCTTTTTTAGCTATATTAAAAACAGGAGGTGTATATGTTCCAATTGATGTTTATTATCCAGAAGAGCGAAAAGACTACATACAGAAAGACAGTGGTGCTATTTTTGTAATTGACGACTCAGTTTTAGAAGAATTTATCGAAAACGGAGAAGATTACGGTGCTCATAAACCAAATATTGAAATAAAACCTAATAACCTAGCTTACATCATTTATACATCAGGAAGCACTGGAAAACCAAAAGGAGTAATGATTGAGCATACTAGTGTAATTAACACTCTATTAACCAATATTAATTCGTTTTCTATTACTCCTGAATCAAATTGTTTGCAATTTGCCAACCCTTCATTTGACGCTTCAATATGGGAAATTGGAATATCTCTTTTAAGTGGAGCCAGTTTATATATTATAGAAGAGGATAGAAAATCGGACACTCCTCTATTCAAAGAATTCATTCAAGATAACAACATTACATTTGCCGTATTACCTCCAGCCTTTTTGCAATTATTAGAAGTTGAAGATTTAAAACCTCTTGACACATTAGTTACTGGAGGAGAAGCAATTCCGTTAACCGTAGCCAAAACATTTTCAAAGGAATATAAATATTTCAATGCATATGGACCAACTGAAGCAAGTATTTGCACAACCACATTCAACGGAAATATAAAAAGTTTAGTTCCTATTGGTAAACCCATTAATAATATGCAAGTTTATATTTTAAGCGAAGCCAATGAATTGTTACCCCTTGGTGTAATTGGAGAATTATGTGTTGGTGGTATTGGAGTGGCGAGAGGTTATTTAAACAGAGACGAACTAACTAAAGAAAAGTTTATTGATAGTCCATTTAAAAATGGAGATCGAATTTATAAAACGGGCGATTTAGCCAAATGGCTCCCAGATGGAAATATTGAGTTTTCGGGAAGAAAAGATGATCAAGTTAAAATACGTGGATATCGAATTGAAATAGGCGAAATCGAAAATGTATTATCAGAAATTTCAGAAATTCAAAGTAGCTGCGTATTAGCCAAAGAAGATTCAATTGGCAACAAACGTTTAGTTGGATACATTCTCCCTACCGAAGAGTATACTAAAGAAACTGTTCAAGAAAAATTAGCTGCTCGCCTACCCGATTACATGATTCCTAGTATATGGGTTACCTTAGACGAAATGCCTTTAACTAATAGCGGTAAAATTGCAAAGAAATTGTTACCTGCTCCCGATGGTTCGTTATTATCGACTGTTGAATATATAGCTCCTAGAAATGAAATGGAAGAACAACTTGCTACTATTTGGCAAGAACTACTTGGAATTGAAAAAGTAGGAATTTATGATAATTTCTTCGAATTAGGCGGGCACAGCCTTTTAGCTACTCGTTTAGTTTCAATGATTCGTCGAGAATTAGAAGTTGAAATAGCTATTCAAAACATATTTAAGTTTACAACCATAGACGAAATAGCCTGTTATTTAGAACATAAGGAACATAGCCTTGAAGACAAGGAGAAAGAGTACAGCATAAACATTGAAATTTAGTAGGCCATGGAAACTATGAACATTACAACTTTTTTTCGCAAACTGCACAAAGAAGGAATAACGTTAATTTTAAAAGATGGCTCACTAAATGTCAAAGCAAATTCTGAAATTAACTCAGAAATTATAGCAGAAATAAAGGCTAATAAAAACCTAATCGTTAAGCATTTAAAATCTTTTGAAAATAATGATATTTCAGAGCAATTACTCGAAAAAATCATTCCATATAACAAAGAAGAGCTAGATCATATTCCACTTTCGTTCGGTCAAGAACGATTGTGGTTTATAGATAAATTACAAGGAAGTAGCGAGGAATATCACATCCCTAGCATCATTCGTTTAAATACCGAGTTAGAAATCCCCATATTAGAACGTTCTCTAAAAACAATTGTCGCTCGACATGAAATCTTACGTACTGTTATTTATGAAAAAGACGGGATTGGATATCAAAACGTACTATCGGAAGACAATTGGTCACTAAGTAAAGTACTTATTTCCAAAGAAGCCGACCTCGAATCGGAAATAGATGCTTTCGTAAGTATTCCTTTTGACCTTGCCAAAGACTATATGTTTCGTGCTTGTTTATATGACTTAGGGAAAAATGAATATGTATTAGCCTTTGTTACCCACCATATTGCAAGTGATGGATGGTCGTCTGAAATTTTATCGAACGAATTCGTTACGACCTATGCTTTTTTAGATCTAGAGGATAACCTTCCTCTTCCAAAACTAGAGTTACAATATTCTGATTATGCTATTTGGCAACGCAATTACTTTGAAAAAGAACTTTTAGAAGGTCAACTAGCATATTGGAAAGAAAAACTAAAAGGAACCAATACTCTTTCATTACCAATAGATTACAAACGAACTACTAAACAAAACAACAAAGGGAATGAAGTTCTTTTAGAATTGGATGAAAATTTAAACCAATCTCTTAATGCACTATTCAAACAACAAGGTGTAACACCTTTCATGTTTTTGTTAACAGCTTTTAAAGTATTATTACATCGCTATAGTGGTCAGAATGATATTTGTATAGGAACACCTATTGCAAACCGTACTCAATCTGAATTGGAAGATTTAATAGGCTTTTTTGCTAATACACTCGCACTTCGAAGTGATTTAAGCGGTAATCCAAGTTTTAAAGAGCTCCTAAGTCAGGTAAAACAAACTACTTTAAAAAGTTACGACAACCAATTAGTACCTTTTGAAAAGGTTGTTGATAGTGTAGTTACTGATAGAGACATGACTATAACACCTTTATTTCAGGTAATGTTTGACTATCAAAACGATACTAATGAAATAACCGAAAGGGATATAGATTCAGAAGAAGAAAGTATAGAAGAAGATCTTCTATCAATATCAGGATATGAAACCTCAGAAATATCAGTACAGTTTGACTTAACGTTAAGTGTTATTGAAAGAGAGTCGAATTTCTTTCTAAACATGGCATATCGTTCCTCTCTTTTCAAAGAAGAAACGATACAACGTATCATGACCCATTTCAAACATTTACTAAATAGCATAGTCAATAATATCGACCAATCAATTGGTGAATTATCAATGTTAACGGAAGTAGAAAAAGTACAATTAGTAAAAACTTTTAATAAAACTGATACTTCTAATCCAGAAAACAAAACCCTAATTGATTTATTTTCGGAACAAGTAACAAAAACACCAGAAGCAGCCGCCGTAGTTTATGAAAAGGAAATCCTGACCTATAAAAAACTAGACGAGTATTCTAATCAATTAGCTCATTATTTAAAAGAACAAGGTGTAAAATCGGGTACCTTAGTGGGGGTATGTATTGATCGAAGCCCTGAGATGATTTCAAGTATTTTAGGTATTTTGAAATCTGGAGGAGTTTATGTTCCCATTGACCCAGACTATCCTCTGGCCCGAATCAATTATATGTTGGATGATGCCAACATTAAGGTTGTATTAAGTAGATCGGTGATAAGTAAAAAAACGCTAATAGAACGTGATGACATTACTAAAATCCTCTTAGACAGTCATTGGGGAATTATTACCAATTATAGCTCTGAAAAACTAAATCAAACCTTAACTGGTGAAGATTTAGCTTACATTATTTATACTTCAGGGAGTACAGGAAAGCCAAAAGGGGTTATGATTGAACATAAAAATCTAATCAATTTATGTCTTTGGCATCAAACTGAATATTCAGTAAACCATACAAGTAGAGGAACTTTATTCTCTGGAATTAGTTTTGACGCTAGCATATGGGAAATATATCCATATTTAATTTCTGGAGCAAGTTTATACCCAATATCACGACAAGACAGGTACGAATTGAATTTCTTGAAAACATTCTTCAACGAACATGAAATTACACACACCTATATACCTACACTGTTATGCAATAGTTTTATTGAGGAAAATTTTAATTTAACGAACATAACCATTTTAACTGGAGGTGATGCCTTAATCCTCAACAAAACCACCAACCTTAAAATTTACAATAACTATGGACCTACTGAAACTACCGTAGTAGCTTCAAATTATAAATTAACCGATACCTCTACAGGGAAAATTTCGATTGGAAAGCCAATTAATAATACACAGATATACATAACCGACCCAGGAATGAATCTGGTTCCTATAGGAGTGGTAGGTGAATTATGCGTGAGTGGTCAAGGAGTTGCAAGAGGTTATTTAAAGAGAGAAGAACTTACCAACCAAAAGTTTATCATAAATCGATTTAAAGAAGGGAGTAGAATATATAAAACCGGAGATTTAGCAAGATGGCTTCCTGATGGTAATATTGAGTTTATTGGGAGAATTGATAATCAAGTACAAATAAGAGGGTATCGAATAGAGTTAGGCGAGATTGAAAAGGCTCTATCAAATATAAAATCAATACATCAATCTTGTGTGTTAGCAAAAGAGGACACATATGGTAGTAAGCGTTTGTTAGCTTATGTAGTCCCAGAAGGAAAGCTAAACAAAGATGCTGTAGAAACCCAATTGAAGGAAAGTCTCCCTCACTATATGATTCCCACATTGTGGATTGAATTAGATAAATTTCCCTTAACAGCTAACGGGAAATTAGACAAAAAAGCTCTACCTGAAATAGAAACATCTAAATTATCTGCGAAAAAATACGTTGCTCCTCGAAACCAAACAGAAAAAGAATTAGTTCAAATCTGGCAAGATTTATTAGGGATAGATAAAGTTGGTATTTATGATAACTTCTTTGAATTAGGGGGACACAGTTTGCTCGTTATTCAACTGATTTCACGTTCTCAAAAGCTAGGATACCATATGGAGGTACGAGATATCTTTTTAAACCCTACAATTGCTAGTGTTAAGGAGAAATTATTATCAGCAGATTTAATGTATCAGGTTCCTGAAAATGGCATTACAACAACCACAAAACGTATTATACCTTCAATGGTTCCCTTGTTAGACTTTTCACAGGAAGATATCGATAAAATTGTTAGCAATATTGAAGGGAGTGTCCATAATATTCAAGACATCTATCCTCTATCTCCTTTGCAAGAAGGAATATACTTTCATTACTTGTTAAACAACGAAGAACAAGATGCAAAAGGAGACCCTTATATTTTACCTCATTTATTATCCTTTCCTAACAAAGACAAACGTTCATCGTTCATAAATGCTTTACAATTTGTAGTTAACCGCCACGATGTTTTGAGAACTTGCATACTTAGTGAAGGCCTACCTCACGCCGTTCAAGTAGTATTAAGAAATGTTCTTTTGCCTGAAGAGATTATAACGGTTAATAATTCCAAAGATGTTTTATCTGAACTAGAATTATTAATAAGTCCAGGAAATCAATGGATGGACTTATCAAAAGCACCTTTGTTACAATTACGGTTAGTAGATGACTTCCAAAACAACAATTATTACCTTATCATTAATCAACATCATTTAATACTAGATCATGTTGGCATGGAAAAAATCACCCATGAGATTGAGGAATATTTATCATGCAACAAGGAATCTCTCGCTGAACCTGTTCTTTATCGCAATTTTATCGGCCACACCTTACACCTACAAAAAACAAATGACAGCAAATTTTATTTCCAAAAACTATTAAAAAATATCGATGAACCAACATACCCTTTTGGTTTGTCAGACATTCAAGGAGACGGGAGCACATTAAAAGAATTTGAAGATCTTCTGCCCAGCAATTTAAGTAAGGAAATTCGAAACACTTGTATTGAATTAGGAGTAAGCCCTGCTGTTTTATTCCATGCGGCATTTGGGTTAGTTGTAGGTAAATGCAGTAATAGTGACTATGCATTATTTGGTTCATTATTTTCTGGAAGATTACAAGGTTCGTTAGGCGCCTCTGACTCATTAGGATTATTCATTAATACTCTTCCATTTTTCATTGAGTTAAAAAGAAATACTACCGAATATATAAATGAGGTCAGACAGAAGTTGGGAGAGTTATTGGCTTATGAACAAACTTCATTATCATCCGTTCAAGGCTGGAGTGATATCTCAAATGACATTCCATTTTTTAGTGCAATACTTAATTTTCGCCATTCTTCTGTTCAGCAAGAAGAAGAAGAAGAAGAAGAAGAAGAAGAAGAAATTGATAGCATAGATTCGGGTGTTACGTTTGTAGGAGGACATGAGCGTTCAAATTATCCTTTCTCTATTGATGTTGATGATTTCGGAATTGATTTTGGGTTAAAAGTTCAGGTAGATGGAGACATTGAAGCAGATAGGGTAATTGCTTTTATGGAAAAAGTATTAATTGAATTATTACACGGGTTAAAATCTGACCAGAAAACATCCGTACACAGCTTTTCTATTTTACCTCAAAAAGAAGAAGATCAGTTACTGAATACTAACCACAACACCTACGAGGATCTTTCATTAGATCAAACAATCGTAGACCTATTTGAAGACCAAGCTATAAAAACGCCTAAAGCAATAGCCATTGTTTCTGATGATCATTCAATTACGTACGAAGAATTAGACAAAAGATCAAATCAATTAGCTCATTATATACGTAACAATTATTCCAGTAACAGCAACTATATAGGAGTATTATTAAAACGAGATATTGATTTAATCATTAGCTTCTTAGGAATTCTTAAATCGGAAAATGTTTATATCCCTATTGATATTAGTTTTCCTTCTCATCGAGTTGAACATATTATAAAAGACTCTGGTTTAGCCCTTATTATTACCAAAAGCAGTAACAATGAATTAATACAATTTCAATCCGATTTCCAGAAAATTTTACTCGACTCGGATGATAAACTCATTTCAAATGAACCTGTTCACCGACTTCCAATAACAAAAAACACTAATAATGAAGCCTATGTAATTTATACCTCGGGCACAACTGGCAATCCCAAAGGAGTTGTCGTAAATCATTTGGGAATTACGAATGCTGCCTTGAGTTGGAAAAGTTTATTTGAAGTTGATAACCAGACTAATTTATTGCAATTAGCAAGTGCTGCTTTCGATGTTTTTATAGGAGATTTATGTAAAACGTTATTGTTTGGAGGTAAAATGGTTATTTGCCCAGATGACTTACGATTTGATTTATCAGCATTATATGAACTCATAGAACGCCATAAAATCACACTTTTTGAAACTACACCTGCACTAGGAGTTCCTTTAATGGATTTTATTTATGATAATAATCTTGATTATTCATCTATCAAGCAGGTCATTCTAGGATCCGATGTTTTTCATCCCCATGACTTTAAACGTTTGTACGAAAATTTTGGGAATAATATTAGAATAACGAATAGTTATGGACTTACAGAAGCAACAATCGATAGTTCTTATTACGAAGCCAAGAGTATATCTGAATTATCATCATTATCAAATATACCTATAGGAAAACCTTTGTATAACACCCAGTTTTATATTTTGGATAACACTAAAAATCTAGTTCCACAGGGTATTATAGGAGAGCTTTATATCGGTGGTTTAGGATTAGCGAAGAAGTACTTAAACAATCCGCAGCTTACCAACAAGAAGTTTATTAACAATCATTTTCAAGAAAAAAGTCGTTTATATAAAACGGGGGATTTAGCGAGAAGGCTACCAGATGGAAATATTGAATTCATTGGTAGAGCAGATAATCAAGTTAAAATTAGAGGTTATCGAATCGAGCTAGGTGAAATAGAAAATGCTCTTTTCAAACATGAATCTATTTTAAATTGCTGTGTTTTAGCCAAAAACGACACTAACGGCAATAAGTGTTTGATAGCTTATGTTGTACTCAGGGATAAATTAAACAAAGAGCTCCTTCAAGAAGAGTTAAAAATGAACCTACCTGACTATATGATTCCAAATTTATGGGTTCAGTTAGAAGAAATTCCTTTAACAGCTAATGGTAAATTAGATCGAAAATCTTTACCTACTCCAAATTTTTCAGAATTATCTTCTAAAGAATATGTTACTCCAAGAAATGAAAAGGAAAAGCAATTAGTAGCTATTTGGGAAGATTTATTAAATATAGAGAAAGTAGGTGTTCATGACAATTTTTTCGAATTAGGAGGTCATAGTTTATTAGTTATAAAATTAATTAGTCAAATACAAAAAAACGGATTCCATATAAAGGTAAAGGACATTTTTGCAAATCCAACTATTGAAGCGATCTGTAAAAAGCTAGCACCTTTATCATCAGTATATCAAGTTCCAGTCAATGGTATTTCAGATAGTATAGAACACATTACACCTTCAATGCTTCCTCTATTAGATTTCGAACAGGAAGACATTGATAAAATTGTTTCTAAAACTTACGGAGGAGTTCCGAACATTCAAGACATTTATCCCTTATCACCCTTACAAGAAGGGATGTATTATCATTATTTGATAAGTGGTAAAAATCAAGGAGACCCTTATGTTCTACCTCATTTATTGTCTTTTTCAGAAAAGAAAGATCGTTTATCTTTTATAGAAGCATTACAATTTGTGGTAAACAGACACGACGTTTTACGTACCTGTTTTTTAAGTGAAGGATTGCCTAAACCCGTTCAGGTAGTACTTAAAGAAGCTAAACTTTCTATAGAGCATTTACATTTTGAAGATTCCAAAAACATTTTATCTGAATTAGAATTACTGACAATCCCAGGAGAACAGAAGGTTGATGTTTCAAAAGCTCCTTTGTTAAATTTAAAAACAATCGACGATCCATTAAACGATGAATACTATATTATATTACTGGAGCATCATTTGATTATGGATCATATCGGTATGGAGACCCTAGTTTCTGAAATCACCTCCTACTTAGAAGGACAAGCATCCAACCTACCCACTCCGTTTTTGTATCGAAATTTTATAGGACATACGCTACATCAACAATCTACTAACGATAGTGAATCTTATTTCAAAGAATTATTAGGTGATATTGATACCCCTTCGTATCCATTTGAGTTTGCAAATACGTTACACAACGTAAACACTATTAAAGAAGCCAATACTTTATTACCAGAGACAACAAGTAAAGAAATCCGTAGAATTAGCACGGAATTAGGAACAAGCCCTGCAATTATATTCTACGCTATTTATGGAATTTTAGTAGGGAAATGTAGCAATAAAAATTACGCAATTTTTGGTTCGTTATTCTCTGGTCGTTTACAAGGTTCTATAGGAGCCTCTGACGCATTAGGCTTATTCATAAACACCTTACCTTTTTTCTGTAAGTTAAATGGTACTGTATTAGAGTACGTGCTTCAAGTTAAAGAAAAATTAGAGGAATTGCTGCCTTTTGAACAAACACCCTTATCTAATATTCAGAATTGGAGTGGAATTTCCAACGAAATCCCTTTGTTTAGCGCTTTGTTAAATTACCGACATTCATTTGAAGAAACCGAAGGGGAGGAAGAAGAATCTATTGATTTTGGAATTGATATTGTTAGTAGTAAAGAAAGAACAAACTATCCGTTTACCTTTAGTATAGATGATTATGGTATCGATTATGGGATAACAGCTCAAATTTCAGGAAATTTGATGCCAGAGAAAGCACTCAAGTATTTCGTCGAAATCTTAAATAAAGTTGTAGCCAGTTTGAAATCAGATGGGGCATTGCCTTTACACGAATTGTCAATATTGACTGAAGAGGAGCAAGATGAAATATTAAATACATTCAATAATACCACTTATGACTATCCTGAAAGTAATTCGGTAATTACATTATTTAAAGAACAAGTTTCCAAAACACCAAATGCTACTGCTTTATGTTTTAATGGAGAATCTTTAACTTATAAAGAGTTAGACAATCGTTCAAACCAATTAGCAAATTATCTAATATCTAAGGGAGTAGAAAAGGGTACTCGAATAGGACTTCTTTTTGATAGAAACTTTAACATGATTATTAGCATGTTGGGAGTTTTAAAATCCGGATGTTCTTATATCCCTCTTGATCCCTTGTTACCAAAGAATCGACTAGCGTATATTTTAGAGGATGCCGACGTAAAATACATAATCCTTTCGGAAGAAATTTTACTTGAAAACGCATCAATATCTAGTAATATAGAAACCTTAAATATTAAAAAATCGCTTGCTCAAAAAGCTTCAGAAATTCAGTACATTAAAACTAACGATAGTGAAGCTTATGTAATGTATACTTCAGGAACAACAGGAACACCGAAAGGTATTAGTATTAGCGACGAAAATATTACCTCACTTGTTAACAATCCATCAGATAAAATAGCGATAACCAGTTCAGATCGTGTATTGCAATGGTCCAATTATGCTTTCGACGGTTGTACTTATGAAATCTTCGGAAGTTTATTAAATGGAGCCACTCTTTACTTAATCCCTTCACAAATGGCTTCCAATCCTATTGGCTTATTGGAAACAATTAATAAAGAAAAACTAACGGTTGCCTTTATAACAACTGCTCTGTTTAATGCATTGTCGGAATGCGATTTATCCTTATTATCAAGCTTACGATTATTACTCTTTGGAGGCGAAAAAGTAGCTGTGATGCCTGTAAAAAGAATGTTAACAGCTTTAGGTCAAAATAAAATCCTACATGTATACGGCCCAACAGAAACAACCACTTATGCTTCTTGTGAAGTAGTTTCAGAAATTTCACCCGAAGCCCTAACCATTCCAATAGGAAAACCACTAAGCAATACTAATTACTATGTCTTAGATGAACATGAAAAATTAGTCCCTGTCGGTGTGGTTGGAGAGTTATGTATTTCTGGAAAAGGAGTCTCTACAGGTTACCTTAACAGAGATGAGTTAACGAATCAGTGTTTTGTAAACAATCCATATAAAAAAGGTGAGCGAATTTATAAAACTGGCGACTTGGTAAAATGGCTGCCAAATGGAAGTATTGAATTTGTTGGTAGAAAGGATGATCAGGTAAAAATTAGTGGTTATCGAATTGAATTAACAGAAATCGAAAATGTTTTAGGCAGAATAAACGGAATTCAAAATAATTGTGTGCTAGTGGAAGACAATGGAAACAGAGGTAAAAGGTTAATTGCCTATGTGGTTCCAGAAGAAATTTTTGATAAAGAAGCTATTCAATCTGAGTTAACAGAAAGTTTACCTGATTATATGATTCCGAAGATTTGGGTTGAGTTAGATCAACTTCCTTTAACATCAAATGGAAAGCTTGATAAGAAGAACTTACCAAAACCAGAGTTCGGTCTTGATGAAAACTACGTAGCTCCAACTACTAAACTGGAAGAAGACCTATGTGTAATTTGGCAAGATGTTTTATGTATTGATAAAGTTGGTATAAAAGATGATTTCTTCAGAATAGGAGGAAACTCAATCAAAGCCATTAAAGTGTCAAATGAAATGAGTAAAATTTTGGGTTTAAAAATTCAAATCACGGATATTATTCGATATAAATCTATTGGAATTTTAGCCGCTATTTACTCCAAACTTCAGGCTTACGAAAATCACGTTTCTCTGGTAATGCCTTTCCATCAAAACTATGACAATAATTTACCTGATATCATTTTTATACATTCAGCTTTAGGAGGATCAGATGCTTATTATTGTTTGGCTGAATTACTTGAAGGCCAATATAACTGTATCGGAATTGACAACCACAATATTTATGGAAGTCCTAAGATTAACAAATTAAACCAACTCGCTCATTTTTATATAAAAGAGTACACAGAAAAGTACTCTTTTAAAGATCCTATTACGCTACTTGGATGGTCTTTAGGAGGTTCAATTGCTTTGGAAATGGCATTTATTTTAGAAAGTAAAGGATACTCGAATATAAATGTGATTTTATTAGACACATATGTCCATAAACCAAAGAAATTCTCAAGACGAGCTCGTTTCAATAGAGAAGAAAACTACGATTTTATCTCTAGTATGTTTCCAGAAGAGTATGAAGACTATGTTGAAAGATTAGTCGATGCTGCAGAACAAGAACATACTTTAGGTCAAACCGCGATAAGTGGTCAGTTATTTAAAACGAAAGTAACTCTTTTTCAAGCATTGTACAAAGACAATCTAAACCATGGGTCAAACGATAATAATGAGTTAGTTCTTATTAAAGATTTAAAATATAACAATCTAGAACGTGTTATTGATGTTAATAGAATATCCATAATTCCCACGCATTCCCATCACAGACATATACTCCCGTTCCAAGCACAATTTATAGGGGATTATTTATCTAAAAATAAGGAAAAAATATCAAACCCTAGTGAGTTCAGTAAACTGCATCAATAGAATTATACACTTAATAATTTAACCAAACCAACTACCAACTTACTATGGAAACCATTGCTGACAAACTGGTTACAGCGAAAGAAATTAAACATCATTTATTATCGGAGTTATTTGAAGAACAGGTGTATAAAAACCCTACAAAAGTAGCCATCCATTTAAACGATCATAAAATTTCGTATGCTGACCTGAACAAAAAAGCAAACCAAATTGCACATTTTATTCAATACAATTACTTAAAAGAATACAGACGGAAAATACCAAAAAACACTGTATTCGGTGTTTTAGGTAAAAAAGACATCAATACAATCGCTAGTATATTAGGGATCTTAAAAACAGGAGCTGCTTACATCGCGATCAGCCCTGATGATCCAGAAGAAAGAATTCAATATTTACTTAAAGATAGTGAAGCAATATTTCTATTGCTAACTGAGTCGAATAAAACTAAAAAGTATCCTTGCATTACTTTACAAATTGAAGATGAAAAGCTGCATGAATTCGCTACATATTCTCCTGACATTACAATTGAACAAGGAACATTAGCTCAATTAATTTACACCTCTGGCTCAACAGGTGCTCCTAAAGGAGTAATGCTAACACATAAAAACCTAAGTAATCGACTGATCAATCCTAGTTATGTTAACGTTACAACTAACGATTGTTTTTTACAATTGGCCAACTACGCATTTGATGCTTCAACATTCGAAATATTTGGGGCGCTACTAAATGGTGCCAGCTTAGTTTTGGTTAACAGAAAACTCCTTTTTGATTTTGAAGCCTTAACGAATTACATCGAAAAACACGGTGTTACTATAGCCTTTTTTACTACATCTTTCTTTAATGCAATTGTAGATCAACATATAGATTTACTGAAATCGATTAAAAAAATTATTTTCGGAGGAGAAGCAGCTTCATTTTCCCATGTAAAAAAAGCGCTAGCAGTGCTAGGCCCGAATCGTTTAATAAACGGATATGGCCCTACAGAATGTACCATTTTCACTACTTGTTATTCTATTAACGAAATTTCTCCTGAGCAAAAGAGCATTCCTATTGGAATACCCGTAGGTGATAACTGTGTTTACATTTTAGACAAACAGTTAAAACCTGTAAAACAAGGAGACACTGGAGAACTTTGGGTTAAAAGCTTAAGCGTAGCCAAAGGTTACTACAAGAAGCCTGAGTTAACGGAAAAGGCTTTTAAAAAAGGAATACTTGGTAATAATGACACCTTTTACAAAACAGGAGATTTAGGAAGAATAAATAATCATGGCGCTTTTGAGTTTATAGGACGTAATGATAATCAAGTAAAATTGAGAGGATATCGAATTGAGCTGGGTGAAATAGAATACCATGTCATGCAACATCCTAAAATTAATTTTGCAGTTGCAAAAATTAAAAAAGACCATCGAGGCTTGGGGTCTATTGCTGTCTGGGTACTTGCTATTGAGAAGGTTGACGCAGAAGAAATTAAAAAATATTTATCAATGAAAGTGTCAGATTATATGCTACCGAGACATATTATTTTTATTGATAAAATCCCCTTAACCTCAAATGGAAAACTAGACAAAAACAAACTTCCTGACCCAAAAGAACTTCAAGGTTCTTCATTTTCAAAACCAAAATCAAATGGAACCAAAGAAGAAAAACTATTGTATGCACTCAAGGAGGTATTAGGAAATCAAAATATACATTTTGATGACAACTTTTTTTCTTTAGGACTTGATTCTATTTCTGCATTACATTTTGTAACAGAAGCAAAAAAAATGAATCTCTATTTTTCAGCTTCGGATATTTATAATTATCCAACACTAGGTGAACTCTCTTTAATTACACAAGAAACATTATTAAAAAAAGTAAACACATCTATAGAAGAGATAGGTTTAACTCCAATACAGCAATGGTATTTTAATTTAGATTTTTCCGATCCTAGTTACTTTTTACAATCTCAAACCATCACTATAAAAAACGTAGCTATTGAAAAAATAAAAAGCGCTTTTCAAAAATTGGTAAATCTTCATCCTGTTTTTAAAACAAAATTTCGGAAAAACAACAACCGATTTATTCAAAGTTATACTAATACTAATAGCGATTCTTTTTTTAGCGTTCATAACGCTAAAAAAGTAAAGAATGAACGAAGAGCTGTTCGTGAAATAGAAAAAGATTTAGAAGAACAAATAGATCTGACAAAGAATGAATTGTATAAAGTCGCTATAATCGAAGGTAAAAGTAATACTTATGTACTTATTATTCTTCACCATTTAATTGTCGATGGCGTTTCTTGGCGAATTCTCTTGGAAGACTTAATCCATCTTTACCAAGGAAAAACAGTTTTAACAACAGATACCAAAGCACAATGGTATCAACACTTAATAGTTTATTCACAGAAGAAAAAAACCTTAGAAGCACTTCCTTTCTGGAAATCAATTACTGAACAAATACAGACGTTTAGTCTACCTAAAGATCAATTCATAATATACCCAAATTTCACCTATAACTCTGTAGGTGATCAACTTTCCGAGGAAAAAACACGTCTACTATCAGAAGACAGTTTTAAAGTATACAATACCAACGTAGAAACATTACTAATAACAGCATACATAAAAAGTTTAGCTCATTGGATTGGTCAAAACAAGATCGTTTTTATGTTGGAAAGTCATGGAAGAGAAAAATGTATTGAAGATATCGATGTTTCCAGAACTATTGGCTGGTTTACTTCTGCCTATCCAGTCGTTGTTAATTTACCCAATAACAACGATACAGGAAATAGCATTATATCCGTCAAAGAACAACTAAAAAACGTTCCTGATAATGGACTTTCATACGGTGCTTTAAAATATTTGCATAACGACTCTAAAGTCAAAAACACTATCAAAGACGCCTCTCCAGAAGCTTGGTTTAATTACTTGGGACGATTTGATGAAAATCAACATGAATTACCAGAAGGTTGGAGTTTGTTTGATGAAGGAAGCGGCCATGACGTAGTTGGTTCGAAAAATAAGCATTGGAGTCCATTTGAACTGAACTGTTCAATTGTAAAAAACAAATTTCTTTTTAAAGTAACTTATGATGAAAATCTATTCAGAAAGGAAACGGTAAATAAATTCGTACATGACTTTAAAACCAATCTAATCCATATCATTGAGCATTGTAAATCGAAAACAAAGGTTTGTTATACGCCGTCAGACTTTGAATTAGGGCATTTGAATCAAACTACCTTTGAAACACTCTATGAAAAACTGCGCAAAAGAGCTTCGATAAAAACAATAATGCCTACAACAGGTTTACAGCGCGGAATATTATTTCATTACTTACAGAATAAGGAGTCTGATCAATATTATGTGCAGGTAAAAATTACAATTTCTGGAGCTTTAGACAGTGCTTATTTGAAAAATAAACTTCAAGAATTAGTAAAAGAAAATGAAATATTCAGGTCCGTTTTC
The DNA here is from genome assembly GCF_900105455.1 of Tenacibaculum sp. MAR_2009_124. Classification (GTDB taxonomy): domain Bacteria; phylum Bacteroidota; class Bacteroidia; order Flavobacteriales; family Flavobacteriaceae; genus Polaribacter. Next base: position 267,240 of record NZ_FNSF01000005.1, read on the forward strand.
GTCTGGAAAAATTTGAAAGAACCATTACAATGTACCTATGAGTATGATGAAGAATTAGATGCGATAAACTGGAATGAGATTTCTTTAACAGAAAAAGAACCAAACGAAATAGACCAAGAAATTAATGATATTCTAGATATTGATAGAAAAAAAGAGTTCTATTTAAATGAAACTCCCCCAATTCGTTTTTTGCTGATCAAGCAAAACGACGGCTTACACACATTAGTTTGGACACTTCATCACATCTTAATAGATGGTTGGAGTATCTACCATATCATCAACGATCTTGTAGCCTCTTTTGAAAACAAAACAACCACTAAAGGTTTTCACCAGGAAAAATCGCTTCAATTTCATCATTTAAATCGCTGGTTAAACAACCAAACTCAGGACAATGCTTTCACATTTTGGACAAAGCAATTATCTCCAGTTCAAAACACAACACCTTTTCCATTTACGAAAACGAAACATCAACCCAGTCCTGATAAACCAATTCAAAATCAAAAAGAACATTGCCTCGTATTTTCTCGAAATACAACCAGTCAAATTAAGGGTTTAGCAAAACAATATCATGTTACACTTAACTCTTTATTTCAATTTTCTTGGGCGAAAATGCTTCAACTACTTACCAATAGAGATGTAATTACTTTTGGGGTAACTGTTAGTGGAAGGAATCATAACTTCCAGGGCATTGAACGAATTGTAGGCCCTTTAATTAATACACTGCCTGTTGTAACACAATGGGCTAATCAACATACAATAAAAGAGCAAGTTCGAATAATTCATAAAACATTTCAACAAATAAATGAATACAGTTATATCGATTTAAATGAGTTATTGAAAATGACTCAGCTAACAACTCCGCACTTATTCAATCACATTCTTGTTTTTGAAAACCATAAAAAAGTAGGAACTTATCAAAATAGCTCAAGTGATATCCATATTGAAAACGTCGAAGAAATTGAAAAAACCAATTATCCGATCACTGTTTTAGGCTCAGAAGAGAAAGACTGCTTACAAGTAAAAGTGATCTATGACACAGATTGCTTTGAAGAGAAAATGATTCATAAAATGTTAAAGACATTAAAAGGGGTGCTAGAATATACTCTTGATAATCCAATGGCGCAAACGAATCAAATTGAAACCATGTCTGCAAATTTAGATTTAGAAACGTCAGAATTAAAGAACCTAAACAATAATGTAGCCCAAAAACCTATCCAAAACTACGAAGGTAAAACCAATCGAACTGCTAAACACAAGCAAAGAAGTTCAATATATCTAGCACTTTGGGAAAAAGTATTGGATCAAGAAGGCATTACCTTAAGTGACGATTTTTTCCATCTGGGCGGACACTCTCTTAATGCATTAGAAATATCGAATGAACTAAAACAACAAGGAGAACTGGTGTCTGTTAATGACATTTACCAATACAGAACTATTGAAAATTTGCTATCATTCACAAGCAATCAAGTAAATACAAAAGGTAAAACTACTTCTTCAGCGATTCAAAACGATAAAAAACTTTTTCCTCTTTCTCCTTTGCAACAAAGGTTTGTAAAAAGGAAGCTCATTAATCGTAATCGTTTTAATGTTCCTTTTCTCGCTAAAATTAAATTCAAGACCAGTATTGAAGCCATCAACAATGTAGTAAAAAAACTCGTTGAAAAACACAAATCTTTACAGCTACGATTTGTAAAAGAAAGAAATGGCTTTAAACAATACTATGACAATTATCCAAAAGATAACCTTTGTGATTATTTTGATCTTTCTTTAATTCAACCTGAAAATCAAGATTTATATATCACTAAAAAATGTGAAGAAGCACAAACACAATTTAATTTGTTAGAAGGCAAGTTATTTAAGGTTATAGTCTTTAATCATTACATCCATCCAGATTCAAAAGTTGTGTTTTTTCTGTTTCACCATCTTGTATTTGACGGCGTGTCTTTACAGATTTTTACTAATGATTTTTTCAGATTCCTAACATTGAAATCTAACGATAAACAAACTATAGAAAATCAATCAATCAATTCTTGCTCCTATAAAGATTGGGTATTAACCATTCAAAATTATATTGTCAACAAATCCTTTTCAACGGAACATACCTATTGGAAAAACGTATTAAGATCAGGTGGAGATATTCCTACGGATTTAAATCTTGAAAAAAGAGTTACGCACAGAGAAATGAATGCTCTTGAGTTTATTCTTATTGAAGATGATCAACTTATGAATGAGTTTACCAAATCAATTAAAAAAATAAAATTGATGCCTTCAAATTTTCTAATTTCAGTCTTTTACAATACATGCAATGAGTATTTCAAAACAACTGATTTGTTGATTGACATCATGAGTCAGCAACGAGAATCTTTCTTTCAGCAAGTAAATATTCAAAACACTACAGGCTTTTTTGCTGGTGCCTATCCTGTTAGACTTTCTTTAGATAAAAACCTAAGTAATGAAAGTCTAATACAACAAATAAATAAAACCGTTTTAGAAGTTCCAAAAAATGGATTGGATTACTTTATCCTTAAATATTCGACCTTAGGGAATAACACGAAAGAACTTTTATTACCAGAACACCGTGCGACTTGTCTGTTTCACTATTTAAAAACGGAACACATTTTCCCTGAAACGGCAAACTATGAACAATTAAATATTCCTTTTGGTTTTACCAACTCAAAAGATAATGAGTCAAATTACTTATTAAACTTAACCATAAAAGAAAGTGCTCAGCAGTTAAGTATTAGATGTTATTACTCAACTCTACATTTTAAAGAAACTACAATAACGGATTTAATGAATGGTTTTAAGAAAAAAATGCACCATTTATTGAACTGGAACTATAACCATTAACCAACTAACTTATTAACGATTTAAATTATGAAAGTATTTGAATTTTGTCCATTTTTTAATGAAAACAAAGTAGCCGAAATTAAAATAAAAGAAGATGCCCATTGGGTGGATACTTTATGTATTTTGGAAGCTAACAAAACATTTACTGGTAAAGACAAACCTTATAATTTCAATACATCACTACTTACCGATAGAGTACATTATGAAAAATTTGATGTCACTGGAAAGTTTCGCGAGATTGAAGAAAACAAAGATTATTACAATCCAGAAACTTGTAGAGCTGAAAACTTTGATCATTGGTACTGGAATCTTTTAAGTAATAATTATGCCTTTTTTAATGAATCAGTACAAAGAAACATGTGTACTATTTTAAAAGAAACCATTAGTGACGATGATATTATTATTTTATCAGATTTAGATGAAATCATAGACAGTCGATTTGCTGATAGAATTATTGAAGAAACAAAAAAACATCAAGCACTTACTGTTAAATTACATTATACTTCTTTTTATCTTAACCTATTCCTTGAATCAAATCATGGAGCTCCTAATTGTAGTTACCGCCTTTTTGTAATGACAGGTAGATATTTTAAATCAATGCCTTTTACTTCAGATTTTTTAAGAAAGAAAGGAATCGCAGAAGCAATGTATGATGTATTACCGTGTTTAGATTTCTTTGCTGGTTTCCATCATTCTTGGGTAGATCATTTGAATAATGGATTACCAAAACTAAAAGCATTCGATGCGAATGTAAAAGACAAAAACATTATCACAGAAGAGTACTTACACCAGTGTATTAAAGACAGAAGATTACACTATCTAGATGCCAATTTATATATGGACGACAACAAAGAATTTCTTGCCTCTTTAAAAGAAGTAAACACCAACAGTCTTTGGCTAACAGAACAGGAAGTATAAATAACAGCTTGAACTACCCCTATATAAAACTACAAGATATATAGTTGGAACCGTTTATTAACCTTTAGGGGTAAATATCAATTGGCATCAACTATAACTTATATTACACAAAGCGTTTTTCAATATTGAAGAACGCTTTGTACTTTTTATGATTTGAAATCACTGTAAAAGTAAAAAAAGCGTTTTATTGTGGTAATATCAATTTACAAATAGTAGAAGTATTAATTCAACTTATTTTCTTAAGTGTTATTTTCTCAAAACTATCCTTATTTGCCTCACATAATGAACACTTATAATCTTCAGTTAAACTCTCAAAAGGGGTATTTGGCGGAACACCCTGAGTTTTATCTCCATATTGCTCTTCATACAACAACTGACAATGCTTGCATTGATAAACCTCAACTTCTTCTTTACTTTCCTCTTTTTTAATATATTCTATTTCTTTTTCGGCACCTAATTGTTCGAAATACAACCTACTCAATTCAATTAGTAAATCTGGCAACTCTTCTTTATCAACCTCTCTAACACTTGTAATATACTCTCTTGTATTAGGATCAAAATTTTTAGCATGTAATAAGTTATACGTACTTCTTATATTAAATTCTTTTAACTCATCAGGTATACTATTCCTTTCAATAACAATAGAAGTAAAATAATACGAGGTTTTAACGTAATCGGTTATTCCGAATGTTAAACCATAAGTACTAATATCATTTTTATCAAAATTACGAACCAAATACTTTTTCAGTTCTAATGCTTCGGAATTACCAACTGGAATGTGCCAATTCAATTCTAACATTGAGTGTCGTACATTAATACCATATCTTCCCAAAAACTTTTCCCAGCGCAGCTTAGTACTACCCGGAATATCCTTAATTATAAAGGATTTCCAAGGAGTAATTGAAATTTTACCAATCTTACACTCAAAGCACAAATCGCACATAGCTTTTAAGAATGTTAAATCATATTTATTATTTCTCCAATATAATCCTAACCAATATTTATCATTACCAATTCTATTCATTCCTTCATAATAAGGAAAAGGATGAAACGGGATTTTTAATGATTCATCTATGGTCCTATTATTCATATCGACACTGTGATTCACCAAATCAAAAACCAATTGAATAGTATCAAGTTCTTCTTTTAAAAGTTCTTCAATAATTCGAGTTATTTTTTCAATATCCCAACTATAAATTAAAGCTGGGTAGATTTCCATTGTATTCCAATATGGTAATCTGACATACAAATACCAATAATCTTCATACTCAGAAGCTATGAAATTTAAATGGCCAGTAAATAATGGAACCAATCGCTGTTTTGGATCAGTTATGTTAATTTTTAATTCAGATGCTTTTCTAAATTGCTCTAAAACATACAAATACTTATCACTTGTTAACCAGGTTGTACTAGGAAAGATATCGGAACTTACATAAGAAGACATTATATTTTCTTCCATATCATTGGTCGAATTTACAACCTGAAAACCTGCTACTTCTTTTGACATTTTTTTATTTTCCTCAGGAAATAAAACATCTTGCCTTGAACCAAAAGAAATGGTTTCAAATCCGAGATCTTCTGAAACTTCACAAATTTTCTTCAATTCTGCTGGAGACAAAACCCCTCCCTTTATAATTAACCTTGATAACTGAGTCATTATATCAATTGTTTTTGTCTAGTTACTATTTCTCTTACCTCTGTTTTACAACTTCCACATCCAAGACCAGCTCCCGTTTCTTTACATAAATCTGAAAAACTACTGCATCCATTTTTTATTGTTTCTATTAAATTTTCTTCACCAACCTGACTGCATGAACAAATTAACTTTCCTTTTACCAGCTGAGTATTAGAGGTATTTCTTAATAATAACTCACGCTTATCAGACAACTCAATTTTCCCTTCAATCAAACTCTTAAATTCGGCAAACTCATTCTTATCTCCTACCATAATCGCTCCTACCAATAAATCATCCTTGATAATGCATTTTTTATAATATCGTTTGCTTATATCTGTAAAAACTATTTCTTCGTATCCCTCCTTCTTTTCTGGAATCAGAATATCTCCAATACTACACAAATCTAAATCGCTAAACTTCAAAATATTCATAGCAACCGACCCTTTGTAAACACTACTAATATCTCCTAAAATAAAATTTGCCAAAATAGATGCTTGTTCCTCAGCTGCAGATGTGATTCCAAGTAGCTTATTTTTAAACTCTGCGATTTCTCCAATAGCAAAAATGTTTGGATCAGAAGACTGTAGGTGTTGGTTCACCTTAATACCTCTACCACAATGAAGTCCAGATGACTTTCCAATTTCGATATTTGGGCGTGTTCCAATAGCGTATACAATAGCATTTGATGAAAATGTTTTTCCACTTTTTAACGTAATCTGAAGCTCTTTATCATTTTCACTATCGAAAACAGTGCTTACCTCATTTGAAAAATACACTTGAATCCCTAATTCTTCCACATGCAAGGCAAGTAATTTTCCAGAGATTTCATCTAACTGTCGCTCCATCAATCGAGATGATCTTTGAACAAGTGTAATATTGATCTCTTTATTTTTCAAAGCAGCTGCTAACTCCAAACCCAATAAGCCACCTCCTACGATGGTTACATGCTGATTATACAAAGGAATTTTAGATGCTTCAAGATGATTTTTAAATCGATCAGCATCTGTTTTGCTTCGAATTGTGAACCTTCCCGCTAAATCCAATTGTACATCTTTAGGCACAAATGCACGACTACCAGTTGCCAATATTAACTTGTCATAATTATATTTTCTTCCGTAATTATCAGTAACCATTTTATGCACTCTGTCAATATTCTCAATCACTGTTTTATCCAATAGCTCTATTTTAAGTTTTTTAAACTCCAAATCTTTTATTTTTTGAAGTTGTTCCCATGTTAACTCTTCAGTTACATACTCTGGCAGTAAAACTCTATTATAAAAAGGATTTACTTCTTTTGAAAAAACTAAAATTTCATCTGTGTCATTATGGTCTCTATAATTTTGCACAAATCTAAACGCCGCCGCTCCAGCACCCACAACAATAATTTTCTCTTTTGGTTTTAAATATTTTGAAACTGAAACTCTCGTATATTTAAAATCGGGTTCCTTTGAAATGGGATCGATTACAGTTTTAGTTAAGTTATTGGCACGATTGAGATCGCTTTCGAGTTGCTTTCCCCAATGCATTGGTAAAAAAACTACGTCGTATTTTACATTATTCGTCACTTTCGCCCTTACTCTAACCACACCGTTTTCACTTTTCACTTCAACAACATCACCTTCTTTAATATTTCGTGTATAGGCATTGGTTTCATTAATTTCTAATACTGGATTGGCATAATGTGTTTTTAACCTCGATACCTTCCCCGTCTTGGTCATTGTATGCCATTGATCTCTAATCCTTCCTGTGGTTAGGATTAAAGGGTATTCCGAATTTGGAGGTGCAGATATATTTTCAATAACCTTCGGAATATTAAAAATTGCCTTTTTTGAAGGGGTGTAAAAAATCTTATCTTCAAACAAACGAGGAGTTCCTTTATGTCTAAAAGTAGGCACTGGCCATTGAAATGTTCCTTCATGTTTCAAACGTTGATAATCTAAATATGAAACATCAATATTCGTTCCTTTAGTCATTAAACTATATTCCTTATATATTTCACTAGTTGAATTATAATCGAAACCATCGTATCCCATTTTATTAGCAAAATCACATAAAATTTCTACATCGGGTCTTGCCTCTCCAGGGGCCTCGATTGCTTTTGGTAAATATGAAATCCTTCTTTCTGAGTTTGTCATAGTACCTTCCTTCTCTAACCAAGAAGCAGCGGGAAGAATTAAATCTGCATGCTCCAATGTATCAGCATTTTTGGAGATATCTTGAACAATAACAAATTTGGCTTTTTTCAATGCTCTTTCAATTTTATTTGCATTCGGCATACTTACCATTGGATTGGTACATACGATCCATATTGCCTTCATTTGACCAGCTTCTAAAGCATCAAACATCTCTGTTGCTGTAAATCCAGGCTTATCAGATATTTCTTCCGAATTCCAAAATGTTTGCACTTCCTTTCTGTCCTTTTCACTAAATAAATTCTTATGAACAGCTAGCAAATTTGCCATTCCTCCAACCTCTCTTCCCCCCATGGCGTTCGGTTGTCCTGTTAACGAAAATGGACCAGATCCAGGTTTTCCTATATGACCTGTTATCAGAGATAAATTAAGTAAGGAGTAATTTTTATATGTACCTACAGAACTTTGATTTAATCCCATTGCCCACATACTAATAAAACCATTAGCATTCCCAATGAAATCAGCTGCTTTCTTAATTTCATCAACGGTTATACCGCAAAGTTCTGCCGCTTTTTTGAGAGATGTTTTTTGAACATGTTTTTTATATTCTTCAAAACTTTCTGTATGATTTTTTACAAAGTTTTTATCGATTTTTTTCTTATCAATTAACCTTTTTCCGATTGCATTGTTTAAAATAATATCCGTTCCAGGAAAAATTTGCAAGTGTAAGTCAGCAAAATTAGCAGTATCTGTTTTTCTAGGGTCTACTGAAATTATTTTAACGTTAGGATTTTCACTTTTATGCTTTTCAATCCTTCTAAATAAAATCGGGTGACACCAGGCAGGATTCGCTCCTGTGATAAAAAAGCAATCGGCTAACTCAATATCATCATAAGAAATAGGCACTGAATCTTCGCCAAAAGTGTTTTTATATCCAACAACAGCTGAACTCATACAAAGTCGAGAATTTGTATCAATATTATTAGTTCCTAAAAATCCTTTTGTAAGTTTATTAGCGATATAATATTCTTCGGTAAGGCATTGACCCGACACATAAAAACCAACACTATCGGGTCCGAATTTCCTAATCATTGTTTTAAAAACACTTGCCGCTCTATTGAGCGCAACATCCCAAGAAACCCTTTCGAGTGGATGGTTTTTACTCCACTTCATTTCTGGATACAAAAGACGATCAGAGGTATCCTTTGCGACATAATGCAAATTCATTCCTTTTGAGCAAAGCGTCCCTTTGTTTACTGGATGATCCTTATCTCCTTCAACCTTTAAATTATTACTCGCATCTTTTTTTACGACAATCCCACAACCGACACCGCAATATGAACAGGTAGTTTTTATTTCATTTTGCTGCAAAATACTTTATTTTTATTTATTACTCCCTCATTTATAAGTAGTAAAAATAAGTATAACTAAGTATTTTTTACGTATCTAGAAGAAAGAAAAGCACTAACACTCAAACTTTTACCAAATTCTCAAAAGCAGTCCTTTTTTTGAAACAAACCCCAAAAAAAGACAGTTTTTTTTTAAGTTATCCGAATACTCTAAAGATTTAATTCCGTAGCCTTGTTTGACAACTCAGTTAAATTCTTCACTTTCAGCTTTTTCATTAAATTAAAACGATGAACTTCTGTGGTTCTCTTGCTTACTTCAAGTTCGGCAGCAATTTCTTTATTACTTTTCCCCGACAATATTAATTTAAGTATTTGTTTTTCTCTTTTTGTAAGATGATAAATATTGTCGTCCTTATCTTTTATAATCTTTTTGGTATTCCTTTCTTTTCCTAAATTATTGATGATAATTGAAGAAATATCACCCGTAAAGTACTTTCCTCCTGAAGCAATTGTATGCAAAGCCTTTACAAGCTCAGCTTTGCTGGATCCTTTTAACAAATACCCATCGGCACCAGCTTCAATGGCATCCAAAACATACTCTTCAGAATCATGCATTGAAAGCATCATTGTTTTAACATTAATCGCTGCCTTTTTAATTTCTCTAACAACCTCAATACCATTCATTTTTGGCATCTTTATATCAACAATGAGGATATCAGGAATGCTATGCTTTAAAATATCCAATGCTTCTATTCCGTTAGAAGCCTCATTAATTACATTCAGTCCTTCTTCTTCTTTTAAAATAGATTTAATTCCATCTCTAACTAATAAGTGATCATCAACAAGAACAATATCCATAGGTATAAAATAATTATAATCGACTTTGCAAAAGTACTTATTTATTTGAAGTAAAAATACGTAATACCATTTACCAATCGAAATTACCGCAATAAAACACTTTTTTTTCTTTTACAGTGAACTGGTATAATCTAAATGGGGATATTCAAAGTAATTCTTGTTCCATTCTCTTTTGAAGAATTAATAAATATTCTTCCATTGACATACTTCATCCGCTCTTTCATAAATATCATCCCCATTCCTTCAGATATATTTTTATCTTTCATTTCATCTTCATTAAACCCAGTACCGTTATCATCAATAATAATACTCAACAATTTTTCACTATGAGAAATAGCAACAATAATATGACTAGAACCAGCATATTTTATCGCATTATTTACCGCTTCCTGTACTACCCTATAAATATTGATTTCTACCAAAGAATCTAGCCTTACATCAAAATTAGTCTTGTTGTAAAAAACAACTTGCTTATCGGTATATTTATTTAACTCTTTGGTTAACTTTACTAAAGCAGGAACAACGCCATAATCGCCTAATTCTGGAGGTGTCAGATTAAAGGTAGCCGTTCTCACTCCTTTAATAATATTTGTTACCAATTCCTTTAAATATTCAATTTTAACTATTGTTTTCTCAGTATGCTCTGGGTTTACACTTTCTAAATTATATTTTAATCCCGTAAGCATTTGACCAATACCGTCATGCATATCTTTCGCTATACGGTCTTGCTCTTTTTCCTGATTCTCTATAATCTTACTGGTAATTACCTTTTGCTGATTCATTTTCTCCTCATAGCGTTCATTTGTCAGATTTTCCAGGTCAATTTGCGCTCTTTTTCGTTTTGTAATGTCTGAAGCAACAATTAAAAACTCGGACTTTTCATAATTTCCTTTAAAAGGAATTATATGCATTTCAAGCCAAGCATTTTCATTATCCTTTTTGGTAACTTTAACTTCTCCTTGCCATCCTGACCTGTTGTTATTTGAAGATAAAATTGTGTCGATTGTTTCTCTTTCAGATTTACGTGTGGATATTATTTCTGAAAAATACATCCCTTTAGAAAATCTAGACATTTTAAAAAATTGAGAAAATTTATCACCAACATAAATCACTGTGCCGTCAGTTTTTACTCGAGCGAACAATAATGTTTTATCTATTAAATCATTAAGTTTACGTAATTCGTATACTGAATTTTCATTTTGCTCTCTTAATAAATCTGCATCTGCTGCTAATTTTAATGCTTCTGACTCAGAATGTAACAATTTTGCAATTACCTTTTTTACAAATTTGGCAGATGGCCAAAAAATAAAAACCAATTCTCCAAAAAGCAACACTAATGTAACTACCATGATCATCAGCTCTAAACCTCGAAGATCATCAACTTTCATATCGGCTTCTAGATCATATTGATTTACAACTTTGTCCATCAAAATTAGAAATTGACTTTCGTTTTTTCTTACAATGGAAACATATTCGTGAAGTTCAAGAGTACTTAAATTATCATTTTTTTCTAACGCTGAAATTATATTTTGAGAAGCTTTTACTATGTTTTCGTAATAAGGATTTACGGCTTCAAACATTTCAGAAACCTCAATACTATTAGTTCCTGAAATGTTTAAATCAGTGCTCCTATTTTTCAGTTCTTCATGCGATTTCGTCCAGAGATTCAAACTATTTTTAAGATTCTCTCTTAATAAGGTTCTATTACTAAGGTCATTCTCATAAGAAATTAATAATACCTCTTTCGTAAGCTTTTGACTAAGCATTCTTTGACGTCCAGCAATATTAATTATGGCCGAGTCGTTTTGCTGATCATTCAAAAAGTCTCTTATAATAAACTGACTCACTACGATAGATACAGCAATAGTCGTTATAGCAATTATATATAAACGCTTTAATTTTTCAAAAACATCTTTGTCAATATGAATTTTATGATTGGAAGTTTTATCAAGCTCCATTCAATGCTGTTTTAACCAATCTACTCGCTCGTTCTGATAATATTGTTTGAAGCGCCAAATTATGACCAGTTGTAGACATTTTTTTCCAAGTTTTCTGTAAAATATCTACGACCTTTTCGTCAGTATGTTTACTCATAAATTCTTCTAAATAATATTCCAAAAAAACTAAACAAACAATATCTTCTAACATTTGCGATTCTTGATCTTTTTTCAAAGATTTCTTCTGAATTAAAAAAGACACTCTCTCAATAAAATCGGTTTCATAACCAGCATCATGAAGAATTTCACTAGCAATTTCCGAATGCATTTTTTTTAAATCATTTCTCCATTTAAAATACCCAATACGATCCATCGGATAGCTACTTCTTTCAATTTTCCAACGACAAATATGCTGTGCCCTAATAGCCAACTGCAACTCCTCAGAAGCCTCAGAGTCCACCTCCAAAAGCTTACGTGTCATTCTCTGAGAATACAATAATTCTTTTGCTATTGACTCTCCTTCGAATGTTGTTTTATTCGGATCTTCAGCATTGTAAGTATCGATAATTTCTATGGCTTTGTTGAATTTTGTTTGCACGGCTTACAGTAAATTAATGTTATTCAGAAAACCCAATATACACAAAGTTATCTTTTATTTGCACTGGATATATCGCAATTTCGGGTAAATCTCCATTTAAATTCTCTCCAGTTTCCAAAGAAAATGTTTTCTTATGCATTGGACAGGCCACTTTAGGAATACCTTCCTGATCACCTATCATACCACGAGAAAGAACCATTTCTAATTTATGAGGACATAAATTTTGACAAGCATACCATTTATTTTTTCGGGTAAAGTTGTAAACAGCAATCTGTTTCTCCTTATATTTAATACAAACACCTCCTTCTTCCGGAAACTCATCCGTTCTACCTGCCTTATACCAAATGTTCGTTTGTTCTGTTAATACCGTTTTATATTTTTCTAAAATTGTTTCCATCTTTAAACTTGATTTAACCTTCATTAACCGCCCATTGTTGTGGCATTTTCTGTTCTCGTAATGGAACAAAAACCAAATTATCATCTCTATCTTCTGAATTCAAAAAATGTTTAAATCGACTCTTTTCTTCTTCACTTTCAATCACCTGTTTCCACTCACATTCATAGGCATCAACTAAAAATTGCATTTCCTTCTCTAGATCCTCTCCAATATTTAAACTATCTTCTACGACCACTTTTTTTAACTGCTCAACTCCACCTTCTAATTTAGCTAACCAAGCAGCCGTTCGCATTAATGGTGCAGCCGTTTGGATATAATACATTAAAAATCTGTCTAAGTATTTTATAACGGTTTCATTATCTATTTGTTCTGCTAAAAGCAATGCATGTTTTGGTGTTGCTCCTCCGTTTCCACACACATATAAATTCCAACCACCTTCTACTGCAATCACTCCAAAATCTTTCCCTCTTGCTTCAGCACATTCTCGAATACACCCAGAAACTCCTCCTTTTAATTTATGGGGTGATCTCAAGCCTCGATACCTATTCTCTAACTCTATAGCAAAACTTACGCTTTCCTCAAGACCATATCGGCACCAGGTAGATCCGACACAACTTTTTACCGTTCTTAGCGATTTTCCATAGGCATGTCCGCTTTCAAAACCTGCATCGATTAACTCCTTCCATATTGAAGGCAAATCATTTAGCTCTGCTCCAAATAAATCAATTCGTTGACCTCCTGTAATTTTAGTATATAAATTATACTTTTTTCCCACTTCTCCTATCACAATAAGCTTTTCAGGTGTAATCTCACCTCCAGGGATTCTCGGCACAACGGAATATGTACCATTACGCTGAATATTTGCCAAAAACTTATCATTAGAGTCTTGAATTACATGTTCTTTATTTGCGGTATCATTATAAATACTAGCCAAAAGTGATGCTACCAAAGGCTTACATACTTCACATCCATGACCTGAGCCACAAGTGTCCAATACTTGGTTAAATGATGTTAGTTTTTTCACTTTAATGATTCCATACAACTCTTGTCTTGTATAATCAAAATGCTCACAAATAGTATTCTTTACCTCTTTCCCTAAAGATTGCAGCGTTTCATTCACCAAATCTGTAACCATTGGCTTACATCCCCCACAACTAGTACTTGCCTTTGTATGTGTAATTACATCGTTAAGTGATTGGCAAGTTTCGTTTTTCAAGGAATTACAGATAGTCGCTTTGGAAACATTTTCGCAAGAACATATTTGAGCCTCATCGGGTAAATCTAAAACACTTCCAAAAGAGGAATCATCGTCATTCAAAGGCAAAATAAGTTTAGATGCATCTTCTGGTATTTTCATCTCGTTTAAATAAAACTGATGCAAGACATTATAATCAGAAGCATCTCCAATGAGGATTCCTCCTAATAATTTTTTACCATCAAGGCTTACATTTATTCTCTTATACAAATATTCTGTTTTATTCTCAAAAATAATTGAATGCCCTTTTGAAGCTGGCATAAAAGGTTCACCGAAACTTGCAACATCTACTCCTATTAATTTCAGTTTTGTTGACATATCAATTGAACTCAACATTAAAGAACTTTCTACTCCTATAATTTGATTAACTGCTACTTCTGCCATATCATATCCAGGAGCTACCAACCCATAAATCATTTGATTATAAAGAGCAACCTCACCAATCGCATAGATAAAAGGGTCGGTTGTTTGCATTTTGTTGTTTACCACAATACCTCCACGAGTTCCCATTTCTAAATCACAGGTTTTTGCTAGTTCATCTCTAGGTCTTATTCCCGCGGATATGATTAACATGTCAACATCCAATTTCTCTTCTTCTCCAAACTGCATTCCAGTAATAGCGCGCTCTCCTAAAATTTGACTTGTTGCTTTATTCAAATGAATTTTAAGTCCGATAGATTCTAATTTTAATTTTAAAACCTGACTTCCTCTTAGATCTAATTGTCTTGGCATTAATTTAGGAGCAAACTCAACAACATGCGTTTCCATTCCCATATCAATAGCTGCTTTACCAGCCTCCAGTCCTAACAATCCTCCTCCTAAAATAGCAGCTCTCGGTTTTATTTTACTTTCAACCAAGGTGTTCGCATAGGCCATCATACCTTCTAAATCCTCAATGGTTCTGTACACAAAAACCCCTTTCTTTTCAACCCCTGAAATATTAGGAACAAACGGTACAGAACCAGTTGCTAAAACTAAATAATCATAAGAATACTTTTTATCTGATGCGGTTGTTATTGTTTTAGTAGAACGATGAATATCGGTAACCCTTTCATTAACTATCAGTTCAATATTATTATCGGTATACCAACTTTCTGGCGCCATTTCTAATGCTTTAGCATTCTGACTTTCAAAAAAATTACTAAGATGTACACGATCATATGCTGGTCTTTTCTCTTCACCAAAAACGATCACCCTAAAGTTTTCATTTTTATCCTTCTCGATAAATTTCTCACAAAACTTATACCCAACCATTCCATTTCCTACGATAACTACTTGTTTCATTATAATTAAGTATTATTTTTCGTAAAAATAAGTATTAATACTTATTTTCAAACAAAATTTTAAGTTTTTTTACGTAATTTTACACTTGAAGTACTTAAAATAGAATACGGAAGTACTCTTAACATAGAAGTTTGTACAATAAAATTGAGTCTACACCATATTATGGAGACAGAGAAATAATTACCAACATTAAAACACTGAGTCAATGCTAATTTCACCACATGACTATTTGGATAAATTACTGAAAATAAAACTTATAAAGGATAATATTACCAAAAGCTATCTACAAAATATCATTGATGAAATAAACATCATCTTTTGTAAAAAAGGACAACAATTTTTAATGGAGGGCGCTCCTGTAAACGGTTTATTCTTTATATGTACAGGTAAAGCCAAAGTTCTAAAAACTGGTATTTATGGAAAAGAACAAATTTTAAGGTTTGTGGGGGAAGGCGACATGATTGGACACCGAGGCTTCGGAACAAGTCAAAAGTATGGAATCTCTGCCGTTGCTATAGATGACTGTTTATTATGTAATTTAACAAACTCAATAATGGAACGTATGCTAAAAGACTTTCCGTCTTTCACTTACGACTTAATGTTATTCTATGCTGAAGAGCTGAATCGCTCGGAGAATAAAGTTAAGGCATTTGCTCAAATGACTGTTAGAGAAAAAGTCATAGACTCTTTACTATACCTTAATAGAAAATTTGGAGTTAACAAAAAGGGCTATATAAACATAAAACTTAGCAGGAAAGAAATTGGGGATTATTCAGGTACTAACAATGAACAAGTAATAAAAATAATATCACAGCTTAAAAATGAAGGTCTTATTGAAGCTGCCGGTAAACAATTAAAAATACCAAACATTGATTCCTTAAAAAAAGAAATCATTGAACACAACTTCTTCCTAGACACCTAAAAAACAACACATTAAACAACAAAACTGTTATTCGACAGTTTTTTTTTGGAAAAAAAACATTCCTTGTTCCCTCTGAGAACATATTCCGCATTCATAAATACGTATAAATTTGTGAAAAATTAAGTATTAATACTTAAAAACTTTAACTCAATAAAAACAAACAAGAAGTTAAGGAAACAGGAACATAAATTTTATACTTATGAAAACGCTGAATCTAAATTTAATAATATTAATTGGAGTTGTACTTATAACTTCTTGCTCAAATAGTAAAAAGAAAACAACAACAAATACTGCGATAAATCAACCAAAAAGTACCTCTGAACTATTAGCTGTTGAAAAACCACAATTAACGTTTGGTTTTATCAAATTAACAGACATGGCTCCTTTGGCCATTGCAAAAGAAAAAGGTTTTTTTGAAGATGAAGGATTGTTCGTTTCTGTAGAAGCACAATCAAATTGGAAAAATGTTCTTGACCGCGTTATCGATGGTCAATTAGATGGATCTCATATGTTAGCTGGTCAACCTATAGCTGCAGGAGCTGGGTTTGGACGTCAGGCAAAACTCGTTACCCCTTTCTCAATGGATCTTAACGGTAATGGAATTACCGTTTCCAACGACGTTTGGTCAAAAATGAAACCAAATATTCCGAAAGGAGACAATAGCAAACCAATACACCCAATAAAAGCCGACGCTCTAAAACCCGTAATCGAAGATTACAAAAACTCAGGAAAAGCATTTAAAATGGGAATGGTATTCCCAGTATCTACTCATAATTATGAGATTAGATATTGGTTGGCCGCCGCTGGCATACATCCTGGTATGTATACCAAAGATAATGTTCAAGGTCAAATTGACGCCGAAGTGCTACTGTCTGTAACGCCTCCACCTCAAATGCCTGCTACTTTAGAAGCGGGAACCATTTATGGGTATTGCGTGGGTGAGCCTTGGAATCAACAAGCCGTTTTTAAGGGTATTGGAGTTCCTGTTACCACAAACTATGATATTTGGAAAAACAATCCTGAAAAAGTTTTTGTGATGACCCAAAAGTTTGTTGAGGAAAATCCGAATACAGCTATTGCGGTTACAAAGGCTCTTATAAAAGCTGGTAAATGGTTAGACAATCCTGATAATAGAAAAGAAGCTGTTAAAATCTTATCTATGTCTCAATATGTAGGAGCCGATGAAATTGTACTAGCAAATTCAATGACAGGAACCTTTGAGTTTGAAAAAGGAGATAAAAGAGACATGCCTGATTTCAATGTATTTTACAAATACAACGCAACGTATCCTTTTTACTCTGACGGTATATGGTTTTTAACTCAAATGAGAAGATGGGGTCAAATACCTGATTCAAAACCGCTAGACTGGTATTCTGAGACTATTAAAAACATCTACAGACCCGATATCTGGAGAAAAGCAGCGAACCTTTTAGTTAAAGAAGGAGCTATTCCTGCGGCTGACATCCCTAATACAGATGGCTATAAAAGTCCGACTACCGACTTTATAGATGGTAAAACTTTCGATGCCAAAAATCCAATTGGATATATAAACAGTTTCAAAATAGGGAATAAAGAAAGCGCATTGTAATACCATTTACAATTTGAAGTTATCGCAATAAAATGTTCTTTTTTCTTTTACAGTAATTTCAAACACCAACTGGTATAAATAAGCATTATTACGAATACATAGGCATTAAAATTTGTATCCCAACTCTTCACAAATCATAAAAAAACAAAAAGATGAAATCAATTATAACAACCGCCGGAAAAATGCCCAGCAACAGTGGTTCAAACTTCTTTAGTTTCTTAAAAAAGCAAGCTTCCATAAAATTTCAAAAAGTAAATTTCCGTGCACTTGTATTCAAAGCTATTATCCCCATTACTTCTATTATACTATTTTTTGGTGCATGGCACTTGGGCTCTAAAATTTTATTTAATATCGAAGCAGACTTTAAAATTCAAAAAGCTTTGAATGACCAAGGTCAGGAAGCCGCCGATGCAGTAAAAGTATGTATAGCTTCGGGAGATTTAAGTTGTCAACCGAATACTTTGCCTTCACCAGCAAAAGTATGGGATTCGTTTATCTCTTTATTAAGAGACCATAGCATAATTAGTGCTGACAAAGCTGCTTTCAAAGAAAAAACAGCCATGCTAAACGAAAAGCGAATTACGGAAGGAAAGAACCCAATCGTATATACCGGTCGTCCTTCTTTTCTGGATCAA
This sequence comes from Tenacibaculum sp. MAR_2009_124, assembly GCF_900105455.1. Taxonomy (GTDB): domain Bacteria; phylum Bacteroidota; class Bacteroidia; order Flavobacteriales; family Flavobacteriaceae; genus Polaribacter. The sequence goes on from NZ_FNSF01000005.1 coordinate 285,638, forward strand.
GTTATCAGAAGTTTAAAAACGGTTTTCGCAGGATTTCTTTTGGCCTTTTTTATAGCAGTTCCTTTGGGTATTTTCATAGGGTTAAGTCCTAGCTTAAAAAGCGCATTTAATTGGTTTATTCAAATATTCAAACCCGTATCACCTGTGGTTTGGTACTTACTTGTATTTATGATCGTCAAAACCTTATTAATAGATTCAAATGAAGACAGTTCGTTTACCATATCATTTATTAGTGTTGGTCTATGTTCAATGTGGGCTACACTTGTCAATACCGCCATGGGAGTCTCAACCGTAGACAAAGACTATATCAATGTTGCGAAAGTTTTAAAATTAGGAAACTTTCAAAAGATCATTAAAATTATACTTCCTTCTTCCTTGCCGCTAATTTTTACTGGTTTAAAAATTACATTATCTGTGGCCTGGATGGTTTTAATTGCTATTGAATTACTCGCGCAAAGTCCAGGACTAGGCTTATTCGTTTGGGAAGAATTTCAAAATGGAGCCAATGACTCTAATGCTAAAATTATTGTAGCCATGTTCGTCATTGGAATTATTGGATTTCTATTAGATCGATTTATGTTATTGATACAAAACTCTGTTTCCTTCAATAAAACAAGTGCTATTTAATCAGACAAATTTAGAATTATGGCGTATTTAGAATTAAAGAATGTTTGCAAAACATATGGAGAAGGAACAAATGCTACAGAAGTACTATCAAATATCAATTTATCCATTAAAGAAGGAGAATTTGTAGCGATCGTAGGTTTTACGGGAAGTGGAAAAACCACCTTAGTAAATCTTATTAATGGTTTATTACAACCAACAAGTGGGAAAATTCTATTTAAAGAAAAAATGGTTACTGAAACGAGTCATGAACGAGGAGTTATATTTCAAAATTACTCTTTGTTGCCATGGCTAACGGTAGAACAAAATGTATTAATGGCGGTTAAAGAAGCCTTTCCGAAACGAAAAAAATCAGTTTGGAAGCGTAAATCAATGCATTATATAGAAATGGTGGGGCTTTCACATGCTTTAAACAAACTACCTCAAGAACTCTCTGGAGGAATGCGTCAACGTGTAGCTGTAGCAAGAGCCTTAGCAATGAAGCCTGATATGATTATCATGGACGAACCCTTAGGTGCTTTAGATGCATTAACGAGAGGAAATTTGCAAGATCAAATTTTAAATATTTGGGAAAAGGATAAGCGTACCGCACTTTTAATTACAAACGATGTCGATGAAGGGATATACATGGCTGATAGAATTATCCCTTTACGTCCTGGTCCTAAAGCAACATTAGGCCCTGAGTTTCATATTGACATTGAGAGGCCTAGAAATAAAACGAAATTAAATGACAACCCTCATTTTATGAAAACGCGTAATAGCATTATTGAATATCTCATGGATATTGGTAACGAAAGGAAATCGGAAATTAAAGAAGCCTTTGAACTTCCAGATTTAGCTCCTGCTACTTTCCTATAAAACAGATAAGATGATAGATTTATTAAAACGAAAAAAAACAAGCATTCCAAGTCCTTCTATAACCGAAGTCATGCTTGACTTAAGAAACTTAAAAAAAGTATACCCAACACCAAAAGGAGATTATGTTGTTTTAGAAAACTTGAATCTTCAAATATTAAAAGAAGAATTTGTTACAATTATTGGTCATTCTGGATGTGGCAAAACCACAATGCTCTCAATGATTGCTGGACTAAACCCTATAACGGATGGTGAAATAGCCATTTTAGGAAAATCTATTCAAGGACCAGGTCCAGATAGAGGTGTTATATTTCAAGCTCCTAGCCTAATGCCTTGGATGACATCATTACAAAATGTATTGTTGGGCGTGAACAAGGTTTTTCCTCATGCCACAAAACAACAACGTAATGATATTGCAAAATACTATTTACAAAAAGTTGGTTTAGAAGATGCTTTTCATAAAAAGGCTTCAGAACTTTCTCAAGGGATGCAACAACGCGTAGGAATCGCGAGAGCTTTTGCTATAAAACCAAAGGTTTTACTTTTAGACGAACCTTTTGGAATGCTCGATTCCTTGACTAGAGGAGAACTACAAGACATTCTTATTGAAATTTGGAACAAAGAAAAAATTACCGCTATCATGATTACCCATGATGTTGACGAAGCTATTTTTTTAGCGGATCGTGTGGTGATGATGACTAGCGGACCAAAAGCTAAGATTGGTGACGTTCTTAACATCAACTTTGAAAGGCCCCGATCAAGAAAAGTAATATTAGAGCATAATGACTACTATCGCTATCGCAAACATTTAATCGACTTTTTAGAACATTAGAAATCAACTTAAAAAAAACATTATGTTTAAAAACAGTTATTGCATATACTTAATATTGATGGTATTTACCATACAGCTTTCTCAAGCACAATTCACTTTGAGTGGTGAATTTAGACCAAGAGCAGAAGCTAGACATGGTTTTGGAACTTTAATTAACACAAATCAAGATTTAGGATTTGGCACCTCAACAAGAGCTCGGCTAAATGCAGGATTTAAGACGGATTCTTATGATTTTTACTTGAGTCTTCAAGACGTTATGGTATGGGGAGAAAACAGACAAATTTTACCTGATGATCAAAACGATTCCTTTGCTATTTTCCAAGCTTGGGCAGCTATTAATCTAGGCAAAGGATTTTCTACCAAAATTGGTAGGCAAGTATTGTCATACGATGACCAAAGAATACTTGGAGGGTTAGACTGGGCGCAACAAGGACGAAATCATGATGCCGCATTAATCAAATATCAAAAAGATAAACTTGCCATAGATTTTGCTTTAGCTTATAATCAAGATTACGACAATCCTACGGGTTTTACTAATACCGGCAATACTTATAATACAACAGGTTTTTTCTCTTATAAAACTATGCAAATGCTTCATTTATCAAAAAAATGGACTAACTTTTCAAGCAGTTTATTGGTAATGAATAATGGGTTTCAAAAGTATAAAGAAGACGGTGTAACTCCAGATGGAACTAACAATTTGCAAACCATAGGAGCTCATTTAAACTATAAAAAAGGTAAACTAGGAATCTCTGGAAATGCCTATTTCCAAACTGGAGAACGCCAAGGTTCTGTTGATGTTCAAGAAGCTAGCTTATTAGGGCTAGAATTTAGTTATAAAGCTGCGGATAAAATAACTGTAGAGCTGGGTATTGAAAGTATTAGCGGAGCGAAGGATGATTCAGCTGCTTTCTTTCCTCTCTATGGAACTAATCATAAATTTAATGGACTTATGGATTATTTTTACGTGGGCAATCATGCGAACTCTATTGGATTAATTGACATTCATGCTAGCGCAAATTTTAATCTAGGAAAAAAAACTAACCTTATGATCAAAGCCTTAAATTTCAGTGGTCATCAGGAATTATCTAGTGGAGAAAAATCATTAGGAACCGAAATTGATCTAGTTCTTAAAAAAGGATTTAAAGGATTTAACATTGTTGGTGGTTATTCCCAAATGTTTGCTAGTAATGGTATGTATGAATTAAAAGGCGTTTCAGAAAATTTAGCTTCGAATAACCAGAGTTGGGCTTGGATAATGCTGGTTATAAAGCCCCAATTCTTTACTACCTCAAAATAGTATATATACCCGTTTTACCAATTGAAATTACTTTTATTAAATGTTAGGTTGCTCTTTTCACTTTGAGAGCAACCTTTTCTTTAACAAAAAATAATTACCTTTATACCAAAGAGATAGCTATGTTAAAGAAAATATATGGAAGTGCCGTATTTGGCATTGAAGCCACTACTATTACGGTAGAAGTTAATATTGGAAAAGGAATTGGATATCACCTAGTAGGCTTGCCTGATAATGCTGTAAGAGAAAGCTCTTATCGTATTTCAGCAGCTCTTAACAACATAGGTTATAAACTCCCTGGTAAGAAAATAACCATTAATATGGCACCTGCAGATATTCGTAAAGAAGGCGCCTCTTATGATGTTACTTTAGCCATCGGCATTCTCGCCGCTTCAAATCAAATAAACTCCGAAAACATTGAACAATACATTATCATGGGTGAATTATCTCTTGATGGATGTGTACAGCCTATAAAAGGAGCTTTGCCCATTGCCATAAAAGCAAAAGAAGAGGGTTTTAAATACTTCATTCTTCCGAAAGAAAATGCCAAAGAAGCTGCTATTGTTGATGGCTTGGAGGTTTTAGGAATTGAAAACATTACTGATGTAATTGAGCATTTTAGTAGAACACAATCCATTGAATCCACTACAATAGACACCAGAACCGAATTCTTTAAAAATCTAGAATTTCCTGAGTTCGATTTCGCAGATGTAAAGGGACAAGAGAGCATTAAAAGATGCATGGAAATAGCTGCTGCTGGCGGTCATAATATTATTCTTATTGGGCCTCCAGGAGCTGGAAAAACCATGTTAGCAAAACGATTACCATCAATTCTACCACCGATGACTTTACATGAAGCTCTCGAAACTACCAAAATACATTCTGTTGTTGGCAAAGTAAAGAATTCGGGACTCTTGTTTGAAAGACCTTTTCGGTCACCACATCATACTATTTCTGATGTGGCACTCGTTGGAGGTGGACAATATCCTCAACCTGGTGAAATTTCATTGGCTCACAATGGTGTTTTATTTCTTGACGAGCTTCCAGAATTTAAAAGAAGTGTTTTGGAAGTGATGCGACAGCCTCTTGAGGATCGAGAAGTAACGATTTCAAGAGCAAAATTTACGGTAAACTATCCTAGTAGTTTTATGCTAGTGGCAAGTATGAACCCCAGTCCATCAGGTTTTTTCCATGATGCTAGTTCTCCTGCCACCTCATCGCCTGCCGAAATACAGCGCTATTTAAGTAAAATATCAGGCCCTTTACTAGATAGAATTGACATCCATATTGAAGTAACTCCTGTTCCTTTTGATAAACTTTCCGATGAAAGAAAAGCAGAAAGTAGTGGAGAAATTAGAAATCGTGTCATCAAAGCAAGAGAATTGCAATCTTATAGATTTGAGTCTTTTGAAAACCTGCACTATAATGCTCAAATGAACGTAAAACATATACGAAACTTTTGTAAACTATCAGATAAAAGTAAGAGCTTACTAAAAACGGCTATGGAAAAACTGAATTTATCAGCCAGAGCCTATGATAGAATTTTAAAAGTTTCTAGAACCATCGCCGATTTGGCTAATGAACAAGATATTCAACCTCATCATATTTCTGAGGCCATTCAATACCGAAGTTTAGATAGAGATGGTTGGTTGGGGTGATATAAATCGTAAAAATCTACTTTAAATTACATTTCTTAATGGCAAAGAATCTAGCTTATTTAATCACAATGATTAGCCTAAATAAAAGCCCAAAAGAACATCCTTTTGGGCTTATTCATTAATTATTGATTGTATTAATTATTTCGAAGTTACTTCAGGTTTTTCCTTCTCCAATTTAGCAATTATTGGGTCAACACCAGCGGCGTACATCGTAGTCATAAATTGTAACACTTCAGGAGTTGTTTTCTCAGGACTTCCTCCTTCAAATGGAGGAAAAGGATCGTACTCCACATCTAACATTACTCCTTCTGCATAGTTTCTACCAACGATTTCCTCTAGTAATGCTAAAGACATATCCATACCTGCGGTTACACCAGCAGATGTCCAATACTTCCCGTCTTTTGTATAACGCTTACCAGTAAACTTGGCACCATATTTAGCTAACATTTCTTTCGCTCTAAACCAATTGGTAGTTGCTTTTTTACCTTTCAACAATCCCGTGCTACCTAAAATCCACGCTCCTGTACAAACACTCGTTGTGTAAGTTGTTGTTTTATCAATTTTTCGAATCCAATCTTGTACTTCCTTATCATATGCCGCTTCAATGGTTCCTTTAAAACCTCCTGGAATGACCAAAACATCTAAACTATTTACTTGATCTATGGTCGTATCGGGCACAAATTCAATTCCTGTAACTGAGGTGACATTACCCAATTTTAAGGCTATCAACTGAGTTTTAGCTCCCATAATCTGACTTAGAATATATCTAGGGCCGAAAACATCTAGACTATTCACACCATCATAGACCAAAACACCAATGGTTTTAATATTATGTGCTTTGGGCAGTACACTTGCCATTAATTCATCATGAGATAGTTCCTTTTCTACTATTTCTTCGTTGTCTTTAGATTTCTCTTTTTGTTGTTGCGAACAGCCCAGAAGAATTAAGAACAAGGCCATTATTATAAAGTTATTTTTCATTTGTTTATTTTAAGTTTGGTGAGTTCATAAACAACCAACAAGTACTTAAGCATTATGTAAAAATTCATTACATGAGAATATATTTCTTATTGGTGGATACGACTATTATGAATTGTTTTTTTTATAAAGTCAATAGACTGAAAGAATGACTGACACATCTCTTAACCATTAATCTATCAACTATTTAAACATGAAGGTGGATGAAAAATATCGTTTATAAATTGAAAACTATAATTATTATCATAACCAAGAATACAACGCCCTTTTTCACAAAAAGCAATACCTTGAACATCTTTATTCGAATGAGAGACCAAAACAAATTCATACTTAAAATGAACTAACTCTGGAAATTGTTGCTCTCTTTTATTTTGAGTTTCTTCCAATTGCTTTGTTAAATAACATTTTCCATTACAAGCAAGTTCTGGCTTTTCTTTATTAATGCATAAAAACTCTTTAATATACTCTTGATTCAGCAAAAAATCAATAATAACCACACCATTTGCTATGGGGTGAGCATGCAATGTTAGAAGTAGAAATATGGCTATAGATTTTCTCAAAATTTAGTACTGTACTCAAATTTACAGCAGTCCTGTGTATTTTCCATGAAAAATCACACATAAAAAACGCGCACTTATAAAAGTACGCGTTCACATCCAATCAAATTGTTGTAATCGAAAATTATTAGTAGTAAGCTATTTTAATTGAATGTTTAATTAAACTTATATTCTGTGAAACCTAATAAGAGTTTAGAAATTTCTATGTAATGAATTTACGAATACATTATTACCATCTAAAGCCGCACCTTTTTCAAATCCATTTGCACCACCTCCAATAGTAATTTTATATATATTAGCATCTCCTCCGTTTACATTTACAGGAATATAAAAATTACCATTTTCCACACAGTTTAACGAGAAAATATTAACATATGTCGCTTTTGGTATGTTTAACTCTGTAACCGTCTTAGTTTCTAAGTTAATTTCTACTAGCGTGCCATTATTCCCTGAAAGATCTCTCCAAACAGCTATATCTGCTTCTCTTACGACATTTGCATAAACAATATTGTTTCCAGCGTACCATGCATTCCAAATAGCAATTGGCTCAGTGAATTTCGATGAAATATCAAATACATAATCATCATAATCCCCGTCTTTAATTCTAACAAATACGGTTGGCTTCTCGGCTAATTCATCATGTCCATACCAGTGGATACTGTTTAAATTATATTGATAAATATCACCGTTTTCTGTTTTAAATGCTCCATTCGTTCTATATCCCCCATTATTCCCTGCAGATGCATCATTCTTTAAAACCACTGGATTGGTTATTGATGGATAATCAAATTTTATAGTTATCAAAGATTGAGCAAGTCCTGTTCTGTTAAGGTTTCCATAATAAGAACCAAAATATATTTTATCGTCTTTCACTAATCCGTTAGCCCATAACGCTTTTTTACCATCAACATCTGGCATATTGAAAAACCCATGCTTTTCTACTGTAAATGTAGCTAGGTCAATTATTGCAAAAGGAGCATCGCCATTTTCATTAGGAAAATTAGACAAGAATAAATCACCATTCCCAGTATCCTGAATATATCTATAAAAACTTCCAGGAAGCAATGCCGTCGTAGAAATGGCATCTCTCTTTACAAGACCATCAGTCGTAAATTCCATTTTATCAAGAGTTCCTTCATTACTATTTAAATAATAGAAAAATCCATCAACACTGGCCGATAAATTTGCATAACCTTCATTTCCGTTTCCAACTATAGAAATAGCTCCTGAAGTAAGGTTATCAGTCGTTAAGAAATATCCTTCTTCTCCAACCTCTGCTCCAATTAAGAATTTAGAATTAATAGGGCCAAGAAAATCGCTGTCATCATCATTATTTGCAACATATCCTTCTGGTTGATCACATGAGGTTTTTGACACATTTGGGTCTCCTAAACCATCGTTATCTGTATCTGCATACCAAACAGCTCCATTACAATCTTCATCTCCGCATGAAGTGAAGGTAGTTCCCATTGCTAAAACAAAGCAAAGTATCGTTAATTTTAAGATTTTATTTGTTGTCATAATTTAGTGTTTATCCGAATTGTTAATTTGTTTTTATTGTGATAGCTGGTAGTTTAATTTTACCGAAAAGGCTCTACCTGGTTTTTGAAGTAAATAATTATCATAAACCTGTTCATTTAATATGTTTGACATATCAAAAGCTATAATTACTTTTTTTGAAGGAAAAGTATAGCTCAAACCTGCATCAAAGATGAGTTGAGAAGGAATAACACTTTTGTTTTCTTCACTCGCTAAACTTGGCCAGCTTAGAAAGAATTCATGAACATAGCTAGATTGCACATAGAAAAACGATTTTGAGTTTTTTTGAATTAAGTCGTCAGTATTATACTGTAACCCTGCATTGGCTAATAAATAAGGTAAGTTTCTAAGTCTATCTCTGTATACAATATTCCTATTCCCATTCTCCTCAAATTCTAGATTGTTTCTGTAATCGTAATAACTTCCATTTAAGGATAACCTCAATTTTTCATCAAACTCATACATAATATCAAGCTCGGCACCGATACCAGAAACTTTATTAATATTTCTGAATTGACCATTTCCCTGACCATCGATTACAGTAAATAACAATCGATCAGAAACGTTTCTATAAAAGGTATTTACTTCTGCTTTTACTTTATGATTCCCTATTTCATAATTACCTAGTACTGCACCAAAATTGAAATTAAAACTCTGTTCAGGTTTAATGAATGGGTTGTTATCAATAGTTATTCCATCACCCAAAGCTTCCGTTGGACTAGGAAATCTAGTTGCTTGTTCAAGTGATGATTTTAACAATAAGTTGGGGATTAGCTTATAGGAAACAGCAAAGCCTCCTCCGAAGTTTGATATGCTATTTGTATATTCTACTACTTCATATTGATCTGTAAACTCTAAATCGTTCACCGTAGCATTGTAACCATAATATTTCAAGAAAACATTTGCCCGAAGTTTATCTTCAAACTTTTCTGTTTCTAATGATAAACCAGCAAACTGAGTTCCTAAACTTTGAGGTTCGATATAAGGAATTCTATAAACAGGTAAAAAAGGATCTTCTCCACTTCGAGTTGAATTTGTTTGTAAATAATTTACCCCAATTTTAAAGTCGTTTGGTAACTCATAAGTGGCATTTGCTCTGTATAGTTGATAGTGGTTTTTTTGTGTAAATTGAGATTTACCATCATATCCCATTTCTCCTCCTGCTAATCGAGTTCCAATAATCTCACCTCGCCAATCATATTGTACGAGAGTTGTGTCTATCAAAACACCTTTGGTATAAGAATACCCAGCAAATGCGTTTACATCTAGGCCTTTTGCAAAAAGATCTTTCTTTTTGTAGGTAAGTGTTGGAGCGATAGTCTGTTCATTATTTCTTACTCTACCAAATACTCTTGCCATTGTTTGCGCCGTTTGGACACCTTTTTTAAGATCAGAAGCGAGCAATGAAACAAAAACCTGATCTGCCCATTTTTTATCCGTTAGACCTATATCAAATTTTGCTGTTGTCGTTTGAAAATCATCATTAAATCGTTCTGCTGGATTCTCTTCTGTAAATTCAACCGCTTTAAATCCAGTTGATTCATCGGCATAGTGCACTCCTTTACCCCATACTTCATAATTATTATCCGAAAAATTATAGAAAGCTGATAATCGAGTCGTTAATCCATTTTCTTGTATCCACTGTCCATGTATTGCCGTTTGATGCGTATTAAATGAACCGAAAGAATATGATACTTCAGCAAAATTTGTCTTTTGTTTTTTTGTTACCAAGTTAATGGCTCCTCCTAAGGCATCGGATCCTAAATCAGTAGGTACAACTCCTTTATAAATATCTATACGCTCAATTAACGAAATTGGCAAATTGTTTATTGAATAAGAAGTTCCGTAAAAATCCATGGGGATACCATCAACGAAAAACCGTATTGCATTCCCTGACATACCGTCCAAAGCATATTCAAAATCAGATCCTAAACCACCTGTTCTTCGAACTCTTACACCCGCAGTTTTATCAAGAATATTATTTATTTCTAGGTTTTGAGCCTTTAGTGCTTGTGTTTCTATAGCCGTTACACTAAACCCTTTTTCTTTTAGTTTTGTTGCCTTTTTCTTTCCCTTTACAATTACTTCATCAATTCTTTCAACATTATCAAACAAAACTATTTTTTTATGTATCTCATTCTGTTTGGTTAGGTCTACTATAATCGATCGTGTTTTAAATGAAATCGCTGAAAACGTTAATGTATATTGAATACCACGAAGTTTTTCTATTTTAAACTTTCCGTCAATATCGGTAAACGCACCTTTTATAGAAGGTTTAACAATGATACTAACATCAGGGACAGGAACATTATTCTGATCAACAACAACACCTTTTATTACCTTATTGTCTTGCCCTACAACATTAATCGACACTTGAAAAAACAAGAGAATAGCTAAAAAATTTCTCAAAACTTTATTTAGATTTACTTTAAATAGCGAAATTAGCTATTCCTTAGAACCCTAAAAGCAATAATCTGTGAACGACATTTTTATTCTTTAAACAACATTTGAATCGTTAAAAGAAATATTTTGGAAAGCCCTAAATTTGGAAACTCATTGTTGCTATATCGATTAATGTAGAAAGAATTTAAATGAATATAATTACGACCTTTTTCAAAAAACATATTTCAGAAATTGCTTATCAACTATTCGTTGCAATTTTTGCTTTTCTATTTTTTGCATACAGTCAAGAAGTCTATGAGATTCAATCTTTTCAAGGATATCAACTACCACATGAGCTAGCGTTCTTTCTGAATTATTTTATTGCATCAATCACAATTAACTATTTACTGATTCCTAAATTTCTGAATACTAATAAACATCTATTATTTATTTCGTTGTTTACCTTAACCATCGGTTTTGTTATCTTAATAGATGAATATTTTTTAGAAAAATTATATTTCCCCGACACAAGAGGTACATATTTTCCAGGAATACTCTTCAGTCTATTAGAAACATTACCTCTTATTTTGTTAATGGTTTCTTTTAAAATATTTTGGGACTTCCGTAAAAAGCAAAATGAAGTAAAAAAATTAGAACTCCATGTTAAAGAGAGTGAATTACAATTCTTAAAACTGCAAATAAACCCTCATTTTTTGTTTAATAACTTAAATAATTTGTATTCATATTCTCTGGAGAACTCACCAAAAACCTCCACCATTATTATAGAATTATCTTCTGTTCTTAGATATATTCTTTATGATTGTAAAGCCGACTTCGTTCCTTTACATAAGGAATTGGATCATTTAAAAAACTTTACAGAACTCAATAAACTTCAAATAGAAGAAAGAGGTGTTATATCTTATGAAGAAAATATAGGTTCTTCAAAATTCGAAATTGCCCCTTTAATCTTAGTAGTTTTTATTGAGAATGCTTTCAAGCATAGTATGTTAAACCAATCTGGTGACATTTCAATTACTATTAATGTTAATGTTTCTATTGATGGTGTTTTAAGCTTTATTTGCAAAAACAATTATATTCCGTTTCACACAAAAACCAACTTGCAAAGCGGTATTGGATTGGTAAATGTTAAAAAACGTTTAGAACTAATGTATCATGACAAATACCAACTAGAGCTTAAAGAAAACGAAAACACTTACGAAGTACATTTATCCATGCAACTTAAACCTTCAAAAAATGCTTAACTGTATTATTATAGAGGATCAACCACCTGCGCAAAGAATACTTAAAAAATATATTGGAGACTCAGAAATTCTGATTTTAAAAGGCACTTTTGCTGACGCTATTAAAGGAGATGAATTTCTGAAGAAAAACCACGTTGATATTATTTTTTTAGACATCAATCTTCCTAAACTATCGGGTATCGACTTTTTACGATCTTTAGAAAACCAACCTCATATAGTTTTGACTACTGCTTTTTCTGACTTTGGTATAGAAAGTTACGAACATAATGTTATCGATTATTTATTAAAGCCTTTTTCCTTTGAAAGATTCCAAAAATCGATTCATAAAGTTCTCAAAACCCGTTCATCAGTAAAAAATAACGAAACAGTATTTATAAAATCTGGTTATGAGTTAATAAAAATAAATGCAGAGAATATTATTTATATAAAATCTGATGGTGACTACACAGAAATCATTACAAATAATAAAGTTTATTTGAGTAATGATTCATTGAAATACTGGGCTACAACACTAAATAAAACTTTTAAACAAATTCATAAATCTTATATAATTAACAGCAGTCATCTTGAAAAAATATCGACAAATAAGGTTTATTTACTAGAAGGTAATGTATTGCCTATAGGACGAGCGTTCAAAAAAAGTTTTATTGGAAACTTATAAATACCGCAATTAGTTACTAAAGAATTTGATGTAATTTCCCGGTAAAACAAAACTTAAGTTTCTTTTCTATAAGTGCTTGGGTTTACTCCAAAGTATTTTTTAAATGCCTTTGTAAAATGCTGTGAATATTTATACCCAACAATTTCGGCTATTTCATATACTGATTTGCTTGAAGATTTTAACATCCCTTCAGCTAGTTCCATTCTCCTTGCTGTTATAAATTTGAAAATGGTTTGTCCGAAGTTAATTTTAAATTCCTTCTTTAAATCTTGAGTGTTCATTCCTATTTTTTTCGCTATTGACGAAATTGTCAACTGACCACTTATATTCTCCTCTATAAATGACTTCGCTTCAACAATTTTATCATGATGCCTTATGATATGGATATCTTTTGATCGATCTTTAAAGTCTTGTAACTGTAAAATTAGCAGCTCAATTATTTTACACTCCAAATAGTGCGTTCTATAATGGTTGTCAATCTTACAATTTGCTATTTGCTGAATAACCAAAAGCATTTCCGAATTAATTTTATGGCTTTTTTCTCCAAAAACAAAGGGTTGATTGTTTCTAATCGCATCTCCTAAACGTTCCAATTCCTCCCAGTTATCCTTGAAAACTTTATGCACAAAACTTAGTGAAAGTGTTATTTCTAAAGTGTTTCTGGTAATATTAGCAGGAAAACTTAAAACGCCATCCACCTTAGGAAAAAAGAATAATTGATGATAGCCATTAGGAATAATAACAGGTAAACTTTTTTCATTTCTTGGCGAATATGAAGAAGATCCTTCTATTTCAAAATGCATTTTAAAAAAAGGAAAATTGTGTTTGACATCGATACTTAAATCTTTCTTTAAGTTTACTTTTCCCATCTCAATTTTAGCTCCATGCAAGAGATACTCATCAAATATGGCATCTACAAATTCTGTACATACTTTGTTTTGAGTTTTTTCGAACGAAGTATTATCTGAAAATCCTAGAGGATATCTGATTACCTTCTTTGTATTAATTGCACCGGTAAGTGAAAATGTAGATTTATAAGGTGGGAATTTCATATTTCCGAATGAGTTATTTTAACTTCCCTTTGCGTTATTTCTTAGCAAAAATATGAATTTATTTTTGCTGCGAAAAATCAGTCTAAATAAGAATAACGTTAAATGTTTATTAATACCAAACTTGCTTCTTACTTTTTATTAATCCTATCATTACTAGTTTGGAATGTTAGTTCTCAAAACAAGCTCATATCATTAAAAGGGGAATTGATAGATGAAAACGGCACCTCATTAAAATCTATTAGCATATACTTAGTGGAACTAAACATTACTACAAAAAGTAATTCTGCTGGTTCTTTTGAATTTAAAAACATTCCCCCTGCTATTTATACACTGATTATTGAAAGTGATAGTCATGAACTTTTAACAAAAAAAGTATCTCTAAAAACTCAAAATCAAGAAATTCAAATTGTCTTAAAAAGGAATGAAAAGTTAAAGGAAGTTATTGTTTTGGGTAAAAAGAAAAACCAATTCAAAAGCCTGGGCTACGAACTTGAGATACTTAATATTGCTAATGAGTTAAACAACACCAAAACACTCAATCAAATACTAGAGCAACAATCAAGCATTAATGTTCGCCAAAGTGGAGGTTTAGGTTCAAGGGTCAATTATTCCATTAACGGATTATCTGAAAAATCCGTTCGGTTTTTCATTGATGGTATTCCTATGGAATTTTATGGTGCTTCTTTTTCAATTAATACCATTCCCATATCTGTAATTGATAAAATTGAAATTTATAAAGGAATCACCCCTATTTACCTGAGTAATGATAATCTTGGCGGAGCAATTAATTTAATTACTAAAAAAGTATCCCAAAATCTAATCAAAATTTCCTATTCTTTCGGTTCTTTCAATACTCATACTTCATCCGTATACACAAATATAAACTTAGATAAAAAAGGAGCTTATATTAATGCTTTTGGTTTTTACAATTATTCAGATAACAACTATGAAATTTGGGGAGATAATGTTCTGGTAACGGATCCAGAAACTTTTAATGTAACAAGAAACAATCGCGTTGAACGATTTCATGACGCCTTTCAATCCAAAGGGATTAAAGCTTCCTTTGGAATCAAAAACAGGAGTTGGACGGATCATTTTGAAACAGGACTCATTCTAACCGACTTTGATAAAGAAATTCAACATGGCCCTACTATGGAAATTCCGTTTGGCGAAGCCACTTATTCTCAAAAAAACGGAACCGCGTATTTACGTTATTCAAAGAAAAACCTGCTTAACAAAAAACTAGGCATTCAATTATTCGCTGGGTATTCTGACCGAACTAGAGTTCATATTGATACAACCAAAAATATTTATAGCTGGAATGGTAAAATTATCGGTCAGAGAGTTCTTGGAGGTGAACAGTACGGGGTCTTAACCCAAAACACATTAAAGAAGAAAACTTTTATTCAAAAATTAAGTGCTGACTATAGATTGAACAACCAGCATAAAGCATACTTTACCTCTCAAATTGCCTTTGTCAATAGAACAGATAATGATCCTACTATTACTAATAAAAATGAAGCTTATTGGGCACCTCAACACTTTAACAAAAACACCTTCGGATTAGCTCTTGATTCGAAATGGTTGCATAGAAAGCTAAGCACCTCTTTTTTTATAAAAAATCATTCCTTTAATGCTAAAATTAAAACTACAGAAGACGGGCAATTGTTTAAAAACAGCAATGCAGATGCTAACTTCTTTGGTTTTGGGTTTTCATCTTCATACAAAATCAACCAACTCCTTATACTGAAAACCTCTTTTGAAAGAGCCAATAGACTTCCTGAGGAAACGGAAATTTTGGGAGACGGTGTAAACATTTTAAGTACAGATCAGCTTAAAGCCGAACAAAGCTTTAATTATAATATTGGTGTGCAACATCAATTATTACTGAATAATAATTCGACTTTAACATATAATCTATTCTTCTTTCGAAGAGATGTCGATAATTTTATTAAGCTATGGCAAAAAGATGATTCCGCCTTTGTTTACATCAATTTTGACAACATTGACATCCATGGTTTCGATGCTGAATTGAAATACAAATGGAAAAACAAATTTCAAGTGAACTATGCCATTTCTAGACTTTTTCCAATCATCAAATCGAGATTAGATAGCGATGGTAACAAAAACCTATTATTCAATTCAGAATTGCCGAACACGTTACTTTTTAAAAGCACTTTAAACACTCAAGTAAACTTTGAAAACACTTTTAAAACAAACGATGCCTTATCAGTTAAATGGGCTTCAAATTTTGTGGATTCATTTTTTGTTCGTGATAATGTTTTCGGTGCCGATAACAAAGATGAAATACCTCAACAACTCTCTCATAACGTTGGTGTAAACTATTCCTTCCCCAATAAAAAAATTTCTATTGGACTGGATTGCAATAATATTTTTGATGCACAGTTATTTGACAACTTTGCAATACAAAAACCTGGGAGAGCATTTTTTACTAAAATTAATTGGTCTATATAACAACTATAATTATTATGAATACTCGATTTAAGTTTACACAATTGCTAGGTTTAATATTCCCAGCAGTTTTTATGATGTCATGTTCAAGTGACAATGATAATGCTGGGGATAATCCTCCAGTTGAACCTGCTAACTACTCGGTTTTAGCGAATATTGACAGAACCTACTATTTAGCTCAAACAGATGATTTAACACAAGGAAATTTAAGTTTTGTTAATAACGGTACTCAGTTAAATTCAGATATCTCAGCAAAAGTTTTAAAACAAGGAGATTTTTTATATTCTCTTAATTATGGAACAGGTATTCTTACACAATTAAGAACCCAAGAAGATGGCAGCTATGCAACGGTTAAGGAACTTGACGCGGGTTTAGCTGTTGGATCAACAACACCTCGTTACAAAATAGCTAACGAAACAACCTTAATGTTATACAATGTAACCACTGAGGAAGTAAAAAATAATGCAGATGAAATTGTAGACTATGTTTGTACACTTCGTTTTGCGGCAGTTAATCTTCCTGATTTAACAATTAGTAACTTGACTGAATTTGTGATTCCTCAATCAGAAAATGCAAAATTAGGTGGTAGTTCAATTGGGTTTCATCCAATGCGTGTTGATAGTCCTGTAATTTCAGGAAACAAAATCTACTTTGGAATCATGCACTTAGATATTCAATCATCTCCAATTCCTCCTTTCAGAACTCCAAAACAAACTGGATTGGAAACTTTAGTATTTGATTATCCATCGTTTGCAAATGGTAAAATAGTAGAGTCTAACTCAGCAGCAGGGCACACTGGTGGCTATAGAGCTCCTTCTATGCATGTTGATGAAAGAGGTGATGTGTATCAGTCGAACTGGTTTGCTTCGGGAAGTAGATTCGATTTATCAGCAGGTGATAAAACTGTGATTAAAAAACTAACCAACGGATCGTATGATGAAACTTATGAATTTAATATTTCAGAAGCGTTGGGGCTAGATTCAAATGTTGGAACCATAGGTTGGTTCTATGTTGGAAATGGAGTTGGTTTTATGCCAATTCATATTGAAACCGAAGGAAATATTGTTAGAGAAGATTCGTGGAAAGTTGCTAAAATTAATGTGTACAACAAAACTGCTGAACTATTAGATGTTCCTTTTTCGAGATTATTCTCGTATCAAAATGGAGTAATTGAGGGTACTAAGTTTTTTATGGCTATTTCTCCTCAAAACCAAGATGCTTTTATCTATGAATTTAATACTGAAAACTCTTCAGTAAAAAAAGGACTAGCTCTTGACGGTGGTAATCTTTTAATTGAAGGAATTTATTAATTTGTTTTAACCTTGGTCTCTCCTCTGCATGGGGGAGGCCATTTTTATTCGTTATTATGAACTTAAAAAAACTAACATATTTATTAGCAATTTCCCTGTTAATATTATCGTGTTCTTCCAAAAAACACGAAGGTCCGTTTAACTATAATCTTATTAAAAACAAGTTGAACCTTACCCTGTCGGAGATTGAAGAGTTTGATAAAATTATTGGAGAATATAATGGAAAGTTGGTAGCTAATTTTCAAACTTCCGGTAGATCTAAATCCGAAAAAATGAAAAATGCTAAAGAGATTTCTTCAATTCAAGATAGTTTGATAAAGTTACTACTATCGAAAGAAAAATATAGTATTTATAAAACGGAAATTGATATTGAAAGAAAAGGAAGAGATCAACATAATATGAACTTGATAAAAGCACAACTGAGTTTAGATAGTTTGCAAACAAAAAAGTTTGAGGCTGCTAATAAGGCGTTTTACACCACCTTAATTGGCAACCATGATTATTATCATGGAAAGCCAGATGTTTATCTTCAATACTATAAAGAAATTGATGCCAATCGCCAGAATTTATTCGAAAAAATGTTAACCAAAGAGCAGCTAAACACTTATAATAAACTAAAAAGTGAATACAAAATTGGTCAAAATGAGCATTAGTTCATGAAGAAATTATTTATTCGAAAAAGAAGGAAGAATGAGAGTTATTCAAAATATTTAATAGCTCTTTTTCATTTATGGTTAGGACTTCTCTCCAGCCTAGTGATTTTTGTGGTATGCCTTACAGGAAGTATCTATGCTTTTAAAAATCAACTTCTACATTTTTTTTCTGATGAAATTGCTAAGACTTCAAACATCAAAAGTGCAACACCTTTACAAAAGTCGATAGATCTATTTACGGAAGAGTTTGAAACTCCTGCGACTATTTGGATAAAAGAGAACAATTTTGAAATCTCTTCTTTTTCAAAAAACAACTTGGGTACGCATGCTTATTTCAATCATAATACGGGAGAATTAGTTCGAATACAAAAACCAGAATTAGTCTCATTTTTCGAAGTTATACTAGAACTTCATCGCTATTTATTGATTAAAAATCCAGGTAAAATTATTGTTGGTATAAGTGTTCTATTTTTTACATACTTACTGATTAGTGGATTCATCCTATGGATTCCGAAACATTTCAAAACCTTGAAAAGTATTCTTACGATAAACTTCAAACTAAAAATCAAACGGATTAATTATGATTTACATCGAGTTTTAGGTTTTTATTCTCTTATTCCTTTATTATTTATCTCAATTACTGGTTTATATGTTTCTTTTTATTGGTTTAAAAATATAAGTATCCAAGTTCTAGGAGGACCTTCGATCACAATTAATCAGTCAAACATCGGAAATAATGGGCTAAGCAATGACATTGCCAATTCTTTCAATACCTTTTTTTATGAACTCCTCAATACCAAAGAAAACAAAGTCCAGAAGACGATAGATCAACTTTTAGAAATCGCAAAAAATAAGGTACATGACTATGCCTACATTAAAATAAGTTACCCTATTATGGCCAAAGGATATTATTCCTTCAAATTCTTCCGGAAAGGGCCATGTTCCATGTCTATTTATGATGAAATTAAAATTAATTCATTTGGAGAAATTAGCAAAACGAGTCTTTTCAGTGAGTTGGAACTTTACAAAAAGTACATGCTTATCGTAAAACCTCTTCATACTGGTGAAATCTTCGGAATTACTTCGATAATTATTTACTTTTTAATAAGTTTAATCGGTTCTTCTTTACCAATAACCGGATTTATAATTTGGTATCATAAAGCGGTTAAGTTAAAAAAATAAATTCCTATCATATCTCCGACAAAATTAAGAAAGTACTTGTATCTCCAAATTGCATTAATTCGTCAATAAGGTTTTGTAAGTGAAGTTGATTTTTTAAAACTACTTTTAAATGGACATTCTGATTTCCAGTGATTCTGTAGGCTTCTTTAATTTCCGTTTTTGAATTAATAAAATTGAATAATAATTTCAAATTCCCATGAAAAACTTTTACTAAAACAAAAGCCTCAATATCGAATCCCAGCAATTTGTAATCAAGTTTTAGATTATACTTTTTAATAACCCCTTGTTCCTCTAATTTCAGAACTCTATCTCTAGTTGCTGAAGGAGATAAACTTACCTTTCTACCAATTTCAGCAAACGTTTCTCTTGAGTTTTCTTGCAAACACTTAAGAATATCTTTGTCAATAGCCTCTAAACTAAAATCACTTGCCATATATTAATAAATACAATGAATTCTGTCTAAAAATACGTTTTTACAATTGAATCCACTTTAAAAACTCTGTAGAAAATAATAGTTTTACACTAAATTAATCGGAATATGAGTATTGCAATCATTTTTAATAATAAGAATCCTGACACTTGGCAAAAAGCATTAAATAAGAAGTTGACAGATGATACGGTTGAAATATACCCGAACATTAAAAATCCTGATGATGTCAAATTTATAGTATGCTGGAAACCTGAGGAAGGCGTCATTTCGAAGTTCAAAAACGTAAAAGTAATTCAATCAGTGGGTGCTTCTGTAGAACATATAACAAACACTCAAAAAATAGATAGTAACACCGTTGTAACAAGAATCATAGATCATAATTTATCGATGGATATGTTTGAATTCTTACTCTCTTCAATTCTATTCAACATGAAGAATTTGGACTATTACTCACAGCAAAAACAACTTCAAAACTGGTCGCCTAGAAATTATAAAGCTATCAAAGAAGTGACTGTTTGTATTCTTGGGCTTGGAGAAATAGGAAGTTTTGTTTCTGAAAAACTTTCTAACGTAGGCTTTAGTGTAAAAGGATGGTCTAACTCTGTTAAAAATATAGCTGGTGTACAAAGTTATCAAGGCGAAAAAGGATTGTACCATTCGATTGAAGACGTTGACTATCTGATTAATCTACTTCCTTTAACAAAGCAAACTGAAAACATACTCTCAAAACGGTTTATGAGTTCATTAAAAAAAGGAGCCTTTTTAATCAACGTAGGTAGAGGAGAACATCTGGTTGAACAGGACTTAATTCAGTTATTAGATTCCAAACATTTATCTGGTGCCTTATTGGATGTATTCAGAGAAGAACCATTACCAAAAGAACATCCTTTTTGGAAACATCCGAATATTACAATTACTCCGCATGTGGCTTCATTAACAAATGTAAATTCAGCAATAGATATTGTTGTAGAAAATTACCTTAGATTTAAAAACAATCAAGAATTATTAAACATTGTTTCACTTAAAAAAGGATATTAATTATGAATAGTTTTCATTATGCATTTAAAGTAAAAGACATCGCAAGTACCATTGAATTTTATGGTACTATTTTAGGATGCTCACTTGGAAGACAAACAGAAACATGGGTAGATTTTAATTTTTTCGGACATCAACTATCTGCTCATATATCGAAAAGTTTACCTGAGCTTGACTACTGTGGTCTAGTGGACGGAGTCAAAGTTCCTATACCTCACTTCGGTTGTATTTTACAAAAAGAAGAATTTGATTTTGTAAAACAGCAACTAGAAAACCATTCGATTGATTTTATTGTTAAACCTCAAGTTCGTTATGAAAACTTAAAAGGCGAACAACAAACCATGTTTGTATTAGACTACAGTAATAATCCTATTGAATTTAAATCATTTAAAAACGATCATGAGATTTTTTAATTTTGTTTTTGTAAAAAAATATAAAAACGACGACAATTGTCATAAATAGCAGGAGTACATAATAAAGGCTATTATTATCCGTAAGCGTAATGGGGTCCATATTTCCGGATGGTATAAATCCAGCCCAATAATATGGATTTACCAAATTTTCATTTTCAATATATGATAATTTCGCTTTATTTAATGCTTCATCCTTCCTCATACCTGTACGAAGATTTTTGTAAAACAAAATCATTAATTTTTCAGTCTGCGAATCATTCACATTCCATAGACTAGTAACCGTACTCTTGGTTCCAGCGTATGTAAATGCCCTAGCTAAACTAATAATTCCCTCTCCTTGTTTCAACTCCCCAACTCCAGTTTCACAAGCACTTAAAACTACCATTTCATTATTCAGTCTTAAATTATACAATTCACTTGCATAAAGTTTATTGGCATCATTTAGGTCATCTTGATTTTCGTTAAAAATTATGTATGAGTAATCACCGAAAGAATCATTCGCTTTTGCATGAGTAGATAAATGAACAATTTTATAATCTTTTGCATAATTAATAAAATTAGATTTAGTTGCATCTCCAGATTTATATACATCTCCATTAAAAACATTTGATATAGCTTCAACTTCTCTAATATTATACTTTAACTCACCGAATCCACTTTTTGGCTCTCCATTTTCAAAAGAAGGAGCAAAAGCAAGTAATCCCTCTTTTTTATCGATATGACTAGTCTTTAAATAATCATTTAACATTGAGGAATAGTTATAACTAATTTGGTGCTTCTTTAATAAATAAGGAAACTCATTAACCTTGATTTCTTCCGACGTTATTTCTGTTAATAAGGCGCCAAAAGGTATTAAACTTAAAGATCCATCAGGAATTATAATGACTCTTTTGGTTAACTTATCAGCTACAGGGAATATCAATTTGTTATAAAGATTAAATGCTAGGTCTCTATATTTGGTACTTCTTTCATTTTCCCCTGAATCAGATATGGAATTATTCAAATTAGATGTTATCGATTTTTTGAATTTTGTAATCCAATCGTTTAATGGAAAATCCTTTTTTATTTCTTTTACGACATACTCATTCTTCGAAAGAAAAAACAAAAAGATATTATCTTCTCCTACAAAATATTTCAATAAACATTGATCATCTTCCAAATTACTTTGTATATAATCAACTCCGAAAGATTTCTTTTTATAAATTAAGTCATAATACTCGGGGTAATTCTTTTTAGTCCTAAGATGAAATTCATCCTGTTCCTTTTTTAGATCGAAAATTGAATTTTTTAATTTAAAAAGCGTATCTTCATTAATAGTAGTATTCTCTTCATAAATTCTTTTCTCTATTCCAAAAAGTTTTGACTCTAGTTGGTTTTCTGTAACCAAAATGCTATCAGGTAGGTCTAGTAATTTTTTAGCGTCTAGTTTGTAAAAGTTCTCCAATAATAACCTTCCGTTAACCTTTTCGGAAATTTCAAAAGCTTTTAGCTCTCCACTTTCAGTATTACTATCTAATAAATGTTTTATTCTTCCTTCATACAAGTTATAACTACTGGAAATTCTAAAGTTTTTTGAAGATTTTCTAGAAAATATGTTCTGAACTCTATCTTGATATTTAATAAAATCGTTATAAACTATATTCAAAGAGTCTAAATATTTATTGTTACCAGATTGCTCTTTTATTTTTTTAAAAACTTTAATTTTTGTTTCAAAAAAATCATTTACATCTGATATTCCATAAAAATTATAGGAATTAAAGTTCCTGTTATTCTTTATGGTTAATTGATGATTGGCCTTTTCAAGAAATTGTTTGGACTTTACAATGTCTTTTTTCATAATATAGGCCTCAGCAAGTCTTAAATATATATCTATTAAAACAATTTCTCCTGTTGACTCAACCTTTGTTAACGCTTTGTTTAAAATTGATATAGCCTTACTATAATTACCTTTTTTAATGTATATCCTAGCTATATTCGTATGAATTTTAGTTACGTCCAAATGCTTTTCATCTAATTGATTCTGAAAAACATCTTCTGCTTTTTTTAAACTCTCTAAAGCACTATCATAATTACCTAATTCAAAATCTGTATTTCCTATGTTTCCATATACATAACCAATATATTGATGATTACTCCCTAAATGGGTTTCCCATATACTCAAGGCTTTTTTAAAATTAGAAGAAGCTTGAGTATATTTCTTTAACTCCTTATAAGACAAACCAATTGAATTATAAAAATCAGCTAACTTAGGATGCATAGGTCCGAAACTATTCGAATAAATTAAAATTGCTTTATCAAAATAATCTAACGATTTATCATACTCTTCATTTTCTCTGTAAATATTCCCCAAATTCCCATAGGCATGGGCTAAAACAGGATGAGTTTCTCCTAAATGTTTAGTATGTATCCGCAATGATTTTTTATAAAAAATTTCTGCCTCACTAAAGCTATTTTGATGATAATATATATTACCTCTATTAAGATATAAACCGGCTACATTAGGGTGGTCTTCTCCATAAATATCCATAAATATTTCTACAGCTATGCCATTGTATTTTATAGCATTTTCGAAATCCCTGAGCAACATTGTAACATTAGACAAATTAGCATAAGTCTTTGCTTTATTGAAGTGGTTCAGCTCTGTTTCGCTACTTTTATTTTGATACTCTAATGCCTTTTCTAAATATTGATAACTGCCCTTATAATCTCCTTTGATCGCTCTTAAGGTTCCAATATTATAATTTAAAAGCCCTTTTATTTCATTATCGGCTTCTTGTCTACCTTGTAATACCTCAAACCCTTTATCCGTGTAATACTTTATTGAATCAAGGTTCCTAAGAGAAATATGAATATTTCCTAACATAGCATATACTTCAGCAATTTTAATATTATTAGGAGATTCCTTAATATACCTGTATAAAGCTTCTTTATTTAAAACTAACGCTTCTTTGGGTTTAGATAACTTGAGCATTGTTCTAGCACTATCTAATAACTTTTCTGCTTTTTTTATTTCTGAATTTTGCCCAAAAGACGAAAAAGAGGCCAAAATAAATACTAGCGTAATTTTCTTTTTTAAATTCATTTTAGTCAATTTTTTTTAAAATTTCATCAATCTGTTTTTTTCTATTCCTACCATGTGAGTCTTTACTAAGTTCGAATATTTCTTTCGCCTTATTAAGACTATCTTGCTTTAAGTAAGTCAATCCTAAATACCATTGAGCTTCAATGGAAGAAGTTTCTTTTGAATTTATATTTCTGAATACAGATTTAGATTCTTCTATGTTATTCACCATCAAAAGAGAAATTCCGTAGTAAAGACCTGGAAATCCACTCAGCTCTTTTTCACTGAGTTCTCTAAATTTAAGGATAGCCTCTTCATACTGCTCATTATCATAATACCCCATTGCCTCTTTTAATAAATCATTTGTTTTATTATCTTCTCCTTTTACGGCATATACATTAGGGTATGGGGAAAAATTAGACTCAAATAACGTTGAATTTGAACTTGTCATAAATCGAAATGTTCCCAAAAAGATGACAGCTGCAACACTTGAAGTAGTAAGAAACATTTTGACAATCTTGCTTCTTTTTCTCTTTTTTCTTTCCATATTCCCTATACCTTCCAATTTTTGTTTTAGGTTATATCTTCCCATTTCCTTAACCGATGTTTCGGTCAGTGCATCAATAAAACCTTCATCTTCATTTAACGAACTCAACTCTTCTCTATCTGAATCTTCAATCTTATCATTAAGAAATTTATCAATTAAATTTTTAATTGACTTTTCATCTTTACCCATTAGTCTAACTCTTTAATTAATGATTGATACCTTTTTGAACTCACCACAATACTCTTCAATTTCTTTAAACATTTATATTTTTTATTTCTCGCTGCCTGTTCATTCTTTAACCCATTCAATTTGGCTATATCAATCATAGACATGTTTTGATATATATGCTGAATAAGAATCTCTTGGCAACCAATTCCTAAATGAAGAAACAATTCCTTTATAAAAGCAGTTTTAGAAAACGAAAATATCTCCAAGTTTTGTAATTCAAAATCTAAATCTTCTATACCAGTTGAAGTAGATTTATAAACTTTTCTTTCATTTCGAATCTTTTTGTACCACAAAAATCTTCCTATTGAGTAAATATATCCACAAACTGACGTTTTAAGAACAAATTTCCCTTTTTTTAAATTTTCATAAAAAACTATAACAGCCTCTTGAATAATATCATCAATATCAAAAGAGTTACCTCCGTTTTTTTTAATAAATACACTCAATGACTTATAATTCTCTTTGTATAGATAGGTTAGAACACGATTTTCCTTTTCATCATTAGTAATTAAGGATCTAATTATTTCCTCATCACTAAAAACACTTATTTTTTTTAACATCAATAGTTTTTTGATACTTGATTTTGTTCACTTTACAGACAAAAATAAAAAAAATAAAAAAAGCAAGGTTACGTATATAAAGTTTAGGGTATATGTAAATAGAAACATGTAATTCGAATTACTAAATATCAACATTAATTTAATATCTATTTATTATGAAAAAAGTTTTTATTATCATCCTATGCTTAGGAATACTTTCTTGTCAAAATCAAGAAGACAATTTATTTACTCAAAAAGAACAAAACTCTATTGTAGAAGATTCGAAAAACACTAATAATTCTGAATCCAGAACCATGGATATTCTAATAACTCCACCCGACGAAAACGGAGGCGGTGCTGGTAATGGCTGCGAATCTTCTCATTCAATCCTTGGAGGGTGCACTCCAGACATAAATGGAAACGCAGGTGGGAGTTTTGCTATTAATTATGATTTAGAAAGTGATTGCGATAAAGTAGTTTTTATAGGTGGTGTATTTAGAGTAAACAATAATCTGCCAAGAATTACTGAATTTAAGATTAAAAAGAAAAAAGGTAACTTAAAAGTTAACGGTTACAATTTAAGTTATAATAATAACACAGGAGAGTTCATCGCAACTCTTTTAATTACTATACCGAATCAAAGCACCGCTATAACCAATCCTATTGGTTATGATGGTAACATAGATTTAGTAGACCCAGATTTAAGCGTAATGCCAGAAGATGACAACGGTGATGGGCATATTAGTCCGGATGAGGTAGATTGGACTCCAACTGGAAGCACACCTACTATTATATCTCCAAACTATTCAATTAAAATTAAACAATTTAAAATTAACCCATGTGTAGGGTATATAAATTATTAATTATTGAGGGGAAGACACTATGATAAAGAACATAACCTTGAATACTAAAGTATTCAAGGTTTTATTATTTAACCAACTTAATTGTTAAAAAATACAACCAGAATTTAAATCATTTAAAAACGATCATGAGATTTTTTAGTTTTGAATAAAGAGAGTTTCAATACTAAGAATAATCTGCTATTAAAACACCGACTTTTTCACTTAAATCTTCAGTTTCATTAATAATTTTGCTTACTTCTTCTAAATCTTCAAGTGCGTCAAAAATTTGAATTTTAGGTACTAAATCTCTTAAAAGTCTCTCCGACCTGAGCTTAGATTCTACTAAATTATCATAGTCTTCAACTCTATTTCGACGATTAAAACTCCAGGCTCCCAAGCCCCTATTTAAAAATATTGATAGAATACTTCCTATGGTAGCAATGACACCAGAAATAAGCTGTAATTTAAACTTCATATCTTTATTTTCCTCAAACTCATTCAATAAAGTAATTAATATAGCGCTACTCCCTATAGCGGCAATAATTTGAGAAATTAACTCTAATTTTTTATAGGTATCTATTTTCTTTTTGATTTTCTTAAAAAACTCATGTGCTTGATCCGATACCGTTTCTAATGTTTCTTTCGCTGTTTTTGCTTTGATAAATATTTCCTCACGATTCACATCAACATCACCACCTTCTTCAATATTAGCACCAAGATCGTCTCCTATGTTGAACAAGTACTCATAGTTTGAATCTGTAGTATCTTTCAATCCTTGATATTTAGTTTGACTTAGCTTATGTAATAAACTAACCGTTTTCGAGTTTACCATGTCCGATTTCTTAATTTCTCCCATTTTTTTAGATTTTAAAATAATTAAATATAAAGTCGACCAGTTTTCGCCAAACCCCATTCTTTTTATAGAAAACTTCCACTTTAGTATCCCCCACATTGCTAAAGGAATCGGGTTTTAATATAATTTTCACTTTGCCAATACCTCCATTTATTTTTTCGTTTGAAATTGACGTGATTAAGTCTTTATAAGTATTTGCTTTTTTAAACGAATTCGCAATAGCCAATCCAAAATTTAAATCATTAATTATATCTGTAGTACCGGCTGCTACATTATAATACGAAGACGAACAACCTCCTGTAAAAACATCAACATTATACTCTTTTCCTAACTTTTTCACATACTCAAAATCCACTATATAATTACTATTACCCACTCCCTTAAATGAGCCATTTTCAACATGTCCTACCAAAAAAAGTTTCCCGCCTTTATTTTTTTTAAACTCATTTTTTATTTTTCTTTTTACATAGTTTGTACTCTTGTTTTTAATGAAATTAATAGCTCCTTTCGGAAACATTTTTCGCAAACTATCAATTACCTTATCTTTTGTCAACTTTAAATTTGATTCATGTTTTGATAAAAACACTGTTTTCATATTTCGTTTATCAATAGCCGTTGATAAATCTTTTTTTAGTTTAGAAATATCATCCCCCAAAGTACTTGTTCTCTCCATATAAACATTGGCCCCATCAAATAGTTGAATTGCATCCTTTTCTTCAACTTTATTTAACGCTACTTTTATAGGTATTTTATTTCTATGAAACTTCTGGTATTCAGCGTTTGTCTTCACATAGTAATTCTGATTAGTTATATCCTCCTTCAATTTTTTTCGAATGTCCGAACTCAAAGCAAACTCCCCATTATCTAAATTCTTATGAATCTTGAGATAATCTGACATCAGTGATTCTAAGTCGTTTTTATCAGTGTCAAGAACAATTTGAAATTCCTCTTTTTTTCTATTTAATTCCTCCTGAGCCCTCGTCTTAAAATCTTGATGTGCTATTTCTTCATTTAGAGAATGGTCTTTTTTAAATTGGTTTTTCGCCTTTTCCAATCTCTTATGAAGAAAATCAAGTTCCTCAAAAAAGTCTTTTTGGTTTTTAATAAGAATTTCGGTGTTCGGAGATTCAATATATCCAAGTGTATACAACTTCCTTTCCAACTCATTTGTTTCTTTAATTATGAGATCTAAATTCTCATCAACCAACGCATTTATTTTATCAAAATCTAAATTATCAACAGCCTTATTAAAAGGCTTTGCTTTTGCTATAAAATCAAGATCCTTTGGAGCCAATCGAAATCTTTTTAATTCTCTCCATTTGTAATATAAATGCTGTCTTAAGGTTGGTAACTCAGTGGGTACCTTAAATTTCCTTGCAAGCTTCTGCCCTACGAATAATCTTGTTTTTAACTCTTCATATGCAGCTATAAACCGCTCAACACCTTCCTGTGTTACTTTGTATTTATCACCAAATCCAACTGCGAAATCATGAGGTTTTATGTTATTCTTTTTCTGAAACGCACAAATAGCATCATATACCTTATTATTCACATATTTACCCCAGCCCATATTGTAACCAAACTCATCTTCAACGAGTAATAAGGCCTTTTTGTTTTCAAAAAATAATGATTCTTCCTTTAGTGAAACATTTTTTGTTCCAAATGCTTCCTTCAATTCTCTTTGTTTCACATAGTCTTCAACATTAAATTGATACCTTTTATATAATTCTTGATTTCTGGTATATAGATTTTTCCTCTTTTCTATCCATGGTTTATAAAAATCGTCAGTATATAACTTGTATTTATTTCCTTTAAACGTTGTCGGAAGTTTTTGAGTTCTGAGAATGGGGCCAAACCTTGGTTTAGGTTTTGCAATTCGAAACAATTTGACAAGTCCTTCGACTCCTCTTTTTACAACTTGAACCTGTGAGCAGGTGGTATGAATAGTAAACAGAAGAAGTACTAGTAAAGCAATTTTCTTCATGGTAGTAAGTTTGATTAAATAACAATAATTAAATACAATAGCTTCTGAAAATATCAGAATAGTCCCCGATAAAATATTATCTAACAGCGTGTTAGTTTCCAGTAAATTTAAACTAAATAATTGACTTTGAAAACTATACAAAAAAAAATCTGAAGCCAAATTACTTCAGATTTAACGTTGGTATCATACTTACATATAGGTATTCTTCCAATAAAATTAGAGCGCTCTATTTTATAGTGTATGTTTTTTTATCTGGCCCAACTCCTTTTATGATTAATGATTTCCATTCCTTCGGTAGTACTGGATTTTTTTGAACAACTCCCTCCTCAGTAAAATATAGGCCTCCAAAACCAAAAAGAACGGTTTGTAGCATCCCTCCAGCACCTGTTGCAAAATACGGATGTGTTCCAGTAGCTGTTTCGGAAAGGGCTCCGAAAGGTGGACGTTTATTTGGTTCGTAACTTTCTTTGAACAATCGAAAAGCATTTTCTGCATCTCCCAATCGAGCATAAATAACGGCAAAAACCGATTTCCCCATTGCAGGGCCTTCTTTAGCTAATTTAGGTTCATAATACTTTAAGTCTTTCAAAACAGTTTCTTTGTCTTTTACAATCGTTAATGGATATGACAGTAGATTTACATCCGCTTGCTTTATAGTTTCTCCATTGTATTTTTTGTGTTCCATAGTAGTTCCATCGGGAAATTTATGAATTACCATTCCATCCGCAACTGTTTTCCATATTGAATTAGCTTCTAACTTCAAAACTTTGGCAGCATCTACTGCATAACGTAAAGCTGTAATTGCTGAACCATTGGTAAAAGCATTATCATCAACATTAGGCGCAAATTCATTAGCTCCTACCACATTTAAAATACTATAGGTACCGTTTGAATTCTTTACAGAGCGACTCACCCAATAATCAGCAATTTCCCTTAGCATTGGATAACCTCTTTCTTCCAACCATTTTTTATCTTTTGTTACCAAATAGTAATTCCAAAAAGCAATGGCTATATCGGCCGTTATATGATGTTCAAAAGTTCCTGTTAATGCCCAGGCTGGTGTTGCTTCTTCGCCTGTGTCATCGCTTTCCCAAGGAAACATAGCACCTTTGTATCCAAAATTAATAGCTTTTTGCTGTGCTTTTTCCAAACGATCAGAACGATAATTAACCAATGACCTTGCAATATCTTGATTTAACACCAACAACGGAGGATACATCCATAATTCTGTATCCCAAAAAACATGTCCATTATAGTTCTGAGACGACAATCCCATGGGGGCAATACTTAAATCTGAATCGCCTCTTCCAAAAGCATATAAATGGTATAATGCCAATCGAATATCTTGCTGTGACTGTAAATCGCCTTCCACAATAATATCCCCTTCCCAAAGATTTGCCCACAAGTCTTTGTGTTGTTTTAATAATGCCTCTTTCGGTGTCAATAAATTGAAAATAACAAAGCGCTCGGATTCCGTTTGAGGGTCATGAAAATCTTGGGTTGTGCATTGTGCAGCTGTCCAAGAAAAATTAAACTTGGCATTGGTTTTTAAGTTTTTACTAAATGATAAACTATGATTGTATTCAGAAACCTTTTTGTGTATTAGCTCTGGTCGCTGATGTTCACGAGTACTATTGATTCCATCCCAAATAAAAGTACCGGAAGCAGCCACTTTATGTCTTCCTTGCCTACTCGTTGCCACCGTTTGTAGAATAGGCATCGTAGTTTCCAAGTCTTTTAAAACTCTGAATGTACTTGTAGGGTTTCTATATTCTTCAGGTGTTTTTAGACTTGCAGCAACTTCTACTAAAACATCCGTATTTGGTGTTATTGTTATATCTAAAAAACCTGAATATTGCACATTTCGTAAAGCATACATGGTGTATTCAATGCTGGCTTTGTTTTTAAAATCGAACCTAGTCGTAAAAGAAGCTTCTTTCATATTCAAGGTTTGTCGCCAATTTGATATGTTTTCATCAGAAATAAGCTCCCCATCAATGCTAATCTCCATTTCTTGAAAATCAATTCCCTTCAATATTCTACTCACTCCTAAAGGAGATTCTTTGTCATAAACATTATTCAAAATAATTTGTTTTGTTTCCAAAACGTGTTGAGAGGGTAAAATACCAATTCGCCCATTGGCTACTACGATTCCAGTATAGTTATTAGCCTCGCTCGTTGAAATATGCCAACCGTCATTTTGAGCATTTAAATAAATTGAAGCAATATTGAATAAAACGACCATCAATATTTTAAAATTATTCATAATCATGGTAAATATTATTTAGTTTGTTTGTCAACATAGAATCATCATATAATTCTCAAAAATTCCTTAAGAAGTATATGCTACTATTAAGTTATTTCTGAAAAGTTAAAATACAAAAACAATTTAAAACACTGAAAAACAAACAACAAACAGAAAAAAAACATCTTTCGTTTCCTAAAAAGGATACCGAAATTACTATGACTCCAGATGTCTCTAATTTCAACCAATTATTAAAATTTTCTCGTAGTGGGTCAAAAGAAGGTAATTACTTAACCGATTCGTATTTAGCACAAAATCTACTAATATCAAATAATTCACTATTCCGATTACCTAAAGAGGATTTTCAATACAAAATCAATGAGCTTATAATAGAGCAAAAGGAAATATCTCTACTAAGTTTTTAAACTATAAAAATCATAAAGGAGGAACAACCTCGCTTGATAATCTCAAAGAAAAATAGGTTTATATTGATGCTTGGACTTCTTGTTGCTAGCCTTATGAAACGGTAATTGTAAATACTTAGGCTCTAGCCTTTCCTAAAACTGCCTGTATCTTTTTATAGGGAATTTGTTTTTAAAAACTCCCTTATATTTCTTCCACAGAATCTACCTCGTAAATTACCCTTATTTTCAAGGCAATTAAAACGGAGATGATAAAACTCTACAAAACAACACCATAGCAATTCAGTTACCAACTCATTTCATTTATTGCATAAAATATAACTCTTTATTATTCGTTAAAAACGAATAGGATTGACATATATTCATTATTTTAGTCCACCACAAAACCGTTAATTATACTCAAAATGAAACGATTAATTTATATGGCAGTAGCTTGTTTGGCTATTGTTTCTTGTAAAGAGCAGCCTAAAGACTACGTTACGTTTACAGGTAAGATCACCAACAAGAATTCAGATTCTCTTGTAGTTGCTAACCCAAAGACAGGAGCAAAGAAAATTATAAAAGTAGATGAAACAGGAACTTTTAGTGATACATTAAAAGTTGAAACAGGTCTTCATGTTATTTTCGATGGTAAAGAGCAAACAACTGCATTTCTTAAAAATGGAAGTGAACTTAATTTAACTCTTGATACAAAAGAGTTTGATGAAACTGTTGTATATACTGGAAAAGGTGCAGATGAAAGTAATTTCTTAGTAAAATCTTCTTTGATAGAAGAAGAACTTCTTAAGAGTGGAGCAATATTCCAATTACCAAAAGAAGAATTCGAAGCGAAGTTAAAATCTTATGAAGAATCTTTCGAAAAAAGACTTATTGAAAAAACTTTAGATACTTCTTTCGTTGCTACTCAAAAAGGACGTGTAACAGGACTTAAAAACTATGCTTCTAGATACTATGAGCAAGTTGCTTATATCAATAAAAACCTTGCTAAAGGATTAGCTTCACCGAAGTTTGTTAATTTTGAAAATCACAAAGGAGGAACTACTTCTTTAGATGATTTAAAAGGAAAATATGTTTTTATTGACGTTTGGGCTACTTGGTGTCAACCATGTAAAAACGAAATTCCTTACTTAAAGAAAGTTGAGGAAAAATTCCATGGTAAAAATATTGAGTTCGTAGGAATTTCAATTGATCAAGCTAAAGATCATGAAACATGGAAAAACATGGTTTCAGAAAAAGACTTGGCAGGTACTCAATTATTTGCTGACAACAATTGGAACTCAGAATTCGTAAAAAGCTATAAAATAAACGGTATTCCTCGCTTTATTTTAATTGATCCACAAGGAAATATTATAAATGCACAAGCACCGAGACCTTCAGACGCTAAATTGGTTGAAGTATTAGAATCTTTAAGTATTTAAGGAGTCTATCTCGCAAAAACTTAAAACATCATTGATAAGTTCATTACACTTATTAATGGTGTTTTTTTATGCCCAACAACAATGAAAACTGACGTTTTTTGAAGGAATATATTTGGTTAAATATTTATTTTGTTTAGATTAATTAAAAATAATATATTTGCTCCATGGAAGTTTGTACACAAAAACATCAATATCGTTTATCGTACTCCAAACGTAATGCTTATCAATTACATTTGGGACATAAAACTATTCAGCTTACTTTTTGTCAATTATTAGCTTTCAGAAAAAAAATTCTAGAGCATACGAGTTTTAACGGATTAGAAACTATTATAAATGAAGACAACTTCGTTTTAATCTTCGTTGCAGACCGTAATCATTTATTACTTCTTGATGTTTCTCAATTATTAGAATTGAACGAGCTCATACAATCTATATTTACATCTAGCCCTGTAATTTAAAGGGCTCTGCTTTACTAAGACTACTTTTAAATTAGGCTCCGTACTTCTTAACGCTTCTTTTAATGCGTATCTTTGGCTTGCAATCATCTAAAACCACTAGTAACATGGAAACCGCAATAAGAAGAGACATGATTTTACATGTTGAAGTTGTCGATTTGTTGAATCATCAAATTATGATGGAACAGAAAGCTTCTTCAAAATATTTAGCAATGGCATCTTGGTGTGACCAAAGAGAGTTAAGAAATAGTGCTAAATATTTTTACAGTCAAGCTGAAGAAGAACGCGCTCACATGATGAAAATTTTTAAGTTCGTTAATGATAATGGAGGAAGTGCACTTTCACCAACTGTTACTGAAGTATCTCACGAATATGATAGTTTAAAAGGTATTTTCGAGGCGTCTTTAGATGCTGAAATTGAAGTTACGCAAGCGATACACAACGTGTTTAAAAAAGCCCGTCAGGTTGGAGATTTTACTTCTGAAATATTTTTACAATGGTTTGTTACTGAACAAGCTGAAGAAGAAGAGAAAGTAAGAGATATTTTAGATATGATTGAACTAATGGGAGACTTCCCTTTAAGAATGATTGACGAAAGAATTCCTACGGAATAACAGCATTATATACAGAAACAAAAACTGACAAAAAAAGAGCTTCGATTTGATTATCGAGGCTTTTTTGTTGTATTTATCATATTACTCTCTTTTTCCATTGAGCATATCTTCAATTTCTTTTAGAGTCTTTTCAATCCGATCAAGTCTTTCTTCAATATTTGATTCCTTCTTATCTTCCAAAGAATTCTGAAGTAAGCTAACAATAAAACCGAATAAAAAAACTGCAACTAAAACATTATGAAGAAAATGAACTAATTGAGAAAAGCTCTTTTTAGGTTTAAAACTATCTGAAAATAAAATATTGATTGTATATGGAAGAACTTCTTTATAACTCCAAAACTTATTGGATTTTATTATCTTTAATTCGTTCTTCCTTTCTTTACTCAATAGCTCGAGTCTTCTCAGCCCCTTATCCAGTATTTCAATAACAGACATCTCAAAATCTCCTTTCAACTCAAAATCTTTATAACTCTTATCTTTTGGTTCAACCTCTATGAACCTTCCATAAGGCTCATTCGGAATTTCTTTATCTCTTTCGTAAAAATATAATGTACTACTACCTGTTGTTATTGAATAATCGGGTTCATCTTCGTGAAAAGGATCATTATCATTGAACCAATAAATGGTTTCTTTTTCCAATAATTTCTTGTCATTCTTTAAAATGTTTTCAATAATTAACTTTTGATTGTCAATATCATTTTTATTGTAGTTTAATTCTAAATTATTCAGCTGTGATTTTTTTTCAAACGACAGTACTTTACTGTCTATTTCGATACTACTAGGGTCATTTTTTATGATAAGGACATAAATAATCGGAAAAACAACAACATGAATTAAAATAAAAAGAGAAATCATTTTTAATAACAATACATTTTCTTTTCTTTCTTTCCCAATTTTCCACAGGTAATAGCTGACAAATAGTAAAACAAGTATGATAATAGTATTAATGACGAAATCTAACATAAAAACTTAATTATTACTGTAAATATAAAAATCCCGCAGCATAGCTACGGGATTTTTTATATAATTCTTGATTCTAAAAATCTTGTATCGATTTTCTAGTATCTATAGTGTTCTGGCTTGTATGGACCTTCAACAGTAACTCCAATATACTCAGCTTGATCGTTGCGTAATTCTGTTAACTCAACACCAATTTTAGCTAAATGTAATTTTGCTACTTTTTCATCTAAGTGCTTAGGAAGCATATATACTTCATTTTTATAAGCATCAGAGTTATTCCATAATTCAATTTGCGCTAAGGTTTGATTTGTAAACGAGTTAGACATTACAAAACTTGGGTGTCCAGTTGCACAACCTAAGTTTACTAAACGTCCTTCTGCCAATACAATAATATCATTCCCATTCACAGTATACTTATCTACTTGTGGCTTGATTTCAACTTTTGTATTACCATGATTTTCATTTAACCATTCCATTTCAATTTCATTATCAAAATGCCCAATATTACAAACAATCGTTTTATCTTTCATTGCTTCGAAATGCTCCGCACGAACGATATCTTTGTTTCCAGTTGTTGTAATAACAATATCAGCCTTACCAACAACCGTTTCTAATTTCTTTACTTCAAAACCATCCATAGCTGCTTGTAATGCACAAATTGGATCAATTTCAGTAACGGTAACAATACTACCTGCACCTCTAAAAGAAGCCGCTGTACCTTTACCAACATCTCCGTAACCACAAACAATTACTCTTTTACCAGCCAACATTAAGTCAGTAGCTCTTCTAATTGCATCAACAGCCGATTCTTTACATCCGTATTTGTTGTCAAATTTAGATTTCGTTACAGAATCGTTTACATTAATAGCAGGCATTGGTAACGTACCATTTTTCATGCGCTCATATAAACGGTGAACTCCAGTAGTAGTTTCTTCTGATAAACCTTTAATTCCATCCACTAAGTGAGGATATTTATCTAAAACCATATTGGTTAAATCACCACCATCATCTAAAATTAGATTTAATGGCTTCTTATCTTCTCCAAAAAATAATGTTTGTTCAATACACCAATCAAACTCTTCTTCATTCATTCCTTTCCAAGCATATACTGATGTTCCAGCAGCAGCAATTGCAGCAGCAGCTTGATCTTGAGTAGAAAAAATATTACAAGAACTCCAAGTTACTTCAGCTCCTAAAGCTTGTAACGTTTCAATTAAAACCGCAGTTTGGATTGTCATATGCAAACATCCTGCAATTCTAGTTCCTTTTAATGGTTGCTCATCTTTATACTCTTCACGTAAGCTCATTAACCCTGGCATTTCAGCTTCTGCCAATTCTATTTCTTTTCTTCCCCAATCAGCTAAAGAAATATCCTTAACTTTGTACGGAACGTATGTAGCTGTATTTGTGCTCATATTTTTTGTATATTTTTTATCAAACTTTTCGAGCTACAAAGTTACGGAATAACTTTTTAACTTATGCCTCTCTATAAAACTGTAAATGTTAATAATACCACCCAAGTACTAATTTGGAAAATTGAAGAATCATTTGATGATTTATTTTCTGAAATTGACTTAACCGATGCAAGTAAAAATAGGGTTGAAGGAATGAAATCTGATTTGCATCAAAGAGGTTTTTTAAGCATTCGCCATTTATTAAACCTTGTTGGATACACCGATCATGATCTTATTTATGATGAATTTGGAAAACCTCATTTAAAAGATGGCAAATACATTTCTATAACTCACTCTTTTACGTTTACTGGTATTATTGTTTCTTCGGATACTCCTGTTGGTATTGATATTGAAAAAAGGCGCGATAAAATTGTAAAAATTGCACACAAGTTTACTCCTATTGAAGAATATAAGTCAATTGCTAATCACGATGCTTTGGTGAGTAAGCTAACTATTGTTTGGGGAGCAAAAGAAAGTTTGTATAAAATATATGGTAAAAAGAAACTCTTGTTTTTAAACCATATGTATATCGAGGATTTTTCTTTTGATACGGATCAAACTACAGGTAAAATATTATATGAAGGTCAAACTTCGGAATATGAGATTAAATTCTTGGAAATTGAAGACTTTACATGCGTTTATGCGTATTAAACATGTTTTTTCTGAAGTTTAGAAATAAGAACTATTTTTGCTAGAAATCATTTTTAATGAATATCTCAGTAGAACTCACTTTATCTCCACTTCAAAATGAATTTGAAGAACCAATCATCAATTTTATTAAAAAACTTAGAGCCTCAGGATTAACTGTTTTGGAAAATCCTCTAAGCACCCAGGTTTACGGAAACTATGATGAAGTAATGCAGCTATTACAAACTGAAATAAAAAATGTTTTCGAATACATAGACAATGGTCTTATTTTTATTAAGATTGTAAAATCAGACAGAAGTGATTATGAGCCAAATTTTTGATATTCTTTTCGGCCAATATTCTACGTATGATACCTTAGATATTGTTTTAGAAATTACCGCTGTAATTTTCGGTTTTTTGTCGGTCTGGTTCTCTAAAAACAATAATATTTGGGTATTCCCTACAGGAATGATTAGCACCGCTATTTTCGTGTATTTATTGTTAAAATGGGAATTATTAGGGGACATGATGATTAACGCCTATTACTTTATCATGAGTGTATACGGATGGTATATATGGACACGTAAAGTCAATGGAGATCGTGCTACCCCTATTTCAAAAACAACGGCAATAGAAAAACAAATTAGTGTCCTTATTTTTATAGCAACACTTGGGTTTGTTTATTTAGTATATACTATTTTTGATAAATGGAATGACTGGACGGCTTATGCTGATACCATTACAACTGCCATATTTTTTGTAGGAATGTGGTTAATGGCACGACGAAAAATTGAGAACTGGATTTACTGGATTATCGGTAATATTATTTCGGTTCCTCTTTATTTTTATAAGGGTTTCACCTTCACAAGCTTCCAATATTTCATTTTTACATTTGTCGCAATTTCAGGATACAAAGCATGGAAAAAAAATATAAACAGCAACCAATTAATTTAGTCAAAGTTGTTTTGTTCGGGCCGGAAAGTACTGGTAAAACAACACTTTCAGGACAGTTAGCTAGACATTACAATACCGTTTGGGCTCCTGAATATGCAAGGGAGTATTTGCAAGACAAATGGAACAATGAACGTAAAACTTGCGAAGAAAGTGACTTATTGCCTATTGCTGAAGGGCAAATGAAACTAGAAAACGAATTGGCAAAAAAAGCGGATAAAGTACTTGTTTGTGATACGGATCTATTAGAAACGAAAGTGTATTCTGAAGCGTATTATGGAGGTTTTGTGGATCCTACTTTAGATGAAGCAGCCAAATCGAATTCCTATGATATTTACTTTTTAACCTATATTGATACGCCTTGGGAGGCCGACGATTTAAGAGACAGACCTGAGCAACGATTGGAAATGTTTGAAGCTTTTGAAAAGGCTTTAAAAAAATACAATCGCTCGTATGTTTTGTTGAAAGGAGATAAGGAAACTCGATTAAAAAAAGCGGTGGAAGTAATTGACAAGCTACTTGCTGGTAAAGAAAATTTATATTCTTTTTCCAAAACTCTTACCGATTTGGACATGCATTTTATGCATCAAGATAACCCTATGACGAATGATCTTTTTTAATACGATTTGTCATTAAAAATTTCGTGTGTATTAATTGAATTATGTTTTCATTATAATAGGCAACAAAATAAAGCATAGCCTTAGCAATAGAATGCAAAAAGAAACTGTTTATATGGGAAATATTTATTTATAAATTGTATAGAATGCAAAAAGATCAGGTTTTAAAAGAGCTAAGCTTTAAAGCAATTCGTAGTTCTGGTAGCGGTGGACAGCATGTCAATAAAGTATCTTCTAAAGTAGAACTTAGCTTTTCTATTGCTGCTTCAGAAGGACTTTCAGACAACGAAAAAGATAGACTTCTTAAAAAGCTATCGGGTAAATTATCTAAGGAAGGTAGTATTACACTCACCTCTCAAGAGAGTCGTTCACAACACAGAAATAAAGAATTGGTTATTGAACGTTTTTTAAACCTGATTCAACAAGCATTGATTGTTCCGAAGGTTCGAAGGAAAACCAAACCCAGCAGAGCTTCAAAAAGGAAACGATTGGATTCTAAAAAACAGCATTCTGAGAAAAAAGACAATCGTAAAAAGTTTCGGTTTTGATATAGATTCTTTTTTCAATTAGAACTACAGATGTGTAATGATTATTTATAGTTTCTGATCGAGATCTTGTTCTCCTAGAATTGCCATTATCTAATAATGAACACTTAGCCATTAAATAAAGACCTTGATTGATTTAAAATATCTGCTTTACTATCCTTGGTAAGCCCTCTATTTTCAGCTTTCTCAAGTTTAGCACGAATCCAATCTATTTGAGCCTTTAACGATTCATCATCCGGTTCTGTTAAAGAAATACTTTTTTTTGCCATCATTCCAACTTTTGATGTTAATATACGCCAAAAACGAACTATGTCAAAATTATGTACCCAACAGTCATCGTAAAACAGTGTTGATGAACTCAAACAGTATTGCATTGGTGGGAAAGTAAGTGTTTTTATAATTAGGGTTTATAAGTAATACCAAATATCTTTTAGAGCATATTCGGTAGTATATGTTTATCTCTAAAGAAAAATCAATACCATTCTTCTAAAAAAAGCCATGTTGAAAACGATTATCTAATTTAAGAATACATTTTTTTGGTTATTTCCGACGTACTTGCAACGAATCAGGCAACAAGGCATATAGCGTTAGCCTATCGGCACGCCATATGCTTAGTTATTGTGCCCCGTTTTCATTTATTGTAGATTCTAAATAAGGCTTCATTTCGTTAAATACTTTCCCAAACTGTTCCTTAAGTAGAAGACTTCTTTTTTCAGTCAATTCTATTATATTACTTTTTTCTATTTCAGCAGTATCGGGTAATTCTTCAAGTGCCAGAATAAGCTGCGAATCTTTTGGTTGCTGTGATAAAATGAAATCTATCAAAATTGGTAAATTCTCACTGTCTTGACCCTGCTGATTTGGTGAATCAATAACAATAGGACAAAATGCAGAAGAGCCTTCTTTTCGTATTGTATGAAGGATACTATAGTAGTAAGCCATTAAAGCTCTTGGCATGGCACTACCTGATTCCTTGATACTTGCATCAATTCTTGAATAAGACTTTTCAGATAAAGAATGAACATTAAGCTTTTTCAAAAAGCGAGACATCAATTCTCTATAATCTGTTTTAATCCTATTTGACCTTTTGCGGTCTTCAAATCTTTTAACATCTGCTTCATATTCCTTCTGTAGCAATAACTTTGATTTCAGTTCTTCTTCATACTCACTAATCTCGCTTTCGAACAGTTTTCTTATTTCTTTTTTACCCTCACTTTCAATTACATCTTTGAGTTTTACTTTCTCTTTTTTACTTTCTAACTGCTTTTGAATTTCGACTATGGTTTTATTATTAGTCGAAAACTTGTTGTTAGTTTTTTCTATTTTACCCTTAACAGCAGATAATTCTTCTTTTAATTCTATAATTAAGTCTAAACACCTTTGTTCATCTTTTGCAATTCCAAAACGTTCTGAAAAATTATTTTCATAATCAGCTCCGCAGCTTGGGCAAGAAACGACTTCCTCTAAGTTATTTACAGCGAATTCATAATCACTATTTGTTTCACTTAAAGCCTTTTGTGTGATAATTAATTGAGATTCTATGTTGATTTTATGATTATAAAGATGTGTTAACTCATGTTTTAGCTGGTTTTGAGATTTATTTAAAACTTCACAATTCACAAGTAATTCAGTGATTTGAATTTGAAAATCTTCGATATCAATATTGAAGTCAATCTTCGATAATTTTTCCTTTAAGTTTTTAAGTAAACTACGTACAATTGCTAAATCTTTATCTATTTCCGATATCCCAATATTAACTAGACTTAATTCATTTTTCGCTTCATAAAATTTATTAGGTCGAATTCCAGTATGATAATTTACAATACTCGTTTTAGCATTAGGAAGATATAGTTTAGAGAATGAAGACCAGTTTGCTGTCCAACTCTTATCTTGGTCAGCATAGTAAGGGAGTAATAGGTAAGCAGGCGGAGGCGTTACTATTTCACCTTTTTTGTTAGGTAACTGAATTTTAAAATCAAAAAGTGAAGTGAAATATTCGGACAAATCTGAAACCTTACCAAAAGCTTCTAATTGATTTTTGTTATTATCAAATATGCTGTAACTCTTACCATTTCTTAAGATATGCAGAGTTTCATTTTCAATAGAAAATTCAATTAATGAAATTACATTTGCATCCCTCCAATTAGGATGAAGGTTCTGTGGTTCAGCACCAAAAGTCTGATATATAGACTTTAATAAACAGGATTTACCTGTACTATTTCTTCCTAGTATTATCGTTCTTTTGCTGTTGAAGTTTACTTCTCGTGCCTTGTCCTCTTTTAGTGACAATAGTAGCATCCTCTTTAATTTGAACTCCTTCATTTTTCCAATTTCTTAGGGTTCTAACTAGTTGTTTAAAATTCCCTTTATTCATATATTATATATAAAACCATGGCTGCAATTAAGTCTTTATTGAGACTGATACTGGCAAGGTTTGTAGTGTTTAATTCAGAAACTATTTGCTGTTGGCAGTCTAACAGACTAGAATTTTCAGCAAAAGTCAGCTTAGATTTTGTCTTTCGAATTTGATCTTCAACTTTTTTAAATGCCTTGTCGTTATAGGACATTTTTTTAAGCTCATAAATCCTTGATTGTGTCTTAAAAGATTGTACAATTTGAAAATTCACTCCCTCAGCATTTAACCTGTTTTCAATAGATAGGGTGGTTTTAGGTATGGAGTTAGAGCTTTCTAATTCTTTTATGTATTTATCAAAGTCATTTCGACTAATTGATTTCTTTGCTTTTAACTCTTCAAAATTTGTCACAGATTTTTCATAATCAGTCTTCATTTTGATTTCGTCAAAAATTGATTTGTACAGAGGAGCAATCTTATAGCTTAGCTCTGAGAAGTTATTGTCCAAAAAATCAACAATTCTAGCCTTTGCTAAGTCAGAATGTTTGTCAATGTCTAATTCTCCTAGTTTGAAAAAAGTAATTTTTTCAAAGTCTTTCAAATCATTTAGTGAGTGTTCGCTTTTTAGTGCGTCTATAATTTTATTAAGCTCTATATTTCTTAATTCTGACACACAAAATCCAGAAGTGTCTTCACATTTATTATTATCCGCCAACACACCTTTAACCTTGTTATTAGTAATAAAGTTTAGTGATTCAACATTATCGCCAAATTTGACTAAGTGATCGAAAAGCTTACCAAGGGGTGAGTTAAGAAGAGATGTTTTGCCTTTTTTTTGCTTAATTAATTGGTTTAATGTCCAATGATTTTTTTTGTTAGTCTTTACTTGATAAAACGAAATTTTAGTTGGGTCTGAAGATGAATCAAAAATTATGATGTCATCATGATGTTCTAACGTCAAAAGATAATCTTCTGGTTTAGAATGTAATTCCAGCAGTTTACAAATTGCCCAGTCTTTTTGAAAATCAAATCTATTTGAAGATGATGAACCACTATTTTCTCTTGGTCTGGTGGAAATAATGTTTTGTTTAAGTTCACTCATTCTTTAAAGTTTGTTCTAATGGGGTACAACGGTCTCGTATAAGAATAGTAGCGGATTTTACTCACTTACTTTTCGTTTAAACACAGACCTTTTTTATATTCACTTACTTTCGTTTTAGCGATTAAACCGCTATTATTTTTATACAATGTTGTGGTGCGTTTTTATGGCATAGGGTATTTGCATTCCTCATCTTTTTTCGATTCAGATGCTACCTTCTCAACATTAAACCAACCATCAGTTTGTCCTTCGTAAATCTTTTCCTCACATTCTGGACAATAAGCTTCTTCAGTTGCTTTTGTTTCCGAAAACATTAGTTTTTCTTCTCGGATTTCTGATTCCGATTTACAATTTTCGCATTCTACTGTTATAATTTCCATTCCTATACGTTTTAGAGAAATAATCTTTTTAAATCAGGAACAGATACTTGGTTTAAGTAATTGTCCCGACAAAAACATCCATTACAAGTTCTTGTTTTAAATTTATTTTTTAGTGGGGGATTAATTTTTAAAGTTTCTTTTAAATCAGCCATTGCTTGATTGAAAAAGACAAGTCCAGTTTTGGTTATTTGGACAGCAGGATTGTCAACAATAACTTCTTCAACATAATCCATAAGAATTGAATCCATATTATTTTTGATTGTTGTCATTTTTCGTTGTCTTTGATACTGTTCCCAATTTTCGCTCAATTCCTCAACTGAAACGAAATATTTTTGCTTGTCCGTCATTTCTACATTCCAATTTATCGGATTGTCTTTTGTAACCCA
This sequence comes from Tenacibaculum sp. MAR_2009_124, assembly GCF_900105455.1. GTDB lineage: Bacteria > Bacteroidota > Bacteroidia > Flavobacteriales > Flavobacteriaceae > Polaribacter. The sequence goes on from NZ_FNSF01000005.1 coordinate 329,410, forward strand.
AACATCTAAATCTATCTCATTTAAAAAATCGGTCGTTAATTTAAAAAGTACTGGACCATAATAGTTTTGACGACTAAAGTATGTATGAAGGTCAACTGTATCTAAAAAAACATCATTCCAAACATCAAATACTTTATCAATTGCGTCTGATGATTGAGGCGTTTGGTTAAGACCTTTTGATTCTACAGCACCACGAGACATTAAACCTCCTTGTTCGATAAAAGTTCGTGATGTGCCAACAGTATTTGCGTGATACAAATGATGTATTCCTTTTTCGCTTAATAAATTATATAAATCTTTATTATTTAGTTTCATTGTTTCTTAAATGCACCACAACTAGTTATATCCAAACAAATACACCAGTCATCCATTTTATATTCCCAGATAACCAAACCTTTTGGGTTTTGTTATCCATTCAATTAATTATTAAAAAAGCCTTGCTAAAAAGGAAAAGATTACTTTTAGAAAAGAAATATGGAAGCATGCGGTTAAAACATAGATATTTCTTTAGATTTTGTAGTATTTCGTTAATTTTTTAGTGTTGCTTTTTCTTTACGAGACTAAACTATAAAAAACAGTTCAAATTTCCTTGCGGGTTCCCGTAAACACCTTGTTTTTAATTGTAAATGTTGAGTTTTTAGTATTGAGTTTTAAATGTTAAATTTTGAATTATGAGTGTTCACGCTAGTCTTTACGACTTTAGCAGAAATCTAAACCTACTTCAGTATAAAAAAAGAAATGAGATTTCTCAGTCGTTGCCTTCTTCGAAATGACGCTGCTTTAATTTTGAGTGTTGAGTTTTGAGTATTAACACGAGTCATTTCGACTTTAGGAGAAATCTAAACCAACTTCAGTAATAAAAATAGCAACGAGATTTCTCAGTCGTTACCTTCTTCGAAATGACACTGTTTTAATTTTGAGTGTTGAGTTATCAGTGATCAATGTTTAATTATGAATGTTGAATTTTAGATGTCTAGTCTTTTGTTATCGTCATTACGAACGTAGCCAAAGCGAAGTGAAGTAATCTTCCAAAATTGAGTTCTAAAGTTAATCGGAAATATCAAGAAACAGATTGCTTCGTCGCATACTCCTCGCAATGACCTTCCTTTTAATAATTATCAATGTTGAATTTCGAGTTTTAAGTGTTTGTACTAGTCATTTTGGCCTTGGGAGAAATCTAAACCAATATCAGTACTAAAAATAGTAATAAGATTTCTCAGTCGTTGCCTTCTTCGAAATGACACTGCTCGAATTTTGAGTGTTGAGTTATCAGTGATCAATGTTTAATTATGAATGTTGAATTTTAGATGTCTAGTCTTTTGTTATCGTCATTACGAACGTAGCCAAAGCGAAGTGAAGTAATCTTCCAAAATTGAGTTCTAAAGTTAATCGGAAATATCAAGAAACAGATTGCTTCGTCGCATACTCCTCGCAATGACCTTCCTTTTAATAATTATCAATGTTGAATTTCGAGTTTTAAGTGTTTGTACTAGTCATTTCGACCTTGGGAGAAATCTAAACCAATATCAGTACTAAAAATAGTAATAAGATTTCTCAGTCGTTGCCTTCTTCGAAATGACACTGCTCGAATTTTGAGTGTTGAGTCAACAATGATCAATTATCAGTGATCCGTGATCATTATTATTTATTCTTTAAGGATGATAAAAAGCCAATACCGAATCTAGCCAGATACTGGGTAAACCTAACTGCCCGAAGTGTCCAACTCCTTTCATAATGCTTAGTTGCGCATTTGGACAAACCTTTTTCTTTAAATGATAAGCTATTTCAACTTTTGCTACCTCATCTTTGTCTCCCCAACAAATATGAACAGGAATTTCTGTATTTTTTAATGCAGGTAACCAACGTTTTGCTTCGTATTTCCTTCTATCCAAAATGTATTTTATGGTAAGATGGGTTACTCGCTTTCCTTTGTTATAGGTCGTCATATCCCATAATCGCGTGATTTCTTTTTCATCTAAAGGGCTATCACCATGTGCGCTTCTAATTTGATGACGAAAAATCCATTTGGTAGAGATCTTCGCTAAGTACTTCCCGAGTTTTGTTAACAATAACTTCTGCATTATTCTTAAATCTGCCAATTCAAGAACAACACTTCCATTGGTAAACGTATAGCTCTTAAATCCGTCAGAGAATGTATTTGGAAGACTTTTTTCAACTTCTCTAGCCACTAATTCGGTTGCCACACTATTTCCCATATCATGCGCCAATAAATGCCCTCCAGTAACACCAAAATGCTTCCATACCTCTAAGGCTACATCTGCTTGTTCTAATAATGAATACGAATATCCTTTTATGGGTTTATCGCTAAAACCATAGCCTGGAAAATCAAATAAAACAATGCGTTCGAAATGGTTTGACAATCCATTTAACACCAAATGATAGGAAAATGAGCTCTCAGGAAAGCCATGCAATAATAACAGTGTCTTGTCAGAAGAGGCCGAAGAATTTCCAACTTCCTTTGCAAATATTTTTAGTCCGTTTGCCTTGTTCGAGTTGATATAAACTCCAGAGACTTCCCATTCTTTTAATTCTTTATCCTTCATCATTTGAATCTGTTGTTTGTTTTAAAATCCAATTCATCATTTCTTTTTTATCAATAGCATTCCATGTACCTTGTGTGCTCTTCATTTCTGAAGGATTATCTTCAGGCTGCAAAATGATTAACTCGGTATTTTCATTTCCTCTAAGATTTAGTTCTGCCAAAAAACCAACGATATCCGTTACGTTGTTCTCATAGAGAGTTCTGAAGTACTTTTTTAATCTGTAGTGAATCGCAGGTTCAGCATAAGCTCTTATCGCATAGTTTTTGTACAGATCAACATTGTTATTTTCAAGATTGGAATAGCTATATGAAGAAAAATCGTGATAGTGTTGCGGTGCAGTTTCGGGCGTGCCTTTTAAATGAGTTTCTAGCATATAGTTCATAAACTTCGGTTCCCAAAGATTAATTTTATTAATACGAATATCCCGTTCGTGCTGATGCCATTTCCTTGTAAAATCTAAAGTAAAATTGCACATTACAATTCCTTTGATGTCAAGCTGAAAATCAGCATTAGATTCCTTCATATATTTAATATACTGCATGGCTCTATGCCCAACTAAACTCGTACCTAAAAAGAATACATTTCTATTAGGTAATTTATGTTTTAAAAAAGCTTCTTTAATTAACTCTTCAGCAGAAAGCATGGATGATTTATCAAAATAAAAGTCAAGAGGAACTTCCGTTGACACAGACAATACGGCAAAGCCGTTTATATCTGCTTGGTTATATAGTTGTTTTGCACTCCTGTTCTTTTTGTCATACTCTGAACCTTCTAGAAAAACAAGAACACCTTTTACCGTCTTCTTTTTCGGAAGCATCAGTGTATATCCACTTTTGATAAAAGGCAAGAAGTCTGTATCTCCTTTTCCAATTCGTATGCTATCGTTCTTTAAAGGCTTGTATTCCTCAACAATTTTCTGAGAGAAAGCTTCATAACAAGAAACAAATAAGATGATTAAAAAGATTAACTTAAAGTTCGTTTTCATGGTAGCTGTTTTAATACCTGAGGAACTAAAGTTAGGGTTTTATTTTAAATTTATCTATAATACCAAAGAAACATAGCCCCTATTTAAGGTTCTATGTTCCTTTAGAAACTGCCTGTAACTTTTTACGCTACATGAGTAAATATTTTATTCACAATTTTCCAATGATTATCAATTTTCACCAAAGACAAATAATCATAGTAATTATAGCCTAACATTGGCACATGTGCTTTAACCATGGCAGTATTACCAATGACATCAACTCCAATAATATTCATTTTAAAAGTCTCATTTAACTCCGATGGACTCTGTCTGTTCTTAACTCCTTCAACATACTCCTGTACATTTTTCAAATAGGCCTCACCTTTTATGTCTCCATGAATTAACGTATTTTCATAAAAACAGTTTTCTAATTTCTTAACTTCTCCATAAAAAATTCCTTCGAAATAGTTCTCAATTAAACTTTCTATTTCTAGCATGTTTTCCTTGTACATAATTATTTATTTAAAGTGAATGTCCGATGGTATGCCCACCAGCTACGTTAATAGTTTCTCCTGTTACAAAATTGGAGCTAGCCAAATAATAAGCCGCCTCAGCTACTTCATAAGCTTCCCCTATTCTTTTCAACAAATGCAATCCTGCCAAACTATCGGCATTTTCAATTCCTATTTTTCCTTGCAAAGGACTTCTTATAATTCCTGGAGCAATTGTATTTACCTTAATATTATTTTTACCAAATTCAGTAGCCAATTGTCTAGTTAGTGAATGAATAGCTCCTTTACTTGTAAGGGGAGCTGAAGCCGGAAACCCTTCAATAGCATGATCTACTAAAACGGTTCCTAAATTAATTATTGAGCCATTGTTTTGCTTGATCATTTCAGGAATTACTGCCTGCGATGCGAAATAAGTCCCCTTCAAATTGACATTCCAATAAAACTCTAAATCCTTTTCTTCAACATCTAAAAATGGCTTTGGAGAAAACACGCCTGCGTTATTGATTAATACATCAATAGTGTTGAACTTTTCCAAAGCTAAACGTACTAGTTTTTTACTCGTTTCTTTCTTGCTAATATCTCCAGCGAGATAAGCTGCATTCGAAGGAGCTCCTAATTCTTCATAACTCTCTTTAAGCTTTTCTTCATTTGAAGAGTTCATAACCACATTACTGCCTCTTTCTATAAAATATTTGGCTATTTCTTTACCAATTCCTGATGATGCTCCTGTAACAATTACTGTTTTGTTTTCCATTTCAATTATTTTTTAGTTCCTAAATATTGTTCTCCATTAACTCCCCAATTCTCAATAGGGATTTCTTCAATTACTACATGGGTTGTTTCTGGGTTTTTATGAAGAATATCAACTACTAAGGAAGTGGCTCCAGCTATCAATCTACGTTTTTGTTCTGTTGTTACTTCTTCATCTGTAACTTTAATATTAATGTATGGCATAACTTTTTATGAAATTATTGTCCTACAAAATTGATGAGAAATTGAAACTATGGAAAGGAGGTTTGTCACCTATTTTAGGTGATATAGGTCACATTATATCAGGAAAAGAATATTATGAATTCAATCTGCTTAGAGTTTCTCTCGAAACACCTAAATAGGCGGCTATCATTTTTTTGGGAACTCGCTGAAAAAGCTTCGGATATTGCTCGAGAAGAAGTTCATAGCGCTCTTTGGTTGAATTTCTTAGTAAGGATAGCACTCTATTTTGGAGGGCTATTCGTCCAAACTTACTTTTTTTGGCCCAAAAACGCTCCATCTTGTGCATTTGAGAAGTCAACTTTTCTCTATTTTCAAAAGAGATGTATAATAACTCACTATCTTCTATACAATCGATATAAGTTTTAGACCTCTGTTGTGTCACAAAGGATTCATAATCGGTTATCCACCAATTTTCCATTCCGAATTGAAGAATATGTTCCTTGCCGGAATCATCAACGAAATAGCTCTTTAAACATCCTTTTATTATCCAAAATTCTTTCGATACAACTTCACCTTTCTGTACAATGTATTGATGTTTTCGCTTTTTAATGGTAGTAAAATGCCCTAAAATAAAATCGAACTCTTCGTCTGTAAGATCTACAATTTCTTCGATATGTTTTCGTAGTGGATGCATAATTTTCAAAGTCATTTATTAAACTTCATCTTAATCTCTAAAAGGACTTTTCTTGCTATTTACAATGTTTTGGAAAGCCTTTGTTTATATTTTACTTTACTATAATGAAGTTAAGATTATTAGTATTCTATTCATTGATTATCATTAATTCCTTCAGGTATCTGAATTTCACTCTTGAAATGTTTTTCTATAACTAAAAATGTCAATGCTATAAAATTCTCAACCACCACTTGATAGTTTGGAGTTTATCTTTTTCTATTTCGTTTAAATTGCTCTTTTCAAATTCAATCAAACCATTCCTAACAATTTCTATTCCATAGTTTTCTCTTATCCAAAAAGGAAATTCTTCAATACTTTTATTCCAGTTCTGCAAAGTTGATTTTAAAACAGTTACCACATCTAATTCCGTCTTAGGACAGTATTCATTTAATATAATACCAGCATATTTTTGATCTATATGTTCAGTTAGAGGCCTTTGGTTATTCCCAATCACATATAAAACGCTGGAAACAACTATATCATTTGAAACATTATTTAATCTTTGAATGAATTGACGAATTCGTAAATCACCAATTTGATCAATTAAATCGATGGATTTGTAAAACTCGTCTTGAAACTCTTCTAATGTTTTTGGAATATTCATTTTTCTTTAAATACTGCGAAATCTACACTCTCTTTCAATTATTTAATTAACTACTCCACGTTTTTTCCCATTGAAAAAATATTCTTTACAAAAAATTATTTTTTAACCCTTTTGCCATTTTTGTACTCTGTTATTTTCTCTTTTCCTTTTTTACACACACAATATTCTTTCCCATTCTTCTTTCCATCAACATAGATAGCTCTATAAATGAGTTTTTCTCCTTTTTCATCATATTCTAACTCTATTCCGTGCTTCTTTTTTCCTTTGTATTGGCAACTATATGTTAACTTTCCCTTATTAAAAATCTGAACAAAAATTTTCTTTCCATCTTCATCATAAGTCATAGTTCTGAAAAGAGACTTATCCAGTCTATAATCATTTTCTTTTGAAACTACATTTGGTTTCCTCGAATTATAAATTGTTTCATTTGAAACTCTTACCTGTTTTCCATTAAAATACTGTTTACTCCACAAGATAACACCGTTGTCATAAGCTTCCTCATAAACCAAATGATTATTCTTTCTTTTCCTGTGTGCCACTCCAGAGAATAGCGCATCATTTATGTTTTTATACACCAATTCATTATAAACATATAATTCTTTATAATCAACTACCTCCTGAGAGAATAAATGTTGACTAAAAAAAGCTATAGCAAGTATTAATAGCATTTTTTTCATTTTCTGATTTTTAACGCAATATCATATTCAAAATTCTTGGCAGGGAATGGTTCTCTCAGTTCTACTCAAAAACTTCAATCAAATGCTCCCAACCCATAGCTTCTGCATATTCCAAGGCTGTTTTTCCACTGCCAGACTTTATATCTTTATCAGCACCTTGCTCTAATAAAATTTTGATACCTATTTTATTTCCCGCAATTGCTTCTTTGTGCAACAGAGACAGTCCATCATCATCGATTATCGTTAATTCTTCAGGGTTATCTTTTAAAAACTCAGACATTTTTTCAGTCATGTTCTTACTCATTGGATGTTCTGCAAGGTTTTCAGGTTTCTCTTTTTGTTCGTATACTAATAAAACCTCGTTATAATCACCGAAATCCAGTCCCCAAGTAGTATCATGATGTTCTCTTTCCTGATCGTTCATTCCTGAGCGCATAACTTGAATTGTAAATCCGCCATAGGTTTTACCTTTAATTGAAATCATCCAATCGCCAATCTCATCGATTTTACGCGTAACAATATCTCCTTTATCAACATTGGTTAATCTATTAGGTTGATTGACCAATTCTCCTGTAATCACTTCTCCATTAAAGCTTATATTATTAACCCACATATGTTCCACAAGAGTTTCCTTCTCTCTAGAAAATTTCTGTTGAAATGGAACTTTAACCATCGCAAAGTCATGCGCAGGAACAATTCTTCTCTGCTCCCAATATAACTCTCTCCAAAAATATTTAAAGTTCGTTTGAGCATCGAGTGACGCTTGTTTCATTAACTCATCTTGTTGAGCATAAAAAACATTCTTATTTCTTCCTTGAATTTTCTTTTTACCAAATAAAGTTGAAAATAGCCCCATTTTTCTAAGTTTAAATTAAAGCAGTTTTTGCTTTGTGTTAGTTGATTAATTTTTACCAAAATTGCACAAAAAAGCCCAATAATAAATGTTATTGAGCGTTTTTTAATATGATTCTTGTCTCAAAGTTTCCCTTTATACATTTTCAAAAACCTTATTTCTCACCTTTTTTACTACCACAATAACTATAGATTAAATCTTCAACTGAATTATCTCCAAGCTTTTTTGCTTTTTTTAAGTCTCGGCAAGCATGTCGAGTTTCACTTCTGCTCGGTTGTAAATTCCCTCTTCCAGTCAAAAGATTAATCTTAGCGGTTCCACGATTCGCAATTGCTTGAACATAATTCGGTTTAAGTTTAGTCGCTTCATTATAATCTTTAATGGATTGCTCATAATTTCCTTGCATATCATTTGAAACACCGCGAATAAAATATAATTCTGGGTCTCTTGGATTTATTTTTAAATACTGATCACAATTTTTTATTACCTCATCAAACTTCCTTTCAGAATAATGAATCCGAGCCAACCAATATAAAGCGGACTCCATCATTCCTTCATTACTTTTTGTGTCAACAACATAGGTGTAATCCTCTTTCGCTTCTTTATAATTTCCTGAATACATTCTTGATAAACCTCTATCAATAAAAGAAGCCATATCAGTACTATCTAATTTGATTGCATTAGTAAAATCAGCTATAGCCAAATCATATTTGCCTAAACGATTATAGGACAGCCCTCGATTAATATAACACGTTTTTTGAATTGATGTTTCTTCAATAATTGTCATCAATTTTGTATAATTCTCGATGGCTTCTTCATAATTTCCAGATTTGTAGTTGGAAATTCCTTTATTGTACAGCACAATTGAATCATTTTGTCCATTGATATAAATTGATACTAAAAGAAAAATTATTGTTAATTTTAATTTCATAGACTTAATTTATTAAGAAGATTTTATTTTGTAATATAAACTAAGATTACACCACAGATTTACGATTAGTAGATAACTTATAGTAACCTTGCTTCATTAGCTTTTCTGCAATTTCAATTCTTCCTTTGGCTCCATTTTCCATAATAAAATCTAGCTCTTTTTTGGTCAAAATCGACACATTAACTAGAGAGACCTCTTCAATACTCAATTGTATTTTACTGGAAACCTCATTTGTTTTTAGTCCCAATAAAACACCTACTTCTCCAGCCTCGTTTAAAAATTGACTCGGTAAATCAATTCCATTCACTACCGATGAGATGTAGGTATAATCATTTAAGGTATATGATATATTTGGATTCGATGCCGCCATTCTACTAACCTGACTTAAAACTTTAAACTCCCAAGAGTCTATAATCTCCTGAATATTTTTATACTTACTATCCGTTATTGTATACAATTCAATACCGACACCATTGTAATTCTGGTTTTCAGGATTGGTATCATAATCATCATAAGGGTCAGTCAAACCATCAGAAGCGATAATGGTTCCGTTTTCAAGTTGAACTCCTATATGTGCTTGTCTTAATGATGGCCATCGTGGTCCTCCCATAAAAGAAGGATTTATCATGTTTCCAACAACATCGGAAAATAATTCACCTGTAGTTTTCCAATAGTGTTCTCTTTTTTCACATGAAAGTTTAAAATGCTCTTCGTAGTTCATAGTGTTTGTTTTATCAATTTTCGATTTCGAATGTTGCTGATTTATGCTGTAAAATTACTGTTTTTCGAATAATACAAAACAACTCATACTACAAATAATAGCGGACCATAAGACACTTTAAATTGCGAAACATTCATTTTACAACTTACCACTTATAAACCGCTATTAATTAAAATATAATATTACGAAGAGAATTTATTCTACAACAGTAATTAAATCTTCTTTACTTTTCCTCACCTTTTTAAGATTCACCAGCCAATCATTTTTTACGTCTCTATAACCCAAAGGAAGCAAAACGCAGCTTCTTAATCTCTCTTTTTTGAGATCTAAAATTTCATCCAACGCATTTGCATCGAAGCCTTCCATTGGTGTTGCATCTACCTCCTCGAAGGCAGCGGCAGCAATGGCCTGTGAAAAAGCGATATAAGCTTGTTTCGCAGCATGATTAAAGTTTACTTCTGGATCTCTTTGAGGATAATTACTCAATAACATTTGTCTGTAGTTTTCCCAACCTTCATTTTTGAATCCTCGAACTTCATTTACAAGATCGAACATTTTGTTAATCCTAGCTTCTGTATAATTATCCCAAGCTGCAAAAACCAATAAATGAGAACAATCAGAAACAACAGCCTGATTCCATGCTATTGCCTTAATTTTATCTTTTACCTCTTGATTTGTGACTACATACACTTCAAAAGGTTGTAATCCACTAGACGTTGGAGCTAATGATATTGCTTCAATAATAGTATCAATCTTTTCTTGAGAGATTTTTTGGCGATTCATTGCTTTCGTTGCATAACGCCAATTCAATTTATTTATTAATTCCATGTTTATCTTAATTCTTTTAATAATGTTTTTGCTGCTAATTTTCCAAGCTCATTAGATGCTAATGGGCTCGATCCAGTGATTAATCTCCTATCTAAACAAACAGTCTTATCCATTTTAGTGTTCATCAAATTAGCTCCAAGGCTCTTTATTTTTTCACTAAGTCCATTAACCATTTTTCCTGGAAGGTATCCAAACATTGGAGTCTTATTGTCTACTGAATCAGGGAATACTGCCATATTATACCCTTTGTACAAAAATTCTTGATCGTTCAAAGTAGTTGATAAAAATGCTCCAGGACCATGACAAAGACTGATTGTAAACAGATCATTTTCATGAGCCCATCTAAGGATTCTACCTACATTTTGATCTTCAGGTAAACCAATCATTGCTCCATGCCCACCTGGAACAAACACCGCTGCATATGCATCTGATTCCTCAAAATAAGAATCAATAAAATCAGCTAAACTACGTGGCTTTTCAAAACCTGATTTAAGTTTATTATAGATTTCCTTAACGTGCTTATCTTTCTCAGGAAAAGCCCACATTTCCAAAACTACTGGTTTTCCCGTTGGAGTTGCAATTTCAAAATCAAATCCAGCATTTTGTAAATGCAACATTGGCACTAACGTTTCTACTGGATGGTTTCCCGTTGAAAAATATTTTCCATTCTTCATTTTTAAATTCTTGTTTTCTGTGAATATTACAAGAATCTTCGACTTTTTACCTTGATATTTTTGGTACGTGATATTTTCAAAATCCGTTTTATCAGACACTGCCATTTTTAAGGCCATTTTTGACGGACTGTATGATCCATCTGACTCTAATTTTGGAGCGAAACCCAGTATTTTTTTCAACATGACTTTTATGTTTAGAATTATTACCTCAAAAGTAAAAGACACATTTCGGATAAAAATTACCCTATGTTAATAAATTGATTATCTGGTTTTTTTGGCTCGAACTCTACTCAAACTTTGTTGAGTTATTCCTAAATAAGAGGCTATGTGGTAATTGGGGACGTACTGCTCAATATCTGGATATTGTTGAAGAAAGAAATCATATCGTTCCTGAGCTGTTAATTGAAGTTGATTGATGATGCGTTTATGTAAACTAACAACATGCCGTTCTAAATTCTTCCTTTGAAAAACTTCAAATTCAGGAAATAACGAATGTATATTCTCTAAATCTATTGCATTAAACTCAATAAGTTCAGCATCTTTAATACATTCAACAGTAAGCGTGGCAAGCTCATCATTATAAATAGCTATAAAATCACTGATCCACCAATCTCTAATAGCAAACTGAAGTGTATGTTCCTTTCCGTTTTTATCAAGACAAAAAGAACGTAAACAACCAGTAGTAACGAAATAGGTCTTATTCACAGCTTGACCTTGACGAATGAGTATGTCTCCTTTTTCAACAGATTTTACTTTTCCTATAGAATAAAGATGCTTTTCTGCTTCTTGAGAAAGCGAAATAGCCTTTTTTATTTTATCTATTAAATTCTGCAACAGCTTATTTATTATTGATTCCTAATTTTGAAGCTTTAGCTTTTAAAATTACTGTTTTTAAACCAAATAGTAATAACTAATGTTCTCTTAACAACATATTCATTGTTGAATTAGACACAGCAGTTAGCTCTTCCTTTTTCTTATCAGACTCATCATAGGAACAATCGCCTCCTAAATGAACAACTGCAACTTTTTTACCTGAAATTGTATCCAATCCTACCCCATAAACTGGTGCATATCCTCCAGAGTTTTTCAATAACACATAACACTTAGCTTTAAAAAGCTCTGTTGCTATTGCTTCTGTTCTTTTTTTTAGATCAGCTCTTAAGTCTTTATTTACTTCAAGTTCATCCATTCGAGCAAATAGATCTATACAAGAAGAAATTGTATTTAATTCAGAACCTAATTTGTCAGTCAATACATCTTCTTTTAAATTTTTAATAGGAAGATCCATTATAAAAGAAACTTGGGAATCAACTTCTTTCACCTTTCTTAACTCATTCAGAAGTTTATTCTCCTGTCCAAATGTAATTGAGTTAAAGCTTGATATTAATAGTAAGTATATAATCTTTTTCATAATTGTTTTACGACCGTTGAGTTTTTTGTAGAAAATTTATCATCATTTCAGGACGAGACAAATCTATAGATAAAACTAAACATGAATTTTTATTTTTTATTAGATCTTTTCGCCCAAATTACTAGCCCAATTAGTAATACTCCAATAACAGTCATCCATTTTATTCCAAACTTCACGCCTAGCAATGGATATTCCTGTACTGGCTCATTAAACAATCCAAAAATCACATAAATCAATCTCGTAGGCAAAAATGACAGACTAATTAGAATTGCCAAATATTTTGGATTTGAATATTTTGTTAAGACAGAATGGATTATTGGAGCGATATGAACTTCCGCTATTCCAAGAAAAATAATTGAAACCAAATAGGTAATTGTATGTTCTTCAGTCGGTGCTTCTGGAATTAAATATAATATACCAAGTGATGTTGCTCCAAAAACAAAACCTAGCAGTAATTTAAAGAACTGACTGCTGTAAAAATATGTCCATAAAACATACATTATTAAACTTATTGGTAAAACAAAAACGGAGTTAATTGATTCCCAAAAATATGATGGAATATCAGAAGTAGATAATTCACGTAATTGTAATTGCAAATCAAAAATTCGAATATTTGACATTTGGTAAAGTCCCCAAAACAAACCAACAATAATGCATGTCACTAAAATGCTAAAAACTCTCTTACCTAATGGAAATTCTTCACACTTCTGATCGTTTTCCAATATTACCTCTTTTGAAGATAAAATAGGAATTAACGAAATTAGCATTAATATCCCAGCAAAAGCAAAACCTATGTTATAGCCATATTTTTCTCCCAAATACCCCAATACCAATATTCCAAGAAACGCCCCTATATTTGTCGCTGAATAAAGTAATGTAAATCCTGAATCCAATAACCTAGTCCGTTTCAAATAAAGTTTCCCGAAATTTGAGGTAATATTGGGTGTAAAAAAACCACTCCCAACAATTACGAAAAACAATCCTGTATAAAGTCCAGTTAATGAAGGAATGCACAAAACAAATGCTCCAATTGCTTGCATAACTCCTCCTATTAGAATCGCCTTTTTGTTACCAATCAGCAAGTCTCCAAATATAGCTCCTACAATCCCAGAAAAAACTAAAGAAGCCGTAAACCAACCGTAAATTGTAAGTGCTTCTCTGTTTTCCATTTTTAACGTTTCTCCAATCATATAAAGAACCGCAATGGCACGAAGACCATAGTAAGCAGCCTTTTCAAGCAGACTAGAAATAGCATAATTATATATCTCTTTTGTATGTTTTTGATGTTGATTATTCTCCATGCAATTTTTAATTTATATATTATTAGTAGCTCTTTTTAAGTAGTCCTGTAATCGTTAATTTCTCTGAATAGCAAAAATCAAAGTCGAATCAGGCAGTAACTTTATCGATTCTTCATGATTCTTGTCTAACTTAATTTCTTTTGTTATTCTTAAAATAAGATACTCTGCACTTTTCTCTGATTTGTAGGAATATTCAAGTCCGTTTATAATCAAATCACAAGCGCCATCAATTAATGACAATTCATATAAACCTCCTCTAAACCTAATACTCAATGAATTTGCTGAACCATAAGTCTGATATTCTATTCCCGATTTTCCACTAGTCGTTTTTCCAAAATACTTTTTATAACTGACATCATACACCTCGTGTTCATCTTTTTCAATTTCCAGTTTAGCATAACTGCCTTGAAAATCCAATAAAGTTTTTTTGTTTTCAGAATCTTTGATGATTAAAATTCCATTGACCGTTCCTTTAAAACTACCAGACTCTACATTCTGAAAAACGGAGTTAAACTCACTTCCATCAATAGCATATTCAGAATATTGCCCAAAACTTTTAATAGAAACAAGTATTAAAAGCAACGTAAAATTTAATTTCCTTATTTGATTAATCATCATGTTCATAGCTTAGTTTTATTTATTTCAACAACTCGACCCTCCAGCCATTTTAGAGCAATTTTTTTTGTTCTACTTCTATAGAATTCAGTCCATTTTGATTTAAAATTCTCTTCTTCAATTCCATTTGTAAGATATTCCATGTCTACACCAACCTTAATTCCTTTTCGATGAAATTCTATACCATAATTTTTTGTCGAATCAACTAAAATTTGGTAATTAACTTCAAGTTTTTCCTTGAATTTTTCTGTAGAACCTATGAAATCAGCTATTATTTCAAACCTTTCCTCTTTTGTTAATCTTGGAATAAAAATATGAGTATCGTACCCTTTTTCATTTGCAATAATAGCTTCCTTTATATCTCTCTCTTCCTCCTTTGTCAGACCCGAATTATACTCTGCCTTACATTCCGAAATCAACGAATAATCAAAAATGTGAACCCCAATTACCTTAAGATCTCTTTTTCTTAAATAGAAACTTTGATTCAAAGAAGCAAAAGAATAAGTAAAGGCTGTAATTAAAAATTCTATATCTGTTTTTGTCTCTTTCATTTTTTAGTTAATATGTTATTGATAACACTTTTTAAGTAGTTGTTTTTTCAATCAATAAGCCCTTCATCCTTCATTATTTTAAGAGCTTTTTTAGTTTCTCGATCACCTCCTGTCATCGATCCAAGAAGCATGATCAAACGTTTTTTTATTTTTCCTTTTTCATCTTCAAATAACACTTCAAATCTTGATCGACTAAGTCCTTTAAATGCCTTTTTGAATCGTATTTCTTTAATTTTTATCCGATTTATTATTGGTGTAGCAGAATTGTTAATACTAGTAAAAACCCCATAAACTAGGTAAGTCCCTAATAAAACAAATACTATAGGCTCCAAGATCTTTCCATTTCGAAATCCTTCAATGACAACATATAAAAGCCCTATTGTGATAACTCCATAAAGAACTAAAATTCTTGTTATGCTCTTACCAATGGTTACATTTGCAACATTACCAATAATTCCATCTCTTAATAAAACGATCTTGTCAGGGAGTACATGACAAAATCCCGTTTTTGTTTTGAATGTATTTTCTTGTTTCATTTATTTATCAATATCGTATGACGAGTTTCTAAGTACTTATAATCTAAAGAAATCATTTTTCTAATAATTATTTTTGAGTTAGTACGTGCATAACTTCTGAATAACTTAAATCTACTGTTGACTCTATAAACTCCATCCGTTTTGCTTCAGCTCCATGTCTCGCAGAATCAATAATCGCTCTCTTCTCAACCTCTGAAACCCCTCCTTCTATTCTTTCCATCTGCTGAATCAAAACATTAAAACAGGTAAACCAATTCTTTGTTGAGTATAATTTAGAAATTCCTTCTTTCATCAATTCCTCAGCTTTCATAAAGTCGGCAAAGACAATTCTTGAATCAGAAAATTCACCTTCCATAAGTTGGATTCTTTTTGAGTTTAAATCATGAATTTCAATCTTGTTTACATATAATTTTATATATAGGTATTTTTCTTTTATCATGTATTCGATTTAGGATAAGGGTTCATATTAATCAATTGCAATTTCATCTATAGCAAATAGCTCTTTTTTTGTAAAGTTAATAAATAGAGTCCAATTTTAGACAAGTCTCTACTTTGAACACCATCAAATTTAAAAAGCGTTCAAAATTACTAGTATAACAAAAAAACTGCCTCAAATCAATAAGGCAGTTTTTAAATATCATTCAAAAAACATTCCTATAACGGAATGTTTCCATGCTTTCTTTTGGGTTGTTCTACCTTTTTACCTTCCAACATAGCAAAAGCCTTGATGAGCTTTCGCCTTGTTTGTTCAGGTAAAATTACCTCATCCACAAAACCACGTTCTGCTGCACGATAAGGATTCGCAAACTTATCTGCATATTCTGCTTCTTTTTCAGCTAACTTCGCCTCATGGTCATCGGCTTCTGCGATTTCTTTTTTAAAGATAATTTCACTCGCTCCTTTGGCTCCCATTACGGCAATCTCCGCGGAAGGCCAAGCAAAATTCATATCTGCACCAATATGTTTGGAGTTCATTACATCATAAGCACCACCATAGGCCTTTCTCGTAATTACACTTATTCTTGGCACCGTTGCTTCACTTAAAGCATATAACAACTTCGCTCCATTGGTTATAATGGCATTCCACTCTTGATCCGTTCCTGGTAAGAACCCTGGAACATCTACCAATACCAACAGTGGAATATTAAAGCAGTCGCAAAAACGAGTAAATCTAGCGGCCTTTTTAGAACTATTTACATCCAGACATCCAGCTAAACTCATCGGTTGATTCGCCACAATTCCAATACTTCTTCCTGCCAAACGCGCAAAACCAACTACGATATTGTCCGCATAATCCTTGTGAATTTCAAAAAATGAATTCGAGTCAGTAATACCGTCAATCACCGCACGCATATCATAAGGTTTGTTGGCATTATCAGGAACAATACTGTTCAATTCTTCTCTAATTTCTGTGCCTAATTCAAAAGGTAATTTTTGAGTGGTTTCTTGATTGTTTTGAGGCATATAGCTCAACAATGTTTTAATATCTTCCAAACATTGGACATCATTTTCTGAAGTTAAATGGGTTACACCAGATTTGGTTGAATGCGCACTTGCTCCTCCTAACTCTTCTGAAGTTACCTCTTCATTGGTTACCGTTTTCACCACGCTAGGTCCAGTAACAAACATATAACTCGTATTTTCAACCATAATGGTAAAATCTGTCATGGCCGGAGAGTACACCGCTCCACCTGCACAAGGCCCCATAATTCCCGAAATCTGAGGAATTACTCCCGATGCTTGTACATTTCTATGAAAAATATCGGCATAACCACCTAACGAACGCACTCCTTCTTGAATACGCGCTCCTCCAGAGTCATTTAATCCAATCAGCGGTGCTCCAATTTTCACGGCCAAGTCCATAATTTTACAGATTTTTTCCGCGTGAGTTTCCGATAACGAACCTCCAAAAACGGTAAAATCTTGAGCAAATACATATACCAACCTTCCATTTACGGTTCCGTATCCAGTCACTACGCCATCACCATAAAACTTCTGGTTTTCCATTCCGAAGTCTGTGGTTCGGTGGGTTACCAAAATCCCTACTTCCTCAAACGATCCTTCATCTAATAAGTAATCAATTCGTTCACGCGCAGTTAGCTTACCTTTGCTATGATGTCGGTCAATTCTTTTTTGTCCTCCACCAACTTTAGCTTCCGCTATTTTATTTTGTAATTGTTCTATTTTAGTATTCATGTTTTTTCTTGTTTTGGGCGTTTCCCAAGGGTCGGGCTTTCCGCTATATCTTTTATGGATTTTCGCAAACTCAAACCAATAAAAGGATGCCGCTGCAATCCCTAACGCAACTTAAAGTTTTATTGATTTACAAGACCTTACAGGTCTATAACATCAGCTATCAATTTTCATTCGATTTAATTTACTTCTGATAGCTTTTAACATGTTTTTAAAACTTGTTGTTCTTTTAAATAAACTTGTAAAGCTAATTTCGCTGCGATCTCTGCTTCATGTTCGTATCTCGATTCCAACTGTTCGGGAGTATAATATTTTTTTACAAAATGCGTATCAAAATCTCCTGAAGTAAAGGCTTCATGCTCACAAACAAATTTCCCAAACGACAAGGTGGTTTCAATTCCTTTGATATGATAATCATTAATTGCCTGCTTCATGAGTTCAATCGCTTCTTCACGATTTTTTCCATAGGTAATTAATTTAGCAATCATCGGATCGTAATAAATCGGAATTTCCATCCCCTCTTCAAAACCGTCATCTACTCTTATATTAGCTCCTTTCGGAGTTTTATAGGTTTCCAGTACTCCAATACTTGGAGCAAAATTGTTTAACGGATCTTCGGCATAAACTCTTAACTCTAAAGCATGACCATTAATCGTTAAATCTTCTTGAGCAAAGTCCAACTTTTCACCCCTAGCAATTTTAATCTGTTCCTCTACTAAGTCAATTCCTGTTATCATTTCAGTTACAGGATGCTCTACCTGCAAACGAGTATTCATTTCAAGAAAATAAAAATTTTTGTTTTCGTCCAACAAAAACTCTACAGTACCTGCGCCTAAATAATCACAAGCTTTTGCTACTTTAGCCGCAGCTTCTCCCATTTGCTGACGAATTTCAGGAGTTAATACACTTGAAGGAGCTTCTTCAACCACCTTTTGATGTCTTCTTTGTACCGAACATTCTCTTTCAAATAAATGCACCACATTTCCATGTCCATCTGCCAACACCTGAATTTCAATATGTCGAGGCGACCCTACATATTTTTCTATAAAAACCGATCCATCGCCAAAGGCAGACTCTGCCTCGGAAATAGCTCTATTCATTTGTTCTTCGATATCTTCTGCCTTATCAACCACTCGCATACCTTTTCCTCCACCTCCAGCAGACGCTTTTATCAAAATAGGATATCCGATTTCGTCGGCTACTTTAGCGGCATAAACTACATCAGTTACGGCTTTATCTATTCCTGGAACCATGGGGATATCATAAGCTTTTACGGCATCTTTAGCTGCCAGCTTACTTCCCATAACTTTAATTGCTTTTGCTTTCGGACCAATAAACGTAATTCCATTTTTGGCAACAGCCTCACTAAATGCAGCGTTCTCACTCAAAAATCCATATCCTGGGTGGATTCCATCAACATCGAGTTGCTTTGCTAGTTCGATGATTTTATCTCCTAATAAATAGGATTGATTTGAAGGGGCTCGCCCAATACAAATGGCTTCATCGGCGAAAGCCACATGCGGCGAATTTCTATCAGCTTCAGAATACACTGCTACCGTTTTTATACCCATATTTTTTGCCGTACGCATAACACGCAACGCTATTTCTCCTCTATTTGCTACTAAAATTTTCTTCATTAAAACAAACTTAATTCAGTTATCAACTGTGTTAAAAATTATTTATACTTCAAACATTTTTAATTAAATTCCTCTAAGAGGGTTCCATTTCAATTAATACTGCATTCTTTTCAACCTTGGCACTTGTTTCCACTAGAACAGATTTCACTACGCCATCTCTCGGGGCTAACAACGTGTTTTCCATTTTCATGGCTTCTAGCACCAAAATACCTTCCCCTTCTTTCACTTCCTGACCAACCTCAACATTCACTGAAACAATTAATCCTGGCATTGGCGCTTTAATATCGTTTTCTTTTTTAACCGAACTTACTTCAAGCCCTAATTCACCTATTAAAATATCTAATGAATTGGATATTTTCACCTCATAACTATTGCCATTAACTTCAACAACATAGGTTTTATCATTAAAATTCTGTTCTAATATTCTTGCCTGAAAAGATGTTTCTTTTTCTAAAACATGAAAACTTCCATCAGATTTCACTACAGCATCTAATTCTTCAATTTGTTCGGCTGTAAAATCAAAATTATCATAGTTATTGACTTTTGCCTTGAATGGTTTACTCATAAATTCACTATTTTTCCGCACTAAAATATTAAAATTTCACGAGATAGTTTAACAGAAACATAAACGAAAACGTTGTTTTAATACAGATACTTCAAAAAAAACATACTTTATTGTAATTTCTTTACATATTTTGAACTTATATTGCTTTAGACATTGCTATTTAACTTTTCTTGGGTAATTTTGCCCTGTTCTCAAAAGGGGTGCCTTTTATAGTTTTGAATTTTAAGTTATTAATACTTTTAGAAATACACCATGCTAATATGGTTACAATAATTTTCTAAATTTCAAATTACGATTTTATCATTCTAAATAAGGCTGAGATCATACCCATCGAACCTAGAACAGGTAATGCTGTTTAGGGAAACATTAGAAAGTTTGATACTTTCACAATAAGACAACACTGATTAATCATTGAATAATCACCTCTTTTTATTCATTTTATTTTTTATAAAATGACATTTCACTCATTCGTTAAAAAAGTAAACTTAGTTGCTTTTTTAACTATCATGCTTACTACGCTAAATGTAAATGCGCAGAGCGTTATTTTAACAGGGAAGGTAATCTCTAAAAATCAAAAACCACTTGAAGGAGCTTCCGTTATTATTCCTTCACTTAAAAAAGGAACTATTACAGATGCTGAAGGAAAATTTAAACTCAAACTTGAAAAAGGGAACTATCAAATTGAAGTTTCTTTTGTTGGATATAAGCCAATTCAAAAGCAAGTAAATACTGATAACACAAAAGAGTTAGTATTCCAACTATCTTCTGAAAACAGTGTTTTAGATGAAGTATTGGTATCGGCTGTTCGTGTAAAAGCAGATGCACCTGTAACGCACTCGAATTTATCAAAAAAAGAAATCGCCAAACGTAATTTAGGACAAGATATTCCTGTATTACTAAACTATTTACCATCTGTAACGTCTTCTTCTGATGCAGGAGCAGGAATTGGATATACCTACATTCGCGTTCGTGGTTCAGACGCTTCTCGTGTAAATGTTACGATTAACGGAATTCCTTATAACGATGCTGAAAGTCAAGGAACTTTTTGGGTTAATATGGGAGACTTCGCTTCGTCAACTGAAAACTTACAGTTACAACGTGGTGTTGGAACTTCTACCAATGGTTCAGGTGCTTTTGGAGCTAGCTTAAACATCTTAACAGATGCTGTTTCTGAGGAAGCCGGAGGAGAGATTTCAAACTCTTTTGGTTCTTTCGGAACAAGAAAGCATACAGTAAAGTTTACTACTGGAAAAATCAATGAGAACTTCGAATTCGCAGGACGTCTTTCGAATATTTACTCTGATGGTTATGTTGATCGTGCTTTTACAGATTTAAAATCGTATTTCCTGCAAGGGAGTTATACCGATGAAAATACTCTAATCAAAGCTCTTGCTTTTGGTGGTCAAGAAAAAACTTACCAAGCTTGGTTCGGATTAACAAAAGATCAACTAGAAGAAAACCGTCGTCAAAATCCATATACTTACGATAATGAAACCGATAACTACTGGCAAGATCATTATCAATTGCACTGGAATGAAAAATTATCTGACGAATGGACAACCAATATTGGTTTAAACTATACTAGAGGTAAAGGTTATTTTGAGCAATTTAAAGATGGTGAAAATGCAGCAGATTATAATAACTTAATCAATGATGACAGTGATGTAATCGTAAGAAGATGGTTGGACAATCATTTTTATGTTGCCAACGGAACTATAACCTATAATAAAGAAGATCTTGAAGTTATTTCTGGTGTTTCGTATAGTACGTATAACAACGAACATTATGGTGAAATAATCTGGGGAAGTGATTTAGCTGCGAATACTAACTGGGGAGATCGATATTATTTTAGTGATTCAAAGAAAACAGATTGGAGTGTTTTCTCTAAAGTTAGCTTTAACATTACAAACTCTTTAAAAGCATTTGTTGATATTCAAGGACGTTTTGTTAACTATAAAACCAAAGGATTAACTTCAGATAGAGATGCAATTGATGTGGACAAACAGTTCAATTTTTTCAATCCAAAATTAGGACTAACGCATCGCTTTGATGAAAAGCACAGTATTTATGCCTCTTATGGACGTGCAAACAGAGAACCAAACAGAAATGATTTTGAAGGTGGAAATTCTCAGCATGAGAGTTTAAATGACTATGAATTAGGATGGAGATTCTCAAATGAAAAAATTAAATTGAATACGAACATTTACTATATGGATTATCAAAATCAGTTAATTTTAACGGGTGCTATCGATCCAAATTCAGGAGAACCTTTAAGATCTTCTAGTGGTAATAGTTATCGATTCGGAATTGAAATCGATGCCGACATTCAATTAGATAAAACCTTATCCATTAGACCAAACATAGCTTTTAGCGAAAACATCAATCAAGATTATTTCTCACAAATAGATGGAGAATTAACCAATTTAGGAGATACCCCTATTACTTTTTCTCCTGATATTATCTTCGGAAATGCACTGGTTTATCAACCTATTTCAAATCTTCAACTTGCTTTCCTATCTAAATATGTAGGAAAACAGTTTATGAGTAACTTAAATAGTAGCGTAACAGATTTAGATGTTTTAAAAGGGTTCTTTACAAGTGATTTCAACCTTACTTATGAGCTTAAAACGAAAAAAATATTTAAGTCAATTGTATTTACTGGAGTGGTAAACAACATCTTTAATAAAGAATATGTTGACAGAGGTTATTACTATACCTACGATGATACTTGGTCTAATCCAGGTACCACAACTACTTTAGACGGTGCTGGGTATTATCCACAAGCAACGCGTAACTTCCTGTTAGGAGCAACTTTAAAGTTCTAATAACAGTCTAACAATAAATCTTTAGATATTTTATCCAACCTACTTCGAATAAATTATTTAAAACTAAATTTAGATTTCGTTTATAAAAAAGACCGAGCACGAGCTCGGTCTTTTTGTTTATTCAGGTTTTCCCAACCTCATCATTGTTTCAATGATTTCTTTCAGTTCTTCTGGAGGATTTCCATCATCAAATATCGACGATTTATACTCTTCTCCATTTACTTTAATGATCAACTCGGCTTGCATCGCTCTGTCAGAAGCACTTTCGTTTGAAAGTACTTTATACTGCCCCATTTTAGAAAGTACTATTTCATTTATTAAATCTATTAACTTTTCTCTATTTGCATTAGTGATCTTCTCATTTCTTTCCTGTTTTCTATCTTTATAAAACACATTTTCAGATGTTATTTTTAAAACTACAGAATTACCTCGAGTAATGGCTTTATAAAGAATTTCGTCAAAATTCTTAATTACTTCTTGAGAAAAAGAAATACTTCCCATCAAGAAAAACAGCAACATAAATAATTTCGAATACTTCATTTAAGAAAGAGTTTAATGCTTTGGTTAAAATTACGTCTTTTTTCTTTTAAGAACTATCAACAAAAAATCACTGGCTAAACTAATATGTTACAATCTCCTAACTGCTAATGAGATGTACTCGTTTTATAAAGACAAAAACCTCAACAACTTCATAAAATGTGTTATTCAACTACTCGACAAAACGCTAAAAATCAACTAAAACCGACATACCACACTAAAAAAAGTCTAATCTATAAAGTGTTTTGTTAAATTTTAACAAAAAACAGTACTTTTGTTGAAAAATAAACAAGTTAAAGTTTGTTAAGAAAACATTTAATTTAATTATTTTCACAGACGAAATCAATAATCATAGAAATTAACCCTTAAAAATTTAAAGTTAACCATTCATTAACGCTTTTAACACGAACAACCTCTAATTTTATCCGATCTCAAACTTTCCTCCAACCGAGATAAAATTTTAAACTACAAAAACTTTACAAATGAAAAAAAGTACTCTTCTACTTAATATAGCAGCAATGCTTATTATTTTGTGTGGATATTCAGGCTTTGCCCAAGTTCCGCCTTATTATGACGGTGTCAATGTGAATCAGACTGGAGAAATCTTAAAAGATGATCTTTCTGTTTTGATTACAAATACACATACTACGTTTCTGAGTTATACGCCAGGAGTGTGGGATGCGCTAAGACAAACCGATTTAGATCCAACCAATTCCAACAATGTATTACTTATATATGGATACAATGATTCTGATAACAACCATGTTACCGATCGTACCCGTTCAAAAAACAGTAATGGAGGAAACACTGGTGATTGGAACAGGGAACATACTTACCCTCGCTCATTAGGGAACCCGAACTTAGGGAGTTCAGGTCCTGGGTCTGATGCCCATCATTTAAGAGCAAGTGATGTTAATATGAACTCTAACAGAGGAAACTCTCGCTTTGCGGATGGGAGCGGAACTTCAGGAAATGTTTCTGGAGGATGGTATCCTGGTGACGAATGGAAAGGTGACGTTGCCCGTATGATGATGTACATGTATTTACGTTACGGATCACAATGTTTACCAAGTGGTGTAGGAACGGGAACGCAAAATTACAGTACTGATATGATGGATATTTTCTTAGAGTGGAATGCAGAAGACCCTGTTTCTACTTATGAAATTAATAGAAATGTTCTTTTAGAAAGTATTCAAGGGAACAGAAATCCATTTATTGATAATCCAGCATTTGCAACCTCTATTTGGGGTGGCCCTCAAGCTGAGGATCGCTTTAATTCCGGAGGTGGAGATACTGAAGCTCCTACGGCTCCAACTAGTTTAAGTGCGCAAAACACAACACAAACAACTACCGATTTATCTTGGACTGCTTCAACTGATAATGTAGGTGTAATTGCTTATCAAATATTTAACGCAAGTACACAAATTACAGCAACAGCAAACACAAATTTCACGGTTACTAACCTAACACCAAATACATCTTATACTTTTTCGGTAAGAGCAATTGATGCCGCTGGAAATGTTTCACCCAATAGTAATATAGTAAATGTAACGACTCTTGAAGGAACTAACCCACCGACTGGATCGGCAATTGTTTTTCAAGGATTTGAAGGAACTACAAATGATACTTGGAACTATACCAACTCTCCTGTTAACTGTACAAACGGATCGGACGTTTGGGACATCGTAACTAGCGTTGGTTCTATAGGTTCAGCAAATACTGACAGTAACTTTTTCGGAGTAAGAGATCTAGACGGCAACTGTGGTTCTGCTGATGGAGGTACCATTGCTTTTGATAGTGTAGATATTTCAAATTATACAGATGTAACTCTTTCATTTGCTATTAATGTTGTTGGTTATGATGTTGCAAATGGTGATGTAATTAGTTATGAAGTTTTTCAAGATGGAACCTCTCAAGGTGTTGTTACTATAACAGATGCTAGTCCATACAGCACAAACGGTTGGGTAAACATTGAAGAAACCATTCCTGATGCTGTAAACTCAGTTAGTTTTTCAATAAGTGTTAAACAAAATGGAGGTAGTGATTATGCTGGTTTTGATGATGTTCAATTACAGGGAAATGAAACAGCAACTACACCTGATATTATCATTAATGAAGTAGATGCCGATACTCCAGGTACCGATACTCAAGAATTTGTTGAGTTATACGATGGTGGTACTGGAAATACGAGTTTAGATGGTTTTGTATTAGTTTTTTATAACGGTTCAAACAACCAAAGCTATGCTGCTTACGATTTAGACGGACAAACAACCAATGCGAATGGATACTTTGTTATTGGAAATCCTGATGTGCCAAACGTTTCTTCAATTACATTCAATAGTAATGGATTGCAAAATGGTGCCGATGCAGTGGCTTTATACCAAGGTGATGCTACTGATTTCCCAAATAATTCAACAATCAGCACAGATAATTTAGTAGATGCTTTTGTATATGACACCAATGACGGCGACGATGCTGACTTGTTAGTATTATTAAATGCTGGTCAAGAACAAATTA
The DNA here is from genome assembly GCF_900105455.1 of Tenacibaculum sp. MAR_2009_124. Lineage (GTDB taxonomy): Bacteria > Bacteroidota > Bacteroidia > Flavobacteriales > Flavobacteriaceae > Polaribacter. The sequence continues at coordinate 355,092 of NZ_FNSF01000005.1, forward strand.
ATGAAGGCGGTGCTGGTAATAAAGACGAGCATTCTTCTCAAAGAATCCCTAACGGTTCTGGTGGAGCAAGAAATACAAGTTCATACGCACAACTTGCGCCTACTCCTGGTGCAAAAAATGAGACTGCTACAACTCCCGTTAACATTATTATCAATGAAGTTGACGCCGATACTGAAGGTACCGATACTCAAGAATTTGTTGAATTATACGACGGTGGAGTTGGAAACAGTAGTTTAGATGGTTTTGTACTGGTTTTATATAATGGTTCGAATAATCAAAGCTATGCTGCTTATGATTTAGATGGGCAAACAACCAATGCAAATGGATATTTCGTAATTGGAAACCCTGATGTACCAAACGTTTCTTCAATTACATTTAACAGTAATGGATTACAAAATGGTGCAGATGCAGTGGCTTTATACCAAGGTGATGCTACCGATTTTCCGAATAATGCAGCAATCACAACAGACAACTTAGTTGATGCTTTTGTATATGATACAAACGACGGGGATGATGCTGAATTACTAGCATTATTAAATGCTGGTCAAGAACAAATTAACGAAGGTGGTGCTGGGAATAAAGATGAGCATTCTTCTCAAAGAATCCCGAATGGTTCTGGTGGAGCAAGAAATACAAATACTTACGCTCAATTGATTCCTACTCCAGGTAAAGAAAATATGGCTCCTGTCGCTCCTTCAAGTATTATCATTAACGAAGTAGACGCGGATACTCCAGGTACTGACACTCAAGAGTTCGTTGAATTATATGACGGTGGTACGGGTAATACTAACTTAGATGGTTATGTATTGGTATTTTATAATGGTTCAATTAACCAAAGCTATGCTGCTTACGATTTAGATGGCCAAACAACCAATGCGAATGGATATTTTGTGATTGGAAACCCTGATGTTGCTAATGTTTCTTCTATTACATTCAACAGTAATGGATTGCAAAATGGTGCCGATGCCGTTGCTCTATATTCTGGAAATGCCGCGGACTTCCCTAATAACTCTGCAATCACAACAGATAATTTAGTTGATGCTTTTGTATATGACACAAATGATGGTGATGATGCTGAATTATTAGTGTTACTTAATAGTGGTCAAGCTCAAATTAATGAAGACGGCGCTGGAGATAAAAACAATCATTCATCTCAACGTTTTGCAAATGGTACTGGTGGAGCTAGAAATACTGACACTTATGTACAAGCTTTACCAACACCAGGTGCTGCAAATAGTAATGCTACAGAAGAAATCAATGTAATTATTAACGAAATTGATGCCGATACTGCTGGTTCGGATACTCTTGAATTTGTTGAGTTATATGATGGTGGTACAGGTAACACAAACTTAGATGGTTTCAGTATTGTACTATATAATGGTTCAAATAATCAAAGCTATGCTGTTTATGATCTAGATGGTCAAACAACCAACGCTGAAGGTTACTTCGTTTTAGGAAATGCTGATGTTGCGAACGTAAACATGATTTTACCTAACAATGGATTACAAAATGGAGCTGATGCAGTTGCCTTATACCAAGGTGATGCTGCTGATTTTCCAAATAATTCTGCAATTACCATCACCAACTTAATCGATGCATTGGTTTACGATACTAACGATAATGATGATGCCGAACTTCTAGTTTTATTAAATCCTAATCAAGCTCAAATAAATGAGGGAGAATTAGGAAACAAAGACGGGCATTCGATACAACGTATTCCTAACGGACAAGGTGGAGCTAGAAACACTACCACATACACTCAGGCAGTTCCAACTCCGGGTACAGAAAATGGAGCAGTGCCTCCAACTCCAGATCCTATTACGATTAGTGAAGCTAGAGCTAAATCAGAAGGTGACGTTATTACTATTTCAGGTATTCTAACGGTATCAGACCAGCTAGCTGGATCTGCATATATTCAAGATAACACAGGAGGAATCGCAATTTTTGATCAGCAAGTTCATGGTGATGGCGTTTTCATGATTGGTGATTCTATTACAATAACAGGAACTAGAAGTATTTTTAATAATCAAATTCAAATTAGCCCTGTTAGTGAAGTAACCAATAACGGAACACCTTCTAATACAGTTACTCCTGCAACGATTACATTAAGTCAATTATCAGATTATCCTGGTCAATTAGTTCGTATTGAAAATCCGGAATTTCCTACTCCAGGAGATATCTTATTCGGAAATTCAAACTACACTCTTAGTGACACAAGCGGAATGGGTGAACTTAGAATAGACATTGATGTTGAAAGCATTGTTGGCTTGGGGCAACCTGAATCTTGTAATGAAATCATAGGAGTTATTGGAAAATTCCAAGATACGTATCAGATTTTACCTAGAATTAGAGAAGATCTTTCTTGCGCTAGTACTTATGAAGTGCCAGATATTTTTGTAGAAGTTGATAAGTCGAAAGCATTAGATATTGTAACTTGGAATATAGAATGGTTTGGAGACGAATCTAATTCTCCTTCAGCTGGAAACCCTGATTCTGACGCAATCCAAAAAGAAAATGTAAAAAATGCTTTACAGTCTTTAAACGCCGATATTATTGCAGTACAAGAAATTGTAGATGTTCCTTTGTTTACAGCAATGGTCAATGAGTTACCTAACTATGAGTTTATTCTTTCTGAGGCTACGTCATATCCTAACGATACTGAAGGAGCTAAACAACGTATCGGATTTATTTACAACAGTACTACCGTAAATATTACAAGCTCAAAAGTACTTTTAGAAACTATCCACCCTTATTATAACGGAGGAGATGAATCGGCTCTTACCGATTACCCGGTAGCAGATAAAACAAGATTTTACGCCAGCGGAAGGTTACCTTTCATGATTACAGCGAATGTTACTGTAAATGGAAATACGCAAGAATTCAACGTAGTAAACATTCACGCCCGAGCCAACAGTGGTAATGGTGCTCAGGATCGCTATAACATGAGAAAATATGACGTTGAAGTTTTAAAAGATTCTTTAGATACTAACTATCCAGATAAAAACATTATTCTTCTAGGAGATTATAATGATGATGTTGATGAGACTGTTGCTGATGTTTCTACAACTGTTTCCTCTTATGATGCTTTTGTTCAGGATTCAGAACGTTATAATATTGTTTCTTCTTCTTTAAGTGATTTAGGATTTAGATCATATGTATTCAGAGGAAATATGATCGATCATATCGCGCTTTCTAATGAATTAACTGAAGAGCATATTGCAACATCAGAGCGTGTACATTATGAATTTTATAATGCCACATACACTAGAACCTCATCGGATCACTTCCCGGTATCTACACAGTTATTATTAAAAACTCTTACTGTTGATGATTTAACAACTAGTAATGCTACTTGTAATGGAAATGAAGACGGTACAGCAACTGTTAGTATTTCAGGTGGGTGTGCTCCATATATTTATACTTGGAGTAATGGAGTATCAACTGAAGAAAATACTGTTTCAGATCTTGGAGCAGGAGACTATACAGTAACTATTACAGATACTTTAGGAAACACTATAACCGAATCTTTTAGTATTTCAGAAAATGAGCCGCTAACAGCAGTTTTATCAGGAGAACAAACTATTTACTTCGGATATGAAAATAATTCTTGTGCAACAATCAATGTTGTAGAAGTTCAAGGTGGTACAGCTCCATACACTTATCAATGGAGTAATGGAGTTACAACGGCAAACAATACAGTTTGTCCAACGGAAACAACAACCTATACTGTTGAAATTACTGATGCAAACGGATGTACGGTAACAGGTGAAACAACGGTTAATGTGATAGATGTAAGATGTGGGAAAAAATTGAATCGTGTTGAAATGTGTTTTGGAGGAAGAACCATTTGTGTTCCTAAATACTTTGTAAACTTCTACTTATGCTACGGAGCAACACTTGGTAGCTGTGATCCAAATTCGAACGAATTCTATTTCACACAGTTCAAAGTATTCCCAAATCCTTTTGCTAGAAACAGTTATGTTAAAATTAAGGGTACTACTGATAAAACAGTAACCTTAACTGTTTACAATTTGAGAGGGAAAAAAGTATTTGAAGAAAATGTTGACCTTGTGAATAACAGAGCTAGAGCAACACTTAGATTATCTCATTTAAGAAGAGGACTTTATTATTTACAAGCAATAGTTGATGGTGAAGTTAAAAAGAGAAAAACATTATTTAAATATAGGTAGAAGAGTAACCTCTTTATATTAAAATTACCAATATGCATTCCGGTACACCCTCAAAGGTACTGGAATGTTTTTTTTCATAAATATCTAAGCGTCTATTAAATATTTACTTAACAAAACCTTACCATAGCAACCTCTCTTTTTCGACATTTAATTATAAATATATTTTAAAATTAAAGTCGTAAACCAAGTTTCATAGAATAATGCTATTTACAAATGAGAATTTCACTCTTAAATAAATAACATGGGTTGGGTTTTATATCAAATAAACCCTAAAATGCTATAAAAAAACACATTTATAAATAATCTTCAAGTAAAAAAAGAAGCCTAATTTAAGGCTTCTTTTTAAATCTAATCAAATATACATTCTCAAAATATTCATTATACTCTAAAAATTCTGAATGTTTCAGTTTTTCGATATTAATCTAATTCAACATCGATGCTCTAGCACCTCCTGGTTGAAAAATAGCTCTCATTCTATTACGTTGACCATCACTAAACATATACATACATGCATCATCAACATAATCCATATAATTCATTGTCATATCAGGAGATTTACAATTTACTGTTGGATATGTAGGACAACCGTAATTTGGTCCATCAGAAGAAGGAGTATCGGCTACAAAATCGTCTTGACGACATCTTCCATCTCCCCAAATATGACGCAAGTTCAAATAATGCCCAACTTCGTGAGTCATTGTACGGCCTTTATTAAATGGAGCAGAAACATAGCCTGTATTTCCAAAATATTGCGGTGAACATACAACCCCATCAGTGGTTAAACTACCTCCTGGAAATTGAGCATACCCTAAAATTCCTCCTCCTATGTTACAAACCCAAATGTTTAAATGAGTTTCTGGACTTACAGGAGGATAAGCTGATTTTACAGCATTATTAGTTCCCAAGAAGTTCTTGAATCAGCATGTCTGAAAGTTCCAGCCAATGTAAATGAAAACTCTGCATCAGTTACATCATTTTCAAAAGTAGTTCCTGAAGGAAGGTTCAAATCATTATTTGCAGCCCTAAAGTCTTCATTTAACACACTTATTTGTGACGTAATTTGCGCATTACTAATATTTTCATTTGAGTTACTATACACCACATGAACATAAACAGGAATATTAATTACTCCTAATCCATCAGCAACTGGAGCCACATCAACATCGCCGCTTCCGCCACCGTTGTTTCCTCCACCACCATTTCCGCCACCTGGTTTTCCTTTACCAGCTAAAAACTTACGGGTAGCAAATTCTATGTCATACATTTTTTGATATAACTTAGGATTCCTTTCAAGCTGTGCATTTAAAACTCTCATAGAATGACACTTGTGATCTCTACCTCTGTCGTGACTCTCTTCAGTTTTCACATAAAAATCACTCATATCAATGGTTTGCTGATCATCTAAAGGTAAGTTGTTTTTAGATTCATCTTGACATCCCACAAACATAGCAGATACTACTGCTAGACTTAACAATAATTTTTTCATTTTGTAATAATTTAATTTAATGTTTTTTAAAAAACCTTCATTGATTTCCCCAAACCAAAACAAGAAGTTAATTTTTTACGCTATCCGTAAAAAACAGAAGGATTTTTTAACGAATCCTAATATATAACTTTCTTTCATTAACAAAAATTCTTTTTTATTCAATAAAAAAAACCTCATATCCCTTTATTTATCACTTGTGAGGCAAAATTCACAAAATACTGAAAATCAAGAAATGAAATAAAAAAACCACGAAAAACGTCAAATCGGTAAAATAGAAACGAGAAAATTAAACAAAATCATCATTCCTGTTTAACATTTAACAATAGTAGAATTACTGAATTTTATTACCCTGTTCAAAATGAAATTTTATAGATATATTTACCAAAAAATATATCTATTATGGAAAATTTACACAACACTAAGGTTTTAGTGGCACAAGTATCTCAAACCGAAAGAATTGCTTTTTACAAGAAAACATATGCTCATGTAGCGGGAGGGGTTTTTCTTTTCTTAGTTTTTGAATATTTATTCTTACAAAGCGCAACGCTTGTAAACTTTGCTCTTTCAATGTTAGATGGATATAAGTGGCTAATTTTATTAGGAGGTTTCATGCTAATTACAAATTATGCTGAAAGTACTGCTCTGAAAACCTCAGATAAGAATGTTCAATATTTGGCATATGCGGTTTATATATTCGCTGAAGCCTTTATTTTTATTCCGCTTATTTACATTGCAATTACTTATACCAATGGTTTCGAAGTTTTAAATCAGGCGGCTATTGTAACTCTTGGTTTATTTGCTGGAATTTCTTCTATCGTTTTCATTACTAAGAAAGACTTTTCTTTTATAAGAGCTGGTTTATCAGTAGGATTTTTTATTGTTATCGGATTAATTATTGCTGGAGCTCTTTTCGGCTTTAGCCTAGGATTATGGTTTTCGGTAGGAATGTGTGTACTTGCAGGAGGTTCTATTTTATATCAAACTTCTAACATGGTTCATAAATATTCAACTGATGATTATATTCCAGCAGCTTTAGGTTTATTTGCTTCTTTAATGTTGTTATTCTGGTATGTAATCCAAATATTCTTATCGAGAGACTAATAGTTTCCTATTTGAAATTAGCGTAAGAAATATTACCTATAAAAATAAAAAGCATCTTAAAATCTTCAAGGATTTTAAGATGCTTTTTTTCTTATTAAGGGGAAAATTATATTTTCAATACTCTTAAGCAGTCGAAGCTAAGATTCCCTCCTTACAAAAATTATTATTTTTTTCTAAACTAACATCATTTGAGCCTTTTTTACGGCATTTACAAGTTGGTCTATTTCTTCTTTTGTATTGTAGAAAGCAAACGATGCTCTAATAGTTCCTGGAATACAAAAATAATCCATAATTGGTTGCGCACAGTGATGCCCTGTTCTTACAGCAATTCCTAGTTTATCTAAAATTGTTCCAACATCATATGGATGTACTCCTTCTATATTAAAAGAGATAACCGATGTTTTATGACTGGTACCGTAAATTTTTAAGCCTTCTATTTTTTCAAGCTCTTTAGTTCCGTAAGCTAATAATTCTTCTTCTTGCTTTGCTATTTCATCAAAACCAATTGCATTCATATAATCTATAGCTACCCCAAAAGCAATTCCACCGCAAATATTTGGCGTTCCTGCTTCAAATTTATGTGGTAATCCTGCGTAGGTGGTTTTTTCAAAAGTTACTGTTTCTATCATTTCTCCTCCTCCTTGATAAGGTGGTAATAAATTCAACAGCTCTTCTTTTCCATATAAAAGCCCAACACCTGTTGGTCCGCACATTTTATGAGCAGAAGCTACATAATAGTCAACATCCAACTCTTGAACATCTGGTTTTATATGAGGGCAAGCTTGGGCTCCATCAACCAAAACCTTTGCTCCAACTTTATGGGCTGCATCAATAATTTCTTTGATCGGATTAATCGTTCCCAATGCATTAGAAACATGATTACAAAAAACAAGCTTTGTCTGAGAGTTTAAAAGACCGTGGTAGGTTTCCATATTTAACGAACCATCATTTTCCATTGGAATCACTTTTAAAATGGCACCTACTTTTTCACATAGCATTTGCCAAGGAACGATATTAGAGTGATGTTCTAGTGCCGACACTAAAATTTCGTCTCCTTTCTTTAAAATGGATGCATAACCCGAAGCTACAATATTAATACTATGCGTAGTTCCAGCGGTTAAAATTATTTCATAAGAATTCTTCGCATTAAAATGCTTTTGAATTTTTATTCTAGCTTCTTCGTATTTATCAGTCGCCTCTTGACTTAAGGTATGAACTCCTCTATGGATGTTTGCATTATAGTTCGAGTAATAATCCACAATAGCATCAATAACTATTTGAGGTGTTTGGGAAGTAGCTCCATTATCAAAATAAACTAATGGTTTGCCATGTACTTCTCTCTTTAAAATAGGAAAATCTTCTCTAATTTTTTCTATGTTGAACATCTGCTAACTTATTTAAAACAAAGGTACGGCTTGGAATTTAAAAATGATAATGTTCAAATAAATTATTCTAATCACATCATTAAAACATCATATCTTATAATAATTCCAAATACAACGTATTTTAAAGAATAACTCCGAGCTTCTGTTTGAAAAACCTTCTATTTAATTTACTTTCTATTTAAAAAAATCGTGTATTTTTGATAAAAACATTGATAATGAAATTATTAAAAAAGTTCCTTCTACTCCTACTTATTGTTGTTGCTATTATTTTCTATTTTAACTATCCTAAATTGAATATTCTCGCTGGATACTCTGCAAAAAATACGGCATCATCAGTTTTTGTAGCTAATAGAACACTTGAATTTACCGATAGTACAGACAATAACTTCTCTCCGATTAACTTGACTTCCGATAAAATTAATTCTGAGGAAAAATCAGCCACGGGATCGGTTTATGGGTTGCTAACAAGAAAAGCAGTTTATAGAGATGGTTTAGGTTGTGTGCTCGTCAGTGATGACTTTGATCCTTCTAAATCTTCTTTGGTTCCAAACAGGTCGCAACCTGATATTGGAACTCCATATCCTTACGGAAATGCTCCACAAAAAGACACTTTATTTGCAAATATTAATTACAATACGTTGAATACTGCTGTAAGTTCAATGTTTAGCGATGTGAATAAAACAAGAGCGGTACTGGTAATTTATAAAGACCAAATTATTGCTGAAAAATATGATACTGGTTTCACTAAAGACTCCAAAATTTTAGGTTGGTCAATGACAAAGAGTATTACAGGAACTTTATTTGGCATTATGCAATGTCAAGGAAAATTAAATGTTTTTGACAAAGCTCCTATCTCTGAATGGCAAAATGATGCTCGAAAAAACATCACCATTCATAATTTATTACAAATGAATTCAGGCTTGGAATGGGATGAAGATTACAATACTATTTCTGATGTTAGTAAAATGCTTTTTTTAGAGAAAGACATGACTAAATCTCAAATTGACAAGCCTCTTGTTGGAAAACCAAATCAAACATGGAATTATTCATCAGGAACAACAAATTTGTTATCAGGAATTTTAAGACAGCAATTCGATTCTCATCAAGAATATTTAGATTTTTGGTATAAGGCCTTAATTGATAAAATTGGAATGAACTCTATGGTATTAGAAGCGGACATGAGCGGAAACTATGTTGGCTCTTCGTATGCATGGGCAACGCCTAGAGATTGGGCTAAGTTTGGCCTTTTATACCTTCATAATGGTAATTGGGACGGGAAACATTTATTTGACAAAGATTGGGTTGATTATGCAACTACTCCAACGCCCACTTCAGATGGATGGTACGGTGCACAGATATGGTTAAATGCCGGAAGTAGATATCCTGATGTTCCAAAAAATATGCTCTCGTTTAACGGATATCAAGGGCAAAATGTTTTTGTTTTACCTGAACAAGATATGGTGATTGTTCGCATGGGATTGACTAAAAATGCAGATATTAACGTATTTTTGAAAACTGTAATCTCAGCAATAAAACATTAAAGAATGAATCCTTATTACTACGTGCTATCAATTAATGGTTTACTATTTGTTTTTAGTGTTATTTTCTATTTATTCCCTCCTAAACGAATCAATTCAATTTATGGGTATAGAACGCCAAAAACTATGAAAAATGAAACCATTTGGAATTTTGCTAATACTTTTTTCGTAAAGCAATTTATGATGTATTCGGCAATTTCCTTAGCAATGGCTCTTTTATTTGTTTTCTTAGCCAAAGAAGTAAATTGGCAACCAATGGCCATTATGCTGCTTTCGCTTGCCGTATCAGTGATTAAAACGGAACAAGAAATTAGCAAAAATTTTGACGAAGACGGAAACAAAAAATAAAATTCAAAACAAAAAAGGAGCCTTACGCTCCTTTTTCTTTTTATCTATTCACTATACTCTTGTTTAAGCGTTGAAATATCTTCTATAATTTTTAGTATTTCCTCCTTCTTAGTTCCATCATAAATACCTCTAATTCTTCGTTGTTTATCAATAAGAACAAAGTTTTCAGTATGAATAAAATCATTTTCATCTCCTGTACCTTCATCCAATACTGCAAAATAGCTCTTCCTAGCTAAATCATAAATATGCTTCTTATCTCCTGTTGTAACATTCCATTTTCCATCAATCACTCCTTTTCTATCAGCATAAGCACGTAACACTGAAACACTGTCCATAGTTGGTGTTACCGAATGCGATAAAAAGGCAACCTCATCATCATTCATATAGTGCTCTTGTAAATCTGTCATATTACTTGCCATAATTAAGCAAATATTTTGGCAACGTGTAAAAAAGAAATCCGCCACGTAAATTTTACCTTCGTAATCTTTCTGAGTAATTATATCACCATTCTGATTGATTAACCTAAAATCTGATACGGTATGATTTTTTGATTTACTTCGTAATGAAGCATCCACAAGCTTAGGATTGATATCATTTGGACTATAAATTGGAAGTCTTTTATCAACTTTTACTAAATGATAATAAACAGGCAAACCAACTGCCATGAAAACCAACAAAAATATAAATGTGCCTTTTGATTTTTTAAAGAACTGTAAATCCATTCTCAGGTAATAATTTACACAAAAATACAACTTAAAAAAACGTTTTTATCCTGTGAATTTAAAAAGTTTGTTAAAAGAAAAGGTTGATTAGATAACAAACTTTTAGAACTCTTTTTAAAAACGTACATTTGTCAGATTTTAAAATCTAGAAATAATACCTTTTATGGAAATTTTAATAAAAGCATCTCAATTTATTTTAAGTTTATCGTTACTGATTGTTCTTCATGAATTGGGGCATTTCATCCCTGCGAAACTATTTAAAACCAAGGTTGAAAAATTTTATCTATTCTTCGATTATAAGTTTTCTTTATTTAAAAAGAAAATAGGAGAAACCGTATATGGTATTGGTTGGATTCCGTTAGGAGGCTATGTTAAAATTGCGGGTATGATTGATGAAAGCATGGATAAAGAGCAAATGAAACAGGAACCTAAACCATGGGAATTCAGATCGAAACCAGCTTGGCAACGATTAATTATCATGCTAGGAGGTGTTACAGTTAATTTTATTCTTGGTATTCTTATTTATATCTGTTTATTATGGGGTTATGGAGAAAAATTCATACCAAATTCTAACGTAAAGGATGGTATTTGGGTTCAAGATTCATTAGCCATTGATTTGGGTTTAAAAACAGGAGATAAAATTCTAAGTATAGATGGTCAAAAAATAGAAAAGTTTGGGCAGCTTCCTATTGAATTTATCAATGGAAACAATTTTACTGTTGAAAGAAAAGGAGAGGCTATTAAAAAAGAAATACCTACCGATTTTATTTCTAAATTAATCGATAGAGGTAAAAATGCAGGGTCTTTTATTCGTTTAAGACAACCATTTGTAATTGCAGATGTTCCTAAAGAGTCTCCTAATGCCACTAGTGGACTGCTACCAAAAGATATTATTACTGCTATTCAAGGGGAGCCTATTACCTATTTTGATCAAGCAAAGCCTATATTAGAAAAGTATAAAGGGCAATCTATTACTATAGATACCAAAAGAGGTGACAATTCGGTTAGCATCCCTGTTACCATTTCTGAACAAGCCACCATTGGAGTTTTACAAGGTAGATTATCAGCACCAGACTTAGAAAGATTAGGTTATTACCAATTAGCTAACAAATCGTATTCTTTTACCGAAGCAATACCTGCAGGAACGACTAAAGCTTGGACTACTTTAACAAATTATATAAAACAATTAAAGAAAATAGTAAATCCAAGTACCGGAGCTTATAAAGGCCTTGGAGGTTTTATTTCAATTGGAAGCATTTTTCCATCTCAATGGAGCTGGTACGCTTTCTGGAACATCACTGCTTTCTTATCTATCATGCTAGGTTTTATGAATCTTTTACCAATACCTGCGCTAGATGGAGGTCATGTAGTATTCACCCTTTGGGAAATGATTACGGGTAAAAAACCAAGTGATAAATTCTTAGAATATGCTCAAGTAGCTGGATTTGTTTTACTGTTGGCACTCTTATTATTTGCCAATGGAAATGATATATTTAGAGCTATTTTTAAATAAAAACTCTTTGTTAAAATAAGAAACTCCCGAGATAATCTTTCGGGAGTTTCTTATTTTTACTAAATGGAACTTCTTCCTCCTTTTAAAAAAATAATTCACGTTGACATGGATGCCTTTTACGCTTCCGTGGAGCAATTGGACAATCCTGAACTCATAGGTAAGCCAGTAGCTGTTGGTGGCAGTGAAGTAAGAGGTGTTGTTTCGGCTGCTAGTTATGAAGCCAGAAAATATGGAGTTAGATCTGCTATGAGTGGTGTTTTAGCAAAACAAAAATGTCCTCACTTAATTTTTGTGAAACCTCGTTTTGCTCGATACAAAGAAATCTCTTCTAAAATTAGAACCATTTTTTATGAGTATACAGATTTAGTAGAGCCTTTATCATTAGATGAAGCTTATTTAGATGTCACAGAAAATAAAAAAAGAAATTCTTCGGCAAGTTTAATAGCTCAAGAAATACGCGAAAAGATATGGACAGAACTTCAACTAAGAGCCTCCGCAGGAATCTCTATTAATAAGTTTTTAGCAAAAGTAGCATCCGACATCAACAAACCTAACGGACAAAAAACAATTAACCCAGATGAAGTCATTCGTTTCTTAGAAGAATTACCTGTCAATAAATTTTACGGTGTAGGAAAAGTAACAGCGGCAAAAATGCATAATCTCGGAATATTTAATGGAATTGATTTAAAACAAAAATCACTTGAAGAATTAACGCAGCTGTTTGGCAAATCTGGAAATCATTATTACCATATCGTTAGAGGAATTCAAAACAGTGAAGTAAAACCAGACAGAACAAGAAAGTCTATAGCTGCTGAGAGAACTTTTACAGATAATATTTCTTCTGAAATATATATGTTAGAACGATTGAGTCGCATTGCAGATGAATTAGAGAAAAGAATGATTCATTCTGAAACCAAAGGAAAAACAATTACATTAAAAATCAAATACAGTGATTTTACACAACAAACTCGCAGCAAGACTCTCAACAGCTTTATTTTCGAAAAAAAAGACTTCTTTCCCGTCATAAAGGAGTTGCTCTATCAAGAAACACTCAGAGAATCTGTAAGACTTTTAGGGATTTCAATAAGCAACCTAAACACTGAAAAAAAATCTCCAGTTTGGGTACAGCTTTCTTTCGATTTTTAACGTAAGGGAATTTTTAAAGTAACCCTTGTTCCTTTTGGATGTCCTTCCTTGTTTATTAAATCAGTATAAACCAAAGAGTAATTATTTTGAAAACCATCAGCAAAGTTTCTTAATCGCTGTTTGGTCAAATCAATACCTATAGACTTCCTCTTTAAGGATTTACTAGTTTTAATTTTTAAAGCTTGATCGCGTCCAACACCATTATCCTCTATATCTATTTGAAAATAATCTTCAGAATCTTTCTTCACTTTCAAACTAACCTGCTTCTGACCTTTTTTTGAAGACAGTCCATGCCATATTGCATTTTCTAAAAATGGTTGCAGAATTAATGGCGGTATTTTTACTTTTTCAATGTTTATTTCCTCAGCAACCGTTTCTTCATAATCTATTTCATTAGAAAATCGAATATTCTCAATACTCATGTACAATGTCATTGTTTTTAACTCCTCGCTTAAACTCACCTCTTTAGTCTTCGAAGATTCAAGTATACTTCTAATGAGTTTAGAGAATTTATTTAAATAATACACGGCATGTTTCTGTTCATTTTTAATGATATATAGTTTAATTGAATTTAAAGCATTAAAAACAAAATGAGGATTCATTTGGCTCTGCAAAGCCTCTTGTTCTAGCATTAGTATTTTCTTTTCATCATTAAGCAACCTCTGACCGTATATAGCATATAGTAAGACTCCAAACAGTGCTATAGAAACTAAAGCAATAATTAAAACGTTTCTATTACGAGTTAATTTCAGCTTTGTAATTTCATTCTCCTTTGCAAGTCCTTTAATTTTATTATTTTTTACTTCATTATCATACTTATTTATTAGATTGTTAACATACAATACGTTTCTGTCATTAAAGGTTTTTCGTTCGCCTTCAATAGATTTCTTGTAAAAAATATAAGCATTCTTATAATCTTCCTCAATTTTATATATTTCCGATAAGTACTCATATGATCTATTAACATGAGTAGGAATTCCATACTTTAACCCTGTGAACAATGCTTTTTTAATATTCTTTTGAGCTTCCTTGAGCCGAAGAAGTTTTATTTGACAATAACCTAATGTATTATAAACTGCTGATACGTAATAATTATTCCCAAGCATATCAACTAAAGACTTCACTTCATTGATAGTCTCATATGCCTTTAAATACTCACCTTTTATAATTAAAACGTTACTAATACTATTATGGCAAATAATTCTACCCAATTTGGAATTAGATTCTTCATTGTATTTTAATGACAAATTATAATTCTCAAGAGCATTTTCAATATCTCCAAGGTTTTGATAGGCCGTCCCCATATTTTGATAGTTAATAGCCAAACCCCTTTTATCATTTAATTTTTTCTGTGTCACAATTGCGACCTCAAATTTTTCCAACGCCAGTTTATATTGCTTCAACGTTAAATAAATATTCCCGATACTGTTTTCAGAAATACTCTTGCTACGCATAATATCTTCTGGATCTCCTGGGTACTTATTAGACAACTCTAGTGCATATTGATGGTAATTCAATGCACTTCTAATTTTATCTTGCCTTCTGTAAACAACTCCAATTAAATTTAAAGTAATAATTTCAGCGGGGATTTCCTTTATAGATCGAGAGATTTGGAGAGCCATAATATGGTTCTCTATTGATTCTTTATACAAAGTTTTATTCCTACTCTCTCTACCAATAGCATTATAAGCATAAATTTTACCATAATCATTGTTACCTTTAATACTTTGTTCTAGTAAATAACTACGATCCTTATTGGTTAACTTCGCCTTTCTAAAAAATTTTTGAACCTCAAAAAAAGACTCAAACTCCTTTGTTAAAAAACTATTAATCAAACTGTCTTTTCTCACCATCTCATCTTGACTAAACGCAGTTGTTGAAAAAATAAGTAGGTAAAAAATTATAAATCCCTGTTTGTACATTGTTCTTAAAATTTATCAAGAAAATCAGATTTCTTTTGTCTTGATACAGGAATCTTATGCCCCCCATCTAAAATAACGTAACCATCAGCTTTTAAAAATTCCTTAATTTTATTCAAGTTAATAATATAGGAATTATGTATTCTAAAAAAGTGGTCTTCGGGTAATAGCAGGTTAACTTCTTTTAGTTTTTTTGTTACAACAATCTTTTTGTTAAGTGTAGTATAGATGGAACTATAATTACCATCAGATTCTACATAAACAATTTCTGATTCATCTAAAAAGATGAGTTTTCCATCAGTACTGATTGTTATTTTTCTTCGATTAAATCGTTCATTAAAACTAGTTAGAATCTTTTCAAACTTGTTCGAACTATCGGTTTTGGTATGATAACTCTTTATCCTATTAAGAGTTTCTTCTAAATCATCAGAATCTATCGGCTTCATTAAATAATCAATTGCCTGATTTTTTAATGCTTTAATGGCATACTCATTATAGGCCGTTGTTATTACAACAGCAAAATCTCTTTTTTTTAGTTTTTCCAAAAGTTGGAAACCATCCATAGTTGGCATTTCTATATCTAGAAAAAGACAATCCAAACTATTCGAGTTTATGTATTCAATGGCTTTCTTTTCGTCTGAAAATGTTTTAACAACTTCAATATCTTCACTAAAATTAGAGAGTTCCCAAGTAAGACCTTGAATTGCCTTTGGTTCATCATCAACAATAACAGCTTTTAACATATCGTTCTTTTCTACCAAATGTACCTCATAAAAAGTTAAAAATAAAATGAATACTCTATTAAATCTACAAAAACAGAGCGAAACTTAAACATATTATAACATTAATATCACCATTTACACACATGCTTTCACAAATTATACAATATGCTTTCAATAGATTATATTTTCGTCGGATATTTGCCGTGTAATATACAAGGGGAATCATTTTGATAATTGGGGGATTAATCAATAATGATAATTAAATTGGGGAGCATTGCATTAGCAATGCTTTTCTTTTGTCTTACTTTTTCTTATTTATCTCAAAAAAATTCACAAAAAAAAAGCCGCCCAAATGGACAGCTTTCTAAGTCATATAATCGTACTGATTCTTAAGCTTCAAAAGGAACTATAGAAACATATGATCTGTTATCTCTTTTCTTTTGGAATTTAACAACACCATCAACTCTAGCATGTAAAGTATGGTCTTTCCCCATATATACATTTTCACCTGGATTGTGTTGAGTTCCTCTTTGACGAACAATAATATTACCAGCAATTGCTGCTTGTCCTCCAAAAATCTTCACACCTAAACGTTTCGATTCCGATTCACGACCGTTCTTCGAACTACCGACACCTTTCTTATGAGCCATCTTTGTAAGTTTTTAACGTTAATTATTTACTTAATACTTCAATTAATTCAGCTTTCTTTAAAGAAGTGTATCCACTAATACCTCTCTCTTTAGCTAAAGCCTTTAATTCAGAAACAGTTTTAGAGCTTAAATCGTTAGACTCAGCTTTTTCTTCTGCTTTCGGCGCTTCAGTTTTAGGAGCTTCTTTCTTAGCTGCTGCTTTTTTAACACCAGACGCTGCAATACCCTCGATTTGAATCTCAGTTAAATATTGTCTGTGTCCGTTTTTCTTTCTGTAACCTTTTCTTCTTTTCTTTTTGAAAACGATTACTTTATCACCTTTTAAGTGACCTAATACTTTGGCAGTTACTCCTGCACCTTCTATAGCTGGGGCGCCAATAGTTACACTTCCATTATCTTCAATAAGCATTACTTTATCAAAAGTTATTTCTGATCCTTCTGCTTCTTGTAAACGGTGAACGTATACTTTTTGGTCTTTTGCTACTTTAAATTGCTGCCCTGCTATCTCTACGATTGCGTACATACTTTCTATTTTGCGTTTATACATTAAAACACAACTCCTTACAGAAATTGCGGCTGCAAATATAAGTGTTATTTATTTAAGAAGCAATCTATCAACCACAAAATTAACACTTTAAACAGCTAGGAAATATAAATTATAAAATATTTACAAAACCATGTAACGCATGGCACTAAAATACGTCCTATTTTTGACAAATTAAAAGAACAAACTAAAAAGTAATCGATGAAAAAAACTATTTTCACTCTTGCGACCCTTGCCGTATTTGTCTTCACATCAAATGCGCAAAAGGTTGAATTTGAAGAGTACGACTTAGACAATGGAATGCATGTAATTCTACATCAAGACAATACAGCTCCTGTTGTTACAACATCTGTAATGTACCATGTTGGGGCCAAAGATGAACAACCAAACCGCACAGGAATGGCTCATTTCTTTGAACATTTGCTATTTGAAGGAACCAAAAACATAAAAAAAGGAGAATGGTTTAAAATTGTTTCTTCTAACGGTGGTACTAATAATGCCAATACTACCGACGACAGAACTTACTATTATGAAGTTTTCCCTTCAAACAACCTTGAGTTAGGTTTATGGATGGAATCAGAACGATTATTACATCCAATCATTAAGCAAGAAGGTGTCGATACTCAAAATGAAGTTGTAAAAGAGGAAAAACGAATGAGAGTGGACAACCAACCTTATTCTCGTTTTTTAGAGAACGTTAAAAAACACATGTTTAAGAAGCATCCATATAAAGGGACTACCATTGGAAAAATGGAACATTTAGACGCTGCTACCTTAGACGATTTTTTAGCTTTCAATAAAAAATTCTACGTACCTAATAATGCTACCTTAGTTGTGGCTGGTGACATAAACTTTTCTGAAACAAAGAAATTGATTGAAGCTTACTTTGGCTCTATTCCTAAAGGTGAAAACATTGTTAGAAACTTTCCAAAGGAAGATCCTATACAAAAAGAGTTTACTGCAAAAGCGTACGATCCTAATATTCAAATTCCCGCGATCGTAGCAGCTTACAGAACACCTTCAATGAAAACTAGAGACGCTCGTGTTTTAGACATGATTTCTTCATATTTGAGTAGTGGAAAGAGCTCTGTTCTGTACAAAAAACTTGTTGACGATAAAAAGATGGCTTTACAAGCAGGTGCTTTCAACTTAAGTCAAGAAGACTACGGAACCTACATTCTATTTGCTCTTCCGTTAGGTAAAAATTCACTAAGTGATTTAGTAAAGGAAATGGATGTTGAAATTATTAAAATTCAAAACGAATTAATTTCAGAAAAAGATTTCCAAAAACTACAAAACAAATTTGAAAACGACTTTGTTAATTCAAACTCTAGTGTTGAAGGTATCGCGAACTCTTTAGCCCGTTTTAACGTATTATACGGCGACACTAATCTTATTAATTCGGAAATAGACATTTACAGATCTATTACAAGAGAAGAGATAAAAGCAGTAGCTAAAAAGTATTTAAACAAGAATCAACGTTTGGTAATGGAATACTTACCAGAATCAAAAAAATAATTCAGTAATAAGACATATTATGAAAAAAACAATATTATCAGCATTAGCAGTGGTAACCATGTCTTTTGCTGTTTCAGCCCAACAAATAGACAGAAGTATACAACCAAAACCGGGGCCTTCTCCTAAAATTAAACTAGGGAAAGCTGAAAAGTTTAATTTATCAAACGGATTGAAAGTGATAATGGTTGAAAACCATAAACTTCCTAGAGTTTCCGCTTCATTAACGATCGACAACCCTCCAATGACTGAAGGAACGAAAGCAGGTTTATCTGACCTAATGGGAGGGCTTTTAGGCAACGGTACTTCAAAAATTTCTAAAGACGACTTTAACGAGCGTATCGATTATTTAGGTGCATCAGTATTCTTTAGCAGTAATGGAGCAAATGCTCGTTCATTGACCAAATACTTTCCTGAAGTATTGGAGTTAATGGCCAACGGAATTAAAGACCCTAAATTCACGCAAGAAGAGTTCGACAAATCTGTCGAAAGAACTTTAGAAGGAATTAAGTCTAACGAAAAAAATGTTAAGGTTATAGCCGGTAGAGTTGAAGATGCTTTAGTATATGGTAAAAACCATCCCTATGGTGAGTTTATCACTAAAGAAAGTGTTAAAAACATTACTTTAGAGGATGTAAAAAACAATTATACTACTCATTACCGTCCTAATAATGCCTATTTAGTAATTGTTGGAGACATCAATCCAAAAAGCACTAAAAAATTAATAAAGCAATTATTTAGTTCATGGCAAAGTGGAACGATTCCTACTTCAAACATTCCTGCACCTCAAGAGGTTAATACCACCGAAATTAACTTTATCGATGTGCCGAACGCCGTACAATCTGAAGTTGCCGTAATTAACTCAGTAGATTTAACTTTAGGTGATAAAGATTACTACGCAGCTTTGTTAGCTAACAATATCCTTGGTGGTGGTGGTACTGCTCGTTTGTTTATGAATTTACGTGAAGATAAAGGATATACTTACGGCTCATATTCAAATATCTCACAAAATAAATTAGAAGGAGCGGGTACATTTAAAGCTAGTGCTGCTGTTAGAAATGTAGTTACTGATAGTGCTGTGGTTGAAATCCAAAAAGAAATCAACAAAATCAGATATCAAAAAGTATCTAAAGAAGAATTGAAAAACTCAAAAGCAGAGTACATTGGTAGTTTTGTAAGAAATGTTCAAAAGCCAGCTACCGCTGCGCGTTTTGCCTTAAACATAGCTCGTTATGACTTGCCTGAAAACTTCTATGAAAATTATCTGGAAAATATTAATGCGGTTACTTTAGAACAAGTTCAAAATGCAGCTTTAAAGTACTTCCGCGGAGATAAAGCTAGAATTATTATAACAGGTAAAGGTATTGATGTATTAACGAACCTTGAAAAAACAGCGGACTACAAAATTAATTATTTTGACAAACACGCTAATCCTACTTCTAAACCAGCGATGAGTTTACCAATCCCTGCTGGAGTTACGGCTTCAACAGTAATTGACAATTATTTCAAAGCAATTGGAGGGAAGGATAATGTTTCAAAAGTAAAGTCTATTTACACTAGTTCGAATGCTGAAATTCAAGGAACTCCTGTAAGCTTAGTAACGAAAATAGCAGCTCCTAACAAACAGTCAAATGTAATTTCTGTAATGGGTAATGTAATGCAAAAAATGGTATTCAATGGAGCAACTGGATATCAAGAAGCTCGAGGACAAAAGAAAGAGATGACAGCTGAAGAATTAGAAGAAAGCAAGAAAACCACGGCTCCATTTGCTGATGAAGCGTATAGAAAAGGAATTCTTGACAGAATAGAACCTATTGAAGGAAATAACGCTTACGTAATTAAATTTGGTAAAAGTGAAATTTTCTATGAAGTAAAAACTGGTTTAAAAATCAAACAAGTAAAAACCGCAAAAGGCCCACAAGGGGAAGTAAAAGTACCAACAGTGTTTTCTGATTATAAAGAAGTGAACGGTGTTAAATTCCCTCATAAAGTAACACGCACAACAGGACCTATGAAAATGGAATTTATTGCTAAAGAAATAAAAATAAACGAAGGTGTTTCTGACGAAGATTTTCGTTAATTGTTTTGTTCAAAACAAATATAAATTTAACTAAAAAAAGAGTGATATGTTAAAAAAAATATCAAATTTCAAAGAATTAAGTAACGAAGAATTAAAGAAGGTTAATGGAGGATTTGACCCATGTTTTGCAACCTGGAATGCACTTGCCGATGGAGCAGAGGGTGGATATTTAGACGACCCAGTTACAATGGAGACTCTAGTGAATCAATATATTAGTGAATGCATTAGTCAAGCACAATAATCTATGATAAAGAGTCAAGGAAAACCTTGGCTCTTTATTTTTTTTTATTAACTAAGTATACTCCAAACAGAATCACGATACCTGCTAAGAGCTGTAAAAAACTCAACTCTTCTCCATCAACCACACCCCACATTACTGCTACAATAGGAATTAAATAGGTTACTGAAGTCGAAAAAATTGGTGATGATATTTGAATCAGTTTATTAAATAAAATTTTGGCGAATCCTGTTCCTACTATCGCCAAAACAAATATGTATACTAAAGCTGGCTTTGTTTCAGATGTTAATTCAAATGAGCTAAAAAAACCAGTATAAGCCAACACCAACAAAGCAGGGATAATAATTAAAACAAAATTCCCAGTAGTGATTGCCAAAGCGTCTATATCTTGTAAATACTTTTTTATGATATTCACGTTAAATGCATATCCAAATGAGGAAATAATTGGAAGTAATGCATACCAATAATTTTGATCGGGATTCATATTTGCTCCTTGCAATATTAAAGTTACCGTTCCTAACAATCCTATAAATATTCCAAGCAACTGACTTTTCTTAAAGTTAAAACTAAAAAATGTCGCACCAATCCATAAAGCATTAAAAGGAGTAATAGAATTTAAAATTGACGCAATAGAACTGTCAATTCCCTTCACAGCATAAGCGTATAAAAAGGCAGGAAAAAACGTACCTAATAATGAACTCAACAATACCCATTTCCATTGAGCTCTTCGAATCCTTTTAATAGACCGATATCCAATTATTAACAAGAAAATACCTGTAATGATTACTCGTAATGCTCCTAATTGAATCGGTGTTAACCCAATCAAAGCCTTTTTCATTAAAATAAAAGAACTTCCCCAAATAAGAGAAAGAACTATTAAATAGCCCCATTTTTGTTGCTTCCCATTCATTACCCACTCATTTTAAGGACAAAAATCGACTATTTATGCATGATAATTTTATTTTATTAATAAATTTGTATTATAATCCAATAATTTAAAGTGATGAAAATTGAAAAATTATTATTAGCGTTTGCCCTAGTATGTTTTTTTACAGTAAGCTGTAAAAAAGAAGGAAATAAAGAAGCAGAAACTCAGAAAGAAGAAGTTGCCTCTAAAATTGAAGAAGCAAGCTTTGCTATTTCAGGAATGACTTGCGAAGTGGGATGTGCCAAAGTAATAGCATCAAAACTTTCAAAGAAAGAAGGAATCATCGATGCCGAAGTTGTGTTTTCAGAAAAAAGTGCCAACATAAAGTTTGACGCCAATAAAACCAACAAAAAAGACATTATAGCCTTTATTGACGGTATTGCAGATGGAACAACATACAAGGCGTCTGAAGCATCTAAAAAGACATCATGTGAATCATCAGACGAGAAAAAAAGCTGTTGTAAAAAAGAAGAAGGAAAAGATACCGCTGTAAAGGAATGCTGCGATAAAAAAGAGAAAGAAATGGCTTGTACTGAAGATTGTAAAAACGAATGTCACGCAAAAGCCTAATCGTACTATTTTTAACATAAACTCATCTCAACTTTTTGTTCTAGAACGAAAATGAAGTGAAATTTCTTCAGATGAGACACTTTTTTATTCATAGTTCGCTAGAGTTACGAATAAACAAAGTAACAAAATACAGTTAAACTTGACTCGCTTTTTAAGAAATAGAAAATGTCAAGATGAATTCAATAAAAAAAGTCTCCAAATTGGAGACTTTTTTTATTACTTTTTTGTTTTTATTCCTGCTCTACACCAACGTTGGCCGATTCACTAGCTCTTCTTTCCAACTCAGCCTGAAACTCCTCCATAACGGGCTTAACAGTACTATCGGGTATATCGGAAACTTTAATATACATTAACCCATCAACAGCGTTATTAAATTTTGGATCAACGTTAAATGCTACTAATCTCGCATTCTGTTTTACATACTTCTTTATTAAAACTGGTATCCTTAAAGCCCCAGGTTCAATTTCATCAATTATTTTATCGAACTTCTGCATATCTGCTTCAGTTTCATCAAAAACAAAATCTTTATCTGTATCCTTTAATTTTACTTTAAATTCTTTCTTTGGACGAATATATTGAGCAATATAAGGGTCGTAATAGTGAGATTTCATAAACTCAATCATAAGCGATTTAGAAAACTCTGAAAACTGATTACTTATGCTTACTCCACCAATTAAATATTTATGATCAGGATAACGCAATGTCACATGCACAATACCTTTCCAAAGCAAAAACAACGGCATCGGTTTTTGTTGGTATTGTTTTATAATGAAAGCCCTTCCCATTTCAATTGATGCTTCCATCATCGAATGCAATTCCGGCTCTATTCTAAACAATGTTTGAATATAAAATCCATTTATTCCATACCTCTTATATATTTCCTTTCCAAGTCCCATTCGATATGCTCCTGCCAAGCAGTTCTTCTCGCTATCCCAAAGAAACATATGGTAATAGTACTTATCGTACTTGTCTAAATCTAAAGGTTTATTGGTTCCTTCCCCTACTTCTCTAAACGTAATTTCTCGAAGCCTTCCAATTTCATGAAGTAGATTTGGAATTTGTTTGGCACTTGCGAAAAAGACCTCATAATTTTTACTTTTTAACAAACGAGCGTCAGAAGCTCTTAACTTCTCTACTTCGTTTATAAAAATATCAGGATTTTTCTGGGTAGAAATATTCTTTACCTTTTTCGGAATTTTTAAATGTTGAGATGATAAAATCTTCTGAGGAGATTTTTCATATGGATTGGCCAACATATAAGTCTTTCTTCTTAAAAATTGGTAAAAATCTGGAATTTCTGGATAAGCTTCTTGGTCTTTCACCAAAATTGGCTTTCCTATTCTAACCTTTATGGTTCTATGTTTCTGAGAAAGTAATTCCGACGGCAATTTCGCTGTTCGAAGTGTACCGCTTATCTTGGATAATACATAAAAAAGTTTACTGTTTTTTGCATGGAAATAAATAGGTATTACAGGTACTTTTGCTTTTTTAATTAAACGAACTGCACCCTGTTCCCACTCTTTATCAACTTTCAACTTACCATCACGATAAGTAGACACTTCTCCCGCTGGAAAAATCCCTAAAGGCTTCCCCTCTCTCAAATGTAATAAGGCACTTTTTATTCCCGCTACGCTCGATTTTGCATCTTTATGTCCTTCAAAAGGATTCACAGGCATAACATAAGGTTTTAACGGATCAACCCTATGCAATAAAAAATTAGCTATTATTTTATAATCAGCTCTATGTTCTGCCAAAAGTTTTAATAATAGAATCCCATCTATACCGCCCAATGGATGGTTAGATATCGTAATAAAAGGACCTTCTTTCGGTATTCTTTTTAAATCCTCCTCTGGAATTTCAAACTCAATTTGAAACTCATCCAACAAACCATTTAAAAAAGGTAAATCTTTTTTATGCTTGTGTTTATTGTATACCTCATTGACTTTTGAGATACGTAAAATCTTCATCAACAACCAACCTGAAAACGTTCCAAAGACTCCAAATTTGTCGGCTCCAATTGCTTTTGCAACCTCTTTCGGTGTTACTAATCCCATATTTAGATTTAGTTAGACATAACTGCAAATATAGAGTAAATTTATGAGCTTTACATGTTTTCTTGGATGACTAATTGCGCCGTTTCAGTATTTATTTGTCGGATTAAAGATTTACCACGCTTTCTAATTGTATTGATCGCATTATCATCAAAATGTCTAATTGTATATAAAGTTACATCTCTGTAGGACTTAATATTATAAGATTCTTGAAGTTCTTCATGAAACTTTTCGAAGTTCTTAAACTTATCATCAACACATACAGAAAAACTCAAAGCAGAATTTTGAATCAAATTCACTTTTAACCTGTATTCATGTAGTTTTTTGAACACATGACTAATATTATTTTCTACCATAAAAGAAAAGTCTTTTGCTGATATAGATATCAAGATTTGACTCTTCTTCACAATAAAACATGAAACCAAAGGATTTAACTGAACTCCTTTACTAACTTTTGTTCCTTGCTTGTTTAAATCATCAAAAGAACGAACGTTTAATGGAATATCTTTTTTCTCTAAAGGTTGTATTGTTTTTGGATGTATTACCGATGCTCCATAAAACGCCATTTCAATGGCCTCAGTATATGAAATTTCTTGTAATAACTCTGTCTCCGAAAAAACCCTTGGATCGGCGTTTAACACCCCTTCCACATCTTTCCAAATAGTAACACTTTCAGCGTTTAAACAATACGCAAAAACACCAGCAGTATAATCCGAACCTTCTCTACCAAGTGTTGTCGTTACATCATTATTGCTTCCAATGAAACCTTGGGTGATATTCAATTTTTGAACATCCACTTTTTCTTTAATAATACTTCCAGTTAGTTCCCAATCAATTTTGGCATCTCTATGATTGGCGTCAGTTTTGATATATTCTCTAACATCTAACCATGTATTTTGAATACCAACTTTCTTTAAATATTGGCTAACGATTGTAGTCGACAATAATTCTCCATATCCTACAATTTGATCGTAAACATAATTGTATTTTCTCGATTCATTATTAATTAGAAAACCACTAAGCTTGCCAAACAAATCGTTCACTATATTTTTAACCTCGTGGTTTTCTTCAGTGAACAAATCCTTAATCATGTTATTATGAAATTCTTGAATAAACGTCAAGGCTTCGTTCAAGTTGTTTTGCTTATTGTAGTAGGCTTCAATTAACACCTCAAAGGCATTCGTCATTTTACCCATTGCTGATATTACTACTAAAGTATTTTCAGCTCCTTCATGTTGTAACACTCTTACAACATTTCTTAATGCGTCAGCATCTTTTACAGATGCACCTCCAAACTTAAATATTCTCATTATTTAGTTTTTCTTCACAAATTCTTTTAAACTTTTTTCATTCATCTGTACAACCTGCCAACCATCTAAAATAGTCGCTCCCGTACTTTCATAAAAATCGATAGCACCTTTATTCCAATCTAACACTTCCCAAGAAACCCTTTTGCAACCTTGTACATGAGCATAATTTAACACTGCTGTGTATAAGGCTTTCCCTGCTCCGATTCCTCTTTTTGATTGTGTTACCATTAAATCTTCTAAATGAATAATTCTACCTTTCCATGTCGAATATCTTTCATAAAAAAGTGCCATTCCAACAATGTTCCCATTCGATTCCTCTGCTACAATTGTTTTAAACTTAGGATTTGCAGAAAAACCATCACGTATTAAATCATCTTCAGTAACCTCAACTTCATTAGGTAATTTTTCAAATACCGCTAACTCCTTAATCAAGCCAAGAATTGCTTTCACATCATATACTTCACCGTTTCTAATAATAAAGCCCATTGTCGATTTTTTGTGTAAAGATACTTTGAAAACCTATTGCTGAAAATAATCCAATAATTTAAAACACATCATTTTTATTTGTTGAAAAATTTTAAAGTACGAAAACGTTGTAATAAGATAAAAAGTTGGCATCTTTGTGCTTAGAACCAGAGAATTTTTTAAAATGAATAATAAGCATATGACGCTTGGTGAGTTTATCATCAGCAATCAAAAATCTTTCAAATATTCATCAGGAGAGCTTTCACGCTTGATTAACTCTATTCGTTTAGCTGCCAAAGTAGTTAACCACGAAATTAGAAAAGCGGGCTTAGTTGACATTACTGGTGCTGCAGGAGACATTAATGTTCAAGGTGAAGCACAACAAAAGTTAGATGTTTTAGCGAATAACTTATTCAAGCAAACCCTAATTAACAGGGAAATTGTTTGTGGTATCGCTAGCGAAGAAGAAGATGATTATGTTGTTGTTGAAGGGAACAACAAAGCCAATGAAAACAAATATGTTTTATTAATGGATCCTTTAGATGGGTCTTCAAATATAGATGTAAACGTTTCTGTTGGAACTATTTTTTCTATTTATCGAAGAGTTTCTCCCGTAGGAACTCCTGTTACTCAGGAAGACTTTTTACAAAAAGGTAATGAGCAAGTTGCGGCTGGCTATGTTGCTTATGGAACCTCAACCATGTTAGTTTTCACTACAGGAAACGGTGTAAATGGATTTACTTTAAATCCAGCTATCGGAACGTTTTATTTATCGCATCCGAATATGAAGTTTCCAGAAATAGGTAAAATTTACTCAGTGAGTGAAGGTTATTTTACACATTTCCAAGAAGGGATGAAACGTTTTTTAATTCACTGTAAAGAATTAAACAAAGAAGACAATAGACCTTATACAGCAAGATATATTGGTTCTTTGGTTTCTGATTTCCACAGAAACTTAATAAAAGGAGGAGTTTATATTTATCCTGCAACCGCCATTAATCCAAAAGGAAAACTTCGTCTTTTATACGAATGCAACCCTATGGCTTTTATATGCGAGCAAGCTGGAGGAACGGCGTCTGATGGTTTTACAAGAATTCTTGATATTAAACCAACAGAACTCCATCAAAGAGTTCCTTTTTACTCCGGAAGCAAACAGCTAGTGGCGAAAGCTGAAAGTTTTATGAATGAGTTTTCATCAGATGAAAAACCAGTTTACGAATAGTACAATACCAAATAAATCATAAAGTGCAATGTAAACACTCGTTCATTTTCCCTTTTTCTACATTGAAAAACAATTCCGTAGCTAAGGCTATGCAAGTGTTTTACAGCTTTTGAAAAAGAAAAAAGCAATTTCGTGTTTCTTATAACATTTTAAAATTCATTTGGTATCAATAAATTTTATAGTTTTATAATATTTCCATAAGGCAAACGGTTGTTTGCCTTATTTTTTTATCCTAACTTTACCTTCGTTAAATCAAAAAAATTAAACTTTTAAAAATCAATAAATTATGGCTTTTGAATTACCTGAATTAGGATATGCTCACGACGCTTTAGTACCACATATAGATGCAAAAACTATGGAAATTCATCATGGTAAACACCATGCTGGATATACTAGCAAATTAAATGCTGCTATCGAAGGAACGGACTTATCTGATAAATCTATCGAAGATATTCTTACTAATTTAGATATGAGTAATGGAGCTGTTCGTAACAATGGTGGAGGTTTTTATAACCACTCTTTATTTTGGACAGTAATGAACCCAGAAGATAGAGGTTACTTATCTGGTGAGTTAAAAGATGCAATTGAAGCTGAATTTGGATCAAAAGAAGCTTTTATTGACGCTTTTTCTAAAGCAGCGGCAACTCAATTCGGTTCAGGATGGGCTTGGTTATGTGTTCACAAAGGAGGAAAAGTTGAAGTTTGTTCAACTCCAAATCAAGACAATCCATTAATGCCAGGTGTATCATGTGGAGGAACTCCTATCTTAGGATTAGATGTTTGGGAGCATGCTTACTATTTAAATTATCAAAACCGTCGTCCAGATTATATTGATGCTTTCTTTAAAGTAATCAACTGGAATGAAGTTGAAAGAAGATATGCTGCAGCGAAATAATTGTAGTGCAATTATCGAATAAAAAAAGGACTTGAAAATTTCAAGTCCTTTTTTTATGCTTATCCTACCTGTTATTTCAAGTTATCTTTTAAATTGAAACATTATTTCTCTTATTGGTTCGAGTAATGGCACGCTCATTCTTCCAATCGATCCATTCCTGCCCTTTTAGCCTCCTCATAATATTATCAATAGTTCTCATTACAAAAACATTATAAATAGCCTTTCCTAAATTTCTAGGCTTCCTTGCAATAGCGCGTAAGCTCATTGAAAACCCTGGTGTGATATATCTCATATAATGCCACCATCCTTCGGGCATATAAAGTACATTTCCATGTTCAAGTTCCGCAGTATATCCCTTTGCATTTTTAAGTGCTGGCCATTTTTTAAAGTCTGGATCGTTAAAATCAATATCCTCTCTTGTTATTAAAGAGTTTGGAATTTTATAAAGATATTTATTTTGTTTTTGGTCAAATAAAATACATTTTTTCTTCCCTTCGAAATGAAAATGAAAAATATTAGCTAAATCAATATCATAATGCATAAAAGTATACGAATCACGCCCTCCAAAGAAAAGCATAGGCAAACCTTTCATTAATCGCAATCCAAAATCAGGGAATTTAAAATCCTTTTGAAGTTGCGGAACCTCCTTTAAAACATTCCATAAAAAAATTCTAAATTTAGTAGGTTCTTTTTTTAATAAGTCTACATACTCTCTCATTTTCATTGTAGCATGTGGCTCGTTAAATCCATCTTTATAATCAACAGGTCTATCGTCATATAAAGGAACAGTTTTATCTCCTGCAATCTCTTTCATATAATCCAACGACCATTTTGAATATGCTGGCCAATCTTCAATAAAACGCTCAATAACGACGGGCTTTTGAGGCTTAAAGTAATTCTTAATAAAGTCTTCTTTGGTAATCGTTTTGACTCTATCTACGTTTTGTAATTGTAGTCCCATTGCTTCCAATTTTTCCAAATGTAAAGTTAAGAAATTGTTATGAAGTTTTTTGCATAGTATTTTGTTAAAAAAAGTACCCATCAATATTTAAACTGATGAGTACTATTTTTTTAGGAAATTTTTTCCTCTATTTTTTTCGTATCTCTAGAGCCTCTTTCTTCTTTTGTTCGTTTCTATCAATTTTATGCCCTGGTCTTGTCCATTTTGGCTTTTCACCTAAAGCTTTATACCCTGACTCTTCAGCTTCAACAGATTCTCTTTGCTCATGTTTAAAGAAAGCTTTTTGCGGATTTAACCCTAACTCTTCAAACATCTTCATATCTTCATTAATATCAGGATTTGGTGTCGTTAATAACTTGTCTCCTGCAAATATAGAATTCGCACCAGCAAAGAAACACATTGCTTGCCCTTCTCTACTCATTTGTGTTCTACCAGCCGATAAACGAACTTGCGATTCAGGAAGCACAATACGTGCAGTCGCAACCATTCTTACCATCTCAAAAATATTAACGGGTGGTTGATCTTCCATTGGAGTTCCTTCAACCGCTACCAAAGCATTAATTGGTACTGATTCAGGATGTGGAGAAAACCTTGTTAAAGTTTCAAGCATTCCTGCTCTATCTCCTATACTTTCTCCCATACCAATAATACCTCCTGAACAAACTGTTACATTTGTTTTTCTTACATTTTCAATAGTATCTATCCTATCTTTAAATGCTCTTGTAGAAATTACATCGTCGTAATAATCTTCTGAAGTATCGATATTATGATTATAGGCATATAAACCTGCCTCCGATAAACGCTTTGCTTGATTTTCAGTAACCATTCCTAAGGTACAACATACCTCCATGTCAAGTTTATTAATAGTTCTCACCATATCTAACACTTGATCAAATTCAGGACCATCCTTAACATTTCTCCAAGAAGCTCCCATACAAACTCTTGATGAACCTCCAGATTTTGCTCTCAATGCCTGAGCCTTTACCTGATTTACTGTCATTAAATCATTTCCTTCGATATCTGTATGATAGCGAGCTGCCTGTGGACAATACCCACAATCTTCAGAGCAGCCTCCTGTTTTTATTGATATTAGGGTACTAACTTGTACTGTATTTGGATCGTGATATTTTCTATGCAATGAAGCTGCTTCATATAAAAGCTCCATTAAAGGTTTATTATATATAGCTAATATTTCTTCTTTTGTCCAATCATTTCTTACATCGCTCATAAACTTAAGTTTACTTGTTAGTTGTTTGAAGACTCAAAAGTACTAATAATTAATTTATGCTTTTCACTTTTTTACCGATTAAGTAAGAATTAAACACTCCTGTATTTTGAGCCCATTTTATACTATTCTACTTACCGATCTGGTATAACTGTTCTAAGCTTTTTTGCTAATTAATACAGATACTGCATTACCTCCAAAACCAACGGCATTTATTAATACTTTATTGATGTTTTTTGGTTCTTGTTGTTTTTCTATAAACGGAACATGAATTACCTTTTGATTTTGAATCATTAGAATTGCTAATTCCAAACTTAATAAACCAGAAGTTGCAAAAGTATGCCCGAGTTTCCATTTATTGGTTGTTAAAAAAGGACAATTACTTCCAAATACTTTTTTAATAGCATTCAATTCTGATTCATCTCCCTTTATCGTTCCTGGTGCATGCATTACAATAGCATCAATATCATTTAATTGGTTATCCCCTAATGCCATTCTCATTGATTTCTGAAAACAATCAGCATTAGTTGATATTGATATATTATGTTTTAATACTTCTGTTGCATATCCCACTCCCTCAATAATGGCTAAGGCATTTTCTTGTTCTCCATCTTCTAAACACACAACTGAAGCGCCTTCACCTAATACCATTGTGTTTTTCTTCTTACTTTGATCTAATGCTTTACAAGGAAAATTATCTTGGTTGTTCGCATATACTTTTAAAGCTTTCATTTGAGCAATAGTAAACCCTGTTAACGAAGCTTCACTTCCTCCTACTAAAAACTTATTGGTCATACCCGATAAAATCCAAGCTACACCGTTTAGCAACGAATGTAAGCCTGTTGAGCAAGTAATTGAATGAGATATTTCTGGTCCGTTTGTTTGTAAATCGTGGGCGATCCATGACGAGATATTTCCTAAGGTTGTCGTTGGAGAACTTATAGTTGAAGATTTACCTGTTTCTAAATATTCTTGGTGATATTTCTCGAACAGTGACGTTGCTCCTCTTGAAGAACCTATGTTAATTCCAAAATTATCTACTGGCTTCCACTGAGCATCATTAATGGCTCTGCGTGCAACAAATAATGCATATAAAACGGAATCATCTAAGTCTTTATATTTCAAATCCGACCTACTTAACTCCTGAACTAATTCTCTATCAGAAGTTTTCAACTCAGCAACCCAAGCATTAAAATTTTCGTATTCCCTCTCATTAAGAAAATGCTTCTCTTCATTATAGTTGTCCCAAATTTCCTCAAAAGTACTCCCTAGTGCCGATAACGACGCAATTGAGGTAATGGATATTCTTCTATTCAAACCCAAAAAATTTCCACAAAAATAAAACTAATTATTCCCATTGCCTTCGAATTCTTCTTAGATTTTTAGGTTTTCTAAGGTTTTTCCTTGCCTTTCTTCCTTTAAAAAAATAGATCGAAGGTACGTTCTTAATTATTTCAATCGAAACAAACAATGATTAAAGTACTTTTATTCTTGTAACATTTCCTGTAATTTTAAGTCGTATTAGAACAACTCAATCAAATTTAATCCTAATTTAAAAATTATTATGTCAGATCAGAATCAGAAAAGTTGGTTTAGTAGGAATTGGTTATGGTTCATTCCAGTTAGTGGATGTTTGGGTATTATTTTACTATTTATTTTTGGTATTGGAGCAGCCATTTTTGGAGTTTCAAATATGATCAATAACGCTACTCCTGTAGAATACGCTTTAGAACAAGCCAATAGCAACAACAAAGTACTTTCTGCTCTAGGAAACCCAATTGAAAAAGACGGATTTCCTAATGGTAATATTTCTCTTCATAACAATGATGGAAAAGTAGACTTTTCAATTCCTATCAAAGGAAGTAAAGGTGAAGGTTTTTTAATTGTTCGAGGTATTAAAACCGATGGAGAATGGGCTTTTGAAGATTTATATGTTGAAATAAAAGAAACACAAGAGCAAATAAACTTGCTTGAAAAAGCACTAGAAAGTATCTAATGCTTTTTCAATAGTAGTATATATTTTATGCAATTGCTCGTCTGTAATTACAAAAGGCGCGAGTATGTATATTGTGCTTCCTAACGGACGTAAACAAACTCCATTTTCCATAAAGAAATTAAACAATTGATAACGAAGGTTACCATAACGTTCCATTTCTAAATTCAAATCCAATGCGAATATTACACCTAGCTGACGTGTTTCTTTAACCTTTGGATGGTTCTTTATTTTCTCTTCAAACGTTCTATGAGACTTGATAACACGTTCTATTCTTGTTTGTATTTCATCACTCTGCAACAACTCCACACCAGCCAAGGCAGCAGCGCAAGCCGTTGGATTGGCGGAATAAGTATGACCGTGAAAAAAACCTTTTCCTAATTCATCACTTAAAAACGCATTATAAATTTGTTGAGAACAACTTGTAATTGCCATCGGGACCAAACCAGCAGTTAAAGATTTTGATAGGCATATAATATCAGGTAAATTCTGTAAATATTCAGAAGCAAAGTTTTTACCTGTTTTACCAAACCCTGTCATTACCTCATCTGCAATAGTAACCACTCCCTTATTTTTAGCTATTGCCAAAAGTTCATCTATAAATGCCGCTTCATGCATTTTC
This sequence comes from Tenacibaculum sp. MAR_2009_124, assembly GCF_900105455.1. GTDB lineage: Bacteria > Bacteroidota > Bacteroidia > Flavobacteriales > Flavobacteriaceae > Polaribacter. The sequence goes on from NZ_FNSF01000005.1 coordinate 388,431, forward strand.
ATTGCCGCTGCGCCTTGAACCAATGGTTCAAATATAAATGCTGCAACCTTATGATCTGTCAATATCTTTTCAAACTGCTTTTTTACTTCATTAAAATTATTAGCATCAGGAACAGGGATTCGTTCAACATCTATAAAAAAATCTTCAAAAGGACCGTTGTAAACAGACAAGCCTGAAACAGACATTGCCCCAAAAGTATCACCATGGAAACCTCCTTCTAAAGCAATTACTTTATTTCTTTTATCGCCATTATTAAAATGATACTGCAGTGCCATTTTTATGGATACATCAACAGAAGTAGAACCATTATCAGAAAAAAATATTTTTTCTTGATTATCAGGTAGAATTTTAATGAGTTCTTCTGATAGTTTTATAGCGGGTTCGTGAGTGAATCCAGCAAAAACAACATGATCTAGTTGTTCCATTTGCTTTGCAACCTTGTTCGTAATATATGGATTGCAATGCCCATACATACAAGTATACCATGAAGCTATTCCGTCAATATACTCGTTTCCTTTATCATCATAAAGCACAGCTCCTTTTGCCTTTGTTATTGCAATATGATCAGGATGTAATTTATGTTGTGTTAATGGATGCCACAAATGTTTTTTATCACGTTCTCTTAAAGTCATTTTTGTCTTGTTTTATTAAAAGCATGGCTTATTTCTAGAGATTATCTCTGAAAAGATCCGCATATTCTTTAATTACATTCTGATCAAAATAAGGTTCTTCGTCAATTCGTCCTATTACTCGAACATCAGTCATTTTTTCAATGATACTCTCCGTGGTCTTATGCTCCTCTCCTGAATAAACAATGGAAACATCATACCCCTTCTCCTTTAACAATTTTATTGTTAACAGTGAATGATTTATACTTCCTAAATAATGACGAGAAACCACAATAACTTTATAATCTGGTTTAATTACATCTAAAATTGTATCGGTATCATTCAAAGGAACTAATAATCCTCCTGCTCCTTCGATTACTAAATCATTCTCTGTTTCTGGTTCCTGGACAGATTTCAATTCAATAGAAACTCCATCAATTTCGGCCGACGCATGTGGACTCATTGGGGTTTTTAAGGCATATGCATTTTTATGAAAAACAGATTTTTCATTAGATACCAAATCACGAACCTTATCCGTATCGGAATTTTCTAATTCTCCAGCTTGCACTGGCTTCCAGTAATCTGCTTGTAAAGCTTCAGTTACGATAGCTGACACTACTGTTTTACCAACTTCTGTTGAAATTCCAGTTATGAAATACTTTTTTTGCATTAAAAGATAGTTTTACAATCATTACAAACTAATTTCCTCCTTTCAAAAAAAGGAAATAACATAGAGGAAAAACCCTATACTTTTATACAGCAAAGGTAGCAAGCTTCTCTAGAACTTCAGTAATTTGATTGAAAGTATTATAGCTATGTAAACAAAATCGTAATCTTTCTTTACCCTTTGCTACTGTTGGAGATAAAATTGGCTTCACATCAAAGCCGCTAGCCAACAATTTTTTCGCAATTTCTTTCGTTTTTTGATTTCCAGAAATAATACAGCAATGTATGGCAGATGAACTTTCTATAAAGTTTAATTTTAATTCTGCAGCCGTCTTTTTAAAATGCAGAATGTTTTTTTCAAGTAATGCTTTGCTATCTCGACCTTGTTGACTTTGTAAAAGTTCATAAGCTGTTTTTATAGTTGCCAATGTATGTGGCGCCAAACCTGTTGTATAAATAAAACTTCTTGAATAGTTTACTAGAAACTGTTTCAACTCTTTACTACCTAAAACCACAGCACCATGACATCCTAACCCTTTTCCGAATGTGAGTATCCTTGCAAAAATCTTTTCGTTTAATTCCGACTCTTGAGTCGCTCCAAGTCCTTTTTTACCAAATACACCTAAAGCATGAGCTTCATCGACAATAAGGTAAGCTCCATATTTTTCACAGATCTTGCACATAACTTCCAATTCAGGTGAATCTCCATCCATTGAAAAAACTGATTCAGTAACTACATAAATTTCCCGGTCAACGGTATTTTCTTTCTTTGAAAAGGTCTTTAATTTTTCTTCAAGATCAGCTATATTATTATGGTCGAATTTATACGATTTTGCATTCGACAACTGCATCCCATCTCTTATAGAAGCATGAATAAACTCATCATACAAGATAATATCTCCTCGCTGAGGAACACTCGAAAACAAGCCCAAATTAGCATTGTACCCAGAATTAAAAATTAAAGCAGCTTCGGAACTATGTATGCTAGTAAGCTCTTCTTCTACTATATTGTATAATACATGATTTCCAGAAAGTAATCTTGAGCCAGTTGCTCCATTATGATCCCCTTTTATCCTGATCAACAATTCATTAGTCTGAAAGTGAAGTTCATTTGATTTCGCGAAACCAAGATAATCGTTCGAAGAAAAATCTACCAAATTATTTATCTGTCCAAGAGATCGAATTGATTTCTCAGTTTTTCTAAACTCTATTTTTCTAATCAGTTTTTCAGGAAAATTCATGCAGCAAAATTACAAGAGTTTTAAAATAAAATGAAAATTATTTTGTTTAGTTAGGGAACCTAACTATGTTTGTAGAAATAATTATTAAATCAAATACAATGTCAAAATCAATTTTTTACCACGCAGGATGTCCAGTTTGTGTAACAGCAGAAGAAGAAATCGTTACACTTATTGGCAAAAACAATGTTGAAATAGTTCATTTAGGAGAGCAATCCGATAGGGTTTTGGAAGCAGAAAACAATCAAATAAAATCAGTACCTGCTTTATTCACTCCAACAGGAAACGTATTGCATCTAAATTTCGGGGCTTCTTTAGAAGATTTAAAAAATTAACATTTTTTTTGCTTCACATAGTTAGGATTACTAATTTTGTGAAGCAAAATCTTTTATTATGTCTTCTTTCAATCCTATTATTCAAGATAAAAAAATAGACAGCAAAATAGTTGTTTCGTTAGAACGTATTTCTGAGGCCTTTAGAGTTTTGTTATGGGACGAGAGTAAAAAAAACTCTTTAAGTCCAATTCAAATTCAAATACTTATTTTTTTATTATTTCATTCTAAAGAACAATGTAAAGTAAGTTATTTGGCCAAAGAATTCAACATGACCAAAGCTACTATAAGCGATAGCATTAAAGCTTTGCATCGGAAAGAACTTATAAAAAAAGAAAGTGATGTAAACGATACCCGGAGCTATACAATATCACTGAGCACTAAAGGTATGGTAATTGCCAGACAAAGCTCCATTTTTACAAAGCCTTTTGAAAAGACTCTTGAGAACATGGACTCAAACAAAAAGGAGGTAATTTTAGACGGTCTGCTTAACCTAATTTCCAGTTTAAATAAAGCAGAAGTAATTACCATTCAACGTATGTGCACAACATGCAATAACTACTCCTTTGGTAACAATACACACTACTGTAAACTTCTTGAATTAGAACTAAAAACTAATGAACTAAGAATTGATTGCCCCGAACACGCTTCCTAAGCATAAAGAATAATAAAAACTATGAGCTACGATATTATTACGAACCCAGATGCTGTTAAAATTAGTCTAAGTCAACTTCATTTAAGTACTAACAATCAGGAGAAACTAGAGCAATTAATTGATGAATTCAGTTACCTCTCTTTATTAAGAAAATACGACCTATCTGTAACGAACAAAGTATTATTCCATGGAGCCAGTGGTTGTGGTAAAACAGCAACTGCCAAAGCAATAGCCAAAAGACTTCATAAAAAAATTATCACGCTCGATTTGAGTGAGTTTATTTCAAGTAAACTTGGTGAAACTTCTAAAAACATTAGTTTAAGCTTCAAAAAGGCTGCTAGAGAAAATGCCGTTCTATTCATTGATGAATTTGATTCTTTAGGAAAACTAAGAGATTATGACACCAAAGATTCAGGAGAAATGAAACGTGTGGTAAATACTCTGTTACAACTTATCGATCACATTCCAAGCAATATACTCTTAATATGTGCAACTAATTTTATGAAAGTAATTGATCAAGCTCTTTTAAGGCGTTTTGAAATAAAACTTTCCTTTGAGTTACCAACGAGTCATGAACTAGACATTTATTACGATGAGTTATTATCTAGATTTCCGAAAAACTTGCAAGACATTGAAAGAACTTATCATATTTCATATGCAGAAGCTAAGGATATAGCAGAAAACCAAGTAAAAAAAGAAATTATTTTTAAAGAAAAATCGAAAGAAAAAATTCATGAAAACAAACTTGCCTATAATTGAAAATATCAAAGCAATACGTACAAGAATAGAAAAAGCTTGCATTCAATCTAAACGAGATGTATCAGATGTACAACTTCTTTTGGCCACTAAAACCGTTAGTCCAAAAAAAATTAAAATAGCGCTTACCAACAATGAGTATTTAATAGGAGAGAATAAAATCCAAGAAGTTAAAGAAAAGTACGCAGCTCTTAAACCAATTCCGCATGAAAAACATTTTATTGGTCATTTGCAAAGCAATAAAATCAAAGAAATTCTAAAATACGGTGTTACCTGCATTCAATCCTTAGATCGTTTAAGTTTAGCTGAAAAATTACAGAAAAGGCTTCTTTATGAAGACAAGCATATAGATGTATTTATTCAAATAAACACCTCTGCCGAAGAAAGTAAGTTTGGTGTTTCTCCAGACCATACTATTGATTTGATAAAAAAAACAGCTTCTTTTGATCGCATACATATCAAAGGACTCATGACTATAGGGCTATTTAGTGATGACAAAGAAAAAGTACGAGCATGCTTTCAGCTTTTAAAACAACTTCAGCAAAAAATTATCTCAGAAAACATCCCCAATGTTTCTATGAAAGAAATTTCAATGGGCATGAGTGGAGATTTAGAAATTGCTATTGAAGAAGGTGCTACTATTATCAGAGTAGGAACAGCTATTTTTGGAGAAAGAGCTTATCCTGATAGTTATTATTGGAATGAGAACATAGATAATAATGTTATTCAATAAAATCTTCATTTAACATTTACTTTTAAGAACTGAATAACTAGTCCTTTTTAATAATCTGTCTAATTTTAATTCTAAAGGCAGCAAATAACAACGTCATAAACGGACTCAACCAATTGAATACGGCGAAGGCCGCATATTCACCCACTCCAACACCTAAAACACTAGACTGATATGCTCCACAAGTATTCCAAGGAATTAACACAGAAGTAACTGTTCCTGAATCTTCCAAAGTTCTACTTAAATTTTCAGGAGCTAGGTTTCTATCTTCAAAAGCTTTTTTAAACATTTTACCAGGAATTACAATCGCCAAATATTGATCAGAAGCAATTGCATTTAATCCTAAACAACTGACAACTGTACTCGCAAACAATCCAAATATATTACTTGCCAATGACAACAAAGACTTGGTAATTCTAGACAATGCTCCAATTGCGTCCATGACTCCACCAAAAACCATAGCACAAATAATTAAAAAGATAGTCCATAACATTCCTTTCATACCTCCAGCACTAAATAATTCAGTCAACTTTTCATTATTTGTTGTGATTTGAGTATCTGTAAAAATTGCGCTAACGATAGATTGCATTTTTGACTCTGACAATACCATTAACACATCAGATTGAAATAATATCGCGAAACCCCCGCCAATACAACACCTGTTCCTAAAGCAATTAATGGTTTCGTTTTCATTAAAATCATTGCTATTACCACTAAAGGCACAACAAACAACCAAGGTGTTATATTAAATGAACTATCAATAGATCCTAATAGCGCACTGATATCAGCACTTCCTGAAGTTTCAATTGTTGCACTTAATACTGCAAAGACCACTAGTGTTATTAATATCGTCGGAACTGTCGTAAAAGTCATGTACTTTATATGCGTAAACAAATCAGTTCCTGCCATTGCTGGCGCTAAATTTGTTGTATCCGATAACGGAGACATCTTATCTCCAAAATAGGCTCCCGAAATTACCGCTCCCGCAATCATTCCTGAAGGGATCCCTAAAGCACTTCCGATTCCAACTAAGGCAATACCAACAGTAGCCGAAGTAGTCCAAGAACTTCCCGTGGCAATCGATATAATTGCTGCAATAATAACTGAGGCAGGTAAAAATATTTCAGGGCTCAAAACTTGCAACCCATAATACACCATTGCAGGAATTATCCCACTTACTAACCAAGTTCCAGCTAAAGCTCCAACTAAGAATAAAATCATAATTGGAATAAGAACACTCTTCCAATTTTCAACAACTTCATTTATCATTCTTTTTAAAGGAACCTTATTTAAAAATCCCATAATTGCAGCGGCTAAACCTCCAATAAGTAATATAAATTGATTCGAGTAATCTCCTAACCAAACACCATCAGCAAAAAAAATGTTATATGCTAAAAGTGCCATTAAAAACAAAACTGGAATAAGAGCTTCTTTCATACTCAACTCTTTATTATCCAAAATCTTTTGATCTTCAATTTTTATTTCGGTTAAATTTTTACCCTCTTGCATTGTTTAGTTTTTAGAAGTGTAATGTTACCATTTTTAAAAGAATTACACAAATTGAAACAGTTTAGTACATTTGCTTACTATGGATTCATTAACTCAAATTGTTTTAGGTGCAGCATGTGGTGAAGTTGCGCTTGGTAAAAAAATCGGAAATAAGGCAATGCTCTTTGGAGCTATTGGTGGCACCATACCTGATTTGGATGTGATATTCGGAAAACTTATTTACCACAATGAAATTGATGCTATGGCGTTCCATAGAGGGTTCATGCATTCCTTTCTCTTTTCTTTTATAGGAGCTTACTTGTTTGGCAAACTAACTTTTTACTTATATAACAAGGGGAAAAGAAAAAACACAACGGTTACCAAAGATTGGATATGGTTATTTTTCCTATCCCTTTTAACTCATCCGATATTAGACTCTTTTACTCCGTATGGCACACAACTATTTTTACCTTTTTCAAGTTATAGAGTTGCCTTCAATAACATTTCCGTAGTTGATCCTTTGTACACCCTTCCATTCCTGTTACTTCTAATTACAGCGATGTTTTTCAATAGAAAAAGTACAAAAAGGAGAAAACTTGTAAAGCTTAGTTTGTACCTAAGTTCATTTTATATGCTACTAACTATTGTCAATAAACTTTACATAGACACCGTTTTTAAAGAATCTTTTAATGAAGCGAAAATTTCCTATACAAGATATTCTGTTCAACCTACTATTTTAAATAACTTTTTATGGTATGGAATCGCCGAAACCGAAAAAAATTTCAAAGTTGGGTTTTATTCTCTTTTCGATGCCAAAAAAGGAATCGACACGATCCTTACCATTCAAAAGAAACATGATTTACTCGACATTAATCATCCAGACATTCAAACTTTAGCTTGGTTTAGTAATGATTATTTCAACTTAGAAAAGGACTCCACTCAATATATATATTACGATTTACGATATCCTCTATTAAATCCAAACGATACGAAAACCTCGGTTTTTAAATTTGATTTAAAAAAAGTTAATGATCGATGGGACATTCTTCCCTTCAAAGGAAATCCCCCATCAAAAGAAGATTTTAGCCTATTCTTAGAAAGAATAAAAGGGAAATAAAAACCCTGCTAAAAAAGCAGGGTTCACCTTATTCACAATAATATGCTTAATGGATTAGCTCCTTACAGAACACCAATCTCTAACATACACTCTTTAATTATTTCATAAGTTCTTTCGATATCATTATCCAATCCAATTGAAAATCGAATAAGTCCATCGGTAAGTCCCATTTCCTTTTGTTCATCCAAAGGAATTTCAGAAGATGTTGACGTTCCTGGTGCAGAAAACAATGTTTTATAAAAACCTAAACTTACTGCCAAATATCCAATATTTCTTCCTTGCATTAACTCCATTAATAAGTTTGCTTTCTCCAAAGAACCAGCATCAATAGTTAGCATTCCACCAAATCCGTATTCCTTATTCATCATTTCTTTGAAAATCGCATGAGATGGATGGGAGGTTAATCCTGGATATACAGTTTTCAATCCAACTGCTTCAAATTTCTGGGCTAAATACATGGCATTTTTGCTATGTTGCTTCATACGAAGATGCAAGGTTCTCATATTTTTTAATATAGAAGCCGAACGCATAGAATCCATAGAAGCTCCTAATAGCATGCTAGCTCCATCAATTACGCTTTTCTGAGAATTTACAAAATCAGATGTACCACAAACAACTCCACCCATCGTATCTGAATTACCATTAATAAACTTTGTTAAGCTATGGATAACAACGTCGGCTCCTAGTTGAACAGGGGATATTGATAGTGGTGAAAACGTATTATCAACTACCAGTTTTAAATTATGTTTTTTTGCAAGTTTAGCCAACCCTTTTATATCTGCTACTTCTAACAATGGATTACTAACACTTTCACAATAAATCATTTTTGTATTCGAATTGATTGCCTTTTCTACCGCATCGAGCTTTGTTATATCAACAAATGATGTTTGAATATTCATACGCGGCGTAAAGTTTTTGAGGAAGGCATAAGTTCCTCCATAAATAGTTCTACTAGATACTATATGATCACCAGCTCCACATATTTGTAAAATAGTAGGTGTTATAGCTCCCATACCAGAAGCGGTAACATTTGCCGTTTCCGTTCCTTCCATGGCTGCCAATGCCTCACCCAAATACAAGTTAGAAGGAGAAGAATGACGTGAGTATAAATAACAACCATCTGTGTTTCCTTCAAAAGTATCAAACATTGTTTTGGCACTTAAAAAAGTATAGGTTGACGAATCCGACACCGAAGGGTTTACTCCTCCGAACTCTCCAAAATATTGTAAATCTTGGATATTATTAGCTGGTTTAAATTCCATTAAAAGTAAATTTTACTGTTTATTTAATACTAAATTCACTTTTTATTGATAAAAAATCAATCAAAAACTTAAAATATAGATATTTTTTCTATTTTTAATCTATAAATTTAATAAAGAGATGAAAAAACACTTCACTTCTCACCTTTTCTTAGATAATTTTTCAGATGAGATTAGATCAAACAGATAAAAAGCTATTAAACCTTTTACAAAAGGATAGTAAACAAACAACTAAAAGTCTATCGCTACAATTAAATTTATCGGTAACAGCTGTTTATGAAAGAATTAAAAAACTTGAAAAAGATCAAGTTATTCAGCAATATACAGCCCTTATTGATAAAAATAAAATAGACAAGTCCTTGCTTGTGTTCTGTCATATTAGACTAGAAAAACATACGAAAGAATACATCGCTGTATTTGAAAACGAAATAAACAAGTTATCAGAAGTAATTGAATGCTTTCATCTAAGCGGAGAGTATGATTATGTATTAAAAATTTACATTAAAGACATGCAAGCTTACAGAGAATTTATGGTAAATAAAATTACTGGCTTAAAACACATAGGAAGCACTCACAGTGTATTTACTATAAGTGAAGTGAAAAATACTACAGCAATTGATTTATAAGGCTTAAAACGGTAATTTAATCACCTTTTTTTTCTTTGGTTTTTTAAGATATAAATATTTAGTACTATAATCAATAAAAGCTTTTCCCGACTCCAAAACATCGGCTCCAATTATTCCTTGTACTTCTTTAGCATTCTGCTGCGTTAAAGCAGCATTGACATGAGACAAATCAAAAAGAACTAAATCGCAATTTGTACTTTTCCAGTCTCCAATTTTTAAAGAATTATTTTGAGATCTCTGAGTTTCCATATCTGTTGCACCAGCTCCCGCAGCTTTTATTTCACTTTCTTCAGAAATGAGATTGAAATACTCCTTCAAATCTAAACCCACACAAGAATTAGAAGCTCCGGTATCTAAAATAAATCTACCTTTAATTCCATTGATTTTTGCCTTTACTTCAAGATGGTTCGTTACAATTTTTTTCAATTTGATTTTTAGATACTTCTTTTTCTTTAATACTTTTTTCAAACTTGCCATTTCTTGTACTTTTGTACCACAAAGATACAACTGAATTATTACATAAAATCAATGTAATAGTTAAACCAATTCATAAATTAAATGATTACTGACACGCATACACATTTATATTCTGAGCAATTTGATGAAGACAGAAAAACTATGATTGAAAGAGCAAAAGACGCAGGAGTTTCACGTTTTTTTATCCCTGCCATCGACAGCTCTTATATGGATAGAATGTTGGATTTAGAACAAAATTTTTCCAATGATGTTTTTTTAATGATGGGATTACACCCAACCTCAGTGAAAGAAAATTACAAAGAAGAATTAACTTTCGTTAAAAAGTGGATTGATCAAAGAGATTTCTGTGCTATTGGAGAAATAGGAATTGATTTGTATTGGGATAAAACGTTTTTAGCACAGCAACAGGAAGCTTTTAAAACTCAGATTCAATGGGCCAAAGAGAAAAAGTTACCAATTGTTATTCATTGTAGAGATGCTTTTGATGAAATCTTTGAAATTTTAGAAGAAGAAAAATCAGACGACTTATTTGGAATATTCCACTGCTTTACTGGAACTCTTGAACAAGCTAAACAAGCTATTTCCTACAATATGAAATTAGGAATTGGCGGAGTCGCTACCTTTAAGAATGGTAAAATCGATACGTTTTTAAACGAAATAGATTTGAAGCATATTGTTTTAGAAACCGATTCTCCCTATCTAGCCCCTACTCCATACAGAGGAAAACGCAATGAAAGCAGCTATATAATAAATGTGATTGATAAATTGGTTGATATTTACGGTTTAAGTTTCGAAGAAATTTCCGAAATTACAACTCAAAATTCAAAAAACGTATTTGGTGTCTGACTTAAAAACAGCATATTGTAAAACCCCGTTAGGAATTACTAAAATAATAGGTGATGATAACGGGGTGCAATCAGTTTCTCTTTTAAATGAAGATATAAGTATTGATGAATTACAAAGCACTTCTTCCCCTCTGCCCATAAAAAACTGCATTCAACAGCTCCATGAATATTTTGAAGGAACGAGAAAAGAGTTTTCAGTAAAGCTAAATCCACAAGGAACAGAGTTTCAACAAAAAGTATGGACTGCTTTACTTGATATTCCTTTCGGAAGAACAAAAAGCTATTTAGAGCAATCAAAGAAGTTAGGCGATGTAAAAGCGATCAGAGCCGTTGCTTCCGCAAATGGTAAAAATCCCGTATGGATCTTGATTCCTTGTCACAGAGTTATTGGATCTGATGGTTCTTTAACGGGATATGCTGGAGGTATTTGGAGGAAAAAGTGGCTTCTAGAACATGAAAGTGGCAGTAAACAACAAACTCTCTTTTAAAAACAAAGACTTCTCTAAAAACTTAAAAAACTAACAAACAATCAATTAAAAAAACAAACACGACATTTTATGTCTCATTTCCTACCTTTTTAGTATGTTTTTAAAAAATAATAGTAAACATCCATACTTCACTACACTAACCACTTGATTTTCAATATACATTTGCCTCAGAAAAATTAAATAAATATTTTAAATAATTATTCAATGAAAATAAGGGCTACAGAGATATTGAAGCATAACTATTTCGTTAACAGCGAGTTTTTATTAAAAGAAAAGTTGTTTTATTATTATTTTTTTGTATCTTGTTGAAAGTTTCTCGATAATTTAAATCATCCCCTAAAAATGAAAAAAACAAAAACTACAAAAATTCTGCCTGCTGCTATCAGGATTCACAATTAAATTAGAACATAAACTTTTAACCTAAGTTTCGCTAATACTATTCTTATTACGTATGAATCCGTAATGAGTTATACACAAAAAACATTTATTGTTTTATTGTGCTGAATAATTAACATATTTATTAGTACTACAAATCTTAAAAAACATCCCCTAAAATGAAAAAAATCAAAAGCATTCTGCGGACTATACTCTCTTAGTCAATTAAAAATCAACATATAATTTTTTAGAACAATTCTCTACAAAGGGCTCTTTATGTCTTATCGACAAACAAGCTTTAGTAGAAAGCCTGTCTATTCCTTATGTACGACTTTATATAGTCATACATGAGCATAGAAATCTAATACCCTATAATAAACATAAACTTTAAAAAATCCCCTTACAATGAAAAGAATAGCTATAGCAATATTATTTTTATCGCTAAATCATTTAGCCGCTCAAGAATCTAATTATGAAATCAGAAATTTAGAAATTAACACTCGATTTTCTGAAATTGGCCCAACATTTTACGAAAACAATACATTGGTTTTTGCAAGACCAGCAGCAAGCAATGCAAGTAAGAAGCCAAAGTTCTTCAATTTATATCAAACAAATGAATCCCCTCAATTTTACTCTAAGAAAAAAAGAGTAACCCCCTTTTCAAAAGAAATCAACACGATTTATCACGAATCTAACGCTGTTTTCACTAAAGATTATAAAACCATTTACTTTACCAAAACAAATGCTAAAAAGAGAAAACCTGGTAAAAGAGACTCTAGAGGTTCTATCGTTTTAAAAATTTACAAAGCAACCAATGTTAACGGTAAGTGGAAAAACATTGTAGAATTGCCATTTAACTCGGACAACTATTCTGTTGCTCATCCGGCATTAAGTAACGACGATAAGAAGTTATACTTTACCTCTAACATGCCCGGAACACATGGTGAATCAGATATATTCGTAGTTGATGTATTAGGAGACAACGAGTATAGTACCCCAAGAAATTTAGGATCGAAAGTAAATACTACAGGAAAAGAAATGTTCCCTTTCATTGACGAAAATAACAATCTATACTTTTCATCAGATAGCCATAAAAACAATAAAGGAGGTTTAGACATATACTGTTCTAAATTTGAAGACAGTAAATACAGCGCTCCTCAAAGTCTTGGAGTACCGATCAATAGCGATGCTGACGATTTTGGTTTTATTAAAAAGAGCGGTCAAAATGCTGGTTATTTTGCATCAAACAGATACGGAGGAAAAGGAGCCGACGATATCTATTCATTCATGCAAAACAGCGCCGTAATTAGCTTAACCATCGATTTAGATTAATTGAGATTACGTTTTTCGATAAAGAATTTTTTAAGAAGAAAACTACATTCTTCTTTTAACACCCCTGATACCACTGTAGTTTTTGGATGAATCCTAGTATCCAAAACAGTAAATCCCAACTTGGGCTCAGATGCGCCATAAACAATTTTGCCTATCTGAGCCCAATAACTTGCTCCAGCACACATCTGACATGGTTCTAAAGTGACATATAATGTGCATCCTTTCAAATATTTTCCCCCTAAATAATCTGCTGCCGCTGTAAATGCCTGCATTTCAGCATGAGCTGTTACATCATTTAGAGTTTCAGTTAAATTATGAGCTCTTGCTATTATTTGGTTATTAAAAACAATAACTACACCCACCGGAACTTCACCTTTATCGTAAGCCGTTTGTGCCTCTTGTAAGGCCTTCTTCATAAAATATTCATCATCAAACGGATCCATTTCAGTTTACTTTTTAAGTGTTTCCCAACAAAAGTAACCAAAAAATATATGGGTGAGCTGAGTTCAAATTAGTTATTTTTGTTCAAAAGTTTACAATTTGGTTTCAATTAACGTCCCTAACAATAAAAAAATTTACTTTGCTTCTGACCAACATCTAGGAGCTCCTTCTACCGAAAAAAGCTTCCCAAGAGAACAAAAATTTGTTGATTGGTTAAACGTGGTAAGAGAAGACGCCTGTGCTATCTTTTTATTAGGAGATTTATTCGATTTCTGGTTTGAATACAGAACTGTTGTACCGAAAGGGTTTGTTAGAGTTTTAGGGAAACTAGCGGAGATAAGAGATAGTGGAATTCCCATTTACTTTTTCGTTGGAAATCACGACTTATGGATGAATGATTACTTTCAGAAAGAACTCAATATTCCTGTTTTTCACGAACCCCAAGAATTTAAATTGAATGAAAAAACTTTTTTAATTGGACATGGTGATGGTTTAGGCCCACATGACAAAGGGTACAAAAGAATGAAAAAGGTATTTACTTTCCCTTTATTTAAATGGATGTTCAAATGGCTACACCCTGATTTAGGTGTTCGATTAGGACAATACATGTCTGTAAAAAATAAATTGATTTCCGGAGACGATGATGCCAAGTTTTTAGGTGAAGAGAATGAATGGTTGGTTCAGTATTGCAAAAGAAAATTAGAAACTAAAGAGTATAATTTTTTTGTTTTTGGACATCGTCATCTGCCCTTAAACATCGACCTTCCTAAAAACAGCAAATACATTAATTTAGGTGATTGGGTACAATACTTTACCTACGGTGTTTTTGAAAATGAAAGCATGGAGTTGAAGGAATTCTAAAAACTTTCTCTCAAAAAAATGAGAGAAAGCCAAACAATATAACTTTTTTTAACTTGTAGGTTTAAGGGAAAACAAACAAATTGATTTTTTCTTTTTCTGGGCAATTGTAGTGGTCAAAGCAAAATTCCCAGTTCTTTTAGAAATATATTTTATACTCCACCATTCTTATAACAGAATTGAAAGTACTCCCAAAACTATAAGAATAAAACCTGCGGGAATTTGATATTTCAGCAGCTTTAAACGTAAAGCCTGTCCTTTTTCTTTAGCAGCATCATTCTTCTCTAAAAGGTATTTAGAAATTAGTCCATACCCCAAAATAAATCCTACAACGAACTCAATAATATTTACTCCAAGAGAAATAAGCCATCCAAGACTAAAAGAGGTGAGACTCAAAATTGATTGAATAACTCCCCATACTCCCCAAAATGCAAGTAAAACACCGATCCAACCCTGAAAAGGTGTTAGCTTATCTATAATTTCTTTTGCATTTGGTTTTTTCGCAATAATAGCTGGCGATGCAGCTAAAACACCTCCTAAAATTGCAATAATTGCTCCTAACATAATTTGTATTTTAATAGTTACGATAGCTAATATAGTTTAGTAAAAGGATAATAACAAGCTCTAACTATTATTCGCAACACACAAGCTACTATTCGATAAAAAAACCTAATAAACAACACATTAACACAAAAATTAGGCTAAAAAAAATCCAGAAGAGCAAAAACTCTTCTGGATTAAAACAATTAATAAAACTAAGTATTACTTAGTTAATTTATTAAAACTTAAATGTTAATCCTGCTCTAAATGAAGTTCCATTAAAACCAAATTGGTTAACCTCCCAAGGATACCTGAATCGTCCTCCAAGATTGGTTACTGCATCTCCTTTAGGATCAATTTCATCTGGAAAGACATCGAATAAATTATTCACTTGTGCTCTGAAAGATATAACTTCAGAAAAATCATATCCAAATGACAAGTCAGTTACCACCTTTCCTGTAAAGGTTTGGTCTTTCGACGGATCTGAAGCATGCTGCCAAGTTACCTCTCCAAAATAAGTATTATTTAAATTAGCAGAAAAATTTCCAATTTTATAGTTTCCACCGAATAAAAACTTCATATTAGGTCTTGCGCTAACAATTCTTGATTGTTCTTTCCTATTGAAAATTTTATTCTTATACCCACTTAACTTACTTGGTGTTTCAACCTCTCCTTCTAAATTGGTTCTATTTACATTCAACGCTACATTAACCCCTAGCTTCCCAGAAGCAAAATCAATGTTTTTATAGCGCATTGTATAATCAAATCCTTGTGTAACTGTATTTACTGCATTAATAAAAAATTTAATACTCGTAACATTATTATCATCTAATATCTGTTGCACTGCGGCATTTGGAACACCATTATCATCTTCACCAGTAATCTCTCCTGTAAATAACACTCTATCATCAACTCGTACATTGTAATAATCCAATGAAATTGTAAAATCTCTAGAGGCTTTTACCGTTATCCCCGCTGAAATATTCTTAGAAGTTTCAGCGAACAATGGTGCCACTCCAAGATCTCTAATTACAGGACTCACATTATTAAAAGTTCCTTGATTTGAAATTGTATTTCCTGAAACCAATGTCTGTACATTACTTAAATAAACTTGATGCAATGAAGGCGCTCTAAAACCAGTACTATATGACGCTCTTAGTACACCCGCTTCACCCAACTTATATCGAGAATTTATTTTCCAAGAAGTATTTCCTCCAAAATCTGAATAATTTTCATAACGTACAGCTCCACCAATTAAAAAACGATCAGAAACATCCCAATCCAATGTTCCATAAACACCTATATTGGTTCTTGTTTCATTTAAAGCATTACTCGGTTGTAACCCCGGAAACGATTGTGCTCCTCCATCTATATAAGACTCTTCCTGACCTTCAGTAACTTCGAAACGTTCTTGACGAGCCTCAACTCCCAGCCCCATACTTATTTCTCCAAAACTTCTATTAACATCAAAGTTTCCAATAATATTACTAAAACCATACGCTCCTGCATCGAAACTTGTAGGACTCGCTGCACCTAAACTCGGATTAATCGTGTTTCCAATAATATAATCAACTTGATTTCCACCATACGTTGCGCTTAAATCAGTATTGAAACCACCAAGTAAAAATTTTCCTCCGGCAGTAAATAATATATCTTTAATATCCGTTTCAAAAGTAGGCTGAAACCCTTGGTATACTCCATTTGCATCATAAAGAGGGTTGTTTTGCGGGGAATTTTGTCCAGGTACACCTGGCCAATATGGAACTCTATATAAAGCAAAACTTTTCCCTTTCCTCAAATTAAACCCACCAAAAGCATATAATTTGGCAGTATCATTTAACGGAAATTCTGCATTAATATAAGCATCTCCTTTTCTCATTTCTGGTTGTCCTACAATCATTCCCAAATCAGGATTTTCCCTTAACCAATCTGTATTTCCAAATAAAATATCATCTCCAGTTGCTAAAACACCATCAGTCGCCAAGTAACCATCGGCAGCTTCAATTGGAATTTCTCCAATACTATAAAGTAAGCCAAATAAACCATCTCCTCCTGGAGTACCTGCCCTATTAGTATAATCCTGATAACTAAAACCTAAAGTAGCATTTAAAAAACCACCGTTTCCAAAAGTCATTGTATGATTAATATCAGCATCGGCATTAAAACCATCTCCCCTTGAAGTTACACCTGAATTAATATTTACTTGAGTAAAATCAACATCCTTCTTCAAAATAATATTTACCACTCCAGCTACGGCATCAGAACCATATTGAGCTGATGCTCCATCTCTAAGAATTTCAACTCTTTCAATAGCCGCAGTAGGAATACTTTTCATATCCGTTCCAACCTCTCCCTTTCCAGGTGTATCATTTACATAAACTAATGCACTCTGATTTTTTCTTTTACCATTTATCAAGACCAATGTTCTACTTGGTCCTAAGCCTCTTAAATCGGCCGGATCAAAATGCGCCGTTGCATCCGAAATTGTTTGATTTGTAGAGTTATAAGAAGGTACGGCAAAAGTTAACATTTGATCAATACTTGTTTGACCTGTAGCTTGCAACTCACGAACCCCAACATTATCAATTGGCACCGCCGAATCTAAAATTGTTCTTGGTTTCGACCTGTTCCCTGTTAATACGACTTCGTCCAATACACCACTATCTTCTTGCATGGTAATTCGAATTGTGGTGCCTGAAGTAACATCCCTCTCTATTGTTTTAAACCCAAGAGATGAGAAGATTAACACCCCTGGCATTTTTCTCAGAGTTATCGTGAACTCTCCCTGATCATTCGTATTTACACCATTTGAAGTTCCTTTCTCTATAACATTTATAAAAGGTAATGGCTCATTTTTTTCATCTAATATTTTTCCCTTAACTACTTGACCATAGGTAAATGCGCAACACATTAATACTAAGGCAGTAATTAGCTTGGTTAATTGTTTCATACGTAATAATTATTTATAGAAGTGTTTAATGATTAAAAAACCCTAATTGCAGAGTCATTAATAAAAGACACAAAATATAAAAACATACTCTTAAATAATCATAATTTTTTATTTTTTCAACACCTTTAGTCAGTTTTTTAGGTTTAACCATACTTTAACAAATCAGAATGTCTTATTATTGTAGTTTTGTTAAACAAAAAAGCTAACATAATTCGAAATTATATGGATGTAGATGTAAGAGCAATCAATGAGAAAATAGAGCAAGAGAGTGCCTTTGTTGATTTATTGACTACCGAAATGAATAAGGTGATTGTAGGTCAGAAGTATATGATTGAGCGATTACTAATTGGTTTATTAGGAAATGGACATATTTTACTAGAAGGTGTTCCTGGTCTTGCGAAAACTTTGGCAATTAACACTCTTTCAAAAGCAGTTCAGGGTAGTTTTAGTCGTGTACAATTTACTCCGGATTTACTTCCAGCAGATGTAGTTGGAACAATGATTTATAACGTAAAAGAGAATGACTTTTCGATTAAAAAAGGTCCTGTTTTTGCAAATTTTGTTTTAGCAGATGAGATTAACAGAGCACCTGCAAAAGTACAATCGGCTTTACTGGAAGCAATGCAAGAAAGGCAAATTACTATTGGTGATCAAACCTTTAAACTTGACGAACCATTTTTAGTAATGGCAACTCAGAATCCTGTTGAACAGGAAGGAACGTATCCTTTACCTGAAGCTCAAGTTGACCGTTTTATGCTAAAAACTGTTATTGACTATCCTAAAATTCAAGACGAACAGATAATTTTACGTCAAAACTTAAGTGGTAACTACGAAAAAATTAACCCAGTAGTTTCTATAGAACAAATTATTCGTGCCAGAAATGCTGTGAACGAAGTTTATATGGATGAAAAGATTGAAAAGTATATCCTTGATATAATTTTTGCAACCCGTTATCCTGAAAAATATAATTTAGAAAAATTACAGCCTCTTATTAACTTCGGATCATCTCCTCGTGGTAGTATTGCTCTAGCTAAAGCTGCCAAGTGCTATGCTTTCATTAAAAGAAGAGGGTATGTAATTCCTGAAGATGTAAGAGCTGTTGTATATGACGTTTTAAGACATAGAATTGGAATTACCTATGAGGCTGAAGCCGAAAACATATCTTCAATCGATATTATTAATGATATTATTAACGAAGTACAGGTACCTTAAAATATAACCAACGGAAACCTAACCACACTCTACAAACAGAAAAATTTCACCCCCTTTAAATTAATCTAGTTAGAGATGACTTATAAATTAACAACTTACAAAACCTTAACAGGAACAAAGAGAATTTTAGAGCTTAAAAAAAGAAAAAGAACTGAAGCTATTATTTATCAAAATGAAGAGCCTTCTTTTTTCGTAGATTGTTTTGATTTACAAACTGAATCAAATGTTATCATGAATAGCCTAGTACTAGGACAAAAAAGAAGTATTTGTAATGTGATAAAAGAAATAGCTCAAAAAAACAATGTTAACATAACAGTGAAAGAGGCGCCATTACTTTCAATTGAAAAATCATTTGAATTAAAAGAAGTTGAACTTCCGCCCTTACCTGAAAATTGGTTGAACTAGTGCATGGACACAAAAGAATTACTAAAAAAAGTTCGCAAAATTGAAATTAAGACACGAAGGTTGTCTAATCATATATTCGGAGGAGAATACCACTCGACCTTTAAAGGTCGTGGTATGACCTTCTCTGAAGTGCGTCAATATCAATATGGTGACGATATTCGAGCAATTGACTGGAATGTTACTGCAAGATATAATGAGCCCTTTGTGAAAGTTTTTGAAGAGGAACGAGAACTTACCATGATGCTTGTTGTGGATATTTCTGGTTCAGAGTTCTTTGGCACAAATCAACAGTTTAAAAAAGACACTATTACGGAAATTGCTGCTACTCTTGCCTTTTCAGCAATTCAAAATAACGATAAAGTAGGTTTGATTCTGTTTTCTGATCAAATCGAACTTTTTATTCCTCCCAAAAAAGGAAGGAGTCATGTATTACGTATTATACGTGAACTTATAGAGTTTGAAGGAAAAAGTAAAAAAACGGATATTGACCAGGCATTAAAATTCCTTTCCAACGTCTTAAAGAAGAAAGCAATTGTTTTTGTTCTTTCTGATTTTATGAATGACAATTACGAACGTACTTTAAAAATTGCTGGAAACAAACACGATTTAACAGGAATTAGAGTATTCGACAAACATGATCAGGAAATTCCTAATATAGGAATGGTTCCAATGTTAGATGCTGAAACTGGAGAAGTACATCTTGTTAATACGAGTTCTTCTTCTGTAAGAAAACAGTACAAAACAAATGCCCTATATCTTGAAGATTATTTTATAAGTACTTTTAGAAAAAGTGGCGCAGGAGTTATAAATACTCGTGTTGACGAAAGCTATGTAAAAAAACTATTAGGATATTTTAAACAAAAAGGATAATTGTTAAGCTATTACGTTCACGAAATTATGAAGCAAAACCTATTATACATATTATTCTTATTTTCGATAACCATTGGATATTCTCAAAACCAATTGGTTAAAGCTGAGATTGACACCATAAGCATTCGAATTGGAGAACAGTTTCAATATAAACTTACGATTGACGAAACGGAAAATGTAATTATTCCGAAACTTGAAAATTTAAAAGGTTTAGAGGTGGTTGATTCTTTAAAATTAGACACCATTAACAACAAGTTAATTCAAAAGTATGTCTTAACGGGTTTTGATAGCGGTGCTTTTTATATTCCACGACAACAAATATTCATAAAAAATCAAGCACACCTTACCGATAGTTTATTAGTAAATGTAGCTACCGTAGCGATTGACACTACCAAAGTAAAAAAATTCCCTATAAAGGGGATCAAAGGAGAACCCTATCAATTTGATGATTATAAAGAATATATTTTCTGGGCACTAATCGTTTTACTTATAGTTATTACAACCTTATACTTTGCTCTGAAACGAAGTGACAAAAGCACTTCTGAAGCCTTTGTTCCTAAATTAGCTCCTTATCAAGAAGCATTGCAAAATTTAAAGCTATTGGATGAAAAACTTCTATGGCAAAATAATAAAGTAAAAGCTCACTATAGCGAGTTAACTGAAATTATAAGAAACTTTATTGAACGAGAGTTGAATATCCCAGCACTTGAACAAACAACCAATGAATTGGTTGACACCCTCACGGACTTCAGCAATATAAATACTATTACCACTGACAAAGAAACGATTCAAAAACTTGAAAAACTATTAAGTAAATCAGATCTTGTAAAGTTTGCTAAGTCAAAACCTATGGCTCATGATATTGAGTTTGATAGAAAAAATGCTGAGATTATTATTAATAATATTAAACCAGCAATAACAGAAGAAAATACAGAAACTAGTTATAGCAAACCCGTTGTTATTATCGAAAAACCAGAGGTTAAACAACCTAATATGGTTTCCAAAATTTTAATTATTGTTGCAATAATTGCCATCGGTATTTTAATTTCTTATGGAATTTCGAAAGCTAAATCAATGTCTAACTTAACAAAAGAACCAGTAGAAAATGTTCAATAATTTTGAATTTCACAACCCAGAATTTCTTTGGCTACTATTGTTTATTCCTTTGTTAGCTATTTGGTATTTCCTTACCAATAAAAAAAACAGTGCACGATTAACCATTGGAAGTACAAAAGCTTTCATGATAAAAAAGTCTATTTTATCAAGACTAAAGCCGCTTTTATATGTTTTAAGACTGTTAGCTCTAGCTTTTATTATTGTTGGATTGGCTCGTCCTCGTAATGTTTCTATCAGTAAAAAAACAAAAACGAACAGAGGAATCGATATCGTTATGGCTATTGATGTGTCGGCAAGTATGCTGGCAAAAGATTTAAAACCAAATCGTCTTGAAGCTTTAAAAAGAGTAGCTACCGAATTTGTAAACAAACGACCTAATGACAGAATCGGTATTGTGGTTTATGCTGGAGAGAGTTTTACACAAACACCTATAACAAGTGACAAATCAATTGTAAAACGAACTATTTCTGAAATTAAATGGGGACAGTTAGAAGGCGGAACGGCTATTGGAATGGGGCTTGGCTCAGCCGTGAATCGTTTAAAAGAAAGCAAAGCAAAGAGTAAAGTAATTATTCTTTTAACAGACGGTGTAAATAATGCTGGCTTCGTAGATCCTAAAACTGCCACTGAACTTGCAAAAGGAAACAATATAAAAGTTTATACCATTGGTATCGGTACAAACGGAATGGCTCCATTTCCATGGGCTAAAGACCCTAGAACGGGAAAAATATCCTTTAGAAATCAACAAGTAGAAATTGATGAAAAGCT
Source organism: Tenacibaculum sp. MAR_2009_124 (assembly GCF_900105455.1). Lineage (GTDB taxonomy): Bacteria > Bacteroidota > Bacteroidia > Flavobacteriales > Flavobacteriaceae > Polaribacter. The sequence continues at coordinate 410,583 of NZ_FNSF01000005.1, forward strand.
TTTGCAACACATTGCAACCGAAACTGAAGGTAAATACTTCAGAGCAACTAATAACACAAAATTAAAAGCTATTTACGATGAAATAAATAAGCTTGAAAAAACAAAAATTGAAGAGTTTAAATACTACAACTATACCGAACAATACAGGTTATTTGTATTTATAGCTGGTATATTTTTGCTTTTAGAGTTTACACTTAAAAATACAGTTTTTAAAAGTTTTATTTAATAAAACCCTATTATGTACAAGATAGAAGAACCAATATATTTTTACTTTTTCGCAATTATTCCGATAATAATTGTAATCTACCTATTGGTTTTTTGGTGGAAAAAAAGAGCTCAGAAAAAATTTGCATCACCAGAATTATTGGAAAAACTAGCTCCGAACTCATCGAACTTTAAATCCATCCTAAAACTAATATTTTTATTAATAGGGATATCATTTCTGATTCTAGCATTGATCAATCCAAAAATGGGAACCAAACTAAAAACAGTGAAAAGAGAAGGAGTTGATGTTGTTTTTGCTTTGGATGTTTCGAAGAGTATGTTAGCAGAAGATATTGCTCCAAATAGATTAGAAAAATCGAAACAAGTAATTTCCAAAATCATTAACAAACTAGGAAGTGATAGAGTAGGAATTATCATTTATGCTGGAAATGCCTATCCTCTTTTGCCTATTACTACTGATCATGCGGCAGGGAATATGTTTTTGCAAAACGCAAATCCAGATATGGTAACTAGTCAGGGGACTGCGATTAACGAAGCCTTAAATTTAGCCAGGACCTATTATAATAATGATGAGCAAACAAATAGATTTTTAATTATTATATCTGACGGAGAAGATCATCAAGAAGACACAAAGCAAATTGCGCAAAATATAACTAACGAAGGTATTAAAGTTTATACCATTGGTGTTGGAACCGAAACTGGAGGGCCAATTCCTTTAAAAATAAATGGATCTTTAATAGGCTATAAAAAAGACCGAAAAGGAGAAACTGTTATTACACAAAGAAAATCAACCATACTTAAAGATATTGCAGATATTGGAAATGGCAATTATGTTGATGGCAATAAAACGGAAGTTGCTGTTGATGCGATTGCCAATGTAATTGCCAATGCTCAAAAAAGTGAATTTGAGACAAAACAATTTTCAGATTATCAAGACCAGTTTCAATGGCCTCTTGGTATTGCTTTGTTGTTTTTAATTTTAGATGTTTTACTTTTTGACAGAAAGACAAAATGGTTAAAGAAAATTGACTTGTTTAATGAAGAGACTAAAAATTAAAAAGGTGAACAAATTAAATATTTTAATTATTGGGCTCTTAACCTTGTTTTCTTTTCAGGTTAATGCTCAAATAGACACGCTTCAACTAAAGAAAGAAGCACGATCACTTCTACGCGAAGGCAATGAACTATACAATAAGCAAAAGTTTGACGATGCCTCAATCGCCTATAGAAAAGCCCTAGGGAAAGATAGCAAGTATGATAAGGCAGCGTATAACTACGGGAACTCATTATATCAAAACAAAAATTATAAGGAAGCTGTTTCTCAATATGAACTAACAACGAAAACATCAAAAGATAAAATTGCAAAAGCTGAAGCTTATCATAATATCGGTAACGCTATGATGGAACAAAAGCAGTTTCAGCCGGCAGTCGATGCCTATAAAAATTCGTTACGAAATAATCCTAACGATGATGAAACTCGTTATAATTTGGCAGTTGCACAAAAAGAATTAAAAAAGCAACAGCAAAAGCAAAAGAACGACAAAAACAAGGATAAAGACAAGGATAAAAAAGATCAGAACAAAGATAAGAAGGACGACAAGAAAGATCAGAAGGATAAAAACGACGAAAACAAAAAAGACGATCAAAATAAAGATAAGAAAGACGGAGACGATAAGGATAAAAAAGATCAAAACAAGGATCAAAAAGATAATAAAGACAAAAACCAACAAAATAACGAGAATAAAAAAGATCAGAAGCCTCAGAAACCTCAACTTGGTAAGATGACTCCTGAACAAATGAAACAACTTTTGGAGAGCTTAAATAATGAAGAAAAGAAGACCCAAAAGAAGATGAACGTTAAAAAATCAAAAGGAAGAAAAGTTAAGCAAGAAAAAGACTGGTAATATTTTAACAAAACCCTAAGATTGAAGCCTTTATAAATTAGTTTTCATTTTAGATATTTGAATGTTAAAACATGGGTTTATAGCATATTAAAAATGAGTAAGAACTTAACATTTTATATTATACTATTTTTTACAACTATTTCTCTTTCATTGCAAGCGCAAGAAGGGAAATTTGTTGCTAGTGTAAGCAAAAACAAATTAGGTGTTAATCAACGCCTAAAAATTGAATACACTATAAACAAGCAAGGAGCTGATAATTTTACACCTCCTAATTTTAAAAACTTTAGAATTGTTGGTGGTCCAAGTCAATCTATTAGTCAATCCTATATTAACGGTGTTGTTACGTTTTCTCAGTCTTACACCTATATTTTGCAACCTAAGAGGAAAGGAGAGTTCAACTTACCTCCTGGTTCTATTGAAATAGAAGGAGAAACTATACAGTCAAATGTTATTAAAATAATAGTTCTGGATGCTGTTGAGTTACCCAAAAATCCTAACGATCCAAATTATATAGCCTCTCAAAACATTCATTTAGTTGCAGAAGTTTCCAAATCAAGACCTTATGTTGGAGAAGGTCTTTATTTAGAATATCGACTCTATTTTAGTGAAAATGTTGGTATTTATGACAATGCTATTACCGAATCTCCGCAATATAATGGGTTTTGGAATCAAGAAATTAAAAACACAGGAACACCGGTAAAACAAGGTAGCTATAATGGTGAGAAATACCGTTATGCTGTTTTACACAAGGCCTTATTAATCCCTACAAAATCTGGAAAACTTACTATAGATCCAATGAAAATGGATATTGTAGTTGCCGTTCCTACAGGAAGAGTAGATTTTTTCGGAAACCTGATCACAAAACAGGTTAGACGAGAATTTTCTTCAGCGAAGAAAACCATTTCTGTAAAAACACTACCATTAAAGAACAAACCTGAAAACTTTAATGGAGCTGTTGGTCAATTCTCCTTTGATGTAGCGTTAAGTAAACAAATTTTAAAAGCAAATGAATCTTCTCAAATTTCAGTTGCTGTTAAAGGGAAAGGAAATTTAAAACTTTTTGAATTACCAAAGGTAGAAACTCCAAAAGAACTTGAAGTTTATCAACCAGAAAGAAAAGAAAAAATTTCCATCACTTCTACTGGACTTAAAGGAAGTATTACTGATAACTATACAGTTGTACCAGAATATAAAGGAAAGTACAAAATACCTTCTGTTAGTTTTTCTTATTTTGACCCTAAGAAAAAAGTATATCAGACTATCAACTCTGATGACATGTATGTGCAGGTACTAGAAGGAAAAGAACTTACTTCCAATTCTAATAATATCCCAATTACTAAACAAAACATACAAGTTACGGGCAATGACTTTAGATATATTCAAACAAAATCTGAATTTAATAAAATTAATAAATCAGATTTCTTTAAATCTACTTTGTTCTACTTACTCTTAATTATTTCTATTCTCTCAATACCTGTTGTAATCCTTTTCAATAGAAAAAAAGAAGAGAGAGATAGAGATGTGGCAGGTAATAAGAGAAGGTTAGCTGATAAACTAGCAAAGAAATATCTTTCTGAGGCTCAAAAACAACTCGGTCATAAAGAAGCATTTTACGAATCTCTTGAAAGAGCATTGCACAATTATTTAAAAGCTAAATTAAAAGTAGAAACCTCAGATATTAGTAAAGACAAAATTACAGGGCTTCTTGAAAAACGTAATGTAGATAGTGATACGATTAATGAATTTATTTCCGTATTAAACGACTGCGATTTTGCTCGTTACACACCTATCGATAGTGTGCAAATGAATCAAGAGTTCGATAAAGCAAAGCAAATAATAACCCAATTAGATAAACAGTTATAATGAGAAATATCCTATTACTTCTAGTACTGCTATCGAACATTGTATCCGCTCAAAACACCGATGCTTTATTTGCAGATGCCAACAAGTTATACCGACAAGATAAATTTGAAGAGGCGCTGAACATTTATAAAAAAATTGAAGCCACGGAAAAACTCTCTTCTGAATTATATTATAATATTGCAAATTGTCATTATAAATTAAATAAAGTAGCCCCAAGTATTTATAATTATGAAATGGCTTTGTCACTTGATCCATTTAATCAAGACGCTCGAAATAATCTTGCTATTGCCTATAAATTGACTCTAGATAGAATAGAACCTCTTCCAAAAACTCTATTTCAGAAAATTAGCATCAATTTCTTTGAAAAACTTCATTATAATACATGGGCTTATATTTCAGTTGTTTTATCAGTTATTGCTAGCCTACTTTTTATCTTATTTTATGTATCCTATGATTCACGAAAAAAGAGGGTTTATTTTACTATTAGTATCTTAAGTTTTATTTTACTCATAGGCTCATTACTAATTACGTACCAGCAATTTAACGCTTTTCAAAATAAACAAGAAGCTATTATTTTTGCTCGAGAAGTTGAAATAAAAAATGCTCCTACTTCAAGTTCTGGTGATGTTTTTACACTTCATGAAGGAACGAAAGTATCGGTAATTGACTCAGTAGATGATTGGAGAAAAATTAAGTTAATTGATGGGAAAATCGGATGGATTCAGTCAAATAACATCAAAATCATCAATAATTTTTAATTTTTGTTAACAAGCGGTTAAAACTTATTATTGTATATTAGGAGCTCATAAAAAATGAGCAAGTATATTTTCACATATCTTCTAATAACATTAATAACCTCAACTGTGGTTATTCCTACGTACATGAGCCTTTCTGAAGAAATTTGTGAAACTTCTGTAGTAATGGATACTGAGAAAGATAGTGACGAAGCTCATAAAGAATTAGAAATCAAATTTCTTCATTCTGATCAAGAATCATTTACTTACAATAATGCAATTACCCAAATAAAGCTACCTTATAAAATTAAGGTATATAATCCTGTTTATAAAAAACAAGAATGTCCTCCTCCTGAGGGCATTGTATAAAACCCTTTTCGATTTGTATAAATTCACCTTATTTTCTAATAGGGACAGGATAGCGTAATGCTATTTTTTCTAATTTATATACATCATTTATTCAAACTTAACCATTAATTTCAAACTATTAGTTCACACTAATACAAAACCACGTTTTTATGTTTAAAACAATTAAAAGCGATTTACCCGCTAGTATAGTGGTGTTTTTCGTTGCATTACCCCTCTGTTTAGGGATTGCTCTCGCAAGTGGGGCACCATTATTTTCAGGCCTAATTGCCGGTATTGTTGGAGGTATTTTAGTAGGATCTCTAAGTGGATCTAAAATTGGCGTAAGTGGACCAGCCGCCGGTCTTGCTGCCATCGTGCTAACCGCTATCGGTGAGTTAGGAGGGTTTAATAATTTTTTACTTGCCGTTGTTCTTGGAGGAGCTATTCAGTTAGTCTTCGGACTCCTAAGAGCTGGAATTATAGGGTATTACTTTCCTTCATCAGTAATAAAAGGAATGCTAACTGGAATCGGTCTTATCATTATTCTAAAACAAATTCCACATTTCTTTGGATATGATGCCAACCCTGAAGGAGATTTTGCATTTTTCCAAATAGACGGTGAAAATACTTTTTCAGAAATATTAAATACTGTTAATCATATTGGAGTGGGATCAACCATTATAGGAATCATTGGTTTAGCAATCCTTCTTTTATGGGACAAAGTACTTGTTAAAAAAGCCAGAATATTTCAATTAATTCAAGGACCAGTTGTTGCGGTGGTAGTAGGTATTATTTTCCATATTGTTACCCAAGGCAGTGAAACTTTAGGTATTAGCTCAAAACATTTAGTAATGGTTCCTGTACCAGAAGGTATCGATTCTTTCTTTGGTCAATTTCAACTTCCTAATTTTGCACTAATTACGGATCCTAGTATTTGGATTACAGCATTTACTATTGCCTTAGTCGCGAGTTTGGAAACATTATTATGTGTTGAAGCAACAGATAAAATCGATCCAGATAAAAATGTTACTCCAACAAATAGAGAGCTACTAGCCCAAGGAGCAGGAAATATTGTTTCAGGATTAATAGGTGGATTACCAGTAACGCAAGTAATTGTTAGAAGTTCGGCAAACATCCAATCAGGAGGTAAAAGTAAAGCTTCAGCTATAATACATGGATTTTTATTACTTATATCGATTATTCTAATTCCAAGATTATTAAACCAAATTCCCTTATCAGTTTTAGCCGCTGTTCTATTTATTGTAGGATTCAAACTTGCTAAACCATCATTATTTAAGAAGATGTATTCTTTGGGTTGGAAACAATTTCTTCCGTTCATAGTAACCGTTTTAGGAATTGTATTTATTGACTTATTAAAAGGAATTGGTCTTGGATTAACTGTTGGTATCATTGTAATTCTGATAAAAAGTTACCAAAATTCTCACTTCCTACATATTGAAGATATTAGTAATGGACTACATAAAATTAAAATGACCCTTGCTGAAGAAGTAACTTTCTTTAATAAAGGAGCAATTTTAAAGGAATTGGATAGTTTGCCTAAGAATACACATTTGGAAATAGATGTTAGAAAAACACGCTATTTAGATAATGACATTATAGAAATTCTAGAAGACTTTGCCTATAAAGCTCAAGAGCGTGATATACATATTACCGTTTATTCCGAGCGAGGTATCGTAGAAAACCCAACTAGTTTTATCGAATTTTTCAAATTACGTCCGAAAACCACCTAACGATGAAAAGTGATAAAACCAATTACCGAATTTCGGTATTAACAGATTTAAAAGAAAGTGCTGAAACGGTTATTGAAACGGCCTTGAGTATTGCTAAGGTTACAAAAGGAAGTATTGCTATTTTCCATGTATTGAAACCTTCAAATATTGTACATTCTGAAAACCAACTTTCTGCTTCAAGAAACATTAATAATGAGTACACCAAAACTGAAAAGAAAATAGAAGCGCTTGTAGAAAAGTATTCAATAAAACATGATACACCTATTAGCTATTCCTTTTCTATTGGTAATATTAAAAACAATATTGAACTCTATTTAAACGACCATGCACCAGACATTGTTGTAATTGGTAAAAAAAGTTCGGCTGCATTAAGTTTCTTTGGAAATGGTGTAACAGATTTAGTACTTAAAAAACATCAAGGAGAGGTTGTTATCGCTGCAGATGGAAACAAACTAGTACCTAATGAACTTATTAATTTAGGTTTTTTAAATAAATTAAGACCATTTAAAAATCCAGATATTTTCATTCAAATCGCTCAAAATGCAATTGATCCAATAAAAACGTTTCAATTTACTGATGATATTAACCACGATCAAACAGTTATAGAATCGTTTAAAAACAAAAAAATAGTTGAATATGTTTTTGAAAAAAGCAATAATGTTGTGAATAATCTAACCACTTATTTACGCAAAAACAACATCAACTTACTTTGTTTACCAAGAAAAAAGAACAATCAAACAACAAAAGAATTGGACATTAATGATGTATTAAATAAATTAAACATCTCATTATTAGTAACCGCAAATTAAATTTAACACAAACACGAATTAAATGAAAGCTCATACCAAAGAAACCCAAGCTGTTATGACACCAGAAAAATCGCTTCAAGCCTTAAAAGAAGGCAACTTGCGATTTCAACAGAGTTTAAAAGCAGAGAGAAACCTATTGGAACAAGTGAATGACACTAAGAACGGACAATTTCCTTTTGCTACTGTTTTGAGTTGTATTGACTCAAGAGTATCTTCTGAACTAATTTTCGATCAAGGAATTGGAGATGTTTTTAGTGTTAGAATTGCTGGCAACTTCGTAAACGAGGATATATTAGGAAGTATGGAATTTGCATGTAAACTTGCAGGAACCAGATTAATCGTCGTTTTAGGACACACCAGTTGTGGAGCAGTAAAAGGAGCCTGTGATGATGCAAAACTAGGAAATCTAACAGGAATGTTAGGGAAAATTAAACCCGCAGTAGAAGCTGTTGCAGAACCTAAGGATGCCTCAATTAGAAATTCTTCTAACTTAGATTTCGTAAACAATGTAGCTAAGAAAAACGTTGAATTAACAATTGACAATATTGTAAAACAAAGTGAAGTCTTAGCAGACATGCATAATAATGGAGAAATTCAAATCGTTGGAGGCATGTATGATATCAAAGATGGCTCTGTAACATTTTACGAATAAAACACGAAAAATAATCACCTAAAAAAGAGTCTATTACAATCAATAGACTCTTTTTTTTTACAAAGAATCCGTATCTTGCAACCAATAACTTACGATTTTTTCAATCAAAAAAAGTCATAAAGTTTTATGACATAGATTCTTATAATGTTATCATTTTGTATAAAGCGCAAATACCTCTTATAAAATTTCGTAATAATATTTACATAAACTAAGTTTGCCGCTGAAACTGTTAAGTAAAATAAACTGATTTAACATACAATATTTATAAATGAAAAAGTTATTTTCAAATATAAGAGGCGATTTTTTTGGTGGAATTACCGCTGGTATCGTTGCACTACCTTTAGCAATTGCTTTTGGTGTTTCATCTGGATTAGGACCAAGTGCTGGTTTATATGGAGCCATTTTTATTTCATTCTTCGCAGCTTTATTTGGAGGAACTAGCACACAAATCTCTGGGCCAACGGCTCCTATGACCGCAGTAAGTATGGTCGTAATCGCTAATATTATTGCTCTGAATGACGGCGATGTTTCAAAAGCTTTGCCATCAATTTTAACGGTGTTTTTACTTGCTGGTTTTATTCAAATTCTTTTGGGTGTTATTTCTCTCGGGAAATACATAAAATATATCCCTTACCCAGTAGTATCTGGTTTTATGTCGGCTATTGGGGTTATTATTTTGGTTACTCAAGTACTTCCATCTATTGGGTATAACGCTAAAGAGGATATCGACTTTGTCAACAAATTTAAACCTCAGGCCGAAGAAATTATTTTAGAAAACATTCTAAAGGACGAGGCTCGTGAGGGTGTTTTAGTATTGGAAGATTTCAAAAAAACCATTGAACGCGCCGAAAAAATACTACCTGAAGATATTTTAAAAGAAAGTAAAACCCTTGCTGCAAAGAATGCTTCTGGAGTTCTTGGAACATTAAAAGTACTTCCTCGAGCTTTGACGAAAATTAATTGGCTAGAACTTATTCTTGCCCTAGGAACCATTTTCATCATTTATGGATTCAAACGAATTACTACCTCTATTCCCAGTACTTTAGTAGCATTGGTTATTATGACAGGTATTTCCGTTGGTTTTGGTCTTAACTATAAACCAATTGAAGAAATCCCCAGTGGTTTTCCTACAATGAACTTCGCTATCTTTTCGCAATTTAGTTTAGAAAATATTACCCCGTATATTTTTACCGCTTTAACTCTTGCTCTTTTAGGAGCAATTGATTCCCTTTTAACCTCGGTAGTTGCGGATAACATGACCAAAACGAAGCATAAACCTAATAAAGAACTAATAGGACAAGGTATTGGGAATAGCATTGGAGCTTTGTTTGGAGGAATTCCAGGTGCTGGAGCTACAATTAGAACTGTAGTAAACATTAACTCAGGAGGTAAAACCAAATTATCGGGGATGATTGCTGGTGTTATGTTATTGATTATCTTATTAGCCCTCGGACCTGTTGCTTCAAAAATCCCAGCTGCAGTATTAGCTGGTATTTTGGTTACCGTTGGTATTGGTGTAATGGATTATAAAGGATTAAAAGCAATCCCTAATTTACCAAAAGACATTAAACTAGGCCCAATAAAAATGAGCTCCGAAGTAATTATTATGCTTGTAGTGCTACTTCTATCTACCTTTTGGAATTTAGTATATGCAGTTGGAATTGGTTTGGTTATAGCCTCTTTAATGTTTATGAAAAAGATTGGTGATTTAACCGCAAAAAAATCAGATGTACTTCCATTAAGTGAAAAAGCCTGGGCAGATGAAAAAGACTTCCCTAAATTTTTACTAGAAGAAGTATTTATCAAGCACATTAACGGTCCGTTATTTTTCGGATCAACAAATGAGCTTCAACAGCTTGCTAAACAAATTCCTTTAACAGCATCGACAGTAATCTTTAGAATGGATAAAATGCAATATTTAGATCAGTCTGGATTATATGTCCTCGAAGATATATTGGTAGATCTTAAAAAGGATCGTAAAAACGTCCTTTTTGTTCACCTGCAAGAACAACCAAGATATATGATGGAACGCATTGATATTATTCCCGACTTAATTCCAGAATCAACAATATTCAATTCATTTGACAAGTGCCTTCAGTGGGTGTTACAAAATGTTAAGGATGAATACTAAAATATAATAGAAAAGACTGCTAATGCAGTCTTTTCTATTATATTTTAGTATTCTTATATCGTATCAAATGAATTTTAAAACTGTAACACCTCAATTTATTAATTGTCTTTAACATAACTAACGAAACTATTACCATGCTAAAGGCTTCCAAAATTACCATTGCCATACTATCTACATTGATTGGTATGTATCCAATTATCTATTTTGTAATAGATAGAAAATTCGGTCTTCTATCCTCCAAATCAGCAGAACTTCTTAATGACATACTATGGAACACTATGTTTTATGGACATATAACCTTAGGTGGTCTTTCTTTATTAATTGGTTGGATTCAATTTAGTAAGAGGTTACGAGACCGCCGAATAAACATTCACAGGCTCATAGGAAAAACCTATACTGTCAGTGTTTTAATTAGCGGAATATGTGGGCTTTATATTGCACTAAATGCTACTGGAGGTATTATAAGTATCATCGGCTTTTTTAGTCTTGGAATTGTATGGCTTTACACCACCATTATCGGTTACAAAACAGTCATTCAAGGAAATATTCGTTTTCACGAAAAAATGATGATATATAGTTACGCCGCTTGTTTCGCTGCTGTAACTCTAAGAATTTGGCTTCCTATACTTACGTCAATCCTTGGTGAATTTTTAAGCGCGTATAGAATTGTGGCTTGGCTATGTTGGGTACCGAACTTGATTGTGGCTTATTTCATCATCAACACTAAAAAGTATTCAAAAAAAGAACTAACTGTAATACATAATTCTCTAAACAAATAAACCAGCCTGATACAAGAGTACGAACATTTCATCGCAGGGTAAATTAACACAACTTTATGATTTCATTCACTCATAAATATTTGCAACCCTTAGGTATTTAAGGTACTTTAGGAGGGTTAGAAATATTGGTTTCAAGCGTTTTAAAAAGGCTTCAAATTCAATAATTTCAAAATCAAAACGAATACTAATTGTTTTGTGAAGGTAGTTGTGAATTGATGGCAAATTGTATTTTTATGGCCCTTAAACGACTATTACAGCAGAAAGTTCTTTGTATATGATTACAAACTACTACGTCAAAACTGAAAACTATTGTGAATTGATATCAAACTGTATTTACCCAATTTATATATTCAGTATTTAAGAGTAGATCATTGTTTACATAAGAATCCAAAAAAAGCTACATAATTTTTTATGTAGCTAATTTCTGCTCATACCAGTTGGTGTTTGAAATTAACGTAATAGAAAATGAAGATTTTTTTCTTTAGATAAAGAAGAAAATTAAAGCATAGCCATAGCTACGGTTTCTTTTTATTCCGAAATGGAAAGGAAAAAAGAACGTTTTATTGCGGTAATTTCAAATTACAAATGGTATTAACTAATCAAATATTACATAATATGCAAATTCACATAAATATATAACCCACTGTTAACCAAAAAGTAAATGAATCATTAACCTTGCATTAATAATTCACTATAAACCAAATGGTTACCAAAAAAGCGGGCTATATTCTTGAAATTGATAAAAACTGAACAAACCTTAAAACCTTTATAATAATGAAAACAAAACTTTTAGGACTCTCAATTCTAATAGCTATTCTTTCGTGTAAAGAAAATAGCTCTACTAAAAATAAGGTCTCCAAAAAAATTAAACAATACACCATCGGTCAATTTATGGACAATGAAGCTGTAGGAGGTGGAAGTTTTTCAAAAGATAATAGTAAACTTCTTATTTCTAGTAATCGATCTGGAATATATAATGTTTATACAGTTCCTTCACAAGGTGGTGAAATGTCAGCCATTACTAGTTCTGATAGCACATCAATTAATGCGGTTTCATATTTCCCTAAAGATGATCGAATGTTATTAAGCGCGGACGGAAATGGCGATGAAATTAATCATTTGTTTGTCAGAGAACTCGATGGAGCAGTAAACGATATTACTCCTTACAAAGGAGCCAGGTCTAGTTTTTATGGATGGTCAGAAAGTAAAGAACATCTCTATTTCGGATCCAATAAAAGAAATCCTAAATACTTCGATGTTTATAAGATGTCTCTAAAAAACTACACTACTGAAATGATATATCAGGATGATAGTGGGTTAAGCTTATCCGATATTTCTGACAATGAAAAATATTATGCTTTGTCAAAGTCATTGAATACCAACGATAGTGATTTATTTCTTTTTAATAATGAAACAAAAGAGAAGATTAAAGTAAATGACAAGCAAAGTGCGAACTCTGCACAGGCTTTTTCAAAAGACAACTCGACATTCTATTACACTACAGACGATAATTCTGAGTTTGCCTATTTAATGTCGTATGATATTAAAACTAGAGAAAAGAAAATGGTTTATCAAAAATCATGGGACATCTCTGGAATGCGCATCACTTCCAAAGGCAAATATATGATCATATATATTAATGACGACGGTAAAAATGTTATCGACGTTTTAGATGCAAAAACCATGAAGCCAATTGAATTACCTGACTTCGGAAATAAAAGTATTACAAGTGTAAGATTTAGTACTGATGAGTCTTGGATGAGAATGTATGTTGGTGGTTCAAATTCACCTTCAAACTTATATAGTTATAATTTAAAAACAAAAGAAAAACATCGTCTAACAAACGTGTTAAATAATGAGATCAATTCAGACGATTTAGTGACGGCTAAAGTTGTTCGTTTTGAATCGTTTGATGGCACCATTATACCTGCCATTTATTACCTTCCTCATCAGGCTTCCATAGAAAATAAAGTTCCGGCAATGGTTTGGGTGCATGGAGGTCCTGGAGGGCAAACCAGACAAGGTTTTAGCTCTTTGATCCAATATATGGTTAATCATGGGTATGCTGTTTTAGCAGTAAATAACAGAGGGAGTAGTGGTTATGGAAAAACCTTTTTCCAAATGGACGATTTAAACCATGGCGAAAAAGATTTAAAGGATTGTGTAGAAGGCAAGAATTGGTTAGCAGAACAATCTGAAATCGATGGTGAGCATATCGGAATTATTGGTGGTTCTTATGGAGGTTATATGACTATGGCCGCTTTAACTTATGCTCCAGAAGAATTTGATTTAGGGGTTAACTTATTTGGAGTTACCAACTGGATTCGTACCTTGAAAAGTATTCCTCCTTATTGGGAGTCCTTCAGAAAGTCGTTATACTTGGAACTTGGCGACCCTTTTTCTAAAGATTCCGTTCGATTAAAGCGTATTTCTCCATTATTTCATACCGACAAAGTAACGAAGCCTCTAATTGTATTACAGGGTTCACAAGACCCGAGAGTATTGCAAGTAGAATCTGATGAAATCGTTGAAGGAGTTAGAAAAAATGGTGTTCCAGTTGAGTATGTATTGTTTGAAGATGAAGGACATGGTTTCGTTAAAAAGGAAAATCAAATAGAAGCCTACAGTAGAATACTTAAATTTTTAGATACACATTTAAAAAAAGAGGTTAAAACAACCGAAGAAAAACCTACAAAGATTAAAGCTTAATGATTTTTAGTTGTTATTTCATTTAAGAAAAATCTATATTTCCATGAACCCTTTCTATAACACAGGAAGGGTTCTTTTTTTAGCTATATTCTCCTATTTTAAAACTCCTTATAGATCAACAGTCTATGCTTTCAACGCACAATTATAAAGATCAGACAAGTATTCGAAATCTTAACTTACAAAATAAAATCACTGAAGGGTAATGAACTACCCCGATGCAAGCATACGGGGTATCTGTTGAATTCATAATTTTATATTTCGAGGCAAGCCTCGGGAAATTAAACCCTTGGCTATCGCCCTGCGATTAAATTATTATAATATTTGATAGCCTTCTGTTTTAAAGGATTTGTACTCCAAACAGTCCATTCGTTTGAATAAGGATCGTATCCACATTTGAGTGGTTTAGAATATATATCATCCGGTTTTTCAATATACGCTCTACAATCGGTACAGACATACCTAAATTCACATACTTTACATGTTTCTATTTGATCCTTTGTAATTGCCCATTTTTCGGTTAACTCTTTACTTTTAATTACCTCTTTTAGCTTCACGTTCATTATATTTCCAAAGCTCTTTTCCATACTGGGGCAATTTCTAATTTTACCATCTATATCAATACTTATTTTTCTGTTTAGGCATGAGTTGTAAAGTTTGCTTTCCATGAAGGTGTTCATGTTTACAGGAAAAAATGTTTCTGAAATGGTTCCGCAACATGAATTATTTTTGAGCGTTTTTTTTGTGTAAATTAATTTTCCAAAATAATTTTCTTCTATTTTATAAGGAATGATTTCGTTTGCAGGAGAACCAAAAACCCTAACAGATGACACCCTTTTATTTTGGGTGATATCTTTGTTTATTTTACTAGTTGTTACCCCTTCATAAAAAGGAAAAATATAATCAATAGAGGAAATGGTTGAATTTGATGTATCCAAAAACGTCAAAAATGAATTAATATCTTCAATGTCTATTTTATCATAAAATCGAATTTCAAAGTGATAGCAATTCAATTCTTCAAGTTCTTTTACAACTTTCATCAAATCATAATTAGTTTTCTTATTTACCTCTAAAATAGCATTTGTGACGGTCGATTCGGAGTCCCATTTAATCTCTAACTTAGGAAACCATTCGGTAGTATTCGTAAAGAAAATAAAATCATTTTCAAGTAAAAAAATAAAATATTCTTCAATTATATCATCATACTCATTATTGTATATTTTCATAATGGCATCAATACTCTTTCCTTCTTGATTTTCCAAAATTTCAAATAAATCATTTGGTATCAGTTTTAAAATATTACGTTGTAAATCACAAATAACGCTTCGATTTGCGCCCTTAACAGGTATACAATTAGAAAACAATTTAAAAGGTTTGTGTAGATTAAGATTCATCAATTAAGTCAATTTTTGATATCGGTTTGTAAAAACTAAAAAAAAATGAACGACTCTTTTTTTTAGTCGATGATTGATTCTTGTTTAATTTCAGAACATTACATTTTTGAAGTGTTAGCGGTAATTTTTTATTGTTATTAGGCATTTTTTAATATTAAGCTTGTTGCGATTTCTTTTTCAATATAATAATTACAATTTTTTGAGAGCCAATCCAATTGTCCCATTGGATTTATTTCTAAAAAGACAAATTCTTCTTCTGACGAGTAAATTAAATCAATAGAACCAGTATTTATACTCGATCTTTTACTAAACTCTAATATTTGGTTTTTTACTTCATTTGGTAACTTAAAAGGAACGCATCTGTTGGGCTTTTCATCATTATAGTTCCTATAGTCAATCGCAGTTTTTTCGTCTTCTTGGGAAAAGATAGCCATAGGAAACAAAGTATTTTCATAGAAAAACACTCTTATTTCGAATAGTTTATCAATATACCCTTGCACAAAAATTGGCATAAAACTATCATCTAATAATTCAATATCTGAATTATCAATTAATAAAGTTCCTTTGGAAGAAAGGTATGTATCTTTTGTTATTTGCACATTGACTGGATATCTGAGGTCTTTTGTAATTATCTTTTTATTTTCTAGTTTAAAGTGAAGCAACTCTTTTTTAGATGTTGTAACTAGAGTTTTAGGTATTTTGAACCCACATTTTTTTGCTAGAATTAAATGATCTAATTTAAAATTTTCAACTTCCTTAATGTAAGAACCGATATAAGCTTTAGACGTAGATCGTTGAAAATTTTCCAGAGACTTAATAACTGAATCTTCTTCTCTTTTAAGATATAAAAACAAATTACGGTTATTTAATGTGCTGCTGTCAAGGAACTTTAATCTCCCTCTCCTGTGCCATACTACATTTATAGTAGAAAAATCAACATTATTTATGGTGAGTTTTTCAGAAGTATTGTCAATAGAAAAAGAATTTAAGCTACTTATATCTTCCGTTTTAATGAAAAGAAAATCAGCATTGTATTTCTTTAACCATTGGATAACGATATGTGTAGTAATGTCTTTTTTACTACTTATTAATAGTATCATTTTTTGTTCTTAGGTCTTTGACAATGACTCCCATATCTCTTATTCCCCAAGGAATTCCGTTTCTGCCGTGTAAGTGCCACATAATCATTGAACCTTCAATGGCAGGCATACGCCCTGTGTTTATTTCTTTAATTAAAAGCTGTTTTACCTCTGCCTTATACTTTTCTGGGGTATGCTGAAAAATAACCCAAGCACCTATCGGCTTTTCTAAAAATTCAGTGTTTGGAAATCCATGTTTTTTTGTAATCGCAATAAGTTCTATCGTATTTTGTTCATCCATAGGTAACTGAACTTTCCAAATGGAATCTCGTTTTCTTTTGAAAACTTCTTTGGGTAAATTACTTTTTCTGAGTTCATCAAGTAATAATCTGTTTTTTTGATCAGCATCTACCATTTGTTTAATTTGTCTTGATAGTGCTTCTTTGTTTAAAGTTTCTTTTTGACTTGCACAGGAACTTAGTATTACAAGCATTAATAACATTGGGTAAAAAAAAATATTTTTCATTTTTTAGTTTTTAAAGGGACAACAATACTGTTGTCCCATAATTAATTATACACATACATTAAAACAAAGTTCGTCTCCATTAGATATTTTACCATCTTCATCATGGTCATATAATGTATCGCCACAACCTCCTGTAACACTAGTTTCGGTTGGAATTATCTTTGTACCTCCAAAGATGTTAGAGGTATCTTTGATAATCTCATTCTGATTATAATCTCTTATACTTTTCATTATAAATTCTCTTTTAATTACATTTATGATATGTTATACACTCTCCTGCGTCTAATGTTCCATTATCATTGGTGTCATCATGAGTATCGCAGGTTTCAGAACCATCTTGAAGTGTCCATTTAGTTCCTCTCGGACCCCTACCTCCAAAAACAAGATGCATTGCTTCTTTGTTAAGACTTTCGTTTTTAAATATTGATATTCTTTTCATATTTTGAAAATTTAAAGTAGTTTTAAGCTACTGGTTTTATACCTACTCTGTTAAAAGGTTTTTCAGTTTCCACCTATCTATCTGTAGCGCCACAAATATTTTTCATTTATATACTATATTGTTAAGAAAAGACTCAAACTGCAAAATTATTATCAAATAGAACGGGATAACTAGCATTTATTTAGGGGATAATCATCTTCATAGACTACCAAAACTAATTGATTCCTAGAAACAAAACAATACCTACTACCCCTAAAAAACACTAAGGGATTTCCCTAAATTTAGTCTAGAGCCCAAAGTCAAAAGTCAAAAGTCGAAAAGAATAAAAAACTCAACATTCAACCCTCAACACCCAACACCCAACATTCATCGCTCAAAACTCAAAACTCACAATTCAAAATTCAAAATTCAAAATTACCACTCCTTCGAAACCACCATCAAACACGCTTTCTCTGTCTCACTTCGAGTAAAATTATTTGTAATAAAATGAAAAATAATTTTGTATCGAGAAGTCTAAATATCAAATTGAATTATCAATTCACAACTCAACACTCAAAACTCAAAGTCCAAAGTCCAAAGTGTCAAGGAATAAAAAATTCAACACTCAAAACTCACAATTCAACATTCAACATTAAACATTAAACACTCAAAATTCAAATAGTATGAGTCAACACAGTGGTACGTCTTAACCGATTCACGCACCAAAGGTTGACCTTGTCAGGGAAAACAACCACCATTTAGTATTATGTCTTCAATGAACTCCCCGATGAAAGCATACAGGGTATCTGTTGGATTCATAATTTATATTTCGAGGCAAGCACCAGGGAATTAAGCCCTTGGATATCGCCCTGCAATTAAAATCTAAATGGTGTTCAACTAGTTTAACTACAAAGCCCTTCATCTTTGCGCCTAACCAATTTAGTTTTAAAACATAAATATCCCCTAGCCTTAATAATTAAGGCACTACTCACTTCTGCCAATAAGTAATTTGATAATGTTTTGTACTTATACCAGTTATGATTTGAAATTAATGTAAAAGAAAATGATGGTTTTTTTCTTTATTCAAGTTTTAAAAATTGAGCATAGCCTTAGCTTATGGTTCTTTTTTCTAATAAAGAAGAAAGGGAAAAAAGGGCGTTTTATTACGGTAATTTCAATTTGTAAATGGTATTAATACAGTATTAATTTTTTAACGTAAAGTTTATCATAGGCAAGTTGGTTTCATATTCACTTTCTGTTTTCTTTATAGTATACCCGTAACTGTACAAACTTTGTACGGCTAGTTGCACTAATTTATCTATATTTGTTTGAGTATGTAGCAAATATAAGAATTAATTTCGTTTTTAATCGAAATAATTTCTTTTATTTTCGTTTTTAGTTTATACCATGACAGATTTTTACGAAAAACTCAAGCAATACAAAAAAGAAAAATCATTAACATATAATGATTTAGGAGAGCTGATAAGTGTTAGTGGTGACACCTTTAGAATGGCTATGAATAAGAAAACATTTTCTAAACTAAGACAAGAAAAACTATTGTCAATTATTAATAGCCAACAAACCAGCGCTCATTTGAGTGAAAGTAATATCTTTTATGAAAAAGAAGGAGTTAAATTCAGTATCGACGAAATAATTTCGTTTCTAACCGTTAATATAAAGCTAATAAATAACAGCGGAAAACTTGAAAATCTAATCAATGCTATAAATACAGTTAAAAACATTGACCAATACAATACCTTAAGCGAAGAAATTGAGAAAATTAAGAGTTTACTTGAAAGAAATAAAGATGTATTAAAGTAAATGAGGTAAATCATTAAATATATCATTCAATCCTTCAATTACCTTTGCTCTCGCCTTATCTTCTTCATTTTTTAATTTTTCTAGCTCTTTCTCAGCTTCTTTAATTGTTTCCTCATTCACATACCTTTGTTGCTCAACCGTAAGAAGAGACTTGGACTTTCTCTGAAACAATCTTCTAAGTTTATCGGTTACCCTCTTTAATCCCATGGTTAAATAGCAATTTTATTTAAAGTATCTTTTATATCCTTATCCAATTCATCAGCTTGCTGTTTTACACTTTCAATCGAATCAATTGATTTATCATGTTTTTCAGCATACAAAGCATTAACAGTCATTTTTCGATAATGCTTTCTCTTAATTCTTAAAATCAAATTGATAAGCGTATGTATAACACCCTGTTTTTTGGTAAAGTATTTGATTAATTGCGCTATAAAAAAGGCGATAGCTACGCAAATTATCGCTTTAAAACCAAGGTATACTTCTGTATAAAAATCGTTTGCTGTTTGAAAGAAAAGATGATACAACCAAAAAAACGAAACACCAATACCAACAATAGAAATTATTTCATGTCCTGTTTTTAAAGTTCTTTTATAGTCGTCAATCAACGA
Source organism: Tenacibaculum sp. MAR_2009_124 (assembly GCF_900105455.1). Lineage (GTDB taxonomy): Bacteria > Bacteroidota > Bacteroidia > Flavobacteriales > Flavobacteriaceae > Polaribacter. Next base: position 430,331 of record NZ_FNSF01000005.1, read on the forward strand.
TTTAACTGAAAAGTACAACCCAAGCAAAACCAAACCAAAAACAAACAACCAAAATTTAAAACTAGCCCTTCCTAAAAAAGAATGTTCTTTATAAAGGGATTTCTTTCTTTTACTGTAAACCTTTAATTTTTCTTGGGCTAATTTCCTGTATTCATTTCTTTTAATTTTATACTCATCTATTGTCAATGTCACACCTAACTCATTAAGCAAAGAGTCTTGGATAAAATTTCGCTCAGCGATTATTTTATCATAAGTTTTATAATGTTTTAAATATGAATCAGAGTATCGTTGAAAAGGGGCGTGAAATAAAGACATAGCAACCATTAAAAATGCTCCTATGCCTAATAAAATACTTTTTACTTTATTATTCAGAGCCGTCTTCTTGTGGATCGGGATCTTCTGTTCCGTCGTCTCCTGGATCAACGAATTGTATTTCTTGTTGTTCATTCTGCTCTATTTGTTCTAAACTAGTATCAGTACAACTACTAAAAAATCCCACAATACCAATGATTACTATAATTCCAACTATTTTTTTCATGATTACGTTAGTTTATCAAAATTAATACTAACGTAAATATAGCGGTTTAGTTGAATTTAAGCAGAGGTCTTAAGCTTGGTTTTAAAGTTGTTATCAGTTGTAAAAGAGCCAAACATAACCCTATTTTTAACCAAAAACAATACACAATTCCCCTAGAAAATTACTCAGGGTTTTCCCTAGATTTAGTCTAGAATCCAAAGCTCAAAGTCCAAAGGCGAAAGTCGAAAAAAACTCAAAACTCACAACCCACAACTCAAAATTCAAAACTCAAAACTCAACACCCAACATTCAACATTCAACACTCAACACTCAACACTAAACCTTCAAAACTAAAAACTCATAATTCAAAACTCACAATTCAAAATTACCACTCCTTCGAAACCACCATCAAACACGCTTTCTCTGTGTCACTTCGAGTAAAATTATTTGTAATAAAATGAAAAATAATTTTGTATCGAGAAGTCTAAATATCAAATTGAATTATCAATTCACAACTCAACACTCAACACTCAAAATTCAAAACTCACACAAAACAAACAAAGTTCATTTGTTTAGAATTTTGTTAGCTTCTATGTTTCCTATTTTCCAATTCCTTACATTCATTTGAATATTACCAAAAAATCCACTAATTTGGGCTTTACAACAGTATACAAGGCTGTAAAGCACGATCAAGAAAAAAGAAATGACACAAACTACTGCAAATCAAACCCCCGAGCAGAAAGCACGTGATATTATAGATGCAATGTTACACGAAGCGGGCTGGTTAGTACAATCCAAAGAAAACATCAATTTATCCGCAGGTACAGGAATTGCCTTACGAGAAACCAATACCGTTTCAGGTTCGGCAGACTACGTATTGTACATAAACCGAAATCCTGTTGGTGTAATAGAAGCCAAAAAAGAAGAAGAAGGACACCGTTTAACCGCAGCAGAAGACCAATCGATTAGATATGCCAAAGAAGGTATCAAAATAGGTTCTTTTCTTTTAACCAATGAAAAACCCTTTGTATATGAAAGTACGGGTACTATTACCAGGTTTAGAGATATTAGAGACCCAAAACCGAAGGGCAGACGCATCTTTAGCTTTCATAAACCAGAAACCTTAGCGCATTCTTTAAAACAAGGTAGCTCTTTGCGCCAACGTTTACAGGAATTACCAGAGTTATCACCCGAAGGATTGCGAAAAGCACAGGTAACTGCCATACGTAATTTAGAAACCTCCTTTAAAAACAACAAGCAAAAAGCGCTGATACAAATGGCAACAGGTGCAGGTAAAACCTTTACCGCTGCTACCTTTAGCTATCGTTTATTAAAGCATGCCAAAGCCAATCGTATTTTATTTTTGGTAGATACTAAAAACTTAGGAGAACAAGCCGAGCAGGAGTTTTTAAGCTATCAACCTACGGACGACAATCGAAAGTTTACCGAATTATACAACGTACAACGTCTAAACTCCAATTATATAGCACCCAACAGTCATGTATGTATTTCTACCATACAGCGATTATATTCCATATTAAAAGGTGAAGAATTAGACGAAACCAATGAGTTGGCACCTACCGAAGAAAATACATGGATGCAGCAACAACTAAATAAAAAAGAAGCTGTACCAGTTGCTTATACTCCTAACGTACCCATTGAAAGCTTTGATTTTGTAATTATTGACGAGTGCCACCGCTCTATTTATAATCTATGGAAACAAGTGCTCGATTATTTTGATGCTTTTTTAATTGGGTTAACCGCCACACCCGATAACCGAACTTTCGGTTTTTTTGAAGAAAATGTGGTAAGTGAATATACCTTAGAAGAATCGGTAATTGATGGGGTAAATGTAGATTATCAGGTATATACCATTGAAACCGACATTTCTAAAAAAGGAGCGGTTATACAATCAGGTTGGTTTGTAGACCGACGTGATAAATTAACCCGTAAAAATAGATGGCAACAGGAGGATGAAGATACTGATTACAAAAGAAACGATTTAGACAAAAAGGTAGTAAACCCAAGTCAAATCCGTAATATTATCAAAGAATACAAAAAGGTATTACAAACCACTTTATTTCCGAAACGTTTTGATAAAGACGGGATCTATGAAGTACCCAAAACCTTGGTATTTGCCAAAACCGATAGCCATGCCGATGATATTATCAAAATTATTCGTGATGAGTTTAACGAAGGCGACGATTTTTGTAAAAAACTTACGTATAAAAGTAAAGAAGATCCAAAATCGGTATTAAACCGTTTTAGAATTAGGTACGAACCTCGAATCGCTGTTACGGTAGATATGGTGGCTACGGGTACCGATGTAAAAGCCTTAGAAGTACTGCTTTTTATGCGTGATGTAAAAAGTAAAAACTATTTTGAGCAAATGAAAGGGCGTGGTACTCGCACCATTGATAGCGATAGTTTGCAAATGGTTACCAAAGCAGCAAAAAGCAAAACCCACTTTATTATTGTAGATGCCGTGGGAGCCACCAAATCTAAAAAAACCACCAGTCGTTCTTTAGAACGAAAACCAACCATTGGCTTTAAAGCCCTTTTAGATGCCGTTAAAATGGGCGTAACCGATGAAGATTTGTTTTTGTCACTCGCCAACCGACTCTTACGTTTGGAAAAACAAATAAGTACCGCTGAAAAGGAAAAAATTATAAGCCTTACGGGTAAAACCATTCCGTTAATAGCCAAGGAACTATTAACTGCCTACGACCCTGATGTTTTAAACGATGCCACGGAAGCCATCATAACAAAAATTCCAAGGGAAGACCACACTCCTGCCCTATATACCCAAACCCGACAGAAAGTGCAGCAAGAGTTGTTAACAAAAGCAGCAAGCAATTTTACAGGAGAGTTTTGTACCTATATAGAAGAAGTACGCAAACAAAACGAACAAATTATTGACCATATTAATATTGATACGGTAACCAAGAGCGAATGGGACACTACCTCTATAAGCAATGCGAATGAGATAGTTAACGATTTTAAAAGCTATGTAGAAACCCATAAAGACGAAATAACAGCCTTAAATATTTACTATAACCAACCCCATAACCGCAGAAACGTTACTTTTGCCATGCTAAAAGAAGTGTTGGACAAGCTAAAAGCAGACAAGCCTTTGCTGGCGCCACAGCACGTTTGGGATGCCTATACACAGTTGGAAACCGTAAAAGGAGAACAACCTTTAAAAGAATTAACCATTTTAGTGTCTTTACTACGCAGAGTATGCGGTATTGATACCCAATTAAAAGCCTATGACAAGGTGGTGGATGATAATTTTAAAACCTGGATGTTTCAACAAAATGCAGGGCAACACAACCGTTTTACGCCTGAGCAGGTAGACTGGTTACGTCTAATTAAAGAGCATATTAAAAACAGTTACCATATTGAGGTGGATGATTTAGACTATACACCTTTTGATGCCCAAGGCGGCCGTGGCAAAATGCACCAACTTTTTGGCAACCAAATGAATGAAATTATGAACGAACTAAATAATATATTGGCTGCATAATGAAAGAAGATTGGACTGAATCTATTTTAGAAAACTTTATTTCTTATAATGGAGTTTTCTCAGATGGAGATTGGGTAGAAAAGAAAGATCAAGATGTCAATGGAGAAGTTAGGCTAATACAATTAGCTGATATTGGAGATGGAAACTTCAGAGACAAATCGAATAAAAAACTTACTATAGACAGAGCGAGAAAGATGAATTGTCTTTTTCTGAATTATGGAGATATTTTGATTGCAAGAATGCCAGAACCATTAGGTAGGGCTACTATTTTTCCTTTAGATAAAAAAGAATCTTATATAACAGCTGTGGACGTTGCTGTATTAAGACCTAATGCATGTTCAATAAACTCTAAATATTTATTACATTTAATAAATAGTCCTAGTATAAGAAGTGAGATAGACAAACTAAAAAGCGGTACAACGAGAAAAAGAATTTCTAGAAAGAACTTAAATAAAATTCTTTTTCCTTTAGCACCATTACCCGAACAACAAGCCATTGTAAAAAAAATAGAAGGCTTATTGAGCAGTTTAGATCATAGTGTGGAAAGTTTAACCAAAGCCCAAGAGCAATTAAAAATATACCGCCAAGCAGTGCTTAAAAAAGCGTTTGAGGGGGAGTTAACCAAAGAATGGAGGGAGAAAAAAACAGATTTACCTACTGCTGATGAATTGCTAGTACAAATACAAGAAGAACGAGAAAAGCATTACGAAAAACAAATTGACGATTGGAAAAACGCAATTAAAGTTTGGGAAGAAAAAGGGAAAGAGAGTGAAAAACCTAAAAAACCCAGTAAACCAACTAACTTAGATTTCAAAATAAAAATTCTTGATGATATAGCTTCTTTATTTAAAACTCCAAAAAGTTGGAATATACAACATTTAGCATTTATTTCTGATAATAGACCTAACAGCATTGTTGATGGTCCTTTTGGTTCGTCAATCAATGTGGCGGAAGATTATAAAAAGGAAGGGGTACCAGTTATTAGAATGGTAAATATTAGACCTCTTAAGTATATTTCTAAAAATCTTAGATACATAGTTAAAGAAAAGTTTAGGAAATTAATAAGGCATAATATTTTAAGTGGTGATGTCCTAATAGCTAAAGTTGGGGCTACGATAGGTGATTGCTGTATTTATCCAGATAAGGAGCCAGAAGGAATGTTATCTACGACAGGGAGCTGTAGAATTAGATTAGATTCTAATGTATATCTACCAAAAATGCTTCAGTATTATATCTATTTTCAAAAGTATAAACTAAAGAATATCGCTTCTCAAACAGCGCAACCTTTCTTAAACATGAAGGTGTTGAAATCATATCCAATTCCCTTTTTAACTATTAAGGAACAACACCAAATCGTTAAAGAAATAGAAAGCCGTTTATCGGTATGTGATAAATTGGAAGAAAGCATTGTTACCAGTTTACAAAAAGCCAAGGCATTACGCCAAAGTATTTTAAAAAAAGCCTTTGAGGGTACTTTGTTAACACCGCAAGAAATAGCAGCCTGTAAAGCAGACCCCAACTATGAGCCTGCCAGCGTGTTGTTGGAAAAAATTAAGGCAGAAAAAGCAGCAAAAGAAGCTCCCAAAAAAACAACCGTAAAAAAGAAACCCAAAAAAAGAGTAGCAAAACATTAAACAACTATGAATAGAAAAACAATATATAAGCTGAGGTCATAAACAGATAATCCAAAAATAACACCGCAAGAGCCGTTAAAATTAAAAGCTGTTTGAGCTAAAGCGAGTTCTTTTAATTTAGGTTCGAGGATAATTATTTTTGAGAGAAGTGTGGTTAAGACTAGATTTTTTGTTTCTTTTTCATCAATGGAAAAAGAAAATAACATAAATAAAAGTTGATAACAACGATGTTACAAAGAGAAATAAAGACAAATAAAATAATCTCTTCATCAATACAAAGATTGCTTCGTACCTCGCAATGACGGTGACGAATGTCAGTTCGAGTGATTTTACGAAGAGAAACGGAGTAAAATGGTATCGAGAACTAGTTATAAGTTACCAATACTTTTTGATAACTCTTATGAGAGCAACGGAAGTACAAAGCTACGCTCAGCTTTACAAAATATAATTTACTAGAAGTGATGGAATAAAATATAACCAACAATAAAAGAAAAAACCATACAATGAAACTAGATACTATTACAAAAGAACATATTCTTAAAGCCGCCAACGAAATTGATCATGTAGGAATTGATAAAAATTCTCTTAATAATAAATATTGGGTTGTTGTAGAAAAAAAAGAATATCCTTTTAAGTATCTACTAAATTATGCTTATAAATTAGCAAATAATACAGACGAGAATTTAAACTTTAAATCAACAGAACATTACCGCAATTATGTAAAAAGTATGGGCTTTGAGATTAAGTTTTACCCTCAAAACATTAACTTCTTAAAAAAACATGAAATAGAGCATTATAAGGAAATTGCTGGTAAAAAATACAGAAAGGCAAATGATAAAGATGTTCGATATAGTCAGCTAATTGCTCCCAATGTAAAAAAGCTAAATTTCTTAGCAGAAAATACTGTAATTGAAAATTTTTATGCCAAACCAGACAATCACTGGCAATGGTCTGGTACTTTTAAAACCTATTTATGGATACGGATTTATAGAGAAGGCGATAGTGAAAAAGTATATTTTGTATTAGGTATTAACAGACATGGAAATCTCTATTTAGATTTGAATTGCCAACGCTCAAATCATTCAGGCGGAAAAACAAAAGCGCTTTCTGAAGAAACTATTGATTTGTTTGACAACTATTTAAAGGAAGCCGACTATTACGGCATGGAAATTAAGTTTGATGATATTGAAAATTATAGTTGGGAGGGTTTAATTCAGCGCACACAAAATTATATATACAAATATGCCTCGCTATACGACAAATTGGAGTTGTTAACTAAAACAGGCATCGTTCCAGAGCAAATCGCTACTTTAACAGAAAGTGATATACCCGAAAAAACCAAATCTTATGTTAAAGAAAAGGGAAGTTTCAAAGGAAAAAAAATTGATTGGAGCAAAAAACAATTAACATCAAGTAAATTAGGATTATTGGGTGAAGAACTTGTAATAAGCGCAGAAAAAGAAAAGTTGGAAAAACTTGGCTTTTATGAAGAAATGGAAAAAGTTGAAAAAAAACTAGATGGTGAAGGCTATGATATTTTAAGCTTTGATGAAAACAAAAACGAGCTATACATTGAGGTTAAAACAACCAAAGGAAGCAAAGATGAACCCTTTTACATTTCAGCCAATGAAAAGGCCTTTTGCGAAGTAAATAAATCTAATTACCGCATTTATCGTCTTTATAATTATAACTATCATCGAAAATCAGCAAACTATTATATCATTCAAGGGACAGACCTCTCAAAATTTGATGTAACCCCAATTAATTTTGAAGTTTCAAAAAAATAACAAAATTTAATGGAAAGCAAAAGTGTGATACATAACGGATTCAAATTGAAATCTCTTGTAATTAAAGGGCATCCGGTTTTAGGAAACAATACTTTTAATTTTTTAGATGAAAATGACACATCTGAGTCCATTTATTTCAGTGTGTTAATAGGTCCAAATGGTACAGGTAAAAGCGAATTGTTTCGTTGTTTATTAGAATTGTTCAGAGGAGTCTATCAAATGAACGATCGAGGATTTGATGTTCAATATTTTTTTCAAATTGAGTACTACTGTAAAGGGAATTTAATTAGATTTGGAAACCTACGTGATAAATATAATTTTGTTACATCAACGACGAAAAAGCCGTATGAACGATACCCTAAACCTTGGTTATCTTTATGGAATGATAAAGAGGAAAAATATAATAAACTTGAAACGAATAATTCAATTGTTTCGCTACCCTCAAGTATTATTGCAATTTCATTAATGCTTACAGATAAGTATATTGTTCCTAGAAACGACAAGGAAAAGGAAGCCTTTCCTATTTATAAATACTTAGGAGTTAGAAACAGACCTCAACAGGCAAGTACGAGAGGCTATGTTCGAAGAACCGTTGAGTTTATTGTTGAACAAATTAATTCGGATGTATTCAAAGAAGGAATTGATAATTTGTCGAAGTTTTTAGGTTACGATGGAGGTATTTTAGTGCAATATAAAACCGCATATACTCCTAAGTTTTTTAAAGGAATTACTACTGTTGATCTATTAGATTCTTTTTTTAGGGAAATAGATGAACGGTATAAAAGTTTAGGCACCCAGCCCCCTTTTAAACTAAATCATTATAAATCAATTAAAAAACAATCGGGTCAGATTGAAAAAATTGTTGATTTTATGAATTATCTCTATACTAAAGAAAGGCTTTCAAAAGCAGTGAAAGGTTCTTCTTCTCGCTATATTCAATATCGTATTGATGATAATAAAGATCATTCCTTTTTAAAAGAAGAATATGCTTTAATAGACGAACTACGAAAATTGGGTTTTGTAAGCGCACCGGATATTAAATTAATAAAAGAAGAACAAGAATTAGGAGTACAGGAAACAAGTTCTGGAGAATTTCACTTCTTTTCTACCATGGTAGGCTTAATGACCACAGTTAAACCTAACAGTTTAATATTTATTGATGAGCCTGAAATTAGTTTGCATCCAAATTGGCAAATGAGATATTTAGAGTTCATCCGACAATTATTTTCGGAAGAAAAATATAATACCTGTCATATCATAATTGCGACACATTCACATTTTCTTATTTCTGATTTACAGGGAGAGTCTGCCAAAATTATTGGTTTAAAAAAAGAAGAAAATCAAATTCAAACAATTGATATAAATACAAATACTTATGGATGGTCGGCCGAAGATGTATTGTATAATATATTTGAGGTTAGCTCAACAAGAAACTTCTATGTAGCCGAGGAAATTGGAAATCTATTGAAGGAAATTTCAAAAAAAGATATAGATAAGGAACAAATTTCAAATGAAGTTGAGAAGTTAAGTTATCTGAAGACAACCTTAAAAGATAATGATCCGTTAAAATCTCTTATTAAAAATATTGAAAAAGAGTTTACAAATGACTAGATTATTAATTGAAAGAGAAGCTTGGATAATAAATGAAAAGTATGCTTTATCGCAAGAAGATCTTGATATATTACAAGAACATCCTGTTAAGGTGGCTAAAGATTGGAGTAAAAAAGAGTATAAACCGATCCGAGACCGAATAAGAGCACATTATTTTAGCATTCAAAATAAAACTTGTAGTTACTGTCGACTCCCTATTAATGAAGGAACAGATAATGTAGAGGTAGAGCATATAATTGATAAAAACAGGAGACTTGATTTTATTTTCGAGACACTTAACTTGGTTGTATCTTGTCATAAATGTAATTTTAGCAAAAGTAAAAAAGAAGTAATGAGCGTTTGCCCTCCAGAGAATACTTACCCAATTAATGGCACAACGTTCAATATAATACATGGTCACTATGATAATTATTTTGACCATCTTGAATTTCTTGCAAATAGTTCTTACCATGCTTTAACAGATAAAGGTGAATTTACAATAGATAAATGTAAGTTAGACAGGGTTGGACTGGCAGAACAAAGAGAAAGAATTTCTATGTACGAAAACGATTCAATAATTAGTGATGTATTAGAAATTAAGAATTCTGTAAACCCAAATGAAAAAATAGAAGCCCTTATAGAAAAACTAAAACAAATTAGACAATAAAAAATGACAGACGCAACAATCATATCAAAAATTTGGAACCTAGCTGGCGTATTACGTGATGATGGTGTAAGCTATGGCGACTATTTAGAACAAATTACCTACCTGCTATTTTTAAAAATGGCAGACGAATTAAACAAGCCTCCCTACAACAAAGGCTTGCATTTTCCGAAGCTAAAAGATGTAGATGGCAACGAAATTAAAGATGCTGAGGTTTGTAACTGGGAAAATCTTGCCGACAAACGCGGTGCCGAATTAGAATCTTTTTACAGTCAGCTACTACGTACCTTGGCTAGTGAAAAAGGAATTTTGGGGCAAATATTTACCAAAAGTCAAAATAAAATACAAGACCCTGCCAAGCTTTCCAGAGTTATTGACATGATAAACCGTGAAGATTGGAATTTAATGGGGGCTGATATAAAAGGAAAAATATATGAAGGCTTACTGCAAAAAAATGCGGAAGATACCAAAAGTGGTGCTGGGCAATATTTTACCCCAAGAGCCTTAATTAAAACCATGGTAGCCTGCGTACAACCCAAGCCAGAAAAAACCATTGCAGACCCATCATGTGGTACAGGAGGTTTCTTTTTGGCAGCCTATGATTATATTGTAGAAAAGCACGATTTAAACCGTGAGCAAAAAGCCTTTTTAAAAAACCAAACTTTTTATGGTAATGAAATAGTAGCCAATACCCGCCGCATGTGTTTAATGAATATGTATTTGCACAATATTGGTGAAATAGATGGCGAATCTACCATTAGCCCGAACGACTCGTTAATTACCGATGACGGAAAACGTTTTGACTATATACTTGCAAATCCGCCATTTGGTAAAAAAAGTAGCATGACCATTACCAACGAAGACGGCGATACTGAAAAGGAAGATTTAAGTTATAACCGTCAGGATTTTTGGGAAACCACCTCTAACAAGCAACTAAATTTTTTACAACACATAAAAACCCAGTTAAAAGCCACAGGAGAAGCAGCAGTAGTGTTACCCGATAATGTGTTGTTTGAAGGTGGTGCAGGTGAAGTAATAAGAAAACAACTACTTAAAACTACCGAGTTACATACAGTTTTAAGACTTCCTACAGGTATTTTTTATGCCCACGGGGTAAAAGCGAATGTATTGTTTTTTAACAACAAACCTGGTAGCAAAGAACATCAAACAAAACATATTTGGTTTTATGATTACCGTACCAACATACATCATACCCTAAAGAAAAAACCAATGACCGAAGCCAATTTGGCTGATTTTGTTGCGTGCTATAACCCTGAAAATATTTATAAGCGAAAAGAAACTTGGAGCGAAGAAAATCAAGAAGGGCGTTGGCGAAAATATACCTACGAGGATATTATTGAGAGAGATAAAACAAGCTTAGATATTTTTTGGATAAAAGACAAAAGTTTAACCGATTTAGATAATTTACCCGACCCTGATATATTAGCAGGTGAAATTATTGAAAATATAGAAGCCGGCTTGGCAGGTTTTAAAGAAATTATGGAAACCTTAAACGAAGAATAAACAGGCTTTATAAAACAAATGAAACTATACCAAAACTCCACTTCACTAAAAACACTCAAGGAGCAGCCATTTAAACTTGAAAAAGAAATACAAACCTTTTTTGAAGAAAATATGGAACAGTTACTTGAAGTAACGATGGTAAAGTCGGAGTTTACAATAAAAAACAAACGTATTGATACTCTGGCTTTTGATGAACAAAGCAAGGCATTTATCATTATCGAATACAAAAAAGAGAAAAACTATAGCGTGGTCGATCAAGGGTTTACCTATTTAAGTTTGATGTTAGAAAACAAAGCGGATTTTATTTTAACCTACAACGAAACCTTAGGTAAAACCCTACATAGTAAATCGGTAGATTGGTCTCAAACACGTGTGGTTTTTGTATCACCTCACTTTACTGAAAATCAAAAGCAAGCAACCAATTTCAAAGACATTGCCATTGAATTATACGAAGTAAAAAGATACGAAGGCAACATAATAGGCATCAACCCAATTAAAAAAACAGCTTCGGCAACCAGTATAAAACCCCTAACAGAGAAAAACCAAGAACTTCAAAAAATAAGTAGAGAAATAAAAGTATATACAGAAGAATTTCACTTAGAAAGATATACTGAAGCAACCAAAGAACTTTACGAAGCGTACAAACAGGCAATTTTAAACCTATCCGATTCCATAGAAACTATTCCAAAAAAGCAATACATCGCATTTAAGAAAGGAAAAAACATAGTGGATATCGTTACCATGAAATCAGGTTTAAAACTCTTTATAAACCTCTCAAAAGGCACTTTAAACGATACCCGTAACATTACCCGTGATGTTTCCAATATCGGACATTGGGGAAATGGCGATTACGAAATAGTAGTGAAAGACACCAAAGACCTTGAATACATAATGTTTTTAGTAAAGCAAGCCATTATATAAAATACCAAGAGGGTTCATCCCTTAGCTAAAAGCCCAAAGTCGAAAGCCAAAAGTTTAAAGTCAAAAGCAAACAATTCAACACTAAAAATTTAAAACTCAAAATTTAACCTTCAACATTCAAAACTCACAATTCAAAATTAAAAATTACCACTCCTTCGAAACCGTCATAAAACACTCATTATCTATGTCACTTCGAGTAAAATTATTTGCAATACAATGGAAAATAATTTTGTATCGAGAAGTCTCTACATTCACCAAAAATTGTTCTCGATACAATTTTTATTTCGTTTACACTTTATAAAAATTACTCGAACTGACAGGTAGCGAACAATCAAGAGAGGCAAAACTAAACACTCAACCCTTAAAATTTAAAACTCACAATTTAACATTCGACATTTAACTACTTAAAAAACTGTCGAAACCAAGAAATAGAGAACGAAGAAATGGAATTGCGATGCGCAGCATAACGCATGAAATTTCGAAAGAGAACGATGCGCAGCAATTTCCTAGGTTAGACTTGATTTTTTGCTTCATTTTGTATCAAGACAAAAGAAGAGGAGCAGTAATCTTTTACCTAGCTAAGTTCATGTTTAGAATAAACAATGGATTTCAGTCATTAACATTCCTTTGAAAAAACCGTAAACATCCTTTATCTATGTCACTTCGAGTGAAATTATTTGTAATGCAATGGAAAATAATTTTGTATCGAGAAGTCCCTGCATTCAACAAAAATAGTTCTCGATACAATTTTTATTTCGTTGCCACTCTATAAAAATTACTCGAACTGACAGGTAGCGAACAATCAAGAGAGGCAAAACTAAACACTCAACCCTTAAAATTTAAAACTCACAATTTAACATTCGACATTTAACTACTTAAAAAACTGTCGAAACCAAGAAATAGAGAACGAAGAAATGGAATTGCGATGCGCAGCATAACGCATGAAATTTCGAAAGAGAACGATGCGCAGCAATTTCCTAGGTTAGACTTGATTTTTTGCTTCATTTTGTATCAAGACAAAAGAAGATAAGTATCAATTTATAATTCAAAATTCATAATTACCACTCCCTCGAAACCGTCATAAAACACGCATTGTCTATGTCACTTCGAGTGAAATTATTTTCCATTGCATTACAAATAATTTTGTATCGAGAAGTCCCTAAATGAAAAGCTAATAGCAACTCATAATTCAAAACTCAACACATACAATTCAATAAAAATCAAATAACAAAGCAACAGGAAAGTATAACAAGCATTTAGGATGGTTTAACAAGTAATCAGAAAAGCTTCACAAGGCAGGAGAATCTCATAACAAGGTCTAAGGAAAGCTTAACAAGACATAAGCAACGTTATACATAACAACAGAATACCATAACACGATCAAAGGATTGATTAACAAGAGTATATAAAAGTTAAAAACGCGTTAAAAACTATTTTTCACAACCTAATCATTTGATTACTAGCCAAATATTTTATATATTTATTCTCAATTGGTATAAAAGAAGCTATTCAAAGAATTGAGAAAGAAGTTATACCAAATTAATTTTAAAATGACACAAAAAATGCGACCTTGCTTTTTTCTTTTTCAAAGCTGTAAAACCTTTACATAGCAATAGCTATGGAATTGTTTTGCAATGTAGAAAAAGAGAAAATGAACAAGTATTTATGTAGCATTTTGACGTTTATTTGGTATTAAATTGCTAAACGATAATCCGTAATTCATAATAACTCTATCTGTCAATCTGAACTTATTTTAGTCTCATATTATAAACACTTGTTTTATAGTGTAATGGGATTCCAGAATAAAATCAAAATGACAGAAATATCATGGTTCTAAACAATAACGGACAATCAAAACTCAAAATTTAAAACTTAACACTCAAAACTTAAAAAAGAACTTCTGAGTACCTAAAAAAATTGTTTAATTATAAAACCAAATTGTTATGTCATCAACATCACAAAAATCATTTTCAAGCCGATTAGGGAATGCTAAAAAGTTAAAAACCATTGTAAGCAACTTTGCCACCTATCAACCACCAATTACTGAAGCCTCGGTAGGAAACTTAAACGAAACCATTACACAAATTGAAGTTTTGCAAACCGATTACAACAATGCCAAAGCAGATTACACTGTTAAAACCGACGAACGAAGAAAGGTATTCACAGAAAATGCAAACTCAATTGATAAGCAATTGGCACCAATCAGAGCCTTTGTGGAAGCCTTAAAAGGAAAAGACAGCACAGAACTATCACAAGTAAGCTCTTTAATAAAGAAAATTCGTGGACAAGCCTCAAAAAAAGTAAGTACAACGGATGAAGAAAACGAAGAAAAAACCATCAGTCAAGTTGAAAGAACCTATGCAAGTAGAGTAGCTAATTTTAGAAACATTATTGATATACTCACCACACTAGGACCAAGTTATATTCCAGCAAATACCGAGTTAACATTACCATCTCTACTTGCTTTAGCCGAAGAAGCAGAAGCAAGTACAGAAGCCGTTGATTTAGCACTCGCAACCTTAAAACCAATTATAGAACAACGAAGAACATACTTTGAAGACCTGAGTAAGCAAATACAAAGCATTAAGAACTTTGTAAAAGCCCAATACGGACAAAGCTCTAACGAATACAAACAAATAAAAGGACTCTCCATATAGTTCAAAACTAAAGAAATAATGAGCTGTCGCCCCACGAATGAACTACCCCGATGCAAGCATACGGGGTATCTGTTGAATTCATAATTTTATATTTCGAGGCAAGCCTCGGGGAATTAAACCCTTGGCTATCGCCCTGCGATTAAGAACCTCATCATCTTTCAAAGACTGTGAGGTTTTTTTTATGAAATTAAGAAACTGTCTAAACCAAGAGATGGAATTGTAATGCGCGGCATAAGAAACTCAAAAGTCCAAAGTCGAAAGCAAAAAGCTAACAATTCAAAATTCAAAACTCAAAATTCAAAACTCAAAACTCAACACTCAACACTAAACACTAAACCCTCAAAATTCAACACTCAACACTCAACACTCAACACTCAAAACTCATATTTTTTAATTGTACTCACCTATTTGAACAATTTTACCGCTATGATTCATACGCACCTTAACAACATTTTTTAGCCCAAGTAGTCCCACTCTTTTCCAAGTAATTCCTTTTGTTTTTGGATTATCATCAACTGTTGCTTCTATATGATGTCTAAAAAAATAGTCTTTTGTTCTTATTTTTTGAACTCTATAAAGATATTTCCCTATTGTTTTAGCGTTTTCCTCATCGAGTAAATCTATTTCCTTCGGATTAAAATTTTCATCCGAAAAAACGAACATTTCATTTTGTTTCAATGAAAATAAAAATTTCCACCCAAGGTTCTGATTGAACTTTTTATCTACCACTGATAGACCTTTATTAGCTCTATGAACTGCTTCATAAAAAGAAATTACCTTCTCTTCCAAATTTCCTTCTTTATCGGCATATATAGCAATATGATGATTATTCCCAGTACTGATGAAATCAGCAGGAATTTGATTTCCATCTTCATTCAAAATAGCTCTTCCTAAATGATCTTTTTTGCAATGTAAAGGTTCCGCATTGGTAACACCAGTTATTGTAACTCTTTTAATACTTATGCCCCTTTCTTGATCTAACCAAATTGGATATTCTTCAAGATTTGAAAAAGCTTCTTTTGCATTATTTTTATAGGCTTCCAATCGCTCCAGTAACAACGCACGTATTTTTAAATCTACTACTTTGTTAATACATTTTTGATTTCTGAAGTTCTCCGGAGTTATCTCCTTCCTAATGGTATATAAATGTTCGTAACAATAAACTTCTTTTAAAGGTTTCTTTTTATAAAGAATAGGTGTTGACCTGAGTGTTTTAGCCGCAAACGCAATTGACGGATTGTTTTTATACTTTGACAAATGACAATGAACTGCTTCTTTTTGTTCTTCATTGATTATTAACTCTGTTTGTTCAACTTTAAAGTTTTTTGAAATTTTTGTAGGGCTTTGTTCAACTTTCTTTACATATCCGTATACCGTTTCTTTATGCAATTGTCCTCTTGGAGTAAGTTGTTGTTTTTTTAGTACACCGCTTCCTGTTTTTACTTCATTTATATTTTTTGTAACGACCTTATTTTTATTCTTAAAAGACACTAATACATCTTCAATACATTTTTTAGTTGTACTTCTAAAATTTGGTAGTGGCGGTATAAATAAACTTTTCCCTTTAAGTTCTTCCTCTATTTCCCTGAACATATCCGACTCTTTACCTTCTGAGTTCAAACGAAGGTTTAAACTATTTATATAATGAATATGATTTTCAGTTGTAAACGCTACCGTTAGGGCATCTAAAGCTAAATGACGATGATCGTTTCTTCGATTCCAGTCCTTAATAACTTCCACTTTAATTAATTCTTCCTTCCCTTTATCTAATCTCTCCTCAAAACTCGTTAATTCTAAATCTCGATATTTAGAAATGTTAAGATCTTTTATAACATTAACTAAATCCCAATCTCTCTTAAGTTTATCCGTTATTCTACTTCCTGTTGGCACTACATTTTCAATAGCTGCCTCAAGAATATTTATAGCTTTCTTTGTTATATATTGACTCGTGCGTACATCCTTTTCAATAAAGTTCTCAGGTAAATTATGTTGGCTTAATAATAATTTATTGCGTTTTGCCTTTGAAATTCCTGATACTCCTTTTGAATCGTATAAATTATCAACTCTCTTTTCATAGGTATCTAACTTACTCTTATAATCATGCGAGACAAAATCAAAAGCAGTCCTATTTGCTTTTTTGAAATTTAATTCACGATATGTTATTGTTTTGTTCGAATAAGAATCATCAAATAACGCCGACTTAGGTATTATATGTTCAATATTAATTTTTGAAGTAAACAAATCTTCATAATCGATTTTTCTGTTAGTAAAAACCTCTCTATAGCCGTTTGGCTCTAATTCCTGATACAATTTAAAACGTATAACATCTCCTCTTGTTGGATCTGGTATTCCAAAATCTCGTCTTATGATACTTTTAATTTTTTGATTCCTTTTGGTGGCCTCTGTAATATTTTTAACTAATAATGCTCTTTCTTTAGCATTCTTTTTTAATTCTCTGGAAAGCTCTATACGTAACTCATTAGGTTTTCCGTATTCAATGATTATCTGATTTACCAAATTAATCATCTGATTCAATATCTTATTAACTACAGGATTTCGTAATTCGTTTTTAGGCAATGGCTCTAATTTGTCGACCAATACTCTATCCTCCTTCTTTTCGGTTGGTGAATTGTCAGAATTATGATATCCAGCTAAAACACAAGCTTTAGAATAACCATATCCATCTTGTAAGTAAGGAATAATTTTTCTGATAGCTTTACTGGATAAATTGCCATATTCTAAAGGAAATGAAATGTTTGCTATCATTTTTGCCTGCTCAATAGCAAACCCAAACTTTTGAATAAGTTTCTTTTTTAAACCAACCGAAGTGTTTCCGTAAACCTCTGTATCCTCAACACTTATATTAGAATCTTCTTCTGTTGCATATAATAAATGCCAAAGATGATACCCCGATTGCTTATCAAATTCACTTCCTTCATAATTAGCATTAAAATCAAGAATGTCTGTCACAATTCCTAAAGCTCTGAAAACAGTAGTAGCCTCTTCTTTAATTTCAAAAACACTTTTCTTCTCCCATTCACATAAATATCCTTCGTTTTCAAGAATATTTCGGTATACAGCAAAAAGTGCTTGATTCGTAGTATTCCCTTCAATAATATCGTAGTTACATTTCCAATTTCCGAGCTTCCCCATTTGAAAATATTTGCCAACTATTTTTAATAAGGCATATGGTTTTAAATCTCCTCTTATATTCAACGTTTGAAAAAGATGATTTCTCACCTCTTTATCTAATTCTTTACAAATTAGTTTTTCTTTTGATTCAATATTTTCGAACTCAAGGTTATTTATGTTTTGCCATATTTTGAATTCTTGAAAAAGTGGTGATGATTTCGCGATCACTTTTCTCCCAATAATCCTCTTTTTTATCTTCCCCAAAACTTTGTTAACATAATTTTGCTCACGACTTTCAAATGGACAAAAACTCAATAATCCTTTTTGAGACTTGAGTCTTCGCTGATAAAATATGATAACATCTCGTAATACTTCCTTTAAATTATTTGTTAATTCGGGATGAAAAGCTGATTGAGTTCTCCAGATTTGTTCGAATTCATCTAAATAATCACTTCTATAAAAAACTTGATTTTTTATAGAAGTATGTCTATTATTTTTTATTTGTTGATAGAGGTTTTCACCTACCGTTTGATTATTAAAATAAAGTCTCTTACTTCTGTCAGAAATGGCTCCTAGATATCTACTAGATTTAACAATGTCACCATTAATTTCTTGGAAAACTATAGCAAGTTGTTCTAAATTTAGCTTTCTTGATAAAGCTCTTACTCGAAGTTTATATAATTTCTTTTTAAGCTCAACACCTCTTACTTTAATTTTTAATCCTTTAATATCAAAAGGCTTTTGACAAATAGTCCAAGTTTGATTTTTACTCTTGCCCTGTAAATCAGCATATAAATCATCTTTTAAGAGTTCAGAATGAAATTGTTTTTGAAATTCCCATATCGAATTAAACTCTTGAAACAAATCCGAGCGGTAAAAATCAGGAATCATTTTTTTTCCTGCGTTCAATAATTGTAAACTATACTCACCAGGAGTTAGTTTCATTTCTTGAAGTTCTTTTGCCACATTTATAGTATCAATTGCGTTTCCTTCTTCTTCCTTTTTTATTTTCCTACTACTTTTATATCCTCTTTTTTTATTTATATTTAATAATACACGAGCCAATTCTTCTAAAGAAATTTTTTTTCTTGCTGCCTTCGCTCGCAATGCCAAAGTTTGATGAGTTGTACTTTTACCATGTTCAGTGAGAACGGTTTCTTTTGAAATAATTTTGTTCTTTAACAAAATATCTATGAGCGCTTTCCTTCGCAATGCAAAACGTTGTAAATTTCTTCTTGAGCTGCGTTTTTGTATTCTGTCCGCATTGGTTTTTTGCGGCTTGCCTTTTTCGAAGTTTATTTTCTCATCAACAGTCAGAGGGTTAACACGTACCCCCAATTTTATAATTTCTGAAGAATCTCTTTCGCATTCTTTCACCAGAGCCCAGCCAATGGAATTAGTCCCAAGGCTTATACCCAACACTTTTTTGCTCATGTTTCTTTTTAAAGTTTTTCATATGTTTTTCATTCTCCTACAAAGGAAGCGAAAACAAGTCTCTACCCATTGTTGAACAATTACGTTGGTTTTCTAAGAAATAGTTTTTAATCACATGAATTTTCTCAACCTCAACGTAAGACAAAATTATTTTAGATTGAAGCAAATAAAACAAGGTAAAAGTCCTTTAGCAGAGGCATAAAAGTAGTGAAATAGTAATGAGAGGTTTACACCAAAAATGTTAAGCTTTTCAAAAAAATAAGTATATTAGCTGTTATACAATTTGATAATCAATTCACAATAAGGATTATTCCGTTGTGAAAACACTCAAGGCGGCAGTATTGTCGCCTTTTTTATTTTTATCTTTATTCTCTAATAATTTCTATTGTTGCTGCCTGCGCCTTTATAATTTCCTTAAAAAACTCTTTTAAGTTAAAATACTCTAAACTATTAAACACACTTCTATCAACACTGAATTTAAAGAAAAGCAAATACTCTTGATTTTTGACATGATTATTAACTAGCAACCTACCTCCATTATTTGGCAATGACAGTGCCTTATTTTCTAATAGTTTTTTCACAGTATAGCCCTCGGGAAGTTTAATAGACAATATGTAGGTGAAATTCTTTGGATAACCAAAATCAACTGGATAATCACGTTTGTTCAGTTTAAACGGGTTTTCTTTTATCTTAGAAATTAAAATTGGTGATATTATGTATCCACCATTTTTTAATTCTGTTTCTAATGAAAATTGATAGGTCTCGGTTAACGATTTTTCAAAATCCGTTTTATTATCAATATTAAAATCTTCTATTTCTAAATACGGATATTTTGATTCAAAGCTTTCTAAAATTTCTTCTTTATTTTTTGAGACCAACTCTCTTCTTCTATCCAACGCTTTATATCCAGTTTTAACAATTTTCATGCTTCCGATAGCCTCTTCTTCTAAAAGATCTAGTTTTACCCTAATACTTTCGGTTACCTTTGTTTTCATAGCTATCGGTTCCCAGAAACTACCTTTCTCAAAATCTAATACTCTTCCATCACCATTTACCGCTTCAAATCGAACCAACCCAAAGGGCAAAAACTTATCCGTTGCATCTAGGTAATACACTTTTTCATTTAAAATTATTTTAACAAAAAGGTAATTGAATTCATTTATTACAGGGTGCACCTTGATGGGTAAAGCTCTATTTCTAGTTTTAGACAAGACCAAATACGACTCAATTTTTAATGCCTGTAAGGCATTGTATAACGACAGGTTTATATCAAATATATTTCCTGTTCCTTGCTCAAACGCTTTTTTAACATTAACCTTTCTTGATGGCCAATACTTCTCATTCCAATTGAAATGATTTTGTATAAATCCAAAAGCTATCTTTGCTTTTTCTAAGTCAGAAGATGTAGTAAAACAATTCTCTGGTAACTTTCTTTTGAAATATCCTTTTTTGGTCACTTGCTTATCTAAAAAATTATTTTTCAACTCTTTACCAGCATCTTTCCAAGTAGTTGTATACCTTTTTATCTCCCCCTTGGGCTTTTATACAAGGCCAATTCAAATGACAACTTTGCTTTATAATTATCTGGGCTTAGCATATAATCTTCTTCTTCAAAGGCTGGAATAGTATCCATTCCGTAACTCAAATTTACACAAGCCCCACTGCTTAATCCTGGAACATCGATACAATCATGTTGGATTTTCTGATCATTTCGTTTCAATTTAAGGAATCCTAGAATCCTAACATTATATTGCCAATTTCCTAAAATAGATGCTGTAAAATCACTTTTTAATTTGGGTATATCCGACTGAAACTTCCAATCGTCAATTGCTGAATATGGAGAAGTCACAGAATATACATATTCGATTACACTTCCTTCCTTTATATCAGGCATTGTAAAAACGGCTTCTTTCCATTTATTCCCCAAGTCTTTATAATAGACATCCTTTTCAAGAAGGTGCTTCTTTTGAACCTTGCCACTTTCTAAAAGGTTGTAGGTAATTCCTTTTATATCATGGATTTTCTCTTCATCATAATACCGTATCTTAACAATAGACTCATCAACCCCCTTTTTCTTAAGTATTTTTACTTTAAAATAATAATCAGTAGTTTTTCTATAGTTCCTTTTTTTATTTAAATAATAGTTTCCATGCTCTTTTAAAATTAGTGCTCCAGCAATTGTATCATTCTCGTAGGCCATCATTTCTAACTCTTCTTTGGAAACATCTCCTAATTTACTTGATATACTTTTTTGGGAATGTGTAGTGAGACTAATAAGTCCTGAAAAGACTAAAAGTATTATTTTTTTCATAAGCTATTTTAATTAAAAACCCTTGCAACTTGCAAGGGTTCAAAAATAAAAAATAGATTTTTTATTGCAAATTTTTAGAGCTTATATGAAACTCTTCATAAGTTTCAAGTAAACTTATAAGACCTGATACTAAATCTTGTGTTTCTAATAAGATACTAAAATATAATGTTGTGTTTTTAGGACTTGTCTCGTCCGTTCTAATTCTATCAACTTGTTTTTCAATTGAACGAGAAACTTCTTTTAATAAAGTTCGTTTTTCTTCAATGATAAGAGAAAGTTTATCAAAACTACGTTCCTCAAAAACATCTTTAATATTACTAAGTAATGACGATAACGTACCATCTATTTCTTTTAAATCCTTTAGCTGACCTTTTTTCAGGTTTTTATGATTATTGTTAACATGTTTATATGTCGCTCTAGAAATATAACTAATAGACTGGGCTACATCTTGCAAATACCCAAGAATTAAAATGTAGAATCTACTGGCTTGAACTGAAGTATCATCTAAAGACTTGATAAAATAAAATACCCCATCTTTTAGGCTATCAATTTCATCGTTTAATTTCGTTACGTGCTTATCTGTTTTACGCAATTTAATTAAATCGTGATTTGCCAAATCATTCACCACACTTGAAAACAATTTGTTTATTCTTTCTGCAACTCCCGCAATATGATCAGAACTTTCCTCGATTACTCCATTAATTGAGATTAACTCTGCTCTTTCAACATAAACCTGTTTCTTTTCTTCTTTTGATTTTCTGGAATACATGATACTCGTTCTTGTTACCAATCCTATAATTAATAACAATAACACAGGAATCATTGCAATATGCCAACTAATTAAATAAGCTACAATACCAGCAGCTGTAAATGCAACAATAGCAGTTAAAAACCAACCTCCAATTACATTAAGTACACCTGCTACTCTGTACACGGCGCTCTCACGTCCCCATGCTCTATCTGCTAAAGAAGTACCCATTGCTACCATAAATGTTACATAAGTAGTTGATAATGGCAATTTCATAGAGGTTGCTATAGAAATTAAAATACTTGCCATAATTAAATTTACCGCTGCTCTTACCAAGTCAAACGCTGGTAACTCATACACCTTATCTTTTGGTAATTTAATTATTGGTTTCTCAAACTTTGAGTTTATATAATCTTGAGTTTTAGAAGGGATAACTAAATTAATTCCTTTATTAGTAAACATTGCCAATCTTACAACAACTCTTGAAAGATTATTAGGCTGAAACTTTTCTTGCCCTTCACCTTGTCTTGATAAATTAATTCCTGTTTCAATTACGGCTTTTGCTTTTTTAGAAGTCCATAATGTAATGACCATAACAGCTCCTGCAAGCAATAATAACCAAACATTAGAAGGCACTTTCTTTGCTAAGACTCCCATTGAAAATTGATCGGCAGCAACACCTGATGCTTGCCATGCTTCATACGAATTTAAAGCGGCAATAGGCACTCCAATAAAGTTTACCAAGTCATTTCCAGCAAATGCCATTGCCAAAGAAAATGTTCCTACGGCAATAATAACGACTAAGATGTTAAGTTTAAAAAACTTTACAATTCCATGTGATATTAACGACCAAAGAGCAAAACTTCCCGCAACAATTGCTACTGAGTTTCCTTCAACTAATCCTTTTATATTTCCATAGAATGGAGTTCCTTTCAATCCTTTGATAATAATGAAATATGTAATTGCGGTAATTGCAAACCCACCAAATAAAGCATTGATGTAAGCGGGTCTTTTTTCAAAATCAAAAGAATAAATTAACCTTGAGAAGTACTGAACGATAGCACCTACCGTAAAGGCTACGATGACCGAAATAACTATTCCGGTTATAATTTCCATAGCTTTTTTATCATTAATATAAGACCAAATATCAGCGATAGTCTGAGTATCACTTGCCGAAATTTTTATTAACGCCATTGCTACTGCCGCCCCTAACAATTCAAATACAATAGATACCGTTGTTGAAGTAGGCATTCCAAAGGAATTAAAGATATCTAACAATAAAATATCTGTAATCATTACTGCCATGAATATGTACATAATTTCTTCAAACATGAACATATCAGGATTAAAAATCCCTTTACGAGCAACCTCCATCATACCGCTTGAAGTAACTGCCCCAATGAACACTCCAAAACTGGCTATAATCATGATTGTTTTAATCGGTATCGCCTTTGAGCCAATAGCTGAATTTAAAAAATTAACAGCATCGTTACTTACCCCCACTACTAAATCTGCTAGAGCTAAAACAGCTAGCGCGACAAGCATTAAAATATATGGATCTCCCATTCTGTAGTTTATAATTTTAGTGTTGCAAAATTACTAACACGTAATATCACAAATGTTATTTTTATGTTATCATTTTTTAAAAATGAATATCTACCTGAAGTCTATATAAAAACTTGTTCCCTGTAAACATTTCATCTATATAACTTATATCAGTTTGGACTTTCAACTTATGTCCAGCAATATACTTTGAAAGTCCTAATGTATAGTTATTTATATCAGACTTACCTGTCAACTCTTCAAAAGAAACATTACCATACCTTCCTGAAACTTCCCAATTCTTCTTAAACAAATAACCCCCTTGTAAATTCAAAGCGCTTCCTTCTAAAACCGATACTTTATCTCCTTTATCATCAAATACAATAGACCCATCAGAATTTTTAGCTATTGCATTCTGCGCATCTCGGTGAGCATATTCTCCCATAAAAGAAAATCCTTTATACTTGAACATAGCGTCAGCAAAAATGGTTGAAATATTCGTTTCATGAAACCCTACATCGTTTCTCATGTAGCTTCCCATATTACTTCTAGTTTTAACTGCATTATTATTAAAATCGTAGGTAAATCCTAAGGCCAATTTCGGTTTCTCTTCCCTATCTAAATCTGCTCCTTTGTAATCGCCCTTTGAACCAGTAAACAGACCAAATGGTAACATTTCAATTCTTGAAGTATATTGAAATCCTCCTAAATTTCCGGTAGTAACATTTCGACCTTCACCTTGAGAAATAGCAATAATTTCTCTTATTAAAAATTTATCTGTTAAATTAAAATGATGTCTTAACTGCATTCCCATATCACGATCTATATTAAAATGTCTATTCAATAAAGATCGATCTACTAACTGCATGTCTCCTGAAGAAATAACACGTTCTCTGTTTCCTGGAAGTTTCGTTTGCCCCATCCATAAATCAAAGTTCTTGTGGAAATTCCATTTTATTACCGCGTCATAAATTACTCTTGGAGCGTTGTTTGTAAATTCATTAGCGCCACCGATATCATTATTTGATAATCCTAACTCAATTTTGTACGTTAGTTTAGGTGAAAAAGCAAAACCGTTAAATTTTAATCTAGCTCTTCTTACAGCAAATGATGTTGATGTCTCTGTACCAGATTCGGTACTCCAATTTGCTTGTGTTAAGAATTGCATTCTTGCGGAAAACTTCATGGACCAAGTACTGTCTTTATCGACAATGTTCAATATTCCTTTACCAAATTTTTTCGTAGTTGTAGTAGTAGGCTCACTTTTTTTTTGCGAATAGGCAAAAAGTGTCATGAGCATGCTTAGTACAATAAGCACGTTTCTATTATTCATTAGATTTAGTTTTTGTCGGACGCAAAGAACCAAACCTAACGTTAATTAAGTGTTAAGTGAATGTTATTAAAAAACTGCTTTGGCCAAATACAGTACGTCATATTCGATAGTCGACAAAAACTAAACTATGACTAGTTCTCAAATTTAAAGAAGTACAAATCTACCCTCTTGTAGTTACGTTATAATTAATTTAACCTTAAATAATTGTTATGTTAAATGTTTATATATAATAAGACAAGCTACTGGGACCTTCTAAAACATCTCTTTTAATTTGCATTACACCAACAGCGCTTGTTACCACATGCCACTTAACCAATGTTATTTCATTGTTTTCAATTTCTAACCCAGTAATACAGCGAGGGTGGACACAACTTCCGTCATTAAAATGTGGCGGTTCGTCTTCAGAAGGAAACCTAGGCCTATGTGTATGTCCTGTAATAATCATTTGATTATTATTTTCTTTAACCCATCTTTCTAATCGGCGCTCTACTCTAATTAACCCTTTATGATTTTGAGCAGGACTCGTTGGGTCTTTTACACCGAGAACTTGCAAGGGCTTCCACAATACTTTTACAAGAAACCTACTAAGCTTCCAAAAGTTATAATTGAACCAATCAGCTTGGTGCCCATGTAATAAAAAGATACTCTTACCATCACTTTGAGTAAGTCTAATCCCTTCCGAAAAAGAAGGCCCTATCATGAGTTCTTTTTCTTTATCATCAGAAGTATTATAATAGTAATGCAAGTTTTCAGCTATTTTCTTTGGATTTCTATAATCCATATCATGATTCCCCCAAATGAAATGTAATCGTCCGAGCTCATGAAATTCTTTCAACAAGAGAAAAACGTCCTTATTTGCATCAAAAATTGCAGAAAACTTATTTTCCCATAACTCATCCCCGTCTCCTAGTTCTATATAGGTAAAGTCTTTGTTTAAGTATTCTGATAAAGCATAATGATAAATTTTTCTATTATGTGAAAAGTCATCAGCGAAACTATTATCTCCCCTGTGACAATCCGAAAACAAGATATACCTGGAATCTTTAGAGAGATCCAATTTTTTTGCATTTAAAAAAGCTCTAGATATTCTATAACTTGAAGACATAACCTTACTTTTTATTAGCATAAAGATGCGGAAAAATTTCTAAAACCTTATACCACAATTTACCCTACCTTAACTTTTTGCATTTTACCCAAATAAAAAACAAAACTTACCTTCTGATTATAAACAAGATACATTACTTTTAAGCTAATAAACTTATCATTAAGTTTTACGAATAAAATTAACTTTAAACCCTTCTAAAATGAAAAGCAAGTATTTACTTATTTGTACGGTATTTTTATACCTGAATTTGAGCAATGTTTTCGCTCAAACCCCCAACATGTTTTATGGTACTATTGAAACAGAATATGCCACAAAACTGAAAAAATTGGCTCCAAATGATATTAATATCATTTCCTCCTTAAATGGATATAGTGCGGTTAAGCTAAGTGATAAAGCTGCCGAAAAACTGCATCACATGGTACTGACTCACGGGCCTGGTTTTATCTTCGAAAAATCGGAAGCCCAAGCCATCAACACCATCAATAACCATCAATCCAGACAACAACAACAAAAAACAGCTAGCTATTCAATTTCTGAAGATCAATTGGTAAATCAAGGGATTACTCTGGTAAACAATACCAATATCGATGCACATATTAGAGAATTGGAAGCCTATGGAACCAGATATCACACTACTCAAAAGGCAAGACAATCGGTGCTAGATTTAAAGCAAAAATGGGAAACCATATCAAATGGACGATCGGATGTATCTGTTAAAATTGTTGAACATCAAAGTACCTCTATGCCCTCCGTTGTAATGACTATTCAAGGTCAAGAATTACCAAATGAATATGTAATTATTGGTGGTCATATCGATTCTGTGAGTCCTGAACGAGATACCAACGCACCTGGAGCTGACGACAATGCTTCTGGGATAGCTACCATTACAGAAGTGGCTCGAGTACTGTTCGAAATGAACTTTCAACCTAAAAGAACTATTGAGTTTATGGCGTACGCAGCTGAAGAAGTAGGTTTAAGAGGTTCTAGAGAGATTGCGGAAGACTATAAAAACAGAAATGTCAATGTTATTTCTTATGTCCAGTTCGACATGACCAACTACAAGGGGTCTCCGAAAGATGTGTATATTTCTGACGATAGCTTTAATAGCACTACTTTAAATTCTTTTTTGGCTAATTTAATGGATCATTACAACGCATCTGGAAGTCATCAATTTACTTATGATTACACACGCTGTAACTACGGTTGCTCCGATCATTATAGTTGGGCTCAGCAAGGGTACGCAGCAGCTTTTCCTTTCGAGGCTTCTTTTAACGAATCAAACCCTTATATTCATACCATTAGAGATACTTCTACCAGGTTCCCTACAGCGAATGCCACCCATGCTGCCAAATTTGCCAAACTTGGACTTGAGTACTTAATTGAAGTAGCAAAAAGCAAGGGTAGCGTTACGGTTCCTTCATATTGTAGTTCTAATGGAAACAATGTTAGCGACGAGTACATTCAAAATGTCACTATTGGGAACATTAATAATAATTCCAGCGCCCAAAATGGATATCAAGATTTCACAGCTCAAAACACTGAATTAAAACAAAACACTTCTCACACCATTTCTATTACTCCAAAATGGACGGGAAGAAGTTATCAGGAAGGTTATGCAGTATGGATTGATCTTAATCAAGATTCAGATTTTGAAGATGCTGGTGAATTGGTATGGAGCAAATCCATTTCAACTGAATCTCCTGTAAGTGGTAGTTTTAGTATTCCATCAACAGCAAAGCTCGGAAAAACTAGGATACGTGTTAGTATGCAATACAATAAAATCCCTTCTCCTTGCGGGGCTTTTAATTATGGAGAAGTTGAAGATTACTCAGTAACCATTGCAGAAGGAGGAGGAACGGATCCTGATCCTGATATCTGTGCTGGGGTACCTCAATACAACGCCAACCAAAATTACCAGTCTGGCGATAAAGTCGTTTATTTTAACACATTATACGAAAGAACATCAAACGGCTGGAAACGTATTGGAACTTGCGGAGTTAATAGAGTAGTAAATGATACCGAACCAATCCCTACATTAGTAAGCAATAATAAAGTCGTTTTGGTTTCTCCGAACCCACTAAAAGGTAAGGTTATCACAGTTCGAATACAAAATGAGTTATGGAAGTATAAAGAAGTGACTATTTACGATGCCAATGGTAAATTGTTACAAAACATTTCAATGAAAGCGGACAGTCAAAATATTGACGTTTCTAACTTATCTGCAGGAATTTACTTTATTTCTCTTTCAAACACCAATAGCATTTACACGCAACAATTAGTTAAAGAATAGTAACCTTAATCAAGTTTTTATTAAATAAACCCGAGCCTTTCAAGCTCGGGTTTATGCATTGCACTCGCTCAAACTTTTCTAATTTGCTGAAACCTTAACATTTTCAATATTCAACGTCATATTTTCATTATTTATATCACTTCCAGTATACTTGAAAGCAATGTAAGCAGTTCCTGAATAAGCTGATAAATCTATTTCGCCCGAATCAGTAAATGTAAACCAAGATGAGAAGTTTTCTAAATAACTAACCTTAAACGGCAATGGTGCCCAAGTAGCGTTCTCAACTCCGCCTTCTTCACCATTAAAATCAGTAGAAATTAGTACTTCTAATGGATCATGCCCCTCGTCTGGATAGGCATGTTGCGTTTGAAATGTTAACATTTCATTGTCCTGTGCTTCTAAGTTGATTTCAGGAGTAATTAACCATACAATATTTGAACTATCACCCGATCCAAACGGATTGAATTCAGCGTAACCATTTCTTTGATATACACTTTCCATCCAAACTTTAGACCCCGCTTCAGCATAGTTAATCCATCCGTCAATATCAAGATTGGTATCATCTGTAGCAGTTTGAAAATCTTCCCCAAAAATAGGATCGCACCTCGCTTCTGTGAAATCTAAATCGTAAGTGTCTCGAATAAATAATTGAAAATCGCCTCTATAATTTCCAATTACTGCTATTATGTTCCCACTCATATCTGGAATAGACTGCGCTTTAAAATCGGCAAAACCACTATTACGCATAATAATCTTTTCTCCATCAATACAGCTGTTAAACACACGATTTGCATTAAAAGTGTTATCCAAATTCCCATAAGTTTGACCTTTACTTTCGGCTTGCATATTATTTAAAGAAACCAACATGCTGTTATGCGATATATTTAAATCTGCTATACTACTTATTTCTCTTGGCACAATTTCAGTTACTATAGAAGATCTTAGTATATGATCTTTTTCAATATCGTTGAAAAATGGTATTCTGCCCACGGAAGCTCCATTAACTTTCCCAATCTCTAACACACCATTATTATCATGCATTCCTAAACCATCTAACTTTACATAAACTTTTCTGCCGATATTATAAAAAGCATACATATCAACTGCGTCAACCGCTAATTGAATTGCAGCTGTAGGACTTTCAGGTTTATTCTGAATAGCTAAAACCTTATACATATTTCCAGCTTCATCACTTGACACAACATAGCCTTCAATTACTAAGCCCTCTCCTATGGAACTAAAATTTAATACATCACTACCTAAATCATTAAAGGTTGCTATTAATGTCGAAATAGAACTATTAACAATTATACTAGGTTCTTCGACTGAAACTTCTGGTAGACAATAATCATTATTATCTACACATGAAACAGCTGCTTTTAAAAATAGAAGTAAAACGGCTATTACAATTATACTTTTCATTTTCATTTTTTTATTGTTTTGGGTTTTGTTAAAATCTTAGATAGACATTCATAAAATAAGTTGTTCCTCTTCCCTGCCAATATTTGTTTCCAAAAATAGGTTTTGATAAATCTTCATCGGCTTTAGAGGTTCTGTAATTGGCATTTCTACCTTGTTCAAAACCTCCAGATATATATTCTTTATTAAATAAATTATTAATGCTAGCGAAAAAACCCACATAATAATTTCCTATTCTCCAAGATTTACCTCCCACCGCATTCACGATCAAATAGCTATCAAATTCTTCTTGAGCCAAAAGTCTTTTCGCAATTATTGGATCGTATTCAAAAAACTCAACACCATCAGCATCTATAACAAAGTTTTCCGTTCTTTTTAAAGGAGCTATATCTACAAAAGTGTCATCTAAATAGTTTACAGTAGCACCTAGCCACCAATAGTCAGGATCTCGATATTCAAAACCAATAGAATACGCCTTTTGAGGACCTGATGCAATACGGTAATTTTTTAAATATGCGACTTGAGCTGATTGAAGTCTTTCAGGTAAAGGAGCATCTGAAGTAAGATAAATTAAGGGATTGTTCTGATAAGTATATTGACCTATATTGGCCGCTCCTTTTAACTTAGTTGATGGAGTTAACTGTAAATCAACTCCTATCTCAAGTCCAAAATGTCTTTTCTCAATTCCAGTAAGCACTTCCTGAACAAATGCAGCATTATCTCCTCCAATACCATCTGCGAAAAAAAAACCGATTTCAGTAGCATCTTTAATACCTATAAAATATCCAGTAAGTTTCGTTTGTAACAAAGGAGAACGAAAAATATAACTAGTATCAAAAGACAGCATCTTTTCACTACTCAAGCTATTTACAGTTTCATTGTTTTCTCTTGGATTTGAAAATGTATTTCTCAATGTTGGAGCCTTCGTAATATAACCTCCGTTAACATCTACTAAATGACCTCCTAAAAACTTAGAGGTAAATCCAGTTTTTATACTAAAATTAGTGAACCCCATTTTTTCAGACTCTCCAAAAGAGTTATCGACATAACTTCCATTCTGGTATAGTCCTTCTCTCTGATGATTAGATTTTGACACATTCCCAGCAATATAAAAATCAACTTTCTTGTATGTAAATTGCCCTTGTAAAAAAGCGCTATACATACTTGAATTGAATATATAATTATAACCGAAGCGATCTCCCGTTGTAACTAGTCTATTTGGATTCCTTACATCATTTTGTTTGGATGTTAAATCATCTCCAAAAGTATCGATATCTAAAAAACCGTCCCCTCCAAGTAAATCAATAACATTTGCAAAATTCTCAGACTTCACTTGCCTAAATTGTACTTTACCATTCAATGTGATATTGTTATTTAATTGGCTTGAAAAAATCGTGTTTATCGAAAACTGATCTTCATCATTTCTATCTTCATATAAGATATATTTCGAATTTGTACTTTCTATTCCTGTCAAGTTCTGACGTATCATCTCATCCCAATTCCATTGTCCATTATCTAAGAATTCTTGCAACAAATCGTACTCCATTCCGGTGCCATTTCTCAAAGCAAAACTTGGTAACTTCTGATAGTATGTTGGGTCTGGATTTGAGCCTCCACCAATAGGCCATCCATTTACCAACCTAGTCCCATTAAAATTTATACGACTATTACCTATTCTACCTATTTGATAAGAAAAGTTGGTATTCAATCTTGTATTCTCAGACACACTCCAATAATGATTCAACATGATTATAGGCTCAAACAAATCTTTTACTCTAGAGTTTCTTACTTTACCATTTTGAAAACCCCAATACGGATTGTATTTACTACCTTTTAAATCAAATACCTCTTGAGTATTCGGAGCAGACTTCCCTCTTTTATTAGCAGCTGCAATTAAAGATGCATTGATACTGTGACGATCATTAATTACTTTTTCTACAGATAAAAACATAGAATTCGCGTCGTAAAATGTCCCATTTACATAGCCTTCATTTCCCGCTCTTCTGCCTCCAGAAATTGCAAAAGCCCATCCATTTTTAGACAAACCTGAAGTATATGTTCCTATTACTCGATGTACATAACTTCTATTTGAAGAGGCATAAGAAATTCGAATTCCTTTTGAATATTCTGATGCTCTCGTATTAATGTTTGTAGTTCCTAGAGCACCTCCAAAATCATAACTAGAAGGAGTTAATCCACTTGTAAATTCTTGATTTCGCATGACATCGTTTAAACCACCCCAATTACTCCATTGAGGTCTTCCGTTGTAAAACTTATTCATTTCGACTCCATTAATCAATACTTTGCCATTTTCCGAGTCTAATCCTCTTACTCTAAAAAAAGACGAACCCCATTCAAAGGCTGCTGTTCTTAAATATAAATCTTCCGATGACTGCAATAAACCAGTAATATTATCTGCAATACTAGTATCATCATTAAGTTCATCGTCGGCAATTGTTATAATACTTAAATCTTGATCTTCTGAAATATCTTCGTATAATAAAATAATACCGAGATCAATAGTTTCTCCTAAAAACTGTACTGGATAATTTTGAGTTTCATATCCTTGAAGCGCGACGGTTATGTCATAGTTTCCGTTTGGAATTTTTTCTAAGATAAAACTACCATCACTTTTTGTTGTCCGACTTAAGTTTAGCTCTTTGATACCAACGAAAACTTCTTGCAGAGGCTCTTCCGAATTCTCCTTTAAGACAATTCCTTTTAAAACGTTTTGAGATTTTACAGATACGCAGACACAAAACAACATGACAACCGTTGTCCTAAAATTTTTCATAGCAATTAAATATTTTAGTTAAGTTCTCTAAATGAGAATTCTAAATTACAAAAAAATAAATAAACCACTCAAAATCAAGAGATTTACAAAGGGATTTACTTTTTTATCTTATTTTTAGCCGAAATTTCAATTCTATGAAAAAAAATGTAATTCTTACTATTTTAAGTTTTTCTCTCGCATTTTGCTACGCCCAGAAAAGTAAAACATATAAGATCAGGACCATTGCTTTTTACAATTTAGAAAACTTATTCGATCCCTATGATGACCCTAACAAAGACGATGAAAAAAGTCCTATTATGGAAATTAAAAGCGATCGAGAAAGAGTATATCAAGATAAACTTAATAAGTTAGGAGAGGTAATTTCGCAGATTGGTATTGAAAAAACTCAAACCAGTCCCGCTATTTTAGGTGTTTCAGAAATAGAAAATAAAAAAGTTCTTGAAGATTTAGTTGCTTCGGAAAAATTAAAGGACAAACATTATGGGATAATCCATTTTGATTCACCTGATAAACGAGGTATTGATGTTGCCTTACTTTATCAACAAAAGTATTTCAAACCCGTTCACTACGAAATCTTTAATCCAAACATTTATTACAATAATAAAAAAATATATACAAGAGACATACTTTTAGTTTCAGGTTATTTAGATGATGAATTAATTCATGTTATTGTGAACCATTGGCCTTCTAGAAGAGGAGGTGCTGAAAAGACAAATCCTTCAAGAGAAAAAGCAGCCTATAAAGTTAGTCAGATTATTGAGAAAATTAAGTTAAATGATCACAACCCAAAAGTTTTAATTTTAGGCGACTTTAATGACGACCCTACAAATTCAAGTTTTAAAAGTGTATTAAAAACAAAATCTAAGAAAAAAAATGTGTCGGAAGGAGATATTTACAACCCCTACGAAGATATGTTTCGCAGGGGTTTTAGTACATTAGGTTATAGAGGTAAATTTAATCTTTTCGATCAAATAATGTTCACTTCTCCTATTTTAAATCGGGGGAATAAAGATTTTTCAAACTTTAAAATGTATAAATCTGGTGTTTTCAATAAGACATTTTTAACTCAAAAAACGGGAAAATTTAAGGGGTATCCATTTAGGAGTTTTTCTTACGGGAAATATACGGGAGGATATAGTGATCATTATCCAGTCTATTTATACCTAATTAAAGAAAATTAGAAACTCATTAAATTTCTTAGTTTTTACATAAATCGTTGAGATAATTGTTCATTCTAATTTGAAACAACGTTCCTCTTAATAAATCTTCGATCTGAGAAAGTTCAGACGCTGTTACTGCCATACTCACCTTATCAGAAGGTGTTTGTAACAAAAGCGATCTACATGCGCCAGAGGCCTCACAAGAAGCACATGACCTTTGAACTTTAGCATCACAAATTTTATCTATAAATAATTCAATTTCTTCAGTGGTTAAATGAAAACCCGTATCTCTAAATATAATTTGAGTTAGGTTAGATCGGACTTCCTTCCATCGAAAAGAAATACCGATATCATTATTGTATATTTTATAAATACCGTCCATAATCAATTTAATAGTCGGACAAATATAATTTATTTAGACCAATTCTAAATAAATTATTTCAAATCTTTTACTATTAATTGTATTGAGGTTACCCCATTCCAAGTATTTTCATCTAAACAATAAGCAATATCAAAACCATTCTCTATTAAGTTTATCTTCTTTCCTAAACTAAAGCCTATCGCCCCGTAAGTTCTTCTATCAGCTCCGTAAATAACATTAAGCTTCAAGTGACTCTTATCACTTCCCACTTGCTTTCCGTATCCATTATCTCTAACACTTGAGCTATAAAACACTGGTTTCATATTCTGAGGGCCAAAAGGAGCCATTTGCTGTAAAATTCTGTAAAACTTAGGGCTTATCGAACATAAATCTAATTCAGCATCAATACCTATTTCTGGAACTAATAAATCCTTTGAAATAGATGCGGCAACAACCTCCTCAAATTTTCTTTTGAAATTATCGTATTGTTCTGGTAAAATAGTTAATCCTGCCGCGTATTTGTGTCCTCCAAATTGAACCAAAAACTCAGAACAAGCTTCTATAGCATTGTACACATCAAACCCTTTCACTGATCTTGCCGATGCAGCCAGTTTATCACCGCTTTTCGTAAATACAATCGTTGGCCTATAAAATGTTTCGATTAACCTTGAAGCTACAATTCCGATAACACCTTTATGCCAATTTTCATCATATACAACGGTCGTGAATTTTTCTTCTTCGTTGTTATCCTCTATCTGAACTAATGCCTCTTGTGTAATTGCTGCATCAAGTTCTTTTCGATCCGAATTAAACTTTTCAATATTGGAGGCTTCTTCTTTTGCTGTTTCAAAATCTAGTTCAGTTAATAAACTCACCGCAAAATTCCCATGTTTTATTCTTCCAGCTGCATTAATACGAGGTGCTATAACGAACACAACATCGGTTACAGTTAGCTCACTTTTCTCTAGTTGATGAATAATTGCTTTTATTCCATTTCTTGGTGCGGTATTAATAACCTGAAGTCCGAAATAAGCCAATACTCTATTTTCACCAGTAATAGGAACAATATCAGCAGCCACAGCCGTAGCTACTAAATCTAAATAAGGAATTAAGTTATCAATTACTCCGTCATTTCGATATTCTAATGCTTCTATTAATTTAAAGCCAACTCCACAGCCACATAATTCTTTATAAGGATACTCGCAATCAACCTGTTTCGGGTTTAAAATTGCCACAGCCTCAGGAACTTTTTCTCCAGGTTTATGATGATCACAAATAATAAAATCAACATTTCTCTCTTTGGCATACTCAACTTTATCAATAGCCTTAATTCCGCAATCAAGTGCAATGATTAATTGAAACCCATTATCAACAGCAAAATCGACACCTTGAAAAGAAACTCCGTACCCTTCTTTATATCGATCAGGGATGTATGTAGCCACCTTTGAGTATCTTTCCATAAGATACGAATACATTAGTGAAACTGCGGTAGTTCCGTCGACATCGTAATCGCCGTACACTAATATTTTCTCTTCGTCTTCTATTGCTTTTTCAATTCTCTGCACCGCCAAATTCATGTCCTTCATTAAAAAAGGATCATGTAAATCATCGAGTGAAGGGCGAAAAAAACTCTTCGCTTCATCGAATGTTTTAATACCTCTTTGTACTAATAACTTCGATAACACTCTATCTATTCCAAGTTCTTCAGCTAATTTTTCAACCTCTTTTTCATTAGGTTCTGGTTTAAATGTCCATCGCATGCAATTTATTTTTTATGAAAATGTATATCAATCTTAACGTCAGCAAATTTTTTAAACATTTCCATCACTCCACAATATTTTTCTACAGACAAATTTACCGCTTTTTCAATTTTATCTTCCTTTAACTCACTTCCTGTAAAATGGTAGTCTACCCAAACTGTATGATAATACTTAGGGTGTTCTTCTGTTAATTCTCCTTTTACAATCATTTTAAAATCGTCAACTTCCGCTCTCATTTTCTTTAAAAGTGCTACAATATCTAAACCAGAACATCCTGCTAAAGACGAAAGCATCATTGCTTTCGGTGCTAAGCCAGAGGCATCTCCTCCATTTTCTTCAGTGGTATCAATAACAACACTGTGTCCCAAAGGGTTATCCGTCTCAAACGCCATTTTCTCTTTCCAAGTAGTAGTAACCGTATGCTGTGCCATAATATTTTATTTTTGCTGTTTACGTAATTTTATATGATATTTACCGACTTTGCTTTGTGTTTACAAAGTTTTACAAAACAAACTTACAGTAAAAAAATATCAATAAAAATTAAAAAGTATAGACTATGCCGTTAGTAAACCCTTTACCAGCAAATCATGATCTGGAAACAAAAGAACTAGCTGATTTTTTTAATGAAACATTAGGTTTTTGTCCGAATTCAGTATTAACAATGCAACATAGACCCTTAATTTCAAAAGCTTTTATCAATTTGAACAAAGCTGTAATGAAAAATGAAGGAAAAGTTACTTCAGCTTTAAAAAGAATGATTGCTTGGGTTTCAAGTAATGCCACAGGTTGTAGGTATTGCCAAGCACATGCTATTAGAGCCGCTGAGCGATATGGGGCAGAACAAGAACAATTAGATAATATTTGGGAGTACAAAACTCATCCAGCATTTAGTGATGCTGAAAGAGCTGCTTTGGATTTTTCTTTGGCAGCCAGCCAGGTTCCAAATATGGTTGATGAAAAAATAAATGATGAGCTTCACAAATATTGGACGGAAGGAGAGATTGTGGAAATGCTTGGAGTAATATCTTTATTTGGTTATTTAAATCGTTGGAATGACTCTATGGGTACTAGTATTGAGGATGATGCAGTTAAAAGTGGAGAAAAATACCTAGAAAAAAACGGTTGGAATAAAGGTAAGCATTTATAATTTTTTTATATCTTAGAGCAAAACAAAAGTCTTCTCTCTGCATAGAGAAGACTTTCTTTTAACCTTAAATAGATGTCCCCCCACAGTTCACCTAAACTAAGTCTTAGAACAAATTAAAAAAGATTTAGACAATAGGTGGTTGCGAATAATGCAAAATCGATAAAACTATTTTTGCATTTTTTAAGTTGGACAACACTATTTAAGAGACATTATGGGTATAGAAAAAGATAAACTCTTTAACGTTATTAAGCAAAAGTTGCCTAAAAACGTGCTTTTTACAGAGGAAATCGCGGATGTATTGGATGTGAGTTATGATGCTTCTTACAGAAGGATTAAAGGAAGGACTTCGTTAACTTTTAAGGAAGCCGTTAAATTAGCAAGGCACTACAAAATATCATTAAACGAATTGTATGAATTGCCTTCGGACAATTCTTTGTTAATTAATAAGAATAAGTTTCAAGATAATATCGATGGTCTTATTCACTTTTACAAAGAACTTTCTTATTACACTAAAACATTTCATTCAACAGATAGAACTCAAGTAGTTTATTCTGCCAAAGACATCCCTTTTTACCATGTAAAAACAACTAATCTTTATTGGAAGTTTAGAATTTATGTACATTTAAATTTTTCACAAAATAATTCAGTTAATAACAAGGTTTCGTTTTACAACTTTAACCCGAAATTTGCTGCCATTGAGGAAGCTAATAATTTTAGGGAAACATTTAAGTTAACAGACATTGTTGATATTTGGAGTGATACTACTATTGATAGTTCGCTTTACCAAATATTTTACTTTTTCCGCACAAAAACATTAAGGAAAGAGGAAGCTTTATTATTGTGTGATGAAATTAATTCAATTATTAAAGAAATTGAATACAATGTTACCAATGAAAATTCGGACAACTTACCAAGTAAGAAAAAATTTAGATATACACTTTACTACAGTAAATTATTGAATTTAAATCATACGATTTTCTTTAAAAATGAAGTAAAAAAAGGTGTTTTGATGCCTTATGGCTCCTTTTCTCACATAAAAATTGAAGATTCCAATATATGTGATGAAATGGATGTGTATTTGCAAAAGCAATTACAATTAGCGAAAAAAATATCTGTTGA
This sequence comes from Tenacibaculum sp. MAR_2009_124, assembly GCF_900105455.1. GTDB lineage: Bacteria > Bacteroidota > Bacteroidia > Flavobacteriales > Flavobacteriaceae > Polaribacter. The sequence goes on from NZ_FNSF01000005.1 coordinate 468,806, forward strand.
TACTGAAATCGACAGGAAAGTCTTTTTTACAACAATGTATGAAAAGATTGATCAATTAAGAAATGAGATTAATTCGAAAATTCTTATTTCATTCTTATAAAAAAAAGCCTTGAGGAATTCCTCAAGGCTTTTAACTAATTATTTTTTTAATAAATCTCTTATCTCCACAAGAAGTTCTTCTTGACTTGGGCCTTTTGGCGCTTCTGGAGCAGGTTCTTCTTTTTTCTTCATTTTATTGATTCCTTTTACAACCATAAACATTACAAAAGCAACAATAATGAAGTCAATGACATAGGTGAAAAACTCTCCATAGAGCATTGCTACTTCGCCAACTACTTCTCCGGCGTCATTTGCTTGACCTTCCTTTAAAATTAGTTTTAGGTCTTTAAAATTGGCATTAAATAACAACCCGATTAAAGGAGAAATAATTCCTCCAGTAAAAGATGTTACAACTTGTTTAAAAGCAGCTCCCATAACGAAACCAACTGCAATATCAACCAAGTTACCTTTCATCGCAAAGTCTTTAAACTCTTTGAGCATTCCCATATTTTATGATTTTACTGTTAAATTTATTTAAATGTATAAAAAAATTAGTGTTTCACCAACCTTTTAATTCTTTGAGACATAGCTGTTAAAACTTCATAAGGTATCGTTTCGCATTTATTAGAAATAAATTCAATATGCTGTTGATGATTAAACAGTATTACTTCATCACCTTCACTACAATCTATCTTCGTAACATCTACCATAATCATATCCATACAAACATTTCCAATAATCGGCGCGACCTGATTATTGATGATTACAAATCCATTCTTATTTCCGAGTTTTCTTGAAATACCATCTGCATGTCCAATAGGAATTGTTGCACTTCGTGTAGGTTGGCTTGCCACGAAAGCCCTATTATATCCAACAGTTTCTCCTGGTTGGATAATATGTATTTGTGAGATTATAGATTTTAAGCTATGGGTATTTTTCAACTTTGCGGTTTCTTCTGGAGTATTTCCAAATCCATACAAACCAATACCAAGGCGAACCATATCAAATTGTGCCTTCGAATAATTTACAATACCTGAAGTATTCAATATATGAATCATTGGCTCATATCCTAAATGCGTATAAATCTCCTTTACAATATAGGCGAAGTTGTTAATTTGACCAACGGTAAACTCTTGTTCATTTAAATCTTCACTTGCCGCCAAATGAGAGAAAACAGATTGAACTTTCACATTATTCGACTGCTTTAACTCGGCCAAAATTGTTGGAATATCAGAATGCCAAAAGCCTAATCTATTAAGACCTGTATTAAACTTAATATGAACTGGATAATTCATTAAAGGTTGTTCATCCGCAAGTTTTAAAAATGCATCAAATATTTTAAAGTTGTATAAGTTCGGCTCTAAATAATATTTTACTATTAATTCTAAATTCTGAATTTGCGGATGTAAAACTAAAATAGGTGTTTTAATTCCTGCTTCACGCAATGCAACCCCTTCATGCGAATAAGCCACAGCAAAATAATCAACTTGGTCTTGCACTATTTTCGCAATTTCAACGGCTTCACTTCCATATCCAAAAGCTTTTACAACAGCCAACATTTTTGTTGATGGGTTGAGTTTTTGTTTGAAATAATTTAGATTGTGCAAAACTGCGTTTGCATCTATTTCCAACACGGTAACATGATTATTCATCTGCGTTATCTTTTTCTATTTTAGAATTTTGCATTGCCTTATAATACGCGGCTCTACTAAGCGGCTCATATTCTTGAGTTTCTCCTAGCATAACAAGATCGTCATTCGCTGCTTTCCTGTAACTGTAGTGAGCCAAATTTCCTGTTCGAGTACATACGGCATGAACTTTTGTAACATATTCAGCCGTTGCCATTAAAGCTGGAATAGGTCCAAAGGGATTTCCTTTAAAATCCATATCTAAACCCGCTACAATTACACGAATTCCTCTATTTGCCAAATCGTTACATACAGCAACAATCTCATCATCAAAAAATTGTGCTTCATCAATCCCTACAACATCGACATTATTGGCTAAAAGTCGAATATTTGAAGATGCAGGTACAGGCGTTGATCGAATTCTATTTTCATTATGAGATACCACTTCCTCATCATCGTATCGCGTATCTACCTCTGGTTTGAAGATTTCAACTCTTTGTTTTGCTAATTGTGCTCTTCTTAAGCGTCTAATAAGTTCTTCTGTTTTTCCAGAAAACATTGAGCCACAAATTACTTCTATCCACCCAAATTGTTCTGTATAATTTACTGTATTTTCAAGAAACATTTTGTAATTTTAAGCTCTGTTATTAACATTTGTTTTTACTTTCGAATAGAGAACAAATTTATTAAAATTTAAGAGCAAAACTTAAAAACATAAAACAACTTATGCACAAAAAATTAGCCTCCGATTTAACAAGTTTAGCACACAGTATTTTAAAAATGAAAAATAAAGAAGATGTGCTAGAGCTAAAGAAAAAAGCATACGAAGTTTATGAAAAACTTTCAGTTTTAGCTTATGTAGATGAGTATATAAACACAACTCCAAACGCAGAAGTTACCAAAGAGGAATTAATAAACAAGGTAATTGAAGCTGAAGAAAGAAGAGATCTCATAGAAAAGGAAAATGAACAGGTTCCTCAAGAGAAAATTGAAAACTCTCCTATAAATGATGTTATCCCTGAAAAGAGCATTGTTCGAAAACCAATAATTTCTGAAACTCCAACTGAAGACATTACAGTAAATTCTTCCGAAGAAAAGAGCAAAGAAGAAGAACCAGACGAGGAAATTGTTGTAAAACATATTTTAGAAGAAGAACCCGAACAGCTTCAACAAGAACCGGAAACCTCTGAAAAAAACAATGAATCTGTAGAACACGTTGAAAAAATAACCGAACAACCTTTTGACGAGTTGGAGGAGTTATTATTCAGTAAGAAAAGTGATACTTCTAAAAATGATGTTAAGGATATAGGTGAACGTAAAACTCCAACCTTAGAGGAAGAATTAAATGACACACTTCCTGTTGATGTAATGGCAAATCTTTTTGAAAAGGCAGAACCAAAAAAATCATTAAACGATCATTTACAAAATACGATTCAAATTGGTCTTAACGACAGAATTGCCTTTGTAAAACATCTATTCGAAGGAAATCAAACAGATTTTAATAGAGTTATTTCCCAACTAAATACTTGCAAAACCGAAAAAGAGGCGAAAAAATTCATTAATAAATTGATTAAACCAGACTACGATTGGTCAGAAAAAGAAGAATACGAAACAAGACTTCTTGAGATAATTGAGAGACGTTTTGCTTAAAAACCAACTAGGTTCTTTTTATTTCTCTTAACTTTAAGAAAGTTAATTTCTTTAAGTTTCTTTTACAACTCATGAAAAGTTTCATATAATATATATATAGTACCTTTGATTTTTAAAGTAATTTTTGAACATGTTTACAGATATAGCGAATAAGATTTTTCAAGGAGTAATTAATGACTACCATATTAAAGATGATGTATATCAAGAATTCGTCAATAAATACAGTGAAAAAGAAGATTTACTAAGTCATTTACTTTATAGAAAGTGTTGGATTGATACTGTTCAATGGCATTATGAAGATATTATTAGAGATCCGAATATAGATCCTATTGCTGCCTTAGATTTAAAACGAAAGATTGATGCTTCGAATCAAGACAGAACGGATATGGTTGAATATATAGATGCTTATTTTTTAGAACAATATAAAAACGTTTCCGCTAAAAGTAACGCTACCATAAATACAGAAAGTCCAGCGTGGGGTGTTGACAGACTTTCCATTTTAGCCTTGAAAGTATATCATATGAATGAAGAGGCGAATCGCTCAAATGCATCAGAAGAACATAAAAATAATTGTCAGAAGAAACTTGATATTTTGCTTGAGCAACGTACAGATTTATCTTCGGCAATAGACACTCTTTTGACAGATATAGAAAAAGGGAATAAATACATGAAGGTTTATAAGCAAATGAAAATGTATAATGATGATGAGCTAAACCCTGTCCTTAGATCTCAAAAGTAATTTCATTTGCAATCTACAACAAAACATATTTTGGTTATACGCCTCTCAGCCATGGGAGATGTTGCCATGACGGTACCTGTACTCAGGGCTTTATTAAATCAGTACCCAAATGTTAAAATTACTGTTGTTACCCGATCATTTTTCACTCCTTTTTTTGATGATTTAGAGAGAGTTTCTATTTTTTGTCCGGACTTAAACGGCAAACATGAAGGCTTTTTAGGTTTGTTTCGACTTCATAAGGAATTATTAAGTTTGAATATAGATTTTGTTGCGGACCTACATAATGTTTTGAGGTCGAAAGCACTCATTGCTCTTTTCAAAATCAGAGGCTATAAGTCGTATCAATTAAATAAGGGTAGAAAAGAAAAAAAGGAATTAACTTCCCTAAATCAAAACAAAAAATTAAGGCCACTTAAGTCAACACACGAACGCTATGTTGATGTATTTCGAAAACTGGGATATACAATTGATTTATCGCAACGATATAAGCCTTCTAAAAAGAAACTTCCTGTTTTAATAGAACACCTTAAAAACCAACAACTAATAGGTATTGCTCCATTTGCAGCTTACGACAGCAAAAGCCTTCCAAAACAGCAATTAAATGAGCTCATTATGGAGCTTAGCACTCTTGAGAACACCAGTATTTTACTTTTTGGCGGTGGTGATAAACAAAAACAGGTTTTCGAATCTATTGAAAGTAAATACAACAATGTATATTCTCTAATTCAGAAAGGGAGTTTTAAGGAAGAACTTGATATTATATCAAACTTAGATGTAATGATCTCTATGGATTCAGGAAATGGTCATATGGCAGCTATGTATGACGTTCCAGTAATTACTATTTGGGGAGTAACACATCCATTTTTAGGTTTCGTTCCATTTAATCAAAAAATGGAAAACCAAATTCTACCAGATTTAGAAAAGTTCCCATTAATCCCAACATCTGTCTATGGAAAAGATTTTCCTGATGGCTACCTAAAATGTTTTAATACCATTAGTATTACTAACGTCGTATCTCAAGTTAAAAAGTACCTTTAAACTTCATTAAAAACGATACGTTACTCCAATGGTTGTATAGCGATCCATTGTTCTTAGTGAGAAACTTACTTTACTCTCTTTATTATACTTTTTAGTAAACAAATAAGAAAAACCCGTTCCTATAAGTGCACCTGCTAAAACATCCCATTTATCATGTTTATCGGATGTAATTCTAGAATAACCAACATAGGCGGCTAATACATATGCTGGAACACCGACCTTCCATCCATATCTTTTCTGGAAAAAAGCAGCACTAGCAAAAGATATAGCTGTATGACCAGAAGGAAAGCTATTCAAACTTTCACCACTTGGTCGTTCTTTATCTATCAGTAATTTTAAAGCATATACACTTGCTGAAGTTGCCAAAAAACTCTTGGTAAATTGAAGTGTTCCATTACTTTCATCATCCCAAATAAATGTTGAACCCAAGGCCAACGTCGGTAGGACCGCTACCAAAACATCTCCTGAAGTTTTATGGAATTTTTGACTACTGGTGAGTGGGTGCTGAGCCCAAGAGCAGAAAAATGTAAATAAAAAAACAATGAAAAAATTACCTCTAACCATGTAACCAATATAAAATTAAAGTTAACGTACAAAATACTCATGACACCAAATACAGCATCAATATACAACTTTTTAAAAATCAATATATTGTATAGGAAAACGAGTTTATAAAAATGGATTGCATAAAAAAAGCTCAGTTTATTAAAACTGAGCTTTTGAATATAAGGTATTGGTTTTTTATTTAAGCTTTTTCTTAACTGCAACTTCAGTATAAGCTTCAATAGTATCACCTTCTTTAATATCATTGTATCCTTTAATTTGAATACCACAATCGTATCCTTTAGTAACTTCTTTCACATCGTCTTTAAAACGTTTTAAGGAAGTTAATAAACCGTCATGAACAACAATTCCTTCTCTAACAATACGAACTTTCGCATCTCTCGTTATCTTACCATTCATTACCATACATCCTGCAATGTTACCAACCTTAGAGATCTTATAAACTTCTCTGATTTCAACATTACCAAGAACTTCTTCTCTCATTTCAGGAGAAAGCATTCCTTCCATTGCATCTTTCAGATCATTAATTGCATCGTAAATGATCGAGTATGTTCTGATATCAACTTCTTCCTTATCAGCAACCACTCTGGCATTTCCTTGAGGACGTACATTAAATCCTACAATAATAGCATCAGAAGCCGTAGCTAATAATACATCAGATTCCGTAATAGCTCCAACTCCTTTGTGAAGTATGTTTACCTGAATTTCTTCTGTAGATAATTTCTGGAATGAATCAGTTAAAGCCTCAACAGATCCATCAACATCACCTTTTAGGATAATATTTAACTCTTTAAAGTCTCCTAAAGCAATACGACGTCCAATTTCATCTAACGTTAATGTTTTCTGAGTTCTTACCGATTGCTCACGTTGTAATTGAGAACGTTTTACTGCAATTTGCTTCGCTTCTCTTTCATCATCAAATACATTAAACTTATCTCCTGCCTGTGGCGCACCATCAAGACCAAGAATAGATACTGGTGTTGAAGGTCCAGCTTCATTTACTTTATTACCTCTTTCATCAAACATAGCTCTTACCTTACCACTATGCTTTCCAGCTAATAAATAATCTCCTATTTTAAGCGTTCCTGCTTGAACTAGGATTGTAGAAACATATCCTCTACCTTTATCTAATTGAGCCTCTACTACCGTTCCTACAGCATTCTTATCAGGATTAGCTTTCAGTTCTAGAATTTCAGCTTCTAATAATACTTTTTCAAGTAATTCATCAACTCCTTGACCAGTTTTAGCCGATATTTCTTGTGATTGAATATTACCTCCCCAATCTTCAACAAGTAAATTCATTGCTGATAACTGAGTTTTAATATTGTCAGGATTAGCATTTGGCTTATCAATTTTGTTAATCGCAAATATAATAGGCACGTTTGCCGCTTGAGCATGTGATATTGCTTCTTTTGTTTGAGGCATCACATCATCATCTGCTGCAATTACAATAATTACTAAATCCGTTACTTGAGCACCACGTGCACGCATCGCTGTAAACGCCTCGTGACCTGGTGTATCTAAAAACGCTATTTTCTGACCATTATCTAACGCTACTCCATATGCACCGATATGCTGTGTAATTCCACCACTTTCTCCAGCAATTACATTCGCTTTACGAACGTAATCTAGTAATGATGTTTTACCATGATCAACGTGACCCATTACTGTAATAATTGGTGCTCTATTTAATAAGTCTTCTGGTTTATCAACTATTTCTTCAATAGATTCTTCAACCTCCGCTCCAACGAATTCAACTTTATAGTTAAACTCCTCAGCAACTATTTTAAGTGTTTCAGCATCTAAACGCTGATTCATTGTTACCATCATTCCTAACATCATACATGCAGAAATAATATCGGTAACTGGTTTATCCATCATTGTAGCAACCTCACTTACGGTAACAAACTCTGTTACTTTAAGTACTTTGCTTTCTTCTTGTTGTGCCTTTAATTCAGCCTCTGCCTGTTGACGATGCTGATCTCTTTTATCTCTACGATACTTGGCTCCTTTACCTTTACTAGATTTCCCTTGAAGCTTTTCAAGAGTTTCTCTAACTTGTTTTTGGATTTCAGCTTCTGTAAGCTCTTCCTTTTTAACAATAGGTCTTCTTCCTCTTTGGTTTCCACCTGCACGGTTTCCACCAGGACGGTTCCCTCCAGGGCGATTTCCTCCAGGACGATTTCCTCCAGGGCGGTTATTCGTATTCCCTCCAGTACGGTTATTATTATTCCCTCCTTGACGATTATTGTTGTTTCCTTGAGAATTGTTGTTATTACCTTGCTTATTATTGCCTCCAGGTTTGTTTACAATTCTTTTACGTTTCCTCTTATCGCCATCTTTCTTATTATCCTTATTGTCTGGCTTTTTCTTCTTAGGTCTTTCAAATTGTTTTAAATCAATTTTTTGTCCCGTGATTCTAGGCCCATCCAATTTTTTATACTGAGTTTTTAATTTCTCAGCATTTTCAGGAGTTACTTCCGCTTGCTTTTCAACAACTTTAGGTTTATCAACCTTTTTAGCTCTTGATAACTGACTCTGCTCAACCGCCTTGTCTATTTTAGAAGACGACGCTGGCTTTGAATGCTCAACCTTAGGAGCACTTTCCTCTACTTTTTTTATAGTATCTTCTTTTTTCACTATTGGAGCAGGTTCTTCCTTTTTTACAGGAGGAGTAACTTCTTCTTTTGGTTCCGTTACTTCTACTTTAGGTGCTTCTGCTTGTTTGGTTACTTTTTCTTCAACTACTGGTACTGGTTCTTCTTTCTTTTCAACAACAGGCTCTTCCTTAACTTCTGGTTCTTCGACCACTTCCTTGCCTGTTTCAATGTTAATTTTACCAACAGTTTTAAGTTCTAATTTAGTTGCTTTGGCTTTTAAAACTTCTTGCTTTTTAGCTTCTTCGTCTAAACGTTTCTTCTCTTGCTCTGCTTCTAGTTGTTGGCGAATTGCCTCTTTTTCTTTTCTCTTCTCTTCGCTCACCTCCTTAGAAGCTACTTTTTTAGATTTATCTGTTTGGAATCCATCAAGTAATATTTGATATTCCTTATCAGAAATCTTTGTAGTAGGGCGAGTCTCAACCTCATAGCCATTTTTAGCCAGATGCTCCACAGCTCTATCTAAAGAAATGTTTAATTCTCTTAAAACCTTGTTTAGTCTTAATTTTTTGCCTTCAGCCATAAATTATTATTATACTTTATTCCTAAAAAACACACTTTACAATAAACATTATAGTTATGTTTTTTTTCATTTATCGCTAGTTTTTAACGGCTCTAGCCTTCCGTAACTATTTATTCTTCAAATTCTTCTCTAAGAACTCTCTGAACTTCTAAAATTGTTTCTTCTTCAAGATCGGTTCTTTGAACTAACATTGAAACATCTTTTTCTAAGACGCTCTTCGCTGTATCTAATCCAATTTTTTTGAATTCTTCAATTACCCAAGCTTCAATTTCATCAGAGAATTCTGTCAGTTCAACATCTTCTTCTTCAAGTCCTTCCCTTTGAACATCTATTTCATATCCAGTTAATTCACTTGCCAATCTAATATTAACCCCAGAACGTCCAATTGCTTTTGACACTTCTTCTGGTTTCAACAATACATTAACACGTCCTTTCTTTCCATTTTTTTCCTCCTCAAATTTATCGATGGTAACCGATAAAACTTTAGCAGGGCTTAATGCTCTTGATATAAATAATTGTTCGTTTTTCGTATAATTAATTACATCAATATTCTCATTTCCTAATTCACGAACGATACCATGAATACGTGATCCTTTTACTCCAACACATGCTCCTACAGGATCAATTCTATCATCATAAGAATCAACGGCTATTTTCGCTTTATCTCCAGGAATTCTTGCAACTCCTTCAATGGTAATTAAACCATCAAATACTTCAGGTATTTCTTGTTCAAACAGTTTTACCAAGAATTTTGGTGCTGTTCTGGATAAAATTATTGCTGGTTTATTCCCTCTTAATTCAACTGATTTAATAACTCCACGAACGGTATCTCCCTTTCTAAAGAAATCAGATCGAATTTGCTCGCTTTTCGGCAAAACAATCTCATTCCCTTCATCATCCAGTAAAATTACAGCATTATGACGAATATGATGTACTTCTGCGCTATAAATATCACCTTCTAGATCTTTAAATTGCTTAAATACATTTGTACTATCGTGCTCATGTATCTTAGAAATTAAATTTTGACGCAGCGCTAATATAGCTCTTCTTCCTAAGTCTACTAATTTTACTTCCTCAGAAACATCTTCTCCTATTTCAAAATCAGGCTCTATTTTTCTAGCCTCAGATAATTCGATTTCTTCGTTGTCATCTTCCGACATTTCATCTGCTACTACAACCCTGTTCCTCCAAATCTCCAAATCTCCTTTGTCAGGGTTAATAATAATATCAAAATTTTCATCTGATCCAAATCTACGTTTCAAAGCGGCTCTAAACACTTCCTCTAAAATAGACATAAGTGTTACTCTATCAATACTCTTGATATCTTTAAACTCCGAAAACGAATCGATTAGCGCAATATTTTCCATCTCATTATCTTAATTAAATATAATCTTCACTTTTGCTTCTTTTATATCTCCATAAGGTAAAACTGCTGTTTTTTCAACAGTATGTTTTCCTTTCCCTATAGGTTTAGGCTCTCTTGCTTTCCATTGTAAGGTAATATCCTCGTCAGTTACTTCAACTAAAACCCCTTCATACTCTTGGGTTTTTGTTTTCACTTTAAGCGTTCTCCCCTTATTCTTCTTATACTGACGTTTTTGAATTAAAGGATGGGCGATATCTGGTGTGGTAACTTCTAATGCAAAATCTTCCTTTTCTCGATCTAAATTATGTTCAATATTTCTACTTATTCGAACACACTCGTTCAAAGGTACACCTTCATCTCCGTCAACAATAACTTTTACCCTATTATTTTCAAGAAACTGTAAATCTATCAAAAACAGCGAATTGTTCTGTTCTAGGGCTTCCTGTAATAATTCTTTTACTCTTTCTTGATCCATTTTAGATATAAAAAGAGGGGACGTTTGTCCCCTTCATTTATTAATTCTTTAAATTCCTTGCAAATATACTAACTAAATACTTAACAAGCAAATAGTTTTTTCTTTAAATATTTTGTAATTTTAAGGTGTTACTCTCTTCACTAACCCCACATACATATGAAAAAAATATTGATTCCAATAGATTTTTCAAAGCACTCCGAGTACGCTTGTGTTCTTGCTTCGAAAATTGCAAAAAAAGCCAACAGCGAAATCCATCTGGTCCATATGGTAGAACTACCATCGGGTATTGTTGACATGGGCGCTGGAAGCAACTTTAGCATACCGGAAAGCATGCTTTACCTAAGAAAAGTTAAGGACAAACTCGCCGACATCAAAACTAAATATTTTGATAGCTTCGAAGACATCCAACACTCTATTCGCTTTCAAAATCCCTACGAAGGAATTCGAGACTATTCGAAAAAAATCTCACCCGACCTCATCGTCATGGGTTCGAAAGGGCAAACTGCCCTTAAAGAAATGATTATTGGATCAAACACGGAAAAAACAATTGCCAGCCTAAACATTCCAGTATTAATCACAAAAAAGAATGATGCTAAGTTTAAGTTTAAAAAAATGGTATTTGCCTCTACTTTTGAAAAAGATGAAGCAAAAGCTTTTGAAGGCTTTTTAGAGTTTACTCGTTATTTTAAAAGCAAACTTTATTTACTTAAGGTAAATACACCAAAGCACTTTGAAGATTCTAACGATTCAAAAGAGAAAGTAGAAAAATTCATTAAAAAGTATGATGTCGAAAAATACTCAATCCATGTTTACAACAGTAAATCTGTTCCTAGAGGTATTTTAAACTTCTCAAAAGACAAGGAAGTTGATTTAATTTCGATAGCAACTCATGGTAGAACTGGCCTTTCCAGATATTTAAATGGAAGCATTTCCATGAGTCTTTCCAAAAATGTTGTAAAACCAGTATTGACTTTTAAGGTATAAAAACCTGCAATCAGAATTCAATAAAAAAACCTTCAGAATTTCTGAAGGTTTTTTAGTACGGGCGGAGAGACTCGAACTCTCACACCTTGCGGCACTAGATCCTAAGTCTAGCGTGTCTACCAATTCCACCACGCCCGCTCTTTTTGAATTGTGCGTGCAAATATACATAAACTATTCAAATATCAAACACAAATTATTGGTATTTACAACCTCAATTCTATAGCTCCCTGTAAATCAGAAATTTTCCCATAAAAAAAAGCTCTCGAACGAGAGCTTACAACTAAATTCTATTTTAAAACCCTTCTAAAATTTTAAATAGATTGCTAATGCTCAGCAAACATATACACTTTCCTTAGAGTCTCTGTTAACATAATATTATCTGTTTCTTAAAAAATCCCTCAACAAATGGCGCAATTTTCATATTCTTAATGCAACTCTATTTTAACGAAAACTAAAACACCTATTTAGTAACTAGTTCACAAACACTTTCAAAAGACTCAGAAGATTTCGGCTACAGAATTCAAAAAAAATCTGTTAACTTAGCGTACTTAATTATTTTACAATGCAAACTATTCAAGACTATATAACCAACCATAAACAGCGCTTTTTAAATGAGCTTATTGAGCTTCTTAAAATACCATCGGTAAGTGCTGATCCTGCTTTTAACCAAGATGTACTTAATACTGCTGACAGTGTCAAAAACAGCTTAGAAAAAGCTGGTTGCGACAAAGTTGAAATTTGTGAAACCCCAGGATACCCAATTGTTTATGGTGAAAAAATTATAGATCCAAACCTTCCTACTGTATTGGTTTATGGTCATTATGACGTTCAACCTGCGGACCCTATTGATTTATGGGACTCTCCTCCTTTTGAACCCGTTATAAAGAAAACAGAGACTCATCCTGATGGGGCCATTTTTGCAAGAGGGGCATGTGACGACAAAGGTCAAATGTACATGCATGTAAAAGCTTTGGAATACATGACAAAAACAGGAAACCTTCCTTGTAATGTAAAGTTTATGATTGAAGGTGAAGAAGAAGTTGGGTCGGAAAGTTTAGCTTGGTTCGTTCCAAGAAACAAGGAAAAATTAGCCAATGATGTTATCTTAATTTCTGATACAGGAATGATTGCTAACAATATTCCTTCTATTACAACTGGTTTAAGAGGCTTAAGTTATGTTGAAGTTGAAGTAACTGGACCAAATAGAGACTTACATTCTGGATTGTACGGAGGTGCTGTAGCGAACCCTATTAACGTATTGACTAAAATGATTGCTTCATTACATGATGAAAACAAACATATTACCATTCCTGGCTTTTATGATAAGGTTGAAGAATTGTCAAGAGAAGAACGAGATGAAATGGCAAAAGCTCCATTCTCACTTGAAGATTATAAAAACGCTTTAGCTATTGATGCAGTATATGGTGAAGAAGGCTTCTCGACCAACGAACGAAATTCTATTCGTCCTACGCTAGATGTTAACGGAATTTGGGGTGGTTATACTGGTGAAGGAGCAAAAACTGTTATTGCAAGCAAGGCTTATGCTAAAATTTCAATGCGTTTAGTTCCTAACCAAGAGTGGCGAGAGATTACTGAGTTATTTAAAAATCATTTTGAAAGTATCGCCCCTGAAGGTGTTTCGGTAAAAGTAACACCACATCACGGAGGTCAAGGATATGTAACTCCAATTGACAATATAGCCTACCAAGCAGCTAGTAAAGCTTATGAAGCAACCTTTGGTGTAACTCCTATTCCGCAACGTAGCGGAGGTAGCATCCCTATTGTTGCTTTGTTTGAAGAAGAACTAAAGAGCAAAACTATTTTGATGGGATTCGGCTTAAACTCTGATGCCATTCACTCTCCAAACGAACATTTCGGAGTTTGGAATTATTTGAAAGGTATTGAAACAATTCCTTACTTCTATAAATATTTTACGGAATTAAGTAAATAATAATACTAAAAAAAATCCCATTTTTAAAAAGTAAAAATGGGATTTTTTATAAAGAGTTTTGTCTTATTTTTTAATTCTCTCATAGTTTCTTTCAGCTCTTTCATATTCTCTTTTAGCACGCTCTAATCTTCGTTTTGCACTTTCTTTTCTCGCTTTCTCTGATTCACGTACACTTTCACCATTAATCACATACTTAAGTTCTTTTCCAATAGCTACAATCCTTTCTTGAAAACCTGTTGAAGTCATTTCTTTATCTACATAAATTCTCACAACACCTTCACTTACCCTACACTTAAAGGCTTCTTCATTATTTTTCAAAACACTCCAAAAAGAAGTCCCATTGCTATTTGTAAACTTCATTTCTTTGAATTTATTCTGAAGAAAATTTCTCACGTCAGCGGTAACTTCATTATTAAAGGAAGCTCTAAATTTATAGATAGTATTGGTGCTTTTTACCGAAATAGAACTAGAACTGTTACGTTTATTTCTTTTTGTTGAAGTGTTATAGGAATAACTCCTTCCTTCAGTGGCACTATGTACTTCTGTTGGAGGTTGGGGTGGCTCTGGTGTTTCTTGAGCTTTCATAAATATTGATGTCAAAAAAAGTACTAAACACATTAAAGTTTTCATAATTATTAATTTTAAAGTTATACGTTATTTTTAAATACTAGGGATCCCATTCCTGTAAAAAACATTACAGAAACCCTTTATTTTTTTTATGTTTTAAATGATTATTTTTTTGTAGAATCTAACTTAAATTCAAGCCCAACCCCTCTTACACTTTCAATTTTAATTGAAGAATCTTCTTTAAAATACTTTCGTAACCGACTAATAAACACATCCATACTTCTACCAGTAAAAAAATCATCGGTTCCCCAAACAGCTTGTAATATTTTATCTCTTTTCAACAATTGATTTTTATGTTGAACCAAAAATTGAACAAGTTGTGCCTCTTTTTCAGTCAACCGTTGAACAGTTTCTTTATAAGTGAGTTCGAGTTTTTCCTTGTTAAACTGATACTTTCCGATAGCAAAATCATTTTCCGAGAAATGAGCAAGCCCCTTCTTCTGAGTTCTTTTGATAATATTTTGTAAACGCAGAATAAGTTCCTCCGCCTCAAAAGGCTTTATAATGTAATCGTCTGCCCCTAATTTCAATCCCTTTATTTTATCCTCCTTTTGACTTCGAGCAGTTAAAAACACAAAGGGCATTTCAGGATTCAGTTCAATAACCTTCTCTGCTAACGAGAATCCATCTAACTTGGGCATCATTACATCAAAAACACAAATATCAAATTCGTTTTTATGAAATACCTCCATGGCCTCTTCTCCATCTTTCGCCCAAGTAACCTTAAACTCGTATAAGCTTAAATATTGTTGTAAAATATTGCCAAAATCAATATCATCTTCAGCTAACAAAACTCGTTTCATGCCATAGGAATTTTAATTGTTATCGTTGTTCCTTTAGAAGGTTGACTTTCCAAAGTAACAACTCCTTTATGAGCTTTAACTATTTGATTTACATAATACAATCCCAAACCTAAACCTTTTACATTATGCACGGTATTGTTATCTATTCGATAAAACTTATCAAATACTCTTTTCTGTTGATCTTTAGCTATTCCTACTCCATTGTCTACCATGATAATACTAAAATATCTCTCCGATTTTTCCGTAGAAACCGCAATAGTATCCGCTCCATATTTTACAGCATTATCCAACACATTCAGCACAACCGTATTAAATTGAAACTTATCTATCATTAATACAATATTCTCTTTGGAAAGATGACTCGAGAGAGTAATACCTGCATGTTGCAAATGATAATCGTTAATTAAGTTTTCTAACCAAATTTTAACATACACTTCCTCTTTTTCCAGTTGAATATCTTCAAAACCTAGCGAGTTATGTACCACTTGATCTATTACCTTTTGTAATCGATTTCTTTGTCTGTCAATAGTTGCTATAGTAGATTGCACAATAGCTTCGTTTTTCTGAACGTTTTTATCTTGTAATGTTTTCGTAGCAATGCTTAATGTAGCTAAAGGAGTTTTAAGTTCATGAGTAATATTGTTTACAAAATCGGTTTTTATATCTGCGTTTTTTTTCTGCTTTATAAAGGAATAAAAAGCCAACACGAATAATACAACAATCGTTACTATTGAACCAATACTTGCCAACAACACCCAAAACATTCGACTTAAAACTACTAATTTCCAATTCTTAACATCTATATAACTCTTTGTTGTTATTACAAAACCCAGCTTTTCATCTTTAATAGAAAGATTACTATTTTCTTCTTTAGAAGAACTCATTGTAGACCATTCTCCTTTATTTATATGATATCTGGTATCTTCATTTAGTGAATCTCCAAAAAGCAATACGGGCTCATTCTTTGCGCTCACCAAAGTATCTTTTCCCAATTCATTAATAAGTATAGCATTTGTAATATTCTTCTGATATGATACTGGAAATGTGAGCTCTTTCTTTTGTATTATATTCTTAAAGTAGCTTTTGAAGCTATCGTTTAAACTATCCCTTTTCTTGTAAAACAGCGTAAATAATTTTTCATTAGAAGTAAAACTACCTTCGTATTCTGAAACGACTTGCTTTAAAATTGCTGCGTAAGCCTCATCCCATTGGTCCGTTTTTTCCAGAAACTTTAGCTCCTGCTTCATTTCTTTAAAAAAGACATCACGTTGTAACTTAAATGTATTCTCAATTAAAGAATATTGAATAACAGATAAGGTTACTAATGCTATAATCGATACGATTATTAATATGTTTATTCTTGTTTTCACATTTCAAAAGTAATAGAAACTTCAGATAATCAATCATAAAAAGAGACCGTTAACCTAGCGTTAACCGTTAACCTATTTAAACGAGTTCATTAACATACAAGATTATAAAAAGCGTTTTCTGAATATTTTAACACTTCTACACTTGTAGAACTAAAAATTATCTCTACATTTGTAGAGTAAATTCTAAACATGTAGAGATGCAACTATCAAAAACAGAAGAACAAGTAATGCAATACTTATGGAAACTTGAAAAAGCTTTTATGAAAGATATACTCGCTGAGTTTCCAGAACCTAAACCGGCTAACACAACAGTTGCAACACTACTTAAACGAATGAAGGATAAAGGATTTATCGACTACAAACTATATGGAAAATCAAGAGAGTATTTCCCTCTAGTAAAAAAATCGGATTATTTCTCAAAACATGTCAAAGGATTAATTAAAAACTTCTTTAATAACTCCGCAAGTCAATTTGCTTCGTTCTTTACCTCTGAAACAGATTTATCCGTTACAGAACTTGAGAATTTAAAAGAGCTTATCGATAACCAAATAAATGAGCAAAAAAAATGATTTTATATATTTTAAAAACGATCACTTGCTTATCACTGCTATTAGTGTTCTACCATTTCTTTCTTGAAAAGGAAAAAATGCATCGATTTAATCGTTTCTACTTATTGGGAAGTATTATTACTTCATTTTTAATTCCTTTATTCATAATAGAAACAACTGTGGCCATCCCCATTGAATCTGAATATATAGACAACACATTCATTACCGCTACTTCAGAAAAGCAATCAATAAATTATCTAAACTACTTCCTATATATTTGGTTTATAGTATCAGGAATACTTTTGATTAGATTCTTCAAAAATCTTTGGAATCTCATAAAAATCATAAAAAACAATCAAAAAATACAATACAAAAAAGCCACTTTGATATTGGTAGACGATTCTATTAGTCCCTACACTTTTTGGAACTATATTTTTATCAACAAAAAGGAATTTGAAAATAAAGAAATAGAAAAAGAATTATTTACTCATGAACTAACGCATGTTACTCAAAGGCACACCTTTGATATTATTATCCTTGAGCTGCTTTTAATTAGTTTTTGGTTTAATCCAATGTTTTATTTACTTAAAAAATACATTCGCCTAAACCATGAGTTTTTAGCTGACAATAACGTAATTATATTACACAACAATATTTCCGAGTACCAACACTTATTATTAAACAAAGCTGCTTGGAACAACAATTATTACTTGGCCAGTAATTTCAATTATTCATTAACAAAAAAACGATTAGTTATGATGACAACTAACAGTTCAAAAACGAAAATTCTGCTAAAAAAATTAGCAGTAGTGCCTTTAATTGCTGGATTTACTTTTGTATTTGCAGAAAGAGTTGAAGCTCAGCAAAAGCAACGCACTCTTAAAGAAGTTAAATCAAAAGATGATAAAGTAAAAGATGTTCATGTTTATAATGACAAGGTCACTTACACTTACGAAAGTGGTAAAACGATTGTAAAAAAACGATCTCATTTAACAGAGGCTGAAAAGCAACAACTTCCGCCTCCACCTCCAACATCAAAAATAAAAGGAAAAATCCCTCCTCCACCTAAAAAGTTAAAGGAAAAGAGTAAAATTCCACCACCACCGCCACACGAAACTGATCACCATAAAAAAAGTAACGAAATTGCACTTACCAGAGTTACTGCGGAAGGAATGAAGTATCACAATCGATTCGGGTCGAGAGTTACCAAAGATGGAAGAGTCATGAAGCCAGAAGAGCTGAGAAAAGAAAAAATGATTTTAAAGGAAAAAGCACGCAAGAGCAAAAGAGTTTTAAGTGAGGTAAAACAACATAAAAGAGAACTTTCTAAACGTCCGTCAAAGGCAATCGCAGAGGAAAAACAAATAAAGACAAACCTTATACCTCCTGTCACTTTTGTGCACCTTCAAAATAAAATACTCACTCCCAGTAAAAAGTTAAAAGAAACTAGACTATGGTTGCCGAAAAACCAATCTGGCACGACAAACTAATAGGTGGTCTAGTGATCCAGAATCGCTGATGTAAAAGTACAAAAGATCAATTTTATGTTAAAAACAGTTGAAAAACACTGTTTTCTGTAACATTTTCAATAAAGAATCGTTTTAATATATATGTTAAAACGGTTTTTTCTTATTTGCTCTGGAGCTGACCTGCCCCTTCTAGATGAATGTTCCAATGGAGAGCAAAACAAATATGTTGGCATTGGGGCAACCATTTTCTTTACTGCCTTTATGGCTGCCATTGCTGGTAGTTATGCTTTATATACTGTTTTCGAAAACATCTATACATCCATTATTTTTGGTATTATTTGGGGTTATTAATCTTTAACCTTGATCGTTATATCGTTTCAACAATGCGCAAAAAGGACAACTTTAAAACAGAGTTTTTACAGGCGCTTCCCCGAATTATCTTGGCTATCATCATTGCTGTTGTTATCTCAAAACCATTGGAGTTAAAAATTTTTGAAAAAGAAATCAATCAAGTTCTTCTGGTAGAAAAAAACAAAATGACACTCGATAACAAATTGCAAATTGCTCAACAATTCGACCCAGAAATAGCTAAATACAATACTGATATAGCACAACTAAAAAACGAAATAACAGCGAAAGAAAATGAAGTAAATACTTTGTATGACACCTATATTGCAGAAGCTGAAGGAAGAAAAGGGACGAAACTTATAGGAAAAGGACCTGTATATAAAGAGAAAAGAGAAAAACACGATCAAGCACTCAAAGACCTCTCTGCTCTCAAAGAAATTAACAAGACTAAAATAAGGGAAAAGGAATCGAAAATAACACAATTAAAAGAACAACAAGAGTCTTCAGAACAAAGTGCTCAACCAATCATATCGAACGTTGACGGCTTAATGGCCAGAGTAAGTGCCTTGAACAAACTACCTTGGTTACCCTCATTTTTTATTTTCTTATTATTTCTAGCAATTGAAACAGCTCCCATCCTTTCAAAACTAATAAGTTCTAAAAGCGAATACGATTACAAGTTTGAACATCAAGAATCTGGTGTAATTACATGGATAAAACAGCAGAGTTTTCAAAAAAACAAACATTTAGAAACTGATAAAGAAATTACTAATAAAGTATATGAAGATCTTAAAAACGAAGAAGAAATCTACAATCATAAGCAAAAATTAGCAAGACAATTACTCAAATCACAAGCCGATTCCTTTTTGCAAAAACAACAAAAACTTTTATAATTTCTTTTTTTTTGTAAATTTGTGCATTATTTGTTAAATAAATAATTGCATGAAAACTATTTACACAACTATCGCTATGATATTCTTAGCGAACAACTTACTATTCTCCCAAGAACTTAATTTACAGGCACTCCTTATTCCTGAAGAGTTAAAAATTAATGCTGATGCGGTTTTACGATTAGCTGATCAAAAAATAACTATCTCCGCTGTTGACGAAATGTTGGTCTCTAAAAAAAGAATAGTTACTGTTCTTAATAAAAGAGGAAATAGACATATTAGAGGTTATGCTCATTATAACGCAGACACCAAAATCAAAAAACTATCCGCAATTATCTATGATGGATTTGGGGAAAAAATAAAAAAATACTCAAAAAATGATTTTAAAGATGTAAGTGCAGTGAGCGGAGGTACTTTATATTCGGATTCTAGAGTAAAATATTTAGAATACACTCCAACATCATACCCGTATACCGTTGTTTTTGAATTTGAATATCAAAATTCATCAACCGGATTTATTCCTAGGTGGCTTCCTTTAGAGGGATTTAATATTGCTATTCAAAAAAGTATTTATCAACTCCTAAATCCTTTGAATATTCAATTCGCTAAAAAAGAAATCGGTTTTGAAGGTTATAAGGTCAAAAGAATCACAGACAACCATCAATTGCATTACGAAGTTTTAAGCCAAAACGCCATAAAAGCTGAAAGTCTTTCGATTCCTTTCGAAGAATACACCCCTTTTCTAATAATTTCCATGAACGAATATGCCTTAAAAGGAGTCAAAGGACAGGCGAAAAATTGGAAAGAATTCGGAAAATGGAGATACGAATACTTAAAAAATGGGAATGATCAACTTTCCGAATCCATTATTTCCGAAATACAAGACTTAGTTAAGGGGGTAGAGAATCCAATTAATAGAGCGAAAAAAGTATATCAATATGTTCAAAACAAAACTAGGTATATAAGTATTCAGGAGGACATAGGGGGTTGGGTACCTATTCCAGCTACAGAAGTTCATAAGAGTGGCTATGGAGACTGCAAAGGCCTAACAAATTATACAAAAGCATTAATGGATGCCGCAAATGTAAAATCTTACTATTCCGTAGTTTGGGCGGGACGACCCAAAAAAAATGTTTTTAAGGATTTCCCTTCAATGCAAGGGAATCATATTATCCTTAACATCCCTGAAGAAGATGGGAATGATATCTGGTTGGAATGCACGAGTCAAACGCTCCCTTTTGGTTATTTAGGAGATTTCACCGATGACAGAGATTTACTGGTGATTACACCAGAAGGAGGGATTATCAAAAGAACTCCGAGTTACAAAGATTCAAGTTTTCAAAACACCCGCGCGAACGTAAAACTCTTAAAAAACGGAAATTTAACAACCAGCTTAAATATAAAGTCAACAGGGAATCAATACAATTATGCATATGATGTAGAAAGTTATACAGAAAAAGAACTAGAAAAGCATTATAAAGAATATGTTTGGGACTACAACAATAATTTAGAGTTGGTGTCTACAGAATTCAATAATGATAAAGAAACAGTTGAATTCACTGAAAAAATTGAACTTTCGATAGAGAATTTCGCCACTGTAAGTGAATCTAACTATTTGTTCAAGCCTAATATTTTAAATAGAAACACTAATATTCCAGACCGTTATAGAAATAGAAAAATGCCTTTGAAACTGAAGTTCAGTTTTACAGACAAAGACGAATACCATATTGAACTTCCTCAAGAATATCAATTAAGTCTTTTACCTGAAACTAAAGAAATAAAAAACAAGTTTGGGCACTACAAAGCATCTCTTGAAAGAGTTGATGACAAAACAATTAAATACAAAAGAGAATTTTCTTTAACTGAAGGTGTTTTCCCAAAAGAAGACTATAAGTTATACAGAAAATTCATAAAATCAGTAGCTCGTTACGACAATCAAAGAATTGAACTAACGAAACAATAAGCGCTATAAAATTAAAATTCTTAGAACAGTTATTAAACCAATACCCCACAATTTTCTAACATATCTAGGGTATAAGTGATCATAACTAAAAACAAAAAACACATGAAAAAATTAATTGCTTTTATTCTGTTACTAACCTCTGCAACTCTCTTTTCTCAAGAATTTAAATTCGGAAAGGTGTCAAAAGAGGAACTTATGGAAACCGTTCATCCAAAAGATTCAACAGCGGATGCTTCTTATTTATATAAAAAAAGAAGAACATCCTTTGATTACGACACTAACAAAGGATTTATGGTTGTTACCGAATGCCATGAAAGAATAAAAATATATACCAAAGAAGGCTTTGATTATGCCACAAAAGAAATTTCGTACTACGTTCCAGATTCTGGTGAAAGAGAAAGAGTGAATATAGAAAAAGCCTATACTTTCAATATGGTTGATGGAAAACCAGAAAGAACAAAAGTTACTTCAAATAATGTTTTCGAAGAGAAAACAAACAAGTACTACTCACAAAAGAAAATCACCTTTCCTCAAGTAAAAGAAGGGAGCGTACTCGAATTAAAGTATAAAATTGTTTCTCCGTATCGATCAATAAACACCCTAAATTTTCAATACGGAATACCAGTTAATGTTCTTGACTATCAAGTTAAGATTCCAGAATATTATATTTTTAACAAGCGTGCTAAAGGTTTCTATTCTGTTCCATTAAAAGAAAGTTCATACAGGAATACTATAAATTTCAAATCAAAATATAGAGGTGGAGGTGTAGTAACCTCTACTAAATTCTATAGCCAAGATGTTAATTATACTGGTGTAAAATATAATTTTAATGGAATTAATATTCCTGCCATGAAGGACAATGAACCTTATATTGGAAATATCAGAAACTATAGAGGAGGGCTTGAGTTTGAACTATCAGCAACAAGATTTCCTAATTCCCCCTACAAAAACTACTCTACCTCATGGGAAGATATTAGTAAAAAGATTTTTAATTCATCAAGCTTCGGAGGACAGTTGAATAAATCTGGCTATTACAAAGATGACTTAAATACTGTATTAGAAACGGCAAAAACAGATAATGAAAAAATAGTTGGTATTTTCAATCTTGTAAAATCAAAAATGACATGGAATGGCTACCATAGTAAATATGCCGATGAAGGAGTAAGAAAAGCATATAAAGAAGGTACAGGAAATGTTGCTGAAATTAATCTGATTTTAACGTCGATGCTACGTGCCGCTGGATTGACAGCAAATCCGGTTCTGGTAAGCACCAAATCTAATGGCGTACCCATTTTTCCTACTAGAAAAGGATTCAACTACGTGATTTCAAAAGTTAATTTTGCTGACGGATCGTATGTATTATTAGATGCCACCGAGAAATTTTCAATTCCTAATGTTTTACCATTACGCTGCTTAAATTGGGAAGGAAGGGAAATTAGAAAAAACGGCGTTTCCAACTCAGTAGCACTTGTTCCAACCAGTCTTGCTAAAGAGTCAAATAAACTGTACGTTAAAGTTAATGAAGACTTATCGGTTGATGGTATGTACCGAACAACATATGAAGATCATGTTGCCTTGATTTTTAGAAAAAATAATGAAAGTAAGAAAGAAGAAGATATTATTAGTGATTTAGAGAACAAATTCAACATTGAAATAGACAACTTCAGAGATTCTAATAAAGATAAGCTCTTTAAAAAACCTACGCGTTCATTTAAATTCACCTCTGAAGACCTTATTGAAGAAATTAATGGTAAGTTATACCTAACTCCTTTGTTTTTTCTGGCTAAAAACGAAACCCCTTTCAAATCAAATGAAAGGAACTATCCTATAGACTACCGTTTACCTTGGCAGGATACATTTTCTACAACAATAACAGTACCTGAAAACTACTCAGTTGAATCAGCTCCAGAATCAATAGCTATAGGTTTACCTGAGGGTATGGGAGTTTTTAAATACCAAATTGTTCATAATAAAAATAAAATTAGAGTTCAGTGTGTATTACAAATGAACGAATATCTTATTGCTCCAAATTACTATGAAACGGTAAAAGACTTCTACAAACAACTTGTAGAAAAGGAAATGGAAAAAATTGTACTTGTAAAGAGTTAAGCAAAGAATCACTTCGTTTATATATAAAACACCAGAATAGGATTTCTATTCTGGTGTTTTTCTGTTATATAGCATATAATTGTCAAAATATTTATTACATTTAAACATTAGCTTCTAATCTGCATTTTAGCTTACATACTACACACAAAAAAAAATGTCAATCAGAAGCAGAGTTCTATGGTTTTAAGAGAGAAAAAGTTTGCGATACTTTATTTTATAGCATCAGTATTATCTTTAGTTTTTATCGATAATGATTCTATCATAGAGCTAGTTTTAAAATTACTTTCACTAACCTTTTTATCTTTCATGTACCTTAATAGGTCTAGAGTTATAAACATTTGGTATTTGTTAGTGCTCCTTTTTTCTATTGCTTCAGATGCTTTTTTAATATTCGACACAGACCTGCTCTTTATCGGATCGATGCTTTTAATTATTAATAGGTTTTTATATATAATAATTGCTAGAAGAGCCATATTCCAAACAAAATTACATCTTTTGATATTCTACCTTGTTCTATGTTTATTACTCTTTGTGGTTATATATATTATACTAAGACCCTATTTAAAAGAAATATTGGGTATTTTTATGACAATGGGGTTTTCGTCTTGTGTGATGCTCCTATTTGCCTATTTAAACTATTTAAACAGGATGAATAGAAGAAACAAGTACTTTCTTTTCGGTTTATTCCTAATAATTACCGCCGATGTCTTAATGATTTTCAACAAGTTTTTGGACTACAACATTTTGTATGTTATTGCCTATACCTCGATATACTATGTGGCTCGCTATTTAATCTGTGAATCCATGATTGTAGGTAAACCTCGAAGACGTAGATAACAAAACGTAATTATTTTTCTTTTTTTAATGGTCTCATTAACCCTTCTTGAGCAACAGAAGCTATTAACTCTCCGTTTCTAGTATAAATGTTCCCACAAGCAAAACCTCTTGCTCCGAATGAGTTAGGACTTTCAATTGAAAATAACATCCAATCATTGAAATCAAAATCTCGATAAAACCACATTGAATGATCTAAACTTGCCATTTGCGTATTTCCAAAATGTGCTTTACTCGCGTTCGGGTACAAACAAGCTGTTAAAATATTATAGTCGGAAATATATGTGAGTATTTGTTGCTTTACTGCCAACTCTAAATCTTCTTCATTTCCTTTTAGCTTAAACCAAACATCAACAATTGGAGGCAAGTCTTTCTTTTCTAAAGGATTTACAAATTGAACTGGTTTAAAATCAATAGGACGCTCAATACTCAAAAACTCTTTCAATTTCCTTGGTAAAAAATCACCAAACTGCTCCAACATATCCGACCAACTTAGCAATTCTTCTGGCTGCTTTAGTTCTTTTTTTATAGGCATTTGATGCTCATACCCTTCTTCTTTCCTATGAAAAGAACAAGCCAAAATAAATATCGTTTTATCATTTTGATGAGCTGTTACACGACGTGTTGAAAAACTACCTCCATCTCTTATTACCTGAACGCTATAGGTAATGGGGATATTCAAATTCCCTGCCTCCAAAAAATAAGAATGTAATGAATGCAAAACTCTATCCTTCGGTACGGTTCTATAAGCGGCATTTAAGGATTGAGCTAACACCTGGCCTCCAAATACATTTGGACTTCCAATATCTTTACTAACTCCATTAAAACAATGGTCTCCTACATCTTCAAGTATAAGTATTTTTAATAGTTCTTTCGTGTCTTTCATTTGTTCGTTATAATTATACCATTTAGCAATTACTCAAGCGCTAAAATATCAACTTAGATTCTCCTACTTATTTCATCTTAAACGGAAATTTTTGATTAAACTCAGTAGGTTTTATTTTATTCAAAAATAGACTAAGTATTTTATTTGGAAGATGTTTTCTGTGTCTTAAATATATGGTCATTTCTTGAGGAACTGCCCCTACAGAACTCTTTATTTCGCTAGCTGTTCGTCCAAAACTCAACCACTTAACTTTGTTAACAATAGCAGTTTCAATGTAATCATAAAGCATTCGTTGATATATTGCTAATTCTCTATTTAAATCATATTCAATTCCAACAAAATGCGCATCTAAATTATTTCTACTGATAATTCCAGACAAAAACCCAACTAATTTGCCATCTAACCAATATCCTTTCAAAATATAGCTATCTCCTAAATTTTCCTTCAGTGTTTTATAAGTACTCAGATTAAAAGCTCCGAGATTAAAACCTGCTCTGGTTGACACTTTTTTGTATAATCGTGTCATTTCGGGCAACAATTCATCTAAAGTAGCCAACTCAATATCCTTAACTTTCAATTTCGCACTTTTTAAAAATGCCTTTTTGGCTTTTACCCTAAATTTCGTTTTCATCGCTGCCAAATAATCGTTGAACTCTTCCCAATCACTATCAATTTTCATGATCATATTCGGCTCTACTTGAAAGGAATAAAACCCTTCCGTTTTGAGTTCATCTGTAATAGAAAGTGACTCTTCAATAAAATCTTTAATCATATAAGCGTCAATCTCTTTCTTTAAATCTTCTCTAGAATTCACTAACTCTAAAGCTGTTCTTACAAATTGCTTTAAAATTTTCTTTCTGTCCTGATCTGGACGAACAACAACACCATGCTCTCCAGTCACAAAAGTATTACCACATGTAAATACTTTTAAAGGCTTCCCAGAAGGCAAAATTCTAAACTTTCTACCTAAACATTTTATATATTCAAAAATCGTTTGACTCTCATCTTGAAAACCATCGATATTAAAATCTATAACTTGAATAACACAGAGTCCTATTGCATTGCCATTATCATCGTTAAGAACAATGTATGCAAATTGAATTTGACTATTGTTTTTTTCTAAGGCAATTAAATATTTTGGATTGAAATAAAGATTCTTTTTACATCGAAGATCCTCGTACACTTGATCAGGAATATCACCCACCGACTCATAATAATTCGAATGAGCAGAAGGCAAGTTATGATTGCATGGTAATAAATTCACTAAACTCTTATTTTTATGTAAATTAAGAAAAGTTTCGTGAAAAACGAAAAAGAAGATACCTTGAATATTATTTTAGGGTATGTCCACGCACTAAGAACAACCTTAAAGCCAATAATATCAAACATTTACACTCTATAGGTTTAAATTTATATATATTACTTTTTCAGAATTCAAAAGAGCCTCTATCGGCTTTATAAAAATCCACGCTCTATAGTTACTGTTACTGATTTCGTTTTATGTTTTAAAAACATAAAAGCAACAATAGTTAATAGTATCTTTGCACCTAATACAGACATCATATTAATAAAAAACAAAATCTCTAGTACTCAAATTATAAAGATGGAAAACAATGTTATTATACGTCAGATTAGATACATTTTTGATTTTAAAGATTCGAAAATGATTGAATTATTTGCCTTGGTAGAGCATAAAGTAACCATTGAGCAAGTGCATAATTGGATGAAAAAAGAAGACCAACCATCTTATAAACCTATGCAAGATGAAGAATTAGCTCATTTCTTAAATGGACTCATTATCTTCAAACGAGGAAAAAGAGAGGGACCACCACCCCAAGCGGAGAAAAGTTTAAATAATAACCTCATCTTAAGAAAACTTAAAATAGCATTAAACTTTAAAGACTTCGATATCATTGATACTCTTTCTCTGGTAAAATTAAACATCAGCAAACATGAATTGAGCGCCTTTTTTAGAAACCCTAAGCAGGATCAGTATAGAATTTGCAAAGATCAATTTTTAAGAAATTTTCTTTTTGGTTTACAAAAAAAATATCGCCCGACTAAGGACAAGGCTTAATCTATTTGAGTTCTTTTTGCAACTGTATTCAAACGAGTTAAGAGTCTTTTTATAAATCGAAATACTTGATTAGAATTAGATTTACTGAATATAGATACTTCAATTAGATATATAATACTATTTATTCTTTCAGCTTCTTTTTAATTTTCCGAATGGTTGGAGAACTCAGATAAAATAAATAAAAACCAGAGCAAATTGTTAGTAAACCTACTATTGAAAAAACACGTAGCACCCAGTTCGTGATATGGTCTCTGGTTTCAAAATCCATTACGTGTAACATCCATAAAAAGTCAAATCGCCTCCAATTATCATTTCTCACAGAAGTTATTTTCGCAAATCTAGGGTCAACATATACTTTCGTATTTGTTTCATGTTTTAAACGAACAGCATATACTGGTAATTGTTTACCACGATACTCATGATGGTTACTCAAGTCGTTTTCTATAAACGCTATATTACTTATTGGAATAGGGTTATATAATCTACTTTCTACAAAGGCTACAATTTCTTTTTCTGAAAGTTGATTCCGTAATTGGTAATTTCCTTCAGAAAGTGTTATTAAACAACTATTAGCTCCGCTAGAAACTCGAAGTAAACTGTCTGCACCAAATACAACTCCTTCAATTTGGCTGCTTTTAAATCCTGTTTGGTTTTCCAAAGAATCTAAACAAGACGCCAATGATTCATTGACCTTAAAACTGAAACTTTTTTCAGACTTATCTAATAAGGTTTTTCCATGAACATCTTTCATGTTATTCCAGCTAAAATAAAGGCCACCGACCGTCCAAAACAAAAATTGAACACCAATAAAAAGTCCTAAATAACGATGTGTTTTTCTGGTAGTTAAATGTAGTTTTCTTGACATTTTTGGTTTAATTATTATATACTATAGATTTGACATTTCTCTATCATACTCTATTTCGATGACTTATTCCATTTACGATATTAATATCCTAGAATTTGGTTTGTCACTTCGAGTAAAATTATTTGAAATGAAATGAAGAACAATTTTGTATCGAGAAGTGCTCCCTATTACCGTATACTGTTCTCGATACACTTTTCACTTCGTAAAAACCACTCGAACTGACAGTTCAACAATACCAATACACGAACATCTAAAATAGAATTAATCTTTGTTTCAACCTCAGTATTTTTTAAGTCTATTTCTTTTTCCATTGATGAAAAAGAAACAAAAAATCTAGTCTTAACCATGCTACACTCAAAAATAATCAACCTCGAACCTAAATTAAAATAACTCACTATCGTTCAAACAGATTTTAATTTTAACGGTTCTTGCGTAGTTATTTTCTGATTGCCTGCTTATGACAACATAACTTTTATACTCCGAATTATTAGAACAATAGGAATTCAACATTCTATAGCAAAAAAGCCATTGCAAATTTTTACAATGACTTTTTCTTTGTTTTATTTATAGCTAGTCATTTCGACCGATAAGGAGAAATCTCCTGAATTATTGGAGGGTAAGTTTTGAATATGTTCTTTAAATCAACACCTCTCCAGTGAAATAACTTTTACCCAACAATATTGATAATCTTCCCAGGCACAATAATCACCTTCTTTGGCTCTCGTCCTGCGAGTTGTTGTTGTGTTTTTTCATGAGCCATTACTGTTTTTTCAATATCCTCTTTACTCATATCTAATGGTAAGTTCAATTTGAAACGCATTTTACCATTAAATGAAATCGGATATTCTTTTTCCGACTCTACCAAGTACTTTTCTTCGAACGTTGGGAAAGCAGCAAAAGCGACAGATTCTTCATAACCTAACTTACTCCATAGCTCTTCTGCAATATGAGGCGCATATGGAGAGATTAACACTAATAACTGCTCAAGTATAGCTTTATTATTACACTTTTGTGCAGACAATTCGTTTACTGCAATCATAAATGTAGACACCGAAGTGTTAAAAGAAAAATTCTCGATATCTTCTTCTACTTTCTTAATGGTTTTGTGTAATGTTTTTAAATTTTCTTTAGTTACTTCTCCTTCTGAAACCTCAAAATTATCTCCATTATGAAACAATTTCCATAATTTTTTTAAGAAAGAATACACTCCCGAAATACCAGAAGTTTTCCATGGTTTGAATTGCTCTAATGGTCCTAAAAACATTTCGAACAAACGTAAACTATCCGCACCATATTCTTCACAAATATCATCAGGGTTTACTACATTAAACCAACGCTTTGACATTTTCTCAACCTCACGACCAACAATATACTTTCCATCTTCTAACTCAAACTCTGCATTTGCAAACTGAGGTTGCCAATTCTTAAGTCCATTAATATCTAATTCATCAGATGAATTTATAAGCTTTACATCTACACGTAATTCTTCGGTGTTATATTGATCCTTTACTCCGGCTGAAACATATCTATCTGTACCAGAAACTCGGTAAACAATTGCCGAAGTTCCCAAAATCATACCTTGGTTTATTAGTTTCTTCGCAAACTCATCAACAGGCAAGAAACCTCTATCGAATAAGAATTTTTGCCAAAAACGTGCGTACAATAAGTGTCCTGTAGCATGCTCAGAACCTCCAATGTATAAATCAACATCTTTCCAATACTCTACCGCCTCTTTGCTTACAAACTCACCATCATTACGAGCATCCATATAACGGTTAAAATACCAAGAACTACCTGCCCAACCTGGCATTGTGTTTAGTTCTAATGGAAACACCGTAACATTATCTATCAGTTCATTACTAACTACCTCTGCAGTTTCGCTATTCCAAGCCCATACCTCAGCATTTCCTAATGGTGGTTTTCCATCTTCTGTTGGCAAGTACTTTTCAACTTCAGGTAATACGATTGGTAAATGTTTTTTATCAATCATTTGAGGCATTCCGTTTTTGTAATACACTGGGAATGGTTCTCCCCAATAACGTTGACGACTGAATACCGCATCGCGCAAACGATAATTTATTTTTCCGAAACCAAAACCACGTTTCTCCATTTCATAGATCACGGTTTTCATTGCTTTTTTATAAGGTAAACCATTTAAGAAATCGGAATTTGCAATAACCGTTTTTCCCTTATCAGCAAAAGCCTCTTCAGAGATATCAGCACCTTCAAAAATATTCGGGATCGCTATATTGAAATGTTTTGCAAAATCATAATCACGTTGATCTCCACATGGCACGGCCATAACCGCTCCAGTTCCATAGCTAGCCAACACGTAGTCACCAATCCAAACTGGTACTTGCTCTCCTGTAAATGGATGTAAAGCATAGCCACCAGTAAAAACTCCTGAAATTGTTTTTACATCAGCCATACGGTCACGTTCCGAACGTTTTGCCGTAGCCTCTACATACGCTTCTACAGCTTCTTTTTGCTCTTCAGTGGTTATTTTTGCTACCAATTCATGCTCTGGAGCCAATGTCATAAAAGACACTCCAAAAATAGTATCAGGACGAGTCGTAAATACATCAATATTTGCATCATGTCCATCGACCTTAAAAGTAACCATTGCTCCTTGAGACCGACCAATCCAATTCGTTTGACTATCTTTTAGTGGCTGTGGCCAATCTATCTTATTTAATCCGTCCAATAAACGTTGTGCATATGCCGTAATACGCATTGACCATTGCGTCATTTTTTTGCGAACCACAGGATGCCCACCGCGTTCAGAAACACCATTTACAATTTCATCATTTGCCAACACAGTTCCTAAAGCAGGACACCAGTTCACCTCAGTATCTGATAAATACGTTAAGCGGTATTGTAATAGAATTGCTTGTTGTTCGGTTTCTGAAAAACCTTTCCATTCTTCTGCAGAAAATCCTTGAATATCTTCATCAGAAACAGCATTCACATCTGCATTACCTTTTGTTTCAAATATTGAAACTAATGTTGTAATGTCCTCTGCTTTATCCGTGTCTTTATTATACCATGAGTTGAATAACTGAATAAAAATCCACTGTGTCCATTTGTAGTACTCAGAATTCGATGTACGAACCTCACGAGACCAATCGAAAGAGAATCCAATCTTATCTAACTGCCCTCTATATGTTTTTATGTTTGTTTCTGTAGTAATTGCTGGATGCTGCCCTGTTTGAATGGCATATTGCTCAGCAGGTAATCCGAAGCTATCATATCCCTGAGGGTGCAATACATTAAATCCTTTATGACGTTTATAACGCGCATAAATATCACTAGCTATATATCCTAATGGGTGTCCAACGTGCAACCCTGCACCAGATGGATAAGGGAACATATCTAACACATAATACTTAGGCTTATCAGAATTATTTTCAGCTTTGAATGTACTTTTATCTGCCCAGTACTTTTGCCACCTTTCTTCTATTTCTTTGTGATTGTATTGCATCGTATAACTTCTTGTTTTAAAGGATGCAAATTTACGTTTATTTCACTAGTATAAAAACTAAGCTCTATAATTCTATTTATTCTTGTTTAAACCTGCGTAGTGCATAAGAAAATCGATTCCATTTGAAAACGAACTCAAAATTGGGTTAAACAAACAAAAAAACAACAAAGAAT
Source organism: Tenacibaculum sp. MAR_2009_124 (assembly GCF_900105455.1). Classification (GTDB taxonomy): domain Bacteria; phylum Bacteroidota; class Bacteroidia; order Flavobacteriales; family Flavobacteriaceae; genus Polaribacter. The sequence goes on from NZ_FNSF01000005.1 coordinate 500,863, forward strand.
ACCCTCATAAGAACTACATATTTAACCATTGCTTAAACTCAGCTGCTTTGTTTTTACTTATAATAATTTCTTCAGAAGTATTTGAATGCACAAGTATTTTTAGCTGGCTTTTACCATACTTTATGATTTTATCTATCGCTGAAATACTAATAATAAACTGGCGATTTGCTCTAAAGAAAAGAGATGAATCAAGATTTGAATACATATCATCTAAACTTGCATTTGAGGTCGATTTTTTTCCATCGAAACAAACAACATAGGTAATGGTGTTTTCGGTATATATATAAGCGATATCACTTATTAATACAGGCACTAACTCATTTCGTATATAGGTTAAAATTCTCTTTCTACTAACATCTAAAGGCTCGTTTGTTTTTTCAACTATTTCTTCTTTGTTTTCTTTTTCTTTCTTTTCTCTATAAGAAACCAAATCGGTATTTAACTTAGAAAGGTTAATAACCTCATTAGCCAAGTTAGAGTTTTTCATTTCTAATTGCTTCTCATAACTACTTCCTATAATTCTTACAGAAAGAGAAGACAAAACAATAACTAGCACTCCCATAATTAAAAAGATTACATAGAAATTGCTTTTTAATTTTCTTAATTGTTTGTGCATACTCTTTACATTAACATTGGCCGCTACGATAAGGTCTGAATTTTTAATCGGAGCAATATGTATTACTTCGGAAATCAATTGATCGTCTTCCTCTTTAGACATATTTGACATTAATAAATCGTACAGGTCATTGGTATTATTCTTTTCTTTTAGCGATGCCAACAACTTTGAATTTGAATTAACGGGCTGCCCTACTTTAGTAACATCTGGATGACATACTTTTTTACCTGACCAATCGAAAATTGAAATAAACCAAGTATCAGAATTGCTTTTAGAGAGTGTCGTTTGAAGATTATTTAAAATATCGGTTTTATCAATTTTATTACGCAATTGAAAATTTAATATGCTTGCAATTTCGTTAGCCTCTCTTTTACTAGTTTCAACTTGAACCTCTAATAACTGATTGGCACTTGCCTTAATAAAATACTGAGCCCCAATTATAGATATTAGCAAAAAAACTAAGCTTATTGCTAAAACGGTAAATAGGTATAATCTGTCTTTTCTCATCTGTTCGGTTAATCCTAAGATTTATAAATAGCTTTTTTCCTTTTCATCACTCATTTTTCCTTACTCAGTAAAATTCTCCTAAAAATATCAAAATAAATGATTTTCTTTGAAATGATTTTTTATTTCATCAAATGAACAAGAAAAATAGTTTTTTATTTAAAAGCATTAGTGCTTTGTTACTAATAAGCTTGCTATATTACTATTTTTCCAATTCAAAAAATATAAAGTCTTTACCCTCTAATTTTATCATTAAATCTATTGATCTCGCCAGTTCATACGCTTTAGACGAAAAAAAAGCGGATTCATTATATATAAACAAGATTATAAAGGTTTATGGTAATGTAAAAGAAATTTCGTATTTAAATAATAGAAATACTGTAATTCTATTGGGTAGTTCTCCGACTTCAAGTGTGATTTGTGATTTAAATAAAAACGAATTGAACAAACTAAACCAACTTAAAACCAATCAAACTGTTTATATAAAAGGAATTTGTAAAGGTTATTTAAACGATGTTATACTTTTAAACTGTTATATAGACACTATTAAAAACGATGAATAAACTCTTCACTCTTTTAATTATTTTCTCTCTGTTTGCGTTTAGAGACTCTATTCCTAAACAGTATATCGCCCGACAAGGTCAGGTTACTTTTTTCTCTTATGCTTCCGTTGAAAATATTGAAGCTAAAAACAATCAGGTATTAAGTATTCTTGATCTTGAAAAAAAAGAAATAGCCATTAGTATGTTAATGCGAGCCTTTATTTTTAAAAAGGATTTAATGCATGAACATTTTAATGAGAGCTATATTGAATCTGACATTTACCCCAAAGCTACTTTTGAAGGAGCTCTTAAAAATTTTGATCCCGAGGATACAACAAAACAAACTAAACTAATTCATGGAACGATAACCATACATGGAATATCAAAAGAAATTGATATTAAAGCAACGATCAACAAAACGCAAAGAGGTTATCATTTACTCGGTGAATTTAATCTTACTGTTCAAGATTTTAATATTAAAATACCTCCAATCTTAGCAAATAATATTGCCAAAGTTGTTTTGGTTAAATTTAACTTCCAATACCTACCCTATGAAAACGACTAAACTTTTATACCTACTTATCATACTGCCATCCTTTTCAATGGCACAGAATTTATTAAGTAAACTAGACAAAGAGTACCCTAATAAACCTGTATTTGAAATTGCCACTTTCAAAACCACAAGAATTGGTCTTGGACATTCTATTGAAACGAGAAAACAAGGGGCTTTAGAAATATCTTTATCGAATAGATTCTGGAATCACAAAGAAGGAACAACGCAACGGTTCTTAGCAGACGAAGTTAGTATTAGATTTGGTTTAGACTACGCAATTACGGACAACTTTACCGTCGGGGCGGGTTATACCAATTTTGATAAAATAACTGATAGCTTTTTAAAATATAAATTTGTTAGACAAGCAAAAGGGGCTAAAAAATCGCCTTTTAGCATTGCTTTGCTTCAAGCAATGTCTTATCGAAATAAAAGCCTCACTCAAGCATATGACCAGTATGGAGTACCCTACTTCAATGATCATAACTCAAATATATATAATTTTACTACTCAATTGTTAATTGCACGAAAATTCAATACGAAATTTTCAGCTCAGCTGTCTCCTATTTTTATCACAAGAAATAATAGTATTTTTGAAGAGCAACCTAAAAGTCAGTATGCTTTAGGTTTTGGAGCTAGATACAAAGTTGGAGGACATGTTTCTATAGTTTCGGAATATTATCATGTTTTTAATCCAGTAAAAACTGTTCCTACCTACAATCCTTTTATGATTGGTGTAAATTGGGAATTAAGTCATTTATTATTACAGTTTCAAATGACTAACGCTAGAAATTATGCTGAAGACACTTTTATTACACAAACAACCAACAATTTCAATTTTCATGATGGAAACTTTCACTTTGGATTCAATGCTATCTTCGTGCTTCATTTAAGTAAAAACAAAGTCAATTAAAACCATCATCTTAAACAAAAACTAACGAAAATGAATACTACTATTGACCTTAAGTCACAAGTTCTAAACCTTTTAAAAGATGAGAGTTCAACTACTGAAATCGAAAATTCAATTTATACGATTCATCAGCACTTTCATGAGGTACTGGATATACCCAATTTTGATGAATCAATACCTAATCTAGCCGCTGTTTCAACATCAAAGGGAAAGGCTTTAGGAATGAATCATGCAGCTAAATGTTTATTTGACTATAAAAGAACAGTAAAGTTTTTAAAGGGAATGATAGCTGCTATTAAAGAAAAACAAACAGCTCATCCTAATGAAACTATTCGAGTTTTTTATGCAGGATGTGGACCTTATGCTCCTTTTGTTACTTTGATTGCACAGTTGTTCCGTTCTGATGAAATTCAATTTGATATACTAGAAATTAACGCCCTTTCATTAAATCATGCTAAAAGCTTAATTTCAGGTCTACAACTAAATGATTATATCGGGGAATATTATCAAGACGATGCTATTACTTTTAAAATCGATCAAGAGAAGCAATATCACATTTTATTCAGTGAAACCTTAGATGCTTTATTATTTCGTGAATGTTATGTGCCTATTCTTTTCAATATGCTACCCCAACTTCCTGACAATATTCATGTTATACCAAACAATGTTCAAGTAAACATGAATTTATCTCTTATGTCAATGACTAACGAAGGATATAAAGCAGATAAAACAGAGACTATCCTAGATGCAAGACAATCCGTTTCGGAACATGCATCTGTTGAATCCATTCCTGAAAGGCTTCCTCAAAGGACAGTGAACGTGAAGGAGTTAAACATTGAAGATTATAACTACTTTTTACTTGATACGAAAGTGAATGTTTTCGATGATATTTGGTTAGAAAGAAACGAATCTTCGTTAACAATACCGTTGGAAATGGAAATTCACAAGCCTTTTGATTTCTCCAAAATGGTATTTACCTATGAAATGAAAGACGCAATTGAATTGAAATACCAGCTTTTTGAGTAATAACACTTATAATAATATATAAAGACAAAACCGTTGAAGAGATCTTCAACGGTTTTGTTATTTTAAAAGTATTCTTTTTTAAAATTGATATCCAAGAGACATTTGGAAAGTTCCGTTTTTCATTTCTCGAAAATCTTGAATATCTACAACTCCCAATGAGTAACGAGATTGTAAAAACAAGCCGTTATCAAATTGATAACCGAATCCAAAATTAATACCGAAATCATAACTATCTATCTTAGTATTGTATTCTCCCAAGACATTGTCAACTACCTTATCATTGACCAAAAAAGAAACTTCTGGTCCAACTTCTAAAGAAAGTCCTTTTATCGGATAATATTTGGCCATTACAGGCAAAGAAATATAATCTACTTTAAAGGTTGCATCTTCGATTTTAGCTCCACGTTGTGTATATAAAACCTCAGGTTGGATTGAAAATGAATCTGACAATTTCGCCTCGAGAGTTATTCCTCCATGGAAGCCCAATCTGGAACCAATATCAGGATCATCTTGCCCCATATAGTCAAGACGAATAGTAGAAACATTTAGTCCAGCTTTTACACCAAATTTTACATCTTGCGCGTTTACTGTTGCAAATGCAATCATACATACAATTGCTAGTACTGTTTTTTTCATAATAGTAGTTTTAGTTTTCATGAAGTCTTGTGAAACAAGTACTGTGCCAAAAACTAATTAAAATTAGATACAAACGATCATATTTATAAAAAAGAACCTTCCAGAAAACAAAAAAATCAGACTTAAAAGTCTGATTTAATATTATTTAAACATCCTCGTCGTAAAGAATGTTTTTTCGAAAATTTTAAAAATTTTTATCCCTTTACTGGAATGGTAACTACGGTCGTACCCCAACCTAAATGCATGCTAAAGTTATCATCTTCCCCTTCAAATACAATAGAAAAAGCCTCAAGACTTTTACTACTTTTCGATACAGTTCCTGTTACTCTCACTACATCTTCACTTTCTTGATAAAAATAAGATCCCCAAACATTTTTCGAAGTACTTAATATAACTGTCCATTCTTTTTCTCCTGGAATTGTAAAAAACGTATAGGTTCCTGGTTTTACTTCTTTTCCTCCAAAATTTAAATTTTCATAAAAAGTAATTTCAGCTGCCTCATTCGCCCCTGTTCTCCAAACTTTACCTGCTGGAGCTAATTTTGAAAGACTTCTACTTTTTAATTGAGGACGACTGTAAACAATCTTAACTTTTTTATCTGATTCTCTGTAACTTGATGGGTACGAAGCGGCATCCATTGGACTTTTATCCAATCCAGGGAATTTTTGAGCGTTTACTTCGTTTGAAAATACTAATGCTACAATAAAAACAATAATTGATAAAATCGATTTCTTCATGTTAATGACTTTTAGTTAACTATTACGTGATTCGTCTTCAAATGTACTAATCCTTACAGTTGCTTTTATTCTTTTAACTTAAATTTTAGCAAAATATTTCATTATTAAACAGCTTTTCGTTTAAAGAAACTTGATATCCAGATTAACAAAACACTTAATCCGAAAAGTGGTAAGAGTAATCCCAAGACTCCAATTAAAATTAATATTGAAGGTGTAACTGAGAATGATTTTGGTACTTTCGGTACACCTAAAGTACCTTTCTGCTTTCTTAACAAATAAGATATTATAGCCGAGATACTCATAACAGTCAATACCAAAGCGACACCAAACATAATCCAGAAATTCCATCCTCCGAATTGGCCTTGATGAAATGCCATTACCCACATTCGTGCTCTCATTAACACTCCTACATCACTCCACGTATGCTTTTTTACCAAGCTACCACTGTATTGATCAAAGTGTAGCATTCTTTGAGCATCTAAATCAAAGGTTTTATTGAAAACACAGAACGTACTTTTCTCTGACTTTGGTAACCCTACAGACAATTCTCCTTTTAAGTTTTGACTTTTAGCTATTGTAATCATTTCGTCTAAAGTCAATGCATCTCCTTCTATCTGGGACGTCAATCCTCTACCACTCCATGTTTTAGGATAGCCTGTATTGGTAACCTTTTGAATCCATTTAAACCCACCTCCAAAAACATCTGTCCAAGGCAAACCTCCAGCTAAAGTCAATACTAAAAGTCCAGAAAACCAAAAACCAAGAACAGCATGCAAGTCTCTATAAAAAGTCCGTTTCCCTTCATTAAACCTGGGTAAAAACACTCCACTAACTCCTCTTTTAAAAGGCCACCAAACATAAAGTCCTGTAATGATTAAAACAATCATCCAACAGGCTATCAACTCAATTATTTTTGTTCCAAAAGAACCTCCTAACAATTCGCCGTGCAACTTTCTTACGGTATACATCCAAGTATTTTTTGGTGAAAACTTACCTGTTACTCTTCCCGTATTAGCGTCAACAAAAATGGATGTTTTATGACTAAACCTTCCTGCTACGAATTCAGTTGCCAATCCATTGTCGTTTAATACTATTATTGAACTCAATGGTTTCTTCATTTCCTTTTTCGCAATTAACCACTGCTCCTGATAGGAAAGTTCTTGAACATCGCTACTGACAACTTTTGTTATATTACTTTTATAACCTTGTTCAACTTCAGATTTAAAAAGGTAAATAGCTCCAGTTATTGATAAAACCAATACAAATGGTAAGGAAATTAGCCCTGCTATAAAATGCCATTTCCACAACCATTGGTTTAATTTTCTATTTTTCATATGTTCAAAACGTATAAAAAGCAAGGGGATAAATCCCCTTGGAGTTTAAAATTTATATTTAACACCAAAATGAAATGCTCTTGGATTACCAATACTATAAGTATTTTCTCTTGCCCATCGGCTATATGAAGCTCTTACCGCATGTAGTTTATCGAATACATTTAAAGCCTGTCCCCAAATTTCAAATTGACGATACGTAAAATTCGCTCTGAAATTGAATACATGATGCCCTGCATAGGTAGTTGTTCCAAAAATTGGATCATCATTGGAATCGGTTTCAACAATTGCCTGTCCCTCGAAACTCGTGTTATACGATCCTACTTGTTCATGTTCTAAGGTCAACAACAAGTCTTTTATTGGGCGATAATTCAACGTTGTATTTGCAATATAATTTGGAGCAGTTTGCATAGCTGTATTTGAATAATCTATATTATTTTCAAAGAAGGATATATACTTATGTGTTGCATAGCTCCCGTTATAATTCAAATATAAATTCTCTAAAATTGAATATTTAACGCCTAACTCTATTCCTGTAGATCTTGTTTTCCCCGCATTCTTCTGAACAAAATTCCCATCGTCATCTCGTAAAGAGATTAATCGATCAATTCCATCCAATTGATATAAAGCGATGTCAACTTTTAATTTTGAAGGAATCATAAAATACCCACCAATTTCATAGTTATGAAACTTCGATGGTTTTAATGAGAAAACGGATCCTGTACTATTTCTTCCATTACGGAATAAAGTACCTATTTGAGGAGGCGTAAATCCTTTAGAATAATTAGAGTACACTCCACCATTTGTACTGATATCAAAATTCAACCCTAACTTAGGGGCTATATTGTTATACGTTACTTTTGTATCACTAACTCCAGAATTGCCTTCATCTAAGTTATTATAGTCATAAGTAAATCCATCATAACGTAGAGCTCCCGTGAACTTTACTTTTTTAAGTGGAGATATTTCAAATTGAGCATATCCAGCATAATTAAGAATATCTGCATCATACTTTAAAATGTATTCTCCGTTTCTAATGGTATATCCTATATTTTGAGCTGTTGTAGTGTTTACCTCAACATCAATAGTTTCGGCCTGATAGGTTTGAGGTGAAAAATCAGCAGTCGTTCCAACAATTAAACTAGAGTTTGCAAAATCAAAATCCATTTTATGCTGAATTAACCCTACATAACTTTGGAATTTGTTTGCATTAGTCTCACCTCTTCCAGTACCATCTAAAACTCCAGCAACTCTGTTTTGTCTAATTCTATATGAAGGGATCTGATTCATTTCATTATTTCTATATATGAAATTCATCGAAGTTTTATGTGCATCGTTCCATATTTTATTTAAGCTAGATCTAAATCGAAAAGATTTTGCCACTCTTTCAGTAAATGACTGATTACTCTCATAATTTCCATCTGAGTAGTTTTTTTCAGATAAGGATCCTGACATATCTGAACGGTAATCGATAAGCGTAGCACTATTTACCCATTGCAACGTTTCAGAAAAGTCATTTACGTTTTTAACGGTTATTGCCGTCTTTTCATAATCAGAATGCCCTATTAAACCATTATCTCTTCTTGCATGATGTCCTCCAACATAAAATCCATATTTCTTATTCAATGTTGTTGATGCTTCCGCTTCGTATCTCGTCAATCCTAAGTCATTTACTTGAAAACCTATTGAACCTTTAAGTTTTTCACTTGGATTTTTTGTTATGAAGTTAAAACTTCCTCCGATAGCTTCACTCCCGTAAATACTCGATGCCGGACCTTTTAAAACCTCCACTCTGTTAAACGTTGTGTTATTCATTTCCAACAAAGCATTATGGTTGAATACTGCTACAGGACGAATCGGCAATCCATCTTCCAAATACAAAAACAAAGATCTTGTTGAAATTGGAGAACGAACCGCCATAAAATGCTGCTCGTTACCTGAAGCTTTTGAGGTACTCATAAAAACCCCTGGTACTTGATTCACAATTTGTTCAATACCAAAAGCCTTTGTTTCTTCAATTTGTTTTGCTGTTAACAATCCTACCGAAGCAGGAACTTCTTTTCTTTTTTGAGCTTCTCTACTCGCAGAAACTACAATTTCCTCTAATCCTTCAGATTCATAAATTAGTTTTATAATATTAGCTTTATTTTCAACAAGAAGGACTTGTTTCTTTTTGTAGCCCATCATAGAAATGGTTACGTTTCCATTTGGAGATTTAATCATAAAACTCCCTTCGCTATCTGTAACCGACCCAATAGTTCGAGCTTCTTTATAAATAATAGTTGCTCCAAATAATGGCTTATTTTGTTCGTCAACTACCTTTCCTTTAAAAAGTGTTTGCGCATTTGTAGTGATTGCTATTAGCAAAATTGCAATAGTTATTATATACTTATTATTCATTGTTATATGTTATCCTAGAAATTGTAATTTAAGTAGACACTTGATCTATATTTTACATCTATAGTTCCTTGCGCCAGTTCTTGCTGTATTGGATACATGGCCAATACTCCGATTGTAAGTTTTTTTGAATTATACTCTACTCCCAAACTTGAAAATAAGGCGTGCCCTTGGGTATTTCTAATCGAAACTCCAAGTATCTCATTGGCATCATAAAACTCGCCTGATATTCCCAATGAAGGGACAAAGTTGTTTTGTTTGGAATCTTTAAAAACATAGAAAAAAGTGCTATTAAAATTAAACTGATTTCCAAACCTGTACTTATCACTGTTTTCCTTTTTAAAGAAATAATTCAGATAGTTAGTAACTCCGAAATTATTGTATTTATATACATATTGAAGATTGGTTACATAATCTACACTTCCTGTTCCTAATTGAAAACTAGGATTTATAGAGTTGTCAATTGCTTCATCAAATGTTCCTGTTGGAAGTTTTAATCCTGCTCCGAATTTTAGCATATGATTGTGTGAAGAAACCTTGTCTTTCTCTTCATTGTAATTACTTGCTTTCTTATTTAGAACGGTATAATTAATTAAAAAAGATACATCTCCTAACCCATTAATGGTAGTTGTTCTATCCGCATATTCTCTCGAGTGAAAATGTATTGGGACAAAAACTTGAACTTCCAAATATTCTTTGATAATGGGAATTCTCGACCAAACTTGTATCGTATTAAAATACTCGTTTATTACTGGTGAATTATTAAAAATCCCGTCTTTTGATTGGTATTTTTGATGTAAATATCGAACTCCAACAAAGTTATTATCAATAATACCTCCTAGGCCTAAGCTTCCACCATTGTTGCTACAACCACAGGCGTCGCATTCTTCTAAAAATTCCCAATAATACTTTGGAAATGGATTGTTTGCTTGTGTAGTTTGAATTGCTACTAGTACTAAAAATAGTATTATAATTTTATTCAGCGAATCTTTCATCGGTAAGAAATTCGTTATCAGTTAGTGTTTTTAGAAAAGCTATAATGTCTTCTTTTTCTTGTTCATTTAAGGGAATTCCCAATGTCCCATCCGTATTTTTAAGCAGTGGATCTAAGTTCTCAGTTTCACGAACGCCAGTCGAATAAAAATCCAATACCGATTTTAAGGAACCAAACCTGCCGTCATGCATATAAGGACCAGTAACTTCAACGTTTCGTAAACTCGGCACTTTAAATTTGTATTTATCTGTTTCAATTAAGGTTACCGTCATTCTTCCCAAATCGTTAATATTTGGATCAATTGGAAGACCATTATTTCTGAAAGCATCATCTGTAAATAAATCTGAAGTATGACAAGAAGAACACTTGTTTTTAAAAAGTTCTAATCCTCTTTCTTCTTCCAATGTAAAAGAAACACTCTCTTCTCCTCTTATGTATTTATCATATTTAGAATTGGCTGAAACCATCATGATCATAAATTGTGACATCGCTTTGAACGTATTTTCAACATTGATTTGACCATCATCAAAAGCCAACCCGAACAATTTTTTGTATTCCTGATTCTCATTAAGTTTTTGAATCACATTGCTCACCGTTTCATCCATTTCTACTGGATTCGTAATAGGAATAATCGGAAATAAATCTAGATGAAAAGCAGCACCGTCCCATGAAAACTGTTTTTGATACGCCATGTTTTGAATAGGTTGTGCATTTCGCTTACCCTCTCTATCCTCCACTCCATGACTAAAACGATGTCCGTGATGTGTAAAAGCAAATTGTTGTTGATGACAAAAAGCGCATGAAACCACTCCATCGGCAGCCAGACTTCCGTCGTAAAACAACTTTTTTCCTAATTCAAATCCCTTTTCTGTTATGGGGTTTGTACTTAAATCGTAATGAGTTTCTGGAAAATTAGAAGGCTGCTCAAAAACAACTTCAACATTAGTGTATACATCTTCTTTTTTACAACTAAAAAAAAAGCATACTACAAACAGTATTAATAAATATCTCATCTGTTAACTTTTAGTGTTACGTAAGCAATTAGCGTTGTTTTGTGAAAAAGAAAATTCGGCTATTCAATGAACTGTCCCGATGCACGCATACAGGGTTTCTGTTGAATTCATAATTTTATATTTCGAGGCAAGTCTCGGGGAATTAAACCCTCGACTATCATCCTCCGATTAAAACCTAACTGCTTAAAAATAGAAATGCTAAAGAGTAGAAAAACTACTCTCAGTATTACTGGAAGATTCTCTGTTGAATCCAAATTGAAATACGATTCAATGAAAATTCACAGCCAATTCTACCCTTTAGCTCCCTTCTATTTTTAATGATGATTTCCGTTATGAACGTGGTGCACCATGAACATGCCTTTGCAGTTATCAGCAATCTTTAAAGCATTTGGTCCTCCCATGATGGTAGATTGATCAACAAGTTTAATTTTCTCTTGACCATCTAACATTACATTGGCATCAACTTTTACATGTAATTGAGGTGATTTTTCCGCACTTACAATGGCTAAATCCATTGGTAACTCAACTTCTCTGTATAAATCATCACCACTGCTACCTCTGCTAGCAATATGAAGCATAAAAATATCTTCTGTTTCTTGAGCATTCGCCTTGTAGTTTCCTTCTAATACCACAAACTTATAACCCGCTTGCCAACTCCAAGTCATATTATAATTCTCAGCTATCGTCCAAAAATCTTCTTGAGCCGCTTGACCTTGAAGAAAACGCTCTCTATCAACTCCAATTCCGAACTTCACTTTGGTATATTTTCCTGCTGGAACATCTTTTAAAGAAATTTCAACGTTTTTAGTTTTTCCATTACCTCCTTCGCTGATAATAAAATATCCATGATCTTTTGGATAAACCACTTCTTTTCCTTCGTCCGTTACTAAAACAAAATTGCTTACGATATAATCGAACGAGTTGATAGTTAATATTTCGCCATTCCCATTTGTATATGTTGATCCTAATATGAGTTTATCGTTTTTAAAACCATTGTCAAACTCAATTACAACATCGTTTTTTCCTTCTAAATCGTTCTTAATTTCTTCGTTATTACTACATGAAGCGAATACCATAGCCGCCGCTATGAATGCTATTGCTTTTTTCATCCTTTTAAATTTTGTAGACAAACGGTGCTCATTCATAAATGACTCACCATTTATTTTATAGTTTTTTAGTATTACTCTCAGTCTCCAAGTGAATTGTCGATCATGGAGAGTATTCATTTAATTGTTATATGTTATGCACGATGTATTCCATTTTACATATCAACTACCATACATATTTTACGCGTCTAATAGTTTTAATAATATGTTTTATGGAATAAACTTTCGATTTTGTCTTATAATAATTTTCGGACAAACTAATAGCCCTTAGTTGATCACATAGAAAGCTTAACCAATATGACACATATTGTTTTCTCTTAGCTCAAATAAGTATTAATTGAACAAAAAATCGATAAGACGATAACTAAACGGTTGGTGGATGAAAAACTTCTTGAATTCTTAAGTAGGTATAATTTCCATCGTACTTGAAGTATTTTTTTAAATTTGATGAAAATAATTGATTCGCTTGTATATCCAAAATAGAGATAAACCCTATTGGATATTCTTCCATTGAAATGCGTAAGGATTGGTAATCGTCTTCTTGTTGCTTTTGAAGCTTATCCATCAGTTGACATTTACCATTACAACTCATTTCTGGTTTGTCTTTGTTTATACACAACACTTTTGCTATGTAATCATAATTAATTACATATTCTACATAAGGCCCTATCGGACGAAGCATCGCTAATAGGTATAGAAATACAAAAAAATATGTTATCGATGTTTTAAACAAAGTTGGTTAACACTCACAAAGTGAGATTTAATTGTTGCGAATTTCCCTCGCAATGTTTTTATATATTCTCGAAACATTTTGAAATTTTCACACAAAATGTTTGTCAAAATGCAAAGGTACTTTACTTTCTTTTTTTAGGCAAAAGAATAGCTTTCAAATTTTATGTTTTAACTATTTCTGAATCAAATATAATACCTTTGTACCCAGGAGATGAAAAAACTAAAAGCTATGTTTAGAAAAAGTATCTGTAAATAGAACCAAACAAAAAATTGTAAATCATTATATAATCATACCCCACAGAATCATATAAGGTAATAAACCTTTAATGATTTAAATGTATTCATAAAGGAGTATCAAAACGACTCTCCATTGAACAAATATGAAAAACAAATTTTCAAAAACTATAAAAATTAAACATATGAAAACAACAATTAAAATTGCTCTTATCGCTATGATAGGAATAAGTTTTGGAGTGAGAGCGCAAAATGAAACAGTTAATGGAAATCTTACTGTGAAAGGTTCGTCTTCATCTCGAGGAGCTTCTTCAATATATTCAACTGAGATCGGGAAAACTCAATTTAGGATATCAACAAATATACAGGACGCAGAAAACGCTTTTCTCTATAATTACAATCAAGATGCAAAAACTTTTCATACGATTAACTTTGGAGGTACTCATTCTTTATCAAGTGGAATAACTGTATTAGGCAATGGAGATGTAGGAATTGGGGCTTCATCTCCAGCTTCCAAATTAGACATAAGAGGTAATCTGATAATTGATAGTGGTAATACACCTCACATATACACAAGTCATGAGAATATAGAAAAGAATAAATTTTTGCTTCTTCTAAACTCTCCTAACTATAGAAGTGCCTCTAGATTAAAAGTTGGAGGTCTTTTAATTTCCGACACCTATTCTTTTGCAAATCCAGATAAGAATGACTTAATAGTGAAAGGAAAAGTTGGAATAGGGACATCTAGTGCTAAATCAAAATTTCAAATATCAGGAACCCCAAATGATCGAATTTTAATATCGAACTCAGCTATAAATTTTAATACTAACAGCCCTAAACTTTCATTTTTTGGTTATACATATGGAGACCAAATAACAGGGCCTTCGCTTCAAAAGATTCACACCGCTAGCTACGGTCGTGGAAGATTAGCTATATTTCAACATGGTGGTGCTGATTACTCTTCTGAAGAAGAAGTTATGAGCATCTTACCTGATGGTAATATAGGTATTGGCATAACAGAACCAAAATCTAAATTAGATGTAAATGGAAGCATTGTTGTAAAAAATGGTCACAATTTATCTTGGGGAAATAAATATGGAGAAGGCATTCCCACAATAGCTGGAAATACTACTTCAGGACTTCACTTTTACCCAAACGGAAGTACTTTAGGCGCAACAATGCAGATTTTAAAAGATGGTAAGACCAAGTTTATGAATAACATTGCTGTTTTAGGTAAAATAGAATCTAGAGAGGTTAAAGTTAGCAACACGCCAACCGCTGATTTTGTTTTCGAAGAAGACTATAGTTTACCGTCATTAAAATCAGTAGACAAGTATATAAAAGAAAAAAAACACTTACCTGAAATAGCTTCTGCCAAAAAAATGAAAAGAGATGGTGTGAATATTGGGAATTTCCAAATTCAGTTATTACAAAAAATTGAAGAGCTAACTCTCTACACCATCGAACAAGAAAAGAAGATTAAAGCTTTAGAAGAACAAACAAAAGAAATTAAAGAATTGAAAGTACTTGTCAATAAATTACTTGAAGATAAAAATTAATAATAGTCTGTCATCAAAACAAACCTTGCTAAAACAAGGTTTGTTTAACCTACTACATGATGGTTAAGCCTAGAGTTTTAGTTGCTTTTTAATTTTTATCATCTCAACATCATTAAAAATGATAAGTCCAAAACTTCCAAAATAGAATCATCACATCAACAACTCTAATTTTGTATTTGTTAAAGTAATATGATAAGTTCATGATTAAGATACAATCTTAAAACCTTTCTTAAACAAATTTAGTTTCTTTGTAAAAGATTAATATTTACGCAATGAAAAAAGCAGAAAGAACTCGTTTAAGTATTTTAAATAAAGCTTTTGAGTTAATCTATTCAAATGGCTATCGAGCTACGAGTATCGATGAAATAATTGCTACAACTCAAGTAACAAAAGGAGCTTTTTATTATCATTTTAAAAACAAAGATGAAATGGGAATTGCCATGATTAACGAAGTTATAACGCCTCGTATCTCTAAAGTTTTTGTTGAACAACTTGAAAATGAAGACAATGCTTTGCTTTCAATTTACGCTCTATTTCAGCATCTTCTGATGAAAGATCGCTTCTTAAAAATCGAACTTGGCTGCCCAGCTTCTAATCTTATACAAGAAATGACTCCTTGGAATACTTCTTTTTCATATGCCCTTAACAAAGTTGTAGATCAATGGTTAAATTCATTAATTACTGCGCTTGAACGAGGTAGAAAAAACAAAACTGTTAACGAGAACATAAACACTAGATCAACAGCTATGTTTATTTTATCTGGATATTGGGGAGCAAGAAACCTTGGAAAATTAGAAACATCTACCGTCCCTTATCACACTTTCTTAGAACAACTTAAGACATATTTAAAAACATTAACATAATTTTTTTACACAAAAACATACTAACCAGTATGTTTTGTATAGTTTTGCTCTCCAGTAATTACTAAAAAAGAAATGGAAAGCATATACAACGAGCAAGGGATATTAAACAATAAAGAAATTTTACGATTCAAGTTTTCGCTTATTACCTCCAAAATAGGAGAAAACAAAAATAAATTACTTCATAAACTCGGTCTAAAATCTTATTTCGGGACTGATTTCGAAAATATATCCATCCCCGATTCAAAAATCGTTCGCTTAGCAATTGAAGAAGCAAATGATCTTTATAATTTTTCTTTATTAAAACATTGTTATCGAACCTATTTTTTCAGCGCGGGTATAGCACTCTCACAAAACTTAAAAATCGATAAAGAGTTTCTATGTACCACCTCTATTCTGCATGACATCGGTTTGACAGATAAACACAACCACGTGTGCGACAAGCAGTGCTTTGCCGTTCATAGTGGTAGTTTTACTAAAGAACTTGCGCTTAACAACGGAGTGGGTAAAATCCGAGCAAACAACATGAAAACTAGTATTGATATGCACTTAAACCCTTATGTTAACCGAAAAAAATTTGGGAATGAGGCCTATGTTTTGTCTAAGGGAGCAGCAATGGATGTAATTGGTGCCCATTCTTTTCAACTATCACCAGGTTTTATCCATGATGTTCATAAGAAGTATCCTAGAGTTAACTTTAAAGAAAATATTCTGAAGACCATGACCTTATTAAATCATAAAGAAAAAACAAGAGCCGATACGCTTTTTAAAATGGGCTTTCAAAAACTCGCATCCAACAATGATTTAGATATCATATAACTATGCATACTATAAAGCAGGTAGTAAAAGAACCAATAGTTTATCAACACCGCAGGAATCAAGACAACTTTTATACAGAGCTAATAATTATAAAGAAAACTCAAACACATTACAGGTGTCTTTTGTAAGACTTAAAATAAAATCCAACCATATAAAAACAACTTTAATCAATTGATATAAAACACGCTACGCATCAAATAACATTAAAAAAAATCATAGATATTCAATCTTAATTTTAATTTATTCTAAATAAAAACCTATATTTGCACGGATCTATATTTGAAATAAATGATTGTTTTTTATACTGAGACTAAAAAAGTTAGGCAAATTTCTTCTGTAACACCTACAAAAAGTGTGACTACAGCTTGCGATAGTGCCTGTGCTTCAAATTGCTTAAAACCAAAAAGTAAATGCTGCAATAAGTATCTAAAAAAAGGCATCAACTGTAAGCGATGCCCTTTAACTTATAGCTTTAAAGCTGTATCTTAAACTATTCTACTTTTAACAAAAAGTAGTTTTTTCTTCCTCTTTGTAATAACACGTATTTATCAGCAATCAAATCTTTATCGGTGATTGTATAATCGTCTTTTACTTTTTCTTTATTTACAGATATTGAGTTCTCTTTTAATGCTCTTCGTGCATCTCCATTCGACTTCAAGAAGTTTGTTTTAGCTGCTAAAGCTCCTATCATATCCAGTCCTTCAGAAAAATCTTCATTCGTTATAGAAGCCTGAGGAACCCCATCAAAAACATCTAAGAATGTTTGTTCATCCAAACTCTTTAAATCTTCTGCTGTAGACTTTCCAAATAATATATTCGATGCCGCAATCGCTTTATCTAACTCCTCTTTTGAATGTACAAAAACAGTTACCTCCTCCGCTAACTTCTTTTGTAAAGCTCTTGCATGTGGTGCTTCTTTATGCTCTTTAATTAAATTTTCTATCGTTTCTTGATTTAAGAAAGTAAAGATTTTAATATATTTCTCAGCATCTTCATCTGAAGTGTTTAACCAAAACTGGTAGAATTTATACACGGAAGTTTTATCGGCATCTAACCATACATTTCCTCCTTCAGACTTTCCAAATTTTGAACCATCTGCTTTTGTAATTAATGGACAAGTAGCTGCATAAGCCTTCACTTCTTCACCAACATTCATTCTTCTTACTAATTCGGTTCCAGTAGTAATATTACCCCACTGATCAGAACCTCCCATTTGAAGTTTACAGTTATGCGCTTTGTACAAATGATAAAAATCGTATCCTTGAATTAATTGGTAGGTAAACTCAGTAAAGCTCATTCCACCACCACCTTCTCCAGAAATTCTTTTCTTTACAGAATCTTTCGCCATCATATAATTCACCGTAATTCTTTTTCCGACATCACGAGCAAATTCAATAAATGAAAAATCCTTCATCCAATCGTAATTATTCACCAATACTGGTGAATTCTCAGCACCATTATCAAAATCAAGAAAACGTCCTAATGTTCTCTTAATTCCTGCTACATTATGAGCCAATGCTTCTTCATTTAAAAGGTTACGCTCATCTGACTTTCCCGATGGATCTCCAATCATTCCGGTCGCTCCTCCTACTAAAGCAATTGGTTTATGTCCCGCTTTTTCAATGTGAACTAATAAAATGATAGGCACTAAACTACCGATATGCAATGAATCTGAAGTTGGATCAAAACCGATATACGCTGTCGTCATTTCCTTTTGTAATTGGTCTTCCGTTCCAGGCATAATATCGTGAATCATTCCACGCCACTGTAGTTCTTCAACTAAATTCTTGGTCATATCTTTCTGTTTTAAGTGAACAAAGATACATTTATCAAACAAAAAATTCTATTTTCGTGCTATGATTTTAGTTACCGGCGGAACAGGATTAGTTGGCTCTCATTTATTATATCATTTAGCTTTGTTAGATGAACCAATTATAGCTATTTACAGAAGTGAAGAGAAAATAAAAAGCACCAAAAATGTATTTTCTTATTATTCTGATAATACGGATACTCTTTTTGAAAAAATACAATGGGTTCAAGCCGATATTACAGACATCCCTTCCTTAAATAAAGTTTTTGAAAAACCTGTTTCTAAAGTTTATCATTGTGCCGCTTTAGTGTCTTTTGACCCGAAAGATTACAAAAAGATGCGCCGAGTAAACATAGATGGAACCGCTAATATTGTCAATTTTTGTGTTAGCCATAATGTAGAAAGACTTTGTTTTGTTAGCTCCATTGCAGCGGTGGGCGACTCGATAAATGGTCAGTTAATTCATGAAGAAAACGAATGGATAGATGCCGGGGATCAGCATGGATATGCCATTACCAAATATGGAGCTGAGATGGAAGTATGGCGAGGAAGCCAGGAAGGCCTAACTGTCGTTATTGTAAATCCAGGTGTTATTTTAGGTAGTGGGTTTTGGCAAGAAGGTTCGGGAAAGTTATTTACTCAAGTCTATAACAACTTTAAGTTTTATACAGAAGGTGTTACTGGGTTCGTAGACGTAAACGATGTGGCAAAAGTAATGATCTCTCTTATTAATTCACCCATACAAAATGAACGTTTCATTTTAGTCTCGGAAAATAAATCATTCAAAGAAGTTTTGACTGAAATTGCTCTAACTTTTGACAAAACCGCTCCTTCTATAAAAATAGGAAAATTTTTGACTGAAATTGTTTGGAGACTTGATTGGTTCCTAACCAAAGTAACCGGAAAGACACCGTTATTAACTAAAAATTCGGCAAGGTCATCGCATCATAAATCATATTATACTTCCAAAAAAATTCAGCAAACATTAAATTTTGAATTTATGTCAATTTCTAAAAGTATTACCTCGGTTTGCGAAGATTATAAAAAGGATCTCTAATGTTTTACTCATGCCCGTTAACGGTATTACTATTCTCTCCCCTCTAGCTCCTCCATTTTAGGACGATCTAGTGAAAGCGAAGGCTTTTCTTCCAATACTTTTCCATCCTTTAATTTTGTTATTTCAGGTCGGTTTAAAGAATCTTTAGCTCTTTTTGCATTGCGATAGAAGGTACTCAAACTATCAATTTTTTTCTTCACCTTCTTTAAAATTTCAGAATACTCGTCTGCCTTCGAAGTATAATACATATTGCTACGATCAAATCTTGTAGTATCAATTTTATACTTTTCATAAATTAAAAACACATAATTTGACTCCTTTTTTAAAGACTTATTTTTAATGTTTTTAGCAGAAGACGCTAAATACATATCTGTTAAAAAAGAAACCATGGTATCTTTAGGTATTAAATCTTTTGGCTTCTCGTAAATAGTATTACTTGTGCAAGAAGCCAAAAGAATTAACAAGAAAACGTATAAAATTTTATTCATTATCTATTAAATGCTAATCGTTTTCCTTTAATTTCATCGTTAAATTCACCTTTATTATAAATTAGGTTACCACTAACGAATGTGTGTGTTATTTTGTTAGAAAATTCTTGTCCTTCAAACGGTGACCATCCACATTTATAAAGAATATTCTCCTTCTCTACTTTCCAAGATTCATTAGGATCTACTAATACTAAATCTGCATAATATCCCTCTCTAATATATCCTCTTTTTTCTACTTTAAAAATGATTGATGGATTGTGGCTCATTTTTTCAACAGCCTTTTCAATTGATAAAACTCCTTCTTTTACCTTTTCTAAAATAGCAACAACAGCGTGTTGTACTAAAGGGCCTCCACTTGGTGCTTTGGTATATACATTATCCTTTTCTTCAAGAGTGTGAGGAGCATGATCTGTAGCTATAATATCAATTCGATCATCTAATAATGCTTCCCACAAAGCATCTCTATCTTTCTCGCCTTTTACCGCTGGATTCCATTTAATATGTGTTCCTTTTTTATCATAGTCTTTATCTGTAAACCATAAATGGTGCACACAAACTTCAGCTGTTATTTGCTTTTCCTCTAAAGGAATGTCATTTCTAAACAACTCCATTTCCTTTGCTGTTGATAAATGGAAAACATGTAAACGTGCTCCAGTTTTCTTAGCAAGTTCTATTGCTTTTGAAGATGATAAATAGCAAGCTTCTTCACTACGAATAACTGGATGATATTTAATAGGAATATCGTCTCCATATTTTTCAACAAATTCCTGAGTGTTTTTTCGAATCGTTCCTTCATCTTCACAATGAACTGATATTGGAAGTTTCGTAGAAGAAAAAATTCTTTCTAAAACTTCTTCATCATCTACCAACATATTCCCCGTTGAAGATCCTAAAAACAATTTTATTCCAGCTACATTCTTAGAATTGGTTTTTAACAATTCTTCCAAATTGTCGTTGGTTCCACCAAACATAAAAGAATAGTTTGCATACGATGTTTTACTAGCTATTTCAAACTTGTCTTCTAACAACTCTTGAGTTGTTGCTTGCGGAATAGTATTTGGCATTTCAATAAAAGAAGTAATACCACCAGCAACAGCTGCTTTACTTTCGGTTCCAATATTGGCTTTATGTGTTAAACCTGGTTCACGAAAATGTACTTGATCGTCTATCATTCCAGGAATTAAATACTTCCCTTCCGCGTTAATAGTTATCGCTTCATCCGATTCAATATTCTGAGCTATTTGCTTTATATAAGCTCCTTCAACTAGAACATCGCCCACAAAAACCTCATTTTCATTAACGATCTTAGCTTTTTTTATTAAGTATGATTGCATTTTATTTAGGTAATCCGTTTAATCTCATTTTTATAACTCCGAAAAGTGCTTCGTAAACAATGCCTCCGCTCATTTTAGATTCTCCTTTCGTTCTATCGGTAAATATTACCGAAACTTCATTTATTTTAAAGTTATGCTTCCAAGCTTTATATTTCATTTCAATTTGAAAAGCATATCCTACAAATTTCACTTTATCTAGTTTAATTGTTTCTAAAACCTCTCTTTTCCAACAAACAAAACCGGCGGTAGTATCATGAATAGGAATTCCTGTGATAAAACGTACATATTTCGAAGCAAAATACGACAACAGTACTCTGTTCATAGGCCAATTAACAACATTTACTCCTACAGAATATCTTGATCCTACTGATACATCACCATCCTCTTCTGCACATGATTTGTACAATCGTATTAAATCATTTGGATTATGAGAAAAATCGGCATCCATTTCAATGATGTAGTCATATCCTTTAGATAACGCCCATTTAAAACCATGAATGTAAGCAGTACCCAATCCATTTTTACCAGGTCTTTCCTCAAGGAATAGCCGTCCTTCAAACTCTCTTTGCAGTTCTTTCACAATAGAAGCGGTTCCATCGGGAGAATTGTCATCAACAACCAAAACATCAAACTTCTTTTCTTGACTAAATGTAGTTCTTATTATAGCCTCAATATTTTCTTTTTCATTATATGTAGGAATAATAACTACGGTGTCTGACATCATATATTTGTATAAATATGCGCAAAGATACACTAAAATATTCCTAATATTCTTTGCTAAAAAACTAAATTTTTCTAAAAAACACACATAATTAACAAACCTGTTCTCCTTAAATTCCCACTACTAAGTCTCTTTATTGAATCATACTATTCAATATTCTCAAGTGAAAAAAATCATGTATTTTTGTTTAAATAGATTTAAAAATATATCCCTTGCAAGCAATTGAACTTATTAATAATAAAGAAGGCTGGTTTACTATAGTCCTTTTAGTTTCCTTTGTTCTTATTGCTCTTTTAAAATTATTAAAACCAAAACAGCTTGTTGGTTATAGTATTTCTTTTTTTAGCCCAGGTTTTTTTCAAAAAAAAGCGGAGGAATTCATCAGTGTTTTTACACCTTTTAAACTCACATTACTTGCGTTTAGCATTATTATACTTTCGTTGGTATTTTACTCATCTTTTAACAAGTTACTTTTTGATAGCCAAGATTTTCAATCGTTCTTAAAAATATTAGCAACTGTTTTTTGTTATATCTTTTTTAAATACATCATAGACATTTTCCTTGCTAATGTATTAGCTCTTAAAGAGAACGTTAACTATTTTTTACAACTTAAATACGGTTATTTATTTACAGTTTGCTTATTAATTTTCCCGATACTCATAGTGAACAAATATGCCATTAAAAGTGGCTATTTTCTGCTATTCACATTCGCTATTCTTCTTATTTTCAGAACCCTTTTGATTTTATTTAATAATAAAAGGCTCATTCTAGGTAAGTTGTTTTATTTTATTTTGTACTTTTGCACACTTGAAATAGCTCCGCTATTAATTCTTTATAAAACAACAACTACGTAAAGAGAAATTTATGAAAGTGAAAACTATTTTAGTATCCCAACCAGCCCCTAAAACCGAAACTTCTCCTTATTTTGACTTAGCCGATAAGCTGAAAATTAAAGTTGATTTTCGTTCTTTTATTCATGTTGAAGGTATTCCCGGAAAAGAAGTAAGAGCGCACAAGATTGACTTAAACAATTACACAGCTATTATTTTAACGAGTAGAAATGCTGTTGATCACTTCTTCAGAATTGCTGAAGAAATGCGTTTTACAGTACCAGATGACATGAAATATTTCTGTCAATCTGAAGCGGTTGCCTACTACTTACAGAAATACGTTGTTTATAGAAAGCGTAAAATTTATGTAGGAACCAGAACTTTTCCAGAGTTAACTAAGTTAATTAAGAAGCACAAAGATGAGAAGTTCTTATTACCTTCATCAGACAAGCTAAAAGCTTTAATCCCTAACGAATTAGATAAGTTAGGTGTTACTTGGACGAGAGCTGATCTTTACAGAACGGTAGTAAGTGATCTATCGGATTTAGAAAATGTTTTTTATGATGTTTTAGTATTCTTTAGTCCTTCAGGGATTGAAAGTTTATACAGAAACTTTCCTAATTTCAAGCAAAACGATACTCGAATTGCTGTTTTTGGAAACTCTACTAAAAAAGCGGTAGAAGACAGAGGGTTAAGAGTTGACATTGCTGCTCCAGCGCCAGAAACTCCTTCTATGACCATGGCACTAGAAAAATACATTAAATCCAATAATGGGAAAAGATAGTACGATATAGTCTATCTAAGAAATTCATTAAGCCACCAAATTACTTGGTGGTTTTTTTATTTTTTAGTGTAATGATTAATTTTTGAATTCGACTCTACTTATCATAACTTTATTGAAAAGTAATTAATGTTGGAAAACACAGATAAAACAGCCATATTAATATTTGCTAATTCTTCAAAAAAAGAAATACTTCGTAAATCTTTTTTAAAAGATGAAAAGCTGGTTGATTATCTAAACTCAAAAACAGTAAAGATTGCAAAGAAGGCTTGTTCAAACGTAATTGTTTACGACGAAAACCTTCAGGTCGGCGCTAATTTTTCCGAGAAATTTGCTAATGCTATTACAGATGTTTTTAGTAAAGGTTTTAATCATATAGTAACTATTGGAAATGATAGCCCTGAACTTAAAGCAACTGACATTACCAATGCCATCATCAACTTACAAAAAGGAAAGAATGTTATCGGTCCGTCAAAAGATGGTGGAGTTTATTTAATTGGATTACACAAAAAACAATTCAACCGAGAAGAATTTACTTCTCTTTCTTGGCAAACAAACTTTTTGGGCAATGATCTGGAAGATTTATTAAAATCAAAAGGCGCCAAAATTGAAAAACTTCAGCGCCTAAAAGATATTGACTGCTATGATGATTTGATATATTTCAGTACTTGTTTTTCAGTATCAAAAAACTTAAAAAGCTTCATTACGATAATTATTGGTATTCTTAAAGAATCTATTAGGAGTAGATTCATTTTTACCTATAAATATCATTATTCAGCTCAGTTTTACAATAAAGGCTCACCTCTTAGTCCTTCATAAACTACTCCGCACAAACACGAGGGTTATCTAGTTGAAAACATTTTTAAAATCTTCGATGACAGCATCAGGAGAATTGAACTTTTGGTTATTGCTACGCGATTAAACCAACCAAAGCTATACTTCCTTAAATAAAGGAAAATTTCATTACAATATTTTACACATGAAACAAATCTTACTAGGATTGATTTTGTTTATTGTTCACAATGCCTATTCGCAACAATTGGTAAAAGGAACAGTGACATCAAAACTTGACGGAACTCCCATTCCATATATAAACGTAACACTCAAAAACACTAAAACAGGAACTGTCACCGACCTCGACGGTAGTTACTCAATCAAAACTAGTGCTTTAGAAGACATACTTGTTTTTTCATCTATTGGTTACATTACAAAAGAAGTTGAGACTCGAAACAAAACAAATATAAATGTAATCCTTTCCGAATCATCAACAGGATTGAGCGAAGTTGTTATCACAGCCCTAAATAAAAAAAGAGAATCAAAAGAGCTAGGATATGCCATTCAGAGTATTCAACAAAAAGATATCTCTGAGGTTAAAGCAGTAAACTTTTTAGACAATCTTACTGGTAAACTTGCTGGCGTTTCGATCACTTCAGGAAGTGCGACAGGTGCCGGTTCATCTTCAAAAATAGTGATAAGAGGAGAACAGTCATTTACCAATAACAATCCACTGTTTATTGTTGACGGAACACCTATCAACAACAATACTGTTTTTAATTTTACGAATGAGGCCGCTGCTGGTTTTCAGGAGGTAGATTTCGGAAATGGTGCCATGGAAGTAAATTCTGATGATATTGAATCCGTATCCGTTTTAAAAGGCGCAAGTGCTGCTGCACTTTACGGAACAAGAGCTTCTAATGGTGTTATTATTATCAATACTAAAAAAGCAAAAGATAAATTCTCAGTAAGTCTTAACTCTTCTTTATTTATCGATACTGCTTTCCAATTGCCTCAATTTCAAAATTTATATGGACAAGGAAATTCTGGGAATTTCGAGTTTGTAGATGGGCTCGGAGCTGGAATTAACGATAACATTACTTATAGTTGGGGCCCAAGGTTAGATCAAGGAGCTTTAATCCCTCAGTTCGACAGTCCCGTTACCTTACCTAATGGAACCGTTGTAAGAGGTGGAGATACTTCACTTTACAATAGCCTACCGATTACACCTACACCTTTTGTTTCAAATCCTGACAATCTTAAAAATTTCTATCAAACAGGAATCACCACCATTAATAACATTGCTATTGGCTCTGGTTTTGATAAAGGGAATTACCGACTTTCTTTTACAGATTTGAACAGTGAATCTATTATTCCTGGAGTGAATTTAAAACGTAAAACAATAACTACTAATCTTCAGTTTCTTCCATCAGATAAAACAACAGTTTCGGCTCATGTCAATTATGTAAATAGTAATAGTGACAACAGACCATCAAATGGATACGGTTCTGAAAACGTGAATTACTCGCTAGTCGCATGGGGACCCAGATCTTTAAACATTGATAACCTGAGAAATTATTGGCAACCTGGATTGGAAGGAAGACAACAATATGCATTTAACTATACTTTTTTCGATAACCCTTATTTTATTCTGCACGAGAATAGAAATGAATTTAACAGAGATCGTCTTTTTGGGAATATATCTTTAAAGCAACAAATCACTAAGAATTTATCTGCAACGTTGAGAACAGGAATGGATTACTCAACAGAAAGAAGAAGATTTTTAAGAAACTTTAGTACCAACCGATTTAGAAATGGTGCTTATGCAGAACATGATGTAAGTTATCGAGAAATTAATACAGACTTCTTACTGAACTATACCAAGAAAATAACAGATTTTGATTTTGATGTGTCTTTAGGAGGAAATCAACTTCGTCAAAAAGCGACTACAAAACAAACACAAACAACGCAATTAGCACAACCTGGAATTTTCAGTTTTAACAATGCTGCTTCTCCTATTGAAACCTTTGATTTTTCTTCTGAAAAAAGAATTAATAGTTTGTATGGATTATTAAAAGTTGGATACAAGAACACGTTGTTTATTGATATTACAGGTAGAAATGATTGGTCAAGTGCTTTGGCCACGCCTTTTTCTGCTGAGAACACCTCTTTTTTCTATCCTTCAGCTTCAACAAGTTTAATTCTTAACAATTTGTTTCAATTACCAAAAGCAATATCATTTGCAAAGTTAAGAGCTAGTATTGCTCAAGTAGGAAACGATACAAATCCATATCAAACTTCAAGAACGTTTCTTCCAACAACAAATGTGAATTCTCAGCCTAGTTTTACGAGTCAGAACTTTATTCCAAATCCTAATTTAAAACCTGAGAAAACTACTTCTTTTGAAATAGGAACAGATCTACGTTTTTTCAACGACAAACTTAACTTTGATATTACCTATTACAATGCCTTAACTGAAGATCAAATTTTATCACTCCCAATTCCAATATCATCTGGTTTTAACCAACAAGTAGTGAATGGAGGAAAAGTACGATCGGAAGGAATTGAAATTGTAATGAACAGCACTCCTGTAAAAACTGGAAACTTTAAGTGGAACACTACCGTAAACTTCAGTCGAAATATTTCAACTATCGAATCATTACCTCAAAATAGTGGTAGAGTAACTTTGGCATATTCGAGAGTATACAACAATCCTGATCAAACAGTTTGGTTTCAAGTAGAAGAAGGTGGAAGAATTGGAGATTTTTACGGTACGGGATATCTTAAAAATGAAAATGGAGATTTCGTTTTAACTCCTGAAGGAAGATTTATTGCTGATCCAACCTTGAAAAAACTAGGAAATTACAACCCTGATTTCACACTTGGTTTTAATAATGAATTTAACTACAAAAACTGGAGCCTAAGTTTTTTGTTTGACTGGCGTCAAGGCGGAGAATTAGTTTCCCGAACTTTGTCCCTTGCCGGTGTTGGCGGGCAATTAGAAGAAACTGCGTACAGACCTGAAGAAGGAATTGTTGCGCAAGGTGTTGTTAACACAGGAACCGCTCAAAACCCGATATACACTCAAAATACTACAGCGGTGACTCCTGAAAGTTATTACCGTCAGTTTTACGATAGAAACCATGAGGAAAATAATGTATACGATGCTTCATTTTTAAAGCTTCGACAGTTTTCTTTAGGCTACACTTTCCATTTAAAAAACAATGCTTTCGGCTTTGTAAAAAATGGAGCTAAGGTAAACCTTTCTCTCATCGGAAGGAATCTGTTTGCTATTAGTGATATTCCGCATTTTGATCCCGAACAATTAGCTGTTCAAGGTCAAGGTATTGTTGGTGGAGTTGAAGACATGTCTTATGCTTCTTCCAGAAGTTTTGGTTTTAAACTTGGTGTTAACTTCTAATTTAATTACAAAATGAAACGTTTTATATATATTCTTATTGTCTTTACTAGCTTTGGATGCACCAATGACTTCCAAAACATTAATACAAATCCTAATTTCCCTGTGGATGTAGAACCTAGTTTATTATTTAGAAAGGTGATTTACAACTACGGAGAAGCGATGTCGTACGAAGGTTTTGTTGCTGGTAATTTACTAAGTCAGCAACTTACTGCATTAGACTTTAACTTGTTTGACCGCCATGCTTTGAAGTCGCCACAGCTAGGCGGAAATCCTTGGTCTATTTTTTACACCAATTTACGTGACAATGAAATTGTTTTAAACAAAGCTAAGAACGAGTCTACTTTTTCAGTTTATGAAGGCCCCGCTTTAATTTTTAAGGCCTATATGACTATGGCACTAACCGATCTTTTTGGCGATGTTCCTTACAGTGAAGCTTTTTCTGGAGATCAACAAACAGTAACTCCAAAATACGATTCACAACAGAGTATTTACCTTAATGAAGAAGGCATACTCGACAACCTACAAAAAGGAATTGCTGCCATTGAAAACTATTCGGGAAGCCTGCCTCTTGAGGGAGATGTTTTGTACAATGGTAACCTTTCAAACTGGATTAAATTTGCGAACTCACTTCGAATAAAAGCTTTGTTAAGAATTTCTTCTAAACAAGATATTTCTTCAGATTTACAAGCAATTGTTTCTGATGGAAATTACATTTCTGCAAGCAATGAAAATGCGATTTTCCAATTTACAGATGGTGAACCCAATAATTTCAGAATGGCTCGTTTACGTGCCGGGGACTTCAACAATTTTGTGCTTTCCGAAACCTTAGAAGATGTGCTCAAAAACTTAAACGATC
This sequence comes from Tenacibaculum sp. MAR_2009_124, assembly GCF_900105455.1. Taxonomy (GTDB): domain Bacteria; phylum Bacteroidota; class Bacteroidia; order Flavobacteriales; family Flavobacteriaceae; genus Polaribacter. Next base: position 529,501 of record NZ_FNSF01000005.1, read on the forward strand.
CGAGAATAGAAACATTATTTCAACCCTTTGGAAATTCCACTAACGAATACAACGGTTTAATTAACGGAATTGACGCTTCTCAAACGACCATTTCTTTAAGTGATTACTCTTTAGCAGGAACTATATTTAGAGAAGAAACAGGTAAGCTAAAGGCAAATTATATGACACATTTTGAAACTAAGTTCTTATTAGCAGAAGCTGCTTTGAAAGGATTTATTACTAATAATCCTCAAGAAATCTATAATGCAGCGTTGGTAGATGCCTTCGAATATTGGAATGTTAGTTTACCTGATGATTACTTAATGGGAACGGCGGCTTACAATACAGCCAACGCTTTAGAACAGATCATTACACAAAAATGGATTGCAAACTTTATCAATGGGTATGAAGGTTGGATTGAATACAGAAGAACAGGGTTTCCTAACTTAAAATCTGTTTCCGCAAGTTTAAATAATGAACTAATTCCGGTTCGAATGCCTTATCCAGCTGAAGAAGAGACATTAAACAACGCAAATTATTCTATCGCTGCGGAGGCCACTGATAATAACAGCATTAATTTTAAAGTTTGGTGGGCACAATAATACATAAGTCAGAAATCGAAAGTCGAAAGGCGAAAGTCAAAAGTCAAAAGGCGAAAGGCGAAAGTTGAAAGTTGAAAGTCTATATAGAAAACTATGAATGAACATATTGAAATATGGCAATGGGCATTGCTCTTAATACCGAGTTTAGCATTTATAATCTTTTCACCTTTAGCGAAAACAAAGGAAGTATTCTTTAAGGCAACTCAAAAAAACAAAACTCCTAATACCTTGTTATTAACAGGTAGTTTGGTAATCTCTTGGATTTTTGCTAAAAGTATTACAAATGCAGCTAACTTAGGTCAACAATTTGGTTTAGCTGGTGGAGTGGCGTACGCTATGTATTATCTGTCATTTGCCGTTGCAGGGGTTATTGTTTATCAATTAAGAACAAAAGGTAATTTTAAAAGTATACACCACTTTTTAGAAACACGATTTGGTCATTTCGCTATTCTTATTTTTTCCCTTTTAATAATAATCCGCCTTTTTAACGAAGTATGGTCAAACACCATGGTTATAGGTAGTTACTTTGGTGAAATAGGTAGCAATCCTTACTACTACTCCATCATTGTATTTACTGGGCTCACTTTGTTTTACGCTTTAAAAGGAGGCTTAAGTAGCAGTATATTTACAGATGCCATTCAAATGATTTTTTTTGCTGTTTTATTAATAATAATCTTATGGAAGCTTTTCTCTTTTGATAATTTTAGTTTCTCAGACATTTCAACATCAAGTGATTGGAGTATGGCTTTAGGCGGTAATTTAATTTTTGCTGCTTTTATTCAATCTTTTAGTTATCCTTTTCATGATCCTGTTTTAACCGACCGCGGATTTATCAGTAATCCAAAAACCACTTTAAAAAGTTTTCTTTGGGCTACAATTATAGGCTTTCTATGCATTCTTTTATTCAGCTTTGTTGGAATTTTTGCAAAAGCCAATGGACTTGTCGGACAAGCTACAGTAGCCATAAGTAAATTGTTTGGTACAGTAATACTGCTGTTGATTAACTTTATCATGATTAGCTCAGCTGCGTCTACATTAGATTCGACTTTTGCTTCAGCGTCAAAATTGATTGCCGTAGACTTAAACATAAAACCTACACTTTCCTTTGGTAGAATAATAATGATTGCTATTGCAGTTATTGGTACTATTCCTGTATTTTTAGACGCTTCCATTTTATCTGCTACCACCATTAGTGGTACCATGGTTATTGGATTAGCTCCTGTTTTTATTCTTTGGAAATTAAAAGCTCCAAAAACAAGTTTTTACCTATCTGTTTTTGCTGGAATTTTTTTCGGCTTTTTGTTAATCTTTAAAACCTTTCCATCATCTTTAATTCTAACAACTGGAAAATATGCCGATTTGTTATGGATTAATATCTGGGGAAGTTGTATTTGTTTCATTTTATATTTAATACCCATATGGATAAAAAAAACATTCAATTAGATTCAATAACTGGGAACACAATTCTTTTTGGAGGTGTCTATAGTAATCTCCAGGCTTTAGAGGCATTAATTCAAGTAGCGAAAGAAGAAGGTATTGCTCCCGAAAATTGCTTTTGTACAGGTGATATTGTAGGCTATTGTGCCCAACCCGAAAAAACTGTGCAAAAATTTATCGACTGGGGAGCGAATAGTATTATTGGTAATGTCGAGCTACAATTAAGAAATGGAGATGAAGATTGTGGATGCGATTTTAAAGCAGGTTCTCGCTGTGATACTTTTTCGAAGTCATGGTATCCATATGCTCAACATTTACTATCAGAAGAATCCATTAACTGGATGCAATCGTTACCTGATCACATATGCTTTACGTATGCTGAAAAAAAAATGACACTAGTGCACGGAAGTTATGAGAACATTTCCGAATTCATATTTAAATCTACTCCTTGGAAACAAAAAGAACCTTCTTTTACTATAACTGATAGTGATGTTATTATTGCAGGGCATTCTGGACTTCCGTTCGTTGACAAATTTCAAGATAAACTTTGGCTAAACCCTGGTGTTATTGGAATGCCTGCCAATGATGGCCATCCACATGTTTGGTATGCCATTCTGGATGATTCCAATGGTTTCTCTTTCGAATTTAAAACATTGAAGTACGATCATTCAAAAGCTAATAAGCTTATGATAAAAAACAACCTTCCGAAAGAGTATGCTAAAACCTTACTTACTGGTTTTTGGGATAACATGGAAATTTTACCTCAGCAAGAACAACTATGGAAAGGGCAATATTTAAATAAAATCATGTACTAATAATAATTCATTATTTTTATAATGACGATGAGAATGTAATATGACTAAATATTTAGAGCTAATAAAAAACTCCTATACTGGATATTGGAATTACTTAAAACAATCCGTTTTATTCGAAGTTCAATGGGAAAATTATTTTTACGGATTAATAATCATTTCTTTATTAGTATGGGGACTAGAATTGTTATTTCCATGGCGCAAGAATCAACCGGTTTTTAGAAAAGATTTTTGGTTAGATACCTTTTATATGTTTTTTAACTTCTTCCTTCTAAATTTGATTGTTCTTATAGCCTTGTCAAATACTACGGAGCAATTGTTAAACGATGCCTTAGCAATCTTCAATTTAGCTGTTTCAAACTTTCAATTGTTTGACATTAATACTTTTCCATATGCCGTAAAATTATTGGTATTTTTTATTTCATTAGACTTTATTCAATGGTTCACACATACTTTGCTACATCGATATGAATTTTTGTGGAATTTCCATAAAGTACATCACTCAGTAAAGCAGATGGGATTTGCAGCTCATTTACGTTACCATTGGATGGAACCAGTGCTATACAATTCAATGAAATATGTAGTTTTAGCTATCATAGGAGGGTTTACCGCTCAAGATGTTGCCATTGTTCATTTCTTTAATATTAGTATTGGCCATTTAAATCATGCAAACATTAATGTCGATTATGGCTTTTTAAAATATGTTTTTAACAATCCCAAAATGCATATTTGGCATCATGCTAAAGAACTTCCTCCTGAGAGAAAAAACGGGGTTAACTATGGAATTACGCTAAGTATTTGGGACTATCTTTTCAAAACAAACTACATCCCTTATGATGGTAGAGACATTGAAATTGGTTTTGAAGGAGATGAAAAATTTCCGAAAAATTTCTTAGGTCAAGAGCTCTATCCTTTAAAAAAATAAATTACACTTTTTTAAAAACAACTATGTCAAAAAACTTACTGTTAATATTTACGCGTAATCCTGAACTTGGTAAAGTTAAAACTCGTTTGGCGAAATCTATTGGTGATTATGCCGCCTTAGATGTTTATAAATTCTTACTAAATCACACAAAGAAGGTCACTGAAAAAGGACTTTTTGATATTGCCGTTTACTATTCTGTGAAAATTCGAGAAAACGATATTTGGGACACTCCAAAATTCAAAAAATATGCTCAACATGGTAATGATTTAGGAGAACGAATGCAACATGCTTTTGAAGAAGGATTTGAAAACAATTATGATAAAGTCGTTATTGTTGGAAGTGATTTGTATGATTTACAATTGGAACATATTGACAAAGCTTTTGACAAACTTGAAACAAACGATGTGGTTATAGGACCAGCCGAAGATGGTGGATATTATCTATTGGGATTAAAAAAGGTTATTCCAGAAATTTTCAAAAACAAAAATTGGGGTACGGAAACGGTAAGACAAGACACTTTAAATGATTTACAAAACCTTTCTGTACATTTGCTAACAACGCTTAATGATATTGATATTTTTGAAGACATTCAAAACAATCCAATATTTGATCAATTTTACAAAACCTCTTAAACATTAAAACTAACTTTATAATCATATTAAAACAGACTAACATTGAAAAAACAACAATTACAAGAAACAAAAGCATATCTTCAAAATAACGGTATTACGGATCCTGAAATTGGAATCGTATTAGGTACTGGACTTGGAAAATTGGTTAATGAAGTAAAAATAGAAAAAGAAATTCCGTATTCAGAGATCCCACATTTTCCTCAAGCTACTGTTGAGTTTCACTCGGGTAAACTAATTTACGGAACCCTATCTGATAAAAAGGTAGTAATTATGTCTGGACGTTTTCATGTATACGAAGGATACAACCTTTGGGAAGTTACTTATGGAATTCGCACCATGCATCAATTAGGAATTAAGAACTTGTTAATTTCAAATGCAGCAGGAGCTATAAATCTGAATTACAAAAAAGGAACCCTAATGCTTATTGAAGATCATTTAAACCTTCAAGGAGGTTCTCCTTTAGCCTTCAAAGGTTCAGGGGAATTTGGTGATTTATTTGCGGACATGCTTGAACCATATTCGAAAGATTTGAACGGGAAAATGAAAGCAATTGCAAAAGCAAACGACATAGATTTGAAGGAAGGAGTATATGCAAGTGTCGTTGGTCCTCAATTGGAAACCAGAGCAGAGTATAGAATGCTTCAAATTTTAGAAGTTGATGCCGTTGGAATGAGCACAGTACCAGAAGTTATTGTAGCGAAACATTTGCAATTACCATGTGCTGCTATTTCCGTTTTAACGGACGAATGTGATCCTAAAAACTTGCAACCTGTAAATATTGAAGAAATCATTGAAGTAGCTGGTAAAGCAGAACCAAAAATGATTACACTTTTTAAAGAATTAATAAAAACAATTTAGTTCGCAGTCATTTTCTGAAAAGTAATTGAACACTGAAAACTGATTAATGATAATTGATATATGAGTTATTTAGATACCACCAAAGATGTATATAAACAGGCGGCTTTAACGCCAGATGTAGGACTTTGTTGCACCACCAATCCTATTTGGGAATTGCCCGGTTTGAAAATTCCGAAAATCATGCAAGAAATGAACTATGGCTGTGGGTCTACGGTACATGCAAGGGACTTAACCAATAATCCGAATGTTTTGTATGTTGGTGTTGGTGGCGGTATGGAATTATTACAATTTTCCTATTTCTCTCGTCAAAAAAATGGTGTTATTGGTATTGATGTTGTTGATGAAATGTTAGATGCTTCCAAAAAGAATTTCGTGGAAGCCGAAGCCCAAAACGATTGGTTTAAGAGTGACTTTGTTGATTTACGAAAAGGAGACGCCTTAAACTTACCTGTTGAAGATAACTCCATTGATGTTGCGGCTCAAAACTGTCTGTTTAATATTTTTAAAGCCGAAGAGTTAAAAAAGGCTATTGCCGAAATGTACCGTGTATTAAAACCTCATGGTCGTTTGGTAATGAGTGATCCTACTTGTGAACAACCGATGAATGACACTTTGAGAAATGACGAACGATTGCGTGCTTTATGTTTAAGTGGTAGTTTACCTATTACTGAATATGTAAAAATGTTAACGGACGCAGGCTTCGGAACTATTGAAATACGCGCCAGAAAACCGTATCGAATATTAGATCCAAAGAACTACCCTACTGATGAGTTAATATATATTGAATCAATAGAGGTCGCTGCGATTAAAGATCCGATGCCAGAGGATGGGCCGTGTATATTTACAGGAAAAGCAGCTATTTATTTTGGAGAGGAAGAATACTTTGATGATAAAAAAGGCCATACACTATTAAAAAACCAACCCTTAGCTATCTGCGACAAGACAGCAAAGGCTTTAGCTGATTTAGGAAGAGATGATATTTACATCAGTGAATCTACCTTTCATTACGATGGTGGTGGATGCTGTTAAGCTCTTCATTTAAATTAAAAAAGAATAGGCTCAATTAATAGATAAAAAACACCCCAGTAAATTAAAATTCACTGGGGATTTTTTAATTCATAAATATGAATATGCTTTGATTAATACCAAAAGCATCCAAATCTACCACATCGTCCAGCATCACAGAACTCTCCGTAACCTTGAACATTGTGACAGCATCGAGAACCTTGTTGTCGGCAATATCCATTCCATCTACCTCCTCCATTGATTTCTTTTTGATCTTCTTTCTTGATGATTTTTCCAAGATTTAAAATTTGTTTTTTCATAATATGTAAGTTAAAATTGGTTAATCCTTGAATTATTTATAGACACTCAAGTGATATGTCTGTTCTTTTCTAGAAAAGTCGTATTTTAATACTACCAATCGATTTTAAGACTGATAATATTTTTAATGATTATCAGTAATTGACAACAAAAAGTAACTGTCAACCTGAAACAAGTTCGGGATGACGCTACTACTATAATTGCGGCCAATAATGGACAATCAACTATTTTTTAACAAACGAGCTCAATTATTTAGGGTAAATCAATTAACTGTTTGTTCTCATAGAAAGCATTTGCTTTAACTATACACCAAAATGTACTTCATTCAACGGAAAATATCCAGCAACAATTTTATTAATGAGAAAATAGTACCTCTCATAATTCACTTCCTCAGCAAATTACAATAATTTTACGAAACAAAAAACCTCAAAGATTTTAAAATCTTTGAGGTTTTTTCGCATTATTTCTCAAATACCTGTAATCTTCTAGTATTATTTTGAGTTTTTTGTTTTCTTACTTTCTTTTTCTATTTCTTTCGAAGTTTCTTTTATTCGTTTTTCTAGTTCAATAATATTATTGCTAATACTTTGCAATTTCTCAGTATTCTTAGCAACCTTATCATTTATTTTCGCTAAAGTTTTAAGCAGTTTTTTCTTCTTCTTTTGCTGCTTTTTATCCAACTTCACATCAGTATTTTGTAGTGAACGCAGATCTTCTTTAGTTGTTGACAATTCTTTTTTTAGATTACGAATCTTACTCTCTATTCTTACTTTCTTCCCATTGGCTTTATCTAACTTTTGTTGATCTGTCACAAAGTTTCTTTGTAACATTCTCATCATTTGCTGTTGTTGCATCATCATCTGATGGTGCTGTGATGCAATATTATTGATTTGAGCGGCACTAGGTGGACTCGGAAAACTCTGAGAAAACACCACTAATGGGAATAACAATAAATAAAATAGTAGTTTATTTTTCATATAATCATTAATTTAAAAAAACCTATTCTTACCATTTGTAACACTATTTTTAGGTTTTCGTGTATTTCTATTGTAGAAATGTCAGTTCGAGTGTTTTTTACTAAGTGTTAACGAAGTGAAAAATGTATCGAGAACAGCATATAGTATTAGGGAGCACTTCTCGATACAAAATCATTCTTCATTTTATTTCAAATAATTTTACTCGAAGTGACAACCCTAATTACCCTAAATCAATATTTTAAAATGGTATAACACTAACATAATAACCTGAGTTCGATTTAACTTTAACTCATTCCGATGTTTCACTCACAAGTAGACAAAACTTATGAGAGTTAGATCAAGGGGATGAATCCCTTGGCTATATATTTAGTTTTTATTTATCAATTTCTCCAATTGATTCACTTTTTCTAACAAGGTTTTTAAAATCTTGTTCTCTTTTTCAAGTTTATCAATTCTTTCTTCTTGAGATTTTAATGATTTAATTTCCTTATTCTGATTATTGATTTTCTTTTCTTGCTCAATGGTATACAAGGTTAACTCTTCAATTTTCTGTAATAGTTTTGCATCCATTTCACCTAAATAGAAACCATTTTTTTCAACCTCTTTAGCACTAGGAATATCTTTTAAATGCCCTTTTTCTTTGATATGATTTTCTACTTCAGTTAAGGATGGTAATTGATAATCTTCATAAAAAACAAAATCAGACCAGTTCGGAAATGCTTCTACCTTAATTTCTCTTGCTCCAATTGAACCTTCAACGGCTAGTTTATGATTCCCCATGGTGTTTGTACCTATACCAACTTGACCACCATTAAAAACAACGTTTCTATTTGCTCGGTTAACATTCATAACATCATAATACACTCCAGAATATTGGACTCTATGTACTACATTAATATTTTCATTTGCCCATTTGATCTCATAAGATGCAGCATCTTCACTTGTTGGCATTGATAATCTTAAGGCGACCTTATCAGTTTTTGATAATATATCTAATTTCGCATTCGGGCTTGTTGTACCAATACCAATATCTCCTCCAGTAAAAATTACATTTCTATTTGTTCGGTTCATTGTCATCACGTCATAATAAGTATTGGCGTATTGAACTCGATGGACTATATTATTATTCTGATTAGCCCACTTAATCTCATAAGAAGCTGCGTCTTCACTTGTTGGCATTGATAGTCTCAAAGCAACCTTATCAGTTCTTGATAATATATCTAATTTCGCATTCGGGCTTATTGTTCCTATCCCTAAATTGCCATCAATTATTACACCATGTTCAGTTTTACCATTACTATGTGAGGCATTTTTAAAATATGTAGTTTGTTTTGCAATACCACTTCCTGGCATAGTTTTCGGGATAATTTCAAATACACCGTTTGTCCCAGAAAACGGCGTTCCAGTTTTAAAGATTAAATCATTATAAACCCCACCATTTCCAATTCTAAAATCACCTTTTACTTCTAATTTTGAACTAGGATTTGGAACTCCAATACCAACATTACCATTCGCTAAAATCCCTACTTTTTCCGAAAGAACACCATTTAAGGCTGTATGGAATTTAAGATCAAAAGAAGCACTTTGATTTTGTCTAGCAGCCTCAATTCTCGCCGTAGCCCCCCAAGGAAATCCAGAAGCACCTGCAAAATACCAGTCTAATCCCATTGCATTATCACCATTGTTACTTAATTCTTTAAAACTTAATAAAGATTTATAACCTACAATAGAACTCGCTATTGTTAGTTTTTCAGTAGGAGAATTAGTTCCTATCCCAATTTCCCCGTTCTTATAAATAAAATCGGATTTCGATCCGTTTTCAGTTGTAATTTTCTCTTGTGCTGACACTAAGGAATTAATCCCCAACACAGCTAGTACTGCAATTTTTATCCTTGTTTTCATAATCTTTTATTTTAGTTGTTTTTGTTAAGTTCTAATACTTTTTTCAATAGACTTTTCAACTCTTTAATTTCTTTTGCTTGACTATCTAACTGGGTTTTATATTTTTTTAGGTCTTCGATTTTCTTTTCTTGCTCAATCGTATACAAGGTTAACTCTTCAATTTTCTGTAATAGTTTTGCATCCATTTCACCTAAATAGAAACCATTTTTTTCAACCTCTTTAGCACTCGGAATATCTTTTAAATGACCTTTTGCTTTGATATGATTTTCTACTTCAGTTAAGGTTGGTAGTTGGTAATCGTCATAAAAAACAAAATCAGACCAGTTTGGAAATGCTTCTACCTTAATTTCTCTTGCTCCAATTGAACCTTCTACGGCTAGTTTGTGGTTGCCCATAGTGTTTGTTCCTATTCCAATTTTACCATCAGTATTAACTACAAAATCATTCTCACTACTAACTTGAAGTTTTAGTATTTGCGGTGTATTATCAAGTTTTCTACTATAAATAATATTTCTGTTTGTTACAGCTCCTAAAATCATCTTTGAGTTTCCTCCAGTATTCTCTATTGTACTATATGTAGAAGTACTTCCTTTAATATGTAATTTTGAATCAGGATTTTGTTCTCCAATTCCAACATGACCGTTCTTTAAAACATTCAATAAATTACTAAAAGCACCATTATATCCCTCTAAAGAGAAGCGATCATCACGTGCTGTAAATTGCCATCCAGATTTTGCAGTATCAAAAATCTCACCAGTTTTAACACTTCTATTAAAACCAACTCCTACCCAATCGTCACTTGCATCAAAACTTATCCCATCATTTCCATTCATCAATTGAAGTTTAGAACTTGGATTTGGCACACCAATCCCTACTCTTCCAGCACTTGAGATGATCATTTTATCTGTTCCATTCGTTTGGAGTTTTAAATTTTCATCTGCATTAATTTTGAAATTATAATGACTAACTCCATCTGTACCTAAATAATGGCTCGAGTTTAGTCCTGTTGTTCTTTTCCCTTGAAAAAGGATCCCAGTAGAACCCGTAGTCGAAGTAGTTACTACCTTAATTTTGGTCCCTTCATCACTTGACAAATGTAGTTTTTCATTAGGCCCATTCGTTCCAATTCCGACATTACCTTCAGCGTTAATTCTCATTCTTATTTGTGCTATGGAGTTTAAGCCATCCCATGTAAGTAAACTAATTCCTTTATTATAATTTCTTCCATGTGATGTTCCTTGAATCATTAACTCACCATATTCGTTAAAGGGGAAAACTCCATTTGATTCTCTTTTAGATCTATAAATTAAGGGCGAAGCCCAATAAGCGTTAGTAGAAGACCAACCACCATCGTTATCAATACCAGAAGGAATTTTATTTGAAGCACCACTTATCGCATTCACAGAATTATCTGGTGATGAAGAAATTTGACTATAGAGGTTACTAGTGATAATTACTGAAATAGCAATAACCGCAATTTTAATTTTTGATTTCATAATAATTCAGTTTTTAATGATATTAAATAGATAGATTCAAGCAATTGCAAAAGAAAACAAACCAAGTGGAGAGTAATTCACATAGCAACATTAGTAGGTTTTCTTAACAATTAATTTTTGGCAAAGTTAAAAAAATTGTGATACTAATTTTTGATTTTTCTGGGATGTAGATAAACTTCTCTTTTCTATGGACTCTTCGTCACTGCGAAGCAAATACTTTTGCTGTGGCAGTCTCTTTTTAATAGGTAGATTGCTTCATCATTACATTCTTCGCAATGACATTGTAAGAAATCTTCCTTACACCTATAAGTTCTGAAAACTATGGGGTTATATAAAGAATTCTAAAATTGTACCTTTGAGAAAACTCAGATTCTATTTACTCATGGATAAAAAATTGTTCGCATCTATTATTGATAATTATGAAAATTTAAAATACGGTCTCTTAAACGCTCAAACCTTTGATGAAAATCATTTCGGTTTCCCTGAAATCTATTATAAAATCATGGAAAGCGACGAGCAACGTGTGAATGCCTTTAAAAAAGCTTTTGAACTTCATAACAACTTTAAAGATGCCGTTGTTTGTGAAATAGGAGTCGGAACTTTGCCTTTAACCAAATTGTATATGCCTTATGTAAAAAAGGCGTATTTAATAGAGAATAATCCCGATTTGATTCCTTTTATCAAAGAAGAAGTTGCCAAATATGATTGGGCAGATAAGGTTGAAGTCCTTTTTGCAGATGCGCTAACTGTTGAACTTCCTGAAAAAGTAGATCATATTATTGGCGAGTTAATGAGTATTTATTGTGCGAATGAATTTCAGGTTCAAATTTTTCAGCACATGCGAAATTATTTGAAACCTGATGGACACTTATTTCCTAATAGAATTGTAAACTTTGCGCGACTTTGCGAAGCGGAAATAGATACTGATATTCATCATTATCCTGTAATGTTTACGAGACACCAACCGATGTTTCTATCACAACAATTTTTGGTAAACGAAATTGAATTGTTAAAAGAGAAAAAACAAGGTGTGAAACTAAGTTTTTCGGTACCAGTTCTTTTTTCAGGAACCATCAATGCTTTGTATTTAGAATCGTATGTTGAAGTTAGTGAAGGAGCCAACTTTACTGGAACCGATAGTTTAATGCCTCCTACTGTATTAAAAACAACGAATACTTTGGAAGTAAAAGCAGGAGATCTTATTCATATAGATTTTAGCTTCAATTATGGCTGTTCTTTGGATAAGATTAGTTGTGTATTGTCTTAAAATAAGTTCGATGTAAGAATTATTAAACTTAAAAAGTGTCAATGAATTAGTTAACCTTTACAGAAATGACAAAGAACACAAAATTAAACACTAAACATTGATCATTGAACACTTAAAATTCCAGTTGCGTCATTTCAAAGGAGGTAACGACTGAGAAATCTGAAACCAATATTGATTTCTATCTGAAATATTATAATCGTTATTTACAAGGGGGTGAATCCCCTTGGTTTTTTTCAATCTATAAGGAATCTAAAAGCTGAATATCAAAACCGATAATATCTCTAACACCTATTTCCGTCTTATTTATAGATTGGATAGGTGTTACATAGTGCCATAAATCGTTTCCAAAAGTCTTTTCTTCTCCTGTATCCGCCTGAAAAGCAAATTCCCCTACTTCGAGTTCTTTCTGAAAAATGAGCTCATTTTCATCGTTTCTTTTTTCAAAAATTTGTGTTTCACCTCCTGTTATATTCCTTCGATTCACCACCAATGCAGAAATAATATAGTTTGCACCATCTTCATGGACTCCTTCAGGCGAATTTTCACCTTTTACTATTCCTGCGGCAATAGTTCTCATAAAATGAGAAGTAATTTTAAGCTTTTGAATACTTGGATGGATTACAGCCACCATTTTAAAAGCTTCCTGAAGTAATTGGTTAAAAATTGAACGCTTTAATACTTTTTCATCTGCTTCTTTAAAAACACGTTGCCAGCTTCTAAAATCATCTACATTTTGCTCAAAACTACTCTCGGATATTCTTTCGATAACAAATTCATTATCCTTCTTTTCAATTGTAAAAGAGGCTATACTCCTTTGACGAGTGACCATTGAGCTATTTTCAAATTGAGTTTTTTGTTCGCGACCTAATTGCCTTATCCAAGGTTCAAGAATCTCGGCGGTTACTTTTCCGTAGAAATAAGCTTTTCGAATTTCGTTAATCGCGACTACATCTTCCGGAAAAGCAGTTTTAAGATACTTTATCTGATTTTCTCTCACCAAATAACAATCATCTTCAAGGTTTTCAAAAAAAGGCTGAAAACACTTTAAAAAAGCTTTTGTATCAATATTTAAATCGACAAGATTTCCAATTCGAATGGGAGATTTTATTTCTCTCTTTAATTGTTGAGATATTTGTTTTTCGGTGATCATCAATTTTTAAATGGCATCACATAAAATGGTTCAAACTTATGCTCCTTTTTAATATGTGAGATGTAAACTAAATTTCCTGTTCTTTTGAGTTTCTTCTTTATCTATTATAGCAATACCTTGTTGGTACATATCAATTGAAAAATTAACATCTTTATCATTCGTTATAACTTCCCAAGCTTCCTTCATTCCTTCATTCCAATAAATATCATCAAAAATAAATACTGCCTTATTTTCCATTTTTAGTTTTAGTTCATGAAAGTATTCAAGTGTCGGATCTTTTTGATGATTTCCATCGATAAAAAATAAATTATATGTTTCTTCTCGTTCTTTGATGTCCGAAAATGTATCGTCATATAAGCCCTGAACTATTTCATATTTAGAATTAGAAACAATCTCAGAGAACTTGTTTCTAGATATTTCACACAACTTAGGCAATCCTTCCATGGTTGTTAACTTCCCTTCCTTCGTTTTTAAAGCTTCTAGTATATAGGCCCCTGAAACACCTAAGTTTGTTCCTATTTCCAAAACTTTTGGGGAATCCGTTTTATTGACAATATGATATATTAATCTGCACCATTTTGATTTAGAAGAAGCTTTTTTACAAATATCCTTAACGGTACTTTTTGTATCTAATGAAAATATCTCGTATGTAATTTCAGTCGTATCTTCTAATAATTTTTTTCGATAGTTTTCACAATTCCTAAACGAATCTACATCTACTTTTTGATGAGAGTTTGTTTTTACAGATATAAATGCGGTTAATATCTGTTGAAGCGTTTTATTTTCTATTTGAGATAGTTGTTTTAATACAGAAGACTGACGTAGTCTTCTATTTAAAATTAAAAGATGTTTAATAATCTTATTCATTTTCAAATTTGAGTTGTTTCTTTTCTGTAGTTTAAATTGAATTTATTCTTCCTGAAACTGTAAATATTTCTCAACTGTTTTATTTATGGGTGGAATATCTTCTTCTTGAATTGTTTTCAAAATTTCAGCCGTTATTGGCGTGATACTCACAATTCTGTTTGCTTGATATTCGATAATTTTTTCAAACAAATTCCTCGCTACTCTAGCATTTCCAAAATGAGCATCCTTTTTTTCATAAAATTTATCAAATATAAAGTGTAGCTTTTCACGAGCATCTTCGGTTAGAATAAAATCATTCTTCTTGCAGAATAACTCAAATATTCCAAGAAGCTCCGAAGGCTTATAGTGATCAAACGTAAAATAGCGATTAAAACGTGATTGCAACCCTGGATTTGATGTGATAAAGTCTTTCATTTCATCTGGATATCCCGCTACAATAACCACCAGTTCCTTTCGATGATCTTCCATCTTTTTAAGTAACACTTCAATGGCCTCGTTCCCAAAATCTTGTTTATTTTCTTTTGCAAGCGCGTATGCTTCATCAATAAATAACACTCCATTTAGCGAAGTATTAATTATTTCTTCAACTTTTAATGCTGTTTGTCCGACATATCCTGCTACCATTCCACTTCTATCAGTCTCTACCAAATGCCCTTTTTCAAGGTAACCTAAATGCTTGTATATTTTAGAAACCAAACGAGCAACCGTTGTTTTTCCAGTTCCTGGAGGTCCCATGAATACAGAATGTAGTGAATTGTTTACTGTTTTTAATCCTTCCTTTTCACGAAGCTTTTGTACTTTTAAAAAGTTAGTCAACTCTTCTATAGCCGTCTTTATCGGTTCCAACCCAATTAACTCATTTAACTCTTCTAAAACATCATCTAAAGTTTCATTTTCATCAACCTCCGTTTGCTTTACACCTTGAAGTTTTTGCTTAGGATGTAATACATTATCATTAATTTCTTTAAGAGTGCTTTGTTCTTCATCTGAAATGGTTCCATCTGCTTTCGCTATCAATGAAGCTATTCGATATAAAAATGCTCCTGAATTTGTGAAGTGCTTATTATCTAACTTTTTTAGAATGAGCGGTAATAAAAACTCATCCTTAAATTCATTTCCTAAATTGAACAGTGAAGCCTGTTGGATGATTTCAATATTTTTATCGAAGCTTTGCGTTGTCACAAAGCTATTTATGCGTTCAATGGTTAAACTACTGATAATATCGTTCCCTTGTAACTTTTCAAATAAAAAGGCCAGTAAAAACTTTACTCTTAAAGTTGCCTCTTCATTCTTAATATCATGTAAAACAGCAATTTTATTATATACTTTAATGATGTCCTGCAATACAACATGCTCTGCTTTAAATTCGATAGCATCATCGGTTTTCTGAACAATGGTATTGATTACATTTGAAAAGTGTTTATTGCGATTTAAATCTTCAATCAAATCTTGGATTTTCTCCCCTTCATCTTTTAAAATTCCCAAAAACCCATGGTTTATGGCATATTCTTTTTCGGAATTTTCTTTTTGATTTACAAAATCTTTAAACTTATTGGTAAAATCATCTAAGTTCTTTTTCTCTTTGTTGTTCTGAAGTGTTAAATCTTCTATTACAGATTTAAAAATCTCTAAATGATTTTCTATTGTTTTTCTCAGATTAGAATCCCTTAAGGAATCCAAATGAAGAGGTAATGAGTTTGTTTTACTATGTATCTTTTTAGAAGTAACCAAAACATCTATTTCATCTATCGTTCTTTTGGAACTATATATTAATAATACATCTTCCTCTTTCAATTTTAATTGAGGAAAGTTTTTAGATAATTGAAATATTCTAATAGGGTTGATGGTTTTTCCTTTAAAGAAAAACTGACGATCTTCTTGCTTCAGTTTAACTAAAAACTGATCGATCAATCTGTATTGTTTTGCGTTGTACATAGCTGTTTTAATCGTTGTTTAAACCGTTTCGACACTAGACCTCACAGATTTAAAAACCTGTCAGATTTATTCTTTCATTTGAAATATTAACTCCCAGTATCTATCTGCATCATAGAGTCTTCAACATGGTGCACTAATTCATCAAAATGAGCCAATCTCTTGGTTTCTCTGTTTCGATTAAACGGTAAATCAACATTAATATGTTTTACAAAATTAGAAGGTGCATGCTTCATGATGTAAATATCATCTGCCAAATAAACCGCCTCTTGAATGTCATGAGTTACAAATAAAATAGTAGGACTAAACTTTTCCCAAATACCAATCAATAAATCCTGCATTTGCAACCTTGTTTTAACATCTAGTGCTCCAAAAGGTTCATCCATTAATAAAATCTCTGGATTCGACATTAAACTTCTGGCAATAGCAACTCGTTGCAACTGACCTCCTGATAAGTTCGGATATTGAGCATATTTCTTTTCGTGCCCGTCCAAGCCTACCAATTGGATCATTTCCATTGCTTTTTCATCTCTTTCCTTCTTAGAAACTCCCTGAAACTGCAATCCTAAACCTACGTTTTCTAATACAGTCATCCATGGTAAAGATGAGTATTGTTGAAATACCATACTCACTCTATTCTCTTTACTTACAGGTTTCCCTTTTACCAAAACCGTACCCGAAGTTGGTTCTTGCAATCCAGCAATATATCGAAGCACTGTAGATTTACCACAACCAGACATTCCAAGAATAACAGCAAATTGCCCTTGCATTGGTTTATCTTCAATTAGCAAATCTAAGTTTTCTATAATTTGAGTTTTTCCATTATTATACGACTGATGCACTCCACGGAGTTCAATAATATTTTGCGATTGTGGGTTATCAAAAAAATCTAGTGCCATGCTAATGTTTGTTGCCTTTATTTATGTGTTTATATGGAAAAAGCACTTTATCAATCATTACAAATAAACGATCTTGTAGTACTCCTATGATAACTATGATAATTAAAATAGCAAACGCCTTATCTATTCTACTTTGTCTTTTAGCGGTCCATATTAATTCTCCGATACCTCCACCTTTATTCAACATTTCAACAATGGTTATATAGGTCCAAGAAATTGCTGTTAAAACGCGAATATCATCAATCAATTTTGACAATACATATGGGATATAAACTGTTTTTATTGTTTGCCAAGGAGAAGCTCCTAGTGTAAAGACTGTATTTAAATATACCTTTTGAACCTCATCTATTCTTTGAACCACAACAGGAATAAGGTATACAATAATTCCAAAGGCCAGAAAAGATACTTTCATTTGACTTCCTAATCCTAACCACATAATAAAAATACCGGTAACTGCTGTAAGAGGTATAAAACGATAAGAATCGATAATTTTACTAAACAAGCCTCTAAATAAAGGAACTAACCCAAGTAAGAAACCAATTGGAATAGCAATAGCAATTGCCAATAAATAACCGAACACATTTAACTTTATTGAAAAAAAGGTATTTCCAATAACATCGTCGTCTTTGTTTAGTTCTGGAAAAGCTTTAATTACCTTAATAGGAGAAGGTAATAATGGATAAACCTTGTTTTTTACTAAGCCAAAGTCGTTCAATTCTTCCTTACTTAAAAGCTCTAGCTTATCGTAATTCGCTACTAAAATCGAATCATTTTCATAATACGACCTATTTTCTTCTTTTAGCGATGAGGGTTGAATTGTATCATTTTGTGTAACCACATTTTTCGACAAAACTTCCGCCATTAAAAACCATACTAAAACAAGAATTACGCTTCCCAAAACGGTAAGCGTAATTTTTTGTTTAGATTCAAGCTCACCGCGTAACTCGAATAATTTTTTGAAATTATCTTTCACTTGTTTAATTTTTTATAATTCCACACAAAACTCTCTTCATGCAAGAATCAAAGCCCTTTAAAAGGGGTTTATTAGTCTACAACTAATTCAAAATCTGTTCTTCTATTCTTTGCTTTACAATCAGCATTTTGATTGCGTGCACATCCAGGAACAGGTTTGTCTGGACCATTACCAATAATGATAAATCTATTTTTTGGCATGCTATGTTCCGATATCAAATAATTAGCCACTGCTTGTGCTCTTTTCTTTGAAAGTGTTATGTTAGAGTTTCTGTTTCCTACATTATCTGTATTCCCTTCTATTCTAATTCTAGCATTCGCAAATGCTCTGGCTATAGATGTAAACTGAATATCAATCAATTGCTTCGCGTTTTCACCTAGTTGGTACTCACCAGTATTAAATGAAATACTTACTTTTTTTGATGATAACGACTCTTTATCAACCAATTCAGGGTTAACAGCTGTAAACACTTTTTGCTTTTCTGGTGTGTGATTAGCTCCTGTTAACGACTTTGTTTTCGTAACTAAATCTTTTGTAGAAAGTAATCTCCAACTCTTTGCACCCGCTGTACTATACCCTAAATTATTGTACTTAACTTTCATTTTGTTATATAAGTCCTCACCAGTAACACCGTTATAACTTTGATTTAAGCCAAAGAAATTTTCATTATCACCATGAGTTGCTAAACGAACATTGTTAATAGCATCATAACAAAAGTCTTCTGGCTGTGATAATCCTTCCGCCAAAATTTTGGCTGCTTTTCTTTTATTTGCATCAGAAGCATTTAACTCTGAAGCGCCGATCATCCAACCTTCATATAAATCTTTCAACTGATCTTTATGAGTTTCCACAAACTCTTTTTTAGCCACAAAAACATCAGCAATAATATGCGTAGCGTTTTTAGTACTTTCTAATACTCTTGCTCCTGCAACTTTACTTACACAGTCAGCATCATCCGGACTCCAAACTACAGCAGCATCAACAGTTCCACTTTTAAAGGCATCAGCAGCATCAATTGCACTTGGCACCTCAACAATAGTAACATCTTTCGGAGTTAAATCTCCAGCTTCTAATAACCAAATTAAAAATGAGTGTGATGGCGTCATTGGTGCTACCGCAATTTTTTTACCTTTCAAATCACGCACCTTATTGATTCCTCTTCTCGAAACAATAGCATCTCCACCACGACTCCAATCTGCTTGGAATACAACTTGAGGTTGATACTGAGCTAATCCAGCTACTTCTGTTGGAAACGCATCTATCGTTGCCCACATTAAATCTATATCTCCATTTTTAAAAGCATCACGCGAGGCATCAAAATCATCAATTACCTTAAAATTTACTTTGAATCCATAATCTTTATAAAATCTCGATTGCGCGTTTTCTTTAAAACCTTCATTGAAATACTGTCCTCCGGCATAACCACCCCAAGTTACTACTCCAATGTTTAAAACATTGTTGTACCCTTTTTTAGGGGCTTCCATTTCTTCCGTTATTTCCTCTAATTTTTCTTTCACTTTAGGATTTGCGACCAAATTTGTCAGCAAATAATATCCTAATCCCAGAATAGCTCCTACGATCAGTAATTTAGATAATGGAGTTAACCTTTTTCCTGCCATAATTAATAGTTTGATATTTTGTTAAAAATTGAATAAATCTGAATATTGATTATTTTGGTTATTTCTGTTTTGTTTTAGTATTGGTGCATCTAAATCAACACTATGACTATCATTAACTAGTAAGTCTTTTTGATTTCCAAGAATTAAAGAAACGCCTTCTTTTTCCCATTTATCTAATAACTCAAGCCCTTCTTCTTCAAAAACACCATTTTGTAAGTCAATTGAATCCATAAAATTATTTGACATTTCCATAAAACGTTCCATTTCGCCAATTTTCATGCTCACATCATCTGCAATTGCTTCTAAAGCTCTGTCGAACATTTCCTTTTTATCAGAATTCCCTGCTATAATATTCATCGCTGACTTCATTGCCGAATGACTTGCTCGAATTGCTTTTCTTTCTTGCTCTTTTACCATTACTTGATCTTCGATATCCTCCAGTAAAATTTCTGAATTTTCGTACATTTTAGTAAGAACTCTGTATAAAATTTCCATTTTTCTATACAGTTCGTCTAACTTCATATTCGACTCTTGCAAACGTCCAGCTTTTCTAGATTTAAGGATCATAATTCCCTTCTTATCCTTTTCCTTCGCGGCACTTGCGAGTTTAAGATTGTTATTGATACTTTTTTTGTTATCGTTCATGATTTGTTGCAACCTTCTCATCTGCCCCTTTAAAACAGCAATCTGTTTGTTCATCTTCTTTAAGTTGCTCTTTAAATCATCTACATAACTCTTTAAAATACCTATTGGATCTATTTGAATAAAAAGACCCGTAATCCATCTCATAAAGGATTTATACATATAGAAAATAAGGCTGCGCATTTTAGGATCTAGAATCATGTAAATTAACGCCCCTAAGACCGCCAATAAAACACCTAAATACAACGTGTTTTCAACTATCGTAATTAAGTAAGGAAGCACTTTATATAATCCATACAAAGCTCCAGCTCCTAATAACCCAGTAAACAACATTCCAGTTTTACCTTCGGGTCTTTCCCAAAACGATTTTGGTGTTAAGTTTTCCATTTTTATTTTAAATATTGTTTCATTTTTTCAACATCCTGCTCAAGTTGAGTTCGCAAATGTAGATATGATAATTTAAAGTCGTTTCTTGTTTTATCTATCTTTGTTTTACTCTCATCTACCACTTTTCTTAGCTCTGTTATTTGAACCTGATGCTTGGTAATTTCTTCGGTTAATTGCTTAATCTTTTCAGATTTTTCTTTAATGATTGCATCAAATTGAACGATTTCTTTCTCTTTGTTACCAACTTTAGATGTTAACTGTCCTTCAAAAGCTTTCGTGAATGTATTATTCTCTTTATCTAAGACTTTTATATAATGAGTTGTCGATTCAATAAGATTCTCTAATGTAACTCCCATTGTTGAAGCCGTTGCAAAAGTAGAACGATATTTAGTTGATTCATCCATCGGTATTTTTTCCAAAGCCTTTAGTGCTTTTTTAAATTCCAGATAATCAAATCCATCTAAATTATTCTTTTCTATCGCTCCTAATAACTTATCGATAATACCATTATCAACCTTTCCTGCATTTGTTGTTGGTTGTTGATTTGTGATATTCTGTTTATTAGCAACTACTTCTTTTTTCGGTTGCTCTTTCTTTTTTTCTGTAGGCTCTTTCTTTTCATCAGTCGAATCATCTACAATAAATAGTGATTTTAGGTTTTTAAGCATAATATATTAATCGAGTTTCAACAAATTTAATAAAAATAAGCAATTGCTTATTCCTTCTTTATACATAAGCTATTTCACAAGCCTTTTCCAACCTATTTTTAAAACAATTAGCAACACCACAAAAAGTCCAATTAAATAGGTTACGCTTCCAATAAAAAACACTCCAATAAATATTTTTTGCACAAAATATGTAATGATCAATGTCACGAAAATCAGCAAAAACAATCCAGAAAGTCTATCGAAACCTGGAATTCGTTTCAATGTAACTGTCTTTTTTATAATCATTAAAAGCACAAGCATTGCCGCTACAGGTAAGTAATAAGTCATTACAGGTAAGCTTAAAAGGTTTACCTTCAAAAAAAACAGATTGTAAACTATTAACATCAAAGACAACAAACCAGGTATAACAGCAGCGTAGATTAAAAAAGTGTATACATAGCGAATTGGGTTCTTGAAATTGTCTTCATTTACAATCAACAACCCCACTAACGAAATAACTCCAAGGATAATATAATAATTAAGAATAGCACTTGAATTATTCGCTATAAGATCAATGATATCCTGTACTGTCATTGTTTTTCTTTTTTATTTACCATAATAGTAACACTTATATGTGTACTTTTGACATATTTTGTTACTTTTATTTTGTTATAAATTTAACTTTTTTCGAACTTTTCGTTTATTCGCAGTTTTTCCGAAAGAAATCAAGGAATATGCCCAACACCAAGAAAATATTTAAAAAAATTCTTATTTGGAGATATAAAAACATCTCTGAACGCCAATTTGTTTATTTACTCAGTATCCTAGTAGGATTTCTATCTGGATTAGGAACCCTGCTTTTAAAAAACTTGACGTTCTTTTTTCATTATATTCTGGAAGGTAAATTTATTAAGGATCTACATCACTCCTTGTATTTTATTTTTCCTATTATCGGGTTGGTTATTGTCTTTTATTTGAAGAAAAAAATAATTAAAAAAGATATTGGCCATGGTATTTCAACAACCCTGCATGCTATTTCACAACGAAGCGGAATTATTGAACGTTATAAAATTTATGCTTCTTTATTAACTGCTCCAATTACCGTTGGTTTTGGTGGTTCTGCCGGATTGCAAGGACCTGCCGTTAGTACTGGAGCTGCACTCGGATCGGGTGTTGCTCAATTATTTCATATGAACACCAAAACGCGTATGCTTTTAATTGGTTGCGCAACTGCTGGTGCTATGTCGTCAATGTTTAAGGCTCCTGTTGCCGCCATTATTTTTGCTGTAGAAATATTTAGTTTAGATTTAGCTTTTGCTTCATTAGTTCCTCTTTTATTGGCGTCGGTTTCGGCTGTAATCACTTCTTACTTCTTTTTAGGAAAAGATATTCTATTGGGTTTTGAATTACAAGACGACTTTATTATTAAAGACATTGTTTTTTATATATTTTTAGGTATTGGAACGGGAATTGCCTCTGTTTACTTCTCAAAAATGTACTTTAAAATCACTCGATTTTTCAACCTTTTTAAAGACCCTTTCCATCGTCTTATTTTGGGAGCTATAGCTATTGGTATTATGCTCTATTTTATTCCGCCTTTGTATGGTGAAGGATATGACATTATTAATAATTTATTAGAAGGAAATGAAGAAAAAGCTTTAGAAGGTATTCACTACTCAGTGAACTTTAATAATGTTTGGATGGTTATTCTCTTTTTATTGTTAATTACCATTTTTAAAGCTATTGCCATGACCACAACTTTTGCAGCTGGAGGAGTCGGGGGAATATTCATTCCTACTTTGGTAATGGGAAGTGCCTTAGGAAATGTATTTGCTAAAATAATCAATCAGTTTGGAGGTAGTGTTTCTGAAAGTAACTTTACCTTAATTGGAATGAGTGGATTAATGGCAGGTGTGCTACATGCTCCTTTAACCGCTATATTCTTGATCGCTGAAATTACTGGTGGTTATGATTTATTCGTTCCCCTTATGCTAGTAGTTGCCATATCGTATGCTTTTACAAAATACTTTATTTCAAATTCCATCTACACCATTGAACTAGCCAAAAGAGGAGAGCTTATTACGCATAACAAAGACAAAAATGTGATGATGATGATGCGAATTGACAAACTCATTGAAACCAATTTTAAAATCATTCACCCAGAAATGACTTTAGGCAAAATGTTGAAAGGCTCAGTTGCAAAATCTTCACGTAATATATTTCCAGTAGTTGACGATAAAAATCGCTTTTTAGGAATTGTTTTATTAGACGATATCAGACCTTTAATGTTCGAGCAAGAGTTATACGATAAATTAACCATTCAGGTTTTAATGAAAAGTGCTCCTGCTATTATTTTCCATGACGATTCCATTGAAACTGTTATGAAAAAGTTTAAAGAAAGTGGCGCTTGGAACCTACCAGTAATTAAGCACAAAAGGTATGTTGGATTTATTTCCAAATCGAAGTTACTTTCAGCTTACCGAACAAAACTTATTGAGTTGACTAGTTAGCATCATTTATCAATCGAAACTACTAAGCAAACAATGTTGCAAATGCCTCCTCAATTTTACTTACTAAAATAAGTTTAATCGAATGATTTTTTGAGGTGATTTTATTATATTTAGAAGTAACAAACGTTTTATAACCAAGCTTTTCTGCCTCAATAATACGTTGATCTATTTTCGAAACGGGTCTTATTTCCCCAGCCAAACCAACTTCAGCAGCAAAACAAGCATCTGGATTAATAGCTAAATCTTGATTTGATGACAAAATTGCGGCCACTACAGCCAAATCTATTGCAGGATCGTCCACATGAATTCCTCCGGTAATATTTAAAAAAACATCTTTCGCTCCTAGTTTAAATCCTGCTCTCTTTTCAAGAACAGCCAAAATCATATGCAGTCTTTTTAAATTATACCCAGTAGTTGTTCTTTGAGGAGTTCCATAAACCGCGGTACTTACCAAGGCCTGTATTTCAATCATTAGCGGACGAACGCCTTCTAAAGTTGAAGCAATAGCGGTTCCACTTAGATCTGCATCTTTCTTAGAAATTAATATTTCTGAAGGATTTGATACTTGTCGTAATCCGTCAGATAACATCTCATAAATACCTAACTCAGCAGTGGAACCGAACCTGTTTTTCTGAGAACGTAATATTCGATAGGTATGATTTCTATCACCTTCAAATTGCAATACCACATCAACCATATGTTCTAATATTTTCGGACCTGCAATATGTCCTTCTTTATTAATATGTCCGATTAGTAAAACAGGCGTAGAAGTTTCTTTTGCAAATTTGATAAGCTCTGCAGAAGTTTCACGGATTTGAGAAATACTACCTGGTGAGGCTTCTATTGAATTTGTATATAAGGTTTGAATAGAATCGATAACCAGAACATCTGGTTGCACTTCTTCTATATTCTTAAAAATTTGTTGTGTATTCGTCTCCGTTAAAATCAAACAGTTTGAAGAACTTGCATTCAATCGTTCAGCTCTCATTTTAATCTGAGACTGACTTTCTTCTCCCGAAACATACAACACTTTCTGAGGAATTTGTAATGCTATTTGAAGTAACAACGTAGATTTTCCAATTCCTGGTTCACCGCCTAATAACACAACAGCTCCCTTTACCAATCCTCCCCCTAAAACATTATCGAGTTCGTTGTTTCTACTGAAAATTCTTTCCTCAGGATTTAACTCAATATCTTCAACTTTTAAGGGTTTTGATACCTTTTTTTCAGATTTCGATGGCGTTTTCCAACTTCTTTTTTCTTCCTTTTGAATAACCTCTTCAACAATAGTATTCCATTGCTTACAAACATTACACTGCCCCACCCATTGCGCATGTTGGGTTCCACAATTTTGACAGAAAAAAGTAGTTTTGGTTTTTGACATCTATAAAAAAGTATTGAATAACAACAAAGCTATTTATTTTTATTGTAAATCGGTAACAACACAAAAGCTAAACCACCAAAAACAATAATCATTACCGTTTGCGCGGTCCACATAATCCAACCAAAAGCATTGGCAGGTTCTTCTGGTATACCAAATAAAGCAAATGCTCCTGCAACCGCTATTGGATACAACCCAATACCGCCATTTGTTGCGGCAATACTGAATCCTCCAGCAATAAAACCAATCAACACAGCTCCTAATGGAACGTTTAAATTATCTATGGCAGGTATCGTTGCCCAAAACATAGCAACGTACATTACCCATATAAAAACTGTATGAAAAATGAACGCCCATTTATTTTTCATTTTGAAAATACTGGTAGCACCTTCAATAAGTCCAGAAACAAAATTCTTAATTTTTAACCCAAATCCTTTCGTTGCCTTTTTTACATATCTCGAAAAAATGAAGAAACCAACAACAAGAACAGTGATAATAATCCCTATCTTTTCTAAAGAAAAATTGTTAGTAAGCAATTCATAAATAAAATCAAATTGTACAAAAAGTGTAATGCAAATAATCAGTAGCATCATCAATAAATCAGCAATACGTTCGGCAACGATTGTTCCAAAACCTTTTTCAAAAGGAATTCCTTCATAATTTGTCATTACAGCGGCACGAGAAACTTCCCCTGCCCTTGGAACAGCGTAGTTTACTAAATAGGCTACTAGTACGGCCATTGTGCTATTACCGAAATCAGGTTTATACCCCATCGGCTCCAGCAAATACTTCCATCGATAAGCTCTCGACAAATGACTCAAAATCCCAAAGGAAAGCCCTAATACAATCCACCAATAATTAGCATTCTGAAAATACTTTAATAAGGTCTCAATTGAAACCTTTGATAAAGAATACCAAACTAAAAAACCTCCCAAAATGAGAGGTAATATTATTTTTAGAGTTTTTTTTAAATTCAAAACTAAATTTATGTTAACGTGTTATCGGCTTCGTTTGGGAATACCAGTTTCGGTTTAAAATTTTTAGCTTCTTCTAATTCCATAAAGGCATATACAATCAAAATAAGCACATCTCCTTTTTGAACTCTTCTAGCCGCTGCACCATTCAAGGTTATTTCTCCGCTGCCTCTTGGCCCTGGAATTGCATATGTTTCCAAACGCTCTCCATTATTGTTATTTACAATTTGAACACGCTCTCCTTCAATAATTCCGGCAGCATCCATCAAATCCTCATCAATGGTAATACTTCCAATATAATTTAAATCAGCACCAGTAACTTTTACACGGTGGATTTTTGATTTTACAACTTGTACTAACATACTGCAAAAATAGGTCTTTTTTAATGAATACTAATTTCTTTATGATGAATTTATTGCAATCCTATATTATCAATTAATCTGATATCTCCAGCAAAAACAGCTATAAATGCTCTGTATCTGATTCCAGACTCAATACTCTCAGGTGTTTTCAATGTTTTCTCATCTGCAATGGTAAAGTATTCCAGTCGAAGTAACTCTTGTTTCCTAAACTTTTTCTCCACCCATTGTGTTAACTCTTCAACATCTTTCATGCCAAATTTACGTTTGGCTTTTTTTAGTGTTTTATAAATAAAAGGCGCCACTTTTCGATGCTCTTCAGAAAGTCTTGTATTTCTCGAACTCATGGCTAAACCATCCTCTTCTCTAAAAATCGGTCTCCCTTTTACTTTTACTGGAATATTATATTTCTCTACTAACTTTTTTATAATTTGTAATTGCTGAAAATCTTTTCTACCAAAGTATGCTGTATCAGGTTCAACAATTTCAAAGAACGCTTTCACAATGGTTCCAACCCCATCAAAATGACCATCTCTAAACTTTCCTTCCATTTGAAACTCCAATCCATCAAAATCAAACTTTTGAGAAACAACAGTATCTGAATAAATTTCTTTTACTGATGGAGTAAACAAAACATCACATTCTATTTTAGTCAATAATTGTATATCATTGTCAAGTGGTTGGGGGTATTTTTCTAAATCTTGTTTATTATCGAACTGTGTTGGGTTTACAAATATACTAACCACAACTAAGTCATTTTTTTTCTTAGCTCTTTTGATTAATGACAGGTGCCCTTCATGCAAAGCCCCCATAGTTGGAACAAAACCAATTGTTTTTCCTTCTTTTCTCTGAAGACTTAAAAAGGCTTTTAATTCGGATTTTAATTTAAATATATTCATTAGCTATTCATTGAAAATCGTGCTAAATTAGGAATTTAACACGATTTTAGCATAAAAATTCGTATTTTTGCATCCTCATACTAAGAGTTCGATTTAATGAAGGATAAGAGAATACTATATGTTTCTTCGGAGGTAACACCTTATTTACCAGAAACAGAATTAGCATCAACCTCGTTCAATGTAGCGAAACAAGCACATTCTAAAGGAGTTCAAACACGTATATTCATGCCGCGTTTTGGGGTGATAAATGAAAGAAGACACCAGTTACACGAAGTAATTCGTTTGTCTGGTATGAACCTTATAATTAATGACATGGACATGCCACTGATTATTAAGGTCGCTTCGATTCCAAAAGAAAGAATGCAGGTTTATTTTATTGATAATGATGAGTATTTTAAGCGTAAAGCAATG
This sequence comes from Tenacibaculum sp. MAR_2009_124, assembly GCF_900105455.1. Taxonomy (GTDB): domain Bacteria; phylum Bacteroidota; class Bacteroidia; order Flavobacteriales; family Flavobacteriaceae; genus Polaribacter. The sequence continues at coordinate 557,361 of NZ_FNSF01000005.1, forward strand.
TACTCAGATGAAGATGATCAACTTTTTAACGATAATGATGAGCGCATGATTTTCTTTGCAAAGGGGGTTGTTGAAACCGTAAAGAAATTAAACTGGGCTCCAGACATTATCCACGTTCACGGATGGATGGCTTCTTTATTACCTCTATATTTAAGAGAATTTTATAAGGAAGAACCTCTATTTAATCAAAGTAAGATTGTAACTTCGCTTTATAGTAATGGTTTTGAAGGCGAGTTAAATAACGGACTAGCCGATAAAGTGCGCTTTGATAAAGTAGGTGACAATAAAGTTTCAAATTTAGAAATACCAAATCATACTAATATTTTAAAAAGCGCTATAGAAAATTCTGATGCAGTTGTAAAGGGTAGCGAAATTATTCCAGAAGAAATCGAAGAATTTATCGCCAAAAGCGACACCAAAGTTCTAGAGTTTCAACAGGAAGAAAACCTTACAGAAGCGTATTTAGAGTTTTATAAAGAAAATGTTTTAGAATTAAGCGAGTAAACGTAAAGGATGATTAGAAAAATTGGTATTTTAGGGGTGGGACTATTCTGTTTAGTCTCAATACTTTCATGTGAAGAAGATTTTAACGATATTGGGAGTAATGTAGTAAAAAACACGAAGTTTGACACAAACGAGGTTGAACTTGAAATAGAGATTACTCCAATTGACTTAGAAAGCGTAAGAGCTGATAATGTAAGTTTAGGAAATGGAATTTCTGAATATTGGCTGGGAGTATATAATAGTGGAAACTATAAAACCTTAGAATCTTCATTTTTAAGTCAACTAGGACTTGCAACAAACCTAAGAACTGTAGATGTTGAAGCGGCATCGGACGATTACCCTATTGATTCTATTTATTCTCTCGATGATGTAATTTTAAAACTACCATATACTTCAACAAGAAATGGTAATCATGACGATGGGTCTCCTAAATTTATTCTAGACTCATTATTAGGGAATCCTGATATTGCAACAAATATTAAAGTTTACAGAAACGGAACGTACTTAAATCTTCTAGATCCGAGTAATCCATCAGAGTCAAATTCATATATGTCTAATGAGACTTATATTGAGGAAGAGTTATTGAATAATGATGCTTCTTTTAGTTTCAAGCCTGTTGACACAGACACTATGTATACAATTACTAGAACTAGGACAACAGATTTTACAAGCAACGCTACTGAAACTTTCGACACCGAAGAAAAATTAAGTACAACAGGACCTTTTATAACTATTCCTTTAGATAAAAATAGAATGAAAGAATTGTTTTGGGATAAATTTGGAGATTCTGAATTTACATCAACGCAAGAGTTCGCTAACTATTTCAGAGGTGTATATGTAAAAGCTGAAGGTACTGATGGTTCTTTATTACCATTTAACCTTTCTAGCAGTAACCCAGCTGCGGCCGTTGAATTTCACTATACAATATCAAGATTTGAGAAAGAAGAAGGAAATGACAACCTAGTATATAAAGATACTATAGCATCAAAATATTCATTCCCTTTAAATGGAATCCGAAATGCTTCTTACAAAATGACACCAGCCAGTAACGCTATTCCAAATGATAATTTTGTTATTCAAGGAACAGCAGGAACCATGGCTCAAGTTAAAGTTTTGGGAGTAAACTTAGCCAAAATAAGACAGAATGATCCTAATAATGCTATTTTGAAATATGAAGAGTTCGATAACAATCCTCAGGACGACTACTTGAGCTTAGAAGAATTAGCTACGGTTAGAGATACAGCAAATGACAGCTTTGGTCTTTTAATTAGTGACGCCGCTCTTACATTCTACATAAACCAAGCTATAAATACGGATAAAGATATTGTGCCTCAACGTTTATTCATTTATACAAATGAAGATGACGACAGTGGTAACTCTTTACCTAAACACGTAATTGATGCTTACAGTGAAAGTCAGTTCTTCAATGGAAACTTAGTATCAACTGACGACGATCAACCAGAAAAATATACAATTAGAATTACCGACTACATATCTAACCTTCTTGATAGAAGCTCTACTAACTTTGCTCCTTTAATTTTAAAGGCTTACAATAACCCAACTGATAATCCGTTTTTAACCGGTGCATTAAACACTAATGTATTTACCTACAATTGGAACCCTAGGGGTGTAACCTTATTAAATCAAAACGAATCTACACACGGAGCAAAAAAAGCAGTTTTGAAACTAACATATTCAGAAAAAAGATAAAGAATTTATTATGTGTGGTATTACAGGTTACATAGGCTACAGAGATGCCTACCCAATTGTAATTAATGGGTTAAAACGATTAGAATATCGAGGCTACGATAGTGCCGGAATTATGATGTATGATGGTGAAAACATACATCTCTCAAAAACCAAAGGAAAGGTGAGTGATCTTGAAAAGATCACGAACAAAGATGAACATCGAAAAACAGGAAACATAGGAATTGGTCATACCAGATGGGCTACTCATGGAGTCCCAAATGATTCCAATTCACATCCTCATTTTTCAGAATCTGGTGATTTAGTAATAGTACATAACGGTATTATTGAAAACTATGACACCATTAAAAAAGAATTAACTTCAAGAGGTTATACTTTTAAGAGTGATACCGATACCGAAGTTTTAATTAACCTTATTGAAGAGGTTAAAAAAAATGAAGGCTGTAAATTAGGAAAAGCAGTTCAATTAGCATTAAACAATGTAATTGGAGCTTACGCCATTGCAGTATTTGACAAAACTAAGCCAAATGAACTTGTTGTAGCAAGACTTGGAAGTCCTATTGCTATTGGTGTAGGAAAAGAAAACAAAGAGTTTTTTATCGCCTCTGACGCTTCGCCTTTTATCGAGTTCACAAAAGATGCAATTTATTTAGAAGATGGCGAGTTAGCCATTATCAAAAGAGATAAAGGAATAAAAGTTCGTCAGATCGAAACCGACAAAGAAGTAGATGCCGATATTCAAGAGTTACAATTAAATCTTGAACAAATTGAAAAAGGTGGTTTTGATCATTTCATGATTAAAGAAATACACGAGCAACCTAAAGCTATTTTAGACACCTACCGAGGCAGAATGCTTCCTAATGAAGGAATTATAAAAATGGCGGGAATTGACGATAATTTACCTAAGTTTTTAAATGCTGAAAGAATAATTATTGTTGCCTGTGGTACTTCATGGCATGCTGGTTTAGTTGCGGAATATCTTTTCGAAGATATGGCAAGAATCCCTGTAGAAGTTGAATACGCTTCTGAATTCAGATATAGAAATCCAGTCATTACGTCAAAAGACATTGTTATAGCAATATCTCAATCAGGAGAAACAGCAGATACCCTTGCCGCTATTAAATTAGCAAAATCGAAAGGAGCCTTTGTTTTTGGTGTATGTAATGTCGTTGGATCATCGATTGCAAGAGAAACTCATGCAGGTGCTTACACTCATGCTGGACCAGAAATTGGAGTAGCATCAACAAAAGCATTTACTACCCAAATTACGGTACTTTCTTTAATTGCTTTAAAATTAGCTCAAGAAAAAGGTACACTATCAAAAACGGCAGTAAACAATTATCTACAAACACTTCAACAAATTCCTAAACAGATTGAGAAGTTATTAGAGATCGACCCTCTTGTTCAGCATATTTCAGAGGTTTATATGAATGCTACGAACTGTTTGTACTTAGGTCGAGGATTTAACTTTCCTGTTGCCTTAGAAGGTGCTTTAAAGCTTAAAGAGATCTCTTATATTCATGCTGAAGGATATCCGGCAGCAGAAATGAAACATGGACCTATTGCTTTAATTGATGAAAACATGCCTGTTTTTGTTATTGCCACGAACAAAGGGCATTACGAAAAAGTTGTTAGTAATATTCAAGAGATAAAATCTAGAAGTGGAAAAATAATTGCCATTGTTACTGAAGGTGACGTGACTGTAAAAGAAATTGCAGACCATGTTATTGAAATTCCAGAAACAGAAGAAGCTTTTACTCCACTACTTACTACAATACCTTTACAGTTATTGTCTTATCATATTGCTGTAATGTTAGGTAAAAACGTAGATCAACCTAGAAACTTAGCTAAATCTGTTACTGTAGAGTAAAGATTTTACTACATATTATATAAAAAGAAAGCTAGTTATCAATAACTAGCTTTTTTCTTTTTTAATTTTATGTATACTGGAAAATGATCCGAAAAACCTCCCTCATACCATGGTCCTATAAACGTTCTAAAAGGACTTCCTTTTAACTTACCTTTATAGACCCTCATCCAAGGTTTTTTAAATATTTTCGCTTCTATAAATCGTAAACTACTACTATCGTCAAAAAAGTTATTAGAAAGGATAATTTGATCAAACAGATGCCACTTTCCGTAATACGTCAACGTCCCATTGTTCTCTTTATGTAATGCTTCCATTGGATTGTAAAACGTATCGTCCACTAAATACTCTTTCAAACTGCTCGATGTTGGGTTATCATTAAAATCACCCATTACTATAAACTTAGGCTCATGACGTTCTTCAGCTCTTATTCTTTCTATTGTTTCAGAAACCACTTTTGCCGCATTTACCCTTTTATACTCACTCTTTTCTTGTCCTTCAGCTCTTGAGGGCCAATGATTGACTATTACATACACCAAATCACCATGCAAAACGCCCTTAACTACCAAAATATCTCGTGTATAATCAACAGATCCATCCTCATCCGAAATACCAACGTAAACAGATTCCGACGAAAGAACAGTAAACAATTTAGGATTATAAAGCAGCGCAACATCGATACCTCTTTCATCCGGTGATTCATAATGAATAAACCTATAATTATGTCTTATTAAATTTTTATGAGTAATTAAATCGCTTAACACTTTAGAGTTTTCAACTTCTACTAATCCAATCATAGCCGGGGCATGATAGGACTCATGTTCACCAATCATGGATAAGACCGATGTAATTTTCTTAATCTTCTGCCTATATTTACTTTTGTTCCATTTAAACTTACCACTCGGAGTAAAATCCCCGTCGTCTTTTCCTGAATCCTTAATAGTATCAAACAGATTCTCAACATTGTAAAACCCAACGGTGAGTGTATTTTTTAATTTATCCTTGCTCATTTCAGTATTAACCTACTTTAATTTACTAATATTTAACAACCTATAACTTACTCCTAACATAGAACATTAACAATTATACATTAAGCCACTTATAAAAACTTTGAATATATAAAATTTAAAAGCTATAACTTCATTTCTTTTAAAAAAGCACCCCGTTATTCTGAAAACTACCAATATTAAGTATATGTAAACGCAATAAAGAACACTACATAAAACACTATTAGACAATGTTTTAATAACACAAAACAAAACAAATAACCCACATAAAACTATTATTTTTACATCAGTAAAACACCAAGTTATAATCAAAACATAAAAAGATGAGAAAGCTAGTTTTATTCGTATTATTTGCAATGATTAACATTTCAGTATTTGCAATCAATGAAAAACCAACTAAACAGGAAATTAGAACCACAATTGTAAAGTTGTTAGGAAAGACAGACTTTAAAATTAAAAAAGAACTTAAAACAACCGTTGAGTTCATTATCAATAAAAAAGGTGAGTTAGTTATTTTAGACATTACTTGCTCTAATCCTTTGATCTGCGAGTTTATAAAAAACAAACTTAATTACAAGAAAGTACACAGCAATAGTACTGATGTACAATTCTTTAAAATGCCTTTAAGAATTCTTAAAAGCTAAACCTTCGTTCTGTGTAGTTAAAAGCCTTGCTTTCAGCAGGGCTTTTTTGGTTTTACCCGTCGACTCATAACATGCTCAATTATAAAAAAGGCGTGCACTTTTTCCCGATAAATAGTACTGGCTTCAATTCATATCTCTATCTAAAGACCAACTATAAATAATCATACTTGAAAAGTACTACAACGCATAGTTCAGCCCTTAAAGAACCGTCAGAATTTTGTACTTTTGCCACCGTATGATAGAAACCAGAGAATCCATTTCGGAACGAGTAGTATTAATTGGTATTATTACTCAACATCAAGACGAGAAACAATCGGAAGAATATTTAGATGAGCTAGAATTTCTTACCCTTACTGCTGGTGGTAAAACAGCGAAGCGATTTGTTCAAAAACTCGACAGGCCGAATCCAAAAACGTTTCTCGGGACTGGAAAGTTAGATGATGTTAAGGCATATATCGAATCTCATGACATTGGTACCGCTATCTTCGATGATGAACTTTCACCAGCTCAATTACGAAATATTGAACGCATTTTAGATTGTAAGATTTTAGATCGAACAAATCTTATTCTCGATATTTTTGCCAATCGCGCTCAAACGAGTTCTGCCAAAGCTCAAGTAGAACTTGCTCAATATCAATATTTATTACCTCGATTAACACGAATGTGGACTCACTTAGATAAGCAAAAAGGTGGTATTGGTATGCGTGGTCCTGGTGAAACGGAAATTGAAACTGACCGTCGTATCATTAGAGATAAAATTACGCTATTAAAGAAAAAACTTGCGACTATTGATAAGCAAATGTCAGTTCAACGAAAAAATCGTGGAAAAATGGTTCGTGTTGCACTTGTTGGCTATACCAATGTAGGTAAATCAACATTGATGAATGTTGTAAGTAAAAGTGACGTTTTTGCCGAAAACAAGCTCTTCGCAACACTCGATACTACGGTAAGAAAAGTGGTTATTAAAAATATTCCATTTCTAATGACAGATACTGTTGGTTTTATCAGAAAACTTCCAACGCAATTAGTAGAATCCTTTAAATCCACATTGGACGAAGTTAGAGAGGCGGATTTACTATTGCATGTAGTTGACATATCTCATCCGAATTTTGAAGACCACATTTCCTCTGTAAATAATATACTTGATGAAATAGACAGTGCTGACAAACCAACTGTGATGGTATTCAACAAAATTGATGCATATACGCATAAAACCATAGAAGAAGATGATTTAGTTACAGAGAAAACAAAAGAACACTATTCTTTAGATGATTGGAAGAAAACATGGATGAACGATATAGAAACGCAGAATATTTTTATCTCAGCGCTAAACAAAAGTAACCTAGAAGAGTTTCGAGAAAAAGTATACGATGAAGTTAAAAAAATACATGTACAACGCTTCCCGTATAACGATTTCTTATACTATGAATAACAATATTTTACCATTTCTAAATGATTAGTTAACCAAAATAGAACAGTTTATATTGCTTATTCCCTTTTTTTTTGTTAACTTTAAATTCGAATAGTACAAAATATTATTCACTAGTTATTAACACTTTAATTCCCCCTAAAGATGAAAAAAACGTACATTATACCACAAGTCAGAATTTTCAATTCTATTGTACTTACAGAAAGTAGCTATAACGCTTCAAGTAATTATGCTGTTTAATTATTAATTTTCCTGCGTAATAGTTAACACACCGCCAACTACATTTTTAAGTGCATTCAATTAGAGTTATTTTAATTCTCTAATGTATTCACAGCTCTATTACTTAGGAAGCAAAAGATAAGCATCATGAGAAAGCTAGCTATATTCTTGCAATTTGTACTAATGGTTCAGATCGCAGTTTCTCAAGAAGTCTGCGAAACTAAAGAAACCATTGAAAACGACAATGATATCTCAAGTATTACCAAGTGCTCAGTTACTGGTAAGCTAAATGATAATGGCACTAACTCAAAGTCGAAAGTTACTGTTGTGTCTTCAAGAAGCCGTCAAAAAAGACGTTCGAATGAAACAAAACAACGATTTAACAACCACGTTAGTAAACAAGCTAAAATAAACGATAGTATTCAGCAATTAAAACTGAATCATGTGCATGAAAACATCACAGCTATTAATACTGCCTTGGAAGAAAAACTCCTGAACGAACAGGTATCGTTCAATGATGTTGAGTACATTCCACAGTTTAGAAATTGCTCTGAAGATTTAGATGTATTTGAATGTTTCAATTATGAAATGCAAAAGCATTTAATAGACAATATCATTTACCCGGAAAAAGCACTTAAAAAAAGAATTGAAGGTGATGTTTGGGTGAGCTTCATAATCACAAAATCAGGAGAAATAAAAAATATCATTGCTACTGGTCCTGAGAATAGTGAAATGTTGAAAAAAGAAGCGATTAGGGTTATATCAATTCTTCCTTCATTTATACCTGGAAAACAAAATAACCAAAATGTAAACGTTACCTATACTTTTCCAATTAGTTTTAATTTGGACAACGTATTCGAATAACATAGCATGTAAAAAATAAATAAGATATCATATTTGACGTTTTCACAATCCTAAACACTAATAAAATGGCATAAATAAGGCCGTAATTTTATCCCTATTGCAAAAAATGCAAAAAAAATTCATGTTTTTTTTGCATATTCATAATTCACTTCAAATTTCGCATGACCTCATTATTTCTCAGGGCTTAACGAAACATTCACTTCTCAAACGACAAGAGTTTTTACCATAAAACCAACTCAAAAGTCGTCAATATTCGACTAAAAAAAACCAAGTTCGTTTTTTATACTCTTTTTTTTTATACTTTTGCGGCAAGAAAAACTACTAACCCGCTAAAATACAGTTGAATAATAATTTTTCTTAACCCCTTATAAATGAAAAGAATAATTGTATTGATAGTATTATTAATATTATCATTAGAAACTTCTGCACAGGAAGTTTGTGAGACCCCTAAAGAAGATGCTGCTGATTTAAACAGTATTACCAAATGTTCGATTAAACCTTCGAAAAATTCGAAGAACAAAAGATCGAGACAAATTACTGTAAAAGTATCAGCTAGTAAACGTTTCCTTAAGAAACGAGAAACTATAAAAAAACAAAAATCCTCAGGCCTTGGTAATTTAAGTACCGCTGGAGTTTCTAGTTTAAACACTACTGGTCAAGGAATAGAAAACAACCAAATAGCAACTTCGTCATTAGCAAACGAAGAAACCACTGCTATAAGTTCAAGTGAATCTAAGTCTAAAAACTTAAAAAACAATCTAGAATCATTAACTGAAAAGTTATCTAGGGAGGAAGTTAAAAAAGCAGAGCGTTTTAGCACTGTTGGAGAACTACCTTCTTTTGACGCATGTGATGGATCTAGTGACGATGAGCGATTAGACTGTTTCAATTTAGAAATGATAAAACATATTCAAAAGCACTTCCGTTATCCTAGTGAGGCCGTACGCGGTCAAATAGAAGGTGAAGTTTGGGTTCGTTTTATTATTGATAAAAACGGTTATGTCAAAAACATTAAAACTTTAGGTCCTAAAGGAGGAGAACTTCTAAATGAGGAGGCGAAAAGAGTAGTTACTAAACTACCTCGTTTTGCTCCTGCAAAGAAAAACGGAAGATCTGTATCTGTTAAATATGGTTTCCCTATTAACTTCTCTCTCGAAGAATAAATCAATAATTACGCACATATTAAAAACCCCAGAAAATGGTAAAAAAACAATTAACACTAATTGTTTTTACTTTGCTGGCAATAACTTCTATTGCCCAAGTAAAAATAAGTGGAACTGTTTATGACGAGTATTTAGAACCTTTCTATGGTGCTAAAATTTCTCAAGACAACAATTTTAAGCTTTCAGATACTTCTGGAGAATTTACAATTAGTCTTGTAGGGCAACTTCCTACATCAATAACAGTATCTTCATTCGGATACAAAACCGAGATCATTGAAATCACAACTCACAATCAAGAAATTAATGTGATTTTAAAAGAAAACCTTCTGTTAGAACAGGTTGTAATTTCTGCATCGCGTGTTCCTGAACGAATCATTGAATCTCCTGTTACAATTGAAAGATTGGGCTTAAGTGAAATTAGAAAGAATACTTCTAACTCCTTTTATGACGGATTGGCCAACTTAAAGGGTATTAACTCTAATGAAACTAGTTACGGATTTAAATCGATAAATACTCGTGGTTTTGCTGATTTTAGCAACTCTCGTTTCGTACAATTAGTGGACGGTATGGACACAGCTGCACCTGCATTAAACTTTAGTGCTGGAAATCTTTCAGGAGTATCTGAGTTAGATATTCAGAGTGTTGAGATATTACCAGGAGCATCTTCTGCCTTATATGGAGCCAATGCTTATAATGGTATTATGATTTTAAATACCAAAAACCCCTTCGATTTCACAGGGATTAGCACCATTTTCAAAACGGGGGCTACTCAACAAGAAGCTGGTGGTGTAAATGCATTTTATGATTTCTCTATGAGAATGGCATATCGTTTTAGTGACTCTTTCGCCGCTAAAGTAAATGTTTCTTACTTCGATGCAGAAGAATGGCATGCCACTGACTTCCGTAACAGAGAAGTTGATACTAATGAATTAATTGATGGAGATATCAATTCAACAGTTAATTATGATGGTGTAAACACTTATGGTGATGAATTGTTCTACGACCTATCTTTAAATAATCAATTTTTACCGCCAACCGATCAAATTCCAGTGGGAACTTTATTAAGACGAACTGGATATAAAGAAAGAGAGCTTATTGATTCTTATAAATCAAATAACTTAAAATTCTCAGGATCTTTACACTATAGACCCTTCAAAGACGACAGATTAGAAATACAGTTGACTTCAAGACTAGCGATGGGAGATAATACTTTCCAAGGAACAAGTAGATTCTTACAACGTGATTATTATATTGGTCAGTCTAAATTAGAAATAAAAGGTAGAAATTTCTACGTTAGAGGATATTATACAAGAAACGATGCTGGAAACAGTTATGATTTAACTCGTTCGGGAGTAGCATTAAACGAAGCTTACAGTCCTTTCAGAACTTGGGTTGAAGACTTTTTTAACACCCGCTACGGTCAAGGTTTAAGCATTCAAGAAGCAAGAGCATATGCTGACAGAAATAGACTTCAACCGGGAACGGAGGCTTTTAATACTGCTTTAAACACTATTAAAACTACTCGAATTACTGAAGGTGGTAGTGGTATTTATGACAGAAGTGCCTACACTCATGCAGATGGTAATTATAACTTTAAAAGTCTTTTAAACAATTGGGCAGACATACAAATAGGTGGATCATACCGTAAATATTCTCCTGATTCACAAGGAACTATTTTCAACGATCAAAACGAACCTATTAGTGTTGAAGAATATGGTATATATTCTCAGATTCAAAAGAAATTTTTCGATGATCGTTTAAAATTTACAGGATCTGTTCGTTATGACAAGTCTCAAAATTTTGAAGGAAACTTCTCTCCTCGTTTTGCAGTGAACTATGCTTTAGGAGAAAGTAAAACTCATATTTTAAGAGCATCATATCAAACTGGTTTCAGAAATCCAACAATTCAAGAACAATATTTGTTGTTGAACACTGGTGTTAAAACTAATGTCGGCTCAACAAGAGACAACTTAAGAAGAATTTTCTACGACTATGGAAATGGTTTTGAGGTATCTGGTGATGACATCATCAATAATTCTCTATTAACTAGATCTGTATATGACGCTAATTTTGGTCAACAATATGTTAAGTCTTCATATAAAGAAATTCAACCAGAAGTTGTTCAAACAATTGAAACTGGTTACCGTGGTTTAATTCGTTTAAACAACAACAATAACCTTGATTTAGACATTAATGGATTTGTAAGTAGACACACCGACTTTGTATTTGCTCAAGATGTTGTAGTTCCAATGCTTGGAGAGGTTTATCCAAATGGAAACCAAGCACTAAGTGATGCCGATGCCGTTCAAGCTCAAAACCAAGGGGCACTTGTTTTAGATAACGTTGTTGTTTTAAGTCCAAATGCTAACTATGCACTCTCACAAGGATTTGCGCAAGAGTTCTTCTTAACTACAAATGCTAATTCAATCGTACATTCTTACGGAATTGGTGTAGGATTACACACTAAATTATTTAAGAACTTTGATTTTGGCTTAAACTATAACTACATAGACTTTAACTTTGATGATAACGATTATGGTTCTTTCGAGCCTAACTTCAACACTCCAAAACATACAGTTAAAGCTCAGTTTGGAAACGAAACTTTATTTAAGAATTTCGGATTTAACGTAAGTGCAAGATGGCAAGATCAATTTAGATGGGTTTCTCCATTTGTTAGAGGAAATGTTGATGCCCGAACTGTAATTGATGCTCAGCTAAACTATCGTATTCCTTCATTCAAATCTAAAATAAAAGTGGGTGGAACGAACTTATTCGGAAAAGAATATTTTGCAGCTCCTGGAACAGGACAAATTGGCCAATTATATTATATCTCTTGGATCATTAATAACTAAGATTATATAGTTCCATTATTCACTGAGTCGTCCTAAAATAGGTTGACAGTTATTTATAAAATTTAATTAAACCAGAGAAGTTAACTTCTCTGGTTTTTTATTGTGTACAAAGTTAGGAGTTTTCATATTAAGACTTAAATGTGGTCTTTTGTTATTATAAGTATTTATAGATTCTTTAATTAACTGTTTCAACTCGTTCTGATTATTACACTTATATATTAAAAACTCTTGTTTTAATATACCATTTATACGTTCTGCTAAGGCATTTTGATAACAATCATACCCATCAGTCATAGATGGTCTTACTTTGTTTTTTAATAATGCCTTTTGATAAATATTTGAACAATATTGTAGCCCTCTATCAGAATGATGGATTAACTCTTTATCACTATTCCTGTTTTTGACAGCCATATTAAAAGCTTGTACCACATTATCTGCTCCCATATCATCACTAAGTTTATGGCCTACTATTTTTCTACTATAAGCATCTGTAACTAACGATAAATAATGCGTTTTTTCTCTACTTTTTATATATGTTATATCACTAACATAAACATGTTCTGGTCTTTCGGGAACGATGTCTTTTAATAAATTAGGATGTTTTCTTAACCAATGTTTTGAGTGTGTTGTTTTTATATAATTCTTTTTAGCCTTTATTAATAAATGTTCGGATTTTAAATAAGCAAATAAGGCATCTCTCCCTATTTTTATTTGCATTCTATCAAAGTCTTCTTTTAGTAAGTAATAGAGTTTACGAGTTCCGATTCTAGGCATTTCTCTTCGAATGGACAGTACTAGTAGCTTTATTTGTGATAAAACTTTCGCTCGATTCTCTTTACGTTTGATTCCTTGATAAACAGCTTGTCTACTAATTCCTAACAATCTACAAGAACATGAAAGGGTTATTTCTTTATTCTGTCGGATGATTTGGATTGTTGGGATAAAAGCTTTTTTCTGATAGTAGTACCAAATTGTTTGTCTGAAACATCTATCATGGTGTTTAGTAGAAGGTTTCTTAGTTTTTCATCTTCTAACTCTTTCTCTAATCGTTTTATTTTTTGTGCTGGTGTTTCTTTTGATTTTGGCATATGATGAAGATTTGGAGTATTCCAATCTAATGTACCATATTTTCGTAACCATACCAAAACGGTACTTCTACCTTGAATTCCATAAGCTTTTTGTATCTGTTTGTAAGTATAATTGCCTTTTTCTACTTCCGCTACTAATGCTAATTTAAAGCCTAGATTGTAATCACGTTGGGTACGCTTAACCCGCTTGTTTGTTTGATCTCTCATTATAAGTCGATTTTGTGTCAACTTATTTCAGGACGGGACACACATATAGAAAAAGCCGTAAACATCTGTTTACGGCTTTGTTACATAATAAAATGTAATAACTAACCAAGTATACTGTTTTTAAGCTCTATTAAAGTGTTTTTCGTATCAATTTTATTCTTAGATAGTATTGACTTAGAATTAACGATTAGAAATTTTTCATGAGTAGTACCTTCGTTTTCCATTTTAACAGAGGTATAAACAGTATTTTTTATTCTTATTGACTTCGGCTCTCCTATTTTATCGAATGTATATTCTTTAGCCGGACGAAATAACTTTTTCATAAACAAAGCACCATTTTCTACTTTGGCAGAACAAACAAATCGAAAAAGATAAATTTGCAATGCTATCATTCCCAAGAAAAAGATTCCAACAAATAACATTAAGCTCATAGATCCATTTTGAGCCACTCTATTATATGCCACAGGCATCATTGCTATCGTTACTACTGCACTTAAAAAAACACCGGGAAATGTTAGGTTTGATGATAACTTTTTTGTTTTCATATGAGGGTAAATTTTAATTATAGTTTATTTCTAATCATAAAAATCCCCAAAATATATTTAAATATTGAAAGCAACTATTATCTGTTAACATCTATCTATTAATTGATTTAAAAAGAAGAAGCCCCATGATTGAAAACCATGGGACTTCTTTATATATATTATTGAATAACTGTCTTTATTCCTTTACATCAAGCTTTATACTCAATTCTCCTAATTGTTCGCTATCAATAGTCGCAGGAGCATCAATCATTACATCCCTTCCTGAATTATTCTTTGGAAAAGCAATAAAATCCCTAATTGTTTCTTGTCCTCCCAAAATTGCTACCAAACGATCCAAACCAAAAGCTAAACCTCCGTGTGGCGGTGCACCATATTCAAAAGCATCCATTAAAAAACCAAACTGTGCTTTCGCTTCCTCAGGAGTAAACCCTAAATGTTTAAACATAATAGCTTGTGTTTCTTTATCATGAATTCTAATAGACCCACCTCCAATTTCATTTCCATTCAGCACCAAATCATATGCATTGGCCTTCACCGCTCCAGGATCCGTATCTAATAATTCCATTTGACCTGGCTTCGGAGAAGTAAATGGATGGTGCATTGCATGATAATGCCCCGTTTCTTCATCCAGCTCTAACAATGGAAAATCAACTACCCATAACGGTGCAAACTCATCAGCTTTTCTCAAACCTAAACGTTCAGCCATTTCCATACGTAAAGCACTTAATTGAGCTCTTACTTTCGAAGTATTTCCTGAAAGCACACAAATTAAATCTCCAGCTTTAGCTCCTGTTGTCTTCGCCCAATTTGCTAAATCCTCTTGATCATAGAATTTATCTACTGACGATTTATAGCTTCCGTCTTCATTACACTTCACATATACCATTCCTAAAGCACCAACTTGAGGACGCTTTACCCAATCAATTAACTTATCAATTTCTTTTCGTGTATAAGAAGCTCCTCCTGGCACAGCGATACCTACAACTAATTCAGCCTCGTTAAAAACTTTGAATTCTTTGTGTTTCGCTACTTCATTTAACTCACCAAACTCCATCCCAAAACGGATATCTGGTTTATCATTTCCATACCTACGCATAGCTTCGTCAAACGTAATTCTAGGAAATTTTTCCACCTCAACATTGTTAATCTCTTTTAACAAGTGACGTGTCATCCCTTCGAAAATCTCTAAAATATCTTCTTGCTCAACAAACGCCATTTCACAGTCTATTTGTGTAAACTCAGGTTGACGGTCAGCTCTTAAATCTTCATCTCTAAAACACTTTACAATCTGGAAATACTTATCCATTCCCCCTACCATAAGTAACTGCTTAAAGGTTTGAGGAGATTGTGGTAATGCATAAAACTGTCCTGCATTCATTCTTGAAGGAACTACAAAGTCTCTTGCTCCCTCAGGTGTAGATTTAATCAAATATGGAGTTTCTACATCAATAAAACCTTTATCTGAAAGATACTTACGTACTTCCATTGATACTTTATGACGGAAAACTAAACTTTCTTTTACTGGATTACGACGAATATCTAAATAACGATACTTCATACGTAAATCTTCTCCTCCATCCGTTTCATCCTCGATCGTAAATGGAGGGAGCTTAGCATTGTTTAACACAGTTAACTCAGACACTAACACCTCAACATCACCTGTAGGAATATTTCCATTTTTAGAAGCTCTTTCAATCACAGAACCTTTTACCTGAACTACGAACTCACGCCCTAAAGTTTTAGCTTTTTCCATCAACTCTTTTGGTGTGCGCTCTTCATCAAAAATTAACTGAGTAATTCCATAACGATCACGTAAATCCACCCAAATCATAAATCCTTTATCTCGTGACTTTTGCACCCATCCTGCTAGGGTTACTTCGGTATTAATATGCGATGCTCTTAACTCACCACAAGTATGCGTTCTGTACATTTCTTGAATTTTTAGCTGGGCAAATTTAACCATAAATGTCAGTATGCAAAAAATTACCGTAAGTTCATTTTTTTTTAATCGTTAATCTTTGTATAATTCACCCGAAATAGAGTTTCGTATTAATACACCATCTATTCTAATAGTTAGTTAATTCAGACCATATGAAGAGAAAACAACATTATATACCATTACTGTTAACTTTGCTAGTTTTTATATTATTACAGTTACCAGGCTTAACTTTTATTCAATACCCTTTTAGATTGTTAGGAACTTGGTTTCATGAAATGGGACATGGCATTTCTGCTCTATTGGTGGGCGGCCAATTCATGCATTTAGAAATTTATGAAAACGGAGGAGGAGTAGCTTATTCCAACGTATCCAACTCTTATTTACCATATCATATTGCTAGAGCGATTACCGCTGCAGGCGGTCTTCTAGGTGCAACGATTACTGGATCTATATGCATTGTTGCGGCTAAAAAACCCAGGTCAACTACTTATGCACTCGCTACCCTACTTTTTATTATTATTCTTTCACTAATTTTATGGATACGATCATTTTGGGGAATTCTTATCCTAAGTGCTTTCGCTGTTGGACTCCTTATTGTTTTTAAATTACAAAATAAAAATCTT
This sequence comes from Tenacibaculum sp. MAR_2009_124, assembly GCF_900105455.1. Taxonomy (GTDB): domain Bacteria; phylum Bacteroidota; class Bacteroidia; order Flavobacteriales; family Flavobacteriaceae; genus Polaribacter. The sequence goes on from NZ_FNSF01000005.1 coordinate 574,019, forward strand.
CAGAAATCGGTTCTTTTATTTTTGGGACTTCAGGCTGCATTAAGTAGTTATTACGAATTGGGATATGTTTTTACCAAACAATTTGAGAGGTTTGGAAAAATCAATTACTCTGATACAGAAACCATTGCGCAGAACACCTTTGGAACGTATTGGTTTTGGGGAATAATTATTAGTGCTATCAATCTTTACATTATTACTAAAGCTATTGTTATCTATTTTGAAAATAAAAAGAGTGGTCATTAAGATATTCTTATGATCGACTTGTATTCAAGGGGATTAATCCCCTTGGCTAATTTTTCGCCAACCTTACTTTGAAAAGCGAGGTTCTTAACGAAAACAACAAGTCTGTTAAAAATTCAAAATAATTGGTTATGACGAATCCTTCCTCGTTTATTTGTTATTCAAAACAACACGAATGACATTAATAGATTTTACAGCCAAATTAAACAACACTCCTGATCAAATTGAGTTTTCTGAAACGATTGCAACAATTGACGCTAATTATGACTTTACTCCTACAGCTTTTAAAAATGGAGAAACCAACAACAATGCTAACGAAAACAACGGTTCTTGCAAAGTATTTGCATTCGCATTAGATCAAAATTTTACCCAAGAAGAAGCGTTAGCATCCTTCGGGCAATTTTATTTCAAAGATATTTTAGAAAATCCAGAAGGCATCGACCATCAGAATATCCGCAACTTTATCAAATTTGGATTTGACGGATTAGCCTTTCAAGGTATAGCACTTACTCCAAAAAAACAATGATTTTCATTCAATAAATCATATTTTTGAGTTAAACAAAAATTCATGAAATTAATTCTACAGAAAAACAGTTTACTTGATTTCCCTCAAGAAACAAAATACCCCGAATACTTTATAGACAGTTTAGATAATAATTTTATTAGGCCTAATATCAATGAGACCGACCAAATTCATACTGCTGAAATCCAAATTAACCAAATAAACCTCCTCATAGGAGCAAATAACTCAGGAAAAAGCCGATTCATGCGAGGTTTATTAAAGGCCAACAATCATCTATCGACAATTTCTAACAAATCTTCCTATTTGAAACTTTATCAACAATTAGAAAGAATAGAATTTAAGTCTCAAAATATAAAAGAAGGAGGACCCAATTATGAATATTGGAAAAACGCATTTGCTGACTTAACAAAAATTAATATTTCAGCCATCGAAAATTTTGGTACAACTCGAAGAAAAGATTTCGAAGATAAAATCGAAGATATAAAACAACAAATTCCTGATATTAGCGACAGCGATTTAAAAAATAGAATAAAGAGTTATTTGGACTTGGCTTCTGACTTTCTGAAAGAAATTGAGTTCACAATTAATAATAGGATCAAAAAAAAGACATACATCCCAGTATTAAGAAGTTTATTGAAAAACTCAAATCTAACTTCCGAACAACTCAAAATTGTCGCTAAAGAACTTACCTTAAACACTGACAAAGAGAGCCAAACTATAAATATTCATACGGGATCCGATATATGGCAAAAACTATTCGATCTGACTCTTAGCCGGAAAAGAAGAGGTATTAAAAAATTCGAAAGTTTCTTAAGTAAAAATTTCTTTGAATCAAAAGAAGTTGAAATTTTTGCCGACAATACAAATAACGGACAGGTGTCAATTGGAATAGACGGCGGTGATTTTCTGGGAATAAATGAAATAGGAGATGGAATCCAAGCTATAATTAACTTAATGTTTCCAATTTTCTTTTCTGAGAAAAATGAACTGTTTTTCATTGAAGAACCAGAACAAAATCTACACCCTGCTTTCCAACGCATTTTTATCGAAACGTTATTAACAAATGAATTTATTATAGAGAAAAACCTGAAGTTCTTCTTTACAACGCACTCCAATCATTTCCTTGACCTTACTCTAAAAAGTAATAAAGTTTCTTTTTTCCAATTCCAGAAAATTGAAGAGGGTAAACATTTGATCAAGGCTAATATAAAGCCGGATCGAGAGACATTAGATATTCTCGGTGTAAACAACAGCTCAATTTTTCTTGCTAATACTTTAATATGGGTAGAAGGTCCAACCGATAGAAAATACCTATCAAAATTCTTAAAACTTTACTGCAAGCATTATCACAAACCACTTTTAAAAGAAGATCTTGACTTCGCTTTTTTAGAATACGGAGGTAATTTAATTTCACATTACCTTTTCAAAGAAGATGAAAATTTCGATGAAAATGAAGTTAAAGAAAAAATCAACGCTTTTAGCATTTCAAACAAAATATATCTGCTCGCGGATAATGATAATGCAATCGAAGGGAGCAAAAAATTTCAAAGACATCAAGATCTTAAAAAATTATCTAGTGGAAGTAATAATTTTTATTATCAAGATACAGGAGTAAAGGAAATTGAAAATCTACTACCAGAGATAGTATTAAAGGATTTTCTTCCTGAATTAATTAATAAAACGAATAAAAGAAACACCAAAAATATAAAGCTCAAAGTATCTTCGTCTCAAGGTATCGGTGAGGTGTTTGAACAAGCATTAGTCGCCTCAGGAATAAAAAACTATAGAAAATTCAAGGAAACTAGCCCTTCCACTACTTTAAAACCAAACTACAAGAATAAACTAGCGGATTTTTTTAGTGATAATAATTACGTCTACCAAGATTTAATTGAGAACAACCCTAATTTAGAAAAGATCATAGTAAATCTTTATCATTTCATTAAACCCTATCATCAAAAAAGTAGCTAAATTTTAAAGCCGTTAATTATTAAAAGCTCCTGCTTTCAGTCTGCCAAAATAATCTTTAGCGGCTCTTTTAACCTTTGGTGCTAATATTAATGTTGAAATGACCGTTGGAATTGCCATTAATGCATAAGCACTATCAATAATACTAATTACAAATTTTAAATCGATTACTGAAGCAATAACAATTGTCACTATGTATATGTAGTTGTAATACTTCCCTATTTTAATTCCAAACAAATAACTCAAACAACTATACCCATAAAATGAATAGGTGAACAGTGTAGAGAATGCGAAAATTAAAACGCAAATTGTAATAATTATGCTTCCTAGATTAGCTGGTAGTACTGTATCAAAAGCAACCAGTGTTAATGAAATACCATTACCTTCAAATCCTTGCCAAACTCCCGAAGCTAGAATAGCCAATGCAGTTAATGTACATACCAATAAAGTATCAATAGCTGGCCCTAACATCGCTACTAACCCTTCTCTAATAGGTTCACTTGTTTTTGCAGTTCCATGCATCATGGGAGCCGTTCCCAAACCAGCCTCATTAGAAAATGCTGCTCTTCTGACACCCGTTATTATCAATGTTCCTAAAGCCCCTCCAACTACAGCTTTTCCAGAAAAAGCATCAGTAAATATTAATGAAAATATTGATGGCACGTCTTCTATTCTTAAAATTAAAATTGTTAGAACGGTTACTAAATATACCACCACCATAATGGGCACCAACTTACCTGCTACCTTTCCAATTCGTTTTATTCCTCCAAAAATTACCATTGCAGTAATGATCGCAATGCTAATTCCTAAGAGAAGCTTTGCGGTATCAGTATTCGATTCTCTCACCTGAAAAACATCTACCAAGGTTTGAGTTAATTGATTTGCTTGGAAGGCTGGTAAGGTTCCAAATAATCCAGCAAAAGCAAAAAATGCAGCTAACGGTTTCCATTGTTTCCCTAAACCTTCAGTAATTACATACATTGGTCCCCCTTTAATATTTCCTTCTTCATCTTTCCCTCTATACATTACAGATAAACTACAAGTAAAAAACTTAGTAGCCATTCCTACAAAGGCGCTTACCCACATCCAAAAAATAGCACCAGGACCTCCAGTAGCAATAGCTATAGCAACACCGCTAATGTTCCCCATTCCTACGGTGGCAGCAATAGCAGAAGATAAAGCCTCGTAGTGCGATAAATCACCAGGAGAATCGTGCTTATCATATTTACCACTTAAAATACGAACTGCATGCCTCATATACCTAAAAGGAACTAATCCAGAATAGATAAAAAGGAATAGGCCACCTCCAATTAAAAGAATTAATAATGGAATTCCCCATACCCATTGAGAAAATTCAGATATAAGGCTTTGTATAGATAAATACATACTACTTTTATTTTGTGCGAAAGTACGGAATCTTCAGAAATTAAACTTTTCATGTAGTTCAAATGCTGTATTGATTATTTGGGTGTTTTCATCCACAACCTTATCAAAAACAAAAAAGAATGGTGTTTTAACCATTCTTTCTTATAATTCATTTTGAAAATTTTAGTTTGACAATTAATTCATCAAATCTTCAATTTCATCCGCTTCAATAGGTATGTTTCTCATTAAATTAAAAGGGCTCTCATTTTCTTGGATTATTACATCATCTTCCAAACGAATTCCGAATCCTTCATCGGGCAAGTAAATCCCTGGCTCAACAGTAAATACCATATTGGCTTGCATTGGTTCATGCAATAAACCATAATCATGCGTATCTAAACCGATATGATGTGAAGTTCCATGCATGAAATACTTTTTATAAGCTGGCCAATTTGGATCTTCATTTTGTACATCTGCTTTATCTAACAAACCTAATCCTAGTAATTCATCCGTCATGATTTTCCCAACCTCAACATGGTAATCTGCCCAAATAGTTCCTGGTACTAACATTTTAGTCGCTTCATTTTTGACCTTATTTACTGCATTGTATACAGCTTTTTGTCTGCCCGTAAACTTTCCAGAAACAGGAATTGTTCTTGTCATATCTGCAGAGTAGTTCGCATACTCCGCACCAACATCCATTAAAATTAAATCTCCTGAATTACATTGATTATTGTTTTCTATATAATGTAATACATTAGCGTTATTTCCTGATGCAATAATTGGAGTATAAGCAAATTTTTTAGAACGGTTTCTTAAAAACTCATGAATGTATTCGGCTTCAATTTCGTATTCCCAAACCCCAGGCTTTACAAAACCTAGCACACGTCTAAAACCTTTTTCCGTAATATCACAAGCTTTTTGCATTAAATCAATTTCAATAGCATCTTTAACTGAACGTAATCGCTGTAAAATTGGGTTACTTTTAGCTACTGAATGCGCAGGATATTTATTTCGTAACCACTTTGTAAAACGATCTTCTCTTGTTTCAGTTTCAACATTCGCTCTGTAATGCTCATTCGTATTAATATAAACCGTATTGGCATAACTCATTAATTCAGACATTACTTTTTCTAAATCTTGCAACCAAAATACTGTTTTAACTCCACTAACTTCAAAAGCTCTTTCTTTGGTTAATTTATCACCTTCCCAAACAGCAATATGCTCGTTAGTTTCTCTTAAAAATAAAATTTCTCTGTATTGTGGTTTTGGACAATCAGGAAAAAGTACAAGAATACTTTCTTCTTGATCTACCCCACTTAAATAAAAAATATCTCTATGTTGTTCAAAAGGCAAAGTACTATCTGCACTTACTGGATAGATATCATTTGAATTAAAAACCGCTAAACTATTCTCTGACATTTTAGCCATAAAATTTTTTCGATTCTTTACGAATAAATTACTATTAATAGGTTGGTATTTCATCTCTATATTTTTATATGTTTATACCTTTTATAATTTGAAATTACCATCGCAGAACATTCTTCTTTTCCATTTATAAAAGAGAAAGTTTTTATTTTCTTGTACGATTATTTCAAATATCAATTGGTATGTAGGAATATCTTGCTCCAAAATTAATTAAAATCATAGTGAGTACTTGCAGCCAAATGGCACTATTTTACATTCTTTCGAATTCTACTCATATGTCTTTTTGAAATCCCTAAGAAAGAAGCTAAGTAATGCAGAGGTACCTCATTCAAGAGATCGGGCTCATTAATGAGTAATTTTTTATATCTATCTTCTGGTTGAAGAGTTAACAAATCAAGTCGATAATCATCAATTAAAAAAATCTGGTTTTCAATAAGGTTGTAATAAAATTGTTTAAAAGCTATATTAGACTGCATCAGCTTCTGAAAGTCATGTGTTTTTACAACTTTAAGTTGACATTTACTCAATGCTTTTATATTCTTTGATGAAGGTGTTTGCTTTAGGAAACTTTTTAAGGATGTTGTACAACTATTTTTGAGAGCTAAGTAGGTTGTTTTATCTTCATCCTTCACCGTAATTGAATGTTGCAGAATACCACTTTCAACAAAACAGAAATGTTTACAAATTTCTCCTACTTCAACAAATGTCTTATCCTTAGGAAGTTCGTATAAACTAAAAGCTTCCAAAATTTCATCTACATAAACATTCAAATTATTATCATTAATTACTTCAAAAAGATAATTTCGAAAATTTGCGACATCCTTCATTACAATCTATAACTTTTTTGCAATAAATGTATAAAAAAGAAAGATGCTATCAATAGCATCTTTCTACCCTTCATCCTATTCACTCACATAGTGAGTCAAAATCTTTCGACATTTGTCAAAATATCTTTAAAATGATTACATTTCTACCTTGGTTCATCCAAGATAAGAACATCTTATTTACTCATGGCGTTTTTAATAAGTCCAATAATGACCATTAAAACTCCACCTCCAACACCACCACCTGCGATGCTTCCTAAGATACCTCCGAGATCAATTCCTAACATTCCAAGTAATTGACCTCCAAGACCACCTCCTAGAATTCCCACAACGGAGTTCCAAAGTGTTCCCATAGAGAATTTTTTAAGCAAAGCGCCTGCCAGGTTACCACCTAGGGCACCTGTTAATAAACTAATTATTAATTCCATGTTTTGATTTTTTTGGTAGTTATCACTACCTAAATTAACTAAAAATAAAACAATAAAACAAATAAAATCAACACATTACAGTTCTCCAACATGAAATAAAGCATCTCCCATGTTAATAATTGGAAAGTTATTCTTTGCAATTACATAGCCATTTATTGGAGATTTAACTTTGTAGTTCGTCTCTCCATAAGTATCCATTATACTTCCTAAAATTTGGCCTTTTTTTATTGCGCTTCCATTAGCGACTTTTGTAGAAAAAAGCCCTGCTACTTTTGCTCGTACCCATTTTCTTTTATTTAAATGTATACTCTCTATTTCGGTTATAGTTTCTGGTACATTGGTTATCATTTTGAAGTATTGTAAAACTCTTAATGTTCCATCTATACCTTCTTTAATAGCATTCTCATCTAATCTTAAAGACTCTCCTCCTTCGTATACAATTACAGGAATGCTATTTTTATAACATTCATTTCGAAAAGATTTAGGTATTAACTTAGAAGCGAACATTAAAGGTGCGTTAAAAATTTTAGCCAACTCCAATCCCTCTCTATCCTGAGGAGTATATCTAATTTGAGGAAAATTATTTCTTTGTGCTCCGCCGGTATGATAATCAATAGCAAAATCAACATTTTTAATCAATTCTTCCATTAAATAACGAGCAATTCTACTGGCTAAAGAACCCGATTTAGATCCTGGAAAACTTCGATTTACGTCTTTTCCGTGCATATTTCTTGTTAAGTCAAGAAAACCAAAAACATTAAGTAAAGGAAGTACAATTACACATCCTTTATGAATTTTATATCGCTTATCAATAAGCATTCTTCTTACTAATTCAATACTATTCGTTTCATCACCATGCAATCCTCCTTGAAGTAAAACTGTAGGGCCTAATTCATCTCCATTAAAAACATATACAGGAATTTCTATCAACGTCCCCGTCGCCAATCTATCCACGGGAATTTTGATTAATTTAGACTCCCCTAATCGAATTCTTTCATTTCGTATAACTACCTCTTCGTTCTTGAACTCTTTGTCAAACATTTTCTCTCAATGTATTTAATAATTTCTTCTGCTACATTCACTTTTGTATAGGCCTCTATTCCCTGTAAACCAGGAGTTGAATTTACTTCAATTAACAAAGCACCCCGTTTCGAACGTATCAAATCAACTCCAGCAACTGGTAATCCTAAATAATGCGCCGCTTTAATAGCCATTTCTTCTTCTTTGGAAGTTAAACTTACCACTGATCCAATTCCTCCTCGATGAATATTTGATCTAAAATCATCCTCCAGACCTTTCCTTTTCATTGAAGCAATCACTTTATCTCCAACCACCAATGCTCTTATATCTTCACTATTGCTTTCTTTAATGAATTCCTGCAATAAAAAGCTCGTATTCATGGTATGTAGGGTGTCAATAATCGATTTGGCTGACTTTTCTGTTTCTGCCAGTATAACCCCCATTCCATGTGTTCCTTCCTGTAATTTAATAATCACTGGGGCTCCGCCAAGAAGATCTATTTGTTCTTTAATAGTATCAGTGTTTACAGAAAAAACGGTATCTGGAATTGGAATATGCTTCCTGTTCATAATCTGTAAAGTTCTGAGTTTGTTTTGAGCTCTTAAAATCCCTAACGATCTGGCGGTACTAAAAACATCATTCATTTCAAACTCTTTAACAATAGCCGCTCCATGACCTGTAATAGATGCTCCAATACGAGGAATAATAACATCAGGTTCGTCAATGATATCATCTCCTTCGAAAATAACTTGTCTTTTTCCCTGACTTAATTTAACGGAACATTTGGCATGATTAATAATACTTACATCGTGTCCGCGATTAATGGCCTCATCATAAAGTCGTTTGGTAGAATACACTTGACCACTAACAGAGAGGATAAAAATGTTCATAAGCAAGATATTGTTATTGATATTTAAAAACTATGATTCTTCATTAAATCTACCTAGCTATTTGCTATAATATCTAATCCATTTTAAATTCCATAATCAACGATTTATGAAATTTTCTCAAAGATTCTATATAAGAATTTTCGTGTTCTCACAAATCTAAGCTTTTTTTTAAGTTTTATATAATTGAGCTTAAAGGAAAATCTTAATATGTGTTAATTATTTTGAATTAGGTATGGGTTATAGTACTTTCATCGTTTCAACCAAAACATCAACTAAATGAAAACCATTCTAAAAACGGCCCTAGTGCTGTTGTCTTTGAACGTAGCAGCGCAACAAATGCCCACTTCTTCAAAGATTATGAAGCAATCTTTGAAAGATAAACAGGCTCTTCATAACAATTCAATTGTTAAAAACATCTCTTTTAAGAATATTGGCCCAACAGTAATGAGCGGACGTGTTGTTGATGTTGATGTAAACCCTAATAATACCGCTGAGTTTTATGTTGGGTATGCATCTGGTGGTGTTTGGTACACAAATAACAATGGAACAACATTTACTTCCATTTTTGACAACTCTCCAACTCAAAATGTCGGAGATATTGCTATTGACTGGAAAACTGGTGTCATTTGGGTTGGAACAGGAGAAAACAATTCTTCTCGTTCGTCGTACGCTGGTATTGGTGTTTTAAAATCTACTGATAAAGGAAAAACATGGGAGAACATGGGATTACACGATAGTCATCACATCGGAAGAATCCTTATAAACCCAAATAATTCTAAAGAAGTTGTTGTTGGAGTGATTGGTCACTTGTACTCTTCAAATGAAGAAAGAGGAATTTTTAAGACCGTAGATGGAGGAAAAACATGGAGTAAAACATTATTTATAAATAACAAAACAGGAATTATAGATATTCAGCAAGTGCCTAATGATTTTAATGTTTTATACGCCGCGTCATGGGAAAGAGAGCGTAAAGCATGGGATTTTGACGGTGACGGCTCAGGGTCGGCTATTTATAAAAGCACTAATGCTGGGAAATCATGGGTAAAGATTACGGAAAATAGTGGTTTCCCTGAAGGAACAGGAGTTGGTCGAATTGGATTAGCTGTTTTTAATGAAAATACAGTATACGCCATTCATGATAACCAATTCAGAAGGAAGAAAGAAAAATCTAAAAAGAAAACTTCAAGTTCATTGACTAAAGAAGACTTTAAAACAATGAGTGTTGAAGAATTTTTAGTTTTAAAAGATAAAAAGCTTAATTCATATCTTAAAACCAATGGATTTCAAGAAAAATACAGAGCTCAAAACGTAAAACAAATGGTACGTGCTGGATCGGTTAAACCTATTGATCTTGCTAAGTATTTAGAAAATGCCAACACCTTACTTTTTGATACTCCTGTTATTGGGGCTCAAGTTTTTAGAACTACGAATGGTGGTGAATCTTGGAAAAAAACACATGAAGGATATTTAGATGATTTATATTATTCATATGGATACTACTTTGGTGAAGTAAGGGTTGATCCAAGAGATGAAAACGGAATTTACGTTTTAGGAGTTCCTATTTTAAAATCAAAAGATGGAGGAAAAACATTTAATTCGATCAGTAAAGAAAATGTGCATTCTGATCATCAAGCTTTATGGATAAACCCTAAAAAATCTGGACATTTAATTGACGGGAATGATGGTGGTTTAAACATTTCTTATGACGACGGAGAAAACTGGACAAAACTAAACTCTCCTGCCGTTGGGCAATTTTATTCAGTATATGCCGATAATCAGAAAAACTATAATGTATACGGAGGCTTACAGGACAATGGTGTTTGGGTTGCTAATAATAATGCTAAAATGAATAAGTCATGGAAGCAATATGGTAAAAACCCTTACGAAAACTTAATGGGAGGTGACGGCATGCAAGTAGCTGTCGACGACAGAAATTCCAATATAGTTTACACAGGTTATCAATTCGGAAACTATTACAGAATTGACAGAGAAACAGGTAAACAAAAATATATTCAACCTAAGCATACTTTAGGAGAAAACCCATATCGTTTCAATTGGCAAACCCCCATTTTGCTTTCAAAACACAATCAGGATATACTTTACCTTGGAGGAAATAAATTGCACCGTTCATTAGACCAAGGAAATAATTGGGAAACTATTTCTGAAGATTTAACTCAAGGAGGTAAAAAAGGAAATGTTGCTTATGGAACATTAACAACTATTTCTGAAAGTCCTTTTCAGTTTGGATTGTTATATGTTGGTTCCGATGATGGTTTAATTCATATTACTAAAAACGGTGGTGGATCATGGGAAAATATTTCAACAAACCTTCCAAAAGATCTTTGGGTAAGCAGAGTCATTGCCTCTAAACACAAAAAAGAAAGAGTATATGTTACTTTAAACGGATATCGCTTTGACGACTTTACTAGTTATGTTTTCCAATCGGATAACTACGGAAAAACATGGAAAAGGATAAGTAGTAATATTTCAACGTCACCAGTAAACGTTATTAAAGAAGACCCTGCAAAAGAGACTATTTTATATGTAGGAACTGATAATGGCGCTTATGTTACTTTCAATAATGGTGAGGAATGGCATCCATTTTCTAAAATTCCGAATGTTGCAATTCATGATTTGGTTATTCAACCGAAAGCAAAAGAACTTATATTAGGAACTCATGGACGCAGTTTGTACAAAGCTAACATCGCATCTTTCCACTATCTTAAAAATACTAATAACAACACTCTTTTCCCTATAAAAAACATAAGAAAGAGTTCATATTGGGGTAATTCATGGAGCACATGGCTGAAATCAAATACACCTAAGCATGCAATCGCTTTTTTCTCGGATTCTGATAAAAAAGTAACTCTAACCATTAAATCAGATGATATTGTTGTAAATACAATTACCGTCAATGCGACCAAAGGATTTAACGAGACTATTTATGACGTTTCTTTTTCTGAAAAGGGTAAGAAAACTTATTTAAAGAAGAAGAAAGAGGTTCATCTGAAAAAAGCTAAAAACGATGTATATTATTTACCAAAAGGGAAATATACAGTTGAATACTCAGGAGAGAAACAAACTTTTGAAGTTAAATAAAAAAAGCGCCTAAGGGCAGTCATGGTCGGAAGATTTTTCTTCCGACTTTTTTTGTTTCTAAGAAATAAAAAAAAATTATTTTAACCTGCTGTTTTTCAGCTGTTTAACTTGTTTTTGAGTATTGTTTCCTGTATCTTATATACTGATAATTAAGCTATTATGTCAGTATTTAAAGATCATAAAATATCCGTAAAAGAATTATTAGGTATTATTCCAGAAGCTCTTTTATCTAAATTATCATCCACAACTAATGTGGATTATTACACCAAAGTGCTTCATGGTAAAAAAATGTTTTATTTGTTGCTTTATGGTATTGTAGAAAACGAAAAATTAAGTCAACGTACCTTAGAAGATACTTTTAATGATTCTCTGTTTAAAACTCTTTTCAATTTAGATAAATCAGAATCCATCAGAAGAAGTTCTATCTCAGAAAGGTTATCTAAAATTGATTCCGATTATTTCGCTCAAATATATCAATGCATTTATAGCCAGTTTCACGATGCTTATCCAATGACTTCTAATAACGAAAAACATCAATTAGTTCATGTGGATAGCTCGATGGTTAGTGAAGCTGCTAGTAAATTATTAGAAGGAATTGATCATAAAAATGGTAAGAAATCTGTTAAATATACTATTACCTTTGATGGTTTATTGCCTTGTGAGTTTAAAGTGTTTACAGAACCTAAGTATTCCAGTGAAGATATGGCTTTGCCTGAAGTTATAATGGATCATGTAAAACAACACAAAAATCATAAAAATATTTACGTCATTGATAGAGGTCTTCAATCTACCAGAACCATGAAAGATTTTAGTGGTAATGATATTTATTTTATTGCTAGAGCAAAAGAAAATAGAAAATATGTAGAATTGGAATCTTTACTCGATAAAAATCAAAACTCTGACCTAGGAGAGTTAAGCCTTATAAAAGATAGTAAAGTATATCTGTATACTGGTAAAGCTATAAATAATAAGAGAGGAAATATTCACTATAAACAAGAGTTAGTAAAGACTCCTTTACGTTTGATTGTTGCAAAAACAAAAACTGAAGATCACAAAGAATTTTGTTTTATTTCTAATCAATTTGATCTCTCTGCTAAGGAAATTACGCAAGCCTATAGAAAGAGATGGGATATTGAGGTCTTTTTTCGCTTTATAAAGCAAGAACTAAATGTAAGTCACTTAGTATCTTTGAATAAAAACGGAATCAAAGTAGTTCTATATATGACTTTAATTGTAGCAATGTTAATAGCAATCTATAAAAAAGCTAACAATATTGGGTATAAAACGGCTAAAAGAAGGTTTAAAATGGAACTCAGAAATTTAGCCATTGCTATGATTGTGGTAATTTGTGATGGAAATTTAGATCATTTTGAAACTTAAAAATAAATGGTCGGAATTTCTTCCGACCATGACTGGCCTAAGGGCGTTTTTTTTGTCTTAAATCTAAATTTAATTCAAAATAAAACCCTCCCTCAATGTTAAAAGATTAATATCTTTGTTTCATGGGAATAATACAAGTAAATAATATCCGTTTATTTACCAATCACGGATGCTTAGAAGAAGAAGCAAAAATAGGTTCAGAGTATAAAGTTGATTTAGAAGTAAAAGCTGATTTAACCAAATCTGCTCAATCGGATGTGTTAGTGGACACGGTTGATTATGTCCATTTAAATAATATTGTAAAAGAAGAAATGGCTATTCGTTCTAAGTTATTAGAGCATGTAGCTAAAAGAATTTTAGACCGTATTTTCGAAGAGTTATCTTTAGTGGAACAAGCTGAGGTTAAGGTTGCTAAAATCAACCCTCCAATTGGTGGAAATGTTGAGGAAGTTGTTATTATTTTAAAAGATACTCGTAAAAATTAAAAAACATTTGCAATAAACAATAAAAGGTGTAAATTTGCAATCCTAATCATTAATAGGGTGTCGTGGCCGAGTGGCTAGGCAGTGGTCTGCAACACCATCTACAGCGGTTCGAATCCGCTCGACACCTCAAGAAAAAACCTGATCAATGATCAGGTTTTTTTTATGCTTTACAATTTCGTCTAATTCTCATGAGAATTGAACCACTTTTAAAACTAAAACACAGAACTCCATTCCTGTTACCAACAATTCTATTTCTTATTACTTTAAGATACTCCCCTATTTCCAAACGGTAAAACATTCGACAATTCCATCTATATTATTTTTCTTAAATTCGGGTCAACCAAATTAAAAACCAAACTATTATGTCTAAATCATTTTTAACCCTTAAGGGAGTTCAAAAATTAAACAAAGAAGATCAAAAAGAAATTAACGGAGGTTTCTCTGGACTTTATTGTTATAGAAACTCAGATTGTTGGAAAATTGATAGAGCTTCTTTTTGTAATAGAAATAATTGCATCTTTTTCTAAAACTTTAAAATGCGATCCTCGGGTCGCATTTTCATATATTGTAATTATTTGGTTTTAAGAATTCAAACTAACACTTTAAAAATATAGCAATACTCCCTCCAAAAACTGACTCTTTTGCTTTTTATTAACAAAAAATTAGTTAAAATTCTGCATCTTTGTAGCTATGCGTATATATCCTATTGAAACAGGTAATTTTAAATTAGATGGGGGTGCCATGTTTGGCGTTGTACCAAAATCGATTTGGCAAAAAACGAATCCAGCCGACGATAAAAACATGATTGACATGAGTATGCGCTGCCTGCTCATTGAAGACGGAAACCGTTTAATTTTGATCGATACTGGTCTCGGTAACAAACAATCTGACAAGTTTTTTGGATATTATTATTTGTTTGGAGATTTTTCATTAGATACTTCTTTAGCGAACCACGGTTTTCATCGTGATGATATTACTGATGTTTTCTTAACGCATTTACATTTTGATCATTGTGGTGGTGTTATCCAATGGAATAAGGACCGAACTGGATATATGCCAGCATTTAAAAACGCTAAAGTTTGGAGTAACGACAGGCATTGGCAATGGGCAGTTGAACCAAACCCCCGTGAAAAAGCTTCTTTTTTAAAAGAGAATATTCTACCAATTGAAGAAAATGGACAACTGAACTTCATTCATCGAAATGCTAAAGATCAAATAGGATTTGATGTAATATTTGTAGATGGGCATACAGAAAAACAAATGTTACCTAAAATTGAATATCAAGGTAAAACAATTGTTTTTATGGCCGATTTATTACCAACGGTTGGACATATTCCTCTTCCTTATGTAATGGGCTACGACACAAGACCGTTACTTACCATTAAAGAAAAGCAAGTTTTTTTAAGCGAAGCAGCTGACAAGGAATTTTATTTATTTCTAGAACATGATGCTCATAATGAGCTTTGTACTGTTAAGCATACCGAAAAGGGTGTTCGTTTAAAAGAGAGTTATAGATTTATAGACATTTTTAATTAAGATAGAAATTATGAGAGTTTTAAAGCCTGTATTTTATTCGGCTATGGCTATTACAACCTTAGTAGGTTGTTCTTCAATAAGTAAAATCCCTGTACCTTCAGGTAGCAATACTGTTGTTAACATTGCTCCGAAAAAAGCACCTTTAACAGAATACCAAGAAAACAATTGGCAACATTTAGATTTAGCAACGGACTCAATTCCGGGAATGAGTGTTTTAAAGGCTTACAAGTTTTTAAATGGTAAACAAGGAACCGAAGTAGTTGTTGGCGTTGTTGACAGTGGTACAGACTTAAAGCACGAAGATTTAAAAGATGTTGCCTGGGTTAATAAAAATGAAGTAGCTGGTAACGGTATTGACGACGACAAAAATGGTTATGTTGACGATATTACTGGATGGAACTTTCTAGGAGAATCGTATGCTGAACACTTAGAATATGAGCGTATTTTAATGAACCCATCTATTGCTGATGCTGAAACATTAGCGGAAGTAAAAGCTTTTCAAGAAACAAAAGTTGATGAGGCTCATAAAACGAAAATGAACTATGGAAACTACTTATTTGGCTGTGCAGAGTCTAGCAAAGTTTTAAAAGATCATTTTGGTAAGAATGATTATACTGCTAAAGATTTAAAAAACATAAAAAACCCAACTCCAGAAATAGAAAGAGCGGTAGCTTTTGCAGGGCAAATGTTTAGCTATTTTTCGTCTCTAGATGAAGCAAAAGAATACTTCGAAAAAGAGCTTAAAAAAGCTGATAAAACTATTAATGGAGAAAACTTAAAGGAAGATTATCGTAAAGTTGTTGGAGACAATGCCTACGACATAAATGATAAGCCTGGATATGGTAATGGAAAGACTGGGCACTCCGAAAAGGGAGAGTCTCATGGTTCGCATGTAGCTGGAATTATTGGTGCAACTAGAGGTAACGGTAAAGGTATGGATGGTGTAGCTGGAAACATCAAAATAATGGCAGTAAGAACCGTTTCTGATGGTGACGAGTATGATAAAGATGTTGCTTTAGGTATTCGCTATGCTGTTGACAATGGGGCGAAAGTACTTAACACAAGTTTTGGTAAAGCCTTTTCACCTAATAAAGAATGGGTATATGAAGCTATTAAATATGCCGCTAAACATGATGTGTTAATTGTTAATGCAGCAGGAAATGACGGAAAAAATATCGATGTAGAAAAAACCTTTCCAAACGATGCTCCAGATTTAAAAAATGAAATCGCTGATAACTTTATTACGATCGGAGCGATGAGTTCGAACTATAACGAAAGTTTACCAGCTAGTTTTTCTAACTATGGTAAAATAAATGTAGATGTTTTTGCTCCTGGAGTTGATATATACTCAACGACTCCAGAAAATGAATATGGTAAGAAAAGTGGTACATCAATGGCTGCTCCTAATGCTGCTGGTGTAGCTGCGTTAGTTCGTTCTTATTACCCACAATTATCAGCAAGTCAGGTGAAGCATATTTTGATGAACTCTGGAACTAAAATTGACATTAAAGTGTTAAAGCCAGGTTCTCAATCGCAATCATCTCCAAGAGGAATTTTAGTTCCTTTCTCTGACCTATCAGTTTCTGGACGTGTAGTTAACACTTACAATGCCTTAAGAATGGCTGACAGAATGGTAAATGGAAGAAAATAACAAATTTAATTTAAGTATATTTGAAAAGAGCATTTATGAAAATTAAATGCTCTTTTTGCATAATAAGAGGACTATTTTAATTAAAATTAATTCGTGTGAAAAAAATAATATTAGCAGTACTATCTCTTTCTATATTAAGCTGTGCTTCTGCACAAAATCAACAGACAGCAGATAACATTCAACAAAAAAAGAGCAATAATGGTTATTGGCAACAACATGCTGATTACACCATGGATATCGATGTAGATGTAAAAAAGTATCAATATAAAGGAAAGCAGAGTCTTATTTATACAAACAACTCTCCTGATGCCCTAGATAAAGTTTTTTATCATCTATATTTTAATGCCTTCCAGCCTAATTCTCAAATGGATGTTCGATCAAGAAATATTCAAGATCCAGATAGACGAGTTGGTGATCGCATTAGCAAATTAGCTCCATCTGAAACAGGTTATATTAAAGTGAAAAGCTTGAAACAAAATGGTATTGATGTAAAGTTCAAAACAGTTGGAACTATTCTTGAAGTTACTTTAAACCAACCTATTCAACCAGGAGAAAGAGCGACCTTTGATATGATCTTTGATTCTCAAATACCTAAACAAATTCGTAGATCAGGACGAAACAGTAAAGAAGGGGTTGCTTTATCAATGACGCAATGGTATCCGAAAATGGCTGAATACGATTTTGAAGGATGGCACACTCCTCCTTATTTGGGAAGAGAATTTCATGGTGTATGGGGAAATTTCGACGTAACCATTCATATCGACAAAAAATATACAATAGGAGGAACAGGCTACCTTCAAAACCCGCAAGAAGTTGGACATGGTTATGATACAAACGGCCTTCCTGTTGAAACTGTTAAAGGCAAGAAACTTACTTGGCATTTTAAAGCACCAAACGTACACGATTTTACTTGGGGAGCTGATCCTGAATTTATTCATGACACCTATTCAATGAAAAATGGTACCATTTTACATTTTTTCTACAAGAAAAATTTAGACAAAATATATTTAGAGAACTGGAAGAAATTACAAAGTAAAACGGCCGACTTAATAACCTATTTCAGTGAAAATATTGGGCAGTATCCTTACAAACAATATTCTGTAATTCAAGGAGGAGATGGAGGTATGGAATACGCTATGTGTACCTTAATTACTGGACAACGAAAATTTGGAAGTTTATTCGGTGTTACTGCGCATGAGTTAGCACATACTTGGTTTCAATTTTTATTAGCTACCAACGAAGCTAAACATCCTTGGATGGATGAGGGCTTTACAACATATATTTCAAATAAAGCTGTAAACGATATAATGAAACAAGGTAAAAAGAACCCTAACTCAGGGTCTTATGGCCACTATAATCATATCGTAAATAAAAATACAGAAGAACCTCTAACAACACATGCCGACAGATACCATACAAATGGAGCCTATAGCATGGGGAGCTACTCTAAAGGAAGTATCTTTTTATGCCAATTAGAATATATTATTGGGGCTAAAAACGTTCAAAACACATTGAAAAAGTATTTTGATGATTTCGCGTTTAAACATCCCACACCTAACGATATTAAAAGAACTGCAGAAAAGGTTTCTGGAATTCATTTAGATTGGTACTTAAACGAGTGGACGCAAACAACACATACAATCGATTATGGAATTAAAGGAATAGATGGTAAAAATGTTACCCTAGAACGTGTAGGTCAAATGCCTATGCCTATCGATATTAAAGTAACTTATACCGATGGTTCTAAGGAAATGTTCAACATCCCACTAAGAATGATGAGGGGAAGTAAACCAACAAGCGCAAAAGTTATTGAAGACTGGACTTTTGCACATCCAACCTATACTTTTACAGCTTCAAAAAATGTAAAGTCAGTTGAAATCGACCCTTCTAACCTCATGGCTGATACGAACCTATCTAACAATACATTAAACAACCAATAAACACTAAAAAACATACAAAGGTGGAGAAAGTTCTCTGCCTTTTTGTTTTATATACTCTTTTGCAAACTTTAAGTACTTTTTTACACCTCGCATTTATAATTTGAAATAGCCATCAAAGCAACTTTTTTTGATTTCTGCTATCGGAACTTGTTTAAACAAATTCTCAGAATAAAAAGAAAAAACAGTCTTCCTGTTTAATCACTTCAACTAAAACAAGTGTTACCATCCCTCGTAAGTAGCTTTATCATAAAACTTCAGTAGATTTCTTCGTAACAACATCGAAATCGAAGTACATAAATACTTCATTAATTTACTATTCACCTCAACCAAACAAAACCTTTAAAAATATTTTAAATATTTAATTTTCAAAATGTTGCATTTGCAAACAAAATGATTTAAGTTTAGATAATGTAAATCAAAAAAATATCGTTCAACATAAAAAATTATAAATAGAGCTCTAAGTTAAAAACATTTTAACTTAAAAATACATACATAGAACGAACCATATAAGGCTTACATCGAAATTAAAAATGTAAAATCAGGTTACTAGTATTTTAGTATTCGATCTTTTAATAAATACCTGACAATTTTAAATACAGTTAATATTAGTTATGACGATTACGGAATTAGAAGAACATTTAAAAAACTGTAAAGACCTCAAAAATCCGGCAGATAACTTAACAGAAGAGAATAGAGATGCTATAATTTCTACTATTTTTCTTTGTAACCCAAACGTTGTATATATGTATGAAACTACGCATCATAACATGCAGAAAATAAAGGTGCAAAGACAATGGTTATTCGAAATAACGAAAAACCATAAATCATACGACTTAATTGTAGATTTATCAAGATCCAAACCACCTAGTGCAGAAATAAGAGAAGGTATTAAAACATTTCTCAACGATAAAATGAATCGCATATACATTTATATAGGATCGAACGTTTTACTAAAACTAGCTGCAAAATTTGTTTTATACTCCGTATTTAAAGACATGGATTACAGCTTTGTAAGCTCAAGAGAAGAAGCCTTAAAATTATCTGTTAATGACAATTAGCGTTGAATTTTTAAAAAAAGTGATTCAACATATTGTTGATATCTCAAATGATAAATGCTCAATATCGGAGAAAGATATCATTTCTGCTTATGAAGAGAATGAATTAAAGGCTGAGTTATTATCAGGATTATTTTTCCTGTATGAAACGATTACTCTTCACAAAAAACGACTCAATGAAAAAAATAAGGTTCTGGAAAAAAACAATATTGAGCTAGAAGAATACGCTCATTTAGTTTCCCATGATTTAAAATCGCCTTTACGTGGAATACATTCACTATCAGAGTTTATAGAAGCAGATTTAGAAGTTAAAAACTATCAAGGAGTTACCGATTATTTGATTCTTTTAAAAAAGAGGATTGAAAAAATGGATAATATGATTAATGGTGTGCTAAAGTATTCCAAAATAAGCAAAAGCAAAGCACCTATTGAAAAAGTAGATGTAGCCAAATGCATCAATGAAATTTATGAAACCTTTTACAAATCGGATGTTGAGTTAACCATTACCAATAAATTTCCGCTTATTAACAGTGAAAAAGTAAAGATATTTCATCTTTTTTTTAATTTAATAGAAAATGGAATTAAACATAATAGTAAGCCAAAAAAAACAATATCAGTTTCTTACAATGACAATGTTAACGACCATATTTTTTACATAAAAGATAATGGCTTAGGAATTCCGAAAAAATACCAAAAGAAAATATTCTCTCTATTTGAAACCCTTGATGGTGAGAACAAGAATAACACAGGTATTGGTCTTTCAATAGTTCATAAAATTGTTCTTGGACTTGGTGGAACCATCGGATTAGAATCAGAGCTAAAAAAAGGAAGTACATTTATAATAACACTTCCCAAAAACACAAATTCTGAAACAATAGTACTTTAAATTTAAATACGTTACAATACTTTTAACTCACCAAAACACTTCATACAATTTAATTTGGTGAACAATAATTTTCTCTTTTTTAAAAACACCTCTATACCTCAGCTTAGAATACCTTTATACGTCAACTATTTTACGTAATTTTGTGAAACATTAACACGCGATATAAAAGAAATGTCAGAAGAAAAAAAATCGTTAAACTTTATTGAACAAATAGTTGAGGAAGATTTGGCTAATGGAATGCCAAAAGAGAATTTACGTTTTCGTTTTCCTCCTGAACCTAATGGTTATCTGCATATTGGACATACAAAAGCGATTGGTATCAGTTTCGGACTAGGAGAGCAATACAATGCTCCTGTTAACCTTCGTTTCGATGATACAAATCCTGCTAAAGAAGAGCAAGAGTATGTTGATGCTATTAAAAGAGATGTTACTTGGCTAGGTTACCAATGGGCTAGCGAACGTTATTCATCTGATTATTTCCAGCAGTTATATGATTGGGCTGTTCAATTAATAAAGGATGGTAAGGCTTATGTAGATTCCCAATCTTCTGAAGAAATGGCGCAGCAAAAAGGTACACCAACCGAGTCTGGTGTTGCTGGACCATATAGAAATCGTTCTATTGAAGAGAGTCTTGATTTATTCACCAGAATGAAAGAAGGTGAATTTGAAGAAGGCACGCATGTTTTACGTGCTAAAATTGACATGGAATCTCCAAATATGTTAATGCGCGATCCTCTTATGTATCGTATTCTAAAAAAAGTACATCACCGAACTGGTAACGATTGGGTTATTTATCCAATGTACGACTGGACTCATGGTGAAAGCGACTATATAGAACAAGTTTCTCACTCATTATGTTCACTAGAATTTAAGCCACATAGAGAGCTTTATAATTGGTTTAGAGATAATGTACATGGCTACAGCAAATCAACTTATCCATTAGCTCCTAAACAACGTGAATTTTCACGTCTTAACTTAAGTTATACTGTAATGAGTAAACGAAAGTTAATGAAACTGGTTGAACAAGAAATTGTTTCTGGTTGGGATGACCCAAGAATGCCTACAATATCTGGCTTAAGGAGAAGGGGCTACACACCTGCTGCCATAAGAAGCTTTATTGAAACAGTAGGAGTTTCAAAAAGAGAAAATGTTATTGACGTGGCCTTACTAGAGTTTAAAATTAGAGAAGACCTAAATAAAACGGCAAACAGGGTAATGGGTGTTTTAAATCCTGTTAAATTGGTTATTACCAATTATCCTGAAGCCAACGAAGAGCTTTTAATCGCTGAAAACAACCCAGAAGATGAAAACTCAGGCACACGTGAGGTTCCATTTTCAAGAGAGTTATACATAGAACGAGAAGACTTTAAAGAGGAGGCTAATAGAAAATATTTTCGTTTAACTATTGGCAAAGAAGTTCGTTTGAAAAATGCTTATATTATAAAAGGAGAAAGCTGTATTAAAGATGAGCAAGGAAACATTACAGAAATTCACTGTACATATGATCCACTAAGTAAATCTGGTAGTGGTACAGAAGAAAGTAAACGTAAGGTAAAAGGTACATTACATTGGGTATCTATTAAACATGCTGTAAGCGCTGAAGTTAGAGTTTATGATCGTTTATTCTCTGATGAAGCTCCAGATAGTCATAAAGACAAAGATTTTATGGATTTCTTGAATCCTGACTCTTTAAAAACTATTAATGCTTTTGTTGAACCAAGTTTGCAAGAAGCTAAAATAGGAGACCGTTTTCAATTCCAGAGACTGGGCTATTTCAATATTGATGATGATTCAACTCCTGAAAAACTAGTATTTAATAAAACAGTTGGCTTAAGAGATACTTGGGCCAAGTCGAATAAGTAATATCATATTTTTCACATAAAAAAGCCCGCAATTTGCGGGTTTTTTATTTATTCAATTTCAAATATTTCGTTCTGTATCCAGTTGGCTCTAAGCTTAAACTCCTGAGGCATATAAAGTACTTCTTCGGGTTGAATTCGTTTTAAATAATTTCCAGTATCCCAAATACCATTATTATTATCATCAATAATCGCTCTTACTGTATACTCTTTGGGCTCCAATAAATCGAATGTTATCTTTTTTGACGATTTAATTTTTTCTTCAATAGCAACCTTATCACCAAGTAGTAATTGAATGATAACCATTTTATTCTTCGTATTTCGAATATCTAATACAATACTACCATAATCTTCTATATCTTTTGTTCCGAACTGATAGTTTAACGTATCATTTTTTGTTTCATATAAATCGCCAATCGCATTGGGTAATACTTGCATGCGATAGTTCCAATTCCTTTTTGATTCAAATAAAACAGCCAATCTATTTATGTCCATCTTTTTCAATGTATAAGGCACTTTAATCGTGTCTTTATCTACAAATGAAAATTTAGTCGAATCAATCATCTTAATAGGATTGTTCGTTTCCAAAAACAACGTATCTCTTGGATTTAAAATAGAAGATATACTTGACATTACCTTTAAAGAATCGATCTTCTTTTTTCTTAAACGTACCGTAATAGTATCAATAAAGTCCTTTTTCATTACCAAAAAGTTTAAAGAATCTACCTCTAAAGGTGTGTGCCAATAAAATAACGTATCCTTCTCTTTTTCGAATTGAGTAAACGACTCAAATGAGTCAGAGGTTTTAGATAACAATTTTACTTTTAAACCCTTCTTCCCTCCTTCAAATCCAAATTGGATTTTACCTTTAAACAATTCTTTTCCTCGCTTAAATTTAAATGGTTGTTTTTCTCTAAACAACCTTATTTCTTTGGCTATAATACTATCCCTTGGTAATTCAATAGTATCATTTATAAAACCTAATTGATCCGTTTTAGGGTTAAACAAATAATCATTTGCAGGCTCTTTTAAAGCCATCATAAAATACTTTCCCTCCTTAATATTTGTAAAATTAAAATGTGTAGAATCTAAGGTATTCGTAACATATTCGGGTTTCTTTTTATATACAATCGAATCTGTAAACGAGCTGTCGAGTTTATACAATAAAATACTAATGTTTTTTTCTTTCTCTCTGTTAAACGAATGTGTAATATTTCCGCTTACTTCAAGAGAATCAATAGTAGTTCCTGTAGAAAACACATACTTAAAACTCTCTAATTTATTTCCTTCGTTATTATCTTGAACTGCATTTCCAAAATTAAATGTATAAGTAGTATTCGGCTTTAATGTATCTAATATTTTAATATTGAAATATTTACTCGGTGTTCCTTGTGGAGTAATAACCAACGGGCTTTTTAAAGGAGGTGAAACAACCAATTGCTTCGTTAAATCTTTTAAAACCACATACTCATCAAAATATATTTTAACTGCTTTTTCATTAAAATTAATACTTTCATACGGAGGATTTGCCGTAATCATAATTGGAGCATCCTCATCTTTTGGTCCTCCTTCAGGTCTCCCTTTGCGAGCACAACTAGAAATTAATATGGCTAGAAAAAAAACACAAGTTTTTGACATTATCTTCACGAAGCAAGTATTTTAAATAAGTATCAAAAGTAGTAAAATAACAGTAACCAATGCTTATCCAATCTCAGTATATGCAATAGTACATATACTTATTTTGATATTTTTAACTTTTAACAACTCCTCACAACAGGAAACCAAAGTTGCTCCAGTTGTAATTACATCATCAATTAACAAAACATGTTTATTTTGTAAATATTCAAGATCGGAGATATGGAATTTAGAATCTGCATTGGAAAACCTTTCAAAACGCCGCTTTAACGTTTGACTTTCATTTTTAGAAACTCTTTTTAATACATTGATAATATATGGAACTTGCAAATAATTACTAAGTACCCCTCCAAACTTACTCACCTGATTATAACCACGTAACTTCAGTTTTTTCTTATGCAATGGCACTGGCAAAACAATGTCAATTTCCTTAAATAACTTTAATCTTTCAATTTCATAACACATCCTTCTTCCAAGAAAAACGCCAATGTTTTGTTCTTTTTTGTATTTTAACTCATGAATTAATTTTTGAGTAATTCCAAATTTAGTAAAGTACAAGAATGAATATACATTTTCAACGGGTACTTTTCCGAAGAAAATATTTTGTAACATATTTTTTGTTGACTCGTTATATACAATAACAGGGAGGTCGTTTAAACAAATAGTACATAAAAATTGCTCATTTCTTAAAAGTATGGATTGACAATTAACACATACATCAGGAAAAAAAATAGAGAATATATCTTTTAAGGGTTTCATTTTCAATAGCTTTTTGTCTAAGATATTAAATAACATCAGGATTGTGAGTAAAACAATAAGTTTTTTCAAAGAGGCGGTAAAAAATTATAAAACATCAGGAACCTTAGTTCCTAGTTCAAGGTTTTTAGCAAATAAAATGCTTAGCAACATCAATTTTTCCGAATCTCAAGTAATTATAGAGTTAGGTCCAGGGAATGGTGCTATTACTAAAAACATTTTAGAAAAGTTAAATCCTGAAGCACTCTTAATATGTTTTGAAATAAATAATGTATTCTATGAAGAACTTAAAGAAATAGAGCATCCACAACTTATTATACTCAAAGAATCAGCAGAAAATATTATTATAGAGATTGAAAAATTAGGCTTTAAAAAAGTAGATGCTATTGTCTCTAGCCTACCTTTAACCATTATCCCTAAGCACATTTCCAGTAAAATACTGAATAACAGCCATTCGTCTTTAAAGAAAAATGGAATATTCATTCAGTATCAATATTCCCTGTCATACCTAATGAAACTTAAGAAAGTTTTTGGGAAAAATATCACATTAGACTTCGAAACACTAAATTTTCCTCCCGCTTTTATTTACAAATGTGTTAAAAAATAGTATTTTAGCGTAGAACTCATTAGTTTTGTCCATTGTAATTCCCCCTTAAGATGGTTGCCAAAAATTTGAAAAATAAAGGATTAATAGCCTTCTTACTTTTACTTGTTATATTCATTGGTCTTCTGGCCTACCAGAATTCTAGAGACTTTTTTATGTTAAAAGATGCTTTTGATATTGAAAAACAAGAACTAGAAAACGAGCTACAAGAAGTAATAGAAGAGTACCAAAATATAAACTATGAAAACCATGAGTTTTCAGGTAAAATTAAAGATCAGCTCGGTAAAGCCATATCTTTGCGCGATACTATTCAAGGTTTAAAAGTATCTGGTTTTAATCTCCTCCGCGTATACAGAAAACGAATTTCTAATTTAGAAAAAGAAAACAGAGAGTTGTTAAATAAATTGGACTCACTTAGCAAAATAAACGAGAATTTATTTATTGAAAATGACAGTGTTAAAGGAATACTAAGTGAAACCGAACAACTAAACTCTGAACTTTTCAATAATAATAAAGCTTTAGAAAGGAAAATTGAAACTGCTACCACACTTGAAGTTTCCAATGTGAATTTCAGTGCAATGAAAAAGAAAAGCAGTGGAAAGTTAACAACAACCTATAGGTCATGGAAAACGGATGCCTTTAGAGTTAAATTTGATTTACTCGAAAATAAAATTATTGACAAAGGTACAATACCTATACACATACAATTAGTCAATCCAAAAAATGAAGTAATTTATGTAAAAGGTAGAACACGGTTAAAAAACGGAAAACGAATCATCTACAGTAACACACTAAAAGCCAACTACTTTAACAACACACTATCTGTTATGTCGTTAATCGATGTAGATAAAGAAAAAATTGACAAAGGAAATTATAAAGCTAAAATCTATGTAAATGGAAATTACGTAAAAGAATCAAGTATTAAACTAAAATAACAACCCCTGAAAATCCCCTGAAATACAATGAAAGCAAACAATACAAAAAATGCGGTTTTAATAGTCCTGTTATTCGCTGTTTTATTTTTAACTCTGTATAATTTAAAAGTTTCAAGCGAAATAAAAGACTTACAAGGTGTTTTTAAACAAGAAAAAAAAGATTTAAAGAGCGCCTTAGATGAAATGATTAAAGACTACACCGATGTTGTTGTTCGTAAGAAAAGTCTATCAAAAAGATTACGCATCGAAGTTCAAAAGATGAAAGACTTACGAGATTCTGTAGCCAAATTAGAAGGAAACAATTATAATTTAATCAGAAAGTATCGAAGCAAAATAGCCAGTCTTGAGAGAGAAAACAGACGATTATTTATAAAAATTGATTCGCTTAATTCCGCCAATCGGGCTTTAGCTCAAGAAAACGTTATCACTAACGAAATTTTAACTCAAAAGGAAACTGTAAATACCGAGCTAATTGAAAAAAATAAAGCGTTAGAAGCGAAGGTTGCAGTTGCCGCGAAAATTGAAATTAGTCCGGTAAAAGTCATTGCAATGAAAGAACGAAGCAGTGGAAAACTTACAAGTACTTCTCGATCGAGTAGAACAGATGCCTTTAAAATAAATTTCGATTTACTAGAAAACCCTTTAACATCTGCAGGAAAGAAAAAGGTTTACATTCAAATTATAGATGAAAAGAAGAACGTAATTACCCCTAAAGGTAAAGCCAGTTTAAGCAATGGCGCTAGAATTCAATACAGCGATTCACTTCTCGTAAATTACGACAATAGCAAATTGAGCTTAGTTTCTTTTATTCTTGTTAACCGTGATGATATTTTCAAGGGAAAATATACCATAAGTGCGTTTGTAGAAGGAGAATATTCTGGAAATTCATCAGTTAGCCTAAGGTAAAGCATTACAAATATTTAAAAAAACATATAGCTAACGGCTATTCAATTAAATAAGCGTTAGAAAAAACAAAAGTGAAGGTTAAAAATCTTCACTTTTTTTTATGTATTTAACAATAGTTTAAAAGCTTCTGTTATTTTTGCAGAATGGCAAAACAAGAAGATTTATTTAAAAAAGTAATTTCGCACGCAAAAGAATATGGTTATATCTTTCAATCTTCTGAAATTTATGACGGACTGAGTGCGGTATATGACTACGCTCAAAATGGAGCTGAGCTTAAGAAAAATATAAGAGACTATTGGTGGAAAGCAATGGTTCAAATGCATGAAAATATAGTAGGTATTGACGCCTCTATTCTTATGCATCCAACTACTTGGAAAGCTTCGGGCCACGTTGATGCCTTTAATGATCCTCTTATTGACAACAAAGACAGTAAAAAAAGATATCGTGCTGATGTTTTAGTGGAAGATTACTGTGCTAAGATTGAAGCCAAAATTGATAAAGAAGTAAAAAAAGCGCAAAAACGTTTTGGAGATGCTTTTAATAAAGAAGAATTTTTATCTACGAACCCTCGTGTTCTTGGTTATCAAGAAAAAATACGATCGATATTAGGTAGATTGGCAAAGTCATTAGAAAATGAAGACTTAGCCGATGTAAAGCTGTTAATAGAAGAATTAGAAATTGCTGACCCATTAACTGGAAGTAAAAACTGGACGGATGTTAAACAGTTTAACTTAATGTTTGGAACTCAATTAGGAGCTTCTGCAGATAGTTCAATGCAAGTATATCTGCGTCCTGAAACAGCGCAGGGTATCTTTGTAAACTTTTTAAATGTTCAGAAAACTGGTCGTATGAAAATTCCTTTCGGAATTGCTCAAACGGGTAAAGCCTTCAGAAATGAAATTGTTGCACGTCAATTCATTTTTAGAATGAGAGAATTCGAACAAATGGAAATGCAATTTTTCGTAAAACCAGGTACTCAAAAGGAATGGTATGAAAAATGGAAGGAAACTCGTTTAAAATGGCATTTATCTCTTGGAATGGATAAAGACAATTATCGTTTCCATGATCATGAAAAATTAGCGCACTATGCTGATGCCGCTGCTGACATTGAATTTAAATTCCCTTTTGGATTTAAAGAATTGGAAGGAATTCATTCCAGAACCGATTTTGACTTAAAAGCTCATGAAGAGCATTCTGGTAAAAAATTACAGTATTTTGACCATGAAGAAAACAAAAACTATGTACCATACGTTGTTGAAACCTCAATTGGTTTAGACAGAATGTTCTTAGCCGTTTTCTCTCATGCTCTGCAAGAAGAAGAACTTGACAACAATACGACTAGAGTCGTTTTAAAATTACCAGCAGTTCTAGCGCCTGTTAAGGCTGCCATTTTACCTTTAGTAAAGAAAGATGGCTTACCTGAAATAGCACGTAAAATAGTAGATGACTTAAAATGGGATTTTAACGTTGCTTACGATGAAAAAGACGCTGTAGGTCGCCGTTACCGTCGTCAAGACGCTGCAGGAACTCCTTTCTGTATTACTGTTGATCACGATACTTTGGAAGACAACACAGTTACCATTCGTCATAGAGATACGATGGAGCAAAAACGTGTTAAAATAGACGATTTAAGAGCGATTATCAAAGAAGAGGTAGATGTACGAACTTGGTTGCAGAAAATGTAAAAGACACATCTTAAAATAAACATACAGACCTATCTGACAACAGATAGGTTTTTTTATTTCTAATATATTCTTAGGCACTGTCATAAAATAGCTAAACCCTTGTTTTTACGAGGGTTTTGTTGTATCTTATATTCATAATAAACCCCGAAAATCACCAAAAAAGGTAAAAAACGGGGTTTCCATTTGTGTAATTATGAAAATACGAAGAATTTCTGAAATGCAACACCGCATTTCAATTTTTTCCCCTCAGTGAGAATTATGATGCTCATTACACACGTTTTTTAGAGGGAGATTTGGGCAAAATCTATTCTGCTATTGATTGGGATGACTTGGTTACTACTTTAAATATTACTGAACAAAAAAAAGGGCGTAACTATCTTTTTAGCCCTAAAGGAAGACTTGGCTTGATGTTTTTAAAGCATTATGCCAATTGTTCGGATAGGAAAATGATTGAACAACTCAACTCAAATTTAGACTATCAATTTTTCTGCGATATAGAATTAGGTTTTGAACGTTTAACAAACTATAAAATAATAAGTCAAATACGTTGTGAATTAGCAGAGAAACTAGATATTAATTTAGTAGAAAAAGTTCTTTTTAATTCTTGGAAAAATCATATTGATAGTACCGACCAAATCGTAATGGATGCTACTTGTTACGAAAGTGAAGTTCGTTATCCTACCATCCAGAAATTACTTTGGGAATCTGTTCACTGGTTGTACAATCAATTACGTAAAACTTGCTCCATCTTAGGAACTAAGATGATCAGAAGTAGATATAACAAGTGGAAAAAACGTTACCAAGGATTTAGTAAAATGCGAAGAAAAACCAAGTCTAAACGTACTTCATTAACCCGAGCTTTACTGAAGCTATTAAGTAAGTTTATCGATTTTGAAAAGGAATTATCCAAGGCCTACAATATCGAGTTTAAGCCCTTGTATTATAAGCGAATCGACACAATCCAAAGAATTTACAAACAACAAAAAGATCATTTTGATACAGGAGAAAAAATCAAAGATAGAATTGTAAGTATTCATAAGGATTATATCCGTCCTATTGTTCGCGGAAAAGAAGTAAAGCCTGTTGAGTTTGGAGCAAAAGTTAACAAAGTTCAAATTGATGGAATTAGCTTTATAGAACATATTAATTTTAATGCGTTTCACGAAGGAAACCGTTTTATACAAACAGTTCAAAAAGCGCAAGGGTTAACTCGAAAAAAGGTAAAAGTAGCCGGTGGAGATAAAATTTATGCTACCAATAAAAACAGAACATATAGTAGCTCAAAAACCATACAGACAGACTTTATCCCCAAGGGTAGAAAACCTAAAAATCATAAAGAGAAAAAGCAACTTAGGGCTATCATTGCTAAAGAAAGAGCAACAAGATTAGAAGGCTCTTTTGGTAAGGATAAAGAACATTATCACCTACGGAAAATAAAAGCCAAAACAAAAAAGAATGAAATTCTATGGATATTCTTTGGTATACACACAGGAAATGCATTAGAAATTGGTCGAAGAAAAATAGCTCAAACAGACCAACAAATAGCCTAAAATAAAATCTTAGTATTTTTTTCATGGGAGAGCTACGTCTTGTAGGTACGTTTTTAGGAGATTCAATCAATAAAACCTCTTTTAAACAGAAATAGAGGATAGAATTTATATAATTTTATCCTCTATTTTCAATGTATTTTAAAAAATAGACTGTTTTCTGAAAGTGCCTTCTTAAACCATTTACAAATTGCAATTACTTTAATAAAACGCCCTTTTCTCTTTTGCGGTAATTTCAAATCATAACTGGTGTTCTTTTCAATTAAAACAGTAATTTTATCCTCTTATAATCCAAAAACACAATGAAGTTAATAAAAATATTATTTGTCATCTTTATACTTTGGATGATTACAGGAGCCATTTTAATAAACATTGAACATCCAAAAGCAGAAATTGTAATGGGCTTAGGCGTCTTTTTTATGGCATTTGTATTAATGCCTGTTTTCATTTACCATCGCTACAAAGATGGTAAATACAAAAAGTATGTACTAGATTCTAATAAAAACAAAAAGGTCGAAGATTAATCTTCGACCTTTTTTATATAAAATTTTAATACGTTATTCTAGTGTTGGAGAGTAATTCGTTGGATAATCTGCAGCTTTAGCTAATCCATTGGTAGCATCAGCAAAGTTTGATCCATAGGTTGTATCGATCGCTTTTAAAATGGTATTTGCCATTAATGCATATCCTCTTGCTGTTAAATGGATTCCATCTAAACCTATTAAACCACCAAATACTAAACTTGTATTCGTTGTAAATTCATCAAACACAATTCCCGTTGTCGAAGCCTCTTCTAAAATTGCTTTAAAGTCAGCCAAAGCCAGTCCTTTTGCATTTGCTACAGAAACAATTGTACTGTTATAAGAATCTGTTGCTACTTTTATCTCAGCAACTTCATCAGAAGTTAAAACCCATTGATCAGTTAATGGAACCGATACGCCGTTTATAAGCTGTGGATTACCTCCTACAGTGGTTCCTATAAAAGCAGAACCAGGTAGTACTAATAAATCATCAGCTGTTGTTTGTCTAAGACTAACTAGTGCAGGATTAATTGCTGTTAAATCAGTTAAAGCTTCATCTAAAATAACAACAGCATTATCACCTTCAGCAAAAGTAATAGTTCGTTTTGCTATCTCAGCGTCGGCCATTTCTTGCGTCATTGGTGTATTAGCTACTAAAAATGCAAATGCCTGCTGAATTCCTGCATTATAAGCCGCATAACCTTGATTTACCGCTCCCGCAGTTGCTGCATCTAATGGAACAGGATTATAAGGTACGGTTGTAAAATAAGATAAAGAAGTTATATAAGGTACTGTTGCTACAACACCTTTTGCACCTCCTGCTGTTAATGCATCAACAATACCAGAGAATGTTTGTGCAAAAACATTTGGATCTGTAATATCCGTTGGTCCATAAGTTGCTGGATCTAAGTTTCCTGTTTGATTTACACCTGCTCCACCTGCAATTGCATACCCCAATACATCATTCCCTCCAATTTCAGATAAAGTGAAAAATGTTGGTTGTTTAGAAACGGCCTCAGCTACAACTGTTGGTTGCGACGGAGACATTCTTACAAAGTAAGGATTTGCTGTACCATTTGCCAAACCTGCTAAAGAACCATATCCAGGAGCTACGAAGTGAAAACTTTTTGCTCCAGGAACACCATAATTATGAAAATCAGGAGCTCCTGTTGCAGGAACACCTACTTGCGTTGTTGGGGTCTTATCTAACCTAGCCGGACCTGCTCCATTAAAATAAAATCTAGGCTCTTGTACAACCGTTGTACCGCTAACTAAGCCTCCAATATTATCAGACATTAAAGGTTGATTAAACGTACCGCCATTGGCCATAGAAAATTTTCCTGATAATATATTTGGAAAAGAATTTTCTTGCCCTTTTATAAACATTGCTCCGTCAGTAAAACCTGCTGTAAAAGAAGCTCCAACTGATATATATTTTGAAAAGTCTGCACTTCCCGCTTGTAAAGCAACTTCTGGCACCACTGGTCCAGTAATTTCTTCTAATTCGTTATTTACATCACAGGCGGTTAGCATAACGGCTAAACCTAAAACCCATCCTATATTTTTTTTCATCATCATCAAGTTTTTAGTTATTAATAGTCCAAGAAACAAAATACTGCGAACCAATTGCTCCAACTCCAGGAGCACTTAAATACTCTTGTCCTGTAAGATTTGTTCCTCCAACTTTAAAGACTGACTTTATTGATGGAACACTATAATTTACCTGAGCATCTAATACTGTTCTTGCATCTACAGTACCTTCAAGAAATGTAGATTCCCAATAAAAATCATTTTGCCAACGGGCGCTTATATTGAAACCAAAGTTTTCGAATAAATTCGGGTGTCCAAATTGTGCCTTTACCTTATGCTCTGGAGTATTAAATCCAGCTTCAAAATCAGGATCAGACGCTTGATCAAAATCAAACTTCGACCAAGTATAATTTAAGCTTGCATTAAATCCATTGAATACTTTAGTAGACAACCCCAATCCAACACCGTAAGAACTAACTTCAGCTACAGAGTTCGTTTTTACACTAAATAAAGCAGACTGATTCCTCAAAGCTCCAAGTAAAGCTGCACTATCATTTTGATCAACACCACTAGGGTCAAGTAAAACCAAAACATCTTTTGTTGCAATAAAATTATCATACATGTTATAGTAAGCACTCAAATCTATTGACAATTTATTCTTTCCTGTTGGAATGGCGCTACGATATCCAACTTCGAAAGCAGTCACCTGTTCAGGACTAACAAGACTGGTATTGACCATTTCAGGACTACCAGTTTCCACTGAATTAGCCGAATAACCTCTTTCAATAGCATGTCTTGCTGTGACTTCAAATCCATTTACAGTTTTCGTAAATCTATCTAAATTATCAGCCGCTGTACCAATTAAAAAACTAGCTCCAGTATCTAATCCAATATACTGATCTTGTGTTGTCGGGTTTCTAAACCCTGTTTGAAAAGAAACTCTGAAGTTATGATCCTTTGTTTCACCTGCTGCATAAGCTAAAGAAACACGAGGTGAGAAGTTTCCTTCAAAATTTTGAGACTTATCATAACGAATTGAACCTGTAAATTTCAAACGATCGTCCATCATTTTCTTTTGAATTTGGGTGTATAAACCAAATTCATTAAAACTAATTGGCCCATCAGAATCAGTATAAATCGTTCCAGAAGAGTTTAAATTATATTGACGAAATGAACCACCAAATTGAACCTCTGCCCAATCGATATAATCTCTTAAGTTTAAATTTGCATCTGCATGATAGTAATTTGTATTATCCTTTAACCTAGCACCTGTTGTAACATCTGGGTCGGCTATAACTTCATTGAAATACCTGTTAAACTCTGCAGAACCAGGTAAAGCCCTTCCATTGTCAGCAACATTTCTAGCTTCTTGATGAATTTGATCTAGAGATAAATTTTGAGGATTTCCAGCGAGGCTTATTCCAGCGATAGTACCAATATATTGCCCAAACCAATCTGTATTAGACTTCCATCTATTATTGACATTAATAGCAGCAAAACGAGTATCGTATGAATCTCCTGCATCTTCTCCTGCATAATATCCTCTAACAAAAAAGTTCTTTCCTCTAACTTCCAATTTATGTTGCTCCATAAAAAAGTTTCTAAGGCTATATCTATTCAGTCCTTGATAAATAGTGTTACCTGTTCCAAACTTCGAGTTCCAAATAAATTCTAAGCGGTCATTACCTAAAGGTCTGTAATGTAGTGCTCCATTAAACTTTATACTTTTAGCACTATAATCAATTAAATCATTCTCATTATACCCAGTTCTACTAACTCTTTGATCTGGAACAAAACCAAGCCCACCTGAAGCGTCTCTAATATTAGTCGCAACTTCATCACCATAAACATTCACCCCATCATAAACTATGTCTGAGTTCAGATTTCCAATTTCTCTAAATCCAGGCTTATAAGTTCTACCAACTCCATTTGTATTTCTATAATCAGTTGCATGCCACTCTTCACCAGTGAAATGATTAAAACTAACCTTCGCTGCAAATTTATCGTCAAACACATGAGCTAATCTTATACCTACATCGTAAAAACCGTTATCACCTGCTGCTTCTTGACTTGTTATACCTGTTTTGAAACCAACACTGATGCCTTGATCATCAAATGGACTTTTACTACGCATTAACATAATACCATTAAACGCATTTGCTCCATAAAGAGCTGATGCCGCACCTGGCAAAACTTCAACACTTTGAACATCCAGTTCCGACATTCCTAATAGGTTCCCTACTGCGAAATTAAGAGCTGGTGAAGCGTTATCCATTCCATCAACTAGCTGGATAAATCTTTCATTTCCAAAAGTAGCAAACCCTCTAGTATTCACAGATTTAAATGTTAACCCTCCGGAATTAATGTCGACGCCTTTCAAATTTTCGATAGCGTCATAATATGAAGCAGAAGCCGTATTTTTAATTGCTCTCGAATCAAATCTTTCGATAGTAACTGGAGATTCCATAATACGTTCAGGAGTTCTTGAAGCAGAAACTACTACTTCGTCTAAAGAAGTTGCATTTTCTGATAAGCTCACTTCAACTGCTTGATTGTTTTTCGTTATCTCAACCGATTTCGTTTGATAACCAATTAAAGAGACTTCAATTGTAAAAGGAGGGGTGTCTGTAACAGTTAATATAAATTTTCCATCAAAATCTGTAGTTGTCCCTACAGCTTTTCTTGAAACTTTGATATTAGCTCCTGGAAGAGGACCTCCCAGTGTTGCGTCACTCACAGTACCAGTAATTGTTGTTTGCGAAAACATCAAACTACTGCATAGTGCAAATGCAACTAGTAATAATCTATTCATCATAATTGTGTAAAATAATTTGTTAACTAAACGCAAAATACGATTTTTTTTGATTTTCTAATTATTTGTGTTAAATTTTATTAAAACCTCTATATTTTCTTAGTGCCTCGTATAAATTTTAACATAACTTCATTAAACTCCTTTAACTCAATGACAAATTCGTAATCTCAACGAGACGATTTAAAATTTGATCAAACATGCATTTTTCACTTTAACCATAATGGTCCTATTCAGAAGCAAGAAAATGTTAGATTTTATTGTGCTTTCAATTCTCATAACGAAGTTCTAAAGGATAATTTGGCTTAAATGAAAATACATTTTCAAAATGTGTTTTACAAATTGTACATTTGTAAAAATTTATATTGTAAATTGGAAGTAACCCATTCTATTTTTGATTTTAACCCCTCTCAAAAAACATATGTTACCATTGGGACTTTTGATGGAGTTCATATTGGTCATCAGAAAATTATTAAGAAATTAATTGAGGATGCCAAATTGAGTAATAAGAAATCTGTTGTTCTTACTTTCTTTCCTCATCCGAGAATGGTACTTCAACAAGATGTTACTATTCAACTAATTAACACGATTCAGGAAAGGACTCAACAATTAGAAAGCTTAGGTTTAGATTACCTCATCATTCATCCGTTTGACAGAGAGTTTTCTCGTCTTACGGCCTTGGATTTTGTAAGAGATGTTCTTGTAAACAAATTGAACATTGATAAGTTAATTATAGGGTATGATCATCATTTTGGAAAAAACAGAGAAGGAAATATAGAGCAGTTAACCGAGTATTCACATTTATATGACTTCAATGTTGAAGAAATTCCTGCTCAGGACATTGATGATGTTTCAGTTAGTTCAACAAAGATAAGAAACGCTCTTTTGGATGGTCAATTAAAGGTAGCTAATAATTATTTAGGCTATAATTTCAGCTTATCGGGTAAAATTGTATCTGGAGAACAGTTAGGACAAAAAATAGGTTTTCCAACAGCAAACATTCATATTGAAGAAGACTACAAACTAATTCCAAAAACTGGAGCATATGTTGTGAAGTCTACTGTAAATAGCCAATTAATTTTTGGAATGATGAATATTGGAGTTAGACCTACAGTTAACGGAAATAATAGAACTATTGAAGTACATTTTTTTGATTTCGACGCTAATATTTATCATCAACAAATTACAGTTGAATTACTTTACTTTTTAAGAGATGAACAAAAGTTTAACTCGGTAAATGAACTAAAAGAACAATTAGAAAAAGACAAAAGAAATGCAGGCGAATTTTTAAAAAGTTACGCCAACTTCTAATTAATTAAATTATTAAATAAATCCCCCTTTATTCTTAAACCTCTTGAATTAGCTTTTGACGTAACTATCAAACAAAGTTAATCGTTTTAAAGTCTTTATAATGACACATTTGTCATTATGTAATTCATATGTTTTTAAGAATTTGTATCAAAAAAAAGAATGATACTGTCAAAAGAGGAGATAACTTTAAAAAAGATTGCCCTTTGCGTTAAAATTCTACGAGATGAGTACAATGTAACTTTGAGTGAATTTTATATTGACACTGGGATTCATTTAGCGAGAATAGAACAAGGCAAAACAAATATTACTATTTCTACGCTACACAAGATATGTGAATACTTTAATATCACCCTATCTGACTTCTTCATGATGATGGAAGAAATTTAGTCGTATCAAGCCATTGCTTAAATCTATTACTTCCGTTATCTTTGCTCTTCTTAAAAAAATAAAAGATGTTACAAATTCAGTTTATTAGAGAAAACAAACAAACTGTTTTAGAAGGGCTTGCAAAACGTAATTTTGCAGATGCTGAAACAATTATTGATCACGTTTTAAATACAGATGAAACCAGAAGATCAACACAGGTTTTATTAGACAATGTATTGGCCGAATCTAATAAACTGTCCAAGGAAATAGGCGCCCTTTTCAAATCTGGAGAAGTTCAAAAAGCGAATTTAATCAAGGAAAAAACGGGGCAGCTAAAGCAGGAGTCAAAAGAGCTTACAGAAAAGTTAAGTGCTGCTTCAGACGAGCTTCAAAATTTATTATATCAGATTCCAAATGTACCTCATGCTTCTGTAGTTGCAGGAAAAAATGAAGAAGATAATGAAGAAATTTACAAAGAAGGAACGATTCCTGATCTTGGAAAAGCGGCATTACCTCACTGGGAGCTTGCAAAGAAGTATGACATTATCGATTTTGATTTAGGAGCCAAAGTAACCGGGGCAGGTTTTCCGATTTATAAAGGAAAAGGAGCGAGATTACAACGTGCTTTAATTTCATATTTTTTAGATAAAAACACAGATGCTGGCTACACAGAAGTTCAAGTACCTCATTTGATTAATGAAGCTTCAGGATATGGAACTGGTCAATTGCCAGATAAGGAAGGACAAATGTATCATGTTACTGTTGATGATTTATATCTAATTCCTACGGCTGAAGTTCCAATAACAAATATGTTCAGAGGTAATTTATTAAAAGAGGCTGATTTACCAAAGGCTTTTACTGGGCATACACCTTGTTTTAGAAGAGAAGCGGGCAGCTATGGAGCACATGTAAGAGGTTTAAATAGGTTACACCAATTTGATAAAGTTGAAATAGTAAGAGTAGAACATCCTGATAATTCGTATAATGCTTTAGATGGAATGGTTGAGCATATTAAGGATATTTTGAGGGAATTAAAATTACCCTACAGAATTTTACGTTTGTGTGGCGGAGATACTGGTTTTACCTCAGCACTAACATTCGATTTTGAATTATATTCAACAGCACAAGAACGCTGGTTAGAAATTAGCTCTGCTTCAAATTTTGAAACATATCAGGCTAATAGATTAAAATTACGTTTTAAAAACAAAGAAGGAAAGAGTCAATTCGCACACACTTTAAATGGTAGTTCATTAGCATTGCCAAGAGTGTTAGCAGGAATACTCGAAAATTATCAAACGGAAGATGGTATAAAAATTCCTGAAGTGTTAGTTCCTTATTGTGGTTTCGATATTATCGATTAATTCAATAAAGAAGATATAAAAAAACAAAAGGTAAGTTTCTGTAGAAACTTACCTTTTCAGTTTGCAATTACTGCAACCATTAACTTCTTATATCTATTCATTTCTAAAAGAGCATCAAAATACTGAGGTATTTGTCCTTTTCTCATAAATTCATTTGCTCTTTCTTTTGCCGATTCGTATTGTCTTGATAAAGTTTTCATTTGTGTATGATTTAGTTGTGTTAAATAGAAAACAAAGTTCATGCCAAAAAATATTTTTAAAAAATAACAAGTACCAATACCATTCCAACTTTTCATACTGAATTTTGTTATAAAATATTTAAAAAGGAAGTAACCCTTTGATAATAGGTCTTTTTTTAAGATTTTTGTGTTACTGGTGTTCCATAAAATTCATTAGTACCATTTTAATGAAAAAAAATATAGCCTTTCTCTTTTTGTTTTTTCTTTGTTCTTTTTCTTTTGCTCAAAAGAACAATTTTATCATTGCTGAAAATTATTTCAGAAATAATGAATTTAAAAAAGCCATTCAGCTTTATAAAGGATTGTACAAAAAAAGCCCATACAATACCACCTATTTAAAGCGATTAGTTACTTGCTATCAAGAAACCAATCAATTTTCTTTAGTTGAAAACCTTGTTACTGAAAAAATAAAACGATTTCCAAAGCAAACTTTTTTGCTAGTTGTATTAGGACATAATTTTGAAAGGCAGCAGCTTTCTGAAAAGGCTGATGAATACTATAAAAAGGCATTAGAAACAATAAAAAGCAACCGTGGTTATGGCAGTGTAACTGCCAATCTTTTTAAAGAGTATAACAAGCTAGATTATGCTATTGAAGCCTATACTGGGGTTATGGAACAAAACCCTAAAGCCAATTTTGGATTTCAACTAGCTCAAATTTATGGTGAAAAGGGTGATTTTGAAAAAATGTTTGAATCGTATGTCGATTTGGTTGATAAAAACGAAAACTTTGTCAACAATGTAAAACGTTATGCAAACCGATATATTACTGAAGAACCTGAAAACGAAAACAACATTTTATTCAAGAGAGCATTGTTAAAAAAATCAATTAGCAAACCAAAGAACATATGGAACAACTTACTTGCATGGCTTTTTATTAAACAAAAACAATATCAAAAAGCACTTATTCAATATAAAGCTTTACTAGCCCGTAATGCCGATCATTTGTCAAGTGTAAAAGAACTAGGAAAAATTGCTTATGACAATTTAGATTATGAGACAGCCAAAGACTGTTTCAACTTAGTTATTGAAAAAACAAATTATGAAAGCGATAAGTTTCATGCCATTTACATGAACCTAATTATTGATATTGCTAATAAAGAACAGAATTTGGATGCCAAGTTTAGAGAAGTTTTTGAACAATTTGGAACCAATAGAAAAACGATATACATACAACTAGCTTACGCCGATTTTTTAACTTTTCAGCGCAGTAACCCAGAGAAAGCCATTTTGGTGTTGGAAAAAGCACTAAAATTGGCAGGTTCAAAATTTGCCAAGGCCTCTGTTAAACTAAAATTAGGTGAGGTTCTTGTATTTACCAGAAAGTTTAACAAGGCTTTAATTTATTTTTCTCAGGTTCAAACAAAGTTTAAAAATCATGAATTAGCGCAAGAAGCCCGCTTTAAAGTAGCGCAAACATCTTATTTTAATAGCGATTTCACATGGGCGAAAGCACAACTTAAAATATTAAAAGGATCGGCAACCCAACTCATTGCAAATGATGCTACCGAGCTATTTTTAACTATTTCTGACAACCAACCTTCTGATAGTATTCCTTCGGGATTAAAAGAATATGCCAAAGCGGATTTACTTGCCTATCAAAATAAAAATGATGCCGCTATTGCTATTTTATCTGAAGTCATTTCAAACTTCAAAAATCAACCAATAGAAGATGAGGCTTTATTCAAGCAGGCTGAACTTTATGTAAAAAAAGAGAATTTTACTGAGGCAATTTCTAACTTTGAAAAAGTTCTATTGTTAAACCCAGAAGGAGTTTTAATTGATAATAGTTTGTATGCTTTAGCAGAACTATACAACACAAAATTAAATAATCCGAAAAAGGCCTCAGAATACTACCAAAAGATTATTTTTGACCACGCTTCGAGCATCTATTTAGTAGACTCAAGAAGAAAGTATAGAAAATTAAGAGGCGACGACATTTAATTAACTCATGCTTAGATTATTTCTTGTACCAATGTACTCTTTATCTTTGCATTTTCACCATATTTAAATATGTACATATACAACGTTACTTTAAACGTAGATGATAGCATTCACGATGAATGGTTAGTTTGGATTGAAAAACATATTCCTGAAGTTTTAGCAACGGGTCACTTTTTGAGTGCAAGAATGACTCAGGTTTTAGTTGAAGAAGAAATGGGAGGAACTACGTATTCTATTCAATACAGTGCTAAAAACCGAGAAGATTTAGACAACTATTATAAGTTTAGTGCCGAGAAATTAAGAAGTGATGGTCTGAAAAAATTTGCGGATAAAGTGCTTGCTTTTAGAACAGAACTGAAAGTTATTAAGGAGTTTTATCCGGTCGCAAACAATAACTAAAGGGATACAAAACACCTTTTAAATAGGAACTGATAGCAATGAGTGTAAGAGCAAAAAAACATCTAGGACAACATTTTTTAACCGATGAAAATATAGCAAGGAAAATAGCTGATTCTTTAACAGAAAATGGCTATGACAATGTTTTAGAAATAGGTCCAGGAATGGGAGTTCTTACCAAGTATCTTCTGGAAAAAAAGCCAAAGGTAACTGTTATGGAATTAGATTCAGAATCGGTTACGTATTTGCAAGAAACATTTCCTTTAGAACATATTAAGCTAAACACCTCCGCTGAAAAGTTTACCATTATTGAAGGTGATTTTTTAAAACAAGACTTACAAGCTACCTTTTCAGGTAAACAAGTAGCCATTATTGGTAACTTCCCTTATAACATTTCTTCTCAAATCGTATTTAAAGCCATTGAAAAACGTGAATTCGTTCCTGAGTTTTCAGGAATGTTTCAAAAAGAAGTGGCACAACGAATTGCTGAGAAAAAAGGAAGTAAAACCTACGGAATATTATCGGTGCTTACTCAAGCTTTTTTTGATGTAGAATATTTATTTACAGTACCACCCACTGTTTTCAATCCGCCTCCAAAAGTTGATTCGGGAGTTATCAGACTCATTCGAAAAGAGAACTATACACTTCCGGTTGATGAAACTTTATTTTTCAGAGTTGTAAAAACAGCATTTAACCAACGAAGAAAAATGCTTCGTTCGAGTTTAAAATCATTTAATCTTTCGGTCACTTTAAAAGAAGACCCTATATTTGCTATGCGTCCTGAACAATTATCAGTACAGGATTTTGTTGATTTAACATCTAAAATAGCAAACAATGGCACTGAAAATCACTAAAGAACTTATTGAAAGTGTAGAAGGTTTAATTCTAAACAAAAAAGACGCTGCTCTGAACGACTTTTTTGCAGAAACGCATCATGCTGATATTGCTGAAGTTTTAGATGAGCTTTCATTTGAGGATGCAATCTATATTATTCGTTTATTAGACTCTGAAACTACCGCCGACGTTCTTATGGACGTAGACGAAGATGTACGAGAAAAAATATTCGAGAGACTTTCTTCTAAAGAAATTGCTGAAGAGATTGAAGAACTTGACACTGATGATGCTGCCGATGTTATTGCTGAGCTTCCAGAAGAAAGAAAACAGGAAGTAATACAGAATATAGAAGATAAAGAGCACGCGAAAGAAATTGTCGAGTTATTACGCTATCATGAAGATACCGCAGGTGGTTTAATGGCCAAAGAACTTGTTAAAGTAAACGAAAACTGGAATGTACTTACTTGTGTTAAAGAAATGCGTCAGCAGGCCGAAGAAGTTACCCGAGTACACTCTATCTATGTAGTTGATAATGATGGTAAACTAAAAGGTAGGTTATCATTAAAAGATTTACTGATGGCCTCTACTCGATCGAAAATTGCCGATGTTTATATCCCAAAGGTCGATTTTGTAAATGTTCACGATAGAGCCGAAGATGTAGCCAATGTGATGAGAAAATATGATTTAGAGGCAATTCCTGTTGTTGATGAGTTAGGTGTTTTAGTTGGAAGAATTACTATTGATGATATTGTTGATGTTATTAAAGAAGAAGCCGACAAAGATTATCAATTAGCGGCAGGTATTACTCAAGACGTAGAGGCTAGTGATTCTATTATTCAACTAACAAAGGCACGACTTCCTTGGTTGTTTTTAGGTTTGATAGGAGGAATTGGAGCTTTTTTAATAATGGGTGAATTTGAACATACATTTAAAGAACATGCTTTTTTATTCTTCTTCACGCCTTTAATTGCCGCTATGGCAGGAAATGTTGGTGTACAGTCATCAGCTATTATTGTTCAGGGGCTTGCCAATGACGATGTGAAAGGAAGTATTAAAAACAGACTCGTTAAAGAAATGCTTTTGGCCTTGCTTAATGGTATTGTTTTGGCTATTTTTCTATTTCTCTTCGTTTTTGCTTATGAGAAAGATTTCATGAAAGCTTTAGCTATTTCTACATCGTTAATCATTGTTATTGTCGTAGCGGGCTTAATAGGTACTTTTATTCCATTATTTCTTGATAAAAGAGGAATAGACCCTGCTATTGCAACAGGGCCTTTTATTACTACTAGTAATGATATTTTTGGAATTTTAATTTACTTTTTAATAGCTCAATTAATTTTAGGTGTTTAAGAAATTTGTTCTTATTCCTTAATTATTCTTCTTACAGCAGTTTTTCCGTTGGCTCCAATAATTTTTAAAAGATACACCCCTTTTGAGTATCCTGACATGTTAATAGATGCATTTGTGGTACTCAGTAACTTATTCCCAAGAACACTATAAACAGAACAGCTTTTAAAATCACTTTGATTTTTTAAAGAAATAACGAATACTTCTCTCACCGGGTTTGGTGATACGGTAATTTCATTTTTAAAGTAATCTTCCTCTACCGAAGCTGTTTGACAAGATTCACTAAAAATAGCAGTTGCATCCTTCTCCCAAGCATCACTTCCAGTTGATTGTTGAACATCATCAACTTGAATACAACTTAAATCAGGGTTATTTAATGAGGTAAACCTTGTGATATCTTGGTTTTTCCTATTTTTAATATTTAACCTTTTCAGCTTATTGTTTTCACATAAAACACTAGTCAGCCTAGTA
This sequence comes from Tenacibaculum sp. MAR_2009_124, assembly GCF_900105455.1. Lineage (GTDB taxonomy): Bacteria > Bacteroidota > Bacteroidia > Flavobacteriales > Flavobacteriaceae > Polaribacter. Next base: position 617,789 of record NZ_FNSF01000005.1, read on the forward strand.
TTTCCAGATAAATCAAGTGTCTCCAACTTGTTATTGTTAACATTGATGATAGATAATGATATATTTTCTGATAGATCAATCTCTGTCAAGAGATTATCTTGTAAATAAAGATCAGTTAAACGAATAGCTCTGTTCAAGTTTACTTTATTGATTTTATTATTTCCAGCCCACAAATCTGTCAAATACAAATTGCTTGATAAATCAAGTTCTTCAATATTATTTCCAATGCAAAACAAGCTTTTCAATAACCTATTATCAGCTGTGTTTAATACAGTAAAATTGTTGTCACTTACATTTAGACTTCTTAAGTTTACAACACCTCTAGTGTTAATATTTGCTAGCTCATTATCGCTCAAGTCTAATGTCTTTAGTTGAACTGAATAATCTGGCAGCAATACATTATCAATTTTATTATTCGAGCATATAGCTTTCTCTAATCTTAAATTATTGCTAATATCTAAACTTGTAAGCACACATCGAACGGCCGAAAGCTCTCTCAAGTACGTAGAAGCAGAAACATCAATGCTGCTTAAAGAAAGATTATCTAACAAATCAATTTTTATTAAACGAATATTACGCTTAAAATCAATTGTTGTAAGTTTTGTTTGAGAAAACTCTAGTTCTTCTAATTTACTATTATTAGGAATTTGAACTTCCTCGAGATGAGTCCCTGTAAAACTAACTTTCGACAAGTTAACATTAGCACTTAAATCCAAACTTGTTATGCCAGATCCAGTTGCCGAAATTATTTCTAATTCTAAACATTTTGATAGATCCAAATTCGTTAGTGCATTGTTTTCACCGAAGGTTAAATCCACTAGATTCGTATTATTAATTAAATTCACACTAGATAAACGTAAGTTTCTCGTAAAATCAATATGAGTTAACTTAGTATTTGTAGATACATCAAGAGTTGTCAAATCATTCTTTGAACAATCTAATTTTACTATATTAACAAAGGCTTCTATTCCTTTAAGAGAAGTAATACTTTTATTACCACATAAAATATTTCCAGTATATGCATTCGCTTCCGACACTTGAATCTCGCTATCAGCATTGGTGTTAATGGCAGATACGCCAAGTAAATATGTTTTAAAATTCGCATCGGGAATATCTACTATCGGATCTACCTGACAAGACTCTCTATAGGTTGCTAAATCATCTTTCTCCCATGTTGCATTAAGTCCAGATTGTTCTGCATTATCAACTTGAATACAAGTCAAATCAGGATTTAATAAAGAACTAAAATTTGTTATATCTGTATTTTTCCCATTTTTAATATTTAAGCTCGTTAGTTTATTTTCTTTACAAGAAACATTTGTTAGTTTTGTATTTGAAGACAAATCAAGTTCCTCTAACATATTTTTGTCAACATTTAAAACGGACAATAACGGACTTCCTGATAAATCTATCTCTGTCAGTTGATTATTCTGAAAACTAACATTTTCCAACACTACTGTTGCAGGAAAAGTAACTTTTTTGATCTCATTACTATTCGCATTTAAAGTTTTCAAAAGCGGATTAGTTAACAAATTTAACTCCTGGATATTATTTAGCTCACAATCTAGAATAGTTAAGTACCGATTATTTGTTGTAATTAGAGCTACAAGATTATTATTATTTATTATTAAGTTACGCAGATGTGATATACCAGAAATATTAATATCTTGAAGTTTATTTTTATTCAACTCTAAAGTTCTTAATCGGTATGAATTAACTGGTAATCGTACATTTTCTAATTTATTATCAGAACAAAAAACTTTTTCTAATTTTAAATTTTGACGTACATCTAAATTCATAAGTCCTCCTTCAGTAGCGTGAATTTCGAGTAAATTTGGACAAGACGAAACATTTATATTTGCAAGCAACGTATTTCTAAACAATTCGATTTTCCTTAAACGAATATTGTTTTTAAAATTAATCCCTGTAAGCTTTGTCTCATTCAAACTTAATTCTTCAAGCTTACTATTATCAGGTATATTTAATTCTTCTAAATGAACTCCTGTAAAAGTTATCTTTCGTAAATCAACGTTCAATCCTAAATCTAGATTCGTCAAACCACATCCGTTTGCGATAATCTTCCCAAGTCTTAAACATTTTGTAACATCTAAATTCACTAATGCATCATTATTTCCAAATGTTAAATTTTGTAGTAGAGTGTTATTTACCAAACTCACATTTAATAAACTTCTATTTCCCGTAAAATCTAAGTGAGTCAATTTCGTGTTAGATGACAAATCTAAATTTCCTAATTCGTTATTTGAACAATTAAGTTTGGTTATGTTTATAAAAGCTTCAATCCCCTCTAAAGAATTGATCATAGAACTTACACACTCAATACCACCTCTAAAGGTATTCGCTTCTGATACTTGAATTTCATTATCACCATTGGTGTTAATAGCTGTATTATTGACCAAATACTCTTTAAACTTTTGATCTGGGATGTTTACAATTTCATTCGCATGTAAAAAAGAGATTGAGAATAGGGAAATTAAAATAGTGAGTAGTTTAATGTTTTTCACAATAAATTTAAATTAATATATGTTAAATAATAGGTTGATTTTCATTCAATAAGTGCGCAGATATTTAGTAAAGGGAAAACTTTACTATCTTTTTTTCTAATAAAACGGAGTTCACAGTAGGCTTAAGACGACCTAATATCATATACCAATTGAAATTACTGGTATAATTTTAAATTGCTTTTTTAATAGTTGCTTGTTAGTTTTTTTCTTTAGTTTTCAATAAATACAACTCTCTCACCGATGTCGATGTACTTCGTTTAAGAAAGTCATCTCAGAAACTCGCACTCGATCATTATCATTCGGATGCATGCCTATTGAACCCAATACTATTTCTTTGATTCTAGTTTTAGAAATATCAACTATTTCATTGGCTATTGTGGTTAAAGTGAAGAGGAAAAGGGGGAGGGTAAATAGTAGTTTTTTAGTTTTCACAATTCTTCTTTTGATTATTCTAATTTTGGTAAAAATATCCTTATCCGAACCGAACAATTCCTATCATTACGTTAAAATTTCAATTTTAACTGTTAATGTTTTTAACCCTAAATTTAGGCATAAAAAAAGCCCCTGATATTTCAGAGGCTTACTTAAATTAAACTAACAAGTTAGCTCTTAAATATTTTTTTGACAGCTACTTTTTTGTCAGTACCAGTAATTTTCACAATATAAACACCTTCCGATATATGAGACATATCAATTAACATATCCTTTGTATTAAGAATTTCTTGCCCAGTAATATTAAAGATTGCACAACTCTCAAAAGTTGAATAATCTTCCACTTCAATTGATAGTAGATCTTTTACCGGGTTAGGAGTTATTTGAATATCATTGCTAAATGATAAATCATACACAGAAGCCGTTGCACATTGCACATTAAAAGTAACCGAATCGTCGACATTCCAGTCAGAACGATTGTTTACTAATCCCAAATTACCTACTTGAATACAAGTTAAATTCGGATTGTTATATGCTCTCAATTGTGTTAATTTAATATTATTACCATTCTTTAAGTTTAGAGAATGTAACTCCGTTCCATGACAGGTTAGTCGCTCTAAGTTTATATTCGCCGATAAATCTAAATCACGTACTTTAGTTCTGGCACAATACAACACCTTTAAAGCTGTATTATTACTTAAATCTAACTCACTTATAGCATTGTTTCCACAAGAAAAAACAGAAAGGTTGCGGTTATTTAAGGTATTAATTAAATCTAGTTCATTTTGACCGCAGGCAAGTGTTATAAGATTGGTATTATGAGAAATATCTAAGCTTCGCAATCTGTTAGAAGAACAAGACAAAATTCTTAGCTCCAAATTCTTACTCAAATCTAAGTTCGTCAATTTATTTTGTCGAATCCATAGGTGATTAAGCATAACATTATTCGTTACATCGATAGACGATAAGTCGTTATCGTATATCATCAAATAATTTAATTTGGTATTTCGAGTTACATCAATAGAACTAATGCTCGTTCTGTTACATGATAAAGACCTTAATTCTAAATTATTAGTAACGTCTAAGCTCGTCAAATTGTTTCTTCCACACCTTAACCATGTTAGCTTGGTGTTTTGCGATACATCCAAAGATGTTAATGAGTTTTTTGAACAGTCTAATTCTTTCAAGTTTATAAAAGCTTCAATACCTTTTAAATCCTGAATACCTAAACTATGACAATTAATTTTTCCAGAAAATGCATTTGCTTCTGAAACTTGAATTTCGTTATCATTGTTCGTATTTATTGCTTCGTTTCCGATTAAATAGTTCTTAAAACTTGTATCAGGAACGTTTACAATACTGTTAGATTGTCCTGCCACTATGTTTAAATATAGCAGCAAATTTAGTAGTAAAAAATTGGTTTTCAATGTAGTAATCTTAAGGGGTTTGAGGACCCAAAACTACTTCTTAAGAAGATTTAAAAACCACTTAAAGTGTTAAAATTTTAGAGTTATTTGTTAAAGTTTTCTATCTGAACTTTATCTATAATAGTATCCATTTTTTCTTTCGGAATAAATCCTTTTAACATGAAAAATGCACCAAAAACAATCAATAAAACTCCCATACCTCTTTTTATTCTATAGATAACTAGTGGAGTTAATTTACTCTTTAATTTTTTTGCTAGGAGAATTTTCATCAAATCGGCAAAAGCATATCCAAAAATTACGATTACGAAATACCAAAAAATAGAAACAGGATTCATATTTAACGTAGGTCCAACAACTACCATAATACCAAGCCATCCCGCTAACACACCAATATTGATAAAGTTTAGTAAAAACCCGTTTAAAAATAATTTGAAGTAATTATTCGCCTTGGGAACCTCAACTTGATCGTGATCAACTTCTTTTTTATTACTCTTATCTAAATATGTTATTATACCATACACGATAAGAATAAGCCCCCCAATTAAAAATAATCGAGGGTCATCCTTTATTTTTTCTAATAGATTTCTACTGCCATAATAGGCGATCATTATAAAACTTACATCGCCCAAAATAACGCCAATATCAAAAACTATTGCTGCTCTGGCACCTTTAAGGATACTTGTTTTTAAAAGCATAAAAAACACTGGCCCTATCATGAAAGCCATAAAGACACCTACAAAAAAAGCGTTTTTAAAAGTATAAAAATCCATTTACTATTTTTTTTATCTAAACCTCATCATAATCAACTGAAATTTGCTCAGTTGTTGGATGTGCAACACAAGTGAGTACTAATCCTTCTTCCAACTCATCATCAGTTAAAATAGAATTTTTAGTCATTATTGCCTTTCCTTTAGTAACCTTAGCGATACAACTACTACAAACTCCACCCTGACATGAGTATGGAACATCTAATTTATTACGTAATCCAGCAGCCAAAATTGTATCTGATTGCTTCATTGTAAAGGTTGTTTCCTCATCATCAACCAAAACTGTTATTTCAGTTTCTCCTTCCTTTACCTGACTTGTATTTTCTTCAGAAGTAGACGCAGTAAACAATTCATAATTAACAGCATCTTTACTTAAACCGTTTTCTAGTAATGTTTCCGAAGCAATCGTTATCATTTCTTCAGGACCACATAAAAATGCCTGATTAAACTGAATTCCCTTGTAAGTATTTTTAATAAAATAATTCACATGCCCTTTATCTATTCTGCCAAATAGAGCATTATCATCACGTTCTCTACTAAATACATAATGTACCTTTAAACGCTCAGCGTATTTATTGCTTAAATCATTTAACTCATTATAAAAAATAGTATCTACTTTACTTTTATTTCCATATACCAAAGTAAAATTTGCACTTGAATCCTCTAAAGTAGCTTTCACCATAGAAAGAACAGGTGTAATTCCACTTCCTGCGGCAATTCCAATATAATTCTTTCCAGTTTCAGGCTCTAAAATAAACTTCCCTTCTGGCTCAGATACTTCTAGCTGATCTCCATTATTTAATTGGGTAGTTGCATACGTTGAAAATTTTCCGTTTTCAACAGCCTTAACCGCTACTTTTAATTCTCCACTACTTGGCGATGAACAAATTGAATATGCCCTTCTTACATCTTCTCCATTAATTTCCTTCTTTAAGGTTACATATTGACCTGCTTCAAATGAAAACTTATCCTTCAATTCTTGAGGAATGTCAAATACAATAGAAACGGCATCTGCTGTTTCCTTAATAACTTCTTTAATAAGTAGTTTATAGAATTTTGCCATGGTATTAGTTATATTCCGCAAAAGTAGTGAACAAATAATGAATTTTTCAAGTAAAATAATACCTAAGAATTTTATACATAAGAAAATTATGTATATATTTGAAAAGTAAATTAAATATGAAATGGGAAACCAAAAATTGTATAAAGGTTCTTTACAGACCATTATTTTGAGGTTGCTTGCTCAAAAAGATAAGATGTACGGCTATGAAATCTCGCAAAAGGTTAAGGAATTAACCAAGGGAGAATTGCTGATTACGGAAGGCGCTTTGTATCCTGCTTTGCACAAATTGGAGGCTGAAGGACATTTAGAAGTTGAAGTTGCAAAAGTAGGAAACAGGCTGCGCAAATATTATAAGCTTACCGAGCGGGGTTCCAAAGAAACTGTTAATAGACTTTCTCAAATGCAGGATTTTATACAAACAATGCAACAATTGGTAAATCCTAAATTAAGTCTTGATTAAAAAACGCAGCTATGGAATTGACAACACTTCAAACACAAAAAATTGAAAATTATTTAGATAACAAAGGAATTTATTATGTTGATATTAGAATTGAAATCTTAGATCATTTAGTTACTGATATTGAGTTTCAATTGAAAAACGACGTTTCTTTTGAAAAAGCTTTTTCTGAATCAACAATGAAATGGAACTCTTCATTAGTCGATACTTCAAGTTATCATATTGGATATGTTTACTCCAAACCCAAATTTGTAATTGAAAAGTTGAAAACACTTATTAAATGGCATAACTTCAAAATTATGGGAGTTTTAACACTGTTTATTATGATCAGACCATTCATAAGGCCAACACCGTTAATAAGTGCGGAATTGATAAACAAAACTTTAGGTTATCTTATTTATTTTCAATCATTACTTTTATTAATTGGTTATGCTATTATCTTAAAAAGTAAAATAAAAACCAGCTATCGATTTATTTATCAATCACAGATTCTTGGCTACTTATTTATACCATTAGTCTTTACTATCTCGCCAGCTGCAAAAAACGGAAATCTAGATGCAGCTATATTTATGTTCTTTTCTATGAGCATCTTTGTTTTTATTCTCGGAATAAAAGTTTTTAGAAAACATTTAGAATTTGTTAAAATGAATATTGCATGATGGAATTGACCAAACTTCAAATACAGCAAATCAATAATTTTTTGGAAGCCATTGGAGTTGAATACGTCGATATACGCTTTGAAATGGTGGATCATATTGCCAGTGAAATAGAAGGTACCGTGCCAGATTTAGATACTTTTTTTAAGAATAATCGACTTCAGACTCCTTTTTTAAAATACATGCTGAGTAAAAAGAACGCCTACAAAAAGAAATACGATCGTATTGTAAAAAGAAAACTATGGTCAGAATCCTTAGTTATTTTAAAGGATATAGGTATCCAAGCTCTGAAGCCTTGGAATATGCTCATAATTTCTTTAGCTGTGGTAATTAATTACTTTGTAAGTTCTCTTGAAACTAATTATGCTCTCATTTTTCCAGTAACGGCTTTGTTGGCATATTACAGTTACAACTATTTAGTAACTAAAAACTTTAAAAAGCGTTACGGTAAATTAAAAATTGTTCACTCTTATTCATTTGTAAGCAGTACAATTGCTTTTATATTATATCAGTTTTACATTCCTTTTCAGAGAAAGCCTATAGAAACTACTTGGAATGCCAATTTCTATTACACACTATTGCTATGTTTTTTTGTCATTTTTATTGTTGGAAGTAGTTTTATTTCAAGAATGGAAAGCATTGAAAACAAATACAAACAATTAATTTAATCGCTATGGAATTAACCAATCAACAAATTGATCAACTATACGAATTCACAAGGAAACACTATGTTGAACATTATGATTTACGAACAGAATTAGTTGATCATCTTGCCAACGACATTGAGAATATTAGGAAAGAGGATAAAAACTTATCTTTTAAAAAGGCTTTGGACATATCATTTAAAAAGTTCGGAGTTTTTGGATTCATGAATATAGTAGAGCAAAAACAAAATCAATTAACTAAAAAGTATGTTAACATACTTATAAACTTCACAAAACAATGGTTTCAACTACCTAAAATTATACTTACCATTGCAGGAATCTTTATTTTTTATAAGATTCAGGAATTCAAAAATTCTTATAACATCTATTTCGGCTCACTATTTTTTCTACTTATTATTCAATCTATTATGATGATTGTAAACAAGCAAAAACTGAAAAAGAAGCACAAAATAAGTGGTAAGAAATGGATGCTTGAAGAGATACTTCAAGTACAAGGAGTCGTTAACTTTTCTTTTTTATTATTAAACCTTTCTCAATTTTTTTCCATTGGTAGCAAAAATTTTGTTCACACCTCTGAGCCAATAAGAGTGCTACTTGCATTTTTTATGGTTGCGGCAATCATTCTTACCTTTATAGCCTTGTATCTTATTCCAAAAAAATCTGAAGAGCTATTAAAAAAGCACTATCCTGAATATGAACTAGAACTTACTTAACTTTCTTACCATCAACAATTATAACAATCTCACCTTTAGCGGGCTTCTCAGTATAATATGATAGAATTTCTTTTACATTTCCTCGTTTGGTTTCTTCAAATAATTTCGTCAGTTCTCTAGATACAGAAACCTCTCGGTCTTCACCAAAGTATTCCGCAAAATGACCTAAGGTTTTTAGGAGTTTATGAGGACTTTCGTAAAATATCATCGTTCTTGTTTCATCCGCCAAAAACTTCAATCTGGTTTGTCTTCCCTTTTTTACAGGTAAAAAACCTTCGAAAACAAATTTATCATTTGGTAATCCAGAATTCACTAAAGCAGGAACAAAAGCAGTTGCTCCAGGTAAACATTCGATATCAATATTATTTTGAATACAAGCACGAGACAGTAAAAAACCAGGATCTGAAATTGCAGGGGTTCCCGCATCTGAAATCAGAGCAAAAGTTTCTCCACTTTGTAAACGTTTTACAACAGTATTTACCGTTTTATGCTCATTGTGCATATGATGTGATTGCATATGTGTAGATATTTCAAAATGCTTTAATAGCTTACCGCTAGTACGAGTATCTTCCGCTAAAATAACATCTACTTCTTTCAGAACTTTTATCGCTCTGAACGTTATGTCCTCTAAATTCCCAATAGGCGTTGGAACTATAAATAATTTGCTCATAGGGCAAAACTACAAAGTTTTATGCTTTCATTTAGTAAATATTGATCTCATCATTGCTTTTTGTACTTTTGCATCCATGTCACAAAAACTGTTAGAGACCATTAACTATCCGTCAGATTTACGGGAACTATCAATAACTGACTTACCTATAGTTGCTAAAGAACTTCGTGAATTCATTATCGATGTAGTAGCTACCAAAGAAGGTCACTTAGGAGCAAGTTTAGGAGTTATTGAACTCACTATTGCCCTGCATTATTGTTTTAACACTCCAGAAGATTTATTGGTTTGGGATGTTGGACACCAAGCTTATGGTCATAAAATTTTAACAGGACGAAAAAACATTTTTGATACTAACCGTCAACTCGGAGGGATTTCTGGTTTTCCAAAAAGAACTGAAAGTAGTTATGATACTTTTGGTGTTGGGCATTCTTCGACTTCGATTTCAGCAGCCCTAGGAATGGCCATTGCATCAAAACTTCAAGGCAAGAATAAACATCATATCGCAGTAATTGGAGATGCTTCTATAGCCAGTGGAATGGCTTTCGAGGCTCTTAATCATGCTGGTGATACAAACACCAATTTGTTGGTCATTTTAAATGATAATGCCATCGGTATTGATCCTTCTGTTGGAGCTTTAAAAGATTATTTAACAAGAATTAAATCTTCCAGAAACGATATTGAGCAGCATAATATCTTCGAAGCTTTAAATTTTGACTATTCTGGCCCCATTGATGGACATAATTTTGATGAGTTATTGCGTGAACTAGAACGCTTAAAAACAGTTAAAGGCCCTAAGTTTTTGCATGTAATAACAACGAAAGGAAAAGGCTTACGTCAGGCGGAAGAAAATCAAGTGAAATATCATGCTCCAGGAAAGTTTGATAAGGTGTCTGGTGATGTGCTTCCGAAAGCAAAAAGTAATTATACAAAATTCCAAGATGTTTTTGGGAAAACTGTTGTTGAACTTGCTAGGCAAAATAAGAGGATTGTTGGCATCACTCCCGCAATGTTAACAGGGAGTTCATTAAAGTTTATGCTTGATGAATTTCCAGAAAGAACTTTTGATGTAGGAATTGCAGAACAGCATGCTGTCACTTTAGCTGCAGGAATGGTTGCTGAAGGATTAATTCCATATTGTAATATCTACTCTACCTTTTTACAACGTGCCTATGATCAAGTAATTCACGATGTGGCATTACAGAATTTACCAGTAATTTTTTGTTTGGATCGTGCTGGTTTGGTTGGTCAAGATGGAGCTACACATCATGGTGCTTTTGATATTGCTTACTTAAGATGTATTCCAAACCTTATCGTTTTCGCTCCACGAAATGAAATTGAGCTTCGAAACATTTTATATACTGCTCAACTCGGTATACAAAATCCGATTGCTATTCGCTATCCAAGAGGAAAAGGAAAATTAGAAAACTGGCAACTTCCTTTCCAAAAGATTGAAATTGGAAAAGGAGTGGTTTTAAAAGAAGGTAAGGATTTAGCTATACTGTCTGTTGGAACAATGGCTAATAATGTAACAGAAGCTTTAAATTTAGTTAAAGACAGCAGTACTATTGCACATTACGATCTTCGTTTTGTCGAACCATTAGATCAAGAACTAATTTTAAGTGTTCTCAACAAATTTGATCAAATAATTACAATTGAAGATGGGACAGTTAATGGTGGATTTGGTTCTGTTATCTCTGAATTTGCTCATAAGCAAAAATATAAAGGTGATATCCATATTCTCGGAATACCACATGAATTTATACACCACGGAACCACAGATGAACTTCAAAAACAATGTGGAATTGATATTAACTCACTCGTATCACTCTTCGAAAACCACCTCTAGTGAACTTTAAGTTTGATCTTAAAGAATGCCATTACATACTATCTAAAATAGCTTTCTTTTTTTCAGCATATTCCTGTTCATTTATGAGTTCCATTTCAAAAAGTTCCTTTAACTCTTTTAACTTCTCCACAGGTGATGTTAATTGATTAGAGTTTTCTTTTGTTTGATTCATTATTTCGTTTGCCATCAACCCTGCATTTGTTGCCATTATAAGCCCCGAACCTCCAGCTTGATTATTTGCAGCATCTCTCATTGCTTGAAGCTGTTGATGTTCTGTATAATTTATGCCTGCTATTTCGGCTGCTTTTACCTCAGCTTGTACATCTGAAATTTTCGCTATCCTGTCTAAAGTATCTTGATCAAATCGAGTCCCTTCAATTCTAAAGTCTAATACTTCAAACCCTAAGTTATCAAAAATTAGACTTGTCTTATCTCTAGTTTCTTTGGCAATAGTATTTAAGTTACTATCGATGTCAACATAAGAAAATTTAGCATTTGCTAAATAGTCCGTCATGGGTTGCAACATACGAGACAAAAATACTTCCTTCAAATCATGATGGTAGTATCTCTCCTGCCCTGCAATCACATTTTCAAAAAACCATTGAGGCTTATTAATTCTTATACTATAATTTCCAAAAGCAGACAGCAAAATTGGAAAAGTATATACAGGGTCTTTGTACGCAATAGGAGAACGAGTACCCCAGCGCATATTTAAAACATCAGCCTTTCTATAAAACCATAACTCTAGTACATGTTCACTTTTATCCTTTAGAGATAAAAAATTCTTAATTGAGGTAATAAATGGTTTATTTCCTGTTTTTAAATCATAAATACCCTCTTCATTAATATGCCCTTCTATTTTACCTTCATAGGTTATAATACATCCTTGTCCTGGCTGAATAATAAGCTTGGATGCGTTTTTTACTTCCTCTCCATCTTCCGTTATTTTAATGAATAATTCATCTGGTTGGGGGTCGTTCCACTGAATTACCGATTTGAATTGAGCTTTAAATTCCATTGTTTATTGCACTTGTTTTATAAGTAAACGAAGGCGATACCAATAAAATCGAATCATTCTCTTACCGAAGTTTAGCATACCATTTAACCAAATACTCCATAAGGTAGTAAAAGAATTCATCTATTCTTTTTATTGATATCACCCCAAATCAAATTACTATGTCATTAATTAAAAGTCAATATCTTCACTTATATCTGTAACTTGCCCTTTATACTTTTCTGAATAATACTCATCCCACCTAGCCTCAAGCTCATCGTGTAAATTAAATACTCGAACGCGCTCCTGCTGTGCTTCACTCAGTGGAGCATCATTAATAAACTCTTCCGATGTTTGCTGATCCACATCCATTACTTTTTCTTTGTAGTAAGCAGACCAATGCATAGCCAATTGAGAGTATTCGGTTAAAGAAATATCAAACTCTTTTTCCATATCAATGGTAATACCAACTTTGTCGGCATGTTCCATATATTTAGCCATTTTAATGGTATCAGACCATTCAGGATACTTTGCTAAGACCTTTTCAGGACCTTCTGCTCCTCCTTCTACATTCGCAAACTTACCTTGTTTCGGATTTGTAAAAACCTGACCATAGAAAGCTAAATCATCATGAGATAATTCTGCCATTTTATTGTTCCATCCATTCATTGTTGCTTCCCATACTGGTAACTCAATTCCTAGTACCTCACATACCTTTTCTGTGGGCATTCCTGCTGCTATATTTGCACATGCGCATGCATAATCTTTAAATGTTACCCCATTAATTGCTTCCATATCTATAATTTTCTATTTAATAATTTAGTCTCTTCTTCTTAAAGATCAAACTCCCTTTTTCGTTCTTCATAAACATGTTTCATTTTCACTTCTACATCATGTTTAAATGTTTCTTTATATTCCGGTAAAAGTTGATAGCGCTCTTCCATATATCTTTCCCAATAAGTACGTTCTTTTTGCTCTCTTCGTTTAAATGCAACCAACAACTCAGATTTATCTTCATGGTCAGCTTTTGAGGGCATTTTTTTATAATTTCTTACTTCATTTTGTAATGCATCCCACTCAGCAATTACCGTATACCTAACAATGTTGTCTACCACCCATCGTATTTGAGCAATTTTATCGCTTGGTATAAATGTGTTCACAGTATTACAATAACTACAACTTACATAATGAGACCTAAAAATGTCTTTTTTAACTTCCAGCTCAGCACCGCATTGTGTGCAATTAAAGTTTTCGTTTAAAAATGTAATGGCATGATCATAAAATCGTTTGGATATTTTTCCTTCAAGAACAATTTGATACCGTTCTATTCTTGAATAAATTGACTCGTTTAAAATAGTTCCCTTTTGTGCCTCGTCAATTGCATCCCATTCCTCTATGTAATTTAACATTTGTGGCTTTACTTTTTTTTCAAAAGTGTTTTCCACTTTATCTCCCAATCCCATTAATTGCGATTTTATACCCGACCAAGCATTAAGTGTAGGATTAATATCATAATTGCTGTCAACAAGACTTTCTAAAAGTGCTTCCTCAGCATGAATCAAAGATTCCTGAAATCGAGTTTCAATTTTAGACAAAAACTCATCCCACTTTTCAACAAGAATTAAATAATCGGGATGATCTAGCTTGTTTTTTTCGTCTTTTTTCTTTCTAAAAAAATTCAGCATTATACATCCGTTTTTACTTCTTCATCTATGTCCATAAACCTAAATCCGCAATAATCACATGTAGTAAGGTTTGTATCTTTAGGTCTGGCCGCTCCACAACCTTCACAGGTTCTTGTATCCGTCCTAGAATCCTCGCGGCTTTCAGTCCAAACCTTTTTCGTTTTATTGGCGTTATCAGTTATTTTTTTAAAAGGATTTGCCATCAATTATTGCATTTCCTCTTCTTTTTCATCCTTACCTCCGATAAACCAGAGAATGGCTCCGAGAACAATAATTCCAATTTTAATACCCCAAGCCGAGGTTTCTCCCCAAGCATAAATCCACATTAATACCCTTGGCACCATATTAACAAAGTTTAAAACAATGGCGAAAATTCCTAAAAAAACTAAAGTTGATCCTATTTTCTTCATGATACTATTTTTAATAGTTGTTCACCAAAAATGAAAATTATCATTAAGAACTAGAAATCAAGCTATTATTTGTAAGCATAGTTTTATTATTTGTTAATAACCAGTATTTTAACATCTATGTAATCTAATACGATTTACAAGTAAATATTTCACATATGAACAGCTTCTTTTTACATTCTAATGCGTTAAAAAAAGAAACCGTAGCTAAGGCTATGCCTTGTTTTTTGCCTTTTCTAATGAAAAAATAACTCAATTAATTTATACGAAATTTTTAATCACAAATCGTATAACACCAGTTGAACTATCTATTTAATTAGTAATTTACGTTCACCAAACCAGTAAAACACTTGAAATGTTAAAATTGAAATTGATCTTTCTTTTTTTTATCTGCCATTGCTTTAGCATTCTAGCCTCGCAAGTAGAAACTTTGAAAATAGTAAGTAAGGCAATGAATAAAACTATTAAAAACACTATAATTATCCCTGATACATACGCTGAGCAGAAGGAAGGATTCTCTGTTCTTTACCTTTTACATGGAGCTCAAGGGAATCATTTAGATTGGTTATCAAAAGTTCCAAAAATCAAAGAATATTCAGATACTCATAATATAATTATCGTTTGTCCAGATGGAGGTTTGACCAGTTGGTATTTTGATAGTCCTATTGATGAAAGTATGAAATACGAAACCTATATTTCATCAGAACTTATTGAAACAATCGATAAGAAGTATAACACCAATGCACAAAAAAAACATAGAGCCATTACCGGCTTAAGTATGGGTGGTCATGGTGCGTTGTATTTAGCACTGAAACATCAAGACATATGGGGAGCGGCAGGAAGTATGAGCGGCGGTGTTGATATTCGACCTTTTCCAAATGATTGGGACATTCGCAAAAGATTGGGTTTATATGAAGAGAATAAAAATATATGGGACGAGCATACTATAGCCGGTTTAACGCATTTATTAAAGAATAGTTCTATGAAACTTATAATTGATTGTGGTTACGATGATTTTTTCTTTGAGGTAAATAAGCAACTTCACGATAAACTATGCCAAAATAATATAGAACACGATTATATTGAACGACCAGGTAAACATAACTGGGAATATTGGGCAAATGCTATTCAATATCAGTTATTGTTTTTTAATGACTTTTTTAACGGAAATCAATAGGAGAAATATGCTTCCTTTACTTTTTTAGCTATTATTCCCCAAACCACTCTAAATTAATTCTGAATTTTGATGACAGTCTTTGTTTTATTCAATTTTCTCATCCAATATGCAATTATAAAACTTCCTATAATCCCTGGAACAAACCAACCATAAAAGCTTGGGAAAAAATTATTCACTACTACAAATGCAGTTGTCGCTGAAATATAACCTCCAATCATTTTTCCTAAATGTAATTTCAGCCATCCTTTTTTCAGACGTTCAGGGTTTTTAAACAATATCAAATCTCTTACCGAAAACATTATTCCTACAATTGCAAAAACAGTAAGAATTATATTTAAACTATCTGTTAATAAAACAGGTAGTATAATCATTAAAACTCCCGTAATAATCATAATAATTGAGATAAACTTATCAATTATCAAATCTGTTTTTTTGCGTTTAAAGTTCAACGCTCTATTTCCGGTTAATACGAAGTAAAGACTAAAGATTCCAACGGCAAACAAAAACGGACTTTCATGTTTTGGTAAAACAGCAACAATCATTGCAGATAAGCCACATAAAATCATTGAATAGTAAAAAACGAGTCCTGATTTCTTATGTATAACCCCTCCTTTTTTAGCAACCATAGATATAAGACCACCGATCAATGCTATTCCACCGAAACTTGCATGAATAACTATTAGAATTTGTATCGCTTTTTCCATTTTAGATGTATTTAACGGTTTAAAATTCTAATATTAAATTCATTTGGACTCTTTTAATTGACCTAACTGTCATTTTTAAGTGATGAGTTGTTTTTTCTAATCCCAAAAATGAAGATAGTATTTTGAAAACTTATTGAGACCTTCCTGAATCTTTCCTTCGTCGTATTCAAACTTCTCATTAAACTGAAATTTATAGCTCAATATTTGATTAAAAGTATTAATCATCTCGTTAAGTTCTTTATTCCAATTTATCTTCATTTCAATTTCATCTTTATCCGAATAATACTCCTTTCTGTCCCCATCTTCCAAAACCCATACCGGTAACGAATAACCATTTTTGTTGTAGTTCTCCTGATAGTTTTTAAGCCGTTCTAGAATAAATTCTGCCATTTCATATTTCGTCTCGTACCAAGACCATTTATCACCTGTACCTTCCTTTCTTTTACTCATATTAGCGCTTTACACAGTTTTATCTATGGTTAATTACATAGTTTCACAATAAAGTTTACACTTCTTAATAGCTTGTGTTGTTTTATTTCAGATTCATATTACTCCATTCCATTATATTAGTCAAATTCTCCTTTAACGATTTACCTTTTTCAGTTAATCTGTATTCAACTTTAGGTGGAATTACTGGATAAGATTTTCTGTGTATTATTTTTAATTTTTCCAAGTCTTTTAACTGCTGTGACAACATTTTTTGACTAATTCCATCAATGGCTTTATCCAATTCATTAAATCGCATAACTTCGTTTAAGAGTAAAAGCCAAATAATAACAGGTTTCCATTTCCCTCCAATTTGCTCCATAAATATAGTTATTGGACATTCTTTAGCTTGTTGGTATTTTTTTTCAGTTTTTTTTCTCTCTGTTTTCATCTAAAACGTATTTTTCCGACCAATTAGTTAGTTACTTACTAAAAAGTTAGTACTTGTTCAGTGTAAAGTTATTTGCCAAATTTGCAAAAAAAAGGATTAAAATGAGTACTAAAACAATAGTAATTACTGGAGGAACAACAGGAATCGGTTTTTCTTGTGCGGAATATCTTTTGGGTTTAAATTATCAAGTAATAATAACAGGAAAAACTAAAGATAATTTAGATAGTGCAGTTTCTAAATTAGGAAATAATTCCGTTGGGATTTTGTCCGACACGTCGTCTTTAAACGATATTGATAATTTAGTATCACAAGTTAAAAGCCGCTTTGGAAAAATTGATGGTTTATTTATAAATGCAGGTATTTTTAAAGCTTCTAATTTTGAACAAACCTCTGAAGAATTGTTCGATCAAACAATGAATATCAATTTTAAAGGAGCTTTTTTCACGATTCAAAAGTTTATTCCAATTTTAAAAAACCCATCAAGTGTTGTTTTAAATACTTCAATTGTAGTTTTCAAAGCATTTGCAGATACAAGTGTTTATACTGCAAGTAAAGCGGCACTGGAAAGTTTGTCTAAAGTTTTAAATATTGAACTTGCCGATAAAGGAATTAGAGTAAATATAGTTAGTCCAGGTGTTACTGAAAGTCCAATTCAAAAAAAGTCAGGAATGAGTGATGACGCTATTGATAATCTTTTAAAACACTTTTCGAGCACTTCACCTATTGGCAGAATTATTCAACCAACTGATATTGCTCCAATAGTTGAATTTTTGCTTTCGGACAAGTCGCAAGTTTTGAGAAATGAAAAAATTATTGTTGATGGTGGAACCACACTTTAATAAATGCTTAAAAGTAGTTTTTAATATGTCTTGATAAGAGTTAACAGCTTATTGATATGTAACTAATTTTGTTATACTTTACTTCAAGTTGTAGTTATTCGTTTTCTTCGATGAACTTTAGCATTATCTGGTCATTATTGCAGTATGCCTTTTCATAAGAATTAATCTCTTTTAACTCAAAATAGAAAGCTGAAGTTAATAGCCTATTCTTAATATTTATTAAGTTTAATATAAATATCATAGGGGAAATCTTTGCTTCACTGTCTAATCTATTAGTTATAAATAAACTTGAATACACGTTCTCATGAACTTTTCTACTATCTATATAGGCCATTTGTTCAGAATTGAAGTATTCAATTAATTTAGCATCATTCAAAGCATCAATCCTACTTAT
Organism: Tenacibaculum sp. MAR_2009_124; assembly: GCF_900105455.1. Lineage (GTDB taxonomy): Bacteria > Bacteroidota > Bacteroidia > Flavobacteriales > Flavobacteriaceae > Polaribacter. The sequence continues at coordinate 636,084 of NZ_FNSF01000005.1, forward strand.
TTTATTTATAGGCCAACTTTTATATGAATTATTAAATATTTTCTCTAAGTCCTGCTTCTCTTTTAAAGATATTGTTTTTTCAGGCTTAAAAAATATAGCGAAATTATCAAGATCTTTTTGATTAATATTGTTTAGCTCAATATTCGATTCCAAATATACACCTATAATATCTCTATCAAGAATGTTTGTTTTTTTTAATTTGTCTTTCACTTTAGTATTAGAATAACACTCAAACCATGCTTTTAATTTTGGAAAAATAATGTTTAACTCTTTTTCTTTTGATAAAAAGATTTTACCATCTCTATTACTTTTACATCCAATTATAAAAATCATAAAAGTAGAAACAAGTAAAAAAATAATATTCTTAAATTCCATAGTCAGTTTTAATTACGGCTAATTTTCGTCTACAAAGACATTGCATGTTTTAGTACTAAAGTTAGCGAATTTAATTCCAATACTTATCTTTCAATACTTTAATCAATAAGCTCAGATAGAGTGGTCATCTCCTTCGACAATAACTTCTCAATTTTGTTTGTCATTTATTTCAGATAAATAAACTTCAGTCATTTTAAAATTCTCGATTAGTTTTTACCATAAATGAGGTTTTGTAAAATAAAGCCAACCACACCATAGAGTCCAAAAACAGCTAAATAAAGACCCGATTAAGAAAAATATCATTCGGAACCTTTTGATTCCAATTTTATTTTTGAAATAATACCAATCAAACAATTCTAATAGAGTTCCAACTGAATAAAAAACATTTGCTCCGATTCCCCAAATCACAATTCCGATTATATCGTCTATAGTCCAAAAAAAATCTGTTCTTGAAATCCCATCATAAATTGCAAAAAAACCGAAAAGTCCAACAGCTACATTGTAAATCCATCTTTTAGATTCCCACCATTTAATGTTTGTTTTTAGTTCTTCTATTGTCATTTTCTCAAATTAACCACTAGACCATGATTAGCTAGAAATTTAAAATTACTGAATTTCCGAGTAAGAACTTAATCATACTTTTTATTTTGTCATATTTTACCTGCTTAACAGATGATAATAATGATATTAGTAATGCCGAAGGGCCTATTACTTCTTGTTTATTAAGTATCAGGTTTATTCTTTGGGGTTTGTATCTATTACTATTGCATTTGTTAACTCACTTTCCGTTGGTTTATGAAATTCTCCTTCCATAAAATCAAGTATTACATCACATTTTCGATCAGAAATACTTTTTGCTAATTCCCATATTTGTTTTTCGCATCGTTCGACTCTCTCCATTATCCATTTTAGACTCATCGATTTAGGTAGATCATCTCCATACAATCTCCACATCCAGTCATCTATCGACAAGTGTATTCCTTGAACTTCATCCGTTAATTTCTTCGAATATGTTGATTTTCCAACCCCTTGAGGTCCAAAAACAATATGTATTTTACCCATTCTTTTTTTCATTCTATAGTTCTTCGTCTTGCTTGCATTTAACATTTTAAATTTACATACTCATCAAGCCTGCTTGAGATGTAAAAATCTAAATAACTACTCCAAGCCCATTCAAAATAAATAATTGAGATTCAACCTTATTCTTAAAGTAACAAATCATTAATCCTAAAAAACAAAAACAAGGATTAAGTGCATAAATTGCTTATCATAAAATAAGGGTAATATCAGTTTTACTAAGGCTTTGTTTTCGATTTAAACACTCACCCGAGCAGTAATCGTAAAAAGAAGGAATCTTACAGAAGTCAGAAATACAATGAAGAGAGCCATTTGTCCTATATCAAAAGTGACTTCAGTAATTATTCCAATTATTACGGTCCTGGCCGATGCTTTATTTATCTTTACCGCATTTCCAAGTCTTTTTATTAACACCAATACCTTTTCATATACTTCCTACTTATCAACAACTTATATTAAGCATTGTTTGAAATTACAAATGATCAGAATATCGAAAATATCTAAATTTTATGTGAATGGATGTCTTTCATATAAGCAAAAAAGAGAGTTGAAAAATCAACTCTCTTTTATAAATCACAAATATAATTTCATTAATATTTTACGCTGAAAGACGCCTCAGTAAAATTAAAGTCCGCCTCAACTGTCTCATTTCCGTTATCATATTGGCAATGAGTAAGCCTTCCTGAAAAATCACCAGAAATCGTACTTCCATCGTTAGATGTTGTAACCAAAACAATGTTACTAGGAGTATTAACACAATCCCATGCAGAAACCCAAGGGCTATAAACATAGCGTTGCCCTGCAGCTTCATATAGTATCTCTGCTAAAGAACCAGTACCTACTTTATCTTTCAAAATTGAAACAGTAATAACCTCATTAGTAGCACCGTCAACAGTTCCTGTTAATTTAATAGCACCTCCCAAATCTTTGTATACATGGTAATCATTCTCCCCAACAACAACTTGGTTGAAAATTACTTCCCTACCGTTAATTGTCATTTTAATTTCGTTCTTAAAAGACGAGTCTGGATTTGTTTCCTCATCATTACCTGAGCATGATGAAAATACGATAATACTTAAAAGTAAAAATGTTTTGAATAATACTTTTTTCATAGTTTGCATATTTAAATTTCGGCAAACATATGTTATAAAAAATAAAAAGAGGAATGCATATTGTTAAAATAATACACTCCCCTTTGTAACTAGTTCTTTATAATTCTTTTAGATATTTTTTTCTCTCCAAATTCATCAAACAATTCTACTATATAAATAGTATTGCTCGAAAGTTTAGATATGTTTATGGAAGTTCCTTGAACCTTAGATTCGTATACTTTTTTCCCAGTAACATCGAATATTTTTACATTTAAATTAGAATCAGCTCCTTTTATATATAATATTTCAGAAGCTGGATTAGGATACATTTTTAACGTTGAAGTTAAATTCGGTTTGCTCTCCACGGTCGCTCTAAGTAATGTATTGGTAATATTTACCGTATAATCTTCTACTTCTCCATAGGCAAACGAAGCTTCACATGCAGTTGGCGTAGCATTGTATTTCATTACAATTCTCATACGTGTAGCTCCGAGGCTAGCCGAAGATGGTACTATAAATGATCCATTTATCGAAGCGTCTTTTGATCTACTTTTTGTCCAAACCGTTTCTCCAGCATCTGCAAAGTCACCATCCTGATTATAATCAATAAACACTCCGTATCCTTCACTGTAAATTGTTCCAACCCAAACTGGAGTTATCGATATGGTAGTTGAAGCTCCTCTAGTCAAACTTGTTGAGATTGACGTAAAATCTGAATAACCATTTCCTCCCGTGGAAGTATTATTGATAGACCCGATTCTTACGTTTCCAATATACTCATCAGCAACACTATTTCCTTTTGAAGAACAATACGTTAATGAGTTTCCTGGAGTAGTTACGTTCACTGTATTACTTGATACAGAAACATTACCCGCCGCGTCTTTTGCTTTTACTGTAAAAATGTAAGAAGTGCTTGCTTGTAATCCGCTAACTTGATATGTGGTTGTAGTAACAGTGGTAAGCTTGGTTGCTCCTTTAAAAACATCATAGCCTGTTACACCAATATTATCAGTTGAAGCAGTCCAACTTAAACGTAACGACGTTTGAGAAATACTACTAGCAGTTAAATTACCTGGAGCAGTTGGAGCTTGGGTATCGGAACCTCCACCGCCAGTTGTAATACGAGCATCATCCACAGCAATATCACTTGACCAACCATTTCCTGTTTTACCTACAATTCTTAGTTTCATTTTCTTTCCGAGATAAGATGCTAAATTGACTGAAACTGAATTCCACTGATTTCCTTTACTTCCCGAAGTTGTCCAAACATCTGACCAACTAAACCCATCTAATGATGCTTTTATCGTCAATGATCCAATATTACTTCCGTACATATGATTTTTAAATGCAAAAGATGCCGATGTTTTTCCTGTTAAATCGATACAAGGGCTTTCCAAAATAGCAGTTGCGTTATGCCCAATTTGTCCAGCACTATTGTTCGTTGATGCCTCCAAAAACATATAATATGAGCCTTGCGCAGCCGAACTTGGTCCAGTACTCGACGAAGGAGTTCCTCCGCTATCTCTTACCCAATTTCCATCATCACCTGTTACTTGTGTCCATCCATCGCCAGATTCAAACCCTTGGCTATACGGAAAAGATGATATCGTAGAAGAGCATGATAATTGAATATCTGTAGTCGTTGCTGTTATGGTATTACTAGACAGTGATGTATTACCTGCTGCGTCTTTCGCTTTTACGTAAAAAGAATAGGTCGTTTGAGGCGATAGCCCAGTTACATTAAATGTAGTGCTATTCGCGGTTGCTATTTTAATTGACCCTCTGTATATATCATATCCTGTAACTCCTATGTTATCGCTTGAAGCCGTCCAATTTAGTGTTAAAAAAGTACCGTTTATAGCACTAGCTACTAAGTTGGTTGGTTTCGTTGGTGCCTGATTATCGACAACATTATTATTTAAGATAGTAATTACACTTCCATTTGATGGATTCCATATATCCAATCCAGCGGGAGTTGTGAAAGGGTTAGAGTTGGAAACCGAGCCAACACTATTAGCATTGTCAACTTTTACCGTTCTAACTTCAATTTTGTTCGCATCAACAAATATCCATTTAAACTGATTGAAAGTCGCATTATTTCGAGTCCATCCTTTAGCATCATTTGACGAACGAAGTGGTGCTCCCCAACATCCTTCACCAACATATACGGTTCCGTTTGTATTATCTCTAACAAAACCTTCCTCACATCCTGATCCACCTGAACATGGTTTCATTGGCCATGTAGATTTTACCGTATGCGAATCAGATTCAAACACTAAATTTACTCCGTTATTATAAAACAACTGAGCCCAGTTTGAATATTCATCATTTCCTTCTGACTTCGAAGAAACATGAGGTCGCATAGGCTTATGGTATTGAGCCGATTTCCAAATAGAATTGTTCGCACTCAGTTTTTGACTTAACCAAGAACCTTGGCTTCCTCCTGCAGAAATTTCAGAATTCAACGTGAAAATTGTATACAAATTACTTCCAAAAGTAATATCATAATAAACACTAGTTGAGGGTACATTAAACAAATGATACACACTATTGTTAGAATCTTCATGATTTCCTCTTGCCGGCACAATAGGAAACATTCTACCATCACTAGCCGTGGTATTTTGCCAATCATCAAGCCAGTTTTTCCATTCTGTACTTGAATCACCATTGGTCATGTCACCTCCAAAGAATACCGCAGTAGGCTTTAACTTAGAAACTAAAGTATTCGCATTTCTTCGAGGGGTTCTGTTATTCCTAGAATCTCCTCCTGCAATAAATGACATCTTTTGATTATTACTAGGGGCAGTTTTAAACCAGAAGCGACTACTGGTTCCTTGACTATCTCTAATAACAAAATAGTAATTGGTGTTTGGGGTTAAACCAGTCAATTTAGCAAAGGTATTACTCATTCCTTTGTAAGAAACTGAACGATCTACCGTTTTTGAGCTTGGATAACTTGACCAGTTTGTTCCGTAATCTGTAGTGCCATAATGCACTTTAGGACTTGTACCAGAAATCTGATTCCAACCAATCATAATTGTGGTAGATGGATTATCGGTAATAATTAATCGGTACTTGTCGTTGGACGAATAAGTTGTGAAGGTTACTAGAAGTAGTAACCACAACATAATTGTTTTCATAAGGAAGGGTATTTTGGTTAGTATTATTATAACACATGCAAATATATTTTTACATGTTAAGAGTATATAACTAAAAAAAACAATTAATAGTATAATAATCTATGAAAGAAGATGTTAACTATTAATAAATGATTTTCTAACCAATATTTAACCATAGGCGAATACACTCATTTCTATATTTGCCGAAATCTTTAAGTATGAAAAACTCAACCCTTCTGCGTATTTTAAAGATTAGCTCTTTTTTAATTTTTTTAGGAAGAGCTTATCAACATTTGTTCTGGGATGCTCCATTTAGAAGCTTCTTCTGGGATCAACATCTATTAGAACCTATTGTAACCAGTGTTTTTGGTGTTTCTTGGCAATCGTATGTTACCAATTTAAACACAGATCATGCAATTCAGTTTTTAACACGAAGTACAGGAGTACTTTATAGCTTATGTGCAGTAATTTCTTTAACTATTAACGAAAAATCTAAACGTTGGATGTATTCTGTTTTAAAATTAGGTTCAGTAAGTTTAATTCTTTTAGCATTATTATTAACTAAAGAGAAGTTCTATCATTTGGTTATGTTCTTTGAGCATACCATTCAATTTGGAGTTCCAGTAGCTTTAATCTATTTTCTAAAGAGTAAAAATCAAGATATTCTAGTATTGTGCTTGAAAATGGTTATCGCCTTCGCCTTCACTTGTCATGGAATGTATGCTTTAGGCTATTTTTACCCACTTCCTGGCAACTTTGTAACCATGACCTTAAACATATTGCCTATACAAGAAGAAATGGCTAAAAACATGCTCTTTTTAGCTGGTATATTAGATTTTGTAATAGCCATCGCCATTTTTATTCCAAGAATTACTAAAATCGCTTTACTATATGCTGCTTTTTGGGGATTCGCAACCGCTTTAGCCCGTATCCTCAGTGGCTTCCACTATGATGTTTCTTTGAGTATTATACATCAATATTTATATCTGGTAATTTATCGATTACCTCACGGCATTATTCCTTTATTAGTTTATTTTCTAATAAGGCAACCTATCAAAAGCACTAGGATTACTAACCTAGTTTCTGTTTAATTTTATCATAATTATGATAAAAAAAGCGAACCTTAGGGTTCGCTTTTGTGTTTTATAGCTTTATTACTCTATGTTTAATGTTATCGGCAACGTATATCCCGTTCTAACAACTTTCCCTTTTTGTCTCCCTGGTTCCATTTTTGGTAGTAGTTTAGCTATTCGAATAGCCTCTTTCTCTATAACTGGATGAGAAGCCCTTGCAGTTATATCTTCAGCCATTCCACCTGTACCAATTTGAAACATCAAATAAATTATTTTCCTTCCTGATTTAATTCTAATACATCTTTCTTCATATTCGTTGGTCTCTTTATTCAGTATTTGTTTCTTTTCAATACAATTAAAAATATCCATATTGAAAGCTTCCAAGACATGTTCATTCATTTTTCTGTTCAAACACGCCTTCTTTCCTTTTTTACCCAACACATACTCACAGCCTGGAAAAATAGGCACTTCATTTATTACTGAAATAGGTATACTTTTAACTTCTTTATCACTATTATTATTGTTTTCTTTTTGCCCGTATATAGATATAGAGATAAAAAGAATAATACATACTACGTGTTTCATAAGAATCGCTTTTAAATCGAACCAAATATGAGTTAAATAATAGCACTTAATTATTCTATCTATTATCTGTAGCGGTAAGGTTATTATTTGCTTGATGTTATACTATTCTCGCTAATAGCAAGGGTCAGATATATTAATGCATTAAAATAAAAAAATCCAAAACAAATGTTTTGGATTTTCAATATTATATAGAATATTATTCTTAGTTATTCAATGCCTCTGCACCACCAACGATTTCAAGAATTTCGTTTGTAATTGCAGCTTGACGAGCTTTGTTATAAGTTAATAATAACTCATCGCGTAATTCCGTAGCATTATCTGTTGCTTTATGCATTGCAGTCATACGAGCCCCGTGTTCGGCAGCAAATGAATCACGAATAGCCTTGTATAATTGCGTTTTTAATGATTTAGGAATTAACTCTAAAACAATCTCTTCTTTTGAAGGTTCGAAAATGTAATCTAAGTTTACGTTTTCATCACTTTCAATAGGCTTAATTGGTAAAAATTGCTCTACTTGAACAATTTGAGTAGCTGCATTTTTAAATCTGTTATAAATGATTTCGATTTTGTCATACGAACCATCAACATACAAATTCATTAGCTGTTCAGCAACTCCAGAAACATTATCAAAAGTTAACTCATCGAAAATATCATTTCTATTTTCAATTACGTTATGCTCTTTAGATAAAATATCGTTTCCTTTTTTACCAATAGTAAGGATATCTACAGCAACTCCGTTATATTTTTCATTGATTGTTTTAACCGTTCCTTTAATAATAGACGAGTTAAAACCACCACATAATCCTCTATTTGAAGTTATCGTAACCAATAATACTTTTTTAACTTCTCTTTCTGTAGAATAAGCTCCACCTGCATCACTATCTAGAGTAGCACTTAAGCTCTGCAATAACTCTGTAAGCTTAGATGAATATGGACGCATTGCCGTAATAGCATCTTGAGCTTTTTTCAACTTTGCAGCCGATACCATTTTCATGGCAGAGGTAATCTGCATTGTTGATTTAATAGAACTAATTCTGTTACGTATTTCTTTTAAGTTTGCCATACTCGTAGTTATTTAGTATTGAGTATTGAGCATTGAGAAATTTCATCTCAACACTCAACACTAAAATATTTTATTAAGCTGAAAATTTTGCTGAAATTTCTTTAGCTGCTTCAGTTAAAGTATCAATTACTTCATCTGTTAATTTACCAGCTTTTAATGTATCTAATGTACCTCTATGCTTTGCATTTAAGTACTCGATATAATCGCTTTCGAATTCTTTTACTTTATTTACTGGAACATCTCTTAATAAGTTCTTAGAACCTGCATAGATGATAGCAACTTGATCTTCCACAGTAAAAGGATCTCCTTGATTTTGCTTTAAGATCTCAACGTTACGCTTACCTTTTTCAATTACATTTAAAGTAGCAGCATCTAAATCAGAACCAAACTTAGCAAATGCTTCTAATTCACGATATTGTGCTTGATCTAACTTTAACGTACCAGATACCTTCTTCATTGACTTAATCTGAGCAGAACCTCCTACACGCGATACAGAAATACCTACGTTAATTGCAGGACGAACCCCTGAGTTAAATAAATCAGACTCTAAGAAAATCTGTCCATCAGTAATCGAAATTACGTTTGTTGGAATATATGCAGAAACGTCTCCCGCTTGAGTTTCAATAATTGGTAATGCTGTTAAAGATCCACCACCTTTTACTTTACCTTTCAAAGACTCTGGTAAATCGTTCATTCCTCCAGCAATTTTATCATCATTGATAAGTTTTGCTGAACGCTCTAATAATCTTGAGTGTAAATAAAATACATCACCAGGATATGCCTCACGTCCTGGAGGTCTTCTTAATAATAATGAAACCTCACGGTAAGCAACAGCTTGTTTTGATAAATCATCATAAACAATTAAAGCTGGTCTACCAGTATCACGGAAGTACTCTCCAATTGCAGCTCCTGCAAACGGTGCATATACTTGCATTGGTGCAGGATCTGAAGCATTTGCAGCAACAATTGTTGTGTATGCTAACGCTCCTTTTTCTTCTAACATATTCGCTATTGCCGCAACAGTAGAAGCTTTTTGACCTATTGCTACATAAATACAGTAAACAGGCTCTCCAGCATCAAAAAATTCTTTTTGATTTAAGATAGTATCAATAGCAACAGTAGACTTACCAGTTTGTCGGTCACCAATAATTAATTCACGTTGACCACGTCCAACAGGGATCATTGCGTCAATCGACTTAATTCCTGTTTGCATAGGTTCTGTAACTGGCTCTCTATAAATTACCCCAGGAGCTCTTCTCTCTAGTGGCATTTCGAAAGTTTCACCTTTAACAGGTCCTTTTCCATCGATAGGGTTTCCTAAGGTGTCAACTACACGTCCAACAATACCTTCTCCTACTTTTAAAGAAGCAATTCTTTCTGTACGCTTTACAGTAGATCCTTCACTAATTCCTGTTGAAGGTCCTAATAATACAACACCAACATTATCTTCTTCTAAGTTTAATACGATTGCTTCCAATCCGTTATCAAACTCAACCAATTCACCGTATTGTACATTTGACAAACCGTAAACACGAGCAATACCATCACCCACTTGTAATACAGTTCCAACTTCATTTAACGTAGCTTTCGCTTCGAAATTTGTTAATTGTTCCTTTAAAATTGCTGATACTTCAGCTGGTTTAATTGCTGCCATCTTATATCTTTTGATGTAAAATTAAATTTTTGGAATATAATGACTATTGTCAAATTCTTTTCTTAATTCATTGAATTGGTTTGATATACTTGCATCGTACTGTACATCGCCAACTCTTAAAATAAACCCACCTAAAATATCAGGGTTTACTATATTTTCAATATTCGCCTTGTTTCCAGTAATTTCAACAATCTTGGCTAATATTCTTTCTTCTAAATCTTTAGTTAAAGGTACTGCTGTAGTAACTTTCGCTAACTGAATGCTTCTGTGATAATCATAAATAACGGCATATTGTTTTGCTATTGGTTCAAGCATTATCATACGCTTGTTTTCTTCCAACACATTAAACAATCCTTTTAAAACGTTATTTACCTTATCTCCAAAAAGAGCGACTAATACTTTACGCTTATCTGCTGCCTTAATAACAGGGCTTTTAAGCATTGCTTCTAAATCGCTACTTCCCGCAATAGTGTCAACGATTAACTTCATGTTATCATTAACCTCAGTTTCTATCCCTGTATCTTTTGCAAGGTTTAGTACTGCTTTTGCGTAACGTAGTGCTGGTCTTCCTTGTTTCATTGAATGATTAGTTTAAAGTAACTTCTTCTAACATTCCTTCAACAAGCTTTAATTGATCGTCTTGAGAAGCCAATTCTTTCTTAACAACAGTTTGTGCGATACCAATTGATAACTCAGCAACTTGATGTTTTATATGAGCCAAAGCAGCCTGCTTTTCTTGCTCAATTGAAACCTTTGCGTTTTCGATTAATTTTGTAGCCTCTGAAGATGCATCTTCTTTTGCATCAGCAACTATTTTCTCCTTGATTTCACGAGCTTCTTTTAACATTGCATCTCTTTCAACTCTCGCTTCTTTCAATAATCTATCATTATCAGCTTGTAAATTCTGCATTTCTTTTTTTGCTGCTTCAGCTGCATCTAATGCATTTTGAATACCTTCTTCACGTTCTGTTAACGCACTCATTATTGGTTTCCAAGCAAACTTAATCATTAAAAATAGTATGATAACTAAAATTAATGCTTGCATGATAAATAACCCTGGAGAAAAATCATTTAATAACTGATCCATTATATCTGTAATTTATTCTTTTAAAATTTGTTTTGTCTAATTTGAAAACATTTCCTGTAACCAACCGTTACAGGAAAATGTTTTACTTTTTAATTTCTTTCGGAATTATTTCCCTAAGATTAAAGCACCAAATGCTAAACCTTCTAATAATGCTCCGATGATGATCATCGCTGTTTGGATTTTACCAGCAGCCTCAGGTTGACGAGCAATTCCTTCCATTGCTTTTCCACCGATTTGACCTAATCCGATTCCTCCACCGATTACGATTAATCCTGCTCCAATTAAATTGTAAGTTACCATACTAATTGATTTATATATAAATTAAACAAATTCTTATTCTATTCTTAATGATGATCGTGTTCTGCAACAGCCATCCCAATAAACAATGATGATAACATTGTAAAAATAAACGCTTGCAAAAACGCCACTAATATTTCAATAACAGAAATAAACAACGCCAACAATAAAGATAACCCTGTGGACCCAACTACCCCAAATTGATTCTTTAAAGTAATCATTAAGGCAATCAAACTCATTACAACGAAGTGACCCGCCGTCATATTGGCAAACAAACGAATTAATAATGAGAAAGGCTTGGTTAACATCCCTAATATTTCAATAGGTGCTAATATTATTTTCATTGGAACCGGTACACCTGGCATCCAAAAAATATGTTTCCAATAATCTTTATTCCCGCTAAATTGAACAATAAAGAAAGTAAACATAGCTAAACATACGGTAACCGCAATTTGACCAGTTACGTTAAAACCTAATGGAGTTAATCCTAACAAATTCAAAATCCAAATAAAGAAGAAAACAGTTAACAAGAACCCCATAAATTTACGGTAGTGTTTCTCTCCAATATTCGGCTTCGCTATTTCGTCTCTTACGTATAATACCAATGGTTCTAATACACGACCAAAACCTGTTGGAATCGCTCCTTTCTTGTATCCTTTAGCCAATGATCTAAACCCTAAAAACATTAAAAGTCCTGCGAACAACATTCCAAAAACACTTTTTGTTATTGAAAAATCTAAAACTTTGTGCGCATTTGTAGCATGATGTGACTCATCAAAAGCTACAGCTGTAGCTCCTTCATTCAACTCATAAATTTTACTATGAATCTTCACCAACTTCACATCTCCTTTATCAACAATTAAATGACCATCATCGTTATGATGAAACGCTGAAGACATAAAAGTTTTCAACCCTTTACTAGTCCAAACGATTACAGGCAGAGGAAAACCTACATGTTTACGTTCACCAGCATCATTTGTATACGAATACAATGCAAAATCGTGAGAATCTGCTAAGTGATGTTTAATATATCCTCTGATACCTTCAGGAGTGTTAATTTGACCTCCTTTACTTGAAGTTTCTCCGCCACCAGCAAATGCTGTGAACGAACTAAATACTAGTGCTATTACTGTTAAATAGTAGATAGGTTTTTTTGCTATCATCATACCTTGCTAAATATAGATTTACTTGGTCTCTAAATTTCCGTGCAAAGGTAAACAATAAATTAAAACTACAAACCCTTTTTTTATTTAGTTTTCCTAAGGTAGTTAATTAGCTCTGCGTCTGAAAATTATTTGTTATTCAACAGTTTTGAGATAAAAACAGCTTCCAGCGCTAAAAACAAAAATAAAGGAATTATTAAAGAGAATTTTTCTGCTTTTGTTAATACCGCTTCCTTAAAAATTGCATTCTGAAAAATAAGCAGAAAAAAACCTATTTTTAAAAACATAGATGCTAAGTAGGCATAACCTGCCTGATTTGGCATTTTGTCTGCGATAAACTCAACGATACCATAAATTAATATAGCAGCGATGACAAAAAAGCCATAAACAGAAAAAAGTGAGTACCCTAAGGTTAATTGTTTTATTTGTAGTATATAAAAGTGAGGTAAATAACTTGCTATATATGCTATAAGCACTACAACAAGAAAAATTATAATACGTTTAATCATTCTTATCTTTTGATAGTTTACTTACTTGACGAATCACTGAAAACATGGCTGCAAAAACCGCTGCAAGTGTACAAATTTTCAAGTAAAGTTCACTATCGTTTGGAAATTTATTATCTAACCATTTACCTAGTATACTCCCTAAATAAATGGTTAGACCCATTTGCATGGCTATGCCCGAAAAACGAACGTACTTATTAAGCTGTTTTTTCGGCTTTCTTTTGGTCATTTTTCTTTAATTCTTTAACAGCTCCTTTCATAGAACAAGTAGCATTAAAAGTTGCTCCAGGTTCAACAGATAGCTTTCCGATGACAACATCGCCTGTAATATGAGCGGTTGCTTTTACAGTTAATACACTAGAAACTGATAAATCTCCAGCAAATTTACCTTCAACATCTGCATTGGTGCATTCGGCTTTGCCTTTTATTAAACCGGCTTGTCCAATAATAATTCTACCATTGGTTTGAATATTACCTTCAAGGGTTCCATCAATTCTAAAATCACCTTCAGAGACGATATCACCAATAATTTTGGTGTTTCCTCCAATTACATTTCTTTCTGAAACTACTCTGTCATTCGATTTTTTATTGTCTTTACTAAACATTTATGGGGACTTTATGGGTTAATTTTTATTTACTCAATTGTTTTAATATTTCTTCTGCCTTTTTACCTGCATCGGTATTAGCATAACTCAAAGAAACAAATTCAAGGGCTTCCTTATAACTATCCTGATCTTTGCACTTCCCTATACATAAGGCTTTTAACAGAGCTAATTTAGGAATTAAATTTGAATTTTTAACTCTCGGTTCGAACTTGTCGATTTCAACCAAAGCTTCTTCAAATTTATTTAGTTTGTATATAATGTATATTTCTTTATATCTGTTAAGAACCTCATCCGTTTTCTTTTCCTCTACCAACTTCACGTTTGGCTCTCTTATAATTTGTGCAAATTTACTATCTGGGTACTGAGTAAGCACTATATTTTTATGCTTATTTGCTTTCTCTTCATAATTCGCGTCTGAATAAACTTGATACAAATGGTAATTTATAGCCAAATCTGATTCCTTATGCCCTTCAATATTCAAAAGTCTTTCAAAATTAGCAGAAGCCAATGCAGCGTTCTTAAACTGTTCTTTATAAATAAGACCTAACTGATACAGTGCTACGTTTCTATCTTCTTTTAATTTCGTAATATCCTCTTCTTTCGTTGGAATTGCATCTAAATAGGTAGTTAACTCATACTTTGGGTTCACTAGTTCTTCCTCCTCTTCGCTATCCTCCGTGGGGTCTTCATCAATTAAGATCGTTTCTTTTTCTGAAAGCCTCCAATTATCTTCTAACGGGCGATTCCCCCAAACTCTTTGAAACTCTACTTTACCAAATGCTACTGTTTGATCGTTATAAAAATACCACTTTCCTCCTTTGGCATTATTCCCAATTAATGACGGGCCTCCAAAAGAACTCCCAAAGTTTTGAGCGTTTAACAATTGTTGCCTTCTCTCTTCATCTTCCTTTTTCACCTTGTCAATATACTCCTGAAAAAAAGCCTTTCTTTCATCAATACTCATGGCAACTATTTTCAAAATACTGTCATTTGTTTTAACAGTTTCCTCATGTTTCCTTAAGGTCGTTAATCCTTTATTTTTTCTACGAATTCTACGAATCCTCTTTTCTTGATCGAACTCTTTTGATACTTTCCCTAAAACACTATCGTAATAGGTTCCTGCCAATACATATTCTTGTTTATCGAAAGCAATTTTACCCAACTGTTCGTATGCGTAGGTTTTCTGATAATCGTTGTTAGTTTTCGCTTTCAACGACTTATTAAAATACTCAACGGCATTATCTATCTTATTTCTTCCAAGCTCAAGTACACCTGCTTGATAATACAATGAATTTAAAAATTTACGGTTATCAGTGTTTCGTATCAGTTTCTTTAACCTACTTAATACTAACACCGAAGCAGAGTCGTTTTCAGTATTTTTAGCTAATTCAATACTAGCTCTGATTCTATATTTTCTTGGAGCTTTTCGCGTATCTGCTAACTTTTGAAATACCATTCGTGCAGAATCACGCCTGTCTAATTCACTATAAATTTGTCCGAGAATAAACATATTTCTAGCAGATTGCTCTTTATTCTTAAATGTTCTTGAAGACAAAGCTAAATGTTCAATTACCTTTTGAATGGTATCCGTTTTCTCATAAGCCATTGCCATAGCAGTGTGCGCTCGTTCTCTTTGAATATCTGTTAGGCTTTTTTCGTTCTTATCTAACTCAATTAATAGGTTAAGAGTTTCAATGGCAAGCTTCTCATTATCTAATCTGACATTTGCTTTTGCTCTCCAAATTTTAGTATCATAGATTAAACTTGCTTTCGGGTAATTAGAAATTACATAATTCAACGCCTCAACAGCTGGTATAAATCGTTGTGTATAATAGCGTGCTTTCCCTAGTAGTAAATATGCCTCATCTATTTTACCATTTCTCTCTATTCCTCCAATATTCATGGAATGCTTTTGAACTGCTTTTACAGCCTTTTCCTCTGCTTTATCAAAATGAGATAGGGGTTTACTTTCTTCCTCTTCTTCGGAATCATCAAAGCCCGTTCCTGGCCTAAACGACGGTGCCTCTATAGTGTTTTCATTAAAGGTAATTGGTTCGATAGGCAATCGCTTCCAAAAATTATCCTGATGCTTTTCTTCAATTTCTTTTAAGCCCTTTAAAAATGCTTGTTCACCATTAAACAACACGTTATATTTCGTTGTTAACGAATGAAAACTACGGTTTACAAAAGTGTTTTTTCTGGTACCACAAGAATACACTATGGCAAAAACAATACTGAAAACTAATATTTTGGATAGTTTTTTCATAAAAAAAATACGCATTTACTTTACAACAACTATACTGATAAGTTATTGTGTGTAAATGCGTAAAAATAACAATTATATGCTAATTTCATTATTACTTGTTAAGATTTAAGCTGTATTCCTCATAATAGGGCACTCCAGGTTAAATTCTTAGGCAGAAAAGTAATGCTCTAATTCTTGCAAAGTTTGAGTAGATGTGTGAATATCCTTCACTAAATTTCCGTTTTCTAAAACTACTATTCTCTCACAAACTTCAGTAACATGACTCAAGTCGTGACTTGATATTAATACTGTAACATCTTTATCTTCCGCTAGTTTTTTGATAAGTGTTTTTAATCGGATTTGGGTTGTTGGATCTAAATTAGCAAAAGGTTCATCTAGAACTACAACCTGAGGATTTCCCATCATGGCAGCTACAATCCCCACCTTTTTCTGATTTCCTTTACTTAAATCTCTCAGATACTTTTTCTTTCCTAATATTTCATCATTAAAAAACTCTTTAAAAGGTTGTAAGAAGGCCTTTATATCCGCCTTATTCATTCCTCTCAGACTCCCTATAAACTCAAAATATTCGTTTGGTGTTAAGTAACCAATTAAAAAACTCTCATCAATGAATGATCCTGTGAATGTTTTCCAATTTTCGCTTTTATCAACAACAACATTGTTATTTGATATTTCCCCGGAGGTAGGTCGAATTAAATCCAAAAGTGTATTAAAGAAAGTTGTTTTTCCTGCACCATTATTCCCAACTAACCCGAACGATTGTCCCGTTGGAATTTCTAAATCTCCTATATGTAAAACCTCTGTATTTCCGTATTTCTTAGTAAGATTTGTTACTCGTATCATAATTTTGTTTTTCGATTAGTTTTCTTGATCAAATGCGTGAATCATAGCATATTTATTAGCGATGTACTTATTCGTAATAAATGTCATTAATTTTTGATGGAATGCAATCCCTAATAAACCTAAAGAGGTTAACACCATAACTGCCATTTCAAAATTTACTAGCCAGTTTAAAAGTCCGAAAATTGCCATTGGAAGTACCATTAAAGGAATTCCGATAAGCCATTGAACGGCTCCAGTACCTTGATAATTGAATGCCGCCTTTTGATCGAGGTTGATTTTTTTACGATTAAATGTTCCTCCCCACATAATAACATGAGTATTTACTCCAACATTATATATAGCCGCTGCAAAGTGAGCCAATAGTATTTTCCAACCAAAATATACATATGGAATTCCAAGAACAAAAAGGATAATAACGCTCATTGACATCAGGGTGAATTTTGATTTTAAGTAACGCTCATATTTAAAATTCTGACTCATTAACATTTTATAATACCCACTATCCCAAGCTGGAATGAACTGGCCAAAATTGATTAAGAAAATTCCTGTTGTGAAAACTCCAATAAAAATGAAGAAGAACTCTTTGTCTGCATATTCCGGATTTGGATAAAATACTAAGCCATATAATAATCCAATGATAAGCATCCAAAGCGTTGACTTTGTTCTTTTATTTCTCATGATTAGTTTTAAGTCTAACTGCATAAAAGGAGCGATATCTCCAAACTTTTGAGTCCATGCATAATCAGTAGTTTTAGCCTCCTTTACCTCTGCCTTTACAGCGGAATCTAAAAACAAACTATCTTTTAACATTTTAAAGTTTAGCATATATAGCACTCCTAGTAAAAGAACCGGAACAATAAGTAAGATAGGGTTTTTACTAATGGCTAACATTCCTGAAGAAACCAAGTCGAAAAACGATATAATTTTAAAATAATCTAAAGCGAATAGACCCGATGTGACAGCAATTAAAGGTAAAAACGACAAATCGCTTTTAGCACTTAAATTCTCTATTACAAAATTCAGGTAGTTTACAGTAAGTACAACTAAAACAATTCCTGCTAACCATGTTACTGTTTCTGGCAAACTATATCCCTTTCCAATAAGCACAATACTAAACGGTATAAATGCAAATAGTGGTAAAAAGTTAAAAAATGAAGTCGCAGACTTACCCAATACATAGTTTACAATTTTACTTTTTTTAATAGGTAGTGTTAGTAATGGTTTTATAGTCATTACCGGTAGTTTTTGTAAAAAGAATCGAGCCATTAAATCAACCAATACCCAATAGAAAAGAAACCCATTTATGATTAAAAAAGGATCACTTTCTGGAAAGAACTTTTTGAGTGCTGGAAAAATACCTACACCACCTAACAAAAAAATTACAATTAAGTATAGTGCAAAAAATCCCATTAATATTTTTATTCCAATTCCTTTTTGCCAATAGGAAGAACGAAAATATTGTTTCCATTCTAAGTTTAAGAAGTGTGAAGTCATTTGATTTATTTAATTGTTGATACCTATAGGTAAGTGAGTTTTTCAATTTGTTACAAAAATTAAGAAATTAGTTCGATCATATCATCTCCAAACTTGGAAAAATAGCATAAAAAAATCACTAACTTTTGAGGTTAGTGATTTTTTATTTTTAGTAGTTATTTTAAGCCCATTGGCAAACAACTCCTCCCATTAATGCAAGAGTTATCATCCAATATCCTACATTAATAGCAATATATTTAAAGGTTTTTCTTTCAAACAAAGCTTTCGTTCCAATAACTGGCAATACAATAAAAAGACCAGAAAGAACACCATGTAAAGCGCCATGTTTAAAGGTTCTAAAGCGATTTCCATAATTTGCCATAAACTCTTTATAAGTGGCGAACCCTTCTCCAGTTTGTTCCATAAAACCTGGTTCTCCTGCCAATGTTTGAAAAACACCAAATTGATGAATTACGATGGATTGAAGAAAAAGGGCGAGTATAAAACTAAACACAAAACTCAATCCAAATATCACTAACATATTTCCACCTTCTACATCCTTTTGCGTGAAATTCATTTCCTTCATCCATGCCTTTTGAAAAAGCATAGGACCATACCAAAGAAACCCCATAATCATGGGTATAAAAGCAGCTCCTAAAATTGCAAAATAATTTGTTTCCATTCTTAAAAAATTAAAGTTAATCACCTCTAATATAGAAAAAAAGCCATCATGTTGTAGTATGATGGCTTTTTGAAGTCAATTATAAACTGACGTTATTTTATTTTCAATGTTTTTGCAATTGCTTCCAATTCAAAAATAAAATTTCTTTTATTTACAGAAGGAGCATACGTAAATCCTTCAAAAACGACCAACCTATTATTCTCTTTATCAATAACGGTATAGTTTAAAAAAGGCCCTGCCATGAAATCATTTTTTACTTCCCATTTTCCACGAGTTTCATATGCCTGTTTTCCGTTGAATTTCACCTCATAAGTATGCGGTGTATAGGCTTGTTCCGTAATCATATACATCCCTTCTTTACTTCCTGGAATATGCTTTTCACCGATAGCATCTCTCATTGCTGCAATATTATCGGCGACATCCATTCCTTCTTCTAAAGGAAGGCTATATATTAAAATATTATTCGAACCATCTCCTCTTGCAATACCACTTTTTAAATGCTGACGTAACCATAAAAACTCACCTGTATCGTCTACTAAGTTGTATCTTTTAGGGATATCAACACTAATATTCAAATTTTGAATCGTTTTGAACTGAGATTCATCTAAACGCTCTCTTCTAAATATATTTTGCGTAAACTTAATATCTTCTTCCTTGAAAATTTCAATAATCTCCTTGCCTCGATTTTTAATTAAGCTTATAATTCCTTCTTCATCTTTTGCTGAAGCATGCACAATAATCTGAGGTGCTGCATATTTGTTTCTTTCAACAGAAATATTTTCATCTTTCCCTTTTCTTAAGATTAAAATTGCTTTTCCGTTTTTAATAAAACCTTTATAACCAGAAGGGTCTATTTGGCTAACACTAAGCAAGGTTTCTGGTTGCGGAAGTCCGACTTGATGTTCTCCAAAAACTGTTCGGATTTCATCACCAATTTTTCCTTCCCAATCACTTCCTTTTACAACGACCAAAATGGCATTCGTGTTTCCTGATGAACCTGGTAAGATAATATCTTCTTTTGTTCCTTTCTTGCAGGAAGTTACTATTAACAGTAACAGGGGTATTAATAATAGTTTTCTCATGCTTTTAACTTTTAAATATTTTAAGTTTCATTCCTGGCTTAAGACTTTTCTTTCCCCAAAAATCATTCCATTCTCTTAATTGTTCTATCGAAACAGGAGAAAACTTTTTTGATATTGACCAAAGAGAGTCTCCTTGTTGAACTGTGTATACTTCATGATTACCCTTAGGCAATGCTTTCTTTTTCTTCTTTTTTGATACAGATTTAGGAATTGCCAAACGTTTCGGATGAATACTTAATCGTTGCCCAATTTTAAGATTGTGGGTCCTCATACCATTCCAACGTTTAATATCACGAACCCTAACACCGAATTTATTCGCTATTTTACCTAAATAGTCCCCGCTCTTAACCCGATAAACAATGCGCTGATCCATTTCAAAATATTTTGGTAATGGTTTTTCGCCTTTTTCTTCATCTTCTTTTGCCATTTCATAAATTTCCTTCTCTTTATCTAGAAAATCTATAATCCTTTTCTTAGGCAGTCTTACTGCATAGTTTCTCCCTTCAACATAAGGTATTGTATTAAGTTTATACTCTGGATTTAAAAAAGTAAGTACTTCTTCATCAACATTAACCTTTTGAGAAATTTGTTCAAAACTTATGGTTCGTTTTACTCGAATAGTATCCGTTTCAAAATGAAAAACATCAGGGCTTTCTGGATATAAATCGTGCTTTTCTGCATATTCAAAAATATACATGGTTGCGTAAAATGCAGGAACATAAGCCGCAGTTTCTCTAGGTAAAAAGGGACGTATATTCCAGTAATTTTTATATCCACCAGACCTCTTAATTGCCTTAGACACATTTCCAGGACCTGAATTATAAGCTGCTAAAGCCAAGTCCCAATCTCCAAATATTTTGTATAGTTGACTTAAGTATTTACAAGCGGCTACAGTCGATTTTACTGGATCTTGACGTTCATCGACATAAGAACTTACGTTTAAATTGAACTGTCTTCCTGTTCCATACATAAACTGCCATAAACCTGTTGCTCCAACATACGAACGTGCTCTCGGTCTTAAAGCGGATTCAACTATAGACAGGTATTTCATTTCAATAGGAACATCAAACTGATCTAGGTATTGCTCAAACATTGGAAAATAGTATTCAGCCTTCGCCATCAATGCTGGGTAATATCTTTTCCTGTACTTTAAATATCTGTTAATTTCCTTTACAAGAGCTGGATTATAGGCAAGATTAAAAGGTGTTTTATTATCTAGTTCTTTAAGTCTTTTTTTTAGAAGTTCTTCGGAGAGAATAGCGGTTGTACTCCCTACAATGTCTTTATCATTAATTACATACTGAACCCCTTCAAATAAAGAAGAATTAAATTTTTCTTCGATCAGAAGACTATCAATTACTTTTAAGTCCGAATCCGAAAAAAACTCCTCTTTACCAGTCACTACAAGAGAGTCTGCTGAGTTTATTATTGCATTCGATATTATAGGATTTAAGGTGTCATTTACCTGTTTTAAGGAATCAATAGGTACTTGTGCCATTGACAAGCTTGAATAGAAAAGTAGTAGGTGTAGTAAGCGTTTCAAAAGAGTGTTTTTTAGTGATTTCTTAATTTTATAAAAACAAAAAAGCGCATGTTATTGTGCGCCTTGGGGTTAACGTTGTTAAGCATTTATTTCGACCACAATAGGACAATGATCAGAATGTTTAGCTTCTGGCAAAATATATGCTCTTTCTATTTTATCTTTTAAAGGATCTGCTACCATACAATAGTCAATTCTCCATCCCTTATTATTAGCACGAGAATTAGCGCGGTAACTCCACCAACTGTAATGGTGTGGCTCTTTATTTAAATGACGGAAACTATCAATAAACCCACTATCAATAAACTTCCCTATCCATTCACGTTCTTCAGGTAAAAATCCAGATACTCCTTTCATTTTAGGATTGTGAATGTCAATTTCTTCATGACAAATATTATAGTCTCCACAAATTACAACATTCGGAACGTCCTTTCTGAGTTTGTTCACGTACTCATGAAACTCGTCCATGTAGTTAAACTTAAAGTTTAATCGATCACTATTTGTCCCAGAAGGTAAATATAAACTCATAATGGAAATACCATCATAATCTACCCGCAAGTTACGACCTTCAAAATCCATGCTTTCAATTCCCGTTCCATATTCAATATGATTCGGCTCTGTTTTACAAAAAACAGCAACTCCTGAATATCCTTTTTTTTGAGCTGAGAACCAATATTGAAAAGGGTATCCAGCATCGGTAAAATCGTCGGCATTTAGCTGTTCTTTCTGAGCTTTGGTTTCTTGAATACAAATCACATCTGGATTTGCTTGTTTAAGCCATTCTAAAAACCCTTTTTTTATTGCTGCCCGTATGCCGTTTACGTTATATGAGATTATTTTCATTGTTTCGTTTTACTCACTAAGTGAGATTTAAATGCTCCGACGCTTTAGTCGAAATTTTTAAACTTGTTTCCTTTGAATACCTTATGGGCTTGCCCTGAGGTTATTGCTTGTTCTAATTCTTTTGTTTTGGTAACCTCCACAAAATCATTTTCGGATTTATCTGTAATAACTTTACAGTAATAACACCCCTTTTCTTTACGATTAAAGTTAAACCATTTATGATTTGCCCCGACCTCTTCGCAGTTTCTACCTTTATTGGCAATTCCAAGATCAATCAAAAACCAAGGAAGTCTTAGTCTTAACCAAAGCCTTCAGTAGTAAGGATGCATGATTCGGTTTTAAATATCCATTTCAGGCACTTCACCATTTATAACTAGAGTCCCTTCTGTTGCCTTTTGAATTTCTTCTACAGAAACACCTGGTGCTCTTTCTAATAAATAAAAAGTATTATCCTTAATTTCCAAAACGGCCAAATTGGTTACTATTTTAGTTACACAACCTACTCCTGTTAATGGTAAAGAACACTTTTTTAATAGCTTTGATTCTCCACGTTTGTTTGTGTGCATCATTGCTACTATAATATTGTCAGCACTCGCTACTAAATCCATAGCTCCTCCCATTCCTTTTACCATTTTACCAGGAATTTTCCAATTGGCAATATCACCATTTTCCGCTACTTCCATAGCTCCTAAAATAGTTAAATGAACGTGTTTCCCTCGAATCATAGAAAAACTAGTTGCTGAATCAAAGAAACTAGCTCCTGGAAGTGTTGTTATTGTCTGTTTTCCGGCATTTATAACATCCGCATCTTCCTCACCTTCAAAAGGAAATGGTCCCATTCCTAAAACCCCATTTTCACTTTGAAATTCAACCTCAATATCATCACGAACAAAATTGGCTACTAATGTTGGAATTCCAATTCCAAGGTTTACATAGTACCCATTTTTTACCTCTTTTGCTATTCGTTTAGCGATTCCGTTTTTATCTAACATTTTCTAATGTATCAATTTAATAATGTATGAATGTACCAGTATAATAAGCTTTAATGTAACAATTATACTATTTAACAATCATTAAAATTTCAATGTTTATAATCGATCTTCTTTATTAGCCAACCATTTCCTATCTCCTATTCTTAATACTAGTACTCAGTATTTTGTATAAAATCAATCCAAGTTCCTCAAGTTTCTTCCTCAACATTAAGTCCGTTGGATAACTTTCTGTTCTTTCACAAAGAATTAACCAATATTTGGTCTCTTCTAATTCTTTCGTCGCGATTTTAATTTTATGTATAAAATCAGATTTACTTTCGGCATTCTGAGCTTCATGTATATTAGCTCCAATACTTGTTCCTGATTTTAATAATTGCTTTGATACTACAAACTTTCTTTCCTTTTCTAGTATCTCGCAATACTCAATAATTAACAGTGCTAATTCAATGGATTTCTCAACCGCTGGATTTTTCATTTACACACTGTTCTATTATTACATTAAACTATTAACCACGTTGACGAACAGTACGTTGTTCAATTCTTTTCTCATATTTTTCGCCTTGAAAAATACGTTGTACAAAAATCCCTGGAATATGAATATTATTAGGGTCCAATTCTCCTACAGGAACCAACTCTTCCACCTCAGCCACAGTAATAGTCGCAGCTCCACACATATTCGGATTAAAGTTTCTTGACGTGCCCTTGAAAACTAAATTTCCAGCAGCATCACCCTTCCAAGCTTTTACAAATGAAAAATTCGCCTTAAAAGCTGGTTCTAACACATACATTTTACCGTCAAACTCTCTTACTTCTTTACCTTCGGCCACTTCTGTTCCGTATCCAGCAGGCGTATAAAAGGCTGGGAAGCCAGCTTGAGCAGCTCTACACTTCTCTGCCAAAGTTCCTTGAGGAGTTAATTCTACTTCTAACTCACCCGATAACATTTGACGTTCAAATTCGTCGTTTTCACCAACATATGATGAAATCATTTTTTTTATTTGACGATTCTGTAATAATAATCCTAATCCAAAATCATCCACGCCTGCGTTATTAGAAATACAGGTAACATCTTTAACTCCAAGTCGCACTAGTTCAGCAATGGCATTTTCAGGAATTCCACATAATCCAAATCCACCTAACATTAAAGTCATTCCATCCTTTACACCAGCTACCGCCTCTTGAACGTTTTTTACTTCTTTATTGATCATATATAGCTGTTTGTTTTAAAAATCTGTATCTTCATTTTCACCGTCCTCACCATCAATTTCCTTACCATCTTTCTCCTCAGAAGTCTTTGAACAATCTAAGTTGATTGTTAATTCTCCTGATGGTTTTTTAAAATCTTTCTGACTGATAGTTAACGTTTCATCAGCATAACATTTTTGCATAAATAATGCCCAAGTTGGCAATGACATGGTAGCTCCTTGACCTCTTCCTATTCCATAGAAATGGGTTGCTCTGTCTTCACCTCCAGTCCAAACTCCCGTTGCTAAATTCGGTACAATTCCCATAAACCATCCATCAGATTGGTTCTGAGTTGTTCCTGTTTTCCCAGCAATAGGATTGGTAAATTTATAAGGGAACCCTGTGCTTTCTTTATTCTGTCTTGTCCATCCAGAACGTAATCTAGCTCCTGAACCTGATTGGGTAACTCCTTTCATTAAATCTAAAATAACATAAGCAGATTCTTCACTTAAAACCTCCTTTGTTTCTGGAACAAATTCCTCTAAAACAGTTCCATTTTTATCTTCAATTCTGGTAATCATCATTGGACTCACTCGTAATCCTTTATTCGCAAATGTAGAATAAGCGCTAACCATTTCTATCAACGATAAATCTACTGATCCAAGAGCAATTGAAGGATTCGCTTCAATTTTAGATTTAATACCTGCCGATTGAGCCAATCTGGCTACGTTTATTGGAGAAACCTTATCAATTAACTGAGCGGTAACTACATTCGTTGAATTCGCTAATGCCGCTTTTAATGTCAGCTCACCTCCATACTTATTATTAGAGTTTTTCGGAGTCCAATCTTTAGGCATCCCATATTTCTCTTTTGGTATTGTATATGGCGTATTTGGTAACTTATCACAAGGTGACATCTTCAACTGATTAATTGCAGTAGCATATACAAATGGTTTAAAGGTAGATCCAACCTGTCTTTTTTGTTGCTCAACTGCATCATACTTAAAGTACTTATGACTGATACCACCAACCCAAGCTTTAATATGTCCTGTTTGTGGCTCAATAGAAACCAACCCTGATCTAAGGAAATGCTTGTAATATCTTATAGAATCGTACGGTGTCATTACGGTGTCACGATCTCCTTTCCAAGAGAACACCCTCATTTCTGTTTCGGTATTGAAAGCTTTTTCAATTTCGCTTTCACTAGCTCCTTTTGCCTTCATTTGTCTATAACGATCAGAATTTTGCTTGGCTCTTCTAATCGTACTAGCAATTTGTTGCTTATCTAAATCGTAAAATGGAGCATTTTTGTTTTTCTTTTGTTCTTTATGAAAGAAAGATTGAAGATTCGCCATATGCGATTTCAATGCATCTTCGGCATACTTTTGCATGCGTGAATCAATAGTTACATGCACTTTCAATCCATCTTTATAAATATTGTAAGCTTCTCCATCTGGCTTTAAATTATTTTTCGCCCATCTTTTTAAAAGCTGCTTTAAATTCTCCCTAAAATAAGTAGCTAAACCATCACTATGACTTTCGGGAGTAAAGTTTATTTTTAAAGGAAGTTTCTGAAACGAATCTTTTTGTTTCTCGGTTAAAAATCCATTCTTTTTCATTTGTGAGAAAACAACATTTCTTCGACGTAATGACTTCTTCTTTGAAATTTCTCTATAAGGGTTAAATTGTCTAGGATTTTTAAGCATTGCTACAATAATGGCCGATTCCTGTATATCCAAATCTTTAGGTTCCTTTCCGAAATAAATCCTTGCTGCTGAACGAATTCCTACAGCATTGAAGATAAAATCTTGCGTATTCAGATACATAGTAAGTATTTCATCTTTGGTATACTGACGCTCTAACCTAACAGATACTACCCACTCCATCATCTTCTGAATAATTCTTTTGAACTTATTTGAAGAAGCTCTTTTGGTAAAAAGGTTTTTCGCTAACTGTTGTGTAATAGTACTGGCTCCTCCTCCAGCACCCATTTTTGCAATAGCTCTAGCAAGCCCTTTAAAATCTATTCCTGAATGGTCATAAAAGCGCTCGTCTTCAGTAGACACCAATGCTTTTATTAAATTATCTGGTAAATCTTTATATTTAATTGGGGTTCTATTTGCTTTTACGTAGTATTTTCCTAATGTTTTTCCATCAGCAGAAATCACTTCAGTAGCTAAATCACTTTTGGGGTTTTCAAGTTCCTCAAAAGTTGGTAATGGTCCAAATACTCCCCAAGAAGCCATTAAAAATAGAAGGCAAATAAATAAAAAACCTCCTAAAATAATTCCCCAAAACCACTTTATGTATTTTCTAAAGTTTGTTGTTTTTCCCTCTGTCATTACTTTGTTTTTTCAATTCTGAATCCAACATCAGTAACTCCTTCTAAATATTCAATCCCGCTAACTTCTCCATTTTTTCTCATAGCTTGTCGAATTTTAAAGGTATAGTTTCCCTTCGTTGGAAATAGTATATTCTCTTTATAGTATAGTTTACTTTCTTTAATATCTGAAAACCCTTCTCCCAAAAACTTCCCTGTAGCATCAGCCATATCGTACTCTAATGTATCCACTACTAAATTTCCATCTGGGAAATCTATCTGGGTAATTACAAACAAATTGCTGTAACCATAATCTTTATTATTTCTAATATTGATAAACAGGTTCTTTTGATTTAAGGTATCTTCAACTGAAAACGTAAATTTTAATTCGTTATTCTTACTCCATTTTTGATCAGTCAATGATAAATATTCATCAAAAACCCTTTTTTTATCACAAGAAATAAAAAGTACTGCCGCTATTAAACTACCAATTATAAATTTACTTTTGCTTATCGTTTTCAGCATTATTTTTGTTATTGTTTCTTCTTTTATTATTGTTATTATTTCTTCTTCTCTCGTTGTTATTGTTTTGTGGTTTTTTCTCCTTGTTTTCAGCCTTTGGAGTTGTGTTCTGTTTTAGTTCCGACCTTTGTTTATTGTTATTGTTATTTCTTCTTCTCTTATTGGTATTATTTTGCGGCTTATTATCCTTACTTTCGGGTTTTATCGTTGTATTCTTTTTTGGTTCCGCCTTTTGATTATTATTGTTGTTATTTTTTCTTCTTTTATTGTTATTGTTTTGCGGTTTATTGCTATTCTGAGCTCCTTTTTTAGGAGTTTGTTGATTCGGTTTTCTACCTTGATTGTTGCTATTCCCTCCTTTTTTATTTTGAGGCTTTTTACCATCAACTTTTTGAGTTCTTCCTTGATCTTTAGCCTTGTTACTTGGCTGTTGTTTATTATTTCCTCCTTTTTTTGATCTTTTCCTATTTCTTCTTGGTTTTTTCGGAGTATCGAATCTTGTTAAACTGTCTTGACCTACAACATTTTCAAAATCTTGTTTAGGCTCTTCTATTACTTCTAATTCATATTCCTCGAGTGGAGAACCTAATTCATCTGCCTCATTTAATTCAATGATTTCTTGAACTTGATCTAAAGACAACTTAAACCACTTATAACTTTCTTCTTTATAAGTATACCAAAGCAATTCTTTAAAAATATCCATCTTCACAAAAATGGCCTCTCCTTTTTCGGTTTTTAACACCAAATCTTGCTTTGGAAACTGTTTTAACGCGTCTAAATAAGAATCTAATTCAAAATTTAAACAGCATTTTAATTTACCACATTGCCCTGCTAATTTTAATGGGTTAAGTGATAACTGTTGATATCTTGCTGAAGCTGTATTTACCTTTCTAAAATCGGTTAGCCAGGTAGAGCAGCATAACTCTCTACCACAAGAACCTACACCACCTAATCTGGCAGCTTCTTGTCTCATTCCAACCTGTTTCATTTCTACTCGGATAGAAAAAGCACTCGCTAAATCTCTAATTAATTGACGAAAATCAACACGATCATCTGCTGTGTAGTAAAAAGTTGCTTTTGTTCCATCTCCCTGATATTCTACATCAGAAAGTTTCATTTTTAAGCCCAACTTCCCTATAATTTCTCTTCCTCTACGTTGTGTTTCTTTTTCGCGTTCTCTTGCCGATTGCCAAACATCAATATCTTTTTGTGAAGCCTTTCGGTATATCTTCTTTACATCCTCGCTATCGGCACTTATTTTTCTCTTTCTCATCTGAACTTTTACAAGTTCACCTGCTAAAGATACTATACCAACGTCATGCCCAGAAGAGCCTTCCACCGCTACTGCGTCTCCCATTGAGACACTTAGCTTCTCTGCGTTTCTATAAAAATGTTTTCTTCCGTTTTTAAAACGAACCTCGTATATATTAAATGGAGCTTCACCCGTAGGTAAAGTCATATTTGATAACCAATCAAAAACAGCTAATTTTGTTCCACTACTACATGATCCTGTGGCACAATTCCCATTGCTTTTGCAACCATTTGGGACACCGCTTTTGTTAGTTGAGCAACTGCTACAACCCATAATTTATGTTTATATTTTTACCAACACTTCTTAAATCTGAACACATTCAGTATCAAGAAATGCCTGCATTTTGTTGATTTTAAGTTATTTATTTTTCCTTCTTGAATATTTTCTTAATCAGTAAAGATACATATTCTTAATCAATGTAAAAATTGAATTTTCTCATTGATTAGCAAGTTAAAATTTATAGATTTTGCAAAAAACACAATTAATTACAACACATATATCATTAAACACAACTAAAAAACATTAATTTAGCAAAAATTGAATACAATTATTAACTTTTTACCTTTCTAACAGAATGAAAAAAACAAATTTGAAAGTAGCTGCTCTGATGATTTTTGGAGCAATTTTTATTGGGTGTAATGACCAAGACACATTAAACAGCCCTTCTGATGAAAATGCAATTGATAATGAAGCTAAAACCATTAGCAATCAATACATTATCACATTAAAAAAAGGAACTTTAAGCCAACCTTCTTCCAGAGGTAGCAAAAGAGCCTACAACGCGTCTATTGAAACGCTTAAAAGTGAAGTAAGCAATAAATTCCAAACGCTAAAAATCGAGAATGACAACATTAAAGCGACCTTCGGATATGCCTTAGAAGGGTTTGTAGCGAAATTAACAAAAGCACAGATTGAGGAGTTAAAAAATGATCCAAGAGTCAAAAGAATTGAAGAAGACTACATGATTACCTTGGCACCGAAAAAAGGTAAGCCAGGAGGTGGTGGTGGAAGTACTCCACAAGAAACTCCTTGGGGTATTACACGAGTAGGAGGTGCTGCTAGCGGAGTTGGTAAAACGGCATGGATCATAGACTCTGGGATAGATTTAGACCACCCAGACTTAAACGTTGATACTGGCAGAAGCAGAACCTTCGTAACATCAGGAAAAGATGCTAGATCAGCCGATGATGGAAACGGACATGGTTCACATGTTGCTGGAACCGTTGGTGCACTTGACAATAGCATAGGTGTAATCGGGGTAGCTCCAGGCGCTAATTTAGTTGCTTTAAAGGTACTTGACAGTAGAGGTAGTGGACAATTTTCTTGGACTGTACAAGCTCTTGACTACGTAGCTGCTAACGGAAGCGCAGGTGACGCTGTAAACATGAGTTTAGGACCAAGATCAAGATACACTGACTCAGCAGTTGATCAAGCTACACTAAATGTAGCCTCTTCTGGTATTAACATTGCTATAGCAGCTGGTAACTCAGATGACGATTGTTCTTTTTACTCTCCAGCAAGAGTTAATCATCCAAATGTTTACACAATATCAAATATGACAATTAACGAAGTGCTAGCTTCATCTTCAAACTATGGAGACCCTGTAGATTATGCAGCACCTGGAACTTCGATTAAATCTACTTGGAAAAGTGGAGGTTATAACACCATTAGCGGAACATCAATGGCTTCGCCCCACGTTTGTGGACTTCTATTAACAGGTGGTGTTAGTGGTGATGGGTTTGTTCAGGATAAAGACAATGACCCTGACCCTATCGCTATTAGAAAATAGCCCTATTTATTTTTGTTTCGAAACGAGGCATCTTATACAATAAAAAAACCTCACGTGTTAGTTTTAAACTAATTCATGAGGTTTTTCTTTCTATTTATAACGCTAAGGAAAGTAATTTAAACCACTCCTTGGTCGATCATTGCTTCAGCTACTTTTACAAATCCAGCAACATTCGCTCCTTTTACGTAATCAACATATCCACCTTCTTGTGTACCATATTTCACACAAGCTTCGTGAATGCTATTCATGATTGCATGTAATTTACTATCAACTTCTTCACGTGTCCATGATAAACGTAATGAATTTTGAGACATTTCTAAACCAGAAGTTGCTACACCTCCAGCATTAGACGCTTTTCCTGGTGCAAAGAAAATCTTAGCTTCTTGGAATACTTCAACAGCTTCTGGAGTAGAAGGCATATTCGCTCCTTCAGAAACACAAACACATCCGTTTGCAACTAACGTTTTTGCTTCTTCTCCATTTAATTCATTTTGAGTTGCACATGGCAACGCTACATCACACTTAACACTCCAAGGTCTTTCTCCTTTAAAGAATTTAGCCGATGGGTATTTTTCAACGTACTCGTGAATTCTACCTCGCTTTACGTTTTTCAGCTCCATAACAAATGCTAATTTCTCAGCATCGATTCCAGCTTCATCGTATATATATCCAGATGAATCTGATAAGGTAACTACTTTACCACCTAATTCAGTTACTTTTTCAGTTGCAAATTGCGCTACGTTACCAGAACCAGAAACCGCTACGATTTTCCCTTCGAAAGAATCGTTTTTAGTGTTTAACATATTCTGAGCAAAGTATACATTACCGTAACCAGTAGCTTCAGGACGGATTAATGATCCTCCCCAACTAGCACCCTTACCAGTTAACACACCAGTAAATTCATTACGTAAACGCTTGTATTGACCGAACATATATCCGATTTCACGGCCTCCAACACCGATATCTCCAGCAGGAACATCTGTATCAGGACCAATGTGACGAGATAGTTCAGTCATAAAAGATTGACAGAATCCCATAACTTCACGATCCGACTTTCCTTTAGGGTTAAAGTCAGAACCTCCTTTACCACCACCCATTGGCAATGTTGTTAAAGAATTTTTGAAAACTTGCTCAAAACCTAAGAACTTTAAGATTGATAAGTTTACCGATGGATGAAAACGTAACCCTCCTTTATATGGACCAATTGCCGAATTAAATTCAACTCTATATCCTCTATTAACTTGAGTTTCTCCATTATCATCTACCCAAGGTACTCTAAACATTATTACACGCTCTGGCTCAACCATACGCTCTAATAATTTTTTACCTTGATATTTTGGATTATTTTCAATGAACGGAATTACTGTTTCTGCTACTTCGTGTACAGCTTGCAAAAACTCTGGTTCATATGCATTACGTTCTTTAACGTAATCCATAAAAGCATTTATTTTAGACTCCATAAACCTTTTAGTTGTTCTGTTATTAAATTTTAACAATTTTACGCAGCAAAGATAGTTAATTTACAATTTGTTAAATTCAATTTTTTTGTTTATTTTAATGTATTCTACAACGTTTTCGTTATTCCTTAAAATCCCATGATTTTTTAACTAAAAAACCGTAAATTTGCCACTTAATTTTTGTGATTAATACATAATGTTAGATAAGGTAAAGGAACTAATAGGGGACGTTAAGACGTTTCAAGCTACATCTAAAGAAGAAATAGAGGCTTTTCGAATTAAATATTTAGGAAGTAAAGGATTATTAAAGGATCTTTTTGCTGAGTTTAAAAATGTTGATGCGGAATTGCGTAAAGACTTTGGACAGGCCTTGAATAATTTGAAAAACTCTGCTGAAGCTAAGGTTACCGAATTAAATGAAGCTATTGAGAGTGCTATAGAGGATAAAGGTAAGTACGGTGATTTAACCAGACCTGCTGAACCTATTGAGTTAGGATCTCGTCATCCAATTTCAATTGTTAAAAACCAAATTATTGAGGTTTTTAACCGAATTGGTTTTACCGTTTCAGAAGGGCCAGAGATTGAAGATGATTGGCATAATTTTACGGCTTTAAACTTACCCGAATACCACCCAGCACGTGATATGCAGGATACTTTTTTCATTGAAAAAAATCCAGATACTTTATTAAGAACTCATACCTCATCAGTTCAGGTGCGTTATATGGAAAATAACGAACCTCCTATTCGAACTATTTCTCCAGGTAGAGTGTTCCGTAATGAAGATATTTCTGCACGTGCTCACTGTATTTTTCACCAAGTTGAAGGATTATATATTGACACTGATGTTTCTTTTGCCGATTTAAAACAAACATTATTGTATTTCACGAAAGAAATGTTTGGAAAATCTAAGATCCGTTTACGTCCGTCATACTTTCCATTTACCGAACCAAGTGCTGAAGTTGATATTTACTGGGGACTAGAAACAGAAACAGATTATAGAATTACCAAAGGAACTGGATGGTTAGAAATTATGGGCTGTGGAATGGTAGATCCGAATGTTTTGAAGAACTGTAATATTGATCCTACTAAATATTCTGGGTATGCTTTTGGAATGGGTATTGAGCGAATTGCCATGCTTTTATATCAAATTCCTGATATTAGAATGTTTTACGAGAATGATAAACGATTTTTAGATCAGTTTAAATCTGTTATTTAATACAAAAACTATTTGTAAGAGCTCAATTCTCTCTCAAGTTTTACAACATATTAAAATAAGGTTGCGAAGCTATCATGCTTTGCAACTTTTTTTATAAAAAACAACCTAAACCGATGAAAAAAGATATTCATATTCCAAAAGTAACCGATATTGAAATGGCCATTGCCCTAGAGTACAATGAAGCTCATAATGTTGATGAGTGGATTGTTTATCTGATTAATAAAAAAGAAACTCCATTGGAAATGGTTGTTATCGTTTCTCAAGGATTTTCAGAAACAAAAACCACTTCTGTATTCAGAAAGAAAATAGATTTACTACCTGGACAATCTTCAGCTAAAATAGAATTAATTCAACCCGAACTATTTGCTCTAGACAATAGGTTTCAAGTGACCTTTTTTGAAAACAATACGCTTTATGATAAAACCTTTTTGTTTAAAAAAGATACGATAAAAGAAAATAACCTAAGTAATATAAAAGAACTCAACAAACAAGGCATTGTTTGTAAGTAATATCACGAATATAAAAGAGCGAGTTTTTAACCAGTCATGGTCGGAAGATTTTTCTTCCGACTTTTTTTGTTTCTAAGAAATAAAAAAAAAATTATTTTAACCTGCTGTTTTTCAGTTGTTTAACTTGTTTTTGAGTATTGTTTTTTGTATCTTATATACTGATAATTAAGCTATTATGTCAGTATTTAAAGATCATAAAATATCCGTAAAAGAATTATTAGGTATTATTCCAGAAGCTCTTTTATCTAAATTATCATCCACAACTAATGTGGATTATTACACCAAAGTGCTTCATGGTAAAAAAATGTTTTATTTGTTGCTTTATGGTATTGTAGAAAACGAAAAATTAAGTCAACGTACCTTAGAAGATACTTTTAATGATTCTCTGTTTAAAACTCTTTTCAATTTAGATAAATCAGAATCCATCAGAAGAAGTTCTATCTCAGAAAGGTTATCTAAAATTGATTCCGATTATTTCGCTCAAATATATCAATGCATTTATAGCCAGTTTCACGATGCTTATCCAATGACTTCTAATAACGAAAAACATCAATTAGTTCATGTGGATAGCTCGATGGTTAGTGAAGCTGCTAGTAAATTATTAGAAGGAATTGATCATAAAAATGGTAAGAAATCTGTTAAATATACTATTACCTTTGATGGTTTATTGCCTTGTGAGTTTAAAGTGTTTACAGAACCTAAGTATTCCAGTGAAGATATGGCTTTGCCTGAAGTTATAATGGATCATGTAAAACAACACAAAAATCATAAAAATATTTACGTCATTGATAGAGGTCTTCAATCTACCAGAACCATGAAAGATTTTAGTGGTAATGATATTTATTTTATTGCTAGAGCAAAAGAAAATAGAAAATATGTAGAATTGGAATCTTTACTCGATAAAAATCAAAACTCTGACCTAGGAGAGTTAAGCCTTATAAAAGATAGTAAAGTATATCTGTATACTGGTAAAGCTATAAATAATAAGAGAGGAAATATTCACTATAAACAAGAGTTAGTAAAGACTCCTTTACGTTTGATTGTTGCAAAAACAAAAACTGAAGATCACAAAGAATTTTGTTTTATTTCTAATCAATTTGATCTCTCTGCTAAGGAAATTACGCAAGCCTATAGAAAGAGATGGGATATTGAGGTCTTTTTTCGCTTTATAAAGCAAGAACTAAATGTAAGTCACTTAGTATCTTTGAATAAAAACGGAATCAAAGTAGTTCTATATATGACTTTAATTGTAGCAATGTTAATAGCAATCTATAAAAAAGCTAACAATATTGGGTATAAAACGGCTAAAAGAAGGTTTAAAATGGAACTCAGAAATTTAGCCATTGCTATGATTGTGGTAATTTGTGATGGAAATTTAGATCATTTTGAAACTTAAAAATAAATGGTCGGAATTTCTTCCGACCATGACTGAGTTTTTAACTCGCTCTTTTTATTTACCATTTAAAATTGCTGGTATTATTATCTCTGCATTACTTATGCTGTAAAGTACATGCTTTATTAATTTTTTCAACTTCTTGAATAAAGCTTTCAATATTGTTATATGCCCCTTCGAAAACATTTATTTGATTCACCAAGTTTTCTATTGGCTGAAGTACCTTATCTGAAAACGAACTTAATTCTTCTGATAAATCGGACAGAATACTTAACCCTGGAATGGATGGTAAATGAATGTTTAAATGCAAGGCCTTTAATATTGGATTCAACACGGCTCTCATTGCTTTGTTTAACAAATCCATTACGGGACCAATAACACTTAATCCACCCCTGATAATTTGTTCAACACTAAATGAAAAATACACTGTATGCCACCCGCAAGGGTAAGGAACACCCCACTTATGACATATTTTAGGATACCCTCCATAAGGAACACGTATTGTATGACTTAACGCACTTTTTACCGCATTTAATTGTGAAATTAAAGGGTTTAATACATTCATTACTGCATTTATTTGGTTTTGTAAACTTACCAAGCCCATCACCAAATGTTTTACATTTTCCGCTTCTTCTTGAGCGTCATTTATCGCATTTAGTATTTGAACTTGTATACTATCGAACTTCAAAACTGTTGGATCAACCTTGCTTGAAGCATTATCTAACTGGCTTTCTAAACCAGATTTAATCGAAGATTCTGGCAATGCATTAATACAATGTATTGCACTTCCTAAAGTAGCAACAAATTGATTTTCAGCATTCATCAATTTCAGTAGGAGCTGGTCCAATTGGGCCACTTTTGGCTCCACTTTCTCAATTCCATTTCTAATTGGCCCTACTACTTTTTCAACTTTGTTTGATACGGAAAGTGCCTCATCGATTGGTTCCTTAAAGGTACTCAGCACATTTTTAAGCTCAGATGCCTCGGCTCCAATTTCCGGAATAATTGAGACAACCTCTAGCAGCTCAACTGCCTCGTTTAACGCCGAATCTAAGTCGCTCAAAGTGGTGTTAATTTTTTTAGAAATGGTTAAATCTTTATCTATGATTTGCAATTCTTGATCTAACGCTTTTACATCTTCTTCTAATTTCGAAGTGTTAGACTCTGTGGTACTTACATCATGCATTAATTTGTTAGCTTGTTCCATACTCATGGTTACCCCATCAGTAATTTGTGGATTCACTGTAGACATAATTTTTTAGTTTTTATTATGGTTAATTAATAAACTCTCAAAAGGGAGCAATCTAGAAGGAAATACAAACCCAAGTTCGAAATTTTCTAGAATCACAGAAGAAAAAAAACCTTAAAAGCAGCAAATCAAGACCTAAGCGTACACAAAACACCCTTAACAGGATTTAAAAAAGAACAAAATACATCTAAAAAAAAAGGGGTACTCTTTCGAATACCCCTTTCCAAAATTATACATTTGAAAATGTTCCCTTTAAACAACTATACAAAACATTTGTATATTTTTCATCCTAAGCATACTCATTAAATTCAATTGTATAATCTAAAAACTAAAACCTATTATTATCACTTTAATTATTTAACAGTAAGCGTATACTGTGGCGTTGGATTTAAGGGGCAAAAGTAAACGTATTTCCCTTTTTTTAGAGTTACTTCTTTTGTTTTAGATTTCCCATTTTTTTTCACTAAAGAAGTAACATATGCGTTTTTGATATGATTAGCTTGATCAGTTTTTCCTTCTGGAGCCAATACAAACCCTACATCACGTCCTACCTCATTATTTGCTATCTCAAAAACATACGTTCCTTCTGAAAGTGTTATTGATTTTTGAGTAAACTCTCCTTCTGTCTGTTCAAGAGCCACTGTTTTCACTTTTTGTGCATTTCCTTGGAATGCAAATCCTACCAATAAAACTAATGTTGCTATTATTTTTCTCATTTCTATTTATGTATTTATATAGTATTCTATTATGCGTTTACCGCATACTTTCCTGCCTCTACTTTAGGGAAATCAATTTCTGTTTCAGCAATATGATTTACATAGTTTGTTAACGTGTTTGCTACTACGTTTAACACTATCTCTAAAACATCTCCATCATTATAACCAGCATCTTTTACCGCTTTTAATTCCTCTGAAGTTACATTTCCTTTATTTTTTGTAACGCTTTGTGCAAACTGTAATCCTGCTTTTATTTTTTCATCAGAAGCTTCTCCTTTTCTATTGTTTTCAATTTCACCTTCCGATAAACCATTCATTTTACCAATAGCTGTATGCGCTGATAAACAGTAGTTACACGTATTTTCTTCGGCGATAGCCAATGCTAACTGCTCTCTAAATTTGTTTGAGAAGTTCCCACTAGCAGTTAACTCTCCTAAGCTTAAATACGTTTGTAACGTTGCTGGTGAATTTCCAAACACCTTAATAAGATTAGGAATAAATCCTAATTTTTTATTTACTGCATCAAATAACTCTTTCGATTTTCCTGTAGTTGTTTCTGGGTCTAAAGTTTCTAATCTTGTACTCATAATTTTTAATTTTATAGGTTATTTATTTTATTACTTAAATTTTTACACTGATTGTTATTTGCTGAATCTTCGTATTCTTGATATCCCCAACAGTTCGGGCAATTTGTTTTTTCTGACTTCATATTATTTGGTTTTTATTTCTGATACAAAGATGCGACCAGAATAGACCTCAAAAAATGGACAAAGGTTCCTATGACTTGGACAAATGGGAAAAGGGAAGGTTTTTGCAGTTAATTATTGCTATTTGACCTTAGAATTGAATAAAAAATTAAAAGTTTTGAGTTGTAAATTTTAAATTTTGAGTAAGAGTTTTGTCTTTTGGCTCGGGAGTTTTGTCTTTTGGCTCGGGAGTTTTGTCTTTTGGCTCGGGAGTTTTGTCTTTTGGCTCGGGAGTTTTGTCTTTTGGCTCGGGAGTTTTGTCTTTTGGCTCGGGAGTTTTGTCTTTTGGCTCGGGAGTTTTGTCTTTTGGCTCGGGAGTTTTGTCTTTTGGCTCGGGAGTTTTGTCTTTTGGCTCGGGAGTTTTGTCTTTTGGCTCGGGAGTTTTGTCTTTTGGCTCGGGAGTTTTTAATTTCGCCAGCTCAATTAACTCCAATAATGAAGATTTATGCGGTCTTTTGAAATTGCTTTGGTGATTTTCCCGTTGCTTTCGTAAAAAAGCGAGAGAAATAAGCTGGATCATTAAATCCTAAATCAAATGCTACATACTTTATTGTTTCGTTAGAATACAACAACTGTCTTTTAGCTTCTGTTACAATTCTATTTTTAATAAAATCACTTGGAGTTTGACTTCCTATTTTTTGAAAGTGCTTACTGAGAGACTTTGGAGACAAGCCTAATCTATTTGCATAATCGGTAACACTATGCATTTTTTTAAAGTTTTGCTCTACTAATAAACTAAAGTCTTTATACAGTTTAGTTTCTGCATCATCTTTAATTATTTCGTACTCCTTTTTAACACGAACGGAGCAAACTATAAACTGCCTTAAATACGATTGCAACATATCATATTGAGCAGTTTCTTCTTGCTCAAACTCTTCAATTAAACTTTCTAATATAAAGTCCAGTTTTTTAGTATCCTTTTCACAAGGAGAAACAAAGGGAGTTTTGTATATATTATTAAACAACACACCATTGCAAGCAACTTCCGCATCATGAGCCTGTATACAATAAAAATCTCTCGTAAAACTTAATTGATATGCTTCTTTTATTTTTTCAGACTCTACCGAAAATACTTGGCCAGGGGAAAGGAAAAACAATACATTTCCATTAAATTCATAACTTTCAAAATCGATATTATAAACTCCTTTACCTTCTTTAATCCAAACAATTTTATAGGAATCAATTTGTTCCTCTTTATTTAAAACACAAGCCTTTTCAAACACAACTTGTTGCAAGGAAAATACATTATTAAAGGTATATGTTTTTATGTCTTGTACAGCCACCGTTGGTATGTTTTAAAAGAAACTATAAAATTATAAAAATAGATGAACTCGTAAGCATTATGTAAAAGCAAATGTTAGCCATATTAATAGATTTAACACTTTTAAAATTTGCCATTTTGCTAAAAAGTTAGTCGTAAACAACTTAATTACTAACAAAAAATCAAGTTACCACAAACCCACTTAACTAAACCTCAACATGTTGACAAATACTATCTACAAATTAAAACTACTGCAATGAAACGCTTTTTTCTCTTTTCTTCTTCATAAGAAAAATGAGACCATAAACTAAGGCCGTTATTAATTTTTATAATTCAACTAAAGAAAAACATCATCATTTTCATTTCCATAATCGTCAAAAAGTATCGTTTTTTAGTAAAAACACTGCAAAGAAACACTACACACTCCGACTATATTACAGTAAATCATAATTTTACGTAACAATAACCCCTAAATATTATCACTATGTTGTTTATTTACGAATCTTCGAAAGAAACCTTTAAGTTTTACGTTCCAAGCAAAAAAGCAAAGAGGGCTTTTTATTGGAGTTTTAGCTTGAATTAGGCTATTTGCTATTACCAAATAGCTCAAAACCAAAAAGCTAAATCGAATACAAGTTAATTATTATTTTGTGATACTGCTAAGTTATCACAAAGAAACGAACTGTAATTACTTAACTACAGTTCGTTTCTTATTTATACAATCAAAAACTCTTAATTACTTATAATCGTAGCGATCTTCATCAGTATATCAATAGAAATCTAACCACACTTATACCTATAAAGAATACAATTCCAAATTACAAACTTAAAGTAGTCTATTCTTTTTTTTGGCGAATCCGAGGTCCAAATATAAAACGTTTTTTACGCCTTCTATCATAAATATACTTGCGTATTTCCCGTATCTCATCTTCAGTTAATTCTTCATTATATATTACTTTTTTACCATCAAAAGCAAACACTTTGAATAACACAGGGCTATACTCGAATAATTTCGAAAAACGCTCAATTTCGGCTCCAATTAGTAAGTATTCCTTTTCGAAATATTGCCCATAATCACTTTCTCCTGAGCAAACAACACGATTCCAAAATAACAAGCGATCAACACATATTGATATATCAAGTGAGTCCATTTTTCCGTATGCCTCATGTAATAATTTTTTAACATTCGCTCCTCCTGTTAAATTGTATAATAACTCTTTTATTTCTGGCTTCATTATTCTTTTTTTATTAAATTTTTTATTTCTTCTATAACTTCTTCAATAAACGCAAAGAGTGCTTTTTATTGGAGTTTTAGCTTGAATTAAACATTTAATTGTCAAATAATACTCTTTCATAGATGCACGTTTTATAAAATGCATCTATGAAACAGTTATTATAACAATCTATCTCTTTTCTAGTTTAGAAACACTCTTTCTGCTCCATTTTTTAACGAAACTCTTAAACCCCTCTTTTTCCTTTAATAATAATTCCCAACTCCTATTACGTTCATTTAAAACCTCCCCTAAAACAATTCAAAAGCCTCACAAATATTCTTGTTAATTTATTTTTTTCTTTCTTTTACTGGAATGTAAAAATTAGTAACCTTTCGTTCTCGGTTTTCATCTATAAATTGCCTAATCGCATTTTGTTCTCGTTCAGACACACTCAAATTAAAATAAACATACTCATCATCTAATCGAAAGAGTTCGTTCAACTCTGGACACTTCTTAAACAACGAAATCATCCTATCAACATACCTCTGAGGATTTACAGAATTTTCTTTTATTAAACTTAACTTCTTAGGGTCAAGCTTTAAAGTTTTTATCATTCGTAAATCCAACCATTCAACAAGATCTCTTATTTGATGATAATACTGATTAGCCTCAGAATCGACATCAATTCCCCCTAAATATTTTAACCTACCCCTTTCGTCAGATATATAATTTAACATATCCGATAATAATTCTCTTATAATGGTTTTCATTTCTTGTTGTTATAATTCTCTTTAATAAATTCAATCATTTCCTCAAAAGTTTCGAAATCGACTTATTGTTTTGTTATAATTTGAAACTCTCTTTCGAAATACCTTACCCCTGTTAGCGCTCGACTGCGTCGAGTGCTGTAAACTCTGAGAAAAGTCTAATACGCTATTTAATATTGTTATAAGATGAAAACCTTCAAAAAGTAATACCGATTACTTAGATGAAACATTATGCTGCAAGCACTCGTCAAAGACGAGCGCTAACAAGAGGCTTACTTTTTGAAAATCATAAAAAACAACCATTTTATCGCGAGTAACAGCTTATAAAATCGTTATTATAGTTTTTATCGGACAACAATAACTCTATAACCTAATTTACTTCAAAATGTACTCCATATTCTACCCTAAACCACACGAAAGGATTCGTGCGGCATCTGAGTTAGTCTATTCTTTTTTTGTATACTCATCATATATTGTAATATATCTTACAATAGTTTGGGCCAAAGCATTATCTTGATTGTCAAATTCCGGAAAATACGCCATAGAATACCCTTTATTATATTTCATAACATTTTCAAATCCTTTTTTTTGAAGAAAATCATCAGGTGCAAAAAAATTTCTACTAGTGCTTAAAGTAAATCGTAATTGAGTTAAACCAAAAACATTATAATCATCAAAGACTTCAGGTATAATTGAGTTAGGAACCCCCAGTAAGAATACGTTTTTGGCATTTTCCTTTGTCAAAAGACCATTCATATAATCTTTATTTGGCATCAAATAATAACCATTAAAATTAGCATCAAACACTCTTACCTCTTCCAATTCATATCCTAACAGCTGCCCTATCTGAGCAAAAACATTAGGTAAATCAAAAAATGCTAATTCTTCATGGCTTTGTTGCGTTAAAATTTTTATCGATATCATTCTATTGTTTTTTTAAGTTTTTTGTTTTTATCTCTATATTAAAGTTAATCAATAACTCATCATCTAATCCTAAATTATATTTTTTCATAAAATCCTCAGAAATATTAAAGCCGAAAGATTTTAACTCCTTAATTTTAAAAAACTGAGTTATATCAGTAAAAACTATATTAGCTTCATCTAGGTTATATCCAGCCTGTAACATAGTTGTCTTAACATAATTCATACTTGGAGCTTCCAGGACATTAAGGTTAGTAAAATCAGTAATTCCTTTTTCCTTTGCAACTTTAGTTAAATACCCCATGGTTTCTAAGTTTTGAATCTGAGACATTTTAACTTTCTCAATTCCTCCTTCAGGTATATTTAACAATTTCATTTGTCTCAATGTAAAATATGCCTGAGTTGGAATCCCTGCTAGCGCTCGACTGCGTCGAGTGCTGTAAACGCTGAGAAAAGTCTAATACGCTATTTAATATTATTATAAGATGAAAACCTTCAAAAAGTAATACCGATTACTTAGATGAAACATTATGCTGCAAGCACTCGTCAAAGACGAGCGCTAACAAGAGGCTTACTTTTTGAAAGTCGTAAAAAACAACCATTTTATCGCGGGTAACAGCTTATAAAATCGTTATTATAGTTTTTATCGGACAACAATAACTCTATAACCTAATTTACTTCAAAATGTACTCCATATTCTACCCTAAACCACACGAAAGGATTCGTGCGGCAGCGGGTGTCAAAAAGTATCTTTTTTTTGTCAAAATCTTGCAAAGAAATACTACATACTCCGACTATATAACAGTAAATCATAATTTTACGCAACAATAACCCCTAAATATTATCACTATGTTGTTTATTTACGAATCTTCGAAAGAAGCCTTTAAGTTTTACGTTCCAAGCAAAAAAGCAAAGAGTGCTTTTTATTGGAGTTTTAGTTTGAATTAGGCTATTTGCTATTACCAAATAGTTCAAAACCACAAAGCTAAATTGAATACAAATTAATTATTATTTTGTGATACTGCTAAGTTATCACAAAGAAACGAACTGTAGTTACTTAACTACAGTTCGTTTCTTATTTATACAATCAAAAACTCTTAATTACTTATAATCAAACCGATCTTCGTCGGGATACCAATAGAGATCTAAACTCTTTGACATCGTATTATTTTCATAAGCCTTTATATATTCCTCAACTTGAAAAGCCGTGCCAAAATTAACAACTCTTCCTGTTTCTTTCTCCACTAAGAAAGGAGCATTTCCAGCTATTGCATATTTTTCTTCCTTAGTTTCAAAATAATCTTTACTTGTATAGCCATAAATATTCCCATAATCTCTTTTAGTTACCCTCTTATATAAAATTAAAGGTAAATTTGTCATCTTCGCCTTCTTTTCAATATACTTTTGAGCAACATCTAACATTTCCTGATCTGTTAACATAATAATATCTTCATGATATCAACCGAACCCAAGATATTTTTCTTAATACGAATTATCCTCTTCAATTACTAACACCCTTTTAATCTTGTTTTTTTACAGGAATATAAAAATTAGTAGCATTTCTTTCTCGGTTTTCTTTAACAAATTCTCTAATTTCAATTTGTTCATCCTCAGATAGATCTGGACTAAAATAAACTACCTCCTTTTCCAATCTAAATACAAGATTCAATTCAGGGCAGTTTCGAAAAAAAGCCTCCATATCTTTTATAGAACTACCATAATCCAAACCCTCATTACCTCTCAATTTAAGTTCTTTCGAATCACCATCTGAAAGACTAAGCTCAATAGGATCCAACCAATTAGCCAACTTAACAACAAGAGAAAATACTCCTGAACTACCATCTATTTCGTCATGCGCCTTTTTTAAATAACCCTTATCACTTAAATTTTTACGAGTTTTTAAATACCTAAGCATTTCTTTTAACAATTTAGTTACTTCTGTTTTCATCTTTAATATTCTTTTTTAATAAATTTAATCATTTCTTTAAAGGTCATAAAATCTGGATTTTGTTTAGTTACAATCTGAAACTCTCTTTCAAAATATCTTGCCCTAAATTCTACAAGTTGGTCTAAAGTCAACTCTTTTATATAACCACCAACATTCCGTCCATTATAAACAAGATTTTTAGTTCTTTCATACAATTGATCATAATCTTCCATTATATCGTTTATCCTATCTAACGCGTGCGTTCCTTCATGAACAATCTCATTAAAAAATTTATCAACATCTGTTGTTTCCCGAAAAAACATAATTCCATCATACTCAAAAGCTGAAATCCTTTCAACGTGTTCAACTTTCCCACCACTATAATGTTGAGCATAAGCTTTAAATGACAAAGGATCCAAAATTTTTCTTCTAATATCATCTTTATCTAAAGCTCTCGCAATTAATGTACCCTGAGGGGTTACATTTTTTAACTGCTTAACAATATCCGAAATAAAAATCTCTTTAATTGGCTTTCCTTTCTTTTTTATTCTTTTAAAAAAGTCTTCAATTTTAGCATTAATCCCACCAACTTTTTCAATTTCCTTTTTTACAAGATCTTTCTCAGACACTTTCAACTCTCCTTTCTTCACCAAATTATCCAAAGACTTTGTGAATTTAGGGTTTTCTACAATTTCCTTAGCGGATTTCTGCAACTTTCCTTTTAAAAACACCGAAACTTCACCCACTAAGGCAACCATTTCCAGATAAAACAAGTATTCAGAAATACTTTTCCCTAACTCTGTATCATTAGCACTTGTTAGTTTTAGCAAGGTATTTACTGTACCAGAACTCACTTCAATTGCTCCAGCGGCTGCTTTAACAGTTTTAATTGCTGATGTTACCTGCTTAGTTTTATACAATAAG
Source organism: Tenacibaculum sp. MAR_2009_124 (assembly GCF_900105455.1). Lineage (GTDB taxonomy): Bacteria > Bacteroidota > Bacteroidia > Flavobacteriales > Flavobacteriaceae > Polaribacter. Next base: position 680,928 of record NZ_FNSF01000005.1, read on the forward strand.
GTTTTTCCTTTATTAAGAAGCTTCACTAAACGACCTACTTTAATGAGGTTACCAACACCAGACACTGTGGTTACAATATCTACCGCATATTCCACTCCAGTAAATACATTTTCCCAAAAGGCAGTTTGATCGTTGGCATACAATAAAAATGCTGGTAGTTTTGTGCTTAATGAACCTTCTTCTTTATTTTGTTCTTTTAAAATAAAGCCTGCATTTTTACTATCCTTTACTAGGATAGGCGAAAACGGATGATAACTGTATTGTAAGGTTTGATAATCATCAACTTTTTCTGTTCTGCCAGTATCAATAAATCTTGATTTTGGCTCGCCATACCCTACATTCACCAATTCAGGAACTTCCTTTGTTCCCACTTTTACTCGAACACTAAGATCAATTTTAGCTTTACTTCCTTCCCAGTTTATTTTTGCATTATCATAATGAAAACCTAGAGTTTTATCTGATCGATAATCCAACAAGACTGGGCTTTCTTCTGTAATTTCAATTAACTTGTTAGTTTTGGGGTTACTATTTGCATACGAACTATTTTTCCAAATACTCCAAATGAAATAAACATAGGCTTTGAATTGCTCTCCATCCAAACCATCGACGAGTTTTTGTAAAAGTGTTTTATTATCTGCCTTAACGGTAAGTAACTTTTTTAAGTACTCGTTATTCTGCTCTCTTACATAAACCAGCTCTTTTTCTTCAACTACTTCCCTTCCTACATCTTGCTTGTTTTTATACTTATGGGTATATCTATGATATAGAATTTTTAATAGTTTTAGCAGTAAATCTTCTTCATTAGTTCCTAAAATATCAGTGATATTCCCACTTGCCAGTGTTTCTACTGCTGCCCACAAAGAGGCTTTATTGTAAAACACAAAATACAATGCTTCTGGTATTTGATAAATAAGGGCTTTTCTATCTTTTAAATTTGACTTATTGGCTACTGGGGTTATATGGTATCCTACACGCTCTAAAAAACGATGACGCCATTTTGACCTGAAATCATTTACTTCGTTATAAAAGTTAAAAATAGTTTCGTTTAAAAAGCTTAGTGCTCCAGATAAAGTTTTGAAACTAATTCTCAAAGCAATCATCGGGATTTCGTCTTCATCTAATAAAAAAGATGGTAGCATTTTGTTTGCATCTTTTTTATAGTAATACGATAATTGATAGGGATTTCGATCTCCTAATCGTTTTGACAAAATAGGAAAACGATGTACTGAGGCATTTAAAGAAGCTACAGATATTCCTAAATTTTCACTGGCTTTTTCACCGTACACATTGGTGTAGTGATATGTCTTTTCGTTAAAAAGAGAGAAATTACTGGGGTTAAAACTGATATAATCTTTTGAATTATCGGCATGTACCACCTCAACCAATCCAACTAATTGATTGTTTGGATTGATAAAAAACTGAAATCCCCCATTATAGATTTCCTCAGGAATGGTTACCTCTACCAATGGCTCTTGAAAATGAGCATCGGTAAACACTCTTTCATCTCTATCATAGGAAACATTTTTATAATAGCTATTTCCTCGAAGAATATATCTATTATAAGCAACATTATTAGCATCCATAAAGAATGTTTGGGAAATATTTACTTCTTTATTTTCTCTTGGAAAATCTTTTAAAAGTATAGTTTTCTCTTGAAAACTTTGCTCTCGTGTTATTTTAATTGTTATGATCTCTTGATCTACTTTTTGGGTAAAATCTGGAATTTTTAAGTAATCGATGAGATCATCCATCGTTATTATTTTACTCATACTTTTTCTTTTTTCTAATTAAACAATCGAAAACCTATTCCGATGTTGTGCGTCGGTTGGTTTAATTCACTTAGATTGATTCGATAGCTAGCGAACCATTTTTCCTTACGATTGTATTGTAACCCTACACTGAGATTATCAAATTTTCGAGAATTACCTCCTATCTCTGAAAACAGATACAATCCACTACTATAGCTCTTGGGGTACTCAATTGTTTTAGTTGTTTTAATTTGCTTTGGTACTTTCAACTTATAAGAGAGTCGACTGGCTAATAGCCTACCTTTAATTAAGTCGTAACTATAAATTTCAAGATCATCATTTTTTAAAGTGTCTTTGTATATTTTAGCTTGCTCGTAGCTCTTTTTGTCTTTTAGAAAAACCGTATCTCTTATAATCTTGGTAACATCATTTTTATGAACGTATACCTTTTGATACTTTATAGTTTGCACTTTGAAAGTATCTACTCTGGTCTTCCAAATCGTATCGCTAACAATAGTAATTTTTGGTTTTTCAGTTATTAATACTCTCTTTCGTTTTATTAATAAGTTCAAGAGAAGTAAAACAGCAACTAACACCAACATTAGATTTTTAATTTTGGTAATTTCCTCCATGACTTTTTCGTTTTTGACAGTAAAATGATAGTGATTCTTAACTGGGTTAAGACATGTTGTTAAGCCAAAACAAGGGGATAAATCCCCTTGGCTTAGGTTTCTTATTAAGAATTACATTACAACTGCCACCCCATAACCATCAGTTGTAATTACTCTATAGGTAACATAGACAGTCACACCGTCATTTCCTGAGCTTACTACCCCCGATGTTTGAGCTGTAAAATCAGTATTCACTGGAATACTTCTACTTTCTTGTGATCCTTGAGATGTTTTTACAACGTAGTTGTAGGTGTTTACATCAGCTAATGACACAGCCATAATTCCTTGATTAAATTCCAAATAAGCATCGCCATAATAGGTTCCATTAAAGTTAAAAACAGAATTTACCGAAAGGATATCAATAATTGTATTCGCTCCTTGTGCCGGAATAATCGTTTTCACCTGATTTGTCTCCAATTCAGCTGCCGATATCAATACTTTCGCCGTTTTAACAACAGAATTATCCTTAGGAATATCGCTTAAATGCGCTATTGTTCCTGATTTTCCTTGCAAAGTATGAATTGTTGAACCTACAATATCAGCTTTTATAGTTGCCGATCCCGTATTTCCTGACTCTGTGAAATCCAATGCATTTCCCCCAGTTCTTACCCTTCCTCCCGAGGTAATATTTTGAGCTGCGCTGATATGACTGTTACTTTGAATATATTCTGTATACAAGGAAGCCTTGATCGTTTTAGTCCCTGTAATTTCTTGATCGGTATTTGTAGTTACAAAATCACCACTAACTCCACCTCCAGTAGCCACAGAAACATCTCCATTCTCATCAATCATGAATCTACGGTTGGGTTCTCCAGGCATTTGTTTCGCATCGATATAACTATCGATTAAATCCGAATATTGCTGCTGTGTAGGTTTATCTCCTGTTTCAAAAAATTGTTTTAAGGTTTCTTTACTTTGTTTCATGTGTTAATTTTCTTTTTTAATGACAACATGTAACCTTAGATGTTTAAAATAATCATTGCCATTAATTATAATAATTATTTTAAACATGTCGGTTTCATCTTTTTTATCTATTTGTTCTTTGATAAAAAAGAGTCACTAAAAACTGGTTTTGCTAGTGACTAGACTTTTTGATTGTTAAATTCTTGAGTTGACCGAAGCTGTAATTCCTATATCTCCTTTTGATAATATTTGCCCCGTTCCTGCAATCATACTATCCACTCTAAAGCGAGTTAAATTCGAGTTAGAAAGCTGAAACCAAATCACTACTCTATTATCAGTATCACTAATATAAGACCCAGCACCTAAAACTCCTATACCCGCATCTGGATTGTTATGTACTATAGTTTCGCTACTATTTCGAATTCCATTGGGACTAAAAAGAAAGCCCATACATCTCAAATCAATAGCCGTGCGAGAACCATTTGAAGATCCCGTTATATGAATATGCCAACGTGAATGCCCTTCGTTATCATGATAAGGTGAGGTAACTCGGTGCTTGTAAGGTAATTTTAAATGATAAAATATGTTTGATATATTACTTTGATCATAAAATTCTGCTATCCCGGAGTTTAAAGTAGCTTTATTTTGACTAGTTTCATGGCGCATAACTCCTTTAATATGAAAATCTTCTAAAGGATCTACTCCGTTCAAACCTATTTTATGAGACAAAACATCTCCCTTAATGATGTTTCCAATATTTAATTTATTGCTATCGCCAGTTGATTCAGTATCAACCCTACTTCCAATCAAAATATTATTATTACCAAATCTATTGGTTTTACCCGACTCAAATCCGATAATAGTATTATCTGTTCCTCCCGCTAAATCACTTCCTGCTTTTACTCCTACAAGCACATTTCTATGATTACCGTTAGCAGCATCGTTACCTAAACCGTTTCCGGCTTGTTCACCAAGAATAATATTATCATCACCAACACCATCAACACCTGCATTTCCAAGAACTATATTTCTATACCCTCGTGTTTCATTTCCGTCAGGGTTCTGTGTTAAAAAGTATACTGATTGTTTTTCAACGGTTACATCTTGCAGATCATTAAGCTTATTTAAACTCCCCCCTCCTACTATATTGCTAAAGTCAACAGTAAACGTTGAGCTATCATCTCTTTCAAAAGTTGCCATTCCTGCTGGATCGACTGTTCCTGACACTAGGCGAGATAAATTTGTATCGTCTAAGTAATTTGTTAAATCTATTTCTTTCACAACTACTCCATCCTTTAATAAGGATAGTTTATTTGCTATAATTTCTGAAAGTGTGTATTCTGGTGTTTTTAATTCTGATGCGACTTGTACATCTCCATTCTCATCAATCATGAATCTACGATTGGGCTCTCCAGGCATTTGTTTCGCATCGATATAACTATCGATTAAATCCGAATATTGCTGCTGTGTAGGTTTATCTCCTGTTTCAAAAAATTGTTTTAAGGTTTCTTTACTTTGTTTCATGTGTTAATTTTCTTTTTTAATGACAACATGTAACCTTAGATGTTTAAAATAATCATTATCATTAATTCTAATAATTATTTTAAACATGTCGGTTTCATCTTTTTTATATTTTTTCATTCATTTTGATAAAAAAGAGTCACTAAAAACTGGTTTTGCTAGTGACTAGACTTTTATTTAGCTTTAATCTATATAAATTCCCTGCCTGATTAAGAGACTTTATCAAAGTTAAAGTCATTCTTTACAAAAACTTTAAACTTACGCATGTTAAAGCTATCTATTTAATTATTTTTTTTCTCAGAGTCAGAGCTTATGAAATAATCTTATATCTTTATATTCTCTTTCTCTCGATACTTTCCTTTGCCTCTTATCTGCGGCATGTGTTAAGTTTTAAAAAGTTTTTGTAGAGTCATACTCTATTGTAATACTTCTAGCGCCCTGTTTTACATACAAGCCTCCTGAAGCATTTAAAATAGCCCCCACAGGTATGTATGTAGAAGTCAAAGCTGTTATATACCTACTGTCTTGTGGTCTAATTTCTTCAGGTAATCCAGAAAATAAAAATCCGTCACTTTGCATTGTTAAAGAAATTACTTCTAAGAAAACAGTTCCATTTTCTTTTTTCTTAGCTCTAGCTCTATTATAAGTTGCTGATTGTTCTGCTAAATAAGGTGTTAAATCAATCCAATCTCCCCATTTATTATTACTGCTCGGTATATCCTCTAACCTTGCTAATGTTCCTCCACTTTCTGGTAAATTAACACTATTAGAACCTAAAGTATTTGTATTTATTCTTACAGTCATACTAACACCACTCTTTAGAAATGTAATTACTGGGTTGGTAGGTGAATTTACTCCGACAGCAGGAGCTTGTAAATAACTAACATTAGCCGTTCTACAATAAAAATCTCTGCTACCTAGTGTTAGATTTTTCGTTGCACCTGTGTATGGAACCCCTTCAATTAAACTAGGCTTATTCTTAATAAAATCCGATTGGGTATTATCAGTTTGATTCCAATCTGCTTGAATTTGTGCACCCGAGCTACCTACAATACTACTAAAGTCAACAGTAAACGTTGAATTATCATCTCTTTTAAACGTTGCTATTCCTGTTGGATCGACTGTTCCTGAAACTAATCGAGATAAATTTGTATCATCCAAATAAGTAGTCAAATCTATTTCTTTCACAACTATACCGTCCTTTAATAAGGATAGCTTATTCCCTATAATTTCTGAAAATGTGTATTCTGGTATCTTTAATCCTGGAGCAACTTGTACATCTCCTGTTTCATCAATAACAAATCTTCGATTCGCTTCTCCTGAAGGTTGTTTAGCATCAACATAACTATCAATTAAATCGGTGTATTGTTGTTGTGTTGGCTTATCGCCTGTTTCAAAGAATTGTTTTAAAATTTCTTTGTTTTGTTTCATTTCTTTCTTTTTTATCGGTTTAAACATTATTTGATAAAAAAGAGGCGCTAAAAACAGTGTTAGCGACTAAACTTTTTCTTTTTTCTCTTTTTCTTCTTCTTCTGCTATTTCTCCCATAGCCTCATTAAATCCGTTTTGGTTTACTATTTTAAACAACGCCTTTAATGGATTTACTCCATAGATTTTATTGTAATTTTCTAAAATGGATTTTATTTCAGTAACTGCGATAAATCCTGCTATTATTTTTAAAAAAGGCACTTCATTTACTATGTGTTTTTCTAAAAAATACGCTGAGATAATAACCAAATTGTAAATGAAAAATTTAGATATGGTATTTGCAATTTTTTCACTTTTTATGGGTTGATGTAACTTTATTGCTGCATATGCCCCAGTAATAAAATCGACCACAATTAAAAACATCACGGTAGTTAACACTCCATTTAATGGCGAAAGCAATGCAAATAGCCAAAAAATAACATGTATTAACCTATCCATCTTTACATAATTTTCTATAATCTAGAATTCTATTCTTCGGATAAGCTTTTATACTTACGCTATTTCCTTGATTACCTCCTAAGAGGTATACATATCGTTTCGACTCTTTTACTAGAAACCCAACATGGCCTTTCCAGCTATTAGGTGACTCTCTCCACAAAACTACAATATCACCTTGTTGAGGATTCATTGTAGAAGCTCCGACGGTTAACCAGCTTCTCGCTGTTAATCGATTTGATTTTTCATATCCTGCTTGTTGTGCTACCCAGTTTATAAAAGCACTACACCAAGAGGTTTCATCTTTAAATTTTGAAGCGTCAAACCCTAAAGAGGTAAAGTAATTTACTATTTGAGGATGATCTTTTGATCCTTGTACTTCTTTTACTCCGAATTGAGATAACGCTACTGACATTAAACTATTCATACAAATGTTTGATTTTAAGCGTTAGCAGATAAAACTAGTAAGTTCCTGATTCTTTTTCTTATTTTTTCTTTCCTGAACGGGGGATAATCTAACTATTAAGTTTCTGCATAACATAAAAAGGTTAATAAATTCCAATGAACTGTTGATAAGCTCTGCAAAGATATAACATTTTACAAACACATACAAACATTTTACAGTTTATTTTGTAAAATGTGAATACATACATCATTTTCTGAAATGAACCCATCCATTTTTTACCGTTTCTGTGTTGATAAATACACTATTACTCGAATCAAAAACAATCAAAAAGTCATGTAAATAATTACGAATCTCAAACAGCATGCCTGACCCTTCAATTGTAATTCCCAACTGCTCCTTTAACTGAGTACAATAATGGAAGTCAATACACTCATTGGCAATAACGCACATGGAAAAACATTTTAAAACCCCGCCAATACAAGCAATAAAAGTCAATGAAAATATTTCATTTTCGAAATTGACAGCACTAGCAATTCTATTTACTATAGATAACGATTTAGATAAATCGACTACATTTTCTTCTCTTGTAACTTTAAAAATTCTTTCAATATTAGTAGTATATTCACTCTTATTATAGCAATCCATAACTTTTCTTTTTTTATAATTCATAGCAAACATAAACATAGCAACATATGTTTAAACTTCATTCAATTGACATCCTATTTTTATGTTAAATTTAAAAGCGACCATTGTTGTCGTACAAATTGTAATACCACAAAAAATGTTTGTCAGTTTTCGGTGATACCTCTAGTGGTTCCTGCTAACAAAACACACGAACTTCCGAACTAGAAAACAAAAAACTACCTCAATTATGCATTGAGATAGTTTTTAAATTTTGTACTATTATGTCTATAAAAACTTAGCACAGATTACGAATCCGCCCTATCCGTTTAATCTTCAGTATAATTAAACACCCCTAAAAACTTTAGTTTTTAATCCCCTATACCTTTCGTTTCATACTCAAAATTGTAAATAAGGATAATTGAGTTAAAATCATTCCATCTTAACTCAGGAATATCTTGAATAAAAGACTCTACATAAGAGAAACCTTCAAATATCTCATTTTTATTCGTTTTATTTTCATAAAAATCAACTTCTTGAAATTGATTATCCAAATACTCATCACCAATTTTCTCGATAAATAAAGAAGAAACATCTCCTTTACTATTATATCTCTCTTTCATAAATTGATTTAAACTTTTACAAGCCAAATAGAAACAAAATTCCTCATCTGCTACATAAAATTAATCTTCTTCATATATTTCAATATCTTCCAACCCGTTTATAAATTCTTCAAACGAATCACAAATGAAAGTTGGCTCATCAGTTGTTCCATCTAAAAAAATTAAATAAACACTTCCAAAATCCAAATCATTCATGGAAAAACAAAATTTAGCCCCTCCAATATCATCAGCAAAAGGATAGAAATGAGAAGACAAATTCTTTTCTAATATTTGATGCGTTTTTATAACATCTCTAGAAGATATAACTAAATCATCAACTTTATCATTATCAACCATAGTAATAGCATAAAAACTATCAACTTCCGACCCATCCTCATATGGGTTGCCAAATGCACTTAAATTAGGATAACCACCATTTGAAGCTAGAATAAAACTTTTGTATAAATTTGGCAATTTAAGCTCAAACTCGTTAACAAATTTCTCCAACTCTTCTGGAGAGATAGGCTCTCCTCCTTGTATTAATTGAATTTTTTTCATATTAATTAAATGTTTTTTTTCTTCTCTTATAAACTATTCTGAATAAGTCCATCCATAACCCAGCACCTCCTTTATGAGGACAAGACCACTCATGTAATTTTTTATTTACAAGCTGCATCGTACACTCTCCTGTTATTGGATCATAATCGTCCATATGATGCCACGTATAACCAGATGGCTTCTTCTTCAAACCAACCTTTTTATTAGGCTACAAAACAAAAAACTACCTCAATATTACATTAAGGTAGTTTTTAAAGTTATAGTTATCTGTTTACGTGTCCGGTACGGATTACAAACATCCATTTTTTGAGTTTCAAGTAGCATTAAAGCTATCTATTCAATGGACAAATACAATGGTTTGTTTTCCAATAAACACTCCTTACATATTGATATTATTTTATAGAAATCTGACACCTGTCTACTTATAGGTTTTGTTAATGAAAGACATAGCGGATAGTCCTTTCCATTCCATTGTATTACTTCATTTACCGGTCCTCCAGCATCAGGAACAGGCTCAACACTTGGAAGCTTCTTCTCCTATTCTCTTTCAAAAACTTCCTTTATTTGTTTAATTTGATTACTCTCTATTACTTCATCTCTAAAAACTTCATCAACCTTGTTATTTAAAACCTCTCTTAACAAATCTTTGTAAAAAGTAACTAGGGTGCTGAAACTAGATCCAACATTAAAAAATTTATACTCATCTTGCTTTGCAAAAGTTGAATAGTATTCTTTATCAAAAAAACTATCATTTGAAATTCTTATGTAACTCATATTATTTTTCTTTTATAAATTTTAGAATAACGGTTTCTTTGGTTAAAGGAAAATTTACTGGATCATACCAAACTGTAGTAAACCCATTATCCTTTGCCCATTTTCCCGTAAATGTCTCGAAGGCGGATAACTCTACATCATTATTACTTTTCGTCATAGCCTCCCAAAACTTTCTCAAATTAACAGACTGGCCACCATAAGATTTATACAAATCATCATCTTTTAACCAAACTCCAAAGTTTCCGTCTACGCTTCCAAAATTAGGATGGTTTTTAAAAAAAGACAAAGAATCATCCAATACTATTTTTCCTATCCCTGCAACTTCATCTGTGATTTTTGTTGGAATAAATAAATCTCCATATAATATTTTTTTCCCTTCCTTCACAGGCAGATTATAAGGGTTTGATTTATCAAACAAGGTAACTTCTAAATTAACGTTTCTCTTTGTATTATTTAATTTTAATGAATATACAAGCTTATTTTGTCGGAGATTTGGGGATATATTGTAATATAACAAAAAAGGTTACCGAATATTTGGTAACCTCTCCCTTAGTTCATCACACTAATTATTAAATATTATTCATCAGTATACCCATATTCATCAACTTGAGGCATACCTGTATGCCTAGCTACTGAATTATACAATGCCTTAGTATTTACAAATCCACCATCAGTTTGATTACCTTCAGTATCATACTCATAAAAAACTACTGAGGAAGCCCCGTATTCGAGAGACTCATATTCAATTTTGCCATTATCGTGATAATCAACAGCCCAACCCATAGTTTGTCCATCAACATACTCTTGCTCCGAAGCAACGAAACCGTTATCATGATAGCTAAACACAACAAAACCAGTAAAAGGTTTCCCTTCATACCAATACTCTAAGCCTGTATATTTCCCTGTTCCTTTATCATCTAAATCTTCCTCTTTTACTCTTATTTTTTCAGATCTTTTTAATTCTTGATTCATAATCATATATCTTTTTTAAATAAATTTTTCAATAAACTCTATGCCATGAGTCATAAAATTACAGTCTCCGCATCTAATCATCACTCTATTTCTTAATAAATTTCTATTAAAACCAATAAATTCTTTTAACAGTTCATCACTGATTTTATAACCTTTAGCTTCTATTCTCCATAACAGCTCATTCATAGACAATACCTCTGCATGTATTCCCGGTAAATCTCCTGTCTGCCTCCAACTATAATTGGAAGAATGTTTAACTCCGTTATGAAATTCTCCTATTTTTTCAAAATGCAATTTCAATCTATTTTCCAAAAATGGATGGATATCATATTTAATATGCCCTTCAGAAAGCATATATTTATAAACCTTTTTAACATCTCCCAATTTAGATGTCTGCCTATTGATTCCACTCTTAGACAAAAATTTATTCAGTTTTTTATTAGAAAAATTAGTATGCATAACTATGTCTTTAACATACTTTTTACTCGTTACACCAGCAACCAGGACAACATCTCTAAGACTATTTTTAAACTTAGATTTTTTTCTAAAATTACGAACTTGCCTTGTAACCGTATTATACAACTCAACCCCTTTGTCTCCATAAAGAATTTTTACTTCATCGAGAGCAGGTATTATAGGTTTATCATAAACATATCCTTTTTCATAAACTCGATGAAAAGGTATCTGTCTAGACCTTAATTCATCCAAATACTTTTTAGCTTCAGCATCATCTAAGCCTTTCAGTTTTTCAGCAAGCTCCTCTACTTCTATTTTAGAACCTCTAAAAACTTCTTTCCCTTCTTTTACTAAAGCATATAGATTATCTCCAACAGGCACAGGTATACCACTTGCCAAAACGGGCTGCTGAGGTACTTTTTTAATGGTAATACCTAGTTTTTCATATAATTTATAAACATCATCCGAAAAAACTCGGGTTATCTTAGCTAAACTTTCAATAAACTCATCAATCCAACCTTTTAAAGTATCAATATGCTTTGGGATGTTTTTGATAAAGTAAGCAATAACAGCAATCAATCTAGTAAAAGTATCAATACCAAATTTTACTGTTTTCCCTACCAATCTCCCTGCTTTAAAAGGCATCTGAATGAGTGCTTTGTACGATCGTAATGTTTCTTTTAAAACTTTAGCAATCGTCCCAGTTCCTCCTGTTAAGAAAATTAATTATTTTGGAGTTTTTAAAAGAAGAACCACCTTAATTCATTATTAATATGGTTCTTCTGAAGTGTTGTTATCCTATTACATACCTTGCACAGATTACAAATCCATACTATCTATAGCCTAAAGCATTCATTCTTCTCAATACTCGATGTATAAACACTATTTCAATCCTTCTATAAATTCTTCAAAAGAACCACAAACATACTGTAAACTACTCCCATCCCAGTAATGCAGATAAACGGTACCATAATCCTCATCCTTAGTAGAAATACAATAAGTTGCTCCGCCCGAATTCTGTCCAAAAGGATATAAAAATTCAGATAACTCTTTCTCTTCAATCTGATAATCGTCAATAATTTCATTAACAGTTACTAGGTCATCTAAAGCATCTAGTACATCATTGCCTTTATATTCTAGATCAATTGAATAGAAAAAATCAAAATCAAAGTCCAATCCCACTTTTTTAGAGTAAAAATTAGATTTATCAGGGTACCCTCCGTTATTTTGAAGAATAAACTCCGTGTATGAGTTTGGTAAGTTTAAATCATATACTTTTACAAATTGTCCAAACTTATCTGGTGAAATTTTTTCAATACTGTCTGTTATTTTCATTTTTTTCATATTTTACATTATTATGATTTTGACCTTGCAATACCAAAAAATAACTCTATTATACCAGGAGCTCCTTTATGAGGAAAACATGCTGTATGTATTTTTGTCTTTACTAATTGCATAGTACACTCTCCTGTAATGGGATCATAATCATCCATATGATGCCATGTATACCTATTTGGTTTATTTTTACCATTTAGCACATACTTTTTAGTAAATCCAGGCATAAACTTTTCTACCGCTTCATTACAAAGACGGAAATCATCACTGTCTATTCCTGTTACTTTTATCTTAATCTTACCAAACCTTTTATCAGCATTAAATAAATACTGCGGTGTATGTAGAAAATCTGGTACCAAACCTCTTCCTTTTTCAATTCCTCCTTTAAGCCCACTTTTTAAAATATTAATTCCTTTATTTCTATATTTTATTAATGCTTTTTTTAACGGGTTAAATCTTTTGGAATCACTCTTAACAGCTATTTTAAGTACCCTATCAAATTCGGAAATAATCTCCTCATTGCTCTTTTCCATTTTTTTAAGATATTTCTCAATATCATCTTGTTTACCTTTCATTATAATATCCCCTTCCGTATCTAGAACTGAAATATTTGTGCTAGCTCCTTTTTCCCTTACAACTTTTAAACCTCTTTCATTTAAAACATTACTATACTTAATACTCAAATCCTCTGCCAATTTATCCAGATAATGTTGAACTTTCTTCTTAGTATTTCCTCCACTAGTACGAATCTCATCAATTCGTTGTGCAAATTTCCTGATAGCATCTTCAGTACCCTCCAAAATGGTTTTCCCATTTTGTTTTACGGTATAAATTGCTCCATCGACACCTTGAACCAGTACTTCCCCTGTATTAGGATCTATTTTTTGAGCAATCACAACACCTAGGTCATATAGCAAATCAAGGGTAGCTTCTAAACCTTTGAATATCTGATTTTCAAAACCTTTTAAACTATTGATAAACTCATCAATCCAACCTTTTAAAGTATCTAAATGCTTTGGAATGTTTTTGATAAAGTCAGCAACAACATCAATCAATCTAGTAAAAGTATCAATACCAAACGTTACTGTTCTATTAAATAGTCTTACTTCATTCTAAAAAGTTTTTGAGCATAGTATTAAAAAAGCACCCTTTTTACGAGTGCTTTAGTGTTACTCTTGTTCCCAAGGACGATTTGTTGGTCGATCATCCGTCAATAACCCGAATTCTTCATTTTCCATAAAGGATTTGAAATTCATTAAATAAGAATAAACTTCGTCATTTGTAAATTTTAATTTCCCCCTTACGGGAGCATTTTCCATTATTGATTCAAAATGAAAATCTGGATGATCTTCTGCCCATTTAAGCATTTCATAAACACCTTTTCTATCATTTAACTCATCATAATCTTTTATTTTTTCACCTAACTTTTTGTCAAATCTGACATCTTCTATTTTCTTTACTTTATAAAGATATAAAATAGGTGTCATTAGATAAGCTTCTATTATTCTCATTAGTTGTAATTATTTTATAAATTAATATTTCTTATTTTAAATTCCATCTTTTATTAATACTATGTTCAACGCACAAGCACAACACACTTATTTTTTTTGGACCTCAAAAGACATCTTCTCTTTTTTCTAATATTTCTATTCACAAACTTTATCCAACTTAAAAAATATTTTTACACAAAAACTACCCTACAAAAACTTGTAGGGCAGCTTTACAATTAATACGTTATTTACAATTCTTTTAACCCTTCTAGAAACTCTGTAAAAGAATCAGTCAACTTATGCATTTCTCCATCTGAATAATAAACATGAATACTACCATAATCGTCTTTTTTCACAGACAAAGATATTGTTCCTCCCTGAACATGTCCAATAGATAAATGACCATTAGGGAAATCATCTAAACCTCCAATATTAGCTCTTTCAAGATTATATTTCCCATATTTGATTGGTAATAAATATTCAAAATACAATTCCTCTTCCCATACTTCCGGTTTAAAAAAATAAGCCCTTAACAACCTCATTCCATTATTTTCAAGCATAAAACTCTTATAACTTTCAGGCAATTCTATTGCATAAAATCTTTCGAATTCTAACACTTCTTCTAAAGTTAAATTTTCTCCTTTTGCTTCGAATTTTATATTAGTAATCTTCATCAAACCTTTTATGCTATTCGACTTCATATATCTGAGTCTTGTACTTCTATATTTTTCAAAAAGCTTTTGAAAGAACTTGCTACTTTAAATGGTAATTCATCTGAAAAATAAAAATAAATCTCTCCATAATTACCTTCTTTATACCCTAGAGCAATATATCCAATAGGCAATAAATTAGGATAAAGAAAATTATGTTTGTTGTTGAAATAATCTTTCACATTACTAGCCCCATTTTTTATAGGATAAAACCCACTCAAACAAAATTCTCGATTATCATGTCGTATAATATATTCTTTTTCAAATGAAACCTTACCCCCATTGGACTTTAACACATGTTCCCTATAATCGTTAGGTAGTTTAGCCATAATTAACTTCTCTAATTCTTCTATTTCTTCTATACCTATATCGCCATTATAATTTTTAAACTTCTTCATTTATGATAATATTTAATTGTTTGTAAACTTCATTTTACACAAAAAACTACCCTACAAAAACTTGCATGGCAGCTTTACAATTAATATATGTTATTTACAATTCTTTTAAACCTTCTAGAAACTCTGAAAAAGAACTAGCTAACTTATGCATTTCTCCATCTGAATAATAAACATAAATACTCCCGTAATCATCTTTTTTTACAGACATAGAAAAATTACCTGTTCTTGACCTCCCAATAGAAATTTTCCCTTCTGGATAATCATTTAAACAATCTTTTGTGTTATACTTTTCAAAAGTACTTGAACCGTATTTAATTGAAAAAACATTAAAAAACTCTATCTCGTCATCCCATTCTTCCGGCTTAAAGTATAAGTCAACCGTAGACGAAAAACCATTCATCTCTAATATTTTTTCTTTGTAATCTTCCGGTAATGAGATACCATATTCCAACTCTAAATTCAAAATCTCCGATTCAGAAATCAATTTTTCTTCTCTTTTTTTAAATTTCATCCTTTATTAATCAATTAATTTCAGAAGCTCCTCTATTTGTTTGTTACTTTAGAAGGCACTTTTCCTTTTTTACAACACTCTCTAAACAAACTTTATCCAACTTAAAAAACATTTCATTTTTACTCAAAAAAACTACCTCACAAAAAATTATAAGGCAGCTTTTCAAATAATATATCGTTATTTACAATTCTTTTAACCCTTCCAAAAATTCCGTAAAAGAATCCGCCAACTTATGCATTTCTCCATCTGAATAATAAACATGAATACTACCATAATCGTCTTTTTTCACAGACAAAGATATTGTTCCCCCTTGAACATGTCCAATAACTAAATTACCTTTAGGATAATCATCGATACCTCCTATGTTAGCTTCTTCTACAATATAACTACCGTATTTAATCGGTAATATATATTCTAAATATAATGTATCCTCCCATATTTCTGGTTTAAAAAAATATTCTCCTAACGGATTCATACCGTTACTTTTTAGCATAAAGTTTTTATAACTCTCAGGTAGCTTCACGGAATACAAATTTTCTAATTCAATTAATTCCTCTCTAGTTAAATCATTTCCTTCTGCTTCGAATTTTATATTATTCATAATATCAGTTATTTTACCAAATTTAAAATCTCTTTTAGTTGTTTATGACTGCCCATATGTTGGGTTGTTTGCTCATGAACCTCTCTAATAACTAATTGTAAAGAGCTTTTCAAATCAGAATCTAAGTCATCCATATGATACCATGTTAACTCTAATACACTATTTAAATCACAACCTAAAGAAGGGTTTATATCTAATTCTACCCAACTGTTTGTGAAATCAGGGATCCTATTACACGTAATATTTACCTTGACAATACCTTTTTTTTATTTTGTCAAAAGCACTATTAATATCTTCTAAACTATACCCTTTAATCTTATCATAGTCGCCATTACCCAACTTACCCGCTATTGAAAACATGCTTCCTACCTTAAAGGAAAAGTGAGAGGTAACGCTATTACCTTATCAAATCACGCAATCTTTTCAGTTCCGCCTAAAAAAAACCACTTCAGAAACTACAAATAAGGCTATCTATGAAAAGTCAAGATAGCTTCTCTCAATAATGAATCAATTTTGTTTTATAACTAAAATTAGCCTTTGCGAAGTTTTTTTTAATAGCAGAACCCTATATATCTACCTCTACTTCTTTAAGCTCACCAATAAAATCGGAAAATGAACCAGAAATCTCAAAAGGCTCTTTATCAGAAAAATAACAAAAAACTTTTCCAAAATTTTGCTCTTGATACCCTAATGCTAAAAAACCTCCCACAATTGTTCCAATAGACAATAAATTTGGAAATAAAAAATTATGTTATGAGCATAATAATCCTCAAGATTCCCCTCACCATATTTAACCTGATGAAACCCTTCTAATACTAATTCATTCTCATTGAAATTAAAAACATATTCCTTATCAAGAGGTACCGTACCTCCGTTAAATTTAAGCATATGTTTTTTATAATCAGAAGACAGCTTAGCTTTTAATAAGTTTTCTATTTTATCTAAATCCTCATGATTTATTAACTCGTAATCTATACCAAATTCCTTCATTTAATATCTTTTATTAATCTATTAATATCAGATGATTCTCTATTTCTTTGATACTTTAAAAGGCACTTTTCTTTTTTTACAACACTCTCTAAACGAACTTCATCCAACTTAAAAAATATTTTTACACAAAAAACTACCCTACAAAAACTTGTAGGGCAGCTTTACAATTAATATACGTTATTTACAATTCTTTTAACCCTTCTAGAAACTCTGTAAAAGAATCAGTCAACTTATGCATTTCTCCATCTGAATAACAAACATAAATACTTCCGTAATCATCTTTTTTCACAGACATGGATATTATTCCTCCTTGAACATGTCCAATAACTAAATTACCTTTAGGATAATCATCGATACCTCCTATATTAGCTTCTTCTACAATATAACTACCGTGTTTAATCGGTAATATATATTCTAAATATAATGCATCTTCCCATATTTCAGGTTTAAAAAAATAATCCCTTAACAACCTCATCCCATTGTTTTCAAGCATAAAATTCTTATAACTTTCAGGTAATTCTATTGCATAAAACCTTTCGAATTCTAACACTTCTTCTAAAGTTAAATTTTCTCCTTTTGCTTTAAATTTTAAGTTATTCATAGTATAAATTATTTTATTAAGTCTAAAATGACTGCTAATTGTTTATGACTTCCCATATGTTGCGTGGTTGCTAGATGAACCTTTCCAATAACTAATTGCAAAGAGCTTTTTAAATCTGAATCTAAGTCATCCATATGGTGCCATGTTAACTCTAATACACTATTTAAATCACGTCCTAAAGAAGGGTTTATACCTAATTCTATCCAACAGTTTGTGAAATCAGGGGTCCTATCACTCGTAATATTAACCTTGACAATACCTTTAGCTTTTTTTATTTTTTCAAAGGCTTTTTCAATTTCTTCCACACTAAACCCCTCGATATCATTGTAATTACCATTACCCAACTTACCCTCTAATGAAAACATACTTTCTCCCATTACAGAAAAATCAGGCGTAACACCATTACCTTTGCCTATGCCACCGGATGATGCAGGTACATCTACATTGTAACCTATCTTTCTTAACTTTGCATTGGACTCTTCTTTTTTATAGGATTTACCAACATTCTCTTCAACCTTAGCATACATTTTCTCCAATAAATCCTGTTTCTCATCAGGTGTCAATTTAGAGTATTTAATATACTTTTCAATACCTATTTCATTTTTAGTTCTAAAAAGAACAATATCTTTATCTTCATCAATTAACTCTATTTTACTCCCTCCAGGCGTCCTCCTTACTTTCCATTTTCTTGCTCCTAAGAAATCTTTAAAAATAGCATTAAATTTTTCCGCTTCAAAATCAATATCCTTTTTCATTTTTTTTAAATACCTATTAAGCTCTTTCTCATTGTTAAACTTTTTAATAGATATTCCCTTATAAACAACTTCAAACTCTTTATTTTTAATTTCTAATTTAGGGATACCTATACCAGGTGTAGCAGAGCTTAAAGGAAAGTTTGTATCGAAACTTACATTTACAGAAATCCCTTCTTTTTTTAATTCTTTTAAGATTTTATTATCAATCTTAAAAAGCAACATATTTCTTACTTCTTTGAAACGCTTAAATAGTGCCTTACGAATTTCATTTATTTTTTTTACGGATAGAATTACTGTTTTAGAACCTAATACAATATTAATAGCTATTTCTATTAATTTTGGGAAAAACTTCCCCAATTCATACGCTTGTTTGTATTGGTTTTCTTCACTCCAGAAAGCAAACAGTTTTTGAAGCTCACCTATGATAAATCCTTTAACAATTGACCAATCAAAATTTTTAACAAGCTGCTGAATAGCATTTACAAATTCTTTTAAGTTACGATAGTTAAATAACCCAATTATAAAACCGAAGCCTTCAAAAATACCAGCAAGAACATCGATACAACCGTTAATGAACCCTACTATAAAAGCATTGTTCTTTTTTATGTATTCATTTAAAGCTTTTAGAGGCTCAAGAATAACATCTTTAAAAACCTCTAAAATTTGTTTCGCTATGTTTCCGAATCTAACAACAATACTATTTACTTCGTCATATTGTGTAGATTGGATACTGAAAGAGCTTAATTGATCAAAAACCGCCGTGATCCCTTCTTCAACATTAGAAAAATCTTTAAAAATTGGATTATAATTAGATTTTCCTTCTTTGTCTTTGCTTTCTGGATTCCATTTAACTTCTTTTAATTTTAGTTTTTTAATCTCCGCAGCTAACGCATTAAAAACCTCTTCAGACAAATATTTAGCAATATCATTTATTCCAATTACCCCTAAAGAGACACAATCTTGCATCAACTTAAAAAACTCTTCATAAACTTTTTCTGGTTTAAAGATTTCAGAAGGATAATTTATCGCAAAATCTTGAATATATTTGTATAGTAAGCTATACGTTTCTTCTTCTCCAGATTTTCGAACATTTAACCAATTAAACAGATCATTTATAATAACCTCTGTATTCTTCTTTTTGTTTTCATTTTCTATAGCCTTTACTAGATTTTCTCCTAATGTAACTCCGTGAATCTTTCTAAAATCATTAAATAATATTCCAGAGTCATTTAATTTTTCATATTGTCCTTGTTGCTTTTTTATTCCTTTTTTAAGCTCTATAAAAACCCTAAATTTGTTCGGGTCGTTTTTCAGTAAACCGAATTTTTTTTTAAAGTCAACTTCATCATCAACCCAAATTATTCCGGTCTTTACTAATTTTTGATTTAAGATTATTTTTTCTTTAAAAACATCAAATTCTTGTTCTTCAAGCGTCTTAAAATCAAACGGAGGCGTAAAATCAAATTTATCAGCAAACTTAAATTTGTTACTCATGTATTTTACTTTTTTTAAATATTGTAGCTTAATACGACCCTAAGTTTATAGGGTCGTATGATTCTATAACAATAAGAATTAATGAATTATACTACTTCATTAGTTTGACCTACAATATCGAAGTCAACACCATCAGGTGATGTTTTTACCGTATCAAACAATCCATTCCCTTCACATGTTGGATTACATGGCAAACCACCTTCATTTAACGCTACAGAATCTGCCTGCAAAACAGTTAATGATGTTGGAACCCTTGTTTCCCAGGTATCTTCAACTTCTCCTTGAATAGTTTGTAATTCTTCCGCTATAGACAGATACAAGTCATCATCCATATCAGTAACCATTCCTTTACCATTCCAGATTTCGCCAGTTTTCATAAACCAGTTAACCGCATCTTCAAACCCAGAACGAACAGGAATTACAGCTCTTGCCATAGCACTTTGTAAAAAGGCTTTAAAAATAGGATCATTCCCCCCTTCAATCTTTACAGCTGTTTTCCAGTTATCTTGAGCCCCATAAAAATAAGGATAGAAGGTATACGCCATAATTTCCCAATCGAATGCTTGTTCGAAAAACTTCACGACTTCAAGATGATTCTGAAAACGTTCGCCTGTTTTTACCGTCTTATAATTCTCGTTCTCATAATGACTCTTCGCCGTTTTAATATTAAACGGTTTAGTCATCAAATCAATAGCTACGCGCTTTAACTCTCTTTTTTCAATAATTCTATTTGACAATGAACTTTTTCCTAAAGCTGAACCTTCCTTTTCCCTTTCTTGCTTTTCTTTCTCAGTTTTTTGTAAAATTAATTTAGATTCATATTCCTCAAGATCTATTTTATAATCCCGTAACATTGTGTTATAGCCATCTATTATTTTTTTATAGGCTTTCCTTTGCCATTCAATTCCGGCTTCAGAAGTAAGATTACAAGTTACCTTAAGACTCAGGTCAAAAGCACCAATATCCCATGTTCTAATAGAATAATGAAGCTCTCTTTTAATCTTATTCAGACTACCAGAATTATGAAAACTCTTATGCCCCCATTTACCAGCTCCTTCTCCACCAACTATAGCTCCCATACCACAATTTCTATCTACACCTCCTTGAGCGACACCTCCCGAAATAGCAACCTCAAAGTAATCAACCGAATACCCTTCAGGGATCTGAAGCACATAACTCGCCGATCCTCCCATTCTTTGGAAAGTACCTGTTTGCGCTGCATTTATAGTTTGTGAAGAAACATTTGGTGTATCAATATCAACATTGTAAATACTTTCGAGCAGCTGATAATTGGCATTTTTAATATCGGATGAATTAAGTATTGGATTGTTTTCTAAATCCTTTGGGTGTATTGGTTTTTTAGGAGGCTGAATAACTAACCCGTCATTCTGACCATCTTCTTTACTATTTAACAAGAACTTTGCTGGTTCAGGCAAGGCAAACTCATACATTAATCGCTTACCATAGTTTACCATTTTGTTCTTGTACACTTTATCCACCCATCGGTAAACTCCATTAATATGCCTCTCTCCTTTGCTGTTATCAAAGCCATGAGAATTATTCTCCTCAAACTCTTGAAGCATTCTAGAAGTTCTTTTAACACTAGTTTTCTGAATGACACGTTCCAATGCTCTCTCCGTAACATCCTGTGCATATGTTTTCGCTTTTAAGTTTGAATCCGAAATCGAATTATTTGAAGAACTCCCATAATTCAAACTGACACTAGCACCAAATCCAGAATATCCCGCACTTGCACCAAAAGTAGTTGCTGAATCTTTATTTACAATGGAAGTCGTTTCGTTTTGAAGTTCATTTCTTTCGGTGGAAGTTGTATCTGTTAAATTCTCCGATTCTTTTTCTGAATTTTTTTCAGTAGTACTTTCATAACTTATCAGGTTACTTGTTGATCTCTCTTTGTACTCTCTTGCCATGATATTCTCAATATGCGAGACTTCCCCAGGCACATAGCAGCAAATTTCTTGCTCAACTCGTCTAAAATCAGCAATACCTAATTGAGAAACGCCATATAACACACCTTCACCTCCTTCATTGGAGTCAGCATTACCAACCTCAATACATCTACCAAAGATTCCGCTAGATTCAAGATACCCATCATCAGCAAAAACCTTAAAATCATCAGGACCGAACTCTAAAGAAATACCATTACTAAAAGAAAAAGAAGCCTTTAATTTATACACTCCTTTATTAATAATATTGTTTTTATCTGGAAATAACTCAATAACCAAAGTAGTATCGGAAATACTTCTATTTAGTTTCACTGTAGTACCAGAAAATAAAACATCACCATTCACATTAGTCAATTCATAATTTGAAGAATTGACATCTAAAGCTAGAGAGTTTTCAACCTTCAATCTAATAAAAACACTGAAAGATTTATCTTTATTAGCATCTATATGACCTGTATAAGAATATAATGGTTTTTGATTTTCAACATTAACACTAACACTCTCTCCTAAAACATTCAAGTTTTTAACTCTCTCCGGTGTAGAATTAAAAATCGTTTTATACTGTGTTTTAATCCTTTCATTAAGCACCTCCTTAACTTCGTCAAATGTTTCGAGAGGTTTGATTTCTTCAAGATTTAAAAAATCAAGTGTTTCAGATGAGAATTGTAAATCAGCATCAGGTATATTTATTCCTCGATCAATTTCTTTAGCTTTAATATATTCGAATGCTGCAAGATCTAAATTTGGGTAGGTTTCAAAAGATTTCTCCAATCCAGACTCAACATCAAAATACCTATGCACTGTTGGTTTGGCGGCTTCCTTTACTGAGGCCACTTCGGCATTATAAGCATTTAAGGCAATTTTATACCTAGAATCTTCTTTTCTTCTGTAGATATTCTCTTTTTTCTCAATCTCCGACAATACCTGCTTATATTGATCTGCTCTTTTTTTGGCTTGCTCAACCTTTAAATCAGCTTTCATATAGTTTGTCAGACTAGTAGAAAGTGTTGGCTTTTGATTTAATGTCTGTTCCTTACTCGATAAAACAACTTCTTTCGGAATCACAACACTAGCATTAGCCCTACGTATGAAATTCTTCTCATCCTCATCAGTAAAAACAATTTCTCCCACTAATTCAGGTGAAAACCCAGCTTCAAAATCCCTGAAGGCTTTTAAAAACTGATTCGTTACTAACAACTGAATTAAATACTCTCTTATACTTACCGACGCCTTATTGATCGTTTGATAAAATAAATTATCCCAAACTAAACGCTCTTCATCAAGGGTAAGTACCTGAGCATTATTAAGGTTAGATGCGATAGCAGCATATGACAAGTCGTTTTTATGACGAACTAACCAATTTGAAAACTCATAAAGACCAGCATGCAACCCTTTTACTTCTTCTTTCTTCTCTATCGGAATAAACCCAGTATTGAATGCAGACTTCAATGCTTGTTTTCTTTCCTCTTCTTTTGATACGTTTTGAACAGCTTTAAAAGCTAAACTCTCTCCTTTTTTTGACTCAGGAAATTCAACAAACCCCTTTTCTTTGTCTTCAATAGTTTGCGCACCACGCAACGTTACAAACCTAAATAGGTTTGATTTGATTGGTTTCTTACTCATTTTTAATATTTTTTAAATTATTAACTAAGCCCTTTAGAGCAACTGTTTATTGCTTACCTAACAGCTCATTAGCGAACTTAATTCAATAAAATGTTTGAAATTTTGAGTGAGATTTTAAAAAAATGAAGAAATTCAAGTTAAAACCTCTAAAACACAATCACTAAAACTACACAAATGTTTGATTTTTACAATTTTTTCGTATATTAGCAATCAAATTACAATGCAAATATATAACATTTTACAGAAACACACAAACAAAAGTTACTCTTTTTATTGTAAAATGTTTCAACCTACTTAAACATGCAGCCGGATGGAAATCTCACAACGAATAACAGCTATCAGAGATACTTTTAACCTTAATAATTTTTCGTTTTCTAAACGCATTGGTGTCACGGGAACTACTGTAGATAGTATCATTAACGGTAGACCTCAGCCTGATGGTAGCCGAAAAAGAACAAAGCCTGGTTATGATGTTTTAACCGCTATTATTAACGAATTTGATATTAATCCTGATTATTTATTTGGAAAAAGTGATACGATGTTAAAGTCAGACACTACTCAAATTCAAACATATTCTGGAGTTCCTCAGGTGGTCGCTGTTAATCCGACTGGAAATGAAAATATAATCTATGTACCTATTCAAGCCAGAGCAGGCTATTTAAATGGATATGGTGATGCCAATTATATTGAACAACTTCCTTCTTTTCACATGCCGCACCTTAATAACGGAACCTATCGTTGTTTTGAAGTTCAAGGAAATTCAATGGTTCGTACTTTTTTCGATGGAGATTTAGTTTTTGGAAAATATGTTGAAAATCTTCATGACATTAAAGATGGCCGTGTGTATATTATCGTTACTAAAAACGATGGCATTGTTTTAAAACGTGTTATTAACCGAATTGAAGAACGTAGCAAATTAATATTAAAAAGCGATAACAAAACAGGTAATTACCCTACCTACACTATTAATGCCGAAGAAATTATGGAGGTTTGGTATGTTACTATGTTTGCATCAAAACAAATGCCTGAACCCGTTGATGTTTATGACAGGCTACATGACCTGGAAAGCAAGGTGGTTGAGTTAGAGCAACAAATTGGTAGCCCTAATTAACGATATGCGTAGTTTTAGTTGTTTTTGTTTCATTCTGGTGTGTTTTTCCTCAAACGCACAATCTAGCTGGCAACAATTTAAAAGGCTATCTGCACCAAAAAAAACTTGGGTACTCTTACACCCATTTAAAGCTAAAAGAGCTTTTCTAATATCAAACGAAGCAAAAAGAGTTGCTGATTCTATGCGGACTTCTCCACTTTTAGACAAAGACGCTTCTGGTGGACAAGTCGATGCTTTTAGACATGCTTATTGGATGGCTCGTTTACAAGTAGAAATAGGAAAGAAGGCAGCTAAATCGCTGGGTATAGCTCATGAAAAAGACAACTATCTTACCTTTAAAAAACAAGGTTTTGAAGATGGCACCGCTCCAGATGAGATTTCAAGTATAATGGATTTACACAATAATGAAATTGGATTAACTCTTACTTCACAGCGAAACAAAAAATCGAAGTCAG
Organism: Tenacibaculum sp. MAR_2009_124; assembly: GCF_900105455.1. Lineage (GTDB taxonomy): Bacteria > Bacteroidota > Bacteroidia > Flavobacteriales > Flavobacteriaceae > Polaribacter. The sequence continues at coordinate 706,124 of NZ_FNSF01000005.1, forward strand.
GTTTAATTTACAAGATTATTAATGCTATTCACCAAGGGAAGTTTAAGGTTATCAAAAAAGGAGAAAACGGGCACTTTTTAACATGTTCTGGAACCGAGATTAAACCAGATTCTCTTAAAGGCAAATGGAAAAACAACAAATGCCTAATTGCTTCTAATTTAAAATAGTAACATGACAAACGTATATTTTATTTCTGGTACCATGTGCACTGAGGATTTATGGCAATTTATTTTTCCCTATTTAAAAAATAGCACACCAATACATATTGATATTACATCTGCTTCCTCTTTTGAAGAAATAAATAACATTATTCTAAAAACTATAGAATCTCCTGCCATAATTGTGGGATTTTCGTTAGGTGGATTCTCAGCAATGAATTTTGCTTACCAATATCCAGAAAATGTAGAAAAACTGATTATTGTCGCTGCTAATTCTAAAGGATTAGATTCGCATGAGATTAACTTAAGAAAAAGTACTATTAAGTTTTTAGAGAAACATAGTTACAAAGGAATTTCGCAAGCAAGAGTTCAACAGTTTTTACACCCCAATAATCATCATAACCAAGAAATTGTATCTATTATCAAAAAAATGGATGCCAGTTTAGGTAAAAATGTACTCATCAAACAATTAAAAGCTACTTCTAAAAGAATAGACATTACACAACACTTAAGCAACTTGAACAAACCTATATTATTTGTTTCTGCAGAAAACGATTCATTGGTCAATCCTTTAGAAGTAAAACAACTATCAAATAAAATACCGAAATCCACCTATGTAAATTTAAAACAGTGTGGACATATGATTCCTTTAGAAAAACCAAAAGAATTAGTATACCTATTGTCGTCTTTTCTAAATTTATAATTGTTTTAGAAAGCATTATCTTTGCAAAAAAGCACCTTCTGAATATAATACTAGATAAGCTTGGGATATGGAGTTGAATACTATTTTTGAAACTTTAAATGAAGCACTTGAGATATCTCTATCATATTTAATTAGTCCAAAGCGAAGAACTTACTTTATATATCTCGTCACATCAGCTTTATTAGCATATTACGTTTATTTTAGGTCTAAAAACAAACAAGGCTTCTTACAATATCTGTTTCCTAAAAAAGTATGGTTAGGAAAATCGGCCTTTGTAGATTATAGTATGGTGATTTTCAATAGCCTGTTTAAGGTCATTTTTATTGGCCCTTATCTAATTCTAGGTCTATACATTGCTTTTTACACCAATGAATTTTTATTAGAAAAATTTGGTTATGCTACTGTTAACTTAGGTAAAACCGAAACTATTATTTATTACACTATTGCCTTAACTGTAATGGGTGATTTTTTCACTTACCTTATTCATCTTTTAATGCATAAAATTCCGTTTTTGTGGGAATTTCATAAGGTTCATCATTCAGCAACGGAGCTTAACCCTTTTACTCAATACAGAATTCATCCGATTGAATTACTAATTAACAATGCCAAAAGTCTTTTCGTTTTCGGTGTTCTAACAGGTATATTTGATTATCTATCAAATCATCAAATTAACAAACTTATTTTTCTTGGAGTAAATGTTTTTGGCTTTGTATTCATGTTTTTAGGAGCAAATCTAAGACATTCACATATCAAGCTCACTTATCCTACCTTTATAGAAAAACTATTAATCAGTCCGTTTCAACATCAAATTCATCATAGCAATTCGCCAGATCATTTTGACAAAAACATGGGCTCGAAACTTGCCATTTGGGATTGGATGTTCGGCACATTAGTTCTCTCCAAAACTACCAAAGACATTGAATTTGGTGTAGAAGAAAGTCATGATAAATTCAGCACATTCTGGGGGAACCTAGCAACTCCTTTCATAAACATTTATAATTCTTTCCGAAAATTGTTTAAATAATCAGACGATGTGCGTAACACCTCTTCCAATTTGAAACAACAAGTTGGTGTGAAATATGAAATTAAGATGCACAAACAATCCGTAAGACATTAGATTTCTGTATTACTAAAATATTATTTAAACCGATTCTAAATATCCAACAAAACAAATCCGAAAGTTTGTGCAAGTAAGGCGTAGCTCTTAAATTTGTAGCTATTATTTAATCAACATACAAAATAATGAGCGGATTATTAAAATCTTCTATCGGAAGAAAAATCGCCATGGCACTTTCGGCATTTTTCCTAATGTTCTTTTTGCTACAACACTTTGCGATTAACATTACTTCTATTTTCCCAGATAATGGAGCTACTTTTAACAAATTATCTCACTTTATGGGAACCAACCCTGTCATACAGTATGCGATGCAGCCTGTACTGATCTTTGGAGTTGTTTTTCACTTTGTAATGGGGTTCATTTTAGAATTAAAGAACAACAGTGCTCGTCAAATAAAATATGCTAAAAACAATGGTGGTGCTAACTCTACATGGATGAGTAGAAACATGGTGTATAGCGGTCTTGCCATTTTAGCGTTTGTGGTTTTACATTTTATTGATTTCTGGATTCCTGAATTAAACACAAAATTCATTCAAGGAGATTGGACAGGAATGCATAATGGAGAATTTAGATACTTCCATGAATTACAACACAAGTTTGTAAATCCAATAAGAGTAGCTGCTTATGTTATTGCTTTTGTTTTCTTGGCGCTGCACTTATTACACGGTTTTAATTCTGCTTTTCAATCAGTTGGATTGAATAATAAATACACTAGAAGTTTGAAAACTTTTAGTAAAATTTATGCGATTGGAATTCCTGTAGGATTCATTATTATCGCATTGTTTCACCATTTTGTTCATTAATAAAACCACTTAAATTATGGCAATTTTAGATTCAAAAGTACCAAAAGGTCCATTAAAAGATAAGTGGACAACTTATAAAGATAAAATTAACTTGGTTAACCCTGCCAATAAGCGTTCAATAGACATTATTGTTGTTGGAACTGGTTTAGCTGGTGGGTCTGCTTCTGCTACTTTGGCGGAACTAGGATATAATGTAAAAGCATTTGCTTATCAAGATTCACCTCGTAGAGCGCACTCTATTGCAGCTCAGGGAGGAATCAATGCTGCAAAAAACTATCAAGGAGATGGTGATTCAAAATACCGTTTATTTTACGATACTGTAAAAGGAGGTGATTATCGTTCTCGTGAGGCAAACGTATACCGTTTAGCAGAAGTTTCAGCAAATATTATTGACCAATGTGTTGCTCAAGGAGTTCCTTTTGCTCGTGACTATGGTGGTTTGTTAGACAACCGTTCGTTTGGTGGTGTATTAGTATCTCGTACTTTCTATGCGAAAGGACAAACAGGTCAGCAATTATTATTAGGTGCTTACTCTGCAATGAACCGTCAAATAGCTCGTGGTAAGATTGAAATGTTCAACCGTCACGAAATGTTAGATGTTGTTATCGTTGATGGAAAGGCACGTGGAATTATTGCTCGTAACATGGTAACTGGTGAAATTGAACGTCACTCAGCCCATGCTGTAGTAATCGCCTCTGGTGGATATGGAAACGTATATTTCTTATCTACGAATGCTATGGGGTCGAACGCAACAGCTGCTTGGAAAATTCATAAAAAAGGAGCATTCTTTGCAAATCCATGTTTTACACAAATTCACCCGACGTGTATCCCTCGTTCAGGTGATTATCAATCGAAACTTACGCTAATGTCTGAATCATTACGTAATGACGGTCGTATTTGGGTTCCTAAGAAAATGGAAGACGTTTTGGCTATTAGAGAAGGTAAATTAAAACCTACTGAAATTGCTGAAGAAGATAGAGATTATTACTTAGAACGTCGTTACCCTGCCTTCGGTAACCTTGTACCTCGTGATGTGGCATCTCGTGCCGCTAAAGAGCGTTGTGATGCTGGTTATGGTGTTAATGCTACGGGAGAAGCTGTTTATTTAGATTTTAAATCAGCTATTCAGCGTTATGGTAAAGAGCAAGCCAAATTGAAAGGAAATGACAATCCAACACCTGCTGAAATTTTAGCAGAAGGTGAAAAGGTTGTTGAAAATAAATATGGAAACTTATTCCAGATGTATGAAAAGATCGTAGATCAAAACCCATACAAAACTCCAATGATGATTTATCCTGCCGTTCACTACACTATGGGTGGAATATGGGTAGATTACAACTTAATGACAACTATTGAAGGTTGTTACTCGATTGGAGAAGCCAATTTCTCTGATCATGGAGCAAACCGACTAGGAGCTTCTGCATTAATGCAAGGTTTATCAGACGGTTATTTTGTTCTTCCATATACCATTGGTGATTATTTAGCCGATGATATTAGAACTGGAAAAATTTCAACAGATACTGCAGAATTTGAAGAGGCAGAAAAATCAGTTAAAGATCGTATCGATTTCTTCGTGAACAACAAAGGAAATCATTCTGTAGATTACTACCACAAGAAGCTAGGAAACATTATGTGGAATAAGTGTGGTATGTCAAGAAACGAAAAAGAGTTAAAAGAAGCCATTGCTGAAATTAAAGCTTTACGTGATGATTTCTGGAAAAACGTAACTGTTCCTGGAGGAGCCAATGAAATGAATCCGGAATTAGAAAAAGCAGGTCGTGTAGCAGATTTCTTGGAGTTAGGAGAATTGTTTGCAAGAGATGCGCTAGATAGATCAGAATCTTGTGGAGGACACTTTAGAGAGGAGTCTGTTGAATTAGATGGACCTCAAAAAGGAGAAGCTAAACGTGATGATGCTAACTTTACTTATGTTTCTGCTTGGGAATATAAAGGAGAGCCTTCTGATGCTGTTTTGCATAAAGAAAATTTAGAATTTAACGATATTGAATTAAAACAACGTTCGTACAAATAAGATAGGATTATGAATATGAATTTAACACTTAAAATTTGGCGTCAGAAAAACGCAAGTGATAAAGGAAAAATGGTCGAATATAAAGTGACCGATATTTCTGAACATATGTCCTTCTTAGAAATGCTGGATGTATTAAATGAGCAATTAATTGCAAAAGGTGACGAGCCTGTTGCTTTTGATCATGACTGTCGTGAGGGTATTTGTGGTATGTGTTCGTTATATATTAACGGAGAAGCACATGGCCCCGATAGAGCCGTAACTACTTGTCAATTACACATGCGTATGTTTAATGATGGGGATACCATATTTATTGAACCATTTAGAGCAAAAGCGTTTCCAGTTGTAAAAGATTTAGTTGTTGATCGTTCTGCTTTTGATAGAATTCAGCATGCAGGTGGTTATGTATCTGTTAATACATCTGGTAACACTCAAGATGCGAATGCGATTCCTATTAATAAAGAAAACGCGGATAACGCATTCGATGCAGCTACTTGTATTGGTTGCGGTGCCTGTGTAGCTACTTGTAAAAACTCTTCAGCAATGTTATTTGTTGGAGCAAAAGTATCTCAATATGCTTTATTACCTCAAGGACAAGTAGAAGCTACAGATCGTGTTAAAAACATGGTCGCTCAAATGGATTTAGAAGGTTTTGGTAACTGTACCAATACTGGAGCATGTGAAGTAGAATGTCCTAAAGGAATTTCTTTAGAAAACATTGCTCGTATGAATTCGGAGTATATAAAAGCAAATTTAAAAGGATAGTCTAGTCTTCTTTCCTTATAAAAATATAAAAGCTCGTTTGAAATTTCAAACGAGCTTTTTTTTCTTTGTTTTACGTTGAACACAACCTTATACGATTTATGCGAATTTTTTAATCACAAATTGTATTACTTCTTAGTGCCCTACTAGTAATAATTCTAAAGTCAAATGGCATAATTTCAATTTAAATACGGAGAAAATCAACTTGTTTTCCTCTTCAGATTAAAAAAGTATACATTCGTTCCCCGAAACCTGACGCTCGTGCTTGATTGTTTGATTGTTCATTAAATAAAAGATACATTTGTTTCAGTTGTTTGACCAAATTTACATAAAAGTCTGGGGGATTTGAGTGTGAAAACGTCAACACCTTACATTTCACAATCTCTAATGAGATATACTTAAGCCTGAGTGAAAAATCACTCAGGCTTTTGATTATCGGATAAAGTTAAGATCCTACAAAACTGTTAGTACAGTTTACCTTTCTTATTCTCATCCCACCGCAAATTGATAAATCATACGATTTATAAATAAATATTTCACATATGAACAGTTTCTTTTCACATTCTACGGCATTAAAAAAAGAAACCGTAGCTAAGGCTATGCTTTGTTTTTTTGCCTTGTATAATGAAAAAATAATTCAATTAATTTACACGAAATTTTTAATCACAAATCGTATCAATCTCTAATTAGAAACAACCGTATTATTGATTTTTTCCACAAAACCCTTAATTTTAATCACTTTTCTTTGTTCTTTAGAGTTTGAGTATACGACTAACGATTTCATAAACCCTCCTATTCTCTTGGTATCATATGCTACTTCTATATACGATTTTTTACCTGGCATAATAGGTTTCTCTGGTTTCCTAGGAACCGTACAGCCACAATTTGATTTAACTTCTTTAATAACTAAAGGTTCAGAACCTACATTTGTAAACTCAAAAACTTTGTTCCCTTCTGTGCCATAGGCAACCCTTCCAAAATCGATAATTTCTTCTTTAAATTGAATTTCCTGCGCCGATACCGTAGTTATTACGAATAGAAACACCGCCATAATTTTAATTACATTCATGATTTTTATTTTGAATTAAACTTTTCTATTATTTTTTCGATCATTCCTAAAGCATTTTTATTAGTAGGACTCAACTCTAAAACCTTGTCATAATGTTCCAATGATTCCTCAAACTTGTTTAATGTATAATACGCCTCACCCATACTATCGTAAACATTGGTTTTATAAGGATACATTTTAACGTTTAACTCAAACACAAATAAGGCCTTTTCAATCTGATTAGATCTTAACAATTTATATCCATACGTATTTAGCTCTCTACTACCCATGGTAAATTCAGCAAAGCTTGCCGCTAATTGCATTATATTGGGTTGTAATTCTTTTACACTATTCTCGTTTAACAGTTTGTTTAAATATTCCACAATTCGATAATTAGAAACATACCTCTGCCCAGTAACAATATTCAGAATATCTCTTTCAAAATCTTGCTTTGGAAACTCAACTATTCTATTTATTTCTTCTCCATTCTTATTAAAAATAAACGTAGGTACTCGATGAATATTTAAGCCCTTTTCCTCACCGTTAGGAGACTGTTTATAAGCATCCGTTTTCCTATCAACGGCAATCATTTCAAGATTACTCATATTAAAACCTGCTTGTTCAATTACTTTATAAAATTTTGGTAGTTCTCTTTTACTATCCCCACACCAAGTTCCATAAAACACTTGTATTTTATATTGATTAAGCGAATCTCTAAGCTCACTAATCACTTGATCATTGATCAGATATTCATCATAATTCAATTGAAACCAATTAAATTTCTCTGTATTTACTATCGATATATCGGTTTTTCCTAACAACATGGGCTTGCCATTTTCATCTTTAACTAAACCAATTTTACTTTGAGCCAGCAGTACCCCAGAACTTAACAAAGTGAGAATTAAAAATATTCGTATCATAATGAATTGTTATATTAGTTTTACTAAAGTATATAAGACAACATCATCTATAAAAAACAAAGGATAAACCACTTACAAACCCGTATTACTGATTATAAGCCAGTAATTCGTACTTTACAAACCGTCATTTGTACCTGAAAGGAAAAATTAATCAAGCTTTTTCATTACTTTGACACCTCTATGAACTTTATAAAAAAATACGGTACACAAATAATTATTCACTTGCTTTTTTGGGCTTTGTTTATTTTTGTGTCACTTTTTGTACTGACCAAGTATTATTGGGCCGAAAATCCGTTCTTACAATACATCTTCATACTTATAGTAATAGTTTACACCAACAACATAGTTTTATTGCCTTACTTTGTCCGTAAACGTTGGTATTTTATATACACAGCAGTGTTTTTAACCATTGCATTCTTAGCCACACAGTTATACTGCAACGTTTTTACAAGGTGCGGTTGTTCGTTTTTAAAATGCCTTAGCGATTATTTATGGCAAACCATTGTTCCGTTAACCTTCTTTTCATTTGTATGGATGCTTTTTAGATATACTGAAAGAACGCAAGAAATTGACACTATCAAACAAGAACGAACAGCGCTAGAGTTAAAACTTTTAAAGTCTCAAATAAATCCACATATTTTACTGAATAACTTAAACACTATTTATTCGTTTTCTCTTGAAAAACCGGATGAAACCCCTAATCTTATTTTAAAACTTGCAGAAAACTTAAAGCATGTACTTTATGAGAGTAACGCGGAAAAAGTGCCATTATCCAATGAAATAAAATTCATTGACAACTATATTGAATTTCAAAAATTAAGAACTGAAGGCATTAAGACGATCAATTATACACAATCAATCAGTGATACTAACTATAAAGTAGCTCCATTACTTTTAATAACACTTATAGAAAATACTTTTAAGCATAGTTTAATAGGTAGTCTTATCGACATTGAAATTAATGTTGTCAACGACTTCCTTTATTGCATTTGTAACAACAATTATGACCCCGATAAACAAGTTTCAAAAACAAGTATTGGGTTGAAAAACTTACAAAAAAGGCTCGACTTAATTTATAAAGAAAAATATGAGTTAAAAATTGATAACGAAGAGTTTTTTAATGTTGCCTTGAAGTTAAATTTATTATAGCTATGAATTGTATTATTATTGAGGATGAAATGCCCGCACAACGAATTTTAAAGAGCTATATTAAAAAAATTCCTGATTTAAATTTAAAAGGAAGCTTTCAAACCGCTTCAAGTGCTAATTTATTTTTAAAAAACAATGATGTTGAGGTAGTTCTGTTAGACATAAACCTGCCTGACATTCCTGGTATTGATTTTATAAAAACAGTTAAAAATCCACCTCAAGTCATATTTACCACAGCATATCCTCATTATGCCGTTTCGAGCTTTGAATTAGAAACCGTTGTTGATTATTTAGTCAAGCCTTTCTCTTTTGATCGGTTTTTAAAAGCAATTTCCAAGGCCGAAAAGTTAATAAACAGGCAAGCACTTTCAGAAGAAGAATCTATATTTATTAATGTCGATAAAACCATTCATAAACTTATTTTAAACGACATATTATACATTGAATCTGCTAGAAATTACATTTCTTTTGTGACGGCAGAAAAAAAACTCACTATTATAGATTCTCTTAAAAACTGGAAAGAAATATTAAGTCCCACACAATTCATTCAAATTCATAAGTCCTTTATTGTGAACTCCAGAAAGGTCGATAAGTTTAATAGTAGCTATGTTTATATTCAAAATGAAAAAATTTCGATAGGTAGAACTTATAAAGAATCTTTTCAGGCACAAATGCGTCCTAGCAATTAATCATTCCTAATAACCATCTCTAATTGTTTCTGAAAATCAACATGCTCATCAACCCAAATTGCTAATTTTGATGCCTTCTTAGAAAAACCGTAAAAACTGTTATATTTAATATCTTTTTTGAAGTTCAAAATTAAATTGTGTCCAAGTGATCGTCCTAAGAGAGCGAAGTATTTAACATCAGTTTTCTCAGGCAATTCTTTAGAGTTTAACTCTACATTTTTTATTACACTGAAAGGTATGACAGCTTTTGATAAAATTCCAAATTTAAGAATGAGCTCTTGTTTTTTCAGATCTATAAAAATTGGTCTACTAGAAAGAGACCTTAGTACTGCAATAATTTGCAACAAACTATAGCCACTTAAAACAGCTAAAATGATAGATCCCTTTGCGTTGCCATGTTTCATCATTGAATGTGTCACAAACATTTCGACCAAAACCACCAATAGGAATCCCAATATCAAACTGACCGCCGTGCTATTTTTATGATAAGAATACTCTAGTTTATTTAACTTCCTTTTTCTCCAATTGAGCAAACCATAATAAATAACTGATATTTCTGTGGCTAAAAAGGCTCCAAATTTAAATGGTAATATATCATTACACACTTCTTGAGTTTTATCAAAAAAGTCAAAGTTTTCTGAATCTAATTTTACTTTTTGTATAGATGCTCTAATCTTTGTAATAACATATCCAATAATTCCCAACTCTAGTAAAGGCATCAGAATTGATTGCGTCATTGATAAAGCTTCTCTATTCTCTTCAGGAAGTATATAATATGCTGTTAAAAAACCGATAGCAATAACGGCTACAATCGATTTTTTCGAGATTTCTCTTTTCCTTATCAATAAATAATGAATAAAAGGAATGGTTATCAATAAATCAATTGTAATAAAATAAGAAAGTAATGGGCTAAACAAAGATGATTTTACGACCATTGCCACCATCAACATCATCAACAAAGGAATTCCATAAACTAAAAGACTTCCTTTAATTTTAAGCTCGTTTAACATAAGGAGTGCGTTTAAATTTGATTCATACGATTTACAAGTAAATATCTCGTATCAATTATAAGTAGCTATAAATGATGTTATGTTACAGTAATTAAGCACATTAATTTTAAGCTGTGTAATGAAAAAAAATCATCCTTAACAACAACCATTCCCTCTTTAGATACATGATACCATTAAACAAAAAACACCTCAACATATATTAAGGTGTTATTCGCTTAAGTATAATAATCGTAATTTTTCTATTTATAAACGACACCATCTTTCATCACAAAATCAACGTTTTCCATAGTTTCAATATTTTTTAAAGGATTTTGATCTACAGCTATAATATCAGCATAAAACCCTTTTTTTATTTGACCAATTTCATTTTCCATTTTTAAAATCTTAGCATTAGTAATTGTTGCTGATTGAATGGTTTCCATAGCAGGCATTCCTGCTTCTACCATATAACCGAACTCTTTACCGTTATTACCGTGTTTAAACACTCCTGCATCCGTACCAAATGCTATTCCGACACCTTTTTTATAAGCCTTAGCAAATGTTCCCTGAATTTGAGGCCCTACAGCCAATGCTTTCGGAACAACAATTGCAGGATAGAATCCTCTAATTTTTGCTTTTTCTTCAACCTCTTTTCCAGCGGTAATTGTAGGAACTAAATAAGCATCATGCTTTTTCATCAACTCCATCGTTTCTTCACTCATATAAGTTCCGTGTTCAATAGTTTTAACACCTCCTAAAACAGCCCTTCGCATTCCTTCATCGCCATGAGCATGCGCTGCAACATGCATACCGTAATCTTTAGCCATATCACAAATTGCCTTTACTTCTTCAATCGTAAACTGAGGATTGTCACCACTTTTAGCAACACTTAGTACTCCACCAGTTGCTGTTATTTTAACACAATCTGCACCATTTTTATAACGTTGTCTTACCGCTTTTTTGGCATCCTCAACACTATTCACCACCCCCTCTTTTGGTCCTGGGTCTCCAATCAGAACTCTACTACTACCGTTGGTTGGGTCTGCATGTCCTCCTGTTGTTGCTAATGCTTTTCCCGCCGTAAACACTCTTGGCCCAGGTATCTTCCCTGCATCAATAGCGTTACGTATTGCAATATTGACTCCCGATCCTCCTAAATCTCTTACTGTTGTGAATCCTTTTAACAACGTTGTTTTAGCAAAACCAACTGAATTGAAGGCTATATCTGCTTCATTTAAAATATAGCGTTTTAAGCGTGTTTTAGCGTCAAATTCGTTTTCAATATGCACATGCATATCAATAAGTCCTGGCATAACGAATTTACCTTTTAAATCGATTAATTTATCGGTCTTATTATTTGGTTTTATAAAACCATCCAAAACATCATCAATTTTGTTAGACTTGATAACAATGGTTTTATTGTTTTCAATAGTTCCTTTTTCTGTATTTATTAATTTCCCACAGTGAACATAGGTTGTTTGGCCAACCAAAAAAACCGTGTTTAATAAAAAAACAAGTAGTAAGAATATTCTTTTCATCTGTTATATTGCTTATAATATTTAATAATAAGAAGTATCCTTTTTCGCAAGATCGAATCATATGCAAAAAGGCTCTTATTTGGGTTTAAAGTACTGTAATTGACTTTAAATATAAGACTATTAAAACAAATTCAAGAATTCCCGTTTCAGTTCAAAAGGTTAAGAACTAAATAAATATTAGAAAATAGATAGTTTGGATTCAGTAGTAAATTTCTCAAGAAATTGCATTCCTTTATAAGAATTCCCTTTTCTATTTAGTTTTGGGCTCCAAACGGAAATAACATATTCACCTGGATGAACAGCAACAATACCTCCACCGACTCCACTTTTACCTGGAAGTCCGACTTTAAATGCGAATTCACCTGACTCATCATAAAACCCGCAAGTTTGCATTAAGGCATTAATCCTTTTTGATTGACTTTTCGATAAAACTTGTTCGCTTGTATAAGGATTTACTCCTTGATTGGCTAAGAATGAAAAGGAATTTGAAAGTTCTTCGCAACTCATTTCTAAAGAACAGATATCAAAATAAAAATCTAATACTTCTTCTGGATCATTTTCAATATTTCCAAACGATTTGATAAAATTACACAGAGCAATATTTCGATAACCGACAGTTTTTTCAGAAGCAGCAATTTTAGCAGAATAATTAATGGTGTTTTCGCCCGAAAGTTTTCGAACGAACTCAAGAAAATCTTGTCTATAATTCGCAAGACAACTCATCAAAATATCAGTAATTACAATAGCCCCAGCATTTATAAATGGGTTTCTGGGTATTCCTAAATCAGTTTCTAATTGAACTAAAGAATTATAACTTGTTCCAGAAGGTTCAACACCGAGTCTACGCCAAATATCTTCATCTTTCATACTGTACGCCAAGCTCAAGGAAAAAACCTTTGAAACACTTTGAATTGAAAACCTACGTTCGTAATCTCCAATTCCATAACGAATATGATTATTAGCTGCAAAATACACTCCAAAACTATCTGGATTGACATTTAATAATTCGGGAATATAGGAAGCGACCTCTCCATTGTCTTGCACTTCCTTTACTTGACTGTAAATATCTTGAATTATTAAATCGAAACTCATTTTTTTATTTTATCATGAACCTTGGTTGGAATGTTTTCATTCCATTCAGTTAAAATATCGGTAGCCACACTAGCTCCGCTACCAGCAGCAATAGCAAACTGACTTCTCCATCCTGCAAGGGTACCACATACATATAATCCCTCTTTGATGAGGTGATTGAAATTCCTTAACTGAATTCTATCTTTCATTGCATTAGCTCTTGAATGTCTTTCTATGTATTGTTCAAGCCCAGCAATTTCAAAAGGTTTAGCATAATTTAAGGCAATCACCACAGATTTAGAATAGTACTCCTCTTTATTGGTTATTATTTTATACCCTTTTTCATCATCCAAAACTGCCACGACCTTTTCGCCACAAATTTGTGTAACTTCAGGATATAATGTTTCTAACTGCTCTCTTCCTTCATTTAGAATATCCTTACCCAAAGTTCCTTGAGCCAATCCTAATACATTGTTAAACAAGGCCTCCTGTAAATGAGAAGCCTTTTGATGCATTATTATACTCACTTTTTTCTCTTTTGCGTATTCTTTTTTTAAAGCAGACCCCAAAAGAAGAGCGCATTGCATTCCTGCAACGCCTCCACCAACAATTAACGTGTCAAACATGCAATTTATTTTTTATAAAAGCTCCTTAATATTCGCGGCAAATAGCTTCACTGCAATAGCTAATAGTATAACACCAAATACTTTTCTGATGATTTTAATACCATTTGCACCGATTAATTTCTCAATTCTTGTAGAAGTTTTTAGAACCACATAAATTAATAATACGTTCAGCAAAATAGCAACCAATATATTCTCCCAAGCATACTCCGCTCTAAGAGAAAGTAATGTAGTTAAACTACCTGGACCTGCGATTAATGGGAAAGCTATTGGAAATACGGTAGCATTAAGTGCTTCTTCGTCATCTTCTTTATAGAGTGTTATTCCCAAAATCATTTCTAAAGCTATAAAGAATAAAATAAAGGCTCCTGCTACAGCAAAAGAGTTTACGTCAATTCCTATAAAGCCAAGTAACCTTTGTCCTGCAAACAAAAAGACGACCATAATTACTCCAGCAATAATTGATGCCTTCTCTGATTGAATGTGTCCTACCTTTTTACGAAGATCAATAATAATGGGTACATTCCCAATAATATCTATTACAGCAAATAACACCATAAAAGCTGTAAAAATTTCTTTTAAATTAAAATTCATTACCTGTTGTTTTTCGAGCGCAAAATTAGATAAGTATTCTCACAATCTACTATTTTTGCAAAAATTTTACATAAATCTAATATACTATTTTAAAGATAATTCCAAGAGGTATTAAAATCTATAAGAAAAAGTATGTTAGCCAATTACGTTGAGCTTATGTTCCAATTAGGAAAAACCATTGTATCTGAAGAAATTTTAGAAAAAGAATTTGTTTGCAATTTATCTGCTTGTAAAGGAGTATGTTGTGTAGCTGGAGAAGCTGGAGCTCCTTTATTAAAAGAAGAAACCGATATTTTAGAAGAAATATACCCAAAGGTTAAACCTTTTCTTAGAAAAGAAGGAATAGAATCAATTGAAAAACAAGGAACATGGGTTACTAGTGATTTCGGTGAGCCTGAAACTCCTTTAATTAATGACGCAGAGTGCGCTTATGTAACTTTTGATAAGAAAGGTACTGCATTATGTGGAATAGAAGAGGCATATAATCAAAATATTATTGACTGGAAAAAACCTATTTCTTGTCATCTTTACCCTGTAAGAGTTCAGGATTATAGTGAGTTTTCAGCTGTAAACTATCATCAATGGGAAATTTGTGATGATGCTTGTTCGTTAGGAAAAGAGCTTCAAGTTCCTGTTTACAAGTTTTTAAAAGAAGCTTTAACCAGAAGGTTTGGTGAAAACTGGTATGAAGAGTTAACAAAAGTTGCTGAGCAAAAGCATAAGTAGCTGTATTTCTGAAATGCTTGAAAACATGAACCTAGGCAGCGAAGTAAACTATACAGTCATAACCCTATTGTTTAAAATAACTCTGAATTTAATTGATTTATTTTAAACATATAAAAGCCAATAAGAAAAAACTTATTGGCTTTTATTTTGATAATTAATTCGTTGTTTTTAAACTTTCATACCTAAAATCAAATAGTTACACTATATTCCCTGCCAACTTTTTATGCAAACGAATCGCAAAACCATCCGATAATCCGGCTACATAACTACATACAAGCATAACTCTATCATAAAGACTTTCTTTTTCGTGCTGATATTCTTCTGGTAGTAGATTTAATACCAGTTTATCATAGTTAGAAGCCGTATTGTTAAATTTATTATTGAGTGCTGTTACAAAAACATCTAACACGTCAGCAATAATTTTATATCCTGCAACTTCCTTTTCTATAACTTCTTTACTTCTATATATTTTCTCGATACTTTTATTGATAATGTCATTTATTTGAGCCTCATACTTACATTTATCCATCAAACCTCTATCGAAATCACCATTAAGTATTTCTTCTTCATTTTCTAAAAATATAGTAACTGCTTCATCAATTAATGACCCTATGGCCAATGCTCTTAAATACCCAGTCCTATCCTTTTTATGTTCTAGAGCATAGTATTTTTCTCGGTTAATATGCTTTGTTAATTTAGACATATATTCCAAAGCATATTCTTCATCTATTAGCCCTAAATTAATACCATCTTCAAAATCGATAATTGTATAACAGATATCATCAGCAGCCTCAACTAAATAGGCTAATGGATGACGATAATAAGAAATCCCTGCACTATCCTTTTTCTTTAAACCTAAATCTTCAACAATATCTAAAAAAGCTTCCTTTTCTGACTGAAAAAAACCGTATTTCTTATCTACTATATGCTTGCTAGGTTTCTTAGGTAAACTTTCCTTTGGGTATTTTATAAAAGCTCCCAGAGTAGCGTATGATAATCTTAAACCTCCTTCAATTCCTTTTCTGTTTTCGGTTAAAATTCTGAGTCCATTTGCATTTCCTTCAAAATCAATTAAATCTTGATATTCTAAATCTGTTAACTGATCTTTGAGCTGCCCTCCCTTTCCAGTTTTAAAATACTCTCCAATAGCCCTCTCACCAGAATGACCAAACGGTGGATTCCCTATATCATGCATTAGAGAGGCCGCCGCAACAATAGCTCCAAAATCATTAAAAGTATATCCTAGCTTTTCTAGCTTAGGATGTCTTTTTAACAACTCTTTCCCTACCCTTCTTCCCAAAGTCCTTCCAACTACAGAAACCTCTAAACTATGTGTTAATCTTGTATGTACAAAATCTGTTTTTGATAAAGGGATTACTTGAGTTTTATCTTGAAGACTTCTAAAAGCAGACGAAAATATAATTCTATCAAAATCCACTTCAAAACCTAACCTTGTTTCATCTTGCTCCGCTCTTAATCTTTTTTTAGTATCTCCGTATCTTTTTAATGATAATAATTGTTCCCAGTTCATTTTAATCGTTTAGATTCAACAAAAATATTTATTCTTTTTGTTTTAAGCCTATCTTTTTATTCAGCTTTATCCCGAAAAGTTTTAAAAAATAGTCAGAATAT
Source organism: Tenacibaculum sp. MAR_2009_124 (assembly GCF_900105455.1). GTDB lineage: Bacteria > Bacteroidota > Bacteroidia > Flavobacteriales > Flavobacteriaceae > Polaribacter. Next base: position 722,675 of record NZ_FNSF01000005.1, read on the forward strand.
GTAATTTGCATCATCAACTTATCTTAAAATTGGTTAATTTTGTATATTATTTTTTTTATATACAAAAATTATGTATATTCTTATTTAAACTAAAAAAGTATGGGGACAACCAGTTCTGTTGCAAATGAGTTTTTAAAATTATCAGAAAACTCGAATTCTGAGCTTACTAATATGAAATTAGTTAAGATGATGTACATTGCTCAAGGGCTTTGCTTATCTATTTTGGAACGTCCTTTATTTAATGATGATACTATAGAAGCTTGGAAATACGGCCCAGTAATTCCAAGTATTTATCATGAATTTAAACATTTTAAATCTGACCCAATCACATCAAAATCGGTAGCTACTGATAGTAATTGGGAAAGTTTTTCAGAACCTACTCTTATTAATGAAGAAGACAAGAAAATAGTAAAGTTAGCTTGGAATTTGTACAAGGATACTCCTGCCAAGGAATTAGCTATGTCAACTCATAGGTCTGGAACTCCATGGAGTTTTACTTACAATCCTTATGAAAATAATGTTATTCCTAATAGCCTTATAAAAAAGTACTACGACAAATTTGTTACTAATTTAGAGAAATATTTAAAAAGTGCCTAAATCAAGATTAGACAACTTATTAGGTGAGTTAGAAGAAGATAAGGTCAATACCAATATAATTGATGAGAGTTCTTCATTAACATACCAAGAAATTCTAGACAGGAATCAAGATAGAGAAGAACGTAAAAAATACGCCTTCAGAACTTTCATTTTTTTGTGTGGATTTACAGGAATGATTTTATCGATTATTATTGCAGCAGGTTTTTCTAAACTAATTAGTTTTAATCTTGGTGACTCTGTACTAATTGCTCTCATTACGTCATCACTAGCTACTGTTGTAGGTATTTTTATTTTAGTTATGAGATATTTATTTAAATAATAAAGAAACTTCATTAAAACGTCTGTTTTTTAGTTAAAAAGAAGTGCTTCGTATATTCTACAATTAATCATTGCCTTATAAGATTTAAAAGAGGTCAAATCACGTTGTTTCCTTCTACTTATGATAATTAGTGCCTTGAATTATTTCATCATATTGTTGATTCGATTATAGTAGGCAAAATTAGGTTATATAAGTTCAAACTATCATTCACATAGACTACCAAAAGTGAATATCTACCCTTGTTTAGCTTATTTATTCGTTACTAAAATTAGAATCGGATTTTTAAAAAAGTATTCATTTGAAATGGTTTATCGCTGAAAACACACCTAACGCGAATATTTTAATAATCTCCTATACAAACGGTGAATCACTAAATGGTTTTCAAAATAAAGTGACATTAAACTTTTGTTTCCAAAAAACAAAAAGTCGGAAGAAAAATCTTCCGACCCTGGGTGTGCTCAAAGCACCTCCTATTTATTTTTCTTTTACGATCCACACATTAAACAATCGTCTGGTCCTGCATCTTTAGAAGCATCTACCATTGCCTTAAACTCTTCTGGGCTCATTGGCTCGTCTTGTTCTTCTTTCTTTTCTATATTTAAAGTAAACTGTTTTGCATTTACTGCAGATTTTGTTCTTAAGTAGTACATACCAGTTTTTAATCCTGATTTCCAAGCATAAAAATGCATTGATGTTAGCTTTCCAAAATCTGGATCTTTCATAAATAAATTCAGCGATTGAGATTGATCAATGAAGTATCCTCTATGTCTAGCCATATCAATGATATCTTTCATACTCATTTCCCAAACTGTCTTATATAAGTCTTTTAAATCTTGAGGAATCGATTCAATATGTTGAATAGAACCATTCGCTCTCATGATATCTTCTTTCATATTATTATCCCACAATCCAAGTTCTACTAAATCTTCTAGTAAATGCTTATTTACTACAATAAACTCACCTGACAATACTCTACGAGTGTAGATATTAGAAGTGTAAGGTTCGAATGCTTCATTATTACCTAAAATTTGAGAGGTAGAAGCTGTTGGCATTGGTGCAACTAATAAAGAGTTACGAACCCCATGCTCTACTACTTCTTTACGTAATCCTTTCCAATCCCATCTTCCGCTTAACTCGTCGTCTTTTACACCCCACATATTGTACTGAAATTCACCTTCAGACATTGGAGATCCTTTAAACGTAGAATATGCTCCTTTTACTTTTGCAACTTCCATTGAAGAAGTTACTGCAGCAAAATATAATGTTTCAAAAATCTCTTGATTTAATTTTTTAGCTTCATCACCTGTAAAAGGAAGACGTAACATAATAAACGCATCAGCCAAACCTTGAATTCCTAATCCAACTGGGCGGTGACGGAAATTAGAATTCTCTGCCTCCTTTACTGGGTAATAGTTACGGTCAATTACAGTATCTAAATTGCGAATCACTTTTTTAGTTACCTCAAATAATTTTTGGTGATCGAAAAACTTACTACCGTTTTCATCTTGAGCAACAAACATCGGTATTGCAATTGAAGCCAAGTTACATACAGCTACCTCATCTTCCGCAGTGTACTCCATAATTTCAGTACACAAGTTTGACGAACGAATTGTTCCTAAATTCTTTTGATTCGACTTGCGGTTTGCTGCATCTTTATACAACATATATGGTGTACCCGTTTCAATTTGAGACTCTAATATTTTCTCCCATAATTCACGAGCTTTTATTGTTTTTCTACCTTTTCCTGCAGCTTCATAACTCGTATATAAACGTTCAAATTCCTCTCCATAAGTATCATATAAATGAGGACACTCATGAGGACACATCAAGGTCCAATCAGCATCTTCTTGAACACGTTTCATGAATAAATCAGACATCCACATTGCATAGAATAAATCACGCGCACGCATTTCTTCTTTACCATGGTTTTTCTTTAAATCTAAGAAATCAAAAATATCCGCATGCCAAGGCTCTAAATACATTGCAAACGATCCTTTTCTTTTTCCACCACCTTGATCTACATATCTTGCAGTATCATTAAACACACGTAACATTGGCACAACACCGTTCGAAGTACCATTAGTTCCACTAATATAAGAACCTGTTGCACGAATATTATGAATTGATAAACCAATACCTCCAGCAGACTGTGATATTTTAGCTGTTTGCTTTAATGTATCGTAAATCCCATCGATACTATCATCTTGCATTTGTAGTAAGAAACAAGATGACATTTGTGGTTTTGGTGTTCCTGAATTAAAAAGTGTTGGCGTTGCATGAGTAAAATACTTTTTACTCATTAATTCGTATGTAGCAATAGCCTCGTCAATATCTTCTTTATGAATACCAATAGAAACACGCATTAACATTTGCTGAGGTCTTTCAACTATTTGCCCATTTAACTTTAATAGGTAAGAACGCTCTAATGTTTTAAAACCAAAATAATCATAATTAAAATCTCTACTGTAAATGATTGTAGAATCTAATTTACTTGCATTTTTCATGATGATATCATAAACATCATCTGACAATAAAGGAGCCTCCTTTTCTGTACGTGGATTTACGTAATTGTATAAATCCGTCATTGTTTCAGAAAATGACTTCTTAGTGTTTTTATGTAAGTTAGATACAGCAATTCTCGCAGCCAATTTAGCATAATCAGGATGAGCAGTAGTCAAAGTAGCTGCTATCTCCGCAGCTAAATTATCTAACTCAGAAGTGGTAACTCCATCATATAGCCCCTCAATTACTCGCATTGCTACTTTAACGGGGTCAACGATGGCATTTAAACCATAGCACATTTTACGTACTCTTTCCGTGATTTTATCAAACATTACTGGCTCTTTTCTGCCGTCTCTTTTTACTACATACATACTTTAATGGGTGTTTAACGTTGGTTATTAAGGTCGCCAAAGCCTCTGCATAAGCAACCTTGCAAATGATATATAAATATGGTTTCTATTTTTTTTGAAACTAATAATAAAATTAAGTCACATTAATTTTATTACATTACTGCGCACAGGGGATTGCAGTATAAGATCTCTTTTTTAAAAATCAGAATCGAAACTGATGCTTCCTGTCCCCCCAGATTTAACTCCGGCTTTTTGATATTCTGACACTCTTTTTTCGAAGAAATTAGTTTTTCCTTCTAAAGAGATCATTTCCATAAAGTCGAATGGGTTTGTAGATTCGTATACTTTCTCACAGCCAAACTCTAACAAAAGTCTATCTGTAACATACTCCAAATATTGAGTCATTAATTTTGAATTCATTCCAATTAAACTTGCTGGCAATGATTCTGTAATAAACTCACGTTCAATATCAAGGGCAGAAACAATAATATCAGATATTCTTTCTTTTGGCACTTTATTAATCAAGTGATGGTTGTGTAAGTGAACTGCAAAATCACAGTGCATACCTTCATCACGAGAAATTAATTCGTTAGAAAAAGTAAGTCCTGGTAGTAGTCCTCTTTTCTTTAACCAAAAAATAGAACAGAATGATCCAGAAAAGAAAATTCCTTCAACCGCTGCAAAAGCAATTAATCTTTCGGCAAAAGAGTCAGACTCTATCCATTTAAGTGCCCAATCTGCTTTCTTTTTAATAGCAGGGAAAATTTCGATTGCTTTGAAAAGTCTATTTTTTTCCTCCTCATCTTTTATATAGGTATCAATTAATAAAGAATATGTTTCAGAATGAACATTCTCCATCATAATTTGAAACCCATAAAAGAATTTTGCTTCAGAGTACTGAACTTCATTTACAAAGTTTTCGGCTAAATTTTCATTTACAATTCCATCTGATGCCGCAAAAAAGGCCAAAACATGTTTAATAAAATAACGTTCGTCATCATTTAATTTCGTATTCCAATCATTTAAATCTGAATGTAAATCAATTTCTTCAGCAGTCCAAAAACAAGCCTGTTGTTTTTTATACCAGTCCCACAAATCATTGTGTTTGATTGGAAAAATTACAAATCTGTCTTTATTCTCTTGTAAAATTGGTTCGATCGCCGCCATTTTCTAAACTAATATTTATCTGTTACTTTTTATTGGTATTAAGGGATGAACAAAGATTCAAATTTTTACTAAAAACTGAAAGCCATACTTATTCACAAATCCCTTGAAGTTTTTAACAAATTGTCTTTTTTGAAGATTCCTGCTCTTTTTTTTACTTTTTTCAAAACATTGTTTTTCAACGATTTAAAATCCTGAATTTTGCTTCCGCAGTGATTATCACAGAGTTTCTTAAAACGTCTTATTTCAAAAAAAAAGTGATGCAAAATGCACCACTTTTTAATCTTACTTTTCAACTTTTAGAACATCCTTAATTATCTGTTCAATTTGCGTTTTAGGTAAAGCTCCATGTGCCATTTGCGGTTCATCATTTTGCGGGCAAAATAACATTGAAGGGATACTTCGGATTCCAAATGCTGCCGCCAATTCTTGTTGCGCTTCCGTATCTACTTTATAAATGGACACTTTTCCTTCATATTCATTACTCAAATCTTCTATAATAGGGGCAAGAGATTTACATGGACCACACCAATCAGCATAAAAATCAATAATTGCAGGTATCTCTCCTTCGAACGTCCATTCTTTATTTTTCTCATAGTTAAATACCTTTTCGAGAAAGGTTTCTTTTGTTAAATTCTCTGTCATTTTTCTTATGTATTGTTTTCTTAATAAGGCTTTAAGCAGTTGGTCGCTCAATATTTTTATAAATTACAACATTTACTTTTTATGTTGTTATAAGTTATTTTCCGAAGTTATGAATAATTTACTTCATAACTTAACAGCAAAAATAGGGCTAATAAAAATTATTAATTTTATATTTTTAAGCTATCATTTTAATTTCAACGAATGAATAATCTCCATGAAGTTTCGAACTTTTTTAAGACATCCTACCCTTTAAATGAGCACGGGTTAGAAGAGCTTTTCGGTTTATTTAAAACCGAGTTTTTTAAAAGGGGAGACCTCTTACTAAAGTCAAATACTAAAGAAAAGAAATTAAGGTTTCTTAATAGTGGTACTGTGCGGGAGTTTTATGCTGACAAAGACAGGGAAACTAATATTAATTTTTATATAAAGCCACAATTTATCTCTGATTTATTAGCATTTAACAACAACACCATCACGAATAAAAATCAAGAGTGTTTAACAGCTGTTGAAATACTGAGTATTGAACGCAACTCCTATTTTAAAATATTAGAAAAACACGAATGTGGAAAGTCATTCGTTACCGCTTCTTTTCAGAAATTACTGCATCAAAAAGAAATCATAGAATTCAATAGAGTAACAAAATCTCCAGAAGACCTTTATAAAGATTTATTTAAAAACAAACCACAATGGTTAAAAGGTATTCCTCAATATCATATTGCATCCTATTTAAATATAACACCCGAAACACTTAGTAGAATTCGAAAACGTATTTCTTGATTTGAATCAATGTGTAAACTTTCTTTATGATTGAACTTTGCTGTATATTAAAAATTAAGTCATGTTGAAAATTCATCACCTTAGAAATGCCACCTTGATTATTGAAACGAATGATCATGCTATACTCATTGACCCAATGCTTGGAAACAAAGGAAGTCTTCCCCCTTTTGCAGTATTCAGACATAAAGCAAAAAAAAATCCAACCGTTTCATTACCACAAAACAGCGATGAACTACTCAAAAAAGTAAATTATTGTTTGATCACTCATTTACATCCTGATCACATTGACAATGAAGGTGTCAAATTTCTTAAAGCACGTAATATTCCTGTTAGCTGCAGTAATAGAGATGAAAAAGAATTAAAAAAAAGAGGGTTGAATGTCGTTCAAAGTTTGAAATACTGGAATAAACAACCTTTTTTAAAGGGTACTATTGAAGGTATTCCTGCAAAACATGGTTACGGGTTCATTTCAAAACCCATGGGAGATGTAATGGGGTATTACTTAACCTTAAAGGAAGGAAAGACTATCTACATAACTTCAGATACTATCTATACGAAAGATGTAGCTAGAGTATTAACAGAATACAAACCCGACATCAATGTTTTACCCTGTGGAGAAGCCCGTTTCGACTTATTCAAACATTTAATTATGACCAAAAAGGACATTCTTAATTTTGTAAAGAATTCATCTGGAATTACAATTGCTAATCATATGGAATCAATTAATCATTGTTCCCTTACTAGACATCAATTAAAGGCGTTATTAAAAGAAAACAACCTTCTTAAAAAGGTAATAATACCAAAAGATGGAGATACTATTTCATTAGAAAACCTTCTTTAAAAAACCTTCAATCTCACAGTATATTAGTATTTAAATTACTTTTAGTTATGCAGAAAATGTACTAGTAAGCAAAAATCAGTTTATGTACAAAGTACCTGAAAATAGATCCCGTTTTTTATAAACGCTCATTACTTAGAAAAATCAAGTTCATTTCTTGCCGTCATAAAATGCCTTTTTTGAATCAAAAAAATTACTTTTTTATGTTATTTTATGTTAAAATCCTCATAAAATGTAACATCTCTGGTTTTTTTTCATCTAACTTTGGAAGAATTTTCTAACTATTTCTACACAATGAAAAAAATTATATTTCCCGTTCTTGCTGCAAGTTTTATACTTGTGTCTTGTGAGAAACCAGTAAACAAAATAACTAAAAGAGATATCGCAGTGACATATCCAGCAACTGATAAAAAACCAATTGTCGATGACTATTTTGGAACAAAAGTTACCGACAACTATCGTTGGTTAGAAGATGATAGAAGTACCGAAACTGAAAACTGGGTAAAAGCAGAAAATGAAGTTACTTTTGATTACTTAAGTAAAATTCCATATCGTACACAATTAAAAGATCGCTTGTCTGAACTATGGAACTTCGAAAAAGTAGGAACTCCATTTGAAGAAGGAGAATATACTTACTATTTTAAAAACGATGGTTTACAAAACCAATATGTACTTTATAGGACTGATAAAAATGGAAAAGATGAAGTATTCCTCGATCCAAATACCTTTGCAGAAGATGGTACAACTTCATTAGGAAATTTAAGCTTTACCAAAGATGGAAAAACACTCGCTTATTCAATTTCAGAAGGTGGAAGTGATTGGCAAAAAGTAATTATTATGGACGCCGAAACTAGAGAAATTAAAGGTGACACTTTAGTTGACGTTAAGTTTAGTGGTATTTCATGGAAAGGAAATGAAGGTTTTTACTACTCTAGTTATGACAAACCCAAAGGGAGTGCATTATCAGCTAAAACCGACCAACATAAACTATATTTCCACTTATTAGGAACACCTCAAAGTGCTGATCAAGTTATTTTTGGTGCAACTCCGGAAGAAAAGCATCGTTACGTTGGTGGATCTTTAACTGAAGACGATAGATATCTATTAGTTTCTGCTTCTACTTCTACTTCAGGAAATAAATTATTTATTAAAGATTTATCAAATCCAAAAAGCAAATTGACTCCTATCATAAACAATTTTGATAGTGACACTTATCTTATAGAAAATAAAGGGACTAAGTTATATTTAGTTACAAACTTAAATGCTCCAAACAAGAAAATAGTTACTGTTGACGCTAACAATCCAACTCCTGAAAACTGGAAGGACTTTATCCCTGAAACTGAAAACGTATTATCGCCCTCAACTGGCGGTGGATTCTTCTTTACCAAATATATGGTAGATGCGGTTTCAAAGGTGTTACAATATGACTATGAAGGGAAACTTATTCGTGAAATTAAATTACCAGGTGTTGGAACCGCTGGAGGATTTGGTGGAAAAAAAGAAGAAAAAGAGTTATATTTTTCTTTTACAAACTATAATACTCCGGGATCATCTTACAAGTATAATGTAGAAGAAGGAAGTTATGAATTATACTGGAAGCCTTCTATTTCTTTTAACTCTGACGATTACGAAAGCAAACAAGTTTTCTTTACTTCAAAGGATGGAACAAAAGTTCCTATGATTATTACTCATAAAAAAGGACTTGAATTAAACGGTAAAAACCCAACAATTTTATATGGTTATGGAGGTTTCAACGTTAGCTTAACTCCTGGTTTTAGTATTGCAAATGCTGTTTGGATGGAGCAAGGTGGAGTTTACGCAGTACCTAACTTAAGAGGTGGTGGTGAATATGGGAAAAAATGGCATAATGCAGGAATTCAAATGAAAAAACAAAATGTTTTTGATGACTTTATAGCTGCAGGAGAATATTTAATTGAAAGTAAATATACATCATCTGATTTCTTAGCTATTAGAGGTGGTTCGAACGGAGGTTTATTAGTTGGTGCTACCATGACACAGCGACCAGATCTAATGAAAGTAGCTTTACCTGCCGTTGGTGTTTTGGACATGTTACGTTACCACACATTTACTGCTGGAGCGGGTTGGGCTTATGACTATGGAACTTCTGAACAAAGTAAAGAAATGTTTGATTACTTAAAAGGATACTCACCTGTTCATAATGTGAAATCAGAAATAGAATATCCTGCAACTTTAGTTACCACTGGAGATCATGACGATAGAGTAGTGCCTGCCCATAGTTTTAAATTTGCCGCTGAATTACAAGACAAGCAAAATGGAAATAACCCTGTCCTTATTAGAATTGAAACCAATGCTGGTCATGGTGCTGGAACACCGGTAGCCAAAACTATTGAGCAATACGCTGATATTTTTGGATTTACTTTATTTAATATGGGATTTGACAGCTTACCAAACCCACCAAAATCAAAAATCAAATCTTAATAAATATTATAAGCAAAATGAGGACTTTTAAAAAACTAATGTTTACAACTGCAATTGCATCTTTAGGTGTGATTGCTTGTAAAACAGAACAAAAACCCGACGAAAAAGTTCAGGGTATTGTTTTAGAAAACATGGATACTTCTGTAAAACCCACCGACGACTTTTTTAGGTTTGTAAACGGTAAATGGGTTGATAACACCGAAATTCCTGCGGATAGAACTTCATGGGGAGGTTTTGGTGAATTGAGAAAAAAAACAGATGCTGACGTACTTGTTATTCTAAATGAAGCTATTGAACAAGGGAATTTTCCAAAAATAAAAGATGCTAACGGTAATGAAATAGATTCTGACCAACAAAAGGCAGTGAACTATTATGAAACGATAATGGACACCGTTGCAAGAAATAAAGCTAGTAAAGAACCTGTATTACCTTTTCTTAAAAAAGTTGATGAGATAGCGAGCTTTGATGACGTTCAAGAATTTATTACCAACATGGCTCCTTATGGCGGTGTAGGTTTTTATGGTTTCGGAGTGTTCAACGATCTTAAAAACAGCAACATGAACGCTGGATACATGGGAGCTGATGGTTTAGGATTAAGCCGCGATTACTATGTAGATGAAAAGGTTAAAGACAAGCTTGAAAAGTATCAGGTTTTTGTAGCTAAAATGTTACAAGAATTTGGAGACGATGAAGCTACGGCCCAAAAGAATGCTGCTACCATTGTAGCCTTTGAAAAAAGCCTTGCAGAGCCAAGAATGACGAAAGAAGAAAGAAGAGATACTCGTAAGATTTACAACCCAATGACTGTGGAGGAATTGTCTGCTTTATCTCCTGCTATCGATTGGGAAGCTCATTTAAAAGGGTTAGGTGTTGAATCTTTAGACAAAGTTATTGTTACCGATCCTGGGTATTTTAAAGCCATGAGTGATGTTCTTAAAAATAGTTCAATTGAAGATATAAAATTACTATTACGTTGGAACGTTATTAACAGTGCCTTAGGTTTATTATCTACTGATTTAGAAAAAGCTAATTGGGAGTTTTATAGCAAAGAAATGAGAGGAGCTAAAGAACAACGTCCAAGAGATGAGCGTGCTTTAGGAAGTCTTAATGGTGCTATTGGTGAAGCTCTTGGAAAATTATATGTAGACAAGAAGTTTCCGCCAGAAGCCAAGAAGAAAGCTAAAGAAATGATTGATAATGTAATGCTTGGGTTTGAAAAACGAATCAATGCATTACCATGGATGAGCCCAGAAACAAAGAAAAAAGCCTTAGAGAAATTAAATAAACTTACGGTTAAAATTGCATACCCAGACAAATGGAAAGATTATTCTGAGTTACAAATTAAAGGCCTTAAAAAAGGAGGGACTTATTTCGAAAATTCAATTAATGTTAGCCAGTGGAATTTCAACAAAAACATTGGAAAACTAGGGAAAGAAGTAGACAGAAGTGAATGGGGAATGTCTCCTCAAACTGTAAATGCGTATTTCAATCCTGTAAATAATGAAATCGTATTCCCTGCTGCTATTTTACAACCTCCTTTCTATAATTATAAAGCCGATGAAGCTGTTAATTATGGTGGTATTGGTGCTGTAATTGGGCATGAAATTTCTCATAGTTTTGACGACTCTGGTGCACGTTTTGATGGTGATGGTAACTTAAAAAACTGGTGGACTGAAGAAGATTCAGAAAAATTTGGAAAAGCAGGTGAAAAGTTAGTCGCTCAATTTGATAATATTATTGCAATTGACAGCATGCACTTAAATGGAAAGTTTACTTTAGGTGAAAACATTGGAGATTTAGGTGGTATTCAAGCTGCATATGAAGGTCTTCAAATTTTCTTAGCGAAAAATGGCCGTCCAGAAAGCATTGATGGTTTTACTCCTGAGCAAAGGTTTTTCCTTTCATGGGGAACCATTTGGAGAACTAAAATGCGTGATGAAGCTCTTAGAAACTTAATCATGACAGACACACACTCTCCAGGGATGTATCGTGCTTATATGCCTCTTAAAAACGTAGATTCTTTTTATAAAGCTTTTGACGTTAAAGAAGGTGACAATATGTATTTAAAACCAGAAGATAGAGTTAGAATCTGGTAAACCTATATAGTTTATTTATAATAAAATGCCGGCTTATAGTCGGCATTTTGTTTAGAACTCTTTTAAACTTTTTGAGTTTAACCGAGTTCATATTAATCTGCAAGTTCTACGCAAGAAAAACCTGCCCTTTCAACCTTATTTACAATTTCTACTTCCTTTATAACATCAGTCGTTTCAATACGTAAAACTTTATCTACATCTTCAAGATCAACGGACACGTCAAGTATATTAGTATCTAAAACAAAAGTGTCATTTATAGATTTTACTTTATACTTTGTATTAATATTTGTTTTGAATATAAATAATTTCATCTTTCTAATTTTCAGAATCTATAATTATATTGATTCAATTCTTAAAAGTTTTGCCTTTAATTATTATGTTTTAAAGCAATTTTAGATACTTTAATTGTTTTCCTTATCATCATCTTGTTTTTCTACATTTCTTCGGTTTAAATAGTTTTTATAAGCCTTATTTCCCTCTTCCTCCCAGAACTCATTGTAGTGTTCCCATTCTGAAAAATTACCTTTACAATTCTTTTCATAATACGATTTAAACTTATGTTTTCTTCTTTTCTTTGATGAATGTTTGGACCTTTTGTTTCCTCCACAATCCCCTCCTCCAAAGCCGAAAATAATTTTGGCCAACACGAATAACCCAACTCCTTGCCAATAGTTCACCGCTGGCAAACCAAAAATATCTGGCATTAGAGCATTCCATAACCACATAATTAGGTATCCAAATAGAATTGCTAGTCCTGCAACAGCAATCGTAATAAAAACTATTTTTCCAATAAACATTCCTGGTGACTGTTTATCCATTTTGTCTTTAAATAAATTCATTTTATCTTATTTTTTCTTTCTTAATTTTCTTCAATAATAACCCCAAAGCTCTATGCCTTCTTGACATTAAAGTTCCTATTGGAATATTGAGTTCTTCCGCCAGTTCTTTATAAGAATACTCTTCAAAATCGATCGCAATAATAATATCACGATACATGGGTTTTAAACTTTCAATAGCCATCTTAAGTTCTTCCTTTGTCCTTTCAGAATATTCATTATCAGGTTTTCCATAAATCAATTCAGTAAGTTCAATCAATTTTGCTTCCTTAATGTCTTCATCATATTTCGAAAATTTATTTTTTCGAAAGCCATCAATAATTCTATTCTTTAAAGATCGATACACGAAACCAGCAACATTGTTTATAGAGCTATACCCACTTGCAGAAGCAAACAGTTTTAGTGCTACATCTTGAATAATGTCCTCAGGATCTTGATGGATACTTTGTTTAATTTTCGACCCAACATACGACTTAAGAACATAATATTCTTTATCAAAAAAAGCTTTAAGTTTTTTTACATTTTCCGATTCGTGGTTCATTTAGAAGCTTTTTAAATCGCTTTTCATTAATAACGACGTGTTATTCTTATTCTATTGCATTTTTTTGAAATTATTTTCATATTTTTTTTCTTAATAAAAGTACGCAGTACATATTATCAGCTTCCTCAAAGGAAACTATTTATTTTTGAATGCTAAACTAAATCTACGAAAGACATATTATAGCTATTATTGATTTCTTATTTTTGCCGAATGCTTGAGGTAAACCACATTTCATTTCAATACCCCAATCAAGAACAAACTCTTGAGAATATCAATTTCACTTTGAATAAAGGTGAGCATTTATGCATTATGGGTGAGAGCGGTTCAGGAAAATCTACGCTTCTTAAAATAATTTATGGGTTGTTAGATGTAAATCATGGAACACTTTACTGGAATGAAAAACAAATTTTGGGTCCTGCCCATCATCTTGTTCCTGGAATGGACTTTTTTAAATATGTTGCTCAAGATTTTGATTTAATGCCTTATACAAGTGTTAGCGAAAATATTGCTAAATTCTTATCTCGATTTTATCCTGAAGAAACGCTAAAACGAACAAAAGAGTTATTGGAAGTTATTGAAATGTCGGAATTTGCTCATGTTAAAGTAAAGAATTTAAGTGGGGGGCAGCAACAAAGAGTGGCTATTGCAAGAGCTTTAGCCAAAGAACCTGAACTATTATTACTCGATGAACCCTTCAGTCAAATAGATAACTTTAAGAAAAATTCACTCAGAAGGAAGTTATTTAAATATTTAAAAGAAAAGGATATTGCTTGTATTGTTGCAACTCATGATGGAAACGACGCCTTGTCTTTTGCCGATAAAATGATGGTAATAAGGAACCACATTATTATTGCCAATGACACTCCTGCCAATCTATATAAAAGTGTAAAAGAAAAATATGTTGCTGCTTTGTTCGACGACATCAATGAGGTAAGTATCGAAGGAAAAGTGCAATTATTATACCCACATCAATTTCAAGTTTCAAAAGAAGGATCGCTGAACGTATCGGTCGTAACATCTTATTTTAAAGGCTCGCATTGGTTAATTGAATCTCTATATAATAATCAACCTTTGTTTTTTACAAACCCATCGAGTATTGACGAAAAAAAAACAGTTCTGCTAAGAGTGCAAAACTGTTTATGATTAAAACAACTGATTCGATTGACATTCATCGTATATATAACAACCTTATACACAGTTACCCTACCACTCTAATAGATTAGTTTCGAAGGATAGAACTTTCGAAGCAGAAGTTTATTGGATTATTGATTAACTCTAAAGCTTGAATCCTATTCTTAAATGCAGATTTAAAGCAAGACCTCCAGAACCATTTAGTGAGTAATTTCTATTTTTAAAAACATAACCATATCCCATACCAATACCTGCTTCATAATTAATATACTTTCCTATATTTCTTCTAATTCCCCAAGTAGGTATAATGGATATTCCATCTAAAACAACAACGTTATCATAATTAGAAATGGTAAACCAGCTGGGATTGTAAGATGTTTTTATTGATAGGAAATTCCCGCTATTTCCATCAATTCTTCTCGCCTTTTCTTGTCGTCTGTCCAAATTATAATACCAACGAGGCTCTAAAGTTACAACTGGTGTTAATAAAAAACCAGTTCTCTCATAATAACTTCCACCCCAAATTCCTCCATCTAATCCTAATTCGGTTCGTAAAACGAATGAATCGTTTAGCTTGCTTTCATTGTGTACCCAAATTCCTAAGAATCCTGTTTGTACACCAAAAATTGATTTTTCAACACTTGTTTTCTGGGAAAACCCAGCAATCGAAGACATCGATAGAAAAAAAATGAGTAAGTATTTGTTCATAATAGTACGATTTAATTTTGCGAACTATTAACAAGAATCATTCCTTTTCATTTATTAATTAAAAAAGTTTCATTACTAATCAACTCCAAAACAGCATAAAAGCTAATTTTATTCAATGAAATGATTACTAATGAAACTAAGTTGTTTTCCTAAGGCTCAAAACCTTCCTAGAAACTTGGCTTTTTCCAAAGTCGAAATGCTAAGCCAACTTGAAAGTAATTGAAATCGTAATTAATAGGTTCGTTTTTGTAAGTATACCCTCGACTAGTTAAACTATGAGAATATCGAACCGTTGCTGCAATGCCTTCAGTTATATTAACTCCTGCACCAATCATAAAGTTAATTCCTGAATTTCCCATGAAGGCTCTGTCTAGAATTACATCAAACATGGGGCCCGCTTGTAAAGAAATTTTTTCTGTAATAAAAAACTTTGTAATCAAAGGAATTGCAATCGTATTAAAGCCAATACCATCACTAAAGGACATTGTATATAAAAATTCTGGTTGCACATGGAATCTTTCGCTTAACTCAATATCAGCGAAAAAACCAACCATAAAACCACTATTGTTATACTGACCAGCATCATCGCTTGGCATAGAGATTTGATAACTAGTATTGTTATAACCTATAATAATTCCTTTATCGTCAATACAGTTACATTTTCTGTATTGACCGTTTACATTAGTAATGACAGTTAAAAATAGAACTAGAAGAAAAATTTGCGTACATCTCATTTTAATGGGGGGATAAAATTTAACGCTGCGAATTTATTGGATCTAAGACCCAGTACAAATTTTGTAGTAGATTTGAAGTAGCTCTTTTTCTGTTAATCTATTCTTTCTATAACAATACTTTTATCTTTAAATTTCAAGCTGTCTTTTACCGTTTTTCCTAATAAAAGGCCTCCTATTGGAGATGAAACAGAAACGGCGAAGTAAGTATTACCAGAAAGTTTAATCTGTCCAGCGGAAATACTCAAAAAATAAGTTCCAAGATTTGTTTTAATCATACTTCCTAAACAACTTATATCTGATTTTTTTTGAACATCAATTTTCGCTAAAGTTTCTTTCATAAGCCTTATTCCTTCGAGCTGCTGTCCTGCTTTTTCCATTTCCAATTGTAACATGGCTCTTCCTGTTTCATGTTTATCGCCAGCAGAACTTTTAGTTTCAGACATCAACGCCTTCTTATTCGATTCTATCGTATTCTCAACAGTCTGTAATTGTTTATTCACAAACTCAACACATTCATTATATATTTCTTCTTTTAACTCTTCCAAATTTATTAATTTAATTATACCAATTCAGCCAATTCTTTTCCTACAATACTTCCAATCGCCACTCCCATTCCTCCTAATCTGACTCCGCAATATACATTGTTTGAAATTTGCTTTATAATCGCCTTCTTTTGAGTACCTACGCCCATAATGCCGCTCCACCTATGCGCTATTTCTATCTTTTGATTTGGTAAAATAGTTTCTTTGAGAATTTCTTCTAGTTTATTTTGTATTAATTTCGTTTGGTTGAAACTTGTGGTTTCTTCCGCCTTAAAATCGAGGTTTCTCCCACCTCCAAACAATATGCGATTATCAATATTTCTAAAATAATAATAGCCTTTGTCTAAATGAAACGTTCCTTTTATAAATAGGTTTTCAATTGGTTTTGTAATTAATACTTGTGCTCTTGCAGGTTTTACTTCTTCATTTAATAAACTTTTACTAAAACCATTTGTTGCCAGCAATAACTTTTCAGTTGTAAATTCAACTCTGCTTGTTTTTATAGAAACACCGTTTAAATTATCATCAAATTTTATAACCTCGGTAGCGTTTATAATTTGAACACCTAAACTCATCACTTTCTTCAAAAGTTCTATAACCATTTTACCAGTATCTATTTGTCCTTCAAAAATATTGGTTATATAACTATTATAGATATTAGCAAAATTGAAAATATTTTTCTCTGTTTTAAAAACTGATCGTTTAAATAATGGATTGAGTAAGCTATTTATATCATTTTTCTTTTCTAAACATTCATCAAAAAGCTTCGAGTCTAAAAACAGTTCATATCCTCCATTCTGTTGAAAATTAATCTTTTTATCACCCAGATTTTTCCTTAAAAGTTCCAATCCATTCCAACGTTTCTTCACCAGATTAAAAACCTCTTCTTCGGAATGGTTCTTCAGATCATCAATTAATTCAGAAAGGCTTCCAAAACATGCAAAACCAGCATTTTTACTACTAGCTCCTTGAGGTAACACTCCTTTTTCAAGAATTATAATCTTCGCTTTTGGATATTTCTGTTTAAGATATAAAGCACAGTTTAAACCTACTATCCCACTCCCTACAATAGTGAAGTTAACATTCGTAAACCACTCTTTTAATTCCCAATAACTATAACTCAACATTTTTTAATCAGTAATAAATTAGTATTTTGGCACACTACTTGACCAAACAATTATAATCCTCAGTTATAAAACGAGGAAAAACGGATGTGTAATTTAAATTTATTCCTGTGAAAATAATGAAACTCTTCGGTATTTTATTTTTTGCTCTTGGTTTTACCCAATGTGCAAGTCAAAAGTTTGAAAACAAACCACCATTTACCATTACAAGCGCGGTTTACACCAATATTTCTGGTGGGATGCCAGGTAATAATTCGGTAGATTTAAGGTTAACTTTTTCAACTAGTAAAGAAATTGAGTTTGATCAATTATTCTTTATAAATCGTACAACAAAAGCCGTTTTGGAAACAAAAGGTAAAGTACAATATATTATAGGAAGATATAATACATCTCCTAAAAATTCAAAATATGACTTAGAGCTTCATGGAGATTCTAAGAAAGAATATGGAAATAAGCCTTCATCAGAAAGTTTTCCTTTTAAATTAAAAGAAAATGAAGCCGTTCTAAGTTACAAAGATGGCAATAAGACTAAATACGTTAAAATAGAAAACATAAAGAAAGGAAAACGAATTTTTATGCAGTAACTCGTTTTTCTTTCAAACAAACTTAAAAAGCGGCTAAAAATTAATTTTTAGCCGCTTTTTTAATACAATTATCTATTGTATTTTATTTGTTCAGAGCAACATCTGATCTTCTGTTTTTTGCTCTTCCTTTCTTTGTTTTATTGTCTGCAATGGGCGTCGTTTCACCTTTTGAAATTGCTTTTAAACGATCTTCTAAAATTCCACTCTTCGTAAAGTAGTCTTTTAAGAAATTCGCTCTTTCTTGCCCTAAATACATATTTCTTTTTGCACTACCTGTGTTATCAGTATGTCCAGTTATTAAGCAAAAAGACTGATCAACCTTATCTAAATAAGTAGAAATGTTTACAATTTTTCTACGCTGACTAGGATCTAGCTTTATTTTAGTTTTCCCTGTTTCAAAATTTAAAACTAGTGGGTTTTCCTCAATATCTTTAATAATACTAGCTAATAGTTTTGAATAATCTTTTGATTTTCCAACACTTAATTTTAAAGGTTTTTTAATATTATCATCTTCATCTACTTCTAAATCATCTCTTAACTCACCTTTAACATCAATTAATTTTGTAGGAATTCCCTTTTTTGAAACATAATTTTTAAACGAAATGGCTCTTGCTAAACCTACATTTGGAAACACTGAGTTATTGGTTTCATCACTTGTATAATACGATATAATTGACAACGATTTTTCTTTTTCCGAAACTAAATATTCCTTTAACTGATCAAGTTTTTCGTCTAGCTCTTCCGATACTGATGAATTAAAAGTAATGCTAGATTTTTTAAACTTTACTCCTCCATTCACTGGAATAGTGATGTTGCCATCAGCATCTAAAACTCCAAAACTTATTGAAGGCTTTGGCTCTTCTTTCGGAGGTTCTGGTATTTCTACTTTGGCTTCCTTAACAACCTCATCATTACAACAAAGTTTCCAACCAAAATACGCACCAAGAAGTATAACAAGTAAAATTCCAATTAGGTAAAATATTCTCTTCATTTTCAAAAAAATTAAAATTAAATAGTTTTCATCTATTGGAAACAAATGTAAAAAAAAGTCACATCAAAACGATGTGACTTTCAATATAACTTATTCAAATACTGCATTATAGATCAAATTTTATTCCTTGAGCTAATGGTAAATCTGCTGTATAATTGATTGTATTCGTTTGGCGACGCATGTATACTTTCCAAGCATCAGAACCAGACTCTCGTCCTCCTCCAGTTTCCTTTTCTCCACCAAAAGCACCTCCAATTTCGGCTCCTGAAGTCCCAATATTTACATTAGCAATCCCACAATCAGAACCAGCATGAGATAAGAAACGTTCAGCTTCACGTAAATTATTCGTCATAATTGCCGATGATAATCCTTGAGCCACTCCATTTTGAACGGCAATTGCATTTTCAACACCTCCTGAGTACTTTAGTAGATATAATACTGGAGCAAATGTTTCATGTTGAACAATTTTAAATTCATTTGATGCTTCGGCAATAGCCGGCTTTACATAGCACCCGCTTTCATAACCTTCTCCTTCAAGTACCCCTCCTTCAACAACAATATTTCCGCCTTCATTAACAACGTTTTCCAAAGCCGCCTTGTACATTTCAACAGCATCAGTATCAATTAATGGTCCAACGTGGTTATTTTGATCTAAAGGGTTTCCTATTTTTAATTGTTTGTAAGCATCGGCTACTGCGTTTTTTACCTGATCATATACAGACTCGTGTATGATTAAACGACGTGTTGAGGTACAACGCTGTCCAGCAGTCCCTACCGCTCCAAAAACAGCTCCAATAACTGTCATTTTTATATCAGCGTCAGGAGTTACTATAATAGCATTGTTTCCACCTAGTTCAAGTAAAGATTTACCTAAACGACCTGCTACTTCTTTCGCTACTATTTTACCCATACGAGTAGAACCGGTAGCAGAAACTAAAGGAATCCTTGTATCTTTCGAAAGAAATTCACCTACTTTATAATCACCGTTTATTAAACACGAAATACCTTCAGGTAAATTATTTTCCTTTAAAACTTCCGCGATAATATTTTGACATGCTACTCCACATAAAGGCGTTTTTTCAGAAGGCTTCCAAACGCATACATCACCACAAATCCAAGCTAAAGCTGTATTCCATGCCCATACCGCCACTGGAAAATTAAAAGCCGAAATAATTCCTACAACTCCTAATGGATGGTACTGTTCATACATTCTGTGTCCTGGACGTTCAGAATGCATAGTTAAGCCATGTAATTGACGTGATAGACCAACTGCAAAATCGCAGATATCAATCATTTCTTGAACTTCTCCAAGCCCTTCTTGGTATGATTTACCCATTTCATAAGAAACAAGCTTACCTAAAGCCTCTTTTTTCTCTCTTAACTTCTCTCCAAACTGACGAACAATTTCACCTCGCAGAGGAGCTGGCATTACTTTAAATGTACTGAACGCATTTGTAGCTGCTGCCATTACTTTTTCATAATCTTCTCTAGTTGAAGCCTTAACCTTTCCTATTAACTTACCATCTACTGGTGAATATGATTCAATAACTTCACCGTTAGAAAAATTTACTGTTCCTGTAGATGTTCCTTCGTTTATTTCTTGTAAGCCTAAGTCTTGAATGGCCTTATCAATACCAAAATCAGTCATTTATTTTAAAGTTTAATTATAAATTGTACTTTTATTGAAACAAAGCTACAAATAAATTAGTTTTATAATAATTAAACAATTAAAAGAATTATGTTTGATTTTAAAACAAATTGTTTAATTAGTAAAAGTCACCTGTACTATAACATACAGATGACCCTATTAAATTTAAAAGCTTATTTAAACTTTCGCTACTTTGTTACATCAGTTTAGCATACCAAATGCCCTTCACATGAAATACCTTATGATATAAATAAGACAGCCTATCACCTTTAAATTCATTTCAAAAACTATTTAACTATCAATTTTTGAGAAATTCCATTTACATATATGATATAAACTCCTTCTTCTATTCCAGCCATGTCTACTTTTATATTTCCTGAATTAAAAGGTGATGCTTCTCTATTATTTTTCAATAAAACATTTCCTGATAAATCTAAAATTTCGATTTTTAATTGCTCTCCTTTTTCATTTTTCACATTAATATTTAACGTATTATTAGTAACAGGGTTCGGTGCCACCTTATAAGAAAAAATCGAGGAATTTGTATTTGAGCATGGCCCCAAATTAGTCCAATATCCAAATGTTGGCGACCACCATACAGTGATTTGTGCTTCCCAAATACTTCCGTTAAAAATAACTTTATCTCCTTTTTGGTAAAATACACCACTTTGATAATCAAGTATACCATTACAACCACCACCACTACTTTCAGTAGTAAAACTAATAATATTAGAGAATGGAGCCTTCTTACCATTAGAACATATATAAGTAACTCTAACATCATATTCTGTAGCTTCCTCTAAGCTATCAATAGAGTACCTTGTTCCTAATAAATTAACTGAAGTATAAGTTCCTGAAGAAGCTTTTTTGTATTGAAGTTCATATGCCTCGATTCCTGTCACTGATGACCACGTAATTTGAGCACCAGTTTTTGTTATGTTTGAAGCATGAACATTTGACACAGCATCACAACTAGGAGTGTCATCTGTTAGTGTAGTAAAAGTAATTACTTCTGAATATGGAGAATCAGTTCGCAACGAATTTACCGAACCTGAACAAGCACCTAAGTCATTCCACAAGTATGAATAAACACTTCCTGTTGGAGGGATATTATAAACTCCATCGGCATTACATTCATACTTTCTTCCATTATAAGTAACTCTATCTCCTGAATAATATATTTTTGGATATGTTTGATAAGTATCTAAACCATCACATCCTTCATCACCTCCACCTTCACAAGTATATTTTATTCTCACATTATAGGTAGTTGAGGTATTTAAATTGTTTAATACGTTACTATTTGAGCTTACATCCATAGCTGTATATGAATTACTACTCGCTGTTTTATATTCTAAAACATAAGCATTAATGTTCGCTTTAGCATTCCATGATATTGAAGCAGAAGATTTCGTAATATTGGAAGAATTAACCCCAGTTACAGCATCACAAGTTGGCGTGACCGTATCTTTTGTTTTGAAAGTAACTACATTTGAATAAGGAGCTAATTTGCCTTCGCATGTGTACGTTACTCTCACTTGATATGAAGTATCACTACTCAAACCAGCGAGTCCTGTTGACACTCCATTGACAGAAAGTTGTGTATAATTGCTCGATGAAGATTTCTTATACTCTAATCGATAGCTTGTTACTGAAGAAACAGAGCCCCAACCTATTCTTGCTCCTGATTCCGAAACATTCGTAACTGACAAACCTTTTACGGCATCACAATTATTAGTGCTACAACCTGACCCAGAATACTTGGCACCGATACCAACAGCATACATAGCATTGGTAGTAGCGACCAATTCACACGAATTTGCACCATATAAATCCGTAGCAGCACTAATTACCGCATTTCTTGCAGATACATAGTTTGAACTAGAGGTTAAATATCTTGTAAGTGCTCTATAAGCTACTTGTGCGGCCTTTTCAATTCCAATTCCTTTTACATTATATGAACTCCCTTTATCGTTAGTTCCTTGCTTACCTTGAGATAGTATATAAAACCAATGGTTTAGAACACCACTATTCACATGAACTCCTCCATTATCACCTGTGCCTGTATACCAATTTGTTCCTTGATAGGTATCGGGCTGTCTGTGTTGTTTTGGATTCGATAACGACCTTTGGAAAGAAATATTCTCACCTAAAGTCCAAACATTAGAATCTAATCTATTAAACACATAATATTCAGCATAACAGCCAAAAATATCACTAAAGCCTTCATTCATGGCTCCGGACTCATTTCTATAAACTAATCCTGCCGATGTTTGTGTTACTCCATGAGCAATTTCATGACTAACTACATCAAGAGGAGTGAATGGAGAACCACTTGAGGCATTTCCGAAATATGTCCAAGACCCTACCCAAAACGCATTATTAGTTAAATTTTGTCCAGTTGCATTTACAAAAATATTCACTTTGCCCCCTGAACCATTATATCCGTTTCTTCCGAAGTCGTCCTTAAACATATCCCAAGTTTCTTGAGCTCCCCAATAGGCAGCCATATAGTAGCCTTCGTTTCCTGATCTTCCAAATCCATTAGGAGTATTGCTCGAAATAACAGCGCCACCTGTTGGAGGTGTATTACTAAAACCAATGTTTTTCCCATTTAAATTAGTAATTGATATATTCCTGTTTCCCGTTTGAGAAGCCAAATATCTTCCTGGCGCCCCAGAAATATCGATACTTTTTGTTCCATAAAACCCTGTTTGAGTAGAACCTCCAATAAAAACCTCATCTCCTCCATTATGATGATTGTGATCTTTACAAGGCGTTGGACTACCATTTAAGAAAGCAGAATGCTTTAAATCTTCAGCAAAGACTATATTTCCATTGGAAGTATCAATATATACCTTTTTTCTATCGAATGGTTTTTTAGAGTATATATCGAACTTATAAGCCAACTTTAGCTTTGATATATCTAAATGATTTCCATCACAAACATAAACCAAAGTCTCCAACACTCCTATATTCGTTTTCTCTTTTTCTTTTTCCCATAGAAAGGCATTCCCTCCCATGAATTTCTTGGCATTTTTTAAAGCTTGTTCGGCAGAAATACTGGATCTTACCGATAGATTTCCTTTTTCTGGTGAACTATTCTGAAAAATTTCTCCATTTGCAGAATATACTATACCATTTCTCAAATGAAAAATAAAGAATGCGTTTTCCACTGGATAGCCGTTCAAATATTGCTGAACTTTCAAATGAGTAATTCCTAACTTATCTGTTTCTCTATTAACCTCCTTAAATAGAAAGGCTTCGTCAATCTTCAAAGTACCATATAAAAGTTCTCTGAAATTATTAATACTAATGTTTTTTTCAGAATCAATCTGCAAAAACCTGGGAGCTAACCCTTTTTCTCCATTTTGAATGACATTTATGCCTTCTTGGCCAAATGTTACACCAATTGTCATTGCTAAAAACACAATAACAAAAAGTCTATTTAGTTTTATTTTCATTATTAGAAAGGTTTGAATTAAACCACTAATAACATCATTAACAACATATTAAAAAAAACACCAATGTATACAATCGCGTTTTGAGACAGTTCAAAAAAAATACACACATCTTTATTTCGGCAATTTTTACTACAATTCTACTTATTTCTTATTTCGTTTATAAAGTCTAAAGGAGACACTCCTACTATTTTTTTAAAGTTTTTATAAAAAGAGGCTCTCGAGTTATATCCTACTTCGTTTGCTAAGGCTTCAATACTATATTTCAAATAACGTTTATTTAATACTAACTTCTTAAACTCTTCAATTCTGTATTCGTGAACAAAGGCATTAAAATTTTTGTTCTTTACTGCATTGATTGATTTAGAGATATGTCTATCCGATATTTTTGCACGATTTGAAACCAATTTTAAATTTAAATTGGGGTCTAAATAAAGTCTTTCCTCTACCATCAACTTTTCCACCTTTTCATATACCTCAATTAATTCCTGATTGGGTACATTCCATTTACCCGATTCAATTACATTATCAATATTGATTTGAAGTAGACTAGTAATGGTTATATAATACAATGTAAGCAGATAAAAACCCTCATTAAAAAACACGTAACTTTCACTTTTAATTAAAAAAACTCTACCCACAACTCCACATAAATTCAATAATAAGCAAAGCACACAAAAAGCAGTGAGCCAGTGTAGTGTTTTATAATTTTTGTTTTTGAAATAAACACGAACCTTTTGTTCATGCTTGAAGTTTGTAATAATTATTTTAATGCAGAAAAAAGCAATAAACATAGAAGAACTAAACATGTAAAAGTCCATAAACCCCCACATAAACAACTTTTCGAGAAGCTCTGGGTTAAACCATATGGCTGTATACAGAATACTAAATAAAAAAAACTCTATACTGCCAAAAATATAGTATCGCAACTTATTTTTAATAATAACACCTGCTGTTTCAGAGGCATAGAAGAACAAAAAGACGATAGTTAAAAAATTAAAGCTTAGTGGCAAAAAAAGAAAATGGGTATTTCTATACGTTTTAAAAAGGATAATTTTAATCATCTCAACAAACAGTGTAAGAAAAAAACACCCTAAATACTGATTGATTTTTATTTTTTTGGAACGATACAAAAAACAAATGAGAGAAATTAAAAAAGTTTGTATACCACTTAGAAGGTAATAAGATTGAAGCATGACTTTGTTTGGTTTTAGTTGACTTCTAACAAGTTAAAAATTAAAATAATTAGAAATACATAACAAACAAATAATCAACAGAAAATAAATTAAAAGTACAAAAACTAACAATTATTTTAAATTAAAAGACACTATCCTAAAAAGTGTGTAAGTTCAAAATATCAGGGTTAGGTTATTTATAGCCTAATCCTTTTTTCAAATATAGCTAAAAATTGATTTAGAATTATGCCCCAATTTCTAATGGGCATTGTCCACTTTTTAGTACTTTCTCTTAAAGCTAAATATACCGATTTGATAACAGCGTCATCTGTCGGGAAAGAGAGTTTGTTTTTAGTGTATTTGCGTATTTTCCCATTAAGATTTTCAATAAGATTAGTGGTGTAAATAATAGTTCTTATTTCAATTGGAAAATCGAAGAAAACAGTGAGTTCATCCCAGTTGTTTTCCCAACTTTTAATAGCATACGAATATTTAGCTTCCCATTTATTTTTAAAATCTTTTAAAGCAGCCTTTGCGGCTTCTTTAGTTGGAGCTGTATAGATTTGCTTCATATCTTTAGTAAACTCTTTTTTATCTTTCCAAACCACGTATCTACAAGAGTTTCTAATCTGATGTACTACACATATTTGTGTGGTAGAATTAGGAAACACTGTCTTTATAGTATCTGTAAATCCGTTTAAATTATCGGTTGCAGTAATCAGTATATCTTGCGTTCCTCTGGCCTTAATATCAGTCAAAACACTCATCCAAAAAGCAGCTGATTCATTTTTACCTAACCACAAACCTAGTACTTCCTTTTTACCGTCGGATCTAAGGCCTACAGCTATGTATATAGTTTTGTTAATAACCTTAGAGTTCTCTCTAACCTTGAAAACAATTCCATCCATCCAAACGATTAAATAAGTAGCTTCTAAAGGTCTATTTTTCCATGCTACAATGTCATTAGTAATGCTATCTGTGATTCTTGAAATCGTTGAAGTAGAGATGTTAAAGTCATATAGCTCTCGGATTTGCTCCTCTATATCAGAAGCACTCATTCCCTTAGCATACAAAGAGATGATAAGATTTTCAACACCATCTGTAGTACTTTCTCTTTTCTTTACCAACATAGGATTAAAAGATCCTTCACGGTCTCTTGGGACTTCTATTTCTGTTTCTCCTAAAGTTGTTTTTAACTTCTTCTTTGAATAGCCATTTCGAGAATTAGAGTTAGTGCTCTTTTGATGTTTCTCGTAATCTAAATGAGCTGATAACTCTCCTTCTAAAATCTTTTCAACTCCTCGTTTGTGAAGTTGTTCTATAAAGCTAGTTAACTCTGAGCCATCTTTAAATTGTTTTAGAAATTCGCCGTTTAATAAATCTTCTGGTTTCATAAATGTGTAAAAATTAAAGTTAATGAATAAAAAAATCTCGGGGTTGAATTCAACCCCGAGATTTTAAAACTTACACAGTTTATGAAATACTGCCAATTAAAACAAAAAAAGCTCCCTGAGCAATGAAAACCCAGAGAGCTAAAGTTTAATTTAAAACCCTTCTTAAATCAAACCAATATTCGTCAACTATTTATTGAGAAATAAACTCTAAAGCCACTGTCGCTTGACCTCCAAAGAAACTGTTTGAAGTTTCCTGAAGACCTACTCTTCTTTCCCCATTTGGACCTGTGTGCTCTATCCAGTATTTAATCTTGCCTAATTCAGTTAGTATATTTCTAACTAATTCATCTCTATTGTCCGCACATAGCATACGAGTAGAAAGATAATCGTCAGTATTACTAAAAGCAATCTCACCTCCATCATTGTTACCATTATCTGCGGTACTTTGAATATCCATACCGAAAAATGTATTGCATCCTTTTAAACTAATTTTTCCATCGGTCTGAATAGTTAACGTTAATTGAGAATTAAGATCATAATCAGTTACACTGGAATTGTATATTTTCCATGTCCCTACTAATTTAGAATTTACAATTGCATTTGCCGCTCCACATTCTCCCGCTATTCTGAAGTCATAGTAAAAGTCACCAGTATTGTAATACTTTTGAACTACATAAGTTGTTTCTGCATTATAGTAGTATTGGTATTGCGATCCCATTGGCACATACATATAATAGTTTGTGTAACTATAATACACTTGATTCGTAAATTGACGGATATTGCTGCAATCGAATGTTGTATTAGTACTTCTTCCTACCTCAGTAGATGAAACACTTTCAAGTTTTTGGATATTGAATTCGCCCTTTTCTAAAACTTCTTCAGTTTCTGCAGAAGGGTTGTCTAACATCATACCGTCATTAGAAGAACAAGAGTAAAATAAAACACTACTTAACCCGATAGCTAATAAGAACGTTTTTACTGTTTTCAATTTAATTTTCATTTTTGTTTAAAATTTTTAAAGTTTTTGATTTTTAAATTTTAGTTAAGCAAAAATGATTAATGGTTTTGGTAATTTTCGAAGGCAAATCTAGCACAAAGTTTAGTAGTAATTTCACCTTCAATTTTAGGTTGTTTTAAAGTTTTTGTAAAAAATGAGGGCTTTTTTTGTAAAAACAACAGTTAAACTACAATTAAGAGCCTTTTCAAAAACGAATTTTTGAGCACCCTACTTTTAAATTGTATAAAAAAAAGTATTTATTACAAAAAGTAGTAACATTTATTTTTAATTAAACAGTCTTAACCCCTTATAATTACTATGCTTGCATAGGTTATTTAGCTATAAAAATGCTTAAACAACCCCGTAATATTTTTTTTTAAAACTCTTCTTTAAATAATTTATCTTTTCACTCTATAAAATCAATGTCAAAACTTACTCAATGAAATATCTAACATCACTATTATTAACGGTAGTTTTTCTAAGTTGTAAAAACACTACTCCAAATGAGAAAAGAAAAGAAGTTATTCAGCAAAATGAGTTTGCTATAGTAATTCATGGTGGAGCCGGAACTATTTTAAAAAAGAATATGACTCCAGAACTAGAAAAAGCGTATCAAGAAAAACTTGAAGAGGCCATCAGAAAGGGCTATGATATTTTAAAAAATAATGGTTCTAGCACAAAGGCTGTAGAAGCTTCAATTCAAGTTATGGAAAACTCACCATTGTTTAATGCTGGAAAAGGAGCCGTTTTTACCAATGCTGAGACTAATGAAATGGACGCATCAATAATGGAAGGTGCCACTCTCAATGCTGGAGCCATTGCTGGTGTAAAAGCAGTTAAAAACCCAATTTCCGCAGCAATCGAAGTCATGAATAACTCTAAGCATGTATTACTATCTGGAAATGGAGCAGATCAATTTGCGAAAGAAAAAGGGCTTGAAATTATGGATGCAAGCTATTTTCATACTGAAAGACGATTCAAATCACTTCAACGCATTAAACATAAAGAAAAAACAGAATTAGACCATGACCAAAAAACAGCTTTTTACGATAGCGATATCAAAAACAGTAAATTTGGTACAGTAGGATGTGTTGCTCTTGATAAAAAAGGTAATATTACAGCTGGAACTTCTACTGGAGGAATGACAAACAAAAGATGGAATAGAATTGGAGATTCTCCAATAATAGGAGCTGGAACGTATGCTAATAATAAAACCTGTGGTGTTTCTTCTACTGGATGGGGTGAGTATTTTATTAGAGGTGTTGTAGCTTATGACATTGCCGCTCAAATGGAATACAAAAATGTTTCGCTAAAAGAAGCTACTCACGATGTAATTCAAAATAAACTGACGAAACTTGGTGGAACTGGAGGCATCATTGCTCTTGATAAATATGGTAATGTATCTTTTGAATTCAATACTGCTGGAATGTATCGGGCCTCAATGAATGATAAAGGTGAATTGACCGTAAAAATTTATAATAACTAGGCATTAGCTATCTACTAGAATAATTATATTTTGCTCTTAAGGATTTAATTCTTTTAATTGTACCAAAAAAGAAAACCTATATGTTGCACAACATATAGGTTTTTAAAATACAAATAAAATTATTTATGTAGTTTCTATTTCTTTATAAACTTTTTCTCAAAGACTTCATTATTAACATACAATTTGAAATAATAAGTTGTTCCTGAAATTAAGTTTAATTTACTTATACTAACGTTATCAGTATATGCACCTCTTTTCAATATTCTACCATTTGAATCAAAAATGGCATAAGAGGCACCTTTAAGATTTTTATCAGTAGCTATTGAAAAAGTTGTAGTAACTGGGTTAGGATATATCTTAATATCAGAATTAGATACAGCATTAACAACCTTAGCTCCTCTTGTAGACACTGTACAGTCAAATTGATAAGCAAATCGACCATTAACAACCTCATATACTTTATTGTTATGAACAACCTGATCGCCTTCAGAATATACTTTACCTCCCTGATAGGCAGGTATATTAGCACAATTATTAGAATTAGTTAAGGTTTTTACAATAACAACATTACTTGATGCTGAAGTATTACCAGCTTCATCTTTAGCCTTAACTGAAAAATTATACGAGGTATTTTCCGTCAAGCTAGGAACTGTGAAAAGATTATTTGTTTGTGGTCCTACACTTCCTATTTTATTAGTTCCTTGATAAATTTCATATTGAGTTACTGCGATATTATCAGTAGAAGCTTTCCAGAATAATTGAATACTTGTTTGTTTAACATCAAAAGCACTTAAATCAGTAGGAGCAGTTGGAGCTTCTGTATCTGATGGCTCAACACCACAATCAAATTGATAAATCCATTGATTATTAACACGTTTATATACCTTGTTTTGGTAAACTATTTGATCCCCTTCGGTATATATTTTACCTCCTTGATAAGCAGCTATATTACTACAGTCATTAGAATTTGCAACAGGCAATGTTTTTACCGTGATACTATTACTCGCATTTGAAGTATTCCCGACTTCATCTTTAGCTTTAACAGTGAAACTATACGAAGTGTTTTCAGTTAAATTCATTACTTTATAAGTAGTTGCTGATGCAGTACTAGCGATTAATGTACTTCCTTTATAAACATCATATCCAGTGACTGTAGTGTTATCCGTAGAAGCACTCCAAGATAAATCAACAGTTGTTTGCTTTATGTTCGATGATACCAGGTTTCTTGGCGCTGTTGGCGCTTCAGTATCAGAAGGCCCTGTACTACAATCAAATTGAAAAGACCAATTATCATTAATTCTTTTGTAAACTTTTCCATTTCCTCCCTGAACAAGATCACCATTTTGATAGGTCTGTGTATTATTAAACATAGGAATATCTTTACAATAATCAGGTTCAGAAGTGTTGTTAGAACCAGTTGATATTACCAAATCATCAATCCTAGCGCCAGAAGATCTTGTACTTCCCATAATACGTGTAATACGTAGTTGCACTGTTTCACCAACATAAGCGTTTAGGCTAACATCGGTATCAACCCATTTAAATCGATTATTACCTGAGTTTTTCCATAGTCTTTTCCATGTAAAACCGTTATCATCACTAGCTTCTATCAGAATGTTTCCATTATCATTACTACCATATAGAAAATACTTAAAATTAAAAGTTGCTGAACTAGTGCCAGATAAATCGAAGCAAGGGGATTTAAGTATTGCTTTATGATTATTTCCAGAAGCAGAGTTATCAATATACAAATATTTATTCCCTCTTGAATTTAACTGCCAATCGGCATTGTCATTAGCATCTTGTACCCAATCATTTGATCTTGTTTCGAAGTTTTCTAAATATGAATCATTTACAACAACTTCTTTTGAACAGCTCGAAGTACACCAAAAAGTATAGGCACCACCTTCGGCACCAGTCATTGGATGCGTCATGGTTTTTCCATTATTTGAAGTAGCTGAAATATAATACTCTATAATTTTCCCATTAGGATTTGAAGATAACGATATATTCGATGACCAATGGTCATTACTACCTTTGGTCATTCTTGTTTGTTTCCAGTTAGAACTTCCTTTAATTCTAGAGAACAAGGTAGCGCGATTAATACCACTTTTGTTCGTAATAACCACATCTACAGGATAGTTAGATTGACAGTTATCAACTTTGCCATAATATGGGTAATGCTTAAATCTTACTGGGTTTTCAGCAATAAATTCTTTTGTAAGACAATGTACAGATCCACCAGTACCTTTTAAAATGCGTCCATCTATTGGAATAATACGATATCCTGGATATTGTTTACGAATTATATCTAAAGCCTTTTCATCATTGGTTATATTACCCGTTTGACCATTGTTAAATACAGGTTGAATAATAGATTTATTAACGATTAAATGATTACTATATGTTCTACTATTTTTTCCTATCTCATAACGATCGTCATAAACAGTACCATCATCTCTTGTTGGGTAAGGCACAGTACCAAATGAATAAGGTTTATTACTCCCTCCAGGACTTATTTGCGTTGATAGATAATCAACATTATCTAAAACAATCTGATAATCTGTGTACTTCGGGATGTTTGCCATCTCCGTAGGCTGCTTTGTATATACAAAATGGTTTTCATTTAGCATGTCTATATACAAGTCAACATGCCCAGTTCCTCCATCGTAAGTAAGTTCTTTTAAAACATGTAAATAGTCAAGATTAAACGACTCTTTTAAAATTTGATCTATTTCAGCCTTTGAATGAGTCGAATTAACTTTATAAATCCTGTCACTTGTTGTTAAACTTTGTTGACCATTCATTATCATATTTCCTCCTTCAAACTCAAGAGGCATATAGCTATATTGAAAATTAAACCTTTGAGCCCAAAGCGGAGTTAAAGCGTCATCTTTACCTCTATATGAACCATAATTTAAATCTACCCAGCCTATTTTGTCATCAGTACCATAATAGAAATTTATTGGGCCAGAATCTCTAACCCAGTAAGAATCTGTTGGATTGATTAAGAATTCATAATTACTTAATGGAGTACCTTTTTCCTGAAAATGTCTGGTTAATAATATTGAATCTGCTTGAGTACGAAGGCTAATATAAACTTTGACTCCAGCTTGTTGTATGGCCGAAATAAGGTCCCTATAGAACTTTGGAAATGAAGGAGAACCGTCAGCATTTTCTGACAATCTTAATTCTCCACCACTTCGTTTATATGGATAACAAACAAATACACCTTGAATTTCCTCAAATTCACCAGGAAACCTCGCATCCGTAGGTAAAGTTATCGGAGTACTTCTAACTGCAGTATTTTGACGTGTTAGACTTTTTTCTTTCCTCTCCTGTTTCTTTAATTTTATCTCTTCTTTACTAGGAACACGTTTGTTATACTGCAAACATTCTGCATCGGCTTTTTTCGCGTCCTGACTTTTAAGATAATCATAAATTATATCAAGTTCTCTCGATGAGAATTGATGTTTTGCACTAGCTTTTTTGTATTTTTCAATAATAAGATTCTTCTCTTTTGGAATAACCCCTTGTTGAGCATACAACAAATTAGTAAAGATAATGGTCAATAGAACCAAACTTAATTTAACTTTTCGCATGTTATTTTTTAAAATGTTTAAATTGATTTTTAGTATTAAGTTTTATTTTCGAATTGAAATTCGAACACTAGCAGAACGATCGTTTTTTAATTTGCTGGAGCAAAACTATTACAAACTTTTAGTTTTATTTTTATGAATATCAGGTAGGGTTTTTTGTTTTTGTGAAAAACACAAAAAAGGAAAAGAAATCAATTTTTAAAAATCTAAAAAAGAAACACTTAACCTACTACACTTTAATTAAAGAATTGAATAGACATATATTAGAGATAAAGTTGTGTGTATTTCACAAAAAAAACTGTTTTTATGATAATGCCATCAAAAACAGTAATTTGGTAAAATAGGTGAGTTCTCTTATTTTTAATAAGTACGGGAATGTATCTTTTGAATTTAATACTGCGAGAACATCTCGAGTCTTAATGAATGATAAAGATGAATTGACCGTGAAAATTTATAATAACTAGGAATGCTGACACTAATTTAAAGGAAGGTAATTTCATTTTATCGATCTGCTGCTACCATTCAACGATAATTAATTATACATCTTAAAACAGTTGTTACTTTTAAATAGGCACTGTCATAAAATAGCTAAACCCTTGTTTTTACGAGGGTTTTGTTGTATCTTATATTCATAATAAACCCCGAAAATCACCAAAAAAGGTAAAAAACGGGGTTTCCATTTGTGTAATTATGAAAATACGAAGAATTTCTGAAATGCAACACCGCATTTCAATTTTTTCCCCTCAGTGAGAATTATGATGCTCATTACACACGTTTTTTAGAGGGAGATTTGGGCAAAATCTATTCTGCTATTGATTGGGATGACTTGGTTACTACTTTAAATATTACTGAACAAAAAAAAGGGCGTAACTATCTTTTTAGCCCTAAAGGAAGACTTGGCTTGATGTTTTTAAAGCATTATGCCAATTGTTCGGATAGGAAAATGATTGAACAACTCAACTCAAATTTAGACTATCAATTTTTCTGCGATATAGAATTAGGTTTTGAACGTTTAACAAACTATAAAATAATAAGTCAAATACGTTGTGAATTAGCAGAGAAACTAGATATTAATTTAGTAGAAAAAGTTCTTTTTAATTCTTGGAAAAATCATATTGATAGTACCGACCAAATCGTAATGGATGCTACTTGTTACGAAAGTGAAGTTCGTTATCCTACCATCCAGAAATTACTTTGGGAATCTGTTCACTGGTTGTACAATCAATTACGTAAAACTTGCTCCATCTTAGGAACTAAGATGATCAGAAGTAGATATAACAAGTGGAAAAAACGTTACCAAGGATTTAGTAAAATGCGAAGAAAAACCAAGTCTAAACGTACTTCATTAACCCGAGCTTTACTGAAGCTATTAAGTAAGTTTATCGATTTTGAAAAGGAATTATCCAAGGCCTACAATATCGAGTTTAAGCCCTTGTATTATAAGCGAATCGACACAATCCAAAGAATTTACAAACAACAAAAAGATCATTTTGATACAGGAGAAAAAATCAAAGATAGAATTGTAAGTATTCATAAGGATTATATCCGTCCTATTGTTCGCGGAAAAGAAGTAAAGCCTGTTGAGTTTGGAGCAAAAGTTAACAAAGTTCAAATTGATGGAATTAGCTTTATAGAACATATTAATTTTAATGCGTTTCACGAAGGAAACCGTTTTATACAAACAGTTCAAAAAGCGCAAGGGTTAACTCGAAAAAAGGTAAAAGTAGCCGGTGGAGATAAAATTTATGCTACCAATAAAAACAGAACATATAGTAGCTCAAAAACCATACAGACAGACTTTATCCCCAAGGGTAGAAAACCTAAAAATCATAAAGAGAAAAAGCAACTTAGGGCTATCATTGCTAAAGAAAGAGCAACAAGATTAGAAGGCTCTTTTGGTAAGGATAAAGAACATTATCACCTACGGAAAATAAAAGCCAAAACAAAAAAGAATGAAATTCTATGGATATTCTTTGGTATACACACAGGAAATGCATTAGAAATTGGTCGAAGAAAAATAGCTCAAACAGACCAACAAATAGCCTAAAATAAAATCTTAGTATTTTTTTCATGGGAGAGCTACGTCTTGTAGGTACGTTTTTAGGAGATTCAATCAATAAAACCTCTTTTAAACAGAAATAGAGGATAGAATTTATATAATTTTATCCTCTATTTTCAATGTATTTTAAAAAATAGACTGTTTTCTGAAAGTGCCTAAATATATTTTTCCCAAAATATGTTAGTTTTCCCAACTAAATAACATCTCAGCATTGCTTATATTTTTCCCAAAGCACAGTTGAGGTGTTTTTTTATGCATAATATTTATAGCAACCTTGATTTGAAACTACTTCAAAAGAAGAAGAAGAAGGGAAAAAATGTGTTTATTACGGTAACCTCACTTAGTAAATGGTATTATTTTATCTATAAACAATCTTCAAACGGAATTAAATGGCATTTCACCGACTTATTGAAACCATTAAACGAATACTTAAATTAAATCCCCTAATTCAATATAAATTCGTACTATAATTATTCCCCAATAGTTAGTTTTTTTTCCCCAATTAAAAACATCTTAATTGTTGCTTTTTTCCCCTAGCACAATCAGGTGTTTTTTAATTTTTAAAAGAATTATTCTTCAAGTTTCATTGAAAGTTCAAACCAGCGTTCTTCTTTCTCCTCAATATTTTCTATAATTTCCTGAAGTTCTAATGATTTTTCATTAATTTCTTCTGGAGCGATCGTTCCAGCGCTAAACATCTCTTCAATGATCTTACGCTTTTTTTGTAATCTTTCTATATCTTTTTCTAACGCCCCATACTCTCTTTTCTCATTGTAGTTGAGCTTTCCTTTTTTCGGTGCATTAACCACCGCTTCGGCAACCTTTTTCTCTTCTTTCACCTGAGGTTGATGAGAATTTTCATAGGCTCTGAAATCCGAGTAATTTCCAGGGAAGTTCTCCACTACTCCTTCTCCTCTAAAGACAAAAAGAGAATCAACTATTTTATCCATAAAATAACGATCATGCGAAACTACCATTAAATTCCCAGGATAATCTAGTAAGAAACTTTCCAAAACGTTTAACGTAACTACATCCAAATCGTTTGTAGGCTCATCGAGTATCAAAAAGTTAGGGTTTTGAATTAACACAGCACATAAGTACAATCGTTTTTGTTCTCCTCCTGATAATTTTTCTACAAAATCATACTGCTTTTTTCTATCAAATAAAAAACGTTCAAGGAGTTGTCCCGCCGAAATTTTTCGTCCTTTTGTTAATGGAATATACTCACCAAACTCTTTAATAACTTCAATAACTTTTTGACCTTCTTTTATTTGTATACCGTTTTGAGTATAATACCCGAATTTCACAGTTTCTCCGGTAACTACCTTCCCTCCATCAACACCTTCTCGCTGAGTTAAAATATTAAGGAAAGATGATTTCCCAGTTCCATTTTTCCCAATAACTCCAATACGCTCTCCTTTTTTAAAAACATATTCGAAACCATCAAGAATTAAAGTGTCGCCAAACGACTTTTTTAGGTTATGAAGCTCAACGATTTTACTTCCTAAGCGCTCCATATTTATTTCGAGTTGAACCTGATGATCTTGTCTTCTCTGATGTGCTTTATTTTTGATCTCAAAAAAGTCATCAATTCTCGATTTTGATTTCGTAGTTCTGGCTTTTGGTTGACGACGCATCCAATCGAGCTCTTTTTTAAATAAACTTTTGGCTTTGCTTAAATTTGTGGCTTCTAAAGCTAAGCGTTCTTCTTTATTTTGCAAGTAGTACGAATAGTTCCCTTTGTACTTGTATAATTTTCCGTTGTCAAGCTCTAAAATTTCATTACAAACACGTTCTAAAAAATAACGGTCGTGCGTTACCATAAACAAGGTAATTTTCTCCTTAGCAAAAAACGCCTCTAACCATTCAATCATTTCTAAATCTAAATGGTTGGTTGGCTCATCTAAAATTAAAAGATCCGGCTTATTAATTAAAATTATAGCTAAACCTAAACGTTTTTTTTGACCTCCTGAAAGTGTTTTTACCTTCTGTGTTAAGTTATCAAGTTTAAGCCTAGAAAGTATTTGTTTATATTGGGTTTCGAAATCCCAAGCATTATGCTGCTCCATGAGTTCAAATGCTTTTTGATAAGCCTCTTGGTTATCAGGGTTTTCTAATGCTTCTTCATACTGTTGAATTATTGGTAAAATTTTATTTTCTGTTGAAAAAATGGTTTCTTCAATAGTTAAATCTTCATCAAAACTTGAATCTTGAGCTAAATAGGCAATGTGAATTCCTTTTCTATTAATTACCTGACCCGTATCAGGAGTATCTTTCCCAGCTATAATATTTAAAATAGAAGTCTTTCCACTTCCATTTTTTGCAACAAATGCGATTTTCTGGTCTTTATTGATTCCAAAAGAAATATCTTGAAATAATACTTTTTCTCCGTAAGATTTAGAGATGTTTTCTACCGTTAAATAATTCATTTGACAAAAGTAAATAAAAACAATACCAAACTATTCTCAAAGCAACACAAAAATGACTTATAAAAAAAGAGGTTGCTTTTAACAACCTCTTATTCATCATCGAGTATTCGTTTCTTAAAAAGAAACGTTTATCATAAAATTCTAATCAAATTACTTTTTAACAATTTTCGATGTTAATAGTTTTTGACCATCAT
This sequence comes from Tenacibaculum sp. MAR_2009_124, assembly GCF_900105455.1. Classification (GTDB taxonomy): domain Bacteria; phylum Bacteroidota; class Bacteroidia; order Flavobacteriales; family Flavobacteriaceae; genus Polaribacter. Next base: position 760,056 of record NZ_FNSF01000005.1, read on the forward strand.
TAACCTCTAATATATAAACACCAGACTCCAAGTTCGATACATCTAAATAAGATTTTAACTTACCTTTTTCTATTACGCTCCCTAGAGTATTAACTATTGCATAAGGCGCTCCTTTTAAAGAAGAAAGTCCTTTTATTTCAACTATTGACTCCGCAGGGTTAGGATATACCATTATATCTGAAAGCACCTTGTTTTTAAGTGTTTCTGCATTGATATTACCAAACACTCCATTTGAACTCCCTCCGTTCGAGACAATGTTTACGGTATAATCTTCAACTTCTCCATAACCAAATATTTCACATGCCGTTTGACTTCCATCCCACTTCATTGAAACTCTCATTCTTGTTTGTCCCAACGTTGCTGAATAAGGAATATTTACTTCTGTTGTTAATAGATCATAACTTGATGAGCTTCCCTCCGAAACCCTTTCCGAAGCAGAAAAAACTCCATCCTGATTATAATCAATCCAAGCCGCCCAATACTCTACATATGGAGTAGCTGAAAAACCAGCACTAAATAATAAGTGATATGTACCTCCCTTTCCGACAGTAGCTACTTTATTTGTATAGTCTCCATATCCATAATCACTTCCTGTGCTATTTGTCATTCCTCCAAAAGCTACATAATCTATCCATTCATAATTAGCATTATTTCCACCAGAAGAACAGTAACTAACCGCATTACTAAGCGTGGTTGCCGTTGTAGTAGCCGGTGCAGATTCATTCCCTGCTGCATCAAACGCCACAACAGTAAATGTGTATGTTGTATTTGGGTTCAATCCAGTAACATTCATAAAAGTATCCGTTACAGTCCCTACAAGGTTTCCATTAGCATAAACGTAATATCCTTCTACACCAATATTATCAGTTGAGGCGGTCCAAGTTAAACGCACTTGAGTTTGTGTTATATTTGAAGCAGTTAAATTACCTGGTACCGAAGGAGCAATATTATCTACTTCACTCAATGTAGTTGCTGTAACAGTAGCTGGTGCAGACTCATTATTAGCCGCATCAAACGCTACAACTGTAAAAGTATATGTTGTATTCGGATTCAATCCGGTAACATTCATAAATGTATCTGTCGTAGTACCAACAAGGTTTCCGTCAACATATACATAATACCCCTCTACTCCTATATTATCCGTTGAAGCCGCCCAACTTAAACGTACTTCAGTCTGGGTAATATTTGAAGTTGTTAAATTACTTGGTACCGAAGGAGCTTGTGTATCGCTCTGAGAACCACCAATAACAACTGTATAATCTTCTGTTTCACCATAATCATAAACTCCACAAGCGCTAGGAACTGCATTATATCTTAAGATAACACGCATTCTTGTTGCTCCTTCTTTTGCACTAGCAGGAACGGTAAACGTACCAGAAACGGCTGTGTTGGTTGATGGAGATTTTGTCCATACTGTTTCATCTGGGTCAGAAAAATCACCATCCTGATTATAATCGATAAACACAGCATAACCTTCGCTGTAAACTGAGCCTGTCCATCTTGGTGTAATAACAATAGTATATTCTGTTGATTTTTCAAGGTCAGTTGAGACACTCGTGAAATCTGAATATCCACTTGTTCCTCCTGACGTTTTGTTTATCGTTCCGAGTTGTACTCTTTGAATATGTTCTTCGCTTGAATTATTTCCCCTTGATTCGCAATATTGAACAGACGGAGGCCCTGTCGATTGCGTTGTAAAATTCACAGAGCTACTGTAATTCGAATTTCCTGTAGGACATACACTACGAACTTGAACCTCATACTGAGTACCCTCAGATAACCCACTTAATGTTGTTGAAGTTGACAGAACAGGTACAGTTGTCCAGGTAGTTGTACCCACTTGGCGATATCTAACCTGATAGGTAGCTTGCGGAACAGTATCCCAAGAAACTGTAACCCCAGAAGCGGTAACATTAGAAGTAGATACACCAGTAGGAACCGTAGCATTACAAGCAGTTGTATTTCCTGAAATACCCGTTACTATTAATGAATAATCTTGCTTTCCACCAACTAATGATCCCTTATGAGTAACAGTAATTGTATAGGTTCCTGAAGCATTTTCCACATCAACTCTTTCAAAAGGGTCAACATTATTATCTTGTTTAGCGCTTGTTGTCGCTCCTGTTAATTTATACGGAAAATAAGTAGTTCCGTTTTTAGACACTCTAATATCCAAATCGTTTACTAAAACAGGCGTAGTTGAGTTTACAGATGTTGTAGCCGTTCCGGGTCTGTCCGTCCATGATATCGAAGCTAACAATGGACTTGTTCCATCTGACTGAACAGTAATTGTATATGTTTGTCCTGAGCTTAACGTTAACTCTTCAATTTTAGATTGATTTCCTTTATTAGTAACTGTTTCTGCGGCTCTTTTTGTATTTAACAATCCCCAACCAAAAACAGCGTCGGGTCCTGAAGCTCCAGCATCATCAGCTGTATGCAAAGCCAACCCTTTTAAAGTAGCTGCTTTCATAAAATCTCCATTGTTTAAGTTTTTATGATGCTGTTGAAGTAATAATAATGAACCAGCTACATTTGGCCCTGACATTGATGTTCCGCTAATAGAGTAATAATCATTGTTTGGATTTCCATCACTCATATTAGGAGCACCAGGATTCATGGCTAAACTTTGAAAATCAAACGAAGAGTATACATCAGTACCATTTCCTGTAATGTCCGGTTTAATTCTAAAATCATCCGTAGGTCCTTCACTACTTCCAGAGTTAATAACTACTGAAATTAAGTTACCACTTGCATCAACACTTGCGTCTTGTGCATTCGCTACCACTAAATTGTTTTTAGCTGTTGATGCCGCAGTTAATTTATCGAATCCATAACCTCCAGAAGGATTGTTATTAGCCGTATTATCATCACCATCATTTCCTGCTGATCTAACCATTAAATAATAGGGCGCATTGAACATAAGTTGATCCCATTGACGAGATTCGGTAACATAGGCACCAAAGTAATATTGAGGCAATACTACCTGTCCTGTTTCAGGATCTCGAAAATATAAACCATAGGAATGGTTAGAAATAAGCATACCACTTGAAGCCTCTGATGTTGCTTCCGAAATATCATTATTCCAGTCAGCTGTTTCGGCTCTTGCATGAGGAGCCATCCCTTTCGCATTTGATTGATAAACACCTGATCCTATCAACGTTCCTGTAACATGCATCGCATGGAATGTATTGGCATTTCTATTCGTTACTCCATCAATAACTGAGGCGCGATTGTTTCCACCTGGACCATCGTAATCTTCATGGGTTAACTGAACAGCACCTCCATCCCAAACATTAATAGTCATTCCTTGGCCTAAAAGGTTTAACCCCAAAGATCCTCCTGTATGCAAGTGGTCTGTTCTCGTTGATTTTGCCGCATCAACATTATGTGTAGTATAATAAATTGGTACTCCATTTTCTACTCTTTGAATCTCCATAAAACCACCGTCCTTCTTGAAGATTTCTGTTTGCCAACCCTTTTGCTTAGCTAATCGCAATGCTTCTTGTTTTTGTTTCGTTTGTTCGGTTCGTAGTTTTTTTCTGAGAATTTCGAGTTTTGTTAAATTATAACTACTACGAATTTTTTGAGTTTCTTGTTTGTTTTGTGCCTGCAATTTTGTGTAAAGACTAGCGCCCAAACACATACCAGCAAACACAAGCATTTTTAAATACTTGTGATTCATTTTTGAAAGGTTTTTTTTTATTAAATTTAGTTGTTTGCCCCCCGATGTTAAGAATTAAGATTTCCTAACATTTTATTGCAAAGTGGAGCGCAATGTACTTGATATTGAGGTAAAAACTCCTTAAAAAAACAAAATGCAACAAAGAATGTCGTTTTTCTGTTAATAGTCAACCTTTCAAACAGATTTAACATTCTATTTCATAGACATCTAACTAAAATTCGATGGCTTTTACGAGCAAAAATTATTGGTAAAGTGCTATTTTTCAATAGAAATTTCCCAAAAAGCGTTAGTCAAGATACTCAGATAAATTGCATGCATTTTTAACAAAAAAAGCCTGAGAAAATCTCAGGCCTTCAAAACAAAAAATGTCCACTCTATTTTTTAATCAATTTTGAAATCATTCGCTTATTTCCACACGAAACCTCCAATATATATATTCCAGAACTTAAAGAAGATACATCTACCTTCGATTCAATCTTACCAAATTGAATGGCATTTCCTGATTTATTCAAAATTTTATATGTCGCATTCTGTAGTTTTAAATCTGTATTAATATTAACAAAATCTATCACGGGGTTGGGGTATACAATAAAATAAGGGTCTTGATAAACTGCGCTATCCATATTAATTTGGTTAGAAGTAACAATATTTACATTATAATCTTCAACTTCACCATGTGAAAAGGTTTCACAAGCTCCTTGTTGTTTATCCCATTTCATTGACACTCGCATTCTAGTAGTTCCTAAAATAGCATTCGAAGGGATCCTTACATTATTACCTAAATGATTTGCACTTGATGAAGCTTCGCTAATTACTTTTTCATCATCATCAAAGTTTCCATCTTTGTTAAAATCAATCCAAACTGCCCAATATTCTTTATAAGCTTTGCCTCCAAATCCTGCGCTAATTTTCAAGTTATTATTTTCGCTTCCTCGTTGTACTTCTGCTATTTTATTTTCATAATACTTATACCCATTATCATTTCCACTTTCATTAAACATTCCTCCAAACGACACATAATCAATCCATTCATAAGAAGAATTCTTTCCTTTCGATTCGCAATAAACCGCTTCAGAATTATCTGCGGTTTTTACATTTACAACATCACTTGAAGTTGAAAAATTTCCTTCAGCATCTTTTGCTTTTACAGAAAAAGAATATGAAGTATTCGGCATCAAGCCAGTTATATTAGCAGTAGTGTTTACAACTGATTTAACTTTTGTTGTTCCTTGATAGACATCATATCCAATTACTCTAATATTATCTGTTGACTCTTTCCAGTTTAACTCCAAACTTGTTTGAGTCACGTTGGACACTACTAAACCTTGAGGAATAGTTGGAGCTTCTGTATCTATCTGCGAATTTTTTATCCGTACGGTATAATCTTCGGTCTCTCCATACTTATAAACACCACAGGGTTTTGTTGACTCATTATACTGCATAACAATCCTCATTCTAGTTTCTCCTTCAATTACATGATTAGGGATCTTAAATGAGCCCATAACTGGTGCCGTTTTCGTGGGTTCTTTTGTCCAAACAATTTCATTCTCATCCTCAAAATCTCCATCTTTATTATAATCAATATAAACACCATAACCTTCTGCATATGTATTTCCAGTCCATTTTGGTGTAATAGCAATTGAATAAGTTTTACCTTTATTTAAATTGGTTGATTTTGATGTAAAATCAGTATATCCAGTTCCTCCTTCTGAAGAATTATCGATACTTCCAAGTTTAACTCTTTGTATATATTCATCTTTGACACTATTACCTTTTGAATTACAATATGAAATGGTAATATCGGAAGTTGTAAAATTAACAGGAGAGCTATATTCAGAGTTTTCAGAAAAACATTTACTACGTACTTGGACTTCATATTTTGTTGAAGAGGATAAGTCTGTTAAAGAAACAGATATGCCAGATACGGCTTTCGCAATCCAATCATTTGATCCAACTTTACGGAATCTTACATCATACGTTGCTCCTTGCACTAGGTTCCAATTTATAACGGCACCTGAAGATGTAACATTTGAAGAGTTCAGCTCCGATGGTATAGAAGCACTACAAGCTATTGGTTCATCTGAAATACCTGTTACAATAAGCGTAAAATTTTGACTAGCCCCCGTTAAATTACCTTTATGCGTAACCTTAATCGTATATGTTCCTGATGCCGCATTAACATCAACTCTTTCAAAAGGGTCAACATTATTATCTTTCTTTGCATTCGTTTTAGGTCCAGTTAATTTATACGGCAAATATTGAATTTCACCTTTAGTAACTCTCAAATCTAAATCATTAACCAATACTGGTGTTGTAGAGTTTACCTCTTCATTTTCTTCTCCAGGTCTATCCGTCCAAGAAACAGAAGCAAACAAAGGATTTACCCCGTCAGAATTCACCGTAATGGTATATGATTCACCAGACTGCAGGGTTAATTCTTTTATTTGTGATTGACTACCTCTTTCTGTAATGGTTTCGGCTGCTTTTTTTGTGTTTAATAACCCCCAACCAAAAACAGCATCAGGTCCTGAAACCCCTGCATCATCTGCAGTATGTAAGACCAATCCTTTTAACGTTGCAGCTTTCATATAACTACCATTGTTTAAGTTTTTATAATGCTGTTGCAAAAGAACCAATGATCCAGTAACATTTGGTGAAGCCATCGATGTTCCCGAAATAGCTTTATAAGACGTATCGCTATTATCATAAGTAGAATAAACCTTAGTTCCATTTCCTGCAATATCTGGATTTATTCTAAAATCATCTGTTGGTCCTTCACTACTGGAACTATTTATCAAAACTGATACTAAATTTCCATTAGCATCAATATTTGCATCTTGAGCATTAGCAACCACTAAGTTATTCTTCGATGTTGCCGCTCCCGTCAATTTGTCCCAAGCAAAACCACCGTTAGGGTTATCATTAGCTGTATTATCATCGCCATCATTTCCAGCCGCGACAACCATCAAATAATTGGGGGCCGTGAACAGAATTTCATCCCAAGCACGAGACTCATCAATATATCCGCCAAAAAAATGTTGAGGAAGTTGAACCTGACCAAAGTCATTTCTTGCTGCATACCCATACGAATGATTTGAAATTAACATTCCATTTGAAGCCGCATTCGTTACTTCCTCCTTATCATCTTCCCAATCATAACCTATGGCTTTTGCATAAGGAGCCATTCCCTTAGCGTTGGCTTTAACCCCCGATGCGATAATAGTTCCTGTAACATGAGCCGCATGATAATGCTTTTTCTTTGAAGAATCTCCAATAGAAAAACGATCATTCCCTCCTGCCCCATCATATTCTTGATGAGTCATTCTTGCCAAACCACCATCCCAAACATGAGCTGTCATCCCTTGTCCTAGAAGATTAAGTCCTAAAGACCCTTCTGAATGTAAATGATTTGTTCTCGTTGATTTCGCAGCATCTACATTAAAGGTTGTGTAATAAATAGGCTTTCCATTTACTACCCTTTGTAACTCCATAAAGCTACCATCTTTTTTTTCGATTTGAGTTTTCCATCCGTTTCGTTTCGCTTCTTCAAAAACTTCCTTCTTAACCTTTGATGACTCTTTTTTGAATTTATTTATTAATGATTTTAATTTCGATAAATCATAACCTCTTCGAATGTTTTTAATTTCCTGCTTATTCTGTGATTGCATTTGCGTTTGGAAACCGAACCCTAAGATTCCTCCAATAAATATTAGATTTTTTAAATAGTTGTATCTCATTTTGAATGAGTTTTTAAAATTATAGTTATTTTAATTTAACATTGATTTTTAATAACAAAAATCACAAATCTGTATTTTTTTTGTTAAAATGATGCCAAATATATAATTAATTTCTTTTCAGGAAATTTGAAATTTAAAAAGTAGAGGTGAAAATTATCTAAATTATACATGAATCCCTTAGTTCATATAGTCTTTTAAAAGAATAAAATATTTATTTGACTTTTCGCAAAAAAAAATCGGTATCTGTTACATAATAAAGAAAAAACTAATTTTAAAAAAGAAGGAGTAGAAACGATATAGCTAAAGTCAATAGCAAACTAAAAATAGTTCAATGTTTTTCACAAAAACGCCATTTCATTCACTTAAAAAAGTGAGTAAAAAACTAAAAGACAATAAATTAAAAATCAAAATCGATTAACTAAGTTTCATTAACTTTCCACTATCATACTCTCTTTTCAAAGTTCTTATGGAACTTTACCAAGTAGTTAAGTGTAATTTCTGCGCATTTTTAGGTTATTTTATCTTATCATTTTTTGCAATTAGTCCTATTTCTTTGAGTTGATTAGATTCTTACTAAAACCTTTTATTTAAGCTTCTCTCAAGCAAAAGCTTAAGCTGACACTCTAAATTTTCTGTTTTACATAAAAAAAACCCTGAGCTAAAAAGCTCAGGGCGTCCATTAGTTAAAAGAAGAAGGGTTTTTAAAATTATCTCTTAACTAACTTAGTAGTTATTGATTTTTGTCCATCGTTTGCCTCCAATACATAAACTCCATGTTGTAATTCAGTAATGTTTATGGCATTATTTATTGTATTTCCTTGCTGAACTATTTGTCCAATAGTATTTGTAATTCTGTAGTTAACATTTTCATTACTTCCAAACCTAACAATAACATGATTAATTGCTGGATTCGGGTAAACCGTTAAACTAGTTAAACCATCTTTATCTAAAGACTCAGCATATTCATCACTCGAAATAGTAGCAACCGCTGTAGCAGAATTCGTAATATTTACTGTATAATCTTCCACTTCTCCATCAGGAAAAGCTTCACAAGCTGTTGAAGCCGCGTTATATTTCATCGAAACTCTCATTCTAGTTTGACCAAGGTTTGCTGAAGCTGGAATTGAGATATTTGCAGATCTATTGGTTGCCGTATTGGAAGAACCTAAAGATGTTTGCTCATTGCTTTCAAAAGTTCCATTTTGGTTATAATCAATCCAAACCGTAAAATATTCGGTATATGCTGAGTTTCTAAACCCTGCGCTTACCAAAATTTGATTAGTGGTTCCTCTTGTAACTGTAGCCACCTTATTTGTAAAGTCACCATAGCCCCCATTCGCCGCAGATGTATTTGTCATTCCTCCAAAAGAAACATAATCAATCCACTCATAACTTACTCTATTCCCTTTTGAAGCACAGTATGAAACCACATTTCCTAAAGTAGTTGCATTTACTACATTACTCGAATTAGATTCGTTTCCAGCCGCATCGGTTGCTTTAACAGAAAAAGTATAAGCAGTATTTGCTGTTAATCCAGTTACATTGTATGAAGCTGTAGCTGTCGAAGCAATTTTAGTTGTTCCTTGGTATACATCATATCCAGTTACTCCTACATTATCTGTTGAGGCTGTCCATGTTAAACTCAGTGTAGTTTGAGCAATATTAGAAGAAGTTAAGTTACCAGGAGCCGTTGGAGCTTGTGTATCTGAACCTCCTGAAGCTGTTACTGATAAGTCGTCAATAGCAATATCACTTGACCAACCATTACCTGTTTTACCAACAATTCTCAGCTTAATAGTACTGCCTGCATAAGAAGCTAAATCCACTGATTCAGAATTCCATTGATTTCCTTTACTACCAGAAGCGGTCCATAAATTTGTCCAAGTAGTACCATCTGAAGATCCCTGTACGGTTAACACTCCTATGTTATTCCCAAACATATGATTCTTAAAACTAAATGTTGCAGATGTTACTGATGTTAAATCGATACATGGGCTCTCCAAAATTGCAGTAGCGTTGGCTCCAATTTGCCCAGCACTGTTATTTGTTGAAGCTTCTAAGAACATATAATATGTTCCTTCATTAGCAGAAGTTGGTCCTGTTCCCGATGAAGGAGTACTTCCACTTTTTCTAACCCAATTTCCATCATCACCAGTTGCTTGCGTCCATCCATTTCCTGATTCAAAACCTTGACCGTATGGAAAATTACTTATTGTTGAAGTACAACTAATTGATGGCGCACTTGAAGTCGTAACGCTAACATTATTACTCGCTGTAGATTCATTCCCTGCGGCATCTTTCGCTTTTATAGAAAATGTATAATTCGTGCTCGCAGTTAATCCCGTTACATTGTATGAAGGACTTGTAGAAGTTCCTATTTTAGTAGCGTCTTGATAAATATCATATTCAGTTACGGCAATATTATCTGTTGAAGCTGTCCAAGTTAATGCTAATCCAGTAGCCGTTACAGAACTTGCAGTAACGTTTGTTGGTACCGTTGGCGCTTGAGTGTCTGGTGTAGAATTAGATGAAGTAAACTCTCCTGTAAACACACCTCTACCATAAGTTGAAGCTATGATTTTATTGTTTGTATGATCTCCACTCACATTCCAGTAGTCAAATGATGTTACGCTAACATCACTCATTCCATTATATGCTTGATCCCAAGTAGGGTTTACATCATTGAAGTTTGACGTAGACCAAACACCAAGTTGTGTAGCAATAATTGCTTCATTTCTTGATAATGGGTTTTGTAAGAAGTCTCTAACAGGAATATTAGGTAAATTTCCTTCCTTACTTACCCAATTGGCACCACCATCGGCAGTTGCCCAAATACTCGTAACACCGTAATTATGAATTGTTACAAAAATATCATTAGCCGTTGCTCCGAATCTTACGGAAGACACCGATCCAATAAATGGTGCACTAATACTAGCCCATGTAGCATTTGAATTGGTTACATTCGTTAACATTAATAGTTTTCCATTTGATAGACCAACATACCAAGTATTGTTAGCAAAAGGAGACGCTATAAACGCCGTTGGACTCGCATCTAATAATGTATTTGTTATATTTCCTTTAGAGTTCGCTGCAACATTAATACTCTTGATAGACTTTGCTGTATCAGTAGAAGCATTTGTTAATAAACGATTTGCCGAATCATCGTAACCCATTGGGTTTACGAAGTCTCCAGTACCTTGCTCGTTCAATAAAGTTGTAGCTCCTCCTTGTTGTCTTCCCAAACCATTCCATGGTAAATTAAAACGGTAAATTACATTTCTTACATAGGTAGCAATCATGTAATCACCATCTTTATCAACGAACGTATAAAACCCATCTCCATCACTTAAAAATGTCGAACTGTTTATCCCTGCTGTAGGGTTTCTAAACGCCTGTGTACCGTTATCTTGCGCTCCAGCAGTAAATATTCCACCAGTATCACCAGCACCATCAGGTCCTATACCAGCTTTTACAAACTGTGTTACGTTATATCCTCTATTTCTTACGCTAATTGTTCCTCCTGCATTTCCAGTGTAATAAACTCCTCCATCATTTCCAAATAACATTCTTGATGAATTATTGTTTCCAAACGCAATAGAATGTTGATCAGCATGCACATTTTGATGACCAAAACCTCCGTACCAGTGCGATAACTGAGACCATGAAGTTCCCCCATTCGTAGTTTTAAACAAATCAATACCACCAACATAAACTACATTGTCATTTGTTGGATCGGCCTCGATTACTAAATCATAAAATGCTTGACCTCTACAAAAGTCATTTGCAGGAATCCCACTATCTGCATCATTCGGTAACGATGTTGACGTTACACTCGCAAATCCGTTTGTCGTTTTATAAATATGCACAGGAGCCGTATTCACTGTTCCTTGTGTTAAAGCGTAAATTTTGTTTCCATTTGTTGCAGAAGGCTCCAATTCCACTCTATTAGAATCTGATAAAGGTGATGCTGCTGCTTCTGTCCAAGTACCACCATTTGTTGAGCTAAATACTCTACCTCCACTGTTTGCATCTAAAGCCGATTGGATAGTTCCCATCCACAACTTATTATCCGCACCAACTTCTAAATCGTTTGGAATATAGTAATAGTCATTTGTTCCAAAAGTATACTTCATATTGGCCGATTCTAATCTTCCCCAAGTAGTTCCTCCATCAGTTGATCGATATAAACCTGCGGATTGTAAACCTAACCAGTTTCTAGGGCTTGATGAATCTCCATAAACATGTGCTCCAACAGCTACAAATAACTCCGTTCCTGTTCCATTATCCCAAGCTAATACATCATTTACATAATGAATACCAGATAAAAAAACATTGCTCGCATTGTGGTTAATATCTGCTCCACCTGCTGCTGGTATATTTACAGCATTCCATGTAGTACCACCATCATTGGTCACATACACTCCATTTCCTACAACATCTCCAGCAGTATACTGCTCACCCGTTCCAACATACCATCTATTTGAATTTCTCGGATCAATAGTAATTGATGTTACTGATAAATTCCCTGGGACATTCTGTACTCTAGACCATTGAGAGTTAGAACTTGTTATATTTGTATTCTTCCATAAACCACCACTTACACCTCCAGCGTAAACAGTATTATTAGAAGCATCATTTGGGTCAAATAATATAACTCTCGTTCTTCCTCCTACATTATTCGGACCTCTTTCTACCCAAGAGTTCCCTGTTTCTCCTGGAGTACTTCTTTGGTTGTTTTGTCTTAAAATTCTTTCTTGTAGTAATTGTTCTCTTAATCCTGTTAAACTACCATCTTCCATTTTTCCAGTGGCTGGATTCATGGTTAATAGCTCCATTTGATCAAAATACCTATTAGGTGGTAAACCTTTTAATTTTCTCTCTTTCTTTCCCCATTTTAACGTTTCATTCAATGGACTCTTATTCATAAAAGAGCTATGCATTTCACGCTTTTCTGTTATTTCATTTCTAGCATTTTGTTCTTTTAAATACTTAGAACCAGTAATTGAAATAGCCGCCAATGACAGCCCTCCAATTAATACTCTAAACTTAATATTCATATTAATAAGGGTGTTTGGGTAAAAACAGCAAGAGACAAAAAGTCTCTTACTGCTTTTGTGTTAATAATAAATGAGTTTTTCTATTTCTTTACTAGCTTAGTAGTTATTTGCTTTTGACCATCATTAACCTCAAATAAGTAGATTCCTGAGTTTAATTGTGATACATCAATATTAGGTGTAAACACACCAGATTTAACTGTTGCACCGATAGTGTTTACAATTCTATATGTTGCCTTATCAGTTCTGAATCTGGCCTTAACATTTACGTAATTAGTAGCTGGATTTGGATACGTAATTAAATCCGAAATCACGTTGTTTTCTAATCTTTCAGTATTTGTTTCTGAAAATGCTACGTAGTTTGCAGCGTTCGCAGTGATATTTACCGTGTAATCTTCAACTTCACCATAAGAGAATGTTTCACAAGCTGTTTGAGAAGCATTCCACTTCATTGAAACACGCATTCTAGTTTGTCCTAAAACTGCCGAAGAAGGTATTATTACATTCTCACTTAAATTTCCTGAACTTGCTGAAACTCCTGTTGCTACTTTTTCGCTACTAGAGAACGTACCATCACGATTATAATCGATCCAAACCGCCCAGTGCTCTGTATACGAAGTACTTCTAAATCCAACGCTAAATACTAATGGATATGTACCTCCTCTACCAACAGTAGCAATCTTATCAGTATAATCTCTATACCCACTATCGTTTCCTGATGTATTTGTCATTCCTCCAAAAGCCACATAATCGATCCACTCATAACTTGAGTTGTTTCCTTTTGAAGCACAATAGTTAACCGGTATTGCCTGAGTTGTAACACTTACAATATTACTTGAAGCTGATTCGTTTCCAGCTGCATCTTTCGCTTTTACAGAAAATGAATATGTGCTGTTGGCTGTTAAACCAGTAACATTATATGTAGTTCCCGTAACTGTGACTATTTTTGTCGTTCCTTGGTAAACATCATATCCGGTTACTCCAACATTATCTGTGGAAGCTGTCCAGCTTAATGAGGTTGTAGTTTGAGTTGTATTTGAAGCCGTTAAACTTGCTGGTGCAGTAGGTGCCTGAGTATCTGAACCTCCAGAAGTTGCTACAGATAAGTCATCAACCGCAATATCACTTGACCAACCATTACCTGTTTTACCTACGATTCTTAATTTTACTGTACCTCCTGCATAAGATGCAAGATCTACAGAATCAGAATTCCATTGATTTCCTTTACTACCAGAAGCAGTCCAAAGATCTGCCCAAGTAGTTCCATCCGAAGAGCCTTGAACGGTTAAAGTTCCTATATTATTACCGAACAGATGGTTTTTAAAGCTAAATGATGCTGAAGTAGCCGATGATAAATCAAAACAAGGACTCTCTAAAATTGCCGTGGCATTATGTCCTATTTGACCTGCACTATTATTCGTTGAGGCTTCTAAGAACAAATAAAAAGATCCTTCACTTGCTGAACTTGGTCCAGTACCTGAAGAAGGAGTACTTCCACTTTTTCTTACCCAGTTCCCATCATCACCAGTTATCTGGATCCAACCATCACCAGACTCAAACCCTTGACCATATGGAAATGTACTTACGGTTGAAGAACAGCTAATTGGTGGCACATCAGGAGTTGTAAAATTAACAGACGCACTATATGCTGAGCTCCCTGAAGAACACTTACTACGAACTTGAGCTTCATAAGAAGTTAAAGGAGATAATGCCGTTAACGATGTTGATGTTCCTGAAACAGCATTAGTTGTCCAAGTACTTGTCCCTACCTGACGATATCTTACATCGTAAGATGCACCTGTAACCACAGACCAAGAAACCGTTGCGCTTGACGACGCTACATCTGATGCATTTACTCCTGTTGGAACCGTTGCATCACAAACAGAGGTTCCTGTAGTTCCTGTTACGATTAACGTAAAGTTTTGACTTCCTCCTGTTAAATTTCCTTTATGTGTAACTGTAATTGTATAAGTTCCTGAAGCATTCGCTACATCAACTCTTTCAAATGGATCGACATTGTTGTCTTGCTTCGCACTTGTTGTTGGTCCTGTCAACTTATATGGTAAATAGCTAGTACCTGATTTAGCAACTCTAATATCTAAATCGTTTACTAAAACTGGTGTAGTTACATTCACAGTTCCTGTATTTGCAGTACCTGGTCTATCTGTCCAAGAAATTGAAGCTAATAATGGGCTTGTTCCATCAGAATCAACCGTAATAGTATATGTTTGACCAGAACTTAAACTAAGTTCTTCAACTCTTGATTGATTTCCTTTTTGCGTAATTGCTTCCGCTGCTTTTTTCACATTCAGTAACCCCCATCCGTAAACTGCATCAGGTCCTGAAGCTCCAGCATCATCTGCTGTATGTAGCGCCAATCCTTTTAATGTCGCAGCTCTCATAAAAGAACCCTGTGTATTATTGTAGTGCTCTTGTAATAACAATAAAGAACCCGTAACGTTCGGAGAGGCCATAGACGTTCCAGTTAAGTTTCCATATGCACTATCGCTACTCTCCAATGAAGAGTATAAGCTAGTTCCATTTCCAGTAATATCTGGTTTTATACGAAAATCATCAGTTGGACCTTCACTACTTGAGCTGTTTATTGTAACCGAAATTAGGTTACCATTAGCATCAACATTAGCATCGTTTGCATTTGCTACAACTAAATTATTTTTAGTGGTAGAATGCCCTGATAACTTATCATAAGAAGAGTTTCCATTTAAAGGGCTCCCATTAGAAGTATTATCATTTCCATCATTACCCGCAGCAACAACCATAAGGTATTGCGGAGCATTAAACATGATTTCATCCCAATCACGTGATACTCCAATATACGCTCCAAAATAATAGTCAGGAATTTGACTAGCCCTGTAACCATATGAATGGTTTGAAACCAACATTCCATTCGCTGCAGCTGTTGTAGCTTCGGATGTATCACTGTTCCAGTCATAACCAACTGCTTTAGCATGTGGTGCCATTCCTTTAGCCGATGCTGTCACACCCGATGCCATAATAGTACCAGTAACATGAGCCGCATGAAAGTTTACAGAAGCACTACCGTCACCCACAGTAAAACGATTTGTTCCACCAGCACCATCATATTCTCTATGTGTTGCTCGAGCAATTCCTCCGTCCCAAACGTGAGCCGATAAATTTTGCCCCATTAAGTTAAGACCAAGAGAACCTCCAGTGTTTAAGTGATTTGCTCTTGTAGATTTGGCCGCTGCCGCATTAAAAGTTGTGTAATAAATGGGTTTACCATCAACAACCTTTTGCAGTTCAACCAAACTACCATCTTTTGTTGTGAACTTTGTTTGCCATCCCTTTTGTTTGGCTAATAATAAAGCTTTTTGTTTTTCTTCCGAAGCCTTTCTTTGAAGATTTTGCTTCAGGTTTTCGAGTTTTGTTAAGTTGTATCCTTTACGGATTTGTTCAACTTCACTTTTGTTTTGCGCTTGCATTTGTGAATTAAGGCCTAGCCCGATAAACACACCAGCAACCACAAGACTTTTAAAGTACTTGTGTTTCATTGTAAGAAGGGTTTTAATTTAGTTTTGTTCGATTATTATTACTTATCTGTTAATAAAACTCAATAATTCATAATATTTTCGCCAAAACAATGCCAAATATATATATTTTTTTTAACAAAAAAATAACTATTTACGAAAACACGATAACGATTTCGAACTCAAAACACCTTAACCCTAGTGATTATGTAGATTTTACAACTACTTACACACCTTTTTAATAAGTTCATAACACAGCATAATTTGCGTTTTTTGCAAAAATTAAACGTTTTTTATAGTAAAATCGTTCCTTATTCGGGAACTATTTGCCCCAATTCGTTTGCATAAAATGAAAAAAGCTCGAGAAAACCCCGAGCTTTTTAGCATATATGTTGTCTGTTAAAACCTATTTCTTAACTAATTTCGTCGTCATCGGTTTTTGACCATCATTAACCTCTAAAATATAAACTCCAGAGTTGAGTGATGATATATCAATGTTAGATTTTAATTTCCCTGATTTCACAACACTTCCTATTGTATTTGTAATTCTATAGGTTACATTTTCTAATCTAAATCCAACCTTTACATTGATGAAGTTTGTTGCAGGATTTGGGTATGTCATTAAATCTACATTATTTTCGAATCTTAACTGCTCAGCATCAACTACCTCTCCTATTTTTGCCGAACTTGAAGTAATATTAACTGTGTAATCTTCAACTTCTCCATAAGAAAAACTTTCACAAGCAGATTGAGAAGCATTCCATTTCATAGAAACCCTCATTCTAGTTTGACCCAAAGAAGCACTTGAAGGAATAGAAACGTTATAACTTAAATTGCCTGAACTTGTTGAAGATCCTGAAGCTACCTTTTCGCTGCTAGAAAAAGTTCCATCTTTATTATAGTCAATCCAAATTGCCCAATACTCGTTATATGAAGTACTTCTAAAACCTGCACTTACCAATAATTGATTCGTTGTTCCTCTTCCAACGGTAGCTACTTTACTCGTATTATCTTTATAACCTCCGTCATTTCCAGAACTATTTGTCATTCCCCCAAAAGAAACATAATCAATCCATTCATAACTCGAATTATTTCCTTTTGAAGTACAATAAGAAACTGTATTACCCAATGTTGTTGCAGTAACACTCCCTGCTCCAGATTCATTTCCAGCAGCATCCAATGCTCTCACTGAAAACGTATATGCTGTATTCGCCGCTAGCCCTGTTGCATTGTATGAAGTTCCAGTTACAGAATTAATTTTTGTAGATCCATTATAAACATCATATTTCGTTACTCCAACATTATCAGTTGAGGCTGTCCAACTTAAACTTATACTCGTTTGTGCTATGTTAGAAGCCGTTACATTTCCTGGTGTTGTTGGAGCTTGAGTATCTGCTTGAGCAGCACCAATTACTACAGTATAATCTTCAGTTTCTCCGTAATTATAAGTACCACAAGAACTTGGTATTGCATTGTATCTTAAAATAACACGCATTCGTGTAGCTCCTTCCGAAGCGCCTGCTGGTACTGTAAAAGTTCCGCTTACCGATGTGTCTTTCGAAGCGGCCTTTGTCCATACAGTTTCACCTGTATCGGCAAAATCACCATCTTTATTATAATCAATGAACACGCCATACCCTTCACTATAAATAGTTCCTGTCCACTTTGGAGTAATAGATATTGTATGAGAAGTAGACTTTGCTAAGTTTGTTGATATTGATGTGTGATCAGTATAGCCATTCCCCGCTCCAGAAGCATTGTTAATTGAGCCTAACTGAACTCTTTGAATATACTCATCAGCAACACTATTTCCTTTTGAAGCGCAATATGAAATTGTAACTGCTGTTGTTGTAAAACTGTTAGAATTAGAGTACGATGAATTTGCCCCATCAGAACATTTACTACGAACTTGAACTTGATATTGAGTTGAAGCTGACAATCCGCTTAAAGACGTTGATGTTCCCGATACTCCGTTTGTAGTCCACGTGCTAGTTCCAGATTGACGATATCTTACATCATACGTTGCTCCTGAAACAGCTGACCAAGAAACTGTAGCTCCTGAAGAAGTAATTGACGATACAGTTATACCAGTCGGAACTGTTGCTGTACAGTTACTTCCTCCTCCTGTTTTATCAGATAAGGCTAAACTTCTTCTCACTCCTCCTGATTCTAAAACTGTACGCATTCTGTTCTTTTGTCCAGAAGTAAATAAGTTCATACAAGTATCATCAGAATAATCCATATAATTTTCAACCATATCGGCTGAACCACAAGATGAATGATTTGATGAACATCCGTAGTTAGCAGCATCAGATTCTGGAGTATCCGATACGAAGTCATCAACTCCACATCCTCCATCACCCCAAATATGACGTAAGTTTAAATAGTGCCCTATTTCATGAGTTGTAGTTCTACCTTTATCGAAAGGAGCTGATAAATAGAATCCAGATCCTTTATCAGAACTACCAAAATATTGAGGACTCATAACAACTCCATCGGTAGCAGCTGCGCCTCCTGGGAACTGTGCATATCCTAAAATTCCACCCCCAATATTACAAACCCACATATTTAAATATTCAGCAGGGTTCCATGGATTAACTCCACCTTGAGAAGATTTTTTCATTGCATCATTCGTACCCCAAGATGTTTTTGAAGAAGATTTTCTTGTAACACCATTGGTAGCGTTTCCGCTAGGATCAACTTGGGCCAAATAAAATTCAATTTGAGTATCACTCGCTTGTGACCATTTGTTTGTTTGATCTGAGTTCGTTCTTCTGTAATCTTCATTAATCACATCAATCTGCGATTGAATTTGGGCTTGACTTATGTTTTCTTGAGAATTACTATAAATAACATGAACAACAACAGGTATTTTAATAATGTTTCCTACAACTTCTCTACCTGGATGCCCCATCATTCTCACCTTTTCTTGAGTGAAAGTTTCAATTTGAAGCATTCTTTGTTTTAATTGAGGATCTTTTGATTGTCTATACTCTAAGTTATGCATAGTATGACAATTTCGTTTGTCTTGGGCAAGCAAAGCACCCACAAAAAACCAGCACAAAAGTGCCAAAGTAATTTTTGGTTTCATTTTAGAAGGGTTTTAATTTAATGTTTTTAGTTTTCAAAATAAATCACAAAAAAATCATGATTTACATATCAAAGATATGTTTTTTTATTAAAAACACAACAAAAACAATATTAACCTACCAATAAAACAAAAAAAGCCCAGATAAAATCTGAGCTTCCTATACATCAATCCAATTATTCACTAGGAGAAATTAATTCTTAATAAATTTAGTTTTGAATATTTTTTGAGTATCGTTAACTTCTAAAACATAAATTCCAGCATTTAGTTTCGAAACATCAATATTTTTATTTAACACGTTAGAATCTAAAACAACCGTTCCCAAAGTATTTATTATTCTATATGTCGCTCCTTTAACTATTGATCTCATCTTTACTCCTAAATAGTTGTCTACTGGGTTAGGATACGTAACTACAGAAACTCCCTCTTCATAGCCTAATGTTTCAGCGTTGTCAATACTTGCCGATACATCGGTTGTATTAATACCTCTTCCAGAAAATTCTGATATATTTACCGTATAATCTTCAACTTCTCCAAAGCCAAACTTTTCGCAAGCCTTTTGAGGTGAATCGGACTTCATAGAAACTCTCATTCTAGTTCTTCCCAATTTTGCATCAGCAGGAATTATTACGTTTCTCTTTAAGTTTTTATCTTTTGACGATGAACCAGTAACCACTTTTTCTTCGTCACTAAATGTACCGTCTTGGTTAAAATCAATCCAAATGGCCCAATGTTCTAGGTATGAAAGTGTTCTAAACGCAGCACTAAAAATTATTTTACTTGTAGTTCCACGTTCTACATTGGCCACTTTACTTGTGAAATCGCCATACCCAGCATCACTCTTCGTTTTATTTTTCATTCCACCAAACTTCACGAAATCAATCCATTCATAAGAAGCATTCTTTCCTTTGGATTTACAATACCTCAACTTTTTTGTTCTAACATTTAAAACATTACTAGATTCCGATTCATTTCCAGCGGCATCCTTCGCTACTACATAAAAAGAATATCTAGTTCTAGGTGATAAATCACTTACATCTACCGAGGTTTCAGTTACCGTAGTTAGTAATTCGGAATCTTGATATACATCGTACTCCGTTACACCAACATTATCTGTTGAAGCATTCCAGTTTAATCTTAACGATATTGCCTTTACATTAGAAGCAGTTAGTTCGGTTGGCGCCGTCGGTGCTTCAGTATCACCTCCTCCAATTACAACAGTATAGTCTTCAGCTTCTCCATATGTAAAAGTACCACAAGCTTCAGGAGTTGAATTAAACCTTAAAACAACACGCATCCTTGTTGGTCCTGTTAGCGCACCTTCTGGAACTGTAAAAGTTCCTACTATTGGCGTAGTTGAAGATGGTGTTGCCGTAAACACTGTTTCTCCTTCGTCATCAAAGTCAAAATCTTGATTATAATCAATAAAAACTCCATATCCTTCGCTGAAAACAGTTCCTGGCCATTCGGGAGTAATGGTAATGGTGTGCTCGATTTCAGTTGCTAAATCAGTTGAAATTTCAGTGTAATCTGAGTATCCTGTATTGGTTTCAGATACATTATTAATGTCTCCTAACTGAACCGTTTGAATATATTCGTCACTTACATTCGTTCCGCCCGATTCACAATACATAGGAGGTGTTTCCAATGTAGTAAATGTTGCTGAAGCACTAAACTCAGAACTTTCAGATGGACAAATACTTCTCACTTGCACTTCATACTCTGTTGTTCCAGTTAAATCATTAATGATGCTTGGAATTTCTGAAGCTGTATTTACGAGCCAATTGGTAGTTCCTGTTGGACGATATCTTATTTCATAACTTGCATTCATTACTTCACTCCAACTAATGGTTGCCTGCTCAAAAGTGACATCAGTAATTGAAACCCCTGTTGGAGTTGATGCACTACAAGTTAAATCAGTTGTTTTATCGGATAAAGCGAGTTCATGTCGGATTCCCCCTTCTTCCAAAACAGCTCTCATTCTGTTTTTTTGTCCTAAAGTGTATAAATTCATACAAGCGTCGTCAGAATAATCCATATAATTTTGAACCATATCTAGCGATCCACAAGACTCATGAGTAGAAGCACACCCGAAATTAGATGCATCAGATTCTGGAGTATCTTCAACAAAGTCGTCTACTCCACATCCTCCATCACCCCAAATGTGGCGAAGATTAAAAAAATGCCCCACCTCATGGGTTGTTGTTCTTCCTTTATCGAAAGGAGTTTCTAAGTAAAACCCGGTTCCTTTATCGGAACTTCCAAAGTATTGTGGCCCCATAACTACACCATCTGTAGAAGCATCACCTCCAGGAAATTGGGCATAGCCTAAGATTCCTCCTCCAATATTACACACCCACATATTTAAATATTCAGCTGTGTTCCATGGGTCAACCCCACCTTGTGAAGACATTTTCATCGCGTCAGCGGTTCCCCAAGATGTTCTCGTTGAAAATTTTCTAGTAACTCCATTAGTTAAATTACCATTAGGGTCTACTTGCGCAAGATAAAATTCAACTTCAGTATCTGCGGCTTGCAACCATTCTTCAGTTTGATCGGAATTTGTTCTTCTAAAGTCTTCATTAAGAACATCAATTTGAGATTGAACTTGTTCCATACTAATATTCTGTTGATCGCTACTATAAATAATATGTACAACCACAGGTATTTGAATTACATCTCCCACAATTTTCTGAGAATTTCCATTAATTCCCTTTATTTTGCGTTGAGTAAACTTTTCGATTTCCTCCATTTTGTCTTTAATTGAAGGGTTTTTTAACTGTCTGTAGTCAAGATTATTCATCGTATGACAGTTTCTTTTTTTCTGAGCAGATACAATACCTGCTAGAAGCAAACACAAAAGTGTTGCTAGTAATCTCTGTTTCGTTTTCATTAATGTTTAAGTTAATTTTATAGCAAAATTATAAAAAAAACGTTAAAATTATTTTTTATTATTTGCGTTTTACACTAAAATGTTTCAGATTTTGCGAAATACGCAAAACACTGATTTTGAGTATTAAGCTTATATTTGTTCAAAAAGACATATAGATGTTGCAGATTAAAAACCTACGTATTCACTTTCCAGAAACCGACTTCCTTCTCGATAATATCTCATTTACATTGGAAAAAAATGAAACCTTAGGAATTGTAGGAGAAAGCGGTAGTGGAAAATCTATTAGTTCATTAGCTATTATGGGGCTTTTAAATACTAATGTCGATATTCAAGGAGACGTTATTTTTAATGGTCTGAATTTATTGGATTTAAATGAAAGTCAATTTCAAAAAATACGAGGAAAAGAAATTGCAATGATATTTCAAGAACCTATGAGTTCTTTAAACCCCACTTTGACTTGTGGTTATCAAGTAGCAGAAATTCTTCAACAACATACCAACTTAAACAAAAAGGAAATTTACACTGAAGTTGTTTCTCTTTTCAATAAAGTTAAACTACCAAGACCTGAGCAAATTTACGGAGCGTATCCTCACGAAATTAGCGGTGGTCAAAAGCAGCGTGTTATGATTGCCATGGCCATTGCATGCAAACCCAAAGTTTTAATTGCTGATGAACCAACTACTGCCCTGGATGTAACTGTTCAAAAAGAAATTATTTATTTGCTAAAAGAACTTCAAACATCGGAGGAAATGAGCGTTATTTTTATTTCTCACGACCTCTCACTAGTGTCTGAAATAACCGATTCTTTGCTTGTTATGTACAAGGGAAAAATTGTTGAGAAAGGTAGTTCAAAAGATGTTTTCCTCCATCCGAAAGAAAACTATACGAAAGCTCTCATTAAATCGAAACCCGATTTATCTGTTAGACTCAAAAACCTCCATACGGTTTCCGATTTTATCAATAACACCTTAGATAATAGTATTCTTTCAAAGGAAGAACGATCGGCTTTCCATAAAAACATCTATGAAAAACCACCTTTACTGGAAGTAAATAACTTAAAAAAAGAATTTATAAGTAGTTCTTCATGGTTTTCGAAACCTTCAAAAATTAAAGCAGTTAATGATATCTCTTTTAAAATTTATGAGGGAGAAACCTTAGGTTTAGTTGGAGAAAGCGGTTGTGGAAAAACAACATTAGGAAGGACTATTTTACAACTTGAAAAAGCTACTTCTGGGCAAATTATTTACAAAGGTCAAGACATAACTAAAATTTCAACATCTGAATTTAAAAAACTCAGAAAAGACATTCAAATTATTTTTCAAGACCCCTTTTCATCATTAAATCCAAGAATTCCCGTAGGAAAAGCGATTATTGAACCAATGGCTGTTCACAATATTTTGTCATCCAATAAAGAACGAAAAGAATATGTACTTAACTTATTACAAAAAGTAGGTTTAGAGAAAGAACATTTTAACAGGTATCCTCATGAGTTTTCGGGAGGTCAGCGACAACGTATTGGTATCGCTCGAACTATAGCACTGCAACCAAAGTTAATTATTTGTGATGAATCTGTATCCGCATTAGATGTATCTGTACAAGCACAAGTTTTAAACCTTTTAAACCAACTAAAATCCGAATTTAACTTTACCTATATTTTTATTTCACATGACCTATCTGTAGTAAAATACATGTCGGATCAACTCATCGTAATGAATCAAGGTAAAATAGAAGAAATAGGTGAAGCGGATAGTATTTACGACAATCCCAAAACCACCTATACTAAAACATTGATAAATGCCATTCCTAAAGGATTATAACTTTTTCTAAACATAATTTAATAGTATATTGCACTGTTAAAATTTTTTTTAAAAAGTCTTACAAAATGCATGGAAAATATTCAAGGTTGTTCTTTTTCCACAGTAAGTAAGACTGTTGTTTTTAAATAATTTAGAATAAAAGAAATGAGAATTATTGTCCCCATGGCAGGAATTGGATCGAGATTACGACCACATACCCTGACCATACCTAAACCATTAACAATTATTGCAGGCAAGTCAATTGTTCAGCGTTTGGTTGAAAACATAGCTTCGGTTGTTGATGAGCCTATAGAAGAAATAGCTTTTGTTATCGGTCCTGTTGCTAAAGGTTTTCCTCTGAATACAAAAAGTGAACTTTTAAAAATAGCCGAAAGTTTGGGTGCAAAAGGAAGTGTATATACCCAAGAAGAAGCCATGGGTACAGCCCATGCTATTTATTGTGCTAAGGACTCTTTAAATGGTCCTTGTATCGTTGCCTATGCAGACACCCTTTTTAAAGCGGATTTCACATTGGATGTAAATGCTGATGGTGCTATTTGGGTAAAACAAGTTGAAGACCCGAGTGCTTTCGGTGTTGTTAAAGTAGAAGATGGTATAATTACAGACTTCATTGAAAAGCCGAAAGAGTTTGTTTCAGATTTAGCTATTATCGGAATTTACTATTTTAAAGACGGGAACAAGTTATCCCAAGAAATTGCATATTTAATTGATAACGACCTCCGTGAAAATGGAGAATATCAAATTACCAATGTACTAGAATCATTAAAACAACAAGGAGCTAAATTTATTCCAGGAAAAGTTGATGCTTGGATGGATTGTGGTAAAAAAAATCCAACAGTTGATACCAACAAACAAATTCTTTCTTTCGAACAAGAAGACGGAAATAACCTAGTTGCCTCTGATGTTGTTTTGGAAAATGCTAATATTATTGAACCTTGCTATATTGGTAAGAACGTTGTTATAAAAAATGCGACAGTTGGTCCTTATGTTTCATTGGGCGAAAATAGTATTATTGAAAACTCAACTATTGTAAATTCATTGATTCAAACAAACGTTCGGATTTTTAATGCCGAATTAGACAATTCAATGATTGGAAATCATGCAAAGTATAACGGTAAATTTACATCAATCAGCATCGGTGATTATACAGAAATTACATAAAGTTCAAACATATCTTTCAATTAAGATCAAAACAAGACTTATCCTAAAGTCTTGTTTTGTCTTGTTTTTATTTCTCTCCCAAACAGTAGTTTTTGCTCAAGATAGTATTCCTGTATCACAGGATATTGCTGACAAACATCTTCTCGACTTTCAAGAAAACTTCTTTCAAGCGATTACGCAGAAAGCCATTAACAATTTTCAAAAGGCAATTGATAATTTAGAAACTTGTAATGAGTTAAAACCAAAAAATATCGCTGTACTTTTCGAACTTTCAAAAAATTACTACAAACTTCAACGATTTGTTGAAGCGATTGCCTACGCTGAACAAGCTCTTGAAATTGAGCCAGAAAATATTTGGCTGCTCGAACATTTAGTAAAAGTTCATAAAAGGAATAACGACTTTAGAAATGCGATTGCTATTCAGAAAAAATTAATACAAAAGCTACCTAAGAAAAAACAAGATCTTGTTTTTTTATATATTCAATGTAGCCAAATTGACTCTGCCAAAATTGTACTAAACGAGTTAAAATCAGCGAAAATGTTAAATGCTCGCCTACGATATATACAGAAAAATCTAAATCGATATTCAAAACGGAAACCAAAGAGTACGAAACCAATTGTTAAAAACACTTCATTGAACAATGAAAATCTTGAATTGCAGTTTAAAGATAACAAGTCGTTTGTTAATTTAAAACAACTACTTGAGCAATTAGATTCAAACAATGATTCAAAATTGCTATCGTACAGTAACGAAGGATTGGTTCTTTTTCCTGCTCAACCGTTTGTATATTTAATGAATGCGAAAGCTTTTAATAAATCAAAAAAACACAAAAAAGCACTCCTTAGTTTACAAAATGGTATTGATTTTGTTATAGATAATCCTACAATGGAAAGTCGTTTTTATAATGAGTTTGTTATTAGCTACCAAGGATTAGGTGATCGTAAAAACGAAAGCAAGTACAGAAAAAAATTAAACAAGTAAAAATTTGCTATACGCAAGGTTTTAAGGAATGAAATTATTAAAATACATAGTACCCATTATTATCCTATTCGCTTCATGTAAATCAAACAAAGAAGCGGCTACTTCTTCAGCAATAAAGAACATTTCTGCTAGAAAAGTAGCTAAAAAACATGTTGCCGAAAATTTTCATGAAAAGACAGTTGATGCCAAACTAAAAGTGAACTATAAAGACAATAAAAATGGGCTCAGTTTCTCAGTACGCATGAAAATTAAAAAAGATGAGGTTATTTGGTTAAAAGGCTCAAAAATTATCACCATTTTCAAGGCTAAAATTACTCCTGAAAAAGTAAGTTTTTATTCGCCTTACAAAAAGAATTATTTTGAAGGAGATTTCAGCATGCTAAGAAAAATTATGGGAACTGATATTAACTTCAAGCAACTACAAAACCTTCTTTTAGGGCAAGCTATTATGGATGTAAAATCTCAGCGTCAGAGTGTTGAAATAACAAATAACTCTTACCAGCTATCTCCTAAAAAGCAAGCAAATTTGTTCGATTTGTTCTTTTTTATCAACCCAAATCATTATAAATTAGATAGGCAATCGCTAGTCAATGCGAATAAAAATCAACGTTTAGATATTTCATACCCAAATTACATTCGAAAGAAGAATACTATTTTCCCAAACAAAATAAACATTTTTGCTAAAGAAAACACTAAATTTACTAATATTGACATGACGGTTCGCTCTGTTGATTTTAACACAAATTTGAACTTAAATTTTTCAATCCCAAAAGGCTATAAAGAAATTCAATTATAACACATGAAGAAGTTTCGTTTCGCTTTAGCAATTTTAAGTATTTTCTTAGTATGCTTGTCTTCATTTTCTCAATCTAGAAAACAGCTTGAGAAAAAACGCTCGAACCTTAAAAAAGAGATAAAAAAGGTTAATAGTTTATTGATTAAAACGAAAAAAAGAAAAACTAATGCTTTGGATGATCTTAAAGACTTATCTCAAAAAATAAGTATTCGAGAGCGCCTTATTGAGACCATTACTCTGGAAAACGACCTACTAAACAGAGAAATTCTAAAAAATCAAACACAAATTGACAAAAATGATGGTGAGCTAGCGAAACTTAAGTTAGATTATCAAAAAATGGTTGTAAAAACCTACAAGAGTAAATCACTTCAAAGTAAAACAATGTTTTTGCTTTCTTCAGAAAGCTTTTATCAAGCCTATAAGCGTGTAAAATACATGCAACAATACAATGACTTTAGAAAAAAACAAGGAGAAGAGATTTTAGTTAAAACAAAGGAGATTAAAAAATTAAACGACTCTCTCTTACAAAGAAAAAAAGTAAAAGAACGCTTAATTACTGAAGAAAAAGATCAAAATGAAGCCGTTGAAAAAGACAAAAAGAATCAAGAGAAATTAATTTCTTCTATAAAGAAACAGGAAAATCGTTACAAAAAACAACTCCTTAAGAAGCAAAAAGAAGAAAAGAGAATTGCAGCTAGAATTGACCGTTTAATTAGAAACGCCATTGCAAAGGCCAACAAAGCAAAAGGTGCAAAAAAATCAGCAAAATTCGCACTTAACTCAGCTGAAAAAGCGCTTCGCGCCAACTTTGAACAAAACAAAGGAAGTTTACCATGGCCAGTTTCTGGAATTATTACCAGAAAATACGGTGTTCAGCCTCATCCAACTTTTCCGGGTATTAGTATTAACAGTACTGGTTTACACATTGCCGCAGAAGGAAATGCAGATGCCAAAAGTATTTTTAATGGTGAAGTTATGAGTATCCAAAGTCATCCTGATGGGAAGAGATCGGTTTATGTTAGGCATGGTAACTATATTTCGGTATACAATAGTCTCGAAACAATTTATGTTAAAAAAGGTGATCCGATAAAAACTGGAAGTAAATTAGGGAAAATTTTTACCGATAAGATAACGGGAAAAACGAAACTAAGTTTTGTTTTATACAAGAACACAACGCGTTTGAATCCTCAAGAATGGATTCAGTAAAAAAATGATTCATTCATATTGTATCGAAAAACTAATTTTTAGCTATCGACTTGTCATTAAAATTTGACATTCTCAATTAATTAACTAAATTTATCTACGTGAAGAACTCTGCTAACGTTGTTATAGTTATTACGGCTATTATTGCCATTTTAGTAATTGGAAAAGGTATTTTAATTCCTTTTATTTTTGCGTTAATCTTTTGGTTTCTAACGAGAGAAATACGAAAATCTATATACAAAATTCCTTTTGCCGAAAAGTTTATTCCGAAATGGTTAAGCAATATCATTGTTTTCAGCATCATCATTTTAAGTTTTAGCTTCGTTTCAGAAATTATTACCAATAGTATTTCTGATTTAACTTCGTCTTATTCAAACTACGAATCGAATATTGATAGCATTATAAAAAAAATCGACAGTTATTTTCATGTTGACGTAGTTGGATCCATTAAAACCCTTGTTGGTAAATTTGATTATGGATCGTTTTTAGGTGATATAGCGAACGGAATTAGTGGTTTGCTTGGTGATACCTTTATGATTGTGATTTATGCCTTATTTCTCTTCTTAGAGGAATCTAGCCTTAAAAAGAAACTACATAAAATGTTTGTTAATAAAGAACACAGTTATAATAGCATGCAACAAATGTTGAGTAAAATTGAAAACTCTATTTCAAATTACTTGCGTTTAAAAACCTATGTGAGCTTACTTACCGGTATTTTAAGTTATTTTGTTCTTTTATTTGTTGGTGTAGATAGTGCTCCTTTTTGGGCTTTTTTAATTTTCTTATTGAACTACATTCCGACTATCGGTTCATTAATTGCTACGGTTTTTCCATCCATCTTTTGTTTGCTACAATTCGGTGAGATTACACCGTTTGCAATTGTTTTATTAGCCGTAGGAGGCATTCAAGTAATTGTTGGAAATGTTATTGAGCCTAGACTGTTTGGTAAATCGCTAAACCTGAGCCCACTTGTTACTATTCTATCGCTCGCCATTTGGGGTAAAATTTGGGGTGTTACGGGAATGGTTTTAAGTGTACCGATTACGGTAATTATGATTATTATTTTCTCTCAGTTTGAAAAAACAAAATCTGTTGCCATTCTACTTTCTGAAAATGGTGATCTTGAAGAAGTGTAGTTTATAGCATATATAAATTGAAGTTACTTTTAATCCCAACAAGAACTTCAGTTAAATTATTGCGTTTTATTAACATCAAAAGAACACATTGTGTTATCTTAATACGTTTTCTTTTCATTTGAACCAGAAAAATCACTCGACATTATATTTCAAATCAAAAAACCTCACATTTTTAACATGTGAGGCTCTTCAATATTCTTCTGGCATTCGAAACACCAATTTTTATTTCATTTACAAATTGAAATCTTGTTCTTAAGACAAAAATATAGCTTTTAATTCCTTCGCGTCCTTCGGCTCCATTTTACCAGCTAAAACCAAGCTTAATTGCTTTCTTCTTAACGCTCCATCAAATCTTTGCTGTTCTAGTTCTGTTTCAGCTTTAATAGCTGGCACAGGCACAGGCTTGCCTGTTTCATCAACTGCAACGAATGTATAAATTCCTTCGTTTACTTTTGTTTTTTCTCCTGATTGACGATCTTCAATCCAAACATCCACATACACCTCCATTGAAGATTTAAAAGCTCTTGAGACCTTTGCTTCAATAGTAACAACACTACCAACAGGTGTTGACTTTGTAAATGCAACATGATTTACAGAAGCTGTTACTACAATTCTTCTCGAGTGTCTACGCGCTGCAATACTACAAGCTCTATCCATACGAGCCAATAGTTCACCTCCAAAAAGATTGTCTAAATAATTGGTTTCTCCTGGTAATACTAAATCTGTAAGTGTGGTTAGTGATTCACTTGGAGTTTTTGCTCTCATCCTAAAAAATTTACTGCAAAGATATGCAATGAAACGAAATATTTCGTAGAGTTGTAAAGAAGATTATTTTTCCAATAACCATGCGTCTTCAGAAACATCTTCCTTAATTTTTATTAAGGCTGTGCGAGCTGATTCTTTGGTATGATAACTTCCGAAAACTACCTGTGTTAATCCAAATGAATTTTCTCCAATGATTTTAGATTCAAAGCCCTTCTCTACCAATTCGTTTACTTTGTTATACGCATTTTCAACCTCTTGAAAAGCTCCTGCAACAATGTGGAAGTTTTTAGGTTCTTCTTTCGAAACTTTTAAATCTATTGTCGGTAACGGACTATCAATAACAAACGTAGCCGATTGAATTTCTTTTTGCTGATTCGCTAAAAATTCTTGCTGCTCATTATGATTTTGAACACCATTCCATCCAGCATAAATAATTCCTACAACAACCGCGGCTGCGGCGGCTCTTTTTAACACTAAAGGAATTACTTTACCTTCTTTCTTTTCATCAAGCACAACCACCTCAGCAACTTGTGCTTCTTCTCTTTCTACAGAAGTCGCTCCAGCTTGAGCTAGCCCAAATGAATCAATTAAGAAATTGGTTGAAGTATTTGGTTCAAACACTAATTTTCTTTCTTCATTGCGAGTTAATGTACCCACTTTCGCTACAGTAATAGTTCCTGTTTCCAATTGGTTTTTCCAAGTGTCAACTTCTTGAGCTATCTTTTCTGTTGCTTTTTCAAAAGAAACCTTTTCTGTTGAAGCAATATAATTAGCCAACAAACCGTCGTTATGTTGTAAATAAGCATTAAACGTTACCTGTTTCTTAGGTGGATAAATAGCATTTGCACTTTCATCAACCTTTGCTCCAATTTTATTAGTTACAAAACCTCCAAAGTTCGGAACAATCACGCAGTCGTATCTATATAATAAATCGTTAATGTAGTCGGCTAATCTCATATGAACAAAACTAGCAAATTTCAAGTGTCGTTTTTGATATTGTATACAATACTTATTAACACTTTTTTTGTATATTGATACTCAATTTTTTGCGCTATGAAAAAAGAAAAATTACTGGCCATTTTAAGGCTTCAAGCTACCAGAAACATTGGTGATGTTATGGCAAAAAAACTCATTTCTGCCTGTGGAAGTCCTGAACAAGTATTCAACGAATCATTTTCTACATTGTTAAAAATTCCTGGAATTGGATCTTATGCTTTGCAACATATTTTTGATGAAAAAACTGCTAAAAGAGCAGAGGAGGAGCTCCTGTTTTTAGAGCAATCAAAATATACGTATCATTACTTTTTAGATGATGATTATCCATACTATTTAAAACAATGTATTGACGCTCCGATACTTCTTTTTAAAGATGGAAATATTAAACTAACTACAAATCGAATTATTTCCATAGTGGGAACTCGATCTATTACCAATTATGGACGCGGTTTCTGCAACCAACTGATCAAAGATCTTGCAACTTACCAACCGATTATTATTAGTGGATTCGCATATGGTGTAGATATTTGTGCTCACAAAGCAGCAATTGACAACAATTTACAAAACATTGCCGTTTTAGCACATGGTTTGGATGAAGTTTATCCGAAGGTTCATAAACGTTATATAAAAGACATCAATACCAATGGTGGATTTATAACTGACTTTTGGCATAAGGAACGTCCTATTCGTGAAAATTTTTTAAAACGAAACAGAATTATAGCCGGTATTTCTAAGGCAACAATTGTTATTGAATCTGCAGCAAAAGGAGGTTCATTAGTAACTACAGATATTGCCAATTCTTACCATCGAGATGTATTTGCTTTACCTGGAAGAGCTACTGATGAATATAGCAAAGGGTGTAACCATTTAATTAAAAATAATGCCGCGCATATACTCACTTCAGCCGAAGATATTGTTACAATGTTAAATTGGGATATTTCAGAAAAAAAAGTACAACAAACCTCACTTTTTATAAACCTCAATGAACAAGAACAAAAAATTTTCGACTACTTATCTGACCGAGGTAAACAACTACTGGATGTTATTGCCAGAGATTGTGACATCCCTGTGTATCAATTATCGTCAATTTTATTGGAAATGGAATTGAACGGAATTATAAAACCTTTGCCAGGAAAGTTATTTGAAGTGTAGTTACAGAAAACAACCATGTTTTATTAGGTTCCGCTATTCATCAACAAAAAAAGTTATTGGTAGTACATAAGAAACGTTTACTATTTTTCCTTCTCTTTTTGCAGGAAGAAATTGGGGTAGTTTTTCTATAATCTCTTTTGTATGTTTTTTTAAAACTTCATGAGGTGCTCGTACTTGTATGTCTGAAACCTTTCCTAGATCATTAATAATAAATCGAGCATATATTCTGAATTTCCCTTTTCTCAACCCCAAGCTTTGTGAGAGTTTATTATCGAAATTAATTTTGATAAAGTCAGTCATTCGTTTTTGAAAGTTTGTTTTTGCCTTTTCTTCCGACAAACGCTTGTCTTCCTTAAAACGAGGTGTTTCATTAACAAGATGAATGGGGTGTGGTTCATTTTCTTCAAATTCTATTTCTCCTTCAAATGCTAGATCTCCCATTATTTCATTATGTACACTATCAATAGATGTTTCTTCTTGCAAAATGGGTAACCCTATAGTAGGTAACTCTTGTTTAGTTACAGTCTTTTTATTACAATTTCTTTCATAAGAGGATTTTGTTTTTCAACAACCGAATCAACAATCTGGACATTCTCTATTTTTTGAACTTTTCCTCCTTCTGTTTTACAACTGAATAATATTGTTCCCATAGAAAGAACCATTGCTAACACAAATAAATTTCTAAAACTATGTTTATGAGATAAACTACTCTCAGGAATTTGAATAACAACACTATGCAACTGCTTTTTATAAAAATGACCACAAACTTTTTGTGTACTATTCTCGATTAAATATTCTTTAACTTCAGCTTCGGAGAATTGCGTAAAATCCACAACGGTTTTTGCACAGGAACTGCAAAATCTTCCTTTTTCATTAGGTGTCATTTTATGCCAGTTTTCATGACATGGTTTTGGAATGGTAAATTTAAATTGCTTTTTCATAGTTTAATATTTTCCAAAAAACTAACAAATACCATTCCTTTCTATCTTTTTATGTTAGAAAAAGTTATTTTTGAGAAAACCCTAATGTTGTATGGCTTCAGAGGAGAAATTAATGTCGCAGAAAAAACCTGCATTTCCAGTTACCGATGAATTGAATAGTTATCTTATTGAAAATAGCAGAAACATAAAAATTCCTATTTTTTATGATGATTTGCTTCGTTTTCAGGGATCGATTGTGGTGTATGATAAAAATGACGAAGACACTTTATGGGTTAGAACTTATTATTCGGAATTCGAACGATTAGAAATTGATTTAAGTTTAAAGAAGGTATATACCATTTTACATTCAAACGGAAATGAAGACACTATTCCTTTTTTAAATATAGACGCTATTGATTATTGTACTTTTGGAAATTCTAAACCTTTTCGAATAAAAGTTCGAAACGTTCTCAATGACAACTACACTTATTTCTATATAAAGAAAACGGATGCTTCCAGAATTTACGGACTAGAACTAGAACATATTTTATCACCTTACAACCTCAACTTTTTAGTGTATAAAGACACACTGATAGAAGAACATATAGCAGGAATTCCTGGTGACGATTTTATCAAAGACTTTTTGCCTAAATGCACGGAGTCCGAAAAAACACAAATAGCCAAAGAATTTGTTAAGTTTAACGAACGATGTATGATTCGTCTTTTAGGTGATATGCGTTCTTATAACTATGTTATTGTTCCAACACATGACTTTGATCATGTGGTATATAAAATTAGAGCTATTGATTTTGATCAGCAATGTTTTGAAGGAAAATTCAAAGTATACAACCCTCAGTTTTTTAAAGAAAACCTTCCTATGGTTTCATTAGTGGGTCAAAAACTACAAGAGGCTTCGATTAGTCAATATAAAGTTGAAGAACGTTCCATTGTAGCAAAACGTATATTAAGTTCGGCAAACAGAATCGGTCAACTTGTTACTTGTATGAGAAACGATTCAATTTCCACCGCCAAAAATATTGATTTATTAAAACATCAAGTATTCGATTTCACCAAGGATATTGCTTTTAAAAAAAGTAAAAACATGGGCGAAATATTAGCCGCTGCACTTGGTTTTGTAAAGAGGAATTATGAAAATATGAGAGTTCGATAATTTGGACTCAAATTCAAGTTCACTCATATATCAATACAATATATAAGTAAGCTTTGCTTTTGTTATATCGAGCGCAATCGATACTGTACCTTCTAATTAGTATATCTCAATTGCGCTCGGTATAGCATTGTTTAATTCTTGTAAACAAGTCCTACTGAAAAACCTCTTTCATTTCCGAAGTTTCTTCCGTCAAGATTCAAGCCATAACCAGCCGAAACACCAAAAGTTTGTTTGTAAACAGGTACATAAACGTCAAAAGATAAATTGGTATAATCTACCTCAGTTTGCGATAAAGCAACTGGACCTCCATTTGCTCCGAACTCGGCAGAACCGATATCATATCCTGATGTAGAATCTTGAATTCCTAATTTCGCATGTACATAAAACTGATTGGTAAAATACCCTAGTTTAAAGCTATACAATAAAGCGTCTGGGACATCAAAATCGGAATTACTTCGAATACTATACCCCGTTTGAGCTTCTGCAAACAAGTTAAAATTGGTGGTGTACTGCAAAACGACCAATCCATCAACGGTAGTTGCTTTATTACCAATAGATAAAATACCGTTGCCTTCATAGTCTCCTAAAGGAAATGCAAGACCCGCTGACCCACCTAGTGTAAACTTAGAGCCATCTTTAAAATTTTCTTCAAACATTCTTGCTTTCAGAAAAAGAGAGAGATCTTGAATTCCACTTTGTTCACTTTCTCCATGAACAGGATCTGGGTTTCCGTCTTTACTTTCAATTGATATGTAAGGAAAAGAAACAATAGCAGATAACCAATTGTTTATTCCGTAGTCAGCATAAACACCAACAATTGAAGAAGAAATATCTCCTAAGTTTGCAGGATTTCCCTCTGATAGTTCTTCTCCTAAATAAAACTTATCGTAACTTTTAGAAAAGTAACTTACAGCAACTGTTAGTTGATTTTTTTCTGGATAAAAGCCTGTGACTGGTGATTGCGCATGTAAGAACACTGGGAACAACAAGGCTATTGTAATCCCAATACATGCTTTTTTCATTGTAAGCATAATTTGAACGGTTTTAGTTTATTTCAAACCTTAGACGAATGCATAATTCATCTCTTACATCGAAAATTAGATTTATTTTTTACTTCGAACACTCTCAATTACTACTGTTGCTAAAATTAACGCTCCACCAATAAATGTATTTAACGTTGGTATTTCCCTTAAAAAGAAAAACGCCAAAATAATTCCAAATATTGGTTGAACACTACTAATAATGCTTGCCGTTGATGCCGTAAAAAACTGAAGTGAATGCACCATTAAACTATGCCCAATCGCTGTTGTTAATAATGCTAATAATAGCAAATACGGTAATTGACTTTGAAAACCAGAAATATCCATAAAAAATAGAGTAGGGAGTAGGCATGCTGAAATAATTATTGTTTGGTAAAACATCAACATTACACCATTGTATTGAAGCACATATTGCTTCATAATTAAAATTCGAACAGAATAGCACAGCGCTGATAACACTCCAAATAATATGCCTTGAAGATTTGTGCTTTCAAGATTAAATTCTGGAGACAAAATATACAGCCCTGTTAAAACTAATAACCCTAAAACTATATAGACTGGACTGAACTTCGTCTTTAAAAAAACGGGTTCTAAAAAAGCAATGATTACAGGAAAAGTATAAAGCGAAAGCATTCCCATAGCAACATTTGAAAGTTTCAAGGCATAAAAATAAGTAACCCAATGCGCTGCCATAAACACTCCTGCTATAAAAAATGGTTTGTAGTGTTTTGGCGACTTCAGTTTAAAGTCCATTTTTCTGTATTTACAAAAAATGAACATAAATATTGCCGCAAAAGTTGAGCGAAACCAAATAATTACTTCCGTTGGCATTGCTATATATCTTCCAAGAGCTCCCGAAGTACTTATAAAGAAAGTTGCTAATAATAAACCGATTACATTTTTTAAATGATTGCCCTCCATAATTCCTAATAAAAACTCAAATGTAATAAAGTTTGGACCCAACAAAATATGGATCGCGATTTAACTTTCGAATTCTAGCATTTTTAAACAGATACATCCTATTATGTTACTAATAAACAAAAGTTAAAAATTGATAGTATTTTCTATATTCAGCATTAAGAAAATTTTATGTAAGTTCGCTTTATTGATAAATTACTATGATTGCTGATTATATTTCGTACTTCTACAAATGCTATCAAGCCGATAATAAAGAGTCTGGAGTTCTTAATTTCTTCTCTTCAAAATATGAAAATCAGTTTATTATAAAACCTGAAGAAGAATTAATAAACAATAGATATCCGCTACAGTTTATTTCTGAAAAACAAGCCATTCCAATTTTACAAACTTTAGCACTATACAACAATGATAAAGAGCTTTGGTATGGGAGTTTATTTTGCCTTGGAAAAAGAAATGATTTCCGCAAGCGCATCACTTCAATTACAGCACCTTTATTTCTTTACAAAGCTGCTATTGAAAAGAAAGAAGATGTTTATTTCTTAAAAATTGATCATGAATCTAGACAGTTAAACATTGCCTTTTTAAAAGGCCTTTTGTTTAAAACATCTTTCGATGATTTTCTTTTTGAAGTTGAACGGCTTTTTGACGCTAATACTCACGTTAATTTTTTTGTAATTAATCAGCTAAAACGAATTTTTGAAGAGCATGTTTCAAACATTCATTTTAACTCTGATTTTTTATTGTATCCAAAATTAAAAAATCAAACCTATTTAAAAACGTTAGTACAACAAGAAAAAGAATTAGAAAAGTTTA
This sequence comes from Tenacibaculum sp. MAR_2009_124, assembly GCF_900105455.1. GTDB lineage: Bacteria > Bacteroidota > Bacteroidia > Flavobacteriales > Flavobacteriaceae > Polaribacter. Next base: position 796,892 of record NZ_FNSF01000005.1, read on the forward strand.
CCATGGTATCAAGTTCTGGAATCTTTATATCTAGTCGTGCTAACAACATAAACGCAGTAGTAAATGAATTAGAAACCTTAAAAAACCAAACTAATTACTCACAGGGTTTACAAGCTTTCTTTTCATCAGAAATTGAAAAAAATGCTCGTTATAATAACACTATAAAAATTCCTCAATTACTCAATACTGCGCAAGAACGCATTGTTCAGAATGCATCTACCTATGGAAAATCCGTAATATTTGGTCCTCCAGGAACTGGAAAAACCTATACCATAAGCGCCATAGCACAAGATTATGTTAGTAAAGGGAAAAGTGTTTTAATTGTTACAAAAACAGCTCAAGCATTAGATGTTATTGCCGATAAATTAATGAATTCTAAAATAGGTGATTTTGCTATTAAAGTAGGAGGGAACTACTACAAAAGAACCTTGTTAGCTAAACTAAACAGAATTATTAATGGCCGCTATTACCGCCATAAACACAAGGAAGAAGCTTATCAAGCAGATATAAAAAGAGAAGTTCAGTTCAATAAACTTAAAAGTTTAGAGGCTGATTTTACCGAAAAAGTTACCAAGGAAATTGAACGTGTTGAAAAACTATTCTCTGAAAGTTTCTATCAAAAAACGCTTTCTAAACTCGATATTAACTTTATTCGTGTTTTTGAAAAAATAGAGTGGGAGATTATTGAAGAGTACTTTTCCACATTAACCTTATTTGAAAAAAGAGCAGAGGAGGCCTTATTAAAACAGTTAATTAGTACCATTATTGTTTACTCAAATAAAGAACTTCAAAAACTTATTGCACTAAAAAATGTATTTCAAACAGCAGAGAAATCACTCATCAATAAACAACTTCAACAATTAGATGCAGCCCCATTAACTCATTTTTTACCAATTTGGCTGGTTAAAATTGACGAGATAGCCATGAGTTTGCCTATGCAAAAGGATTTATTTGATATTGCCATTGTTGATGAAGCTACACAATGTGATATTGCTTCTTGTTTACCGATATTTCAAAGAGCTAAAAAAGTTGTTGTTGCAGGTGATACCAATCAACTTCGTCATATAAGTTTTTTATCGAAAACTCAAATGGATCGTTTTCAAAAGCAACATGATATTACTGATTCTATTCGTTTTAATTTTAGAAAAAAGAGTTTGCTTGACTTCACATTGGAACACACAGCAAAAGGTGATCAAATTGTGTTGTTAGATGAGCATTACAGATCCTTACCTGAGATTATCAGATTTAGCAATGAATCTTTTTATGGGCAAGCGTTAAGAATAATGACGCAAACTCCATTAAACCATAATAAACAAGCCGTTTTTTTACATAAAACAAATGGTTTACAAGATGAAAAAGGAATTAATTTAGAAGAGGTAAATCAGGTAATAAAACATATTGAAATTGTTGTGGAAAATGAGCGATTACTTCATAAAAGTTTAGCGACAAGCATTGGTGTATTGTCTCCGTTTAGACAACAAACCAATCAACTTACAAAAAGCATTAAACAAAAATTTGATTTAACAACAATCAAAAAACACAAAATAAAACTAGGAACTCCGTATCATTTTCAAGGAGAAGAACGTGATGTCATGTTACTTTCAATGGTTGCTAATGGTAATTCTCATTTTGCAAGCCTAAATTATCTAAATAAAGAAGATGTTTTCAATGTAGCTATTACACGAGCTAGAAATGAACAGCATATATTTTACTCGATCAACTCGGAATCACTTCCAGAAAGATCATTATTACGACAGTATTTAAGCTCATTTGAACAGAAAAACATATTCACACACCAGAATGAACTTACTGAAGACTCCTTTAGCCAAGAGGTAAAAGCATTCTTAAAGCAATTTAAAGCAACAACTCATGTTGGATATACTATTGCAGGTTTAAGTATAGATATGTTGTTAGAAAACAACAATAACTACCTTGGAATAGATTTAATTGGTTATCCTGGAAGTTTTACCGCGGCCTTTGATATTGAACGTTATCGCATTTTACATCGTGTTGGAATACAAATCATACCCATTTCTTACTTATCATGGACGTATCATCAAGAAGAAACAATGAAGTTTTTGAAGAAAATGATGCAGCCTTTGATAGCGTAATAAAACCTAAAATCGAAGATTTTTATAGCATATATTTTGACGCTTCTTTAGAGATGATTGTTTCTATTATCTCGATTTCATTTTTTGCTTTTTGCTTGTTCATTTTTGCGAAATAAACAATATCTCTCAGTTCTTTATTGGATTTCCAAATAAGCTTAAGGTTCTTATTATTTATTTCTTGTTCACATAAAAAACTAGGAATTAATGCAACGCCGTTACTAGTTTGCAAGCATCGAATGATAGAATTCATATTCGGAACAATATAATTTGGTTTGTTGTATTGTTTTCTGTTAAAATTTAAAAGCCAAAATTGTTTTATAAATCCAGTAACATTTGAGGAGCTGTACCAAATTTGATTCTTAAGTTCGTTTTCTAATACATTCCAATTTTTATTTAAAATTGCTTTTTCTATTTCATCTGTGTCTACACTGTTACTAGAAACTAACCATACTTCCTGATTGAAAAAACGGGTATAATTAATATTTTGATTCTTATTTTTTTTGGGTGTAATAACTAAATCTAAAATTCCTTCTTCTAATTCCTTAAGCATTTGAGGATATTCTCCAAAATGAGCTATAATGTCAAAATCAAAACTTTTTATATTGGGTTCAAATAAAGTCTGAAAAATCTCTGAACACATTCCAATGCTTAATGTTTTCCTATTTCCCTTTCCCGTTTTTCTAAAATGTTTCTCCGATTTCTCTAATTTTTGTAGTGCATCTAAGATATAATCATATAGAATTATCGCTCGCTCTGTTGGTACCATAATCCGTGGCTTTCTTTCAAAAAGTTTATATCCAACATACGATTCTAAAGAACTGATATGTAAGCTAACTCCAGGTTGCGATGAAAACAATCTTTCAGATGCTCTTGTTAAATTTCCTTCTTCATACACTGCTTTAAACGTTCTATACCATTCTAAATTTATCATTGCCATTATTTTTGTGATACAAATGTATTATTTCTATTATTTCAATAATACTTCAACTCAATATATATTTGCAGAAAACAAATACAATACAAATGAAAAATGTTTTAATAATAAATGGTTGGCACTCTTTTTCGGAAGCAAAAGGTCAGTTTAATAAATCGTTAAGTACCTTAAGTACTTCTTTTTTTTATGCCATAGAAAATTACACAGTTAAAACAACTCAAATAAATGACGGCTACGATATAGAAAAAGAAGTTTTAAAGTTTACTTGGGCAGATGTTATTATATACCATACTCCCGTTTGGTGGTTTTCTATACCTTTCAAATTTAAAAAATATTTTGATGAAGTATTAACGGCAGGCTATAACAACGGCTTATGGATTAGTGACGGTAGGAGTTCGAAAAATCCAAAAATTAACTACGGGACCGGTGGTCTCTTAAGTGGAAAACAATACATTTTAACTTCAAGCTGGAATGCTCCTGAGGAAGCATTTACCATGACCGACGAATTCTTTGATCAAACAAGTGTTGATAAAGGTGTTTTATCTGGGTTCCATGCCATGAACAAATACTTAGGTATGAATTTAATAGATTCATTGCACTTTCATGATGTTGAAAAAAATGCAGATGTTCATGAAGAATTAAAAAAGTACAACCTCTTTCTTGAGAAAAACTTTATGGCTCAGGTATAATTTTAAGACATATCAAAACTATACCTAAATATAGTTTTGATATGTTTTCTTAAAAAACAGCAATACTTTTTTACAAATAATATAGCATAGTTACCTGCACTTGATTATCAATATGCCTAAAAAATTAATAGTTCTCATAATATAAAATGAGTTATTTATTCTTTATAAGCTTTATAGAATTAGTTTTACCACCTTCAATGAGCTTCATAAAATAAATTCCTGGTTCATATTTGTCTAGGTTTATCTTAGTAGACTGACTTCTAATAGAGATCTGATTCAGTTTATTACTGTTCATATCATGGATTGAAACTTTGTATTCTCTATTTCTGTCGAACTCTTTTATAAAAAGGATTGTTGAATCGGATGTAGGATTCGGGTATATTTGAAATGATAAATCCTCACTATTACTATTAATATATTCGTTTATATTTCCAGACTCATTCGTGGAAGTAATTTTAGTTTTATAGAGATCTGCATTGTAAGTAGCATCTTGATTGGTTTTATTACAAAAACTAGTGACATAATTAACAGAAACTGGAGGTTGTGGTTCAAGTTGTTGAAATGGCCCTGTTTTGATAAAAACCTTATCGTCAATTGTCGCTCCCGGAAGAACATCTATCAATGTATTTGAAAAAAAGCCTTTTATAACATCAGGTTCCGTCTCAACTGGTGCCTTAATTTTTATGGGGCCATCAACATAAGTAACCTTAGTTGCGGCATAGTTTTGGGGTGTATTTATTATTAAACTTTTTAAGTGCGTATTGGTATTAATAGCTTCATACGGAAATGCCGTATAATCGTTATCAATATTTACAGGTACTGTAAATATCTGAACATTCCGAATGGGGTCTCCATCATAACCGTTTTCATTAGATTCATATTCAATATAGAACTGAAGTTCAGCTTTCTTCACACCATAAAAAAATATATCATCGCCTTCGTATGGAAACCCCTCAAGGCTTTCTAATTTTAACTCCATCAGTAGCTCCTTGACATCATTAATATCAACATAACTTGAATACATTTTTTCCTCATTAAAACCATCTATATTTTTAGTTTGAAAATTCTCATTCAAAAACGTTGCACTAGAAAACTGATGATATAAAATTATTCTTGTTTGTATTCTTGTATTATCTAAATTAATATTGGTATTTGGATTAAAATAATACTTCAGGTTATCTCTAAGATAAGATTTAACTTTGAGTTTATGCTCAGTAGTATTTTGACTTATAGACAACTCAATAGTTGGAGTTTTTAAAACAGCGAAAGTCCCAATAGGTTTATTATAAATAGGTCCTTCAGGAGATAGATAATTATCACTTCCGAAGGTGTAAATTCCAGATTCTTCTTGTAGAAATGAAGTGTCGTATCCTGGTAAACCGTCCCATCTAGTGCCAGGTAAAGCTATATCAATTATTCTATTTAAATTATCCTCTCCTTCAATTTCTCCTTCAATAATCATTTCTCCCATAACAGTGGTTGCCCCAGATTTGGATGATCCATAGTTTAAATCTTTCGAAAGACTGCTCATATATTTCGATACCCCACTTATATAAGCTTTGACTTTACTCTTGTCAATAGACTCTGGACCAATATTCCATTTATTACTTTTTTTATCAAAAGACACATTCCCTACCGCACCTGCAAGATTCATGATGTTTTTTATTAGTTTCCAATTTTTCTTGTCATTCGAATGTGTATTCGGATTGTTTGTAATTATATCAATTAAATCTGCAAACTTTGAAGTTTGAATTATAGCGCCTTTCGTTGCTATAGCCGTTGCCAATGCACCAACCCCTCCAATTACTCTATTTACAACCAATTTATCATAATTTACACCAGGTGAGGTCTCTTGAATTATACCTGTTAAAGCCCCTTTAGCTACAAGTCCCAATTTATCCACTACAGTTCCAGATATTCTAAACATAACTGGTTTTCTACAAATACAAGGATCATAAGCAACTGGAAGATCGAAATAAGTCCAATAAGTGGAATGTTCAGTAGCAGGAAAATCGGTAATCATTTGTACAGATAATTCCGTTGTTTTCTGATCAAGTGGTTGCATCGTTTCACCTTGAATGCTCAGGGTATTTGAAACGGACAAAGAACTTGAAGGTAAATCTAAAGGTAAACCATCAACCGTGTTTTGAGGAGCATCTTTTGTTGGAATAGTTATTCTATATTTGATAATATTAGGTCCCCAAGCTATATCACGATGCATCATAAAAAACCTCATCAGCCCTCTATGCCTATTATAAAAAATCATATATGGCGAATTATGAGCATTGGCATCATTTCTCGGAGTTATGTTATCGGAAAGCCTACCTAAATCAATTTTTACAACCTCCCAACCATCTTCTGGTCTAAAATCCGATAAATGTTGTTCAGCAATAATTGATGTTAATGCTCCTGGATTCGTTAACCAATAAGGACTTGTTAACCATTCCGTTCCTGATGGAAATTTATCTAAAAGCAAGTCATCACTTGAAAACCAATCTACATTATTTAAATGGTTTGTCAAGGAATTTATAGGTGCCTCTGGATTCGTAATTGACTCCTGCTGTTCACAATCTTGTCCCGTCATAGTCCAAACAAAGCAACAATTTAGAAGAAGTATAAGTTTTAACAAAAATATTTTTTTCATAATTCTTACTTTTTCTTAAGTGTATCAATTTCCTTCTTTAAATCAATAATGTACAAGGTTAGTTCTTCTATTTTCTCCAATAACTTAGCATCCATCTTCCCTAAATTAAGCCCTTCCTTTTCAATTATTGACGCCTTCGGAATATTTGGTAAATGACCATTAAGTTTTATAAATTGCTCTACCTCTTTTAATGGTTTTAGCTTATAATCTTTTTTAAACACATAATCGGCCCAAACCCCTGAGGAAATATCAACTCTAACCTTTTCGGTTCTAATTCCTTTTTTTACAAAAAGTTTATAATCATTACAATCGGTACAAGAATCAAAATTGAAAGATCCGCCAATTAGAGTTTTACCTGCCGATATCCAAAAATTATCGTTGTTTGTACTTACAATACTTAAGGTATTTCCATAACCTCCTGTATAATTACTAAAAGCCCTAATTCTCCAATTTTCAGTTCCATTATAATGTCTGAAAGAAATACCTCCATAACTATTTGTAGTTTTAGATTGTATTCTCACTTCCTGCTCATTATCCAATCGTATGTCTAATTTCGATTGTGGGTTACTAGTACCTATTCCAACCTCTCCATCTCGATTCAATGTCATAATAGTTAGGTTTGTGCTTGGATAACGAAAATGTAACCTACTATTCGCTGCAATGTCCCAATCCCAATTAGTACTGACTCCTGACCCTAAAGAAGGACTACTGTAGGATAAACGCAACCCCGAACTGACGCTCTCAAAAGGAGTTCCCATACTTATCCCACCTGATGTGTATGTTTTTTTGAGAGTTAACAATCTTGGTGCTAAACTAATACCTCCAGTTACCCCTCCACTTGTAGTAGCACTAATTTTGGCACGACCAACTAAATTTTCTGGATTGCTTCCTGACCATTGACCAATGGCTAATTGACTAGTTAAAAGTAAAATAATAACGAATTTAAAATTCATAATAATAAATAGTTTATTTTGCTCCTACTCTATTTAAAGTTTTTCGGATTCCACTTTGTAGTCAGTTTATTACAAGTGAAAAAAAATTAATTTCATTACCCAAACAATAAATCCTATCAAGGTTAACATAAACTGATTTAGGTTGAAGTTGTAATGATAAATTGAAGCATTATTAATCAATAATGATATGACTATTAGTGAAAAGCATAATACCATTACAGAATTTAACGTATTTTTAAAAAATTAGAATTTTTCTAAAAAGCTATTATGGTACTTAAAGCATTAAGCATACAACAAATGAACCACGAAATCATATATTTTTATGGTTGGTGGCAACTTTCTGTCTGTTTATTTGCCTTTATTGCTTTACTTGCTATCTGGTGGCATATAGGTAAAAAACAAAACGATTTTGGTCAAGTGTGGTTAGCGCTTTCTGTTTTATGCTGGAGTATTTCTGGAGCCTTTGAGATATATTTTATTGAAAGTAATGCAACTTCAGCGTTTATTATTAACGGATGGCGTAGCATATGGTCTTTACTGAATAGTTTGTTTATCTTATTATCACTGCCTTGGTTTCGTTATTTACCCACTCCAATCGGGCATATTATAAAATCGAAGTACTGGATTTATATTGTTGGTATTCCTTTTCTATTTTCATTATTACCCACCTTAAGCCGCATGATATCCGGTACCGTTATTTCAGTAATTAATGAACTTGATGTATACTACGCCTTTTTCACACTAATATTTTTAGGTTTTGTTTTATGGGAATCATTTTTAAAACGACGCTTAAAGGCCTTAGCCTTTTTGTCATTTGTTTGTATACTTGTTGTTTTAGTAGCTCAAATCTACAAGCTCTCTGGAAACAATATTAACTTAACCTTGTTCTCAGCAATTTTCAAAACATCATTAATCATGATTTTCTTTGCTTTGGCTCTGAGTTGGGTAAAAGAATTGGCTGAAAACGTAATTCCTAATTCAAGTGATTTATATCTTAGTTTTCAAAAAAATAAACTTTCTTCAGGAAAAACAGAAAACCTTATACTCTTAAAAGGCTTTCCAGGCTCTGAAAAACGAAAAGTAAAATTATCTCCTGTTTTGTTCGATTTATTTACAAAATTTGCTGAACGCAGACTATCAAATGAGGATTGGTTAGAAATTAAACCTAAGAATTTTTCCATGCCAAGTAAAACCTTTGATATTAAGGATTACAACGAAGTAAAAAGATTGCTAATATCATTACTAGATGGTGTGTTTGGTAAAGACAATTGGACCACAGAGCATCACTTAAATCCGTTAAAAACAACACTTTTCGAAATGTCGGAAAAGCGAGACAGAAAAATTCGTTTAAAAATCCCTAAAGAAAACATTTCTTTATAAACCAACACTTTAACACTAATTTGTCAGTAGTTTTTTTACTGACAAATTCATATTCTTTCTGATAAAGTCTTCTCTAAAAAATTCAATTTTAAACATTGCGTTGAAAATCATAAAACTATTCTCATGACCTCAAAACAACGCATAACTACCATTATTTTTCTTTTATTGCCATTTATACATCAAGCCCAAAACAAAGGATTAGACGAGCAAATTAACGATGCTTTTATGCCTTTTGCTTCTTGGTGGGAAGGGTTTATCCTTTCAACGATCAACATTTTTGGATATGGAATTCCAATTGTCCTCATCATCTTAGTTCTTGGAGCACTATTCTTCACGATTTACTTTGGCTTTATTAACATTAAGCACTTTCCAACAGCTATTCAAGTAGTGAGAGGTAAATATGACGATTTAGAGTTTCTGAACGTCGAAACAACTTCACATGTTCACGAAATTGATGGTGATATTATCGATACAATCAAAAATGAAAGTAGTCATGGAGAAGTGAATCACTTTCAAGCCTTAGCAACTGCTGTTTCTGGAACCGTTGGTTTAGGAAATATTGCTATGGTTGCGGTTGCCATTTCTATTGGTGGTCCGGGTGCTACCTTTTGGATGGTCATCGCTGGTTTACTTGGAATGTCTTCAAAATTTGTAGAATGTACACTTGGTGTAAAATATAGAGATATTGATAGTGAGGGTAACGTATATGGTGGTCCGATGTATTATTTATCAAGAGGCCTTAAAGAAACAGGTTTAGAAAAATTGGGTAAATTCTTGGCTGTTGTATTTGCTATTTTATGTGTTGGAGCCTCATTTGGAGGTGGAAATGCTTTTCAAACGAATCAAGCCGCTGCTCAAATTATTTCAAGGTTTGGTATTGATGGCGTTGCTTCAGGAAGCCTTATAGGGTTGATCTTCGCTATTTTCGTTGGAATTGTGATTATTGGTGGAATTAAAAGAATTGCCAAGGTCACTGAAAAGGTCGTTCCACTAATGGCTATACTTTATGTTGTATCAGCATTATTCATTATTTTTTCAAACGTTAGCTTTGTTGATGATGCTATTGCATTAATTATAAATGAAGCATTTACCCCCAAAGCTACCATTACTGGAGGTTTTATTGGGGTAATGATACAAGGCTTTCGTCGTGCGGCATTTTCAAACGAAGCAGGAGCAGGTTCAGCAGCAATCGCACATTCTGCTGTCAACACCAAATATCCCGCTTCCGAAGGCCTTGTAGGATTGTTAGAACCATTTATTGACACGGTAGTCGTTTGTTCTATGACAGCAATTATCATCGTTATGTTTAATATGGATGGTGCTTTTGTTTATGGAGATGTAATTAATGGACAGGCGTTAATGGCCGATGGATCTAGACTAGGTGGTGTTAACTTAACATCATTAGCCTTTGACAATGCCATTCCAGGAGCTTCGTATGTTTTAGTAATTGCAGTCACCTTATTTGCCTTTTCTACCATATTATCATGGTCATACTATGGTTTACAGTCGTGGAAGTATTTGTTTGGTAGAGGAAAATGGACTGATTTAACCTATAAAATTATTTTTTTAATGTTTACTGTTTTGGGAGCCGCTGTAACACTAGATGCCGTTATTAAATTTTCAGATGCTATGATTCTCGCTCTTGTTTTTCCAAATATGATAGGGCTATTACTTCTATTTCCAAAGGTTCGAAGTGAAATTAAACGCTATCTAAAGGATATTAAATTATTGAAAATGAAAAATGAATAGCGATGTTTATGAATGGACATAATCATGCATATATTCTTTGTTATATCTCTAAGTAATTTTTCTTTTTCCATTGATGAAAAAGAAACAAAAAATCTAGTCTTAACCGCACTGCTCGCAGAAATAATCATCCTCGAACCTAAAAAAATAACTCGCTATTGCTCAAACAGATTTTAATCTCGTCGGTTCTTGCGGTGTTATTTTTGGTTTGTTCGCTTATGACAAGAGTAATTAAGATCCTATTATTAGTAATAACAACTCTAAATGTTATTGCAAACAGTTAACAAAGTTTCTATATGAAATATCGAAATAAGCTGTGCATAAACATATTCAAAACTATCTAAAGAGTTTTCTCCTTTCACTTCCATCGACATATTTTACTATTAAACACCTTTTAATCAAAACTATTTTTCTTTTTCCTTTGATGAAAAAAAACAAAAATCTAGTCTTAACCGCACTGCTCGCAGAAATAATCATCCTCGAACCTAAATTAAAATAACTCGCTGTTGCTCAAACAGATTTTAATTTCATCGGTTCTTGTGGTGTTATTTTTGGTTTGTTCACTTATGACAGGGGTAATTAAGATCCTATTATTAGTAATAACAACTCTAAATGTTATTGCAAACAGTTAACAAAGTTTCTATATGAAATATCGAAATGAGCTGTGCATAAACATATTCAAAACTATCTAAAGAGGTTTCTCCTTTCACTTCCATAGACATATTTTACTATTAAACATCTTTTAATCAAAACTATTTTTCTTTTGCCTTTGATGAAAAAGAAACAAAAAATCTAGTCTTAACCGCACTGCTCGCAGAAATAATCATCCTCGAACCTAAATTAAAATAACTCGCTATTGCTCAAACAGATTTTAATTTCGTCGGTTCTTGCGGTGTTATTTTTGGTTTGTTCGCTTATGACAGGAGTAATTAAGATCCTATTATTAGTAATACCAACATTAATAATAACCCTAAATGTCGTTGCAAACAGTAGGGAAAATTCTTGCTCATACCATAAAAATCGAAGAGATACATTACTTAATATTTTTTTAACGCTATGATTTCCAAGGTTATTCTATGCTTTTCATTTATGACAAACCTACTACATAGATAGGATTTCCATTCATATTGGCTGCAAACGTATAAAAACAGGTACTCAGATATACTACACGTCATTTGAAGCCAAAATACCACTGTACATTTGTACCGAGTTTGAATCCCCTTTGAATAGTTAATTATGGAGGTTGTCAAGGTAAATGAAAAAGAAAATCATCCCTAAACAAGCTTAGTTCCCCCCAAATAGAAATTTTGACAACCTCTTTTCATTCCCCTATCGGGGATGATTGGCTCCTTCGGGAGCTTTCTTTTTTGCGGTAAATCTACTTTCTTTCTGCTTTATGCTTATGTTTAGTAAACCTCTTTACAAAAAAAACAAAGACTATATAAAGTAAAGCAGGAATTCCGATATAATATAGTTCGCTATAAATAACTTTGAGACCCCAATGGCTAAAAAAGCGACTTGCTCCAATTGGTGATACTTGAATCGGTCTCCAAGGAAGAAAATATCGCGTGTTATCGAATGGTGAGAAAAGAGCTACTCCTAAACCGCCATTAGTCAATCCATCTAAAAGGGCATGAGATACGGTACATAAAGTAAAAAAAGCCATGAATAGGAGACCTTTTTTACTGAAGAAGCTTTTGCTGTAGAACAAAGCCGTAACGAGTATACCTAAAAAAACTGCAAACAAAATTGAATGAGAAAAACCTCGATGTCCCCAAAAGCTTTCATATGGAATATGAAATTGAAATCCTATGACATCCGCATCTGGAATTATTGCACATAGAATGCCTAAAAACCAAAACTTTTTATCTTTGATTTTCTTTGAAAAACCACTACCAATAGTTACTGCTGTTAATGCATGTCCGAAAATTGAAGCCATGTTATTTTTTTATTAAAACCGCAATAAATATACTTCTAAAGTTTGGTACAAAACAGTAGGGATAATAGAGCAATTCCAATGTAGATTCCTCCTACAATGTAATCTTGGTTAAAAGGGATTAAAAATATCTTTTTCATGTGCTTTTTCAATTTATTATAAGTTAAGACAACAAACATGCCCCAAACTATAGCTATCAAAATAAACACTACTCCAAGAAACATCATTTGAGAGGCCTCTTCTTTTTTAGAAATACTGACAAATTGCGGCAAAAAAACAACAAAAAATAAAATTGATTTAGGATTAAAAAGACTTATTATCAAACCTCCTGAAAACGCTTCCTTTTCCATTCTTTTCGTCAATATATTCTGATCAAATTTATTTTTAGGATGATAAATTCTCTTAAACCCTAGTAATGTTAAATAAAAAATCCCACCAAATTTAATTATTGAAAACCCAACGTTAGATTTTATTAAAACCGATGAAAATCCAAAAGCTACCAAAATTACATGAACCAATGTACCTAACTCAACCCCCAATACAGAGAGAACCCCTGCTTTATATCCTTTTTCAACTGTTCTTGTTAAAATATAAACGATAGCAGGACCTGGTGAAATTATTAAAAAGGTTGAGGCTAGAATAAAAGCAACAATATTTGCTAGTTCTGGTATAATCATTTTCTACTTTTTTGTCATTATCATTTCCAAAAGTAGTTTACAATAAACAACAAAGCCTTAATGTACATTAAGGCTTTGTTGTTTATTTTTTGTTACGGAGAGAACTTAAAAACTCGGGGCTAACCCCAAGATAGGAAGCTATTTGTCTTTGTGGTAAACGAAGTTCAATTTTAGGATAATCCATTAGAAAATCATCATATCTTTCTTTAGCTGAGCAGGAAAGAGCCTGTTTTATCCTTCGTTCTTGCTTAAATATTTGCTCGTTTGATAAAATCCTAAAATATTTCTCAAACTTCGGAATATTGGATAGTAAAGTTTCTATACTAGCTCTTTTCAATTCAATAACCTCAGTATCTTCAATAGCTTCAATATTAAATATAGATGGTGAACCTTTCCAAAAACTTTGAATATCTGAGATCCATTGGTTTTCAAAACAAAACTCAAAAACTCTTTCCTTTCCTTCAGTATTGGTATAGCTCCTTTTAAGACACCCTTTTAACACAAAATATTTAGAAGAGCACACCATTCCTGTTGTCAAAAGTTGCTGTTTCTTTCTAAGTTTTTTTTGGCTCAATAACGATAGCAAAAATTCTTTTTCTTCCTTATCAAGCTTAATATATTTCTCAATATTTTCTAATAGAATATTAAAAGTCATCTAATACATTTATTTTTAATCAAAAACCATAACACTTACCCAAACTAATACCTTGAAAACAAAAAAATAATCTATACCAAGATTCTAATAATTGCTAAATCATCTGTAGGGATATAACCGTCTTTTTCAAGAGATAGTACTTTTCTATCTAAAAAATTATCTGGGAATTCACCCGTTTTATCGACCATAAAAAATTTAGCGATCTCGCTTTCACTCTTTTGCTTTTCTTTAGTTTTTAAATTTTTAAAAGAATAGATTCCATCCGTACAGATTGATAAATCTTTAAATTCTTGTATTGAAATAAATTGATTATGGTTTTCAAACCAAGTATTGAAGTCTTTAGTCAAATGATATCCTAAATAGTCTGGTTTATCGTTTTGTTCAAAATCTTTGAAATTACTATCGATACAAACCAAACCATCACCAACAACAATTATTTCGGCCTTATTTTCATTAGTTTTTACAATACCTAGAATCAAAGTAGAAAGCATTTCATGATATTCAAGATAAAGGGAACGTTTTATGGTGTTTAATATGTGAAACATCTCTTCCAATACCTCTTTCAATCTGGTTTTTAAGGAACGTTCTTCTGTTTTCTTAACAAAATCTTTATAATAATTTTGTTTGGCTATACCTCTTAAAACTTTTCCGAACAAATGACTAGCAAAAACAGATTCTTTACCCATAGAACACCCATCCATTACGGCAATTAATTTTTCAGTATCAGATAAGTTTTCAATGACAAAAAAATCTTCACAGTGATGTGTATGGAACTCTCCTTTTTTTAGAGTTTTATATATTTTCATAGAAAGTCAAAAGTAGAAAATAACTTTTAAAAACCTGAATGAATTATTAATGTTCATTCAAAAACGTATTATAATGATAATTTCAAATCATAAATAATATTAGCTATTAAACTTAGGTGTGCTTAAATGTATACGAAAAGTTAAAAACCCTTGACTTCTAATGTCTTTGTGTATTTCTTCAATATTTTCAGGAATATCATTATTTAATAGCCAGTTTACATCAAAACCATTTTGTATAGCTATTTTCATTAGGCTAGGGTTTTCAGTTATTAATTCTCCTAATTGCTCCAAATCATAATCAAATTCCAACCATAAATCTTCATGTAATTTTTGTCTCAACACTAATATTTTAAAAGCTCTTCCAATTATATATATACATAGTTTTCTTGCTTTCGCTAAGGTATGTTGGGTTATTTGACTATTGTTCTTTTGGAGTGTTTCCAATAAAAGCAATAAATTAAGACTTACTTCTCCGTGCTTGTCTTTGGTTATTTTAACATGTTCAGTTATTTCGCCACTGATTTCACGCATGTACATCATTAGGTCGCCTGGAGATAAACGATATTCAGAAAAAAATGCAATTCGTTCCTTAATATGCTTTTGTTTATCAAACCTTCTTTCATCGACTGTTTTATGGTCTACAAGTTCAAAATATAATCTTTCGGCAAGGATTCTATCTTTTTTTAACAAACGAAGGATAAGCTTATCCTTTTCTTTAGAAGGTAAGTGGCTAATTGCTTCTTTAAATTCTTTTTCGAAAGTCATGATTTCTTGTTTTCGTACTGAACTCAAAGATAGTGCAATAATTGCTTTATTGAATATTGAATTCATAGTTAGCAATCCATAGATTAGTTTCTTTCTACAAAATAAAATTCTTTTTTGTTTCAATGATTAACTTAAAGTAATGAGGTTTATTAGCTGCACTCTCTTCTTTTGGCTTGATACAAAATGAAGCAAAAAATCAAGTCCGACCTAGGAAATTACTTCGTATCGTTCACTTTCGAAATTTCATGCGTTATGCTGCGCATCGCAATTCCTTTTCTTCATTCTCTATTTCTTGGTTTAGACGGGTTTTTAAAAAGATTATAACGTTTCAATGATTAGTTCTTAATGTTGAGGCTTAAGTCTTAAATTAATACTTGTTCCTTAGCGAAGAACTAGAAATACGAAATTATTTTCTTTCCATTTCAACTCATTTAACTTAAAGTAATAAGGTTTATTAGCTACACTCCCTTCTTTTGTCTTGATACAAAATGAAGCAAAAAATCAAGTCCGACCTAGGAAATTACTTCGTATCGTTCACTTTCGAAATTTCATGCGTTATGCTGCACATCGCAATTCCTTTTCTTCATTCTCTATTTCTTGGTTTAGACGGGTTTTTAAAAAAATTATAACGTTTCAATGATTAGTTCTTAATGTTGAGTTTTAAGTATTAAATTAATACTTGTTCCTTAGCGAAGAATTAGAAACACAAATTACTTTCATTCCATTTCAACTCATATAACTCAAAGTAATAAGGTTTATTAGCTACACTCTCTTCTTTTGTCTTGATACAAAATGAAGCAAAAAATCAAGTAGTATTTAACAAATGCAACTATCGAGTTTTACTTTTAATTTGCGAGAGGTTACCCTCTTTTTACAATCATTTCAAAGGAGTTCTGACCATTTAATTATCCCCTTTATATAAGCTTCTGCTTATACATAATTAAAACTTCATTATCAAAATGCCATTCATAACCATTATTTTTTATTGTTTTCTATAAGTATTTTTTAATTTTCATTTCAAATGTAATACGATAGGTTTCCTCTGGTTTAAAAAACTTAAACAAGGCAATACTGGCAGGAATAGTTAAAAAAACAAAACAGATAACAAAAGTGAGTATCGCTGCCAAAACGGCTAAGACTTCTATCCCAAAAGCTCCAAAATAGTTTTCATAGGTACGCACAAAAGAATAAGAAGATAGCGCATAATCATAAAAACGTATGCTTGTTTCATACCCTAACCATGCTGGATAAAACCATTTTCTTATAGGTTCCCACCACGTTCCCCAAATTGATTTTAATTGTATTTTATTAGCTTCCATTTAAATTGTTTTTGCAAAGGTTGTTTTAATGGAAGGTTTATCATTTGATCTATATCAAATTCGTTTTTTAATATTTCTTATTCTACTTAACGTTTCGAGAGTAATTCCTAAATAAGAAGCAATATGTGTTAGAGGAATTCTTTGTGTTATTTTAGGATAAATATTAAGTAATTGGTTATATCTATCCTCTGCTTTAACAAATTGAATCGTATGTAATCTTTCGCAAAGCCCTAACATCGTTTCTGTTACTATTTTATGAATAAAGCGTTCAAATTCATGGTAATTGTCAGATAACTTTTTCACTGTATCTTTAGAAAACTCCAAAACAGTTGCATCTTCCATAAATTCAATATAGTGTGGACTTGGATCATCGCTAAAAAAGCTACTTATAGAAGCCATAAACTGATGTTCAAAAGTAAACCAGTCAGAAATATCTTTACCGTCCTTTAAATAGTAAGCTCTCGCACAACCTTTGATCAACAAATACGCTTTTTGAGAGTATTGCCCTTCTCGAACAACAACGTCTCCTTTTTTAAACATTTTAACTTCTGAATGTTTAATAAACTCTTGCTGACATTCAAATGTCAACGGCGCATAGGCATGACCTACCTCAGTAAGTATTTTTTCAAGATTCATTCTTTTAAACTTGGAAACTTATACGTTTGTGTTTTCATTAGCTATTACACACTTTTCAACGTATTAAAAGCCTTATTTACCGTATCAATTTTTATGAAAGTAATAAGCAAGCGTAATCCGCTTTTCGTTTCCTTTTCTTTCATAACACAACTTTTTGAGTTCTTTTGAACATATTGCAACATTCTAGTAAAGGCTTCCGTTTGATAAAAATCACTTTGTTGATTTGACACAAAATATCCAATCATTCTCTTTTGCTTGAGGATCAGTTTTTCAAGTCCAAGTGATTTTGCCAACCATTTCATACGAACACTATCTAATAAATCGGCCACCTGCGTTGGATATTCTCCAAAACGATCAATAATTTCACTTTCAAAAACCTGTAATTCTTCCTCGTTATTGACTTCTGAAAGCTTGTTGTACAACACCAAGCGTTCACTTACTGAGTTCACATAATCATCAGGAAATAAGATTTCAAAATCAGTATCAATTTGAACCTCTTTTACAAATTCTTTTTTACCAGTTTGATTCGTAGGATATAAATCTTTAAACTCATTTTCTTTCAATTCTTCAATTGCCTCATGTAGGATTTTCTGATAGGCATCAAAACCAATATCGTTAATAAACCCGCTTTGCTCTCCACCTAGTAAATCTCCTGCACCACGAATTTCCAAATCTTTCATGGCAATATTAAGTCCGCTTCCTAAATCAGAAAACAACTCTAATGCCTGAATTCTCTTACGTGCATCATCGGTCATGTGATGATGTGGTGGTGTAATGAAATAACAAAATGCTTTCTTATTTGAACGTCCAACACGTCCGCGCATTTGGTGTAAGTCCGATAATCCGAAATTGTTAGCATTGTTAATGAAAATTGTATTCGCATTTGGCACATCCAATCCACTTTCAACAATTGTAGTTGATACCAAAACATCAAATTCATTGTTCATAAATGCCAGCATTAGCTCTTCTAGCTTTTTTCCTTCCATTTGGCCATGACCAATTCCAATTTTAGCATCAGGAACCAAGCGTTGTAACAATCCAGCCACTTCTTTAATATTTTCAATTCGATTATGAATAAAGAATACCTGACCTCCTCTTGAAATTTCATAAGAAACAGCATCTCTAATGGTTTCTTCACTAAAACGAATTACATTAGTTTCTATCGGGTGACGGTTAGGAGGCGGCGTTTTAATTACCGACAAATCACGCGCTGCCATTAAACTAAACTGCAAAGTTCTAGGAATAGGGGTTGCTGTTAAGGTTAAAGTATCTACATTTTCTTTAATGGTTTTCAATTTATCTTTAACCGAAACTCCAAATTTTTGCTCCTCATCAATAATTAATAACCCTAAATCTTTAAAGCTTATGTTTTTATTTGTTAGCTGATGAGTACCGATAACAATATCAACATGTCCGTTCGAAACTCCCTCTAACACCCCTTTTCGTTGTTTTGTGGATCTAAAACGGTTTAAATAATCTATGACTACTGGAAAATCTTTTAATCGCTTAGAAAAGGTTTTAAAGTGCTGAAACGCTAAAACTGTAGTTGGCACTAAAATAGCTACTTGTTTTCCATTATCTACTGCTTTAAAGGCAGCACGTACTGCTATCTCTGTTTTCCCAAAACCAACATCACCACAAACCAATCGGTCCATGGGTTGTTCTTTTTCCATATCAATTTTTACATCTTTGGTTGCTGTAAATTGATCCGGAGTATCTTCAAAAAGGAAACTTGCTTCTAATTCGTGTTGCATGTGGGTATCGGGACCAAAGGCATGTCCTTTTTGCAGTTTTCTTTTTGCATAAAGTTGAATCAGGTTAAACGCAATTTCCTTAACACGTGTTTTCGTTTTTTGTTTTACCTTTTTCCAAGCATTGGAACCTAATTTATATATTTTCGGGGCTTTTCCATCTCTTCCATTAAACTTTGATATTTTGTGCAATGAGTGAATGCTTACATACAAAATATCGCGATCGCCATAGATTAACTTAATGGCTTCTTGTTTTTTTCCTTCAACATCAATTTTTTGCAGTCCTCCAAACTTTCCAACACCATGATCAATATGAGTTACATAATCACCCACTTCAAGTTTTGTTAATTCTTGTAAGGTTATTGATTGTTTTTTAGCATATCCATTTTTCAAACGGAACTTATGATAACGTTCAAAAATTTGATGATCGGTATAACAAACTATTTTCTCAGCTTCATCAATAAAACCTTGGTATAGCGGAAAAACTAAAGTTTCATAATGTACTTCTTGATCGGCATCGTCAAAAATATCTTTAAAACGTTGGGCTTGTTTATCATTTGCACAAAAAATATAGTTAGTAAACCCTTTAGCATGATTCTCGTTTAAATCTTCAATTAGTAAATTAAATTGTTTATTAAACGATGGTTGTGGTTTTATGTGAAACAATACATCCGTATCAGGGTTTTCTGCTTTTAACTCTGAACGAAAACTAACATGAGCCACCGTAAAATCCTGTAATTGTTTGATAATTTCAGTTCCGTTACAAAATAGAGTAGCAGGCTCAGCATGTTTCACCTCTTTTGACAACTCACTAAATGCAGTTTCTGCTTTTGTGTAAAACTTATCGAGATTCCCGGATAATAAGTCAGTATTTCTAGCAAATACCGCTGTTTTTGAAGAAATGTATTTTAAAAAGCTTTCTCTAGTTTCTTGTAATGCCTTATTTTCAACATTAGGCATAATACTTGCTTTTTTGAGCTTATCCTTAGAAAGTTGCGTTTCTACATCAAAACTACGAATACTATCAATTTCTTCACCAAAAAACTCGATTCGATAAGGCTCATCATTTGAAAAAGAAAATACATCGATAATTCCTCCACGAACAGAAAATTCACCCGGTTCAGTTACGAAATCTACTCGATTGAAATTATATTCAAACAGTACCTCATTCACAAAATCAAGTGATACCTGTTCACCAACACCTAATTTTAAGGTATTTTTCTCTAATTCCTTTTTGGTGACCACCTTTTCAAATAGGGCAGTAGGGTAGGTAACAATAATGGCAGGTTTTTTACGAGAGTTGATTCTATTCAACACTTCAGAACGCAATAACACATTGGCGTTGTCGGTTTCTTCTATCTGATACGGCCTGCGATATGACCCTGGATAAAACAAGACATTTTTTTCACCCAACAATTGTTCTAAATCGTTTAGATAATACGCTGCCTCTTCCTTATCATTCAAGATTAAAAGGTAGGGTTTATCGGCTTGTTTAAAAGTTTCAGAAATAACAAAAGACAACGAAGAGCCGACCAAATTCGTTATTTGAAAATGGTGAGGATCTTGTTGAAGCTGACCAACAATCTGTGTTACTTTACCCGATTGCTGGTAATGATTTACAATGGTTTGCTTGCTCAACGTAAAAAAATTTTGGCAAATATAAGGTTTATTACTTTTGAGTGGTTATTTGTAAATGTTAAGTGTTACATGTTGAATATTGAATTATTGCGTTATGTTTTTATTTCATGCTTTTATAGTTAGGTTATTTCCCTAAGGCTAGAAATAACAAATAATCTTGTAACATCATTTTCGAAAGATTGATGACGAATGAGAAATCTGAATAGAGTAATAAAACATAATCACTAACCCAGTAACAGATTTCTCCCTAGCGCTCGAAATGACAAATTAACGAAAACAAAACAACGTCATTTCGAAGAAGTGATAACAACTGAGAAATCTAAATATACGAATAACAATCAGAAAACATCTTTATTCAAAAACAACCATTCAGGATTAAAGCTACTAATAAGACTTTCTTTCTTTGTTCTATTCCATTTTTTTATTTCTTTTTCTCTCATTATAGCTTCCTTTACTGTCCTGAAAATTTCGTAATAAATCAAATTAAAACAATTATACTTTCCCGCAAATGTTTTTTTTGAATTCTGACTATCAAAATAATGTTCTGATAATCTTCGTTGAAGATTATTCGTAACACCAATGTAAAGTGTAGTTTTATTTCTATTTGTTAAAATATAAATGAAGTATTTCGTTAGCATTTTTACTTTAAAACTAAGAATTATTTTCTAAATGTGATATTTTTCAAAAAACAAATAAAAGTTGTGAAAGATTTCTCCTTTCAGTCGAAATGACAAATAACCACGGAGGGTCATTTCGAAAGAATGATAATGACTGAGAAACCTAAAAGTTGTTCAAACTAATATCAGTAACTTAATAATAGCGTTCTCCATAAGGCTAGAAATAACAAATAATTGTGTAACATCATTTTCGAAAAAGTGATGACGAATGAGAAATCTGAATACAACAGAAAACTATCATTCTACTAATAAAAAAAGCATCCAAACACAAAGTTTAGATGCTTCACAATTAAATACTTTTCTTTTTCAGAAAGTAAATTACTAATTAGTAGTAGTTACTTTTGAATTGTTATAATCCACATGGATTTTCTCCAAAAATCCCTGGAACACAGCTTCCTGACCATGAGTCACAAACATATCCATACGACGAGTTATGTTGGAAATTACAGCAGTCGCTATCTGTACGACATCTTTGCGACTTGAATCCTCCATAAATATCTTTCTGTTTTGATTTATCTAAAACGGTTCCTAGATTTAAAATTGTTTTTTTCATTACACGTAAATTTAAATTAAACATTCAGTTTTTAATTGTAGGGCAAAAAACCAAGGATATAATCCCTAACACATTGCCTTAATTCATAATCTATAAGGAATTATCTATTTATCATTTCAACTATTTACTAGTATTAGTATCTTCTAATTCAAATGAAATGCCACTCCCTCATAAACATAACCATGCGCACCGCTACCTAGTTCATTGAAATCGTTGGTATATACATGATCTTTTAAATCAATATTATAATATCCATAAATGGGCCTACTATATCCAGTACCTCCCATAATTCCTTCGTATTGCCAATTATTTCTAATACTAGTTGTATATAAATTTTCTAGTATTTGTGCGCCCTGAGTTAAATCAAGTCCGAAAAAATATGAACCATTAAGGTTTTGACTATAACAATCATTGGCAATAACATAATGATTACTACTAGATATTCTTCCTCTTGCTAATACTCTATCCTGATTGCGGTTGTCTATATTATGCCATCTACTAATGAAATTAGAATTACTAAAATTTCTACTTGCAAAACCTAACATTCCTTCATAAGCATAACCAGCATTTTGGCCTTCAGCAATAGAGGTGGTATAAAAATGATCTCCGTTTCTATAGAACCTATGGATAGCAACTAAACTATTTGGATCTAAACCAAAATCTGATCTTGCTCTTTCCAAACTTTCTGATTCCAACAATTCTTGTAATTCTCTTTTAACAATTTCGTGAATTTCTGTTTCCGTTTCTTTATTGAACTTTTTTGATGAGTTTTCAGATAAAAACACTTCAATTTTAGCTTCGATTTGCTTGAGGTCAATTTTTTCTAATTCTGCTCTATTCTCTGTTTGAATTTCATTTGCTTCTTCGTTTGAACACGAAAGATGTAGCATTACCATCATTAAAACGATAATTTTCAATATGTTTTTTACTTTCAACATTATTAAATTTTAGATTTTTATTCAACTGTTATTTCAAAGTTCATTAGTTTTTACTTTTTTGGAGGCTCCTCTTCTCCACATGGAACGCAAATAGGAAGTCCGTTTGCAACACCTGACCAGCAATAATCGCCATTACAAGATCGAGCGCTTCCGTTAATTGATTTCATTTGGGCTTTGTTCAAAGCATTCCCTAAGTTGTAGATTGATTTCAGCATAATTTTAAGGTTTTAAATTTCTATTATTTCGTTAACCTTTTTAGTCAACTTTCAACCAAATTACTAGAAACTACAGTCTAATTTTTAACCAATTCAAATTTGTAAGTGATCACTTCAAAAACGGTCAAATTTTAAAGTAATATGAAAATGGAGAATTACTAATACCAATTAAATCTAATTTTATAATGCATATAACTTGTTTGTTTTTAGTTTGATTGATTCAATAATTTAAAACTCAATTAGTATGATATTCTTTTAACAAGGTGTTTCTGTAATGAACTTCCCTAAATTTTGTTACTTTTAGCTAATGTTATTTTATGGGGATGAATAAGACATTTTGCTTACTACTATTTTGTATAGCTATTGCTTGTAAAGAAAAAGTGAATAAAACTCAAGGGAAGCCTCCAAGTTTTTATTTTCTCAAATCAAAAGACGGTTTATCAAAAGATTCATTGCAGTTTTATGCAAATAAAATTCAAGCAATTGATACTTCGGAAATATCTGATTCTTTAAAAGCAGAATATGCTTTTATGACGGGTAGGTTTTATTATAAGTTGAAAGATTATGATGGTGCTATTCTCCATTTTGATAAAGCCACTTCATTCACTAAAAAAATAACCAATAATAGACAGGTATTACATTTCAGAGCTTTAATTGCCGTTTATCGTAGAAAAAAACAAGATTACTTAAATGCTTCAGGTGTTAACGAAAAACTCCTTCATTTAATTGATAGTACCGATTATAAGAATTTGGCTTTTGTTTATACGAATAAATATCAAATCAATAGAACTTTAGCAAAATACAATGAAGCCTCAGAAAACAACCTAATTGCCGCCAAACTTTATTTAAAAGCGAACGACACCATAAACTACTTGATTGCCACTTTAGATAATGCAGTAACATACAGCAGGCTTGAAAAAGCAAATAAGGCACACAAAGAATTGATGAAAGTGATTCCTTATCAGCATTTGATGAATAAGTCAATGAAATATCAATTTCATGCTACGGAAGGGTATGTTTATAATCAAAAAAACAAGTACAAAGAAGCAATCAATTCTTATAAAAAATCGCTATCATATTCTAAAACATCAAGTAAATCGGAAGTAGTAAATGCTTACCTCAACTTATCAACAACCTATTTAAAACTCAACTCTCTTAGATTCGCTGAAAAATATGTAGATTCTATTTTTAATTTAGGCCTAGAAGGTATTGATTTTACGGATAAAAAAGAAGCCCTAAAAAATGCTTTAGAAGTTGACTATCTCCAGCAAAAAGGAATTGAAAACCTAATGCCAAAGTTAGATTCATTACTTTCCTATCTTGAGAAAAGTTACGATCAGCGAATAAATAATGAGTTGCATGTTTTAAATGAGTCTTTTGAAAACGAAAGAAAACTACAAAAAGAGAAAAATGAAGCTCAAATCGAAAGTCTCACCTTTGAAAGGAATCAGTACATTTTACTTGTTTTATTATTAGTATTAATCGTTGCGGGTACTTTTATTTTGAATTTTTACAGACAACGAAAATTCAAAATTGAAAAGCAAAACTTTCTGCTTCAACAACGTTTACTTCGATCGCAAATGAACCCTCATTTTATTTTTAACAGCTTGAGTTTAATTAAACAGAGTGTTACTACGAATACAGAACAATACTCAAAATATATTGTAAAACTTTCTAGGTTACTTCGTACTGTTTTTGACAATTCTACTCAAGATTTTGTTGCTCTTGAGGATGAATTGACTTCATTACAAGACTATATTGAGCTACAACAATTTAGGTTTCCTGATAGATTTTCTTATAAGATAAACAATCAAATTAATACCAATACCGAATTATTTGTTCCTCCAATGTTATTACAGCCTTTTGCTGAAAACGCAATTATTCATGCGTTCGGTGGATTAGAAAGTAAAGGACATTTAGAGATATCCTTGAAAAAAGAAAAAAATTATTTAGTATGTATTATAGACGATAATGGAAAAGGGTTTGAAAAACAGACTAAAAAGAAGCAGTCTTCCGTTTATTTAATTGATCAGTTCCTTTTAAAAATGACAGGGGAAAAGATTAAAATGACAAATAAATCTGATCATTTGGCCTCAACTGGAACAATTATTGAGCTAAAAATTCCATACACAGAATTATAACTATGTTGAAAACACTAATCATTGAAGATGAGAAACATGTAAGGGATGAAATAAAAACACTTTTATCAAATTTTTTCGAATCCTCACTTACTGTTTTGGCAGAAGCTACTTCTGTGAAAGAAGGAATAAAAGCAATTCTTGAACACAAACCCGACTTAGTATTTTTAGATATTGATTTGGGTGATGGGTCTAGTTTTGACATTTTAGCTGTTCTTCCAGAAATATCTTTTGATATTATTTTTGTTACAGGTTATGATTCCCATGCAATCAAAGCAATTAGGCTTGGAGCCCTTGATTATTTATTAAAACCTATTGATAACTATGAGTTTAAGAATTCTGTAAAAAAAGCTATTGATAGTTATCAAAAATCAAAAAACAAAGAAAACTTAGTGAATGTTGCAGGAAATTATTACACTCATAATGTTCATGATAAAATTGTTTTAAAAACACTAGATGCGCAGCATTTAGTTAATTTTAATGATATTGTTTACTGCAAATCAGACGGCAATTATACCACATTTCATCTTTTAAAAGAGCAAATTGTAGTTTCAAAACCTATGAAAAAAATACAGCCTTTATTGAATGGGGAACAATTTATTAAATGTCATCAATCTTATATTGTAAATGCTAGCTATGTTACAAAATATAGAAACGATGGTTTTCTTATAACCAAAACAAAAGCTACAATTCCCGTGGCTACTAGAAGAAAAGACGAAGTATTACAAATACTATTTAAATAATAGTCAAATACGAATTAACTTCTTGCATATTTGAAATTCAATCAAAAAAAAGAAAAACTATGGCTATTTTTAGTCTTAGAAGACTAACATCATTTACACGTTGAATTTACTGGAATAAAATGCCCCTCTTTTCCTTTACAGTAAATTCAAATCATAAATGGTATAAAATAAATCGAATATGAAGTATTTACCTATTACATTTTTAAACCTGTTTTTAATTTTTGCTTCTTGCGATAATACCAATGATAATCTCAATACCTCATCGGTTGATCAAAAAGAAGGGAAGATTTTGGAAAGAACTCTTTTTGGAGAAACAAAAAATGAAGAAGTGAAAGATATCATGTACATGACATCGTACTTAATTGCTAGAACTTTACTTGAAGACGAGGACGCTCAACAACAATTTTATCAGCTTGGCTCTGGAAAGTCTTTAAAAATAGATTTAAAAACATTACTAACTTCCAAATCAACCTTTGAACAAGCATTTAAGCTACGTTATAAAAGATATAATTGGTCTACTCCTCCAAAAGGAGAACCAACACCACCCATATCTCAAGCCGTTCCGGATCCTTTGGAAAAAGATTATGATGTTTTAACGATCCCATATATCGGTTATATCGACCTTATTCAAAACACATTCGATTGGATCGTTTCTTTACCAAATAAAGAAAAGCTATATCAATATGATAGTTTTAAGGATTATATACACGATAACGACACTATTTTAAATTTATGGAGTTTTGATACCTCAAACTATTCTGATGGTCTTAAAACACATTATAATGGCGGAAGTTTTATTCCCACTCCTTTCGACTATAACTCAGCCTTAGAAACAACCTTTATGATGACTCTAAAGAATAAATAGAATCAGCATTTATAAATTAAAAAAGTGAGTCACGTCGTGCTCACTTTTTTAATTTATAATTTCATTAGAGTTCTATTTGTAATAAAACAGGAATTAAACGATTAGAATATTTATAACTATTCCTGAAATACTGTTCCTCCTAGATTCTTGCAGTGATCTAATTTTATAGTGATATTCCTTTCAAGATTATTTTTCATCCCTTTTCTTCTTACTTGCCAATAATCTCCATACACCGATTTACAACAAATAATTATTTCAAAGGCATCAGCTTTTTCAAAAATAAAATTCATCAGAGGTATGTTCTTAGACCAATCTATTAAAATAAAATCCTCACCAGGTTTAATTACTCTATTTAAAAGAATATCGTTCCTATGACTTATAACCATTGAGTCTGGCACTTCGAGAATCTCATAAAACTCAGACCAATTCGAAAAATAATTTCCATTATATGAAATATAAGTTTGTTCTACAATTGCTGGTCCAGTTCCTCTATTAGATATTGAAAATAAAAATTCA
This sequence comes from Tenacibaculum sp. MAR_2009_124, assembly GCF_900105455.1. Lineage (GTDB taxonomy): Bacteria > Bacteroidota > Bacteroidia > Flavobacteriales > Flavobacteriaceae > Polaribacter. The sequence goes on from NZ_FNSF01000005.1 coordinate 824,177, forward strand.
GACACCCTATCTTTATCAACTCTTCTACTCATACCAATACTTAAACTTGGCCAAGCGCTCGATTTAGATTGTTCTAAAATAATTTTAGTTTGTTCATTCATAATAGAAGCCTGTCTAGTTGATACTATTAATGCTCCAACACTAGCTAACAAAACACCAAAAGCAATTATTAAATTAGCATCAATTTTTATCTTTTTCTTCCCCACATTCTAGTTATTAAAATTCATTTATTATCAGTAAAAATAATGAAAACGTATATGTTTGAATACCTCCTACAAGTTGATTCCAAATAATAAATAAGCAAGTAATTAATTATGAACCTACTACAAACAACAAGTTTACCTTAGAATTAATTGAGATATCAAATATTTAACATTATTCATTAACTAGTTTACTTTAATGTATTTCAATATTGCTTTTTTTTAGTTTATTAAGTTCGAAATAGTAATCAGTTTCACAAACAAAAAAAGTACTTAAGAATATAAGACACTTTTCTTCCTCAAGTAGGAATTGACTTATACTAAAATAGAATAGCTCTATTTATCCAACCACCACTTTTCTCTTTCTTTTTTCCTCGCTCTTTCCTCACTTGCTTTATCTGAACTAAAAAACCACGCTAATTGATGGTTCTTCCAACCATTAGCAGTATACTTTGGATTCGGTGAGAACTCACCAGCTCCTAAATCTAAATCTCCGCTATTGGGAATTCTATAACATGTTTATAATGGTTAAGATAGGTTACTATTAATAACTTCAATCCTTATAAGGCTCCATGAGATTATCATTAAAATATCCCTGTTTTCGTTTATCATCAAACTGATCTTTATTTAAATGACAAGAAATTTCATTCGATACTACTCTTCCCCAACCATTAACATCTAACACATATCTTAGTTTTGTTTTAAACGTTCCTTTGAAAACAGGAACATCAAAACACCAGAACTCCTCTCTATCCAAGTTCACGACATGATAACTATTACCACAACTGCTATTTGGAAGATAAGAAATTGCCTTCCATTTTTTATCAAGATCTATAGCCTCTATAAAAACATCAAGCCTAGAATCCGTTGCCTCGAGATTTAATATTGAGTCAGTTGTATTAACTAAATATAACTTATGACCTAAAGTGCTATCCGTATATTTTACAAGTTCTCTTTCATTAATCGTTAGATAAAGTCCATTCCTAGGAAACTCAGAAGTAACAATTTTTGGTAAATTATCCGACCGCCCTTCTCCATTTGGCATATCAGAATTCTTCGGACTACTATATGCATAACAATCACCTCTTAGTTGAAACTTTACATTTAAACTATCTAATTCTAATAAAGATCCTTGTTTTGATGCATTTTCAGTAAATGGAATATTTTTTACTAAAGAATTACCAAACACATTGCTTTTGGACTTCAGGTTACAACTATAAAAAACAATTATTAATAACATCCAGATTATAAGTTTATTCATACTTCGTCGCTATATTATATTTAAGTTATTCCATTTTTTAAGCCATTTTTTCTTTTCAATTCTCGCATTGTAAATAGCTATATTGAATTTTGGCGTTGGTTTTACAATAAGGCCAAATAAGTCATCTAATCCATAAGGAGCCATGAATTCTAGTTCGTTGTCGGTTGTTAATCTGACAGCTATAGAAGTTGCAGTTTCTGGCCAAAAGGAAATTGCTTCATAACAATTGACATATTTATTATGTCCGTTTTTCACATGCATTCTAGCTTGGTTTTTTACAGACCATTTTATATTTGGAGTAACTTTTTTGAGTTTATTTTCTAATTGTAAATCATCCTCTCGAGAAGATTTTACCTCATCGAAATATATGACATCAATATCGTTCAATTCTGTTCTGAGTTTTTCATGTTTTACATCCCAGATTTTATTTCTTACAAAACCGGCGCCAATCCAACAATCATTCAGGTGTAAGGCTCTTACGGTCCTTAACACCTCAATCATTCATTGATCTGTCGTAATTATTTCTCTTAAGTCATTTTCTAATGTCTTATTCATGTCTGAAAGGTTATACTAGCAAATGTAATTCAGATTTACTAATGTTAATACTAAAAACGTGCTTTAAATACCACCTTACCAAACGAAAATTTTCTATCTAACGGTCGAAATGAATTGTTCTTAAAAACGAATATTCAATGCATATAATTACACAATTAAATCAAATTGTTTTTTCATTTCTTCAAAAACTTCGTTCCTAGATTGATGTAAATAATAACTTCAAAAACGTTTATTTACCCTTCGTTTCTTCATGTATTTATCTACATTTTGTACATCAATAAATATCAAATTATCAAAATCATCATCAATTCTTATATTCATAATGTCACTCTACTCAATCAATCCAAAACAAACATCTTCAATATTATCTTCAACACCTTTGCCTGTATTGCTATTGCTGCTAATTTCTTTCTTCTATACTCTATAAAAAAAGTGAGTAATCCGCATAAAACAAGTAATAAACCCAAGGCTATCAATACCATTACATTTGTATTATTCCAAAACAAAGTAATATACCTCCACCAAAAAACATGATTAATGGCATCCACTTTTTAGATTCCCTAATTTCCATTTTGTGCCAAAATTCGATACGCATTGTGTATAACTATTTATTGTTTAATGTGAGTTTGATATAATAAAATCAATGTCAATTTGAGTCTTTTTCAAAAAAATGTATCGAAAAAAATACTTTTAGTTATTAAGAAGTTATTCTTGTACAAAAACCCTATGATTTTCAATAGCATTGGCCTCTTTTCTTAACAACTTAAATTGTAAATAGAATTATCATTTTTCTGAGCTATTTTTCTTTTCCCATTGATGAAAAAAGAATCAAAAAAATCTAGTTTTTGGCTGTTTGTTAATCAACAATTTATTCTCAAAAATATTTCTTGTTGCTATCATTATTACCACTTGATTTAATTACTTGTGTCATGCCTCAAATTGACACTTTTTTTAGTTTAATAAAAACTTATATCATTTGATCTATCTCAGATAAAACTATACTTACTTTTTCCTTCAATTCTAAAGCACCATCTATTCTCAATACTTTGCAATCAAATTTTTCAATCCAATCGTTATGCACTTTCAAGGATCTACCATTAAAATCGGGATCTTCATATTGATTCGCCCAGTTTATAAAAGCTTCATAGTTTTGTTTTCTTTCTTTATTCGTTATCAACTCGTCACCATACCTTTCAAACTCCCTTTTCTTAAGTCTATCCATTCTAATATCATTATCCAAACGAATGAAAACTACCAAGTCGAACAAAGATTCCCATTCCTTTCCCCAACTCACCATAGAACCACTAATAACAACATTATCATGCTTAAAAAAATCCTTTTTAATATTCTCGTTACGTTCATCCAAAGGGATTTTCTCTGTGTAAGGATTTATGGTTTGCCTCCAATAATAATCATCGGCATCTAAATGAACAAAATTTACTTGATTTCCAAGCTCTTTAGCCAATGTTGTTGTTCCTGAACCTGAGGCTCCAAATATTAGTATTTTCATATTAAATCTTATTGCAATTTACCTTTGTAACTATTCATTTTTTCTCTTAAATAATGAAAGAAACAAAAAACATGAAGAAGAAATTAAAAAAGGTATGCTGGTATAAAATATAATTTTACTTCGAGATTCATACTCTGTACTATCATATACAAGCAAATAAATCACGGTATAAAAAACTATAATTCCAAGCATTTCCAACATACTTTTAAAAGCCCTGTTATTAATATAAAAACTCGTAATATAAATTAACTTCCCTATTAAAGAAATCATTCCTATTGACATTATTCTGATTCCAAAATTTCCTTCTAAGGTAAACTCATATCCACTTAATAGGCTTGGAACACTTACAATCTCAACTAACCCGATAAACCCTATTCCATGACCTGCCCCAATCACAATTAAAGCATGAAAGACTATTGTTGCTATTTTTATTTTTTTCCTAATACTCTTTCCCATTTGTTTAACAACATTAGCAATTTTACATTCGGTAAATATACTTCAATCTTAGAAAACTGATAATGAACATTATATCTGATTAAGAATAATATCTGTATTTAGTTTGAGGTTTCTCCTAAATCGTCAAAATAACAAGTCACGAAAATATACTAGATAGTGAGTTTGACATATAGTAACAGAAAAACCTAAGCACATTTCTATACTTAGGTTTTCTTCTATTTTTTTAAATAATGAAGCTTAATTCTGTAGAATTTATAGCTCTCGACTTTGTAGTTCTTCATTTCTTGAAATACGAAGGTTTTTATAAGGAGCTGTTTCACGCAAAGCAACTGTATTAGCCTCGGTGTTTGCAATGAATACTACTTCCTTACCATTACAAAAACTATCGTTATGTATACAGCATTCGTCAACTGCTAGGGCATGACTATCCGTAGGGATTCTAAATACGGTAAAATGATATTTAGGTAGCTTAGGATCTCCCTTTCTATCTGGACATTCATTCTGTTTTCTACTCTGTTCATTATCCTTTTTTTGCTCTTCTGGAGATTCTATTAAACGTCCTAAAAGAACTCGACAAATATTAGTATCTCTTTCATCTTCGGAAGGGTTCGGAAACCAAATATGAGGAAATGGATGATGTTCAACAAAAAGACCGCCGCCTCCATAAGGCTGTAACGCATAATCTTGAATATATCCTGGTAATCGGGTATCATACTCCATCCCAAACAATAATTTATCAAACCCCATATGAAAAGACTCATTTGGCTTTAATAACTTGGCTCCATAATAAGCTAGTGTCTCATGAAAACCTTCATCGTAGGCTTCTAATACGGGAAAATCAACCTCAGATTCATTTATCAATAACGAGCCTGTTTCTCCAAAAACATTAGCACCACCTCCAACAGAAGGTAATCCACCTCCCTCTTTTGCACTTATCCATTTTGCTTGAACAACCAAAGAATATCCTTTTTCAGGCACCTGAGCTTCTTCTCTTAACTTTTTTAATTCGTCTAATAACGATTCTTTTTTCTTTGATTTTTCTGCTACCTCAACAACTACATTTTTGGCTCCTTGAACCAATTTTATTGTTTGATTTTGGCGTATAGGTCCATAAATCCCTGTTGTTGTCATTAATGGTATTCCTTCAGCTCCAGAGCGTGTTACTACGCCATCATTCAAAAAATTGAAATTTTCTTTCAAAACTTCTTTTGTCACGCCTATTTTAACAGATTTCCATCTGCGTTCTTGCATGGTTTCTTTCATTTTTTTCTCTGAAATAGCTTCCTTTTTATCAGCATCTCTATTTGTGCTATAAATGTGACTCATAGTTATTTTATTTAGTTAGACTTATCCGATTTGTAATTTGAAATTACTCGTATTAATTTTTTAACTTCTTTATGGAACCATAAATACTTCACTTGAAGCATATTTTTCGTTTCTGTGTTTCCAAAAAGAACTTTGCGACCATCGTTGTTCCATGGCATAAGCAAATGCTCTGTTTTTTTGATAGTTCGCATATCGTATTTTTACATGAGCTGAAAAGAAATCTTCTTTTGGTTCTTGATTAAAAAAACCAAGAATTTTAGCACTTGCTTCAATACCATCATTCATTCCTTTGTATATTCCATGCGCAGCTACCGGATCATAACTCGATGCAGCATCGCCAATGGCTACCCAGTTTTTCCCTTCTATTTCCGGCAAAATTCCTGAATATATTGGCCATGTATAAAACTCATGATCGGTTGTAGTTAATTTCTTCAATCTTTGAGAAATAAACTTGGTATCCTGTAGTGCTTTTTCAAAACCTGAATAGTTTTCATTTTGAAGATACATGAGCTGTTTTTTTTCAACCACCATCATAGTAACCAGTCTATTCTCAGGTAAAATAGAACTGTACCACCAACCTTCTGAAACTGCTTCAATTTGAACTTGTTTTGAGGCTGTACCTTCTAAAATTTTAGAAAACCTTACCGAAGCAAATAAACGATCTTCTACCTTTTTTTGAATACCTATTGACTTGGCAAAACGCGCGGTGGCTCCTGAGGCGTCTACAACAAAATGGGTAGCGATTATTTGTTCTTTATTTAATTTTCTGTTTCTTAACCGCAATTCATATCCATCTAATGTTTTCTCTGTATTTAAAAAGTGAGTTCCCCAGAGAATATTGGCGCCTAAATCAACTGCTCTTTCAACCAACATACTATCAAACTTTTTTCTATTTAATCGCCATGATGGTCCCATAGGGTTTACAATAAAGTCGTTATATCCAACATCATTCTTTCCCCATACCGAAGCATATCCTGGGCACGTTTTATGATTAGCTCTATAAAACTCTCGTGCAACGCCTAATTGTTTTAAAAGAACAATTGTATCGGGAGGACAACTTTCACCAATCCGTTCCTCTCCTTCAAATTGTCCTTCAACAATTAATACCGAAAGTTGTTGTTTTTGTAATAAGGAAATGGCCAAGCTTAATCCAGCTGGACCACCTCCTATGATAACAACATCATAAATATCCTTAATCAAACGGACATTTTTTTTCCGATTTCTTCGGAGGGTTTGCATTAAAAGGCCATTTTGCAACTGGATCTGTTGCGTCTCCTGGATTGGTTAATTGCCCTTGAACTTCTAAATACAACTCTGGTGAAAATTCTTTTTTATTCTCTGTTTCAATATTCGTTCCTTGCACGATTATTCCGATTTTATGCCATTCTTTTACAGCATCTAAAGGATCTTGAAAAGTAGCCGCTTGCGCTGGATTTATCGCATACGTTCCTGGTCCTCGAATAGACCATTTTTGTTTTGGAAGTACGTTGTTTACCACCTCTTCAGCTACATATACAGCATCAGGTCGTTGTGATGGCCAAGACCAATATAAAGTAGAGTCAGCTCCATTACTTTCATTTACACCATCGGTATTTATTGCGGTTTGATGAATAGAACAAGAGTTATAATCCGTTTGCCAAGGAGTAGCCATAAACTTAGAAATATCTCCTGGTTCAATTCCATCTGTCATATCATGTCTCGGAATCCAACCACTTGAAAGAAAAGGTTTCTTATACTCTGCCTTGTTATAATCGAGTTTATAATGTTTTATACGGAAAGGACCAGCTCCTGTTTTCTTCCAGTCTTGAATATACATGTCTTTACAACGTACTGTATAACTCACCTCTATACCAGGAACATAACGACCTCCTAAACAATTGGATAAAGAAGCCATATCTAAAATTTCACCAGGACCTAGTTTATTGTCTTTTCCCTTATTAAATTTCTTTTTACTCCACTGTTCCAACAAGAAATACTGCGTTTTGGTAACGGTCATAAATGACGTCCCGGCGGCTCCCAAAGAAAGTGGCATTAATGGAGCTCCAATATTGGTTTCGTCTTTATTAGGGTCTCTTAAAAAATTCAAAGCAGCCATAATGGTTCTATTCGGATCGTCGTTTTCACTAATGGCATCAACTGCATGATGAGCTCTTAAAGCCATTTCAGGCAAGTTTGCCGTCCATCTCTGTAAGGTACATGCTATAAATGTTGGCTTAATATCATTCATGAAATTTGGCAAATAGTCTGGATTGTATTCATCAATCTGTTTCTTTTTACCTTCTTTTGAAGTAATTGTAGCCGTAAATAATTCAGGCTGCAAATTTAAGTCTCGAACAAACATGTCATAAACATCGTCCCAAACGGAAACTACATTACGAATTTGAGGAGCATACGCGGGATCACCACACACCACCCAAGCACCAAAAGCTTCTTCTTTAGTTCCGTCTTCAAAAACAATTGTAAGTGAAACAGGACCATCAGAAGCGGAATCAAACCAACCAACATTGTTAAGGTCACCAGTCATTTGAATAGGAACTCCATACTCATCGTATTGCCCAACCGCATTTCCAGGACTTGAAAGGACTAATAAACGACCTTTTTCATCGGTTAGCATTCCTCCTAAAGTATCTAAGGAACCATTTGGTTCAAAAAGCTCATCATTCGTATCCGCTGGAAAACGAACAGGATATTCTGGTAATTCCTCAATATGTCCTCTTTCATTTAAAATTGTTGGTACTGTACAATCATTAAATTCTGTACTTTGTTTTTCTAAAGCACTAATTGTTCTAGGTCCAGCATCAATCATTAATCTGTTTAATCGATAATCAGAATCAATGTCACCATGAACCTCTGGATTTCGCATTTGAGGTACTTTAGGTTCTCCTCCTTCGACACCATAAGCATCAATTCCTTTATTATTTACAACATTATAAGCCGCCGCTTTTTTATTAGCCAAATGACTCGTCCAAATTAAATCTTTTACAATTCTACCATCAGGTAGTTTGGTGCCTAAAGTAACTTCAATTCCTTTACCTTCGGGGTAACTTGATTCTCCATTATGATCGTAAGCATAAATTCGAAAACGAGCTGCTTGTTTTTTCAAGTTCCCATCTTCATCGCGAAGATCTTTACTACTTACTGTAGTGTTTTCTGTTCCTTTTTTAATAGGTAATCCTCCAGTAATATCTGTTCCCTCTTGGGGTAAACCTGCACTGGTTTCAGGTGATAATATATAATCGTCAGAAGTTCCAAAACGAGCAAAATTTATGGTCGGATGCACCCTGAATACGGTTTTATTTTCCATGATTTGATATTTTTATGAAACAATTAATTTGCACTCACTATGTGAGATTTAAAATGATTATACCATTTTACAAGTTGAATTTACTGGAGTAAAACGCCTTTTTTCTTTTACAGTAAATTCAAATCATAAACGGCATTAGCTAAACTTTGGAGTGACTCCATTTTCCCAACAATTGCGAATAGAAGCTCCTACGCTCGACATTATCACAAAAAAGTCTTGTGGGTTCTCTCCGTCAAAAAGTTGCCTTAAAGCTTCTCTTAATGCCGTAAATTGTTCAATTAATATCTTTTCTAGTTCCTTATCATGATTAGTATATTCTGAAACAGGTTTTCCTATAAAGGTTTCTGGTAATGTACCTTTTTTGATTTCGTTGAACTTTTCAAAATGATCATCTTCAGGTTGTACATCATCTGCTGTATTTTGAAAAGTTTCAGGAATAGTTGGATCTTTCTTTGAAGGACCTTCTCCTTGATCTGTTATTAAATCGATTAACAAATCGACCTGATTAAATCCTGTTTCGCTCGATTCCGTAATTTTCATATCGGGCATATTTCGATAAAAAGCTGAAAAAAAATCGACCTGTTTAACTCCTCCTTTAATTTCATTTTTTAACAGTTCTGCCCCGTAGCGCAGAGCTTGGTACAGCTCACCAATGCTTCCATAAGATTTTACATCATCGTATAAAACGGCTTCTTTCTTCTCATCCCACTCAGGTATTTCAATTAAGCACATAGCATTAATACGTTCTTTATCTAAAGGCCCTATTTCAGCACTGTAGGGTAAATAGTTGTTTACTACTTCTGGTTTATCTTTAGAAAAATCTAAATACGGTACGGTGGTTCCTTCGTATTTCGGAGCGTCGAATGTTGGTGATAATCCAAAGGCATTGGCAATATTTGAAGCACATTGTAAGTGCAACATTTCTTGATTTACCACTGTACGAATTAGTTGATAAGGATCAGCTGACATACTTTCTGGAGTATGCTCTTTGGGAGCTCTATTTTTAACAGAGTACATGGCAGACATGTAAAACGGAATTGTCCAAAACTCAAGATTAACGGCTTCTTGTAAAAGCTCTTTCAAGTGAGACATAGTCCATTCTTCCTTAGATAATTTCTTCGGTTCTTCTTTTGTTAATATCATAATTGTTAGTTTTTGTTTGGTGAAAATTGAAGCTTATACCAGTTATCATTAAAACACATAAATGGTTTTTAAACAATAAATTACCTCAAAATTTCACCTACCTAACTTAACAAGTAAAACTGATATTTTCTTACGACTTCCCGTAAATGAGCTAATTTCGATTATCAGCGTCTGATTTTCGATCACTAGTGAAGTTTAAAAAAGGCTAGGGGAGTGCAATCCTTAATACCAATACCATTTACAAATTGAAATTATTGGACTAGCATAAATACCTATTTAGTTTTCTCAAAAAACATATTACATTAATTTTAAGTGATGCTTTTCTCCAAAACAACCATATGCTTGCATTGAATTCCATTTTCAAATATGAGCTCGCTATAATTTTTTAGAAAGAAATCCTTTTTAATGCTTTGCATTTCAAAACCTGCTTTTTGGTACAATGCTAATTGCCCAACGCTAGAATTTCCCGTACCGATAATCAATTTTTGATATCCTTTCTCTTTAGCAATCATTTCGGCTACTTGCAATATCTTTTTTCCAAATCCTTTTCCTTGCTCAGACTCTTTTATCGCAATGTTTTTAATTTCAGCAGTTTCAGAGTCAATCGCGTTTAAGACCAATACTCCGATCAACTTTTTTTGATTTTTTGCTATGTAACAACTACCTGTTTTTAAATACGATTGAATATGTTCCGTGGAAGGATCTGCCACTTCAAGTAATTCAAAAGGAATGTCTTTTTTTTCTTTTACTAACTCTATTTCAAGCTCTTTACTTCTCATTGCGTTCTTTTAATTCAATTTTTCTTCCATCCAAATCTTTGATAACTGCAAAATAACCAAATTCAGACATCACAGGTTGTTGTAAAATAAGAACATTATTAGTTCTTAATTCTTCAATCATTCTCTCCAAATTATCCACAGTAAACCCTAATCGTAAAGAAGCATCAGGTATTTCTTCTTTTTTTGGCAAAGGATAAATTTCGAAAACTATGTTCCCAATTTCAACAGCATAGTGCCAAGGACCGTTTCCATGCCGATGATAAGTAAAGCTTACTCCAAGCATTTCATAAAAAGCCGAAAGTTCCTTTGGTTTATCGGATCGAATAACAATTAAGTTTATTTCCATATCCTTAATTCAAAGAAATTCTAAATACTTTTTCCAAGAGAAGTAAGTCATTGGAATTAGTAATTGAATAAAAATAATCCTGTTGCCATTTTTGAGTTCTTTCTGCTTGTTTGCTTTTTACTTCATCCCAAGGTGGATATACTCGAAACCCTCTTTTCCCATCTTTGTTTTTCGTTGATAGTATTCCTTTTTTTATCAAAATTTGTTTCGGAAAAAGAAACAACCCCAAACCTTCATCTACTTTTGTGGTAATCATAAAATAATCAATGGTATCCAACTCTGAAAAAGGTTCTATTGGCCCTTGTGATGATCTTTTCCAAAACGTTACAAACTGACCTATTTTTTTAGGAGTGACTTTTGAAGATCTACTGATTATATTTCTTTTATTTAACTGGAACTGACAAGCGTCGTATTCTTGACTTTCCGTTTCTTCTTTATAGCCTGCATACTCCAGGTTTAATTTATCAAAAATTTCTTTATTTAGGTAAGTAAAGTTCTTATTCATAGTTTTTTTTAAATCTTTCCATCATCAACGTTATATTTAATATATCATAGAGTTTCCATCCTCGCGGACCATAAAATATTACTCTTCTCCCTCCTTTTTCTTCCATTAATATTTTATACTGTAACCTTTTTATATATCCAAAATATCTTGCTTTTAAATATTCAATTGTTGTTTTAGGTTCATCCAGAGGGTAATCATATGGAGTCCATTGATTAATATTTTCATAAGCAATACTATCAGCAAAGGTGTCATTCCCACAAGCAATTTTCTGAGTACCAATAATTGTCCAATTCCTTTTTCTACCTTTAAAATAAACCACCGGATTTCCAATGTTTTGAGGTGTTAACAAAGCAATTAACTTTTGCTGTTTTAACTTGTCTAGATCTTCAAAAAATGAAACTTTTGAACAAAGAACATTATTTTTCCGTACTCTCCATCTTATTCTATTTTCAAGATATTCATCGCTGCGTTTCATAGCTTCTATTTAGAATATGTTTGTCAAAATCAATTCAAAAAAATCAAAAATAACATGTAATAATTTTCTAAACTATTGTTTCGTTTTATTTCTATAAATAGCTCTTGGGTAATCAGACATTCGTTTCGTTTTCTTTTGCAATTCAGTCAGAGCATTCTTCGCAATCCATTTAGCAGAAGAGCTTTCAAATTCAAGTATATCTTCAGCTACTTCAATTGCTCTTTTATTAAGATCGACGTTTCTCTTGCCTATATTTCTTAAAGCCCAATTCACTGCTTTCTTCACATACAATCGTTCATCATTTGCTTCTCTTTTGAGAATTGGAAAAAACTGTTCGAACAATTCATTATCTGATTTTTTATCAGCCATACAATAAGCGGCCATAATAGTGAAACCCGCTCTCTTTTCAAATTCAGGTTTTCGTTGAGTCCATTCTAATATTTTAGCTAACGCTAATTCACTTTTGGCAAAAACTCCCATACAAAAACTATCACAAATCTCCCAGTTCTCAAAGGTTTTTACCCATTTTTCCATTAAATCTTCGGTAAGGTTCTTAGGTCTAAATATTTTACTGCATAAAAGGCGAGCTTCATAAATTCCGCTATCAAAAAGTTTAATAGCCAACATATTGTTTTGACCAATTTCTTTTGCCAATTCTTTTAAATCTTTATGGTAAATTCCTAAAGAGTTATTCGCTATTACGCCAAACTTTTGTTTTTTAAACGCTACTTTATCTTCATCTTGAAGCTCATACAAACGTTCAATTATTTCTTCGTAAGTCATTAAGCTTTATTCACTTTTACCAACAATGAAAAGGTAATCTCCCAGTTGATTTTCATACGATTTCATAATGTTATTTATGTGTCCAGTTTCAACGTCTTTTTTCAGTTTTAACAAGCCCTCATCAACCTCCTTTTGATTTGCCAAAGAAGAAAATGAAGAAATACCTTCTCGAATTTGATCATTAAAATACAGATCCGGAAACTCTTTTCCACAATACAAAAATTGATCTTGTAAATCCTGTCTGATGGCATATTTCTCCGTTTTTTCAATACTAATATTATTTTTTTCCATAGCATCTTTCACCTTTTCAAAAGAAGGCATTTGATCAATAGAATCAGATAACATTTTCGGAAAATAATGATTTAACCAATACCCTCGCATTTGTTCCGGAGTAGAAGTGAAAATTACAATACGCCCTTGTGATTTTAACACTCGGTTTAGTTCCTTAAATCCATTTATTAAATTAGACCAATGATGAATTGTTAACGTTGCAACAATACCGTCTATTGAGTTTTCAGAAAGTCTAGTTTTCTCTACAGAACCTATTCGCCAATCAACATTACTATTTTGATTTTTTGCCTTCGTTAGCATTTCTTCTGAAGGATCAATTCCAATTAGGTTCATTCCTTTTATTTCCATTTCGCTTGTATAGTTTCCTGTTCCACAACCAATATCTAAATACAATTCATAGTTTACGGGTTTTAAATGATGAATCAATCGCTCAGTAAGGTATTTATCTGCCTTTCGCGTTTCGTTGTAATTGATTCCTATTTTGTCATATTTTACTTGCATATTTCTTTATTGAATTTAAGTAACATTCCATTTTCTAACCAAACGATAATACAAAGTGGGTAAGTATCTTCTTGCATATACTCCTACTTTTTCCTTGGCTCCACCAATATAAACCTCGGCTTTTTTATTTTTTATTGCTTTTATCATAAGTTTTGCAAATCGATCTGGATGCATTCCCTTCTCAGTAGCTGTATCCCGAGCTCCTTGCTTAGATCCATCACCGACCAATGCATTTTTAGAAACCTCTGTAGCTACAAAACCAGGACAAACTAAAGAAACAGTAATCTTATCTTTAAAGTGTTCAGCTCTAAGCGCGTCATAAAATCCATGTAAAGCATGTTTACTAGCAGAATAACTTGATCGTAGGGGAGTACCAAATTTTCCAACCACACTTGAAGTAACTACAAAATGTCCTTTTTGGTTTTTTATAAAATGAGGTAATAGTGCCTTCGTTAGCGCTATATTTCCTAAATAATTAATCGCCATAATTCTTTGATCTACCTCCAAAGATGTTTCACGGATCAAAGAACGTTGACTGATACCTCCATTGTTAATGAGAAGATCAATTTTACTAAACAATTTAATTGCTTCAGTCGTTTTTGTTGTCAAGGTTTCATATTGTTCCAAATCAAGAGGTAATACCTTTACATTATCAGGATTTTTACAAAGAGAACGCACTTCATTAAGCGCCTCTTCATTTCGAGAAGAGAGTATCAACTTAACATCACCTTTTGAGTAAGCGATGGCTAATGATTTCCCTATTCCAGATGAAGCACCTGTGATCCAAATAACTTGATTATTCATCGTTTCTTTGTTTTAATATCAATCTCTACTAAGAATACCTAGTGAGTTTGAATAATAAATATTTCATCTAATGTATTGAAAACAAAACAATTTATTGTTACAAACGATAACAATACATGCTTTAAAGGTATTTGTTGGAGACATAATTCTAATTTTCTAGACAGGTTTTTGGAACCAAGAATGAATTTTTTAAGCCATTTTAATCAAATCCAAACTTTCTAAACGTAAGGTTAATTCTTGGTTGCTTATAATTTAAATCCAAAGGAAGCGCGTGTTCATATCGTTCCTGACAATGTTCACCCATGAGCAATAGACTTCCCTTTTTCAACACAACTTCATGTACTTTTTGGGTCAGTTTTTCTCTCAGGTGAAAAACTCTCTCTTCTCCTAAACTAATAGAAACGATATGAGAGGTATCTCCAAAAGCAACTTGATCAGAATGGTAATCGACACCTGAATTTCCATCAGGATAATAAATGCATACACATACTTGGAACTGATGACCTGTTTCTTCTTCTATTCTATCTTTGATAACGAGTAATCTTTCGGTCCAAGGTTTTGAAGGACCCCAAATTTCTGAAGGCAGTTTGTTTTCTTTGAACAATTCAATGTCCATAAACATGTGTTTTCCGTAATTTTCCTGATATCTTTCACCATTGAATAGTATCATAGAAAAAGGCTTTGTAAACTCTTTTATTTCAGAAAGTTCCTTATAGATTGTATCACTTTCTTCTTCGGATAAGAAAACTTCCTTGTATTTGATCTCACAGTTCAGATCTAATATCATGTTTTGGTTGTTTTATAGCTATTTATAGAGGTTTTTAAAGTTTTTACGCAGATACTATTGGTTTTGGCTTTAAATCGTCTTAGAATTGTTATTTAGTCAGATACTCCCCTCTATCAAAATCTTGTTGAGTAATTGGTTTTCCGTTTACAGAATCTCCATCCCAATCTTGGGCAATCCGCCAAACTCCATCTTCTTTTTTTAGTACCACGTGAAACATTCCAAAATGTGTTTTAAATTTTGGGTTTTTCTTTTTGTAGGTAACTTTATAATAACCGATTTCATAAGCTGTATTTTTTTTATGTATTCTCTGGGCAAAGCTAAATTCAATTTGCTCTACATTTGAAACCGGTTTTTGAAAGTTTTTCTTTATTTTTTCTTTGTATTCACTACCCATTCTCATTCCATAGGTGTTCACTCTTAAAACATCGTCTGTTTGTAAGTCATTAAACGCCTTCCAATCTCTAGAGTTATAGGCTTTGATAAAAGGAAACCACACTTGCTGGTCAATTTCCTTAGTAATTTCAGTGCTCTCGATCTTTGCTTGTGAGAAAATAGAAGTAATCGAAATAAAAAAAATCAGTAACGAGTAAGCTCTTTTCATAAGTAAGGTTTAGTTGCTTACAAGTTACTGATTATTTAATTATTCAATAGTCAATATTTTAAATTATAAAACAGTTTCAAAATACCTTTTAGGGTTTCTTCTTACTTAAACTTTACTATTGAAATACTGGAAGCTACCTATATATTTTCCAGAAGTGAATGGCTAAAATGTTCTGCTGCCTGAACATAAGCATAAACCTCGATAGGGTGTGCGCCTAATTTCTTTTTCTCAAGGTCAGCCGTAAAGCCAAAATCAAGCTTTGAACACCCAATTTCCTTAGCACGTTGAAGCGTCTTATATAAAATTTGCTTGTATACATTCACCTCATAAACATGTTTATAATCTAAACCTACAATCATTGCATTGTAAATGTTCTTATTTATTATACTAAACATTACTCCAACTAGTTTTGGCATTTCATTTTCATCATTTGGCTTAAGATATAGTTGAATGAAATCGTAACTAGCACTTGTTGCCATTTCTTCGAAAAAACTAAACGGAAGTTTAAAAACATTTAAGGTATATGATTTTTCAAAAACTTGCTCATACAGTCTATACATTTCCAATAATTCATTTGTAGAGCTTGGTTTACGATAACTAACAATAAATTTATCCTCAAACTTTAACACCTCTTTTCGAACATTATAACGGTATTTTTGAGGTAATTTTTTTAAATATTCCTCTTGATTACTCCAAGGAAATTCATTTACTAACAAGTTATTTGGTAACTGAAATTTGGTAAAACCTAATTCTAACATTTTCGTTTCGAATTCAGAATCTTGTTGACCATAAAAATCACGTATCATTAGTTTGCTTGCTTGATATTCAATAGTAGCCGAATTTAAAATATTTATTAATTTTTCTAAAGCCGCTAGCCATAAAGCATCGCTCTTATCCAAAAATAGGTGATTCCCTTTAGTTATTAAAGAACCTGCAACTACCGTTTTTGAAGTTAAAAAATAAGGTGAATTCTCTCCTCGTTCATTTTCTACTTTTTCAGATATATATGCAGGAGAAAACATATCATCTTTTGTTAAAGCCACTGTAAAAAAGGTTTTTAAAATAGTTTTTCCTGAAGCGTTTTTAATATCGACATATTTAAAATTCCAATTATCTTCTTTCTTTTCGTTATTGGTGAATGTCTTCTCTACAAGAACAATGTTATTATAACTAAGCGTAGCATTTTCTTTAAATATAGTATTCCATTCCTCTTCCGACTCACTCAATATTGTAGAGTTTAAAGTTACTTGAAGTTCATCTCTTTTTTCAATAATGTTTTCAGATATAGCCGCCTTTAGTTTAAATTTTGGAAGCTTAAATGTTTTAGCTACTTCCTCACAATTACTATTATTTTCCTTTAATGCTTCAAGATATTTATATTGAAGTAATTCAAGCATATCATCAATATTTTCCTTATTTAGTGAACTATTGATCATAAAACGGAGTCCGCTTTTTTTCATTGGAACTGCAGGAAATGAAGCTACATTAAAAAAGAATCCTTCTTCCTTCATTTTATTCACTGTATCATAGGCTATTTTAGGCAGTCCAGCAGGGATAAAAAATAACGGGCTTTCGGTTTTTTTATATTGCGGAAAATTAAATTCATCTAATTTCTTATTAGTATAATTAATAAGTTCTTTTAAATGTTTTTGTTTTTTATTTAATTTTTCAGATAAATGAAGTTTTGCAGAAGCTATGGCAGCTCCTAACATCGGTGGTTGTATTGGGCCAGAAAAAATGTACGTTGATCCACAATTTCGGACCTTTCTTGCAACTTCTTCATTCGGAAACACCATACATCCTCCGGCTGAAGCAAATGATTTATTCAAGGAAACAGATAAATACATTTTTTCATGATATCCCATATTACTTTTCGCAACTCCACATCCATTTTCTCCATACCAGCTTACCCCATGGGCATCGTCGATATACACGTGGAACTTGTCATAAGAATTTAACAAGCTTTTAAGTTCATTAAACGGAGCCAAATCACCATACATTGAATAAACACCATCAGCGAAATACCATACTTTATCGAACTTATTATTCAACGATTTAATCTTAATTTCCAAAGATTCCATGCAATTATGTTTTACGATGTAAACAGGAATTCTTCTTTCTTTTAGCAGTTTAACTGCCATTTGAACACTTGAATGAACTTGTAAATCTAATATTACGGCATCCTTGTTTCCTACAATTACTGGAATCGTAGCTAAATGTCCTAACGTGGTGCTGGCTGTAACAATGCATGGGCTTTTGTATATCTGCCTCATTAATCCCTCTAATTCCCGATACAAACCTATTGACAAATAGGTTCGAGAAGATGAAAACTGCGTTCCATGTTCTAATACCGAGTTAACAACTCCTTGTTTAAGTGTCTGTTCGTTTTCTAATGACAAATAACTGCAGGATCCAAAATTAATAAGTTTCTTATTGTCAATTACTACAGCATTATCATCTGTCTTTTCTTGGTTTGAGGTGTAATTATGCACCAATTTTCTTTTAAAACCATCTTCAATAATTTGATCTAGGGTTTCAATCATAATAAATTTTAATATTAAGTTTAGGTTACGTGATGCCTAGTTGGGACATCATAAATTCCTTATTGGATATTTAAAATTTATTATATAAGTATCCAATAAGTCATTCGTTATTTAGACCCTTAAACAATTGAAAAGTTTATTCAAAAAGTAAAAAAATTATGCTGTATAAATAGTATTATTGAAAACACCTGATAATGAAACTATTCTAACCACAGAACTCTTTTTTTATTTTTACAAGTTTCATTTTTTCCCAAATAGAATGCTGAAAAGGTTGGTGTGAGAACCTAAACAAAAGAAGATAATTATTTGTTTTTTTACAAAGTTTACTCTCAATATTAACATAGAGTACTATTAGATTTTTGGTTTTAAAAGAGTCATGCAACACCAAGGTTCCTTGATAGAAGTTAGTTTTTTCAGTTTTACTACTTAGATAAAGTTTTGTCTGTGTTTTCGGGATTACTTTATCTTTTTCTTTATTCACTAAATTCATTAAACCATCAAAGTGAAACTTTAAGTTCTCTTCAAAAAAAGATGTTTTTGGTTCATCTTTTAAATTAATATTCCAAACAAAACTATAAGTCCAAAACTCAGAACTTTCAATATTTCCCCAACCTTTTGCAAAACGAATGTCTTCATAACCTTCATACTTAATTTCGGGCGCAAAATGAAAAGGTATTTTTATCTTTTCCTTGGTCCAAGTTGAATCGGCTTGTAAAATGTCAACTACTCCAGTTTGTGCAAATGCACTTGCAGAAATAAACAATATTATTACTAGTTTTTTTAAGGCCATCTTATTAATTTCTATCAATATATTTATAATCCTATTTCAACAATAAACCCAATAGCATCAGAGATCGCTCCATCTTTCATTTTGCTAGTGTAATTCACATTCCAACGCCTACGGTCAATTTTAAATTTCGTTTTCAACGTTTGTTTTTCATAATTTAAATCAGCATTGAACTTAACTGGTTTTGTAATTCCTTTAATTGTAAAACTAGCTTCTACTCTCGCTGTATTATTTTCAAAATATTCAATTTTATCAATACTTAAATAAGCTTTGGGGTACTTCTTTACATCAAAAAAATCGGAATCTTTTAAGTGTTCGTCTAAATTATTTCTTGCTTTTTTATTTTCAATGTCGGTACTTTTAATGGTATTCATATCTATGGTGAATTTACCTCCAGTAATTTTTTTATTGTTTTTTATAAAATACCCCTCTATTAAATTGATCGTTCCTTCGTGACCACCAAAATAAAAGGTGTATTCACCTATCCATTGAATCTTGCTTTTTTTTAAATTAACAGGTAGTTTTTCTTGCGCTCTTAAACCATAAATGACGCTTAAAAAACAAATTAATGTTACGCTTATTTTTCTCATAATTAATGTATTTTGAAGCGAATCTAAACGAGGGAGTTCTAAAAAGTGTCAAAAAAGTGTCAAAGAAGTGTAAGCCGTTGTAAAATCTGAGAAAAATATTAGAACTTTACTTCCCAGAAACAATATAGATATTCCATTTTATATTCTTTTTTAGCAATTTCCCAGTACAAATTATGAGTAGTAAACGATTTTATATATACGGTAGTTTAGGAATCCTTCTTTTTTTAGGAGGTGTTTTTTCTAGTTTTAATCAAGATAACTCTGACTTTATTGAACGTGTAAAAATTGGTCTTCGTGAAGTTGGAAACAACTTATTACTTTCAAATAAAGACAGTACGTCATTAGTATTACCAGTAAAAGAAATTAAACCTAATATTTATGAAGTATCGTTTGAAAAAGGTCTTGAAATTGAGCCAGGTTTTCTGGTTAGTGAAATAAAAAAAAGCTTCAAAAAATCTGACCTTTCCAAGTTTTATAGAGTCGCCGTTTTAGAGTGCTTGATTAATGATGTTGTTTACAGTTATGAAATGAAGGAAACCAGTAAAAAAAGTATTGTTCCTTGTTCGGGAAGAGTTTTACCGGTTAACTGTTATAAAATTCAAGTTAAATTTATTGCTTCCTCACCGAAACTATTGAGAAGCTCCTTTTATTGGTTTGGTTTTTTAGTTGTGCTCCTGCTTATACTTTCAGAAATGTATTTTGGGAAGAGAAAGAATTCAAATGAGCAACAAGAAAATCCTTCGAAAATTCAAATAGGAAATTATTGGTTGTATCCGAATCAAAGTAAATTAGTTTTCAACTCTGATGAAATTATGCTTTCAAATAAAGAACGTGAAATATTAACCGTTTTTGCCTCTGCACAAAACGAAATTATAAAAAGAGAAGAACTTTCAAAAAAAGTATGGGAAGATAATGGCGTCTTTGTTGGAAGAAGTTTAGATACCTATATTTCAAAATTAAGAAAAAAACTAAAAGAAGATCCTGCGTTAAAAATTATCAATGTTCATGGGGTAGGTTATAAGTTAGAAGTTAGCAAAAGCTAAAAAAATGCCCGATTTTTAAATTTTATGCTATCAAACACTAAATATTAATTCTCATATTGTTTTTAAATAGTTTTTTTATTTCTATATCGAATTACTCTAACTTTTTTCAAAACCTCTTAAAAACACCATTAAAAACGCTTGTAAAAATCGATATTTATTATTCAAAACAGTATTTATCATAAGAAAATAAAATATTGAATTTTACCAAAAAAAGTTGTTCGATACTATAGAAAAACAGGTGTTTCTAGCTCAAAAGATAACTCTAGCTTTTTCTATAGGAGCGTAGCTCAGTGACTTTTTTCATTAAATTTGTATCTAAAATTGAAAATAACTATTTAACAACATAAATTTATGTCAATATCAGATTTATATTCAAGCGGGAAACACTTACAAGAAATCGGTCATTTTGCGAGCATCGTAAAAATTGCGAAAGTAGATAATGTTATCACTGAAGGAGAACAAAAACTACTCGATAGAGCTGCAAAAAAATTAAACATTAGCAAAGATGAATATGAAAAAATATTAAAGACTCCTGAGAAGTATCCTGTAAATCCACCTGCGAACTATGATGATAGAATTGAGCGTTTGTATAGATTAACAAAAATGATTTTTGCTGACGAAGAGGTTGATAAAGAAGAAGTAGGTATTCTAAACAAAATTGCTGTAGCATTACAATTTCCATTAGACAATGTTGAAAAAGTATGTGATGAAGCTATTCATTTAATTTTAAACAACAACGATTTAGACGATTTTACCGCAGCTATTAAACGAGTGAATTTGGACTAGTTATACTAATTACCTATTTTATTAGTTATACTATAAACAAACCGTGGATTTATGAGAAAAAGTCTTTTTGTCGTTCTTTTTTTATTAATCACTAATTCTATATTAAGTCAAAATTTAAATGACTCTTGGCAAATAGGTTTTGGTGCTGGAATAACTAGGTTTGCTGCCGACGACGCAGCTTTTATTGGAGACGCTACCATCTTTCAAGTTCCGCGTTTTAACCTAACCATGCCAATTAGTGATCGCGTTTCTGTGGACGGGGCTGTTTCATTTAATACACTTGAAGATGCTGGATTTATTAAAAACTCGGCTTCATATTTTTCAATTGACGGATCCATTCGTTATAATTTGGATGCTGTATTAGAAAAATTTGCTCCGTATGTATTTGTTGGAGGAAGTGTGGTAGACTCAGAAAGAAAAATGACTCCTACCATTAATATTGGTGCCGGGGGCATTTATTGGATATCAAACAGAATTGGAATCAATCCCCAAATTTATTACAAACACTCTTTTGAAGGGTATGAAAGCATGCGTTCACATATTCAAGGAACTTTGAGTATTATTTTTAAACTGGATTGGTTCAATGCATTTAAAAACGGAAATCATGCAACCACTTCAGGTGGATTGTGTTATTAAATACAAATGACTTTAAACGTATATACAACAAAAGCGGCTTTCGAGCCGCTTTTGTTGTTTTCATAATACTTAAAAATGTTTTTATGGTCTTTGCTCTTTTACATAATAATTTTCTTCACCAGTATTATAACCCAATTTAATATATCCATTCTTGTATGAAATACTAGTAGCAATTCCATCATCATCAAAAATGGTTACATGTATAGTTGCTCTACTTCTATCATTAATATCTGTCCCGTAATCTTCTTTTCCATATGGAAAACTTACTAACCATGCATTTTCAGGAAAAACTAAAGTCAGTCCTTTCTTAATATATTTTGCTGTAGGAGTTTCTATGTCATCATCCCAAAATTTTATATCTCTCAATACCTTTTCTCCAATTTTTAACGCGTATTTTTCTGTGTAATTCATTTTATTAATTTTTTAATCTTTCAGGAAATAATTTTAGTAACTCTTCCATTTCCCCAATTATATTAGGTTGTCCCCCTTGAGTTAATGATTCTTTTACGTAATACCAATAGGAATCAACTAACTCCTCATTTGTCCATCTATGTTTGGTTTCCCAAATATTGTTCCAAACGCTTTCTTCATGTTTCCAGTTAGGTTTTTTTCTATATTCTAGATTACCGAATCTTTTCAAATCTTCCATATGCCAAACCTCATGTTGTAAAGTAAGTTGTGTACAATTTTGCCTTACATATATTGTTGGAGGTGGACCAGGATTAAAAGAACCTTGTGTATTCCTTAAGCCATTCCATTTTTTTAATCTCGCTTTAAATTTAGGCGTTTTAGTTACAATTTCAACTTTTAGATTTAGTTCTTTGAATTTTAATTCTAAATCATTCTTTAATTTTAATAATTGATTTCTTGTTAATTTAACACCTCCATCTGCTTTATTAACTCCTTTATTTCTATATAATTCGTCGACTTCCTTTGAAAGATGTTCTAGATCCTCAAAAATATCTTCAAGCTGTTTTTTCGGTAAATCCTTTAGATCATCAATTCCTTTTCTGCCATATCTTTTGATATACTTTAATCCTTTTTTAGAAAAATTAATAAAGCTAGAAACTCCCTTTGCTAATTGAAAAACACCTATTAACAAAGATACAATTTGTATCACATCATGTGCTAGGTTGTAATATAAACGTTCGACATTACCTTCTTGTACGGCTTTTACATATTCTTTAGTAGCTCCTTCAATAATTGCTTGAAAAATTCCTTCTTCAAATAGCTTTTTTAAACCATCAACAAAAGCATTCATTTCCTTTTCACTTCCCATTATTTTAGAGAAAAAAGCCAGCATTTCAGGTATCGCTCTCACTTCGTCGATAATACCATTTACAAAACCACAAACCTGTGCATTAAACAAGGTGTCACCCTCAATAAGAGGTAAGTAGTTTTTTAACTTTGGATTCCAATGATGTTCTTTGAATTTATAATTTTCAATTTTTTCTATAGCAAAGTTAGCTGCCTCCAAAGCAAGGAATAACGAAGGGTTTGTATTAAATATTTCTGAATTTAACCCGCTGCTTTCCTTTCTTTCTAAAATCCATAACTGTATTAATGCCTCTCCAAGACCTTTGTGTGTCGCTCTATCAATAGTCTTTTTACTGTAAATATTTGTGTCTAATTCAGCTTTAATTTCTTTAATAATTAGTTGCTCAATAACATCTTGAGTTATTTCTCTTTCTTTTAAACCCTTAGCAACATTGGTTCCTAGTTGAACTTTTATAAACGAACTACTCTTATATACTAACCAAATATAAATTTCATTAGATTTAGGAGTTACTTTAACTCCCTCATTAATTGTACTGTCTGTTTTTAACTGTACAGCTCTTTGTGACTTTTCAATAAATACATAAGGTTTGTATTTACCTGCAACCGTAAAGTCCTCCATAAAAGAAATTACTTTCTTAGAAAAAAGTGCATTAAATTTAGCCAATTCAGTTGCTTCTTTTTCAACTCCCAAAGTGCTCAGAACATAGCGAATCATGTTTTCATGAACCAGTTCTTGTTTAAAAAAACTTTGAAATGTTGTTTTGTCGGTTTGGTAAATTTTGTTTTCTAACGAGACTGTTGATAGCTTCGTTTCACTATTTTCAAAAGATTTTTTCAAATAGTTTTTGAATCGTTTTCCAAATTTAAACTGAATATCAATATTTTCACTTTCATCTACTTCAATAAAAGTTAGTAATTCATTGTCAGAAATCTTTATTCGATCCTTTCTTTCTTGCGCTAATACACCTTTGGGGTATGTGTAATTAATAAGGCTGATTAAATATTTATGTTCATCAAAAGTAAATAACTTTCTTTCTGTCTTTTTTAAACCATTAAATAATTCAGCCCCATCGTACATCCACATTCCCTTTCCTTTGTAATACTTTTTAATATAGGGTAAAAATTTATCCGCAAAATCAATACTACCGTATGTTTTCCAATCGAGATTAAAAACTTCATGTGGTCGTGCATTGAATTTGAGATCATCAAAAGAGCCTTCTTTGAATGGACTTTCGGGACGTTCTATCTTTTTCAATCCGAAAATCTGTTCAAAACCCTTTTTATTGAACTCATTGAGTTCATCAAGTGTTTTAAATACTGCCATAACTTGTTTTTTGTATAATGTGATACAAACATATAACAAAATACATAAAAACTCAATAAAATATTGTAAAATGTTTAAAAACCAATAAATAAAACTGTAAAATGTTAGAATTATAAGACTATAACAGACAGTAGCCAGCAATTTTAAATTATTGAAGCAAAAAAAAACTGGAAGCGATATACTCTTCCAGTTTTTATATTATTCAAACAAGCTTATGAAAATTCCTTTACAAATTACTTATTGCATTGTTAAGTCGTTCAATGGTAGCTTGTTTACCAATCATTTCTATAATATCGAATAAATGAGGCCCTTTTAAAGCGCCCACTAAACTTAAACGCAAAGGTTGCATTACTTTTCCAAAACCTACTTCCTTTTCAGTAATCCAAGTTTTTACTATGGTTTCAATATTTTCGGACTCAAAATTTTCAATACCCTCTACAACTGAAATAAGTTCTTTCATTAAGTCGGGGGTTGATTCTTTCCATTGCTTTTTTGCTGCTTTTGCATCGTACTCAGACGGGTTTTCAAAGAAAAAATTAGACAAATCCCAAAAATCTGCCACAAACACAGCTCTTTCTTTCACTAACGAAACAACCTTTTCTATATAGTTTTTTTCGCTTTTAACACCTTTTTCAGCTAATATTAATGCAAATGCACCAGATAATTCATTATCTGACTTTGATTGCATGTATTGCTGGTTAAACCAATTCGTTTTTTCAGGACTGAATTTAGCTCCTGATTTGCTTACTCGTTTCAAATCAAAAACTTCCGTTAACTCTTTCAAAGAAAAGAGCTCTCTTTCTGTACCTGGATTCCAGCCTAAAAATGCCAACATGTTTATAAAAGCATCAGAAAAATATCCATCTTCTTTATAACCTCTTGAAACATCACCTGTTTCTTCATTCACATATTCTAATGGGAATACTGGAAAACCTAATTTATCACCATCTCTTTTGCTTAATTTTCCTTTACCAACTGGTTTTAAAATTAACGGTAAATGCGCGAATTTTGGAGCATCCCAACCAAAAGCTCTATAAAGCAACACATGGAGTGGGAGAGAAGGCAACCACTCTTCACCACGAATCACATGAGAGATTTGCATTAAATGATCGTCAACAATATTTGCTAAATGATACGTAGGCATTCCATCAGATTTAAACAATACTTTATCATCTAAAGTACTTGTATTCACTGAAATTTTTCCACGTATTTCGTCTTCCATTACCAATATTTCATCATGTGGAGTTTTAAAACGAATCACAAATTTTTCACCTGCATTAATTTTCGTTTCAACTTCTTCTGAAGATAATGCTAACGAATTTTGAAGTTTTTCACGGTTGTGCCAATTGTAAATAAACGTTTTCCCTTTTTCTTCGTGATTTTTTCTGTGAGCATCTAACTCTTCAGCGGTATCAAAGGCATAATATGCCCAACCACTTGCTAAAAGCTCATCGGCATATTGCTTATATAAATCTTTACGTTCAGACTGACGATAAGGTCCGAATTTTTCATTTTTACCAGGGCCTTCATCAAATGGAATATTACACCATTCTAACGAATCGATAATATATTTTTCAGCGTTCGCTACATAACGTGTTTGATCAGTATCTTCTATTCTTAAGACAAAAGTTCCATTGTGTTTTTTGGCAAATAAATAGTTGAATAAAGCGGTTCTTACTCCTCCCATGTGCAACGGCCCTGTTGGACTCGGAGCAAATCGTACTCTTACGTTGTCAGTCATTTTAATTAAATTCTTTTAAAATCTCTATTACTCAAAAGAAGCCCATATTAGGTAGCTTTTGAAAGCGCAAAGATAGTTTTATCTAATGAACTCATCGCAAGTTTTTAAGCACTAAGTAAGATTTAACTCGCTTTATACATTCGAAAATGTATTCCATATTGAAACTACTTTAAAACATGATCAAACAAGTGTTTTACGCTTCAATCATAAAGTGCTATGCAGAAAGTAAGAAAATGTCAATTTTCTTGTGTTTTCAATGCTATTCATGAAGTTATAATAAAAAAACCGGAGATACATACCATGGTGTTTAGCTCTATGCACGATTAATAAACCCTAAATTTTATTTGGTTCAACTATTATTTCAAAAAAAAAAGACCATCAAAATTGACAGTCTCTATATCATAAAGTGCATTTTATGCTATTTACAACTTATAATTTATAATAGAACCCAACACTAAAAGCAGGTTTTTTAGCAACATTTCTTCCACCAAGAGCTCCACCAATTCCAACGTTCGTTCCAAATTTATCATTAATTTCTCCTATTAATTTCAAACCGAAGGCGGCATAACTCTGGTTATTTACGTACAATCCAGTTAAACCATTATTCGTTGGAATTACAACTTCTCCGTTTTGAAAAGAAGCAACACCATCTAAAAATCCAGCAACCCATAACCAATCAATTGCTTTGTAACCAACTTCTCCTCCAAGTTTATAAGCACTACTGTAATTATTTGTTCGAATATCAACCCCAGTAAAAGCTTGTATATACCAATTGTTAAAACCACGTCCAACCAGAATTAAAGGTGTAACGGTCCAAGCATCATATCCAGTGCGAAGTCCTGAAGTGGCGGTATATGTACTAGTGTTTGCTTCAACTCCTATTTGTCCTGAAATTAACCATTTTTTATTGTAAAAATTGTGTTTTACACCTAGTTGAATATTACCTAAACTCGTTTCTGATCCTTCTGGAGTTATGGCAATATTTAAAGTCGGATTTCCCGATTGAACCATTTTCAAAGGTACACTTCCAAATAATGTGGTTTTATCAGATAAACCATACTCCGTGTAAAGTTGTAAAGTGTTATCCGTAATCTCTCTGTCGGTAGCATAATCAGGATTTCCAAATAACTCTGAGTAGTTCGAAATACTTGAAAAAGACAATTGAAGATATGCTTCGTTTTTCTTTTTTGTCCAAGGACTTTGAGCAAACAATGTTCCAGTAAACAGAATTGCTGCAATGATTTTTAGGTCTTTCATCGATTTGATTTTATTGTTTTACTATTGAACTCGTTTAAACGAGTTCATTGATATGGAGATCCTAATTCTTGTTTCAAACAAAATACTATAGATCCACTATTAACATTTTTTGGTTTTGTTAATAACACCATTATGTTCTATTTCTTGTAGTAGTAGAAGCAAAGATATACTTACAAAAAATTGTTTGTAATCTTTAATTGTAAATGTAGTATTTTTATAAGTTATATGGTAGTCAATTATTCATCATATAATAAAAACAGAAAATTCTAAGAATTTGAATAAAAGAGAGCGTTTTAGAATTAAAATTCTTAAGTATAAAAAAAGGCTAAAGCTGCACAGATTAACTGAAAAAGATGGCAATGTACATAGCTTTAGGTCTCATGGAACTCCTTGTAGTTGTTGGCTATGTAAAGGCGAAAGATTTAGTAGAAAAATCAAACATAAGAAAGGTAATAACTCATTAAAATTTCAAGATTAACTCGATGGAAGTATTTGAAAAAATAGAACAAAAATTACAACAGTTTAGTAAGAAATACTACACAAACGAACTTATTAAAGGCGCATTGTTATTTACATCATTAGGTTTAATCTATTTGTTTATAACCCTATTCATTGAGCATTTTTTGTGGTTAAACACAAGTGCTAGAACCTTGCTTTTTTGGGTTTTTATAACTGTGGAAACCTTGTTATTAATAAGATTTATACTTTTTCCCATTTTTAAATTAATTGGATTAAAAAAAGGAATTTCTTCTGAAGAAGCATCTAAAATAATTGGCGCTCATTTTCCGGAAGTAAGTGATAAACTCATTAATATTTTACAATTAAAGAATCATTCTGAGCAATCGGATTTATTGTTAGCAAGTATTTCTCAAAAATCAGAAGAATTACAACCTATTCCTTTTTCAAAAGCTATTAATTTTAAATCAAATATTAGGTATGCAAAATATGCACTAATA
Source organism: Tenacibaculum sp. MAR_2009_124 (assembly GCF_900105455.1). Classification (GTDB taxonomy): domain Bacteria; phylum Bacteroidota; class Bacteroidia; order Flavobacteriales; family Flavobacteriaceae; genus Polaribacter. The sequence goes on from NZ_FNSF01000005.1 coordinate 852,745, forward strand.
CCTCTTTTTATATGGGGATTAAGCTTACTGACGGGTATAAATTCAAAACTTAATCAAAGTTTTGAACGTGTAATGAACCCGAGTAAAGCATATACACCACCAGCTCCTTTCTATTTTATTCCTACAGACTCGGATTTCACTGTTATTAAAGGAAAATCCATCACAATTTATTTTGAAACAAAAGGTGAAAGTACCCCACAAGAAACAAAAATTCATTTCAACGATCAACAATATTACATGCAGAATAATGGAAATGGATTGTTTTCATATACTTTTAATGATGTTCAAAATTCAATTTCCTTTTTCTTAAAGGCTAATAAAGTTACGTCGAAATCGTACTCAATACAACTTATAAACACACCTTCAATTCAAAATATTGCCTTAGAATTAAACTATCCTGGCTACTTAAAAAAACGAAATGAAATCATAAAAAACCTAGGAAATATCAATGTTCCACAAGGAACATTCATCACTTGGAAGATAAAAACATCTGAAACTGATAGTGTTGCGTTTACTAGTAATAATAAACGAACAAGTTTCAAAAAAGACACTAAAAATGAATTTTCATTAAAACGAAGGATTCTCAATTCAATGAATTATCAATTATCAACTTCAAATGAAAACTTAAAAGACTACGAACAATTACAATTTTCAATTCAAGTTATCAAAGATGAAGTTCCGAATATTAATGTTCAATCAAATATTGACAGCATAACAAGAGGTAATGCGCAGTTTTACGGACAAGTTTCTGACGATCATGGAATATCAAAATTAGAACTGGTATACAGTAAAGAAAATAATAATCAAACAACTGATTATCAAGTGATTAATATAAATAAAGAGGCTATTCAAACCTTCTTTCATGAGTTTCCTAATAACCTAAAATTACAAGAAAAAACAAATTACGAATTGTATTTTCAAGTTTTTGACAACGACAGAGTAAATGGCGCAAAAAAAGCCGTAAGTCAAAAATTTTACTACCGCCAAAAGTCTGCAGCAGAATTAAAAGAAGAGTTACTACAAGAACAAAAAGACCATATAAACAAGCTTGAAAACTCTCTAGAGAAACAGCAAAACAGTAAAAAAGATCTTGAAAAAATTCAATTGGAGCTACAAAACAAAAAGAATATTAGCTGGAGTGATCAGAAAAATATTAAAGATTTGATAAAACGTCAGGAGCAATACAAGCAAATGATGGAACGTCAAACAGACAAAATACAAGAAAATTTTGAAGAAAAAGAAGAAAACACCCCAACGCTAAACGATAAAAAAGAAAATTTAAAGAAAAGGATTGAAGAATTAAAGAAAATTGACAAGCAACAAAAACTTCTTGACGAACTAAAAGAGTTAGCAGATAAATTAAAAAAAGAAGACTTAATTAAGAAAACCAAAGAGCTTGCTGAACAAAACAAACAAAAAGAACGCAGTTTAGAACGTATTCTTGAAATGACAAAGCGATATTATGTAGAGCAAAAAATGAATCAAATCACTGAAAAGCTCAATGAACTATCAAAAAAACAGGAAGAGTTATCTAAAAAAGAAGACACTTCTGAAGAGCAAAAAGAGGCAAATAAAGAGTTTGATGATTTAAAGAAAGACATTGATGAGCTTGAAAAAGATAATGAGAAATTAAAAGAACCTATGGATATTCCTTCTATGGAAGAAATGGAAAAGCAGGCTGAACAAGAAATGAAGAAATCGCTAGAGAATATGGAGCAAAAAAAGAGTTCCCAAGCGAAAAAGAATCAGAAAAAAGCAGCAAAAAAGATGAAGGAAATGAGTAAAAGTATGCAAAATTCAATGCAATCTATGAGTGCAGAAATGGAGGAAGAAAACATGGAAAGTTTGCGTCAGGTACTTAAAAACTTAGTTACTTTTTCATTCAATCAAGAAGATTTAATGAATGATTTTTCAAACACCAATGCTGCTCACCCAAACTTTGGAACCAATATTAAAAAGCAATATCAATTAAAAACATATTTTGAGCATATTGATGATAGTTTATTCGCTTTATCAATGAGAGTACCGAGTATTAGCACAAAAATTCAGGAAGAATTAGCCAACGCTCACTATAATATTGATGAATCTTTAGACAATTTAGCAGATAATAAAATCACTATTGGTGTATCAAATCAGCAATACGTAATGACTTCTGCAAACACATTAGCCGACATGTTAAGTAATACACTTGATGCCATGCAAAACCCTCAACAAGGTATGGGGCAAGGAAAGGGTAAAGGAGGAAAAGGAGATTCTTTCAGTTTACCTGATATTATACAAAAGCAAAACGATATCATGCAAAAAATGAAAGACGGCATGAAGCAAGGTGAAGACGGTAAACCTAAAGAAGGCGAAGGTAAAAAAGGACAAAAAGGACAAAAAGGACAAAAAGAAGGTAAACAAGGAGAAGGACAGCAAGGTGAAAATGGTGAACAAATGGATGGAGAATTATATAAAATTTTCAAGGAACAATCACAATTACGTCAACAACTTCAGGATGCCATTAAAAATGGTAAGGACGGAAATGGTGCTGCAAAAAAAGCATTACAACAAATGGAAGAGTTAGAAAATAAAATTTTAGAAAACGGATTTAATCAGGAGAATTTAAAAAGAATGCAAGCTTTGAAGTATGAATTGTTAAAGCTAGAAAAAGCTTCTTTCGAACAAGGTAAGAAACAAGAACGTAAATCAAACACCAATCTTAAAGAGTTTAAAAACACGAATAAGAAAGAACTAAAGTTTAAAGAGTTGTTTTATAACCAAACAGAGATATTAAATAGACAATCATTACCTTTGCAGCAGAATTACAAACAAAAGGTTAAACAATACTTTACAACTACAAAAAAGGAGGGGACAACCAAAAATTAACCTTATTAACAACTACAAGTTAAAACACAACATTGTTACCACTATATATTTAAATGATACAATTTAACTACGAAACAGATTTTAAATTAAACGAAGAAGAAAACACTAGTGCTTGGATACAACAGTGTATTACAAAAGAAGAAGGTTCATTAGGTGAAATCAATTATATTTTCTGTGATGACGCTTATTTACACAAAATAAACATTGAATTTCTTCAACACGACACCCTTACCGATATTATTAGTTTTGACTACTCTTTAGGTAAGGAGGTAAGTGGAGATATATTTGTTTCAATTGAGCGTGTAAAAGAGAATGCTTCTCTTTTTAATGTAGCATTTGAAAATGAACTTCACCGAGTAATCATTCATGGTATTCTTCATTATTTAGGATATAAAGATAAAACTGATAATGAAAAAGAAATCATGCGTAGGAAAGAAAATGAATGTTTAGAAATTTTAAGAAAAGTATAACCGAGTTCCACGTGGAACTGAATATTATCACATGAGTTTATATAATACCATATACGACGTTATTGTAGTAGGAGGAGGGCATGCAGGAAGCGAAGCTGCTGCCGCCAGTGCTAATATGGGAGCAAAAACATTGCTGATTACAATGAATTTGCAAAACATTGCCCAAATGAGTTGTAATCCTGCTATGGGAGGCATTGCTAAAGGACAAATTGTTCGTGAAATTGATGCTTTAGGAGGATACAGCGGAATTGTAACCGATAAAACGGCCATACAATTTAAGATGCTCAATAAATCAAAAGGACCAGCAATGTGGAGTCCAAGAGCTCAATCTGACAGGATGCAGTTTGCTGAATGCTGGAGAACCATGCTAGAGCAAACTAAAAATTTAGACTTTTATCAGGATTCCGTTAATGGATTGCTATTTGAAGGAAACAAGATTAAAGGCGTAAAAACCGCTTTAGGGTTACATATAAAAGCACAAACTGTAATTGTTACCGCAGGGACTTTTCTAAATGGTTTAATACATATTGGAGAAAAAACATTTGGTGGTGGTAGAGCAGGAGAAGGAGCATCTACAGGAATTACTGAAGATTTAATTGAAAAAGGTTTCGAAGCGGGTCGAATGAAAACAGGAACACCTCCACGCGTAGATGGAAGATCTCTCGATTATTCAAAAATGACTGAGCAACCAGGAGATGAAAATCCTGAAAAGTTTTCATACTTACCAACAACAACTCCGTTACCAAAACAACGTTCGTGTTATTTAACTTATACGAATCCAGAAGTACATAATTTACTGAAGGAAGGCTTCGATCGATCACCAATGTTTAACGGTAGAATTAAATCAACAGGACCTCGTTATTGCCCGTCAGTAGAAGATAAAATAAATCGTTTTGCAGAAAAAGAAAGACACCAAATTTTTGTAGAACCAGAAGGATGGAATACTGTAGAAATATATGTAAATGGTTTTTCTACTTCACTTCCTGAAGACATACAAGACAAAGCTATTAGAGCAATATCAGGATTTGAAAATGTAAAATTCTTTAGATATGGTTACGCAATTGAATACGATTATTTCCCACCTACCCAATTAAGACATAATCTTGAAACCAAGTTAATAGAGAATCTGTTCTTTGCAGGTCAAATAAACGGAACTACTGGATATGAAGAAGCCGCCGCCCAAGGATTAATGGCGGGAGTAAATGCCGCATTAAAAACACAAAACAAAGAGCCTTTTATCTTAAAAAGAAGTGAAGCTTATATTGGCGTGCTCATAGACGATTTAATCACTAAAGGTACAGAAGAACCTTATCGAATGTTTACTTCAAGAGCAGAATATCGTACCTTACTAAGACAGGATAACGCCGATTTAAGACTTACTAAAAGATCATATGAACTTGGTTTAGCTTCTAAAGAAAGACTCGATAGAGTAACAGATAAAGAAGAAAAAACAGAAAAGCTAATCGCTTTTCTAACCAATTTAAGTGTTTCAAAAGAAGAAATAAATCCTATTTTAGAAAAGAAAAACTTAGCCGCGATAAACCAATCTATGAAGCTATACAAAATAGCTGCTAGACCTCAATTGGAATTCAATGATTACCGTAACCTAGATAAATTAAAATCGTTTATCGAAGAAAACAACATCGATAAAGAAATTATAGAACAAGTAGAAATTCATTTAAAGTATTCAGGATACATCGCAAAAGAAAAGAACAATGCTGATAAATTAAATAGATTAGAAAACGTTCCTATACCTTCTTTATTCGATTATAGTAAAGTAAAATCTCTTTCTTATGAAGCAAGAGAAAAGCTTAGTAAAATTCAACCAACATCTATTTCGCAAGCCAGTAGGATAAGCGGTGTTTCTCCAAGTGATATTTCTGTACTACTCGTTTACATGGGTAGATAGCAATAACAAATTAAAGAAAAACTAAAAACGTTCCATGTGGAACGTTTTTTTTATACACACTATTTACTCTATCAATTTTATATATATAACCTTAATCAAAGAAAACAACTAATTTGATATACAAGTATCTTTCTACTTGTTCTTAAAATAATCTAATCATCACATTTACACACTATACTCGTAATATCAACAATAGCTATTTAAGACAACATATACATTTAAAGCCATTCTTACATATCTTACTACAACAAACATAGACGGATTAATAGTATTTAAGTAAAAATTAAATTTTCAAGATCTCTCCATTATACATTGATACAAGATAAGACCAAGCACAATCCAAAGTAAGAACATCAAACATCCATAGAACCAGAAAAACCAACTTCATATATAAACACACCATCTACTTCTATACGTAAGGCCATACGAAACTATACCAGAATTTAAAAACTTATAACTATTTACACATTCGTATATCCTTCTATACAATTATCCATCGTCTATAAGTTAAGCGCAAGCTACTCCAGAATAGATTATACACAGTTTAAACAAATAAAACTAAGGATTAATAAAAAGAAAAGCCGTTGGTAATATCTAGAATAAATAGCATTCATTAAACAATAGAAAAAAATCACACCTAATAGAATATATATATTAAGCCATAATAAAGGAGTTAAGATAGAAGAAATTAAAGCGATATCAAAAAATTCACTTCTTGATAGAAACCCATAAGTTAACATCACAAACCAACACCACTTATAGATCAACCAAAATCGCATGATCTAAGTTCAAAATCTAAAAAACACATATTAGAATAGCGAAAAAACTAAAACAACACAATTTATGAAGCTATACATAACCACGGCCTATTTATATATGGAATTATATATTTAACGTAACACAAATAATTCAAAATATATGTAACGAGAAACAACTTCAAAAACAAACATAGAATAAACTCAGATTGGTTTAAATAATTCAGAATATAGAAAAAAATAAAAGTATCACCATAATAAGATCAACATTATATAAAAAATTCTTCTAATTCCTTTCCAATTATAATAAAGATAACCCCATTTAAACTCAGGTAATTTTTATTTAATAAAGCAAAAGAATTACTACTAATTATTTTAAGAGATATTTATGCAATACGTATTCACACATAAAAATAACGACAAAAACTAAAACGTTCCATGTGGAACAACTTTGTTTTTTCGTGCCATTCTTTGATTGCATTAGTATAAAAGTACAATTAAAAGATTTGAAGAAAGAAAACCACTAGTAAATAAACTTACAAAAAAAAACATCTACCTAAATCATCTAATTAAATACTAACACATTCTTTTTCAACTTACCTTTCCAAAAATTATCTTCCTATCCGAATACTTATAAAACCATACAACGAATGTATCTGTATAATCAGGATACTATACCAATTTTAAAATAGAACAAACATTCAGAACATAAATATCCTATCAACAAGAATTGTTCATAATAAACATAAAATAAATACAACACATTAATAATTCAATTCCTGCGTAAACAAATATTCATATAGAACAAAACTTCGAACGACTTAATACATTATGAGATAAGTGAAGTAAATAAAATAGAAGTACATCTAAACGCAAACTGTTCCACATGGAACACAAGCAATAATAAGCTAGCATTGAAAATAAAACCCAAACATTCTAGTAATTATTAACTAAAACAAAAAACGGTAGGAGTAGAGTTATAATGATTATTAACCAAAGGTTACTATAACCATAAAGTAAATTCAAATAAACTGATTATTCAAGTCTATTGATTTACATTTACAAGTATTCGATAAAGAACAAAAACACACACATCGAGACAAGAAAATTTACAACATGCTATTACAAATAGTTGAAAAAAATATATAAACCAATAGCCCAATCAACTTTTACAAAACTTATAATAATGTTCCATGTGGAACATATAACATTTTTACGTAATATTGTAATGTATTACAAGTAAGACTAACAACACAATTTAAGTACATTGAACGAGGAAAAAGATCTTTACAAAAATCTAACACCTTATCTCAATTGCATTGATTATACCGTTTCAAATGAAAGTTATGAAGTGATGTACAATGAGCAATTAGATATGTTAGTAACATCACCGCTACCAAAGGATTTACATAACTATTACAAAAGTGATAATTACATTTCACATACAGATAGCAAGAAATCTCTAATTGACAAAATATACCAAATCGTTAAGAAGTATTCTTTAAACAAGAAACTAAAACTTATTAATAGCTTTAACTCCAAAAACAAAACATTATTAGACATAGGTGCTGGTACAGGACATTTTATAAATGTTTGTCATCAAAATGGATGGACCGTTAACGGAGTCGAACCTTCCGAGGACGCTAGAGCCATTGCAAAAAAAAATGGTACACATTTAAACGAATCCATAGAACAACTTTCTGGTAAAAAATATGATGTTATATCTCTATGGCATGTATTAGAACATGTAACAAATATTCATGAATACATAAAGGATATTAAAAAACTACTAACAGAAAATGGTACTCTAATTATTGCTGTTCCAAATTACAAAAGCTACGACGCAAATTATTATAAGCAATATTGGGCGGCCTATGACGTTCCGAGACATGTATGGCACTTTTCTAAAAAATCCATTCATAAAATATTCAACTTTCATCATATGAAAGTTTCTAAAATACTACCAATGAAATTTGATTCATTTTATGTTTCACTCTTAAGTGAAAAGTATAAGACTGGTAAAATGAATCCGTTTAAAGCTTTCTACATAGGTTTAAAGTCGAATCTTAAAGCTAAAACGGAAAACAACTATTCATCACTTATTTTTCTAATAAAAAAACAATAAAACTAATTTTAATATATTTTTAAAGTATTTAAAATATAAAAACATACAAACACCTTAGTAAAAAAATAAAACCTCTTAAAACGTATATTTTAAGAGGTTTTACAATAAGAATAATTGATACCTTATTAATTAAAAATAAATAAAATTTATTTTAATAAAAACATACCAAAAACAGCAATTACAAAATAAACTGCTAAGGTCATCGCACCGGCATAGTCTTTTGCCAACCGTTGGCCTATTAATAAAAATATTAAAGTTAACGCCGATAATTGAACTCCTAATAAAGCTAATTCTTTTGCACCTGTAGTTGCTAAATTAAATATTCCAATAAACATAAATGCGCCCGCCAATAATTCAACAACAAGAATTATAGCTAACAATAATGGTACAACATTTTTTAAAGGAGAGTTTTTAAAATGATCTTTGATAAAAGAAAGGTTACCATTCCAATCCGTTACTTTATCAACACCCGATTGTAAAAAAGTTACTACTAAGAATAATAAAACTAAGATTTCTGTAGCATTTGATTTTATAAGTTCCATATTAGTGATTTTTAGCAAATATAACTTTTATGAAAAAGAACTGTAACATTTTATAAAAAATACGTCCTATAGTAAAGAAAACGTATCTTTAAAAAAATTCAATCAACTTAAAATCTTTTTATTATGCCAGTATATCTATATCCAGTATTATTCCTTGGAATAATTGTTCTTCTTTCATCTTTCTTCGTTGTAAAACAACAAACCGCAGCTATTATTGAAAGATTTGGAAAATTTCAAAGTATCAGACAATCGGGACTTCAGTTTAAAATTCCATTGGTTGATAAAATTGCCGGAAAACTAAGTTTAAAAATTCAACAATTAGATGTTATTGTTGAAACTAAGACTTTAGATGATGTTTTTGTGAAACTAAAAGTGTCAGTACAATACAAAGTTATTAGAGAAAAGGTATATGACGCCTTTTACAAGCTAGATTATCCTCATGATCAAATTACTTCATACGTATTTGATGTTGTACGTGCAGAGGTACCTAAAATGCGTTTAGATGACGTTTTTGTTAACAAAGATGATATTGCTATTGCTGTAAAATCAGAATTAAACAATGCAATGATAGAATACGGATACGATATTATTAAAACTCTAGTTACAGATATTGATCCAGATGCCCAGGTAAAAGAAGCAATGAACAGAATTAATGCCTCGGAACGTGAAAAAGTTGCAGCGCAATATGAAGGTGATGCTCAACGTATATTAATCGTTGAAAAAGCCAAAGCTGAAGCAGAAAGTAAGAGATTACAAGGGCAGGGGATTGCTGATCAAAGAAGAGAGATTGCTAGAGGTTTAGAAGAATCTGTTGAAGTTCTAAATAAAGTTGGTATCAACAGCCAGGAAGCTTCCGCTTTGATAGTTGTTACACAACATTATGATACTTTACAAGCAATTGGTGCAGATAATAACAGTAATCTTATTTTATTACCTAATTCTCCACAAGCAGGTAGCGATATGTTAAACAATATGGTTGCAAGTTTCTCAGCAAGTAATCAAATAGGAGAAGCTATGAAGGAAGCCAAAAAGAGGAAAGACAAAGAAGAATAATATTTTATAAAGCGCTGTTGAAACAGCGCTTTTTTTATAATTTAAATACTATTTAATATATGTTAATTACTACAACAAATACTATAGAAGGAAAACCAGTGCAAGAATATTTAGGAATTGTAACAGGTGAAACCATCATCGGAGCCAATTTTATAAAGGATTTTTTTGCCGGTATTAGAGATATCGTAGGAGGAAGGTCAGGCTCTTATGAAAAAGTCCTTAGAGAAGCTAAGGATATTGCTATGAGTGAAATGCAACAACGTGCTGAACATACTGGTGCAAATGCAATTATAGGAATTGATTTAGACTACGAAACTGTAGGTCCTAATGGCGGAATGCTAATGGTTACCGCCTCAGGTACTGCTGTGAGAATATAAAAAGGCACTGTCATAAAATAGCTAAACCCTTGTTTTTACGAGGGTTTTGTTGTATCTTATATTCATAATAAACCCCGAAAATCACCAAAAAAGGTAAAAAACGGGGTTTCCATTTGTGTAATTATGAAAATACGAAGAATTTCTGAAATGCAACACCGCATTTCAATTTTTTCCCCTCAGTGAGAATTATGATGCTCATTACACACGTTTTTTAGAGGGAGATTTGGGCAAAATCTATTCTGCTATTGATTGGGATGACTTGGTTACTACTTTAAATATTACTGAACAAAAAAAAGGGCGTAACTATCTTTTTAGCCCTAAAGGAAGACTTGGCTTGATGTTTTTAAAGCATTATGCCAATTGTTCGGATAGGAAAATGATTGAACAACTCAACTCAAATTTAGACTATCAATTTTTCTGCGATATAGAATTAGGTTTTGAACGTTTAACAAACTATAAAATAATAAGTCAAATACGTTGTGAATTAGCAGAGAAACTAGATATTAATTTAGTAGAAAAAGTTCTTTTTAATTCTTGGAAAAATCATATTGATAGTACCGACCAAATCGTAATGGATGCTACTTGTTACGAAAGTGAAGTTCGTTATCCTACCATCCAGAAATTACTTTGGGAATCTGTTCACTGGTTGTACAATCAATTACGTAAAACTTGCTCCATCTTAGGAACTAAGATGATCAGAAGTAGATATAACAAGTGGAAAAAACGTTACCAAGGATTTAGTAAAATGCGAAGAAAAACCAAGTCTAAACGTACTTCATTAACCCGAGCTTTACTGAAGCTATTAAGTAAGTTTATCGATTTTGAAAAGGAATTATCCAAGGCCTACAATATCGAGTTTAAGCCCTTGTATTATAAGCGAATCGACACAATCCAAAGAATTTACAAACAACAAAAAGATCATTTTGATACAGGAGAAAAAATCAAAGATAGAATTGTAAGTATTCATAAGGATTATATCCGTCCTATTGTTCGCGGAAAAGAAGTAAAGCCTGTTGAGTTTGGAGCAAAAGTTAACAAAGTTCAAATTGATGGAATTAGCTTTATAGAACATATTAATTTTAATGCGTTTCACGAAGGAAACCGTTTTATACAAACAGTTCAAAAAGCGCAAGGGTTAACTCGAAAAAAGGTAAAAGTAGCCGGTGGAGATAAAATTTATGCTACCAATAAAAACAGAACATATAGTAGCTCAAAAACCATACAGACAGACTTTATCCCCAAGGGTAGAAAACCTAAAAATCATAAAGAGAAAAAGCAACTTAGGGCTATCATTGCTAAAGAAAGAGCAACAAGATTAGAAGGCTCTTTTGGTAAGGATAAAGAACATTATCACCTACGGAAAATAAAAGCCAAAACAAAAAAGAATGAAATTCTATGGATATTCTTTGGTATACACACAGGAAATGCATTAGAAATTGGTCGAAGAAAAATAGCTCAAACAGACCAACAAATAGCCTAAAATAAAATCTTAGTATTTTTTTCATGGGAGAGCTACGTCTTGTAGGTACGTTTTTAGGAGATTCAATCAATAAAACCTCTTTTAAACAGAAATAGAGGATAGAATTTATATAATTTTATCCTCTATTTTCAATGTATTTTAAAAAATAGACTGTTTTCTGAAAGTGCCTAAAAAAAGCCGAATCAAATGATTCGGCTTTCTATTTATATCTGTTGTAACAACTTATGATTCTTTATCTTTCAATTGCTCTTCTCCGTCAGTTTCAGTTTTCGTAGCATCTTTGAACTCTTTTATACCAGTTCCTAATCCTCTCATTAACTCAGGTATCTTTCTACCTCCGAACATTAATAAAACTAAGGCAACAACAATAGCAATCTGCCAAGGTCCTACAAATCCTAAAAATATAGTAAGTGAATTCATTTTAAACTAAATTTATTGACAAAGATACAAAATTAAGTTCTTGGTTCAATTACTCCACCAATTACTTTTTTATCTTTTAACACCTCTGGTTTCCCTTTGTAAAAAATTGATCCTCCAAATGATACTTTTGCATCCAGCGTTTCACCTGATTGAACTTCTGCTTTTGCTCCCGATCCAGCTCTAACAATGTTCATTGCTGCTACTTGAAGTTTATAACCATGATAGTTAGCACCCAAATCAACATTCACTGTTTGATTTTTAGCATTACCTGATAACTTAATTACAGAACCAGAAGTACTCTTAACCTTTAAATGCTTTACATCAACAACCATATTGATAAAAGCTCCTTCTTGAGCTTTTATTTCAACAGATTGTTGTTTTAAGCTCTTAGAAGTAACAACAGCTCCCTCGTTTGCATCCACAATATGTATATCATTTACATAGTACAAAGATACCTTAGCTTTCCCCTCAGCAGTTGTTTCTGGAAAGGACAATACGATCTTTAATTTATCATTCTCTGATTTGAACTTTACTTTGTTAGATTTAGCTCCAGTTACAACAGCTCTATTTTTATCGGATTTAATTAATTCTATATCAATTCCGTTATAAACCTTCAGCACTTTAAAGCTACCTAAATCTTTTGTTATTTTGTTTTGAGCAGAAACTAGCGCCACCGCTAAAAACATACTTAAAAAAATAAATCTTTTCATTTTAATTATATTTCAACAATTATATAACTATATATAAATGCTTGTACATTACAATAACAGTCAATAATCATACCATTACTATAAAGACAATAATCACATTTTATTGTTACAGTTATTAAGTTTAACGCGTAATTAACTCGAAATCGAGGTGTTTTCGTTCTAAATCAGTGTGTTTTACTTTAACTACAACTTCATCTCCCAATTGAATCATATTCTTGGTAGCCTGTCCAACAACAGCATATTGTTTCTCATCAAAAATATAATAATCATCTTTTATATCTTTAATTCTCACCATACCTTCACATTTATTAGAGACAATCTCAACGTATATTCCCCATTCTGTTACTCCAGAAACAACACCATCAAATTCTTCATTTTGATGATCTTGCATATATTTAACTTGCATATATTTAATAGAATCACGCTCAGCTTTTGACGCTAATTCCTCCATTTTTGAAGAGTGTTTACAACGTTCTTCATAAATTTCAGCCTTTGGCGTACTTCCAGCATCTAAATAATGTTGGAGAAGTCGATGTGTCATGACATCAGGATATCTACGTATTGGAGAAGTAAAATGAGAATAATAATCGAATGCTAATCCATAATGACCAATATTTTGCGTTGTATATTCAGCTTTACTCATTGATCTTATTGCTAACGTTTCTACCATATTAGCTTCACCTTTTCCATGCACATCACTCAATAATTTATTCAAACTTTGAGATGTTTTTTCTCTGGATTCGGTGTTAATCTTATACCCGAATTTACTAATAATATTCTGCAATGATGCCAATTTTTCAGTGTCCGGCTCGTCATGAACACGGTAGATAAATGTTTTGTTAGTCGCTTTTCCTTTCGTAAATCCAATGAATTCTGCTACCTTCCTATTGGCCAATAACATAAACTCTTCAATTAACTTATTAGCATCCTTCGCTTCTTTAAAGAACACACCTATTGGATTCGCTTTTTCATCAAGATGAAACTTAACTTCTACTTTATCAAATGAAATAGCACCTTCCTTCATTCTCTTTTTTCGAAGAATTTTAGCTAATTCATCCAGTTTTAATGTAGCGTCAACAATAGCATCATCAACCACATATGATTCTCCTGTTAAAGAAATTTCTTTTGGTATAACATTTCCTTTTGTTTCGATAATTACTTGAGCTTCTTCATAAGCAAAACGCTTATCAGAATACGTTACGGTACGACCAAACCATGTATTCACTATTTCGGCTTTTTGATTTATCTCAAATACAGCTGAAAAGGTTAGTTTCTCTTCGTTAGGTCTTAATGAACAAACACCATTAGATAGCATTTCCGGTAGCATAGGAACCACGCGATCCACCAAATAAACAGAAGTTGCTCTATCATAAGCTTCATCATCTAGTTTTGTTTTTGGTTGAACATAATGTGAAACATCCGCAATATGAATTCCTATTTCGTAATTACCATTATCTAACTTAGTAAAGGATAAAGCATCATCAAAATCTTTTGCATCTTTAGGATCAATAGTAAAGGTTAAATCCCCTCTCATATCTCTCCTTTTCAAAATTTCTTCTTTAGTTATTTCAATTGGAATTTCTTTAGCTTCCTCTTCAATTTCACTCGGAAAATCATGTGGTAAACCATATTCCAACAAAATAGAATGTATTTCTGTATCATGCTCACCAGGTTTTCCTAAAACTTGTGTTATTTTACCAAAAGGGTTTTTAGAATTCTCTGGCCAATCGGTAAGTTTTGCTAACACCTTATCTCCATGACTTGCGCCATTAATTTTACTTTTCGGAATAAAAATATCGGCATACATTTTATTGTTATCTGGTAATACAAAACCAAAGTTTTTACTCATTTGTAAAACTCCTACAAACTCCTGTTTTGCACGTTCAATAACTTCAACAACATCAGCCTCTATTTTATTACTTCTTCGTTTTTTATAAACATAAGCTCTAACAAGATCGTCATGTAAAGCATGTCCTAGATTTACTGATGGTACAAATATATCTTCTTCAAAATCATCACACATAAAATAAGCATTACCATTTGAAGTTGCATCTAACTTACCTATATGATATTTTCTATCTTCATTTATTTGATACTTTCCACGTTCAATTTCAATAATCTTCTGGGTAGTAGCTAACTCAGTAAGTTTTTTAATAATTATATTTTTTCCTTCTGAATCGTTTATTTCTAATTGTGAAGCAATTTGTTTATAGTTGTAGTGCTTGTTGCTATCTTTATTAAGAATCTTTAATATTCTGCGTCCAAGATCTTTAATTACTCTTCCTTTTTTCTTTGGTATTTTTTTCTTTCTAGTCATTAATCTAACTTCTTATAATTTTTAGCAAAATACAAATAAATTTATTGTATAAACTATTAAAAATTCGTTATGAAATGTTTTTCGTACTTTACTATTTCAACTTGAAATATACAACATGGCAAACAAATGGTATGTTATAGCAAACCCTAATGCTGGCAACAAAAAATTAAAGTCATTAAAAACCAAAATTAAGTACCAATTTGAACATTATAATATTAAATATACTTTTAAAATAACCACCCATCATAAACATGAAATTGAATTAGTACATATAGCTGTAAAACAAGGGTACACACATTTTGTTTCGGTTGGAGGTGACGGTACACTTCATTATATTGTTAATGGAATTATGACGCAAAACATCATTTCTTCCCATAAAATTGTAGTAGGTGTCATTCCTTTAGGTACTGGAAACGACTGGGTTAAAACTTATAATATTAGTAAAAATATACAAAAAGCAGTAGAACTCCTAAAAAAATTGAATACTACCCACCAGGATATAGGATATCTAGAACTAAAAAACACGTCACGTTATTTTAATAACGTTGCTGGAATTGGTTACGACGGTTATGTTGTTAATAAACTTAACAGATTAAAACTTTTAGGATCTATAGCATATTTACTTAGTGGTATATCGGGCATGTTGTGTTATAAGAAAAACAATTATGACATCGTCATTAACAATGAAACCCTAAAAGAAAAGTGTTTAATGGTTTTATTTGGTATTTGTCAATATTCTGGTGGTGGAATGAAATTAACGAATTACACGGCTACATCAAAAGGATTATTGGATATTACCATTGCTAAGAACCTGAATTTATACGACTTAATTAAAAATATAAAAAAACTATACAACGGCTCTATAATACATCATGTAAAGGTAAAAACCTATAAAACTACTGCATTGTTAATAACTCCGAAATCTACTGAAATAAATAGCTATATAGAAGCCGATGGTGAAATTGTTGGTACAGGAGAAGTTAAAGTTTCAATTCACAAAAACGCTATTCAATTTGTAATTAACGAATCTTCTTAAAAATCAATACGTTAAAAAAATCTTAATAAAAATGTAACGTTTCTTAAAATATATCGTCTTTATTATATAACCCACTACAATGAAAAACTTACGAAAAATAATAGCATTATTCCTACTTATCTTTATAACAGGTATTGTTGTGACTATCGTTAGTATCAATGTTACACTAAAAAAAACGGTTACACAGAAACATATACAGCATAAAGACAGCGTTCACCTAACAAAGAAAAGTTTCTAGTACTTTATTTAATTTAACTAATCAATAGAACCGATACTTACTCGTTTGAAATAATATCAATCTCAAACATCAAGAGCTATGAAGTAAATCGGTTCTTTTCACGCTTACAACAGATTTCAACACACACTTTATAAATATTAATACTTTGTAAAAGGTATTTTACTTGTTTAACAAATAAGCAGCGTAAATTTACAATGAAGACATTAGTATTCCAAAATTCAATGTTATTAACACTTAATATTATTATACTAAAGAATTTTTAAAATTTAAAAAAAGAAATAATGGTTATAATAGTATGTGAATATGTAGAGTAAAAAAGTGAATGTATAATTGTTTTTCTCATTTATTAAAAACGATTAACAAGTTGTTAGTTATTAAATGGTTTAAAATTAAGAGTATATTAGAGTTATTAACAATACTTATAAACAGAAGTTCACTCTGTTTTATGGAATAAAAATTGAAAATACGTTGTAAATAAATTGTAAATTATTTGTTGATAAATGTTCATTAAAAACTTAAAAAAAAAGTTGCTCAATTCAATATAGATCTTGTATTGTAAAAAAAAAGGAGAATAACAAAATTACTTTTTAAATTATACTACTAGTTCTTAACATTTACGTAATATAGGATAAACACTTTAAAACAAGAGGATTATTAAGAGTTGAAAAAAAAGCATTGTTAATTACTGTTGATAACCGTTAATAACCCTATTTTTGTACCTCACAACTGAATTAAAATCAATAAATTATGACAATAGCAATTGGTAATGACCATGCAGGTACCGATTATAAGTTTGAAATCGTAAAATATTTGGAAGAGCAAGGCCATAAAGTTATCAATTTTGGTACCAATGATAGCAATAGTATGGATTATCCTGATGCTATTCATCCAACTGCAGAAGCTGTTGAAACTGGACAAGCAGAAATGGGAATAATATTATGTGGAAGTGGAAATGGAGCTCAAATGACTGCGAATAAGCATCAAGGAGTTAGAGCTGCTTTATGTTGGAATAATGAATTGGTTGAATTAACCCGTCAACATAATAATGCGAACATTTTAACGATTCCAGCACGTTTTGTATCATTACAGCAAGCACTAGGCTTTGTAAAGGTATTTTTGACAACTGAATTTGAAGGTGGTCGTCATGAAAATAGAGTAAATAAAATAGCTTGTAGTCTTTAATGAATTTTGTAGTCAAAACATTTTCTCAATTAACAACATCTGAATTATACGGAATACTACAACTTCGTTCAGAGGTTTTTGTAGTAGAGCAAGATTGTGTATATCAGGATATTGATGGGAAAGATCAAAAAGCGTTGCATGTAATTGGAACTAAAGAAGGTAAAATTCTTGCTTATACACGCTTATTTGATAGTAAACAGTATTTTGATACACCAAGTATAGGTAGAGTTGTTGTTTCTGAATCACAGAGAAAATATGGATATGGACATGATTTAATTAAAGCTTCTATTGAAGCTGTTCATAACTATTATAAAACTAAAGAAATTACAATATCAGCACAAACTTATTTGTTGAAATTTTATACTTCTCATGGTTTTGTTGCTTTTGGTGAAGAATACTTAGAGGATGGTATACCGCATGTTCGAATGCAAAAAAAATAAAAAAAGCTTCCTAATTTTAGGAAGCTTTTTTCGTTTAAGAAACTAGTATTTCTTTATGATATTCTATTAAATTGTCAATTGGTTTTGCTATAATTCCGGTAATTTGAACGTCATTTTTTTCTGCTTCTTCTCTCAATAAATCACCAAAATAATAAGCTATAGACCCTATAAAATATATAGGAGTGTCTTTACTTTTGTTATAGTTTAATACATGAAATAGGAAAAACTTTTTAAAACCATTCATCACTAACTTTCTGATATATGCATTTTCCTGGTGATTAAACATGAATTTAGCAAAGGAAGCTAAATACTTATTTGGATTATCTACTTTATATAAATTAAATTTAATAACATCAGGAGTTAAATCAAACTCATCATTAAAAACAGTAGCGATATCGTCTGGCATTTTTTTGTAAAAATAATCTCTTACCAAACGTTTACCAAAGTAATTACCACTAGCTTCATCCATAATAATATATCCTAGTGAAGGCGCTATACATTCAACAGTTTCACCATCATAATAGCAACTGTTGGCACCTGTTCCCAAAATACAAACAATAGCTTTTTCATTTTTTGCAGAGGCATATACAGCTCCTAAAATATCTTCTTCAACAGTAATTTTTTTCGTGTTTTTAAAAAAACTCTCGAAAATTTCCGTTAAAATTTTTATTGGAGAAGAGGTTCCAAGTCCAGCACCATAAAAGTAAATTTCTGAAATTGAATCTTTATATTGTTTTAATTCAGAAGAGCTTTCTAATCGAGATTGTAATTCTAAAGAAGAAACAACATTAGGATTTAGTCCTAAAGTACTCGTTCTGAATATTTCATTTTTATCGTTATCTATGGCTACCCAATCAACTTTAGTTGAGCCTCCATCTGCTACTAAAATCATTATTTACAGTTTAATAGGTTTTAAATAATTGAAATTAATTTCTAATAATTTGTTAATTATTTTGAAATCTCTTTATATGATTTACATAAAAAGCATACAAAGATTTCAAATATAAAAATATGTTTACAAATAACTTAGTTTTTAGTAAGTATAACCGATAATCAACTTACGAAAACGTTTTTTATTTCATTTTTTATTGAAATGGAGGGGGAGTTTTAGTTAGGAAACCGAATTTATTCGTGTGAATAGTATCAATAATGTTAATTTTAGAAAATAAATGAGGTGATTTTTTACCAAGTAGACTTCTGGTAACTTTTAAAATTAATATATTTTAAGAAGTGTATTTGTATTTTTTTTAAAAGTGAAAAACTACCAAAATATTTTGAACAAATAATAGTAAGTTTTTTATAACTTAGCATCTCTTATTTTTATTTAAAAGTTTTTAGCAGATTTTATGGCAGCAGATAAAGAAAAAGAAGCGAAATTAAAAGCGCTTCAACTTACCCTAGATAAGTTAGATAAAACCTATGGGAAAGGTACAGTAATGAAATTAGGTGATAGTCAAATTGAAGATATAGATGCAATTTCATCAGGATCATTAGGATTAGATTTGGCTTTAGGTGTTGGTGGATATCCAAGAGGAAGGATTATTGAAATTTACGGTCCAGAATCTTCGGGTAAAACTACCTTAACAATACATGCAATTGCTGAGGCTCAAAAGAGTGGAGGTATTGCTGCTTTTATTGATGCTGAACATGCTTTTGATCGTTTTTATGCGGAGAATTTAGGTGTTGATGTTGATAATTTGATTATTTCACAACCAGATCATGGAGAGCAAGCTCTTGAAATTGCAGATAACTTAATTCGTTCTGGGGCTATTGATATTGTTGTTATTGATTCAGTAGCGGCATTAACTCCAAAATCGGAGATTGAAGGTGAAATGGGAGATTCTAAAATGGGTCTTCATGCACGTTTAATGTCTCAAGCATTACGTAAATTAACAGCAACAATTAGTAAAACAAATTGTACTGTTATGTTTATTAATCAGTTACGTGAAAAAATTGGAGTAATGTTTGGGAATCCAGAAACAACCACTGGAGGTAACGCTTTAAAATTTTACGCATCTGTTCGTTTAGATATTAGAAGACGTACACAAATTAAAGATGGTGATAGAGTAGTTGGTAACAGTACCAAAGTTAAAGTTGTGAAAAATAAAGTAGCACCACCGTTCCAACAAGCAGAATTTGACATTATGTATGGTGTAGGAATTTCGAAAGTCGGTGAAGTATTAGACATTGGTGTAGACTACGGAATTATTAAGAAAAGCGGTTCTTGGTTTAGTTATGGTGATACTAAATTAGGTCAGGGTAGAGATGCTGTAAAGGGTATTATTAAAGATAATCCTGAATTAATGGAGGAACTTGAGAATAAAATTATAGAAGCAATTGAAAATCAGGAATAACAACTTATATCAATCGAATTTTTGAAAT
Organism: Tenacibaculum sp. MAR_2009_124; assembly: GCF_900105455.1. GTDB lineage: Bacteria > Bacteroidota > Bacteroidia > Flavobacteriales > Flavobacteriaceae > Polaribacter. The sequence continues at coordinate 873,049 of NZ_FNSF01000005.1, forward strand.
AATGTATTACTTAATATTAATTCATATATATTATTTTAATGTTTAATTGGTATTATATTTAAATTAAAAGTTTCAACTATTACTACAAAAAGCAGCTTATAAACATAAGCTGCTTTTTTCGTATTTTAAATTGTCAATTTATGACAAAAACCTAAATAATAAGTCGAATTACATTTGTATCATGGAAACAAAAGAGTTTTATAAATACCGGTTGCAACAAGTAGTTTCCTATTTAAGAACCAGCTACAATTTAAAAATTTCAATACAAGAGTTGGAAAATTTGTCGAACTTTTCATATAGAAATTTACAGAGAGTATTTAAGGGATATTATGGTGAAACCATAGGTGCTTATGTAACACGAATTAAATTGGAAAATGGAGCAAAAAAATTACTGTTTACTTCGGAAGAAATTAAAATTATAGCTGAAGAAATTGGTTATGCCGATGTTCAAACCTTCAGTAAATCGTTTAAAAAGCATTTTGGTATTTCACCTGCTGTTTATCGAAGTAAAAAAGAAAATTTATTTCGAAATAATAAGATAATTGAAAAACAAACAATGCCTTTTTTTGAGGAAAAAATTACTGTTTTACCTAAAATGGAATTAGTGTACACCACCTTTAAAGGTGATTATTACAGCATAAAAATTGATACTCTTTGGAACGATTTTTTAAACGAAGTTGAAGCTTTAGCAATTGATACAAACAACGTTGAATATTTTGGAATAATTTGGGATGAACCTATAATTTCAGAAGCAATTCATTATAACTATGATGCATGTATTCGGTTTCATTCTATAAATATTTCAAATCAAAAGTTTAGAGTAAAAACACTTAAAGAGCAAAAGTATGCTGTTTTTACCCATGTTGGTCCTTACCAAAGAATTGATAAAACCTATGATAAAATATTTAGTCGATGGTTATTCACAACAGATAAAGAAGTATCCGAGGCTCCTTTTATTGAAAAGTACATTAAGCATGAAGGAAACACAGATGATGTCAGTTTATATGAAACAGAAATTTATATACCTTTAAAAGGCTGATTAACAATCAGTATAAAATGAAAAAAATGAAGTTTATTATTATCATATTAAGTATTGTACTAACCTCTAAATCTTGTGATAAAAAGGAAGATGAATTATTGAGTGAATCGATTAAGGAAAAGGAAATACTTTATTTTAATGGTAAAATATATACAGTAAATTCTCAAATGCCTTGGGCAGAAGCTATAATTGTAAAAGGAAACGAAATTGCATTTGTAGGTTCTTCTCAAGAAGCAGAAGGTAAAATTGGTAAAAGTGTAGAAAGGGTTGATTTGAAAGGAAAACTGGTTTTACCTGGATTTCATGATGTTCATATGCATCCGATGGAAGTAGGTTCGAATACAACAGTTTTTACTTTAAATGAAGATGAAGCTAATGCTGAGAATTACATTTCTGAAATAAAAAAAGCAAGCCGAAGAAATCCCGATATAGATTGGTTGATAGGTTTTGGTCATTCTATCAATACATTGTTAGAATCGGAAAGAAATCCATTACAGATTATAGACGATGCTGTTTCCGATAGACCAGTAATTATTATGGAGCAAACATCACATTCAATGTGGGTAAACTCAAAGGCTTTGGAATTGGCAGGAATTACAAATACTACTGCAAACCCACAAGGAGGAATTATTATGAAAGATGATGGTGATTTGAATGGGATATTGATAGACAATGCTGGAGATATCGTATTTCAACAAGCTTTAAGTGAACTAAATGATACTTATGGAGAATATGATGGAATGGTATCGTATGTATTGCCAGAATTGGCAAAAAATGGAATTACCTCAGTATGTGATGCGAGAACTTATTGGAAAAGAAATCAACATAAAACATGGATTAATTTAGCAAACGATAAAAAGTTAACAGCCCGCTTTAATTTGGGATTGTGGGCATATCCCGATGAAAATGATGAGAATCAATTACGAAGATTAAAGGAGCTTTATAATGTTAATAATGATTTATTAAAAATTAATCAAATAAAACTATATGCTGATGGTATTACACATAATACTACGGCTGCTTTACATAGCGATTATAAAGTGAACTTTTTTGGATTAAACTCAAACAATGGTATTAATTATTTTACCTCAAATAGAATTAAAAAATACATAAAAGAATTAGAAAATATAGGATTTGATTTTCATATACATGCCATTGGAAATAGAGGAATTACCGAAGCTTTGAATGCTATTGAACAAGGAGGAACGAGTAATGGTAGGCATCGATTGACACATGTTGAAATGATTGATGAAAGCGATATTAACAGATTTAAAAGCTTAAATGTTACCGCTGATGCCCAAGTAGCAGGTGATTTTACAAAACCAAATTATTGGCATGAAAATGAGCATTTGGTAGGAAGTACTTTAGCAAATGATTTAATTCCTATTAAAGCATTAAAAGAAGCAGGAGCAAGAATAACATTGAGTAGCGATTGGAATGTTAGTAGTCTAAATCCTTTTATAGGCATTCAAAATGCTGTGATGAGAAGCTTTCAAGATATATCCTTAGAAGAAGCTATTAAGGCTTATACAATTAATGGAGCTTATACCATGCGGCAAGAGGAAAAAGTTGGATCTATTGAAAAAGGAAAATTGGCTGATTTTATCGTATTGGATAAAGATATTTTTTCGATTCCTGTCAATAAAATAAGTACCACAAAAGTTTTAATCACTATTTTTAACGGAAAATTGATTTACAAGAAATAATCGATGATCCAAATATCAGATACTATTCAATTAGAAGAAATTTCTAATGATAATTTCAATGCGCTTTATTCTTTAATGAAAGAAGTTTATCCAGCTGCTTATAGTCATTTTTGGAAAGACGGAGGTAATTGGTATGTTAATAGTCAATATTCGAAAGAGAACATTTTAAAGGAACTCTCCGAGAAGAATGCAGACTATTATTATGTACTTTTCAATGGTGAAAAAGTGGGAAATTTTCGTATTCTTTGGAATAAAGAATTAGAAGGTTTTAGTGAAAAGAGAATAGTTAAGCTTCATAGAATATACTTACATAAAAATGTACAAGGAAAAGGTGTTGGAAAATTAGTGTTGAACTGGTTAGAAGAACAAGCCATGAAAAAGCAATATGAATATATATGGTTAGATGCTATGGATGAACAATCTCAGGCATTCAATTTTTATAAAAGAATGGGGTATCAATACCATTCACATTGCTTTTTAGACTTTGAATTGTTATATGATGAAGTTCGAAAAATGAGTCAAGTTTATAAAAAACTATAAGTTTGGTTTCGTTTTTTACTCCATTATTTGTTTTAGGTGATGTTCTAAATGATCCACATAATCGTTCATTAAAAATCGCAAATCAGAAATTTTTCCTTGATCCAATTCAATCTCGAAGTTTAAATTAGTTTCCGATTGTTGTATCATTAGAGTTTTAATACGATTATTTAAAGAAACCCATAACTGAACAAATTCGTTATGATCAGAGTTTTGATAATCATTAGCTTTAACCAGTGCATCTTGATTGTATTTTCTGATCTTATATGGCTTATCTTCGAATTGAATTTCTGTAAACCGTTGAAGATTATTAATTCCAGAGTCAATTAAATGACCGATATTCTCCTTTTTCGACCAAGTTTTATCATTTAATTTCTTAGACAATTCCTGTTCAGAAGATTTCGAAATATAATCGAATCCTACTTTTATTAAGTTCTCTAATTTAGCAACCGTTTCTTTCAAAAGTATTTCTTTTTAATAGATTTTAAATATGATTTACTAGTACATATTTAAACACCTGTACTCCCAAATCCACCAGCGCCACGCTCAGTTTCATCTAAAGTAGTTACTTGTTCCCATGTAACACGTTCATGTTTAGCAATCACTAATTGTGCTATACGCTCACCGTCATTAATAGTAAAGTTTTCATTTGATAAGTTCACTAAAATCACACCAATCTCTCCGCGATAATCGGCATCTACTGTTCCTGGAGCATTTAATACAGTAATTCCCTTTTTTGCGGCTAAACCACTTCTTGGACGTACTTGAGCTTCAAAACCAATAGGAAGTGCAATAAATAACCCTGTTTTTACTATAGTACGTTCCAGAGGTTTTAAGGTTATAGCTTCCTCAATATTTGCACGTAAATCCATTCCAGCAGATCCTTCAGTTTCATAAGTTGGAATTTCATGTTTAGATTTGTTTATAATTTGTACGTTCATTGCTAAAAATTAAATTATCGATGTCAAAAATACAGGATTTTTTTCATTTGAAATTAGCCTTAGCTTTTCTTAATACCTACCAAGATAATTGTTAGCAAATGAGATATTACCTATTAAAAATTATAAAAATACAGAGATAAATTAATAATGAATTCGAGTAGTAGACCTATTGTAAACAACACGTTTATGTCTGTTGAACGAATTCAATATTTAAGATTTGTTGCAATTGGAATTTTATTTATCAGTATTGTTTCTAATGCAGCTTGTTTAAACGAGTTCATTGTATAAGGTTGATAAACATGCAATTATTACAATTGGGTAGGGAAAAATTACATTTCAGTATATTGAATGATTTTTTTTGAGTGTCGTATGTTAATTTAGTAACATAACTATTAACTTAAAAAAAACATCATGAGAAAAATACTTTTTATACTCTGTATATTCTTTTTTTTTAATGTTTCAGCACAGGAACAAAAAAGGATTAGTGCGTTACAATGGCGGGAAGATTTAAGGTTTTTACAGAAAACGGTTAATAACGATTTTTCTTTTTTATTCAAAAAAACAACAGCCAAGGAGTTTAATACTGCGGTTGAAAAATTACACAATGAAATTCCTGATTTACAAGAGCATGAGATTATTGTAGGGTTTTCTCGAATAGTTTCTCTATTTAAATATGGACACACTTATGTTTCCTACAATCAAAAGTCTTTTAAGTTTTCTCAATTTCCATTCAACTTATATGAATTTAATGACGGGATTTATATTCAAGGAACTCATAAAAATTATTCAAAAGCAGTTGGAGCAAAAGTTATTGAAGTAGAGGGAATGCCTATTTCAGAAGTTCTAGATATAATTGAACCTACTGTTGCAGTAGAGAACTCTCAATTTTTTAAGGCTTATGGAATAAATGATATGCGTTATCCTGAAGTATTGCATGCACAAAAAATTACAAAAAAGCTTCAAAACTCAATAACACTTACTTTAGAAAAGAACGGAGATACTTTTCAACAAAAGTTTACAGTATTATCTAATAAAAAACGTGTACCTACAACCTATGGATATGTGCAGCATAAAAATGATTGGTTAAGTGCTAGAAATCAAGATAGAACGCCATTGTATCTTAAGGATTTAGATAAAATGTATTTTTACGAATACCTATCAAAACAAAAAACAGTTTATGTTAGGCATAGTAGAGTTAGAAATGATGAATCGGAATCGATTGAAGCATTTTACAAACGAGTTTTTGACTTTATAGAAGAGAATGATGTTGAAAAATTAATACTTGATGTTCGTTTAAATGGCGGAGGAAATAATTACTTGGTAAAACCAATTATCACTGGTATTATTGAGAATAAAAAAATCAACCAAAAAGAAAAACTATTCATCATAATTGGTAGAGATACATTTTCAGCTTGTCAAAACCTAGTGAATCGATTAGATACCTATACCAATGCAATATTTGTTGGAGAGGCTACGAGTGAAAACGTTAATTTTTACGGAGATGCAAGCCCTGTTTATTTACCAAACAGTAAAATGAAAGTATTGTTATCATTTGCTTGGTGGCAAGATAAAGCTCCTTGGTCAAATGACGCTTGGTTAACACCTCAATTATCAGTAGACATGAGTTTTGATGAATATAAAAACAACGAAGACCCAGTTTTGAGAGCGGTTCATACATTTAACTCAGAAGGTTTTATATTAAGACCTATGGAGCATATAAGAACATTGTTTAGTAAAGGTGATATGGAAACCTTACAAAAAGACATTGCCAAGATGATGCAAGATTCTAGATATAAATATTTCGATTTTGAAAGAAAATTTATTGATGCTGGAAAACTATTATTAAACCAAGGTCAATATCAACAGGCAATCGGAGTTCTTTATTCAGTAACACAAATGTTTCCAAATTCAGCGAAGGCATGGAAATATTTAGGAGATTGTTATTCTAGAATAGGTAAAATAACTGAAGCTCAAGAATTTTATAAGAAAGCTGAGTCCATAAAATAAAGAAAAACGTATAGTTAATATAAATTTCGATAGAGGATAAACATAAATAAGGCAATAGATTTTCTATTGCCTAGTTTGTGTTTAAAGTTTTAATGGATAAAATATAATAACCTTAAGTTTTAGATTGTAGTTGTCAGATTTATTAATTTCGCATAACAAAACAAACGACTGAATGAAAGACAATAAAAAAATAGCCGTACTCGGAGGCGGAAGCTGGGCAACAGCTATTGTTAAAATGCTTTCTGAAAATCTTGATACCATTGGATGGTATATGAGAAGCGCATATGCTATTGAGCATATAAAAAGAAATAAGCATAACCCAAGTTACCTAAGTTCTGCAGAGTTACACCCCGAACAATTAGATCTATCAGATGATATTGATTCAATAGTTCAAAATTATGATGTACTTATCTTTGCTATTCCTTCGGCCTTTTTAAAATCAGAGTTAGATAAACTTACAGTTTCACTACAAAACAAAATAATTTTTTCAGCAATCAAAGGAATTATTCCAGAAACGGGATTAATTGTTGGAGAGCATTTTCATGATATTCATCAAATACCTTACGAAAATATTGGAGTAATTACAGGACCGTGTCATGCTGAAGAAGTAGCTATGGAACGATTATCTTATTTAACACTTGCTTGTCAAGATGAACAAAAAGCAAAAGATTTAAGCAAGTTTATTGCTGGACGTTATATAAAAACAAAAATTTCAGATGATATTATCGGAACTGAATATGCTGCAATGCTTAAGAATATTTATGCGATAGCAGCTGGTATTGCTCATGGTTTAGGCTATGGTGATAATTTCCAATCGGTTTTAATGAGTAATGCCATTAGAGAAATGAAACGTTTTATTAAGAAAGTTCATAAAATGAAGCGTAATATTAATAATTCGGCATACTTAGGAGATTTGTTAGTAACAGGGTATTCTGTGTTTAGTAGAAACAGAATGTTTGGAAATATGATTGGTAAAGGATATACAGTTAAATCGGCAATGTTCGAAATGAGTATGGTAGCAGAAGGATATTATGCTGCAAATAGTGCCTATAAAATTAAAAAAGAAAACGAAGCCAAAACTCCAATTATTGACGCCGTTTATAATATTTTATATGATAAAAAAGAAGCGAAAGATGAGTTTAAAAAGTTAACAAATAGATTAGATTAAGTTGTTTGCATTTGTACAAAAAACTCTCCTTATGAAATAAGAAGTCCTCATCAATCGCTTCAATATATTATATGTTTTTTAGTATCGTATTGTGAAAATTTCGACAAAATTAGCCTAAAAATCTAAAATACAAATTTTTTTATAAAATATCTTGATTTAAAAATAAAAGTATATTTTTACATTAATGTAATTATTTATTACTTTTAGTTTAAAATTTAACAAATAAAACAAATGTATAATAATGACCTTTTATAGGTATAGCTTGATTTTTAAGCAGTTATGTTTTAATTGTTAAAACTCAATTTAAAGAACCCATGAAAACAATTCAAGAAGCTGTCGAAATAACTATTCGAAAAACACCTTTTATTGAAGAAGCACTCAATGAAAAACTGATTAATGTATCATCACTAGCTCGAGAAATTTTACCTGAAGTTTCAAAACTTTTAAAGAAAGATGTAAAAGTAGGAGCTGTAATGATGGCAATTAACAGGTTATCACCGGTCAATGAATTGCGAATAAGAAAAAATATAAAAAAGTTAGCACTTGATTTAGGAGATGTTATTGTACGATCTGATTTGTGTGACTTTACTTTTAAAAACACACCATCTTTACTTAAAGAAATAGCAAAAATTTTAAGCAAGTCTGCAGATAGTAATGATTACTTTTTAACCGTTTCTCAAGGAATTTTTGAAACGAATATTGTAACAAGTAAAAACTTACAGCCTTATGTAGAAGACATTTTTAAGAGTGAGATATTAATTAATAGTGTAAACGATCTTGCTTCTATTACAATAAAGCTGCCAAAAGAAAACTTAGAACAATCAGGAGTTTATTATTTTATATTAAAACAATTTGCTTGGGCAAATATTGCTGTTCAAGAAGTTATATCTACTACCCATGAAATGACCATTGTTGTTAAGGAACAAGATGTGAATGAAACTTTTGCCATTTTAATGGACTTAAAATTAAACTAATACATGGAAAAAAAAGACCCCATTGCCTCTCTTAGAATAAAAGAGTTTAATATATTTTTATTGGTAAGATTTGCATTGGTGTTCGCTTGGTCCATGCAATTTATACTTGTTGAGTGGCAGGTGTATTCTTTAACAAAAGATCCATGGAGTTTAGGATTAATTGGTGCGTTTGAATTTGTACCAGCGTTTTCAATGGCGCTCTTTGCAGGTCATATTGTAGATCAAAAAGAAAAACGAAATTTATTGGCATGGTGTATTGCTTTTTTTTCATTAATCAGTTTTGGACTTTTCTTTTTAACAAACTCTGATTATGTAGAAGGTTGGAATTCAAAAAATGTGTTATATTCGATTTATGCACTTGTTTTTTTTGGTGGATTTTTGCGTTCGTTTTTCGGACCTACCATTTTCTCTTTAGTGGCATTAATAGTTCCAAAACGCTTGTATCCAAATGCAGCTACTTGGAGTAGTACTACATGGCAAGTTGCAGGAGTATTAGGTCCTGCTTTTGCAGGATATTCTATTTCTTTAATTGGGGTAAGTAAATCGCTAAGTATTGTTTTCGGATTGGTTTTATTTTCACTTTTTATGGTGTTTTTCATTAAGAAAAAACCAATTTTAAATCATAAAAAAGGAGAATCTATAAAAAAGAGTCTTAAAGAAGGTGTTTCCTTTGTTTTTAAAACAAAAGCCATTCTTGGAGCTATTACTTTAGACATGATTTCTGTGCTTTTTGGTGGCGCTGTTGCTTTATTACCAATCTTTGCTCAAGATATATTGGAAGTAGGAGCCACAGGGTTTGGTGCACTTAGAGCGGCACCTGCTGTTGGAGCTTTTTTAACAATGTTAGTTACAGCATTTATACCTATTAGTAAAAATGCAGGAATGAAACTGTTAACTGCTATTTTCGGCTTTGGAGTTTGCGTGATTATTTTTGGAGCTTCCAAAATATTTTTGGTTTCTTTAATGGCATTATTCTTTTACGGCGTAACCGATGGTGTTTCTATGGTAATCAGACAAACCATTTTACAATTGAAAACACCTGACCATATGCGTGGTAGAGTGGCCTCTGTAAACTCTATGTTTGTTGGATCTTCAAATGAATTAGGAGCTCTTGAAAGTGGCTTAACCGCGAAATTAATGGGAACAGTAACGGCAGTTATTTTCGGTGGAACCATGACCTTAATTACGGTGGTTGCTACAGGGGTATTTAATCCTACACTAAGAAAACTAGATTTATCTAAAGATCTAGAAGAACATGAAAAGTCTGAATAGACAATATTTTTGAAGTTTACTTATTGGCGTTAAACGGATAGTAGCTGTTTTCTAACAAATAATAAATTGATTTTTGTTTTGAATTATTATGATTCATCTTTATGAATGATAATAGTTTCCTAAGTGAGTTTTTCTCATATAGGAATATCATTTGAAAAACTTGAATCATGACAAAAAGCATTTACTTTTTTACCTCATTTACAGAGTCAGAAAAACTATTAGAAACACTTTCTAGTTTTAATCCAACGGTCTTGGAATCTGAAATTAGCATTCCTAATTTAAATGTTAAAATTAGTGATGGCGACGATTACTTTCTTGCACAACGTGAAGGCATGTTAAACTTTTATTCAGGACTTATAAATCCTGATTATATGGAGGTTCATTCCAAGTTTTTAATGCATTTAGCATCTTGTGTAAAAGGGTATAAAGTTGAGTTTAATTCTGAAGAGGAAATTACACCGCTTATTAATGTTTTGGTTGATGAAATGTATGGACTTATTTTTTCTCCATCAATGGCATTTTATACAAAAAATTGGCAATTGATTATCGATGCTAGTGGCGGTTGTGAATTAAGCGAATATGATGTTAAAATGTCTGCTCAAACCTTTGATGCAGGTGTTCAGTCGGATTCTGAAGGTGAAAGAAGGAAAAAAGCTACGATTGAGTTATTACAACAAAGAGGAATTCCTACTTTAGAAAGTCTACCAGTAATACCGTCATCAAGTCAAATCAAATATCGAACGGAAGAAGAAGTTGCTACTCGAATAATTACCTTGGCCGCAATAGCAGCAAAAGGTGAGTTAAAGAAGCCGGATGTATCCTTTCAAGTTTTAGAAAAATATGCCATTCATCCAGATAATGTATCTCCATGGGAGCTTCACTTTTTAAAGAACACTGAGCTAGAGGAACAAGATTATATAAATGCAATTTGGCGATATGAGTCTCTCAATGTTTTAATGTGGGCAGCTGGATATGCCAATGAACTACATTTTCCAACTCAAATGGTAGATGTAGCCTCACTCATTGAGCCAATCAGAGAGTTTCGTGATTTTGAAGAGTTTTTATTGAATTACAATTTAAGAGACATTAATGAAATATTAAATGAATTTGATTTTACCTATCGATTGCACTGGGCTTGTGTGAATGCACGAGTTAAAAACGAACCAGCGCCTTCTCATGTAAATTCGAGTGTGGTGTATGAAAGACATTATGCGTTAAATTGGTTAATTGATCGCTATGGAGAAGATTGGGATAATGTGTCGACAAGCACTTAAAAATTTAAGAACGTATGTTTAAAAAACTTTTTGGAAAGAATAAACCGGAAAAGATAGAGGTGAATCAAGATTGGGCTTCTTTTTTCTGTAGAATTGAAGATAAACCAGCTTCGATACGATTGAATTTAGCACATCATGAAGTAGCTCCCATTAACGGTTATCGTCAACAAATATGGTTTTCAGTGAAACTATTACATCCTGACGAAAATGGTTTTACGACAAGAGAAGAATTCGAAACTATTAATGCTATCGAAGACACTATTTTTGATAATATCAGTACGAAACATGATGCTATTTTAGCTGGCGCCATAAAAACAGATGGTCGTTTAGATTTGTATATGTATGCAACTGCCACTGATGGTATTGAGAAAATTGTTATAGACACAATGCTACAACAATTTAAGGAGTATCGATATGCGGTAGATTTTAAGGAGGATAAGGAATGGAACGATTATTATAATTTCCTATATCCGAATCCATATGAGTTTCAAACGATTCAAAATGGTAAAGTAATCATGCAATTAAGAGAACATGGTGATAACCCTGAAATGAAACGAAAAGTTGATCATTGGATATATTTTAAAAACGATGATGAAGCCAACGTTTTTATTGAAGCTGTGATTGATTTAGGTTATGAAATTCTAAGTAAAGAAAAGAATGAGGAACATGAATTTCAATACAACGTAAATATTGGGAGGGAAGATGTTATAATACCACATGAAGTAAATGATTATGTTTGGGAGTTAATGGAATTGGCGAATAAAAGTAATGGAATGTATGACGGTTGGGGATGCCCAATAGCAAATTAATTATCTATGCTTTATAAAAAGATAGTTTTAGGATTACTCATAACAATTTTTTTTTGGGAATGCACCCAAAAAAAACGAGAAATAAAACCAAATGTTTTTGCAGGGGATTTGGTTATAAAAAATGGTGAAGATTACAAAAAAGCGGTAAAGCAACATTATACGGAAGTAACAGGAAATCTAATCATAGACTCTGTTGATATTATTGACAATTTAAAAGGGTTAGAGACAATAAGAAAAATAGGCAAAACTTTTAAAGTTTCCGAAAATGAAAACCTTACATCTTTTGAAGGAATAAATAACTTGGAAAGTGTTGGTAAAGATGTAATTATTTTTAGTAACCCTAAATTAAAAGACCTTTCAGGTTTAGATGTATTATCAACTATTAATAGGAGTTTATTGGTTTGGCATAATAGTGAGTTAATTGATTTAACTGGACTTAAACAACTATCAACTGTTAATTTTAGAATATTTATAGCCGAAAATTATACTTTAAAAAGTTTAAAAGGACTGGAAAAAATAGAAAATAAAGTCAAGAAAATATCTCTGATAAGCAATGATTCATTAGTAAACTTACAAGGATTAAATGGTTTAATACATTTAGAAGGAAGCATCCTTGAAATAGCTAGTAATAAATCATTGATAAACTTAGAAGGAATAGAAAAATTACAAACTATTGGAAGTCTTGAAATTTCAAGGAATAATGCACTTAAAAACTTAAAAGGCTTGGATAATTTACAGTCCATAAATGGTGATTTAATCCTAAAGGAAAATCAGCGCTTAGAAAATCTAGGCGGACTTAACAGGCTAATGAATGTAAATGGTGAAATTAGTATTAATTATAGTTTATTAAATAGTATTGATAACTTGAATAATTTAGAATATGTTGGTGGTGATATTTATATAGCTAGTACTTACTTAACCAGTTTAAAAGGCTTGGAAAACTTGAGCCTTGTTGGTGGAAACCTATATATTAGATATAATGAATTACTTTCTGATTTTTGTGCGCTAAAAAAGCTATTAACAGATAGAGATATGATTAATGTATTATTCTTTGCGAGTAATGCTAAAGAATTGTCTGTAAAAGAGGTTATAGAAGGAAATTGTAGCCCTAATTAATTATTTCAACTTAGTAAACAAATCCCATAAAACAACACCGCAGCTTACTGATATGTTTAATGAGTGTTTGGTTCCAAGCTGAGGTATTTCAATACAAACATCAGAATTAGAAACAACTTCTTGCTGAACTCCCTTTACCTCATTACCAAAAACAACTGCAATTTTTTTCGAGTTATCAGGAGTAAAAGTATCTAAGATAGTGCTATTCTCGGCTTGTTCAATACTAGCAACCACAACACCATCATTTTTAAGTTGGTTTACTAACTCTACAGAACTTTCAACATATTCCCAAGTAACCGATTCTGTTGCGCCTAAAGCGGTTTTATGAATTTCTTTATTTGGAGGAGTTGCAGTAATACCACACAAATAAATCTTTTCAATTAAAAAAGCATCAGCCGTTCTAAATACAGAACCAATATTGTTTAAGCTTCTAATATTATCTAAAACTACAATTATAGGAGTTTTAGAAGCTTCTTTAAAAGCGGAAACACTAATTCTTCCTAACTCACTGTTTTTTAGTTTTCTCATAAATACTTTGAATTTAAAATAATAGCTATTCGGTTGACTATAAAACTGGCTCTTAAAAACCAACAACTAATCACTTTTTTCTATCTTCGCAAAACTAACAGAAAAAATCCATAAACTTGGCAAAAGCAAAGGCAAAAAAGGTAACCCCACTAATGCAACAATATAACGGGATAAAGGGAAAATATCCAGATGCAATGTTATTATTTAGGGTGGGTGATTTTTATGAAACCTTTGGTGATGATGCTATCAAGGCATCAGAAGTATTAGGTATTATTTTAACCAAAAGAGGAGCGGGAAGTGAAAGTGAAACAGCGCTAGCTGGTTTTCCTCACCATTCCTTAAATACGTATTTGCCAAAGTTAGTAAAGTCCGGACTTCGTGTGGCTATTTGTGATCAGTTGGAAGATCCTAAAATGACCAAGAAAATTGTAAAACGTGGTGTTACTGAGTTAGTGACTCCAGGTGTTGCATTAAACGACGACATTTTACAATCAAAATCAAATAATTTCTTAGCTGCGGTTCATTTTGGAAAGAAACTAATTGGAGTTTCTTTTTTAGACGTTTCTACAGGAGAGTATTTAATTGCTCAAGGAAATGAGGAGTATGTTGATAAACTCTTACAGAATTTTTCACCAAGTGAAGTATTGGTTCAAAAACAATTTAAACAAAAGTTTTTAGAGCTTTTTACGAATCGATTTCATACGTTTTATTTGGAAGATTGGGTGTTTCAAAAAGATTATGGATTTGAAACACTAATTAATCATTTTAAAGTAAAAAACTTAAAAGGATTTGGTGTTGATGAATTAGAACATGGAATTGTAGCGGGTGGCGCAGTGATGTATTATCTTTCTGAAACACAACACAACAAACTAGAGCATATTCAATCTATTGGCAGAATAGCTGAAGATAATTATGTTTGGATGGATCGTTTTACGATTAAAAATTTAGAGCTATACGGAGGTAATTCAGTCAATTCGGTTTCGTTATTAAATATTATTGATAAAACCATTTCTCCAATGGGAGGAAGGTTATTAAAGCGATGGTTGGCACTTCCTTTAAAAGATTTAGATGCTATTAAACAGCGTCATGAATTAGTAAAGTTTTTAATTGATAACGATGCTTTCTTAGAAACAGTAACCTACCAGTTAAAGCAAATTTCAGATATTGAACGTTTGATTTCAAAGGTAGCAACAGGAAAAGTTTCACCAAGAGAAACTGTATTGTTGAAAAACTCGTTAAAAGCAATTATTCCTATAAAAAAAGCAGCTGAAAAAAGTAAAAATGCTTCGGTAAAATTAATAGGTGGTCAATTAGACGATTGTAAAGAGTTAATCGAAAAAATAAGTATAACAGTTTTCGATGATGCTCCTGTAAATATTAATAAAGGAAACGCTATTGCTAATGGAGTTTCGGAGGAATTAGATGAGCTTCGAAGCATTGCGAACTCTGGAAAAGAATATCTCGATGGAATGTTGGCGAGAGAAACAGAAATAACAGGTATTCCTAGTTTAAAAATTGCCTTTAATAATGTTTTCGGATACTATATTGAAGTTAGAAATACACATAGAGATAAGGTTCCTGAAGAATGGATTCGTAAACAAACCTTGGTAAATGCTGAACGCTATATTACTGAGGAATTAAAAGAATACGAAGGAAAAATTTTAGGTGCTGAAGAGAAGATTCAGCAATTAGAAACAGAAATATTTAGTGAATTAATCAAATATATTATTGGATTCGTGCAACCAGTGCAGCACAACGCGCAATTAATAGCTCAAATTGATTGTTTATTGTCCTTCGCTACTTTGGCTGTTGAGAATAATTATGTACGTCCGATCATTGATAAAAGTACGGATATTGAAATAAAAAACGGACGTCATCCTGTTATTGAAAAGCAATTACCTATTAGTGAAGAGTATATTGCTAATGATGTAGTGTTGAATAGAAACCAACAACAGGTTATTATGATTACAGGACCTAACATGTCGGGTAAATCTGCTATTTTACGTCAAACAGCATTAATTGTGTTACTAGCTCAAATGGGAAGTTATGTACCAGCGCAAAACGCACGTATAGGATTAGTAGATAAAATTTTTACAAGAGTAGGTGCCAGCGATAATATTTCGATGGGAGAATCTACGTTTATGGTGGAAATGAATGAGACTGCTTCTATTTTGAACAATATATCGGAAAGAAGTTTGGTGTTACTTGATGAAATTGGAAGAGGAACTTCTACCTATGACGGGATTTCTATTGCTTGGGCTATTGCAGAATATTTACATGAACACCCTACAAAAGCAAAAACATTATTCGCTACGCATTATCATGAGTTAAATGAAATGACCACTACTTTTGAGCGCATTAAAAACTTTAATGTTTCTGTAAAAGAGTTAAAGGATAGTATTATTTTCTTAAGAAAGTTGGTGTCAGGAGGAAGTAATCATAGTTTCGGAATTCATGTAGCTAAACTTGCAGGAATGCCTTCTATGGTGATTCGAAGAGCTAACAAAATACTAAAACAGTTAGAAGAAAACCACGCACATAAAGAGGTAAAAGACACTTTAAAAGATGTGAATAATGAAGAAATGCAATTAAGCTTTTTTCAGTTAGATGATCCATTATTAGAAGATTTAAGAGAAGAAATACTTACTACGAATATTGATACCCTTACGCCAATAGAAGCCTTAATGAAGCTTAATGAAATTAAGCGTATGTTGGTGAAGAAGTAAGCTCTAGTATTTCTTTTACGTCTACAAGCCGTCATCAGAAATCAAATCTAAGATTACACCGCAAGAAACGAAAAATATGAAAAGCTGTTTGAGTGAAACGAGTTCTTTTCATATTAGTTTCGAGGATGATAATTTTAGAGAGAAGATTTATGCAGACTAGATTTTTTTGATTCTTTTTTCACCGCGCTGTCGCACGAATCCTTTCGTGTGATTTAGGTAAGTAAGAATTAAAAATAAAAGAATAAAATGAGTAGAAACTATAAATTTGCTAGTTGAATCTACTTATAACAATTCCTTATACTCAAAAGTATTAAAACAATATTTATTGTCCTATTTTTGATCTCTATTATGACCCACGATATTAGCTTTAAACGAATTAATAAATTGGCCATTCCAGCTTTAATTGCTGGTGTTGCTGAACCCTTATTGTCTACAACTGATTTAGCTATTGTAGGGAACATTCAAAGCAACGCTACTGAGAGTATTGCCGCTATCGGAATTGTAGGGGCTTTTTTATCTATGTTGATATGGGTGTTTGGTCAAACCAGAAGCGCTATTTCTTCCATAGTATCGCAATATTTAGGAGCCAATAAGTTAAATGAAATTAAAGAATTACCTGCGCAAGCGCTAGTTCTTGTGGTTACTACGAGTTTGGTCATTTTAGCACTCAGCTATCCGTTTGCTCAACAAATATTTGAATTTTACAATGCTAAAGGAATCATTTTAGATTTTTCTGTTGAATATTATAAAATACGTGCTTTTGGCTTTCCTTTTACTCTATTTGTGATTGCTGTTTTCGGAATTTTCAGAGGATTACAAAACACCTACTATCCAATGTTAATAGCCATCGTTGGAACCATAATTAATATTATTTTAGATATTCTATTGGTGTATGGGGTTGAAAACTATATACCTGCTATGAATATTCGAGGGGCAGCATATGCAAGTGTTATTGCTCAGTTTATAATGGCCATGTTGTCTATGTACTTATTACTCTCTAAAACATCTATTCGATTACGATTTTCGTTACCTTTTAATAAAGAAATATCGAGGTTTATCAGTATAATTACTAATTTATTTGTGCGTACAATAGCCTTAAACCTGGCGTTGTATTTCGGAACTTCCTACGCAACAGAATATGGAAAAGAATATATTGCAGCTTATACAATTGGATTTAACCTTTGGTTAATGGGTGCCTTTATGATTGATGGATATTCAAGTGCTGGAAATATTCTGTCGGGAAAATTATTAGGAGCAAAGGCATATAAAACCTTACTACAACTAGGAAGGAAACTCATTATTTACGGGTTGTTATTTGGAAGTACTTTGGCACTAATTGGATTTATATTTTATTCTTTTATAGGGAAAACTTTTACTAAGGAAGCCTTAGTTTTAGAGCAGTTCTATAATAGTTTCTGGATTATTTTACTCATGCAACCTATTTGTTCTGTAGCCTTTATTTATGATGGTATGTTTAAAGGTATGGGAGAGGCCAAGTATTTGAGAAACATATTACTTTTAGCAACTACTTTTGTATTTATTCCTGTGTTAATGATTTTTGATCAATTCGATTATAAATTGCATGCCATTTGGATTGCCTTTTATTGTTGGATTATAGCACGTAGCATTCCTTTGATTTTTATTTTTAGAAATAAGTTTTTACCGCTGGCGAAACAAGAAAAAACTGAATAGAAGCCATCATTGAAGTCATTTCGACTGCAAGGAGAAATCTATCACAGTTTTTGAATTTTATTTAAAGTTTTCAGATTTCTCAGTCATTATCATTCCTTCGAAATGACGCATACTATGACTAATATATATACCGGCAAAACCATCATCATGGTCATTTCGACCGTAGGGAGAAATCTATCACAATTTTAGAATATTATTCAATGTTTTCAGATTTTTCATTCATAATCATTCCTTCGAAAGGACGTTATTGTTTATAGAGTTTTTCTACTTTAAAAATTCTTATTTTTGAATAAATCTTACAAAAATGACAACAACTCGACCTAACGGAAGTTTATATACCAAAATAGAAAATAAAATAGCTATTATTGAATTTGGTCATCCAGCCAGTAATTCTTTTCCAAGTGAATTGTTAGAGCGTTTGGCAAATGAATTTGATTCATTGTCTACCAATAAAGAGGTGGCTATTATTGTGTTAAAATCTGAAGGAAATAGAGCGTTTTGTGCTGGAGCTTCATTCGATGAATTGGTTTCAATAACTAATTTAGAAGACGGTAAAAAGTTCTTTTCAGGTTTTGCCAATGTGATCAATGCAATGCGTAAATGTTCGAAGTTAATTATAGGACGAGTACAGGGTAAAACTGTTGGTGGAGGAGTAGGATTAGCTGCTGCTTGTGATTATGTTTTAGCAACAGAGCACGCCTCAATTAAACTTTCTGAATTTACGATAGGAATTGGTCCTTTTGTTATTGCTCCTGCCGTAAAACGTAAGATTGGCGTTAGTGGTTTATCTGAATTAACCTTAGATGCTACTAACTGGAAAAACGCTTATTGGGCAAAGGAAAAAGGACTATATGCAAGAGTGTTTGAAAATATAGGAGAACTAGATAAGGAAGTTGATCTATTTTCTGAAAAGTTAGCGTCTTATAATCCCGAAGCCTTAGATGAAATGAAAAAAGCACTTTGGATAGGTACTGAAAACTGGAATAGCTTATTAATTGATAGAGCCGAAACTTCAGGGAAATTAGTGTTGTCCGATTTTACAAAAAAGGCATTAGAAAAATTTAAGAAATAAAAAATTACTCTTATGGATGTTGAATCCATGAGAGTAATTAACAAAAATAAAGGCGAAACATTTAATTTTTATCGCTAGTGTTAAAATACTTTGGCTTCCAAACAAGGTTTCCAAAAATCATTTTGAGTTTGTGTTTTAAGGTTCTGCACTTTTTTACATCCTTGTAAATATTAGCATATTCAATAAAGTTTATAGTGATCGGATTGTTTGTTTTAATGTTTTTAGTTAACCCGTAAATTACCTTTTCTTCTTCCCTTCGAAAAGTTCCAAATAACTTATCCCAGAGAATCAATATTCCTCCATAGTTTTTATCTAAATATTTGTTATTCGAACCATGATGTACTCTGTGCGTTGAAGGCGTATTAAAAATTTCATCAAGCCATCCTAATTTGCCAATACGCTCTGTATGAATCCAGGTTTGATATTGAGCAACTAATACTAAACCTACAATAGCTTGAAAAGGGCTAAAGCCAATAATAATCATTGGAATTAAGAAAATCCATTCAAACAAACCTTCTACGATACTTAAGCGCATTGCGATAGTTAAGTTATAATCTTCGGAAGAATGATGTACACTATGACTAGCCCACAAAATTCGATGTTCATGTTCAATTCTATGCATCCAATAATAGGTGAAATCCGCAATGAAAATAGCAAGTACCCATGTCCAAAAATTCAATGGAATTTCGAACAGTGAAAAATATTGTAAAGGAACTAGAGCGATGATTCCAATACTTCCAACAATTGTTTTATCTAACAATTGATTCATGAAGAATATGATGATATTCGCTCCGGAATCTTTCCACCTTCTTTTTTTAGTTGAAAAAAAATCTAGTAAAAATTCAATACTAATTAGTAGTAGGTTAAAGATAAAAAAGAAGGCAACATATTTTACGATGGGCGCTTGCTCAAACAAAAAAGTAAGTTGTTTAAAATTCATTGTTTTTTAGTAGGTATAAAGTAAGAAAACCACAAAAACCACAGTAGGTTTAAGAAAACCAAAAAAGAGCCGTTAGCTGTGAAAAAACTGACTATTTCAGTGAGTTTATAAAGACCAACAAAACCTAAAAATCCTGAATACCAGTGTTTATCTAATTTGTAGTTTTTCATCCGTTAATTTCATGTTTAATTAAGATGAGGTAAAAGTAGAACATGTATAAAGCGACGGTTTGTTTATTTAGGACAAAGCGAGAAAAAGAGGTAAAAATTGTTTTTTTTATTCAGAAAATAAGAGTTAAGTAACTAAATTATAAACAAAGAAAGCATATTCAAGTTAAAGTCTTTTTGATTATCTGTGTACCCCCTATAATTACTTACAGTTTGAAAATAAAATGTCCTTACCTTTTCCCAATGCCAATAAAATTTACGATTTTGAGATTCTCCTTCTTGGATACATTATTTGTTGCTCTTTGAACTGACTAATTTCTTCTCTAAGCGCTTGATTAATATTTTGAATCAAATCATTTTGAACTTTCAAAATGATCAATAAATCGTGCATTGTATTTAATTTTTCTAATTGTTTGTAAACAATCTCTTCTAAATCAATTTTGGTATATCTTTTGTTTATATTAATATATTACAATACAAATACATGTTGTTTTATCATATTTTACAAAATATTTTTATATTGTAATTTCGTGTAATAATATAAAGCACTTTAAATACAGTACTAATTTGTATTACCTCACTGTATAAAAAAGCTTTACAATGACTTATAAATGGTCGAAATGAATCGAATAAAGGAAGTATTAAAAGAACAAGGAAGGACTCAAACCTGGCTCTCTGAAAAGGTTGAAAAAAGTTATGTAATAGTAACAAACTATTGCAATAATAATGCACAACCAAGTATTGAAGTTCTCCGAAAGATTGCAAATATATTGGATGTTGATGTTAGAATATTATTGCACTCTACAAAAGATAATTGATAAATATGGAGAACCAAAAGACATACATTGATTTGTTCTCTGGTTGCGGAGGACTTTCACTTGGATTACATAATGCAGGTTGGAAAGGAATTTTTGCTATTGAAAAGAGTGAAGATGCTTTTAAAACATTAGAGCATAATTTAATTAAAAAGAAAAAGCATTTTGAATGGCCTAATTGGTTAGGAAAACCAAAACATCACGATATTAATGAAATAATAGAGCATCATTCTAAAAATTTAAAATCTTTAAGAGGCAAAATTGATTTAGTTGCAGGAGGACCTCCTTGTCAAGGTTTTTCAATGGCAGGCAGAAGGATTGAAAATGATTCAAGAAATGATTTAATCAATTCATACGTGAAATTTATTGACTTAGTAAAACCTAAATTAATTTTTTTTGAAAATGTAAAAGGATTTACTCAAGGTTTTAAAAAAAACAACACAAAAGGTGAAGCCTATTCTATTTATGTCAGAAAAGAACTTGAAAAAGTTGGATACTCTGTAAAAGGTCAATTAATAAACTTTGCAGACTATGGAGTTCCTCAAAAAAGAACAAGATTTATTTTAGTTGGTATTCAAAATAGCTTTGTTGAAAATACTCCAAACCTTAATGAAGAGACTTTTTTTAAAGAAATTAAAAATAACAAAGAAGCTTTTTTAGTAAATAAAAAACTTACAATTAATCCTACCTTAGAAAATGCAATTTCAGATTTACTACAATCTAATGGAGTAATTGAGTCTGAAACTCCAAATTTCAAAGCTGGAATTTATGGAGAAATAAAATCAGATTATCAAAAATATCTTAGGAAATACAAAAGGCAAGAAAGCAAAGTTGATAGCCATAGATTTGCAAAACATACAGATGTTGTAAAAAACAGGTTTCAAATAGCTTTGAATGAAAACTTGACAAGTGCAACATATAAAGAACGATTTAACCTAAAAAAGAGTAGCACAAAAATTCTAGACGCAAATAAGCCTACTCCTACAATAACAACTTTACCTGATGATTATATACATTATTGCGAACCTAGAATTATGACTGTTCGCGAATATGCTCGTATTCAGTCATTTCCAGATACTTACCAATTTAAAGGTAAATATACAACTGGTGGTAAAAGAAGAACACAAGAAGTTCCAAGATATTCACAAATTGGAAATGCTATTCCTCCTCTATTTGGAGAGCAAGCAGGTTTGGTTTTAAAACAACTAATTCAATAATGGGAAATGAATTAGAATTTAAAATAAGTACTGGTTTAAAAGATATCATTGGTAAGGATTTAATTACTGATGAATTTATTGCCGTTTTTGAATTAGTTAAAAATTCTTACGATGCATTTGCTAAAAATGTAATCATTACAATTGAGGATGATAAATTAATTATTTCGGATGATGGAAAAGGAATGTCCTTAGATGATTTAAAAAACAAATGGTTATTTGTCGCTTATTCAGCAAAAAAAGATAATTCTGAAGACAATAATGATTCTGGCAAAAATGAATCGTATCGTGATATAATTCAAGAAAGAAAACATTATGCTGGTGCAAAAGGTATTGGTAGGTTCTCCAGTGATAGATTAGGAAAAGTACTTACCATAAAAACAAAAAAAATTGATTCTTCAAAATTAGAAGAATTAGAAATTGATTGGTCTAAATTTGAAACCAATCAAAAAAATACATTTGAAACTGTAAAAGTTAATCACAATACACTTGATAAAACTGTAAAATTTCCTAAAAATTCTAATTCTGGAACTATCTTAGAAATTTCTAACTTATACAATGTATGGGATAGAACGAGAATATTAGCTTTAAAACACTCTCTTGAAAAACTAATAAACCCTTTTTCTGAAAAAAATGACTTCAATATTGAAATTATTTGTAAAAAGGAATTAAGCGAAGACAAAAATGGGGTTTACACAACTGGGAGTAAAGAAATTAAGGGAAAAAAATACTTCAACAGAGATAAAGTAAATGGTTCTATAAAAAATGCTATCCTTGATATTTTAGAATTAAAGACTTCTCAGATTACATTCAAAATTTCAAAAGGAAAAATAGAAACTAAAATAATCGATAGAGGAGAGTTAATTTATCACACAAAAGAACCTGCAAAAGAGTTTAAAATCATTAAAAACTTACAAATTGATTTATATTTTTTAAATCGTTCTGCTAAACTCAACTTCTCGTTAAAAATGGGAATTCAACCATTACATTTTGGTTCTATATTTCTATTCAAAAATGGTTTTAGAGTACAACCTTTTGGAGAAAAAGGAGACGATAGTTGGGGTATAGATTTTAGAGCTCAACAAGGTTATAATAGATTTTTAGGAACTAGAAACTTATTTGGAAGAGTTTCAATTTCTACAAACGACACAGAACAATTCAAAGAAGTTTCTAGTAGAGATGGAGGTTTAATAGAAACTCCTGGTTATTATGAATTAATGAATGCTTTTAAATTAGCTCACAGAAGACTGGAAAGATATGTTGTTGGAGTACTTTGGGGTGAAGGATTTAAAAGACAAAAATATTTTGGAAACAATACTGATAAAGCAGAACAATATAAGCTACAATTATCAACAGATAAAGACTCTGAAAACATAGATGTTGCAAAATCTAATTTAGGTAGTAAAATAGATTTTATTCAAATCATTAAAAGCTTAAGCAATAATAAAGATGTTGAAATTATTGATTTCAATAAGGACTTTATTGATTTAGTAAATGAAAAAATTGATGAATCCCAAATTAAATTCATTTCTGATTTAAAAGACATTGCTAATAAAACTGATGATTCTAAACTTCAAAATAAAGTTTACGATATTGAGCAAGCTTTCGAAAAGCTAAAACAAGAAAAAGAAAAAGCCGAAAGAAGAGTTACAGAAGAAGAAAAGAGAAGAAAACAAGCTGAAAAAAAAGCTAATGAGCAAGAGAAAGCAAGGAAAGATGCTGAAAGAAAAGCTTTAAAAGAAGAAGAAAAAAGAAGAAAAGCAGAACTTAAAGCAGAAACAAAAGAAAAAGAAAGAGCTCAAGCGGAATTAGCTAAAGTAAAAGCTCAGTTGAAAGCTAAGGAAGAAGAGGAAAAAAGGAAAAAAGAGGAAGTAGCAAGAAAAGAAGCTGAAAAGAGAGAACAAAAAAGGAAGGAACAAATTAGCTTAATAAAATCAGCTGAAACAATAGAATATAAAGATTTACGTGACTCCAATCATATAATCGGTGTATACTCTGAAACTATTTCA
This sequence comes from Tenacibaculum sp. MAR_2009_124, assembly GCF_900105455.1. Taxonomy (GTDB): domain Bacteria; phylum Bacteroidota; class Bacteroidia; order Flavobacteriales; family Flavobacteriaceae; genus Polaribacter. Next base: position 897,055 of record NZ_FNSF01000005.1, read on the forward strand.
TCAAAAATTTTAAGTCTTAAAAGAAAGCTTGACAAAAATAAGATCCCAACGAAAACACAGCTAATTGACTTCATAAGTGCAATTAACTTAGCAAATGAAAAAATAGGAACAATTACAAGATTTACTACTAAAGCGAATTATTTAAAAGCTTCATTACAAACAAAGGAAAATATTGTTTCATTTATAAAAAACTATGTAGAGAAAACTTATACAGTCTTACATAAAATTAATGTGGAATTTATTGATTCTGATATTGAATTCATTAAAGAATTTAAACCAATAGAACTAACAGTTGTAATTGATAATATCCTTAATAATTCAAGAAAGAAAAATGCGAAAAAAGCTATTTTCTCTTTTTCAATATCAAATAATAATTTGACTGTTTCTATTAAAGATATTGGAGAGCCTTTAAATAAAGATTTAAATAGCAGTATTATTTTTGAAGAAGGTATAACAACAACAAGAGGTTCTGGTCTTGGCTTAAGTCACGTTAAAAGAATAGTTGAAGAAGAACTAAACGGTAAAATAATTCATAATCCAGAATATACGAATGGATTTGAACTAAAAATCACATTGAATAAATGAGAATAAGTTATAATATATTATGGGTTGAGGATGACAAGCAATATTATGAAGCAAATCTTGAACTAATCGATGATTTTCTAGATGATAATGGTTTTGAAGTAAAATCTAAATTATGTAGAAATTTTGGGGAAGTAGAAGCAGAATATCAGAATAATCATCTAAAAGAATATGATATAATGTTCATTGATTTCAATTTAGATGATAAAGTTTATGGAAGCGAAATTATTGAGTTTATAAGAAGTCAAGACGACAATTCTATATTAACCGATGTAATATTTTATTCTTCAGATATTGAATCTGTTAGAGACAAATTAAAAGAAAATGGGTTTGAAGGAGTATATACAAGTCCAAGAACTGAATTTATTGGAAAAGCTGAAAAAGTTATTTTAAGTACTATAAAAAAGGTACAAGAAGTAAACCCTATAAGAGGTTTAATAATGGCTGAGACAAGTGACTTAGACAATTTAATGCTTGAAATTATAAATAAGATGCTATTAACTGAACATAAAGAAACTTATGAGGATTATATTAAATCGGAAGTTGAAAGCACTATAAAAAAAAACACAAAATTAGCCAATGATGAGAACAATAACATTAATGACAAAATAAGTGATTCTAGAATTTTTACTACTTTTCATAAGGCCAAATGTATTAACAAACTTTACAAACAAACAAAAGCCTCTGAAAACCCGATTGGCAAAGAAAAATTTTTTTCTCGATATGATGAGAGTGTAATTTCTGTTAGAAATAATTTTGCACACGTAAAAGAGGAAATTAGAGATGGAGAAAAAGTTTTGATTAGTTATTCTACTGGTAAAGAAATCGTATTTAACGAATCTGAATGTATAAAAATAAGGAAATCATTAATTGAATTCAGAAAAGAATTAGAAGAAATCAATAGTAAATTATAGCCAACATACAAGTTTAAGCACATTTAAAGTTTCTTCGTGGCTCACAAATTTAAAAGAGTTTTACTCTAAATTTAGCAAGCAGTGTCGTTCGTAGATAACATTGCAAAAACTAATAAATATTGAGTAATAATTTTCAAGTTCATTTAGAACGGTGGTTAGTATCTTTTTTGGAGGTTTTTTTTGATTAACAAGTAATACCGGCTGATATTCGAGATTAGACAAAATAGACTTATCAATATAACCAGTATTAAGGCTCTGCGTAAAATCGTGTATTAGATTATTCATTTGCCACTAATTTATCTACGATAGGAATATCTGCAGCTGCCCAATCAAGTGGACGAAGCTCGTTTATATGTAACCATTTTTGATCAATATGCTCATTAAGTGTTAGTTTTTTTGAGTCGACATGACATAGAAAACTGTGCATTGTTAGTTCGAAATCTGGGTATTTATGCACAACAGTGAGAAAAAAAGATTTTATTTTTACAGAGATACTCAGTTCTTCTTTTAGTTCACGATTTAAAGCTTCTTTTCTGGTTTCACCTTGTTCTATTTTTCCTCCAGGAAATTCAAATTTTTCTGAAATATAAAGGAGTTTATTTTTTGGTCTTTGGACGCATAGAACTTGGTCTTCATAAAAGATAATACCTGCAACTACTTCGACTTTTTTCATTTAATTTAGTTTCTTTTACTTATTTGGGAGATTGTATTAATTGATTGGGTTGTATCCAACGTAAATGCTAAAATATAGAAAGTTTTTTTATTGTAGAGGTAGATTACATACTCAATGAATATGTACTTCAATTAATGGACCCAGTACTATACATTATTTGAATTTAACCGAACTTTAAGATGTTGTTTAAAAGATCTATTTATTCTTAAAATAATCCCAAGCTAGTTTACCTATTTCAGCTATAATTTTCTGATTTGTTGTATCAGGCTCTGTTGAATTACTGACTAAAACACTTAAATAAAAATGAGAACCATTCGGTAAAAACACAATTCCAATATCATTAACCGCGCCTGTTAAACCTTCTTTATTTTTTCCAGAATGTCCCGTTTTATGAGCTACAATTGTGTCTTTTGGTAAAAAACCTCGAATACTTTTTTTACCCGTTTGAGTACCTTTTAAAACATCCAGTAAAAAATTGTAGCTTTTCTTACTTAGAAGATTGTTAGCATTTTTATAGAACAGTTTTAAAGTTTTATTTGCGGCTTTTGCAGTAGTCCAATTTTCAAATTGACGATCCCATTGTGCTTGCATATTAATTTCGTTGTGAACAATAGCAATATCTTTAATGCCTATTTTATGTAAATAGTTTTCTACTGCTTTTAGCCCTCCAACAAGCTCGAAAAGTAAATCACAACCTATATTATCACTCCAGGCAACGGTATATTTAATTATTTCGGCTAGTGTTACTTTGGCACCATTGGGATATTTTTTTCGCAAAGGGCTCCATAAATGATTGTACTTCGCAATAGTTTTTTTGTCAATAGAAATTGATTCGTTTAAATCAAATTTTCCTAAATCAACTTGATGAAGTACTGCTAAAGCTAAATGGTATTTAAAGACACTTTGCATAGGTAAATGATCATCACCATTAATAGAAACAATATCCTTTGGATGTACTCCTTCAATTGCAACTCCAACATGCGCCTTTTTGTTTTTGAGAACTTTATGTATTTGTTGTTTCAAAAGATCAATTGATTGTGCATTGATAGAGTTGAATGTCAATAAGTATAACCATAGAATAAGAGTTGATTTTCTCATTTTAGTAGTGGTAGTATGAATCATACAGTAATTTAGGTGATTATTAATACTGCTAAAATTAAGCAAAAAACGCGAGGTTCAGAGGTTAATGATTTATATGAAATAAAAAAGTAAATCTAAGGTTGTAGTTATTTTAATGGAATAGAAAGGGTTAAACCACAGGAATGTATATTTCAGTTATTAAATCCTTTTCAGGGGTAGTATCATCATCATTGATATAAAACTCTAATATAGGGCTGTCTTCAAATTCTAATTGTACATCAAATATCCAACGTGCATATATTTGATTGTACGATTCAAAACAAGCTTCATGACTTCCTTTGTGAATAAACTTCGCATATTTTTGAGAAGAAATTTCCTTTACCCCAAACAATCCTTTTGGTTTAAAATCACAATTTTCAGGCAAGATAATTCCTGCGTTGTATCTGCAATAAATAGATTCTGTGATCTCATCATCATCTAAAATTTCACCTAAAAAAATGGTGTTTTCATGTAATAATTTGTTGTCATAAGCATACTTTATTAACTGTTTCCAAGTTTTTTTTATGCCTTTAGTATTTTCATAAGACCCTTGATATTGGAGAAATAAGGTTGTAAATGCAGGAAGTGTTTTAATTTCAAAAAGTAATGGATCTATTTCTTTTTGTTCTTTAGCTTTTATAAGATCGTTGGTGATTTTTTGTTGTAGATCAAACGATTTTCTAAATCGTGAAGGTGTGCATCGAAAATGCTTTTTAAAAGCTTTGCTAAAAGCAGCAACATCTCCATAGCCAATATCAAGGGCGATGTCAGAAATTTCGGTATCAGAAAATTTTATGTACTCAGCTGCTTTTTCGAGTTTCCTTCTTTTGATATATTGTCCAATAGTTTCATGTTGCAGTGCTAAAAAAATTCTATTAATGTTTCGATAGGAATAAAAAGAAATGGCTTCAATATCTTCCGATTCAATACTCGATTTAAATTTCTCTTCAAGAAACTTCAGTAACCTTTGATACCTTTCTAATTGAGTTGAGTTTTTCACAATAACAAATTTAACTCACAAAGTGTGATTTCGAAACAAAATTAAGGAGCTTATATATTAAAAGTTTGTTCATTTAAGACAGAAAAAACGAAAAATAAATTGTCCTAAATGAACAAATGCAACGCTTAAAACGATCATAGTTTTGCACTTGAAAAATATATAAACTATAAAATTATGTTTCGAGCTACACTACTAATGTTACTATTAATTACTTGTAGATATGCATATTCACAAGAAAATGCTAAAGACCAGTTGTTTGGAAAATGGGAGCTAAATGAATATGAAGTACAAGGAGAGTTTCATCAACCAACAAGTGAAGACAATGGAGATTATTTACTTCTAGAAAAAAATATGTCATTTGAATCGAAATCTGAAGGAAAGATTGATTTTGGAACATGGAAGTTTTTGAAAAATAAAAATACAATTATACTTACTGATGAAAATAAGGATTCACTCAAAGTAGTCGTTGTTAAAAAGGAAAATAACTCGTTGATACTTTGGTATGATGTAAAAGATTTAAAAGAAATATTATTTCACTACAAAAAATAAAAATGCGCTATTTATTATTAATATTATTGATGGGAGTTCTTCCTTTGAATGCTCAAACAGAGAACATTCCTCCGAAACCGAGTGAAAGAAAAATTCATGTCGTTGCTGTACAAAGGATTTTTAGCAAGAATTACGAAGGTTATAAATTCAAGTACTCCGAATTTGTTGATTCCTCAGATGATTTTATCATCCCAGCAGGATTTTCTTATAGTAACTATAGGCTAAAAGAAGGAACGCTCAAAAAAAGAGGTTTTAAATCGTCAGATAGGTTTGTACTGGGAGCTGGTTTGGATGGATATATAAAAATCCATGAAGGAATATATGCAGGTGTTGGACTTAATATTCCTTTTGGATATGAAAAAACAAGAAATCTTCAAGATAAAACCAGAGGTAAGTTTTTAATTGGTTTTGAGGCTAACCAAGGAGTACGTTTTATACCATGGAAAGAACTTGGATTTGTTTTTGGAATTAACTTTAATCAACATTTTATAAATTCCGATGTTATATCAAAAGAATTTGGATATGAATTAGAACTTGGAATAAACTTTTAAAACATCGAAAAAGCTTTATAAAGCGTTAAAAGCCCAGCAAATTGAAATCAAATTTGTACTTTCGAACCTGAAAATAAAATACTAAAAAATGGATAATTTTTTATTTGCGGGGTTAGCATTTTTAGTTGCTATCGTATATTTTTATAATAAATACAGGAGTAACAAAAAGTTTAGAAGAAAGTGAACAATATTAGAATAACAAAGCAATTTAGCTTTGAAACAGGGCATGCACTTTATGGATATGATGGAAAGTGTAAAAATGTTCATGGACACAGTTACAAATTATCTGTAACGGTTATAGGGAAACCTATTGGTGATTCTACGAATGTGAAGTTTGGAATGGTCATTGACTTTGGCGATCTTAAAAAGATTGTTAAAGAGGAAATAGTTGATGTGTTTGATCATGCTACAGTGTTTAATAAAAACACACCGCATGTTGAATTAGCAAAAGAACTTAGCGATAGAGGGCATCATGTTATTTTAGTTGATTATCAGCCTACAAGTGAAATGATGATTATTGATTTTTCAAAAAAAATTAAAAAACGACTTCCTGATAACATAAAATTACATTCATTAAAGCTACAAGAAACAGAAACTAGTTTTGCTGAATGGTATGAAGAGGACAATTAAAATGATGATTTCGTGTAATACTTTACTGATTTTGGTTACCTATTAAATAAAACCGAGAGTATGTTAGTTAAATTATTATGCCAATTTTATCAATATGAAGTAAGAACCTTCAAAAGAATTTTAGGAATAAAATAAAGAAGAGCGAGAAATTTCTCGCTCTTCTTTATTTATAATATTGACGGAAGTTTACTTACCGTTAAACTCGTTCATTGTATTTGCTAGGCCAGCTGTTATAAATGAAGTTACAGCATTTACACTAAATGGAATACGTTCAATCATAACGCTTTCTTCCTCCTTACTCCATGTACCTAATACAAAGTCAACCTGATTTCCTTTTCTGTATTGCGATCCTACACCAAATCGAAAACGTGGGTAAGCTCCTGTATTAAACTTATCTTGAATGTCTTTTAAGCCATTGTGTCCACCAGAACTTCCTTTTCCTTTAATGCGAATTTTAGCGAAATCGATGTTTAAATCATCCGTGATAACGAGTAAATTTTCTACCTGGATGTTTTCTTTTTTCATCCAATAAACCACTGCCTTACCACTTAAATTCATATAAGTGTTGGGTTTTAAAACAGTAACTGTTTTTCCCTTAACCTTAACGGTAGCTATATCACCTAACTTTTCCGTTTCAAAACTACCACTATGTTCTTTTACAAAGGCATCAACAATTTTAAACCCAATATTATGGCGAGTGTTGTCGTATTTTTCACCAATATTACCAAGACCTACAATTAAAAATTTTTTCATTTGAATTTCTTTATCAAGTGTTTCCGGACGATTAAATAAATTTTTGAAGTATTTGAAAATAGCCATGCGTTAAAATTAAAAAAGCGCTACACAAGTGTAACGCTTTTTTTTCTTACTTATGATAAGATATTTTTTAAGCTTCAGCTTCGTCAGTTGCTTTTGCAGCATTACGAGACATACGTACTTGTGCAACAACAGTATTGTCTGGGTGCAAAATAGTAAATTTGTCGTTTGCTAATTCAGTAACATATAATTTGTTACCAATTTCTAATTCAGTGATATCCGCTTCAATAAAATCAGGCAAATTAGCTGGTAACGCTTTTACTTTTAATTTACGTAAATTATGACGTAAAGCACCACCGATCATAACTCCTTTAGACGTTCCTGTTAAATGAACAGGGATTTCCATAGAAATTGCCTTATCTTCAAATATTTGATAAAAATCAACGTGTAAAATGTTATCAGATACTGGGTGAAACTGAATGTCTTGTAAAACAGCTGTGTATGATTGTCCGTCAAGTTCAATCGTCGCAGTATAAACGTTTGGAGTATAAACTAATGATTTAAATGCTTTTTCTTCAGCTGAAAAATGTACAGGTTTGTCTCCTCCGTATAATACGCAAGGAACCTTTCCAGCATTACGTAGGGCTTTAGTAGCTACTTTACCTACGCTTTCTCTTTGAGATCCTTTGATTGTAATTGATTGCATTACTTTTTTATTTAAATTAAATTACATTAAAAATTCATCGCTAATTGATGTGTTGTCTTGCACTTTGTGCATTACATCTGCGAATAAAGTGGCGCAAGATACTACTTTTATTTTAGATATTTGCTTTTTTAAAGGGATTGTATCTGAAACAATTAGCTCTGTTAGTTTTGATTTTTCAATTTTTTCGTAAGCATCGCCTGAAAGAATTGGGTGCGTTATAATTGCACGTACACTTAAAGCTCCTCTTTCTATCATTAAATCAGCCGCTTTAGTTAATGTACCACCAGTATCAATCATGTCATCGACAAGAATTACATTCTTACCAGTAACATCACCAATAAGTTCCATATGACCAATAACATTTGCTTTTTTACGCTGTTTGTAACAAATTACTACATCGCTTGTTAAAAACTTAGAATAGGCATATGCTCTTTTTGACCCTCCCATGTCTGGAGAAGCTACCGTTAAATTATCTAACTTTAAGCTCTCAACATATGGTAAGAAAATTGAAGAAGCGAATAAATGATCTACTGGTTTTTCAAAGAACCCCTGAATTTGATCAGCATGTAAATCCATGGTCATAATTCGTGTAGCTCCAGCTTCTTCCAAAAGTTTTGCTATTAATTTTGCTCCGATAGCAACTCTCGGTTTGTCTTTTCTATCCTGACGAGCCCAACCAAAATAAGGCATAACAGCTGTTATATGTCTTGCAGATGCACGTTTAGCGGCATCTAACATTAATAACATTTCCATTAAATTGTCGGCATTAGGAAAGGTAGAGCCAATAATAAATATTCTTCGCCCTCTTACCGATTCTTCAAAAGCAGGCTGAAATTCGCCATCACTAAAGCGCAATATGTTAACATTACCTAGTTCAATTCCAAATTTCTTTGCAATTTCTTCTGCTAATTCTGTACTTTGAGAACAAGCAAAAATTTTCGGACTTAATTGATTTGCAAGCATTTACTGAATGTGTTTTTTTGTATGTGTTGTTATATGCTGGCAAAAATAAAACTATTTTAAGAGATTGAAAGTAATTTATTGAATTAACTAAAATATTTTATAGATTTGCAATCTCAATTAAAACGCCAAAGTGGTGGAATTGGTAGACACGTTGGATTCAAAATCCAATGTTCGCAAGGACGTGTGGGTTCGAGTCCCACCTTTGGTACTGAAATTAAAAATCCGAGTTTTTACTCGGATTTTTTCTTTTTTAGAAATAACTTTTAATAAAAGTTCTACTTGCTAATTTAGTTATCTAAAACTATTGTTTTTTAAGTCTATCGTGTAATTGATTGTTTTATAACTTTTTATTGATTTTGTGTATTTTAATATAGTTTATATCTATAGTTTTTAAATAAGTTATAGTTTAATTATATATAGTTTTGGGTAAATCAATTAATAGTTTAAAAATGAAGAAAATAGTATTAAGTGCATTCGTTGCAATTCTATTCTTCTCATGCAATGGTAAACAAAACCAAACTGAGAAAGAAGAAGGAGGTGGATGTCCTTTTGGATTTGACAAAGGACATAAAAAAGAACAAATTTCTGAAAAGAAATTGAATAATGATTGGTGGCCGAATAAACTAAATTTAGATGTTTTGGCTCAAAACTCAGCATTAACTGACCCCATGGGAACTGGTTTTAGTTATGCTGATGAATTTAGTAAGTTAGATTATAAAGCTTTGAAAGCTGATTTAACAAAATTAATGACCGATTCTAAAGATTGGTGGCCAGCAGATTACGGGCATTATGGGCCATTATTTATTAGAATGTCTTGGCATAGTGCTGGTACCTACAGAACAGGTGATGGAAGAGGAGGAACACGAATGGGCTTACAACGTTTTGCACCACAGAATAGTTGGCCGGATAACGGAAACCTTGATAAAGCCAGAAGATTATTGTGGCCAATTAAACAAAAGTATGGAAAGAAAATTTCTTGGGCCGATTTAATGATTTTGGCTGGAAATGTTGCTATTGAATCTATGGGACTAAAAACAATTGGTTTTGCTGGAGGGAGAGAAGATGTTTGGGTTCCACAGGAAGATGTGTATTGGGGATCAGAATCTGGATGGTTAGAAAGTAGAAGGTTGAATGAAAAAGGAGAATTAGATTTAGAAGTTGAAAATCCGTTAGCAGCGGTTCAAATGGGATTGATTTATGTAAATCCTGAAGGACCTAATGGAAACCCAGATCCAGTAGCTTCAGCAAAGAATATTCGAATTTCTTTTGGAAGAATGGGAATGAATGATGAAGAAACTGTAGCGTTAATTGCTGGTGGGCACACATTTGGAAAAACACATGGAGCCGGATCAGCAGATAATGTTGGAGCTTCACCTGAAGGGGCAGGAATTGAAGAACAAGGTTTAGGGTGGAAAAGTACTTATAAATCAGGTAAAGGAAAAGACGCAATTACTTCTGGTTTGGAAGTTATTTGGACACCAACACCAACACGATGGAGTCATGCTTTTTTAAATACTTTATTTGACAATGAATGGGAATTAACTAAAAGTCCGGCAGGAGCGCATCAATGGGCTGCAAAAGATGTAGGTGAGGTTTTTCCGGATGCCTTCGATAAAAATGTAAGACATAGACCAACTATGTTAACTTCTGATTTAGCATTGAAATTTGATCCTGAGTATAAGAAAGTATGTCAAAAGTTTTTAGATGATCCATTATCGTTTGATGCTGCTTTTGCAAAAGCATGGTTTAAATTAACACACAGAGATATGGGGCCTAAAACAACCTATTTAGGACCTGAAATCCCTCAAGAAGATTTTATTTGGCAAGATCCAATACCTGCTGCTGAAAAAGTAATTTCTAAAGGAAATATAACTTCATTAAAAAAGTCAATTTTAAACTCTGGAATTCCAGCAAATCAATTGATAGAAACTGCTTGGGCTTCTGCTTCATCTTATCGCGGATCGGATAGACGAGGAGGTGCTAATGGAGCACGTATTCGTTTAGAACCTCAAGTAAATTGGGAGAGTAATAATCCTGAACAATTGAAGAAAGTATTGGCAGTATATGAGAAAATACAATCAGATTTCAATAACTCAAATGAAACGAAAGTTTCTATTGCAGATTTAATTGTTTTGGGAGGTTCGGCAGCGGTTGAAGTAGCAGCAAAAAAAGCTGGATATGGTGTTGAAGTACCATTTACACCTGGAAGAATGGATGCGTCGCAAGAACAAACAGACACTAGTTCTTTTGAAGTATTAGAGCCTATGGCTGATGGATTTAGAAATTATCAAAAGAAAAAATATACTTTAAAAACTGAAGAATTATTAGTTGACAAAGCGCAATTACTTACGTTAACAGTTCCTGAAATGACAGTTTTAGTAGGAGGAATGAGAGCATTAGATGCGAATTTTAACAACTCGAAAAACGGAGTGCTTACCAATAATCCTGGTGTGTTAACAAATGATTTTTTTGTGAACCTTTTAGATATGGAAACATCTTGGACTCCAGTTTCTGAAGATAAATTTGAATTTGAAGGCAAAGAAAGAGCGACTAAGAACGTAAAATGGAAAGCTACCAGAGCAGATTTAATTTTTGGTTCTAATTCTGAACTTAGAGCAATTGCCGAGGTATATGCTAGTAGTGATGCTAAGGAGAAGTTTGTAAACGATTTTGTGAACGCTTGGGTAAAGGTGATGAACTTAGATCGATTTGATGTAAAATCATAAGTAACACGTAGATCGTTTCTGATATAGGTCAGATTAGAAATGGAATGAAGGGTATGGCTAATAGGAAGCGAGATAAATTTATCTCGCTTCATTTTTTTTATTTGTAAGAAAGAATTGTATTTTTACTCACGTAAGTTAGCTTACAAATATATTGAGAGATAAATTATCTCAATGAAAAATGGGGATGTAGCTCAGTTGGCTAGAGTGTTTGACTGGCAGTCAAAAGGTCGCGGGTTCGAGCCCCGCCTTCTCCACACCTCAAACCCCCAGTAATACTGGGGGTTTTTAGTTTTATAAGTTTTGTTATCTTTGTACAAATAAGGCTGATTTTGGCTATTTTTGACCAAAAAAGGAGAAAAAAAGGAGAAATTTTTATGAAGGGTAGGTTAGTACTTGATACAAAGAAAGGTCAGCTTAGGAAAGACGGATTTCCTGTTGTTGTAAAGTTATCGCATAAAGGTGATAAAAAACCCTTTTCACTTGGAATTAATTTTTTTGAAGATGAATGGGATTTCAAAAAAGAAGAACCCCTAAACAACAAAAGAGATATTCTCTACATAAAAAAGAAAAAATTATTACTTGAAGAGCTGCTTTTTATGGCTCTTGATGATCCAAGTATTAATTTTGAATATATTAAGCTTAAATTAAAAGGAGAAGAAGAAACTGTAACTACGCAGTGTTTTTATGAGTTTTCTGAGTTTTATATTGGTGAATTAAAAAAGAAACTTGATGACAAAGGATTAGAAAAAATTGGAAATGCAAATAGTTATGCTGCAGCTATTGCACAAATGAAGGTTTTTAGAAAAAAGTTGATGTTTAGTGAGATTGATTATACGTTACTTTCTAATTTTAAAAACTGGCAGTTTAGTAAAGGGAATAAAAAAAACACCATTGCTGCTTATATGAAATCGTATCGTGCTTTATATAATGAAGCTGCAAGAAGAGGTTTGATTGAAAATAAAAAGCCTTTTGAAGGTGTTTTTAAGGGAATAACGGTAAAAAGTAACCGAACACAGAAGAAGCATATAAGTAAAGAAACTCTGAAGATTTTAGAGGATATTGAAGGGTTACCTTTTGGTAGACAAAGATGTTTGGATTTATGGTTACTCCAGTTTTATTTGGGTGGTGTAGATTTTAAAGATTTATACTTTTTAGAAAACTTCCAAATAGCAAAAGGAAGAGTGTTTTTTACTCGTGGTAAACTAGACGAAAACGGATACCAGTTTGATTTAAAAATATTCCCAAAAGCAGCAAAGATTATAGATAAGTATAGGATGAAAAACGATCGCTTTGTTTTTCCCTGGAGGAAAGATTATACAGGGTATAAAACTTTCTATTCAAGAGTTCTTACTAATTTATTGAGAATTCAGAAAGATTATGAAATTAACGTTGAACCAATGGGTGCAAATTTCGGAACCAAGGTTTCAAGGCATACGTTTGCGACTATAGGATCAAGGTTGTTTATTGAACCAGATATATTAAGAACCTTAATGGGGCACGAGCGTGATGATATTGATATGGTGTATAAAGATGTGTATCCTCAAAAAGTAAGAGATAAAAACCATTTGAAAATAATATCTACGGAATAATAGAAATTTTTATCTAAATTTCACCCAAGCTAAAAGTCTAAAGACGTTGAATAAAAAAGACACTTGTTTTCAAGTGTCTTTTTCTTTGCAAAAGTTATTAGTTTGGTTAGTCAAAACTTTCGAGCTGATGCAAAACTAAAACTATGTTCGTTTTGTTCAAACACCTAAAAACCTTTATTAACAACTAGTAATAACCCTAGGTGTTAATAAGGGTTTTTACTAGTTTTTATTTAACATTTCAAAACCTAGCTTTGTAACTTAGTTAAAAGGATTTTGCTTTAAAATATTTAGAAATTATTTGCTAGTTTTACGGATGCCCGTAAGGAACTATGAAAAAGATTACTTTACTTAGCGAATCTTTTAAAAGATTAAGAAAAAAAATGTATAAAAACACCCTGCTAATACTACTACTATTTGGGGCTTTTACTGTTTTTGGAGCTACTTCTGTTGTCCGAAAAATTACCCCCAACACTAATATTTCCATTAATTATTTTGAAAATAGTGAAGGAATTCAGCTCAATGAAGTTGAAGGACCCATGGAGCATTATACCAATAGTGAAGAAGGATAATTTACGAAAAACTAACTAACCAAACAGAATATAATAAAATGAAAAAAGTAGTATTGCTCTTTTTGTTAATCACGACTTTAAATGTTAATTCACAAAACTGGAAATATAAATCTGGAAAATCTGAATTTGACGGTAGTTATAAAACTTCTTATATAACAGGAAAAGGTTCAGAATTTCCCTATAATGATCCTCAGTTAGTAATAAATAAATTTGGAGACTCTGAAGATTTTAATTTATATATTTCAGGGGCGGGATATTTTCAGGATAAAAATAAAACAGAAATTAAATTTGTTGTTGATAGCGAGCCAGGTATAATTTATTCTACAGATTCATTTAGTCTATCTTCAGGTGGGAAAAACGTCTTTTTGAATAAATTCACCAAAGCTAATTCTAAGTATAAAATAAGTAAATACGAATTTGTTGAAAAACTCAAGGTTGCTTCAAAAATTTCTATAAGAATTTCGAATAATTATGGAAGTAATGATTTGACTTTTACATTAAGAGGAAGTACAAAGGCTATTAATTTTGTATTGCCCATAAAAGAATTTAATGCTAAGATTGAGGCAATTAAAAAAAATAGAGAAGAAGAGGAAGAACTAGACAATTTAATTGAAGTTAAAGTTTCTGAGATAATTGGACCCGCTCAGAAATATAAGATGAAAGAGTCTAGTCTGTCTAGTTTGAAATCAGAACTCAAAAAAGAAATTATAGAAGGAAATTTTTATAAATCTATTTGTGTTAAGCCTGACAAGGATTTTTTTGAAAAATTAGGCTATGTCGAGGTTTTCGGAATTATTGAAGATGGAAATATGAAAAAGATTTCAGGATCATTTAAAGTAGAAAAAGACTCTCCGTTATTCCAAGAGGTAGAAGAAAAAGAAAAAGAGAAAAAAGAAAGAGAAAAGGAAGAAGCTATAAGAAATAAGGAGAAAAAAGAAAGAGAAAAGCGAAAACTTAAAGGAGAAAAGGACAGAATTTACGCTCTGTTAGAAAAATTTAAAATTAGTGATTTAAAAGACTTTATATATGAGGTCGTAGATGAAGCTGAAAAGTTTAGCTATTCTCCTTCATGGAAACTCAATCAGGTAAAAAAGGTTAGTGCAATTTTTCCTACCTACAAATTGAGAGGTACAAAGAAAGCAAAAGTACTTATTCATTTAGACAGCGGAGAAATTGTAACTAGAGAGAAGTATACTTATGGATTAAAAGTTGGTAAAAAACAATTGAAAACTATTGGAGTTAAACTAAACCAAATATTTTAGTATAATTAAACGAAATACTTAATTAGCTATTACTTTTACTCTTAAATAATTATTAATTTAAAAAGAGTAACAGAATGAAAAAATTAGCATTAGTTTTCGTATTAGTAGCAGGTTTAGTAACATTAAATAGTTGTACAGATAATAGCTTAGAAGAATTAGAAATTAGAAATGAAGAACAAAGCCAATTACAACTTGTCGACCCAACAGAAGACCCAAACGTCGACACAGATCCTGACGACGAAACAGGTAATGAGTAATAAAATAAAAGGAGTAATATTGGGCATTGTATCATTTTTAATTGTTACAATGTCTTTACTTCATATCTTCTTTCCTCCTAAATCCAATGATGCTATTGACCATAAAAAGACATATAAAAAAATAATACAAAAGAGAGACAATGGAAATATAAAACTAATTGAAGGTTTTAATGAAGAAATTAAAACCATTCAGAATAGAGACTCCATTGTTAAGCTAGCGATGAAACTCTCAGTGGATTATAAAAATCATTATGAAAATTCAAGAACTGAATTAAGACAATACACAAAGAAAAAAGCACAAATTAATATAGATCATTCTTTTAGAGGAAGGAGTAGTTTTAGATTATGGGTGTTTATGTTTGGTATTGTAATTTTAGGGTTGTTTTTTGCTTGTAAATCTTTATATCACGACATAACTATTGGTAGTACGTTTAGGATGCATTTTATTTCTTTTTCAGGAATTTTTGTGAGTTTGTTTTGGCTAATTCACTTGATCTTTTTAACACATAAAGACTTTGATAGGAGTAATTATTTCATGTTAATTTTAATCTGTGCTTTGCTATCAGCAATTTTCACTTATTTTTTTGTAAAGTATTATTCATACAAAGATGCAATAATCAAAAACTTACTTAAATTCATTTTGAGAGTAAAAACGATACATGTTCATGAGTTGGGGGTTAAATCATTATTTGCGGAAAGAGTTGGTGTCAAAATCAGCGATGAGGAAAAGAAGGTAGATGATTTATTGGATGAATTCGACTCAGATTTAAAAGAAACTATTAAAGATTTGTAGGTATGGAAAAATTAAGAAAGTTTGTTAAGGAGATTTTTCGTACTAAATTTATAGAAAAAGACAAAAAAGAAGAGTACCAGGAGGAATCGAAGGCAATTATTAAGGAGGATGTAATTAAAAAGCTAGATAACAGGTTGAGTTCAATCAAGGAAAGTAGGAGCAATTATCGCAAATATAGAATAAGATTGGAGGTATTGAACGAAATTCTAGAAGAAGATCCGAGCTATTACAGCGAAGAAGAAATAAAGAGTATTATTAATTAATTTTTATTTTTAAGTTTTTTATAGGTTCTAAGTTTCTCTATGGCTTCTTTTGCTTTTTCTTTTTCTTCGTCAAAAAGAAGTAATTCCATATTCATCTGAAAGTACTTTCTGAAATTAACATCTTGGATAAGCTCTTCATTATTATCTATTAAGAAATTCAGAAGTTCTATTTTATCCATTTCATCAAATAAGCTTGAGGATTTAGATAAAATCATACTGCCTTCTCCAGTTAACAACCATTTTGTGTCAATATTTGGATAAGTTTCACATATTTTTTTTAAAACTTCGTACGAAGGGTTTCTTCCTTCATTGACTATTCTTCCTATTGTCACGTTATTGGTTAAACCAATTTTCTTGCTAAAGGTGCTTTTGTTCTCACCCAAATAATCTATAATAAGTTTTATTCTTTCAGATATAACCATGTGTTGTATTGCAATAGGCAAAACAAAATAAAACTAACTTTAGTTTGTTTTACTAACTTTATGTTGTATATTTGACCTGTACCAAACAAATATAGTTAAAAAACTTAAGTACAGTGTTAAATAAGATCAACATACAAAAATATACAAATCCTTTAAATACGGAGGGTAACAGAAAGCAATTTCACGGCTCACAATTGATCTTTGGCCGTGAGTTGCTTTTTTCTTTATACAAAATAATTTCCCTAAGTAAGTTTTGGTTAAGGTTTAGTTAGAAGGCATCCCTGATATTAAGCGGGGGCTCGTTGAAGGGATTCTTTCTGCTAAATAAATGAAAAATAAAAATGAATCATTCAATATCCATAGAAGAAACACAAAAGTTTGTAAACTACCTTAATGAGGCTGGTTTAATGGTTGTTGAAAAAAAGGCACTAAACGATATGTTTAGAAAAATTAGTCTAGAATCTCAGGTCGATAAAAGGCATAAGTTGCTTACAAGGAAGCAATTGAAGGAGAAACACGGTGTTTCTAGACGTTGGCTCGATAAACAACTTAATGATCCTAATACTTTAATAAAGTATGATCCAGGTACTAGTAGAACAAGTACCCAAAAGTTTAACGAGCAATCAATATTAGATGAACGAGCAAGGTTAATGATTTAACCTTTAAAAATACCAATGGGAAGAATAATTAATTCTTCAAAAAAGCAACTCCGATAGAGGCTTTTATTGCGAGTTGCTTTTAACAACATTTTTGACATAGTTTAGAGTAGTTAGTTTTTACCTTGATTTTTGGTTAGGAGGGGCTACTATTAATGTAGCCTCTTTACTTTAAACTATTTAAAAATGCAATAAGTAATAAAAAAGCAATTATAGTATGAAGTAATACCCTTTTATCATGATAGAAGAACATCCTTATTTTTCGAGATTTCAACTGGTAAAACAAACTAATTTATCAAAACATTTTAAGTTTAAAAATTTGTTGGTTAAACTTTTCGAAGAACCAAAAAAACATGTAAAATCGGTTAGTGTACATCAAGAAAATGGTACCGTTTTAATAAAAGATATGTTTTATTCAAATACGGAGGAATTAATTTTTATTCTGAATCGAGTTCCTGAAGTCCTTTATTCATGCCCGAAAGATATTTCTTCACAATCTATAGTAGCCTTTTTTGGACAGAATTGTAAGCCTAAAAACACATAAATAATATGAAAACAAAAGTATTTTCATTTCCAAAAGAAAAGGATTTTATTATTCCAGGAGAGTTAATAAAAATTGAAGTTTATCATAATTCATTTGGTGTTTTTTATCAATTTGAAGGGACTGAAAAGTTCGAACACCAACTAATTATTCGAACATCAATTTATCCGATAAATACATTAGTTACTTTTTTTCAGGTAAATGGTAAAGCGGATAAAAATTATTTTGTTCAACGCCCCAAGGAGTTGCTAAGTCCTTAGTTTTTATTAGGCCATAGTTTTTGTCGGATTCTCATGTCAAAAGTTGAACAACAAGAATGTATTTCTGCTTTAACATACTTTAAATCAGACTCAACAAATCTAACAATAGTATCAGAAGAACATGAGTTACACCTCATACCTTTTAATTCGGGTTTATAGGCTAAATCTCTCTGGTTTCTGGCTTTTTCATTAAGAAAGGCACTACCAGTTTTAATTTCGTATTTAATCATAAGTACAGTAAAATATAAGTAAACTAAAAATACATAAATAATATGAAAACAAAACCAAAGAATGTCAACGAAATAGAAGTAGTTGATTGTGTAGAAATTACAACAAAAAAAAGTGGCCCGAATTGCAGCTCCGACCACTTTTACGAATCAGATAATTAGATAAATAAATGACCTAAATATCATGACCAAAGCTACTAAAAATACTTCAGAAAACACTACCGTTTTCTCGAAAATTGGCACCTACAATATAAGGGTGCACGAATTTCTCAAACAGACATCCATTTCTCCTGTTGTTCAAGCTGCAATTAAGCATTTTAAAGACAACGCCCAGTTACGAAAACTTACAAACAATCAGTATAATAAAGAGGTTGAGGAATTTAATAATGCTCATGGTTTTTATATTACTAAAAAGGGAACTGAATTTGAAAGCCCCCAGAAGTATTATTCCTACATAAACTATCCGTTTTTAGATAGAGAAGCTCTAAAAACTACCATGGATAACTACCGAAAGTTTGTTTATGAATACAATAAAAAGGCAGAAACTGATAATGTTGATATCAGGGAATACAATAAAAAAACAGTCCTTAAAAACAGCGAGCTTTCCGATATACAAAAGAAGGTTAAAAAGGACTTCTACAAAGAAAATAAGTGTCTCTTTGTGAAGGATTACAATGATCTGGCAGAAAGTGAGAATGAAAGAGAACCTATCATTCCTAAAAGGCTTGTACAAAAAATTAAGTATCAAAGTGAGTTAATATTTCATGTTTTAATAGGTTTTTATGTAGGGCAATTAAAAAGGCGTAATGCGTATTTAATGAACATAAACAAGCCTACAAGTGTATTTAAAAACGATTTACCTAAGTTAGAAATAGATCATAGGAAATTAGCCACTCATAAAATAGCAAGCATACCAAGGCTTGATATTTGTAAAAAAACCGCTCAAAACCATGTTAAAAGACTTCGAGAAGCTGGTGTCTTAATAAACTATATAAAAGTTAACCAAAAGAAACCTATTAAGGTAAATTTTAATTCGAAAATTTTGGTAATTCTGGACGGGAAGTCGCCAAATTCTCAAACGCCTGAAAATAAACAGCTTTTAGGTGGTTTTAAGAAAAACTTACCTGATAATAAAGAGTCTTTTTCTTTTTGTAAAAAAGGAAAAGAAATAAAAGACTATGCAAAGAGCATAGTTGAGAACAAATGCGGTTCGATGCTGGAGGGAAACGTGAGCAGCCCTGTTTTTTACAAGAGCACCAAAGAGAAGAATAATAAAAACACACTTGGCGCGGAAAAAATTAAAAACTTAGTCCCCGATTTTTTGAAAAAAGAGGTTTCGGAAGCCAAGAAATACAGTGAAAAACAAAAAAACCAAGCTCGAAATTTCATTTATAAAATTGAAGACGATCAAATACTTGCTGAAAAACTGTTTGCTGGCCATTACGATGATTACAAGGGTTTAAGATATGAGCAATTAAAAAAAATCGAAAACAACCCGATGGTTGATCGCGAAGAATTTAGAGCAGTATTGCTTCAGGACTTCGTAAAACAATGGGCGAAAATTTGGAAGAATAGAGGTGTGTTTGTTGGTGAATGGAAGAAAACCATTAACAGACTCAACGAAAGCTCTTTATTCGCACAAAAAAGTTCAGAAAATTCTATTGTGGTCCTTCACAAGGCTACTCAAATAGAACATGTAAAGAAGTATAGATGGTTGTTAAAGTGGGCAAATGATTGGTTTAGAAAAAGTGAAGTTTCTCCTTTATTTCCTTACAAGTATTTCGATGCAACTAGAAAAAAATCTAATGAAATTGGGTTTTATGGACTCCATTCTGTTTGGAAATCTCATTTGAAATACCAGGAGAAACGAAAAACCGAAAAGCAAACTCAGGTACTGTCAGCAAATAAGCGAAACAACCGCTTAAATAATCAAAAGAAGTTGGCTAAGGCACTAAAAAAATACGAAATGGGGAGTTATTCGGATATGGAGCTCTATAACTACGTAAAGGATAATTTACCTCATGACTATTTATTGCAGCTATCAAGCCTAATTAATAACAATAACCAAAATTTCGCATAAAATAACTACTAACCTAATTAACCTATGGTCAACAAAAAAACTACCTCTAAAAAATGCAAATGTGGCAAAAGTTCTACATGTAGTAATTGCTCAAAAGTTAAAATGGTAATTCTGCTAAAAACAGGTTACGAGCATTTGAAAAAGGACTACGGAAATGAAAAAAAATACAATCCAGTTTGGTACAACCATTTAAAATATAATAAGAAACCTATAAATGTACTTATTGACGAGATGTTTAGGCGTTTCGAAAAAAAAGGGAAATACTCAGGAGCCGCTAACAAAGTTAATTTTTACGACAATGATACTGGAAAATTAATAGAAAGTAAAACTCCTTAAAAATGAAGGTAAAAATTAAATTTTCAGTTGAGCAGATAGTTGCCATAAACAAACTGCTAAATGAGCTTTATACCTTATCCTTTAATAATTATAACACCATGCAAAAGGTTCAAATTTCAATAGGAGTAAAGCTGTCGGACACTTTTGAAAAGAAGAAAAGAGGCTTGTATAAGAAACTTGACCTTTTAAATGCTAATGAAAAAAAGTCAATGGAGTTTCTGTATCATGAAGCTTGGGCATTAAAGGAACTACTTATTAATGAAATTGGAATTTTAGATAATGCATTCCATAAGATTCAAGCTCAAAATGCTATCGACTTGTTAGACGAAAAAATTCCTAGTTATGAATAGAAAGATTCCATTATATGAGCGTTTAACATCAATGGATTCGCTATCGTATTCAGTAATTAGTTATGGTGTTTTTTACGGTATAAAACACGCCGCCTTTCTATTTGTGTTGTTTACTTTTTTAATAGCCAATGACTATATAAGAATTGTATCCTCATTGTTTTACGGTTATTTCATTGCAAAAGCAATGCTTGATACTTCCGTGAATATATCAGAAAAAAAGGAATGGGTAATCAAATCCATATCCGTATTTGATTTTTTAGTACTCTGTGTAATTACCGATATTTTAAATAGAACTAGCATTGTTGATATTATCAACTTGTTAATATTTAATGCCTTTGTTACCTATTTGGGTTTTTGGTTGAATACTGTTTTTGTTGAAAGAGTAAAGGCAAAGCAGCGAGAAGCACTCGGTAAGCAGGAAAAAGCAGATGTAGAGCAAAATATAGCAGAGTTAAAGAAAGAGTTAGCAGACTACGAGCAACAAAAAGCAGCTACGGAGCATGAGTTAGAAAATATTAAGCAAGAAATAGCTGATTTAACATGTCCGCATTGCCAAAGGAAGCTTGAGAGCAAAAAGGCAAGAGATGCTCACAAAGGAAGATGTAAAGACAATCCAAAAAATCAAGAATAGAAAACAAAATCTAATAAAAAGTATCAAATAACTAAATATGTAAAGTATGTTTTTTTGATACGTATTAACCACTTTAAAACCTTAAGAAAATGATCAAAAGAACAAGAGCAGAATTAAACAAATGTATTGTGCACAAAGTAGCTAATAAGTACAACACAGGTAAGAATTCTTTTTCAGAACATTTAATACGTTTTGATGAAGAAAGTTACGAGCTGTTACTTCCTTTCTTATTAAAACCTTTTAGCTCAGTTACTCAGAGTTATAGATTTTTTCATCACTCTGACCTCCAGTTAAACAAAATGAGTGAGTTTTCTAACATCATTTTTGATGATGAAAACAGTTTCATAGAGCAGTCGAAAAATATTGTAAACCATTTATATGAGCAATCGAACTCAGCTAATATTAAAACGGGAGACGTGCTAGTCACTTATTTCGAAGGTATTGAATATAAGGATGTATTAGTAGAAGCTGTTGGTGTTTTTAAAATTGAAAGTAAAGTAGATTTTTTTCAAACATATAGTGATGAAGAAGGTAGTTATGATGTTGTTGTTCAAAAAGGAATCTCTCCTAGAAAGTTAGATAAAGGATGTTTAATTCTTAATACTACGGACGTTGAAGGAACCGTTGTTCTATCTGTTGATAACAATAACTACGATGCTCAATATTGGATTAATAACTTTTTAAGCATAAAGTATGCCGATGATAGGAATTTGCATACTCAAAATTACTTGGAGTTATGTAAGGAGTTTTCTGAAGAGGTGATTAAATCAGAATTTGGTAAGCAAAAACAGAGTTCTTTTTTAGCGAATACCGTCGATTATTTTAAAGAACATGAAAGTATTGACTACAGTGCTTTTAAAGAAGATGTTTTTGAAGATGATAAGTCCAAAAGCATGTTTGAAGATTATAAAAAGCATTTTGAAAAGCTGAATGATATCGTTATTCGAAACAATTTTGATGTTTCGGATCCAGTATTAAAGAAGGAAAAAAGCAAGTTTAAAACTGAAATAAAGCTCGATACGAATATCCAAATTAAAATAGATGTTGATGCTCCAGATGCACCTTCAGAATATTTGGAACGAGGATATGATGAAGAAAAGAAAATGAAGTTTTATAAAGTGTTTTTTAATTCGGAGAAATAAGAAACTTATTCTTTTCTAATACCCCACCATTCTCCTGTAGAGTTGTAAAAATGTGCAAAATTTGGTGAGGATGGTTCAATAAGTTCTAGAATATCACAATTAAGAAATTCTGCGATTTTTTGAAGTTTATCTAGCGGTATTAGACTGGTCCCTGAATTATAATATGAGACCTGGGTAGGGGTAACTTCTAAGTGATTTGCGATTTCACTCATTGATGCTTTTTTCTTTTTGGCTACCTCTTTAATCCTAAGTTTCATATGGTAAAATTAAAATAAAACTTTAAAAAATGCAATGTTTTTAAAAATAAATTTAAGTTATTTTTTGACAATATTAAAATAAAACTTTAAATTTAAACTCTTAATTAAAATAAAACTTTAAAAAATGAACACAATAAAATTAAATATAAAACAAAGAAGTGTAAATAAATTTTTTCTCGATCATAGTGTTCTTCCGGAGAGACTTCCTAGCGGGAAACACATTGAGGATGTTAGTCCGTATCATCTATTGAGAGATGAGATATATTTTAAGATTGATTGTGACATAAAGGAAGGGGATTCTATTTTAATTGAGCTAAAAGATAAATCAAGAAATAGCGAAAAAGAGTTAGTAAATCTCTATACATATACCGCTGAAAAATATGATGATGTTTCTATTAAAATGGTTTTGGATGATTTCAAAGTTAAGGTCGTAGAGAGTGATGATGAGAATGAAAAATCTAAAGTTCAAGGATAAGTTAGATAAACCTATAAACAAAAAAATAGATAACCATGTTAGAAGCAATAGAAACAATATCAAAAGGGTTAGACCTATACCCTGATACAACTGGTCTTGAAATTACCGATATAAACGCAGTAACACTGCATTTTACAGATCCAGTTAGTGAAAAGCCATGCAGCCAAAGATTTGAAACAAATGAACATGGTGTTCTTGCTGGAGTCCAGTTGATAAATTGGATGGAAGAATCATTACCAATGAAAAAGCTCAATTAATGGAACAAATCGAAACACTTGTATTGAATCAAATTGAGGCTCAAAAACGGATATATAAGGAAGCGAAGGAATTAAACAATAAAGGGCTAAAGCGTCATGTTAGTAAAAAACTAAATAAGCTAGACAAAATATTAAAGATTCTGTAGCATTTCCGCTACGAATAAACATAAAAATTAACGCATAAACTTAAAACATGGATATAGTAAAATTAATTTCAAATAAAGTTAAAGAAATAGCTGACGATGGTAAACTGTCAGAAATAGTAGAAAAACATACAATAGACTGCATAGACAGTATTATAAAAGATGTTTTTAGATGGAATGGAGAAGGGAAAAAAGCAATTGAAGAAGCCGTAAAATCAAAACTAGATTTACCTCTTGAAGAAATAAATGTTTCAAGATACAACAAAGCAATTTCTAACATCATTGAGCACAACCTTAATAATTCCGCTCTAGAAATAGCTAAAAATGATATTAAAGAAGCAATAGATAAAGTTACTGGAGTTCTAGATAAAAAAGAGTTTACTCTTAGTGAAATAATAGAAAAATACATTGATTCTATTGATAAATCTTACGATGGAGATATGGAAGATGAATATGGAGAACTCTCTTTTCATGTTGAATCTAGTGGGAGCTTTACTCGTATTTATTTTGATCAAAAATCAGATAAGAACTTTTGGGAATGTGAAAATTCAATAGGATTACATAATAGTAAAATTTTTACCGCAAAAAGTAATGGAGTTGATTTTTCTCCTTTTACAATTTCACCTTTCAATGGTTTTGAATCTTACTTATTCCAATTATACGCAAATAATGTAACTGTTATAATTGATGAATCGAAAGTTGAAACGGAGTATTACAGAGAAGATTGTAATTAAAACTGTAGTTACCATGAAAACAGAAACTAAATTAAAAAGGTTGTATTGTCGTCTTGAAGTAGTAAAGGATTCTTCTACTAGGGAAAAGATTGAAAGCCAAATAAAGAACATAGAAAGTAGCCAAAAACAGTAATTAAACCGATAATGTGGATTGTACCAAAAAACATAGAAACGAACAAAGAGTATTATCTTTTTGCTACGGATACGGAGGTCTTGAAAGAGGAGTTTCTAGAGTTATCCCAATTAAACCAGTCGCTTATGTGGAGATCGAAGCTTTTCAAAACTTCAACCTGGTGGCAGCGATGGAATCGGGTTTGGTGGATAAAGCACCTATTTGGACGAATCTTAAAACCTTCAAAGGAAAACCTTTTCATAACAAAGTACACGGAATCATTGGAGGTTATCCGTGCCAAGGAGAAAGCCTTGCTGGTAAAAGAAAACTATGGAATGACGAACGATTCCTTTGGCCGTATATTGAAAGGGCAATCCATGACGTTAGACCTCTTTGGTGCTTCTTTGAAAACGTCGCCGGACACCTCACAGGATCTTTCCCCTACATTCTTGAAAGCTTACGAAATATGGGTTACTCAGTTGAGACAGGAATCTACTCAGCGTCAGAAGTTGGCGCGCCACATAAAAGAGAAAGGGTTTTCATTCTCGCGTTGGATTACTCCTACATCCATGAGTTGCAAAAGAAAAGAAAAGCAAGACTGGGAATGGATGGGGACTTATTACAAGACAGCAGAAGGCAAGAAAATTCAATCAGATTTACAGAAGCAAGTACTGAAGTGGTCGACACCAACTACAAGAGACGGAACGGGAACAGATTGTCCAGCAGACAGGAAAAGGAACTCCCCAGGGCTTCCATGTCAAGTGAATTTATATCCAACTCCACAGGCAAGCGAAACAGAAAAAGCAGCAAAGAATACAAAACAGGATTCATTGAGCAAAAGAGCAATCAATGGCCAGCTGGACCAGGAGAAAGGCAATTTGAATGGGAAGAATACAGAACGATTGAACCCGGCATGGGTTGCACAGTTAATGGGTACAACTTTAGGACAGAGCTTCTACGCCAATATGGTAACGGAGTTGTAGCTCAAACAGCAGAAAAGGCATTCTCAATGCTATTAGATAAGCATATTAAAAACATCAAATAAACAGTAGTATGAAAAATATAAAAGATTGTGCTAGTTGTGGAGAGAATAACAATTCTGAGCATTTATGTTCAGAATGTACACAATGGCTTAATAGTGAAATAATTTAACAGCAGAAATTATGACAAAAGAAGAATTAGAAAAAAAGTTAATCGTTGGAGCTAAAATAAAAATCGGCAAAAAGTATAATAATTCAGTCTATGGAAGATTTAAAAAAGATGAAGTAATAACTCTTATGAATGGATATTTCGAATGTGAAAACGGATTGTATAGTACAATAGAAGAAGCGCCTTCTATTCCAGATGTAGATGGAGATGACTTTGATAGTATTTATCATTTGTTTGGTAATGACTTTGAAAACTTTTTGGATAATCAAATATTAAATTAATTGTAGATAA
Organism: Tenacibaculum sp. MAR_2009_124; assembly: GCF_900105455.1. Lineage (GTDB taxonomy): Bacteria > Bacteroidota > Bacteroidia > Flavobacteriales > Flavobacteriaceae > Polaribacter. Next base: position 923,020 of record NZ_FNSF01000005.1, read on the forward strand.
ACGATGAGAGTTATAGCAATAGAAAGTTTTAAAAATGGTGTTCTAAGAACATACGGCGAAGGAGAGCTGATAAAAGATCAAGTTCCAGATATGAATCCCTTTAAAGATTTAAACATCACGAATCCATGCATCAAATTAGATTCAGGAAAATATGTATGGGGGTGCGAGTGCTGGTGGGGAGAAACTGAAAAGTTTGAAAAAAAATACGGTTCCGATATAAAAGAGAGAATAATCGTAGAACCGAGCAATGTACAACCATTAAAAAAAGTGTAGGAACAATGATACAAGGAGAAACCATAAACACATTAGAGCAATTTGAATCTTTGAAAGAAGGAGATTTAGTTGTTTGTGAATTTCATAGAGACACTTATAAAGGAAACAATCGTACTCGTTTTGCTGCTTATGAAATACATGAGAATAAGGCGAGTTGTAACGAGATTATTCTTCAGAAAAAGAATAATGTTTACTTCAATTATTTTATGTTTTTAGCCCCAGAAAAACATGGGTCTAGTAACTTAAAATCATTAACCAGAATTACACAAAAAGAGTAGTTATGGCAAGTCGAGAAGAATTAATCGCAAATAACATCATTTTGGAAATGCAAGAGTTTGGATTAACACATGAAGAAATGTTAAACGTCATTCAACTGGCGAAAGAAAAATATAAATCATTAATACAGTAGTTACAATGACTTTAGATCAAGAATTAAAATACTTCATAGAGCATTTAAAAGAAAACAAATTATTAGAAGAGTCTCTAAATCCAAATGATTTGGTAGATGAATACTTTAAAGTAAAAGAGTAATTAAACGAGTACCATGAAAACAAAAGAGATACTTAAGAAAATCGAAGAGATGAAACAAGCTATTAGTATGCAGTCATCCGTAGGAATTATTCCAAGACCAAATGCTAATTCTTTAAAAGGAGCTTTAAATGAAATTGAAGAACTAATTAAACAGTAGTTACTCAACTAACCAAAAACTCAAACAAAATGAAAACACATTCAACAATAGTAATAGGATTCAACAAAGAACAAGAGGTCGCATTTTTTAAAACTTTTGATATTGATTCTCAAAGGGATGAAGCACTCAAAACGTATAACTGGTGTAGAACAGAATTTTCTGGAACGGTAATTACAGAAAAAGAAAATTTACAGAATTTGTTTGAAAACCTGTAGATATGGGATTTTGGAGAGAATATTACATACTGGGTACATTATTTGGATATAGGGTGCAACTGATTAATAATTGGCACGAATTCAAAACGGATGAATGGCATTTTTTATCGGTATTCAGAAGATATTACAATAGAGCTTACTCATACTTCTTTTGTTTTTTGGGTTTTCAAATTAGAATATTTCAGACAAGAGAATTAAGGTATAAACGTTCAAAAAACCAGTAGTTAAAAGCAAAAGCAGTTACCCACCAAAATGCATGAACCTGGCGGTAATGAATAACCTATGCAAAAGCACTGTTTGAGTTCAGGTAAAATTTGTGAAAGTGGAACACTTATAAAAATAAAAATAAGTAGGATCGAAACTAATTTAGTAAAAACAGAAACTTTTCTTGGTTCTACAAATTCGATATTAAGTTGTTCATAGCTGTGTTCCATAAAGTAAAAATAGTAAAAACAAAATAAAGTAAAAGAGTAGAAATTATGAAAACAAGAGAAGAAAGAATTGAGATAGTAAATAAAATTATAAATGCAATTTCCTTGATCGGAAGAAATTTCTTCAGAGGAGAAAGTGGGACTGCTTACATTTTTCAAAAAGGGAATAAGCTGTATATGAAAAATAGTTACACAGGTATTGATATGTGTATCATAACTAAATATGGTTATCCACCTAAAGGCTGGACGAATGGCGGTACACTTTGGGGGCTGGTTAAAGATTTCAAAGAATTTATTCAGAAAGGAGGTGACACCAATCATAATAACGGTTATGGTGGATTGTATTGCACTCATTGGGGGTATTCAGAGGAAGAAATGTATTCTATTCAAAATCTAGCTTTTGAATTAGGTTACTTGAAGCAAGAACCTAAAAAACAGTAGTTAAACTGCGCATTAACACGTTTCACAGGGGGGCGTGATGGTAGTTAGAGAGTTTGGTTAATACGCAGCAAACACTAAAAGCTTTTACTTCTCAACATAGTCTCATATTAGGAAGTTAAATATCAAGTAAATATAAATAGAAAATCACATGAGCTATATAGGTAAATCCCCTAAAAACGAGATCAGTATAAACCATTAAAATAGTAGTTAAGAATGAGTGGCAAAAAGAAACCCACTCAAAGATTGAGTGGGAAAATTGCTATGAAAAAGAACTTAAGACGTCTCTTAAGTGATAACGAAGTTAGCGATAATAAAATTGATTGAATTATAAAATTAGATAAATAAAAAAGTAGCTAACTGCCTTCACTCAGTTAACTACTTTAAACCTCTAAATATCAAATCCGTGATAAATTTAATATTTAAGACAAAGATAATTTAAAAGTGAATAATAATAAAATACTGTAGAATAATGAATATTAATATAAGAAATCAATTATGAAAGGAGCATTAGGATTTTTATGTATAGCAGCAGTTATCTATGTCTTTTGGGTAACACTGGAATATTTTTCTAGAAAAGACAAACAAAATAATATTAACACTAATAATAATAAAGAAAATAATGAAAAACATCAGTAAATTTTTAACAGGAGGAGTTTTAGCAATTCTATTAATCATTGCAAGTTTCAATTCTTGTGAAGGAGTAAAATCTGGGCATAAAGGCGTAGAAGTATCTTTTGGTGGTAAAACCAATATATCAAAGGTTTATGATGAAGGGTTAAATATTGGAGTACATTGGATTTACGATCATATGATTGAATACGATGTAAGAGAAAAAACTATGGTACATGTATTTGAGTTTAATGATAAAAACAATATGCAAACTAGAGTTGAATTATCGTTGGACTATAATTTAAACCCTAGTAAAGTTAATATTCTTCATACCGAAATAACAGATGTCGAAACTAAAATTATCAAAACCTTGAAATCGGCTGGAAAAGAAGTAGTACCACAGTACTCTGCTGTCGAACTTAATATTAATAAAAGAACTGAAGCGGAGCAGAAACTTTCTAAAATAATGCAAACTGAACTTCCTGAGTTCTATGTAGAGTTTGCCCGTGTACAAATGACAGATGTAGATATTCCTTCTCAGGTAGCGAAATTAGCTGAAGAAACCGCTGTTCAATTAGGAAGAAATGAGTTAGCTAAGAAAAAAGAAGCAGAACAGGTAGCATTAGCTAAAGCTAAAGTAGCCACCGCTCAAGGTAATTATGATGCAGGTCTTTTAGATGCTAAAACGAAAAAATTATTATCTCAGCCGGCAATTTTAGAATTAAAGAGGTTAGAAGTTGAAATGGAATGGGCTAAGAAAGGTGTTTCTAAATACGGTAATAATAATGTGTTTGGTTCTGATGTGGGAATATTAAAAGGACTAAAATAATAAGAACTAGAACCGCCTGCTTTGGCAGGTGGTTTTTAAAAAGTAGTAAAAACAAGCACATGAACAAATTAGAATTAAGAATACTAGAGCTCCTTTCTACTGGATTAAAACAAATAGAAATACCCCCTAAACTTAGAAAAGAAGGGTTTGAGATAAATAGTTTAGCTACTGTAGAGAAAACATTAAAAAAGGTTAAATCTGATTATGGGGCGAAGTCTAATTTTCATCTAGCGGTAATACTTACTAAGAAAGGAATAATATAAACAGAATAAAAAAATGAGTAGCAGCATAGAAAAATTTAAAGAAATAGAAGAAAAAAGTAAAATCAAATACAAATCTCAAGGATTTGGAACAAAAAAATGTGGTCAAACGGTTTTGTCCATGATTACTGGGTTCTCTGTTGAAGACATTTGTGAGCGGTTAGGAAAAAGTAAAACTACTTACCTTTTGAGCGATATAAAACCGTTTTTGGAAAAAAATGGTTTTGTTACGGACTATAAAAAAGTAAGGAAATTTGAAGATGTTCCTAATTACTCAATTCTTTTGCTAGAATATCCCGATGAAAGTAATACAGGTCATTTTACATTGAAAATTGACAATGAGTTTTTCGATCCATTGGTAGGAACTGTGAGTCAGTATAATGAGGAAACGCGACTACCTCACTCATACTTGAGTTTCAAACAGAAGGTAAAAGACTAAATTTTGAGTACTGTTTTTTTCGTCCTTTTCATTGAAATATGTTAGCTTCATATTTGATCATAATTCAATTGATTAGAAAAATGATTGTAATAAAAATTAGACAAGCGAAGAAAACAAGTAAAAGATCTCAATTTATTTGGAAAGAAAAAAAACCAGAAAAAGGAAAGTCAACAGAAAGTTTAATACTAGACTTAAAAAAGGAAAAAAAGTGTTTTAAAGTAATTTCAGATAATTATGAAAGGCACTACCAATACAACGGAAACAATTATATAATCTCAGAGTCCCCTAAGAAGTAATATTTTTTAGATGACGAAAGTTCTTATAGACAACAAGCAACCCAACCTTATTAAAATTCCCATGAAATCGTATTTGGTTAAGTACTTGACCAAAAAGTATGGTAAAAAGTATCGTGTTTCTTATTGTGATTGGTTAGGGCTATGTTTCACGAATTATTTAACACCTATTTATCAAAAACCTGCACCTATCTGGAAATCTGCCTATTTTGAAATAGTAGTTCCTGAAAATATTTGTCGCAGGAAAGGTCATTTTGTTGAGAGAAATGATTTAAAAAGGTTAGAAAGTACAATAGATAATTTTTTTAAAAGTTCGATGTATGATTTCGTACGTATTAACTTGAATATTGATAGGAATAGTTCAAAAAAAATAATTAAAAAGACATTAGCTAGTTTTTTGGATTCGTACGGAATTAATGAGGATGATTTTAGTTTAGATACCGCTTGTAGAATTTACCATAGAATGGTCAAAAAAAAGCTTGAGAGTGACAAAAAAAACAAGAGCAAAAAAAAAGGCGCTACAAGCCTTGTAAACATTGATGTTGTTGAGTGACAATTTACGCAAATGTTTTTTTTGTCACTCTTCTAATAATTAAAAAATAAAATTGATGGAACATTTAGGAGGTTTTCACTCTTTTGAAATCATTAAAATTGCTGATATAATTTCAATACCAGAAATTATAACTAATTCAAATATTAATCAGTTTTCCTATTCAATTACAGGTAACAATAATACCATTATTGAACCTGTAGGTGAAACTCTTTTAGTTAGTTCTAAACCGAAAAGAACCACACAAGGCTTACGTTATCATATTAGCGCAAGCCTTGAAATTAAAGCACCCTCAAGCGAAACGGACACTTTATTTGATGATTACAGAAAAGAAGAAATTTTATTAAAAGCCAATTTGTATGATGGCCAATCTATATTATATGGATCTAAAGTTCATCCGTTAGAACTTACTTACCATGATAAACATTCGAAACTTCAGGAAAATCCTTTTAAAACGATCATTTCTATAAAAGGGAAAATACCACAAAAACCAATATACTTTAGAAGTCGTTAGGTAGTGTTTTTTTTGTCCTACTCTATGCTGTAGGGTAAAATTATGTTTGTAATGTGCAAAAAGCATATTACATGGATTCAAAATTACATTCTCTATTTCAAGGTGCATTCTATATTGATTATCAATATGGAATTTCTTGTTTACCGACCATATATCAAGATTTAACAAATAAATCATCAATTCAAGTTACCAAAGAAGAACTAATTGCTGGTGTTCAAAGTAATGTTAAATCAGACTCTTCAAGTTTAGAAGGGGAAGTTTTAGTAATTGATTTCAAACAGCCAGTAGTTAAGTTTGATTACGGAAGTTGGTTGGGGACTCAAACGTATATCAAAATTTTAGAGACTTATAAAAACAATCCTAATATTATAGGTGTTGTTTTCGATATTGATTCTGGAGGAGGTCAGGTCTATGGAACGGGTGAGTTTTATGATTATATCAAATCTTATCCAAAACCTATAGTAACATACACTAATGGTTATATGTGTTCAGGAGCCTATTATTTTGCTGCTGCTACCAAATATATTGTTGCTCATTCCAGAGCAGATGCTATTGGTTCTATTGGGGCATATTCAACTATTATTGATAGCAATGGTATATGGGAACATTTTGGCGGCAAGGTTCATGTGATGTACGCTTCAAAATCAAAAGGGAAAAATTCTAATTACCGAGAGGTCATAGAGAACTCAAATTATGAGCCTTATATCAAAAATGAATTAGATCCTATTGTAGAGGATTTCCATGATGATATGAAAGCTGTAAGGGGTGAGTTAGACGAAGCTGTCTTTGATGGTTCTACCTGGACTGGAAAAAACTCTTTACCTCTTGGTTTAATAGATGAAATAGGTTCTTTGAACACAGCTATTAACAAAGTCTATGAACTAGCCAAAGAAAACACTTCAAGTAGTAATTCCAATACAAATTCAAATATGAGTAAACAACAAATAGAAGTACCTGCAATACAAAAAGTATTGGGGTTCCATGGTCCTATTGGGACAAATGAAAAAGGATCTTATTTACAAGAAGATCAATTGAACACTTTAAATGGTGCCATTGAGCAAAGAGATAGTTCAATTACTTCATTACAAACAACCTTAAATAGAGCTCAAGAAGCAACTAGTAAGGCAGAAACTGCAATTAATGCAGCTTTAGACAATGCGGAAATTGAGTATAATGCAGAGGATACGTTGTCTCAAAAAATCACTATGCTTAACGATCAGCGTAATGAATTCGCGAAGAATCCATCTACAGGAAAAACGCAAACTGGGACAACCGCTGATCCTTCTTTGGATAGTGATGAACCAGTAGTTGAGTATGAGCACAACAAAGTAGCAAACGAAATTTTAAATAGATAAGAAAATGTCAAATACAGTAAATGTACAAGAAATAAAGGCAGAATTAGACGAGCATATCCATAAGAATACTTCAGTAATTGCTACAGGAGTGTATAATAGCAAGGTGCAATTGGATCAGTACTGTAGAACCATTTCTAAGATCAACGGAAAGTATCCGCAGTTTCATAAAATAATGACTCATGTGGTACAGGGTTTTAAAGCAGAATGGCAAGCTATGGGAGCAATGCAGTTCAACGCTAAAATACATCAAGACTTTAGGCAAAAAGTAAACTTACCTATTATTGTAGATAATATTTACAATACCTGGTTAAGCTATTTAGCAGTTGAAGGTAAAAAGCCAGCAGAACAACCTCTTACTAAAATGATCATTAAGGAGCTTTTAGAAAAAGTAATTGATGATTTAAGTGAGCTCTCTGTTACTGGATATTTTGACCCTGCCAAAGCAGCGGGAGAGTTTGGTTATTCATTAGATGGTATTGCTTCAGTTATTACCAAAAATTTAACCAATGAAAAGTATCCGTTTTTTAAAATTCCTATAGATGTTATTACGGATGCTAACATTTTAGACCAGTTTAAAGCCTATGAAAGGTCAATTCCATCCAAGGTAAGAAAGCGTATAGAGTATGTTTTCATGTCGCCAGATATGAAAGTTCGTTATGGTGATGCTTTTGTAGAAAAGTATGGAACGCACACCAATTTTGATGATGCTAGAAAATCAAAAACAGAAACTTTCGGATTTGAAATTGTAGGTTTAGAGGGATTACCTGACGGGATTATTTTTTCTACAGTAAAAGATAACATGTTAAAGCTAGTGGATGTTATTGATGGAAAACCAAAAATTACCGATACACAAATTCAAGATTATGTATTAAAGATTTTCTTAGAGTTTCATTTGGGCTATGATTTCGCGATCAATCAATTAGTATTTGTTGCTGATTTTTCAGGTACAGCCTTTAAAGGGTTAGGAAACGCTAAAATGAACGAGTTGTATTATTCATCAGAAAAATTAAACTAAAATGGCAAAAAAAGAAGAAAATAAAGAGGCAAATAGCGATGTGAGCATAGAAGCTTTACAAGGAAAAATAACTGCATTGGAAAGCACTAATAAGCAGTTGACAAGCGAAAATACAAAGCTAAAAACAGATTCATTAGCAAAGATTAATGAGTTAACTGTTCAAAATGAAGCTTTGGAATTAGAAAAGGAGACGCTAGAGGCTCTCAATTCAGATCTTACTAGTGAAAAATCAAAGTTAAATGAAGAATTAGTAAGTCTTAAAAAACCAGCGAAGCCGGCATTGACTAAAGAGGAGTATTTAAAAACTCGCTCAACCATTATCGTTAACGAACAACGATATGCGTTTAGTTTTGATGCTCCGAAAACATTAAGTATTAAAGGAGTGCCAAAAAAAACCAGCGAGTTAATAAAAGATAAAAAAGCTATGGAAGAGCTAATTGTCGGTAGAGCTCCATTTGTTGAATCAGTAAAATAAATTAGTATGATTAACTTAGAAAACATAGGAGGGACTGACATTGAACCAACAGGAGGATTGGTACATAATGAAATTTATGTAGCAAAAATGGAAGATTTTGAATCTATTGCTGAGACCAAAAAAATGGATGATTCAGATCCGACGAGAGTGGCTGCTACAATTGAAGAGTTAGCAACTATTGAAGGAAATCATGTATTAAAAACTGGCAAGGCGTTTATTAAACTAAATGCCATTCAAGATAAAAACGGTATTGAAAGTTCTCTTATTGGTGATGCCAAACAAGTGTTTGAAAATAAGCTTACTGTAGTTGTTCAAGGAAGTGATCCAAAGCTTTTAGGATCATTAAGACTTTTAAAGGGAATGAAGCCTTTGATAGTTTTAGCAAGAGAATCTGGTTCAGGTCGTTTACGTCAACTGGGCAGTAAAAACTACGGTGCAATACTTTCTGAAGTAACACCTAAAGTAGCTGCGGAAAAAGAAGGAGAAAACAATGTAACATTAGTCTTTTCAGACAAAAGTGTTGTAGCTGGTCCAATTTATAAAGGAGAAGTAACCACAACATTACCATAGACTATCGTTTTTTGATTGTAATTAACGCAATATAGGATTTAGTGAGAGGTTTCAAGCGTTCCCCAAAGTAGAAGCTAAATCTAATTTAAAAAGTAAAGTTATGTCTTAATTTAGGAAGCAGATAAAATAGTTTGAAGCTTGTTCTTCAAAAAAGCATTATAAAAAAAAATTTTATTTATTAAAACCACTCAATTACGAGTGGTTTTTTTGTCCTTTAGACTTCGATTAACAATTGTCATTTTTGATTAAAAATAAACATGACAATTGATGATTGGTTAAGTTCAGAAGAACAAGATTACAAAACCGCCTTAGCCTTATATGAGGCCCTTCCGAATTGCAATAAGTATTTCTTAAAAGCCATGCAAAAGGAATCTCGGCAAAACCTAATGAAACTCAAGTACCAGCTTGAAAAGAATAAACATTTGTGTACAGCTCCTGCTATTCTTGAAAGGAAAAATGTTTCTGAAGAAGAAATACAAATTAAGTCAGAATTTGCAGCAAAACCAAGTTACAAACCGAGCGTGCAAATTAAAGATTTACCATTCGAACTGCATCCAGTTTATACGGAGCAAAAGAATAATTTTGCTTTAGCATGTAGTTTAAAAATGCAATTAAATACTTTGCAAGAGCATGAAATTGAATACAAGGCTTTAGATCTCATAATTAAGATTGACGCACTCTTTAAAACCATAAAAGAAGCTTGGAAAATCATTGATTATTATACGGATCATAAAGAAGTGATTCAAATTCCTGAAAATGATTTAGAGAATTTAAATCTCGCGCAGTTAAGTAATAAAAAGAACTCTTTACGCTCATCAATTACGAGGCAAAAAGCACGAAAGGAGAAACTTCAAATAGAGTTAAAAAATACAGTATTGCGTAATAAAAAATTGAAACTTGAAGCCAATATATTAAAATCTAAAAAGAAGCTCCTGGAACTTGAATCTTCATTAAGTTTTGTTTTAAAGCTGTTAGTTGAAAAGTAGTTAAAACTGCGCATTAATGTAGTTCGACTTGTGGGGGGGCGCTGTAGAGTTAGTCAAGTTTGATTAATACGCAGAAAATTATCACGTCTGCTCAAAGGTGATTAAATAATAGTGAATTCCAAAAGGAAATAGAAAATAGTAGGTTCTCCGATACCTAAAAAAAAAGGAAAAAACGTTCTTTGACATAATTGTGGTAAGAAATACTTAACCCTGATAACAAAACCTAAAAGTTCCAGTTATCAGGGGATATAACCCGAATAAAAATTATATTTGTCGAGATATAACCAGTTGGCAAACATTAAAAACGAAAACCTAAAAAAATAATATTATGAAAAAACTAATTTTACTACTCCTATTTATAACAACCTCAATTTGTTATTCTCAAAAAATTAAAATCAAAAAGAATAAAGTATTAGTTGATAAAAAAGAATATATGCAATGTGAGAAAGAGAATACTTATGAAACATTCGGAATTTATTTATCTGAACTTAATTCAGATGAGCAGAAAATAAAAATCACCATACATTCTAATGAAACTCATATGTACTTAGATGATGATTACGCAAAGATAAGTTTCCTTACAAAAGGAACTCAAGCCGAAATAAAATCAAGGAGTTTAAAAAATATGGTGAAACTTTTAATTAAAAATAAAGTACTGACCTCTGATGGGAAAATTGATGAAGAAAAAATTGAATTATTCATTAAAAACTATGATGAGAACATAACAAATAGAACTATCAGGAATTAACTAAGAATAACGATTTGCCAACTAAGCATATGGCGTGCCGATAGGCTAACACTATATGATTTGTTGTCCACATAAATAACACTTACCACTGAGCACCTTAATTAAGGTGTTTTTTTATGTCCAAGATTTAAGTAAACGAATTATAAATAAAGATTAGTTTAATCATTCTTTACATATTTTGAACCAAAGGAAAGAATGATTATAAAAACGATAAATAGAGATATTGAAGTTAATACAAGTGATAAAGGAAAAGCCCAAGTTAGTTTAATAAACAGAAAATAAACAAAAGGGTGTAATAGCAAAATTCCAAACCAAGTGAAACCTATGAATTGTATTCTTTTCATAAATCAAAATTAGTAAAAACAAAATAAAATGAAATAGTAGTTTTTTCTGTCCTTCTTTACTTCAAGACTATTGGCGAATATTGGAGTCTTAAATGTTAAAAAAATGAATGAAGTTTTGAAATGGGAAACCCAAAAAAGAAAGGTTTCCGAATTAATTCCTTATGAGTACAATCCTCGTAGTTTGAGTAAGGAAAAGGAACAAAAGTTAAATGAAAGCATCGACAAGTTTAACTTGGTGGAGATTCCAGTAATTAACTTAGATAATACCTTAATAGCAGGGCATCAGCGTGTAACAGTTTTACTCTTAAAAGAACGCGGAGAGGAACTAATAGATGTTCGGGTACCAAACCGACAACTAACTGAAGAAGAGTTAAAAGAGTATAATGTACGTTCAAATATTTCCCTGGGTGATTGGGTGGATGATATTTTGAAAGACAATTTTTCTGATTTTGATTTGGCTTCTTTTGGACTAGATATCGATAAGGAACTTGAAGAAATGATAGAAGAAGAACAGGAACAGGCTGTGTTTGAACAAAAGTTTAATGATATTCCCGATAAGCCTAAATATCCAATTGTAGCCAGATACAACGAGAAGTACTCGGCGGTTATTATTGTAGCCAAAAACATCACCGATTTAACCTTTTTACAAACAGCTTTAAATCTGAATAAAGAGGCTTCCTACAAATCAGAAAGAGTCGGTCAAACTCATGTAATTGATACCAAAAAATTTCAGGAGCAATGGGAAAAGAAATAAAAATTGTCATTCCCTCACATTTGAGGTATGACCGAGTAAAAACTACCAAGGCAATTGCTAATTGTATTATCTGTGTTCCAGAGAGTCAAGCTGCCTTATATAAGGAATACAATAAAAACACAGAAGTTGTGGCGCATCCTGATAGTATTATAGGCTTGACTCCAAAAAGGCAATGGATTTATGAGCATTTTGGAAATGTTTTTCAGGTGGATGATGACATGACACAAATGGCAAGGGTTTATACAGGTAAGGGCGAACAAACCAAAGTGCCTAAAAAATTAGCCTATGAATTAATCCAACAAGCTGGAAATATTGCCAATGACATGGGAGTGTATTTATTTGCTTTTTCCAAGTCTCCAATGCCGACAGCTTTCAATCCATTGAAACCATTAAAATTAAGCGGAACCGTAATGGGTGGAGCTTTTGGACTTTTAGAAGGTTCAAAACTTCATTTTAATACCGATTTGATTTTGACGGAAGATTATTGGGTGTCCGGATTAAATGCTCATTATCATAGAATGTGCTACATAGATGAACGGTTTACTTTCAAGTTCTCCAATACTTTTGCAAATAAAGGAGGTTGTGCCAGTTACAGAACACAACAAAAGGAGCTAGAAGATACTTTAAAACTCAAAAAATACTTTGGTGCAGCAGTTGAACTCAAAAAAGATACACATTTAGCCAAAGTGAAAATTGCGGGTTCAAGAACATTGAAAATACCTTTTTAGCGCTTGATAAATAAATGTTATTAGGCTTTGTTAAAATTAAAAATAAGGATACGTTCGTAAGAACAAATTCAATCCCCTATTATCATAAGTTAATAGTAGCCAAAACCTGAGTAGGTTTTTGGTTGCTAGTTGCTTTATGTTATTGATTTAGCCTATAAATTTTAAGAATGAAAACTTAAAGTTTATAGGCTTTTTCTTTCTGTAAAACAAGGGTACGTTCGTACTGTAATAATCAAATAAATATTAATAATTAAAAAACTAGAATTATGTCAAACATGAGCTATTGTAGATTTGAAAATACCTACCATGATTTAATAGATTGCCAAGAAACACTTCAAAATGAAGGTGTTCAAAGTATTGAAGAAGATTCTAATCCTAGGGAAAAACCATATATAAAACACCTCATTCAATTATGCAAAAATATAGCTGAAGAGTTTGGGGACGAATTTTAAGATTAGATTTTAAAATCTTTATTCTACTGATTCAGCCTATAAATTTTAAGAATGAAAACTTAAAGTTTATAGGTTTTTTCTTTCTGTAAAACAAGGGTACGTTCGTACTGTAATAATCAAATAAAACATTTAAAAAAATGGAAACTACACAAGAAAATACCAAAAAGTTAACTAGAGAAGATTTTTATAATACAGTATTCAATGCAGAAGGGAGAGAGGCAAAAAGAGATCTGTTAAAGGATTTTAGTAATACGGCTAAAATGATCATGGAAGATAATCCAGAAGCGGGTGATACTATTAATGAAGTAATTATTAACTGTATGTATAAGAGTTCTATACATCAAGAGTTCAACACTTTTAAAAATTGGAAAGAAAAAGGGTTTAAGGTTAAAAAAGGTTCAAAATCATTCTTTATCTGGTCAAAACCGAGGGATGTAACAAAAAAAGCAAAAAACGAGGGAGAAGATGATAAAGAGTTTAAAATGTTTGGTATAGCCTATTTGTTCTCAAATGGACAAGTAGAGGCCATTGAAGAGTAAACTTATTAACCCCTCCTTTTATGAAGGAGGGAAACCTTAAAAATATTTGAAAATGTTTGATAAAGAATTTTATCCAACGCCAAGACACGTATTAGATTTAATGAACTTGGATTGTAATAATAAAACAATATTAGAACCCAGTGCAGGAAAAGGAGATATTATAGACTATGTGAAAAGTCAGAGAGCTAGTGAAGTGTATGCTTATGAAAAAAATGATGATTTGCGAAAAATCATTTCAGATAAATGTACCGTATTAGGAAGCGACTTTTTTAATTCCTCTGCAGAAGATGTAAGTCATATTGATTTAATAGTTATGAACCCACCATTTAGTAATGCCGATAAGCATATACTACACGCTTTTAAAATTGCTCCAGAGGGTTGTGAGGTTGTGGCTTTGTGCAACTATGAAACTATCAGTAAAGAATATTATTATAGAGAGTTGAGAATGGTAATTAAGGACTACGGAGATTATGAAAATCTAGGCGATTGCTTTAAAAAAGCCGAGCGAAAAACTGGGGTGGAAATAGGGTTAATTAAGTTATTTAAGCCAGTTGTATCTGATACTAATAAATTTGAAGGTTTCTTTATGGACCAAGACGAGGAAGAAGAAACAGGCGAAGGCATAATGCAATACAATGAAATACGGTCAATTGTAAATAGATATGTTGGGGCAGTAAAAGTGTTTGACAAGTTGGATATTTTAAAAGATGAAATTGCTTTGTTAACCAGAGATTTTGGCTTTAGTGATTTTGCTTTAAAAGTAGGGTATAGAGATGAAGTAGCAACTAAAGAGCAATTCGCTAGAAGTTTACAGCGTAAATGTTGGGGGCATGTTTTCAATAAAATGAACTTAAACAAGTTTGTTACAAAAGGAGTTATGCGAGATATTAACGCCTTTATTGAGAAACAAAAAAAATATCCATTCACTATGCGGAATGTTTACCGAATGATCGAAATTATCATAGGTACACGCCAACAGACTTATAATAGGGCATTAGAGGAAGTAGTTGATAACTTCACTAAATACACTCATGAGAATAGGTATGGAATTGAGGGATGGAAAACCAATAGCGGGCATATGCTTAATAAAAAGTTTATTGTTAATCGAATGGTTGGAGAATATCAATATCTTCATGGAAATACTAGCGATATTGATGACCTCACTAAAGTATTATGTTTTATAACAGGTAAAAATTATGATGATATAGGGAGTATTCACACCATATTTAGAAAATATCAGTTTTTCTATGAACGCATTTGGAACTTCAAAATAGAGAATCAAATTAAGATTATAAACTTATTTCAAAATGAAGATGCTACTCAAGAATCTTTGAAAGAGTTGCTAGAGAAAACAGATATTTCTACTTATTATCATTCCGATTTTATAAGTTGTTTTAAGGAGTTCAAAAAACACGGATTTGTGTATTCGGAAACCTTTAAAACCAATACTTGGTATAAATGGGGCTTTTTTGAATTTAAATTTTTCTTAAAAGGGACGATGCACCTTAAATTCAGAAAAGAAAAAGATTGGTATCAACTCAATAAAGCCTATGGCGAATTAAAAGGGTTTACACTTGCGGATAAATACAGTCCAAAAACTAAAAACCCAAAACCAAGAAAAAAAAGCGGTTCATCCACAAAAATAACAAAGGCAAAGTCTGAGCTATCAAATCAGTTATTTGAATTATTTACTTCATCAAATTAAATGATGTTAAGCTATTTAGCCTATAAATTTTAAGAATGATAACTTAAAGTTTATAGGCTTTTTATTTCTGTAAAACAAGGGTACGTTCGTAAGGTAATAATCAAAAAAACAATTTTAAAAATGAATGTAAAAGTTGAGCATTTAGAAAAATTAGTGGAGAACAAAAGAGAGTTCAAAACTAAAGAAATTCATAATTCATTAAGGAAAAAGTCAATGTACCATACTTGGGGAGTTACTAGCTTCTGTTATTACCATAAAAAAGGATTGGCGTTAAAATTCAATATAGATAATTTTAAAGGGGTAGCATTTATAACACTTAGTTCCTTCGAAACTTTTTCTATTTATTTCATTCAACAAATGAGAGTAAAAAAAGAGCTTCATTTAGTCCATAAAGAAGAACTATTAAGAAAAATAGATAAAGAAATCAATTACTTAAAAGAAATAACCAACAACAAATAATGCAAATGAGTATAATACCACCAACTAAAAACGGATATAGCTATTTAGAAGTAGTATCTACTATTCAAAAAGCCATAAGAAGAGGAGACGAGAAAAACGCACTATTTTTTTCGGTAGAAGTAGTAGAAAGCGGAAAGGATGAGGCCCTTTGGCGAAGATTAAAAGTAATTTCAAGTGAAGATGTTGGTTTAGCCACCTTATCTACTCCAGCAATATTAGAGAGTTTACATGTAGCTTATAAAGAGGCAAAAAAGCAAAAGAAACTCAGTAAACCTGAAAGATTAATGATAACACATGCGGTTTTATTGCTTTGCAGGTGCAAAAAATCAAGGCTTGTTGATTGGGTTACCTGTTCCATATTTCCTAATCATGGAGAGGACCTTTTACCTATTCCCGATTATGCTTTTGATATGCACACTTCAAAGGGTAGAAGAATGGGAAGAGATTTAAGGCACTTTGCTGAACATGGGGCTATTCTTAACAATCATAAAAAACAACCCCTAGAAGATCAGTACAAAATGGAAGCGATCGAAGTACTCGAAAAAAAACAAAAAAAATAAGTTTTTAGGCTTTTTCTTTCTGTAAAACAAGGGTACGTTCGTAAGGTAATAATCAAACAAATATTAATAATAATCAAAAAGTTATGAGCAAATTAACACAAATTCAAGAGGTAATAACAAAGCAAGTAGCGGATGAAAATTGCGAGTATGTAATTGTTAGAAATGGAAACTTTATTGTTACCGATAAAAAAATGATGATCATTCAACCTTTAACACTTTTTTCTATTCCGGAAGCACAAATCAAATTAGTGGAAGGCAAAGCCTTTTCTAAAGAATCATTTCGAGAGATTCAAAAATCTGAAGATATTGTTTTTGAAGAAGATGGTGTTTTCTGTACTTCTAAAAACGGACAAGTAAAAAAGAAAGTTTTTTATTCTGAAAACAAAGTAAACTTTGACTGGCAGAAATTAGTGGAGTTATCAAAGAATATTGAAAAAAGTGATGGTAATGGAATCACGCCACTTCAATTTTCTAAACTGTCAAAAGGAATGTTAAAAGTATCAGATAGTTTGTTCGAAATATACAAGGTAGTAAATACAAATCTTAAAGTAATAGTTGATCCAAGCTATAAAGGGCAATTAGCTTTTTTAGCATCATAAAAAAAGAAAAAGGATGCGCAAAAAGTTAATTTAAAAACGCATCCTTTTATGTAATAATCAGTTTCAAAAATATAAAAGTTAAACCAATGCAACAAGTAAAATTATCAATCGGACAAAGTATAGCAAACGTAGGAGAAGTAAAGGGATTACATTTTTCAGATTTGTTCACAATGTCATATAGATTCAATGAAGACGAATATTATGAGCTTGACGAGATTAAAGAAAATATATTGCTAAGTAAAAACACAATTCAACAAAAGTTAGTTGATAAACTAAAGCACAATCCTTCTTTGGTTTTTAAATTTCTCCATAAAAGAATGATGAAAACACAAAATCTTTATTTAATCAATAAATTAAACGAGGAAGTAACAAAACTTAAAACTTTATTAGGCGAAGATTTAATAAATTGGAATTCTTATAGTTATGTTCAAAAAGTTAAAAATACACTAGAGGATTTCTTCTTTATTTATTACCTTAGATAAAAATTAAAGCCTCTTAAAAGGGGCTTTTTTTGTAACTTTGAAATGCGAAACATTTTTTTAACAAGAAGGGAATTAAATAAGAACTATTCCCACGTAAGTACGGGGTATTTTTACCCTGTATTTTACCCTTTTTGTAAAATGTTTCGCAGCCTTACGTGGGTTTTTAATCCTTCTAAAATGCGAAACCATGATTGACACAACAATTCCAATCACCAATTTTATTCGAAAAAACTTTGTTCCAGCAACTATTGAAAACGCTGCATATAAGTGTACTAATGAAGAATTTTTAGAAGTTTTATTCTCAACCTTTCCCAAGGATTCTATAGATACTTATGAGCTTTATAACATTCTAATAAATTTAAATTATACACCTCAAAAAGAAACTACAGCCGACGGTATAAAAACTGTTTGGTGTTTTAATAATATACCGTGTTAAAAGTGTCCTTTTAGGTAAATCTGTTTGATGTCATTTTTGTTATCTAAAACAAGAATAGATGTCAGGTTTACCTAAAATAAACGTGGGTGATACCACTTTCGATAAAGTATGGGCATATTATAAAAGTCCTGGTAAAATTACACTTACCAAAAAGCAAGATGAAAAAAGAGAACGCTGGTTAACGCTGTTTACCCTCCGTTTAAATTTCCATTCCCGACTGCAAGCCATTAACGCTTATAAAGATCAACAAGAAGCGTTAGGCAATTCAATTTCACAATCGCAATTATATAAAGATATGACCAAAGCCGAACAGCTATTCGGGGAGGTTCATAAATCTGAAAGAAAGGCATCACTCGTTGTATTAGCCGAGTATGCCCATAAAGCATTGCTTATGGCTATGAAACAGAAAAACCCTATTGCTGTTACTCAGGCCTTAACCAAGCTGGAGAAGTACTTGGAAATAGACAAAGAAGAAACTACAGAGTTTAATGCGGCTAAGTTGGAGGATAAACCAGATCATTTTACACTTTCGGGTCCAGAGAAAAACCAGCTACTTGAGTTTATGCAATCGGGAGTCGTCGATTTGAATAATTTCGAAGTAGAAGATGTAGAATATGAAGAGGTAAAACAAGGGCTAGATGAAGAAGAGTAGGTTTCGAAAAATAAAATTGAACCCTGCTCAATGGTTAGCTTTTTTAGCGGTAACAATTTTAAAGAAAAGTAAAATATTTCTTGAGTGGGGTCGTGGTACAGGCAAGTCTTTTATTCTTGCTTGGTTTATGAAAAAGATGGTGAAGCAAATGCATGGTGCATCCTTCGCTTTAGTTGGTTCAACCTATCAACAAATACTTTCCAGAACCTTGCCTTCTACAAAAGAAGGGTTGGAGGTTTTGGGGTTATATGAAAATGTAGATTATGTTGTTGGAAAAAATGGTACCACAAGTCATGGCTTCAAAGCACCAATTCAGGCACCTAACTCTTGGAAGAATATTATTCATTTTTCCAACGGTGCTATTTTTCAAATGGTTTCCCTTGATAATCCTGATAGCGGTCGTGGATTGAATGCTTTTGGGGTTCTTGGTGATGAAGCTGCTTTATTTGACCCTATTAAGTTGTATTATAATGTAAAGACAACTAATAGAGGTAAACAAGAGCGTTTTCCAAATGCTACTTTGTTAGGATGTGAAATATATGCTTCTTCAACTCCTGTGAGTAAAAAAGGTAAGTGGTTTACCGATATGGATGAAAAGATTAGTAAAAAACTAATTAAGAATCATCAAAAGTATATTTTTCTAAAAGCTTCATCTCTTGTTAATAAACATAATTTAAGAAAAGGATGGTTTGAAGAAATGGAGGATGAAGCACCGTCAAAAATCATATATAATGCTGAAATCCGTAATATTCGCCCTAAAGAAATACTCAATGGGTTTTATCCGCAATTCGGTAAGAAACATCTTTATACTAAATTGAACAACGAGTATCTGATGGATCTAACTCCTAATTATACGAGTTCTCATTTAGATTGCCGAAAAGATTCAGATCTCGATACAAATAAACCCCTGAACATATCTATTGACTGGGGAACATTTCTATCTATGGTTGTTTCGCAAACACATGCGAACGATTATCGAGTGGTTAATTCATTTCATAAACAACAACCAGAAATAATTGATAATTTAATTGATGACTTTTGTGATTACTATGAGCATTACCCAAACACAAAAGTAAATTTATATTATGGACATGATGGAAATGCACGAACGCATAATTCTACGGATACCTATGGTGATGAAGTTGTAAAGATGCTGAAGAAAAGAGGGTGGCGTGTGACAGATAAATCCAAAGGGAAACCTGCAGCTCCTCATAATCTTAAATATACACTTATCAACCTCATGTTAAAAGAGTATTCAAACTTCCCAAAGATATCTATTAATGAGGTCAACAACCCGAATCTTATTATCTCACTAGAACGAGCAGAGGCCACCGATGGGCGCAATGGAATTGAAAAGGTGAAGAAGGATGAAAAGAATAAGAGTATGAAGCAAGAACATACAACTCACTACTCAGATGCTTTCGATATACCTCTATGGGAACTCTATAAACACTTGCTAAGTGATAGAGATAGGGAGCATATCGAACTCATGAATGTTTCCTAACTTTAATTGAAATTAAATCAACGCCTCCAGTTAATTCTGGGGGCGTTTTTCATATATCACTCAATTTCAAAAACAACAATTGTTGATTAGCTTAGGTCGTGGCGTGGGCGGATGTGATAAAATGAGAATTTTAAGGGGGTGAAAAACAGATTAAAAACTGACTATCAATGTTTTATGTTTTTAAAAATGAGAAAACACCCAAAAAAAGTGTGTTTTTTGAGAAAAAGAAGGGCTTATTTAGGTTTTAAAAGGAAAAAATCAAAGTATTTCGCATAATATCAAGAGGTATTTAAGAAATAAGAGGTAATTTTATTTTAAAAAACTTAGCTTCTATGACACTAAATACTTTAAGGGAAATTTTAGAGGATAATACAACAAAAAGAGGGAGGAATTTTGATTATTTTATACAGACTTTAATTTTTATTTCATTGATTTCTTTTTCTATAGAAACTCTACCTGATAATTCTGAATACTTGAGTAATATACTCAGGTACGTTGAATTTATTTGTGTAACGGTATTCAGTTTAGAATATATACTCAGGGTAATAGTTTCAGAAAAACCTTTTAGGTATATATTTAGTTTTTACGGACTAGTTGATTTATTATCAGTAATTCCTTTTTATCTTAAGATAGCTATTGATTTAAGGGTGTTAAGAGTATTTAGGGTTTTTAGATTGTTTAGAGCTTTGAAGCTTATTAGATATAATAGAGCGTTAAATAGATTTCATTTAGCGGCAAAAATCGTAAAAGAAGAAATGATTCTTTTTTTAATACTTACCATTATTTTAATATATATATCAGCTTCAGGGATATATTTTTTTGAAAACGAAGCGCAACCAGAGGTTTTTAAATCTGTATTTCATAGTCTTTGGTGGTCTGTTGCGACATTAACAACTGTTGGTTATGGGGATGTCTATCCAATTACAGTAGGGGGAAGGATTTTTACCTTTTTTATTTTATTAATAGGTTTAGGTATTGTAACTATTCCAGCTGGTCTGGTTGCGACAGCTTTGGGTAAAGCAAGAAATATGCAAAAGGATGAAAATAAAAGTGGATAAAAATTGTTTCCAGTTATTATCTTTTTTGGCTTCATAAATATCTAATCTGAAGTGTTTTTAGATTAGTCACTCTAGCTACTTTTCGCTTACTTATTATTTATATGGTGTTTAACTTATTTTATTTTTCTTTTCTTTACTTCTATTTTAGCTAGTTTAATAGCTTGTTCTTCATTAATACCTTCGATCCTACTTTTATAGTATTTTTTATTTTGAGGATTTAGAGTTTCAGCTCTATCATCTATTGATTTTTTGGGCAATCTTTTTGATATTTTATTCTTTGGTTTTTTAACTTCTTTTTTTACTGTTGTTTTCTTTTGCTTTTTAACTTCTTTTTTTACTGTTGTTTTCTTTTGCTTGGTCATATTTTTATTGTTGTTTGGTTATCGGTATTTTATACTTTAAAATACAGTTTTTGAGAGGAACTGAAAAACGTTTATTATTTAAGTTTTCTATTAATTCTATTTTGCCTTCTAAAGTCTTTTCTTTTTAGTTAATACTAAATCTAAAAGGTTTGTATGCTAAACTATGGTGATAAATTTCTTCGTTGGTATCAACACTAATCACTTCGTTTTTCAATATTTCAGTTATTTTCAAATTCTTTGCGATCCCAATGTTGTTTGGGTACGTGGTATATTGTATGGTATCTCCTGTTTTAGATGTTTCAATAATTTTTTTAATAGTCATGTTCTTCATTTTAATGCTGCAATTTCTGAAAGACATTCGAATATATTTTATGACATTCCGTAAAACGAAGATTTTTTAATTATCTACCCTCAAAAACAACCAATAAAACTTCTGTTTTTTTTGTCCTTCCTAATTTCTAGTCGTGAATATACTTTCGTTGTATGGATTCAATTTCGTTAAAGGAAGTATTACAGGAAATGAAAAAAACGGATAAAGAAGGGTATGCAATACCTTTTTCTTTATCAGCTTTCACGTTTAACTCAAACACTAAAAAAGGCGGTAATCTTAGGCATTACGAAAACGCCCGATTTGTAATGAGTAATAAAAAGCAAAAGCAATCATTGGAAGCTTTAACACGATCGGCTTCATTACTTCCCAAACCAAAAAAGAATCCTAGTCATTTTGAAAATGGAACTATAAACATTGAATACATGGAAAATGACAAAAGGGAGTTGCGTAAAATCAAAATACGCTTTATCAAATCGTTTAACGAAAAATTAGTGGTTTACTAAATGCAGAATTTCGGAAATATAGGAATTGTAGGAGGTGGTTCGGCAGTTGTTGTTGTTAATACCAGTACAACAGTAAATACAGCAGAACCAACCAAGGTTCATGTACATACAGAAAACAAAAGCCAAGGAATTGCTTCGTGGGGATCAAATAATGATTTTCCTCAGAAGCTTTTAAAAGAAGTTCGAAAAAATGGTGCGGCAACTTCAGGACTTAGTTTGGTGAAGGATTCCATTTATGGGCGTGGTTTTATTCTGTTTCAGGAGGTTGCCGAGGAGAATAAAAATGGGGAAGAAAAAAGAAAGCTTGTTAAAACTTCATTAAGGCAGTTTCCTAAGATCAATAGCTTTTTTAAAGCAAGTCAGATGAAACGTTTTTTTAAAGATAGTATTACTGATCTTACCTATTTTGCTATTGCTTTTCCTGAGTATATTTTATCGAATGATGGCAATTCTATTGCTAGAGTTTACCGACAAAAAGCAGCGCATTGCAGATTTGAGTTAATGGAAGAAAAAACGGGATTCATAAAAAACGTTTGGGTTTCTACCAAGTGGGCTGATGGTGTCGATTTAGATTCTGATTATGCAAAAAAGATTCCTTTAATAGATAGTTATTGGAGTGCTGAAGAAGTAAAGGAATATTGTAAAGCGAATAAAATAAAGAGTTTTGTTCGTCCGATGTTTTACACCATGCTCGATGAAAGTTACTACCCAGTAGCCTCATGGCATTCGGCATATTATTCAAAATGGATTCATGTGGCCAATAGTATTCCCGAATTTAAAAAGGCACTTTTTGAAAATCAAGTGAACATCAAGTATCATATTGAAGTTGATGAAGACTATTTCAAATCAAAATATAAGGGTTCAGATAAAGAATGGTCAGATTTTACCCTTGAAGAAAGAGCCACTACTACCAAGCAGTTTGTTGAATTTATTGATAAGTACTTAAGAGGAAGCGAAAACGCAGGGAAGTCTATCTGGTCCATGATTTATAAAGACGACCATGGAAAACCGTTTCCGGGTGTTAAAATTACAGCTATAGATGACAAGTTAAAAGATGGTAGTTTTTTGCCAGATGGAGAAGCGGCCAACTCAGAAACACTTTTTGCTATTTCTGTGGATCCTACTTTAATCGGTGCAGGTATTCCTGGAGGAATGACCGCAGGAGGAGGAAGCGACAAGCGTGTGGCGTGGACTATTCAGTGTGCAAGAGCCAAGCCAAAACGTGAAACTGTGCTGGAATCCTTTGAGTTTATTCAACAATACAATAATTGGGATGCTGAAATTGATGGAGCTTTTGAAGATACCCAATTAACCACTTTAGATAAAAATCCAACAGGAACCCAAAAAGCAGCCAACGTATGATAACGAAAAATTTAGAAGATTTTAAAGAGTTCATTTCTGTAGAAAGTTCTTTCGATGGACAAGGTTTTAAAAAAATACAACCTTTTTTAAAAAGTGTTTATCAGAATAAGTTGGTGAAGCTTATAGGAAAAGAACAAGTTATTCGCTTTACTCAGTATTCAGAGTCTGATGAAATTATCCAACAAGCCGTTAAGTTCGCAAAGGAGGTAGAAACGAACCTTGCTATGTATGACTACTCACCATTTGGAGGTGTTCAAATAACATCAGGAGGAATTAACCGAGTAGCTCCAAGAAATCAAGAATCGGCATCTACTAATGATATTAGAGATCTACAACGCTATTATAAAAAGGCGGGGTTAATAGCTTTGGATAATCTCTTTGAGTTAATGGAGGATAACGAGCAGTTATTTGAACCTTGGAAAAACTCGAAGCAGTACACCAAGTTTAAATCACTTCTTGTCAACAGTACTCAAGATTTCCAAGAACATTACAACATCTTTGATTCCCGTCAAACCTTTGTATCGCTGTCTAATGAATTGGAAACCGTGGAGTATCAATACATCATTCCTATCATCACCGAAGGAGTTTTAAAGGACTTAAAAAGGTCAACCATTGAAAACGAAGTTGTACAAGATGTAAAGAAGTACGTAAGTAAAGCTATTGTTTTTTATACCGTTTCAAAAACATTAGGTAGTGGTATGTATTTTCAAGAAAGTGAGGGCTTTAAACTTCGTTTTGATTTGCTCGATTATGAACGTCAGTATAGTTCAAAAAGCACATTGAATGAGCATATAAAAACTCAAATAAAACAAAAGCAAGAAGAGGCTCACAATTTTTTAAAACTGGCTAAAAACCTAATTCAAGATGACTCTGAGTTATTCCCTAGCTATACACCAAAACAGAATCAAGCCCCCAGCCCATTTATTAACGGAAAAGGAGTTTTAGGATTATGATTACCGTAAGAGCAAACATAGGAGTTTCGAGAAGTCCCTCAGATACTAATGTTACTGAGGGAATAAATACTCAGGTAATTGAGTTTTTTGCCAATAATACCGATGAATATATTGTTGATACTGGATTAGGATTAGAGCATCAACTATTAGGAATTTCAGTTGTTCAAGAATACCCAGAGGAAATTTATTATGCGATCAATCTTGTTTTGGAGGTAGTTGACAGTGGATCAGATAAAATAATTAGACTTATGAA
Organism: Tenacibaculum sp. MAR_2009_124; assembly: GCF_900105455.1. Taxonomy (GTDB): domain Bacteria; phylum Bacteroidota; class Bacteroidia; order Flavobacteriales; family Flavobacteriaceae; genus Polaribacter. The sequence continues at coordinate 947,747 of NZ_FNSF01000005.1, forward strand.
AGCTGAGGCATCCTTGAGCTCTGTTATTGATGGTACAGATCCGTTTACCAGAGTGGGATTAACTGGTTCGATAAAAATAGCAACGCCTTCGCCTGATCTTCCTGATGTTCATCCCGTGGAGTATTCAGGCTATGGAACTTTAGATATTGTTACCATGCCGGCTACGGAGTTTGAAAATTCAGGACGGGTTATTTTGAGTGATTTAGTACCCTATAATGTCGATTATCCATACCAGACAATAGAAGGAGAATTTTCTTATGCGAGCATTCCATGGACAGATAACCGAATGATCGATCATGTAAGCTGGTTTCATAGATATGCTTTGGAATTGCCAAGAGTACTAAGAGTTTCCGCAGGAGTAAGCGGAACTATAGGAGTACATCCACAATTAAATACCTATCAATTTCTGCTTTATTGTAATGCTCAAACAACAGCGAGAGTAACAATAGATTATAGAACAAACCAATAAATGAAAAATAATGATAACAAGTATAAATACAAAACATTTCAGAATGAAACTAAAATTATTCATCGCCCTTAGTGTAGCAGGTGGTGTTTTCTCGGACATAATAAGTCTATTCATAAAAGAGAAAAATCAGTTTTTGGCAATTTTTGCAGTAGTCGCCATAGATGTAATATTTGGAGTGATACGCTCCATTAAAAAAGGAAATTTCCAAACTCGGAAGTCTTTTAAAGGGCTATCTCGATTCGTTGCATTTTGTTGGTTGCTGGCCACGGTTTTACTTATAGAAGATGCCTATAGTTTCGCAAGCTTCTTAAGTGAAGCCATCCTATTACCTATTCTCATCTTTCAGTTGATTTCTGTACTAAAAAACATGAGTTTGTTAGGGCTTATAAGTAATGAAACCCTTTTGAAAATACTTAACAAGATTGATACTCATAAACATGATGAATCGAATAGTGAAAATTTTGATGATTTAAATTCTTTATCCCATGAGTAAAACACTAAAAATAGCCTTGTCTCAATATGGTATTCGTGAGATTAAAGGCATTAAACACAACCCAGAAGTACTTAAATATTTTAAAGTTTTAGGGTATGAAGATTCGAGGGTTACAGATGAAACCGCATGGTGCAGCGCCTTTGCCAATTGGGTATGTATGAAAGCCCAAGCTGATTATTCCGGAAAGCTTACTGCTAGAAGTTGGCTGAAGATTGGAAAAAGAACACAAACACCAAAGCAAGGTGATATTGTAGTGCTTTGGAGAGAGAGTAAAAATAGTTGGAAAGGACACGTAGGTTTCTTTATAAAGCAAACAGATAACTATATCTATGTTTTAGGGGGAAACCAAAAAGACCAGGTAAATATCCAAGCGTACCCAAAAAGCAGATTGTTAGAATTTAGAAAAGTGATTTAATATGAGTTGGAAAAATATAATTATGGGTTTGCTAGTGGGGTTGTTACTTGGTTTTATGGGCGGTTATAAGTTCGCAACACAATTGCTAACACCGACAATTCAGGAGGCGATTAAAAAAGAATCTACGCTCATACAACATGATGTGGATTTGAATGTAGGGAAGGTTAAAAACTCAGAAGATATAAACGTTAGCATCAATCAAAAGCCTATCAACACTATTGAGAAAACAAAGGCATTTAATTCATGTGATAGTTTGTCGGTATGTGTACTTAAAAAACACTTAACCCGAAAACAAAAAAGGCGTTTAAGAATACGATAATAAAAGAGGTAATCAGATCCTAAAAACTGAAAAGTTCTTTGACATAATTGTGGTAAGTGGTATTATCGGGATAACAAAATGTAATTATAGGTACGCAAATGTACCCAACTCACCAACTATCATGTTAGGGTCACCCGTTCTTGAAGGGTCAGTAATAATTTCGCTTTTGTAGTTGTGTAAAAAGAAAGGAATATTATCCACATAATAAACCCGTTCTTTTAATTCAGTATTGTCTTCACACCTACAACGTTCTTTTATGAAGGCTTCTAATTCGAAATGGTGTTTAAATTCAAATCCTTTGCGTTTCAATCCTTCGATAACAGAATCATCTAACTGTTTGTTAAGATCATTATTAAGTCTACCTATAACATCGTACATAATGTCATGATTTGGTAGTTCTATATCTTCAATATTTGTAGCTTTTATCTTAATTGGTTTCATGTTTATAAAGTTAAGAATTTAAAAATTATTGCGCATGATATTCATTACTCTTTGAACCTTAAAAATAACACTTACCACAAAACACCTTTTTCAAGGTGTTTTTTTATGTCAAAAATTGAAGAAATAAAAACAAGATTAGTAAGTGAAAATAGAATTACAAATACCCAACACATGGAATGAGCTGAGTGATTCCCAACTTAAACAAGTGGCAAGACTTTACTTTTCGCAAAGTAACCCGATACTTTTTGATATTGCCATGTTTAAAATTTTAGTAAAATGCAAATGGTATAAATTAAGATTAAGAAGGCAAGTATTAAAACTACTGAATATTGTTAGTTTATCAGAATTGAAAACCCATTACAGAGACTTTTATAAAAGCCAAAATTTAACTCGATTCATTAAGCAGGTTCATATCCAGCGTAAAAGCTTTGTAAGTCCTTCAGATAGACTTGGAAATATTACTATTGGTGAGTTTTCGGTGTTGGAAGATTTGTATTTAGGCTATCTCAATAACAAAGATAATGAGAAAGAAGATTACGGCTATGAATATCTACTTTATATGTTCGCGGTTTTGTATGTCCCCAAGGCAATAGAACGCCCAACGTTTAAAAAAGAATTACTATCACAAAAAGCTGAACAATTTAGGAAGGTTAAAAAAGAAGAGATTCTAAGTTGTTTGTTGTCCTATATGGGATGTAGAGATTATATCGCAAGCATACCTAAATACGCGGCTATATTTCCAAAAGGCGAAAACAAATCAAAAAAGATTCCAACGAGTTCTGGAATAGCTGAATTAATAATAGATGTATCGGGTTCAACCTTTGGAGATTATCATAAAACCTTCAAAACAAACCTGTACACCTTCCTTGATGATTACGCTAAAAAATTAAAAGAGTCAAAAAATGGATAGTTCTTTAACCCATGATGAAATTATAAGTAAGCAAAAAGAAATAGCTAAAAAACATAAAGATGTACAAACCTGTTATCGTTGGAATTTTAGTGAATTTGATGGTCCTGTCAGGGATAATACTGTTTTTCCGTTAATGACGATTGAAAGTCCAACGCTTCAATTTACCAATACTGAAAGCTCACTGTTTTCAGGATATAACGGTGCTTTTAACATATTAGGAATGGATGGTGTTTATACCAATGATGTTAGTGATGAAGAAGCTATTAATAAGGTGCTGAATAATTCCCTAGAAATAGCCTTGGAGGTCTGTAAAAAGCTTATTGAAATAGATGGAGTTTATATGTTAGAAACTGGTATTAAAAATAAATGGTATTCGTCCATTGATAAGCTTTCTTTTCAACTTACTCAAATAGGCCCTGTAACCTCTAATTATCTATATGGGTATCGTTGTGAGTTTAAAATAAGTACTCCTTTTAGTACTAAGTTAAATCCTGATAAATGGCAGTAGATGAGTAACAAACCAATCGATAAAGTGGCTATAAAAAGAGCTGAAGGGAAAATCGGAAATAAAGCCTCATCTCTTATTCAAAATAAACTAGAAAGTGAAATAGCGTCAACTTTCCGTAAATCTAAGAACCCAGACGAATCACTGTTGGAATCGTTGAAAGTTTCAAAGAAAATGGGAAATGTTCGCCTGTTTGGTATCCGTGTGAATATGGCAAAACATGGCTTTGTTCATCAGCATGGAGTGAATGGAGATAGGATAGGTCATGTTAAGGAAAGAAATATTCCGAGAAAGACTTTTTATACTGTAAAGGAGCATGGGATGATACTGAGAAAACAACCATTTATTGAAATGGCGGTTGAAAGTAGTGGTGCTTTTGAATATGTATTTAATGAGTTAGGGAAGTTGAGAATGAAAGAGGTCGAACTGATGTTTGGTAACCAATTAAAAGTAAAGTAATGGCAAAGAAAAAGGGGGTTTGGGATATTGATATTGTTATCAATGGGAAACAAGTCAAAAACACTTTCTATAGTGTTAAAAAAGAGGTAAATAAACTGAAACGTGAAGTAAAGAGTCTTACTCCTGGTACTGATGAGTTTATTAAAAAATCTAAAGAGTTAGAAAAGGCTGAAAAACATTTTGATAATATTAAAGAGGAGATCCATGGAACGAATGTTACCTTAGAAGAGTTCAAAGGGCACTTCAGTACTGTTTTTGATGGTTTTTTATCAGGAAATCCTGAAAAAGTTAAGCAAGGTTTACAAGGTATTCGTGCTGGTTTAAATGGATTACTCTCTTCAGCGAAAGCATTTGTTTTAACACCTATTGGTGCTGCTATAACGGCGCTGGTTGGTATCGGTGCAGGGCTAAAAAGCTGGTTGGAATTTAATATAGAAGTCGAAAAAACAAATGAGCAAATCCAAAATATTACACAAACAACAGGTGATGCTACTGATGCCATACGAGTAAGAGCTGAAGCCTTAAAAGAACTTTTTGGAACAGAAATAAACGAAAGTGTAGAGGCGGCCAAGTCGTTGGCAAAAGGGTTTGGTGTTTCTTATAAAGAAGCTTTTGATCAAATAGAAAGTGCAGCCGTTAAAGGGAAATTAAAAAACGGTGAGTTTTTAGATAGTATTGCGGAATATCCTGTACAGTTTAAAAATGCGGGGTATTCCGTGAGCGATTTTGTGAAAATTGTCAATACAGGAATTGATTTAAGTATTTATAAAGATAAGCTTCCTGATGCGTTAAAAGAAGCAGATTTGGCTTTAAAGGAACAAACTAAATCAACTACAACAGCCTTAACCAATGCCTTTGGGGCTCAATTTTCAAAATCCATTTTAAAAAGAGTTAAAGAGGGTAAAATTACTACGAAACAAGCCTTACAAGAAATTGCAAAACAATCTCAAAAAGTAAATTTAAACCAACAACAGCAAGCACAATTAACAGCCGATTTATTTAAGTCTGCGGGAGAAGATGCAGGAGGTGCGGTAAAAGTTTTAAATGCTGTAAATATTGCGTTGAACAAACAGCAAAAACCCTTAACAGAAGCTCAGAAAATCCGTAAGGAAGAGCTTGAAACCAAAAAAGAGTTAAAAAGCATTACTACTCAATTATTTGCTAGTGGTTCTGAAGGTATTGGAAAGTGGATAAAAAAAGGTAAAATATTTGCTACTAAAACGCTTATTAAGATTTTAAAAGGAGGGGTTTCTTTATACAATTGGTTTGTCGATTTGAATAACCAGAGTGCTGTTTTTTCGGGTTTATTAAGTAGTATAGGAACATTAGCGTCTAGTGGTTTTAAGGTGTTAGGTAGCCTTATAAAAAATGCTTGGGAATCATTCAAAGGATTAGGAAATGTAGTGGTAGGTATTTTTACTGGAGATTGGAAAAAAATTAAAGAAGGCTTCAAGCAATCAATAAGTTTTATCCCTAATATTGTTGGTGATGTAAAAGATCAAGTTACTAAAGATGCTAATGAGATTTACGAAGCTTTTCAAGGTAAAGACAAGATGAAACGGGTGGACTTAAAAACCTTTTTAAGTACTGAAACCAATGAAGAAGACACTGTTACTAACGAATCTGGAACAGATACACCTAAAGAAACCAATCAAACTAAAAATGAACTTACGCCAGAAGATCAAAGAATTCTAGATTCAAAAAAGAAACTAAAGGAATTCTTGGATGAATGGGAAGAGGAACAGGCGATTCAAAAAGAATTGAAAGATTTAGAAGGGCAAGAAAGAGCTGAGGAGGAAGAAATATTGAGACTGGAAAAAAAGTTTGAAGATATGGAGTTAGAAGCTGGTCTTACTCGTGAAAAAGAAGCGGAACTTTCAGAAGAAGATAAGGCTTTAAAAGTTCGTTTAACTAAATCCAAAGAGGCGCAAATAAAAGCAATAGAAGATAAGTACAAACAGCAACGACTGAAAGATAAAGAAAAAGAAAACAAGCAATATGAAAAGCTAACACAAGAGCATCATAAACGAATGGTTGACGCTGAAATGCAGCTTCAATATGCGAAGCAGAACGCCTTAGATTTTGGAATAGCTGCTTTAAAAGACATGTTCGGAAAGAAAACTGGTATTTACAAAGCGTTGTTTGTTTTGGAAAAAGCTTTGGCAGTTAAGGATGTCTTGAACAATACTTCAAAATCGATTGCTCAAATTACTGCAAATACTGCTATTGCCAATGCAAAGGCGATTGCTGCTTCTCCTTTAACAGCGGGTATGCCTTTTGTTGCATATAATACTGCCATTGCGGCTAAACAAACACTAGCAACAAAGTTAATGGCTGGTGTTCAAATAGGTCAGATCGCTGCGTCTACTGTCAAAGGTTTGTATCCAGTAACCAGAGAAGATGGTAAAAAATTTAATGCAACACTAGGAGGTCCCACCAGAACACAAATAGTATCACAACCGACCTTAATGCAAGAGTACTTGGTTGGAGAACGCCGCAGGCCTGAAATGATTATTGATGATGTTACCTATTCAAAGCTAGACCCTAGAATAATTCAACATATACTAGGAGTTCATAAGGGTGAAACATCGAAAGTACCAGGTTTCGAAAAAGGAGATTATTCCAAGGTTCAAGATATTTCTGAGGAAGTTGGGGAAGTAGATGTTGAAGATTCTGTTAACACTAGACTTTTACAAGATATTTCATCAAAGTTAGGTACTCTCTTAGAAGGTGGAATTGAGGCTAAGGCACTTATTGGCGATGATGAAATAGAAGAGTACGAGCAAAGAAAACAGTTAATTACAAGTACAAAAGAAGAAGCAAAAATAAAATAGTTATGCCTATTACACCATCAAGTTTAGCGTTTACTTATACCAAAGGAACAGATGTACCTCCTTATCGTTTAATGGAGTATCAAACGCTTCCTATAGCTCCGCATTCTAGCCCGGCAAATGGTCAGAAATTCCCTCAGACAGATGCTGATTGGGTTACTGCTATTAATTATACAGATACAACTTTTCAGGTTAGAACGAATTCGGCTGCTAACAATTTAAGTTTAGGTACTCATACGACAACCGTTGAGATATTTCAAATTGCCATTGAAAATAATAGACAAGTAAATTATCCTTTGGGAAGTTTTGATGTAACTATTGAAGTTTTAGAAGGTCAAGAGTCGGTTGTTACACCAAGTTCTTTAAGTTTTGAGTATGATTTGAGTCAAAATTTACCAGGTCCCCAGCAAATAGAAATAAATACTTGGAGAAACTGGTTCCTTAATAATAGTGCATCATGGTTAAATGCTTCAGAAGCTAGTGGGAGAGGAGATAAAACAGTTACTTTTAATATTGATGGTAGTGGCCTGTCGGTTGGTATTTATAATACAAGTCTTACGTTTAACGATGGATTGATAATCAAAATTATACCAGTATCTTTAAATGTTACACAAACCATTGATGATGAGTTAACGATAACTCCAAGTCAACTAGATTTTCAATATGTAAAATCAACGTCAAACCCACCTCCTAAAACTATCGATTTTATCAGTTCGCACGATTGGACCATTTCTGCAATTGAAGGTTGGGTAAATATTGGTATTAATACAGGTGTTTCAGGATCTCATTCCGTAGAAATTGGAGTTCAAAACTTAGAAGCTTTACCTGTTGGAGAATACAATGCAATGGTAACAGTTACTAATGGAGTCATTACAAAACAAGTTTATGTAAGCTTACTTATTATTGAATATTTACAAAACTTTCCATCTCCAGATATTCTTCATTTTACGGATGATGAAAATTTAATTCAAGTAGCCACTAGTAATAATAACACCTGTTTGAAATTATTGTTGGATACTGTTTATAATGATTCAGGTTATCAACCTGAGTATAGAGTTCCTTTTTTTAAAGGAATATCTTCACAAAACATTGGTGTAGAATTGGCAAACATCATAGGCGTACAAAATTTGATTACTACAGAAACATTTTTCGATAAGCCATATAATGAGATTTTGGTAAATATTAATGTTGGAGAGATCCATGTTTTTAATGGAACAACGCTAATAGATTCAAGAATTGAAAACATTAATTTCTTAAAAGGAGTCCGTCCAGACAATGGAGTTTTAAGTGAGGTAGGAAATAAGCAATATGTAACCAATACAGGAGTAGTTTCTTTTTCCTTTTTAAATGAAAGCAGAACAACTGTGTCTCGCATTGTTGTATCTGGAGCTATCAATCAAACAATAACAATAGCGCCTTCAAGTGAGCTTTTTTATACATTCCGATTCCCCTTAAATGGTTTTAACCTTAAAACAGGCGATGTAATTACGTTTTCTATTTTAGATCAGAATATTGAAGTTGTTATTAGGGAAAAAGATGTTGATTCTAGCGTGTTTTTTTGGGAAAACAAATGGGGGTGTTTCGATTCGTTGGAGTTTACAGGCGAATACAAAAAAACATCAAGTTTAAAACACCAAACAGCCAATTATGTAAATAATTATAATACAAGTATCACTAAAATACTTGATGTTGATAAGGGAATAAAACACGATGTAAATACAGGTTGGATCTATGCTGAATCTCAGATTCAAGCAATACACAATATGTTGCAGTCTAGAAATATTTATTTATTAAAGGAAGGAGAACTTATTAATGTTGTGCCGAAAACTAGAAACATTCTATTGCAAAAAAGTAAAGAGTCTTCACCAAGTAGAAAATTAACCTTTATAAACGCTGAGAAATGATAGTATTTTATAATGAAAAATTTAAGCTTGACTTTTCAGATGTAAAGCTAAAGCTGGTTGAGCAAAATTCGTTGTTTTACGATTATATGTATAAAAAGCACTCCATGCCATTTACTATAAATGTTGATGCCATTATATCTACCGAGCTCGGCTTTATCGATTTACCTAACAGCCGAGGATATGAGGTTAAATATGACGGACAATTATTTATAGAAAATGATTTTGAGCCGGCTAAGTTGATTCTAAAATCTATTAAAGGGAAAAAGCTTCAAGGCATTATTTACCATGAAGCGAATACTGTCTATTGCTCCAAAAGAATTTGAACTTGAAATTTTGAAAGGAACTGCGTACAAATCCAAGAAAGAAAACAAATGAAGGGTTTGGTCGGTACGCAGTAAGCCTACTACTGAAGTTAAAACTAAGAAAACTAATGAATACTTGAAATAGATAGAAGCCCTAAATTCAGGCTAGTGGAATCACGGTGCATTTAGCTCCTTTGGTTAGTACCAAAAAAAGCTCCCGAAGGAGCCAATCATCCCTATGAATGGGATAAAAAAAATGGTTGTCAATGTTTAATTTGGGGGGTGATTATGTTTGTAATAGGGGTGATTTTTGACAACCTATATAAACTAAAATTTAAGGGGATTTAAACTTGAAGCAAATTTACGCCGATTTTCAAGTTAAAATCGGTCTGTAGTGTTTTTGTTGTGTGTTGATTTGTGTGTGTAGTATTTTTGGAGTATTGATTTTTTCTGTCAAGGTTTAATAAAAAAAAGAAAAGAAGTGTTGAGCAAATTTGTACACTTCTTTTCATAGTTTAAGTATATTAACAACTCGATTACATGACATTTTGTTGTTAGCAAGTTACAGATATTGGAGGTTAGATTTTTTTTTTTTTGATGAGATAGCTTTTTAGTGTAGATTTTTGTTAGAGATGTGTAGGTGAACGAAAAAAAACTCCTTTTTAAGGAGTTTTTAGCAATTTTCCCGTATCGAAAAAATAGTTAAAACATTGTTTTTTTTGGATGATATTTTGTGATTGTTTTGTTTTAACACATGTGTAAAAGTAGCGTTAGTTTCTTTAGATATTGCTTAGTAGTATGCATGTCGTGTGTATTGTTTTAAAAACGACAAAAAATGTCTAAAATGAGTTGTTGGTATTGTTGTAGACAAGAAAAAAAAACCCACTCAAAAGATTGAGCGGGAAAATTGCTATGAAAAAGAAAGTCCTAAGACGTCTCAAAGGACAAGTTCAAATATAGTGTTTTTTCATCATCATGCAGTATTATTAAAGGAAAAAATTTAAAAAAATTAGAAGAGGCGCTCCTTCAAAAACACCTCTTCTTTCTTAAATCAATAATTATTCAAAAACCATTTAAAGTTAATTAATATTTTGTTTCGTTTTCAATTCCTTTGATTAAAGGAGTAATTGTTTTGATGAAAAGAACGAATAAGTAGTTGATCTGTGGAATTTAAAATCAGCAAGACTCTATTTAATTGTTTTTTTTGGAGGGAATTAAAAAAGGAGCTAATAGAGCTCCTTTAATTTTGAAACCAATTAAACCCTTCTTAAAATTTAACGTGTCTATTGTTTAGATGTCTAAAATATTAGAAAGTCACAATTTTTTAAAAAAATGTTGGGTAGAAATTCTGAATGATCAATTGAAAAGAATGCGCACTAACTTGTTTCAAATAGTTGTAGCTAGTCAGAAAGTTTGATTAATGCGCATGATGCTAGTTAAAGAAAGTTTTCGCTAATTGCCCCTTAAACAATTTACAAAAAGTGTTTGCAAAATACTGTTTTTAAAATTAAAAAGCGTAATTTTAACATGCGATTTTTAAGGGGAGCATTTAGATCGTACATGTAGTGAAAATTAGCCGTTCAGTTTTGAATGGCTTTTTTAGTGAATAAAGGTATTGATGCTAGTTGTTTTGTTGTGTTTTTTTAGCGCGATTTGTTGTTCTTTTTTAGCCTTTTCAAGGCTTTCGAATACTTGTGCATCGCTGATGTTTTTTGAAAACGGTTCGTTGCTCTTGGGGTTTGTATAGTAAGTGTTTTCTGGTGTGAGTAGTACAAACATTAAAAGTGGTGTATGAGGCTTGAAAATAGCTTTTTTTTTATTTTAAATGAGTAGGTAAATGCGTAAGAATTCAGCTCTTGGGTGCTTTTTACTTAATCGATATTTTCAAAAACACCCTGTACTTGCCATTAACGCACTTACAAAGTTAAGAATTAAAAACAAAATAAAGTAAAAGAGTACTTTAAATATTAAAAAAAAAGGAGAAATAAAGGGGAAATTTTATTTGTAAATACTGTTTAACTTAATGTTTTTAAGTGGTTTAAATTGTTTTTGTATTTTATCTGCCAGTCAAAAGGTCGCGGGTTCGAGCCCCGCCTTCTCCACAAAAAAGAAACCTGCAATTTTGCAGGTTTCTTTTTTCATTTAATAAAGGTTAAAAGGTTTATTTAATGGAGTTCATATGTAGTTATTTCTTCACAACTGCCTTGAGTAATATGGTCTATTGAAATAACTGTATCGAAATACTTGATTTTAACTTTCTCAGGTGTATTTATTGGAAATGCATCGTAAAAAAACATCTCATCTTTTTCTATAAAACCAGTTGCCTCATCATCACCGTAGGTGTAAATAAGTAAACCTAATCCTGTTTTATTATTTAATTTTAAAGGTATGGTCTTTTCGACTTCAAGTTCTTCTATGAAATGGTCTGAAGGGTGAATTGATGTAGGGGTTACTTCATAATTTTCGAATTGTATAGCATTTACCGAAAATCGGTTGCTCAAACATTCTTCTGGTTTTGTTATACCTGCGAAATATAAATCAGGGTTAATATTTTCTTTGAATTCAATGAAGCCATTTTTATCAGTATTCCCTTCAAAAAGGTGGTTTTCCTTGTTTCGTAAATCTTTTATAGATTCATAAATACGAACAGATGCATTTTCTAAAGTTTGTCCTTGATGTGTAACTTTTATGGCTAATTTATACCTATTAATTATTTCTTCTTCGTTTGAGCATGATACAAACGCAAAAGATAAAGTAAGGCAAATAAGTAGTAGTAGTTGTTTAGTTTTCATAATTATAAGTCGGTTAAATTAAGTTTTCAAAATCTCTACTCCTAAAACCAAGAAGTGTGCCATTATCAAAAAAAGTATATTTGGAAGGTATTATTTCTTAAATAAAGGTTTTGAAGAGGTATTTTAAGTGTTTGTTTATAAGTTTTTTATATAGTTGTTTTTAAGTGTAAATATTTTTTTGGAATTTCAATTTTAGATTTAGTGATTACTCCATCTAATTCTTATATTCGTAAGGAATAGATCTTTTATGATAAAAGCTACAAAAGAAGATAAAGAACTTATCGTAGATATTTTAACTTCTGCTTTTGAACCAATAACGATTCCAAACTCGATTAATTTCGTGGTAAAACAAGATGCCAAAAGAAGAGAACGTCTTCAGGTTTTAATGGAATACTTATTCAATAACTCTCTGCGTTTTGGAGAAGTTTTTTTATCTGATAATAGAAAGGCTTGTGCTTTAATTCAGTATCCGCATACTAAAAAACTAACTTTGCAAACAGTTTTTTGGGACCTTAAATTAGCATTGAAATGTATAGGATTAAAAAATGTGGTGAAAGTATTGAAAAGAGAAATGGCTTTAAAGAAGTACCATACCAAAGAACCTCATATCCATCCGATGATCTTGGGAACTTATTCAGATGAAAGAGGAAAGGGGCATGGGGTTCGTTTAATCAAAAAACTTCAAGAGTATTATAAGGATACTACGTTACCCGTTATTATTGAAACCACAACAAAAGAGAATTTGAATTTATATGAATATTTCGGATTTAAAATTTTCAAAGAAACTTCGGAACTTCAATACCCTTTATATTTTTTAAAAAGTAAGAGCTATTGAAATTAACAATAGCTCTTACAAGCTTAGTAAAGGGGAGGGAATAAGGGGATTTATTTTAAATACTGGTAAAATGTATATTTTCTTGTACAAAGCTAGATGTTAAACTTCGATTCGATGTGTTGTTTTATAAAATGAGATATATTTTTTATCTTGAACAGTGCGGTTTTATAAAACAAAACGTTAAAAACACTTAACATTAATTTGTTTATTTGATTCTACTTAAAGGTTAAAAATAGAAGTACTAAATTGTACTCGTTATGGAGATTTTTTCGCAAATAAGTTTTTTATTAGGAGTATTTATGACCTTATTTATTTTTTTAACTAAAAATAATTTAGGTAAAAACAAATGCGCTAGATATTCTTTAGGAACGGTTACTTTTATTTACACATTACTTTCATTAGATACCTTTACTACTGCGAATAAATACCTATTACCTGTGGTAGTATGGTTTTCATCACATTTAGTATTTCCTTTTATTGGTTTTTTATTTTTGAAATTTTTGAGTTGTTTATGTTTATGTCAAAAGTATTCGAAAGAGAAATATTTGGTAGGCATACTATTGCTTTATACAGTTCTTAAGACTCTTTTTTTCTTTTATTTTATATACCCAATTAATAGAACAGAAGAAACAGCTAACCAGAGTTTTTTTACTTATGCGAAAATTGAATTTACTCTATCGTGTTTGATTAATTTATTTTTTTTGTACAAAGCATATTTTCTATTAAATAGAGAGAAATTAACTACGGATTTAAATAAACAGAGTCAAGGGAATTTTAAATAGATATACCTGCTATTAAAAACTAATATTTTAATAATACTTAGTTTACTATTAGAGGTTGTTTTGGGGTGGTTCAATAAAGAGCTTTTCCCCATTATATTTATCATAGAGCCAATTCTTTATGCATTGTTTTTTCTTTTACTGGTCTATTCCTTAATGTATTTTCCAGTTTTTGCATTCTTAAGTAACTACAGTGATGAAAGTCATAAAGAAAAGTACATACATTCGAATTTAAATAACTCTGAAGAGTTATATAAGAAAATCGACGAATTGGTTACTTCAGAAAAACTTTATCTCTCTCAAAAACTAAAATTAAATACTATTTCTGAAAGATTAAACTGTCCTCTTCCCTACATATCTCAGGCTATTAATGAAAATAAAAAAATAAGCTTTACCGATTATATTAATACCTATCGCATTGAAGAAGCCAAAAAGAAACTTTTGGTTGATAAACCAGATACTATTTTTGCTATTGCCATAGATGTGGGTTTTAACAGCAAAACAGCTTTTTATAATGCTTTTAAAAAATTGACCAACTCAACACCAACACAATTCAGAAAAGAGAACGTTAAAAACACTTAAGATTAATTTGTTCCTGCTTAAAGGTTCAAAATAGAAGTACTAAATTGGGTCTGATATGGAGGTTTTTTCGCGAATAAGTTTTTTCTTAGGGGTATTTATAACCTTATTTATTTTTTTAACTAAAAATAACTTGGGTAAAAATAAATGCGCTAGATATTCTTTAGGAGCAGTTACTTTTATTTACACATTACTTTCATTAGATACCTTTACTACAGCAAATAAGTATCAATTACCCTTAGTCGTATGGTTTTCGTCCTATTTACTTTTTCCTTTTATTGGTTTTTTGTTTTTAAAATTTTTGGAATGTTTATGTTTAGTTAGAAAACAAAAAAAAGAGAATATATGGGCAGTCATGGTCGGAAGAAATTCCGACCATTTATTTTTAAGTTTCAAAATGATCTAAATTTCCATCACAAATTACCACAATCATAGCAATGGCTAAATTTCTGAGTTCCATTTTAAACCTTCTTTTAGCCGTTTTATACCCAATATTGTTAGCTTTTTTATAGATTGCTATTAACATTGCTACAATTAAAGTCATATATAGAACTACTTTGATTCCGTTTTTATTCAAAGATACTAAGTGACTTACATTTAGTTCTTGCTTTATAAAGCGAAAAAAGACCTCAATATCCCATCTCTTTCTATAGGCTTGCGTAATTTCCTTAGCAGAGAGATCAAATTGATTAGAAATAAAACAAAATTCTTTGTGATCTTCAGTTTTTGTTTTTGCAACAATCAAACGTAAAGGAGTCTTTACTAACTCTTGTTTATAGTGAATATTTCCTCTCTTATTATTTATAGCTTTACCAGTATACAGATATACTTTACTATCTTTTATAAGGCTTAACTCTCCTAGGTCAGAGTTTTGATTTTTATCGAGTAAAGATTCCAATTCTACATATTTTCTATTTTCTTTTGCTCTAGCAATAAAATAAATATCATTACCACTAAAATCTTTCATGGTTCTGGTAGATTGAAGACCTCTATCAATGACGTAAATATTTTTATGATTTTTGTGTTGTTTTACATGATCCATTATAACTTCAGGCAAAGCCATATCTTCACTGGAATACTTAGGTTCTGTAAACACTTTAAACTCACAAGGCAATAAACCATCAAAGGTAATAGTATATTTAACAGATTTCTTACCATTTTTATGATCAATTCCTTCTAATAATTTACTAGCAGCTTCACTAACCATCGAGCTATCCACATGAACTAATTGATGTTTTTCGTTATTAGAAGTCATTGGATAAGCATCGTGAAACTGGCTATAAATGCATTGATATATTTGAGCGAAATAATCGGAATCAATTTTAGATAACCTTTCTGAGATAGAACTTCTTCTGATGGATTCTGATTTATCTAAATTGAAAAGAGTTTTAAACAGAGAATCATTAAAAGTATCTTCTAAGGTACGTTGACTTAATTTTTCGTTTTCTACAATACCATAAAGCAACAAATAAAACATTTTTTTACCATGAAGCACTTTGGTGTAATAATCCACATTAGTTGTGGATGATAATTTAGATAAAAGAGCTTCTGGAATAATACCTAATAATTCTTTTACGGATATTTTATGATCTTTAAATACTGACATAATAGCTTAATTATCAGTATATAAGATACAAAAAACAATACTCAAAAACAAGTTAAACAACTGAAAAACAGCAGGTTAAATATTTTTTTTTTATTTCTTAGAAACAAAAAAAGTCGGAAGAAAAATCTTCCGACCATGACTGATATATGGGGCTTATTTTTATTGTTGTTTTCAATTATTAAGTTTCTTCTTTTCTTTAATTATATATTACCAATTAATAGAATTGAAGGGACTGCTGACTCAAGTTTTTTGATTTATTCAAAAATAGAATTTACGTTCTCGTGTTTGATTAATTTATTTTTTTTGTATAAATCATATCTTCTATTAATTAGAGAAAAATTAACTACGGATTTAAATAAACAGAGTCAAGGAAATTTTAAATGGCTTAAGCTCTTATTAAAAGTAAATGTTTTTGTAATGTTTGGTATGCTATCAGAAGCCATTTTGACATGGTTTAATTTCAAGTTATTACCAATATTGTTTGTTGTTGAACCTATTTTTTATATGTCATTCTTTTTTGTATTAATGTATTCGCTTATGTATTTTCCAGTTTTTGCATTCTCAAGTAACTATAGTGATAAGGGGCATAAAGAAAAGTACGTACATTCGAATTTAAATAACTCTGAAGAGTTATTTAAGAAAATCGATCAATTAGTTACTTCAGAAAAACTTTATCTCTCTCAAAAACTAAAACTGAATACTATTTCAGAAAAGTTAAATTGTCCACTTCCTTACATTTCACAAGCAATCAATGAGAACAAAAAAAAGAGCTTTACCGATTATATTAATACCTATCGTATTGAGGAAGCGAAGAAAAAACTCTTGGTAGAAAAACCAGATACTATTTTTGCCATTGCAATAGATGTAGGGTTTAACAGCAAAGCTGCATTTTATTACGCATTTAAAAAATTGACCAACTCGACACCAACGCAATTTAGAAAAGAACATATGAGTTAAATTAAAATACAATGATTCTTTATAAACACCACTATTAGGTATAAATAAAACCGTCATGTGTTGGTTTTTAAGATTGATAAAAGGGTAAATTATATTAAGAAGTATTTAAAATCCGAAAACTTCTTGTTTTCAACATATCAAATCGAAAATTTACTACTAAAATTAACAAAAGTTTTTTATCCGAGATAGATATTCAATAATAAATGTATGCTCAAAAGTCCTTCGAGATATTAAATTACATGGTATTTTGCTTTATAATTTTACTCAAAGTAATATTTTATCCCAAATGCGTAATTGGTTATATTTACTTATATTTAAAAAAGTTAAGTAAAAAACATTGAGAGTTATTAGGTCGATTTTCATTTCAATTAATAAGTAATAATCATCGAATAATATCCAAACATATGTTTTTACTTCTTTATTGCTACCAAAAATTTTTATACTGAATTAGCTACTACAATAACTATTATAAACTTTAAATAACAAAAAATGAAAAAATTAGTAGCTGAATTTATAGGAACCTTATGGTTGGTACTTGGAGGATGTGGAAGTGCTGTTTTAGCGGCAGGATATCCCGAACTAGGTATTGGATTTGTAGGCGTTGCAATAGCTTTTGGTTTAACAGTTGTTACGATGGCATATGCTATTGGACATATTTCAGGTTGTCATCTGAACCCCGCTGTATCTATTGGACTTTGGGCTGGGGGACGTTTTGATAAAAAAGAGCTTCTTTCTTACATTGTCGCTCAAATATTAGGAGGTATCGCTGGAGCTGGCATCCTATATATAATTGCAACTGGAAAAGCAGGATTTGAAATAGGTGGATTTGCTTCTAATGGCTATGGAGAACATTCGCCAGGGGGGTATAGCTTACTTGCTGCATTGGTCACAGAAATAGTAATGACCTTCATGTTTTTGATAATTATTTTAGGAGCTACTCATTCAAAAGCACCTAAAGGATTTGCAGGTTTAGCTATTGGATTAGGATTAACACTTATTCATTTAATAAGTATTCCTGTTACAAACACTTCTGTAAACCCTGCAAGAAGTATTAGTCAGGCATTATTTGTGCAAGGTTGGGCAATTGAGCAACTTTGGCTTTTTGTTGCTGCACCAATTGTTGGAGCAATTTTAGCTGGATTTGTTTATAAGATGATGTCGCCAGAAAACGACTAAAAATAGCAGTTTAAAATATTTTATGTGAGTAGTGGTAAATGAAGAGATCAGCGATTTTGTCTCAATAGTGGCAGTTTCACAGAGTTTACCACTACTTATTTTCTTATAACAACATTCACCATTTTGGGAATGTTTTTTTTAGGTGGTTAAAATTGCTCACTTTTTATTTATCAAAGTTGGATTTTTAGTATCAGTTTTAATTATTGATGTACTCAAACACATCTAGAATATTTTGTTCCGTTAAATAATTGAATTGATGATTGTAGTTAGCATTTTTATATTCTTTATTCACGGATAGAGCTTTTTTACTCTTCTTTTTATGTAGTTCTTCTTCATTTACAACATACTTAACAAAATAAATAGTATCAAGTTTTTGACCGATTAAAGCTGGCCCTACCAATTTTTTATTGATTTTATGACAGGAAGCGCAGATACTTTTAAACAATTTCCTACCTTCTTTAGCATTTTCAGTTAAGGTATTGCCGCATCTTGGTTCAACAACCCCGCAAAAAGCAACTGGTTGCTCTTCTGAAATAAACGAATAAAGAACGGTTAGAACGGTTACAAGAAACGCCATGCCATAAGAAAGCAACATTTTGTTTTTTAAATTCGAATTATTCATTAGAACTTCGTTATGAGAATTGAAAGTACAATAAAATCTGACATTTTCTTGCTTTTTGCATAGCGTGGCTATGGTTAAAGGGAAAAATGACTGTTTTAGCAGATTTTGAAGTAATTTCCATATGTAATAGATTTTCTAATGTATAATGCGAATTAGACTCATAAACCAGCTTTAATTTCTTTTGAAGCCGCTTCAAACTCATCGGGTGTGTTTATATTTCTTATGAATTCGTCCTCAATTTCAACGAGCTTAACATCAGAATTGATTAACATTTTTCGTGGACATGAATATCCTTGAGCTAAATATTGTAATAGTTTTCCGTAGGCTTTTGGCTCGTAAATAGTTATTAAAGGCTCAGGGAATTCCTTGCCTTTTCCTTTAATAGTAGTGGCTACTTTACTAGGATCTCTATGTTTTAATAAAAGCTGAATAATCTCTTTATTAACAAAAGGAACATCGGTGGCTAAAACCAACCATGCAGTATTTGGATTCTTTTGAAAAGCCGAACAAATTCCTCCAAAAGGACCTAAGTTTAAAAAAGTATCATGAATTTCATTGTCCTTTTTAATGTCATTTTGAACTGAGTCGAAAGGCTGAACGGAGAAGAATGTTTGTAAAGAGCAATCTTCTAACAACTCCTTACTGTATTCTTTTTGAGGTTTTCCAAAATAATTAAGAATTGCTTTATCAGTTCCCATTCGGGTACTTTTTCCTCCAATTAACACCAAACCTTTTACTGTTGCAATTCGTTCTTCGATTAGGTTTTTAAAATGATTGGCTATGCGATCAATTTCCTCTATTCCATAAGAAGTAATATTTTCTATTTGAGGAAACTTCTCTTTTAAACAATCAAAATACCTTGAATCGTCATTTAACTTAATAACAAAAGCAATATTGGTAATTTGGTCTATACGCTTTTTAATAGAGGCCTCTTTTTCGTTATCAAGAATAAGAACTTGTTTAGCTCCTTGATAATGATTTCCGTTAATGAAAACAAAGTCATGATTGTAAAATTGCAAACGTTGTTCATATTTATTAATTGACGATCGAGTACTTAATTGAAGGTTTCCTTCGTGATGAAAAGTATATTCAGATATACTATTGGCATCAATATCTTTGGCATGAGAAGCATCAAAATACCCTAGATCATAATTAGAAAGTCTTTTAGTTACTTCATAAACTAAATTGGTAATAATGCTACACTTGGCACCTAAAATAGCGACTTCGTTAGAAGCAAAATTGTCGTTATACTTTCGGGTTAGATTGGCGTGTTTTTTATGTTTTTGCATTTCTATGTTGAAGAATTTAAATTGAGCGTTTATTCTTGCTATTTTTTAATATCTGATTTTCCTCCTGTTTTTTCTACCAACTTAAGCTCTTTAATCACCATGTCCTGACTAATAGCTTTGCACATATCATAAATGGTTAAACAAGTGGCTGAAGCTCCAGTTAAGGCTTCCATTTCAACTCCAGTTTTTCCTTCAATAGTTACTTTACAAGTTACCTCTATATGAAGGTCATCAATCACAGAAATATCAATATCAACTCCATTAATCAACAGAGGGTGACACATTGGAATTATATCTGACGTCTTCTTTACTCCTTGTATTCCAGCAATAATTGCTGTTTGAAAAACGGGCCCTTTTTTGGTGAAGAGTTCATCATTGGTAAACTGACTAATTATTTCTGTACCTAAAAACATAGTAGCTTTTGCTATTGCTGTTCTTTTAGTGATTTTCTTATCAGAAACATTCACCATTTTAGGATTATTTTTTTCGTTTATGTGTGTAAAATTACTCACTTTCTTATTTATAAATTTTGAATTTTTAGTGTTGAATTTTAAATTATTATTGTTGTTTCTTTAACAGGTTTTCTTGTGATGTTTTGACAATTGATGTCAACAATCGTATCAATTCGTTTATATCTTTTAAAAGTGAAGAAACATTTATTTGGGTTAAATCACTTTCCTGCAGTAACAATAGCCAATACCTAGTTTCTCTAGCTTCTTTCGAAGAAATAGACATCTTGGCAATAAAATCTCTTTTACTCTGACCTGCCATTGCTTCTTCAATATTTGCTCCTATTGAAGTTCCACTTCTTAAAAGCTGTTTTGAAATAATGAATTCTTTTTCTTTCTGTAGTTTTGAAAACAAGGAAATTATGTTTAATGAAAACTTAAAGCTTTTGCTTTGAACAATACTCTTTTTCATCTCTCTAATTTTTAGTTCTTTTTCATGTATAAAGTTAAGTATTTGTGATAAATTTTAAGTTGTAAGTTTTGAATTTTAAGTTATTATAGGAACCTTCGCAAACACTCAACACTCAACACTCAACACTCAACACTCAACACTCAACACTCAACACTCAACACTCAACACTCAACACTCAACACTCAACACTCAACACTCAACACTCAACACTCAACACTCAACACTCAACACTCAACACTCAACACTCAACACTCAACACTCAACACTCAACACTCAACACTGCGATAGCTATATATTGGAAAAACGCTTCCTTTTTTATACATTAACTCTTCTTGTTTAGGAAGCTCAATAAAGCCATCAGCTTCCACTAAACTCGCTAAATCTCCTGAACCGTTCCCTTTAACAGGGGTTGCTATTAATTGTCCATTTTCAAAAGCTAATTTTACTTGTAAAAAATAAGTCAGACTCGGTTTAAAAGCAACATCTTCACCTAAAATAGCTGTTTTTATAGGTTGATTAACTTGAACACTTTTAAAGTACCAAGGAGTGAAATAAACCATACAATTTACATAAGTAGATATCGGATTACCAGGAAAAGCGAACACAGCTGTGTTATTTTTTTCAGAGGTATCAACTACTCCCATCCAAAAAGGTTTTCCTGGGCGTTGCGAAACTCTATGAAACAGTTTTTGAACACCTAATTCCGATAAGACTTCTGGAAGAAAATCAAACTTTCCTTTACTAACGGCACCGCTAAAAATGAGTACATCATAGGTATTTATGTATTCGGCAATTTTTGCAGAGAGTACTTCTTTATTGTCTGTTAAATGAGCAGTTTTTGAAGGAATGTTTAGTTTTTTAAGAAGAGAAACCAAGGTGTAAACATTGCTTTTTCTGATTTGATGAGGCAACGGTGTTTGGTTTATTTCAACTAACTCATCTCCTGTAGAGATAATCATTACTTTTGGTTGTTTAGCAACTTTTACGGTGCTTTTACCAACGGTTGCCAATACACCAATTTCAGCTGGAGAAATAGTGGAGTTTTTTTTAATTAAAATTGTGTTTTTTGGCTTATCAGAACCTTGCCTATGAATATTTTGTCCTTCTTTAAGTTGATCAACAGTTACGGTAGCCATTAGTGTATTTATGGATACATCTTCATAACGAATAACAGTATCAGTATTATTTGGAAGCACCGCTCCTGTCATGATTTCATAACAATTGGCAGCATTATCTAAAGTTTCTTGTGGTGCCCCAGCAGCTTGAACACCTTCTATTTTAAAATCACGAACTCCATGCTCAAAAAAACGATAGTTAATAGCAATTCCATCCATAGCAACTCTATTAAATGGAGGAAAGTCTCTATCGGCAACAATATCTTCCTTTAAAACCCTTCCAACAGATTCTAAAAAAGGAATTTCTTCAATTCCAAAATCTTGAGTATGGTCTAATATGATTTTCTTGGCTTCTTCTGCTGTGATCATGAATAAAATTTTTTTTTTAAGTGTTGAATTTTAAATTTTTATACTTGTTTCTTTAACAGGTTTTCTTGTGATGTTTTGACAATTGATGTTAACAATCGTATCAATTCGTTTATATCTTTTAAAAGTGAAGAAACATTTATTTGGGTTAAATCACTTTCATTTAGTAATAATAACCAATACCTAGTTTCTCTAGCTTCTTTCGAAGAAATAGACATTTTGGCAATAAAATCTTTTTTACTCAGGCCTGCCATTACTTCTTCAATATTCGCTCCTATTGAAGTTCCACTTCTTAAAAGCTGTTTTGAAATAATGAATTCTTTTTCTTTCTGTAGTTTTGAAAACAAGGAAATTATGTTTAACGAAAACTTAAAACTCTTGCTTTGAACAATACTCTTTTTCATCTCTTTAATTTTTAGTTTTTTTGACTAACCCTAAAAATAAAGCATTTATCACTATTTTCACTAATTGAGCTAGCGAAATTCAACATTCAACATTCAACATTCAACATTCAACATTCAACATTCAACATTCAACATTCAACATTCAACATTCAACACTTCACTTTAAATTTTGAATTCTAAATTTTGAATTTTAAGTAATAAATTCATCCATACAAAACTCAAAACTCAAAACTCAAAACTCAAAACTAACCCCCAATAGTACTCATACTTTCCGAGACATTTCCTTTTGTTCGATTAGCTTCCGCAACAAACCCGTTTTTTGGCTTTTCTTTTACGAGTGACAGAAATAATTCTTTTAAATCGTCGTTACTCGCTCCTTTTCGAATAAAATCTCTAATGCTAAACACACCATCATCAAACAAACAGTTTTTAAGCATTCCTGTTGAGGTAATTCTAATTCTGTTACAATCATTGCAAATAGTTCTTGTAAATGCAGGTATAATTCCTACTGAGCCTTTAAAATTTTCAACCTGAAAATTTCTTGAAGTAGATGATTTTTTTGTGGGTACTTCATAAATTTTGAATTCAGATTGTATTTCTTCAAGAATTCGTTTTAGATTCCAGTTTTCTCCAATCTCACGTTGCCCACTACCATTAAAAGGCATTTCCTCAATAAAACGAACAACGATATTTTTATCTTCTGTAAGCTTTACAAAGTCATTAATTTCGTTAGTATTAAAACCCGATTGAACCACCACGTTCAACTTTAAATTTAAGGAACTTTTTTCTAATAACTCAAGAGCACTGTACACTTCTGAAAACACATTTCTTCTGGTAATCTGGTTGAATTTATCCTCGTACAAACTATCAATACTTAAATTGATGTTTTTAACCTTTTTTAAACCCTCAATCGATTTAATATGTTTTTTAATTAAAGCTCCGTTTGTGGTAATATTGATAGTGTTTAGAAGATCATTAAAAGACAGCATTTCTAAAAAATTCACAAAGTCCTTTCTTACAAAAGGCTCACCACCAGTTAATCGAACTTTGTTAACACCTAACTCAGTGAGTACACGAACAATTCGGTACATTTCTTTATAGGTTAATAACTCTTTTCTTGGAACTATGTCAATACCATGAGCAGGCATGCAGTACTGACATCGTAAATTACAACGATCGGTAACTGCCAATCGAACATAAGTAATTTGACGCCCAAAACTGTCAATAAGTTGCTGCATAATAACAAAGGTAAGGAATTCAAAAACTAGTTACTCTAAATAACTGTTAATTGCTTATTAGTTTCATTTTTACACAATTTCCATTTTCTGAAGCAGAAAAGAAGCATTCATGTTTTTGCAAACGCCGTCTTTCATTTTATAGTCAAAAAACAATTCGTTGTTTACAATTTCAGCATCAAAATAATAATTCTGAATTTGTTCATATTCATCGGCTAATTCACATAAACTAACATCATGTGTAGCAATAATTCCTGTGGATTTCGATTTAGTTAATTTCTCAATAAATTGTTTAGAACCAATAGCTTTGTCTTTACTATTTGTTCCTTTTAATATCTCATCGAGAATTATAAAGTAAGTGTCTTCCTTTATTTCATCAACAATAAACTTCAATCTTTTTAATTCAGAATAAAAATAAGATTCATCATCCGTTAACGAATCTGAAGTTCGCATACTAGTAATTAGTTTTATTGGAGAATACCTAAAAGTACCCGCACATACAGGTAAGCCACAATTCGCCATAACTATTGATAATGATACTGTACGTAAAAATGTACTTTTCCCGGCCATATTAGCACCGGTAACAATAAAAAACTCCTCATTATTAATACTGAAATCATTGTCTACCCTGTTTACAATTTTTAAAAGAGGGTGTCCTAAACTGGAAGCTTTAATTGTTTGATGTTGACTAGCAATAGAAGGAAAGCTATAATTTGGATGATTAAAAACAAAATTGGCTAAAGAATTATAGGCATCAAAAAAATCAACTACATGAAACCAGTTATCAACAACATTTTTGTAGGTGGTAATCCAATGTTCTGTTTTCGCAGCATTGTTAATATCCCATAAAAATAAACCATTACCAACAATAGCAATGAGTAAATTGTTTCTTTGATCGAAGGCGTTGAGTATACCTGAAAATTCTTTAAAGATTGCTGATGATTTTTTTTCTCCTGTGGTTATGGCTGACTGTTTTTGTTTCAAGAAGTCAGTTTTAAAACTTTCAGTTTCTATTTGTTCAAGGAGTAAGTAATATTGTTTAAAAATATCTTTTGCACTACTCGCTGAAGTATATAAAGACTGCGTTTTTTTAAAATAAACCATTGAAATTCCTAAACCAATAAAAAACCACAAGGTAATTGCTGAAAAAGAAACTATGTCAAACGAAACTAATCCAATTAAAATTAATGAAATAGCAGAAAATATTTTTGGAAGAACTCTTAGAAACGATGGCAGTGTTACTTCGAAAGTTTCTATCCAACGAGATATATTTGAAGTTTGTTTTTGTGTAGGAGAAACCAATTGCGCCAATGCTGTAAAATTTTCTCTCCATGTTGATTTTTGAGAAAGTTCTTGAAGTGTTTTTTGTCGTTCTTCAATGGACTCAATATTGTTTGCGGTAAGCAAAGAAGCTAAAAGTTCTTTTCCTTTTATGGTTGCTGTTCTGTTTAAATATTGAAAGAAAGAACCTCTTCCAAATAAATCAACATCATTACTATAATGATGCAAAGGTTCGATAAATTCTTCTCCAGTAGGTCTATCAAAAAAATCGCCATTTAAAATCGAAAGTTCGGTTTCATTGAACGAAATTTTTGATCGAATCAGATTTCTTTTTTCTTTTAAATTTTGATGCTTTACAACAAGAAAACCGAAAATAATAACTCCTACAGCTCCAATAATAATTGGTGTATATGAAATTTGAAAAGTAAAATAAACACCAATAATTAAACCAGAGAAAATGAGAAAACGAAAGAGTCTAACAACGTTAATCGTTTTACTAATTTCGTTAAGATTTTGGTTGTGTTTCTCAAGTTGATTTGAATAAAAATTATGTAGTTCTTGCATCTCTTAAAAAAGAATAAAAATACAGGTTTAAACCCAGTTTGTTCTGTAAAATAGAGAAAATAATATAATGCTATGTTTTTAGAAAATTGTATTTTCGTTTAAAGCTTTTCTTTTAATGCCTACAACTTTAGAACTTCAAATAAAAACCCTGCCGAATTCTCCGGGAGTCTATCAGTATTTTGATAAAGATGATGTCATCATTTATGTCGGAAAAGCGAAGAATTTAAAGAAGAGAGTATCATCATATTTTACCAAAAACCATGAAAATGGTAAAACCAGAATTCTCGTAAGAAAAATTGTTAGGATTGAACATATCGTTGTTGATACCGAAACAGATGCACTTCTTTTAGAAAACAACCTGATAAAGAAATATAAGCCAAGGTATAATGTGCTTTTAAAAGATGATAAGTCTTACCCATGGCTTTGTATTAAGAAAGAACGTTTTCCTAGAATATTTTCAACAAGAAGAGTCATTAAAGATGGGTCGGAATATTTCGGTCCGTATACCAATATGCGCATGGTAAGTGCTTTATTGGATCTTATAAAAGAGCTGTACACACTTCGTACATGCAATTTCGATTTGCATGAAACCAAAATTAATTCCGACAAGTATAAAGTTTGTTTAGAATATCACTTAGGGAATTGCAAAGGGCCTTGTGAAGGAATGCAAACAGAGGAGAGTTACATGAATGATATTAGAGCAATCAGAAATATTATTAAAGGTAATTTTAAGGAGAGTCTTGAACAATTTCATGACATTATGATGGGATTTGCTGCCGATATGAAATTTGAAGAGGCACAAAAGATTAAGGAAAAAATTGAATCGTTACAAAATTACCAGGCAAAATCAACTATTGTAAATCCTTCAATTAACAATGTAGATGTATTTTCTTTAATTTCAGATGAAACTCACGGATATGCCAACTTCTTCAAAATAATGAATGGAGCTATTGTACAATCTTATACAACAGAAATAAAGAAAAAGCTTGAAGAAAGTGATAAAGACTTATTAGAGTTGTTTATTATTGAAACTAGAAATCGTTTCAATTCTTTATCTCGCGAAATTTATGTGCCATTTAAGGTTGATTTGGGAGATAAAATAAAAGTAGTCATTCCGAAGTTAGGTGATAAAAAACGTATTGTTGAACTATCAGAAAGAAATGCTAAATATTATAGACAAGAGCAGTTTAAACAGATAAAAATTGTTGATCCTGATCGACACGTAAAGCGAATTATGGGGCAGATGCAGAAAGATTTGCGTTTACGAGCAGAGCCTCGTCATATTGAGTGTTTTGATAATTCGAATATTCAAGGAACCCATCCTGTTGCCGCCTGTGTAGTTTTTAAGGATGGAAAACCAAGTAAAAAAGAGTATCGTCATTTTAATATTAAAACGGTTGAAGGTCCAGATGATTTTGCTTCTATGGAAGAAGTAGTTTATAGAAGATATAAACGTTTGTTAGAAGAAGAACAGCCTTTACCACAACTTATTATTATTGATGGAGGAAAAGGACAGTTGTCTTCTGCTTTAAAAAGTTTAGACATACTTGGTTTAAGAGGAAAAATAGCTATTATTGGTATTGCAAAGCGCTTGGAAGAAATTTATTACCCAGGTGATAGTGTTCCGTTGTATTTAGATAAAAAATCTGAAACACTCAAAATTATTCAATATTTAAGAAATGAAGCGCACCGTTTTGGAATTACTTTCCATAGAAATAAGCGAAGCAAAAGTGCGATTCAGTCTGAACTAGAACAAATTCCGGATGTTGGTAAACAAACGATAACAAATTTATTACGTAAATTTAAATCAGCTAAACGAGTAAAAAGTGCTAGTTTAGAGGAGTTAAAAGAAGCGGTAGGTTTTTCAAGAGCACAAAAAATCTATCAGTATTATCATAAAAATCAAACTATGGAATAACGTTAATTAATTGCTTTTCGAAAAGAATTAATTAAAAAATTATTACACTTGTTACCCCTTTATATTACGCATTAGTAAATAATAATTTAAAAGCATAGAGTTGTTATGTTAAAATCATTAATGAGTATAATACTTATTAATATTTTGACGTTAGTTAGCATCTTCTAAGTAAGAAAGTGAAAACAAACACATGAAAAAGCTATTATTTTTTTTAATGGCTCCTATAATGCTATTTGCGCAAGAACAACCAAAAGTTGGATTGGTTTTAAGCGGGGGCGGGGCAAAAGGATTTGCTCATGTTGGAGTACTAAAAGAGTTAGAAAAAGCGGGGTTACAGATTGACTATATTGGAGGAACTAGCATGGGAGCTATTGTAGGAGGGCTTTATGCTGCTGGTTATTCTCCTGATCAGATTGAAAAAGTGATTAAAGAAGCTGATTTTATGAAACTACTTCAGGATGAGGTGGCCAGAGAATCAAAACCTTTTTTTATAAAACAACATGGAGAAAAATACTCGGTAACACTACCTATAAAAAATGGAGCTGTGGGGTTACCTTTAGGACTGTCAAGAGGGCAAAACGTACTTAATTTTTTAACAGAATTATTAGCTCCAGCTGATGAAATTACCGATTTCTCAAAACTACCTATTCCATTTTTCTGTATTGGAACCAATATTGAAACAGGAGAAGAAGTAGTTCTTGAAAAGGGTTCTTTAGCGTTAGCATTAAGAGCAAGTGGGGCATTTCCTTCGCTATTAAATCCAGTTGATATTGACGGTCAGTTACTAGTGGATGGAGGAGTTGTAAATAACTTTCCTGTAGATATTATGAAAACGAAAGGCGTTGACATGATAATTGGAGTGAATGTTCAAGGGGAACTTTTAAGAAGAGAAGAACTGTCTTCAGTAGCCTCGGTTTTACTTCAAATAATCAATTTTCAGATGTATCGTAAATCTGATGAACAGGCAAAACTTGTCGATTTTAATTTAAAACCAAACATTATAGAATACAGTGTTCTTTCTTTTGATAAAAACAAAGAAATTATAGCTGAAGGAATAAGAGTTGTAAAACCCCAAAAGTTTGTTTTTGATAGCATTGCTAAACTTCAAAAAATAAAGAAAAAACGCCCTCAAATTACACTAAAGAGCAAAAGGTTTTTGGTAGATAGAATTGTTATTAAAGGAAATAAACACTATACGGATAATTATGTTTTAGGAAAGCTTCAGCTTGAGAAAGGAGATAGTACTTCATATAAAGAGATTTCTAGAAAAATCAGCTCATTATCGGCAACTAATAATTTTGAAAGAATTGATTATCATTTCGAGAAGTCATTTTCTGGAAAGAAATTAGAATTAAAGGTTAAAGAAGATAACGTGAAATCATACGTTCGATTTGGAATTCATTACGATTTATTATATAAAACGGCTGTTCTTTTAAACTATAATCGTAGAAAACTGCTCATGCAAAATGATGAGTTTAATTTTGATGTAGGAATCGGTGATCGTATTCGATATAGGATGGATTATTTTATTGATAATGGTTTAATCCCTAGTTATGGTTTTACTTCTAGTTATAACTCTTTTAAAAGTTCCTTTCTTTTTAATAACGACGTAATAAACAGAATTAACATCAAGTATAAAGATTTTAGTAATAGTTTTTATGTTCAAACTACTATTGATAAAAAGTTTGCTTTTGGAATTGGACTTGAAAACAAAAAGATTAAAATTTCTTCGGATACTTTTTTAACCGAGGGTGAAGAAACTGTGTTTGATAATAGCAACTATGTTAACGCTTATTCTTTTTTGAAGTTAGATACGTACAATAAAAAAATATATCCAACGGATGGGTATTTTGCAAATGTGGCCTTCAAATGGTTTATTTGGTCTGATAGAAATGATCGTATTGATGAACTTACTTTAGAGAGTAATGAGTTTAATCAGTTCTCTCAAATTTCAGGTACTGTTGGATTTGCCAAATCTTTTTTAGATGATAAATTAACTTTTCAATATACAGGAGAAGGTGGGTTTACATTAGGAAAGGAAGCTTCAGAGATTTTTGATTTTAGATTAGGGGGCTATAACCAAAACTACATCAATAATTTCGTGTCTTTTTATGGATATGATACAGCTCAATTAGGGAATCAAACATTTGTAAAGTCAGAGTTTAACTTTAGGTACAATGTTTATAAGAATCAGTACGCCACTTTTATAGCTAATTACGCCCGAATTGAACATGATGTTTTTAAGGATGGTAAATTATTTGATAACACAAAATCAGGTTACGCTTTGGGATATGGCTTGAGTACCTTTATAGGTCCTATTGAATTGAAATACTCTTGGTCACCAGATCATAAAGAGAAATACTGGTTGTTTAATTTAGGTTTCTGGTTTTAAGAATGATATTTGAAAAGGTTAAAGAAAACAATTCTGAGTTCTTTATCCAATTGATTATGTATTCCAGAGTTTGTTGGAATTAAATAGTGAAACAAATTTCAGAATGAAAGAAAACCTAATTGTTTCATTGAAATACATTGTCATCTAGTATTGAGAATACATTGGACTCTTTATTTTTAAAGGAGATACTAAACAGCTTTTTCAAGAGTAAAAGAAAACTCAGATCCGTCACCATATTTACTTTTTAATAAGATGGTTTCTCCATGTGCTTCAATAATATGTTTTACAATAGATAGTCCCAATCCAGAACCTCCTTGTTCTCTGGAACGACTCTGATCAACTCTATAAAAGCGTTCAAATAAACGTGAAAGATGCTCTTGCTTTATACCTTCTCCGTTATCATTTACTTTGATAATGAATTTCTTTGAGTTGTAATTTTCAACACTTACAGTAGTTACTCCGCCTATTTTACCGTATTTAATTGAGTTAACAATAAGGTTAATAATTACTTGCTCAATTCGTTCAATGTCGCCCTTCACAAAAAAAGGAAATTCATAAGCCTTATCTAACTGCAATTTGATACCTCTTTTTTTCGCTTTCATTTCGAATAAATCGAAAACATTCTGAATCATTTCCAAAATATTAAAGGTTTCGATATTCATTTTCATACCCTCAGTTTCCAACTTAGCAATCATATCTAAATCTTTAACAATAGAGGTTAATCTTTCTACTCCCTTACTAGCTCTTTCTAAATATTTTGTTCTAATTTCTTTGTCTTCGGCGGCACCTTCAATTAAGGTTAAAACATAGCCTTGTACGGTAAAAAGAGGTGTTTTAAGTTCATGAGCCACATTTCCTAAAAAATCTCTTCTAAAGGAGTCTCTTTGCGTTAAATCGGCAATCTCTTCACTTTTCCCCTCAACATATTCTTGAACCGTTTTTGTTAAGGTTTCAACATCAGTTGTTATTTTTTTTCTTTTTAAATCATTAACGTCTAAAAAAGAGATGTCTTCGTATAGTTTTTTTATTCTTTGATAAATAAAATGCTCCGCTCTAAACTGAATAACAAAAAATGAAATGATAAATATTATGATACCAAAAGCGATATAAGTAACGATACCTAAATGCTTATAGAGTAAAAAATAGGTAAGTACCGAAAAAATGGTAGAAAGAATGGTCAAATAAAAAGCTGACCAAAGTGCATATTTATATGTTTTTTTCAATTTCAAAATATTGTTATTTGTTACAAACAAAAGTAGATTGCCTTAAAAAGCAATCTACCACCTTATATTGTTTTTTAAATAGGTGTTATTTGTCTAATCCTTCTAGCACAAATTTATAACCAACACCTTTTACTGTTTTAAAATAATCATCACCAATTTTTTCACGAAGCTTTCTAATATGAACATCAATAGTTCTTCCTCCAACAACAACTTCATTACCCCAAACATTATCTAAAATAACTTCACGTTTAAAAACCTTTCCAGGTTTCGATGTTAATAGCGAAAATAGTTCAAATTCTTTTCTAGGAAGAGAAATTCTATTTTCACCTTTAAAAACGACATACTCGTCTCTATTAATTATTATATCACCAATTTTGGTCGTGGCATCTGTTTTTTCTTCAGATTTTAGTCGTCTAAGTAATGATTTTACTTTGCTAACTAAAACCTTTGGTTTAACAGGTTTTGTAATATAGTCGTCAGCACCAGCGTCAAAACCAGCCACTTGAGAATAGTCTTCGCCTCTTGCCGTTAAAAAGGAAATAATAGAATCTTCAAGAGATTTTATTCCTCTAATTTTTTCGCAGGCTTCAATTCCATCCATCTCTGGCATCATAATATCTAATAATATTAGATGCGGCTGCACTTTTTTAGCCGTTTTAACCCCTTCAGCCCCATTACTGGCTGTAAAAACTTGATATCCTTCAGATTTTAGATTGTAACCTACTATTTCTAGTATATCTGGTTCATCATCAACCAATAAAATCTTAATATCGCTAGTATTCATACATTGATTTTTAAGTACTATATTCCAAAAGTAACGATAAAATAACAAAATAGCTATTTAGCTATTTAACTTAACGTTGATTTAATGATTTATAAACTTGTAAAAATATTTTTACTTATGAATCAGTGTTTTAGCTTTTGTTTACGTCAAAAGATAGTCCTAAATATTATTTACCGTGCCGATGTATAATTTTGATTAGAGTTATGTCCAATATTATTACATTATACCTATTTCAAATTTTTTATGAATTCTGACGGAGTTATGTTTTTTAGTTTAACAAAAGCCTTAGAAAAGGAGTCGGAGTTACTAAAACCCGCTTCCTGAGCAATGGCTTTAATTGTATATTTTCTGATAATTGAATTAGATTCCAATAAAGTAATTATATTGGTAATCCTTAATGTGTTTAAGTAATTTGTAAACGAAGTTTCTTTATGATAGTTTACTATTTTAGATAAATAACTTGTATTTGTATTCAATTCTTTGGCTAAAATAGTTAGGTTCATGTTTTGAGAAGTATAACCTTTGTTTTGTTCGAATTGATCAAGACCTAATAAAATATTTCTAATAATTTCATCTGGAATACCTAATTGTTTGTTACTTTTTGAGTTGTTAACAGGGGGGTGAGTGTTTAAGGTATTTGAGTTACTTGCGACCAACGGACGCAAATATTTTCTTTCTTGTAAAACTCTTAACTGTATAATAGACTGATAACCGAGCCAATAGATTAAAATTGTCGTAAAAATTCTCAGAGGATAATAGGATGGTAAGAATATATTAAACTTAAGAATTAATGTGATTAGCAAAGGAATAAACCAAGAAACATAAGACAACAACCCTAATCTGAAAAATATTCGAATCCATTTTAAGTTATCGAAATCTGTAATGTTAGATGGAATTCTTTTCCTTTTAACCATTTTGTATAAATAGTAAGCATAAATAAAAATGGTAATTGAAACGAACATACTTAATAACTCCTCAAAAATTACATACGTTTTAAAAGTCGTTAGGTTAGAAATGGTTTCATTATTACTAAAATAGAAGCCGAGTCGAACGAGTAATAGTCCCAAAAAAGCGATCGAAACAATTTTAAAAAGGCTTTGCTTTCTTTTTTCTATTTCCAGATAATTAATAAGGAACAAGTAAAAAAATAAGGCGATTAAAAAATGCCAAGGTATTTCAAAATACCTGAGGAACTGACTATCTTGAAAAAATTGTTTAACTAACACCCAGGATTGGAAGTTATTTAAAGAGATTACCAAAACTAAAAAATTAATAAAAAGAAAAGCTTTTTTCGTACCCCCTTTTGAAAACCATAGGATTAAGCAAAATATAAATCCGTGAATGGAACTAACTAGCAAGAATAAGTTGAAAAAATCTTTCACCATCAATTTTTAAAGTTGTTGTTTTCCCTATAAAAACAAATATATACATTTTGGTTTTTATGTTAATACGTTTTGATTGATCGTATTTTGCCGTGAATTTATAAAAACAAGCTTTCTTTTATGAATACAGGGAAGTAGTTTTTGCTTATACCTCTTTTGTTGATTTATTTCGTGGTAATGAAAATTTATGAAGAGAATCTGAAACAGATTCTGGTTGTTTATTTAGTTTTTTAATAAAAAAACACATGGACAAAACTAAATGAGAACCTCTTAAAAAAATGAAACCTGAAATAAAACTTAACATGATGAAAAAACAATTATTTATGATTCTATTAGCCATAAGCGTTATGGTTAAGGCTCAAGACAACACGGATTCTAAAGAAACAGAAAGTCAAAGAAGCATGACTGAATTCTCTAAATCAAAACGACATAGCCTTAGTTTAGATGTAATTGCAGGACTTGCTTTCCCAGCCTTTAACCCAAGGTATGAGTATGTGCTAAATAAGTACAGTGGTATTGGTGCAGATTTAAATATTAATTTTGATAATGAAAAAGGCTCGGAAATCTTAGAGAAATTTTCGTTTTCACCTTATTATCGCCAGTACTTTTTTTCGAAAGAAGATTATGGTGCTAAAGGATTTTATGGTGAAGGTTTTTTAAAATTCTACACATATGAAAATGACTTCAATTTCTGGTTTGATAATTCTACAAATACAAATGACAAAACCTATTTTGAAACAGCGGTAGGTGTAGGTATTGGCTGGAAATGGGTAAGTGATTCTGGATTTCTTATTGATATAAACGGTGGTTTAGGTCGTAACCTTGGTTTTGCAGACGATCCTAATGAGCGAGATTTTACTGGAAAATTTGGTTTAAACTTTGGCTGGCAGTTTTAAAGTTTAAGCAAGTTCATTTATTTGAATTACAATTACTAATCAACAAATGTTTCTTGAATAAATTTAAAAAGGTTAGTAATGTTAGGAAGAGAACTTTTTTAGGTTCTCTTTTTTATTTCTTGTAACCTTATAAAAATATAGCTATTTCACAATCATTGATTTTACTTAGTTTTTGGTTTTTGAAAATTCGAGTTATTAACAAAAAGTGAGAATTTTAGCACACCTGAATTCATTCTCAAGAGAAATAGATAAATTTTTATACCTTTAGATCTTAAGTAAAATTGCAACGTTTTTACAACTAGTTAATTGTTATCTAAAAAATTAAGCCTATGATTTTCTATGGAACAAAAGGATCCCATATTCACTCTGAAAGAACCTCTAAAGGAGTTGAATGTGATAACTGTGAGGAAGTAGTACCTCATAATATATCAGTATACGGAAAATACGTGTATTTATATTGGATTCCCGTTTTCCCAATTGGTAAAAGAGCTTTTTCTGAATGTACGAATTGCAAAGTAACAAATGATTTTAGCGGAATGAATGAGAAGCTAAAGCAACATTCCTTGGATATTAAAAAACACACAAAGACTCCTGTTTGGTATTGGTCTGGTCTAGGTATCTTTGCTCTACTTATTTTCTTTGTATTTTACTACGCACAACAACACGAAAAAGACAAAGTCATTTATATTGCCTCGCCAGAAAAAGGTGACATAATTGAGTATAAACCATCTGATTTTTACTCTACTTTAAAAATAGTTGAAGTAACAAAAGATTCTGTTTATGTTGTACAAAATAATTACGAAATAGAACGACGAAGCAAACTTTATAAAATTGATAAAGTCGAAAATTATGGTAATGTACACTCTTCTTTTTCAAAGAAAGAATATAAAGCCATGTTTGAGAATAGAGCTTTTTTGGATGTAGATAGATAAAAGTTTTTAGTTTATTACAAAAATAACATCATATTTATAGTTTATTTCATTGATGAGTTTTTACCAGTTGAGGTCATTTTGAGATACCAGACAAAAATATTCTTAAGTGATTATGATTATAGCGATAGAATTATTTTTGAGTTAAGTCTGGTCGACTAGATTTTTTGTCCTGTTTTATTCTGAGCATAGTCCCAGGGGGTCAATCAATGGAAAAGGAAAAAAGGTTCATAAAAACGCTATGTACTAATAAAAGAAAAATATGTTACAAAATAATGATATTGAAAACATCTTGTTTTTAGATATTGAAACAGTACCACAAAACGAAATGTGGAACAGTTTGTCAAGTGAAGAAAAAGAACTTTTTGATCTAAAAACGAAATACCAAAGAAAAGAGGAATATAGTGCTGAAGAGTTTTATCAGAGAGCTGGAATTTGGGCGGAGTTTGGTAAAATAGTTTGTATTTCGGTAGGCTATTTTATAAATAAAAATGAAATAAAAACCTTTCGGGTTACTTCATTTTCAGGAATTGATGAGAGAAAAATATTGCTAGATTTTAAAAGCCTTTTGGAGAATCATTTTAACCAGAAACAGCATTTATTATGCGCTCATAATGGTAAGGAATTCGATTTTCCATACATTGCTAGGAGAATGGTAATTCATGGAATACAACTCCCGGATAAACTTAATTTATTTGGAAAGAAACCATGGGAAATTGCGCATTTGGATACTCTGGAATTATGGAAGTTTGGTGACTATAAACATTATACTTCGCTAAAATTACTTACTTATGTTTTGGGAGTTCCTTCCCCTAAAGAAGATATTGACGGAAGTGAGGTTGCAGGTATTTTTTATAAAGAAAAAAACATTCAAAGAATTGTCGATTATTGCGAACGTGATACGGTTGCAGTAGCACAGGTGTTTTTACGGTTAAATAATCAACCTATTTTACAGGAAGATGCAGTTGTGAGCATAAAGAAAGAGGCCTTTCAGCCTCTTCACAATCAATAAAGCATACATTATTCCCTTAGTAATGCAACTATTTATTCCTAATAAAAATCCTGAAAATACAATCACACTATGAGCTTCGAGGTTTTAGTGTAACTAACTAATACTATGTAAAATCAAGAGTAAGCAAAGTATAGCATGAAGTAATTTCAGGACATAGTTTTATGAATGGTCCTAATATAGTATTGAGAGACCGTTTCAGATTTTAATTGTTAACAGGCACTACTTTTACTTCGTATTCGTCGTTCCCATTGGCATCTTTACCTTTCCAAAATTTAAAAACATAATCTTCTTCTTGTCGTACCTGTATTGGAATATCAAGTTCTCTTTCTATTGCCTGATTAACGCAATTAGCATCTAAATCCTGTAAAGCTCTTACAGCTACAATTCTTGTTGTATCATCATATTGATAATACAAGTTGTAAAATGAATGGCAATTGTCAGGTAAAGAGTATTTAATTTTAATGGTATCAATAGTATTGTATGTAAAACTATCGGGTGTTGTTGACTCGTCAATAGGCAATAGTTTAACCACTAAATTATTTCCATCGAGTGAACATGAAAGAAAGCCTAGGGTTAAGACAAATAATAATATTTTTTTCATGAGTTTAGGTTTTTAAAATTGATAAATTAATCCAGAATGCACACCAATGGTATAAGGCCTAAAACCATTATCGTTTTTTGAAAAAGTATTTAATTGAACTTTAAACATTGGGTTAATTGCGATCTTTAATTTTTTGTTTATTGAGTATTGAAGGTCAATACCTAAGTTTCCACTAAAATTTATAGTGTTTAAATTACTGGCTTTTCCCAGTGATTGAGATTGAGTTTCGGAAGAGAGTATCACTTCATTTTGATTTAGAAATAAAGAACTTACTCCTGTAACTATTTGAGAACTGAATTTTTTACTTTCTAAAAACGTATATTTTACTTCTACAGGAATTTCAATATAACTGTAGTTTTGTTGTAAAGAAGCACGAGTAGTTTCAACTCTTGAAGTGGAAAGAGAATTTGCATCAAGTGCAGTTTCTGAAGTGCTTAATAAGAAAGCCGGTTCCGAATTATGTTCTACATTTTCCAAACTAGCTCCTCTAACATTGTTAAGAACAGAAAGATTAGAGTTTGAATAGCCAATTTTTTGCACAAACACACCTGACTGAACAGTCCATTTATTAGTTACCTCATAGGCAAGTTTTACACCATATGAAAAAGTATTTTCTCCGTTCGTATCAGAAGCGTTTAAACTTTTATCTAACGCCGAGGTATTCGTAAAAGAGTTGGTATGAGTTAATGCAAACGTTGGCGATACTGACCATTTGTTGTCTTTCGTTGCAGCAACTAATACACTATCTCTTTTTTCCAATTCCTTTAAGAAGTCTTTTTTGATAGATTTCTTAGTGGAAGTAGAATCATTTTTAGAGGAAATTTTAACTGAATTGTTTTGTGTTTTCTTTTCGAAAGAAATCTTTTCCATAGCATTTTTCTCTTCGGATAAAGACCCTTCTTTCACCGCTTTATCTAAAGTTGAATTTTCACTAGCAATAAGGTTTGTATTTTGAGTTAAATTTTTTATTGATGCACTATTTTGTTTTGGTTGCCTTTTTCTGGGGGTATTTGAGCTTTTTGCAATTACAGTCTTTTCTTCCTGAATAGGTAAAACAGGTATGGATTTATGAATCTGCATTGAATCTTTAGTACGCTTAGGAGAAGTTACAATAACGTCATTAATAATAGGTTTATCGGTTTTTAAAAACGGATATAATAAGAACCCAGCAATGATAACAGAAGCAGCACCAGCATACATCCACCACATGGGTAAAACTCTACGTTTTTTCTTTTTTAGCTTTGCTTCAATAGCACTCCAAACCTCAGGATTAGGAGTTGCCTCCATACCTTCAAGTTTTTCTTGAAACAATCTATCTATATTTTCTTTACTATCCATTTATGCTTCTTTTTGTACTTTTTGATGAGCTTCTATTTTTTGCTTTAATGATAACCGAGCTCTTGATAAATTAGACTTTGAAGTTCCTTCAGAAATTTTTAACATCTCGGAAATTTCTTTGTGAGAAAACTTATCTAATACATATAGGTTAAAAACTAATCGATACCTATCGGGTAATTCTTGAATACATGATAAAAGAAAATCTACATTTACTTCAGATTCATCATAATACACATCTTCTACTTCTTCAATGGCTTCTTCTTTTATCAACTGTAAAGGCGATTTTTGCCGATACTTTTGTAAAGCGGTATTAATAGCTACTCTTTTCATCCATCCTTCAAAAGACCCTTTATGATCATATTGTTTAATTTTTTTAAAAATGACCATAAAACTGTCCTGTAAAGTATCCTGAGCATCCTCATAATTTTTAGAATATTTAAGGCACAAGGCAAATAGCTTTGCAGAATATAGTTGATAAACTTCTGCTTGTGCCTTAATATTCTGATGGCAACATTGTTGTATGATTGTTGTTAGGTTAATGAGTCTATTTTTTTTTAAAAATACTAATAATTAAACTGAGCCTTTCCGTTGTTGCAAACAATTCCTTTTGGCACTCCAGGAAGGTCGCAGGTCGACATTACATTCCATCTTTTATTGTATTTATCTTCTTCTTTTCTGTGTTTTTCAATTAAACTTTTAAACAGTTCAACATTTATTTCATTTGAATAAGCAATATAACCATGTGGGCCACCACAAGCCTTGCTTCCATAGGAAATAAACGACCAATCATCAGGATTGTTACAAGTTAAATCTTTGAGCATATTATTAGCCTGTTCAAGTATTTTTGATACTTCTTGATAGTGTTCTTCTTGATTTCTTGAATCAATAGGTTCTTTAATATTATCGTTGTTATTACATGATAATAGAATAATAAATAAAATAGGTAGTAGTTTTAGGTTTTTCATAATTAAAATTGGTTTTTCATTTAATAAATAGGTTAATTAGGTAAATCGTAAGATTCTTTTTTAGTTTTGGTTAAAATTCTTATTAAAGACGTGTCTTTTCCGATATTCATATTTGATGATTTTTTAATAGAAATTAAAAGTTCATATTCGTATCCATCCTCATATACGAAACCATTAATAGTATCATAGCAGGTTTTCCAAGCATCAAATTCATTTTCCTTAAAGAGCAATTCTTTCTGAGAAGCTTTTCTGGAAGCTATCATAATAAATTTTTGATTCTTTAAATCTTTTGAACTAGTAATGTTCATTAGTCGTAGTACATTGTCTATTTTTGATTGAAGCAGTCTTTTCATATGAGAATATTTAAATGGAACGTCTAACTTTGCTTAAAACATCATTAGTGGTTTTTATTACTAGATGCATAAAAAATTAAAAGGTTGCGTAGAATACTCTTATTTTTGTAAAAATTATGCAGAACAAGGTTTTTAACATACAGTCTGAAGAAGATTTTAAAGAAGTTGCACTTGCTGTTTTTAAACATCAATTCGCTAACAATAACGTATATCGATCTTTTTGCGATTTACTCTATATTCATCCATCAGATGTTACAAAAATTGAGGAAATACCTTTTTTACCGATTCAATTTTTTAAATCGAAAGAAATACTTTCCTCTAAAGATCAAGTACAAGAAACATTTTCAAGCTCTGGAACAACGGGCAGTGTTACAAGTAAACATTTGGTTACCGACATATCCTGGTATGAGAAAAGTTATTTGTTAGGGTTTGAACAATTTTACGGAGACATAAGCGATTACGTTGTTTTGGCTCTATTACCAAACTATCTCGAACGGAAAGGTTCTTCATTAATTTATATGGTGAACGATTTAATTAAACGCTCAAGTCATCCGGAAAGTGGATTTTATTTAAATAATTTATCTGAGTTAACTAAAACGTTAAAAGACCTTGATAAAAGAGGAAAAAAAGTCTTGTTAATTGGAGTTTCATTTGCTTTGTTAGATTTAATTGAGCAATATCAGTTTTCTTTAAAAAACACCATTGTTATGGAAACAGGTGGAATGAAAGGAAGAAGAAAAGAGTTAATTAGAGCTGAACTTCATGACATTTTGAAAAAAGGTTTCGGAATATCTGAAATTCATTCAGAATACGGAATGACTGAACTATTAAGTCAGGGATATTCTAAAGGAAAAGGTATTTTTAATAGTCCACCTTGGATGAAATTATTAACAAGAGATACGGAAGATCCTTTAACAGTATTACCCAAAGGAAATTCAGGAGGAATTAATGTTATTGATCTAGCAAATTTTAATTCATGCTCATTCATTGCGACTCAAGATTTAGGAAAAGTACATTCTGACGGTAGCTTCGAAATTATAGGACGTTTTGATAATTCCGATATCCGAGGATGTAATTTAATGGTTCTATAAGAATTTGTTAAGTATATGACAAAAAACAATTTAACTTGACCAGTTCATTTTTTTACTACTTATATTTATTAGGAGACAATGTCACCTCGAGCGTAGTCGAGAGGTCTTTTATATCTATACCTAGTAAAATTAGAGTCTCGACTGCGCTCGACCTGACATTGAGAGTCCGTTTAGCTAATTTTGTTATGTACTTAGAAGAATTTATTAAAATAATTCAAAACAAGTAGCTTAGGGTAAACTATTTAATTTTCAAGTAAAAACACAAAGAGTAACATTCTTTAGCACCTTTCCTTGCTATTGACTAAAACCAAAGAGATAAAAAAAGGCAAGTTTAATGTAAGCCTTTGTTAATGTATTCGACAACTTCACAAAACTATACCATTATGAAACAACTTTTTACTTTAATATTGTTAACAATATCGACGGCTATTTTTGCCCAAAAAATAGATTATAACACCAAAAAAGGCTTTGTAGCTGAGGGGTATGATGTGGTATCTTATTTTGTAGATAATGAACCTAATAAAGGAAGTAACAAATTCCAAACGGTTCATGATGGGGTGAAATTTAAATTTTCTTCAGAAAAAAATCTAACACTATTTAAAGAAAGCCCAGAAAAATATATTCCACAATATGGAGGATATTGTGCATATGCAATAGCAGCGAAAAAAACAAAAATGTATATCGATGCTGAAGCGTATGAAATAAGAGATGGAAAGTTGTATTTATTTTACAATTCTTGGATATCTAATAAACTTGATGATTGGAAAAAAGGAGATACTAAAAAGCTTCAGAATCAAGGAGATAATAATTGGGAAGAACTTAAATATAAATAATAGTAGAAATGAATAAATTAGTTATCATCTTTCTTTTTATATGTTCGTTAGGATATAGTCAAAAAAATTACAATGTAAAAAAAGGACTTGTAGCCAAAGGATATGATGTTGTAGCCTATTTCAATAACGCTGCAACAAAAGGAAATAAAAAGTTTTCGACCAGTTATAACGAGGCAACATTTAGGTTTTCTTCTCAAAAAAATTTAGAAAAATTTAAAGGATCACCTGAAAAATATGTGCCTCAATATGGAGGATATTGTGCGTATGCAATTGGGAAAACTGGAGAGAAAGTTGATATCAATCCAAAAACATTTGAAATAAGAGATAATAAATTATACTTGTTTTACAACGCTTGGGGAACCAATACACTAAAATTGTGGAATGAAGAAAGCCCTGAGAAATTAAAAGAACAAGCAGACAAAAACTGGAAGTCGATTAATCATTAATACCAGTTGGTGTTTGAAATTACTGTAAAAGAAAAAAGAACGTTTTATTACGGTAACTTTAAATTGCAAATGGTATAAACTAATATGATTCAATTGAATCTAGGGGGACGACGAAAAAGAGCTGAATCATTTCAGCTCTTTTTTTTATGCCATTTTGCGAGTTGAAATCAACTACCTAGAGGTAAGCTCACGATACATTCAAAGTAAACTGTTTTCGGAATTTTGATACAAGTGTCGGAGCATTTTAATCTCACTTAAAGAGTAAAAGAAAACTGATTGTTTTTTTTCTTTATTCAAATTACAAATGGTATAGTAATCTTTTTCTTTTATTTTTGTTTGAAACATCCTTTCTAGCATGAACAACTTTTCATTTTTTAATCGAGAAAACAGTAAACAAGAATTACAATCAACAGAATTCGATATTCTAATTATTGGTGGAGGAATCACCGGTGCTGGAATTGCGCTCGATGCAGCTTCCAGAGGAATGAAAGTTGCACTCATTGAAAAAAATGATTTCGCCTCTGGAACCAGTAGTAAATCTACAAAGCTGATCCATGGTGGATTGCGATATTTAAAGCAATTCGATTTTTGGTTGGTTAAAGAAGTAGGAACAGAAAGAGCTATTGTTCATAAATTAGCACCGCATTTGGTAATTCCTGAGAAAATGATTTTACCACTAATTGAAGGTGGAACCTATGGTTCTTGGTTAACCTCAATCGGATTAAAAGTGTATGATGTTTTGGCTTCCGTTGAGGGCGATGATAAAAGAAAAATGCTGGATAAAGAAGAAGCTTTAGAAAAAGAACCATTGCTACCTGAAGGAGTTTTAAATGGTGCTGGATATTATGCAGAATATAGAACAGATGATGCTCGTTTAACCATTGAAGTTTTAAAAACAGCGAGTCAATATGACGCTCAAATAATAAATTATGTAGAAGCCAACGAGTTTATCTACAAAAATAAACGCGTAGTTGGTGCAAAAGTAACAGATGTTTTTTCTAAGGAAACATTTAATGTCAATGCTAAATATGTAGTAAATGCAGCAGGGCCTTGGGTAGATGAATTACGTCAAATTAATAACTCAAAAATAGGAAAACGTTTACATTTAACTAAAGGAGTACACTTAGTGGTTGCACATGAAAAATTACCTGTAAAACAATCGGTGTATTTTGACATTCCTGATGGACGAATGATGTTTGCGATTCCAAGAGGGAAAGTAACGTATTTCGGAACTACCGATACTAATTATCAGGAAGACAAAAACAATGTAGAAACTTCTATTGTTGATGCGTTGTATTTAATAGAAGCCGTAAATAATATGTTTCCTGAAATCACATTAACCTTGGAGGATATTGAATCTTCGTGGGCAGGTTTACGACCTTTAATTCATGAGGAAGGCAAGTCGGCTTCGGAACTGTCAAGAAAAGATGAAATTTTTGTATCAGATACGAAGCTTATTTCTATTGCTGGAGGAAAACTTACCGGATACCGTAAAATGGCAGAACGAATTGTTGACTTAGTGGCTAAGAAAATGACACGTAGGTTTGAAATAGAATTCGATCCTATTCAAACAGAAGAGATTGTATTGTCTGGTGGCCCATTTCAGAATTTCAAGTCTGTAAAAATTTACAATAAACAAGTGAATAAGCGT
This sequence comes from Tenacibaculum sp. MAR_2009_124, assembly GCF_900105455.1. GTDB lineage: Bacteria > Bacteroidota > Bacteroidia > Flavobacteriales > Flavobacteriaceae > Polaribacter. Next base: position 991,130 of record NZ_FNSF01000005.1, read on the forward strand.
ATGAAATCTGAAGGATTTACGAAACAAGATGCCGCTTATTTAGTATATAACTATGGAAAACAAACCAGTACTATTTTAGATAAGTTTGATGAGTTATCAGAAGAAAATAGCGAAAAAAGACTATTAAAGGCGGAAATTTGGTTTAGCATTCATCATGAAATGACCTGCACACCAACCGATTTTTTTATGAGAAGAACAGGGCGTTTGTTCTTCGATAAACCGAGTGTAGATAGAAATAAACAATTTGTTATAGCTGAGTTTGCTACATATTTTAACTGGGAAAAAGAATTGGTAGAAATTCATAACCAGGAGTTGGAAGAAAAAATACAATTGGCGGTTCAGTTTAAGTAAGAAAAATTGTTTTTGCGAAAAAGAATATACTAAAACCAATTTTTGAGGGAGTCTAAAAGTAGTATGAATTTGAGTTTAATTTATTCATTCATTCATCTCAATTTGAGGGAATGCTCAAGTTTATCATAGGAATTCCGTGAATAGATTTTTTATAGCTTGGAGGATTTAATATTTTCGAAGGATGAAAAATATGAAGATAGTATTACTTTTCTTTTCCGTTATTTTATTTGCCAATCTTTATGGACAGGAACGAGAAAAAAACAGTTATGAGAAAAAGATTGAAAAGATAAGAACAGAGCTTCTTGAACCTTATGATGGAGATAGAGTAATGTTAGAACACAGATATTACTCATTAGGGTATTATTTTAATAAAATAAACCAACCAGATAGTGCTTATAAATATATCTCTAAGTCTAAAGATTTAAGTTTAGAGTTGCAAGATACTTTAAAGATAGCCAAGAGGATGTTTAGCCTGGCGAGAATAGAGACAAGAAAGGAGTTTTTTACAAAGAGTGATTCTACGGTGATAGAGGCCCTTAGATTTTTAGGGCCGAAAAAAAATAAATATAAAATAACGGTTTCTTTATATAATATTCTTGGGAACAATGCAAATTATAAAGGTGATTTTCGAGAAGCGGTAGTATGTTATAATAAAGCTTTAGACCTGGCTACAGACTCAGTTAGAATTATTGGCTACAAAAGTAATATTGCTAATAACTTGATTTATCTAAAAGAGTATAATCAAGCCAATATTATTTATGAGAATATAAGGCATAGTCAATATTTTGGCAGTATTTCGCAAGTATTAAAGTCAAAGGTGCTAGATAACCATGCCTATTCTAGATTATTAAATAATGATAATGTTAAAGAATCAGACTTTTTAAAAGGGCAAAAGATCAAAAGTGAAATTAACGATTTTGTCGGATTATCTTCGAATTATTTCTATTTATCTGAATTTCATCAAAAAAGAGGAGGAATAGACAAAGCACAAGAATATGCCCAGTTAATGTATAAATTGGCATTAAAGTACGATTTGACTAGTGCAAGGGTATTAGCAATAGATAGAATTCTATCCTTAGAACCTCATTCTAGAGCTAAAGAATTAAGTCTTGAAAAGTCTAATATTTTGGATAGTATTCAAAAAGAGAGAAATGAATTTGCGACTACCATTTACAATTATAAGGATGAGTTCAATAAGCGAATTATAGCAGAGAATAATTTGGCAAGGGAAAAGCTTCAAAAGCAAGAAGAAATAGCGAAGCAAAAAGAACAAAAGTTACTTGGTTGGTTAATAGCTGCTATTAGCTTGTCCGCATTAATCTTAGTGACTATCCTGTTTTTATCAAGAAGAAGAAAAATAGCCTTTAAAAATCAATTAGAAAAAGCAAGAACCAAATATGAAGAGCGCGATAGAATAGCACAAGAATTACATGATGGTGTATTAAGTAAACTATTTGGAATACGCTTAGGTTTAGGGTTTTTAAGTATAAAAGGAGAAAAAGAAGACTTGGAGAAACATGATCATTTATTGAAAGATTTACAGAATGTAGAACAAGAAATAAGAGAGGTTTCACACCAATTGAGTTCAAGTAACAAAACAGATTTTGTGGAGCTATTAAGTCAATTGTTTCAAGAGAAAAGTAGTATCGGAAAATTTACGCACGAACTTGATGTATCGGGTATCAATTGGGATGCTTTGGAAAAAGAGTATAAAACCAATTTACAGAGAATTATACAAGAATTGCTTCAAAACACCCTAAAACACGCTAAGGCAACGAAGGTAAAATTGAGTGTCAAAAGAAGCAAAAATGATGTTTATTTGAAGTATAAAGACAATGGAGTGGGGTTCAATATGAACAATCACGCAAACGGAATTGGACTTAAAAATATAAAATCGAGGGTAGAAAAACTTCACGGAGAGTCTTCTATATTTTCAAAACCAGAAAAAGGGATAAATGTAGAGATAAAATTGCCTCTGAGGTATTGAGAAATCAAACAAACAAGGAACGTTTTCTAACGTATTATTTCAAAAGATTGGTAACGATTGAAGTAATCTGTAAAGTTAAGACAAGATTATACGATTCCTGATGTTAATTTACTCCTTGATTATTTTAGTGTATAATGCCGATCTATATTTAAAACTCTAGCATGACTAAAAGGAAATGATTGAGTATTTTTAAATAAGAATCGGTATTACCTCAATAAAACTAGCATTTCACGATACAAACAGACTTTAAAAACGATAATTTAATCATACTAAGGGATTTCTTATTTCTTTACAGACGAGTGTTTTATAATACAAATAAGGACATAAAAGTCATTAAAGCCTTGATATGCTTCGAAAACCTAGGAAAAAAGCGTTAAAATGTTTTTATTTATAAGTTAAAACCTTAATTTTAGTAAAACAATAATATACTTAAAAACATTTAAAATGAAAAACGGTTACACTTTTAAACTAGAAGCAATAAAATTAGGAGGAGGTAATGATGTACCAACTCAAGGAGGAGATACCACTGGAGGTGGAGGAGATGGAAGTGATGGAGGAGATGATGGTTAGGTATTCTCTTTGAATGATTAAAAAACTCTTGAAAATATTTCAAGAGTTTTTTAATTTTATATGTTTTTAAAATTATTTTTGAAAATCTAAATTGATTTTATGCGAATTTTATATTTCTACTTATTACTTACTTCTTATTTCGCTTATGGTCAAGAAAAAGACTTTATTCAACAAGGAATAAAAGCCTATTTTAATAAGGATACTATTATTCTTAATAACTCAATTGAACGAACATTTTCAGAGTATAAAAAAACAAAAGATTCTCTTCTTTTGGCCAAACATTTTCATTTTAAAGCACTTAAGTTTAAACTTTTATATAAAAACGACAGTACTTACTATTACTACCAAGAGTCAAAAAATATTTCTAAGGGTATAAATGATTCACTTTCAGTTGGTATGAGATTGTTAAGTATAGCTATATTACAAAGAGGTGTGAAAGATTACTTGGGAGGTGAGATTAGCTTGATAGAAGCATTACGTTATTTGGAACCAATAAAATCTTATAAGTATCTAACAAGTGTTTATATTAATTTAGGTGTAGTTTCTAAAGAGTTAAATCAAAAAGAAGAATCTTTAGGTTATTACAAAAAGGCTCTTGAAATAAATGAAAAAATAAAGGATAAAAAAAGACAGGAAAGAGGTTACCTGTTTTTACAAAATAATATAGGTTCCCTGTATCAAAGAAATAATGAGCATGAAAATGGAGTAACTTATTTCAAAAAAGGATTGGAGTTTGACAGAATAAAAGAAAAACATCCTCTTATTTATGCTTTATTGTTAGAAAATTTAGCTTATAGTAATTTTTCATTAGATAAAGATGGAAGAGTTCTTCAGCAATATAATGAGGTTCTTAAAATTAGGGATAGTTTAAATAATTTTAGAGAGTTAGGTCGAACCCATATAAATATTTGTTTATTTCATAAGAGAAAAAACAATTTTTCTTTAGCGAAGCAGCATGCTAACAAGGCTCTTAAATATGCGAAAAAATCTCACAATAATAAACGTTGGTTGGAATCTTTAGAAGAACTATCTGAATTAAGTTCTGGTGAACAATCGAAAAAATATTTTCAAGAGTATATTCAATTAAACGATAGCTTACTTCAAAAAGAAAGAAGTTTAAAAAATCAATTTGCTAAAATTCGTTATGAAACCGATAAGAAAGAAAAAGAGAATGAAGTTTTAAAAACTGAAAATGAAAAGAAGCAAGAAGAAATTATAAAGCAAAAACAACAAAAATTAATCGGTTGGTTAGCAGCGATAGCGGCTTTTTTGGGAATGGGCTTTACGGTAACCGTTTTTGTTTTTAGAAGAAGAAAATTGTTATACCAGGCACAGTTGCAAAAAGCACATGCACGTGAGCAAGAACGGAAACAAATTGCAAAAGCGCTGCATGATGAGGTAGCTGGAGATCTGCGATTGCTCCATAAAAAATTAGAGAAATCTGATTTACTTGAAGAAGCTCAAAAGTTAGACGCGGTGAAGGAAAATGTAAGAAATCTTTCACACCAGTTAAGTAGTGTTAGCTTTAAAAAAGTAGGGTTTAAAGATCAATTAATTAATTTAGTAAGTGACTACTTCGAGCCTAATTTTAGAATTCTATTTCGTGGATTAAACGATCAAGATTGGTCAACATTTAATAGCGCCGTTAAAAGGCTTTTATATATATGTATACGAGAGAGTATACAAAACAGTAAAAAACATGCTCAAGCATCAGAAGTAGTGGTTACTTTTTCAGTACACAAAAAAAATGTACTTTTGAATATTACTGATAATGGTATCGGTTTTGATACTACCATCAGAAAAAAAGGGATTGGTTTGCATAATTTACAGGAACGAGTTGAGGAGTTACAAGGAACTTTTTCGATTGAGAGTACGGTAGGTAATGGAACCAAAACCGATATTCAAATACCTTTAGATGTCTGATAAAATAAAAATACTATTTGTTGATGACCATCAGTTGATTATAGAAGGAATTATTTCTTATTTAAAAGATACCGATGGTTTAGAAATAACAAGTGCAAATTCTTGTGATGAGGCCTACAGCTTGGTAAAATCGAGCATGGCAACTGATCCATTCCATATATTGTTCACCGACTTGAGTTTTGATATGGGTAACAAAAATGTTACCATTGATGGAGGTGAAAACTTAATTAAAGCCCTTCAAAGAGATGAAGTTCCTATTAAATTAGGAGTAATTACAGGGCACTCTGAAACGAATAGAGTATTCAATGTAATTCGTAATTTAAAACCATTAGCTTATATTTTAAAAGGACAGTGTAATACAGCTGAATTGAACTTCGCTATTCAAAAAATGATGTCTGATCAAGTGTATTATACGCATGAAATCCATGAAAAGTTAATGAAAAGAGCATTGATCGAAATTCAAATGGATGAGATTGCTATTCAAATTTTAAAAGAATTACCAAACCATACTAAAATATCAAATTTAGAAGGTGTAATTACGAAAGCCGATGGATCTCTGGTTAAAATAAGAGCTATAGAGAGTAAATTGGCTAAGTTAAGAACCGATTTAAATGCTAATAATAATACAGATTTAGTGCTGAAAGCAAAGGAGTTAGGGGTTTTAGATTAAAAATCGCGGAAATTTGCAGTTTATATTGCGGAAATCCCCTTTCCCAACTCCTCATTACAAAATATCTTTGTATCAGAATTACACTTGAAAGGGAGAAATTCTGAGAAAAGAAAAGAGAAATTGAAAAAACCTTTAGGATTTATATAATCTTAAAGGTTTTTCTATTTTTTATAGAATTGCTATATGTGAATTTGGCCGTTGCGGAAATTTACAATTTATCATGCGGAAAACCCCTTTTGTAAGAGTTATTACTAGTATATCTTCGCCGTATCACTCATCATAAGTGAGCGGATAATTTAAGGGGAAAACAAACCTTCTGGGGATTCAAACTAGAAGGTTTTTTTGTGCTTTTAATTTAATGGCAGGGCGATAGACCAAAGGTTTAATTTCCCAAGGCTTGCTTCGAAAACAAAAATGATGATTCCGACAGATACCTCGTATGCTTGCATCGAGGTAGTTCATTTATAGCTAAGAATTATCAATCTATATAAGAATGTTGTTTGGAGTTGTTTTTATGAAATGATAACGAAGTATAAATCATATAACTTCACTTGTATACAATTATCAAGATATAATCTGTCTGCGGAAAAACACATAAAAAACGACGGAAAACCCCTTTAGTAAGAGTTATTACTAGTATATCTTTGGCGTATCACTCATCAAAAGTGAGCGGATAATTTAAGGGGAAAACAAACCTTCTGGGGATTCAAACTAGAAGGTTTTTTTGTGCTTATAATTTAATTCTAGCTGAGAACAATCAATAAGATTTTTTTTATGCCCTCAATTTATGTGTTTAGGAAAAAACGCTAATAATTTTTTTACGGAAAAACACATAAAAAACGACGGAAAACCCCTTTAGTAAGAGTTATTACTAGTATATCTTTGCCGTATCACTCATCAAAAGTGAGCGGATAATTTAAGGGGAAAACAAACCTTCTGGGGATTCAAACTAGAAGGTTTTTTTGTGCTTTTAATTTAATGGGAGGGAGATGGCCAAGGGTTTAATTACCAAAATCTTACTTCGAAAACAAAAATGATCATTCCGATAAATACTCCTTATGCTTGAATCAGGTTAGTTCATTTATAGCTAAGAACAATCAATCTATATAAGAATGTTATTTGGAGTTGTTTTTATGAAATGATAGCGAAGTATAAATCATATAAGTTCACTTGTATACAATTATAAAGACATAATCTGTCTGCGGAAATTTACAATTTATCATGCGGAAAACCCCTTTAGTAAGAGTTATTACTATTGTATCTTTGCCGTATCACTCATCAAAAGTGAGCGGATAATTTAAGGGGAAAACAAACCTTCTGGGGATTCAAACTAGAAGGTTTTTTTGTGCTCCTATTTTTCGTCTTGTCAAGACAATTTAAAATACTGTTTGAATATACTTCTAAAAAAACAGTAATAATATTTTTACTTGTTAAATGTTTGTAAATCAATATTTAAGTTTCTTTTGGTTTTCTTCTTTTGAGGTAAATAAAGTAAAAGCACCATCTTTAGAGGCAGTTTTTTTGAGAAAAGTCACAAATAGCGGAAAAACACAAAATATACAGCGGTTTTCCCCTTTTGTTGGCTGATTATCAGTTATATATTTGTAGTGTTGTTTATTTAAACACAAAAATTCAAGGGAAATTTAAATTTTATTACTGTGAGGAAATTATTAGTAAAAAAAGCAAGTGAAGCATTTGGCAACTTATTAGCAGCATTAGCTGAGTTTGGAAAAGGAGCAAGTTATGCTTTAAGACATTAAGAAAACTTAACTAACCAAATTAATCATTTAAAGTACCTTTCAGGAAAGATTTCCTGAAAGGTTTTTTATTTTGATATAAATTGTAAATTGCTAAAGGTGAATCAAACTAATCATATTGTTTAATAAGATATTATAAATAATAATGATGAATGAATATTGTAATCATCACTTTTTAGAAATGAAAACACGATTTAACTTAAACTTATTCAGGTGGAAAAAAAGTATATCATTGCCCTAGACCAAGGAACTACAAGCTCAAGAACAGTAATAATTGACAACACAGGTGGAATAATTGGAATGAGTCAAAAGGAGTTTACTCAAATTTTTCCTGAGTCGGGATGGGTGGAACATGATGCAATGGAAATTTTAGAAACTCAGCTAGCCACTTTTAAACAGGTTATTGATCAAAGTGATATAGACATTACTCAAGTAGCTGGAATTGGTATTACGAATCAACGAGAAACGACTGTTGTTTGGAATAAACATACAGGGAAACCTATTTATAATGCAATTGTTTGGCAAGATAAAAGAACTGCGGAGGTATGTGTTAAACTGAAACAAGAGGGTTTGACTGAACATATTAAAAAAACAACAGGCTTAGTAATTGATAGCTATTTTTCTGCAACAAAAATTCATTGGATTTTAAATAATGTTGAAGGAGCACAAGAGGAAGCCGAAAAAGGTAATTTATTGTTTGGGACAATAGATACTTGGTTATTGTGGAACCTTACTGAAGGCAAAGTTCATGCTACTGACTACAGCAACGCTTCAAGAACAATGTTATACGACATTAGAAACTTAAATTGGGATGATAAACTTTTAAAAGAACTTAATATTCCAGAAAGTATGTTGCCAGAAGTAAAGCCATCGTCATTTCTTTATGGAAATTATGACTATAATGGTGTTAAACTTCCAATTGCTGGTATTGCTGGAGATCAACAAGCGGCTCTTTTCGGACAAGCTTGTTTTGCAAAAGGTGATGGTAAAAACACCTATGGAACAGGCTGCTTTATGCTACTAAATACAGGGGAAGACTTGGAGTATTCTGATAATGGATTGTTAACTACAATAGCATGGGGTATTAATGATAAAATTTACTATGCTTTGGAGGGAAGTGTGTTTGTTGCTGGATCGGCCATACAATGGTTAAGAGATGGCTTAGAACTAATAAAAACTGCTTCTGAAAGTGAAGCATATTCGAATAAAATAGAAGGAGAAAATCCAGTTTATGTTGTTCCTGCATTTGCGGGGTTAGGTGCTCCTTATTGGGATATGAATGCCAGAGGAGCTGTTTTTGGTTTAACTAGAGATACAGGAAAAGAGCATTTGATAAAAGCAACATTAGACTCGTTGGCATATCGAGTAAAAGATGTTCTTTTAGTGATGCAGAAAGACAGCAAAACTCAACTAACTTCCTTAAAAGTTGATGGGGGAGCTTGTGCTAACAATACATTAATGCAATTTCAGGCGGATTTATTAAATGTAGTAGTTGAAAGACCAGAAGTTATTGAAACTACGGTAATGGGAGCGGCTTATTTAGCAGGAATTTGTGTTGGAATATGGAACCTTGAAGATATTGAAAACAATAGAAAACTGAGTTCGGAGTTTTATCCTGATATCTCCGAAGAAAAAAGAAATAGACTGTATAAAAAATGGTTGAAAGCCGTTGAAAGAACAAAAGATTGGCTTGAATAAATGCTCTTAGTAGGTAAGAGATATAATAGATTAATAACTATAATTTTTGAGGTAAATAAAGGAGTTTATTCCGTGAAGCTTACCTCGTAATAAAACCTAAATAAATGGCTAAATTTTACGATTCAATAAATAAAAGAGTGAAACAATTTATTGAAGAACAAAAAATGTTTTTTGTGGCTACTGCACCCAAAGAAGGAAGAATAAACCTTTCTCCTAAAGGAATGGATACGTTTAAAATTCTTGATGATAAAAAAGTTGCTTGGTTAAGTGTTACAGGAAGCGGAAACGAAACATCGGCACATCTTTTAGAAAATGGAAGAATTACCATTATGTTTTGTGCGTTTAATGGAGCTCCAAATATTTTGAGGATATATGGTTCAGCAATTGAAGTGTTGCCAGAAAATAAAGAGTGGAATCAGTATATTTCTCTTTTTCCAGAACTACCAGGTACCCGCCAAATATTCATAGTAGAAATAGAAACAGTTCAAACCTCATGTGGTATGTCTCTTCCATATTACGAATACCAAGGAGAAAGAAATCAATTGAATGAATGGGCCGAAAATAAAGGCGAAAGTGGAATTAATACGTATTGGGATGAAAGAAACCAGGTAAGTATTGATGGACTGAAAACAAAACTTTATAAAGACTGATAAAAGTCATATTTTAAACTATTTATTGTAACTAATTTTGTCTTAAAGATATACGATATGACGCAATTAGTAAATATTCCATTAGTTTCATGGACCAATGGAGCTATTATGATGATTGTATTTGGTATTGTTAGTTTAGGGTTAGTAGCGACTCTTCTAATTTTAATGAATACTGGAAAAAAGAAGAAGTAGCTATTGATTTAGTGATTTTTAATAGTTGATTGTAAGAAGTGTTCTAAAAACCGGGTTGTTTTTCTTTTAGAACACTTCTTCTATTTTATTACAGTACTTTCAAATTGTAAATAATGTTATTTGAACGCACTTAATCCAGTAATGTCTAATCCAGTGATTAATAAATGTATATCGTGAGTTCCTTCATAAGTAACTACACTTTCAAGATTCATTGAGTGTCTCATAATAGAATAATCTCCTGTAATACCCATAGCTCCTAAAATTTGCCTTGCTTCTCTAGCTATTTTTAATGCCATTTCAACATTATTTCTTTTCGCCATAGAAATTTGAGCAGAGGTAGCTTTTCCTTCATTTTTTAAAACACCAAGTCTCCAAGTTAAAAGTTGTGCTTTTGTAATTTCAGTAATCATTTCAGCTAACTTCTTTTGTTGTAATTGGTATTGCCCAATAGGTTTTCCAAATTGAGTTCTTTCTTTGGCATAGCGTAAGGCTGTGTCATAACAATCCATAGCAGCACCTAATGCTCCCCAAGAGATTCCATATCTAGCCGAATCCAAACACTTCAAAGGAGCTCCAAGTCCAGTTTTTCCTTCCAGTAAATTCTCTTTCGGAACCTTTACATTATCAAAAATTAACTCTCCAGTAATTGAAGCTCTTAACGACCATTTGTTATGAGTTTCGGGTGTTGAAAAACCTTCCATTCCTCTTTCAACGATCAGTCCATGAATTCTTCCTTCTTCATTTTTTGCCCAAATAACTGCGATATTGGCAATAGGAGAATTGGAAATCCACATTTTAGCACCATTCAGTAAATAATGATCGCCCATGTCTTTAAACTTAGTTTCCATGCCTCCTGGATTTGACCCATGATTAGGCTCGGTTAAACCAAAACAACCAATCCATTCACCACTGGCAAGTTTAGGTAAATACTTTTTCTTTTGCGCTTCATTCCCATAATTAAAAATAGGCCACATTACTAATGACGACTGAACAGAAGCAGTTGATCGGATACCACTGTCGCCTCTTTCCAGTTCTTGCATAATCAAACCATATGAAATTTGATCTAAACCAGCGCCTCCATATTCTTCAGGAATATATGGACCAAAAGCACCTACTTCAGCAAGACCATTTACGAGAACTTCCGGAAATTTTGATTGTTGTGCATAATCTTCGATAATCGGGGAAAGGTTTTTCTTTACCCATTCACGCGTAGTATCACGTACTAATTTATGCTCTTCAGAAAGTAAATCATCGACACCGTAGTAGTCAGGAGCTTGAAATAAATCAGGTTTCATAAGTTTGTTTTTAAGTTAATAAATCCACTAATCTTGAAATATTTTAACAAAATAGACAAATATGTTAAAATATTGATTCTTTCAAAAATACTTAAAAAAATGGTTATTCCTAGCTGGTTTACGTATGTTTGTACATTATGAGATTTACTTTAGGAAGAGAGGAGCGATTAAAAAGTAGAAAATTAATAGGAAAATTATATGAAGAGGGAAAATCGATTAAAGTTTTTCCTCTGCGAATGGTTTATTTACAAACCGAACATACTTCAAATTATCCTGCTCAAGTGGGAGTTTCTGTTCCCAAGCGTAACTTTAAAAGAGCCGTTGACAGAAATAGAATAAAAAGACTATTAAGAGAGACGTATCGTAAAGAAAAGCACACAGTTTATTCAGAAGCCAACAAACCATTTGTGTTTATGATTTCTTATCTTGCAAAAGATGAGTGGAAATATGCTGATATTGAGTTGAGAATGAAAAAACTATTGTCGAATTTTATAACTGAAATTAATAAAGATGAAAAATAAAAAGTTTGTTATTTGGGGTTTAATTACCATCATTGGAGTATTTTTTTCGTTTCAGTCACGATTCTTTGAAATAGCTAAGCAAATTGAAATTTATAATAATTTGTTTAAGGAAATCAATATGAATTATATTGATGAGGTTAATCCAGGAGATTTAACTGATAAAGCTATAAAAAACACCCTTAGAAACTTAGATCCTTATACAAACTTTTATAACGAGCAAGACGTAGAGGATGCTAGAATAAGAAGAGAAGGAGAATATGGAGGAATAGGAGTAATGACCTATTATACGAAAAAAGGAATTATCCTTTCTGAAATTTATAAGGGGTTTCCTGCGGATAAGGCAGGTCTAAAACCAGGAGATGTTATTGTTGAAGTTGATGGTCAATCTCTATTAAGTATGGAGAATGAGCAGCTATCTCAAATGCTTAAAGGAAGTCCAGGGAAAGAAGTTTCAATAAAAGTTGTGAGTAACAATGAAACCAAGGATATTAAAATAAAACTAGATAAAGTTGTCGTAAATCCAGTGCCATTTTTTGATATGATTGATGAAGAAACTGGTTATGTTGTTTTAACTCGTTTTATTAGTAGAAAGGCAACAGAAGAGGTTAAAAAAGCGATTGATTCTTTAAAGGAACGTGGAATGACTAAGTTGGTTTTTGATCTAAGAAGTAATCCTGGAGGATCTCTTTTTGATGCTATAAACATTACAAATTTGTTCATACCAAAAGGAGAAAGAGTTGTTGATACCAGAGGGAAAATCAGAAAAAATAGTCGAGTTTATAAAACAAGTAGAGACCCATTAGATACTGAAATGCCAGTAGTAGTGCTAATTGATGATCGTTCGGCATCTGCTTCTGAAATTGTATCTGGAGCTTTACAAGATTATGATAGAGCTGTTGTTTTAGGAAAGCGCTCATTTGGAAAAGGGTTAGTTCAGCGATATTATGAGTTGACTTATGGAACTCAAGCTAAAATCACCATTTCAAAATACTATACACCTAGCGGGCGTTGTATTCAGGAATTAGATTATGCAAATAGAGATCTGAAAACAGGAAAGGTACCTAAGTTTTCTGAAGGAGAAGTTTCTTCCTTTAAAACTAAAAATGGAAGAACAGTGTATGATGGAGGAGGCGTAACACCTGATGTAAAATCGAAGACTACAGATAAAAATGAAACAACAAAAACGCTTTTAAAGTCTAGAGCTGTATTTAGTTTTGCTAATGAATATATAGGCAAACTAAGTTCAATTGATTCTTTGAACTATCAATTTGATGAGTTAGGGTTTAATGAGTTTAGAAACTTCCTATTATCAAAAGATACGGCGTTTGTTACTCGAGAAGAACGTTTATTTAAAAAAGCGTACAAGACAATTAAAGACCATAAAAAAATAAAAAATGAATATGAAAATCTTCAATTAAAATTAAAGCAAGAAAAAGTTAAAGAAATTAGTAAGAATAAAGACGTACTTATGGATAGACTGGAAAAAGAGATTATGAAAAACTCTTTTTACAGAGAAGGAATGTACAGACATCAATTACAAAATGATGAGGTAATTAAGCAGGCTGTAGATTTACTTAAAAACACTAATAAGTACAATTCAATTCTTAAAAAATAAAACAATTGTATAACCTAATATTTGATTAAGCGTATGTCAAAACCTAACCAGAAAGAAAGAACCAGGGCTCAGGAATCTACTAGTGCAATTGAACGTTTGTATATTTCTATGAGACACCTTTTTAGTCGTGGATTTTATAAACCAATGGGTATTTCAGGAGAAACATTAAGGAAATCGCTCTTAGCTTTAAGACCAGAAATATATGGTTCTATTGCCGAGAAAAAAACAGAGCTTAACGGGTTAACTTATGTAATTGAGCGATTGCCAGAAGGAATCGAAGAATGCCAGTTTATTAACTTAACTGCGGATGAAGGTTATAGAAACTCTAATTTTGAGGTGATTATTCCTCCGAAAAGGAGAAGAAACTGTTATCGAATCGATAAAGATCAAATGAATATTGAAATAACAAGAGGACGATCTGAGATTTATGATATATTAACACATTTAACTTTCTTATTCGTTGAATCTCATAAAATTAAAGACAGAGTAATGATTGGTATCTCTGGCGAAAAATTTATACGAGAATGGACACATTTAGAGGAAACAGTAATTTACAACAAATCGCTTTCTGATAAAGAAAGAGATGTAATGATTGTGCATTTGGCGAGTATACTAGGAAGAACTTATGATGAGGTTTATGATAGTTATAACGCTTTTGGAAATGATGAAAACCCAAATCGCTTTTTACATTTAATGTATTGGTTGGGTAAATTAGCTATTAATGAAGTTGTTCATGATAAAAAGCGTTCAGTAAAGTTCAGTTCCGTTTTAATAGACGAAATTGGGCGTCATTTTTATGGTGAAATTTGGGCTAATAATATCAAGAGAACTCTATTAGATAATAATTTAATAGAGAGACCAATTCATATCATAAGTGCTAATATGCATAGTGTTATGAATACTATTTATTCCAAAAACGCACTTCCGAAAGAAGCAAAAGAAAATGACACGTTTGAATTATTTGAGTTGTTAAGTAATTCGAATAGCGAAAGCTTACAGAAAAAAGTAAAAAACTATGCTTCTGAAAATGGATTAATTTATTTAAAAGATACCTCTGGAACAAATATTAATGTTCAAGTTATTGATACCGATAAATTAGATGTAAGCGCAACAGATTTCAGTAAAGTGAATTCAGTTGATAAAAAGCCAGTTATTATTGTAATGGATTATGCTTTTGGTGAGCAAGCCTACGAAACGATGGATGAGCTATTGAAGCCTTACAAAGTGAATAATTCAGAAATTCATTTAAATGTTGAATCGGTTTCTATAATGGGTAAAGCTGGAATTTTAGAAGGAGGAAAAGGTGATATCATGATTCCATCTTCACATATTTTTGAAGGAACTGCCGATAATTATCCATTTAAAAATGAATTATCAAAAAGTGATTTAGAAGGTTTTGGAGTTGAAGTATTTGATGGAGCAATGGTTACTGTATTGGGAACTTCCTTACAAAATAAAGATCTATTGAAGTTTTTCCATGATTCAACTTGGGATGTGATAGGTTTAGAAATGGAAGGAGCGCATTATCAAAAAGCAATTCAATCTGCATCAAAAATTAGGGGAAACATCTCTGAAAATGTTAAAGTAAGGTATGCTTATTATGCTTCGGACAATCCATTAGAAACGGGAGCGACATTGGCATCTGGAGGTTTGGGAATGAGCGGTGTTACTCCAACATATGCCATAACTCAAAAGATTCTTGAACAAATATTTTAAAATATGAGCAATCATAAAAACGAGGAAGAAGTAGATTTAGGTTCGTTATTTTTAATTATAGGTAGAGGCTTCTCTAAGTTTTTCAATTTTATAGGAAGAGTTTTTACCGGCGTTTTTTATTTTTTCATCGAGATTTTGTTATTCTTTAAAAAGAATTTCAAAAAGCTAGGAATAGCATTTGTTCTTGGAGCTATTATTGGCTTGATTGTTGAGCTAAATGAAGAAGATAGATATAGTTCTAACCTTCTAGTACAAACAAATTTTAATAGTGCAAGACAGTTATATAGTAATATTGAGTTTTATAATAACTTGGTAAAGCAAAACAATATTAAACTTTTGGCTAAAACATTTGGAATCGATTCTGATGAAGCCAAAACTCTAAAAAAGTTTAAAGTAGCGCCTATTGTTAATGGTAATGATGTTATTACAACATACGATGAGTTAGTACTCGAGATAGATACGGCTACGGTAAAAAGCTATTCCTTCTCTGAATTTAAAAGAACGTTCACAAAATTTAATTATAAAGTTCATAGTATTGAAGTACAGTCATCTAAAGATGATATATTTTCGAAATTAGATGAAGTAATTATTTCTTCTGTTGTAAAGAACAAATATTTTAATCGGTTAAAAGAGCTTACTAATGAAAATTTGAATAGAACAGATGCTCTTCTGAGAAAAAATTTAGCACAGGCTGATTCACTTCATGATATTTATAAAAAAGTACTTTTAGAGGAGGCACGAGTTTCAAATCAAGGAACGAATATAGATTTAGGTAATACTCAAAAAGGCGATAAAGAGTTGGAATTATTTTCAACAGCTTTAAAAATTAATAAAGAACTCAAAAATGTTAGCGAAGAAAAAACGGAAAAGTCAGAAATAATTAATGTTATTTCTAATTTCCAAACAATAGGGCATAAAATTCAGGGAGTTTCTGAGAATAAGTCGGTTCAATTTGCGCTCCTTTCCCTTTCTTTAATAATACTTTATTTGTTGTTGATTAAACTGAATAAGTACTTAGAAAATTATAGTCGTAAGAAAGTATAAGTATGAAAATTATTTCGATAGATCTGAAGGATTGTTTTATAATAGAACCTAAAGTTTTTAAAGACAATCGAGGATGTTTTCTTGAAAATTTTAATCTTCGAAAGATCAAAGAATATGCTGGTTTAAAAGTCAATTTTGTTCAAGATAATGAAGCTTTTTCGCAAAAAGGAGTGTTATGTGGGTTACATTTTCAAAAAGGAGAACATGCACAGGCGAAGTTGGTAAGAGTCATTCAAGGAAGTGTTTTAGATGTTGCAGTTGACCTTAGAGAAAAGTCTTCTACTTATGGGGAATATTATTCTGTAGTACTTTCAGCAGAAAATAAAAAGCAATTATTTGTTCCCAGAGGATTTGCGCATGGGTATTCCGTTTTGGAAGACAATACTATTTTCGCTTATAAATGCGATAATTATTATAATAAGGAATCGGAAGGAGGAGTTATTTATAATGATAGTTTTTTGAATATTAATTGGATGTTAGAAGAAGAAGAAATTGAACTATCTGAGAAAGATAAGGTGTTGCCTAGTTTTTTAAGTTAAATTATAATGAGTTTTTTTGATAAGAAAATTGTTGGCGTAATAAAAGGAGCTGGACTAAATTTCGTGTTTTATGCGCTAAACCTTGTTATAGTTTATGCTTTAGCAATCCTTATAGCAAAGTACTTTGGTCCCGAAGTTTATGGTAGGTATTCAATAATAAAATCATTGCTAATGATTTTAATCATTTTATCTACTTTAGGAACTAACACTTTAGCGATAAAAATGGTTTCTGATGAAATTCATTTTTCTAATAATGTTTACAAAACTAACTTTGTTAAAAAATCCTATTTCCTGATTTTAGTTGCGACTACAGTTATTTCTCTCATTATATTTGGATTTCGGAAGGAGTTGGCAACTTTTGTTTTTGGAGATAATGAACTTGGAAATTATTTTTTCGTTTTTCCAATATTGTTTTTAGCGATAACTATTTTAAATTATAATAGTAATTTATTGAAAGGACAAAAACGCGTACTAGCATTTTCTTTTCTAAGTTCTTTTTTAAACAACTTTATTTTTTTAAGTATTATCGTTGTCGTTTCTTTTTCATTAAATTATACTGATGAAAATGTTGTTATTTATGGTTTTTTAAGCAGTATTTTGTTAGCAGCGATTATTAGTTTAATAAAAGTTCTTCCAATAAAATACTCTATAAGAAAAAGTGAAATTTCTTCAAAAGAAATTTTGAATAAGAGTATCCCAATGATGATGAGTGCATCGATGATTTACTTCATATTTTCTTCGGATATCTTAATTTTAGGTTTTTTTGAAACTAGTGAAAAAGTAGGAGTTTATAGAATTATTACTCAAATAGCGTCTGTAAATACTATTTTTTTGATTGTGTTTGGGGTTATTTTATCACCGCAAATATCTACTTTATTTTCATCAAGAAAAAATATAGAGTTGAACGAATTGATATCGAAATCGTCTAAAATTATATTTTACATAACATTACCTATTTCACTGTTAACAGTAGTTTTCAGTAAAGAAATATTGTCGTTTTTTGGAGTTGAATTTCAGAAAGAGTACTTAGTATTGACTTTGTTGTGCGGGTTTCAATTTTTATATACAATATCTGGTTTTGTTGATATACTTTTAAATATGACAGGGAATGAGAAAATATTTGGTAAAATCACTTTTTTTACTGCGGTATTAAATATTATTTTAAACTTCATAATGATTCCTAATTTTGGAATGTTAGGAGCTGCATTATCAACTGGAATTTCAATAGTTTTGACAAATATTATATCTTTGTTTGTGGTTCGTAAAAACCTGAGAATTAGGGCGATTCATATTCCTTTTCTAAAATAAAAAGTATGATTGGGATATTAAAAGTAGAATTAAAAAGTGTTTTATTTGTCTTATTTATTGTTTTCTGTTCACAGTTTACAGAGTTAAAAGTAAGTGTTGTTAAGATTGCCGAAATATTATTACTTTTATTTACTCCTTTTATTTATAGAAATAAAATAAATAAATGGATTCTTTCATTACTATTGTTTATAAGTTTCTGGTTGTTGATTTCGCTAGCTTTTAACCCATTTAGAGGTTTCTTTTTACTAGATGAAGTGTCTGTGTTAAAAACTCCCTATTGGATAAGCATAGGTCGATTTTTAGAATTAATAGCTTGCGTTAATTTAGCTGCCCTAACTAATAACTTTCTTAAAAAGAAAACCGAAAAGGAAATTAAGTTTATTTTAAAACTTATAGTGAAGCTAAGCGTGATTTTAGCAATGTATCATTTAGTTTTTTATTTTTCTTTTGTATTTGGTTATATAGAAAAAACATATTTTGTTTATGAAAGAACACCAAGGCTTCGAGGCTGGTATGTTGAAGGAGGTCCATATGGGTTGATGTTGAGTTTTATTTTTTGCTTAACATTTTTTTATAAACATCGATCAAATAATTTTTATCGAGCCGTTTTAATTGTCACAATAGTTTTTATAGCTCGTTCTAAAGCTGGAACAATGTTTATATTGTTTTGGTATATTACATTTTATTTTAATATAATCTATAAAAAGATTAGAGAGCTGAGTTTATTTTTTGTGATTTTTGGAGGAATTCTAAGTTCTTTTATTTTTGTAAAAATATCTTATCAGTATATTGATTTAATCGAAAACGTTCAGAGAGAAATGAAAGAGAGACCTACGGATATTAATCTAGTAATGGGTAGAGTGGCTGGTTTGTTTATTTTTCCCGAAATGGTTACTGATAACCCTTTTTTTGGGATTGGACTTGGAAACTATCCTATCATCAGAAATAATCCTGAGTATCTCGATTTTATTCCTCATAGCCCGAAAGGAAAAACAGATGCACATGGTTTTGGAGGTATTATTCAAATACTTGTTGATGGAGGTGTGTTTACATTGCTGTTTTTTCTATTTATTATGGGGAAATTCTACAAGAAACTTAAAAGGTCATCAAAAGAAAATATATATTTCTTATTCGGTTTTTTATATCTTTTTGTTTTTGGAGTTCAAATATATTTCTTGTATCCTTGGATATTATTTGGAATATTAATAGCCTTATCGAATTCACAGAAAAACAATGAAGAAGCTTACCTTGTCGGTTGATGTTAGAATGATAAATAGCTCTGGGGTAGGGGTTTATTTGAAGTCGATATTGCCATTTCTTGTTGATGAATATGATATTATCTTATTAGGAAATCCAATTGATTTAGAGCATTATGAATGGGCTGGAAAATGTAAAATAATTAAATTCAGATCATCGATTTATTCTATTTCTGAACAAGTTAAATATGTAGTTAAATTGCCAAGATCTGATGTTTTTTGGAATCCACACTTCAATAGTCCATTTTTTTTATATAAACCAAAGAAAATGATTTCGACTATTCATGATGTCAATCATCTTGCGAATAGAAATGACTTTGGTTTTGTTAAATATCTTTTGGCTAAGATCTTATATAAAAATAGCATTAAAAGGAGTGAAGAAATAATAACAGTTTCAAACTTTTCAAAAAAAGAAATAAAACGTTATTTAAAAATGAACGACAAAAAAATTAATGTGATTCATAATGCGGTTAGTTCAGATTTTAATAAAAGTGTTCAATCAAGGCTGAAATTGCCTGATAAATATATTCTATTTGTAGGTAATCTTAAGCCGCATAAAAACCTGATTACACTTTTAAAAGCCTATAATAGTTTGGAGAACTATATAAAAAAGAATTTTAAGATTTTGATAGTTGGGAAGGAAAAAGGTTTTATTACTTCTGATAATGAATCACTATATTTTGTAAAGAAAAACAATTTAAGTGAGAATGTAGTTTTTACAGGTTATATAGAAGACAATCAACTTCCTCACATATATGGTAAGGCCAGTTTATTTGTATTCCCTTCCTACTATGAAGGCTTTGGACTTCCAGTTTTAGAAGCGATGATATCGAATGTTCCAGTGATTGCGTCAGATTCATCGAGTATTCCTGAGGTTGGAGGTAATGCTGTCTGTTATTTTAATCCGTTTTCTTCTGAAGACTTAGCTCAGAAAATAAAATTACTACTTTTCAATGATGAAGTGAGAACGAAATATATAAAAAGAGGAAGAAATAGGTGTTTAGCGTTTTCTTGGGAAAAAGTAGCGGAGGCACACAAAGTAATTTTTAATAGAGTATCGAATAATGTTAAATAAAGTACTAAATAAGTGGAGTTTTTTAGTCTATATTTTGGCTCTTTTTCCTCTTCTTCCAAGAGGAGTGCACAGTGTTCTAATGGCAATTTTATTTGTTGCTTTTTTAACATCAATATTAAAGAATAGGCAGAAAGGATTATTTTCGAAACAAGATATTATTATTTTAACGACGTTAGCAACACTACCAATATTATTTTTAGTAAGTACAGTCTATAGTGAAAATATTAGTAAAGCTATAGAATTTATAGTAAGAACCCTTCCTTTAATCCTTCTTCCAGTAAGTATAATTGGACTAGGCAAAATGTATGGAAAGGTTAATGTAAGAACATTTTCATTAGTCTATTTATTGGCTATTTTCTTTAATACTGTTTTTAACGAGATTCGAATTTATTCCTCAAATAATAAAGAATTAACGAATTGGGAGTACCGACAAATTTTTGAGGAGCTAACAGGCGTACATGGAACCTATTACTCTTTATGGATTTCAATAGCCATTTTGATGATAACATTTATTGTAATAAATGAAATAAAGCGGAGAAATTTTAAGAAAACAATTTTGTTTTTATTTATCGCAGTTTATCTCATTTATTATCAAACGATTCTTGGAGCAAGAATGCCTTTTATAATTAGTGTTTCATTAATACTTATTCATTTGTTATATCTTCTAAGGAAGAAGAAATTAGTATATCTAATTACTATTGTTATAATTGGATTATTTATTTTGATTTTAGTTAAAGCTAAATCGAATCTTTATGAAAGAATTGGAGAATTAACCGAATATAATTTAGAACTTCCAGAAGGAGATTATCACATTAAGCAAGGTAGAATTACCAATACACAAATAAGAAATGGTATTTATTATTGTTCATTTTTAGTTATAAAACAGAACTTCTTATTTGGGATTGGAATTGGTGATGTTCAGGATGAACTTCAAAAATGTTATCAAAGCGAAATTAATAGTAATGTATATGATATTTTTACATTTAATACTCATAATCAATACTTATTAGTCTTGGCCAGTAATGGTGTTTTAGGTTTGATTTTCTTTTTAGGGAGCCTAATTTATCTTTTTAAAATAGCGAGAGAAAATAGGTTATATTTATACTTTTTTTTAGTTGTTTTATCTTGCTTTTTAACCGAAAACATTTTGAGCAGACATGATGGAGTTGTATTTTATGCGTTGTTTAATAGTGTTTTAATTTCGAGTTGTTTAAATGAAAAAAGCTTTAGTACATGATTGGTTTTATACAAATGCAGGTGGTGAAAAGGTAGTACAGTCTTTAACCAATGTTTGGACTGATTTCGATTACTACACACTTATAGACACCCTTACTGATAAGGATCGAAAAGACATTTTGAAAGGAGCCATGAGTAATACGAGCTTCATCCAAAAACTACCTACTGCAAAAAAGAATCATAGAAAATTCCTGCAGTTATTCCCCTTGGCAATTGAGGGGTTTGATTTGTCTGAGTATGATGTTATCATATCATCTTCTTCAGCTGTTGCGAAGGGAGTGTTAACAAATCAAAATCAATTACACATATGTTATTGTCATTCACCAATGCGATACGCTTGGAATTTATATTTTGATTATTTAAAGAGTAAGTCTCTTATGAGAGGAGTTAAAGGATGGTATGCAAAATATGTTCTTTATAAAATACGACAATGGGATGTTGTAAGTTCTAATAGGGTAGATTTTTTCATAGCGAATTCGAATTATATTGCACAAAGGATAAAAAAAATATACAATCGAGAAGCTACTGTTATTTATCCACCTGTTGATACCGATACTTTTCAGTTATGTGTTGATAAGAGTGATTATTTTGTTGCCGCTTCGAGGTTAGTTTCTTACAAGAAAATTGAATTGATTGTTCAAGCATTTAACAAGTTACCAAATAAAAAGTTGATTGTAATAGGAGAGGGGCCAGATAAGAAAAAACTTCAGAAAATAGCTAAACAGAATATTAAATTTGAAGGGAAAGTATCTGAAGAGAAAATGGTAATACTATTACAAAAAGCGAAAGCTCTAGTATTTGCAGCTGACGAAGATTTTGGAATCCTTCCTGTTGAGGCTCAAAGCTGCGGAACACCTGTAATTGCTTATAAGAAAGGAGGGCTTTTGGAAACCATAATTGAAAATAAAACAGGATTGTTTTTCAATAAACAAAGTGAATTAGATATAATAAATGCGATAAAGAATTTTGAAGAAATTAAATTTTCTCCACAGGCAATAAGAGAGAATGCATTGCGTTTCAGTAGGCAGAGGTTCGAAAGGGAAATTAAAGAGTTTATTGAGGAAAAAATTAAACATTTTTTTGGTGAAAAAAAGATATTCTAAATACATAAGGGCCCTCTTTCTTCTGTTAGATTTATTGGTGTTAAATCTTATATCATTTTTTCTGAAGGACAATGAATATATTAATATAAACTTTCTAATATATATAAGTGTTTTTTGGATAGTTTCATCAATATTCACAAGGTTTTACAAAATTTATAGATATACTTCCGTTTACAAAATTATAGGTCTTTTATTAACGCAGTTGTTGATTTTTTCCCTTGGATACTTTGCATATTTCTCTATTTTTCGAGAGGGTGTTGTAGTAAATAATCAAGCTAAGTATCTTTTCTTAGTAAGTTCATTGATAATCTTCTTTAAATTTTTAGGTGTTTATTTATTAAGAAAATATAGAACTTCTGGTAAAAATTATAGAAAAGTAATTGTGTTAGGAAGTGATAATTCGACAAAAAAAATAATAGAACTTTTTAAAAATGAAAAGGAATTAGGATATATTTATTTTGGCCTATTTTCAGATAGAAAAACAGTTCAAGATACTAGTTTTTTGGGTAAAATTGAAAATAGTTTTGACTACATTGTTAAAAATGGTATTGACGAAATTTACTGTTCTCTTTCAGAATTAAATGAAACTACTATTAAAAAAATAACACAATTTGCATCGAAGAATAACAGAGTGGTTAAGCTAATTCCTAATGCAAATGAATTGTCAAATAAAAATAGGGTAACAGAATATTATGGCGACTCTCTTAGGATTCTTAAGGTAAAGAAAATGCCTTTCGAATTAATGGAAAGTAAAGCTATTAAAAGAATATTCGATATTGCTTTTTCAATAGTTGTTTGCATATTCGTACTATCTTGGTTGTATCCTTTGTTATTTGTTTTAATAAAATTAGAATCAAGAGGTCCGGCGATATTCAAACAAATAAGAGAAGGCCTGCATGGAGGGGAGTTTGTTTGTTATAAATTTCGATCAATGTATTTAAATGATGCAGCTGATAAGGTGCATACTAGAAAAAATGATACTAGAGTTACAAAAGTAGGAGCCTTTTTAAGAAGAACTAGTTTAGATGAGTTTCCACAATTTTTTAATGTATTGTATGGTTCAATGAGTGTTGTAGGTCCGCGCCCTCACTTGGAAAGATTGGCTCAAGAATACCAAAAAGATGTTGATAATTATATAGAAAGGCATAATGTCAAACCAGGCATAACAGGATTGGCTCAAGTAAGTGGATATCGTGGAGAAATTAGAAAAAAAGCAGATATAAAAAATAGGGTCAGACTCGATATTTTTTACATCGAAAACTGGTCATTAGCATTAGATTTAAAAATAATTATAAAAACTATTTTTAACATTTTTAAGGGAGACGAAAAAGCGTATTAAATGGATGGAGTTAGATTGACGTGCTGTGTGGTTATTTTCAATGAAGATATAAACGTTCTAAAGAAAATGATTGATTGTTTTTTGAGTATTCCCTTTGCGAAGAAAATGTTTTTAATTGATAATTCTTCGAACCAAGATTTCACCATAACGAATACTGAAGAAATAGAATATATCAAAAATAAACGAAATGTAGGTTTTGGAAGAGCGCATAACCAAATACTAGGGCATATAGAAGGAAAATCGGATTATCATTTAGTTTTAAATCCTGATGTTGAGTTCGATGGAGTCATTTTTCAAAAGTTGATTTCTAGTTTGGAAAATGACGACAAAATAACAATGATATCCCCAAAAGTTTTGAATAGCGATGGAAGTTTACAGTTTACTTGTCGCAAGAATCCTACGGTAAAAGAAATGATATCTAGAAGGTTGGGGATTAACAAAGATTACGTAAAGGAAAGAGAATATAGAGATATAGATCTAAATAAATCATTTACACCTGAATTTATTCATGGTTGTTTTATGTTGTTTAAAACAAAAGATTTTGTTGCTCTAGGCGGGTTTGACAGTCGCTATTTTCTATATTTAGAGGATGCCGATTTGTGTAGAGAAATAAGAAAAAGTAATAGAAAACTCCTGTACTTTCCTGATGTTCATATTAAGCATTTACATAGAAAAGGATCTTCAAAACGAATAAAACTCCTTTTTTACCATATAGCCTCTGCTTACAAATATTTTAAGAAATGGAAAAAGTAAACAAAGGGTCATTCAAATACTGAATGACCCTTTGTAAAAAGATACAATTAAAATTGTATATATCTTAGAATAGTACCTGCTCGAAAGCGAAGCTAGCACTTCCTGATGTATCGGTAGTTTTTGTGATTTTTACAAAGTTAGCAATGGTTGCATAACTAGGCAGTGCATCAACCAAACTTCCTGTATAAGAACTTACATTTTCTCCGTTTATAAGAGTTACATAACATTCTAAAGGATTGCTGTTTATAGTCCAAGGACGTATTGTGAAATAATATTCACCATCGGCAACTGTTTCAGGTAAAGTAACCATTTCTGTACCAGTAAACCCTTGAGAAATATCAATAACTGTAGCAGCAGAATCTCTAACATCACAGTCTAAATCACTATTATCATTCCAAGTAAAAACAAAAGTTACATCGTTATTAACGTCTATACCTTTAATAATTGTTGTTGATTTTTGGTCTTCAGAAATATTTGGAGACACCTTATCTATATTTGCGTTTATAATTTTTAAATCAACAATAGTTAAGGTCTTTACAAGAATGTTCGCTCCAGACATATCAACAGGAAGTTCTACTTGAGTCGTTCCTTTTACTAAATCTATTTCCATGGTAGTAGAACCTACTGAATACGTTAATCTACTTAAACTAGAAAGTGCATTTGAAAAATTTACTACTACAGAGTAGCTATCCTCCGTATTTGCTATACGAACTGAGTTAATAGCCGTTTGAGCCGTAATATTTGTTGTTGCATCTGGTGTTATTGGAAGATCATCATCGACAGAACATGCCCCTGTTAAGAAAACAGAAAGGATGATGATGAAACCTTTAATATATTTAAATTTCTTCATTTTCTTATAGTTTAGTAATTGTGTATGTAACAGTATCTCCATCTGTAACCTTAGCTAAAGACATAACATTGCTGTCTTGAGTTACCGTACCTGTATAATTGATTGTTTGACCATCAGGGAAAGTAAAATCAATGGTATAATCAACATCAGCAGTAAAGAAGTACTGATTTACGTAAAGATAATAAGTAATATCACCTGCAGCTTCAGGTAAATCTACCGATTCAGTAGTAGTAAATCCTTCGCTACGGTCAACTACGTTTGAATTCAATGGTTCCGGGGCATTTAAAATATAGAAATCCATATCTCTTGAACTTTCCGTCCACATTAAATCAATTTGAACACTTCCAGCAGTCGTATCAATCACATCTGGTAATTGATCATATACAGTAAATACTCTAGATTGTTGCTCTAAGTCAGAAGAAGCGGTAATAAAATACTCTGTAGAAGTTACACTAGTGGTAGCGTTTTTTATTTTAACGGTATAAGTTTCAGCTCCATCACTTTTTCCATCATCAATAAATGAAAAGTTGGCATTTGCTGAAGTTGATCCAGCAGAAATGGTTACCATTTTGTCATAGGTTAATTCTGCTTGCCCAGCATCATCTTCTAACGAACCATCAGATGATGTAATTTCAAGTTCAACGATAACATCAAAAGGTAAGCTTTTGGTTATCCCAACACTAGCAGAAGCTTGTCCTCCATCTTCTAAGATACCAGCGTTATCATTGGAACCACTGAAACCAATCTCAACTTGAGATGTAGAGGTTGGTGTTCCGATCACAGGGTCGGTAGTTTCACTATTACAAGCTATGAAGCCCAATGAAAGTAAAACTATATATATGGTTAATTTTATATTTTTCATTTTTGTAAGGTTTAGTTTAAAATAAAGTTTAAACGAGCGAATAAGAATCTACCTCCAATTCCAAATTGCTGAGATCTTCTTGACCATTCAAACCTTCCAGAACTAAAGTTACTATTCGTACTATCAGTTCTATCAGGATAAATATCAAAAATATTATTAGCTCCAACAGTAAAAGTTAATTCTTCTGTTGCTTTAAATCCAACAGATAAATCAGTAACTAACTTTGCACCATAAACTTGTTGACTGGCAACATTATTACTAGCTTCAGTTACTTCTCCGAAGTAAACATTTCTTAAGAATACATTAAAGCGATCTGTAGATAAAGTATTTGATAAATTCACTTTTGTTCTAGGAACAGCTTCTTCTAAGTAAATTCTTGACGCTTCACTAAAATAACTACTTTCTTGACCAGAATCTACCAAAACTTGTGAAGAGTGAATATCGTCAACACGTCTAGTTTTAGAGAAAGTAGCAGATAAATCAGATGATAAACGCATGCTTTCATTTAAATCAAATTTATGAGTAACTACAATGTCAAGTCCCATAGATTCAGTATCGATTGCGTTCGCAAAAAATGCGGCTGCTTCTGCATTTGTAACAATACCATCAGGAATATTAAAACGATCGGTTAGGATAACTCTATCTTCGATTGCAACGAAATATGCATCGGCAGTTATTTTTAAGTTTGCACTTGGTATCTTTCCAGCGAAACCGAAACTAACACTTGCAGACTCTTCTTCTTTTAAACTAGGAATTCCTAACTGTTGAGCAATATCGCTATCGTTTGTAAAAGTTCCTACTTCACTTGGAACTCCTGCAATAAATTGAGTAGCAATCGCATTATAATATCTCTGATGTAACGACGGAGCTCTAAAACCAGTACTAGCTCCTGCTCTTAAGTTTAAGTTATCATTAACCTTATAACGAGACGCTAATTTATAATTAATGGTAGAACCAAAATCACTATAATTTTCGAATCTTGCAGCTCCACTAACAAGTAATTTATCTGTTAATTCAGCTTCTAAGTCAATATAAGCTGCGAAACTATTTCTATCTCTACCTAATGCATTTTTTGGAGTAAATCCAGGGAAAACTTGTGACCCTCCTGGTCTTGAACTTCCAAAGAAATCAGTTGAAGCCGTAGTTGTAGGAGTAACAGGTAAACCATTTGCATCATATTGCGTATATGATTCTTCCTCTCCAGCAACAATATCATAAAATTCAGCTCTGTACTCTGCACCAACGGCTACGTTTAAACCATTGAAAATATCTTCATAGTTATTTACAAAATCTAAATTGGTCGTGTTTTGAGTAAAACTAAAACCTCCTGCATCAAAACGAGTCGGTGAAGCACTTAATAAAGAAGCGTTTGAGGTATTTGAAATCTCAAAATTGAAACTGTTAGTTCCCCAAGTATTACTGAAGTCTACATCCCAATCCCCTGCTTTACTGCGAATTCCAACAGCGATTGATTTATCAATAATTTTAGAATTAATTTCAGGTAAAAAACCATTGATGTATAAAGGAGTATAAGTTCTTGACTGATATGGTAAACGATAAAAACCTGCAGAATTACCCGTTCTTGAGCTAAACCCAGAAAAAGAGTAAAATTCTGTTCCATTGTCATCTAATGGTAAACTCATGTTGGCAAAAAACCTTCCACCTCTTACACCAGACTGCCCAACACGCATGTTAAAATCACTTCTGTTTAATCCTCTAACATCCAATTCAGCTTCAGTAGTATCGAAGTTTAATAGAGATTGAATAGTAGTTAAATCTGTTGCATTATTAATTGCATTCTTAGTTGCTAAATCGAAATGAGTAACTCCTTGAGAAGCAAAGCGAATATCATCAAGACTAAGGTTTGCTAAATCCAACCCAGAATTATTAGCAACCCACTCAACAGAATTGTATCCGCTGAATATCTGTCCTTTAAATTCACTCATTCTGCTATAAGGATCTCTATAGTCGAAATCTCCTGTAAAATTGATGTAACCACCTTTATCACCTAAAGCAATACCATAATTAGCTGATATATTAACAGTTTCTCCATCAATACCACCTTGTTGCTCTTGCGAATTTTTAGACACATGGGCACCAGAAGTAACAGATAAATTTAATTCGTTTACCTTGTTGTTTAAAATAATATTAATTACCCCGGCAATTGCATCAGAACCATATTGAGCAGCAGCACCATCTCTTAATACTTGAATACTTTTAATTGAAGCAGCAGGTATCGCATTTAAATCGGTACCAACACTACCTCTACCAAAAGTACCATTAACATTAACTAATGATGAAGTGTGTCTTCTTTTTCCGTTAACTAAAACTAAAACCTGATCTGGTCCTAAACCTCTTAAAGAGGCAGGGTCTATATGATCTGTTCCATCAGATATAGTTTGAGTATTTGAAGAAAACGAAGGAGCCACATAATTTAATATTTGGTTCAGGTTTACTTGTGGAGAGTTTCTAGTAAGTTCAGCTACATTAATAATATCAACAGGAACAGGTGTGTCAACAGCCGTTCTTGATTTATTACGTGAACCAACGATAATAGTTTCTTGTAATGTCTCGCTTGATTCCATTGCCTCTATAACAAGGTAATTTGTTGATGTAACTAACTTTTCAGTTGTTTCATAACCTAGTAATGAAATTACTAGTGTTGAGGGAATCTTGCTCATATTAATTGAGAACTCCCCTTGATCATCGGTAGTAGTACCGTTATTTGTGTTTTTTTCTACCACATTAAAAAATGGTAGAGCATTTCCATCGAGATCAATTACTTTTCCCTTTACTGTTTGCGATGAAACAGCGACTGAAAAAAGAAATAATGACAACAATAGAAAGTTTCTTGAGAATAAAAATTTCTTCATGTATAATGATTAAGTTGATTTAGAGGGCAAAATTTGTTTTTTATTAATTAAAAACAAAGAAATATTGTGCTTTTTTTACAAAATTACACTTTAAGGTGGTGTTTTGTTTGTTTTTTAACTTAAGTGGTGGTGTAGTTTTATTTACTTAACACTTTGTAAACACTCTAGTTTTACTAAGTAGATCAATGAAATTGATCTAAATTGAAGAAGGTTTCATCGAGTTCAATATATTTGCAGCACAAAACAACGCAACAATGAATATTTTAATACTTGGTTCTGGAGGAAGAGAACATGCTTTTGCTAAGAAAATATCTGAAAGTGAAAAAATTAACAACTTATTTGTAGCGCCTGGTAATGCAGGAACTGATGCTATAGCAACTAATTTATCAATAAATCCAACCGATTTCAATGCAGTAAAGAAAACGGTATTAGAAAATAAAATTGATATGGTTGTGGTAGGACCAGAGGCTCCTTTAGTTGAAGGAATTCATGACTTTTTCTTGTCGGATAATGAGCTTGTAAAAATACCAGTAATAGGTCCTAAAAAAGACGGAGCATTATTAGAAGGGAGTAAAGATTTTTCTAAGCAGTTTATGGAAAAGCATCTAATTCCTACGGCTAAATATAAATCTTTTACAAATGCTACTTTGGAAGATGGAAAGTTATTCCTTGAAACATTGCAACCTCCATTTGTATTAAAAGCTGATGGATTAGCAGCAGGTAAAGGCGTTTTAATTTTAAATGATCTGGAAGAAGCTAAAACTGAGCTTGAAGAGATGTTGTCTAACAAAAAGTTTGGTAATGCATCATCCACAGTAGTAATCGAAGAGTTTTTAGACGGAATTGAATTGTCAGTGTTTGTGTTAACAGATGGGAAAAGTTACAAAGTATTACCTTCTGCTAAAGATTATAAAAGAATAGGCGAAGGAGATACTGGTTTGAATACAGGAGGTATGGGTGCAATTTCACCAGTTCCTTTTGCTGATGAAGAATTTTTAACCAAGGTTGAAGAAAGAGTTATCAAACCAACAGTCGATGGGCTGCAAGCCGATGGGATAGATTATAGAGGATTTATTTTTATTGGATTAATGAATGTAAATGGCGATCCTTTTGTAATTGAATATAACGTTCGAATGGGAGACCCAGAAACTGAAGCTGTTTTGCCAAGAATTCAATCTGATTTAGTAGATTTATTTGAAGGAGTGGCAAATCAAACACTTAAAGAGAAAACATACGAAGTAACAGACCAAACAGCAACAACTATAATGTTGGTATCAGGAGGGTATCCTGAAGCTTATGAAAAAGGAAAGGAAATTACTGGGTACGACCAAATAGAAGATTCAATAGTGTATCATGCAGGAACTACCAAAAATAATAATAAAGTAGTTACTAGTGGAGGAAGAGTTATGGCAATTACTTCATTAGGAAATACAATAGAAGAAGCGTTAGAAAAGTCATATAAAAACATAGACAAAATATCTTTTGATAAAATCAATTATAGAAAAGATATTGGTTTTGATTTAAAATAGAAGCGAAAACCAAATTTTAAATTCGGTGATCCAATAATAACTGCCGACATGATTCTGATCCAAAAAAACAAGGAAAAAGAATTATGTCGGTTTTTTTTATTCGCTGTAAACCTATTTATTCTTCTTAGGTTGATTTTAGTTTTGATTATCAGAGGTATAGTTGTTTTTATGTTTTGTGTTTTGTTTTTGTTAACATAAATTAAGGGAGAAACTTAGGTTTTTGTCATAAAATATTGTCAAATTCATAGAGCTATTAGTTTGGTATGTTTATAGTGTTTTTGAAGTGTTTTGGCTAATATTTGATTTTACCAGTTATAAATAATTTAGTTTTACAATAGCAAAAATAAACTCTCGAGAACAAGGAATAGCTATCCAAAAATTTTTGCTAACATAGAATATTAGAAGGGAATATTTATGAATTGAATTCGTTAATTCATAAGAGCTATAGAAAGGCAATTTTAATTTTTTTATCAAAAAAAAATTCAAAACAATAATGTTTTGAGGGTAAATTGTAGTGCCTTTTTTTAAGCTCTTTATTTAGAGTGAAACTTAAATAATCAAGTACATATTCTATAGTGAAAAACTATTTTTAACGTATTAAAACTAAAATATAAACATTATGTTTATACAGTTTACTAAGCAAAAAAACTTTAGAACAGCAATTGCAGCTGTTACTATAGGATTAGTGTCATTCGCTGGATATTCGCAAGATAAAGCGGTTGAATTAATCAAAAAAGACAATGATAACAGAAAGTTATCAGCCTTAAAATCTGAATTTATAAAGAAAGGGCAAGATGCAAAGAAAAGAGTAGAAGAATATGAAAATAGACATAAGTTCTACAAAGTATATAATCTATTAGGAGAAGAAAGTACTGAAGAAAATGATCCTTCTTCTACGAGACAATTAATGGATGTTGGTACTGATGGAATTTTGTATTATTATAAAACGGATAATGACGACGCAGCAAAAACTACCAGAACAAATAAGTTGCACCCTTCAAGTGGATTAGGTTATAATTTAACTGGAGAAGGAGAAACTATTGGAATTTGGGATGGTGGTGTTGTAAAAGAATTCCATGAAACTTTTACAGGACGAGCACAATCAGGAGAAGGCGTTTATAATAATAACAACACTGATTACCATGCTACACATGTTGGAGGAACAATGGTGGGAGCATTAAATTCTTCTAATGGTAGAGGTGCTGGTATGGCTCCAAATGCTGAACTTTTGAGTTATGACTGGTCTAATGATACAGAGGAAATTATTGAAGCAATTAATGATCGTAATTTATTAGTTTCAAATCATTCATATAGTTTAATAGCACAATATTTACCAGAGTTTTTCTTCGGAAAATATTACTATCATGCATGGAATATGGATAGAATTGCAAACAATGCACCATATTATTTACATGTAAAAGCAGCGTCAAATGATAGATCGCGTTTTCAGGCAAAAGGAGGATATGATTTAATGTATGCTGAGAATGCAGCTAAAAATATTCTTACGGTTGCAGCAGTAGAAAAAGTTGAATCATATCAAGATGCTTCTTCGGTAAAAATGTCTGTGTTTTCGAACTGGGGACCTACCGATGATGGTAGAATTAAACCAGATATTTCTGGAAACGGTGTAGGAGTTTATTCAGCAAGTAACCAATCAAATAATTCTTATGGAACATTGAGTGGTACGTCAATGGCCGCTCCAAATGTATCTGGATCGTTAATATTATTACAGCAATACTTCAAGCAACAAAATGGTTTTTATATGGAGTCTGCTATGTTAAAAGGATTAGCACTTCATACAGCTTCTGAAGCTGGAAGAAACCCAGGGCCAGATTATGAATTTGGATGGGGACTATTAGATGCTGAGAAAGCTGCCGAAACTATTAAGAATAACGGTGAGTTAAGTATGATTAAAAGTGTAGATTTAGATAATAACGAAGTTTATAGTTTTAAAGTAAGAAAAAACGCTACTAATGAACCTTTATTAGTTTCAATTTCTTGGAATGATGTTGCATATCAGTATAATCCTGCTGATAGATCTATCGATAATCCAACACCAGTTTTAGTGAATGATTTAGATATTCGTGTTACTGATACAGAGAATACTACTCATTTCCCTTGGAAATTAGATCCTAAGAACCCAGCAGCAGGGGCAACAAAAGGAGATAATATTGTTGATAATATTGAAAGAGTTGAAGTTTCTGAAGGAATAGAAGGAGAAGTATATACGGTTACTGTTTCGCACAAAGGAAATTTAGTAGGAGGTCGTCAATCAGTAGCGGTAATTGTTACTGGAGGTAAGAGAGTTACGGGAGACTGTAATATTGCTCAATGGTCAAGGTCTAAAGCATATAACCAAGGCGATATAGTTGAGTATTTAGGAGATAAGTTTGAAGCTAAAAATTGGTCACAAGCGCAAGCTCCATTTATAAAAGATCAATGGGGACCATGGAAATTTGTGGGTTCTTGTAGTACGTTAGGAAACAATGCACCAGAAATTAACTTACTAGCTCCAACTGCCGGAACTGAGTTCAGAGGAATGAATAAAGTTACTTTTTCTGCAAAGATCACTGATGCCGATAATGATTTAGCTTCAGTAAACCTTATTAGAAAAAATGAAAGAGGAACTGAAATAATCAATCCTTTGAAGGTAGAAGGTGATGTATATACTTTCGAATATACACCAGATTGGTATGGAAAATACGATAATACTATCGTAGCCATTGATAGCAAAGGAACTAAGAAAACTCAAGAGTTTAATTTCTTCCTATATGAAGAGCAAACTGAGCCTAGTATAGCTTTCTTAAGTCACCAGGAAGGAGATGCTATTTATAAAGGAACTTTAACGAACTTGAAGTTACAGGTATCAGGAATTTATGGAAAAGATTTACAAGTTCACTTAGAAACAACAACAACTGGAGGAAAAGAAGATCTTTATCAATTAACAAATGTTAAAGATGATCAAACTGTTTTTGCTCAATCTTTTACTTATTCAGACACAGATAGTTCTAGTAACGTTGAGTTTAAAGTACTTGTAAAGAATGAAGCTGGAGAAATCGTAATCCAAAAGGTAATCAATGTAGCATTAAAGCAAAACCTAGCACCGGTTGTTGAGTTATTGTCTTACAATGATCGTTTATTTACTACTTTAGAAACAGTTGAAATTAAGGCTAAAGTTACTGACGCTGATGGATCAGTGGATAAAGTTGTATTTACTTACAAAGGTGAAGAAAATGTATTCAAGAAGGTTGAAATGACGAAGAATGGAGATATTTATACTGCTTCATTTACTCCTCCAACGTTCTACGATGCTTATAATAATACTATTGTTGCTGTTGATAATAGAGGTAGAGAAAGTGATACCGTTACAATGTTTAACAGAATAGCAGCAGATGCGCCAAATTTACCACCAGTTGTTGAATTTAGAGAATTATTTGAAGGACAAGTATTCCAGTTTGATGGGCCAAGAGATATTCCGTTTGTTTTCATTACTTATAATGGTATTATTGAAGGACCAGAATATGTAATAAAGTCAGAAGTATTCTTGAACGACGTAAAAGTTGATGAGCATATTCATGATAAGAAATTTGGATTAGGAATGAGAACTTCTGTACCTGTTTCTAAGGCGGGAGAATACACACTTAAAATTAGAACATTAGACGAAAGAGGAACTTGGGGAGAAAATCAAATAACTTTTAAAGTTGTTGATAAGCCATCTGTTCGTTTCTCTAACCTAGTAGATGGTAGTACATATCCATTAAAAATCGGAGAATCTTTCGAAGTAGCTGTTGAAGCGAAAGGAGATTATGCAAAAATTAGAGAAGTACGTTACTATATTAGAGAGTTTGTTGAAGGTGGAAGAATGCCGTACTTACATAATTTTACTACTAATGATGCAGTATCTAGTACTAGCTTTGAACCTAAAAACGGATTGTCTACTATTCGCATTGATGTTGTAGCTATAAATGAGTTTGGAATGGCGAATACTACAGGTATAGTAGTTTATACTGATAAAGAAGATTTGCAACCTCCATATCCTAATCCAACTACAGGAATTGTAAATATTCCATGGGATAAGTCTTTAGGTAAATTCGTTACTTATGTATATACTTTAAATTATAAGTTTGAATTTAAGAAAACTTTTGAGTCTCTAGATGCGGCAGCGCAATTAGATTTAGGAGGACTTAAGAAAGGAACGTACATTGTGGTTATAGAAAGTCAAAATGTAATTTATCGCAAAGAATACAAAATAGTGGTAGAGTAGTAGTTTCTAATAGAATTACTTACAAAATTATTACTAATAGTAAAGCTCCTGTCATTTTATTGGCAGGAGCTTTTTATTATTTAGACTCGATAAAATATGCAAATTTTTCTACTAAAACCTACTTAACTTGTGGGTTAATGTTAATTCTGTTCTTTTTGATTTGTAATATTGAGTATTAATTCATGATTTATGGTTTTTAGTGAGTAATTCATAAATTTATTGAAGTTTGACTTTTCAAAAATCTTACTTAAGAATGACTCATGGATTAAAAAATAGTTTAGTTTCGCGGCTGCAAAAAAATCTCATGAGAATTAAAAAGGAATCGCTATCCATAATTTTTGCAAAAAAGAATATTGATTAATGTATGATTTACCTACGTGTTTTATAAAATAAAATATGTTAACCGAACTTACATAGACTGTATTCTATAATTGAAAATCATTTTTAAATATTAGAAAAAATTATAAGCAATATGTTTATAGATTTCACAAAGCAGAAAATTAGAACTGTTGTTTCGGCAGTATCTATAGGATTAATTTCATTTGGTGGATATGCCCAAGACAAGGCAATTCTTCAGGTGAAAAAAGAAACTAACTCACAAGGATTAAACTCATTGCAATCTCAGTTTAAAAGAGAAAGTGAGGCCGCGAAAAAAAGAGTAGAAGAACACTTAAGAAAGCAATCATTGTTAAGATCTGCGACACCTGAAAGTGCTTCAGATGATAATAGTCACAGAGAGTTAATGGATGTTGGTGAAGATGGTACTTTGTATTATTATACCACATACAATGACGGTGCAGCTAAAACCACCAGAACTGATAAGTTGCACCCATCAAGTGGATTAGGGTATAATCTTACAGGAGAAGGAGAGATGATTGGAATTTGGGAAGGTTCGACTGTGAACGGAAACCATGAAGCCTTTACTGGAAGAGTTATTGTAAAAGAAGAAGGAGTAGAACCAATATACGGAAATATAGATCCTTTGAATGTGACTCGAAATGATAGTCATGCTGATCACGTAGGTGGAACTTTAATAGGCGCTAAACACGCTGATGGAGGTAGAGCAGCTGGAATGGCTCCGAATGCTACCTTGCTAAGTTATGATTGGTTTAATGATAACCAGGAAATTATTCAAGCTGTTAAAGATCATAATTTATTGGTTTCTAACCATTCTTATGGCTGGGATGCTAGTTATTTGCCTAAATACGACTTTGGTAAATATGGGCAATATGCCAGGAAAATGGATGAATTAGCAAATAAAGCTCCTTATTATTTACACGTAAAATCGGCTGGAAATGATAGAGGTAGTAATCTAAGCGATGATGGATATGATTTAATTTATGGAGTAAGTGCAGCTAAGAATATATTAACCATAGCTGCAGCTGAAAAAGTAGAGGAATATAAGAATGCTTCTTCTGTAAAAATGTCTTGGTTTTCAAATTGGGGACCCACAGACGATGGTAGAATCAAACCTGATATTTCAGGAAACGGAGTAAATGTTTATTCAGCAGACCGATATAGTACAAGTGCTTATACTACAAAGAGTGGTACCTCTATGTCTGCTCCAAATGTTTCAGGTTCTTTATTGTTGTTGCAACAGTATTATAAGCGATTGAACGGGTTTTATATGCGTGCCGCAACTTTAAAAGGTTTGGCGTTGCACACAGCGTCTGAAGCAGGAAGAAATCCTGGGCCTGATTATGAATTTGGTTGGGGTCTTTTAAATGCTGAAAAAGCAGCGGAAGCCATTAAGAATAATGGAGAGTTAAGTATGATTAAAGAGATAAACCTTGATAATAATGAGGTACATACTTTCAAAGTTAGAAAAAATTCTGATGAACCGTTGATGGTTTCTATTTCCTGGAATGATTTAGCATATAATGTTTCTCCATTTGATACAACCGTTGATGATTCAACTCCAGTATTAGTGAATGACTTGGATATTAGAATTATAGATTCTGAAAACAAAGAAACCTTACCTTGGAAGTTAAATCCAGCTACTCCATCCGCTGGAGCAACAAGAGGTGACAATATTGTTGATAATATTGAAAAAATTGAAGTAGTAGGTGGCGCTGCTGGCGAGGTTTATACTGTAACGATTACTCATAAAGGAGTTTTAACAGGAAATCAGCAAGCTGTATCAGTAGTTGTTACAGGGGGAAGCAGAGTGTCTGGAGCCTGTAATTTAGCGCAATGGTCAAGATCAAAAGCATATAAAAAAGGTGATATCGTTGAGTATTTAGGAGATAGATTTGAAGCTAAGTTTTGGTCTCAAGGAAGTGTTCCATTTTCAAATGATCAATGGGGAGCTTGGATGTTGCTTGGAGAGTGTGGTACAAATAATAATAAGTCAACAATAACGTTAATTAGTCCTGAGCCTAATACTAATGTCGAACATGGTAAATTAGTTCAAGTTAAGGCGTCTGTGACCAATGCTGCTTTAAGTTTTTCATCAGTGTTTTTGAAAATTCAAAGACCAGGAGAAACTTTCTTATTAGAGCCTAAATCAGTAGTAGGTAATGTATATACATTTGATTACTCTCCGAATACAAATAGAGAGGAAGTTTTAAGTATTGTAGCAATCAATGAGCAAGGAGTAAAGTCAACAAAAGATTTAGAATTAGATTTTACATTAAATCAATCTCCAAAGCTTGAGTTAATATCAGCTCAAAATGAGTTCCAAAATAATTTAGAAGCCATACCGGTTAAAATTAAAGCAACAGATATTGATGGCGCTGTAGAGAAGGTGTACATGAGTTATACAAATGTATATGGTGTTGTTAAGGAAAATATTGAAATGCTCAAAGAAGGAAATGTGTATTCGGTAGTTATTACTCCTGAAAACCTTATGGATCAATTTGATATTACAATTGTTGCTATTGATAATTTAGGTAAGAAGAGTGATTCAGTAACAGTTCAAAGAAGAATAGGAAATGGTGAAAAGAATATAGCACCAGTAGTTTTTATTCATACACCTTTCGAGGGAACTACTTTTGACCTTACAGAATCTCTTGAAGTTGAATTAGCATATACTTCTTATAACGAGTTTTTTGAAGGGCCTGAGCAATTGGTTCGTTCTGAAGTTTATTTAAACGGAAACTTAATTAGAGAAGAAAACTATGAGAATTCACATTACTTTTCTGAGGAAACTACACTTCGCATTTCTGAATTAGGAGCTTATACTGTAAAGGTAAGATCGCTTGACGAAAGAGGAGCTTGGGGTGAAGCAGAAGTAAGTTTTGAGGTAGTAAAAAATCCTGAAATTCGATTCACTAATTTAACAGAAGGAAATCTTTATACTCTTAATAAAGGAGAGCTTCTTGATGTTAATGTTGAGGTTGTCAAAGGAAGTTCTGATATTCAGTTTGTTGAGTATCTTACTTATGAGTATAATGACATTAATTTCTTCCCTAGAGTTGAGTTTTATTCAAGTACCGAAGCTCCATATAGTTTTCAATACGATCCGAAAAGAGGAAGTTCTGAAATTTATATAACGGCAACAGTTGTAGATGTAAATGGAAAAACAAATAGTGCTTCTGTTACTATTTATACTGAAAAAGATAAGATACAGCCTCCATATCCAAATCCAACAACTGGAATTGTAAATATTCCTTGGGATGCTGCTTTAGGTAAAGCAATTGTAGGTGTTTATTCATCAAGAAACATTGAGCAGTTTTCTAAAACGTTCGAAAGTGGAAATGAATTTCAAATAGATTTAAGTGCACTTAATAAAGGAGTTTATTTTGTTTTAGTTCAAAGTAAAGACGGTTTCTATTTTAAAGAACACAAAGTTATTTTAGAGTAATTACGATAGAACTACCATAAAATAAAAAACCCCCTTTCAAATTAATTTGAAAGGGGGTTGTTTCATAATAAGATTAAACCTTACTTATTTCTTGATTTTAGTATAAGAAAACTTATATTGTAAGTATAAGTAAGCATCTCGAGGTAAAATTTTTATCCACTTTTTATATCTTAAGAACCATTGAAAACGAATTGAATTAAATCCGTTAGTTAAATAACCAGCAACGAAAGGATGAACATTTAACGTAATATCCTTATAATTTTCTTTACTGTTAACTAATCTTTCTAATTCAGATTCGAACTTGTCCAATAATACAATAGGAGCTTCTACTTCTCCATTTTTGTTCGGATTAGGTTCTCTTGTTTTTATGTGTAATTCAGGTCTTACACGTTGTCTTGTAATTTGTACCAAACCAAATTTACTAGGAGGTAGTATTTTATGTTTCGTACGGTCTAAAGACATAACTTCTTTTAAATGCTGATACAATTTTTGTCTGTTTTCAGAGCTTTTCATATCAATGAAGTCAACAACAATAATTCCACCCATATCTCGTAATTGCAGTTGTCTTGCAATTTCCGAAGCGGCAATTAAATTAACTTCTAAAGCAGTTTCTTCTTGGCTTAAAGCTTTGTTTGATCTGTTACCGCTATTTACATCAATAACGTGTAACGCTTCTGTGTGCTCTATAACTAAGTAAGCACCCTTGCTCATTGAAACTGTTTTGCCAAACGATGTTTTTATTTGTCTTTCAATACCATATTTCTCAAATATTGGTACTTTTGGTCTATGAAGTTTCACAATATTTTCTTTTGCTGGGAATATTTCCCTTAAATATTCTTTAATTTCTTGCACTAATGCTTCATCGTTGGTTACGATACTTGTAAAAGAATCATTCATTACATCTCTTAAAATAGAAGATGCTCTATTTAATTCACTTAAAATTTTTGTTGGTGTGTTTGTATTTGGAATACGTTTACACATGTTTTTCCAACTATCTAGTGAATTCTGTAAGTCTTTGTCAAGTTCTGCTACTTTTTTTCCTTCAGCAACAGTACGTAAAATAAGTCCAAAACCTTTTGGTTTTATACTTTTTGCTAATCTTTTTAAACGTTCTTTTTCTTTACTATCAGCTATCTTTTGTGAAACTGATACTCTATTAGAAAAAGGAACTAAAACTAAATATCTACCAGCTATTGATAGCTCGGAACTAATACGTGGCCCTTTGGTAGAAATAGGTTCTTTTACAATTTGTACTAATAAATTTTGACCTGATTTTAGTACATCTTTAATACCTCCGTCTTTGTCTATGTCCTCCTCAAAGCGGAAATTTTTTAAAGTGAATTCTTTAAATTTACCTGTGCTTACTTTTTTTATGAATTTATTCAAAGATTGCACCTGTGGTCCTAAATCATGATAGTGTAAAAAACCATCTTTAGGATAGCCCACATTTACAAACGCCGCATTTAATCCAGTCATTACTTTTCCAATTTTTGCTAGAAAAATATCTCCAACTGAAAATTTATTGTCGTTTGTTTCTTTGTTTAATTCAATAAGTTTACCATCTCTCAGTAAGGCAAAATCAATATCAGAAGAATTTGATCGAATAATCAATTCTGTTTTCATCTGAATGTAGTTTTTATGCCTACGTACATCATACGAAGACGGATTAAAATTTTGTAAACAGGTATTTTTTTATACCCTTTTAAGGTGTTTAAACCTTAATGTCAATGAACTTTTTAAGCTATATAAGCAAACGGAAAAAGTAAGCTACTGCTTACTTTTTCTTATGACGGTTTGCTCTTGCTCTTTTTTTTCTTTTGTGAGTAGAGATCTTAGCTCTCTTTCTTTTTTTACCACTCGGCATAGTTAAACTGGTTTAGAAAAAGTCGGATAAACCGACTTTTTGGTTAATACTTTATTTATAGGATCGTGTTATTTAACACTTACCTTAGTCTTCACACCTTCCGTAAATACCTTTGAAGGTTTGAAAGCTGGAATATTGTGTGCTGGTATTTTTATGGTAGTGTTTTTTGAAATATTTCTACCTGTTTTTTCAGCTCTTTGTTTGATAATGAAGCTACCAAAACCTCTTAAGTATACATTATCTCCATTCTCTAACGCGTCCTTCACTTCATCCATGAATGCTTCAACAGTCGCTAAAACATCTGCTTTTTCAATTCCACTTTTATCCGAAATTTTAGATACGATATCTGCTTTTGTCATTATTAATATTTTTTATTTGTTTTCTTTAAAAATTGAGGATGCAAATATATGATAATTAATCTATTCCGAAAAAGTTTAAATTTAAAAAAAATCAATCAAATTCCAGTAACTTTGCAGAACTAATTTAATTTAATGGTTTTTTATAAAGAGTTAATTAACTGGTATTTACAAAATAATAGGGACTTACCCTGGCGAAAAACTAAAAACCCATACTTCATTTGGTTGAGTGAAATTATGCTTCAGCAAACCCGTGTTTCTCAAGGATTGCCTTATTTTTTAAGGTTTACAGAGGCTTTTCCAACAGTATTCGATTTGGCAAAAGCAGAAGAAGATACAGTTTTAAAGTTGTGGCAGGGGCTAGGATATTACTCACGAGCCCGCAATTTACACTTTACTGCAAAACATGTTGCGAATGAACTAAAAGGGGCTTTTCCATCAAATTATAAAGATTTGTTAAAATTGAAGGGAGTAGGTGATTATACCGCTTCGGCCATCGCTTCAATATGCTATAAAGAACCCGTTGCGGTTGTTGACGGAAACGTTTATCGAGTATTATCTCGTGTTTTTGGAGTTCATACACCCATCAATTCAACCAAAGGAATTAAAGAATTTAAAGAACTTGCTCAAAGTTTAATTGATAAAGAAGAACCAGATATTTATAATCAAGCTATTATGGATTTTGGTGCGATACATTGCAAACCTCAAAATCCATTATGCAATTCATGTAAATTTTCAACTATTTGTATTGCATTCAATAATAATATGGTGAAGGAATTACCTG
This sequence comes from Tenacibaculum sp. MAR_2009_124, assembly GCF_900105455.1. Classification (GTDB taxonomy): domain Bacteria; phylum Bacteroidota; class Bacteroidia; order Flavobacteriales; family Flavobacteriaceae; genus Polaribacter. The sequence goes on from NZ_FNSF01000005.1 coordinate 1,032,915, forward strand.
TTAAAGAGAAAAAAATCAAAATAAAAAAGAGGTATTTCAACTATTTGGTGATTGATACGAATGAAGGTAAAACAATATTGGAAGAAAGAAAAGGAAAGGGAATTTGGCAAGGACTGTATCAATTCCCTTTGATTGAAACTAAAAAAGCTATTGATGCCCAAGAATTAGTTGAAAATCCATCATTTAATGAAATGGATTTAAATGGAGCGGTAATTAGGCGTTTCAATAAAAAAATGGTAATTCATAAACTTTCTCATCAACATTTATATACTCAATTTTGGGTGGTATCTATGGGCACTTTTAAAGGAGCAAACATGCAATGGACAGAAGTTTTAGAAAAACCTGTGCCCGTTTTAATTGAGAAGTTTTTGAATGAGTATCTAGTCAGTGGTCAACAATGATGGGATATGGGAATTTAAAACTCGTTGAGTAAGTAATTTTTGTATATTTGATTTTATAGGAAATAATTAAGGCTATGGCAGGAACAGTAAATAAAGTAATTTTAATTGGGCATTTAGGAGATGAGGTTAAAATGCATTACTTCGAAGGAGGAAATGCTATTGGTCGTTTTCCTATTGCTACCAATGAAACGTATACAAACCGTCAAACTGGTGAAAGAATCACCAATACGGAATGGCATAATATTGTTGTTAGAAACAAATTGGCTGAAATTTGTGAGAAATATCTTACAAAGGGAGACAAGGTGTATGTAGAAGGGAGATTAAAAAACAGACAGTACGAAGTAGATGGACAAAAGAGATATACTACTGAAATACAAGTTCAGGATATGACGTTTTTATCGACCAAGAAAGATCCGAATACAAATGCAGCTCCACCTCAGGTTGATCAGCAACATAGTGCTCCTAATCCTGGTAATAATGTTTCTTCTAAACTTAATGAAGATGATGATTTACCATTCTAGTATAACTAAACTTTAAATTTTGGACTCAGAACCCGAACCGATTTCATTTTTATTATTGAGTATTGATTGGATGATTGGTGCTAAACTAGTTGTGTTACTTTTGTTATTAGTGTGCTCTGCATTGATTTCAGGAACAGAAATAGCTTTTTTCTCTATTAGTTCAACTGAACTTGATAAATTGAAAGAAAAGACAAAAGGTAAAAGTACTATTGCGAAATTACTTGAAAAACCAAAACGACTTTTAGGTACTATTTTAATTACTAATAATTTCATTAACATTTTAATAGTTCTTTTGTTTGCTTCTTTAGGAAATGTTTTTCTTAGGAACTATTCAGATAAGAGTAAGTTTTTTATTGAAGTTATTTTAGTGACATTTTTAATTTTACTTTTTGGAGAGGTATTACCTAAAGTTTATGCCAATAGAAAGGCTTTAGTTTTTGCTAATATTATGGCAAAACCTGTACGTTTTTTAAGCACAATTTTGGCGCCTTTAAGTATTCCTTTGATAAAACTAACAAGCGTTATTGAAAACAAACTAGGGAATAAGAATAATAACTTCTCTGTTGAAAAATTATCACAGGCACTTGAGTTAACTTCGGATAATGCGACAACCAAAGAAGAGCAGAAAATATTGGAAGGAATTGTAACTTTTGGGAATACTGAGACGGTTCAAATTATGAAGCCAAGAACAGATGTTTGCGCAATTGCTGACAGTACTAGTTATGAAGAGGTGTTAAAGATTATATTAAAGAATGGATATTCAAGAAATCCTGTTTATCAAGAGAATATTGATAATATTGTTGGGGTTTTATATGCGAAGGATTTACTGGTTCATTTAGATAAAATAAATTTCAAATGGCAAGATTTGGTTCGTAAACCATTTTTTGTTCCCGAAAACAAAAAGTTAGACGATTTACTAAAAGAATTTCAAGAAAAGAAAAATCATTTAGCAATAGTTGTAGATGAATATGGAGGTACCAGTGGAATTGTTACTCTTGAAGATGTAATTGAAGAAATTGTAGGTGATATTAATGATGAATTTGATGATGAAGATTTATTCTATTCAAGGTTAGATGAAAATAATTATATTTTTGAAGGGAAAATAACCATCAAAGATTTCTGTAGAGTAATGGAAGACGATGACGAGGATAAATTTGAAGAAGAAAAAGGAGAAAGCGAAACTTTAGCGGGGTTAATTTTAGAAGCATCAGGGAAGTTTCCGAAAAAAGGAGAGAGAATAAATTTTAGTAATTATACGTTTACAATTGAGGCGTTGGATAAACGACGTATAAAACAAGTAAAAGTTACCAGAAATGCGTAGAGTGATGTTGCTGCTTATAATGGCAATTTTAGTAAGTTGTGGAGAAGAAAGTATTCCAAAACCAAAGGCTTATTTAAGTTTAGAGTATCCTGCTCAGGGGTATAATGTATTAGGAGTTGAGAGACCTTATGTTTTTGAGATTGGTCAAAATACTTCCATTAAAGAGTTGCCATATAAATGGTTGAAAGTGATGTACCCCAAGTTAAAAGCTTCTGTAGATATTACTTACCGACCGGTAAATGAAAATTTACGTGAACTGTTTATCGAAGCAGAAAAACTAGTTTTGGAACATACAGTAAAAGCGGATAATATTTCTTGGAGAGATTTTTCTAATACTGAGAATAAAGTATATGGAAAGCTATGTCAAATAGAGGGAAATGCAGCTTCTCAAATACAATTTCATGCTACAGATAGCTCTCGACATTTTATTAAAGGATCTTTGTTTTTTTATGCAAAACCAAACTACGATTCCGTATATCCAGCAGTTGAATATATTAAAGAAGATATGGTTCGTATGATGGAGAGCTTGAAATGGAAGGATTAGTTTAATTGTGAATAACGAATTGGCTTTTAGGGCGAAATTTTTGTCGGTTTAATTCCAATGAAACAATAAAAATTGCTACTTAAAAAAATGAAAACAATCTTTTATTTACTTTTCAATTCTCAAAAAGCATTAGAACTTTTAGATGAACAGTATGAAGATGATTTATATCGTAAGAGCATTGTTATTTTTGGGCTAACAGGTTTCGTTAGTTTTATATCTGGTTTTGATCTTCTGGAAGAGAGCAAGTTCTTAATAGTTCTTTTATTTCTTGTATTAACTATTTGTGTCTATGTAATTTTTGGAATGGCTTACGCCTTCGTTCTTCATAGAATAGGGAAGTTATTAAAAGGAAAGGCTAGTTTCATTGAAGTTTGTTCGTTGTATGCCTATTCACTATTTCCTCTGATTTTTCTTTTTGTAATGATTGTATTGATTAATAATTGGCATCATTTTTCTATTGATACAGAATTAGCAAATAATCAAATATATAAAAGAGGTTTGTTCATGATAACTTCAATAATATCTATAAAAATTCTAATTAAAGGCCTTATTAAGTTCAATGGTTATTCTATATTTAAAAGTATATTAAATCTGCTTCCAACAATTGTTTTTACTATTCTGTTATGGTACTTTGTTCTCCGTTAAGAACAGATATCCTACTCTGCAGCCATAAATAAAATTGTAGACCAAATAATATAGCACCAGCTAAAAGGTGAGTTGCTTGTGTTCCTATAGGGAAATCGGCATAATACATTAAAATACCTGTAATGGTTTCAAGGAAAATTAAGAAAACAATCCAGTTAACTAGCTTATACCCTAAGTCTTTAATTTGGTTAAGATAGAACATCCCTAAGTTTACCAAAACAATAGCAATAGTAAATGAACGATGGAAGTAAAATTTGAAGCTAGGTTCCATTAAACTATATTCCTTGTTTTCAAAACCATTAAGTTTTACTTGTTCATCAATAAATTGTCGAACTTGAGTTCCTAAGGCTATTTGAACTAGAGAAAAAATAACGGATGCGATAAGTAATTTGTTAAATAAACTACTGTATTTAACATTGCTATCCTTGGGTTCTGTAACTATATAGTGCAGCCATAAAAGCAAGGCAACAATCACTAGTCCTACAACCATATGTATGGTAATAACGGTTGGTTTTAAATTAGTGTCAACAACGGTTTTACCAAGCCACGCTTCAAAAAGCATTAAGAAAAAGGCTGCATATGCCAGTAAAGCAATGGTTTTATTCTCTTTCCAAAATTTAGAGGCAGCATAAACAAGAAATAGAAATACAAATCCTGATAATACCGAGGCTAATCTATTAATATATTCAGTCCAAGTATGGTATTTATTAAACTTTGCATAATTATGTTTTGTGTATTTTTTCCAGTTTGAAGTGTTAAAACTACCGCTCGTCTTTAAATCATTTTCAGCAACAAATAAAGTTTCATTTTTAACAATGATCATTCCTTTTTTATAATCTGAATTAGGTTGCCAGGTAATTTGTTCTTCCGAGGTAGGAGGAATGTAATAACCAAAACATTTAGGCCAATCAGGACACCCCATTCCAGATCCAGTCATACGAACAACAGAACCCGCTAAAAAAATTAGATAAACCGAAATGATAGAGATTTTAACTATTAAAGGAAAGCGCTTTTTCACGAGAAAAATGTATTGTTAAACAATCGAATTGAGCATAAACATTGCTCTTACAAAGGTACGGAAAACCTATAAAAAAAGTATTTAAACCCATTCTAATTAAGAAGAAAAGCACCTTTTAAGGTGCTTTCTGTTTTTTTGGTTAATTCTTATACTTGAGAGTTTCCGAACGCCCTTTCTTAAAAATTTTGTTACTGGCTTGTTTACCTCTTCTTAAAGCTTTTTGCTCTTCGTATGAAAGTTGAATAACTTCTTGACATTCTTTAGAACAAGTATTCTCAGTTTCTATTCTACATTCTTCGCATTGAATAAATAATAGATGACAAGCTTCGTTAGCACAATTGGTGTGCGTGTCGCAAGGTTTTCCACACTGATGACATTTAGAAATAACATCATCAGAGATACGTTCTGCACGACGATGATCGAAAACAAAGTTTTTACCTTTAAATTTGTTCTCTATGTCTTCCTCTTTTACCTGGCGAGTATATTCTATAATTCCACCTTCAAGTTGGAATACATTTTTAAATCCTTTATGTTTGTAGTAGGCTGAAGCTTTTTCACAACGAATTCCACCAGTACAATACATTAAAAGATTTTTATCTTCTTTGTGTTCTTTTAAATCTTCTTCAATAATATCTAATGAATCTCTAAATGTATCAACATCTGGGGTGCGAGCACCATCAAAATGTCCTATTTCACTTTCATAATGATTCCTCATGTCTACGCAAACCGTATTAGGGTCTTCTAGCATGGCGTTAAACTCTTTAGCTGATAAATGAACACCTTTGTCTGTTACGTCAAAAGTATTGTCGTTGAGACCGTCAGCAACAATTTTGTCGCGAACCTTTATTTTTAATTTTAAAAACGATTTATTGTCTTGTTCAACGGCAACATTTAAACGAATATCATTTAAAAAAGAAATGGCATCTAATTGTGCCTTTAAAGCTAAAAACTTTTTTGCTGGAACAGAAATTTGAGCGTTTATTCCTTCGTTGGCAACATAAGTTCTTCCTAAAACATCGAGTTCATTCCACTCAATAAATAACTTGTTTCTGAAAAGTGTAGGATTTTGTATTTTATAATACTGATAAAAAGAAATGGTGAGACGGTCTTCTCCCGCCTCGTCAATTAATTTAGCGCGTTCAGCTGCGCTTAACTTGTTGTACAGTTGCATGCTATACCTTTTTAAGTTAAACAAAAATTTAATGTTTTTTAAAACGCGGCAAAGTTACTGATTTTTTGGGGTTTATTGTTTAATATATCACTTTTAATATATTTTTGATAAGATTTTAAACTTAACCTAAAAAATACTAAAATTAGTATACAACTAAAGCTTATTTTTTAAACCTTTGTATTTGTTATGTGTAAGTAACAAATTATATAGTAATTAATTTATAGAAATGAAATCAGTGTGTTTAGTGTTGATTGTTAAGTATTAAAGGTTTCATTTTACCACTAAAAATAAAAAATAAAAAGATGAAAGTAGCGCTTGTAGGAGCTACCGGAATGGTAGGTAATGTAATGTTACAGGTATTGGCTGAAAGAAATTTTCCAGTAACAGAGTTAATTCCTGTTGCTTCTGAACGTTCAGTTGGAAATCAAATAGAATATAAAGGAACCAATTACAGTGTAGTAGGTTTAGAAACAGCGGTTTCTATGAAGCCAGATGTGGCTTTATTCTCTGCTGGAGGTGGAACATCTTTAGAATGGGCTCCAAAATTTGCTGCAGTTGGAACGACAGTAATCGACAATTCATCTGCATGGAGAATGGATCCAACAAAGAAGTTAATCGTTCCAGAAATTAATGCTGGTGAGTTAACAGAAAACGATAAAATTATTGCCAACCCAAACTGTTCTACAATTCAAATGGTTTTGGCGCTGGCTCCATTACATAAGAAATATAAAATCAATAGAATTGTTGTTTCTACATACCAATCAATTACAGGAACAGGGGTAAAAGCTGTTCGTCAGTTAGAAAATGAATCTAATGGAGTTGAAGGGGAAGCGGCATATCCGTATCAAATTCATAAAAATGCATTGCCTCATTGTGATGTTTTTGAAGAAGCTGGTTACACTAAAGAAGAATTAAAGTTAGTAAGAGAAACTCACAAGATATTAGGAGATCCAAGTATTGGCGTTACAGCAACTGCTGTAAGAATACCTGTTGTTGGTGGGCACTCAGAAGCGGTAAATTTAGAGTTTGATTCGCACTATGAATTGGAAGATGTAAGAGCGATTCTTTCTGAAACTGATGGTGTAATTGTTCAAGATAATATTGAAAACAACGAATACCCAATGCCTTTCTTTGCTGAAGGAAAAGATGAGGTTTTTGTTGGAAGAATTAGAAGAGATTTGTCTAGAGAAAATGCATTAAATATGTGGATTGTTGCTGATAACTTAAGAAAAGGTGCAGCAACTAATACAGTTCAGATTGCAGAATATTTAGTAGCAAATAATTTGATAAAAAACACGGTGTTAGCTTAAAAAACGCTAAACAATAATAAATGAAATCCTGAGTGAACGCTCAGGATTTTTTTATTGAACTCATCTTGACTTTTTGTTTTTAACCGAAAATGAGTTTAAATTTGACCAGATGAGACACTTTTTGAAAGTCATAGCCAATAGCTACGAATAAAGAGAGTAACGAAATATGGGTGAATTTCAGTCGTTTTTTAGGAAATAGAAAAAGCCAAGATGAGTTCATTTCTATATTTTTGCTTTATGGATAAAAAAACAATTATTGAGAATACAATTCAATTTGTAAAGGATACACTCAAAGGAGCGGAAGGTGGACATGATTTTTTTCATATAGAACGTGTGTATAAAAACTCTTTAACCATTGCAAAAACGGAAAATGTAGATGAATTTGTTGTGGCATTGGGAGCGTTGCTTCATGATATAGCTGATAGCAAGTTTCATGGTGGAGATGAAAATGTTGGACCTAAAAAAGCACGCGTTTTTTTAGAAGGCCAGAAAGTGGAAGAGCCAGTCATCGTTCATGTAGAAAATATTATTAAAAATATTTCTTTTAAAGGAGGTAATTTTAATCAACAGTTTAACTCTATTGAGTTAGATGTTGTTCAAGATGCTGATCGTTTGGATGCCCTAGGTGCTATTGGTATTGCAAGATGTTTTAATTATGGTGGCTTTAAAAATAGAGAGTTATATAATCCAGAGATTCCTCCAAATTTGAATATGACAAAAGAGGAGTATAAAAAATCTAAAGCACCTACAATTAATCATTTTTATGAAAAACTTCTTTTGTTAAAAGATCGAATGAATACGAAAACGGGAGAGGTAATGGCTATTAAAAGACATTGTTTTATGGAAGAATTTCTGAATCAATTTTATATAGAATGGAAAGGTGAATAATGTTAAATTAATATTATTTTACAATAAGCTTTATGTTAAATTTTGTTTTTTAATAAAATAAAGCTAAGTTTGACAGGTATTCCCAAGAAAAAAATCTTTTTTTTCCCCTTAAGTAAAGAAATAGCATTTAAAACTTTTTAAGTGCTATTTTTATTTTATGGAACCTATTATTACATATCAAGTTATTTTAGAAACATTTAAAGAAAACGAGTTAACAAACTTACTCGATTTATATACTTCAATTTTTGTTTCTGCTGATATTCATTTTTTCAAGAAAAGAATTTTAATAAAAGAAAATGTTATAGCGATCATTGCTTTTAGCGGTGAAAGAGCAATTGGTTTTAAAATAGGGTATCGATATAATAAAGAAACAATGTATAGTTGGGTGGGAGGTGTGTTGAAGATGTATAGAAAACAAGGAATAGGGCAGAAAATGATGGAATTGCAGCATCAAATTGCCAAAGAACAAGGATATAAAAAGGCGAGAACAAAATCAATGAACGAGTTTAAGCCAATGATGATATTAAATCTAAAAAATGGATTTAATATCACCAATGTATATACCAATACGGTAATTTATACCAAATGAACCCTAAAATGCCACATAAATACTTGTTCATTTTTCCTGTTTCTACATTGAAAAACAATTCCGTAGCAAAGGCTATGCAAGAGTTTTACAGCTTTGAAAAAGAAAAAAGCAAGGTCGTTTTTTTTGCATCATTTTAAAATTCGTTTGGTATCAGACTAAAATTGTTTTCGAAAAACAACTTTAGGCACCAGGGAAATTAGGTTTTCTTTTTTCTAAGAAGGCCGTGGTTCCTTCTTTAAAGTCTTCAGTACCAAAACTGTTTCCAAATTCTTCAATTTCGGTTTCATAACCATTAACACCATCTCTAAAGTTGTCATTGATAGCTCTTATTGCAGCACTAATGGCAACTGATGAATTTTTCATAATTTTCGAAGCAAGTTTTTCAGCAAGAGCTAACAGCTCGTTGGGAGAAGTTACGTGGTTTACAAGTCCGTATTCTCTGGCATCCGATGCACCAATCATACTTGCTGTCATAATTAACTCCATAGCTCTTCCTTTTCCTATTAGTTGAGGTAAGCGTTGCGTTCCTCCATAACCAGGAATAACCCCTAATGAAACCTCAGGAAGTCCCATTTTAGCATTATCAGAAGCTATTCTGAAATGACAAGCCATAGCAAGTTCTAAACCACCACCTAAAGCAAAACCATTCACTGCTGCAATTACAGGAGTGGATAGATTTTCAATATAGTCAAACAACATTTCTTGTCCTTTTCTGGCTAAGCCAGCACCTTCTTCAGTTGAAAAGCTGGCAAATTCCGAAATATCTGCTCCTGCAACAAAGGCCTTTTCTCCGCTTCCTGTAATAATAATTACTTTAATACTAGCATCATCTTCTAAGGTTTCAAAAGCTGTATGAAGTTCTTCAATAGTAACCTTATTTAAAGCATTTAATTTTTTCGGACGATTAATGGTAAGCATCGCTAAACCATCTTTTTTTTCAATTAAGAGATTTTCGTAACTCATGTTTTTGTTTAGTTTATTTTGTCAATATAATGCAATACTATGTTTTAGGTAAAATTACGGTAAAAACGGAACCAATGCCTTCAGTTGAAGTAAAACTGATTGAACCATCGTAGGTTTCAATGATTTTTTTAATCATCGGTAGTCCTAATCCCATGCCACTTGTTTTTGTAGTGAATTTAGGTTCAAATACTAACTCTTTGTTTTCTTCAAGAATTCCTTTTCCATTATCCGAAATAGAAATTTTAACGTTGTTACCATCAGAACCTACCTTTACCTCAATTTTTGGAGCAGTTTCATCGTTCTTCATGGCTTGTGTAGCATTTTTAACCAAGTTGGTTACTATTCGTATAAGCTGAGTTTTATCCAAACTAGCATATAATTCATTTTCGCCTGAAATATATTCTATATAATCTTCAGTAAAAATATCCAAAGCATGTTTAACTACATCGTGAACATTAAGTTTTTCTCTCTTTTGTTTTGGCATTTTCGCAAAATCTGAAAAAGCAGAGGCAATAGAACTCATTACATCTATTTGTTGAATAAGTGTTAAGCTGTACTCCGCAACTTTTTCTTTAATGTTTGGATCGTCAGGATTGAATTTTCTTTCAAAACTTTGCACGGTAAGACGCATAGGTGTTAGGGGGTTCTTAATTTCATGTGCCACTTGTTTTGCCATTTCTTTCCAAGCTTCTTCACGTTCACCTTTGGCAAGTTTTACAGCACTTTCTTCAAGCTGATCAATCATGTTGTTATACGATTCAACAAGTGAAATAATCTCTGAGCTAGCGGCATTGAGAATTATTTTTTCATTGCGTTGGTTTAATCGGGTTTCTTTAATTTTTTCAGCGATAGTTTTAATTGATCTAGTAATATAGCTAGATAAGAAATACGCCAATACAATTGCCAAAATGAGCATTAAACCATATACCAAAGTCAATCTTGATAAAAACTCTTCAAGTTCCTTTTTTTGATCAGAATTGTCCTGTGCAATTCTAAGTTCTAAAATTCCTATTCTTTTAAACCTTGAATCATTGATATACGTAAAAGATGATTGGTGTTTTAGCCTGTCAATTATCGTATCTTTTTCAATTCTATGATCTGAATTAATAGCTAAATTCTTTACGGTTTTTTGAGGTAAAGGAATTTCTTTTGCTTGATCGAAATTGTAAGGAATTGATGATTTTAAAAGCTTTCCATGCATGTCATACATAGAAATTGTGAGCTTGTGTACCGAGGCTATTTCATAAATTTTATCTTGAAATATCTTCGGTAGGTTTTCAGAAGTAACAGGATACGTAGTTTTACTAAGCTCTATTTCAATATTATGAGCAGTAGCTTGTTCTTTTCTTCCAAATCGTGATTCGTTGTAGTCTTTAGTTTGTTCTTCGTATTGATATACCGTTACGTAAACGATGAGCATTGATGTCAATAATACCAAGAGTATCATTGATAAGAATATTCTCGTTCTTAAAGAAATGTTGTTAAAAAATGTCAATTGTTAGTTAGTCTTTTAGTTTTCATTAATAATTTGTCGTCAAACTCAGAATCATTATCCCAATCGTATATAACTTTTCCTTTAAAGCCATTTTCAGTTGGCGTAATAGTATAGAAGGTTTTTACCTGTTTTCCTTGGTATTGGTAGTTAACATATAAACTATCTCCTTTGGTTTTCCAAACACCACTAGTTTCACCAACTTTTTTGTCATTAGCTAATAAAAACCATGCAGAAAAAGTCCCATCTTCTTTGTAAGTAGATTGTGCTTTTCCAGAGTTCGGTTTGCTAAAATCGTCTTCAAACACATAATTGCTATCTGATTTTTTATATGTTGGATAGGTTATTTTTATGTATGATGTTTCCCAGTCCCCGATCATGAACTTTTGTAGCAAAAATTGCGCCGATTTTGATTCAGATGAATTTTTACTTTGTTTTTTAAAAGAATCGCAGGAAATAAATAGAAATACAATCGCAATTAAAAGCACTATAAAAAAATAAGAATACGTTCTGTTTTTTTTTATACTATTATTAGAAATGGACTCAAGTTTGATAGAGATTATATTAGTAACCATTACGAATTAAGTTTTTCCTCTTTTGCATGCAAAAGACGCGTAAGTTTAATGGATAAATCTAATAAAATTATTTTAGCATTTCCGTTTCTTTCAATATGGTATTGAGCATCACTTACCTCTTTTTCAATGGTTAAAATGTTTCCACTATGAACAAAAGGCGCGAATTTAGCCAAATCAAAGTTAGAGGTTTTTGTTTCTAAAAACACTAAATCAGGAGTCCCGTAATTAAGTAATAATGCCTGGCGGAAGAATTGCAAACAGTATTGAAGAAATTGCTTTTGTGTTTCTCTTCCAGATTTAGCAATGGTCTCTGACCATCCAATTAAATCTTGAATAACAGCAGCATTTCCTTTAGCTTTAAAGGCACTTCTAATCCAGGTAATAAACCATTGTTCATAAATGGTGTCATTTGAATCGTTATGAAAAATATGGAGTGCTTTGTTATAATTGCCTTCTGATTGATGTGCAATTTTAAGAGCTTCGTTTTCGTTAACACTTTCGTTTTTCACAAGAGTTTTTACAATATCATTTTCAGCAAGTGAAGGGAAATATAATGCTTGACATCTTGATTTAATCGTATTTATGATTTGTCCTTCGTCTTCAGCAACCAATAAAAATATAGTTTTACTTGGAGGTTCTTCAATAAGTTTTAAAAGCTTATTTGAGGCTGCAATATTCATCTTTTCCGCCATCCAAATAATCATAATTTTGAAGCCTCCTTCATATGATTTTAATTGAAGCTTTTTTACAACATCTTCGGCTTCATCAACCCCAATTTGACCTTGTTTGTTTTCAACGCCAATATGTTGAAGCCAGTTGTATAGGCTTCCATAAGGTTGTTCGGTTAAAAAAGAACGCCATTCTTCTAAGAATAAATTGCTTACTGGATGACTTTTTACAGAATCAGTAGTGGTAACAGGAAAAGCAAAATGTAAATCAGGATGCTGTAGTTTATTACATTTTATTTGACAAGCTTCTGGGTTATCAGAAAAGTTGCATAAAATATGTTGGGCATAAGCTATTGCCATGGGTAAACTTCCAGTTCCTTCTTTTCCTATAAATAATTGGGCATGTGGAATTCTTCCATTTTCAGAAGATTTTTTTAAATGCTCTTTAATATGTTCTTGCCCGATAATGTCTTCAAAAGTCATAGTACAAATATACAGTTTCATCTGTTTATTTTTCACTGTTTTTTCTAGCTGATATCAATTGATGGTCGAAATTGCATTAAAAGAAAATTAAAGTAAAAGCATCGGTCAATTAAAGTTTTGTCTATCGTTTTAGAATTAAAATAAGAGATTCCTATAATAGCTTCAGTTTAGAACGGTTCTATTTTGGTATCTTTGCAAGCTAAATCACCATTTTTTTTGAACACAATCGCTACGCTACAAATCGGGGAAAAAGGAATCGTATCAGAGGAATGCCTTGATCGTATACCTTTAAAATTATTAGAAATGGGTTGTTTACCCGGAGTAGAGGTAGAGCTTTTACAAATTGCTCCCTTGAATGATCCTATGTATATATGTGTTAATGGAAGTCACCTTGCCATTCGTAAAGAAACTGCTTGCCAAATTATAGTTACTAAAATTTAAAAATAAACAATGAGTAATAAATTAAAAGTAAGTTTAATTGGAAATCCAAACACAGGAAAAACATCATTGTTTAATGAGTTAACAGGATTAAATCAAAAAGTTGGTAACTATCCTGGAGTAACTGTTGACAAAAAGCAAGGAGTATCGAAGCTGAATAAGAATACTTCTGCGTTAATAACCGATTTGCCTGGAACCTACAGTATTAATCCTACATCATTAGATGAAAGCATTGTGCTAAAATCGTTATTGAGTAATGACCCAAAAGATATTCCTGATGTAATTGTATTGGTGGCTGATGTAGAAAACTTAAAACGAAACTTACTTTTATTTTCTCAAATCCAAGATTTAAAAATTCCTGTAATTCTTGCCATTAATATGGCAGATCAAATGAATAAAAAAGGAATTTCTATTGATGTAAAAGCTTTGGAATCTGAATTGCAAACTAAGGTGGTTCTGATTTCAGTTAGAACAAAAGAAGGTATTCAGGAACTAAAACAAAGTATTGCTGACTTTTCAAAGTTAAAAACACCTTCTAATTTTAAAAGTTTTTACGAAAAAATTGACGCTGAATATTTTACTTCTTTGGAAAAAGTAAGTAGTCGTTTTTCGGTGTATGAATTATGGTTAATGCTTACTAAAAATCACGATGTTAACTTATTATCAGATGAGATTGAAGCGTTAAAATTGTTTAAGAAAGATATTTCAAAACAAAAAAGATACCAGCATAAAGAAACAATATATAGATATCAAAAAATTAACCAAGTTTTAAAGGAAGTCTATACTATTGATAAGGAAAAAGCTTCGGATTTAAGGAGTAGATTGGATAAGGTTTTTACACATAAAATATTCGGGTATGTGCTTTTTTTCGGTCTGCTGTTATTAATTTTTCAGTCTGTTTTCGATTGGGCTTCTGCCCCTATGGATTTTATTGATGGGACGTTTGCCGATTTGGCTGAATATGTAAAAGGAGTATTGCCAGCGGGTATATTTACGGATTTGCTCACAGATGGAATTATACCAGGAATAGGAGGTGTGGTAATTTTTATTCCGCAGATAGCAATTTTATTTTTATTTATTGCCATTTTGGAGGAAACTGGTTATATGAGTAGGGTGGTTTTTCTGATGGATAAAATCATGCGTCGATTTGGAATGAACGGAAAAAGTGTAATTCCTTTAATATCTGGAACAGCTTGTGCGATTCCGGCAGTAATGGCGGCTAGAACTATTTCAAATTGGAAAGAACGTTTGATAACAATTTTGGTAACACCTTTTACCACATGTGCTGCTCGATTGCCTGTCTATGCTATTTTAATTGCCTTAATTATTCCAGATAAAAAGATTTTTGGTTTTTTTAGTTTACAAGGACTTACTTTGCTTAGTTTATACATTTTAGGGTTTGCAACGGCAGTAGTTGCCGCAGTAATTTTACATAAAACACTTAAAATTAAAAGTGCAAGTTTCTTTGTTGTTGAAATGCCAGATTACAAATTACCTTCTGGAAAGAATATTTTTTTAGAGGTTTTTGAGAAAACAAAAACCTTTGTTCTTGATGCAGGAAAAATAATCTTAGCCATTTCTATAGTATTATGGTTTTTAGCTTCTCATGGACCATCTTCATACAATACTGTAGAAAAAGATGTAACGGAACAATATTCTAATTCTGATATTTCGAACTCAGAGTTAGAGCAAAAAATAGCTTCAGGAAAATTAGAAAATTCGTACTTAGGTGTTATTGGTAAAGTAATTGAGCCCACTGTTGAGCCATTGGGTTATGATTGGAAAATAGGAATAGGTTTAGTAGCTTCTTTTGCTGCAAGAGAGGTGTTTGTAGGTACTTTAGCTACAATTTATAGTGTTGAAAGTGGTGATGAGGATACAACTACGATAAAAGAAAGAATGGCTTCAGAAATTAACCCAAAAACAGGGAAGAAGCGATTTAATTTTGCTACAGGAATATCGCTATTACTTTTTTACGCTTTTGCAATGCAGTGTATGGCAACTTTGGCCATTGTAAAAAGAGAAACGAATAGTTGGAAATGGCCTATGATTCAATTGATAGGAATGGGAGTTTTGGCCTATGTTTCTGCTTTAATATCATATCAAATTTTAAGATAATGCAAGAACTATTAGCATATATTACTGTTGCAGGCGCCCTGTTTTTTTTAATAAAGAAATTCTTGTGGAAAGGTAAAAAAAACAAGGGTTGCGACACGAATTGTGGGTGTGGGTAGATGCAATAGCTAGTGCTCGTCTTTGACGAGTACCGAGTAAGAAAAATAGAAATTAATTTTTAAAAACAGATAGAGCCACGTTATAAGCGATTATAACGTGGTTTATTTTTATAAGCTATGGAAATTAAATTTGTTTAATCTCGAAAAAATAATTTTTATAGTTCTAAAAACATGAAGAAACGAATTTATATTACCATTATCATTTTATCATTGTTCTTATCAACCTGTAAAGATTCAAAGAAAATGGAGGCTAGAGTGATGAAGATTGGAAAAGAATTAGTTATGATGGAAACTAAGGGAGATTTCAGATCAAATGAAAACTTTTTGGTAAATGATGTAGTCAATGTAGGAAAGAGCTTATTTAACTTAATTCAAACATTAAAACCTTTTGATAATGTTAGATTTAACGTTGAAAAAGGAGATATACCTTATGGAAATGGGAGTGCAGACTATACATTAGAGATTCTTAAACAAGAATTAAACCTTAAAGTAAGATTAAAATACGATTCTAATTATGATCGGTTTCATCTTTTAGGTTTTTTAACATAAAATGATCGTTTAATTTAAATCAAGAGACAATAAAGTTACAAGTAAAAAGTAAGAATATGCTTTTTTTTGCGTACAATTTATCTCATCATATTCTAAACTAGTTACTTAAAAAACTAAAGATTGTTTGTGTTGTTTTAAGGAATATTATAAAAAACATAAAGTTATGTTATAGCCTTTAAATCCTAAGGTTCTCAATGTTTATTCTCGTAAATTAGAAGAGAAATATGCGATAAGAAAAGAAAACCTCACTTGAAAACAAGATTATCATTATTCATTATAAAAAAATAGACTCAAGCTGTAGGGGTCTTAAAATGCCTACAGTGTTATGAAAACAAATAATTATACTATTATGAAAAAACAAATTTTAAATTTAGGTAAATCTTTAACCAAGTCTCAACAGCAGGATATTTATGGAGGAGTCCCTGGTTATTGTTTTGACAATTCTTCTGGCTACAGAGCAGAATGTAGAGAACTTGCGTTGAATGAATTTAACGATGGAGGATGTCCTACATGGGATTCATGTTTTTCTTATGGATCAGGAGGTTGTGTAGATATGTGTAGAAGTGCACCAGGAGATAGGTACTAATTTAGAATTCCAAACTAGTTTCTACTAATTAATTAAAAACATTTTGAGCCACATTATAAATTAAAAAATATAATGTGGTTTTTTTATTATTTATGATAGAAGTAATGAATCAATAGCTAGTGCTAGTCTGTGACGAGTACCGAGTAAGAAAAATAGAAATTAAATTTTAAAAATAGATAAAGCCACGTTATGAGTAATTGTAACGTGGTTTACTTTTTTATAGATAAGAAGAAAATTAAATTTGTTTAATCTCGAAAAAATGATTTTTATAGCTCTAAAAACATGAAGAAACGAACTTATATTACCATTATCATTTTATCATTGTTCTTATCAACCTGTAAAGATTCAAAGAAAATGGAGGCTAGAGTGATGAAGATTGGAAAAGAATTAGTTATGATGGAAACTAAAGGAGATTTCAGATCAAATGAAAACTTTTTGGTAAATGATGTAGTCAATGTAGGAAAGAGTTTATTTAACTTAATTCAAACATTAAAACCTTTTGATAATGTTAGTTTTAACGTTGAAAAAGGAGATATACCTTATGGAAATGGGAGTGCAGACTATACATTAGAGATTCTTAAACAAGAATTAAACCTTAAAGTAAGATTAAAATACGATTCTAATTATGATCGGTTTCATATTTTAGGGTTCACCTGTAAATAAATACCGTTAGTAGACGGATATTGTATGGTATTTTAAAGTAATATATGTTATAAAACACCTATAGTTTGGCTATAGTCAGTAAAATTGTAGGTTTTAACTATTAATTCTTGTAGATTACAGAAAAAAATAAAAGCTTAAAGAGGAAAACTTCATAGACAAACGATCAAGAAAGTTATTTTTAATAATTATAACAGAATAGACTCAATCTGCAAGAGTCTTTAAATGCTTGTGGAGATATAACCAATTAATTATACTATTATGAAAACACAGATTTTAAATTTAGGAAAATCTTTAACCAAGTCTGAACAAAAAAACATTCAAGGAGGAGTCGTTCCAAATTCTTGTTTTGACAATTCCCCTGGTTACAGAGCAGAATGTAGAGAAATAGCTTTAAATGAATTCAAGTCTGGAGGATGCCCTACATGGAATGCTTGTTTTGTTGGAGGGCCGGGAAATAGTTGCACTGATATGTGTGAAAGCGAACCAGGTGGTAGATAATAGTTTAGAATTCCAAACTAGTTTCTACTAATTAATTAAAAACATTTTAAGCCACATTATAAATTAAAAAATATAATGTGGTTTTTTTATTATTTATGATAGAATTAATAAATCAATAGCTAGTCTATTGAATTACAGAACCACGAAATTTGGATTTAATTTATGTTTAAAAAACTGTTTATGAGTTGTTTATGTGTTGTGTTGAGTTGTGGTTTTAAAATTGAAAATGTTTCAAAACAAGGCATGTGTAAAACGTATGTTTAAGGTAGTGAGGTGTTTATCTGTATACTCCTTTTTTACTACATGCCTACAACATAAGTACTTCACCTACTTTTCGCCAAGTATTCAGCGGTATATTTGCAGTGTAATTAATATCTCTCTCCCCAAAGTATTAATTATTCCCCCTTTAAAAAATAAAGAAAACAAAAGCAACAAGCTGTCAAAACAACTCCCCCCCTCATAACGTTTTGGCAGCTTTTTTTCTTTTTCGCAGTACAAATAAAATCCTTCAAACCTTATAAAAGTTATTTGTTGTTATTATTGTCGACTCTATATTTGAGTTTGTTACGCAGGAACTGATAATTACAATCAGATTAAGTTTAGATTGTAATACGATTTATAAATCAATCCCATGGGGTACAGTCATAAGTTTGAATCAAGTTTAATAAAGAAATTTTAGGATTATATAAAAAAGAAAAAATGTCTCAGGGGATTCTATAATTAAAATGCTAAGACATTTTTAGGGGAATAATTAATATACAAGATAGACTAAAGTTAAGAAAAATATTTTAAAAAGCAAAATAGTTAAGAAAAAGTCATTTGTAGAATAGAATTGTAGTGAGTAAAACTTTTTTACTTTAATAGATTTCCTTTAGTATTGTATTCAAGTAACTACTACTAACCAAAACAATATGATATTACGATTTCTATTAGCCTTTTTCGTGCTTATTAACTTCCCAATCCTGAGTCAAAATAAATCTATATGGACTTTTAAAACTAATAATAGAGTGTATTCTTCACCAGTTATTGAGAATAACAGAATATATATAGGTAGTGGGGATCATTATTTATATGCGATAAATAAAAATACTGGAAATCTGGTTTGGAAATACAAAACAAAAGGAGCAGTGCATTCGACACCCTTTATTTCTAATAATCTAATTTGTTTTTCTAGTGCCGATGGAAATTTATACGGAGTAAATAAGAATAACGGAAACCTTGTTTGGAAATTTGAATCGAAAGGAGAAAAAATGTACGATTTATGGGATTACTATCTTTCTTCTCCAACAGGAAATACCGAAACAGTTTATTGGGGATGTGCTGATGGTAACTTGTATGCCATTGAGAATAAAACAGGAAAGCTACAGTGGAAATTTAAAACCAATGGAGTGGTTCATGCATCACCTGTTTTATATAAAGAGCAGGTATATATTGGAAGTTTTGATGGATATGTATATGCTTTGGGAAAAGATAATGGTCAACTTCTTTGGAAGTTTAAAACAGTAGGAGATGAGTATTTTCCAAATGGAGAAATTCAAAAAGGACTGCTAGTTAAAGATGATGTGGTTTATTTCGGAAGTAGAGATTACAACATGTATGCAATTAACTCCAAAACAGGAACTCTTTTATGGAACTTGAAAGAAAAAAGCGGTTGGATTATAGCGATTCCTACCGAGCATAAAGGCACGTTGTATTTCGGTACTTCTGACGCTCATTTGTTTTATGCAGTAGATAAAAAAACGGGAATTGTTAAATGGACAGCACCTTTACAAATGAGAGTTTATGGATCGGGAGTAGTTCATAATAATACCATTTACTTCGGAAGTTTTGACGGAAAAATTATTGGATTAAATTGCGATACAGGAGAGAGAAACTATGAGTTTCAAACTGAAAGCAGCAAGAAAAATTATAGTTTAATGTATAATGAAAAGGGGCATTTTAAAAAAGGGTTTGAACTTTATGGAGATGATTTTGAGGCTACTGAAAAGTTAATTCATTCACTCGGGTCTATTTTATCTACGCCAATTATTGAGAATAATAGAATATACTTTGGTAGCTCTGATGGTACTATTTATACAGTTAAATTGTGATTTATTTTATGTGTTAACATGAATACGATTCCAGCAGTTTTTTCTTATTATAAAGGGAAATTACGCTAACAAAAAAATACAAAAAGAGTCGTTTTTAGCTAAGAAAACTCAATAAATACAACGATTTTAAAATATTAAGCCCATAACGATAAATAAACTATTTTTGTTTTTACTACGTTGTTAGAATATGATGAACAAAATTTTTTGTGTTTTCTGTTTTTTCGTGATTGTATACGGTCATGCACAAACCAAACAAGAAGAATTTCGTTCTAAAAAAATTCGAGTACTCAAAAATATTATTCAAATTGACAGTTTGAGTATATATCCTGAAGATTTCAAAGTACTAACAGCTAAAGAAAAAAAGGTAATACCTCAAAGTGAATATCAAATCGATTTTGGACTGTCTCAGTTATCAATAGACAAAGAGAAGTATCCAGAAATCATCGTTCAATATTACTTATATCCTGATTTTTTAACAAAAACCTATGTCCCTTTTGATAAACGATTAATTGTAGAAAACACAAAAAACATGGGTAGATTATATAGTGAAACCACTAATAAAAAGACGAAAGATGTTAAATTGTTTGATGGTTTAGAAACCCAAGGTTTTATTACTCGAGGACTTACAAGTGGAAACAATCAAAATGCCGTTACCAATTCTACACTCGATTTAACTATATCAGGAAAACTCTCTAAAAAAGTAGGCATTAGAGCGAATATATTTGATACTAACTTCCCTTTACAACAAAGTGGTTACTCACAAAACGTGACAGATTTTGATAGGATATTCGTTGAATTATATAGTAAACATTGGAATTTGAAAGGAGGAGATATTAGTCTCTCAAATAGAAATAGTTATTTTTTAAATTTTGACAAGCAAGTTTCTGGAGTTGAAGTAGGAGCTAAATTCAATGAAGGTTTAAGCGCTGGGGCTTCTGGAGCTATTGTAAGAGGAAAATTTTCCGTGTTCAATTTTGTTGGTGCTGAGGGCAACCAAGGACCATATAAAATTTTGGGATCGAACAACGAATCTGCCATTATCATGATTGAAGGCAGTGAACGTGTATTTGTAAATGGTATTGCTATTGAAAGGGGCGAAAATAAAGATTATATAATAGATTACAATTTAGCTGAAATACGATTCAACACAACATACCCGATTACCAATGATATGCGTATTCGAATTGAGTTTCAATACTCCGATAGAAATTATACACGATTTATTACTTATGGAAAATCTGAGTATAAAAGTGATTCGTTTGCTATAGCGGGATTTTTCTATAATGAAAACGATGCCAAAAATCAGCCAGTACAACAAAGTCTTACGGATGCCCAAAAGCAAATTTTAGCAAATGCTGGAAACGATCCAAGTAAAATGACTGCCCCAAGTGCCTTTGCTGATCAATTTTCTGCAAATAGGATTCAGTATAAAAAAACAATAGTAGGAGTAGAAGAAGTATTTGAATATACTACGAACGAGAGCGATGAGGTGTATACTGTTACCTTTACGAACGTAGGTCAAAATAGAGGGAATTACGAAGTAGATAAAACCATAGCTATTGGAACTATTTATAAGTATGCAGGAATTAATTCAGGGTCGTTTAGTCCTATTATTCAATTAATAGCACCAACAAAATTACAGGTAGCTGTGGTGAATTCTATGTATAAACCTTCAGAGAAAACAGAGCTTTCTACTGAGCTGGCATTTAGTGACAATGATCAAAACTTGTTTTCAGAAATTGATAATAGAGAAAATCAAAAAGTAGCGGCAAAAGTTGGATGGAAACAGCAAATCTCAAATAAAACTTGGGATGTTTCTAGTAGCTTGGATTATAAATTTATTCAAAACAACTTTCAAACTGTTCAACGTTTCCAGTCAGTTGAATTTAATAGAGATTGGAATTTAGAAAATAGAGCTGGAGATCAAAACGAATTGGGAGTAAAACTGTTTTTTGATAATAAAAAACACACCAAGTTTTCATATGAGTTTCAACACCTTTCTTTTTCCAATAATTTTTCAGGGAATAAGCATGCAATACAAGCAAACATAAAAAAGGAAAAAACTAGTTTTTGGTTACAAGGGAGTTGGTTAGATAACTTCACTAATTCAAGAAACGATAATTTTTACAGGATAAAATCAAAAGCTATGAGAAGTTTTAATAAATCGTGGATAGGAGCTGCTGTAAATCTTGAATCTAATTCCAGAAAATTAACGGCTACCAATAATTTCGATGCTTTAAGTCATAGTTTCAATGAAGTTGAAGGATTCTATGGTGTTGGAGATTCTACCAAAGTATACGTCAAAGTAGGTGTGAATTATCGTACAAATGATAGTATAAAATCAAACGCATTTACACAGGTTAACAATCGTAAAACCTTCTATATAAACAGTAGACTTATTCAGAACAAAACAACCAATTTAACTGTTTTTGCAAATTACCGTAGTACCAATAATACATTCAAAGAAAATGAAGAAGCACTCAATTCAAGAATAGCTTATAACCAACGTTTTTTTAAGAGTTTTTTGACACTTGGGACTAGTTATGAGACAACATCGGGAAATATTGCTCGGCAAGATTTTGTATATGTTAAAACAGAACCAGGACAAGGATATTATACTTGGATTGATTATAATAATGATGGCGAACAACAATTTAATGAGTTTGAAGTAGCACAATTTCAAGATCAGGCAACCTATTTAAGAGTAGCACTCCCGAATATTCGATTTGTTCCAACGCAAAGAGTAAAATGGAAACAATCCGTTACTCTAAATCCGCAAATATGGAAAGCAAAAAAAGGATTGATAAAGTTACTGTCGCATTTCTATAATCAAACCTATGTTACTATTGACAATGAACGATTAAAGGAAGAAGGAGGGTTTCATTGGAATCCCTTTCAGATGGATGGAGAAGAATTATTAGGGCTAACATTTAATATTAGAAATAACTTTTATTTCAATAGAAGTTTGCAAAAGTATAGTTGGACGTATTCTTATGGAAAGTCGAGAAACAAACAGCAATTTTCAATTGGAACTCAAGAAAATAATTCACTCATTCATCAACTAGAGTTTCAGCATAAATTAACCAAGTTTTGGTTGTTTGAGGCGAAAGGAGCACTTTCAGAAAATCAATTGCAAACCGAAAATTTAGCTAATAGAAATTATAACATTCAAATTAAAGAAGTGCAACCTAAACTAACCTTTTTATATAATAAGGATCATAAGTTTTCTTTTTTCTATCATTTAAAAGATAAAGAAAATATTGAAAAGGACTTTGAAAAGCTCCAGCTACAGAAATTAGGATTGTCATACTTTTTCTTAAGTCCAAAGAAAAATCAGTTAACAGCTGACGTTACTATGTTCATTAACAATTTTAGCGGAAATGAAAATTCTCCAGTAGGATATCAGATGCTAGAAGGTTTACAAGTAGGAAGAAACTATACTTGGAGTTTACTCTGGAATCAAAAACTGACTTCCATTTTAAATTTATCGTTAAATTATTTTGGAAGAAAAAGTGAGGGTTCGACAACAATACATTCAGGAACTGTACAATTAAAAGCCATTTTTTAAGTATGTTTGTGGTATAATAATTGCAGAGAATAAGCCTTTAAACAAGATAAAAACAAAATCAAAAAATAAAAAAGAAACCAATGAAAAAAATAATTGTAGCCCTTGTATTATTTGCAGGTACTTTCGCAAACGCGCAACAAGAAGTAAAGATCGACATTGCTGATGGAATCATATTAAAAACCTTAGAGCTCTCTTACGAGTATTATTTGAGTGATCAATCGTCGGTAGGTTTATCAGCGCTTTTTAATTTTGAGAAGGAAAGTGCGGATTTCAGATATAATGAAGATCAAATGTTCACACCTTATTTTCGTCATTACTTTACCAGTAATAGAAACTGGAATCATTTTGGAGAAATATTTTTAGGAATTAATTCTGGGACAAAGGATTCAAGAGAATATACAGACGGAGCCATTGGAATTGCTGCTGGTTCAAAATATGTTTCTAACGGAGGTCTAGTTGTTGGTGCTTATGTCGGAATTGGAAGAAACATGTTTACTTCAGATTCTTATGCAGTTGTGCCAAGAGTTGGAGTAAATGTTGGGTATCGATTTAACTAATCTTATATCAAATAAAAAAATATGAAAACTCACTTTTAAGTGAGTTTTTTTGTTGGCTGTAAGTTTTCAAAAACATTAACTATAATCAATACAATAAATGCTGGAAGTACCCATCCCAAATGATGATTTGCAAAAGGAATTAAATTTGTAGCAGAAGCAAGGATGTTTTTATCAAAAAACTGTAAAAAATCGGGAGTGCTAAAAATAAAAGTAGTGACGATAACTAACTTAAAAGTAGTTGAACTCGCAAATTTCGTAGGTAAAACATTCAAAACAATTAACATAATCGTTATTGGATAAATAAACCTTAATGCAGGAATTGCTACAATAATAATTTTGTGCACATCAAATTGACCAACAGCAACACCTAAAACACACCCAACTAAGGCCGTTATAAAGTAAGCTTTTGAAGAATCTTTAAATAATCCCTTAAAATAATCAGCAGTTCCTGTTATAATACCAACAGCTGTCGTAAAACATGCAAGAGCTACTAATACACTTAATAAAGTAGCACCAATATTTCCTAAAGTTTGCAAACTTAAAGATGAAAGCACTTCTGCTCTCGTTGCACCTTCTTTAAAAGTTGTATTAAACAAGGCTCCATTAAAAATAAGGCCGGCATAAATGACCAATAAACCCGTTGCGGCAATAATACCAGCTCTGGTTATAAAACGTTGTTTTAGTGTAAAAGAAGCATTTTTTTTGAAGTTCATAGAAATAACTAAAACGCCCCCAACGACAATAGCTCCAATGGCATCAAAAGTTTGGTACCCTTCCAAAATACCACTGACTAAAGGAGTCTTAAATGTGCTCGCTAACATGGTGCTTGGAGGGTTGAATATTCCGATACAAATAATTGCTAACAAGATAAGAATGATGAGTGGAGTTAAAAACTTTCCTAAAAGTTCTAATACCTTCGACCTGTTTAATGTAAAAACAAATACCAATGAAAAATAAATAAAACTTGTAATTAATGAGTTTAATTCAAAGTAAGGAGCAATAGCCATTTCATGAGTTACCGAAGCTGTTCTTGGGGCAGGTAAGGCAATAGAAATGATGTAAACAATAATACAGTAAAAGGTGCTAAAAATAGGTGAAACTTTTTTACCAAAATCGTACATCGTTCCTTGAAGTTTAGCATGCGCTAAAATCCCTAAAAAAGGAATAATTACAGCGGTTAAAAAAAAACCTAGAGTTACGAAAGACCATGAATCACCAGCACTTTTCCCTAAAGAAGGAGGAAGAATAAGGTTTCCAGCTCCAAAAAACATAGAAAATAAAGCAAAGCCAATTATAAATACTTCTTTAGTTTTGTTCATACCGTAACAAATTTATCTTTGTCCGAATATAGGTTAAAAATGATTGTAAAATATAAGGAATCAGAAGTTTTTTATACTGATAAAGGGAAAGGAAGTGCCGTTGTTTTATTGCACGGTTTTCTAGAAAATCATTCCATGTGGAATGAAGTGTCTGGGGAACTATCAAAGAAAAATCGTGTTATTACGGTTGATCTATTAGGACATGGGAAGACAGATAGTGTAGGTTATATTCATTTAATGTCGGAAATGGCTTTGGTAGTGCAAACGGTTTTAAAAAAGCTTCGAATTCGTAAATCGTATTTTATAGGTCATTCAATGGGGGGGTATGTGTCTTTAGAGTTTGCAAAATTATTTCCAGAGAAAGTGAAAGGAATTTGTTTAATGAATTCCACTTCACAAGAAGATACCGAAGAGCGAAAAAGAATTCGTAAAGGAGCGAATGAAATAGCCAAGAAGCATCTTACAAAACTTATCCAGAATGCAATTCCTAATTTATTTGCTGAAGATTCTAAAGAGAAGAATTCTGAAAAGATTAAAGAGGTTTTGGAGCAAGCGAAACAAACTTCAGTGAGAGGTTACATGGCTGCGAATGAAGGAATGTTGTTAAGAACAAATAACGAAGAAGTTTTAAAGCAATTTGAAAAGAGAGCGATCATTGTAGGAAAAAACGATCCTGTTTTGAATTATGATACGATCGTAAAAGAAGCGAAAAGAACAAATACAACTCTTGTTGAATTTTCAAATGGTCATATGAGTCATATTGAAAACAAAGAGCTTTTAATCGACTTCTTAAAACAATTTGTAAAATAAAATTGATTCAGCTTCGTAATTTTATAGAAGCTTTTTAACTTAGCCTAGTTACTTCAAAAAAGATTTTATATGAATATACATCACCTATCCCAAGAGAATTCAATAGTAAATAAGTTTTTAGCTGAAATCAGAGATGTTTCCATTCAAAAGGACGCCATGCGTTTTAGAAGAAATATTGAAAGAATTGGTGAGGTTTTGGGGTATGAGCTGAGTAAGAAGTTAAATTATACAAAAATTGTTGCCACAACACCGTTGGGAAAAAAAGAAACCACAATTCCTGAAAGTGATGTGGTATTATGTTCCATACTTAGGGCAGGACTTCCATTGCATCAGGGAATTTTGAATTATTTTGATGACGCAGAAAATGCGTTTATTTCTGCCTATCGCCATCACCCAAAAAACGATGAAAATTTTGAAATAGTTGTCGAATATTTTGCATCTCCATCTATTGAAAACAAAACATTATTATTAATTGACCCTATGCTAGCAACTGGAAAATCGCTAGTAGCGGTGCTTGAAGGAGTGTTAAAGCACG
The DNA here is from genome assembly GCF_900105455.1 of Tenacibaculum sp. MAR_2009_124. Classification (GTDB taxonomy): domain Bacteria; phylum Bacteroidota; class Bacteroidia; order Flavobacteriales; family Flavobacteriaceae; genus Polaribacter. Next base: position 1,059,351 of record NZ_FNSF01000005.1, read on the forward strand.
GTACACCAAAGAAAATCCATATAGTTTCTGTAATCGGTTCAGAAGAGGGCGTTACTTATGTAAAAGAAAACTTCCCTAAAAACACGGAGCTTTGGATTGCCGCTATTGATAAAGATTTAAACGATAAAGGATATATTGTTCCAGGCTTAGGTGATGCTGGAGATTTGGCTTTTGGAACAAAAATGTAAGCAATGCGTTTTAAGTAAAAACCAATACAAACGAAGAAATTAAGAAAAGTAAAATAAAAACATCAGCTAACCATCTTTTTTTAATCAATTCAACGCCGTTTGCCAGAACAACAGAGGTAGGAAATAGCAAGTACATAAATTCTACTCCAGTTCGTTCAGGAACTTGTAAAAATACAACCCCAGAAAGGATAAGATGCAACAAGATAAGTATCCAGTTTTTTCTGAATTTATTCAAAACAGCAAGTGTTCTTGGAGACTTCAGTATAATCGATAAAAACGTAAATACTCCAATAAAAAGAATGGAAAACAAAAAGTTTTTTGAAGAATACAAATGGTAGTCAAATACAATTCTCCAAGAGAAAAGATTTGAAAATTGTTCAGTTTTATCGTACCAAAAGCAGTAAGTATAATAAAAAAAGACAGGAACAAAATAACCTAAAACAGGAATAAGTAAGGTTCTATAAGTAAGTTGATTGTGCAAATAAACCGCTATATAAAGTAAAAAAATGAATATAAAGGTGTAGGGTTCAAGAATAAATGAAATACCTAACCATAATCCAGCGTCAAAAAGTTTTTGGTATACTTTTTTAGAAGTTTGCACGCTATAAGCTTTTCTAAAAAGTAATAAGCAGATTAAGTTTGCATAAAATATAGAGTTGATTTCTATATGCTTAATAAAAAAACCTATGAGTATTACATAAAACAGAAAGGCAAAACTATTGTCAAACGTAACTTCGTTTTTTAAAACTATAAAGTTGTAAATAGAAAATACAATAATGAATAAAAAGACTTCTTTTCCAGCGGAAAAAAATGAAATATTCTTCAAAAATAAAGCGATACCAAAATAGATTAGGAATAGTAAGAAGAGTACTACAAAATTAACAGGTTTAGATTTGCTGAAAAAATTGGCTAACATCGATTGTTTTATTATTTTTGCAGTCGTAAAGATAATCAAGTTATGTTAGGATTAAATATTTTTAGATTAATTGGAGACTTATTCTCAATGTTATTAAAGCCATTTGAATGGATTCGTCTTACTTTAGCAAAGGGAGATGCTGGATGGTGGACTTCTAACGCTGTAAATTGGTTGTTTTTATTAGTACTTATTTTATTATTAGGGTACTGGATGGGACAAGCGCTGAAATTTAAGCGTGAAGGAACAGAAGACAGAGCTTAATTCACTTACACTTGGGAAGTAAAAATAAATTAAAACGTTTCAAAGAAAATGAAACGTTTGATAACGTAATTCAGCCTACAAGAGAAGAAGTTGTTTCAGATTTTCAATACAAAGGAAAATGGAATGATTTTTTTGGAAATGATAATCCTATTGTTTTAGAATTAGGATGTGGTAAGGGGGAATATACAATTGCCTTAGCTGAAAAAAATCCCGAGAAGAACTTCATCGGAATTGATATTAAAGGAGCACGGTTTTGGAGAGGAGCAAAAACGGCTATTGAAGAGAACATGAATAATGTTGCTTTCATTAGGACGCAAATAGAATTAATCGATTTTATTTTTGCTGAAAGCGAAGTTTCTGAAATATGGATCACCTTCCCAGATCCTCAAATTAAATACAAAAGGACAAAACATCGTCTTACTAATTCTGAATTCCTGAAGAAATATCAGCATATCATAACGCCTGAAGGAACCATTAATTTGAAAACAGATAGTGAGTTTATGCATGGCTATACTTTAGGTTTATTGCATGGTGAAGGTCATGAAATATTACATGCCAATCACGATGTGTACAAGAATCATTACTCGCCTGGAGAGGTTGTTGAAACACAAACTTTTTACGAAAAACAATATTTAGAGCAAGGAAAACCAATTACATACGTCAAATTTAGAGTGAAGTATTAAAACTCTCTAATGATTTTATTGTATTTGTTACTCGGATTTGTAACCGCTTTTTTAGGATACCTTCCACCGAGTATTCTTAATATTACTGCAAGCAAAATTAGATTGCAAAGAAATAAAACCGCCGCAAAACAGTTTGTTTTAGGTGTGGTATTGGTGGTTGCTATTCAATTGTTCGTAGCATTCATAATCGTTTCTTACTTAAATAAAGCACCTGTTTTATTAGGAACTTTAAAGAAGATTTCTATTGTTGTGTTTGTTTTAATTTCATCCTTTTTTATATATAAAGGATTAAAAACACAAAACACCAGATATAAAAAAAGTATAAAAAACAGCTTTTTTCTTGGACTCTCTCTTTCTTTAATTAACATGTTTGCTATTCCTTTTTTTATCGTCGGATATAGTTATTATCACTCTAAAGGATATATTATGGATGATAAAATTTCATTAATTATTTATACAATGGGAACTGCTTTAGGAGTGTACATGGCATTAACAGGGTATGTTTTCTTAGCAGATAAATACCAGTACAAATTATTAGAGAAAGTAAAGTACTTCAACCTTTTTATAGGAGGGGCCGCTGGTGTAGTTGCATGCTATTCACTCATAATATTGTATTTTTAGCATATGGGAGATTCTGATAATTTTTTTGAAAAAGTCTATAAGGTGGCCAGGTTAATTCCTTATGGAAGAGTTACCAGTTATGGGGCGATAGCCAGATACTTAGGAGCAGCTCGATCTGCTAGAATGGTGGGATGGGCAATGAATAATTCAGGGTCTTTAGAAGAAGAAGTCCCAGCACATAGAGTGGTAAACAGAAAAGGTATATTAACTGGGAAACATCACTTTCAAGGAACCAATTTAATGCAACAATTATTAGAGAGTGAAGGAGTTGAGGTGGTTGATAGTGAAATCCAAAATTTTGAAAAGGTTTTTTGGGATCCAGCCAAAAATTTATAATAGTCATCTGGTAAAGGGTTTACCATAAGTTCAGTTTATAAAACCATAAATTTTGATAATTCAAAGACTTTAAAATCTAAGTGTTATAGCGTATCTTTGTGAACTGGTAGAATATATAAATTACAAGCGTAAAGCAAGTTGTATAAAGCGAATAGCAGAAATGAGTTTTAATAAACAAGATATATACAAAGCGTTAGAAACAATAACAGCTCCAGGAGAGGGAAAAAGTTTAGTTGAAAACGAAAACATAGATAATGTTGTTGTGTTTGGAGAAGAGGTTGTGGTTGATGTAACCATTAGTAATCCTACGTTGCAAGCAAAGAAAAAGGTTGAGGTTGAAATCTCAAAAGCCATTCACGAGCATGTTAATCAAAAGCTTGATGTTAAGGTAAATGTAAAAGTAGAGGTAGAGCCGAAAGAAAATCCAAATCAAATTAGAGGTAAAGAAATTCCAAATATTAAAAACATTATTGCTGTAGCTTCGGGAAAAGGTGGAGTAGGGAAATCTACGATCACATCTAATGTAGCTGTTTCTTTAGCAAAAATGGGATTCAAGGTTGGTGTTTTAGATGCCGATGTTTACGGGCCATCTCAGCACTTAATGTTTGATGTAGAACAAGAAAAACCTTTGGCTACCAATGTTAATGGGCGTTCGAAAATGAAGCCTGTTGAGAATTATGGAGTAAAACTGTTATCATTAGGTTTTTTTACAAGTCCAAACCAAGCGGTTATTTGGAGAGGCCCAATGGCGTCGAAAGCACTTAAGCAATTAATATTTGATGCAGATTGGGGAGAGTTAGATTTTCTATTAATCGATTTACCTCCAGGAACTGGAGATGTTCATTTATCAATAGTACAAGCAGTTCCAATTAACGGGGCAGTTGTGGTAAGCACACCTCAAAATATTGCTTTGGCAGATGCTAAGAAAGGAGTAGCAATGTTTCAACAAGAAAGTATTAACGTTCCTGTATTAGGAATTGTTGAAAACATGGCGTACTTTACACCTGAGGAGCTACCAGATAATAAGTACTATATATTTGGACAGGGAGGAGCTAAAGATTTAGCTGAAGATATTGAAACGAGCTTTTTAGGCGAAATTCCATTAGTTCAAAGTATTAGAGAGGCAGGTGATGTAGGGCATCCAGTAGCATTACAGGAAAACACTCCTTTATCAAACGCTTTTGAAGGTGTTACTAAGGAAATGGTTTCTCAATTATTGAAAAGAAATGCAAACCTTCCTCCAACGGAAGTTGTAAGAATTACAACAATGAGTGGTTGTAGTACGAAATAAAGTGTATTTTTATAGAAATATTAGTAGAAAATTTGTTTAACTAAAAACTCAAATACCCGGTTTGAGTTACTTCTCTTAAGAGAAGATTAAGTGGGGATGTTATGGCATCAACGGAAACGAAAAACAACGTAGAGAAAGCTTTAGAAGAAATCCGTCCTTTTTTAGTAAGTGATGGGGGAAACATTAAGCTACTGTCTATTGAAGAAGATACAGTAAAAGTGCAGTTAGAAGGAGCATGTAGTGGTTGTTCAGTAAACCAAATGACATTGAAAAATGGGGTGGAAGCAACCATTAAAAAATACGCTCCTGAAATAAAAGAAGTAATAAACATAGCGTAACTACTTTTTAACTTTCAGAAACTTATTTTCTGCTTTGATAAGAATTGGAAATATGGTTTCAAGGAAGGTCAGTAATTCAAGTCTGTTTAGAATAGATGTTTTTGTTTTACTGGAAATAATAAGCGGTTGCACAAGCTATTGCTAATAAAAAATATTCCTGTCTTAAATTTTTAAGACAGGAATCTCAGTATAAAAAAGAATATTTTAGTACAACAAATGATTAAAACAGATATATTAATTATCGGTGCGGGTCCTACTGGATTATTCACCGTTTTTGAAGCAGGATTACTTAAGTTACGTTGTCATCTGATTGACGCTTTACCACAACCAGGAGGGCAGTGTTCTGAGATTTATCCGAAAAAACCCATTTACGATATACCCGCCTATCCAGAAATTTTAGCTGGAGATTTAACGGATAAATTGATGGAGCAAATTAAACAGTTTGAGCCAGGTTTCACCCTTGGAGAAAGAGCGGATACTGTGGAAAAACAGGAAGACGGAACTTTTGTAGTAACCACAAATAAAGGAACAAAACATCAAGCACCTATTGTTGCTATTGCGGGAGGTTTGGGAAGTTTTGAGCCTAGAAAACCACCAATTCCAAATATTGCAAATTTTGAGGATAGAGGGGTTGAATATATGATTAAAGAACCAGAGTTATATCGAGATAAAGACGTGGTAATTGCTGGAGGAGGAGACTCTGCTCTAGACTGGTCTATTTTCTTAACAGATGTGGCTAAATCGGTAACCTTAATTCACCGTAGAAATGAATTTAGAGGAGCTTTAGATTCTGTTGATAAAGTTCAGGAATTGAAAAATGAAGGAAAAATAAATCTAATAACGCCCGCAGAAGTTAAAGGAATTGTAGGAGAAGATAAGGTTGAAGGCGTGCTAGTTGAACAAAAAGAGAAAGAGCCTTTTATCCTAAAAACGGATCATTTTATTCCTTTGTTTGGATTGGCGCCTAAATTAGGTCCTATTGCAAATTGGGGGTTAGAAATTGAAAAGAATGCTATTAAAGTAAATAATGCACTAGACTATCAAACGAATATACCAGGTATATATGCTATTGGAGATGTGAACACGTACCCTGGTAAATTAAAGTTAATTCTATGTGGTTTCCATGAAGCAACATTAATGTGTCAAAGTGCGTATCAACGTATTCACCCGAATAAAAAATATGTGATGAAATACACGACTGTTGGTGGGGTTGAAGGTTTTGACGGAACCAAAAAAGAGGCTCCAAAGGCCGTTGTTAAGGCAATCAACTAAAAAAAATTGAACAGGTATTCAAGGTTTTAGTTTTATTAATTATATTAAGACCAGCTAATTAATAAAATTAAAACCCGTGAATATCTTAGATTATGTTACACAATTGTCACAAGACAAGTTATTGTTCTTTGCTTTACCACTTTTTTTTATTTGCATACTTGTAGAGTATCAATTTGCAAAAGAAAAGTACAACGGTAAAGATTCAGGAGTCTCGCTTTTAATGATGCTTTTTTCAGGAATTGTTGAGTTCATCCCGAAAGTATTGGCATTTGTGGCATTTTTCTATTTACATGAAATAAGCCCACTTAAAGATGTTATCCAACGTCAATGGTGGGCTTGGTTATTGTTATTCTTTGCTGATGATATTTCCTATTATTGGTTTCACCGTTTAAATCATGAAGTGCGCTTGCTATGGGCAGGTCATGTATCACATCATTCGTCAATATATATGAATTTGGGAACCGCTTTACGACAAGGAGTAGGTGAACGTGTTCACAAGTTCTTTTTTTGGATATGGATTCCATTATTAGGGATTGATCCTTTAATGATTTTTACGATGATGGGAGTAAGTTTAATTTATCAATTCTTCGTGCATACGGAATTAATTGATAAACTTCCGAAAACGATTGAGTTTATATTTAATACGCCATCACATCATCGTGTACACCATGCCTCCAACATTCGGTATTTAGATTGTAATCACGCGGGTGTGTTGATTATTTGGGACCGTTTGTTTGGAACATTTTCTGAAGAAGTTAAAGAGCTTGATAAGCCTGTATATGGACTTACAGTAAATATTGAAACCTTTAACCCAATAAAGGTAGCAACTCACGAATATTCGGCTATTTGGATGGATGTCCAAAGAGCAAATAAATGGAGCGATAAGTTGAATTATATTTTTAATGCACCAGGGTGGAGTCACGATGGAGAAGATAAAAGAGCCAAGGTTTTAAGAAAGAAATTGAAAGAAGAAGAAAACATTATAGACCTTTAGTAACTATGGAACATTTGATTATAAATTTTGATCTATTAATTTTGGTAGTATTAGGGGGGGCAATAGTTTATTTGAAATATTTGGAGTCTCCGAGAAAAAGAAATCAATTTGCTAAATCGTTATTTGAAAACCCAATTTTTATGGAGGAAAATGATTTTTTCAGCTTTAAAAGCCCGAATTTTAAAACAGGGAATAAAACTACTTCAGTTGGAATAAGAATTCTAGCCATTATTTTGATTATTTTTGTCGCTGTAATTCCTTTAGAGCAATTTTTTTAGAAAAGAATATTAGAAGAGTCTATGGATAGTCAAGATATCACAATTAAAATAACAGATAGAGAAGGTGTTACTCATGAGGTAATAGCACCTACTGATATGGCAATGAATTTAATGGAAGTAGTTCGTTCATACGAACTAGCACCAGAAGGAACCGTTGGAATATGTGGAGGAATGGCCATGTGTGCTTCTTGTCAATGTTATGTGAATTCTAACCACGAACTACCTGAAATGTCAGATGATGAAGACGCAATGCTTGCAGAGGCATTCGATGTTCAAGATAACAGTCGTTTGGGCTGTCAAATTCAAATGACACCCGATTTAAATGGGTTGGAAGTTGAGTTAGCTCCTGAGAGTTAAGCTAAAATTTAAGACAACACTATTTTTGATATGTATTAAACAAGAGATCATGTCTTAAATTTTAACTGAGATAATACTACGCTGTTCTTTTTGAGGTTTTCCTTTTTCGTTTTCTACTAAGCCAGAAAATAAAACCAGTAATAGGTAAACTTGTACAAATGAGACCAGATAAAAAAGTAATAATTTTACCAGTCATCCCCATCCAAAAGCCACAATGAAGATCGAAAATTGTTTGTTCGATGATTTCATGATTCTCTAGTTCCTCTGGCATTTTTACGGGATATCCAGTATAGCCATTGATTAAAATAGCATGACCATTTTTCCAGGTTTTTAGGCCTATTTCTTCTGCGGCTACGCCAAAAAAATGTGCTTTAGTTTCTTTTGAATATGGAAATCCTAATCTTACTTGATGAGCAGTTGGATTTAACTGATATAAATTATTAACTATTGTATCTAACGGAACTATTTGTTTCCCTTTTTCGAATTTCGGATAATATTTTTCAGCCAACTCATGCCCATTTGGAGTACCACCAAAGATTTCTTGAGTTACGTCATTTAATATTTTAAAAGACATTATTAAACCTGTGATTGTAATTAATAAGGCGGGAATCAATACATAAAAACCAAGTACCTTGTGTAAATCGTATACTTTACGTTTCCATTTGGTTCCTTTTTTTATGGTAAAGGAAGCTTGTTTTGATTTTTTATTCCATCGTTTTGGAAACCACAGAATCAAACCCGTGATTAACTCAAATAGGAAGATAATAGTAGATATTCCAACAATAGTCTGCCCCGTTTTATTGAGTAATATTTGGGAATGAATTTTTGCTGCTATATAGAAGAAAACCCAATAGGATTTTGAGTTTTTTAATAATTCACCAGTATATGGATTTATATAAGTATACCTGAAATCTTTAAGTTTTTCGTGAGAAGCAACTCTAAAACTTCGAGTAGGATCTTTATAATCGTCGAAGTAAAAAAGCTCTCTTTTCGGATGTTTTTCTTTAAAATTTCGTAATAACTGATCGTAAGGTTTTTTGCTAATAGCCGTATCATAAGTAACATGTTTTGCTTGACCAGCGCAAATATCTATTACTTCATCGCAGAACACAAAAAGGGTTCCAGATAAAGAAACAATAAAAACAATTAAACCAGAAGTTAACCCCAACCATTCATGGATTGAGCGAGAAACATTTTTAAAATTTTTCATGTGCAGACTATTGCTGCAAAATTATTTCAGATGCCTCGTTATCTTATAACGTAAATGGAATTATTAACAACGCAAAAGGTTGAGGTTAACTAAATACTTTATTAGTTTAAAGAGGCTTCGGTTTGTAATTGATCAAGCCATTTTTTCACTCTTTCTTGTGTTAACTCAGGTTGATTGTCTTCGTCGATAGCTAAACCGTAAAATAGATCCTCACCCTGTATTTCAGCTTTCGATTCACTAAAATCATACCCTTCCACAGGCCAGTTACCTATTATTTCTCCGCCATTTTCTAGAATTACTTTGGCTAACATACCAACACCATCTATAAAGAATTCACCGTAACCGTATTGATCCCCTAAACCGAAAAGAGCTATAGTTTTACCCGTAAAGTCAATGGTTTTAAATTCCTCAAAATAACTTTCCCAGTCGCTTTGAAGATCCCCATCATACCAAGTAGATAAACCTAAAATTAAAAAGTCAAACTTTTCGAAGTCAGATAATGTAGCATTACTTACTTCAATTACTTTAATGTCTGAGGTATTCCATTCATCAACAATATTATGTGTAATTTCCTCAGTCATTCCTGTGTCCGATCCGTAAATTAATCCTATTGTTTTATTCATGATTTGTGTTTTAAAATAGCTATCGTAAAATGTCGGTCAACCAATATGCCCGTTTTGGTTTTAACTTTCTCGGTTCGATGAAGTAATTGACTAATTCGTAATGACGAATGTTTTACCAATAGCTCTATATCTGTTGTATTGTATAACTTAAAATTATTTCCTACGAAAGGAAGTTTTTGCATGAAGTCTTTTTGAGCAAAGGTTACAATGCAAATGCCATTTTCTGAAAGTACCCTTGAAATTTCTTCTAAAAATTGTGTGGGATTTTTCCAGAAATACAAAGTGTTCACCGTAAATATTTTCTGAATGGATTTGTCTTCCAATGGAAGTTTTTTTCCATCATATAATTTAAATGAAACCTCAGAAAAATATTCTTTGTTGAGAAGCTGTTTTTGAGCTTCGAGTTTCATAGTTTCAGAAATTTCTAAACCTATATAACTCAGTTTTGAGGCTTTTTTTAATAAATAATCAAGGTGACCACAATTACCATGTCCAAGTTCTAAAACCACATCATTATTAGCAATGTGGAGTGCATCGATAGACGATTTTGTCATACCAATGTTTGTGTTGTTCATTAAAATTGCCGTTTCAATACCTTTATCTCCTGTTGGGCAACTTAATTGATTTTCTAGTTCCTGAAGTTCTTCCTTAGTAAGTTCCATAGTAAATTTATGGTGTTAAATTAATCTTTACGCCATTGGTTAATGCTCTTAATTAAGAACACGCTAGCAATAACTAAAAGGAATAAAATTAAAATTTCAGATAGGTTAGAAGCTTCGTGAATAATCGCGGTAATAACGTGGTAAACGTTAAATAATCCGACGATAATGGCCCAAATAAAAGAGATTTGTATAAACCACTTCTTTGAAATTTCTATACTTAAAAGACCAAAAGTTAAGGCGAGTCCTTCCATTAAAATTCTCCACTGATGAGCCCAGAAAGGGGTTTCTCCAGTGCTACCTTCTATTAAAACAGATTCTTGAAAATAGATATGAGCTAATCCGTAAATATGATGTAGAATAAATCCAATGGCAATAAATATCCATAAAAGAGAGATTTTAGTTCTCATAGGTATGTAGTTTTTGTCGTTAATTATAGTTTGATCTTGAGGTTTTCTTTCTTTTTTTAAGGCTTCTTCCTCTTTTAAAGCCGCTATATTTTTATAATCAATTGGAGCAACTGAAAAAGCACTTTTTTCTTTGATACTTGGCTTTATTTTAAAATAAATGATTAAGGCAAGTGAAGAAATAATGATCCAAAGTAAATCGATAAATAAAATGTCAAACTGATTATTTAGGTAGGTGTTCCAAATCCAATTATCTGAAATAATTCCGTTGCTAATAGGAATAAGTAAACCAAGAATCCCCCCTAATAATAAGCTTGATTTGTTGGTAAAGTAATTATCTCTTTTAAATCTGTAAAATAGGATGAATAATAACCAAGTTGTAAAGTAAAAATAGTAAATGGCATTCTGTTTATCGTCGAAATACCCGCTCGTAAACTTTACAAATAAAAAGGCCAATGCCGTTACTGGAAGTAAGGATAAACACATTGCAAGGTAAATATGCCCAACTTTTGCAGTGTATAATCGCTGCTTTAAAGCCATGCTTTTTTTATTTCGTGCCTCTATCCATATAAGTACTCCAGTAATAATAACAAAGCAAGTAATTAAGGCTAGAACGAAATAAATTATTTTAAGTGAAATACCACCAAAATCTGCAAAGTGTAATTTACTAATAACACGTTGCGCATCTTGTGCATAATTTAGACGGTTTGGATTTTTAACAGTGTCAATAGTACCAGAATTAACATCATAGGTAACTCTACCCGATCCAATGAAGCGATCATGGCTTTCTAGTTCACCTATTAGTATGTATTTCATATTAACGCCACCGTAGTTTTTAATGTATGCGTTGGTTAGGTGAAAGTTATCCCATTCATTTACTGTTTTGGTAGCAAAACTATTAAAGCTTGGACTTTCTTGTTTCGATGTAGTAATCCATTCATAGCTTTTCATTTCAGGTCGAAGACTTTCCATAAGTTTCGCTTGATTACCATTATACAAGAAATTAGCAGGCAATAAAACTAAAATACCGATACCGAAATAAGCACCAGTAACTGCGAAAATAAACTGAAATGGTAAACCAATAACTCCGAGTGTTGTATGAGCATCTGCCCAAACTTTCTTTAAAATCGCTTTTGGATTAAATGCAAAAAAGTTGGGGATTATTTTTTTCCAGTGAACAATAACTCCCGTTACAATTGCAAACAGAAAGAAAAACGAAACAAGACCAGCTAGGTAAACACCAATAGTTGGTAATTGTTGGAAAAAGTGAAGACGAAAAAGAAATTCTCCTAAGCTATATTGTTGCGTATAGGTTTCGGTTTCAACAGTATTTATGTTTACATAAAAGTAGTTGGGTTGCTTCCCTTTTTCAGAAGCTAGAGAGTCTTTACTGGCTCCCATAGATAAATACATTTTATCTGATGTCTCACTTAGAATTAGTCTTAAGTCTCTTCCATGTAGCTCATAGCGATTGTTTAAGCTGTCGAGTATTTTATCAAAATTGATATCATTTCTCTGAGTATAACTAATAGGATTTCCTTCTTCCCAAACTTGAATTTCTTCTTTGAACAAAGAAAAAGCACCTGCGAAAAAAATTACATATAATGCAATACTTATCACAATACCGCTTATGGTATGAGCATTAAAAAATACGTTGTAATTTCTTGTACTCATTATATAAACGGATTGTTTTTATTAGCAAAAAAGTACAAGGTATATAAGAATATAATTGAAACTCCATAGATGCCCCAGGCTTTCCAGCCGTTCTCAAATAAATAAGGTACAATTAGTAAAACACACCAAACGATGAACAGTGAAAAAACGGAGGTAATGAGTACTTCATTATGTAATGGAACCCAGATAGCAAAAAGCATGTGTAGTAGGGCGGTAATGATATAACCACCTAAAATTCCCGCAGAAATTTTAGCGAATTGGTGCCATGGTGATTTGGTTAAATATTTTGGATTAGCAGGCATGGTTAAAGTAAATATTCAAGGATTAAACAAATGGCAAAAATGAAGATTACATCTATTTTGGTTAACTTGTTGGTAGGAACCAATACAATTAATAAACTCAGTAGTATCATGGTTATAAGGAACCATATTAAAACACCAGAAGTTTGACCAAACAAAGAAATGGCTATAAATAACGAAACCATAAGGTTAATTGACCCTATGATTTTTGAAAGGTTTCGGTTGTTTTGCATCCAAATTTCAACATGAGTGTTTTGAGGAAGAAATATGTTTTGCGAGGTGCTATAAATAGCATAACATCCGGTGAGTGTAATTATAATAAGTAGGTTAATCATTTTGCTAGTAATAATAAAGGACTCCGAATAGTAATTATTCGGAGTCTGATTTTTGTTAAAACTTATAGGTAAGAGTACCTAAGAAAGCACGAGAAGCTTGTGCATTTATAGTACTCCATCCTTTATAATAAACTTCATCTGTTAAATTGTTTACTTTCAAACCAACTCTGATTTTTTCAGCGTCGTAATAAGCACTCGCATTAAATACTGTATAACTTGGTAAAGTAAATTGCCCTGTTATAGCATTATTAATGGTATGATGTTCTGAGGCTCCATTGAATCCGGCACCGAACCCAATATTTTTTAAGAAAGTTCCTTGCTGAAACTTATAATCTGCCCATAAATTATAGATAGTACTTGGTCCTGATTCTTCTGGTCTTCTGTTCAAAAGTTCATCAACGTGTCTGTCTCCAATAATACTAGTAGCATCAGTTACTTTTGTATCGTTATAAGAATACGAAGCCCTGATGTTTAAACCTTTAAAAGGATTGGCATTTATTTCGAACTCTAAACCTTTACTAACAGTTTCTGCTAGATCTATTCTGTCAATTATTAATGCCGATGTGGGATCAGTAACGGTTTGATCATTAGCTGTGATGTGATAATAACTAGCTCCTAAATCTAGTTTTCCATTGAATAAATTGGTTTTAACCCCTCCTTCGAACTGGTTTGCTCTTACTGGTTGAAAAGTGGTAACAGATCCATCGTTGTTAATTGCTGGATCAACATTGATAAAACCTGTTTGATAGTTAGAGAATACAGATAACTTATTTGGAATTGCTTGATACACTACACCAATTTTTGGTGATAATGTTGTTTTTGTATAGTCATCATTTGGATCATTCTCGTTTCCGTTTTGGTCAAAGTGATCTAAACGTAAACCTAGGTTTAAGGTTAAATCTTTTGTTACATTTAGTACGTCTGAAACGTAAACGGCGTAAGTTTTTGAATTTGTTCTGCTGCTCACTTGAGGTACTTGATTAAAAACTTGTTCTAAACGTTCAGCTGAAGGTGAGTAGGTAGCTCCAGGTGTAAAACTGGTATTAAGTACGTTTCCTTGTGCATTAATAAAAGCATCAAAATATGGTAAAGCATTAAATCCACCAGCTACTTGTTGTCCAGTTGCGTTTAAAGCGGGAACAAAGTTGCTTGGAATCGATGGTAATACAGATTGAGGGTCAGCGAAGAATCCTAATAATTGTGGGAAGTTAGATGTTGTAGTTATAACAGGATTCCCGTTTTGAATTCTTGTGTGCTGAGATCTACTCACAAAATCCAATCCAACAACCAATCTGTTTCTTAATTCTCCAATTTTAAAATCACCAATAAAGTTTTGTTGGAAGTTGTAGTTAGAAGCATTGGCATCACGCTTATCGAATATTCTAGTAAAAGCATCCGTTTGAAGTAATCCTCCTGCCTCAGTTAACATAGGCTGAACAAGTGGAGTAATAATAGGTGATAATGATTGAAGGTTAGGGTTTGTAAGTAAACTATTCAATTGAAGAATAGCTAAGGCACCACCATCAACATTATATTGATAAAATCCATTAGCTTCAGAATAACTACTTGCAAAAATAGATTGAGAAGTCCATTCGTCAGAAATCTTATAATCAATAATAGTTCTAGTATTAAATGTTGGGCTTGTTAAGTAGATATCGTTAGAAGTATATGATTTGCTAGGATCAATATTTAACTCTTCTGGATTCTTAGCTAATAAAGGAATTCCTTTTCTTAAGAATAACATTGAAGGATTGGTTTGTTGTGTTCTGGCGTATTCTAAACCAAAAGAGAAATTCAACTTATTATTAACTCTGTAAGAGATCGAAGGAGCTACGAAAAATGTTTTTCTAAAACCAGCGTCTTGAAAGCTGTCTTGAGTTAAATATGATGCATTTAGTCTGAAATAAGGTCCTTTTTTCCCGGCAAGAGGAGTATTGATGTCAGCAGAAACACGATGTGTTCCAAACGAGCCTGTCGTATAGGATACGCTTCCTCCAAATCCTTCATAAGGTTTTTTGGTAACTACATTAATAAGTCCTCCTAATGAAGTTGCTGTACTTCCAAATAATGTTGCAGAAGGCCCTTTTACTACTTCAATTCTTTCGATATAAGAAGGATCAACAGCACTTAATGTAAAACCAGGCATACCATCAACCAATTGAGGCTGTGTAGCAAAACCACGCGAAGCAAAATAACCAGTTCCTTCACCAGGAGCTCGACCTGTAGCTTCCCATAACTTGCTAATTCCAGTGGCGTTATTTAAAGCGTCATCTATATTTGTTACAACTTGAGAATCTAATAATTCAGAAGTAACGGTAGTATAAACTTGTGAGTTCTCAAGATCCTTTAAAGGTAACTTTGAAACATAAGCGGTTTTTTTACGTGAAAATTGATTGTTTCTGCCCGTAACTTGTACTTCTTGTAGTAGTTCATTCCCTTCATACATAACAACTTTTAGGTTCTTTGAAGGAACCGTAATTAAAAGGTTTTTGGTTTTGAAACCAATATATGAGAGTTTGATTTCTTGTGATCCGTTAGGTACATCTTTTATTTCGAAAAGTCCTTCGAAATTTGTTTGC
Source organism: Tenacibaculum sp. MAR_2009_124 (assembly GCF_900105455.1). Classification (GTDB taxonomy): domain Bacteria; phylum Bacteroidota; class Bacteroidia; order Flavobacteriales; family Flavobacteriaceae; genus Polaribacter. The sequence continues at coordinate 1,074,672 of NZ_FNSF01000005.1, forward strand.
ACTCCAATTTTAGTTCCCAATACGGTCACATTAACTCCAGGTATGGGTTCGTTGTTATTGTCAACAACCGTACCTCTAATTTCCCCCTGTTGAGCTACAGCACTAGCCATTATCAAAAACATTGAAATGGCATTTAAAAATCCTTTCATTTTATTTATTTAGATTTAATAAATGATTAAGTATGCAAAAATACTTGATGAGAAGGTAAAAACAAAGTTTGTTTAGATTAAATTTAAATAAAGAAAGGTTTTCGTTTTGATATTCTGATTCTTACAATCGATGTTTTTTTAGAAAGATTACTGAAATTTTAATGCTAATTGTTGATTTTAAAATAGTTCTGGTTTTTAAAAGATGAAAAACCTCAAAATGAAATCATTCTGAGGTTTTTGGGGGATAGGTTGATTTTAAGAAAAATAGTTGTTAGAACTTATAAGTTAAGGTTCCTAATAGAACTCTTGGTGCTTGAGGAGTTAGAGTACTCCAGCCTCTATAATATTCTTTATCCGTTAAGTTGTTTGCTTTAAGACTAATTCTAACTTTTTCAACTTCGTAATAAACAGAAGCATTGAAAATTGTATATGCTGGTAAATCAAAACCGCCTGATGCTGGGTAATCTATCATTGTGTCATAGTCACTGGCACCGTTAACTCCGAAACCTAAACCGAAGTTTTTGGCAATTCCATGCTTGAATTTATAATCAGCCCAAAAGTTATAAGAAGTAGTAGGTCCAGCTTCTCCAATTCTTCTTCCAACTAAATCAGGCCTTGATTCTGATTCTATAAGTTTGTTATCATTATAACTAAAACCACCTCTAAGGTTTAATCCGTCAAATGGGTTAGCATTTACCTCTACTTCAAAACCTTTACTGTTTATTTTACCATCTTGCTGCTTATTAGCTCCAAAGCCCATAACTTTATTGTCAACAGTGATATCATAATAACTAATGCTTGTTTCTAATTTATTATTAAATAAATTCGTTTTTGCACCAAACTCAAATTGATTTGCTTGCTCTAGCTCGAATGACTGAACTCGTGTTCCCGCAGATGGATTTGCAATATCTACTGGAACAATTTCTGGATTTACATAAGTGAAACCATTTTGGTAGTTAGCGAATACAGATAACTTATTTAAGATAGGTTGGTAAACAACTCCGAACTTTGGTGAGAAAGTTGATTCAATATATGTCGTGTCATCATCAGTTGGATTATTAGCATCTCCCTGGTAGTTAAATCTGTCAAAACGCACTCCAGCCATAAATGATAATTCGGGTAAAACGTTTACAACATCAGAGACATATCCACTTAATATGTTTTGATTAATGTCTGTGTCAATGTTACCAACACCACTTAATAAACCGTTAACATTTGTGGAATTAACAGGTAAACCGCTTAATAAATCTCCTTGAGGAGAGTTCACGTTAATTAATGCCCAGTTAGAACTTCTGTCTAATGTTTGTGATTCTAAATAATCAATTCCTACAACAACTCTGTTACGAACTGTTCCTATTTTAAAGTCTCCAGAAAAGTTTTGTTGTAAGTTGAAGGTGTTTGTTTCAGAATCTGATCTTTGTGCGTTTAAACTAAAAGCGGGTAAAACTCTTGGGTTTGTTGGTACTGACCAGTCTGCAAGGTTCCATAAATATGTGTAAATCCCATCTGATTTTGCATTACCTCCTGCAATAACAGTTTGAGAAGACCATTTATCAGAAATTTTATATGCAATTTCCCCTCTATAATTCTGGGTTGGATTTTTTATAGAAATGTCATTGCTTGTTAACGATTTTTTACGATCGTAATTAAGTTCTGCTGCATTACTAAAAGGTAATTGAGCCGATCTGTTAAAGAATAAAAATGGCTGGTTTGTTTGATCTGTTGACGATAACTCATAATTGAAATTAAGAGTTAAACGATCATTTACTTTATACGATAGGGCAGGCGCTAAAAATAAGGCTTTTCTAAAACCAGCATCCTGAAAACTATCTTCAGTTTGGTATCCGGCATTAAAACGTAACGATATGTTTTCATTACTTTCTAAATTGGTATTGAAGTCTACGGTAACTTTACTGAATCCGAAAGAGCCTGCACCAACAGTAATATTACCTCCGGTACCTTTATAAGGTTTTTTAGTAACGATGTTAATCAGCCCACCGTATGATGTAACGGTACTTCCGAATAATGTTGCAGAAGGTCCTTTTACAACTTCAATACGCTCTACATTATCAGGATTTATGAAACCGTTGGTTATACCCGGAACTCCATTTACCAATTGCGGTTGAACAGAGAATCCTCTAATCGAGTAAAAACCAGCACCATCACCACCTCGTCCTGTTGAAGACCAAAGTTTTTCAACTCCAGTGGTGTTTTTTAAAGCTTCTTCAAAGCTTACTACTGACTGAGATACTAAAAGTTGGTTAGTTACGGTACTGTATACCTGTGAATTTTCGATATTTTTTAAAGGTAATTTTGCAACATAGGCTGTTTGTTTACGAGAGAATTTGTTTTTCCTGTCGGTGTCAATCACCACTTCGTTAAGTATTTCATTTCCTTCGTAAAGTGTAATACTTAATTTCTCCGGTTTTTTAACGGAAATTACTTTAGTCTTGAATCCTACAGAAGAAATGATTAATTCTACATTATTAAAAGATTTTAGAGTTAGTTGAAATTCTCCATTGATGTCCGATTGAATACCAGTTGATGTATTTTTAACAAGTACATTGGCGCCAACGATGGGTAAATTATTGTTATCAACAATTACCCCACTCACTTGTCCCCCTTGAGCGATGGATTTTACTATTACTAAAAGAAATAGAATAGTAGATATAGTTCCTTTCATTTTATTTAGATTAATTTAAAACTAACCGCAAAACTATTTCAATCTATTCGAATAACAAAAATTATTTAGAATAAATTTAAATAATATTCTGTTGATGATCGTTTCCCGCTAGATTACTGCTGTTTAGAGTTGTTTTAAATAAAAAACGCTGATCTATTGATGCTGAATTGCTTAACGGAGCATTGAATAAATCTGTATATTTGTAGGAAGAATCTAAAATTATGATGGCTTGTAATACTTACGAGGGCTTATTAATACTTTTAAAATTTCTTATAAAGAGAAATCCAGAGTGATATTGATTTAAAGAGAGAAACAATGAATAATAATCTTTAAATCAAAAAAATATGCCTTTTTATCATAAACTAGGAAAAATTCCACCAAAACGCCATACACAGTTCCGCAAGGAAAATGGTGACTTATACTACGAGCAACTTTTTGGCACTATTGGATTCGATGGTATGTCTACTAACATGTACCACGAGTATAGACCAACGATGGTCAAAGAAATAAAAAAACAGTATAGTGTTGAACCAGAGGTTGCTAAAGCCAATAACATTCAATCGTATCGTTTTAGAGGGTTTCAAGTACCTCAATTTGACGACTATTTAGAGAGTAGAAAAGTTGTACTTACCAACAGCGATTGTAATGTGATTTTATCGGCGCCGAGAAAATCTACTGAAGATTATTTCTATAAAAACACCGATGCTGATGAAGTGATTTTTATCCATAAAGGATCGGGTAGGTTACGCACCATGTTGGGTAATTTAGAGTTTAAATATGGTGACTATTTAGTAATTCCACGAGGAATCATTTATCAATTAGATTTTAATGATGAAGATAATCGTTTATTTATTGTAGAATCATATAGTCCGGTTTATACTCCGAAACGTTATAGAAATTGGTTTGGACAGTTGTTGGAACATTCGCCTTATTGCGAGCGAGATATTCGTCGTCCTGAAGAATTGGAAACTCATAATGAAAAAGGAGATTTCCTAATGAAAATTAAAAAGAAGAATGAAATCATTGAAATGGTTTATGCTTCTCATCCTTTTGATGTAGTTGGGTATGATGGTTTTAATTATCCATATGCTTTTTCTATCCATGATTTTGAACCAATAACAGGTAGAATACACTTACCACCTCCAATTCACCAGACTTTTGAAAGTGCTGGATTTGTAATCTGTAGTTTTGTACCACGTTTATATGACTATCATCCCGACTCTATTCCGGCTCCATATAACCATAGTAATATTGATTCTGATGAGGTTCTTTATTACGTAGATGGAGATTTTATGAGTAGGAATGATGTTGCTCCTGGGCATATTTCATTGCACCCAGCAGGAATTCCTCACGGACCGCATCCTGGTGCTGCAGAGAGAAGTATAGGAGAAAAAGAAACAGAAGAATTAGCGGTAATGGTCGATACTTTTAAACCGTTAATGGTAACTGAAGAAGCTATGAAAATAGCAGATGAAGATTATTATAAATCTTGGTTAGAATAACTTTGAATAAAGAGACAAGAGGATAGAAGGTGAAAATTTTGACTGGTATTTTAAGTCAATGAAAGTTAATTTTTATCCCAAGAAATATTCAGGAAGGACCTTCAAGAGTTGATAAAGGGTTTTCTCATTTTATGGATATCTCACTTGGCTCATCATTCAAGTTAGAAACGCAATTAATAATTGCTCTTAAACGAAATTATATAACGAAAAAAGAATTAACAAAGATTGAAGAAAGAATTGTAGAATTCCATAAGATGGCAATGAGCTTTCAAAAAAAGTTATAATAGCATCTTTTCTAATATCTTTTTTCTCTTTTCAAAAAAGAAGAACACATGTCAAAAGAAATAAAATCAGTAAACTACGGTTTAGAAAAAATATTTGAAGGAGCTCAAGATTTCCTTCCACTTTTAGGAACAGATTATGTTGAATTTTATGTAGGTAACGCAAAACAATCTGCCCATTTTTATAAAACAGCATTTGGGTTTCAATCTCACGCTTATCGTGGTTTAGAAACAGGATCGAAAGACTCCGTAAGTTATGTGTTAAAGCAGGATAAAATAAGATTGGTTTTGACTACTCCATTAAATAGTGAGTCAGCTGTTAACGATCATATTGTTAAGCACGGTGATGGTGTAAAAGTGGTTGCTTTATGGGTAGAAGATGCTCGTTCCGCTTGGGAAGAAACAACAAAAAGAGGAGCAAAATCTTATATGGAGCCAACTGTTGAAAAAGATGAACATGGAGAGGTAGTTCGTTCTGGAATTTACACCTATGGAGAAACGGTTCATATGTTTGTAGAGCGTAAAAATTATACTGGTGCTTTTTTACCTGGTTTTAAAGAATGGAATCCTGATTATAACCCACCAAGTGCCGGATTAAAGTATATCGACCACATGGTAGGTAACGTCGGTTGGGGGCAAATGGACAAGTGGGTGAAATGGTATGAAGAAGTAATGGGGTTTGAGAACTTTCTTTCATTTGATGATAAGCAAATCCATACTGAATATTCAGCACTTATGAGTAAAGTAATGAGTAACGGTAATGGAAGGGTTAAATTTCCAATTAATGAGCCAGCAAAAGCAGCAAAGCGTTCTCAAATTGAAGAGTATTTAGATTTTTACGAAGGAGAAGGCGTTCAGCATATTGCAGTTGCTACGGATGATATCGTTAAAACGGTTGCTCAGTTAAGAGCTAATGGAGTAGAGTTTTTACCACCACCACCACAATCTTATTATGATATGATCCCTGAGAGATTAGGAGTGCATATGGAAATAATGAAAGAAGATATTTCTAAATTACAGGAGTTATCTATTTTAGTTGATGCAGATGAGGAAGGATATTTATTACAAATATTCACAAAACCAGTAGAAGATAGACCAACTTTATTCTTTGAAATTATTCAAAGAATGGGAGCTCGTGGATTTGGAGCTGGAAATTTTAAAGCGTTGTTTGAATCTATTGAAAGAGAGCAACAATTAAGAGGAACACTATAATCAACTATAGAATATGAGAAAATAAAGCCAAGAATTATAACTAATTTCTTGGCTTTTTGTTTTCTAAAAAAAAATGAATCGATATATAAACATAAAATCTCCTTTTTCTTAATCATATTATCGCATATGGAAAAAGTCAAACGCCCTGTATTAAAAATACACTAAGAGAAGAGGAATTCCGGTTTTTGGCAAACATTTAAATACTCATAAGCGAGTAAATGATTAACAATTATTGTAATTTTGACACATGAATAAAGAGGAATTATTAAAGGCCATTGAAGAAAAATACAATGACCTTGGAGTCTCTACAGAAACAATGCTAGAAGGACTTCTTTGGAGTAAACCTATTACGTATTGGGATTATATACAAACTGATGCTCTTTTAGGTTTGCAAATACCTAGAACAACTGAGCCAGACGAGATGGTGTTTATTATGTACCATCAAGTAAATGAATTATTGTTCAAAATGATTTTGTGGGAAATTGATCAGGTAGCAAAGGCTGTTGAAATTTCTGCGGAGAAATTCTCGAAACATTTAACAAGAATTAGTCGATATTTTGATATGCTTTGCAGCTCGTTCTCAGTAATGGCTGATGGAATGGATGTTGAACAATATTTAAAATTTAGAAGCGCTTTAACGCCAGCAAGTGGTTTTCAAAGTGCTCAATATAGAAAGGTTGAGTTTGCTTCAACTGAATTAATCAATTTAATTGATTCACGATTTAGAGATACGATTGATCGAAGCTCGTCATTTAAAAATGCCTATGATCATTTGTATTGGCAAGCAGCTGGTAAAAATTATACTACAGGTCAAAAAACAACTTTATTGAAACTCTTTGAGAAAAAGTATATGGGAGAGTTTATTGATTTTATGGAAGATTATAGAGATTGTAATTTATCTGTAAAGTTTAAACAATTACCAAAAGAAACCAGAGAGGATAAAGAGTTGATTGAAGCTATGCGTCATTACGATTATACCGTAAATGTTAAATGGGTAATGGCACATTATAATGCCGCTGGAAAATATTTAGGAGGAGATGATACAGCTTTGGAAGCAACAGGTGGTAGTAATTGGAGAAAATATTTACACCCAAAATATCAAAGACGAATTTTCTTTCCCTATTTATGGAGTGAAGAAGAGCTTAAAAATTGGGGAACATTTTAAAAATTATAGCCATTGATGAAATTTCAATGGCTTTTTTTATTTTTTGGAATAGAAATTGTTTATCAAAATTCATAAGTTTGATGAAAACAGAATTAAATGTTTTGTTTCATGTGGAACTATAAAAGAATACAGATGAGAAAATATATCACTTTTTTAGCTTTAATATGTTTGACGTTAAATATTAACGCTCAAGAATTACCTACTCCATTTAAAGGAGGAGAATGGCTAAAATATAAAATGAGCTATAGCGGTTTTTTGAGAGCAGGAACAGCCACTTTGGAATTAAAAGATGAAACGCTTAAGGGCAGAAAAGTAATTCATGCAATTGGTAAAGGATGGACATCAGGTATGATCAGTTGGTTTTTTAAGGTAAATGATAGGTATGAAAGTTATTTTACACCAAAAAAAGTAAAACCCTATTTATTTGTAAGAGACATTGATGAAGGCGGATTTAAAAAGAAAAGAAATGTCACCTTTAATTATGAAAGCAATACAGCATACGTTCAGGATTTTATCAAACAAAAGGACAGTATTATTTCTGTAAAAAGTCCTCAAGATATGATTTCGACATTTTATTTTTTGAGGAATTATAATACAAAAAGCATGAAGAAAGGAGACGAAATTAATGTGTCAATGTTTTTTGACGACAAAAGTTATCCTTTTAAATTAAGGTGTTTAGGATATGAAACCTTAAAAACTAAGTTTGGAAAAGTAAAAACGCAAAAATTCCGTCCGTTAGTGCAAGCAGGAAGAGTGTTTAAAGCTAAAGAAAGTGTTACCGTTTGGATTACGGCTGACGATAATAAAGTGCCAATTAAAATGAAGGCATCTTTAGCAGTAGGGTCTTTAAGGGCAGAATTAGAAGCATATAAAGGCTTGGCCAATCCTTTTGAGATTATATTTACAAAGTAATAATACCTGTTCTGATTTAATACTACGTAAATAAAAAGTCGATATTTTTTGTGTAAACGAAGAAGGCCAATTTTTAATGGGTAATACTGAGTTGGAAATGCTATATGTTGTTTGTGAGTTGTTAAAATGTAAAAATCAAATGTAAATATTTGTATTTTTGCGAGAATGGTCATTAAAAACAGCTCTTTTTGAAACAAATAACATACCTACTACTACTCACTATCTTTATTATTTTATCTTGTAAAAAAGAAGATAAAAAGGAAGTCATTGAAATAAAAGAAATAAAAAAGCCAGAGCCGATAATGTTTTTCGGGTATAGCTTAGATAAATTTAATATTGTAAACGATACCATTAAAAAAGGGGAAAGTTTTGGTGTTATTTTGGATAGACATCATGTGATGTATCCTAAAATCAATAAAATAGCTACGACCATTAAAGATACATTTGATGTTAGAAGGGTTAGAACTGGCAGGCCATACACTATTTTAACCTCAAAAGATTCTTTAGAAAAAGCGCAAGTTTTTATTTACAAGCATAATAGAGTTCAAGCGACTGTTATTGATTTTAAAGATTCTATTATTTCCGCTTTTAAGCATAAAAAGAAGATAAAAGTTATAGAGAAAGAAATAGTAGGTGAAATTAATTCAAACCTTTCTGTAACTATGGATAGTTTAGGGTTAAATGCATCGCTAACAAATACAGTTGCTGATATTTATGCATGGACATTAGATTTTTATCGTCTTCAGAAAGGAGATAATTTCAAACTTGTTTACGAGGAAAAGTTTATTAACGACACTGTTTTTGTCGGATATGGAGAGGTAAAGGCTGCTTTATTTAATCATAAAGGAGAAGATTTATATGCTTATAAATTTATTGCCGATACTATTAAGAATGAAGCCGATTATTATGATGAAAAAGGAAATATGCTTAGAAGTACTTTCTTAAAATCACCAATAAAATTTCAATACCGAATTTCATCAAGATTTAATTTACGTAGAAGGATTAAACTTTACGGAAATAGAATAAGACCGCATCGAGGAACTGATTTCGCAGCTCCGTACGGTACACCAATTATGACTACCGCAAGTGGGACTGTTGTAGAATCTGCCAGAAGAGGAGGGAACGGAAACTATGTGAAAGTAAAACATAATAGTACTTATACAACTCAATACTTACACATGAAAAGGAGAAAGGTTCGTGTGGGAGACTATGTGAAGCAAGGAGATATTATCGGTTGGGTTGGAATGACAGGAAATACTAGTGGGCCTCATGTCTGTTATCGTTTTTGGAAAAACAGAGTACAAGTTGATCCCTTCAGAGAAAAACTTCCTTCAGCAAAACCTTTGGCAGACTCTATTAAACCTCGATTTTTTAAATATATAGAACCATTTCGAAAACAATTAGATAGTATTTGTTTTTTAAAAAAGGAAGATTCTATACTTTTGGGGGAAGAAAATCTTGCAACTAATTAAAAAACATGGCATTAAAGAACATTAATCCGACGGAGACCGAAGCTTGGAAAAAATTAGAAACTCACTACGAAAACACAAAACATTATAACTTAAGAAAGTTTTTTCAAGAAGATGGAGAAAGAGAAAAAGAGTTTGCCTATGCATTTGATGATTTCAAAATAGATCTTTCAAAAAATTTAATTTCTAAAGAAACACTAAGCAATCTATTGTCGTTAGCCGATGATGTTGATTTAAAAGATGCCATAGAAAAATACTTTACAGGTGATGCTATAAACGTAACGGAAGGAAGATCTGTTTTACATACAGCGCTGAGGAGTAATTCTGAAGAACCTGTTTTAGTTAATGGTAAAGATGTTAAACCTCAAATTAAAACTGCACTTAGAAAAATTAAAGCTTTTTCAGGAAAGGTAATTTCCGGTAAATGGAAAGGATATACAGATAAGCCAATTACAGATATAGTCAATATTGGAATTGGAGGCTCAGATTTTGGACCTCGAATGGTGGTTGAGTCGTTAAAGTATTATCAAAATAAATTTAACACTCATTTTGTTTCAAATGTAGATGGTGATCATGTTCAGGAAATTTTAAAAAAAATAAACCCTGAAACCACACTCTTTGTAATTGTTTCGAAAACTTTTACAACGCAAGAAACTATCACAAATGCAAATACCATAAGAGATTGGTTTTTAAAGTCAGCAACCGTTTTTGATGTCGCAAAACATTTTGTGGCAGTATCAACAAATATAAACGCCGTTGTAGATTTTGGAATTGATAAAAAAAATATCTTCCCAATGTGGGATTGGGTAGGAGGACGCTTCTCCTTATGGTCTGCAGTAGGACTTACTATTAGTTTATCTCTAGGGTTTGATAAATTCAGAGAATTGTTAGATGGAGCAGAAAAAATGGATATCCATTTTAGAACTTCAGATTTTGATCAGAATATTCCTGTTTTACTATCATTATTAAGTGTATGGTATAACAACTTTTTAAATTGTGAATCGGAAGCTATCTTTAGTTATTCTCATTATTTGAAAGATTTACCTGAGTATTTACAGCAAGCATTTATGGAAAGTAATGGGAAAGGAGTTGATAGGAATGGGGCAGAAGTTACTTATCAAACGGGATCTATAGTATGGGGAAGTGTTGGTACAAATATGCAGCATTCGTTCATGCAACTTTTGCATCAAGGAACTAAGATAATTCCAGCTGATTTTATTGGTTTTGAAGAGTCATTATATGGAGACGAGGATCATCACAACAAATTGATGGCTAATTTTTATGGTCAAATAGAAGCACTGGCTTTTGGTAAAACGAGGGAAGAGGCACATTTAGATTTAAAAGTAAACGGGAAACTTGATGATTTAGCACGCTTACTCCCTTACAAAGTTTTTTCAGGAAATAAGCCCTCAACGGCAATAACTATCAAAAAATTGACGCCAGAAACTTTAGGGATGCTTATTTCTATGTATGAACATAAAGTGTTTGTGCAAGGAATTTTATGGAATGTATATTCTTTCGATCAATTTGGAGTAGAACTCGGTAAAGAATTGGCAAAAAAAATGCTAAAGTCTTAAAAATTAACTACTTTTAAAACTTAAAAGTATGTTAAAAAACTTAACATTTAGTTAATATTGGGAATGAGTAAATGTTGGAATTTTGCTCAAGCTATTTAATAACAATTAGATTAGACAATGAGAAAACTTAAAAATTTGCTACTGACCATGTTATTTTTTGTAACAGCGTCAGTATTTGCACAAACAAAAATTACTGGTACAGTGCTTGACGAAACCGGAGAGCCTTTACCAGGAGCAAATGTTGTAGAAAAGGGGACTACAAATGGTGCTTCAACGGATTTCAATGGAAAATTCCAATTAAATGTAAAATCAACTTCAGGAACAGTTGTGGTTTCTTTTGTAGGTTATGAGACAAAAGAGGTATCTTATGATTCAAGTGACTTAGGTACTGTTAAATTAAAAATGTCCAATTTGCTTGAAGAAGTGGTTGTAATTGGTTCTGGGGTGATAGATTTGGCAGAAGGAAGAAAAACACCGATTGCTGTTTCTACAATTAAAGCTTCTGAAATACAGGACAAGGCAGGAAACTGGGATCTCCCAGAAATCTTAAAATCTACTCCTTCAGTACAAAATATAAAAGCTGGAGGTTTTGGTGATGGACAAATGTTTCTAAGAGGGTTTGATCAAACGAATACCGCTTTCTTACTGAATGGGCAGCCAATAAATGGAATGGAAGATGGAAAAATGTATTGGTCAAATTGGTCTGGAGTCATGGATGTTGCGAATGCTGTTCAGGTACAGAGAGGTTTAGGATCTTCAAAATTGGCTATATCATCTGTAGGTGGTACGGTAAATATCGTTACTAAGACTATTGATAATAGAGAGGGAGGTTATGTAAAACAGACTTTTGCTAATAATAATTATATTAAAAGTACGGTTTATTATTCGACAGGAGTTAGTGAAAAAGGATGGTCTTTTTCTTCTTTATTAGGGCATTGGCAAGGAGATGGTTATGTTAACTATACAGCAGGACAAGGTCAGACTTATTTCTTTTCTGTAGGATATCAACCAAATGAAAGTAATACTTTTAATTTTCTTTTAACAGGCGCACCTCAATGGCATGCGGCTGCGGGAAGAGGGACAATTCAAGAATTTTTAGATAACGGCATAAGATTTAACAGTTGGAATGAAGAAGGAGTGAATAGTCCTAATTTAATAAATGGACCAGAAGGTAAACGTTATCCAGGAGGAAGAAATATCTATCATAAACCAGTAGCTAACTTATCTTGGGATTGGACAATTAATGAAAAATCTTCATTATCTTCTGTTTTATATGGGTCATTAGGTAGAGGAGCCTTTGCATCTGAAAGAATTTCAGATGGAGTAGGATTTGCTAGGGGATCATATAATAACCACAATTGGTATGGTTTAGTATCTAATTATACAAATCAGTTATCAGATAATTTAGAATTTAATATAGGAACAGATATTAGAACTTATAATGGACTTCATTTTAGAGGTGTAAATGAATTTGTAGGGATTTCATCAATTAATGAGTCTAGTACATTCTCTGGAAATTATGAAATAACGAATACATATGGAGGAATTAATCCTTGGGGAATGTTATTTAATCCAAATACTGAACATGATCAAAGATTGGGTTACGATTATGAAGAGGATATTACTTATTATGGTTTGTTTACACAATTAGAATACTCTAAAGGTAGTTTTTCTGGATTTTTTCAGGGATCTGTATCCAATCAAGATCATGTAAAAACGGATCACTTTAATTTTGCCGAGTCTACTGATTCTGAAAAAGTATCTAATTTTGGTTATAATTTAAAAGGAGGAGCGTCATATGAAATTACAGATAATCATAAAGTTTTTGGTAATTTAGGATATTATTCTAGGCAGCCATTTCATGACGATCTTTTTGATAATATCAGAAATTCGAATGACCTAATAGCCCCAGCAGTAGAAAATCAAAATATAACAGGGTTTGAGTTTGGTTATCAGTATGGTAGTGAGTTCGTTTCAATGAATTTAAATGCTTATCATACTAAATGGGGTAACAGAACCTTATTATCAAATAATGGAGAGATTTTTGATACTCCAGCTTATGAGTCATATCAGACTCAAGGGGTAGAACAAATACATAAAGGTATTGAGTTAGAGGTGATGACTCGACCTTTACCTGGTTTAAAAGTAAATGGATTTATTTCGATTGGTGATTGGAAATTTAGCGGAGATGGTAGACAGAGGACTTTTGATTCTGATGGAGATGAAATAGGATCTGCAACAACTGTTCAATTGGATGGGTTAGAAGTTGGAGGCGCTGCGCAAACAACAGCTGGAGTTTCCGCTGATTATAAACTTTCTCCAATTTTATCTGTCGATGCAAACTGGAACTTCTATAAGGATTTACATTCAATAGGTTCTTTAACGCAAGCACCTTTAAAGTTGCCGACATATAATATTGCCGATTTGGGAGTGTCAATTAACCCTACTTTAAAAGAGGGTACATATATTAAAGGGGTTGGTTTTAGAGTTAATGTTAATAACCTTTTTGATGAACTATATTTAGAGTCTGTTAATGGTAATACACAAGCTTCATCAAATCCTTCTGAAAACTGGAAAGGATTAAATACAAGTAATAGAGCTCGTTTTGGTTATGGAAGAACGTGGAATGCTTCTGTTAAAATAAGTTTCTAGAAATTATATTTATATAATTCAAAACCACCTCATATGAGGTGGTTTTTTGTTTTAATTCATATTATATAATAAAACTTACTGAGTAACTAAAATTCAGTAAATTTGTAAGAACAAAAACTAGCAAAAGCATGATGAAAACCATTCACTCTTATTGGGCATATATCGTACTGGCTGTATTGATTTATACAGTTGTAAATGCAATAATAGGATTAACTCAGAAAAAAGAATTTACCCACAAAGAATTCCGTTTAGGGTTGTTTACATTAATTACTAGTCATATTCAATTGTTAATTGGATTAGGATGGTATTTTATGTCTCCTTGGTTTAAGGCTTTAAAAGCAAATGGTGGTGAGGTAATGAAAGAATCAGCAACCAGATTACTGGCTATTGAGCATCCGTTAACAATGGTTATAGCCATTGTATTAATTACAATGGGGTGGTCGAAACACAAGAAAAAGGTAAAAAGTGAAGATAAATTTAAAATGTTTGCTGTTTTTTATGGAATAGCATTAGTCTTAGTATTATCTCGAATTCCTTGGAGAAATTGGTTCTAATCTTAATTAGATACTATAAAATGGTTATTTATTGAGGGTTTACTCTAAAAAAATAGTCCTGCCTCGGCAGGATTTTTTATTTTTGCATATAATCACGAAACTCAAGAAGTATCATGAAGTTGTTTCTGATAAGTTTAATGTAAAACTTGAGTTAAGTTCAATTAGTAAAAGTGAAAATATTTAGTTATCTCCTGTCGCCGATATTCGCATTGGTGTTTTATGTATTATTATTAATATTTCATCCAATACAATGGATTGGATTAAAAATTTTTGGAAGCAAAGGACATCAAAAAGTTGTTAATATTATGAACTGGTTTTTGGTGAAATCGCTTCTAATTTTAGCAATTCCAGTAAAAGTAATTAACCGTCAAAAATTACCTGAAAACACCACATTATTATTTGTATCAAATCATCAAAGTTTATTTGATATTCCACCAATTATTTGGCATTTTAGAAAGTACTGGCCAAAATTTGTTTCTAAAAAGGAATTAGGGAAAGGAATACCAAGTGTATCCTTTAACCTTCGACATGGTGGAGCTGCCTTAATAGACAGAAAAGATGGAAAGCAAGCTCTGGCTGAGTTGGCTAAATTTGCGAAAAGGGTTCATAAAAATAAGTGGTCTGCAGTAATATTTCCAGAAGGAACGAGAAGTAGAACAGGAAAACCAAAAACCTTTGCTCCCAATGGGCTAAAAATGTTAATAAAGTACAACCCTGAGGCATATGTGGTTCCATTAACGATAAATAATTCTTGGAAAGTATTTAAATACGGTAAGTACCCGTTGGGAATAGGAAGTGCAATTACTATAACTACTCACGAACCTATTAAGGTAGATAGTTTGCCATTTAAAGAGTTGTTAGAAAAGGTTGAAACTACTGTGAAATCTTCAGTTAACTAAATAAAGAGAGAACTACGCATTAACCAAAAACGATCTTAAACGGCCTTAAATAAGGTTGAAGGAATTATAAATTCTCATGTAATGAGAAAAGAGTAAAGGAAGTATACATAATGTTTTGTATGGCTTCTATACTTATAGAATAAAGCAACAAATAACTAAAAATAAACCCCTGTAATTTATGTCGATACATAATATAAGAAAGGAAGTAATGCAAACACTGGAAAAGAATATAGACAGTTTTGTAGACAAATTTCTAGTTCCAATAGAAAAGATATGGCAGCCAACGGATTTTTTACCAAATTCTCAAAATGATAATTTTATAGAAGAGGTTAAAGAAATTCAGGAAATATCAAAAGAACTAGAAGACGATTTTTGGGTAGTATTGGTAGGTGATACTATTACTGAAGAAGCCTTACCAACCTATGAATCTTGGTTGTTAGATTTAGATGGCGTTACGCAACACCCTGATAACGGATGGGCAAAATGGGTAAGAGCTTGGACGGCAGAAGAAAACCGTCATGGAGATGTACTTAATAAGTACTTATATCTTTCAGGACGCGTAAATATGCGAGAAGTTGAAATTACAACACAACATTTAATTTCGGATGGATTCGATATAGGTACAGCAAGAGACCCTTATAAGAATTTTGTATACACTTCATTTCAAGAATTAGCTACTTACATATCACATTTAAATGTGGCTAAAATAGCAAAGAAGAAAGGTCATAAAGCGTTGGCTAAAATGTCAAGAATTATTGCAGGAGATGAAATGCGTCATCATCTAGCATATTCTGAGTTTGTTAAGGAAATATTCAAGTTTGATCCAAGTGAAATGATGTTAGCTTTTCAGCATATGATGAAGCACAAAATTGTAATGCCAGCAATGCATTTAAGAGAATCATTCGGAGAAAAAGGAAGTTTATTCGACGATTTCTCTACAGTAGCTCAGAGAGTTGGTGTATATACTGGTTTCGACTATGTTGATATTATAAAGAAACTGAATGAATTTTGGGAGATTGACAAGATCACTAACCTTACTCCAGAAGCGGAAAAAGCTCGTGATTTTCTTATGAAATTACCAGACCGTATGTATAGAATTACAGAAAGGATTTCGGTACCTGATACCAAATTCAATTTTAAATGGATGATTCCAGCATAAAAAAATAGGCAACCAGTAAATGGTTGCCTTTTTTTAAATTACTTGGTTGCTTGTAATTTACTGTGTATTTTACTCTACTTAATCTAAACTTTCTAAGAAAATACACTAACCTTGATTAATTAAATGGTTGGTCATTAGCCAGCCTTAGGGGATTCGATTCAAAGCTAGTTAGAGTTGAACAACTAATTTTACGGAGTCCCGTAAATGCATAGCTTTTTAACAAATTAATCGATCGTTTTAAGAAAGTATTAAGAAACTCTTGGTTTTCATTTAGCCTAACACACCCAATAAAGGAAACAAACTGTTATAAAAAATAAATGTATAAGTGGAACGTAAAAAATATATTTTATCTTCTTGAAAATATATAATAACAGGGCTATTAAGTATGAAATAGGGTATAATGTACTACTCCAAAAGAATAATTTAAAAATTACATTGTGAAAATGATTTTGATGTGCACATTCATGCGCAGCAAAAGATATGATATTCATTAAAAAGAGAAAAGGGTAAACTAGCAAAGGAATACCAAGGAGAATAAAAGCGATACGATGTGAATTTTTTACACTCATTTATGTGATAGTGGTAAATTAATTAACTCACTATAAATATATTAAAATACATTTTTTTGATTGTGATATTTTTACAAAAAACCACTTTTTTTTATGTTTAACTCCTGTAGTCGTCGGTTTTTGTTAGTTAAAAATACATAAAAACCTTAAAAAAACAAGTTTTTGCTATTGCAGAATTTTTAGTTTTATAGGAGAATAATAATCATATTTTTTTCGAAAACGATTGCAAAAATATGGTTTTAATGGTGAAAGTAAGTATTTAATAATTTACCCTTAAAACTAGTGTAACTAGTTGTTTATTAGGTTTAAAAGTAAGAGTTTTATATGGGGAAATTTCTGAAAACAAACTAAAGACAATACTTATGAATGCAATTCCAAAACATTTAGAGATAAATCAACCTATTCATCAAAGAGAGTACTTATTGGATGGTAAGCTTAAAACATGGGAAGGAAAAACAACGGAAGTTTTTTCGACTATTTCTAGTACAAATGAATATAAGCATACTTTAATTGGCTCAATTCCTTATATGGGAGAGAAAGAAGCTTTAGAGGCCTTATCGTCTTCTGATAGTGCTTTTAAAAACGGACAAGGAATCTGGCCAACGATGAAAGTCCAAGACCGTATTCAATGTATGGAGAATTTTGTAACTCTTATGAAAGAAGCACGAGAGGATGTGGTAAAACTATTGATGTGGGAAATAGGGAAAACAAAAGCAGATAGTGAAAAAGAGTTTGATAGAACTGTTAAGTATATTTATGATACTATTGAAGATTATAAAGAACTCAATCATGAAGGGGCTCGCTTTACCAAAGTACAAGGAATAAATGCCATGATAAAGCGAAGTCCTTTAGGAGTTGTTTTGTGTTTAGGTCCTTACAATTATCCATTAAATGAAACTTTTACTTTATTAATTCCTGCCCTGATAATGGGGAATACAGTGGTGTTTAAGCCAGCGAAATTCGGAGTGTTACTTTTATCTCCACTGTTGAAAGCATTTCAAAGCGCCTTTCCAAAAGGAGTAATCAATATTCTATATGGAAGAGGAAGAGAAGTAGCATCACCCATAATGAAAACAGGTTTGGTTACAGTTTTGTCGCTAATAGGAAATAGTAAGTCGGCTATTGCTTTACAAGACCTACACCCAGGTAAAAATAAACTACGATTAATCCTTGGTTTAGAAGCGAAAAACCCAGCAATAGTACTACCAGATGCTAATTTAGATTTAGCGGTATCCGAATGTATTTCAGGATCATTATCTTTTAATGGACAGCGATGCACTGCATTAAAAATTATATATGTACACGAATCTATTGCTGATGAGTTCAATAAAAAGTTCTCAGAAAAAGTAGATCAGTTAAAATTCGGAAACCCTTGGGATGATAACGTTTTTTTAACTCCACTACCAGAACCTAATAAACCCGATTATATTCAAGAGTTAATAGATGATGCCAAAGAAAATGGGGCTGGTATTTTAAATAAAAAAGGAGGAGCGCGCAGTGATAATTATATTTTCCCAGCAGTGTTGTTTCCGGTAAATAAAAAAATGAGAGTATATCATGAAGAGCAGTTTGGTCCTGTTGTACCTATTATGACTTTTAAAGATATACAAGAACCTTTAGATGATATGGCAGCTTCTGACTATGGACAACAGGTCAGTTTGTTTGGAAAAGACACTAATACCTTGGCGCCGTTAATAGATGTTTTAATTAACCTAGTTTGTAGGGTAAATTTAAATAGCTCTTGTCAAAGAGGACCCGATGTTTTCCCATTTACAGGAAGAAAAGACTCTGCCGTTGGAACGTTGAGTATTCACGATGCTTTACGATCGTTTTCAATTAGAACATTTGTAGCATCAAAAGAAAACGACTACAATAATGAAATTTTACAGGAACTTCTAGATAGTAAGAAAAGCAATTTCATAAATACAGATTATATTCTTTAGGATTTTAAATAAAATTAGGAATGAATTCGTTTAGGTTTTATAGATTGCTATAAAGTTTAAACGAATTTATTTTTTTCAATAGTATTTTATGAATTACAATAATAGAAAATTTAGGACTATTTCCAGCTCAAAGAATTCTGAAACGTCGGAAGAGACAATATTTTTGTATTGTCAAAAAGAGAATATTCTTACCTCCAATTATAGCGGAGGTGAAATTAAAGAAGGTCATTTGATTGGTTTAGTGGATGAAGAGGGTAATATTGAAATGCGATATCATCAGATAAATTTGAAGGGAGAGTTAATGACAGGGATATGTTTTTCAAAACCAGAATTGATGGCAAATGGAAAGATAAGGTTATATGAGTCTTGGGAATGGACTTCTGGAGATAAATCTAAAGGACAATCAATAGTAGAAGAAATATGATTTTGGAAGTGGCTATTTTAAATGTGAGGCAAGGTGAAGAAGGCAATTTTGAACAAGATTTTAAAATTGCGAGTCGATATATTAGTGCTATAAAGGGTTATTTGAACCATAGTTTGAAGAAGTGTGTAGAGACAAAAAATCAATATATTTTACTTGTGAATTGGAAGGATATTGAAAGCCATGAAATAGGATTTAGAAAATCGAAAGAATACCTTAAGTGGAAGGAATTATTACATCATTATTATGATCCTTTTCCTATAGTTGAGCATTATGAAACTGTTTTTCAAAACATGAAATAGCTAGTAAATTTATAACGGTAATTTAATAACTTATGGAAAAACTATTTGTTTATGGAACCTTAGGGCCGGGAAAACCGAATGAACATATTTTAAAAAATATAGGAGGAAGTTGGAAGAAAGGTTATGTTCATGGAAAGCTATATGAAGAAGGATGGGGAGCCTTAGTAGGATATCCAGGTATTCGATTAGATGAAAAAGAAGGAAAGGTATATGGTTACGTGTTTTATTCAGAACAATTGGAAGTGTATTGGCAGGAGCTAGATAATTTTGAAGGAGAGGAGTATGAAAGAGTAAAAACCAAAGTTATTATTGAAGATAGTAATGAAACTATTGAGTCATTCGTATATGTTATTGAAAGCTAAAGTATCCAAATGTTGCTGTAAAACAAGAGTTTATAGAATCTAAAAGAAGTGTTAAAATTACTGAGTTTTTATCGAATTATGTGAGAGAATAATTTTAATTAGTTAGGTTTGAGAGTATAAAACCAAACTATTACTACTAACATCATGAAAAGAAGAAAATTTCTCCAACTCTCAGGAATGGGAGCACTAGGGGTTTCTTTAACGAGTTTTTCCCAAAAGAAAATAGTTGAAACAACCAACTCTACTGAAATTATTGTAGTTGGAGCAGGAACTTTCGGTGTGTGGACGGCGTATCACTTAAATCAAATGGGAGCGAAAGTTACATTACTGGATGCATACGGACCAGGAAACTCAAGAGCTAGCTCAGGAGGTGAAACACGATTGATTCAAGCAGATAATGATAACGATACTTATATTGAAAGCGCTTTACGATCCTATCAACTATGGAAAAACATAGAGGAAATCTCAGGCGAACAAATAGTGCTATCTACAGGGAGATTAGCCATGTCTAGTAACATAGCGCATGAGCATCAAGCATTAAAAAGACAAAAACAACTAGAAAGGCAAGGAATCAATAATACAGAAGTATTAAGTCAGGATGAAATCCGATATCGTTGGCCGCAAATAAATTCTGAAGGCATTGCAACAGCCATGTATAATGGAGGCGGTGCATCGGGAAGCACTTTCCTAGCAAGAAAAGGAATACAAACGGTAGCGAAGGAGTTTGAGAAAAACGGAGGGAAACTAAAAATCGCTAAAGGAATTCCAGTAATTAAAAACGGAAGAGTCCAGGGAATTGATATAGGAAATGAAGTATTAAAATCCCAACACTATGTATTTGCATGTGGCTCTTGGCTATCGAAGGTATTTCCTGGATTGTTGTTGCCAAAGTTAAAAGTAGAAAGAAGGGATGTGTTGTTTGTTGGTACACCTGCAGGAAATAGTCAATTTACATATCCGAATATACCAGAATGGAGCGTATATGGAAGTGGATTTTATGGATTTCCAAACATTAAAGAGAGAGGCTTTAAAGTAGCTATTTATCCTGATCATAATACTTTTGATCCAGATACTGACGAACGTTTGATTAACCACTATCAAGTCAAAAGAACTCATGATTTTGTAAAGCATCGTTTTCCAGCTTTAAAAGATCAACCTATTGTTGAAAGTCGCGTTTGTCAAGTAACGTATTCAACGGATGGTAATTTTATTATTGATAAATTACCTGCTTCAGAAAATACATGGATTGTAGGCGCAGGTTCTGGACATGGATTTAAGCATGGACCAGCGATGGGAGAACATGCTGCCAAAAGAATTTTAAGGAAACAGATAAATACCAAATACACTAACCTCTTTAAGTTAAAAGAGAAGAATTTTTGAAAGTGAAATAAATGGCCGTACCAAAGAATAAAGAAGAGCTGATTCAAGCAATAGAAGAAGCGTATGCTAAATTGAAACAAGATTTAGAAACGATTCCTAACGAATTAGAAAAATCTAAACAGTTAGAAGGACATGCTAAGGATACCAACATGAGTGTGTCTGATTTAGTTGCGTATCTAATTGGTTGGGCTGAACTCGTATTGAAATGGCATAGAAAAAGAGAAAATAATGAAAAGGTTGATTTTCCCGAAGTAGGATATAAATGGAATGAATTAGGAAAACTAGCTCAGAAGTTTTACGAAGATTATGAAGAACTAAGTTATAAATCACTTTTAGAAAAATTAGAAAAACATGTTAACGAAATTCTCGAAATAGTAAAAGGAGCAACGAATGAAGAGTTATATGAACGTTCTTGGTATGAAAAGTATACGAAAGGGAAAATGATTCAGTTCAATACTTCGTCTCCATATAAAAACGCGAGAGATCGAGTTCGAAAATGGAAAAAGACCTTGAAAAACAAGAATAAAGTTAATCACTAAACTTAAAAACAACTTACTGCATTATGAAGAAAAAAATGATAAAGCTTTTTTTTGCAATATTCTTGGGAATGAATTTTGCTCAGTCACAAAACTTAGATTCGTTAGATGTAAAAATCTCTTTTCATCAAAAAATTAAGATGTCAGATGGAGTTCATTTATCTTCTAATATTTACAAACCATTCGATATTACAAAAAAATACCCTGTAGTACTTGTGATAACTCCATATGTTTCGAATGAAAATCATTCCAGAGGGTTGTTTTTTGCAATGAATGGATACGTTTTCATAACGGTTGATAGCAGAGGTAGAGGTAACTCAGAAGGAAATTTTGTCCCTTTTGAAAATGATGGAAAAGATGGTTTTGATATTGTTAATTGGATTGCGAAACAAGAATGGTGTAACGGAAAAGTTGGAATGTTTGGAGGATCCTATAGGGGAATGAATCAATGGTTAACATTGAAATATTTTCCAAAGAATTTAAAGTCAATTATACCTATTGCTTCCGTTGGGCCCGGAAGAGATTTTCCTAAATACAATAATATATTTTACCCATATTCTATTAGATGGCTTACTTTCACTAGTGGCAAAACAAATAATAACAAAATCTTTGGCGGTTCCTATTGGTCAAATAAATTCGAAAAATTGTATAAAGAAGGAATTCCATTTAACAAGCTCGATAGTGTGATTGGTTTGCCTAATAAAACCTTCCAAAAATGGCTAAGACACCCTAGTCATGATGATTATTGGAAGCAATTTTATTTAACACCAGAAGAAAATCAAAGAATTAACATTCCAATATTATCAATTACTGGACACTTTGATAGTGACCAACCAGGTGCTTTGTTATATTATAAAGGACATATGAATGAAGGGAATACTGATGCAAAAAAAAATCATTACTTAATTATAGGGCCATGGAGTCATGGAGGAACCAGAAGACCAAAGAGTGAGCTAGGTGGGTTTAAGTTTGGAAAGAATGCTGTAGTTGACATGAATGAATTGTACCTTAATTGGTTCGATTGGACTTTGAAGAAAAAAGAAAAACCAAAATTGTTAAAAGATAGGGTAATGTATTATGAAATGGGAACGAATGAATGGAAATATGCTAGCAAAATAGAAGCGGTTTCTAATGAAAAAAAATCATTATACCTGAGTTCTTTAAATACTACAGCAAAAAATGTTTTTAATTCTGGAGAATTAAAAGAACAACCATTAAAAGAAGATAATACTCCCGATGTAATTATTGATAATCCAAAATTAAATAGAGGGCTTACTAATCCCACGAATATTAACAGCGATAATGAATATTATCGAACTCAAAGTATAGTTAATAATTTAGAAGTATTAATATACCATTCAGAGCCTCTTAAAGAAGATATTATTATAAATGGTAAAATAGCATTGGAGACTTTTATTTCAATAGATGTTGAAGATGTTGATTTGAAGTTTGACGCATATGAAATAACAAAAGAGAATAAGTCGCTATTTCTTCAAAGCGATTATATTAGAGCCAGTTATAGAAATGGATTGAGTTCTCCGAAAAAAGTAGAAAAAAATAAAGTGTTAAAATATCTTTTTAGTGGAGAGAACTTTTTTAGCAGAGTACTTAAAAAAGGAAGTCGCATAAGATTAGTTTTTTCATTTATTGATTCTCCTTACACTCAAAGAAACTTTAATTATGAGGAATCTCCTTCATATCAAACAATTGATAAAGCTAAAAAAGCAACCATAAAACTATACCACAACAAAAAATACCCAAGTAGAATTATTCTACCAATAAAAAAGGAATAATGTTATTTAACAATTAGAAACTGTGAAGTCCAAGGAACATTATCTGTTTGGACTTCTTAATATAGAATGTTACTTGTTTTGGAGAGTTTATTATAGAAATGCTCGAGTTTTTTCAACAGTGAATGCCCTTGAAAAATAGGTGTTGACTTTACAAGAAGGTGAATTTATATCAAGAAAAAGTAGTGAAGAAATGTGGACTCCTGCTTTATTAAAAAATGTAGAGTATGGTGGTTTTGGAGGTCTTTTAAAAGGTTATGGATATGGCTGGACAGAACTCTTAATACATGAAGGAGAATGGAATCCTGAAATAGCAGTTGCTTGGTGCGCTATTACGACTTATATAACACTATCAGGAATTGGAATATTTCGTAGTTTAAAAATGCTGCCAATTATGCTGTTCCTGATACTCTACAAATGCCTTTGACTAATTTTGTTGCCTATCCTTTATGGCAAAACGGAACGCTTGAAGGTTCAGAAACCCAAGAATGGGTACAAGTATTTCTGCCTTGAAAATATGTTTTTAAAACATATATTCTTGGAAGGGACTATTCATAGAAAATTGTTAAAATTATTTTTTAACTAAAAACTCACATGTTTTAAGGCTACCTTACATTTAAAATTAACGAAATGTCGATTACAAAAGAGTCCGAACTTATCGGAATGAAAGCTATCAGTGAAATAGTAGCTATTACTTTAAAACAGATGAGAGAGTTTGCAGAAATAGGAATGTCTACGAAAGAACTAGATGATTTTGGTGGAGCATTACTCGAAAGTTATGGAGCAAAATCGGCTCCCAATAAAACATATGGCTTTCCTGGACATACATGTATTAGTGTAAATAAGGAAGCAGCACACGGAATACCCTCAGAAAAGAAAATTTTAAAGGAAGGAGATTTAATGAATATTGATGTGTCCGCCGAATTAAATGGCTTTTGGTCTGATAATGGTGGCTCGTTTGTATTAGGAAACGATATTCATAATCATCAACCTTTGGTATCCGCTTCTAAAAACATTTTAAAGAAAGCGATATCGAATATTAAAGGAGGTGTAAAAATCTCTGATATTGGTTATTTAATTGAAA
This sequence comes from Tenacibaculum sp. MAR_2009_124, assembly GCF_900105455.1. Lineage (GTDB taxonomy): Bacteria > Bacteroidota > Bacteroidia > Flavobacteriales > Flavobacteriaceae > Polaribacter. The sequence goes on from NZ_FNSF01000005.1 coordinate 1,099,273, forward strand.
CAGAGGCGAAAAAACATGGTTACAAAGTAATTAAAAATCTTGCGGGTCATGGTGTCGGACGAAGTTTACATGAAGAGCCAGAAGATATTTTAAATTACCGTGTTAAATGGAATAAAGAAAGGTTTAAGAAAAATACAACAGTAGCTATTGAAACATTTATAGCTACAAAATCTACCTTGGCAATCGAGCTTAAAGACGGCTGGACTTTAGTAGGAAACAAAGGAGGTTATGTAACGCAACATGAACAAACTATATTAATAACCGATAATACTCCTGTTATTTTAACGAAATCAAATGAAATTTGGGCGTAAGTATAATTAATTGAATGGTCGAGATACGCCATTCGATTAATCAAGACAGACTTGTCTGTTTTAATTATATTGTTTAAATTTGTAAAAAGAAATAATATGAGTCTCTCAAGAGAAAGAATTTTGGAAACTGCTTCCTATTTAATTCATCATCAAGGATACAATAGTACCGGAATTAATCAAATTATTAAAGAAGCAAAAGTTGCAAAATCTACCTTCTATCAACATTTTGAGTCTAAGGATTTACTATGCGTTGAGTTTCTTAATAGAAGGCACAATTTTTGGTTTTCTGAATTTTCAAATTTTACATCACAGTTTACTAGTTTAAAGGAAAAGACACTAGCCGCTTTCGATTTTATTATGATTATGAATAAAAATGAAAATTTTAGAGGTTGCAGTTTTTTAAATATCCTTTCTGAAATATCTGAAGAGCAAAAGAGTATTCGGTCTGTGATTCAGGTTCATAAAAATGATTTAAGACAATTTTTTCAAGAGTTAATTGAAGAAGAACTTTTAGCAACACATGTATATATGCTTTTTGAAAGTTCAATTATCGAAAGCCAATTATTCAAATCTAATGAGATCGTTGAGAAATCAAAAAAAATTATAAAAACACTACTTTAACCAATAATATAATGGAAAAAAAATATCCACTACCACCGTTCACCCTAGAAACAGCCAAACAAAAAATTCAATTGGCAGAAGATGCCTGGAACTCTCAGAATCCCGAAAAAGTTTCATTGGCGTATTCAGAAAACAGCGAATGGAGAAATAGAGATACATTCGTAAATGGACGAAAAGAGATTGTTGATTTTCTTACGAATAAATGGCAAAAAGAGCTTCACTATAAATTGAAGAAAGAATATTGGGCACATACGGAAGATAGAATTGCAGTGAGGTTCGAATATGAATACCAAACTAAAGAGGGAATATGGTTTAGATCTTATGGTAATGAAAACTGGGAGTTTGATGAAAATGGGTTGATGAAAAAAAGATATGCCAGTATTAATGATTTAGAGATTCAAGAATCTGAAAGGCAATTTTAGACTTGAAAAAATCATTAGATTTATTTAATTTTGTGTCCATAATACCAAATAACTTTAAAACATATAACTGTTTTTATGTCGGTTTGGTATAAATTGTTTTACTGATTAAATTGAATCTTATGGAAGAATTAAAACTACATACCTTTGGTAAGGACGATCAAATCAATGCTGAAAAAAATAAGCATCGTTTATATGGAGGGGAGAAAAAAGGAAATAGAAAAGCGAAAACATTTCAAGAAGAAACACAACTGAAAAAACTTGATAAAATTTCTAGAGAAAAGAAGAGAAACTCTAGAATGAATTTATATTGAATCTAATAAAAAAAGATAGCTGAAAATCTCTTGGATTGCAGCATTTGTAATGTTAATATCGCTTTAAGTTATATAATAAGTAGTATGCTACATAACTGTTTATGTAGCATTTTATGATTATTTATGTATAACACCATTACTAACAAATAGTTCTAATCAAATTTAAAAGAATTGAAAAGTCAAAGCATACTTTTAAGACCATTACAAATATCCGATGCTGCTGAGATTACCGTGTTGTTAAACAATAAGAATATTTGGGATCATTTAAGAAATTATATTCCTTTTCCTTATACTGAAAAAGATGCAAAGGATTTTATTAATATGATTCATAAAGAAGATCTTTTACAGAACTTCGTAATCGAATATAATGGTAAGCTCTCTGGTGTTATTGGCTTAACCTTACAAAAAGATATTTATACAAATTCAGCAGAATTGGGGTATTGGCTCGGCGAACCTTTTTGGGGAAAAGGAATCATGACTCAAGCCATTAAATTAATGATAGAGATTGGTTTTAGTAAACTTGATTTACGAAGAATTTATGCGGGAGTATTTGCCTTTAATATTGGCTCAATGAAGGCTCTTGAGAAAAATGGATTTGAAAAGGAAGGGGTGTTTAAGCATGCTGTAATAAAAAATGAAAAAGTGTATGACGAACATCGGTTTTATAAATTAAATCCACGCGTAGTTTAAAACATGAACCTCCATAGCGAAGAGTATCGATGTGTTTTTTATTTTGTTATGACTTCATAAAAATAACTCTAATTGGTGTTGGGTAATCTAACGGTTATTTAGACGTGTCTGAAATGTCTAAAAAAACATATACTAAATAAATTTTAAGATTAACGCGACCTGGTTTTTTTCAAAGCCATAAAACCCTTATATAGTCTTCTCTACCGAATTGTTTTTCAATCTAGAAAAAGGGGCGAATCGACAAGTATTTGTGCAGAGTTATAACGGAGTTTGGTATTAAAGTTTTTCTACATTAGGAATGAAACTTGTGTATTGAAGTGATCTGTTAATTCTTTATTCTCTTTTAACTACATCTTTGAAATAAATCTTTTGTTTACGGAATTCCATAAGGAAAATTGATGGATAGTTTTTAAGTTTGGTAAAATCGTAAAAATCGATTTACTATTAATAACCACTCAAAACTAAAAAACTAATGGATATAAGTAAAATCAGTCATGTTTCAATTTACCCACCTATCGGAATTGCTCGAATAGGAAATTCACCAGAATATTTTTTAGCGTCGGAAGTTCCAGGAGTTGAGCCTCAACCGACGGAAGGATATAAAGATAATGAAGGGCGAATTAAAAAGCAGGCGGTAAAATTTAAAATCTATGCTTTTGACAGTAATAACAATGTTTTAGGAGAACTCACAGAAAAGGAAGCAAATATTAAATGGCACGTACATGTAGCGAATATAAAAGCAGCTTGGTATGAGTTTAATAATGCTTTAGATTTACCCAAGGCAGGAATTCCATCTGAGTATAGAAATATTAATGAAAAACACAGAGAGAAATTGGCCATTAAGCCAAGTCCGATTGAAATTTCAGGAACCAATTTGTCTGGTGAAAACTATAATTTTGATGATGGCGAATTCTACGGAACAAAGGTGAACCTTGGTAATATAGAAACTGATGCCCAAGGAAGAGTAATTTTTGTGCCAGGTAATGGAGATGCGCAATCGAAAGATAATATACCACCAACAACATTTGCGAATAATGTTGGGTGGCATGATGATACTTGCGACGGTGTTATTAGAGCAACGGTTGAAGTTAATAATATACCCTTAGAAGCAACGCCAGCAATGGTAGCAGTAACTCCTCCTAATTTTGGACCAGGACTTTTCGGTGTTGTTACCATGAATGATGTAGTTCAAGATTTATTTATTCGTGAAATGGAGTATCCCGATCCAGCCGCAAACGGAGTGGTATTTTACGAACATATTTACCCAATGTTGGAAAGAATGACAAATACACAATGGGTAAATGAAGGATTTGCCATGCTTTTTGGACACAATTCACCATCAGATTTTACTAATCCAGAGTTTGTAGCAATGCTAGCATCTCCTGATCAGAGTTCGCAAGAAGTCCGTCAAAAAGTGTTTGAATGGTTTAGAGACCCAAGCTCCGAAGCCTATAAACCACAACAAGTACCACCATTTTATGGTGATGGGTTTGGGGAATATGAAGGACTTTCGATTGTTGATTTACCAATTACTCAAACACAATTTAACCGATTACAAAAATGGGCTGAAGGCGAATTTACCACAGGACAATTACAACCTAAAAAAGCGTTCGATGAACTTAGTTTAGAAGAACAACTAAATGCACTAAATCAAGCCCCTTTAGAGGAATGCTTAGGAGGGCCATTTCATCCTGGGATTGAATTGACTTGGCCAATGCGAGTAAAACTGATGTGGTCGGCACCATATCGATTAAAAGTTGTTGCTAAAAATAAAGATACAAGATTAGCTTTTGGACCTTTATTATCACCCCAAATCGCATTAAGTGAAGACGGTCCTTTATCTAAAAGTGGACCAGGAGCTTTAACAAGATGGTTGGGTGTACCTTGGCAAACTGATGAAGCAAGTTGCTTATCTGGATACAATCCATCAACCTATTTACCATTGCCATCGTTCTGGGCAGCGAGAGTTCCAAATCAGGTATTAAGTGAAGATGGTTTTGAACGGTTAAAGGATGATAGCGTGAATATTGGGCAACGTTTAAAACATTTCGATTATCGTCAAGATTGGCTGCGAGATTTAGGAACACAATACTTTAAGAAAATTGATAAAATGACTAGGCAATGGCATAATTTAGGAATAATTGCGCGTCATGAAGACAATGTTCCTGGTGATTCAGAGTTGTTGCCAAAATATGCATGGGTAGAATCTGGAAGACCTCTGCCTGCAGTAGACGCAAGTTTTGAGCAAGTAGAATATGTTGAAGAAGTAATACTAGGAGCAAGAGAGCAAGAAGAACGTAGTAAAGATGAATTGCTAGAAAAAACGGAGCTTTTAGCAGCGAAAAAAGATGTTTTAAAATCGCGAAGAACTGCTGCAGGAACTACGTTCAAGCGTGATGAAATGTAATTTACTATGCAAAATTCTTATCAAGTAATTATAGTAGGAGCAGGTCCAGCGGGACTTGCTTCTTCCTTAACGTTATCAACTTACAACATTCCGCATTGCATTGTTGATGCCAACACTAATTCAGTATTAAAATTAGGAGATTCTTTACCTCCCAATGCTAAGCCCTTGTTAAAGCAGTTAGGCATTTTACATTTGTTAATTAGCCCCGAACACATTCCTTATTATGGAAATAAAAGTATCTGGGGAACAAACGAAGTACACCAAAAAGAGTTCATAGAAGGAGTATATGGATCGGGTTTTCTGCTAGATCGACTACATTTTGAAAATCAGTTAAGAGGTTTAGTTAAAAAGAACCGAACCGATTTTTATCAAGGTTATCAACTCAAAAAAGTATATAATCATGAGCAATTTGTAGAAGCATTGATTCAAAAAGATACCGAAAGCTTGCATTTAAAAGCAAAATTTATAATTGATGCCACGGGTAGAAAAGCTTCTGTATGCCGACATTTAGGTGTTTTAAAGCATAATTTAGATACCCAGTTTACGGTTTCTTTTTGGCATCAAACAGCAAAAAAAATACCTCGACAGATATGGATTGAAGCCACGGAGAATGGTTGGTGGTATTTATCACCTAAAGCAACTAATGAAGTAAATTGTATGTTTTTCACCTTAAAAGACCTGTTGCCTTCTAGGAAGGAAATGTTCACGTTTTTAACAAAGGAACTTCAAAAAACACAAGATATAAAAACAATTATCCAGCCCACTGATATAGAATTTAATGATTATAAAATTATGGCAAGTGGCACCAGTTGTTTAGAAAAACCTTTTGGGGAAAATTGGCTAGCTGTAGGTGATGCTGCTTTTTCTTATGATCCTATTTCTTCCTATGGAATTACATCGGCATTGGCCTCAGGTTTCTATGGTGGACACGCCATTGCTGCTAGACTTAAAGATGAAGAGGATGCTTTTATTACCTATCGATATATTATTGAAAACGGCGCCAAATCTTACTTAAACAAACTTGAACATCAATACAATATGGAGCAACGATGGCCTAAAAGTTTTTATTGGAAAAACAGGTTAAAACAGGTTTCGTTAGTTTAGTTATTGATAAATATTAGATGGTTTTATTAAAGGCAATTGAAATATTCTGTTTAACTCTGCTACCATCTCGAAACAATATAAGAGACCTAATGTTTAAGGAATACTCCTTTTAACTATACGAATGGTCAGGAGATATCTAAACCTCATTTCAAAATCCAATTGCTATAACATATTAGTGAGTTTATCAAAGTATAGGGAAATGTATTGTTCACGTGCGTTCTTTAAAAATCTAATTTATATCATGATGCCATTGATGCCGGAGAGCCGAAAACCATCTCTATCGGCTAAAAAATTAAACTTTTTCCTTAAAAGATCTTGAGTTTCTTTTTCAAGAGTAACGATTAAGGTACTTTCTTTTCCGTTAATATCTTTCGATAGGCAGTTTCCTAGAGCATCAAAACAAGCAGAATGCCCTACATAATTATGATCATTTGCATCTCTACCTACACGGTTTACACCAATAGTATAGCTCATATTTTCAATAGCTCTTGATTTTAATAAGGCATCCCAAGCACTAATTCTTGACTCTGGCCAATTTGCGACATAAAATAATAAGTCATAATCGTCAGTATTACGAGCCCAAACAGGGAAACGTAAATCATAACAAATCAATGGGCAAATTTTCCAGCCTTTATATTGAACTAAAATACGCTCTTTACCAGCAGTATATACCTCGTGTTCTCCAGCAAGTGTAAATGTATGCTTTTTGTCGTAATGTTCAATATTTCCGTTAGGATGGGCAAACAGTAACCTGTTATAATAACGAGTTTCTTTTAGGTTTTTTGAAATTTCTTTGATTACCACACTTCCCGTAATGGCGGTATTTCTTTCTTTAGCCAGCTTACGCATCCAAGTAACCGTTTCACCACTCATGCTTTCCGCATTTTTTGCGGGATCCATAGTGAAACCTGTAGTAAACATTTCGGGTAAAATAATTAAGTCAATATGTTCTGGTAAAGAATACACCTTTTCTCTAATAGCATGCAAGTTCGATTGTCTATCCTCCCAAAATAAATCGATTTGCATTAAGGCTACATTTAATTTTGCAGTCATAATATTATATAATTGTCAATCAAAAAGTGGTGTAAGCTATTATGAATGATAAATGTAAGAAACCTTTTCGACAAAACAAACAATTATTGTTAATAAATGGTCGAATAAATACGATAAGTGGTTGTAAAACAGTAATATTCTTCTAAAGTTAATGATGTTTTAACCTGTTTTTTTAGTTGTACTACTCATTATGAAAACCAACAAAAGACAAAATATTTGAATTTTGTTGGTTTTATGAAGTTGTTAATGCATTCCTCCACTACCGTTTGATATATGTATAACCTTCTGCTTCCATGGGGTCCAATAACCTCCTTTTCTTGCTCGAACTTTAATGGTAACCAAGCCACTTGAAGTAGGACTAATCAGTACACTTGACATCGTAGAAGTATTGGTAGGAGAAGTCATATACACATTTGAAATATTCCATTCCCATTCATCAGCTTGAATATTAGAGTGCACAAATACCTTAGAGTATAAGTGAGGTCCGATCCAAGCATGATGGAGCAATGTGCCAATAGAAAAAAGTTCTAACGTTTCTTGGGGGGCAACACATTGTAAAGAAGCGTTTACTGTAAAATCATCAACTTGGGAAGTAGCACCGTTTTTTAATATATGTTCAACTCTGCTCAATTCAATAGTGCCTGAAGAAAGCAAGTTTAAAAATTTAGTATTGTTTAATTGTTTTCCGCTAGCTATTGGCCAGCTATCTTTAAAAATCCATTCAGTAGTGTTTCCTTGACCATTTTTCCAGCCGATCATTAAATAAGCGTGATAAGAAAGTGGGCTAACATCAGAATTACTATAGGTTTTGAATTCTTGAAGAGTAAAACCCGATTCTGAAGCGACATTATTTACTTTGATCACCACAGGACCTTTAGTCAGTATAATATTTTTCAGTTGATCAACTGAATTCAATTGATTGATAGGAATAACCTCTAAGGCGGCTAAATTGTCTTGTTCGTGAATAGATGTTCCACAAGCATCTAAGATTTCATATTGACCTGGATCGGTATCAATTGGTTCTACCCTGAAGTTACGATCAACATTAATACAGTTTAAAGCTTTCATACGAAAACCGTTATATTTCGTGCTTAGCCATGAGTTAACGTTGGGTAAATAGATGCTCTGAAAAGGAGACCTTTTTGGAATTCTAAAGCCCGACTCTAAAACAGTTTTAAAAGCAGGCATTTCACCGACAAAAACCTTCATGTCTGTATAAGCATCTGATAACAAAATTTGGGATGAGGTATTAAACTCAATCTTATACATCGTTTCAATCGCGGCATTAAAAGCAAAAGACAGACAAGGGCCTTGAAAAGGTTGATTACGTTGAGGGGTTGTAAAATTTCGAGTTCCATAAGTGGTATACACCTTTTTCCAAGAAAATTCACAAGGAAGATTATAAGAAGCTATAGGTAGAGAAATTTCATGAGGTGGCTTATCCAACTGCCCAAAGGCAAAATATGAAAATAGAAAGGCAATAAAAGTAAGTGTATTTTTCATGTGATAGTTTGTTTGAAATGTTTTTAATTGATGAACTCATCTTAACTTTTTCCTTTTTTTAAAAAAGAATGAAAACTCCTCGTATGTCTGATTTTTAAGGCGTTTTCTATTAAAACTTAATATAAAGTCTTTGTAATAAGTGTTTTTTATTGAAAAATATTACCCATTGATGATTTTTAGGAAAAAGGATATGATGGTTTTAAAAATTAAGAGGAATAGAGTCGTCAATTTTTTAGGGGTTATATAAAAGAAAATTGTACTTTGCTTTTACAATATAGAATCGATGCAGTCCTTTATTACTGATACTTTAGACACCATTTTAAAAACAACACAAACCTTTGAAGAGGTGGAATTTATTTTGCCCTCACAAAGGGCAGGGGTCTTTGTAAAACAAGCTTTAAAAAACAAAATAAAGACAGGATTTTTACCTCGCATAAGTAATATAGGCGATTTTATTGAAGAGGTTTCGGGAATTAATAAAGCAGATTCGGTACAATTGCTTTTCCATTTTTATAGTATTTATAAAAAAGAAGAACCAAAAGCAGACCCGTTCGATGTGTTTTCTTCATGGGCATTTACCGTTATACAAGATTTTAATGAAATTGATCAGCACTTAATTAATGCTCGTGAAATTTTTGTGTATTTAAGAGATATACACCGATTGCGAAAATGGTCGGTGTCAGGTACTTTTCAAGAAACAGAGTTGATGAAAGATCACTTTGCATTCATGGAAAGATTACATAAGTTGTATGAACTGTTTTACGAATTTTTGGTCGATAAAAACATCGGATATCAAGGAGTGATTTATAGAGAGGCGGTTAAAAAAATTGATGATTTTATTCCTACAAAAACTAGTAAAAAGTATTTTTTTATTGGTTTTAATGCCTTGAATGCTGCTGAAGAATTGTTATTTCAAAAAATGCTTGCTGCTGGAAATACTGAAGTTTATTGGGATATTGATAAGGCTTTTTATGAAAGTAATCATCAGGCAGGAAGTTTTATTAGAAAATACAAAACACGTTGGAAACATTATCAAAATAATCCGATAGAAACCATTGCAGAGCATTTTGCAGCAACAAAAAATATACAGGTAATAGGTGCTTCAAAAAATATTACTCAAATAAAATATGCTGGCGAAATATTGTCAACCTTTTCAAACTACAATAATACAGCCTTGGTAATGGCAGATGAATCACTATTACCTATTACACTGAACTCCTTGCCACCAAAAGTAGATGCGGTAAACATTACAATGGGGTACCCATTAAAAGATGTACCCACTACAAGCTTGTTACAAATTATTTTTCGACTTTTTTTAAATCAAGAAAAATTACAGAAAAAAGAGAGTCAGTTATTTTATTATAAAGATGTTATTGCTTTATTGAAGCATCCGTCCATTTATCAATTGCTTTATATTGAAGATGAAAACATTTCAGATGTTTTGTCAGAAGTGATTGTAGAAAGCAATAGCACGTTTGTGAGTTTGGAAAAAATAGAGAAGTTTTTCATTCAAATACCTGAAAAAACAAAAGCTGTAGTTTTGGGTTTATGTAAGCCATATACTAATATTGATGAGTTTTTATCGAGAGTTATTACGCTATTATTGATTTTAAAGGATACGGCGAATGAGTTGGAAAAAGAATACTTATATCGTTTTTATACCGCATTTACTCAGCTACAAAATTTACACGATACTTTTAACTATATCCAAGATTTAAAAACATTGCAACAGTTTTTTAAACAGTTAATACAGTCGGAAAGTTTATCGTTTCAAGGTGAACCCTTACAAGGGTTGCAGTTAATGGGGGTATTAGAAACAAGAGTCCTCGATTTTGAAAATGTAATAATTACATCGGTTAACGAAGGAATATTACCAGGAAACCACCAACAAACTTCATTTATTCCATTTGATGTAAAGTTAGAATTTGGACTCCCAACTTATAAGGAGAAAGATGCACTATTCTCCTATCACTTTTTTAGGTTATTACAGCGAGCTAAAAACATATACATATTATACAATACCGAACATGATGTTTTTGGTAGTGGAGAAAAAAGCAGGTTTATTACACAACTTGAAATGATGCGTAATGATATTAAGGAAGAAATTATTAGCCCTAAAATTATTACTACCGTAACAGAAGAAAAGGAAATTTCGAAAACGGAAGATGTTTTAGAAAGGCTTAAAGAACTAGCAGAAAAAGGAATTTCACCGTCGGCATTAACTAACTATTTGTACAATCCGTTTTCTTTTTATAAACAGAAAGTATTAAAAATTAAAGAATTCGATGATGTAGAAGAAACCGTTGCGGCAAATACAATGGGTACGGTGGTACATGATACATTAGAAGCGTTGTATAAACCATTTGAAGGAAAGTTCTTGACGTTGAGTAATGTTACAATGATGCAGCAGAAAACAAAGGAACTTATTGTGTTTTATTTTTCGAAGCATTTTAAAAATGGAGATATTAGTACAGGTAAAAACCGTTTAATTTTCGAGGTTGCCAATCGCTTTGTGATTAATTTTTTAAAGCAGGAGAAAGAACTTTTAAAGGATGAAGCGAATCAACTTAAGATTATAGCAACTGAACAAACGTTAGCAGCCCATATTCAAGTCGATGGACTAGATTTTCCTGTAAAAATACATGGTCAGGTTGATAGAATTGATCAACTAAATGGCGTTACAAGAATTATTGATTATAAAACAGGAAAGGTAGAAAGTGCTAACTTAAAAGTAATTGATTTTGAAGGGGTAAGGGAGTTGAAGTTTCATAAGGCAATTCAGGTAATGCTATATGCTTATTTATACACGCAAAACAAGCAATACGATTTTTCAAAGCCATTGGAAGCCGGGATCTTTTCATTTAAAAATTTAAGAAAAGGATTCTTAAAGATGAATTTTTCTTCAAACTACAGGACTCCAGATAATAATGTAACGCAAGAGCGATTGGAAGAATTCATGTCGGAAATAAAAGAATACATTAAAGAAATATACAATCCAGAGTTTTCGTTTGTTGAACCTACAGATTTAAAGTATTAGAAGTTATAAGCTAAGTGGGTTTTTCAACTATTTGGTGACTAATGCAAAACAATTCCGAGTAAATTATTAAGTGATTGTTTACCTTTGGAAGTAATAATAATCTCTCTTGAAAACTTAACTTTTTTCAACCAATTATTTTCCAGCATTTTATTCAGAAGTACAGCACCCAAATGTCCTGCTAAATGAGGGCGACGTTCTGACCAATCAAGACATTGCCGAGTTAAAGCTCGACGACTTTTTTTAAAATGAGCTTCCAAAATTCCAAATTTAGAAAGCCATTCCCAACCTTTTTTAGTTACAAGGTAAATTTTCTCAGATTTTATCAAATAACCTTGCTCCTCCATTGCTTCAGTGATCATAACACCGACATAACCCGCTAAATGATCATAACAAGTTCGACAATACTTAACTCCAGTTTTGGTTAATTTTTTATTTGATTTAGAAGGTAAATTATCATTAGATAAATTTGCTAAAGATTCTACAGCATAAGCTACATCAGAATTAGCAAAAGAATAATATCGATGTCTTCCTTGAGTGTCAACTTTTAGAATATTATTACTCAGGAGTTTTGATAAATGATTGCTAACTGAACTAGGTGATAAATCTGAAACTATGGCTAATTCACTTGCTGTATACGCCCTACCGTCTAATAAGTTCCAAACTATTTTTGCTCTCGAAGGCTCGCATAATAATGAAGCTACTGAGATAAAATTATTTTCTTCCATTGTTCATTTTCAAATGAAGTATAAAAGTAATAAATCGATTTACTTTGCTGAATATAAAAAGTTATAATAAATGAAAAACATAGAAATATTACTTGAAAACAAATGTGGTCAATTGGCTCTAATGGGAAAAATACTCGGGCAAAATAAAATCAGTCTTGAAGGCGGCGGGGTTTTCCAAAATGGCAATTTTTCAATAGCTAACTTTTTAGTCGAAGAGGCAGAAAAGGCAAAAACAGAACTAGAAAAAGTTGGAATAAAAGTCACAAAAATTAGTAATGTAATTATTCAAAAACTCAGACAAGATATTCCTGGTCAATTAGGAATGTTTTGTAAAGAATTAGCAGATGAAAACGTCAATATTTTAACACAATATAGTGACCATGACAATCAATTAATTGTGGTGGTTGACGAATATGAAAAAGCAAAAAAAGTATCTGATAAGTGGATGAAGACATGGACAAACAACGATGATTACGTAATATGAAAAGACAACACAATTATTTAGCTACAATAAAATGGACAGGAAACAAAGGAAAAGGTACTTTAAACTATAAAGAGTTCGAAAGAAGTCATATGATATCTATCAATAATAAGCCAGGTATTTTATGCTCTTCTGATCCAGCTTTTCTGGGTGATAAAACTAAATATAATCCAGAGGAATTATTGCTTGCCTCATTATCATCTTGTCATATGCTTTGGTATTTACATTTATGTTCAGAGTCTAATATCGTAGTAACAGAATATGTTGATAAACCAACTGGTATTATGATTGAAGAACAAAATGGAAGCGGATGTTTTTCTGAAGTAAGTTTAAACCCAATTATTAAAGTTACTGAAAAATCAATGATAGAGAAATCAATTGAATTACATAAAAAAGCGAATGAATTATGCTTTATTGCTAACTCAGTAAATTTTAAGATTCTTCATAATCCTTGTTGTTCAATCGAAGAAAACTAGTGAAAATTGAGAAGTAAGCAATAGTAAAAGATAGGTGTTAGATTTTGAGTTTACTTCTCCTCAGTTATTTTTTACCTAAAGAGAAAGTGCATTTCAATGTTCAAACGATTCTCGATACATTTTTTAATCAGTATTAAAGACTGACAAATTTATACATAATCTACTTTCGGCGCTAGGAGAAATCTAAAACTTAAAATTCAATATTTATAGCTCAGGACTAAAATCGATTGGTTAAATATCCATAAACACCACAACCCAAGTTTCGCCCTCAAAATCGTAGCGCATTAATTCATCAAAGCCGATGCTACTATGTGCGTTAATGGAACGTGTGTTTTTGGCATTAATTTCCGTAATGATGCTGTCATAAAAACCAGAAAACACCTTTTTCATATGTGTGTACAAACCCCGAAAAACGCCTTTGCCTCGAAAATCTTTAGCAACACAAACCTGCCCCATAACTAAATAATTTGAATCTCCTTTTTTAGAGGCGTCTATTTTTAAAAACATAGGAGCGAGAACAGGAATGTCATTTCTGAATTTCCGTGACATTGATAATGCGTATCCAGCTACATTTCCTTCGGATACTGCAATGATATGAGGATGCACATTGTGCATAGTTTCTAAGATTTCTAGATCATGATGAACCGATACAAAACCTTGTTCCTTTTTTGTTTCTTCGCTTAAGTTAGTAGGTAGGTTCTGGGCTTGAAGCGTTAAAATTTGAGACAGTTCTTTTGTGTTTTCGGTAGTTTTATAGTTAACCATATCAATTTGTTTTAAGGATGAGCATTTACCCAGACTTCGCCATCAGAAAAATATTCTTTTTTCCAAATTGGAACAGTTTCTTTTAAAGTGTCAATGGCATATTGACAAGCATCAAAAGCAGCTTTTCTGTGAGGTGATGAAACAGTAATGATTACAGGAACATCACTTATTTTTAATAAACCTTCAGCATGGTGAATGGCAATTTTCGTAATTCCAAATTTTTTAAGGATCCGGTCTGCGATTTTTTGCATTTCTTTTAAAGCCATAGGTTTGTACGTCGAAAAATCAAGTTGTGTTACCTCTTTATTCTGGGTAGCATTTCTTACGGTTCCTACAAAAACAGCGATTCCTCCACAAGAAGGATCAGCTACGAAGTCGTAACATTCTTGAAGATTTAATACTTCAGAGGATATTTTAATAGATGTCTTGCTCATAATAGTCTATCAAAAATACACGATTTTTTTCATTTGATAATTCAGTAAAATTTAGGACAAAAATCAGGGGAACTAACAAATTGATTACAAATGTTTAAAGAGATTTTATTGTATCAGTAAAATTTATATTTCTTTTAAGAAATACGTACCCTTTGTTGTGTTTTTGTTGAGGTTTTATGTGATTTTAAATAGTTACATTTGTTGAATTCAGGATTTAGAAAAGAAAACTTAAAATATGTTTATTATCAGTTTAACGTATCAAGTACCGTTGGATATTGTAGATACGTATATAGAAGAGCATGTTACTTATTTAGAAGAACAATACAGTGCTGGCAATTTTATGGCTTCAGGAAGAAAAGAGCCTAGAACCGGAGGAGTTATTTTGGCAAAAGGAGAATGTCTTAGTGATATAGAGAAAATTATTGAAAAAGATCCTTTTAAAAAACAAGGTGTCGCTAATTATGAAGTAATAGAATTTACTCCAAGCAAAACCAGTAAAGAACTAGCATTTTTATTAAGCTAAAAGAATAATAAAAAACACAAAAAACAATTACAACAAGATGAAAACACTTAATGATTTTAACTTTGAAAATAAAAAAGCACTCATTCGTGTTGATTTTAACGTGCCATTAAATAATGCTTTTGAAGTTACAGATGCAACTAGAATACAAGCAGCAAAACCAACCATTATAAAAATATTAGAAGATGGAGGTAGCTGTATTTTAATGTCTCATTTAGGGCGTCCGAAGGGTGTTGAAGATCAATTTTCACTACGTCATATAGTCGATAAAGTCACTGAAGTTTTAGGCGTAAAAGTAACTTTCGTTGAAAATTGTATTGGAGATAAAGTAGCAGAAGCGGTAAACAATTTAAAAGCAGGTGAAATCTTATTATTAGAGAACTTACGTTTTTATGGAGAAGAGAAGTCTGGAGATGCAGCTTTTGCGGAACAACTTTCAAAGTGGGGAGATGTGTATGTAAATGATGCTTTTGGTACAGCACATAGAGCGCATGCTTCAACCGCTGTAATTGCGAACTACTTTGAAAATAATAAATGTTTTGGAAGTTTACTGGCTCAAGAAATTAAGAGTATCGACAAGGTTTTAAACAATTCAGAAAAACCAGTAACGGCAATTTTAGGTGGAGCAAAAGTGTCATCTAAAATCGGAATTGTTGAGAATATTATTGAAAAGGTAGATCACATTATCATAGGAGGAGGAATGACTTTTACTTTCGTAAAGGCTTTAGGGGGAACAATTGGGAATTCTTTAGTTGAAGATGACAAGTTACAGTTAGCTCTTGAAATTTTAGAAAAGGCAAAAAGAAACAATACACAAATTCACTTACCTGTTGATGCTGTAATTGCGGATGCTTTTTCAAATGATGCAAACACGAAAACGGTAGATACTAATGAAATTCCAGATGGATGGATGGGATTAGATGTTGGGCCAAAGACTTCTGAGAAATTTGCAGAAGTATTAGCAGCTTCTAAAACTATTTTATGGAATGGACCTTTAGGTGTCTTTGAAATGGATAACTTTTCAAAAGGAACTACTGAATTAGGGAATGCCATTGCTGAATCTACCAAAAACGGAGCATTTTCATTAGTAGGAGGAGGAGATTCTGTAGCAGCAGTAAAGCAGTTCGGTTTTGCCGATAAAGTAAGTTATGTATCAACTGGTGGAGGAGCCATGCTAGAAAGCTTAGAAGGAAAAGTACTTCCAGGAATTGATGCAATTTTGAATTAAACATAAAGTGAAGAAGTTTTTAGTTTTGCTTTCTTTTATAATGTTTATTAACTGTTTTAGTGATCATGAATCTGAACTGATTATTTCGCCATCAAAAGAATATTTTTTGCAAACTAGTGTAAATAGAACTGATAAGTCTCTGGAAGATTATGCATATGTATTTTTACATTTATATAATTGAAGAGGTGAGTTTCTGGACAGTTTGAATACTCGAGCAGGCGATTTTAGCACTTGGAAAATTGCTTGGGATCAAAAATCGGATTCTATAATAATGTATAGCGGAGATGTAGGGAGTCTAGCTTTTGTGATAAAAGAAAATCGATTGTGTTCACTTAAAGAAATATCAACTCGTCTATTCAACAAAGCTGAAAAGCTTAGAGGTATTGGGAATTAAAAGATCTGAAATAAGAAAACAATGAAATACACAACTTTACCAAATACTAATATAAAAGTTTCTAAAATTTGCCTAGGGACAATGACTTGGGGGAATCAGAATACTGAAGCCGAAGGACATGAGCAAATGGATTATGCTCTTGAGCAAGGTGTTAACTTTTTTGATGTTGCTGAGTTATATCCAGTACCAGCAAATGCCGAAACCTATGGAGAAACCGAAAGAATTATTGGAACTTGGTTTAAAAAAACAGGAAATCGTGAAAAAGTAGTCCTAGCAACCAAAATTGCTGGAGCTGGTGATTATACAGCGCATATTCGTAAAGATGGTTTTAGCAAACGAGCTATTGAAGAGGCTGTTGAAGGTAGTTTACAACGATTGCAAACAGATTATATTGATTTGTATCAATTACACTGGCCAGAAAGAGGAGTTAACTGCTTTGGAGTTCGTGAATATCCATATAAAGTTTCAGCGAAAGAAGCTGAAAATCATTTAGAGATTTTAGAAACTTTAAACAATTTTGTAAAGCAAGGAGTTATCAAGCACATTGGTTTGTCTAATGAAACTCCTTGGGGAACAATGAAGTATTTGCAAACTTCTGAACAACATAACTTGCCTAGGCCTGTAACAATTCAGAACTCATACTCGTTAATTCATCGTTCTTATGAATATGGAATGTCGGAGGTGTCTTTGCGAGAAGATATCGGTTTATTGGCGTATTCACCTTTAGCATTCGGGGTTTTATCTGGAAAATATTTAGGAGATAAAAAGCCCGAAGGAGCACGTGTAACGCTATTTCCAAATTTTAGCAGGTACTCATCTTCTGAATCTGAAAAAGCGGTTGAAAAGTATCAAAAAATCGCTCAAAAGCACAATTTAACATTGGCAGAATTGTCATTGGCTTATGTCAATCAATTACCTTTTGTTACCAGTAATATTATTGGTGCTACAAAAATGGATCAATTAAAAGAAAATATCAATTCTATTAATATTGATTTATCGGCAGATATTTTAAAAGAAATAGAAACGGTGCATAGTTTAATACCGAATCCAGCGCCTTAATTTGTAGGTGTTTAAAGTATAAAAAAAGCGAGGATTAGTTAAAATTCTCGCTTTTTTGTTTTTTGGTCTTAAACGTAGTGTATTACCAAGGCACTGTCATAAAATAGCTAAACCCTTGTTTTTACGAGGGTTTTGTTGTATCTTATATTCATAATAAACCCCGAAAATCACCAAAAAAGGTAAAAAACGGGGTTTCCATTTGTGTAATTATGAAAATACGAAGAATTTCTGAAATGCAACACCGCATTTCAATTTTTTCCCCTCAGTGAGAATTATGATGCTCATTACACACGTTTTTTAGAGGGAGATTTGGGCAAAATCTATTCTGCTATTGATTGGGATGACTTGGTTACTACTTTAAATATTACTGAACAAAAAAAAGGGCGTAACTATCTTTTTAGCCCTAAAGGAAGACTTGGCTTGATGTTTTTAAAGCATTATGCCAATTGTTCGGATAGGAAAATGATTGAACAACTCAACTCAAATTTAGACTATCAATTTTTCTGCGATATAGAATTAGGTTTTGAACGTTTAACAAACTATAAAATAATAAGTCAAATACGTTGTGAATTAGCAGAGAAACTAGATATTAATTTAGTAGAAAAAGTTCTTTTTAATTCTTGGAAAAATCATATTGATAGTACCGACCAAATCGTAATGGATGCTACTTGTTACGAAAGTGAAGTTCGTTATCCTACCATCCAGAAATTACTTTGGGAATCTGTTCACTGGTTGTACAATCAATTACGTAAAACTTGCTCCATCTTAGGAACTAAGATGATCAGAAGTAGATATAACAAGTGGAAAAAACGTTACCAAGGATTTAGTAAAATGCGAAGAAAAACCAAGTCTAAACGTACTTCATTAACCCGAGCTTTACTGAAGCTATTAAGTAAGTTTATCGATTTTGAAAAGGAATTATCCAAGGCCTACAATATCGAGTTTAAGCCCTTGTATTATAAGCGAATCGACACAATCCAAAGAATTTACAAACAACAAAAAGATCATTTTGATACAGGAGAAAAAATCAAAGATAGAATTGTAAGTATTCATAAGGATTATATCCGTCCTATTGTTCGCGGAAAAGAAGTAAAGCCTGTTGAGTTTGGAGCAAAAGTTAACAAAGTTCAAATTGATGGAATTAGCTTTATAGAACATATTAATTTTAATGCGTTTCACGAAGGAAACCGTTTTATACAAACAGTTCAAAAAGCGCAAGGGTTAACTCGAAAAAAGGTAAAAGTAGCCGGTGGAGATAAAATTTATGCTACCAATAAAAACAGAACATATAGTAGCTCAAAAACCATACAGACAGACTTTATCCCCAAGGGTAGAAAACCTAAAAATCATAAAGAGAAAAAGCAACTTAGGGCTATCATTGCTAAAGAAAGAGCAACAAGATTAGAAGGCTCTTTTGGTAAGGATAAAGAACATTATCACCTACGGAAAATAAAAGCCAAAACAAAAAAGAATGAAATTCTATGGATATTCTTTGGTATACACACAGGAAATGCATTAGAAATTGGTCGAAGAAAAATAGCTCAAACAGACCAACAAATAGCCTAAAATAAAATCTTAGTATTTTTTTCATGGGAGAGCTACGTCTTGTAGGTACGTTTTTAGGAGATTCAATCAATAAAACCTCTTTTAAACAGAAATAGAGGATAGAATTTATATAATTTTATCCTCTATTTTCAATGTATTTTAAAAAATAGACTGTTTTCTGAAAGTGCCTACCAACGCTAAGACTCAAATTATTAAGATTCTCTCTTGTTTAGAGAATTATATTGATTGGAAATATCAACGCTAGTTTAATACCTTTAGTTGAATATTACATTTTCTAAAGAGATACCCTAAATCAGCTCCTTTTTCATTAATATCCTATTTTTTTACGTAGCCTTTGTAAAACATCTTTAGCAACTTTTCTGGCTTTATCAGCTCCAATAGCTAAGGCTTCGTCAATTTCATGGCGGTTTTCCATGTAATGGTTATATGCTGATCTAACGTCGGCAAACTGCTCTATAATCAATTCATATAAAGCTTGTTTTGCATGTCCGTAACCGTAATTTCCACCTTCATAGTTCGCTCTCATCTCAGCAATTTGCTTTTCATTGGCTAAGAGTTTATACAAAGCAAAAACATTATCAGTATCTGGGTTTTTGGGTTCTTCTAAAGGTGTACTATCCGTTTGAATACCCATAATTTGCTTTCTAAGCTTTTTATCTGGCAAGAAAATATTAATGACATTATTTCTCGACTTACTCATTTTTTCGCCATCAATCCCAGGAATTAACTTAGTTTCTTCATTAATCTTAGCTTCTGGTGGAACCAACGTTTCTCCAACAATATTATTAATTCTGTTGGCTACATCTCGTGAAATTTCTAAATGCTGTAATTGATCTTTACCAACAGGAACTATTTCAGCATCATATAACAAAATATCGGCAGCCATTAACATTGGGTAAGAAAATAATCCCGCATTAACATCGGCTAAACGATCCGCTTTATCTTTAAAACTATGAGCTAAGGTGAGTCTTTGGAAAGGAAAATAACAACTTAAATACCAAGATAACTCAGCAACTTCTGGAATATCACTTTGACGGTAGAATACTGTTTTATTAATATCAATACCACAAGCAAGCCAAGTTGCAGCAACACTATAGGTATTTTCGCGCAGTTGCTCCCCGTCTTTAATCTGTGTTAAAGAGTGCATATCTGCAATAAAAATAAAAGATTCATTGTTTGAGTCATTCGCCATTTGAATAGCAGGTAAAATAGCTCCCAATAAATTTCCTAAGTGTGGTGTTCCTGTACTTTGAACTCCAGTTAAAATTCTCGCCATGGATTATTATATAAAATTGGTTATATCTGGTTTGTTAAAAAAACACAACTAATTTTATCATACTCAATGGAATAAAATTGGTTGTAATTGATCCTTTAAAATCTTATGCAATTAGTTTTATTATAACACAAGAGGGCAAAAATAAGCTTTAAATTTATCAAACGAAAGAAATTACTACATTCGCAGTTATGAAGTATTTTAAAATTCCTTTTCTTTTAATTTGGAGGCTTTGGTTTTACGTATTAATGTTTAGTACAATTTTGATAATGATGCCATTGCTTTTAGTGCTCACTTCAAATGAAAAATACTATCCAACATTTTGGAAAACAATAAGAGCATGGTCTTTTTTATTGGTATATGGAATGGGGTTTCGATTAAAAATTGAAAGAGATGAACGAATCGAAAAGGATAAAAGTTACCTTTTTATTGCGAATCATGCCTCTATGATTGATCCTTGGATTATGATTATTCTAAGCAAGAATCCTATTGTTTTTATCGGAAAAAAAGAATTGGTAAAAATTCCTGTTTTCGGTTTCTTCTACAAAAAAGTAGTAATTATGGTTGATAGAGGTTCAGATAAAAGTAGAAAACGAGTTTATAAAATGGCTAAGGAAAAGTTAAAAAATGGAACCAGTGTTGGTATCTTCCCTGAAGGACTTGTGCCAGAAGAGGAAATAGTGTTAGCCCCGTTTAAAAATGGAGCATTTAGCTTAGCTATTGAACATAAAATACCTATTGTGCCTCAGGTTTATTACGATAGCAAGCGGTTTTTTTCTTGGAATATTTACAAAGGAGGACCTGGTGTGATCAGGATAAAACAAGGGCGTTTTATAGAAACAGGCCACAAAGAAATAAGCGATAGAAAAGAATTAAGAAGACAGGCATATGATATGATTTATCATGAATTAAGTAATGATAAACGATATATGGATGATACAAACAAAAAGTTTTAATATTTTTGCAAACGATTTTTTTGGAAAGTAGCAGTCTAAACCTGTGATTTATTGCAGTTTTATTTCTTTTTTGATGAGGAATTTAAGAAAAAATTCCTTATATTTAAGACTGATACTTAAAGATAAAAGCTTTTAGAAGCAAAGCGAACCTTAATATGAAAACAAGTGTTGTGCCTTTTTTCATATTGCACGAACGCTGTGTTTACTCCCCCACATTATAATAGTCTTGATACAATGTAATATTGATGAGTAAACGTATGATAAAGATTGTCTTGATTGATGATGAGAATGATGCTTTAGAGGCATTAGAGTGGAAAATAAGGAAGTGTAGACCAAATGAAGATTTGAACATTGTAAAATGTAGTTCTCCCGTTGTGGCGTCTGATATAATTAGAAAAATAAAGCCTGATATTGTTTTTTTAGATATCCAAATGTTAGAAATGGACGGTTTTGCCTTTTTAAATAATTTTCCAAATAGAGGATTTGATGTGGTTTTTACAACGGCCCATGATGAGTATGGTGTGAAGGCAGTAAAGGCGAATGCTTTAGACTACCTTTTAAAACCAATTGACTTAGATGAGTTGCAACTTACTTTTGAAAAAGTTAAAAAGCGATTTTATTATAAACAAAGAGACGCCAAAGTAGTAAATAAGATAAATATTTCTGCCGATGGGAAGGTGTATTTAATTGATAAAGAAGATGTGGTTTATTTGAAAGCTGATAAAAGTTACACAACTGTTTTTTTGACTGAAGATAGAAGAATAGTTGCTACCAAAACTTTAAAAGAAGTTCAAAAAAAGTTTTCTTTTCCTGAGTTTTATAGAGTACATAATTCTTATGTGATTAATTTGAATTGTGTAACAGAGTACAATAGAGGTTCAAGTGAATTGACCTTAATCGATGGAACGGTTGTAAGTGTAAGTAGGCGTAAGAAGAGTGAGTTGGTGGAAATGTTACAATTGGATAAATAATTAATGCTTCTTGATATAACTTCTGGTTTTTATTCTTGGATAAGAGGAGGGCTTTCTGTTCTCTTCATTTATCATTTTATCTTTTATTTATTGAATAGAGATAGGCTTAATAAGTACTATAGTATTTATTTATTTTGTATTGTGGTATATCTAACCAGAGACGTTTTTGAAAATCAAACTGTGGTGTTATTTTATCAATACATCAGTTTTTCAATTCAATACATCGCGTATTTTTATTTTATCCAGTTTTGTAGGAGTTTAATTAGAAGTCAAAGAGGTTTTATAAAGCTAGATGTTATCGCTAGAAAATTTTCTTGGATGCTTATTTTTTTTGCATTGATACTTATAGTTGTTCAGTTTTTTTATGGATTTGAAATTCAAAAAAAAGTGGTAGCTTTTTCTGTGCCCTTTGCTTCAATTTGTTCTTTGTTCGTTTTTTATATGCTGGTTAAAAGTAAATCAAAGCATTCGGTGTATTTGTTAATTGGGAGCGTTTTTTTTCTTATTGCAGCAAATATAAGCTCAATAAAAATGATGAAAGGAGAGTATTACCTGATAGATTTGCCTGTGCATAGAATGTTTTATTATTTCATAGGAGCGTTTACACAGAGTATAATATTTACTGCATTAATCAGCGGGTACTTGAAAGAAATCTTTGAAAAAAAGCAGCAAGCAGAATTGAACTTATTAAAGCAAAAAAACCAAATAGCTCAGTTAAAAATGGTTGCTCTTAAAAGTCAGATGAATCCACACTTTTTGTTTAATTCATTAAACTCTATTAATAGTTATGTGATTCAAAATAAAGTTGATGAGGCTTCTAATTTTATTACAAAATTTTCCATACTTATTAGAAAAGTTCTGCAAGTAACAAATGAGAATTCAATTAGTTTAGAAGAAGAGTTGGAGATACTATCAGTTTATATAAAGCTTGAACAAATGAGACTTAAAAATGGATTTAGCATTGAGACTCAAATTGATGAAAGCATTGAGGTCTCTAAGTTGAGAGTAGTTCCTCTTTTTTTACAACCGTTTATAGAGAATGCCATTTGGCATGGATTGAGTTTTAAAGAAGGAGAGAAAAAGATTAAACTCTCAATTTATAAACTAGGTGAAATGGTTCGGGTTTTAATAAGAGACAATGGAATTGGAATAAAAAGAAGTAAGAGCAGACGTTTAAATAAGAGTTCTGATAGAAAATCGTTTGGAATTAGTATTGTAAAAGAACGAATGGAAATTATGTATGGAAAAACTGTTGATATTCGTATTAAAGACTTAAAGGATGGTAAAGAAACAGGAACTCAAATTTCTATTGTTTTTCCTTTAAAATTAGCTTAATACAAATTGGTAAACACCAGTTATTGCTTGATGTTAGTTGTTTGTTTAAGTTTTTCTTCCAATGGCATAATTCATAGAAAATGAAGTGTAATCTTTTGTAATTTAGAAACATGAAAAGAAAGGGATTGTGATTTTAGGGGGAACTCACAGTTTTATTCGAGAAAAGATCAAGAATTGCTTGGTCTTTTCTTTATAATACGAAATTTAGAAGAAGAATATGAATTCTTGGATTATAACTTGAAAATGGTAGTACTTAATAGTACTACCATTTTTTGTAAGGTAATTTGCTTAAGTTGGAATTATAATATTTAATGTCACCAGTAACCTCTTTCGCTAGCCAATCTGGTTTTGAGAAAAATTCATTTTCAGAATTGAGTTCAATTTCGGCAACTATTAAACCTTCATTATCACCTAAAAATTTATCTACTTCGTAAGTATGTGCTTCTGTTTTTACTAAATATCTGAATTTTTCAATAATGCCTTCTTCACATAAATCAAATAAACTATCAGCTTCTGATTTGCTTATTTGTTTTTCCCATTCAAATCGCGTAGTTCCTTCTTTATTTGAAGGTCCTTTTATAGTTAAAAAACCTTCATCATCTTTTATTCTAACTCTAACAACACGTTCTTTATCAGAATTCAGAAAACCTTGCTTGATATAAACTTTTTTAAATGCGTAGGTTTCAAAGTTATTGGAAGAAACCAAGAATTTACGTTCAATTTCTACAGACATAAAAAATCAAATTTGTACGAATGTACTGCTTTTTAGCGTTAATAATAATATCTTTGATGTTAGGACAAAATGTTTAAGAATAAATATTACCTATGTTGCTGGTTTTTGGGCTTGGCAATTTGGTATGGTTAGACTAAAATTTACGTCATTCATCTTTGAAACTAAATATTTAAATCAAGTTGTACAAGTGAAAAAAACACTGCCATTTTTTCTGCTTTTGTTTAATATCGTATTATTCCCTCAGGTAGACTATTCTGACAGTTGGGAAGATCTTTTTTCTTATTCGAATGTAAAAGATTTTACGAAAGAAGGTGATTTTATGTATGCTTTGGCCGATAATGCGGTGTTTATATATAATGAGGTTGCGAATGAAACCAATAAAATATCATCAATTCATGGGTTGTCAGGCGGCACAACTTCAGCATTGCATTACAGTAGTTCACTTGAGAGGTTGATTATTGGTTATGAAGATGGATTGCTGGAAGTGGTAAGTAACGATGGTAGAATAACCAAGTCTCCAGAGATTACTAATTTTAATCAAACAGGAGAAAAAAGAATCAACCATATTTACGAGTTTAATAATAAATTGTATTTAGCAACACCTTTTGCTATTGTTGTTTATGATATAGAAAGGTTGGAGTTTGGAGATACTTATTTTATTGGCTCAGGGTCGTCTGATTTAGAGATACATCAAATAGCCGTATATGAAGAAAGAATTTACGCTGCGACGGAAAATGGAATATATATTGCTGATGTGAATAATCCAAATTTGATAGATTTTAATAATTGGACACGAGCATTTATAGGAAACTTTACGAATATTTCGGTTTTTAATAATCAGGTATTTGCTTCAAGAGGAAATGAATTGCTTCGAATTCAAGGATCAAATATAAATACTGTCCGAACGTTTCCAGAAAGTATTAGAGGAGTTAAAAGTTCTAATAACAGCATCACTGTTGCTTTGAGTAATACTGCAGTGGTCTTGAATTCTAGTTTAATAGAGGTAAAACGAATAGCTGCCAATAGTAATTTTGATTTTCAATTAAATCAGGCTTTTGAAGAGAATGGTGACGTCTATTTAGGAACCAGCACTTTTGGAATTTTAAAAACCTTTAATGGAAGTGCTTTTCAAGAAATTCACCCAGAAGGACCAATGTTTAATGACATTTTTTCAATGGATGTTCATAATAATAATTTGTGGTTAGTTTATGGAGGCTATGATGTAACATATACCCCATCAGGAAGCAGAAAAGGATTCTCTCATTTTAACGGTCAGAATTGGAATAACTACCCATATGATCCAAATACACCATTTGCAGATTTAGTTTCTGTAAATATTAATAAAAATGAAGAGAGTTCAGTTTTTATAAGTTCATTTGGAGATATTACAGGAGCAGAGATTAGCACTCCGTTAACTGGAGGGTTGTTAAGCATTCAGGAAGGCCAAGTCCAAAATTTCTATAACCAATTAAATAGCCCTTTGGAAGATATTGTAGAAGATATTTCTAATAGAGTGACCATTCGTGTAAGTGGATCAGCTTTCGATAGGCAAGGGAATTTATGGGTAACAAATATTGGAGTTTCGGAGAGGTTAAAAAAAATGTCAGTAAGCGGTCAATGGACAAGCTATGATATTGAGTCAATTATTAACTTTAGTAAAATAGGATTAAATGAAATTGAAGTTGATAGGTTTAATAATGTATGGATTGGAACAAGAGCGAATGGTTTATTGGCTTATAATGAAAACGGAGATAGAAAGGAGGCTTTAATTGCTGAAATTAATAAAGGAGATTTGCCGAGTAATAATGTTAGAACCATTGGAGTCGATAGAAATAACAGAATTTGGATTGGTACATCTGTTGGATTGGTAGTGTTTAATAATGCTTCGGGAATTTTTGAAAGTACTATTAATAATGCTGAACCTATTGTGATTTTGGATGAAGGAATTCCGAAAAAACTTTTAGGCGATCAAAGTATAAATTCTATTGAAGTTGATGGAGGAGATAATAAATGGTTTGGAACAGAAACAGGAGGTGTTTTATATACAAATCCAAGTGGAGAAACTACCTTGTCGGCATTCAATAAAGATAACTCACCTTTGCCTTCGAATAAAATTGTAAAAATAAAAGTCGATGATATGACGGGTAAAGTATATTTTGCAACAAATCGAGGAATGGTAGCTTATAAAAGCGGTGTTGTGCCTTTCGGGGAAGGTTTAGAAGAGGTGTATGCTTATCCTAATCCGGTACTAAGAAAACATGATGTTGTTACTATTGACGGACGTAATAATTCTCACTTACCCAAGGGAACGAATGTGAAAATATTAGACGTTTCTGGAAATTTAGTTTTTGAAACAAATGTTGTGGAAGGTCAGCAGTTGGGAGGAGGGAAAGTAACGTGGAACAAACGAAACTTAGCAGGAACAAAAGTGGCATCAGGAATATATATAGTATTACTTTCTAATGAAGATAATACTGAATCAGCAACAACTAAAATAGCGATTGTAAACTAATGCCAATTGTGAATACCAAAGCCATTGTGTTTGGAGCTATTAAATATGGCGATACCAGTTTAATTGTAAAATGTTTTACACTTGAAGACGGGGTTAAGTCTTACATGGTTAAAG
This sequence comes from Tenacibaculum sp. MAR_2009_124, assembly GCF_900105455.1. Taxonomy (GTDB): domain Bacteria; phylum Bacteroidota; class Bacteroidia; order Flavobacteriales; family Flavobacteriaceae; genus Polaribacter. The sequence goes on from NZ_FNSF01000005.1 coordinate 1,126,274, forward strand.
GGGTTTTAAGTTCAAAAAAAGGGAAGCTTAAAACGGCCTATTTTCAGCCGCTAACTCAACTACAAATGGTGGCTAATCATAATCATAAAAACACACTGAACTCAATTAAGGAGGCACGTGTTGTCCATCTTTATCGTAGTATGCACACATCTATTGTAAAGCAAACAATTGCTATGTTTCTTTCTGAAATACTCTCAAGTATTATTCAGGAAGAAGAAAAAAACCCAGGGTTGTATATCTACATAGAAACGGCCTTACTTTGGCTTGATAGTCATGATGAAATTTCAAATTTCCATTTAGTGTTTTTAATGAATTTATCTAGGTTTTTAGGTTTTTATCCAGATACGGCAAATATGGGAAAAAAAGGTTTTAATTTAGCCGAGGGAAGCTTTACCGATTCTGAGCATGAAAATTTAACACTTTATAATGTAGAATTAATACTTTTCAAAAGGGTGTTAGGCATAAATTTTGATGCAATAAATGCAATTTCATTGAATAAAAATGAAAGACAAATTATACTCAAAACAATTATAAAATATTTTGAGTTGCATTTGGATGGGTTTAGAAAGCCAAAATCATTAGATATATTAGAAACTGTGTTTAATTAAATAAACAATGAAGCAAGTAGTATTTACACTATTTTTATTTTTAACGCATTCAATTTTTTCTCAGGAAATAACAATTTTTGATGCAGAAACAGGAAAGCCAGTTGAGTCGGTTGCCGTGTATAATAGAGGGAAATCTAAATCCGCGATTAGCAATGATAATGGTGTTTTAGATATTTCGGAGTTTTCTCGCAATGAAACATTGATATTTTCTCATGTAGCATACTCTGAATATAAAGTCAAAAAGAAAGCTGTCTTAGCAAATGATAATCACGTTTATTTATCCAAACATTCTGAGCAATTAGATGAGGTAGTGCTATCCGTGTTTAAGAACAAAGAAAAAAGAAACAGAATTGCAGAGCAAATAGCACTGATAACAAGTAAGGATATAGCTAAAGTTTCACCTCAAACATCGGCAGATTTATTGGCAAATGTTCCTGGGATTAAAGTACAAAAATCTCAATTTGGAGGGGGAAGTCCTGTGCTTAGAGGTATGGAAAGTAATAGAGTATTGTTAGTTGTTGACGGAGTTCGATTGAACAATGCAATTTATAGAAAAGGACACCTTCAAAACTCTATAACGGTATCTCCAAACTTATTGGATAGGACAGAGGTAGTTTTTGGACCATCTTCAGTTATTTATGGATCCGATGCTTTGGGAGGAGTGATTCATTATTATACAAAAACGCCAAAGCTATCAAAAAATGAAAGTGAGGTAAAAGGAGGATTGTTTTCACGATTTAGTACTGTAAATAATGAAATAACCAATACAGTATCAGCCGAATTAAGATTTAAAAAATGGGCATCGTTTACCAGTGTTTCTCACAGTGATTTCGGTGATTTAGCTATGGGAAAAAATAGATCACATGGTTTCGAAAACTGGGGAAAAGTTCCATTTTATTCAGAAAACATTAATGGGAACTATGAAGAAAATCAAACAGTAAATGATGATCAGAATATACAGAGAAACACAGGGTTTAATCAAACAGATGTTCTTCAAAAGTTTTTTGTTCCATTATCTAAAAGAACAGACTTAAAGGTAAATATTCAATATTCAACATCTTCGAATATTCCTCGTTTTGACAGATTAACTGAATTGAAAGATGAAGAGTTAAAGTTTGCTGAATGGTATTACGGGCCACAAAAAAGGTTGTTAATATCTCCACAATTGGAAATTAACCCAAGGAAGAAGTGGTTAGAAAAAGGTGTTATTACTTTAGCATATCAAAACATTGAAGAAAGCAGGATTCAAAGAAAATTTGGAAGTTTAGATAAGTCTTTTAGGGAAGAAAGCGTGAGTGTTTTTAGTGTTAGTGGTGATTTCAAAGTACCATTAGCGAAGAAGCGTAATTTAGAGTATGGTTTTGAAATGGTGTATAATGATGTAGGCTCCAACTCTTATGGGAAAACGTTGAACATAGTTGATGGGGCAATTGACGGTTTTAATGACGATTTCGCTGTTCAATCCAGATATGCAGATGGTGGGAGTTCTTACTTTAGTTCGGCTTTGTACTTGGGATATCGTCAAGATTTAAATAGCAAATCTACCTTAAATACAGGAGTTCGATTAACCAATACAAATTTAACAGCAAAATGGATTGATGAGCAATTTATTCAATTACCAAATAACGATATTAATTTAAACAATACCGCTATAACGGCTACTATTGGTTATGTATACAAGCCTAATAGAACATGGCAGTTAAACGCTGTTCTATCATCAGGTTTTAGATCTCCTAATATTGATGATGTAGGAAAGGTAAGAGAGAAAAATGGTTTTGTTACGGTTCCAAATATCGATTTAAAACCAGAGCATGCTTATAATGCTGAAATTGGGGTTCAAAAATATTTCAACGATCGTAAATTTAGACTAGGAGCGAATGTGTATTATACGTTGTTAAATAATTATATATACCGTACTCCATTTGATTTAAGTCTTAATAGTGAAGCAGAGATAGGTTCAGAAATTCAATTTGATGGAGAAACGGGAAATGCTGTAGCTAATGTGAACAAAGGGAGTGCTTACGTGACTGGGTTTACAGTTAGTTATGAAGGAAAGTTACATAAAAATTGGAAAACATCAGGATTTATTACCTATACAAAAGGAGAGAGTCATGACTTAAAAGAGGCATTGTCTTCTATTCCTCCGTTGTTTGGGAACTTCGAATTGAATTACACAAAAAATAAATTTGAAGGAGGTGCTAATTTCGTTTTCAATGCTAAAAAAGACATTAAAGATTATAATATTAGCGAGGGGATCGATAATCATGAGCAAACTCCAATCATAAATGCCGATGCGCAAGAAGATGTAGATAAATACTATGGGAGCCCAAGTTGGATGACGGTTGGATTGTTTGGAAGGTTTGCCGTTTCAAATAGTTTGACTTTACAAGGAAATATTACCAATCTTTTTGATGAGCATTTCAGAGAATTTGCTTCAGGAATATCGGCTCCAGGAAGAAACTTTTCAATAGCTTTGCAAGTAAATTTATAATTAGAGATGATCAAGTTTTTTAAAATTGTAAGTCTTTTAGAAGGACTTTCTTATATACTACTATTATTTATTGCTGTTCCTATTAAATACATGCAAAACAACCCAGAATATGTAAAAATGTTAGGGATGCCTCATGGCTTATTATTTGTGTTGTATATCGTTTTGGCTATTATGTTGAAATATGAATTAGAATGGAAAGGTAAAGATTTCTTCATGGTCTGTTTATTATCAATATTACCGTTCGGAACATTTTTCGTTGGAAAGTATTTGAAGAAGTAGTTTTCTTGAATTAAGAATGTTCAAATTTAAGTTTTGGATGTTGGTGTTTTTTGTTTGGATTGGTTTTTTCGAGAGTCGAAAGTTGTAAGGGGGAAAAACTGAAAGCAATAATGCAATACAAAAACTCAAAACTTGGCACTAGCAATTTATCGCAACTAATAATTTCCATTAACCGCCGCTAACAGGAGGGATAATAGCAACTACATCATTATTCTGTATCTGCTGCTCGTCATTTGCGTATTCCTCGTTAATAGCAATGGCAAATGAACTGATTTTACTCATTTTAGGGAATTCAGTAACCAAATGTTGTTTGAGTTGTGCTACTGAAATAGTATTATCAAATAGTAGTTCAGAAGAAGAGCTAAGTATTTCACTAGCGACACCAAAAGCAAGTAATTGAATTTTCATGATTATAAATTGATAAATAGTGTTTCAACAAGTAGCTGAAACTTATTGAATAATCGATTTTAATTAGCTATTGATTTTAGTTCAACAGATTACCAAAAATAAGCATTTCTATTGGTATAAGATTGAACTCTTATTTTCTAAGGAAATCAACCACCTTATCAGGGAAATCGGTAAAAGCACCATCAATATTTGCTTCGAAAAAAAATACGCTCATCATTTCTTCGAAAGTTGAAAACTCATCTAACTGATCATGTCTAAATGTATAAGGGTGTACTACCAAGTTAAGCTCATGAGCCTTTTCAACTAAGTTTGTAAACAACCATTTATTGTTTTCTTTTTTATCAAGAATTTGTTTGTACCAAGGGCCAATTCCATCTGCATACGAAGCGAAATGTTGTAATTGTTTGGTTTCTTCAGGAAATTCAATTAATTGAACGAGGAAAAGTTCAGATTGTAGTTCTTTGCGAATTCGTTCCAACTCTTTGGCATCGAAACACTGTAAAATACAGTTGTCTTCCTTTGTTTTGTAGCCATAAAAAGAAAGAATGTCCAATGTGATTCTGGCAATATCTTTTCCATTTTTATGATGAAACTCTGGATTCTTAATTTCAGGATAAATCCCAATTGATTTGCCAGTACTATAATTCAATCCTTGAATCAGTTCAATTTCCTGCTGTAGAGAATGTAGTCTAAAATTACCTTTGTTTTTAGGAAAACGATTTGGATAAAATTGCTCTCCTGTTGAAGGTTGAAAGCGCTCAGTTACTTGTAATAATTGTAATTCATCAAAAGTAAAATCGATAACATAATATCTGCCATCTTCCCTTTTTCTTTCGGGAAAAATGGTGGCTACATTGGTTACATCATCCAAGTAAATGTCATGAATAACTATAGGTATATCATCTTTACTTAAAACCAAATCTTGTTCTATATAATCTGGATGCATTGCATAAGCCATGGCTTTTGATTCCATTGTATGTTCAGGTAAATACCCAGAAGCACCTCGGTGTGCGATTACCACTTTAGAATTTGTAGAATTATTCATGTCTTTTTTGCAGCTAATACTGATAAAAATAATAAGTACAATGTTACAAATAATGCTTCGATTAATTGTCTTTTCATTTAGTGACATAGAAAAAGGTTTATACGAACTCGTTTAACTGAGTTCTATGGCTTTACTAAATATACACAAATGTTACATATTTATTTACAGGCTGCTCAAAGTTGATTTAATTTTAATATTTTACTTATGTATCTGCTTGGAATGTCACTTCTAGTGAAATTGGTTGAATAAAATGGAAATTAATTTTGTATTGAGAACTACTTTTGAGCCTTAAAATACTACTCTCGATTCAGTTTTTACGTCGTTATAATTTCGTAAAAACCTCGTGAATAGTCTTTCCGATATAGAAAAATAGATCAATTTATTAGTACATGGTAAAAATTTGTCAGATCATCTTCAATGTCAGGTCGAGCGCAGTCGAGAACTTATTTGTATTGATACTTTAGTAAAAGAGCTTTCGACCTCGCTCGGGGTGACATAACGATTGGTTTTTGTCATTCACTAAAACCAATTTTATAATCCAAACCTATAACTTAAAGAAAAATGATAATAGTTTCAACAACTTTTAATAGTATATGTATCATAGATAGATTTTTTAAGTGTAGAATTAATTCGATATTATTTTTAGAAGATTTTAGGCATTTGCTGTTGCCACAAATTGTAATAAACCCCTTGTTTTTTGTACAGTTCCTTATGATTTCCTTTTTCGAAAACTTTTCCCTTTTGTAAAACGATAATTTCGTCGGCATTAACTACAGTGCTTAATCGATGAGCGATAAGAATTACTGTTTTGCCATTTTTCCTAAGGGTATTAATAGCTTTTTGAATAAAGTTTTCAGAGTTAGAATCAAGAGAAGATGTTGCCTCATCTAATACTAGTATTTCGGGTTTTTTATATAAAGCTCTTGCAATTGCAATTCGTTGTTTTTGCCCTCCAGAAAGAGATGCTCCATTTTCGCCTAAATAGGTGTTGAATCCGTTAGGTAATTCTTCTATGAACTGGAGGATTCCGATAGAATTACATATTTGAATAATTAAATCCATATCGGGATTAAAATCACCTACAGCGATATTATCAACAACGTTTCCTGAAAATAAATCAATTTGTTGAGGTACTACGCCTACAAAATCTCTAAGACTTGAATTCTTTATATATTTTACATCGATCTCTCCAAATTTTATGCGTCCCTTTTGAATTGGATATAAGTTTTGAAGTAATGAAATTAAAGTAGATTTTCCCGAGCCGCTTTCGCCAACAATAGCTGTAATCTTTCCTTTTTTTAGGGTTAAATTAAAGTCGTTAAAAACTTGTACTCGGCTTCCATAACGAAACGCAACATTTTCTATATTTATATCTCCAATTTTATCGTTGGTTAATTCCATTTTCTGTTCACCCTCTTCTCTTTCTAAATCCATGATTTCAAACAGCCTGTCTGCGGCTATCAAGGCATTTTGAATTTGTTTATTGGCACCGATTAAACTAGCAACAGGACTCGTGAAATAACCAATAATTGCGTAAAATGACATTAATTCTCCTGCTGTAATCTGTCGGTCAATTACAAAATAAGAACCACTCCATAATAAAACGACAGTGAAAATTTGGGCGATTAATTTAGTTGAAGTCCCCGAAAAAATGGAATTCAAGGCCGACTTGTATCCTATTTGTAATAGATTGATAAAACGAGTTTCAGTTTTAATATTGGCAAAATCTTCCAACCCAAAACGTTTTATGGTTCCTACCGAGTTTAAAGATTCCACTAACTGACTTTCGAGATCAGCCGAAGACTCCATAATTTCGCGCTCTGTCTTCTTATTTAGCTTATTAATAATGAAATATATTAAATAGTAAAAAGGGACGACTACAAGCATAATAAGAGCTAGTTTCCAGTAATACATAAACATTAATCCAAAAGAAAAAAATAGAATTAATATGTTTACGGTTAAGGATAGCGATACCTCGTTTATAAAAGTCCGTATTTTAACAGCGTCATTAATTCGCGAGATAATTTCTCCTACACGCATCGTGTCAAAGAATTGCTGAGGTAGCTTTAATAGGTGTTTATAATAACCTAGAATAAGTCTAGCGTCAATTTGTTGTCCTGTTTTGATTAAAAAGATGTCTTTGAAAACTCCAATAATAATTTGTAAGGCTATTAGTGCAAGCATAATAACACTTAGTAAATTTAATAGTTTGGTATTACCGCCAACTAATACATGATCCGTGATTTTTTGAATATAGATAGAGGTAGAGAAACCTAAGAGAGTGTAAATAACTGCCCCAATAAAAGCTTGTAGAATTACGAATTTATGTGGTTTTAATAAAAACCAAAAACGTTTCATTACCGATTTTTTTTCATTACGGGGAGTAAAATCTTCTTGAGGCATTAGTAAAACCAAAACACCTGTCCATTCCTTTAAAAATTCTTCATGAGTTTTCTTTTGAAATTTACCATCGCCTGGATCCATTATTTTCACGTATTCCTTGGTTACCTCGTAAATAACAACATAATGATGTAAATGTTCTTTAACAATTACATGGGCTATAGCGGGTTTGGGTATTTTAAACAAACTATCTAATTCTCCTCGAACTCCTTTTGCTTGAAAACCTAATTTTTCGGCAGCCTCAATAAGTCCAAGTACATTGGTTCCTTTTTTGTCTGAATAATAGAAAATCAAAATTCCAAATAAAGAGGCTAGTATGTCGAAGGCGTCAAAATTAATATTTTGATTGTAATAGCGTTCTAATTCCATAAATAGAACCAGAGCCATTGTGAATATTATGGATTTAAGTTTATTAATGTTAAGTTTTAAATAAACTAGGTAGACAATAGCAGCCCCAATAAAATTGGGGAGTATTCCCATAATAAAAGATAACGGAGTTTCTGGGGAATTTACATATACATAAGGTCTCAACCATTTGTTTACATACATGTATAAAAGAAATAAAATTGCAATGGAAGTCACGCGACTATTGTGAAAACAAAGCCTATTCATTTTTAGTTATTTATGAGTTGGTATTTACTTTAACCCAAGTAATATTCCATCGATAAAAGCTTCTCGATAATCGAATAAATAAATTATAATAAGGAGTAAAAAAGTAATTGCTATAGGTTTTTTAATCTTGTTTTTCATATTAGTAATTTTAGTAAGTGTTTTTAGTCAATTGTTTTTTCAACGGGCTGCTTTCCGTATAAACCAGCCTTAAAGTTTGACCAATCAGAAAAAATCATGTTAAAAAAAAGAAACGTGAGAATGAGGGCAATAAATGATTTTAATTTTTTTTTCATATTTAAAAAATTTAAAAAAGAGTGCTTTCGATTTACACCCTCATTTATTATTTATTAAAACCTTTTTATTTGGTGGTATAAAAAGGTCTTAGGAACATTAGTTAAAATGTATTCAAATTTAGTATAATGGTTTAAGATATCGTCAATAGCATTTAATTGTTAATACTAAATTAAGTTAGCGGGTTGTAATAATAATTTCAACAACTTTTAATAGTATGTGAATCATAGACGGTTTTTTAAGCTAATTCTTTCCAATAGTCGCTATAAAAGTTGGAGGTATTAAGTATTTCTAAATGACTTCCTTTTATAGAAATTTCTCCATTTTCTAAGACATAAATGGTGTCTGCGTACTTTTTTAAGGTCTCCAATCGATGTGAAATGAATAATACTCCCATTTGTTTTTTTAATTTTGAAATTAATTCAATACTAAACTTTTCCGTTTTTCTATCCATTGCAGCGGTAGCTTCATCAAGTATTAATAATTGTGGTTTTTTATATAAAACTCTAGCTAATGCAATAATTTGTTTTTGTCCTCCTGATAGATTAATTCCTTCTTCTCCTAATATCGTAGCATAGCCCTGCGGAAAGCTGTTAATAAACTCTTCAAATCCATATTCCTTGCAAAAATCAATTACATTTTCAGGAGTATCTTCTTTACCAACGAGTATATTGTCCAAAACATTTCCATTAAAAACGGTAATTTCTTGAGGAACCACTCCTACCAAATTTCTCCAATTAGTGAGTTCCACATCCATTAAAGAATTCTGATTATTTATAAGAATATTACCGTTTTCAATTTCATAGAACTTCTGGAGAATCTGGCCTAAGGTACTTTTACCGCTACCACTTTCTCCAACAATGGCAGAGATTTCACCTTTATTAATCGAAAGGTTGATATTTTTTAGCAATTGACTTCTACCTGCAAAGCGAAACGAGGTATTTTGAAACTCTAATGTTTCAAAGCTGGCGAGTTTAATATTTCCTCGCTTTTCTTTTTCAATAGAGGTAAATTCAAACATACGATTGAAAGCAATTTTAGCTTCATTAATAGGGATAGCAATTAGCGCTAAATTGGTAATAGAGGGTAGTAAAGATCCCGCGATTCCTAAAATAGCCATTAACTCACCCAATTGTATTTGTTTGTTGTATACTTGGAATGAAGTATAGGCTAAAATGGCCATCAAAAATAACACGCCAGATATTCCTGATAGCAAGGCTAAACGAACATTAATTTTACCCAAATCAACAATCTTATTCTGTAAATTACCAAATACGATTTGATTCAATTTTTGAAAAAAAGACTGACGATTAAAATTTTTAATCGTAGCAATTCCTTGCATACTGCTAATATAATTGCTTTCACTCAAAGCGTAACTTTGCATTACTTCTTTTTGCGATTGTATAATTTTGGTGTTGAAGCGATAAACTATAAAAAAGTAGATAGGTAAACTAACCAAAGCGATAACACCAACTTTCCAAGAATACGAAAAAAGAAAACCGAAGGATACTAAAACTACTAAAATGTCAATAATAAAGTTTCCAGCAATTAGTTTAATTACTTTTTGAACTCTGTTTGTGTCATTTAATCGAGCTACTAGTTCACCAATTTTTCGAGTATCAAAAAAAGGTTTTGGCAAATGCAGTAACGATCCGTAAAACGAATCGATAATTCTATTATTAAAATCTTTTGATTGTTTTATAAGTAACAGCTCTCTTAAAGCAGTAAAACCAACTCTAACTAATAATAAAAAAGTTAATAACCCAATACCTAATACTAGTTTTTTGGTGTTTTGAGAAGGTAAAATATCATCAATTAATTTTTGAGAAAATACTGACATTGCCATACCTAGTAAAGCAATACCAATACCAATTACAATACTACTTATAAGGAGTTGTTTATCTTCTTTTAGTAGATTTATAAACCAATCTTTTTTGGTTTTTTTAATGTTGGTAGCCTTTACGAAACTATCGTTAGGTGTAAGTGTTAAGCAGGTTTTAGATACCCAAATTTTATCTAATTCTTCTTTTGAATATTGAACAATCCCTTTTCCTGGGTCTCCAATAATAAATTTATTGTTTTCGTAACCATAGCAAATTACATAATGTTGTAATTTTTCCTCTATTATTACGTGTAAAATTAAAGGTTCTCCATGCTTTATAATGGCTTGTATATCGGCTTGATTACCTTCAGCAGTGAAACCCAGTTTATTGGCTGTTTGATATAACCCGAGTAGGGTTGTCCCTTGTTTTGTAGTACCACTTAATTCTCTAAGTTTTTCTATAGAACCGCTTCCTTCATAATATTGAAGTAATGATACCAAACAAGCTACACCACAATCAGATTGGTCGTGCTGTAAAATATGTGTTTTTTGTATGTGTTTTATGTTCATAGAATTTTTTGTTTTAGCATTCATAATCAAGCCAAGGAGGGGTTTTTATTATCGATTATGTTTTTTAAGATGTTGTATAGTTTTACAATATCCTTTTTTTGTATGTTACTAATATTAAAAACTAAATCATCCATTTCATATCTTGAAATGATAAACTCAGAATCACTCAGTTCAATATCTTTTAATTGATGATAGTTTAATGACTTACCCCAAAAGGATTTAATTTTAATGACCATACCGCGTTTATTGTATTGAACAGCATTTTTATACCAGAGATATTTTGAGTAAAAAACAGCTTGGGTAGTATTGCCTAGAGCTATGATTGCACTATTCCATTTGTTATTTTCATCGTAGAAAAACCCGAAAATTCCAATAATAATAAATATAAGTGATAGCCCCATAATAATCAACCATAGCTTATTATTTGAGTGGTTATCGAAATGTATTGTTTCATTTTTCATTTTAAAACATCTAAAATATCGCTCACTTTAGTAGCTCCTTTAAATTTTTTTAGCAATTGTTTATTGTTATCATACACTACGATATAAGGAATAGAATTCACATCAAATATTTTTGAAAACTCACCTTTTGAGTCTTCTAAAAAAGTAATATTAGCTTCTTTATCGAGTTTGTAGTCTTTAGCAAATTTTTGAATACCGTCTTTGTTTTCAAAAGACACAAAGATGATTTGCGTGTTTTTAAAGTCTCTTAGATGTTTTTGTATTTTGGTAGCCTCTGCTTGACAATAATCACAGTCTGAATTAAAATAAACAAAAATCGCGGGTGCTTTCGTTAAATTATTTTCAGTGAATATTGACCCTGTAAGCGTTTCAAATGAAAATTCAGGTATACTTTGCGTGCGCTCAGCTACCTCTTTTTTATGGTTGAGTTTGCTAGTTATTTTATAACCTAAAAAACCAATGGTGCTAAGAATAACTATGGCAATGGCAATTTTAATTGACTTTTTCATGATTGTTTTTATTTTTATACAGGCGAAACAAAATTGATAAGCTAATAGCTAGGCAAGGAATCAAAAAAATGTCAATAATTGTTTCGATTCTAACAACATCATACTTACTAAATAGAATACTCAATAAAAGTAATATTGACTTAATAATTAGTCCTGTTTTTATTTGTGTCTGTTTCATGTTTTCTCTTTCACTATTTTTTAAATATAGGTCTAATGATGTCTTGAAAATAAAATAGTCTCAGTTGATTTATTGTATCACCTTTTTATATATTAATTAGAAGTTTTAACTCATATTTAATGTTAAAAACATAACGAGTCCAATCCATATAATCAAACCGGTACCGTAACTAGCAGCCGTAATTTCAAAACTTTTCCAATAGTTGTTTCTTAATAATTTATGCAGTCCATACACCAACACAAAAAAGTAAGCAATTTCAAATAAGTTAATGCTTTGTAAAGGATAAATTAGCCAAGGTTCTAAATTGCTAATGTCTAAAAAGTTAATATAACTTAGTGGGTAATATTGTTGTATATCTTGTAAGGTATAGTCTGTTTTAATGAATAGGAAGTAGAATAATTTTACAAAACCAACGAGTACTAATACAAATTCTCCTAATAAAGCCACTCTAAAAAATTGCCTAAACTTCAGTTTATGCTCCATGTTATAAAAGAACATACCAATGCTTAAACATATCGCTACTAGACTGCTTCTTAGTAAAATAACAAGAGGGATGATGGCGTATCCAAACCATTCCCATTTTTTCTGACCGTTTAAAAGTTGTTCTACTTTATCTTGGGTTAGTTGTTCTGCATAAAAATTATAAACTAATTCATCTACTCTTATTACTTCTTTAAATAAGAAGGTTATAGTTACTGAGGAAAGAAATAATAAAGATAGATTAAAAAGAGATCCTTTAAACATTATTTCTTTTTATTATCGAAATTAAATAAATCAATGATGAAATTATTACAACATAATTTAATGAATGTTTAGTTATATTTAAATAATTACCTTGAGATATTACTTTGTAAACAGTGTAAATTAGTAAAATGAAAATTATCATTACTAATCCAATATTTTTTTTCATATTGAAGTTATAATTTGTTAAGAGATTAGAGAGAGGTAAACCTCTCTCCTTCTGTTTAATTTCTAAAGTAGTTCCAGCAACCAGCTGCAGGAATCCATGCAACGTAAAATTGACCTGTTAAAAAACCAGCTACAGCTGCACCACAGGATAATCCACCAATAAATTCATCTATTGTGTCTCCTCCTGCTACTATTTCCATTTCAATTAAATTTAACTGTTTCATGAAATTATGTTTAAGTTAGTGTTTATTTTAATGAGCATCTTGGGCACAACCAACAGATGCACCCGCTACCAATCCATAAGCAGCTCCTGCAGGACCTCCAAGAAAAGCTCCTAATACCGTTCCAAATCCAATTGATGCTCCACAAATAAAAGCTGATGAAATTGACCCACCACCTTGAAGGCTTTCCATTTGATTTAATTCTAATTTTTTCATAATTTAAAAATGTTTTAAAATAAACGCTATTCAAGTGAGTGCAATTTTTATCATTTCAATAGCATTTATAATTATAGTTTTCCCATGAATTTTTTATAGTCACTCATAGCTATATGACCATTTTTGCGCAAAAATATTTTGAACCCATAAGGGTTGTTGTTTTAAAAGTAATGAGTAAGTTTTATATGGTAATTTTATTAGCAATTACAACTTACTTTTTCGTTAGCAGTGGCTAAATTAGAAATATTTTTTAACTAAACAAACGTTTTTGTAGTGGATTTTCATAGGTTTTTTATGTGGTTTTGAAAATGAGATGTTTATGAGATGATTTTGATAAATTGTGTTTATTTCTTTTTGTGTCTAAATTGTATAATGCTAAGGGGCTGGAAATACCGATAAAAATTTATTGCGTTAAAAGAGTTTGGTTTCAATTTTTTTATCACTTTGCAGATAGTTGATTACTAGAGTGGTATAGTAATATTAATACAAAACCCAACACTTTTTTGAAAAAGTGCTGGGTTATTTATGTGTTCTCACTACTCAAAGAGTAGCGATCTAAGAAAGAGCTAAAAACTAATAAGCTCTTTTGTCATTTCCTTCGTAAAAATTAATAAAGGCCTGATTTACCACTCTGTTACCACCATTAGTAGGGTAATCTCCGGTAAAATACCAATCACCTAAGTTATCAGGACAAGCTTTGTGTAATTCACTTACAGGTTGATAAATAACTTCAACGTCGGCTTTAATTTCAGATGTTTTTAACATCTCTGCAGTTTTATTAGAGATTTGTTCGTCGGTAAAAGGAGCGTAAATCTCTTTTACATAATTTATAATATACTCGTCTTGCTTGTTTTGTTGAGCAATACATTTTTGATATACATCATAAACAATATGATACTGATTTGTTTCCTTCAAGAGTTCTAAAGCTGCTTTAAAAGCAATAAAGTCTCCGATCTTAGCCATATCAATACCGTAACAATCAGGATATCGGATTTGAGGAGCTGAAGAAACGATTACAATCTTTTTAGGATTTAATCGATCTAAAATTTTGATGATACTTTTCTTTAAAGTAGTACCTCTGACAATACTATCGTCAATAATTACTAAGTTATCAGTAGGTTTTACTACGCCATAAGTAACATCATAAACGTGAGCTACTAAATCATCTCTACTGCTATCATCAGAAATAAATGTTCTTAATTTAGCATCTTTTATAGCGATTTTCTCAAAACGAGGGCGTGTTGATAGAATTTCTATTACTCTTTCTTTAGAAAGTTTTCCACCACCAGCTAATATAGCTTCCGTTTTTTGTTGGTTTAATACATCTTCTGCTGCTTCCATCATACCAAAGAAAGAAGTTTCTGCAGTATTAGGTATGTAAGTAAAAACAGTGTTTTTAATATCGTGATTGATCGATTTTAACACATTAGGAAAAACGTATTTCCCTAAATTTTTACGCTCGTTATATATGCTTGCATCACTACCTCTCGAAAAATAAATACGTTCAAATGAACATGCTTTCTTAGGTTTTTGCTCTAAAATAGGAGACATAGTAGTTGTACCGTTCTTCTTGATGATTAAAGCATGTCCTCTTTCGATTTCTTTAATAGTATCAATATTTACATTAAATACTGTTTGAATAACAGGACGTTCAGAAGCAACAACCACAACTTCATCATCTTGATAATAAAATGCAGGACGAATCGCTGAAGGATCTCTAAACACAAAAGCATCTCCATGACCTAATAAGCCAGCCATAGCATAACCACCATCCCAATTTTTTGAAGATCGTTGTAAAATTCTTTGAATGTCTAGGTTTTCTTCAATAAAAGGAGAAGCATCCTTTTTATTTAAACCGTTCTTTTTTGCTTCAACATACGTGTCAGCCACTTCATCTTCTAAGAAATGACCTATCTTTTCCATAACCGTTACCGTGTCAGCAGATTCTTTTGGGTGTTGCCCTAAATCTATCAACTCTTTCATTAATTGACTAGAGTTGGTCATGTTAAAGTTACCAGCTACAATTAAACTCTGATGACGCCAATTACTTTGACGTAAAAAAGGATGAACATTTTCAATGCTGTTTCCTCCAAAAGTTCCATAACGAACATGGCCTAAAAATAGGTTCCCAATATAGGGCATGTTTTCTTCCTGCCATTGAACATCGTTAATCTTCTCTGGGTTTTTCTCAAAAACACCATTAATTCGTTCGTTTATTTGCCCAAAAATATCCTGAATAGGTTGGGTTTTATTCGAACGAATTCTACTAATATATCGAGTACCTGGCTCAACGTTAAACTTAATACTTGCAATACCAGCACCATCTTGTCCACGATTGTGCTGCTTTTCCATAAGCAAGTACATTTTGTTTACTCCATAAAATGCGGTACCATACTTTTCCTTATAGTACTCTAAAGGCTTTAATAATCGTACCAAAGCAATTCCACATTCATGTTTTATAGCGTCGCTCATTGTTTAAAAAAGTGTTATACCAATTGAATTTTGAAATGCTGTATACATAAAATGAAATCTATTTAGAATTGATTTAGGCAAAAAATACCAACATAGCCTGTGCTATGAGGATGTTTTTTAACGACAAACAAACTAAAAAGAAACAATTTATATGCATCATTTTAAGGTTTAATTGGTGTTAGTTGTGTTGTGTTGTTTTTTATAGTGTTGAATAAAAAATCCGCAGTTAACCCGCGGATTTTCATTATGCTAATTCGATATCAAATTGTGTTAACTCCTTAAAGGCCTGTAAACGATTCTGAACTTCTTCTTTTGTAAGTTCTTCCATTCGTTGTGTTCCAAATTTTTCTACACAGAAAGAAGCTAGGTTCGATCCGTAAATAATGGCGTTTTTCATGTTTTCAAAAGAAACATCTCCAGTTTTTGCTAAATACCCACAAAAACCACCTGCAAAAGTATCTCCAGCACCAGTTGGATCAAAGACCTCTGCTAAAGGTAAAGCGGGAGCAAAAAACATTTTTCCTTCGTTAAATAAAAGTGCACCATGCTCTCCTTTTTTAATAACTACAAATTTAGGCCCCATTTCATGAATCTTTTTTGCAGCATTTACTAAGGAATACTCTCCACTTAATTGACGAGCTTCTTCGTCGTTTATAGTAATAACATCAATGCTTTTTAAAACTTCGTGTAAATCGTTAAGAGCAATATCCATCCAGAAATTCATAGTATCTAAAACTACCAATTTAGGACGCTCATTCATTTGTTCAAGAACAGAAGCTTGTGTTAATGGATGAAGGTTTCCTAACATCACAATTTCAGAGTTTTTAAATTCCTCTGGAACAACAGGCTTAAAATGTTCTAAAACATTTAATTCTGTAACTAAGGTGTCACGAGAGTTCATGTCGTTATGGTATTTTCCACTCCAAAAGAAGGTTTTTCCTTCTTTTATAATTTCAATACCATCGGTGTTAATTCCTTTGTTTTCCATCATATCTAAATATGATTGAGGAAAGTCTCCTCCTACTACAGAAACAACTCCAGTTGATACTCCGAATTGAGCAGCAGCTAAACCTACAAAAGTTCCTGATCCTCCTAAAATCTTATCTGTTTTACCAAATGGTGTTTCAATAGCATCAAAAGCTACTGTACCTACAGCTAATAATTTACTCATAGTGTTAATTTACATGTCTTACGTATAGAAACTCTGTTTTGAAGTCAACAAAAACATTTTAATAAATTGTCGCGATAACTTGTCAACACTCTAATAGTTTCTATGTTCAAGAACTTTATTCTACTTTGTACGTATTCTTTTGAATACCTAACAAAAATTAATATTTAAGTTTACTTTATTAACAGAAGGCATCAAAATGCCTTTTTTTGTCGTAATTTTGCATATCAAACAAAATTAGTCTTTGACTGTGCAAAAATAGTTCTAAAAAATGACTATCAAAGAAATACAAGAAGAAATTATTGATGAGTTCTCTATGTTCGAGGACTGGATGGAACGTTACGAATATATTATTGAATTAGGGAAATCATTACCTTTAATAGACGATTCTTATAAATTAGATGAAAATTTAATAAAGGGATGTCAGTCAAAAGTATGGCTGCATTCTGAATTGAATGATAATAAAGTTCAATTTTCAGCGGATAGTGACGCCATTTTAACAAAAGGAATTGTAGCGCTTTTATTGCGCGTGTTCTCAGAGCAATCTCCCAAAGACATTTTAGAGGCTGATACTGAATTTATCAATGAAGTTGGTTTAAAGGAGCATTTAAGTCCTACTAGAGCTAATGGGTTAGTATCTATGGTAAAACAAATTAAACTATATGCTTTAGCACAGCAAACTAAAATAGCGAAATAAGACTTTAATTATGACGGAAGATAAACTTGAAGAGTTAGGAGATAAAATTGTACGTGTTTTAAAAACTATTTTCGATCCTGAAATCCCAGTAGATATTTATGAACTTGGGTTAATTTATGATGTTTTTGTCTCAGAAGAAAACGATGCTAAAATTTTAATGACATTAACTTCTCCGAACTGTCCAGTGGCTGAAACATTGCCTGTTGAAGTAGAGGATAAGGTGAAAACATTAGAGGAAATTAATAATTGTGAGGTAGAAATTACATTTGATCCTACTTGGACTCAAGATTTGATGAGTGAAGAGGCAAAATTAGAATTAGGACTTTTGTAAAATGGCAGATGAAATTATTAATAGAGTAGCCAATAGCCCTCTTCAAACTATTGATCTTGAGGATTTTTATCCAAACGGACAACGAATTGTTTTTGATATTAAAGATTGGTTGTTTGAAGGATTAATTTTAAGAGAAAAAGACTTTAGAGATCAGGTGAAATCTCATAACTGGGAACAATATCAAAATTGCTACATAGCTTTAACTTGCAGTACAGATGCCATAATTCCTTCTTGGGCCTACTTATTACTAGCAACTGTGCTAACACCATATGCAAAAAAAGTGGTGGTTGGCGATTTAGAATTATTGGAAACAGTTGTTTTTAAGGAAATTATTGATAACTTTGATATTGAAAAATTAAAGGATAAACCAGTAATTATTAAAGGATGTGCTAGCAAACCAATCCCTTCTTCTGCATATACCTTTTTAATTCAAAGAATACAGCCTGTAGCAAAAAACATTATGTTTGGTGAGGCTTGCTCTACAGTACCTTTGTTTAAAAGGAAATAAATAGAAGTTAAATAAATTATATCGTAATAGTAGAATGAGAACTATACTTTTTACGCTATTAGTGAATGTCCTGTTTTTTGGATATTCACAGGAAAAGAAAGACAGTATCCCAAAGGTATGGAAGGTTAACGGGAAACTAGCATTTGTATTAAATCAATCGTCATTTTCTAATTGGATTGCAGGGGGAAGTAATACCGTTGCAGGAAATATAGCGCTGGATTATGATTTTAATTACCATAGAAATAAATGGCGTTGGGACAACAAAATTACTTCTATATATGGGTTGAGTTATATTGATGGACAAGGTGTTAGGAAAACTGACGATCGTTTTGAGTATAATTCTTTACTAGGTTTAAAATCAGGAAAATACTGGTTCTTTTCATTTATCAGTAATTTCAAAACGCAATATACTCGCGGGTACGATTATAAAAAAACTCCTTTCGAACCTATTTCAGATTTCTTGTCACCAGCATATTGGAGTTTTGGGCCTGGTATGTTATGGAAAAAATCTGATAGCGCGAGGGTAAATATTGCACCAGCATCTGCCCGTTTAACATTTGTTTCAGACGAGTTTTCTGGAAAATACGGTGTTGATGAGGGTAGAAACACTTCTTTTGGTTTGGGATTTAATTTATCTGGATACTTCAAATTTCATGTTATGAAAAATGTTGAAATGGAAAATATTCTTGCCATGTATTCTGATTATTTAGACAAACCTCAAAATATTGATGTTGATTATCAAATGAGGTTTTTCATAAAAATAAATAAAAATTTATCTACCAATTTAGGGTTTCATACGATTATAGATGATAATGCTTCCAGTAAAATTCAATTTAAACAGATGTTTGGATTGGGATTAAATTATATTTTTCATAAAACGTGACTTTTTCAAAATATCGTTGTCCTAAGCTAGGAAAACAATTAGATTTGTATATCTAAAAAATCAAAAAGAATATTATAATGAAAAAATTATTAGCTATTGCAATTTTATTTGCAGCAGTAACGGTTAAAGGTCAAGAGGTAAAGGAAGAGCCAAAAGAAGGTTGGAAAAAAGGAGGTATTGTTACTTTCTTATTTAATCAGTCAGCATTTAATAATTGGTTAGCTGGAGGTACAAACAATATCTCAGGTACTTTAGGGGTAAATTATGATTTTAATTATACGAAAGGTGATTGGACCTGGGATAATAAGATTATAGCTTCTTACGGATTAACTAAATTAAAGTCTGAGGAGGCTCAGAAAACCGATGATCGCCTTGAGTTTAATTCGATTGCAGGAAAGAGAGCATCTAAAAATTGGTACTACTCTACATTTTTTAACTTTAAAACTCAAATGTCATCTACTGATATTAATGGAGTGCAGCAATCGCACTTTTTCTCGCCTGCTTATTTCCAGTTTGGACCAGGTATGATGTGGAAAAAGTCAGATAATTTAAAAATTAATTTCGCTCCTGCAACTTCAAAATTAGTAGTATTAAGTTCTGATTTAGCTCCAGCATTTGGTGTTGATTTTGGAGAGTCTACTCGTTATGAATTAGGTGCTGCGGTTAATGCGTATTACAAATTTAATCTAATGGAAAATGTTTCTGTTGAAAATATTTTAAACTTGTATAGTAACTATTTAGAAGAAGCTAAAAACGTTGATATCGATTATACAGTGAATGTAGTTATGAAAATTAATAAGTTCTTATCAGCTAACTTAGCTCTGCAAGCTATTTATGATGATAATGCTTTTGAAGGTTTTCAAACTAGAGAAGTATTTGGATTAGGAGTTAATTATAATTTCTAAGATAAAAACAAAAAATATATAAAAGGCTGTTTACTAATGTAAACAGCCTTTTTTTGTTGGGTTTAGTAATGGGTTTTTGGAGTGTAATGTATCTTTTTTAGAAGGAGATTAATTTTTTTGGCACGCAATTTGAATTTAGAATAGCATAACCACAAAACAGATGCGTATGAAACGTTTAAAAATACTATTACTATTATTGATTACGGGATCAATGTTAACTTCATGTGTTGTAGTTAATGACGAGTATATAGATAACGGAATTTCTCTAAATGAATTAATATCGAGTTACGATTTATGGTATATCGATTATCATAGAACTCAAGGTAATGACGATATTCCATTCGTTTCAAAAGCTTTTACAATGTCGTTTTTAAATGGAAGAATGTATGCCAACAATAATATTGTAGATATAGGTAGGACAGGAAATGGGTTAGGAGTTCAAGTAGGAAGGTATGATACATTTAATTCTATTTTGGAAACTAATCATAGTTTAGATGGACGATATGATTTTGAGGTAGTTCAAATATCACAAAATGAAATTAGAATAGATTGCGTGTCACGAAATGTGAGTTACTATTTAATAGGTTACCAGAAAAATACGTTTGATTATGATAAGTTGTTTTACGATAATATTGAATATTTCCTACAGGAGTATGTTGCTTGGGAGAGAATAAGGTCAGAGGACGGTGTTCCGAATGCTTTTGATGATGAGCACTATTTACAGTTTACTCCAGAAAATAATGTAACATTCTATTCATCTCATGATCCGTTTGGCACGAATATTGATAATATCTTATGGGATTACGTTGGAGGATATGAAGTAGCTAATGTAAATGGATACGACGACCTAAAAGTTTTAACACTTAATTATGATCAAGGTGATACTGAGACATTTGAGTTAAGCGTTATAAATGATGAAACGGTAGCATTGTACCATATACGTTCTCAAACTACGTATACTTTTGCAGGAAGAGGATTTATTCAGTACCGAAAGGCAGATGGAAAAATGAAAGCAAAAGATATTGTAAGGAATAGTGGAAGAAAACGTACTAAAATAACAAGAAAAACAGTTGAAAGAAGAGTTTTAAAATAAAGTTTGGTTAGTTGATTTTTGGTTGGTTATGAATAATAACCAATTAAAATACCGCCCCTCTCGGGGCGGTTTTTTTATGCGTAAATAATTTGATCAAAACGCAAATAAGTTAACGGATCGATGGTACTGGTGCTGTATAGCCATTTTTTGTAATGTTTAGAGCGTTTTTTGGTTTGTTATTAGTTAGTAACAAAACAGCGGCCGCAATAGGTGCAGCATATGAGGTTCCACTACCAAAACTATAACGATTGTGCTTTTTATTCCAAGAAGGAAGTTTACCAGCAGGAAGCCAATAATCTATTTGTGATCCAAATCCAGAATTTTCCCATGGAGCATAATATATTCCTCTTCTTCCGATGAATCGAGAAAGCCCACCGATAACCTTTAAATTATCATTTCGAGTACTCCAAGAAGATTCAAAATAATGGTCTGTATCTAAATTTTGACTAGAGTTACCGGAAGCAATAGTACAAACAGCAACCTTCGATAATGATTTTAATGCTTTTTCAAATAACCTTAAACCTTTACGTTCTTCTTCTCCCCATAATGATTCACCTTTAAATCCAGCACTAAAATTAAAAACCTCGCCAGGTTTGATGTTTTTTCTTACATAATCTAAAGCTTCTACCAAACCTGAAAAGCTGCTGGCGTCAGGTCTAATTAAAACGACGGTGGCACCGTGAGCGATTCCATGAATTCCTGTTCCATTTTTCTTTGCTGCGAGTATTGAAGCTACATGGTTTGCATGAGTAGAACTGTATGGATCCCCCCAACCAGAACTATTAAAAGATTTACTTCTGTTCCAATCAATATTAACTTCTCCATCTTTATAGTATCCATGAGGTTCATATACCCAAACTGTTTTACCAGTTCCATTACCTGACCCTACTAAAGATACTGCCCAGGGCTGAACTTCTCCTGATGGAAGTGTAATGTTTCCATGTTCATCCATTGAAGAACCATTGGCATTTCTTTTTGTAACGTTTTTTTTGTTAGATTCGAAATAATAAGGTTCTTCAGGAGCTTCTGAAATCTCTATGATATTATCCTTAACTACTGATTCTATTTTAGAATCTAGTCCAAACCTATTTGCAATGTTTTTTGAGGTTTTAAGAGTAAAACCTTTGAAAATACTGCTATACTCTTTAGATATTTGTTGTTCGGTAATACCATATTGAGTGGTGAGATAGTTTTTTAAAGAAGGAATATCTTCTAAAACATTATCTTTAAAAACAACAATATAGTTTTGTTGTTGAGCTTCTTCTGTCGTTGTCATTATGCTACTATCCAAATCACTATCATTGGTCTCACAAGAGCCCATTGAAAGTAAACTTGCGGTAATTACTGTTGACAATACAGCTCTTCTCAGTCTTTTAAAATTTTCCATTTAATTTTAATTAAGTTATTTGCAGCGAAGCTAATTATTTTAATTAAATCTAAATAAATTCATTTTTGCGTTTTTAACAATTTGTCTTCTAATTTGATAAAAGGACAGTAAAAAAGGGATATTATTATCGATTCTTACAAAATAGGGGTAAGTGTTGAGCTATTTTGTTTTTTGGTGTATTATGATGATTCATAGTTTTTTAAAAATGAATAAATCATAGCTTTTCTCATGATTTCACTTTTAGAAAGTGATTAAAAGTTTTTTCATTATTCACATATTGTTTTCTCGGGGATTGGAACAGGTTTAGCGTTTTCATAAAGTAAATAATCTTTTAAAGATAAAAACATGAACAACTTTGATAGGGGACTTAAAAAAGATTATTTTTATAGTAAATTACTCTTTACTCTAAGAAGTTAGAGGAAATACAAGTAGTTGGTTATGTAAAATTGTAAACTTACTTTAATAACAATGATTAAAACAGCTTTTATTACTGGAGCTACCTCGGGAATAGGGAAAGCCACTGCAATACTTTTTGCTAAAAACTCTGTAAACTTAGTAATATGTGGAAGAAGGGAAAGTAAACTAAAAGAACTTAAGGAAGAGTTACAGCAGTATGCTCAAATACACACACTTCAGTTTGATGTTAGGAATAAAGAGGAAGTTCAAAAAGCTATTGAGAGTCTTCCAGAAGAATTTAAATCTATTGACTTGCTAGTTAATAATGCTGGAAATGCTCATGGGTTGAGCCCAATTCAGGATGGTAGCGTTGATGATTGGGATGCTATGATTGATGGCAATGTGAAAGGATTACTTTATGTTACCAAAGCGATCATGCCCGGAATGATAAAAAATAAAAAAGGATTTATTCTAAATATTGGTTCAATAGCGGCAAAGGAAGTATATCCAAATGGAAATGTTTATTGTGCCTCAAAATATGCAGTAGATGCATTGAATAAAGGTATGAGAATAGATTTAAACAAACATAATATAAGGGTGTGTGCAATTCATCCTGGGTTTGTAGAAACAGAATTCTCAGAAGTACGTTTCAAAGGAGATACCGAAAGAGCTGATAATGTTTACAAAGGGTATAAAGCACTTCAGTCTGAAGATATAGCAGATATTATTTACTTTGTAACCACAAGACCGTATCATGTTAATATTGAAGATTTAATTGTATATCCTACGGCACAGGCAAGTGCTACAATTATTAATAAAAATGTCTAAGTATTCAAAAACCATTGCAGGTTGCATGTCTTGGGGGCAATGGGGAAAGAAACTCAGTACCCCCAAGATGGTGGATCTCATTCATTTTTGTATAGAAAACTCAATTACTACATTTGACCATGCCGATATTTATGGAGATTATACTACAGAAGCTGAATTTGGAAAAGCGCTTAAAGAAAGTCATATAGTAAGGGAGAATATTCAACTGATTTCTAAATGCGGAATTCAATACATCGGAAAGTCTAGATCTAATAAAGTAAAGCATTATAATTATTCAAAAGAGTATATTGTTTGGAGTGTTGAAGAATCATTGAAAAACCTGCAAACGGAGTACCTCGATTTATTGTTGTTACACAGACCAAGTCCGCTAATGAATCCTAAAGAAGTTTCTGAAGCAATACAGCAATTAAAAAATGAGGGAAAAATTAGAGACTTTGGACTGTCTAATTTTACACCTAGTCAAACAGAACTAATTAAGAGTAAAGAGGAGGTATTAGTAAATCAGATTGAAGTTTCATTAACTCAATTTTCTGCAATGCTTGATGATAGCTTGCAATATATGCAGTTGAATAAAATACAACCAATGATATGGAGTCCGTTAGGGAAGTATTTTAAAGAAAAGAATGATCAAAATACTCGAATAAAAAACGAATTAGAAAATCTTTGTAAAAAATATGGGGTCACAGAGAGTCAATTATTGCTGGCTTGGTTATATAAACATCCAGTCAATATGATTCCTGTAATTGGAACCACAAACAAAGATAGAATCATTGAGTCAGTAAAAGCGCAATCAATAGAATTGGAATTGGAAGATTGGTTTGCTCTTTTGGTAGCGAGTCAAGGACATAAAGTACCTTAAAATGATTAATAAACGGCTTTTAATAAAGAGTTTGCTTTCTAAGAATGATGAGAATAGCTTTTACGATAAAAAGCAAAAATTATCGCTTCAATCAAGAGAAAGCAAGGCGAAATTTATAAAGCATGTTTGTGCCTTATCCAATTCAAACCCAGACAACAATTCTTACATTGTTATTGGGGTTGAAGATGAGGAAAACAAAATTGTTGGAGTAGATTTTTTTGATGATAGTAAAATTCAGAACTTAGTAAATGCCTATCTAATAAATCCTCCAAAAATCAGTTATGAAAATGTTCATTTTCCAAGATTACCTCGTTATAAAGTCGTTGGACTCGTAACTATTTATCCAAATAAAGAGATTACTTCTCTCTCCAAAACAGCATGGAAATACCCCAAAAAAACCATATTTTACAGAATAGGAAGTAATTCTATTCCTTTCGAGGGAAATTTCATTCTCAAAAACACAAATAAACCCATTGTTCGCGCTATTGAAAAACATGCAGGAAATAATATAGAACTTACTTTGAATGGAGTTTTTGATTTTTTCAATAGACATAAAAAGGAATACAATCCGCAATACAAAGTTTTTAGTGAGCAATTCGTTTTGTGTTGGGCCGGGAAGAAATCAAAATTTAATGGTGAAGAATATTATTCAAGAGTCGATATTGAGTTGATTAATGAGCAAGTACGTCTGTTTTATTCGAATTTAGACGATGTGAAAATTTCATATAATGAAAACTCTTTTATTATAACGGAATACATTTTGCTTGGAATTGACAAAGAACATAAACACTATCCCCTAGAGAAAACAGTTATTCATTTTAAAGAAAATGGAATTCATGATATAGCTACTGAGTTTTTATTTGAGTCACCGAAATTCAATAAAAAAGTGTTGTATCATATTTATAATAATAACAATGCGATAATTTCAAAAATTGAAAAGGAAATACCGCTATCAGTATCAGAACATGAAGATGTACTTAAGTTACCTACTTCATATTTAATTTGCTATCTGAATGGATTTTTAGAGGCAGAAGAAAATTTGAAAAAAGCAAAAAAGTATATACGAAGTTTGGAGGATAAAAAAACCTATATAGAATTTAAGGAAGTTTTACGAGTATTAAGGAAAGTGAAATATAAATAAAGCGCCAATAACATAGTTTTATCGACGCTTGTTTTTGTTTATTTATCTCGCTTATAATAAGCTACAATACTTGCTTTGGCAAGAGTACTACTATTTAAATAATATCCTACAACCGCTGGATTTGTTTTTGCATTGAGTTTTAAAGTTTCTTTATTCAATGCATATACAGTAATAATATATTGATGGAAACCATGGCCTTCAGGAGGACAAGGACCTCCATAGCCTTGAGTGCCATAGTCCGTAATACTTTGAATTACTTCTTTAGGTAGTAGGTTTAAATTTATATTTCCAGCATTGTTAGGAATAGAATTTATGCTCGTAGGAATGTCAAAAACAAGCCAATGCCACCATCCACTTCCTGTCGGAGCATCTGGGTCGTACATGGTAATTGCGAAACTTTTAGTTTCCATAGGTGCATTTTTCCAAGATAGTTGAGGAGATTCATTGTTTCCAGAGCATCCAAAACCACTGAATTCTTGGTTTTTAGTCACTTGTCCCCCTAAATCTGAACTTGTAAGTGTAAAGGTGTTTTGTCCTACTAAAGAGGCCGTAGCAAGCAATAGAATAAGTGTTAATTGTTTCATGTGTTTATATTTATTGTTTCTCAATCGTGGCATGCAACCTTTGATGTAAAAAATAATCATTTCGTTGTGTGTTAATAATTATTTTGAACATGTCGGTTTCATTGAATTTTAAGTTATTTTATTTAAATAAAGCTTTTTTCTTATCGTCTTAATTGAAAGATATAGTTTCCTCTTAATGACAGTACAAAGTTAATTGGAATTCAAAATAAAAAGGATGTGAATTAGTTCAAAAAGTATTGGAGAAAGCTCAATTTGATTGAAATTGCTTGGGTGTTTGTCCAAACCTAATTTTAAAGGCTTGTACGAAGCTCGATAGACTTTCATAGCCTATTTCATGGTAAATTTCGGAGGCTCTTTTTTGTTCGTTTTTAAGTAAGAAAGCAGCGTATTCAAATCGTTTTTCTTGAAACCATTTTATAGGCGATTCTTGAAAGTGTTTTTCAAACTCTCGTTTAAAAGTTGAAATACTCATATTTGATAAAAAAGCAAGTTCGGCTAAAGTTAATTTCTTGTGCTTATTTGTTTCTACAGTGTTTAAGAAATCATTGCTTTTGTGATTGCCATTTTTAATAATTGAAGATAAAAAACTGGTTCCATAAGTTTCTACTAAATACAACATAAGTTCTTCAAATTTTAGAATAGTAAGATGTTGTTGCGTTTTTGAAGGTAGCGTTAAAGTATATTGCAAACCTTGAATGTAGTTCTTTAGAAACAGATCTTTTTGAAAGGAATGGATCAATTTTTGATCGTTGTTTTTAATATTTTTTAAATCATATTTTCTAATGAAATTTAAAATAACATCATCAGAAAAAAAGAGAAGGATACTTTGATATTTTTTTTGAGTATTCGAGAGCTTCTCAGTCATTAAACAATACCCCGAATTCATTAATAAGAAGCTGGAATTATCAATTGAAACTGTGTTGTTGCTAGAGATAACCTCCTTGTTTCCTTCTATTAAAAAGCTAAAAGTATTCTGTGTTAGTTGAATTTGCTGTTTAGAAATTTCTTGAGTACTCTTATAATTGTATAGTGAAACCTCAGAGGATTCAATATTTAATTCTTTAGGTAGCGAAATTGTAGTCATTATAAAAGCAGAAAGTCTATAGCGAATGTAGTCAATATCCGAAGTTTAAACAAGCTCTCATTCGCATTCATAAAGAAGTTAAGAACGATATGACACCAAGATTAAGCGTGAATATAGTATAAATTACTTTAACGTGAGTTGGATATAAAACCATTGCTTTATTTGCAAGTAAATTCACTTCCTTCTTGCGTCGAATTTAGATTACTTTAGATAAACGAAAGTTTAGAAAAGGATTTATTTAGGATTTTTTGGTCGTCAACCCCAAGCCATTTATCTAAGATAGTAGCATAAACTTCCCTAAAATCTATTGTGTATTTAAGGTCGCCATTATTGTCTAAGTCATCAAGTTTTGAAAGCTCGTTATAGATTCCAGATTGTTTTAAATTTTCGCCAATAACAAAAACATTGTTTGCGGCTCCATGGTCGGTGCCATTTGCTGCGTTTTGTTGTACCCTTCTTCCAAATTCTGAGAATGTTAAAATAAGAGTGTCTTCAAAAGTGTTTTGATCCATTAAATCATTAATAAAACAGGAGATACTTTCTGCATAAGTTTCAAGCAAGCGGGATTGTTTGTTGACTTGATTCACATGGGTGTCAAAACCAGTTAACGCTGCATAATATACCTGGGTATCTAAGCCTGAGTTAATAAAATCAGCAATGGTTTTTAATTGTTTTCCAAAAACATTTTGAGGATAGGTTTTACTGGAAGATTTAGCATTGCTTTTTTCATAGATATATTTAGCCGATGATGTAGCATTAATCATAGTGTTATATAAATAACCAAGATTGTGTTCATTAAGATGCGTATCATCATAACTTTGCAAAACATCTGAGAAAAAAGGTTGTTTTAATGATTGGTAAAAGAGTTTAGGATTGGTAATAGCCAAACCATTTTGTTCATTTCCTTTAAGCATTAACGATAAACTTTCGTCTACCTCAATTGCATTGAAAGGTTGAGAATTGGTTGCATCAAGAAAGCGGCCTATCCAACCGCTTTGAAGATATTCATTGCTATTGCTTGCAGTTTGCCATATATCAGTAGATCTGAAATGTGATCGATTTGGATTTGGATACCCTACATTATTTATAATACTTAAATAGCCCTGATCATATAATTTCTTTAATGGAGTTAGTTTTGAATGCAAGCCAATTTCATCGTTTAACTTTAGGAGCCCCGATTTGGAAATGGCGATATTTTGCCGTTTTTGATAGTAGATATCATTTCTAAAAGGAACAACTGTATTTAAGCCATCATTGCCACCTTTCAATTGAATGATTACTAGTTTTTTATGGTTAAAAAGCTTTGTAGCGTTTTGACTAAAAGCCTGAATGAATTGAGGAATAAAGAATAATCCACCAGTGGCGATAGGTGTTTTTTTTATAAAATCTCGTCTGTTCATGCTCATAATTTTTTAACAAAGTTGGTACTCAGGAAGTGATAATAATTGGATACAGAAATCTCTTTTTGAAACGTGTTTGCTTCTTTCAAGAAATTCCAAAGTTCCGTTGTTTATCGGACTTGTAATTAGTTGATGTATTAATTCCTGCTTATTGTTTGTTGGGTAATTCTTATTGAATGTATTCCAGTCAGTTTTTGTTTTGATAAAAGCTTTTCTTCTCAACCTTCTTTTCGCTAGGTTGTTAGCGTCGTCTTTTAAATGGCCTTTATCTGAATAACTTATTTCAGCATTATTTAGTAGTACCGAAGGTAAACGAAGTCGTGTTACAATGGTATTGCTATCAATCCATGCTTTTCCTGTTTTCCATCCCGCAACATTTGGAGGAAAAAGTAGTAGTTGTCCAAGCAATCGTTGAATTAATAATTCTTGTTTTTGTTTTTCAAGCACAAACGGAATAGTTGTATGTAACCCAATAAGCAACTCGATAGGGGATTTAATTTTAATCCCAATGTTTACTGTATGATAAAACCAATCTGAATTTAGAACATGACGCATTAATTCTTGAATATCATAACTTGGATAAAAGGCGTTTGCCATTTCCTCAACATGTTTTGAGTTTATCGTTTCATTGACAAAGTATTTGTAAATTTTTTTGCAAATAAACAAAGCACATTGTTTTTGATCTAAAATAATGTCGATGATATCGTCTCCATTGAAATTGCCAGTTTTTCCAAAGAAAGTTTTCTCCCCATAATCGTGTTGTCTTCTTCTCAGAATAAATTCACCAGAAAATTTGTGATTATATCCGGTAAAAGCTCTGGCGCTTTCTTTGATGTCTTTTTCTGAATAATTCCCTTGGCCAAGAGTAAATAGTTCCATGAGTTCTCGGGCAAAGTTTTCGTTAGGACTTTTCTTTCTATTTTGTTTATTATTCAAATACTTCAACATTGTAGGCTCCTTTGAAATAGCTTTTACAAAAGTTCTAAAATTTCCAAGTGCGTGTTCCCGAAGTGTATTGTTATATTGCTCAGCGAAAAGAATGTTTTTGTCTTGACATACAAAATGATTTGCCCAAAAGAGTGTCATTTTTTCTCTTAATAACTCATTTGGATAACAAAGTCTTTCAAGCCATGCATGATTGAATTCCCTGATTTTTTTACGACTTATTTTTACTAATTCTGATCTACGAGATTTGCTTTTCACATCATCTCGTGTAATACCTCTAAGAAAAGAAGTGTCTATTTTTAAAGGGGTGTATTTAGAAGAAGCCAGAAAAAGAGTATCAAGGATTTGTCTTTTAGATAAATCCTTGATGTTATGGAGTTGTTTCGGAGTAATCCCAAAACCAATTCTGTTGTATAAATGCTGTATGTCTTTTACTTCCATATGTATAAGACATAGTTTTTGACAAAAAGTTTAATAACAGTACGATAATCTTTTAGTAAACCTTTTATGGTAATTTTAATTGGTAATTGGTAATTGGTATAATGTTTATTCTAACATGGCAACTACTCTGGCTGGTGCGGCAGAAGCACCTACTATTTTTAACGGAAATACGGCTACTTTGAAACCAGTTAAAGGTAATGCGTCAAGATTTACTAATTGTTCCATATGACAGTACTCTTTATCTTTTCCAACCAAATGAGCTTCCCAAAATAATTCAGCATTATTGGTTTCTTTCGCTTTTTGAATGAGGTAAGGAAGTGGTAAATCCCAGCCCCAAGAATCAATTCCCATTACTTTGATTTCTTTGTCAATTAACCATTCAGTTGCTTTGGCGCTCATTCCTGTTCCTATTTTAGGAAAGTCTTTGGTACCGTTAAATTTATCGCGGCCCGTTTTTATTAGAACAATCATGTTTGGTTTTAAAGAGAGTTCATTATCCTTCAAAAATTGTTCGATATCTTCTACGGTAATAGGGTCGAAGTCAACTTTATGTTTCATGTCTATCACAATTCCATCTCCATAACACCAGTCTAAAGGGATTTCATCAATGGTTTTCGATTTCTCTCCATTTGTAGTTGGTGAATAATGCCAAGGAGCATCGATATGAGTAGTAGAATGTACTCCCATTTTCTGTATGGTATCATCGGCCCAGCCAGTAAAATTTTTAGGAAATAGTTTGAAAGGAAGTCCCAATATTCTGATCAGCCATTTTGCTTTATGATGAGGTTTGTGTTTGATTTTAACCTTCATAAACCAAGGATCCTGTTTGTTATACTGTATAGGTTTCGATAAATCGATAATTTTCATGAGAAGGAATTTAGTTTAGAAACAAAAGTAAAATAAAAACCCCCACTTTGCAGTGAGGGTTTGTGTTTTATTTATTGGTCATTTCAAATACAATTTCACCGCCATTGGCAATATCTTGATGTGAGAGTAGTAAACCTTCTAGTTTCTTTCCATTAACCGTAACGCTTTTTACATACACATTTTCTTTACTTTGGTTGTTAGCAATTATTTTCAGTGTTTTTCCATTTTCTAAGTTAATAGTTGCTTCTTTAATGTTTGGACTACCGATTGCGTAATTAGGAGATCCAGGAGTTACAGGATAAAAACCTAAACTGCTAAAAATATACCAGGCGCTCATTTGTCCAGCATCGTCATTACCACAAAGACCTTCAACCGTAGGCGCGTACATGGTGTCCATAATCATACGAACTCTTTTTTGAGTTTTTTCTGGATTGTTGGTCCAATTGTATAAATAAGGAATATGGTGGCCAGGTTCATTTCCATGCACGTAATTTCCAATAATACCATCACGAGTAATATCTTCATGATGCGCAATATATTTATCGTCAATTTCCATAGTAAATAGTTCATCCAATTGTTTACTGAATTTATCTTTTCCACCCATCATTTCAACCATATGATCAATATTCTGAGGAACATATAATCCGTAATTCCAAGCGTTTCCTTCAATAAAACCTTGACCATGTGTGTCCATTGGGTCAAAATTCTCTCTAAAATTTCCATTAGATAATTTTGGACGCATAAAACCGATAGAAGGATCGTAAACATTATTATAATATTCTGATCTTTCTAAATATTCTTTCTCTGCTTCTTTATTTCCTGTTTTTTTAGCGATTTGAGCAATACACCAATCATTATAGGCATATTCTAATGTTTTAGAAACAGCTGAATGACTCTTGTCGTCTGGTACATATTTGTAATCAATATACTCACCTATACCATCAAAATACCTTACAGTAGCTGTGTTTCTTGAAGCCTTTAGGGCGTGGTTAATATCGAAATTACCAACGTTTTTCGCCATGGCATCAGCAATTACTGAAGTAGCATGATATCCAATCATACACCAATTTTCATTTGCATAATGACTCCATATTGGTAGCATATTGTGTACACTTTCATCATGATGTGCAAGCATAGATTTAACCATGTCGTTATTTCTGCTTGGTTGAATGATATTATATAAAGGGTGAAGAGCTCTATAGGTATCCCAAAGAGAAAAAATAGTATAATTTGTGAAGTCTTTTGAGGTATAGATGTTTTGATCTAATCCTCTATATTTTCCATCAACATCTTCATATAAAATAGGAGATAGGCTGGTGTGGTATAAAGCTGTGTAAAAAGTAGTTTTATCGTCTTCAGAAATTGTTTTAACCTGAATTTTATTAAGTTCTCTATTCCACTTCTTTTGAGTTTCTTCTTTGGTAGTATCAAAATCCCAATGAGGAACTTCGGTTTTTAAATTGTTTAAAGCACCATTTGTACTAACAGGAGATAAAGCGAACTTCACTTTGATTTTTTCATTTTCGTTTGTGTCGAAATTAAAATAGACTCTTATGTCTTTACCTGCCATTTCAGGAAAGTTTTCGTTTTGTTTAAAACGTCTATAAAAACCATCATAAGTTTCTTTGTTGTATTTCTTATGTCCATAGCTTTTAAAAGGTTTAGAGAACTCCATTGCAAAGAATATTTTTTTCGTTCTTGCCCAACCTTTTGTTTGTCTGTATCCAGTTATCAAGCTGTCATTTTCAACACGAATAAATGTCCATACATTTTTGTTGTCGTGATGATATACATTATATACTAAATCAAGAATAATATGAGCATCCTCTGATTTAGGAAAAGTATATTGGTGAAAACCAACACGTTCACTTGCTGTTAATTCTGCTTTAATATCGTAGCTGTCAAGATTTACTTGATAATATCCAGGGGAAGCTTTTTCCGTATCATGAGAAAAGTTTGAATAAAAACCTTTTGAATCATCTTTTGTTTTTAAAGGATCTAATACAAGTTTTCCTGTGGTTGGCATTACTAAAAAATCACCTAGATCAGCATGTCCAGTCCCGCTAAAATTAGTATGAGCAAAACCAATAATTGTACTGTCTTTATGTTGGTATCCAGCACAATATTCATAAGTTTCTTTATTATAACTCCCATCATCCTTAAACATTACCTGAAAGTTCGTTTGAGGGCTTAACTGAACCATCCCGAAAGGAGCGGTTGAGCCTGGAAATACATGCCCCATTTTACTAGTGCCAATTAAAGGGTTAACATATTTTGTTAAGTCCGTAGTTGTTTTTTTCTCAAGGGAGCTCTCTTCTGTCTTTTGTTTACAGGAGAATGACAAAATAACGAATGTACCTAGTAGTAGAGTTAATTTCAGATTTTTCATATTTAGTAATAAAAGAAGGTTTATATTGATAAAAAGGTAAAAATAGCACAGAAAATGAGATTAGAAATAATTTATGAGTAAAAAGAAAGGGAGGGTTAACAATTTTCTTTATTCAGTTGATTTTTAAACAAAAGAAAACCTTGCTTAACAAGGTTTTCTTTTGTTTTAACGAAATAGTAAGGACCAATTAAGCCTTTCCTCCATTTAATTTATCTTGCCATTCTTGAAGCTCTTTCCATTTACCTTCATAGGCAAATTTAGCTTGTTCAGGCCATGTTCCTGGTTTGTGTATTCTATAACGGTCGCCGCCACTGTTCAATACTTCTTGGCATTTTTCTATAGAAGTATTGGATAAATCTTTCCAAGTTTTGATATCAAAGTTGTGAAATAGTCCTTCAATTTTAGGGCCAATACCTTCAATGATTTTTAGGTCATTATGTTTTATTTTTTTTCCGAATATTGCTTTTGCTGCGGCAGCATCGAATGCAACATCACTTGAAACGCTACCTCCTGAAAAAGCGGCGGCACCCAGGTTAGCATTTATTGAAGAGTCTTCACTAGATAATCCTTTTTCTAAATCCAATTTAACCTTGTAACATTCTTGTAAGTCTGCTTTTAAAACAGATTTTTGTTTCTTACAGGCTTCTAAATCAGCCTCTAATTTTGCTATAGCATCATGGGAGTCTTCGTCTTTGTTGTTCGAGTTCTTATTTCCGAATAATCTTCCGAGAAGGTATCCTAAGATCGCACATAAAATCCCAACAATTATTGGAATTATCCAGCACCAAGGTATTTGGGTTGCTAATACATTCATTTTTTGACTTTTGTTTTTAATTAATCGTTATTTAAATTTTTTGCATTGATCACATATTTGTAATTAAGATTGTTAGGAATCATAAATCATTTATATGGTTGTTTTTTAGTGTTAAATGAAGTGTAGTTATTGACCTAGTAGTAGAGTTGGTTTTTTGAAAATTAGTGCTCATGTTCGTAATGGGTTCGATTCAACCTAATTTTTGCCTTTTTTCTTAAAAAGTTGCAAAAATTCACCCACAATAGGAACGTTCTTTTTGGGAAAATTACAGGAATATTCCCTAATGAATAAGCCAAATTATTACTCATTATCTATTTATTTAAACAATTGATTGTTAAAATATTAAAAAATGATGAGAAATTAAAATTTTGACAGAAGAATGACTCTTTTAAGTAAATGCTAAATAATTGTTAATAAGATGGTTTGGGTGAAACATTTTAAAAAATAGCCAGTCTTATAAGCAACAACATAAACTAAAAAAGAATACCATGAAAAAATTTGTTTTAGCATCATTCGTTATCTTATTATCATTAACATCAGTAAGCGCTTCAAATAGTAAAGAAGTTATAGAATCTACTCGTATTGAATATGAAGGTTTAAGTACTTTTTGTAAAATGATTAGATCAGGAAATTATGAAACGGTAAAAGCTTTTATTAATAACGGAACCAATATCAATAGAAAGTCCTTAGGGCTAACGCCTGCAATGTATGCAGCTCGCTATAATAAAGTAGAAATTTTAAAACTATTAATAGAAAACGGAGCGAAATTAAATATAAAGTCTTCAAAGGGATATACAGCTTTAGAATACGCAAAAATGTCAAAGGCTAATGATGCATATACTGTTTTAAAAGAGGCTATGGATAAAAAATAGAAACCTTAAACTATTATATTGATTATGAGGCTGTCTTTCGAGATAGCCTTTTTTGTTTATTTTTGTCTTAAAAACTAAATAATGACTTTATTACTTATTTACGCAACAGTATCCATTCTTTTCTCTTTCCTGTGTTCTATATTAGAAGCAGTTTTGCTTAGTGTAACACCTACTTTTGTTAATGTTAAAAAAAAGGAAGGAAAAGCATATGCTAGCGAATTAGAAGCGTTAAAGAAAGATGTAGATAAACCGTTAATAGCTATTTTAACTGTAAATACTATTGCTCATACAGTAGGGGCTATTTTAGTTGGTGTGCAAGCAGAACAACTACCTTATAAACTTGAAATTTTAGGAGTTAATATGGTTGGGATTGTTTCTACAATTATGACTATTTTAATTTTGGTTGTTTCTGAAATAATTCCAAAAACGATTGGGGCTACCTATTGGAAAGGCTTGGCAAATTTTACGGCGAAAGCTTTAAAAATTTTAATTTTCCCTCTACGTTGGACGGGTATTTTATGGTTGTTACAATTAACAACAAAGCTTATAGGAGGAAAAGGAGCTCATGGAGAAAGTGTGTTGAGTAGAGAAGATTTTACTGCAATGACTGACATAGCCGAGCAAGAAGGTGTTTTTAAAGAAAATGAAAGTAAGGTGATTCGTAATATGATTGGATTTAAAGAAGTTCAGGCAAAGCACATTATGACACCAAGAACTGTGTTGAAGTCGGCCAATGAGAATCAAACAATTCAAGAATTTTTCGATGAGAATCAACCGTTACGATTTTCGAGAATTCCAGTTTATGCCGATAAAACAGATAATATTACGGGGTATTTTTTGAAAGATCAGTTGTTACTGTCGTTAATTAATAAAAAAGGAGCGGAAACTTTAAAAAGTATTAAAAGAGATATTATTGTAGCGAAAAGAGATTTATCAATTCCAGATTTATTTGAAAAATTAATTGAACAAAGAGAGCACTTGGCTTTGGTAGTTGATGAGTTTGGAGCTGTAAGTGGATTGGTAACTCAGGAAGATGTAATTGAAACTTTACTTGGTTTTGAAATTATGGATGAAAGTGATAATGTTGCCGATTTACAAAGTTTTGCACGAAAGAACTGGGAAGAAAGAGCAAAACGTTTAGGAATAATTGAAAAAGATGATGAATAAAAATTCACTTAGCTTTTTAATATAAAAAAAAACAGATCAAATTAATTTGATCTGTTTTTTTATTTAAAAGTTGTCCCGTCCTAAAATAGCGTTACACTAAAAAGTTGATTTATAGAGGTGTAAAATTTAATGTTTGCAAAAAAAGCAAAGATTACTCATTGGAAACTTGAAAAGTATTTTTGTATTTCGTTTTTTTTTTTAAGTTTGAAACGTTTTAATGGAGAATTGATCATTTTTCGTTAAAATATCTAGCTAGAAAAAGAAGGGGATGATCATGAAAAATTGCGCACATTTCCTTTTTTAATTTTGAATTATATATAAATCATCTTTTTGGAATGATTTATGAAAGTGTATCCATAAATTTTATGGATTAGTATTACTAATTAAAATTTAAAAATTTACAAAATGAAAAAAATATATATAGCAGCTTTTATGTTGTTTTCTATTTCGGCAGTAAATGCGGAAAATTCGGTGTTAGGGGGTGATTGTGTAGATAATGCCATTTCTAGTTTAGAAGATGCAGAAAATAAGTTAGGTCATATGATGAGTGATATTGATGCGGCAGAATTTCTTAACGTCTCAATAGCAATGTGTGAAACATTTCCTTGGTACTGGTAAAAGTTATTATTAGAAAAATATTATTATGAAATTATTTTATACATTATTTATAGTTACTTTGGGTTGGAGTGGCTATGTTGAAGACGGAGATTGCCTTGATACTGCAATAAGAGCATTAGAATTTGCTGAAGAGCATAGAGGGAGCTCTTTTAGTGATGAAGAAGCTACTGAATACATGAACGGTGCTTATGCCGTTTGCTGGAGTATGCAACATTAAGAAGATTTATTAACCAGGTTTAACCTATCAATTTAATGATAGGTTAAACCATTTAAAAAATTAATTATGAGAAAAACAGGTTTTATGTTTTTGTTTTTATTTACCGTTTCTATTATATATTCACAGAATTCAGGTAAAATAACATATGGAGTGTTTATAGATAATTCTGATAAACTGGAAAAAGAAAAGATAAATGATGCGAAAAAAAGTGAGTCTCGTTTTATGAAAGCAATTGAAGAGATTGGGGGTGATTTTGAGTTGGAATTAAGGTTTTCTGGGAAGGAATCATTTTATAAGTTGTTAGAGCCAATGGGGATGGATTTTAAAAAGGAGACTTTGTTCAATATGGCGAAAATCGTTTTCAAATCTAAAAGCTCGTATTATACTTCTCTTAAGGATAAGAGAATAATTGAGGAGAAAAATTTTATGGGAGAAATATTCTTAATTGAAAAAACTCAAGATATTTCCAATTGGAGTTTTAGAAATGAACAAAAGAGAATTGGTAAGTATCTGTGTTATAAAGCTGAAAGAGATTTCGTTTATGAAAGTCGAAAAGGAAAAACATCAGTAAAACAAACTGTATGGTATGCTCCTGAGATACCACTTTCTTTTGGCCCATTGGAATTTTATGGGTTTCCAGGACTTGTGATGGAGGCTAGAATTGGTAACATCGTTTATTTTTCAAAAAAAATAGAGTTAAATAAGGAAGCGAAGTTTAAGATTGAGAAGCCTAATGAAGGAAAGAAAATTTCTGAGAAGGATTTTTTAAGAATAGCTAAAGAGGCTAGGCAAAATTTAATATCTAAATAGTTTAATGAAAAGAGTTTGTTTTTTTCTTCTAATATTGTTTATTCAGGGTATTTCTATTTCTTTAGCGCAAAATATTGTATTCAAAGGTAAGGTTAAAGATTCTTTAAATGAGCCTTTATCTTATGTAAATCTTATAGCGAAGCCTGTTAGTATTGACCAGAATATGACTTTCGCTATTAGTGATGAAAATGGAAGGTATAGTTTGGTACTTAAGAAGAACAGTCAATATACTATAACTGCTAGTATGATGGGGTTTGAAACTGAAAATTTTGAGCTTACCCCAACTGAAAATGTTACTAAGGATATTGTGCTTTTTGAAGCTAAAAATCAGTTAGACGAGGTGACGATAGAGTTACCCGTAATAGTGAAAAGAGACACCATTATCTACAATGCCGATAAATTTGTAAATGGGAATGAACGAAAACTAAAAAATGTTTTAAAGAAATTGCCTGGTGTTGAGGTGAATAAGGATGGAGAGGTAACTGTACAAGGTAAAAAAGTAACCACCTTACTGGTTGATGGTAAAAAGTTTTTTGGAGGAGGTACTAAGTTAGGCGTTGAAAATATTCCTGCTGATGCTGTTGATAAAGTTGAAGTAATTGATAATTATAATGAGGTTGCTTTTTTAAAAGACTTGACCGATTCGGAAGATATGGCAATGAATATTCAATTGAAAGAAGATAAAAAACGTTTTGTTTTTGGTGATATTGAAGCAGGGAAAGGAAATGAAGATTATTATAAAAGCAATGCAAACTTATTTTACTATACTCCAAAAACCAATGTCAATTTTATTGGAAACCTTAATAATATTGGAGAAAAGACCTTTACATTTAAAGATTATTTGAATTTTCAGGGTGGTGTAAATGCGGCGTTTAGTGAGAACTTTAATTGGAGAGGTGGTGATTTTTCTCAATTTTTGCAAAATAAAGATGTTTTAGGAAGTGGTCAGCGTTTTGGAGCTATTAATATTACTAAAACTACTTCTGATAAATTAGATATTTCAGGGTACGCCATTTTTTCTCATAATAATACAAGAAGTTTTCAAGAAACATTAAATAATTACACGGAATTTACTGAAAATAAAGAGGCACAAGGTAATGTGAAAGATGTTTTAGGTATTGGAAAATTAAACTTGGAATATGCTCCGAACAATAACGAACAATTTTATGTCAGAAGTCAGGTAAAAAGAAGTACACGTTATGGAACTAGTAGCATTTTATCTTCAATTGATAGTCAGGTAAATTCAATATTTAGCGATAGGTCACTTGGAGCTTGGAATGTAAATCAAAATATAGAATGGCATAAAAAACAATCGAAGAAGCATACCTTTTCTGCTGTTGCCAATTATATTTTTGATAGTAATAACCCTACCACAATGTGGGATGCATCACAATCGTTTGCTCAGACGATTCAAACAATTATAAATCCTGTAGATGTCAATCAAAATCAACTTCGATTACAGCAAATAAAAGAAAAAAAACAACATTATTTATATACCGTCTTTAAGGATTTTTGGGTGTTGAATAGAAATAATCATATTTATACAACACTGGGAAATACACATCAACAAGAAAAGTTTATAAGTAATGATTCGCAGATATTGGATGACTCAAGCGTTAATAATTTCACTTCTGGAGGCTTCAATAATAATACAGTTTTAAAGTTTAATGATTTTTTTGCTGGAGTCCATTATAAATTCAGAACGGGAATATTTACTTTTAAACAAGGTGTTTTCTTGCATAATTATAATTGGGAAGTTACACAATCGAATTCTTTAGTCCGCAAGAATAAATGGGTCGTATTACCAGATGTATTCGTAAATATCGAGTTTAACAAGTCGAAAAAACTGAAATTTAATTACAATTTAAAAACAAATTTCTCAGATATTTCTAAGTTGGCGAATAGATTTTATTTACAGTCGTATAATTCTGTTTTTAAGGGAAATGAAAACTTAGAAAATGAACTATTTCATTCGGCTAGACTTTTTTATAGCAGATTTAGTTTGTATCGTGGACTCATGCTACATGCAAGTGCAAACTATACTAAAAAAGTAAAGGGTTTTAGAAGTACCGTTGATTTTGATGGGGTTAATCGCTTCGTGAGTGTGAATCTATTTGATAATCCAGATGAAAATTGGGGGTTACGTGGAAGTCTTCGTAAGAAAATTAAAAAGATGCGCTATAAAGTTGAAGGGAGTTATAGAAACTCAACGTTTATTCAACAGGTAAATAATGCATTTACAAATAATGTAAATAAGAATTACTCGTATACATTAAGTGCTGAAACATTATTCGATAAACTCCCAAGGATTGAATTCGGGTATAAACAAAGTATCGGGGATTATAGGTCAGGAATTACAAATTCAAAATTTATAACAAACGAGCCTTTTGTTGATTTAGAGTATACTTTTTTAAAAGATTTTACCTTAAAAGGAAATTATAATTACTACGATTATAAAAATAAAACATTAGGACAGCAGAATAACTACAGTATAGCCAATGCTTCATTGTTTTATCAAAAAGAAGATAGCCCATGGAATTTTAAAATTACTGCCCAAAACATATTAAACGAGACATTTAAGCAGAGTAATCAATTCTCAGACTATTTTATTTCTGATACTAGAACATTTATAATGCCTAGGGTTGTATTGTTGAGCGTAGGATATAAATTGTAATTTTACAACTTAAACCCAATTAAAAATCTGTTTTCTGTAACACCATTGAAGTTCGATCTTACAAAATCAACTCTTAGAAAACGCCATTTCCCAAAACCAACATTATCTAGTCCAATAGAAAATTCAGAATAGGGTCTATTTCCTCCTGTGAATAACCCTTTCGCTCCAGCCACTAAATGAAAGTTTAATTCGTTTATTAAAGGAATTCTACTTAAAACGGCTCCTTTGAAATTTTGTTCCACATGGAATTCTCCATAACGATCGTTGGTGCTTAAATCATAGAAAGGGAGTGAAAAGAAACCATCAAGATAATTGTCATTAGGAGCTATTGTTAATCTGTTTCCATTAAAATGTGCATAATCCATAAACGGAATATCTTTCTTTTCTAAGAAAACACCTCCTTTGACTTTATAGCTTAAACGTCCTAAGTTTCCGAGGCTAATACTTTGATTTAATTCGGAAAATACAACGTCAGAACCCCATTGATTATTACCAGAGCCAAAGTTTTTTCGATACCCAACATATAAAGAAGGATATTTTGAGTTAGGAATATTAATTTTACTATCAGGATATGACAAGTATTTTTGTCCAAAACGAATTGATGCTCCAAGATTCATTGTCCACATATTATGTGATGTAAAAGAACTGTTGAAATTGGCTGGTTCCTGTGGGTTATTTGAGGTGTATTCCACATCATCTTCAGGGAACATTACATAATTTGTGGTATTGAATAATGGATTTCTTCTGGCATATTCGAGGCTTGAAAACACACGAATTCCATTCACCGCTTCCCTAGCAAAAGAAACCTTAGCAAAAGTCTTTTCATAGATTTTCATATAGTTTCTTTCATAGAAAATAGAACTAATAGTATTCCAAAATGGCGATATCGGATTTTTAGCATTGAATTGTGCAGTAGTAACTCCTCCAGATACGGATAAAATTGGATAGGTTTTGTTGTTCCATTTATACGATAAGTGCCCCGATGGTCGCAGTCTTTCATCTGAAAATCCATAATTCGCGTCTAATCCTATATTTAGGCGTTTCCCTTTGTCGTTATATCTTTTGGTGTAATCGACACCAATGCTAGAATTCCAACCTTGAACAGTGTTAAAACCTAGTTTTTCGATAGGTGATGAAAAGGAAAGAGACCATTTATTATAAGTGTCTTGGTAAGTATAGCCTGTAAGAATATCTAATAACCCGAATTTGTTTTGTTTATGATCAACGGAATCAAGATATTTTTTAGACTTTCTGAGTACTTTAATACTGTCTTTTAATTTATAGTCAGACACTTCTTCTTTTGTTAAAGGCATTGGTCGGATAGTATTCCAATATACAGAGTCTTTTTTGGTGGCATTCTCAGCAAAAGACAATACTTCGTTGGTAAAGGATGAGGTCTTAAAATTTGGAGTGAAATTGTAATTTGAATAGGCAGCAGAAAAACGTCCTTCAAAATTAAAACCAAGGATTCCTGCTTCAAAGTCTATGGTTTGTGTCACAATAGCCCAAGCATTTGACTCTTTTACATAATTGTAATTCTGTTTAATTTTTAATTCTTTAACAAATGGAATTCCAACCTGGGTACCAGAAACAGTTACATCTGTTCCGTAAACTGCCCAATCATCTTCAACGATATAAATATGCCCTGAAAAAACACGATCGTTTTTTCGTTTAGGAATGAGTTGTATTTTACTTATAAGTTTTCCATTGTCATCGTATATGGTTCCTGCCAATTTGTAATTGTAATATCCAAAAGCGCCATTGGCAATAGGAGAAACCATCTCGGCATCTGCTAAATCGAAAGAGTTTTTATAAAGATCAAAGTTTACTTCGTCTGCCCGATTGAAGCTAATTCCATTGTCCTGGCCTGCAACTTTTGAAGCAATAATTCGTTCCTCAAATCTTTTTGGTTTTTTTTGATATTTAATTTTTGATATGGTTTCCGATAGGTAAAAAACACCACTTCTTGTAGAGTCCAAACCTCCTCCTAGATCTCCAATTTCTTCACCGAGGAATTTTTCAGGAGCATTTTTTATTTTGAAAAGTCCTCTTGAGTAAAAATTAGCAGTATACTTTCCTAGTTTGTCAGTGTTCTTATCCTTGTTTGCAATGGCATTACGAATAATTCTGTTAGCAGGATTCTCTTTAGAATCTATGTGTACTTCACTTAAAGACACTTGTTCTTCAAGTAAGGTAATATCTACATTAGCAGATTTGTTAAAACTAATTTTCTTTTTCTGAGTTTTGTATCCTAAGAATTGGAAAACGACTATATAGTCTCCTGGTTTTTTAATTTGGAGGAAATAGTCTCCACTGTTATTTGTAGTAGTTCCAGTAATACTTCCATCTAAATAAACACTCACGAAGGGTAATGGAGAGCCATTTTTATCTGATACTTTTCCTTTTAATTGAGCAAAGCTCGAAAAAAAAGAAGTTAATAGAATAAACGTAATTATTTTTCTCATTATGAACGGTTTGAAATTAGTTTTGTGACAAACTTAACTTATATGAAATCAGCAATATGACTACAAAATGTTAAGTTTGTTACAAAGAAATCTTAAAATAAAGACATTCATTTAATGAGAAAGGTTGCCTGACTAATTTTTCTTTTTCTTCTTTTTACCAAAAAGTCCGCCAAGTACATCTTTTACCTTATCCACAGCATCTCCTTTTGCATCTTTTCCTGTCTTCGTTGAATCTTTTTTATTGCCGCCTAATAAATTACCAAGCGTATTGTTCACTAAGTCATTTTTTTGTTGCTGAATTAATTTTTGACTTAATTTTGAGGCAGAAGAAGCTAAATCTGTTTGAACACTTGGTGATTTCATGTTTCCGCTAATGGTGGCCGTAACTGGTACGGTAATATTTTGATCTTTTGGGCTTAATTTAGATAAAAGCCCTGAAACCTCACTGCCTAGATATTTAGCTGGAACATCTAAGGTAACATTATAATTCATACTTTGATCAAACCCATGGCTACCTCCAATATTAATTCCAATGTCTTTGTAGTTTAATTTAAACGGAGCAACTTGCACTTTACCATCTTTAAAAGATAAATGTGTTTTAATGTCTGATAAATCGAGTTTTGTTAAATCTATAAAAGACAGTTTACTGTCTAATAAACTAAGTGCTTTGGTTTTTTTAGGATCGATCTTTGTTGTTAATAATTGGGCTAATGCTTTTCCAGAAACTGTCCCTAAGTTTGGTGTGAAATCATCATTTAAACTTCCTGACAAATTAATATCTGAGTTTAGCTTGCCATCCATAGCTCCTGCTATTGGACTTAACGATTGTAGCAAGTCCATAGTATTAAATGATTGCGAAATATCAAAAGAGTCAACACCTAATTTCATAGCAAAAGTAGGTTGTTCTTTTTGCGTATTTACTTCACCATTTAAAGAGATTTGCCCATTGAAAATTCCTGCCTTCATATTTTGCAAGGTTGCTTTTTGGTCTTTTAACCAAAGGGTGCCTTTTACATTTGAAAGTGTTAAGTTATCATAGTATACTTTTTGGGCATCAGCGTTGATTTTACAGTCTAAAAAATCTGGAATTTTTAAAGAACCTTCGCTTGATTTGGTGCCGTCCTTTTCTTCGGGGCTTTTATCAGAAGAAATACCTTCGTTTTTTTCCATGAAATCACTTACATAAAAACTATTAGAGGTAACATTAAATGTTCCTTTTAGTTTTTTATCAGATAATAA
Organism: Tenacibaculum sp. MAR_2009_124; assembly: GCF_900105455.1. Taxonomy (GTDB): domain Bacteria; phylum Bacteroidota; class Bacteroidia; order Flavobacteriales; family Flavobacteriaceae; genus Polaribacter. The sequence continues at coordinate 1,170,548 of NZ_FNSF01000005.1, forward strand.
GAAGCCAAGAAGGTTATTGATTCGTCCAGTGGCGTTTAAATCACTTTTACCAGTACTGGCTTGAAATTCATTTAAGGAAACAGTTTTTGGTGTAAACTTCACAAGAGAATTCTTGATTTCTATAGGATTTACAATATCTTTTGATGAATAAATAAAGTCACGAATTTCAACAGTTCCATTATTTTTAATACGACTTACAATATTCTTTTTAATGGCGTTTACATCGAATCTTGTATTAAGATTTGCTTTAAGAATACCGCTTAATTCATTTTCTAAACTAACAGGATAAGCTTTGTTAATATTAGCAAGGTTTAAGGTTCCTTTTAAGTTTGCATTAACCAAAGGATTGGTAGTTAAGTTGTGAAGACTACCATTTCCAGAAAAAACATCTTCATCAATTTTAAATGATAAATTGTCAATTGTTACAAAAGTATTTTGGACTTTTCCGGTAGTATTTTTCAACTGAGAGCTAATATTAATATTACGCACACTTTTTGGCAAGTCAGGATATTTAAAAGACGCGTTTTCAGCCTTCAAAGTAATATCGAGTTTTGGAATGTTTTTATCGTCAACGATTCCTTCTATATGTCCTGCAACACTAAAGTTTCCAGATGTTTTTACATTAGATATATTCTTAGCATAAACTTCTGGAATTAAGCCTAAGAAGTTTTTAAAGTCGGAAGATGGGGTTTTAAAATGAACCGAAACTTCTTGGTTATTTTCGTTCAACTTTACATATCCATCAAATACTAAAGGAAGGTTGTTTAATTTGGCTTCATTTTTTAAGAATGAAAATTTGTTGTTCACAAGATCCATTCCTAAAACAGCATCTAGTGAAATTTTTTGTTCTTTTACATAGTTGGTGTCTTCCATATCAAAAGATACGGTGGTGTTCGTCTTTGTTTTCAATTCGCTATTTGATTGCGAGAAATCTCCACTTCCACTGTGATTAAAATCAGTCAAAAGTAAATGAATGTTACCTTTTTTATCTTCGTAATTTATATTCGAATCAGAAATACTATAGCTTTCAATAGATAAGGTGAATGACGATGGCTCTGTTTCTTTTGTTTCTGCTGGCTTTGCTTCCGAATCGGTTTTTGTAATTTGGTAATTGGCAATACCATCTTTATTCGTTAAAACGTTTACTTTGGCATTATCTATAGAAAAAGATTTAATACTCTTTTTTTCATTGAAGAGATCCGTGAGTTTTAAAGTTCCATTAACCTCTTTCGCATATAATAGGGTATCACCTTCGAATGGTTTAAAGTTAATAATAGAAACATCTGTTAGGCTGATTGAAGCATTCGGAAAGTTGCGTAAAAAGCTTAAATTTACATCAGAGAAATCTACTTTTGCGTTTAAGTTTTCATTGGCGGTATCTTTTATTAATGATACAATCTTATCCTTAAATAATAAAGGTGCTGTTAATAGCAGTAAAAAAAGAAATACAATAGCGCCTAGGATAATTTTATAGAGCTTTTTCACAGGTTTAAAATTTTAAAGTAAAGAATTGACTTTTATAATGTTTGATAAAAAAAAAGTCGTTGAATTAATAATTTTTTTCGAATATTTCATACAAGAAATAGTTCATATACAGATACTAACGAACAAAGGTCAACATTTATTTGTTAAGAAAAGAATAAGAAAACTATAAAAATAAAAGTTTTGATAATTTTGCAAAAATTATAATCATTGGCAATTATTACCAAAGAAGAATACAGCGGGTTTATAAAGGAACAGGCAAAACGTTTAGGTTTTTTGGCTTGTGGTATTGCCAAAGCAGAATTTTTAGAAAGAGAAGCTCCTCGATTGGAAACATGGTTAGAGAATGGTTACCATGGAAAAATGCAGTACATGGAAAATCATTTTGATAAACGATTAGATCCTACATTATTAGTCGATGGAGCCAAATCAGTTATATCCTTATCATATAACTACTTCCCAGAAAAGACTCAGAAGGCGGAAGAATATAAAATTTCAAAATATGCTTACGGTCAAGATTATCATCACGTAATTAAGGACAAGCTGAAAGAATTATTACAATTGATTAATGATGAAATAGGAGAGGTGTCCGGGCGTTGTTTTGTTGATTCTGCACCTGTGCTTGAAAGAGCATGGGCTGAAAAATCGGGACTGGGATGGAATGGAAAACATTCATTATTAATTCAGAAACAACAAGGGTCCTTTTTCTTTTTAGCTGAGTTAATTATTGATTTAGAATTGACTTATGACCATCCTTTTACAACAGATCACTGTGGTGAATGTACACGATGCATTGACGCTTGTCCCACTCAGGCTATTTTACCTGATAATACTGTTGATGGTAGCAAATGTATTTCCTATTTGACAATAGAACTAAAGGATGCCATTCCAACCAACTTTAAGGATAAAACAGAAGGGTGGATGTTTGGGTGTGATGTATGCCAGGATGTATGTCCTTGGAACCGATTTTCAAAACCTCATTCTGAACCGCTATTTAGTCCTCATGAAAACTTACTTGATATGAAAGCCAGAGATTGGCAAGAGTTAACGCAGGAAACTTTTAGCAAAGTGTTTAAGAAGTCTGCAGTAAAAAGAACAAAGTTTTCTGGACTTCAAAGAAATATAAAATTTATTCAAGAATAAAATCGTGTTCTAAATTACAATTTCTTACTTTTTTAGTATAAGTAAAAACCCTGAATTTAATATAGGGTGTACTACTGATGCGATTGATTTTCCATTACCAGTTTTTGGATGATTTTAATTTTATTGGTTTGTTTTTTAGTGTTTTGCGTTTTTGTCACTTATCAGGGGTATTGTTGTAAGGAGTTTTTACCTCTTTAAGCTGAGATAATCAACTAGTTGATTTATTGAGTGATTCGTTTTATCTATGCTGTAAATTAACCAAATTAATAAGTATAAAAGCTGAGATATAGTGTTGATAGCGCTGTTTTTTAGTTTTTATTTTCATAGATAAATGAAGGAAGTAAAAACAATAGGAGTTATTGGAATGGGCGCCGTTGGTATTTCAGTTTCCTGTATATTGCAGCAGGCCAATATTAGAGTTTTAGGGTATCAGCACAAAAGCAGAAGTAAAAGAAATTTCAAAAAACTTTTGGAGGAAGAAAAAATCATTGTTTCGAATAAAACCAATGTAAGTGTTTTACCTAAAAAAAATGTTCTGAATATTGAAATTACAGATTCATTAGACGATCTCGTATCTTATTCTGATATTATTCTTAGATGTTGTAGTTTTTCAGAACAAAAAAGCATTTATGACTTTACGGAATATCAAAAGTCAATTTTAAGAGAAAGAAGTATCCCGTTGTTTCTTTTTCCCGGTAGTTGGGTGTCATTAGGGACTTTTTCAAATGATGAATTAAATGTGGGAATGATCGGGTATTCTCCTGTTTTTGCAACGAGTACATTGAGTTCAGATGGAGTTTTTGTTGAGATTTTGGATTTTAAACTCAATATACCATTGGCTTTTTATGATGTGGAAACTAAAAATGATATGTTGATTTTTTTCAATAAATTATTTTCGAAGAACACAAATACGTTGATGTTTATTGATGGAGGCTCTCCTATAAAAACAGTTTTAAGTTCTCCAGTAACAGCAATTAATGCATCTGCTATTTGTGATAATGCCTTAAAGTTAAAAGCTTCAAATGGAGGTACGATTTATGAGGAAATTTATATGTTAAGTGATGTCTATACGAACATGTTTGATAAGTTGTATAAAGAACAGGTGCTGATAGGAGAAGTAATGAACTGCGGAGGTATCTTTAAGCTTAGAGATTGGTTTTCCAATAGGATTAGTAGTCTTTCTAAAGAAGGTGATTTGCAACTAATTCTGTCTCATGTGTATAAAGGAAAGCTAGTAGCTATTTCTGGTAAAGACAGACGATTGTTTGAGACATTTTACACATTGCTCTTTTTTAAATATTTTTCTAATGCCATAGGTATCGACGTTCCAGCAACCGATTTAGCCGTTTGCGAAATGAATAGTTTACAGAAAGAGATAAACGGGAGTACGTTTCCCGAAAGTATTTGTAATTATGTGAAAGCGTCTGCTATTTCATACGCAAATTTAATGAACCCGAAAATAGAGAAAATGGCGTGCTCTATGTTTTAAGAGAGAGGTGTTTGGATGAGTGTTTTTATCCGTTTGTTAAAATTATTGTTGGACTGAGTTGTTTTGAGATGTTTTTTTCTCAGTCCTTCTGTTGGTTTCTGGGGTTGGATATGATTGCACGCATGTCTGCTAAAAATCAAAAAAAGGAGAAGATTTTTTTGATAGTGGTTGCTCGTGTTTTTTTCGTTTAATGATCTAATCACCAAAGAAAAACCATGTTAATCCTTTTTTAATAGTATCTCTTGTTGTTTGTTTTTGAAAGTTTAGATTTTGTTGATCAAATAAATCTAATACAAACTCATTGTATGGCTTTCCAATTTCTTCTTCTAAATAAGCATTGAAGTAAAGTTCGCTTGCTTTTTCTCCTTTTACTTGTTCAATTTTAAGAAGTGTTTTATATAAAGGTTCAATTTTATCAATGACACTTTGCGGAATAGATTTTCTTCTTCCTGTATATCCTGTCGCTTTTCCGTTTTGATCGCGTTCAACTTCGAAATCGGTTATTACCCAATAATATCTTCCTGTTTTCGAGAGGTTTTTGACAATAGCATGAAAGTTTTCTTCATTTTTTAAAGCTTTCCAAAGAACTTTAAAAACAACTTTAGGCATGTCTGGATGTCTAATAATATTATGAGGTTCTCCAACGAGTTCTACTTTAGGGTATTCCGAAGCTTCTTCAAAAGTATCATTCATATAAAGAATAGTACCTTTTAAATCCGTTTTACTTATAATAATGCTTGAGGTATCCCATTTTACCTCTTCATCAATAATTTTCTTGGGACGGGGAGCCAAATTTGTATTCATATTTACAAGTTTAAATTGAATGCAAAAATAAGCCGATAAAATAAAAAACACAAGAGAAACCCCTTTTGTTAATGGTTGCTCCTGTGTTTTTGTTTTGCAGTATTTAAGGTATGTTTTCTATCTAACGTTAATCACCGAAGAAAAACCAGTTAAGTCCTTTTTTAATGGTGCTTTTAGTTTTATCTTTTTGATATTGTTCTTTTTTGTTTTCTTCTTCAAATAAGTCTACAACAAACTCATTGTAAGTTTTACCTATTTCCTCTTTTAAATAGGCATCAAAGTATAATTCACTGGCTTTTTCTCCTTTTAACTTTTCAATGTCTAATAACGTTTTATATATAGGTTCAATTTTCTTTACAACACCATCAGGAACAGCTTTTCTTCTGGCAGTATAGCTACAAGGTTCTCCTTTTTCATTTTTGTCAATAGTGAAATCAGTAATTACCCAATAGTATCTTCCTGTTCTGGTTAGGTTTTTAACAATTGCGTGGAAATTTTCGCCTTTTTTTAAGGCGTCCCAAAGAACTTTAAATGCTATTTTAGGCATGTCTGGATGCCTAATAATATTATGAGGTTCACCAATTAGTTCAATTGCGCTGTATTCGCATACTTGTGTAAATATGTTATTAGCATATAAAATTGTACCGTAAAGGTCGGTTTTACTAACAATGGTTTGGGTTTTATCCCATGTCACTTCTTCGTCTATAATCTGTCTCATCATCTGGGGGGCTTGCATATTAAAAATTATTTAGGTTAATGATATAACAAAGATCACTTAAAGAAACAGTATAAAATATGACTTTTATCAGGTTGTAAATTTTTTACTCCGCAACAAACCTTATATTTGTATGTTCATACAAACAACACTATTATGAGCGAATCAAGAAAAAGACGAGAAGCTTTATTATACCATGCAAAACCAACTCCAGGAAAAATTTCTGTGGTGCCTACAAAAAAGTATGCAACTCAGCACGATTTATCTTTGGCGTATTCCCCTGGCGTTGCAGAACCTTGTTTAGAAATAGCAAAAGACAAAAACAATGTTTACAAGTATACTTCCAAGAGTAACTTAGTAGCAGTTATTTCTAACGGAACGGCAGTTTTAGGTTTAGGAGATATAGGGCCAGAGGCATCAAAGCCTGTTATGGAAGGGAAAGGATTGCTCTTTAAAATTTTTGCAGATATCGACGTTTTTGATATTGAAGTAGACGCTACTGATGTTGATAAATTTGTTGAAACAGTGAAAGCAATAGCTCCAACTTTTGGAGGGATTAATTTAGAAGATATTAAAGCTCCAGAAGCCTTTGAAATTGAAAGAAGGTTAAAGGAAGAGCTTGATATCCCTGTAATGCATGATGATCAACATGGAACCGCAATCATTTCCGCAGCAGCATTGAAAAATGCATTAGAAATTAACGGGAAGGATATTTCAGAAGTTAAAATTGTAGTGAATGGTGCTGGTGCAGCTGCTATTTCATGTACTCGTTTGTATCTTGCTCTTGGAGTGAAGAGAGAGAATGTAGTAATGTGCGATAGTAAAGGAGTTATCAGAAAAGATAGAGGCAACCTTACTTCTCAAAAGGAAGAATTTGCAACAGATAAAGATGTAAATACTTTAGAGGAAGCTATGCATAATGCCGATGTATTTATCGGTCTTTCAAAAGGGAATGTAGTGTCACCAGAAATGCTACTGTCAATGGCGAAAAATCCTATTGTGTTTGCAATGGCAAATCCAGAACCAGAAATATCTTATGATTTAGCTGTGCAAACTAGAGAAGATATTATTATGGCTACGGGAAGATCGGATAATCCGAATCAGGTGAACAATGTTTTAGGTTTTCCATTTATCTTTAGAGGAGCGCTAGATGTTAGAGCAACAAAGATTAATGAGGAAATGAAAATGGCTGCAGTACATGCCTTAGCTGATTTAGCAAAAAAATCTGTTCCTGAACAAGTAAATATTGTTTACGATGAAATAAGCTTATCTTTTGGAAAAGAATATATAATACCTAAACCTTTTGACCCTAGATTAATTTACGAGATTCCACCAGCGATAGCGAAAGCAGCGATGGATTCAGGAATAGCTCAAGAGCCAATTACTGATTGGGACAAGTACAGGGAAGAGTTAATGGACCGCTCTGGAACAGGAACAAAAGAAATTAGATTACTTCATAACAGAGCTAAAAAGGATCCTAAGAAAATTGTTTTTGCGGAAGCAGATCACTTAGATGTATTAAAAGCTGCTCAAAGAGTATTTGAGGAAAAAATAGGGAATCCTATTTTGTTGGGGAGAAAAGAGGTGATTTTGGAACTGAAAGAAGAGCTTGGTTTTGATGGAGAAGTGCCAATTATCGATCCAAAGACAGATGAGGAAGAAGAGACTAGAAATCGATATGCAGAAATATTCTGGAAGTCTCGTCAAAGAAAAGGAGTTACATTGTTTGAAGCTAAAAAATTAATGCGTGAGCGTAATTATTTTGCAGCAATGATGGTGAATTCTGGAGAGGCAGATGCGTTAATAACTGGATACTCTAGACCTTATCCTTCAGTTGTTCGTCCAATATTAGAATTAATAGAAAAAGATAAAGGAGTAACAAGAGTAGCAGCAACAAACCTTATGTTGACAAAACAAGGGCCAATGTTCTTGTCAGATACTACAATTAATGTGAACCCATCGGCAAAAGACTTGGCGAAAATTACCCAGTTAACTTCCGCTTTAGCAAAAATGTTTGGTATGACTCCAAATATTGCCATGTTAGGGTTTTCAAATTTTGGATCAACAAAGTCTGAAAGTTCAGCTAAAATTAGAGAAGCAGTATCTTATATTCATAGAAATCATCCAAATGTGGTTGTTGATGGTGAATTACAAGCCGATTTTGCTTTAAATCCTGAGTTACTGGCAAAAGAGTTTCCTTTTTCAAAACTTAATGGGAAAAAAGTAAATGTTTTAATATTTCCTAATCTTGATGCCGCCAATATTACCTATAAATTAATGAAGCAAATTAATGGAATTGAGTCTATTGGGCCAATTTTATTAGGAATGAGTAAGCCAGTTCATATATTGCAATTAGGGGCAAGTGTTGATGAAATGGTGAATATGGCAGCGGTAGCTGTAGTGGATGCTCAAAATAAGGCTTCAAATAAAAAAGCATCGTCTTTTTAAAACATTGAAAACGAGAATTTTTAAAAACAAATAATTTTTCTACTTTAGACAACGCGAAACAAGAAATAGATGATAACACAAATAAGGGGAAGACTTGTGGAAAAAAATCCAACGTATGTTGTGATTGATTGTAACGGTGTGGGATATTTACTTCATATTTCTCTGAACACGTATTCTTTATTGCCAAGTGATGAAAATATTGTGTTGTACACACATTTATCTATTAGAGAGGACGCGCATACTTTATATGGTTTTATTAATAAAGTTGAACGAGAAATTTTCAAATTATTAGTATCTGTATCAGGTGTCGGTCCAAGCACGGCTAGAACAATGCTTTCTTCTATGACATCTGAAGAAATTCAACAAGCAATAGCTTCAGAGAATGTTAAGTTAATTCAATCGGTAAAAGGAATTGGAGCAAAAACAGCCCAGAGACTTATTGTTGATTTGAAAGATAAAATATTAAAAACGTTCGATTTAGAAGAAGTTTCTATTGTTCAGAACAATACTAATAAAGAAGAAGCGTTATCTGCTTTAGAGGTCTTAGGTTTTGTTCGGAAACAAGCCGAAAAGGTTGTCAATAATATATTAAAGGGAATGCCTGATGCGACTGTAGAACAGCTCATTAAGCAGGCGTTAAAAAACTTATAGAAAAGTTGAAAAATACATTTATGAATAAATTATTTACAGCACTTACTTTATTGGTAAGTGTTGTTTCGTTTTCACAAAGTGTTGCTAATACGGTGTTAAAGGATACAGTAATACCGCTTAAATACAATTTTAAACATAACCAAACAGGAAAGCTTTTCTTAAACAATCCTTCAGAGTTTCAAGTGACCTTTGATAAGGCCTTGAATAAATTTGTTCTTGTTGAAAAAATAGGAGACTATTTAATAGGGACTCCCATATTTTTGACACCGAAAGAATACGAAAAATACCGCCTTAAAAAAGACATAAAAACCTATTTTAAAGAAAAGGTCGATGCTACGGATACAAGGAAGAAAGGCAAAAAAGGTGCAAGAAAAAATTTATTGCCAAAATATTATGTAAACTCAAAATTCTTCGAATCTGTTTTTGGAGGAAATACGGTTGAGGTAATTCCAAGAGGTCAGGTAAACATAAAACTTGGAGGAGTTTATCAGAATAATGAGAATCCTCAAATATCTATTGATCAACAGAGTAGTTTTACATTTGATTTTGACCAACAGATTAGTGCAAGTTTACAAGCCAAAGTAGGAAAAAGATTGAAGGTTACAGCAAATTATGATACACAGTCTACCTTTAATTTTCAGAACTTAATAAAACTTGAATATACTCCAACTGAGGATGATATTATACAAGGAATTGATGCAGGTAATATTAGCATGCCAATTAAAAACTCGTTAATTAACGGGGCGCAGGCTTTGTTTGGAGTAAAAACGGAACTTCAATTTGGTAAAACAACAGTAACTGCAGCATTCTCGCAACAAAATTCTCAATCTCGAACAGTAGTTGCTGAAGGAGGTGCTACCATAGAAGATTTTGAATTAAGGGCTTCAGATTATGATAATGATCGCCACTTTTTCCTTTCACAATACTTTAGAGAAAATTATAAAAAGGCGCTTACACAATATCCTTTGGTCAATAGCCCAGTTAATATTACAAGAATAGAGGTTTGGGTTACGAATAGAACCCAAAGTGTAAATGATTTTAGGAGTATTGTTGCTATAGCGGATTTAGGTGAATCGAATACAACTCCAGCGTCTAATAATTTAGTAAATAATACGGTAGTTGATCCAACAATAGTTCCCGTTCAAGCAAATGGATCTAATATTCCATATAATGGAGTTAATAAACTAGATAGGTTATTAACTGAAAATGGTTTGATTAGAGATGTTACAACCATGCAAAGTGCTTTTGCAAATGAAGGGATTACGGGAGTTGCTCAAGGAACTGACTTTTCATATTTGCAAAATGCTAGAAAATTACAGCCTAGTGAATATCGTTTACACCCTCAATTGGGTTTTATTTCTTTAAATAGAAGATTAAATGACGGAGAGGTTCTTTCGGTTGCTTATGAATATACCGTTGTAGGGGCTTCAACGAGCGAAGCTGTTTTTAAGGTAGGAGAATTTTCTAATGATGGTGTTATTGCTCCTTCAAATTTAGTAGTAAAGTTATTAAGGAGTGAAATTTTAACTACTGTCAGACCTGGAGTTACTCCAGCGGAGCCATTCCCAACTTGGCGTTTAATGATGAAAAATGTGTATGCGCTTGGTGCATATCCATTAAGACAAGAAGGATTCCGTTTTGATTTATTATATAGAGACGATCAAACAGGAACACTACAAAACACATTACAAAATGCATCAACTGCAAATATTGGAAGTTTGCCATTAATGCAAATTTTCCATATTGACCGTTTAGATCAAAGTCAGTATCAAGTAGCAGGAGGAGATGGTTATTTTGATTTTGTTGAGGGAGCTACAGTAAATTCGGAGAAAGGATATATTATATTTCCTGATCCCGAGCCCTTTGGTAATGATTCGTATCTTGACAATAGGTTAGTCGGGGCAGATGATAAGACCAAGTATTTGTTCGACGAACTATACCTTACCACAAAAATTCAAGCAAAAAACGAATATCAAAACAAGGATAAGTTTTTTTTAAAGGGATATTATAAATCAGAGACAAGTAGAGGAATTTCTTTAGGAGCTTTTAATATTCCAAGAGGTTCGGTGAAAGTTACAGCGGGAGGTAGAGTTCTTGTTGAGGGAGTTGATTATGTGGTAGATTATCAATTAGGAAGAGTTCAAATTCTGGATCCAGGACTAGAAGCCTCTGGAGTTCCAATTAATGCAACAGTTGAGAACAACACCTTTTTTAATCAACAAAGAAAAACGTTTATAGGAGTCGATGTTGAACATAGATTTTCAGAAGATTTTGTTTTAGGAGGAACTTTCTTAAATGTAAGTGAACGTCCGATTACACCAAAAGTGAACTTTGGTGGAGAGCCAATTGATAATATTATGTTAGGGATGAACTTAGATTATTCGTCTGAAGTTCCTTTCTTAACAAAACTTGCGAACAAATTACCGTTTGTTGAAACTGATGTTGCTTCAAAGGTTTCTGTTAGAGCCGATATGGCGTATTTATTGCCCGGTTCACCAAGTGGTATTGATGTAAATGGAACGGCTACTTCTTATTTAGATGATTTTGAGGCATCTCAAATACCTATTAATTTAAATTCGCCGCAACAATGGTTTTTAGCAAGTACACCAGAATCTCAAGGGTTTGAAGCTGATGGTGGCGCAAATAATAATTTGTCGTATAATGACCATAGAGCGAAAATTGCTTGGTATAATGTAGACCAATTGTTTTATGGAACTGTAAATAGGCCAAGTAATATTGATGAGATTGAACTTTCTAGAGATGAGGTTCGTCAGGTTCGATTTGAAGAACTTTTTGATCTTGATTTAGATATTACACAACAGAATTTAGTGAGAACTTTAGATTTGGCGTATTATCCTTCAGAAAGAGGTCCTTATAACTTTAATGGAAATAACGATGAGGTAAATATTGATTCTGAGAGTAACGAAATTAGGTTAACGAAGCCAGACGAAAACTGGGGTGGAATTATGCGCTCCTTGACAACGAATAATTTTGAACAAGCCAATGTTGAGTATATCCAGTTTTGGCTAATGGATCCTTATGATAACTATTCATTAACTGGTGAAGAAGGAGTGCCAGCTGGGGTGAATCCAGATTTACTGGTTAATCAGGTGGGAAAACTCTTAATTAACTTAGGTAGTATCTCTGAAGATATTTTACGAGATGGTAGCAAGCAGTACGAAAATGGATTGCCAGAAGATGGCGTAAAAACAGTAGGGAGTAATGTTCGAGAGTCTGTTTGGGGGTTCACACCTATTAATCCTTCAATTTTATATGCCTTTGCCGCTGACGCTAACGCAAGAGTAAATCAAGATGTTGGTTTAGACGGGTTGAATGATAGTGAGGAAAAAGCTAGGTTTAACGTTTCTGTTAGTGGTAGAAACTATAACCAGTTACCAGATCCAGCTGGAGATAATTTCCAGTTTTTTAGAGGAAATGACTTAGATGCAGCAAATGCTTCTATTTTGTCACGTTATAAAAGATATAACAACCCTCAGGGGAATTCACCAACACCAGAACAGTCTGCTGAGACTTATCCTACATCGTCATCTACATATCCTGATACAGAAGATATCAATAGAGATCAAACAATGGATGCGGTAAGCAGTTATTTTGAATATGAGGTATCTTTAGATAAAACGGATTTAAATAGGGGAGTAGGTTTTAACCATATCGTAGATATAAAAGATACGAATGTTACACGTCCCGATGGTGAAGCGAAGACTACTAGATGGTATCAATTTAGAATTCCAGTAAGATCAGGAATTCCTATAAATGGAATTTCGGATTTTAATAGTATCCGTTTCGTAAGAATGTTTTTGACTCAGTTTAAAATGCCTGTTGTTTTACGTTTTGGAGAGTTAGAACTAGTAAGGAGTGATTGGAGAAGATATGTTCAAACTGTACCAGATGATCAAGTTAACAATTTCGAAATTGGAGTTGTTAATATTGAACAAAATGGAGATAGATATGAATTGCCTCCAGGAATTCAAAGAGAATTACTTCAAGGAACAAACAGAATTCAAAGACAAAATGAACAATCGGTAACTTTAAAAGTAACAGATTTACCAGCAGATTCAATACGTACTATTTACAAGAATATTAGTATCGATATGCGTCGCTATAAAAATATGCGTATGTTCTTGCATGCCGAAGATCCTGCAAGAAATGCTAGTCAAGGTCAAGATGCGGGAGCTGTTGCTATTATTCGTTTAGGTACAGATTTAAATGAAAATTATTACGAAATTGAAAAGCCATTAGTGTATTCGGCAGTAGGAGGAAGTCCAGTAGCGGATCAAATTTGGCCAGTTGAAAACAATCTTGATGTGATACTTGAAGATTTATCAGGATTAAAGTTACAACGACCGTCAGGGGCTATTGTGTCTGAATTATTTTCAGGACTCAGTTCTAACGGACTCAAAATATCTGTAAAAGGAAATCCAACTTTAGCTCAAGTTCGAACCGTAATGCTTGGTGTAAAAAACACCTCTCCCAACTCTAAATCAATTGAAGTTTGGTATAATGAATTAAGAGCCGTTGGATTTGATAATAAAGGAGGATGGGCAGCTGTTGTAAATGCAGATGCTAACCTTGCAGATGTAATGAACCTTTCTCTTGGAGGGAGGATGTCAACTGTTGGTTTCGGGAGCGTAGAAGATAGAGTACAACAGAGAAGTATCGAAGAAGTAAAACAGTATAATGTAGCTACCAACGTTCAGATAGGTAAAATGATGCCTAAGAAATGGAACATGCAAATTCCTATGAGTTATAGTTATGGCGAGGAGTTTAGAGATCCTAAATACGATCCGCAGTACCAAGATATTACTTTGGAGCAAGCTCGAGATGCCGCTGAAACTTCAAATAATGAGCAAGCAAGAGAGAATATAGCCAATGCTCAAGATTATACACGTAGAAAGAGTATTAGTTTCATTAATGTTAAAAAGAATAGAAATCCTGATAGTAAGAAAAAACAAAAATTCTACGATGTAGAAAACTTCTCAGTATCATATTCTTTTAATGAAGAGTACCATAAAGATTATAATATTGAGAAATATATTAATCAAAATGTAATGGCTGGTGCGAGTTATAACTTTAATTTCAAGCCATTTGTTATTGAGCCGTTTAAGAAGACTAAAATTTTAAGTAGTAAATATTTGAAGTTTATAAGAGACTTGAATTTGAATCCCGTACCAAAAACTATTGCAGTAAACTCAAGAATTAATAGAAACTTTAGTTCTCAAAAATCGAGAAACTTGATTGAAGGTTTATCGGCTCAACCTGAATTGAAGCAACGTAATTTTGTGTTTGATTGGGATTATACTATAGGATTTGATTTAACAAAGTCGTTGCAATTAAACTTTAATGCGACCAATAGTTTTATCTATGATAGCTTTGGTAGAGAGGAAGATTTAGAAATTTATGATAAGTTTTTCAATATTGGTAGGCCGAATTCTTATCACCAGAAATTAAATGGTACATATAAAGTTCCAATTAATAAAATTCCATATTTAGGGTTCTTATCGGCTGATTATGGCTATACTGCTGATTTCGATTGGCAAGCGTCATCTCAAAGTCCAATTTTTAATGAAGTAGGAGAGCTAGTAGGTAATGTACGAGACAAAGTTGGTAACATGATTCAAAATGCAAATACGCATAATTTGAATGCTACCATAGACTTTGGACGTTTTTATAAAACCTTGAAGCTTGATAAACTTTTAGTTAAAAAAGGAAAAAAAGGCCCAGTAAAGAAAGGTTCTTTAAAATTAGGGGCAGATCAGAAAACGGATGGAAAACTAAAGTTAAAGAAAAACGCAAGTTTTGGACATAAAGCATTAAAAGGATTATACGATGTGTTAACATCGGTAAAAAGAGCTAAAATTAGTTATAGCCAAAATAACGGAACACTTCTTCAAGGGTATATACCATCTGTTGGTTTCTTGGGAAGAAATAATTTTGGAGGTGGATTGGCTCCAACCTTCGGATTTGTATTTGGAAGTCAAACGGATATTTTAAGGAATGCAATTGATAATGGATGGTTAGTTACGAGAGATCCTAATAATGCAGATGACACTTATTATAACAAGAATTATGGTAAGAACAGCAATAAGAAGTTAGACTATACAATTTCAGTAAAGCCTTTTAAAAGTTTGACTATTGACTTAAGAGGAAATAGAATCCAAACGAGTCGTCTTACGCAACAATTAGATGTGATAAAAACAGGAGTTAATGCGAGTGGCGAAGATATTTTCGAACAAAATAATACCATTAAAGCATTCGAAACTGGAGATTTTAGTATAAGTCATTTTATGTTGTCAACCATGTTTACAGATGGAGAAAGCCTATACCAAAACTTTAGAGATTATAGATCGACTATAGCAAATAGATTGTATAATGAAACAGGTTTCACGAGGCCTACTAACCCAGATGATCCTGCATTTAAGGAAAATGGACAGCAAGCGATGCTCCCAGCTTTCTTAGCGGCTTATTCAGGACAGGATCCTAATTCAGTTAGCACGAGTCCGTTCAAAAATATTCCTATTCCGAATTGGACTTTACGTTATAATGGCTTAATGAAGTATAAATGGTTTAAGAAAAATTTTTCTTCATTTACACTTACCCACGGTTACAAATCATCATATACAATAGGTAATTATACTAACAACTTACAGTATGAAGAAGGTGTTGCAAATACTTCTGGAAACTTCCAGCCTAATTTGCTAATTTCCTCAGTAACACTTATTGATGAGTTTTCACCGTTGATAAAAGTTGACTTCAGAATGAAGAACTCCTTATCATTTAAAGGGGAGATTAGAAGAGATAGAAGCTTGACCTTAAATTTTAATAACAATACAATTACTGATATAAATGGAACAGAATATGTATTTGGATTTGGATATAAGATAAGAGATGTTAAATTTGTAACCCGATTTACAGGGAAGAAAGAAACCTTGAAAGGAGATATTAATTTAAGGGCTGATATTTCAATGAGAGATAACCTTACTTTAATTAGGAGTGTAGATGAAAGTAATAATCAGGTAACCGGAGGAGAAAGATTGTTTGGAATAAAGTTTTTAGCAGATTATAATTTGAGTAAAAACTTAACGGCATCTTTCTATTACAACCACCAAACATTTAATTATGCTATTTCAACAACATTCCCTAGACAAGCTATTAATGCAGGATTGAATCTTGTATATAATTTAGGAAATTAAAAAACAAATCAAGAATAAAAACAAACAATACAATGAACATTCCATCAGAATTAAAATATACGAAGGACCACGAGTGGATAAAAATTGAAGGTGATATCGCTACAATTGGAATTACTGATTTTGCGCAAGGAGAATTAGGTGATATCGTTTATGTAGATGTAGATAGCCTAGATGATACCGTTGAAATTGAAGAGGTTTTCGGTTCTGTAGAAGCAGTTAAAACTGTATCAGATCTATTTATGCCTTTAACAGGTGAAGTAATCGAGTTTAATGGAGGCTTAGAAGATGAGCCGGAATTAGTAAATTCGGATCCTTATGGAGAGGGTTGGATGATTAAAGTGAAGATTTCGGATGCTTCTCAAATTGACAACTTATTAAGTGATGAAGCTTATAAAGAGCTTGTTAAATCATAAAAAAATTAACTTGGCAATAGCGGTATTCATTACAATGAGTATCGCTATTCTTTGTTTAATAAAACTAGATACTCCGCCAGTCAATGTGAAGCATATTGATAAGCTAGAACACATTACAGCTTATTTTTTTCTAACGTTATTTTGGTTGTTAGCTTTTCGGAAAAAGTCTAATGCATTTATAGTCTTGTTATTATGTTTTTTTTACGGCATAATTATTGAGGTGTTACAGGCAACATTAACAACATATAGAAGCGGTGACTATTACGATATTATAGCCAATGTAATAGGTGTGTTTTTGGCTTTTACAGTGTTTCGAGTGTTTTTTTACAAAAAAGACACTTTTTAGAAAAAATAGCTTGTAAAAGTTGAAATAAATTAATTAAATTAGCGAACTATTAAAAACATAAAGGATGGAAATTAAGAAAAATCCAAAATCAAATCTTGAAAACTACAGCAAGCTGTTTGTACAGTTAGGTTTGGTTTTAGCTTTATTTATTACGTACATAGCCATTGAAAATAAAACATACGATAAAGAGTATGGCGACTTAGGACAAAGTAATATGTCTGCAGACGTTGAAGAAGAAACTATTGAAATACAACAGGAGATTACGCCTCCACCAAAAAATACACCTCCACCTCCAGCACCTGAGAAAATTGAAGTAGTAGAAGATGAGCAAGAAGTGGAAGAAACAATTATTGAATCTACTGAAACTGATGAAGCTGAAGCGGTAATCGTTGAAGAAATTGAAGAAGTAGAAGAGGAAGAAGATTTGGTTGAAGATGTACCTTTCTCAATTATTGAAGACGTACCAGTATTTCCTGGTTGTAAAGGAACAAAAACTCAAAAGAAGAATTGTTTAAATCAGAAAATGAATAAACACATTCAGAGATATTTTGATGCTGACTTAGCGAATGAGTTAGGATTATCTCCTGGAAAGAAAAGAATTTACCTAGTTTTCAAAATCGGTAAAACAGGTAATATTGAGGATATTCAAGCAAGAGCTCCACACCCAAGATTAAAGCAAGAGGCCATCCGTATTGCTAAGAAATTACCAAAAATGGAACCTGGTAAACAAAGAGGTAGAGCTGTACGTGTAGGGTATACATTGCCAATTACATTTAATGTAGAGTAGACTTTAATAACTTACGATATTTACAAAAAGCAACCAATTTGGTTGCTTTTTTTTATTGGCATGTTTCTTGTATTGAAAGAGTAATTATAATTTAAACTCAATCACTATGAAAATGCAAAAAAAACATGCAAGAAAACAACTGGAAAAATTCTCAACAATTTTCACGCAATTAGGCTTGGTACTTTCTCTGTTTATAGTCTATGTTTTGGTAGAATATGAATCAGAGAAGAAGGAAGATGTGGTCATTGCTTATAATCATTTCGATGCGGAAGATATGTACACATTAGATGATCGACCCGTAGTTTTTGTGAAGGATGTCCCTAAAAAGAAGGCGGCAGAAGTAAAAAGAAAAATTCATGTTGATATAACCAAAGTTAAAATAGTTGATAATGAAGAAGACCTTAGAGAGTTAATTGATTTACCAACTAATGAGGATAAACCTCTTGTTGATATCAATAAATTGGATGAGGTTTCCGATGGTGATGACATAAAAGAAAGTGAAGATCCTATACCAATGGTTAACATTCAAAATGCACCTGTTTTTAAAGGTTGTGAAGGATTGAGTGAAAAAGAAGGTAGATTATGTCTAGAAAATAAAATGAAGCAGTACGTGCGACGTTATTTTGATGCGGATTTAGCGAATGATTTAGGAATGAGATCGGGGAAGTACAGAATTTACACTCAATTTGTAATAGACAAGCAAGGAAATGTTTCAGATATTAAGATAAAAGCTCCTCACGTACGACTTAAAAAAGAAGTAAGTAAGGTAATTAATAAACTCCCACAGTTTACCCCGGGCAAACAGAATAGTAAGCCTGTTAAAGTAAGCTATATGCTACCTATTACATTTATGGTGCAATAGATTATGATTGAAAACTCAGTTAATTTTATTAGCTGAGTTTTTTACATTTGTAATTATGAATAAAAAAGATCAATATTTTGCTCATGAAACTTCGGTAATAGATGAGGGGAGTTCTATAGGAAGTGAAACGAAAATATGGCACTTTAGTCATATTATGTCCAATGCAATCATTGGAACTAATTGTACTATCGGACAAAATGTTGTCGTTTCTCCAGAGGTTATTCTTGGACAAAATGTTAAGGTTCAAAATAACGTTTCTATTTATACAGGTGTAATATGCGAAGATAATGTGTTTTTAGGGCCTTCAATGGTGTTTACTAACATAATGAATCCTCGAAGCGAAATTAATCGTAAAAACGAGTTTAAAACAACATTGGTAAAGCAAGGAGCATCAATTGGTGCGAATGCAACAGTGCTATGTGGTATAACGATTGGAGAATATGCACTAATAGGTGCTGGTTCAGTTGTTACGAAGGATGTTCCTCAGTACGGTTTAGTTGTTGGGAATCCATCTAAGCAAATAGGATGGGTTAGTAAACGGGGGTGTCGTTTGAATTTCAATAAAAAGGAAGAGGCCTTTTGCCCTGAATCTGGAATTTTGTACGTTAAAGAGAACAATATTGTACGTGTTGAAAACCAAAAGATTAACTAATATTAAAGAAATGTGAAATTTTTGTAAAAAATATTTGTGTAAAAGAAAAAGTTTGTTAAATTTGTAATGTGGTTGAATAAACCACTTTCTTTTTCTTTTTCATAGCAATTTTTCCCACTCAGTATTTTTTGAGTGGGTTTTGTTTTTTAGTAAGTTTTTGTAGGTCTTGTTGATTCTCGAATAACTAAATCAGTCTTGATAACTTTTGTCTCGTTTTTGTTGGAGTTTCCTTTTTTTTCCAATTTATTAATTAGCATTTCTGCTGCGGTAGCTCCCATAATCTCCCCATGTTGACTTACAGTAGTCATTTTTGGGCTTGAGTGTCGGGCTAATATTCCATTTGAAAAAGATATAACTGAAAAGTCTTGCGGAATTTTGTATCCCATTCTTGTTGCAACTTTCATTGCGGCGATAGCAGAAGATTCATCAGTAGTAATAACGCTGTCGATTGTATTGTTTTTAAATATGGGATCTAAAATAGATTCATATTTTTTATAATCCTCTTCAACAATATTAATCACAAGATTTTTATTAACGGTAAGATTTAAGTCTTCCAAGCCTTTTAAATAGCCTAAGTATCTACGTTCACCAATTTTTAAATCACTGATTGTAGAAATAAAAGCAATGTTTTTATGACCGGTTTTGTAAAGATGTTTTACAGTAGTTACTGTTCCTTCAAAATCATTTGTAATGACCTTGTCGCAATCAATGTCCTGAGCAATTCTATCGAACATAACAATAGGAACACCGCTATCGATAGTGTCTTGAAAATGATCGAAGCTTCTTTTTCTAATGGTTTCTTCAGACAATGATAAAATAAGACCATCAATACTACCGTTAGATAACATTCTAATCGTTTCCACTTCTTTGTCATAAGATTCATTGGAGATACAAGAAATAATTTTATAGCCATTTTCACTTGCAACCGTTTCAATTCCATTAAATACTTGAGCTAAAAAGTAATTTAACATGTTGGGAATTAAAATACCAATTGTTTTTGTTTTTTTGTTTTTCAGGTTAACAGCAGTAATATTGGGCCTATAATTGTTTTCTTTTGCAAATTTTCTGATTTTCTCTTTTGTTGTTTCACTAATTTCATAGCTGTCATTTAAAGCTTTTGAAACTGTTGAAATCGAAACACCAAGATGTTTCGCTATGTCTTTAATTGTTAGCCTTTTCATAAAAAATTAGGAAATAGTTAAAAACAATAATACGAAAATCCGCTAATATGAGCGCAATCTATTACGTTAGCTTTGTTTTAAAACTCGGTTTAGGAATGTTTAATTCATACATTAACACCAAAAAAACTATGAAATATTCAATAAAAACAAACCATAAGTTTTCTTTCCATGGTGTGTTAGCATAGGCCTGATAACTAAAAATTATAACAAAACTCCAAATTAAAGGGAAGCGATATTTTGTGAAAACACTCAAAATTAACAGGGTAGCTAAATACCAAGGATGAACCGTGGTGGAAATAAAATAGTAGAATGATAAACATAAAAGCATTGCTGTTATCAAATCTTGCATTTTTTTATTCTTTCTAAAGAAAGTTACACCTAGTATAAATAGAATAGCAACTAAAGGTATTATTTTTCCAATGATACCAATTTCATTATAACCTCTAAAAAGGTAGCCAATTTCTCTGGCTAAATAATAAATACTAGCATTAAACTCAAAACTTCTAAACCAAAGGCCAACGGAATTGCCATAATTAGCTAGAAATTCTCCTGACATAAAAGGAATAAAAGTTCCAAGGAGCGTTGCTATTGTAACAAGGTAAAAAGCTATTAGTTTTTTGGTTCCATTAAAAAAAGAAGTTTTATCATTCACAAAGTACTTAAAGAACAAAGGAAGGAAAAGTATCGGAATTAATTTTACTGAGATTGATAGTGCTAAAAATATACCTGAAAGAACCCATTTTTTTTGCGATAATTTATACATCGATAAAATCAGAAAAAATAACATTACGGGTTCAAAGTGCAAATTTCCTGTTAATTCGACTATTATAAATGGATTTAAAATATATAGGAAAATATTCTCTACGGGAAGATTCATTATTTTCAATAGCTTTTTTCCATAAAAAAGGATTCCTATATCAGCTGCGATAATTAAAAAATGCATTACTGTTACAGAAACTAAAATACTGTTGTTTCCTACTAGTGAGGCAATATAAAAACATAATTGATTAATAGGAGGGTAATTCGTGAAGTGACTTCCGTTCATTTCTCCCATTCCTTTATACAGTTCTACAGCTTCATTTACTGGTTGTTTTCCAAGTTCAATAAAGGTTTCAGGCAGGGATAAGTACGGATTGAATCCTTCAAAAAGCATTCTGCCATCCCAAATAAAGCGATAAAAATCTTGCGATAAATTTGGAATAGAAAATAGAAAGACCAACCTGAATAATATTGAAACTCCTGCTAGATAAGAGAAGTCTTGTTTTTTGACACTAAACAAAAAGTAAGTAGCGGTAAACAAGCTTCCCCACAAAGCTAGTAAGGAATAAAAAGAGGTTCTTTCTAAGTAATAAGCAAATAAGAAATATAGGATTAAAATAACTCCAGTTAGTAAAGAACTATGTTTCTCGATAAATTTCATTTAAGCTTTAGAAAAAAGAGATTTAAAAAATACGTATCCAAAGCCAATAAAAAGCATAAGGTGAAAAGGAAACAAACCAAAATCACCACCTTGGTCACCTACGATAAAGGCACTATACATTCCAAAAGCAAAATACACGGCTAGCAAGCCTTCAATAATAACATTCATAGAAGGTTTATTTCTTACGTATTTATTGTTTTTCCAACCATCTGCTATAGATTTTATATTGAATTTAGGTGTTCTTACAAATTCACTTTTTTTACCAAAATGCCCTTCCATTACAGCTATTGTATTATGCAAAGAAAAACCCATTGCGATTGAGAAAAATGAAAAGAATGCACCTATGTATTTTATAAAGTTTATAAAACCGCCACCGTATGTTTTCTTGTACATGAACCAATAGCAAACGAAAAAAATAAGTGTGCTAACAATAAAGAAACTCATTACTAAGAAGTATATCTTTAAGTGAGCATATTCATTTTTTATATAAAGCATTGGAATACTTAAAATGGCTACTAGGAAAATACAAGTAAACATTGAACTGTTTAGTAAATGAAGCATTCCATGAACTTTTGTTTTAAAAGGAATGTTTTTGCAGGTAATAATTCGTTTTAGCATTTTTTGAAAGTTTTCAGCACCTCCCTTATTCCATCTAAACTGTTGCGATCGAGCCGCACTAATAACTACAGGAAGCTCAGCAGGTGTTTCAACATTTTCAAGATATTTGAATTTCCATTTCTTTAGTTGAGCTCGGTAACTAAGGTCTAAATCTTCTGTTAAGGTGTCTCCTTCCCAGTTTCCAGCGTCGTAAATACATTCTTTACGCCATATACCAGCAGTACCATTAAAATTAATAAAATGTCCTTGGCTATTTCTTCCAACTTGTTCTAAAGTAAAGTGAGCATCTAAAGCGAATGCTTGTATTTTGGTAAGAGTAGAGTAATTTCTATTAATATGCCCCCAACGTGTTTGAACTACTCCAATTTCTGGATTTTTAAAGAACGGAACTGTTTCTTCTAACCAACAAGATTTTGGCAAGAAATCAGCATCAAAAATTGCAATGAATTCTCCTTTGGCAATTTTCAATCCTTCCTTTAAAGCTCCAGCTTTAAATCCTTCTCGATTTTTACGTCTTATATGTTGAATGTCTAAACCATTTTCTTGAAGCTTTGTTATATGCTGTGCGGTGGTTTCAACAGATTCGTCAGTAGAATCGTCCAATACCTGTATTTCTAGTTTATCACTCGGATAGTTTAATTTAGCAATGTTATCTAGTAAACGTTCCATAACATAAAGCTCATTGTAAACAGGTAACTGAATTGTTATATAAGGAACTTCTTCTGCGTTCGCTAAATCAAACTTAGGCGAATTATCTTGCTTTTTTCTTGCTTTTAAATAATTAAAAAGCAGATTTAATTGAGCCAACGCATACATTAAAATAAGAACTAATGATATTGTGTATAACGCGATTACAATATATTCTAAAATCATTATTTGAAACTGTATTTAAATATCCAACCTAAAATTTTTACGCCTGCAAAGATAGTACCTTTAACGGTTCCTGAAACTTTTGATACACCTATTCTGTTTCGGTATTTTACAGCGATTTCTTCATAGGTTAGTTTCTGTTTTATTGCCTTTAATTGCATTTCAACAGTCCAACCATATGTTTTGTCTTCCATGTTTAAATTCAATAGTTTCTCATACTTAATAGCTCTAAAAGGGCCAAGATCTGTGAATTTGGCTCCAAAAAAGAGTTTCATTAAAAAAGTAGCAAGCCAGTTTCCAAAAACTTGTTGTGGAGTCATAGCTCCTTTTTCGCGCAATTTTTTAACTCTAGCTCCAATTACAAAATCAATATTATTATCTATTATAGGAGCAACGATTTCAGTTAATTGCTCTGGATAATCTGAATAATCTCCATCGAGGAATACTAAAATAGTCGGTTTTATTTCTTTACTAGCAACATAGTCCATTCCTTTTAAACAAGCATAACCATAGCCTTTTCGTGATTCTTTCAGAACGGTTGCTCCTGCATTTTTCGCATTTACTTCAGTATTATCAGTAGAATCATTGCTTACAACAATTACTTCGTCAACAGTAGGAGGTATGTCTTTAATTACATTTGCAATAGAATCTTGCTCGTTATAAGCAGGAATAATAACTTTTATTATTTGGTTCATTTTTTATTTTAAATCATTCAAATTGTTCTCCTTTTTAAAAGAAGAAAAATCAGACCATTCATTTATTTTTTTACCGTCTTTAAATTTAACAGCTTTTATTAGTTGTTTTTTGCGATAAAGTAAACAATACCCATTCTTTATATTATCTTTTAATTGGCATTTATGGTTAACATTTCCCACTTTATCATAGTATAACCACCATTTGTTTTGTTTACCATTTATAAAATGCCCTTCCTTTTCTTTTTTACCATCTTTGCGGTAAAAGTACCAATAATTTGTAGGAAGATTGTTCTTGTAATGCCCCTCTTTTTTTACGGTACCATTTTTATAGTAAAACTTCCAATAGTCAATTTTTTTATCATTAATTTCCCAACCTTCGTTCTTTAACTCTCCATTAGAATAATAGTTTTTTTGATATGTTTTCTGTCCCCATGATTGTTGGGAAATAATGATTAGAAAAAGGACATAAACACTCTTTCTAACCATTTTGTTGCTAATAGTGAATAGCTTATTTTTTTTCATTAACTAGCTTCATTAAGTCAATATCGTTACCAAGTAAAACATCTGTTGGGTTAATTCTACCTTTTTCAGGTCCGTTTTCTAATTTTAAAACACCTCTAGGGCATACAGCAGAACATATTCCACATCCAACACAACTAGAACGAACAATGTTTTCACCTTTTTGTGCATAAGCTCTAACATCGATACCTTGCTCACAATACGTTGAACAGTTTCCACAAGAAATACATTGCCCTCCGTTTGTTGTAATTCTAAAACGTGATTTAAATCTTTGAACAAGTCCTAAATATGCTGCTAAAGGACAACCGAATCTACACCAAACTCTATTTCCAAATATTGGATAAAAACCAGTTCCAATTACACCGGCAAACCAAGCTCCAATTAAGAAACTATATGAATCTTTAATCCATTGCGAGTTAATTCCCAGAAAAGAAGAAGCGCTTGTAAAATAACAATATAATGTAACGATGGTCATAACAAGAGAGAATACCAATACTGAGTGAATTACCCATCGTTCAAGTTTCCATGCTTTTAACGTTTTATTAGAATGCTGACGGTAAGGATCCCCTAAAGTTTCAGCCAGTCCTCCACAACCACATACCCATGAACAGTACCATCTTTTACCAAAGAAATATACCATAACGGGAACAAAAACTAAGGTTAACAATACACCCCAAACCAAAATAAAAACACCAATGCCACCACTTTTTGATAGAGAATCTAAATTCCATTCAAAGAAAAAATCATAGTCCAAAGGAAAGGCATTTTTAAAATCATACCCAGGCATGTTCAAGCTTGTCATAATTTCAGGAATTAAGAAAGCAAAAACAATTTGAAAGAACAGTACAGAAGTGGTACGAACAATTTGATAATTGTTATGACGATATTTAATGTACATGCGTACTCCCATTGTAATCATAATAACACAATACAGGAATCCATAAACAAACCATTGACTAGCCGCACCTCCGTTCAGAGCTTTGCTAATTGGATCAAGAATGAATGTCCAGTTTACCACATAATCGGGTAAAAAATATAATAAGATGTAAAAGAGTACTAAGTAAATTAAAACAAACCAAGCTATCCAGCCTCTATTGGTACTCGATTCCAAGTAAATACCGTTGTTTTTTATTCCTTTAGGGCCTAATAAAATAACATTAGGAATTATAAATAATAAAGCGCCAATAATACCTAGCCCGAAGGTTAAAAACCAAATCAATCCTGGGTTTTCTATGATATATCCTTTACCAGCTTTTTTTGCTAAGTCGTAGCTTAGTGTATGAGGTTTGCCGTAAATTTTATATTGAAACTGAGCTCCTTTTAAATCCCAATTCTTTTCCGCATCATATTTTGCAATGAGTTGATCATAATGATCATTTGAATTTTTAAAAGCTTGACGAACTCTTGATGAAAACTCAAAAACACTTAATGGTTCATCGGTAACTACGGCTTTTACTAATTCGTCTTTTATGATTTCACTTTTGAATCCTTTTTCTTGGATATAATTATCTAATTCGGCAGAACTTAAATTAAAAGAACCTGTAAATAGACTTCCTGTAAATATGCTAAGCCCAAGTAAAAATATTACTAGGCCAATTTGTTTGATTGCTTTCATATTTTAAACTCTGCTAAAAATGCGTTTCCAGCTTTTCTTTTTTAATTTGATGTTAGTGTTGTTTTCTTTATTGAATTTTTGAACGATTTCTGGTTCATGAAGTTTATAAAACTCTGGGTCGAAGTTGGCATCGGCTAAATATTCAATTACATGATCTACCGTTTCACCATCGTTAAGGATTTTGTCAAAGAACTCATGTCTCATTCGTATTCCAAAAGTGTTGATCCCAATAAACTTTCGTGTGTTTTTGTCGTAGTTAATATGAATACATTTTTTACCGCTTTCATGTTCCCAGTAAAAACGAGCTTCATTTTCTTTTGGTTTTGCCCAAACCCAGCCATAGGTTTGATATTCAATATCAATAAATTTTGCTGAGTTAAACCAATGTCCAGGTTTATATTCGAGCTTATTGCCACAAATAGTTTGAGCTACGGTTTCTCCCATCATTCTTCCAGTATACCATACCGCTTCAATAGCTCTTCTTTCTCCTATAGGTTCATGTTGTTCAGCGCAATCACCAATGGCATAAATATCAGGGTTACTTGTTTCTAAAAACCTGTTTACCTTAACTCCTCTTCCAATCTCGATATCACTATCTCTTAAAAAATCGACATTTGGTGATACCCCTGCAGTTAATCCTACAACATCACATTCAATTTCTTCACCTGTTTCGGCAATAACAATCGACTTGGCTTTGCCATTTTTATCGGTGTTAATTCCTTTTAGGTTCATGTTAAGACGCAAGTCGATATGATTCTCTACAATTTCTCTATTAATCATAGCAGATTCACCATCAGGCAAAACACCATTCCAAAAGCTGCTTTCACGAACTAAGAAAGTTACTGGAATGTTTCTGCTATGAAGCATTTCGGCAAGTTCTATTCCTATGAGTCCACCACCAACGATAACAGCTCTTTTACATGTTTTGTTGTCGGGAGCATACTTTTCAAGTTTTTCTAAATCCTGTTTATGGTACATTCCAAAAACTCCTTTTGCGTCTTGACCAGGCCAGCCAAATTTGTTAGGTTTAGACCCTGTTGCAATAATGAGTTTGTCGTATTTTAAGGAATCCTCATTGTCAAATAGAATGCTTTTAGTTAAAGGATTAATTTTTGTAACGGTTCCTTCTTTTAATTCAATATTGTTCTTCTCCCAAAACCAAGGTTCATAAGGTTGAGTGTGCTCAAACTTCATGTGTCCCATGTATACATACATAAGAGCGGTTCTAGAGAAAAAGTATTTTGTTTCTTTCGATATTATTGTGATTTTTTTATCAGATAATTTCCTGATGTGCCTTGCAGCTGTAACTCCAGAAATTCCGTTACCAATAATTACAACATGTTCCATAAAAAGTTGATTTGCAAATTAGGTCGTGTTTAAAGTTAATAACTTAATGAGTGAAATAAATTTAGAATGGTTTTAAATAGAAGTTGATTGTAAGTCTTTTTATTTTCCTTCGACGTATGAAGCATTAAAAATAATTTAAGATGAAAAATAGAGCTAAGCTTCTTTTAATACTTTTCGCTTTTATCGGTGTAAACACGTTTGCACAAGAAGAAGAAAAGTCAAAAAGTAATATTCAAACCTATACACCTTCTCGTTTGCTAGACAAAGGTCAATGGGATATCAAACTCTTTAATAATTTATATACAGAAACCAGAGGGAATTTTAATGATGTTACCTTTGATAAGCCAAGAGAAAACTATTTTACGTCTACTATAGAGACGTTTACAGGTGTTTCTGAGAACAATAGAATTAATGTAGGTGCTATACTTGAGTTTAGATCAAATACAAGAGGTGGCAGACAGGCTTTATCTGTTTTTAGTTTAGAAGATACAAATTCCGATAGAAAAGGGCTTACTACAATTGCACCAGCTATTAAATTTCAACCTTTAGAAAGTGTAGGGAATTTCTCTATTCAAACAGCATTACATATTCCATTGGCTGATGAAGAAGTAGATGAGAATGGGGTATTCTTGGATCAAACAGCATGGGCTTTTCAAAATAGATTCTTTTACGATTATACATTCAGTAGCGGGAAATGGCAAATTTTCACCGAGTTAAATACTGAATATAACTTTGGAGATGAGAAAAGTTTTGCAAATAATACAATTTTATTAGTGCCAGGAGCCTTCTTAAGTTACTTTCCAAGTGATGAGTCTACGGTATTAGTTTTTGCACAGCATGCACAGCGTTTTGGGGACTTTACGCAAGATTATACTGCTTTAGGGTTTGGAGGGAAATATCAAATTTCGAAAATATTGAACTTAGAAGTGTTATATAGTAAGTTTGTAGCAGGTACAGATACTGGTTTAGGTCAGAGTTTTAACCTAGGGTTAAGAGCTTTATTTTAATAAAAAATGTAAATTGCTGCTATGAAAATTAAGTGGCTCCTAATTATAGGAATAATCTGTCTCCATACATCTTGTGAAAGTCAAAAAAAAAGAGTTAATGGAGTAAGTTTTGTAGCTTCATCAAAGGAAATCGATTTTAATCATACCATACCGATTAAAAAGGTATCTGCGAATTATGTTTCGTTGATGCCTTTCGGCTTTATTGAAAACGTTAACTCTCCGATAGTTCATTTTAATTCTCCTAAACAATGGTTTGGAGAAACTGATAAGGGAGTTGAACAGTATGCTAAAAAATTCAAACGAGAAGAAATAAACATTATGGTGAAACCACAAATATGGGTTTGGCATGGTGAGTATACTGGGTTGATAACCATGAAATCTGAAGATGATTGGAAACAATTCGAAAAAACATATTCAGAATTTATAGTTGGTTTTGCTAAGGTTGCGCAAAAAGTAGGTGCTCAAATTTTTTGTATTGGTACTGAGTTGGAGAAGTTTATTATAGCTAGGCCCAAATATTGGAAATCTCTTATAATTGAAGTGCGAAAAGTGTATACTGGTGAGCTCACCTACGCGGCTAATTGGGATGAATATAAAAAAATTGATATTTGGAAGGAACTCGATTATATAGGTGTTGATGCTTATTTCCCTTTGAGTGATAAGAAGACACCTACAAAAGATGATTTTAAGAAAGGTTGGGCTCCACATAAAAAAGAAATCATTTTAATTAAAGACAAGTTTGAAAAACCGATTCTTTTTACTGAATATGGTTATCGAAGCGTGTATTATACAGGAAAACAGCCTTGGGATTCAAATAGAGTAGAAGGGAACGTAGATTTAAGGTCGCAAAAAATAGCCTTACAGACACTGTATGAAGAATTTTGGGAAGAACCTTGGTTTGCTGGTGGTTTTTTATGGAAATGGTTTCATAATCACGGTCAAGTAGGAGGGAATGATAACAATCGTTTTACTCCTCAGAATAAACCAGCTGAAGATGTTATTAAAAAAGCATATGCAAAGTAGAATAATATTCGTTTTATTAACTTTTTTCATGATGTCTTGTTCGAAAAACGATCAAGGTTTAGAGAATCTTAATAGATATTTAAATAGTAAAGAAGCGGTTAAAAAAGAAGGAGTTATAGCTTGTGCGGCAAGTGATAAGAATAATACTTCGATATCGTATATTTTTTATTACCCAGTTCCTGAAGCGAGAAATATTCAATACTTCGAAACTGACGATATAAACGCTAATTCTGATGACTTTTCTCAATATAAAAACGTCCCTTTAGAAAGAGAAGATGTTTTTAATGGATATTTAGGTAGATTTATTAGAGATGGAGTAAATGAAACATGGAGTGTTGTTACTTTTGAAGTGGATGGAGTGGTACATGTGTCGAGTCCAATAAAATTAAAAAACACATCAAAACCTACAGAATGGAGTAGCTTAGTTAGTATAGATTATCGATCAGAATTGATGCCTGAATTTTCTTGGATGGATGGACTTGTGGAAGAAAACGTAATTTATTTTCAAGTTATATCAAACAATAATGGTGATTTGTTATCTGGAACGTATACCCATGAGAAGATGTTTCAGTATTATAAACTTGATAATGTTGTTTTAAATGTAACAAGAGATACACCGCCTTCATTACAACCTGGAATAAATTATGGTTTTACCTTAATGGGAGTCAGCGAAGATAATTGGGTAAATCTTGTCATTGAAAAAAACTTTGAAGCCAACGAATAAACTAATGAATAAACTAACGTTTCTTTTTATAACTATTTTTTGTGCAGCTTCTTTGTTTTCTCAGGCTCCTACTATTTCTGACATAAATTTTGAAGGCTTAAAAAGAACGAAGGAAAAAATTCTATTCAGGGTTGTTGAAGTTGAAAAAGATGAAGAATTAAATCTTTCAAAACTAGAGAAAGATATCATTCAGTTAAAAAGATTACCTGCAATATCTCATGCTTATTATAAAATTAAGAATGTTAATGATACTAAGTGTATTGTTACTTTTTTTATAGAAGAAAACTTTACCGTGATTCCTGAGGTAAACTTATGGACAACCACTAACAAAAGATTGGCTTACAAATTAGGCGTGTACGATTATAACTTTTTAGGGAGGAATATTGGAATCGGAGGGTTTTACCAGCAAAACGGTTTTGATTCTTATGGTTTTAATTTTAGAGCGCCAATGTTGTTCTCAAGAACAATGGGAATTGCTTTCAATCATCAAAACTGGAGTAGTGAAGAGCCTTTGTATTTCGGAGATAATTCGGCAAACTATAAATACCAAAACATATCATATGAGTTGCTTTTGTTGTGTAGAATTAACTTTAAACACACTATAGACTTTGGGGTTAATCTGTTTAATGAAAAATATACTTATTTAAGTGGGCATACTATGGATGATGTTCCACAACAATTGGATTTGAATAAGAAATTATTAAAGTTTGTCTATACGTATGATGATTTAAATTATTTTTATCATTATGTTGAAGGGTTTAAGAGTCAGTTGTATGGGCAATATGTCACAACGATAAACGAATATCAAAACGATTTTTTTATTGCTTGGAATGATGCGTTTTACTTTAAAAGAATAGGCGAAAAAGGGAATTGGGCGAATCGTTTACGAATTGGTTTGTCTACAAATGAAGAGAGTCCATTTGCTCCGTTTGCACTTGATAATAACGTGAATTTAAGAGGGGTTGGTATTTTAGTTGATAGAGGAACAGGAAGTATTGTTTGGAATACAGAATACCGCCATACTTTATATGAGAAGAATTGGTTTGTACTTCAAGGAAATGTTTTTACCGATTTTGGAACTTGGCGAACTCCTGGTGGAAGTTTAAAAGATTTCGTAAAAAGTGAGAACGTTCGAGTGTACTCTGGAGTAGGGCTAAGATTTATTAGTAAGAAAATATTCAATGCTGTTTTCAGAATTGACTATGGCTATGGAGTAACACCAAACTCTTCTTCTAGTGGGTTAGTTTTCGGTATAGGCCAATATTTTTAGTAAACCTTTTTCCCTTTTAATAACCATTTACTCCAGTCCTTATTGAATGTATGAACTTTCTCTGTTGGTTTGTTTTTTTTGTGAACCACCTTATTTCCTCCATTTTTCCATTCAAAAATTCCCCCGTAAAGGTTGTATACATTTGAAAATCCTGCTTTTTGGAGTTTTTCGGCAACATCTTCTGATCGAATTCCAAGAGAACAGTATACGATAATTTTGGCATCTTTGTTTTTTAAGGAAGAAATCGTTTTGCTTAAATTAAAATGATCATAACCAACACATTCGGCGTTTTTAATATGACTTACTTTAAACTCTTTAGGTTCTCTTGCATCTAAAAGGATGATATCAGTATTTTCTTTTTTTAATTCATCAACTGTAATATAAGGAACATTTTCAGTGTTATGTTCTTTCAACAATTGCTTCAAATTCCCTTGTGCATTTATAGTTAAACTACAAAGAAAGAGAAGGATATAAAGTGAATTTTTCATCCGTTTTTAATTTTTAATAATTCAATTAAGCAACAGTTCCCTGACAACTACTTCCAGCACCAGCTGTGCAACCATAACAATGTTGATTAATTATTATATTTCTATTCGCCAGTAATTCCTCATTGTATTCAGAGATGTGTTTTACTTTGCTTGCAACCTTTAAATTCAGCATCTGATTGAAATCGCAATCATACAAATACCCATCCCAGCTTACAGAAAGTGTGTTGGTACACATTACACTTTCAACAGCCATAGGATTGTAGGCTTCAACCAGGGCATACATATAATCTTCGTAATTTTCTGAAGCAATTAAATAGTCTAAAAACCTACTTATGGGCAAATTAGTAATAGCAAATAAGCTGTTAAAAGTTACATTGAAATCCTCTGATAAAGCTTTTTTGAAATCTTTTTCCATAGAAACTTGATCGCCAGGGAGGAATGCTCCCGAAGGATTGTAAACCAAATCAAGTTTAAGTCCTGAGTTTTCAACTCCATATCCTACAGCGTTTAGTTCCTGTAGCGCTTTTATTGACTTGTCAAAAACACCATTACCTCGTTGTTTATCTGTTTTACCTCGTGTCCAGTGTGGCATTGATGAAACAACATGAACATTGTGCTTTTTGAAAAACTCAGGCAAATCATAATACTTCTTATTAGCTCTGATGATGGTTAAGTTTGAGCGAACTATAAAATCTTTAATTCCCGCTTTGGCTGCTTCTTCAACAAACCATCTAAAATTTGGATTCATTTCTGGAGCTCCTCCCGTTAAATCGAGGGTATGAGCACCTGTTTTTTTAATAACTTCTAGGCATTGCTGCATAGTTTCTACTGTCATAATTTCCTTCCTGTCTGGACCAGCATCAACATGACAATGTGCACATACCTGGTTACACATATATCCAACATTAATTTGAAGTATTTCCAATTTTTTAGGGCGCAGAGGAAATTGATTCGTTTCCTTTATTTTGTTCGCAAACGTTGGAAGTTCATCTTTAAAAATTCCATTGGATAAAATTTCTAACTGACGTTGCGTATTTGCTAAATCATTATTTCTTGCTAATAGGGATTTTTTCATTTTTAATGATAGATTTTGAGTGTTGAGTTTTAAGTATCTCGAAATAGTTATATAAGAGATTTGTTTTATATATAATGTTTAAAATCTGAATTTAAAATTCAACACTCAAAATTAATTTTTACATTTCTAACTTATTTACTTTGTTCATCATTTGAACTCCATGAACGAGAGTTGCGCCACTTTTAATAGCCGCTCCAACATGTATGGCTTCCATCATTTCTTCTTTGGTAACACCTCTTTGAAGACCATCTTTTGTATAAGCATCAATACAATACGGGCATTGCTCAGTATGGGCAACAGCAAGGGCAATTAAGCTTTTCTCTCTAGCTGTTAAGGCTCCTTCCTCAAATACTTTTCCATAGTAATCGAAAAACTTTGTACCTAATTCTTCGCTCCATTCTGTAATTTTACCAAACTTTCTTAAATCTGCAGGATCGTAATATGTTTTAGACATGTTTTATATTTCTGTTTAATTGGTATTGCCTCACAAGAGTGCGAGGCATTAAAGGAAAATCCTTAAAAATATTTCTTAAGTGATTTTTAAACGAATCACACTTAGAGAGTAAAAATACGAATTGTTTTGCTTAAAATTCACTCTGAAACACCTTACTACTTTCCGTTCAAACTCCAATCATACTTTAAATATTTGATCTTAGCTTTAGAACTGATTTTTGTGTTTGAATATTTGTTAAGAAAATTAATTAAAGAACCTTTCTTTGTAAAGTCACCTTTAAACCATTCAAAAATCTTCGAAATTTGAACTGTATCTTCAGAAATTTTATTTCTTTTAGGATCATTAACAAACTTCTTCATTAAGAAGTTGGTTTTGGTTTCGTAATTAGCTTCTGTAAAGGCAAAGTTTCCTAATTGCGGACAAGATCCAGAGGCACAGTTAACTCCAACGTGAATTTTAGGATCATTGAATTTCTTTCTCAAAATTTCATGTTCTATATGGTTTAACGTGTAGTCTTTACCACCAACTTTTGCAAATTTGATATTCCATGCGTCTTTACCTCCTTTTTTAATATTGGTAATACTTTTTAGAGGATAATTATCTAAAATTAACTTTATCGTATAAGCATTGTACGCGTTTACCCAAAAAGCTTTTGTTTTAGGGGCTGACCAATTTTTTTGAGGTGATGTTTTAGCTAAATAATTCAAATAATTTTGAAGTTTTGCTTCATCATTTTTGAAAGCCTTATAATTTACATTTCCTTTAGAATCAACATGTTTCTTCAATAATGAATTGAAGATATTTGTTTGACCATATGAGCTTATGAAAAAAGATAAGCTTAGAAGTAAAAATAATTTTCGCATGTTTAATGTGTTTAGAACTGTTGATTTAGACGAAAAGAAAAACAAGTCATTACAAATAATGATCGAATGATTTGAAAGTTACTTAATAATAGGTGATTAGTTGCGACTAAAGTTAATGATGTATTATAAAATCGAACCTTTTAATATTTAAATTTTACATAGAAAAAACGGTGAAGCTCCAATGTCTGAGCAGAAAGTCAATGAATTGATGGATATAAATATAACTTATACAGAGAGAAAATGTCAGGAGTGAGGAGGTTACTGTCCAGTAAATGATGAAGATTAGTGGTGCTGATAAAACAAAAAAGCCTTAACATTAAATGTTAAGGCTTTTGTACTGAAGGCGGGACTTGAACCCGCACGGGCATTACGGCCCATTGGATTTTAAGTCCAACGTGTCTACCAATTCCACCACTTCAGCGTATATGAATATTGACTATTTTTAAAATTAAGCCTCACTAATAAAAGTGAGGCTTAGTACTGAAGGCGGGACTTGAACCCGCACGAGCATTACGGCTCATTGGATTTTAAGTCCAACGTGTCTACCAATTCCACCACTTCAGCATAATCTTTTAAAAAAGGATCAGAGCGAAAGACGGGATTTGAACCCGCGACCCTCACCTTGGCAAGGTGATGCTCTACCCCTGAGCTACTTTCGCGTAGTCAATAATATTATTTTAAAGAACGTTGCATTGCTTTGAATGCGGGTGCAAATATAAAATGATTTTTTGAAATACAAAGCTCTTTTTTGTTTTTTTTAAATAATTTCAAAAAATTCGGTGGTTCCCTCAGAAAGAAATATCTTTGCAAAAAATTTTTGAAAACAAGTGAGTACTGTTTCAACAATACAAGATAAAACTTCAGTAAAAACGCTTTTTTCTGATTTCAAACAACTTACAAAAATAGGGTTGTCTGTAAGTGTGGTTTTTACTTCCATTACTGGCTACCTTTTAGGTGCAACTGAAATCAATTATACCACTATTTTATTATTAGCAATAGGAGGATACTTTATGGTGGGTGCTTCAAATGCTTTTAATCAGGTAATCGAAAAAGATATCGATGCGGTAATGAAGCGAACAAAAAACAGACCGTTACCATCTGGTAGAATGTCGGTAAGTACAGCAATGATTATTGCAAGTTTCTTTACAGTCGCTGGATTATCTATTTTATATAGTATCAATCCTAAGTGCGCATTGTTTGGAGCTGTTTCTATCTTTTTATATACTTCGGCATATACACCTTTAAAAGCAGTAACACCTTTAGCTGTATTCGTAGGAGCCATTCCTGGAGCTATTCCTTTTATGCTTGGCTGGGTTGCGGCAACAGGAAGTTTTGGTATTGAAGCAGGTTTCTTATTTATGATTCAGTTTTTCTGGCAATTCCCACACTTTTGGGCTATTGGGTGGTTGCAATATGAAGAGTATAATAAAGCTGGATTGCATATGCTTCCAATGGATAAAAAAGATAAAGGAGCGATTGTGCAAATTATTTTTTATACCTGTATTATGATATTAATGTCTGTAGCTCCAGTATTAAAGGTTACAGGAAACTTTTACATTTACCCATTAACAGCGGTAATTATATTCTTATTAGGAGTGCTAATGCTTTGGTATGCCTTTAAGTTATATAAGTCTGAGGATAATGTAGACGCAAGAAAATTAATGTTGGCAAGTGTGTTTTATATTACAATTGTGCCAATTATATATGTAGTAGATAAATTTTTACACTAATGAGTGAACAAACACAAATAGTAGACGAAGAATTAAGAATTGGAAGAAGAAAGTCTGCAAAGCCTATGTTATGGGTGTCAATGATTAGTATGGTAATGTTTTTTGCTGGGCTAACAAGTGCTTACGTAGTAAGTATGAATCGTGAAGATTGGGTAACTTTTGATTTGCCTCAAGCTTTTTACATAAGTACTGTTTTAATTGTACTGAGTAGTCTGACGCTTTTCTTATCGCAAAAAGCATTAAAAAAAGATCAATTATCAAATTCTTTAATCCTGTTATTAGTCACGTTCATATTGGGGTTAGGGTTTGTTTGGTATCAATATGTAGGATTTAATCAGTTAAAGGAAATAGGATTGTATTTCACAGGCCCTGAAAGTACAGTATCAACATCTTTCATTATAGGGATCACTTTTATGCACGTACTGCACTTAATTGCTGGGGTTGTTGTATTATTAGTCGTTATTTATAATCATTATAAAAAGAAGTATTCATCTGCCAATATGCTTGGGTTTGAACTAGGTGCAATCTTTTGGCATTTTGTAGATGTTTTATGGATTTATCTATTTTTCTTTTTCTATTTTATTAGGTAATTAAAAATGCGTAATTTTGGCGCACTGTTTTAACAAAAAATAACAAAAGAGTATTTATGGAAGCAAATATTGCTGTAAATTCTGACAAAAAAGAGACTTGGAGCGGAGGTGGTGCTAAGCCATTTGGCGCTACTTACGGTAAAATGATGATGTGGTTTTTCATATTATCAGATGCGTTAACCTTTTCTGGGTTCTTAGCGGCGTATGGTTTAACTCGTTTTAAATTTATTGATTCTTGGCCAATTGCCGATGAGGTGTTTACACACATCCCATTTTTTCATGGTAATTTCCCAATGATTTATGTTGCGTTTATGACGTTTATCTTAATTGTATCTTCTGTAACAATGGTGTTAGCGGTAGATGCAGGACATCATATGAAACAAAAAAAGGTTGCAGGATACATGTTTGTAACTATCATTTTCGGTTTAATTTTTGTTGGATCTCAGGCTTGGGAATGGAAAACATTCATTAATGGTTCTTATGGAGCAGTGAAAACATCAGATAATCATATTTTGCAGTTTGTTAAAGATGGTCATCAAATAGCATTAGCTGATTTTGTTCATAATGAAAGGGTTGATGGAAGAGAAGAACACTCTAGAAAAAATGGATTATGGTTTGAGAACGAAGGAACGATTTCTGAATATTCGGTAGCTCAAGTTCAAAAAGCTTTCGAAAGTGATGCCTCTTTGTTGATTAAAACAGAAAGAATTAATCCAGAAACAAAACAAAAAATAATATTATCGAGAGAAGAAAGTTTAGCTCAATTAGCAAAAGCTACAGGAGTAGTTGAAGGGGCTAACTTAATACAAAACGAATATGGTAATCCAATATTTGCCGACTTCTTCTTCTTTATTACTGGATTTCACGGTTTCCACGTATTTTCAGGAATTGTTTTGAATATTATCATCTTTTTCAATGTTGTTTTAGGAACATATGAAAAGAGAGGTCATTATGAAATGGTTGAGAAAGTTGGTTTATACTGGCACTTTGTAGATTTAGTATGGGTATTCGTATTCACATTCTTCTACTTAGTATAATTATAAAAAATAGCATACAATGGCAGGTCACGCACACGAATCAAATACAAAAAGAATCTGGATTGTTTTAGCAATCTTATCAATTATAACAGCAGTAGAAGTAGTATTAGGTATTTATAAACCAGACTCACTATACTTAAGTGGTTTCTTAGGAACTAGTTTTTTAAACTGGATATTTATCATTTTAACTATTGCAAAGGCATATTATATTGCATGGGCATTCATGCATTTAGAAGGAGAAAAAACGTGGTTCAGACGATCAGTAGTTTGGACAGCAGTTTTCCTTATCTGCTACCTAGTAACCTTAGTGTTAATTGAAGGTGGTTATTTATTTGAAACTTTAGCACCATTAGTAAAGTGGTAGAAAAATATAGCAAAAAAAAGGTGGTGGTTTATACCACCTTTTTTTTGCATTAAACTACCCTGTACGATGCTTGTAGAGTGCAAGTTATTACGCTCTCATAGCAAGAATGAGTAATTAAACGTTGGGTGTCATCCAATGTTAAACAGAAATATTATGAGTAAAAAACAAAAGTTTATAGTTTTATTTGCACTGTTTATAGTGCCTTTACTTTTTTATATTTTTTTATCACTGGGAATCAATAATTTTGCAAAACTTCCAGTTCTAACTAAAAATGTAATTGATGTTTCAACAGTAGATGCTACAAAGAAATTTGATCGTAAAATATCAATAGTAACGTTTTTGGGAAGCGATATTGAAAGTGTGAAAGGTGAGTTCTTTAATTTAAATCAAAAAATCTACAAACCTTTTTATGGATTTAAAGACTTTCAAATGATTGTTGTTGCTGTAAAAGGAACGGAAAGTGATGTAGAAAAACTAAAAAAGGAAATAGGAGCATTCACTGATATGAGTAAATGGCAATTTGTTTTTGCAAGTATTGCAGAAATAGAAGCATTGTACGAAAGCTTTCAATCGGATCAGTCGTTAGATGTAAATTCACATACATCGAAAGCCTTTATTATTGATAAGGAAGTTGGTTTGAGAGGTAGAGATGATGATAAGGATGCTGCCAATGGAAAATTGTTTGGGTATAATATGAAATCGGTAGGAGAGTTGAATGATAAAATGAAGGATGATGTAAAAATAGTTTTAGCAGAATATCGTTTGGCACTTAAAAAGAATAACGCGGATAGAGAAATATAATTTTATTCATTTTCTTAATAAAGAAACTTAAACGAATGAAAAAACAGAATTATTCATATGTAGGAATATCGTTAGTAATACTTCTCTTTGGAATTTATGCAGTTCCAAAAATTGTAAAACATTTCGAAACCTCAGATTTACATGTTTTTAATAAAGTGCCTGATTTTGATTTTGTGAATCAAAATGGAGAAACTATTACTAATAAAGATTATAAAGGAAAGGTATATGTAGTAGAGTTCTTCTTTGCTACTTGTCCTACTATTTGTCCTATTATGAATACGAAAATGGTTAGTATTCAGAATGAATTTATGGGGAATCCTAGTTTTGGAATTGCTTCTTTTACGATTACCCCAGAAATTGATACTCCCCAAAAGTTAAAAGCGTACACTAAACAATATGGGATAAATCACAAAAACTGGCACCTATTTACAGGAAGATCAGAGGATATTGTTTATGATTTATCGAACGAAGGTTTTAAAATGTATGTAGGAAAGGGAGAAGTTTCTCATGGAGGTTTTGAGCATTCAGGTTTGTTTGCCCTAGTTGATAAAAATGGGTATATCCGTTCGAGATATGATGAGCAGGGAAATCCGATAGTGTATTATAGAGCTCTTGATGAGC
The DNA here is from genome assembly GCF_900105455.1 of Tenacibaculum sp. MAR_2009_124. Taxonomy (GTDB): domain Bacteria; phylum Bacteroidota; class Bacteroidia; order Flavobacteriales; family Flavobacteriaceae; genus Polaribacter. Next base: position 1,209,863 of record NZ_FNSF01000005.1, read on the forward strand.
ATGGATTTAAAGATCAAATAACAGAGTTAAAGCAAGATATTAAATTGTTACTAAATGAGTAATTTAACTTCACAAGAATCAAAGTATAAAAAATTTATTACGGTAATTTCCGTTGTGATTCCATTGGCAGTCGCTGCACTTTTTGGAATAAAAATACCGAATGTAGAACCTTTGTCATTCTTGCCACCAATATATGCAAGTGTAAACGGATTAACGGCGGTTTTATTGGTGTTTTCAGTAATTGCAATAAAAAAAGGGAACAAAAATTTACATGAAAAATTAAACACATTGGCTATCGTTTGTTCTGCATTATTTTTGGTGATGTATGTAGCGTACCATATGACGTCAGATTCTACAAAATTTGGAGGAGAAGGCTTTATAAAATATGTTTATTTCTTTATTTTAATAACGCACATATTACTTTCTATAATAATTATACCTTTTGTACTCATAACGTTTATGAGAGCGAGATTAGGGCAGTTTAAAGAGCATAAAAAAATTGCTAAGATTACGTTTCCATTGTGGCTATATGTTGCTGTTACAGGGGTAGTCGTTTATTTAATGATATCACCATATTATGTTTAAAAAAATTATAATAGTATTCTTAGCTCTATGCGGCTTTAGTACCACAAATATATACTCGCAATGCGCCATGTGCAAGGCGGTAATTGAAGGAGGTAATGAAAATATGGCCGAGGGAGTTAATAGCGGAATTACATATTTGATGGTGTTTCCGTATATATTAGTAGGTATTCTATTCTACTTTATTTATAGACACCGAAAGAAAATAAAAAAATAACCTCATAATTAGAAGATTTTCTTGTAACAAAATTAAATTTTAGTCGTCATATACGCGTAAATTGTTAAAGAATGTTCGGGAATAGACACATGAGTGTTCGGTTTCGAACTTTTTAAAACACTGAAAATGAGTGAACTGATTGGTTTTTAGAGCATTGTTCGTTCTTTTTTATTTGGAATAGCAATTGAGAAAACTAATTGAATATTAAAAATATACGTTTTGAAAACTAAAATTGTATTACTGGTAACGTTGTTATCAACTTGTAGTCTATTCGCACAAAAACAATGGACATTAAAAGAATGTGTAGACTACGCATTAAAAAATAATATAACCATAAAACAAAATGAGGTCAATGTTCAGTTGGCTGAAAAAGATGTAGCAATTGCTAAAGGAAACTTTTTACCTACATTAAGTGGTTCGGCTTCGCAAAGTTTAAATTTTGGTTCTTTTATCGGACAAAATGGTTCAAGGATTTCTAGAGATACAAGAGGAAATAGTTTTGGATTAAATTCTAATGCCACGCTTTTTAATGGGTATAGAAATAAAAACACATTAAAACAATCTAAACTCGGAGTAGAGGGAAGTAAGTTGGATCTTGAAACTAATATTAACAATATCTCGTTAAATGTTGTTCAAACATATTTAAATGTATTATTTGCTAAAGAGAATTTAAATGTAGCTAAGGTTCAGTCAGAAATTAGTAAAAAACAAATAGATAGGGCTCAGGCACAATATGACGCCGGAGCAATACCGAAAGGTGATTTGTTAAATGTTCAGTCTACATCAGCAAATGATCTTCAAAATGTGATAGTTCAGGAAAATACATTGAATATCGCTCTATTGCAATTGGCACAATTGCTTCAGGTTCCTTCGGAGGGATTTGATGTTGCATCATTATCAATCAACGATCCATCTGCGGCTTTTCTTTATGGTAGTTCGAAGGAGGTGTATAATCAGGCATTAACCAATCGTCCTGAAATATCAAGAGCAAAACTTAATTTAGAGAATGCTGATATAAATATTGATTTAGCAAAGGGTGCTTTATTACCAACGTTATCGTTCTTTGCAAGCGCAAATACTTCTTACCAAACTGTTCTGGGAGAAGAAGATGTAATACCTGTTCAGGACCCAAATACTGGTGATATAATATTACAACGTAATGGCTTCTTTACTCAGTTAGATGGGAATTTGGGATATTCTGCAGGACTAAGTTTAAATATTCCAATTTTTAGTGGATTTCAAAATAAGAACAGAGTGTCGAGATCTGTAATTAGTAAAAAAGCTTCTGAGTTGGAGTTGGAAAATCAAAAACTTCAATTGCAACAAACCATTGAGCAAGCGTATTTAGATTCAAAAGCTGCGGCTAAAACTTTTGAAGCAGCGAAAATTTCATTAGAAGCGCAAAAAGAAGCTTTTAAAAATGCGCAAGTTAGTTATGATTATGGCTCAATGACTCAATTTGACTTTGATCAAGTTCGAAACAGATTGGTGAATGCAGAAGGGGCAATGATAAGAGCTAAATATGATTATGTTTTCAAAACCAAAGTGTTAAAGTTTTACTTTGGAGAATCTATAGTAGATTAATGTACAGGGGAAAATTAAATATTAATCTATATAAAACCTTACCAATTGGTAAGGTTTTTTTTATGATTATCTTTGTTGCATAAAAAGAACTTTGTGGCACTAATATTAAATATTGAAACGGCAACTAAAAATTGTTCAGTAAGCTTAGGAAAAGAAGGAAAACCTTTAGTAATTAAAGAACTAAACAACGGGAATTATTCACATGCAGAAAAGCTACATCCATTTATTCAAGAAATAATGGATGAATGTGGAATTCAAATGAATCAAATAGATGCTGTTGCTGTGAGTAAAGGCCCAGGTTCGTATACAGGTTTAAGAATTGGTGTTTCAGCTGCGAAAGGATTATGTTTTGCAAGTAATATTCCTTTAATTTCGATTGAAACATTAAATTCTTTGGCAACTAGTATTCAAATTGAAAACGGATATATTGTTCCAATGCTAGACGCAAGGCGTATGGAAGTTTACTCTGCAGTTTATAATGTTGATTATTCTCAACAGAGAGAAATTCAGGCTGAAATTATTAATGACAAATCTTTTGTTGAGTTATTAGAAAGTAATAAGGTGCATTTCTTGGGCGATGGTGCCGATAAATGTAAGGATGTAATTAAAAGTGAAAATGCTGTTTTTTATAACGATAAATATCCTTCCTCTCAACAGATGATTGCGTTGAGTTATGAGAAATTTCAAAACAATGAATTTGAAGATGTAGCATACTTCGAACCGTTTTATTTAAAAGATTTTGTTGTGATACCCCAAAAGAAGAAGTAATCTTAATTTTTATAGACAAATTATTAAAAACCATGTTGTTAAGATTAATTAACGCATAAGTTGTATATTTACCCATTGTTAATGCCCCCGAATTTATTATAGTGAATTAAGTTTAATATTGAAATAATAGATCAGGGGCATGAAATACTTCGTATAAAAGAGATTGTTTTAATTTTTGTCGATCTCTGTAGCTACAAATAAATATCTTGTTTGTTGCGCTCATTTTAGAGATTTACTAAGATTAACCAGGTTTCATTTTTCTACAAAGAAATTTCAAGCACATTACCTTAAGAAAGCTATATAAAATAGATCATAAATATAGTTGTTGAAAGGAGATTTCTGATTTCTTTATTGCATTATAGAGTGTTTAAACAAATATATAATTATATGAAAGGTAGGTTACTAGTTTTTATAATCATAGCAATATTTAATGAGACGGTTGTTGCTCAAAGTTTAAGTTCGTTAAACAATCGTTTAGCAAATTATTATAATTGGTCTTTATCCAATGTTTGTTCTCATCCAGGAAGTAATAGCCAAGGAGGCTGGGATAGGCATGGAAGTGGAGTTTTAGCTATAGGGAGAGACGATACAGATTATTATGATCACTGTGGTTCGCAAACAGGGCCTACTGCTTCTGTAAACCTAAACGTAAATACGAGAACTTTTTTCGGAGCATATATTTATGTTAGAGTAACATTGAAGGCGAAAAACTACGCGAATAACAACTACGGGAGAGGAGAGTTTTATGTTAATTCGACACCTTATTTTAGTATGTATAATGTAGCGAACTCTCCTTCAATAAATTCTAGTCAAGTACATAATTCAGCAATAGGTTATGCAGGATATAGTGCAAGTGGGACAAGATTACCAAGAACTGGTACTTTTCCAAATATCTATGGAATTTCAGGACATAGAACATCTAATGATCAATACAGTACTTTTGTAATAAGAATTCCAAACCCAAACACTAGTTCCTTGAATTTAAAATGGAGATTTATGTCAGGAAAGGATGATTTGTTTTTTGGAAGAGTTGAAATATTAGGAGAGTCTTTGCCTCCAAAATGTACGGTGCCTAGTGCTTGTAATGTGACTTCCAGTTCTGGTAACGACATAGATGTTGGAGGTACAAGTATTTTTAGTGTTTCTGGTGGAGCTCCTTCTAATAGCACTTCTTGGTCTGTTTCACCATCAACAGGCGTGAGCGCTTCAAGCGGCGCAAGTTCAAGTACCGGGACTTTGGTGTTTTCAACCCCCGGAACTTATGACATAACTTTTAGAAGACTTAACTCAAATTCTCCAGCAAATTGTGCGGAACCTAAAACGGTAGAATGTACAAGAAGAATAATAGTTAACTCTCCTCCTCCCGATTTTTATCCCACATTACTTACTGGTAAAACTGTAATTTCTGGACCTGAGGGCAATATTGATTTTCATGTGGTAATAGGTGAGGCAAGTGGCCGAGCTTCCAATAGTGTAGATCCGGTAGAGTTTAGAATAGCAGATAGTGGAAGATTTAATTTCGAGTTTGATAGCGGTTTAAATAGTATTAATGGAATAGAAGTTAATAATTCAGATTGGACCTATCTTTTAGAAGGAGGACTTCATAAGTTTACCTATATAGCTAACGGAGGAATATTTCCTAAAAGTAGTTTTTCGAAAGTAGGAATTAAAGCTGTTTTCAATTCTCCGAGGAATGCAGTAGGAAAAGTTCCATTAAAAATTACGTTAAAGTCTAATTCTGGAGGACAAACAAATACTCAAAATGATAACGATCAAGATGTTATTGAGTATAAAAACAAGGGATAATTCCCCTTATTGAGTCTTTTTGTTTTATTCAAAGAGATTTTGGTTATAAGTTCTAAAGGTTAGTAGAATGACGATTTACCTTTAAGGTGCAAAATTATTTTGAAAAATGTATTTCGTTGATAAATTTACTGACAACTAGTATAGTTGGTGAATATTGGTTTGTGAATGGTAAAAAGCATCGATAAATGGTTAAAAACATTAAAGTATTGTATCTTAAATAATTAAAAAGTGTTTCTTGCGGGAGTAGTTTTTTCGTGTATATTTGCCCCGCCTTTAATTAGATATATTCCTCCCTAAATTTATTTCATACAAGCAGCGTAGTAGCTTACTGTAAGATTTTGGGATTTTTGTTTTTATAAACATGGTCCCGGTTAAATTAAGTTGGCAAAACGATTTTTGTGTTATAAAACTTGTTTAAAAGTGGGGAAAAATATTATACATTGGCTTACCAATTTTGGAGCTAAAAACTTAGGGGAGTATCTGCAGAAGTTTAGCATGTCTTTTTTTAACATGTTCGATTTTATTTTATTTTTATGCGGAAGATCAACAAAAAAAGAACTAAACACTTGTAGTGTAAGTGGTAGATATATCGGTTCAAAAACCTTAATACTTACGCTGTTTTCAATCTTATTTTTATCGTTTCATAATGTAAATTCTCAAAGGGCTAGTAGTCGAGGTTATTATTACAATAATCCTCCTGTGGTTACTTCTCCCAATGTTGTTTGGGTAAATGAAAATCTTGCGGGGCCTGTAATGAATATTGAGGCATATGATCCTAACCCAGGGGGGCGTTTAAAGTATTATCTCATGAATGTTTGGGATTCTCATCATTTTACTTTAGATCGTTATTCTGGTGAATTACGTTTTATTGTGCCGCCAGATTATGAAGTGCCGCATGATAGCGATGGTGATAACAGGTATAAAATTAAGGTTAAAGTAATTGATTGTTATGGAGCCTGTGGTTATAAGTGCATTTATATAAAAGTTAAAGATGTAGATGAGTTTTCATGTAGTAACCCAAATCCAGAAGATGATCCAGATGGAGATGGAATTCATAATGATTGTGATTTGGATGATGATAATGATGGTGTTTTAGATGTGGATGAATTTCAAAGTTTAGCTTCTACGATTAATAATCCACCTCACTCAGATGCGGTTAATTGGGGGTTAGATGGTTTTCAAATATTTGTTATAGGTAGTAATACCAATGGTTTGGGATATAAAGAGTCGGGCTTTCAACAAGCTGTCGTTAACCAAGGTAAATCACTAGTCGTACTTAATAATTTAAACGACTTTAGCGCTACTCGTACTGGTCCAGGTACGGCAATACATAGTACTGTGAATTTTCCAAATGGTTCCATGAGATACACTTCAAATACAAGTAGTAATTACGCTGAATTTAAGGATACCACTCTTCAAAATATAGTTTCAGGAAATTCAGGAGATGCCGCTTTTGTTGTTCCAGAATACGGGATGTGCCATAATAATTATTACAAAATAGAAATAGACTTTGATACTTCCGTAAATGCTTTCAATATAGATCTAACAGATATTTTTGATATTAGTGTACGAGGGCATTATTGTCCACCAACATTAAGTTATCAAGTGTATGCAGATGATAAGCTAATTGCTTATTTAGAAGGTCAAACAGTGGGGAGTGATAGTACAGGATATGTTAAAGTCTATGATGCAAATGGAAGCTTCAAGAAATCGATAAAAGTAGGCCATAATATTGAAGCATCAATAGGTTTCAATACAAGTAAGTTGGTTAAGAAAGTAACAATTAGAAATGATGTTAAGGAAGGGTATTTAAGAAATGTTGCTGATCATATAGGTTTAGATAGTTTCGTCTACAGTACTGATTTCCCTGATTTCGATAAAGATGGTATACCAAATCACTTAGATTTAGATAGTGATAATGATGGTATTTATGATATTGTTGAAGCTGGAACTGGTTCAATGGATACAAATAATGACGGAACTATTGATAGTATAACAAGTACGTCAGGAGATACTGATAATGATGGTTTAGCAGATTCAATTGAAGCTATTAACGGTCAGAATACTGGAACCGCTGCTAGAGAAACTTCAGCAGGAACGGTTGATTATTTAAATGCTGATAGTGATGATGACGGATGTAGTGATGCAAACGAAGCTTATAATAACAGAAATGCAGATGGAAATGGGGATACTTATTACAACCCATCAAATTTAGCTGAACCATTAACAGTTAGTTCTGGAGCGGTAAGTGCTTCTGGTAAAGTGGTGGCCGCGTCATATGATACTGGAGATATAGCTAAAGTAATTGATGGAAGTTCAATGAACTCCGTTTGTAATAATGATACTTTCGCAGTAAATGATTTTGTGAATACAATTGAAGGACAGCTGGTTACTGGTAATGTGTTAACAAATGATTACGATTTGCAAGGAGATACACAAAGCGTAAAGTCAGATCCTATTGTGAATGTTGCTAATGGAACATTAACATTAAATCCGAATGGGGACTTTAGATATACACCAAACCCAAACTTTGTTGGAGAAGATTCATTTACCTATGAAGTTTGTGATAATAATTCTGCTCAATCATGTAGTAGAGCTATTGTGTTTATTGAAGTACTACCTGAAAGAACAACAGATAACGAGCCACCAATTGCTAATGTTGATACAGGAACTACTAAGATGGGAATAACTCTTAATGGAAACGTAGCAAGTAATGATTTTGATCCAGATGGTGATCCATTAACTGTAAATACAACACCAGTAAATAATGTAAGTAACGGAGTTTTAACATTAAATGCTAACGGTAGTTTTATTTATGTGCCAAATGCAGGATTTATAGGAGCAGATACTTTTACGTATCAAATATGTGATAATGCGAGTCCAACACCACTTTGCGATACAGCAATTGTAAATATTATAGTTACTCCTGCAACAGGAAATATCACAGTAGCGAATGATGATGCCTATTATACTGTTGGAGATACGGCAAATAATAATGTTGAAGGTAATGTTTTGGATAACGATACAGATCCTGAGGGGCATACACAAACAGTGAATACAACACCTGTTAGTAATGTGAATAATGGAACTTTAATATTGAATGAAAATGGAACGTTCAATTACCAACCAAATGCGGGATTTTTTGGTCAAGACACCTTTAGATATTCGGTTTGTGATAATGGTTCTCCTCAAGCATGTGATATAGGAACTGTAATTATTTTGGTGGACAAGTTTTTACCTCCAGATTACAAACCAACATTATTTACTGGTAAGACAATTGTAAATGGTAGTAAGGCAAAAATTGATTTTGTCATTTTCGTTGGCGAGGCAAATGGACAAAATGAAAATGGATTAAATCCTGTAGAAATTAGGATCGCCGATAGTGACAGGTTTATCTTCCAGTTTGATGCAACTTTAACAACTTTGAATGGAACTAATGTAGACAATTCAGATTGGTCATATAGAAAAGAATCAGGGCTACATAAGTTTATTTATGTGAAAAGTGGTGGATTCCAAGGAAATACTGTGTCAAAGATAGGGGTAAAAGCAACATTTAATTCTCCAGAAAATTCAAGTGGGAAGGGGCCTTTAAAAGTAACTGTAAAATCCGATTCAGGAGGTCAAACGAATACAAGAAACGACAACGATCAAGATATCATACAATACACCAACTTAGTTGCCAATGGAAACAATGGTAATGGTAATGGGAATAATGGCAATGGAAACAATGGTAGCGGTTATGGGAATGGAAATAATGGTAACGGTAATGGGAACAATGGCAATGGTAATGGTAACGGGAATAATGGCAATGGAAACAATGGTAACGGTTATGGGAATGGAAATAATGGTAACGGCAATGGGAACAATGGCAATGGTAATGGTAACGGAGGAAATAGTGATGATGATTAATTAATAATAAAAAGAAGAAAGAGGTTCGTGATTAAGTAATCTATTAGTAATAAAAAAGACTGATAACAGTTTGTGCTTTACAATTATTAGTGTTTTTAAATAAATAGTTTGAGTTCTATAATTAAAGATGTTTTTTATGAGGTAAAAGAATATTTAATTCACCAGAAAATTCAAGTAGGAAGTGCCGTTTAAAAGTAACTTGTAAAATCCGATTCAGGAGGTCAAACAAATAGAAGAAACGACAACGATCAAGATACTATTGAGGATAGCAATAACTATTAGTTTTTCTTCTAACTAGGTCATTGTTCGTTTTTTTAGTTTGAGTGATGTTGACTTCGTCTGAAAATGTAAAGTAATAATGTTTCAAAAAGGTTTACTATTTCTTGATATTTGATTGAATTTTATATCCGCTATTTATGGGAGAAAACAAGGTTTTATATAGGTTATGAAATGGATAATATATAAACGAAGAAATCTTTTTAAATCATGATTTTTTTTATAGATTTAAAGAAAACTGTTATGGTTGGTTATTAATGGTCTGTGAATGGTGGAGAAGTGTCGATAAATGGTGTAAAACATTAAAATATTGTATTTCAATTGATTAAAAAGTGTTTTTTTTTGCTGGAGTATATTTTTAGTGTATATTTGAACCGCCTTTAATTAGATGTATACCCCCCAAATTTGTTGCAAACAAGCAAGGTAGTAGCTTGTTGTGATAAGTTGGGATTTGTGTTTTTTATAAATACAATCCCGAATGAATTAAGTTAACAAAGCAGTTTTTGCTTTTTAAAACTTGTTTAAAGTGGGGTATAATAATTTTATAAATAAGGTTTCTTTATACGAAATCATAGACTTCTTTATATATGTAATAAAGAGTTGTGGAAAAAATAATTGTAAAGTTGTTTTTTTAAAGGAAGAATCTTCTTGCGCTAAGAAGATGGGGGAGGTTGTGTTTGTCTTTTTTATCTCTTTTTTCATCTATTCTCAAAATACTTATGCACAAACACATGAATATTATGTAGATCATCTTAATGGACCAGGGTCATTTGAGGTTAGTAATAGTGCTTACCATAATCCTGGTTGCGGAAACTATGATTTTAATTCAGGGTCTTATGCACCTGCAAATTATAGAGCAGGAAGTACTCGGTCAGTTAGAAATTACACTCAGGGAAACTGCCCACATAATGGAGGTGATGTTATATATAGAAAGAGAGGTATAAGTATTCGTCCAAATCAGCAATACACGTTTGAATTTTGGTATAGAAGATGGTCTCCAAGTGGTCCTGTTGCTCCGTCGTTACAATTAAGGGTTAATGGACGTAATGTTGGTGGAAGCTACAGTGTTGTTTCTACTGGTTGGGCTCATGTTGTATTATATCATAACCCAGGGAATACGAGTAGACTTAATTTAGAAATTATAAATAATTCTGGAGGAAATAATGGAAATGATTTTGCAATCGATGAAATAAGAGTTACTGGAGGACCTCCATTTACTCCAGAAGTGTGTGATGGAAAAGATAATGATGGCGATGGACAAATTGATGAAGGATTTGATTCAGACAGAGACGGTATTGCCAATTGTTTTGATAATTGCCCAACAGTTTCAAATTCTAATCAACGAGACTGTGATAATGATGGTATAGGAGATGCTTGTGAAACTGATACCGATGGTGATGGTGTTCCTGATGATTGTGATGTAGAAGAATGTGACGGATTAGATAATGATGGTGATGGACAAATTGATGAAGGATTTGATTCAGATGGTGATGGTGTTGCTAATTGTTTTGATAATTGCCCGACGGTTTCAAATTCTAATCAACGAGACTGCGATAATGATGGTATAGGAGACGCCTGTGAAACTGATACCGATGGTGATGGCATTCCAAATGATTGTGATGTAGAGGAATGTGACGGATTAGATAATGATGGTGATGGACAAATTGATGAAGGATTTGATTCAGATGGTGATGGTGTTGCTAATTGTTTTGATAATTGCCCGACAGTTTCAAATTCTAATCAACGAGACTGCGATAATGATGGTATAGGAGATGCTTGTGAAACTGATACCGATGGCGATGGTGTTCCAAATGATTGTGATTTAGACGATGATAATGATGGTGTTCCAGATGTTGAAGAATCAGATTGTACGGGCTCAACCCTAGCAAGTGACTTTACTTGGCATGGTGGTTCGGTAGCAAATGTACAAGCAACGGATACAACATTAGGAATGACTGGAGCAGCCTGGGGGAATGCTTACTCTAATGAAGAATTATCTTTGCCAATACATTTAGAATTTACTATTTCTTCGATTTCTAATGGGATGTTAGGACTTCTTCCAGTGAGTAAAACGGAAACGTCTAGTTGGGATGATAAAGGATATAAATATCAACTGCAAAATAATAATGCCTATATCCGTCATGAGAGCGGGAATTCAGGTTGGCAGGGTGCTGCAAATGGAACAGTAAAAGCTATTGATATTGATGAAAATGGAGTAGTTACCTATTCAATTGATGGAGTAGTAAAGAAAACATATCAAGGACAAGTTGAGAATTATAAAATAACAATTTCTAGAGGAGCCTTTACTGCAAATAATGTAGTAATTACTACAGGAAAAGCAAGTTTGTGTACAGGAGATGAAGATGGAGACGGTACACCAAATCATTTAGATTTAGATAGTGATGGTGACGGTTGTAGTGATGCCTACGAAGCAGGAGCCACAACAGATACAACTGCTGATTATGAATTTACTTCAGCAGTAGGTTCAAATGGACTTGCCGATGCTGTTGAAACCTCGGCTGATAGTGGAGTGATTGACTATACTTCTTTCTATGAGGAATATGCGAAAAATGATGGATTAAATGCTTGTGCAGATACAGATGGTGATGGTATAGGTGACTTAATTGATATTGATGATGATAATGATGGAGTGTTGGATGTCGAGGAATTAGGGTGTAGTTTATCTCAAGATATCTCTGAGTTGACATTTTCAGGAAATGCAACTGTCACAAACCAAAATAAGACATTAACTTCAGGAAGTGGAGGTTGGAAATCTTCATATAGTAATCAGATATTTAGTTTGCCTATTCATCTTGAGTTTAAAAGATCTGGTTTGTCAGGAATTACAATGTTCGGTCTAATTCCAACTGGAGCAAATAAAACAGTTTCTAATTGGAATGATCAAGGTTATAAATTCTATAATTACAATGCAACCACTTACGGTTACTTTCCAAATGCTTGGACATTTACTCATAGTTCACAAACTGATGAACTATATGAAATAGATATTGATGTAAATGGTGTAGTTACTGTTAAAATTGAGGGAGTGGAAAAAGCTTCTTTTAATGGAACAGTTTCTGATTATCAATTAGCAATATCACAACATACGCCAACAACATATAAAGACATTGTAATTAATGCAGACAACCTTAGTGGATCTTCAAATGATTGTCCATTAGTTGATACAGATAATGACGGTACACCGAATCATTTAGATTTGGATAGCGATGGTGATGGTTGTAGTGATGCTTATGAAGCCGGAGCTACAACAGATACCACATCAGATTATAAATTTACATCTGCTGTAGGTTCTAATGGATTGGCAGATGTTCTTGAAACTTCCACAGATAGTGGAGAAATTAACTATGCTTCTTTCTATGGGCAATATGGTACAAATTCTGACTTAGACGCTTGTGCGGATACTGATGGTGATGGTATAGGTGATTTAGTGGACATTGATGATGATAACGACGGAATTTTAGATATTGATGAAGGAATATCTGGAGGTTCTTCTAGTTGTGTTGATTCGCAGAATGGAACCTACTACTTTGCCGATATGAAAGCGGGAAGTGAAGGTTGGAACAGGTCTAAACAGGTTCAAATATCTAATGGAACTAGCACTTTAAATGGAACTATTACTTCCAATGTAGATTTCTCAATGCAGCAAAACAATGCTAGCTGTAGTTTATCTGGGAGGGTAAGTGTTATTACCGGTTTATCTACCAGAGGAAGTCAGCATCAATATACAGTAACTTTTGAGCAACCTGTAACTGATATGGTTGTATATTTTAATGATATAGCGGGTGGATGGCAAGGCCCTTGTGGAACAGAAACTGTTCGTTTTGACAGAAATATTGAAGTTCTTCAAAATTGTGGACTTTCTATTGGTTCCACAACAGCTACTGGAACTTGTTCTAATGTAGCAGCCCAAGGGTTGGTTAAAATACCTGGAACTTATACAAGTTTTAGCTTTACTGTTGATAATTCGAATGCTTCTTCTTGTAATTGTGAAAATTACTTTATAGGGGTTGGAGTTATGGGGTATTGTGCCGATAACGGAGGAACCACGGCAAGAGATACTGATAGTGATGGAGTACCTGATTATTTAGATTTAGATAGTGATAATGATGGTATTTATGATGTAGTAGAGGCTGGAACTGGTTCAATGGATACAAACAATGATGGAACTATTGACAGTATAACAAGTACCTCAGGAGATACTGATAATGACGGTTTAGCAGATTCTATTGAGGCTATTAACGGTCAGAATACTGGAACCTCACCTAGAGAAACAACTACAGGAACTGCTGATTATTTAAATGCTGATAGTGATGCAGATGGATGTAGCGATGCTAATGAAGCTTATGGGAATAGTGGTGCAGATGGATCAGGAAATACTTATTATAATCCAAATGATTTAGCTGAACCTTTAACGGAAGCTTCAGGTGCTGTAAATGCCAATGGAAAAGTGGCTGCAGCATCTTATACAACTGGAGATGTTGCCAAAGTTATTGATGGAGACTCTGATGCTGCAATATGTGGACCTTGTTATGATGGAGCAATTAAAGGAACACCTACAGCAAACGACCCTGATGGTGATGGTATCAATAATGATTGTGATTTAGATGATGATAATGATGGAATCGCAGATGAAGATGAGAATGTATGTGAAACACCAGATGATTTACCTGTTACAGGTACAAATTATTGGAGTACATGGAATGGACCTTATCAAGGACCAATTAACGGTGTTATTTCTTCAGGAGCAGGAGCGGATATAAATATAAAAACGGAGCACGTATCGGGAACAAATAATTTACATGTAAATCAAATGTATTTTTATTGTGATGGAAACCAACCTAATCCAAGCAGAGGGTATTCTAATTCGGCGAATGTGCCTGTTGGAGCCTCTCGAGCGATGGCGGTATCGGTAAATGCAAATAACTCTGTAACGATCAAGTTTACTTTTGAAAATGGAGTCGCCGTTGATCCAATGATACACTTGACGTCATTCTCAGGTGGTGCTGCTTCGGAAAACGTGTCGGATGTAGTATCGTTTAATAAATCATTCTCTGTTCTTGATCAATGTTGGACAACAAAAAATGGTAACAGTGTTACTGGTGCTTCTGGAATGAGAACTGGAACCAATGAGCCAAATGCTACTTTATTGTTCTCAGGAGAACATAGTTCTATAACAATGACAATTAGCCGTCCAAGTGCTATTGCAGGAGATGCAATTTTCTTTTCTGTAGGTACTAGAGGGTTCAAATATTCTTCTGGTGGAGGATCAGGTTCTAATTGTACCTCAGCGGGTAGTGATTTTGATCAAGATGGGATTCCGAACCACTTAGATTTAGATAGTGATAATGATGGAGTTTATGATATAGTTGAAGCAGGTACAGCTTCATTGGATACTAATAATGATGGACGCGTTGATAATATGGATAGTGTTTCCGTTGATGTAGATGCTGATAACGATGGATTAGCAGATTCAATAGAAACAACAAACGGTGCGGATAAAGGAACCGTTGCAAGAGAAACAACTACAGGAACTTTAGATTATTTGAGTTCCGATAGTGATGGTGATGGTTGTAGTGATGCAAACGAAGCTTATAATAACAGAAATGCAGACGGAAATGGAAATACTTATTATAATCCATCAAGTTTAAACGAGCCATTAACAGTTAGTTCGGGTGCCGTTAGCACTTCAGGAAAAGTAGTTGCAGCATCTTATGATACTGGTGATGTAGTTAAGGTTATTGATAAGAGCAGTATAAATTCAGTTTGTCATAACGATACGTTTGCAGTAAATGACTTTGTGAATACAAGCGAAGGTCAGGTAGTTACAGGGAATGTGCTAGCGAACGATTATGATTTACAAGGAGATACTCAGTTGGTAAAAACAGAACCAATAGTAAATACTACAAATGGAGCATTAACATTAAGCGCTAATGGAAACTTTAGCTATACACCTAATCCGAATTTCTCTGGGGAAGATGTTTTTACCTATGAGGTTTGCGATAATAATTCTGCTCAATCATGTGGTAGAGCAAGTGTGTTTATTGAGGTTTTACCAAATAGAACAACTAACAATGAAGCCCCAATAGCGAATGTTGATACAGGAACTACAAAAATGGGAGTTACACTTACCGGTAATGTAGCAAGTAATGATTTTGATCCTGATGGAGATCCTTTAACTGTTGATACAACACCAGTAAATAATGTAAGTAATGGAACTTTAACATTAAATGCTAATGGTAGTTTTACTTATGTGCCAAATACTGGGTTTATAGGACCAGATACTTTCACATATCAAGTATGTGATAATGCAAGTCCAACACCACTTTGTGATACGGCTGTTGTAAATATTATGGTAACATCTGAAACGGTAAATATAACAGTGGCTAATGATGATGCTTATCATACTGTTGGAGATACTGCAAATAACAATGTAGTAGGAAATGTATTGGATAATGATACAGATCCTGAGGGACATACACAAACGGTAAATACGACCCCTGTTAAAAATGTAAATAACGGAACATTAACGTTAAATGCAGATGGAACGTTCGATTATCAACCAAATGCAGGGTTCTTTGGCCAAGATAGCTTTAGATACACAGTTTGCGATAATGGTTCTCCACAAGCGTGTGATTCAGGAACGGTAATTATAGTAGTGAATAAATTTATAGCACCAGATTACTATCCAACTTTATTTACAGAGAAAACAGTAGTCAATGGGGATAGTGCTAAAATTGATTTCGTGGTTTTCATTGGAGAAGCAAATAGTCAAAATGCAAATGGTATAAATCCAGTAGAAGTTAGAATTGCAGATAGTAATAGATTTTCTTTTCAATTTGATAAAGATTTGACATTGTTGAATGGCACGAAGGTGGATAATTCTGACTGGTCTTATAAAAAGGAATCGGGGTTACATAAGTTTATTTATGTAAAAAGTGGTGACTTTCAAGGGAATACTGTGTCAAAGATAGGGGTGAATGCCATTTTTAAGTCACCTGCTAGTTCAAGTGGAAATGTTCCTCTGAAGGTTACCGTCAAGGCAGATTCCGGAGGACAGGTCAATACAAGAAATGATAATGACCAGGATATAATACAATTTAGTAATAAAAATAAATAAAGAATTAAAAGAGTTAATAATTAATAATCTACTAGTAATGGGGAGATTGATAACAGTTATACTGTACAATTATTAACATTTTAAATAAATAGTTTGAGTTTAATAATTTAAGATGTTTTCTTATGAGGGGAAAAATTACATTTTTGATAATGTTTTTATGCTGTATTCATTTAGGATATAGCCAGTCTGTAAATTTAACAGATGCATTAATTTCGCCAGCACCACTTCCGTCGGTGCAGGCAAATGGTTCAGGTACAGCCGAGTTTAGGCTTCAAGAGACTTCAGGAAGTCCGGTATCATCACCAGTATTTGGTTCTTTACCAAATGTGACTATTACAGTTGACTTAGGTGATTTTATTGACTTACCAAATGGAGTGGTTTCGTTAAGTGATATCACAATAGAAGATTCCTTTGATGGAACTGATATGAGTGGTTTGTTCACAATGACATATGACGGGACGAGTAGTATTTTAAAGTTTGAGCAGACGAATAACAATATTCCTGCTGATGCAAACATTAAATTTACTTTTCCAGTTAAAGTTGTTCAAAATTCAAGTGAGTCAGAAGTAAGTAATGGTTTCAATGCGAATATCGCAGCATTAGGTTCTGATACTAACGCAGAAGGAAACGCGGCGTTTTTTACTTGGACAACGAATACAACTACAGCAGTTAATGATATTAGTAATACATATGAAGGAGTTGCCGTAAGCGGTAACGTGTCTACAAATGATTTCGATTTAGAAGGCGATACGCAAACTGTAAGCACTTCTCCTGTTACTAATGTAAGTAATGGTACATTAACGTTAAATGCTGATGGTAGTTATACCTATACTCCAAATGCAGGGTTTACAGGTGAAGATAGCTTTACCTATGAAGTTTGTGATGATGTTAGCCCATCTGCTTGTGATGAAGCAACAGTGTTTATTGAAGTATTACCAAATGGTTCAGTAGCTAATGAGGCACCAATTGCAAACGCTGATACAGTTTTAACTGAAGAAGGAACTACTGTAACAGGGAACGTAGCAAGTAACGATTTTGATCCAGATGGAGATCCTTTAACAGTAAATACAACGCCAACCACTGATGTAAGTAATGGTACATTAACCTTAAATACTGATGGTACATTTACTTATGTACCTGATGCTGGGTTTACAGGTACTGATACCTTCACTTATGAGGTTTGTGATGATGCGAGTCCAACTCCATTATGTGATACTGCTACAGTAGAGATTAATGTAAATCCTGACACAGGAAATATCACAGTAGCGAATGATGATGCATTTACAACAACTCCAGGTGTAACATTAACAGGAGGGAATGTATTAGCAAATGATTCGGATCCAGAAGGAGATGCGCAGACAGTAAATACAACACCAACAACTAATGTAAGTAATGGTACATTAACGTTAAACGCTGACGGTACATTTACCTATGTTCCAAATGCTGGATTTACAGGAACTGATAGTTTCACTTACGAAGTGTGTGACGATGGAACTCCACAAGCTTGTGATGAAGCTACGGTTGCTCTTACAGTTGGAGGTATTGCAAACACTACAATCGCAGAAAATGATATAAACAATACATATGTAGATAACGCAGTAGCAGGGAATGTATTGACAAACGATTATGATTTAGAAGGTGATACACAAACGGTGAATACTACGCCAGTAAGTAATGTAAGTAATGGTACATTAACATTAAACGCTGACGGTAGCTATACATATACTCCAAATGCTGGATTTACAGGGGAAGATAGTTTTACATACCAAGTTTGTGATGATGGAAATCCTCAAGCATGTGATGAAGGTCAGGTATTTATTGAAGTAATTCCTGAAGGAACTGCTGGAAATGAAAACCCAATTGCAAACGCTGATACTGTAACAACTGAAGAAGGAGCAACAGTAACAGGAAATGTTGCAAGCAATGACTTTGATCCAGATGGAGATCCACTAACAGTAAATACAACACCAGTAACAGATGTTACTAATGGTACATTAACCTTAAATCCTGACGGTTCATTTACTTATGTTCCAGATGCAGGATTCACAGGAACTGATAGTTTTACGTATGAAGTTTGTGACGATGCAAGTCCAACTCCATCATGTGATACTGCTACAGTTGAAATTCATGTAAATGAAGATACTGGAAATATCACGGTAGCGAATGATGATGCATTCAATACAACTCCAGGAGCAACATTAACGGGTGGAAATGTATTAGCAAACGATTCAGATCCAGAAGGTGATACGCAAACAGTAAATACAACACCATTAGTAGATGCTAGTAATGGTACATTAACGTTGAATACTGATGGTACATTTACTTATGTTCCAGATGCAGGATTCACAGGAACTGATACTTTTACTTATCAAGTATGTGATAATGGTACTCCTCAAGCATGTGATGAAGCAACGGCTGTTGTGACAGTAGGAGGTTTAGCAAATACTACAATTGCTGTTAATGATATCAGTAATACATACGCTGATACTGCAGTAGCAGGAAATGTATTGACAAATGATTATGATTTAGAAGGCGATACTCAAAGTGTAAATACAACACCAGTAAGTAATGTAAGTAATGGTACATTAACGTTAAATGCTGATGGTAGTTATTCATATACTCCAAATGCAGGATTTACAGGACAAGATAGTTTTACATACCAAGTATGTGATGATGGAAATCCTCAAGCATGTGATGAAGGTGTAGTATTTATAGAAGTAATTCCAAATGGAACAGTAGATAATGAAAATCCAATTGCAAATGCAGATACTGTAACAACTGAAGAAGGAACAACAGTAACAGGAAATGTTGCAAGTAATGATTTTGATCCAGATGGAGATCCATTAACAGTAAACACTACTCCAGTAACAGATGTTACTAATGGTACATTAACCTTAAACCCTGATGGTACATTTACATATGTTCCTGACGCAGGGTTTACAGGAACCGATAGTTTTACTTACGAAGTTTGTGATGATGCAAGTCCAACACCTTCTTGTGATACGGCTACAGTAGAAATTCATGTTAATGAAGACTCAGGAAATATCACAGTAGCAAATGATGATGCATTTAATACAACTCCAGGTACTACATTAACAGGAGGTAATGTACTAGCAAATGATTCAGATCCAGAAGGAGATGACCAAACTGTTAATACTACTCCAGTAGCAGATGTTGCTAATGGTACGTTAACGTTAAATGCCGATGGTACATTTACATATGTTCCAGATGCAGGATTTACAGGAACTGATAGTTTTACCTACCAAGTTTGTGATGATGGAACTCCACAAGCATGTGACGAGGCAACTGTAATGGTAACAGTAGGAGGATTAGCAAATACAACTGTAGCAGTTAATGATATTAGTAATACTTATGAAGATGTTGCAACATCTGGAAACGTATTAACGAATGATTATGATCCAGAAGGAGATACTCAATCAGTGAATACAACACCTGTAAGCAACGTGAGTAATGGTACATTAACGTTAAATGCTGATGGTAGTTATACATATACTCCAAATGCAGGATTTACAGGTGAAGATAGCTTTACATACCAAGTATGTGATGATGGAAACCCACAAGCATGTGATGAAGGACAAGTGTTTATAGAGGTACTAGATTCTGGTACAGCTGCTAACGAAGCACCAATTGCAAATGCTGATACAGCTACTACTGAAGAAGGTACAACCTTAACAGGAAATGTAGTGAGTAATGACTTCGATCCAGATGGAGATCCTTTAACGGTAAATACTACTCCAGTAACAGATGTTACTAATGGTACATTAACGTTAAATGCTGATGGTACATTTACATATGTTCCAGATGCAGGATTTACAGGAACAGATAGTTTTACGTATCAAGTATGTGATAATGCAACTCCAACAGCAGCTTGTGATACAGCAGTGGTTGAGATTATGGTTATTGAAGATAGTGGAAACACAACTGTAGCAAATGATGATGCATTTACAACAAGAACTGATGTAACATTAACGGGAGGAAATGTATTGACAAATGATTCTGATCCAGAAGGTGATACTCAAACAGTGAATACAACTCCAATAAGTAATGTAAGTAATGGTACGTTAACATTGAATGCTAACGGTACATTTACATATGTCCCTAATGCAGGATTTACAGGAACAGACAGTTTTACGTATCAAGTATGTGATAATGGTACTCCTCAAGCATGTGATGAAGGTACAGTAGTATTAACAGTTGGAGGATTAGCGAATTCGACAATAGCTGTTAATGATATAGGAAATACCAATGAAGGAACAACACTAGCAGGAAATGTATTGACAAATGATTCTGATCCAGAAGGAGATACTCAAACAGTGAATACAACTCCAGTAAGTAATGTAAGTAATGGTATTTTAACCTTAAATGCTGATGGTAGTTATACATATACTCCGAATGCAGGGTTCACAGGAGAGGATAGTTTCACTTACCAAGTATGTGATGATGGAGTACCTCAAGCTTGTGATACAGCTGAAGTGTTTATTGAAGTATTACCAGATTCAACTTCATCAAATAACGCTCCAATAGCTAACCCTGATACTGTAACTACAGAGGAAGGAACAACAGTAACTGGAAACGTAGCAAGTAATGATTTTGATCCAGATGGAGATGACTTAACGGTAAACACTACTCCAGTAAGTGATGTAAGTAATGGTACATTAACGTTAAATGCTGATGGTACATTTACATATGTTCCAGATGCAGGATTTACAGGAACGGATAGTTTCACGTATCAAATTTGTGATAATGGAACACCTCAAGCATGTGACACTGCAACAGTAGAAATTCAAGTTAATGAGGATTCAGGGAATATTACAGTTGCAAATGATGATGCGTTTGATACAGTTGCAGATACAGCAAATAATAACATAACTGAAAATGTGTTAGCAAATGATTCTGATCCAGAAGGAGATACGCAAACAGTAAATACCACACCGGTAAATAATGTAAGTAATGGTACGTTAACCTTAAACGCTGATGGTACATTCAACTATCAACCGAATGCAGGGTTTACGGGGCAAGATAGTTTCACTTATCAAGTATGTGACGATGGAACACCTCAGGCCTGTGATACAGCTACAGTAATTCTACTTGTGAAGAAATTTATGGAGCCAGATTATACAGTTTCTGTGATTACTAGAGAAACGAACGTTGTTGGTGCTGAAGGTGATATTGATTTCGTAGTGTTCGTAGGTGAAGGAAATGGATTTAATTCAAACGGATTAGATACGGTAGAGTTTAGAATATCAGATAGTACAAACTTCGAGTTTACTTATGATGATACGCTTACAACATTAAATGGACAAACATTATTCAACTCTGATTGGAGTTATGAATTAGATAGAGGTCTTCATAAGTTTACCTACATTGGAAACGGAGGTATATTTAATGGAAATACATTCTCAAGAATTGGAATCAAGGCGAAGTTTATTTCACCGGCTAACTCAAGAGGAGAAAGACCATTAAAAGCGACAATCCGTGGTAATTCTGGAGGTCAAGTATTTAGAGGAAATGATAATGACTCGGATACTATAAGTTATAGTAATAACCAATAAAATTCCCATATGCTGGTGCTAGTTGAAAGCTAGCACCGGCATTATTAAAAGATTGAAGGGGCAAAAAATCACTCTTTTAATAAAGGATTTTATTTAAGTAAGGGGATAAAAAAATAAACATAATGAATATATGAGGGGGATAGTTAAGTTATATGCTTTTCTATTATTAATGTGTTCTCAAGTAGGTTTTTCTCAATCAGTTAGTTTGCAGGATGGTTTTATTACACCTGCTCCATTGGGAACCATTGAGAATTCAGGAGAAGGAATAGCAAGTTTTAAGATTCAGGAAACCTCAGGGGCAAATGTCGAAGCTTTCGTATTTGGAGGTCAACCTAACGTTACAGTAACTATTGACTTAGGCGATTATATCAAGTTAAAGAGCGATGATATTTCTCTAATTACAGGAACGTCCAATGATATAGATGTATTATCATTATTTGATATTACATATGTGTCAGCTGATAAAATCCTGAAATTTACACAGAAAGCAGAAATTCCTGCTGATCTTTTTGAAGAAGTAAGTTTTCCAATTGTGGTAACTCAAAATTCTTCACAAGGAGAAAGCCTTAATGGATTTAACGCAAATATTGCGGCATTAGGAACGACTACAAATGCGTCAGGAAACACGAGCTTCTTTACTTATACATCTGGAGCTTCTTTAGATGTTATTAAGTCGGTGGTAAGTTTACCATCTGAGTTTACTGTAGGAACGGTAATCAATTATGAAATTGAAGTTACCAATTCAGGAAATGAAGAAATTACTAACATTGAAGTTGCCGATTTAGGTGCAACCATTATTTCAGGAAACCCTATTGCGAGTTTATCGCCAGGTGATTCAGCAACTGTTACAGCGAGTTATACATTAACTCAGGCTGATATAGATAATGGAAGTTATAGTAATACAGCAACGGTTACAGGAGATAGTTCTTTTGGAACAGATGATGTAACATCAACATCAGATGCTGGAACGGATGAAAACGGAAATGAGATTACAGATCCATTAACTGTTGATGGTCCAGATGCTGATACTGATCCAACAAACGATTCTACAGATATTGATTTATCAAGTGGGCAGAGCCCAAGTATGACTTTAATTAAGAGTGTAACTTCTAATGGTCCATACTCAGCAGGCTCTATGTTAACTTATGAGTTAGTGGTTACCAATACAGGTACAGTTACCTTAAGTAATATTGAAGTAGCTGATGCAGGAGCAACAATCACTTCAGGGAATCCAATCGCGAGTTTAGCACCGGGAGCCTCGGCTACAGTGATGGCTAGTTATACATTAATTCAGTCAGATATAGATAGTGGTAGTTATAGTAACTCGGCTACAGTAACTGGAGATAGTACAAATGGAACAGACGATGTAACATCAACATCAGATGCTGGAACAGATGAAAATGGAAATGAAATTACAGATCCATTAACTGTTGATGGTCCAGATGCTGATACAGATCCAACGAATGACGATACCGTAATAAACTTATCTGGTTCAATGACCTTGATTAAGAGTGTAACATCATCAAGTCCTTATAATGTTGGTGATACTATTAATTATGAATTGGTTGTTACTAATACTGGTTCTATTACAATTACAAATATTGAAGTAACAGATCTAGGAGCAACAATTACGTCTGGAAATCCAATAGCGAGTTTAGCAGCAGGAGAATCAGCTACCATAACGGCAAGTTATTTATTAACACAATCTGATATCAATTCTGGAAGTTATAGCAATACGGCTACTGCCACAGGTGATGTTTCTGGAGGTACAGATAATGTAGGAGTAACATCTGATGCTGGAACAGATGAGAATGGAGATGTGATTACTGATCCATTAACTGTTGACGGACCAGACACAGATACAGATCCTACAAATGATGCGACATATCTTGATTTGACAGAAGGTAATGGGCCAAGTATGACTATGATAAAAAGTGTAACGTCTAATGGACCTTATGCAGCAGGCTCTATGTTAACTTATGAGTTAGTAGTTACCAATAATGGTGGTGTTTTATTAACTAATATTGAGGTAACAGATTTAGGAGCAACAATTACTTCTGGAAATCCAATAGCGAGTTTAGCGGTTGGAGAGTCAGCTACAGTAACAGCAACTTATACATTAACTCAATCAGATATTGATAATGGAAGTTATAGTAACTCTGCGACGGCAACGGGCGATAGCCCTAACGGAACAGATGATGTAACTGTAGAATCAGATGCTGGAACCGATGAAAATGGAAATGAAATTACAGATCCATTGAATGTTGATGGTCCAGATGCTGATACAGATACTACAAATGACGATACAGTGATTAACTTATCTGGTTCAATGACCATGATAAAGAGTGTGACTTCAAATGGTCCTTACTCAGTTGGTGGTACAATTACGTATGAATTGGTAGTTACAAATACTGGAGCTACAACAATTACAAACATTGAGGTAACGGACTTAGGAGCAACAATTACATCTGGAAATCCAATAGCTAGTTTGGCACCAGGAGCTTCAGCTACAGTAATGGCGAGTTATACGATTACACAATCGGACCTTGATAGTGGAAATTATACAAATACTGCTACTGCTACTGGAGATGTTTCAGGAGGGACTGATAATGTTGGGGTAACATCAGATGCTGGAACTGACGAAAATGGAGATGAAATTACAGATCCATTAACTGTTGATGGTCCAGATGCTGATACTGATCCAACAAACGATGCAACTGATATTGATTTAACTGAAGGTCAAACTTCAAGTATGACTTTAATTAAGAGTGTAACTTCTAGTGGACCATATTCAGCAGGATCAACAATTACGTATGAGTTAGTAGTAACTAATACAGGTACATTAACTTTAAGTAATATTGAGGTAACTGATCCGGGAGCAACAATTATTTCTGGAAATCCAATAACTAGTTTAGCTCCAGGAAATTCAGCAACTGTAACCGCTGCTTATACATTAACGCAGTCAGATCTTGATAATGGAAGTTATAGTAACTCGGCAACAGCAACAGGAGACAGTACTACTGGAACTGATGATGTGACTGTTGAGTCTGATGCAGGAACTGATGAGAATGGAGATGAAATTTCTGATCCGTTAAATGTTGATGGTCCAGATACAGATACAGACCCAACAAATGATGATACTGTATTGAATTTATCTGGTTCGATGACTTTAATTAAAAGTGTAACTTCTTCTGGACCTTATGAGGTAGGAGATGTGTTAACTTATGAATTAGTTGTTACGAATACAGGAACAGTAACATTAACAAATATTGAGGTAACTGATCCAGGAGCAACAATTACATCTGGAAATCCAATAGCTAGTTTAGCGCCAGGAGCTTCGGCAACTGTGTTCGCTAGTTATACATTAACAGAGTCAGATATTACTACTGGAAGTTATAGTAATACAGCTACCGCAACAGGTGATAGCCCAAGTGGAACAGACGATGTAACAGTAGGTTCCGATGCGGGTACAGATGAGGATGGAAATCCAATTTCTGATCCATTAAATGTTGATGGTCCAGATGCTGATACAGATCCAACGAATGATGCTACCGATATTGATTTAACTAATGGAGGGAGTGGAAATAATTCAAGTATGACATTAATCAAGAGTGTGACCTCTATTGGGCCATATGATGTTGGTTCTATGATTACTTATGAGTTAGTGGTAACCAATACAGGACAAACCACACTTTCTAATATTGAAGTTACTGATTTAGGAGCAACAATTACGTCTGGCAATCCAATAGCTAGTTTAACACCAGGAGAATCGGCTACGGTAACAGCTCAGTACGCAGTAACACAGTTGAATCTTGATAATGGAAGTTATAGTAATATTGCTACAGCGACAGGAGACAGTCCAGATGGAACGGATGATGTAAGTGTAACTTCTGATGCTGGAACAGATGAGTTCGGAAATACAATAACGGATCCTTTAACGGTTGATGGCCCAGATATTGGTAATGACCCAACAGATGATGCCACTTACCTAATTTTAAATACATGTTTACATATTTATAACGAGTTTAGTCCAAATGGTGACGGTGTTAACGAGTATTTTAAAATTGATTGTATTACAAATTATCCAAATAACACAGTTGAAATATTTAACAGATGGGGTAATCTTGTATTTAGAGTTGAAGGATATAATAATAATACAATTTCATTCACCGGAAAATCCAGAGGTAGAGCAAATGTGCAGGTAGATGAGGAGTTACCAACGGGAACATATTTTTATATGGTCGATTTAGGTAACGGAAGCGATGTGTTAAAAGGGTGGCTATATCTTAACCGATAGTCACTTAGGTATAAAATTTTCAAATAGAGTGAAAACATGAAGAGAATAATAAGATTATATTTTTTTCTTACAGTAATGGGCCTTGTTGAGTTAACCGCTCAACAGGATCCTCATTACACCCAATATATGTTCAATACAATGAGTGTGAATCCTGCTTATGCTGGTTCACGAGGTCATGCGGTAATTACTGCACTGGGTAGAGCTCAGTGGGTTGGATTTAATGGTGCTCCAGACACCCAAAATTTAAGTTTTGACACACCTCTTGGCTATTCTGGCCTTGGGTTGGGAATAAATTTGTTAAATGATAAAATAGGACCGTCGGATGAATTTTATTTCGATGCAAATGGTTCTTATAGTATCGAAACTGGACATCAAGGAAACTTATCGTTCGGATTAAGATTAGGAGGTAGAATTTTAAACATTGATTGGTCGAAAGGACAGGTTGATGAAAATGAACCAATTTTTGCAAATAATATTAGTGGTAGATTTTTGCCTACTATTGGTGCAGGAGTTTATTACCATCAACCAAAATGGTATGTTGGTTTATCTGTACCTAACTTCTTGAAATCTGAACATTATGATGGAAACCTTCAATCGCTTCAAACAACAGCAGTAGAAAGAATGCACTTTTATTTTATTGGAGGGTATGTGTTTGATTTATCAGAGAGTATAAAGTTAAAACCTGCAACGTTGTTAAAGGCCGTATCAGGTGCTCCTGTTTCATTGGATATTTCTGCGACTGTAATGTTTAATGAGAAATTTAGAACAGGTATTGCATGGAGATGGGATGATTCCATTAGTGTGTTATTAGGATTTCAAGTTAGTGATTCTTTCTTGATAGGGTATGCGTACGATCTTACAACAACAAATTATAATGTAACAAACTCGGGAACGCATGAGGTAATGATACGTTATGATATATTCAAAGAGTTAAAGTATAGATCTCCAAGATTTTTCTAATTAAACAAGTCATGAGAATAAAATTACATTATAAAAAGTTACTTGTTTTGTGTATGTGTGTTAGTATTAATTCTTACGCACAAAGTAGAAGAGTGGCAGATAGGTATTTCAATGAGTTTTCTTATGTACGTTCAGCTGAACTGTATAAGGATATATATAATGAGAAGGGTGATGACTCAAAGCACGTGCTGTCGAGGCTAGCCGATTCATATTATAACAATGCAGATGTTAAAGAAGCTGAGGTATGGTATAGTAAATTGGTAGAGAAATATAAAGATGAACTATCAGATGCATATTTATTTAAATATGCTCAGGTATTGAGAAGTACAGGGAAGTATAAGAAGTCAGATTCAATATTAAAATCATTAAAATCTTTACCTGACAATATTGTAAAAAGTGGAATGAAGAGTTCAGAATACATTTTAGAGCATTCTAAAATGAAGGAAGAGCGAATTAGTGTTAGTAACTTAGCGATTAATTCTGAGTATTCTGATTACGGAGGGTTTATTCTCGATGGAAATGCGTATTTTACTTCATCAGCTTTTAATACAAATTTGAAGCAGAAAATATATGATTGGAACAACCAACCGTTCCTTAATATATACAAAGCAAAAACTAAAGTACAGCCCTTAGATTGGAGTAAAAAAGATACGGTTTTAGTATTAAACGAGGCTAAAATGATTAGTGCTCCGATTACGACAGAGTACCATGAAGGAAAACCAGTTTTTACCAAGGATGGAAAAACTATGTATTTTACTAGAAATAACTTTGATGGTAAAAGAGTACGAAAAGACAAAAAGAAAATTGTAAACCTTAAGGTTTTTAAAGCATCTTTGGTTGATGGTATTTGGGTAAATGTTGTTGAACTTCCTTTTAATAGTGATGAATATTCAGTTGGACATCCAGTTTTAAGTCCAGATGAAAAAATATTGTATTTTACCTCTGATATGCCAGGAGGTGAAGGTATGACTGATCTATATATGGTAGAAATCTATGCTGAAGATAATTATGGAGTTCCAAAAAATTTAGGAGACAGAATTAATACTCGTGGACGAGAGGAGTTTCCATATGTTGGAAAGGACGGAACCTTATATTTTTCATCTGATGGTCATACTGGTTTAGGTTTGTTAGATATTTTTCAAACGAAACTGAATGAAAATAGTGAAAATAACGAGGTTATAAACCTAGGAGAACCCTTAAATAGTAACCGAGATGATTTTGCTTTTTTTATAAATGATGAAGGAAAATATGGTTTTTTCTCTTCAAATAGAGATAAAGGCAAGGGAAGTGATGACATTTATAGTTTTTTCATTTATTCGGTACCACCACCTTGTACGAATGAAATAAGTGGTCATGTGGTTGATTCAAAAACAAAAACGAATGTCTCATATGCTACCATTTCCTTATTAAACGAAAGTGGAGAAATAATTGAAGAAGTTTTATCGGATGAAAACGGTATGTATAACTTAGAGAAAGTTCCATGCGACTCTAAATACACTATAAGTTCTAAAAAATTCGATTACGAGCCATCTAAGAGAAATGTAGAATTGTCATCTAAAGCGATTCGTGATTTTGATATGACTCTAGATAAGTTGATTGTTGGAGATCGTATTGATTTAAAACCAATTTATTTTGATTTAGATAAATACGCTATCCGTGATGATGCGAAGTATGAATTAGAAAAGCTTTATAGAGTAATGACAAATCACCCTGAGTTAGTTATCAGAATTGAATCTCACACTGATAGTTGGGGTAAAGCAGCTTATAATTTAAGACTTTCTCAAAACAGAGCAAGTTCTACTAGAGAATACCTTATTGAAAGAGGTATCGATAGAGAAAGAATTATGAGTGCACAAGGTTTTGGAGAATCTAAACTTCTGAATAACTGTAATGATGAAAATCAAAGAAAGTGTTCTAAAGAAGAACATCAGTTAAATAGAAGATCATATTTTATCATTATCGATGGTAAAGAAGCCATGGAAGATAGAGTAGAAAAGGAAAGGCTAAAGGCAATGAAAGAAATTCAAGACAGAAGAGCTAAAATTAAGAAGCTAAGAGAGAATAAGTAATTCTCTATAACAATTATAACTTGGGTCAATAGAGCCCCCATTATGTTTGAAAGTCGTTTGTTTTTATTTATCAAACGACTTTCTTAATTTACAATGTTTTGTTATGTGTTATGCTTTTTTCTGAATTTCAACGGCATGAGGATAAGGAATTTCAATACCAGCTTTGTCTAAAGCAATTTTTACATTTTCAGTGGTTTCAAAATAAATATCCCAATAATGAGCTACATCTACCCATGGTCGGACAGCAAAGTTAACAGAGCTATCAGCTAGTTCCGAAACGTTTACAGTAGGAGCAGGATTTGATAACACTTTATCATTAGAAGTTAATACACCCATTAAAATTTCTTTTGTTTGCTTTATATCTGCATCATAAGAAACACCAAAGGTTAAATCTATACGAAGTTTGCCTTCTTTTGTATAGTTAATTATGTTTCCATTTGATAAAGCTCCGTTGGGAATAATCGCTAATTTATTATCTGGTGTATTGACATGAGTGGTAAATATCTGAATTTCTTTAACAACACCTGTTACGCCTTGAGCTTCTATTAGGTCTCCTGTTTTAAATGGTTTAAATATCATTATTAAAGTTCCACCTGCAAAATTTGATAATGAACCTTGTAGTGCTAAACCAATAGCTAAACCAGCAGCACCAAGAATAGCTGCGAAAGAAGTAGTAGCAACTCCGAGTTTTGAAATAACCGTTACAAATAGTAAGGCTTTTAGTGCCCACCCTAATAAATCACCTAAAAACTTTTGTAATGTGA
Source organism: Tenacibaculum sp. MAR_2009_124 (assembly GCF_900105455.1). GTDB lineage: Bacteria > Bacteroidota > Bacteroidia > Flavobacteriales > Flavobacteriaceae > Polaribacter. Next base: position 1,239,806 of record NZ_FNSF01000005.1, read on the forward strand.
TATCCACATTTTGTTTTTTCATTACTTTTTTAACTCCCGTAACAACTAATTTTATGAGAAATAACCCAATAATTAGAATAGCTAATGCTGTAATAGCCTTCGGAGCATAGTCCATTAACAATTCCTTTGTCTTTTCAATGTACTGTTCCATTTTTTTAAAATAATTAATTTAATAGTTAATATTGATTTGTAGTAGTGTTAATGTACTTAACTCATTTTTAATAATAATAAAATAAAAGTTATAAGTGCTGGTAAGGACTGTATGTATAATATTTTCTTTTTTCCTGTTGAATAGGAACCATAAAGACCAGCAATAAATACGCATAAAGTAAAAAAAATAGCGATATCTACTTTTTGAGAAATCATTGACCAAATAAATCCGGCGGCCAAAAAACCATTATACAACCCCTGATTTGCTGCCAAAGTTTTCGTGTCTTTTGCAAATTGTTCATCTCTTATGCCAAAGGCTTTTCTACCCTTTGGCGTTGTCCATAAAAACATTTCTAATACTAAAATATAAATATGTATTAGAGCTAAAATACCGATAAAGAAATTTTGAAGTAAGTTCATGGCATAAAAATATGCGATTTCTTAAGAAATCGCATATTAAATACCTGATATTTTCAGAATTAGACTACTTCAAAAGTAACCTTTAAGTTAACTCTGAATTCTGCAACTTCGTCATTGTTGACAACCACACTTTGCGATTGAACAAAGGCCGACCTAATGTTTTTTACAGATTTAGAAGCATTTTTAATTGCTTTTTTTGTAGCGTCTTCCCAGCTTTTGTCTGAATTAGCTAAGATTTCGATAACTTTCATTATTGCCATGATTTTTTGTTTAAATGATTGAATAACAGTAAATATAATAAAATGAAAGGAACAAGTGTTAAAACTTCAATGTTAAATTAATGTTACCAAAATGTTGCTTATGTGTAAAATAGATGTTATATTCGTAAAATAAATGTTAATGATTTAAATGTTAGATATGAAAAAAATAATTGTTTTAGCTTGTATGTTATGCTTCGTTGCTGTGCAAGCTCAAGTAGAACCGAAATACGAAAAAGCAGGTGATTTAGTAAAAGCGACATATTTTTATAAAGATGGAACTGTAAAAGAACAAGGCTTTTTTAAGAATAAAAAACTTGAAGGAACTTGGCTTACTTTTGATAAAGAAGGTAATAAAACAGCCATTGCTCATTATACGGAAGGTAAAAAAACAGGTAAATGGTTTATGTGGCATAAAGAAGGTCTAAGAGAAATTGATTACAAAGATTATACAATTGCTAGTGTCCAAACTTGGAAAGAAGAAACCAAGATCGCTGTAAAGTAATATCTAAATGAATATAAAAAAGAAAACCGAGTAAATTAATACTCGGTTTTTTTATTTTCTTCCAAAATCTGCAGGAATTTCTCCCCATGCTTTTGTTTCCCATTTTAAAATAGGATTTTTAAAAGAGTTATTTCGAAGCCAATTTTCGGCTCTTTTTATGAGCTCTAAGAGATCTTTGTTTGAATTATCGAAAGTTACATTGGTTTTACATTTCTTTTGCTTAATCCAGCTCATAGCTATCCTAGAGTCTGAGTAAATAGGAATGTCTTCCATTTTTTTGCTTTTTAAAAAGGCAATTCCATGAACTAGAGCTAGAAACTCACCAATATTGTTAGTTCCGTTTTTAAAAGGGCCTTTTATAAAAATTTGCTTTTTGTTATGGGTTAAAACACCTCTATACTCCATTTTACCAGGGTTCCCAGCGCATGCCGCGTCTACTGAAAGACTTTCTAAAATAGGAACCCCATACTTTTTTTTCTCGGCGTCTGTTAAGCTTTTTACCTTCGTATTTTTCCCTTTATAGTCATTATAGGATTTTTTAAGGGCTTTTTCTGCTTCTTTTTTATCAATAAAAGATTTGTACTGGGCTCCTTCAAAACCATCTATTTGTTTTTTGCATTCTGCCCAGGAGGTAAAAACACCAGTCTTTTTGCCCTTCCATACTACATAATATTTCTTTTTCTTACTCATTACCTAAAATTACGTTTTCAATAACTTTAGGGAAATGTTCGTATTCTAAATTATGTATTTTACTAGCAATGTTCTCAGGTGTGTCTTCCGAAGTTAACTCTGTTTTAGCTTGAAAAATAACAGCTCCTTCATCATAATTTTCATTCACATAATGAATGGTAATCCCGGTTTCCTTTTCATTATTCTCTTTAACTGCTTTATGAACATTCATTCCATACATACCTTTGCCGCCGTATTTAGGTAATAAAGCTGGGTGGATATTGATGATTTTATTTGGAAACGCCTGAACAATTGCTGCTGGGATTCGCCATAAAAATCCGGCAAGAACGATAAAATCAGCTTCTACAAGTAAAAAATTTAGTACCGTATCTTCCTTTATAAAGCTCTCTTTATCGAATAATGAAGCATCAATATTCAATCTTTCGCATCGTTCAAAAACTTTTGCGTTCCTATTATTTGAAAGAACATGAGTTACTGAAATATCGGTTGAATTTTTAAAATAAGTAATGATATTTTCGGCGTTACTCCCTGATCCTGAAGCAAAAATCACTATACGTTTCATGTTTTTTTTAATTGTGTTGTTTGTGCAAAAAAAAGAATAATTATTAAGATTGAAGGGCTCTTAGACAAAAGATTCAAGTATTTTTTTTATTTTAGACATCACATTTTTAAGGAAAAATTAGAATTAAAACTTAAGATTTGTATTTTTGCCCCGATTTTAAATTTTAAAACTTATAAAATTATGTCAGACATTTCATCAAGAGTAAAAGCGATTATCGTTGACAAGTTAGGAGTAGACGATAGCGAGGTAACAAATGAAGCAAGCTTCACAAACGATTTAGGAGCTGATTCGTTAGATACTGTTGAGTTAATAATGGAATTCGAAAAAGAATTTGATATTCAAATTCCAGATGATCAAGCTGAAAACATTGCTACCGTTGGACAAGCGATTAGCTATATTGAAGGCACTAAATAATACGAAGCAAAAAATAAAAATTATATGCAATTAAAGCGAGTTGTAGTAACTGGACTTGGCGCATTAACGCCTATAGGAAACAATAAAAATGAGTATTGGAATAGCTTGGTTAACGGAGTTAGCGGAGCAGCGCCTATAACATATTTTGATGCTGCCAAGTTCAAGACTCGTTTTGCATGTGAGCTTAAAGACTTCAATGTAAATGACTTCATCCATAGAAAAGAAGCGCGTAGAATGGATAGATTTACGCAGTATGCTATGGTTGCTTCAGACGAGGCAATTGCAGATGCGAAGCTTAAACTAGATGAAGTTGACAAACTAAGAGTGGGAGTTATATGGGGTGCAGGAATTGGAGGATTAGAAACTTTTCAAGAAGAGGTTTTAAATTATTCCAGAGGTGATGGTACTCCTAAATTTAACCCATTTTTTATCCCAAAAATGATTGCTGATATCGCTCCAGGACATATTTCTATTAAAAATGGTTTTATGGGGCCTAACTATACAACGGTATCTGCTTGTGCATCATCTGCGAATGCGATGATTGATGCATTAAACTACATTAGGCTGGGTCATTGTGATGTAGTGGTAACTGGTGGTAGTGAAGCGGCTGTAACAATTGCAGGTATGGGAGGATTTAATGCAATGCATGCTTTATCAACAAGAAATGATAGTCCAGAAAGCGCATCGAGACCTTTTGATGCTGAGCGTGATGGATTCGTTTTAGGTGAAGGGGCAGGAGCAATTGTATTAGAAGAGTATGAGCATGCAAAAGCAAGAGGAGCAAAAATATATGCTGAAGTTGTTGGAGGAGGATTATCTTCTGATGCGCATCATATGACAGCTCCACATCCAGAAGGGGTAGGTGTTATTGCTGTTATGAAAAACTGTCTTCAAAATGCTGGTTTAAAGCCGGAAGATGTTGATCATATTAATACTCATGGAACTTCAACTCCATTAGGAGATGTGGCAGAATTAAAAGCGATTTCCGAAGTCTTTGGAGATCACGCTGAAAAGATTAATATAAATTCTACAAAGTCAATGACGGGTCACTTGTTAGGAGCGGCAGGAGCTATTGAAGCAATAGCCTCAATACTAGCTATGGAACACGGTATTGTTCCTCCGACAATTAATCATGCTACCGTCGACGAGAATATAAATCCAGACCTTAATTTAACACTCAATAAGGCTCAAAAAAGAGAAATCAAAGTAGCCATGAGTAATACTTTTGGTTTTGGAGGTCATAATGCTTGTGTTGCTTTCAAAAAACTAGATTAGTCTCATATGAATTTCCTTCGTAGAATAGTTAAGCCCCAGAATAAAGAGGATGAAAACTTTTACTACGAATTAAAGGAATTGTTGAATTTTAAGCCTATAAAGTTAACGCATTATAAAAAAGCGTTTACTCATAGATCCTTGAAGTTACTTGACCGCAAAGGAAATCCTATAAACTATGAGCGATTGGAGTTCTTAGGAGACGCCATTTTGGGGTCTGTAATTGCATCTTATTTATATAAGAAGGTTCCTGAGGGAGACGAAGGCTATTTAACACAAATGAGATCGAAGGTTGTTAGTAGAGAGCACTTGAACGCCCTAGGTAAGGATTTGGATCTTTTGAAATTTGTAAAAAGTAATATTACAAACAACCAAATAAGTGAGAATATTCACGGAAATATTTTTGAAGCCTTAATTGGTGCTATTTATTTGGATAGAGGGTATAATTACTGTCATCAGTTTATTTATGAGCAGGTAATTTTACCTTATGTAGATATTGAACGATTAGAAGGCAAAATTTCAAGTTACAAAGGGTTTATTATTGAATGGTGCCAGAAGAATAAGAAAAAATATAAGTTTGATTCTTATGAAGATACTGGTAAGCAGGACAAGAAGCATTTTAGTGTTCGAGTAAGTATTGACGGGGTAATGGTAGCCAAAGGAAGGGCGACTTCAAAGAAGAAGGCAGAAGAAATTGCAGCGAAAAGAGTTTATTTCGCAATGCAAGATAAAATGTCGAATTCTTAATAGCTTCCTCGAAAACCTTTTCGTTATTTTCACATTTAATTTTAACGACATTCATTAACTTAGCAAAAAACTTAACGTTATTTATGACGATTTATGAGTTAGATTTTAATGATTTTTCATCTAGTGAGTATTCATTATTAGCGATACATACAACATTAGGCGATTATAAGTTAGCCTACTTATTAAATCGACAATTAAGTTATACATTTAAAAAGAGTACTTTTAATTTAGATAAGAAAAATAAAAATGATGTGAAAGCATCATTTTCTGTATATGAATATTCCAATACAGAGTATGATTTCTTTCTAATTAATAATACTTTTAAGGATAAATCAACGACCAATGGAGTGAGTTTGTTTACTGAAAGTTATGCAGTAGATTATCTGGTTCCAGAGAAGAAAAAAGTTGATTATTTCGTAAAAATAGAAGGGGACGTTAATTCAGATTATTTATCGAACTTAGTGATCAAATTGAAGGAATTACCTCAAGTGTTAACGTCATACAAAATAGATATAGACTCATTAAAATCTAAAGATTTTTTAATTTTTTAACATATGCTACATAATAAAAAGACAAAAATTGTTGCCACATTAGGACCCGCCACGAATACAAAGGAAATTTTGGAGAGTTTGGCGGAAGAAGGTGTTAACGTTTTTAGAATTAACTTCTCGCATGCCGATTATGATATCGTAAAAGAACGCGTTCAACAAATTAGAGAAATAAATGAAGAGAGAGGGTTCAATGTAGCAATTTTAGCCGATTTACAAGGGCCAAAGCTGCGCGTTGGAGTTATGGAAGATGGAGTTGAGTTAAAAGAAGGAGATACTTTTGTGTTTACTACTGAAGAATGTAAAGGTACCAAAGAGAAGGCCTATATGACCTACCAAAACTTTCCGAGAGATGTAAAAGTGGGAGAGAATATTTTGGTTGATGATGGTAAGTTAATGTTTGAAGTAATTTCAACAGACAAAGACAAAAGTGTTATAACTAAAGTAATTGTGGGAGGTCCTCTAAAGTCAAAAAAAGGGGTAAATCTTCCAAATACCGATATCACACTTCCTGCGTTAACAGAAAAAGATAAAAAAGATGTTGTCTTTGCTTTAGAGCAAGAAGTTGATTGGGTTGCTCTTTCTTTTGTAAGAACACCTGAAGATTTAAGAATGTTAAGAGATTTAATCAAACAAAAATCTCGATACAGAGTGCCGGTAATTGCTAAAATAGAAAAACCAGAGGCAGTAGAAAATATCGATGCTTTAATTCCGTATTGCGATGGATTAATGGTTGCTAGAGGAGATTTAGGAGTTGAAGTTCCTATGCAAGATGTACCGTTAATTCAAAAGAGTTTAGTACAAAGAGCTAAACAAGCTAGAATTCCAGTTATTATTGCTACACAAATGATGGAGACCATGATTGAGAATTCAGTGCCAACAAGAGCAGAGGTTAATGATGTTGCTAATTCAATAATGGATGGAGCTGATGCCGTTATGCTTTCTGGTGAGACTTCTGTAGGAAAACACCCAATAAGAGTTATTAAGAAAATGACTGAAATTATTGGAAGTGTTGAGTTTTCTGACCTTATTAAAGTACCACAAGAAGCGCCACATATTAGAACGAATCGTTTTATAACAAAATCTGTTTGTCATCACGCAGCTATGATGGCTGATGATATTAAAGCTTCTGCTATTTCTACTTTAACAAACAGTGGTTATACAGCTTTCCAAATATCAGCATGGAGACCAAAAGCTCAAGTTTTAGCGTTTTCTTCTGAAAAAAGAATATTAGGGAAGTTGAATTTACTATGGGGAGTAAGAGCTTATTACTACGATAGAAATTTAAGTACAGATGGTACAGTGGAAGATATTAATGAAATATCTAAGGAGAAAGGATATGTAAAAACAGGAGATTTTATTATTAATCTTTCTTCAATGCCAGTTGAAGCAAAGGGAATGGTGAATACGTTAAGAGTTTCGCAAATAGATTAAAAGTAAAGACAATATATTTAAAAAACCTCTTCATTGTTTTGAAGAGGTTTTTTTAGTTTTAAAAAATATATTGTTACTTTGTACTTGTAAATTACAAATTGTTATGAAGTTTTTAGTGTTATTTTATCTATCTGTAATGTCTTTTTTTATTTCGGATAGTTCAAAGAGGAAGTACAGTGATGTCGAATTTACTTATGAGTTTTCGATTACCAATAATAGTTCAAAAGTTAAACTGAAAAAAGACATTAAAATTTATTGGTATACTTTCGAAAAAATACAATCGTCATTTTATGGGTTTAATGGTAAATTACTCAATGGTTATTACAGGAAAAGTTTAAAAGACTCCAAAAGAATTATCGAGGAAGGTTCTTTTTTTTATGGAATGAAAGATGGAGAATGGAAAGAATGGGATAATAGAGGGAGTTTAATTAACATAATACATTGGAAAAAAGGAAGGAAAGAAGGGATTTCTGAGTGTTATGATGAGAATCATAAAGTTGTGTCTAAAGGAGCTTTTCGGAAGGGTATGAAAAGTGGGGTCTGGATAAATTTTCAAAGTGGAATTTTACGAAAATCTAATTGGTCAAAGAATTTTTTAGAAGGAAGTTATAAAGAGTATGATAGTTTAGGGAATTTATTAAAAAAAGGCAGGTATAAAAGAAACATGAGAACGGGAGTATGGACTGATTACGTAAAGAAGACGAGAAAAAGATATGATAAAGATATAATAGTAGAGGAGAATGTTGAGACGTTTTGGGACACTTTCAAGGAAAAAAAGAATTAGTGCGAAGTCACTACCATATGTAATAATTACATTATTACTTATAGGAATTGTTTTGTCTTCAATTGTTTTAATGGTGAGTTATTTCTATAAAATTACGAGTGAATTTGAAAATCAAAACTCATTAATTGATAAGGCGAAATCTATCCGTAATTTTTGTAATTCTAAGTTAGGAAGTGAGGGGCACATTCAGAATTCATTTAATGATATTGACGCTATAGAAAATGTAGCTATAAGTAAAGGAAATTGGGGAGTTTTAGATAGGGTTCAGTTCAAAACTTGGAGTAAAAATGATACCATAAAAGAAACATTGTTTTTAGGTGAAAATAGAGATAGAAAGATATCATTGTATATTCCAAATATTAAAAAACAATTAAAACTAGGAGGGAAAACAATTATAGAAGGGGATGTTTGTTTTCCGATGAATACTTATGGTGAGTTATATATCCCTCAGAAATCTAATGATATAAAGATTAAAGGTAGAGTATATAGTTCGTTAGATCGATTGCCTACAGTGAGAGATTTTTTGATTGAGAAAAATGTTGAACCTATTGATTTAGGAAGTTTTAATAAAGTGTATTCCAATAGCTTTTTTTCGTCTACAAAAAAAATTATTGTTGAAAATGGTGTTTTGGAAGATTTAAAAATCAATGGAAATGTTATCATAGAATCGCGGCAAAAGCTTATAATTAAAAAAAATGTAGAATTAAGAGATGTTATTGTTCTTGCACCAGAGGTTGTTATAGAAAATGGTTTTGTCGGTAATATTCAAGTATTAGCGACCAAGAAGATAAAGTTAGAAGAAAATGCTAAGCTAAATTTCCCATCAGTTTTATATTTAAAAAGTGAGAAGGAGGGAGAAATTATAGTTGAGGATGAAAGTTATGTCTTAGGGGCGATTATTGGGGTTTCTGAAGAAAATAAAACGAATATTACAATAAATAAAAATGTGAAAATAGTTGGAGACCTGTTTTGTACTGGTAGGCTTTCTTTTAAAGGAGAAATGTTCGGAGAGGTTAGGGTTAATCAATTGTATTATAGGACTAATGAGTCAGAGTATGGGAATGCTGCTTTTGATTTGAAAATATTTAATTTACCATCTTTTACCTCTCAACTACGTTTGTTTGAGGAAAAGAGAAATACATATAGAATATTAAAATGTATAAAGTAAAGGCGTCGTCTTTAGCAGAAAGTGTTCTCTCTTTAGCATTGGTATCAATCGCTATTGTTATTTCTATGATGATGTTTTCTAATTTATTCGGTTCCTTCCACAGTAGGGTTATTGAAATAGAAACAATTGCTAGAATGGATTCGATAAAAATTGAAATCGAACAAAGTCCAAAGGTTTTCCTAGGAAGAAGAAAGTTTAATTTTAATAACGTTATTATTACAACTGACTTGGTAGAGAAAAGTGAAGATTTGGCTTTACTAAATGTTTTGGCAGAAAAGAATGGGAAAGGAATTTTAGATAAAAAGTATCTAATCATATATGAAAAGAAATAAAGTAAAGGGGTATACAATACTTGAATTGTTAATTGCTATGGTTATTACGAGTATTATCATAAGTATATTATATATACTTTTTTCAATGCTGTCTCAGAGGTGTTTAGCTTTTAATAGAAATGAGTTTGAAGTAACTCAAATTTCAATGTTAAAAAACACTCTAAAGAGAGATTTTTATAAATCGGACTATTTAATATTTGATTTAGGTCAGCTTACATGTATAGGGAATAACCAAACTATATCTTATAGTTTAGGAGATGGATTTGTAACAAGAAGACTTAAAGAAAACAGTAATGTCGATACTTTTGAAGTAAAAGTAAAACAGATAAATCCGGTTTTTTTTGACGAAAAAGATCTCAAGATCCTTAAAAACCTTTCTATTAGAGTAGATTTCCTTGGAAGAGATTTGGGGTTTCATTTTTCAAAGGAATATTCATCAGATATATTAACTAATCAAAAATTTGGTTATGGAAATTGATGTGAAAAAATATAAAAGAAAAAAAGTAAAGAAACCTGGAAAGAATCTAGGATTTGATTTTGTGTTTGGAGGGAAAGTTAGTGATAAATTAAAAATGATAATGTATAGAGAGTTGAAAGTTATGCTCAAATCCGGAGTTACCTTGGAAGAAGCTTTTTCATTATTAATTTCTCAATATAAGAACAAAAAAATAATTTTAGGGCTAAAAAAAATTAGAGAAGAGCTGTTAAAAGGGAAGACTTTGTTTTTCTCAATAAGTCAAGTGAAGTTTTTTACTCCATTTGAAATTAATAGTTTGTCTATTGGAGAGCAGACTAAAACATTACCTCGAGTACTAGAAGAGCTAGAGATGTTTTTTGAGAAAAAAAATAAATTAAAGAGCCAGATAAAAACCGTATTAACATACCCTGCCTTTGTAATTTCAATAACTTTAGGGGTGCTGGTTTTTATGTTAAGAAATGTTGTTCCAATGTTTCGTAAAGTATTCAGGCAATTTAATAGCGACTTACCTAGTTTAACAAAAAAGATAATATATGTGTCAGATAATTTTTCGTTTTTCTTATTGATAATAATTGGCGTTTGCGCTTTTGTTTTTCTATTCTATATTAAATTTAGAGATTCAGATAAGTTCAGAAGAATAACATCCAATGGTGTCCTAAAAACACCTTTTATCGGATCAATGGTAAAATCAATTTATTTATCGAGGTTTTGCAATGCTATGGGGTTGTTACTTGGAGCAAATGTGTCAATAGTTGAATCATTAACACTCATAAAAGAGATGATCATGTTTTATCCTATAGAGTCATCCATAGATGATATCAAGAAGGAAATTGTTAAAGGAAAGAGCTTAACAAATAGTTTAAAAAAGCATACTTTTTATGACAATAGAATGACCTCAATGATAAAGATTTCAGAAGAAGTAAATGAATTGGAAGATATGTTTAATTATTTGGCATCACTTTATTCAGAAGAGGTAGAAATTAAATCGAAAAGAATTGGAGTTATTATCGAACCAATTATTATAATAGTAATAGGAAGTTTAGTAGGGGTAATTTTAATTGCCATGTACCTTCCAATGTTTGACCTTAGTAAAATACTAAATTCAAATTAATTTATATATTTGCAAATAAATAGCTTATGAATCGTTAATTTTTAATAGATATGAAAAAAGAAACCAAAAAATATGTAAAAGCTTATTCCTTAAGTGAAATTCTTGTTGTTTTGGCTATCATTGGAATTATAATTTTATTAGTAATGCCCAATCAAACATCTGTTGTTTCTCAGGCAAAATCGTTGGAAGCTCAGAATATGTTAGCACATTTACACGGATTGCAGAAAAATTACTTTTATAGATATTCAAAATACACCTCTAACATTGATGATATTGGCTTTATTCAAGAGAAAACAATAGAAGAGAATGGTCAAGCAGTTTATGTTATTACAATTCAAGAAGCTTCGAATTCTGGCTTTATCGCAAAAGCGAGAGCATTAGCAGATTTTGATGGAGACGGTGTTTTTAATGAATGGCAAATTGATCAGGATAGAAATTTAAAAGAAGTTGTAAAAGACTAGTAAAATGCTCTTGTTATTAAATTTGTTGTTAGTTTTTTTTTTAGGGCTAATATTTTTAGAAGACTTTAAATTCAGACTAGTCAATATACTATATTTTGGTGCGTTAATTATTATTAGTTTTACCATCTTTATTCTTAAGAATGGAATTTTTAAGAATTTAATTTTTAGTTTGTTTTTCCTATTGTTGAATCTTTTTTTTATTAAGGTCTATACGATAATTAAAGAAGGTGGTTTTAAAGGTAATTTATTTAAAATACCTGATTTAGCGGAAGGTGATATACTTTTTTTTCTGGTAGTTATTCCTCTTTTTAGTTTTTTTAATTATGTTGTTTTTTTTATTACAGGATTGTTAATTTCTCTTTTAATTCATGTTGTTGTAAAAAGGAAAATCGATAAAAGAGAGACTATTCCTTTAGCTGGTTATTTGGCGTTGTATTTAGGAATTTTAGTTTTGCTTGTTCAATTCTCAGAAAGAAATTTATATGTAAATGTAATTTTTTAGTGCTATGGAAAATATTTTAACAAAAGAACTGGCTTGGTTTTATAGGATTGTTCATGTAAAAGAGGATGATGATAGTGTTGAGCTGCTTGTTGATGAGTCAAAATTTAAAGAAGACTTAAGTATTGAACTTGAAATAATTTTTGGGAAAAGAGTAATTCTTAAGAAAGTAGGTTCATCGGAGGTTGAGAGAGAGCTAACTCAAAGGTTTCGAAGTAGTAGGGGCAAAGGCACAGAAGAAAAGAAGAATGAAGTACAGTCTGATTTATTAAGTGAAGTCATAGAAGAAGCTATTTCTTTAAAAAGTAGTGATATTCATTTCGAAATTTATGAAGATTACACAAGGGTCAGATATCGATTAGATGGAGTTTTAATTCAAAAAAGAAGGATTGAAAAAGAATTATATCTTGAATTTGTTAATATTATTAAAATTAAATCAAATTTAGATATTACAGAGAAGAGACTACCTCAAGATGGAAGAACTAAGTTAGAGGGATATGATATAAGAGTTTCAGTTATACCTACTCAGTTTGGAGAGAAAATAGTGATGAGGGTTCTTGGTAAAAGTACGGATTCTTTAGATTTAAATATGTTGGGGTTTGATAAAGACGAGTTAAAACGTTATTTGGAGGCTGTTCAGAAAAGTAACGGGATTGTTTTGATTAGTGGCCCAACTGGTTCTGGTAAAACAACTACTTTATATGCTACACTTAAAATGTTAAACAGTGTAGAGAAAAATATTATGACGATTGAAGATCCAATAGAGTATGTTTTGGATGGGGTAAACCAAATGCAACTTAATGAGGATATAGGACTCACTTTTTCTAATGCGTTAAGATCTTTTTTAAGACAAGATCCTGACATTATAATGCTAGGAGAGATAAGAGATAAGGAAACTTCTTCAATGGCAATTAGAGCGTCCTTAACAGGACATTTAGTTTTATCTACAATTCATACAAATTCTGCTTTAGGAACAATTTCTAGGTTAGTAGAAATGGGAATTTCTCCGTTTTTATTATCGGAAACAATAAATGTAACTCTTGCTCAGAGACTGGTTAGGAAATTATGTGATTGCAAAAGTAAAGTAGCTTTTAATAGAAACCACTTCCCAAGTACTTACAATCTGTCGTGTGAAACGGGGTCATATTTTAAGGAGGTTGGTTGTAAAAAATGCCATTATACTGGTTTCAGTGGTAGAAGAGCTATTTATGAAATTGTAATTGTAGATAGAGAATTGGCAATTGAGATTAGTAAAGAAACAAATGACTTTAATAAAATTTTGAAAAAGAGAAATATAAAAACATTAGCCGATAAAGCTTTTGATTTAGTAATGAAGGGGGAAACCACACCAAGTGAAGTTTATCCGATTTTAATTAATGCTATTTAAAAAGAAATGAAGAAAACGTTTAGTTTAGTAATTTTCTGTTCCATGTTTAATCTTATCATTGGACAGGAATCTGGGGGGATAAATGAGAAGTTAGAGAAGTTATCTCTAACGGAAAAAGGATTGAATAACTTGGTTCAAATTAATGTGTCACAAATTTCTATATACGATTTTGTAACTGCATTGAGTAATGACCATCAGTTAAACGTCAGTGTGGATAAGGCTTTGAGTGAAAGGATAATAAATAATTTTCATGATGTGAGAGTTAAAGATGTATTTTCTTTCCTCGTTAGGAAATATGATTTAGATGTACAGATTTTAGGCAAGATTATTGTCATTGAAAAAAAGAAGAAACAAGTAAAAAAAGCACAGAAAAAGAAAATTGATGTTTCTTATAAAGAAAATGAAAAACTTCTTTCGTTAAATTTAAATAAAGATTCTCTTTTCGCTGTAGCGAAACTAATAACAAACAAAACGAAAGAGAATATTGTTTTGAGTTCAAAAGTCAAGAATGAGGTTGTCAGTGCTTTTGTGATGGATAAGGAAATAGATTTTGCCTTAGATATGATAGCAAAGTCAAATGATCTTCTCGTAACTAGAAATAATGAAGGGTATTATTTTATTACTAAGAAGCCAAAAGAAAGTAAGCCCATAGTAAAAAAAAGAGGGAGAGTAGTAAATCTGCAAAGAGTAACGGATAATCTGTTAATTGAACTTAATTCAGATGGAACTGTGAATGTTTTGGCAAACGAAGTTTCTATAATTGATGTGATTTATAATTTGTCAAAGGAAATGAAAAAGAGTTATTTTTTGTATTCTAACTTAAATGGCGGATCCAAAACATCATTCTCTATAAAAAATGCATCCTTTACGGATGTATTACAACATATTTTAAAAGGGACTAAATTTACATTTAAGAAAGAAGGAGATTATTTTTTAATAGGGAATAAGACTACCGAAGGAATGAGGATAACCAAGGTTATAAAAATGAAGAATAGAACAATTGAAAATGTTTTAAAATCGATACCTCAAAGGATAGTTTCCGAATTGGAAGTAAAAGAATTTATTGAGTTAAATGCGCTGGTTGTTACTGGGCATTTTTCGGCTATATTGGAACTTAGAGACTTTTTAAATCAAATAGACAAGAGTGTGCCAGTTGTTCAAATTGAAGTTATTATTTTTCAGTATGAAAAATCGCATGATGTCCAAACAGGATTAAAAGCAGGTTTTGACAAAACTCAGCAAACATCAAATTTAGCGAGTGCATTTCCTACTACTGATGTTCATTTAAATTCAAACAACATAAATAAAATTATTGATGCATTTAATGGATTTGGAATTGTTAACTTGGGTAAAGTGCCTTCTAGTTTTTTTATGCAGTTAAAGGCGTTAGAAAACAATGCTATCATTGATTTGGAATCAACCCCTAAGGTAGCTACTCTTAATGGTCATGAGGCTTCATTAAAGATAGGGGCAACAGATTATTATTTCGAGCAGACAAATCAAATATTAAACGGTAACAACAACAATAATGATAATATATTGCAATCTGGAAAATGGAAACCTACAGAGGCTAATTTAAGCCTAAAAATAAAACCATTTGTTTCTCAGGATGAGAGTGTAACATTAGAGGTGAGAGTAGAGAAAAGCTCTTTTACAGGAAGAGTTGGAGAGACAGCTCCTCCAAGCAAAAGTACGCAACAATTTGAATCATTTATTAGGGTGAAAAATGGAGATATGATATTGCTAGGTGGCTTAGATGAAGCGGAAAAGAGTAATTCTGGAACGGGAACCCCATTTTTATCTAGAATTCCAATTATCAAATGGTTTTTTAGCGGAAGAAAAAAGAAAAAGGCTAAGAAGAAGCTGCATATGTTTATAAAACCAACTGTATTTTATCAATAATGGATTTTTTCAAACAGAATCATGAATTACTTGTTGTAAATGCGTTATTATGTTCTAACGAGCCTATATATATATGTACTCAAGTAAAAAAGATAGGAGATAAAATAAAGGCAGATGGAGAGTCTGTTGTTTATAAAAGAGTTGAAGAGCTAAAGAAATTTGCAGGAGATAAAGGGGTGGTATTACTATTAAATGGAGAGAAAGTTCTTTATACTTCTAAAGGAGAGTTGTTTAAGTCAACGATAAATTTGTTTTATACCACAAAATATATCACTAAGGCAAATAAGGGTTTCTTGGCACTAGCCAGAAAAGAGGAAGTTGAAGGTGTAGTTGAAAGTTTTTTGGGTAATAATATTTTTCTAATTGATCTCTATATTGGAAGTTTTAGCGTCGGACTTTTCTACAAAAAATATTTTGTAAATAAGGAGTTTAAGACAAGCTATTTTTCTTTGTTTTTTGATAATGAAGATTGTATTGAAGTCGAAAAAAACACAAATTCACTATTGGAAATTGAAATTGATAATGAAAAAGAAGCAATGATAGCTTTATCGTTATTGTATGATCATTATTATCCTTCTGATAGACTAATTAGTAGTTACGAGAATTCGGTAATAACAGAGAATAAATCTGAAAACGTTCATAAGTCTGAATTTCGATTTTATGGTAAGATAGCTTTGATGATAGTGTTCGCTATAATGTCTTTAAGTTTTGGTATAACTGTTTTTTTTTCGATTCAAAATGAAGAAATAGAATCTAAGTTAAATTATTTAATTCAAGAAGAATCTCTGCTCAATAAGTTAAGTAAAGAGAGAAGTAAAAAAGAGGAAATATTGAGAATTTCAGGGGTTTTAAATTCAGATGGAATTAGTTATTGGACAAATACCATAGTTAAAAACATTCCTGAAAGTATATTGTTATCAGAACTTGAAGTATTTCCTCTGGAGCAAAAAATAAAGGAAAATAAAAAAGTAGATATTGATGGAACTCTAATTATTGTAAGAGGGATCTCTTTTGATGAAAACAGATTTAATAATTGGGTTAAAATGCTAACCTTAAAGGAAGAAATATTTAAAATTAATATTATTAATTATTCTCAGAAAAAGGAGCAAGAGGTAAGGTTTGAATTAAAGGTTGAATTGAATAGATGATGCAAGATAAATTTACATATAAGCAAAAGAAAATAGGAGTTTTTGTTCTCTTTGTCCTTGTTTTACTCCTTGGATATAAAAGAATTATTAGGAATACAATTATTGAAGCGAATAGATATTTGAAAAATAAAAATATAAAAAAAAATGAGGAGGGTATTCGACGATCAATATTAAATGTTCAGAATGAGATTTATAATTTGGATGATTATTTAGGAGAAGAGAATTTTAATGAACACCAAATTCAACAAGAAATATTGGAGTTTATTACATCAAAAGAATCAAATAATAATGTGACAGTAACCGATATAAGACCAACTCATTCATATTTGGTAGGGAATTATTCTATCATATCAAATTCATTTACACTTAAAGGACGGTATAACTCTCTGATAAATTTAATATATCAAATTGAAAAAAAATTCAGGAAATCAAAGCTTAATAATGCAAGGTTTTTTAAGAAAAGAAATTACAAGTTAAAAAAGGAAGAGTTGTTTGTAGAATTGCTGTTCCAAAACTTTAAACATGATAAATGATGAATAAGAGTTTAACAAATAAAGTCTTAATTTTCTTTGTTGTTCTTATTTGGGCTTTGGTTGTATATAAATATTGGTTTCGAAGCTCTTCTGAAAATCAGTTCCAAGCAAATGAAGTGAATTACAATAAAGTTGTTCACAGTCCTAAGAAAATAAAAGAAGTTTCTGTAGTTACTTTAAATCGAGATCCATTTTTGAATGAAAAATTAAATGTTAAAAAGAGAAAAGAGAAAAGAGTTAAGTCTAACGTTACTAAAAAGAAAAATTTCAACAGGAAAAGTAATAATAATATTTGGCCAAAGATTAAGTATTTAGGTTTTTTGCAAAAAGAAAATAAGAGTAAGAATATTTTACTTATTATAAATGGAAGATTCAAAAAAATATCAAAAAACGAAATTATATTACAAGATTTCAGAATAAAACAAGTATTTAAAGATTCAATAATAATTGAAGGAAAAAAGAAAATAAAAACCATTAAAAAAGGAAGTTAAAATGAAACAGATTAAAAAAAATAGTTGGAGTGTAATAAATAGTGTTTTTCTCATTGTGTTAGCTGTATTGTTTATTGTGATGAGTAATAGTAAGGAGAGGGTTGTTTATATTGATAATGTTAAGTTGTACAATGAATTCAATATGACTAAAGAGTTAGGAGATATAAATGAAAAAAAATATAAACCTCTTTTAGTTAAATTTGACAGCTTGGTGAATAACTTAAAAGGTTTGGAAGAGAAGTTGAACAATCAAAAAAAGATATCTAAAAAAGAAGAAGATGAGTATATGAAACTTAAGAGGTTTGTTGTTTCTGGAGATGCTGAAATTCAGGATTTAAGGGCGCAAGTTAAGATGGAAATCAATAAGAAAGTTTGGGAGCGATTAAACACTTATGTAAGAGAGTTTGGAAAAGAACGTGATTATGATGTTGTGTTAGGAGCGCAAGGTCAAGGTAATATAATGTATTCAAAAGAAGAGTTTAATGTTACAAATCAGTTTATTGAATACGCTAATTCAAAGTTTGAAGGAAATTAACTTTTATAAAATAAAAAAATAAAAAAATGAAAAAGATAGTTTATTTAATTTTAATTTTAATAGTTGCTTGTAAATCAAAAACACAATCGAAACAGGGAAGCAACTTTGTTGGAAACGGGGATGCCAATTCTAGTATTTCAGATTTTAAGTTGCATGATGAAGATAACTTTAAAGATGTTCGAAAGAGTTTTAATTTTTTAGGAGAGAGTTTTTTAGGGACTAAAAAAACAGTTTTTATTAACAATATGTTTTATTCTGCTTCAATTTTACCTAAAGAGTATTATATAAAAAAGCACTTAAAAAAGACAGACTCTCTAGATACTTACCTAAAGAAGTTGAAAAAAGAAGAGGTAATTCAATTTGATTTTCAGTACTTCAAAGGAGACGATTTGTTTAAGGATAAATCAGCGGAAGAGGTGGAAGAACTAGTGAAGTATTTATCGTTTAATATAAAGAATGATTTTTACGCCATTACCCAAAAAGGTGATACTATTCATACTTCAGGAGTTCTTTTTGAAAGAACTTTTAAGGTAACCCCTTATAAGAGATTACTATTGTATTTCAAGTTCCCTCAAGAACAAGAAAAAATGAAATTAGTATATTACGGAAAAGTGTTTGATAATCAGATAGTAAAATTTTTACTAGAAAAATAATTGATTTTTTTTTGAATAGATATTTGCTATGAACTAATAAAATTCTAATTTTGTACTAGAATTAATTGCTAGGAGTTTACTTCTAAAATTGTAAGAAAGATTATTAACAGATTGCTTAAATATTGCTAATTACTTATTATGAAAATTTCTAAGACTAGTAGAGCCAGTAAGGCTTTATCGGTGTACATGGCATTGAGTTTGATATTTCCTCAAACCTTTATTAACAGTGCCTTTGCCCTTACAGGAGGGCCGTCTCAACCCGAATTTAATGCTTTTACCCCCATAGGAACCACTGATATGGTTGATTTATCGTCAGGAGACTTCAATTATAACATTCCCATTATGGATGTAGGAGGATACCCACTTAATTTAGCTTATACTTCAGGAGTAAATATGGATCAAGAAGCTTCTTGGGTAGGTTTAGGTTGGAATCTAAATGTAGGACATATTAAAAGAAGTGTAAGAGGATTACCCGATGATTTCGATGGAAGCCAAGAGAATGGTGACCAAATGAGATATGAAAATAATTTTAAAGACAATAATACCTTTGGAGCCCATTTTGGTTTAGGCCCTGGATTTTTTGGGATTGGAGAAATCGGAGGTGTTGGTATAGGTTTAGGGGTAGAGTATAATAATTATACAGGTTTTACAGCCACTCCATCTTTAGGTGTTTCATTTAAATTGGGAAAACTAGCAACTGTAGGGTTAGATATTTCAGCGTCTGCTGTAGATGGACCAACGATAAGTCCGTCAGTAGGTTTATCAACTAAAATTAAGCAAAAAAACGGAACTAATAATGGAAGTGCAGGTGTAGGGTTATCCATAAATTCACGAAAGGCATTATCTTCTTTGAGTTTATCTGCAGGAGTGTATACAAATGAGAAAAAAAAGAAAGATGGTGTAGGAGCAGCAGGGTCTACAGGAGCTAGTATTTCATTTAATGATCATATGATCTTTACACCAACCAAAAGGGTGTCTACTACCTCCACACAATCAAAATTTAGTGGAGCAATAGGAGGCAAGGCTTTTGGTATCAAAGGAGAAGTTAAAGTAACTGGATATGGGTCAAGTCAAAAAATTCATCCTAATGAAAAAAACAAATATGTTTCCGCTTTTGGTTACGAAAATACTGAGAAAAATGAGAGGGATAGCATTAATGGCGTGTTAGATTTTGTAAGAGAAAAAGATCGTAATTTTAGTAAGCATACGACCATTTTACCGATAACAAACTATACCTATGATAACTATGTAGTGAATGGTCAGGGTGTTAGCGGGACCTTTAGACCTCATAGAGGTCAAATAGGATTTATAAATGATATGGCAGTTGCTGATATAGGTGATGGTACTACCTTTGGAGCTGAAGTTCAGGGGGGATGGATTTTTGCTTTTGGTATGGATTTTCAAAACACCAAAACGTATTCTGTATCAAGTAATTGGACTCAGAGAATGGGAAATAATGCTATTAATAAATTTAAAGATCAAACAAAGTCTCAAGGAGGAACTTATGAAAAAGTCTTTTTTAAGGACGATGGAGATATGAATGTTGATACTGAGCAACTTTCATCAGGGATGTTTTCAAATAGAAGTATTGGAGGTAATAAACCGGTTCGTTTAGGGATTTCTGGACGTAAATACAATAGAAATCTAACGAGTAACTATCATTACAAATCAAGCGCTTTATTTAGAATAAATAGCGCTAAGGTTCGTGAAAATCGTTTGCTTCGAAATCAAGTAATTCAAAAAGTTACACAGCAAGAAGCACAGCAATATTACAATGGTTTTTTTAGAACAAGTACATATGGAAAGCCGCACCATACTGCTGGATTTAATGTGTTAAAACCAGACGGTAGTCGATATGTTTATGGATTACCAGCGTATAATATTACTAAAAAAGAAGTAACCTTTGCAGTTCATCAAAGAGCAACTGTTGATGAAGAAAAAGGATTGGTATCATACACTAGTGATAGTGAAAATAGTGTTGAAAATGGAGCAGGAGTAGATAATTATTTTAATAGAATCACAACACCCGCACATGCACATTCGTATTTAATTACTTCTGTGTTGTCATCAGATTATGAAGATGTAACAGGTGACGGTCCTACCGATGATGATTTTGGTGCTTACACCAAGTTTAGTTATGAGCAACCTTATAGATATAATTGGCGAGTGCCATACACGCAAAATACGGCTACTTTCAATAGAGGTTTGTATTCACATCCCAACGATCAAAAGGGGAACTATATCTATGGAGAACGCGAGCAAGTTTATATAAATGAAATAGAAACCAAAACGCATATCGCTATATTTTCTTTGTCTGACAGAAAAGACGGTTATGGAGTTATAAATGAAAATGGAGGAAGGGGAAGTGCAACTACTAAAAGAATAGATAGTATTTCCTTATACTCTAAAAAAGAGTTTCGAGAATTAGGAACAAATGCTACTCCAATAAAGGTAGCTCATTTTGAATACGATTATTCGTTATGTAGAGGGATACCTAATAACTCTCGAATAAGTACTCCAGGAGAGTTAAATCAAGGAGGAAAGTTAACCTTAAAGAAGGTATACTTTACGTATCGAGATTCGCATATGGGAAGACATATGCCTTATGAGTTTGATTACGGGCAAATCGATACCGATGATGATGGTGTTTTTGATAAAACAATCAACCCTTCATACCATATTAAGGGCTATGATATATGGGGTAGTTTCAAGGTTAATAAAGGAAATGGAGGTAATTTGGACGGTGTTCCTTCGAATTCAGAGTTTCCGTATACCGAACAGATTTCTCAAACTAATGATCCGAACCAGAATACGGTGCATGAAAATTCTGTCGCTTGGTCTTTAACTACGGTACAGTTACCATCAGGAGGAGATTTAAAGTTAGATTATGAAGCAGATGATTATCAGTTTGTTCAAGATAAAAAAGTGATGCAGTTATTTCAAGTTACTGGAGTAGGTTCTGTTGAGCGCCCATCAGGTAATCAAATAACTAATAATGAATTGTATGGTCATTTTCGAGACAATAAATACATCTATATAAAAATACCAGAAGCATACAAAAATAAAGAAGCTGCTGATTTTATTGAAGGATTGGAAGAGGAGGCTATTTATTTTAAGTTTTTATTAAATATGACCAATAAGTATGCGTACCAATATGATTATGTTAGTGGCTATTTACATTTAGATGATTCACGATCCGTAACAAAGTTTACAGATAATGCTGATGAGTATTTAAGTATTCCGATGAAGTTTTTAAAATTGGATGGTAAAGATGGTGATGCTCCTATCAACCCAATATCAAAAGCAGGAATGTATTTTGGACGTAATAATATGAATCGTATCGTATTTCATGACGATGCCCAGTACGCCTCATCGCCAGATCCTACTGCTATAATAAAAGAGATAGTTGCCTCTATAGGAACTTATCTTGAAATAGGAAAAGGTCCGAATCAAGTATTACGAGGTAAGTCATGTGCTAGATATTTTAAACACAATAAGTCTTGGATTCGATTGTATAATCCTCTAGCAAAAAAATATGGAGGAGGTTTACGAATCAAGAAGCTTCAGATGAGCGATAATTGGGATATAATGACAGGAAATGATGGAGATCCATTATATAAAAAGTTTTATGGACAAGAATATGTATATAAAAATGCAGATAATACTTCAAGTGGGGTTGCTACCTTTGAGCCAAATAGCAGTAGAGAGAATCCTTTTGTAATTCCAGTCTATAGTGGGGAAACCACCGGAAGTGAGGCAGTTATTGCTCCAAAGGAGTCTAATTATGTTGAAAAACCAATAGGAGAGTCTTTCTACCCAGCGCCAACGGTTACGTATGGAAGAGTCATGGTTAAAAACTTAAGTCATGAAAATATTAGCAAACACGCCACAGGAAAGGTAGAACATCAATTTTATACCTCAAAAGATTTTCCAACCAAAACATCACGTACAGACTTAGAAAATGATAAAAGCTTACGAAATGATCCTGCACCTAGCACTGTTGGTAATCCTTTTAACTTTAGTGTAAAGCATCATTTAACAGCTTCACAAGGATTTGTAGTTGAGGCGAATAATATGAATGGCAAGCCTTTAGGGAATTGGGTGTATACAGAAACAGGAACTTCTCCAATTTCTGGAGTAAAGTATGAGTATGATTTGGAAGCGGATGGTTCATTAAGGAATACCCAACGTGTAATAAATAACCAAGGAAATATCTCAGAGGCTTCTTTGGGTGTAACCTATGATGTTGTTAATGATTTTAGATCAAATTATAACAAGCAAGTTACGGCAGGAGTAAATACAAATTTAGCAGGATTTTTAGCTGTTATATGGCCAGTATTAGTTCCTATTCCATTACCGAACTATGAAAGTCATGAAAATGTATTTCGTTCGGCAGTAACAACAAAAGTTATCAAGAGAAAAGGAATTTTAAAGAAGAAAATAGCGTACGATTTAGGTGCACAGGTATCAACAGAGAATTTAGCTTGGGATGCGGAATCAGGACAAGTATTAGTAACCAAAACAAAGAATGAATACGGCGATCATTATTACAATATCAATTATCCAGCATATTGGAAACACAATGGAATGGCTAGTGCCTCAAGGAACCTTGGAGTTTCGGGAGTGTTAAAAAAGGATAGTACTGGAAATACTTTTTCGCTTGGGGATAATAGTATTTCGGATTTTATTAATATCGGAGATGAATTGAATGGAATTATTACGGGCTTTAGGTTCAGTGGTGGTTTGGTACCGATTCCTTTACCTTATGTTGTTTCTAAAAAACTATGGGTTATAAAAAAGTTTGCAGTGGCAGGCTCAACCAAGTTTTTATTAATGGATCAACATGGTAAGCTTGTTAATGATTGTAATGTTGAAGATACAAAAGAATGGGTTGAAAACATACATTTTAAAATAGGTCGTTCTTCACATCGAAATTTACAATCAGCATCAATGGCAAGTATTACTACAAAGCAGAACCCAATTGTTGATCAAAACAACAATTATAGAAGTCAGTTACCTTCGTTTTTAAATAACAATCCTCAAGAAACGAAGATAATCAATGCAAGTGCAGTTGAGTATAGTGATTTTTGGAAGCCAGTAAATCAAAATAACAATAAGTATTTTGTGATGGATTCTTCAGTGTATATCAATGAGCAATTTGGAGAGTTGAATGAAGATAAGTTATTAGAAATTTATGATAATTATGACATCAATCCCTATGTTCATAATATAAGAGGTAATTGGAAAGCAAAGAAGTCATGGGCTTATTTAACAGGTAGATATCATTCGAATAATCCTAATACGAGAAGTGATGGGTATTTTACAAGCTTTGCTCCATTTTATTCGTACAACAATGGATGGGAGATCAATAGTAATGCGATTAATCAATATTCACCAACAAAATGGACTTTTGCCAGTGAGGTAACGCAATACGCACCCCAAGGAGTGGAGTTAGAGAATAAGGATGCATTGAATAGATATTCATCGGCTCAGTACGGATATAAGTATACTTTACCTACTGCAGTGGCTTCAAATACGGGGTATAAAGAATTAGGATATGACGGTTTTGAAGATTACGGAGGAATACAGAATGCGGAAGCAGATGTAAATTCAGTAGATCATTTTAGCTTTACAGACGCTTATGCTGTAAAAGGTGAAGGAGGTATTACCGATACAGAAGCACATACAGGAAGAAAGAGTATTGAAGTAAAACCTAGCAAGTCGGTTAGTTTAATAAAAAAGTTAAATGATGTCAACCCAGATGTAATTGAGGATTGTGTGACAACTGAAATACCTATTTCAGATGCTATCATTGAGAGTATTACTAGTAGAGATGGTGTCTGTTATGGAAATAGAAGAGGAGGCGGAAAAGATTTTACGATTTCAGGAACTCCAGGTCAAAATATAAAATTTAATATAAAAGCTTATTTAGGGGAGTATGCGGAGTTTGTAGATACTCGAATTAAGATAACAAGTAGTGATTTTAATCAAACCCTTTTTCAAAAACAGGATACTTCCGAAAACCAAGGAGATAAGGAGTATAATTATAGTTTTACTATAGGGAGTTCGGGTAAAGCTTATGTTCAGTTTGATGTATGCACTGGGAATTGTAAAAGTGGGCCAGGAAATATTTTACAAGATATAACAGTTAAAGGAACTTTTACCTTGTATAAATCGGATAATACTACGCTAAATTATTCACAAAGTGTTTTGAATGAAAGCGCATGTGATACAATGATTGGAGAATAAGTTATAAAAAAGATATGTCTACTAGAAAAAATAAAAATAATCATATTTTAATTTGGGTATTTATGTTGTTATTTACAACCATTGTAAACGCTCAAGATTTAAAAGAGATAATTTGTAATAGCGAGGCTATTTACGAAGTAAAAGCAGAAAATATAACAGAGAATTCGGTCATTATAAATTGGTTTAGCATAGCGGATTCTGATGACTTTGTTATAGTATATGGATTAAAAGGATTTAAACCAAGAAATAAAAAGCAACGAATAGGTAAAATTCGCTCACGTCATAATACAGAGCTTTTTACAGGATTGTCTCCTGAAACCGTTTATGATTTTTATATAAAATTGAAGTGTCAAAAAGGTCGTTTTTTTAAACGTATTAGAGTAAAAACCTTAAAGTCTAGTGAAATAGCGAAAGTTTCGACATTTTCTACTAGGATGGCACGTTCTATGAGTACTTTGTCTAGTACATTAGAGCAAGAAAAGCAAGCGTTGTGGGATTTTTATAATACAACAAATGGAACTCAATGGAGAAATACCACTTCAAATAGAAAGCCTTGGTCACTCAGTATTCCTGTTTCCGATTGGCATGGGATTACTGTGGATGCCGATGGGCATGTGACTAAAATTAATTTGGGGTCAAATAATTTAGTAGGAACAATTCCATCATCTATTTCAAAATTAACAAGATTAACTTACCTGAACTTACCGTATAATAAAATAAGTAGTATCCCTGCTGAAATAGGTAATTTAAATGAGGTAACATGGCTTCAGTTAACTAGAAATCAAATTACTCAATTACCAGTTGAGGTTTTTAACTTGACGAAGTTGACACACTTATTTCTTGATTATAATAAAATCATGGTACTTCCAGCGGAAATAGGAAAATTAGTAAATCTTAAACAGTTTAATTTTTCAGGCAATGCGATATCGGTATTGCCAAGTACAATCGGAGACTTATCAAGTTTGACAACGCTTAATTTGGCTAGCACAAAATTATCAGGACCTTTTCCTAATGATTTATTAAGATTAAATAATTTAGGAATTTTAAATATTCATAGAAACAACTTTACAGGTTCAATTCCTGAAGGTATAGGTAACATGGTGAACTTACATTCTGTTTATTTGAATTTTAATAAGTTTACAGGGGCAATACCTTTGTCTATAGTAAATCTTACTAGACTTGGATATTTACATCTACATGGTAATGAATTATCAGGGGATTTGAGTCATATTAACTGGTCAGGCTTAATTAATTTAAGCTCTTTAAATCTTGGGGCGAATAAATTTAGTGGAAAAATTCCTGTTCAATTAGGAACGCTTTCGAAACTAAGATATTTGAATCTAGGAAGAAATCAACTTACAGGTGAGGTTCCATTAGAACTACAAGGATTAGTTAACTTATCGGGGATGTATTTATTTGATAATCATTTTTCTGGAGGGCTTCCAAATATATTTGGAAGTTTATTAAAACTTCAAACCTTGACAATAAATAAGAATAATTTTGAAGGGGTACTTCCTGCTTCTTTGTCTCAAATACCGAACTTGAGATATCTCCGAATAATGGATAACAATTTTAAGGGGAAACTGCCATTTAATTCTACTTCAAATAAATTTCAATGGTTACATATAGAAGGTAATAAATATGTTTTTAATGATTTAGAAAGTGATTTTCCAGGATATAGTTCTTTGGGTAGAAATTTTAAATATACACCTCAGAAAAAAGTAGATTCGATTTTGGAGGAGTCGCAAGAAGTAGGTAAAACAGTTACTTTAACTAGTAATGATCTAACTAGCGTAAATAACAGCTACCAATGGTACAAGGATGGCGTACTTATACCAGGAGCAACAAATAAAGATTTGGTTTTGAATAATGTTCAGGAGTCGGCCGCAGGTGTGTATCATTTTACGGCAACCAATAGTGTTGTTACTGGGTTAACTCTAGAGCGTCATCCAATAACATTAATAGTATCTGTGCCAAAATGTCAAGTTTCGGAAGCTGAGAAGAATGCTTTATGGAGTTTTTATACGTCTACCAATGGAGCTAATTGGAAGAATACAGTTTCAGGGAATAAGCCATGGAGTTTAGGGGTTCCTGTTTGTGATTGGTATGGAGTAACAGTTGGAGTTGATAATAAAGTGGTAGAGTTAAAACTTACAAGTAATAATGTATCAGGTACTATTCCTAGTGAGATCGGTAATCTATCGAGTTTAAGTGTTTTAGACTTACGAAGTAATTTGATATCAGGAGTTTCAACAGGTATAGGGAGCCTTTTAAGTTTAAAGAAGTTGTATTTGTATGAAAATCAATTAACAGTACTTCCAGAGAGTATTGGTAATTTATCAAGTTTGGAGACTTTTTATTTAAACAGAAACCAAATCACGGTACTACCAGAGAGTATAGGGAACTTAACAAATCTTAAAACTTTAGCAGCTCATGAGAATCTATTGACTTCTTTACCTACAAGTATTAATACACTTACTAAGTTGAAGTTTTTATATATCAATAAAAATAAGCTCTCAGGAAGTATTCCGATAAGTAATACGGTTTTGATTAATACATTACTAGAGTTTGTTTTTAGTGATAATTATTTAGTTTTTTCAGATTTTGAGAGTAATCACACGAATTATAAGACAGAGATTTCGAGATATATTTATTCACCTCAAGCGAAGGTTGATGTTGTAGAGGAAAAAGTAGTTCAATCAGGGAGGTCTATTACTTTATCTAGTACTGATTTAACTAGTTCTAATAATAGTTATCAATGGTTTAAGAATGGGGTAGCTATATCAGGAGCAACAAGTAAAGACTTGGTATTAAACAATGTTCAGGAGTCGGCCGCAGGTGTGTATCATTTTACGGCAACCAATAGTGTTGTTACTGGGTTAACTCTAGAGCGTCGTCCAATTACTTTATTTGTGTCAGAGACACCTGTAATTACTCCAGTGCCATTAGCTACTATTGAGAGCACACATGCTGGATCTTTCCGTCCTGTTTATGAGAAGAAGTATATGATTAGTGGTTGGGTAAAGGAGAAGAATGTAGCAGGAATCAAGTCATCTAATTATACAAGTTCGGCGATTCGATTGTATACCGTTGGTTTGGCGTCAGGAAGTTTAGAGGAACCTGTGTTTATAGGAGATTTTCACCCTACAGGCGATATTATTGATGGTTGGCAACGCATCGAAGGTATTTTTAAGATCAATAGTTATCAGAGTTCAGATCAAACCGCAGTAAATAACTTGGTGATAGAGTTAAAAAACACTTCAGCGGATGTAACGAGTTATTTTGATGATATCCGTATTTATCCATTTAATGGAAGTATGAAGAGTTTTGTTTACGACGATGATACGAAGAAACTCATGGCAGAGTTGGATGAGAATAACTATGCTACATATTATGAGTATGATAAAGAAGGCGGTTTGGTACGCGTAAAGAAGGAAACAAAGAAAGGAATATTTACAATTCAAGAAACAAGATCGAGCAATGCGAAGTAATAATAGTAGAAGAGTAATATTACAGATAGGATTGTTTTTATTGTTTTTTCTAACTGTTAGAGGATATGCACAAAGGAGTAAGGCGTCCGCACTTATGGATAGGTACGCTGCATCCCTTAAGACACATAAGGAATATCAGGTAACCATAAGTTACCAGATTTATAAAGGTTCAGAATCAACAACACCCCATGATAGTGTCACGGGTATTTTGTATAAAAGCCAAGGGAATACTTATAGTAATATGGGAGAGGCAGAAATTATAAGTACAGGGTCAAATTATATCAAGATCAATCATAAAGAGAAGGCGATGCTTTTAAGCCAGCCTTTAGCCAATGCAAATCAATACGATATTAATTTAGTAGAGCTTTATAAATATCTTGATGTTAGTTTACTAAAAGAGACAGAGAGTTTTTATCGATTGGAATTTAAACCTAAAGGTTTAACACAATTACCATTTAGTTCTCTCATTATAGATTTAGATAAGAAGACTTACTTAATCAAGCGTCAATTGTTTAAATACTTTTCGAAGATGAATTTTTCGAAGGATTACCAGAACCCTGATTATGATCATTACAAGTTAGAGATTGTTTATGAGAGTTACCGGATGTCGAATTTTTCAATATCGAAGAAAGCTTTTGATGTTGGTAGTTATATAAAGGATGTAAAAGGAAAAAAAGTTGTTGGCCCGAAGTATAAGGGTTATGAATTAGTAAAAATATAAAGGGAAAAAATTACTATGATGCAAAAAATAAAATTACAGTTATTCCATTTTCTACTCTTGTTTTTGATTGGATTTACTTCCTTTTCTCAAGAACTAGTTGAATTAAATAAGGAGTTAAAGAGCTCGATAGATTTTATAAGTAGTACAGAATCTAAAGTTTTGTCATATAAGACATTTGTGGAGGTTGGTATAATAAATGATCAAGCTCCATTTGAGGATATCACTACAACGGTTCAATTAAGAGTAACCAAGCTCGATGCGTTTGGTACCCCACAAACAGATGCTGCCTCGACCTATGAAACGACATTAAGGGTTGAAGGGAATCAGGTTGATAAGAATAAGGTTTTACATGATAAGGTAGTACATAAAATATCGTCTTTTGCAGCAGATGTGATCGTTACAGGAGTTAGTTATGTTGATAGTTCAGGAACGGTTATAGGAAACCCTGGAAATGTTTATATCAAGGCATGGTCAGAACACGATATTGTTCATCCTATATCAGAGAATCCTAATTATAGCTTAGTTGTAGCACCATCGGACAATAATACAAAGGTTGAATTTCGATGGTTACCTGTTTTAGGAGCAGAGGAGTATCATTTAGAATGGACATGGGTTGATAACTATAAGAAAGAAGTTACAGATGTTACAGTTATAGAGCCAGTAGCTTTACCATTTACAGATAAAGATTTTTCCTACAATAACTCACGAATTCAAACAAAGAGCACAAGTTACAAGATTCCTAATATTTATAATTCGGGATATGTTTTAGCAAGAGTAAGAGCAGTGGGGCGTTTTGTAGACAATCCAACAGTTACTTATACTGCTAATTGGAGTGGATCAAATGCAGCAAAAAGCGCGGTTGCAGATTGGCCAAATACGGCTGTGTCAAGTCATGATGAGTCAAGAAAGAACTGGCAGCTTCAAATGTCTTTTGCAGAAGAAGGAAAGAAGAAAGAAGTGATTAGTTATTTTGATGGAACTTTACGTAACCGTCAAACAGTTACCAAGATAAACAGTACAGACAAGGCAGTTGTAGGAGAAGTTATTTATGATTATCAAGGTCGTCCAGCAGTAGAGGTTTTACCTGTACCAGTGGCTAGTGATACATTGAAGTATTATGATAGTTTTAATTTAAACAATAGCAACTCGGTTTATACCTATAGAGATTTTGATTTAGATTTACCGAACTGTGCTACACCACGTTCGGAGATGTCAACAAGTAAAGGGGCAAGTAAGTATTATTCAGCCAATGTATTGGAAGATACGACCAACAGATGGCAGAATTTTGTTGCAGATGCGAAAGGATTTCCATTTTCACAAATAGAATATACCCCAGATAATACAGGAAGGATTCGAAGAAAAGGAGGTGTAGGAGATACACATCAATTGGGAACGGATCATGAGATGAAATACTTTTATGAAACACCAATGAGTCGTGAAGAACTTACTCGATTATTTGGAGACGTTAATGTAGGTGATTTAAAGCATTACAAGAAAAATACAGTTATAGATCCTAATGGTCAGGCCAGTGTTAGTTATATTGATGCACAAGGGCGTACTATTGCTACAGCCTTAAAAGGGAATTCACCAGATGCATTAAAACCCTTAGAGGATGAAATAGATTCGCTAGGGGTATTACACAAAACCCTTACGGCGGATATTTTAAACAATAGATCAACCAGTTCTTATAGCCCATCGAATTTAGACGATACATTACTCTCAACCAAGGAGGTTATAGCAACAGAAGATGGAACTCAATTCACCTTCAACTACAATTTTAACAAGGATACTAATTATGTGATTCAGTGTGATACGTTAAACACAGAGAATTACAAGTTTGTATATGATTTCGGATTTTCAGTAAAAGACGAATGTGGTACAGAGTATATAGCTTCCTATGTAGATTCTATCCAAAGAAATCAAATAATAGATGCAACAGGAGTTACAGAGAATTTCCAGTTGAGTAATCTTAAGATTGGAACCTATTCTGTGACTAAAAAGCTACAAGTAAATAAGGATTCTTTAAACTATTTTGCAGATCAATATATTGAAAGTTTAAAAGATAGCACGAGCACGTGTTATGTAGATCCAAATGCTTTTGCAACCAATATATCTTTAGCAGGATGTTTGGATGTATGTCAGCTATGTATTTTTGACTATGGTATTGAAATGACGATCTATCGTAAAGATGATAATAATAATTATATACCTTATGATTCTTTTAATACCTATATAGAAAGACAAAACAGTTTTGTGTTAGATAGATTAGCGCAGCCAGACAAGTATCCTAATGAAAGTATTCGTTATAATGCCGATGGAGAATTGGAATGGGATAATTTAAGTTTAAATGTATTTAACTTAAAACAGAATGAGTTATGGGCTATTCAGGATTTTAATGAGAATATTACTTATGAATATACGGCAGAGGCTTATGATGCTGCTCAAAGAGAGTATGTAAAAGATTTATTAAATACGTATTTTGATATTGATGCGAGTAACCCGAGTAGCCTTGGTTTTGAATATCAAGGAACTGTATTACAGGTTCCAAGTACTTTAACAAATACCCAAGCAACTTTAGCACGAAATTTAGAGAAGACCTATCAACAACAATTTGAAGAAGGTGTGGCGGCTTGTGAGGCTTCATGTAGAGATTATCAGATGGAGTTTGATGGGTGTGACATCAATAAAGAATTGATTTTTGGAGATTTAAAGCCTGGAGGTCAATATGGACAAACAGAAGAAAATGGAGATGGTTGGGAACTTAGTGTTTTCAATGAAAATAATATATTACCTATAGTAAATATTAGTTCCCCATTCTCAACTCCAAAAACATGGAGGTATCCTTTATATAGATATTATAAAGATGAGTATGGAAATCCTTTTTTGATTGAATTAGATGAGAATAACAAACCCGAAACCTTAGTTGAAAATGATCATGAGGTTATTGATGGTAAGAAGTATGTACGTCCTCATAAGTTGAAACGTTTAGATGATTTTCTAAGATATTGGCAAGATTCATGGGCAGAGCAGCTTAGATTTAACCACCCAGAGCATATATATTACAGTTATTCGCAAGTATTATGTCATAAGCGTAATGTTAGTGTATATAATTCAGTGATTCAAGGAAACAGAGATATTCAGTTGAATACTTATGGATACGATTCATATCTTAATCAAATCGAGTCTTATGCACTAGCAAAAGATGCTGGTTTAACAGCTGGGTTGACTACTTTACAAGATAAGGATCCATATTTTAAATTGATCTTATCTATGCAAGGAGCCTATGATGAGCAGCGTAGAGATCAGAGAAATCGAATAATGACTTCTGCATTTACTAAGTATGACGGTATGAGTCGTAATGGTATTGATATTGGTATGTTACAAGCGGCTTATATTACGGTTACACATAATGGTCTTACCGATTTTACGCCTGTATCCAATTTTAGTTGGTCAACAGTTGATGCTCTTGCTTCTGATGCTATAAAGAATAAAATATGGATTACCTACCGAAGCTTTTATATAGGATTGAAACATAAAATTCAACATGTTTTCTTGAGCCATTATGTTCATAGTTTATCTGCAGCGGGAAACAGAAGTTTCTTAAATGATTGTATAGGAGAAGGAGACGGCACAGTTAGAAACTATTTAAAAGTTTTGTCAGCCTATGATGTTGAAAGTAGTTTAGTTTTTGCTACAGACAGGACTTATTATTGTCAAGGTAGCGCATTATGGAAAACTCGCCAAAAGCGTTTTATCCCTATTGATAATTTATATGATTCTCAATCGGACCCTCAAACTGTTTTAGATGAGAACCAAGCAGAGGGTAGTTATAACCAATATGCAGAGACAGGAAAGTGTCCAAAAGCCTTTGATTTAGAGTACACCTTAGATGGTATTGTAAATGATGAAGTAAGTGATCAAAATGGCCAGAAATTAGCATTGAACGGATTTGATGTTGTTTATAGAGGGCAGTACGTAACCAGAAGTATATTTGAAGGAGTGCATGGTCAAGATTTTGAAAACATACCATCACAGAGTCAAATTTCTTTAGAAAGTGTAAATACAGGAGAACACACTCGTTCGATTAAAATTGACGATAAAGAAATCTGTGTTTTAGATATTAGTGCAACAGGATTAAGCTGGAGTAATTATAGTGTTAGTGGTAATAGTGGATGGTTAGTACAAAACTTTGAAAACGTATTTTATGATGGTTATGAGGAGCAGGCTGATGGAAGTATTTTGTATAAATTCGAGGTTCTAGCAAAGGTTATTGACGGACAACGTCCAAGAGATTATGTATTTACAGGAACCACCAAATTAGCTATTGGAGAATGTCAATTTGTAAATAGTAGCGCAGGAATAGATACAGCAGGTATTGGAGAAATTATAGTACTCCCTAATGATAGCATTTTAAACGTTGATGTTTGTGATACATGTGGAGAAAATGCTACAGGGCAAGATTTAGATAAGGACGGCGTAGACGATGGTTGTGATATTTGTCCACCAGACCCACAAAATCCTAATGCAAATACGTATAATCCAAGTCAACTTGATACAGATGGTGATGGTATAGGTAATCTATGTGATGAGAGTTGTGATGATAGTACAGGATTGGATTATGACAAAGATGGCATACGAATATGTGATAACTGTCCTAGGAAATATAATCCGGGCCAGTTAGATACAGATCAAGATGGCGTTGGTGATGCTTGTGATAACTGCCCAACTAAGGCAAATACAGATCAGTTAGATTCAGATGATGATGGTATTGGTGATGTTTGTGATTTGAATGCCCCCGATTGTGTTGTTGAACATCAGAATATTCCGATAATGATAAATCATTTTGAAAGAATATTAATAGATTTATTCCCTAATAATATTCCTGCTTCGACCGAAACTTCGATTGAAATTACTTCGGGTCCAATAGATAGTTTTGTAGTAGATTTTAATTTAGGAGAATCATATCAACAAAACTTTTTAATAAAAACATATAGAACTTATTATAACCTCGATTCGCCTAATCAAATTAAGATTCATTATTCACCTCTTACAGGAATTTATGGACTTGATAGGAGTGAAGAAGCCGTATGGCTTTATTTCGAGTTCGCAACTGATAGTAATGATTTTAATCTTTCTGATATTTTAAGTGTAAATGAAATTAGAGGATATGAGTTTAATGAGTTTGGTAGAATTTTAATGAATTTAATTTTGACAAAGAAGGATGGGAGTATAATCTATGCTTCATGTTCTTTTGCTATTGGTCATAAACAACCAGGTACCTTAGGTACTTATCGTAGTGATGATACTTGCAATATAATAAATAAACAATGGAATCATTTTGGAGCCTCTGTGACTACTAGATCTTCTTTAGATATAGTTAATAACAATGAGAATATTTTTTATGGGAAGTTAATTTCTAGGAATAATATTGAAGAAATCCCAGTTACATTTTCAATTCCTACACCAGAAGAACCAGTAGAAGAAAACCCAGATGAGATTACTTTACCTGATTGTAATTGTATTCCACAACCCGTTGAACCAGTGAGTTGTGATAACGAATATGCGAGGTTTGTTCAAGAGTTGGGTGTTGTTGAACGAACTGTAGATGATGGTTATGGAGGTACCTTTAAAGTAATGGGTACAAACATTGAAGGCTATACATTAAGTAATGACTTTAAGGATTTAGACCTACCAGAGTACCCCTTAGTTAACGAAGGAAGAGATTATTTCTGTGCGATGAATTTCGGATACATTATCAATGATTATCTGAATTATTTAGAGGTAATGCTTCCATTAGATACAGAAGTAACCGTTCAGCGTTCTATTGATAATAAGTATTTTGTATCTCTTAATGATTTTGGAAACACCTATTTAAATTACGGGTATGATAAAATGGCATCGGTAATTTCAAGTTATAGAGATTACTTACTGGATCCTAATATTACAGATAAGAGAGGTTGGGTAAACTATGTAAATATTGTTTACAGAAAAGCCAATCCAAAGGTTTGTCCACCGAAAGCTTTGGTACCAACGGAAGTTGAAGGGATCCCCTTACGAGACACCTGTCTTGATTTGGCGGAGAATTTATCGAGTACCAATACTAATGAGAATTACTTAAACTATTTAGCTCAAGAGAGAAAGCGTTTTATTCGTGAATACACAACTGAGGCATTAGCAGCAGCTAAAGAAAATTTAACTGTAGAGTATAAGGATAAGGAGTATCAATACACATTATATTATTATGATCAAGCGGGTAACTTAGTACAAACAGTTCCACCAGAAGGAGTCGATAGAGTAACGCAACAGCATATCTATAAAACTCAGTATCGATACAATTCATTAAATCAATTGGTATGGCAAAGAACTCCAGATGGAGGAGATACGGCATTTGCTTATGATGATTTAGGACGTATTATAGCATCGCGAAATGCAAAACAATTGGCAGATGGTGGATCGGGAGGTCAATTTAGTTATACAAAATATGATGATTTAGGTCGTATAGTAGAAGCAGGAGAGTTAACGGTTTCTAATGGAACAACTAATATTGGTTATGGTATTAATAACCAAGGGAAGTTGTTAAAGATACAAGGAACACGAACCGAAATTGTTAATAGTTTTGATCAGACCAATATTATTAAGAAAGAAGTAACTAGAACAATTTACGATTTCTTACCAGAGGGAGCTGAAGCACCAATTACACAAAGTAATTTACGTAATAGAGTAGCAGCGGTCTTGTATTATGAGGTTGATCAGGAAGACCGTAACATCACCCAATACGATAATGCTATATACTACAGTTATGATGTTCATGGAAATGTAGAAAAAATAGCGACAAAGATTAATGATGCTATCCTTGTTAGTTTAGGACAAAGTACTAAGATTGTAACCTATGATTACGATTTAATCAGTGGAAATGTGAATCAGGTGATATACCAACCAGAGCATAAAGATCAGTTTATACATAAATATGAATACGATGCAGATAATAGAATTGTAAATGTACAAACTTCACGTGATGGGATACTTTGGGACAAAGATGCAGATTATAAGTATTATGAACATGGACCATTAGCCAGAACAGTACTAGGAGACAAACAAGTACAAGGGTTAGATTATGTATACACCTTACAAGGCTGGTTAAAATCTGTTAACGGAGAAGCTTTAACACCAGAGGCCGATTTTGGAAAAGATGGATTGGCAAATAAAGTAGGAAAGGATGTTTATGGATATTCATTATCATACTTTAATCAGGACTATAAAGCAAGAAAGGCGAATGCTGCAGATTATTTAAAGGTAACTAGCAGTACCACTTTGCCACATAGTACCAAGGATTTATACAATGGTAATATCAAGGCAATGGTTACCAATATGCAAGATTTAGATAATAAAGCATTACCAACGGCATATAACCATTACCAATACGATCAGTTGAACCGTATTAAAAACATGAAGTCACATTTAATAGGAGCTTCAGGAACTACTAATATTGAGAGTTCTTATGGATACGATCGTAATGGAAACTTAGAAACGTTAACCAGAACAGCATTAAAGTCTGATGGCAGTACAGCCATCATGGATAACCTGAGTTATAAGTACGATAATACATCAAATACAGGGGGTAAAAACAATCAGTTAACCTTGGTAAAGGATGCAGCCAACGCTACTATTTTTAGTTCGGATATTGATGATCAAGAGAATGTGTTAGTGTCCTTAGGAATTAACTACTCTGCAGCAGACTCAAATACACATAACTATAAATACGATGCCATAGGGCAGTTAGTAAAGGATGAAACCCAAGGCATTGAAAATATAGAATGGAGTGTAAGCGGTAAAGTAAAATCGATTCAGAAGAAAGTAGGTGTTTACACACAAACTATTAGTTTTGCGTATGATGGATTAGGAAACCGTATTTCAAAGACTAATAGTGGTATTGGTCGAAGTGCTTCTCCAGTAACAACTTATTATGTACGAGATGCCCAAGGGAATGTGATGGCAGTTTACAAGAAGTCATTCCAAAATGATCAAAACAAATTACATTTAGAAGAACACCATTTATATGGAAGTTCACGATTGGGAATCCTTACGGATGCTTTAGAGTTAGATAATACGAAGAAGAACACTGTAGCAGAAAACCTATACTTAAACGGAGAAGAAGTAACAGGAGGAGTTACCAAAGAGGCCATTAATGCCATTGTGGTATCTAATCAGAGTCCATATACAGTAAATGGAACGGCAACGGGAAGTTATACTGCTGGAAATATGATTCAATTGTTACCAGGATCAAGTATTATTCATGGAGCAGATGTAAGTTTAAAAACAAGTACAGAACTGGCAAGTATCATTCCAGACAATCAATATGTACGTGAGGTAGGAAACAAGCGTTATGAGTTAAGCAATCACTTAGGAAATGTAATCAATGTAATTACAGATCGTAAGTTGGTAGCAGAGCCAGAAGCAACGATTAGTTACCAAGAGTATGCTACAATCAGAAATGTAAGATGGGACGATGGAGAGGTTGACGGAGCAAGCTTATTAATTTTAGACCCATTACCACAAATGGGAGGAGTTATTGATATAGAACCAGGTAAATATAGAGTACGTTTTACTTATACAAACAATAATGGAGGGGCAGCACCTAACTTTGTAGTGTCTACTGATACAAACCATCAGAATACTGCAACGAATCTGTATGAGGCAGTTGCAGTACAAGAAGCATCGGCATTATTTGAAGCAACGGACTTCCAAAACATACACTTTATTTTGTATCCATCGGATGGCAATAGTGTTACAGGAACGATTGATAATTTTATAATAGAGAAAGAGGTAGCACAAGCAGCTGGAGCAGTAGCAAGTACTACCACCGTAACAACAGGAGCAGCTAATGCTACGGTAGTAGCTACAGGATTTGAAGTAATAGGATGGCAAGGAGCAGAGCCAGATGGACCAGTATTAATGCTAATGCCAGAAGGAGGACAACCTACTATCGGGTCTTATGATCATGAGCCAGGAAGTTATCGAATGAATTTTGATGTGACTGATTTGTTAAAGACTGGTGATATCACCATTGCAATGTCTACAGATACCAATCCAAGTAATACAGCAGCATTTGTTTATCAAGGAAACTTAAACTTAGGTAATCAAACCTTGGAGTATTCGGTGAATGATTATCAGGTATTACACTTGTTGATATTCTCGGCAGACAATGGCTTTACAGGAACATTTGAGAACTTCTTATTAGAAAAAGTAAGTACAGATACCACAACAGGAGGAAATACCAATAGAGTTATCGCAGAAAATACTATATTTACATCAGAGGTAGTTGCTTATAATGATTACTATCCTTTTGGTATGCTCGTACCTAATAGACATGGACAAGCAGATTCTTACCGTTATGGCTTTAATGGTATGGAAAAGGATGACGAGTTGAAAGGAGAAGGGAATAGTTATACTACCTATTATAGACAATATGATCCAAGAATAGGAAGATGGTTGAGTATGGATCCTGTTGATATTACGGGAGAATCACCTTATGCTTCTATGTTAAACAATCCAACATTATATAATGATGTTGATGGAGATTGTCCTCCTTGTTTGGTTTATTTAGCTTATCTGGCCACCGTTGAAGGTGCTTTTGCTTTGACGGCTACAGTTGCAACCTCTGCATATATTATACAGAACCAGGAACAGATAAGTGAAGGGGCAAGAGGTTTGACTAATTCTATGATTGATTTAATGAATGTAGAAGCTCCTTCCATTGTTCCCGGTACTTTTACTCCAGGACCAAAAGCTGGTTTACAAGTTGAAACTTTTCCAGCAGTTTCGGATAAATTGACACAAGAGTTAATGGAGAAAGTGCTGCCTGTTAAAGATAATATCCCTTCTTTTAGAGGTGGTATGGATTTGCCGGTACTTGAGAGTGCAGCTACTATTGCAACTATTCCTACTTTTAACGATGATGCATTTTCAAATACAGTTTTAAGTGCTGTAAATGCTGGTAATGTGGGTCTTAGACCTAGTGATTTTGGAATATCAACATTAGCTGAAAATGAGCAGTATTTAAATATATGGAATTCAACATTAAGAGATTTGGCAGCCAAGGAAAACCTCTACAGTGAGTACCTTAATAATCTTGAAAATGGTGTTGAAATGGATGCAGGTTATTTAGGAGATGTTTTCAAGTCGGTTAGATCAGCTTTCAAATATAGAGCGGCAAAAGAAGGGGTAGAGATTAAAGGACAAATTCATCATTGGAATTATTCTAAAGATAAATTTGCGGATCAAGTACTTAATGCTCAAAATTTAACTATACCAATAAGTCGAGCATTACATACAGAGATACATAGAGCAACGAGTTCAAGTAGTAATATATGGAAAGGACCAGTAGCTCCAGAGCATGAGATACCAATTAATAATACCAAAATAAAATAATAAATTAGAATATAGATGTATTATGAAGTTGACTACAAAAATACTTGAATATTTAAAAATAGATAAGAGATTAATTTTATTGTATAAAAAGGAAATAGATATTCCTATTGTGGATGATTCTTTTGAACCATTTACTGATGAGTGGTTTGAACATCCTCCTATGTTAGTACCTTTGTTTGTAGATTATGATTTACCATTATTGAATGGATTAATTGTTTATCCTTTTTCTGAAAAAAAAAATAGTTTAGGGTCTTTTTATTTAGAATCTGATCAAATTATTGAAAAAGCCAGGACAATAGATCAATTTGTAACATCTATGATTGTTGAAATGATTGTTGCGGCAGGAGGGATGCAACCAGAGATAGAGGAGTTTTGTGAAAATCTAGGGTACAATAAAAGAAAAGAGGTTAATGATTTTGTTGAGAAATATGGGAATATTCCTAAATATTTTGGAGAACTTATTTTTTTTACAAATGAATTACCACTCTATTATTGTAAGGACATAGAGAGTTATAAAGGAGATTATTTATCATCTAAAGGCTTACTCAATTTTTCTGTTTTGGAAAAGTCTAACCCCTATGAGCTTTATGATCAATCTTTACTGAGTAATTTAGATGATATACCAAAATGGTTAGATGGATCTTATGATTCCAAAGTTCTATTTAATAGTTATATGGAAATAGGAGATTTAGAGAAAGCTTGGTATGTGTTAAATTCTAAAGACTTAGATGTTCAAGATATTGCTAAGGGGTTAATGAAAATGAAATCAGTTACTGAAAATAGAATTTTTAATTTAATTGCTGATAATTGGTTGTTAGGTTATAATACGAAGTATTAACTCCACACCTTGACATTTAGCGTCAGCGTAATGGCAAGTATTAAAAGAAAGTATAATTAAATAACGAGAGTATTATTAGCCATTTATAATGGCAAAACGATAAGTTTAAAAGAAGCTACCTTGCATTAAATTGTGAGGTAGTTTTTTTATGTAATAGATTTAAGTTTTACATTTTTGATAAGAGCATCAAGAGTATATAGTATATGTTCTTTATCTTTATTATCCATTTGCTGTACTTCAATAACTCGTTTTAGAATAGAGTTATCAACTTTTACATTTACTTTTCCTAGTAAGAAATCAAGGCTAACGTCAAGTACATCTGCTATTTTAGCAGCTACCTCTATAGATGGTTTTACTTCGTCTCTCTCATATCTTCCAATAATATCTCCAGAAGTACCAGCTCTCTTACCTAATTCATTTTGTGAGAGCTTTAATTGCTTACGTAATTTGGTGATGTTATATCCTAAAGTCATACTTAAAAGTAGTTGAAATGCTATATTTTATAAGGTTTTTACAAATATAGATGATATAAATATCATAACAAAGATATATAAAGCTTGTTTAAAACTGATAAATGTTTTAGTTTTGTGATAAATAAGTCAGAAATTAAAACTTATGAACAAACTTAATACCAATAAGGCAAACGACTATGTATATAAAACCAAGGAGGTAGAAATCCATGTTTTAGGCGGTTTACAACTCCATAAATTAGAAAGTTTACGAGTAACCTTAAGTATTGAGAAATTGCAAAAAGGAAAGAGCGTATTAAATGTACTACGTCAGAGTGTAGATTTATACAACGATAACCAAGTAGAAAAGCTAGTTCGCAAATGTGCAGAACGTTTAGAGATAGGCACGAGTATAATTAGAAAAGCTTTACAAGAAGTTACCAAGGCTCTAGAGAGTTACAGGTTTTTACTAAATGAAAAGCAAACGGAAAACCAGAAACCCTATACCAAACAACTTACGAGTATCGAAGAAAAAGCAGCTATTAAATTTTTACAATCAAAAAACCTATTAGAAAAAACGAACGAGTACATTGGTAAAAGTGGTGTTATCGGAGAGCATGTCAATCGCTTGCTGATGTATCTGATTTTTACCAGTAGAAAAACTAATAATCCATTGCATTGTATAAGCTTGGGGAGTAGTGGGGTAGGAAAAACCCATTTACAAAGTAAAGTAGCAGAACTGATACCAGCGGAGGACAAAGTAGAAATCACGGTGCTAAGTGCCAATGCGTTTTATTACTTCAATCGTACAGAACTACAACATAAACTCATTTTAATAGAAGACTTAGACGGCGCAGAAAGTGTGCTGTATCCACTACGAGAATTACA
The DNA here is from genome assembly GCF_900105455.1 of Tenacibaculum sp. MAR_2009_124. GTDB lineage: Bacteria > Bacteroidota > Bacteroidia > Flavobacteriales > Flavobacteriaceae > Polaribacter. The sequence continues at coordinate 1,281,351 of NZ_FNSF01000005.1, forward strand.
AAGTAAAAAGAGAATTACCAAAACCGTAGTTCACAAAGACCGCAAAGGCACTACCAAAACGATACACCTAACGGTTGAAGGCCCTGTAAGTGTTGCAGGTTGTACCACCCAAGAAAGTATTTACGAAGATAACAGCAACAGGAGCTTCCTGCTCTACATTGATGAAAGTGAGGAGCAAGATAGAAGAATAATGAACTACCAACGCACCGTGTCGGCGGGACAGGTAAATGAAGAAGAGCAATATTTATCGGCGGAGATTCTCCGCAATGTGCAGCGTGTATTACAACCGATAAAAGTGATCAATCCTTATGCTTTACACTTATCGCTACCATCTTCAGTATTTAAACCAAGAAGAACCAATGCCCACTATTTACAATTTATAGAAGCGATTACTTTTTATAAACAGTGGCAACGAGAGAAGCAATACGATAAAGACACAGGAGAAGAATATATAGAAACAGAGATCGAGGATATTGAGGAAGCCAACGAACTCATAACAGAAGTATTACTACGAAAAAGCGATACGATCACAGGAGCTTGCAGAAATCATTTAGAAAACTTAAAAAAGTACCTCCAAGAAAACAACCAAACTACATTTACTAATACAGAAATCCGCAGACGTTTACGGATAAAACAAACCACCTTACAACGCTATAACAAACAACTTTTAACAGAAGGTTATATTAAAAAGATTAAAGGGGAAAGAGGGCAAACCTATCATTTTGAGATTATCAATGTTAATGAATATCAAGAGCTTAAAGCGCAAATAAACACGGCTTTACAAAACTGTTTATCCAATATCAACCTAACCACTTAACCATAGGGTAACCACTACTAAAATGGTTAAGTTAATTAATAGTAAATCAATGTTTTAGATAATCCTAACCACAAGAACCCGAAAAACACATACCCAATAAAAATTAATGAGATAGTATTTTATAAAAATGCGTAATCGAATTAATCCCGAACTCGATTCGGGAACTAATACCAAAGGTAAATTATGAAACAACTCCATTTAGATACGCACAGTTATAAGGTTTTAGTACAAGACTTTAAACAATGGTTAGATGTTTTAGGTTATGCAGAGAGTACGGTGTATAATTTGCCGATTCACTTACGAGAGTTCTTTCATTACTTAGAAAATAAAAATATAAATAAGCTTAACCATATACAAACCAAACACATCACGGATTATTACAATTACTTAAAATCACGTACGAATCAAAGACGAGGGGGAGGGATTAGTAACGGACATTTAAACAAACACCAACAAGCGTTGTTTAAGTTCAGAGAATACCTAAAAGCACATAACCATAAAGGGATTAACGTTCATTTAAAACGAGAAACGGGTAACGCTAGAGATATGTTAAGTGTACTAACACAAGCAGAAATAAAAGAGCTATTTGCAGCGACTAAATCTAGCAATCCAGATGCAAAAATACGGTATAGAGACAAAGCCATTTTAGTATGTTGTTACAGTTGTGGATTACGTAGAAATGAGTTGATACATTTAGATGTAAAAGACATTCTTTTTGACAAACAGCGATTATTTGTAAGTAAAGGAAAGAACTATAAAGAAAGGTTCGTTCCGCTTAACAGGCATAGCTTGGAAATATTAGAACACTATGTGTTTGATTGGCGAACAGCGTTTTACAAATACAAGGAAACAGAAGCATTGTTTATCAATTACAGAGGCGGAAGATTACAAGGAATGAGTTTTGCCAATCGTTTTAAAGGCTATTATAAAAGCTACAGAAAACGACGATTTACAAGAGCGTACTATTACACTTCACAGCTTACGTCATAGTATAGCTACGCATTTACTAGAACAAGGGGCAGATATTGAACAAATCAGCACTTTTTTAGGGCACACATCATTAGAATCTACCCAAATTTACACTCATTTTTTAGAATATACAGGCGATGAACACGTACAAGAATTACTTAGAAAGCAAAGGTTACAACAACAAAACTATCCTAACATACCAAAGAAGCGTTACTAGATTTACTAGATGGTGCACCGCTTACGGAACAACCCCCGAAAGTATAGAGTATAAAACCTTTTAAAATATATCGAATATTTACGAAAAGGGAATGTAAAAGCAAGAACCTTAAAAACCTATATTGGTAATCTTAAAATCTACTTTGATTATTTGGTGTCAGAACATTACAGGCTACAGAATATCATAAAAGACCTGCATATAAAAGGCGTTAAAAAATCCATCAAAAAGAACTTTTTAGAGTTCGAAGAATTAGAAGATATTTATTACAGTTATCCAATAAGTAAAGGAAACGAACTTGTAAGAAAGCGTAATAAAATTATTGTAGGATTATTGGTGTATCAAGGCTTAAATACACGAGATTTACAATTACTAGAAGTAGAACACATACAACTTTATAAAGGCAAAATAGCCATTCCGGGAACACGAAAAAGCAACACAAGAGAACTAGAATTAAAAACTTGGCAGTTAATGGAATTTATGGAATATATTAATGCTGTTAGATCAGAGATTTTAGAGCGAACCGATAAAGAAACCGAACAATTATTATTGCCAATGGGAAAAAGCAGTAACCTACACGGTGTATTAGCTAAAATAACCAAAGAGTTAAAAGCAATCAATAACAGTTTTACGGATATCAAACAATTAAGAACTAGTATTATTATAAGTTGGTTAAAGAATTACAGTTTACGAAAAGTACAATACTTAGCAGGACACAAAATACATCAGTTCTACTGAAAGATATGTGCAAGACGATTTAGAAAGTTTACACGAAACCATTAACACCTATCATCCTTTTAGCTAATATCATATGGAACAGAAATTGTATATTGTATACGTAAAAACACGAATGTTATGGATTTATCATCAAGAAAATATCACTTTTATACAAGAGCTAATTAATGTTGATAAAGAAAACATTATGGATGCTTTAGAACGTGTTTTAAAAAGAGAAAAAGAAGCACATCAGGAAATCTCCACTGCACATAAAAAAGAGTTAGACAATCGTTTAGAAAGCTATAAAACAACCCATCGGATTTACTAGACTGGGATACTGTAAAAAACGATTGGTAATGAGTTATACAATTAAATTACTGCCTGTTGTATATAAAGACTTACAAAAGGCGAAAAAGTGGTATAACAATCAGCGAGAAGATTTAGGAGAGGAATTTAAACTAGAAGTTAACAAGGAGTTCGCTTATATAAAAGGATATCCAGAACAACTACCAACAGAAATACAAAGAATTACGTCAATCTTTAGTTACTCGTTTTCCCTACGCTATATTTTATTTAGTTGAAGAAGACAAGAAACGAATCGTTATTTTTGGTGTATTGCACACTCGAAGAAATCCAGAAATAGCAAGAAAACGAATACCATAAATCCAATCATAACGCAGAGATCCCCACAACATAAAACCCAGTTTTTTGCCGAAAAAAGCAAAAATCCTCTGTCTTTTATGTTGTTCCGCACGCCACCGCCCTGTAATTTTTGACTTCCCACCGCAAAAACAGCACTTTGTTTTTTTACATTATCCACCGCTCATTCCACGCACAAAAATGCGTTAGCACAACATTTTTGTACGCTCCATTAATCCAATAAAAAAACAAATAGCTGTCGCCTTCGCACCAAGCCAAAAATCACCCAAAGCTATATTTACATAATAGAAGTTATAGTAGCAAACGGCGCTTTTTAAAGGATTGCTTCGCAGGGTTATGCATTTTGTAGCTATAACTGCTATTATGCAAAATAGCCGCAAGGCAGCCGCGTTGGGTCTCTCCCGAAAGAATCGGGATCGGAAGTTAATTTTTACTTCGTAAGCCACCGCTTCGAATTTGCCTAAAAAAGACTTCACAAAAAGCCGTCAAGCGAAAAAGCTTGTCTTACTTCTTTGCTTGTTTTTTTACACAACTCGTGCCTTCAAAAACGAAAAACAAGCCATTCCACAAAGGGTTGAAAATCTACGCACCGCCAGCCTCTTTTTAAACCCTTTACGGAACGTTAACAAAGGTAACAACTTGAAGAAAAGTTGTTACCTTATACTACTTATGGAAAGGCTAAAAAACAGTATATTCGCAGGTAAGTAAACGTTCTTTAAAATATTTTTTAGTAGCTGAGAAAGGTAAGGTATGCGCAGAAAAAAGTGATTTTTTGCTAAAAAGCGCATAGACTACTATCCCTTTGGTATGCTCGTACCTAATAGGCATGGGCAGGCAGATTCTTATCGTTACGGCTTCCAAGGACAAGAAAAAGATGATGAAGTAAAGGGGGAAGGAAACTCGATTAACTATAAGTATAGAATGCACGATCCAAGAGTGGGGAGATTTTTTGCTACAGATCCATTGGATTATGAATATCCCTTTTATACACCATATCAGTTTAGCTCTAATTCTCCTATCCATGCTATTGAATTGGAAGGATTAGAATCCGAGAATATTTTAAATGAAGCGGAGAAATATTTGGGAACACCATACGAGTATGGTGGGAAAAGACCACATAAAGATATGATAGGATTTACTAATGTTAAAAGTAATAGAGAGAAATGGTTAAAATGGACTCCTCATCTTT
>NZ_FNSF01000004.1 GCF_900105455.1 Tenacibaculum sp. MAR_2009_124
GCAACAGATGCGGATGGCGATGGTATTTGTGATACGATAGATCCCGATCCAAATAATCCATGTAATCCAGATAGTGCAGATGAAGATGGTGATGGTTATTGCGATGCAATAGATCCAAACCCAACAGATCCATGTATTCCAGATGCAACAGATGCCGATGGTGATGGTATTTGTGATACGATAGATCCTGATCCAAATAGTCCATGTGATCCAAATGCATTAGACACCGATGGCGATGGCGTATGCGATACAGTAGATCCTGACCCAACAGATCCGTGTAGTCCAAATGGAGCAGATACCGATGGTGATGGCGTATGTGATGCGATCGATCCAAATCCAACGGATCCATGTATACCAAATGGAACAGATGTAGATGGAGATGGTATTTGTGATACGGTAGATCCAGATATAACAGATCCATGTCCAATAGGAGCACCAGATGCGGATGGCGATGGTATTTGCGATGCCGTAGATCCCGATCCAGCAGATCCATGTGTTCCAAATGGAACGGATAGTGATGGCGATGGTGTTTGTGATAGTGTTGATCCTGATCCAAATGATCCATGTAGCCCAGATAATACAGATGCAGATGGCGATGGCGTATGTGATACTATAGATCCCGATCCAGCGGATCCATGTAACCCAAATAGTAGTGATGAAGATAATGATGGTGTTTGTGATACGGTAGATCCAGATCCAACAGACCCATGTAATCCAGATAGTGCAGATGCAGATGGCGATGGTATTTGTGATACAGTAGATCCCGATCCAGCGGATCCATGTAATCCAAATAGTAATGACGAGGATAATGATGGCGTTTGTGATACTGTTGATCCCGATCCAACGGATCCATGTGTACCAAACAATACAGATGCAGATGGCGATGGTATTTGTGATACGGTAGACCCTGATCCAGCAGACCCATGTAATCCAAATAGTAATGATGAGGATAACGATGGTGTATGTGATACCGTAGATCCCGATCCAACAGATCCATGTATACCAAATAACACAGATGCAGATGGCGATGGCGTTTGTGATACAGTAGACCCCGATCCAGCAGATCCATGTAATCCAAATAGTAATGATGAGGATGGTGATGGTGTATGTGATACAGTCGATCCAGATGTAACAGATCCATGTAGCCCAGATAGCGCTGATGCAGATGGTGATGGAATCTGTGATACGATAGACCCCGATCCAGCAGACCCATGTAATCCAAATAGTAATGATGAAGACGGTGATGGCGTTTGTGATACCATAGACCCAGCACCAAGTGATCCATGTATACCGGATAACACGGATGCAGATGGCGATGGTGTATGTGATACGGTAGACCCCGATCCAACGGATCCATGTATACCTAATGCAACAGATATAGATAATGATGGCGTTTGTGATACAATAGATCCCGATCCAACCGACCCATGTAATCCAAATGTAACGGATAGTGATGGTGATGGCGTATGTGATGTGATTGATCCAAATCCAGCAGATCCATGTATCCCAAATCCATTTGCAATAGCCACAGGGGATTGTGATGGTGATGGAATAAGCAATGGTTCAGAATACGATGCAGACGGAGATGGAAACGGACCAGACGACTCAGATGGAGATGGTATTCCAGATGTCTTAGATACTGATGATGATGGCGATGGAATTCCAACCAGCGAAGAGGTTGGTACTGATCCAACGAGTCCAACCGATACCGATGGAGATGGAACACCAGATTATTTAGATACCGATAGTGATAATGACGGAGTATCCGACCTTATAGAAGGCGGAGGCGATCCTAGTCTAGATGCTGATAATGACGGTGTGATTGATGATCAAACTGATACCGATGGTGATGGACTGGCAGATTCAGTAGATCCAGATAATGGAGGAACTTCATCAACAGGACCAGATAGTGACGGCGATGGACTTCCAGATTACCAAGACTTAGATAGTGATGGCGATGGTATCAATGATGTAGATGAAGCAGGAGGAACAGATACCGACGGAGATGGTCAAATAGACACAGGAGACTTGGTAGATGGAAACAATCTACCAGACACTGATGGCGATGGAACCCCAGATGTTGAAGAGCCAAACAATCCAGATTTGCCAGGTAACTTAGATTTAGATGGCGATGGCGTAATTGATGATCAAACAGATAGTGACGGTGATGGTATTGCAGATTCAGTAGATGGCTTAGTTGGCTTTGGAGATGCAGAACAAACCGATACAGATGGCGATGGTATTGCAGATATCCATGATTTAGATTCTGATAATGATGGAATCTTAGATAGCGTGGAGCAAGATGGTGATCCAAATAGAGATACCGATGGCGATGGTATTCCAGATCATTTAGATTTAGATAGTGATGGCGACGGAATCTTAGACATTGTAGAAAGTGGCCAAGATGCAGCGACACTTGATGCAGATGGAGATGGAATGTTAGATAGCACAGTAGATGCTGATAACGATGGTATTGTAGATACGGCTGATAATGATGATAATGACATCAATGCAGGTGGAAGTACTACACCAACGGATAGTGACGGCGATGGAATGCCAGACTTCCAAGATACCGATAGTGATAATGACGGCGTATCCGACCTTATAGAAGGCGGAGGCGATCCTAGTTTAGATACTGATAATGATGGTGTGATTGATGATCAAACCGATACCGATGGCGATGGACTGGCTGATTCAGTAGATCCAGATAATGGAGGAACTGCATCAACAGGATCAGATAGTGACGGCGATGGACTTCCAGATTATCAAGACTTAGATAGTGATGGCGATGGTATCAATGATGTAGATGAAGCAGGAGGAACAGATACCGACGGAGATGGTCAAATAGACACAGGAGATTTGGTAGATGGAAACAATTTACCAGACACTGATGGAGATGGAACCTCAGATGTTGAAGAGCCAAACAATCCAGACTTGCCAGGTAACTTGGATTTAGATGGCGATGGCGTAATTGATGATCAAACAGATAGTGATGGTGATGGTATTGCAGATTCAGTAGATGGTTTAGATGGTTTTGGAGATGCAGAGCAAACCGATACAGATGGCGATGGTATTGCAGATATTCATGATTTAGATTCTGATAATGATGGAATCTTAGATAGCGTGGAGCAAGATGGTGATCCAAATAGAGATACCGATGGCGATGGTATTCCAGATCATTTAGATTTAGATAGTGATGGCGACGGAATCTTAGACATTGTAGAAAGTGGACAAGATGCAGCGACACTTGATGCCGATGGAGATGGAATGTTAGATAGCACAGTAGATGCTGATAACGATGGTATTGTAGATACAGCTGATAATGATGATAATGACATCAATGCAGGCGGAAGTACTACACCAACGGATAGTGACGGCGATGGAATGCCAGACTTCCAAGATACCGATAGTGACAATGACGGAGTATCCGATCTTATAGAAGGCGGAGGCGATCCTAGTCTAGATGCTGATAATGACGGTGTGATTGATGATCAGACCGATACCGATGGCGATGGACTGGCAGACTCAGTAGATCCAGATAATGGAGGAACTGCATCAACAGGACCAGATACTGATGGAGATGGACTTCCAGATTACCAAGACTTAGATAGTGATGGCGATGGTATCAATGATGTAGATGAAGCAGGAGGAACAGATACGGACGGAGATGGTCAAATAGATACAGGAGATTTAGTAGATGGAAACAATCTACCAGACACAGATGGAGATGGAACTCCAGATGTAGAAGAACCAAACAATCCAGACTTGCCAGGTAACTTAGATTTAGATGGCGATGGCGTAATTGATGATCAAACAGATAGTGACGGTGATGGTATTGCAGATTCAGTAGATGGCTTAGTTGGCTTTGGAGATACAGAACAAACCGATACTGATGGCGATGGTATTGCAGATATCCATGACTTAGATTCTGATAATGATGGAATCTTAGATAGCGTGGAGCAAGATGGCGATCCAAATAGAGATACCGATGGCGATGGTATTCCAGATCATTTGGATTTAGATAGTGATGGCGATGGAATCTTAGACATTGTAGAAAGTGGCCAAGATGCAGCAACACTTGATGCCGATGGTGATGGAATGTTAGATAGCACAGTAGATGCCGATAACGATGGTATTGTAGATACGGCTGATAATGATGATAATGACATCAATGCAGGCGGAAGTACTACGCCAACGGATAGTGACGGCGATGGAATGCCAGACTTCCAAGATACCGATAGTGATAATGACGGAGTATCCGACCTTATAGAAGGCGGAGGCGATCCTAGTTTAGATACTGATAATGATGGTGTGATTGATGATCAGACCGATACCGATGGCGATGGACTGGCTGATTCAGTAGATCCAGATAATGGAGGAACTGCATCAACAGGACCAGATACCGATGGCGACGGACTTCCAGATTACCAAGACTTAGATAGTGATGGCGATGGTATCAATGATGTAGATGAAGCAGGAGGAACAGATACCGACGGAGATGGTCAAATAGACACAGGAGATTTAGTAGATGGAAATAATCTGCCAGATGAAGATGGCGATGGAACTCCAGATGTAATAGAACCAAATAATGATGCCTTACCAGGAAGTTTAGATGCCGATGGCGATGGCGTTATTGATGATCAAACGGATAGTGACGGTGATGGTATTGCAGATTCTGTTGATGGTTTAGAAGGTTTCGGAGATGCCTTGACTACCGATACCGATGGAGATGGTATCGAAGATTTATATGATCTAGATTCTGATAATGATGGAATCTTAGATAGTGTAGAACAAGCGGGAGATCCAAATAGAGATACCGATGGCGATGGTATTCCAGATCATTTAGATTTAGATAGTGATGGCGATGGTATTTCTGATCTAATAGAGAGTGGCCAAGATGCAGCGACACTTGATGCCGACGGCGATGGAGTACTTGATAGCACAATAGATGCCGATAACGATGGTATTGTAGATACAGCTGATAATGATGATAATGATGTAGCTGCAGGCGGAAGCACTGATCCAGTAGATACCGATGGCGATAGTAATCCAGATTTCCAAGATTTGGATAGTGATAATGATGGTATTTCGGATTTAGTAGAAAGCGGTTCAGATCCTAATTTAGATATTGATAATGATGGTAAAATAGATAGTACCACGGATAGTGACGGTGACGGTATGGTAGATTCAGTAGATCCAGATGATGGAGGAAGTTCTCCTGATGTCACAGATACTGATGGCGATGGTACTCCAGATTATCAAGATTTAGATAGTGATAACGATGGTATTAGCGATCTTCAAGAAGGAGGAAGTGATACGTCATTAGATAGCGATGGTGATGGTATGATTGATGATGTTACCGATACCGATGGCGATGGTATGGTAGATTCAGTGGACCCAGATAATGGAGGCGATGTACCTGATACGCCAGATTTAGATGGTGATGGAACAGCAGATTACCAAGATATAGATGATGATGGCGATGGTATCTTAACCTTAGAAGAGGATGTTGATGGCGATGGAGATCCAAATAATGATGATACCGATGAAGATGGTATTCCAGATTATTTAGATACCGATGATGATGGTGATGGTATTGATACGGTTGACGAAAATGCAGACAATAATGGCGATGGTACTCCTGATGATGCCTTAGATACCGATGAGGATGGAACCCCAGATTATTTAGATCCAGATACATTGCCATGTTTAACTGTTTACAATGAGTTTACACCAAATGGAGATGGTCAGAATGATACGTTTGTCATTTCATGTATTGGAGAAGAGATGTATAAGAACAACCGCTTAGAAGTTTATAACCGTTGGGGGAATCTAGTATATAGTAAAAATAGGTATGACAATAGCTGGACAGGAGAATCTAATGGACGTTTAAATGTTCAGGTAGATGAGCAGTTACCATCAGGAACTTATTATTATGTAATAGATTTAGGCAATGGTGCTAAACCAAGAACAGGTTGGATTTATATTAATAGAAACTAATCCCGTTTTGTATCAAAGAAAGATGTTTAAAAAAGAAATAAAAACAAATTATTAACTTATATGCTCAAAAGTGATTTTAGAAATGTTCGGTTTCTAGGGTGCTTTTGAGCTTAAGAGTATAGAAAAAGAAATAAAGGAAGGTAGTGAAAGAGTGCTCTATTAGACGAAGCAACAAGTTGTTTTATCGAAGGATATTTGGATATTACCGCCTTTGATAAGAATTATACTAGGTAAAAAATTACTTTAGTCCATAAGGGAACTATCGATTTTAAAGAGAATTTTTAGGAATGAAGTATTGAAAAAGAGATGTTTAGTATGATGTTTAGACAACGATTAAGATAAGATCAAAAGTATAAAAAGATGAATAAGATAGTACAGAATCTGTTAATACTAAGTTTAGTAATAAGTAGTATTACCCTTTACGGTCAACAAGATCCTCATTTTACACAGTACATGTTTAATACGATGAGTGTGAATCCTGCATATGTTGGATCTAAGGGGCATGGAGTAATTAATTTATTAGGTCGCGCACAATGGGTAGGAGTTGAAGGAGCACCTCAAACGCAAACCTTGAGTTATGATACACCAATAGGTTATAGTGGTGTTGGATTAGGAATTAATTTAGTAAATGATGTCATAGGACCATCACGAGAGACTTACTTAGATGCTAATGTATCTTATACGGTTCGTACTACCGATGAAGCTAATTTAGCCTTTGGGATGAAATTAGGAGGACGTTTTTTCAATATTGATTGGACTAAGGGAATCTATCGCGATAAAGATGATTTACAATTGGCCTCACCGATTAATAGGTTTTTACCGACCATAGGAGCAGGAGTTTATTATTACACCAACAATTGGTATGTAGGATTGGCTGTACCCAATATTTTACGTACCGAGCATTATGATGATGTAAGTGGAGGCGGAAGTGTTGCAGTAGAACGTATGCACTACTTTTTTATAGCAGGATATGTATTTGATTTAAGTGAAAGTATAAAGTTTAAGCCAGCTTTACTAACTAAAGTTGTAAGTGGCGCACCATTATCCTTAGATGTTTCGGCAAACTTTTTATTTAATGAGAAGTTTCGAGCAGGAGTTGCTTGGCGTTGGGATGATTCTATTAGTGCTTTGTTAGGATTTCAGGTAAGTAGATCATTACAAATCGGCTATGCATATGATTTAACAACATCGAATTATAGCAATTACAATTCAGGGACACACGAGGTTTTATTACGATATGAAATGTTTAGACCTCAAACAGTGAAATCACCAAGATTTTTTTAATAGAAGATAAGGAAACAAAAACAGGAGAATATGAAACGCATCATTGTTATACTGTTATTATTAGGAGTTTGTTTTACCAGTTATGGTCAACGTCGTTATGCGGCTGATCGTTACTTTAAAGAATTTGCCTATAGTAAATCAGCAGAGTTATACCAGCAGCTATATGATAAAGGAGATCAGTCTTACCAGGTTATCAGTAGGTTGGCAGACTCTTATTATTTTACATCCACTTATACAAAGGCCGAAGATTCATATAAGAAACTTATGGAGCAGTATGAAGGAGTAGCTTCACCAGAACATTTCTTTCGATATGCTCAGGTATTAAAGAGTAATGGGAATGTACCAGAGTCAGACAAATGGCTACTTAAATTAAAGAGTTTAAAAGGAGATGATAGCAGGGTGTTGGCTTTAGAGGCCAATAAGCAATACTTTTCAGAATATACTAACAGACCCAAAACCTATGTAAATATTCATAATTTGGCAATCAACACAAAATATTCAGATTTTGGAAGTTTTGTTGATGGAGGCTACTTATATTTTTCATCAACCAGAGCAGATTCAGAGAATAAGAAATTATACAAATGGAATAATCAACCATATTTAAATATCTATAAATCTGAAGAACAACGGTTACAAGAAGGAGGGAGTTTGGATGTAGGCGCTTCGGAAAAAATAGAATCGTTAAGTAGCAAGTTCCATGAATCGAATGCTATTATTAGCAAGGATGGAACTACATTGTACTTTACTCGAGATAATGCTTCAGGAAATATAGAGAAGACAGCTAAATTAAAGATTTATCGAGCCAAAAAGCAATATGATGATACTTGGGGAGCAATAGAAGAGTTACCTTTTAATAGTGATGATTATTCATCAGGTCACCCTTCATTGAGTGCTGATGAGGGAGCACTTTATTTTGTATCAGACATGCCTGGTGGTTATGGAGCAACGGATTTATACCAAGTATCGATATCAGAAGATGGAACTTTTGGAGAACCGGAGAATTTAGGAAAAACCATTAATACAGAAGGAAGAGAGATGTTTCCATATATTGGATCGAACAATCGCTTATATTTTGCCTCTGATGGACATTTAGGATTAGGAGCTTTAGACATTTTTGAAAGTAAGTTGGAAGGATTAGGTTATGGAGAACCTGTAAATTTAGGAGCACCGATCAATGGTCCTTTAGATGATTTTAGTTTTATTATAGACAAAGACCGAAAGGCGGGCTATTTTTCATCGAATAGAGAAGGAGGAAAGGGAGATGATGATATTTATAGTTTTAGAATTTACCAATGTAAAGAGGCTATTAGCGGAGTTGTTAGTGAAAACAAAACAGGCACTCCAATCTCAGGAGTATCAGTACGATTAATCGATGATAAAGGAGAACCGATTTCGGAACAAATTACAAGTTCAGATGGAGGATATAGCTTTACAGAAATAGATTGTGAGCGCAAGTATATTGTGGTAGCATCCAAACCTGAATATCTTCAGAATCAGTTAGAACAAACTACTTTAGATATTGATAAGAAACAATTACAAGCAAACATTGCTTTAGAATCATTAATAGTGGAAGATCAAATCGTAATCAATCCCATATATTTTGATTTCAATTTAGAGAGTATAAGAGCAGATGCGGAATATGAATTAGAACATATTGTAAGTGTAATGAAATCCTATCCAGAAATGATCATTCGAATAGAATCACATACAGATAGCAGAGGAACTTCAGCATATAATAAAAGTTTATCACAAAGAAGAGCAAATTCAACAAGAGACTATATTGTATCAAGAGGAATTTCCTTAAATAGAATAGAAAGCGCTGTTGGCTATGGAGAACGTCAGTTATTAAACAACTGCGGGGAAGATTGCACAGAAGAAGAGCATGAACAAAACAGGCGATCTTACTTTTTTATAGTCAAGGGAGCTGATAACGTTAAATCGAGTAATTAATAGAACTCGTAATTAGTCTTATCTTAATTCGTAGAGTCATATTAGAAATAATATGGCTTTTTTGTTGCAATCTTTTGATTTATAGAGGAATATATTGTTTTTTAATTGTGAGGTTATATTGAAATTTACTATATTAGTGGTTATATAATTAAAGGTGAAATGAAAGAATCATATTATCCTTAATTAGTTAACCGAATACCTACTACATAATTTAAGATAAAACGATATCCCATACCCCAATGGGAGTGATTAATCAGGACAACTATCAAATAATGAAACGTAAAAATTACCCCCAAAACTACGCAAATTATTCATCCATTTATCGACATTTATTCACTACGGAAACATAGATAAATACAAACATTTATTTCTCAAATAACTAGAAGAACTAGAGATAGTCTATTGGCTTAATGTGGCCTTTTTTGAAGTGTTGTTTTTATGTTAAACTGTATGTATTCAGCAGTTTATCGTTACATTTTGTTCTTTCAACTAAGAAAGCTACGATTTACCGCATTATTATCTAGTTTAATGAACTGGTAGTCCCTACCAAGAATGAAAAAATCATAATTAAAAATTACAATATGCTATTATTCCCCCAAAAGATACTAGCTCAAAGAAGTGGTGTTATCTTCTTTACTATATTACTTATATCAACTATTACAAGTTTTAAGGTTTACCCTCATGAAACTGAGATGTATGACCAAAACAATTCACTATGTAAACAGGATCTCTGTCAGTATAATTTTAATACTGAGTCTTTTCCAAAATCTGTAGTATTTATTGAACCTAAATTAGAAGGTAAATTGGAGATCGAGAAATCGATTATGGAAATCGATGCCCTTTATTCTCTCAAAAAAACGTCAACTCCAGAAGAGTTGCAAGTATTTACACATGCCAAAGAAGGTGAGATTTATGTTAATGGAAAATGGCTCGGTCAAAAAGAAATCGTTGACTGGATTAATCAGTTGAATATAAATAGGTCAAGGTTGAAATCTATTAGCTTTTATGGTTGCAATTTTGCCAAAGGAGAAAGAGGAGAGGAAACAGTTGCATTTTTAGAGAAGCATTTGGGAGTTTCTATTGCGGCGTCAACCAATATTACAGGGAGAAATGGTGATTGGAACTTAGAAATAGGAAAAGGATTATATCCTCGAGAAATAAGAAATTATAAATATTCATTGCAAACCGATACTGACGGAGATGGGGTTAATGATTTAACTGATATTGACGATGATAATGACGGAGTTCTTGATACAATGGAAAGAGATTGTTCTTTATCTTTTGCAACGAGAACTTTGGTAGATTTATCTTTGGTAGCTTCAGGTTCGGAATTAAGTAATCAATTGGAAGGTTCATACGGAATGACTTTCTATTCATTAAGTGGTTATCCTGCAGTTATTAGAACAACTCATGGAGGTTTTGTTAATAGCCTTGCTATTGGAGGGACAAATACTTCAGGAAGTTTGAACTGGTCAGGAGTTGGAATGACATTCGCGAATAATGTCAACTATGTGGAAATGCATGGAGATCCATCAGGAAATGGAGGAACTCTTTATTTTAATGTATATGACAGCGACGATAATCTTTTGTACTCAAATACTGCTCCTGATGGAGGAACTGTATTTAGTTATCAATCAGGAAGTGACAATATTGCAAAAGTAGAAATGTATGAGAATAGTCCTGCTTCTGCACAAGATGTTGCTTTTGGAGATATTTATGTAAAAAGAAATTATTGTATTGATCAAGATACCGACGGAGATACGATTCCAGATCATTTAGATTTAGATAGTGATGCTGATGGTTGTTCTGATAGTGTTGAATCTGGGAATACCGCAAATACAAGCAATGATATTGTTAATTATAATACAGGTGCCGATGCTAATTCAAATGGATTATTAGATCAGTTTGAAGACGGTACTACAGGAAACATTAATTATAATTCAACGTTTAATCAATATGCGCTTAGCAATCATTTAAATTTATGTGCTGATACTGATGGAGATGGTGTTAATGATTTAACAGATATCGATGATGATAATGATGGGATTCTTGATGCAACTGAATCGCCTAACTGTTATTATACAGAATCAGAAGCAGAAATACCTTCTGATGTAACAACAGAATTAACTACAAGATCAGGAGAAGGTATTGAAAGGAGCTTCGATAATGATACAGCGACCTATTCTTCATTCGACCCAACACAAAATATTGTTAACGTTACTCTTTTCGAAATAACTCCAGTAGCACCTATTGCAATTAATGCTATTAATTTTGAAATGGTGAACTGGTATATGACAACTAACGTAAGCTCTACAGTGAAGCTCCAGGGATACGACGGTAGTAGCTGGGTCGATTTATCAATCCCAGTGGCTCATAATACTGTGGCTAATGGAATTGATACTTTTTTGAATACTATTAACCCAACTGTTGTTTACGAAAAATATAGAATTTATGGCGTTGCAGGAACGAATTACTATAGTGGTGTTAAAGAGATAATATTCGATATCAATAATTTTATTCCAGAGTTATTGCCTAGATCAAGTTGTACTGCTGATAAAGATGGTGATACAGTTTACAATCATTTAGATTTAGATAGTGATGCCGATGGGTGCTCTGATAGCATTGAAGCTGGTAATACTGCCCCTTCAAGTAATGATATTGTAAATTATAACACAGGAACAGATGCGAATAATAATGGATTACTAGATCAATTTGAAGATGGAACAACAGGTAATATCAATTATACTTCAACATATGCTCAATATGCTTTATTGGATTATCTCAATGCATGTGCTGATACGGATGGAGATGGTGTATATGATTTAGTTGATCTCGATGATGATAATGACGGGGCACTTGATACTACTGAGTTAGGGTGCGGAAGTGGTGAAGCTGCTGTAACAAATTCTGTGTTAACCGCAGGGAGTCAGCAAATAGAAGGAAGCTTTACCAATGAAGCTGGAGTAGCGAATTATGATGTACAATTTGCCAATTTGAGTGCAGCGATGGTTGCAGCCAATATTGTACCTTATACAGAAGGATTACATTATGTGGTTGATGATACCAATTTAGGAGACTATGAAACTACAATTACAGTAACTCCGCAAACAGATGCTTTATTAGAAAGTGTTGAATGGGGCCCTTCTTTATTAGGAAACCTAGATACCGAAAACAACAATGATGAACAAACCATTACCTTAACCTGGAGTCCAGCTGTTACGGCTACGGTTGTCGATCCAGATAATCAATTAGATATTACTGATGGTACAATAATAAATTCAGGTCAGGCTATTGTTCAAGGAGCAGAATATGAATATACAAGTCAGCCAACTTGGAAAATAATTTTCAATACAAATCTATTACCATCTCAATTTGAATTCAATGCTTCACATGTTGCTTTGGCAGGCGTAGCTGATTTAAGAGATGAAGGTTATAGTTTGATAGCAAACGTGTGTAATTCGGTAAATACAGATGGAGATTCTTTAGTGAATAGCATCGACTTAGATAGTGATGGGGATGGTTGTGCTGATGGAGTGGAAGCTGCCAATACCAACATTGCCAATAATGATATTGTAAATTATAATACAGGAGCTGATTCAAATAATAATGGATTGTTGGATCAGTTTGAGGATGGAACTACAGGGAATATAAATTATACTTCTGCCTATGATAACTATGCAATAGTAAATGCAATTAGTGCATGTGCCGATACTGATGGTGATGGCATCGGAGATGTGATTGATATTGATGATGACAATGATGGTATTTTAGATTTTGTAGAAAGAGAATGTTCCACAACACCAAATTATGATAGCGCGTGGGATATTAATGTATATCAAGGAGGAAGTGGGCCAAACTGTGGCGATAATTTAGGGATTGCAGCCGCAACTTTAATTGCTTCAGGAACTATGAATGAATTTCCAGGACAGTTAAAAATAGATTGGTACAATGGAGGAGCATCTACGTTGTTATCAACTTTAAATTCAAATGGAGGGTCTGTAACGGGTAGTAACCCAACGGGTTCTTATTGGATTGTTGAGCATATCCATACGTTTACAGATTCTGAACAAGGATTCTACGATATTTTACCTTCCTCAGGAACACACGATAGTAAAATGGCTATCAAAGAAGATAAAAATGGTATTGAAACTGTTTTGTTTTGTGAACCAGATTGGACGGTTGCTAGCCCAGGAATGAATAATGTTTTCTTTGAAGAAGGCGATAAGTTAAAATTATATGTAAATGAATATGCAGGAGCTAATCAGGGATTAACTATTGATATAGGTGCAGCGAATTCTCAATTATTCTGTTCAGACCTTGATACAGACAACGATACTATCCCAAATCATTTAGATTTGGATTCAGATGGAGATGGATGTAGTGATAGTGTTGAATCAGGAAACACACTTATAGGAAATAATGATATAACGAATTATAATACAGGTGCAGATGTAAATCAAAATGGATTATTGGATCAGTTTGAAAACGGTACCTCGGGAACGATAAATTATCCGTCTTACTATGGTTTGTATGCAAATTCAGCAGCACTGAATAGTTGCACTGATACTGACGGAGACGGTATTAGTGATTTGGTAGATTTAGATGATGATAATGATGGAGTTTTAGATGAGTCCGAATCTCCAGATTGCTTCTATACAGAAGAAGAAATTCAAGTGATTTCGAAAGTTACTTCTGCTTTAACAAGTCCTGATGATAATCAACTTGATGGAGATCTTGAATTGCTTCATGATGAAGCGACAACATATACCTTCAATTTTGATGCAGGACAAGCAATTGCAGGGGCAGAGTTATTCTTAATCGAATACCCTTCTTTAGTCCAATTGTTACAAGTAACCCTTGTGAATAATACTACTTGGGGAACTGGAGTGACAGCCAAATTACAAGGATCGATTGATGCAATTACTTGGATAGACGCGAGTGCTGATATCGATATGGCGACAACAGTAAATAAAGTATTTACAAATTCAAACTCGAATGAATATAAGTATTATAGAGTTTTAGGTGTAAATGGGGGTAATACAGTGGCCTCAACTACCATAGGAGAAATAACATCAACAATAGCTAATGGTTATGTTGCTAGTTTGCATCCAAAAAGCTTATGTAACACAGATACCGATACTGATACTACCTATAATCATCAAGATTTAGATTCTGATGGAGACGGTTGTAGTGATAGCGTTGAAGCTGGAAATACTTTAGCAGCGAATAATGATATTGTAAATTTCAATACAGGAGCAGATGCTAATACGAATGGATTATTAGATGTGTTTGAAGATGGAACTACAGGAAATATTAACTATACTTCTACCTATTATTATGCACTGAGCACCATTACAAATGCTTGTGCTGATACCGACGGAGATGGAGTAAATGATTTAATAGATATTGATGATGATAACGATGGAGCCTTAGATATAGTAGAATTGGATTGTGGTGTTGGAGAAGCTAGTGTGAGTAATACAGTTTTAACAGTAGGTAGTCAGCAAGTGCAAGGAGAGTTCACAAATGGGACTTCGGTTGCTGATTTTGATATTCAGTTTACAAACTTAAGTGCAGCATTGGTTGCAGCCAATATTGTTCCAGTAGTTGGTGGAATTCATTATGTAGTGGATGATACGAATTTAGGAGACTATGAGGCAACCCTTACGGTAACTCCTCAAACAGGTGGATTATTAGGGAGTGTTGAATGGGGCCCAAATTTACTTGGAAATACAGATGCAGAAAATGATAATGATGAACAAACAATAACCTTAACTTGGAGTCCAGCTGTTACTGCTATTGTTATAGATCCAGATAATCAGTTGGATATTGCAGATGGTACAATTATTAGTCCCGGTCAGGCAATTTTCCAAGGAGCTGAATATGAAAATGCCGCTCCACCTACATGGAAAATTATTTTCAATACGAATTTATTGTCATCAACTTTCCAGCTTAATACGTCTCATGTAGCATTAGCAGGTATAGCCGATTTAAGAGACGAAGGGTTTTCATTGGTGGCAAATATTTGTTATTCAGAAAACATAGATGGAGATGCTACCGTCAATAGTTTAGATTTAGATAGTGATGGAGATGGTTGTAGTGACGGTGTAGAAGCAGGAAATACATTGGTAGCTAATAATGATATTATTACCTATAATACGGGTACTGACGCCAATTCAAACGGATTATTAGATCAATTTGAAAATGGAACTAGCGGAGAAATTAATTACGCAGATACTTATAAAATTTATGCCAATTCAAATAATTTAAGCTTTTGTGCCGATACTGATGGAGACGGAGTTGGAGATTTAACCGATTTAGATGATGATAATGATGGTATTTTAGATGAAGATGAATCACCAGATTGTTTTTATACAGAAACTGAAATTGGAGAAATTGTTAAAATAACTTCGGGATTAATAAGTCCTGATGACGATCAATCTGATGGGGATATTCAAATATTACATGATGAAGCTACAACGTATACCTTTAATTTTAATGCAGGGCAAAATATTGTTGGAGCTGAATTTTTTAGAATAGAATACCCTTCATTGGTTCAATTAGCAGATATAACATTAATAAGTAACACTACTTGGGGAGCGGGAGCTACCACAAAGCTTCAAGGTTCTTTAGATGGAGTAAATTGGATAGATGTTAGCGCAGCTACGGACATGGCAACCACAGTCAATAAGGTGTTTACTGTTACAGATACTAATAAGTACAAGTATTACAGAGTTGTTGGAGAAACAGGAACAACCACAGTAACTTCGGCAACTATTGGTGAGATTACATCCAATGTTGCTGCAGGTTATGTTAAAGGATTGCATCCAAAAGAAGAATGTACTACAGATAGCGATGGCGATGGAAGTTATAACCATATTGACTTAGATAGTGATGGAGATGGCTGTAGCGATGGTGTGGAATCTGGAAATACGTTGATTTCAGATAATGATACTACTAATTTCAATACAGGAACTGATGCAAATTCAAATGGATTATTAGATGATTTTGAGGATGGTACTACTGGAAATATAAATTATACTTCAACATACAGATACGCTATTAACAGTGAAAGAACGAACTGCGTGGATACGGATGGAGATAATATTGGAGACTTAACTGATATAGATGACGATAATGATGGTATTTTGGATGTAGATGAGTCTATAGCGGGTCCCTCTGGTTGTACACCTATAGTTTCTTCATATTCTGATTTTACTCTTACAGGAAATAAGTTTGCTGGAAGGTTAAATGTGGATGGTACATATGTTGCTGATGTAGAGTTTGATATACCTTTAGGACAAAACCCCTCGAATGCTGTGCAAGCGAGCACGACCCAAATGCAAAATTCAAGCAAGGTAACTTACTCAACTTCACAATCAACAGCAAATGACTCATTACAGGTTTCAATAACTTTAAAGCCGTTGCCAGGGCAAAGTATTAAAGCTATTTTTAGAATTTTTATCCCAGGAACTTCAGGTTGGACTAATCATCCTGGAGCTCATAGAATGTGGTTGCCAGCACTTCCAAATGGGGATCCAAATGTTGCATCATTTACTGAGTTGAACGAGTTTGTTACTGAGTTTGATGGTACTTCCGATTATCATAGTGGAGATTTAATGACTAATCCGTCTAATGCACCTGCAAATGCAGGGTATTTAGATATTTATGTGGAAGCAGATGAAAATAATCCATATACCTTCTACTATACACAATATGATATTTATGCGACTACATATGCTAATGAGTCTATCGATATTGATTTACCAGTATGTAGTCCAGTTCAAATACCTCCAACAGATATAGATACAGATGGAGATACGATACCAGATAGAGTTGATTTGGATAGTGACGGAGATGGATGTGCCGACAGCGTAGAAGCAGGAAACATAGCCTTAGGAAGTAATGATGTCATTAATTATCCAACAGGAACTGATGCAAATAACAACGGTTTATTGGATATATATGAAAATGGAACATCTGGAAGTATTAACTATGAGTCTACATATGATTTGTATGCAATGACTGAAAATATTGATGCTTGTGAAGATACAGATGGTGATGGAATAGTGAACTTAGTAGATTTAGATGATGATAATGATGGGGTATTAGATGAAATGGAATCTTCAGATTGTTTTTATACCATTACTGAAATAAATCAAATCGACAAAATAACTTCAAGTTTGGTGAGTCCTGACGATGATCAATCGGATGGAGATATTCAACTGTTGCATGATGATGCCACAACATATACCTTTAACTTTAATGCTGGACAGAATATTTCAGGAGAAGAGCTTTTCAAAATTGAATATCCATCATTAGTTCAATTGGCAGATGTTACTTTAGTGAATAACACAACTTGGGGAGCTGGTGTTACTGCAAAACTTCAGGGGTCAATTGATGGAAATACATGGGTTGATGCGAGTGCAGTTGTAGATTTAGCTACGACCACAGACAAAATTTTTACGAGTACAAATACGAACGAATATAGATATTATAGAATTTTAGGGGAAACAGGAACATTAACTGTGGCTTCAACAACAATAGGAGAAATTACCTCAACTGTAGCTTTAGGATATGTAAGAGGTTTGCATCCAAAACCAACATGTACCTCTGATACGGATGGTGATACGATATTAAATCATTTAGACTTAGATAGTGATAGCGATGGTTGTAGTGATGGGGTTGAAGTGGGTAATACAGCGGTAGCTAATAATGATACTACAAATTATAACACTGGAACTGATGTGAATTCGAACGGATTGTTAGATCAATTCGAAGATGGTACTACAGGAACATTAAATTATGTAGCACCATATTTTTATGCAACTTCTTCAGTTTTAAATGCGTGTTTAGATACTGATAGTGATGGAGTAAATGACTTAGTAGATATTGATGATGATAACGATGGAGCTTTAGATACTGTAGAGTTAGCATGCGGAGTAGGAGCGGTTTCGGTAAGTAATACAGTGTTAACAGCAGGTAGTCAACAAGTTCAAGGAACTTTTACAAGCGGATCAGGTATTGCCGATTTCGATATTCAGTTTACAAATTTAAGTGCAGCATTGGTTGCAGCCAATATTGTTCCTGGTTCTAGTGGAATTCATTATGTAGTAGACGATACGAATTTAGGAGATTACGAAACAACGCTTCTAATAACTCCTCAAACAGGAGGTTTATTAGGAAGTGTAGAATGGGGACCAAACCTTTTAGGAAATACTGATGCTGAAAACAATAATGATGAACAAACGATAACACTGACTTGGGAACCTGCAGTAACTGCAAGAGTTATTGATCCAGATAATCAATTAGATATTGCGGATGGAGCTATTATTAGTCCTGGACAGGCAATTTTTCAAGGAGCAGAATACGAAAATGGAGCTCAACCTACCTGGAAAATAGTTTTTGATACAAATTTATTACCGATTGCTTTCCAAATTAATACATCTCATGTTGCACTAGCAGGTGTAGCGGATTTAAGAGATGAAGGATTCTCATTGGTAGCAAATGTGTGTTATTTAGAAAATACAGATGGAGATGCTACGATTAATAGTTTGGATTTAGATAGTGATGGAGATGGTTGTGGCGATGGTGTTGAAGTTGGAAATACCTTAGTGCCAAATGATGATATTGTAAACTATAATACAGGAAGTGATTTAAACAATAATGGTTTATTAGATCAGTTTGAAGATGGAACGACAGGAAATATAAATTATAATTCAACGTATGAATATGTTACAAATAACTTGTTAAATGTTTGCGCGGATACTGATGGAGATGGTGTAGGTGATTTAATTGATATTGATGATGATAATGATGGAGTTTTAGATACTGACGAAGGTTCAAATTGTAATACAGCCGTCGATTTAGGTGTTGATGGAACTTTTGAAGATTTAGCAGGTGTTGCAAGTACAGATGCTTACAACAGTAATGTTACAGCGGGTGGATGGAATAATGGAAGCGGAAGCGCCGATTCATGGCAATCTCCAATGCCAACAACAGGCTCAGGAACTTGGGGAGGAATGTGTGATGGTATGCCATCGTCACCAGATGGAGGTGTATTTGTTGGTGGTTATACAAATGATGCCTCGAGAGCAGAGTCTTTTTATACCGATGTAACTGACTTATCGATTGGGCAAGAATATACAATTGTATTTTATCAAGCTCATGGTGGAGTTGAAGGGACTACACAACTCAATGATAATGCACGTTACGAAGTAGTTTTCGGTAGTGAAATCAAATTTAGTAATGAGCAGCCCTATTTAGGTGAAGGAAATCAGGTTTGGGAAGAACAACGAATATTATTTACAGCCACGGCAACAACTCAAAGATTAGAATTCTTTACAAATTCAGGAACAGATAACCATACCGGAGGATCTACGGCATATAACTATCCAGTAATTGATGGAGTAAGAATTCTTGAAGGAGACCAAGTGGTGCCTGTTGTCGGAGGATGTATTAGTATTGATACTGATGGTGATACAGTTCCTGATCACTTAGATTTAGATAGTGATGGTGATGGTTGTGCTGATAGTGTTGAAGCAGGAAATACAGCAATAGCTAGTAACGATATAACAAATTACAATACTGGAGCTGATGCTAACCAAAATGGGTTGTTAGATCAGTTTGAAGATGGAACTACAGGAAATATCAATTATACATCTACTTATGCACAATACGGATTAAGTGATTTCTTAAGTGTGTGTGCTGATACAGATGGTGATGGAATTAATGATCTAACAGATTTAGATGACGATAATGATGGAGTATTAGATGCTGTTGAATCTCCATCGTGTTATTATTTAGAAAATGAAGTAGCCTTTAATAATGCAACAACAACACTAACAAACTATAGCACAAATGCAGCTTATCAGTTTTCTGAGTTATATGACGGGGTAACCAATGATATGGCTGCCTATGGAGCCTTAAATACTGATATAACAGGAGAAACCGTATATGAATTAGATTTAGAGTTTCCTGTTGAGCTTTCTGAAATTGATGTTATATTTAATTATAGTATTTTCAGAACAACAGCTACTTTTAAATGGCAAGGTTATAACGGAAGTAATTGGGTTGATGTAACTGGAGTTTTAAGTGAAACAGAAACAACTAACAATACATATACTTATACATTAACACCAACAGGGCAGGTATATACGAAATATCGTGTGCTTGGAATTTCGGGTACCACTTATTACAACCGTATATATGAAATTGTTCCAAAAGTTGATGATAGTACATATAAACCGTCATTATACCCTAAGTACAATTGCTCTGTCGATACGGATACCGATTCTACTTACAACCATTTAGATTTAGATAGTGATGGTGACGGGTGTTCTGATAGTGTTGAAGCAGGAAATACACTAGTTCCAAATAATAATACTTCAACATTTAATACAGGAACTGATACAAATAATAATGGATTATTAGATCAGTTTGAAGACGGTACCACAGGAAATATCAATTTCACATCAACCTATGCGCAATACGCTCTTAGCGATTTCTTAAACTTTTGTGCTGATACTGATGGTGATGGTATTAATGATCTTACTGATATTGATGATGACAACGATGGAGTGCTAGATGCTACCGAGTCACCAGAATGTTATTATAATGAGTCGGAATTAGTAATACCTTCTGATGTTACTACAGAATTAACAACAAGATCGAATGAAGGAATTGAAAGAAGTTTTGATAACGATTCAGCTACGTATTCTTCATTCAATCCAACACAAAATATTGTCAATATTACTCTTTTTGAAATAACGCCAGCAGCACCTGTCGCAATCAATGCAGTCAATTTTGAAATGGTAAACTGGTACATGACAACCAATGCTAGTTCTACGGTAAAACTTCAAGGATATGATGGAAGCGCATGGGTGGATTTATCCGTGGCAGTAGCACATAACACAGTAGCAAATGGTAACGATACCTTTATAAATACTATTAATCCTAATACTGTTTATCAGAAATATAGAATTTATGGAGTTGCAGGAACAAATTATTATAGTGGTGTTAGAGAAATAACATTTGATATAAATAATTTCGTTTCAGAATTATTCCCAAAACCAAGTTGTTCAGTTGATAATGATGGAGATACAATTTACAATCATCTAGATCTCGATAGTGATGGCGACGGATGTAGTGATAGCGTCGAAGCAGGAAATACAGCAATAGCGAGTAACGATATTGTAAACTTTAACACTGGAACAGATGCGAATAACAACGGTTTATTAGATCAGTTTGAAGATGGAACTACAGGAAATATTAACTATACATCAACCTATCATTATGCAACAACCGATTTGTCGAATGCTTGTGCCGATACTGACGGAGACGGTATCAATGACTTAGCCGATATTGATGACGATAATGATGGAGTGTTGGATACTGAAGAATTAGCTTGTGGTATAGGTGCAGCAGCAGTAACGAATACTGTTTTAACAGCGGGAAGTCAACAAATTGAAGGAACGTTTACCAAAGGTTCTGGAATTGCAGATTTTAATATCCAATTTAACAATCTAAGTGCAGCTTTGGTGGCCGCAAATATAGTTCCAGTAACTGGAGGAATCCATTATGTTATTGATGATACGAACTTAGGAGATTATGAAGTAACCATGACAATCAATCCGCAGACAGGAGGAATTCTAGAGTCTGTTGAATGGGGACCAAACCTGTTAGGAAATGCTGATGCAGAAAATGACAATGATGAGCAGACAATAACACTTACATGGACACCAACGATAACAGCTACTGTTGTCGATCCAGATAACCAATTAGATATTGCTGATGGTACTATTATCAATTCAGGACAAGCAATATTCCAAGCAGCAGAGTATGAAAATGCAACACCGCCAACATGGAAAATTATATTCAATACAAACTTATTACCAACTGAATTTAGTTTAACTACTTCTCATGTAGCTCTGGCAGGAGTAGCCGATCTTCGTGATGAAGGATTTAGTCTTGTTACGAATGTATGTTATTCACAAAATACAGATGGAGATAGTTTAATTAATAGTTTAGATCTTGACTCTGATGGAGATGGTTGTAGCGATGGTGTTGAAGCAGGAAATACCTTAGTGCCTAACAACGATATTGTAACCTTTAATACTGGAGCCGATGCGAACAATAACGGATTATTAGATCAGTTTGAAGATGGAAGCACAGGAAACATTAATTATAGCTCAACTTATCAATTTGCAGTTAACAATTCACTAAGTGTTTGTATTGATACCGACGGTGATGGTATTGGTGATTTAAGAGATATTGATGACGATAATGACGGAGTGCTTGATGTTGTAGAATGCCCAACACTACAAGGAACGAATATCTACGGTTCCTTTGATGAGTTCTCTGAACAGACATGGGCTTCTTTAGTCCCTTCTGATGGCTCAGCAACTTGGGAAAATCATTCGACTTCAGCCACCACTACTTTTGAAATAATTGAAGGAATAGATGGTTATTCGAATAATTATGCAATGAATTTATTGTCTCCTCAAGGAGGTAATTATGCTGGATTTGCACATACAGAAGCAATTCAAACAACCATGAGTAATCTGGTTGCAGGAGATACATATCAGGTTACTTTTTATTGGGCAAATGCAGGAAGAGCTGCCAGTGAAAGAAACGATACAGCGGTAACAGTATATCTTCCAGATGGAGATCAAGTCACTGCAGTTCAAACGTATGATCAAGATACATGGCATACGGAAACATTTACTTTTGTTGCAACACAAACAACTGAAATTATAGGGTTTAAACTTACAGCCCCAACTGCTGCGGGGATAGGTATTGATGGGATTTCAGTAACTGCCACAGGGAATAATTCTGGAGGAACTTATTGTGATAATGATAGTAATGGAACTTCGAATCATTTAGATTTAGATTCTGATGGTGACGGATGTAGTGATAGTGTTGAAGCAGGAAATACCCTACTTGCAAATAATGATACTACAAATTACAATACTGGAGTTGATGCCAATTTAAATGGATTATTAGACCAATTTGAAACGGGAACAACAGGAACAATAAATTATACCTCGACATATACACAATATGGATTAAGTGATTTCTTAAGTGTTTGTACTGATACCGATGGTGATGGAATTAACGATTTATCAGATTTAGATGATGACAACGATGGAATTCTAGATGCAGAGGAATCTCCTTCTTGCTATTATACTTCTGATGAGGTAGTCATTACAAATGTTAGCACAACACTTACAAATTATAGCACAAATGCCGCTTATCAATTCTCTGAATTATACGATGGAGTAATGAACAATGTTGCTTCATATGGAGCCTTAAATACAAATATTGCAGGTGAAACTGTATATGAGTTGGAAATGGCATTTCCAGTAGAATTAACTGAAATAGATGTTGTTTTCAATTATAGTGTTTTCAGAACATCGGCAACATTCAAGTGGCAAGGTTATGATGGAAGTACTTGGACAGATGTTACGGGAGTATTGAATGAAACTGAAACGACCAATAATACTTATACATATAACTTAACTCAAACAGGTCAAAAGTATACAAGGTATAGAGTGCTAGGAGTTTCTGGAACAACGTATTACAACCGTATTTATGAAATCGTTCCAAAAGTAGGAACTACGTTCAAACCAAGTTTACATCCTAAAACCAATTGTTCTGTTGACAATGATTTAGATACAGTTTACAATCACTTAGATTTAGATTCTGATGGTGATGGATGTAGTGATAGTGTTGAATCAGGAAATACCTTAGTGGCAAATAACGATACCACTAACTATAACACGGGTGCCGACGCAAATAATAATGGTTTATTAGATCAGTTTGAAGATGGAACTACAGGAAATATAAATTATACTTCTACCTATAGTCAATATAGTCTTGACAATGCACAGAATTTATGTACAGATACAGATGGTGATGGAGTTGGAGATATAGTTGATGTAGATGATGATAATGATGGTATTTATGATATAGATGAGCAAAATTGTAATGTAATTGAAATCACAAATCCAGGTGATATGACCTGGCATGGAACGGCAACTGCAAATGTATCGGCTCCAATTACAACAACATTACAAGTAACTGGTGCGGCTTGGTCTACAGCATACTCAGATCAAACATTTACATTACCACTTGTGATGGAAGGAACGGTGACAAGTGTTGGTAATGGAATGATAGGATTCTTCCCTGTAAGTGGAACTGAAATAACAGGAGCGACTTGGAATGATGGTGGATATAAATTCCAGTTCAATAATGCTAATGGAATGTATGTTCGTCATGGAGCGACCAACAGCGGATGGCATGCACCTTCAATTGTAGGAACTACCTTTAGACTGGAAGTAGACGCCGCTGGAAATATGAATTACATCCATAATGGATCAACGGTCTATACGGGTACAGTCCCAGTGGAAGATTACAAAATAACGCTATCAACAGGTGCATTTACCATCACAAACTTTACAGTATCTGGAAAAGGTGGTGCTTGTTTAGATATCGATAGCGATGGTGATACCATTCCTGATCATTTAGAATTAGATAGTGATGATGACGGGTGTTCTGATGCAAATGAGGCCTATGGAAGTTATGATACCGATGGAGGTGATGGAGGACAATATGGAACAGGAGATCCTCTTACGGTGTCTGGAGGTGAGATAAATCCAGATGGATCTGTAATTGCCGCCGCCTATGACACGGGTGTCGTTGCAGCGGTTACAGATGATACGATTTCTACTGTTTGTCCGGATGATACAGATAGGGATGGAATTCCTGACACAGTCGATTTAGATGATGATAATGATGGTATTTTAGATGATAATGAATGTGGATTGGTTACGTTAAACATAAATTGGGCAGATTTAGGGTTAACAGATGCAGGGATAAGTCAAGCATCAGGGCAAACAATACCTGATATGGGCGCGGTTTTAGGGATACCAGAATTGAATGGAATAGGAGTAACGGTAAAGTTTAGTTCTACTGGTTCTTCGACTCCAACATCAAATTTAATTGGATCCGCAGGAAGCCCTTGGCTTACCGTTGCTAATGCTATTGGAGGTACGAGGAAAGTTGAAGTGTCTTTCACCCAATCATTTGAAGCAATTTCATTAATGTATGATGGTCAATTTAATGATGGAGAGTATGTTAGCTTTAATCCATCAGGTGGTGCTTTATTGCAGCCAACTCCACCTGTTACTGGTTTAGATATAGTTTCTCAAGGTGTAACTAACCCTGCAGGAGGTGCGGGAAATACAACTACTGATTTTCCAAGATATGAAATTTTAGGAGGAGATAATATTGAATTGACCTCCGGTATATTATCAGGAGGTGCAGCTACTAGTTCTCAAAATGGAGTATTATTACGAATTAAATATAGAATTTGTGATAGTGATAATGATGGAATCTATGATCATTTAGATGTAGATTCTGATAGTGATGGATGTTACGATGCGTTAGAAGCTTCAGGTACATTTGATCATACACAATTAACTGATGGAGCGTTTACAGGTGGTGTCGATGCGAATGGAGTACCAACAGTTACTTCTGGAGGACAAGCAACAGCAGCTGCCGTAACTGATAGTTCTGATAATACAGTTTGCTGTGATCCTTCAGTTTCTGGATTTACAGATACAGATGCTGATGGAATTATTGATACATGTGATTTAGATGATGATAACGATGGAATTTTAGATAGCACTGAGTGTGCATGGGTGAGATTATCACCATCAGATTTAGCATCTCCTCCAGGATCAAATGCTTCGAATTATAGTGTTACGAATGAAGATGTAAGTAGTCTTTTTGGTTTGCCAACTGGAAGCCTTTTCGTAACTATTACTAATGGAGCGACAAATGCAGCAGGATTAGCATGGAAAACAAACGCAACTGAAGGAAATGCGATTTTTGAATTTACAGGACCTTATGCTGATTTAGCATATGTGACTTTTGCACATGATGGTTCCTTAGCTCAAGGAATTCAAGAAGGTTTTATATCTCTAGAAGGAATTGGATTCAATTTTAACTCATCATTAGCAGATGATTTTGTAGTCGTTCAATCTGGAAATTCTTATTATGTAGAGAATCCTGTTGGAGGAACAGATACAGCAAATGGAATTAGATTTGAGTGGGAAGCAAGAGAAGTAGGGGCGAAGAGAATTGAAGTTTTTGCTTCTGGAGCAACAGGAAATAATCAATACTTTATAGAATTAAGAATTTGTGATACGGACGGAGATCATATTCTTAATCATTTAGATTTAGATAGTGATAATGATGGTTGTAATGACGTAACTGAATCGGGAGGAACTGATGGAGATAGTAATGGTGTATTAGATGGTACAGGGTTTGATAGTAACGGTCAAGTCACTGGAGGAACAGGTGGTTATGATGGAGTGAATGGGAATGAAATAGAAGCTACCATGCTTCAAATGGATACACAGCCAACAGATGCTACAATTTGTCCAGACGCAAATACTACTTTTACGGGAGTAGCTTCTTCATTAAGTACAACGGTCTTTACGGGTACGGCTCCTGCAACAACTCCAGATTACAGTGGAAGTACGCCAGCTACTGGAGACTTGGTGTATCAATGGCAAGAACAAGTAGGTGGAGCGGGAGCATGGAATGATATCACCGATGGAGGTATATATAGTAATGCGACTACGGCAAGCTTAACATTAACGAGTGTGCCAGTATCAGCTTCAACAAATAAATATAGATTGATAACTACTAGTACAAAAAATGTTTGTGCTAGTATAACAAGTTCTGAAGTTACATTAACATTGAATTCTAAGCCAGTTAATACAACTCCACCAACGGATACTGTTTGTAGTGATGTTGCTTTAAATCATGATTTAATAGGAGATGTATCATTAACAGGAAATACCTTTAGTTGGAGTGCAGCGGATAATGCCAATATAACTGGAGAAACCATTATAGCTTCAACAGCTACAAGTATAACAGATGCCTTAACGAATACAAGCGGATCTGTTCAAACTGTTGTATATACGATTACCCCAACAAGTTCAGATGGTTGTGCAGGAGATTCATATACCTACACAGTAACGATAAATCCAGAACCATTTGTAACAGCGGCACCAACAGATACGGTTTGTAGTGATGTAGCATTGAACCACGATTTAACAGGTGATGTAAACTTAGCAGGAGCAACATTCAGTTGGAGTGCAGCAGATAACGCCAATGTAACGGGAGAAACAACGAGTACTTCAACAGCTACAAGTATAACAGATACCTTAACGAATACAAGCGGATCTGTTCAAACAGTGGTATATACGATTACCCCAACAAGTTCAGGTGGATGTGCAGGAGATTCATATACCTATACGGTAACGATAAATCCAGAACCATTTGTAACAGCGGCACCAACAGATACTGTTTGTAGTGATATCGCCTTGAACCACGATTTAACAGGTGATGTAAACTTAGCAGGAGCAACATTCAGTTGGAGTGCAGCAGACAATGCGAATGTAGCAGGAGAAACCACGAGTTCTTCTACTACAACGAGTATTACCGATGCGCTAACCAATACAAGTGGCTCGGATCAAACGGTTGTATATACGATTACACCAACAAGTTCAGATGGTTGTATTGGAAATTCATATAGCTATACGGTAACTGTAAATCCAGAACCATTTGTAGCGACAGCACCAACAGATACGGTTTGTAGTGATATCGCCTTGAACCACGATTTAACAGGTGATGTAAACTTAGTAGGAGCAACATTCAGTTGGAGTGCAGCAGACAATGCGAATGTGACGGGAGAAACAACGAGTTCTTCAACAACAACGAGTATTACTGATACGCTAACCAATACTAGTGGCTCTGTTCAAACAGTGGTTTATACGATTACCCCAACAAGTTCAGATGGTTGTGCAGGAGATTCATATAGCTATACAGTAACGATAAATCCAGAACCATTTGTAGCAACGGCACCAACAGATACGGTTTGTAGTGATGTGGCTTTGAACCATGATTTAACAGGTGATGTAAACTTAGTAGGAGCAACATTCAGTTGGAGTGCAGCAGACAATGCGAATGTGACGGGAGAAACAACGAGTTCTTCAACAACAACGAGTGTTACTGATACCTTAACGAATACAAGTGGTTCAGTTCAGACGGTAGTATATACGATTACACCGACAAGTTCGGATGGTTGTGTAGGAAACTCATATAGCTATACAGTAACGATAAATCCAGAACCATTTGTAGCCACAGCACCAACGGATACCGTTTGTAGTGATATCGCCTTGAACCACGATTTAACAGGTGATGTAAACTTAGTAGGAGCAACATTTAGTTGGAGTGCAGCAGACAATGCGAATGTAACAGGAGAGACTACGAGTATTTCTACAGCAATGAGTATTACCGATACTTTAACCAATACAAGTGGTTCAGTTGAAACAGTAACTTATACGGTTACTCCAACAAGTTCAGATGGTTGTGCAGGAGATTCTTATACGTATACGGTAACGATAAATCCAGAACCATTTGTAGCGACAGCACCAACAGATACGGTTTGTAGTGATGTGGCTTTGAACCATGATTTAACAGGTGATGTAAACTTAGTAGGAGCAACATTCGGTTGGAGTGCAGCAGATAACGCCAATATAACAGGAGAAACAACAAGTACTTCTACAGCAACGAGTATTACCGATACGCTAACCAATACAAGTGGATCAGTTCAAACCGTTGTATATACGATTACACCAACAAGTTCAGATGGTTGTGCAGGAGATTCATATAGCTATACAGTAACGATAAATCCAGAACCATTTGTAGCGACTGCTCCGACAGAAACAGTTTGTAGTGATGTGGCTTTGAACCACGATTTAACAGGTGATGTAAATTTAGCAGGAGCAACATTTAGTTGGAGTGCAACAGATAACGCCAATATAACAGGAGAAACAACGAGTACTTCTACAACAACAAGTATTACCGATACGCTAACGAATACAAGCGGATCTGTTCAAACGGTGGTATATACAATTACCCCAACAAGTTCAGATGGTTGTGTAGGAAATTCATATACCTATACGGTAATTATAAATTCAGAACCATTTGTAGCGACGGCACCAACAGATACGGTTTGTAGTGATATCGCTTTGAATCACGATTTAACAGGTGATGTAAACTTAGTAGGAGCAACATTTAGCTGGAGTGCAGCAGATAACGCCAATATAACAGGAGAAACAACGAGTTCTTCAACAACAACGAGTATTACCGATACCTTAACCAATACTAGTGGATCTGTTCAAACAGTAACTTATACGATTACACCAACAAGTTCAGATGGTTGTGCAGGAGATTCTTATACGTATACGGTAACGATAAATCCAGAACCATTTGTAGCGACAGCACCAACAGATACAGTTTGTAGTGATATCGCCTTGAATCACGATTTAACAGGTGATGTAAACTTAGTAGGAGCAACATTCGGTTGGAGTGCAGCAGATAACGCCAATATAACAGGAGAAACAACGAGTACTTCTACAGCAACAAGTATTACCGATACTTTAACGAACACAAGTGGCTCAGTTCAAACAGTAGTGTATACAATCACGCCTATAAGTTCAGATGGTTGTGCAGGAGATTCATATAGCTATACAGTAACGATAAATCCAGAACCATTTGTAGCGACTGCTCCGACAGAAACAGTTTGTAGTGATGTGGCTTTGAACCACGATTTAACAGGTGATGTAAATTTAGCAGGAGCAACATTTAGTTGGAGTGCGGCAGATAATGCAAATGTTACAGGAGAAACCACAAGTGCTTCAACAACAACGAATATTACCGATACTTTAACCAATACAAGTGGCACGGATCAAACGGTTGTATATACGATTACCCCAACAAGTTCAAATGGTTGTGTAGGAAATTCATATACCTATACGGTAACTATAAATTCAGAACCATTTGTAGCGACGGCACCAACAGATACGGTTTGTAGTGATATCGCTTTGAATCACGATTTAACAGGTGATGTAAACTTAGTAGGAGCAACCTTTAGCTGGAGTGCAGCAGATAACGCCAATATAACAGGAGAAACAACGAGTTCTTCAACAACAACGAGTATTACTGATACGTTAACCAATACAAGTGGCACGGATCAAACGGTGGTATATACGATTACCCCAACAAGTTCAGATGGTTGTATAGGAAATTCATATACGTATACGGTAACTATAAATCCAGAACCATTTGTAGCGACGGCACCAACAGATACGGTTTGTAGTGATGTAGCTTTGAATCACGATTTAACAGGTGATGTAAACTTAGTAGGAGCAACATTTAGTTGGAGTGCAGCAGATAACGCCAATATAACAGGAGAAACAACGAGTATTTCTACAGCAACAAGTATTACCGATACTTTAACGAACACAAGTGGCTCAGTTCAAACAGTAGTGTATACAATCACGCCTATAAGTTCAGGAGGTTGTGCAGGAAACTCATATACGTATACAGTAACTATAAATCCAGAACCATTTGTAGCAACTGCTCCAACAAATACCGTTTGTAGCGATATAGCCTTGAATCATGATTTAACGGGTGATGTAAACTTAGTAGGAGCAACATTTAGTTGGAGTGCAGCGACGAATGCGAATGTCACAGGAGAAACAACGACAGCATCGACTGCGACAAGTATTACCGATACTTTAACCAATACAAGTGGCACGGATCAAACGGTTGTATATACGATTACCCCAACAAGTTCAAATGGTTGTGTAGGAGATTCATATACTTATACAGTAACTATAAATCCAGAACCATTTGTAGCGACTGCTCCAACAGATACGGTTTGTAGTGATGTAGCCTTGAATCACGATTTAACAGGTGATGTAAACTTAGTAGGAGCAATATTTAGCTGGAGTGCAGCAGATAATGCCAATATAACAGGAGAAACAACGAGTATTTCTACAGGAACGAGTATTACTGATACTTTAACGAATACAAGTGGCTCGGATCAAACGGTTGTATATACGATTACCCCAACAAGTTCAGATGGTTGTGCAGGAGACTCATATACGTATACAGTAACTATAAATTCAGAACCATTTGTAGCAACAGCTCCAACAGATACAGTTTGTAGTGATGTAGCCTTGAACCACGATTTAACAGGTGATGTAAACTTAGTAGGAGCAACATTCAGTTGGAGTGCAACAGATAACGCCAATATAACAGGAGAAACGACTAGTTCTTCTACAGCAACGAGTATTACCGATACATTAACGAATACAAGTGGCTCAGTTCAAACCGTAGTGTATACAATCACGCCTATAAGTTCAGGAGGTTGTGCAGGAAACCCATATACGTATACAGTAACTATAAATCCGGAACCATTTGTAGCAACTACTCCAACGGATACGGTTTGTAGTGACGTAGCCTTGAACCACGATTTAACAGGTGATGTAAACTTAGTAGGAGCAACATTTAGTTGGAGTGCAGCGACGAATGCGAATGTCATAGGAGAAACAACGACAGCATCGACTGCGACAAGTATTACAGATACCTTAACGAATACAAGTGGCTCAGTTCAGACCGTTGTATATACGATTACCCCTACAAGTTCAAATGGCTGTGTTGGTAATTCATATACGTACACGGTAACTATAAATCCAGAACCATTTGTAGCGACGGCACCAACAGATACGGTTTGTAGTGATGTAGCTTTGAACCACGATTTGACAGGTGATGTAAACTTAGTAGGAGCAACATTTAGTTGGAGTGCAGGAGATAATGCGAATGTAACAGGAGAGACTACGAGTGCTTCTATAGCAACGAGTATTACAGATACGTTAACCAATACAAGTGGATCTGTTCAAACAGTAACTTATACGATTACACCAACAAGTTCAGATGGTTGTGCAGGAGATTCATATATCTATACCGTAACAATAAACCCTGAATCATTTGCTTCGAGTTCTCCAACAGATACAGTTTGTAGTGACGTAGCCTTGAATCATGATTTAACAGGAGATGTAAATTTAGTTGGAGGAACCTTTAGTTGGAGTGCAGCAGACAATGCTAATATTACAGGAGAGTCTCTTACAGCACAATCGAGTTCAACAATAAATGATACCTTAACCAATATTAGTGGTACGGTACAAACGGTTGTTTATACGATCATACCAACAAGTCCAAGTG
The DNA here is from genome assembly GCF_900105455.1 of Tenacibaculum sp. MAR_2009_124. Taxonomy (GTDB): domain Bacteria; phylum Bacteroidota; class Bacteroidia; order Flavobacteriales; family Flavobacteriaceae; genus Polaribacter. Next base: position 32,383 of record NZ_FNSF01000004.1, read on the forward strand.
GTTGTGTAGGAGATGCATTTACTTATACAGTAACGGTGAACCCAGAACCTCATGCAGCTTCTATGGCTACAGATACGGTTTGTAGTGATGTAGCGCTTACTCATGATTTAACAGGAGATGTTAATTTAGCAGGCGTAACCTTTAGTTGGAGTGCGGCAGATAATGCAAACGTAACAGGAGAGACCACAACAGCTTCCACAGCAACAAGTATTACTGATACTTTAAACAATATTAGCGGTAATATTCAAACGGTAGTATATACCATTACCCCAATGAGTTCAGATGGATGTGTAGGAGATTCATACACCTATACAGTTACTTTAAATCCAGAACCACATGTACCAGCAGCACCAACATCAAGTACTATTTGTAATAATCAAGTATTGAATTATGATTTAACTACTGATGTAAATATGACAGGAGTTGTGTTTACTTGGGCGGCTTCTGATAATCCAAATGTCACAGGAGAGACCTTAACAGCTCAAACAAGTCCGCTAATATCAGATACCTTAAATAATACATCAAGTGTTTTTCAATCAGTAGATTATACAATTACTGTTATGAGTGCTGATGGCTGTGCGGGAGATTCTTATATTCATACAGTGAATGTCGATCCAGGACCTCAAATAGCAAGTGCTACACCTCCTGCAACAGTTATTTGTAGTGATGGTGTTTTAAACCATAATTTAGAAGATGATTTCTCAGTGTCAGGAGTTACTTTTGAATGGTATGCTACAGATAATCCAAATGTCACAGGAGAAACGACATCTAATTCAACAACGAATTTAATTACCGATATACTAAATAATATTAGTGGTTCAGTTCAGGTTGTTTATTATAATGTAACGCCAACTGGATCAACAGGCTGTGTTGGAGGAAGCTATACCTATGCGGTGACGGTAAATCCAGAACCATATGTAGCAACAGCACCAACAGAAACGGTGTGTAGCAATGTAGCTTTGAATCATGATTTGACAAGTGATGTTAATTTAACAGGCGTAACCTTTAGTTGGAGTGCGGCAGATAATGCCAACGTAACAGGAGAAACCACAAGTGCATCTACAGCAGCCAGTATCACAGATACTTTAATCAATACAAGTGGATCTGCTCAAACGGTAGTGTATACAATTACTCCAACGAGTTCAGATGGATGTGTAGGAAATTCATATACCTACACTGTAACGGTGAACCCTGTACCAGAGAATAGCACACCACCAACAGTCACAGTTTGTAGTGATGTAGCATTAAATCACGATTTAGCAAGTGATGTAACCTTAACAGGAAATACGTTTAGTTGGAGTGCAGCAGATAATGCGAATATAACAGGAGAAACAACAAGTACTTCTACAGCAACGAGTATTACAGACACGTTAACCAATACAAGTGGATCAGTTCAAACAGTAACTTATACGATTACACCAACAAGTTCAGATGGGTGTGCAGGAGATTCATATAGTTATACAGTAACGATAAATCCAGAACCATTTGTAGCGACTGCTCCGACAGAAACAGTTTGTAGTGATGTGGCTTTGAACCACGATTTAACAGGTGATGTAAATTTAACAGGAGTAACGTTTACTTGGAGTGCAGCAGATAACGCCAATGTAACAGGAGAAACAACGAGTACTTCTACAGCAACGAGTATTACCGATACGCTAACCAATACAAGTGGATCAGTTCAGACGGTGGTATATACGATTACCCCAACAAGTTCGGATGGTTGTGTAGGAAATTCATATAGTTATACAGTAACGATAAATCCGGAACCATTTGTAGCGACAGCACCAACAGATACAGTTTGTAGTGATATCGCCTTGAATCACGATTTAACAAGTGATGTAAACTTAGTAGGAGCAACATTTAGTTGGACTGCAGCAGATAATCCAAATGTAACAGGAGAAACAACGAGTACTTCTACAGCAACAAGTATTACAGACACTTTAACGAATACAAGTGGATCCGTTCAAACAGTAACTTATACGATTACCCCAACAAGTTCAGATGGTTGTGCGGGAGATTCATATAGCTATACAGTAACGATAAATCCAGAACCATTTGTAGCGACAGCACCAACAGATACAGTTTGTAGTGATATCGCCTTGAACCACGATTTAACAGGTGATGTAAACTTAGCAGGAGCAACATTTAGTTGGAGTGCAGCAGATAACGCCAATGTAACAGGAGAAACAACGAGTACTTCTACAACAACAAGTATTACCGATACGCTAACCAATACAAGTGGATCAGTTCAAACGGTGGTATATACAATTACCCCAACAAGTTCAGGTGGATGTGTGGGAGACTCATATACGTATACGGTAACTATAAATCCAGAACCATTTGTAGCGACTGCTCCGACAGAAACAGTTTGTAGTGATGTGGCTTTGAACCACGATTTAACAGGTGATGTAAGTTTAGCAGGAGCAACATTTAGTTGGAGTGCAGCAGATAACGCTAATGTAACGGGAGAAACGACGAGTACTTCAACAACAACAAGTATTACCGATACGCTAAGTAATACAAGTGGATCTGTTCAAACGGTGGTATATACGATTACCCCAACAAGTTCGGATGGTTGTGTAGGAAATTCATATAGTTATACAGTAACGATAAATCCGGAACCATTTGTAGCGACAGCACCAACAGATACAGTTTGTAGTGATATCGCCTTGAATCACGATTTAACAAGTGATGTAAACTTAGTAGGAGCAACATTTAGTTGGACTGCAGCAGATAATCCAAATGTAACAGGAGAAACAACGAGTACTTCTACAGCAACAAGTATTACAGACACTTTAACGAATACAAGTGGATCCGTTCAAACAGTAACTTATACGATTACCCCAACAAGTTCAGATGGTTGTGCGGGAGATTCATATAGCTATACAGTAACGATAAATCCAGAACCATTTGTAGCGACAGCACCAACAGATACTGTTTGTAGTGATATCGCCTTGAACCACGATTTAACAGGTGATGTAAACTTAGCAGGAGCAACATTCAGTTGGAGTGCAGCAGATAACGCCAATGTAACAGGAGAAACAACGAGTACTTCTACAGCAACAAGTATTACCGATACTTTAACGAATACAAGTGGATCTGTTCAAACAGTAACTTATACGATTACACCAACAAGTTCAGATGGTTGTGCAGGAGATTCATATACCTATACGGTAACTATAAATCCAGAACCGTTTGTAGCGACAGCACCAACAGATACAGTTTGTAGTGATGTAGCCTTGAACCACGATTTAACAAGTGATGTAAACTTAGTAGGAGGAACATTCAGTTGGAGTGCAGCAGATAACGCCAATATAACAGGAGAAACAACGAGTACTTCTGCAGGAACGAGTATTACGGATACGTTAACCAATACAAGTGGATCTGTTGAAACAGTGGTGTATACGATTACCCCAACAAGTTCAGATGGTTGTGCAGGAAACTCATATACGTATACAGTAACTATAAATTCAGAACCATTTGTAGCGACAGCACCAACAGATACCGTTTGTAGTGATATCGCCTTGAACCACGATTTAACAGGTGATGTAAACTTAGTAGGAGCAACATTCAGTTGGAGTGCAGCAGATAATGCGAATGTAACAGGAGAAACAACGAGTACTTCTACAGCAACGAGTATTACCGATACATTAACGAATACAAGTGGCTCGATACAAACGGTAATCTATACAATTACACCAACCAGCGTTAATGGCTGTATTGGTGATGTGTTTACGTACACAGTAACAGTCAATCCAGAACCATTTGCAGCAACAGCACCAACAGATATGGTTTGTAGTGATGTAGTTTTGAATCACGATTTAACAGGTGATGTAAATTTAGCAGGAGCAACATTCAGTTGGAGTGCAGCAGATAACGCCAATATAACAGGAGAAACAACGAGTACTTCTGCAGGAACGAGTATTACGGATACGTTAACCAATACAAGTGGATCTGTTCAAACAGTGGTGTATACGATTACCCCAACAAGTTCAGATGGTTGTGCAGGAAACTCATATACGTATACAGTAACTATAAATTCAGAACCATTTGTAGCGACAGCACCAACAGATACCGTTTGTAGTGATATCGCCTTGAACCACGATTTAACAGGTGATGTAAACTTAGTAGGAGCAACATTCAGTTGGAGTGCAGCGGACAATGCGAATGTAACAGGAGAAACAACGAGTACTTCTACAGCAACGAGTATTACAGATACGTTAACCAATACAAGTGGCTCGATACAAACGGTAATCTATACAATTACACCAACCAGCGTTAATGGCTGTATTGGTGATGTGTTTACGTATACGGTAACTATAAATCCAGAACCATTTGTAGCGATAGCACCAACAGATACAGTTTGTAGTGATGTAGCTTTGAATCACGATTTAACAGGTGATGTAAATTTAGCAGGAGCAACATTCAGTTGGAGTGCAGCAGACAATGCGAATATAACAGGAGAAACGACAACAGCTTCAACGGCAACAAGTATCACCGATACTTTAACCAATACGAGCGGAAGTGTTCAAACAGTAACGTATACAATTACACCAACGAGTGCTGATGGTTGTGTAGGAGACTCTTATACGTACACAGTAACTATAAATCCAGAACCGTTTGTAGCGACAGCACCGATAGAAACAGTTTGTAGCGATGTAGCCTTGAGTCACGATTTAACAGGTGATGTAAACTTAGCAGGAGCAACATTCAGTTGGAGTGCAGCAGATAACGCCAATATAACAGGAGAAACAACGAGTACTTCTACAGGAACTAGTATTACCGATACTTTAACGAATACAAGTGGCTCAGTTCAAACCGTTGTATATACAATTATCCCAACAAGTTCAGGAAGTTGTGCAGGAGATTCTTATACGTATACAGTAACTATAAATCCAGAACCGTTTGTGGCGACAGCACCAACAGATACCGTTTGTAGTGATATCGCCTTGAACCATGATTTAACTTCAGATACAAATCTGGCGGGAGCAATATTCAGTTGGAGTGCAGCAGATAACGCCAGTATAACAGGAGAAACAACAACAGCTTCAACGGCAACAAATATTACTGATACCTTAACCAATACAAGTGGTTCAGTTCAGACGGTTGTATATACGATTACCCCAACAAGTTCAGATGGTTGTGTAGGAAATTCATATACGTATACGGTAACTATAAATCCAGAGCCATTTGTAGCGACAGCACCGATAGAAACAGTTTGTAGCGATGTAGCCTTGAGTCACGATTTAACAGGTGATGTAAACTTAGCAGGAGCAACATTCAGTTGGAGTGCAGCAGATAATGCAAATGTAACAGGAGAAACGACGAGTACTTCTACAGCAACAAGTATTACAGACACTTTAACGAATACAAGTGGTTCAGTTGAAACGGTGGTATATACGATTATCCCAACAAGTTCAGATGGATGTATTGGAAATTCATATACCTACACGGTAACAATAAATCCTGAATCATTCGTAGCTACGTCACCAACAGAAACTATTTGTAGCGATATCGCCTTGAATCATGATTTAACGGGTGATGTAAATTTAATTGGAGGGACTTTTAGTTGGAGTGCAGCAGACAATGCGAATGTAACAGGAGAAACAACGAGTACTTCAACAACGACAAGCATTACTGATACATTAACCAATACAAGTGGCTCGATACAAACGGTAATCTATACAATTACACCAACCAGCGTTAATGGCTGTATTGGTGATGTGTTTACGTATACGGTAACTATAAATCCAGAACCATTTGTAGCGACAGCACCAACAGATACAGTTTGTAGTGATGTAGCTTTGAATCACGATTTAACAGGTGATGTAAACTTAGCAGGAGCAACATTCAGTTGGAGTGCAGCAGATAACGTCAATGTAACGGGAGAAACGACGAGTACTTCTACAACAACGAGTATTACAGATATGCTAACCAATACTAGTGGCTCCGTTCAAACAGTGGTGTATACAATTATATCAACAAGTTCAGATGGTTGTGTAGGAAACTCATATGCTTACACAGTTACTGTAAATCCAGAACCATTTGTAGCGACAGCACCAACAGATACAGTTTGTAGTGATGTAGCCTTGAACCACGATTTAACAGGTGATGTAAATTTAGCAGGAGCAACATTTAGTTGGAGTGCAGCGGATAACGCCAATATAACAGGAGAAACGACGACAGCATCGACTGCGACAAGTATTACCGATACCTTAACCAATACAAGTGGCACAGATCAAACGGTTATATATACGATTACACCAACAAGTTCAGATGGTTGTGTAGGAAACTCATATACCTACACAATAACGATAAATCCAGAACCATTTGTAGCGACAGCACCAACAGATACAGTTTGTAGTGATGTAGCCTTGAACCACGATTTAACAGGTGATGTAAACTTAGTAGGAGCAACATTTAGTTGGAGTGCAGGAGATAATGCGAATGTAACAGGAGAGACTACGAGTGCTTCTACAGCAACGAGTATTACAGATACGTTAACCAATACAAGTGGATCTGTTCAAACAGTAACGTATACGATTACACCAACAAGTTCAGATGGATGTGCAGGAGATTCATATAGCTATACAGTAACTATAAATCCAGAACCATTTGCAGCAACAGCACCAACGGATACGGTTTGTAGCGATATAGCCTTGAATCATGATTTAACGGGTGATGTAAACTTAGTAGGAGCAACATTTAGTTGGAGTGCAACAGATAACACCAATATAACAGGAGAAACAACGACAGCATCGACTGCAACAAGTATCACCGATACTTTAACCAATACAAGCGGAAGTGTTCAAACAGTGGTGTATACAATTATATCAACAAGTTCAGATGGTTGTGTAGGAGATTCTTATACCTACACAGTAACAGTCAATCCGGAACCATTTGTAGCGACAGCACCAACAGATACCGTTTGTAGTGATGTAGCCTTGAACCACGATTTAACAGGTGATGTAAACTTAGTAGGAGCAACATTTAGTTGGAGTGCAGCGGATAACGCTAATATAACAGGAGAAACAACGAGTACTTCTACAGCAACAAGTATTACTGATACGTTAACCAATACAAGTGGCACAGATCAAACGATTGTATATACGATTACCCCAACAAGTTCAGATGGTTGTGCAGGAGATTCATATACGTATACGGTAACGATAAATCCAGAACCATTTGTAGCGACAGCACCAATAGATACAGTTTGTAGTGATATCGCCTTGAATCACGATTTAACAGGTGATGTAAACTTAGTAGGAGCAACATTCAGCTGGAGTGCAGCAGATAACGTCAATATAACAGGAGAAACTACGAGTACTTTAACGGCAACTAGTATTACCGATACATTAACCAATACCAGTGGTTCAGTTCAAACCGTTGTATATACGATTACACCAACGAGTTCAGATGGTTGTGAAGGAGATTCATATAGCTATACAGTAACTATAAATCCAGAACCATTTGTAGCGGTAGCACCAACAGATACAATTTGTAGTGATATTGCCTTGAATCACGATTTAACAGGTGATGTAAACTTAGTAGGAGCAACATTTAGTTGGAGTGCAACAGATAACACCAATATAACAGGAGAAACAACGAGTACTTCTACAGCAACGAGTATTACTGATACGTTAACCAATACAAGCGGAAGTGTTCAAACAGTAACGTATACAATTACACCAACGAGTTCAGATGGCTGTATTGGAAACTCATATGCTTACACAGTTACTGTAAATCCGGAACCATTTGTAGCGACAGCACCAACAGATACCGTTTGTAGTGATGTAGCCTTGAACCACGATTTAACTTCGGATGTAGATTTAACAGGAGTAACTTTCAGTTGGAGTGCAGCGGATAATCCAAATGTAATAGGAGAGACAACAAGTAGTTCAATAGCACCGAGTATTACTGACACTTTAACAAATACAAGTGGCTCAGTTCAAATAGTAGTATATACGGTAACATTAACGAGTATTGATGGTTGTGGTGGAGATACATATACGTATACCGTAACAGTGAATCCAGAACCATTTGTAGCAACTGCTCCAACAGATACCGTTTGTAGTGATATCGCCTTGAATCATGATTTAACAGGTGATGTAAACGTAGTGGGAGCAACATTTAGTTGGAGTGCAGCGGATAATCCAAATGTAACAGGAGAAACGACAAGTGCTTCCACAGGAACAAGTATAACCGATATTTTGACGAATACCAGTGGCTCAGTTCAAACGGTAGTGTATACAATTATACCAACAAGTACTGATAGTTGTATAGGAGATTCATATACCTATACAGTAACAGTAAATCCAGAACCATTTGTAACAGCAGCACCGACGGAAACAATTTGTAGTGATGGAGTATTGAATCACGATTTAACTTTGGATGTAAATCTATTAGGTGTTAGTTATAGTTGGCAGGCTGTAGATAATCCAAATGTAACTGGAGAGACTATAAGTACTTCGACCTTAACTAGTATTACAGATACGTTAGTGAATACGAGTAATGTGGATCAAACAGTTACTTATACAGTTACACCAACAAGTTCGGATGGTTGCGTAGGAAATTCTTATACATATACGGTTATTGTGAATCCTGTACCTACTATTAGTATTGATGATATTACCGTTATTGAAGGCGCAGTAGCTAACTTTACAGTGACTTTGAGTCAAGCAATTACTTGTGATGTAAGTTTCCAAGTTAGTTCAACAGATAATACAGCGTTAAATGGAACAGATTATGTTGGGCAATCAGGTGTTAGTTATACGATATCATCAGGAGACACTACAGTAACGATTCCGATAACGACGATAGATAATAATGTATATGAGGTAGACGAGATATTTACGGTAAGCTTAAGTAATATTCAAACTGCTTTAGGAAGAACCATAACCACTACTGATTTACAAGGAGAGGGAACGATTACAGATAATGATGTGAATGATCCATGTTTACCAGATGCAACGGATAGTGATGGTGATGGCGTATGTGATGCGATAGATCCCGATCCAAGTGATCCATGTAATCCAGATAATACAGATGCAGATGGTGATGGGGTATGTGATACGATTGATCCAGACCCAGCAGATCCATGTAATCCAAACAATGTAGATTCAGATAATGATGGTGTATGTGATACGGTAGATCCTGATCCAACGGATCCATGTGTACCAGATAATACAGATGCAGATGGCGATGGTGTATGTGATACCGTAGATCCTGATCCAGCGGATCCATGTAGCCCAAATAGTGTAGATTCAGATAATGATGGCGTATGTGATACGGTAGATCCGGATCCAACGGATCCATGTGTACCAGATAATACAGATGCAGATGGTGATGGCGTTTGTGATACTGTAGATCCAAATCCAACGGATCCATGTATACCAGATAATACCGATGCAGATGGCGATGGTGTATGTGACACAATAGATCC
>NZ_FNSF01000003.1 GCF_900105455.1 Tenacibaculum sp. MAR_2009_124
GTAACTTATCGCAGCTTATCGCGTCCTTCGTCGCCTCTGAAAGCCTAGGCATCCTCCATACGCCCTTATTTAGCTTATTGTACTTTTTGCTTCCGATGTTAATCGGAAACGAGCTCTTTATAATTCTTAATTATTTTTTTATAAAAATATGTCGTTAGATATTAATCTAACTCTCTATCTTGATTCTTTACGATATCATTTTACCAATATGTCAATGAACGTTGCGAACCGCAACTGATAAGTATCAGTGCTATTCGTGTAATGCTCTTAGATAATACCAATTATCTATAGGCAATACATAGTGGAGAATATCGGAGTCGAACCGATGACCTCTTGCGTGCAAGGCAAGCGCTCTAGCCAGCTGAGCTAATCCCCCATATACTAGTAGTAGTACATAGTAGTTAGTAGTTATTCAACTACTACTCAACTTCTAGTTTTTCCTGAAAACTATGAAACATCTCTTTAAAAAAAGTAGTCCTGGGCAGACTCGAACTGCCGACCTCTACATTATCAGTGTAGCGCTCTAACCAGCTGAGCTACAAGACTATTTTAAGATCTGTGCTTAGTCTTCTTTTTTTTAAAATTAACAGCAGAGTAAAATTACACTTCTTTAGTAACTTAACACCATCTTCTCTAGAAAGGAGGTGTTCCAGCCGCACCTTCCGGTACGGCTACCTTGTTACGACTTAGCCCTAGTTACTAGTTTTACCCTAGGCAGCTCCTTGCGGTAACCGACTTCAGGCACCCCCAGCTTCCATGGCTTGACGGGCGGTGTGTACAAGGCCCGGGAACGTATTCACCGGATCATGGCTGATATCCGATTACTAGCGATTCCAGCTTCACGGAGTCGAGTTGCAGACTCCGATCCGAACTGTGATATGGTTTTATAGATTCGCTCCTATTCGCATAGTGGCTGCTCATTGTCCATACCATTGTAGCACGTGTGTGGCCCAGGACGTAAGGGCCGTGATGATTTGACGTCATCCCCACCTTCCTCACGGTTTGCACCGGCAGTCTCGCTAGAGTCCTCAGCATTACCTGCTAGCAACTAACGATAGGGGTTGCGCTCGTTATAGGACTTAACCTGACACCTCACGGCACGAGCTGACGACAACCATGCAGCACCTTGTGATCTGTCCGAAGAAAACTCTATCTCTAAAGCTGTCAGACCACATTTAAGCCCTGGTAAGGTTCCTCGCGTATCATCGAATTAAACCACATGCTCCACCGCTTGTGCGGGCCCCCGTCAATTCCTTTGAGTTTCAATCTTGCGATCGTACTCCCCAGGTGGGACACTTATCACTTTCGCTTAGTCACTGAGCCAAAACCCAACAACTAGTGTCCATCGTTTACGGCGTGGACTACCAGGGTATCTAATCCTGTTCGCTCCCCACGCTTTCGTCCATGAGCGTCAGTATATACGTAGTAGACTGCCTTCGCAATCGGTATTCTGTGTAATATCTATGCATTTCACCGCTACACTACACATTCTATCTACTTCCGTATAACTCAAGTCAACCAGTATCAAAGGCAGTTCTATAGTTAAGCTATAGGATTTCACCTCTGACTTAATTGACCGCCTGCGGACCCTTTAAACCCAATGATTCCGGATAACGCTTGCACCCTCCGTATTACCGCGGCTGCTGGCACGGAGTTAGCCGGTGCTTATTCTTACAGTACCGTCAGCACTCTACACGTAGAGCGGTTTCTTCCTGTATAAAAGCAGTTTACAACCCATAGGGCAGTCATCCTGCACGCGGCATGGCTGGTTCAGAGTTGCCTCCATTGACCAATATTCCTCACTGCTGCCTCCCGTAGGAGTCTGGTCCGTGTCTCAGTACCAGTGTGGGGGATAATCCTCTCAGACCCCCTACCTATCGTTGCCATGGTAAGCCGTTACCTTACCATCTAGCTAATAGGACGCATAGTCATCTTGTACCGATAAATCTTTAATTAAATCCCGATGCCGGAATTCAACATTATGGAGTATTAATCTTCATTTCTAAAGGCTATCCTCCTGTACAAGGCAAATTCTATACGCGTTACGCACCCGTGCGCCGGTCGTCAGCAAGTAGCAAGCTACTCCTGTTACCCCTCGACTTGCATGTGTTAAGCCTGCCGCTAGCGTTCATCCTGAGCCAGGATCAAACTCTTCATTGTATAATCTTTAATATTATGTAATGTCAAGTCTTCAAAAGAATTTCAAGTGAAACATCTTAATAAGATGCCTCTGTGGTAATTCTACTCTTTGTTTATTTAATCTCTTAAATTACGCTGTCAATTTCAATATTTTCAATGAACTTTGTTTACCGTTCTTTTTAGTCTTCTAAACTAAAATCCCAATAAACTTCTTGTTGAAATGTTAGAATCGAACTAACTGATTTTTTTTACCTCAAATCATTCCAAAATTTCTGTGATCGTGTTGCTCTCTTAAAGCGGATGCAAAGATATAAACTCTTTTAAAACTGACAAACTTTTTTTTGAAAAAAGTCTCCTCAAAACTCTAAAGAAATCTCCGCAATAAATCAATGAACTTGCCGTCAAAATCGGATGGCAAAGATACCATTTTTATTTCTTCCTAAACAAGCTTTTTTTAACTTATTTTTTCAACTCCCTAATATCTCTTAATCCAACCCTAACCTCAATGAACTTGCTAACTCTGTATCTGCGTTTCCGTGTTAGCGGCTGCAAACATACAACCATTTTTTAGCCCCACAACACTTTTTTAAAGTTATTTTAAAACTCCCGTAATATATCCTCAAAAAAACCTAGATATCAAGCGATTGTATGACTAAGTTTTTTTACCCTTTTTAGTTTTGGTTTTTCATACAAACAGTTACCCCCATTATTACACTCTATATACCTTTATATAACCCCATAAAAAAGCCCTGATAATTTTTCAATTAACAGGGCGCCTTCTATACTATTTTACTCTTTTATGGTTTACTTACCATAAAATAGAACGTTGTTCCTTCTCCTTTTTTACTCTCTAGCCATACTTTTCCTCCATTTCGTTCGATAATCTTTTTCACTAAAGCCAATCCTATCCCTATAGAATCAACATGTGCTTGTAATTCTAACTTCTGAAATAGTTGGAAAATCTTCTGATGATATTTCTCTGCGATACCTGGACCATTATCGGAAATTGAAAAAACATAGTCTTTAAACTTCTCATCAACGTCTATCTGGATATGTACTTTCTCCTTATCATTATGTTTTATCGCATTTTGTATCAAATTCTGAAAAACCTGTAATAACTGAGATTCGTTAAAATATACTTCTGGTAATTTATTAACCACCTCTATTGTACAATTCTCAGCCGTATTCACCATAATAACCCTCTTCACTAAGGAATCAACATTTACCTTTTTTATCTCCTTCTCTTTCTCCATTTGAAGTGAGTAATTCAAAATTCCATTGATAAGCATATCCATTTGAACTACCTGCTCCTTTATTATAAATAAATTCTCATACATCTCTGAATCTTCTTGAACGCTGTTTTCCTCTAGAAGCTCTTTTGAAGTAACCCATTCTGCCAAAGTGTAGATATTACGAAGTGGTCTTTTTAAATCATGCGAGACAACATAGGCAAATTCTTCTAGATCTTTATTACGCTCATACAACTCCTTCGCCCTATTTTCTAAATCTATTGTTCGCTGTTTTATCTTAGACTCCAATTGAGAGTTCATCTCTTCAAGTCCTTTCCTGTATTGCATTGCACCATTTAGAATAATGAATGAAAATATAAATATGGTGGTAATAGAAATTAAAATAGCGCCTTCTGTAATTAAATCTAAATCATTAACAACTACCCTATGAGCAGTATGCAGCAACTGAAATGTGCTAAACAGAATAATTAACCATCTATTATTTAGCATGAGTATTCCTCCGAAAGTTGCTATATAAGCTCCCAACAAATAATCTAACGAAAAATTGTTAAGTGACATCATATATATCAGATAGTGCTCAAAAGCAAACATGGATAAGAACACAAAAATACCATAGTTATCAAGAACAATTTTTTTCTTGGTTAATGGCAATAATCCTACTCCTAAAAACAATAATGTAAAAAATTCGCGCGCGAACGGCACATGGATTAAATCTGGGTTAAATCGATGAATTATTACCGAATACAAAAACACCCCAGGTCCTATTAATGTAAGTACTTTACTACTATTTTTTATTTCAAAGGCTTCTAACCGCCCTATTTCCTTAAAAAAACTCAAATTCATTATGAAAAATATCTCCCTAAAAATCAATTAACAATTAATTACGGATATAACATATTTCTTTCTATGACTTACGCAGTATCTATAGACAAGTTACCCATAATTAACGTTGTATGATTTTCTAATACAATTAGAGAATTCCATTAGACGCAAAAAAAACTCCGTTAATGAATCATTAACGGAGCTTACTAAATTTTATGCTTTATGTTTTACTCAAACTTAGCTAAAGAAGCATCAACACTTCTATCTATCTTACGCATTAATCCAAGTAATATTTTACCAGGGCCTACTTCGGTAAACTCAGTCCCGCCGTCGTTAATCATTGCTTGAACGCATTGAGTCCATTTTACTGGAGCTGTTAATTGAGATATTAAATTTTCTTTGATTTCTTTTGGATCCGTCACTGCCTTTGCAACTACATTTTGATAAACTGGACAAGTAGGCTCATTAAATTGTGTTTCTTCAATTGCTTTTGCCAACTCTTCTCTAGCCGGCTCCATCATTGGCGAATGAAAAGCTCCTCCAACTGGCAAAACCATTGCTCTTCTTGCTCCTTTTTCTTTCAAAATTTCACATGCCTTCTCTATAGCTTCTATTTGTCCTGAAATTACTAATTGACCTGGACAGTTGTAATTTGCAGCAACTACCACTCCTTCAACTTCTTCACAAACTTCCTCTACAACATTATCTTCAAGCCCAAGAACAGCCGCCATTGTTGATGGTTGAATTTCACAAGCCTTCTGCATTGCCAAAGCTCTTTTTGACACTAACCTTAATCCATCTTCAAAAGACAAAACTCCATTTGCTACCAGAGCAGATAATTCTCCTAACGAATGTCCTGCCACCATTTCAGGTTTAAAACTATCTCCAAGTACTTTTGCTAAAATAACAGAGTGCAAAAATATAGCTGGTTGAGTAACCTTGGTTTGTTTTAGTTCTTCCGCAGTTCCTTCAAACATAATATCAGTAATGCTAAACCCTAAAATATCGTTTGCTTTTTCGAACAACTCTTGAGCTATTGGAGATTTTTCATATAAATCTAATCCCATTCCAGTAAACTGTGCTCCCTGCCCCGGAAAAATATATGCTTTCATCTGTTTGTTTTTATTTTTTAGATATATTTAAAAATGTAATCTTTAAGACTAAAAACAAGTAATCCTTTATTCAATAAGAACCATTGTTTAGCATATTAGATTTCATTTTTATTTGCTATTGTTTGTTTTCTGCAAACATACAATTTTTAAAATTACTATCTTCGTTTTATGACCGCACAACAGAAATCACAGGCACTTTTAATTTATTTAATTTTAGCGTCATTATTTATCGCTTCCTTAGTAACATCAAACTTAATATTCCAAAAATTCTTTTATTGGTATCCTTTTGATATTACGGTTTTTGACACCAAACTTTTTGAAGTTTCCGTGGGATTACTTCCCTACCCTATTACTTTTTTGATTACGGATATTATATCGGAAGTATATGGTAAAGCCAAAGCAAATCAAATGGTTATTGCTGGGATTTTTGCTTCTTTCTTTTCTTTAGGAATTATTTATGTTTCAAAACATGCTCCTGCAACAGAATGGTCTCAAGTAAATGATGCTACTTTTACACATGTTTTTGGCGCGGCTCCTTTAGCCGTTTTAGCGTCAATGCTTGCTTACCTGTTTGCTCAGTTTGTAGATATTCGTGTTTATCATTTTTGGAAATCTTATACTAAAGGAAAACACCTATGGCTTCGTAATAACTTTTCTACTTTTTCTTCTCAATTTATAGACACATTAACGGTATTAGTTTTACTATGCCTATTTGATATTATTGAATGGAATAAATTTTGGGGACTTCTAATAAGTGGAGTTTTATTTAAAATTATTGTCGCCGCTTTCGATACTCCTTTATTATATATTACTGTTTATTTCTTCAGAAAGAAATTTAATTTAAAACCTGGTGAAGAAATCCCTAATTTTGATTCTTAAAAAAGGCAAATGACAACTAAATTTTTCTATCATATTTTTAAGAACAAACTTCATTTACCTCATGAAGTTTCTGTATACCTAAATTTGATATCGAACTTATTCATTATTTTGGCCATTGGCTATGTCCTATTCAGAATATTACGGTTTTTAGGTCGAAAATATCTGAGCAAAATTGCTTACAAAACGAAAACCTCTTTTGACGATTTACTCATTAAAAATCGAGTTTTTCTAAACGTAGCAAGAATTGTAATGCTATTAATGTTTAACTCTTCTTTACATGTTTTATTAGAAGACTTCCCTTTTATGTTTAAATACCTAGATAGGGCTGTTTCCGTAGTCATTACTTTCTTTATTATCTGGTTTGTTCGAAGTATCTTATTAACTATAAAAGATTTTTTAAGAGAGTTTCCTACCTTTAAAGATAAACCTTTAGAAAGCTACGTGCAGATATTTATGGTAATACTATGGATGATTAGTATTATTATTGCTTTTTCTTTACTTACCAACAAATCATTATATAAGTTTCTTACTGCTTTAGGAACTTTTTCAGCTATACTTTTACTTATATTTAAAGACACAATATTAGGATTTGTGGCAAGTATTCAAATAACCATTAATGATACTGTTCGCTTAAATGACTGGATTACTATGGAAAAGTATTCTGCTGATGGTAACGTTGTTGAAATTAATTTAGCTTCAGTTATTGTTAAAAACTTCGATAACACTATAACTAGCATCCCGACCTACTCATTGATTTCAGACTCTTTTAAGAATTGGCGAGCTATGAGCAATTCTGGAGGAAGAAGAATTAAACGATCTATTTTAATTAAAGCGAATTCTATTAAATTTATTGAAGACATAAACTCTTTTGAGAAAATTGAACTACTTCAAGAATATGTGAAAAATATTTCTCAGGAGATATCAGAATACAACAATATAAATGGAGTAGATAAATCGTTATTGATAAATGGAAGGAACCTAACCAACTTTGGTTTATTTAGAAAGTATCTCGATGAATATTTAAAACAACATCCTCAAATCAATCAAGAGCTTTTGTTTATGACACGTCAACTTGAGCCTACTCCCAAAGGGATTCCTCTCGAAGTTTATGCTTTCAGTACTAACAAAATTTGGGCGGATTATGAACGAATAATGGCTGATATTTTTGATCATATTTTTGCCAGTGTTTCTTATTTCGATTTAGAAATATTTGAATCTCCTACAGGGAAAGACTTCCACAACACTAAACTTTAAAAGAAAAAAAACCATTTAATGTTTAAATTTATCGTGACAAACATTCTTTTTTCTTTATTAAGAAACTAATGTAAGCCTAGTAATATTTTAAACTTATAGAAAACAAAAAAGAGTCTCAAAATTGAGACTCTTTTTGTTTTAATGTTTTACTATTGAATATCCTTTATTCATTTTTAACTCGCTCAAAACATTCAACGCTTCATTCATATAAATATCTTTCTTTAGATTTTTATGCCAAGCAAGACGTTTATCTTTTAATACGGTGTCCTTTTTAAACAATTGAGATTCATATTTCGGAGAGTTAAAACTCAAGTTCGATTTAAACTTAAACACTTCTCTATATTTTTTTCCTTCGTTTTCTCTTTTCAAGCTTTCTTCTTTGAAATTACTATAATTTAACGAAAGTACATTATCATCTTGATTTCTCTTTAACCACTTGGCGTATTCATTAATCTTTTGAAACTTCTGATCACTTAATACTCTCTGCTGAGAATTATAAACTACATCTCCGAAATTGCTATATGAGTTCTTCGCTTTATAGTTAGCTTGTTCAACCTTATCCCAAGGCAATGCACCTTCTAAATCACGCTCACCAAACTCCATATAACTATATCTTGAAGGTAAAGCAATGTCGGAATACACTCCCTCCTTTTGAGTTGACCCTCCGTTTATTCTATAAAATTTTTGAATCGTCATTTTTAGTGATCCTAAATCACTCGGATACTGTTCATAAAAACGATTGATTGGTAAAATATTTTGAACAGTTCCCTTTCCATACGTTTGCTTTCCTCCAATAATTACTCCTCGTTTATAATCTTGCATAGCCGCTGCAAAAATTTCCGATGCGGATGCTGAAAATTCATTCACCATTACTACTAAAGGCCCTGTCCATTGAATTTTATCATCAATATCGTTCTTTACCATTGGATCTTCGCCTCTATATTTTACCTGAACTATTGGTCCTTTGTCAATAAACAATCCTCCTATTTCTATAGCAGTTTTCAAAGACCCTCCTCCGTTATCTCTTAAATCAACAACTAAACCACTAACACCTTCAGACTTCAATCTTTCTATTTCTCTCTCCATGTCTTTAGCTGCGTCTCTTCTATTCAAATCACTAAAATCGATATAGAATTTTGGTAAATTAATGATTCCATATTTCTTTCCGTTTTTCTCTACAATACTAGATTTCACAAAAGTCTCTTCTAATTCAACTACATCGCGAATAATTGAAATTACATGTTGTGATCCATCAATTTTTTTAACCGTAAGTTTTACCTCAGTTCCTTTTTTACCTTTAATAAATTTAATAGCATCATCCAAACGCATCCCTACAATATCAAGAGGTTCTTCTTCTCCTTGTCCCACTTTTAGTATGATGTCTCCAGACTCTAGGTCGCCCTGTTTCCATGCTGGCCCTCCAGAAATTAATTCTATAACATGCGTATACATTCCTTTCTTTTGAAGTCTTGCACCAATTCCCTCTAGCTTACCAGACATATCTTGGTCAAATCTACTTTTCACTCTAGGTGACATATAAGTTGTATGTGGATCGAATCCACTTACAATACTATTTAAAAAAGAAGAGTACCAATCTGAATTTTCAAGCTCATCAATTCTTGCATAGAGCTCATTCATGTTTTCTAATACTTTTTCTCTTGCCTCTTTTTCTAACTCAACAAAACTTTTCTTTTTAAACGTCTTGTCTTTTTTTAGTTTTTCTTCCTGACTCCCTTCAGCTTGCTCTACACGACTTATTACTGAAAGTTTTAACTGCTTCCTCCAATAATCAAGTAGTTCTGAATCGTTTTTAGCAAAAGGCATTTTTTCATAATCAACATTAATCTCCTCTTTCTTACTGTAATTGAAAGATTCTTTTAACATTGACTGGTATATAGATTTAGCATCTCCTAGTTTTTCTAAAAATCGACCATAAACCAACTTATAAAAATCAATCTTAGTATTTCTTAATTGATCGTCAATTAAATATTTATATTTTGAAAATTCCAAGATATCTTCTTGCGTAAAGTAGCGCTTACTAGGATCTAAAGCGTCAATAAACTCGTTATAAACATGTTCCGAAAAATCATCATCTAAGCCTTTTTGAACATAGTGGTATCTGCTTAAAATGTTTTTTAGCACATAAACAATTATTCGATCCTTTTCAGGATCTTCCACTAAGTTTCGTTTTACATTTGCACTAATTGCATTTGTAAATAAAAGCACTGTAATAAAAATTGGTATGATAAATTTCGTCTTCATAAATCGTCTATTGTTTTTTTTGTAAGTGATACAATAATACTGTACATCATGGCTAAGCTACTAAAATAATGCCACTTTTACTAACTCTGTTATTTTTTATAAATTCCTTTAAACAACTTTTTAGTTTCTTTTCCGTTTTCGCCTATCCGAACCCATTCCTGAATAACCGAACCGTTCTCTTGATATACCCAAGTAATTTTATTTCTATAGTTTCCTTTTTCTCCTTTAATAAGATCACTTTTTAGTGTCATAACTCCATTCTTAAACTCTCCTTTTAACACCAAAGATTCTCCTTTATTATCTATCCAAATTTGATTCCAGGAATTATCTCTATTATTAAAGTAGTTATAACTTGTTCCTTTACTATCAGAATTTTTCGACTCCCAGTTTTCTTGAATAGCGCAAGCATTTGTGGTTTTTATCACTTTATTCGTGCCTAGTAAAGTTCCTTCTTCGTTATAAACTTTCCAATTTCCAACCCAAAAATCAAATTGAGTATACTCCTTTGTATCACAAAAACTTTCCTTATTATTTTGTGCAGAAACTTTTGAACAGATTGCTAAAAAAATGGAAACTAAGACATAAATTATTACTCGTACCATAAGTTTTATAGTTGATACCAACAATTTTACGCAATAATTGTGGATTCTTGCCCTTAAGA
The DNA here is from genome assembly GCF_900105455.1 of Tenacibaculum sp. MAR_2009_124. Lineage (GTDB taxonomy): Bacteria > Bacteroidota > Bacteroidia > Flavobacteriales > Flavobacteriaceae > Polaribacter. Next base: position 10,380 of record NZ_FNSF01000003.1, read on the forward strand.
AATGTTAAAAATCAATGGTGTTATAATATCTATTTACCCAATAAAGTACGATGCATTCAGTTCTTTTAGAATATTCGATTTTATTTTTCTTGATATTTTAAATCGACTAGTTTAAACGAGCTCAATAAAAAAAATCGCGTACTTTTGTTGTAAAACTTGATTTTGTATGGAGGACAGACCATTAATTTTAGTTACCAACGACGACGGTATTACCGCTCCTGGTATAAGAATGTTGATTGAGATAATGAATAAAATAGGAGATGTTGTTGTTGTAGCTCCTGATAGCCCGCAGAGTGGCATGGGGCATGCTATTACAGTTAATAACGTTCTTCATTGTAATCCTATAACCATAGATGAGGGACCGCAAATTGAATACAGTTGTTCAGGAACACCTGCCGACTGTGTGAAAATGGCAAAAAATGAAATACTGAACAGAACTCCTGATTTATGTGTATCTGGAATTAACCACGGTTCAAACTCTTCGATTAATGTAATTTACTCTGGTACTATGAGTGCTGCAGTAGAAGCTGGAATTGAAGGAATTCCTGCTATTGGTTTTTCATTGCTAGACTTTGATTGGCATGCCAATTTCAGAGCTGCTAAAAAGTTTATCGAGCAAATTACTTTAAACGTTTTATTAAATGGCTTGCCAGAAGGTGTTGTTTTAAATGTAAACATTCCGAAGCTAAAGGAAAATGAAATTAAAGGAATTCGAGTTTGTCGACAAGCAAATGGTTACTGGAAAGAAAATTTTGACAAAAGGAAAAGCCCTTACGGAAAGGAATATTATTGGTTAACTGGTGAGTTTATTAACAAAGACAAAGGACAAGATACCGATATTTGGTCTTTAGAAAATGGTTATATTTCTGTGGTTCCTGTACAATTTGATATGACTGCTCATCATGCAATTCAAAAACTGAATACATGGGATTTATAAGAAAAGAAATTGGCATAGGAGTTTTAATTTCTCTTTTGGCTACAACCTGTGGTTTTTTTATTTATCTGCAATATATCTCAGAATCTGACTTAACTACCACCTTCGAGCAAATTAGACAAGCAGGTGTTTTAGGTACTGCTCTGGCTCTAGCTGCTATTCCTAATTTACTGGTGTTTTTTACCTTCTTAAAAAAGAAACAAGATTACCGGGCTAGGGGTGTTTTAATTGGAACCATTTTTATAGCATTACTTACGTTTATTTTAAAATTTATTTAGTGAATTTTTCAGTTTTGTAAAACCATATAACTACGTGAAATACTACATACTTGCAGGAGAAGCTTCAGGAGATTTACATGGCGCCAACCTTATGAAATCCTTGTTGAAACAGGATGAAAATGCTGAAATACGTTTTTGGGGAGGTGATCTTATGCAGAATGTAGGAGGTGAATTAGTCCTACATTACAAAGAACGAGCCTTTATGGGGTTTGCTGAAGTACTTATGAACATTAGGAAAATATTAGGTTTTATTTCTTTTTGCAAGAAAGATATTGCCAAGTTCAACCCTGACGTTATTATTTTCATTGATAATTCTGGTTTTAACCTAAGAGTTGCCAAGTGGGCAAAAGACAAAGGTTATAAAACCAACTATTATATTTCTCCACAAGTTTGGGCAAGCCGAGCTAGTAGAGTAAAAGCTATTAAAAGAGATATCGATAAAATGTTTGTTATACTTCCTTTTGAAAAAGATTTTTACAAAAAGTATAACTTCGACGCTGAGTTTGTTGGACATCCATTAATCGATGGTATTGATGGAAGAAAACAAATAGATGAAATAGAATTTAGAAATGAATTCTCATTAGGTGAAAAACCAATTATTGCATTACTTCCAGGAAGTCGAAAACAAGAAATTACTAAAATGCTCTCGGTTATGTTATCTATTGTTGAAGATTTTAGAGATTACCAATTTGTAGTTGCCGGCGCTCCGAGTCAAACATTTGATTTTTACGCTCCTTTTATCAAAGAAAAAAACATTTCGTTTGTTTCTAACAGAACCTATGATCTTCTTAGTATTTCTTATGCAGCTTTGGTAACTTCCGGAACGGCTACTTTAGAAACGGCCTTATTTAAAGTACCGCAGGTAGTTTGCTACAAAGGAAGTAACTTATCATATCAAATAGCGAAAAGAATTATTACGTTAAAATACATTTCTTTAGTAAACTTGATTATGGATAAAAAAGTTGTTACTGAATTAATCCAAAATGACTTTACCTCAGAAAATTTGAAGAAAGAGCTAGAGTTAATTTTAAACACCAAGTATAGAGAAACTTTATTTTCTGAATATTATGATTTAGAGCAACATTTAGGAGGAAAAGGTGCTTCGGACAAAACAGCCAAACTAATTGTTGAGGGTTTAAAAAAATAATCCGCTTGTCTTTCTCTAAATTTTAAGAGCTTCTTATGGTATATTTAAGTTCAGTCTTTTTATCTTAGTCATACAATTTCACCCTATTGTTACATTCATACAACGACTGTCATTTCAAGTAAAAATTATTTAAAATGAATTAGAGAATAATTTTGTATCGAGGAATAAACGAATAGTTTCCGATATAATTTTCTTAATACAATTAATAACTTCTATGATAAAAAAACTACTCAGCTTACTATTTTTTTTCTCTCTACTTTATTCTTGCGGTTCTTCTCAAAAAATAGTTCGACAAACACCTAAGAAGAAAACTATAAAAAAAACTGTTTCAAAAAAACCATCACTGGCCGATAAAGTAGTTTGGACCGCTGTTTCTTACAAAGGAATCCCTTATCGTTATGGTGGAATGAATAAAAACGGAATGGACTGTTCTGGATTGATTTATGTTTCATTTAAAAAGAGGAATATTAATCTACCTCGTACTTCGCGATTAATGTACGCAGAAGGTTTTTCAATACCACTGAATAAAATTAAAAGAGGCGATTTATTGTTTTTCAACACTTCTCGAAGAGGCAGAAACGTGAACCATGTTGGTTTGGTTACTTCAGCCAAACGAGGGAGTATTCAATTTATTCACTCAACAAGCTCGAAGGGAGTTTTAGTAAGTTACTTGAGAGAAAACTATTGGAAAAGAGCTTTTATAAAAGCAAAACGGGTTATTGATTAATGCTGAATGCTGAATTTCTTATTTCGTTTTAAACGGTAGTCTTAAGGTTATTTCCTATAATGTTTACACATTATTAATCTTCATTTATTAACTTTAAGACTTATAACCAACAGGTTCCTCTAATGAAACAACAACTCTTCTTATTTATAGGCTTACTTAGTTTTATTACTTATTGCTACATTAAAACCAATTCAACTCCACAAAACGATAAAACAATTAAGACTTCCAAGCTTTCTAAATCTGATAAAGTAATTAGTATTGCAAATTCATACCTCAATACTCCATACAGAGGAGGAGGCACAACAAAATCGGGTATGGATTGCTCTGGTTTAGTTCAAACATCTTTTAAAGAAATAGACATTAAACTTCCGAGATCGTCTTCTGACATGAGTGATTTTGGAAAAGAAGTTTCTTGGAAAGACATAAAACCTGGAGATCTCCTTTTTTTTAATATTGATCGATTACAAGGAAGCATTAATCATGTTGGTTTAGTTACAGAAATAAAAAAACCTGATATTTATTTTATTCATTCAACTACTAAAAAAGGAGTTATTATAAACTCACTTCAAGAAAATTACTGGGCATCTTCATTCGCTAAAGCTAAAAGAGTTATTGAATGACAACGAATCTACAAAAAAAGCTACTTCTTCAAATAGCATTTTTATTGAGACCATATTAGGTAGGTTTGTTAAAATAATCCAATTATTTTACAATCGATTAACCATAATACATCATATACAGTTATGTCATTATTAAGAGGATTAGTTTTGTAGTCAATTAATTTGCATTCAAAATCAGCTTCAATATAAAAAGTCTGAATTTCGATTCCATTCATCTCAACTTTTACATTTTCATATTCTTTAAACATAAATGATGAACCCGACATAAAGCTATTAAACTCGGAAATACTTTACTCGTATATGTTTTATTATTTTTCTTATCTTCAATTTCAATTAAGAATCCTTTGTATTTTGGATGCCTTTCTAGTCTATTATAAAAAGGAAGAGGGTCTGTTCATTCCTAAATTCTCTTCTGATAATGTAGCCTCTTTTATCTCTTGCAATAGCATTGGTTGTTCTGTAAAAATGGTTAAAAAAGATAATTTCACACGGTAATCTTCATTGATATAAACTTCGTGAAATTCAGCCAACATGCCTTCTTCTCCAACATTGAATTCATCAGAACGATTTCCAAACCCTCCATATTTAGGAAGTTTAAATTTTATATCCATATGCTCACCATTAAGCTTAAATGATAAATTCATCTCTTTTTCTTTGGCCTGTGGCTGTTCAACCATATCCTCAGAAGAATCACTACAAGCAATGACGAAAATCGATAAAAAAAGCAAAAGTGCAATTCTGGTAGTAGTTTTGGTTTCATTCTTGAAGCCAAACTCCGTGCCAGAAAATAAGACTTAAACAAAAAAAGAGCCACCATACTCAGTAACTCTTTTATTATCCGTATATTATTTATCGATATTTTAATTCAACATCTTCCATATTTTATCTTTAAGCTCCATCAATCCAGTTTGTGCTACAGATGAAATAAATACAGAATCAACACCTTTTGGTAATTCCTGCTTAATTTCCTCTTGTAGCTCCTCATCAAGCATATCACATTTTGAAATAGCCAGCAAGTGTTGCTTATCTAGTAATTCTGGATTATGTTTACGTAATTCATTGAGTAAAATTCCATACTCTTTATTAATATAACTATTTAATATTTGCTTTTCCACTCGTTGTTTAACGACCTTAATACTATGTTGTTTTTATCGACCAACACAAATTCCTATCGACTCTTTTTTCGAAAAACAACCTGGTTATTGAAAAACAATAACGTCAATTAGACAACTATGACAATCAATAAAAATTTTGGGTATTTTTTTTTGGTTTTTAGATTTTTTTTAATAGTTTCGTTCATTATGTAAAATTGCTACATATAAATCATTATACATTTTTTATTGCAAAATTAAATCAGAAGATTTAAAAAGGGTAGGTAATATGCTGAATACTGAACAAATAAAAAATTTTATTTGTTCATATTTATCTTTTTTATTTCAATAATATCTCTACCCCTTATTTTAAAGAGACGAATTTCGCCTATGTATAATCGATAACTATTATTGTTTTTTTTACTATAAAAAAATACAAATTTTAAGCAAAGTTTATGAAAATAACCAAAGAATGAGAACACCAAATGAAATCACCACATACACTAGTAAATAAAGAGTTCATAATTGAATATTATTGAAAATGAAACTCAAAAGCGAACGACTATAATGTGGTTGGGGTTAAACACGTTAATAAAAAAGTATCTTACACAGATAAAGGAAGCTATAGAAAATGGAGATTTATCTAAACGAAAATATTTATTTACGATAAGAGAGTATTTAATGCATAAAGATAAACCCAAAATATACAGTTCACAGGTAAATGAGAAAAAATATAAAATCCTAAAGCTGTAAAATGAAAAAGAAAAAATATAATTAAAAAATAAAAAAAATTGGAATTCCTTCAAAAAATACAAGTTATAGAAAGAGTAGACAGATTGATTAAACTAAAATCAACAGGTACAGCAGATGATTTATCTCGACGTTTATGCGTTTCCAGACGAAGTGTATACAATATTCTCGAATTAATGAAAAGTATGGGAGCACCTATCGAATATTGCCAAATTACGAAAACCTATTATTACTCTTATCAATGTGATTTCGTACTAGGATTTGTTGAGAACCAAGAATTATAAGGAAAAATTCTCATATTTATTTCTAAGTGCAAAATATTTGCATTACTCCATTTTATATTGCCCTCATTATGATAAACTGCAGATTCCATAATAGGGGATGCTCTACACCTTTTAAAAGTAGAGTTAATTTAAAAACTATTTAAAATGTTAAAATTAGAAGATTTTAAAATTAAGGAAATTGAGACTTTAGAGACAATCAAAGGCGGTAATAATTACCCTGTACGTCATGAATGTCTTTACAACACCCATGAGTATGTGAATTTTTTAGGATGGCTCATTGAAACTGGTTCACATGGTGATATCTCTGAGGATTAAGAACCCTTTCATTAAGTAATTAGCAAGAACCTAATTTACAATTAATTACCTCTATTATTAAATTAATATTTGAACGTAGAGGTAATTTTATTTTAAAATAAAAATCAATGGATAAACATTTAATTGTAACTCAAGATAGAGATGGATCTTCAAATGAGGTTTGTAACTGGTTTTATAGATATAATGTACCTTTTAAAAGATTAAATCTTGACTCATATAAAATAATAGATCGAAATAATGATCTGTATTTAGATTATTTTAATTTCGATGACATTGACATAAGTATTCCTGGCAAAACAAAAGTTAACGATGAAAACTTTACAGAAAAATATATTTCGATTTGGTATAGAAGACCAAGTGCTAGTGTTGAAAACATGGTAATAGACCAGACTGAGCCCGGTCTCTCTAGGTTCCTTTTAAATAAAATAAGATCAAATCAAAAATCGGAATTAAAAGAACTTTATAAGTACATTTTCAATTCCTCATTACAAGGTTCGGTAGTATTAGGAAATAGATTAAAAACTAGAGTAAATAAATTAGAAATTCTATCTCTAGCAAATAAATTAAGTATTTGCATTCCTAAAACCAGAGTAATTTCTAAAAAGAGTCAAATATTAGAATTTCAAAAAGAGGTTAATAATTCACTAATAACCAAATCAATTTATGAGCCAATAGCTGCAATGGACGATGACCTAAAACAAAGACACATATCTTACACAAATGAATTAACTGAGTCCATACTAGACAAAATACCTGATTATTTCTCTCCGAGTTTGGTACAAGAAAGGGTAGAAAAAGATTTTGAAATCAGAACTTTTGTCATGGGAGAAAACTTTTACAGCATGGCTATATTCTCTCAGAACAACGAAAAAACCGCTGTAGATTTCAGAAGGTATGATCGAAAAAAACCAAATAGAAATATTCCTTTTACATTACCTGAAGAACTGACTATCAAAATAAAAGAACTGTTAAAAATAATCGGATTTAATACGGGGTCAATTGATATTATCAAAAGTAAAAATGGAAAATACTATTTTTTAGAAATCAACTCAGTCGGACAATTTGGAATGGTTAGCAAACCTTGTAATTATAATATCGAATATCACATATATAAATATTTAACCAGAAATGAAGAAAAAACTTCTTAATTCGGACATTTCACTTGAAAAGTTATCCCTTAACAATATTTTAATTGATTCATCTGAATATTCAGATGATCACAACACTAAAAAAGTTTTTTTAGGTAGAAACTCATTGATAAATACTAATCAATATCATGTTAGAGAATACTACAAATTAAATACAACAATAATTTTGAATTATGGATAAAAGCAAATTTCTAAGAGTTTTTACAGATTGTTATTTAGTTGAAGGAGATAATGGTTATGTAATATATGATTTAACAAGGCGGAAACTTATTTCTATATCTAAAATAACATACAATGTATTAAAAGAAATAGATGGAAAAAGTATCGATTTCATTATCTCAAAATTCGGAGATGATATAATTAAGATAATTGATTACTTTCTTACTGAGGAGATATGCTTTTTAACTGACAATCCCGCAAATTTCCCTAAAATTAGCGAAGATGTGTATTTTGAGAACGAATGCTATTCAGCTATCTTAGAAATAGGTTCCTCCACTCAATATGATTATGTTAAAATAATTAACGAGCTCAATCAACTAGGATGTCAAATGTTGATGCTTTCCATTAAATCAGATAGTGACTTAACATCAGAAGAAATTTTAAACATTTTTAATGCTACAACGGATTCTTTTTTTAAATGTATTGATGTTGTTGTTCCGAGTTGTTTTGAGAACATATTTTCTATGGATTTTTTCAACCAAAATGTTAGAGTTACTTCTGTAACTTATTTGGGTTCTGAGCAACTAAAAACTGAAGAAAATAAAAATTTCGTACAGATAAATAGAATAAAAGATGAAGAGTTAAATTGGACTGAAAAATTTGTTCGTTCAAATTTAACTTTTACTTTGAAGAGCTTTATGGAATCAAAGAAATATAACATTGCTCTTAATCGTAAAATTTGTATTGATGAATTCGGTTTTATCAGAAATTACATAAATCATGAACAACATTTTGGAAATTTATCGGATACCGATGTTTCCATTAGTAAAGTTCTTAGAAGTCCCGAATTTCAGAAGAAATGGGGAATTAGCAATGATTTAGTTGAAAACTGTAAATCATGTAAATTCCGCTATTGCTGTTTTTCTAATTCAGATCTTCACTATTCCAATGATAAATGGTATAAAGTAAATTCTTGCCACAAATTAGACCCTACAAAAGAAAATGAAAATTGATTTTCACTAATCTATAATTAAAGTAATAAGCATAAAGAAAAGAAATCTAAACACATGATAAATAACGATTTGACAAAAAAGAATGATTAAATCATTTCCTCATTACAAACAACCCGATCAGAAAGATTGTGGTTCGACCTGTCTTAAAATAATTGCTAAGCATTATGGAAAAACAATTTCTATACAATACCTTCGTAAATTAAGTGAAACTACAAGAGAAGGAAGTAGTTTATTGGGATTAAGCAATGCTTCAGAAAAAATAGATATAAGAAGTTTGGGTGTAAAAATTAACACTCAAGATTTATTACAAGCTCCTTTACCTTGCATTCTGCATTGGAACAGTAACCATTATGTGGTTCTTTATAAAATTAGAAAGAATACTTTTTATATTTCTGACCCTTCATACGGCTTAATCGAATACAAGAAAGAAGAACTCTTAAAACATTGGATCGGTAATAACGCTACAGACAATACAGAAGAGGGTATAGCACTATTATTAGAACCAACTCCAAAATTCTACAATTCAGATTTTGAAAAAGACAATCAAGGATTTGGCTTTAAATTTTTGTCTAAATACCTATTTAAATACAAGCGGTTCTTATGGCAATTAGTTATTGGGTTAATTACGGCGAGTTTACTACAACTTATCTTTCCATTTTTAACCGAAAGCATTGTCGATATTGGTGTTAAAAACCAAGATTTACATTTTGTATATTTAGTTCTAATTGCCCAATTAGCACTATTCATTGGTAGAACAGCCATTGAGATTATACGAAGTTGGATATTGCTGCACCTCAGTACTAGGATTAATATATCTTTGGTTTCAGATTTTTTTGTAAAATTAATGAATTTGCCTATTGCGTTTTTTGATACTCGCATGACCGGGGACATCCTACAACGGATTAATGATCATAAACGTATAGAACAGATGCTAACTACGTCATCATTAAATGTGTTATTTTCGATGATGAACCTACTCGTATTCAGCTTTGTACTAGCGTATTACAACTTATTATTATTTGGAATATTCTTAACAGGTAGCTTTTTCTACTTTTTGTGGGTTGTTATTTTTCTTAAAAAACGACGAGATTTAGATCATAAGCTTTTTTCTGAAGTGAGTCAAGAACAAAGCAAAGTCATTGAACTTATTAATGGAATGCAAGAAATAAAATTGCACAATGCAGAAAAAAGAAAGCGTTGGTCTTGGGAGTTTGTACAAGCACGTTTGTTTAAGGTCTCAATTGAAACTTTGGCTTTAGAGCAATACCAAAGTGTAGGTTCAGAGTTTATTAATGAGCTAAAAAATATTTTAATTACTGTACTATCTGCAAAATTGGTTATCGATGGAGATATAACTTTAGGGATGATGTTATCCATCAGCTATATCGTTGGGCAGTTAAACTCACCTATAGCGCAACTCATTAATTTTATTAGAGAAGTCCAAGATGCAAAAATCTCGTTAGACCGTTTATCAGAAATTCACAATAAAGAAGACGAAGAACAGCAAGATGTTGAGAAAATCGTAGATATTCCCTTGAATGTAGATTTAGAATTATCTAAAGTGTCATTTCGATATATTGGATCAAGTCAGATGGTATTACAGGATTTAGATTTAACCATTTCTTCGAAAAAAGTAACTGCAATCGTTGGAGTCAGTGGAAGTGGTAAAACTACCTTAATGAAATTGCTTTTAAAATTTTACGCCCCTAATAATGGACAAATAAAAATTGGTAATCATGATTTACAAAATATATCACAAAAAACATGGAGGCACCAATCTGGGGTAGTAATGCAAGAAGGCTACATTTTTAATGACACCATAGCTAATAATATTGCTGTTGGTGAAGATTATGTGGACAAAAAGAAACTCGCACATGCGGTTGATGTTGCCAACATAAAAGAATTTATAGAATCTTTACCTCTTTCATATAATACAAAAATAGGCATTGAGGGAGTTGGAATTAGTACAGGGCAAAAACAACGTCTAATGATTGCTAGAGCAGTATATAAAAGCCCTAATTTTTTGTTTTTTGACGAAGCTACCAGTGCTTTAGATGCTAATAATGAAAAAGTAATTATGGAAAAACTCAATACTTTCTTTGAAAATAAAACTGTTGTTGTTATTGCTCATAGATTAAGCACCGTAAAAAATGCTCATCAAATAGTAGTTTTGGATAAAGGAAAAATTGTAGAAATAGGCAATCATCAAGAACTCGTTAACCAAAAAGGGAATTATTATAATTTAGTTAAAAATCAATTAGAATTAGGAAAATAGATGCCAAATAATAGTTTAGATAATATCGATCTTCGTAGTGAAGAAGTGCAAGAAATACTGACTAAAGTACCAAATTGGATGATTCGTTGGGGAAACTCTTTACTTTTAGTCTTAATTCTAATGTTATTGCTTTTATCTTATTTAATAGAGTACCCAGATATTATATCTTCAGAAGCAACGATAACGACAAAAATCCCTCCTCAAAAAGTATTTGCTAATATTACTGGAAAAATAGATACTATTTTGGTAAAAGACAATCAAAAAATTACAGAAGGTACTCCTATTGGTATTGTTGAAAATACAGCTAATTACGAAGATGTTTTTTATCTAAAATCTATTATAGACACGATTAACTTAAAAAAAGATAGCTTTTCTTACCCTCTTGAAAACATGCCTCTTTTATTTCTTGGGGATATTGAAAACACCTATGCCAGTTTTGAGAATAATTATATAAAATACATTTTAAATAAGCAACTTCAGCCCTATTCAAATGAAGCAATTGCTAATAGTATTACAACATCTGAATTAAGAAGAAGATTAGAAAATCTTAAATCTCAAAAAAAAATTAACAAAACAGAATTAGGTTTCAAAAAGAAAGACTTAGATAGAAGTGAATCCTTATTTAAAAAAGGGGTAATCTCTGCTAAAGATTACGAAACTAAACAATTAGAATATTTGCAGGCAGAACGCAATTACCAAAACATGAATTCTTCCGTTTCTCAATTACGCGAAGCGATTGCCAATAGCAATAAAACCTCTAAAGGAACTGAAATTACCCGTATTCGTGAAGAAATGACTTTATTAAAAAATACTATTCAGTCTTTCAACTTATTAAAGAAAGCTATTAAAGATTGGGAATTACGATATGCTTTTATATCTAAAACAAATGGAACTGTTTCTTTTTTAAATTATTGGAATGAGAATCAGACCGTAACACAAGGTGACTTGGTTTTTACTATTATCCCTTCTAAATACTCAGCCTTTATAGCTAAACTAAAAACGCCTTCGCAAAACTCTGGAAAAATAACTGTTGGACAACAAGTAAATATAAAACTGCAAAACTACCCTGATCATGAGTTTGGCATTTTAAAGGGAATCGTAAATAATGTTTCTATGATTTCCGATAAAGAAGGACATTATACTATTGATGTAATGCTACCTAAAGACTTAGTTACTTCTTATAATAAAACTATAGAATTTAAGCAAGAAATGCGTGGGACGGCAGAAATTATTACTCAAGATTTACGCTTAATAGAACGTTTCTTTAATCAATTTAGAAAAGTATTGAATAGGTAATATTTAAACCTCTCTTGTTTCTAGGAAAGGTTACAAAAAAGGAAAGGCTACATAATGGTTTGTTACTTTTCAAGATGTGTCTATTACAAACGTGGTATAGTTTTAATAATTACGAATTTGAACACCTTATAAATTACTGTATTTCATTTCGTTATCCTTAAGAATTAACAATAAAAAAGCACCATTCCAGAGTACTTTAAACTATTATAAAATGGCTATGACCAAGACAGAAGCTTATGAAACACAATTTAGAAACATTAACAGATGGCTTGGAGTTCACCAAATACAATAAAGATTGGTGCAATTATGGTAGATGCTAATATTGTGGGTACTTCTTTAAAATCAAAAGGAAAAACAACTTAAAAAATCGAAGTAGTAAATAATATCCAGGTATCTTGATTAAAAAAGCTGGTAAATCCAGATATGTTAATAAAAAATAAATGATGATTTTTTTTAGAGTTGTTATTAGAATCGCCAGTACAAATAAAACACTTCACTTAAAAGAAGATTTAGAAGCAGACAACGTTTATCAATCATAGAAAATCAAAACTACCTTCTAGGAGAGAAATCAGAATTATTCGCAGAAAGTAAATTTTGTCATAAGTACATATTAATCATTGAGATATTTAGTAATTTCAACTTACATACTAAAAACATTTTTTCGGATGAGGTAAATTTCCGTCTGCTTTGTTCATCACTTAACACAAACAACCTTTGTTTTTTAGATTAATTTATTTCCAAATAATTCCTGAATTTGCTACGAAAGTACGTGTTTTAGGTCATCAACAAAAAAAAACGAGCTTTACTCGTTTTTTAACCCTTTGAGCCCAATAAATATGATAATCATAAAATTTCAGACTACCTACTAATATCGACTTTTTGTATGAAACTTATTTAAGCTCTTAAATACTTAGTTAAGCATCTTCCATATTTTATCTTTAAGCTCCATCAATCCAGTTTGTGCTACAGATGAAATAAATACAGAATCAACACCTTTTGGTAACTCCTGTTTAATTTCCTCTTGTAGCTCCTCATCAAGCATATCACATTTTGAAATAGCCAGCAAGTGTTGCTTATCTAGTAATTCCGGATTATGTTTACGTAATTCATTGAGTAAAATTCCATATTCTTTATTAATATCATCGCTATCAGCGGCTACTAAAAAAAGCAATACCGAGTTACGTTCTATATGTCGTAAAAAATAATGCCCAAGTCCTTTTCCTTCCGAAGCTCCTTCAATAATTCCAGGAATATCGGCCATTACGAAACTTTGATGATTTCTATACTCTACAATTCCCAAATTTGGTTTTAATGTAGTAAAGGCATAATCAGCTATTTTAGGTTTCGCTGCGGTTATTACGGACAATAGAGTAGACTTACCAGCATTTGGAAATCCTACCAATCCAACATCAGCTAATACTTTAAGCTCCATTCTATACCAACCATCTTGTCCATCTATTCCTGGTTGCGCATATCGCGGTGTTTGATTGGTTGGTGATTTAAAATGCCAGTTTCCCTTACCTCCTTTTCCTCCTTCTAATAAAATTACATCTTCACCATCTTCGGTAACTTCGAACAAAATGTCATCAGTCTCTGTATCTCTAAAAATGGTTCCTAATGGTACAGGTATAATAACATCATTACCATCATTACCTGTACTTCTACTACTTCCTCCATCACCACCGTGCTCAGCTCTAAAATGTCGTTTAAACTTTAAATGAAAAAGTGTCCACATATTTTTATCTCCACGAACAATTACGTGTCCACCTCTTCCACCATCACCTCCATCGGGTCCGCCTTTAGCCACAAATTTTTCTCTGTGTAAGTGCATAGAACCTCTACCTCCTTTACCAGAAGATGCATAAATTTTTATGTAATCGACAAAATTTCCTTCAGTCATTGTTTGTTTATTTTAACAAAAAAGGCACTTAAATAAGTACCTCTTTACAATTTTATAACTTATCAAATATATCCGATAGTCGGTCAGTGATTTCTTCAACACTTCCTACTCCATCGATTCCGTGATAGTTACCTTTTTCATGGTAAAAATCTTTTAAGATGGCAGTTTTAGTATTGTACTCGTTAAAGCGATTTCTGATTTTTCCTTCATCAGTATCGTCAGATCGTCCACTTGTTTTTCCTCTTTCAATAATTCTCTCTACTAAAATATCTTCATGAACTTCCAACGCTACCATTCCATTAATTCCTTCTCCTTTTTCAGCTAAAAACTCTTCTAAAGCTATAGCTTGCGACTCAGTTCTTGGGAATCCATCAAAAATAAACCCTTCAACACCTGCATTCTTTTCAACTTCGTCTTTTAACATACTAATGGTCACTTCATCCGGCACTAGTTCACCCGCGTCAATATATTTTTTAGCTAAGACTCCTAATTCTGTTTCGTTTTTTATATTATAACGAAACACATCTCCTGTTGAGATATGAACTAAATTGTACTTTTCTTTTAAAATAGTAGCTTGCGTTCCTTTACCGGCACCTGGAGGGCCAAATAATACTATATTTTTCATTTTTGGTTGTGTTGTTAATTGATAAACAGCAGGCAAATTTCTTCCATAACTATTATAATCTAATCCATAGCCAACAATAAAACTATCTGGGATACTTTTCCCTACATAATTTATTGGAAGCTCTTTTCTATAGACGTCTGGTTTAAAGAAAAGTGTTGCTATTTTAAGTTCTTTTAATTTTTTTGTTTTAAATATTTCATATATTTCTTGAAGTGTCGTCCCAGTATCGATTACATCTTCTAAAATAACCACGGTTCTACCTTCAAGGTCTTCATTAACACCAATTAATTTTTTTACCTTATCTGTACTACTAGTTCCATTATAAGAGGCTAGTTTTACAAAAGAAATTTCGCAATCACCCTTATAAGCTCTTACAAAATCAGCCGCAAAAACGAAACACCCATTTAATATTCCTATAAAAAGTGGGACTTCATTTTCTGGCAAATCACTCTTAATTTGCACTGCTAATTCATTAACAATACTGTCTATTTCGTTTTTAGAAACGAACTCTTTAAAATATAAATCGTGAATTTTTGTAATTTTCATCTGACTGCAAAGATAGTTGCTTGATATTAAATGAAAAAACCGTTTTGAACTCTATTCAAAACGGTTTTATTATAATCATTTTATAATTTATTCTTTTTCCTTCTTCTTGGCCACGTCAAACATAATTGGTGTTGCCACGAATAAAGATGAGTAAGTACCTACAATTACCCCTACAATTAAGGCAAACATAAATCCTTTAATACTATCTCCTCCAAAGAAGAATATAGCTAACATTACTAACAATGTTGTTAAAGACGTGTTGATTGTTCTTCCTAAAGTACTACTCAAGGCTTTATCAACTAAGTTTGCTGTAAGCGAATTGCTATTATTTGCATACTCTCTAATTCTATCAAAAATTACCACGGTATCATTCAACGAGTAACCTACTACGGTTAAGATTGCTGCGATAAATGATTGTCCGATTTCCATATCGAAAGGCATGAATTTATAACAGATAGAGAAAACACCTAATACTACCAATACATCGTGAAATACTGCCACAACCGCACCAATAGAGAACGCCATTTTTCTAAAACGTAATAAAATATATAAGAATACTACAAGTAATGATCCTAATACAGCCCATAAAGCAGCTTGCTTAATATCATCTGCAATTGTAGGGTCTACTTTCATATAACTCATGATTCCTCCAGCATTGTTTACTTTTTCAAAACCTGGCTTAAAGTTTTCATAAGAAACTCCTTCTAAATAAGGTTGTAAACCTTTATATAATGCACTTTGAACTTCTTCATCAACTTCTTTACTTTTGTCATCAATTTTGAAAACAGTAGTAATTTTTAATTGATTCTCAGCTCCATAAGTTTTCACCTCTGGTGCTGTTCCAAATGTTTCTTTTAAGTTATTCGCTACTTCATTAGCTTTCACTGCTTTCTCAAAACGTACTACATACGAACGACCTCCTTTGAAATCAACTCCTTGTTTTAATCCTAAAGTTAACATTGAAGCCAATCCGATAACGATTAAAGTTCCAGAAATGATATAAGCTAACTTTCGTTTCTTTAAGAAATCAACGCTAATGTTTTTAAACCAGTTTTTAGAAATGTTTGTGTTGAATGTTAAATCTCCACCTTTCGCTACTGATCTGTCTATTAATAAACGAGTAATAAATACTGCTGTAAATAATGAGGTTGCAATACCAATCATTAACGTAAGAGCGAAACCTTTAATAGGTCCTGTTCCAAAAGCATATAAAATAATACCTGTTAATAAAGTAGTAATATTTGCATCAATAATAGCAGATAATGCTCCTTTAATAGAGAATCCTTCCTCTACAGAAAGACCCAATCCTTTTCCTCCATTTAACCCTTCTTTAATTCTTTCGAAAATAATTACGTTCGCATCAACCGACATACCTATTGTTAAGATAATACCAGCAATACCAGGTAATGTTAATACTGAATTAAATGATGCTAAAATTCCGAAGATAAATAAGATATTAACTAATAAAGCTATGTTCGCATATGCTCCTGCTTTACCATAATATAAAATCATCCAAGCTAACACTAATAAGATCGCTAAACCAAATGACCAAATACTTGCATTAATAGATTCCTGTCCTAATGATGGACCAACCACCTCAGCTTCAATCATTCGAGCTGGTGCTGGTAGTTTACCTGCTTTTAATACCGTTGCAATATCCTGAGCTTCAGTTACTGTCATAGAACCACCAGAAATAGAAGAATTACTTCCTAATTTTTGATTGATAATAGGTGCAGTATAAACGTAATTATCTAAAACAATAGCAACATATTTTCCGATATTTTCTCCTGTAAGTTTTGACCATTTCTTAGTACCAACACTATTCATTGTCATTGCTACTTCGGGCTTGCTTAATTGGTCGTATTCTTGCTTTGCATCAGCGATTACATCTCCTTCAATTGGAGCCTCATCGTTTCTGTTTGACTTTACAGCATATAATCCAATCATTGGAGTTAACTCCTGATCTTTATTTTGCTCAGTTCTTTCTGGTGTAAATGGTTTATAATCCCATAAGAACTTTGCATATCTTAAATTTTTAGGTAATACAGATTTGATTTCCTTATTTGCTAACAGACTATTTACCTTTGCAGTATCTTGCAACTTAGCATAGGCAATAATTGAACTTACCTGTTGAAAATTAGGAATTAAATATGTGAATAACGATTTTTGATTTTCAACCTTAGTTGAATCTTTTCCTTCACCTAATAAATCGTCTATACTATCTTCATTCTTAGTAGTATCTTGAGCTTTTTCTACTGCTTCTTCTGTTTCTCCTTTTAATAAGTCAATAGCTTTGATGTTAGCTGACTGAAAAAATGGAATTACTTCAGCATTGGTAAATACTTCCCAAAACTGTAATTCAGCAGTACTTTGTAATAATTTTTGTACACGCTCAATATCTTTTGCTCCTGGTAATTCAACTTGAATTCTTCCAGATGTTCCGATACGTTGAATATTTGGTTGAACAACACCAAACTTATCGATACGGCTACGTAATACTTCAAATGCAGTGTTTATTGAAGAATTTATTTCTTCTTGTAAAGTCGATTTAACCTGCTCGTTTGTTTTATTGAAGTTTATTTTATCACGTAATGATTTGGTAGCTCCAAAAATACTTGGATCACTTAATTTAACACTACCGTTACTTAGTTCTACGAACGAATCGTAAAATAAATCTAAGTAATTGTCTTGGCTATTTTTTTGAGCCTCATCTGCTTTTATTAAAGCATCTCTAAAAACTTTGTTTTCAGAATCGTTCGACAATCCAATTAAGATATCTTTAACCGATACCTGTAAAATTGCGTTAATACCACCTTTTAAATCTAGACCAAGGTTCATTTCCTTGTCTCTAATATCATCATAAGTGAATTTGGCAATTCCTAAATTTACTACTTCCTTATTTGCTACACTATCCAGATACCTTCTTTCGAATCTAGCTAACTCTCTACCATTATTATCAGTAACATTTTTCTTAGCGTACTCTTTTGCGCTACTTTCCACCTTATTGGCAAAAAATGTAAATGACAACTGATAGGCACTCACTAGTCCAAAAAGGACAGCAAATAATTTAATTAAACCTTTGTTTTGCATTTTTAATTAATTTAAATCGACTTTTTATAAACGTGCAAATATAGTATTTCAAAAAAAGAATAGCCAATTCTTTTAGCATATTTATAATCGTAGCAACTATTTATATGATACTTACCAAAAAAAATCATGTTTTTCACCTCTTTTAATGCTTATATTTACGAACTACAGATTAAATCGCAAACAACTTAATAAATTGAAAAATAATGGCGCAAATATCAAAAAATGAAACTGTGCACTTAACAGACATAGAAATTGCACAGGCCAAAGAACTTCAACACATTAAACATATAGCTAAGAGATTAGATGTAGATGAAGATGATTTAGAAATGTATGGTAAATACAAAGCCAAACTACCTCTAAATCTTATTAATGACGAGAATATAAAAAACAACAACCTAGTTTTAGTAACCGCCTTAACTCCAACTCCTGCAGGAGAAGGAAAAACAACTGTTTCAATTGGATTAACCGAAGGATTGAATAAAATTGGAAAACAAGCTACCGTTGTATTACGTGAGCCTTCATTAGGCCCTGTTTTCGGTATTAAAGGAGGGGCTGCTGGCGGCGGATATTCTCAGGTAGTTCCTATGGAAGATATTAATTTGCATTTCACTGGAGATTTTAACGCCATTGAAAAGGCCAATAATTTGTTATCTGCATTAATCGACAACAACCTTCAAAGTAAAACAAACAATTTAAACATAGATTCTAGAACCATTCTTTGGAAACGTGTCATCGACATGAACGATCGTGCTTTACGCCAGATTACCATTGGTTTAGGCGGAACTGCTAACGGTATTCCAAGAGAAGATGGCTTTAATATTACGCCCGCTTCAGAAGTAATGGCCATTTTATGTATGGCTACTAGTTTTGATGATTTAAAAGAACGTTTAGGTAATATTTTTATCGGTTTTACTTTCGATAAAAAACCAATATTTGCTCGAGATTTAAAAGCTCAAGATGCCATGGCTATCTTATTAAAAGATGCAATAAAACCGAATCTTGTTCAAACTTTAGAAGAAAATCCAGCAATTATTCATGGTGGTCCTTTTGCGAACATCGCCCAAGGAACTAACACCATTTTTGCGACTAAAATGGGATTATCTCTATCGAACTATGTTGTTACTGAAGCTGGTTTTGGGGCTGATTTAGGCGCTGAAAAATTCCTAAACATTAAATCAGCTCATGCCGAATTAAACCCAAAATGTGTAGTTTTAGTTGCTACGGTCAGAGCCTTGCGCCATCATGGCGGATCGCCTAAAACTGAATACAATACTCCGAACTTAGAACGTGTTCAAAACGGATTTAAAAACTTAGAGAAACATATTGAAAATATTCGAAAATTTAATATTGAACCAGTTGTAGCCATTAATTCATTTATTTCTGATTCTCAAGAAGAGGTTGATTTCGTTATCGCGTCATGTGCCAATTTGGGAGTAAAGGCAGTAGTATCGGAAGGATGGGCGAAAGGTGGTGAAGGAACGAAAGATTTAGCCACAGCAGTTGTTGATGTTGTTGAAAACAAAGCTTCTCAATACAAACCGCTTTACGATTGGAATAGTCCAGTAAAGGAAAAAATAGAAACAATAGCCAAAGAGGTTTACGGAGCTACTTCAGTTGAGTATAGTAAAAAAGCACAGTTAAACCTAAGAAGAATTGATCGTTTAGGATTTAATGATTTTGCTATTTGCATGGCAAAAACTCAAAAGTCTTTTTCAGACAATGAAAGTTTAATTGGAAGACCCGAAAACTTCACAGTAACCGTTCGTGAAATAGAAATCGCAGCAGGTGCAAAATTTATCATTCCAATTTTAGGAAAAATGATGCGTATGCCTGGATTACCTTCTACTCCAGCTTCTGAAGGAATGCAAATTGATAATAACGGAAAAATATCAGGTTTATCGTAAAGTCAAACAACTTACATAAAAAAAGCATCGATGCCATCGATGCTTTTTTGTCTTTTATGATCATGTAATACCAATTATTACTTTACCTCTATTTTAACCACAACTCCTTCATTTGATCTGATATTAAAAACGGTTTCGTCTTCAAAAATTAAATATTGTCCTTTCACACCAACTAACTTCCCTTCGTAAGCTTCTTGTTTTACAATATTCAAACTTTTTGGTTTTACTGGATATTTTTCAACTGGAAAGCTAATATTCGTCTCTTTATTACTCTCTATAAAATACTCTTTTGTTTCTTCAGGAATAAATGATTTTAATTTATCTTTCCACTCGTTCAAATCAACATCTTCAATATCATTTTTCAACATTTTCCTCCAATTGGTCTTATCAGCCACATGTTCTTTAAGAGCAACTTCAGTAATTCCTGCTAAGTATCTATTTGGCACTTCTACCATCTCAACGGCTTCATGAGCTCCTTGATCAATCCATCTAGTAGGTACCTGACTTTTTCTTGTTACTCCTACCTTTACATTACTTGAATTTGCCAAATAAACAATATGAGGTTGTAATTGCATTTCTTTTTCATAAACTAAGTCCCTGTCTTCCTCTTCTAAATGCGCTTTACTTAATTCAGGTCTAAGAATCCAATCGGCAACTCTTGGAGATTCAAAAAAGCAACTTTTGCAATATCCTTGACGATAAATTGGTTCAGTTGAACCACAATTCAAACATTCGTAACCAACAAAACTCAATGACACAGTTTTATTTATCAATTGATTCATATGTAAAAAATCAGATTTCATGTCCAAATAATACTGTACAGAATCTAAATTTTCCGTTGCCATTTTTTTTAATACTCCTTGATATTGCATAACCTAAATTTTATTACTTTTAGCTGAAATTATTTTCCTTGTTTTGACCTAAACTGGAAATAGCTGTTATTAGCGTGAAATAGTAACAACAAACTACAAACTTAAAAAATATTATGGCGTTTACGTTTATAAATTCAATCATTTCTTGGTTTTTAAAAAAACGAAAACATCAGGTTGAACTCTTCTTGAAATACCCTATTGATGTTCAAAATGAAGTATTATTGAAACTATTAAGCGCTGCTAAAAATACGGAATATGGTAAATTACATAATTTTTCGTCGTTAAAATCATATACCGACTTTGCTAACAAAGTTCCCATTAGAAAATATGAAAGTATTGAACCTTTAATTGAACGCTGCAGAAAGGGAGAACAAAATATATTCTGGCCAACTCAAATTCGTTGGTTTGCCAAATCAAGTGGAACAACAAATGCCAAAAGTAAATTTATTCCAGTAAGTGATGAAGCCATTGAAAACTGTCACTTCAAAGCAGGTAAAGACATGTTATGCTTGTACATTAACAATAATGAAGATGCACAATTATTTACAGGTAAAGGATTACGTTTAGGAGGAAGTTCAGCAGTTTACGAAGACAACAACTCTTATTTTGGTGATTTATCAGCAATTATTATTGAAAACATGCCTTTCTGGGCTGATTTTAGTTCAGCTCCCAAACAAGAAGTAGCTTTAATGAGTGAATGGGAAGCAAAAATGGAAGCCATTATCGATGAAACAATTCATGAAAACATTACCAGTTTGGTGGGAGTTCCTTCCTGGATGCTAGTACTGTTAAATAGAGTTTTAGAAAAAACAGGAAAGAGCAATATTCTAGAAGTTTGGCCTAATTTAGAAGTCTACTTTCACGGAGGAGTCAACTTTAACCCATACCGTGAACAATATAAAAAGCTAATACCAAAAGAAAATTTCAGGTATTATGAAACCTACAATGCTTCGGAAGGTTTTTTTGGAATTCAAGATAAAAATAATTCAGATGAACTGTTATTAATGTTGGATTATGGAATTTTTTATGAGTTTATTCCTATGAGTACGTATGACGGTGAAAATTCAAAAGCAATACCTTTATCAGAGGTGAAAAAGGAGGTTAATTATGCTGTTATTATTACAACCAATGGTGGCTTATGGCGTTATTTAATTGGTGACACTATTAAATTCACCTCAATAGATCCATTCAGAATTAAAGTTACAGGAAGAACCAAACATCATATAAATGTATTTGGGGAAGAATTAATTATTGAAAATGCCGAAGAAAGTCTAAAAGCAGCTTGTTCAAAAACAGATGCAAACATAAAAGACTATACAGTTGGTCCTATTTTTATGAATGGAAATACTCAAGGCGGTCATGAATGGATTATCGAATTTGAGAAAGCACCAGATAATCTTAACTTTTTTACTGAAATGTTAGACAATCATTTAAAAAATTGTAATTCAGATTACGAAGCTAAACGCTATAACAACTTAACCCTCTCCATGCCCACAGTGCATCAAGCCAGAAATGGTTTGTTTTATGATTGGTTAAAAACAAAGGGGAAACTAGGGGGACAACATAAAGTTCCTCGTTTATCGAATAAACGTGATTTTATAGAAGAACTTTTGAAATTATAGTCAACAACAAACATTAGTTCCAAAAAATTCATCTTTCTTTAATCGCCTAATATTACATAATGAAAAAAAATATTTTCAATCGTTATCTAAAGAAATTTTAATAGGCAATTTATATTTAGTTGTCACCAAAAACCCTTTTTTCATGGCGGGTTGTATTTTAGGTAATTTTTTAACAGAAACTCTCAAAAGACTATCCAATGAGGGCAGTATATCATGTATTTCTTCCGACGATTGAATTGTTTTCAACTTAATTTTACCCGTTTTATATATCATTAAATGAACAATAATCGTTTCTTCAATCTCATCCTCAACAGTAAAGTCAATTTCTGTTAGACTTGTAGCTATTCTTTTTCGAATCTCCTCTTTAAAACAAGTTCTCTTTTCAGGTTCTTCAAAGTTTTTACAAGACTCGAACATTGGATACGTATCAACACATGTAAAATCGAGTCCCGATCTTAAATCTTCCTTTTTTTCCAAAGAAAAATAATCACAAGAACTAAAACAAAAAAATATAAGCGCTAAAATAAAGCAGTTTCTCACCCCGGTTGGTTTTGAGATGAAAATACTAAAAAAAAATAATATTGCTTTGGATAATCCCTTTTCTATGTTTACTTTAGCTCAACCCATTACCCTCCTCCCGAGTATTTACCGTACCAAACTATAATTTTACTTATAACCACGTATAACGTGAATATAAAGTAATACTATCTGCTATTTATGCTATTCCTAATTAAGAACTAGCATGTGTTACGTAACAAATAATAATTTGAAAACAATACACCATGAAGAAAGCAATACTTTTAACCCTTTTTACATTTTCCTTCTTTTTAACTGGTTTTTCTCAAGTAGGAATCGGAACAACTACACCAAGCAACTCGTCATTACTAGACATCGTTTCGGTTGATAAAGGTGTTTTATTCCCAAGAGTAGCCCTTACTAGCTTAACCGACAACACCACTATTTTAAATGGAAATGTAACTAGCTTGTTCGTTTTTAACACTGCACAATCCGCCACTTTAAGTGAAGGGTTTTACTATTGGCTAAACAATTCTTGGCGCAGAATCACGAATACTGAAGACCTTGAAAACCTTGAAACTCTTACTGAGTTAACTTATGACAATACCACTGATACTCTTAACTACAAAGATGAAAATGGCAACACCAATTCTATAAACCTAAGAGATATTATTTCTAATTCTGAAACACTGACCATTTTAACACTCTTACCCGATGGTAAAACCCTTGAATATCAAGATGAAAATGGAGATAAGAATACTACAGACCTTTCCACTGTAATTGACAATTTCGAAACGCTAACAGAATTGACTGTAGATGCAACCAATGGGAATTTAAGTTATAAAGATGAAGACAATGTCACCAACACTATCGATCTAAAAGCTTTAATTGTTGCACAGGAAACATTGACTATTTTAACGCTGTTACCCGACGGTAAAACCTTGGAATATCAAGATGAAAATGGAGATAAGAACACTACAGACCTTTCCACTGTAATTGACAATTTCGAAACATTAACAGAATTGACTGTAGATGCAACCAATGGGAATCTAAGCTATAAAGATGAAGACAACGTCACTAACACTATCGATCTAAAAGCCTTAATTGTTGCACAGGAAACATTAACCGTTTTAACACTGTTATCCGACGGTAAAACCTTGGAATATCAAGATGAAAATGGAGATAAGAATACCACAGACCTTTCCACTGTAATTGACAATTTCGAAACGCTAACAGAATTGACTGTAGATGTAACCAATGGGAATTTAAGTTATAAAGATGAAGACAACGTCACTAACAATATTGATCTAAAAGCCTTAATTGTTGCGCAGGAAACTACCACAACTTTTCAACAAAACACCACTACTGGGGTTATTAGTTACACCAATGAAGATATGACTACCGCTAACGCCAGTGTTGTGAGTAGTGATACTAACAACTTAATTGCTATTGGCACTGACGGAGGCGCTCTATTAGATTCAAGCTTAAAAACCGTTGACCTTACAGATGATGCATGGGTAAACGACTCCAATAATGCAATGATAAAACTACAAACATTAAGTGATGGAACGACCATAAGAACTTCAGATAACTTATTTTTTATGAGAGATGATGGAAGATTGGTAATTGGAGATTCTTTAGATACTGGAAGTTTTGATAGTTTTATTACTATGAGACGGGCTACAGGGACAGCAAACATAAGATTATCAGCTAGTTCAGGAGACGCTGTTAACTTCTTAGAATCTTATGGCGATGCTTCAAATTCTATAATTCGTTTAGCCAAAGGTAGAGGAACAGAAACCTCTCAAAGTTTAGTGCAAGATGGTGATCGACTGGGACAGATGCAGTTTTATGGATGGACAAACGGAACTCCTTCAAACGAGGGTTTAGCTTTCGCAGGAGCAATACGAGGTGAAGTTGAAGGGATTCCTGCCGATGGAGACAACAATGTACCAATGAGATTTACTTTTTCTACTTCAAATGGAAGTTCTGCTCCACTGGAAAGAATGAGAATTACCTCTTTAGGACGTATAGGAATTGGAGAAAACAACCCGCAATCTACCTTAGATATAAGCGGAAAAACTCGTATCCAAGATTTAACTGGAACCGATGCCGCAACAGATGTTCTTGTTACTGCTGATGCAACAACAGGCGAGTTAAAAGAAGCTGGCACTCTTTCTTCAGTTGCTGCAATAAACGAACCTTGGTTTGGAACAGACGACAACGCTGGAGCAACTTTAAATACTGAAGATATTTATTCGTTAGGAAAAATTGGAATAGGCACAAGTCTTCCTCTCGGAACTTTACATGTTTTAAACGACAATTCCGATGATATTGTATTCTCTAGAATTGGTGGAAACGACATTAAAGATGATATAGATATTGATATTACACGTAGTTTAGGAACAAGGACACTTCCTTCCGTTATCAACCAATCTGGTACAAGAATAGGAGGCTTAAGGTTTAGAGCTTTCTTAAACCCATTAACGCTTGATCCACTTCAATCGATTCCTCCAATCGCTGAAATTGCGTCGGAAACTGATGGAACGCCTACAGCGACCTCAGCTCCTGGTAAGTTAATATTTCAAACAACACCCAACGGAAGCATCAATACAGAAACTCGAATGACTATTGACAATCAAGGAAATGTAGGAATAGGAACAGACAACGCTACCATTAACGCCAAACTAGAACTTAATTCAGGAACGGCGAATCAGAGTGGAATGCGTTTATCTCAAATAAACAACAACTCTCCTGCAACAACCAACTCCAAGGCTATTGGTGTAAATACGACTGGTGACATCGTACCAATTCAAAGAGTTGAAACCGTTTTTGTAGGACGAATTGAACCCGATTCTACCATCGATACTGGATATCAATTTGCAGCGTTGGAATCTGTATATGATCCAGAAAATGGATACAATACCGCTTCCAGACAATGGGAAACTACTACCAATGGTATTTATGAGGTAATTATTTCTTTACATAGAATTGATGGTACGATGCCTTTTACACAATTTAGACCTAATTCAGCTAACATTATTCCTTTACCAACAACTACAGGGCAAAACTTCTATTACAGCTATACTGGAACGAGAATGATCGGAGGTAGTGTTAGTATTTTGGGAAGCGACTTCGGTATTCGACTGAATAACAATTCAGGGAGTACATATACATTTGACGGGACTTCGGTTTTTGTTAATAGAGGTTATTGGACAATTACTATTAAGAGACTTACTAGAATTTAAGATAACAAAAATGAAAACAAGAATTCAACAATTAAAAAAACGACTTTGTTATTGCCTTCTATTTTTAACAATAAATATAGTTGCCCAAATGACGAACGAGGGACAGTTTACTGTGCTACCTGATACTCCTGTCAGTATTTTGAGTGATTTCCAGAATACTAACTCAGGGAATATTATTCAAAATGGAGAGGTCTATTTTCATAAAAATTATAACAATGAAGGTCAGTATACATACAATTCAAGTTTCTCCAAGGGAACATCGCATTTTATAGGAAGTTCTATTCAACAGATTCTTAGTTCTAATATGAGCATTTTTTACAAGATACTATTTAATAACTCCACTTCTAATCATGCTTTTAATCTCATAGGAGAATTATATATAGAAAACGAGAGTACTTTTAATTTAGGAATTATAGAAGGCAGAACATCAACTGATAGATTTATTTTTGGTGAAGAGGGGAGACATATAAACACTTCTAATAATAGTTTTGTTGATGGTTCAGTAGAAAAACTTGGTACTACCAATTTCAATTTCCCTGTTGGAGCGAATAATTACTATAGACGTTTAAGTATTTCAAATCCTAATAATACAGATGATTTATTCTTATCCGAATACTACAATGAAACGAGTAACACTCAATATCCTCACAGCCAAAAAGAGGAAGTAATAGAATTTATTGATAACCAAGAATATTGGACATTAATACGAAAGAATGGAAACTCTAATATTTTTGTTACCCTAACCTGGAATGAAAACACAACATCTAGTCAAATTTTATCTGGTGATTTGACTGAATTACATGTTGTTCGTTGGGATATTGAAAAACAGGAATGGATAGATGAAGGAGGCATTGTCAATGAACAAAACAAAGAAGTAACCACTATAGCTTCTGTTGAGAATTATGGAGTTTTCACCTTGGCCAGAGTTAAACAACCTGTGGTTGTTGATTGCTTAACAATTTATAATTATATCACACCTAATTCCGATGGAGTAAATGACGTTTTAAAAGTTGAGTGCATTGAAAATTACCCGAATAACAGTATGGAAATATTTAATAGATGGGGAAATCAAGTGTATTATTCAGAAAATTATAATAACTTGACAAACGTTTTCAGAGGTTTCTCAGATGGAAGAGCTACGATTAAACGAAGTGATTTGCTCCCAACGGGAACCTATTTTTACATATTCAAATTTGTAGACAACAATTCTCAAAATATTACGAAAACAGGCTGGGTTTACCTGCATTAAAATATTTCTAGTAATCAATCAGAAATGATTACCAAGCAAAAAGCAACCTAATACTATATTAGGTTGCTTTATTGTTAATTTTCACTGTTCTAAAATTATTACTGGTTAAAGCATGATCTGTCCTTCAGTTATAGGCCAGCTTTGCGACCATATTGGATAACCCCATGTAAAGTTCAAACCTGGAATACCAAATAAACCAGCCCTTGCAAAGGCTTGCATCCCGGCTCTAAACCCAGCGAACCACTCAATATAACTTACCAGATCTGTATCTATATAATAGGTTCCGTTTACATAAAATCCTGCATTCGCTCCAATTCCAACTCCTAAAACTCCATAAAACATAGTTTCAAACTCTCCGTTTAATGCCACTGATGCATCAAAACCAACTGTTGCTGAGATTGGTTTAAACCTAAATCCTAAATCATAAGCATCGTGAATGTAGTTCCATCCACTACCACGATTATATCTAATTCCTTCTTTTAATGTAACGGTTCCTTCAACACCTGTTGTAATACTTGCGTTTACTGATCCGTTAGCATCTAAGGTTACATTTACTGAGTTCGTAATCACAACTGGAACCCAACCTATCCAAAAAGTTACTGGAGGTAACGGTATTTTAGCTAGTGGAATACTATGCTTAAATAAAGGAACTGAATGACTCCAAATAAGATCTAAATTTGCTGTTTTTTTACTGGTAATAATTGTTCTAAATTCTTGCAATTGCCACCAGTGAAAACGCACCCCAAAATCTAAAGAAGGCTGAACAGAAAAACTACCATTAGCCTTAATCTGATCATGAGTTGTTGAATGATTTCCGTCGGCATCAAAAATAACTCTGTTTAAAGAAATTGTAAAAGTTCCCAAATTAGCTCCTTTCGTCATTGCAGTATTATAAGAAACAAGATCCCCTTTGTCTGTTGTCAAAGGTCTTTTAAGATCCATGTTATCATAATTATAGATTACATCCAGATTACCTTCGGGCATCAAATCAGTGACCTCTGCCATTTCTGTCTCTACAATAATTTTGTTCCCTTCTTCAATAACGGACGTTATCTTTCTCAAAAATCCATTTGGAGCTACCGATAATTGCCCGGCCACTAAATACTCTTTTCCTTTTAAATTTAATTCACTATCCTTTTTAAAAACAATCTTATTTTCCTCAACACTTACAATTGATTCAATGAGATTACTACTTTCGTCAAAAACGACGGTCACCTCCTTTTTATCTTCTTCCTGACTTGAAGGATTTTGACTAGTTAATTCCCCTGAAGTGTCGTCACTACAAGACGCTAAAAAAAGTACAATACATGTAACTATAAATAATAGTTTTTTCATAATTAGAACATTTTAAAATTTGTTAAATTTAACACATTCTTAACATTAAAACGTTCACATAAGTTTCTCCTAATTATTTTAAACACAAGAAAACCAGCGTTTTAACATTATCTCCCTGCCATTCATCATTAAAAATGAGCCGCTATCATTTTTCTATTATTCTAAAACTTCACCTTGTTTGAAGTAATACTTTTTAATCACTTTCAACCTTTCTTCCGCATGATTTGTCAAATCCTTATCAATAGATTTAAATCTCTTGATATACGTCTTATAATGTTTATAAGCGATTCTTTTATCCTCATAAAAATTTTCTGTAAGTACAGCTAACTGATATAATGCTTTGAAGTTTTTTCTGTTTTCCTTTATTGCTTTTTCATAATAAAATATGGCCTTTTTAGGCTTATATAGCTTTTCCGAAGTCAAGCCTAACTTGTAATACTCAGTACCTCTATTATCTCTACCAATAAATGTAGCTAAACCATAATTTATATCTGCCCCTTTATAATTCTCCTCTTCGTACTCTATATCTCCAAGATAGGTGTACACTTTATAATCATTACGATCAATTCTACCTGCTTTTTTAAAACACTCTCTGGCTTTCTCAAAGTCTTTCAATTTGAAATAGGTTCTTCCTAACATTTTCTTTGTGTACAGTTCATTAGGCTTAATGGAATCAATTCTTTGTAAAAGAACAAGAGCATCTTCGAATTTCTTTTCTCTATACAAATCATTTATTTTTAACTTATTTAATTCTAAATGATTTGGATTGACAAGAAGTCCTTGATTTACGAATATTAATGACGAGTCTCTATCTTTTAAACGCAAATAGTCAACCGCTAAATTTTCTATAGATTTCATATGCGTATTGTCAATGGCATATGCCTCCAAAAAGCTATCTATTTTAGGGTCTCTTTGTTTCAGCAACTTAAATGCCATTCCTTTATAGTATTGATAATTAGCATTTGAATTATCCTTTTGTATCAATTCTTGAAACAGCCTCAATGCCTTTTTCCCTTGTCTAAGTTTAACATATAATTTTCCCAATTGGTAACTTACAAAAAGATTACTTTCATCTTTTGTATGCAATTCTTTGTAAATTTTCATAGCAGGATGTAACTTTTTCTGCTTAACATAAATTCCTCCAAGCTTCACACTTGCCTCATAGTTTGCTTCTTCTTTCAAAGCTTCCTCATAATAAAAGGCAGCCATTCTAAGATTATCTAACTTATTATAGATTGATGCAATTTTTTTATTCTTTTCAAAAGTATTTGGAAGTTCTTGTAACAGCACTAAAGCAGCATTATATCTCCCTTTATTTAGCAAGCTATCAACTTTTTTAAAAGTCGAGGTTTGCGCCTCGACTTTTAAAAAAAAAGTTACTAAAATAATCGTCAGTATGTTCTTTCCCATAACACTATGGTTTACTTATTTTTCGAATTATCCCGTTATATTTAATGTTATTGGTAAAGTATATCCAACCCTAACTACTTCTCCTGCTTCTTCTCCAGGAACCATTTTAGGTAACTTCTCAAACATTTTAAGTACATGTAATTTTAAATCTGGATGAGGAGCTCTTACCTGAAGATCAACGATCTCACCTGTCTTATCAACTTTAAACACGGCATAAATTCTCTTCTTTCCTGCACTTAATCCCAAAGAATTGCCAAGAGACATATCGAATTCTTTTTCTACAAAATTCTTCATACTTTCATTAAAACAAGCTTTATCCCCTTCATCGCATCCTGGAAAAGTTGGCGCTTTATCTATCCTTGAAAAAGGCACATCATCTGTATCAGTTGGATTTCTGGAATAGTTTCCTTTCATATGAATAGTTACTACTTTTCTCTCATTTAATTCATAAATCTTAAAATAAAAATTTCCTTTTTCTTCAGCCCCTTTCTTATTTTTAGAAAAATTAGTTTTAAATTTTAAAAACTCTGCTTCTTCATTAGCATCTAATTCTTTTAAAGTAACTTCTTTTCCTAAAGGTTCATTATTAAATGACATTGCTAAATCTAAATATGTTTCATTTTTAGTTTCCTCATACTCAACCTTTCCAAAATAAAGCTTTTGAATTTGTTTAGTAGAATTAGTTCGGCCTAATTGATTCTCGCTACAAGAAGAATAAAACAGCATACTCCCCAAAATAGGTACTAATAGCAAATACTTGAGCTGTTTAATTTTTTTTGACTGTTTTTTTGTCATCATAACTATTCGTTTTTTGATTAATGAATGCTTATAAAATTGATTAATGAATGAAATATTCTCTACCTGAAAGACATCAGATAGTAAATTATCTATGTATTTAAATTTTTCAGTTTCTTTACTTACTTCCGCATCTGAAATATATTCATGAACTAGAGACACCCTATTTTGATAAACATATATCATAGGATTAAACCACATAACAACCCTTAACAACTCAAAGAACAACAAATCAACAGTATGTCCTTGAGAACAATGCACTAATTCATGCTTAATTACTTTCTCTTTTCTATCTTCTGGAATATCTTTACCAATAAAAATATAATTGAAAAAAGAAAAGGCGTTGGTTGACCCATTCAATAAAACTAGTCTATAATCTTTCTTTATAACAACCTCACTTCCTTTAATCAAGCGTGTTATTCTAAAAACCTTAGTAAGAAAAACTAAGAGAAAAACGAAGCTACCAACCACAAATAAAACATCTAAATAATTGATAGATTGATACCATGAAGATTTCTCTATAACGTTCTGAGGAGACAAAACTACTTCAGGCAACATAATTGTATATTCTAAAGGAACTGCCTTTTTAACGGAAGGTAGTTTTATTAATGGTAACACAAATGATATTATAGCTGTACTCAATAAATACCATCTATTTTTAGAAAAAAATGTTTCTTTACTTAATAACAAGTCATACACCAATACAAATGATATTTGAAACAACAATACTTGAATAATATAGTTTATCATGACTTTTTAGCTTTATTTACTTCTTTTAAAATATTTTCCAATTCGGTTACATCCATCTTATTCTCCTTCACAAAAAAAGATACCATACTTTTAAAAGAACCTCCAAAATACCCATTTACAAGCTTTTCAACACTTTGATTACTATACTCACCCTTCTTTATTAATGGAAAATAAACATACCCTCTTCCTTTTGATTTATGCCCTACAAACTTCTTTGTTTCCAATATCCTAATAATTGTAGAAACAGTATTGTATGCCGGTTTTGGTTCTTCTAACTTCTCAATAACCTCTTTGACCGACCCCTCGTTCAAAGTCCATAAAACTTGCATTATTTGCTCTTCTGCTTTTGTCAATTGCTTATTCATTATCTCTAATAATTATTATTAACGTTTCTCAAATATAACTAATTTTTTAGTTCAAACTAACTCTTTAGTTGAATTGTAACAAATTTTAACATACATCGTCTTATTAACACACAAACTCTATACCCTATTTTTCAGTAAGTTATTCTATGGATACATTTTTACTAATTATCGCTTTCCTATTTTCTTGTTTGGGCCTTATAGGTTCTTTTTTACCAATACTACCTGGTCCTATTACGGGGTGGATTGGACTATGGTTACTTCATTTAACCAAAGCTGTCCCCATGAACACATCTTTTCTAATCATTACATTTATCATCGCTTTAGTTATTTTTATTTTAGATTATTTTATTCCTGCTTTGGGAACTAAAAAATTTGGAGGGTCGAAATACGGAGTTTACGGAACCACTATTGGTTTAATAATAGGGCTATTTTCTCCTATTCCTTTTGGTATTTTAATAGGTGCATTTTTCGGAGCCTTAATTGGAGAACTCCTCTATGACAGTAAAGATACTAACAGAGCCATTAAAGCTTCTTTTGGAGCATTTCTTGGTTTTCTAGCTTCGGTTACTATAAAGTTTTCCGTAGCCGCAGTTTACTTCGTCCTTTTCTTTATTAAATTTTGGGAATATAGCGGGAATTTCTGGTAATACGAGCCCCCCCTATCACAAGGGTCCCTTCTAGAAAAAAAGTTATCAGAAGATTTTAACCAAAGCATAAAAAAAAGCAACCCATCTCAGGGAAGCTTTCCATTGGTAACAAAACCATGGTGCTAGTCAGCACCTTAACAACACAACTAAACGCTGCCTTTTACAACAAGACAGCCTGCAAATATACAAACTAAATTATAACCACCAAAAAAAATGCTTTTTTTTCAAATAAAACTGACTGAGTATTGCATTGTTTAATTATTTAATTGATCGTATCTTTGCGCTTTTAAATTTAGAAACGTAAAAAACAAAGCAATGCAATTATCAGAACAAGAAGTTGTACGTAGAGAAAAGCTTGCCAAGTTAAGAGAACTTGGTATTAATCCATACCCCGCAGATTTATTTCCTTTAGATACTAAATCTAAGGAGATTAAAGATGATTTTAAGGAAGGCAAGAAGGTTATTATTGCTGGTAGATTAATGTCTCGTCGTATTCAAGGAAAAGCTTCTTTTGCTGAATTGCAAGATAGCGACGGAAGAATTCAAGTATACTTCAATAGAGATGAAATTTGTACTGGAGAAGACAAAGCTTTGTACAATGAAGTTTATAAAAAACTATTAGACATTGGCGATTTTATCGGTATTGAAGGAGAATTATTTACTACGCAGGTTGGAGAACCTACTGTATTAGTGAAAAATTTCACTTTATTAAGTAAATCATTAAAGCCATTACCGTTACCTAAAGTTGATTCAGAAGGTAATACTTTTGATGGTTTTACAGATCCTGAAATGCGTTATCGTCAACGTTATGCCGATTTAGTAGTAAACCCTAATGTAAAAGAAGTCTTCGTCAAGCGTACGAAATTATTTAATGCAATGCGTCAGTTTTTTAATGATGCTGGTTATTTCGAAGTTGAAACTCCTATTTTACAGCCAATTCCAGGGGGTGCTGCTGCAAGACCTTTTATTACACATCACAATGCTTTAGACATTCCATTATACATGCGTATAGCGAATGAATTGTATTTAAAGCGTTTAATTGTAGGTGGTTTTGATGGTGTTT
The DNA here is from genome assembly GCF_900105455.1 of Tenacibaculum sp. MAR_2009_124. Taxonomy (GTDB): domain Bacteria; phylum Bacteroidota; class Bacteroidia; order Flavobacteriales; family Flavobacteriaceae; genus Polaribacter. Next base: position 44,354 of record NZ_FNSF01000003.1, read on the forward strand.
ACGAGTTCTCTAAAAACTTTAGAAATGAAGGAATGGACAGAACTCACAATCCAGAATTTACGGCTATGGAAATTTATGTAGCTTATAAAGACTACAACTGGATGATGGAGTTTACTGAAAGTCTTTTAGAGCACTGTGCTATTGCTGTTAACGGAACTACAAAAGCAACTTTTGGAGAACATGAGGTTAACTTTAAAGCTCCTTATGCTAGAGTTACTATGGCCGATTCTATTAAACACTTTACTGGATTTGATATTGATGGAAAAAGTGAAGATGAGATTAGAGAAGCTGCCAAAGCAATGGATATCGAAGTGGATAGCACCATGGGTAAAGGAAAGTTAATTGATGAAATTTTCGGTGAAAAGTGTGAAGGAAACTATATTCAGCCTACTTTTATTACAGACTACCCAAAAGAAATGTCTCCTTTGTGTAAAGAACACAGAGATAACCCAGAATTAACAGAGCGTTTTGAACTAATGGTATGTGGTAAAGAAATTGCCAATGCGTATTCAGAATTAAACGACCCTATTGACCAACGTGAACGTTTTGAAGCTCAATTGAAATTAGCTCAAAGAGGTGATGACGAAGCTGGAGAATTTATAGATCAAGATTTCTTAAGAGCATTGGAATATGGAATGCCTCCAACATCAGGGCTAGGAATAGGTATTGATCGTTTAATAATGTTCTTAACCAATAACCAATCAATTCAAGAGGTGCTTTTCTTCCCTCAGATGAAGCCTGAGAAAAGCGCACCAACAGTAGAATTAAACGACGATGAAAAAGCCCTTTTAGTTCTTATTGAAAAAGCAGAAAAGATTGATTTAAATGAATTAAAATCTCAAAGTGGATTAAGTAATAAAAAATGGGATAAAACCATTAAAGGCTTAACTAAAAACAAACTGGCGAAAGTTGAAAAAACTGAAGAAGGTTTGTTTGTAGAGGTTGTATAACACAACTCACTTTTCGTAAATATAAAAAAGGGAATTGCTAAAGCAATTCCCTTTTTTTAGGCTATATAATGTAAGTCTACTCTTCAACAAATAAAATACTCCCAAAAACATCGGAATTTATATAACCATCATCGTTATTATTTCCATGATACTTTTTTGACCCCATAAAATTCTCTCGTCGATTGTTCCCATCATTATCTCCATAGGCAATCGAAAAACCTATCAACTTATTATTGAAAATTTTCACAGGTATATTATATTTCGAATTTTCATCAAAAGTGCTATCGTATAGTTTTATTGCCATTTCCCACAAATATTTACTTCCAACTCGCGTTCTTTCTACTTTAACATTATCATCAAGAAAAATAGTTTCTTTAGTTGTACTCTTATCAATGGCATGTCCCTCCGTAGAAACATGATAAGCAAAGGCCTGATGATTAAACTTATGATCACCTCCTGATTTATCCTCATCAATAAAAACCTCAACATAATCACCTTTCCAATAATTATCCTTACCATTCGTTAGTGTCTCATTTAGGTAATCATCAATAACTTCTACCAAAATATAAAGATGTTTATTATCCCAAGCTAATTTAAACTTCCCTAAATAATCAGAAGAATCAACAGTTTCTCCCATCCACTTGTAATTCATTTCGTACCATGGGACATTCCCCCAAATAGATTCTTTTCCAACTCCATCTACTTCAATTACCTCTTTTGTTTTATAAGCTTTGAACTCTCCGTTCTCTTTCGATATTACCAATCCCTCCTTTATGGAAACATTCTGTTTCTTAAATGAATCAGAAGTAATTTCAACTTTCTGTCTACTTTTCTTACAAGACCCTATGAATAAAAACATCATGATAAGTTTGAGAAGAAATAATTTTTTACACCCCATTTTTGTATAGTTTACTTTCTATTAGTAATTGATTACCAAATAATTGAATAGGTAAAAATAGAAAAACAAAGGTTAAAACCTAAAAACTCACTAAAAATCAAAGGAAACTAAATATATACTTTGAAAAATCATAGTATTTACTTGTAACTAAAGTCAAAAGCTCTTTCTACTAAGTAAGGAACGGCTTTAATATCCGAACAAAATGTATATCACAAAATCATACAAATGAAAACATTAACCATAACACTCCTTATAACTCTCGGTCTTTTCACAAACAACAAAGCACCTATTGACAATGAACCTATTGCTGTTTTAGAATTATTTACATCTCAAGGATGCTCTAGTTGTCCAGCTGCCGATCATTTATTAAACCAAGTGAGAAAGCAATATAAAAACAATAATGTTTTCGTCCTTTCGTATCATGTTTCTTACTGGAATTATATTGGATGGAAAGATCCTTTTAGTGACCCAAAGCATACAAACAAACAAAACGCCTATGCAAGGAAGTTTAAAAGTAGATCAATTTATACCCCACAATTAGTAATTAATGGAAAAGAACACTTCGTCGGATCTAATGAAAGTATCATGCATTCTAAAATTAAAAAACATTTAAAGATTAAAGCCAACAATAACATAACGCTTAAACATACTAAGAGAAATAACTCTAGTGTAAACGTGAATTTTAAAACAACTGGAAACATTCACGAAAAAAACACACAAATTATTCTGGTATTGAAAGAGCGTCAAACACAAATTAAACAAGGAGAAAATCGAAATCGAAACTTGAAAAACAACAATATCGTTATTTCCGAAGAATTTGTCCGAACGACCACAGAAACAACTTCAGTCTCTTTAGACATTCCAAAATTTGTCACTTCAGAAGATAAATTACAAGTTATTATATTGATTAAAAACAAAGAATTATCTATAACTGGTGCTTCAAAGAGTGCATACCTCTAATCTATTATACTTGATATACTTTAAAGGCATGAAACATTAAGGTTATTGAGACGAAACATATAAATTAAAATAGTATTACTTTTATCATGACTATTTTATGTAATTTAAAAATAAACAGATGAAAAAAAGAAATGTAGGTATTTTAATTTTTAATGAAGTTGAAGTCTTAGATTTTGCTGGACCTTTTGAAGTATTTGGTGTTACTGCCGATATCAACAATGATTTTTTTAATGTTTTTACAATTGCAAAAACATCTCATCCAGTAATTGCAAGAAATGGTTTATCTATAAACCCTCATTTCGATTTTAGTTCACATCCTGAAATTGATATCCTAATTATCCCTGGTGGATCTATAACTAGAAAAATCATTACTGAAGAACCTGAAATTTTACAATGGGTGAATGAGATTCATAGAAGCTCTGAAATAACTGCGTCAATATGTACTGGGGCTATGCTTCTAGCAAAACTTGATTTGTTGAACAATACAGAGTATACTACCCATCATGATGCTTTTGACTTTATGGAAAACCTCGTTCCAAGTGGCTCTCTAATGAAAGGAAAACGATATGTAAACAGTGGTAAAATATACACGTCGGGAGGAATTGCCGCTGGCATTGATCTTTCATTACATTTGGTGGAAAAGTTTCATGGTAAAGCGATTCTTAAAAAGACCATTTTGGAAATGGAGTACTTACCTAATGATTCCGATTTTAATGATTGGAATATTTAAGCTTACTATTTTTCTTAAAAGTGTTGGTGAACAAAATTCAATTCTCTAGTTTTGGCTTATGAGTGAATCAAATTCTCTTTGGCACATTGCATTTAGAAAATTCAAAACAAATAGAACGGGGCTTTTTTGCTTAGCTTATATTACAATTTGTGGCTTGGTAGCGGTTTTCTGCTATCTATTAGCTCCTGACAATAGTAATAACGCTAACCAAATGCACCTAGAAATCCACTCAAAACCACCTGGTTTTTCTACCCTCATACTCAAAATACCTACCGGAAACAAAATACCTCATAATTTTTTCAATACGTTTCTTTATGGAAAAACGGAACCTCATTCCGAGATCCCCATAAAATCATATGTAACAAAAAAAAATAATTTAGAAGTAATTCAATATTCTGATGGGTTAACCAAAACACATTCATTATCAATTTTTAACAATGATCCCGAATCATTTATTGAAAATAAAACATTTTGGCTAGGAACTGATAAATATGGACGTGATCTATTGAGTAGACTTTTAGTAGGTGCTAGAATATCGTTTTCTATTGGTTTTATCGCTGTATTCATCTCTTTAATCATAGGAATCCCCATCGGTGCGTTTGCTGGCTATTTTGGAGGTAAAATAGATGCATTAATCATGTGGGTTATCAATATTACATGGTCTATCCCTACACTTCTTTTAGTAATTGCCATTACTTTAGCTTTAGGGAAAGGTTTTTGGCAAGTTTTTATTGCTGTGGGTTTAACCATGTGGGTTGAAGTAGCTAGAGTTGTAAGAGGACAAGTAATTGTAACGAAAGAGCAGCAATATATTGAAGCTGCAAAGGCACTTGGTTTTTCTGATTTCAGGATTATTTTCAAACATATCCTACCGAACATCTTAGCTCCTATTATTGTTATTTCAGCGGCTAATTTTGCCGCAGCTATTTTAATTGAAAGCGGACTGAGTTTTTTAGGTATTGGTGCGCAGCCTCCCACTCCATCTTGGGGTGCCATGATTAAAAATCATTATAATTATATAGTTTTAGGCAAACCTTATTTAGCCGTTATTCCGGGATTAGCTATTATGAGTTTAGTAATGGCTTTTATGCTCTTAGGAAATACCTTAAGAGATGTTTTGGATGTGAAATCTTAGTTCTTCCTTGTTTACATCTCGAATGAGTTTACTGAATTAAAATGATTAATTTCGTTTAAAACAAATCATCAATGAATTTTAAAGTAAACTTTACCACTAAATGGGCAGATTTCGATGCCAATATTCATATGCGTCATACTGCTTATAATGATTATGCAGCCGAATCTAGGTTACGCTATTTTAAAAAGCACGACATAACAGTACAAGATTTTACTCAAGAAAAAATTGGCCCTATACTTTTCGAAGAGAATACTAAATTTTTAAAGGAAATACATTTAGGAGAAGATATATCTGTTAATTTAAAACTTCTTGGTTTATCTAAAAATGGTGAACGATGGAAAATACAACATGAAGTTTTTAATAAAGACGGAAAACTATCTGCAGTTATAACCGTTTATGGAGCTTGGCTAGATTTGGTTAAAAGAAAACTCACTATTCCACCAAGCAAGTTTCAAGTTATTTTTGATGAAGCGGAAAAAACTGAGAATTATGAAGATATCTTAATCAAACAATCATGACAACATCTAGAAAAATAAAAGTTGTTGTTTTATTAATTGCTCTTGGAGTGAGTTTCTGGCTAAACAACTCGAAAGAAAATCAAGAAATGACAGAAGTAAAAACGTCTGTTAACACCAATAATGCTAATGGATTTGACTACTTACCCACCTCAACAACGGGAGTCATTATCTCTCATAACACTTATCAATTATCATATAACGAGAAGCATGAACAAGCGGAATGGGTCGCCTATTCCTTAAAAAAAGAAGATATTGTTTATAGCAATCATAAACGTCCTTTTTTTATCAGAGATCCAAAAGTAAAAAGTAAATCAGCAGATTGGAGAAATTACAAAAAATCGGGATACGATAGAGGTCATTTATGCCCCGCTGGCGATAGAAGGTTTTCTAAAAAGGCACATGATGAAACTTTTTACACTTCTAACATTTCTCCTCAAGAACATAAATTTAATGCTGGTATTTGGAATAAGTTAGAACAGAAAACAAGGTATTGGGCAAAGAAATATGATCATTTATATGTTGTTACAGGAGGTGTTTTAAAAAATAATTTAAACTCTATCGGAAAGGAAAATGTCAGTATTCCAGAAGAGTTTTATAAGATTATCTTAGATTATTCGGCACCTGAAATTAAAGCCATTGCTTTTTTAATGCCTCATAAAGAAAGTAATAAACCTCTTTATGAATTTGTTACTTCAATTGATGAAATAGAAAAGAAAACGGGTATTGATTTTTTCCCTTCTCTACCTGATGATATAGAAACCCGTTTAGAAAAATCAACCCAATATAAAAATTGGAGTTTTAGATAAAATAGCGCAATACCATTTGAACTTACCATGATAAAACATTCCTTTTCGTTATAATAATTTGAAACATCAACGGTATAAAACAAAAAAACCGAGCTTAAAGCCAGTCATGGTCGGAAGAAATTCCGACCATTTATTTTTAAGTTTCAAAATGATCTAGGCACTTTCAGAAAACAGTCTATTTTTTAAAATACATTGAAAATAGAGGATAAAATTATATAAATTCTATCCTCTATTTCTGTTTAAAAGAGGTTTTATTGATTGAATCTCCTAAAAACGTACCTACAAGACGTAGCTCTCCCATGAAAAAAATACTAAGATTTTATTTTAGGCTATTTGTTGGTCTGTTTGAGCTATTTTTCTTCGACCAATTTCTAATGCATTTCCTGTGTGTATACCAAAGAATATCCATAGAATTTCATTCTTTTTTGTTTTGGCTTTTATTTTCCGTAGGTGATAATGTTCTTTATCCTTACCAAAAGAGCCTTCTAATCTTGTTGCTCTTTCTTTAGCAATGATAGCCCTAAGTTGCTTTTTCTCTTTATGATTTTTAGGTTTTCTACCCTTGGGGATAAAGTCTGTCTGTATGGTTTTTGAGCTACTATATGTTCTGTTTTTATTGGTAGCATAAATTTTATCTCCACCGGCTACTTTTACCTTTTTTCGAGTTAACCCTTGCGCTTTTTGAACTGTTTGTATAAAACGGTTTCCTTCGTGAAACGCATTAAAATTAATATGTTCTATAAAGCTAATTCCATCAATTTGAACTTTGTTAACTTTTGCTCCAAACTCAACAGGCTTTACTTCTTTTCCGCGAACAATAGGACGGATATAATCCTTATGAATACTTACAATTCTATCTTTGATTTTTTCTCCTGTATCAAAATGATCTTTTTGTTGTTTGTAAATTCTTTGGATTGTGTCGATTCGCTTATAATACAAGGGCTTAAACTCGATATTGTAGGCCTTGGATAATTCCTTTTCAAAATCGATAAACTTACTTAATAGCTTCAGTAAAGCTCGGGTTAATGAAGTACGTTTAGACTTGGTTTTTCTTCGCATTTTACTAAATCCTTGGTAACGTTTTTTCCACTTGTTATATCTACTTCTGATCATCTTAGTTCCTAAGATGGAGCAAGTTTTACGTAATTGATTGTACAACCAGTGAACAGATTCCCAAAGTAATTTCTGGATGGTAGGATAACGAACTTCACTTTCGTAACAAGTAGCATCCATTACGATTTGGTCGGTACTATCAATATGATTTTTCCAAGAATTAAAAAGAACTTTTTCTACTAAATTAATATCTAGTTTCTCTGCTAATTCACAACGTATTTGACTTATTATTTTATAGTTTGTTAAACGTTCAAAACCTAATTCTATATCGCAGAAAAATTGATAGTCTAAATTTGAGTTGAGTTGTTCAATCATTTTCCTATCCGAACAATTGGCATAATGCTTTAAAAACATCAAGCCAAGTCTTCCTTTAGGGCTAAAAAGATAGTTACGCCCTTTTTTTTGTTCAGTAATATTTAAAGTAGTAACCAAGTCATCCCAATCAATAGCAGAATAGATTTTGCCCAAATCTCCCTCTAAAAAACGTGTGTAATGAGCATCATAATTCTCACTGAGGGGAAAAAATTGAAATGCGGTGTTGCATTTCAGAAATTCTTCGTATTTTCATAATTACACAAATGGAAACCCCGTTTTTTACCTTTTTTGGTGATTTTCGGGGTTTATTATGAATATAAGATACAACAAAACCCTCGTAAAAACAAGGGTTTAGCTATTTTATGACAGTGCCGATCTAAATTTCCATCACAAATTACCACAATCATAGCAATGGCTAAATTTCTGAGTTCCATTTTAAACCTTCTTTTAGCCGTTTTATACCCAATATTGTTAGCTTTTTTATAGATTGCTATTAACATTGCTACAATTAAAGTCATATATAGAACTACTTTGATTCCGTTTTTATTCAAAGATACTAAGTGACTTACATTTAGTTCTTGCTTTATAAAGCGAAAAAAGACCTCAATATCCCATCTCTTTCTATAGGCTTGCGTAATTTCCTTAGCAGAGAGATCAAATTGATTAGAAATAAAACAAAATTCTTTGTGATCTTCAGTTTTTGTTTTTGCAACAATCAAACGTAAAGGAGTCTTTACTAACTCTTGTTTATAGTGAATATTTCCTCTCTTATTATTTATAGCTTTACCAGTATACAGATATACTTTACTATCTTTTATAAGGCTTAACTCTCCTAGGTCAGAGTTTTGATTTTTATCGAGTAAAGATTCCAATTCTACATATTTTCTATTTTCTTTTGCTCTAGCAATAAAATAAATATCATTACCACTAAAATCTTTCATGGTTCTGGTAGATTGAAGACCTCTATCAATGACGTAAATATTTTTATGATTTTTGTGTTGTTTTACATGATCCATTATAACTTCAGGCAAAGCCATATCTTCACTGGAATACTTAGGTTCTGTAAACACTTTAAACTCACAAGGCAATAAACCATCAAAGGTAATAGTATATTTAACAGATTTCTTACCATTTTTATGATCAATTCCTTCTAATAATTTACTAGCAGCTTCACTAACCATCGAGCTATCCACATGAACTAATTGATGTTTTTCGTTATTAGAAGTCATTGGATAAGCATCGTGAAACTGGCTATAAATGCATTGATATATTTGAGCGAAATAATCGGAATCAATTTTAGATAACCTTTCTGAGATAGAACTTCTTCTGATGGATTCTGATTTATCTAAATTGAAAAGAGTTTTAAACAGAGAATCATTAAAAGTATCTTCTAAGGTACGTTGACTTAATTTTTCGTTTTCTACAATACCATAAAGCAACAAATAAAACATTTTTTTACCATGAAGCACTTTGGTGTAATAATCCACATTAGTTGTGGATGATAATTTAGATAAAAGAGCTTCTGGAATAATACCTAATAATTCTTTTACGGATATTTTATGATCTTTAAATACTGACATAATAGCTTAATTATCAGTATATAAGATACAAAAAACAATACTCAAAAACAAGTTAAACAACTGAAAAACAGCAGGTTAAATATTTTTTTTTTATTTCTTAGAAACAAAAAAAGTCGGAAGAAAAATCTTCCGACCATGACTGAGCTTAAAGCTCGGTTTTTAATTTATCTTGGATACGATTATCTTAATCTTAGATACCTTTTGTCCATCCATTAGCCCAAGTAGGAGCATCTGCACCGTTTCCAGCACCTGTTGCCGTACCTTCAGAAATGAAAGACTGATTAGCTCCTGTATAGTTCGTTTTTTCGAATCCTGAAGCATTGTTAGCAAACTGAATGTTTGTCATAACTAAATCACCGTTTTCAATTCTTACACCAGCTTCGGCATCATCACTCTTAACTCTTACACCTAAATTAACTCCAGAAATATAGAAGTTATCAATCGTAAAGTTTCCTCCACCTTCTTTGTAATATAAAGCTCCTTCTGTTACAGGACCTACTACAGTAATATTCTTTAAAGTAGCACTTGTTACAGGAGTAGCATCTCCGTTATCTCCATTGTTTGATCCTTCGATACCAGCTTTAGCACTTCCTGAAATGTACCAGTACTCACCAGTTCCAGCCCATCCGTCAGCAAAATCAATTGAATCATCTCCTGAATTTGTAGAAACTAAATATTTCCCGTTTACTGCTCCTCCGAAAAACTCGATTCCGTCATCACCTCCTTCAAAAGACTGTACATATTCGAAAGTAGTTCCTGAACCAACACCGAACAATGAAACACCGTTAAACTCTTTAGAGTTACTAAATGTAGCTCCAGTATATTCAACTCTTAAATAACGAACAGAACCTGAATTATCTGCAGCATTTGAACCACCATAAGTTAAACCAGCAACCTCAGAAGTAGCTGTATTTCCTTTATTAGTTGGCGCTTCACCACAAATTACTAAACCACCCCAATCTTTAGCAGCTGGAGTATCAGCTCCTGAAGTCATTACAACTGGATTGTTAGCCTCACCATTGATGAAAATTTGAGCTCCTTTTTCTACAGCGATATAAGCTGAAGTACCTCCCGTTGCTTTAATTGTAGTTCCAGCAGGTATTGTTAATTTACCTCCTGCTTTCACTACGAAAGAACCTGTTAATATATATTCTATATCAGCTTGTAAGGTAACATCTCCAGTTACTTCACCAGCTAAGTTTTCTCTTGAAACTCCACTGTTACTTAAACCTCTTGTCCAACCAGCAGCCCAGTCTGGAGCAGCAGCACCGTTTCCAGCACCTGAAGTAACACCTTGTTGGATAAAGCTTTGATTAGCTCCTGTATAGTCAGTTAATTCGAAACCAGTAGCGTTTTCAGCAAACTGTACATTTGTCATAACTAAATTTCCGTTTTCAATTCTAACACCAGCCTCAGCATCAGTACTTTTTACTTTTACACCTAAATCAACTCCTGATATATAAAAGTTATCAATGTTAAAGCTTCCACCACCTTCTTTGTAATATAGAGCTCCTTCTGTTACAGGACCAACTACTGTTACATTCTTTAAAGTAGCATTTGTTACAGGAGTAGCATCTCCGTTATCTCCGTTGTTTGATCCTTCGATACCAGCTTTTGCACTTCCAGAAATGTACCAGTATTCACCAGTTCCAGCCCATCCGTCAGCGAAATCAATTGAATCATCTCCTGAATTCGTAGAAACTAAATATTTACCGTTTACTGTACCTCCAAAAAATTCAATTCCATCATCTCCACCTTCGAAAGATTGTACATACTCAACAGTAGTTCCCGAACCAACACCGAATAATGAAAGCCCGTTAAACTCTTTAGAATTACTAAAAGTAGCTCCTGTGTACTCAATTCTTAAATAACGAATAGACCCTGAATTATCAGCTGTTTCGTTACCACCGTAAGCTAAACCAGCAACTTCTGAAGTAGCAGTTTCACCTTTATTAGTAGGTGCTTTACCACAAACAACTAATCCACCCCAATCTTTAGCAGCTGGAGTATCAGCTCCTGAAGTCATTACAACTGGATTACCACTATTACCGTTTACAAAAATTTTACCTCCTTGAGCTACTGCGATATATGCAGAAGTACCACCTGTAGCTTCAATTTTAGTTCCTGCAGGAATGTTTAATATCCCTCCTTCTTTAACAACGTATGATCCTGTTAACTTATATGCTATACTTGCATCTAATGTTACTTCCGAAGAAATCTCTCCAGATAATTCAGCGCTAGAACATGGTTGACAAGATCCCCCACAATCTACGCCGGTTTCATCACCATTCTGAATTCCATCTGAACATGACGAGGTTTGTACTGGATCGTCCTCTCCACAAGAAACAACCAAAGACAACGTAACTGCCATTATCATTAAAGCAAAAATCTGTTTTTTCATTTTGTAGTATTATTAAATTTTTAAGTTGACACAAAAGAACTACCTTCATATTAACTCAGTGTTCTCTAAAAATTAATCTTGAGTTATACAAATGTTAATTAAAAGTTATACGATAACGACACTTTAAAATCAACACCTCTTCTAAATGACAATACTGTAACATCCTGAATATCTTGGAACGTAACGATATCTGGATTTAATAAGTTCTTTATAGAAAACCCTAAACTTATTCTTTTGTTTATTTTAGACTTCATTACAAAATCAAGCGTTCCATATCCTTTTTCTACCAAGTTTCCTTTTACCTTATCTCCCAAAGGTCCTACTCCTAAAGCCAATATTCTATCAGAGAAATAGCTATATACTAAGGTGGTTTGAAGGTTCATTCCATTGTTAAAATCCTTAAAATAGCTTAAATCTGTATTTAACAGAATGTCAGAAGCTCCTGCAAATCCATCTCTATCCTTACTAAAGTTCACACCAACACCTGGGTTTTCAATAGACACTTTTTCAGAATTCAATTCTTGTTCATGGTGCATATAAGCAACATTAAGACCAGCAGATAATTTATTATTTAACGTTCCGTCTTTACCTTCCTTCTCTTTGTTAAATATGGTCTTTTTAACTTCAAGTTCTCCTCCAACTGCATATCCCCAATCACCTGAATTCACAAAACTAATATCGTTAGAAGCTGAATTGATTCCTACTTCGTTGATTGGATTCTGAATATATTTTCCAAATGCCCCAACAGAAATCAACTCATCTCTTTCTGGGAAAAATTCCCACTTTATATCTGCATTATAATTATCAGATGAATATAAATGCTGATTTCCTAAAGTAGTACTAACAACATCCTCAAATAAGAAAGGCGCTCTTTCTTTATATTGAGGTAATGTGTAAGTTTTACTTGCTGCAAACTTTAAGTTATTCTTGTCATTAAGAATATACTTTAAAGACAACGACGGTAAGAAAGCAAACTTATCTAATTCGTTTGTTCCTACATTAATTGACGTATTATAATCAATTGTCTGTTTAATTTGCTCTCCTCTTACTCCAAAAACTCCTGTAAATTTATCAGAGAATGTATATTGTAATTCTCCATATGCAGCATGAATATTCTGATTACCATTATATGTTTGAGGTAATAATACATCAGTAGAACTACCTAAACCACCTCTAAATGTTCTGATGGTAAACAACCCAGCATTTAAATTTTGTTGATTAAAGTAGCTATCTAAATTATAAACATCATTAATAATAGGCTGCTGAACGTCTCTAATTGTAATTGCAAAGTTAAACTGAGTAGCATCAAAGTCAACATTTTTAAACCTACCGCTATAGCCTAATTTTAATTTTGCTTTATACTCTTCCTCTTCATTTTTTGCAAACTTATAAGTAACACTTGCGTTCGCCGCAATTTCTTCCTCTTCTATGTCTGAATAAAATCTGTGGTTATCCGAATCGTTACTAACTAATAAAAACGATTTTGGCCCTGTTGGATCATCATTGTCATTTGGTAATACTGTAGACTGTCTTCTATTAGGAACGTTATTCTTATTAAAATTATAAGCTCCACCCCATTCAACTTTTAAGTTCTCTGCAAGATTGTGGGTACCTAATAATTGATGAACAAATAATCTATTTCTCATGAATGTCTGTCTCTGAATAACCGCTCCACCTTCAGCAGCATCATCGAAAGCATCATAAATACCTTGGTAATCGTCATGAGAATTACTAGAATTATCTACCATAAGTCCGTTATATTTAAACTCATGTTTTTTATGCTTTAATCTAATATTCCCCATAACTGTAGTATTGGTATTATAGGTATATGATTGTCTAGCCAAGTTTTTTCTTGCAACTCCTGAAACATTTACATTTCCACGAGCAATTCCTTCTTTATAATCATAATCGTTATCAAATGATCCTACCGCAAAGAAACTAAGTTTAGTATTATCTGATAAGCTATAAGAATCTCCTCCTTTTAAAGATATAGAAGAATTTACTGGAGCTTCTCCTGCTTGTCTATCCCAGCTTGTTGTGAAATTGTAATTATTCAAAGGAAATGCAGGATAATATGTTTTGTAAAATCCTAAATAACCAGGACCGTCAGCTCCATAAAATTGACTCTGGCCGCTAGCTATAGTATTTAATCCCGAACCTATTTTTACCTCGGCAAAACCTTTTCCTTTATATACTTTTGACGCAATATCAATATTTGCACCTCCAAAATCTCCATAATTTTTTGCTGCATAGGTCTTATCAATACCTACATACTCAACAATATCAGTAGAGAAAATACTCAAGTCGATGTTTTTTCTTGAAGGATTGTTAGATGGTAATGGTAAACCATTTAATGTAGTAACATTATATCTATCACCTAAACCTCTTACAAAAACACTTCCCGAACCTTCTTGTTTAGAAACCCCTGTTGTTTTTGTTACAGCCGTTGCAACATCGCTTACACCTTTTCTTGCCAGCTCTTGCTTTCCTATTTTTGTTTCAATAGCAACTGCCTTCTTTTGCTCTAGTAGTAAAGCACTTTCTTTTTCTCTGTTTACAGAAGCACTAATCTTTACTTCCTCAAGCTGAACTCCTTGGTTAGCTCCTAAAAGTTGATTAACAGTAATAGTTTGTCCTTCTTTTACAACAACCGCTTTTTCTACAGTTTCATATCCAACAAAACTAAATACGATTGTTTGATTTCCAGCAGGCACATTCATAGAATACTTACCGTCAATATCTGTAGTCCCTCCAATTGATGTTCCTTTTACAAAAACATTGGCAAATGGTAACGACTCACCGCCCATTTCCTTATCGGTAACCGTCCCTGAAACAACACCTTTACCTTGTGAAAAGACTAGATTACATAGGCTTAAAAAAGCCATGAATAACATTTTTCTCATTACTAACTTTGAATTCTGTTTAATTATCCCGCAAAATTCAACGTAAGCTGTAAAGCTAATGTTAGCTGTAAATTATTCTTCTATTATTAGAATGTTTTTTTAATGTTAAGAACCCTTCTAAATGTTACCTTAACATTAATCGTTAAATAACGATTTTTATTTTTGAAGATACCTTTTCAAGCCCTTTACCAACTGATTATCTGAAAGATAATAGTCAATTTGCTCATCAATTGTGCGGTTAGAGTCTAAGATTACCGTAGTTGGATATGAAATTCCTTTTTCTGTAGTAGCTAATATTTCTGCGAGTTCATGTATTCCTGAAGAAGATGTTGTCTTTCTATATTTAAATTCATGTCCCATATAATTTATGGGCATTTTAAACTCAGCATCAAGCGATATAAAATAAAATTTCTCGTTTAGTAATTTAATCACGTTAAGATTTGTAAATGTTTTTTCTTTCATAGCGAAACAAAACTTACACCAAGCAGTATGAATAAAAACAACAACAGGTTTTTCGTTACTTTTTTGTAGTTGTTGCACCTCTTCAAACGTATACGTAAGAAGCTTCACATCATTCGTTTGAGAGAACAAATGATGTGAAACAAAAAACATTAATATGATGAATACATATCTCAATTAAAATAATTTATATCGCAATCCTAAGAACATTCTTACACCTTGATTGGAAGCATACACATACGCCGGATCAAATGTTAAATTAGGCTTGTTTGGGTCAATATCTTGATCAAAAGGATCAAAACTCCTTAAAATACTATTTGCCGCTGGAGTAAAGTTAAGGAGATTTTTCACCCCTCCAAAAAGCTCAAAGTTATTCGTAAACTTTTTGGATAATTGAATATTTTGAATGCTATACCATGGAGATTTAGGTGCTCTAGGATCATTATCTCCCAACAAGGGCAAATCCATTGGAGCATATACATTTCCGGTATAATCAATTTTTAAATCTATATTAGGCAGTGTATATGAAATACTCCAAGTACCACTAAAACTTTCCGTTAATAATTGACGTTCTGTTACTCCATTTTCAGTTACTGAAACATCCATTAATGTTGCCCCTGCAATAATAGACAATCCATTTTGCCATGTAATATCCGTACTCAATGAAACCCCTTTAGAAACCGAGTTTCCGTCTAAGTTACCATAGATAATTTTACTAGTATCTGTTTCGTAATCAGGGATAATTTTGTTTTCAAAATAGGTGTAAAAAGTACTTGCATCTATATTGATTATTGTACTATTATCTGTTGTAATTTTCTTTACATAGTTAACATTCGCATTCCATGAAGTTTCAGGCTTTAATTCATCTTCAAAGAATAACTCTCTATTCCCTGTTAAAGCAGCATGATCTTCCGTAAAAACATTTGCCACTCTAAATCCATTACCTAAGCTTAATCTTATTACATCGACATTATTCTCAGAATTCCATTTATAATTAATTCTTGGAGAAAAAATCCCGCCATGAACACTATTATAATCGTATCTAGCTCCTAATAGAAGTTTATTGTTAGCAGCCAATGTAATTTCGTCTTGAACAAACACTCCTGGCAAATGCGTTATTGACGGCTCATTATTCAAATCATTAGCTGTCGCTGGTGTGTTATCGTCATAGTACGTATACCTATAAGCTGCTCCCAAAAGAAGGCTATGGTTTTTACCTATTGAAGTATCCCAAAGTAATTGGCCAAAACCAATGTACTGATCGGCTTGATAAAAAGTATCACCATAATAAGAGTTTTGTTCATGACCATTCGCACTAAACTGAATACTTAGCTTTTCATTAGTTGGCAAATCGTAAGTTCCAAAAGTTTCCCATCTACTCGTATAAATACTCTCTCCATAAACTTCACTACCACCTCTATATTTAGGTGCCCAATTTGTTTCACCTCCCCACCTATCTTCATAAAGATAACGACCTGCTACAGTAAAAACCCTATTATTCTTTCTCGAAAAAGAAAACTTGTTAAATATTGAAATTCGATCTTGTAAAGTTAAATCCGTAAATCCATCGTTGTTATTGTCAATTGGGTTTTGATAATTAAAATAGTTAACACCGAGTAAACCATTCGTCTCTCCTAAATTATATTTAAGCCCTAAATCTGCATTAATTTCTCCCCAAGAACTCCCAAAAGACTCTAATGTTAATTTTGGTGCCGTTTTAGCTGTTTTAGTAATAATATTAATAACTCCACCAACAGCCTCAGAACCATACAATGTAGAGGCTGGTCCTTTTACAATTTCCACTCTTTCTATTAAAGATTGAGGCAACCCAGTTAAACCATAAACAGTAGACAGCCCACTAACAATAGGCATTCCATCAATCAACACAAAAGTATAAGGCCCTTCTAGCCCGTTAATATGAATGTCTCCTGTATTACAAACACTGCAATTTACCTGAGGACGAATTCCATTCACATTGGAAATAGATTCGAAAATTGAAGGTGCAGGATTCTTTTTAAAGAAAACTGGCGAATATACTTCAACTGGTACAGGACTATCTAATTTTTTCACTGGCTTCATGGTTCCCGAAACAACAACCTCTTCCAACGCCGAATTAACTTCTTTTAACTGAAAATTCAATTCTAAAGTTCCTCCCTTTATTAACTGAATCCTTTTTAATCGAGTATTAAACCCAATGGATGACACTTCCAGCTTTTGTTTCCCAAAAGAATCAGTTTTTAAGTAATAGTTCCCATTCTTATCTGATAGTGTCCCAATACTAGTTCCTTTTAAAACAATATTAGCCATTTCCAATGGCTCCCCATTAAATGTTATTTTACCTTTTATTATACTTTGAGATAAAACAACCTTAGCACTACATAGTAGCAGTAGTAGCGAAAAATATTTCATTCTATTTTATTCTTATTTTTTGAGCAAAGGTAAAATATTTTTTAGACTAACCTAAAAATATGTTTATATAAAACAAAATTTGTATGTTTGCACAACCCAACAAAGCCCAATGTTTAGTCAATCCGAAGAAAACTATATAAAAACTATATTCCACTTAGGAGGAATATCTACCAAAGGAATTAGCACCAATGCTATCGCGAAAAAGCTGAATACCAAAGCATCTTCTGTTACAGATATGATTAAAAAATTATCTGAAAAAGAAGTTGTACTCTATAAAAAATACCAAGGAGTAAGCTTAACTAAGTTAGGTAAAAAAACAGCGGTAAACATCATTCGAAAACACCGTCTTTGGGAAGTTTTTTTAGTTAAAAAATTGAATTTCTCTTGGGACGAAGTTCATGAAGTAGCAGAACAACTCGAACATATTAATTCTCCAAAACTAATAAACGAGTTAGATGCTTTTCTTGATTACCCGAAGCGAGATCCACATGGCGACCCTATTCCTGATAAAAACGGAAATCTTCATGTTGTTGAAAAAAGTCTTTTAGCAACATTAAATATTAACGAAAAAGGCATATGCATAGGCGTAGAAGATAGCTCTTCTGAATTTCTTCAATTTTTAGACAAACATGAAATAGCATTAGGAAAAAGCATTGAAATAACTGAAAAAGAACCTTTCGACGGTTCGTTTACAATTAAAATGGATAATAAGTTACTCAGTATTTCGAATAAAATTGCTAACAACTTATATATTCAAAAAACACAAAAACAAGATTAAAACACATTATTAAATATTTATGGAGTTATTCGATCAGATAGTTGCATTTTGTAAAGAACACCCTATTCAAGGGGCTCTTTATGCATCATTATTCACATGGGGACTAACTGGGCTAGGAGCTAGTTTGGTGTTTTTCTTTAAAAAATTAAATCGCGCCGTACTTGATGGGATGCTTGGTTTTACAGGAGGCGTTATGGTAGCTGCCAGTTTTTGGAGCTTACTATCTCCTGCTATTGAAAACAGTCCAGGAGAAGGGTTTATGAAAGTAATTCCTTCAGCTATTGGTTTTGCTCTTGGAGCTCTAGCCTTATTTGGCATGGACAAATGGTTACCTCACCTTCATATTAATTTTAAAGACAACGAAGCAGAAGGTGTAAAAACAAACTGGCATAAAACTACCTTATTAGTATTAGCTATTACACTGCATAATATTCCTGAAGGACTTGCTGTTGGTGTTTTATTTGGAGCTGCTTCAACTTTAGTTGGTGTAGAGCAAACTGAAATGGTAATCGCTGCTATCTCTTTAGCAATTGGAATAGGAATCCAAAACTTCCCAGAAGGTTTTGCTGTTGCAATGCCGCTGCGTCGTCAAGGAGTCAGTAGACGTAAAAGTTTTTGGTATGGCCAACTTTCTGCAATTGTTGAACCTATTGCTGCTGTAATAGGCGCTGTAGCAGTATCTTTTTTTGTTCCAATTTTACCTTACGCCTTAGCTTTTGCTGCTGGAGCCATGATTTTCGTAGTAGTTGAAGAAGTTATTCCAGAAACACAGAGAGACAAATATACCGATATTGCCACTTTAGGGTTTATCGGAGGATTTATTGTAATGATGTCATTAGACGTTGGTCTTGGATAATCAATAAGTCAAAAACAATAAAAGTTTAATTTTGAAAAATCATTCCGTTTTAGATTCTTATCTAAGGAATGGTTTTTCGTTTTCGACAATTCACACCCCTATACTAATATATTTTATCAGTTAAAATTAAGGCAAAAAAATAACGCTTAAGTTTTAATAACACTCAACACAGATTGTCGTTCAGTATTTAAAACAAGTTTCGTAACATCTGGTCTAGAATAATGACCTACACCATCGAAATTATGACGTTCTTCTAACACCTTTTGATAATCAACCACCCCAGTAAACAGTCCCTCCTTCCCAATAACTGGTGGAATGATCCATTCTCCATCGGGACCAGCAATACATGAACCACCGTTAGCAAGAATTTCTGGTGAATTCTCAATTATTTTCTCAAAATGAGGTGTTTCCTTTGGAAAATCTTGAATAGACATAAAACCACTAACCGAAACTACAAACGATCTACTTTCCTTAGCAATAAACTTAGTAATATCAAACGTATTTTTGTCCGCACCAGGCCAAACGGCTATATGCAAATTCTCTCCCTGAGCATATAGGGCGGTTCTCGGTAAAGACATCCAATTTTCCCAACAATTTAAACCTCCTACTGTAAATGCTTTTAATGGATGTACCTGCAACCCATTTCCATCACCTGGAGACCATGTTAAACGCTCTTCATAAGTAGGCTGTAATTTTCTATGAACCGATTTTATCTCTCCCTCTTCATTAATATAAACCAAAGAACAATATAAACTATGCCCTCCCCTATTTTGAGCTCGCTCAATAACACCTAAATAAATAGCTATATGGTACTCTTTAGCTAACTGACAAATTTCCTTTAGCTCACCACTTTCAATTTGAATCGAATTCTTTACATAATGTGCATGAATCTGTTTTTGAACTTTTGAATTAAATTCAGAACCGTTGGTTATTGACAACCAAAAAGGATACCCCGGTAACAACCCTTCTCCAAAAACGACTAGGTTACACTCTTCTTTCCCTGCTTGTACAATATACTTTTTCACTTTTTCTATAGTCTTTTCCTTATTAAGCCAAACGGGAGCTATTTGCGCCATCCCTATTTTTATAAGAGTATCCATTTATTGTTGATTTTCAGATAAATATAAAGAAAATGAGTTGATTAAATCTACTATACTTATATTCCGTAGCTCTAACTTAACATATCAGCTATATATATGATTTTTAACTCAGAAAAGATTAACTAAGGATTTGTATCATGCTTTTTGCTAATACATGGAGGAAAAAATAATAAAATAAGTTACTTTGCATAAAACTTATAGAATGCAAAACTCTTCATCTTTTCAAGTTTATAATGCTTCTGCGGGTAGTGGAAAAACCTTTACGCTTGTAAAAGAGTATCTAAAAATATTATTACTATCTGAAGATATTTTTCTTTTCCAAAAAATTCTTGCCATTACCTTTACCAACAAAGCAGCAGGTGAAATGAAAGAAAGAGTTTTGAACAACCTTCAAACTTTTGCCGATCGAAAAGAAAATGACATTTTACCGTTAATTCTGGATGAAACGAATTTAGACAAAGAAATTATTGAAAAGCGTAGCAAAAAAATTGTTGATGCGATTCTACAAAATTATGCTGGTTTTTCCATCACCACAATTGATAGTTTTACCCATAAAATCATCAAAAGTTTTGCTTTTGATCTTGGTCTGAGTCTTAATTTCGAAGTTGAAATGGATGCCGTTTCACTTCTTAGTGAAGCTGTTGATGTTTTAGTCTCAAAAATTGGTAGTGACAACGACATAACGAAACTACTAATTCACTTTTCATTAAGTAAAACTGATGACGACAAATCCTGGGATATTTCCAAAGAATTAAATGATATCTCCAAAATTCTTCTCAACGAAGATGATGCCAAACATATAAACTTATTAGCCTCAAAAGAACTTAGCGATTTCAATGGCTTACAAAATAGATTATCAAAAAGCAAAACCGACCTACTTCAAGAAATTAAAAACAAAGGAATAAAAGCTCTTGACATTATTGAGAATGCAGGACTAGAAGCCAAAAACTTTACACGTGGTACTTTTCCGAAATTTCTAAAAGACCTAAGCGAATTCTCCTCTTCTTTCGATTTCAAAAAAAGGAGCGAGACCATCGATAAAGCTATCGAAAACCATAATTTCTATACAAAAACGGCTAAACCTGAAATCCAAAACTCTATTGAAGGTGTTCTACCTGAATTGATTTCCTTATTTGAAAAGAGTAAAGAAATATATGGACAGTTAATTTTGTGTGAATTAGCTTTAAAAAGTTTAATTCCTCTAGCAGTACTAAATAATATTAACACAGAATTAAACACCATAAAAGAAGATAATAATATTCGTTTAAATGCCGAGTTCAACCAACTAATTGCGAATAACATTAAAAACCAACCTACTCCTTTTATTTATGAACGTATTGGACAACGTTTCATGCATTACTTTATAGATGAAATGCAAGATACCTCGACCTTGCAATGGAAAAATTTAATTCCTTTAATTGATAATGCTTTAGCTCAAGAAAACAGCAATCTCTTACTGGTAGGCGATGGAAAACAAGCTATATATCGTTGGAGAGGTGGAAAAGCAGAACAATTTATCAGCCTAGGCTCTAACGATGAAAACTCTTTAAACCCATTCCAAATACCCAAAGTATCTGAAACACTAGAAACCAATTTCAGAAGCTATGATGAAATCATAAATTTTAATAATGATTTCTTTCAACATTCAGCCAACTTTTTACAAAACACCAGCTACAAGCAATTATTCATTGAAGGTAATAAACAATCAGCAAATAAAAGGGTAGGAGGATGCGTATCGATAACTTTCTTAGAGAAACAAAACGAAAAAGAAACAGAAGTCTTAAAATACCCAATCAAGGTTCTAGAAAAAATAAACGAATTGCAAACACAATTCAGACTAGATGAAATATGTATTCTTGTTCGCAAAAAAAGTGACGGAATTGCTGTAGCAAATTACCTGTCTGAAAATTCAGTACCTATTGTTTCTTCTGAAACTCTGTTACTAAAAAGTAATACAAAAATAAATTTTATTGTTGATGTACTTCAGATCCTGCAACACCCTACTGATAAAGAAACACTTATTAATGTTTTATACTTTCTTCATGGCCATTTAAATATTAAAGACAAAAAACATCTTTTTATTTCCAAACATATTCATTTAACCAATCATAATTTATTTGAAAGTTTAGCTTCTTATAGTACTTCTTTTAATCTGATAGATTTTAACCTACTACCGTTTTATGAAAAAATTGAAAATATTATTAGAGGTTTTCATTTAAGCACTTCTTCTGATGCATATATTCAGTTTTTCCTTGATGTTGTTTTAGAACAGCAAAGAAACGATACGGACATCCAAAGTTTTTTAGACTATTGGGATCGCAAAAAAGACAATCTCAGTATTGTTGCTCCAGAAAGCACCAATGCTGTTCAAATAATGACCATACACAAATCGAAAGGCTTAGAATTCCCTGTGGTCATATTCCCTTGTGATCTGGATATTTACCAGCAGATAAACCCAAAAATATGGCTTAATAAACTTCCAGAAAACTACACTCCTTTTAATGAATTGCTACTTCCTTTTAACAAGAGTTTAAATTTCATTAGTAATAGAGGTAAAGAAATTTATGAACAACAGCGAGAAGAATTAGAACTTGATAATTTAAACTTACTTTATGTAGCTTTAACAAGACCCATTGAACAACTACATATTATAACTGATAAAAGAATTTCAAAAACTGGAGAAAACACTAATTATTACTCAGGAATATTTATCAACTATCTCAAGAAAAATGGCCTTTGGAATGATACTGATCTAGTTTATTTATTTGGAAACGACACGAGGAAAAGCGAAATAAAAATCTTAGAGAATAAAACAAAAACACAAGACAACTTTATCTCCTCTCCTTGGCAAGACCATAACATTTACATGCTGGCAAGCGCTTCCAAACTTTGGAACACAAAGCAAGAAGAAGCTATTGAATACGGTAACCTTATTCATGAAATGATGTCTAAAATCATAACGGCAAAAGATATACCTCATGTTATTACTGAATATACAAATCAAGGTATTATTCAAAAAAAGGACACTCATTTTATAAAAGAAACTATTTCCAATATCGTTAAACATCCTCTTTTAAAAGAATTCTTTGCGGAAGACGTCACTGTTTTTAGTGAACGAGAAATAGTTACTATTGACAATCAAATTATTATCCCAGACAGGTTGATTATTAAAAACAACATAGCCACAATTATAGATTATAAAACAGGGAAGGCTTCCACTCAACATCATCAACAAGTTTTAAAATATGCTAACGCATTAAAAGAAATGAACCTTGAAGTGCATAAAAAACTCTTGGTATATATTGGTGAAGAAATTTTGGTTGAAAAAGTTTAACCCACTAAATTTGACCCTAACAAACATTCAACCTAATAAACAGAATAAAATGTACGGAAAAATAAAGGAACACCTACAAAAAGAAATCCAGGACATAAAAGATGCTGGTTTATATAAATCAGAACGAATTATTACTTCTTCGCAAGATGCCGTAATTAAGATATCTACTGGTGAAGAAGTAATTAATTTTTGCGCAAATAACTATTTAGGCTTATCGAATAACCCTGAAGTTATCCAAGCTGCGAAAGATACTATGGACACACATGGTTTTGGAATGTCTTCAGTTCGTTTTATTTGTGGTACTCAAGATATTCATAAAGAATTAGAAGGTAAAATAGCTGAATTCTATCAAACTGAAGACACCATATTATACGCCGCTGCTTTCGACGCAAACGGTGGAGTATTTGAACCTCTTTTAACTAAAGAAGACGCTATTATTTCTGATAGCCTAAACCATGCTTCCATTATTGACGGTGTAAGACTATGTAAAGCTGCACGTTATAGGTACAATAACAATGATATGGCTTCTTTAGAAGAACAGCTAATTGAAGCTAATAAACAAAATCACAGATTTAAGGTTATTGTTACCGATGGAGTATTCTCAATGGATGGTATTGTTGCTGAATTAGACAAAATTTGTGATTTGGCAGATAAGTACGACGCTTTGGTAATGATCGATGAATGCCATGCAGCAGGTTTTATAGGAGAAACAGGAAGAGGAACCTTAGAACTTAAAAAAGTAATGGGACGTATCGACATCATTACTGGAACTCTAGGAAAAGCTTTAGGTGGTGCCATGGGCGGATATACTACTGGTAAAAAAGAAATTATTGAGATATTACGTCAACGTTCTCGTCCATATTTATTCTCAAATTCCTTAGCCCCTGCAATTGTGGGAGCTTCATTAAAAGTATTTGATATTCTATCTAATGACACCTCACTAAGAGACAAACTTGAATGGAATACCACATATTTCAGAACAGAAATGGAAAAAGCTGGCTTCGAGTTAGTTGGAGCAGATGCAGCAATTGTTCCTGTTATGCTATATGATGCTAAACTTTCTCAGTTAATGGCTAACAAACTTTTACAAGAAGGTATTTATGTTATAGGCTTCTTTTACCCCGTAGTCCCTAAAGAACAAGCGAGGATTCGCGTTCAATTATCGGCCGCTCATGAAAAAGAACACCTTGACAAAGCAATTAATGCATTTATTAAGGTAGGAAAGGAACTGAAAGTGATATAAATGATTGCGACAAAAAACTTGCATTTCTGGTAAGTTTTTGTAGATTTGTTTTTGTAAATAAGTTTTAACAACTTACATTTGCGTTATATATAAACGAACTTTTAATTTAAATTTTTAATAATGAAACAATTAAAATTAGCTGTGATGGCTTTGTTTGCGTTCGCAACAGTGGGAACGGTAAGCGCACAGGATTCAGACAACCCATGGGTAGTTGGTTTCGGAGTTAATGCTGTTGACTTCAGAATTCCTACTGAATTTGGAGACTACGCAAAAGACTATATCGGTACTAGTGACTGGAATATCTTGCCTTCAGTTTCAAGAATTTCTGTTGACAGATATTTAAACGACGGATTCAGCTTACAAGTAGCGGGTTCTTTAAACAAAATCGAAACTTTCAGAGCTGAAGACGATATGGATGAGCTTTATTGGGCTATCGATGCTAACGTAAAGTATGACTTAAACAACTTGTTTGGGGATACTTCTTGGTTCGATCCATATGTATACTTAGGTGGTGGTTATGCTAACCTAGGTGACGCAGGTGAAGGAACTTTAAACGCTGGTTTAGGTTTTAACACTTGGTTCAACGATAACTTAGGTTTAAACTTCCAATCTGGTGGTAAGAAAGAATTTGCTGACAAAGTTCAAGATCACTTCCAACATTCAGTTGGTTTAGTTTTCAAATTCGGAGGAAAAGATACTGACGGTGACGGTATATATGACAAAGAAGATGCTTGTCCAGAAGTTGCTGGTTTAAAAGAATTCAACGGATGTCCTGATACTGATAACGATGGTATTAAAGATTCTGATGATGCTTGTCCAGAAGTTGCTGGTTTAGCTGCATTAAACGGTTGTCCTGATGCTGACGGTGACGGTATTGCTGATAAAGATGACGCATGTCCTTCTAAAGCTGGTTTAGCTTCATTGAATGGATGTCCTGATGCTGATAGCGATGGAATTGCTGACAACAAAGATAAGTGTCCAAACACTGCTGGTCCAGCCGCTAATAACGGATGTCCTTGGCCAGATACTGACGGAGACGGAGTATTAGACAAAGACGATAAGTGTCCAAGCGTTAAAGGTGTTGCTTCTAACAACGGATGTCCTGAAGTTATCATTAAAGAAGAGGCTGTTAAGAAATTAGAGAATTTCGCTAAAGCTATCTACTTTAACTCAGGAAGAACTTCTTTCAGACCAGGCGTTCAAGGTAAATTAGACTTAATGTCTGCTATCATGAAAGAGTACCCTAAAGCTAACTTTAGCATTGAAGGACATACTGATAGTCAAGGTAGAGCAGCTTCTAACTTAAGATTATCTGAAAAAAGAGCTAAAGCAGTTGTTGACTATATCGTTAGCAAAACTGGTATCTCTGCAAACAGATTATCTTCTAAAGGTTTTGGAGAGGATTACCCAATCGCTTCTAATAAAACTAGAGACGGAAGAGCTCAAAACAGACGTGTTGAAATCAAAGTTGTAAAATAATTTTACTTCAACCATATAAAATCAAAGCCTCACCATGCGTGAGGCTTTTTTTATTATAATAAAAAACTAAAAATAGTTAGAAACATTTTTAAAATTGGCTTTAAAAAATTACCTTTGCGCCTTGAAAAAATGAGTTAATTCTCACTTAACAAAATAAATAACTTTAATTACATATAGTAATGTCTACAATAACAGGTAAAGTTTCTCAAATTATTGGTCCAGTTATCGATGTTGAGTTTAATACAGAAAACGCTGAACTGCCAAAGATTTATGATTCATTAGAAATAAATAAAGCCGATGGTTCTACTTTAGTTTTAGAAGTTCAACAACATATTGGTGAAGATACAGTACGTACAATCTCAATGGATGCGACTGATGGTTTACAAAGAGGGCAAGAAGTAATTGCTACTGGTAACCCAATTCAAATGCCAATAGGTAAAGATATTTACGGACGTTTATTTAACGTTACAGGTGAAGCTATTGACGGATTAGGTGATTTACCTAAAACTGGAAAAGATGGTTTATCTATTCACCGTTCTGCACCTAAATTTGAAGACTTATCTACTTCTACTGAAGTATTATTTACTGGTATTAAAGTAATCGACTTAATTGAGCCTTATGCAAAAGGTGGTAAAATTGGTTTATTTGGTGGTGCCGGTGTTGGTAAAACCGTATTAATTCAGGAGTTAATTAATAACATTGCAAAAGGTCACGGTGGTTTATCTGTATTTGCTGGTGTTGGAGAAAGAACTCGTGAAGGTAACGATTTATTGAGAGAGATGTTAGAGTCTGGAATTATCAAATATGGTGATGACTTTATGCACTCTATGGAAGATGGTGGATGGGATTTATCAAAAGTTGATAGAGCTGGAATGCGAGGTTCTAAAGCAACTTTCGTTTTCGGTCAAATGAATGAGCCACCAGGTGCACGTGCACGTGTTGCTTTATCTGGATTAACAATCGCTGAATACTTCCGTGATGGTGCCGGAGAATCTCAAGGAAAAGACGTATTATTCTTCGTTGATAACATTTTCCGTTTTACACAAGCTGGTTCAGAGGTATCTGCACTTCTTGGACGTATGCCTTCAGCGGTAGGTTACCAACCGACTTTAGCAACAGAGATGGGAGCAATGCAAGAACGTATTACTTCTACTAAAAAAGGATCTATTACTTCTGTACAGGCCGTATATGTACCTGCAGATGATTTAACCGACCCTGCTCCTGCTACAACGTTTGCCCACTTAGATGCAACTACAGTATTATCTCGTAAAATTGCAGAATTAGGTATTTATCCAGCCGTAGATCCATTAGATTCTACATCTAGAATTCTTTCTGCAGATGTTCTTGGTGATGAGCACTACGGATGTGCACAAAAAGTAAAAGAGCTTTTACAGCGTTATAAAGAATTACAAGATATTATTGCCATTTTAGGTATGGAAGAATTATCTGAGGAAGATAAATTAGTAGTACATAGAGCACGTCGTGTACAACGTTTCTTATCTCAACCATTCCACGTAGCTGAGCAATTTACTGGTATCCCAGGAGTTTTAGTTGATATTAAAGATACAATCAAAGGATTCAACATGATTATGGATGGTGAATTAGATAAGTATCCAGAATCAGCTTTCAACTTAAAAGGATCTATCCAAGAAGCTATTGATGCAGGAGAAAAAATGTTAGCTGAAGCATAATTCAATTAACAATTATTAATTAAATAATCAATTTAATTTATGTTTTTAGAAATTGTTACTCCAGAAGCTATCTTATTTTCATCGGATGTTGATTCTGTAACTGTACCAGGTATTGATGGTGAGTTCCAAATGTTGAATAATCACGCTCCTATCGTTTCTATTTTAGATAAAGGAACTATAAAAGTTCACGTTCATACTCAGAACAATTTATCTTTTGATGATTTACATGGTAGCATTGAAAGACTTCCAGCGGATGATAAAGTTTTAACTCTAGACATCAAGTCGGGTACTATTGAAATGAAAGATAATAAAGTAATTATTCTAGCGGACTAATTACTTTTAACATAAACAAAAAAGCCAAACCTAATTTAACACGGTTTGGCTTTTTCTTTTATTAAAAAAATAAGTCTTTTTAACTATCTTTGCTACATGAATACTATTTTTTTATTTATCGGAGGTCCTGAAATATTTATTATACTTTTAATTGTAGTAATGTTTTTCGGTGCCGACAAGTTACCTGAAATTGCTAGAGGTTTAGGTAAAGGAATGCGCCAAATAAAGGATGCCACCAACGATATTAAAAGAGAAATAAATGAAAGTGTTCAGGAACATGGCTTGGACTCCAACATTGTTCAAGACATTAATAAAGAAGTTAATGATGTTAAAGATAATATTGACGACTTAACAGGCCCTATTAAAAGAAACAGGTAATAAAACCGATAGTTTTACTTTACCCTACTTATTGTTAACCCATCTCTAATTGGCAATAAAACCGTTTCTAAGCGATTATCTTCATTTAATAAGCGATTATACTCTAATAGAACTTTTGTGTCGGTATCTTTAGGATTTAACTCTTCTACCACTTTACCACTCCATAATACATTATCAGAAAGAATTATTCCTCCTGAATTCATTTTCCCTATGATCAACTCAAAATAGTTTAAATAGTTAGACTTGTCAGCATCTATAAAAACCATATCAAACCTC
This sequence comes from Tenacibaculum sp. MAR_2009_124, assembly GCF_900105455.1. Lineage (GTDB taxonomy): Bacteria > Bacteroidota > Bacteroidia > Flavobacteriales > Flavobacteriaceae > Polaribacter. The sequence continues at coordinate 72,999 of NZ_FNSF01000003.1, forward strand.
TCCTCTATTTGAGGTATAATTTCGATAGCATTACCAACATATTGCTTTATTTGATCTTTGTATTCCGATTTTTCAAAGTACTTCGTTTGAAGTTCTTCTAACTCTTCATTCTTATCAATAGTTAACAACAATCCATCATTTCTTAGGCCTTCAGCTAAGCAAAGCGCTGAATACCCAGTATAGGTTCCTATTTCCAATATTCTCTTTGGTTGAATTAATTTAGAAATCATTGACAAAACCCTTCCTTGAAAAGCACCACTTAACATTCTTGGATTTAATACCTTTTGCCAAGTTTCTCTGGTTAATTCCTTTAAAATTGCAGGTTCTTTCTGTGAATGCTCTACAGCATAATTGTCTATTGATTCTGGTAAAAAATGCATGCTTACTATTTAAGTACAAAATTAAAAAAACGGAATTTATCTTTACAACAAATTCCGTTTCAATCTAACAAAAAATCAAAAAATGGTTTTTTTCAAAAAAAACCTAAAAGCTCTTTATATTATTTCTTTAATTTTTTCCTGCAAGGCTAACTTGTCCTTGTCTGTCATTGAATGTTTTTTAGCTCTACACTCAGTGGCTTTTTCCTTATAAACTCCAGTTAACATACCATTCTGTTTTGAATATAATCTACATATTTTACAAAACATGATATGCATATTCAGTTTTATTTTTTCCAATGTAGTAGCCTCTCCATATTGTGCTTTATCACAAATTGTTGTAGCCTCGTCACAAGATATTTTAAACTTTCCAAACATAAATTAATTATTAAACCAGTTCTTTTCCAAACAACCTCTTAATTGAGTTCTAGCTCTATGGATGATTACCCAAAGATTAGACGGAGTAATATTTAGTGCCTTACAAATTTCCTCAGTCTCAAACTCCTGCATAGTTTTCATTCTAAAAACCATAGCGTATTTTTCCGGTAAGCTATCAATGCATTTATCAATTTGTTCCTTCAGTTCTTGGTTTTCAATATACTCTTCAGCCTCATTCTTCCATGTCTGTGGAACTCTTTCTTCTATCCAATTACCTTCATTATCACCCCCATCATAAAAACTCATTTTTACTTCAGCCTGACCTTTCTTCGAATTAATCTTTCTATAATAATCGATCACTTTTCTTTTTAATATAGAAACGAGCCATGTTCTTTCCGTAGATTTCCCTTCGAAATTCTTGGCTGATTTTAAACCTGCAAAAAAAGTTTCTTGAACTAAATCTTTAGCTAAAGCCTCATTATTAACTCGCACAACAGCATAGTTAAACAAATAATCAGCATATTTATCTACCCACTTATCAGGCGATAAACTATTTTTCTCTTTGTTTGGGTTCATTTGGTCAAATATACACTAAATTTTATTTAATGGCGTACAGTAAATTCGACTTAAACCATTAGGTAAAACCTCAATTTTTTTTAGCATGCCCTTTAAATTTCTTTTTGGTTCTAAAACATCAATTGTTTCAGTTCTCACCGACGTAAAATACAGCATTTTATTTTCAAAATCAACAAACGGGCAATATTCTTCTCGTTTTGTATTAATATTATTTCCCATGTGTTTCGCAGTCATCCAACTACCTAAACTATTCTTTTTACTGATATACATATCTCCTCTACCCAAATCATCTTTTCTCCCATATGAAGTAAATATGATGTAATCTTCATTAGGAGAAACAAAAGCGTTATATTCAAATTTGTCGCTATTTACAGCATCATTTAAAGGTTTTGGTTTTAAATACTCTCCATCAACTATTTCGCTAACATATATATCTTCTTTCCCTTTACTATCTTCTCTTTCGGAAGTAAAATATAAATTTCCATTTTTAGAAACGGAAGGATAGAATTCATCCTTATCACCATTTATTGTTTCTCCTAAGTTAATTGGTAAAGACCACTTTTGCAGCAAACTTTCTCTCTCTACATACCATATATCCATATCTTTCTTTGCCCCAGCTCCTATTCTTTCTCGATTAGAAGCAAAAAACAACTTTAGTCCATCTGGTGATAGAAACGGTTCCAAATCCTTTATTCCTTTTTGACCAGAAAAACTGACAATTTCCAATTCCTTCCAATTACCATTAATTTTTTTCGATGAAACTATATACGAATACTCTTTTAAATACCCTTGAGCCGTAAAATAAATTTCAGTACCATCATTACCTATGGATATATCTCGAACATGCCCAAAATCACGAAACAATTCTGGTAAAAAAAGTTTTGATTCTTGACCACTAACCGCAAAAATTAACAGATAAAAAATAGCTACAAATCTCATTCTAATTTCTAGTATTATTACAATTCTTTCGTCTTCTCATATCGACTATATAAATAATCTCCCATTTACCATTATTATTAAACAATTGAAAAGAATTTGCACCACAATGGCTTAATTTTCCATTATAATAAAACTCATAAGGCGTCCAAACTGAAGCCAAATTACCATCTACATGAACTTCGTAGGAAAGTAACTTTTCAAAGTATATATCTTCCTTCTTTTTACTTGCAATAGCCTCCAATAATTCATTTCTCTTTTGGGTTCTTAATTGAGCATTCAACTCTTTATCCATAAAAGTAGTTTGCAGCTTTAACGATGTATGAATAGAAGACTTAACAATTGAACTATCCCCTTTATGCAAGCCTTCAAAAAAAGTATCAATGGTACTTTTTATTTTATTTTCTTCAGAAGAACTTTGCGCTTTAACGACCGCCGAAAGTGTTAAAATAATAAGGACAGTAATTATTTTTTGCATAATTATTGAATTTAGATGTCTAAAACTATTAAAAATTAATATTCAAAAAATTTAATTAACAGAAGATTAACGACATATTAATCTCGGCAAAATGTCTATTTTTACATCATACAAATAGATTATAAAATGTCAACAGCAATAAAACAGTACAAAAGAGTAACGGTAAAATCATTGGTTGAAATGAAAGCCAATAATGAAAAAATATCAATGCTTACAGCCTATGATTATACCATGGCGAAAATTGTTGATGGAGCAGGAATTGATGTTATTTTAGTTGGAGACTCTGCCTCAAATGTTATGGCAGGACATGAAACAACATTACCAATAACTCTTGATCAAATGATTTATCACGCAAGTTCAGTTATACGCGGAATTGATAGGTCATTAGTCATTGTTGATCTTCCATTTGGAACCTATCAAGGAAATTCAAAAAATGCTCTCGACTCTGCCATCAGAATAATGAAAGAATCAGGAGGGCATGCGGTAAAGTTAGAAGGTGGAAGCGAAATCTCTGAATCTATATCACGTATACTAACGGCAGGGATACCTGTTATGGGGCATTTAGGATTGACTCCTCAATCGATTTATAAATTTGGAACTTATACAGTAAGAGCTAAAGAGGAGGAGGAAGCGCAAAAGCTAAAAGAAGATGCTAAACTCTTACAAGAACTAGGCTGTTTTGCTCTTGTATTAGAAAAGGTACCAGCGAAACTGGCGCAAGAAGTGGCCGAAAGTTTATCTATTCCTGTTATTGGTATTGGTGCTGGTGGAGGTGTTGATGGTCAGGTATTGGTTACTCATGATATGATTGGAATGACACATGAATTTAGTCCAAGGTTTTTAAGAAGATACCTAGATCTTTATTCAGAAATGACAAAGGCTTTTCAACAATATATAAGTGATGTTAAATCTCAAGATTTTCCAAACGAACAAGAGCAATACTAACATAGAGTCAAACATACATCCGCTTTACCTAAAACCTTAAATAAGACGATTAAATTCATTCGCATGAAAGTATTACATTTAGATACAAATCATTGTATTTTGATCAACCAATTAAATGAACTTGGTTATACTAATGACGAAGATTACACTTCAAACAAAGAGGAAATTGAAGCCAAAATACATCAGTATGATGGCATTGTTATACGCAGCCGATTTACAATTGATCCTTCCTTTATAGACAAGGCTACCAATTTAAAATTTATAGGAAGAGTTGGAGCTGGTTTAGAAAATATAGATTGTGATTATGCAACTACAAAAGGCATACATCTAATTTCTGCTCCTGAAGGAAATCGAAATGCCGTTGGAGAACATACCTTAGGCATGCTTCTTTCTTTATTTAATAAATTAAATAAAGCTGACAAGGAAGTTAGAGAAGGAAAATGGCTTCGTGAAGACAATCGAGGTATTGAATTAGATGGTAAAACGGTTGGAATTATTGGCTATGGAAACATGGGGAAAGCTTTTGCTAAAAAGCTTAAAGGTTTTGATGTAGAAGTAATTTGTTACGACATTAAAGACAATGTTGGTGATGAAAACTGCCTACAAGTAAACTTAAAAGAATTTCAAGAAAAAGCGGAAATCGTTAGCTTACATACCCCTCAAACGGAACTCACAATGAACATGATTAATTCAAACTTTATTGATGGTTTCAAAAAACCTTTCTGGTTATTAAATACGGCAAGAGGTACATCAGTTGTTACAGAAGACTTAGTAAACGCTTTAGATAGCGGAAATATTTTAGGAGCTGGATTGGATGTACTGGAATACGAAAAAAAATCTTTCGAAAACTTATTTACTACAGAGCTACCAAATGCCTTTAATTATTTAATTAAATCTGAAAAAGTCATACTATCTCCACATGTAGCCGGCTGGACTACAGAAAGTAAAGAAAAACTAGCTCAAACCATTGTAGATAAGATCAAAAAAAAATTTTAGTAAATTGTAGCTTCTAAATTCATCATAAACATGAAATACGAAGCTACTTCTCCTGAAGACTATATCTCTCAAGTACCAGAAGAGAGAAAAGAGGTTTTGGAAAAACTGAGAAAAACTATTCGAAAAAATATTCCTGAGGGGTACGAAGAAGGAATACAGTACGGCATGATTGGTTATTTCGTTCCTTTAAACAGCTACCCAGAAGGCTATCATTGCTCGCCAAATGAGCCACTTCCTTTTATGAGTTTTGCTTCACAAAAAAACTCTATAAATCTTTATCACAGCGGCATTTATGCCATCCCCGAAATTCATGATTGGTTTGTAAAAGAATACCCAAAATATTCATCACGAAAATTAGACATGGGAAAAAGCTGTATTCGTTTTAAGAAAATAGATGAAATTCCATATGTTCTAATTGCTGAATTAGTCAAAAAAATATCCGTAGATCAATGGATTACGGTTTATGAGAATAACATAAAAAAACACAAGAAATGAAAAAAGGGAAAGTAACTGGTATTGGCGGTGTTTTCTTTAAAACAGATAATCCAGAACAAACAAAAGAATGGTATAAAAAGAATCTTGGTCTAAACACTGATCAATGGGGCTGCACTTTTTGGTGGAATCAAGAAAATGGTAAAAAAGGATCGACTCAATGGAGTCCGTTTGATAAAGCCACCGATTATTTTAATCCTTCAAAAAAAGACTTCATGATCAATTATCGTGTTGAGAATTTAATAGAATTACTAGAGGAGCTAAAAGAAAACGGGGTTACCGTAATTAATAAGATTGAAGAGTACGACTATGGTAAATTTGGCTGGATAATTGATTTAGATGGAAATAAAATTGAATTATGGGAACCAAAAGACGAAGCTTTTTTATAATTTTAAAGCAAATTAATAATAACAAACTATATGGAAATTGTAAATGAACACGGAAAACCAGTGGTACCTCAACACATGGAAAGTAAACGAATTGTAGCAGGAGTTCTTGCCATTGTTTTAGGAGGAATAGGCGTACATAAGTTCGTGTTAAATTATAATAAAGAAGGCATCATACTTTTATCCGTAACAGTAGGCTCTTTCATATTAATGTGTTTAATCATTGGCATGTTTACAGTATGGATCCCTGGTTTAATTGGTTTTATTGAAGGGATAATATACCTAACAAAGTCAGATGAAGAATTTATTGAAATCTACCAAAAAAATTATAAACCTTGGTTTTAATTTTATTTTTCACTCAATTTCATTTAGTATAAATAATTAACTAACTCTTAAATCAATTTAACGATGTCAGAAGAAAACAATAAACCATTGGATAATAAAGAATCAAATAATGAGAAAGACTTTGTTAAAAAGGCTGAAGACAAGGTTCAAGAATTTATAAACAGTGATGAAGTTGAAAATATAAAAAACAAAGCCTCGGAAGTTATTGGTAATGCCGGTGAAAAATTAGCCGATTTCACTGAGGATGCAAAAGAAAAGGTTAGTGAATTTCTTGAAAGTGAAGAGGTTCAAAACATAAAATCGAAAGCCAAAGAATTGTCTGAAGACGCTAAAGAAGGGCTAGAAGATGTAACTGAAAAGGCTTCTGAAATTGCAGGGAAAGCAAGTGAGCATATTGCTGATTTCGTAGAAGAGGCAGAAGAAGAGATTAAAGAAGCTTCTAAAAAAACAAAAGGCTTTTTTCAGCGATTATTTGGAAAATAATAAAAAGAGGTTAGAAATACCTTCTAACCTCTACTCTATTCTTATTTAAACAAGAATAGAAACTTACACTTTTTGAAAACGTAAACTTTGCGTTCTTTCTTCAAAAGTTGTTTGTTTAACTGGCAAAACAACATTCTCAAATAAGGTAAGCAGGTCTTCAGGATGTTTATCTGAAGACAACGTTAACAAATTAAAATATACAAAAGAGCTCCACATTATAGCTTTGAGCTCTGTTTTAGCTTCGTTAAACATTCTAATTTCAACGAACAAGTTTTTAGCCCCATAGTTAATCAATTGTGATTCTATAGTAACCGTTTCCATTAAGGTTGCAGGTTTTAAATAAGCTATTTGATGAGAGCCTACAACCCAACTCTTTCCTGTTTCTTTGCCATGATCGTAAATATCAAGCTTATAGTTAGCTAAAACTTGGTCTTCACGAGCATTAATTAAGTAATTAAAATATGATGCATTATTTAAGTGATTAAAAGGATCACAATCTTGAAACCTAATCTTTGCTTTACTTTCTAAAATTTTCAATAATTCCATGAATTTAATTTTAAAATATACCAATTGGTATATTTATGGTTAAAAAAATATTGTTATACTTCTTGTAATTCTTTTTTTATAATTTTCGTCATTGTATCACTCAAGTCCATTAAATACCATTCATCTCTCATAATATGCGACATATAAACTGCTCCCTCAATCATGTAAAAGAACCGTTTGGCATACGTCATACTATCAATTGAATCTGCCACTTCATTACTATTCTTTGCTTTATCAATGAGATCCGCTAGTTTCTCTAAAATTCTATAATTATAGCTTCTTACCAAATCTGAAATTGAACCATTTTGATGATCTGAATCCACTCCAATATTCAATATTGGACATCCACCAAATTTCTTATTGTATTCATAGTAATTCCTATAAAACTTAGGAACATTTAACAACATTTCTAGTGGTGTTTCTCCTTTATTAACAACATAATTCAAGTCTCTCAAAACTCTTCGAACAGAAAACTTAAAAGCCTCTTGAGCGAGTTCTTCTTTATTTAGAAAATGTCCATATATCGCTCCTTTCGTTAAGCCTGTTGCTTCAGTAATTTTAGATAAACTCATTGCCGAATAACCATTCCTATTAAAAATAGGCGCTACCGTTTCAATAATGAATATTTTAGTTCTTTCAGACTTTAACATCAAGTCAAAGGTACTAAAAAAATATACTAATCGGTATATTAATTAAATTTTACTGACAGTTCTTACACAATCCTACTAATAAAACTCTTGCTTCCTCTACCTTAAAGCCATCAGTTTCAGGAGTCTTTAATTGAACTTCTGTACATGACAGCTCTCCACATTTTTTACACTGTTTGTGAACGTGATTATGATTGTGATCATGCTCACTGCATGTAGAACTACATGTAGCATAATAAGTATTGGCATCATTCCCTAATACTGAGTGTATTTCACCCACGTTTTCTAATCTAGTTAACACACGATAAATTGTTGTTTTATTAAATCTGTCAGAAAAATGATCTACTAATTCAACGGCACTAATTGCCACATCTGTGTTTTGCAGGTAATTTCTGATAGCCAATAATGAAGTTGTATTTCTCATGTTATCTGTTTTACGAAGAAATGAATACTAAACCATACACAATATAAAACTGTATATCGTAACGCAAAAATAGTAATTCTATTTTTTTAAAGAAAAACGAAAAGTGCCGACGAGTCGGCACTTATATAAGACAATAAATTTTAATAACTTCAAACCCAAACAAAGCTAATTAATGAGGTGCATTGTCTTTTAAAAAACATTAAATTAAATGATTGCAAATTACTGCAACACTGTTGCAAGATATAACTTATTTCACAATACTGCAAGTAAGTTGCAATAAAAAAGACATGCTATGTAGCATGCCTTTATAACATATTAATTTAACAGTCTAATTAAGAGCCTGTTCTATATCTAAAATTAAATCATCAATATCCTCAATTCCTACGCTTAAACGTATCAAAGAGTCTGTAATACCAATTTTCTCTCTTTCTGGTTTTGGAATTGACGCATGAGTCATAGTACTAGGATGATTCACTAAACTCTCAACTCCTCCTAATGATTCAGCAAGCGTAAAAACTTTCGTACTTTCTAAAAACTTAAATGCAGCTTCCTTACTTTCGTCTTTTAACCTAAACGAAACCATTCCTCCAAAATCATCCATCTGCTTTTTAGCAATATCGTGATTTGGATGATCTTTTAAGCCTGGATAATACACTTCTCCTACCTTTGAATGATTCAAAAGATATTTTGCAATCGCTTTTCCGTTCTCACAATGACGTTGCATACGTATGTGCAATGTTTTTACTCCTCTTAAAGCCAAAAACGAATCCATTGGACCTGCAACGGCACCTCCAGCAAATTGAATAAAATGTAAATCTTCTGCAAGCTTCGCATTTTTTACCATTAGTGCTCCCATTACTAAATCTGAATGCCCTCCTAGATATTTCGTTGCAGAATGCATTACGATATCGGCTCCCAAATCCAAAGGTCGCTGTAAATATGGTGTTGCGAAAGTATTGTCAACTGCTACTAAAATAGCAGAATTTTCATTTTTTACACCCTTCACTATTTCGGTAATATCAGCAATTTTCATTAAAGGGTTTGTTGGAGTTTCCAACCATATTAATTTTGTAGATTCGGAGATCGCATTTGTAACGTTATCAGTATTATTCATATCAACAAACTGAAATTTCAACCCATATTTACTAAACAGCTTAGTAAACATTCTATAAGTACCTCCATATAAATCATCACCTGCTATCACTTCATCTCCAGGCTCCAACAACCTCAAAACACAATCAATAGCCGCAAGTCCGGATGAAAAAGCCAATCCATGCGAACCATTTTCAATAGAAGCAAATGAATTCTCTAATGCAGTTCTTGTAGGGTTTTCACCTCTTGAATATTCATATCCTTTATGCACTCCTGGGCTGGATTGAGCATACGTTGATGTTTGAAAGATTGGAGGCATGACAGATCCTGTTGCTTCTTCATGTTTTTGCCCTCCATGTATGGTTTTTGTGTTAAACTTCATGCGTACTTAAATTTAGTCACTAAATGTGATATTATACTTCAACACTTTAAAAGTGCTAATATTATTATTTAAATATTTCAACGCTTCACTACTCTAAATGAAGCAATTGAACTACTACAAATCTACAAAAGTTATACTAATTTTCTCATTGCCATAATAACTCCTAAATGCAAACCTTCATGTAAGTTGTTAAAGGCAATTGCATGCTCAAAAGAACTTAACACAAAGCCTGTGCTTGTCTCGTACTCTGTATATTCATTAAAAATTCCAGCTTCATAATCTTCTTTTAAAGTGTCTGGCAATCCGATAAGTAATTCTTTAACCTCATCAAACTCTTCTTCTGATAAAGGTTCACTCGGCTTTGTACCTTTTCTATAATTATCAACCAGCTCGTCAGAGACTAAACATTGTAATCCAGATAATTTGTAATGTAGTAACTGTTGAGTTACCACAAGATGAGCAACATTCCAGGCAATATTATTATTAAACCCTTTTGGTATTGTATGTAATTGTTCAAGAGTCAACCCATCAATAAATTTTAAAACTAACTCTCTAGATTTTTTTAATGCTTCAAATTGTATATTCATTTTTCTGGTTATTTTAGCTCAAAGATATTATTAAACATTGTATATAAAATGAAGAAAGTTTATTTTTTACAGACTTGTGACACTTGCAGAAGAATTTTAAAAGAAGTCAATATTGAAGGGTTTGAGAAACAAGAAATAAAAACAAAACCAATTACCATTGAGCAATTAGAAGCTATGCATTCTTTAAGTCATAGCTATGAGGCTTTGTTTAATAAAAGAGCCAAACTTTACAGAGAAATGCAACTTAACACCTCAGAATTATCTGAAACTGACTATAAACAATATATTTTAAAAGAGTATACTCTTTTAAAACGTCCAGTTTTTATTGTTGATGAAGAAATTTTTATAGGTAACAGTAAAAAAGTTATAGAGAGTCTTAAAGAAAAAATAGGATAAAAAAAAGGCGCACAAAGTGCGCCTTCCCATTTTTGTTGTTATATTTTTTAGTTCTTCAACACAAACCTTCCTTTGAAGATATTACCTTGATCGTCTTTTAACATATACAAATAAATACCTGACACCATTGTAGGAGAATAATATTCCACTGATTTTCTATCTGCAGATGTTGGTAAATATTCGTTAAAAACTGTTCTACCTAATACGTCATACACCTCCAGCTTAATCTGGTTTGATTCTTTTGGCAATATAAAGGTTGTACTAGAATTGAATGGATTAGGGTAGTTAAATACTTCATTACTATCTATTGTAAAATCATCAGTAGATAGAGTAGCTGATGGTTTGAACGCAATTTCTTTCACATCTAAGCTAAAATCAATCGGGCTTCCGCTTTCTCCTTGAATAGAAAACATGATCATTTTCACCTCGTTAATAGTCCCATCATTGGCACCGTTTCTACTAGTAAATTCATCAAAATTAATAGACACTAAGTTCTCCTCGTCATTTTCGGAAAGTTCAAACGTCCATCTATCTTCCCAAGATAAATCTGGTGTTACTATTGAAACCGTGAGAGGTGTGTTATTCTTAATATAAAACTGAATTCCTTCAAATTCTTGGGTATTCAAAGACAGGTCTCCAGGTAAAGGATATCTAAATAAATTAAAAGCTCCTTCTGTTGTTCCAGAAATCGAAGCACTTCTTTCTAATTGGTACATATCCGAACTAAGATCCTCGGTTTGCTCGTTTACCGTGTATGTATTCAGTATTGAGTTATCGGAAGAATAATCTATTCCCCAAGTACCATCTGCTAAATAAACATTATCACTCGTGTTGTTATCTGTATTTATTAAAGCAAAACCTCCATCAAACATAAACCCAGTTTCTATTTCTACTGATTCGTAAAAATCACCTGTTAAACTTATTGGCATTTGTATATTGTAAAAATCTGTTTGCTCCGTTTTTCTCACATTTGCATTTAACGTAATTTCATTATTTCCTGATTTATTTACAAAATCAATCTTAAGTTTCTGATCTCTATAAACAGCTGAACTCACAAATACTGTAGGAATATACCTTTCTATATCTTCATCAGAAGTTAGCTCTTTTTCTACCTCTAACTGCTCAATTACATGATTGACTAAAAATGCAACTTGTCCCATTGACTTACCCCATATTTGGAAATTCAAATAATCCCCCTCTGGGTAATCACCTATATTCCAGCGACTAACCAACTCATTTTCAGTCTCTCCTTTTTTCACTGAAAAACTAATGGTATATTCTATATATCCATTATCTCTTTCAATAATAGAAAAAATCATACGATGATTCTTAATCATTAAAGGTCTAACGTCCTGTAATACTGATCCATTTAAACGATCACATATATGTTTAGAGTGATCATAGATCCTTGCTTCAGTAACTGTTAATAAGGCAGCTGACACTCTTTCTTCTTGTAAATAGTAATCTATTGAAAATACGTCATTTGCATTCGAATAATTCACAGGATCAAGAGATGTTGATATAAATGCTTCTTCTACTTCAAACATACCATGCTCAGGAAAATAATTAGCTAACTCTTCACTTGATCTTGACCTTGACGCGAAAGACTGTTGCATTCTTTTTGACGACGCTTCGTTATTAAACTTTAAGCGATTAATATTTTTTAAAGCCATTTTTCCAGTTAAGTCTCCCTTACTTTCAAACCCTCCTAAATTTGCAGAATAAACATCCGTTGATGTATTTGAACTTACAATATTTGTAGTTGTTATGTCAGTATACTCCGTAGCGGTTATATAATAAAGTGCATCATTAAAATCGTGATCACACCAAGAGTGTTCTCTATGGATGTCTTCAAATCCCATTATCACCAATTCATTTGCATCATCTTTTATTAATACATTATGGTGTCTTTTAGAAATATCTGATTCTGGATTAAAGTTTGGGTTAGAATGTAACCTCCAATACCCATTAGTTACTTGAGTTCCGTTCCATCCATTACTCAACACAACAAATCCAATTCCTGTTCCCGCCGTAAAAGTCCCAAGTTTCACTTTATCACCAGCTACTAATCCTCCTCCACTCCCTAGTTTTGAATTGTTTGGAAAAATAATAGTAATATCCTCATCAGCTGGTGCTGAAGAAGGAGGATTGTTTAGATCATAAGAATAAAAACCTAAAACATTGCGAAAACCTGCTCCTTCATCTACGAACGTCATGTAAACATCTGTCGTTGTATTCACAAAAATATCACTATCATATCCTGACGTAATATAATGTGGATTGTATGATGGCACTTGAAAAGTTTCAGGAAGTGCGCTATTAATTAGCTCTAGCGTTGATACTGGAATATTATCACCAGGGCTTTCTAAATAATCTGGAGTTCCGTTCGAACTATATGTTCCTAAGTAATTAAAATTTTGACCTAATGATGTTATAGACATCATAAATATCATTAAACTTGAAAGTAATTTTATCTTCATAATAAATTGGGATTTGGTCATCTTAAAATTACACTCTAACCTTACTTCCAGTATTAACTTTCGTTAAGCTGTGGCACATCTTCTTTAAAACGCTTAAAAACCAAGCTAAACAACTAACAAACAACACCCTAAACAACAAAACCCCTAAATCTCTTATTAAATTATGGTAAAACAGATTTGTTAGATCCAAATAAACATTGTAGTAAATTAAACTTCATTACTTAACAATTCAATGCAGTTTTTAACCGTTAGAAATCGAATGAGGTTTTCACTAAAAAAGTTATCAAGCTCTCGTTTATTTTGACAGTAATAGAACCTACCCAACCGTTAATGTTTGCAAAAAATTTCTAAACAAAAAAAATCTCAGTAAATAATTACTGAGATTTTCTGTTGGCCTACAAGGACTCGAACCTTGAATATCGGTACCAAAAACCGGTGTGTTACCATTACACCATAGGCCAATTTTACTTTTGCAAAGATAAAAATTAAAATTAAAATTCCCAAAATTTGCAACTAACAAATGAAGGAACACAGCTTCTAATCTAGATTTTAACTTTTTGTTGGCCTACAAGGACTCGAACCTTGAATATCGGTACCAAAAACCGGTGTGTTACCATTACACCATAGGCCAATTGCTTTAATGCGGGTGCAAATATAATGCAGAAATTTGTTTTGGCAAATTTTTTTTACGATTTCTTTTAACAGAACTTTATTCAATATAAAAAATCAAAATTATATTTTTGCTACACTTAAAACACACTAGTTATTAGTACATTCGCAACAACTTATTAAAACTAATATGAACGAATTCAACTACAAAAAATGGAACATTATTTTAGGATGGGTTTCATTTGCCGTGGCTTTAATTACCTATACCCTTACATTAGAACCAACTGTGAGTTCTTGGGATTGTGGTGAGTATATTTCTACCTCAGTTAATTTAGAAGTTGGACACCCTCCTGGTGCTCCTCTTTTTCAAATGCTAGGCGCCTTTTTCGCTATGTTTAGTACTGATCCTAGCCAACTAGCTATTATGGTTAACTTCATGTCTGGATTGGCAAGTGCATTTACGATACTTTTTATGTTTTGGACTATCACCAATTTAGTCAAAAGAATTACTGAAAAGAATGGAAAACTTGATAATAATGCAGCTTTTGCTGTTTTAGGTAGTGGATTGGTTGGAGCATTAACTTATACTTTTTCAGATAGTTTTTGGTTCAGTGCTGTTGAAGGCGAAGTATATGCAATGTCCTCTTTTTTAATGGCTTTACTTTTTTGGCTCGGTCTGAAGTGGGAAAGTGAGTTAAAAACACCTCGCGGAAATAAATGGTTAGTTATTATAAGTTTCGTAGTAGGATTATCCTTTGGGGTACATATATTATCACTTTTAGTTATTCCTTCTATTGTTTTATTATACTTCTTCAAAACATATAAAAACATTACGGTAAAAACAACCGCAATAGCAACGGTTATTTCTATTTTTGTTCTCGCTTTCGTATTCAAAATTTTATTTCCGTATACTCTAAAGTTTTTCAGTGCATCTGAATTATTTTTCATTAATCAAATTGGACTCCCTTACAATTCAGGAACCATTATTGCAGCTATTATTTTAATAGGTCTGTTTTATTTTGGACTGTCTTATAGTCGTAAAAAAAATCTTGTTACCGTAAATACATTAATACTTTCGGTTTTATTCATTATGATTGGTTTTTCTTCTTGGTTAATGCTGCCAATTAGAGCAAATGCTGATACTGTAATTAATGAGAATAATCCTTCAAGCGCAAGAGAATTGCTAGCTTATTACGAACGTGAACAATATGGCGATGCCAATGTGTTTTACGATAAGTATTATTCTTTCGCTTATAAAAGAGAGCAAGATAGATTAAATCCGAACAAGGACGACAAACCTAAATATGAGAAAAAAGATGGTAAATATGTTATTGTAAATAAATACAAAAATGTTTTACCAAACTGGTCAAGTAAACATAAAGGATTCATTCCAAGAATGGTTGATCCAGGGGCTCAAGAGCATTACAAACGAATTGCAGGAATACCAGCGAATAGTTCTCGAAGACCAACATTTGGCGAAAACATAAAGTTCATGATTGATTTCCAATTTGGATATATGTATGGACGCTATTTTATGTGGAATTTTGTTGGAAGACAAAATGATATTCAAGGTCACTTAGATTTTGAAAATGGGAACTGGTTGAGTGGTATTAATTTCGTTGATGAGATGCGACTGGGTTCTCAACAAAACTTACCTGATGATATTAAAAATAATAAAGGAAGAAATACCTATTATTTCCTTCCCTTGATTTTAGGATTAATAGGACTATTCTACCAGGCTGGCAAGGACAAAAAAAGCCTTTACACTTTAGCACTATTTTTTGCTTTTACGGGTTTTGCTATTATATTTTACACAAATCCAAAACCCTTTGAACCAAGGGAACGTGATTATGCCGTAGTAGGTTCTTTCTATGTATTTGCTATATGGGTAGGTTTTGGTGTAATTGCCTTATACGATTACTTTAAAAAGTACGCTAATCATAAAACTATAGCGCTCGGAGTTTCTATAATTTCCTTGCTTGCCGTACCCGTTTTAATGGGGGCTCAAAATTGGAATGATCATGACAGATCGGATCGATATTTAGCTCAATTAAATGCTCAGACCTATTTGGAAAGTTGCGATCCAAATGCCATAATTTTTACCATTGGAGACAATGACACTTTCCCATTGTGGTATATGCAGCAGGTTGAGGGCGTTAGAAAGGATATAAAAATTGTAAACACAAGTCTTTTTCAAACAGATTGGTATATTGATCAAATGAAAAAGAAGACTTATGATGCTGATCCAATTCCTTCAAAATTAACGCACGATCAATATAAGTATGGAACGCTTGATTTGGCATATCATATTCCTCATCCAAGATTTAAAGATTCTATCATCTCCATTAATAACTTTATGAGGTGGATAGAGAGTGATCATGAAGCTACATATTATATTGATGAAGAAAATGATGTAAAAGAAAAGTTTTATCCTACAAATCATATTAGGATCCCTGTAAATAGAGCAAACGTATTGAAAACAGGAGTAGTTGCCGCAAAAGATGCTAACAAAATTGTTGATTATATCGACATTACAATTGATGGGCAAGGCATTGCTAAAAACCGAATTTTAATGCTTGATATCTTAAACAATTTTGACTGGAAACGTCCAATTTACTTTACGGGAGGCGCAAGTGCAGATGAAGAGTATATCTGGTTAAAAGATTACCTACAATTAGATGGTATGGCCTATAAACTTGTTCCTATAAAAACGCCAAACAAAGATAAATCGATGTTTGAAATGGGAAGAATTGATCCAGATAAAATGCTTGAGAATGTTAAAAAGTGGAATTGGAAAACCATTAATAACGGAAAGATTTATTTAGATGAACAAAGTAAACGTAATGCTATTTCGTTACGTAATAATTTAATGAGATTATCTGAAGAATATCTTGTTCAAAAAGATAGTTTAAAAGCAAAGGAAGTTCTTGACTTGTCACTGAATAAAATGCCTATTAGAGATTTTGATCACTTTAGCCTTTCTCTTGGTTACCCTGAATTATACTATAAAATTGGTGACACCGAAAAAGCTAGAGAAACAGCAGAAACTTTAATTAATATTTTCAAACAACACTTAAAATATTATAGCACTTTTTCTGAGGCAGACATTGATCTTGTTATTGAAAACATTGACACAAAATTATATATGTATCAAAATGTTGTTAGACAAATAAACCAATACGACTCCAAAGAATATTCCGACGAAATTTTCAAAGGCTTTGTTAATGTAGGTAGATTGTTTAAACATTTAATGCCTGAAGAGGATGAAGACTTAAATCCTTTTATCGATGAATTGGATACTATAAAACCCTAATTAATGAGGTTTTACTTTATAAAAACACCACGTATTATCAAGATTCTTTTTTCGAGATATACGTGGTGTTTTAGCTCTCGCAAAAACGAAATCTATCTTACTTTTGACGATGGCCCTATCCCCGAAGTAACCAAATTCGTTCTCAACGAACTTGAAAAACACAAAGCCAAGGCTACTTTTTTTTGCATTGGAGATAATATTCGAAAATATCCATTCATTTTTGAGAAAATTATTAAGAACGGTCATTCTGTAGGAAATCATACATTCAACCATTTAAACGGCTGGAAGACTCCATCGGAAAGTTATCTGAAAAACACGCTAAAAACAGAAGCTCTCATTCATAAAACTCAAGGTAAAAAAAACATAAAACTCTTCAGGCCTCCTTATGGTAAAATCAAGCATTCTCAAGCCTCTCAATTACTAAAAAAAGGCTATAAAATAATTATGTGGGATGTTCTTTCTGCTGATTTTGACAAAACAACAACCAAAGAACAATGTGCTCAAAATGTACTTCAAAAAGTAAAAAATGGAAGTATTATTGTTTTTCATGATAGTATCAAAGCAAAAGAAAAGCTCTATTATGCGCTACCAATTGTTTTAGCTGAATTAAGTAAAAAAGGATACAGCTTTAAGGGAATTATCTAAACATATTGCTGCACTAGACCTATAAGCGTATTTGCATCCTGCTCACCAGTCTGACGCCATTTCATTTCACCATCTTTATAAATCATAAAAGTAGGATTCCCTTTTACACGTAACGCCTCTGCTAAGATTTCATTTTTTCTAATATCAATCTTAATTACCTTAGCTTTATCTCCTAACGCTGCAGCAACATCTCGAAGAGTCTCCAAACTTGGTTCAGACTCACTCCAGTCCGCATAAAAATCAATTAACACGGGTTTGTCAATGCTTATAATTTCACCAAATTTTGTCATAAAAACAATATTATTTTATAAACTGCTTAAAAATACGAATTTTTATTATTAATACTGTGATATCCCTAATAAAAACAGCTAATCTCACCCTTTTTTCAGTTCTATTACAGAAATTTCGGGCCAAATACCAACTCTACCAGGAAAAGCGTGATATCCAAACCCTCTGTTTACATTTATATACCTTCCAAATTCTTCATATAAACCTGCCCATTGCTTATAAACATATTGAGAAGGACTCCATCTAAAAAAACCAGGAATTTCAATTCCAAATTGAAGACCATGTGTATGTCCACTTAACGTCAAATGGTAATTAAAATCATCACTCTTCACTTTATATTCCCAATGACTTGGATCATGACTCATTAAAATTTTAAAATCTTCCTTTTTCACTCCTTGCGAGGCCTTTTTTAAATCACCTGCTTTATTAAAGCCTTTCCCCCAGTTTTCAACACCGACTAAAGCCATTTTCTGCCCATCTTTTTCAATATACCTATGCTCATTTAGCAATAAATCAAAACCTATTTGTGGGTGAATATTTTTTATTGCTTTAAAGTTATCGTCCTTGGCTTCTTCACTTTTCCATTCCGAATAATCTCCATAGTCGTGATTTCCTAGTATCGAGAACTTTCCCATAGGTGCTTTTAATTGAGAGAAAAGAGGAATCCAGTCGTCCATTTCATTTGCAAAATTGTTTACAATATCACCAGTAAAGAGTATAATATCTGAATTTTGCTCATTAATTAAATCGACTCCGTAGCCTATTTTTTCTTTATTATCAAAACTCCCAGAATGGATGTCCGTAATCTGAGTTATTTTAAATCCATCAAAAGCGTCAGGTAAATCTTTAAAAGTTAGCTGATATTTAATCACTTTATAATTGTACTTCCCTTTAAAAATACCATATAAAATTCCAGCAAAAGGAAGTGAAGCTAACCCTAAAGCTATTTGAGAAATAAATTTTCTTCGACCAGTCAAACTCTTCGTTTCACCAGCAGAAAAATAAGAAATACCTTTCTGGATCCATCTTACAATGTCTTCTCCCAACATAAAAACTAACATAATTAACTTAGGAAGTAAAACCAACAGTAGCATTCCAAAAGCCCATTGAAACTGCCTTGTTTGCCCTGAGCTTCTATCAGAACTCAAGATAACATAGAAGAAATTAATATAAGCTAAGGCCCCTAAAAGAAGCCATCCATAGCGAATCATTTTATTTTTTACTAGCATTTTAATTGTTTGAAAAGCATAAACTTCAAAAACAATAATTAATGTCGATATTACTAACAGAGAAATTAACCAACGAGGCATAAATTTATTTTAAATAACAGGTAAAGATACACTTATTAAAAAAAATGAATTTTTAACTTCTTGTTAAAGTTTTGTAATTTTACCAACCACGATTCTAACTAAGAATACTCAATACTTAATTTAAAAGACTCTTTCAGAAAATGGCAAACAGAAAACGACTTTTTTTACTTGATGCATATGCTCTAATATTCAGAGGTTATTATGCTTTTATTAAAAACCCCAGAATTAATTCAAAAGGGCTTGAT
Source organism: Tenacibaculum sp. MAR_2009_124 (assembly GCF_900105455.1). GTDB lineage: Bacteria > Bacteroidota > Bacteroidia > Flavobacteriales > Flavobacteriaceae > Polaribacter. Next base: position 92,355 of record NZ_FNSF01000003.1, read on the forward strand.
ACGTCTGCCATTTTAGGCTTTACCAATTCTTTATTGGATGTTATTAAAAGAGAAAAACCAGATTATTTAGCAGTCTGCTTTGATAAAGGAGGAAGTGCTGATAGAGTTGAAGTTTTCCCTGAATACAAAGCAAATCGATTGGAAACTCCAGAAGCCATTAAAATTGCAGTTCCTTATATAGAAAGAATACTGGAAGCAATGAAAATACCTGTTATCGTTAAAGAAGGTTTTGAAGCTGATGATATTATCGGTACTCTAGCAAAAAAAGCTGAACAAGCCGGTTTAGAAACCTATATGGTTACTCCTGATAAAGATTATGCTCAGTTAGTTTCAGAACATATTTTCATGTTCAAACCTCCAAGAATGGGTAATGGATATGAAAAGTGGGGTGTTGAGGAAGTAAAAGCAAAATTTGAAATAGAAAGACCAGAGCAGGTGATTGATTTTCTTGGAATGATGGGTGATTCTGTAGATAATATTCCTGGGTTACCTGGTGTAGGTGAAAAAACTGCTAAAAAATTTCTAGCAGCTTATGGTAGCATGGAGGGTTTGTTTGAAAATACTCACGAGCTGAAAGGAAAGATGAAAGAGAAAGTTGAAGCAAACAAAGAGTTAGGATTACTTTCTAAAAAGCTAGCCACCATTATGCTAGATGTTCCTGTTGAATTGGAAGAAGACAAACTTATTTTTGAGCAACCCGATGTTCAAAAAACTATAGCCATTTTCGACGATCTAGAATTCCGAAGAATGTCTGATAATTTCAAAAAGACTTTTGCTGTTTCTACTACCGATTCACAAGTTGAAAACTCCAGTAAAACTTCGGCAAGTGCAAATTCTCAACAATTTGATTTATTTGCTACACCAGGCGGTGGTAACATCAACTCCACCAATGATGAAAGTATAAGTGGATATAGAACCATAAACAACACCAATCATTTATATCAAATTACCAATACACCTTTAAGTAGAAAGTTGTTGTTAAAAAAGCTACTGCAACAGAACACTGTTTGTTTCGACACCGAAACCACTGGTTTAAAAGCATTAGAAGTTGAACTTATTGGAATTGCCTTTTCATGGGAAATAGGAAAAGGATATTACCTAGTTCTTCCTGACAACCAAGAAGAAGCTCAGGAAATAATTAATGAATTCATTCCTTTTTTCGAAAATGAAACCATCGAAAAAATAGGTCATAATATAAAGTACGATATTAAAGTGCTTTCTAATTACAACATCAAGGTAAAAGGAAACTTATTCGACACCATGATTGCTCATTATCTGATTAATCCAGATATGAGACATAATATGGATGTATTGGCAGAAACATACCTAAATTATCAACCCGTTTCAATTACGGAATTGATAGGTAAAAAAGGTAAAAATCAATTATCAATGCGAGATGTTGATTTGGACAGACAAAGCGAATATGCTGTTGAAGATGCCGATATCACATTACAACTGAAAGAGCACTTTACAAAGGAACTCGAAAGTGGTAATGTAACGAAGTTATTCCATGACGTTGAAACCCCAATTGTTTCTGTACTTACCGCTATGGAAATAGAAGGTATTAATTTGAATACTGATTTTCTTAAATCTTTATCAGGTGAGCTTAGCACAGATATTAAAGATTTAGAACAACGCATATATGAACAAGCGGACGAAGAGTTTAACATTGCTTCTCCGAAACAACTAGGTCCTATTCTTTTTGAGAAACTCAAATTAGTTGACAAGCCAAAAAAGACAAAAACGGGTCAGTATTCAACAGCTGAAGATGTATTGTCATATTTAGCCAACGATCATCAAATTGTAGCCGACATACTTTTATATCGTCAATACAAAAAACTTCAGAGTACCTATGTTAATGCACTTCCTGAAGAAGTTAACCCAAAAACTGGAAGAGTTCATACTGTTTATGCGCAAGCAGTTGCAGCAACAGGAAGACTAAGTTCAAACAATCCTAACTTGCAAAATATTCCTATTAGAACTAAAAGAGGTCAGGAAATCAGAAAAGCTTTTATTCCAAAGAACGATGACTATGTATTACTTGCTGCCGATTACAGTCAGATAGAATTACGAATTATAGCTGCTTTAAGTGAAGAAGAAACAATGATTGAAGCTTTTAAACAAGGGGAAGATATTCATGCTTCAACCGCGTCAAAAGTTTTCAAAGTACCTATTGAAGAGGTTACTCGTGAACAAAGAAGTAATGCAAAAACAGTAAACTTTGGAATCATTTATGGGGTTTCTGCTTTTGGCTTAAGTAATCAAACTAGTTTAGATAGAAAAGAAGCTAAAGCGCTTATTGAGGCTTATTATGAAACTTACCCGAAGCTTAGAAATTATATTTCCAAGCAAGTCGATTTCGCCAGAGACAATGGATATGTCGAAACCGTGCTGAATAGAAGACGTTATTTAAAAGATATTAATTCTAGAAACGCAATTGTTCGTGGGGCTGCTGAAAGAAATGCGGTTAATGCACCTATTCAAGGAAGTGCCGCCGACATTATTAAATTAGCTATGATAAATATCGACAGTCGATTTAATAAGGAAAATTTCAAATCAAAAATGCTACTTCAAGTACATGATGAATTGGTTTTTGACGCCCATAAAGACGAATTAGAAACTATTAAACCAATTATAAAAGAAGAAATGGAAAATGCCTTTAAACTCTCCGTTCCTCTTGATGTAGAAATTGGTATTGGTCAAAATTGGTTAGAAGCTCATTAAACACTAAATTATATTAGCTTTTATTGTTAAACAATAAAAGCTAATGGTTTTGGTGATTAAAATTTCCGAAATAAACCATATTGATATCAAGGCTGGTATTTCCTAGTGTAGAGCCATCATGAAAACAATTGTCTGTTGGAGCAATATAGTACTGATATCGACCTTGTTTAATCTTAATAACAGGGTAATTAGGATAGTACTTAAAAAAACATTCAGCTACATTGTAAACGTTTAATTTACTCGTATCCATTTTCTTCTTAAGCATATTATGAACTTGAATCATTGATAAATTCACATACACAAAATGTCTCGCTTCGGCTCCTAAATTGATACAAATTCTATTACCAAACTTATAGGTTGTATGCAACTTCATAAACTTTGTACCATCATTGTGAAGCCCCATGTACTTGCGTTCCTCTACAGTGAAATTTTCTGGTAATCTACTGATATCACATGCCACCATTTCAAGATTTGGCAGATTCGTTGTGATACAGTTTAAATGAAAAGGTTTAGAATTTGAGATAGAGTTTAAAAATTTATTTAATTCTTCATTCAATTTTTCTGTAACCTCTTGATTTTTGGCAAAACTCTCAATAACATCTTCTCTAGTTTTGCAATGACTAAAATCAATTCTCTTAAGATGTTTTTTTACACTTTCAGGGAGCTCTCCTAGGTAAATATTATTATGATCCTTTAGTTTTGCTTGAGGATGTAAACACTGTTTTTCATTTTTACTCAACATTTTCCAATCTCTCTTCGGAATATAAGCTTCATCAATATAAAGTGGCAAAAAGGAACCTCCTCCATAAGTTATCTTCGACCCTCTATGCTCCGAATGATGGACTACTCCTGAATTTATTTGTATGTTTTCAAAAATATTTGGAAGATTACTATGAATTCCAATACCTTTTTTAATTGCTGTTATACTCACCTTTTCTTTTTTAAGTTTATTAATATTGAAAATTCCCAAAATACACGATACAAACATCTAAGTGTTGAGTACCTAAAGTAGAGCCATCGTGAAAACAATTATCTGTTGGGGCTATGTAGTACTGATAGGGTTTTTGTTCAACCCTTATTACTGGATAATCCGAGAAATGTCGAAAGAAATACTTTGGAATATTCGAAATTGAAACCTGTTTTATTTCTTCTGAGCTCAACTTTTCTCTCAGCATAGCATAGGCTTCCTTTAAAGCCAAATTCACGAACAAAAAATACCTCGAATCCTTTCCTAAGTTAATACTTATTCTGTTTCCAAATTCGTGAGCAGTATCTATTGTCATTACTTGAGTTCCATCATTATGAATTCCAAGAAATTTTTTATCTGATTGTTGATACCCATCGGGAAGCATTGTTGTATTACAGGCTACTAATTCCACATTTGGATAGTTAACTCCCATACAATGAAAATTGAACTTTTTGTTATTCGAAATTGGCTCCAAAAATTGATCGAGCAGCTCGGTTACCTGTTGAACATCTTCGGGGTTACTGCCTAGTTTTGAAAAAACCTCTTCTCTATTGACACTTTCGTCTAATTTTAATCGCTGAAAACAAACTTTCAAATTTTCAGGAATTACTCCGAGATATATTGTATTAAAGTCAGTTCTGTTTTCATCAAACTTTAATAGTTTTAATTCCTTATCTGTTAAACTACGCCAATCTCTTTTAGTAACGTAAGCATCGTCTACAAACTCTGGTATAAACTTTTCTTCTAAGTAGTTCACTAGAGCAGCTTTTTGATTGCTATGGTGTACTGTTCCTGAATTAATCTTTAAAGCCGTTTCACCTTCAGTAAGTGTATTATGAATCATTAATTGCCTTTTCATTTCCATGGATAAATTTTTTAAATTAGTATTGGAATTTCCCGAAGTATATCATCACAACATCCAAATTTTTCATACCATAAGTTGAGCCATCATGGAAACAATGATCCGTAGGAGCAATATAATATTGATAAGGTTTTTGCGGTATTCTTATGACGGGATAATCAGGAAAATGCTTAAAAAACAACTCTGAAATATTTACTAAATTTATTTTTTCTTTTGCTATATTTTTCTCTTTTCGAAGCATGTTGTATGCCTGTGTTAAAGACAAGTTTACAAATAAAAAGTAGCGAGTTTCCGCTCCTAAATTAATAGTAAAACGATTTCCAGATTTATAAGAACCATGAACTGTTGTTGGTTCCGCCCCGTCATTATGAATCCCCATGTACTTTTTATCTTCCTCAGTATATCCTTCGGGTAAAACAGTAGTGTCACAAGCCACCATATCAATATTTGGTAAATTAGCCCCTATAAAATGAAAATGAAATGGTAAATTGTTTGCAAAATCCATCAAATAGCGCTGCATATAACTACTCAATTTCATCGTCAATTCTTGATGCTGCTTCATTTTCCCAAGCACATCATCAGGATACAATGATTCTGCAAACTTTAATTCTTCAAAAACACCCTTTAACTCTCCTGGAAGATCTCCAAAATAAATAGTATTGTAGTAATTTCGCTCTTCACTAGGCTTCGGTTTTAGAACTTCAATTTCTTTAGCTAACAGTTTTCTCCAGTTCCTTTTTGCCACATAAGCTTTATCTTCATAATTCGGAACAAAATTCCAATCCAGATAACTGACACTACTTTTCTCTTGATTTAAATGATGTGTTGTTCCTGAATTTATTCTAATATCATTAAACACATTGTCTATGGTACTGTGAAGTCGTATTCCCTTCCTTATTTCCATTTTTTTAGTTCTTTCTATGCGGTAGTTGATCAAATACCCCTGTATATACTATTGTGACATCAATTTCTTTTCTTCCATACGTTGAAGCGTCATGAAAAAAATTGTCGGTTGGAGCAATATAAAACTGATATGGTTTGATTTCCATTTTTATTACTGGATAGTTGGGAAAGTGTTTAAAGAATACACTAGTAATATTATTTGGGGTTAGTTTTATTTTACTCAAATCTGTTTTCTGTCCTATAAGATTATAAACCTGTATTAGCGTTAAATTTGTAAACAATAGAGTTCTCGTTTCTTTACTTAAATTAATTGATATTCTATTCCCTGATTTATATGCAGAATGGATTTTAAATGGCCTACTTTGATCAATGTGTAAACCTATATAGATAAAATTGTTTTCTATATAATGACACGTAATTGTTTCTCTATTAGGCATTGCTCTTGTTATCCGATGAAATTTGTAATCGTTACTGGAAGAGAAGTCTCCTAGAAAACTATCTAATTCTTCGTTTATATTTTTAACTAAATTTTTATTTTTTTCAAAAGTGGGATATACATCATCAGGATGTTTACATTTTTCGAGTCCTAAATCATAAAATAACCCTTTAATATTTTGAGGTATTTCTCCCAAGTACAAGCTTTTACTATAGTTCGTAAACTTTTCATCCTGTTTAACTAGTAATCGAAGCTCTTGTTTAGTTAAGTTTCTCCAATCTTGATTGGGCACAAACGAGTCTGCATCATATTCCAACCCATTAAGTGAATCTACAGCCCTTACACCGGTATCATTTATACTTAATTGTCCATATACAGGAATTTTATCACCATAAACGCTAATCCCTTTAATCAGTTTCATGCGATTACCTCTTTTTTAAATGAACTTAGTTTTTTCTGAGTTTCTGTAGTTATCTTCAAATCATTATTTCGACTGAAACCTTTTATAATATTCTCATATTTTAAAATATCGACATCCAATTGTTTAATCGTATTTTCAGGTAGCGAATCCAGAATATCATTTTGAATAAAAGAGATAAGTCTTACCATGTCTTTACAATACATTGTAGGATTATCAAAACCGTTTTCATTGGAATATCTATGCCCTAAAAATCCACCTCCACATATATCGTACACTGGACAATTTAAGCATTGCTCGCACACATTGTCATGCGCACTATAATACACTTGAAATGTATCGTTTTCGAAAAGATCTTCTAATTTATTCGAATGAATATTGATTTCGTTCCTTGTTATCCCTTCAAAACAAGCTCTAAGTGAATCTACAACCTCTATACTACCATCGGTTTCTAAAACAAGAACCCCATTGGTTCTTCTTCCAATAAGTTGATTCCCCAAGCCTTCTTCTCCCATTACCATTTTTATCAACGATTCAAAAAAGTATATACTAGGCCTATCTTTATCATATTTCCATATTTTATAAAGTTCTATAAACCAATTCGCATAAGGTGTGTAATCCGCTTCATCAAATCTATTTTCATCAAGTCCAAAAGGAGCCTGATCATAATGACCATCAGGAAGTAGTAAGTTTAATCTTTCAACGCCTAGTTTTTTCATCTCAGAATACAACTCTTCAATAGGAATATGAATATTAACTACCAATAGCAATCCCATTAAGTTATATTTTTTACCAAGCTTAACGGCTTCGACAACCTTATCATATGAACCTTTTCCATTATGAAAAACACGATACTCATCATGATACTTCTTTGGTCCGTCGATGCTTATACCTACGGAAATATCATTTTTTTGAAGTAGTTTATACCATTTTTCATCTAAAGTAACACCATTGGTTTGTACGGTAAAATTATACTCTAAATTAGGCGCTGTTTCTTTAAAAATTGCGATGCAATCCTCAAAATAATCAGGTTGCAATAACAAGGGTTCTCCTCCATGAAATACAATTTGAACATATTCAATAGTTGCCTTTTTACAATAGTCTCTCAGTTTTTCTGCAAAGATTTTCACTGTGTCTAGAGACATAAATTTTGGTTGATTCATATACGTTGAATCTCCCATATTGTACATATAGCAATAAGAACAATTTAAATTACATCTGCTTGCTATTTTTAAAACAAAAGAAGATACTTTATACATAAGCAAAATAATATTGGTTTTCAAGTTTTAAGAAAACTAGATAACCTTTAAAAAGGATACCTAGTTAACATCTTATTGTTTGTTTTCAAATCATATTAATGTATTTGAAATCCAAACAATATTAAAGTGCTGCTTGTAAAAATGTATCATGCTTATCGTAAGCAGACATTCTTTTTGCAGTTCCTCTCACTGCAACAACAGCACATGAACCAGGACCTCTTTTTCCAAAGATTGCTTTGTAAAGATCTAATTTGTCGTCGTTAAAGTCTTCTAAAGTTTTGTTTAAAACTTCTTTTTCCTTTGAACTCGAAGCGATTTTAGATTTTTTTTTCATGATTAAAAATTTAAATTGATAAATATTGCCATCAGTTAGGACATGGCATTCGCCCTTCATTTTATAGTAAAATGAAAACTTTTAAATAAGTTCCACGATTTACAATCGTCTTTGAATATCGCTATTCCCCGTATCTCTATAGCGTTGATCTTTTACTGTTGATTTCCCGAAACTGTAACGCAGTGCCAAGGCTACACTTTGAGTATCATGATAATTGGTGTCTTTTATATTAATATCACCTAGTCGTATATTATATCTGTCCTTATTACTTTTAAAAATATCTCTAGCGGACAAGGATATATTTAAATCGCCCAAACTCTTCCTTAATACTAATTCCGTTTCAAGTCTATTACCTATCTCGGTATTAACGATCGTAACTGGAAATGTGTTTTTTGCAAATACGGTAAGTGACAAATTTTTGGCTTTTGATAAAACGAAACGTTGATTCATAGAAACATTAAACAATAGAGTTTTACTATCAATTCCTATATCATTTTCAGCGTAACTTCCTTTAGTTTGGATATGCCCTAATAAAGAAGAAGAATTCATACTCCACCAAGGTTTTAATTTGGTTGATAACGAGCTGCTCATGAAATAAGCATATTTATTTCCATAATTTATTTTTCTATTTACAATAACCCCTTCCTCAGAATTAAAAGGGAGCGCATAAAACTCATCGAATAACTGGCTTGCTCCTATTTGAGTAGTTAGTCTAATTTTACCATAACTCTGAGTGTAATTAAATTCCTGTCGGTAATATTTTGATGGATTTAAAAACGGGTTTCCTTCGAAATAGGTTTTATCAGTTGTATACTCTCTGAAAGGATTTACATCCCAAAAACTTGGGCGAGTTATCCTACTAGATACGGATAACACATAACTTTCTTTCTTATTTGGCGCAAATCGAACAAAGGAAGTAGGGAATACATTTAAATAATTTCGATCAACCACTTTGTTTCCTTCAAGCCGTCCTGTAGCAATGGTGTTTTCGAACCTACTACCTATTTGGTATGACCATTTAGAATTTAATTCATGATCAATTACCGCATAAAAAGCGCTAATGTTTTCATCATACTCGAAACTATTACTTCTTAATGGATCATTTTCCCAGCTTAAATAATCTATTGTTCTATTCTCAAATTTTACATCATTATAATTTTCCGAAAGTGAAAATTTAACACCAGTTTCCAAAGTTAATTTCTCGTTAAGTGGAAATGTAAAATCTAACTTTATAGTTTTATTCGAGACCGTTTGAAACGCAGAGTTTCTAAACCAATCTCTTGTATAGAGAGTATTTGCAGGGTTGGTTTGGGACAATACATTTGTTTTACTCATTCCATTATTATCAGAGCTAAACTTTAAAAAATCAACATTAACGGATAAATGTTCTCCGCCGTCACCTAACTTTCCTTCGTAATTAAAATTAATAGAATAATTATGATTTCTTTGATTGTCATTATTATCGGTAATTGTAAGTGAGTCACTGAGCATGTAAGAATCTATGCCTTGTGCTTCTCTTTTTTGTTTATCATCCGAACCAGTATACTCAAAAAGCAGTCCTACTACATGATTCTTTCCCATTTCATAATCCACTCCAAAACTGGCTCCAGAATACAATGCTTTTGTTTTATTTTCTCTATCAATAAACCTTGTCATAATTCCGTTAGAAATATCTTCGGCATAAAAGATATCCTTCTCAAAAGATGTTTCCCTTTCTCTATTACTCAGATAGGTTGTTGAATAGAAATTCCATTTCGATTCACGATAATTTAAATAAACACTTCCTGCTTCTGAAAACACGCGAGTTTTCCTTGCACTTAAACCCGCATTACCAACAAGCCCCTCTTGCTTATTTTTCTTAATTATAATATTTAATATACCAGCACCTCCCTCTGCTTCAAACCTGCTAGATGGTGTTGTAATAACTTCAATTGCTTCAAGATTATCTGATGGAATACTTTTTAAATAATTCATTAAAACAACTCCTGAAAGCCTTTTCTTTCTATTATTAATATATACTACGGCTCCCTGCGTTCCAGCAATTTCAATTTTTCCATTTTCCGTCGTTGAAACGAAAGGTGTTTTATTTATTACTTCCCATAAACTACTTCCAATAACTAAATCGGAATTAGTTAAATTAAATCTTAATCTATCGGTTTTCCGTTCAATGATACTTTTATTTGCTGAAATCTCAACATTCGATAATCTATTATCTTCCTTGAATCTGAGATTTAGCTGTTCATTCTGGGTTAACTTCAATTGAATGATTGAATCTTTAAACGATACGTGGTTAAATTGAATAGTATAATTCCCTCGTTTCAGCCCTTCTAGTTTATAACGGCCTGAACTATTAGTTACTGCTCCTTTAAGAAGAAGAGTATCTTTTATTACACTAATAAAAACGTCAGGAATAGGAGTGGAATTATCATCAATAACTTCGCCTTCAATTAAAAATTGGGCGAATATCTCTTTCCCACCAAAAATGGTTAAGATTAGGGTTAGTAGTAGTTTTCTCATTCGGTTTTCATATCAAGTAAAATCGCACTCTCTTGAGTATTACCGAAAATAAACTATACCTAGCCCACACCAAAATTCTATAATCAATACTAGCAACAACTAGCTCCGATTATATACTTCAATAAATGTTATGGATAAGCACTTTTTTCTGGGGGACTCAAAAGAAAGTAGCGCAACTTTACTACGTTTTCTCCGTGTCTAACTTACAACAAATTAACTATAAGACCTAAGATTAATTTAAAAAATTACCTTAAAAAATAACAATATCATATTTTATATATGCAATAACTACAAAAAACACATTACAAAATCCTTTTTACATTCCCTTAAATTACAGACAGTTAGAAGAATTAAGGCTGCTATGATATTACAGTAAGTACTCTACTCTGTATGTCAGGAATAACATGTTTTTCGAACCAAGGGTTTTTACTTAACCAAAACCTATTTCTTGGCGAAGGGTGAGGCAAAACCAAATATTTAGGCAAGTAATCCTTATAGTTATTAACCGTTTCTGTTAACGTCTTTTTAGCCTTGTTTTTAAGATAGTAGTTTTGAGCATACATTCCTATTAGTAGTATTAGCTCCACATTCGGCATTCTTTCAAGTAAAGGTTCATGCCATTTTGGAGCACATTCTTTTCGAGGAGGCAAGTCTCCTGATTTACCCTTTCCAGGATAACAAAACCCCATAGGTACAATTCCAAAATTTTCAGTATTATAAAAATCCTCGTTAGAAACATTTAACCATTTCCTTAATTGTTTACCACTCGCATCATCCCAAGGTATTCCAGATGCATGAACTTTTGTTCCTGGAGCCTGACCTACAATTAATATTTTGGAATTTTCGTTTGCAAAAACCACGGGTCTAGGATTGATATGCTGAATACAGATTTTACAGCTCCTTATTTCTGCCAGAAGTTTTTTCATAAAATAAAGCTAATAAAAAAACACTCGTCTTATCCTAAAACGAGTGTTTTTCTTCAAAATCTTTTTTTAATTTCTTTAGTGATTGATTGCGTATCCCGCGCCTTTACCAAATTCAGCTAAAATTAATGATACATTTTTGAAAAGATTTTGAATCCCCTTAAGTAGTTTTTTTCCCATTTTATTTATATTAAAATTCCCAATTACAAATTTAGCACATAAACACCTGAAAACCACCATGTTTTGTGCTATTTTGTATTTTCGGAAGGGAATTCTATATAAATGGTGTTATATAGACTATAACGAAGCTGAAAAATCGAATAATTGGTCTAAAAACCACTATAAAATCTCAGTAAAACCTTCGAAAGCAAGGTAATAAGGCTTGTTTTTAAACACTGGAAGCTCAGTGCTTTCCGAATTTGCTATTCCAATTTTAGTAAACCAAACTTTAGCATTTTGTTTTTTTGCATGTTCCTTAAAAGTTTCCATCCAAAGCACATCATATTCCTCAGTCGTTTGAATGTTATTCGTAACTTTTACTAAAACAAAAATAGTCGGCTCTCCTTTTTTGAATAAAACGAATTGAGGATGTTTTTTTAAAGTACTATTAATGGCAACAAACTCATAGCCCATTTTTTGTAGTTCTTTACCCGCAATATTCATTCCCAAGTTATGCAATTCTTGCTCAGTAAGTACTTCCATTATTTCCTTTTCTTATTGCGTTTGTTAAAGTTTTTATCTCCTCTTGTTTTAGGTTTTTTATACTTTTTAGCAATCTCCCTACGATACGATCCTCCAAGATTTACCTTTTTGTTTTTTGCTTTTTTCTCATGAAAAGATTCACCAGATACATATTCTTGAGAAGTTCTATTTGTAGATTGTTCTCTATCTTCTTTGGGACGTTCTTCATCCGTCAATTGACTTGATATATCAACCCCCTCAGGAATAGTCAGTAAAGGAATATCAACTTTCATCAATTCCTCAATATTTTTCTTTGCTTCTTGCTCTTTCTCAGTCGCCAACAAAATTGACTTTCCTTTTTTATCAGCCCTACCAGTTCTACCAATTCGATGCATGTAGTTTTCAGGATACTGTGTGGGATTGAAATTAATTACATGTGAAATTTCATTTAAATCTAACCCTCTCGCAATAACATCGGTTGCTAATAAAATTCTATGGTTTCCGTTATTAAACTGCTCAATTGATCGTAAGCGATAGTTTTGAGTTTTATTTGAATGAATCACACAAACCTGACCAGGAAATTCATCTTCAATTAGATCAAAAATTAAATTGGCATTTCTTTTATTCGGAGCAAAAATCAATACTTTACTAAATTCGGACTTGTCAAATAACAAATTATTTAACAGGTTCATTTTTGTGTAAAAATTTGGTACGTTATACGCTACTTGATCAATATTTTCTAGTGGTGTACCGCTAACGGCTATTGCTATCTTTTTAGGCGATATAAAATAGTCATCGATCAAATATTCCACATCAACCGTCATCGTAGCAGAAAACATAATGTTTTGTCTTTTCTGAGGTAATAAATCGAAGATGTTTAATAACTGGAATCTAAATCCTAAATCCAGCATTACATCAACTTCATCAATTACTAACTTTTGAATTGACTTCAATTTCAAAACATTACTCAATGCCAAATCATACAAACGTCCTGGAGTGGCTACCAAAATATCTGAGCCTTGCATCACAGCTTCTTTATGTCGATTTAAATTCACTCCTCCATATACGCCTACTACACGTAAAGTCATGTATTTAGCCAATTTCTCAATCTCATCGACAACCTGTACCACCAATTCTCTTGTAGGCACTAAAATTAACACTCTGGGATGTTGTTGCTTGGAGAACTTTAAGTCTCTAAGAGTAGGCAAGAGATAGGCAAACGTTTTTCCTGTACCTGTTTGAGCAATTCCAACCATATCCTTCCCCGATCTTACTACAGGAAAAGCCTGTTGCTGAATCGGTGTTGGATTCACTAATTCGAGCTCTTCAATTGCATTACGCAAAGCATTCGATAAATCTAAATCTTGAAAAGAAACCATTCAAATAAAAATTTACGCAAAGGTACGCTTTCTATTTCTTAGTAAGATAAAGTTTCTGCCTTATGATGATAGTTTATATGCTTTATTTACAATACCTACATATAAAAACGTAGTTCTACAATTAAAGCATTTATATTTTCTACTAGAAATTATCAATCGCTGAAATGCAGACCTCCTTTCTCTTCTAACATGTTTAGAATGACAATTTGGACAATTCATATTTATTAGTTTTTACCCCCACTAAACTAGTAACCTGAATTAATTTAACGAACACATAGTGCGAGTCATTTAATATAATTCAGATTTAAATACTTTGACCTATTTATTAGTTTGGCTTCATATTTCACGGAATTCAAATTACTTATAACACTATTATCAAAACGTTCCTAAATCCTTAAGTTTATGTTATATTATTTAGAAATTAAATTTAAGGTAATAAAAAAACCGGCACATTTTAATGTACCGGTTTTTAATATTATTTGATAAGATTTTATCCTCCGAAATCATCGAAACGAATATTTTCATCTGGAATACCAAAATCTTCTCCCATTTTTTGAACTGCTTTATTCATTAATGGTGGTCCACAGAAGTATAACTCAATATCTTCTGGTGAATCGTGTTTACTTAAGTAATTATCGATTACACAATTATGAACAAATCCAACAAAACCATCACCTTCAGCTTCCATGCTATCTTTAACTTTCCAATTATCTTCTGGTAAAGGCTCAGATAAAGCAATATGAAACTTAAAGTTAGGGAAGTTTTTCTCTAAATCATAAAAATGATCTAAATAGAATAACTCACGTTTAGAACGACCACCGTACCAATATGATACTGTACGCCCAGTTTTTAATGTTTTAAATAAGTGGTATAAATGAGAACGCATTGGTGCCATTCCAGCTCCTCCACCTACATATAACATTTCAGCATCAGACTCATTAATAAAGAACTCACCATATGGTCCTGAAATAGTTACTTTATCTCCAATTTTTCTTGAGAAAACGTAAGAAGAAGCAACTCCTGGATTTACATCCATCCAACCACCCTTAGCTCTATCAAAAGGAGGTGTTGCAATACGAACGTTTAACATGATTTCTCTTCCTTCAGCTGGAAAAGAAGCCATAGAGTATGCTCTTTCCACGACCTCAGGGTTTTTCATTACTAAAGGCCATAATTTAAACTTATCCCATTCTTCTTGGAATTTGTCTGGTGTATCATGTTCTTCAGGGTGCGCTGTGATATCCATGTCTGAGAATTTCACCTCGCATTCAGGAATTTCAATTTGAATATATCCTCCTGCTTTATATCCCATGTCTTCAGGAATTTCTACTACGAATTCCTTAATAAAAGATGCTACGTTATAATTACGAACAACCGTTGCTTCCCATTTCTTAATTCCAAAAATTTCCTCTGGGATAGAAATATCCATGTCTTGTTTAACTTTAACTTGACATGCTAAACGAATACCGTGTTGTAATTCTTTACGTGTAAAATGAGGAGTTTCCGTTGGTAAAGCTTCTCCTCCACCAGTATTTACGTGACACTCACACTGTACACAAGATCCACCACCTCCACAGGCAGATGGTAAAAAAATCTTTTCATTACCTAACGTAGATAACAATGTACCTCCCGAAGCAACTTCTATTGTTTTGTCACCATTAATTGTAATTTTTACTGGTCCTGATGGTGCTAATTTTTGCTTTACAAATAATAATAACCCTACTAAAACTAATACAATTACTAAGAATGCTACTACAGTTACAGCTACTGTACCTCCAGTATTTACTTCTAAAAATATCATTATTCTGTAATTTTTTTAGTGTTATCAGCTAATTTAGCTTCGGCTTCTTTCTTCGCTTTTTCTAAATCTTCTTTAATAATTTCAGCTTTTGGAGCCTCTTCTTTCTTCGCTTCTTCATCACCTCCTGTTAACATTCCTCCGAAACTCATAAATCCAATTGCCATTAATCCAGTTGTAATAAAGGTTATCCCTAAACCTCTTAAGGCTGGAGGGACTTGAGAATAACGAATTTTCTCGCGAATTGCAGCAATTGCAAGAATTGCTAAAAACCATCCAATACCTGAACCAATTCCATAAACAAGAGAAAGTCCTAGTGTAGGTATTTCTCTAGATTGCATGAATAATGATCCTCCTAAAATCGCACAATTTACCGCGATAAGTGGTAAGAAAATTCCTAAAGAGTTATATAATGCTGGTGCAAATTTCTCAACAATAATTTCTACCAATTGTACCATGGTTGCAATCGTTGCAATAAACATGATAAATGACAAGAAACTTAAATCGTAGTCAGCATATTCAGCTCCTAACCAACTTAACGCTCCAGGTTGTAATATATATTGATCTAACAACCAGTTTATAGGTACTGTAACCGCCAAAACGAAAATTACAGCGGCTCCTAAACCTACAGCTGTAGATACTTTTTTAGATACTGCAAGGTACGAACACATCCCCAAGAAGGTTGCGAATACCATGTTATCTATAAATATCGACTTGAAAAATAATTCTAAATGTTCCATATTTTTTTCAGTTATCAGTGCTCAGTTATTAATTATCAGTTTTTCAATTATAAATATTCAGTTATCCCTGCATATCTAGAATTGTCTTATTTACTTTTAATTGATCTCTGTTCACTGCTCATTGATTAATCTTCAATTAACGCTTTATTTCTACTACGTTGCACCCAAATTATAATTCCAACAACTATTAATGCCATTGGAGAAAGTAACATGAATCCATTGTTTTCATATCCTAAAGCATACAATCCAGTTTTTTCAATTGGATCACCTAACACTTTAAATCCTAATAATGTACCAGAACCTAATAATTCTCTAAAGAAACCAACAATAATTAATATTACTGCATATCCAAGAGCATTTCCAATACCATCTAAGAACGACTTCCATGGTCCGTTTCCTAAAGCAAAGGCCTCAAAACGTCCCATGATAATACAGTTTGTAATAATTAATCCTACAAAAACCGATAATGTTTTACTTAATTCATAAGCAAATGCCTTCAGTACTTGATCAACAATAATTACTAAAGCTGCTACTACGATTAACTGTACAATAATTCTAATTTTAGAAGGAATGATGTTTCTCATTAAAGAAATAACTACATTTCCTACTCCAAGTACAAACAATACAGAAATAGACATTACGATAGACGCTTTCAATTCTGCAGTAATTGCCAAAGCTGAACATATACCTAATACCTGAATTGTAATTGGGTTGTTATCCGCTAATGGATCTTTGATTAACGCTATATCTTTTTTTGATAATAATCCCATAACTATTTTAATGTTTTAAAGTAAGGTACATATAATGCTAATTCTGATTTAATCATTGCAGCTACACCGTCACCAGTAATTGTTGCTCCAGCAATTGCATCAACCTCATTATCATTTTTATCTTCATTCTTAGGGTCTGCATTCGATTTAGAAACAGTGATTCCTTTGAATACACCATTGCTCATTAAATCTTCTCCTGCAAAATCATCCATAAAGAAGCGTTGCTTAATGTTTGCTCCTAATCCTGGAGTTTCACCTTTATGATCAAAGAATACACCTTGAACTACCATGTTTTTATCCATGGCAACATATCCCCAAATAGCATCCCAAAGACCTTTACCTCTAATTGGTGCTATATAGAAAGTTTTACCTTCTTTTTCACCAATAAACAATGGTAATTTTCTTGTTTTACCTTCTTTTGCTAAAGTTTGCTCTTTTTTAATATCAATCAAATAAGCCTTGTCATTTTCAGTAACATCAGATCCGCTAATAACAAGTTGCTTTTTTATGTTTTGAGTGAATGCCTCAGCTACTTTATCTTTTGAGATAAATGTTGCACTGGTTTCATCATTTTCGTTTACTCCCATAGCATACAAAATATTTTGCTGCTTTTCAATACGCTTGTTAGCGTTGATCATTGGGCTAAGAGACGATGCTGTAAAAGCTAATAACGCCCCTACTACTAATACCATTCCTATGGCGAATAGTAGCGTATATCCATTACTATCTGTCTTTTTACTCATAATTAGGCAGTTTTAGCTTTTAAACGTTTTAATCTTTTCTTTACATTTCCTTGAACCACATAGTGATCAATAGTTGGAGCAAAAACATTCATTAATAAAATTGCTAACATTACTCCTTCTGGATAAGCTGGATTGAATACTCTAATCATAATTGAAATAAATCCAATTAAAAATCCGTATATCCATTTTCCTTTTATTGTTTGCGCAGCTGTTACTGGATCAGTAGCCATATAAACAGCACCAAAAGCAAAACCTCCAATCATTAAATGTTTCCAGAAATCTAAACTCATTAATCCATAAAACTTACTTGTTTCTGTAATCCATCCCATATCTACTACTTGATTGAAGATGAATCCCATTACTAAAGCTCCTATTACAGATGAAAGCATAACCCTCCAACTACCAATTTTAGCAAAGATTAAGAATAGTGCTCCTAATAAGATCAAGAAGGTTGAAGTTTCTCCAACCGATCCAGGGATAAACCCAAAAAACATATCCGAAACAGAGTAATTTAGAGGCTGTGATTGAGCCAAGCTCCCTAAAATTGTTTCTCCTGAAATTGCGTCAGCGGTACCAGCTCTTTCTACTGCTTCATGAATCCATACTTTATCTCCTGACATCCATGTTGGATATGCGAAGAATAAAAATGCACGAATTGTAAGTGCAGGATTTAAAATATTCATTCCTGTTCCTCCAAAAACTTCTTTACCAATTACAACTCCAAATGCTACCGCAACAGCAAGCATCCAAAGTGGTAAATCTACAGGAACAATTAAAGGCACTAACATTCCAGTTACCAAGTAACCTTCTTCTATTTCATGTCCTTTAATGATACAAAAAACGAATTCAATAGCTAAACCAACAACATAGGAAACAATTACTAACGGTAAAATTTTAATGGCACCGATTAGTAAGTTATCTAAGTTCCAGAAATCTGTACTAAAGAAAGACATTCCTGAAACAAAACTATCGTTAATAGCTGCGTTATGTTGATACCCTGCGTTAAACATACCAAAAATTAAACACGGCACTAATGCCATGATTACGGTATTCATAGTACGTTTTAGGTCATCTGCCGATTTAACATGAGTTCCTCCGTGAGTTGTCTCATTTGGCATATATAAGAACGTATGAAAACCATTAAATAGCGGAGCCATTTTAGTTCCTTCATACTTCTTTTTTAAATTATCTAATTTTTGTTTTAAGCTCATGTCTTATCCTAATTCTGCTCTCATTAAATCTAATCCTTCACGAATGATTTTCTGATGAGGCTGTTTTGAAACACAAATAAATTCGGTTAATGCAAAATCTTCTGGTGCTATTTCATAAGCTCCAAGGCCTTCCATTTCATCAAGATCTTTATACATACATGCCTTTAATAATTGCATTGGGTATATATCAAGAGGGAATACCTCTTCATAAGCTCCAGTCACTACAAAGGCTCTATGCTCTCCATTCGTATTTGTATTTAAATCATACTTTTTCTTTGGAGTTAACCATGAGAATGTTAAAGCTCTAGTAGTAGATACTTTATTGAAAATAGGCTTATTCCATCCAAAAAGTTCGTAATCGTTACCTTCTGGTATCGCTGTAAACTGATTCTCATAGTATCCTAAGAAACCATCTTCCGCCACTTGCATTCCTGACAACACGTTTCCGCTTATTACACGCGTATTATCTGAATTTAAATTACCTTTTACAACGTCAGCAACTTGTGCTCCTGCCAAAGCAGTAACATATTGAGGCTTTTCAAATTTAGAACCTGTTAAAGCCACAGTTCTAGTTAAGTTAAAGTTTCCAGTTAACAATAATTCTCCAATAACCACTAAATCTTGCGGAGTAACAACCCACACAACTTCTCCTTTGTTAAGAGGATCAATATGCGCAATTTGTGTACTCACATTACCAATTGGGTGTGGTCCTGAAACTTTATGTAGTTCAACGCCTTTCACATCTCTAAATGGAGATATATTTGAGCTTTTTGCAACAGAAACATGCACTTTTCCAGATGTTAACTTTGTTAACGCTGTTAATGCAGTTTGAAGCTCAGCTTCTTTTCCTTTGAGCGCATAATCATAATCAGCGGCCAATGGTGCACTTGCATAAGCGGACACAAAAATTGCTTTTGGCTCTTGATTTGGATTGGCTACCACATCATATGGACGTTGTTTGATAAATGGCCAACATCCAGAAGTAAACAGGTGATTTTTCACCTCTTCTCCCGACATTGAATCAACGTCTTTTTTACCAAAATCTTTGTATTCCTGCTTTCCATCAGCAGTGATTTTAATTGATAAAACTTTTCTTCGTGCTCCACGAACGATTTCAGAAACTTTTCCGCTTACAGGACTAGGAAATAACATACGTTCATCACTTTTGTTATAAAAAAGTGCTTCTCCAGCTTTTACTTCAGTACCCTCTTTTGCTATAATTTTTGGAATTACGCCGTGAAAATCATCTGGTCTAACAGCAAAAACACTACCTAAAGGAAGTTCGGTAGTTACTTGTTCTGCTTCACCAACAAGCCTGATATCCAGACCCTTTTTAATACGGATGTCTTTTGACATAGTAACAGATTAATTTGATTTTCTTAAAAAACATGCAAATTTAAATATTTTGAAAACCACTTAAGAGCAATTCCTTTTTTATCTTCCTTAAAACAGTTTATTTATATTTGTTCTAAATAAAATAAGGTATTTTGGCGTATATTTTGATATTTTTGTCATCATGAACAAGATTATACTTTCTTTTTTAAGCCTTGGTTTTGCAACTTTTTTAAATGCTCAAAACATAAAAAGCATACTGCTAAGACCTGCCAATAATCCGAAGCAATACAACTCAATTGTTCGACTTGGCAATGTGTTAGAATTATCGTTTGACGACCTCGAAGCAGACAACAAAGATTACCACTACAAAATAGAACATATGACCTATGACTGGAAGCCCAGCAGCTTAACCAGTAGTCAATACATTGATGGATTTGATCAAAACTCAATTATCGACGTTACCAACTCTTTCAATGCACTACAAGCGTACACACATTATTCGGTTCGTTTACCTAATACAAATACTGTTATTACTAAAAGTGGGAATTACCTAATCTCAATTTTAGATGAAGATTACGAAACTGTATTCACAAGAAGATGTATATTTTATGAAGATAAAAGCATTATCGGTGTGACAGCCCTGAGAAGCAGAGCTGTTAACACAAACCAAACGCATCAAACTGTTCAATTTCGAGTAAGCCACCAAGACATTGTTCTCAACAATCCCAATCAGGAAATTAAAGCTACTTTAATTCAAAATAACGATTGGAACACCATGATAAACGACATTCCGCCTCTATTCATTCAGCCAAATCTTCTGGTATACAACCATGTTAATTACACTAATTTTCCAGGAAATAATGAGTTCTATTTTTATGACACAAAGTATGTCAGAAACACAAGTTTAAATATTAACAAAGTTGAAAGAGAAGACATATATCACACATATTTGTTTACGGACGAACCCAAAGCCAACAGATCTTATACATTCAACCCCGATATCAACGGTCAATTTGTAATTAATTCGCTAGATCCAAATACACGCGATTCTAGAACTGAAGCCGACTACACCTTGGTTCATTTTTCTTTAAAGCTAGACGCTCCTATTAAAAGAAAAGAGCTGTTTGTTTACGGTGCTTTCAATGATTTTAAGCTTTTGGAGGAAAATAAAATGACATATAACGAAGAAGCCGGAGTTTATGAAGCTTCTATTCTATTAAAACAAGGCTTTTATAACTATACTTATGCTGTAGTCGATGAAGAAAATAACATTGACTTAAAAAAGATTGGCGGTTCCTTTTTTGAAACTGAAAATGAATACACTGCCATTATTTATTATCGTCCAATTGGTGGTTTTTACGATAGAGTTATTGGTGTTGGATATGGCTATTTTAATCAAAACAGGTAAGAAAACCGCAGTATTTCTATAAGAATTCAAATTTTATAAGTATTTTTATTTTCATGTTTCAACAAATAACTAAAGGAATAAAAATTTCAGTCAAGACCAAATACATTGGAACGAGGTATAGAGGCCATATGACATACTATGCTTTTAGTTATTTTATTTCAATAGAAAACTATTCTTCACAAACCGTACAATTACTCGAAAGATTTTGGGTTATTTTTGACTCTTTAAATACTATTGAAGAAGTTAACGGCAAAGGTGTAGTAGGTGAAACCCCTACGTTAAAACCGCGTGAAGTACATAACTATCAATCAAATTGTTTTTTAGTTTCTTCGATTGGCGCTATGAGCGGAAAATATAAAATGATGGACACCTCAACCCTAGAGGAATTTTTTGTTACAATCCCAACTTTTCAACTAACTACAACTCCTAGGCTTAATTAATATAATGATTAAGAAAAATAAAGCTTTAACAGTAAAAGACCCTAATTGCTTAAACTGCGGGCATCCATTTACTGGACACGAAAAATATTGCCCAGAATGCGGACAAGAAAACAAAGGAAGCAAAATTACTTTTGCTAATTTTATGACCGAAATGTTTCGCGGATTCTTTTCATGGGATGCCAAATTCTGGAGGACTTTGTTTCCATTATTGATAAGTCCGGGTAAAGTTTCTTATAATTATATTTCAGGTAAACGGAATCATTACTCAAACCCTTTTCGTTTCTATCTCACAGTATCCATTATGTTTTTCTTACTACTGAGCGTTAACGAAACTTATAAAAAAATAAACAAACTAAACACAGCTGGTCAAAACAAACAACAAAGCTTCAATATCAATTTAGATACCGATAAAATTGATAAAGATTCATTGACCCAAGCAATAATCCATGATATTCAGAATCAAAAATACATTGACCTCCCAGAAGATGCCGAAAAAAATATTCAAGACTCTTTAAAGAAAACGGATTCTATTGTTAAAAACACAAAAGACGATATTAACTTTTTTACGGGTAGTAAGTACATAAATAAACTTACCATGTACAACAAAGTAAACCCTGATATTAGTCCTGACGAAGCACTTAAAAATTTAGAATTACCTCTAAATTTTTCCAATCGCTTTTGGTATTCAAGAGCAGTTAAAATAAATAAAATAGCCAAAGACAAAGACGAGCTGAATAATTTCTTAAAACAAATGATTTCAATGGGCTCTATTTCTCTATTTGTGTTACTACCACTTTTGTCCTTATCTCTAAAATTTATCTACATAAGACGAAAATACACCTATGTAGAACATCTTGTTTTTGTTTTTCATGTTCAAACCGTATTCTTTATTCTGCTCACCATATTCCTAATAATTAGTATGGTTAGTTCAGCAGAAATTGAAGACATTAGCATAATCTTTTTCTGCTTATTTGCTATCTATTTATATTTAGCAATGAAGAAGTTTTATAAGCAAGGGTATTTTAAAACATTTTTTAAATATATAATTGCAAATTTCTTCTTCATGATTCTAACCGTTCTGGGTATCAGTTTAATTTCTGCAATTGCCTTTGCTATTTATTAGAAACCCAACAATTAGCCTTGAAAGAACTAAACCTTATAAGAAATTACTACACTCCTATACAACCAAGTGTTAAGAGTATAAGCAACGTTTCTTATAAAGAAATAACACCAAACCCAGCACTAAAGAATTATATTCATTGCTTTTGGTATTTAAAAACAAAAAACCGCTTAAACAAACCCTTTAGTTATCGTGTGGTATCTGATGGGTGTATTGACATCTTTTTCAACTTAAACAATACCGAAGAAAACTTTATAATGGGTTTCTGTAAGGGATTTAAAGAATTTTCTATAGCTTATGAATTCAGCTATATTGGTATTCGATTTTACCCTTCAATCTTTCCTTTCTTATTTAAAACAGCAGCTAAAAATATTAGTGATTTAGACACCTCCTTATCTAATATAACTCCTGAATTTTCCTCCTTTATATCATTACTTCGAAACAATGATTTAATCAACACAATTAAAGAACTAGAAGATTACATTTTTTCAATTATTAAAGCCTCGAAAACAAGTATTGACCTGCGTTTCTTTAATGCTTTTATTGCTATACTTAGAGCAAACGGAAATATAGCTACAGACAGTGGATTAAATACAGGATTAGGACCAAGACAGCTACGGAGATTATTTAATTACTATATAGGCACAACTCCAAAATCGTTTTGCCTAGTTGTTAGATTTCAGTATGTTTTAAATCAACTCTTAAACTCAAAAACTCCTAAAAATCATTTTTTTTTAGATGTAGGATTTTACGATCAAGCACATTTTATTAAAAACTTCACTCAATTTTATGGTATTTCTCCTATGAAAGCGCTTCTATAAAATGACCGTTTTCTACAATACTCTACTACTTTTCAGTAATAACTTTGTCTTTAAGAAAAACCTATATTATGAAATATATAAATATTCTTATATGCTTATCACTTACTCTAATGACGGGTAATAAAACAAACACTAAAAACAAAAGACATATGAAACTTAATGCTGGTATAATTACAGAACATTTTACTGAAACAAAGAAGTTTTACACAAAAACCTTAGGTTTTGGGATTTCCTTTGAAAATGAGTTTTACCTACTATTACACACTCCAAACCACGAAGCAGAAGTAAGTTTTTTAAAACCAAATCATGAAAGTCAAAAACCTATTTTTCAACCTGCTTTTCAAGGAAAAGGAGTATACTTTACTATAGAGGTCGATGACGTAGATTCACTGTATAACGAGCTTCAAAAGAAGGACACAAAAATAATAACACCCATTCGAAACGAACCTTGGGGCGACAGGCATTTTACAATTGTTGACCCTAATGGAATCGGAATAGATATCGTAACCTATACAGACCCCAATAAATAATAAAAAGGTGCTAAAAGCGCCTTTTTTATCTTATAATCTCAGTTTATTTAAAAACTCATTTGTAACTCTATCAACTTGCCTTGAATTTTCACCAAACCAAATGAAATGATTCGCGCCTTTTACGACATGCAGCTCAATATCATTCCCTATCTTTTTCATTTCGTCATAAAAATATTGTGTAGCCTCTAGCTCACATCTTCTATCATTTTCTCCATGAATTAATAAAAATTTAGTTGATGTTTTCGCTACTAAATGATTTGGAGAAATAATTTTAATCTCATCCTTATTATCCAACTTCTCACTAACCCAACTATTACTTCTAGTTGTTAAATCGTATACACCTCCGTTAATAATTACCACATTTGGAACTGGGCTTATACTTAAATCATCATTTGACTCATTCCAATCTTTATTTAACACAGAAGTCATTGCCAGATGCCCTCCAGATGAGTTTCCAGTAACCACAATTTTATCAGCATCAAATCCGTATTTTTGAGCGTTTTTCCTCAACCATCGCAATGCAGATTTTGCATCTTTCACAGCTTCAAAAGGATAAGTTCCATGCCTTCCCTTTAACCTATACTCAACTGCTGCGACTACCCAACCTTCCTTTTTATAATCTTGCGCTGTTGTAAAAAACCAATCAGGTTTACCATAATCCCAACTTCCTCCATGAAAATGAACTAATAAAGGTTTTTCTTTCTTTATATCTGGCTTTTCAGGCAAAAACAAGTGCATTTCTAATTGATGACCATCTACTAATTTATAGATTTCAATTAAGTGCTGCTCTCTTCCTTTTTTATGATTATCATATAATTCCTTAACCTCATTCAAATACTCGCTATTCTCACATGATAAAACAAACTCGTCATAAATACTCTCAATATTTTCAATTCCAAAATCTCTTATCTGCTTTAACAAATACTCTTTTCTCCAGTAATCTTTAACCGTATTGTTTTTAAATAAGTTATTAATGAGCTTCCAATTAGCTCGTAATTTTTGGTTATCCAAACCTAAGAATTCATTTTTCTGTAAAATCTCATTAGACTCAAGCTCTATATACGCTCTAAGATATCTTTGGAAATCTTGATTTTGAATACTACTAAGTTTATTAAATTCGGAAAGACTATTGTCTATTCTCAATTGATTTTCTATTGATAAAACTAGCTGTTCTCCTGTAAAATTATAATGAAGACTAGGGTACCTTAAAATAAACCAATCAAAAAGCGATTGTATCCCTAACTTTTCACTTGCGTAGAGTTTTTTACTGATAATTTCTTTGTTTGACTTTCTATGATTTTCATAAACCCTTCTTAAAGAATCTATTTTAAAAGTAAATTCCTTTTGGTTTAAACTATAAATCTTCACAAAATCTTTTCCCAAAAATTCATCGACCCCTTTTGCAAGCTTAAATTGCTCCTTTAAAAAAGCCTTATCATTCAGCACATAATCGGATGATTCTTTCTTACAAGAATGCACGATTGCAAGTAATAACAATAAAATAATTAATTTTGGAATGGTTAAAGCTCTCATTTTTAGGTTTTAATTGATAACACTAAAAATACACATTATTCTATTAGTAAGCGTTTTAGCAGAAGACTTTAAAACGGACTTCCTTTCAGTAAGGAGTTAATCGGTGTTTCTGAAAAAGACAAGTTTACTTTAAACATATTGTTCATGTCTATTTTAATAGAACCTCTTTTAAGATTCTTTAAAACATTGTTTCTGAAAGAAAACTCCTCGTTCAGGCTCTTAAAATCAGTCTGAAGTATAAACTTTGTTTCTGCTAATTTGGTTTCTTGAAACGCATACAAACTATCAATCTCCCCAGAAGTCAATAAAACCCCTGTATTTGACGGCATTACTTTCGTTTCAAAAAACGGATTCAATGTTAACACTTCTGTTGCTTCAATACTTTTAATAAACGACTTTCTTTTTAAATAAGAATAAAGTTCAACTCCTCCTAAATAAGCCTTAGAAATTGGCACTTTCTTTTCCTGAACCTCTTTCTTTTCTACCTTATTAAAATCATCATCGTAGTCGTAACTAACAATAGTATCATATTGACTTTTTATCTCTAAAACTTGAGTTTTTAACTCGCCGTTCCAAAACTCAGTGATAGAATCTAGCTCTATTGTTGTAATTTTTTTTAGCTTCTTTTTTTGCTCGTCAGAAATTAATTTAGCAACCTCTTTTGCGTTAATTTTACCATAAAGACCGACTATGGTATTTTCAGAAGCCTTCACTCTTTCAGGATATAACAGACTTTCAAACTTACTCCACTTTCCAGTAAGATTAAGACTAGTCCCATCCTTTAACAACTTAATAAAATCACCTTCAACCGTACCTCCTGAAATCAACACTTCATTACTTTGGATTGATTCTAGCAGCAAATCTTTTTCACCTAGATATTCCTGTTGACTTAAGAGCCTTTTTAAAACTTCACTTACATCGCTTTGTTCGGTTAAAATCAACACCAATTTATCTTTATAGACTGTATAAATTAGTCTTCCTACTCTATAGGTTAAAATGTTATTATAAGTAGTTTTTTGTATGCTTTGTTCCTTAAAAAAAGCTTCTAACTTCTTTTTATCATTAATAACAATCTCGCTACTATACCACGCATCATTCAATTGATTTGAGAAACTGTAAAAAAACAAGTTTGGAGGAATTTCAATTTGCTTAAACAGTGAAATCTTTTTCTCTTTTTTCTTCCCTCCTTCTCCCTTTTGAAAAATTAAAGAAGGGTTGAAAACATACTCCATTAACAAAGTATATTCTAACTCACGTAAATTCATCCGTACAACTTTCTTTGCTGCTTTCGGTATTGTATTACTAATATTTACGGTTGGATTATATCTAAAATATCCAACCGTAAATACTATTATAATTATAACAAATAAACTATATGTTATTTTCTTAATCATTGATTTATTTAGCCACTTGATTGATAAATTCAAACAACAATTTTAAGGTATTTTCTTCTATTCCCCTTGTATTTAATTTTAACTCAGAAGATATAGTACTCCCTTTTATTCTCGACACTCTTAATACCGCATCTTTTAAATTTTCTTTCGAAAAATTAAGCATTTTCTTTTCACTTCTACCAACGTATTCTTTAGGAAACTTATCTAACAAAGCATTAACATCAGCATACAATACCGAAGTATTGTTTCTTATTAATTTTCCATATTTATTTGACTTTCCTAATGATCTTCCCACAGCAAAACTAACGGCTCCAAGCTTAGATGTTGTAATATACAGAATGTCATTTTTAACAACAGCATATATTTCAAAAGGTAAATCTTTTGTTTTTTCTATGAATTCATAGACATTATTATTAGCTCTTAATACTTTGTATTTCTCTCCTATTTTCAAGGCCTTTTTCCAAACTCCTTGTTCTTTAGAACCAATCATTAACGTAAAATCAGGAACAACAGTTTCTTTAGTTTTAGTAACCTCCTTACGTTCATAATTTTCGTCATATTTATATGATTTATAGGATACTTCTTTTTTTCCAAAATCGTTCAATACAAATAACGCATCACCAGTAATTAAATCACCAACAGCCTCTTCATCAATTAGTATTGATAATAAATCTCCAACAATATCGATCTCATTTTTAAAAGAAGGAATAATGCCTCCGTACATTTTAGTAAGCATATCAGGATATTGAAGTAACATTTCTTCTGTATTTATTGACATACTCCAGAATGCTAAAGCCTTTTCATGATCAAAACCATTAATTAACTTTTTATCCAATCTTTTGTTATAGATCTTCTTCATATATTTCTTCATGTCAGGATTTACTTCCATATCTAAAGATATACTAGCATTGTCTTTATCAAAAAACAAGTTTGCCGAAACCTCATTAACTCCATAAATATTCGAATCATTTAAGTTAATCAGATTATTCGAAAGAAGCTTTTTATACGACTTCATAAAATTTCCCATTAAGGAACCATAGCTAGGCAACCACAACGTCACAACAGAGTTTTTCTTTTTACTTTTTTGAAACGATGAATTAGAACTTAGATTATTACTAATATTTCCTTGAAAAATATTCTCGGCATAATCTCTAGCCCAACCATTTGCTACTCTTCTCTTAAACTTATAACTAGCTTCTCCTTCTTTTTTTTGCTTTTCTAATCGCTCTTTATGTTCATTAAAATAAGAATACGAGCGGTCGCCGTTTACCAAAAAGAGCATTTCATCATTCCAAATGGTTAAATTACTATATCCTTGAAGAATGTTATATCCATTTTTTCTTTCAATATCTTCGCGCTTAGACTCTTTAAGTGTAGACTCAAATTGTTTTCTATCTTTTAATTCAACCATAATGTTATGATAAGAAATACTATCTGTTTGCTTAAAGAAATAATAAGCATTCGATTTCAAATCAATTCCGACATTATCAAGTGAGTTAACCTGGTTATTGTCTTCTCTTTTTCTATTAATATCTTTTAATATTTCTTTGCCTAAAGCACTTGAATTAATTTCTGAAAAGTTAATCAGTTTAAATACGTTATCAGCATTTCCAGCAACAACCACACTTGAATTGCTTGGTATTTTATTCTCAATTTTTTGAGCTTTTCCAGTTAAAATTGCACCTAGTAAGGCTAAGGTGGCTAATGATTTTTTCATTTCTATTATTTTTTCGGTAAGGTGTCGCTTTTTAGTTCTAGTGTTATTAAGGGGTTGTCGGATAAACTATAACGCAAAAGCTTCGATTTTTGGTTTTTAATTATATAATTGAATACTATTTTTAATAGTCTGTTTATTCGTAATAATATCTTGAGCCATTAATCTTAGCATAACAGCTTTTTTATTCTTGGAAATTCTTGATTGTTTGTTTGTACAGGAGGCTACAGGAGTTGAAAAACGATATATTCCAGTATAACTTGCCTTTTCAAACACTTCTCTATCTTGGGATTTCGTTTTCTGAAATTCTCTTCCTATATTAAAATGATGACTTCTAACAAACTCATTTTTTGCTTTATTAAAACTAAAATGTTTATGATTTTTAATTTTTTGAGCTTCGGTTTTTGAACTAAAACTTACTAATACCGAATTTATGGCTTCAACATTTTTAAAATCGCATGAAATTGTCACAATAAACTCATCAAAGTCTATCGATTTTTTAACATTGCTAATCCCTGAAATTTTATTGATTTTTGTAACAGCTTTAGACACATGATTCTGAATATCTGCTTTAGAAGGAATCTTATATCCATTAACACTATCTAAAAGCATTATGGAAGCCAACTTTGTTTTACTTTGACTTAAATTAACGGTGATCACCGCACTTCCTGTACCATCTTTATTAAACGTAATTTCTTCTACAAACTCAAAACAGCTTGTAAACAGGAATAAGGTTAAAATTGAGATTATAGTTAATTGTTTGTAACTCATAATAATTTTTTACAAACATACCAAAATTTGAAATCATTACCTCAACAAACCCATAAGTGTTCTTTAAAGTTTATTATTCGTTATAGATTACAATTGCAATTCTTTTTCTAGCAGTTCTGAACTAATTTCTGAAATATATTCAAATGAAATTTTAGCGTCGCTTTTTAACACACATGTTGTGCTCACAGTTTCTACTAAATCTCGTTTCATCTTAACTGCTATTTCAGGGGTTCCTTTCGAATCATCTTGATGAAAGGCTATAATATTTTCTTTTTCAAAAGCTTTATTTTCATTTAGCCATTCCGTAAACCATTCTTTTCGCTGTCCTTTCATTACCTCGTCATACAAGGTTGATGATGACCATATATGTGGCTTATTATCAATTTTTTCGAAATATTTCTTACCTCCATCCCAAACCAATTCATATATTTCAAGCGCACTTGACCATTCTACCAAAACAATCGTGAAAGGCTCTACTCCATCAAATGAAAATTTATTTACTTCACTTATTGCATTTTCACTGGCAAGCAAATGCTTTACAATAACACCACGACTCATCTTATAAGATTTCGCTCTGCGATGTTTTTTAAATCCACCGTTTAAAAGACAAATTAATCGATTCTTTTCACTTAACCCAATCCAGGTACCTCCAGCGATTTTATCTTTTGGATATGTCAGCTCAACTCCGTTTTCTAAATAGTCTTTAGGAGGTACTGTTTCTCTCTCAGGATTTTCATCTCTATTTGAGGTTAAAATAAAATTATTTCCTCCTAAAGGCAAAAAGGTTACTGTACACATATTGCATCGTTTTTGGGTAAATAAGACGTATAAACCACTCTATTATTACTAAAAATAACCGTAACTTTGTTGTTTCTAAACAGAATACAAACAAAGGAATAATTTTAATAACAAACAACACATAAAAATGGGAAAAGGTTTTTTTCATGTACCAACTGCCATTAACGAACCTGTGAAAGGATATGCTCCAGGTTCTCCTGAAAGAGAAGCGGTTTCAAAACAGTACAAAGAATTTTTTAACGGATCAGTTGACGTACCAATGTATATTGGTAGTGAAGAAGTAAGAACTGGAAACACCCAAAACATGACTCCTCCTCATGATCACCAACATGTAGTAGGTCAATATCACATAGGAGGTAAAAGTCATGCAGAAAAAGCTATTGAAGTAGCTTTGGAAGCGAGAAAAGAATGGGCTCAAATGCCATGGGAACAAAGAGCTGCTATATTTTTACGCGCTGCCGAGTTAATTGCTGGTCCTTACCGTGCAAAAATAAACGCAGCTACAATGATTGCTCAGTCAAAAACTGTTCACCAAGCTGAAATTGATGCTGCTTGTGAGTTAATTGACTTTTTACGTTTTAACGTAGAGTATATGACTGACATTTACAACGAACAACCAAACTCTGATGACGGAATTTGGAACCGTGTTGAATACAGACCTTTAGAAGGTTTCATATACGCAATTACACCATTCAACTTTACAGCAATTGCCGCTAACTTACCAGCTTCTGCTGCTATGATGGGGAATGTTGTTGTTTGGAAACCATCGGATAGTCAAATTTTCTCAGCTAAAGTAATTGTTGATGTATTTAAAGAAGCTGGAGTTCCTGACGGAGTAATTAACTTAGTTTATGGTAATCCAGTTGAAATTACTGATGCTGTATTAGCTTCGCCTGATTTCGCAGGAATACATTTTACAGGGTCTACCTATGTATTCAAGGAACTTTGGAAGAAGATTGGAGAAAACATACACACGTATAAAACTTACCCAAAGATTGTAGGTGAAACAGGTGGTAAAGATTTTATCATTGCGCACCCTTCTGCGAATCCTAAGCAAGTTGCTACGGGTATTTCAAGAGGAGCCTTTGAATTCCAAGGTCAAAAATGTTCTGCTGCTTCAAGAGTATATCTTCCAAAATCAATGGCAGACGAAGTTTTAAATTATGTAAAAGAAGATGTAGCTTCATTTAAAATGGGATCTCCAGAAGACATGAGTAATTTCATTACTGCTGTTATTCATGAAGGTTCTTTTGATAAATTAGCTAAATACATTGACCAAGCAAAACAAGACACCGATGCTGAAGTTATTGCTGGTGGAAACTATGATAAATCAAAAGGATACTTTATTGAACCTACGGTTATCTTAACTACCAATCCAAAATATACTACTATGGAAACTGAATTATTCGGACCTGTAGTAACTATTTATGTATACGAAGATGCTGATTGGGCTGAAACTTTAAAGTTAGTAGACAGTACTTCTGAATATGCTTTAACAGGAGCTGTTTTTTCAACAGATAGATATGCCGTTGCTGAAGCTACAAAAGCTTTAGAAAACTGTGCTGGAAACTTCTATGTTAACGATAAGCCAACAGGTGCCGTTGTAGGACAGCAACCATTTGGTGGAGCAAGAGCTTCAGGAACTAATGACAAAGCAGGATCTGCACAAAACTTATTACGTTGGGTATCTCCACGTTTAATCAAAGAAACATTTGTTTCTCCATCTGATTATCGTTACCCTTTCTTAGGTTAAGATACTTAATTCTATAAAAAAAAGAATAGCTATTCAGAAATGAGTAGCTATTTTTTTATAGTATGTATATATACTCTAAAGTATTAATTTAAAAATTCAAATTCGTTACTTTCACCAGCCTTAACGAACCTAGCATTAAGTACTTCATTTGTCTCTGAATCCAGCACCATTGCAACAAAATTAACCTTAGAAAGGTTATTTATGTTTAAAGGAACTTCTATTTGAAAATTCCTTTCAAAAATATTGTTACTTATAAATTGATTATTTTTCATTTCATCTCCCCTAACATCTGTAAGAGCGTACCTCAAAACATAATCATGAACAAAATCTTTGGCTATACCTTCTGTAGTAATTTCAGGATAATAGGCTGTGTAATTTGCCTGATCTTGAACAATACCATCCTCCGTAGCAAAAACCACGAGTTTTGTTTTGTTAGAATACATGTTACCAAACAATACGTTTATATTTAAAAGAATATTATTATGGTCTATTCTCGAAATAAGTTTTAGCCCAAGAAAAGATTTTCCTTCTACTCGATTTGTTATTTTATCTAACATCTCTGTTTCATCGATATCACCGGCCTCTCTCCAAACCCCTTTCCTATCAATCATAGCTGAAGGGAACCCTATAATATCGAAATATCTAATTAGCTGATTTCCGTATGCGTTAGTCATAACATCGTTGTCATGAACGGCAATCGGAATAAATTGATCTGTTTTCGACTTTAATAATTCCATTGCATACGATACTCTCGGACAATACCCGCACCAATCTCCTGTATAATCTTCAATAACAATATTCTTCTTAAAGCTCACATTCCCTCTAAGTTGTGCTCCTAACTGTAAAACCATACTTTCTTCACCTTCATAAATGGCTTTTACCTTATAAGTACTGACATCTGTAGGGATAAACTTATTCCCTTGAATTCTTTCTTCATTAACATAAATAATTGCCTCCTCTGAAATATCTTTATCAATGTAATAAGGCGTATTTCCTTGAGGACTCGTTTTCACCTTCTTTTTAACTTCCAGTACTACTTCTTCACCTACAAAAACAATGTTTCCAGAATTATAATTTACTACCTTCAATTCAGTCTTGTCTTTTTGGATGTTCTCATTAGAACAGGAAAACATAATAATTACAATAGCAATGATTGCTACACCTATATTTTTCTTTAAGAATTTCATGCTAATCTATTTTTCGTTTATCAAACAGCAAACATAAAATTCAACTACAACCGAATTAGTTAATAATATTTAAATTACTCCAAAGAGATTCCCTAAATTTCGACTTTAATCAAAATTTCAGTTAATAAAATTCATTTTTAATAATGCTTTTTAACACAGCACAATTAAATTGTTATCTAATTACGTAATTCAATATCATGAAGTAATGACAAATGGCCCCACCCAAAACAAAGAAATGCCAAATAACATGGTGGAAAGGAATCTTTTCTATTGCATAAAAGATGATACCTATTGTGTAAAAGGCTCCACCGGCCCATAAAAGATGAATTCCATCAGGATTCATTAGTAGTTTTAATGCCTCAAAATCCAAAACAATTAGCCATCCCATTACCAAATATAGCAGCGTTGATAAAACCCCAAATTTACCCGTAAAAAAAAGCTTTAATACGGTTCCTACTGCCGCTATCCCCCAGACCAAACAAAACAACAACCATCCTTTACTTTCAGGTAATAACAACAAGAGCACAGGTGTATAAGTTCCAGCAATCAGAAGGTAGATACTAATATGGTCTACTATTCTAAATTTTCTCTTTTTATCTTCTGTTTTCGTCGCATGATATAAGGCCGAAGCACTAAACAAAACGATTATCGACACTCCATAAACAACAATACTGAATACACTCCATGGTTTGTTTGTATTATACAAAAACAATACAACTAATCCGAACAACCCCATAACGGCTCCTGCTGCATGGGAAATCGTGTTCCATTTCTCTTCTAATCGTGTTTGAACTACCATAAAACAAAAATAAAAAAAAGTGCGCATTACGGCTATCGTATGCGCACCTTATCTCATTATTTAGATGAATTTGACTAAGAATTATTTTAATTGATAGTCATTAGTTTCATTAGCCTTAACGCTTCTTGCATTAACAGAAGCCTTTGTATCAGCATAAGAAACAATTGCTACAAAACTTAATTTTGTTTTATCATCAATTGAAGCTGGAATATCAGCTTTAAATTCTTTCTCGAAAATAGTTCCTTTTACAGTTTCAGAGCTAGCAATCGCATCTCCAAGCACATTTGTAAAAGAATGTCTTAACACGTGATCATGAACAAAATCATTAATTTCGTCTACTCCTCCGTAAAAATCAGTATAATTAGCCTGTTTTAATACGATACCGTCCTCTAAAGCAAACACGGTAAGTTTTAAGTTTTTTCTAACAGAATTTCCAAATTTTACAGATACATTAACTTTCATTTCAGTATCAGTAACATTAGATGTTAGCTTAATTCCAGAAGGAACTCCATTTTCAGTTAACTTCGTTACTTGAGTTAAGTTTTGAGGTTCAGGATATGTCCATGTATCTTTTCTATCAACATACGCTGTAGGAAAACCATCCACATTAAACGCGCTTGCTAAAGCTCTCGAGTAATCGTTTTCCATAGGATCGTTATTCGCCAAATGAGCCGCCACCGTAACTATATAATCAGTTTGCTCACTTACTTTTTCAATTGCATACGATACTCTTGGACACCATCCACACCAATTTCCAGTATAGTCTTCAATTAAGGCAAACTTTTGAAATACCTCTCCTTTTTCTTCTGAATATGCATTTATTCTATTACTACTTTCAACTCCTTTATAAGTTGCTTTAATTACATATTCTTTTTCTGAGGTTGGTGTAAACGTATACCCTTCAATTTTTTCATTATTTACATAGTATTCAGCTCCCGAGTTAACAATGGAAAATCCGTTTACAAGAACAGAGAATTCCACTGCCTCACCTATATAAAACAGGTCTTGTTCCTTATCCATTCGAAGTTCAACACTAGTGACCACTTCGCTATCCGAACCCGGATTATCTGAATCTGATCCTGAACAGGATACAAAAAACACAGTTAAAAAAACTAAGATTAACTGGCTTAAATTTCTTTTTTTAATAGTTTTAATCATATTATTGCTTTTTTTTAAATTAAGTTAAATAGTTGAGTTAAAATAAAACAAAAAAATACAACTTTACCCTAAAAAAATATCAAAGAAATAAAAAAGAAGTAAAAAGAAATTTAGGGAAAACCCTTTGCTTTTTGTTACAATAAATAGAACAATTAAAACTATAGAAACTATGAGATCCTTTTTAATCGGTTGTTTGTTATTAACAACCATCAATACTTTTTGTCAAAAAAAGCTTCCAAATAAAAATGTCTATGACCTCAATAATACTTCTGTTAGCATTTTAGATGAAATTGACAATAGTAAAATAACGATTGTTAGCTTTTGGGCGACATGGTGTGTACCTTGCTTAAATGAATTGGATACCATAAGCGAAGTATATGAAGAGTGGCAAGACGAAATAAATGTTGAATTAATTGCTATTTCCACAGATGACTCAAGATCCCAAAAAAGAGTAAAAGCACTAGTAAATGGGAAAGGATGGCCATATAAAGTGTTATTAGATAAGAACCAAGAACTTAAAAGAGCCTTAAACATTCATACTATTCCTGAACTAATTATTATTAAAGATGGGAAAATAATTTATCGTCACTCAGGATACTCTCCAGGTTTTGAAGATGAGCTTTATGATATTATAAAGAAAAATTCCTAATCCATAACACACTTGCTACTTAATGAAAAAACTATATATAACGCTTTTAAGCTGCTTTTCTTTCAGCTTTATACTAAAAGCACAGGATGAACATAACCTTTCCATAGGCTTTGAATCGAACTCGCAATATTACGTTGATGATTCAAAAACGGGTCCTTTTTTGGAACCTGAAAGATTTAGATCCAATAACTACTTAGCAGTACTATATGAATATAAGGATTTTTATGCTGGAATTCAGGCTGAAAGTTATTCACCTATGGCTTTGTTAAATTATTATTCGGGATTTGAAAAAACAAATTTAGGTCTATACTATGCGGGATACAAAAACAAAAAATTTGAAGTTACTTTAGGTCATTTTTATGAGCAGTTTGGCAATGGTCTGTCGTTAAGATCCTGGGAAGATCGTCAATTAGGAATCAATAATGCTTTACGAGGTGCAAGAATAAAATACTACCCGACTGATTTTATTGAATTAAAAGCTATTTACGGTAAACAAAGAGTAGGTTTTGAACACTCTAAAGGAGATATATTTGGATTCGATTCTAACATCGGATTATCTGACCTTCTTAACCTTGAAAAATCTTATCTATCCTTTGGATTAAGTTTTGTTGGAAGAAACGATAAAACAGCAGTAACAGATTTTGAATTACCTGAAATGACTTCTGTTTTTGGAGGAAGGATTGATTTCTCTTCTGGTAACTTCTATTCTGGAGTTGAATTCTTGTCAAAAAATAAAGATGCAATTTACGTTATGAACCAACCCAGAGGCGCCGAAAAAGGAAACGCCTTTCTATTAAATTTTGGATACACAAAAAGAGGTTTAGGCATAGACGTAACTCTAAGAAGATTGGAAAACATGGGATTCTATTCTGACAGAGAAGCTACTGGAAATGTTTTCAATCAAAATATTATAAACTATTTACCTGGGCTAACGAAACAGCATGATTACTTACTTACGAACATATACGTATATCAAGCACAAGCACAAGGAGCCTTTAGTCCGATCCCTAAATTTGGTGAAATAGGTGGACAGTTAGACCTTTTTTATAAATTTAAAAAAGGAAGTTCTTTAGGTGGTAAATATGGAACCAAGATTGCCTTTAATGCTTCTTATTGGTCAGGACTTAAAGGTGAAGCAGATTTGAGTAATCCTTCTCAGTTTACTTATAATACATCAACATTTGGTTTTGGAGAAAAGTATTTTTCAGATTTCAGCTTAGAAATTCGTAAGAAATGGTCGAAAGAATGGAGTAATATTTTCTACTTTGTGAATCAATACTATAACAAGAGATATATTGAAGAAACAGCAGGTGAGGTGAATGCTAATATTTTGGTTGGAGAAACAACATACAAAATTGGTGGTGGAAAATCTCTACGATTTGAGGCTCAACATTTATGGACTGAAGATGATAGGAAGAATTGGGTTGGTGGAACTATAGAATACAATCTTTCATCACGTTTGGCCTTTTACCTAAATGATATTTACAACTACGGAAGTGACGACACTGACGAAAAAATTCATTACTACAATTTTGGAGGTAATTATACTTACAAGTCTTACCGCTTTAGTTTAAACTATGGAAGACAACGTGGTGGTCTTATTTGTGTAGGTGGTGTATGTAGAAATGTACCAGAAAGCACAGGGCTTACCGCCAATATAAGCATGAGTTTTTAAAAACTAAAAAAGCGAGCATTGAATGCTCGCTTTTTTATGGTTTATATTTTATTGGTAAATGAACTACTTTTTTTGTCTCGAAAAAATCTTCATCAAAATAATCTGGTAAATCATAAATAGTAGCTTTCGGAAATCCGATCAATTCTTCTGTTAAATCACCTCCTTTTAAATACAAAATTCCATTTTTCAATTCATGGTTTTGTTTCTTATGTACTTTTCCTTTTATCCATCTGTGGAAGGTTTCCATCTGAGCAACTGCTCTACTTACAATAAAATCATAAGTATCTTTCACCTCTTCCACTCTTCCATGAGTAGTTTTAACATTTTCTAACCCTAATCCTTCAACCACCTCATTCACTACTTTAATTTTCTTTCCAATTGAATCAACCAAATGAAATTTAGTTTCTGGAAATAAAATTGCTAATGGAACTCCAGGAAAACCACCTCCAGTACCAACATCCATCACTTTCGCCCCTGGCTCAAAATTCATCACCTTGGCAATTCCAAGCGAGTGCAATACATGTCGCAAGTACAACTCATCAATATCCTTCCGAGAAACCACATTAATTTTTAGGTTCCAATCTTCATATAGCTCTTGAAGTTTTGCAAACTTATTTTCTTGTTCTTCTGAAAGATTCGAAAAGTATTTTTTGATGATTTCCATGAATGTTATTTTCCATGCAAAAGTAAAAAACTAAATTGGTATTGTTAATTTTTACGTAAAAGATATTATTCTAGTTAAAAAGTCGTTTTATACACGAACAGTCAAGTAAAAACATTTATTTTTGCTTTTCTTAACAAACAACAAATGAAGACAATAAACTTCTCACGGATTGACAAACAAAAGTTCTTTAGAACTTTAAATAAGCGCGTAAACAATTACTTTAAAGAAAACGATATTAAACGCACTGGTAATTGGAAGCTTTACAGTAAGGCTGTTATTATGTTTGCCATATTCATTATCCCCTTTATTTTAATTTTAACGGTTGATATGTCTCAATGGATTAAATTAATTTTAGCTGTTGTTATGGGAGTTGGAATGGCAGGTGTAGGAATGAATGTAATGCATGATGCAAACCATGAATCTTTCTCAAGTAATAAATGGGTAAATAAATTAATGGGCAGTAGTATTTACTTCCTAGCAGGAAATGTATATAATTGGAAAGTTCAGCACAATGTACTTCATCATACATATACAAACATTAAAGATCATGACGAGGATATTGACGCTGGAAGAATTATTCGTTTTTCCGAGCATTCAAACTGGTTGTGGATTCATAAATTTCAAAAGTATTATTCTTTTTTCTTATATGGATTACTCACTATTAACTGGGCTATAACTACTGATTTCAAGCAGATGAAAAATTACTTGAAAAGAAAACTTTCTTATGGTAAGTTTCCTAACCCAGCAACAGAATGGACGAAATTAGTTGTTTCAAAGCTTGCCTATTACTCATTATGGGTAGTACTTCCTATACTCGTGTTAAATGTTGCTTGGTGGAAAGTAATAATTGGTTTCTTTGTTATGCATTATACAGCCGGAATTATACTAAGTGTTATTTTTCAATTAGCGCATGTTGTTCCTAAAACTGAAATGCCATTACCCGATGAAAATGGAAATATGAAAAACACTTGGGCTATACATCAGTTATACACAACCTCTAATTTTGCTCCTAAGAATTGGCTAATTAATTTTTACACAGGAGGATTAAATCATCAAGTTGAACATCATATTTTCCCTAACATTTCTCATATTCATTACAAGAAGTTAGCTAAGATTGTAAAGGAAACAGCAATAGAGTTTAACCTACCATACAATGAGTACCAGACAACTAGAAGGGCTATTATTGAACACTTTAAACATTTAGCTGAATTAGGAAAGAAACCACAGCTAGCATAGAATCAACAACACAATTTATACAATGTCAAACGAACTATCAAACAGAATTAAAAGTTTACCTGTTTCGCAAACTTTAGCTATGGCTGCAAAAGCTAGAGAGTTAAAAAATGCAGGTAAAGACATTATTAGTTTAAGTTTAGGAGAGCCAGACTTTAACACTCCTGATTTTATTAAAAATGCCGCAATTGAGGCTATTAACCAAGATTATAACTCTTATACTCCAGTTGACGGGTATGTGGAGCTTAAAGATGCTATTTGTGCAAAATTTAAGCGTGATAATAACATAGAGTATACACCAAATCAAATTGTTGTTTCAACAGGAGCTAAACAATCTATTGCAAACATAGCTCAGGTTTTATTAAACCCAGGAGATGAAGTTATCTTACCTGCTCCATATTGGGTAAGTTATTCAGCAATAGCAACACTTTGTGAGGCTAAATTCGTTGAAATCCCTTCGAGTATTGATAGCGATTTTAAAATTACTCCAGAGCAATTAGAAGCGGCTATTACTCCTAAAACAAAAATGATTTTCTTCAACTCGCCAAATAACCCAAGCGGATCTATTTATAATGAAGAAGAATACAGAGCTTTGGCTGCTGTTTTAGAAAAGCACCCTCAAATTTATATACTTTCAGATGAAATTTATGAGCATATTAATTATGGTAGTAAATTATTCAGTTTTGCAGCTATTGAAAGTATGTACGAAAGAACGATTACTGTAAATGGTTTGGCAAAAGCATTTGCAATGACTGGATGGAGAATTGGATATATCGGCGCTCCAGAATGGATTGCTAAAGCTTGTACAAAAATGCAAGGGCAAATTACTTCTGGTACAAACTGTATTGCCCAGAGAGCCGCAATAACTGCTGTTTCTGCTGATCCTTCTGAAATTAAATACATGGTAAATGAATTTAAAAACAGAAGAGATCTTGTATTACAATTGCTTGGTGATATTGATGGTTTTAAATTAAATATTCCTCAGGGAGCTTTTTATGTATTTCCTGATATTTCTGCATTTTTTGGAAAAACATTAAAAGGGAAAGAGATTAAAAATGCTAACGATTTTTCTATGTTTTTACTAGAAGAAGCCAATGTTGCAACAGTTACCGGAGATGCGTTTGGCGCTCCTGATTGTATTAGAATGTCTTATGCAGCTTCTGAATTACAATTAAGAGAAGCTATCAAAAGAATTAAAGAAGTAGTGAGTTAATAATACTTAATCACATTCAATATTACAAAAAAGCGAGATGAAATTCATCTCGCTTTTTTATTCTTTACTCATTTTACCAGTAGCACAACTTACAAACGATTTTGCTTTATGCAATACTGTATTTTTATCTCCTACTTCGGGGTAACCAAGTTTTGACAACTTTTCCTTTATCTTAGTTAAACTACTATCAGGTGATTCAAACGCGACTAAGGACTCATCAACGTTGATTTCAATATTAGTTACTTCTTCAATAGATGAAATTCCTTTTTTTATCGTGTTAGCACAACCTCCACACTTTAAATTCTCTATATATATCTTCTGTATCATTTGTCTATTTTCATTACTAATCAATACTCACATATTACCTACAGGTTCCATGTCTTTTGATTTATTTATTTTCTTCTTTCCAGTTCAAATACCCGCCTTCCAAGTTATAAATTTCAAACCCTTTTTCTGCTAACATCTCAGCGGCGATAATACTTCTACCTCCCGATCTACAATATAAATATACTGGAGCGTCTTTCTTTAATTCTCTAAGTGCTTTCTCCTCAAAATCTGGGGAAGTAACATCAATATTTATCGCTTTATTGATCATCCCATTTTTACATTCTTCTGGAGTTCTTACATCTACCAATTGTATTTCTGAATGTGTACTCGTTACCGTCTGTAAATCCGACACTCTTATATCTACAATATTGTTATTTTGTTTTTTACATCCTATTACTAAAAGTAATAGAGCCACAGAAAACATCTTTATCAGTTTTGTCATACATTTATTTTAACGTCGAAGGACAAACATATTCTGTTCTCGAAATAGAGGTTTCTTTAATATCTTTATATCCTCCAGCAATATCAATTACGTGGTGATAACCTCTCGCTTTTAAGATTGACGCTGCAATCACAGAGCGATATCCTCCTGCACAATGTACATAAAAATCCTGATCCGTTGGAAATTCTTGAATATGTTTATTAATAAAATCTAATGGAGTATTTGGTACATTTTCAATGTGCTCGCTTTGGTACTCACCTGGCTTACGCACATCAAAAACTTGTATGTTACCAGCTAACTTTTTTTCTAATTCTGTAGCCGAAATGGATTGTAAAGTATCTATTTCTTTCCCTGATTCTTTCCAAACATCAAAACTACCATCTAAATAACCTAAAACATTATCAAAACCAACTCTTGATAAACGCGTAATTGCTGTTTCTTCTTCTCCTTTTGGAGTAACTAACAAAATAGGTTGAGAAACATCTTTTATTAAAGCGCCTACCCAAGGCGCAAATGTTCCTTTTAAACCAATAAAAATAGATTGAGGTATAAATCCTTTAATGAATTCCGATTGATGTCTTACATCCAGAATTATTGCATTACTTTCATTTGCTCTTTTTTCAAATTCATCTACTGAAAGAGCTTTCGTACTATCTTTAATTACATCATCTATGGACTTATATCCTTCCTTATTCATTTTTACATTCAAAGGAAAGTATTCAGGAG
Source organism: Tenacibaculum sp. MAR_2009_124 (assembly GCF_900105455.1). Taxonomy (GTDB): domain Bacteria; phylum Bacteroidota; class Bacteroidia; order Flavobacteriales; family Flavobacteriaceae; genus Polaribacter. The sequence continues at coordinate 134,710 of NZ_FNSF01000003.1, forward strand.
GAGGTAATAAACCGTCTGTAACTTCTTTGACAAACTCCTCTTTGGTCATATCATCACGCAAAGCATAGTTCGTTTTCTTTTGTTCTCCTATGGTACCAACCGTTTCCTTGCTTAAATTTTTACCACAAGCCGACCCAGCTCCATGTGCAGGATAAACAATAACATTGTCTTCCAAAGTCATTATTTTATTTCGAAGACTTTCATATAACAATCCTGCCAACTCTTCCTGAGTTAAACTCGCTGCTTTTTGCGCTAAATCTGGTCTCCCTACATCTCCTAAGAACAGCGTATCTCCACTAAAGATAGCATGATTATTTCCATCTTTATCTTTTAATAAATAGGTTGTGCTTTCCATGGTATGTCCAGGAGTGTGTAACACCGATATAGTAATATCTCCTAATTTAAAAACCTCTCCATCCTCTGCAATATGCGCTTCATATTTTGGATTAGCGGTAGGTCCATAAACAATTGTTGCTCCTGTTTTTTCAGCCAATGTAACATGGCCACTTACAAAATCAGCATGAAAATGTGTTTCGAAAATATACTTGATCTTAGCGTTTTTTTCTTCCGACTTATTTATATAAGATTGAACTTCTCTCAAAGGATCAATAATGGCAACCTCTCCTCCACTCTCAACATAATATGCTCCTTGAGCCAAACAACCTGTATAAATTTGTTCTATCTTCATAATATAATTATATTCTAATCTTTTATTTTATTTGTACGCTTGATGAATGTATTGAGCGTATTTTTTTTGATTTAAATTATCTCCTGTTTTAAAATAATGTACTGCGCCATTTGCTCTCATAAAAAAATGATCAATAGAGATTTCCTCTAAAACTCCACCTCTGAAAAACGCATCTCTAACTGGGCCTTTAACTCCAGCTAAATAAAAAGTAATTCCTTTTTTCTTATAAAACCTAATACGTTCTATCAACATATCTACTCCTGTGCTATCCACTCTATTAATACTTTCTGCATCTAACACAATTAATTTTAATGCCTTCCCTTTTGCTTCTGCCATTTCCTCCAATTTGTCTCTAAAATACCCAGAATTAGCGTAAAAAAGTTGCGCATCAAATCGAAATACCAACACTTCTTCTTCCATAAGAACTTCTTTAAATCTATTTTTATTTCTATAAAAATCTGAGTCGGGTACCTTACCTAGTTCTGCTACATAAGGCCTAGATGTTCTAAATATTAATAGAATTAACGACAACCCTACTCCTACTAAAATTCCATATTCAATTCCAAAAAGTAATGTTGAAAAAAAAGTAGCTACAAGTAACCAAAAATCAAGGTTATTTGCTTTCCATAAACGCTTTGCTTCCTTTACATTCACCAAATTAAACACGGCAACAATAATAATAGACGCAAGTATACTTTTGGGTAAATAATAAAAGATAGGAGTCAAAAACAACAGTGTTAGTACTACCAAAATAGAAGAGACTATCGCAGAAACTCCTGTTTTCCCTCCCGATTCGGCGTTAATGGCGGACCTTGAAAAACTTGACGCAGAGGGATAAGCCTTGAAAAAAGACCCAAAAATATTACTCAATCCTAAAGCGATCAATTCTTGATTAGGTTGGACTCTATACTCGTCTTGTTTCGCTTCTAATGTTTTACCTATTGAAATAGTTTCAAGATAACCAACCATGACCAGTGTTAATGCAATTGGCATTAATTCCTTAATTAAAGGAACATCAATAGTTGGTATGGAAAAAGCAGGTAATCCCGATGGAATATCCCTTACAATAGCCACACCAGTCCAACTTTCTCCGAAGTATTTAATTAAAACAATTCCAAGAGTTACAACAATTAAGGCATTGGGGATTTTTTTATTTAGTTTTCTAAAGAAAATGATAACAGCACAAGCAACAACGCCAATGATAGTGGTATTCTTGTTAAAAAACTGAATTCTATTAACAATGTCTTCAAGTAAAATATGAATCTGATCACTTTGAAGAAACTCTACTCCTAATAAATTTTTAAATTGATTTAAACCAATAATCAAAGCTACCGCAGAGGTAAACCCAGTGATAACTGGCCTCGATAAAAAATTAACAATGAAACCCAATTGAAAAACTCCCATGAGAAGTTGAATACTACCAACAACCAATGCTAACAATATTGCTATAGCTATATAGCTTTCAGATCCTACCAATGCAAGAGTAGAAACTCCTGTGGCAACAATTAAAGAATCCATAGCTACAGGACCAATTGCAACCTGACGTGAAGAACCAAAAACTGCATAAACAACTTGAGGTATTAACGCCGAATACAAACCATAAATAGGTGGTAATCCTGCAATAAGAGCATAGGCTATACCTTGAGGAATGAGAACAATTGCAACGGTAATACCAGCAATTACATCATTTTGCAGGTACTCTTTTTGGTAATTGGGCAACCAACTAAAAATGGGTATTAACTTTTTAATCAACTTCATGCCTCAGTTATATAATTCTAATTTTTAGGTGCGTAATAAAAAGGAATATTCCATTTTAAAAAGGCTCCTTCACCATTTATCTTTTCAATTTTAAGTGCATTTAAACCAACAGGTAATTTTGAAATATCAATAAAAGCTATGATTCCAAACTGATTTGTTCTATAATGATTATTATATCTTAAAAATGTTACCTCTATCTTTTCTTCATTTAAAAACACTTTGTGATACTTCTTATAGCATTCTTCCAAATAAATGGCTCTATTCTTGCTTTTCTCCTTTCTTGAGTTACTTGATATTTCCTCAAACGTTCCGCATACGACATCTCTCATAGAAGATTCATAGTCAAATATTGGAATAAAAACTTCTAATGTATTACGTTCAATAAAATCAGATTCAATTTCCGGGCTAAGTAAAAACTCTATTTGTCGATTACTATCTTTATAGTAATCAGCATAAGTTTTATGAATATCATAATTAGCAGCGACACGATTCCTAACTAAGTATAAAATGTTAGTTTTTGGAAGTTGAATTACAGCGACCAACATGGCCGAAATCAAAAAGACAAAAATCAGATATACTAATGACTTTTTCTTCTTAAAATTAGAACCAAAAATCATAGTAACCTGTAAAATACTCTTATAAATAGGCCCAAAAGAAATCATGGAAACAAATTTCACCACTTTAAAACTTAAAAGCTGTAACTTTTCTTTTTCTTGGTTCTTTTTTAAATTAGCTATAACGGAAATTATAATCTGAACAAATAAACTCAACCCTATAAATATGGCTGGAACCATCAAAATATAGCTATTTATATATTCTGAAAGCATATTGTAAATCAATAAATAAAGACTTGAAAAAAAAGCTATATAACCATATAGTAAGAGAAATGTAAAGGCTATAGAAAAAATAACACTACATAATTCATCAACTTTTTGAATTGAATCTTTAAGTTTCGGTAATATTGATAAAATCTTTTCTGTATAAATTTTAGAATACGCACTATCTTCAAGGCTATAATCTGGAAATACAGAGTTTAATCCAACTAGTCCAACCCAATAGGCTCTCAAAAAAAAGTGTATTACAAACATTGCAGCCAAAGCACTAACCGCGATCAATCCAAAAAAACAAATAAAATAAGCAACAAAATATTGATTTGGATTAACTGTATTTATAAAAAAGTTCGTTATCCAATTAATACCATCGAAAAGCTGAAACGTACCAAAGATAGCTACAGCTGATACTAAAAGTTCGGCTTCCCAGCTCTCATCTTTTAATCTCTGTAACCAATTTTTGGCTTCTTTATGTGATCCACTTTCCATAATAATGTTAACTTTTAAAATAACTCACTTTGTGAAGAGCCTTTTATTCTTCCCAAATGTTTATAAGCAAAATCGGTAACTTCTCGACCCCTTGGAGTTCTCATTATAAATCCTTGTTGTATCAAAAAGGGTTCGTACACCTCTTCAATAGTCTCGGCATTTTCTGCAACAGCAGTGGCCAATGTTGAAAGACCAACGGGACCTCCTTTAAACTTATCAATGATTGTACTCAAAATCTTATTATCCATTTCATCCAATCCATGAGCATCTACATTCAACGCTTTTAAAGCGTATTTCGCAATTTCAATATTAATACTACCATCTCCTTTTATCTCCGCAAAATCTCGTACCCTTCTTAGTAATGCATTGGCAATACGTGGTGTACCTCTACTTCTTCCTGCTATTTCTATAGCGGCTTCTAACGAAATTGGCACCCCTAATATGTATGCGCTTCGCTCAATAATTGTACTCAACAAATCAGTAGAATAATAATGTAATCTACTACTAATACCGAATCTCGCTCTCATCGGAGCCGTTAAAAGTCCCGAACGAGTTGTAGCTCCAACCAAAGTAAATGGCTCTAAATTTATTTGTACGGTTCTTGCATTCGGTCCAGACTCTATCATAATATCTATTTTAAAGTCTTCCATTGCTGAATACAAATACTCTTCAACTATTGGGCTTAATCGATGAATTTCATCAATAAATAAAACATCTCTTTCCTCTAAATTGGTCAATAACCCTGCTAAATCACCAGGTTTATCCAAAACAGGGCCCGACGTTACCTTAATTCCTGCATTTAATTCATGTGCTAAAATATGAGCCAATGTAGTTTTTCCTAATCCTGGTGGACCATGAAATAATGTATGATCCAAAGCTTCGTCTCTTCTATTAGCCGCCTCTACAAAAATTTGCAAATTTTCTATTGCTTGATCTTGTCCTGTAAAATCACTAAAGGAAAGAGGACGTAGTTTTTTTTCTACATCTAATTCGTCATTGGAATAATTATTCTTGTCTGGATTTAAGTGTTCGTTCATACTCGTACAAATATACTTCAAATATCGTTTTTACTTTGTAATAAATGTTACTCTGATTGTATTAATCTATTATCCGTTTAATTATTCCAATTCAACAGAACTAATAAAAGTTTTCGTATATGTTTCCTTTAATTTTACCTGTGCTTTAACAAAGCTTGAAACCAAACACCATACAACTACATAAATACAACAAAACATTATTCCAACCAAAAAACACAAAAAAATAACATTTTACCAATATTTGTGAATAAATTTTTAACTTTACACAAAAATTACACAATAATTATATATTAGGTAAATTACCTATATCATACAAACTAACCCTATAATGAAACTTAAAAACATACCCTTCATAATAGTAATGTGTTTTTCGTGCGTCCTTTTTGGGCAGAAAAGCAATCAGGATGGAGCCCAGAAAGCAACGTGGAATGGACAATTGAAATATCGTTATGTTCCAAGTATTAAAGAACAAATAAAAAACGGAACTTTTGTTCATGCAAAAGTTGATGAAAGAAACCTTTATGCTAAGGATAAAAGAACAAAAGGTAACAAAGTGGTTCCAGGAAAGGGCTTACCACACGGAAAAGATCCATTACTAGACACACAAAGAAGATCTACTCCAAAAAGAATAAGGTCAACAAGTCTCACCTTTGAGACTACAAATCAAACTTCTACTCCCTCAGATCCAACAGGTGCTGTAGGAAGAGATTATTATATTGCTGCTTGGAATACAGCGTTTAGAATTTTTAATAAAGATGGCACACCAGCAACGGATGCGGCTGATTTATCTACATTATTTCCTGGGGGTGCAGATGGCGATCCCATTGTTCTATATGATTCACAAGCGGATAGATATATTGTTACTGAATTTGAAGATAATCCTAATGGATTTCACGTGGCAATATCACAAACAAATGATCCCGTGAATGGAGGTTGGCATACCTATAGCGCTGACTCATTTCAAACTGGTACTTTCCCTGATTATACCAAGTTTTCAATTTGGTCAGATGGTTATTATGTAACCGCTAATATTTCAGAAAGTAGTGGCGGTAATACAAGAACTGGTCAGGTATGGGCTTTGGAACGAGACAAAATGTTAACAGGAGGCACCACTGCTAGCATTCAAGCATTTACTTTAACAGGAATGGTTACTAGTGGTTTTTACAGTCCTCAAGCTTTTAATGTAATTGATGACAATTTACCTGCAACAGGCCACGCGACCTTAGTATATATGCAAGATGATGCTTGGACGGGTGTGACATCCGATCATTTAAAATTATGGGATGTTAATGTTGACTGGACTACGCCTGCTAACTCAACAATATCAGCTCCAACTGAAATACCAGTTTCAGCTTTCACTGGAGTATTTGATGGAGGTGGCTTCTCTAACTTATCTCAGCCTTCTGGCCCTGATATCGATGCCATGCAAGCCACTATTATGAATCAAGCGCAATTCAGAAAGTTTGATACTCATAACTCCGTTGTGTTTAATTTTGTTGTGAATACAGATACAGCCAGTGAATTGGCTGGTATTAGATGGTATGAATTAAGACAAAGTGGTGATGGTCAACCATGGTCGATTTATCAAGAAGGTACCTACACTGCTCCCGAGGGAAGGCATGCCTTTGGTGCAAGTATGGGAATTGATGGAGCGGGAAATATAGCCATTGCTTATTCATCTGTAAGCACTAACGAAAGTATATCTTTAAGATATACAGGAAGATTTCATGATGATCCACTAAACACAATAACCGCCTTAGAGGAATTAATTGTTCTAAGTACTACGGATAATCCAGCAAATCGATATGCCGATTATTCACATTTAACCGTTGACCCGTCTAACGACTCAGATTTTTGGTTTGTGAGTGAATATTTCAATAATGGCGCCCGAAGTAATATGGTTGGTGTTTTTCAACTAACAGAGCCTTTAAACAATGATATAGGTGTTACTACAATATCAGCTCCAACTGATGGAAGTCTGACAGACTCTGAATCGGTAACAATTAAAATTAGAAATTTCGGAACAAACGATCAAACAAACTTCCCCGTAAGTTACACCTTAGATGGCGGAACAAAAATTACCGAAACCTATACCGCAACCTTAGCTGCTAATACAACGGCTGATTATACATTTAATACTACGGCCGACTTTTCAGTACTTAATAGAACTTATGAATTAATTGCAGCCACTGAGCTTACCACTGACGAAAACCAGAGTAATAATAGTAAAACGGTTAACATCATAACATCGATTCAACATTGTACTCCTGTTGCTACTTCAGGTTGTAATATAGATGGCATCAAACGCTTCGTTTTAGGTACAATTGATGCAGATAATGGAGCAAGTGGTTGTAATACTACTGGTGATGCTCAAGGGTATGTAAATCGTAAGGATTTAATGACAGATTTAGACAGAAATGACGAACATATTATGAAGGCCCAGCACAACTGGACGAATAATCCTGATGGTGAAACTTTATCTGCGTGGATTGACTTAGATGATAATGGAACGTTTGAAACAAGTGAACAAGTTATCACCGCAAATGTCTTTTCTGTTGCCAATGCTTTAGAGGATTTCACTTTAACCCTGCCACAATCGGCTAATTTGGGGAAACATGTATTAAGAGTAAAAGCAATGGATAATACAGGTAGTGGAGACATCAATGATCCTTGTAGCAACTACGCTTATGGAGAAGTACATGACTACCTTGTGAAGATTATCGATAGGACTTTAAGTATTGACAACGTAATTTTAAACAATGCTGAATTAAAAGTTCTTACATTACCAAACAACCAATTTAATTTTCAACTTACAACGGATTACTCTGATATATTATCCTTTAGAGTATATGATATCTTAGGAAAAACCGTTGTCTTCAATAATGTTTCTAAAAATGGCAATAAATATGAATATTCTTTAGATATGTCATATGCTAGTGCGGGAGCTTATATAGTAAAAATAGGAGGAAAAACTAATTACAAAGAGTATAAAATACTTGTTGAATAAATAATATTTAGATTATAAAAAACATAAAGAAAAGAGAGGAGTAATGATTACTCCTCTCTTTTCTTTATGTCAACAATATTTACAGGTCTTGCCTCATCACATCTATTTTTCATTCTCAAGGAAGTATATTTAATCCAAATCTTTGAATTCTTTAATTCCGAGTACTTGTCATCCATATTTATAGGATCCAACATCTCACTTTGCTTGTTATTCACCAATTTAATCATGGTAGCGCAAGTTTTAGCCTTAGACTGGCTATTATCAACGAATTCTGCCTTTACGTACCCCTTATCTACAAGCTCTTTAGTCGTTTCCTTTATCGAACTTTCATTTTCTTTTGAAGTTACTTGCTTTGTACTGTTACATCCCATCAAAACACATAGAAATGCACTCGCACTTATTTTAAAAAACTGTCGCATAATTAATTAATATTTTTAAACAATATAGTCAATAAAACAAAAAACCTTCGCAAAATTGCGAAGGTTTTTTGTTTTATTGTTTTGTAAACTAAATATTTAAGAAGGCTCTTCTCCTTCTAATAAAGGAGTGTCTTGAGACACGAAATCTTTTCCGTGTACATATTCTCCATTTTCATCAGTTTTACTATAATCATAAGCCCACCTATGAACTTCTGGAATCGCACCTGGCCAGTTTCCATGGATATGTTCTACTGGTGTAGTCCATTCTAATGTATTAGATTTCCAAGGATTCTGAGTTGCTTTCTGCCCTCTGTAAATAGAGATGAAATAATTTGCTAAGAAAATTAATTGTGCTAAACCTCCAATGATAGCCATTACTGTAATAAACACATTAATGTTAGTTAAATCATCAAACATTGGGAAGTTCGTATTTGTATAATAACGTCTTGGTAATCCTGCTAAACCAATAAAGTGCATTGGAAAGAATACCCCATACGCAGATATAATTGTTATCCAGAAGTGCCAGTAACCTAATGTCTTATTCATCATCGTTCCATACATTTTAGGGAACCAATGGTAAATACCAGCGAACATTCCAAACAATGCTGATACTCCCATTACTAAGTGGAAGTGAGCAACCACAAAATAAGTATCGTGTACGTTAATATCTAATGCTGAATCTCCTAATACAAGACCTGTTAAACCTCCAGTTACAAACGTAGATACTAATCCAATTGAAAACAACATTGCTGGGTTCATTTGCAGATTACCTTTCCATAATGTTGTTATATAATTAAATGCCTTTACCGCCGAAGGAATCGCAATTAATACCGTTGTAAATGTAAATACCGATCCTAAGAAAGGGTTCATACCTGATACGAACATATGGTGACCCCATACAATAGTAGATAAAAATGCAATTGCTATAATAGATCCAATCATTGCACGATAACCAAAAATAGGCTTACGGGCGTTTGTTGAAATGATTTCTGAAGTTAATCCTAATGCTGGTAATAGAATAATATATACCTCCGGGTGACCTAGGAACCAAAATAAGTGCTCGAATAATACTGGTGATCCTCCCTGGTAGTGTAATACCTCTCCTGAAATAAAAATATCAGAAAGATAAAATGATGTACCAAAGCTTCTATCAAAAATTAACAATAAAGCCGCAGATAAAAGTACTGGAAACGAAATAACACCGATAATAGCAGTAATAAAGAAAGCCCACATAGTTAAAGGCAATCTTGTCATTTTCATACCTTTTGTTCTAAGGTTTAACACCGTAACAATATAATTCAATGAACCAATTAGTGACGACGCAATGAATATTGCCATAGAAACTAACCACAAAGTCATACCAGCACCAGAACCAGGAATAGCCTGAGGTAAAGCAGATAATGGTGGATAAATTGTCCAACCTGCTGATGCCGGTCCAGCCTCAACAAATAACGAAATAACCATTATTACAGAAGAAATGAAAAACAACCAATATGATACCATGTTAAGGAAACCTGACGCCATATCACGCGCTCCAATCTGTAATGGAATTAATAAATTAGAGAAGGTACCGCTTAATCCTGCTGTTAAAACAAAGAATACCATAATAGTACCATGAATTGTTACCAAGGCAAGGTACATATCTGGATTCATAACTCCGTCCGTTTGATGATGACCTAAAAAAGCCTCTATTATTGAAAACGAAGTCTCTGGCCATGCAATTTGTAAACGGAATAACATTGACATGAATACTCCAATAATCCCCATGAACATACCAGTTATTAAAAACTGCTTTGAGATCATTTTATGGTCTGTACTGAAAATGTATTTCGTTACAAATGTTTCTTTGTGATGATGATCTGACATAATCTATATCTTTATATTTTCTTTTTTAAAAATATCTTACTTAATAACTTGAGCTAAAGTTTTTTGCTCTGATAACCATTTTTTGTACTCAACCTCTTCTACAACTGTAATTTTCATTTGCATATTGTAGTGAGACTGTCCACAAATTTTGTTACATAACAATAAGTAATTAAACTCATAAGGCTCTTCACCTTTAGCTGTACGAATTTTATTAATTCCTTTTGTTTTTGCAATTACCTCAGAGTTTTGACGCATTTCCTCAGTAGTAAATTTCGGAGTAAATGCGAATTGAGTAACCATACCAGGAACACAGTTCATTTGTGCTCTAAAGTGAGGCATATAAGCCGAGTGTAACACATCTTGAGAACGGAATTTGAACAATACCTTTTTGCCTTTTGGTAAATACAATTCAGTAACTTGCTTGTCGTCTTTAGCATTAGGGTCAGACATATCGACTCCTAGTGTGTTTATTCCTTTGATGAAATTAACATTTCCAAGACCCAATTCATTGTCTTCTCCTGCATAACGAGCATCCCATCTAAACTGTTGAGAATATACCTCAATGATAATAGGATTTTCATCATCTCCAATCGACATTATATTATTCCATTGCCATAATCCGTATCCAATTAATAATACGATTGTAATGGCAGGAATAGTTGTCCAAATTAATTCTAATTTATGGCTATCTGCAAAGAATAAAGCCTTGTTTTCTTTACGTCCTCTATATTGATAAGAGAAGTAAAAAATAAGAAACTGCATTGCAAACTGAACAATTCCAATTAACCAAAACGTAATATCGAATAAGTTATCGTCATGTTCTCCTTCTATTGAAGCAGATTCAGGTAATAAATACACATTCATTCCTATAAGACAATAGATCATCATTGCGTATAAGAATACTAAAAATCCTATAGCGATCTTACCTTGTGTATCGTTATCTTTATCTGTAGCAATTACAGAACGAAAATTCATAATACGAGTTATTTGCCAAAAGCTAACTCCTATTGCAACTGCTATAAAAATGTAAAATAAAGCGAGCATAATATCTAAACTATTATTGTTTTAATTAATTAATGATGACTATTATCTTCTCCTCTGTGCTCAATCACATAGTAATGATGAGTTTCACTTTCATGAAGGAAAGGATTTCCTTTTGGTAAAACTGCTGCTTTACTAACTGCACTAAAGGTTGCAAATATAAATAAACCGATAAAAAACAATATCGCACTTATCTCACCAATTCCGAATCCCCATTGACCTCCTACTGTTCCAGGCATAATCATGACGAATAAATCCACGTAGTGTCCAACTAATATTGCAACTCCTCCTAAGATAACCAACCAAGGTATACTCTTAAAATCACTATTAATAAGTAACAAAACAGGGAAGGCAAAGTTTAACACAACCATTCCTAAGAAAGGCAACTTGTATTCGTTAAAGCGTTGCGCGTAATAAGTTGTTTCCTCTGGCATATCAGCATACCAAATTAACATGAACTGAGCGAACCACAAATATGTCCAAAATACAGAGAAACCAAACATGAATTTTGCTAAATCATGAATATGACTATCATTAACAAAAGGTAAAGCACCTTTAGAACGTAAATAAATAGTTACAATAGCGACAACTGTTAACGCAGATACTAAGAAAGTAGCTAACACATACCATCCAAATAAGGTAGAAAACCAGTGTGGATCAATTCCCATGATCCAATCCCAAGATGCCATAGATTCAGAGACCATAAAGAACACTACAAACCCAACACTAATATTGTATAAGTTTTTATGTAACTTCAAGTCTCCATTATCTTGCTGAATAGATTTCCTTCTAAGAATAAATCTGAAAACATTCCATCCTGTTAAATAAACAATACTTCTTATTGCCCAACCAGGAACATTCATCCACCAGTGCTTCTTATCTACGATAGGATCGTAATTAGGACTTTGAGTATCAAAAACTCCATCCGCCATCCATGGGAATAAATGATTTTGATGCATTACTGTTAGTATAATGAAAATAATCATGAATATACTTACATAATGAATATTGTTCGAAATAGCTTCCATTACTCTAAAAAGCACAACAGACCAACCTGCATGCGCAATTCTTTGAGCTGCATAGAACGCCAATACTAATAAACTTACTCCTAAAGAAAATAACATAGCTACATAAAATGCCGACCAAGGTCTATTTTGCATTTGATGAAAAGCATGTTCAGCATGATGATCTCCGTGATCCTCTCCATGAGCATTATCATGATGGGCAACTGGAGCCTCAGCGTGCGCCGTTTCTTTATGAGTTTCCTCTTTAGTTTCATGAACAGCATCTGCAGATTCATGATGTGTAGAATCAACTTTCTCTGTATGAGCTTCAGACTTGTGATCTGCTTCTTTGTGTTCAGAACTAGCAGCATCTTTATGATCAGCGGCTGCAGCACCTACATGCTCTTCAGATTTCTTCTCTTCTTTATGCGATTCAGATTGAACATCAGCGCTATGGTGAGTATCATCACCATGAGCATTCGCTGCACCATGACCTCCATGATGCGCAGCTTCTTGCTTTGCTAATATTTCCTTTGCTTCTTCAAGAGTACTAGGAGCTGACATAAAATTATATACAGTACCTAACAAACCTACTACCATTAAAGCAAGCGCAAATATTTTTAATTTTCCTGTAAACTGATACATATCTTTAAATATCTATATAGACTTATTTTAATAATTCGCTTCTTAAACTTTCAACGTACTGCACAACTTGCCAACGCTCTTTGTATCTAAGCTGTGATGCATGTGATCCCATTAGGTTTTTACCGTGCATAATAACATGGTAAATATTACCTGAATTTAAATCTCTGTCTTTGTAATTCGGAATACCCTCAAACTTCTCTCTTTGTGATAATACTCCGTTACCATCACCTTTCTTTCCATGACAGGAAGAACAGTAAATAGTATACAACTCTTTCCCTTTTGCAAGGTTTTCCTCAGTAGCATCGATAGGATTCTTTAACTCAGCTTTCGCCTTTTCATATCCTTCATTTGTATTAGGAATGTCATAAGCTATAATACCATTTCTACTAACAGTACCTGCAACTGGTTTCCTGTTCACAGGAACATTTCCAGCTGATGTTACTCCATTTGCATCATAAGGAACTGACACATACATATCAGGCATATACTGTACTTGTGGTTTTCTTTTATCTTTACAAGAAACTATACTAGCGCCTACTAATAAAGCTAAAACTATTTTTAAACTTTTCATACTTTCCTAATTAATGCTTTTCTACTACGTTAATTTCAACTGCTCCGGTAGACGCCAACAAAGCCTTTAATTCGTCTTCATTATCGTGTACTGCTACTTCCATTAAGAAGTGATCATCCGTTGTTCTTGGATCTGGGTTTTCGGCTTGTTTAAACGGCCATAACTTACTACGCATGTAAAAAGTGATTACCATTAAGTGAGCTGCAAAAAACACCGTTAATTCAAATAAGATTGGAACAAAGGCAGGCATATTTTCAGCCCAAGAAAAACTTGGTTTACCTCCAATATCTTGTGGCCAATCAGCAATCATAGTGTACCATGTTAGCCAAACAGCTACAGCCGTACCAGTAATCCCGTAAAAGAAAGCAGTAATCGCTAAACGAGTTGGTGCTAATCCCATTGCTTTATCTAAACCGTGAACTGGAAAAGGTGTAAAAACCTCTTCAATATGATGATGATCTGCTTTTACCTTCTTAACAGCATCCATTAAGATATCATCATCATTATATAATGCGTGAATTACTTTACTAGTGCTCATTGTTCTTGTCTCTTAATTTTTTAAAATTCTCTCCAGATGATTTCAAGATTGTTTTTACTTCCGCAGTTGGAATTACTGGGAATGTTCTTGCATACAACAAGAATAAAACTCCAAAGAAACCTATTGTTCCAACAAATATTCCTATATCAACAAAAGTAGGTTCAAAACGCCACCATGTAGATGGTAACTGTCCTTTACTTAATACAATTGCAATAATATCAAAACGCTCAAACCACATTCCAATGTTAATTGCGATAGAAACTAAGAAAGAAACAACAAAACTTCTTCTTAACTTTTTAATCCATAAAATTTGTGGAATGATAATATTGAAAGTCATTAATGACCAGAATGCCCATCCATAAGCACCAGCTTCTGCACCAAATGACAAGTATGTATAATTTTCATAAGGAGAGCCAGTATACCAAGCGATAAAGAATTCTGTAGCGTAGGCTACAGCAACGATTCCTCCTGTAAGAATAATTACGATATTCATATACTCGATATGTAAACGAGTAATGTATGCTTCTAAATTAGTAACCTTACGCATAACTCCTAAAAGTGTTTGTACCATGGCAAATCCTGAGAAGATTGCTCCAGCAACAAAGTAAGGTGGAAAAATTGTAGAGTGCCAACCTGGGTTTACCGAAGTTGCGAAGTCAAATGATACAATTGTATGTACAGAAAGTACTAAAGGCGTTGCTAAACCAGCTAATACCAACGATACTTCTTCAAAACGTTGCCAATCTTTTGCTCTTCCCGACCATCCAAACGACAATAATGCGTATATTTTCTTCTGGAAAGGTTTTACAGCTCTATCACGAATAGTTGCGAAATCAGGTAATAACCCAGTCCACCAGAATACTAACGATACTGATAAATACGTAGAGATTGCAAATACATCCCATAATAATGGCGAGTTAAAGTTTACCCATAATGATCCGAACTGGTTTGGAATAGGTAGTACCCAGTATCCATTCCAAGGACGTCCCATGTGAATAATAGGGAATAATCCTGCCTGAAATACTGCGAAGATTGTCATGGCTTCCGCTGAACGGTTAATTGCCATTCTCCATTTTTGACGGAATAATAATAGTACTGCCGAGATTAAGGTACCTGCGTGACCAATACCTACCCACCATACAAAGTTGGTGATATCCCAAGCCCAACCAATGTTTTTACTTAATCCCCAAACACCGATTCCGGTACCAACGGTGTAGAAGATACATCCAAATCCCCATAACATGCCTGCTAAAGAAATATAGAATGCTATATACCAATTTTTGTTTGCCTTTCCTTCGATAGGTCTAGCAATATCCTCTGTAATGTCATGGTAACTTTTGTTACCCAACACTAAAGGCTCTCTATAAGATGATTCGTAATGAGACGACATAATCTGTATACTTGTTTATTTTATTATTAAGCTTCGTTTGTATTTCTTACTTTCACTTGATACACTACATTTGGTTTCGTACCAATATAGTCTAATACATGGAAAGCTCTTTTATCTTCAACTAACGGTGTTACTGGATCTTCTGGATTGTTTACATCTCCAAATACCATTGCTCCAGAAGAACATGCTGCAGAACAAGCACAAGCATCGTTAAACTCGTCTTTTCTTACTGCTCTACCTTCTTTCTTAGCTTTTAAAATAGTTGCTTGAGTAGATTGAATACAGAAAGAACACTTTTCCATAACCCCTCTTGAACGAACAACTACATCAGGGTTCAATACCATCTTACCGTACTCATTGTTCATGTTGAAATCAAACTCGCTATTATCTGCATAATTAAACCAGTTGAAACGACGTACTCTATAAGGACAGTTGTTTGCACAATAACGAGTACCTACACAACGGTTATATGCCATTTGGTTTTGCCCTTGACGACCGTGAGAAGTTGCAGCTACAGGACATACTGTTTCACATGGTGCGTGATTACAGTGTTGACACATCATTGGTTGAAAAGACACCTGAGGGTTCTCAGCTGGATTTTCTAAAGCATCAAACAAATCTCCTCTACTTAACTTTAATATTTTTTCTGTATAAAGTCTTTCAACTTCTTGATTCGCCACATTAGGATTCTGAGCTTTAAACTCTTCAAGAGTCATTTCAGCTTGCTCCTTATCAAATTGCTTATCTTGAACAGTAGAAGAATAGTAACGGTCAATACGTAACCAAGCCATATCTCTACCAACTCTTAATTCATCTTTACCTACAACAGGCACATTGTTTTCAGCGTGACATGCTACAACACATGCTCCACATCCTGTACATGAAGTAAGATCAATAGATAATTTAAAGTGATGTCCTAACTCTCTATCGTGATCATCCCATAAATCAATTGTACTACCTTCCACTTCTTGGTGATCATATGATACCATGAAAGGTTTGTTCCAAGTGTGTTTTGGGTCTAAACTTCTATCATTAACTTCTTTTAATGATGCTTCTCTTAAAATATCATGACGTCCAGCTAATGTACTTTGAACCTGCATACAAGCAAACTTATGCCATCCAGCAGCTTTTTCAATTGTTACATTATACTGTACATTGTTTCCATCTTTATAAAATGGGTAAGCATTAACACCTACCTGCATTTCTTCTTTCAATCCATGTTTTCTACCATACCCTAAAGCAAGTCCAAATGAACCTTTTGCTTGACCAGGTTGTAAAATAACTGGAATATTGTTAATTGTTACTCCGTTTACAGTAATGTTTGCGTAATTACCATCAATTGCGCCATTATCTTTAACTGGGTTCTCAAAACCTAATTCTTTCGCATCAGCCAAAGAAACGGTTAAATAGTTATCCCAAGAAGCACGAGTAATTGGATCTGGTAATTCTTGTAACCAAGGGTTATTTGCTTGTTTACCGTCTCCCAACGCAGTAGAACTAAATAAATTTAATTCATATTGAGAAGGCTTTGTTGCTTTTAACAAATCTGCTGCAACTAAAGTTACATCAACTGTTGATTCAAAAACCGTTGCTTCAGTTTCTTCAGCCTCAACGTTGAAATATCCATCATGCAATGCTTGATTCCATGATTTACCTCCTAAAATGTTTGTTGCCCAAAATTCTTTTAAAGTATCGTAATAATTTACTGTACTACCCGACCACTTTAACAACGTATCTTGAACTTGACGTGTATTAAATAAAGGTTGAATTGTTGGTTGAACTAAACCATAATTTCCTTCTTTCACCTTAACATCACCCCAAGACTCTAAATAGTGTGGTGTAGGTAAACTATATTCCGTAATAGCTGAAGTATCGTCATTTTGAGTCGATAAAGCCACTGATAGCTTTAATTTCTTAACACCGTCAACAAAATCTGCCGCATTCACATGTGAATAAGCTGGATTTACATTATACGTAATTAATCCAGAAACCTTACCGGCTTTCATATCAGCTACTAGTTCAGCAACATGAGCATCATTACCTTGTCTTGTATACAAAGGATTTTGAACATCCGCTACTTCACTACTTAATGCTTTATTAATTGCCAAAGCAATAATTTGAGCATTCTTATCATTCAATCCAGTAACTACAACACCTTTAGAACCTGCCTTTTTTAACGCAGCTGCTAATTCTTTAACTTCTGCATCTGCAGGAGTCGCTTTAGAAGGTAGGTTACCTCCAGTTACTTCATTATATAGATTGATTAATGCAAAAACTTGATCAGATGGTTTTATAACCACACGTTTATCTGCATTTGCACCAGTTAAAGAAAGGTTACTTTCAAGCTGAACATGGTAAGACATTTTACCGCTATTCACTCTTCTTCCATCTAAATAACTCTTTTCAAAACCTCCATGCCAATCTCCTAAGAAGTCAGCACCAACAGAAGCAATAACACCTGCTTTTGAAAAATCATAATTTGGTAAAGCTCTTTTACCATACATTGCTTCAAAAGCTTCTAATGCTCCATTTTCAGAAATTGTATCATAAACAACATGCTTTACATTTGGGTAAGCAGTTACAAAATCAGCAATTACTTTTTCAGTTGAAGGACTTGCTAAAGTACCTGTTAATAAAACAACAGGTTCATTAGTTTCTTTCAACTTTGTAAGCTTTTCGACAATCTCTTTATCTAAATCATTCCAGGTAATATTAGCATCACCTTTCTTTGGTTCTTTAATACGTAATTTTTCATCATATAATGATAAAACAGAAGCTACAGTTCTTGCATTAATATCAGCACCTGCTTCTTTGTTCGGCATCACCAAAATTGGTCTACCTTCTCTAGTTTTAACTAAAACGTTCGCAAAATCAAATCCGTCTGCCATTGTAGTTGCATACCAATCTGCTATTCCAACTACTACATCATTCGGTTGTACTACATAAGGAATTGATTTTCTAACAGGACCTTCACAGGCCGCTAGCGAAGCTGCTGCTGTTGTAAATCCAACATACTTTAAAAAATCTCTACGTGAAGTTGAAGAAGTCTCTAATGTTTCTTTATCCCCTAAAAACTCATCAGTAGGTATGTCTTGAACGAACTCTTTATTACGTAGCGTTTCAACAATAGAACTATCATTTAGTTCCTCAACACTTTGCCAGTATTTTTTGTTTGAAGCCATTTATATACGTGTTTTTCTACTTTCTAATTAATTAATAGTGGCACTTACCACACTCTTTTCCTCCTAATTGAGCAATTGTTACTTGCTCTACTCCGAACTTCTCTGCTAATTCTTTATGAATCTTAGCATAGTACTCATTACCCTTTAAGTCAACCTTAGTTTCCTTATGACAATCGATACACCACCCCATAGTTAAAGGAGAATATTGGTACACTTCATCCATCTCTTCAACAGGTCCGTGACATTTTTGACACTTTAATCCTGCTACAGTTACGTGCTGAGAGTGATTATAATATGCAAAATCCGGTAAGTTGTGAATTCTCACCCACTTAATTGGCTTTGTATTTCCTGTATACTCTAGTTTATCAGCATCCCATCCAGCAGCATCATAAACCTTTTGAATTTCTCCATCTAATTCTTTTTTAGATAAAGCAACTCCATCCATGATTACTTTCGTATCATCAGCTACTTCAGAAATATTTTTATGACAGTTCATACAAACATTCACAGAAGGAATTCCTGAATGCTTACTATGTTTTGCTGCAGAGTGACAGTATTGACAATCAATTTTATTGTCACCAGCGTGAATTTTATGTGAAAATGCAATGGGTTGAATTGGCTGATATCCTGTTTCAACACCTACTTTAAACAAGGTACCGAATAAGAAATAAGCAGTTACTAAAGCAGCGAAGATCACAAACAACACATGTAAAAACGTATTCTTTTTGATACCTGCCCATAATTCAGCTGCACTACCTAGTAAACCAGGTGTTTTTGGAGCTCCTTTTAACTCGCTAATTGTTTTTAATAAACTTCCAATAATTAAGAAAGCCACTATAATAGCTGCCGCTAAAATATAGATCAACCATTTTGGTGCATCACCTCCATCATCATCTTTCTTGTCATCCTCTACTACCTTCTTACCACCAATCTCACCAACAGTAGTATAATACAGAATATCATCAATATTCTTATCAGTTAACTGAGGAAACGCAGTCATGTTTGACCCGTTATACTCTTCATAGATTGCAATCGCGTCCTTGTCTCCTGACTTTCTTAAGGCCGCATTATCTCTTATCCAAGCCTTTAACCAATCGTTCTCTCTTCTTTCTTCAACCCCACCAAGTGCAGGCCCCACAAGTTTTTTATTCAACTTATGACATGAAGCACAAAGAGATTTAAATAATTTTTTCCCTTCCTTTTGTCGAGCTTCATCAACCCCACTTTCTTGCGAGTAGACTGAAAAACTAACTAAAAAAACTAAAAAGAAAGCTAAACCCTGTAAGAGTGTTCGAGTTAATTTACTGTGATGATTCACACTTTTCATACTATAAAATATAAGTTTTGTATCGATTTTGGTACAATTATTTCCGTAAAGCCAGCAAAAAACAGGGATTACGGAAAGTTGCACAAAAGTACTACTTCTGTCTAAATTGTGAAATGTTAAGAGATTTGTAATTGATAATTTATATTAATTCTAAATAAACGAGAGCAACAATGTATTATTCCACAAGTCGTTACTTTTGTAGAAAGAATATTAGCCACATGAAAAACATAAGAACCATTTTCTTTTTAGCTGTTTTTACCTTTATAGTAGGACTTCAAATGAATGCTCAAGAAGCCTATAACAACACTGAAGCAATCAAAAAACTTATAGAAAAGAAAAAAGAATATAATAAGACAAACAAAACAGGATACCTTATTCAACTGTACAACGGACTAGAGCGTACTGCAAAAAGCACACGTTACCGCTTTAAAATTGAATTCCCAGGGGTCTCTACTGAACTTGAATATAAAGCTCCTGAATGGAAAGTTCAAGTAGGCAATTATAAAACTCGACTAGAAGCCGACAGAGCGCTAAATAAAATAAGAGAAAAATTTTCAGGTGCTATAGTTATTCCTATGTAATAACTTTTCACATTAAAAATCAAAAAGAGGAAGTTGTTTAAACAACTTCCTCTTTTTGATTTTCTTCATTATCATTATCTTCTTTTTTTTCTTCATCTTTAATAATAGAAGGAAAAATAGTAGGCGCGATTTTCTTAACAGGTGCGTACAAAATTGACTCTTCAAGATTTTCTTGTTTTACAAATGGTATAACACTATTCATTTTCCCAAAGAAAATAAAAATAACACTCAATATTAAACCTATTTTTAAAGCTCCAAAAACGCCTCCTAAAATCTTATTAAGTATCCCTAAGGAAGCAAAATCTGCTACCTTTGTTAAAATTTTGCCCAATAATGCAATAATCACAATAATCACAACAAAGGTTCCAGCGAAAGCAGCTAACGAAACATACTTTTCATCCCAACTAACACTTTCTTTCAACCAGTCCGCTATGAAATAGGAAAAATGAATGGCACCATAAACTCCGGCAACCAAAGCAACCAATGAAGCTATTTCAACAAAAAGCCCTTTCATTAATCCTCGAACAAAGCCGAATAATAAAAGTGCTGCAATAATAATATCGAATGTGTTCATTTCTATTTATTTTTTTTCTAGATAAGCTATAAAATACTAATATAAATATTCATAAAGAACAAACATAACCATCTCGTTCGTATCTTTGCGCATTTAAAGAAATGAGTAAAAAAGAAGACTTAAAAGAAAAATGGGATATAATTATTAACAGATTATCATCTCAATTTGCAGATGGCGATGTTTTAGATGTCGATGCCATTATCTATTTAATAGGAATTCAAGAACTTGGAAAAGGTCACCAAACCTTTAAAAAGGATGAAAAAATTAACCTAATGCATATTGCCATATGTAAGCTTTTAGAACCTTATGGCTATTATGAGTTTGAATATTTTGATGATGATGGCTGGCCTCATTACAAAACTATTAATGAGTTACCCAATTTAAAACCTGGCGAACAATCTGTTCTTATTAAAGAAGCTATTATTCATTATTTTAACAACCTTGGTTTTTTTAATAATGAAAAAAGCCTGTGAAATTTGTCTTAATAATAAGGTCAATTCTATTGTTTTTCTGATAAACTATTTTATATTTACTGAGTAAATTTATTGTTTTAAATTTGAAACTTAATAGATTGTCAACTTTGGTACACTTCTTGAAATGAAGTTATTAGACAACATATTTTGACCCCTTATAATAACTTTATCAAAACACTTATGATGAAAAATTTTCTAAGTTTAATCGTATTAATAAGTTCAATAGCTAATGCTCAATTTTCGGTAAAGGGAACTATGACTCCTCCTGAAGATAGTAATTGGGTTATGCTTCATAAACTTCAAGGTGTAAAACCAAAATACATTTCAAACGCCACAATTCAATTTGACACAATTGCAGTAGGTTCTGACAAGCAAATTTTGGGTAAATTTTCATTTGAATTACCGGAAGATACTGAACCTGGTGTATACCGAGCTACCTATAGAACGAAAGGAGCCGGTTTTATTGATTTTATATTTAATAAAGAAAATGTTGAATTTATTTACAATCCTAAATATCCAGAGCAATCTATAGTTTATACTAGCTCTCGTGAAAACAAGCTTTATTCTGAATATTTAGAATCGTATGCTAAAGCTCAAAATAAGGTAAACGAACATCAAATGGAATACTTAAAAAACCCATCAAAAGATGTAAAGAAAGCCTATAAAAAGGAATTAGGATACTTAGAAGATTTACAAGAAAAATTCGAAAACAAATCCGAAGGAATGCTTTCTCATAATTTCATAAAAGCTTCTCAGCGTTACAACCCATCAGGTGTTATTGACGAGATGCCTGAATATGTAAATACTACCGTAGAAAACTTTTTTGAATACATAGATTTTGAGGACGAGGCTTTATATAATTCATCTTTTTTAATTGATAGTGTTAACGATTTTGTTTTTCTGTTGAACTATTCTGATGATCAGGTTACCCAGCAAAAACTTCACAAAGAGTCTATTGAAAAAGTAATGGATGTTATTTCAAATAAGAAAGTAAAAAAAGAAATTATTGAGTTTTTAGCTTCAAGTTTTACAGACAAGAGAAATTCCGAGATTGTAGATTGGCTATTCACAGAGTTTTACGACAAACTTTCTAACAACGACGAAGAATTCAAAAAGAAAAAACTAGATCAGTTAAGTGTTTCCGTAGGAAGAGAAGCTCCTGATTTTTCTTGGAAAGAAGGTGAGCAAGAATACACGCTTTCTGAATTATCTGATGGCGAAAACTATCTGTTGATTTTCTGGAGCACAGCATGTCCTCACTGTACTAGAGAAATTCCAGAAGTGCACGAGTTTATGAAAGATTTTAACACAACCTCTGTACTTAGCTTTGCTATTGAAGACAATGATGTTGAATTCAATAAATTTAAAGAAAAACTTCCTGGATGGCATAATACTTTCGGAACTCATCCTGAATATAAATTTGATAATGAAGTGGTAAGAAAGTATAAAATTGATGCAACTCCGACATATTTTGTGTTGGATCAAAATAAAAAGATCATCGCAATTCCAAACACCATAGACGATGTACACAAGTTTTTTGAAAACCTTAAAAAGATAAAATAATATAAAAAGCCCGCTTTATGCGGGCTTTTTCTTTTTAAAAATGTAGAAAAGCATCCTCGATATGTTCTACTGAAAACTTATTTTTTTCAAATACTATCGCAACAATATCAAAGCGAATCTCTAAATCAATATCATTGTCATCTACATATTTATTGATAGCTTTAACTAGAAGTTTTATTTTCTTTTCATTCACAAAATCTTGCGGATTCCCATAGTAAACGGAGGTTCTCGTTTTTACTTCAACAACCACAAGCAGTTCTTTTACTTGAGCAATAATATCAATTTCAGCCTTTTGAAAATGATAGTTTCTAGAAAGAATTTCATACCCTTTTTCTAATAAAAAGTCGCATGCAACTTGCTCGCCTTTCTTTCCTAATTCATAGTGATCAGCCATTTTTATTCAAAAGACAATTCTGAAGTTCCTACTTTTTTTATAGTCACCCTAACATTTCTTCCCATTATTAAAGCCCTGTTATCTGGTTCATGACCCGCAGGAAAATTAAAAACTATCGGTACATCTTTCGGAACTACTTCTAAGATTAGTTTTTCAATTGAACTACCCCAAGGCGTGGTATTTTTCTTAACCTTCGTCATATCTCCTACCACTACCGCTTTCACTTTTGTAAAATAGCCCGCTCTTTTTAAACTTTGTAGCATTCTATCTATTGAGTATTTGTACTCGCCTATTTCTTCGATAAACAATACTTTTCCTTCTGTAGAAATTTGACTATCCGACCCAAGCA
The DNA here is from genome assembly GCF_900105455.1 of Tenacibaculum sp. MAR_2009_124. GTDB lineage: Bacteria > Bacteroidota > Bacteroidia > Flavobacteriales > Flavobacteriaceae > Polaribacter. The sequence continues at coordinate 158,436 of NZ_FNSF01000003.1, forward strand.
TTGAAGCCAATATCGCAATATTCCCTCCTATTAATTGACCTTGTACTGCCGCTTCTTTATTATATTTAGAAGAAGATATTTTATAATTTAACGTTTCTCCAAAAAGCGCCTTTTTAAAAGTTGCAATGGTATTAGGAATATCTTCTGGTTTGTCTTGCATACTAGTTCCCATCATTGCATGAAGGGTTTCTACTCCTAAATTATGAATGTGGTTATGAAAAGCAGTAATATCAGAATATCCAATTATCCATTTAGGATTTTCTATAAACTTCGTAAAATCTAGTAAATCTAAAATTCGTACTGAACCATATCCTCCTCGTGCACTCCAAATTGCCTTTATATTAGGATTATCTAATGCATCTTGAAAATCTTGACAACGCTCTTCATCAGTTCCTGCGAAGTGATGATTTTGATTAAACATATTTTTCCCGTAAACTACTTTTAATCCCCAGCTCTGTGCCAGTTTTTTCGCCTTATCAATTACGTGCTTTCTATTTTTTAAAATTCCTGCTGGTGCAACAATGGCAATAGTGTCTCCTTTTTTCAATGCAGGAGGTCTTATTAATTTTGAAACTTCCGTTTGACTCTGAACCATTATACTAATACTGATTAAAAATAAAGTGATTAGTTTCTTTCTCATTATTCTATATGTTTAGACAATAATAGCACTTTTTTTGCGTAACCTCCATTTGTATTACACCATAAATGCTTTTCTGAAATCTCTTTTGGAAACGAAGTTTTAGGATTATCAAACCCAAAATCATTATAAAAGCCTTTTAAATCTTCAAATGGTAAACACCAAATAATTTTACCAGTTAGTTTACTTTCATTACATAAAAAAGAAACCACTTTTGTTGCCACTCCCAATCCTCGATAATTATCATCTACAAAAATCCCTCCTAATTCTAAATTCTCTTCATCTATTGTAACCAAACGTCCAAGACCACAGTTTACCCCATCAACTTCAGCTAAAACAATGAACTCATTGTGAAAATTAGATGTTTTAAAGCCCACTTTCTCATAGCATGAATTTACCCAGGATAGTTCATCTTTTGTAATTTGTCTTACTTTAATATTCTTCATTATTATAATTTCAACTAGTTTATTCTCTTAAAAAGTTAAGAATCCCTTAATAATAATTAAGGCATTTTTTACACCTATTAATTTAGGAATGATTATAAATTCTGTGGTATAAGTAAATGTATCTAATTTTGATCAGTCTAAAAAATAGCTTTTTTGTATTTTTGCTATTTAATTTTTAGCGTAACATACATGAACAAACCAAAAAGATATACAATAACAGCAGCATTACCTTATACTAATGGACCGATTCACATTGGGCATTTAGCAGGTGTTTATGTACCAGCAGACATTTACGCACGTTTTTTACGCGGTACTGGTAAAGATGTAGCTTATATATGTGGCTCAGATGAACATGGTGTAGCCATTCCTATGCGCGCTAAAAAAGAAGGAGTTTCTCCAAAAGATATTATCGATAAATATCATGGTATTATTAAAAACTCTTTTGCTGACTTTGGAATTACTTTTGACAACTACTCTCGTACTTCGTCGGAAATTCATCATAAAACAGCATCAGATTTTTTCCAAAAACTTTATCAAGACGAAGAGTTTATTGAAGAAGTAACAGAACAATTATACGATGAAGAAGCAAATCAGTATTTAGCGGATAGATTTGTTATCGGTACTTGCCCTAAATGTGGTAATGAGGAAAGTTATGGAGACCAATGCGAAAAATGTGGTACTAGTCATAATGCTACCGATTTAATTAATCCTAAATCTGCAATTACTGGAAACGTTCCAACTCTTAAAGAAACAAAACACTGGTTTTTACCTTTAGATAAACATGAGGACTTTTTAAGACAGTGGATTGTAGAAGGTCATAAAAACGATTGGAAACCTAATGTATTAGGTCAAGTAAAATCATGGATTGATGACGGTCTGCGTCCTAGGGCCGTAACTCGTGATTTAGATTGGGGAATTCCTGTACCTGTAGAAGGCGCAGATGGAAAAGTTTTATACGTTTGGTTTGATGCCCCAATTGGATACATTTCTTCTACTAAAGAATGGGCAGAAAGAGAAGGTAAAAACTGGGAGGATTACTGGAAAAAAGATGACACTAAGCTAGTTCATTTTATTGGTAAGGATAATATTGTATTCCATTGTATTATTTTTCCTGCCATGTTAAAAGCTCATGGTGATTATATTTTGCCAGAAAATGTTCCAGCTAATGAATTTTTGAACTTAGAAGGAAATAAATTGTCTACTTCTAAAAATTGGGCCGTTTGGTTACATGAATTTTTAGAAGAATTTCCAGGACAACAAGATGTATTACGTTATACACTTACCGCCAATGCCCCTGAAAATAAAGACAACGATTTTACTTGGAAAGATTTTCAAGCAAAGAATAATAATGAATTAGTTGCTGTTTTTGGCAACTTCATTAATCGTGTAGTTGTATTAACTAACAAATATTATAATGGGCAGGTACCACCTGCTGGGAATTTTTCTGATATTGATGAAGATGTTTTAGAACAATTAAAACAATTTCCTGATGTAATTGCTAAATCTATTGAGCGTTATCGCTTTAGAGAAGCCTCCCAAGAAATGATGAATTTAGCACGTTTAGGAAATAAATATTTAGCTGATGAAGAACCTTGGAAGGTAATTAAGAAAGATGAAGAGCGTGTAAAAACGATCATGAATGTAGCTTTACAAATCGCTACTGGTTTAGCTGTTATATCTGAACCATTTTTACCATTTACTTCTTCGAAATTAAAAAACATCTTAAATATTAATTCGGACGAAGTTAAGAGTAGTTGGAACGACGTTTCTGAAAAAGAAGTCCTTTTACCAGCTAATCATCAAATTAATAAAGGTGAGTTATTGTTCTCTAAAATTGAAGATAAAACAATTCAAGTTCAGTTAGAAAAATTGGAGGCTACCAAAAAAGCAAATGAGGCTGCCAATAAAGAAATAGAACCTCAAAAAGAAACCATTGAATTTGATGATTTCACTAAAATGGACATTCGCGTAGGAACTATTATTGAAGCCGAAAAAGTAGCAAAAACTAAAAAGCTTTTAAAACTTACTGTTGATGTAGGTATCGATACTCGTACCATAGTATCAGGAATCGCCGAAAGCTTTAAACCTGAAGATATCGTCGGTCAGCAAGTTACTGTACTTTGTAATTTAGCGCCAAGAAAGTTACGTGGTGTTGAGAGTCAGGGTATGATTTTAATGACAGATACTCCTGAAGGAAAACTAGCGTTTATGGAACCTAAAGGAAAGGTTATAAACGGATCTCTGGTGTGTTAAAAATAGCGTATCACGAAATATACAATCATCCGTTACCTGACAATCACAGGTTTCCGATGATGAAATATGATTTATTGCCTCAACAATTGCTCCATGAAGGAACTTGCGTTGAGGCAAATTTCTTTACTCCTGAAATCCCCAATAACAAACATTTTTTTTCAGTTCATACTCCAGAATATTTCTTTGACCTATTAAATATTACACTATCAAAACGAGATGAGCGTAAGGTTGGTTTTCCTCTTACCGAGCAACTCGTCGCTCGAGAAATGATTATTGCCGATGGCACCATGAAAGCAACTCATTATGCTTTGGAAAATGGTATTGCCATGAATATTGCTGGAGGAACGCATCATGCTTTTTCCGATAGAGGTGAAGGTTTTTGTTTATTAAACGATCAAGCAGTTGCCGCAAAATATTTACAGCAGCAAAAATTAGCGAACAAAATTCTAATTGTTGACTTAGACGTACACCAAGGAAATGGTACCGCTGAGATTTTTAGCAATGATGATTCTGTATTCACCTTTTCAATGCATGGAAAATCGAATTACCCTTTTCATAAAGAACAATCGGATTTAGACATTCCTTTAGAAAACAATACTTCTGACAATGAATTCCTTTCTGTATTAAAGAAAACACTTCCAGAATTAATCAAAACAGAACAGCCCGATTTTATTTTCTATCAATCGGGAGTTGACATTTTAGCAAGCGACAAACTTGGAAAATTAAGCTTGTCACTAGAAGGCTGCAAAGAAAGAGATCGTTTTGTTTTACAAACTTGCTATGACGAAGAAATACCGGTTGTTTGCAGTATGGGAGGAGGATATTCTGAAGATTTAAAAATTATTGTGGAGGCTCATGCAAATACCTATCGATTGGCGCAGGAGATTTATTTTTAATTCTTAAACTTCCGTCCTTTATTTCTTTTGTTATTTAATACCACTTACCTTTCAAAATTACCGGTATAACAATTCTAAATAATTCGTGGGGCCAGCATAGTTTTACAAACAAAAAACCATACCGCACATCTTCGCTTGTATATTTTACAGAATTATTGATTATTTCAAGCTTTACCAAAAACAATATTATTTTATCTTAGCATCCTCGTTTTTCGACGAGGTTCTTTTTTTAAATACTATTCTATATGCAACTCATTACTTATATTTCTTCAAACGTTCAAATTTCTCAAAAATCAATTGAAAACACCATCGAGTTACTGAATGAAGATTGCACCGTTCCGTTTATTGCCAGATATAGAAAAGAGAAAACTGGAAATTTAGATGAAGTTGAAATTGGACAAATAGTTCAATTGAAAGAGCAATTTGAAGCTTTAGAAAAAAGGAAAAAAGCTATTTTAAAGGCAATTGATGAGCAAGGTAGTCTAACAGATGAATTAAAGGCTAAAATTGAAAGAACGGACAATTTAACTGCTTTAGAAGACATTTATCTTCCTTTTAAAAAGAAAAGAAAAACGAAAGCGGAAACCGCTAGAAAAAATGGGTTAGAACCACTAGCTAAAATTATTATGAGTCAGCGTACTAATGATTTGGAACATGTGGCTTCAAAATATATCAAAAATGAAGTAGAATCAATGGATAAAGCTTTGGAAGGAGCACGTCATATTATTGCCGAATGGATAAACGAACGTACTGATGTTCGTAATATGGTTCGTAGAGAATTAGAACGATATTCAACGATAGCTACTAAAGTTATTAAAACAAAAAAAGACGAAGAAGAAGCGCAAAAATATAAAGACTATTTCGACTGGTCGGAGAATTTACGTCGAATTCCTTCTCATAGAATGTTGGCGATTTTACGTGCCGAAAAAGAAGGCTTTATTAGAGTTAAAGTCGAAATTGACAATGCTACTATTCTAGAAAAAATTGACCGCAAGCTCATTAAGGCTAATAATGAAAGTGGTGCAGAAATTCAATTAGCGATTGACGACTCCTACAAACGTTTGTTACTTCCTTCATTAACTACCGAAGCAATGAATCTTGCCAAGGCAAAGGCAGACGAATCTGCCATCAATGTATTCGCTAAAAATCTTCAACAATTATTACTGGGCTCTCCTTTAGGTGAAAAGCGTATTCTTGCTATTGACCCAGGATTTCGAACGGGGTGTAAAGTAGTTTGCCTAAACAAGCAAGGTGACTTATTGGAAAACGAAACTATATTCCCACACCCACCTCAAAATAAATCTAGAGAAGCTTCATACACTCTTGAACACTTAGTTAAAAAACATCAAATAGAAGCCATATCTATTGGAAATGGAACGGCTTCGAGAGAAACAGAACGATTGATAAAAAATATTTCATTTTCTAATCCTATTGAAATTTTTGTAGTCAATGAAGCCGGCGCCTCTATATATTCAGCTTCAAAAATTGCCCGCGATGAATTTCCTAATAAGGATATTACCGTTCGGGGGGCTGTTTCTATTGGCCGCCGTTTGGCTGATCCTTTGGCTGAATTAGTTAAAATTGACGCCAAATCTATCGGCGTTGGGCAATATCAGCATGATGTTGATCAATCTAGCTTAAAACAATCATTAGACACTGTTGTGGAGCATTGCGTAAACAAAGTTGGGGTTAATATAAACACGGCAAGCGCCTCTCTTTTAAGTTATGTTTCGGGAATTGGACCAAAACTGGCTGAAAACATCGTTAATTACAGGAATGAAAACGGTGCGTTTGACAACAGGACTGCCATAAAGAAGGTTCCTCGACTAGGAGGTAAAGCCTTCGAACAATCTGCGGGTTTCTTGCGTATAAAAAATGGAAGCAATCCTCTTGATAATTCTGCCGTGCATCCTGAACGTTATAGTTTAGTAAAACAAATAGCCAAGGATATTGGTAAAAATATAAACGATTTAATTGGAAACTCAGGTACCCTTAAACAAATTAAATTGCAGGGTTACGTTACTGAATCATATGGACTACCCACTCTTCAAGACATTGTAAAAGAACTAGATAAACCAGGACTAGATCCCAGATCTAAGGCCAAGGCCTTTAGTTTTAATGAACATATTAAATCCATTGAAGACGTTAAAATTGGTATGATACTACCTGGTATTGTAAATAATATTACCAATTTTGGCTGCTTTGTTGATATTGGAGTTAAGGAAAGTGGTTTAGTTCATGTATCGAATCTTTCTAACTCCTTCGTAAAGGATATTAATGAACATGTAAGTTTACAACAGCAAGTAGAGGTAAAAGTGTTAGAAGTAGATTTAGCAAGAAAGCGAATTCAACTTAGCATGAAGTTCTAACTAATAAGATTCATTTAAAATAAAATATTTTTCAATACCAATTAGTATAATTGGTTAGTTTTCATTATATTAACTCCAGTTTTAGAACAACTATATCTTCAGCCCCCACAAGCTAAGAGATAATTTATAACTAAGTCTAACTAACCAAAAATGAACCACAATAAGAGACAGTTTTTGGAAGCTTCTCTGGCGTATGAAAAAATGGCTCGTAAGGAAACGGAAGTTACTTTACAAGAAACCTCTAGAGCTCTCCAAAACAAGAATCAAGAATTAGAAAGTGCCAAAACGAAAATTATAAAGCTTGTCAATGAGAAACAAATAGAACTCGATAATTTGTTTCGATCCATTATCGATCCTTATATTTTAATGGACTTGTTTGGCAATGTAATTAAAATGAATAAAGCGGCAGAAGATTTTTTTGGGCTCTCCCAAAAAAAGAAATCTTTTAATGTTATGACTACGGTATATGAGGAAGATATTGAGTACACTCACGATGCTTTTCAAGAATTTTTAGAAACAGGGAGTTTTAGAAACTTTCAAGCGCGCCTCTACAACAGTCGAAAAGAACTAAAGTGGGTAGATATTAACTGCAACCTCATCTATAACTCAGATGGAAAACCTCATCTTGCCCAAGGAATTATCAGAGACATTACCGAACAAAAAAAACAGCAAGAATATTTCAATGAACAAAAAAAACAACTCGATGCAATCATCGAAAACTCCTCCCTGGGTATTGTATTAACCGAGGATGGAAAAATACTTAAAACCAATAAAGCTTTTCAAAATTTCTTACGCTACACCGAAGAAGAATTATTAGAACTTTCAGTTGCTGATATTTCTATAAAAGAAGATAAAGAAAAATCGTACGAACTCATGAGAAAATTGGATAACGGGGAAATAAATAGCTTTTCTATTGTAAAAAAGTATAAAGCGAAAAATGACAAAATTTTTCGTGCCAAAACTAATGTTTCATTAGTGAAGAATAATAAAAACAAAGATTATCAGGTAGCTGTTATAGAGGACTTTACTAAAGAATACAAAAACCAATCTTTATTAAAAGCGTTAAATCACTTGATGTCTTCAATAATGGGTAAAACCAATATTAAAGAAATTGCTTGGGAACTGGCCGCAATACCAGCCAATTTGTTACAATTTGAAAACGCTACAATATATTTACTAGATTCGAAAACAAAAAACATTGAATGCGTTGCTGCTTATAGAACTAAAAAAAAGTACTCTTTAAATTTTACTATTGCCGATGAAATATTAAAATCGGGGAAATCACAAATCATTAACAATGTATTGGCAGATGAGCGATACGAAAATGATCAAAAGACTCACGCTTCAGAGATTTTCATTCCAATAATTGATAAAGGAGTAACCATAGGTTTTATAAGCTCAAAAAATACAGCTAAAAGCTTTTTCACTAAAAAACATCTAAAAACGTTAGAAACTATTGCCAATTTAGCAGCAACTCAGCTACAAAGTGCTATGAACTTGCGCCTATTGATGGAAACTGATAAAACTAACAAAACACTTGTTAGGAACCTGAAGATAAGTAATAAAGAGTTAAATGATTTTGCTCAAGTTGTTTCTCATGATTTGAAGTCTCCTCTAAGAAGCATGAATGCACTCATAAACTGGATAAAAGATGAAAATGAGACCAGTCCTAATGCCATTATAGAAGAATATATCAACTTGCTTTTTAAACAAGTTGACAAAATGGATCACTTAATTAATGGAATTTTGAAATATGCTAAAATTGATCAAGTAAAATCAGCAAAACGAAAAACAAGTTTAAAAGTTTTAATTCCTGAATTAATAGATACCATCTACGTTCCTGAACACGTTACCATAACAATACCTAGCAGGTTACCATTTATTAAAATGGACAAATTCAGGCTACATCAACTTTTTCAAAACTTAATTGATAATGCCATTAAATACAGCAACAAAGAACGTGGAATTGTTATTCTCGATGCTATAGAACGTAAAACTTGTTGGGAGTTCAGTATTTCAGATAATGGCCCAGGGATACCAGAACAGTATCATGATAAAATATTTAAAATTTTCCAAACGCTCGGAGATGAACATTCGTCAACTGGGGTAGGTCTATCCATTGTGAAAAAAATCATTGATTTACTAGGTGGTAAAATATGGCTTCGATCGAAAGAAGATGAAGGCACCACTATATATTTCACATTGCCAAAATAATACTAACTGGTTATTACTATTAGTAAAAACACTGAGTACATTTCTAGGGAGGCACTGTCATAAAATAGCTAAACCCTTGTTTTTACGAGGGTTTTGTTGTATCTTATATTCATAATAAACCCCGAAAATCACCAAAAAAGGTAAAAAACGGGGTTTCCATTTGTGTAATTATGAAAATACGAAGAATTTCTGAAATGCAACACCGCATTTCAATTTTTTCCCCTCAGTGAGAATTATGATGCTCATTACACACGTTTTTTAGAGGGAGATTTGGGCAAAATCTATTCTGCTATTGATTGGGATGACTTGGTTACTACTTTAAATATTACTGAACAAAAAAAAGGGCGTAACTATCTTTTTAGCCCTAAAGGAAGACTTGGCTTGATGTTTTTAAAGCATTATGCCAATTGTTCGGATAGGAAAATGATTGAACAACTCAACTCAAATTTAGACTATCAATTTTTCTGCGATATAGAATTAGGTTTTGAACGTTTAACAAACTATAAAATAATAAGTCAAATACGTTGTGAATTAGCAGAGAAACTAGATATTAATTTAGTAGAAAAAGTTCTTTTTAATTCTTGGAAAAATCATATTGATAGTACCGACCAAATCGTAATGGATGCTACTTGTTACGAAAGTGAAGTTCGTTATCCTACCATCCAGAAATTACTTTGGGAATCTGTTCACTGGTTGTACAATCAATTACGTAAAACTTGCTCCATCTTAGGAACTAAGATGATCAGAAGTAGATATAACAAGTGGAAAAAACGTTACCAAGGATTTAGTAAAATGCGAAGAAAAACCAAGTCTAAACGTACTTCATTAACCCGAGCTTTACTGAAGCTATTAAGTAAGTTTATCGATTTTGAAAAGGAATTATCCAAGGCCTACAATATCGAGTTTAAGCCCTTGTATTATAAGCGAATCGACACAATCCAAAGAATTTACAAACAACAAAAAGATCATTTTGATACAGGAGAAAAAATCAAAGATAGAATTGTAAGTATTCATAAGGATTATATCCGTCCTATTGTTCGCGGAAAAGAAGTAAAGCCTGTTGAGTTTGGAGCAAAAGTTAACAAAGTTCAAATTGATGGAATTAGCTTTATAGAACATATTAATTTTAATGCGTTTCACGAAGGAAACCGTTTTATACAAACAGTTCAAAAAGCGCAAGGGTTAACTCGAAAAAAGGTAAAAGTAGCCGGTGGAGATAAAATTTATGCTACCAATAAAAACAGAACATATAGTAGCTCAAAAACCATACAGACAGACTTTATCCCCAAGGGTAGAAAACCTAAAAATCATAAAGAGAAAAAGCAACTTAGGGCTATCATTGCTAAAGAAAGAGCAACAAGATTAGAAGGCTCTTTTGGTAAGGATAAAGAACATTATCACCTACGGAAAATAAAAGCCAAAACAAAAAAGAATGAAATTCTATGGATATTCTTTGGTATACACACAGGAAATGCATTAGAAATTGGTCGAAGAAAAATAGCTCAAACAGACCAACAAATAGCCTAAAATAAAATCTTAGTATTTTTTTCATGGGAGAGCTACGTCTTGTAGGTACGTTTTTAGGAGATTCAATCAATAAAACCTCTTTTAAACAGAAATAGAGGATAGAATTTATATAATTTTATCCTCTATTTTCAATGTATTTTAAAAAATAGACTGTTTTCTGAAAGTGCCTAGGGAAAGTAGGGATTTACTTTTGAGTTTTATCTTTTTAAATTTAAATAACCAGAACTCGTCTTTAACCATGAAAATTCTCCCCAAATTTTTAAAACTTACACTTACTTTACTACTTTTTTTAGCTTGTATTTCAGACGAAGAACTTAATGTCATTCGAAGTAAATCAATGTCATTTAGCGAACTTTTTCAAATGGTTTCTTCAATGAGTTTTCAACTTTCAAATGATCAAATCGTTTATATAAACTACGAATATGTTGCTAAAAACAGAAATGTTATTTTTTTAAACCTAGAAGCGAAGGAACCTGATTTTTTTCTCTTAGGGAATCCCGCTGATGTAAAAAATAGAATATTAAACAATAGTTATGAAATAGCTTTTGCCTGTGATAAAAAAACCAAAAATGACGTTCTAAGGAGGTCCAGTATCTATAAAGATCAAGAAAAATTAATTTCATCTTTTAAGAAGCAAATTGAAAAAACTAATAAAAATAAACTCAGTATTGTTTATACTCCTCAAAACAGATCTTTTTATCTTAACAAATAAATTTAATCTTTGTTTAGTATTTCCTTTTTCACTAAAAAAAAGAGCAAGAACTAATATATAAACAGTCAATTGTAATTTATAGTAAGCCTTAATTTTACCATAAATTACAATTGACTGTTTCTCTAAAAACTATTCAACTTTAATGTGTAAAAATTTCCTTTAATTGTTTGATTACGTTTCCATTCCCTGATACCGTAATTTCACCAATTTTATCAGCAATTTTCTCCACATATTCCATCTCCTTTAATTTGAACAACATTTCGTTGTTTTCCATTAATTTAGCAGTATTCAACAAGCTTCTTGTTGAAGCTGTTTCTTCTCTTCGGGTAATAATATTAGCCTGAGCTTTTTTCTGAGCTACTAAAACTTGATTCATGATCTCTTTCATTTCACCAGTTAAAATAACATCTCTAATTCCACAGTTTAACACTTTAACACCTAGAGCAGTTGCTTTATCTTGAACTTCATTAAATACTGAGGTCGCAATATCTTCTTTCTTTTCTAACAACTCATCTAAAGTATATCCACCAACATAAGCTCTTAAAATTAATTGCATAGCAATATATAACTGCTTTTCATAGTCTTTATTCACTAACAACGCTTTTTCAACATCAACAACCTTATATTGAGTATAGAAGTTTATTCTAATGTTTGCTTTGTCTTTTGTTAACAATTCCTGACCTGAAATCTCCAATTGTAATTGACGCATATCAACTTTTACTAACTTAATCGTGGTGTCATTTCTCCAGTATCTGTAAACACCACCCGTTAAGGTTTTTTCGTAAACATCATTGATAAGCAATACAGCTTTTTCATAAGCTGCTACTTCAAAAACTCTAATATTTTTGTTTACCTCAAAATTGTTAAACAAAGTCTTGTCCATATTCTTTGGCATTTCAATTTCTGAAGTATCAAATAACTCTATCTTTCTGTTCACTAAACCTTTCCAGAAAACATACCTACCTGCATACAAAACTCTTTTAAAGTTGTTGTTTTCATAAACAAAAGCCAATTGGCCATCTTTTACTTCAACCACTTCTATCAGTGTTGCCAAATATTCATCTTTAAGTAAAATCTCTAAAGCTATTGGAGCGTAAAAATCTCTAGTTAAATCATACATTTTTACTTCATGATTAAACCCTAACCAATACACACCTTGTGTAATTACCTTAAGATAATCACCATTTTTGAACACCAATCCAACATATCCTTGGTTAATTCTTACTCTTTTCATTTGTTTTAATTTTAGTTATACTTCTCCTTTATCAATTTTTAAATTGAATTTTTAATCTTTTTTATTATAAAAGCATTGAATGTCCATGCTTATCAGCATACGGAAATACTAAGTCTTTGAAGTAATATCGAAATTGTTTCTCAAATGGATTATCATTCTTTTTCTGAACAATAATTGATTTGCAAACATCAAACGTATTTCATTCAAACAGTTTACTATTTCAAGGTATTTTGATAAGTGTTTTTTAATCATTCTAACGAAAACAAAGAATAAACTCTTGGTATCATCTTGTGATTTAAAAACTCATGTAACACCCATTACTTTTATCATCAGTTTTAAAAGATGATGCGCTTTTCAAAAATAAACCTACGTTATGAGCGTAGTGCTCTACCCAACTGAGCCACACAGCCTAGTTTTGGTAGCTGTGACAGGATTCGAACCTGTGCAAAAAAATACAGACGTGAAAGGTCTGTGAGTTAAAGGATTTTCACTCCTTCGCATTCGACCGCTCTGCCATCCTAATTTCTCAGGAGTGGGATTCGAACCCACGAACTCTAATCTATTGCTCTAACCAACTGAGCTACTTCCCCTTTTTTCTTATTTACTTTGCGGGGAAGATGGGATTCGAACCCATGACACATAGAACTTGTGACTGTTTTTTGGCTAACAATCAAAACCTTCAAGTAAAGTTGCACATAAAACACTAATACATTACTGCAAGGTTTTATACAATGGTGCTATACAGAAACACGCAACAAGACTCGCTTGATATTTTAACTTCATTATAAATGATGACTTTTTCTTTTACTTTGTTTTTCTTTTGCAATCCTCCCGCTTTTAACGGCGTTCTTTTTCAATTACATTACAAATATTTCATACTATTACGCAGTGTTTTTGCGCAACTATAAATTCTTTATTTTTTATATCAGCTCAAGTGAAATCATGCGTTATCAAACAACATAATTTTGTATCGAGAAGATTTTAAATTCCAATTATTAACTTGTTCTCAATACAATTTTTACTCCGTTCCATTCCATAAAAACCACTCGAACTGATAGTGAATCCTTGGCTATCGCCCTGCGATTAAACAACCTTATCTGCACAAGAAGAACTTGCAAAGGCATGTGGCTTTGCTTTAAATTCAAACCCCATTCCTAAAATGTAACCCATAGCATCTTTTAAAGCCACATTCGATTGAAACTTAGGGTCTGTGTTAATATCCGCATGTACTTCCAATCCTACATTATAGCCATCAAGTAAATCACATATTGCATACGCCACTTCCACAGACATCGTTACTTCCTTTAGCATACGCTCTTTAAGAGATACCTTTTTGGGTCCTTTATGATTTCTAATAAACATAAAACCTCCTTTTCCTTCTCTTAAAACAACAATTGCTGTTGCATACTCTACATACGATTTGTAAGCCTGAGAATCAGAACCCACACAAACTTTTAAACGATATCCTTCTTTTTGTTCTTTAGAGATGGCTTTTTCTAGCACCTCAACAATAGAACCTTCGAATACTTTTCCACTAAAATTTCTCCATTTTTGTTCCACAATTTCTACTTTTTTTCATTTACTTTTTTTGGGTGACTTCGGGATTCGAACCCTGTTCTTCTCAACCACAACGAGACGTTTTACCAAATAAACTAAAGCCACCATATGTAAACCTGATAGGATTTGAACCATACAACAAGAGTCAAAGTCTTGTATGCTAACCATTACATCACAGGTTTAATTGTACAGGAAGAGAGACTCGAACTCTCAAGATTCTGATTACAATACCATTTCCAACTTAATATTACTCATGAAAAATTGATCTTTTCCGTTTACACTTCAAAATAAAAAGAAGTTATAACTGAGGCTATGCCTTAATTTTCTTTTTTGTCTAAACAAAAAATATCTGCTTTTTATTTGTGGAATATTAAATCAGAACTGGTATAAGTCAGACGCGTATACCATTTCCGCAATTCCTGCAATTGTTGAGGCGTTGGGATTCGAACCCAAGACTCCCGTGTTAAAAGCACGGTACTCTACCAGCTGAGTTATACCTTAATTTAAAGACTCAGAACAGTACAATTCTTTTTACAACCATGCGATTTGTATTATCCCAAGTCTTTAAACACACTCCTTTCTAGTTTTAGTCTGGGAAGCAGGATTAGTTCATTGTTCTTTTTTATTTCCATTTCGGTGTTCATGAATACTTCGTATTTCGAACCTACAACCTTTCCGATATACGGAATAAACAACCAATCGCTATCTTCCCTGTTTTATAATCAACTTTGCAATTATCAGTTGCCGTCAATAATTGACCATCAACAATTGTTTATTGATTATATATTAGCGGTTCATACGAGAATCGAACTCGTATCTCCCGAGAGACAGTCGGGAAGGATAACCATTACCCCAATGAACCTTTTTCAGTTTTACAATGATCAATTATCAGTGTTCATTATTTATTGACCATTGTTCACTAATAATTGAATAATGATCATTGAGACAAGGATGAGGATCGAACTCATAAAAAACGGAGTTGCAGTCCGCCGCCTTAACCATTCAGCCACCTTGTCCTTTTTGTACGTAAAAGAATCATCTCTTACAATGACGATTTAAATCAAGTGAGTTAGCAATCTTCCCAATATTTCCATAACTCATAGCATAAAAAAAAGCATCTCTTGTAAGGAGATGCTTTGTATCTTTCATAAGAATATATATTAATTTATATTCTCATAATCTATCTCCTTTTTATTAATGAATTGCGTACAATCTCCACAGAAAAGCAGCTCCTCTTTCGGCGAACTAAATTCTAAATAATATGCTATACTATGTTGTTTATACGATTTCATTATTTTACTATTTTAATAATTCTTTGTTTCTTTTTGACGATGCAAATATGAAATGTATTTTTTAATTACGCAAGAAAAATTTTAATTTATTTTACTGATTAACAGGTGTTTAATTTAAATACTAGACAATAAAATTCCTATCCGTTATCTCACGGATTTAGTTCCTATTTACAAAAGTCTGTCTCTCAATTGCTTTCAGTTTTTATTGTTTTATTTCTAATTAACCTCTACTAACATTTTTCTATTTTATTTAACTATCTCGATGTACGTATACCAACGAGTTATATCTTTTGAAACAATCGCCGAGATTCATTATCTGGCCATGATTTTGCGATAAAAAAAGCGTCCTAAACAATTAGGACGATCGTATTACTATCATTCATTTGATTATTTTACATACGTTAAGCTTCCTTTTTATTTTTGAGGCTCCAATCTAAAATTTTCGCAATATTCCTTGCATCATCTATCCCACGGTGGTGAGTTCCTTCTAATTCAAAATTTAGAATATGCAATGCTCCATTCATTCCTACTTTCTTAGAAAGTCCTTTTACTTCGGAAAAGAGTACTTTAACATTGATATGTTCTTGAGACATGGGATACTCAACATTCCTGATTTTACATTGCTTCTTTAGCATATTCAAGTCATAATACCCATAACTAGCCCATACATATTCCTTTGGATTGTATTCATTTCTCAATTGATTACATGCTTCTAAAAAAGAAACTCCTTCTTTATCTAAAAGCTCCTGTGTTATTGTAGTAAGTTCTGTACAAAACGGACTTACTTCAGATCGTTCTGGTTTGATTAATATTCCTTTATTTTTAGATATTTCACCAGACTCCGTATTTAACACACAAATACCAATTTCTATGATTTCATTTACTTGTCCGGATGGAATTTTCCCATCCCAACAAGTAGCTTCTAAGTCTATAATTATTATTTTATTCTTATTCATTTTTTTCTATTCAAAAAGTTTAATAAAACTATCTTTTTCAAGTACATCTAAAGAAAAATCATGAGTAGCTTCTTCTTTATTTGTTACTATTTCTGCTCCCAACATTTCAACAATCATTTTAAATGATAATGGATTTTTCCATTGTTGATATAATGCTTTTGTAGCCAAATTTGACACCTCTGAATTTCCTGAAACTCGCGCATGTCCAGCTCCAAAATTCAACAATACAAACGATTGTTTTTCTTCTCCTTTCATTGGAATACCCAAAACCTTTTGTTTCTTGCTTTCTGGTAATAACATTCCCAAAACAGTTTGATGCTGTACAGAACTACATTTTATTTCAGCAAATAACTCATTAGGATCCATCATGTAATTTTTATTGATGTTACTTCCTTTACCAATTACAATTTTATATTCACAATCTACCTTTCCTGAATATACATTGCTATTCACAAATGTTGGAGCGTTTAAACCATTCGCTGCATATAAATACTCCACTGCTCCTTTTGGTGCAGATGTGATATCACCAGAATATAATAGGCTTCCATTATTTTGCTTGTAGCTTGCATCCCAACCAACTTTTCCTCCAATGTTTAAACCAGATAAATCCAAATCGCTCGCTCCCCATTCGTTTTTCCAATAAATACCTACGGCTAATTTCTCTCCGAAAAACTTTGTTCCCGTTGGAATGTTTCCAACATTCATTTTCTCAGAAGTAGGTAACGCGTACTCAACATCCGCTGGTATGTAAATTTTAGTATCTTCCAAATTGAATTTTGTTTTCATATAGCTCAAGATAAAATCGTAATTCATCTCACTTGCATACGAAATAGCACCTGGCTTAACCCACGATTTTCCGTTTCTTACTCTATACAAAAAGGTATCTTGTCCATTTTTTCTGATATAGCAAGCACTCAACGCTTTGAATAAAGCAAAAGGAGTTGCGTTATCTAACCAATGAATATCATTTTCAGTTAATAAAGAAAATGTTACTTCATTTAATGGATTTGAAACCATTGGCTTATGAAACTTTTTCGACAGCTTACTTATTTTATTGATTGTTTTTGGTGCTCTATTTTTATAGGCTAAAAACAAAGGCTTAAATCGATTGAAAATTTCAGCTAGCTTTTCTAATCCATATTTATTGAATGCCATTGAAGGATTATACGAGCTATTTTTTATCGCTTCAATTAACTCTTCATTTTTAATAAGCAATGTTGAATCGGTTGTTCTATAAATAATGTATCGGAAAAACTCCACAACATTTTCTGGATATACATGATACAAATCTGCTATTTTAACAACAGCTTCTTTATTTCTGATGTTTTCTTTCCCCGTAAACTCATACTCCAATTCATCTACCAATATTGATAATAAATCATTTATTGTTTCTTCTTTTAAAGCAATTCCCGATTGAAGTAATGACATACATTTTTGAGTCATTTCTTCTTTGGTATATGCTTTAATAACTTTGTATATTAACTTTACTTCTGGAATATCAACAACTTCTGAAGGAATGTAAATTTCGCTTGTAAAATTACTTCCGTAAGTTGATATATAATGTTGAATTTGATCAACATACAATTCAACTCTAGAACTAGACTTAATTTTGTTCCATGATTTATGGAAGGTTTTGTTTAAGTCGTTTCCAGTTAATCGTTCTTTTTCGTAGTATGTTGTAATAGTATCTTTAGCCCATAAAGCATTCTTTTCGATAATAAATCCACCTGTTGACACATAAGGATTTTCATTTGATACCGTTTTTTTTGCTATTACCGCGTTAAACAATTTTAATGTTCTCATTTTTCATATTTTTTAATAAGTGAGGCGTATTTTTCAAATTGTATAGGAACACCTTTTACCTATTTGTTTTAAAAAAGACGAAGAGTAAAAATGACCAAACATGCCCCGGAGTCGAACCGGATTAATAGGAACTCTTTTTGTCTTTTCCTGACGGAAAGTAATTTCTGTGAATGAATTATAGGAACTTTCTTTGTCAGTATTTTTCGTGACTCAGACAGGACTCGAACCTGCAACCTCCGGACCCCGAAGTCTTTTTATAGGAACTATTGTTGCCTTTTCATAGCGAATAGTAGATATCGGCGCTCTATCCATTTGAGCTACTGAGTCTGTTTAAACCAATGGAAAGTATTTTAGTTAAAAAAAATCTTTATTGGTTTAGAAGTTCGGGCAGGAATCGAACCTGCGACACACAGTTTTTATTTTCATAGGAACTATTGTTGCTTTTTCATAGCGAATAGTGTTGTCTGTTGCTCTAACCACTGAGCTACCGAACTTTTACATTTCAATGAACTTTTTTAAGTGCCTCACCACAATCTTTGTTATGATGAGGCCTTTTTTTTCAATTACAATGCAAATATTTCACACTATTACGCAATGTTTTTGCGTAACTAAAAATATTTACTTCTTTTTTTTCTTTTTACACTTTTTTGACTTTTCTTTTTTCTTTTTCGGAATCTTCCCCTTTATACGTTCTTCCTCTTTTTCAACACAATACAAATAATCACTATTATATGTTTGTATTCTAGCCTTTTTCAGTATTGCCAGAGCTTTCTTGTACTTTTTCTTTTGCTCAAATAGATTTGCTTTAGCTACATATAAAACAGCCTTATCAGATCCTTTTACTGTTAATGCAAAATCAATTAAGCGTTTCGCTTCTTCCAAATCTTCATTACATAATAACGTATGTATGTAATGTGGATAAATTTCAATGGCATTCACATTTTCAGCCAATGCCTCTTGATAAATACTTTTCGCTTTTTCATAGTCTTTAAGTATTTCTGCTTGAATTCGTCCTGATAGTAATAAAGCCGTGCTATTCTTATCGTCATAAGACAATGCATAGTTTAATGCTTCAACTGTTTCTTCTAAATCATATGGATATGCATCCAATGCCTTGAAAATATAATTGTTTACTAATGTTGCCATTGTTCTTTTCTTTTGTTATTGAACTTACTTTTTTGGAGACCTCACAGGTTTTAAAAACCTGTGAGGTTTGGAAAAGACTGTTCTTATTTTTTAGACAGTTCTCGATACAATTTTTCTTCGTTTCTCTGTGAAAAATCACTCGAACTGACAATTCTTTTACTGTAGTCCTCTTCGTAAATCATTTTTTAATTGATTTCGTTTCGAACTATACTTTTTTGATTCTTTTTGTTTTTTAAAATCCGTTCCAATAAAAACCTTTACGGGATTCCCTCTTTCTAAAGTCAAATGATTTCCCCATTGCTGTTTATCACTTTCCTTTAGTTTTTCAGAATAACATTCATTCACTTTGGCTTTTAATCGCTCAACAGCTATTTTTCTGTTTTGATGCTGCGAACGACTATCCGACACCAGTACCTGAACTCCTGTAGGTTTATGCTTTGCTCGTATTGCAGAGCTTACTTTATTTACATGTTGCCCTCCAGGTCCAGAACTTCGAATGGCTTGGAATTCAATATCCATATAAGCAAAGGATTCACTTTGTATTCCAGATAATTCAAAACAACCAATAAACCAATTCTTTCGTTTATGATGTTTTCGGAATTGAGAAACTCCTATCCATTGGATGGTGCCTAACCAATTATTTAAATATTGATTGAGATCTTTACTTTTTAGTTGTATAAGAACCGACTGCACTGTTCCATTTTCGATACCATTCTCTTTTTGAATGATTTCATATGTTATGTTTTTACTTTGTATTTCTTTTAAAAATATCTTTAACACTTTCGCGACTACCCAAGCGCATTCGGCAGGACCTTTCGCTGCTGTTATTTGTATAATTTTTGTTTGCATGTTATCTATAAGGAATATCCTTATGGGATTTTAGACAACAATGGATTTCCGATTAAATTTTTACCATTTACTAGTAACTCAAACGCTTTTTTTACTGCCCAGCAATTACCACTGGCGTGAATATTACTCACTAAGTGAGATTTAAAATACTCAACATTATAGCTTAACCCTTTTAATGGCTTTATTAAAGAGTTTTCACTGATGCTAAAGGTCAATTATAAAAACCTAAGAGTGTTTTTGGAGCTACTAAAGTCCAATTATTGACCTCAATAGTTTCTATATTCTTCGCTTCAAAAAAATCTATAGTTACTTTATATTGTTTTCCATTGGGTAACCAATCTATTTTTTCATAACGTCTGAAATTCTCGTTGCTCGGTAAATGGTCATATCTTGTCCATACTTTCTCAAAATCATTTTCTTGTAATAATAGCATTACTTGAGCTACATTTTCAGGATGAACGAAAATATCAATGTCTTTATGATCATGAGCATGTTTGTATTCTATGTGGTTTTCTTCTGACATAAAATGCCATGCCCAACCTCCTGAGACAATAATCCATTGTTGTACTATTTTTAATATTTCTAGGCCTTTGTCTATTTTATATTGCGGCCATATTTCTCCGTATCTTTTTGTGTTGTGTTCTCTTTTCATTTTTTATGTTTTTATGTTTTTATAATGAACTTGTTTAAACTTTTTCTATTTGCTAAAAAATTGCTGTTTTCAGCCCTGTAATTGTCTTTTCTTCTTTCCGTAGCCCTGCTATGCAATTCAAAAAAGCCTTCAACAATACTTAAAACTTCTAATTTTCGCTTAAACACAAAAAACTTAAACAAGTTCAATTTCTTTTTTATTATTCTTTGTTGAGGTACTAGCTTAATTCCATTCGGTTTCTTGGTATGTAACCTGGTCCGCTACAACCACAAGAATGGTATGATATTCCTAATTCTATCAAGTCTTTAAGAAACTTCCATTTTTTCACATCAGTTTTTCTTGGTATCTCACAATCTTTGCCCACATTTGTCATAATGGATCTACAGTTTGGACAATGAGAAACTGTTTCTTTTTGGTCCTTTTCCCCACTAAAGTCAACTAACAACCTTCTCTTAAATCCCTTTTGACACTTAAAACAGACAAAGTGTGATTTGTACACATGTTCGGCATATCTACACATAACTTCACTTTTTAATTAATGGTTACTTCAATAACAGTTCTCGATACAATTTTTATACGTTTCTCTAAGAAAAATCACTCGAACTGACAACTTAGTAATCCTTTTTACCCAGTCATTTCGAAGAAGCCACGGCGACTGAGAAATCCATCTTACTCAAGGTATATTTCTCTACATCTACTATTGGTTTATAATCGTATACTGTTAAGGGGTTTAAACCCCTTGATGAACTAACGATCCATTCGAACAATTTTCGGAGTAAAGGTTCCTAATACTTCTACTAACTCTTGTTGGTTGCCCATTACTTTTTTAATGTTTTTATAAGCCATTGGTGCTTCATCTACCCCTCCACCAATAAGTGTTACTCCGTTCATTTTCAACTGATGTTTGATATCACTTTTGGTAAACTTCTCTTTACACTTTCTTCGAGAATGCTTTCTTCCTGCTCCATGCGATGCCGAAAACAAACTATCTTCATTTCCCAGTCCTCTAACAATAAAACCTGGAGCTACCATAGATCCTGGAATAATTCCTAAGGCTCCTTTTCCTGCTGGAGTTGCTCCCTTGCGATGAACAATATGTTCTTCGCCATTAATGGTTTCTTTCCAAGCGAAATTGTGATGATTCTCAATAGTCGCAATTGATTTACTTCCCAATAGTTTACCTATTCTTTTATGAATATTATCGTGACATGCCTTTGCATAATCTCCAGCCAAATTCATAGCTAACCAATATTCTTGTCCGTCGTGCGTATTTAAATCTAACCAAGCCAAATGCTGTACGTTCTTTGGAAGTGGACACTGCTTGCTAGCCAAATAACTATAGTGTTTTGCAATGTTAGCCCCCAAGCCTCTGCTCCCACTATGGGTTAATAAGCCAACATATTGTCCAACGGGCACCTTAAATTCGTTATTCTCTTCTGTTATATCAACAGTTCCAAATTCAACAAAATGATTACCTCCTCCTGAGGTTCCTAATTGATTATATGCCTTTATCTTTAATTTTTTCAACAAAGGGATGTCCTGAAATGCCGCATTTTCAAATATTTCATGATCATGTTTTTGGCGGTGTGTTTCATACATTCCAAATTTTGTATGTTCTTTTAGTATATTCTCCAGTTGATGTTGTTTACCTTTTAGATAACTCGCCTTCATTGGATAAATACTTAAACTCATCCGACAACCAATATCCAAACCTACTCCATAAGGAATTACCGCATTATCTGTGGCTAAAACACCACCAATAGGTAATCCGTATCCTGAATGTGCATCTGGCATTAAAGCCCCTGCTTTCGCTATTGGTAATTTTAATGCGTCATATAATTGAAACTTCGCTTGCTCATCAATTTCATTTTCACCATAAATACTAAATGGAGCACGAGTGTTCCTTAATTTGTGCATTTGAACCTCAACGGGTTTTATCAATCCTTCAACAACCTTTCCCCAGATAGCATTGCCTTCAAATTTTTCTGGATTCAACAATACCTCCTTTGCTTCTTCTAAAATGCGATCTTTCTTTTCTTTTTTTCTATATCTATGTATTTGCCCTAAAGCAATATTTATACTATTGTTTTGTGGAAACCCTAATTTGATTAGATCTTTTCCTTTTAACTTCTTTCCCATGATATTTCTTCTTTTATCAGTTTCTCAATTGAATAATGTTTGATTCTCTTCATTTGAGATTTTACTTTTCTTCGTGTTCTTTTTAATTCAGTTTTGTCGTAATACTTCCAATTGTAGATTTTCCTAGTAATTTCATAATATCCACTTCTTAAAAGTTTACTTTCCAAAAAGCTATCTTCACTTAATAAGTCAGGATCAATCCTTTTTGAATGTGTTACATAAGCCCTTGTAAATTTTATTCGATAAGCTCCTTTCGGAATTCTTACGTAAAATCTTAGCTTTAGTTTTTTAGCTTCATTCCTATAATAGAATGAAGTACACATAGCTTTAGCTGGCTCGCTTAGTTTATTAAATTGCTTTTTACTTATTGTTGGAAAATCTTTGTAAATCAAATACTTTGACACCCTATTTATCCATTTTCTCTCGGCTAATTCTTTTGTTCTTCCCCAATATGCTCTTTCAACTTGATTAAAAAGCTCTTCAATAGCCACACGATTTTTATAGCGTTCTATGTTTTGGGTAATTACAATTTCTTTAAACCATCCATGACGAATAGGTCTTTCCAGTTTTCGATATCCAAGATTTCTTAACTCTTTGTAAATTTCATATTGTCTTTTTAGAATACGACGCACTTCTTTAAGCCTAAAAGACTTTAAGTTTTGTGGTTTCAAAAAATACTTGTTTTACGATTTATTCCTGCTTCGGAATTTTAATCGATAACTTTTTGGAGTTACAGCAAAAAAAACCCGAAACTTTTAGGGCTTCGGATTACTTTGCATATATAATAAGTTACTATTTATAAGAAAAGTAATCACGAAGCGTCTGCTTTTTTGATCCTAGATCAGTATAACAGCTCTGTTGTTCTATATTAATTACAAACATTGGACTTCGTTATTAAAATTATTTTGTTGCGTTATTGCGATGCAAATATGTATACTTTTTTCTTAACCTGCAAATAAAAATAAATCTCAACTTACTGAAAATCAAACAAATAACTCTTTATTTATGCGATAGATTTCTACTCCGCTTTTTGCAGATCTTATAACACCTTGATTCTTCGATATGTATACTTTTCAATTACACTTGTCAATGTGGTTTTCAGGTTTTATTTTTTTTCATAAAAAAAGCGTCCAAAATTAATTTTGGACGCTTTTTGCTTTTTTATATTGTGAATTATTACCTAAAACCTACCCCACAAAAGCGCATTTGAGCGTCCTGATATGTTTGTTTTAGTATTGTCATAGGTATAATTTTACGTTGTTTTTTACTTTAATGAACGGCAAATATGGTTAATTTTCTTAAAAATTCCCAAATATTTTATAGAATATTATGGTTTGTTAGGTTCATAAAATGAATTATACAACTATAATAAATAGGAAGTAATTATATTTGCACCAAAAAAATAGCTGCATTAGTATGACAAAAGAAAATTTGTTAGAGTCGAAATTAAAAAGACTAAAAATTTCCTATTCCAGAGAGAACAATAAAATTGTAATTGGCAAACCTAAAATGGATTACCCCATATTTTTTGGGTTAATTGTGTTTCCTGCAATTTTAGGTATAGCTTTACTAGTCTTCTTGTTATCCGATTCTTCCTCTCCTTATGGAATTACCAATGGAAAAGTAATTGGTGCTTTAATTTTACTTTTTGGAACTGCTTTCTTCAATATTTCTAGAATGCGAGCAAAATCGCAATCCAATCAAAATTTAAAAATATTATTGAACAATTCAATACAAATAAAAAGCAGTACTAAAGAAGTGAGGTTAGATAGTACCAATTCGAAACGTTTTGAACCCAGAATTAAGGAAGTTCAAGATGATGTTTTAGAGGGAACTCTAGTGTTAATCGATAAATCTAATAACGAGTATCAAATTTTAGGTTTTGATTCTGAAAATGAACACTATTTAAAGGATGATCTAAAATGGTTCTTAGATTATTTCACTGATTACTTAGAACTAAATAAAAACAATTAAATCAATTTAAATTACTATGAAAACATTTTACACACTTTGTCTTCTACTACTTTCTCTTCAGGTAGTCGGACAATCGACGTCACTCAAAGCTACAGAAACAAAGCCATTTAAGGATAAAGTAAAAGCCTATGAAATTACCTCTATTTTTACTTCGGAATCAGGTGAAACCATTATTGCTAGAAATGGAAGAAAAAAATTCTTGTTTGATGTCTTTAATAATAATTCTGACAAGATATTTTCAGAAGTTATTAAAAGTAGTAGAAAGGAAAAACACGTTGGAGAATTATTCTATAATAACAAACTTAACTTTTTTACAGTTTATGCTCCTAAAAAAGATGAACGAATTCTATTTTGTCATACTATAGATTTGAACAAAAAATCTTATTCTAAAAAAACGATATTCGAAACAACTGTTGAGAAAAAACAGAGCTTATTTGGTTCAAGAAAAAATCATAATACGAGTTTTGCTTTATCTCCAAATGGTAATTTCTTTGCGATTGCTACAGATAATATTAGAAAGAATAAGAATTCCTATACTATAAGGGTTTTCAATGTAACATCTAATAACTTAGTTTATAAAACTGCTTATCAAGAAAGTAGCGACAGATCATTTACTCACAATGATCTATATATTGATGATAACGCAAATGTTTATTCTTTGGGAAAGCTTTATGTTAAGAATCATAAATCAAAAAAACATCAAAAGAAAACCAATTACCAATTCGTACTAAATAAAATTACGAAAGAAGGAAACACTGAATTATTAATTGATTTAGATACAGAACATATTAGGTCTCTAAGAATTATTCCTAATGAGAATAGCATACAACTGACTGGGTTTTATTCTGAAATAAATGAAAGCAGAATTAAAGGAGCCTGCAATTTTATGGTGAATACTACCGAGTTTAAATTAGACAATAAGAAAGCTCAAGTTTTACCAAAACAAGTTTATGACGATTTATATAATTACAGGGCAGCGAAAAGAAAAAAGAAGAAAAACAAAGAACTAAGTAATTTCGAAATAGACCATGTTTTAACTGACAGTAAAGGAAATACTTATTTAATCGCTGAAGAGTTTTACATAACGCAAGCCTATGTTCATAATGGTACTATGGGCGGTTATTGGGTAACTACTTATCATTATGATGACATTTTAATTCTAAAAAACACAAAAGATGGTAATTTAGAATGGGGAAGAAGTATTTTTAAAAGAGCTACAGCTCCTTCTTATAATGCTTTTATAAAAAATGACAAGCTTCATGTTATCCTTAATTCAGGGAAACATTTATTAAAGAAAAAAGACGGGAGAACCAAAGTATCGAGAGGTTGGTTCGAATCTACCTCACTGTACGATATTGAATATTCAGAAAATGGAGATGTTTCCTACAATAAAATACAAGATAACAGATCCAATACTTACTATTCGCCATACTTCGGGACTTACGACATCGAAAGATTCATTATGATAAGCACGAACGGTACTAAGAAAAGGTTTATGATCTTGGAGTAAATACCATTTAAGGTATTATCTATTTCCTGCGAAATTTACCTTGGTCCTACTGCGATAAAAGAAAACCAAGAATCTTCTCTAACATTCTCGCCTTCGTTGTCATGTGTTACTACAACTACTCTTGAATTAGAAAGAAATATAATGTTTACAACATTATCTTCATAGTTATTAAGAGCATTGAGATCGCCTGGCGTGAATGTTACTGATGGTACACCTGTAAAAGGATTCGAAAAATCAATTTGATATCTTGAACTCGTTAATTTTGTAACTGTAAAACCTGTTCCTTGAGCAATTGTACCGTTTGCATTTACATTGCCTCGTATCAATTTCAGATCTTCATTAATAAAACTTCCTAAACCGATGGGAAGCCATTCCGTTCCGGTGTATTTATAAAGTTTATTGTCAGTAGAATTGTAAATAAAACTTCCTTGATTGGGAGTTACAACACTATTCATCTCAGTATTGCTTAAAACGGGGATGGCCATAATTGAATTTGCTTCAATTTGAGCTATACTCAGCCATGTATAACAAAGGAAAAAACACAGGAGGAATTTTCTAATCATATAATTATTTATGTTTAGATTATCTATTAATTAAACTATGTAGTAGCTGTGTTTTGTTTGGGTGCGGCAAATATATAATAAAAAACAGTTTAATTAAAGTGCTTTTTTTATCAATTTCTTGTTAATTCTGTCTTTTTTTC
Source organism: Tenacibaculum sp. MAR_2009_124 (assembly GCF_900105455.1). Lineage (GTDB taxonomy): Bacteria > Bacteroidota > Bacteroidia > Flavobacteriales > Flavobacteriaceae > Polaribacter. The sequence continues at coordinate 185,305 of NZ_FNSF01000003.1, forward strand.
AACAAATACACAAAAACTAATCATTGATCTCAAGTGGTTCTACAAAACCAATAAATTCGAGATTGGAAAGTTTCCAACGAGCACCATGTCCACTAGAAATGCGCACCTCATAAACCAATTCATGTTTATAATGATAGTAAACATTCCACCAAGTTTTATTGAAAAGTAAGTTCTTTACTACTTCTCTTGCCCTTTCTTCTTTTTGATTCGGATTTCCTTCGATTTTTCCCCAGAAAGAGTTTTCTACTCTTTCCGAATGCTTCTCACATGCTCTCAATCCTTTTGACAATTGTTTATTATAAGGCTTAAACGTCTTCTTAAAAACTTCGTCATCAATTGGAGGAATTCCTTGTTCATTTTTAACAGAAGCTGGTGTAATTCGCTGTCCAAGAACTACAAGAACGTCATTAATTGGAATGAGCTTTAGTTTCTCAAGAATTAAATCGATATCCTTTTCTTCATTGAAAAAATGAAATTTCTCAAAAATCTCCTTACGATCAACTTTTAGTTCTTCAGAAAATCTTGGTTCCCTAAATTTCTCGATTGATAAATAGTCTCGTTGATATGACTGAACATTTTGTGCTAAAATTGTTACGTGTTCTTCTTTCAACTGAAGAAAATAGTGATTCATTTCCAACGCCAAAAGTTGTTTTTGAACTTCAATCAGTTTATTAAAAATATGATTCTCTCGCATAGTTATTTCTTTTTATTAGCAAGAAACTAAGTATGAATAAGTCTTTGGAATTAAATCTTCTATTAAATTATACCATGAATTTACTCTATCCAGTATCCAAGCGTCACTGGTAAGCACTACATCCTTGCTCTCAGCAATAACTTTGTCTGGATTGTTTTCAAGTAGTATCTCCCAATTCAAACCGTTTTCTTCAGCATAGGTATTTAATAAGGTTTTCATTCTACCACTATTCGAAACAGGTTTATCAAAAACCCATACTACTTTATTAATACTATTTTCAGAACAAAAGTCTTTCACTAAGTCAATTGCCTCTAACGTTTGATTTACTTTTTTATAAGTACCATGTAATCTAGATAAATCTCTATAGGCTCCGTCCTTTCCTTGAAATAAATACGCTTCAGACAACATGCTTTCCAATAAAATCAATTGATTAAAACCGTCAATAATAAGTGCTTGATTCTTTATTTCCTGTATTGATCTTTGTCTCGATTTTCTATTTTGAATGGCAGATTCACCAGCCGACATTCCTTTGATTGCCTGTTGTTGACGTTTGTTTAATTTGTAACGATTCCCAACCAATTCACAAGATGAAGCTTCTCCGTAACCTCTTTCTAGTAAGAAAGACATGTCATAAACAGCTTCTTTAATTTTTCGCTTCATAAACGACTCTCCAAACAAGTAATCGTCTCGACCTTCTTTTCCTCTATTTTTTGGCATAAATATTAAAATCTTAAAAAATCAATCCTACTGTACAAAGCCCCCAAATTGGGATAAGACAAAAAAACAAACCCTTGGTTAAATACCCCTGTTATTGGTTTTACTACTAAGCGAGAATACCTATAATATTCTTTTATAGATCCTCCGAAATCTAATTTATAAATTATACATGCTCCTTCTTCCTTAGAATCCCAGCTGTCAGTATTTTGATCAAAAAAATACCATTCTCGATTTTTCAGAGTGAAGCCTGTAAAATAAATTTCTTTTCCTTCGATCTCTTTATTGTCAATAAAAAATAATCTTTGGGATGAAAAATCAATCAAGTTCAATTGAATAACCGAGAAGCCTTCACCTAATTCTTTATCATAATAGGCCATAAATAGAATTGTATTCTCATCCTGCTTTACAAAGGCTTTATTTTCTAAGAAGTTTACAATACTTTTATTTTCTTGTGAATTATATTTAAAAACTACCTTTCCATTATAATCAAAAACAACGATCTGTGCATCACCAAATTCTGATCCGTTGTCAAACATTGAATCCCCGTAGGACGCAATAACATATTCATTAGTAACGACAATTTCTAGGATACAATCAATAAAAAAAGAGCTTTCAATTGTTCCTCTATTATTAATAATCCAACAATTATCCATTCCAGAACCTCCATCCTTATCAATTAGTAAAAAGCGTTCTTCTGAAGTAATTTTAATAACCGGGGTTGTTATTTGATTTAAACCTTTTATTTTGATTTTTTTATTATTTCTAAATACTTTGGCTTCTTCATCAATATAAATGACATCTCCATTAGAGTTGTAATCCACACCGAGTATTTTTGAATCATGAATTATTATATCCAAATTCATCTTTTATACCAAATTATAAAATTTACTCCTTAACGCAACCAAAAGTCTATTTATGAAAACGACATCTGGTTTTTCAGGAAGTTCCGAATCCTGATATAAAACTTCAAGTTTATTTTTAATACTTTCGGCTTTATCTACCAAAAAGTCATAATCAAATTTCCCTTGTTTTATTGCCAACAGATAATCTCGATCATTTCTTCGAACCTTTATTTCACCATCTCGACCTATTTCTTCTGCCATATGTAACAACCTGATCGTATGCATCATGTTCTTAGAATCATAATTTTTTGCATGCGATATGTTATTCTGATAACGATCTTGATTTCTATTTTTAACCCATAACCAATATTCTTTATACTTTTTACAGTAAGAAGAATATCCTTCCAAATTAAAATATAGAAGTCCTATCGGTTGTTCTTCTCTAGGAATATTGCTTACAGAAACCTCATTTGCTTGTTCTCTTGCAATTCCTCTATAGCCAAGCCTTTCATTGTAAAATAAATTATAACAGTTTTTCATATTTGGAATCTTTGCTAAACCACAATACTCATTATTTAAATCATGATTTTGCAGGAAGTCTTTTAAATGAATAGACTCTTTTTCATCTCGAACCACACAAAAATCCAATACTGTCTTCCTTTCCTTTTCCATTGGATTCACAATCTTTTTATTCAATCCTCTTGCTTTTTTTATTTGTGTAAAAGCATAATTCGCAAATGTATTTTTACAGAGTTTAGATAAAAAACACCTTTGTTCTATTTCATCATACAAAGGGTGCTTATACAAAATACAATCCTCAGGAGTATTTAACATTTCTAATATGTTTGGATTATTTTTTGCACACAATTCGATAAACTTTTTGAGTTCATAGTAAACAATATCGTTCGTTTCATTATTTACCTGACCAACATATTCTAAAGAATAAAATTGATCTTTAGGTAAAATAAAGACTCCTTTTATATCAGTATCGGAAGTAGGTGTTTGTAATCCATACGCCCTACTTCCGCTAATACATTCGAAAATTATACTCCCCGATTCTTTAAGTTCCTTTATTGTCATCTTTTACAATTTTTAAAAATAATTGATTAAACAACTCTTTATTAGGTTTGATATTTTCTAAGCCCTCTTTTAATGAATTGTTCTCGATTGTAATATCCTTTACCAATTCCAATAAATCCTCATCAACGCTCACATTGCTCTTCTCCTCGCTGGAACTCTTCAGTAAAATTAGTTCGTCTAATTTTTTCTGATATTTGACTTCAATTAATGGATAAAGCTCCTTGAATTCAACTGGAGGAATTGTTCTTTTTTTAGCAATCCAGTTTGCGCACAGCGCAGTACGAATGGCATAGAAATAACTCTTGATGGTCATTTCATTTGTTCCAAGCTTTTCTTCAAAGCCCCTATTCATACTATGATAATGATAAAATCCAGAAACTGGATTAAAACTGGCATGAGCAAGTGTTTGAATTTCCTTTAAAAACTTTTCATTTGCATAATAGACCATTGGAGAAAACAACCACCCTAAAAAAGAAGCGTTTGATTTAGCTAATAATTGCAATGCTTTTTTTACATCCTAACCAGAACCATCCAAATCATCTTCTGTCATAAATTCAATGGTATCTTTTTGTTCCCACAGGTTGAGATACCAATCTTTTTTATGCTTGTAAACAAAACGTATGTCGTAATCGGAATCAGGAGAAGCAAAGCCCCAAGCTCTACTTCCTGATTCTACTGCAAATAGTATTTCAATATTTTTTTCTTTTTCTAATTGCCTTAATTTTTCTAAGATTCTATTTTTCATAATATCAATTTAAGTTACCATAATCGCTTTAACGAAACTTTACTCATATTAACTCCTATAAATTTAGAAGTCCAACAATCTGCAATTAGAACCCCTATCTCGTTATTACAATTTACACATACTTGATTCAATTTATCAAATTCACTCGGACCACAACATCCTTGAAGTCTGATTGATTCCGAATGATTTTTAAGTATTATGCTTTTTGAATTAATTAGATACTCGATTGGAATACCAAAATTATATTCAACTTTAGAAGCTTCTATAAACTTACCTTCTTGTAACAACTCTTCCTCATCAATGTAACTAAGTTCATCTATTTCCGATTTCAACAGTACTTTAGGTGTCAATAAATCATTACAATTTTTACAACATAATTTCATTTTAATTTCTATTTTTTCTTCTTTTATTTCTCCAAGGAGCATTCTTTTGCCAATCTCCCGCCATAATACATCCATAAGGCATTACCTCATCAATTACCTTTCCTAAACCAAACTCTTCCATTTGATTTCTAACAGTTTCGGCATTTTTATATGCTGAAGGTAGTTCCGTAATATCAATCTCTTTTGAAAAGAATCTTACATCTAAACCTTGTGTTTCTTCTTCGAAAATTTCTTCAAAGGTTCCTGTTTTACTTTTTCTATGTTGCGTTCTACTTACATTTCTTCCAGCTCCATGAGGAGCAAAACCTAAATTTGATGCCGTTGATTCTCCTTCAACAATCAATACTGGTTCACTCATATTCAAAGGAATTAATCTAGGTCCAGTAATATCAGGCATAAATTTAGGATTCAAAGGAGTTGCTCCTTTTGCATGATAGAATAAATCACCATCTTTAAAGACAAAATTATGTTCATTCCAGAATCTATTTTCTTTTTCAATTCCTAGCTTTTCCAAAGTTGCATCATGTAAAACCTCATGATTCAATTTTGTCCATTTCCTTATAATTTGTAATGCTTCCCAATAATTTTTTCCTTCTTCAGTATCAAATGGAATCCATGCATTTTGTTTCAATGTTTGTGGAGACAACTCTTTTCTAAATTGTTCTGCAATATGCATTCCTCTCGAATACAAATTTGCCCCAAAACCTCTACTCCCATGATGTGTAACCATCATTGTATTTCCTGTTTTCTTTGATTTCCCCACAAATAAAAAATGATTTCCATCTCCTTGGGTTCCTAAATGACTTCTCGCAGCAGAAATACATTTTTGAGTATTCAAAAAAGGATTCGCCTCAATTTCTTCCAATAAATCCATAGGAAATCTAAATTGATTCTCTCTTGAACGTCCTCCAGGTCCAAAATGTGTAATACTATGTGCTGCGTTTAAAACATCTTCAGGATTGGTATTTCCAAAGTCCGTTAACATCACCGAACAACAGATATCAGCACTATGCATTCCTGGGTGAATTGCATTTTTAGCAACTACTACCCCTCCAACTGGAATTGTACCTTCTGACCCCGTAGGACAAGAATCCGGCATAATTGCCCCTCCAACTAGTGTAGGGGTTTTCATAAGGGTTTTCATTGTTTTAACAACTTTACTCACATTATCTTCCTCCAACCCATTCTCTGCCTTTATATTTATTGAAAAATTAGCAGGGTTTTCAAGTAACTCTATTTCAGGAGTTGGACGAAATTGTTCTAGATATTGTAAAATTTGTTCTTCATTGAACTCATTTGAATTCACATACTCAATAGCTTCAGGAATCCATTTTCCTGGCTTAAATCCCATTTCGATTAGCATTTTCCCATTAATTTTCATTTTTCTAAATTTTAAATTTAAACTCTATTTTACTTTTCTTTTTATAGCATTTTTCCCACTTGGACGACATGATTTTTAACAATCACATTGCAAATGTTAGATGTAATTACGCAATGATTTTGCGTATTAAATATATTTTTTATTAATTTTATTTTTTCAGGAAAGTTTATCGCATAAAAAAAGTGCTTGACAGCACTACTTACAAGGTAAAATTTCAATTACTTTACCATATACATTTTTTGTCCATCCGTTTAGATGTCCACGATTATTGCCTATAAGCAATCCCCGTTTTTCATTTTTGCCTTTTACTAAATGAGTAAAACAATTTCCTCTAACCTTACAAAAAACAATATCACCTGTTTCACAATCTTGCCAAGTTACTGGTTTCAACTTTACAGGTTGTTTGGATTTTAATATAGGTAACATTGAGTTACCTGGTTCTTTAGAGACAATAGTTTCTCCATTTAATAGCTTTTGAATTTTCCAATTCATAATCATAGTATTTAAATTAAACATAAATTCAAAGACTATTCAATATGTATTGAGTAAAAGGTCTTATTAATGAAGCAAATATATACTTAAAATTAATATTGACCTAATCACATAAAAAAAGAGCATAATGCTCTTTTTTTACTTGGTTAGTTGAAATTTCCTCTCTCTCAAAGCTTCCTCTCGAAAAGACTCCGCTAATTTACCTCCATCAATATGATTCCATCCTGGAGGTTTAAAAATGTATTTTAATTTATCAAGAAAGGTTGGAGCCTTTACAATATCTCTCCAAAGTTCTCGCCATAAAATAGTTTGAATTTGCCAAAAGTTTTCGCCATCAATAGTATCATCCATAATGCCGTACTCCATTTTCTTGTCTGTAAATTCAGATTGAAAAGTTCCAAAGAGATGATCCCAAATAGAAAATGTTTCCCCATAGTTTCGATCGAGATATTCATGATCACTTGAATGATGAGCTCTATGCACCGAAGGAGTTATTAAAAGCCATTCGAGCCAACGCTGTTTTCCAACAAAGCTTTCATTAACATGCTCGTATACTCCATAAAATCTCCCAATGGTATGTACAATAAATACCATAAACGGATCAAATCCCAAAAGCGGTAGCCATATAAAATTAAGTGGAGTCCAAAGAATACCTAAAAAAGAACCTCTTACGGCAACGGTAAGTTTCATTTCTTTAGCCGTATGATGTACGCCATGAATGCACCAAAATAGCCGTACTCGATGTCCGAGGTAATGAAATACATAAAACATCAAATCATATAGTAAGAAACATGCTATCCATATATACCATTCATACCCTACAGTAAATAGTTTATATTCATAACACCACACCATAGTTCCGAAAATGAAGATTCTTCCTAAAAAGAAATATGGTATAGAGTCAATAATAAAGGAAAGGAGATTCACAAAACCTTCTTTATTACTTTCAAGTTTTTGGATTACTATCAAAGAAATCCATTCAATAGCAACCATGATTAGCAAAAGTATTCCCAAAGAACCTTCAAGATCTTGGTATACTTTAAGTAGTAATTCGTTCATTTTATTTTAATTAAGATTGGTTAAAAACAAAGCTAATTGTATTATTTTATTTTTCTACCCAATTTTATTATTTTCGATGTTAAAATTTGTTTAGTTTGAAACTACAGGAACGTTATCAATCATTAATGGCAAGCTATGATGCCTCAGAAAATATTATCGAAGATCTATGGAGTCCAATACATCAGTTTTACAGTAAAAAAGACAGAGCCTATCATAACTTAAATCATCTTCAGGAGCTCTTTAAATATCATGAGTTATACAAAGCACAACTAAGTTCACCTGACATAGTTTCCTTTTCTATATTTTATCATGATATCATCTATGATATTTGGAAAAAGGATAACGAAGAAAAGAGTGCTGAATTCGCTTTAAAAGAATTGCAAAAAATTCATTTACCCGATCATTTTTATAAGGAAATTAAAAATCAAATTTTAGCTACAAAAACGCATCAGGCAGAATCTTCGGATGCCAAATTTATGATTGACTTTGATCTTTCTATACTAGGTCAATCAAAAGAAATTTACGCTGGTTACACCAAAAAAATAAGAAAGGAGTATGGACTTATTCCTTCTATACTTTATAAAAAAGGAAGAAAAAAAGTTTTGGAGCATTTCTTAGCTAAAGAAAACATTTACAGCACAGTTCTTTTTAAAGATCTCTATGAAAAACAGGCTAGAGAAAATCTTGCTAATGAATTAAAAACCTTTTAACATGGCCTCAAATAAAAATGCTTTAATTCGCTATAAAACCATCGATCAATGTATACGAAATACTATGCGACGATGGACTCTTGATGATCTAATTGATGCTTGTTCTGATGCTTTGTACGAATACGAAGGAAAAGATGTATATGTAAGTAAAAGAACCGTTCAACTTGACATTCAACACATGCGAAGTGATAAACTAGGGTACAACGCTCCTATTGAAGTTTATGAACGTAAATTTTATCGCTATTCTGAGGAAAATTATAGTATTAAAAACATTCCTGTTACCGAAACTGATGTAAAAGTAATGAATGAAGCTATTGCTGTTTTAAGGCAGTTCAAAGACTTTTCACTATTCAAGGAAATGGATGGTGTTTTACAACGTTTGGAAGATTCAGTATACGCATCTCAGGATACAAAACGAGCTATTATTCATTTAGATAAAAATGAAAATTTAAAAGGTTTAGAGTTTATCGATCCTATTTATGAGGCTATCCAACAAAAAAAAGTAATTACAATTATTTACAAGTCTTTTAAAGCAAGAGAAGCTTCTGAAATGATTATTCATCCTCAACTTTTAAAAGAGTTTAACAATAGATGGTTTGTTCTTGGCTTTATAAAAGATAAAGCAATCACACTCGCTCTAGACAGAATTCAAAATATAGTTACCAAGGATGAAATTATATATAAAGATTATAATATTAATGGTGATGAATACTACAAAAACATTGTTGGAGTAAGTGTTACCAATTCAAGGCCTCAACGTATTCAGTTTTTTGTGGATAGAGAAAATACACCTTACATTATCACTAAACCCTTTCATAATTCTCAAAGATTAATTAAAAGAACAGAGAACGGTGCTATTTTTAATATTTTGGTACAACCTAACTATGAATTAGAACGTTTAATTCTTGGTTTTGGCGATTCTATAGAAGTTCAAAAACCAGAAAGATTGAGAACCAGAATTCAGCAGAAACTTAATAGAGCAATAAGACGTTACCAAACAAAAAATGATGAAATCGACGATTCTTCAGAATAATTAAGGCAACACAGTTAATTGAACATCTCCTGAAACAATATTGTTATTAATATCTACTCCTGTAAAACGACCAATCACTTCACTTGTTTGAAATAAATTATAAACTTTCATATAGATAGATACCTTTTGAATATAAAAGATTCCAACTAAGGAAAAATGAAGTTCTAAAATCTGTCCTTTATTTTCAAGTGACAAACGATCATTCTCTACAACTACATTTTCAGTTCTGCTACGGATGTTATAATGAAACTCTTCTACAAGAAAACTCAATTCATGTTTTTCATTATCGATACTGAATATTGCTTTATAGTTGTTCGGAATCTTTCCGAATATGCTTGCATATGGGCTTTTTGACGACAATCTTGAAAGTTGTTTTGGAACATGACTCAAAGCCACATAACGTTCCTTAACCAACTCCTGCGAAAACACTGGGTCAAAATAAAATGAATTAGCCTCCTCTTCCATCGCCTCTCTACTATCCTTTCGAACCATAATCATATTTCCGGCCACACTATGATCATATTTATCAAATGAAGAATAGGTTCCTATCAAAATAGGTCGCTCATTTACGTTTGACTTTCCAACATAAAAAATAAAATTAGCTCCCTCAATTTTTCCTCGCTTAGTGAAAAACTTGGCATCAAAATGTACAAAACTACTTTCTTGTTTAATATTTCCGAACAAATTATAATAAATAGGAAGTCCATTTCTATTTTGATACACAAAAATCAGTTCAAAAGTTTTCCAGTTATTGTAGATAATAATTTGACCTTTCGTCATTCTTTTATCCTCACCATAATAATAACATACATAGTAATAATCTTCATTCGAAACAGAGCTATGAAGCAATTGTAACTGTTTTTCTCTTTCGTCATGTAGCTTAATTCTTTTTTCTAGAAACTCAAATACATCCTTACAATCTAAATAATTAAAAAACAAAAACTTATACTCTCTACTTATTTTAACCACAGGTTTGCCTGTTGATACCTCTCTGGATTTATTATACAAATACTTCCCATTTACATAGCCTTTTAATAATAGTTCCAATTCACTTTTAATGCTTGGCAAATTCGAATTGTAATTCCCGAATCCATAAAGCTGAGAATCTTTATAAGTCTCCTGAACCTTATGATCTTCCTTAAACTTGTCAATAACCTGATTTAGTAATTCAGTAAATACATACTTCGTCAGTACTAAAGTTTCATTTGAGTCAGTGTTTGAGTATTTTTCCATTTGTTTCCAAAATTTAAAACTGGAATTACTAATATAACAATAAATATTCGGAATAAATTATTAGGAAAACAAAATCGTATACTTTTAGAATCGAAATCACTAAAACAAATAACGATGAAAAGATTCCTAATCCTATTAGCGTTCTTCATTCCTTTAACCATTGTTGCTCAAAATATTACCATTGCAGGAAATGTAAGCTCAGATATTGAGTCTTTACCTAGTGTTAATATTATTGAGAAAGGCACCACCAACGGAGTTGTTTCCGATTTTAATGGAAATTATACCATTACAGTGAAACAAAATGCTACCTTGGTTTTTTCCTTTTTAGGATATGAAACGAAAGAAATTGCCATTCAAGGAAAGAAAAAAATTAATGTCATACTAAAAGAAGATACTTCCTTCTTAAACGAAATAGTCGTTGAAGGATTTGCAGGCGTTGTTGGACAAGCTCGACGTAGAGCTGAATCCATTCAAAGCATTCCTGAATCTGTAGTTACCATGACTGCTACGGAAATTGAAAATGCGGGTATTACAAATCTACAATCATTCTCAGCTCAGGTTCCGAATGTTAATTTCAATACTTCTCAAAATGTAGGAGTCAACTTTGTTACTGTAAGGGGTATTCCACAAATAAGAAATGGAGAAGCTCCTATTTCATTTGTCATTGACGGAGTAACTGTACCCGATTCAAACTTACTAAATCAAGAGTTATTCGACTTAGCCATGGTGGAAGTTGTAAAAGGACCTCAAGGAGCCTTATACGGAAAAAACGCCATTGCTGGAGCAATTAACATTGTAACAAAAAAGCCTACGAATTCTTTTAGAAACAAAGTAAATATTGGATACGCTTCTGGAAACACCATTAAAGGTCAGGGTGCTTTTTCTGGTCCTATTGTAAAAGATAAAGTATACTATAGAGTATCCGGAAGCTATAAAAAATCTGACGGACTTTTCTACAACATTACCAACGAAACTGTTCCTGATTACTTTGATGATTACAGCGCCAGAGGACAACTGTATTTTAATGTAACCGACGATTTTAAAATTACACTAAGTGGACAATATAACAATATAAACGGAGGGGGATTATACTATCATATTCCAGCTAATGGAGCATCAACTGTCGATCCTAACGAAATCGACGATGTAGTTGCCACATCTGATGTTTTAGGTAAGGCTTTCCTAAAGAATTTATTCGCCTTTGCCAAGCTGGAATATGATTTTGAAAATATGAAACTTCAGTCTGTAACTTCTTACAACAAAGCAGAAAGAAACGGATCTGGTGACTTAGATCATTCAGCTGCTCCAATCTTATTACAAGATCAAGACAGCAATTCCGAAGTATTTAATCAAGAATTTAGATTAAGTTCAAAAGATACTAGTTCTAAAATCTCATGGGACTTAGGAGCATTTTATCAAAGAAATGAGCGTTATTTAAGAACTCTTGCTCAAGCAGATTTCGGGTTCTTTGCTCCACCATTTGCTCCAACAGGAACATTCAGTGATTTAGGAGTTTCCGATTTTACCAATACCTATAACACAATTGCATTATTTGGATTCTTAGACTACAAGCTTTCAGATAAAGTAACACTTTCATTCGGTCTTCGTTACGACAACGATCAAATAGAACAGGTAAATCCTGCTTTAGGTTCAGAAGATTCGAAAAACGATAGTGAAGTACAACCTAAATTCTCTATTTCATACGCTCCTTATAAAGATGTATTATTATTTGCCAATTACGGAAGAGGATATCGTGTTGGAGGGTTCAATGCTCAAAAAACAACTATTTTCGACAGAGAATATCAAGCTGAAACAAGTGATAACTATGAACTTGGTTTTAAAAGTAGCTGGTGGAATAATCGTTTTATCTTAAACATAGCAGCTTTCTATACTAGCTTGAACAATCAACAACAATACGGTTTACAGTTGGCTCCGCCAAACATTATACTAGGGAACTATAACTACAATCGTAGTAATATTAAAGGGTTTGAGGTTGACATGAAGTTAAGAGCGTCAAAATATTTAGATATTATTGCAAGTTACGGAGCTGTAGACGCTAGTATTAAGGAAGCTGGTAGCGCAGGTGATACCGATAGAACTCCTTTCAATGGTGTTAGAACACCATTTGTTCCACAAGATAGTTTTAATATTTCATTACAATCAAATGTACCTGTTTCAGAATCAGTTAGCCTAAGAGGTATTCTTAATTTAAAGGGAACAGGAGAAATTCTTTGGCACGAGGAATTACCAGATTTAAAGAGTCCTCGCTACAATTTATTAGACCTAAGATTTGGAGCTAGCTTCAATAAAAATTTAGACATTACTCTATGGGGAGCTAATATCCTCGATGAAAAATATGCTCAAGAATTCTACTCTAGTCAATCTATTGGAGGGCCAGGACAAGATCTTATATGGTTGGGAAATCCAGCTACTTATGGGGTAGAACTATCCTATAAATTTTAGATTTCCATTCAAACAAATCAAGAGTATTTATAACATTAAAACCAGGTTGAACTATTATGTGCACTACATTTTATTGAGACATGACACTGGGTTACAAAACCCCTCTACGAGGGTTTCATTTCTAATCATTTGAATTAAACATTAGTTTAGTTAGAAGGCCAAGCCACTAAACATGCTTTAGTGGCTTTTTTATCAATCACATAAAAAAAACACAATGAGAGTTGCAACAGATATTGGAGGGACTTTTACAGATCTTGTATGTCTTGAATTCGACGAAAAAACAGGAAAACCTAAGGGGGTAAAAGTGGCGAAATCAGACACTACACCATCAAATTTCGAACAAGGAATACTGGACACGATACGCAAAGGAAATATTAACCTTACCGCTGTAAATTTCTTTGCCCATGGAACGACTGTAGTTATTAACGCACTTACGGAAAAAAAAGGTGTAAAAACCGCGTTAATAACTACAAAAGGATTTAGAGATGTATTAGAAATAGCTCGATGTAACCGTCCCGATTTATTCAATTTCAACTTCGTTAAACAACCTCCGTTCGTTCCTAGGTATTTGCGATTTGAAGTGGAGGAAAGAATGACTTATAAAGGAGAAGTTGACATAAAGTTAAACACTCAAAACCTAAAAGAAATTATTCGGTTTTGTGAAAAAGAAAATGTAAAAGCTATTGCAATATGCTTGCTTCATGCTTACAAAAATCCAGCTCATGAAATACAAATATTGCAAGAGCTTAAAACTCTCAATTCGTCTATTGAACTTATAAGCTCTCATCAGGTTACAAGAGAATGGAGAGAATATGAGAGAACTAGCACTACTGTTTTGTCGGGATATGTACTACCTATTGCAAAAAGATATTTAAATAATTTAGAAGAAAAACTACATGATAAAGGATTAAAAGATGCGCCATACATAATGCAATCTAATGGTGGAATTACAACCATTAACGATGTAAAATCGAATCCTATTACAATGGTTGAATCTGGTCCTGCCAGCGGTATTTTTGGAGCTATTGCTTTAGGTAAAGTTATCAACAAAAAAGACCTCATCGTTTTAGATATTGGCGGAACAACAGCAAAATGCGCTTTAGTAGAAAATGGTCAAGTAAAAATTACCACTAACTATAAAATAGAGCATTCTCGAACGGAAGCAGGATATCCAATTCAAACTCCCGTTATTGATATTGTAGAAATTGGAAACGGAGGTGGAAGTATAGCTTGGGTTGATCAAGGTGGTAAAATGCATGTTGGTCCTAAAAGTGCTGGTGCAATGCCCGGCCCAGCTGCTTACGGAAGAGGTGGATCTAAATTAACAACTACCGATGCCAATATTATCACTGGAAGAATTCATCCAAACTACTTTCTTGGAGGAGACATGAATCCTGATTATGAAAGTATAGAAAAAGCGGCTGAAGAATTGTCACAATCATTGAACGCAACTACCTCTGAAATAGCAAAAGGAATTCTTCGAATTGCCAATGCCAATATGGTCAATGCTTTAAAACTTATTTCAGTAAATAAAGGCTATGATCCAAGAGATTTTTCTTTAATGGTAATTGGTGGTGGTGGTGCTATGCACGGTGCTGATTTGGCTAGAGAACTTCAAATTTCAGAAGTCATCGTTCCAAATAATGCTGGGGTTTTCTCTGCCTTCGGAATGTTAATGTCTGATATTAGAAGAGATTATATTCGAACCAATGTATTGACCATATCTGAAATGCAAAAGCCTCTTATTATGAACATTTTTTCGGAAATGAAAAATGAGGCTATTGAGAATTTTAAGAACGACAATTACAAATCTGAAGAAACAAAATTTACATACTATGTAGATTTAAGATATGCTGGTCAAGAACACTATGTAAAAGTATTATTAAATAACTTTAATAATGAAACTCCTTTAGAGTCCATCATTAATAATTTTCATAAAGAACATAAAAAACATTACTCATTTGAGTTAGATACCACGGTAGAATTGGTAAACTTTCATTTGGTAGCAGAAGTTGAAGTTGAAAAACCAGATTTCCCAAAGAAACAGATTTTAGGAAAAAGTATTGAAGAGGCCATATTTGATACTCGTGAGGTAGATTTTGATGATCTTGGTAAACATCAAACTTCTTTTTACCATAGAGATTCACTGGAACCCGAAATGTTAATAGAAGGTCCTGCTATCATCGCTGAAAAAGCAACTACCACCGTAGTATCTCCTTTATACAATGTATCAATTGATATTTATGGAAACATCCTATTAACCTTAAAAACAAAAATCTAATGGAAAAATTCACGTTAGAGATTATACAAGACACACTGGTTGCAGCTGGAGATGAAATGTTTCAAACATTGCAAAGAACCAGTATGAGTCCCATAATTTATGAATCTTTAGATTATGCAGTTGGAATTACTGATGCTAAAGGAGAGCTTTTAGCCCAAGGAAATGGAGTCACTGCATTTTTAGCAGCACTTGATTCTGTAGTAAAAGCAACCCTAGAAAAATTCAAGGATTCTAATAGTTTGGAAGAAGGAGATGTTATTATTGCCAATACTCCTTACGCTGGTGGAGGAACGCATTTATCAGATGTATCTGTAGTATACCCTGTTTTTTATAATAACGAGCTCGTAGCATTTACTGTAAATAAAGCGCATTGGACCGAGTTAGGAGGAACTTTCCCTGGCTCCGTATCAACGGTAGCAACAGAAATTTATCAGGAAGGATTGCATTTTCCTTTTATAAAAATAAAATCGAAAGGAATTCTTAATAAAGCAATTCTCGACGTAATCAGAGCAAACGTTCGACTTCCAGATAGCACTTTAGGTGACTTATTTGCTGGTATTGCTGCTGCCGAGGTAGGAGCTAAAAGAGTTCTTTCAATTATTGAAAAATATGGTTTTGGAACTTTCATAAAAGCCAAAGAAGACTTTTTAGATTATGGTGAACGTATGTGCATTGAAGCACTGAAAGAAATTCCAAATGGAGTTTATGAAGGTATCACAGAAATTGAAGACAATGGTTTTGGAGAGGGACCTTTTCCTATAAAAGCAAAAATAACCGTAACCGACACCGAGTTTATAGCTGATTTTAATGGTTCACACCCTCAAGTTAAGGGAGCTACAAATTTAGCGTATAGCGGTTTAGTTACGGGGTGTCGAAGCCTATTTAAAGCCATTACCACTCCAAGAATGGATGCTAATGGTGGTGCGTTTCGACCAATGAAAGTTCTATGTGATTCTGGCACCATAGTTAGTGCCGAAGCACCATCTGCCGTTTCTGTTTATTATGAAGTTTTAATTACGGCCATTGATTTGGTATGGAAAATACTAGCTCCTTTAATTCCTAACAAATTACCTGCGGGCCATTTACGATCGGTATGCGCAACGTTTATTTCAGGAATTCACCCCGACACCAATGAATTTTTCATACAAGCGGAGCCACTTGCTGGGGGTTGGGGAGCTTCTGCTACTCATGACGGTAATCGTGGTCAATTATCCTGCGGAAGCGGTGAATCGTACAACATTCCTATTGAAATCAGAGAAATGCGTTACGGTATTCAAGTAGAACAATATGCTTTTCATAACGAAGGTGGCGGGTATGGAGAATTTCAGGGAGGTAATGGTCAATACATCGATTATAAAATTACTGCTGAAGAAGCTCATGTTACTGGGGCTTTCCATGGAGAAAAAACCAAAACATGGGGAATGAATTCAGGTGAAGATGGCTCTTATAATTATTTCATGATTATTCGTAAAGATGGCACTAAAGAACGTTATAGCCTTGGAACAAACATAAAACTAGAAAAGGGTGATATTGTTAGATGCGCCACCGCAACTGGCGGAGGATATGGAGATCCGAAAAAACGATCTGTTGATCAGGTTTTATTAGACATCAAAAACGGATATATCAAAGAGGAGCAAGCTAACGAGTACTACAATATCGGTCTCGTTTAAATAAAACACTCTTACTAACAAAATCATGAATAAAATCACTCAAAAAATCATGTATTTAAATCCTATTGGATTTGATGCCTATGATTCTTTTTTCGCCAGCATGGTAAAAGAAAACAAAAATGAAAATACGGAAGTTCATATTTGCTCTTTGCCTTCCTCTGCAGGAAAAATGGATAACCTTGAATACAGAACTTATAATGCGCTTATAGCTCCTGATATTATTAGAGCGACACGAAAAGCATCACAAGAAGGATTTGACGCTTTGATTATTGGGTGCTTTTATGACACATTTCTTTTAGAAGCAAGAGAAATTTCAGGTGATATGATTGTTATAGGCCCTTGTCATTCTTCTATTGAAATAGCTTTAAAAGTTGCCAATAAATTCTCTGTGATTATTGGGCAAAAAAAATGGGAACATGAAATGCATCATACTGTGAAATCATATGGTTATGAAAATCAATTAGCTTCTTTTAGAGATGTTGATATGAATGTTAGAGAGTTTCAACAAGACCATAACATTACCGCTTCTAAATTAATGGAAGCTTCGGAAAAAGCAGTTTATGAAGATTATGCTGAATCTATAATTCTAGGATGTACACTTGAGTTTGGTTTCTATAAAAAAATTCAATCAAAACTAAATGTTCCTGTGATTGATCCATCCATTGCTGCTTTAAAACAAGCTGAGCAAATGGCTTATTTAAAAAATACTTATCAATGGAAACCGTCAAGAAAGTGGAGTTCTCAAGCTCCTCCAGAAGATGATATACTTCGATTCGAGCTATTTGATAATAAATATGAGTTTGGTAATAGAATTATAGTAAACTAATGCAGATAAAGAAAATAACATACCCTAGTCCAAGTGAACCGTATAGTAAAGAATTACTATCTGAAATAAGTAAAGGGGTTAAAACTACTTTAGGGACTGTTTTTTTAAAAAAAGGGACACGAATTCCTGATAAGGGTTTTTCAAAGCACCCTTTTAATGAAGTTTCAATAATTACTAAAGGTTGTATTGAAATGCTAAATGAAGATGAAAGTATAAAAGGTTGTTTAAGAACGGGAAGTGCTGTGTATATCAATGCACTTGAAGCACAAGCCGGGAATGTATTGGAAGACACTACATTGATATATATACTTAACGAAAACACGAATCATAAAATATGAGACATATAAATGAAAATGATATTGATGCCATTGCTTTAGGGTCTACTGTTCTAGGAACTGGCGGCGGAGGCGATCCTTACATAGGGAAATTACTGGCAAAAGAGGCGATTAAGAAAAATGGAAATGTTACTCTTATTGCTCCAAACGAATTGGCCGATGATGCTCTCGTACTTCCTATTGCTGCTTTTGGTGCTCCTATGATTTTAGTTGAAAAACTATTCTCTGGAAAAGAATTCTTAGAAGCTTTTAAAATGATGGAAAGTTACTTAGGCAAAAAAATTGATGCAGTAATGCCTGCGGAAGCAGGTGGGTTAAATGGAGTTATCCCTTTCTCTATTGCTGCTGAACACCAAATACCTTTAGTAGATGCTGATGGAATGGGACGCGCTTTTCCTAGATTGGAAATGACCACTTTTACTTTACACAATATCCCTGTGTCTCCAATTACACAAGCCGATGAAAAAGGTAACAAAAATGTATACCATACCATCAACAATACTTGGGGAGAAACTCTGGTTGGTGCAACAACTATTCAAATGGGAGGAAGCTGTGCTATTGGCTGCTATCCAATGACGGGAAAGCAAGTAAAACAAGCATCGGTACATGGTATTGTTTCTTATGCTCAAAAACTTGGAAGTACCATTATCAATGCTAAAAATGAAAGAAAAAATCCTTTAGAAGCTCTGATAAAAGAAGCGGATGCCATTCAACTTTTTTCAGGAAAAATCAGCAATGTTTCTATTAAAACAGAAGGTCGATGGAATAAAGGTATTTGCGAAATTACGGGAATAGAGAAAGACCATGGCTCTATGATGTCTTTAGAGTTTCAAAACGAGTTTTTGATCGCAAAAAAAGACAACAAACCTGTGGCTATTACCCCCGATCTTATTGTTCTTATTGATGCCGAAAATGCTCATCCAATTACGGCAGAAACCATTCAATATGGAACCAGAGTTATTGTTATTGGAATGAAAGCAGATGCTCAATGGAGAACGCCTGAAGGAATTGTTTTAGGAGGACCCCAGAAATTCGGATATGAAGAAAAGTTCGTTCCTATTGAAATTTTAAATAAAATAGATTAAGATGTATTATAAAATAGGTGTAGATGTAGGTGGAACAAATACCGATGCTGTTTTAGTTTCACATGAAAATGAAATTATCGCGAAAACGAAACAAACGACCTCGTTAGATATAAGTTCGGGAATTGAAAATGCAATTAAAAAGGTACTTTCTGAAGTAACTATTTCTAAAAAAGACATTAAATACATAATGCTTGGTACTACTCACTGCACCAATGCTTTAGTAGAAAGGAAAGAATTGAATAATATTGGAGTTATTCGACTGGCTTTGCCTGCAAGTGGTGCCATACCAACTATGGCAGATTTTCCTAATGATTTAAAGATCTTGCTGGATAAACATGTATATATGGTTCACGGAGGGTATGAATTTGATGGCCATTTAATTAGCCCATTAATTGAAAATGAAGTAAAATCATGTCTTGAAAAAATGAAAGGTGAGGTAGATTCCGTTGCTATTACCGGTATTTTCTCGAAAACAATTCCTGATCAAGAACTTCAGGTTGCGCAGTGGTCAAAAGAAATTCTTGGGAATCATGTAAAAGTTACCTGCTCTCATGAAATTGGAGGGTTAGGTTTATTAGAACGTGAAAATGCAGCCATTTTAAATGCTTCTTTACAAGGGGTTGCTTTAAAAATGGTAAATGCTTTTAAGGAAACAGTGTCAAGTTTAGGTTTAATCTCTCAATTATTCATTGGTCAAAATGATGGAACGTTATTGTCTTTAGAAGAAGTTCAAGATTATCCAGTTCTTACTATTTCTTCTGGCCCTACCAATAGTATTAGAGGAGCTGGAGCCTTATCAAAAGTAGAAAACGGAATTGTTATTGATGTTGGTGGAACAACTTCTGATGGAGGTGTATTAATTAATCATTTTCCAAGAGAAAGTACACAAGCCGCACAAATTGGAGGTGTATTGACTAATTTCCGTATGCCCGATGTTGTCGCGGTTGGTGTTGGGGGTGGAACAATAGTAAGGTTTATAAAAGACAAATGCGTTTTAGGACCTGATTCTGTTGGCTACAGGTTAAAAGAAAAAGCCATTGCCTTTAAAGGGGATACCTTAACATTATCTGATTTTTTCATTGCGCAGGAAAGATTAGCCATTGAAGGTTCGATAAGAGTCGGTGAGTTAAAGAATAAAATGGAAGAACTAACAAAGTACTCCTATCCTATTTTACTTAATAAAGTAATTGAAGCAATTCAGAATCAAATAGAAAACTTGGTAGATAAATTAAAAACGGATTCAAAAGATATTCCAGTTATAGCATGCGGGGGTGGAGCCTTTTTACTACCAAATAATATTAAAGGAGCGTCAGAAGTTATATTCCCAAAACATATGGAAGTCGCTAATGCTTTCGGAGCTTGTATTTCACAAATTAGTAGTGAGAAAGAAATTGTAATAAACAGTATCCAGAAAAACGAAAAGGAAGAGCTAGCATCTCTATTATTAGAAAGTAAAAATGACTTGATCCATAAAGGCGCTTCTAAAAACAGTATTCATATTATTGCTAAAGAATCTACTCCTTTGGCATATTTGCCAGGAGCTACTAAATTAAAGGTAAAATTATGTGGTGATTTAATTCAGTAAAAACCATTTGTGTGTTATTAGGTTATAGTGTTTACAAAAATTCAATTTACTACAAATACATAAAGCTGCAAAAAATTGCAGCTTTATTAGTAGTATAAATCTAAGTTCGGGGAGATTATTATTAATCTCCAAGTTCCAATTGATTCTTAATAAGGTTATAATAGTACCCCTTATTTGAAACCAATTTTTCATGTTTTCCTTGTTCTACAATTTCCCCCTTGTTAAGCACCAAAATATTATCGGCGTTTTTTACAGTAGAAAGTCTATGAGCGATTACCACGACCGTTCTACCCTTAAAAAATTCTTCTAAATTGTTATATATTTTTTTCTCATTTTCGGCATCTAAAGCACTCGTTGCTTCATCAAGAAAAATAAAGCTCGGGTTTTTATAAACCGCTCTTGCTATTAGAATTCGTTGTTTCTGTCCCCCACTCAACTGTAATCCTGAATTACCAATTTTAGTATTATACCTCATCGGTAGCTGATCAATAAATTCAGAAGCACAAGAAATTTCACAGGCTTTCTCCAATCGATCATAATCAATATTTTCTTCAGAGAATGTAATGTTCTCAGCTACTGATCCACTAAAAATATTTCCATCTTGTAATACTATTCCACATTGTTTTCTCCATGTTGCTGGAATAATATCATTCATATCAATAGTATCCATAGAGATTGCATTCGCATTTACCGAATAAAACGATAATAACAGTTTCAGTAATGTTGTTTTTCCGCTACCACTTGCTCCAACGATAGCAGTTACCGTGTTCTTTTTGATATCGAAGCTAATATCATTAAGAATCGTTGGGCTAAACTTTCCTGGATATTTAAATGATAGATCCTTAATATGTATATCAGAAATACTTTTCTTTGAAAGGTCTATGTTTTTATCTTCATTTTCTTGTTTTGTTGTGTAGATATCATTGATCCTGTCATTAGATAATTTAGCATCTTGAGTATCCTTAACAAAACTTATAATATTGTTCATAGGCCCTGTTAGTTGTCCAATTACATAAGAGATACTTATGAGAACTCCTAAAGTAATTTGACTTTCAATAATAAAATAGGCACATACACCAATAGCAACAATTTCTTTTATTTTGGTTAAAACATTAACACCTATTAATTGATAGGTGTTTAAATATAAAGAGCGTAGTTCAATATCATTTAACCTTTTTTGAATGTCTGTAATTTTATTAACTACATTTTTTTGAGCATTATTCACCTTGATTTCAGGCATATTCATAATAAACTCATAAATATGATTGCTGTTTTCAGATTGCTTTAAAAACATGGCATATTCTAGAACAGCTCTCTTTTTTAGAAATAGAAACACCCAAATAAAAGATGCAACGCTCAAAACGAAATAGGACGCAAAAACAACAGTATTATAATACAGTAAAATGCTTCCGAATATGAGTATATTTAAGGTACTGATGATTAATTCAGGCCCTTTCCATGTCATATATGTTTGTATTTTATTTTGATCGTTAATTCGTTGTAAGGTTTCTGTATTGAGTCTCGTATCAAAATAACTAACAGGTAATTTTATCAATTTAAATAACAGGTTTTCTTTTAAGTTAACACTTAAAGAAAAATTGAATTTTGTTAAAATTAACCTGCTAAAAAAGTCTGAAATAAAATAGGATATAAACAAAACAACTTGCGACAATAGAAAGAAATAAACCATATTCATATTGTTCGACATTACTCCTTCATCAATGATCTTTTGAAAAATAAAAGGAATTGACCAATTTGCAATAAGGCTAATAACTAGCAAGATAATTGCTATCCCATACTTTACTTTGTTTTTAACTAAAAACGACTTTACGTAAGTAATTATCGGACTGTCTAATGGTTTTATTATAGTATTTCCTTTATTTTCAATGACAACGTCATCAAATTTTTCAGTTGGTTGTAAAACTATTGCAATTCCTTTATCATTTGCTCCTTTCCATTCATTTTCGAAAGATTCCTTATCAACCTTAACTTTTCCATACGCGGGATCTGCTAAATGAAAAGTAGTTTCTCCATTGCTTTGTTTAGCTTTATCATAAACTAAAAAGTGATCTTGCTTCCAATATAATATTACAGGAAACGGTATTGTTGTCAATTCTTCGGATGTTACCTTTATAACACTGGCTGAAAACCCCATTTTTTCCGATGCATCAATAATATCATTGATGGAAACACCGTTTCTTGTAAATTCGAAATACCCTTTTATATGGTTTAAATTTGCCTTTTTTCCAAAATAATTAACCATCATACACATACAAGCTGCAGCGCAATCAGTACTGGTTAACTGATAGAAAAAAGGAAGATTTTTACTTCTATTATACGGCCTCTTTAATAATGTCTGTAATTTTAGCATAAATAACTTTGTCTTTTTGAGTTTCATCAAATGCATATACGCAATATCCTTCCTCATTTTCAAGGTTTTCCATAGCATGCTGACTACAACCTCCATTACATAATGGCATAATCCTGCAGCTTAAACATGGTTTATTGTGAAGCTTTGATTTCATTCTCTTTTCAACATAGCCATCATCCCATATTAACTCACCTTCACTATCAATAAATCCATTTCGGCTCTCCTTATTAAAGTCTCTCGCTGTACATTTATATAAATCTCCATTATAATTAATTACAGCACTATTTCTTTTATCGGCATAACAAGAATTCAACACATTATTTGCAGAGAAGGTACCTGTAACGTTAAAACCTTTACTCTTTATAATTTCCATGTTCTGATTTAAAATAATGTCAATATCATCTACAGCGTCATCTTGCCAAACTCTATGGTAATCGACAATTAAATTCTTCTTAATATATTTTAAATCGACGTCAGAAAAATCATCGATAATTTTAAAAGTATCTCTTAAGTTCTTGCTTGTATAATTAATTCTTAATCGAACGTGAAATCCATTCCTAATAAGCAATTTAATATTGTTCACAATTTCGAAATAAGACCCTTTGGTTTTCGAAACAAAACGTACTTTATCATGTTCTTCTCTGTAACCGTCTAATGTTATTTGTAAATTACATGATAAATTTTTACCATGAAAATAATCAACAAAGTCCTGGTTTATCAAATATCCGTTCGATGTAAAATTGATTCCGAATTCTTTATCGTAGTTAGCACCTTCTTCAGCTAAATGATCAATAATAGGAATTACATTTTTTTTGAAGTATAGTAATGGTTCTCCTCCAAAAAAACCAACATGAAAATACTTTATGCTTTCATCTTGAAGCTTCTTAGTAATAAACTTATTCACTTTTATTACCATAGTACTCTTCAATCTTGAAGCTTTGATATGATCTTCATAACAATACCAACATTTAAAATTACAATTCATTGTTGGATTAATGGTCAGCTGAAACATTGCTTCTTGCTCATCAACTTTTGTTGCCACCTCTCTTACCTTTTCAACTTCATTAACATCATTTTCAATTAAAAATTTGTTCTCATTCAAATACTTATAAAATGAAGGATGAATAGTTTCAAGTTCATCAATGCCCTCGTTTTTTCCAGCAATAAGAAGCTCTTTTAAATCATTTTCTAAAAAAATAACTTTGTCTTCAAATGCATTGTATAATGCAAACTGATCATTGTAAGGGATTATAGAATTAAATTGACTGTATTTCATAATTTACTAGTTTATAAAGTGATGTTATTTTTCGAAACACCTTTTCTGTGTTGTAAAAAACAACCATCATAATAGTTGAAAATAAAGACCATAGTTCTCCTTATTAAAGAAACCTGATTAGATTCCTAAAACAATTGGTTGTTAAAAAAATTGATCTTTTTGATTTTTATAATAGAAACACTGTAAACAGAAATAGGGTATAATACTATTTACGAATAAAACTTTCGCATACAAATAGTTTCTTTTTATATTCTTCTACGTTAAAAAAAGAAATCGTAGCGAGGCTATGCTCTATTTTTTTGCCTTGAATAATGAAAAAATAATTCAATTCGCTTATACGAAACTTTCACACTCAAATAGTATAAGAACAATTACAATTGCTAGCGTTTTTGTTTAAAATTGATTAATATTGCCCCTCATTTCTCAAGTTGCTTTAATAGCACCTTTTGAAAGTTTCTAATCTTTTCAAAGTTTAAAATCAAATTATTTTTGATAATAAAATTTTGATATTTCTAAGGAGGTATGCCTTTATCATATCTCCTTGTTTATTTTTTAATTAATATTCTGACCGCATCCTGCAACTGCGTTGCATCCAACATTCGTAAAGCAACCACATTTCTCCGTTCGATTATGGTCAAGTTCTACATTATTCATTCCTCCTGTAGAAGAAAGTAGTGCCATTGAAAACCCTCCTTGTAATTTATCATTTGAAATTTCTAAACTCTCAAATTTTGCCAAATCAAATTGCTTATTTTTCATAATTAAAATTTTAAAGGTTAAACATATGGAGATATGCATTTATCATACCTCCATAATAAAACTGCACAGAAACTTTAACTAGGCAGAAATAGTATCGGCGCTACCACCACATCCTGCAACTAAGTTACATCCAGTATTGGTACTACCACAGTTTTTTGCAAGGTTAAGATCAACTCTTATATTACTTACTCCTCCTGTAGAAGAAAGTGCTGTTGAAAACCCTCCTTGTAATGTATCGTTTGAAGTTTCTAAACTCTCAAATTTTGCTAAGTCAAATTGCTTATTTTTCATAATTAAAATTTTAAATAGTTATTTAATTGTATGGAGATACGCCTTTATCATATCTCCATATTTTATTTTATCACTTATCTATTAAGCAATAGTTTTATCTTTACTTCCACCACATCCTGCAACTAAGTTACATCCAGAGTTAGTAGAACCACAATTTCTTGCTAAGTTAATATCAAGCTCAATATTGCTAATTCCTCCAGTAGAAGAAAGTGCTGGAGAGAATCCCCCTTTTAAAGTATCGTTTGATGTTTCTAAACTCTCAAATTTCGCTAAATCAAATTGTTTTTTCATGATTGATATTTTTAAAAAAATTAATAATTAAAGAAGTATACTTCTTTTCTTTTGTTGCAACTTAAAGACTTCAAACCGTTTACATGCGCACTATAAACACTTGTAGTCTATTTTTTTTATAGTTAAATTCTATTTTTTTCGTCTTTATTCCCCACATTTCGATTCGTTTTTCTAACCTTACTACTACCAAAATTATAGTTCAGTGAAAACTTTAAATACTGTGTATCATAATAACCTCGATAAATGGCATCAGTATTATTTCTAGTACTTAAATTGTTGAAATTGTATTCTCTGAAAATATTATTTGCAGCAAGCGACACTTGTAACTTATCACTAATATTATATTTTGCAAATGCGTTAAGAAAATACTGTTCATAGTTATAAATAAGCTCATTAGATGTATTTGGAAATCGATAGGTAAAATCAAATCCAACCACCCATTTCTTTTCTTTTCCTAACATAAAATGGTTAGTTGTTTTTAGGACTGCTCCTATACCAGTGATTGACCTTGGGGTGATTGGATAGATTTTAGATGTTGACTCATTATAATACAGTTGTAATGTGTTAGAACTTTGCCACCATTTTTTCTTGTTGTATAAATAGTTTGCCCAAATTCCAATATCATAATTATCAAAATAGTTTAACCTTGTAATTGACTGTGTTAAATTACTATTGTCCAATACAGCTACTTGTCCAGAGTTGTTTTCTACATATGAAAAATATACAGCGGTACTTAATGCACTCTTGTAAATATGACTTAATATTACTTGAGATGAGATTGCTGGTAACAAATTTGGGTTTCCTTCTGAATAAGAAAATGGACTCGTATAAATTCTGAATGGATTTAACGCATTAAATACTGGCCTATGAATTCTTTTAGAATAATCTAATGAGAAATTATGATGCTGACTTGGTTTATAGTTAATGTATAATGTTGGAAAAAAGTTAACGTAATCATTTCTTACTTCACTATTCAGAATTTTTTCTTGAGCTAAGGTTTGTGTGCGTTCCATTCTTACCCCCGTTTGAAAGCTCCATTCCGTAAGCCCAAACGTATTGCTAAAAGATGTATATAAAGCCTGAATATCTTCTTTATAACTGAACTTTGTCTGCTGATCAAAATCCACAACTCCCGTTATTAACACATCGTTATTCGTTTTAGAGAAAGTAACTTTTCCTCCGAAATTTAACATCCCTTTTTTTAATGCATAATCTACATCTACCTTCGAAGAGAAATTCGAAATATTCTGATTTGACCTATTCCCTATTCTGGTTTCTTCATCTAAAATATTACCTCCAGTTTGATTGGGTGTAGAAACAACATTACTATTCTGACTTAACTCATAGTCGAAATAATCGAAATCAATATTTATAGTTTTTTTAGGCGTAACATTAACAACAGAGTGAAAGTTAAAACTATTAAAATCCTTATCCCCATCTTCTTGTCCTGAGGTTTCTATTTGTAATATTCCAGTATTTAATCCTGATTCAGGCACAGAAATATTTCCAGTATTTGATGAATTGGGCGTATTAAAACTTCCTGTATATTGTGCTCCAAAAAGCCAATTGGAATTTACTCGATATTCAGATGACAAGTTCGCTGTCCACAGGTCAGTTTCATATTTGTAGTTTGTCTCCTGATTCCACTGATTATCCGGATAATAAATAATATTACTTTCCTCTCCTCTAGTTTCTCCATTTCTCTTGGTCAAATTAGCTGTTAAAAACAACTTCTTTTTGTTATAGTTAAAAGATCCGCTATATGCCGAAACACTATGATAACCTTGTCTATATGAAGCCGAAATATTACTATTCCAGAATTCAATATCTTTCTTTTTTAAAATCACATTAATCAAAGCAATATTCCCATTAGCTTCATACTTCGCAGGAGGTGTATTAATTATTTCAATACTATCAATGTCTGACGATTTCATTGACCTTAAAAAACTCATTAAAGCGTCTCCTCGCAATTTAGAATCTCTTCCATTTATTAATACAATAACTCCTTCTTTTCCAAAAACTTGTATCCCGTCATCCTGAGCAATTACACTCGGTGTGAAATTTAATAGCTCTGTTACATTTCCATTAGCCTTACCAATTAAACTATTTTTCACATCAAAAATTACTCGGTCAGTTGCTCTTTTAAAAACCTTTGTGTTTGAGGCTACATTAATTTCTTTAAGCTTCTCGCTGTTTTCCTTTAGCACTACTTTTTCCAAGATAGTCTTGTCCTTTAACTCAACTTTTCTTTCCCATTTTTCATAACCCAAAAAACTAACAACAAACACATAAGCACCCTTTTCGGCAATAATTTCATATTTTCCTTTTTCGTTTGATACTGTACCCTTAATAATTTTTCCGTTTCTTTGTAAAATAATATCGGCGAACTCAATCGGTTGATTTTTATGATCAACCACCTCCCCCACATAAGTGACTTGAGAATACGTAAAAGTTGTTAAAAGTATACAGATGTAGAAAAACAATTTTTTCATTTTTCAGGGTTTGTTTATTGTTATTTTGTTTTGTGTTTTTGTTTAACCAAACTGAACAATTATCTTCCAGTTCGTTTACAACAAAGTAAAAGGATCATTCAGAAACTCACAAAGTAAGGTAGTCTACATTCAGAAATAACGACCCTCAATACATGAATCAAGACACCTAAAAAACTGACTCATAGACACTAAAATCAATTCAACTGATTTATAAACTAATTGAACAACTTTAGCTATTCCGAGTAAAGAATGAATAAAAATGGATATCAAATATTTGATGACTTTGTATTGCGGACGCCCTTATTCCCTATAAACACCTATAGTAAGCTAACCAATACATCAACGATTAACGGGGATGAATTAAAATCATTTATTTCTGCAAATGAATTTCTTGAAGCTATTTATTTTGCTTCACCTAATTTATTAGAACTAATAATAAAGTACTCTGCTGGATTAATTTCTGATCCCAAGAAAAATGAGAAACTTACACACACAATTCTAAAATATGTAAGCAGATCATGTAGTCGGTGCACTCCTTTTGGTCTTTTCGCTTCTTGTGGTATTGGAAAGTTTTCAAATGAAACAGATATTTTACTAAAAGATCATCAAACGTTTAAACGTTCCACAAAATTAGATGCATCGTATATTGATAAGATATGCCAGGCTTTACTTTCTGACCACCAAATTAAACAATTGCTAAAATTTTACCCTAACAGCAGTTTGTATGAATTTGATGAAAAATACCGATACATTTTCTATACTCTTGAAAATAGAAAACGCTCTTATCATCTCGATGGAGCTTATAAAACAGATTATTTAGAGGCTCTAATTGATCGTGCAGAGCATGGTAAAACCATTACAGAACTTGTTGAACTGCTAACTTCAGATGGCTTTTCTCAGGAAGAATCAGTAAAATATATAGACTCTTTAATTGAAAACCAACTCTTAGTCTCTGATCTAGAAATCAATACGACTGGAAAAGAAAGTTTGGATGAAATTATTGACATTTTAGATGGTATTCTTTCCACTGAAAACACATCTTTTACTAAAGTAAAGAAAATAAAGGAGCAGTTGCAAAGAATTGATAAGTCGTTTGTCAACGGTATAGAACCCTACAAATTCTTAAAAAAGAAAGAAATTGTTTTTAAAACAGCTCACAATAACGGCGTTCTTCTTCAAACAGATAGTTTTTCTCTAACGTCTTCAAATACTTTGAGCTTTAAAATTAAAAAGCAGATAAAAGGTGTAATGTCACTATTAAATAGAATGAGCCTTCCTTTTGAAACCGAAAGGTTAGCCGTTTTTAAGAAAAGGTTTAAAGATAGATATGAAAATCGAGAAGTACCTCTTTATTTGGCTTTGGACTCTGAACTAGGAATAGGATATGGCTCAAAAAAGAATAACTTTAGCGTAATTGTTGATGATATCCCATTGGTTGATTCTCAAAAACGATATCAGAATTTTGTTTGGACTGATGTGGATGCTATTCTCCTTCAAAAAACGCTAAAAGCGATAGATACGAATACCAAAATCTTCGAGCTAACATTAGATGATTTCAAAGACTTTGATGAAAACTGGTCGGACCTACCCGATACCATGTCTTCAATTATTGAAGTTATAACTATAGCAGGTGAAACTAAAATTGTTCTTGATTATTTGGGAGGAGCTTCCGGCGCAAATTTAATTGCCCGATTTGGGCATTTAGATCATAAGATTCACAATCATATAGAAAATATATTCGACATTGAAAACAAGATGAATCCCGATAAGTTAATTGCTGAAATCGTTCATCTTCCACAATCTAAGGCAGGAAATATAACCTACCGCCCTGTAAAAAGAGAATATGAAATACCTTATTTAGGAAAATCTACAGTCTCAAAAGAGAAACAAATTGATATTAAAGACATCATGATATCAATTAAAAAAGGGCAAATCATACTTCGATCGAAACGTTTACATAGAGAAATAATACCCAAACTAACAAATGCTCATTTACCTAATGACCGTTCTTTACCTATTTACCGATTTTTATGTGATATTCAAACAGAAGGAAAAAGAGGAGGTATTGGTTTTGCTTGGCACAATTTATTTGATAATTTTTCTTTTCTACCAAGAGTAATTCATAAAAATGTAATTCTTTCTAAAGCACAATGGCGGATTGATTACGCAGAAATTGAAGCTTTTTATAATTTAAACAAAGAAGAGTTACTAGATACTTTTGTGAACTGGTGCGATGAAAAGAATATTCCTGAGTATGTTCAAGTTGTAGAAAGAGATAATACACTTTTAATAAATACTAAAAATATAAATTGTGTAGAAATGCTTTTAGATACGGTAAAAAACAAAAGTACTTTTATTCTTGAAGAGTTTTTATTCACAGAAGATAAAACGGTTACACGAAACGAGACTTCTTTTTGTAATGAATTTGTTATCAGCTTATTTAATAATCAAAAATTAAAATACCATGGAAGTGATAACTAATAATAAGTACGTACAGAGGAACTTCATGATTGGTGATTCATGGATATATTACAAAATATATTGTGGAGCATATACGGCTGATGATATTTTAGTAAAAGCTATCCACCCTATAGTTTCGGACCTTCTCAAAAACAATATAATTGAGAAATGGTTTTTTATTAGATATAATGATCCTGAAAATCATATTAGAATTCGGATTTTGTTACGAACCCCTGATCAACTTAATTCTGTTATTCAGAAAGTAAAAACCTATTTAGCGCCTTTTATAAACAGTCAAGAGATATGGGATGTTCAATTACACACTTATAAAAGAGAACTTGAAAGATATGGAACAAATACAATGTCTATCTCTGAGTCGTTATTTTTTTATGACAGTGAAATAATAATCAATGGTATCGCTAATATTCCAAATGAAACCGAATACTTTCTATTTATTATAAAAATTGTTTTTGACCATTTAAGCCTCTTCAATTACGAGGATCAGGAAAAAATGAATTTTATTAGCTCGATGAGAAATGGGTATCGCAAAGAATTCAACACAAACAAAACAACAACCAAGAGTTTAGATGCCAAGTATCGTTCATTAAAAGAAAAAATTCATAAAATCTTAGGGTTCAACAACTCTGATCTGTCTTATACAACAAAGAATAATGAATTAAATTACAAAAACATAAAAACGACATTGGTTTCGTATAAAAAAGAAGGAAATCTGCTGGTTGACTCAAATGAGTTATTAGCAAGTTATATCCATATGACCATTAATAGAAGTTTTAAATCAAAACAAAGGTTGTATGAGTTAATGATATATGATATATTATACCGAGTTTATAAAACTAAAATTGCACTAAAATGAATTTAAAAAGAGGGATTTACTTTTTATTTTGCGCAATGACATCTATTTACTGTATTGCACAAACCGACATTAACAATTTGACATTGAGATCATATGATGAACTTATGGAGTTGTATGAAAATGAAAATGACCAAAACAAATCTGAAGTTTACGCTAATGCTTTTCTTAAAAAAGCTCAAAACGAAGCAGACACTACAAAAATACTCACAGGGTTTCATTTAAAATCATTAATTGCAAAAAACGAAAAACGCCTTCAGTTTTTAGATAGTATAATTTCACTTACAAAGTATTATCAAGATAAGACCTATCCTGCTTCTGCTTATATTTCAAAAGGAAATTTTTTTTACAAAAAAAGAGATTTCAAAAAATCACTAGATCTTTACTTAAAAGCTAAATCTTCAGCAGAAAAAACGGATAACCCTTTTCTTGTTTTCAGTAGTAATTATTCTATTGGAAGATTAAGAAACCGAACAAACGACTCTATCGAAGCATTAAATATACACCGGGAAAATTTCGACTTTGTGAAAAAAAACTTAGATAAATTTTCTAAAATAACCTATTTAAGATCTGCACATGCCTTGGCTAATGCTTATAATAACGCTAAAGTTTTAGATTCAGCCAAATACTTAAATACCTTGGGTATAAAAGAGGCATTAACAATAAAAAACCCTAGATACGTTAACCTGTTTTATTTAAACGAAGGAACCACTCAATATTATCTAGACAATTACGGAGTAGCAATAGAAAATTTAAAAAAATCTAAAGCCTACTATGATAGTATAAATCATAAACCCAACTTATCTGAAAGTCTTTATTTTTTGGGAAAAAGCCAATTGAAAATAAATAAAAACGAAGAGGCCGTGAGTAATTTTAAGAAAATTGATACAATTTTCCAGAAAACAAACGACTTATTACCCAGAATAAGAGATTCTTATCAATTATTAATTGAGCACTATAAAAAGTCTAAGGACTTGAACCAACAATTACATTATCTAAACAGGCTCATTAAACTAGACAGCATTATTACAAGTAATGAAATATACATCAGTAAGCATCTTGTAAGAAAATACGATATTCCTAAAATAGTAGCTGAAAAAGAGGCTGTTATTGAGGCCTTGGAAAGTAATAATGTTTTTAGTAAAAAAATAATTATAGCCACTATCGTTATTCTTTTGATCACTCTTGTACTTCTATACATCCAATCATATAAAAAGAAAGTATATAAAGAACGTTTCGAAGCTATTATTAAGGATAGAAAACCTAATAGCAAGAAAGCCGAAGTAATTCCAACAAAAGATAATCTTGAAGAAAAAGTTATTAAGAAAAAAGAACTGAACATCCCTCAGGATATTATTGATCGTATTTTGGAATCATTAAATAACTTCGAAGAAGAAAATCAATTTCTCGACTCTCAAGTAAACATTCAAGAAATGGCAAAAAAATTCAAAACAAACACGAACTATTTGTCAAAAATTATCAATCATTATAAAAAACAAAATTTTGCGACTTACATAAATTTTCTTAGAACGGATTATATTATTCTAGAATTGCAAACGAATAGAACTCTTCGAAATTATACAATTTCAGCTTTAGCTCGGGAAATCGGATTCAAATCTTCCGAGTCATTTTCCAAATCTTTTTACAAAAGAACTGGAATTTACCCCTCGTACTTTATCAGTAATCTTGAGAAAAAAAACATACAAAAACCTGAAATACAAGAACTTTAAGCTCTTAATTCATGAATTAAGACTAAAAACAGGTACTTATTCATGAATTAAGACCGACACAGCTCTTTCTTGGGTAACTATCTCATTTTCTGTATGTAAATTTACTACAGAAACTTTAACTAATAAAAAAACTATTAATTATGAGAAAATTAAAATTAGACAATTTCAGAGTAACGACTTTAACTAATTTACACTCTATTAGAGGTGGAAATATGGGAGGTGATATTGAAACTGGAGATCTTGAATGTGTTAATATGTCTACCAAATTTATTGAAAAAGGAAATGGGGCTAAAAGCATAAGTCAATAATATAAAGCTTACAATAAAAACTTTTATCTTTATTCATTCAAAAGAAAAATTGCAATATTAAATTAATATTGCAATTTTTTGTTTAATTTTTCCCTTTTAGATTTAAATCGTTTATGACAATTACCAAAATCTTTCCACTATATATTTTTTGTTTTGTGTTATTTCTTTCATGCAACAAACCTCAAAAGAGTTACATATTCAGTCAAAAAACTCCAATTCCTACTAGAAATCTTGATGAAACAACCCGCAAGGACTGGAGTTATAAAGACATTATTAATGATTCTATTCCTGGAATTAGTTTAAGCAGAGCTTACAAAGAGATCTTAAAAACGAAAAAAGGGGAAAATATTATCATTGCTGTTATTGATCAATCAGTCGATATTAATCATACCGATTTGCAAGAATATATTTGGACGAATGAAAATGAAATTCCAAACAATAATATTGATGATGATCAGAATGGCTATATCGATGATATCAACGGGTGGAATTATAACGGAAGTGCAACTGTGCAAAATAAAAGGTATTCACACTATGATTATACGAGAACAGTAAAAGCCTATCAACACTTATTTGAATCAGATACAACTATTACCGAAAGTAATGCCTTAAAACACCAAGCTTATATAAGAGCTAAAGAACTACTTACTAAGAATCTAAAATCAGTGCCTAAAGACATTCAATACGCCAATAACGTATATACGTGGAAAAATATGGCAAAAACAAAACTATCGAAATATTTAGATACTATCTCGGATAATAGTAAAACCCTAAAAAAGCTCGACAGTTTAAAGAAACAGTATCCAAACGATTCTACTTTACTACAAAACATTAATATTTTTTCTGGGTTCGTTACGAACGGATACACTGATGGTCATATAGAAGGTCTCAAACTTAAATCGAATAACCTACTTAACAAGCAACTAAACATTGACTTTAACGAGAGAGAAATCACTAATGATACCCCTAACGATATTAATAATAGCCATTACGGAAACAATATTGTTAATTCAGATTTAAATTTATTTTCTCATGGAACTATAGTGAGCGGAGTTATCCTTAGAAAAACAGAAAATTTAAAGGTTATGCCTTTAACCATTGTAGGGTATGGATCTACTCATGACAAGGATATTGCTTTAGCTATTAGATATGCCGTAGATAACGGTGCTAAAGTAATTAATATGAGTTTTGGTAAAAGCTTTTCTCTCTATAAAAACATGGTTGACGACGCCATAAAATATGCAGAAAAACACAATGTGGTAATCATAACCTCAGCTGGAAATAATAATCATGATATGGATCGTAACTCTAAGTTTAACTATCCTGATGACAGAGATTCAGATAAGAAAGAATTTGTATCTAATTTTATAAAAGTGGGAGGAACTTCGCGAAACACAAATAGTAAGTTAAAGTATACTATGAGTAATTATGGTTCTGAAAACGTAGATCTTTTTGCTCCTGCAAAAGATATTTACACTAGTGTACCGAATAATGAATATAAATATGATTCAGGAACTTCTCTAGCGGCAGCCATTACATCGAAAGTGGCAGGAATACTTTATTCTTATTATCCAAAATTAACATCAAAAGAAGTGAAGCTAATTTTAATGGAATCAGGAGTTTCATATTCGTTTAAAGTAAACCATCCTTCAAGAAAAAAAAACGAACAACAAGTTACATTCAGCCAACTTTCTAAATCAGGAAAAATATTAAATGCTTATAATGCGTTAATAATGGCAGATAGTATAAGCAACGCGAATCATTAATTAGATACGTTTTTAAATGAACCGAACGGTTTATACTATTTGCTTGCGAAAGTTTTATTCGCAAATAGTATTGTATTGAACTCACCTTGGGCTTTTTCTAATTCCTAGAAAACAGACTAAATTAGTTCAATTAAAAAAGAGGATAGCTTTTGATAAACAATCCTCTTTAGCCTTTTTCTTTCAGTTTTTTAATGTCAAATCTTAAAATTTGATATTGATTGCAATTTTCCCACTTATTTTTTACCAAGCATTAATAACTCGTTGCAAACAACTTCGGTAACATAGCGCTTATTCCCTTGGTTGTCTTCAAATGATCTCGATGTCAATTTCCCTTCAATCATTACCTCACTACCTTTCTGCAAGAATTGCTCTATGATTTCAGCTGTTTTATTCCAAGCCACTATATAGTGCCATTGTGTATCCGTTATCTTTTCTCCTGATGAGTTTTTGTAAGTTTCATTTGTTGCTAATGAAAATTTAGCTAGCTTTTTACCACTCTCAAGAGCAATAATTTCCGGTGTTGTTCCTAAGTTTCCAATCAACTGTACTTTGTTTTTAAGTGCATTCATAATTATTAATTTTTCGTTAAACAGTTAAGATGTTGTCATTTAAATATTTTTGACGAGGCAAAGATGTAACATGATTAAAATTAAAATCGGTTATTAAATGTTTGTTTTCGTTTGTAATTGAATGTAATCGTTTAATAATATTTTAATACATTTGTTTTCAAACAGTTAATCATGGAAATACATTTAGAAACCGAAAACCTTATTTTAAGAAAATTTCAAGAAAATGATGTTTCTCATATTTTTGAGTTAGACTCCAATGCTGAAGTTCACAAATATCTCGGCAACAAACCCATTTCAACTTACAAGCAAGCAGAAGATATTATTACTTTTTTCCTAGAACAATATGAACAACGAAAAATTGGTAGATTTGCCGCATTTGAAAAATCTTCTGGTGATTTTATCGGTTGGTCGGGGTTAAAACTAAATTCTGGCGAAAAAGAAGAATTAAACGGATTTACAGAGTTTATCGATATTGGATACCGTTTAATTCCGAAATTTTGGGGAAAAGGTTATGCTACTGAATCTGCCGTTAAATGCTTGGACTTTGGTTTCCGAAACATGAATTACGATATCATTTATGGTGCCGCCGAAAGGGGTAATATCGGCTCCAACAAAATACTTCAAAAAATAGGATTAAAGTTTGTCAATGATTTTGCTTTTGAGGATAAAAAAGCAAAATGGTATGAACTAAGTAAATTGGACTATGGAAAATAGAAAATGTTTGGAATGTGATGAAAAGGTTGTCGGTCGTATCGATAAAAAGTTCTGTTCTGACTATTGTCGCAATTCATATAATAACAAAGTAGATAAAGAAAGTAAAAACTTAATTAGAAACACAAATAATCGGCTACGAAAAAACTATAAAATATTATCAGCACTTAATACGTTAGGGAAAACGAAAACAACTAGGAGAAAGCTTTTTGATAAAGGTTTTGACTTTAAATTTATCACAGCAATATACACCACAAAAACAGGCAACACCTATTATTATGTGTATGATCAAGGATATTTAGAACTAGAAAATGAATGGTTTTTATTGGTTAAGCAAGAGTAATACAATTTAAAAATGAATTACAGATTATTTCTATTTCCAGGTATTTCCTTTAAGTCTTATTGCTGCTTTTAGTACATCCTTTTGACTTATCTGTCCAACTAATTTCCCATTTTCTACGATTGGAAACCTTCTTCGTTTAGATTCTAAAAATTTATTGGCGGCATCAAAAATATTCATATTACCATCTATCGTTTCAACCTCTCTTACCATAGCTTTTCCTACGGTGTTGTTTTTATCAATTGGTAAATTGTAATATCTACTTTCAGAAACCTGTTTCATACAATCTCCTTCCGAAATAATACCAATAAGTTCATTCTTTTCATTAACAACTGGACCTCCTGAAATCCTATTATTAATCAATGTTTCTATTACTTCTTCTATCGGTTGTTCTTCTTTAAAAGAAACCACTTTTTTCGTCATATAATCAGACACCAAAATCAGTTCCGAATTATTCTTTTGAACTGCCGTTCTTTTCCCTTGAAAGTTAATAATCCCCATGTTAAATCGTTTTTAATTAAGCTATTAAAGATACTGATTTTTAATGAGTTATAAATAACTTAATTTTTACAGTATATTTTAATACTTTTATGTAGCAAAAATCCACTTAATGAAAAAATCAAATAATCTCCCTGCAATCTTCATTATCATTATATCCATTTTTTTAAGTTTCCATGACAGTTCTCCAGATATTGCTTATGAAAAAAAATTAAAAAAAGAGACAAATTTTTCTGTAGACAATGCTTTATTTCATCTAAAAAACATTTCTCAAAAACCTCACTTTACTGGAAGTAATGAGCATAAGGAAGTTCAAAAATATATTATTACCGCGCTAGAAAAACTAGGTTTAAAACCAGAAATACAGCGTCAAGTTGCGTTTAATAAAAAATGGAAAGCGGGCACTACAGCAGAAAATATTGTTGCTCGGATTAAGGGTGCTTCTGGGAATAATGCCTTATTACTTCTAACTCATTATGATTCAAACCCTCATTCTTCTCTTGGAGCCAGTGATGCGGGCTCTGGAGTGGTTACTATATTAGAAAGTCTTAGAGCATTCTTAACCAACAATGAACAACCTATTAATGATATTGTTATTGTATTTTCCGATGCAGAAGAAGTTGGGCTTTTGGGAGCACAAGCTTTCGTAGATCATCATCCGTGGGCCAAAGACGTAAAACTCGTTTTAAACCTTGAAGCTAGGGGCAGTGGAGGTCCTAGTATTATGCTAATGGAAACCAACGGTAAAAACAAAAGACTCGTTGAAGAGTTTATAAAGTCGAAATCTACCTTTCCTGTATCAAGTTCATTGTTTTACAGCATTTATAAAATATTACCTAATGATACAGACTTAACGGTTTTTAGAGAAGATGGAAATATCAATGGATTTAACTTCGCTTTTATTGATGATCATTTCGACTATCATACAGAACAGGATTCTTATGAACGAATGGATAGAAATTCATTAATTCATCAAGCTGATTATATGATGACTTCTCTAAATCACTTTGCAAATTCGGATATTACAACCCTAAATAGTGAAGAAGATTTAGTTTTTGTAAATTTTCCACTACTAAAAATCATCTCATACCCTTTCAATTGGATTTTACCGATGCTCATTTTTTCTGTTGTACTCTTTTTAGTAGTATACTTTGCGGGTGCTCGAAATCAAAAAATCACTATTGTTGGTAGCTTAACAGGCTTTGTTCCTTTTACAATTTCTTTATTTGTAACTGGAGGAGTTAGTTTTATGCTTTGGAAAATCATTCTTTTAATTCATCCTGGTTATACCGATATACTTCATGGGTTTACGTACAATGGTTATTTATACATAGCTGCATTTTCTTCTCTAACAATTTGGATATTGTTCAAAATATATAGCTATTACAAATCAATAAAACCAACCGATCTTTTTATCGCTCCGATTGTATTTGGAATATTATTAAATCTTGTAATCTTTAAGTATCTACCTGGAGCTGCATTCCTAATTATTCCAGTTCTACTAGCCATTTTCGTTTTATACATCATTGTTTTAATGAATCTGAAGAGAACCTCTGGTCTTATTTTGTTTGCTATTATTTCAATTCCGTCTGTTTATATTTTGATTCCACTTATTAAATTATTCCCTGTTGGATTAGGGTTAAAGATTTTATTCGTTTCATCAATTTTTATCACATTCCTATTCGGGTGGTTGATTCCAATTTTACTTAAAGAGCAGAAGAAAAGTTATTGGCAAATTATAGCGGGGCTAGCTACGATTGCTCTATTTACTATGACAACCTTTTCTAGCGGATTTAATGTTGACAATAAGAAACCAAACAGTTTAGTTTTTATAGAAAACACCGACACCAAATCTTCCTATTGGGCGACTTACAATAACACCATTGATAGTTATACAAAACAAATTTTTAACGAGAATTATACTGAAGGAAACCTTCCAGAAACATCTGGTAAAAGCAAATACAATACTCCTTTTAAGTATCACAAACTCGCTAAATACCAAAATTTACCTAATTCTAAAATCTCAGTAATTTTAGATACTATCATTGAAAATAACAGAGAGATTAATTTTACTATTATACCACAAAGGAAAATTAACAAATATGAAATTTACACTTCTAATCCTTTAGAAATTAAAGGAATTTGTTTAAACGGTGAATCTTACGATTATGAAACTCCTCTAAAAATAAAACAAGGTAGCGTTTTAACATATCAAATGGCTAATTTTGATACTGAAGTTAGTGTGCTATTGAAACTTCCAAAAGATTCGAAGTTGGAACTAACTTTAAATGAAATATCTTATGACTTATTAACCAATCCTGCATTTAATTTAGAATCTAGAAATGAAACAATGATGCCAATGCCATTTGTTACCAATGATGCCATTATTACTTCTAAAGAGCTTAA
Organism: Tenacibaculum sp. MAR_2009_124; assembly: GCF_900105455.1. Classification (GTDB taxonomy): domain Bacteria; phylum Bacteroidota; class Bacteroidia; order Flavobacteriales; family Flavobacteriaceae; genus Polaribacter. The sequence goes on from NZ_FNSF01000003.1 coordinate 225,058, forward strand.
ATTCTAATAATGAAGAATACAACGATTATCAGAAATACGATAATCGTTGCTTTTTTTGAAAGATCTTATTTCTTATTTAATTTGAACCATTGTTATACTGAATAATATCTTCATCATTATCGTTATTCGTATTTGTTTGTCCTCCTGAATCTGATTTTACTGTTACTTTTAGAGGTCGCTGTCCTCTAGAGTTTCCAGGAGAAATAAATACAGCTTTTATTCCAATTTTAGAAAGTGTATTCCCAGGAAATATACCTCCATTTCCGATAAACCTGAATTTATGCAGTCCTCCTTCTAAAATATAACTCCAATCTGAATTGTCAACTGCCATTCCGTTTAAAGTAGTTAAACCACTTTCAAAAGTGAAGTTAAAATTAGAACTATCTGATATTCTCACTTCAACAGGGTTAATTCCATTAGCATCTTGAAAATTTGATTCAGCAACAGCTACCACAAAATCAATATCCTCACTATTTCCATTAACTACGGTTTTTCTTGTAAACAATGTAGGTGAATAGTCTGGTGGAAGAAACTTCCTTACCATAATACGTACAGTTGCTCGATCACAGGCCTGAGATGTCCCATTGTCACATGTTTCGTATACAAATGAATCTTGTCCCCAAAAACCAGTATTTGGCTTATATACAAACGTACCATTCGCATTTAATGTTAGTGTTCCATTACCTACATTCGATACTGGCGTTTCATTAATCACTTGAGTATTCCCCTCTGGATCAAAATCATTGTCCAATACATTTCCATTAACCGCATTTGCAACCACATCCGACATCGTATAATATGCATCATCATTGGCAATCGTAGTATTTCCAGTATTTGGTAATATTTGTATTTCTACTGTGGCTGTATCGCATAAAGGTGTTGGAGATGCAGTATCACAAATCTGATAGATAAAACTATCTTCTCCAATAAAACCAGTATTCGGAGTATATGTATAACTTCCGTCAGTATTTAATGACAATGTTCCATTGCTTACATTTGTGATAGGCGTTGTATTTATGGTAATAATATCACCATCCGGATCGTAATCATTAGTAATTACGTTTCCAGTTAAATTAACATTTACTAAAGTCACACCGGTATCAGTATTCGCAATTGGTGCTTCATTTTGTGAGCTTACATCTGGTAATACTTCAATAAAAACAATGGCCGTGCTACATTCTTGAATTACATTATCATCGCATACCTCATAAGTAAAACTATCCTGACCTGAAAATCCTGGGTTTGGTTGATACGTAAATGCTCCATTTGAACTTAGATTAACCGTTCCATTTGTAGGGTTACCAACTGGTATTGCATTGACTGTTTGAATATCTCCTTGAATATCAAAATCATTCGTTAAAACATTGCTCTGAACTGCTTGACCTTTGTTCGTATTAATAAAATCATTAATAGCATTTGTACTATTGAAACACACTGAAACACAAAAATCCTTATCTGTTACTTTAGGAACGTCACCAGTAGTATACGAAGCCGCAACAACCTTCCCCGAATTATCTATAGTACTTGCTATTACAGTAAGTGGTTCTGTGGCATTGGCTGGATTATAATAGGTGTTTCCAATCCCATCCACTACAGGATCGTCATAAGCTTCGTTGGCATCACTACAGCCATCTGCATCGCTATCCGCATTTAAATAATCAGAGGTTCCCGAAGTAGTTTCTCTTGGGATTGTTCCAATATTATCTCCATTTGTTGTTTCAATGTTATCTGATAAACCATCTCCATCGGTGTCAGCTCCTGAGCTAGGATTATCCATATTATCCACCCTCCCGTCATTATTAGTATCTAAACTATCTGTTCCGGCTTCAGTAATATCGTAAATACCATCATTATCGCTATCTACATCTATTCGATTTGGAATTCCATCATTATCGAAATCACATTCTAACAAAAGATCATGAAAAATAGTTCTGTTAGTACTCGTTGAAGTATCAGCGGTTTCATTTACACCAAATACAAAATTACCTGAACTAAACGTTGAATGGTATAAGCCTACCCAATAATCAGGGTCAGATGAAGAAACCATATTATTAGGAGTTACCGTTCGATACGTTGTATAACTTAAACTTGGGTTGAAATCTTGCGTAGTTGGTTTTAATTGAGATCCTGGACCAACTTGGACAGTTTGAGAAGATTCATACCCGTGAACATCCACAAAACCTCCATTAGTAGAACCATCAATATCTCTTAAAACCGAAACGACATTGGCTAAAGTAGCGGGAGTTGTTGTTCCTGATTCAACCACTGTTAATTTGTATTCCACAAATGGATGTTCTTTATAATCGGACTCGGCAATTCTTAAACCTCCTACAGATGTTCTTTCTAATCTACCTGTTGGAATGTTTTCGTTTATTATTTCCACTAAAACGTCATAATTTACTCCATTACTTGAAAGTGCATTAACCTTTCTCAAAACATCTCCAGTATGGAGGTCAGAAGCATTTCCAGATTCAACAACTAATGCTTCTGAAATCACTCTTGTGGGCAATGTTGAACATTCTGTTACATCAGTTATTCCATCGTTGTCATCATCTAAATCACATAAATTCCCAATCCCATCACCATCAGAATCCACAAAAGCTGGGTTTCCAGGTGCACACGAATCACAAATGACAGAAACTTGACCGTCATCATAAGAGGTCCCTCCTGTAAAATTTAAACTATTAGGGACACCATATGTTGAACTTGAACTGTCTGTATTTACATTACCTGATAAGCTACCGTCTCCATTTAAATCATCATAATTATATGAGTTCCCATTACTTTCTAAAGCATCAGGGCAGCCATCTGCATCACTATCTACGTCTAAATGATTTGCAATACCATCATTATCTGTATCACAAAAATCAGTACTATATGCGAAACTATCTAAACCATGAGGATCATAAGATATTGATCGTATGAAACCACTGGTTACATCATGTCTAATAACTACCTGACGCACTTGACCTAGCGTGACAAAACCAATAGCTGTTTCAATATTATGCCCAACCATAACGGTTCCTTTTGAATTACCATCGGCGTCAAATATATTAATCATACCTGTACCATCATCTCCAACAACTCCTCCCTCTAAATAGGCTATTAATTTCCCATCAGCGTATACTTGGTATTTTAAAACAGGATTATTATCGGTAAACGTATCAAAAGCGTCAATAATATCTAAACTAAATGCTGTAACTGGTGTTGTAAAATCGATTTCTATACTGTAATAATCACCAACTACAGGCCCCATTTCTGGTTCAATATATGCACCATCACCAGAACCTCCTGAAATAAAATTATCTGCGGTTGTATCCCGAAATTCTGCTCTCCCATTTACTGGATGATTTGATACGTATTTCATAGTACCATTAGCGAAAGTTACTGAACTTAGAATAGCTGTACCATCACCAGAATGACTTGCTGTAAAATCATTGTTACCATTAAGTACTATTAAATTCTTTCCTTGATTATAAGCTCCTCGCTCAAAACCAGATTTTTTATAACCCGATCCATCAGTATTACCACCAATAGTATATACATCAAAGCCTCTTAAAGCCCAAGTTATATTGCCCGAACTAGGTGCCGTTGCACCAGAAATAGCAGGACATAACTCATCAACATCTAAGATTCCATCGTTATCATCATCCAAATCACAGTCATCTGCAATGCCATCACCATCAGAATCTGTTCCCAAAGAACATGGGTCTGAAACAGTCACTGTTCTAGTACATGTCCTTGAACTACTATTAATGCACCCTGATGGAGAGCTTGTATTTGCTCTAGTAAATGAAACTGTATAAGTTCCTGCGTTTGTAAAATGAATATTTTCTGTACTTGTTCCATTTCCATTCGCTACACTTACTCCCGAACTAGGCGATATGCTCCAGGTTGTGCTATTTGAAGGTGTTCCTCCACTCACTGAGTATTGAGTCGCTTGACCTGGATCTACTGTTGACGCTCCAGACACATTACAAGCACTCACAGCAGTACAGTTTTGCGGTCTTGTATATGGAATACTCATACTATTTCTATCGATTAATATATCATGCTCATACGTTCCTCCTGATTGGTGCCTTAACCTTACTAAGGTAGAAGTACTGTTAGCTGTAAAAGAACGTGTATATGTTGTAAATGAATGATTCCATGGTGTTGATGGCAGGTTAATATTTTCATTATGAACGTTTCCAATACTTAAATTCAGAGTAAGAGAATGTGGAGATTGATAACCATTTGTCATATGATTATGCGCTCTAAAACTAATTGTGTAACGATTTCCAACAATCGTAGAAATTCTTTGTTCTACATATCCGTTATTAACATATCCGTTATTTAAATTGATTGCTGAATGATCTGACCAATTTACATATTGAGCTCCATTGTGATAACTCCATCCATTTGAATTTAATAGATTTTGAAGAGTATGGTCGTACGAACGTACTTTCAAAGTATGCGAAATATTTCCAACCTCTAAATTCCAATCACCATCCTTTCCTGTTAAATCATCAGAAGCCGCTACTTTAATTCTTAACTCTCTTATTAATATGTTAACAGCCTGTTTTCCTTTCTCCCCTTTTCCAAACTCACAACCATATATATTTAACTGATCAATAGTATTTAATTCTATATTGTTTCGAATCCATATTACAATCTCATTCGCTTTCAGCCATCTGTCACGTATATACAATTGCCCTGGTTTTCCATGCGAAAACAAATGAAAAATAGCATTTGATTTCCCTATTGTTCTTTTTAACAATTCTGGCTGTTTTACGTCTTTATCAAAATAAGCGCGCCCATCAACATTGCTTGCATGTGTTTTTTGAGACGAAATAACAATAATTAATACAAAAATAAAACTTCTCGCCTTTAAAGAAACTTTTTCCCTATAATTAAGCACAAATGAGTTGTTGAGGTCTTTAACGTCTAAAAACATTGATGTCTTTAGCTTTAGTCGATTCAAATAATCTTCAATTTCCTCTTTAAAAAAGTATTGCTCTATCGTTTCTTTAAGAGCACGTTTAATCCGGTATAAAAAATCCCCCTCCATTTTTTATCATAGTTTTAGCTTCAACAATGTTTTTGCATAGTTTAGACTGATTCACTTTTTAGTTAATCAATGCTACCTATATGATAGAAATAAACTTTTCTTACGTTTATTTCAACCTCTGGGGGTATACCTAATAAGTCGGAGCAAATGTACATTAAAAAAACAATCAGACAAAAAACATTAAGTTTAAAATACTGTTTCACAATATTTTAAATTTATCGCAATAATTCTTATTCTTTACCTTACCCTCCTGAACAAAAAAACTACCTTACTCTTTACTGTAAGGTAGTTTTTATTTATTGTTATTGCTTACTCATACCCGCCACGAGAAAGGATTCTCGCGGTAGCCTTAATCTTTATCGCTCATTCGTGAGGGAACGAGGGCGCTAATACGTGAATTTAACGCTAAAAAAGCTTACTCCTAAAAAACAAAAAACCACCTCACAAAAAAATGTAAGGTAGCTTTTATATTTATTGTTTGTTTGCTTACTCGTAAACGCCACTAGTTACAAACTAGCGGTAACCCTTATTTTGACATACTAGCGCCATCAGGGGGAAGGGCAACTTTCTTCTTATAATAAAGAAATCATAAAACGTATTAATGATATTGAGAACTTACCAGAAGAAGACAAAAACCACCTTTTTTATCTTATTGACAATCTTGTCAAAGCCGCTAAGCTTAAAACCCTATAACATAAAAAAACTACCTCACAATTTAATGCAAGGTAGCTTTTATATTTATTGTTATTGCTTACTCTTAACCGCCACTAGTTACAAACTAGCGGTAACCCTTACTTTGACATACTCGCGCCAGCAGGGGGAATAAACTTAAAAGAAAACAATATAAAAACAAAAAAGGTAGCAATATAAAATCACTACCTTTGATTTATTAATTCTGTAACGCTATTTCAGGACGTCACATTGTTTATTTGCTTACTCTTAACCGCCACTAGTTGCAAACTAGCGGTAACCCCTACTTTGACATACTAGCGCCATCAGGGGGTAACCCTTACTTTGACATACTCGCGCCATCAGGGGGTAACCCTTACTTTGACATACTCGCGCCAGCAGGGGATGCCAAAACTAAAAAAGCTTACTCCTAAAAAAACAAAAAACTATCTCACATTAAAATGCAAGGTAGCTTCTTTTTAAACTTTTCATGTTGCCATTATAAATGGCTATTAATATGCTAGTTTCTTTTTAAACCTCCTTTTAAATCTTGCCATTACGCTATAGCTAAATGTCAAGGTGCGGAGTACTCCTAAGAAACAAAAAACTACCTCACAACTTAATGCAAGGTAGCTCTATTTTTATCTAATTCTTATTGCTTACTCATAAACGCCACGAGAAAGATTCTCGCGGTAGCCTCACTCTTTATCGCTTATTCTTGCGGGAGCGGGGGGGTAACCCTTACTTTGACATACTAGCGCCATCAGGGGCCATCAGGGGCTTTTAGCTTATACTTTCCGACATAATCTTATAAACTTCTTTATACCCAGCTATCTGTGATATTTCAATAGGGCTTTTATTTACGTTATTGATATGATTTGGATCAGCACCATAATCAATCAACAACTTTACCATCTCTGTTCTTTTTCCAAAACCTTTATCATTAAAAACTGCTGACCAAAGAGCCTGATTACCATAATTATCTGAAATATTAATATCTATATCATTACCAAGAATTTTTATTAAAATATGCTTATCATAATATATAGCCAAATGATGTAAAACAGTTTGTCCCTTTTTATCTTGATAATTTAAATCAATACCTTTATCAATTAAAAAAAATGAGATTTCCTTAGCCCCTTCAAAAATTGACACCATCAATAAATTATATTTTTGACTATCTGTTAAGGTCAAATCTTTCTCTGAAAATTCGTTTATGAATTTATCATATTTATTTTCTCTTATAATTTTAAACAAACTCATTATCTAATTATTTATATGTTTATTCTCTTTTTGGACGTGATTGCCCTTCATATTTACCACTTCTATTAGCTGAACGTGACTCAGGAAGATAGTTATCAGGATTATTATATTCATCCAATACTTCTTTCCAAGTAACCTCTCCATCAATATACTTTTGCCTTAATGCATGCCACTCGTGTCCTGGTTTATGTCCCATATCCCATTTTCTAGGCTTAGTTTTATCCCACTTTAATAACTCAAACGTATTAGGATCATAAACATTACCATTAACATCTTTTGCCGCTTCCGCTTTCCATACTTTTTCTACAACTCCTTTCCTAAAAGACGGTCTATTCCTAGATTTATAAATACGTTCGATTATATTAGTAACCTGACGTAATGAAGATTCATTCAATTCTATAGGAAGAGTTCTGAAGCTACTCAAGAAACCACTAGAATTACCTGATTTTGCATCTAACCCTTTTAAACCTTTTAAACTTCTCGTGTTAAAAAATGCTTTTACTTCAAAAGCAGTTAACGCTAAGTCTAAAGTTCCCCAACCATAATTTCCTTCAGAATAGTTTTTTATAGATGAAGCAGCTCCACCAAAAGGACTTAATTCAAAAGCTACCCAAATTGGATTCTGCATTCTAGCAAAATCTTGTAAAGCTTTTTGACCCTCTTGAAATCTAGCTACTTCAACTTTTCTGTCAAATGCCATGTCTTTTGCTTGCCCCATTCTTTTCGCCTGATCACGTTTAGTGTAAAGCCCATATTCTGACATATCAGGTGCATTACATGGAACACAAACTAAATCTAGCTGAACTTTTCCAACTTTTTTAGCCATACTGTTCCAGTAATAATACTCTTCTAATCCTTCAAGTTCCGTAAAAGCAATTACTTTATTTCCTGAAAAAGAATAAGGAGTATAATGAGGGTATTTATCTGCTAAGGGGTCAACCGCAAAGAACCTACCCACTCTCGGGTCATGCATTCTAAACTTATAGTTCAAAGAATTGCCTTCTCCTTTAACTTCATCATCTTTTTCTTGTCCTTGGAAACCGTAACGGTAACTATCCGCTTGTCCATGACGTGTTGGTACGAGCATACCAAAGGAAAAGTAATCTTATGCATTTTTTTAAGCCCTCAACTACTTTTGCTAAAGCACTCCTTTCAAAAATTTACTAAAGAACGTATGTCTCTCGACCTTGCTAATATATAAAAAATACCAAGGAAAGCCCCGCAGGTAAAATCCAGTTTTTTCGCATACTCAAAACCCTCTGTCTTTTCCCTGCTTCCTCTGCCCCGATATGTAACATAAAATGGGTTATAATACTTTTACATTCCATTTCAGGCACTTATAACCTATTTTATGTTAAATACTTCCTACATCTACGCTTCCAACGCTTTTGAGTGGACGTTGTGCAAAAGCAAGTCATTCCGATAAACAAAGCATCGCCCACGCAAGAGCCATAGCAATACTTTGTTTTTCGGAACGTTCCGCAAAGGGTTTAAAAAGTGGCTGGTGGTGCGTGGATTTTCAACCCTTTGTGGAATGGCTTGTTTTTCGTTTTTGAAGGCACGAGTTGTTTAAAAAAACAAGCAAATAAATAAGGTTAGGAATACTTGGACTAAACGTTTTTTTGTGAAGTCTTTTTTAGGCAAATTCGAAGCGGCGGCTTACGAAGTAAAAATTAACGTCCGACTGATAAGGAGACCAACGCCGCTGCCTTGCGGCTATTTTGCATAATAGCAGTTATAGCTACAAAATAAATTAACGCTGCGCAAGCAAACCTTTGAAAGGCATTTTGATACTATAACTTCTATTATGTAAATATAGCTTTGGGTGATTTTTGGCTTAGTGTGGTGGCAACAGCTATTTGTTTTTTGACTTGGGGTAATGGAGCTTACAAAAATGTTGTGTTAACGCATTTTTGTACGTGGAATCAGCGGTGGATGATGTAAAAAAACAAAGTGCTGTTTTTGCGGTGGGAAGCCAAAAATTACAGGGTGGTTGGATAGCGGAACAACTTTAAAGATAGAGGTAAGTGAGGGACGAACTGGCTAGATTTAAAGTTGTGGGGAGGATTTCCGTTATGATTGGCTTTTTCTCTTTTTTTCATTTTTAGCAAGCTGCGACCGAAGGAAGCAGTGAAACTTCTATTTATTCTTGTTTGGATTTTGACGAGTGTCAAAAACTCGTACAATATAAATTCTACTCTTTCCTTCTCGATAGGTAATTTTACAGTGTTCTTTTGTTAGTTTTCGGTACGTGTGTTTTAAATGTAAGAAAGATTCGTCTATTGAACCTATTTTTGTAGTATCAACATCTTCTTGTTCTAAAATCTCTGTATACTTACGAAGTTCCGTTGCTATTTCTCCTGCTTTTTTAGCTCCGTAAAGTTTAATATAAAATTTAGTCGTTTTTTCTAAATCTTTGGTAGCTCTTGTTGTCCAGTATACTGGCTTGATTATTCTTTTGTCCAATCTTCAATCATTTTTTGAACATCATTCTGACTATGTAAACGACCTGCTTTTATATCCTCTTCTCCTTCTGCAATCATTCTGTCTAATCGCTTTTGTTCGATATAATTTTTAGCTGTTTGATATAAGATTTTTAAAAATTGCGAATCGCCTATATCAACATATTTATGTAATTCTTTTCGTAATTCTAATCCATCCATAATATCTAAATTTATATATCTACAAAGTTACTATTTCTTTGAATACCTAATTTACAAAATATTTCACTAGTTTATCGGATGATACTTTTCTATCTCTTCCTGTAAATCTTCTAAATCATTAATTAAATACGATTCGGTAGAACTTACATAACGATGTCCTGCCATATATTGAACTTCTCGAAGATTATACATTTTAAGCCAGTGAACAATAACACTCGTTCGTATTTGATGTACACTTTTTAGTTTTTTATTCAGCTTTTTTAATTGTGGTAAGAACTTGCTAATGATATTATTAAACTTTGTGCTTCGTCCAAAACTTGTAAATAATAAATCGGTTTTTTTTCCTGTTTCTGCTAAAATATCTGCTCTTGTTTTTAATTGATATTCCATAAAATCCAAGATTTGATGTGATTCTAATTTTAAGGTTCTTTCGTTACTTCTTCGTGTTCCGTTTATAAATATTTTCCCTTCTCTTAATTTTAAATCTGCTGTAGTTAATCTTCCTAATTCCGTACTATTTAAACCTTGATACACTAATAAACTTACTATAATTTCATTACGCTTTTTAGCTAAACTATCACTTTCTATATTTCTGTAATCATTGTATAACTTCTCTAATTCTTGTTTATTGAGTGTATTGTATAGTATTCTACGTTTCACGCCTTTTACTGCAATATTTAAGGTTGGATTTTCTACTACTAAATCCAGCTCTTTTAAGTAATTATAGTAATGCTTTATTGCATTAGTTTCGCTTTGTATCGTACGTTGTTTTACGGTATTTCGTAATTTTTGAATATAATGTACAATGTCGTTATAACTTGCAGATATACCTTCTATATTCTCTTTTTTAAGCCATTTTAGATATTTAGTTACAACCACTTCAAAACTCTTGATACTTTGTAAACTGTACCCTTTTTGTAATAAGTACTTTTTAAAACTAGGTTGCTCTTTTTCATTAAGCATTTTTTGTAAAATCTGGATTTCTGCATCCTCGGTTTTGGGTTTTCTTTGAGTTCCGCTGTCTTTGGTTTTTCCGAGTTTTATTTTAGCCATTTTTATAAGTAATTATTGATTTATTGCGTGTCGAGGCTCTCGACTAAATGTGTATAAACTTGAGTGCTTTCTAGGCTAGTATGCCCTAAAAACTTACTAATTTTATCTAATGGCATTCCGTTTTGTAATAGATGTGTAGCGATACTATGACGTAAAACATGTAGTCGTACATTCTTTTCTTGCAACACTAAATCGTCTGTTCTTTGCTGTAATAATTTTAAGCGTACCGCCATAGATTGTGCATTCATGCGATTGCCTTTTTGACTGATAAATAATGCATTGTTTCGTTTGTCTAATACTATTTGTGGTCTGCTATCGTAAACGTATTCCTGTAAATATTGGGAGTTGGTTTTATTAAATGGAACAAACCTTTCTTTATTGGCTTTTCCTTTTCTAACGTGCAGTATTCTTCTATCAAAATCAATGTCGCTTACATCCAAGTGATAACCTTCATTTCTTCGTAACCCACAACTATAAAAGATCGTTAACATAGCTCTATCCCTTGCACTAAAAGGTTCCCATTTTGTATTTTCATGATAACCATAAGTAGCTTTGTACAATAGTTGTATTTCTCGGGGTGTAAGGGTTTCTATTTCGTGTGTATTATCACTTTCCCATGCTATATTTAATTGGGGCAGGAGCATTCTGCCGCTTTGCCTTAGATAGTCTGTAAACTTATATAGCGCCTGTAAATGCTTGTTTAAACTGCCATTACTTAATCCTCCTCCTTTTCTATCATTACTGCGTAATTTTAAGTTTTGATAGTGTTCTTTAATAAGTCGATTATCTAGTTCTGTAATATGGCTTATATTATTCTGTTCTAAGTAGTAAAATAATTCTCGTATATGATTAGGTAAGTTATAAACCGTACTTTCTGCATAACCTAAAATATCTAACCATTCTCTAAAGGATTTCTCTATATATTGGAAGCTCTCGTTTTTTAATATAAGTTTCTTCATAATTTGCGTGTCGAGGCTCTCGACTTTTTTCATTGCACTTATCCATTTTCGTGAACTATACGAACCACTTACTTAATCAACTGTTATTCTTTGTTTTACATGGTTCATTTTTAGTTTGAACCACTTTTGAACCTTTGAACTGCTTTAACTCTTGCAAAGTCTTATCTAACACACTGTTTATCTGGGTTTGCAGTTGGTTGTATTCTGTTGTGCTTACGACTTCGTAATGGTAACCAGTTGATTTTTTACCTTCTACTTTTTTAATGTAGTAGCCTATTTGTAATTGTAGGTTGTAGCGTTTTTGATTGCTTGGATTGATACGTAATGCCTGTCGTATTTCTCGGTTTGTAAATTGTTTCTTCTTTTTAACTTTTAAGTACGATTTAAGGCTTTCTAAATAGTTTCTGCAACTTCCTGTTAGCTCATCACTTTTACGTAGTAGTACTTCCTTTAAAAGCTTATTGGCATTTTCTATGTCTTCTAATGTGGTTTCGATATATATTTCTCCTGTTTCTTTATCTGTTTGTTGTTTTCGCTGATACTGATAATAAAATGTAATCGCTTCTATAAATTGTAAATAATGGGTATTAGTTCTGCGGGGTTTAAATACTGCCGATGGCAAACATAAGTGTTTAGCAAAAGGGTTTCGTATGGTAATCGGTTTTAGTACTCTTTGGATATTTTGTAAAAATTCTTGTATCTCCGTTTGTTCATATTGGTTTATATCGCCTGCGGAGGCTCTCCGCTGGTATTCCATTATTTTCTCGTCTTGTTCTTGGCTTTCATCGAGGTAAATTAAAAAACTACGGTTTGCATTATCTTCATAGATATGCTCTTTGGTGGTACAACCTGCTACACATACTGGACCTTCTACCACTAAATACTTGGTTTGGGTTTCGCCTTTGCGATTTTTACTCGCTATGGTTTTTACAATACGCTTTTTACTTTGTAATTCTCTGAGTGGATACAGCGCATTTTCTGCCCCGTCTAAATCTTCTATTAATATGACTTTGTTCTTAAGCTCTTGCTTTCCAAAATAATAAAAGGCATTTTCTGATAGTGTAGTTATACTTACTCTTTCTTCTTCGGGTATGAGTTCGCCAACCTTTTCTTGTAAATGGGTTTTTCCTGTTCCGCTACTTCCCAAGCTAACTACATGCAGCGGTTGTTCTCGTTTTCTACTGGTAAAAATGATGTACATTAATAAACGGTTGACTTCCTCTCCTATTACGCCACTCTTACCGATTAACTCATTGGTCTTTTCTAGTAAATCTTTTGACTTTAAAAAGGTTTCAGCATCAGCTATTTCCTTTACAGATAATTTTTTAACCGCAGGCTTTGCCTGTTCTTGGCTTTCTTTTATCTTTTGTAAACGATATTTTTCCAGTTCTTCCGTGAGTTCGCTTAAACTAGCTGCTATAATACTCGTACCGAGTTCTAACTTCTCTGCACATTTACGTATAAATTTCTCTAACTGATTATCATTGTATAAATCTAAATTGTGCCTTACTGGCGGACGACTACTTTCTTGCTCCTGTACTTTTACCGTTACGCGCATTCTGTCTAAACCTTCCAATTTTATACCGCCTAAAACCGTAAGTTCTAAAATATCATTCTCGTAAATTAATTGGTCTGCATCGCTTGTTTGAAGTTTTTTTGCCATGAGTGAAAAATATTTTTAAAGACGTTTACGTAGCAAATGTAATCTTTTCATCTTAACAAAACAAGACTTACTCTCTTTGTTTAAGACGTATTAATCTCTTACTTTTGTGCAAAACCAGTAAAAACAGTAGTTTTAAAGACGTAAGCGTATGACTTTAGGTGAGCATATTTTAATACTAAGAAAAAAAAATAACCTTTCACAAAGTGCATTAGGTAAAGAAATTGGTACTTCGGGAGATATTATTGGTAGGTATGAACGTAATGTAATGACACCTTCTATTGAAGTAATTATAAAACTAGCAGACGTATTAAACGTATCTATTGATTTTCTTGTTGGTAAAACAACCTTAGAATTAAATAAAAAAGCATTAAAACGTATTGAAGAAGTTTCTAAACTTAACCAAGAAGAACAAGACAAAATTTTTATGGTTATAGACGCACTAATACGCGACTTTAACGCTAAAAAAGCTTATTCATAACAAACACAAAACCACAACTATCGCTGTGGTTTTATTACTGTTATTTTTAAAAATTAAATTCTTATTGCTCACTCTTAACCGCCACTAGTTACAAACTAGCGGGAACACTTACTTTGACATACTAGCGCCATCAGGGGCCACTAGTTACAAACTAGCGGGAACATCACTCAAACATTCTAGCACCATCAAGGGGTAGCCGTTACTTTGACATACTAGCGCCATCAGGGGTAACCCTTACTTTGGCATACTCGCGCCAGCAGGGGCAACTATTACTCTTTTAAGGAAAGAAAATAAACTATCTCGTGAAGATTTAGGTAAAATGGCAGGAACTTCAGGCGCAGTTATAGGAAGGTATGAACGTGATGAAATTACTCCTTCTGTAGAAATTGCTAACAAAATAGCAATAGCTCTAGATGTTTCTTTAGACTATCTTGTTGGCAATAACAATATTATTTTTAAAGATAAAGCCATTTTAAAACGTATTGAAAATATTACTAAAATGCCTGCACAAGAAAAACAACAACTTTTTAATGTTATGGATGCACTAATACGTGACTTTAACGCTAAAAAAGCATACTCCTAACAAACAAAAAACTACCTCACAATTTAATGTAAGGTAGCTTCTATATTTATTATTTATTTACTTACTCTTAACCGCCACTAGTTACAAACTAGCGGGAGCGGGGAAGGACAACTTTCTTCTTACAATAAAGAAATCATAAAACGTATTAATGATATTGAGAACTTACCAGAAGAAGACAAAAACCACCTTTTTTATCTTATTGACAATCTTGTCAAAGCTGCTAAACTTAAAACCTTATAAAACATAAAAAACTACCTCACAATTTAATGTAAGGTAGCTTTATTTTTATCTAATTCTTATTGCTTACTCTTAACCGCCACTAGTTACAAACTAGCGGTAACCCTTACTTTGACATACTCGCGCCAGCAGGGGGAATAAATGGCTAATAATACTCTCGTTATTTAATTATACTTTCTTTTAATACTTGCCATTACGCTGTCGCTAAATGTCAAGGTGCTGGGGCGCGAGCTGGGAGATATTATTTATCAATTTTTCCAACAGATTTTACTTTTCCTTCAATTGAATTAAATGATAAAACAAAATAATTTGACTTGTTATCCTGATTATAAACGACTACATAAACATCAATAGTATCTTCTTTTTCTTTATCAAAGGAAAGCCCGTAAAAGTCTAACCCTATCGAGTTTGAAAAATTTTCTTTACAAAAGTTAATATTTTCAATTTTATAATAATCCGAAAAGTATTCTTTTATAACCTTTCCTTCCTTCAAATCTAAAAAAATATTTTTTGTTTTTTCAATGAGTAATCGAGCTCTAGCAATATCATAATCCGAAATACTTTCTTCGAGTTCTTTAAATGATTTACTATCGAAATAATCGAAAAACACCTTACCCCCATCAACTTTCTCAGTCCTATACTTAGACATAAAATCATCTACAAAAACAGCTAAAACAGGTGTAAAATATTTCTTTTGATATTTATCTAACTTACTATCGTAAATACTTACAAAAGTATCCTTATTATCATAATTTATCGATACACTGCCAGCTTTTGATAATTCTTTTATTAAATCCAAATCGTTAGATAGAACATCAATTTTACAGGAACAAGATGAACCAAAAACAATAAGCAAAAAAAACAACTTAAAACTATTCATTAATCTAATATATTTCTCAATTTATAAAATACTATTTTTCATCTTTTCTATATCCAGGAGGGTACGACACATTCTCTGGTTCATAAATTTTAACTGAGTTTTCCTCACCTGGCTTATCCGTCATGAATCCAAATCTAAATTCAGTTTTATTGCTTGCACCAGCACTTAAGCTCTTCTTGTTAACAGGAATAGCAATATAAAATTTAGTATCAACATGTGAACCTTCTTTTTCTCTTCCTTCCATCTTTACTGGACCTATCTGAAGAAGAGTTGAAAATGTTCCAGATGTTGATGTTTTTACTCCGACGGTTAAAGGTATTTTCCTGATTTGAATCCCAAAATTAGCCTCGTTTTCAATTACTGGTTCTGCAAACAATTTAATTTCTGCATCTTTTTCTTTAGAAAAATATGTGGATGATTCCGAAAATTTCATTTTATTCTTAAATGACCATATTATAGGTCCATCATCACTCCCCATATTGGCTTCAACAGAAGTTTCATTTTTATAACCCCAAAAGAAAAAGAATTCCTTTACCCTTCTTGAAAACTTCTTAGTTTGTTTGCTATAAGCAGCGTAATTAGAATCTTCTGCTGGTTTATAAGTTACTATATAATCAAAACCTTTTTTAATATCTGGACCTCCTTCATATCTATGTATAGTACCTTGATCTAAACTAGGTTGATTAATCTGATATTTTAAATTGTAACCACTTGTTTGCTTATCCCATACATAATGAAAAATAGCTTTCTCCAAACCTTCTAACTCTGTAGCATCTATAACTCTATTTTCACTAAATGAATATGGTGAATTATAGGCATAATCCTTAAATAAAGGATCTACCGCAAAAAACCTTCCCACTCTCGGGTCGTGCATTCTAAACTTATAGTTTATAGAATTCCCTTCCCCTTTTATTTCATCATCTTTCTCCTGTCCTTGGAAGCCATATCTATAAGAATCTGCTTGTCCATGCCTATTAGGTACGAACATACCAAAAGGATAATAATCATTATACGCAATAACCTCTGGTGTAAATATAGTATTTTCTGCGATAATATTTGTTCCTCCAGAAGTACTATTTGCAGGTGTACCTACTTTTATATCATATAAAGTAAAACTTTTTACATCTGTATTTCCTTGTTCATTTCGATACCAGTGTATATTTGTTATTATTTGTTCTGCTGTAAATGTAAAACTATAAGTATCTGATTGCCCAGCATTATGTACTTGACTAGTTATAACATTACCAAATGCATTTGCTTCTACTTTGATATCAGACAATCCTGTTTCTAACGTATAAATTATTGTATATTCTTTTCCTGGATCAGAGAGCATTGTGTACGAAATACCTTCCTTATAATCGTTAGTTGTTGCTACTAACCTTCCTGCTTCAATGGTTGCTCTTGTTGCTAATGGATTCCAAGAATTATCATCATACAATGTTTCTAATCCTGAAAAATATGCCTCATTAAAATCATGTAGAACTTCTATGTTTTGTGAGCCTGTTCCTGCTACCAACTTACGATCCGTAATTACATTGATTACGTTTCCTAAGTGGTTGCTTAACTCATAACGCTTGTTCCCAACCTCTCGTACATATTGATTGTCGGGTATAATACTCGCCAGCTCTGTACTTGTTTTTAAACTTATATTAGCTCCTTGAATAATACTTGCTCCTGGTAGCAATTGAATCATATTTCCAGCAGTATAACTTCCCGTTGCCGTTGCTTGTACTGTATATGGACTCTGGTTAGATACCACAATGGCATTAATAGCCTCTTTGGTTACGCCTCCTGTTACTTCTTCTCCGTTTAAGTATAGGTTTTCTGCTACAGTGTTCTTCTTCGTATTATCTAACTCTAAAGCATCCGTAAGGATTCCTAAACGTGAACTTCCATACAAATGATGTTCTTCTAAATGTAATTTGTTTTGATCATTTTGGAATGACTTCTTGTAAACTGCCATTACATTTCCTTGGGCATCTCGTACATAATAGGTTGTCACTTGGGAAGCACTGCGTCCAATACCACTATCGGTCTTTGAAATACGGTTTCCTAATCCATCATAAGCAAAACTAATGGTTTGCGTGTAAACACCTACTTTCTTCTGAATTGATTTTACTTTACCACTTACACTCCATTCTATCTTTTCAATGCCTTGTGTTTTATCCTCTACTAACTGCCCTATCGCATCGTATTTATAGTTATGGGTATTCGTATTGGTAGGCGTATAGGTTATTCCTATGTCTGTTAAAGCTCTCTCTTGATCATCAATATCTGAACTAAAAATAGTTGCATTGGCTGCATCCTTTACCAAGGTTAACTGATTATTTTTAACACCTGTACTAGCATGAATATCATACTCATAACTCAGGTTATCCATTAACTCAGTAGTTCCATCTGACTTTAATGCTGTTCTGGTTAACGTTTCTAAGTTTCCATTACGATCGTATCCATAAGAACTCTCAATATTAGTAGTTCCTGAAGCTCCTATTAAATGTGACTTCATGTTTTTAATACGATTCAACTGATCGTATTGGTAATGGTTATATGCCGTTGGTAATGCTTTATTATCTAAATCTTGCATATTGGTAACCATTGCCTTGATATTACCATTGTATAAATCCTTGGTACTATGTGGCAAAGTGGTACTGCTAGTTACCTTTAAATAATCTGCAGCATTCGCCTTTCTTGCTTTATAGTCCTGATTAAAGTATGATAATGAATATCCATAAACATCCTTTCCTACTTTATTTGCCAATCCATCTTTTCCAAAATCGGCCTCTGGTGTTAAAGCTTCTCCATTGACAGATTTTAACCAGCCTTGTAAAGTGTATACATAATCTAATCCTTGTACTTGTTTATCTCCTAGTACTGTTCTGGCTAGCGGTCCATGTTCATAATACTTATAATCTGCATCTTTGTCCCAAAGTATCCCATCACGTGAAGTTTGTACATTTACAATTCTATTATCTGCATCGTATTCATATTTATGTATAAACTGATCTTTATGCTCTGGTTGGTATACCACCTGATTCACATTTCCACTGATTAAATCGTAATCATAGGTTACAATCTTAGTACTTTGTCCTAAACTAACAAGGATATCATCATTGATCTTCGTTGCTATTTTCTCCACATTTCCGTGAACATCATAGCTATAATAAATAGCATTATCGTATTGGGTGATGTTACGGTCTTCCTGATCAACCTCATAATATAATACTGTTGCTACTCTATTTCGTAAATTATTTTGAGTAATTGGTGCTTCTGCCCCCTCTGGTAAGAAATCGTAAATTGTTCTAGTTACTTCTTTCCTCACTGCAACATACTCAAAGTCTTGTACAAAAGTGGTGCTTCCTCTTAACGATTGACGTAATCTTCCGTTGATAATACTATATGAAAAACCTTGTCCTAAATCTGCTGGAGTTAATTCTCCTGCTTCTACTATACGCCCTAAAGCATCATATTTTGTATAACTAAAAGTACCTCCTGCTGAAGCAGCTCCTGCTTGTTTTTCATTTTGAGAAGCAATAATACGTCCTAAGTTGTCATAGGCAAATCTTGTCTGACCTCCATCTGGAGTTCTTTGCCATACCAATTGATTTAATGAATTGTATCGATACTGAGTTTTATAGGTATGCTGTTGCGTTACTCTATCGACTCCTTCTGGTGGAACTGTTTGTACTAAGTTACCCGCTTGATCATAGTAGTATAATGTGTATTGATACTCCTTATCCTTATACTCTACAGTTAAACTTTCTTGTGCTGCTGCCAATGCCGCTGTTGTATACTCACGTATAAAACGAGCTCTTTCTTGTGCTAAATAGTTTAAGTAATTCTCATTGGTATTGGTACTCGATAAATTCTCCGCCAAATCAAGACAGGTGTCTCGTAAGGGTATTCCTTCAACATCTGTTGGTACTAAAGGTTTCGGTGGACAAACCTTTGGATTGGCTTTTCTGTAAACAATATTTACATAGTTTACCCATCCTCTCTTATCCGTAATACTAGTATCCAACAAGTAATCTCTATAACTTGAAATTACCGATGCCATTTTATCGTACCCATAATTTAAATAGGTATTTCCAAAATCATTAAGAGATACGAAATATTTATTATCAATAGAACGCTGAACAGCTACTTCTGTATCTAGTGGTAGCATTACCTCTAAATAATTCAGATAATCATTGATAATGTATCCGAAATTCATCGCACAGAAATAATCTCTTCCTTCGTTAACTAAGGGATACTCTGGTAGGTCTAAATCCTTAAAGTCATTACTTAATGTATAGCCTTCAATATTGGTACCCATTACTTTATAGGTACCTCCATAACCATCATCTAAAGTTCGTTCAACAACACCCAACTCTTGCTCAAATCTCGCATATTCATTGTCACAACTCACCGGCTCCACTGGTTGTGGTATACAATTACAATCAGGTAAAGTAATCTCATCAGGGTTTTCTTCTACTGGTTCCTCTGGTGTAGGTATGGCAGCTCGAGTTAATTCGTTTATACTTGATCTTGCGTAAGAGAAAGACCTAGCTGTATTTAAAGAAGTTACCATCCCCGTTGCTTCATCTATTCCAGAATCTCTATTAAAATTTGATGTGGCGTTAAATGTGCGAGCACTTCGCACAGATAGAGCTCTTGGAGTAACATTAAAATCTATCGTTTTATTTATGTAATCACATACTTTAGGAAAGGAACCAACATAATATCCCTTTGCATCATTCCATGTTAGTTTTCCAGGATGAACCTGAAGATGACTTTCTTCAATTATCTCTCCTGTTTTACTCCTATATTTTAATTTTCCTATGAAATGATTTCTCCCTTCAAAAGGACTTGTTTCATACTCTGATGGATCTAAAGTAAAATCTAATATTTCTTGAACATTATCCCATGAAAAGGTATTATTCCTCTTGACTAGATTAAAAAACAATGAGAAAAGAGTATCTACATTTCCCTGGTTGTTATAATACCAAACACCTAAATAGTTTGAATTGAATACAGATCTTTGATTGTAAAAAAATTTCGAGTTATGAGAACTTCCAAATTTAAAACTACTGATAAAATTATTCAAACTTGTTGACGAATGAACCAAAGAGTTCGTAAATTTCTCTCTACCTGTAAAAAACCATGTTCGATCTATATTAGGTTCCTTAATAATGTCATTTAAAGAATTCACTACATGATTCGTAAATTCAGTTACATTTGCTGGATGCGAAAAACACGATAGTAATTGTATATCACAAACATCGCCAATACCATCTTCGTCTGAATCTAACTGATCTGTATTTGCTTTAGTTGGACAGTTATCACAAACATCTCCAACTCCATCTTGATCTGTATCTAATTGATCTTTATTATAATCCCTAGGACAATTATCACATATGCGTATACCATCTTTGTCATAATCCAATCCTGTACTGTCATCACAACTCTCATCACATAGATTACCTACACCATCACCATCTGTATCAAGTTGACTTGGATTATACGTATTTGCATTAGGATTTTGTGGGTCTGGTGGACAAATATCACAACCATCGTCTACGCCGTCCTTATCTAAATCTTGCCCTGTAGCATTTTCTCCACATGTATCACAAACATCAACGTTTAAAATGCTATCATTAGGGAGTACTATAATTTCTCCAATACCTGCTGTATCTATTCCTGCGCTACTATTTACAAATTGACATTCTCCAATAGCTAATTTGGTGGTTCCTGTAAATACATAATCTCTTGGACGTTGTCCGTCAATAACCTTTGCTAGAACCTCGAATTTATACAAAATACTTCCATCAGCCTGCTCCTCATAACCATCATAAAATACGTTTTCAAAGTTTTGTACTAACCATCCACTATTACCACTAACACTATAATTACTCCAGCTTAATCCTGTTGCACTAATATCTAAAACACAGATTTCTTTATCGTCAATTTTAATCGAACGAGTGTGTTCTCCTGTATTTACACTTTCTAAAGAAATTTGACTCTGTGATGGTATGTTTTCAAAATCTTGACCATGCACTCCTTCAAATATACTTCTGGTTACGTACTGCCCTCTATAAACAACATCAAATCCGTTCAATGCTAATTTCTGGCCATTTTGATCACTTACTTCATCATTTACAATACCATCTAAGGTGTACTCTAAATCAAAGGCTTTTGGACACTTTCCTGTCTCTGCATATTGGTTATAACTACCCTCTGCTTGGTTCTCATCTAAAACAGTTTGAGGGTCCGATTGAGAATCATATAAATTATCAATAGGGATAAAACGCTTTTGGCGAGTTTTCCATAATGCGCTACCTTGACAATAATAAGTCCTGTCTGTAGCAAAAACTAAACTACTTTCAACATCATAGGCTGACAAAACTTTTAAATAGTTTCTAACTGTGCCGTCTCCTTCTCCTATACAATCATTTAAGAAACTTCTGTTTCCCGCTGCAGATAAACTATGAACATAATGGCTCAAGAAAACATGTTGAATTTTATGTTTCAATCCTATATAAAAGCTTCGGTAGGTAATCCATATTTTATTCTTTATAGCATCAGAAGCAAGAGCATCAACTGTTGACCAACTAAAATTGGATACAGGCGTAAAATCGGTAAGACCATTATGTGTAACCGTAATATAAGCCGCTTGTAACATACCAATATCAATACCATTACGACTCATACCGTCATACTTAGTAAATGCAGAAGTCATTATTCGATTTCTCTGATCTCTACGCTGCTCATCATAGGCTCCTTGCATAGATAAGATCAATTTAAAATATGGATCCTTATCTTGTAAAGTAGTCAACCCAGCTGTTAAACCAGCATCTTTTGCTAGTGCATAAGACTCGATTTGATTAAGATATGAATCGTATCCATAAGTATTCAACTGAATATCTCTGTTTCCTTGAATCACTGAATTATATACACTAACATTACGCTTATGACATAATACTTGCGAATAACTGTAATATATATGCTCTGGGTGGTTAAATCTAAGCTGCTCTGCCCATGAATCTTGCCAATATCTTAGAAAATCATCTAAACGTTTCAACTTATGAGGACGTACATACTTCTTACCATCAATAACCTCATGATCATTTTCAACTAAGGTTTCGGGTTTGTTATTCTCATCTAATTCAATCAAAAAAGGATTTCCATACTCATCTTTATAATATCTATATAAAGGATACCTCCATGTTTTTGGAGTTGAGAATGGGGAACTAATATTTACTATAGGTAATATATTATTTTCATTGAAAACACTAAGTTCCCAACCATCTCCATTTTCTTCTGTTTGTCCATATTGACCTCCAGGCTTTAAATCTCCAAAAATCAATTCTTTATTGATGTCACACCCATCAAACTCCATCTGATAATCTCTACATGAAGCCTCACAAGCCGCCACACCTTCTTCAAATTGTTGTTGATAGGTCTTCTCTAAATTTCGTGCTAAAGTTGCTTGGGTATTTGTTAAAGTACTTGGAACCTGTAATACAGTTCCTTGATATTCAAAACCAAGGCTACTCGGGTTACTCGCATCAATATCAAAATACGTATTTAATAAATCTTTTACATACTCTCTTTGAGCAGCATCATAAGCCTCTGCCGTATATTCATAAGTAATATTCTCATTAAAATCCTGAATAGCCCATAACTCATTCTGTTTTAAGTTAAATACATTTAAACTTAAATTATCCCATTCCAATTCTCCATCGGCATTATAACGAATACTTTCATTAGGATACTTGTCTGGCTGCGCTAATCTATCTAACACAAAACTGTTTTGTCTTTCTATATAGGTATTAAAAGAATCATAAGGTATATAATTATTATTATCATCTTTACGATAGATCGTCATTTCAATACCATAGTCAAAAATACATAGCTGACATACATCCAAACATCCTGCTAAAGATATATTGGTTGCAAAAGCATTTGGATCTACATAACACGTGCTCGTGCTATCTTTTAAACTTTCAATATATTGATCTGCAAAATAGTTTAAAGAATCCTTATTTACTTGTAGCTTTTTAGTCACAGAATAGGTTCCAATCTTAAGATTACTCAACTGGAAATTCTCTGTAACTCCTGTTGCATCTATTATTTGATTTCTTTGGATAGAATCTACATAGGAAGCTATATACTCTGTGCCACATTCATCTTTTACTGAAAATCCGAAATCATATACAAACTTGTAATTCTCTGTGTTTAACGTATCACACTGAATCACATAATTAGTATCCTTGTTAAAATTGTAGTTGAAGGTGAATTGAGTTCCATCTTCTGTTGCTATAACCTCCTTGGTTGAGAGTAATGTATCGTCTAAATTCGATGGGCTATAAGAACTGGTTGATCTATTGTTTAAAATATCCGCCGTAAGGGTTTTGTGTAATACCCCTAGCGAATCTATTTCATCCTCTAAGGGTTTTAATGCATCTGGTGAATTCCCTTTTAAGGCTGTAGCAATAGTACGCCCTTGTGCATCAATATAACTAACACTGGCCTGACCATTAGGATCTATAACTGTATTTTTCTTGTAATGCTTTAAATCACCTACATTAACGTCTCCAAATAATCGAGTAAGTTCTTCACGACTCATTGGTGTTTCATAAAAGTATTTCATCTCATGATCCGTTCCCAATTGATGTGTATCTCCTACACCTCCTTTTCTTCGAATCCTTCCTGTATTATCTGGGGTATATTCTATTTGTGAAAATGGAAATCCTTTCGCATCTGCAACAAAATTCTGCCATCTGTTGGTCGTATCTTCCAATACATTGGCTGAATAATACTTACTTGCCCCTTTACTTGTTGACATCTCCGAACGTGGTGTAGCACAGTTCGGTAAATCTAAATCAAAATCTCTATAGGTATAAACCGAGTTGCTATTGTTTAAATTAAAACTATCATAATACTTCAATGTATCACTAGCCACTGGTACAGGTAAAACCTCTACTGCTGGACGACCTTGATAATCATAAATAACTTCTCCTACAACTGCCTTGTCTGTACTGTTTATCTTGGTAACTGTTTGACGGTTACGTAAAGTTCCATCAAAATAACTAATCACTTCTTTCTTCTTTCCTTCTTCTGCAAAAGACATTTGAAGCTGCCAGTTCTTTCTTGACTCATCATGACTTGACACAGCCGTATTTGGCCAATCTGCAACCGCGCTTTTTGCTGCATTTGATCCACTCCAATTAGCAGTATAAGTAACTGTTGGATTGTCTACAAAACGCCCCACTGCTCTTACTCTTGCTAAAACATATCCCGAATTATAAATATTAGGAATCTTGTAACTTGTGCTCTTTGTTTGAATTCGTGAGTTATTGTAGGAAAAATCTTTATCTGTAAATGGTAAAGCTACTGGCTCTATAACTGTAACATCTGTAACTTCTTTCTTATAGTTATCAACCCATGTCCATTCTAAATGATACTCCTCTGCTCCTAAAACAGGTAACCATCGAAATTCAACCTTTGTATTATTGTCCGATGGTGCTACAACTAAGCTATAATTAGGATTCTCTGATATAGGATGAACAATATCGTGTTCTGACCATGCCTTGATATAAACATTTCCAGGGTTTCCTATAACCGTTCCTGAACTATCAACATAACTAACTCCTGTAACGATCACATCTGCTGCAAAAGACGATATTTTATGTACTACCTTATCATGTAAAACCTTATTCTTATCAACCTGATTCCCTTCAACCCTTAATGTCGTTTCATAGGTCGAGGCAGCATCTGTTTGTGGGGTACCAAACGCATCGAGCTTGGTTACTCTTAATTGAACCGTTGTAGTGATATCCTCAAATGGAGCTTGATCATTTATTATACCAACCTCCACAAATGTCTTATATGACAAAACTTTAGATTCTGTACTACTTATAAAATCTATCGAGCTCTTTAACTCCTTATTTAATTCAACTAGTTCTTGAGAAAAGGAAGTAAATCCAATCAAAAACAAGAGTAGAAAATGGAATAACTGTAATTTTATTTTTTGCATCATAGTAATTTTTTCCCTTTATATTTTTACTAATTCATAACCCTTATACTTCGGGCCAACAACTTTTTTTCCTTTTACATCCTTTATATAACTACCAACATCAAAAGCTTTCTTCGATATTGAAAAATTCGACATCCGGTAACTCTCATAAACAATCTCTAACTTGTAATGATCATAATCAGGGTTCTGGTAATCCTTCGAAAAATTCATCTTCGAAAAGTATTTAAACAATTGACGCTTGATTAAGTAAGTCTTCTTATCTAAATCTATAATGAGAGAACTAAATGGTA
>NZ_FNSF01000002.1:0-5000 GCF_900105455.1 Tenacibaculum sp. MAR_2009_124
GTTAGAGCGCTACACTGATAATGTAGAGGTCGGCAGTTCGAGTCTGCCCAGGACTACTTTTTTTTAAAGAGATGTTTCATAGTTTTCAGGAAAAACTAGAAGTTGAGTAGTAGTTGAATAACTACTAACTACTATGTACTACTACTAGTATATGGGGATTAGCTCAGCTGGCTAGAGCGCTTGCTTGCACGCAAGAGGTCATCGGTTCGACTCCGATATTCTCCACTATGTATTGCCTATAGATAATTGGTATTATCTAGAGCATTACACGAATAGCACTGATACTTATCAGTTGCGGTTCGCAACGTTCATTGACATATTGGTAAAATGATATCGTAAAGAATCAAGATAGAGAGTTAGATTAATATCTAACGACATATTTTTATAAAAAAATAATTAAGAATTATAAAGAGCTCGTTTCCGATTAACATCGAAGCAAAAAGTACAATAAGCTAAATAAGGGCGTATGGAGGATGCCTAGGCTTTCAGAGGCGACGAAGGACGCGATAAGCTGCGATAAGTTACGGGGAGTGGCACATACATTATGATCCGTAAATTTCCGAATGGGGCAACCCGGTATATTGAAGATATATCACACCGCAAGGTGAGCAAACCGGAGAACTGAAACATCTAAGTACCCGGAGGAGAAGAAAACAAAAGTGATTCCGCTAGTAGCGGCGAGCGAACGCGGAATAGCCCAAACCAATATTGTTACGCGCAATATTGGGGTTGTAGGACTACAATATTCGAAGCATAGAGAACTAGAATAGTTTGGAAAGACTGACCAGAGAGAGTGATAGTCTCGTATAGGTAATCGAAGTTAAGATAGTAGTATCCTGAGTAGTGCGGGACACGTGTAATCCTGTATGAATCTGGCGGGACCATCCGCCAAGGCTAAATACTCCTGAAAGACCGATAGTGAACTAGTACCGTGAGGGAAAGGTGAAAAGAACCCTAAGTAAGGGAGTGAAATAGAACCTGAAACCGTACGCCTACAAGCGGTCGGAGCATCTACGGATGTGACGGCGTGCCTTTTGCATAATGAGCCTACGAGTTACTGTTACTAGCAAGGTTAAGAATTTAAGGTTCGGAGCCGAAGCGAAAGCGAGTCTGAATAGGGCGCTTAAGTTAGTAGTAGTAGACGCGAAACCGAGTGATCTACCCATGGGCAGGTTGAAGCTGTGGTAACACACAGTGGAGGACCGAACCAGTTGACGTTGAAAAGTCTTTGGATGACCTGTGGGTAGGGGTGAAAGGCCAATCAAACTCGGAAATAGCTCGTACTCCCCGAAATGCATTTAGGTGCAGCGTTGATTAAAAGTTTTATAGAGGTAGAGCTACTGATTGGATGCGGGGGCTTCACCGCCTACCAATTCCTGACAAACTCCGAATGCTATAAAATGTTTATCAGCAGTGAGGGCATGGGTGCTAAGGTCCATGTCCGAGAGGGAAAGAACCCAGACCATCAGCTAAGGTCCCCAAATATATGTTAAGTTGAAAAAACGAGGTGAAACTGCTTAGACAGCTAGGATGTTGGCTTGGAAGCAGCCATTCATTTAAAGAGTGCGTAACAGCTCACTAGTCGAGCGGTTTTGCATGGATAATAATCGGGCATAAACATATTACCGAAGCTATGGACTTTAAAAGTGGTAGGGGAGCATTCTATTTGTGTAGAAGGTGGACTGTGAGGTCTGCTGGAACGGATAGAAAAGAAAATGTAGGCATAAGTAACGATAATGCAGGTGAGAAACCTGCACACCGAAAGACTAAGGTTTCCTCAGCGATGCTAATCAGCTGAGGGTTAGTCGGGACCTAAGGCGAATCCGAAGGGAGTAGTCGATGGACAACAGGTTAATATTCCTGTACTTCTTATAAATGCGATGGGGTGACGGAGTAATGAACCCGCCGCGAGCTGACGGAATAGCTCGTTGAAACATGTAGGTATTAGTTCTGTAGGCAAATCCGCAGAACTAGCTAAAGTGTGATAGTACCACAACTCTTCGGAAGCGTGGATAGTGCGGTTAAGAACTTCCAAGAAAAACCTCTAAGCTCTAGTTTATAAGAACCCGTACCGTAAACCGACACAGGTAGTTGGGATGAGAATTCTAAGGTGCTCGAGAGATTCATGGCTAAGGAACTAGG
This sequence comes from Tenacibaculum sp. MAR_2009_124, assembly GCF_900105455.1. Lineage (GTDB taxonomy): Bacteria > Bacteroidota > Bacteroidia > Flavobacteriales > Flavobacteriaceae > Polaribacter. The sequence goes on from NZ_FNSF01000002.1 coordinate 2,143, forward strand.
CAAAATCGACCTGTAACTTCGGGAGAAAGGTCGCCTACTTCGGTAGGCCGCAGTGAAAAGATCCAGGCGACTGTTTATCAAAAACACAGGGCTATGCTAAATTGAAAGATGATGTATATGGCCTGACACCTGCCCGGTGCTGGAAGGTTAAGTGGAGGGTTTAGCTTCGGCGAAGATCTCAAATGAAGCCCCAGTAAACGGCGGCCGTAACTATAACGGTCCTAAGGTAGCGAAATTCCTTGTCGGGTAAGTTCCGACCTGCACGAATGGTGCAACGATCTGGATACTGTCTCAGCCATGAGCTCGGTGAAATTGTAGTATCGGTGAAGATGCCGATTACCCGCAGCGGGACGAAAAGACCCCGTGAACCTTTACTATAGCTTCGTATTGACTTTGGATAAGTAATGTGTAGGATAGGTGGGAGACAATGAAGTGGCGTCGCTAGGCGTTGTGGAGTCGTCCTTGAAATACCACCCTTTGCTTATCTAGAGCCTAACTCAGCGATGAGAACAGTGCGTGGTGGGTAGTTTGACTGGGGTGGTCGCCTCCAAAAGAGTAACGGAGGCTTCTAAAGGTTCCCTCAGCACGTTTGGTAACCGTGCGTAGAGTGCAATGGCATAAGGGAGCTTGACTGAGAGACATACAGGTCGATCAGGTACGAAAGTAGAGCATAGTGATCCGGTGGTTCCGTGTGGAAGGGCCATCGCTCAAAGGATAAAAGGTACTCCGGGGATAACAGGCTGATCTCCCCCAAGAGCTCACATCGACGGGGGGTTTGGCACCTCGATGTCGGCTCGTCACATCCTGGGGCTGGAGAAGGTCCCAAGGGTTGGGCTGTTCGCCCATTAAAGTGGCACGCGAGCTGGGTTCAGAACGTCGTGAGACAGTTCGGTCTCTATCTGCTGTGGGCGTTAGAAATTTGAGTGGATCTGACTTTAGTACGAGAGGACCGAGTTGGACTGACCTCTAGTGTATCTGTTGTCTCGCCAGGGGCACTGCAGAGTAGCTACGTCGGGAAGGGATAAGCGCTGAAAGCATATAAGCGCGAAACCCACCACAAGATGAGATTTCTTTAAAGGGTCGTGGGAGATTACCACGTCGATAGGCTATAGGTGTAAGTGCAGTAATGTATGTAGCCGAGTAGTACTAATAACCCATAGGCTTATGTACGATCCTCCCGAGCTAGCAATAGTTCGGGACGGAAACTCTTTAGAAGCAAAATATTGAGAATATTTACGATATAATTTTACCAGTATGTTAACTTATACAGTTGAAAAATACTGAACGATTTAAGGTGATTACAGCAATGGGGCTCACCTCTTACCATTCCGAACAGAGAAGTTAAGCCCATTTGCGCCGATGGTACTGCCACAGGTGGGAGAGTAGGTCGTTGCCTTTCTTTTTAAAACTCATCATTACATTAGTAATGATGAGTTTTTTTTGCACTAAATTTAGCTACTGAAACTTCAAACAATAGTGAGTAAAGAATAAAGGAATCTAATAAGGATGTTTTATAAAAACTAAACTTACTCAGCACTACAAATACTACGTTTAAAAGCACTGCTTCTTTTATTTAATATCTAACTATAAAGTTAAAAGTAAAAGCCATGAAAATAGATTTCTGCTTGATAAAATTTACTCTGAAAGGTGTAGAGCTAATTTAGCCCCAAAATGCTATGATTTGACCTAGTGCTTTTAGTTATAAAGAAATAGTATTCATAGATAGTAGATGGGGTGTTAATTCAAATGTTTGTTATTGAAAACGTGTTTATTCTAAAGAAAAATAAGGTTAGGTTGTATTTGTATAGAGTATACTGCGAAATAACTAACAGCTATTTGATAGAAAGTAAGTGTTATTATTGATTAGAATGGTCTTTATTGAGTTTAACATACCGTTAGAAGTCTAAAACTTTATGTATATGATAGATTATTTTTTCTTTTTATGCTGAATTTTTCATAAAAATAGAAGAGTAATCAGATGCTATTTTGGAGAAGTTTGAATATTATAGACAAAAATGAAAATAGTAGAGAAGAATAATTTACATGTTCGGAAGCTATTATTGTTTAATAAAGGACATGAAGATTAAATTACTCAAAAAAAGATGAATTTGTAATTGATTGAAAACCATGTTGTTTTGAGTCGGTGTTAAGGGAGTTTTAAAATAACTTTAAAAAAAGTGTTGTAGGGTTAAAAAATGGTTGTATGTTTGCAGCCGCTAACACGGAAACACAGACACAGAGTTAGCAAGTTCATTGATTTATTGCGGAGATTTCTTTAGAGTTTTGAGGAAACTTTTTTCAAAAAAAAGTTTGTCAGTTTTAAAAGAGTTTATATCTTTGCATCCGCTTTAAGAAAGCAACACGATCACAGAAATTTTGGAATGATTTGAGGTAAAAAAATCAGTTAGTTCGATTCTAACATTTCAACAAGAAGTTTATTGGGATTTTGGTTTAGAAGACTAAAAAGAACGGTAAACAAAGTTCATTGAAAATATTGAAATTGACAGCGTAATTTAAGAGATTAAATAAACAAAGAGTAGAATTACCACAGAGGCATCTTATTAAGATGTTTCACTTGAAATTCTTTTGAAGACTTGACATTACATAATATTAAAGATTATACAATGAAGAGTTTGATCCTGGCTCAGGATGAACGCTAGCGGCAGGCTTAACACATGCAAGTCGAGGGGTAACAGGAGTAGCTTGCTACTTGCTGACGACCGGCGCACGGGTGCGTAACGCGTATAGAATTTGCCTTGTACAGGAGGATAGCCTTTAGAAATGAAGATTAATACTCCATAATGTTGAATTCCGGCATCGGGATTTAATTAAAGATTTATCGGTACAAGATGACTATG
>NZ_FNSF01000002.1:7500-112500 GCF_900105455.1 Tenacibaculum sp. MAR_2009_124
CCGAAGCGAAAGCGAGTCTGAATAGGGCGCTTAAGTTAGTAGTAGTAGACGCGAAACCGAGTGATCTACCCATGGGCAGGTTGAAGCTGTGGTAACACACAGTGGAGGACCGAACCAGTTGACGTTGAAAAGTCTTTGGATGACCTGTGGGTAGGGGTGAAAGGCCAATCAAACTCGGAAATAGCTCGTACTCCCCGAAATGCATTTAGGTGCAGCGTTGATTAAAAGTTTTATAGAGGTAGAGCTACTGATTGGATGCGGGGGCTTCACCGCCTACCAATTCCTGACAAACTCCGAATGCTATAAAATGTTTATCAGCAGTGAGGGCATGGGTGCTAAGGTCCATGTCCGAGAGGGAAAGAACCCAGACCATCAGCTAAGGTCCCCAAATATATGTTAAGTTGAAAAAACGAGGTGAAACTGCTTAGACAGCTAGGATGTTGGCTTGGAAGCAGCCATTCATTTAAAGAGTGCGTAACAGCTCACTAGTCGAGCGGTTTTGCATGGATAATAATCGGGCATAAACATATTACCGAAGCTATGGACTTTAAAAGTGGTAGGGGAGCATTCTATTTGTGTAGAAGGTGGACTGTGAGGTCTGCTGGAACGGATAGAAAAGAAAATGTAGGCATAAGTAACGATAATGCAGGTGAGAAACCTGCACACCGAAAGACTAAGGTTTCCTCAGCGATGCTAATCAGCTGAGGGTTAGTCGGGACCTAAGGCGAATCCGAAGGGAGTAGTCGATGGACAACAGGTTAATATTCCTGTACTTCTTATAAATGCGATGGGGTGACGGAGTAATGAACCCGCCGCGAGCTGACGGAATAGCTCGTTGAAACATGTAGGTATTAGTTCTGTAGGCAAATCCGCAGAACTAGCTAAAGTGTGATAGTACCACAACTCTTCGGAAGCGTGGATAGTGCGGTTAAGAACTTCCAAGAAAAACCTCTAAGCTCTAGTTTATAAGAACCCGTACCGTAAACCGACACAGGTAGTTGGGATGAGAATTCTAAGGTGCTCGAGAGATTCATGGCTAAGGAACTAGGCAAAATCGACCTGTAACTTCGGGAGAAAGGTCGCCTACTTCGGTAGGCCGCAGTGAAAAGATCCAGGCGACTGTTTATCAAAAACACAGGGCTATGCTAAATTGAAAGATGATGTATATGGCCTGACACCTGCCCGGTGCTGGAAGGTTAAGTGGAGGGTTTAGCTTCGGCGAAGATCTCAAATGAAGCCCCAGTAAACGGCGGCCGTAACTATAACGGTCCTAAGGTAGCGAAATTCCTTGTCGGGTAAGTTCCGACCTGCACGAATGGTGCAACGATCTGGATACTGTCTCAGCCATGAGCTCGGTGAAATTGTAGTATCGGTGAAGATGCCGATTACCCGCAGCGGGACGAAAAGACCCCGTGAACCTTTACTATAGCTTCGTATTGACTTTGGATAAGTAATGTGTAGGATAGGTGGGAGACAATGAAGTGGCGTCGCTAGGCGTTGTGGAGTCGTCCTTGAAATACCACCCTTTGCTTATCTAGAGCCTAACTCAGCGATGAGAACAGTGCGTGGTGGGTAGTTTGACTGGGGTGGTCGCCTCCAAAAGAGTAACGGAGGCTTCTAAAGGTTCCCTCAGCACGTTTGGTAACCGTGCGTAGAGTGCAATGGCATAAGGGAGCTTGACTGAGAGACATACAGGTCGATCAGGTACGAAAGTAGAGCATAGTGATCCGGTGGTTCCGTGTGGAAGGGCCATCGCTCAAAGGATAAAAGGTACTCCGGGGATAACAGGCTGATCTCCCCCAAGAGCTCACATCGACGGGGGGTTTGGCACCTCGATGTCGGCTCGTCACATCCTGGGGCTGGAGAAGGTCCCAAGGGTTGGGCTGTTCGCCCATTAAAGTGGCACGCGAGCTGGGTTCAGAACGTCGTGAGACAGTTCGGTCTCTATCTGCTGTGGGCGTTAGAAATTTGAGTGGATCTGACTTTAGTACGAGAGGACCGAGTTGGACTGACCTCTAGTGTATCTGTTGTCTCGCCAGGGGCACTGCAGAGTAGCTACGTCGGGAAGGGATAAGCGCTGAAAGCATATAAGCGCGAAACCCACCACAAGATGAGATTTCTTTAAAGGGTCGTGGGAGATTACCACGTCGATAGGCTATAGGTGTAAGTGCAGTAATGTATGTAGCCGAGTAGTACTAATAACCCATAGGCTTATGTACGATCCTCCCGAGCTAGCAATAGTTCGGGACGGAAACTCTTTAGAAGCAAAATATTGAGAATATTTACGATATAATTTTACCAGTATGTTAACTTATACAGTTGAAAAATACTGAACGATTTAAGGTGATTACAGCAATGGGGCTCACCTCTTACCATTCCGAACAGAGAAGTTAAGCCCATTTGCGCCGATGGTACTGCCACAGGTGGGAGAGTAGGTCGTTGCCTTTCTTTTTAAAACTCATCATTACATTTGTAATGATGAGTTTTTTTTTGCACTAAATTTAAATTAAATTTGTCCCTACAAAGTACCCATCTCTTAAATAATGAATAAAGCAATATATATAGCAGCGACAGAAGCTAATTCTGGTAAATCGATGCTTACCCTTGGATTAATGCAGTTACTGCTTAGAAATAATCCTAAAGTCGGTTATTTCCGACCTATTATTGATAACCCTGTCAATGGAAAAAGAGACAATCATATCAATACTGTTTTAACTTACTTTAATCTTTCAACGAGCTATGAGGACTCATATGCTTTTACGCGTTCAGAATTAGTTAATAAAATAAATAATGATGAAGAAGATGACGTTATTAATAAAATAATAGAAAAGTATAAGAAATTAGAAGAAGAATTCGATTACCTGGTTATTGAGGGAACTGATTTTTCAGATCATGCTGCAATAATTGAAATGGATTTAAATACACTTATTGCTAAAAACCTTGGTGTTCCTGTAATTATTGTATCAGGAGGAATTGGAAAGAGTTTAGAAGACTTTATACAAGGTTTACGTTTAACGTACGATTCTTTTACTAATAAAGATGTTGAAGTCATTGCTGTGGTAGCAAATAAGGTTCAACAAAAGAACATTCCAATAATTCTTAAAGAAGTAGGAGCTAATCTCCCAAAATCAGTTTCTGTAAATGCAATTCCAATCGATGAAAAATTGAATAATCCTTCGATAAAAGAGCTTTTGAAAGGAATTAATGCTAATGTATTATTTGGTGATGAATATTTAAATAATGCTACTGGAGGAATTAAGGTAGGAGCAATGCATCTCTCTAAATTTTTGAATCACTTAACAGAGGATTGTGTAGTAGTGACTCCTGCAGATCGATCTGATATATTATTGGGGACGTTGCAAGCAAATATATCTAGTAATTATCCTTCGGTTGCTGGTATTATCTTAACAGGAGGGATTGACTTAAGTTCGTCAGTAATAAAATTGATAAAAGGACTTGAGAAAATCATTCCTGTATTATGGGTTGAGGAAGGTACATTTAGTGTAGCTTCTAAACTAGGTACGATACGCTCTCATATTTATGCCGACAATAGTAGTAAAATTAAGATGTCAATTAATATGTTTGAAACATATGTAAATGTTGAAACATTAAAGGAAAAATTAGTTAGTTATAAAAAATCGAATGTATTAACTCCTAGGATGTTTCAATACAATCTATTACAAAGAGCAAAACAGGAAAGAAAGCATATAGTATTACCCGAAGGAGCTGATGATCGTATTTTAACGGCTGCTTCGCAACTTCAAAAAATAGACTTGGTTGATATTACAATTTTAGGAAAAAAAGTTAATATAGAGTCTTCTATTAAAAGATTGAATATTCCGTTTGACTTTGAAAAAACTCCTGTAATCAATCCAATTGAGTCTGAGTATTTTCATGATTTTGCATCGACGCTTTATGAACTTAGAAAGCATAAAGGTTTAAATTTGGCAATGGCTGAAGATTTAATGGCGGATGTGTCTTATTTTGGGACAATGATGGTATATAAAGGATATGCTGACGGAATGGTTTCTGGAGCTGCTCATACGACACAGCATACTATAAAACCTGCGTTACAATTTGTAAAAACAAAACCAGGTTTCTCGGTAGTGTCATCAATTTTTTTCATGTGTTTAGAAGATCGTGTTTCTGTTTTCGGAGATTGTGCAATTAATCCAAATCCAACAGCTGAACAGTTAGCTGAAATTGCTATTTCATCTGCTGATTCTAGTATCGCATTTGGAATTAATCCTAAAATAGCTTTATTATCATATTCTTCGGGAGCATCTGGAAAAGGTGAAGATGTTGATGTTGTAAGAAGAGCTACAGAAATAGTAAAAGAAAAGAGACCTGATTTAAAAGTAGAAGGACCTATTCAGTATGACGCTGCGGTTGATCCATCTGTAGGAAAGAAAAAGCTGCCTAATTCAGAAGTTGCTGGTCAAGCGAATGTATTAATTTTTCCAGATTTAAATACTGGAAACAACACTTATAAGGCAGTTCAAAGAGAAACAGGCGCATTAGCTATTGGACCAATGTTACAAGGTTTAAACAAACCAGTAAACGATTTAAGTAGAGGCTGTACGATAGATGATATATTTAATACAGTAATACTAACTGCAATTCAAGCTCAAGGATAAAATTCATTAGAATATGAAAATTTTAGTAATAAACTCGGGAAGTTCTTCGATAAAATATCAATTGTTTGTAATGCCAGTACAACAGGTAATATGTTCTGGAGTTATTGAACGAATAGGATTAGAAAATAGTAAAGTACGTTATAAGACGGAAAAGGAATCTATTGAAGAAATTACTGATATAAAGAATCATAAAGAAGGGCTGGAAAAAGTAGTAAAGTTATTATTGGACACTAAAGTTGGTGTGATTTCTTCAACTGATGAGATAATGGCTGTGGGACACAGAGTTGTGCATGGCGGGAGTTCCTTTACTGAAACCATTGAGGTAACTCAAGAAGTAAAAAATAAAATTAAGGATTTATTCCCTTTGGCTCCATTACATAACCCCGCGAATTTAGAGGGGGTAAATGTTGCTGAAGATATTTTTAATAAGGCTAAGCAAATAGCTGTGTTCGATACTTCATTTCATCAAACAATTCCAACAAAGGCATATAAATATGCTATTCCAAATGAGTTCTTGGAGAATGAAAATATTCGATTATACGGTTTTCATGGCACAAGTCATAAGTATGTTTCAGAACAGGCCATTCAATATTTAAATAAAGAAAATTTAAAAATTATAACAATTCACCTTGGAAATGGTTGTAGTATGACAGCTATTAAAGACGGTAGAAGTGTTGATCACAGTCTTGGGTTCGGACCTGCAACAGGTTTAATTATGGGTACGCGCAGTGGAGATGTTGATCATAGTTTAATTTTCCATTTAATTGATTCATTAGGGTATACTTCGGAAGAAGTAAATAAAATGCTTCATAAGGAAAGTGGTATGTATGGTTTAACAGGATACAGTGACTTAAGAGATATTGAAGATGCTGCAGATAAAGGTGATGATTTATGTAAGTTGGCTTTAGAAATGAATGCTTATAGAATTAAGAAATATATTGGATCTTATCTTGCAGCAATGAATGGATTGGATGCTATTGTGTTTACAGCTGGTATTGGAGAAAATTCTCAAAAAATGAGAGAGTTGATTTGTAAAGATATGGATGGATTAGGGATTTCTTTAGATGAGAAAATAAACGATCAAAGAGTAAGTGAGTTTACAGATATGAGTGCTAAAGATTCAAAAGTAAAAGTATTGGTTATTCCAACGAATGAAGAATTAGAAATTGCACGACAGTCATTTGAATTATTAGAAAATAAATAATTAGATTATTTTAAAACATAGTAAAAGAAACCCCAAGTTGATCAACTTGGGGTTCTTTTTTTTATGATTGACTTTGTTGCCATTTCCATGCGGATTCTAAGGCTTCATCCAACGTTTTTTCAGTTTTCCAATTCAACTCTTTACTCGCTAATGTAGTATCGGCATAAGCAGCAGTAATATCTCCTGCTCTTCTACCAACGATTTTATAGTTCAATTTTTTATTAGCTACTTTTTCAAAAGATTGAACTACTTCTAAAACAGAACTACCTTTTCCAGTACCAACATTAAAAAATTCAAAATTGGCTTTATTATTTTTATCTAATAATCGTTGAAGAGCCGCTATATGTGCTTTTGCTAAATCCACCACGTGAATATAATCTCTAACAGCAGTTCCATCTTCAGTTGGATAGTTATCTCCAAAAATGGACAGTTCCTTTCTTATTCCGGCCGCAGTTTGAGTAACAAATGGGATTAAATTTTGAGGAACCCCAAGAGGTAGCTCTCCAATTTTAATGCTATCATGCGCTCCTATTGGGTTGAAATAACGTAAAGCAATAGCATTTAAATTATGAGCATTACAAGCTTCCTTTATAATTTCTTCACCAACTTGCTTGGTATTTCCGTAAGGAGATTCAGCTGCTTTTACTTGGGCATTTTCAGTAATTGGTAATTCATCTGCTTGACCGTATACAGTGCAAGAAGAACTAAAAATAAAGTTATCCATATTTTTATCTCTCATTTCCTGAAGTAAGTATACCAAAGTACCTATATTGTTTTCGTAATAATCTAATGGTTTGTCTACACTTTCTCCAACAGCTTTGGATGCTGCAAAATGGATAATTCCGTCAATTTTATTCGAATTAAAGAAAGCTTTCACATCAGATTTAACTCTTAAATCTATTTTATGAAAGTCTGGTCTTTTACCAGTAATTTCAATAATGCTTTCCAAAACTTCTATTCTGGAATTCGATAAATTATCAATAATCACAACTTCGAAACCTGCATTCTGAAGTTCTACAACAGTATGCGATCCAATAAAGCCTAACCCTCCTGTTACTAGGATTTTTTTCATGTTCATTTAATTTTTTAGAGGTTAAAGAAATTAATTATGTTAAAGTAGTGTAGTTAGTTTAAAAAATTTAAAATAGTTTGGCTTATAAAACCTTGTTGTTCAGTATCTAATTCAGTGTGCATTGGTAATGAAATAACTTCATTAATCAATTGGTTTGTAACCTCAAAGTCTTTTTCGTTATAACGATCGTCTTTATAGGCTTTTTGAGCATGTAATGGTACTGGATAATAAATGGCGTTAGGAATGTTATTGTCCAATAAATGTTTATGTAATGCATCTCTTTTTCCATTGGTAATTCTTAAGGTATATTGATGGAATACATGCGTCGTGAAATCACTTATAACTGGAGTAACAATGTTTTTATCACTTTTAAAAGCGTTCGAATAAAACGCTGCCGCTTTTCTTCGGGCGTCACAATACGCATCTAAATTAGGGAGTTTAGCTTTTAAAACCGCAGCTTGTATACTATCTAATCGAGAGTTTACACCAACTACGTCATGATAATATCTTTTGTACATTCCGTGATTAACAACACCTCTTAATGTATGTGCTAATTCATCATCATTAGTAAAAATTGCTCCACCATCACCGTAGCAACCTAAGTTTTTCGAAGGGAAAAAAGAAGTTGTTCCAACATGTCCAATAGTACCAGCCTTTTTTACTGTACCATCAGAGAAAGTATAATCAGCACCAATAGCTTGTGCATTATCTTCAATAACAAATAAATTGTGCTCTTTAGCAATTGCAATAATAGTTTCCATATTGGCACATTGTCCAAATAAATGAACAGGAACAATGGCTTTTGTTTTTGGAGTAATTGCTTTTTTTAGAGCTTCAATATTAATATTAAACGTATCTAATTCTACATCAACCAAAACGGGAGTTAATTGCAGTAGGCCAATAACTTCAACTGTTGCAGCAAAAGTAAAATCAACAGTAATAACTTCATCACCAGGTTCTAAACCCAACCCCATCATTGCAATTTGTAAAGCATCCGTTCCATTGGCACAAGGAATAACATGTTTTACATTTAAATAATTTTCTAAATCAGCTTGAAATTCTTTTACATACGGACCGTTGATATATGCTGAAGAGTTTAAAACTTCTTCAATTGAAGTATTAACAACGTCTTTTATTTTTTGATATTGACTCTGTAAGTCAACCATTTGTATTTTTTTCATTGTATGCGTTTTATTGCTTCAAAAATACGACTATAATTTGTTTTTTTAAAGGTCATTAAAGTAACTTATTTAAGGGATGTAGTATGACAACCCAATATTAAATGTATTTGAATAATACAAGTCATGTTGAAATAACTCTCCACTGAAATTAATGGTAAAGTTTTTTCGTAGGTGAAAGTTGAGTTTAGCTCTATATCTTGAAAAATATGATGAGTAACTATCATAAAAATACATCCCGTCCAAAAGAATAAAGGTTTTATCAATATCCGTATTAAGTTGGTATTGTAAGCCACCACCTGCAAAATGTCTATTGGTTGTCATCCAGTATGGAATTCCATTTAAATCAGCAGAACCTATGGAATGAGTACTTTCGGCTACAGTTCTGAAAATATTATTACCATATTTATATACAGGGTAATTTATAGAAAGTGAAAGTGTTATATCAGAATTATCATCTGTATAATAATTGGTTTCAAGGTATGCTGTAGTGTTGATTTTATTTTTGAAGTTTTTTTCGTAATAACATCCTAAGGTGTTTACATATAAAAAGTCTTCGAAACCAACATTATTTCTGACAGGAGAGGTTTTATAATTCAAAGCGAATAAGCTATTTTCTAAATTATAACTTCCTTGAATTCCAAGCTGAAAAAAATAGTTATTTCTATCGGTTTCGAAACCAAAATTACCAGAATAACTAAGAACTTGACTAAATGATTTTGAATTTTCAAATTGATAATTTATACCATAAAGAGAAAAGCTTTTCCCTTTCTTATTAACAATATCATTTACTAAGGAATGTGTAAACGAAAAATTATGAACATGCTTTTTGCTATTAATAAAACTATAGGTGAACTTTTTATCGAATGTACTTATATCGGCTCTGTTTGTATTTAAAATTGATTGTATGCTGTATAGGTTGTTTTCTTCTAACATAATGATTCGTTGAATACTGTCTGTTGTTTTCTTAAATAAGAAAGAATCATTATTTAGTAATAATTTTTGCGTATTTCTTTTTTGGTACAAGAAGAATGTATTCAGTTTTTTCCGAATGGACTGGTATTCTCTATGAGATGTTGAGATTTGAGTAGCAACACTCCATGCTTTTAAAAACTCTTCATTAGCCAAATAAAGATCAATCATTGTTTTATCCGCTAGAAACTTTTCTTCATTAGATTTATATTTAAAGTTAGAATAGAAAGACTCTAATTCTGCATTTTTTTTAGCTTCAAATAACCAATAAAGTTGTGTTTCAATTGTGATCTTATCAGATATAGATGCCCATTCCAAAGCTTTTGATAGTTGTTTTTTTTCGTAAAAATACCAAGCGAGTTCATTAGCAATATATTTATAATCAACACTTACCTGGAGTTCATTGAGAACAGCTAGTTTGTCATTGCTTTTATTCCATAAATATGTAGATATATAAGCAATTTTGTTTTCAATAGTGGGATTCAATTTCGAAATTAATTGTAGCTTTTCTTGAATTGATTTTTGATTCTTTTTACTGTTATGGTTTTTGATATATTCTTTTAACAAGTTGAGCTTAGTATGAATGTCGTTTGCTGTAATTATTTTCCGTTCTAACCAAATTAACTTACTTTTTTCTGATGGATACCAAATAAGCTTGGCCATTTTTTCAGGTAAGCAAGCCGCGTTGAAATTTTGATGTTTATAATAGTAGTTTTCTAAATCATTCCAAAAAAGTTTTTCTTGTTTAGCCCATCCTGAATATTTAGCATATTCTTTCCATGTCTCTATGGATAATATATCGCTTTCGAATATTTTTTCTCTTAAAGTTTTTAGTTTTTCGTTCAGTATATCTTTGATGGTTTCTTTATAGGTTAAATAATTATTGAATTCGGTTAAGATATCTTTAGAGAATAGATGATCGGCTTCTTTTTCTAATTTTGGAATACTAAGTTTTCCATCAGTTGTTTTTATATTTACAATGAACCCGTCAAGTAATTTGGTTTTTGTAAAGACGTAGTTTTTTCCGACTAAATACTGGAATGTTTTTTTTGCTTTTTTGTTAGAAATATAAACAAACCAATCATGCTCTTTTTTTGGGGATGTTAAATTTTGAACAATATAAAATCTGTCATTCTTTTTATGTTGAAAATCATCAACTCTTAATTGAGAAACTAATTTACCTCCAATTTTAATATTTGGAAACTTTGTAAGTGGATAGTTTTTAATATGGTTTTGAATGAGTTTTTCAAAGGTTGGATACATTCCAGGTAGGTTTTGATCATTCGTTTTCCTCCAATTTAAACCTAATTCATTTCTAAAACTAAACTCTCCTTTCGTTTTTAAGTTGCCCATGATTGGAATTTGATAAATGTCATCAGGATGAACAAAGTGCGACCAAACTCCAGTGTATAAAAACATAGATTCTTTTAAATATTTTTTAAAAGTATTTAAATAAAAGCCTGAAGTGTTCCTTGGAAAGTCGAACATTTCATTAGTATATGGCTCGGGATTGAACTCGCGATCTCCACCTTTTTTAAATTTTCCGGTATAAAGACTACACATATACTTTAATGAAGGCAAGCCTTCATGCAAAGCTAAAAGACCTTGCTTATCGATGTAATTTGAAGGTGGGATATATGAAATAGGATGATGACCATAATTACTGATGCTCCACATTTTTTTTACGGAATTCATGGCAATTTTTATATTCTCCGATGTCCAGCTTTTTTTTAGAAGGGATACATGATTATAGCCATGTATACCCAATTCATGATTTTGATTTAATACATCTTGAGTAATTTGATGTGGAATAGGGATAAAATTTTCTCTGGCTGAATTCCATTGTTTGTATGAAAAAGGAGGTTCAACATTTTCATCATAATCGAAAATGATTGTAGTGGTATAATTAATATTGTATCTTTTTGCTAATTTTAACATATCACTCCACCAAATATCTTTAACAAATTTCTGACTGGAAACATTGTACTCACTTAATATGGGTTCTTTCATAAAAGGATATACAGGGCTAGGGAAATCATCTAAAAAAATAGTGTTTATATTGGCAATCGGATAAGGAACTCCTTCGAGGGAAGAGATAATACAAGGGAATAATAGTCCCCTTTCATATTTAGAGATTTCAAAAGTTGTATTAAATAAAATGACTTTACCTGAACCAACATTGTTTTGGAGAATAACAGGATAGTTTTTTTCGTTTACTGAAGTTAATATTGTTTTTATACTTTTATTGAAACTACCTTTATTGAAACCATAGTGAATTAGATCTTTAAAAATTTCAATTTTATTGAGGTTGGGCGTGAAATTATTGTTAAACAAAACTCCTTTAGCAGTAGTGTTGTATGAATGTAAAGAGCTTTTTTTTTGTAGTCCAATTAAATAATTTAGACGTTTATCGGTTGGTAAGTTGGTAAATATAATCGTACCACCATTCACGGTAAAAAGAATTAGTTTTTCTATTGCTTTTTTGGATAATAGTTCTGTTTTATCTAGAAAAATTATTTTCAGGGTATTCGGGATTTCAAATTTTTCGTCTTTTAAATTCTCGTTAGAGATAGTAGAAAAAGGGATTTTGGTATAATCGCAGAGTTGCTGAATATGAGAAAGTGTTTCCTTATGTTTCCCTGAATTTCCTATAAAACTTACTAGAGGACTTTTCTTATTTATAAAATAGTTGCTTTTTGAAAATGTGTTTTTTGAATTCGATATGTTTGACTTTAATAAGCTATTATTATCTGAATAAAAGCCGTAAACGGAACAAGCAAATAGGAACAGGATTATTCCTATTTTAATAAATTGGTTAGTTTTTCTTTTCACATGAATAAATTTAGGTTCAGTATTTTACATGTTGTACATGATTTTGTGGGAGGAATTAAGGTGTGTGGTTATAAGTTTTACAGTCTCTTATCGTAAAACAACATTTTGTTTACGTTGCTACTATTTTTCTTGTTGATAATTTTATAAACTCGGAGACGATTGGTATTTACATACAAAGAAACGTTCCGACCTCTCGATTTTAATACTTTAATAATGCTGTCATTTTTCTTTAGTTGCTTCTCTGGTGTTAAGAAACCTATTCGACTAACATTCTTATCAACCCCTAATATTTCAAATAAGAATACGCTATTAGGTATAATGGCTTCTGGATGAGCTTTCAAATAGCTTTTTTTCTTTCTATTGTTATGGAATATAGAGTCTTTTTCTGCATATGTTCTGTTCAATTCATGATAGTTAATAAAAAAATGATTGGACGTACTAAAGGTAATCGCTCCTTCATGGTTAACGACGGCATAGCTATATGGTAAATGAGACGTAATAATTTTATCATAAACTGAAAGTAATTGTCTATTGGTTTCATTTGACTTTTTAAATCTTTTGAGAAAATTCTTTTGAAAAGTTCCACCAATGAAAAAAGTGAGTACAATGAAGAAAGAAGAAATGTAAGCAGAGTTTTTCGAATCAAACCACTTTATGTTATTGAAAAGTAAGTCTGAAATAATGCATCCAATACTAAGAGGGGTTAGAAAACTAAAAACAGAGAGTAAAAGGTTTTTATCTATAAGAAAGAGTTCAGTATGATAAAAAGCAGCTACAAATAAATAGAGTGTACAAATAGTAACAGAAATGAGGTTTAATTTATGATTTAGAATATTAATAACTATGGTTATTGTAGATAATATTGAAACACATTTGATTATGGTTTCATAATTAAAATAAAGACTTTCAGTTTTAGTGAAATTAGATATTTCTATAAAGCTGTTTTTTAAAAAGAAATCAATATTGAAGTGTCCATACTCGTAAAATGACATAAAAAAAGTCAGAGTGAGTAACCCAATGGTAAAAGGTAACAAGAATAATGTTATTTGTTGACTGATTGTTTTGCTATTATCGAAAAAAACAAGAATTATGAACATAGGGGTTACCAAAATAATCATAGAAGCAAATGAGGTTAATGTAATGGCAACAAAAGCAAGGCATAGGATAAATAAGTTTGTTCTGAATTTATAATAATGCTGCTTTTCGGATGTTTTAACAACAACAGGTAATAAGATAAAGATGATCGTAAATATTTTCTGATGTTTAAATATTGATGTAAGATCTATTGGTAGGATACTCAAGCCAGCAAAAAATAAAAAAGAAGTTAGGATCGGAGTTAATAATTTGTCTTTTCTACTAATTCTTTTTACAATGAAAAATATTAAAATTGATAATATAATTGTTTGTAAAAGACCGAACATTTGCAAACTCATGCCTGGGCTTACTTTAAAAAAGTAACTAAAGATACTAATAAGAGCGTATTCACCCATTTCTTGATACTCAATGTTAAACCACTTTTGATTTTGTACTAGAGTGAGTTTTTCATAATCTGTAAACCAATTTTCAGAAAATAAAAATAAGTCATTAGAATAAAAAAACATCCGAGTTAAAAACACGAGTGTTATAATTATAAGTACAGAAATAAGGTCGTAGAGTTCAGAATTACTTAATTTTTTAGGTGTAATAGAATTAATAATATTCTGCTTTTTTTGAGAGCTTTCAATAAATCCGATATAGTCTGTGGTATATTTATCAAAAGAATGCTTCAGGTAAGAATAAATAATTTTAGGATGATTGAAGTTATTTAAATCAAACATCAAAAAAACAAAAACCAGCCATAAAAAATTAAAAAGGTTAAAGGCATTTAAAAGAGTAAGGAAGAAAACAAGAACAATACTCAATGAAGCATATTTACTAATATTAATAACAACGAATTCCGAAAAAAAATATTCAGTTTTCTTTTTAGAGTTTCTTCTAATTAGATAAAAAAGAATAAAGACAACAACAAACCTTATTAAAGCATAAAGAAAGCTCGTTTCATGTAATTTCATTAGATATTATTTAAAGATAGGGGTGTTTTGTAAATCAATTTGTCCAACGAATACATTCCAGTTAAACTTCTTTAATTTTCTCAAGATTTTATTTTTTCCTTTATCACTGTCCATATATTCTATAATAATGAATGGTATATTGTATTCCTGTTCAATCTTTTTAATATTGATTGCCTTGTGTTGAAATTCCTTTTTCTTTCTGAACTGATATTTTTTCTTTTCAAAACTGTATGAAGTTATAACTGATTCTACTGCCACAGAATCTACCAAATTATGGGACATTTTTATTAAATCTAAACCAGCGTTTTGCATCAAATAAATGCCCGAATACTGTTTTTTAAGATCAATTAAAAAAGACAATAAATACTTTTGTAAAAACTTTTGCTTACCATACATTCCGTAATTATCAATATTATCTAAGAAGAGCCCATCAAATCCTTTTACTTTAATTTTATCTTTAATGTCTTTCATTAATATTTTCTGAAGCGGCTTTTTCTCTAAATCTAAGTAATAGCTATTCCATATTTCGTTTTTACCAGAAAGAACAAACGATTTTGCTTGTTCGTAAAAAGGAGTGTATTTATTTACTTCACCAAGAGAGATATAACATAATACATGGCGATTGTACTGTTTTAAAACAGCTACTTCACCAGCAGTATAATGACTCGCTTCAAGAATAACATAGGTGTAATTTCTAATCTTTTGAATAGGAACCTTTCCATAGCTGAGGAAAACATTGTTTAAATTGGCAAAAGATTTAAATGATAAAACCGAACTAAGTAATACAAGTAAATATTTATAATGTAGCATAATAATCTATGTTTTTATACACCTTTATATTTTCTTTAAGACTTAAAAAAGTAAAGGCAATAGAAGCGATTAACATTCCATAAACACTATCCTCATATGAGAATAAACGGCTAAGAATTAGCCCAGAGGTTATATTAAGAAAACAAGCAAAGGAAAGAATTTGAAGAACTTCTTTTTGTTTTTTCATGGATAATAAATAAGAAGAGTTTAGCATTCCTATGCACAAAAAGAAATAACCAATAATACCTGCATTAGCTACTTTAATATTTATACTTTTTAAGGGCTCAATAAAAAAATGGTTGTAACCCCAATTACCATAAAATATGTATAAAATAATTAAGTAAATAGGTAAAGCAGCTAAGAATACTAGTAAGATGTTCTTAAAATATAGTTTACGAATTTTTCTTTTGTATTCTTTTAAATTGGCTAGTACTATTTTGTTTTTATATTCATTTAATAAATTAAATAGAGAAGTATTTCCATACTCAAGAATTCCAGCAAGAAGAAGAAAGAAAATAATAGAAATGTCCATGCCTATTTCATAGTCTTTTTCATAGTAAATTGGCATAAAGAAGTTACTAACCTTTGTACTAGACCAAGCAACGATCCTGTCAATAAAAAAAAAGAGATTAATTAAGACTCCATATAGAAAAGGATATAAATTATTGTAAAATAGGGCTCCTTTCTGAAAAATTATTTCACTAGAAAGACTTTCTTTTCTTTTAAACTTAAAGTAGAATACTAGGAATATCATTACTGTAGAAATAGCAACGAAAAGTCCAAGAAAATGAAGCTGATAAATATTAAAAAAAGTGTTTCCGGTTAGAGGTAAGCATACAATAGTTGCTAGGAGAGTAGCGAGTAAAATTATTTTACGATTTTTTATAACATGAAGTGGGGCGAAAACTAAAAATAACAAAGCAACCCAAAAGGCATATGCTCCAATTAGTAAAGCTGTTTTTAAAGGATATAATGGTAAAATTAAGTTGATAAAAAATAAGAGAGCAATAGAAGAAATGATGAAAAAGGCTCCTTTCTTTAATAAAAAGAAGGTCATTTGCTCAACTAGTTTATAGTCTTTTAAATAAAAATGCTTTGATACTTGATTACCGATTACCTGAATAAATCCGCCACTTATAATCATTCCAATAACAATTCCTAAAACAACAACTGTTGATTGAACATGATTAAATCCAGTGTATATGTATATCGAAAAGCCATAAGCAATAATTGATGTCAGTTGAATAGCAAAAGCTAAGAGATATGATGTACTAAAAAAATACTGTTTAAAAAATAAATAAGCATTTAGAATTACCTTTTTAGGCTTATTTTCATTTAAACTTTCATATTCTAATTGTTTTTCATTCTTAATAAGTGATTTTGCATTTAAAGTAAGTTCTTGGAATATGTATTTGGCTAGCTCCCAAGAGTCTTTATAGCCAAAATCATCCTGAACATTTTCACTTTTTATTCCTAAAGATTCCAGGGTTGCAACGACAACGTCAATAGACACGGGGGAACCTATTTTGTCTTTAATTTTTTGGAGGAGCACAATAGTACTCTTCTCAATGTTTTTTACCATTGTTTAATAAAAGGGAGTTAGCTTTTTTGTAGATATTCTTTTGGTGGTTAAGTCTTCGTAGGTTTCTTCGTACGATTGAATAATTTTATTGAGTGTAAAGTTTTCTAAAACTCTTTTTCTAGCCTCAATCCCCATATGTTTGCGTATATCTGGATTGCGAAGTAAATAAATTACTCGCTCACCTAAAGTGTCGTGGTCCTTTGGGTTACAAACAAAACCTGTTTTTTCAGTAATAGCTTCAGCTACGCCACCAACATCAGTGCCTACAACCGGAACTCCACAGCTCATTGATTCAATTACTGTATAAGGAAAGCCTTCGGAAATTGAGGTTAAAATAGAAATATCGCCTTCCAAAAAAGCTTTGTTAGGCTGACTGTGATGACCCGCTAAGATGAAATTATTTTTAAGATTTAATTTATGAATTAAATCTTCACATTCTTTTACATATTCCAAATCAGCTTTCTTATCACCGTAAACAATAAACTTAACATTAGGGATTTTACGGGTAACATATTCACAAGTTTTAATCATAGTAATGATATCTTTCAATGCAAATATTCTAGCAATAGCTACAACTGTTGGTGTACTTTTTAAATGATCTGGCTTTTCACCAATATTGAAGCGATTTTCATCAACCCCATTGTAAATTACTTTTGATCTTTCTTCATCCAAGCCATATCTAAATTCCCATTTTGTGTTAAACTTACTTACCGATGTCACTAAATCAGCTCTAGTATATGCAAGCCTACAAATAGATTCAGAACTCTTTATGATTAAGTTTTTAACAAAGAAAGATAATGAAGAACTACTTATATTAATCATATTTTCTCTTATAAAAACACCATGTTCCGTTACCATTATAGAAGACTTGTATTGCTTTTTCGCTATAAGTGCGGGTAAAATTGGAAGCCCAGCTAAAGTAATATGAACAATATCTACTTTGGGTATTGGAACAGATAAAGTTAACAATAGTTTGTTTATATATTGAAGTGAAAAAGCAACATCGCTAATTACTAAATCACTTGGAGTATCGGTACTTTGTTCAATAATGTTTTTAAACTCTCTCCAAACCAATGGATGTTTTGTGGTAGTATTGTAATCGTACTTTTGAAAGTATTCCCATAAATCGTATATACTTTGTTCAAGTTTGTCTAAGTTTCTATTATTACCGACAAGGTTTGAAACAAATATTTTAAAAGGGTCAAGAAAATAATATTGAATACTAATGCTATTAGTAGCTTTTTTCTTAGACACTGTATGTTTATATGAATTACCATAATTCATAATATCACACAAATCATAAGAAGTCCATAGAGGAACTTGAATAATTTCTTTTACATTATCATGAATGCTATACTTAGGTTTTTCTTCATAATGAGCATTTAATGCATAAATTACATAATCAACCTTTTTGGTTAAGTTACACAATGTATGTGACCAACTTGAGACCCCGCCATAATTATAAGGATAGGTACCTTCCGTAATAAGAAGAACTCTTTTATTTACAACAGATTCTCTTATTTTTTTTAAATTCATATCAAATTGTTTAAAATTTAAAAATAAGAGTTGGGGGGAATCGCAAATGTATAGAAAAGGCTTTAGTTGATAAATAAGGGTTTTTGCTGAAACTTAGCTAGGGGTTTTACCAGTTGTTTTTAGGGTTTGTGAGTGGTTTTTATGAAACTAAAAGAGCAATTGTATTAAAGGAAGTTTATAAGATGATATTTCTGTCTATATTTATCAAAGGAAAATTTTTATAAAATGGGTTTATTTAAAAAAGTGTTTAATAGAAAGGTTGTTGTTATAGTATTTTTATTGGCAGTAGTTGGAAGTTTTTTTTTCTATAGAAGCTTGAAGCCAACATACAATGGAGAATTGGATTTGAATGGAATTTCGGATCCTGTAACCGTGTATTTTGATGAAGTAGGTGTGCCTCATATTAATGCGTACAATAATATAGACGCTTATACAGCTTTAGGGTATGTTCATGCTCAAGATAGGTTATGGCAAATGGAACTAATTCGAAGAATTGCGGCAGGAAGGCTTGCTGAAATTTTTGGAAAAGATTTGTTACGAGTTGACAAGTTTTTCTCTGGCCTAGGAATAGAGGAAGCTGGAGCAAAGAGCATAGCACGAGCTAACACAGAGAAAGAGTCATATAAAATGGCTATGGCTTATTTAAATGGTATTAATCAGTTCATTGAAAACGGAGCTACCCCTATTGAGTTTTATATGGTAGGGATCGATAAAGAAAAATATACGTTAAAAGATATTTACAATGTTTTTGGTTATATGGCTTTTAGTTTTGCTGTGGCTCATAAAACAGATCCTATGCTTACTGAGGTTAAAGAAAAGCTGGGTGAAAACTACTTAAACGAACTTGTAGGATCTGAGTATTCAAATTTAACGCTTATCAAAAACCAAAAAAATCCTGAGTTGAAGGCTGATTTTGCAAAAGCAATAAATCATATAATGGATAAACTGCCTGTCTCACCATTTATAGGAAGTAATTCATGGGTAATAGGAGGGGAGAAAACTGAATCAGGAAAAGTACTTTTTGCAAATGATCCTCATATTGCATATTCCCAACCTTCAGTTTGGTATCAATCGCATATAAAAACTCCAAATTATGAAATGTATGGATTTAATTTAGCCTTAACACCTTTTCCTTTACTTGGCCATAATAGAGAATATGCATATGGATTGACGATGTTTGAAAATGATGATGTAGATTTCTATTACGAAGAGAACTCTGAAGAGGATGATATGTACTATAAAACAAAAGAGGGACTTAAGAAGTACGAATTAATTGATAAAACTATTAGAGTTAAAGATGAGCCAGATACAACATATCAGGTAAAAGTAAGTAAACATGGACCTATAATGAATGGGCTGATTGAACATTTAAAAGATCCTCGTCCAATAGCAATGCAATGGATTTATACTAAAGTGGAAAGTGATTTACTAGAAACTTGTTATCATTTGTCACATGCAAGCTCTCTTTCAGATTTTAAGAAAGGGGCAGCAATGTTACATGCTCCAGGGCTAAATATCATGTATGGTGATGCGAAAAATAATATAGCATGGTTTGCCTCTGGAAAACTATACAAGTACAGAGATAGTTTATATACAAAAGTTTTTTTAGATGGAACTTCTGGCGAAGATGAAATTCTTAAGTATTTAGATTTTGAAGAAAATCCACAAGCAGTTAATCCAGACTGGAATTATGTTTATTCTGCAAATAATCAACCAGATTCTATCGCAGAGATGTTGTATCCCGGGTATTATTTACCTGAAGATAGAGCGAGAAGAATTGAAAATTTATTAGACATTAAAAATGATTTCAAAAAAGAAGATGTAGCAAAGATGATTTATGATGTCACTTCAGTTACTGCTCCTGAAATTATTAATTCCTGGTTGAAGTATATTGAAAAGAAGGATTTGACACCAAGCGAAATAAAAGCCATGGATCTATTAAAAAACTGGAATGGTTATTATGGGAAAGATGAGGTAGGTCCCGTAATTTATAATAGAGTGTGGTATGAGTTTGTAAAGAACACTTTTAAAGATGAAATGGGAGAGGCTTTTGACCAATTTATGAATACTCCTTTTGAAGAAAAGGTAGTGGCAGCTCAGGTAAAAAGAGAAGAATCTGTTTGGTGGGACGATATAAAAACTACAAATAAAAAAGAAACTAAAAAAGATATTATTTTAAAATCGTATAAGAATGCAATGACTTTCATTGAGAATCAGTTAGGAGCTAATGTTGATGACTGGAAATGGAGAAGAGTACTTTCAGTTGAGCACGAACACGCCATAGGTAAAGCAGGAGGTGTTTTAAGAAAAATGTTCAATGTTGGTCCTTTTGAAACAGTAGGAGGTGACCAAGTGATCAATAATAATATTTATAAAATTGATAGTACAGGATATTATAAAGTTCACGCAGGGCCATCAACAAGAAGAGTTATTGATTTCTCAGATATTGAAAATAGTATTACTGTTATTCCAACGGGACAATCTGGAAACGTATTGAGTCCACATTACAAGGATCAAGCTGAAAAATATTTAAATGGAGAGTTTGTAAAAATGAAACTTAACCAAGAAGAAATTTTAAAGTCAGAAAATGTTCTCATTTTTGAACCTAGCAAATAAAAAAAGTCAAAATAAATTGAATATAAAGAGAGGTGTAAAACCTCTCTTTTTGTTATATTTTTTTGTAAATTTCTTCAAAAGGAATTCGAAAACGGTTGCCATAAACCCCTTCAGGTTTCCGAATACCACAAGAAACAATCATGTTTATTTCAGCTTTATAAGGTAAATTTAATAAACGTTTTACACGTTTTGTATCAGAACCTTCCATTGGGCAAGTATCATATCCTTCAGCGGCCATGGCAAGCATAAAAGTTTGAGCAGCCAGTCCGCAAGTTTTGTGGGCAACAATACGCATATCACTATTTCTCACCTCTCTGTACATTGGACGAAATAAGCCAGTAATTGAAATCATAAGGTATTTTAACCACCCAAAAATCCCCAAAAAATCGAAATAGGCAAAAGGAATTATTTTACCATAGTAGTTTCTAGCAACTTTTTCACGTTTTCGCCATTCAGACTTAGGTTTGTTTTTTCCAAAAACCTGATCCATAAAATCTAAGTTTGCTTTAGCTCTCTTTCTCCATAAATCTTTTCTTACAACGAAAACGACCAATTGCTGTGCCGTTTTTGCTGCATTTTGATTAAAACATAACGGAGCAATTTTATGAATATAATCTTTTGAAGTTATATGATAAAACTCCCAAAGTTGCATATTACTACTACTAGGAGCCAAACTTGCTAACTCAAGACATTTTGCAACAATGGCTGGATCAATAGGTTTTTCAGGATCATATATTCTAACTGATCTTCTATGTTTTATAGCTTCGAATGTGGTTTTTTCTGACATTAATATGAATGGATTTTATGAGCCCAATTTTAACAACATTTTTAACTGTTTTAATTTTCCTTTATAAGGGGCATACCGTGTAGGGATGTCTAACCAAGTTCCTCTTGAGACAACACCTTTTTGATGTGTAAAAGTATCGAATGATCTTTTTCCATGATAGCTACCGACTCCACTTTCTCCAATACCACCAAATGGAAGTCGATGATTAGCGAAATGGACTGTCGTATCATTTATCGTGCCACCACCAAAAGAATGTTTTGATATCATTTTCTTAGCAAAGCTTTTTTTGTTAGAAAAAACATAAAAAGCCAGAGGCTTTTCGTATTTAGAAATTATTTCGTCAATTTCCTCTTCAGAAGTATAAGAAATAAGAGGTAATATGGGACCGAAAATTTCTTCTTGCATTACTTTACTAGTTAAAGACGGGCTATCAACAAGAGTTGGAGATATATAGTGGTTTTCTTTGTTAGTTTTTCCACCAATGCTAACGGTTTCATTGGTGATCATATCTTGTAGTCTTTCGAAGTTTTTGGTATTGATAATTCGAGCAAAATCCTCTGAAGATTCCGGATTGTTACCATAAGCCTTTTGTAATTCTTCTTTAAATAAAGTTGTAAATTTATCTTTAATAGAGGAGTGAATCAAAACATAGTCTGGAGCAATACAGGTTTGACCACAATTTATAAATTTACCCCATGCAATTCTTTTCGCTGCCAATTTTAAATTCGCAGATTTATGAATGATACAAGGGCTTTTACCTCCAAGTTCTAATGTTGTTGGTGTTAAATGTTCAGCAGCGGCTTTTGCAATTATTTTTCCAACAGAAACACTTCCTGTAAAGAATATATAATCCCAACGCAATTGTAGTAATTCTTGTGAAATATCAACACCGCCTTCGATAACAGATACATGGCTTGATTGGAATACCTTTTCAATAATTTTTTTGGTGATATTACTAGTCTGCGGAGTAAGTTCAGAAGGTTTTAGTAAAACAGTATTACCTGCAGCAATGGCACCAATAAGTGGTGCAAAAGCCAGTTGGAAAGGATAATTCCAAGGTGATATGATTAAAGTATTTCCAAAAGGTTCGTTATAAATTTTAGCAGAAGAAGGAAAGTTAAGTATTGATGGAAATACCCTTTTAGGTTTACTCCATTTATTGATATTTCGAATCATTAACTTTAATTCAGAAACAACAATGGATATTTCTGTCATTACAGTTTCATACTCTGGTTTTCGGAAATCCTCGTGAATTGCGTTGATAATATCTTTTTCTCGAACTATAATTTCTTTAAGAAGTAATTTAAGAGTCTTTTTTCTGAAAGAAATATCTTTAGTCTTTTGAGATTTAAAAAAGTCTTTCTGCTGTTGAACTATATGTTGAATACTCATTATTGTTCTTGTAATACGTTGAGTTTTTTATTCATTAATTTAAACCATACAGGAGGGAATAATGCTATTAGCATCATACCAGGATAACCAGTAGGCATTTGAGGGCTATCAGATAATGATTTAAGAAGTTGATAGTGTTTGCTGCCGTTATAATGATGGTCTGAATGCCTTGAAAGATTAAATAACATGTATTTTCCTACAATATGATTTGAATTCCAAGAATGTGCTCTCTTCACTCGTTCATACCGTCCACGTTCGTTTTTATTTCTTAACAATCCGTAATGTTCTATATAATTAACGGTTTCTAAAAGTAAAATACCTACAATTGCAGCTCCAGTAAATGCACAGAGGGCTTTTAGTCCTAAGAGAAAGAAAATTAAAAGAGCTACTAAAAGAGAAGAAAAGGTGTAGGCAACCATTCTGTTTTGATAGTGATACCAAGGCCTATTACTGTCATTAAGACGTTTGTTTTCTATAATCCAAGCCTGATAATAGCTTTGAAAATGTGAACGAACCCAGAAGGTATATAAACTTTCGTTTTTCCTTGCAGTTGCGGCATCTTTAGGTGTGGCAACGTTAAAATGATGTCCGGCATTGTGATATGGTAAGAAATGAGTGTTTAATGATGTGAGTAATAGTATTTCACCTAAAAACTCATCTCTCCTGTTATTTCTATGACCAAGTTCATGGCCTACATTAATTCCAATAACACCACACATAAGTCCCATAGAAATTGTTTTGCCAAGAAAATCAGTAAACGACATGCCTTGAGGAACAATAAAGAGTAAGAACCAACCTAAAAAGAAAAATTGTATTGGAATGGTGAAATATAAAACATAGGTGTATATTTTATTGTTTTTATGAATTTCCTCTTCTTCCTTATTGAAGTTGTTGCTATCTGGTTTAAATAAAAGTTCAAGTAAAGGAACTAATATAAAAAACGAAAAAACAGGTAAGTATGTTAACCATCCACTTTTAACAAAGGAAATAGAAACCGTAAAAGGCAATATGAGGAAAGCCAGGTACTTAAGAGGACGCATGTAGGATATTTTTTTCTTAAATATACGAAATTACATGCATGCTTTCCAAATAGAATTTTGAGGAGTTGGAGCAATAATTTTAATACTTTCTTTATTTACAGGATGTATAAATTCGATTTTACGCGCATGTAGTGAAATTCCTCCATCGTCGTTACTTCGTCTATCACCGTATTTTAAATCACCTTTTATAGGGTGATTTATATAAGACAGCTGTACTCTAATTTGATGATGTCTTCCTGTTTCTAGGTTTACTTCAAGTAAGGAATAATTTTCGAGTTTTTTTATTAAAGTATAATGTAGTATTGCTTTTTTACTGCCAGGTATTTCTTTTTTGTATACAAAAGACTTATTTAGTTGAGGTTTTTTTTTGAGAAAGTTTGATAAAGAGTCTTTTGTTTTTGTAGGATGTCCTTTTACAATAGCCCAATAGGTTTTAGTTATATTTTTGTCTCTGAACATTTTATTTAAACGTTCAAGAGCTTTCGAAGTTTTCGCATAAATCACAACTCCTGAAGTAGGTCGATCTAATCTATGTACAGTGCCTAAAAAAACATTACCTGGTTTGTTGTATTTTTCTTTTATGTATTCTTTAATAATGTCGCTAAGTGGTGCATCACCTGTTTTATCCCCTTGCGTAATATCCCCGCAACGCTTATTAACAATAATAATATGATTGTCTTCAAATAAAACTTGAAGAGACTCTTTTGTTGTATGCATTTTAATTATTTGAAATCTTTAGCAACGTCTTGATTTACTTGCTCAATAAAATTCAAAAACTCTTCACGACCAAGTTTATTTGACGATGAGGTAATAAATGATACTGGTACTTCTTCCCAATGGTTTAATAATTCTTTCTTATAAGAAGTAATCTGTTTCCCTAATTTAGAGCTACCGATTTTATCAGCTTTCGTAAATACAATACAAAAAGGGACTTGATTCTCTCCCAAAAACTGCATAAATTCTAAATCTATTTTTTGAGGATCATGTCTCGAATCTATGAGGACAAAAGTACAAACTAGTTGTTCTCTTTCTTTAAAATAGTATTCGATAAATCCTTGAAACTTTGCTCTTTGTTTTTTTGATACCTGTGCATAACCGTATCCAGGTAGATCAACTAGAGACCATTCATTGTTTATTTTAAAATGATTAATCAGCTGAGTTTTTCCTGGTCTCCCAGAAGTTTTCGCTAAATCCTTTCGTTCCATGAGCATATTAATCAATGATGATTTCCCAACGTTTGAACGACCGATGAATGCATATTCAGGAATACGTTCTTTCGGGCAATTAATTACGTTGGTATTGCTAACAACGAACTCAGCAGATTTTATTTTCATTTGAATATATTTTATTTAAATATTCGTCATAAAATGATATAACAAAAATATAGCATTTTATAAACCGAATAAAGGTCTTTTGTTAAAGCAAGTTAGTCTTGTTTTTAACCGTTCTAGAAGAATCTTGCGAACAATTAAATGTTACGTTTAGTAAACCATTCCTCTAGAATTTCATTAAATTCTTTAGGGGTTTCCATCATTGCTGCATGACCGCATTTATCAATCCAATACAAATCCGAGTCTGGTAGAAGTTTATGAAAATCTTCAGCAACCTCAGGAGGTGTAACCGTATCTTGCTTTCCCCAAACTAGGCATGTAGGTTGGTTCATGTTAGGTAAATCTTTAGCCATGTTGTGTCTTACTGCGCTTTTAGCAATAGCAAGTGTTCTAACTAAAGAGTTTCTGTCGTTAATGACTCCATACACCTGATCAATTAATTCATCAGTAGCTATTTCTGGATTATAGAAAACAGCACGAGTTTTGTTTCTAACAAACTCCTTATCGCCTCTCCTAGGATAATTATTACCCATAGAGTTCTCATAAAGGCCAGAGCTACCAGTCAAAACAAGAGCCGAAACATCTTGAGGGTATTGTTTTATATAATATAAAGCAATATGTCCTCCAAGTGAATTACCTAATAAAACAACATCTTTTAAGTTTTTGAATTCAATAAATTCATGTAAAAACTTAGCCAAGTTTTTTACGTTGGTTTTTAGCAGTGGTAATGTGTATAAGGGAAGTTCTGGGATGAAAACTTTATATCCTTTTTCTGAGAAATAATTAAAAGTTGCGTCAAAATTACTCAATGCTCCCATGAGTCCATGTAAAACGATAATAGCTTTCCCTTCTCCTGCTTCTGCGAACGTAAATTTGCCTTCTTTCTTTAAAAATTCAGTCATAAAAAGTTTGATTTGACTTACCGACAAATGTAGTTTTTTTTTAGCACATTTTCATTTTTATTATTTTATAGAGTGAATGTGTTTAGTTTTAAAGTGTTTATGCGTTGTTTTTATAACTAAAACGATTGAATACTACGTGAAATGAAAGACTTAAATCAATAGAGTAAGTGCTTGTTTTATTGATTTTTGGTAGGGTCTTTTGTCGTTTTTTGAGGTGATAAAAACATCATTTCTATATTATCAATTATTGTTGCTAAACATTATTAATTCTATATAAATTTTCAAGAATGAGGAAATGATTTTAGTGAAAATAATTTAGGATGAGGTCATTTTTGTTTCAGTTATAGAAGAATAAATTTTAATGGTTTTGAGTTAATTATTATTGATTTTTTTAAAAAAAAAGTAAGAAAATTCAAAGGAATCCGAGTGCTTAGCCGAGAGAGTGACGACACTTTTATGGTTTTATGATAAAAACATTAAAAAAATAAATTCAAATAAGTTCTTAGTTGTTGTTAGTCAAATATTTAGGTGGCTGGTTAAAACTTATTAACAAAGTGGGGTAAAGTGGTAGAATGTGGTATTTTTTTTATATTTTTGACTCAAACTATCAATTTATTAAGTGGTAAGCCTGATCGGAACATATGAGTGTAAGATGGACGCGAAGGGTAGAATGATGATGCCAGTTGCATTTAAAAAGCAGTTGTCATCCATTTTACAGGAAGGGTTTGTTGTGAAAAGATCTGTTTTTCAGTCTTGTTTAGAGGTGTATCCAATGCAAGAATGGAATTTGGTGATGGCGAAAATAAATAAATTGAATCGTTTTGTTAAGAAGAACAATGATTTTATTCGTCGATTTACGGCTGGGGTGAAAGTAGTGGAGGTAGATGCAACAGGAAGGTTTTTGATTCCTAAGGATTTGTGTCAGTTTGCGGGTTTAACAAAAGAGCTCGTTCTGTCTTCGGCGGTAAATGTAATTGAAGTTTGGGATAAAGAAAAGTACGAAAAGATAATAGATGGTTCTGTTGTTGATTTTGCTGATTTAGCAGAAGAGGTAATGGGTAATATAGATTTGGATGAGTTATCATGATTCAGTGTTGTTGAAAGAGAGTGTTGATGCTCTTGATATTAAACCAGGGGGTGTTTATGTTGATGTGACCTTTGGTGGAGGAGGGCATTCTCGAGAGATTTTAAATCGTTTGGGTGAAGGAGGGAGATTGTTTGCTTTTGATCAAGATCCTGATGCGCACGAAAATATAATCGATGATGATCGGTTTGTTTTAATAGGAGAGAATTTCAGGTATATAACACGATTTTTAAGGTTTTATGGAGTTAGGAAGGTTGATGGTGTTTTGGCTGATTTAGGTGTTTCTTCTCACCAATTTGATGCCGCGGAACGAGGGTTTTCTACGCGCTTTGATGCTGATTTAGATATGAGGATGGATCAAAAATCAAATCTTTCTGCAAAAAAGATTATCAATAAATATGATGAGAAAAGGTTGGCAGATGTGTTGTTTTTATATGGTGAATTGCGAAACGCGCGAGCTTTGGCAAGGGCTATTGTAGAAGCTCGGGTAGAAGGCGGTATTAAAACGAGTTTTCAGTTGAAAGAAGTTTTAAAGAGTTTTTTGCCCAATGCAAAAGAGCATAAAATATTAGCTCAAATTTTTCAAGCCATAAGAATAGAAGTGAATCAAGAATTAGAAGTATTGAAGGAGTTTTTAAATCAAATTCCAGATTTACTTAATGAAAATGGACGTTTAAGTGTTATTTCGTATCATTCTCTTGAGGATAGACTAGTGAAAAGGTTTATTAGAACGGGGATGTATAGTGGAGAGCCTGAAAAAGATATGTTCGGTAATACAGATGAGCCTCTTAAGAAAATTGGTAAGTTAATTATTCCTTCGAAAGGAGAGATTAAAGAGAATAATAGGGCAAGGAGTGCGAAATTGAGGATTGCTACATTAAAGTAGGTAATGATAAAGGTTAAAAAAAATATTTACGATGTTTTAAGAGGAGGGTTTCTGACTGATGATAGTTCCTTGAAAAACTGGAAGATGTTGTTTTTTGTTGTTGCATTGCTTTTGGTGATGATTTCAGTAGCTCATAGCGCAGATGCCAAGGTGGTGAAGGTGGCTGAGTTAAATAAGGAGAAGAGACGGTTGAGGGCTGAGTATGTCGATACAAGTACAATATTGATGCGGATGAAGCTCGAAAGTAGTATTAGGGAGAAGGTGAGAGACAAAGGGTTGAAACCGGCTCAAAAACCACCCAAAAAGATTAAAGTAACAATAAAACAAGAATAGGAAAAATGGTGATTAAAAAAGGCATATTAAACAAACTCTATATAGTGGTGGTTTTAATGGCGCTTTTTTTTGTGGTCATTATTTTTAGAATTTTTGAGCTTCAATATATAGATGGTGATAAGTATCGAAAATTATCACTAGCTAAAACTCATAAGAACGATACGATTTTCGCTAATAGAGGGAATGTCTATGCGGCTGATGGAAATCTGCTAGCAACTTCAATGTCTAAGTTTACTATTCGAATGGATGTGATGTCAGTTAAATCTGGCGTATTCGAAAGAAATATTAGGGAATTGTCGAAGTCTTTATCGGAATTATTGGGTAAGAGTGCAGATTACTATCAAAAGAAATTACGAGATGCAAGAAAACGTAAAAATCGTTACTTGTTGATAGCTAGAAATATTGGGTATAATGATTATGCCAAAATGAAACAGTTTCCCATATTTAAACTCGGGGTGTATCGAGGTGGTTTTATTGCTGAACAGCAAACTGTCAGGGTACACCCAATTGGGAAAATCGCAGAAAGAACCATTGGGTATGACG
This sequence comes from Tenacibaculum sp. MAR_2009_124, assembly GCF_900105455.1. Lineage (GTDB taxonomy): Bacteria > Bacteroidota > Bacteroidia > Flavobacteriales > Flavobacteriaceae > Polaribacter. Next base: position 36,289 of record NZ_FNSF01000002.1, read on the forward strand.
ATTATAGAGGAGGTGCTGGAATTGAGGGTGCTTTTGCTAAGTATATGCAAGGGGAAAACGGTTGGAGATTAAAGCAAAAAATTGCAAAGGGACAATGGAAGCCTATTAATGATGTAAATGAAAAAGAGCCTATTGACGGTCACGATGTAATTACTACAATCGATGTAAACGTTCAAGATATTGCGCATCATGCTTTATTAAAACAAATGCAAAACTATGAAGCTGAACATGGTTGTGCGGTTGTTATGGAGGTGAAGACAGGGAAAATAAAAGCTATAGCGAATTTAGGAAGGACTTCTAAAGGAACATATTACGAAAAACGTAATTACGCTGTTTGGGAAAGTCATGAACCTGGTTCTACTTTTAAGTTAGCAAGCTTAATGGCCGCGCTTGAAGATAAGGTAGCTGACACATCTACGGTTGTCGATTGTGAAAAAGGAAAAATCTTCATTAATGATAGAAAAGTTGAAGACAGTAAGATCGGAGGATATGGTAAAATTTCTTTAGGAAGAGTTTTTGAAGTGTCTTCTAATGTTGGAATAGTAAAAACGATTCGAAAGCATTATGATAAGAAACCTAAGAAATTTATTAAGAGAATTAAATCTTTTGGTTTGGATCAGCAAACAGGAGTTAAAATTAAAGGAGAAGGTAAGCCTTTTATTAGAACTCCAGATAAAAATTGGAGCCCAATAGCACTCGAATGGATGGCTTGGGGTTATGGAATTTCATTAACTCCTTTACAAACACTGGCCTTTTACAATGCAGTTGCTAATAATGGAAAGTTAGTAAAACCTTATTTCGTGAAGGAATTAAGAATTGGTAATAAGGTGGATAAAAGATTTGGAACAGAAGTAGTGAAAGAGAAAATTGCGTCTCAAACAACGTTGAATAAGGTTAGGAAGGTGATGGAGAATACCGTGAAAAAAGGGACAGGTAAAGGAATATATTCACCGAATTTTTCAATGGCAGGAAAAACAGGTACAGCTAAGAAGTATATTCCAAGGCATAAAAATTCAAAAGGGAAAATGGTTGGAGGATACTACTCAAATTCAAAATATGTGGCGTCATTCGCTGGTTTTTTTCCAGCAGATGAGCCAAGGTATTCATGTATCGTGGTAATTCACGAGCCTAAAAAAGAAAAGGGATATTATGGAGCTCAGGTGGCTGCGCCCGTTTTTAAAGAGATAGCTCAAAAAATATATACAACAACTCCTATAGATAATCAATCGGTAACTGATACGATTACGTATTCGAAAATTGATAAAGATTATGATGAGTATTATCTAAAGTTAAAGAAATACAAAACTATTATGCCAAGAGTACTTGGAATGAGTGGTATGGATGCTGTATCTCTTTTAGAGAATATGGGACTAAAAGTGAAGTTTACTGGAATGGGAAAAGTTGTAGAGCAATCTGTTCAAAATGGGATTAAAATATCCAAAGGAGCAACTATTTATTTAAGGTTATCGTAAGTGAAAAAATTAAAAGACATATTGTATAAAGTATCTGTAAATTCTGTTTTTGGGAGTACGGATGTTTTGATAAATGAGATTTGTTTTGATAGCCGAAAGGTAAAAAAAGGAAGTCTTTTCTTAGCTCAAAAAGGAGTGCAGGTTGATGGTCATAAATTCATAGATAAAGCAATAAGTCTAGGAGCAACTGTGGTTGTTTGTGAAACACTTCCTAAGAATAAAGAAGAAGGGGTGGCATACGTTGAAGTAAATGATTCGAGTACTGCATTGGCGGTGATGTCAGCAAATTATTATGATGACCCATCGAGAAAACTAAAGCTAGTTGGAGTTACAGGGACAAATGGTAAGACAACGGTTACAACATTATTATATCAATTATTCAAAAAAGCGGGAGCCAAAGTTGGTTTATTGTCTACAGTAAAAGTTTTAGTTGATAATAAAGAATATAAGGCAACTCATACTACACCAGATTCAGTAATGATCAATAAGTATTTAGCTGAAATGGTCTCTGAAGGCGTTGAGTATTGTTTTATGGAAGTGAGTTCACATGGAATCCATCAAAAAAGAACAGAAGGATTGTGTTTTGAGGGAGGTGTTTATACCAATTTGTCGCATGATCATTTAGATTATCATGAAACATTTGCAGAATATAGAGATGTTAAGAAGTCGTTTTTTGATAACCTGCCAAAAACATCTTTCGCGTTAACTAATCTTGATGATAAAAATGGGCAAATAATGCTTCAAAACACCAAAGCTAGAAAGTTGAGTTATGCGCTTAAAACCATTGGAGATTTTAAAGGAAAGGTGTTGGAAAAGAGTTTTTCTGGAAGTTTATTAACTCTAAATGGTATTGAGGTTTGGACCAAGTTAATTGGTGAGTTTAATGCGTATAACCTGCTGGCTATACATGGAGTCGCTACTTTATTAGACTTAGAGAAAATGGAGTCATTACGTTTGCTAAGCGAGTTAGAAAGTGTAAGCGGGCGTTTTCAATATACAATTTCAGGTGATAAAGTTACTGCAGTCGTAGATTATGCTCATACACCAGATGCATTGAAAAATGTATTACAAACAATAAATGATATAAGAACAGGAAACGAAAACGTTATCACTGTTGTAGGTTGTGGAGGAGATCGAGATAGAGATAAAAGACCTAAAATGGCAAAGATAGCTTCTCAATTAAGTACTCAGGTGATTTTCACATCGGATAACCCTAGAACTGAAGAGCCTCAAGGGATTATTGATGATATGGAAAAGGGGGTAGCACCTGAAAATCACAATAAAACCTTGTCAATTTTAGATAGAAGACAAGCCATAAAAACAGCTTGTAAATTGTCTGAATCGGGAGATATTATCCTCATTGCAGGAAAAGGGCATGAGAATTACCAAGAAATAAATGGAGAACGATTCCATTTTGATGACTTAGAAGAAGTTGTTAATTGTTTTAACCTGCTAAAAACATAAAGAATGCTGTATTATATTTTTGAATATTTAGAAAGTGAATTTAATCTGACAGGTGCTAGTGTGTTTCAGTTCATAACCTTCAGGTCGGCGTCAGCATTTATTTTGTCGTTATTAATTACGATGATTTTTGGAAAGAAGATTATTAATTTTCTTAGAAAACAACAAGTAGGTGAAACTGTAAGAGATTTAGGATTAGAAGGTCAAGTTCAAAAGGCAGGAACTCCTACTATGGGAGGGATTATTATTATTCTAGGAACTTTATTACCAGTGTTACTTCTTGCTAGACTTGATAATATTTATATCATCATACTGCTCATTACAACTTTATGGATGGGAGTTATTGGTTTTACCGATGATTATATTAAAGTATTTAAAAAAGATAAAAAAGGATTAAAAGGGAAATTTAAGGTTTTAGGGCAAGTTGGTCTAGGATTAATTGTAGGGTCAATGCTTTATTTTCATCCTGATGTAACAATAAAAGAGCAACTTCCTGCTGATCAACAAATAGTTCAAGAGAATGGTAAGAAGATTGTATTTGGAGAAGCGCATAAATCTACGAAAACAACAGTGCCTTTTTTAAAACATAATGAACTTGATTATGCAAAAGCACTAAGTTTTTTGGGAGAAGGTTATGAAAAATACGGATGGATTATTTTCATTTTTGCTACCGTTTTTTTGGTGACTGCAATTTCTAATGGTGCTAATTTGACAGACGGTATCGATGGCCTTGCGGCAGGGTCTTCAGCAATTATGATCGTAGCCTTGGCAATTTTTGCATGGGTATCAGGAAATATTATTTTCGCGGATTATTTAGATGTAATGTACATACCGAAGTCGGGAGAAATGACCGTGTTTATTTTTGCTTTTGCTGGAGCTTTAATAGGATTTCTTTGGTACAATACCTACCCAGCTCAAGTTTTTATGGGGGATACAGGTAGTTTAACCATCGGAGGAATTATAGCTGTGATTGCTATTGCCATCAGAAAAGAATTATTGTTGCCAATATTGGCTGGAATTTTCGTAGCTGAAAATTTATCGGTGATGTTACAAGTTTCATATTTTAAATACACCAAAAAGAAATTTGGTGAAGGTAGGAGAATATTTAAAATGTCTCCTTTGCATCATCACTACCAAAAGCTTGGTTATCATGAAAGTAAAATAGTGACACGTTTTTGGATTGTTGGGATTTTATTGGCAGTATTAACAGTGGTTACTTTAAAGTTGAGATAAATGAAAAAGAAGCTAGTTGTGCTAGGAGCAGGAGAGAGTGGTGTTGGAACAGCTATTTTGGGGAAACAAAAAGGATTTGATGTTTTTGTTTCTGATAGAGGAGCTGTTACTGAGCATTATAAAAAAGTTCTTGAACAACATGAGATCTCTTTTGAGGAAAATCAACATACAAAGGAAATCGTATTTCAAGCGGATGTTGTAATGAAAAGCCCTGGGATTCCTGATAAGGTTGAATTGGTTCAGGAGTTGGTGGAGAAAGGTATTTCGATAGTTTCAGAAATAGAATTCGCAGGGAAATATACAAATGCAACTGTGGTTGGTATTACTGGGTCAAATGGTAAAACAACCACTACTATGATAACGAATCACCTTTTAACAAAGGCAGGGATTAATGTAGGAGTTGCAGGGAATATAGGTGATAGTTTTGCTAGGCAGGTGGCTGAAAAGAACTATGATGTGTATGTGTTAGAGTTGAGTAGTTTTCAGCTTGACGGGATAAGAGAATTTAATTCTCATATAGCTATTCTAACCAATATTACACCAGATCATTTAGATCGATATGATTATAATTTTGATAATTATATAGAATCAAAGTTTAAAATAACAAAAAATCAAACAGAAAATGATTTTCTAATCTACGATAGTGATGATGAGGTTATTACTGGATGGTTAAAGAGAAATACAACAAAAGCAACATTAGTTCCTTTTTCATTAAAAAAAGAGCTTGAATATGGTGCTTTTGTAAGAGAAAATAAAATTATAATAAAATTTAATTCGGAAGAAATATTAATGAACGTTTCAAACTTAAAGTTACAAGGAAAACACAATACCAAGAATGCAATGGCTTCAGCAATGGCAGCGAGATTATTAAAAGCAAGAAAATCAACTATCGCTGAAAGTTTGTCTGATTTTGAAGGAGTCGAACATCGTTTGGAAAATGTACTTAAAATAAATGGTGTACAATATATAAATGATAGTAAAGCTACAAATGTAAATGCAGTTTTTTATGCGTTGGAATGCATGGATACTCCAACAGTATGGATTGCAGGAGGTGTTGACAAAGGAAATGATTATGCCGATTTACTTCCTTTAGTTAGGGAAAAAGTAAAAGCAATTGTTTGTTTAGGGTTAGATAATACAAAGATTATTGAAACGTTCCAAAATGTAGTGGATATTTTAGTTGAAACTGCAGGGGCAGAAGAGGCTGTAAAAGTAGCATACAAGATTGCTGATAAAGGAGATGCTGTATTGCTGTCACCAGCATGTGCAAGTTTTGATTTATTTAGTAGTTATGAAGATCGAGGAGATAAGTTTAAAGAAGCCGTAAGAGGATTATAAAGTATAAAAAATGAAATACCTATTTCAACATATAAAAGGTGACCGAGCAATATGGGCTATTGTAGCTATATTGGCTGTGTTTTCGTTTATGCCTGTATATAGTGCTAGTACGAACTTGGTATACGTTGTTGGTAATGGGTCTACCTTAGGTCATTTAGTGAAGCATATAGTTTTGCTAATATCTGGCTTCGCTATAATTTATGGTGTTCATAAAATACCTTACAGATATTTTAGTGGAGGTTCAGTGTTGATGTTACCCGTAGTAATACTACTGTTAATATTCACAATGTCTCAAGGTACACTTATCGGTGGAGCGAATGCAAGTCGATGGATTCGAATTCCTTTTGTAGGAATCGGTTTTCAGACATCTACACTAGCTGGACTAGTTCTAATGGTATATGTGTCGAGGTATTTGGCTAGGAATAAGGAGAAAAGAATTCAATTTAAAGAGAGTTTGTTACAAATGTGGTTGCCCGTAGGAGTAGTGTTAATTTTAGTATTACCTGCTAACTTTTCTACGACAGCAATCTTTTTTACGATGATTCTTTTACTGGCTTATATAGGTGGTTATCCATTGAAGTATATTGGTTATATTCTTGGTATAGGATTGTTTTCTTTGCTTTTTTTTATTCTGGTAGCGAAAGCTTTTCCTGATGCAATGCCTAACCGTATTCATACATGGCAAAGTAGGTTGGAGAATTTTTCAAACCCAAATGGTACTGAAAATTATCAAGTAGAGAAAGCTAAAATAGCTATTGCTACTGGAGGTCCAATAGGGAAAGGCCCTGGAAAGAGTGTGCAAAAGAATTTTTTACCACAATCATCTTCTGATTTTATTTACGCAATTATTATTGAAGAATATGGTTTAATAGGTGCCTTATTAGTGGTGTTTATATATTTCTTATTACTCTTTCGGATATTGATTACCGCAAAAAAGGCTAATACGGTCTTCGCGACTTTATTGGTCGTAGCAGTGGGGATACCGATTGTTTTTCAAGCTCTCATTAATATGGCAGTAGCTGTAAATATTTTACCCGTAACAGGTCAAACATTACCACTTATAAGTAGTGGAGGAACCTCTATTTGGATGACGTGCTTTGGGTTAGGAATGATATTAAGTGTAAGTGCATCTAAAAATGAAACGGAAGAAACTATTTTAGATGATAATCCTTTAGATATTTTGCATGAAACAATATAAAGAATAAGAAAGAAACTAACCAGAGTTTAATATGAAAGAATCGATTAATGTAATCATAAGTGGTGGTGGAACAGGAGGACATATTTATCCTGCTATTGCTATAGCAAATGAAATAAAGCTTCGTTATCCTGAGGCTAATATTTTATTTGTTGGGGCTAAAGATAAAATGGAGATGGAAAAGGTGCCTCAAGCAGGTTATGATATTAAAGGATTGTGGATTTCTGGTATTCAAAGAAAATTAACTCTTAAGAATTTAGCATTTCCATTTAAACTGATTAGTAGTTTATGGAATGCCAACAAAATAATTAATAAGTTTAAGCCCGATGTGGCAGTAGGAACAGGTGGTTTTGCTAGTGGACCAACATTAATGATGGCTAATAAAAAAGGGATTCCAACACTTATTCAAGAACAAAATTCTTATCCAGGTATTACGAATAAACTTTTAGGGAAAAAAGCGAAAAAAGTATGTGTAGCATATGATAATTTAGAGCGATTTTTTCCTAGTGGAAATATAATTAAAACTGGAAACCCAGTAAGACAAGATTTACTTTTTATTCATACGAAAACTCAGGAAGGAAAAGAGTTTTTTCGGTTAGATAAAAAGAAGAAGACATTGTTAGTTTTAGGAGGAAGTTTAGGGGCTAGGAAAATGAATCAACTGATAGAGTCTCAACTAGATTTTATTCAAAATCAAAATATTCAGCTTATATGGCAGTGCGGTAAGTTATATTATGATGAATATAAAGTTCATGGCAAGCGCGATAATGTTCAGGTTTATCAGTTTTTGGATAGAATGGATTTAGCGTATGCCGCTACTGATTTTATAGTGTCAAGGGCGGGAGCCAGTTCTGTTTCGGAATTGTGTATTGTAGGGAAGCCTACTATTTTTATTCCTTCACCGAATGTTGCGGAAGATCATCAAACAAAAAATGCGAAGGCAGTTGCGGATAAACATGGCGCGATTTTAGTAAAAGAAAATGAATTGGAAACATTTCCTATTGTTTTTGAAACCTTATTGAAAGATTTAGGTAAACAGGAAAGTTTAAGCGATAACATAACAATATTGGCATTGCCAAATGCTACGAATGATATTGTGAATGAAATTGAAAAAATTATCAAAAGATAGACAGGAAGAAGTAAATGGATTTAAATAAAATAAAAAATATATATTTTATTGGAATTGGAGGAATTGGGATGAGCGCTATAGCTCGTTATTTTTCTGCTAATGGAAAAAAAGTTGCTGGATATGATAAAGTAAGAACACCGATAACCAATGCTATGGAAGAATTGGGGATTCATGTGCATTTTGAAGATGAAATAAAAAGAATAGGCTTAGCCTTTTTAGAAAAAAAGGAAACAATTGTAATATATACACCAGCTGTGCCTTCAAGTCATAAAGAGTTGTCTTATTTTAAGGATAACGGTTTTACGGTTTTAAAAAGGTCAGAAATTCTCGGAGAAATTACCAAGAACACCTTTTGCTTAGGAGTTGCTGGAACACATGGCAAAACAACTACTTCAGCAATTTTAGGACACCTAATGGAACCTTTGAAAGCAACATCTTTTCTAGGTGGTATTTCGGAAAATTATAATTCAAATTTAATTTTGGGAGATGATAAAATTTCTGTTGTTGAAGCAGATGAATTTGATCGTTCTTTCTTAAAGCTTTCTCCGAACATTGCTTGTGTTACTTCAATGGATTTGGATCATCTTGATATCTATGATAAACCTGATGCATTACAAGAGTCTTTTATAGAGTTTTCGGAAATGGTGTCAAACACTTTAATTGTTGCTGAAGGAGTATTGCTTGAAGGATTAACATATGGTTTTGGTGATTCTACAGATTATCAAGCGATAGATGTTCAAATTAAAAATGGAGGATATTCTTTTGGTATTAAAACTCCAACTGAAATAGTAAAGAATGTTGAGTTTTATTTGCCTGGAAGACATAATTTAATGAATGCCTTAGCTGCCTTTGCTATGGCTGATGTTTATGGTGTGACCTCTGATATAATAAAAAAACAATTAGCGAGTTTTAAAGGAGTTAAGAGAAGGTTTTCCTATAGAATTAAATCTGATGCAATAGTATTGATAGATGATTACGCACATCATCCAACTGAAATAAGTGCGGTAGAAGCTTCTGTCAGAGAAATGTACCCTGATAAAGAAGTGTTAGCAGTATTTCAGCCGCACTTATTTAGTAGAACGAGAGATTTTGTGGATGATTTTGCTAACGCACTTTCGAAATTTGATGAAGTTTTGTTGTTAGATATCTATCCAGCTCGTGAATTACCAATAAATGGGGTTACATCTAGTTGGTTGATGCAAAAGATGGAATTATCTGAGAAAAAAATGACAACAAAAGAAAGTTTGTCCAAAGATGTTTTAAAATCTAATGCAGATATTGTTGTAATGATTGGGGCAGGAGATATTGGCTTAATGGTTGATACTATAAAAGTGAAATTAGAAGAAAAGTTTAGTTTGTTGAAGTGAAAAAAATAACAGCTTACATAGCATTCGTGGCGTTAATTGCTTTTTTGTTCTTTTTGTATGGATTTTCTTCTAATAGAAACGGTACAAAAAAGGTAAAAAATACAGTGGTTGAGTTTGAAGAAGGTGATAATAACTTCTTGACGCACAATATGGTTGATAAAATGTTAATACAAAATAAAGAATTTGTTAAAAACCAACCGAAAAGTGTAGTAGATTTACACTTTCTAGAAACTAATGTTTCGGCGAACCCTTATGTAGAAAAAGCAACCGTTTTTTTAACAATAAATGGGGTGTTGAAAACGCTAATAAAACAACGCAAGCCAGTGGCTCGCCTTGTGGATAATGACTCAATATTTTATGTTGATAAATATGGAGTTAAAATTCCATTATCAGCTAATTTTTCAGCCAGAGTGCCATTAGTTTCGGGGGTAGGAAACGCTGAAGAAATCAAAGAACTTATACAGTTACTACAAACGATCTCTAGCGATGATTTTTTTAAGAAAGAAATCATTGCAATAAAGAGAAATGCTCAGAATGAATATGTTTTTACTGTTCGTACTGGGGATTATAAGATAGTATTTGGAAAGTTTGAATTGGCATACCTCAAATTTAAAAAATTAAAAGCATTCTATAACAAAGCACTTATAGATGGATCTATAAAGCAGTATAAAACAATTAATGTAAAGTATCACAACCAAGTTGTATGCACAAAACATAATCAGGATGGAAAACAATAAAATAGCAGTTGGGTTAGATATTGGTACAACCAAGATTGTTGCCATGATTGGACGTAAAAACGAATACGGAAAACTTGAAGTTCTTGGTATTGGTAAAGCGAAAAGTTTGGGTGTTAAGCGTGGAGTGGTAAATAATATTACACAAACAATTCAGTCGATACAACAAGCAGTTGATGAAGCTCAGAGTGTTTCAGGATATCAAATTGAAAATGTAGTAGTTGGTATTGCTGGTCAGCATATAAGAAGTTTACATCACAGTGATTATATAACAAGAGAGAAATCTGATGAAGTTATAGATAATACAGATATAGACAACCTTGTTGAACAGGTGCATAAATTGGTAATGCTTCCTGGAGAAGAAATAATTCATGTATTGCCGCAAGAGTTTAAAGTAGATAGTCAGCCTGAAATTAAAGAGCCTATAGGGATGTATGGAGGAAGGCTTGAAGCAAATTTTCATGTAGTTGTAGGTCAGGTATCTTCTATACGAAATATTGGGCGCTGTGTTAAAAGTGCTGGACTTAATCTTTCGGATATAACGTTAGAGCCTTTGGCTTCTGCTTCTGCAGTATTAAGTCAAGAAGAAAAAGAAGCTGGTGTTGCATTGATTGATATAGGAGGAGGTACAACGGATTTGGCAATTTTTAAAGATGGAATTATTCGACACACTGCTGTAATTCCTTTTGGAGGAAATGTAATTACCGAAGATATTAAAGAAGGATGCTCTATTATTGAGAAACAAGCGGAGTTATTAAAAATAAAATTTGGTTCGGCTTGGCCAGGTGAAAATAAAGAAACGGAAATAGTTTCTATTCCAGGATTAAGAGGGAGAGAGCCTAAGGAAATTACATTAAAAAATTTATCCAAGATAATTCATGCGCGTGTTCAAGAAATTATTGAACATGTGTATTTAGAAATAAAAAATTACGGACATGAAACGCAAAAAGGGAAACTGATTGCCGGAATTGTTTTAACAGGAGGAGGTTCTCAATTAAAACACCTTCGCCAATTAGTAGAATATATTACAGGAATGGATGTTCGTATAGGTTATCCTAACGAACATTTAGCAGGAGACTCTGATGATGTATTATCGAGTCCGGCTTATGCAACAGCTGTAGGGTTAATAATGGAAGGACTTGAGAGAGAGCAGGAAGCTATGGAAGAGATTACCCCTGAAGTAGAGGAACCTGTTTTTGAAAGAAAGGAAGAAGATAAGTTAGTTGAAGAAGAGTCTACTAAGAAGGAAGAAGTAAAAAAAGGAAAATCTAAATCATTCTTTGAAAAATTTACCGAAAGGTTTAAAGAGTTTTTAGATAACGCAGAATAAAAAAAATAAAGTGAAGACTCTGAATTGTCCCCAATAGGAGTTAAATTAAATCATAACCATTAAAAGGAAAGTTATTATGAGCGCAGAATTTGATAACATTTCATTCGACATGCCTAAAACACAATCTAACGCCATTAAAGTTATCGGTGTTGGTGGGGGAGGGAGCAATGCTGTAAATCACATGTACAACAAGCAAATTCACGGAGTAGACTTCGTAATTTGTAATACCGATGCTCAAGCCCTAGAAAATAGCCCAATACCAAATAAAATTCAATTAGGGGCACATCTCACCTCAGGATTAGGAGCAGGTGCAAATCCCGAAGTTGGAGCACAGGCAGCGGCTGAAAGTATTCAAGAGATTCAACAGATGTTAAATACCCATACGAAAATGGTGTTTATAACTGCTGGAATGGGTGGTGGTACAGGTACTGGAGCGGCTCCGATTATTGCAAAAATTGCAAAGGATATGGATATCCTAACAGTAGGAATCGTTACAATGCCATTTCAGTTTGAAGGACGAATGCGCTCAAAGCAAGCTCAACTGGGGATTGATGAGCTAAGAAGTCATGTAGATTCACTTATCGTAATCAATAATAATAAATTACGTGAAGTTTATGGTAACCTTGGTTTTAAAGCGGGATTCTCAAAAGCAGATGAAGTTTTAGCAACTGCGGCTAAAGGTATTGCAGAAGTAATTACGCATCACTATAAACAAAACATCGATTTACATGATGCCAGAACAGTGTTGTCTAATAGTGGAACGGCAATAATGGGGTCTGCGAAGGAAGCAGGAGCTAATAGAGCGAAAAATGCTATTATTAAAGCACTAGATTCACCATTATTAAACGATAATAAAATTACTGGAGCCAAAAACGTATTATTACTAATAGTTTCTGGAGCGAATGAAGTAACATTAGATGAGATCGGAGAAATTAATGATTATATTCAAGAAGAGGCTGGTTTTGATGCCAACATCATCATGGGTATTGGTGAAGACGAATCTTTAGAAGATGGAATTTCATTGACGATAGTGGCTACTGGTTTTACAGCTGATCAGCAAGGTGATATTTCTAATACAGAGATTAAGAAAATTGTTCACACTTTAGAAGATGAGCAAAAAGCAACGTATAGTTTTGAGGAAAGAAAGGTAGAGAAAGCACCAACGATTGATGAGCCTTTAACTCAAAAGACCGATCAAAAGGTAGTGCATGTCTTGGGGGAAGAAAAGGTAGAAAGAAAACCAGAGATCAATCTTATTCCTACAACCGACGCTATTAAGAATATTAATGTTATTTATGATGAAATTTCTATAGGATCAATTTCTGAAGATGATTTTATCATTACGAATGCATCAGAAACAAAAAAGGAAGTAAAAGAACCAAAGCAAGAATACATTCAGCAAGATCTATTGTTTGATTTACCTTTAAATTCTTATGAAGAAATTAAACCAACAAGTAGTATTGTTGAAACCACTGAGAAGATAAAAAATATAGAAGTGGAAGCGGAGGTTTTAAATCCGAATAAAGAAGTTCATAAACGTTATGTATTAGATGATTTTAGTGCAGAACCTACTATTGGAAAAAGTTCTACCCCAATAATCAATAAAGAAGAGGACGAGTCTTTAAATTTTGAAGTAAAAACTAAGAGTAATGAAGATGCATCATCTGAAAGTTTGAATGATGAGGCTTCTCCTTTAAGTTTGACGATATCTGAATTGCAGAAAAGAGCGGAGGAGAGACGTGAAAAAATGAAGGGATTCAATTATAAATTTGCTGATCAAGTAAGCAAAAATATTGATGAAATTGAACGCCAACCTGCTTACAAGAGATTAGGAGTTGATATCGATGCGAATAAGGATATTAGTAAGAGTGATAAGGCTTTAAATAATGATAAAGACGATTTATTGCGTTCGAATAATTCTTTTTTACACGATAACGTAGATTAATAAATTACCCTAAAAGGTTGTATAAAACTTTCAATATGAGTATTCAAAAGGAAATAACCCAAAAAATGAAAGAAGCTATGAAGTCGAAAGATACTGTAGCTTTAACAGCATTAAGAGCCCTAAAGTCAGCTTTTATGCTTGCGAATACTGAAGCTCGTGATGGTGAATTAACAGATCAGGAAGAGTTGAAAATCGTTCAAAAGCAAGTAAAGCAACGAAAGGATAGTGCAGTTGTTTTTAGTGAACAAGGAAGAACTGATTTAGCCGAGCCTGAATTGGCAGAAGCAGAGATTTTGGAACAATTTTTACCAGAAGCTTTAAGTGAAGAGGAAATAGAAAAAGTAGTTATAGATATAATTGCAAATATTGGAGCGGAAGGAATGAAAGATATGGGTAAAGTGATGGGAATGGCTTCAAAGCAATTGGCGGGTAGTGCGGATGGTAAAACAATTTCTGCAATTGTTAAAAATAAACTTTCAAATTAGTTTTCTAAAGCTTTTTAGGAAATGATGACCTTGTAGTTCAATTGGATAGAACATCAGATTTCGGCTCTGACGATGAGGGTTCGAGTCCTTCCTGGGTCGCAAGTTGAATTTATAAACCCTTGATGTTTTCAAGGGTTTTTTATGGAGAAAAATAAAAACATCTAATGTAATACTACATTAGATGTTTTTTTACTTAGAGGAAAGTTAACGGGTTCAAGAGAAAAACCTCTTTACTATAAACTGTAATGCTGAGATACAATTTACTCTTATTTTTTAGAAAGAATTAAGGGGAAACTCTTCTTTAAAACTTACGTTATAATACCTAATATAAAATACAATTAAATCGATTTTTTTCTTGATATTTTAAGTAGTTAAGTAAATGTAGCGGTATTAAAAAATAGCTTATGTAACAAAAGTTACACGTCTAAATTATTTAAGAAAACTTTAGCTATTTATACTATATTTCGAGTACTTGTATTAAATTACGTTGTAGTTTAATTTTTCCCTGTTTTTCCAGAGATTTAAGAAGTCTTGAGACAACGACACGAGAAGTATGCATGTCGTTCGCGATTTCTTGATGAGTTACGTTAATAGATTGGTTGTGGTTTACTAGAGCTTTATCTCGTAGGTATTTAAACAAGCGTTGATCCATGTTTAAAAAAGCAATGGTGTCTACAGCTTCAATAAATTCCTGTAATCTATTGTGGTAGCTTTGTAAGATAAACTCTTGCCAGGTTTTGTATTTACTCAACCAATCGCTCATTTTTTCTTTAGGAATCATAAGTAATTTTACATCAGTTTCAGTAACTGCTCTAATCTTACTTTTAGTTTGTCCAACACAACAAGAAAGCGTAATGGCACAGGTATCACCTTTTTCAAGATAGTATAAAACTAACTCATCTCCGTTTTCATCTTCTCTTAAAATTTTAATAGCACCTTCTAAAAGTAGCGGAATTGAAACGATATAGCTATTCGTATCAATGATGGTTGTATTTAATTCAAACTCTTTATAGATACCGATTGAATATATTTCGTTTAGTAAATCTTCTTCAAATAAATAGCCGTAATTAAATTTTAATTCTTCTATCAAGGGTAAACGATTTTAATAAGTAAAATAAATTGTTGTATTACAAGTAAAGATACCTAATATAATAAGAAAATAAAACAATTCTTTTAATGATAAATATCAGTATTTCACGGCTAACATTTTTAGAAATTTGAGATAGAGATTAAAATTAAAATCAATTATTATCATGAAGAAAAGAACATCAATATCAGTTATAATGAGTAAGAATGTAATTACTCTGAATAAAACGGATGATTTAACTACTGCTGAAAAATTATTTAAAGAACATAATATAAGACATATTCCAGTAGTTAGTGGACGTACAATTGTGGGGATGTTGAGTTATACTGATTTGTTAAGAATTAGCTTTGCCGATGCTATTGATGAAGACGAAAGTGATGTAGATACGGTAGTTTATAACATGTTCACGATAGAACAAGTAATGGCTAAAAACTTAGTAACTGTAAGTCCTACAAATACTATAAAAGAAGTAGCAGAAATACTGTCTAAAAAAGAATTTCACGCATTACCGGTAATTGAAGGAGGTGATTTAGTAGGAATAGTAACAACAACAGATTTGATATATTTTCTTTTAGAACAGTTCAACTAGTTGAACAAAAAAAGCAGTAAGATTTTCTTACTGCTTTTCTTTTATGTGTGTCATGTGATTAATTCACTATCGCTTTCAAACTTTCAATAGTTCCAATAGGGTTTTCGCTTTTAAATACAAAACTTCCAGCAACTAATACATCGGCTCCAGCTTCAATTAATTGATTTGCATTTTTATCAGTAACACCTCCATCAATTTCAATTAGGGTTGAAGCATTATTGAACTCAATTAAGTGTTTTAATTGACTTACTTTCTTATAAGTATTTTCGATAAATGACTGGCCTCCAAAACCTGGATTTACACTCATAATACAAACTAAATCTAAGTCAGCTATAATGTCTTCTAAAACAGCAATAGGCGTGTGTGGGTTTAAAGCTACACCAGCTTTCATTCCTGCTGTTTTTATTGCTTGTACTGTTCTATGTAGGTGAGTACAAGCTTCGTAGTGCACAGTTAATATATCGGCACCTAAATCTGCGAAAGTATCGATGTATCTGTCAGGATCAACGATCATTAAGTGTACATCAATAGTCTTTTTTGCATGTGCAGAAATAGATTTTAAAACAGGCATTCCAAACGAAATATTTGGTACGAAAACGCCATCCATAATATCTATATGAAACCAATCAGCTTTACTTTCGTTCACCATCTCTACATCTCTTTGTAGATTTCCAAAATCAGCTGCTAAAACTGAAGGAGCAATAAGTTTTTCCATTTAAATAAAAATTGTTGTGTTGTTTATGCCGCAAAAGTACATGAATTTTTTCATTTGAAAATTCTTAAAAATATAATAGAGAATATTGAAGGATTTTGAAACACTATTATATTGTTCTAAAACGAAGAAAACTCTCAAAATTGAGAGTTTTCCTTCATTAATCAAAAAACGAATAGTTATGATAACTATTTGTTGCTGTAAATATATTATTAATAGAAAAATTAACCTAAATAAGTCATTAAAATCTTACTACGAGATGTGTGTTTAAGCCTTCTAATAGCTTTTTCCTTAATTTGACGAACACGCTCACGTGTTAAATCAAAAGTTTCACCGATTTCTTCCAAAGTCATTGGTTGGTGCTCTCCTAAACCAAAGTATAATTTTACAACGTCAGCTTCACGTGGAGTTAAGGTTTCTAATGCACGGTTAATTTCAATACGTAATGATTCATGTAATAATGTTTTGTCTGGGTTTGGTGACTCACCAGAATTTAAAACGTCATATAGGTTTGAATCTTCTCCTTCAATTAGTGGAGCATCCATAGATACGTGACGACCAGAATTTTTCATTGATTCTTTAACATCGTTTACTGTCATGTCAAGCTTCTTCGCAATTTCCTCGGCACTAGGAGGACGCTCATTTTCTTGCTCTAAGAAAGCATACATTTTATTGATCTTGTTAATAGAACCAATTTTATTTAATGGTAAACGTACAATACGCGATTGTTCAGCTAGAGCTTGTAAAATCGATTGACGAATCCACCAAACGGCATAAGAGATAAATTTAAATCCACGAGTTTCATCAAAACGCTTCGCAGCTTTAATTAATCCTAAATTACCTTCATTAATTAAGTCAGGTAGTGTTAAACCTTGATTTTGATATTGTTTAGCAACTGATACCACAAAACGAAGGTTAGCTTTAGTTAATTTTTCTAACGCTCTTTGGTCACCTGCCTTTATTCGCTGTGCTAATTCTACTTCTTCATCTGCGGTAATTAAATCTACCTTTCCAATCTCCTGTAAATACTTGTCTAGTGAGGCGGTTTCCCTATTGGTAACCTGTTTTGTAATCTTAAGTTGTCTCATGTAATAAGGCCTGTGTTTTTATTAATTATCTATTGCTCTTTACTTACTTATACGTAGCATTTGAAGTAAATGTTACAAAAGTTTTTATTTTTTTTAAAAAAAGTTTCTCCCTTGTTAAAGATTTGTTAAATTTGATTTAGTCAAAAATAAGAAAGTGACCATTAAGAAAAATATGTGTCTTAAAAAACAAAGTCTAAATAAACATTAACTGAACTTAGCCGTTGAAGAGTATTGATGTTACAAAAATGAGCGACGAAGAGCTGATTGAGAAGATAGTAGAGAAAAATGATACTCATTTATTTGCTATTTTATACGATCGTTACGCTGGTCTTGTGTATAATAAGTGTTATGGTTTTTCTAAAAATAAAGAAGAAGCACAAGATTTAACGCATGATCTTTTTATACGCTTATTTGTAAAATTGCGTACCTTTAAAGGGAGATCGAAATTTTCGACCTGGTTATATTCTTTTACCTATAATTTTTGTGTAAATTATGTACAGCGTAATAGTGCAAAAAAGAAAGAAAGAGTTACCGTTGTAACCGATCAAATAAAGGAAGAGGATAGTGGTTTAGATGAAATTGATGATGCAACTTTATTTGAGTTAAAATCAGATAAGCTTGCGAAGGCACTTGAACTAATCTCTCCTGCTGAAAAAATGATTTTATTAATGAAATATCAAGATGATATGAGTATAAAAGAAATAGCAGGGTCATTAGAATTGGGAGAAAGCGCAGTAAAAATGCGATTAAAACGAGCAAAGGCGAAAGTCATAGAAACGTATAACGAATTGTAATTATCATGGATAATCCATTTAAGAAAATATTACATAACGAAGAATTGCCAGATGTACTTAGAGAAAAAGTATTGAATGATGTGGCAATGATAAAACTTTCTATTGACGTGGCTGATTTATTTGTTGTAAAGTACCCTAATGCAATTGCCGACTTACTTAATGGTGGAGGTTCACGATCTTCTAATAATATTGATAAAGAAGACAAAAAAGAAAATGATTAATTTCATAAACTAAACTAATACTATCATGATTCCATTGCAAGAAAACATTTTAAAACCATTCAGGGATACATTTGACGGCGTTGTTAAATCATTACCAAAGGTAGCAGGCTTTATAGCTTTTGTCGTTGGTTCTTGGTTGGTGATTAAGCTGTTCTTATATATTGTAAGAAAAGCTTTAGCGAAAACTAAAATTGATGAATGGTCGAAAAAGTTAAGTAGCACTCAAATTTTTGGAGATACTACGATTAATATCGTTCTAACCAATGTAATATTGGCCGTTTTAAAATGGTTCTTGATATTTATATTTGTAATGGTTGGAGCGGAAATCTTTGGGCTAGACGGAGTGTCTAGCGGGATTAAAAGTTTCTTCGCTTATTTGCCTAAGCTCTTAACAGCTCTTGGAATTTTTGTGGCAGGAGCTTATTTAGGAACTATGGTGAAAAAAGCAATTCAATCTATGTTTAAGTCCTTGGAACTTTCAGGAGGGAACTTAGTTGGAAATATTGCTTTTTACTTAATTGTAGTATTTTTATCGATAACAGCTTTAGATCAAGCAGGCGTAGATACATCAATTATAAAAAGTAATTTAACATTACTTATTGGTTCTATACTAGCCGCCTTTACAATAGCCTTTGGTTTAGGGGCAAGGGATGCTGTTGGAAGATTGCTTTTTGGGTATTATTCGAGAAAAAATATAGGGATTGGAGAGCATGTTGTAATTGGCGAAATTGAAGGTGTAGTTTCCGCAATCGATAACATATGTATTACGCTAAATACTAAGGACGGAAAAGTGATTTTACCTATTAAGGATGTGGTAGACAATAAAATAGTATTTAAGAAGTAAAAAAAAATATATATATTTGCGTATCTATCAGAATGATATTAATGAAATTGAAACAAAGAGTTAACGATAGATTTCGGGGGACTTCTATCTAATAAGTGAAGGTTAAACTTTACATATTCGAAAGGCTATCTTAATTGATAGCCTTTTTCATTTTCTGTAAAAAAAATATCACTTTACAATTATAACTTCAATTTTTTAATTCATGTGACCTGTTAGAAAATAATGTGTCATAACAATACACGAGATAGATTTCGGGGGACTTCTATCTAATAAGTGAAGGTTAACTTTACATATTCGAAAGGCTATCTTAATTGATAGCCTTTTTCATTTTCTATATAAAAATACTGTTGTACAATTATTATTTCAATTTTTTAATTTGCTATAACCTGTTTGAAAAGGATTTATCACAATACATAATACATGGGATGAACTCTGGGGTTTCTGTTCAATAAAAATATTAATCTTCGATAAAAATAATGGCTTTCATTTTTTGTGAAAGCCATTATTTTTATATGAATATGTGTGATTTTAGAAGCTAATTGAAGATTAACCTGCTTTTATTTCTAAGTCTTTACTCAAAGGCAAGATGTAAGAAAACACCTCTTGTTCCAAGGAAGTCTATTGGATCCGTCCATGGACTGTTTGTGCTGTTGTCATATATTAATTCGTTGTTAATAGCAAAAACACCGCGAATAGAAGGAGAAAGCTTAAAATAGTTTAAATATAAGTCAATACCTATTCCTATTTCGTACATAAAATTACTTGTCTTCGTTCGGAAATTCCCAGCAAAGTTATCGTCACTATTATTTTCATTACTGGAAAAATTATAATCATAAGATATCCCTCCTAAGACGTAAGGCCTTACGTTGTTAATTCGATTAGTACTTGCTTTTAGTATAAGAGGAAGGTGAAGAAAGGTGGCTCCAACTTCTCTTGTTCTTCGATTTTCATTTGCTTCAGGCATATGATTAAAAACAAGTGTTTTGGTATTTGACATTAGTCCTGGTTCAAAACGTAAGTTTAAATTATTATGCAGTCTTAAATCTCCTATTAGCCCAACATTAAAACCAACCGAGGTTTGCACTTCAACCTGAGGGTTGTTTACAAAGCTAGGTTTGTATGAAGCTTTATATTCATTATTATTTAAACCTAAATAAAAACCATAATGAAACAAAGGTTTGTCAAAACTTGGAAGATTCAGAACTTTCTCTCTCTGACCAAATGACGTAAAAATTGTACTAAACAGTATTGCGAGTACTAAAAATCTTCTTATCATATTATTTAAAAGCGGTATATATTGATGCAACACCAAAGGTTACGGGTAAATTCTTTGCATCTTTAAACCCATTTTTTTGTAAAATATTGTTGAAGGCTTCTCCAAAAGGAAAAGAATTTGCACTTTCTGATAAATAAGAGTAAGCAACTTTATCTTTTGAGAACAATTTACCTATCACAGGTAAAATGAAATTAGTGTAAAGTTTATACCCTTGTTTGAATGGGAACTTGGTTGGATTTGATGTCTCTAAAACGACGAACCTTCCTCCAGGTTTTAATACTCTTAATATTTCTTTTAATCCTTTATCTAGGTTTTCAAAATTTCTTACACCGAAGGAAACGGTGATGGCATCAAATGTATTATCCTCAAAAGGGATATTCTCACTGTCTCCAACAACCATTTTGATTTTGTTAGATAAATTGGCTTTATCAATTTTTGTTCTACCAACTTCTAACATTCCTTCAGAAATATCTAATCCAACAATTCTATCAGGATTTAATTTGGTCATCATTAAAGCTAAATCACCTGTTCCAGTGGCGATATCTAAAATTTGCTTAGGAGAGTTCTCTCCTATAAGTTTCACCACTTTTTTTCTCCAGCTTACATCAATTCCCAAAGATATTACACGATTTAAACCATCGTAGTCTTTAGAGATGTTATCAAACATTTGAGCAACTTGCTCTTTCTTTCCTAACTCGGAGTCTTTATAGGGTTTTATTTGTTCAGACATAAAATGGCTTTAGATTATCCGTTTATAGCAACTACTTCGTTAACCTGGTTCGGTAGCATTTCTTTTAGCATAGTTTCTATGCCGTTTTTTAAAGTAATGGTAGATGAAGGACATCCGCTACAAGCTCCTTGTAAAATAACATTAACTTGTTTTGTAGACGTGTCATAAGATTTAAAGGCGATATTTCCTCCGTCGGAAGCAACAGCAGGTTTGATATATTCGTTAAGAATATCTACAATTTTGGCTTCGGTTTCTGAAAGATTTACTTTTTCTTCAATTTGAACCTTAGCGTCTTCTTGAGTTTCAGGTAGTTTTGATATTATGGTTTTACCTTCTAAAAGGTAATTTCTTATAAAAGCACGTACATCGTGGTAAACTTCATTCCATTCAACCATATCATATTTCATAATTGAAATGTAGTTTTCAGAAATAAATATTTCTTTTACAAAAGGAAAGCTAAAGAGTTCTTGCGCAAGGGGAGAGGATTTACTCGCATCATCGATGTTTTTTAATTCTACGTCCGTTTGAGTAAGTGCTTTGTTTGTTCCAAACTTCATAACACTTGGATTTGGTGTTACTTCAGCATAAACTTCAATAGGGTCTTTCTTTACAGTATTTTCTGTAACTACAGATTCACCCTTTTGAAGATAGGTTTCAATTTGTTCCTTAACTCCATCAGCAACATCATCCCATTCAACAATATCATAGCGCTGAATTGCAATAAAATTCGCAGTTACAAATACCTTCTTTACAAAAGGTAAATAGAATAATTGCTGAGCTAACGGTGAGTTTTTAGCTTCATCAATATTATTGTATTCATAACTTCCACCATT
This sequence comes from Tenacibaculum sp. MAR_2009_124, assembly GCF_900105455.1. Lineage (GTDB taxonomy): Bacteria > Bacteroidota > Bacteroidia > Flavobacteriales > Flavobacteriaceae > Polaribacter. The sequence goes on from NZ_FNSF01000002.1 coordinate 58,152, forward strand.
AATTAAAATTGTACTACTTACAAATTTAATTATAGTTTCATTATTAGTTTCTTGTATGTTTATTGTAATTGAATCCATATCTAATTAAATGAAATGCAAAATTACGGTAAAAAACTGAGAAATAAGAACACAAACAGGCTCGTAATTACGAGCCTGTTTGTGTTCTTATTTTTAACTTAAGTTCTCTTAAGTTTTACAGGTTAATGGTAAGAGTTCCTGAAACTCTTGAAGTATCGTTATCGAGCATAATATCTCCTAAATTATATAGAGTTTCAAATTCTCTGTTTTCGAATTTACTATAAGACAAATCAATTTTCATATTCCCGAAATTGTAGCCTAAACCGGCCGAAAACCCTCTTACATTATCGTCATTTACACTTCCTCCAAGAGCAGCCAAAAGGTTAGGGTTTTTAGAATAATGATACCCACCTCTTAAACTTAACCTATCAAAGCGCCATTCTGTACCTATGTTTAAAGAGTGAGTTGCTCTGTAATCAGTAGCAAAGTTTTGGTTTGCATCAATAAAAGATGAGTCATTTTCTCTATATTTTAAATTTTGATAATCTTTATAGGTGTAGTCAAAACTAATTAAACCTTGTTTTCCAAAGATATATGCACCACTCGCGGTAATTCTGCTATTAGTTCTAAATCGGTAAATAGCTCCTTCTTCAATAGGGATAGCAGTAACTTTATCAAAACCTAAATTATCAACAGCTCCATGAGTTAAATCATCGAAGAAATCTTCAGTTATTTCATTATACCAAGTTGGAGTTTCATATGCTAGTCCAAGTCTTACGTTTTGATTGAATTTATAGATAAACCCTAAACTTAAAGAAAATCCATTTCCTTGAACATAAGTGTCAATTAGGTTGTCGGCAACGAGTACATTACCATTAACATCATCATTTAATTCTCTTAAGCGAGAAATTCGGTTAAAATCAATATCATGGAAGTTAAGAGATCCCCCAATGAATAATTTACTTTGATGAACCGCAGAAAAACCAAAGTTCATTACACTTGATTGACCTCTTTTTTCTGCTGAAAAATCTTGTTCAATTGAACCATTAAATTGAACTTTTGGATTTCCTGTATCATCTAAGTGTTCCTGATTGTATGGTAAAATCTGACTATTTCCTCTCACCCGGTAAAAAGAACTATAGTCACTCTTTATTCTGTAATTTGCAGTAAAGGCAACTCTATCCCAATCGTTAGAATTGGTTTCAAAAGTTAAAATGGCTCCAGCTTGTGATAGATTAAAAGAATCATTTACTGAATTCGAAGAACTGCCATAGTATAATGAAGCATAATCGGTGTTTTTATTGCTTAGCGTAACAGAGGCACTGCTCGATGTTGCGACAGCACTACCTGCTGGATTAATTCCAAAAGCAGAAACGTCTCCTCCAAGAGCACCAAAAGCTCCGCTCATAGCCTCAAATCTAGCTGTTCCATAGTTATCATCTTGAGAAAATAAGAGTCCTAAATCATTATAGTTTAACGATTGCGAAAATGAATTTAACGAAGCGCCTAACAGCACTCCTAATGCTAATAATCTTTTCATTATTTTAATTTTTTAAGTTTGAATCAGGCTTAAAATAAGTCTGTTCAATTCTAAGCATAAGTAATAAACCCCTCTAAAGATAAAGACTGTATGCTAAGGTTAATAATTGTTTTTATAAGTTGTGGTTTCTGTATTTTTTATCGTCTTCTACTACTAGATCTAGAGCCGCTACTTCTTGAAGATGAGCTTCTTCCTGAAGAAGAGCTTCTCGAAGAACTACTACTTCTTGAAGGAGAGTAGCTCGAAGAGCCTCGTGATGAAGATCTTGATGAAGAGTAGTTAGATGAACTTCTTGAAGAGTTGCTACTTCTAGATCTTGAAGAATTACTTCCTGATGATCTACTAGAGCTTCGCCCTGGAGAGTAGCTACTACCTCTGGTTCTTCTAGAACTATTGTTGTAACTTCTTGAACTTCTAGAAGGGGTGCGATTGCCATTTGAATAGTTTCTAGTTCTAGTTCTAGTTCCAGTTCTTGATCTTACCCTTGAAGAATTACGATTTCCGTTTCGGTATCTTCCTTCTGAACCTGCACTACGAACACGTCTACTAGAGTTTCTATTACTTCTATAAGCATTTGATGATCGTCTAGAGGTTGTAGTTCTTCTAGAGCTATAATTTCTGGCGGAGTTGTAACCTCTTCTTGATATTCCTGTTCGGAAAGAATTTGATCCTCTTCTGTAATAAGGTCTGTTATACGCATATCCATAAGGAGGGCAATAGTGGTTCCACCCCCATCTGTTACCATACCAGTTACGACCTCTCCACCAGCGATTATTCCATCCCCAATTGTTCCAACCATATCCCCAATCGTTCCAGCCATATCGCCAATTGTTATAGCCCCAGTTATTCCAGCCCCAGCCCCAATCGTTCCATCCCCAGGTATTCCATCCCCAGTTAGGATTTGTGTTAATATTTATTACAACATCGCTGTCATTTGAGTTATATCCCCAAGGAGCATTAGAGTTGTAGGCAATTCTTGTTTCTGGTTCTTCCGAAACAAAGTCGTCTTCAGATTCAAATTCGTTTGAAGTAGCTGATTCATAATTTTCGATATCTGTAAAAATATCGGTACCATTAAGTAAACCTAATCTTTCTACCTCTTTAGTGAAATGATTATCTTCATAATCTTGATAAGCTTCTTCATCCGCTATAACGACTCTTCTTTGAGGAGATTCTACAGGAGCGGCTGGCTCATCATTATAAATCCCATCATTGTTTGCTATAGTTTGAGTTGTACCACAAGAAGCAAATGATATGGATAAGATCAATAAAGTAAGGTTTAGGTAGAATAATCGGGTTTTGGTATATTTTAGTATCATGTCAGGACTTATTTAAATTTGAACGATTTGTTTTTTCTCTTACCTTTTTGTGCAAAAAACTGTTTTTTGTTGGGCTAATGGCCTTTTTAATGTAGTTTTGCAGGTACAATTTACGCATAAAAAATAACAAATTTTGTGCCAAACTTTTGAATATGAGTAAACATTTAACAAAAAGAGGAGAAGATTATTCCAAATGGTATAATGAATTGATTGTTAAAGCTGATTTAGCTGAGACATCGGCCGTTAGGGGGTGTATGGTAATTAAACCGTATGGTTTTGCAATTTGGGAAAATATGCAAGCTGAATTAGATAGAATGTTTAAAGAAACAGGACATCAGAATGCTTATTTCCCTCTTTTCGTACCCAAAAGTTTATTCGAGGCAGAGGAAAAAAATGCTGAAGGCTTTGCAAAAGAGTGTGCTGTAGTTACTCATTATCGTTTGCAAAGTGATCCGGATAATGAAGGTAAATTGAGAGTTGATCCAGATGCTAAATTAGAAGAAGAGTTAGTGGTACGTCCAACTTCTGAAGCAATTATATGGAATACCTATAAAGGATGGATACAGTCTCATAGAGATTTACCTTTGTTAATAAATCAATGGGCGAATGTTGTTCGTTGGGAAATGCGTACGCGTTTATTTCTCCGTACAGCAGAATTTTTATGGCAAGAAGGTCATACAGCTCATGCAACTAAAGGTGAAGCTTTATTTGAGGCAAAGCAAATGCAAGAGGTTTACGCGACGTTTGCAGAAGAATTTATGGCAATGCCAGTTGTAAGAGGAGCAAAGTCCGAAAGTGAGCGCTTTGCTGGGGCTGACGAAACTTATACTATAGAAGCCTTGATGCAAGATGGAAAGGCTTTGCAGGCGGGAACTTCTCATTTCTTAGGGCAGAATTTTGCGAAAGCTTTTGATGTAAAATATACATCACGAGAAGGGAAGCAGGAATATGTATGGGCTACATCATGGGGAGTATCAACGCGTTTAATAGGAGGTTTAATAATGACACACTCTGACGATGCAGGTTTAGTATTACCTCCAAAATTAGCGCCAATTCAAGTGGTGATTGTTCCTATATATAAAGGAGAGGATCAATTGAATGCTATTTATGATAAAATAAGCGGTTTGATTGCTGAATTTAAGGCAAAAGGTATTTCGGTAAAATTCGATGATAGAGATACAATGAGACCAGGAGCAAAGTTTGCAGAATACGAGTTGAAAGGAGTGCCTGTAAGAGTAGCAATAGGAAACCGTGATTTACAGAACGGAACTGCAGAGGTGGCAAGAAGAGATACATTTGAAAAGCAAACGGTGCAACAAGATCAATTATTAGATCATATATCAAGTTTATTAGAAGAAATCCAAGAGAACCTTTATAAAAAGGCTTTAGATTATAGAGAGGAGCATATTACTGAAGTAAACTCTTTTGAAGAGTTTAAAGAGGTAATAAAAAACAAAGGAGGCTTTGTTTCTGCTCACTGGGATGGAACTATCGAAACTGAAGATAAAATAAAAGATTTGACAAAAGCTACCATTAGGTGTATTCCTAATGATGTTAAGGATGAGGATGGTAAGTGTGTTCTAACTGGGAATGCTTCTCAGAGGAGAGTGCTGTTCGCAAAAGCTTATTAAAAAAATAATTAAAAAAGGTTTGGTGCGAATTAAAAATGTTTATATATTTGCACCCGCAATCACGAAATAAGTATTGTGATGGTCCGTTCGTCTAGGGGTTAGGACGCCAGGTTTTCATCCTGGTAACACGGGTTCGATTCCCGTACGGACTACAAAAGTTCTTAATAGCTCGGATACATTATCGGAGCTTTTTTTATCAAAGAGATAAAATTAAAATTAGTGTTGTAGGTATTAAAAAAAGTTATATATTTGCAGCCTCAATCAAATAAGATTGAAAAAAATGGTCCGTTCGTCTAGGGGTTAGGACGCCAGGTTTTCATCCTGGTAACACGGGTTCGATTCCCGTACGGACTACAAGTTTTTTATAAACAATTAACGTCTAAGTAAAATGGCAAATCATAAGTCAGCATTAAAGAGAATAAGAAGTAACGAAACGAAGCGCTTAAGAAATAAATATCAGCATAAAACAACTCGTAATGCTGTTAGAAACTTAAGAGCTCTTACAGACAAGAAGGAAGCAGAAGGAATGTTTTCGTCAGTTGTTTCTATGCTAGATAAATTAGCGAAGAACAACATTATTCATAAAAATAAAGCGGCTAACTTGAAGTCTAAATTGGCTAAACATGTAGCAGCTTTATAAAGTTTTAAGGTTAGTTAATAGTTAAAAAGGCATCTCTACGAGGTGCCTTTTTCTTTTGTTTATGTTTTTTAGGTTCTTATTCCTGTCTCCGTTTCGATATATAGGGTATCTTCTTATAATAGTTATTTATCTGTAATTATTTGCATCTCATGGAAGGCAACAAGCTCTTTTTGTATTAAATCACTAAATTTTAGATTTAAATGCAAACTTCTATCTTAATGAGTGTGAACTTTTTTATGAGAATCGGGAGATTAAATACGTTTGAAATAAGGAATAATAGTTTTTTGTTGCGTGTAATTTCTCCGACTTTATACATATATATAATACTGGTTCAGTATTTGAATCCGAACATAGTAGTATTGCCTTTTGCAAAAGAAGGGTTTGCTTTGTTGTTTTTGGGTGTAGGGATGCTTCCTTTACTGAGAAAAAGAAAATTACTGAGTTACTATGGAACCTTTGTCTTTATTACCTTTTTCGCATTCGAATATTTTCTAATTTATACTCTTTCAGAAAACGATTTCTCATTAGATTGTCTATTAGGTGCCTATATTTTAATGTTCGGCGGAATTTTGGCTATTAATAATAGGTTGTTGCTTATCTATTTTAGCGTTTTTCAGTTCTTACATATATTTTATAGACTTAGAATAGGTGAGCCCGATGTTATTACGGGAAATGCTATCTTAATTTCTGTAATAACTTTGTTAATATATTCATTTGTAATTATTAATGGATTTATTAATCATAGAAGAAGTTTAGAAAATACGAAGAACCTTTTGGAAGAGAAGGTAAGTGAACGAACACGTGATTTGGAAATAAGAGCAAAAAAATTGTACGAGCGTAACAAGGATTTGGAAGATTTTGCTTTTATGGTGTCAAACGATTTGAAGCGACCTCTTCGGAATATACTCAATTTATCAGAGTGGTTGATACCGTCAGGAGATGCAATGGAGAATATGAAGGGGGAAAAAGGAGAGATTTATCAAGATCTTCTCATTATTAAAGAGCAGGTGGTTCAAATGGATCTGTTAATCAATGGAATTTTAAACTATTCATTACATTTAGAGAAAGAGAAAGAAAGAAAAAGAATCAATTTATCCTCCCTTATTGAAAGAATCATTTTGGTAAATAGCTCAAAAAATTGCCATATTAAAACGAAGGGAGTGTTTCCCGATGTTTATTTTAATGAATCACAGTTATTACAAGTTTTTCAGAATTTGATTCAAAATGCTATTAAGCATAATGATAAAGATAGAGTGTCAATAAATCTAAATGTTGTAAATAAAGGCGACTTCTTTGTTTTTTCTGTCTCTGACAATGGTCCAGGAATTGATAAAAAATACCATGATAAGATATTTCAACTTTTTCAAAGATTAGAGCTAAAAACGGATATCAACTCTATAGGTATCGGTTTGGCCCTTGTAAAGAAAATTATTGAAAGAAACGGGGGTAACGTTTGGGTAGAAAGTGACTTGGGTAAGGGAACGACATTCTTTTTTACAATAAAGGCTTTGATAGCGGGTGAATGATGTTTCTTTTTTGAGTCGATCAAATGTTGCTCTTTATGTATTAAATCACTAACTTTTAGGTTTTAAACATAAAATCCAGCTTTAATGGATAAGAGTTTCTTTTGGAAGTTAGGGAAGTTGAAGTCTTTCGAGATAAGAAATAATAGTTTAATACTTCGTTTAATTTCTCCAACGTTGTATTTATATATCATGTTGATTTTATACTTGAATCCGAGCATAGTAATTTTACCTTATGCTAAGGGTGTCTTTGCTATACTGTTTTTAGTAATAGGGGCACTCCCGCTTCTAAAAAAAGAGAAGATAATTGAGCATTATGGAGTGTTTGTGTTTTTTGCCTTTTTTTCATTTCAATATTTCTTAACCTATACACTTGCGGAAAATAATTTTGCAATAGATTGTATACTAGGGACGTATATCGTAATGTTTGGAGGTATACTTACGATCAATAATAACTTTTTATTACTGTTTTTTAGCGCGTTTCAGTTGTTACATATGATTTATAGGGTAAGTACGCATGAATTGGATGCAACAACAGAACTTGCAATTTTAGGTTCAACAACAAGCATATTTACGTATTCGTTTATTATTTTGAATGGTACTTTTCGTCATAGAAAGAAGTTGGAAGATATGAACTCTAAGTTAGGAGAGAAAATTAAGAAACGTACTCAAGAATTAGAGAATAGGGCAAAAGAACTATATGAAAGTAACATCGATTTAGAAGATTTTGCTTTTATGGTTTCAAATGATCTAAAGCGACCTCTTCGTAGTATTCTTAATTCGGCAAAATGGTTAACTTCTCCTGAGAATGTAAAGACCAATTTTAATGGAGAAATGAATGGCGTTTATAAAGATCTTTTTATAATTAAGGAGCAAGTGGTTCAAATGGATATGTTAATCAGTGGTATTTTAAATTATTCATTGCATCTTGAAAAAGAAAAGAAAGTTGAAAAAGTGAATTTAGCCTCTCTTTTAGAAAGAATTATTATGGTAAATAGTTCTGAAAATTGTAAAATAGTTATGAAGGGAAACTTCCCAAGCGTATATTTTAATGAGTCTCAGTTATTACAGGTTTTTCAAAACTTAATTCAGAATGCCATAAAACATAACGATAAAGATAAAGTGTACATTGAGCTTAATATTGTTGAGGAAATTGATTGTTATGTGTTTTCTGTTTCAGATAATGGCCCAGGAATAGAAAAAAAATATCACAGAAAAATATTCGAACTTTTTCAGAAATTGGAATTGAAAAAACATATAGATTCAATTGGAATTGGACTAGCTCTGGTAAGAAAAATTGTTGAAAGAAACGGTGGTGAAGTTTGGTTAGAAAGTAAGTTCGGTAAAGGAACTGTTTTTTTCTTTACCATAAGAAAGCACTAAGAAACGAATCGTTTTAATCAACGCCAATTTTTCAAATTGCTAAATTTTATTTATGTCCTATTCAGGATTACCAGTCATAGGATTTATGAGCATCAAGTCTTATAAAAATAAACAACAGTAAGGTAAATCCCCATAAAGAAGAACCCCCATAGCTAAAGAAAGGAAGTGGGATGCCAATAGTTGGTAAAATACCGATAACCATTCCAATGTTTACAATAACATGAAAAAATAGTATCGAAGCTGTACCATAGCCATAAATTCTTCCAAATTTATTGGTATGTGTTTCGGCTAGATAAATAATTCTGAAAAGCAATAATGTAAATAGAATGATAACGGCTGAACTACCTAAGAATCCCCATTCTTCGCTGACTGTACTATATATATAATCAGTATCCTGTTCTGGTACAAAATTACCTTGTGTTCTATCTCCTTTCAGGAAGCCTTTTCCACTAAACCCTCCAGAGCTAATCGTTAGTTGAGCTTGATAAGTGTTATAGCCAATGCCTCTATTGTCTTTAATTTTACCCAATAAAATATCGAAACGATCTTTTTGATGTTGTTCAAGAATGTTATTGTAGGTATATCCTATGCCAACAATAAAAACACTTGTGATAATATATGCGCTAATTATTTTCAAAAGATTAAAACGAAGAAATCTTTTATTCCTGTAAGCGGCATATATTATATATAGAGATATAACGGTTATAGAAGTTACTAAAACCCAGGTAATACCAAAAGATATGGTGAGTAAAAACAATAATATAGATAAAGCTCCTAGAATAAAATATGCCAGTGTTAGACCTTCGCGGTTAAGAACAAAGAAAAAGGAAAAGTAAATAAGTACAGATCCCATATCGGGTTGCAAGGCAATGAGAAAAGCTGGTGAAAAAATGACCACGAATGCTTTTATTTGATTTTTAAGAAGACTTAAGTTGTATTGTCTATCACTCATTAATTTAGCAAGAGCTAAGGCAGTAAAAGCTTTGGCAAATTCTGAAGGTTGCAAACCTACTCCACCAAAGCTATACCATGACGTAGCTCCGTTAATTTTTTTACCTAAAACAAGTACTCCTGCCAATAGCACCAAGGAAAGAATATATAATATACTGGAAAATTTTTCATAGAATTTAGAATTGAAAAACAAAACAAAAATGATAATAGGGATACTTAGTCCTATCCAGATTAACTGTTTTCCATACCTCGTTGAAAAGTCGAAAACTTCACGATTACTTTCGTTAGAAGAGGCAGCATAAATATTTATCCATCCAAAAATTACCAATATAAGGTACAGAAATATGGTAATCCAGTCTATTCCAGCAAATATGTTATTTCTCTCCTGACGCAATGGTAGCTATTTTAGGAATTAATTTATCGTATTCTTGTTGTAGGTTCAAGTCTAGCATTCTGTTTTCGAGGTATTTTCTTTCTATTTTACCTTTTAAATATTTTTCAATAAGAAGACTAGTAATTGGAGCTGCAATAGTAGATCCATAACCACCATTTTCAATATAAACCGCTAAGGCTATTTGGGGATTGTCTTTTGGTGCAAAAGCGACTAAAATAGAATGGTCCTCTAATTGCCTACGTTTACCGTCAATTCTTACAAAGTTCTCCACCGTCCCTGTTTTTCCACAAATCTCAATTCCTTTCACTTTACTACTTCTCGCAGTTCCTTTAGTGAACACATCGTGCATGGCTTCAATGGCGATATTGAAATGTTGAGGGTCAATAGTTGTTTTTACTTTTTGTACGTAAGTTTTATTAATAATAGTACGATTGTCTATTTTTTTTACAACATGAGGTCGATAAAAATGGCCTCTATTAGCAATAGCAGCTGTCATGTTTGCCAATTGCATAGGGGTTGTTTCTACTTCTCCTTGACCGATGGCGTTTGAAATGGTGGTTGTTGCTCCCCATCTAAAAGTATATTGCCTGTTATAGTACGTGGAGTCAGGAATTCTTCCTTTTTGGCCAGTAGGTAAATCGTAGCCAAGATAGTTTCCAAGCCCAAAACTTTTGGTATGTCTGCTCCAGTTTTCTAGTCCGATTTTTGTATTTTCAGCTTTGTCAATAATTCTGCGATATGTAGTAGCGAAATAACTATTACATGACTTAGCAATAGCTGTTTTTAAACGGATAGGGTATCCAGTTATTCCACAGTGACATCCCATGAACTCATTTGTCCTTTTACCATATCGGTATCCATGATAGCAGCGGACTGAAAAATTTTCATCAATAACGCCTTCTTGTAAACCAATTAAGCCATTTATTATTTTAAATGGCGACCCTGGGGCGTACATAGCCTGTAAACCTCTGTCAAAAGTAGGTTGGTTTATTGAGTCGTAAAAAAGGAGGGTGGAGTTTTTTGAGCGTTTCCTTCCGACTAACAAATTGGGGTCATAAGAAGGAGCGGTAATTAGAGCTAAAATCTCACCTGTTTTAGGTTCAATAGCTACGATTCCTCCTCTTTTTCCTTTCATAAGTTGCTCACCATATTGTTGCAATTCACTATCAATGGTGAGTGTTAAGTCTTGTCCAGATACTGCTAGCGTATCCAGTTCGCCATTATTGTAAGAACCTGTTATTTCATTTAGATTGTTTCTTTTGAAATATCGTTTCCCTTTTATGCCTCTTAAAACTTCTTCGTATTGCTTTTCTATACCGAGCTTACCAATTAATTCTCCTTGTTCATAATAACTACTAGATCTTGCTTTTTGTTCGTTAACCTCACCAATAAAGCCCAATACATTTGCAGCCGATTTAATAGGGTAATTTCTAATAATACGTTTTTGAACATAAAACCCTTCAAATTTGGATAGTTTTTCTTGTAGAAAGGCAAAATCTTCTTTTGAGAGTTGTTTTAAGAATACGGAAGGAAGCCATCTTGCATATCGTTCGGCTTTTTTAAATCGTTTTATAAAGTTTTCTTTTGTTATTTTGAGAAGTGAGCAAAATTCTAATGTGTCTATTGATTGTACCTCTTTAGGAATAACCATAACATCATAAGAAAGTTGATTTGCAACTAATAACTTTCCGTTTCTATCATAAACATATCCTCGTTCGGGGTAGTCGTATTCAACCTTAACTGTTGAGCTAAGGGTTGGGTTTTGCTTTTTGCTATGAATAATTTGTAGCTGAAATAACCTTACTATATAAATAATAGCAACTAAAGCAATTAGAAAGACCAATAAAAAACTTCGTTTCATGATAGCTTTTTTCTAAAAATAAAACTTCCTAAAAAATATAATATTAAAGTGAATAACGTTGAAAGTAGTGTATTAATTATAACACTTGAAAAATTATTGAAACTAAAGTTAATAAAGCTAAATAATATAAAGTGGTGCAAAACTGTTAAAATTGCTACATAATTAAATACCTTATCAAATGTTTCAAGACGTAAATTGAATAATAAATAATCAGATTCGGTTTTCTTAAAAATAGCTCTAACTAAGAATAACCTTATGTAAGCTATAAATAAAGTGGCAAAGGCATGAATTCCTCCAGAGTTTGAAAACATATCAATACATAAGCCAAGAAAGAAAGAAACTGTTAAAAAAGGAATTCGTTTTTGGCTCAATGGAAAAATAAAAATAAAAGAAATGTATAAATACGGATTTATATATCCGAACAATAAGATATTATTAAGAACCAAAACTTGTAAAAGAATAAAGAACAAGAATAATAATATAAGTTGTATCGTTTTATTCATTTTGTTTGTTTAGTTCATTAATTTCTGTTTTATGAAAATTAGTGATGATGTTCACACTTCCAATATTCGTCATGTCATTAAAAAGTTTAATTTCAATAGTATTAATAGCGGAAATTTTTTCAGGAATGCTCTCTACAGTTCCAATTGGAAGTCCTTCAGGGAAAATGGAAGATTTTCCTCCTGTTATAATAGTATCCCCAATGGTTAAAACAGTTTGTCTAGGGATGTCTGAAAGTTGAACAATATGGATATTTTCACCATTCCATTCTAATGTGCCAAAATGGCGACTGTTTTTTAACCGAGCATTAATTTTACTGTTTTTATTTAAAATAGATTGAACGCGAGCATAATTTCCAGAAACATTCTCTGTAATACCAATAATGCCTTTGCTATTAACTACAGCCATTTCATGAGAAACATTCTCGTTTTTACCTCTATTAATTGTAATAAAATTATAAGGGGTATGGTAATTATTGTCAATTATCTTACCGCTTATATATTGATACTTTTGCTTATATTGAATACTATCGATAACGGTTTTTAATTGAGATGTATCGATGGCGGTATAAAGTTGTTCAAGTTTGTTTTTTAAAATAGTGTTTTCTTGAAGTAATATGTCATTTTCAGTTTTTAACTGAAGATATTGACTTATGTTATTCGCTCTATCTAGAAGATCTCCTGAAATTACATTTGCGGAGTTGATAAACTTACTTTTATGGAAAGAGTGGTTATTGATGATTAATGCAACAGCTGCGATTTCTAAAAAAAGGAAATACAAGAAATATTTATACTTCTGTAAGAAATAAATAAGCTGTTGCATAAATAATCATCACATTTATTTGATTAATACTGATTTGTATTTTTCTAAATTCTTTAAAGCAATTCCAGTTCCACGAACAACTGCTCTTAAAGGATCTTCTGCTACATAAACAGGTAAATCTGTTTTACGAGACAAACGCTTATCTAAACCTCTTAACATTGATCCTCCACCGGCTAAATAAATACCAGTATTGTATATGTCTGCCGCTAATTCTGGTGGAGTTTTTGATAAGGTTTCCATTACAGCATCTTCAATTCTCAAAATAGATTTATCAAGAGCTTTTGCAATTTCTCTATATGAAACCTGAACCTGTTTTGGTTTTCCACTTAATAAATCTCGACCTTGAACCATCATGTCTTCAGGAGGAGTGTCAAGATCTTCTGTGGCAGAACCAATCTGAATTTTTATTTTTTCAGCGGTAGTTTCTCCTACATATAAATTGTGCTGTGTTCGCATGTAGTACATGATGTCACTTGTAAATAAATCTCCTGCAACTTTTACCGATTGATCACAAACGATTCCAGCAAGAGCAATTACAGCAATTTCGGTAGTACCACCACCTATATCAATAATCATATTACCTTTTGGTTCCATGATATCAATACCAACACCAATTGCCGCTGCCATTGGCTCATATATTAAATAAATTTCCTTAGCATTCATGTGGCGTGCAGAATCAATAACCGCTCGCTTTTCAACTTCGGTAATGCCCGAAGGAATACAAATAACCATTCTTAATGAAGGAGGAAATAACTTCTTTTTAATTGCAGGAATTTTTTTGACAAACTCTTTTATCATTTCTTCCGAAGCTTGGAAGTCAGCAATAACTCCATCTTTTAACGGTCGAATAGTTTTTATGTTTTCATGAGTTTTTCCCTGCATTCTATTGGCTTCATGACCTGTGGCAATAATTTTACCAGACAGTCTGTTCCTCGCAACTATGGAAGGGCTGTCAATAACTACTTTGCCATTATGGATTATTAGTGTGTTTGCAGTACCTAAATCAACTGCAATATCTTCGGTCATAAAGTCGAAAAACCCCATAAATTGTTTGTCTTTTATCTAAATTATTGATGCGTTTTCACAAATCTATAAAAAATATGCATTGTTTTTACATCAAAAATAATTAATGTTTGAAATGTCTTGTTCCGGTGAATACCATTGCAACGTTATTTTCATTACAGTAATCAATACTTAATTGATCCTTAATTGATCCTCCCGGTTGAATAACACTTTTTATTCCTGCATTATCAGCTATTTCAACACAGTCTGGAAAAGGGAAAAAAGCATCACTAGCCATTACTGAACCAGATAAATCGAAATTAAAATTTTTCGCTTTTTCAATTGCTTGTCTTAATGCATCAACTCTACTAGTTTGCCCTGTACCACTTGCACATAATTGCTTGTTTTTAGCTAAAACAATTGTGTTTGATTTTGTGTGCTTACAAATTTTCGAAGCAAACAATAAATCTTCTAACTCTTTTTCAGAGGGTTTATTGTTGGTAGCATATGTTAAATCCTCTAAAACATCAGTTTTATTGTCTTTGTCTTGAACCAATACTCCGTTTAAGGCAGTTCTTACCGTTTGTTCAGGAAGAGCTACGTCTTTTTGAATTAAGATAACTCTATTTTTCTTTCCTTTTAAAATTTCTAAGGCGTCATCATTGTATGACGGAGCAATAACCACTTCACAGAATAATTTATGAATTTCTTCTGCAGTAGCTTTGTCAATTGTGTTATTAGCGATTAAAACACCTCCAAAAGCAGACACAGGATCTCCAGCTAAAGCATCTATATATGCTTGATGCATGGTATTACGTTGAGCAAAACCACAGGCATTGTTGTGTTTTAAAATAGCGAAAGTAGGAGCTTCTCCTTTAAATTCATTCATTAAATTTACGGCAGCATCAACATCTAACAAATTGTTATAACTTAATTCTTTACCGTGAAGTTTGTCAAATATGGCATCTAGATCACCAAAGAAATATCCTTTTTGATGAGGGTTTTCTCCATAACGTAATGTTTTTGAAGAATTTTCACTTGCTTTGTATACAACTTCATCTTCATTGAAATAGTTGAAAATAGAAGTATCATAATGAGAAGAAATATTGAAAGCCTTAGCTGCGTATTTTTTTCTTTCTGAAATACTAGTTTCACCATTATTTTTATCAATGATTGATAAGAAATCATCGTACTGTTCCATTGAAGAAACGATAACAGTATCTTTAAAATTCTTAGCAGCAGCTCTAATTAAAGAAATTCCTCCGATATCAATTTTCTCAATAATATCTTGCTCAGAAGCTCCAGAAGCAACAGTTTTTTCAAAAGGGTATAGGTCTACAATTACCAAATCAAGTTGAGGGATATTATACTCTTGCATTTCTGCAACATCACCTTCATGCTCTTGTCTGTTTAAAATACCTCCAAAAACTTTCGGATGCAAAGTTTTTACTCTCCCTCCTAAAATTGATGGATAAGAAGTAACATCTTCAACGGGCACTACATTAATGCCTAAATCTTTAATAAACTTCTCAGTACCACCAGTTGAATAAATAGTAACATTTAATTCATTTAGTTTTTTTACTATAGGCTCTAATCCGTCCTTGTGAAATACAGAAATTAGTGCTGATTTGATAGTTTTTGTGTTGCTCATTTTTGTTGTGTTGTTAAACGAGCAAAAGTACTAAAAGCGTGAGGGTTTCACAATAGAAGATTTTAACTTTTTTAATTAAAAAACGCTGTCAAAATAAAATATTTTCAAACAGCGTTTTTAACAATCATAAAGTGAGAATTAGTTTTCACTCGGCATTTTCTAGAAAATTTCTAAACCATGTAGTAAATTTCTCTATTAACGATTGTTGAGCTTTGCGTTGAGCATTATTTTCACTCAAAGCAGTGTAAGTGGGGAATTCTTTACTACTCATAATCTAAGGGAATTAAATGTTAATAAAGTTGTTAATAAATATTTTATCAAATAAAGTAAAAAAAACTTTAATAATCAAGTGTTTAAGCGTATTTTATGCAAAATTGCTTACTTTGTCGCAAACAAACTCCAATAATTCTTCGTCTGACCTTGAAAAAGTGTTTTTTGTATGTGAATCAATGTCGATTTGACCAATATTCTCTCCATTGACGAAAATAGGAATTACAATTTCTGACTTAACCTTCCAACCACATGAAATATAATTGTCTTGTTCACTCACATCTTGTACTATAAAGTTCTTGTTACTAACAGCAACCTGCCCGCAAATTCCTTTACCAAAAGGAATAATTGTGTGCTCAGTAGGTTCGCCATTATATTGAGCTAATTTTAACTCTTCTTTGTCTCCATTTCTAAAGTAAAAACCAACCCAGTCATAATAAGAGATTTGAGAAGCAAGGTAATCGCAAATTTGTTGAAGTTTATCTTCTTTGGGAATTGGAGAAATACAAATTTTTTCAATTTGTGTTTTCATTTCTGCTAATTTATTCATAATTTAAGGTTCAAAGTAATAGTTGATAACAACACTGCAAAAATACTTTGAAGAAATGTATTAAGAAAATATTTATTGTTATTTTAGTTTCCTATAATGAGAATTTTATTTCAAAAAATATCATCCATTTTTTTAGCAATTTTGCTAATACTTTCTACGGTTTCATTTACCGTAGAGAAACATTTTTGTGGAGATTCTTTAGTTAATATTTCTTTTCTTGGCGATGTGGGAGCTTGTGAAGATGATCCTGATGACGATTGTGCCGACTCTTCCATGACAATAGAAGAAGACTCTTGCTGTAAGAATGAGATTACTTATTTAGAAGGCCAACATGAGGTGAATAAAGAAACGGCAGATAAAAGTTTATTTAGTAAAGAAAAGAATGTTGCTGTTTTAAATAAAAATAAACTTCTTTATGTTTGTACTACTTTTCATTACAACAAGGTATTAAGGAGGAGGTATATACCGCCACGAATTACACGAAATATTCAATTACTTTACGAAGTATTTATCATATGATGTAGATTTTGAACATTAGGTTTAGAATACATAAATTGATAAAATAGAAACATATGAAAAATATAATCAGCACTATTGTGCTGTTTATAAGTGTAGTGTCTTTTTCTCAAAACCCCCTTAAAGGAAGAATTTTACATATCAATGATTCTGGAATTGAAGAGTCAGTTCAAGGAGCTTCGGTGTATTGGTTAGGAACAACAATAGGTGTTTTTACCGATGAAAAAGGAAGGTTTGCAGTACCTTATAAAAAAGAATATAAGAAATTAGTGATTAGTTTTGTTGGATTCAGAACTGATACATTATTAATAAATAAAAACGATTATTTAAAACATGTTTTAAGAGAAGAAAGTGTTTTAAAAGAAGTAGAGCTTAGTATAGAAAAAGAATCAACTCGTCGATCTTTTTTTGAAGCGCAGAATGTTATGAATGTTGGAAGCGCTGAGCTATTAAAAGCAGCATGTTGCAATTTATCTGAAAGTTTTGAAACAAACCCTTCAATTGATGTGAATTTTTCAGATGCGCTGACAGGAGCAAAGCAAATTCAAATGTTGGGTTTGAAAAGCCCTTATCTTTTGATTACTCAAGAGAATATTCCATCTATACGAGGAGCGTCTCAAGCCTTTGGTTTAACATTTACCCCAGGGACTTGGGTTGAAAGTATTCAAATTACCAAAGGAGCAGGAAGTGTTGTTAATGGGTTTGAGAGTATTTCTGGCCAAATTAACGCAGAATTGGTAAAACCATATAGTGATGATAAACTTTTTGTTAACTTTTATGGAGCACTAGGAGGTAGGCTAGAGTTGAATACTCATGTCAATCAAAAAGTTTCGGATAAGTGGCAAACAGGGATCTATATTCATGGAAATCATAGAGGACAGGTTTTTGATAGAAACAACGATGGCTTTTTAGATAATCCTCTGGCAGATCAAATAAATATCATGAATAGATGGCAATATACAGATCCAAGAAAAGGTTGGGTAAGTTTTGTGAACTTAAGATATTTGAATGATCGAAAACAAATGGGAGAGCTTGATTTTAATTTCAAGAAAGATAGAGGAAGTTCTGAAGTTTGGGGGAGTGAAATTAAAACGTCAAGGTTCGATTTATCAACTAAATTGGGGTATGTTTTTCCTGAATTACCCTTTCAAAAGGTAAGCTTTCAGTTAGCTTACTCCGATCATAATCAAAAGTCTTTTTTTGGATTAAGAGATTATACTATTAATCATAAAAGCTTTTATGGAAATGGATTGTTTAGTTCTGTAATAGGAGATACAAGGCATAAGTTTAAAACTGGAGTAAGCTTTTTGTATGATAATTATTCAGAGTTCGTAATTAATGAAGAGTTTAATAGAAGAGAAGAAGGGTTTGGAGTTTTCTTTGAATATGCTTATGATGATAATGATAGTTTTAGTTTTACCGCTGGGCTTCGATTAGATACACATAATTTACTAGGAACTTTTTTAACACCAAGAGTTCATATTCGATATACTCCCTGGGCTAAAGGTGTGTTTAGAACGTCTTTTGGTAGAGGAATTAGGAGTGCGAATATTTTTGCTGAAAATCAACAGTTATTTGCTTCGTCAAGAACAATTAACGTTCAAAGTGAAGGAGGAAAGGTGTATGGTTTAAATCCTGAGGTTGCATGGAATTATGGTATTTCATTTTTACAAGGATATAAATTGTTCAATCGAAAAGGGAGTGTCAGTGTTGATTATTATCAAACTACTTTTCAAAATAAAGTTGTTGTTGATTGGGAGGATTCTAATGCTATTTCATTTTACAATTTAAAAGGAGAAAGTCAAGCTCAAAGCCTACAAATTGAAGTAAATCAAAATTTGATTTCCTATTTCAATATTCGATTAGCATATCGATTAAACGATGTAACTACAGATTATAACTCCGGAAGATTGTCAAAGCCTCTGTTGGCTCGTGATCGTTTTTTTACGAGTTTATCTTACGAAACACCATTAAAAAAGAGTGGAGCAAAATGGAAATTCGATACGACTTACAATTGGTTGGGGGGGCAACGATTGCCAGGGAATCAAGAATCTCTTCTTGATAGAGGTTTAGATCAGTACTCTCAATCATACAGTACACTTAATGCTCAAATTACTAAGGTGTTTTCAGGGAGTTTTGAGGTTTATGTTGGTGCTGAAAATATTACAGATGTTCGTCAAAAGAATCCAATATTAGGTAGTGATAATCCTTTTATGGATAATTTTGATACAACAATAGTTTATGCTCCAATTTTTGGAAGCAATTATTACGCAGGTTTAAGATTTAAATTAAATTAATTATGAAGAAAATAGTTTTAATAGTTTTATTAATGATAGCAGGAACATCTGTTTCTGCTCAAAAGAAAAAAAAGAATGCAAAGGCAGTTGTTAAAGTTGATGGTGTTTGTATGATGTGTAAAAAAAGAATTGAAAAGGCGGCTCTATCAACGAAAGGAGTGAAGTATGCGGTTTGGAATGTAAATACCCATGACCTTAGTTTGATTTTTGATGAAAGAAAAACGGATTTAAAATCGATTAAAGCGGTTGTTGCTGATGTTGGACATGATACGAAGGATGTAAAAGCAAGCAAGGAGGCTTATGACAATTTACATCCATGTTGTAAATATCGTGATGAGGAAGTAAGGGATGATCATAAGAAGAAAGGATAGTCTAATGATAAAAAAAACCGAGCTAAGCTCGGTTTTTTTGGCAGTATTTCATAAACTGTGTAAGTTTTAAAATCTCGGGGTTGAATTCAACCCCGAGATTTTTTTATTCATTAACTTTAATTTTTACACATTTATGAAACCAGAAGATTTATTAAACGGCGAATTTCTAAAACAATTTAAAGATGGCTCAGAGTTAACTAGCTTTATAGAACAACTTCACAAACGAGGAGTTGAAAAGATTTTAGAAGGAGAGTTATCAGCTCATTTAGATTACGAGAAACATCAAAAGAGCACTAACTCTAATTCTCGAAATGGCTATTCAAAGAAGAAGTTAAAAACAACTTTAGGAGAAACAGAAATAGAAGTCCCAAGAGACCGTGAAGGATCTTTTAATCCTATGTTGGTAAAGAAAAGAGAAAGTACTACAGATGGTGTTGAAAATCTTATCATCTCTTTGTATGCTAAGGGAATGAGTGCTTCTGATATAGAGGAGCAAATCCGAGAGCTATATGACTTTAACATCTCTACTTCAACGATTTCAAGAATCACAGATAGCATTACTAATGACATTGTAGCATGGAAAAATAGACCTTTAGAAGCTACTTATTTAATCGTTTGGATGGATGGAATTGTTTTCAAGGTTAGAGAGAACTCTAAGGTTATTAACAAAACTATATACATAGCTGTAGGCCTTAGATCCGACGGTAAAAAGGAAGTACTAGGTTTGTGGTTAGGTAAAAATGAATCAGCTGCTTTTTGGATGAGTGTTTTGACTGATATTAAGGCCAGAGGAACGCAAGATATACTGATTACTGCAACCGATAATTTAAACGGATTTACAGATACTATAAAGACAGTGTTTCCTAATTCTACCACACAAATATGTGTAGTACATCAGATTAGAAACTCTTGTAGATACGTGGTTTGGAAAGATAAAAAAGAGTTTACTAAAGATATGAAGCAAATCTATACAGCTCCAACTAAAGAAGCCGCAAAGGCTGCTTTAAAAGATTTTAAAAATAAATGGGAAGCTAAATATTCGTATGCTATTAAAAGTTGGGAAAACAACTGGGATGAACTCACTGTTTTCTTCGATTTTCCAATTGAAATAAGAACTATTATTTACACCACAAATCTTATTGAAAATCTTAATGGGAAAATACGCAAATACACTAAAAACAAACTCTCTTTCCCGACAGATGACGCTGTTATCAAATCGGTATATTTAGCTTTAAGAGAAAGTACTAAAAAGTGGACAATGCCCATTAGAAATTGGGGCATAATTCTAAATCAATTTTTAGCTATATTTGAAAAAAGGATTAGGCTATAAATAACCTAACCCTGATATTTTGAACTTACACACTTTTTAGGATAGTGTCGTTTTTTTATATCATATGTAAATTATTCAACTCTAAATTGGTGAGTTCTCTCCATCTACCACGAGGCAGGTTTTTTTTCGTAAGTCCGGCAAATATTACACGGTCAAGTTTGGTAACATTATATCCGAAATGTTCAAATATTTTACGAACAATTCTATTTCGTCCTGAGTGAATTTCGATTCCTACTTCATTTTTCTTCCCACCTTCTACATAAGAAACGGCATCAATAAATACTTTTCTTCCTTCTATGACAACATCACCTCTTAATTTTTCTAAATCAGCTAAAGTCAGCTTTCTATCTAGAGTTGCTTGGTATAGCTTTCTCACATTGTGTTTCGGGTGAGTTAATTTTTTAGCTAACTCTCCGTCATTGGTGAATAAAAGTAGTCCTGTTGTGTTTCTGTCAAGTCTTCCAACTGGATATATGCGTTCAGAAGTAGCGTTCGCAATTAATTCCATAACTGTTTTTCTACCACGGTCATCTTCCATAGTAGTAATGTAGTTCTTAGGTTTGTTCAATAGAATGTATCGTTTCTTTTCCATTGATAGAAGTGTTCCATCAAATCGTACTTCATCACCAGGTTGAACTCTATAGCCCATTTCTGTAACCAAATTACTATTAATAGTTACACTACCATGCTCTATGAAAGTATCAGCCTCTCTCCTTGAACAAACACCAGCATTGGCTATATATTTGTTTAGTCTAATACCTGATTTTTCCTCTTGTTGAGGTTTGGTATTATTTGGCTTACTTTTTTTGAAATTCTTCTTGAATTGAGGTTTGTTATGAGGATTGCTGTTTCCTCCAGCCTGTCGTCCTCTCGACGAGTTTTTTGAATTCATATCTATGTTTTAAAAACGGGTGCAAAAATACACTAAATATTTGAAAATTAATCTAAAACGTGAATTACTTTATCTAAAATCAGCGTTTTATCTATAAACAATAAGCTAAAAACACCTATTAACAATAATAACTTCAATATGTTATGTAGTAGTCTATATTGATTTTTCTCTGTAGCCTTATATGCGTAAAAACCGACAAAGACCAGAATGAAGGCAGCGAAATAGAAGTAATACTTCATATAGGTGATAGCGGGGTAATTGAATAAGACTGATATGGGTAAAAGGGTTAATACTAACAGAAATATAATTACTTGTTTTGCTTTTTTTTCTCCATATTTTACTGGAAATGTATTGTAATTATTAGCTATAGCTCCTTTAATGTTTTCTACATCTTTAATTATTTCTCTAACCATGATAACTAAGAACAAGAAGCAAGCGTGTACAAAAATTACCTTAGAAAAGTTTTTGAAGTGGACTAGAATAGCAAAGAACGGTAGAATGGTTAAAGTAGTAACTGAAATAAGCCCCATAATAGCATGTTTCTTTAGTTTGTGAGAGTAAAACCAAATTCCAAAAATATAGCAAGAAAAAAAAAGAGCAGCTCTCCAAGAAACTAACCATCCGAAGCAAAACCCCACAAAATTAAAAACAAAATAGAGAGATAATTTGGTCTCTTGTTTTACAAAAGAATCAAGTCCTGCTTTTATAGGACGATTAATTCTATCTGCCTTTACATCATAGAAGTTATTGATAATATAACCTGCTGCGATTACGCAAGTAGTGGCAAGTACTAAGTATAGTAAATGAAAATCTAACAGAACATGCTTTAAAGATTTTTTTCCTGAGAAAATAAAAATAGCAGCTAAGTATTGGGCTGCTATTAATATTAATATATTATATCCTCTAACTACCGATAGAAGACTGAAAGTTTTATAGAGAAGTGTATTTGCTTTGGATGTACTACTCATAGCAAAAAAAGTATTTTAAAAACGATACACTAATTCTAATTTATAATTCTTTAAACTGTTTTTGGCTTTTTCGAAATCTTTGGTGAAACCTAAAATATATCCACCACCACCTGATCCACAAAGTTTCAAATAGTAGTCATTGGTTTGAATCCCATTTTCCCATACTTTATGAAAAGCAGAAGGAATCATAGGTTTGAAATTGTGAAGAACTACCTTCGATAACTTCTTTACATTTCCGAACAAAGATTTTATGTTTCCCTGCAAAAAATCTTCAATACAAGCATCAGTATGAATAGAAAACTCTTCGCTTAACATTTTTCTAAAGCCTTCATTTTTCATTTTATTCATGAAAATAGTAACCATAGGCTCCGTTTCTCCAATTTGCTCTGAGTCTAACAAGAAAACAGCACCTTTACCTTCTTTTTGAGAAGGGATTCCAGTAGCTTCAATATTCTCTTTAGAGTTAATTAAAATTGGTAAGCTTAAATATGAATTTAAAGGATCTAAACCTGAGCTTTTTCCATGGAAATACGATTCCATGATAGAGAAAATTTCCTTTAACTTTAATAATTTATCACGTGTTAAGTTTTCAAGAACTGTTATTTTGTTTACAACATACTTGTCATAAATTGATGCAACTAAAGCTCCTGAACTTCCTACTCCATATCCTTGTGGGATCGAAGAATCGAAATACATTCCGTTATCAATATCACTCTTAAAGCTTTCTAAGTCGAAATCTACCAACTCAGAATTAAGTTCAGCTAAGTACTGATATAGTCCAGTAAGACTTGAATTAGATTTTTTTGCTTCACCTGTTAAGGTTTTTACAGACTTAAGAGCTCCTTTATATGAGTTAAAGGGGATTGCTAGACCTTTGGAGTCTTTGATAATACCATATTCTCCAAAAAGTAAAATTTTAGCATAAAATAAAGGTCCTTTCATAGATTCTTTGTAATTACAATATTGCAAAAATACAAGTAATAGTTCTAGTTTCCAATTTATTACTTTGTGTTTTTGTGAAAAGTTTTCCAAATACCTGATTTCTCGTTATCTCGATATTTACCCTTTTCTTTTATTTTTCCATTTTTATAAAACGTTTTCCATATACCAGAACGTTTTCCTTGAGCATATCTCCCTTGCTCTTTTAGTTCGCCTGAATCATAATAAACCTTTCGTAAACCATGTAGTTTACCGCCTTTATAATTCGCTTTATGAGATGCGTTTCCATTTTGGTAGTAATATATAACTAAGCCGTCAAATTCTTCTTTTCCAGGAGTGTTCATGTTGCTGAATCCTTCCATTTGAACCTGTCCATTCTTATAATAATCAACAATCCAAAACCCATTTTTAATTTTTTTTGGGTTAGGACGGTAGTATTCTCCTTCAGATTTATTTGTTTGTTGCCAATTAGCATCGAACCATATAGTTTCTTGAGCTGTAATGGATGATGTAGAAAACCCAACAAACATTATAAAAAGTACAATAGTAGAAATTTTCATAATTAAAGAGGTTAAGTGTTAAAAAGTTTGTGCCCCAAAGCCTGTATTATCACAAATATACTGATTTTTTTGGCAAAACTTTAACAATTCGGTGTTAATGAAATGTTCAACTTGTTGTTTTTCAGTGTGTGGGTAAAGAATATGAACGTTTGCCCCAGCATCTAAAGTAAAACATATATTTGAATCAGATTCTGCTCGGTACCCCCATATTTTGTTAATGATCTCCAGAGTATTAGGTTTCATAAGGATAAAATAAGGGTTGCTGGTTAGCATCATGGCATGAAGAGTTAAGGCTTCACTTTCTACAAGTTCAATGAAATCTGCTAAATTTCCTTCTTGAAGGATTGTCGTGATTTTACTTAAATTGTCATTTGCCTGTTGAAACCTTTGTTCGGCAAAGGGATGATTATGCATTAAATTATGCCCTACTGTACTAGATACTTGTTTTTCACCTTTGTCTACAAGTAGTATACAGTCTTGGTAATTTTCAAAAATAGGATGAACTTTATACGGAAATTTAACTCCGTAATTGTCTGAGCTCCCTTTAATGTCAGAGTGTTTTCCCCAAACTACTAAAGGACCTTCGATACTCCTGCTCGCACTCCCAGAACCTAATCTAGCTAAAAAAGATGCTTTTTGAGTTAAATAATCATCACTTAGATTTGGGTTTAATTCTTTTTCTAAACTAATTAAACACATGGCAATAGCTGCCATTCCGCTAGCAGATGAGGCAATACCACTACTATGAGGAAATGAATTTTCAGAATGAATGACCATAGAGTAATCGAGGATATACGGACAGTATTCTTTGATTCTATCAAAAAACTTGGCTATTTTCGGTTTGAATTCATCTTTTCTTTTTCCTTCAAAATAAAGATCGAAATTTACTTCAGTATCCTTTTCAATTTTTTCAAATTCTATTTTCGTTTTGGTATGGCAATTATTTAGAGTAAAGCTTATTGATGCATTTTTGGGCAGTTGAGGTTCCGTTTTTCCCCAATACTTAACAAGTGCAATATTGCTTGGAGTTTGCCATTGATGAGTTGTTTTTTCAACTGTTTTAACGGCTTCTTGAAAAATAAAATTAACCATATTAAACGTGTAGTTTTTTTAGCAAAAATACGTGAATTTTTTCATTACTGGTATGTAGTAAAAAGTAAAAACTATCAAAGAAAACAATTTCGAGTTAAAGGAAAAATAAGACATGAGTAAATATCGTTTATGATGCTTATATGGAACCGAGTTTTTGTAAAACTTCTTCTTTGTAAGTTCTACTAATGGGAACTGCCTTTTTGTTAATTTCTATGTATTCATTGGTATAGGATACGATTTGTTTTATAGAAACAATAAAAGATCGATGTACTCGGATGAAATAATGATTTGGGAGTTTGTTTTCGATATTACTTATCGTTTCTCTCGTTACTATGGTTTTTGATGCTGTGTGAACTTTTACATAATCACTCAAACTTTCAACGTATAAAATATCAGAGAAATCCATTTTAATCATTTTTCTGTCTGATCGTAAAAAGATAAAATCGTTAGTTTGATTAAGATTACTATAAAGTTTTGGTTTAACCTCTTTTACTAGGTTTGAGGTTTCTAAAAGTTTGTTTACTGCTCTCAAAAACCTGTCAAAAGCTATGGGTTTTAACAAATAATCTATGGCTTGTAAGTCGAATCCTTCAACTGCATACTCTCTATAAGCAGTTGTAAAAACAATCTTAATATTTTTTTGAATGGATTTAGCAAATGTTAATCCTGATATTTCTGGCATGTTAATATCTAGAAACACTAAATCGATGGCATGGTCGTTAATTGCATGAATACCGTCCATTGCGCTTGAACAACTTTTTAATAAATTTAAGTTAGGAATTTTATCTATGTAAGTGGTAAGAATTTCTCTTGCCATAGGTTCATCGTCTATAATAATGCAATTAACTTGTTTATTCATTTTTTAATGGAATGGCTAATGTTGCTAAAAATTGTTCTTTATCAAATATCGTTTGGAGCGAATAATTGTGCTTGTATAGCATGAATAGTCTCTTTTTTATGTTTTCTAACCCAATTCCCTTAGAAGATTTAGTTGATGGTTTTGTGGTGTTTTTAACTTCAAAATTTAGAGAGGAACTACCAACTTCTAGTTTTATTTCTATTGTTAGCACTCCTTTAATGGGGACACCATGTTTAAAAGCATTTTCAATAAAGGGAAGCAATAGCATTGGAGCTATTTGAATATGTGATATATCGCCTTCTTTTATAAATTTAACAATAAGATTTTTTTGAAATCTCATTTTTTCTAAGGTGATATAATCTTCAATATGTTCAACTTCATCGTTCAATGATACTAGAGGTTTTTCTACTTGGTAAAGGATATAGTCCAAGAGGTTTGATAATTTTAGAATCATGTCAGGGGCTTCATCCGCTTTTTTTAAAGCGAAGCCATATAAAGTATTTAAAGTATTAAATAAGAAGTGTGGATGAATTTGCATTTTTAAAAACTTAAGCTCTTGCTTTTTGAATTCTAATTGGGCTTCGAGAAATTTGTTTTTAAGATTTTGTTTTTCATCGATTGCTCTATAATTGCTCATTAAAATTTTAAACCCACTGACTAAAGTAATAATGAGGAGTACGCATATAGAAATTACTGAAGGACTTTTAATCAATAAAGGCATTTGTTGATATTCAAGGTTAAAGAAGAATGTAAAACCTAAAATTATTGTTAATAACACACCAAACAATGTGAAAATTAAGGTGTATATCACATACAATGTAAATAGCCAATATTTTTGAGATAGTAAATAATCTGGTATGAGCTTGCTGATAAAAACGTAGGAAGCGACTATGGTAATTGAAGCCATAATTGTTGAGAAAAAAAGTAGAAAAGAATTGTTTTGACTCCCCGAGCTAAAAAAAAGATAAAAAAATCCCCAAACCATTACCCAAAATAATAAGTGTAAAGGTGTTTTTTTCAAATAAGAGATTATTAACTTTTGCATTTTACAAAAAAGAAAAAAATATTTTGATTTGCATCTTAAATATAGATGAAATACTAAATTAAACGTGGTTTTAACATAATACTTTATTTATCTATGAAATTTCAAGGTCATTGCAGAATCGAGGATAAAAGTTGTTGTTGGTCTCTAAGTGTTCCATGGAGTTTAAAGAGTGTTATACTTTCGTAGCAGAAACAATTTAAAAAAATATTATGATTCAATTAAAATTAGAAGAAGCAGTAGCAGCAGGTTACGAAGTTGTAGAAATGGAAGGAGAGCCGTGTACGGATATATTTTGTCAAGGAGGTTATTTGTTTATGGTGCCCTTGTTAATCATGCTACTGTTGGTGGTTTTTCTGTTTATTCGAGGAATTAAAGCGAATACTGAGAAAAACTCGAGATTACTGAAATCCGTAGGATTGTTTTCTTTAGTTTTTGGAGTGTTAGGATTTATAATAGGAATGCTAGGAGCTTTAGAAGCTATTTCAATAGCGGATAGTATTAGTCAACAAGTTTTGACAGGAGGGCTGAGGATTGCGTTAATAGCTCCTACATTCGGATTGATAATTCTTGTAATAGCAAGATTGTTTGATATTGTATTGTTATGGATGCGAGGGGAGAAATAGAATAAAAAGAATGTACTCAAGAAAAGCAATAAGTAACAATCTTTTTGCTTTTCTTTTATTTCAGGGTTTTCTGCATTGTAATTAGATTATAGATAGGTTTTTACCTGTTTTTGAATGAAAAGAACTAGGGATAACCCTTATGTTAAGTTCAGGGTTTTTGAGGGGTGACAAACTTTTAAATTTTAACATATCAAACAGTGAAACTGTTGTAAATTTGCACCTGTTCTAAGAGACGTCTTAGAATTTTCTTTTTCATAGCAATTTTCCCGCTCTATTTTAGAGCGGGTTTTTTTATCCTTTTATTTGATACATACGCCGATAGAAATAGACTTTTTACCGAAGTGTTTGGTTTTTGGTTTTATATCTGTTTTATCTTTAAGGTGTAGATAAAGAAAACAGTATTTTCCCCTTATATATTTTTCCCTTTAATATTAGCAGGAAGACTTCGGTAAGAAGTCTTCTTACTGTTTTATAGCGTGTTAAATGTTGTCTGGTCGAATTTGTGAGTTTGGTTATTCGGATCTAAACTTCTTGGAAAATTGAAATAAATTATAAGAAGTACTTAGAAAATGCACAGAGAAAATACTTAACTCATATTTTAATCGTTTGAAATGTGTAGATACATAATTTCATTTAAATAGTTAAAATGTTAAGTATCCAAAATAGAGCCCCTCAAGTAAAATCTTAAACAACTAAGTGTTGTTCTCATTTTAAATTTATTAATTAGAAAATACCTATTTCTGCTTTTGAAATAGGTATTTTTGTCGAAATTAATAATTCGTGAGTAGAAAAATTAAATTGATATGGGACTTTAAAGGCCCTGAAGGTCTTGAAACAGCGAAGCATCATTGTGTTCATTTAAAAGAGTTCGCGGAAATAGATAACCTTACATATTACGAGGTAAACCATGAGCAGGTTCATGAATTTCATGCGATTGCTTTTATTACAGTAGATGAGACTGATATGAAAATATTTAGAGATGCACTCAAGCCGCACCGTGGAGTTGTGGCAAGCTAATAGATAGTGTTTTCTTGTGCGAACTCCATTTCTAATAGAAAAAAATCCTTTCATTTTTAATACTGAAACATCGGTAAGCAAGAGATAATTCAGTTGTTGATAGTTATTTCTAGTGTTTTTAGCTAAAAAAGGAGGTAAATAGTTATTTACTGGTTCATTTTAGGCAATACTAAATTAAACAAGCATTGTTCGAATGAATTATAGAAAACAACTTTACTTACTTCTTTTTACTGTAATAATAACTTCATGTAGCCAAAAACAAACGAGCTACGATTTAATACAAGAAAATATATTTACAGGTGGCATAGAAGGCCCCGCTACAGATTATTTAGGGAATATTTATGCGGTTAATTTTGAAAAGGAAGGAACTGTAGGAAAAGTAACTGCTGAAGGGAAAAGTAGTATGTTTATTGAACTTCCTAATGGAAGTATTGGTAATGGCATTCGATTCGGAAATAAAAATCAAATGTTTATCGCCGATTATACCAATCATAATGTGCTTGAGGTAAACCTTGAAACAAAAGAAATTCAAATTTTTGCGAATCAACCTTTAGCAAATCAGCCAAATGATATTGCAGTACTTTCAAGCACAACTTTGTATGCAAGTGATCCGAATTGGAAAGAAAGTACAGGGAACTTATGGAAGGTAACAAAAGAAAAGGGGTTTGAACTTTTGGAGAAAAACATGGGAACAACCAATGGAGTAGAGGTGAGTCCTGATGGAAAAAAACTGTATGTAAACGAATCTGTTCAGCGAAAAGTATGGGTATATGATATTAAAGAAAATGGAGATGTGTCAAATAAGAAAGAGTTTATTTCTTTTGAAAATTTTGGACTTGATGGTATGCGTTGCGACAAACAAGGTAATCTATATATTTGTAGATATGACAAAGGAACCGTAGTTGTCTTATCTCCAAAAGGAGAAATATTAAATGAAATAAATCTTACTGGGAAAAAACCAACGAATATTACCTTTAGTATTGATTACTCTAAATGTTATATAACGGTTGCCGACAGAGGTTGTATTGAAGTAATAGACTTAATATAACCACAATCGTATTTAACTGTTGGCAATACTTTGAGCACAGATATACCCTCCTGTCCAAGCGTTTTGAAAATTGAATCCTCCGGTAACGGCATCTATGTTTAAAACTTCACCAACAATAAAGAGGTTTTTATGGATTTTGCTTTCGAAGCGCTTGAAGTTAATTTCTTTCAAATCAATTCCTCCAGCAGTGACAAATTCATCTTTAAATGTGGTGCGACCATTAGCATTAAAAAGTCCTTGGGTAAGTTGTGTAGATAGGTTGCTTAATTGTTTATTACTTAAATCCGCCCAATTTGCTTTGGTCGAAATTTTAGATGCATTTAGCAAGCGTTCCCACAATCTTCTTGGAAGATCTGTAAAAGGAGACCTAAGGTGAATTTGTTTTTTAGAGAACTCTTGCTTAAAATTAGTCAATGCTTCGGCAACTGCATCTGTATCCATACCCAACCAATTAACGATAACATTATATTGATAGTTTTTTTCTGCTAATACTCTAGCTCCGTGGGCAGAAAGCTTTAGAATAGCAGGACCGCTTAATCCCCAGTGTGTAATTAATAAAGGTCCAGAGTTTTCTAATTTCGTTTTTGCAATTTTAACAGAAGCATTTGGAACCGATATTCCTCCTAAATCAATAATACGAGGATCTTTAATATTGAATGTAAATAAAGAAGGGACAGGCGGAATAACTTTGTGGTTTAGTTTTTCTACAAGTTCCCAAATTTTTTTACTACTTCCTGCAGCAATAACTAAAAAATCACACTGATATGACTCATTTTTAGTGATGACTTCCCATGAGTCATTTTCATTTGTAATATCAATTACGTTTTGACTTGTAGCTACTTTAATCTTTAGTTTTTCCGTTAAGTGAGTAAAGCAATCAATAATAGCTTGAGAGGTGTTCGCTTCTGGGAATACGCGATTATCCTCTTCAATTTTTAAAGGAACTTGATGGTTGTCGAACCACTCAAAAGTATCACCTGTCATAAACTGGTGAAATGGGCCTAGTAATTCCTTTTCTCCTCTAGGATAGTGCTTAACTAGTTCTTTTGGTTCAAAGCAAGCGTGTGTAACATTACAACGTCCACCACCCGATATTTTCACTTTTTGTAAAGTGTCTTTTCCTTTTTCTAGAATAGTAATATCTAAATCAGGATTTAATTCTTTAGCATTTATTGCCGTAAAGAAACCTGCTGCTCCACCTCCTATAATAATTACTTTCTTTTTAGTGCTCACTATTTTTATTTGTATTTAAAGACATTAAATAAAGATCAAAACCTTTTGCCCAAAAATTATCGGTTACGCTGTCTACTTGAAAGCCCATTTTTTGATAAAATTTATAAGTCAATTGTGAAGTTCTAACAATTATAGTGTCAATATTTATATTAGTTTTAATAAGGTTAATTCGATGTAAAGTAAGTTTTTTACCGATACCTTTTCCATGATGATTAGGATGAATAATGTCCCAAGCAATTCTAGCGGTCCTATTTACGATGTCATAATTAATACCTCCGCACCCAATAATTTTCTTATTTACTTCGTATATAAAGTAATCTTCAATTTCATTTGTTAGATAATCGATATAATCAGTTTTCTCAGTAGCGTCGAAAAATACTGGGGTATTTTGATCAAGCAATTCAATTAACTTGTCAATGTCTTCTATAGTATATCGTCTAATCATAACATAAAACTAAAGAATCATTTCTGAGTATTTTAAAATAGTATGATATCCTTTGTTTTTGAAATACATTGGAGTGTCATCATTCCCCGTCGCTAAAATAAAGTCGCCACCCCAAGCTCCTAAACTTTTTATTTCTCCAAAATAATCGTTGAATAATCTTTTTTTAACGGGCTCTTGTTCTATAATTTGACTAATAATATGTTCGTGTTCATTAATAAGAAGATTAAAATCGTTAACAGATTTAGAGTTCAATATGTTGTAAGAAATTTCACTTATGGTTGAGATGTGTTTCTTGGCCTCATCTTTTACTTTTCTATATTGAGCAATCCCCTCTCTACTATTTTGCTTTTGATTTAAATGAATAAAAAACAATTGATTCTTGAAATCAGGATTGAAATTGACTTCCTTTATTGAAGGGTTCTTTCCTTCAACTTGGTATATAATTGGAGCATTATGTTTTGCACAAGCAATGTCATAACCACTTCCGGAAAAGGAATTCCATAAAAGAGTAAAGGGATTAACGTTAGCCCAAGAAGCAATATTATTTATTAAAGTAGAAGAACTCCCAAGCCCCCAGTTTCTAGGAAATGACAAGTTAGTTTTAACAATATAACCTTTGGTTGTATTTAAAAACTCAGGATTTAATTTCTTCGCTTCTTGAAGAATTGTTTGCAGTGTTTCGGCAACAAATTCAGAACTCCCTTCTTTATCAGAATTAAAAGTAGCTGAGGTTAGTCTTAATTTCGGTAGATCAAAACTTGCTTCAAACCAGCACTCTCCAGTATCTGAAAAACTACCCCAAATTAGCTCTGGTTCATTAATGGGGTCGATAGTTAAATCTTGTCCAAATTTAGTAGGAACGGCAAGACCTTCAGCTCCATCAAGAATTAAATATTCACCAGTTAGTAACAGTTTACCATTACTATAATGTTTTATTGAATCCATTTAGACCTTCTTTCTTAAGTTTTCGAGAGCTTCAACAACACCACTATGAGACACTGTTTTATTTTCAAACTCTTTTGAAATTAGTTCTTTTTCTTCAGTAGAGGCACTCATTTGATTTAATATATTCATTAGGTGCATTTTCATATGACCATGTTGAATGCCTTTTGTAGTTAATGCTCGTAAGGCGGCAAAATTTTGAGCTAAACCAGCAGTAGCTATAATCTCCATTAATTCTGGAGCTGACGGTCTTCCCATCATGTCCAATGACAACTTAGCCATTGGATGTATTGCGGTTAATCCTCCTACAGTACCTAAAGCTAATGGAAGTTCAATCCAAAATTTAAACACTCCATCTTTTACTTCACAATGAGAGAGGCTGCTGTAAGTACCATTTTTTGCTGCGTATGCATGGGCTCCAGCTTCAATAGCTCTAAAATCATTTCCTGTTGCTAATACAACCGCATCTATGCCATTCATAATCCCTTTATTGTGAGTAACTGCTCTATAAGGTTCTATTTCAGCTATTTTTACAGCTTGCTCAAACTTTTTAGCAAACTTTTCAGGATTGTTCCCACCCAATTCGGCTACATCACATGACACTTCAGCTTTTACCAAACATTCAGGAACATAGTTAGATAAAATACTCATAACGATTTCAATATCATTTCTCCTAAACTGGTTCGCCATGGTTTCAAGGCATGAATTTATAAAATTCGCTCCCATAGAGTCTTTCGTTTCGAAGGTGACATGTAGCTGGTAATAGTTATCGAGTTCTTCAGTTTTATCAACAAGAATAATGTCTAAAATACCACCTCCACGTTTTTCCATGTTTTTAGTAATGGAATATGTCGCTTCATATAGTTTAGACTTCTGTTCTTGAAAGTAAGAATAGAGTTCTTTTTTATCGCCCTCAAACATGAAGTGAACATGACCTATTTTTGTCGTAGAAATAACTTGGGTTTTAAATCCACCGCGTGTGCTCCAAAACTTAGCGACTAAAGAGGCTGCAGCAACAACGGAACTTTCTTCAACGACCATAGGTATTACATGCTCTTTACCATTAATAATAAAGTTGGGAGCAATACCATATGGCATATAAAAATTAGTAATGGTATTTTCTATAAAGTCGTCATGTAATTGTTGTAATGCTTCATCAGCATTCCAGTATTGCTGAATTGTTTGGATGATTTCATTTTGGTTATTAAAAAAATTCTTAGCTAACCAATCAATCTTTTCTTGTTTAGAAAGTTTGGAAAATCCTGAAATAACTTTCGCCATTCTATGTTTAAATTTTAAGGATTCAAAGATAAATGAATCCTGTTAAATTAGCCGAGTTTAAAGATATTTCTAGGCATTTTAACCTAAAAATTAATGAATTTTCCGTAAACTTGGCAAACTTTTTACTTAAACAACAACTAAATATGAAAAAACTGTTAATATTTTTTCTTGGGTTTGCTTCTCTAATGCAGGCGCAAAAAAAAGATATTTCCTTAGAAGATATTTGGAAAAATGGCACATTTAGAGCCGATTATATGAATTCTTTGAACTCCATGAACGGAGATTTCTATTCACTTCTTAATTACCACAGCTCCGGTTCATCAGTAGACAAGTATAGTTATGAAACCTTAGAAAAGGTTGAAACTATTGTCGATAGTAAAGATTTAAAAGAAATGAGATATTTCAGTTCTTATGAGTTTAATAATGATGAAACAAAATTGATTTTAGGAACAAATTTTAAACCTATATTTCGTCATTCTTTTTTGGGAACATTTTATGTTTATGATATCAATACTAAAACGTTATCGTTAATTGGTGAAGATATTCAAGAACCAACATTTTCTCCAGATAGTGAAAAAATTGCGTTCTCAAAAGGAAATAATCTTTATATCAAAGATTTTTCAAGAGATGAGACAATTTTTCAAATTACCTCCAATGGAGAAAAAAATAAAATAATTAATGGTATTACTGACTGGGTTTATGAAGAAGAATTTGGTTTTGTAAGAGCTTTTGAATGGAGTGGAGATAGTAAAAATCTTGCCTTTTTGCGTTTTGATGAAAGCAAAGTAAAAACGTTTTCAATGGATGTGATAGGGAAAGATAAATATCCTTCTCAACATGTATTTAAATATCCAAAAGCTGGAGAAGATAATGCCAAGGTATCATTACATATATTTTCTTTAGAAACGACTAAAACAGCAGAAATTACTGTTGGTGAATATGAATATATTCCAAGAATTAAGTGGTCGAAAAATGATAAGGTTTTATCAGTGAGAACATTAAATCGCCATCAAAATGATTTAAAGTTATACTTTGTAAATGCAGATTCGTTTAGTGCTCAGTTGGTTTTAAATGAAACTGACAAGGCGTATGTTGATATTAAAGATGATTTGACATTCCTTGATGATAACAGCTTTATCTGGACCAGTGAAAAAGATGGATACAATCATATTTATCATTATGATAAAAAAGGAAAGTTAATTAACCAAATTACTCAAGGAAACTGGGAAGTAACTTCTTATTACGGATTCAATCCAAAGAAAAAAACGATTTATTATCAGTCTGTTGAAAATGGATCAATTAACCGAGGAGTATACAGTATCTCGATTAAAGGAAAGAATAAAAAGTTATTGAGTAATCCTTCAGGAACAAATTCAGCAGCTTTCAGTAAGAACTTAAATTACTTTATCGGTACATTTTCGGATGCAAATACACCACAAGTTTATACGTTGAGAAATGCTAAAGGAGATGTATTAAAGACCATTAAGGATAATGCAGCTTTAAAAGCAAAGGTAGCGGAGTACAATATGGGAACTAAAGAATACTCTACTATTTCAGTAAATGGAGAGGAGTTAAATATGTGTATGATTAAGCCTGCAAATTTTGATGCTTCAAAAAAGTATCCTCTTTTTATGTATCAATATTCTGGTCCTGGATCTCAACAGGTAGCCAATAAATGGGGAGGATCAAATGATTTTTGGTATCAAATGCTTGCTCAGCAGGGATATATTATAGTGTGTGTTGATGGTAGAGGAACTGGCTTCAAAGGACGCGATTTTAAAAAGGTAACTTATTTGAACCTTGGTAAGCATGAAGTAGAAGATCAGATTGGAGCTGCCAAAGAGTTAGGGAAATTATCTTATATCGACGCAAACAGAATTGGTATTTGGGGATGGTCTTACGGTGGTTATATGAGTACGAATTGTATCCTAAAAGGGAATGATGTTTTTGCTGCTGCCATTGCAGTTGCACCTGTTACAACTTGGCGTTTTTATGACAGTATTTATACGGAACGATACATGAGAACTCCAGAAGAAAATGCTTCTGGGTATGATGATAATTCACCATTAAGCTATCCAGAGTTATTAAAAGGAAAGTACTTATTAGTGCATGGTACAGGAGATGACAATGTACATGTTCAGAATGCTTATAGAATGGTAGAAGCTTTAGTTCAGGCTAATAAAGATTTTGAATGGGCAATGTATCCAGATAGAAACCATGGAATATATGGAGGAAACACGCGTTTACATCTATATATTAAAATGACTAACTTTATTAAAAATAACTTATAATTCAATCATTATGGCTGACTCAGCAACCAATGCATATCGGGAAAAAGAAATTTTAGGGCATCCCGCAGGTCTTTACGTTCTATTTTTTGTAGAAATGTGGGAGCGTTTTTCTTATTATGGAATGCGCGCTATTTTAACGCTTTTCTTAGCGGCTCCGGTAATATTTGGAGATCCGCAATCAGGATATGGGTGGACCAATGCCGAAACTTTATCTTTTTATGGAACATATACAATGTTTGTTTATTTAACGTCTATACCTGGAGGTTGGATTGCTGATAAATTTATAGGTCAGAAAAAAGCAGTAATGCTTGGTGGATTGTTGTTGTGTGCTGGTCATGGAATATTGGCTATTGATGCGCAATGGGCATTTTTCACAGGATTGATTTTAATTGTGATAGGTGTAGGTTTTTTAAAGCCAAATATTTCAACTATGGTTGGAGGTTTGTATAAACAAGGTGATGATAGAAGAGATAAAGGATTTTATATATTTTATATTGGAATTAATTTAGGAGCATTTTTAGGGGCTCTTATTGTTGGTGCTGTTGCTGCTAAATATGGTTGGCACTATGGTTTCGGTTTAGCTGGAATTGGTATGGCTTTCGGACAATTAGTATATATGTTCGGATTGAAATATCTTGAAGGAGTTGGTGAATTTCTAGGAAAGAAAGATTCTCCAGACAAAGAATTAATGAAGAAACCATTAACTCAGGTAGAGAAAGATAGAATGCTTGTGATGTTCTTGTCATTCTTAATTATTATTGTTTTTTGGGGAGCGTTTGAGCAAGCTGGAGGCTTAATGAGTCTGTATACTGAACAAAAAACGAACAGAGTTCTTTCGTTTTCATTGCCATTAATTGGAAATGAAATACCCGCTGCTGTTTTTCAGTCCGTTAATGCGTTTTTTATTATTATTTTAGGTACGGCAGTAGGAGGGTTTTGGTATAAATGGGGTAAAAAAGGGAAGGAGTCTTCGTCATTATTTAAAATGGCAATAGGAGTTATTATTATGGCTTTTGGATTCTTTTTTATGAGTAAAGCGAGTACTGAAGTAGTAATGAATGGTGAAGAAGTAGTTGAAAAATCTGCAATGATATGGCTGGTTTTGGCATATTTATTTCATACTATTGGTGAGTTATGTGCTTCTCCAGTAGCCTTGTCTTTTATAACAAAATTGGCTCCAGTAAAATATGCCTCTTTTATGATGGGAGCTTATTTTGCGGCGACAGGTCTTGGAAATAAGGTGGCTGGATTTGTGGGTGAATTATCGGAAGGAGCTGGAGAGTTTCAAGTGTTTACAGGAATCGCTGTGTTTTGTACGATATTTGGAATTCTAATTATTGCAATTTTAAAACCTTTGAAGCGATTAACTCATGGCGCAGAAAATATTAAAGGAACTTCACAGGAAGAAGCCGAAGGATTTGAAATAGCAGATAATAATTAAAAAAATATAAAACAAACCTCACAATTAACAAATTGTGAGGTTTGTTGCGTTTATAAACTAAATACTAGAAATACATGAATACAGATATTGAAAATCTATTTAAAGATAAAGTCTTAGGGCATCCAGCTGGGCTGTTTGTGTTATTTTTTACGGAAATGTGGGAGCGTTTCTCTTATTATGGAATGCGAGCCTTATTAGTAATGTTTTTTACGGCATCTATTATGGATGAAGGTTGGGGCTGGCCTAGAGAATGGGCTTATGCTATCTTTGGAACCTATACTTCGTTAGTTTACCTTTCAACAATGTTGGGTGGGTATTTTGCGGATAACGTAATTGGTATTAGAAAAGCGGTGGTTGTTGGAGCTTTGTTGATGACTTTAGGTCATGGAGCGATGGCTATTGAAACACCATTCTTTATTTATACAGGATTGACATTATTAGTATTTGGAAGTGGTTTTTTTAAGCCAAATATGACTTCTATTATTTCGGAAATGTATGCCGGTAAATCGGAGAAAAAAGATGGAGCCTATACGATTTTTTATATGGGAGTAAATGCAGGTGCATTTCTAGGAATTTTACTTTGTGGTTATTTAGGAGAAAAAATTGGATGGTCTTGGGGATTCGGTGTTGCAGGAATATTCATGTTGTTTGGCTTGTTGCAGTTTTGGTTAATTCAAGGAATATTTGGAGATATAGGTAAAGGAGCTAAGAATAAAAACGTGGATGTTTTAGATGAGGTTCTTGATACCACGAAGCCATCAGATAAAACTGATGAGGTTAAAAGAAATCCTTTTACTGGAGTACAAAAAATATTGATAGCAGTTTCATCAGTCCTTGGACTACTTTGGATATTTAATGATCCAATATCTAAAATATCGGAAGGGAAATATAATGTGTTTCCATTTGAGTTTGCTGGAATCTCTGGGTCAACAGTAGCTATTATTGCGGCGTTCTTAATATTTATTGCACTTTTAGTAATGCGTATTCCTAAATACGATAAGGTTACTCGTGATAGAATGCTAGCAGTGATGTTTTTTGCATTTGTAACGATATTCTTTTGGGCAATATTTGAGCAATCACCAAGTTCATTAACCATTTTTGCCAAAGATTATACCGATAGGGTTTTGGAAGGAAGTGCAGGGATGATATTTAAAATAGCTAA
The DNA here is from genome assembly GCF_900105455.1 of Tenacibaculum sp. MAR_2009_124. GTDB lineage: Bacteria > Bacteroidota > Bacteroidia > Flavobacteriales > Flavobacteriaceae > Polaribacter. The sequence goes on from NZ_FNSF01000002.1 coordinate 96,560, forward strand.
CACTTTGATGACTATTGTTCCGTTAGGAATAATTACGTGGGTGTTGTTTTTATTGTTTAAAAAGACTTTTGCCAAGTATAAATGGTCTAATTTATTTTTAGCCTTAAGTTTTGCTATTATTTGGTATATCGCATTGTGGATGTTAAATGAAGAATTTCAAAAGGATACTGCTGAGATACCTGCTTCTTGGTTTTCAGTGTTGAATTCTTTATACATTATTACATTGGCACCATTATTTTCGAAATGGTGGGAAAGTAAATACAATCCCAATGCAAACATGAAGTGGGCTATTGGAATGGGGTTATTAGGTTTAGGAATGGCCGTTATTGCAATTGGAGCTGATGGAATTGAACCCGGTGCTAAAACAGCTTCGGTAAGTATTATTTGGCTAATATTAGTATATCTATTCCATACTATGGGTGAATTATGTGTTTCGCCAGTAGCACTTTCATATGTGTCTAAACTGGTTCCAGGAAGAATGATTGCATTTATGTTTGGTATTTGGTATTTGGCAGTGGCAATTGGAATGAAATTAGCAGGTGTTTTTGCCGAATCTTCAGAAAGTATCGCTCAAGAGGAAGGGCTAAGTAGCTTCTTCTGGTTGTTGACCTTTGTTTCATTTGGATTGGCAGTATTATCGGCTGTCTTGTATCCTGTCATAAAGAAACTAATGCATGGTGTTAAATAGCACTTTTTTAAAAAGTTAAAGAATATTAAACCTGTTAATTTGTTAAAAATTGACAGGTTTTTTTGTAAATTTGGAATAGTTATTGAGACCAAGAAGATATGAGAAATTTTATTTTTATAATAGTAGCTTTAGTTTCTTTGAGTGTACATGCTCAAAATCAAAATAAGATAGTGTGGTTATCTTTTGAGGAAGCTATGGAAAAAAGTGAGAAGGAGCCAAAACCAATTTTAATTGATATTTATACAGATTGGTGCGGATGGTGTAAAAAGATGGACAATACAACTTATAAAAATGATGTTATTGTCGACTATGTAAATGAGAATTATTATCCTGTTAAATTAAATGGCGAAGATCGCAATGATATTAGTTTTCAAGGAAAAACATTTACTTACAAAGCGCAAGGTAGACGAGGATACCACGAATTAGCAGCAGCGTTAATGAAAGGTAAGTTAAGTTATCCTTCAACGGCATTTATGAATAAGGATAAGCAGTTACTGCAAAATGTTCCAGGTTATATGGCAGAAAGAAAATTTGAGAAAGTATTGGCTTTTTTCAATGATGAAAATTATAAAAAAACAAATTGGAAAGATTTTGAAAAAAAATTCAAGAGTTCAATTTAATAAGTTTTTAGTTTAAAATATAAGCACCATTTTTTTCAGTAGAATAAAATGGTGTTTTTTGTTTCTTACAAGTTTTTTGCCATTTATTTATATAACTTCTATAGTTACTTCCGTCCGCTATAATCATTTTAGGAGTGTTGCTCTGTAAAAATCTATCTAGGTTTAGTTTTGGTGAGTTCGTAAGTATTACAATGACATTTTTATTCAGTCCTTCAATAGCAAAAAAATCACTATTATTTATAAGTAGCACTATGTTTTCTTTGTGTCTTAATATATCAGGAAGTTTATTTTTATAGTTAATTTTTATATCCTCGTTTTTTTTGATAGGAGAAATTAGATAAGTAAGATTGGACTCTTTTTGATTGTTATAAATAGTAAACTCTTTTCCCTTTTGTTTGCCAATAATAGTTTGTTTGGTTTTATGAAAAATGACTAAACTGTCTTTTTTATCCGTTGTATACTTTTCATAGATCAATGATAACTGAAGAAATGCAGAATAAATAAGAATAAAGAGAAAATTCCTTCCCTTAAATCTATAAAGACTTCTAACGCATCCTATAATAATCAAATACCAAATGATAGTTTGGAGTTTATTTAATGAAATTTCCTTTAAAACAAACTGATCAAAAGAAGAGATCCATTGAACAAAGCTGTTCATTTTATTGATTATAAAATCGTATGATAAAGCAATAAATTCAGGTAATGCATCTACCGAGGAAAGTAGAATCACTAGTATTCCAGAAATCAGAATAAATCCTAAAAGAGAAACAATAACTAAATTTGAAATTAGAAATAACATAGGGAACTGATGGAAATAGTAAATACTCAAAGGAAGTACAGCTATTTGAGCAGAAATAGAAACGACAGTTAATTGCCATAGCTTCATTAAGATAAAATACTTAGGAGTCCATAGATTAAATAATAGTGGATAAATCCAGATAATTCCGAATACGGCCAAATAACTTAACTGGAATCCGATATTAAATAAATCCATAGGATTTATTAAGAGAAGGACAAAAATAGAGCTGATAATAGAATATTCACTAAATGTTTTTTTCTGAAATAACTTCGCAATAGTAATAAACGAAAACATCGTGGCTGATCTCGCTACAGAGGCCGATAAACCAGAGATAAAGGCAAAACTCCAAAGAATAACGACGACAATAATCACTTTCACGAATTTACCGTTTTTAACATGTAAAAGAGGATTTGATATAAAATTGATAAACATTAGTAAAATGCCTAAATGTAATCCTGAAATAGCAAGAACATGAATAACTCCGGCGTTGGTGTAATTTGCTAAGGTGTTTTTTGTGATTTCTTTACGTTGCCCCAATAGAAGCGCTTTCATAACGGATAGAACTTCAGGTGAAAATGATTGCTTTTCTAGAGATTTTTCTATTTTGAATCGGATAGTTTCAGCGATTCCCATAATAGAATATTCGTGGCGCTTCAGAATTTTGAATTCACCTTTTCTTAAAAATGTTTGTTCATAAACATATTTCTTGGCTAAATAACTTCGATAATCAAATTGATAAGGATTTAGAGGGGAGAAATAGATTTAAAAATAGGTTTGGTTAAGAGTACCTGATCAATCTTTAGATACTCAGAACTTGTTTTATCAATATTTATTAGAACGTTTCCTTTGGTTGAGTAGTTGTCAACGTTTACAATCTTGCCAATATATTTGTGAGAAAATCTGCTTGATTTAAGTTTCTCTTTTATTTGGATCGTTGTTATTGCATTTTCTAGATGTTGGTTTTTATAAAAACTATTGAAGTTTTTAGGGTTGTTAATGTGTGCAGCGATATAACCAATGGTAACAAAAGAGAGTATTAAAATAATGAAGAAAAAGCCCCTTTTGTTTACTCTCTTGGTTAAAAACAAAAGGAAGACAATTAAAGAAGCATAAATGAAAACTCCAGAAGATTTTAACTCCTCAGAAGCAATATTATAATTTAGGTAAATTCCGATAGCAACAGAAACAACCAAATAAAAGGGTAGGTATTCTAATATTTTTTTCATAGCATTTTAAAGTTAAGAAAAAAATAACAGATATATATAATTGTATTAGTATTTATAAATGATTAGCATTATTGGCATGAAAGGATCGTAGAGTATAGAAAGAATATTTTCTATTTTTAAGTTTTGACACTTTTTTGACATTTGATCAACAACGTTTTACATTTGTTAAAGAAGAAAATGAAAGGGTAGAGCTAAATTTGTAAATACAGGTAATATAATTGATGCTTACAGAGATTTTGTCAAGCTGCCTGTTTGTAAATATTAAAGAATAGAGAGATGAAAACAAAAGTTATTAGTATAGTGGGTATTGCATTTATACTTTCGGCAGTATTATACGGATTCAATAGTAAGCAAGAAAAGAAAAAGAAAATGACGCGTAAATCGGTATCAAAGATTTCTTATGGCTTCGATTTACCAGATAAGCCCAATAACGAATTAAGTTATGTTATAAAGAGAAGGGATAATAAGGTTGTAGTATTGGAAAAGTTGAAGACAGCTAGAAAGTTATCTGATTTCATAGAATACTTTCCACATAATTGGATTTATGAATACGAGTCTGTTGTTATTCAAGTTGTATCAAATGGAGTTGAAAAGAAAGCCTTGTCAAAAAATAACTTTTTAACACCGGAGCAGCAGAAACTTCTTAAGAGTGCAAAAATGTTGGATTTGATTACGATGAAAGTAAAATATGAAACAAAGAATCCAGTTACCAATAAAAAAGAAAGAAATGTGATGAATTTTGCTTTTAGGGTTTCACCAAAACATGAAGCGGAATATATTGGAGGCTATTATAAAATGATTCAATATCTCAAGAAAAATACAAGAATTGAAGTATTAAATTGGTCAACGGATATCAAAAGGCGAGCGATAATTAATTTTTGGATAGATAAAAAAGGAGAAGTAATTAATTTAACAATAAAAGAATCTTCTGGGAACGATCGCGTTGATGAAGAATTAATAAAGCTATTAAAAAGCATGCCTAATTGGAACCCTGCAAAAACTAACGATGGTATTCCAGCAATTCAAGAGTTCGAATTCGCAATTGGAGGAGATATGTGTTAAAATAATATCTTTTAGTCTACGCTAATAAGAGTATTGTTTTTTATCTGTTTGATAACAAAGGAACTTTGAACATTTGAAATAATTTCGAGTTGAGACATTTCTTTTAGAACAAAGTTTTGATATTCATCCATGTCTTTTAAAATAATTTTTAAAAGTATATCGAAACTCCCTGCTATATAAGATACTTCGGCGATTTTGGGTACAGAATTCACATAATCTTCAAACTTTTTGAAAGCATTATCTTCATGCTGAACTAAGGTAACCTGGCAGTATACGATTAACTTTTTACCTAACATTTCTGGTTTTACAATGGCAACATATTTATCAATTATTCCAGAAGCTTCAATTTTTTTTATCCTCTCATGTGTCGGCGTGATAGAAAGATTAATTTTTTGAGAAATCTGCTTAATTGATTGCTTACTGTCTTTTTGCAATTCTTCAATAATTTTTAAATCAATAGCATCTAAAGAGAACATAGAAAATATTTTTAAAATTCGTTTGTTTTTGGTGTTACAAAAGTAGCTTATTTTTGATTTATGAGTTTTTTTTAGTATAATTTTCTTAAATAGAATTGTTTGTTAGGTGCTTTATTCTTTGTTTGTAACTTTGAATAAAAAAATAGTCAGGATGCAATCATTTAATAATATCTACAATAGAATAAAGGAAAGTTCAAATAGTTTTTTAGGATATCCATTGGCAAAGGATTTTAGTTTTAGTGAATTCGCCCCATTTTTGGATTTATGTATAAATAATGTAGGTGATCCTGAGTCAGACTCTACATTGACAATTGATACTAAGGAAATAGAACGTAAATGCGTTTCTTTTTTTGCAGATATGTTAAGCGCTTCAACGGAAGATGTTTGGGGGTATGTAACGAACGGAGGTACAGAAGGTAATCTTTATGGGCTCTATTTGGCTAGAGAATGTTATTCTAATGCAATTGTGTATTACAGCGAGTCCACCCATTATAGTGTTAAAAAGAATTTGCACTTATTGAATATGCGAAATGTTGTCGTTAGAAGTCAAGAGAATGGTGAAATTGATTATGAAGATTTAGAGCAGATATTGACGATTCATAGAGACAAACCCGCAGTTTTCTTTTTGAATATAGGTACAACAATGACCGAAGCTGTTGATGATTTAGAGAAAATCAAAGGAATAATAAGAAAATATGCTATAAAAAATTATTATATACATTGTGATGCTGCTTTTCTTGGTACGATAGCTCCATTTGTTGAACCAAGACCTAAATTCGATTTTGCGGAAGGGGTAGATAGCATTTCAATTTCGGGGCATAAGTTCATTGGAGGGCCGATACCATGCGGTGTTGTTATGTGTAAAAGAGCACACAGAAATAGAGTAGCAAATTCAATATCTTATGTAGGAACATTAGATACAACAATTACTGGTTCAAGAAATGGATTAACACCATTGTTTTTATGGTCAGTTTTGGAAAAAATAGGTAAAGCGGGGCTTAAGTCAAGAGTAGAAGAGGCGCAGAGATTGGCAGCATATACGGAAAAAGAGTTATGTAATTTAGGGATGAAGGCTTGGAGAAATAAAGAAGCCTTAACAGTTGTTTTTAATAAACCTTCAGATGAGCTATGCAAAAGATACCAAATAGCATCAGAAGGTGATATTGCACATATTATATGTGTTCCTGGATTATTAAAGGATAGAATAGATGAATTTTTAAAGGCATTAGCCTTTGAGGTTGAACTTGTTGTTGATTAAAAAAAATATCAGAAGATAACGACTTTAACAATTGCTATATAGGTTTTTATGTTGAAAAAACGTACCTTTAATTAGTAATTTCATTTTCGGGGGTGACTAGTTTATTAAGTTAAATAATGTGCTAATATGCTATTGATCCAGAATGAAGTAATTAATGTTTCTAATGCTAGTAATTTAGAAACAAAAAAGCTCTTAGAGTTATCTGAGCGGAAAAGTTTAAAGTATTATAATTCCTTGTATACAGGTTTTTTTAGTCAACTCTATATAAGGTCCAATTCTAAAATCAATCATTTTTTTGATATCGAGTTTGGAGATTCGATTAATGAGGTGAAACGGAAGCTTCAAGTCGTTTATTCCAGTATTCCCATTGGAGGTTTTCTAGATGTTTTATGTTACAAGATAAAAATTGGAGAACATAAAATAGAAGTGGAGTTACATTTCTATCAAAATGATTTAGTGTTTTTCAAATATGCATTCCCTTTTATTAAAAATAGAGGTGAAATTATCCACTATTTAAATCAGAAATATTTTAAGAATGTATCTCATTTCGGTTTTATAAGTGAGGGAATAATGGATCCTTATGATAATTGTTTAAGAGTTTGTGATAAGGAAGTATTTACGGTAATGTATTTATGTAGAAAATCAAGTTTTTTGGCGTATTTAAATGAGTAGGGAGAATCTGATTATGATGTTAGGAGTATTGTAAGAGAGTAGTTTGTAATACAGAAAGACTGATGCTAAAAAAATTAGAGTTTAAAGTTTTCTTTTTGATGTGCTGGTTAATAAAGCGCTTATAAAGAGGTTTTTAAGTTTTAAAGTTGTATATTTAGAAATACGTAGAAATTTCAAGGGGGGTGATGAGTTTATTGTAAAACATAATAATATGCTGCTGATCCAAAGGAAATTGTCTGAATTACTGGGTAACAAAAAATACTACAGTAATTATTATAATCAATCAATCTCTAAGTATAGAGATATAACTTGTTATATCTCCGTGTATGAAAAATTGCCAGAGAAACAAAGCTCAATTCTTACTGAAGAGAAAATTAATCATTCTGACGACGTAAACTTCGGAGATTCGATGTACAGCGTTAAAAAAAAGTTGAATGTGCCTTATTCGTTGGTAAAAGTACAACGTTATTGTCATGTCTTATTCTATAAAATGAGAATAGGAGTATATAAAATTATTGTTGAACTTCATTTTTTTAAGAATAAGTTGGTATTCTTCAAATATACATTCCCTTCATTAAATAAACATTTAGAAATAGAGAAGTTTGTAAAGAAAAAATATCTGGATAGTAATAGGTTAATGGATTTTAGTAAGCAGTGTATTATCGATAACTGGAATAGCTGTCTAAGAATTGAAAATGAGGTAGCTTTTAGTTTATATTATGTATCTATGAAGTTTGGGTTTGCCGAGTATTTAAAAAAGAAGAAAAAGTCTATAAAGGAAAGAAAAGTATATCGTGAAAGTTATATTTTAAATGAGTTACTAGAACGACTTTAAAAGTTAAAAAAAGCCTTTGAAGATAAGTACAAAGGCTTTATATAATTGACACTATCCTAAAAAGTGTGTAAGTTCAAAATATCAGGGTTAGGTTATTTATAGCCTAATCCTTTTTTCAAATATAGCTAAAAATTGATTTAGAATTATGCCCCAATTTCTAATGGGCATTGTCCACTTTTTAGTACTTTCTCTTAAAGCTAAATATACCGATTTGATAACAGCGTCATCTGTCGGGAAAGAGAGTTTGTTTTTAGTGTATTTGCGTATTTTCCCATTAAGATTTTCAATAAGATTAGTGGTGTAAATAATAGTTCTTATTTCAATTGGAAAATCGAAGAAAACAGTGAGTTCATCCCAGTTGTTTTCCCAACTTTTAATAGCATACGAATATTTAGCTTCCCATTTATTTTTAAAATCTTTTAAAGCAGCCTTTGCGGCTTCTTTAGTTGGAGCTGTATAGATTTGCTTCATATCTTTAGTAAACTCTTTTTTATCTTTCCAAACCACGTATCTACAAGAGTTTCTAATCTGATGTACTACACATATTTGTGTGGTAGAATTAGGAAACACTGTCTTTATAGTATCTGTAAATCCGTTTAAATTATCGGTTGCAGTAATCAGTATATCTTGCGTTCCTCTGGCCTTAATATCAGTCAAAACACTCATCCAAAAAGCAGCTGATTCATTTTTACCTAACCACAAACCTAGTACTTCCTTTTTACCGTCGGATCTAAGGCCTACAGCTATGTATATAGTTTTGTTAATAACCTTAGAGTTCTCTCTAACCTTGAAAACAATTCCATCCATCCAAACGATTAAATAAGTAGCTTCTAAAGGTCTATTTTTCCATGCTACAATGTCATTAGTAATGCTATCTGTGATTCTTGAAATCGTTGAAGTAGAGATGTTAAAGTCATATAGCTCTCGGATTTGCTCCTCTATATCAGAAGCACTCATTCCCTTAGCATACAAAGAGATGATAAGATTTTCAACACCATCTGTAGTACTTTCTCTTTTCTTTACCAACATAGGATTAAAAGATCCTTCACGGTCTCTTGGGACTTCTATTTCTGTTTCTCCTAAAGTTGTTTTTAACTTCTTCTTTGAATAGCCATTTCGAGAATTAGAGTTAGTGCTCTTTTGATGTTTCTCGTAATCTAAATGAGCTGATAACTCTCCTTCTAAAATCTTTTCAACTCCTCGTTTGTGAAGTTGTTCTATAAAGCTAGTTAACTCTGAGCCATCTTTAAATTGTTTTAGAAATTCGCCGTTTAATAAATCTTCTGGTTTCATAAATGTGTAAAAATTAAAGTTAATGAATAAAAAAATCTCGGGGTTGAATTCAACCCCGAGATTTTAAAACTTACACAGTTTATGAAATACTGCCATATAATTTAAACTCCTCGCTGTTTGTTTATTTCATCTTGAAGCTTTCTTCTTAATTGTTGCTCGTTTTCGATAGATTTTCTCTTGTAAACGTCAAATTCTTCTTCAATTTCATCTAATGAAACCTTAGTTTTTTTCGTGACGTTATTACTGTTTTTAAATCGATAAATAAAGAAGACCAATAGTATAATCAAAATAGAAATAATACTCCAAACAAGTACATTGTAACTTGTTTTAGCTAAGTCAATCCCTAAAAAAGATATTTCGTTTTCTTGAGCTAATGAAACTTCTAGCTTTTGGTTCAATTCAGAAATCTGACTCTTTAATAAATTAGATTCACCTTCTAGAGTAGTAATAGTATCTTGTTTTGAATTTATAGTGCTTTCAAGACCTTTTAAGGAATTCATCACGTTCCTTTTAATATCCGAATAAGCTTTCTTATCGATTACTTTATATTTTTGATAAGAACTGGATTTTTTATACAATTCTTCAAATTGCTCCTTAATTAAATTACTTTCTTTGTTAGTTTGTTTTTCTTGAGCAATAGAAGTTACTGTAGCAGTAGTAATGAAAATTAATGATAAGACTTTTAATAATTTCATAAAATATTTTTTAGATATAATAGGTATTAGTAAAAAACCCAAACGATAAAGTTTGGGTTTTTATTATAAGCAAGTTTATGAAACTTATTTTACTCTTTCTACAATGGCCTTAAAAGCTTCTGGGTTGTTTACTGCTAAATCGGCTAAAACCTTACGGTTTAATTCGATATCGTTAGCTTTAACTTTTCCCATAAACTGAGAATAAGACAATCCGTACTGACGGGCAGCAGCGTTAATACGCTGAATCCATAATGAACGGAAGTTTCTCTTATTGTTTTTACGGTCTCTATAAGCATATAATAATCCTTTTTCAACCGCATTTTTTGCTACTGTGTAAACGTTTTTTCTACGTCCGAAGTAACCTTTTGCTTGCTTCAAGATTTTTTTTCTTCTATTTCTTGAAGCTACTGAATTTACTGATCTTGGCATAATTCAAATTGTTTTTGTAGCAGGCGTTTACAATACTTTATTTGTAATTCTTTTTGAGCCTGACTCCATGGTTAATAATTAATTTACTACCTAGCTAACAATTATTTTAATACTAATTGTTGCTTAATACTTGCTTCATCAGACTTATGTACTAATGTAGCATGTGTTAATGCAAGCTTACGTTTTTTAGACTTCTTTGTTAAGATGTGACTTTTAAACGCGTGCTTTCTTTTGATTTTTCCAGAGCCAGTTAGTTTGAAACGTTTCTTGGCACTAGATTTTGTTTTAATTTTAGGCATTTTCGCTTTTCGTTTTTATCTTGCTTATATTCTTACTTCGTCTTCTTGGGTGCGATGAACATAGTCATACGCTTACCTTCTAATTTCGGCATCTGCTCAACCTTTCCATAGTCCTCAAGTTCTTGAGCCAATTTTAATAATAAAATTTGACCTTGTTCTTTGAAAACGATAGAACGACCTTTGAAAAACACAAAAGCCTTTAGTTTTGCTCCGTCCTTTAAAAATTTAATAGCATGCTTCTTTTTAAATTCATAATCATGCTCATCAGTCTGAGGTCCGAAACGAATTTCCTTTACAATTACTTTAGTCGCTTTAGATTTAAGAGCTTTCTCCCTCTTTTTTTGTTCGTATAAGAACTTTTTATAATCAATAATCTTGCAAACAGGAGGAACCGCTTTAGGTGATATTTCAACTAAATCTAGTTCTAATTCCCGTGCAAATTCTTTTGCTTTGGATAAAGGGTATACACCAGTTTCAACATTGTCTCCAACAAGACGTACTTCGTCAACGTATTTGATTTTTTCGTTGATCCTATGTTGATCTTCTTTAATTACTCTGGTGTTTCTAACACCTCTTCTTCTCTTGATTGCTATGACCTATAAATTTAAGATTACTATTTAATTTTCTAAAAAGGAGTTAATGTTTTGTTTACTTCCTCTTTTATCAAAGATACAAAATCTTTAATAGAAAGTGTACCAATATCTCCTTCACCGTGTTTCCTGATGGAAACAGTGTTTTCATCTTCTTCCTTTTCTCCAACAATTACCATAAAAGGTATTTTGCTTACTTCGGCGTCTCTAATCTTTCGACCTGTTTTTTCATTTCGATCGTCGATCAGGGCGCGAATTTCGGAATTTTCTAACAAATGTAAAACTTTTTCTGCATAATTTTGATATTTCTCACTGATAGGCAGTATAATAACTTGTTCAGGAGTTAGCCATAATGGGAATTTTCCTCCAGTATGCTCTAATAAAATAGCAATAAATCGTTCCATAGAACCAAATGGAGCTCTATGAATCATAACGGGCCTATGGAGTTTATTGTCGGGTCCTTTATAGGTTAATTCGAAACGTTTTGGTAAATTATAATCTACTTGAATTGTACCTAATTGCCAATTTCTTCCTAAAGCATCCTTTACCATAAAGTCTAGTTTAGGTCCATAAAATGCTGCTTCACCTTCTTCAATAACAAAATCTAGCCCTTTATCTTGCGCAGCATTGATAATTGCATTTTCTGCTAATTCCCAAGTTTCTTTTTCTCCTATATATTTATCAAGGTTCTCTTTGTCTCTTATCGATACTTGTGCTGTAAAGTTTTCAAATCCTAATGAAGTGAAAACATATAGTACTAAATCAATTACATTTTTAAACTCTGTATCTAGTTGTTCTGGCGTACAGAATATGTGCGCGTCATCTTGAGTAAAACCACGAACTCTTGTTAAGCCATGAAGTTCTCCACTTTGTTCATATCTATATACAGTTCCAAATTCAGCGAAACGAACTGGTAAATCTTTATAAGAATACGGTTTGTGAGCAAAAATCTCACAGTGATGAGGACAGTTCATAGGTTTTAATAAAAACTCTTCATCGTCCTTAGGAGTGGTTATTGGTTGAAAACTATCTTCGCCGTACTTAGCATAATGTCCTGAAGTTACATACAAGTCTTTTTGACCAATATGCGGAGTCATCACCATTTCATAACCAGCTTTTTTTTGCGCTTTCTTTAGGAAATCCTCTAGTCTGCTTCTCAAAGCCGCACCTTTCGGTAACCATAAAGGAAGTCCTTGACCAACTTTCTGAGAAAAAGTGAATAGCTCTAATTCTTTTCCTAGTTTTCTATGATCACGTTTTTTAGCCTCTTCTAGTAATTCTAAATATTCTTTAAGTTGTTTCTGTTTAGGGAAAGAAATGGCATAAACACGAGTCAATTGATTGTTTTTCTCATTTCCTCTCCAATAAGCACCAGCAACATTCATTATTTTAACTGCCTTAATGAATCCTGTATTGGGAATATGTCCCCCTCTACATAAGTCGGTGAAGTTACTGTGATCACAGAAAGTAATATCTCCATCTTCAAGCCCTTCAATAAGCTCAACTTTATATTCATTATTTCTGCTTCTATAATAATCTAAGGCATCTGCTTTAGAAACTTCACGAAGTTTAAATTCCGCTTTTTCTCTCGCTAATTCTAAAAATTTTTTCTCTATTGAAGGGAAATCCTTTTCAGAAATAACATCTTCCCCTAAATCTAAATCATAATAAAATCCATTATCAATGGCTGGACCAATAGTTAATTTAGTATTTGGGTAAAACTCTAAAATAGCTTGAGCTAATACGTGTGCAGAAGAATGCCAAAAGGCTTTTTTACCATCTTTATCGTTAAATGTATATAAAACTAAAGCCCCATCGGTTGTTAAAGGTGTGGTTGTTTCAATAGTTGTTTCGTTAAAACTAGCTGAAATAACATTTCGAGCAAGTCCTTCACTAATACTTTTAGCTACGTCAATTGGAGTACTATTTACTTCAAATTCTTTAACGCTTCCGTCTGGTAATGTAATTTTAATCATTATATCTTATGTGTCTATTATACCTAATTTCCCTACAAGTGGAAATTTTCGAAGGGCAAAGATATTGTAAATGCATTTTGTGTACAATATTATAGGGGTATAATTAATACAGATATAATATAGGTTCACGTAATGATGGGTATATTCGTTCTTATATTGAGTAGAAATGTAATTAATATGGAATGAAGATTATGTAAAGGAGAAGGAACAACGTTCTATTTTATGGTAATTAAACCATAAAAGAATAAAATAGTGTATATGGCGCCCTGTTAATTGAAAAATTATCAGGGCTTTTTTATGGGGTTATATAAAGGTATATAGAGTGTAATAATGGGGGTAACTGTTTGTGTGAAAAACCAAAACTAAAAAGGGTAAAAAAACTTAGTTTTACAATCCCTTGATATCTAGGTTTTTTTGAGGATATATTACGGGAGTTTTAAAATAACTTTAAAAAAAGTGTTGTAGGGTTAAAAAATGGTTGTATGTTTGCAGCCGCTAACACGGAAACACAGACACAGAGTTAGCAAGTTCATTGATTTATTGCGGAGATTTCTTTAGAGTTTTGAAGAATTTTTCTTAAAAAAAGTTTGTCAGTTTTAAAAGAGTTTATATCTTTGCATCCGCTTTAAGAAAGCAACACGATCACGGAAATTTTGGAATGATTTGGAGTAAAAAAATCAGTTAGTTCGATTCTAACATTTCAACAAGAAGTTTATGGGGATTTTGGTTTAGAAGACTAAAAAGAACGGTAAACAAAGTTCATTGAAAATATTGAAATTGACAGCGTAATTTAAGAGATTAAATAAACAAAGAGTAGAATTACCACAGAGGCATCTTATTAAGATGTTTCACTTGAAATTCTTTTGAAGACTTGACATTACATAATATTAAAGATTATACAATGAAGAGTTTGATCCTGGCTCAGGATGAACGCTAGCGGCAGGCTTAACACATGCAAGTCGAGGGGTAACAGGAGTAGCTTGCTACTTGCTGACGACCGGCGCACGGGTGCGTAACGCGTATAGAATTTGCCTTGTACAGGAGGATAGCCTTTAGAAATGAAGATTAATACTCCATAATGTTGAATTCCGGCATCGGGATTTAATTAAAGATTTATCGGTACAAGATGACTATGCGTCCTATTAGCTAGATGGTAAGGTAACGGCTTACCATGGCAACGATAGGTAGGGGGTCTGAGAGGATTATCCCCCACACTGGTACTGAGACACGGACCAGACTCCTACGGGAGGCAGCAGTGAGGAATATTGGTCAATGGAGGCAACTCTGAACCAGCCATGCCGCGTGCAGGATGACTGCCCTATGGGTTGTAAACTGCTTTTATACAGGAAGAAACCACTCTACGTGTAGGGTGCTGACGGTACTGTAAGAATAAGCACCGGCTAACTCCGTGCCAGCAGCCGCGGTAATACGGAGGGTGCAAGCGTTATCCGGAATCATTGGGTTTAAAGGGTCCGCAGGCGGTCAATTAAGTCAGAGGTGAAATCCTATAGCTTAACTATAGAACTGCCTTTGATACTGGTTGACTTGAGTTATACGGAAGTAGATAGAATGTGTAGTGTAGCGGTGAAATGCATAGATATTACACAGAATACCGATTGCGAAGGCAGTCTACTACGTATATACTGACGCTCATGGACGAAAGCGTGGGGAGCGAACAGGATTAGATACCCTGGTAGTCCACGCCGTAAACGATGGACACTAGTTGTTGGGTTTTGGCTCAGTGACTAAGCGAAAGTGATAAGTGTCCCACCTGGGGAGTACGATCGCAAGATTGAAACTCAAAGGAATTGACGGGGGCCCGCACAAGCGGTGGAGCATGTGGTTTAATTCGATGATACGCGAGGAACCTTACCAGGGCTTAAATGTGGTCTGACAGCTTTAGAGATAGAGTTTTCTTCGGACAGATCACAAGGTGCTGCATGGTTGTCGTCAGCTCGTGCCGTGAGGTGTCAGGTTAAGTCCTATAACGAGCGCAACCCCTATCGTTAGTTGCTAGCAGGTAATGCTGAGGACTCTAGCGAGACTGCCGGTGCAAACCGTGAGGAAGGTGGGGATGACGTCAAATCATCACGGCCCTTACGTCCTGGGCCACACACGTGCTACAATGGTATGGACAATGAGCAGCCACTATGCGAATAGGAGCGAATCTATAAACCATATCACAGTTCGGATCGGAGTCTGCAACTCGACTCCGTGAAGCTGGAATCGCTAGTAATCGGATATCAGCCATGATCCGGTGAATACGTTCCCGGGCCTTGTACACACCGCCCGTCAAGCCATGGAAGCTGGGGGTGCCTGAAGTCGGTTACCGCAAGGAGCTGCCTAGGGTAAAACTAGTAACTAGGGCTAAGTCGTAACAAGGTAGCCGTACCGGAAGGTGCGGCTGGAACACCTCCTTTCTAGAGAAGATGGTGTTAAGTTACTAAAGAAGTGTAATTTTACTCTGCTGTTAATTTTAAAAAAAAGAAGACTAAGCACAGATCTTAAAATAGTCTTGTAGCTCAGCTGGTTAGAGCGCTACACTGATAATGTAGAGGTCGGCAGTTCGAGTCTGCCCAGGACTACTTTTTTTAAAGAGATGTTTCATAGTTTTCAGGAAAAACTAGAAGTTGAGTAGTAGTTGAATAACTACTAACTACTATGTACTACTACTAGTATATGGGGGATTAGCTCAGCTGGCTAGAGCGCTTGCCTTGCACGCAAGAGGTCATCGGTTCGACTCCGATATTCTCCACAAGATAAATGTAGCAATTAATCAAATTAAAAATGTACCAATTAAATAATTGTTACATTGATATATTAAAGTATTGTTACATTAAATAAAAGTTCATTGACATATTGGTAAAATGATATCGTAAAGAATCAAGATAGAGAGTTAGATTTAATATCTAACGACATATTTTTATAAAAAAATAATTAAGAATTATAAAGAGCTCGTTTCCGATTAACATCGGAAGCAAAAAGTACAATAAGCTAAATAAGGGCGTATGGAGGATGCCTAG
>NZ_FNSF01000002.1:117500-778020 GCF_900105455.1 Tenacibaculum sp. MAR_2009_124
AATACTTTTTATGTCAAGAAGTTCATTCTCCAAAAATTGTATAGAAATAGAGGTAGTATCATTTTTTAGTACCGTTTCGTACAACTTACTTTCTAAACTAATAATTCTATCCTCAATACCTGGAAAGGTTAGTTTTCTTTTCAATACTCTGACATCACGATAGTAATTCTTTATGATGGCTTCTTTTAGCTTTTCAGAAACTTTTAAGGTTGTTTCTGGAGTTACGAAAGGATTTCCATCTCTATCACCACCAGGCCAAAAACCTATGTTAATTACATTGTTTATTAGTTCCTCAGCATCTCCGAAAATGTTTTCCTTTATATAGTCGTATATGTTTCCGAATGAACGATAGAATACATTTTCCAAATACCAAATTAAACTGATAGCTTCATCATACGGTGTAGGTTTACTTTGTCTGAAAAAAGGAGTTTTTCCAAGTTGAGCTAACAGTTGTGTAATTTGTTGTAAATCATTTTCTTTAATGGCTTCCGATAGTGCTGTAATGATTCCAAGAACAGAGCCAGGATAAAATTGTGTTGGATGTGCTGTTAAAACAATTCTTACTTTAAAATCTTGCAAGAATTCCCTTAGCTGCCCCATTTTATTGTTAGTGGAAGCAAATTCTTTTAAATTTCTTAGTGTACCAATACCATCCATATTATTAACCGTAGGAAAAGCAGCATCTTCAATGGCATCGAATAAAACAACTTGTCTTTCGATATATTGAATAAATCTAAAGAGTAAACTTATTTGACTTTTTTCGTCTCTTCGGGCTTGATATTTTTCAAAAAATGTTTTTACGATAGTAGTTGGGTCATCACCTCGTTCGTATCCTTTTTTACAAGTTTCATGAAATAGTGGTAGCAGTACACCTGTTTTGGTAATGCTGCTAAAAGGCAATGTCATAAAAATACTGTTGTATATTTTATATCGGGCCTCTACACTTTCTTCAAATCTTTTTATTTTAGGTAGTTTGGACATTGTAGTTTTATTTGTACTGAAAATTATAAAACGTTACGCAAGAATTCCCATTTTATATGGAAATTCTACGAAAACGTTTTAAACTAATAATTTATACACCAGGAAGATCTCCATAACCTTTAGTTCCTAAATAACTAGAACTAGTTAAGTATTTATCAATACCTATAGCGGCTTCCCTTCCTTCTGAAATTGCCCAAACGATTAATGATTGACCTCTTCTCATATCCCCAGCGGTGAATACATGAGGAACATTTGTTTGGTAGTTATTGGCTTTATAGTTGCTTCTTTGATCTAGGTCTAACCCTAATTGATCGCTTAAAGTCGTTTCAGGCCCTGTAAATCCGAGAGCAAGAAGAGCTAAATCACAAGGCCAAATTTTTTCCGTATCAGGTTTTTCAATGAGTTTTGGTCGTTCTCCTGGGATGATTTCCCATTCTACTTGAACAGTTTTTAACGCTGTTAAATTTCCGTCATTATCAGTAATAAATTCTTTGGTATTAATTAACCAATTTCTATCGCAACCTTCTTCGTGAGATGAGCTTGTTTTTAACTGTAATGGCCAGTAAGGCCAAGGAGTTTTTACACTTCTATCGAAGGGAGGTTTAGGCATAATTTCAAAATTTGTAACCGATTTTGCACCATGTCTATTGGATGTTCCTACACAATCTGATCCTGTATCACCACCACCAATAACAATAACATTCTTGCCTTCTGCTGATATATGTTCTCCTTCAATCTCTTTGTTAAATACTAATTTTGTTTGTTGCGTCAAGAAGTCCATAGCTTGATGAACCCCATTTGAATTGATTCCTTTAATAGGAATACTTCTTCTTTTTGTTGCGCCTCCACATAATAATATCGAATCGAAGTAATCGAGATTTTTAATATCGTAGTTAACACCAACATTTACGTTGGTTTTAAAAATAACACCTTCTTTTTCCAGAATTTTTACACGTCTGTCGATAATTTCCTTTTCAAGTTTGAAGTTAGGAATTCCATATCTTAGTAAACCTCCAATTTCGTCGTCTCTTTCGAATACTGTAACATTGTGTCCAGCTCTATTCAATTGTTGAGCAGCTGCTAAACCAGCGGGACCAGAACCAATAACAGCAACGGTTTTACCAGTTCTTATTTTTGGCGGGTTTGGTTGAATCCAACCGTTAGCAAAGGCTCGTTCAACAATGTTTTTCTCTATATTCTCTATTGAAACAGGATCATTCACTAGTCCCAGTACACATGCTTTTTCACATGGAGCAGGGCATAACCTGCCTGTAAATTCAGGAAAGTTGTTTGTAGAATGTAATATTTCAGAAGCTTTTTGCCATTCTCCTTTATATACCATGTCATTAAAATCTGGAATAAGATTCCCTAATGGACATCCACTATGGCAAAAAGGAATTCCACAGTCCATACATCGGGCTCCTTGCTTTTTTATTTCAGACTCTTTTAAGGCAATGGTAAACTCGTCATAGTTTTTAACCCTTTCGCCTACTGTTATACTTGATTCGTCTTGTCTTTCTATATCTATAAATCCTCCAATTTTACCCATAACTTATGCTGTAATTTTTTTTAACACTATTTTTTCTTCAGATAACCTCTTTAACGCCTTTTTGTAATCTTTAGGAAACACCTTAACAAATTTCTTTTTTATGGTTTCCCAATTTTCAAGTTGTTCTTTAGCAAGATCACTACCTGTATAGTTGTAGTGAACCTCAATATGTGTTTTTAGTTCGAAAAAGTCGTTGTCATCTAGAGGATCGATATCGATCATTTCTTTATTACATAAGTTGTTTACAAATTCGTTGTCTTCATCAAATACATAAGCGATTCCTCCACTCATACCTGCGGCAAAATTTCTTCCCGTTTTACCAAGAATAATAACTTTACCCCCAGTCATATATTCGCAACCGTGGTCTCCGACACCTTCAACTACGGCGGTTACTCCAGAGTTTCTTACAGCAAAACGCTCTCCTGCGATTCCGTTGATAAATGCTTTTCCTTTTATACCTCCATAGAAGCTAACGTTTCCAGTAATAATGTTTTTGGAAGCATCAAACGTGGCTGATTCAGGTTTTTTAACAATTAAAGTGGCTCCGGATAAACCTTTTCCGAGGTAATCGTTTGTTTCTCCTTCAACGGTAAGTGTAAGTCCTTTAGTTGAAAAAGCTCCAAAACTTTGTCCAGCAGAACCCTTAAATGTTACGTTAAGTGTATTTTCTGGAAGACCGTCTTCTCCGTATTTTTTGGAGATTTCATTGCTGAGAATAGCACCAACGGCCCTATCTGTGTTTTGAATTGGATATTGCAGATCTGTTTCTTTTGAGTTGATAATTGCGGACTTTGCATCGTTTAAAATTTTAAAATCTAGAACATTGTCTAAATTGTGGTTTTGTTTTTCTGTGTTATATTGAATTGTTTCTTTCTCTTGTTGTGGCTTGTAAAGTATCGCGGAAAGATCTACACCTTTAGCTTTATAATGATTAATTGCCTTGTTGGTGTTTAACTTATGGCTTTGACCAATCATTTCATTTAAAGTTCTGAAACCTAATTGAGCCATAATTTGTCTTAATTCTTCTGCAACGAAGTACATGAAGTTAATAACATGCTCTGGAGTACCTTTAAAGTTTTTACGCAATTCTGGATTCTGAGTAGCAATTCCTACAGGACAAGTATTTAAATGACAAGCTCTCATCATGATACATCCAGAAGCTACTAATGGTGCAGTTGCAAAACCGAATTCTTCGGCTCCTAATAAGGCTGCTATAGCTACGTCTCTACCTGTTTTTAATTGACCATCTACTTCTAATACAATTCTATTTCTTAATCCATTTAAAACAAGTGTTTGTTGAGCTTCTGCCAGACCTAGTTCCCACGGTAAACCTGCATGTTTTAGCGATGTAAGAGGAGAGGCTCCTGTACCTCCATCGTAACCAGAGACTAAAATTACATCAGCTTTAGCTTTGGCAACACCAGCAGCAATCGTTCCTACACCAACTTTGGATACTAATTTTACATTAATTCTAGCTTTTCTGTTGGCATTTTTAAGATCAAAAATTAGCTGAGCTAAATCTTCAATAGAATAAATATCATGGTGTGGCGGAGGAGAGATCAAACCTACATAAGGGGTCGAATTTCTCACATCAGCAATCCAAGGAAGTACTTTTTCACCAGGTAATTGTCCGCCTTCTCCTGGTTTTGCTCCTTGAGCCATTTTAATTTGAATTTCTTTGGCGTTGGTTAGGTAATTACTTGAAACACCAAACCTTCCTGAAGCAACTTGTTTTATAGCACTGTTTTTCCAGTCTCCATTAGATTCTTTTATGAATCGTAATTTGTTTTCACCACCTTCTCCAGAATTACTTTTTCCTCCAATCCTATTCATTGCAATGGCCAAGTTTTCATGGGCCTCTGCACTAATAGATCCATAAGACATGGCTCCCGTTTTAAATCTCTTAACGATTTCTGTCCATGGTTCTACTTCATCAATTGAGATAGGATCGAGGTTGTTAAATTCAAACAAGCCTCGTAGAGTCATTAAGTTTTCACTTTGTTCATTAATCTTATCGGCATAGGTTTGGTAACTCTCTTTACTTTTACCTCTTACAGCTTGTTGTAGTTTAGCAACAGTAGTTGGATTAAACATGTGTTTTTCACCATTCCTTCTCCATCTATAATCACCTCCAATTTCTAAATCTAGAACTGATTTATAGTTTTCAAGCTTGAAAGCCTTATCAAATCTTTTTTGAATGTCTTTTTCAAGAACAACTAGCCCTATTCCTCCAATCCTTGAAGGCGTATATGGGAAATATTTACTAGCGAATGTTTTCTTTAAGCCTAAGGCTTCAAATATTTGTGAAGCTCTATAAGAATGTAAAGTAGAGATTCCAATTTTGTTCATTATTTTAAGAAGCCCTTTTCCTATAGCTTTATTAAAGTTTTCGACAGCTGTTTCTTCATCTAAATCTTTAATAACATTTGTTTTAACTTGATCTCTAATGATTTCATTTACAAGATATGGATTAATGGCACTTGCTCCATAACCAAAAAGTGTAGCAAAATGATGTGGTTCACGAGCTTCTGCAGTTTCAACTACAATTCCGAATTTTGAACGTTTTTGTTTACCATTTAATGAATGATGTACATAGGAACAAGCTAATAAGGCTGGAATAGGGGCATACTCTTTGTCAACATTTCTGTCAGAAAGAATTATGATATTCTTACCTTCGTAAACCGCCTTTTCAACGGCAATTAGTAAATCATCTAATGCTTTTTCTAATCCGTTTACACCTTTAGAAATTGGATATAATATCGGAATCGACACCGCTTTAAAATCAGGATGATCTACGTTTTTTATTTTATCTAAATCGTCATTTGAAATAACGGGATTTTGAATCCTTAATTTTTTTGCTTGTTCGGGGATGACATCAAATATGTTACGATCACCACCTATAGCAAGACTGATATCGGTAATTAGCTCCTCTCTTATTCCGTCTAATGGAGGATTGGTTACCTGAGCAAATAATTGTTTGAAATAGTTGTAAAGTAACTGAGGTTTATCGGAAAGAACTGCTAGAGGAGTATCTGTACCCATTGACCCAAGTGCCTCTTTGGCTTTTGTCGCCATCGGAACTATTACTGTATTTATTTCTTCTATGGTATATCCAAAAACACGTAGCCTAGTTTTATAATTGGTAGGTTCAATAGGACACATGTTGTTGGTGTATGGAACCTTAGCTAATGGCAGAGTATGTTCAGAAACCCATTCTTGATAAGGTCTTTTAGAAACAATTTCTGACTTTATTTCTTCATCTTCAATAATTCTTCCAGCATTCATGTCAACTAAAAACATTTTTCCTGGTTCTAATCGACCGTGTCTTTCAACGTTTTCAGGAGCTACTTCTACAACACCAATTTCTGAAGACATAATAACGAACCCATCTTTAGTAACGGTATATCTAGAGGGTCTCAGTCCATTTCTATCTAAAAGAGCACCAATAAAATTGCCATCAGTAAAAGGGATAGAAGCTGGACCATCCCATGGCTCCATAATGCATGAGTTGTATTCATAGAAAGACTTTTTATCGTCAGACATGGTTTTATGTTTTTCCCATGCTTCAGGAACCATAATCATCATAACCTCTGGAAGAGATCTACCAGTCATTAATAAAAGTTCTACAACTAAATCCATAGAGGCAGAATCTGACTTTCCATCTCTAACAATAGGAAATAGTTTTTTAATATCTTCCCCGAACAAATCACTTTTCATAAGCTCTTCACGGGCTCGCATTCTACTTACGTTTCCTCTTAAGGTATTAATTTCTCCATTGTGGCACATATAGCGGAAAGGTTGTGCTAAGCTCCATGCGGGAAATGTATTTGTTGAAAAACGTTGATGTACTAGAGCTAATCTTGTAACAACATCTTTTTCTTTTAAATCTTTATAATATCTACCTATATCCTCAGGAATCAAAAGCCCTTTATAAATTAAAGTCGTTGTTGAAAGGCTTGGTAAATAAAAGTAATCAGCTTGAGAGAGTTTTGATTTAGCAATGATGTGCTCGGCTATCTTTCTCGCTGCAAAAAGTTTGGCATTAAACTGTAAATCTGTTAGATCTGAGTTGTTTTTATCAACAAAAAACTGTTTTATTTTGGGTTCTGTTTTCGACGCTATTTTTCCAATAAAAGAAGTGTCTACTGGAACATCTCTCCAACCTATAATTCTTAAACCCTGTTTGTTTATTTCTTTTTCAAGAATTGAAGTACAATAGTTTGATTGATTAGAACTTTTAGGAAGAAATACCATTCCAACGGCATATTCTTTAGGAGAAGGAATTGTAAAAGAGCAAACTCGTTTAAAGAATTCATGCGGAATGTCTATCAAAATACCTGCGCCATCACCCGTTCGTCCGTCAGAACTAACAGCTCCTCTATGCTCCAGTTTTACTAGAATTTCAAGAGCATTATGGATAATAGTATTAGATTTTTCTCCATTTAAATTACAAATAAATCCAGCACCGCAGTTATCTCTTTCGAACTCTGGGTAATATAATCCTTGTTGT
This sequence comes from Tenacibaculum sp. MAR_2009_124, assembly GCF_900105455.1. GTDB lineage: Bacteria > Bacteroidota > Bacteroidia > Flavobacteriales > Flavobacteriaceae > Polaribacter. The sequence goes on from NZ_FNSF01000002.1 coordinate 124,541, forward strand.
TTCATTTGTTTGCTATTTTACAATAATTAATGTTTAACATAACTAACACCGTTAGTTTAGTATACTCAAGACAAACAGTTTATATAAACCATTCATCTTGAGTAAGCTTACACTAATACGCTATTTTTAATAGCGTATAGTTATCTATTTCTATTTTTGTATTAAAGAATACTTGTTTTTATTCACCTCTATCTCTTTTACCAGGATACGCAATTGTTCCATGCTCAGCTATATCTAATCCTTGTTCTTCAATTTCTTTTGAAACTCTTAGACCTATTGTTTTCTTTAAAGTAAAGAGTACAATAAAAGCAAGAACAATAGCCCATACAGCGTATGCAAAAGCACCGACAGCTTGCACTCCGAGTTGAGAAAAACCGCCACCATTAAAAAGGCCAATCGCTTTATCTCCATTTACACCCCAAAGTCCAATTACTAAGGTTCCCCATACACCTACAACTCCATGAACAGAGGCCGCACCAATGGCATCATCAATTTTTAATTTTTTCTCTATAAATTCAATTGAAAAAACAACTAATATACCTCCTATTAAACCTGCTAAAGCGGCACCTGTATCGGTCATGTTTCCACACCCAGCAGTAATACTTACAAGACCAGCCAAAGCTCCGTTTAAAGTTTGAGCTAAATGAGGTTTACCATACCATATCCATGTGGTAATTAAGGCGCCTAACCCACCAGCAGCTGCAGAAATATTTGTGAGGAGTACTACATTTGATGCAGCAATAGCGTCATCACCACCCCAAGCTAATTGAGAACCCCCGTTAAAACCAAACCATCCCAGCCATAGAATGAAAACACCTAAAGTGGCTAGTATTTGGTTGTGGCCAGGAATTGGCATTACTTTTCCGTTTACAAATTTCCCAATTCTTGGTCCTACTAAAATGGCTGCAACAAGAGCGGCCCATCCACCAACGGAATGAACGATTGAAGATCCTGCGAAATCAATGAATCCTATTTTTGTTAACCATCCTTCACCTTGCCATTGCCATCCTCCTGATATTGGGTATATAAAAGCTGTCATGATAACTGAAAATATAACATAGGTTGAATATTTTGTTCGACCTGCAATAGCTCCAGATACAATAGTAGCAGCAGTAGCGGCAAACATTGTTTGAAAAAGGAGATCTGCTCCCTCTCCTTGAAATAAACCGCTCCAGAAAAACCATCCATTAGTGGTATTCCCATACATTAAAGAATAACCAACTATCCAGTATGTTAAAGATCCGACACAGATATCTAGTAAATTTTTCATTGCAATATTTACTGCATTTTTTGATCGAGTCATTCCTGATTCAACTAGAGTAAATCCAGCTTGCATAAAGAATACTAGGATTGCTGAAAGAAGCATCCAAAGCATGCCCATATCTCCTTTAATTTTAGCAACTTCAGCTGCTAATTCAGAAGCGTTATTGTCTTGAATTATTGTTAAAATTAAACTCATAATAAATGATATTTTTATTCAAAAGAGTAAATAGCTGCAAGCGTTACTCCTGTTATACTTTTGTCGTTAAAAAATGTAACATCATCAGATGTATCATACCTAAGCTCCGTGATCACTTTTAAGTTTTTCATAATACTCTTGTTAAGAGTTAAGGTAAAAGCTGATTGACTTAAATCTCCAGCTGCTGATGTAGTTGTAAAGAATTCTGGTCTCAGTCCTAATGAAAAGTCATTTTTGAATTCTTTTTGTAAGTATAACGCAACTCCATAATAACCAGAATCAGCATCATCTGAATTTGCATATGCACCGTTTATTCCTAAATAGAAGTCATCTGTAATGTCGAATCCTCCAGTATAATCTAGATATAAAAAATCTTTAAAGCCAGAACCATCGGCTCCATATACTAAATTTAAGTACTGACCTTTGTAACCCGTTTGAAATCCTAGTTGATAATCGTCGGTAGGATTTGTTCCAGCCGTAATTATATGAGGATTTGTAACAGCCAACATAAAGCTTAAATCCTCCGATGCTGTATAGTCTACTTTTAATCCTGTATGTGAAAAGGGACCTGCATTAAATAGGTAGGACACACTGTAATTGAAATTTGCCGCTGGAGCTATAACTTCATATCCAAAAAATGTATTGAATTGTCCTAGCGTGAATTTTAAATCATCAGTAGCTTGGTAGTATACATACAATTGATTGATCGCTCCGTCGTATGCGTTTGCGGCATTGGCTCTTGGACCAAAAGCCAAGTCAGCAACTGCACCAATTTTCTCTTTTTCATAAGAAATAACGGCATTGGCCATTCCAAGCCCGAAGCCATTGGCAGAGTTATCAGACAAAATACCGGTAGTACCGATATCGCTTGAACTTAAATTGGTTGTGTAATACGTATCCACGCTTCCGCTTAGCGAAAAATTACTTTTTGTCTCCTTGGTTTGAGAAAAAGAGTTGAAACAGAGCATGGTTATCGTAACTGTAATAGGATTAAATTTTACCATAACTATTCGAATTTTTGATTAAATGAAGTGCTAATTTTCAACTTTTTATAGATATAACCAAATGGTATATAGTTTGTTAAGGGGGAAAAACGTTTTCGTAACCTGTTTGTTTGTCAAAAAAAGGGGGGTAAAAATTTTAATATGATAAATGAGGTAGATTTAAGTAGATATAAAATGAGAAGTACTCAAATAAAGTTTAAAATAATACCGATTTAATAAAAGTGCATTTTTATTGAAAAAAAATTGATTTATAATATGGATTTTTAGGTAAAATGGGTTTTTTGTTGATTTATTTTTATTAAAATAATGGATTTATTGAATTATCAATAATTTGTTTAGAATGATTCAAAATAAGGATTAGACTTAAAATGGTTGTAGATTTGGGGTATGAATTATAGTTATTCTTATCTTGTTAGAGTTCAGTATCTTGGGTTTCGATTTCATGGTTGGCAGAAACAACCTGGATTAAAAACGGTTCATTGGGCAATAGATAAAACATTAAAGTTTGTTTGTAAAGGTATACGCAATAAATCAGTTGGAGTTGGAAGAACGGATGCTAAAGTGTCTTCTGTCGATTATGCTTTTCAGTTGTTTATTGATATAGAGCTAACGGAGAATGATTTTGTTAATAGCTTTAATATAAACTCGCCGTCTGATATTAGGGCGGTGTCTATGAAAAGAATAACTGACGAGACCTTTAATATCATTCAGCATCCAAAAATTAAGGAATACAGGTATTATTTTTCATTTGGAGAGAAAAATCATCCATATTGTGCTCCGTTTTTAACGGGAGTTTTAGAGAAACTCGATATAGATGAAATGAAAAAGGGAGCGAAATTATTTGAAGGATACCACAATTTTATAAGGTATTGTACAAAACCATCTAAAGACACAAAAGTAGAAAGGACCATTAATGAGTGTGTTATTGTTGAAAATACCGAGCTGTCAGCATCGTTCTTTCCTGAAAAAAGTTATGTTTTAATTATTAAAGGACAAGGTTTTTTGAGGAATCAAATACGTTTGATCATGGGAGCATTATTTGAATTAGGAAAAGGAAATTATGATATAGATTTTATAAAAGAATCGTTAAATCCTAAAAGTAATATTGATTTTATGAAGACTATAGCGCCGTCTTCAGGATTGCATTTGTCTGAAGTCGATTTTAAATAGTTACTATACTTTTAGATAATGTCTCCATACCATTTTTCGAATACTCTTAAATCCTAAATCATTGTATAATTTTATAGCACCAGTATTTTCTTCGGCAACGTGTAAAATTGGAGTTTTATTCTTTTTTAAAATTTGTTCAGAAGTATATGCAACTAGTTGTTTTGCCATTCCTTTTCTAATATGATTTGGATGGGTTACAACGGCGCTTAATTCAATATACTTATCCATTTGAAGTCTTTCTCCTGAAACAGCGACTAGTTTATTGTCTATAAAAATGCCAAAGTAATCACCCATTTCGAAGGTTCTCTTTTTAAAGTAACCTGGCATGACTAACCAAACAAGCTTATAGAGTTCTTCAATATGGTTCTTAGTTAGTTTTTTAATTTTATAAGTATATGTCGGTTGTATTAATTTAGTGAGGATCATTTGATCACAAATAACGGTTCTATCCGAAATAATAGTAGGTGTATGTAAAGGTTCATTACCAACAACAAAAAAATCATCGCATAAATTACTGTATGCTTCCAGTGCATTTTGAGTTTTTTCAAGGTTTGAAAAACCACCAAACGGACAAATATCAGGATCGTAAAACTTCATACCTTCATATTCTATTGCGTATAATTTGTGTGTTTCCGTTAGAGCCTGCCATACAGGATTATTCAAGTCATTTGTATTCATTGTATAAATATAGGAAGAGTAGATAAAACTTATTGAATACTCAGAAACAATACCATTACAGTAATTTCAATTTGTAATGGTGTAAGTAAGAAACAAAAAAGCCCATCCAAATGGATGAACTTTTAAAGAAATATGTTTATGTCTTATAAGCTGAACAATACACCTAAACCAATACTGCTCACACTTCCTCCGTCGGATGAGATTCCATTATAGCTTCCCTGAATAGCAATGTTGTCTGCAACGTCATAACTAACTAAAGGTCTGTAATAAAAACCACCGTCATTACCTGTATTTATTCCAATTCCATATCCAATATCGGCTCCAATGCTGAATTTATCAGAAGCTTGATATCTTGCAGCTGCAGCAATAGGTAAGAATTGAGCATCATCATAACTAATATTACCAACTTCTTTGCCAAAAAAGTTGACGAAAGCTACTGATGGTCCTGCCTTAAAGTTGTCGGCAACATCGAATAAGTAGTTTGCTTCTGCACCAAGAGTAAAGGAAGAAAAATTACTGGCATCACCTACTGGAAGACCAAAGTTTACACCTACATTAAATTCTCCTTCTTGAGCTTGAATAGTAACCCCAAGCATAACTGCAATAATAAAAACTAGTTTTTTCATCTTTTTAAATTTTTAAAGTTGGTGTTGATTATTCAACTTCTGTGCCATTTTTAAAAAAGTTCCTATAAACAATGAAAAAACTAGTTTACCTGTCTGAAGATTAGCTTATCCTTTAATTAAGCTTCTCGAAATTACAATTTTTTGAATTTCAGAGGTTCCTTCATATATTTGAGTGATTTTTGCATCACGCATTAACCTTTCTACATGATAGTCTTTAACAAAACCATTACCACCATGAATTTGAACTGCCTCCACAGTTTGTTCCATGGCAACTTTTGAAGCATATAATTTAGCCATAGCTCCAGATTGATCGTAATTAGTTCCATTATCCTTATCACAGGCCGCCTTCATAACTAAATGGCGAGCAGCTGTAATTTCTGTATACATATCAGCTAATTTAAAAGCAATAGCTTGATGGTTACATATTTCGGTACCAAAAGCCTTACGCTCTTTAGAATATTTTAAAGCTAATTCATATCCACCTGAAGCAATACCAAGTGCTTGAGCGGCAATTCCAATACGACCACCTGATAAAGTTTTCATAGCGAATTTAAAGCCAAAACCATCCTCTCCAATTCTATTTTCTTTAGGAACTTTAACATCGTTGAATTGCAAAGTATGTGTATCTGAACCACGAATACCTAATTTATCTTCCTTCGGTCCAATATGGAAACCGTCCATACCTTTTTCAACAATAAAGGCGTTGATACCTTTGTGTTTTTTGCTTCTATCTGTTTGCGCAATTACCAGAAAAACATCGGCTCTACCTCCATTGGTAATCCAGTTTTTGGTACCATTTAAGAGGTAGTAATCCCCTTTGTCTTCGGCAGTAGTAGCTTGAGAAGTAGCATCGCTTCCAGCTTCAGGTTCACTTAAACAGAAGGCACCTATTTGTTCTCCCGTAGCTAATTTTGTTAAGTATTTTTGCTTTTGTTCTTCAGAGCCATACGCCTCTAAACCATAGCAAACTAATGAATTATTAACAGAAACCATTACTGAGGCTGAAGCATCAATTTTCGAAAGCTCTTCCATAATAAGAACATACGATACCGTGTCCATACCACTTCCTCCATACTTAGGATCTACCATAACTCCCATAAAACCGAGTTCTCCCATTTTTCGGACTAACTCATTTGGAAATTCTTGTTTTTCATCTCGTTCAATAACTCCAGGTAACAATTCGGTTTGTGCAAAATCACGCGCAGCATCACGAATCATTAAATGCTCTTCAGTAAGGTTGAAATCCATTTATCTATTTATTAATTTATTTGTTAAATTCGTAAAAAATGTTTTCAAAGATACGTTTTTGCTGTGAAATATTCAATAGACTTTTCTATTTTTACTGAATATGATAGAAGATTACTATTTTGTTATTGGTGTGATGTCGGGAACGTCATTAGATGGGATTGATTTAGTGTATACTAAATTTAGTAAAACGGATTATACTCGGTTTGAAATAATTTTTTCTGAAACGATTTCCTATTCATCAGAATGGGTAAAGAAATTACAGGAAGCTACGTCCTCTAAAAGAGAAAAGTTACAGATATTGAATATAGAATATGCGAATCTTTTAGCTACTGTTATTAATAGATTTAAAAAAAAGAATAGTATTGGTAAAATTGATTTCATTGCTTCACATGGACATACAATTCTTCATGAACCTAGTAAGGGAATTACATTACAAATTGGAGATGGTCAAACGATAGCAAACCAAACTTTTGAAAAAGTCGTTTGTGATTTTCGAACTCAAGATGTTAAATTAGGAGGGCAAGGAGCCCCATTAGTTCCAATAGGAGATAAACTTTTGTTTTCCAATTATGCATATTGTATTAATTTGGGTGGTTTCGCAAATATCTCTTTTGATAATAATTTTGGAACGCGTATCGCATATGATATTTGTCCTGTAAATATTGTTCTTAATTATTATGTTAGAAAACTAGGCAAAGAATACGATAATGAAGGAGAACTCGCAATGAGTGGAAGTATAAATGAAACGTTACTTGAAGAATTAAATAGTTTGGTTTATTACAGTGAAAAACCTCCTAAATCACTTGGTTTAGAATGGGTTCAAAAAAATGTGATTCCCTTAATCGATAACTATGAGGAAGATATACCTAAAATATTAAGAACTTTTGTTGAACATTCTGCCTTTCAGATAAGTAAATCAATTAAAGGAAATGGGAATGTTCTTTATACAGGAGGAGGAGTATTTAATACTTTCTTAATAAAAAGAATTGAGTTTTTTACCAAGCAAAGAGTAGTTTTGGCTGAAAAGATGCTTATAGAATATAAGGAAGCATTAATTTTTGCTTTTTTAGGAGTGTTGAGGGTTGATGATAAGATAAATTGTTTGGCGTCAGTAACTGGGGCTAGCTCTAATCATTCCTCGGGGGATATTTTTTATGGAGAACTTTCCTGAAACGATTTAGTTTAATTTTTTGTTAAAAGCTATTGGTTCAATGGAAACTTTTTGAGTATATAAAGTTTCCATCGTATTTTAGCAATGTATATAATCAATAATATACAATTTAAAGGTCATTGAAAACAAGTTATGCCCAATATGGGTAGTTAGGTAAAATAATAATACGTAACATATATTTTTTTGGTAAGTTTGTGAGGTAAGAAAAAATTAAAAATTATTTAGATGAATCAGCTTTAACTCCCCTTATAGGGGTACAAAATTATGATATATAATTAGCTATAGAGAGAAAAGAAACTAAAGTTGAACATTACTAAAAAATAAAAGATGAAAGAATTACTAAAAAAATATGAAGAAAAACAACCTGAAATAGTTTTTAACTGGAAAGATTCAGAAACTGAAGCAGAAGGCTGGACAGTTATAAATTCGCTTAGAGGAGGAGCTGCTGGAGGTGGAACCAGAATGAGAAAAGGACTTGATAAGTACGAGGTTATGTCCCTAGCAAAAACAATGGAAGTAAAATTCACTGTGTCTGGACCAGCTATTGGCGGTGCTAAATCAGGGATTAATTTTGATCCACATGACCCAAGAAAAAAAGGAGTATTACAGCGTTGGTATAAAGCAGTAGCACCATTATTAAAGAATTATTATGGTACTGGAGGAGATTTAAATGTTGACGAAATACATGAAGTAATTCCAATTACAGAGGATAGTGGCGTTTGGCATCCGCAGGAAGGAGTATTTAACGGACACTTTAAGCCAACAGAAGCTGATAAGATTAATAGAATTGGTCAGTTACGTCATGGAGTAATTAAAGTTCTTGAAGATGCTAATTTATCGCCAAGTGTTGCAAGAAAATATACAGTAGCCGATATGATTACTGGTTACGGTGTTGCAGAGGCGGTTAAGCACTATTATGAGATCTATGGAGGAAGCGTTGTTGGTAAAAGAGCAATTGTACAAGGTTTTGGTAACGTAGGTTCTGCAGCGGCATATTATTTAGCTCAAATGGGAGCAAAAGTAGTTGGAATTATAGATAGAGTTGGAGGGGTAATTAAAGAGGAAGGTTTTTCTTTTGAAGAAATAAGAGAGCTTTTTTTAAATAAAGATGGTAATACACTAATATCTGAGAATATGATTCCTTTCGAGGAGATGAATGCTCGAATTTGGAATTTACCTTGTGAAATTTTTGCTCCATGTGCGGCATCGAGATTAATTAAGCAAGATCAAATAGATCAAATGATTACTACTGGACTAGAGGTGATATCTTGTGGAGCAAATGTTCCTTTTGCTGACCAAGAAATTTTCTTTGGACCAATTATGGAGGCAACTGATAAGAAAGTAAGTTTGATTCCAGATTTTATATCAAACTGTGGAATGGCAAGAGTTTTTGCCTATTTTATGGAAAGAAGAGTTGAAATGACTGATGAGGCTATTTTTAGTGATACCTCAAATACGATAAAAAAGGCACTACAAAAATCATTTTCAAGAAGTGCCTCAAAAACGAAAATAAGTGAAACAGCTTTTGAAATAGCGTTGAAAGAACTAGTTTAAAAGCTATAAATTAAGTAATATGTTTAAATATTTTTTAGGTAACAGTCCAAAATGGTTTAAAATGACCATGATTGGCTTTTTAATCTTTAACATTTTTTCCTTTTTTATTTTAGGGAAAACAGTAACGGCTTGGCTTTTTATTGGGGAGTTTATTTTTACTCTAGCAATGGCTTTAAAATGTTACCCCCTACAATCAGGTGGTTTATTAGCCATTGAAGCACTAGCTTTAGGATTAACAACGCCTAAAAATGCGTACCATGAGGTTGATCAAAATCTTGAGGTTGTCTTACTGTTGGTTTTTATGGTAGCAGGGATTTATTTTATGAAACCTTTGTTAATGTATATTTTTAGTAAAGTATTTACTAAAATAAAATCAAAAGTAGTTTTATCCGTATTATTTGTGTTGTTGTCTGCCGTCTTATCAGCGTTTCTAGATGCCTTAACGGTAACAGCTGTTTTAATTAGTGTTGCGGTTGGGTTTTACGGGGTGTATCATAAAATTCATTCTAGTTCTTCTGATCATGATGAAGATGGTATTTTGGATAGAAAAGAACTTAGTGGAGAAACATTAGAGCAATTTAGAAGCTTCTTAAGAAGTTTAATTATGCATGGAGTTGTTGGTACTGCTTTAGGTGGTGTTTGTACTTTGGTTGGAGAACCCCAAAATCTTTTAATAGGAGAAAGATTAGGGTGGGATTTTATCGAGTTTTTCATGCAGATGGCTCCAATAACATTACCTGTATTAGTGTTAGGAGTTATTACTACAATAGTTCTAGAAATAACTTGCTGGTTTGGGTTCGGAGCGAAACTTCCGAAGGCTGCAGCTGAGATTATAGAAAGATATACTGAGAAAGAAGATCAGCAACGTACAGAAAAACAAAAATATGGACTTATTGTTCAGGGAGTTTCAGCATTACTTTTGATTGCTGGGTTGGCCTTACATATTGCTCCAGTTGGATTTATTGGTTTGGCATTGATTATTGTACAAACGGCATTCATGGGAATTATAGACGAGCATCAACTTGGACACGCTTTTGAGGAAGCACTCCCGTTTACTGGATTGTTAGTTGTATTCTTTATTATTGTAGCAATGATTCATGATCAACATTTGTTTAGTCCAATAATTCATTGGGCCTTAGAACAAGATCCGTCATCTCAGCCTGGGTTGTTTTATTTAGCAAATGGAATTCTTTCAGCCATTAGTGATAATGTTTTCGTAGCAACAGTTTATATTGGAGAGGTTGAAGCAGCATTTAAATCTGGTCAAATCTCAAGAGAGCATTTTGAAACATTGGCTATTGCTATAAACACAGGTACCAATTTACCAAGTGTAGCAACTCCAAATGGCCAGGCAGCATTTTTATTCTTATTAACTTCTTCGCTAGCTCCATTAATAAACTTATCTTACACGAAGATGGTGAAAATGGCATTACCTTATACAATTGTACTAGGTGGCGTGGGATATATAATGGTAAAGTTAATGTTAGGATAAAATATTAAGAAACATACATTTTATTTTATAATTTTGAATCCTGAATTTTACAATTCAGGATTTTTTTAAACAATTAAAAAAAAACTCATTCGTTATACTAGTTATACTTTGAAGTTACCCCCAAAAATGAAATGGTTAATTTTTTTAAATAGATAAGGCGTGAAAAGAGAGCATAGTGATGTATATGGTCATTTTTTCACGAAGTATAAAGAGAAAAGATGTGGCTTTATTGGGTAAATTTATTTATAAATGGTAGTAGTATTAAAAACTTAAATTCATTTTAATGATAGCATATTTTCAAGATCAAGCTGAGGTAGTAGAAGAAGTGTCACAAGAAAAGACATTATCTATTTATAATTTAATTATGGATGGAGGTATAGGAGGACAAATTATAATAGCTTTATTATTTGTGCTGTTGGCTGTGGCTCTATACATATATTTTGAACGCTTTTTTGCTATTAAAGCTGCTTCGAAAGTAGATAAGAACTTCATGAATCAAATAAAGGATCATGTGATGAATGGTAAATTAGAAAGTGCAAAATCATTATGTGATAATACAACCACTCCAGCTGCTAGATTGATTGGAAAAGGAATTTCTAGAATCGGGAAACCTTTAGAAGATATTAATAAAGCAATTGAAAATGCAGGTAAGCTTGAAGTGTATCAATTAGAAAAAAATGTAAGTGTTATAGCTACAATAGCAGGAGCCGCTCCAATGATTGGGTTCTTAGGGACTGTAATAGGAATGATTGTTGCAATTCATGAAATAGCTAATTCAGGAGGTCAGATAGATATAAAAATGCTTTCAGATGGATTGTATACGGCGATGACTACTACGGTAGCTGGTTTAATTGTTGGTATTATTGCTTATATTTCATATAATCATTTGGTAGTTAGAACCGATAAAGTTGTTTACCAAATGGAAGCGAAATCTGTGGAATTTTTAGATCTTTTAAATGAACCTGTATAGTTATGAATTTAAGAGGTAGAAATAAGGTTGACCCTAGTTTTAATATGTCGTCAATGACAGATATTGTGTTTCTGTTGTTAATATTTTTTATGTTAACTTCAACACTGGTTACGGTAAGTGCAATTGATGTATTATTGCCAAAAGCAGGGGGTAAAACAGAAAATAATACTTCTGTTGCAGTTTCAATTACTAAGAATTCATCTTTTTATATTGATAAATCTAAGGTTAGTTCTCGGAATTTGGAAAGAGAAATATTAGCAAAAGTAGGAGCGGATAAGAAAAAAACAGTTGTAATTCGAGGTGATCAAAATGTAGCGTATAAAAACGTGATGAAGGTTATCGATATAGCCAATAGGAATAAATTGAAAATGATTTTAGCTGTTAAAGGAAAATAATTTTATGCCCATATTAGAAACGAAACATAAGAAAAAATCTGCAGTAATAACAATAATCATTTTGTTATTACTTCTTTATGGTGTGTTTAATTTCGGAATGCAATATTTAGATCCTCCAATAGAATATGGGGTTGCTATAAATTTCGGAAATTCGGATGTAGGTAGAGGAGAACCTGTTGAAAAAACAAAGCAACAAGCAACAAAAGAGACGGTTGAAGAAGTTCAAGAGGAGCAGGTTGAAGAGGTTAAAGATGATGTTATAAAAGAGGATGTTATTACTGATGATACTTCTGAAGATGTTCCAGTGATAGAAAAAAGTAAAGAGGAAAAAAAGGAAGTAACAGAAACTCCTGAAAAGACGAAACCAAAAGAAAAGCCGAAGCCAAAACCTTCAAAAGCTACAAGTGATGCTTTAAATAGTTTATTGAATGGGGCTTCAAAAGACGGGGCTTCTGGAGGAGAAGGAGATGATGATAAAGATGGAACGAAAGGGAATCAAAATGGAGACCCTAATTCTTCTAAGTATTATGGTAAAGGAGGAAGTGGTTCTGGAGGGAATTATAATTTAGCAGGAAGAAGAGCTCTGTCTAAGCCTGTTGAGAAGCCCAATTGCCAGGAAGAAGGAACAGTGGTTGTTAGTATCGAGGTGGATAAAAATGGAAAAGTTATTCGTGCTATTCCTGGGGTAAGAGGAACAACTAATTCGGCATCTTGTTTATACGATGCTGCAAGAAAAGCAGCGTTAAAAACAAAATGGAATCCGGATTCAAAGGCTCCTACAAAACAAAAAGGAACTATTATTTATCAGTTTTCACTTTCACAGTAAATTCTTATTTAAATATTTTACAATAAATGACATACCAAGAAACACTCGATTGGATGTTTGCTCAGTTACCAATGTATCAAAAACAGGGTAAGACTGCGTTTAAAAAAGATTTAACCAATACGATAGCTTTAGCCAAGCATCTAGGAAACCCCGAAAGAAAATTTAAATCTATTCACGTTGCAGGAACTAATGGTAAAGGTTCTACGAGTCATATGATCGCTTCCATATTGCAAGAAGCTGGTTATAAAGTAGGATTGTATACTTCGCCACATTTAAAGAATTTTACTGAAAGAATTCGAATTAATGGAGAAGAGATATCAGAGGAATCTGTAAAGGATTTTATTTATGAAAATAAACAATTTTTAGAGAAGCAAGGACTGTCTTTTTTTGAGATGACTGTTGGTCTGGCTTTTAATGAATTTGCTAAGCAGAAGGTTGATATCGCTGTTGTTGAGGTAGGACTTGGTGGAAGACTAGATTCTACCAATATTATTACTCCTCAAGTGTCGGTAATAACCAATATTGGTATAGATCATACTCAGTTTTTAGGTGAAACATTACCAGAAATAGCTTTTGAAAAAGCAGGAATCATTAAAGATAATGTTCCAATAGTGATTGGAGAAAGACAAAAAGAAACTACACCAGTTTTTGAAATAAAGGCAAAAGAATGTAATGTAGAGTTAGTTTTTGCTTCAGATATGAAGGAGGAATATAAAACTGATTTATTAGGAGATTATCAATTGCATAATTCAAGAGCCGCTGTAACTGCAGTTAAGAAGTTAAATGGGTATGTTGTTTCTGATAAAAATATAAAATTAGGGCTTTTAAATGTTGTTCGTAATACTAATTTAAAGGGTAGGTGGCAAATTCTTCAAGATTCGCCAAAGATCATTTGTGATACCGCTCATAATAAAGAGGGGTTATCTTACACGTTAAAACAATTAAAAAAAGAAAATTTTGAACAACTTCATATCCTTTTAGGGGTTGTTTCTGATAAAAAATTGGAGGATGTTTTACCTATGTTTCCAAGAGAAGCTCGGTATTATTTTTGCAAACCGAATATTCCAAGAGGGCTTTCAGAAGAAGAATTGAAAAAAAAATCAAAAAAATATGGGTTGAAAGGGAAATCGTATTCTTCAGTTGATATTGCATATAAGTCTTTGAAAATTAATTTAAAAGAAAATGAAGTGGCTTATATAGGTGGAAGTACTTTTGTTGTTGCTGAAATTTTATAGAAAAAAACTTTGTAAAAAGCATTGTCAATTCTAAAAACTGTTATATATTTGCACCCGCAATTAGCAATTACTTTTATAGAGAATTGAAATGCAAAGCTCATCCTTAGTGAGTGTAAATAATTAAGGGCGCGTAGCTCAGTTGGTTCAGAGCACTTGGTTTACACCCAAGGGGTCAGGGGTTCGAATCCCTTCGCGCCCACAAACTCATCCTTAGTGAGTCTAAAAAAATAAGGGCGCGTAGCTCAGTTGGTTCAGAGCACTTGGTTTACACCCAAGGGGTCAGGGGTTCGAATCCCTTCGCGCCCACAGAAAAAAAGCTTTATCGATGTCGATAAAGCTTTTTTGTTTTTTGAAACTTAATCAAACATTTTTGTAACTTCGTAAGCTAAATTTTCTAAAGGAATTAATGAGTAAACCAATTATAGGTATTATAGGTCTCGGTTATGTTGGACTCCCATTGGCGAGGCTTTTCGCTACAAAATATAAGGTGGTGGGGTTTGATATTAAAGAAAAAAGGATTCAGGAGTTGAAAGAAGGTCTTGATTCAACATTAGAGGTTAATGAAGAGTTGTTAAGAGAGGTTTTGATAAGTCAATTAGATGTTGATAATGGTTTGTTTGTTACTTCAGATTCATCTTTACTTAAAGAATGTAATTATTATATCGTCACTGTTCCTACATCTGTAGATAAGAATAATCAGCCCGTTTTGAAACCTTTATTGTCTGCCAGTAAAACGATAGCAGAAAACCTAGTAACGGGTGATATTGTGATATATGAATCTACGGTTTACCCCGGAGCAACCGAAGAGGATTGCGTTCCTGTTTTGGAGGAAGTTTCTGGTTTAGGATATAATAAAGATTTTTATGTTGGTTATTCTCCAGAGAGAATAAGTCCAGGAGATAAGGTAAGGACAGTAGAAAATATATTGAAAGTTACCTCAGGTTCTACAAAAGAAACGGCATTAAAGGTTGATGAATTGTATAAATCAGTATTACAAAAAGGAACCCATTTAGCTTCTTCGATTAAAGTTGCAGAGGCTGCTAAAATTATAGAAAACTGCCAAAGAGATATTAATATTGCTTTCGTAAATGAGTTGGCAAAGATTTTTAATTTAATGGATATTGATACAAACGAAGTTCTTGAAGCAGCCGGTACTAAATGGAATTTTCTTCCGTTCAAACCTGGTTTAGTAGGAGGTCATTGTATTGGTGTTGATCCGTTCTATTTGGCTCAAAAAGCGCAGCAATTCGGTTATTACCCTGAAATAATATTATCTGGTAGACGGTTAAACGATAGCATGGGAGCGCATGTTGCTTCCGAAGTGATTAAATTAATGATAGATGGAGAAGTTAAGATAAAAAAAGCGCATGTGTTAATTCTTGGTTTTACCTTTAAAGAAAATTGCCCTGACGTTAGGAACACCAAGGTTATAGATGTTTATCATTCATTGAAAAGCTATGGTGTGGAAGTAGATGTTTTTGATCCTTTAGCTAAAGATGAAGATGTTAGGAATGAGTATGGTATAAGTTTGATACGAAATCTTCAAAGTAATTTCTATGAGGCTGTAGTATTGGCTGTACCTCATAATGAGTTCAAAACCCTAAAAATTAAAAGGTTGAAAAAGGAGGGTGGAGTTATTTATGATGTGAAGAACTTCTTGGATGATAAGGATAAAACATTATAGTCTATAGGTTTGGTAAGAGTAGTTCTTAAGTAATCTTTAAAGCAAAAGTAAATAGAGATCTGAAATGAAAAATTTTGCACTTATCGGAGCAGCAGGTTATGTCGCTCCTAGACATATGAAAGCAATAAAAGAAACTGGTAATAATTTGGTTGTTGCTTTGGATAAGTTTGATAGTGTAGGGGTGCTTGATAGTTATTTTCCGGATGCTCATTTTTTCACAGAGTATGAGCGGTTTGATCGATATATTGAGAAATTAAAAAGAAAAGAAGGAGAGAAGATCGATTACTTTAGTATTTGTACTCCAAATTATCTGCATGATTCACATGTCCGAATGGCTTTAAGAGTTGGAGCAAATGCAATATGTGAAAAACCCTTGGTCTTGAATCCATGGAATATTGATGCTTTAGAAGCTATTGAAAAAGAGTCGAAAGGCAAAATATATACAATTCTACAGCTTCGATTGCATCCAGCTATTATAAAACTTAAAAGAAAAATAGAAAGTGAAAATAGAAAAACTAAATATGATATTGATCTTACTTATATAACCTCACGAGGGAATTGGTATCATAATTCTTGGAAAGGAGATCAGAGTAAATCTGGAGGAATTGCAACTAATATCGGGATTCATTTTTTTGATATGCTGCTTTGGGTGTTTGGAGAATTACAAGAAAGTTTTGTTCACCTGAAGGAAGATGATAAAATGGCTGGTTACCTAGAGTTTCAAAAAGCAAGGGTTCGTTGGTATCTGTCTATAGACTCAAACTCGTTGCCAAAGAAGGCTGTATATGATGAAGTTAAAACCTATAGAAGTATGATTGTTGATGGGGTAGAAATAGGTTTTAGTGAAGGGTTTACAGATTTACATACAAAAAGTTATAGCTCTATTTTGTCTAATTTAGGATTTAAAATAAGTCAAGCAAGACCTTCAATAGAGTTAGTGTCTAAAGTCAGAAATGCAGAAAAGGTAAATTTAGGACAAAAACATTTTTTATTATAAAAGAAGATATATCTTTGTGCAGTAAAAAATAAAAGGAAAATGAAACCGACATGTTTAAACTAATCATTAGTATTTTATAGAATGATTTTTTTTAAATATCAAAGGTTACCTCTGACCATAGAAAAACAATAAAAACAAGCAGATGAAAATTGGTGTAACTTTTAGTGCTTTTGACTTACTACATGCAGGGCATATTAAAATGCTGGAAGAAGCAAAACGTCAATGTGATTATTTAATATGTGGTTTACAGACTGATCCAACCTTGGATAGGCCAGATAAGAATAGACCAGTTCAATCCGTTGTCGAAAGATATATTCAATTACGAGGCTGTAAATATGTTGATGAGATAGTACCATATGCAACAGAACAGGATCTTGAGGATATACTACGATCGTTTCATATTGATGTCCGTATAATTGGTGAAGAATATGCTAATAAGCAATTTACTGGACGTGATTACTGTGAGAAAAAAGGGATAAAATTATATTTTAATAATAGAGAGCATCGATTTTCTAGTAGTGGACTAAGAAAAGAAGTTCATGATAAAGAAAGTTTAAAAGATAAGAAGTGAGGTGGTTTAGTGAAGCAGTGAAATAGTGATGCGGTGAGTTAGTGAAAAAGGAAAGTAGTAGTTTGATGAATGTATATACCATACAGACTCATCCAATTAGTAAGTCACTATCTAATCAATTCACCTTATCACAATAAAAAAAGTAAAGACACCGAATCACCGAAAACTGATTCACCGTGTCACCAAAAAAAAGAAAATGAATCACAAAGAGCTAGAAGTTTGGAAAAGAAGTGTTGATTTGGTGATGAAAATATATGATATTTGCAGCGAGTTACCAAAAGACGAAAAGTATGGTCTGATTTCTCAAATGAAGAGAGCAACAGTTTCTATACCTTCCAATATAGCTGAAGGATGCGCAAGAGAGTCAACTAAAGAATGTATTCGGTTTTTGGATATAGCGAATGGTTCTCTAAGTGAATTAGAAACACAGTTAGTTATTATAGAGAGATTAAAATATTCTGAAACAGAGGCGCTGATTAATTCTGAAATTACGATCATCAGAAAAATGATTTACAAATTGAAAGAAGCGCTGAAAAGAAAGATTAGATAAAGTAGTGAGACAGTTAAATAGTGAGATGGTGAAAGCAATGAATTTGTGAAACAGTGAAATAGTGATGCAATGAGAGTGTGAAGTAGTGAAGTTTTGAAATTGTGAGAGGTGAAAACCGTTTTACTAATTCCAAGAATCACCGACCACAGATTCACTGAATCACCAAAAAAAACACCGAATCACCGACCACCGGTTCACTGTATTACAAAAATAATACCGATTCATCCAACATCGACTCACCGAAAACTGAATTACTGAATCACCGAAAAAAGACACTGAATCTCCGTGTCACAATAAAAAAAACAAAGACACCGAATCACTTAACACCGATTCACCGTGTCACTAAAAAAGAGTAAATGAATATAGCCGTTATTGGTTCGGGCTACGTTGGCTTAGTATCTGGCGTGTGTTTTTCGGAAATGGGAAATACTGTGACTTGTGTAGACAATGATTATGAAAAGATAGACAAGCTTAAAAAAGGTATAATACCAATTTATGAGCCAGGATTAGAACATTTGGTTCGAAAAAACGTTGAAAAGGAAAATCTTTTTTTTACAACATCTTTAGAGAGGGTTCTTGATGAGGTTGAAATTATTTTTATTGCGGTTGGAACACCCATGGGAGATGACGGTTCGGCTGACTTAAGTTCTGTTATTTCTGTAGCGAAGGATATTGGCAGAAGAGTTCAAAATGAAATAATAATAGTAAATAAATCTACAGTGCCAGTAGGGACAGCGGATAAGGTAAGAGAAACAGTGAACAACGAATTGGGGAAAAGAGGGGTTGAAGTTAAATTTGATGTTGTTTCTAATCCTGAATTTTTGAAGGAAGGGGATGCTATTAATGATTTTATGAAACCAGATAGGATTGTTATCGGGACTGATTCGGAAGTTGCGCTGACTAAAATGAAAGAATTGTACAGCCCTTTTTTTAGAACCCATGACCGTTTTATAACCATGGATATCCGTTCTGCAGAGTTGACCAAATATGCGGCGAACGCCATGTTAGCGACCAAAATCTCCTTTATGAATGAAGTAGCTAATATTTGTGAAAGAGTTGGAGCCGATGTTAATGATGTAAGAATAGGTATTGGATCGGACTCAAGGATTGGATACAGTTTTATTTATCCTGGGGTTGGATATGGAGGCTCATGTTTTCCTAAGGATGTTAAGGCTTTAAAGAAGATTGGTGAAGAGTACGGTTATGAAGCTCAGTTGATTAAATCTGTAGAGGATGTCAATAACCGCCAAAAAAATATCATTTCAGAGAAGGTTATTAAGAAATTCGGAGAAGATTTATCGGGAAAAACTTTTGCAGTATGGGGCTTGTCTTTCAAACCAGGAACAGATGATATGCGCGAAGCTCCTTCAATTTACACAATTAAGGAGTTAGTGAGAAGAGGCGCGAGAATAAAGGCTTACGACCCAAAGGCGATAGAAGAAGCTAAGAGATATTATTTAAAAGAATTTAAAGAAGTAGAATATTTTGACTCAAAATACGATGTTTTAAAGAAATCTGATGCCCTTATCTTATTAACAGAATGGAAAGAGTTTAGGTCTCCAGATTTCTCTGAAATAAGAAAGCAATTGAGGTCACCAATTATTTTTGATGGCAGAAATCAATATATCGCTTATAATTTAGAGAAGAAAGGAATAGAATATTATAGAATCGGGAAATAATGAAAAAAAAGAACTTAATTATATTTGGAACCAGACCAGAGGCTATTAAAATGGCTCCTCTAGTAAAAGAGTTTTTAAAAAATAAGGATGATTTCGAAACTAAAGTTTGTATTACAGCACAGCATAGAGAAATGTTAGATCAGGTATTAGATTTTTTTGAAATAGTACCAGAATATGATATGAACTTAATGAAGCCTAATCAAAATTTATATTCGTTAACAGCTGATATAATAACTGGTTTAAAACCGATTTTAGAAGATTTTAAGCCTGATTTTGTATACGTTCATGGTGATACAACTACAACAATGGCTTCTAGTATAGCAGCTTTTTATTCAGGAGCAAAGGTGTGTCATGTCGAAGCAGGTCTTCGAACTTTTAATAAAAGATCACCATTTCCAGAAGAAGTAAATAGAAGTGTAGCAGGAAGTATATGTGATTACCATTTTTCACCAACAACTATCTCTAAAAGTAATTTATTAAGAGAGAATATCTCTGAAGAATCAATATTAGTTACGGGTAACACAGTTATTGATGCTTTACATTTTAGCTCAAATAAAGTAGTTTCTGAAACTTATATAGATGAAGAGATTTTCATGCTTAAAGATTTAGTGAATCCTTCGAAAAGATTAGTCTTGGTTACTGGTCATAGACGCGAAAATCATGGGAAAGGGTTTATTTATATTTGTACTGCATTAAAAGAAATCGCTAATGCAAATGAAGATATAGAAATTATCTACCCAGTTCATTTAAATCCTAATGTACAAAAACCAGTTTATGAATTATTAGATGGTATAAATAATGTAAAGTTAATAGCACCATTATCGTATCCAGCATTTGTTTGGTTGATGAATCAATCTCATATAATTATAACAGATAGTGGAGGTGTTCAAGAGGAAGCTCCAAGTTTAGGTAAACCTGTTTTAGTTATGAGAGACACAACAGAAAGACCTGAAGCTGTTGAAGCAGGAACGGTGTTATTAGTAGGGACGGATAAAAATAAAATAGTAAAAGAAGCTCAAAAATTATTAAATGATGAAGATAGTTATTTGTCAATGAGTAAACTTCATAATCCTTATGGAGATGGAAAAGCATGTGGGCAAATAGTTAACTTTATTAAAGAATTATAAAAAAATGAATAAACCAGAAGTTGTAATGATTGGTCTTGGGTATATTGGATTACCTACGGCTGCGTTAATAGCACAAAATGAAGTGAATGTTCATGGTGTTGATATTAATCCAAAAGTTGTTGAGACTATTAACAGAGGTGAGATTCATATTGTAGAGCCTGAATTAGATCAAGCGGTTGAGAATGCTGTTAAAAATGGTTATTTAAAAGCTGCTACTAAAGCTGTAGTAGCAAATAACTATTTAATAGTGGTGCCAACTCCTTTTAAAGGTAAAAATGAGCCAGATATTTCTTTTGTTGAAGCAGCAACACGCGGTATTATTCCATTATTAAAAGAAGATGATTTATACGTGATTGAATCTACTTCACCGGTAGGGACTACGGAGAAGATGAGGGACTTAATCTATCAAGAGAGACCTGAGTTAAAAGATAAATTATACACGGCGTATTGTCCTGAAAGAGTACTTCCAGGAAATGTAATGTATGAACTGGTCCATAACGATAGAGTAATAGGGGGTATAGACGAAGAATCTACTCAAAAAGCGCTTGAATTTTATGGAAAATATGTAAAAGGAGAATTGCATAAAACTAATGCCCGCACAGCAGAAATGTGTAAGTTAGTTGAAAATTCTTCAAGAGATGTACAAATTGCATTTGCTAATGAGTTATCTTTAATTTGTGATAAGGCAGATATTAATGTTTGGGAATTAATAAATTTAGCAAATAAACATCCAAGAGTAAACATTTTGCAACCAGGATGTGGTGTTGGAGGACACTGTATTGCAGTTGATCCTTATTTCATTGTTTCTGAATATCCAATGGAATCTAAAATTATTGGTACAGCTAGAGAGGTAAATAATTATAAATCTTTTTGGTGTGCAGAAAAAATTCAAACTGCAAAATTACAGTTTGAATTAGAACATGGAAGAAAGCCAAAAGTAGCCTTAATGGGATTGGCTTTTAAGCCGAATATTGACGATTTACGAGAGTCCCCAGCAAAATATATTGTAAATAAAGTTTTGCAAAATGATAGTAATGGTGAATACTTTATCATAGAACCTAATATTGTAGAACATAAAGTTTTCAAATTAACTGATTATAAAGAAGCAATTGAAAAAGCCGATATAATTACTTTCTTAGTTGCACATAATGAATTTAGAGATGTTCAAATTAGTAAAACCAAAATTGTTTTGGATTTTTGTGGAGTTAAAAAAGTAACTTATGAATAGAAAAATATTAATAACAGGTGGAGCAGGCTTTATAGGATCTCATGTAGTTAGATTTTTTGTAAAGGAGTATCAAAACTATGAAATATACAATTTAGACGCTCTAACCTATGCAGGAAATCTGGAAAACTTAAAGGATATTGAAAAAAGGCCAAATTATAAGTTTATTAAAGCAGACATTACAAATGAAAACGAAATTAGGCGGCTTTTTCAAAAGTATAAATTTGATGGAGTTATTCATTTGGCTGCTGAATCTCATGTCGATAGATCAATTAAAGATCCTTTAGCTTTTGCAAGAACAAATATATTAGGAACATTAAATCTATTAAATAGTTTTAAAGAACTTTGGTTTAACGATTGGACAGGTAAAAGATTTTATCATGTTAGTACGGACGAGGTATATGGAACTCTTGGGAATACAGGCTTATTTACAGAAGAAACATCGTATTCTCCTAACTCACCTTATTCCGCTTCTAAAGCAAGTTCAGATCACTTTGTTAGATCGTATGGAGAAACTTATGGATTACGATATGTAATTTCTAATTGCTCAAATAATTACGGGCCTAATCATTTTCCGGAAAAATTGATTCCATTATTTATTAATAATATTATAAATAATAAATCACTACCAGTTTATGGTAATGGTAATTATACTAGAGACTGGTTGTATGTGATAGATCATGCTATTGCTATAGATAAAGTTTTTCATCAAGGTGTAAATGAGAATACCTATAATATTGGTGGTTTTAATGAATGGAAGAATATAGATTTAGTTAATCTTTTATGTAGTTTAATGGATGAAAAATTAGGTAGAGAGAGTGGAAGTTCTGAAAAGCTAGTAACATTTGTTAAAGACAGGCCGGGGCATGATTTAAGGTATGCAATTGATGCCAATAAGATAAATAAAGAACTGGGATGGAAACCTTCTGTTACTTTTGAGCAAGGGTTATCCATGACTATTGACTGGTATCTTCAAAATTCTGAATGGTTAGAAAGAGTTACTAGTGGAAATTACCAGAATTACTACAACAATTTTTATAGTATTAGATAAAAAGTATGAAAGGTATAATTTTAGCAGGCGGATCAGGAACTAGACTTCATCCGCTTACACTTGGAGTTTCAAAACAGCTTTTGCCAGTTTATGATAAGCCGATGATATATTATCCTCTATCAGTATTGATGTTGGCAGGGATTAAAGAGATTTTAATTATATCCACTCCTTATGATTTGCCAAATTTCAAAAAACTTTTTGGAGATGGAGCGCAGTTTGGTCTTAAGCTATCGTATAAAGAACAACCTTCTCCTGACGGATTAGCACAAGCTTTTATTCTTGGAGAAGCTTTTATAGGAAATGATGATGTGTGCTTGGTGTTAGGTGATAATATTTTTTATGGTGCTGGGTTACAAAAATTGTTAACATCTTCTGTACATATTGTGAAGAATGAAGGAAAAGCAGTTGTATTTGGAAACTATGTAAATGACCCCGAAAGATATGGCGTTGCAGAATTTGATAAGTATAATAATGTTATAAGTATTGAAGAAAAACCTAATGATCCAAAATCTAACTTTGCGGTAGTAGGATTATATTTTTATCCCAATTCCGTTGTAGAAATAGCTAAGAATGTAAAACCATCAGATAGAGGTGAATTAGAAATTACCTCGGTAAATCAAGAATATTTAAAATTGTCTCATTTAAAAATGCAGATTTTAAGTAGAGGTTTTGCTTGGTTAGATACAGGTACACACGAGTCCTTAACAGAAGCTACAGAATTTGTTAAAGCGGTAGAAAAAAGAACGGGACTAAAAATTGCTTGTTTAGAAGAGATCGCTTTAAAAATGAATATGATTGACAGATTAAAATTAAAAAACTCAGTAAAGGATTTGAAAGGAGATTATTATGATTACATAAAGAATATATTGAAATCTAATAATTGAATTTAAATTATAAAGAATCAATAATATTCTAAAAAAAACTAAAAAATAATTTTAGATTAATTTTGTTGATGTATAATATATAACTTATGAAAATTACAATTTTAACAGATAATCCGAAAAGTTGGGTATTACCGTACATTGAAGATTTAAAAAAGAAGTTATGTATTCATGACGTAAATCATATTTTTAGCTCAAAGGAAATTAAAAAAGGAGATTTAATGTTGATTCTAAGTTGTGAAAGTATTCTGAAAAAATCACATTTATCTTATCATACTAGCAATATAGTTGTTCATCCAAGTAAATTACCAATGGGTAAGGGGTGGTCACCAGTTGCATGGCAGATTCTTGATGGTTTTGATAAAATACCGTTAAGTTTGTTTGAAGCTAATGAAAAAGTTGATGCAGGTGATATTTATATTTTAGACTATTTCTATTTAAAAGGAGGTGAATTGAATGATGAAATTAAGCATAAACAAGGGACTAAAACAATTGAAATGGTTTTAAAATATATCGAAAACTTTGCCACAATTGAGGGGGTACCTCAAACAGGAGAAGAAACTTTTTATAAGAAAAGATCCATCAAGGATAGTCAACTTGACATAAATAAAACAATTAAAGAACAATTTAATCTTTTGAGAGTTGTTGATAACGAAAGATATCCTGCTTTCTTTTTTAAAGATGGTCAAAAATATAAATTAAAAATTTTAAAAGCTGATGATTAATTTTCTTAAGTCTGTGCTAAGAGAGGAGAATCAGTTTTTTTTAATTAAGGAAGTAGTTAAGTGTTAGAAAGAGAAGGGTTAAGTTGTAAGAGTGAAAATTACAAAAATACCATTTAGAGAATTGTATATTAGGTATTTTGATAAAGAATCCCATTACATATATGATGCTGTAAGTACGGGAGTTTTATCTAATTTGTTTCTGGAGGTAACAGAGATTAAAGAAATAAAGATAAAATATAGAATATTGTTTTACATAAAAAATATTAAGAAGCAAGCATCATTATTGAAATTAAAAACTACTTATTGTGGAGAAAATTGAATCAATAGAAACATCTTTTTTAAAGTCTGCTTTAACTGAAGAAAATCCATTTATCAAAACGGAAGATATTATAAAATGGTTAGAAATAAGGAATAAAGAAGTAACAGTAAATGTTAAAAAAGTTACATTTAATGAGCTTGAAAATTGGAAATTAAATAGAACAGCAGGGAAATTAAAGCACAGTTCAGGTAGTTTTTTTTCAATAGATGGACTTAAAGTAAAAACCAATATAGGGAAAGTACGACAATGGGAGCAGCCTATAATAAATCAACCAGAAATAGGCTATTTAGGTATTATTACGAAAGAATTTAATGGTCTTTTATATTTTTTATTACAGGCAAAAATAGAACCAGGTAATGTTAACAACGTGCAACTTTCCCCAACATTACAAGCGACAAAAAGTAATTATACTCTGGTGCATAAGGGAAAAAAACCATTGTATTTAGAATATTTTCAAAATGCAAAAAAAGAAGAAATCCTTATAGATCAATTGCAGTCAGAGCAAGGTGCTCGTTTTTTAAGAAAAAGAAATAGGAATATTATAATAAAAATAGAAGAAGAAATAGAGGTTCAAGAAAACTTTATTTGGCTTACATTAGCTCAAATTAAAAAGCTTATTTTACTTGATAATTTGATTAATATGGATACCCGCACAGTAATTTCGGGTATTACATTTCAATCTTCAGAGGGATGTCTTTCTGTGGGGCAGGAAGTTAACTCTATGTTGTTTAAAGATAGTTTTGAAGCGAAAATGTTACTATCGATATTACACACTAAACTTTCACTATATACATTTGAAGAAATTATAGGGTGGCTAACTTTTTTGAAATGTAAATACGAATTAGAAACCAGACCTATTTCCATCTTTGAAACAAAAAACTGGTTAATAAAAGATAATGAAATATATCACGCTGAAAATAAGTATTTTAAAGTAATAGCTGCTCAGGTGGAGATTACAAATAGGGAAATTTCATCTTGGTATCAGCCACTTATTGAGCCAATAGAAGAAGGTTTAGTAGCTTTTGTAGTAAAAGAAATAAAAGGTGTCTATCATTTTTTAGTACAAGCTAAAGTAGAATGTGGGAATTTTGACACAATAGAAATGGCTCCCACTGTTCAATGTATCACTGGAAGTTATAAGAATAGTAAAGAAGTACCTTTTCTAAATTATGTTTTAAGTGCCTCTAAAGAGCAAATAAAGTTTGATACTTTACAATCAGAAGAAGGGGGGCGCTTTTATCAAGAACAAAATAGAAGTATAATTATTGAAGCAGATAAAGATTTTTCAGAACAAGTTCCGGAAAATTATATATGGCTCACATTGAATCAGTTAACAACTTTTTTAAAGTTTAATAACTTTTTAAATATTCAATCTAGAAGCTTAATTTCGGCTATCAATTTTATTTAAAATATTTAATATGAGAATACCTTTTAACAAAGTATATATAGCAGGGGATGAAGAAAAATACCTTTTAGATTCGTTATATTCAGGTAGGCATTGCGGAAATCATTCATATTGCAAAAAAGTAATTTCTCTTATGAAAGAGAAACATTCATTTAATGAAATTTTTTTAGTGCCATCAGGTACGGCAGCTCTTGAAATGGGTGCATTATTAGCAGGGATAAAACCAGGAGATGAAGTTATTTTACCCTCTTATACATTCAGCTCTACAGTAAATTCTATTGTGATTTTTGGAGCAATACCTGTTTTTTGTGAAGTAGAAAAAGAAACTATGAATATTGATGCTTCCAAAATCGAGGAGTTAATTACACCGAAAACTAAAATGATTCTTCCTATTGATTATGCAGGGATTTCATGTGAAATTGATAAAATAATGGAAATAGCAGAAAAGTACGAGCTCATTGTTATGCAAGATTGTGCTCAATCTTATGGAAGTTATTATAAAGGTAAAGCGTGTGGTACACAAGCCCATATAGCTACATTTAGTTTTCATGAAACAAAAAATTTTAACGCAGGAGAAGGAGGAGCTTTAATGGTTAATAAAAAAGAATGGCGAGAGAGAGCTTATTTTTTACAAGAAAAAGGAACAGATAGAAGATTAGTACTAAAAGGAGTAAAAAATAAATATAGTTGGGTTGATATAGGTTCAAGCTATTTATTATCAGATATTCTAGCAGCTATTCTATTAGCTCAATTGGAAAAAGAAGATGAAGTGAAAGAGATTAGAAGTAAAATAACCAAAGCTTATTTAGAACTCTTCTCAGATTATAACAATAATATTTCTTTTTTCCAACTTTCTAAAAATGTTGAAATTAATCATCACGCATTTTGGGTGGTTTTTGATACAAAAGAAAATTCAGAACAGTTTATGACTTTGTTGAGAGAGAAAAATATTGCAGCTTATATTGGGTATCTGCCTCTTCATTCTTCAAAAAAAGGTATGACATTTGGTTATCAACCAGAAGATTTACCGATTACTGAACATTTGGCGTCAAAAATTGTAAGAATGCCTTTCTATACCGATTTAGGAAAGGAAGGTTTAGATTACTGTATTAAATCTATGAAAGAAGTATTAAATAAAATTTATAATTAATTCATTATGTTAAAATTTGCGGTTGTTGGATGTGGTAATTTAGCATTAAAATACTCAATACCAGCTTTGATTAATTCGAGAGAGAGTGAATTAATAGTTTGTGTAAATACTAGTGAAAAACCAAAAAAAATAATAGAACAAGAGTTTAATATTCCATTCGAAATATCTTTTAAAGAAGCTATAAGAAAATATGATTTTGATGCCGTTTATATATCAACTCCTACAGGGAGTCATGCAGAAATAGTTACGATAGCTGCTCACAACAAGAAACATATTCTTTGTGAAAAATCGCTCGGTGTAAACCCAAATGAAGTTTCAAAAATGATTGAAATTTGCAAAAAAAATAAAGTTGCCATTTTTGAAGGATTTATGTATCAATTTCACACACAGCATCGTTTTGTTAAAAAATTAATAGATAAAGGTGAAATAGGTACACCTTTACATTTTAAAGGATGGTTTGGTTTTCCTCCAATTAATCCAAATGATTTTAGGTATGATAAAAATAAAGGAGGAGGAGCAGTTTTAGATGCAGGATCCTATACAGTTCATGCGGCGAGACATTTTTTTAAAAGAGAGCCTATCAAAGGTTTTTCAATTATAGAAAATGAAGGGTATAAAGTAGAAATAAGAGGTAATGTATTGTTGAATTTTGATAATAATAGAACAGCAAGTTTAGCGTTTGGGTTTAATAATATGTATCAAAACAAATATACAATATGGGGTACTAAAGGAATAATTACTTTAGAAAGAGCGTTTGCAGTTCCACCAGATTTTAGTCCTATTTGTATATTAGAGAAGCAAGGTTATAAAGAAAAATTTACTTTAGAGCCATGCAACCATTTTATTGAAGAAATAAAATATTTCGTAGATAATTTTGTTAATGAAAAAATAAAAAAAGAATGGAGAAATGAAGCTTTAATTCAATCTCACCTATTAAATTTAATAAAAGAAGAAACCTTATTTTAACTTATTATACATGAAAGTACACGTATTTAGTAATGTACAAAATAAAAAAATACAATTATTTTTTTCTGATTATTATTTATATAAATTGGTAAGACTTACTTTATTACCTGAATTATCTGATAAAGATATTAAAATATATTCAGGTGCAAATTTAAAATTTCTGTAATGAATTTTGTTAAGTCATCATTGCTGACTGGAATTTCAGCTATAATAAGAGTTCTTAGTAATTTAATAATTACAAAAATTGTCGCAATTACAATGGGAGCATCTGGTATGGTTTTGTTAGGTCAGGTTACTAATTTAATAGGTTTTGTAAGAGCATTATCAACAGGAGGAGTTCAACAAGGTACAGTTAAGCTTGTAGCTGAAATATCAGATAATCAAGCAGAATTTAAAGATCCAATAAATGCTTCCATACAGATTTCTTTGCTTTGCTCAACAGTCTTGGTTTTGTTACTAATTCTTTTTAGAAAAACCATAGGCCTTTATTTTTTCTCAACTACTGATTATAACTACTTGTTTTTCGTAATTTCTGGTGCTGTTTTTTTTTATTCTTTAAATGTAATTTATTTATCAGTTTTAAACGGTTTAAGACACCTTAGGCTTTATATAATAGCAAATATAGTAGGTAATATAATCGGATTGTTAGTTAGTTTAATATTAATAAGTTTTTTTGAATCCCACGGTTTATTAATTGCCTTTTCCATAAATCAATCAATAGCGGTTGTAAGTACGCTCTATTTAATTAGAAATCAAAATTGGTATAGTGTTATTTTGGCATTGAAATCTAAAATAAATAAGAAGTATATAAAAAAATTATTAGCGTACTCATCTATGAATATTGTCAGTGCGATAACAGTTCCTCTGGCTTATGTTTTAATTAGAAAAATAATTATTAAAGAAAGAAGTGTTGATGAAGCTGGTTATTGGGAAGCTTTAATAAGAATTTCATCAGTTTTTGTAATGATTATTGCTACGGCTTATAGTACATACTTATTGCCTGCCTTTTCCATTTTAAAAGAAAAAAAATTAAGATTAGAATTATTGAACATATATAAAATAGTCATACCATTAGCAATAGTGTCTTCATCATTAATCTTTTTATTTAAAGATTATATTATTACCATATTATTCTCAAGGGATTTCGAATCTGTAGCAGGTTTTTTCAGGTTTCAATTAATTGGAGACACTTTTAAAATAATCACTTATGTAACAGGTTTTTTACTAATAGCTAAGGGAAAGGTTAAATATTATATAATTAATGAGATTATTCAGTTCTCAGTATATGTTGGTTTTTCGTTATTGCTTATATCGAAAAAAGGAATTGAAGGAGCCACAATGGCATATATGGTTACAGCAATTATTTGTTGTGTTTATCAATTATTGGTTTTTAGAAAAATATTATGGTTAAAAGATTAAAAATATTATTATTGGGTGAGTATAGTAATTACCACAATAATTTAGCTAAAGGATTATTAGAATTAGGACATGAAGTAATACTAGCTAATGCAGGAGATCATTATAAAAATTACTATCGAGATATTGATTTATCATATCATTCTAAAAATAAGGTTAAGTCTGCGGTAAAGAGGATTTGGATAGAGAATAAAAAAATAGGATTATTGAAAGGTTTTGATATTGTTCAAATCATCAATCCAAATACCTTTTCTAGATTTGGAAATAATATTTCCTTGTTTAGGCAATTGTTTTTAAATAATGATAAAGTTTTTTTGAGTGCAGTAGGGGATGATTATTTTTGGTGGAAAGCATATAGAGAGGGAAAATTTGAAAAATCACCACATAAAGGGACTTTGGAAGATGAAGGGAAAATGCAATCAATATGGGAAACGTCAAAGTCATTAATAAAGGCTAACGAATTTTTGGTGCAAAACGCAAGCGGTATAATACCAGGTTGTATTTCATATAAAATACCGTATGAACATTTTTCTAATTGTAGAAAAATAATTTTACAACCTATTGATGTTATGAAACATGATTTTATTGAAAATATAATAAGAGATAAGATTGTTTTTTTTCACGGAGGTCAAATAGGTCGCTATGGTTTTAAAGGGACAAGGGTTATAGATCAGGTTATGAGTGATTTATCTAGTAAGTATGCTTCAGATCTTATTTATAAAAGAACTGATAGTATACCATATGATGAATACATAAAAATAATAAATGAAACCAATATTTTAATAGACCAAATAAATTTTATAGAACCAACAATGAATGCATTAATTTCTATGTTAAAAGGTAAGGTTGTTATGGGAGGTTGTGAAGAAGTTTTTTTAAAAACACATGGTATTAAAGAATTACCTCTTATAAATATTTCAGAAAATAAAAAACAATTTACGTCTAAAGTTGAATGGATTTTAGATAATAGAATGTTGGTTAAAAATATGTCGTTATTAGCGAGTGATTATGTTAAAGAAAAACATTCGAACATAAAGATAGCTAGAGAGTTTGTAAAAGAATGGAAAAATTAAGTTAAAATGGAGCTTTTTTATTTTTTTACAATTCTGGTTTTAATTATTTTTTTCATTAATAAGAGGTTTTCAATACTCCTTTTAGTGTTAGGAGGGATGTTTTTTTTAATTAATTTACCATCTACAGGTTTGGATTATGATGTTTATAAATTGTCTTATGAAAGTTCTTTCATGGGAAATGAATTTCCTTTTTTTTCAACAGAATCAAAATTGGTGTCTGAGCCATTGTATTTGTTTTATACTTCTTTAGTTCGCTGTTTGACAGGGCTTAGTTTCTCGCAATTTTTGGCGTTTAATTTTTTAATTTGTTTTTATATTTCTTATTTGGCATTTAAAAATATATCATTAAATCTTTTTTTTTACTTTTGGTTACTTTTTTTACCTATTTTCTTTCCAACAGTTTTTTATTTTTCACCGAGATCATCTCTGTCATTTTTTATGGTTATGTTTGGTTTTTTAACTACAATTAAAAGTAAGCGTAAAGATAATCATGCAAGAAATTTAATTAGAGGTCTCATCTTTATGTTTATAGGTATGATGATACATTCTCAATTTATACCCATTGTTTTATATGTTTGCTTTATATCTTTTTTTTGTATACATCTTAAATCAAATTTTAAGGTTTACCGAAACAAGATTCTTATTATATCAATTTCAATTTTTCTCATTTTGAAATTTTCATTATCTTTTTTAAGTTATTTCGAGTCTTTCTTATCTTTACTTCCTTCATCAAAACTAGCAGTTAATAAATTACATTATTTGGAAGATGCGAGAAAAGGATTCAGATTATCAGGTTTATTCTCTATTTTTGTTTATCCAATAATGTCTTTTATTATTATGAAATATTTTTTTAAACAGAGAAGTTTTATTGGAGATAGAGACTTAAATAGATTTAAAACTTTAACTATGTTTCTTTTTGGAATTGCTATGTTCGGAGCAGCTGTTAACCTTGCCTTTATTGATACTCCACATCTAGCGGGTAGATTGGTTAGGTTTTCTGATTATTTTTGTTTCAGTGTTGCTATACCCTTAATTTTAAAAATAAGATACAATAATAAATTAGACTTAGTGATATTAATAGCTTTATTTTTGTTGATTCCAATAGTTTTTCCTGCAGTCTATCATAATACTATTTGGGGGTTTTAGTAATTGATTATTATAAATGACAAGAATGTTTAAAAAAAAGAAAATAATAATACTAGGTAAAAGACCTTTACCAATTGGAGGAGTAACAATTCATGTTGATAGATTACTTTCAAAATTAGAACAAGAAAAAAGCATAGATTATACTTTTCTCGAAAATAATAAATGGAATTTGATTAAGGCTCCTTTTATTATTCTAAATAAAACAATACATATACATAGTTCAAACCCTTATATTAGATTTTATTATGTTTTTTTAGCAAAGGTATTATTTAGTAAATCCATCTTGACAGTTCATGGAGATTTAAATAGATATAAATCTAGAGTAAAAAATAAAATAGATAGATTTTCTATAATGTTATGTAATATTCCAATATTATTAAATACCAAAAGCTATGCTATGGCTAAAAAAATTAATAATAAATCAGTTATTATTTCATCATTCATACCACCAAAAGAGACACATGGTTTGGAATTGAAATTGAGAAGTAAGCTAAAAGAATTTAGAAAAAAGTATGAATATATTTATTGTACTAATGCTTTTAATTTTGCTTATGATAAGAATATGAAAGAAATTTATGGAATTTATGAAATTATAAGTTTTTTTAAAAAAAAGAAGAATTTCGGATTAATTTTTTCAGATCCATCTGGTGCGTATTGGAACGAGTTTAAAGAAAAAAATATTGAATTAGGAGAAAATATAATAGTAATTAATGAACCTCATTCCTTTTATGAAGTGTTAAAGGTATCAGATGCTAGTATAAGGAATACATCAACAGATGGCGACTCTTTATCAGTTAAAGAATCATTATTTTTAAGGAAGAAAACTTTTTGTACGGATGTAGTTAATAGACCAAATGGAGTTGTCTTGTATGAGCTTGGGGGTTTAGAACAAATATTAAATGAGAGTAAAACGCAAGTTGAAATGTTAGAAAAAGATATAGAGATTAAAGATGCCTCGCTAGATTTAATAAAATTATACAAGAAACGTTGAAATAGTTAAAGATAATAATTTTAGCAAAAGAAGATTTTTAGAAACTATTTAGAATTTAATCATAGAAAAGAGAGATTTTGGTTGTTAAACCTTATGTGGGCTTAAATTATTTAATATGAAACAAATCATACAAGACCTTAAAAAAGGTCATACAATATTAGAAGAAGTACCAGTACCATTGGTGAAAAAAGGACATGTACTTATAAAAACTTCTAAATCATTAGTTTCTCTTGGAACTGAGAAAATGCTGGTAGAATTTGGTAAGGCAAATTTTATTCAAAAAGCGAAGCAACAACCGGATAAGGTGAAAATGGTTTTAGATAAGGTGAAGACTGATGGATTAAAACCAACAATAGATGCTGTTTTTAATAAACTAGGACAACCATTACCTCTTGGATATTGTAATGTAGGGGAAGTTTTTGGCGTGGGAAAAGGTGTTTCAGAGTTTAAAATTGGAGATCGAGTTGCGTCAAATGGAAATCATGCAGAATTTGTTTTAGTTCCTAAAAATTTAGTAGCAAAAATCCCAGATAACGTATCAGATGAAGAAGCAGCTTTTACGGTAATTGGTGCAATTGGTTTACAGGGAATTAGATTGCTAAACCCCACATTTGGAGAAACAATTGTAGTTGTAGGATTGGGGCTTATTGGTTTAGTAACTGCAGAACTTCTAAAAGCCAATGGGTGTAATGTTATTGGTTTTGATTTTGATCCTGAAAAAATTAAAATAGCAAAGTCAAAAGGAATAACAGCAATCAACCCATCGGAAGGAACAGATCAAGTAAAATTTGTAGAAACGTTTACGAATGGAGTAGGAGCAGATGGAGTTATTATTACAGCTTCAAGTAAGAGCAATGAAATTATCTCTCAATCAGCACAAATGTGTCGAAAACTTGGTAGGGTTGTTCTTGTAGGTGTAATAGGATTAGATATTAGTAGAGCAGATTTTTACAATAAGGAGATATCTTTTCAAGTTTCATGTTCTTATGGTCCTGGAAGATATGATGAAGAATATGAACAAAAAGGTAACGATTACCCAATAGGTTATGTTCGATGGACAGAAAAGAGAAACTTTGAAGCCGTACTAAAAGCTATTTCTGTTGGTTCATTAGATGTTAATCCGTTAATAACAGAGAAAGTTCCTCTTAAGGATTTTGAAACTATATATGGAGACATGTCTTCATCAAAATCAATTGCCTCAATTTTAGAATACAATTCAACGGAAGAACCTAAAAACACCGTTACATTAAACGAAAAAGAGTTTGGTGGAAATAAAGGAGTTATTGGTATTGTTGGGGCTGGTAATTTTACAAGTGCTACTATTTTACCAAATCTTAAAAAATTAGAAGCAGATATAAAATTTATCGCTAGTTCTGGAGGCTTGTCATCTACAACAATGGCAAAACAATATGGTATTACTAATTCAACAACGAATTACAAAGAAATACTTAGCGATAATGAAGCAGATTTAGTTTTTATTACAACCAAACACAATATGCATGCATCAATGGTACTCGAAACATTGAGAGCAGATAAAAGTGTTTTCGTTGAAAAACCATTAGCTTTAAATAGCGATGAACTTGATGAAATTATAGAAGAATATAATTATAGAAATGTTTCAATTTCTGTTGGATTCAATAGACGATTTGCTCCTTTGGCAAAACAAATGAAGAAAGTTTTAGGTAATGATAATACTCCTATGAATATTGTAGCAACAATGAATGCAGGGTTCATCCCTTCTGATGTTTGGGTACATGATATGGAAGTAGGGGGAGGTAGAATAATTGGAGAAGCATGCCACTATATTGATTTATGTACATATTTAGCTGGAAGTAAAGTAAAATCTGTTTGCATGAATTCTATGGGAGTTAACCCAGAAGAAAATACAGACAATGCGAGCATACTTTTAAAGTATGAAAATGGTACAAATGCAGTTATTAATTATTTTGCTAATGGTTCAAAAGCTTACTCAAAGGAGAGGGTTGAGGTATATTCTCAGGAAAGAACATTAGTTATGGATAATTGGAGAAAATTAAGAGGATTTGGATTTAAGAAATTCTCAAAGTGTTCTTCTAAACAAGACAAAGGTCATTATAATCAATTTAATGAATTAATTCGTAGTCAAAAATCGGGTGGTGAATCAATCATACCATTTGGAGAAATTGTAAATACAACTAAAGCATCCTTTGCTGCTATTGAATCTTTGAAAGAAGGAAGATGGATAGAAGTAAAATAATTACGTTATATCATACAATTAAATACTTAAAGTCTGTTCAAGTTTATTACAGGCTTTACTATTTATTACGTAATCGATTTATTAAAAAATCTTATTCTAATAAAGGAATAGATCGAACCAAAGATTTAATTTGGAGTGACGAAATTTTTAATAATAAATCTTATTTAGGAGCCAAAGATTTTGAGTTTTTAAATATTTTAAAGCGTTTTGAGAATAAAATAAATTGGAATTATTCTCAATTCGGAAAATTATGGACATATAATTTGAATTACTTCGATTTTTTAAATCAAAAGGAAATCTCTGTCGATGATGGATTAGAATTAATAAAAAATTACATCCGTCAAGATTCAGACTTGATAGATGGAAAGGAACCTTATGTTATTTCTTTAAGAGGGATTAATTGGGTTAAATTTTTGTCAAAGAATACTATAAAAGATAAAATCATTGATGAAACACTTTATTACCATTATCAAATTTTATTAGATAATTTGGAATATCATCTTTTGGGAAATCATTTACTTGAAAATGGATTTTCTTTACTTTTCGGAGGATATTATTTTAATGATGAAAGATTGTTAAATACAGCTCGAAAAATTTTAAAGTCAGAATTAGAAGAACAAATTCTAAAAGATGGAGCGCATTATGAACTTTCTCCAATGTATCACCAGATTTTATTAGGACGACTTTTGGATTGTATTCAATTAGTTAGGTGTAATGATAAAATTGATAACAAAAAATTATTAGGTTTTCTAGAAGAAAAGGCTTGTGTTATGTTGTCATGGTTGTCTAATCTTACCTATAAAAATGGTAATATTCCTTTGTTAAATGATAGTTCTATTGGAATAGCGCCAACTTCAAAAGAGTTATTCAGTTATGCTAAATCTTTACATTTAAACTGGAGAAAGATTAAATTATTTGATTCAGGCTACAGAAAATTCCAATCCCATATATTTGAAGTAGCAATAGATGTTGGGAATATCCAACCATCTTACCAACCAGGACATTCGCATTCAGACACTTTTAGTTTTGAACTATACGCTCAGAATATCCCAATTATCGTTGATCCTG
The DNA here is from genome assembly GCF_900105455.1 of Tenacibaculum sp. MAR_2009_124. Classification (GTDB taxonomy): domain Bacteria; phylum Bacteroidota; class Bacteroidia; order Flavobacteriales; family Flavobacteriaceae; genus Polaribacter. The sequence goes on from NZ_FNSF01000002.1 coordinate 160,629, forward strand.
GTGTTTCTACATATGAAAAGAATGATAGAAGACAGAGAGAACGAGGAACTTACTATCATAATACTGTTCAAATAGGTAACTTAGAACAAACTCAAGTTTGGGGAGGGTTTAGAGTAGCAAAAAGAGCTAAGGTTTTTGGTGTAATTGAAGATGAGAACAAAGTACTTGCCAAACATGATGGTTATAAAAATAAAGGAGTCATTCATTCGAGACAATTTCATTTGGATCGAAATACTTTCTCCATAAAAGATTCCTTGGAAGGCAAATCATCATTGGACAAAAAAATGATTTTACATTTTCATCCTGATGTTAATATAAGCGAAATTAGTAAATCTGAGTTCCAACTAAATAATCTAATATTGAACCTTACAGGGGAGTATGATAAAGTTGTTATTCAAGATTATGAATTTAGTATGGGGTTTAATAAAACAAGAAAAGGAAAAAAAATAGTGGTGTTTTTTAACGAAGAGTTGGAGACACGTATTACCGAAATGCAATTATGAAAATATTATTTTTAACATTCTATTTTGAACCCGATTTGTCAGCTGGGTCTTTTAGAAATACTTCCTTATTTAAAGAACTTTTAAATCACTTGAATGATGATGATACACTTGAGGTAATAACAACACATCCCAATAGGTATGACTCTTTCAAAGCAAAAGCCAAGGATAAAGAGGGAATTAAAAAAGGAGTAGTAGTTAACAGAATTAAAATTCCTGAGCATGGAAGTGGAATTATAGGACAAATTAAGTCGTATAAAGAATTTTATTTTAGAGCTTTAAATCTTACGAAGGATAAAAAATATGATCTAGTTTATGCTTCTTCTTCTCGTTTATTTACGGCATATCTTGGTGCAAAAATTGCCAGAAAGAAAAAAGCAAAACTTTATTTAGATATTAGAGATATCTTCAGAGAGACCATTACAGATTTATATAAGAATAAGATTATCAATTTAGGATTAAATTTAGTTTTGAAACCTGTTGAAAATTATACTTTTGGAAGAGCTGGGCATATAAACTTAGTTTCAAAAGGATTTAAGGGTTATTTTGAAAACTATAAAAAAGCAGAATATTCATTTTTCACCAATGGTATTGACGAATTGTTTTTATCCCTACCTATAGATAATATTGAAGAGAAAAAGAGTGAGGTTAAAACCATAATATATGGCGGTAATATTGGGGAAGGACAAGGATTAGACTTAATTATACCAGATATAGCTAAGAAATTGTCGAGGACACATAAATTTCAGATTATTGGTGATGGTGGTGCTAGAGAAAAACTAGAAGAAAAGTTAAAAGTAAATAATATCGAAAATGTTGAAATGATTCCTCCGGTCAGTAGAAATGAGCTAATAAATTATTACCAAAAAGCTGATTATTTATTTTTACACCTGAATAAGCATAAGGCATTTGAAAGAGTATTGCCATCTAAACTTTTTGAATATGGTACTTTTAATAAACCTATAATTGCTGGTGTAGATGGTTACGCTAAACAATTTTTAAAAGAAAATATGTCCAACTTAATTTTATTTGAACCAACAAATGCTGATGAACTTTATAATAGTTTGACGAATTTTGGATATAAGAATGAGGAAAGAATACAATTTAAGAAGAATTATAGTAGAGAAGAGATTAATAAGAGAATGACAAAGTCAATAATAAGTTTTGGGAATGACTAATAATGTTTTAATTAGTGGTATAACTGGGTTCGTTGGATCTAACTTATTTAATTATTTAAAAGAAGATTATAAAGTTCAGGGAGTTTCTAGGAAAACAACAAATGAATTGATTTCATATGATGCTTTGGATAGAGATATTTTAAACACAAATAAAGCGTTTATTCATCTTGCGGGTAAGGCTCACGATTTGAAAAATACTACTAAGGAGAATGAATATTTTGATATTAATTTTGAGTTAACAAAAAAGGTATTTGATAAGTTTTTAAAGAGTGGATGTGAAGTCTTTATTTTTATGAGCTCTGTAAAAGCTGTAGCCGATGAAGTAGAAAAGGAATTAACAGAATATCATAATCCAAACCCAATAACAGCTTATGGAAAATCTAAATTAGCAGCAGAAAACTATATTTTAAGTAAAGAAGTACCTAGGAATAAAAGGGTGTATATTTTAAGACCATGTATGATTCATGGTCCAAATAATAAAGGGAATTTAAATCTACTTTATAATTTTGTGGCTAAAGGAATTCCATATCCTTTCGGTAAATACGAAAATTGTCGTTCGTTTTTATCGATAGGTAATTTATGTTTTGTTCTCAAAGAACTACTAGAGAATGAAAATATTCCTTCAGGAATTTATAACGTTGCTGATGATGATCCACTCTCAACAAAAGATTTAGTTCTAAATATTGGCGCAGCAATATATAAAGATGTTAAAATTTTAAATCTACCAAAGTTTATGTTTGGTGTTTTGGGTAAAATAGGTGATATACTACCATTTCCTATTGATAGTGAGAAAATTCATAAATTAACAGGTAATTATGTTGTTGCAAACAAAAAACTCAAAGAAGTTTTAAAGAAAAAACTACCATTATCTGTAGAAGAAGGTATACATTTGACAATTAAAAGTTTTACAAAATAGAATTATAATAATGATACGTCTTTTTGATTTTATATTCTCATTATTTGGAATATTGGTTTTATGGCCTTTTGGCTTAATAGTTTATGTTTTAGGTTTGTTAGACACTGGATCACCAGTTTTTAAACAACAAAGAGTAGGGAAAAATAAAAAACCATTTACTTTGTTAAAATTTAGAACAATGAGTGTTAATACAAAATCAGTAGCAACGCATTTGGCTAGCAGTAGTTCTGTTACCAAGTTAGGGGCTTTTTTAAGAAAATCTAAATTAGATGAATTACCTCAGTTAATTAATGTTTTAAGAGGAGATATGAGCTTGGTAGGTCCGAGGCCAAATCTTTTTAATCAAGAAGAGTTAATAAAAGAGAGAGAGGAAAGAGGTGTTTATAATTCTTTACCGGGAATAACAGGTTTGGCACAAATAAACGAGATAGATATGTCTACTCCTAAGAAACTAGCGGAAGTTGACGCCGAAATGTTGAGTAGTTTGACTATAAAAAAGTACTTTCAATATATACTGGCCACAGTCGGAGGTAAAGGATCCGGAGATAGAATTAAAGAATAAATAAAAATAAGCTCAGCAATTTTCTGAGCTTATTTTTTTTATAACTTCGCTTAACTATCATTGCAACAAATATGAAATGATCCATAGTAAATCTTGATATGTATCGAGATTATTGTTGGCGAATTACATCTAGCCTAATTAAAAACAGTAAAAAATAAGCAGATGAAAGGCATCATCTTAGCAGGAGGTTCAGGAACACGATTATACCCTATAACCAAAGGGGTGTCGAAACAATTATTACCAGTATATGATAAGCCAATGATTTATTATCCGTTGTCAGTGCTTATGTTAGCTGGTATTCGAGATATACTCATTATTTCAACACCACAGGATTTACCTAATTTTGAAAAATTATTAGGGTCGGGAAAGGAATTAGGAATACGATTAAGTTATGCAGAACAACCTTCGCCAGATGGTCTAGCCCAAGCATTTGTAATTGGTGAAGAATTTATAGGAGAGGATGATGTGTGCCTAATTTTAGGTGATAATATCTTTTACGGACATGGGCTTCCTGAAATGCTTCAGAGAGCTATCCATAATGTTAAAGTAGAAAATAAAGTAACTATTTTTGGATATAATGTTAAAGATCCAAATAGATATGGTGTAGTAGATTTCGACGAGGGAGGAAATGCAAAGTCTATAGAAGAAAAACCGATCAAGCCTAAATCAAATTATGCTGTTGTAGGATTATACTTTTATCCAAATGATGTGATTTCAATTGCTCAAAAAGTAGAGCCTTCTGAAAGAGGAGAATTAGAGATAACTTCCGTAAATCAATCCTACTTGAATAAAGAATCTTTAAAAGTAGAACTTATGGGAAGAGGTTTTGCTTGGTTAGATACTGGAACTCACAGCTCTTTAATGGAAGCTAGTCAATTCATTGAAACCATTGAAAAGAGACAAGGGTTAAAAGTGGCCTGTTTAGAGGAGATAGCATTTCACATGGGGTATATTGATGAAAAACAACTTAGAAAGCTTGCTAAACCTCTTTTAAAAAGTGATTATGGTCAATATTTATTACATTTGATTGAAGATAAATAGTAATATGCCACCTCGAGCATTACTGGAAACCAAAATGTGTTATGATTGAGAGTAAACTGCGAATCAGTTGACAGGTTGTTTGCAGATGTCACCTCGAGCGCAGTCGAGAGGTTGTTCAATTAAAAATATTATTTTAGTTATGTGTGTATATCAAGCAGTATAGAAAAAATAGTTTCTTAATAGTAGACTACATCCGCAATGAATCTCGACTGCGCTCGATTTGACAAAAGTTAGAAAATACTATGAAAAAATATTATGTCTATATACTAAAGTGTTCAGATGGATTTCTTTATACAGGAATAACTAACGATTTGAATAGGCGAATTAAAGAACATCAAAAAGGTTTATTGAAAAAATGTTTTACTTACAAGAGAAGACCGTTAGAGTTAATTTTTAGTCAAAATTTTAATGATGTAGAGCAAGCAATATTTTTTGAAAAGAAAATTAAGAAATGGAGTGGTAAAAAGAAATTGGCATTAGCTCATGGTGATTTCGACATGTTAGTTATTTTGGCTGAGTGCAGGAATGCCACACACTATAAATACAATCCGAATAATGATTAGTTCTCGACAGAGTTTATCTTGAGCATTAGTCGAAAGGCTCGAACTGACATTATAGTCTATCAGTTGTTAATTTGATGCCTATTTTTAAAAAGTTGTCAGCTCGAGCGCAGTCGAGAGGTTGTTCAATTAAAAATATTATTTTAGTTATGTGTGTATATCAAGCAGTATAGAAAAAATAGTTTCTTAATAGTAGATTTAAACTACATCTAAAATGAATCTCGACTGCGCTCGATTTGACAAAAGTTAGAAAATACTATGAAAAAATATTATGTCTATATACTAAAGTGTTCAGATGGATTTCTTTATACAGGAATAACTAACGATTTGAATAGGCGAATTAAAGAACATCAAAAAGGTTTATTGAAAACATGTTTTACTTATAAGAGAAGACCGTTAGAATTAATTTTTAGTCAAAATTTTAATGATGTAGAACAAGCAATATATTTTGAAAAGAAAATTAAGAAATGGAGTAGTAAAAAGAAATTGGCATTAGCTCATGGTGATTTCGACATGTTGGTTATTTTAGCGGAGTGCAGGAATGCTACACACTATAAATACAAATCAAATAATGATTAGTTCTCGACTGCTACACAGGGTGTTTTCAATCAAAAAGTATTTTGATTTCAACCAATGCTCGAACTGACAAGTTTTTTAATTGATTTGCATATGTCACCCTGAGCGCAGTCGAAGGGTTGTTTGTGAGTAAGCTTTAAGTATGATTGTGGGGTTTAGGTTCACTACAGAGTTTATCTAGAGTGTTAGTCGAAAGGCTGGAATTGACACTATAGCCTGTCAGTTGTTAATTTGATAGCTATTTTTAGAAAGTTATCACCTCGAGTATCCCTGGAAACTAAAATGTTTTTTGATTGAGAGTAGACTGCGAATCAGTTGTTTGCAGTTGTCACCTCGAGCGCAGTCGAGAGGGTGTTTTAGGCGTATTCAAGTAATTTGTTCTCGACTGCGCTCGAACTGACAAGCAAAAAATATAATTTGTAAGGAGTAATGAAGAATATCTTAGTAACAGGAGGAGCTGGTTTTATAGGCTCACATCTAGTTCGTTTACTTGTAAGTAAGTATCCGAATTATCAAATTATAAATCTAGATCTTCTTACCTATGCTGGTAATTTGGAGAATTTAGTAGAGGTTCAAAATAAAAGCAATTATCATTTTGTTAAAGGAGATATTTGCGATCATGAACTGGTAAAAGAAGTTTTTCAAAAATATCAAGTTGATACGGTTATTCATTTAGCAGCAGAATCGCATGTAGATCGTTCTATAAAAGATCCGTTTTCTTTTGCTAAAACGAATGTATTAGGAACTTTGAGTTTGCTTCAAGGGGCTAAACAGGTTTGGGGTAATAATCTTAATAATAAGCTGTTTTATCATATTTCAACAGATGAAGTATATGGAACACTTGGTAAGTCGGGATTCTTTACAGAAAACACATCGTATGACCCTCATTCTCCATATTCAGCTTCGAAAGCCTCTTCGGATCATTTTGTACGATCTTTTTATGACACATATAACCTACCCATTATTATTTCAAATTGCTCAAATAATTATGGTTCCCACCAATTTCCAGAGAAATTAATACCACTTTTTATTAAAAATATCTGTAATAATAAACCCTTACCAGTTTATGGGAAGGGAGAAAATGTTCGTGATTGGTTGTTTGTTAATGATCATGCTCGGGCAATTGATGTTATTTTTCATAAAGGGAAAATAGGAGAAACCTATAATATTGGAGGTTTTAATGAGTGGAAGAATATCGATTTAATAAAAGTAATTATAAAAACTGTAGACAAGCTTTTGGGACGTCCTGAAGGAGCTTCGGAAGAATTAATAACTTTTGTAACGGATCGAGCTGGACATGATTATCGATATGCCATTGATTCAAGTAAATTAAAGAATGAATTAGGATGGGAACCCTCTCTTCAATTTGAAGAAGGGATTGAGAAGACTGTGAAATGGTACTTGGAAAATAAAGACTGGGTAGATAATGTTACGAGCGGAAATTATCAAAAGTATTATCAAGAAATGTATGGAAGCCAAGGGGATTAATCCCCTTGATTTTCTATTTTTACTTAAGTCTTTTTAGACTTAAATCCGGATTGTATTTCACAATAAAAAGACCTTTATTTTCAGGAGAACCAAATGTCTTTTTGTGATAGTCAAATTTGTTTTCAACTCTTAAAGAAACTCCTTCTTTGAAAGTTTCTGATAGTTTATTGCCAGAAGCAAGTCTCATAAGGACGTCATAAGTTACATCAAAGCCTTTTACTGCATAACTAGAAGGTAAAGTATTATTATTCTCTTTAAACTTGTTATAGAAAGCTTGTACTTCATCAGAGCTTTCATCTGCATAGCTATCGGAAACGTAGGTGAAATTAATGTTAGCTAACTTATTGTTATCTATGTTGTCATAGACTTTGTTTTTATTTGAAGTGAATACTTGAACAGTCATATTATCAGGTAACCCAATCATACTGTTAAGCGCATCTTTAATGGTAACATTATCTTCAGTAGCAATAATAACCCAATTATCTTGCTTCTCATTCATTTTACCTGTAAAACGCTCTCTTTTTATATATCCTTTTTCAGGTTTTAAAATATTCAATTTAGAAATTGAATCATGTTTTTTTAGGGAAGAGCTAATTGAATTGGCGATTCCTTTTGAATACTTGCTGTCATCACTTACAATAAAAATATTTTCTCCTTTATATACGTTCTTAAGATATGTAGTTAAGAAGTTAGTGTATGATTCTTTATCTGGAGATGACTTTACTATTTTAGAAGCAGTTAAACTATTCTGTTTATTTGAATAATGAGGGAAGATTACGACACCATTGGTTGCTTTAGAAACTTCTGTCGCTTTTTTAGAATAAAAAGGACCAATTACAACATCTTGATTTTCTAACTCATCATTATCTATTATAGAAGAGATGTTTTTCCCTTTTGTACCAGTATCAAAAATACGTGTATTTATAGTTATTCCTTGATTTCGTAAGGAATCAATAGCCATTTTCGCTCCCATATAAAAATCAGTAACCAAATTGGCTAGTCCATTTTTAAATATTCTTTTAGCACTTAACGTATCGTATTTTTCGGTTCTAAAAGGAAGTAATAGAGTCAAATTAATGGTTGATTCTTCTTGAATACTGTCTCTATAAAAAGAAAGCGTTTCACCTTTCTCAACATCTTCTTTTAGTTTTATTTTCAGAAGTTGTCCAATCGATAGTTGATTCTCTTTAATCTCAGGGTATTCAGGATTCAAACGAACTAAATCTTCTTTAGAAATATTATAAAAACGAGTAATACCATATACTGTTTCTTTACTTTGTACAGCATGGGTTAAGTATTTGTTTTTTATTTCTTCTTTATCTAATGTTACAGTTTCTTCAATTGTGTTAACGTTCAAAACTTGACCAATAGATAAAGTATTATTTTTTAACTCTGGGTAATCGGGGTTTAACTCGATGAGTTTGTCTTTCGTGATACCGTATTGTTTTGTAATTCGGTAAACGGTTTCCCCTGCTTGGACGGTATGAGTCTCATACCCACTAATAACAGTAGTTTGAAAAACAGTTTTTTCTTTTTCTTCAGAAGTATCATCAACAGCATCGGTTGTCGTTTCTTCTTTATCCTGAATTACAGCATAACCATTGTCATCTGACGTATTTGAAGAATTACCGTTTTTAATTTTAGGGTTGGGTATAACAATAACAGTATTTGGCGATGGGGTTTTACCGACGTCAGGATTGAGTCTTCGTAGATCTTTTGAGTCTATATTCAAACGTTCTGCGATATCATTCATCGTTTCCCCGTCTTGTACCTTATAGGAAACATAGCGCTTCTGCTGACCACATGAAATCGAAATTGTTAATATACCTGTTAAAATTAAAAACTGTAATTTCTTCATTTACTTTGTATATAATTTAATGAGTGATTTTGTATATAAACGTTATTCCCACTCAATTGTTGCAGGTGGTTTAGAACTGATATCGTAAACAACTCTATTAACACCTTTTACGTTATTTATTATTTTATTTGAGGTTTTTTGTAAAAATTCATAAGGTAAATTAACCCAGTCAGCAGTCATACCATCTGTACTTTCAACAGCTCTTAAAGCAACTACTTTTTCATAAGTACGCTCATCTCCCATTACTCCAACAGAGTTTACAGGTAATAGAATAGCTCCAGCTTGCCATACCTTGTTATAAAGACCACTTTCTTTTAATCCATTAATAAAAACGGCATCTACTTCTTGTAATATGCGAACTTTTTCAGCAGTAATATCCCCTAAAATTCGGATTGCTAAACCTGGACCGGGGAAAGGATGACGACCTAATAATTCCTTATCTATTCCCATTGAAGCACCAACTCTTCGTACTTCATCTTTGAAAATCATTCTTAATGGCTCAACGATTTTCAATTTCATAAAATCAGGTAACCCTCCTACATTATGATGACTTTTTATTGTAGCAGAAGGACCTCCTGTTGCAGAAACAGACTCGATCACATCAGGGTAAATAGTTCCTTGTGCTAACCATTTAGCATCTTCTATTTGATTTGCTTCATCATCAAACACATCTATAAATACCTTTCCTATTGCTTTACGTTTAGCCTCAGGATCAGATAATCCAGCTAATTCACCCAAGAAGCGTGCCGAAGCATCAACTCCTTTTACATTTAAGCCCATACCTTCGTATTGCTTCAATACATCGGTAAATTCATTTTTACGTAAAAGACCATTGTTTACAAAAATACAATGAAGATTACTTCCGATAGCTTTGTGAAGTAATACTGCGGCTACTGTAGAGTCAACTCCCCCAGATAAACCAAGAACAACTTTATCGTTACCAATTTTTTCTTTTAATTCAGCAACGGTTTCGTCAACAAAAGAATCTGGTGTCCAAGACTGATCAACCCCTGCAATTGATACTAAAAAGTTTTCTAATAATTGTTTTCCGTCTGTAGAATGATAAACTTCAGGATGAAATTGAATAGCATATGTAGTTTCTCCTTCAATTCTATATGCGGCATTTTCTACATCATTAGTACTTGCTAAAAGTACTGCATTTTCAGGTAATTCTTTAATGGTGTCGGAATGACTCATCCAAACCTGACTTCCCTCAGAAATTTGAGAAAGAAAATTTTCATTTTCTTTGATATACGAAAGATTAGCTCTTCCGTATTCTCTGGTATTTGACGAAGCAACCAAACCACCAGAAAAATGTGCTAAGTATTGAGCTCCATAACATACAGCCAATAAAGGTTTTTTACCTCTTATTTCCGATAAGTCAGGATGAAGAGGATCATCTGATCTAACAGAAATTGGGCTTCCAGACAAAATAACTGCCTTATAATTATCTAAGTTTTGTGGTAATTTGTTGTATGGGTGAATCTCACAATAAATATTCAACTCCCTTACACGGCGCGCAATTAACTGCGTGTATTGCGATCCGAAATCTAAAATAAGTACATTGTGTTGTTGCATCCGCAAAAATAATATTTAGATTTTAGATTAGCGATATATATAACTGTTTTTTTAAGTGTTAAGCAACACTAGCTTTATTTTTAATATTCTTATCAATAATACCACTGCCTACTGCTTCACTATCAACTACTTCACCGCCTCACTGTTCGCTAATATTTATAGACAATTGCATTTATATTCATCCCAGCACCAACTGATGCTAACATGATAACATCACCTTTGTTAATTTTTTGATCTTCAACCTCACCTTTTAAAACTAAATCGAGTAATGTAGGTACTGTCGCCACCGAACTATTTCCTAATTTGTGAATACACATTGGCATAATATTACTAGGGACTTGCATTTTATAAAGACGATAAAATCGCTTAATGATGGCTTCGTCCATTTTTTCATTGGCTTGGTGAATAAAAATCTTTTTTAAAGCGCTTATTTCAACTCCACTTTTATCCAAAGCTTCTTTCATGGCTAAAGGAACATTTGATAACGCAAATTCATAGATTTTTCTTCCATGCATTTTAATGTACCGAACATCTTTATCACTACTTCCATTATGTGAACTTCCGAAAAATAAATGATAAGCTTCGTCTTTGGCAAAAGTTTGGGCAGCATGACTCAAAACACCTGAATCGGATTTTTCAGATTTTTCAATAATGCAAGCTCCAGCGCCATCACTATATATCATAGAATCTCTGTCGTGATGATCAACAACTCTCGATAAGGTTTCTGCACCAATCACAAGAACTTTTTTTGCAATGCCAGATTGAATGAATGATTGTGCCTGAATAACTCCTTGAATCCAACCAGGACAACCAAAAAGTAAGTCGTAGGCAATACAATTAGGATTTTCAATTTTAAGCAAGTGTTTTACTCTTGTGGCTAAACTTGGTATCATGTCACTTTGAATGGTATTCGATCTGACATCACCAAAATTATGAGCAAATATAATGTAGTCTAAAGTTTCAGGATCAATATTAGCATCTTCAATTGCTTTTTGAGATGCGAGATAACCTAGGTCGGAAGTGTTTAAATTATTCTTAGCATATCGGCGTTCTTCAATACCTGTTATGGATTTAAACTTTTCTATGATAATAGTATTGTTATTCTCAAATGGAGTTCCATCAACATGTAAAAATCTGTTATCCGAAAACTGGATATTTTCCTTAGTTACGCTTGGAATGTAGGTCCCCGTTCCTGTGATTATCGAATTGATCATTTTTTGCTTCCTTTCTTGTGTAATTAACAAAGAAAGCATTTTTAATGACTTTTGGGTAAGTATTTGAAGACCTTTTGTTTTTTTTTACGATTTTGATAAAAAAAGATATCGAAAATTATAAATATGAGCTATCAAATGAAAAAGGAAGAAGTGATAGTAACGATTCTGTTTTTACAACTTGACCAATTTCACCCATAAATATGATTTCAATAGGCTGTTTTTGATTGATTTCGTATTCTGAAAGTGTTTGCCTACATGCTCCACAAGGACCAACAGGTTTATTTACTTCGGTTTCAGAGGAAGCAGCGGTTATAGCTATTTTTTTTACAATCATATCAGGAAACTCAGAGCCTGCTTTCCATATAGCGACGCGTTCAGCACACATACCGGAAGGATACGCAGCATTTTCTTGGTTATTTCCCGTCATAATTTTCCCATTGTTTAAAAGTAGAGCAGCACCAACATTAAACTTCGAATAAGGCGCATAAGCTTTGCGTCTGGCTTCTATGGCACAATGCATTAAATCGAAATCTTCTTTAGGTAATTCTGAAAGATTCTCAAAGATGGTAGCAGAAGAGTTAATTTGTATTTTTTTCATGGGTATAGTATATCAAAAAAGAGAGAAATTATACCAACTAAGTTTTAAAAAGAAACGGTTCATATGTGTCATTTTAGTGTTTAATTGGTATTCCATATTTAAAGTCAAAAAAAGCTGTCGTTTACGACAGCTTTATATTTTTTTCTAAGTTACTAAAAAAAATGAATTTTTAATAATCGTCATAAATTTGCCCCAAATCAAATGATAAAGAAAAACGCAATGTGTTTTCTAAAGGGTTGTTTACGTTAGATGTGTTCATTAAATATGATAAATCTAAAGAGAAGGCTCTGGCTTTAAACCCAGCTCCCATGGTGAAATATTGACGTTGTCCTTTTTGTTCACTTTCATGGAAATAACCTGCTCTTAATGCAAATGCTTTATTGTATAAATATTCAGCTCCTAAAGCCCAAGTAACCTCTTGTAGTTCCTCACTAAAGCTTCTGTCTCCCAGAGATGTAAACATACCTTCGAACCAGCCTCTTGTAGAGTTAGGGCTTGAAGGAACGAGTAGTTTTGTGAATTCTACATTCAACCCTAATAAGTTATAGTCATCCAAAATAAAGTCAAAACCTCCACCAAGTTTTAAATTTGTTGGAATAAAGTTAGGGTCCCCTGGAGTGTATTCAACTTTTGGGCCTATGTTGGCAATGTTGATACCTAATCTATAGCGACCATTGAAGCTTCCGTAGTTTTCTTCTTCTGATCTATAATACGCAGAAATATCAACAGCAAAAGAGTTTACCGCATCTAAATTATTAGAAACATCGAGATTTGAATTAATGTATTTTAAACCGACTCCCATAGAAAATGTTTCGCTTAATTTCATAGAGTAAGTACCCGTAATAGCTAATTCATTCGGGCTAATATTACCAGTTGAGGTTCCAGTGTTATCAGTTAGATCAATTCTACCAAGAGAAAAATACTTTAAATCAACCCCAAAAGCTGCATTTTCTTTGAATCGTTGAACATAGGAAAGGTTTCCTGCAAAAATATCATCTGTTAAATTTCTTAACCATGGAGTATAATTTACACCAATGCTAATTTCGTTTTCATTGAAAGCCGTTTTCGAAGCGTTGTGGAAAATAGAAAAAGCATCAGATGATGTTGCTACTCCAATATCTCCCATACCTCCAGCCCTAGCGTCAGAAGTAATTAATAAAAATGGAGTTGCAGTTGTAATACCTTGTTGAGCCCTAGTTGTTAAACTAAAACCTAATAAGAGTAGTAAAAGGGTCGTTAATGTTTTCATTTATGTTTTGATTGTTGATTTTGCAAATATAGGATTTTACGTTCTATTTATAGTATAACTAGTTTTTCATATTTCTCAAATGTACCATTGGAAACTGTGGATCTTACGTTTAATTTATAGACGTAAACTCCTTTACCAATTTTGTTTCCGAAGTCATCTAAACCATTCCATGTTATACTTCTGGACAAATTTCCTGTTGTTTGTGATATTTGATTTATCGTTTTAACCAATTTACCAGAAACTGTGAAAATTTGTACTCGAACTTCTAATGGCTCGTTGGGTTTGTTATGATTAAACCAAAATTCAGTATAGTTAACAAACGGATTAGGATAGTTTAAAACATTACTGATGTTTAGTTCCGAGTCACTCACAACCACAAACGATAACGTTATCTCTGAAGAATTATTGTAAGTGTCCCAAGCTTTTATTCTTAAGGTATGTAAACCTTCTGATAAATCTCGAAGTTTGTAAGATACATTTCCTTTGGTAAAGTCGTCCAGTTCGGTTTGATAATAATCGTTCAAAACAATAGGATCGGATTCGTTATTATCAAGAATTGCAACGATATCATGATCAACGGCAGTAATCGAAGTGTTAATGCCACTGGGATCGGCTAAGTTTATAAGTAAATTAGGAGAAGCATTCGTAGTTCCACCATCAACAAAAGATTCATCGTTTAGGAAAGCTTGTAGTTCTGGACCAATATTATCTTCTGGAGCATCGGGATTAATACCTCCTATAGTAACATCAAAGTTAGCTCCACCTTTGTCAATGGATTTATTATTCGCGTAGAGACTAATTTTGCCTTTTCCGAAGGCTATTTTGATATCTTTAGGAACAATAAACTCAAATTTAAACACACCATTATTTACCGAAGATTTTCCTCTGAATAATTTACTTTCTTGAGAATCGAAAGTATTGATAACTCCGAAACCGTCATTGTCTAAAGTTTGTTTGTCAACCGATTTGTCATAAATAGTAGTGCTTAAACTACCATTGAAATTTGACAGAATGTTGTCAGAATCGTCAGTAACAATTCCTTCTATAGAGACTCGTGACAAGGCTTTTAACGTATCTATAGACTGAGTAATGTCCTTATCATTAATTTTTGTTAGCTTAATGTTTGGTTTTGGTATAGCTAGTTTCATCGCAGGGTCTCCGAAATAGTAAATAAAATATTTCTGGCTACTGGAAGTTCTGTTTTTTGTTTCAATCAGATTTTCAGAAATTGTTAAATCTCGGTTGTTAAAATCAAGAACGTCTCTCGTTAACTCTTTATTAAAACGTTCTCCAAGGGAGATAAAAACATTTCTAGTAGTTGTAATCATGCTTACTGCTCCACCATTTTTATTTAAAAACAATTTCTCTCCAGCTGTATCTCTTGACGGATTGTCAAATCTAGAAAACTCGCAAGTTACCGTTATAAATAGAGGAAGTGTGTTAAAGTTGTTTAAAGCTTCAATTTGGGGGATTTCAAGAAGCCTTTCATCTGCTAATCCGTCCTCACCTCCATGTCCAAAATAATCGAATACTAAAGTCCCTTTTTCTATGGTGTTACTAATTGCGTTCTTTACTTGGGGATATCTTTCTCCTCCTGAAGTAGTTTCTTGTCTAAAGGCATCTGCATATAGTTTATTAATATTATAAAAAGGTTTATTCCTTTTAATGGAATCGGCAACTTCTTCCAAACCTGCTTGAAGAGTTCTATCGGCATCTTGATCAATATCATCAGCCAAAAGTGTAATTGAATTTCTCCAATCGCCAAAGGATTTTGAGCTGTAATAATTTAAAATCTTATCGATTACTTGTTTTGCTTCTTGTGGAGATGTGACAGGAATTCTACCAGAAGCGATATCAATGTCATTAGAAGTAAGCATTGAGCCATCAGAAGGGTCTATCATTACGAAATAGTCGTCTGTTACATAAGAAGAAACGTAATCAAAACTTTGGGTCGCATGAAACGTAGGGACCACATTGTTGTTGTTTGCTAGTCTGTCTTTATAATCATATGATGAATCTCCTAAAAAACAAACATACCGCAGCTTTCTTGCTGACGATGAGTTATCATAAAGTTGCTTAATAAAATCTCTAATTGCGGTAACATCGGGAGAACCTGATGAAAACTCATTATATATTTGATTAAGTTTTACTGCGACCGAGGATAAATTACTGTTGTTTTCATGATAATCTGTTAATCTTCTAGCTTCATTGTACAAATCGTCGTTTGTAATCACTAAATATTGAATGTTTTCTAAACTGTGTAAGTCTTGATTTTCAATAGGGTATGTTTCTTCAATGGAGGGTGTGTAAAAACTATTCGAAGGAATTGCAATAAACTCATCTAAAATATTACCATTAGTTTTAAAGCTAAAGATACCCGAATTGCCATTATTTTCTATGTTTTTCGGAGTTGTATGGTCTGATACATCCCATACTTTATCGATATTATTTCCTTGAATATCAAATTGAACAATTCCATTTGTATTGAATGCTTCAAAGCTTCTAAAGTTAAATTGATTTGTTTGGACGATTAAGTTTTTCTTTCCTGAAATTTCTATAAAATCCAAATATGCTTCTGCTGAAGGCAATCCACCGTTGTTATAATCTAGTTCAATTTGAATAGTATTAGACGAAGAACTAGGAATAGAAACTTCACTTGTTCTGAGAATAGCCAAAGAAGTGACACCTGAGCTTGAGCTAGGAGGGAAATTTAATGTCGTTAAATTCGTTCCTGAACTAGAAATGCTCATTTGAGATGATAAGGAAGAATTGGCAACAGTGCTAACTTTAATTTTTATGTTAGAGTTGGCCAATTGATTGGGAAAAGGAATACTAAATGTTTGGAAGTTTTCAGAACTAAAATCTTCTCCAAACCATAGTCTTCCGACTTCAAATAAATTTTTAGTCTCTCTTTCGTAAAAGATGAAATCATCAAAAGACGTTATCGTACGTATACTAGTTTGATTAGGTTGATTTAAATTTTGAATTCTCTTACCAGGAGTATCATCAATAATTAAAAAATAATAAGATTTATCTGAGTAAATATTTTGTCGATGATTTGTTTCCTCTGTTATTGGAGATACTTCCCAGTCATGAGGACCTTTTCCATAAAATAGGATATAATCGTCATTGTTAAAAACACCATCATCTTGCCCATGAACATAAATAGCGTTCTCTTTTAGGTCATTAATTCGAGGTGAATTGACAATTTCTGGTAACATAGTCCCTCCATTTCCAAATATTTTTATATTTTTAGGATCAATAGAGTTTGAATTGATTCCGAGTTGATTTAAAAAATTATTATCAATTTTAAAAACACCAGTAGTATCAATTGAAAATTTATACCAATTCCCCTTGGATAAAACAGAGTTAGATTGCCCATATCCTAAAAAAGCAACCAATAGGTAAAAAAGAGTTGTGTATACTTTCATATTTGCTACAAAATAACGAAATTCTAAGTAAGTTATTTTCATCTTTTGTTTAATTCATGATAATAAAGTAAAAAAAGAATCGTTTGAGACTAAACGAATAACATTGTTTTTAATCAATTTGTGTTTGAAAATAAAAGTGAATATTGTTGTTAGAAGTGATAAATATTGTAAATTGCAGCACCCTTAAAATAGTTAAAAATACATGAAAAGTACGTTAAGATTATTTAGTTTATTAGCCATCTCAGGATTGCTAATTACTTCTTGTAGTAGTAAAAGAAGTGGTTCAGGACAATCTTCCCTCACTGGATGGAACTTTAATGACCCAAGTTATGGAGGTTACCTAAAAGGGAAGTACAAGGAAGGAAATAATGTGCCGCCAGGAATGGTGCATATTGAAGGAGGAACCTTTACTATGGGATTGGTTCAAGATGATGTGATGTTCGATTGGAATACTACTCCAAGACAAATGCATGTGCGTTCTTTTTATATGGATGAAACGGAAGTTACAAATTCAGAGTATAGTTTATTCATGCAATATACAAAGGATATTTTTCCTCCTGAGGATCCACAGTTTAAACATATTTACGAAGCAATTTTACCTGACACCTTGGTTTGGAGAAAAGGTTTAGGAAATACAAATTTATTATCTGAGAGTTATTTACGTCACCCATCATATGCTGAGTATCCTGTAGTTGGTGTAAGTTGGATTCAGGCAAATAAATATTGTAAGTGGCGTACAAATGCAGTGAACTTAAAAATATTAATGGATAAAGGAATTATTACAAACATTTTTAAGGAAGATTCTTTAGCATTTAAAGGAAAGAATAATTTTGATACTGATGCTTACTTAACGAATCCTTACGCCTTGTTCGATGGAGATTCTGCAATTTATAAGCGTGGATTACCTGTCCCAAGAAAGAAAGGGCAACCAAAACAAGAAAAAGGAGCTTTCTCTGGAAGACATGTTACTTCGACAGATGGTATTTTATCTCAAAAATTTAGATTACCAACGGAAGTGGAATGGGAATATGCTGCGAAAGCTATTTTTGAAAATAGAGAATATAATAATATCCGAGGAAGAAAGAAATATGCTTGGCACGGTAAATATACTCGTGATAGAGATAAAAGAAGAAAAGGTGATCAGCTAGCTAACTTTAAGCAAGGAAAAGGAAACTATTCTGGTATTGCTGGATGGAGTAGTGATGGATCAGATATTCCTAATGCTGTACGTAGTTATCCACCAAATGCTTTTGGATTATTTGATATGTCAGGAAACGTTGCAGAATGGGTTTCTGATGTTTATAGACCAATCATTGATTCTGAAGCTAATGATTTTAATTACTTTAGAGGGAATATTTTTGCTAAGAAGTTAATTAACGAAGATGGTAAAGTTGTTATTGTTGGAGATGAGCTTGGTGAAATAGAATATGATACTTTAGAAAATGGTAGAATTGTACCAAAAGAAATTCCTGGATCTGTAAAGTATATTCCAATTACAAAGGAAGATACGTATATGAGAAGAAACTATAACTTAGCTGATAATTCAAGTTTAGGTGATGGAGATCAAGCATCTTCAAAGTTTTTTGAATTGGATAAAGATGAGTTAACAGGAAAGCCAAGAATGTACAACTCTCCTCAAAAACCTGAAGCTGAAAAAGACTCATTAGGTAGAGTCATTAACAATTATAAGTACGATAATAAAGGAAGAACTACTTTAATAAGTGATAAATCACGTGTATTTAAAGGAGGAGCTTGGGCAGATAGAGAATATTGGTTAGACCCAGCGCAAAGAAGGTATTTTCCGGAGTACATGGCAACAAATTATATTGGATTTAGATGTGCTACTGACAAGATGGGACCTATGATGATGAACCAAAGAAAAACGGCAACGCCTCGATATTCAAGCAAGAATAAATAAAAATATATTTATATAACTTACAAATAATAAACCTCATTGATCTCAATGAGGTTTATTATTTTTGCATTATGAATGTGAAAGATATTTATAAGTTATATGCAGATTCTTATTTAGTTGATACAGATACTAGAACAATTAGAGAAGGATCCGTGTTTTTTGCTTTAAAAGGAGAAAACTTTAATGGAAATAGGTTTGCTCAAGAAGCTTTAAAGAAAGGAGCACGTTATGCTATTATTGATGAAAAAGAATATATAGTAAATGATAAAACTATAGTAGTTGAGGATGTTTTAAAAACACTTCAGGAGTTAGCGACGTATCATAGGAATAGATTAAATATCACAATTATTGCTTTAACAGGAAGTAATGGAAAGACGACAACAAAGGAATTAATAAATGTCGTCCTTAGTGAGAAATATAAAGTTACCGCCACAAAAGGAAATTTGAACAATCATATTGGTGTGCCTCTAACCTTATTATCAATGACTCCAGAAACTGAAATTGGAGTGGTTGAAATTGGAGCAAATCATCAAAAAGAAATAGCTTTATTATCAACAATAGCAAATCCAGATTATGGTTTAATAACTAATTTCGGTAAAGCACATTTGGAGGGATTTGGTTCAGTAGAAGGAATTATAAAAGGTAAGTCCGAATTATATGATTTTCTAAAGGATAATTCTAAGATAGCAATTGTGAATCCAGAGGATTCAATTCAGATGGATAAAACATCTAAGATTAAAAGAATATTGTTTGACGACTCAATCAAATATAATAGTGCATCACCATTTGTATCGTTGTCTTATAAGAATCAAGAGATAAAAAGTAATCTGATAGGAAATTATAACTATAGCAATATTTGTACGGCAATAACTATTGGTGCAGTTTTTGAAGTAAACTTATTGGATATAAAAAAGGCTATCGAGAAGTATGTACCTGCAAATAATAGATCTCAAGTTATAAAAAAAGGCAATTTAAAAATTGTACTCGATGCTTATAATGCAAATCCAACGAGTATGAAATGTAGTTTAGAGAGTTTCAGAGAAATGGATGGGATTTATAAAACGGTTATTTTGGGGGATATGTTTGAGTTAGGTGGGAGTAGTGGTGAGGAGCACCAACAAATAGTAACACTATTAGAGAGAAGTAATTTTGACAACTGCTATTTGGTAGGAGAGGAGTTTTTCAAAACAAATACAAGTTTTAAGAAATTTAAAGAATTTGATGACTTAAAAACATTTATGATAGAAAAACCAATCAACAATGGTAGAATTTTGATAAAGGGGTCTAGAGGGATGTCTCTGGAGAGAGTTTTAGATATTATTTAATAGTAGTTTTAATATAAGATATATGTTTTTCCTTAAGAAAAAAGAAATTCCTTTAAAAGAAGTATTTACTAATGATTTCGTAGATATTCATTCACATTTATTACCAGGCATAGACGACGGAGCAAAGGATCTTGAAAATTCTATTCAGCTAATCGAGAAAATGAGTTCGTACGGTATCAATAATTTTGTGACCACACCACATGTTTTGGGGGATGTATATCCTAATTCAAGTGAATTGATTTTGGAAAAGTCAAATGAAGTCAAAAGCGAATTGATCAAAAGAGGATATAAGAATATTCAGTTTCGTGCAGCTGCCGAATACATGATGGATGAAAAGTTTGTGGATAGGTTAGCTAATGATGATATACTTACTTTAAAAGACAATTATATTTTAGTGGAAATGTCTTATTTCAACGCCCCTTTTAATTTATTTGATATTTTATTTGAAATCCAGTTAAAGGGATACAAGCCGGTTTTAGCGCACCCTGAACGTTATAATTTTTATCATAAAGATTTTCAAATGTATTATAAGTTAAAAAAGGCAGGTTGTGTTTTTCAGCTAAACTTATTGTCATTAACGGAGCAGTATGGTAAGGGAGTACAAAAAATAACAAATAAATTATTAGAAGAAGGACTTTATGATTTCGTGGGGACAGATACGCATCATATGAATCACTTAAGACTTCTAAATAAAATTGGAGAAAAGAAAACAATAAAGAAGATAGAAACCTTAATAAAAAATAATACTATATTTAAATAGAAAGAGCAGCTTTTAAGCTGCTCTTTCTATTTGAATATATTGTGGACTCTCTATTTGCCAAATATTTTTTTATACCATGGTTTATCTATATCATCAGCTACTCCATAACCATAACCATAACCGTATCCGTAGCCATAACCATATCCACGTTTAAGATCGGTGTCATTTAATAGAATCGCAAGATTCGGTAGTTTTTTATCTCTATATAAAGTTTCTGGAACTATAAGCATTCGTTTATCCAAATAGTTGGCTCTAGTAACATAAAGTACTAAGTCGGCCTTTTTAGATATTAAAAGAGTATCTGTTACAAGATTAACAGGAGCAGTATCTATAATAACATAGTCATAATCACCACTTAATTCTTCAAAAAGCTGATCTATTTTAGAAGTCATTAACAATTCTGCCGGGTTTGGAGGAATAGCACCAGAGGCAATTATATCTAACTTAGGAATCTCAGGGATTGAAAACTTAAGAGAGTCTAAAGTAATACTGTCATTCGTAATAAAGTTTGTAATACCTTTTCTGTCTGGTATTTCTAAATACTCGGTAATTTTTGGAGCTCTTAAATCTAATCCTACTAACACAACACTTTTTCCAGATAAAGATAAAGATGCGGCTAAATTGATAGAACTAAATGATTTTCCTTCACCACTCGTAGTTGAAGTAACAAATATCACATGACCATTACCATCATTTTTTTGCGGAATCATAAAATCCAAGTTGGTTCTGATTAACCTAAATGCCTCAGCAGTACTTGATCTTGCACTAGCATTTATTACGATCTTCTCTTTAACTTCAGAGTGAGGAATGTCACCAACAAATGGGATCGATGTTAATTCTTGAATATCCTTTTTCGTATGAACTTTTGTGTCTAATAAATCTCTTAAATAGATTATAATGAAAGGAATAATGATTCCTAACAATAATGCGGCTAAATAGATGATTTTCTTTTTTGGGCTAACAGGAACGTCAGATCCATAGGCTTCATCTATAATTTTCGCATTTGGAACGGCCGTCGCTGTTAATGAAATGGCAGTTTCTTCTTTTTTCTTTAATAAATAAGAATAGAGTCCAGAAATTATTTCTTGCTGTCTAGCAATATCTAAAAACTCCCTTTCTTTTGAAGGTATAGTAGAAATTTTAGAATTATTACGCCCTGATTCACTTCTTAAGTTGTTAAGGTTTATTTCTAGAAGTCTTTCTCTATTGGATAAACTCCTTTTCAAGGAATTTCTTAAATTATTTATGTTATCTTCAACTTGAATCAGCACAGTATTCTTTTGACCTGCGCTTTGACTTAGTCGTTTTTTCTGAAGAATAAGTTCATTGTATTCAACGATAGCTTTCGAAATATTTGGGTCTTCAAGTCCTAAATTAGCGGGTAATAAATCGTCATCAGAATTTACTTCATTACTTAGAGCTTTTACAAGACTTAATTCGGTACTAGCTTGAATTAATTTTTCACGATTGATTGAACTGGTTTGAAGTATCAATTGTGCTTCCGATTCGATATCAGTAATTTTATTTTTACTTTTAAAACTTTTTACATTGTCATCTAATAAAGCAAGTTGTTTTCCGATGTTATGAAGTCGCTCAGATATAAAAGCACTTGTTTTTTCGGATACTTCTTTTTTGTCTGCAATGGCATCCTTGTTATATTGCTGAACAAGTTCGTCTAAAATATCTTCAGCCTTCTCTTTAACAGCGGATTGCAAGGAAAGTTTTAAAACACTCGATTTTTTATTAATAGGAGAGACAGAAATAGCCTTTAAATATGAATCGATTACAAAATCTAAAGAGCGTATTACAATTTTATAGGTATTTCCTATCTCTTTTTCACTATAGAAATTGGTTTTATTAATTTTAAGAGATCTTAGTTTGGAGTCCTTAATTGTGTCTCCAAATTTTAAATTGGATGATATTTCATTGTCATTCGCATCATAAAGAGAATAGCTGTTGGCAGAGTTAATCTTTATAGAAAACACAGAACCTAATGTTGTTTCTGTCTCACTAAATGAAATTCTTATCGGTAGATTATCATATATTTCACTCTCTTTTATACGTCCTTGGGTAAAATAGGTAACATCGAGGTTGAGCTTATTAATAACTCTAGAGATAAGTGTTCTTGATTTGATGATTTCTATTTCATTATCGATGTTTTTACTAGATCCACCAACTATTCCTAGATCTTCAAAAGCTGCCAATTCGTCTGATATACCACCTTTCTTGTCGTTTTTTATTAATACGGTTGTAGAGACATTATATTGAGGAGTAGAGTACCTCAAATATAGAAATGCTCCTGTAATTGCCAATATTATTCCCAAGGCAAACCACTTCCAGTGAATTAAATATTTTTCGAGCTCCGCTCTTATATTTATTGTGTCGTTATTTTCAATTTGATTTGTATACTGTTCTTGTTTCATTACAATTATCTGGAAATTAAAGTTATTATGGAAATTAAAACCCCTGCGATGGAAATAAATAATCCAGCGTTTTGGTTGGCCGATGCTGATTGAGATCTAGCATAGTTAGGTTCCACATAGACAATGTCATTTTGCTGTAAATAATACACAGGAGATATAAACAGGTTATTTGATTTAAGGTCTACTTCATACGTTTTTATCTGACCATTCTCTTCTCTCTTAACTTGAATATTCCTGACTCCAGAAATATTCAAATCCCCTGCTAATCCAACGGCCTGTAATATGGTAATTCTTTCGTTAGGGATAGTATAGGTGCCTGGCAGTTTTACATCTCCAAGTACGGTAACGGAAAAATTGGATATTCTTATAATTATTGTAGGGCTCTTGATATAATCAGGATCAAGTTTTTCTATCAGCAAGTCAATCGCTTCCTGTCTTGTCAATCCTCCAATTTGTAACCTTCCTAAAACAGGGAAATCAATATAACCATCGTTATCTACTAAATATAGCTGTTGCCTCGGTGTCCCTATTACACTGTTTGTTGTTGTAGCATAGGAAACCGCCGGTAAATTAAAAGGTTTTACAGCGTCAATATCTAAAGCTGAAATAGTAATTTGAAGAAGATCGTCAGGTTTAAAAATAGTTTTATAACTATTTGAAAACTTTGATTGATCTATTTGATCATTTTGGAAATAGACAATCTTTTTTTTTGAAACACATGAAGTGAAAATTGTAATAATAAGTAATAGAACAATCGATTTTACTTTTTGCATTGTTGAAATTTTTTGCGAAAGTACTAATTTAATTTTTTACAGAAGTATCTAATTTTTCATAGATAGAATTGTTAGATATATATTCAGGGATGATAGCTTTTATTAACTTAACTGTTAACCCACTATCATTATTTTTATTTGCTATACATAATTCCTGAATTTTTTTTGAAATAAAATCATAATTTATCTGTTGATTTTTTGCTATCATTATTTTGTCATGATAAGTAGGAGTGGTGTTTTCCCCATTAGCTAATAGCTCTTCATATAGCTTTTCACCTGGTCTTAACCCCGTTATTTTAATATCAATATCTTCAGGGAATTTTAGTCCTGATAGGTGTATCATTCTTTTGGCAATAGCATAAATTTTTACAGATTTACCCATATCAAAAATATAGATCTCCCCTCCATTCCCCATGGTTCCAGCTTCGAGAACTAATCGACACGCTTCAGGGATAGTCATAAAATAACGAGTAATATCTTTATGGGTTACAGTTAAAGGTCCGCCATTTTCAATTTGTTTTTTAAATAAAGGGATTACTGATCCGTTAGAACCAAGAACATTACCAAATCTAGTAGTTGTAAACTTGGTAGAATGATCCGTTCTGTTGCTTAAACAACTAATATACATTTCAGCAACTCTTTTGGTTGCTCCCATAACGTTAGTTGGATTCACAGCTTTATCTGTTGAAACCATAACAAATCTTTCTATATCATACATAATTGAAAGGTCCGCAATGTTTTTAGTACCACCAATATTGACTTTTACAGCTTCATAAGGACTCATTTCCATTAAAGGAACATGTTTATAGGCGGCTGCATGAAAAACTTTATTAGGATGATATTCTTCAAAGATACTGGACATCCTTATATTATCCCTTACATCAGCAACGATAGTCGTGAAGTTTATTTTACCTTTCTGATTTAATTCTTGCTGTAAGTCATATAAAGCAGATTCTGCTTGATCGACAAGAACTAGATGTTTATAGTTGTAATTACTGATCTGTCTAGAGATCTCAGAACCAATGGACCCAGCGGCTCCCGTAACCAATATTGTTTTATTATTTACATCCCTTTTTACAATAGGGTTGTCAATAGAAATTGGCTTACGGTCAAGTAGATCTTCTATTTTAACTTGTTTAATTTGATTTGCTTCTAAATCTCCATCTATCCATTTAGAAAGAGGAGGCACAATTTTGACTTTTACATCAAGAGGCAAAAGTTTATCAGTTAAGATAAGGAGCTTCTCAGATTTAATATTTTGAATTGATATAATGATTTCATCAATTTCTTTGTTTAGAATAAAATCTTTATTTATTTTATTACCATCATAGATTTTAATTCGATCAATTTTTTTTCCAACTTTTTTAGAGTTGTCGTCTGCAAAGCCAATAACTTGATAATTATTTCGAGTATCTCGGTTAAGGGCTCCATAGGTTATTAACCCAGAGTCACCAGCTCCATAAATCAAAACGTTTGTAATGTCATCCAATTCTGAGGAGATGATTTCATAGAATGCTTTAAATACATATCTGCTAATAACTAAAACCAATATCGATATTAAATAATGTATGATAACAACAGATTTGGGAATAGTAAAGTTTGGGAAGATGTTGAATGTGTTGTTTATAAGGACGATAAAAATCGTAATCATAGATAAAAGAGTTACTCCAACAAAAACATTAAAAGCATCCCTTGTTCCTGTATGTCGAATAATTCCTCTATAGGATCCTACAGTTAAAAAGCTTACTAGAGATACTAAAATGATAAAAGGTATCTGCATGTAAAAATTGTTTAAATCGAAGTTTAAACTTGCATTGAAACGGACCGCATAAGCTAGAACAAAGGAAATACATATTAGTATTATATCTATCGCCAACACAAGCCATTTAGATGCATATTTATCTATAAGCTTAAGAAATAAGTTTTTTATCATTTGATTTTTTGTAATTGTAAATCTACAAAAATATTTTTGCTACTACCTAATAATAAAAAGGTTAAATCCTTTTCATTTGCTGTTTCATCATCTGAATTTGTTCTTTCAGCATTCCTTGTTTATCAAGTTTTTTGGCTTCATTCATTAATATAGTAGCTTCTCTTTTGCGTCTTTTAGTCATAGCAATACCTGCTAGTTGTAACTTAGCCATGGCTAAATCATGATTCATGGCCAGACCTAATTTAATAGCTTTTTTTAAGAATTTCTCAGCTTGTGTTATGTTGGTTTGCGATAACATAATACCATGAAGGTAATTATAGTAGCCTTCCTGCTTTTGAGTAAGAGCCGAAGAAGGATTTTTAATATAGGATAACCATTTTTTTGCTCCTTCAAAATTTTGTTTACGTAATTGCATAAAAGCTAACAAAATGAACTCATTTTTAAAGTAAAAAAGAATGAAAATCCCTACTAGAAGTAAAATAGCAATCCCGTTACCAATATGCCCTTGAGTAAACTCATAAATAGACCAAGCAAAAGTGAGAGCGGCTAGAGTTAATTTAATATTTTTATTGAACATAATTTTTTTTTATAAGGCGTACAAAAGTACATTTATTATAATAAACTGCTTACTATTTCTTGTAAAACTTCTTGTTTTTAAACCAAGCAAGCAACCCTAGAATAAAAACAAACCCAAGCGAGTAATATACAGAAGTCGGTGTTATTACTTTATCACCACTTGCATATGAATGAAGGCCTGATAAGTAAAAATTAACCCCAAAATAAGTCATCATAATAGATGCGAAAGCGATAATCGATAACAGGTTGAATGTATATTTTCCTCGTAAACCAGGTATTAATCGCATATGTAAAACAAAAGCATAGATCATTATAGAAATTAATGCCCATGTTTCTTTTGGATCCCAGCCCCAATAACGGCCCCAACTTTCATTAGCCCACATACCTCCCAGGAAGTTTCCAATGGTTAGCATAATCAATCCAACTGTTAAAGCCATTTCATTAATAGTGGTCAGTTCCTTTAAATGTAGATCCATTTTCTTCTTGTTTTTACTATTAGTAAACAGTATTAAGAATAAAGCAAATATTCCTAAAATCAAACCAAGTGCAAAAGGCCCATAACTTGCTACAATGATAGATACATGAACCCAAAGCCACCAAGAGTTTAATACTGGTACAAGGTTTGCTATTTCTGGATCTAACCACTGTTGACTCGCAAAAAACAAAATGACCGAAGTTAAGAAGGCAGTTGCAGCAATAGTTAGAGATGATCTTCTTCCTAAAATTAGACCAAACATCATAGAGGCCAGACCAACAAAAATTACTGTTTCATAAGCATTACTCCACGGTGCATTACCACTAATATACCAACGAGCAGCCAATCCTAAGATATGCGCGGTAACTAAAATGATTATAGTTCCAATAAACAATTTAACTACAAAATTAACCCAAGGTTTGCTGTTGAATATTTGAAGAAAGACAAAAAAGATCATAAGTATACTGACGTAGCCATAATATTTCGATAGTTTAACAAAAACATTTGCTTTGTTATAGCTAATCTCAAGTTGAATTTTATCATCGCTAGGAATAACTTCTGAACCAAACTTTTTTTGAAACCTTTTGATACCATCTAGAATTTTGTCCGTTTCTGCATAATCTCCTGTTTTTTTTGAGTTTTGAAGTAGTTGAAAATAAACAGGTAAAGATTGACGAACAAAAACAGAATCAGTTCCTTTAAAGCTAGCCTGAAGCGTTTCTGGTTGAGATACCCACTTGTTTTCTTCATTGTTTGGAATTGGATAAATTCTCAATAAAGTTCCACTAATTGCCTGCGATAGTAAGTAAATACGTCTAGATATTTTTATAGCATCTTGTTCGAATTTGTTTTGGATTTTCTTTTTTTGAGCTGCGTTAACGAGTTGATCAATTTTAGATTGACCTTTATCAGTGTAAAAATCTATAAAACGAGCGTATTTCGCATCTTCTGGGAGTCCAAGTGTTTTACGGATTTCTTTGTTCCCTTTTTCAATATATATGAAAGGTATATTAATCCATAACATGGGTGTTTCTGTAATAGAGACTAATATCTGACTAGGAGATAATCCTCTAAAATTATCTGTATGGGTGACTTTTCTTATAAGTTCGGAAGCAAAAGTGTGGGCTGGCTTCATTCTTCCTCCAGCATCTTGGATAACTAAACTACTAAAGTTACTTGCATGTTCTTTACTAACAATCATTTTAGCTAAAATAGAATCTATTTTTTGTTCAGAAAGAGCTTCAGGTTTTTGAGTGTTATGTTGAGCGTTAACAACGGAAATGCTAAGTAATAACAATATACTTAAAGCTAATTTTTTATCCCTTATTTTCAATAGAGTCTTTTTTAAGTCGTAAAAACGTGTGTTTTTAATGAATAATGAAGCAACTAACCCAAAGAAAAGAAGGAAGTAACCTAAGTAAGTTATGCCTGTTCCCCAAGAATCGTAATTTACTGATAAATGAGTTTGCTCAATTTCTTGACCAGCATTTGCGTAGCTGGCTTGAAATAATCGATAACCTTTGTAATTTAAAATATGGTTCATAAATATTCTAAAATCAAAAGACTCCTTAGCGTCGGATACCGTAACTTCACTAGCGAACGATGCCGCATTTTCCGATCCAGGGTATTTTTCTAGTTGAAAATCGTTAAGTTTTACATTAAATGGAGCCTTTAATTGTTTTGCTCCATACCAAGCTCTAAAGTTAAGATCTCCAATAGAAAAACTTTCTTGGTTGTCAATGTTAAATTGACCTCCGTAAAAATTGACTCTTTTGGTTTCTTCGCCAACCGTTATATCAAAGACTAACGTGTCGTATTTGCTGTTATCTTTTTTACCACTTATGGTTTTCATTTCTCCTTTTTCAGGAGTTTTCGGAATAACAAATTGCAAACCTCCAATGTTGTGGAGTGTTAAAAGTTGAAAGTGGTGTGCGCTATCCTTTACAATTAAACCTCTTTTTTGATCAGCCATCCTAAGCCAGTCGCCGTTGTTTTTGGCTTTTATTTTTAGACTACTATCTTCATAAAAGAAATTTATAGAGGCGTTATTTTCAGGGCTATCAAACCCTACCAATATGTTGTGAATGTTTTGGATAGTTCCTCTTTTGATATAGTGTTCATGTCTTGATCCTGAAGAACTCTCTACCAAAAATAAATGTTCTACACCATTTTCGTCAAGAATTAATTTTTTTTCAGACCAAGGAATATAGTCAACTAAGTTAAAATTAACATCGTAGTTTTTACCATCTTTTCTGGGTTTAAAAAATTCGTTAAAGGATATGTTATTTTCCCCCCAAGCAGATAAAAGTAGTTTGTTATGTGTTTCTTTTTGAAATTCGTTATCGTCAATAACAACATTTAGGTAATTTGTGTCTGATAAAATAATATTTGTAGTTTCTCCTTCATCTATAATCATTAAACCTTCAAAACTTATATATCTTGTAACGGATGCTCCTATTAATATAAAAAGGAAAGCTATATGAAATAGAAAGACACTCCATTTTTCTTTTTTATAGAGGCGGTATTTAAAAATATTTCCAAAAAAATTAATTATAAAAAATACCATGATCAACTCAAACCACCATGTATTATAAATTAGTGCTTTTGATGTTTGAGTACCGAAATCATTTTCAATAAAAGTAGCTGCTCCCATAGCTATGGCAAAAACAAAAAAGAGTACAGCCATTAAGCGAGTTGAGTAGAGAATATTCAAGATTTTTTTCATCTGTATATCGAAATGTGTAAAACATTGCAAATTTACGGATAAATCACAGATTTTGTTGTGTGAAGGTTGTTTTTTTCTTACCTAGAACAGGTTGAAATAATATGAAATTGTTAAAGTTTATAATAAAAGCTTGTTAACTTTGAATCTGACAATGGAAAAAAGTGCAATTGAGTGTTAAAATATTAAAATTAGAGATATTTAATTACCTATTTGATCTCCCATTTTTACAAATGTTTCTCTATTGTTTTTGGTGTTGTTTAATATGTCTTGATCGATAGAAAAACTACCTTTCTCTAAAAGTAGAACAATGGT
The DNA here is from genome assembly GCF_900105455.1 of Tenacibaculum sp. MAR_2009_124. Lineage (GTDB taxonomy): Bacteria > Bacteroidota > Bacteroidia > Flavobacteriales > Flavobacteriaceae > Polaribacter. The sequence continues at coordinate 190,595 of NZ_FNSF01000002.1, forward strand.
AGATCCTCCAAATGCAAAATATCCCATTTCATCTCCTTTGTTTATTTCTTTATTTGGGGTATAAGTTTCTATAATACTGCCTACCATGGTTGCTCCTACAGGAGCTATTAACATATGTCCTTTTGAGGCCATTTTTAGTATACAATACTCTCTTTTATTTTCACAAAATACCTTCGTGAAATTACTAGCCAAGGCATATGGCGATACTGATAAATAATTTCCTTTTATTTTCGTCATTGAGGTAGGAGTACCGTCAAAAGGAAAATGATATCTGTGATAGTCGTTTGGTGCCAGTCTTAAAATTAATAAAGAGCCGTTTTCAAATCTCGATGCTAATTTTTTGTCCGATAGAAATTCTTCAAGATTGAATTTTCGTCCTTTAACAAAAAAATCATTTACCTGACTAATATTTTCGAAAGCTAAAAGCTTTCCATCACCGGGTGAAATTAAACCTTCTTTTATAGGGCGTGCTTCTTTTTTTAACTTTCTGTAGAAGAAATCGTTGAATGAAATGTAGTCTTCAATTGATCTTTCCGCATCTTCCATGTCAATTTTTAAATCTTTTACAAAACCTTCAATTTTGTTTATAGAGCTTGGTTTATCCATTAATTTACCATAAAGAGAAGATAAAAACTTTCTTTTAACCAATGGTATTAGCATCATTTTTCCAAAAGGATTGTTATAAAGTAGTTTTAGAAAACCTTCTCCTGGAGGTGTTTCAGTTTTTAATTCTCCTGTTTCTCTATCAATAAATTGAATGTTCATTATGAGGAAAGTAATTTCTTGATTTAAGCACAAATATAGCTAAACCTGAGGTTAGTTTTACTTAAAAAGGGAACAATAGTGTTAAAGTTATTTTTGTTGCGTTACTAATTATTAGTTGGAATTTTCTTCTTATCAGGAGACCAGTCTGGAGGCATAAATATTAACTTGATTTTATTTTTCCAGCTAGGTGTGTATTTCAAATCTTTATAAAGGTCTTTTAATAAGCCGAATTGACTACTAATAAGGTTTTCACTATTGATTGTTTTTCCTTCACTTTCTGTAATTCCGTATTTAGGTTGAACTTCGTCAATTTCTTCTTGATAGGTTTTAAATAGTTTATCCCAAAAAGAAAACATATTTGAAAAGTTTGTATCTAAGTATAATTCGTTACTAGAATGATGAACCCTGTGAAGCATCGGAGTGATTAGGAAGCTGTTAAAGAATGCTGTTTTACGGAATCGTTTTTCATTTATATGGGTAAAAACACCATAAAGTCTGGAGATAATGTCAACTGCAACAACCATGTATGGATTGAATCCTAAAATAGGTAGCCAGGCAACTACATGGAAATATTGAATAAAGTCAAAAACAGAGCCTCTAATGGCAACACTCATATTCATTTCTTTTGGAGTATGATGTACGCCATGGATGCACCATAAAATTCTTACTTTATGACCTGCATAATGTACAATCCACCACATGAAGTCGTAGCAAACAAAGCATAAAAGCCATGTATACCATGCGTTGTCAAGTTTCCAAATGCTTAAGTTTGTGTATATCCAATTCATCGCTTGAAATTCTAAAGCAGCATAGAATAAAATGTAAGGAACGGTTCCAGTAGCTAAACATAAAAAACTAGTAAGTCCTTCTTTTTTTAGTTTGATTTTTTTACCAATGAAAAGAAGGAGAAGTTCAATGATGATCACACTAAATAATAAAGGAGTGGTAATAGAAGCTATTTTGTCAACGAGAGTAACAAAGTTAGAGTACATAAATCTGTTTTTTATAGAAGACCAAAGTAGGAATTGGAAATTTGTAAAAAAGACGATAAGGTGCAAAAAAAAGACGTTATCTATTATTAACGTCTTTTAATAAAAATATGTTTTTTTTAAATCTATTCGGTACTATCGATAAGAATGGTTAACATGTCAATAGCGGCTTGCGCTATTTTTGTTCCAGGTCCAAAAACACCAACGGCTCCTGAATCGAATAAAAATTGATAATCCTGAGCAGGAATAACTCCTCCAACAATTACCATAATGTCTTCTCTTCCATATTTTTTTAACTCCGAAATAACTTGAGGGACAAGTGTTTTATGCCCTGCCGCTAAGGAAGATATCCCTAAAATATGAACATCGTTTTCTATGGCTTGTTTTGTAGCTTCCTGTGGAGTTTGGAATAAAGGGCCGATATCTACGTCAAAACCCAAATCAGCATATCCTGTAGCGACAACTTTTGCGCCACGATCATGACCATCCTGACCTAATTTGGCAATCATTATTCTAGGGCGTCGTCCTTCTAAACTAGCAAATTCATTTGCTAGTTTAGAAGCTCTTTGAAATAAAACATCATCCTTAATTTCTTTACTATACACACCTGATATGGTTTTGTGAACTGCTTTATGGCGACCAAAAACATTTTCTAGAGCATCGGATATTTCTCCAAGAGAAGCTCTGTTTTTTGCTGCATAAACAGCAAGTTCTAAAAGGTTTCCGTCACCTGTTCTAGCACATTCTGTTAATCTGTTTAAAGATTGTTTAACTTTTTTATTATTTCTCTCTGCTCTAAGAGTGTTTAATCTTTCGATTTGAGATTGTCGAACAGCTTCGTTATCAACTTCAAGAATATGTAGAGGATCCTCTTTTTCTAATTGATATTTATTTACTCCAACAATAATATCTTGGGTGCTATCTATTTTGGCTTGTTTTTTGGCTGCAGCTTCTTCAATTCGCATTTTTGGAATGCCTTTTTCTATAGCCTTGGTCATTCCTCCGAGTTCTTCAACTTCTTGAATTAGTTCCCAGGCTTTATTGGCTATGCTTTCTGTAAGCTCTTCAAGGTAGTAGCTTCCAGCCCATGGGTCAACAGTTTTTGTTATGCAAGTCTCCTGTTGCAGGTATATTTGTGTGTTACGAGCGATACGTGCAGAAAAGTCAGTTGGTAGAGCAATTGCTTCATCTAGAGCGTTGGTATGGAGGCTTTGTGTACCTCCAAAAGCAGCTGCCATTGCTTCAATAGTTGTTCTAGCAACATTATTAAAAGGATCTTGCTCTGTAAGGCTCCATCCACTTGTTTGGCAATGCGTTCTTAAGGCAAGAGATTTAGGGTTTTGTGGGTTGAATTGTTTAACAATTTTAGCCCACAACATTCGTCCGGCTCGCATTTTTGCAATTTCCATAAAGTGATTCATTCCAATAGCCCAGAAAAAAGATAGGCGAGGAGCGAATGTATCTATGTTCATTCCAGAGGCAATACCTGTTCGTATGTACTCTAATCCATCGGCTAAAGTATAAGCTAATTCTATTTCGGGTGTAGCTCCTGCTTCCTGCATGTGGTAGCCAGATATTGAAATAGAATTGAATTTAGGCATATTATCGCTTGTATACTTAAATATGTCAGCTATAATTTTCATGGATGGTGTGGGAGGGTAGATGTATGTGTTCCTTACCATGAACTCTTTAAGAATATCGTTTTGGATAGTTCCTGATAGTAATTCAGGAGTTACTCCTTGTTCTTCTGCAGCGACAATATAGAAAGCTAATATAGGTAGTACAGCGCCATTCATGGTCATAGAAACAGACATCTTATCGAGCGGTATTTTGTCGAATAAAACTTTCATGTCTTCTACAGAATCAATAGCTACACCTGCTTTACCAACATCGCCTTGCACTCTCTCATGGTCAGAGTCGTATCCTCTGTGTGTGGCTAAATCAAAAGCAACAGAAAGCCCTTTTTGTCCGGCAGCTAAATTTCTTCTGTAAAAGGAGTTGCTCTCTTCGGCTGTGGAGAAGCCTGCGTATTGACGAATCGTCCAAGGTCTTCTGACGTACATTGTAGAATAAGGACCGCGTAAATTGGGAGCGATACCCGCTCCAAAGTCTTCATGTTGAAAGTTTTTGGGGGTATTCGTTTTTTGTTCAGTTAAACTTATGTTTGATACATCTTTTCTGCTCATCTTTCTATTCGTCCTTTAAACGTTTTTGCTCAAGTTCTTCTGCTAGTCTTTTTTCAATAATTGGCTCTATAAGTGTTTTTTCTTTTCGGATCTTAACAAAAATAGGAGTGTTTAGTTTGTCCTTCATGCGATCCTTAGGATTTTGAATTTTGTTAGTTCCCAGTAAAACCAATTCGTCATTGTTGAATTGCTCTTGTTCTTTGTTGGCCGATTCTTTAATTTTCTTTTGTATAGTTCCTTCTTTTAGTTGTTTAAGGAAACCACCACCTTTTTCAATTTGTTTGAAAATCTCCAGAGCCTTATTGACAAGTTGTTTTGTTGTGTCTTCAATAAAGTAGGATCCATCAGCTATATTTTGAGCTTCTTTTAATTCACTTTCTTGTTGTAGTATCAATAGTTGGTTTCTTGAGATACGCTCTCCGAACTCGTCAGATGGTTGAAACGTTTTATTGTATGTTTGGTTTGAGATTACGTTTGATCCTCCCAAAATAGCGCTCATGCATTCTGAAGTCGTTCGAAGCATGTTTACGTTATAATCGTATAGTGTTTTATTTCTCAAACTGGGTTGTGAGAATATTTGAGTATTGTTTTCTTCTATTTCGTACTCTTTAAGAAGAGAGGCCCATAGTATTCTGAATGCTCTTAGTTTTGCTATTTCAAAAAAGTAATTATTTCCAATTGAAAAATTAAAATGAATATGTTTAGCAATCTCTTTGCCAAAATGATTTAGATATTCATTGGCGTGAGCAAGGGCGTATGCTAATTGTTGAGTTATATTGGCACCTGCATTTTGATAAATCGAAGCATTTACACCTAAAAAATTCTTAACATTTTTTGAAACATTTTCTAATTCTAAGTGGTCAGTTTTTAGGTTGTTGTACCAGTTTCCAGTTGTTCCAAGATTGCCAATAATATCAATATTGAAATAACAGTTGCTAGAATTAGTAAACTCTGAAAGTTCCAAAATGAATTTAGATGATAAAAACTTGAAGTTAAAGAATGTTTTGATCTCTTTAAAGTTAATGTCTTTCAGAAGCGTTTTGTAGTCAATAGGGTTTTCTAATGTAAATTCTAAGCTATTGGCTCCTCTTTGAAGAGATTTTAAGGCAAATGTATTGGCTTCTATCTCGTTTTTTACTTCAATTGTTTGACAAATTTCAAAACCCTTTTCTGGAAGGGAGATTTGTTCAAACGTTCTATCTTCTTTAGTGTAAAATGGTTTTACCGTTATGCCCTCGTTGGTTTTCCAAAGTAGTGAGTCATTATAGTCAGCACCTTTCAAGTCAACTTGGATTTTTGTTTTCCAGGCCTGAGGTGAAACCGTTTCAAATTCGTTGAACAAATATTTTTTCATTAATCTTTTATCGTGTCAAATTCAATTATATAAATATCTTCATTTTTCTTTTTCATCAGATAATTTTCTCTTGCGTATCGTTCTAACTCCAAGGAGTCTTTTAGTTTTTCTATAACTTTCTTATCTATTGCTATTTTTTCTTTATGGTATTCAATCCAAGTTTCTAATTCTTTTATTTCTTCATTAAACTCTCTGTGAGTAAGGTAAGAATTTTCGTCTAAAAATAACATCCAAATAACAAACCCAGTTAAAATAATTACATAGATGTTTGTCATAAATTTAAAGAGTGGTTTCTTTTTCAATGATTTTAATTCCATTATAAGCGGTCGTTTATTACGGTTCTAACAATATCAATAGCAACTTTGTTATGTCCTCCACCAGGAATGATGATGTCGGCATAGTTTTTTGTAGGTTCAATGAATTGTTGATGCATAGGTTTTAGAGTGTCTTGATATCTTCCGAGGATTTCGTCTACATCTCTCCCTCTTTCTTTTATGTCTCTTCTTACCCTTCTAATGAGTCGTTCATCTGCATCTGCATGTACAAAAACTTTTATATCGCATAGATCTCTGAGGTTTTTACTATTAAAAATAAGTATGCCTTCAACAATAATAACTTTTCTTGGATGGGTTTTTATAGAGTCTTTAGTTCTATTATGAGAAACAAAAGAATATACTGGTTGCTCAATTATTTCTCCATTTTTTAGAGCTGTTAAGTGCTCTACTAAAAGATTAAAATCAATAGCTCTAGGGTGATCGAAGTTTATTTTCGTTCTTTCTTCGTAACTCAGGTCGTCTGTTTTACAGTAATAAGAATCTTGGGAGATAACGCAAACTTCATCTGTTAACTCATTTATTATTTGATTCACTACAGTTGTTTTACCACTTCCTGTTCCTCCTGCAATGCCAATTACGAAAATGTTCTTCATTTAATGTTTAGATATTATATTCAACAAATTTAGAAAAAATAAGGCATAAAAAAAGTGCTAACAAAATTGTTAGCACTTTTCTATTTTTGAGCCGATAGAGGGACTCGAACCCACGACCTGCTGATTACAAATCAGCTGCTCTAGCCAGCTGAGCTATATCGGCGTTTGCCTTAAAAGCGAGGCAAATATATAATGTTTTCGGGTAGTGAAAAAACTTTTTTCAATTTTTTTGATGTTTTTTTTGTTTAGTGTTCAGCGTCAGATTTTTATAGTTTTATAATTTTAAAACGATTGTATGATCTTAGGACTTCAATCATGATTTTTTTACATTGGAGCTTCATTTTATTTTTAGAAATAATCTTTAAATTTTCATTGTCTTCAAGAAGAACAGTGATTAATCCGTTCGGAAAATAAATTTTAAGAGCATCTCTGTCTGTTTCTTGAAAATACAAATCAAATTCTCCACTTAACCATATTTTTAGTTCTTTATAAAAATAATTGGTTGATTTCTCTTTAAATGTTATGCTGAAATGAATATCGTTATAATAGAGGTCCGATAAAACATTTTCTTCTTGTGTAGATAAATTGTAAGGGAGCATGTTGTTATACTTTGAGAAAAATTTTCTTTTTAAATAAAAAGTACGCTAAATAAAGGTAGAAAGCGACCACACTTACCGCATACACAAAAGAGGCGAGTTTTAAGTTATTTAAATGAATGAAAATGGAATCAAATAACCAAGAATGGATGTTTTGATTGTCGTTTAGTTTGATCGTATAGAAAAACTTAGAAATAATCATTGAAAGGAAGTAAACGGTAATTGCGTTTTTACTAACATATGCAATAAGTTTCGGGGTGTTTAGTTTTTTTAAGTCATTCAAATAATACGCAATTGCTAAAATAAGCGTAGCCCATCCGGCTGTAGCTAGAACGAAGCTGCTGCTCCAGATAGACTTATTGATAGGGAACCAAATGTTCCATACATATCCTGAGGTTAAAAGAATAGCTGCATAATAAACCAATTGCAATACTTTCTTTTTAATGGTGTTTTCTGAGGTTATAATTTTTCCAGCTAAAATACCAAGTAAGCAGGTTGCTATGGAGGTAAAAGTACTTAAAATCCCTTCTGGATCGTAAGTAGGTTGCCACATATGCTTTCCTAATAAAAGGTTGTCAATATAAATAGTCCAATTACTAGATGACTTTGCGAACGTTGGAATTGCTCCATTTGGTAATGGTAAAAAACCTGTAAGCAAATAGTATCCTACTAGTATTAATGATGTGGAGATAATTATCCCTTTTTTATTAAGGTTTAGAAATATAATGGAAGAAAAAAAGAAAACGATACCAATGCGTTGAAGTACTCCAAGTATTCTAACGGTTTCTAAATCTTCAATAAAAGGTATTGTTGGTGTAATAACATTAATAAGAAGCCCTAAACCAATAAGTTTAAGACTTCTTGTTAAGATCTTTTTGTAAGTATTATTATCTGGTGTTTTGTTTTTGTAGGCTAAAGAAATTGAAATTCCAACAATGAACAAGAAAAATGGAAATATCAAATCAGTAGGGGTTAACCCATGCCATTTGGCATGTAATAAAGGAGTATAAACATGACTCCAAGATCCAGGATTGTTTACCAAAATCATAGCGATTATAGTAACGCCCCTAAGTGTGTCAACGGATTGTAAACGTGCCATTAAATTAAATTAATATTGATGTTACTTTTTAAGACCCAGTTTGTGTCCTGCAACAGCATAATATAATATAAGTGCGTAGCAAGGGAAGAGTATCCAATAGCTAGATGTAGAAGCTTCAGCCAAAGCAACTGCTTCTTCGATTCCTTGTTCAATTAGAGCCGCTTTTTTGCCGTCAACAAATTGGCCGTACAAAGGAGGTATTATTGCTCCACCTGCAATCGCCATAATTAATAAAGCAGAAGCTGTTTTTGTGAACTTCCCAAGCCCTTTAAGAGTTAGAGGCCATACAGCCGGCCATACTAGGGCGTTTGCGATACCTAAGGCAGCTACAAATAGAACAGAGGTAAAACCACTTGTACATATAATGCAAGTTGTGAATACAATACCAAGTACAGCACTTACTCTAAGAGCCAAAGCTTGACTTATAAATTTAGGTATTAAAACAGCCCCGAGCGCGTAAGTTGCAACCATTGCCATTAAGGTATATGTTGTGAAAAATTTAGCTTCTGCACCTGGAATTCCAAGAGAAATACCATAAGCAATTATAGTGTCTCCAGCAATTACTTCAGCACCAACGTATACAAATAATGTAGCTACTCCTAACCATAAATGAGGGAATTGAAAAATACTTGTTTTTGCTTCCTGACCATTGTTTTCTTCTTCTTCTGAGCTAGCTTCTACATGAGGAAGAGGTGCTTTTCTTATTAAAATACCTAGAATAAATAAAACTGCGGCCATAACTAAATATGGAGTGACTACACTGTCAGCCATCGTATTTAGAAGCCCAATTTTTTCTGTGTCACTTACAGTACTTAATTTATCCTTCATGGCATCAATTCCTGATAAAAGAATTGCTCCAAAAATTAAAGATCCTAGTGATCCAGCCACTTTATTAGCTATACCCATAATAGCAATACGTTTCGCAGCACTTTCAATTGGTCCCAAAATTGTAATATAAGGGTTTGAAGCGGTTTGCAATAGCGTCATTCCTATACCTTGAACAAAAATACCTAAAAGAAATATCCAGTAGGTTCTCGCTCCAGCTGCAGGGATAAAAATAAGTGCTCCAATAGCCATTATTATAAGTCCTAAAGACATTCCTTTTTTGTAGCCTATTTTGTTTATCACATAAGAAGATGGCAGTGCCATTACAACGAAAGAAATGTAAGAAGCTGAGGCTACTAGGTAAGATTGGGCATCTGTTAACTCGTTGATGGTTTTCATGAATGGAATTAGAGCTCCATTAATCCAAGTAACAAACCCAAAAATAAAAAACAATCCTGCTATAATAATTATAGGTACTAGCGTGCTTTTGCCATTTGAGGCATCTCTAGGAGTCTGAGTCATATTTTGTTTAGTTTTGTTTGTATAAAGTAATCAGGTTAAATCTGTCTATAAATTAACCTGAATGGCAATATATGTATTAAATAATAAATGAACGTGTAAATTTCTACTAGTAACACAAAATTTAGGCTAAACAAAATAAATTACTCGCTGAACATATTAAACGTTTGGTGTTTTTAGAATTATTTGTTTGGTGTTGTTTATGTATTTTCTACCAATAGGTAATCTTTTTGCGTTGATCTCTACTGAGTTGCCTTCTATTGATTTAACCTTGTCTATAGCTATGGTGTAAGATCTATGAATTCTCAGAAAATTGTTTTCTGGAAGTTCTTCAGTAATACTGGTTAGCGATTTATGAACAATATAGTTTCCAGCAGTAGTGCAAACTTTAATATAATCTTTTAAACTTTCTATAAATAAGATGTCGTCGTATCTAACTTTAACCAGTTTTTTGTCTACTTTAAGGAAAATGTAAGATTCGTCTTTTAGCGTGCTGCTTTTTACATTGTCATTATTGTGAATACGCTGTGTTAGTTTATTTATACATTTTAAAAATCTAGGAAAAGGAATCGGTTTAACAAGGTAGTCTAGTACATCTAAATCATAACTGTCTGCTGCAAATTCTCTATAGGCAGTAGTTATTATAACATGAGGTTTTACTGGGATGTTCTTAAGGAAGTCAAGGCCGTTCATTTTTGGCATGTTTATATCTAAGAATAATACATGAACTTCATTATTCTCTAAAGTTTCCAGAGCATCGAGGGGGTTATTAAACGTATCTACAATTGAAATGTTTTGAAACTCTTGTAGGTGGTTTTTAATTACATTTATAGCTAAGGGTTCGTCATCTATGATAACACAATTTATTTTCACTTTTCTTATTTTTTCGTTATAGGAATCTCTAGGTAAACTGTATGAGTATTGTTTTGTTTTGAAATTTTTAATTCATAGTTTTTTCTATAAATTAAATCTAGTCTTCTTTTGGAATTAATATTTCCAACTCTATTTTTTGATCTTTTACTTTTTTCTGCCGTTTTCGTGGGGTCATACGAGTTTTTTAAGATGAAAATTAAGCTGTTTCGAGCTGTTTTTTCGAAACTAAGATAAATATAAAAATCGTTATTATTTTTATTTCCGTGCTTAAAACTGTTTTCTAAGTATGATAAAAATATCAAAGGAGGTACTTCGGTATTATTGATATCACCTTTAATATCAATGTTTATACTTACGTTTTTATGGCATCTTAGTAATTCTAAATCTATATAATTTTGTATGTAATCAATCTCTTTTAGTAGAGGAACTTTAGGGTCTTTTACATCATAAATTACATATTGCATTATATCAGATAGTTTTAAAACAACATCTGAGGCTCGGTTTGATTTTTCAAGAGTTAAGGAGTAAAGATTGTTTAATGTATTAAAAAAGAAATGGGGTTGTATTTGGGTTTTTAAAAAGTTTAACTCGCTTTTGAGGTGTTCTTTTTTTAGTTTTTCAATCCTTGTTTTTTGATTTACCCAATCGATGGTGAGTTTAATAGCGGTAGCAAGTGCGAGTACATAAAGTTCACCAAGAGAAACTGCAATAACATGATTGAAGGTAAATGCTTCTTGAATACCTTCGGCTTCAGGCCAAATGTTTTTGGTGACTAGGAAGTAGTTTAAACCCGTTCTAATAACATACTGAATGCATAATGATAGGAACAAGAAAAATACATATCGTTTATATTTTTTAGGCACAAGAAATCTCGGAATGAAAAAATATACATTGGCGTAGACTAAGATAATGTGAAGAGGAAACTCAACAAGGTTCGATTTTAAGGAGTACCAATAATCATCAAAATAACTTCCCCATCTAATCACATTAAAAGCAAAATAGCTTACCCAAAATACAATGTGGTATTTTCTTTTTATCGTGCGATTAGAGTTAATGTTTTTTATAAAATTCAAGACAAGCTTAGGTTAGATGATTAAAGCGTGAATTTAAAGTGTTTTTTTATGTGAAACAAGTATTAAAATAATCATAAAAGAATCATAAGATGATTATCCTTTAAATAGGGTTGTTTGTTGCCTATTTTATGCAGTTTGTATATAATATTTTTTTAACGTTTTTAGAACAACATAACTTTAAGCAAACAATTAATTAACTTATTCATGAAAAAAAGTAAAATTCTACTACTATTATGTTTTTCTTTTTTGCTTGTTCAATTTGCGAATGCACAAGAGAAAACGTTGTCAGGGGTTGTTACAGCAAAATCTGACGGAATGCCTTTACCTGGTGTAGGGGTGCTTATTAAAGGAACCTTAAAAGGGGTCGAAACCGATTTCGACGGAAAGTATCAAATCAAAGCTTCAACTGGTGATGTTTTGGTGTTTTCTTATGTTGGAATGAAAAGCCAATCTATTACAGTTATTAATCAGCAAACAATTAACGTGGCTTTAGAAGATGCTAATGTCTTAGATGAGGTGGTTGTAACTGCACTTGGTATTAAGAAGGAAAAAAAGGCGTTAGGATATGCTGTAAGTAATGTGAAGGCAGAAGATCTTCAAATGGCTAAAGATCCAAATGTTGTTAACTCTTTACAAGGAAGGGTTGCAGGATTAGAAATTAACCAAGCATCAGGTGGTGTTGGTAGTGCAAATAGAATGGTTATTAGAGGTAATAATTCTCTTACTGGTAATAATCAAGCATTGTATGTTGTTGATGGTGTGCCAATTAATAACTCAGAAAATGAGGGAGATGTCGATGAGTGGGGTAATGGAGTTTCTATAGGAAACGGTATTGCCGATATTAATCCAGATGACATTGAAAGTGTTTCTGTTTTAAAAGGAGCAAACGCAGCTGCATTATACGGAGCAAGAGCTTCAAATGGTGTAATTATGATTACAACTAAGAAAGGTAAGAAAGGAAAAATGTCTATCGGATTCAATTCTTCTGTAACTTTCGAAGAGGTAGCATTTTTACCAGAATTTCAAAACACTTATGGGCAAGGGTCTTTAGGTGCAATTCCTACTGATGGTTCTTTAAGATCTTTTGGTAGTTGGGGACCAAGATTAGATGGTTCTACTCAGTTGTTATGGACTGGAGAAAATGGAAGATATGAAGCGAATCCTAATAATGTGAAAGACTTTTTCTCTGGAGGGAGTACTGTGCTTAATTCATTTTATGTTGAAGGAGGAAGCGAGAAAATGACATCTAGAATTTCATATACTAGAAGTGATATTCAAGGAGTAGTGCCAAATAATGAATTAGAGAAGAATGCTTTTGCGGCATATTCTAAATTAGATATAGGTAAATTAACCGTTGATTTAAAAGGAAACTATATAAATCAAAAGGTTAATAATAGACCGTACCTTTCGGTATGGCCAGATAACGTTGTGAACGCATTATATTCTATGCCTCGTAACGTTAATATTAATGAATTAGAGGCAAACCCTCTAATTGTACCTCGTTCGGGTTCATTTAATAACCCTTTTAGTTCAGTTAATACCGTTGGTACAGAAGATAGAAGAAATAGAGTGTTTGGTTATGTAAGAGCAAATTATCAGTTTAGTGATAACTTAACTGCAATGGTAAGAGCTGGTAGTGATTATTCAGTACAGAGCTTCTTAGGGTGGGCACCAATAAATCACCCAACAATTGCTGGAGGTCAGGTTTCGGATAATACCTATACGAATCAAGAAACTAATATTGACTTTTTAGTTACTTATAATAAAGAATTAAGTGAGGACTTAACTGCAACTATTGTTGGAGGAGGTAACCGTTTAGATTATAGAGGAACTGTAAGAGGTGGTGTTGGTAATGGATTAAGAGTTCCTGGTATCTATAATATTTTAAATACAGAGAGTTATGTTCCAAACTTAGGAACTGGTGTGTATACAAGAAGAGTAAACTCTTTATACTCTACTTTAGATCTTGATTTCAGAGGGTATTTATTTGCTCAAATTACTGCTAGAAATGACTGGTCGTCAGTTTTACCTGCAAATAATAACTCATTCTTTTACCCATCTGTATCTTTAAGTGCTATTGTTACTGATATGTTTGATATAGGGTCAGAAAACTTAAACTATTTAAAGTTGAGAGGTTCTTGGGCGCAAGTAGGTAGTGATGGAGAGGTTGGACCATACGGTATTCACTCGAGATATTTAACAGAACCAAATTATTTAGGTAATGGTGTTTTAACTACACCTAGTACAAAGCCAAATCCGAATTTAGTTCCTCAAACAACAAATTCTATCGAACTTGGTTTAGAAGGTAAATTTTTTAAGAATAGGTTAGGTTTAGATTTTTCTTACTATAACACACAAACAGAAGACCAAATTATTAATCTTCCTGCACCAGTTGAGTCTGGGTATACTCGATTCTTGTTAAATGAAGGGACTTTAATTAATAAGGGAATTGAAGTAGGTTTGAATTATGATATTATAAAAAATGACGATGTTTCTTGGAATGTAGGAGTAAATTATTCACATAACAGAACTACGGTTGAAGATTTAAGTTCTGATTTTATTCCGTTAGCGGCAATTACTGGAAATACACCATTTAGAATTTTAGCTACTAATAATGGTAGGTACGGTGATATTGTAGGTTTCGGGTATAAGAGAAATGATCAAGGTCAGATTTTAGTAGGTGATGATGGGAGGCCATTGGCGTCAGATGATCAACAGACATTTGGAAACTTTAACCCAGATTGGTTAGGTGGTTTTACAAGTAACTTCCGTTATAAAGATTTTTCTTTCCGTTTCTTAATCTCATCGAAAGTTGGTGGGCAAATATTATCAAGAACTGATATGATATTAGACGTTAATGGAAATAGCATGAGAACTCTTGAAGGTAGAGAAGGAGGAGTCGTTGTTCCTAATAGTGTTGTTGAGTCTACTGGAGCTATTAATACAACGGCTGTACCAGCTCAAGAATATTATCAAACAGTTGCAGGAGAAAGAATTATTGAAGATTATGTTTTCGATGCTGATTATATTAAGTTAAAGGAATTGGCTATTGGATATAACTTACCTCAATCGTTAATTAGTAAGTTAAAAATTTCAAGTGCTTCTATTCAATTAATTGGTCGAAACCTTTTCTTCTTCCATAGAGAAACTGATAGTTTTGATCCTGAAGTGTCAGGGTTTAACACAAGAAATGCGCAAGGAGTTGAGCTTTTATCATTACCTGGAACAAGAAGTTATGGTTTAAACTTATCAGTTAAATTTTAAATCTTAAAAAAATGAAAGCAATTAATTATATAAAAAAAGCACTAGGCGTTGCTGCACTTTGTTTTGGAGTGTATTCGTGTACATCTGATTTTGAAAAAATCAATACTGATCCTAATAATGTTTCGTCTGAAACATTAACGAATATTTCTCCTTTATTAACACAAGTACAGAGGCATGCTTTTGTTGAAGCTCGTTATAATACTTGGAGAGGGAACTTAATTTTCGGAGGAAGATTAGCTGAACAGTTTTCTTTTAGTTTTTCTGGAACTTGGTTTGGGAACGGTGCAGGATTCAGATATGATAATACCGCGTGGAATGATGCGGCATGGGATACTCCTTTCGCTGAGGTTTCAGCACCGTTAGCGGAATTATTAAAGTTAACTACTGAAGGAGGAAGACTAGAAAATAATTGTGGAAATGCAGTTGTCAAAGTGATAAAAGGTTTTTTCTATCAAAGAATGACAGATATTTTTGGAGCTGTACCTTATGTTGAAGGTGGTTTAGGAGGTATTCCTAAGTTTGAAAATCAGCAGGAAGTATACACTATGATAATGCAGGATTTATCAAGTGCTATTACAACATTAAAGTCTTGTAATGGAATTATTGATGCAATAGCCGATGGAGATATGGTGTATGCAGGAGATTCACAAAAATGGTTAGCAGCAGCAAATACTTTACTGTTAAGAATGGCTTTGAGAAGTAAAGAGGCTAATGGAGGTAATCAAGCAATTATTGACGAAGCTTTACAAGGTCCTTTTATAGCGAGTTCAGCTGATAATTTCCAGATTGCTCAAGATCCATCTAATAATGATCCTGTGTTTAATGGGTATTATGATATTTGGCATACTTTTCAAGGGTGTTGTGGAAATGCTGCTTCTTGGGTTGTTTCTGAAACACTAGTAGAGTCTTTTAAAGCTAATAACGATCCTAGATTATTCGGTTTTGCTACTCCTGTAGATGGAGGTACTGCTGGAGTTTGGGGAGATTATTCAGGAGCTAAAGTAGCGGCTAAAGCTGCTTATGCTGCTAGTAGAACTTTTGAGAGTTTTTCAAAGCCAAATGAGCGTATGTGGAACGATGAGAGTTTTGCTTTTGTTACTATGACATATGCGGAATCTGAGTTGTTACAAGCAGAGGCTAAATACACTACAAACCTAGGAGAGGCTCAAGGTCATTTTGAGAATGCAATACGAGCTAATGGTCAAGAGTGGGATGCAGACTCTGCAGCAGTTGATATGTATATAGCAAACGAAGCATCGGCTCAGTTATCGGTAACTCCTGCTGTTGCTTTGCAACAAATCGGACTTAACAGATGGTATTCAGCATATACTAATGGTTATGAATCTTGGGCTGTAATGAGAAGGTTTGATTTGAATATCTTTCCAGATAAAAGATATACTGCTAATAATGATTGGGCAGATACAACTGGAGGAGTAAATAATCAAATGGGTAAACGTCTAAATTATTCTCAAGCAACAAAATCACAGAACCCAGATGCAGTTCAGTATGCTATTGGTGTTCAGGGTGCAGATGCTTATTCTACTTCATTATGGTGGGATGTTAATTAAAAAATAATTTGAGGTATATAATATAACTTAAATTTCCTTGAAATCGGAAGCAGTTTTAACTGTTTCCGATTTTTTTTATGTGTTAATTTTTGAAATAAAAATTGTTAAAATAGGGGCGAAAAATGCTGTTTTTTCATGGGGTAATTTTGTTTTTTCTGACTTTAGTGTAAAATAAGTGTGTTTAATGTAATTTTTAGGTTAAAAAGACGTGTAAATGCTAGTTTTTTAACCAAAAACATAAAATGTTGTTTGTGTGTAGAATAGCGTCGTTTGTTGTTTTTTTGATGTTGTTTAGATGTATTTTTTTTTAACATTTCCTTAACTCTCTAACTTTAACAAATAATTAATTAACTTATTCATGAAAAATAGTAAAATTTTACTCTTGTTATGTTTTTCTTTTTTGTTAGCTCAGTTAATGGTAGCGCAAGAGAAAACTATTTCAGGAGTTGTTACATCAAAAAATGATGGAGCGCCCCTACCGGGTGTTGGGGTTATTATCAAGGGGACATTAAAGGGGGTTGAAACTGATTTCGATGGGAAATATCAGGTTAAAGCTTCAGTTGGAGATGTTTTACTTTTTACCTATGTGGGGATGAAAACTAAGTCAATTGTTGTTTCTACTCAAGAAACATTAAATGTGGCTTTAGAAGATTCAAATGTATTAAATGAAGTGGTTGTAACCGCTTTAGGGATCAAAAAAACTAGAAAATCTTTAACTTATGCGGCGCAGGATGTAAATGCGCAGGAGTTAAGCAGGGTTAAACAAACGAATCCCGTAAATAGCCTTTCGGGAAAAGTAGCTGGTTTAAATATTACCAGAAGTTCTTCAGGAGCTGGAGGTTCGGTAAAAGTAGTATTAAGGGGTAATTCATCAATTGGGAATAACCAACCGTTGTACGTAATCGATGGTATTCCTTTAAATAATCCATCTTCTGGTCAACCAACTACGACGTTTGGTGATATCAACGGAGGTAACAGAGATGGAGGAGATGCTTTGTCTTTAATAAATCCTGATGATATTGAGTCATTAACAGTGTTAAAAGGAGCATCTGCATCTGCATTATATGGTAGTGCAGGTTTAAATGGTGTTATTGTTATTAATACAAAGAAAGGGAAATCAGGTTCATTCAAAGTTGATGTGTCTTCGAATTTAGTAGTTGAAAGCGCCGCTTATATGATGGACTTTAACGATGAAGCGCAGAAGAATATTGATGGTTTTTATAGTGCAGGAACTACCAATATTAATTCATTTTCAATTTCTGGAGGTGTAGAAAAAGCTCAAACATATTTTTCTTACAGTAATACGTTTGCTGATGGTATTTTACCTACAAATTCTATGAAGCAACATACATTCAATGTAAGAGAAACAGCAAAGCTTTTTGAAGACAAGTTAACTGTAAATGCGAGTGTAATGGGAACTACGCAAAGTATAGGGAATAGACCAGTTTCTGGTTTATACTTCAATCCATTAGTAGGAGTTTACGGGTTCGAATCTCAAACAGAAAGTTTGTCAGACTATGAAAGATTTGATCAATATGATCCATCGAGAAATATTATGGCTCAACGATGGTTTAGAGGAACTTCTGATATTGAGCAAAATCCTTATTGGATTTTAAATAGAAATGCAGGAGAAGATAAAAATAGTAAGTTAGTAGCTTCTTTAAACTTAAACTTTAAGATTAATGATTGGTTGTCTCTTCAAGCAAGAGGAACATATGATCAGTCAATTGTTGATTTTGAAAAGAAAATATACGCAACAACAGAAGCAACTTTAGCGCCAGCAAATGGACGTTATATAGTAAGAGAAGATGAGTTTACTCAAATGTATGGAGATCTGTTAGCTACTGTAAATACAAATATTACTGATGAAATTTCGCTTTCTGGAATAGTAGGTGTAAGTACTACAAGAAATACAATAGATCGTTTTGCAGCCGATTCAGGAACGAATGGAGGTCTACAGTTTGCGAATGTTTTTGCTTTACAAAATTTCAATGCAAATGCATCGGTGAGTTTTACCGAGAATTCTTTTGAAACAAGAACACAATCAATATTCTCAAGTGCAACAATAGGATTCAATGAAAAAATATTTGTTGATTTAACGGCAAGAAATGACTGGACATCAACGTTACCAGAATCTAGTAATTCTTTCTTCTATCCATCAATTGGGGTTACAGGGATTATAAGTGATATAGTAAATGTTCCATTTGCAAAAGTGAGAGCTTCATATGGAGAAGTTGGTAGTGGATTCTTACCAGATCAAATCAGTCCTAATAATAGTATTTTATTCGGAGGAGGAGTAAATCCAATTGATCCAATTCGTCCGTATCCTGGAACCGTTCCAAAACCACAAAGACAAAGATCTTTTGAAATAGGTACTGAGTGGAAGTTTGATAAATTTGGATTTGATATTGGGTACTATTATACAAGTACGGTAAACCAGTATTTTGCAGTTCCAGTATCAACAACTATTGTTTCTTCGGGGATTGCAGGTTTAAATGCAGGTGACATTGTGAATAAAGGGGTTGAGGCTTCTTTCTATGTAACTCCAGTTGATAATGATAACTTCAAGTGGACATCTACATTAAATTTTGCAACTAATAAAAATGAGATAGTATCTATTACTGGTGATGATGTAGATGGATTAATTCCTACAGATTTCTTTACCATTTCTCCTAAAGGGGTAAATACATTTGGATCATATTTAGTAGAAGGTGGTTCTTTTGGAGATATTTATGCACAAGTAATTAAAAGAAACGCTGAAGGGTTACCAATTTATGATAATGGAGCTTTAGTGATGGAGGATAGCGATTTAATTGACGGACTAACGAAAGTTGGTAATGCAAATCCTGATTTTGCTTTAGGGTTAAACAATTCTTTCCAGTACAAGAACCTTAGCTTAGATTTCTTAATTGATGGTAAGTTTGGAGGAGAAACAGTGAGTATGACTGAATCTATTATTGAAGGCTTAAGTAATAACTCGGCAAGAGAAACGGCTAATGCGAATGTAACGGTAGCTGATTTAGGAGGTCAAACTTCGACATTAACAGCACAAGAGTACTATGGTTTAGCAGGAGGAAGAAATAGTTTTACTGGAGAATACGTGTATAGTGCAACGAATGTAAGATTAGCAGAATTGGCAGTTGGGTATAATTTTAATTTACCTGAAAACTCATTCTTTAGGAGAGTAAAAGCATCATTAGTAGGAAATAATTTATTTTTCTTCTATAAAGATGCACCACATGATCCGAATATTGCTTTAAGTACCGGTAATGCATTACAAGGAGTTGATGTTCTTGGTTTACCTTCAACAAGAAGTGTCGGTTTAAATGTTAATTTATCTTTTTAAAATTTAGACAATGATGAAAATAAGAAAATATATACCACTTGCTTTAGCTGGCTTATTATTTGTTAGCTGTGGTGATTTGGAACAGTTTAATGTGAATGATAAAAACATTTCACAAGAACAATTAGAAGTTGATTTTCAGCATGTAGGATCTAAGTATAGACCTATCTTTGAAAATATTTATCAGTACCAACCAGCATGGTCTTATCAGTTGCAGCAAAACTTAAATGCTGATGTATATTCTGGTTATTTGACAAACCCTAGACCTTTTGTTGCGGGAGCAAATAATACTACTTATAATTTAGTTAGTGGTTGGAATAATTTTATTTGGACGGTTCCTTATCAAAATGTGATGAACAATGTTCAATCTATTAGTGAGTTGACTGAAAATGACTTTCCTACGTTATATGGTGTCAATTTAATTTTAAAAGTTGCTGCAATGCACCGTGTAACTGATGTTTTCGGACCAATAGTTTATACAAATTTTGGAGACTTAAATAATGCTGGGGTATACGATTCTCAACAAGAAGTATATAATGCATTCTTTAGTGAATTAGATGTAGCTGTAGCTAATTTAAATGCTGATATCAGTAGTACTCGATTTAGTGAATTTGATATGTCTTATAGTGGAGATTATTCAAAATGGTTAAAATTGGCGAATTCATTACGTTTGCGTTTGGCTATTCGTATATCGAAAGTTGATCCTGCTAAGGCACAACAAGAAGGAGAAAAGGCATTAGCTGAATCGAATGGTTTAATGGAATCAAATGCTGATGGTTTCTTTGTAAATGGATCTCTTCCTCATCCTTTATCTGTAATTGATAATTCTTGGGGAGATATTCGAATGAATGCTTCTATGGAATCTATACTTGTAGGTTATAATGATCCAAGAGCTGATAAGTTTTTTCAAGAAGTGAATCCTGGAGACCAATCAACAACTCCAGTATCTCCTGGGAACTTGAAAGGAGTTAGAGCGGGATTACCTTTATTACCAGGTTATGCGGATGAAATTGCGCAAAAAGCAGATTATATTACTTTTGGTGTTATTAATGATGAACTTCATACATCACAAGTACAATTAATGACTGCAGCAGAAGTAGCTTTTTTGAAAGCTGAAGCATCTTTAAGAGGTTGGACTGGAGCAGGTGATGCGAAAGCCAACTATGAACAAGGAATTGATTTGTCATTCCAACAGCATCAAGCAGGAGGATCGTCGACTTATGTTATGGATAATACGTCTGCACCTGCAGATTATGTAGATCCAGTAAATGCTGCTAATAATATTGCAGCAATGAGTACAATTACGATTGCTTGGGATGACGCTGGTACAAATGAAGAGAAATTAGAAAAAGTGATCACTCAAAAATGGATTGCAATGTTCCCAGAAGGACAAGAAGCATGGAGTGAATATAGAAGAACTGGATATCCAAAAATTTTCCCTGTAGTAAGTAACCAAAGCGGGGGAACTGTTGATACCGATATTCAAATTAGAAGAATTCCTTTTGTAGATAGTGAGTATTCTACAAATGCAGCAAACGTTCAAAATGCTGTTACTTTATTGGGAGGATCCGACAATGGAGGAACCCGCCTTTGGTGGGATACTGGAAACAGTAACTTCTAATTATTAAACTTTGTTAAGATAATCGAGAATGTAAACACATTCTCGATTGTTTTTAGTGGCATTTTTATAGCGTTTAGTCGAAAAAACTATAAAAAACTTAGGTATGCCTATAATTTTACCGTTGTATTTACATTAAGTTAGAGATTAGTATGGTTATGTCAAATTTTAAAGAGATAAGTTTTCAACCTGCAGGACAGTTTGAGGAAACACGTTTTGAAAAAAATCACAACGTAATATTTGAAAATTCACTAGAGGCTTCAAAAGTAGTTGCTAAGGAGATAGCTGATTTAATTGTTAGCAAAGCAAGCCAAGGAGCAAAATGTGTTTTAGGATTGGCGACAGGTTCTTCTCCTATTAAAGTGTATGAAGAATTAGTAAGGTTACATAAAGAAGAAGGATTAAGTTTCGCTAATGTAATTACATTTAATTTAGATGAATATTGGCCAATGCAGCCAGATGATATTCAAAGTTATCATTACTTCATGCATGAGCATTTGTTCAATCATGTTGATATATTACCTGAGAATGTTCATGTTCCTGATGGAACAATTAAACCTGAGGATGTTTATCAATACTGCGTAGATTACGAATTAAAAATAAAAGAAGCTGGTGGATTGGATTTTCAATTATTAGGAATTGGAAGAACAGGACATATCGGATTTAACGAGCCAGGTTCTCATTATAATTCAAGTACTAGAAGTATAACTCTAGATCATATTACCAGAGAAGATGCGGCTTCTAGCTTTTTAGGGCTAGATAATGTTCCAAGAAGAGCTATTACAATGGGAATTAGTACCATTAAAAAAGCTAAAAGAGTTGTATTACTTGCTTGGGGAGAAGGTAAAGCAAAGGTACTTCAAAGAACTATTGAAGGAGAAATTACTTCGCAAGTACCTGCAACTTACTTACAAGAGCATGATAATTCTACTTTTGTAATGGACAAGGAAGCAGCTTCTGAATTAACAAGAATAAAAACACCATGGTTGGTAACGTCATGTGTTTGGACAGAAGAGCTTAAAAAGAAGGCTATTTTCTGGTTGAGCGATGTTGTAAATAAACCAATTTTAAAACTTACGGATAAAGATTATAATGATAATGGAATGGCTAGTTTACTAGTTGAGGAAGGTACTTCATATGAGTTAAATATTAAAATGTTTAATAGTCTTCAAAGAACCATTACAGGTTGGCCAGGAGGAAAACCGAATGCAGATGATTCTAAGCGACCTGAAAGAAGTACACCAGAGAAAAAAAGAGTTATAATTTTTAGTCCTCATCCAGATGATGATGTAATCTCAATGGGAGGAACATTTGATAGATTGGTTGAACAAGGACACGAAGTTCATATAGCTTATCAAACTTCAGGAAATATTGCAGTGTCTGATGAAGATGCTCTTCGCTTTGCTGAGGTGTCAAAGATGTTAAGCCCAGATTCTGATAGGATTGGTAATGTAATTAATGCTATTAGAAATAAAGGAGCAAATGAAATTGATGCATTGGATGTGAGAAAGTTAAAAGGGGAAATTAGAAAGGCAGAATCGTTAGGAGCGACAAGATATATGGGAGTTCCTGATGAGAATGTACATTTCTTAAACTTACCTTTTTATGAAACAGGAAAAGTAAAGAAAGATAAATTATCTAAGGCTGATATTGATATTATGTGTAGCCTAATTGAAAAGGTAAAACCTCACCAGATATATGCAGCTGGAGATTTAGCTGATCCACATGGAACTCACAAAGTTTGTTTAGATTCTCTTTTCGAAGCTTTAGATGTTTTGAAGAAAGAAAACTATATGAATGATTGTTGGGTTTGGTTATATCGTGGAGCTTGGTTTGAATGGCAACCGCATGAAATAGAAATGGCGGTTCCAATGAGTCCTGACCAAGTTGTTAAAAAAAGACATGCAATTTTCTATCACCAATCTCAAAAAGACAACGTTATGTTCCAAGGAAATGACGCGAGAGAGTTTTGGGTAAGAGCAGAAGATAGAAATAGGTTAACAGCGGAAAAATATAGAAATCTTGGAATGGCAGATTATGCAGCCATAGAAGCGTTTAAACGCTACCATTTCTAAGAAGAGAATTGTCTTAATAAAACTTCTTCATTGGCTTTGTATTTAGAAAACTTAGCCAATGGAGATTTATGCTTATAATTCTTTTTGTTGTTTGTATTGGTTCTAAATAACAGAAGAAGGGTCTAAGTGGAACATTGAATAAAAAAAAGAAAATATATAGATTACAAACGATTAAAAAAGAAAACAATAATGACTACCAGAATAGTGAAAATTACATTTTTAGCCCTAATACTTGTTTCTTCTGCAATATGCGGTCAGGTCAAGCTTTCAGAAAAGTATAATTTAATGCCTTGGCCAAAGAAAATTGAAAGTAATGAGAATCGGGTTAAAATAGTTAATGATTTTACTATTTCTATAAATAAAAAAGAAGGTCGTGTTTATGATTACGCAGTAAATATTCTTCGAAGAATAACAAACCGAACAGGGGTTTTTGTGGAAAGAGGTTTTCCTGTAATTAATGGAAAAAACGCTACAGTTAAAGTTGACTTTGCTGAGGTGGCTGAATTAAAACTTGGGGTTGATGAATCATATGAATTAAAGGTAAACAATGGTTCTGTCGAGATTAGCTCAAAAACTGATATCGGAGCACTTAGAGGTTTAGAAACTTTAGTTCAACTAATTGATCACAATGATAGCGAGTTTTTTATTGATGGTGTAACAATCGAAGACACTCCGAGGTATGATTGGAGAGGTGTGATGATTGATGTGTCAAGACACTTTCACCCAATGGAGGTATTAAAAAGAAATTTAGATGCGATGGCATCTATGAAAATGAATGTTTTTCATTGGCATTTATCAGATGATCAAGGATTTCGTTTTAAGTCTGATACGTATCCTCGATTACATGAATTAGGGTCAGATGGTTTGTATTATACAAAGCCTCAAATAAAAGATATTGTCTCTTATGCAAATGAAAGAGGTATTAGAGTGGTTCCAGAAATTGATGTTCCTGGACATGCAACGGCAATATTAGCAGCGTATCCAGAATTAGGAAGTAAGGATGGATTCGATTATAAAGTAGAAAGGTTCTCTGGCGTTTTTGATCCTACATTAAATCCTATTAATCCAAAAGTATATACATTTTTAGATAACCTATTTGCAGAAATTGTTCCATTATTTCCTGATGCTTATTTCCATATTGGAGGTGATGAAAATGAAGGGAAACATTGGGATGAGAATAAAGAAATTCAGCAATTTAAAAGTAAAAAGGGATTTAAAAACAATCATGATTTACAAACCTACTTTAATATTAAATTGCAAAAGATACTTGCTAAGTATGATAGAAAATTAATGGGATGGGATGAGATTATGACCGATGGAATGCCTAAAAGTGCTATTATTCATTCTTGGAGAGGAGTCAACGAAGGTTTTAAAGACGGTACTTTAATTGAAGCCGTTAAAAATGGATACCAAGCTGTATTGTCAAATGATTATTATATCGATAGACTTCAATCTGTTGACCATCATTATCTTTTTGATCCAGCAGGAGATGTGCCATTGACAAAAGAAGAAGAAAATAGAGTTTTAGGTGGTGAAGTTACAATGTGGAGTGAGTTGGTTACACCATTAACAGTAGATTCACGAATTTGGCCAAGAACCGCTGCAATTGCAGAAAGATTTTGGTCTTCAAAAGAAGTGAAAGATCTTAAGAGTATGCGTAAGCGATTAGCTGTAGTTAGTCTTCAGTTAGAAGAATTGGGAGTAACTCATTTAAGCTATAGAAATCAATTATTAAGAAATATAACAAAGTCGAATAAAACCGAGTCTTTAGAGGTATTAACTTCAATTTTTGAACCTTTAAAAATATATACGAGAAATGAAGGAGGTACAGAATATAAAACATTTTCTCCTTTTACCTTGTTTGCAGATGCCTGTGTAGTTGATGCGGAAGATGCATATAAATTTAATCTGTTGGTAGATTCATATACAAATAATCCAACAGTTGAGGAAAGTGAAAAATTACAGGTTCATTTTGGAAAATGGATAGATGGTTACACAAAATTTAAAGAATTAAAGAAAAACCCAATTCTTAACGAATTAGGAGGTCATTATAAAAACTTACATAAAGTGTCTTCAATATACCTTGATGTTTTACGAGGCGAAGGAGTGAATAAATCGCGATTTTCGGAAATAGAAAAAGTTATAGAAGAGCTTAAGAAGCCTATGGTAGATACGGAATTGGTAATTGTATCTGGAATGGAAAAACTTCTTAAAACGCTTAAAAGTAAAGGGAATATAAAATAGTATAGGTAAAACGAGGGAGTAATCAATTATGATTAGAATAGGGAGAAGGTTTTAGTTATTTAAAATCTTAAAACTCTTTAAATACTGTTATGGATATGATAGTATAAGGTTCTATGTTTATATAAACATAGATTATAAAAGTTGTTTTTGGGGGATTCTTAGCTTTTCAATGAAGAGTATGAGATCATTTTGAAAATAAGTGATAGGGATAATTTTTACAACACAAGTTTCTTAAAGTTATGATATTAATTGCGGACAGCGGTTCAACGAAATGCGACTGGATTTTATTGAATGAAAACGATAATACTATTGTTAATAGAATTAGAACAAACGGAGTTAATCCGTCGGTATTAAAAAAGAAAAATATAAAAGAAGTTATCGCGAATTGCGATGAGTTAAATGAATATAAAGGCTCGGTAAGTTCTATTTATTTTTTTGGAGCTGGTTGTAACAATGCAAAAGGAGAAGATAAAATAAGGAAAGTTTTTAGTGATAACTTTCCCGTAGTAGAGAAAATAGTAGTAAAAGAAGATTTAATGCTAGCTGTGTTCGCGGCCTCACAAGATGCATCAGTAGTATGTATTTTAGGTACGGGATCTAATTGTTGTTTTTATAATGGTGAAGAAATTGATCAAAGAGTAAAGGCAATGGGATATATTCTTATGGATGAAGGTAGTGGTAATCATTTGGGAAAAGAGGTTTTAAAAGGGTATTATTATAAAGATTTACCAGAAGATTTAAAGTTTTCCTTAGAGAAAGAGTTTCAATTGGATGATGATAGGGTACTATCGAAATTGTATGGAGCAAAAATGCCTAATAAATATCTTGCTCAGTATGCAAGATTCTTATTTGAAAATATAGAACATCCATATGCTAAAAATATTGTAATCAAATGTATTTCTGAGTTTATAGACAAACAGCTGGTTAAATATAAAGATGAACTAGGTAAAGTTCCTTTGTATTTTATAGGCTCTGTTGGGTATCATGCGAGAGATATTATTAAAGAAGAATTGGAAAAAAGAGGATTTAGAGCACCTGAAAACTTTATAAGAAGACCTTTAACCGCGTTTATACAATCGGTGAAGGAAGATAAAGCGTTTTTAAGTAAGGTGGTTTAAGAGTTCTAGCTAAAAACTGATACTATGGGGCTTCATAATAACTATTAGTTATTATAAATAGTTCATATAGAAATAAAATAAAAGCCAAAAAACGTCTGCAAGTGCACTTGCAGACGTTTTTTAATTTATAAGATTAAGAAGTTGTAGTAAAATAATTTGTAAAATTTTTATAAAAGACTTCTTTGTCCTTTATGAAAATCTGCTTAATTTTGTCATAAATAGTTAATGTATGTTTTCAAAATCTTGCGAATATGGTTTAAGAGCGACAATTTACGTCGCGGAACAGTCTTCACTTGGCAATAGAGTGGGATTAAAGACTATCGCACTAGCTATTGATTCTCCCGAGGCCTTTACTGGTAAGATTTTGCAAACACTGACAAGAAACAATATTATCACGTCTATAAAAGGACCTTATGGAGGTTTTGTAATAGAAGATCATCAGGTAAAAAAACTAAAGTTGAGTGAAATTGTAAAGGTGCTGGATGGAGATAAAATTTATACTGGTTGTGGTTTAGGTTTAAAGCAATGTAATGAGAAATCACCGTGTCCACTTCATTACAAGTTTGTAGAGATAAGAGAACAGCTAAAAAACATGTTGGAAGAAAATACCTTGCATGACATTTTATATACGAATGGAAGAAAAAATTTACTATGGTTAAAAAGGTAAAAAAATTTAAATATATAAAAGACAAAAATATCCGTTATAAAACAAATAAAAGGATAAAGAAAATATTACTTTATCTAGTTGCACTTTGGACAGGTTTTGTACTGGCAATTAGTTTTATGGAAGCATGGCTAAAATTTCAAGCAGATGGAGTTACCAGAGAAATAGGTTTATCTATTGGTTCACTCGTGTTTAAGGCTCTAAATTTAGTTGAACTTTTTATAGGTGGAACTGTCGTTGTTCTGATTCTATTGCCTAGGTCGTATCACATGTTAAATCTGTATAGATTTTTACCAATAATACTCATTCTCTTGCTACAAACATTTTTTCTTCTCCCAATATTGGATTCGAGAGCAATGCTAATAATTAAAGGAATTTCAGTGGCAGAAAGCTACGATCATCTCTAT
This sequence comes from Tenacibaculum sp. MAR_2009_124, assembly GCF_900105455.1. Taxonomy (GTDB): domain Bacteria; phylum Bacteroidota; class Bacteroidia; order Flavobacteriales; family Flavobacteriaceae; genus Polaribacter. The sequence goes on from NZ_FNSF01000002.1 coordinate 218,103, forward strand.
TACATAGTTCTAGAGGTAATTAAAGTTGTGCTACTTACTAAGGTTGGAATGCAAATAATAAAAACAAATGAATATAAATAGTCAAACACTAATATCAGATATTGTCGCGGAGAATTATAAGACTGCGACCGTATTTAAAAAGTATGGAGTCGATTTTTGTTGCAACGGAAATAGAACTCTTTCGGAATTATCATCAGATAGTAAAGTCGATGTTAATTCTCTAATTAATGAGATAGATAATACACTAAATGAAACTTCTAATGAAGGTAGTTTTATTGATTGGGAAATTGATTTTCTAAGTGATTATATATACCAAAACCACCATCTTTATATAGAGAAACAGATACCAGAAATTAAAGAATATTTACAAAAAGTGTGTGGAGTGCATGGTTCTAAAAACCCAGAGTTACTTGAGGTTAGTAAATTGTTTAATGAAAGCGCGGGCGATTTGGTAATTCACATGAAAAAAGAAGAGCTCATACTTTTTCCTTATATAAAAAAAGTAGCTAAAGCAAAACGTGAAGGATGTAAGTTAGAAGCAACATCTTTCTCAAGTATCGAAAATCCTATAGAAATGATGCATGTGGATCATGATAATGAGGGTGAAAGGTTCAGAGAAATAGCTAGATTAACAAATAACTACACTCCACCGAAAAATGCTTGTAACTCATATAGAATTGCTTATAAGTTATTGAAGGATTTTGAAGAAGATCTACATAAACATATTCACTTAGAGAATAACATTTTATTTAGAAGGGCAATTTCCCTTGAAGCAGAACTTAATAGAAAACAATAATGAAAAAAGTTTGGACAGCATTTATAACCGTAGTGGTACTATCGTTTGTGGCACTAATATGGGTAGGAACTGAAATATATCAAAAACAGCCTCCAATACCACTAGAAGTAAAAATAAAAGAGAACAATGAGATTTTATTTTCAAAAAAAGATATTCAAGAAGGACAGAACATTTGGGAATCTATAGGAGGGATGGAAGTTGGTTCAATATGGGGGCATGGAAGTTATGTTGCCCCCGATTGGACGGCTGATTGGATTCATAGAGAAGCTATTGTTTTATTGAATAAATGGGCTCGAAATGATTTCTCTTTAGAATATGAAGATTTAAATGAAGAGAAAAAAGCGGCATTAAAGGCGCGTTTAGTTAAAGAAATTCGAACGAATAGTTTTGATAACTTAAATAAAACTCTCTGGGTCTCTAAAATAAGAAAAGAAGCAATTCAATTAAACTCGGAATATTACTCAAAAATTTTCTCAGAAGGCCATGAAAAATACGCAATACAAAAAGCAGCGTTAACTGATCCAATTAAGTTAAAAAGACTTAATGCCTTTTTGTTTTGGACTTCTTGGGCGGCAAGTACTAATAGACCTGATAAAGATTATACTTATACATCAAATTGGCCGCATGAACCACTTATTGATAACACCATTACCCCTGACTCTCAGATGTGGTCTGGTTTTTCTGTAGTGCTACTAATATTATTTATTGGAATATTGGCATACTATTATTTAAGAAATCATGAAAAAGGAGAGGCTATCGAAAATCCTAAATATGATCCTTTATTGAATATGAAACTATATGCCTCTCAAAAAGCTGTATTGAAATATTTTATTGTGATATCGCTTTTAATCTTCTTACAAATCATATTAGGGATTGTTACCGTGCACTATTCCGTAGAAGGGCAAGCATTTTTCGGATTTGAATTGTCCGAGTATTTTCCTTATTCCATTACAAGAACGTGGCATACTCAACTTGCGGTTTTTTGGATTGCTGCCACCTGGTTAGCTACAGGAATCTTTTTGGCTCCTATGATTAGTGGAAAGGAAATGAAATATCAAGTGCTGGGTGTAAACTTTTTATTTATAGCTCTTCTAGTTATTGTTCTTGGTTCAATGCTAGGTGAGTGGCTCGGAATTCATCAATTTTTTAGTCTAACAACTAATTTCTTTTTCGGACACCAAGGATTTGAATACATGGATTTAGGAAGGTTTTGGCAAATTCTTTTAGGTATTGGAATGATATTATGGATGCTTATGGTAGGGAGGAATATATTTTATGCTATAAAAAGGAACGACGACTCTAAACATTTATTGATAATGTTGCTCATTGCCGTAATAGCTATTGGAATGTTTTTCTTTTCTGGGTTAATGTATGGAGAAAATAGTTCGTTACCTGTTATTAATTATTGGAGATGGTGGTTGGTGCATTTATGGGTCGAAGGTTTTTTTGAAGTATTTGCTACAGTAACCATAGCCTATATATTTTCAAGAATGAAAATTATTTCATCCAAAACTGCGGGAAAAGCTTCTATAGCTTCCGCTACAATATTTTTGGCAGGAGGGATTATAGGAACACTCCACCATTTGTATTATTCTGGAACACCGGTTCAGGCTATTGCTCTTGGTGCCACATTTAGTGCTTTAGAAGTTGTGCCTTTAACCTTAATGGGATTTGAGATTAGAGAAAATTGGAATATACTAAAGCATAACGAATGGGTACAGCGTTATAAATGGCCAATATTTTTCTTTATTTCTGTGGCATTTTGGAATATGATTGGAGCTGGTGTTTTTGGCTTTTTAATAAACCCTCCAATTGCATTGTATTATATTCAAGGATTAAACACAACCTCGGTACATGCGCATACTGCAATGTTTGGAGTATACGGAATGTTAGGGATGGGATTCATTTTAATTTGCTTAAGGCTTTATTCAAATAATAAATGGAATGAAAAGCCTTTAAAGAGAGCATTCTGGGGATTAAACATAGGATTAATATTAATGGTTATATTAAGTCTGCTACCCGTTGGAATAATTCAAGCATATACGTCAATCACGAAAGGGTATTCCTTTGCAAGGGATGCCGAATTGTTATATAGCCCGACAGTACAAGTGTTAAAATGGTTGAGAATTGTAGGAGATATTGTTTTTTCGATTGGTATATTTTATTTCTGCAGTTTTGTTATTAAGCAAACGATAAGGTGCTTGTTTAATAAAGAAAGGAGTACAGAAAATGCTAAATAATAAGTATTATTAATCTTAGTATTCTCTAAATCTATCTAACAATATCAACAATGTTAGGGTTCCTTACTATATTTGTTTTGATAACATTAAAACAAAAAAAAATGAATTCCAAAACATTAAGGATTAACATTTTTACATCAGTGCTTATAGCTTTTTTAGGAGTTTTTAATGATGCAAAAGCTCAAAAAAAGACAAATAATTATGATAATGAGGATTTTCAGATACTACACACACAAATTACTCACAATAAAGACTTAGGAGTTACTATTTGGGAGATTAGGGTGAATGGTGAAGCGGGAAAAACGAAACCAAAAGCAAAAGGGCAACTCGATGGTGCTCCTGTATTGGGATATGTTTTTCCTACTTCATTAAAATCAGCGGATGTCGGATTCAATGACGTAAAGGGAATAGTGGCTTTGGCATTAACTTCCCATCCAGATTTTGATGATACACCTCTTTGGGATGAAGATATGGATGGTGATCCTAAAAACAAAGCAGATGGTCTTATTTGGCATCCTCACTGGGTTGTTTTAAAGGAAGACAAAAGAGTGGCGGGAGGACTTTCTGTGAAGCAATTTGTAAAAGAAGATGATGCTGTGATCTTACCAGCAACGAATCCAGGAATGCCTATGTATATGGATTCTCCTGGTTTTCCCGTAAAAACGATTGGTCAAAGCATCAAGGTAATTGTGCCTGATTATAGAATTAAAAACAAAACATCTTTTTCTTACGACGGAGTGGCTGCATATATGATGGTTAACACCAGCAAAACAAACAAACCAATGCTTGGGGTTTATAAAGTATATAGCATTGCAAGTGGGAATTTATCGCTTCCTTATAAAGTTATTCAGAAATAATATAAAAAGTAATACAATATGAAAATTTCAGTTTATGATACCTATGTGCCTTTGAAATCAGGTAAAACAATGCATTTTGATATTCTTGTGAATGAAAATACAACAGTAGATAAAGTCTATAGCTATGGAAATACTTATTTAAAAAGTAAAGAAATAGATAATTATAAGCTAACAATGAAAGAATGTCAATTCTGCCATATAGAAAAGGCCTCTGAATCGCTTGAAAGAGAAATTTTGGAGAAAGATTTTTACATCATAGAAATGGAAAATTGCCATTTTTAAAAAACAAATAAGAAAAGTCGGGATGAAAGGATTCGAACCTTCGATCTCTGGTCCCCCAGACCAGCACTTTAACCGGACTAAGCTACATCCCGATGGATGCAAAAATAATAAAAAATCTAGGAGTAATCCTAGATTTTTTTTCAAGAATAAATTTTATTTATGAGAAGTTTTATACAACATTAAACAACTCATAATCTATAACGGCTTAATTTCAATTTTATTATCTATACCGTTAAAGGAGCTCCTTTTAATCGTTTTTCTATTTTTTGTTTTACAACTGTTAAGCGCTTCATTAAATCCATTAACTGACTATCTTTCGTTTCTTTATAAACCTCGTTAATCTCTAAAATTATAGCCTTAGCTTCTCTTGAAGCCACAATTCTATCACTAGTTGTTACAAATTTGAATTTTCTGCTTTCAAACTCTTCCGCTTTACTAATTAACTCTGTATTCATATTTCCTTCTTTCGTATTAAATTAAAACCATCTTTATATAGTTCTCAGTATCTATATGTTGAATTTAATAAAATATTTTCGGCTTATTAAATTCTAAATTCTTTTTGTTCACAAAATAGCGACAAAATTGGGGGTCAAATATATAGCTATCTTTGAATTTTTTATGTTAAAAAAGAATCAAAAAATTTTATTTTGTAATAAATTTTTATTACTGGCTGTAAAAGTAAGTATTAGATTTCAAAAGTTAATGCAATATATTCAAATATAATAAATGTTTTCTATTAACATAATAAATATTATGGAATTTTAAATGGTAATTTTTAAAATGTGTGAATATAGGTTTTGGAACGTATGATGGTATTGCATTATCTTAGCTATTCATAAGTTAAATAAATGATGAAAATGAAGGTAGTATTTGCGTTAATTTCAATGTTTTTTTTCGTGTCTTGTAGTTCTCAAGGTAAAAAAGAACTCCTTGGTAAGACCGATTTTCAAAAGAAAATGAATACCAAATTTAAAGATGCGTCAACCTCGCCATTGACTAAAAAAGGACTAAAAAAGTTTAAAGGACTTGATTTTTTTCCTGTAGATACTAAATACGAGGTAAAAGCGAAACTTATAAAAACTCCTGATGCACTTACATTTAATTTTCCAACCACAACTAATAGAATCGCAGTGTATAAAAAGTATGGAGAAATACATTTTACAATCGATGGAACAGAATTAAAACTTAATGTTTACAAAAACGAACTTCCAACTATTGGTTATGAAAACCACCTTTTTCTTCCGTTTTTAGACAAAACGAATGGATCAACCTCGTACGGAGGGGGTAGGTTTATTGATGTTTTAACAACTGACGAGTTAAGCGATGGTAGCATAGAAATAGATTTTAATAAAGCATATAACCCATATTGTGCTTATAGCGATCGTTATTCTTGTCCTATTACACCAGTGGAGAATTCTCTTAATATTGAAATAAAGGCGGGAGTAATGGCTTATAGAAAATAAAAAAAGCTCTTTTTTAAGAGCTTTTTTTATTTCGAAGGAGGTGTAAGTCCTTCATCAATATCTTGCTGAATAGCTTTTTCTATTTTTCGTAGGTAATCTTTTCGAACTTTAAGTTTGGTTGCAGCATGAGCTTTTGCATTTAATTGGCCGAACATTTCGGCTATTTTAATGGCTGTAGGTAGCAAATGATCTTGAGGAACAACTTTATCAAGAAACCCTGCAGATATAGCGTCTTTTGGTTTATAAATTTCCGAATTATTAACACTTCTTTCTAAATAAACTGAGCTTAAGCGTGATTTTGCAATTTCAATACCAGCGTTGTGCATGGTCATACCGATCATGACCTCGTTTAATCCAATTTTGAAGTCACCTTCTGTCCCTAATCGATAATCTGCTGATAATAATAAGAAAGCTCCTTTGGCAATTGCATGTCCGTTACAAGCTATAATAATTGGAAAAGGAAAGCTTAGCATTTTTAAAGACAATTTAGATCCTTTAGTAACTAAATCGAGCGCAGATTGAGGAGAAGCAGTCATTGATTTTAGGTCATATCCACCAGAAAATATTCCCGATTGACCTGTTAGAATCACTATTTTTTTATTGGCCTCCGCTTTATCCAAACAAGCGTTTAATTCATCAACTACTTCGTGAGAAATTGCATTTACTTTTCCATTGTTAAGTGAGATAATAGCATAATTACTATCCTCAGAATATTGTACTAGTTTACTCATTATTAAACTATTTTAGTTATAAAAATCCCTGCAAAAACAGCTAAAAAACCTAGAATAAAACTGGCTAAAGTGTAGATAGCAAATGATAGAAAGTCTCCTGATTTTAGGAAAACATGATTTTCGTAAGCGAAAGAAGAGAAAGTGGTAAAACCACCACAAAACCCTGTAGCTAAAAATAATGTTTGACTTTGTGTTAAAGTTTGATTTTTGGCTGCTAGGCCTAAGATTAATCCAATTAAAAAACTCCCTATAATGTTCGCAACAAAAGTTCCGTATGGAATACCATTTTGAGTATCATTTAAAAGTTTACCTAATAAATAGCGCAGTGTACTACCAACGCCTCCTCCAAGAAAAACTAAGATTAACTGTTTCATTTCCTGCGAATATACTAAAACCCCAAAATTAATTGAGGTTTTAAATAGAATTGATTATGTGATATTTCAAAAATAATTTTAGAAAAATTATTCTTCAATAGGATAGTATATATCAGTTTGAATATCTTCAGGTTTTACATCGGCAGGATCATTCACATAAAGTTCCCATATAGGATATTTCATTGTTAAATTATTACTTTTCAAATAAGTGTCAATAGCCATATGAGCTTCTAGGTCGCCATCACCGTAGTTTCCACATTTTGATACTCTAACCGCTTTCCCTGAAGGAATATTTATTAACTCCATACCTTCTGCGGGTTTTAATTTCTTATGAAGCAGTAAACCAATGTAAAACTCGGTTTCATTTGAAACTTCATCATATTTGCTATAAACAGCTCCTGGGATATAATCTCCAAAAGTCAATCCATTTTTGGTTGCATAAATACCTGCTTTAGGCATATCCTGCATAAATAACTGAGTCATTTCTGCATGGTTTATTTTTATTTTGTGAGGATATCCAATAAATGTTCCAGCAGTTAACTCTGCTTCTGATATTTTTCCTATAGTATAAGAAGGGGAAGGAATAGTACTTTCTGCATGGGCAGCAAGATTGCTTAATCCATCATCTTCCATTTTGCCAAACATGGCATTCCAACCTCCTGATATAGCAGCAAAGAATTTGAACATTAGAGGAGAGTCTTCTGCTTTCATTCCCCATGTTACTTCTGTACCTTCTTCAATTTCTTTGAAGTTCCAATAAATATCACTTGGGTCATTATCCATAAATGATATTTTTTGATCTATAGATTTATTGGTTTCAACGGCGACGGTTTCCATTTTACCGGGACCATCTTTACTAGTCCAGCTATCTGAAGCTCCTACACCAACAGTTTTATCACCATAAGTAACAACTATAGTAGAGTCTGTATCGTGCCAAGGTCCCCACTTTTCCCAAGTTTTTAGGTCGTTAACTGTATTGAATACATGTGAAATTGGAGCTTTAATTATTTTGGTTCTTGCGATATCATATTTACCTGAATAAGTAAAAACATAGATTACTCCGGCTATAAGCACTAATAGAAGAAATAGAAAAAAAAGTTTTAAGTATTTCATGAGAATAAAGTTTATTTTCGAAGTTAATTTACAAAAAAAAATAAACGTATAGTGTTGTATGTTAGTTTTTTAATTGGTGTTTTGTGTGCGGGTGAGAAAAAATAAAGCCCCAATATTTAATTAAATATTGGGGCTTCTTTATTGTGAATGTTTTTTATTTTAAAACAACATCGTCGGCATCTGTCCAATTCCATTTACCAACAATAATTCCTTTTTCTACGGTTATTATACCTGGGTTAGCACGAATAGCTGTTTTTAAAGCAGTTTCATCACAGAACCCAAATGAATAAGGTAAGTTGTATTCTTTTTGAATAGCTTCTAAATCTTCGATATAAGATGCAGTTAAAACATATACTTCATAACCTTTGTTTTTTGCTTCTTTAGTTACATTGGCAACAGCGGCTATTCCTTTTTGCTCAGTCTTTTCAAAATTATACATAATAACGAGCATTGCCTTTTCTTTTGCCAACATTGGCTCAAGTTGATCTCCATCATCAGTTTCAATCATAAAATCATGAATAGGAGGAATCTCTCCATCTCCTTTATATTCCATACCATCAGCAATATCAGTACCTACAGAATATGCTCTAAAATCAATAATTGGTAGATGATTTAAAACATGGTTGACGATTAACAATGAAATAACAATGGAAGCCATTGAAGTTATTAATGCAAACTTACTTGATATAACGGATTTAACATGTTTTAACCCTATGATTAAAATTATAATGAAAACCATAAATATGATATTCTTATAAAATGTTTCTTTAGGAGTTAATTTGATAGCGTCACCAAAACAACCACAGTCCGTTACTTTATTATATGTGTATGAATACCAAGTTAAAAAGAGAAAGATTAAATTAAGTCCAAACAAACTCCAAACGGTAAGTTTAGGTTTGTATCCAACCAACAACATTACACCGAGTGCTAATTCTGCAACAATTAATAAAATTGAAAAAGGTAGTGCAAATGGAATAAGGAATTCAATATTTAAAACACTTTCGCTAAAGTATTCTTCAAATTTAAATTGCGATCCAATAGGATCAACTAATTTCACAAAGCCTGAGTAAATAAATAATAAACCTACAAGTACTCTAGAAACATGGGTTAATAATTTTAATATCATAATTAGGGGTTGTTTTTATTCTTTTAACGTTCTAATTCTGAGTGATGAATCAAAGCAAAAATAGCATAATTAATCATATCTTGATAATTTGCGTCAATTCCTTCAGAAACAATAGTTTTTCCTTTATTATCTTCTATTTGTTTTACTCTTAGAAGTTTCTGCAATATTAAATCTGTTAGTGAAGAAATTCTCATATCCCTCCAAGCCTCTCCATAATCATGGTTTTTATTTTCCATGAGTTGCTTTGTAATTGAAACATGCCTGTCATATAAATCAACTGCTTGTTGAGAGGATAAATCTGGTTGATCAACAATACCTAATTCTAATTGAATTAAGGCCATAACGGAATAATTGATAATTCCTATAAATTCTGATTTTTCTCCTTCATCTACTTTTCTAACAGTATTTTCTTGAAGCTGTCTAATTCGTTGGGCTTTAATAAAAATTTGATCGGTTAGCGAAGGGAGTCTTAAAATTCTCCAAGCCGCCCCGTAATCTGTCATTTTATTTGCAAACAAGCTTCTACATTCCTTTACAATCGCATCGTATTGTTTTGAGGTATCCTTCATCTTCTATTTTCTGAAATAATAAGGTAAAAATAAGAAATCAATTAGGTTTTCCTTTATTTTTACGTAATAAATTATTTTTAAGAATGGGGTTACACAACATTGCAGTTTTCTGTGGTTCGAGTATTGGTTTTAACAATTTATATCGAGATTCAGCCAAAGAATTAGGAGAGTATTTTGTTCAACATAAAATTGGTTTGGTTTATGGAGGAGCTAAAATCGGATTGATGGGAGCAATATCAAATACTATGATTGAACAAGGAGGGAATGTAATTGGAATTATTCCTGGGTTGTTAGAAAAGGAAGAAGTTATAAATAAAGAAGCTTCAGAGGTCTATGTTACCAAAACGATGAGCGAGAGGAAAATGAAAATGAGCCAGATGGTTGAGGCCTATATAGCATTGCCTGGAGGTTATGGAACGTTAGATGAACTTTTCGAAGTCTTAACGCTGCAACAGTTATATATTGAAACAAAACCAGTAGGGATTTTAAATGTGAATGGGTTTTTTGACCATACTATTAAACAATTGGATTTTATGGTTGAAGAAGGTTTTTTAAAACCAGATAATAGAAAAATGCTTTTAGTAGATGAAACTGTAAATGGATTAATGGAGAAAATTAAAAACTATAAGGCACCCGAAAAATCGAATATCATTAATAAAGTAGTGCGATAGATGACAATTAATTGTAACGGTACATTGGTCGATTTGAGTTCTCCAAAAGTTATGGGGATTCTTAATTTAACACCCGACTCTTTCTATGATGGAGGCAAGTACAAGAAAGAAAAAGAAATATTAATTCAAGTAGAAAAAATGTTATATGAAGGAGCTACCTTTATAGATGTTGGAGGGTATTCGTCTCGACCTGGCGCTAAACATATTTCTGAAGAAGAAGAGCTGAGTAGAGTAGTACCAATTGTTTCTTTATTAGTGAAAGAATTTCCTGAAATATTAATTTCTATAGATTCATTTAGGAGTAGAGTTGCTGGAGAAGCAGTTCATGCAGGTGGGGCAATAATTAATGATATTTCAGGTGGTAAAGTGGATGAGGAGATGTTTGCTAAGGTTGCTGAATTACAAGTTCCTTATATTTTAATGCATATGAAAGGAACTCCTCAAAATATGCAGTCAAATCCTAATTACAATGATATTGTAAAAGAGCTTATTTTGTTCTTTTCTGAACAAATATTCAAATTAAGAGAGCTTAAGGTTAATGATATTATCATAGATGTAGGTTTTGGTTTTGGGAAAACAATTCCTCATAATTTTGAGTTGTTAAAAAAATTAGAGCTGTTTTCTAGTTTAGAAGTACCAGTGCTAACTGGAATATCAAGAAAGTCAATGTTATATAAAACACTTAAAATAACACCTTCTGAAGCATTAAATGCAACGACAGTTGCTAATACAATTGCTCTATTAAACGGAACAAATATTTTAAGAGTGCATGATGTGAAGCAAGCAGTTGAAGCTATTCAAATTGTAAATAACTTATAATAATACCCCCAATATGAAACGACGTAAATTTTTAAAGAAGGCAACCTATGGATTATTAGGCTTGGGAGCAGTTACTGGTTTGTACACTTGGCAAGTTGAGCCATTTTGGCTTGAATTTGTAAGACATAAAATGCCAATTAAAAATTTACCGAAAAACATGTACGGAAAAACTGTTATGCAAATTAGCGATGTACATGTAGGGAATCGATTTGATTACCAATATTTAATTGATGGTTTTGTAAAGGCACAGAAGCTCAATCCTGATTTTGTTGTTTACACAGGAGATTTTGTAAGTTATGAAAATGAAGAGCAGTTTGCACAGTTGAAAAAAGTTATGAAACATGCTGTTAAAGGGAAAGAAGCTACTTTAGGAATTTTAGGGAATCATGATTACGGTGAGAATTGGAGGGAACAGCATGTAGCTGATACAATTACTCAAATATTAGACGATAATGGAGTAACAATTTTAAGCAATGAACAAAAGAATGTTGATGGTTTAAATTTTATTGGATTAGATGATTACTGGGGATTGAATTTCAATCCACAAAAAGTATTACAATATTACGATAAAACAAAAGCCAATATTGTTTTATGTCATAACCCCGATGTATGTGATTTGGATGTATGGAATGGTTATAAAGGGTGGATTTTATCAGGGCACACCCATGGAGGTCAATGTAAAGCTCCATTTCTTACACCACCAATGCTTCCTGTAAAAAATAAAAGGTATTCTTCTGGAGAAATAGATCTTTTTGATGGAAGAACATTGTATATTAATAGAGCAATTGGTCATTTATGGCAAGTTCGATTTAATGTTCGGCCAGAAATTACAATTTTCGAATTAGAAACAGTATAACATTACTTCAAATAAAATAATTACATTTACATAACTACTAAAAACTAATTGAGTTTGGGTTTTATCGATTTTTCCTTTTTAGATATATTAGATATTATTCTAGTAGCTGCGCTTTTGTATTATACCTATAAATTGTTAAAAGGTACGGTTGCTATAAACATTGTAATCGGAATTGCTTTAATTTTTATTATTTGGAAAATTACTCAAGCATTACATATGGAAATGCTAAGTGGAATATTAGGGTATTTATTATCAGGAGGAGTTATTGCTTTGTTGATTGTCTTTCAGCAAGAAATAAGGAAATTCTTATTAATGATAGGAACTACAAATTTTTCAACAAGAAAGAGTTTTCTGAATCAACTAAAATTTTTGCAGTCAGAGATTAATACAGAAATAGATACAGGAACCATTTTAGAAGCGTCTGTTAATTTATCAAAAACGAAAACGGGAGCGCTAATTGTTATAGAGCGGACAAATAATCTTGATTTTATTGCAACAACTGGAGATAAAATGAATGCCCAAGTAAATATTGCTATTTTGGAAAGTATCTTTTATAAAAATAGTCCTTTACATGATGGAGCAATAATAATTAGAGATAATTATATTGTTGCTACTAGAGTAATTCTGCCAATTACAGAAAACTCGCAAATACCATTACGCTTTGGATTGCGTCATAGAGCGGCAATAGGAATATCAGAAAGAACGGATGCTTTATGTTTGGTAGTCTCTGAAGAAACCGGAGCTATATCTTATATCAAAGACGGTGGATTCGAACTCTTTGATACTTTTGAAGAATTGTCAAAAAAAATACAAGAAGATGTTATGGCATAAAAAAAGGCTCTTTTTTAAAAGAACCTTCTTTATTTTTATTTTTTAGCTATTACTTAGCAGGAGCCATTTTAGCTTGAATAGCGCTCATTACACTATTAAACTTCTTTTTACCCTCATCATCTAAATTTTTAACTAATTCAGCACCTTTAGTTGCTAACTCAACACCTTTTTTAGCAAGGCTAGCGTTTTTCAAAACATCACCTTTAGCAGCAACATAGTCTTTTGCGTAAGTAGCATAATTTTTTAAGTGGTCTTCTACCTCTTTATTATCAAAGCTAGGAATAGTAACCCCGTCTAATGCAGATTCTACCGCTCCAGCAACTTTGTCAACAGCTTCTTCAGTTTTTTCTACAACCTTTGTAGCTGTATCTTCAACAGCTTCAGATACTTTGTCAGCAGCTTTTTCTGTTGCTTCAACTGCAGTTTCTGCTGCACTCTTTGTTTCTTCTTTTGCTTTTTTACATGAAGTTGCCATTAATGAACCAACAACTAAAGCAGATAAGATTACTCTTTTCATGATATTATGATTTTTAGTTTTAAGATTGAATAACAAATGTAGCAATTTGATTCAATGAAACAAATAATGCTAATGTTTTATTAACGTAAAAAGTGAATTATTAATTTTATCATAAAATTTTGAGTGATTTATAATCATTGATTGATTATTTCTCGAAAATAGAATCCAGTTAAAACAAAATTTGCACTGAAGAGGTTCGTTTAGCAAGCTATTTGTTACTCAGCTATTTCTTGAAATTGAGCCTCATATAAATTCTTATAATAACCATCGGAAATTTTAAGAAGCTCATTATGATTTCCTTGTTCTACAATTTGTCCTTTATCCATAACAATGATGGTGTCAGCTTTTTTAATCGTTGCTAATCTATGAGCAATAACAATAGAAGTTCTGTCTTTGGTAATTTGATCAGTTGCAAACTGAATCATTTGCTCAGAGTGAGAGTCAACCGAAGAGGTCGCTTCATCTAAAATTAAAATACTAGGCTTGCTAACATAGGCTCTTAAAAAGGCTATTAGTTGGCGTTGACCTGAAGACAACATGCCCCCTCTTTCTTTTACATTGTAGTTATAATCATTCGGAAGAGTCATAATAAATTCATGAATTCCAATCTGCTTCGCAGCTTGTTTAACTTCCTCCAAAGAAATAGAATCATTATTTAAGGTAATATTATTAAGAATAGTATCTGAAAATAAGAAAACATCTTGAAGAACAATGGCTACTTTACTTCTTAAAGAAGTTACATCATATTCATTTACAGGAATTGAATCAACACAAATTTGACCACTGTCAATTTCGTAAAACATACTAATCAAATTAATAATAGTAGATTTTCCTGCCCCTGTTGCTCCAACAATGGCAATTGTTTGTCCCTTTTGAACATTAAAACTGACTCCTTTTAATACTTCTTCATTTTCTATATAGCTAAATCTAACATCTTTAAAAGATATATTTCCTTCTAAATTATCCGCCGAAGTTGTACCGCTTTTGTCAATAGAACTATCGGTATCAATAACATTAAAAACACGTTCACCAGAAACAATTCCCATTTGAAGTTGATTAAATTTATCTGCAATTTGACGAAGTGGTCTAAAAAGCATCTGAGCCATTTTGATAAATCCGATAATAGCACCAACAGATACGTTACTATCTTCAACAACCTGAAACCCTCCATACCAAACAATTAATCCAATAGCAATAGAGGATAAAATTTCAGCAATAGGAAAGAATATAGAATAATACCATACGGTTTTTACGTGTGCTTTTTTGTGCTTGTTATTAATCTCAACGAAATTTTTGTATTCAATATTTTCACGATTAAATAACTGAACTATTTTCATTCCTGTAACGCGCTCTTGTACAAATCCATTTAGGTTCGCGACCTGATTTCGTACATCTTGAAATGTGGCTTTAATAGCTATTTGAAAGAGTTTTGTGGCATAAATTAAAATGGGTAAAACAGCCAAGGCAATTAAGGCTAGCTTCCAGTTAATGACAAACATTAAGGCAGTCACAACAAACATTTTTAAAATATCACTTACAATCATAAAAACGCCTTGTGTGAAAAAGTTGGCGATTGTTTCAATGTCAGAAACTACTCTTGTAACTAATTTTCCAACGGAGTTTTTATCGAAATATCCCATTTTGAAAGCAATAATTTTTCTAAATGTTTTTGCTCTGATATCTCTAATTATATGCTGTCCAACCCAGTTGGCATAGTAAATAAATGAAAATTGTAATATTACTTGAAAGATTAGTAAAGCAACTAATATCATGGTGTTATTAATAAGTCCAGCAAGATCTTTTGTTTCACTAAAGTCATTAATTGCATGTATTAATACATACGGATCAGCTGCCGCTGCAACCGCTAATAATATGGTTGATAAAGCAGCAATTGTAAACTTTAATTGATACCTTTTTGCAAAACTCATGAGTCTTACAAAAATTTTAAGATCAAATGCTTTTCCTGAATTTGTACTCACTTATATATAATTATATGAAACGTTTGTTAAAAATAAACCTTTTGCGGGAACTGACATCCCTGCATTTCCTCTGTTTTTACTTTCTATGATTTTCCTAAAGTCCTCAACAGTTATTTTTCCTAATCCTACATCTAATAAAGTACCCACAATAGCCCTTACCATATTTCTTAAAAATCGATCGGCAGATATAAAAAATGTAAGTTCGTTTTCTTGAAGTTTCCACTCAGCATTTGTTACTTTACAAATAAAGGTGTTTACATCAGTTTTTACTTTTGAAAAACATTCAAAATCTTCATATTCATACAAGATTTTGGCAGCCTTGTTCATAGCATCGATATGAATGTTTTTATAATGTAATTGCCATGTAGTGTCTAATAAAAAAGGATTCCTCCCTAGCCATATTTTATACTCATAGCTTCTACTCGTTGCATCAAATCTTGCATGAGCCTCCTCATCTACTTTAATCGTATTGTAAATAACAATATCATTTGGTAACATAGTATTGAGTTTATAAGTAAAATTAGCATCCAAATCTTTTGGCGTATCAAAATGAGCATACATTTGTGAAGCATGTACACCGGCGTCAGTTCTTCCAGCTCCTACAATGCTAATATCTTCTTGCAATGCTATACAAATTACTTTGTTTATTTTTTCTTGAACAGAAATTGAATGAGGCTGTACTTGCCAACCATGGTAGTTTTTTCCGTTATATGATAACTCAATAAAATATCTCAAAAACTAAAAAATTTAAACAGCTAAATTATGGAATTTAAGTCGAATAATATCAATGATTTTTTCGGGTGTGCTTCTTCTTTATAATTTACAGTTTTTTAACATGAATTAAAAGGTATTTTTGTTGTTAACTAACTGATTTTTAGTTATATTTGAATAAGTAGAGAAACGTCCCCCGTATTTCTGTCACTTAATAGAATAAACTCGCAATTTACATTGCGAGTTTATTTTTTTTCGATGGTGTTTATAGATGTTAATATCGTTTGCGAATTGAAATTAACGTGAGTTCGATATAAGAAAATCAATGTCAGTTTGAGTGTTTTTCCAAGAAAAATGTATCGAAAACAATTGATTTTGGACATTAAAAAGCTATTCTCGATACAAAAATCCTACGATTTTCACTCGAATTGACACTTTTTAAGTTTAATAATCCTTACATCGAACTCACGTTAAATTACTCTAGTAGCCCCACTTTCTTTTTCTTGTGCAGTAACTTCAAATTATAACCTGCATAAATTATTTTAAATAGTAGGAATGTCACCTCGATCGGAGTATAGAGGTCGTTTTTTGCTGTGGACTAATAAGAGTAGGTACAGACTGTGCTCGATCCGATATTAAGGGCATGTTTAATCCATTTTTCTGAAAAGGAAAATATAAATGTATAATTCTTCTACAGCATAATATTGGTTAACCGATGGCTTTGTTATATTTGAGCCTAATTAAAGATGATAAGTTCGAATACATGAAGAAAATTTTATTGTTATCTGATACGCATAGTTTTATAGATGATCAGATCTTAAAATATGTAGATATGGCTGATGAGGTTTGGCATGCAGGTGATATTGGTGATTTACAGGTGACTGATACGATAAAAAAGCACAGGCCTTTACGTGCTGTTTACGGAAATATAGACGATAAAGATGCTAGAGTTGAGTTTAAAGAAAACGAGCTTTTTGAGCTAGAAGGGGCACGTGTTTTTATGACTCATATTGGCGGGTATCCAGGGAAATACAAACCAAGAGTACGCGATATATTTGCTTCAGAAAAGCCTACGATTTTTATTTGCGGACATTCTCATATATTAAAAGTTCAGTATGATGAGAAATACAACGCATTACATTTAAACCCAGGGGCGGCTGGAAAACATGGATTCCATAAAGTAAGAACCATGTTACGATTTGAATTAAGTAACGGTGGTATAAAAAATTTAGAAATCATTGAACTTGCTAAACGAAGCTAGTTTGTGATTTGATTAGAACTGGTACTGAAAAAGTAATTTTAGAACCTTGATTAACTCCTGATTCAACTAAAAAGTTACCATTCATCATTTGAATTCTAGCTTCTATTTGGTTTAAGCCTAAACCATCAGAACCACTATTACTGACTTTGTAATTAAATCCGATACCGTCATCTTCTATACGAACAGAAAGAAAATTGTTTTTCTCCTCAATTATAAGATAGGCGTTAGCAGCTTTACTGTGCTTAATAATATTATTAACAAGCTCGTGGATTACGTTATACAATTTAATTTCAAACTCCTGACTATAACGATGTACATTGCTAATTTCTGTATGAAATTCTAACTCGCGATTAGAGTACTTTTTTGCGATATCTTTTATTGCATACTCCAAACCAAACTTTAAAAGGATGGAAGAAACTAAATTATGCGAAAGATCTCTCACTTTTTCAGAAGCTTCCAAAATTATATCTTGAGTTTTTTCTAGTTCAACAGGTGTAGTTCCATTAAACTGCTTTTTAGTGGCACGAAGATGCATATTGGCAGAGGATAGCAAGGCACTTACGCTATCATGTAAGGTTTCTGCAATTTGCTTCCGCTCGGTTTCCTTACCGTCAATAGTAGCATTTAAAATTTTAACTTGCGCTTCCGATTTTAAATGGTCAATTTTTTGTTTTTCAACAAGCTTACTTTGTTCTAATTTCAGTTTAAGGTTTCTTTGGCGAAGTTTAATATTATATATAATAACGGCAGAAACAATTACAATTAATATAGTTAGACCACCTAAAAGTTTATCCGTAGAATCTTTCTTAATTTTAGCAATTTCTACTTCTTTATCACTTTCTAGTTTTTTTAATGATTCAAAGTGTTTTAATTCAGTTTGTTTAATTCTTTTTTTCGTTTCATTTGCTTCGAGATTCTTTAAAAGTTCATTAGAAATCTCAAGATTATCATAAGCTTTGTAATCTTTCAGGTTTCTCATGGCCCAAGCAATATTGTAATACAGAGCATATTTTAATTCAACCGCATGTTGGGTTTTTAAATTTTTAATCGCATCAAGCGCAAAGTAATAACGTTTTTTAGCATTTTCAAAATCGCCTTTGTATAGAAAAATACTGGCAAAGTTTGTGTGGGCTTTGGCTAGATTAAGTTTGTCATTACTTTGCTTATAAATATTAATAGCATTGTTGGCAAAATTTTTGGCTTCGGAGTATAAAGAGTCAGAGAGGTATAATGCAGATAATGTAATATATGATTTCCCTTTAATGTCTATTACGTCATTATTCAATGAGGGCGTTCTTTCTAGTTGATTAAAGAAATAGATAGCACTGTCCCTATAGCTTTTAATGGTTTCAATGGTCTTTTTCTGAATTTCTTTCTCAGCTCCTCCCAAACTTTCAATTTTCTCTTTTAGCTCTTTTAGTTCATGGGTTTTTAAGTCAGAATTATTATAGAGTTGAACATAAGCATTACCAAGTCTAAAATATAACCTTGGCTTATTCTTAGTCAAAAAAATACTAGAGGAGTTGTCATTTTGTAACAAATTATCATGTATGTCCCTTGAGGAGGTATTCAATAATCGACGATAATATTGCACCGCTCTTTCGTATTGTCTACTTTCAAAAAAGATTCTGCCAATTAAAAGGCATGAGGAGAATTGAATCTCCTCATACTTATTGTTTTTTGATTGAGTGTATACATCTAATGCAATATCTAGAGCCTCTTCAAAATTAGATTTTCTGAATAAGCTTCGCGCTTTACTTAGTTTTTGTTTTGTAGAAATAGAATCATTTTTTGTTTGATCTTCAACGTTCTGGGTAAAAGAAATATTACAGTGATTTATTCTTTCCTTGTTAAAGCTATAACAAAATAAAAATTGATTATTTAAAATTATAAATGTAAAAATATAAAAAACGGATCTCCTCATATAATAAATAAAGAACTATTTTATTGAAAATAATTGCTTAATAAATTGAAGGTGAGTCTCCAAGAGAACCAACTACTAATATTGGCTTTTTTGACATTGACACCTTGTTCGATCTCCCTGAATATTTATGATTAACAAAATCTATTTTTAAAATTTTATTAGTTGAAACATTTAGAGTTCTTGAAAACCTCTTGTTTTTAGTTTTACCCGATTCCAAATGAATCTCATAGGTCTCACTTTCATCGTCATATACAAAATCCGTTGTTACATTATTGTTCACCTCAAAGTCTAAAGTAAAAGTACCATCAATATTTTTTGTAATGCTGTAATCATATAGAAATTCAGTTACACCACGTCCTGATTTGTTGATACCATCATCTTCAATCGAAATATACGATTTTTTCCCGTTTTTGGCTTCAAGTATGTTTACTTTTAACAAGTTGTTGTCTAAAGTAAATTGAGTTCCCTGTCTGCTAACAGTAACTTGGTTTCCTTCAGATAAAACAACCTCATTTGAATTGTCTGCGTTTTTGTACGTGTCGATTTGCGTATTTTTGGCAACATCGAAGTCCATATAATACGAACCATCGGCATTTCTTTTTAAAGTATAGGACTTTAATTGAGACGCTTCTGCATTGTCAATATTTTGCAACGTGTTGATGTCCCCTTCGTTAGATGAACAAGATGCTAATAATACGATACTGATTGTTGCGAAAAATAAATTGATTTTTTTCATGATTTCTGCGTTTAAGTAATTTAAGGAATATTTAAAGGTTTAATATTTAAGAGTAAAAAAAAGGCGATGCACTTAGTATAGACAGATGGAGATACGGGGGACGTTTCTCAAAGTTAGGGGATAAAGAAAACAAAATGAAGGGGTTTTCTAAACTATGTTATTTTTTTAATAACGCGCACATCGCCAGGTAATGATTTTAATATTTTAATTGTTGTAGTTCTTAGCGATGTATTTCATTAGGAATTATAGGATGGGGGGGAGTATTTTCTTTGGGGGCAAAGAAAAACAGAATGAAAGGATTATACTATCTTATTCCTAACTGCGTACATCGCTAAACCTACTACATTTTTTACTTTCAGTTTTTTGTAAAGGTTTCTGCGATACGATTCTACAGTTTTTACACTAATGCTTAACGTATCCGCTATTTCAGATGAACTTCTCTCTTGTGCTATTAATTTTAGCACTTCGATTTCTCTATCGGTTAAATCTTTATGCGATTCTTCTTTATCATTATCTTTTTTGGAACTCGCAACATAAAGGTTAAACAATTTACTTTTAATGTCTTCATTAAAGTATTGTAATCCTTTATCTACTGCTCTAATGGCGTCAACGATGTATTCACTGGCACAGCTTTTTTCTAAAAAGCCATTTGCACCCAACGCGATCATTTCTTGTACTAATTTTGGATCGCTTAAACTCGATAGTATAATTGTTTTAATTCTTACGTCTCTCTGCTTAAAGACTTTTAAAACATCTATTCCATCCATTTCAGGCATGTTAATATCTAGTACTAACACATCTGCGGTGTTTGTTGCTGACCAGTTGATTACCTCTTTACCCGTTAGAGAGAAGCCTTCAACTTCAATGTCATCTTCAATATTTATTAGAGCCATCACTCCTTCTATAAGGATTTTGTGATCATCGGCTATATGAACTTTAATCTTTGTACTCATTGTTTACATATACAAATTTAGGTGACAACTAGTTAATCCACAATACTCAAAATCCCTAAACCCATTTTAAGGGTTTGTACTAAATCTATCAGGGTTAACCCTTAATTTTTCTTTAACATTTGGGGGTAATGCTTTGCTTTTTAGTAGTTTAAGTCGTTAATATTTTGGTTATAGCTGGGGAAATTAATAATGTAAATTTAAGAGAAAATAGTTAATTAACCTTCTTAGAAGGCTATTATTTAACTATTTGCGAATATTGCAAACTCTTATATAAAACAAAAACCGAGAATTAATTCTCGGTTTTCTCGCACTAAATATACTAAGATGTTAGGTTTATCGCAATCTGTCTACTGATTTTACAAGATCCTCATCCTTTTTAATGGCCTTGTTTGCTAAAACAATAAGCAAAATAACCAAAATTGGAATAATCATCCCAATACCTTTCTCAGAAACAGCTGTTTCTCCAGATAATGTTAGCGACAAATAAATCAATAATCCTAATAAAAAAAGATTAATCAAAATTGCAATCCGACCTACAACAAATTGTAGCTTCCTATTATTATATAGAAATATGGTGATCAATGACACCAAAGCCGAAATTAAAAAACACACAGGAATTAAGTTTTCAAGAATACTATTACTCGAAAACATATCGAATACATATATAGGTGTATTTTCCTTGGTTTGAGTCCATAGACTTATAATAAGAGGCAATGCCCCTGATAGTAAGGAAGCTATTAATAGATATATGCTCTGTATTCGCTGTATCATGTTTTTTTCTTGGAAGGCAAAAATAATACTTCTTTTTTTAAAAAGAAATATTACAAGTTAAATTATTTGTATATATTTGCCTTGTAAGTAACCGCACTTTTAACTGTTATACACTTCATATAACAAAGCAATCAAGCAAAACAAATTAATAAATATAAATTCTTTGGAAGTGGGAATTTTTAACCTAATATTTTAACGAATGTTCGAGATTTCGGAATTAAAAGCTAAGAAATTAACTGATTTACAGTCTATAGCTAAAACTATTGGTTTAACTAGAATTAGTCAGTTGAAAAAATTAGATTTAGTTTATAAAATTTTAGATGCTCAGGCTGAAGCTGAAAATAAAGAAGAAAAAAAACCAGCTCCCAAAAAAGCATCAACAGAGGTTGCTACAAAAGAGAAGCCTAAGAGAAGAAGGATATCAAAGAAAGCAGGAGAGGCTGCAACTCAATCTGAAAAAGAAATTGTAAAAGATAAAAAAGAAGCCACGGAGGATAAAAAAGTTGCTACTAGAACTGTAAAGCAGGAGGATACTCGAAAGAAAGAGGCTCCAGTAGTTAAAACTCCGAACAATGGAGCAGAAGAAGCGGTAAAGAAAGAAGTTGTAAAGAAAGAGGTTGTAAAGAAGGAAGCTGTAAAGAAAGAAGTTACAGAAGATAAGAGAACTCAAAGCAACCAGAGCAATACTAATTCGAACAGCAACAGCAGTAATAATAACAATAATAGAAGACCTGCTAAAAACCACCAGAACGGACATAACCAGAACAATAATCAAAACCACAGCAAGAATAAGCATCATCAAAACAAGAATAAAAATCAACATCAGCATAAAAGCGGTAATAAGTACCGTGATCCTGATTTTGAATTTGATGGAATTATAGAGAGCGAAGGTGTGTTAGAAATGATGCCTGATGGATATGGTTTTTTAAGGTCGTCAGACTATAATTATTTATCATCTCCAGATGATATTTATGTATCTCAATCGCAAATAAAATTATTTGGATTAAAAACTGGAGATACTGTAAGAGGAAATGTTCGTCCACCAAAAGAGGGAGAGAAATATTTCCCTTTAATTAGAGTGTCAAAGATTAATGGACTAAATCCTAACATTGTTAGAGATAGAGTTTCATTTGAACATTTAACACCTCTTTTTGCAAACGAGAAGTTCAATTTAGCTGAAAGAGGAAGTTCTCTATCAACGCGAATTATCGATTTATTCTCTCCTATAGGAAAAGGACAGCGTGGTATGATTGTAGCACAACCAAAAACTGGTAAAACCATGTTGTTAAAGGATGTTGCAAATGCAATTGCAGCCAATCATCCGGAAGTTTACCAATTAGTTTTGTTAATTGATGAGCGTCCTGAAGAGGTTACTGATATGCAAAGAAGTGTAAGAGGAGAGGTTGTTGCTTCTACTTTTGATGAACCAGCTGATAAGCATGTAAGAGTAGCAAATATTGTTTTAGAAAAAGCAAAGCGTTTAGTTGAATGTGGTCATGATGTAGTAATCTTGTTAGATTCTATTACTCGTTTAGCAAGAGCGTATAATACCGTAGCTCCGGCATCTGGTAAAATATTATCAGGAGGTATTGATGCGAACGCATTGCATAAACCAAAACGATTCTTTGGAGCTGCACGTAATATAGAAAATGGAGGTTCCTTAACTATTATTGCGACTGCCTTAACTGAAACTGGTTCAAAAATGGATGAAGTTATTTTTGAAGAATTTAAAGGTACTGGTAATATGGAGCTTCAATTAGAGCGTAATATTGCAAATAGAAGAATTTATCCTGCTATTGATTTAATTAAATCTAGTACGCGTCGTGATGATTTATTACTAGACGAAAAAACAGTACAACGTATGTGGGTGCTGCGTAAATACTTAGCAGATATGAATCCAATAGAGGCTATGGAATTTATTCAACAAAGAATTAAAACTTCTTTGAATAATGATGAGTTCTTAATTTCAATGAATGGATAAGTCAAATAATATTTAAAAATGAAGCCTGCTTAATAAGCAGGCTTTTTTTATGCTGGATATATAATTTTATTTAAAGGAACATCAAGTTTGTTGATATCCGTTATAGATTCAATGGGAGGGTAGAAATTAAGTCCTATGGTAGTAATATCTTTTCTGCAGGAAGCTAAAAATCGGTCGTAAAAACCTTTACCGTATCCAACGCGATAATTCTTTTTATCGGCCACTAATAGAGGTACAAATACTAAATCTATATTTTTAACTTCTACTTGTTGGGCATTAATAGGCTCTGGAATTCCATAATTGTTTTCAATTAATTTAGTATTCTCCGTTAATATATAATGTTGTAATGTATTGTTTTCAAAATTACTTTTACTAACAATAACTGTTTTGTTATGCTTATGCAAAAAATCAACAATCGGATAGGTATTAATTTCTTTATGCCTTGTTATTGAAAGGAAAATATGAATGTTCTGAATTTTGGAAAAGTCTAAATCATAAATTTGATCATAAATTGATTTTTGAAAGAGGTCAATTTCTGTTTTTGATAATTCCGTTCGTTTTTGCTTATATAGTTTCCTAGCGTCTTTTTTATTCACGATTATAATAGCTTTAATTCTTCTTTTAGTTTTTTAGTAAGCCCTTTTACAACAAGGTCATAGGAGTGGTCAATTAGTTCAAAAGCAAATTTATCTGAAACATCGTCATTTATAGTAATGGTATTCCAATGCTTTTTATTCATATGGTAACCAGGATTGATACTGTTGTATTCTCCTCTTAGTTCCTCGGCCCATTCAGGATCACATTTTAAGTTGATTTGAGTGTCTCCATTTTCCCATTTTTCCAATCCAATAAGTGCAAACATTTTTCCCATTACTTTAAAAACGAGTGTTACTTTATCAAAAGGAAACTCTTCTGATACTCCTTTTTTAGAAATACAGTACTGATGTAGTTGTTCAATATTCATGATTTTTTTATTAGTTTAATTACAAATAAACCTAAAGACATTAAGGAGACTAAAAATAAAAAATATTTTATAATATTTACGGTTATAAAAAAGCCTAGTCCACCTGAAATATCACTATTATCAAACTGTAATTGCCAAGTTTTTATTGATTGAGAGTTTTTTATCCAAACGAATAGAAGTCCAGAAAAGATAGAGGTGATTACTAATTTTATTTTTGGCTTGTTAACCATTTCTATTATTCTAGAAGGTGGTTATTTCCAGAAGGCAGTTCTAAAGAAGAATAATCAAGTTTCCAGCCAATAGTTTCTACTAGGTTTGTCATTAAAATGATAGCATCTAAAGCTTCTTGATTGGCTGTTTGCATTAAATTACTTTCTGGTACTTTCTGAAGAATATGTTCTTTAGCCTCTTTGTTTACTGAGGTCAGATCTTCAGAACTGAACTTGTTTAAAAATCCATTTTGAATATCATAAAAACGAATGTTTGGTTCAATAGAAAAAATTTCTGCTTCTGGGAATTCAGATAAAACAATGCTTTTTGTTTTATTATTAGCTTGCATTTTTATTTTTCTAAAATCAAAACCAATATGAACTTTGGCGTTAATTAGGATGATCGCTTTTTTCTTACTGGTAAAAAGTCCCATAAACTTTTCTTTTGAGTTTTCATGATGATAAATTTCAGCGAATTCACCTTCAACTGTAATAAGTTTTGATACTTTTTTAATTTTATCTAATAAAACAACTGATTGTTTTTCGGTCAAATTCTTTTTAGTTCGATAAGAGAACTTTTTGAATATAAAATATGATATGATAGCTCCAGAGGCTAATCCTAAAAAGAGTAATTCCATGAAGACGAAGTTACTAAAAATAAAAAAAGACTATAAAATTAAGTCTGTATTTTTTCAGAGAGAAAGTGTTTAGGCTAATTTTAGCCTTTAGAAGTTAAAACTTTAAGAAGAGTTTATAATAAACGGGTGATTTCTCGAAGCTTACGTTGGACTAGTTGACTTAAACGATATTTTTTAGGTTTAGGTTTAGAGAAAAAGTTGTGCTTTCATTTATTGTAGAACTTACTTCGATGTTTCCATGATACTTATTAATAATTTCTTTTACAATATATAATCCTAATCCAGAACCTTGAGTTCCCGTTGATGATTTTCCTCTTTTTAGTTGTTTGAATATGTTTTCAAAATCTTTTTCTGGAATTCCTTTACCGTTGTCCTTTACAGTAATTGAGAAAGCATTTTTTTTCTTTGACAAAATAGTAATATCTATTTTAGGAGGAATATCTTTTTTAGCATAGGTTAAGGCATTTTCCATCAAATTTTGCAATATTCTAGAGAAATCGGTTTTATCCATCGTTACTTCAAAATCCTGGATTTCATGATTTATAAAAGCATTTGTTTTTTCGACTAGATGACTTAAGTTAAACAGTACATTATTAAAAGAATCTTTTATATTGAAAGTCGTGTAAGATTTTCGTTTATGAATTCTATTAATTTCCGTTAATCCATTAATTAAGTCTAATAGATTGTTTGAGTTTTCTGAAATGTAATTTAAATACTTATCAAGGTCTTCTTCCTTATTTTCTATAAGGTCACTGGCAATCATTTTTAGGGTAACAACAGGGCTTCTTAAATCATGAATTAAATTGGCAGTTAAAGATTTTAGGTTTTTGTATTGATCGGTAGATTCCTGAAATGTTTTAAGGTTGTTGGTGATTTTAAATAATAAGATTTGTAAATCAAAAGGTTTCGTGATAAAATCAACAACCCCCAATTTCCAAAGCTTCATATGGCTATGATTTTCTTCAAGAGCACTCATTACAATAATGGGAATGCCTTTGAATTCAGGTATGGTTTTTATAGTTTCAATGAATTCAATTCCATTCATAACCGGCATCATAATATCTGTAACAATAATATCCGGTCTTTTCTTTTTTAAAGTTTTTAAAGCTTCCTTACCATTAAATGCGGATATAGTTTTGAAATGGTTGGTTAATTCCGAGTTAATAACATTGTTCAGGTCTGGGTTGTCTTCAATCAATAAAACAGTAGGTGTGTTTTCTGTATGAATTACATCTGGTTTTGTAAGGGTGATGTTGTTCTCGGGAATAGGATTTACAAGAGTATTATTTGGGGTGATGTTGTAGTTAGCATACTTGAGGTTTTTGGAAATTTCAACTTTCGAATTATTAGGGAAAGTAATGCAAAATTCACTTCCTTTTTTTAATTCACTTTTTACCTGAATATTTCCCTTTACTAATTCCACTAACTGCTTGGTTAGTGCTAAGCCTAAACCGCCAGTCGATGCTCTGTCTTCATGTAAAGGAGCTCTGTAATAACGTTCAAAAATATAAGGAATTTCTTTAGTGTCTATTCCAATGCCATTGTCTTTTACAATTAAACTCCAATAGGTGTCTTTAAACTCAATAATAATTTTGACTAGCCCACCGTTTTGAGTAAACTTAATAGCGTTAAACACTAAGTTGATAATTATTTTTCTGAGTATTTTTTCATCCAAAGAAATCATTACAACCGAAGACGGGGCTTTTAGTTTGAGTTGTATGTTTTTCGATTCCGCAAATGATTGAACCTGCTCCAATAATTGTTTCGTTAACCCAGCAACATCTATAGGTTTAATATTGAGATTTATTTTCTTTTCACTCAGTTTAGAAATATCCAACATCTGATTCGTTAGATCAATTAAATGATTGGTGTTTTTTAATAAAAGCTTTGAATTAGCAATGTCATTTGTTTTTTCGATTGAAGTTTTTAAAACTGTTAGAGGTGTTCTGAATTCATGAGAAATGTTGGCGAATAGGTTGTCTCGAGTTTTTCTATATTCTTGCTCTTGATCTACAATTTGTTTGTTTTTCTTAGCTAATTCTTGTTGTTGACTGGCTAGTTTTTTGTTTTTAATACTATTTTTTCTTGCAGAGAGTAAGCTTACGAATAGAAATAGTGTAATTAAGATAGCTATACCTATAAAATAATTACGAGAGATGATTTGTTGAGACTTTTGTTCGTTTTCTAATTTTTGAATGTCTAGTTCACGAACACTTTGCATATTGATAAGCATGGAGTCGATTACCGCTTGGTTGGTTTGCTTTATTTGGGTTTTACTTAAGGAATATTTAAGTTTATCATATTCTAAGGCTTTTTTATAGCTCTCTTTTTTTTCATGTATGGCGGTTAAAAGTTCAGTTCCTTTAATTCTATCATTTAAATTGTTTGCATTTAAAGTTTTTAGAGCGTGAGATTCAGCAATTTTTAAACTGTCAAATCTTAAATAGCATTCACTTAAACCTAAATAGAAAGAGGAAAAATCTCCTGTAGAACTCAATTCCTTCCTAATAAAAAGGCCTTGTTTATACTTTTCTATTGCTTTTTCGCAGTTTCCTTTTACTTTGTCAAGGTTTGCAAGGTTATATAGAGTCGAAGAGATTCCATTTTTATCTCCTAGCTCTTTTCTTATAGCTAAGCTTTGTTGATAAACTTTAACGGCTTCATCATAGTTTTTTTGATTATAATAGGTGCTTCCTAATCTATTCAGGCAGTAAGCCATTCCTCCTTTTCGCCCCAATTTCTCAAAAATAGCTAAACTTTCCTTGAAAAGATTGATAGCTTCTTTATGATTCCCCTGAATTCCATAGATGCTACCTAAATTATTTAGGTTTATCGCTACACCTTTTTTGTTGTCTAGTTCATTGTTAATTGTTAAGCTTTTTTTGAAAAGATTGATGGCTTCTTTATAGTTCCCTTTTTCTCGATATATATTGCCTAAATTGTTTAAAGTTATTGCAATTCCTCTTTTGTCTCTTAGTTCCTTT
This sequence comes from Tenacibaculum sp. MAR_2009_124, assembly GCF_900105455.1. Taxonomy (GTDB): domain Bacteria; phylum Bacteroidota; class Bacteroidia; order Flavobacteriales; family Flavobacteriaceae; genus Polaribacter. The sequence continues at coordinate 246,459 of NZ_FNSF01000002.1, forward strand.
CTTAAAGTTAAAATTTGTTGATAAAGATTAATAGCCTCTTTATAATTTCCTTGGTTTTTATAGATCTGAGTTATACTGGTGAGTATAATAGCAATGTTATTTTTGTGTCCAAGTTCTCTATTAATAATTAAACTTTGTTCGCAAAATTGGAGAGCTTTTTCATAATCTCCCTGATTTGTATAAATTAACCCTAAGCTCAGTAATATTCTACCTGTTATAAGTTTGTATCCTTTTTTTTTACTAATAGTTAAACCTTGCTCGCATAATTCGATTGCCTTTTTATAATTTCCCCTTTGCTTGTTGAAAATTCCTAGAGAGTTTAACAAATCTGCTTCTATTTTCTTATGACCAAGATTTCTACTTTGTTCAAGATAAATAGCGCCTTTCTTTAAGCCTTCTTTATAAACCCCTTGTCTACTTAATAAGTATATCTCAATAGCATGTGCTTCAAGTAGTTTTTTTTTATCTCCTTTTTTAAGAGCTAATGAAATACTGAGCTTGTTAATTATTTTACTACTATCTATGTTATGGTTATAATATTCATGGGTGAGTTCATTTAATACATCTATCTTTTTGTTAATTTCAGGAGTTGTATTATAAATACTCCACAAGCTATCTATTACAGGTCTGTTTTGTGAAAACCCTACACTAATACAACAAAAAAGGATGATGAGAATGTAATAATATTTAGTTTGTAGCATGATGAAAATGGGTAAGTTTTTTTAACGAATAAAACTAATTTACTTGTCTGTTATCAGTTGCAATTACAATATTATCTGAATTCCGAATTTATTTCGAAACCTCATTGTGCTGTAAACAGTTATTTATAATAAGGGGCTGAAACAAGTTCAGGTTGACTTTTACAGTTTATTATAAATTACACATAATCATTACCGTTCGGTTAAAAATAAGATTTTAATACAACTATTGATAATAACAAGGATAGTCCATTATTGAACTAGTTAAAAAGGGAGAGATATCTTTATTAGTGAAATCATATAAACATTACGAAAATATTACACTAAAAAAGAGATTTAAATCTACGGTTTTTTATCGAGCTAACCAAACTGGTTCTCGCTGGTTTTTCTGTTGAATAAATAAGCTTTGATGGAGCCTTAGTATTGTTAGAAAACACGGATAAGAATATAAACTTCTAGGCTACATTATTTAATCTTCGAAAATACGTGGAAAAGTGTTAATGTGAGTTTGTATTCAGAGATAGATTCGTTTTTCTGAAATTAAAGGATGATTTGTATTCTTTTCATGTGGTGGTTATTTTCTAATTATGCCTATATAAAAAAGTAATTCCCATTTAAATGGAAGTTGCTGAAAATTAAACAATGCTTTTTAAATTTAAGGTTAGTGAGAAGGTTGTAAGTTCATTTACTTTTGAATTCACCTCAATATTACCATGATATTTATTGATAATTTCTTTTACGATATATAATCCTAATCCAGAGCCTTGAGTTCCAGCTGACGATTTTCCTCTTTTTAGTTGTTTGAATATATTTTCAAAATCTTTTTCAGGAATTCCTTTGCCATTATCCTTCACGATAATTGAGAGAATATTTTTTTTCTTTGGAAGAATGGTAATATCTATTTTAGGAGGAATGTCATTTTTAACATAGGTTAACGCATTTTCAATTAAATTTTGCAATATTCTGGAGAAATCAGTTTTATCCATCGTTACTTCAAAATCCTGAATTTCATGATTTATAATAGCATTTGTTTTTTCGATTAAATGACTTAAGTTAAACAATACATTATTGAAAGAATCTTTTATATTGAAAGTTGTATAAGATTTTCGCTTATGAGTTCTATTGATTTCTGTTAATCCATTAATTAAGTCTAATAGATTGTTTGAGTTTTCCGTGATGTAGTTTAAGTACTTTTCAACGTCTTCATTTTCTTCTTTATTTTCTATTAGATCATTTGCAATCATTTGTAAGGTAACAACAGGGCTTCTTAAATCATGAATTAAATTGGCAGTTAAAGACTTTAAATTTTTGTATTGATCGGTTGTTTCCTTAAATGTGGTTAGGTTGTTCTTTATTTTGAATAATAACACGTGTAAATCAAAAGGTTTGTTCACAAAATCTACAACACCCAGTTTCCAAAGCTTCATATTGTCATAACTCTCCTCCAGAGCACTCATAGCGATAATAGGAATGCTTTTATAGTCAGGATTACTCTTTATAATTTCTATAAATTCAATTCCATTCATAACAGGCATCATAATATCGGTAACGATAATATCAGGTTTATGCTTCTCTAATGTTTTTAGAGCTTCTTCTCCATTGAAGGCCGATATGGTTTTAAAATGATTAATCAATTCTTCTTGAACCATTTTGTTTAAATCAGGATTATCCTCAATTAATAAAACTGTAGGAGCGTTTTGAGTCTGGTCGTTTTTAAAATGTATTCCAGTACCTTTTTTTTGAATTAGACTATTGGTTGAATTACTGATGTGTGTTATTATATGACTTTTATATTCGCTATTTTCCGAAGTTGTAAATATAGAGTCATTAGGAAAGCTAACGTCAAACTGACTTCCTTTGTTTAATTCGCTTTTAACCTCAATAGTACCTTTTAGTAATTCAACCAATTGTTTGGTGAGGGCTAAACCTAGACCACCTGTTGAATCTTTATTTTCATTTAAAGGAGCTCTGTAATAGCGTTCAAATAAATGAGAGATTTCCTTTGCATCTATACCAATACCATTGTCTCTTACGATTAACTTCCAAATATTATTTTTAAACTCTAGAAACACCTCAATTAGACCTCCATTCTGAGTGAATTTAATGGCATTAAACACTAGGTTAATCACTATTTTTCTATACACACTTTCATCTAAGGAAACCATGACGACCTTAGAGGGAGTATTTAATTTTAGTTCTATGTTTTTAGATTCGGCAAATGATTGTACTTGTTCTAATAACTGTTTTGTCAACTTGATAATATCTAGTTGTTTTTTGTTTAGAGTAATCTTCTTTTCGGTTAATTTAGAAATGTCTAATATCTGATTTGTGAGATCAATAAGATGATTAGTGTTTCTTAATAGAAGATTTGAATCTGGTACATTTTTCGTTTTTTCGATAGATGTTTTTAGTATGGTTAAAGGAGTTCTGAATTCATGAGATAGGTTGGCAAACAATTGATCTTGTTTAGCTCTGTAATCTTGTTCTTGTTTTGCTAGTAGTTTGTTTTTTCGATTGTTGTTTTTAAAATAAAACAAACCGAATAATAGCGCCACAGTTAAGGAAAAAGCCGCTATCATTAAATAATTTCTTGATTTGAGTTGCTGATTTTTTAATTCATTCTTTTTTTGTTCAATTTCAAGATCTTTCAATGATTTCATTTCTAGTAACATGCCGTCAATAATAGCTTGATCATTAGCTTTATGAAATTGGTCTTTTAAAATAGGAATGCTATCACTGTATTTAAGGGCTTTCTCATAGTTTCCTCTGTTTTTAAAAATATCCGTTGCGTTATTAAAAACTCTTATTTTTTCTTCTATGTCAGTTGTTATAAAGGCCTTGTTTATATAAACCTCAGTTGAATCGAATCTATTTAACTTTTCATAAGTATTAGCAAGTCCAATATAATATGGTGTTGCACTATGTTTTTTGTAAGAATTATTCCTTAATTCAAGTGCCTTTGTGTAATATTCGAGCGCTTTTTTGTAATCTTTATTATCATATTCTATTTTTCCTAAAGAATTAAAAATGGAGAGTAAGCAAACCTTATTTGGAGAGTTTTTATTTAAATCAATGGCTTCTAATAAGTATTGTTTTGCTTTTTGTTTATCAGAGTTTATGAGTAGTTTACCTATTCCGACAATACTTTCTAAGTAGTAAACATGTGAGCTACCAGAATTTCCTATTAATCGAATGCTTTCTTGATAATGATAGAGAGCTTCTTGAGCAAAAATGGAGTTGTTTTTACGAAGTTTTGAATAACAGTTAGCTAATTTAATGTGTGAAATGATTTTGCCAAATTTATCATTCGACTTATTCATCAGGGACAGGGCTATTTTGTATGTATGTATCGTTTTTTCATACTCTTTTTGATCTTCATAAACTGTTCCGATGTCAAGTTTGGTGTAGGCTTTGTCTAGAATAATGTTAGAAGCTTTATTAATCTCCTCTATTTTACCGTAGAGGGTTAAGGATTTAGTGTAATTTTTGTTAATTCTGTGTATGTCGGCGAGACTTGTAAGAATGCTTCTAGTTCGATCAGTATCTTGGGTTTTTTCCGCTACAATCAATGCTTTTCTGAAATAATCTATGGCATTCTTATTTTCACCTTTTAATTTATAAATGTAGCCTGTATAATTTAAGATTTTAACTTTTAAATAATAAGCATCCTCAAAATCATCTATAAGTTGAAGAGCTTCCTGCTCATATATCAAAGCTTTTTGATAAAGATTTTTTCTAGATTTTATAATTCCAATATCACTTTTACTTTTTGCTGAAATCCAACTAAATTTGTATTGAGCGGCTAGTTTTTCCGTAGTTAAAATAATATTTTCACCTTCTTCATAATTACCTATATATAGATTACACACTCCTAATTGATACTTAGAGTTTAAATACTGATACACATTGTTTGTAACCTTTAGAAGTTTTATGTTTTTTATGCATAACTCTTTACATAATTTGTACTTTCCTTGAGTTAAAAGAATTAATTCTTTATTTCTTAATGCATGCAGCTTTAGGTCTTTATATCTACTATTAGTATCTTTAATTTTTTTATAAACTTCATTGGTAAGTATTTCAGCTTTTTCAATATCCTTTTTTATTATAAATTGGGCATGATAAAGTGTTGCTGAGTATTTTAAAAGATTATTATTAATCGAATCCGCTAGTGTTTTACTTGTTTCTATCGTTTTTATTGCCTGATCTATATTATATTGTCGGTAAAAGCACACAGCTATTTGCGTTAAACATTTTATTTTACCTTGTATATTATTACTAGATTCACTTAATGCGATAGCATTATTAGCAATATTTAATGCTTTTATTATTTTACCAAGTCTTATATAGGCTTTACTTAGAATTAAATTAGCATTAACCGTTTCATTATTGTTCGGTATAGAAGAGCTTATGTTTTTACTTTTTTCAGCAATGATAATAGCGCTGTCAATATCAAAACCTAAATATTCATTAGCTAAATGATTTAGCTTTTTTACTTTTTGGTTTTTATTTTCTTCTTGTTTATATGAGTTCCATAGTTTTTTTAAGTCATTACTGTTTTGAGAGTATAAACTAGTACTCACAAAAAAAATGATCCATAAAACTAATTTATTTATAGGCATGATTTAGGGTTGGTTGTTCACTTAATAAAGGAGGGAGGAGGCTTTTGATACTCAAATGTAAAGAAATAAATTAACTGTTTGTTAGTTTTCTTTTGTTAAGTTTACTATCAGTTAATGTGTTACATAGATTCCTCAGAATGAATTTTTACTTCTTTTAATTTTTCTTTAAGAAGAACATTGCCAAGAAACTTTGATTCAATATTTATCTTTAGGTCATTTAGAGTTTTTCAGAAATTAAAAGAGTGGTATTATAGGTGTTACGTTCTATTTGAATTCTGGCTGAGGTATTAATAATATTACTATGATATGCAAGTTCTTTTTTTACCGAACCAACTTCAGTTACCATAAGTTTTCCTCCATGTAACCCCGCTTTGAATTCAGAAAAAGTATTGTACTTCTTTTGATGATAATCTTTTCGTTGTTGTCTCTGAGTTTCAAAAGCAAAGAATATACCTATGCAATTATTGTTAACTAGCCCTTTTTCATATAACCAACTTAAAACAGCTTCATCACCTACGTACTGATATATTTCAGCACTTGAATTCAACAGTATCTTTAGAAAGTTACTACCTACAATATTAATAAAAAAACCTTGACTAAAAAGTCAAGGTTTTGTCGGGGTGGCAGGATTCGAACCTGCGACCTCCTCGTCCCAAACGAGGCGCGATGACCGGGCTACGCTACACCCCGAAAGTGTATTAGTAATAGTGAAACTTAACTCAAAAATGATTGAGTAGTAATCACCCCGATTATTTGGGATTGCAAATATATAAAAAAAAACAAATCACGAGCACAAAATGTAATATTTTTATTTATTATCGACCAATAATCAAAATGTATAAACCTTAGAGGAAAAAAAGTAAAAATAAACTACATTTGTAGTCACTAAATATATTACAAAGAAATGGCAGAAAAAATTAAATGTTTAATAATAGGTTCTGGGCCAGCAGGATATACAGCAGCAATTTATGCGGCAAGAGCAGATATGAAACCAGTAATGTATACTGGTTTACAAATGGGTGGGCAATTAACAACAACGACTGAAGTTGATAACTTTCCTGGATATCCAAATGGTACAGATGGGACAGCTATGATGGAAGATTTAAAGAACCAAGCAGAACGTTTTGGAAGCGATGTTCGTTTTGGTTTAGTAACTAATGTTGATCTTTCTAATAAAGAAGGAGGAGTTCATAAAGTTACAGTCGATGAATCTACTGAAATAGAAGCCGAAACTATAATTATTTCAACAGGAGCCACTGCCAAATATTTAGGGTTAGAAAGTGAGCAACGTTTAATAGGAGGAGGAGTTTCTGCTTGTGCTACTTGTGATGGATTTTTCTATAAAGGGCAGGATGTTATTGTAGTTGGAGCAGGAGATACAGCCGCTGAAGAAGCGACGTATTTAGCTAATATTTGTAATAAGGTTACTGTATTGGTTAGAAAAGATTATATGAAAGCTTCTAAGGCAATGCAGCACAGAGTAAATAAAACAGAAAATATAGAAGTGTTATTTAATACAGAAATAGATGAAGTTTTAGGAGATAATGTTGTTGAAGGTGTAAGAGCTGTTAATAATCAGACAGGTGATAAAATTGATATTCCTGTAACTGGCGTGTTTATAGCAATTGGTCATACCCCAAACACACAATTATTTAAAGGTACTTTAGATATGGATGAGACTGGGTATTTAATCACCAAAGGAAAGTCTACAAAAACAAATTTACCAGGTGTATTTGCTGCTGGTGATGTTCAGGATAATGAATATCGTCAGGCAGTTACGGCAGCGGGAACAGGATGTATGGCAGCTTTAGATGCTGAACGTTATCTTGGTGCTCTAGAGTAGAGTAAAATAAATTTATTGATATAAAAAAAGGAGGCTGTAAAAACCTCCTTTTTTGTTACAGTAACAATTGTTATCGTAACGATTTCCCCCAAAATAATCGTAATTCAATATTAATAATAACTCAATTCTTCTATTAAAGGTGTTGATCCCATGTCTTTTTTCATGTCATCAACAAACAAATCTATTTGATCCTTAGTAACATTCGGCATACAAATAATGTGCGTTACATCATCTTCAGTAGCCAATTGCCATTTGTTTTTTAAGTGATCTGTTACTTTGGGAAAAACAACAGTTATTGAACCAGGGTTACTCCAAGCTTCAATTCCCGTTTTTTGTAATTCTTTTTTACAATATTTAGTTATTTCTAAACTGTGTTTATATCTGGCTTGTAATCCTTCAACTCCAAGTTTCTGAATGGCATACCACAAAAATAAAGGGCTATGTCCATTTCTAGAGCCAGTAATAGTAGTGTCTAATGAACCTATGTAAGAAATTCCTTTTGACACTCTATCTCTTAACGAACGTTTTGTTATAATGACACCCGCAGGAATAGGAGAGCCAATAAATTTATGTCCACTAATAGAAATACTATCCGCCCCATCAACAAAATCGAAAGGAGTTTGAGGCTCTGCAAAGGCTCCAAATGCTCCAGAAAGAGCACCGTCGCAATGTACATAGTGATCTTGTATTGCCAGTTTTTTTAGTATTTTCTTTATCTCAGAAACATCATCTTTAGCTTCTTTCATAGTTGTACCATGAGTGGCCAGAATAATCGCAGGTTTGTGTCTATTAAATTTTAATGTTTCTTCTAAATCAACATAGTCAATTTCACCATTTTCTTGTGATCTTATAACAATACTCGGGATATTTAACAAATGAATGTTTTTCTTAACGCTATAGTGAGTCGATTCTGAATAATATACCATCGCTTTTGGATACATCTCTCTAGCAATATAAAGTCCATATAGGTTACTTTCGGAACCTCCATTGGTAACATATCCCCAATAATCTTTTGGATTTGCTCTGAAGAGCTTCGCAAAAAAATCAACAACTTCACGCTCAATTTCATGAGTATGTACTTTGTAAGTACTGTTTTCAAATGGATCACCTAAATTATTTATCGGGTACTTTAAGAAGTCATACAGTGGTGAATAGTCAAAATCTTTAGAAACAGGATATCCCAAAAAAGAATCTCGTGCATCTCTAATTTTACTGACTAAATCATCTAAACGACTTGCTATGGAGGGATTTGTATTCATTCTTTATTAAAACGATTAATATTTGATGCGAAATTACATTTTTATAGAATTAAAAACTTTTTAATTGTTATATTTAGAGAATTAATCTTTATGAGTTACGTGGTGTAAATAATATATCTTTTTATGACACTGTAATAACTTGTTTTTAGAAATATATTCTAATAATGGATAGAATTGATAAGGAAATATTAAATGAATTGCAGAGAAATGCGAAACAGAATACGAAACAAATAGCTTCTAAAATAGGGTTGTCCGTGACTCCAACTTATGAAAGAATAAAAAGATTAGAAAAAAATGGAGTAATAAAGAAGTATGTAGCATTAGTTGACCGACAAGTAATCGGTAAACACATTATTGCTTACTGTCAGATAACATTATTTAAACATCAAAAAAGTTTAATAGATAAATTTAAGCATGAAATGACTGAGTTACTTGAAGTAATGGAGTGTCATCATGTTTCTGGAAATTTTGATTTTTTACTAAAAATATCGGTGAATGATATGAATAATTTTCAGAAGTTTATAAATGAGAAACTATCTGTTGTCGAAGGAATTTCTACAATTCATAGTTCCTTTGTTATGGATTCTCATAAGGATTCAACAAGTTATATATTGTAATCATAGGGTAAGTTAGAATCCATAAGTTGATCGAGCGCTTTTAACTTGTGCATCTTCTGTGGTATCTGGATATAGAATATATTTAGGAGCAATAATTTTATGATGTTCTTTAATAGTAATTGATGTTAAAGAGTTAAAAGGAAATTTACCTTCTGTAATTTTCAATAGTTCTAGCTCCCTATCTTCAAATAATTCATTTTTTTTGTTAATTATTGAAGCATGCCCTTTTACTTTATAACCCTTTTGTACGAGTATATCAATAAAACTGATACAAACTAAGGAGTTTGTAAGAATATTTTTCACGGTTTGAGGAGATGCAATGTTCGCTATTATTATTTCATCTTTAAAGTAGGTAAACACTTCTTTTGGGGAAACATTAGGCATTCCCTCGGAAGAAACTGTAGCAAGCCAGCAAAGTACGCTCTTATCCATTGATTCTTTGATTTCTTCTGGAATTTTCATGATTATTATTTTTTTTGATTTTTAGAAAGTTCATCCAACCTTTTTTTCTCTTGATCATTTAATTTATCGATTCCTTTTTTATTGATTTTTTCTAAAAGTGCGTCAAACTCTTTGTGATCCATTACTTTTTTTTCACTGTATTGATCATCTATAGTCTGTTTTCTAATCTCTTTATAAAAGGAAGAACCGGGAAATAATGCTCCTGGCTTTATGAAAATTAGCAGTAAGAAAACAAAAGTAGGAATTAATGTCAACGCAATAGGAACAAAATTTTCTACGATGGCATTTGGGTATAAGGCAATTGCGGTTATCATTCCTAATATTGCTCCTCCTAAATGAGCTTCATGGCCAATGTTATCGTTATTCGACTTGATTCCGTATAATGTGTAACCCACATATAATAAACCGAATAACCAACTAGGAATGCCAATAGGAAGAAAAAACAAACTAATTCGTATATCTGGAAATAAAGCAATAGCGGCGAAAATTATTCCACTTACCGCGCCAGAAGCTCCGATAGCACTATAATTAGGATGGTTTTTATGAATAATAAGAGCAAATAAATTTCCAGCTAAAAGACTGATGAAATAAATTAAAGAAAAGTATAAGGCTCCTAAACTTCTTTCAAGAATAGCTGCAAATGAAAAAAAGCTAAACATATTAAAGAGAAGGTGAGTCCAGTTTGCATGTAAAAAACCAGAGGATAGCATTCTGATATATTCCTTGTTAACTATTATTTTGCCTACTTGGAATTTATATCGTTGAAAAATATTCCAATTTTCAAAACCGCTGTAAGAAAATAAACAATTAGCAATTATAATAAGTAAACCTACGGTACCTGGCTGAGACATAGAAATGTATTTTAAAGGCAATATAAAAAATAAAAAGACCGTTAAAGTTTATTTTAACGATCTTTTAAACAAACAACTAAATTCTAAAACCTATAATAGTTAAAGAAGATGGTTAGCTCACGAGTGAACTAATATTTTTAAAAGCAGTATTTATTTTCTGCTTTAAGTTTATCAGCAATAACATTACGTAACTCAATTACGTTAGGGTAATTTGCATACTTTGTAAAACGCTTTAATCCCATTAACATCATTCGTTGTTCATCACCTTCGGCAAAAGAAATAATACCTTCTTTAGCATTTTTGTTAATGATTTCTACGGCATTGTATAAATATAATTTAGCCATAGCAATTTGTTCTTTTTGAGAATCTTCACCAAAACGATTAACGTTTTTCTCTGTTCTTAAAATTCCTGATTCTGCCATATATATTTCAATTAAAATATTAGACGCAGCATTCAACAATTGTTGATGTTGTTCCAATTCGGGACCAAATTTTTGAATTGCAGCTCCGGCAACCATTAAGAATACTTTTTTAAGTTTTCTAATGATTTCTTTTTCTTCTGAGAAAAGTTCCGAATAATCAGGAGTATCGAATGAAGGAATTCCCATTAGTTCATCGGCTACCTTCATAGCAGGGTTTAGTAAGTCAACATGACCTTTCATTGCCTTCTTAACCAACATTCCTACTGAAAGCATACGGTTAATTTCGTTAGTACCTTCATAAATTCTCGCAATCCTGGCATCTCTCCATGCAGCTTCCATCGGAGTTTCTTCCGAGAATCCCATTCCTCCAAAAATTTGAATACCTTCATCAGCACAGTTTTGTACATCTTCTGATACAGCAACCTTCAAGATAGAACATTCAATAGCGTATTCTTCAACACCTTTTAATTCAGCTTCTTGATGTGTGTTCCCTTCAGATTCACGAATAGAGATTCTGTCTTCAATATTTTTAGCAGCTCTATAAGATGCCGATTCTCCCACATAAGCATTAGCAGCCATTTCTGCTAACTTTGATTTAATTGCTCCAAATTCGGCGATAGGAGTTTTAAATTGTTTACGTTCATTAGCATACTTAACCGCTTCAGTAGTAATTCTTCGTTGAGAATCTAAACAGGCTGCTGCTAATTTAATACGTCCAACATTTAAAGCATTCATGGCTATTTTAAATCCACCACCACGAACAGAAAGCATGTTTTCAACAGGTACTAAAGTATCGTTGAAAAATACTTGACGTGTAGAAGAAGCTCTAATACCCAATTTATGCTCTTCTTCGCCAAGAGTTACACCATTTGGATTGTCTTTGTCAAACTCAAGAATAAATCCTGTAATATTTTTATCATCTTCAATACGTGCAAATACAATAAAGATTTCGGCAAATCCTGCGTTTGAAATCCACATTTTTTGACCGTTAATTTTATAATGTTTACCGTCTTCAGTTAATTCGGCAGTAGTTTTTCCCGAATTAGCATCAGAACCAGCACCTGGCTCAGTTAAACAGTAAGCACCAAATCTTTCACCAGAAGCTAAAGCGGGAACATATTTTTGCTTTTGCTCGTCGGTACCGTATAAAGTGATTGGCATTGTTCCAATCCCTGTATGGGCTCCAAAAGCTGTGCTAAAGGAACCAGTACCACTTGAAATATAATCACATGTTAGCATGGTAGAAACAAAGCCCATTCCCAAACCGCCATAAGCCTCAGGTACAGCAACACCTAAAAAACCTAATTCACCTGCTTTACGCATCGTTTCTTCTGTTAAAGCATAATCTTTCGCCTCAAAACGATTTTTGTGAGGAATAATCTCACGGTCATTAAATTCTTTAACCGCTTCCTTCATCATTGTTTGCTCCTCAGAAAAATCTTCTGGGGTAAACACATCTTCACATTTTGTTTCTTTCACTAGGAACTGTCCTCCTCGTAAAATATCTGTTTTCACTTCTGACATAATTATTTAGACTTTTTGTTAGAGGTAATATTGAGGCTTAGCATTCCGGGACAAATATTGTATAATAAGTGGTATAAAAACGAACTTTTAAATTTGCCATTCAATAACTAAGAACTAATCTCCATCTAATATGTTTTAATATATTTTTTTCACTGTTGTATTGAAATTCAATACTCATTTACCATTACTATTTTAAGAATTCAAAAATTCCCGCAGCACCTTGCCCTGTACCGACACACATAGTTACCATTCCATATTTACCGCTCATTTCGCGCTTACGCATTTCATCGAATAGTTGAACAGAGAGTTTACCTCCAGTACATCCTAATGGGTGACCTAAGGCAATAGCTCCTCCATTTACATTGATAATTTCTGGATTTAAATCTAATTCTCTTACTACTGCTAATGATTGAGAAGCAAATGCTTCGTTCAATTCAATTAAATCAATATCACTTTGTTTAAGTCCAGCTTGCTTTAATGCTTTAGGAATAGCAGCAACAGGACCGATCCCCATAATTCTAGGAGGAACACCAGCAGCGGCATAACTAACCATACGAGCTTCTGGTTCAATGTTTAATTCTTTAACCATATCCTCACTCATAACCATTACAAAAGCAGCTCCATCACTAGTTTGAGATGAGTTACCTGCGGTTACTGAACCATTTGCAGCGAAAACTGGGCGAAGTCTAGCTAAAGCTTCTACACTTGTGCCTCTACGAGGCCCTTCGTCTTTAGTAACAGTATAGTCACGTGTAGCGCGTTTTCCTTTACTATCAATATAAGTTTCTTCAATATTAATTGGAACAATTTGATCTTGAAAACGATTCTCATCTAGTGCTTTAAGAGCCTTTGTATGTGATTCGTATGCGAATTTATCTTGGTCATCACGAGAAATATTAAATTGTTGGGCAACAGCTTCTGCTGTATTTCCCATTCCCCAATAGTAGTCCTCATGACCTTCATTTACAATATCATAGTTTAACTCTGGTTTAAACCCTGTCATAGGAACCGAACTCATACTTTCAGTACCACCAGCGATAATACATTCGGCCATTCCTGATTGTATTTTCGCAACTGCCATACCGATAGTTTCTAATCCTGAAGAACAAAAACGGTTAACTGTTACCCCAGGTACATCAACAGAATCTAATCCTATTAATGAGATAATTCTAGCCATATTCAGACCTTGAGAACCTTCAGGCATTGCATTTCCTACAATAACATCGTCGATTCTTTTAACATCAAATTCAGGTAATTTACCCATCATAAATTTGATAGTTTCGGCCGCCAATTCATCAGCTCTTTTAAATCTGAACACACCTTTTTTAGATTTACCTACGGCGGTTCTGTATCCTTTTACTATATATGCTGTTTTCATAAATTTAGTTTTTAGTGCTTAGTTTTAAGTTTTAATACTCATAACTAAAAAATAACAATTAAGCACTCGCAACTATTAGTTGCGAAGTGGTTTACCAGTTTTTAACATATGCTGAATGCGCTCTAATGTTTTGCGCTCAGTAGTCAAACTTAAAACAGCTTCGCGTTCAATGTCTAATAAATATTGCTCAGTAACTTTTGTTGGTTCTGACAAATCTCCTCCGGCCATAACATAGGCTAGTTTATTCGCTATTTTTTGGTCGTGTTCGGATATAAATCTTGAAGCCTTCATCGCATCCGTACCAACCATAAATGTACCTAAGGCTTGTTTACCAAGTACTAATACATCTTTTCTTTTTGTAGGTTGCGTATAACCAGCTTCAGCCATTAAAACAGCATGTTTTTTAGCTTCGGCTATCTGACGATCTTTATTCACTACAACAACATCTTTCCCTTTTTCTAAGAATCCTAAATCATAGGCTTCATAAGCTGAGGTAGAAACTTTTGCCATAGCTACTGTAAGAAAATATTCCTGTAATACATTTAACTGAACATCTCCTTTATGAAATAAATCTGAAGCTCTTAGTGCCATTTCTTTCGAACCTGCACCTCCAGGGATAATTCCAACACCAAATTCAACAAGTCCCATATAGGTTTCTGATGCAGCCACAATTTTGTCAACATGCATTGATAGCTCACAAGCCCCTCCGAAAGAATATCCGTGTGGAGCAGAAATCGTTGGAATTGATGAGTAACGCAAGCGCATTACAGTATCTTGGAAGTACTTAATGGCCATATTTAATTCATCATATTCTTGCTCTACGGCCATCATGAATATCATTCCAATATTTGCACCAACCGAGAAGTTAGCCCCTTGGTTACCTATAACAAGTCCTTGGAAATCTTTTTCTGCTAAATCAACAGCTTTATTCAAACCAGCTAAAACATCACCTCCAATGGTGTTCATTTTAGATTGGAATTCACAGTTTAAAATCCCATCTCCTAAATCTTCAATAACAACACCAGAGTTTTTAAATACTTCTTTAGTTTTTCTAATGTTATCAAGAATAATAAATGAATCTTGTCCTGGTTTTTTAACTTGTGCTTTTTGTGTTACATCATAATAGTAAGTGGCACCTTCTTTTACTGTATAGAAAGAAGTTTCTCCCTTACTTGCCATTTCCGATATCCAAGCAGCAGGCTCGTTTCCTTCTGCTTTCATTAACTCAATACCTTTTTCTAAACCGACAGCGTCCCAAATTTCAAAGGGCCCGTTTTCCCAGCCAAAACCAGCTTTCATAGCATCATCAATACGATACAATTCATCTGAAATTTCAGGAATTCTATTTTGAACATAAGCAAACATTGCTGCAAAATTCTTACGATAGAATTCTCCTGCTTTGTCTTTTCCTCCAACTAAAACTTTAAAGCGATCAATAGGCTTGTCAATCGTTTTGGTTAACTCTAAAGTGGCAAATTTTGCTCTCTTCTTTGTACGATATTCCATCGTATCAAGGTCAAGAGATAAAATTTCTTTTTTACCTTCGGCATTTACCGACTTTTTATAAAAACCTTGTTTTGTTTTACTACCAAGCCATTTATTTTCCATCATTGTGGTAATGAAGCTAGGAAGTTTAAACAATTCATGTGCCTCATCATCTGGGCAGTTGTCATAAATACCGTTAGCAACATGTACTAATGTATCTAATCCTACTACATCTACAGTGCGGAAAGTAGCCGATTTTGGACGACCAATAACTGGCCCAGTCAGTTTATCAACTTCTTCAATAGTTAACCCTAATTCCTTTACTTGATGGAATAACGATTGAATCCCGAAGATTCCTATTCTGTTACCAATAAAGGCAGGGGTGTCTTTTGCTAATACTGAAGTTTTACCTAAAAACTTAGATCCGTAATCCATTAAGAAATCAATGATTTCAGGTTTACAGTCTGGTCCAGGTACAACTTCAAATAATTTTAAATATCTAGGAGGATTAAAAAAGTGAGTAACTGCAAAATGCTCGCGGAAGTCTTCACTTCTTCCATCATTCATGAATTTAATCGGAATTCCTGATGTATTCGAAGAAATAATGGTACCAGGAGTACGATATTTTTCAATTTTTTCGAAAACACTTTGTTTAATGTCTAATCGCTCAACAACAACCTCCATAATCCAATCGACATCTTTGATCTTATGCAGATCATCTTCTAAGTTTCCTGTTGTGATTCGACTCGCAAACTTTTTACTATAAATAGGAGATGGTTTCGATTTTAACGAAGCGGTTAAAGCATCATTCACTAAACGATTTCGAACTACTTTGTCTTCTAAAGTTAATCCTTTTGCTTTTTCTTTGTCGTTAAGTTCTCTTGGAACAATATCAAGTAATAAAACTTCAACGCCAATATTAGCAAAATGACATGCAATTCCAGATCCCATGATTCCAGAACCGATAATTGCAACTTTCTTAATTCTTCTTGTCATTTGGTTTATAGTTTTTATACAGCTTTATTGTTAATGTTATTGTAAATTAACTTGTCTGTAATAAGTTTATTTATAGTTTCCGTTACTTTAAAAAAACTGTCAAGTTCTTTTTCTGTAATGTATTCTCTTATTTTGTTGTTAAACTGATATACGTGTCCTTTCGAAACTTTACGCATTTCTTTACCGAAATCTGTAAGTTTAATAATAACACTTCTTCCATCATTAGGATTTTTTGTTCTACATATTAATCCTTTATCTTCCATTGTTTTTAATAATCGAGAAAGACTAGTGGGTTCCATACCCATTAAAGGACCTAATGAAGTTGATGGGGTTCCTTCTGTAAAATCAATATTTAACAAAGCAAATGCAGTAGCCATGGTGCTATTGTGTTTAGCAGCTTGCTCATTATACATCTTGGCGACAGCTTGCCAAGTGGCTCTTAATTGATGGTCTATCGATTTATTTTTATCCATATAAGGTCAAATATATAAAAAATATATTATGCACGCATAGCAAATGTGAAAAAATTATGCGTGCATAGCTTTTTTTATCGTATCTGTTAATTATGTGTCTTGTTTTTAAAATGTTTATTTTTAGTGTTTTAAATGTAATTATGAAGGGTTTAGTATTTGTTTTTTTCTGTTGTTTACAGACAGTTTTCTCATTTTCACAAGAATTTCCGATTGATTTTTCCGATGATGCCGATGTATTTATAGGTTTTGAAGGGAGTGGCTTCAGTAAAAGATTAGATCCAGGAAATAGTTCAAATACGGTTGGACAATTTTTTAATGATGGTTCAAGCCTAACGCAGGGTTTTTTTATTGATTTCGCGGAAGAAGTTAATTTAAATGAAGAAAATACTCTAACACTTTCTTTTTATTCCTTCGATCCTAATGCACATACTATTAAATTGAAGTTAGAAAATGGAGGAACCGACCCCGATATTGAAATTGACGTAACTACCCAGGCAATATCTGGATGGCAACATGATATTAGCTTCGATTTTGTGGAAACCACTGGAACATATAGTAGATTTACTATTTTTATTGATTTTGGAACTACACAAACAGGAACTTATTTATTAGATGATATTCATAATGGATCTGAAACACAAAACCCTAATCCAGATGACCCTGACGTCGTTTATGATGTTTTAGTTTGGTCTGATGAGTTTGATAGCGGAAATACTCAAGAAGTTATAGATAACAGTAAATGGTTTCATCAAACACAATTGCCAGCAGGAGGAAATTGGTTTAATGGTGAGCAACAACATTATACGAATAGAATAGAAAATTCTTATATTCAAGATGGGTTTTTACATGTTAGTGCGAAGAAAGAGGTTTTTACGGATCAAGGGGAAACTAAAAATTATACTTCCGCCAGATTGAATTCTAAATTTGCTTTTACTTATGGTAGAGTAGATGTTAGAGCTAAACTACCGGAAGGAGCAGGAACTTGGCCAGCTATTTGGACTCTTGGGAAAAATATAAACGAGTCAGGGGCGTATTGGCAGACACAAGGCTATGGAACAACGTCATGGCCAGCTTGTGGAGAAATCGATATTATGGAGCACGGTTTAGGTGCTGTAAATCATACTTCAAGTGCTATTCACACGCCTTCCAGTTTTGGAAATACTGTAAATGTGGCCTCTCAAGAAATAACAGATGTAGCTCATAATTTTCATGTGTATTCTGTGAATTGGTCTCCGTTTAAAATTATCTTCTTGGTTGACAATACAGCCTTTTATACTTATGAACCAGCTCAACAAAATTCAAATACTTGGCCGTTTGATTTAGATCAATATTTATTACTGAATGTGGCAATGGGAGGAGTCGCAGGAGCGATAGATCCGAATTTTTCTGAAAGCGATATGATCATTGATTATGTGAGAGTTTATCAATCAGAAGATATTTTATCTATAGAAGAATTTGAAGAAACATCTATCAATATATTTCCTAATCCTACAGAAGATTTCATTAATATTAGCAGTGATGATTTGATTGACGAGATAATATTGTTTAATGTGTTAGGAAAAAAGGTGTTAATCAGGAAAGTTAATAATTTTAGCTACCGTTTACCTATTCATGATTTTTTCAAAGGAATCTATTTTTTAGAAACATGGTCCAATAAGAAAAAAAATAGGAACAAAATTATTATTAATTAAGGATGTTATTTGGAATTCAAGGGTTTTGAAATAAAATAACTTTTGGTTGGTGTCAGAAACAAAGTTTTAAGAATAAAGATCTTCTTTGTAACAATTAATAAGTCTTCAATACTAATTGAATAGAAATATGTAAGTTTGTTCGTACTTACGGATATAGAAAACAAAAATCAACTATTAAAATCAATGGATAATTTATTAGAAATTAATAATGTGGTAAAACGCTATGGAGATTATACTGCATTAAATAATGTTTCCATGCATATTCCAAAAGGAAGTGTTTTTGGGTTATTGGGACCCAATGGGGCAGGAAAGACTTCTTTAATTAGGATAATCAATCAAATAACAATGGCAGATAGTGGTTCTGTAATTTTAGATGGTGAAGCGCTAGCTCCTCATCATGTGGAGCATATTGGTTATCTACCAGAAGAAAGAGGGTTGTATAAAAGTATGAAAGTTGGAGAGCAAGCTCTGTACTTGGCTCAGCTAAAAGGATTGTCGAAATCGGAAGCCAAAAAAAGACTTAAGTACTGGTTTGATAAGTTTGACATTGGTGCTTGGTGGGGTAAGAAAATAGAAGAGTTATCGAAAGGAATGGCTCAAAAGGTGCAATTTATTGTGACGATAATGCACAATCCGAAGCTACTAATATTTGATGAACCATTTTCAGGTTTTGATCCTATTAATGCCCAATTAATTGCTCAAGAGATATTGCAACTAAGAGATCAAGGAGCTACCATAATTTTTTCTACACATAGAATGGAAAGTGTGGAAGAAATGTGCGACTACATTGCTTTAATAGATAAATCAAATAAAGTACTTGATGGTAAATTGGTCGATATAAAAAAGCAATTTCGAACAAATACATTTCAAGTAGGTATCAATACGACGGGTTCAGTTGAGCTGAAAGGTCTTTTGAAAGAAAAATTTACTGTTTCGCCTGCTGATTTTGCTACTGTAAATGAAGGGTTAAAATTAAACGTAAAACTTCAGGAAGGAGATTCTCCGAACGACTTATTATCGTTTCTGATGAATAGGGGCGAGGTACACCATTTTGTTGAATTAATTCCGAGTGCCAACGATATATTTATTGAGGCCGTAAACAAAAACAGCTAGTCAAATGAAAAAATTAAGATTAATAATTGAACGCGAGTTTATAGCCAAAGTAAGAAATAAATCCTTTATTATTATGACTTTTTTGAGTCCTATAATAATGATAGGAATGGGGTTTTTAGTCTTCTTTTTAATGAAGAAGAATGATGAGAAAGTAAAGAACATCGTTTTTGTAGATGAATCGGGGCTTTTTAAAGAAGATGTTTTTTTAGATACGAAAACAGTGAAATACCAAGATTTTACAAAACTAGGTATCGAGGATTCAAAGGAGAAAGTTAACAATGGTGATTTTTACGGGGTATTATATATTCCGAAATTAGATAGTTTGGAAGTGCTTGCTAACTCTGTTGAGTTTTTCTCGAAGGATACGCCAAGTATGACGGTTATTTCTTCACTTGAAGGAAAAATCGAAAGGAAAATTAGAAATGAAAAATTAACAAAATTTGGAATTGATCTTGAAAAAATAAAAGCGTCGAGAATTTCTTCAGATATAAAGATGTTTGACTTTTCTGGAGAGAAATCTTCTAAGCTCAAAAATGGATTGAAAATTGGAGTAGGAGCCATTGCTGGGTACCTTTTAATGATGTTTGTGATGATTTACGGTACTTCTGTAATGAGAAGTGTTATTGAAGAAAAAACAAGTAGAATTATTGAGGTAATTGTTTCTTCTGTAAAACCTTTTCAACTAATGATGGGGAAAATTATAGGAAACGCCTCGGCAGGGTTATTACAATTTATTATTTGGGGAATTCTATTTCTAATATTAAGTACAGTTCTTTCAGCTGTGTTTGGTATGGATTTAATGGAAATGCAATCGGCTAAAGTGCCGCCTGAACAAATGGAGGCTATGGCTAAAGCAACTGAAGGTAAAGGTGAAATGATTCTTCAAGAGTTTTTTAGATTGCCGTTATTACAATTATTCTTATTGTTCATCTTTTATTTCTTAGGTGGTTATGCTTTATATAGCTCATTGTTTGCAGCAGTTGGTGCAGCAGTTGATAATGAAACCGATACACAACAATTTATGATGCCAATTATGTTACCATTAATTTTGGCGGTATACGTTGGTTTTGCAACAGTAATTGAAAATCCTCATGGGCCTATAGCGACTATATTCTCTTATATTCCATTAACCTCACCAATTGTTATGCTAATGCGTGTTCCTTTTGGTGTAGCATGGTGGGAAATAGCATTATCAATGTTATTATTAATAGGAACATTCTTGTTAATAGTTTGGGTAGCTGCCAAAATTTACCGAGTGGGTATATTGTCCTATGGAAAAAAGCCTTCGTATAAAGATTTATGGAAGTGGATTAGATATAGCGGATAATTGATAAATTTGAAATCTATTTATAGATCAATAAAATATTTTCAAAAAGAAATCAATAAAGCAGTTCTATTTTTTAAAGAACTGCTTTATTTTTGATGTCTAATCAATTTTGTCATGGAAGAACTGAATAAACTACTTGACTATACTTTTAAATTTAGTAAAGATATTAGTATTAGTATAAGAGCAGTGCTCACGCTAATAATAGTATTAATCATAGCTTCTTTATTATTTAATTTTCTAAAGAAAATAGTAATTAAGAGGTTAAGAAATGATGATAAAAACAAGTTTGATACTGTTTTTTCTTTTACCAGCTGGTTAATGTATATCATTATCTTTTTGGTTACTCTCAGTTCTTCAGGTGTTAATGTAACCGCAATTTTTGCGGCCTCTGCAGCGCTTTTAATTGGTGTTGGTTTGGCTTTACAAACATTCTTTCAAGATATTATATCTGGAATTTTTATTATCATAGATCAAAGCGTGCATGTTGGGGATATTATAGAGTTAGATGGAAAAGTAGGAAGAGTAGAGGAAATTAAGTTAAGGACAACTAGAGCTGTAACTATTGATAATAGAGTTTTGATAATTCCTAATCATAAATATTTAACGAAAAGTTTATTTAATTGGACGCAGAATGGAACGCTTACCAAAGAAAATATAAAGGTTGGAGTTGCTTATGGAAGTGATGTAGATTTAGTTAAAAAATTATTATTACAAGCGGCAAGCGAGCATCCTAAAGTTTTTAAAATACCTGCTCCAATAGTAATTTTTGAAGATTTTGGAGATAGTGCTTTACAATTTACCTTAATATTCGCCTTAAATGATAGCTTTCAAGCAGTAATACCGAAGAGTGATATACGTTTTAGGATAAACGAACTGTTTAAGGAACATGAAATTTCAATACCTTTTCCTCAAAGAGACATTCACATTATTAAAGAATAAAAAAAGCAAAAGGAGCTAATGTTAACTCCTTTTAAGTAATTATTCCCATGTAGCAACGACTTCTCCATATTTAAAATGAATAGGAGTATCATTGTCAAACTTCATTAGTTGTAGTTTGTGATTCTTTTCAAACAGTACTATAACATCAGATCCTCCAAAAGCAAATTTCCCGAATTCTTGTCCTTTACAAACATTTTTTCCAAGCAAGTGGTATATGTGTATCGGTGAAATTCGAGTCATTCCCAAAGGAACAATAGCAATTTTTCCAATTTCTTTTGTTTCTATAATAACAATACCTTTTGTTTGCGCAAACTCATAGTTGTTTTCATTTCTATCAAGAGCATCGAATTCGCCATTATTATTTATCATAACATTTAAATAAGCTTTACCAATAACTGATTTAGATTCTAATATTTTACCAGAAACAGGGGTGTGAAACCGATGGTAATCAAAAGGACTTAAAAAATAATGTGCAAAAGTTCCTCCATTAAAGTCATTGGAATAAGGGCTTTTGTCTAAAAGTTTTTGAATCAAAGAAGTGTTGTGTTTCGATTTTAAAGTTATCTCAGGAATATTCCCATTTTCATCTATTTGATAGTCTTTCATGTAAGTGCAATCTGCAGGAGAAGAGATAATACTGTTTTTATTGGGGGCTGATACGGAACGAAGTGGAGAAATACCTGTTTCTGGATTGGCGCCATTTAATTGACGAAAGAAGAAATCGTTAAAACAGCTCCAGCTTACTTCATATTCCGAAGAATCGTTTAGGTTGTATGAATCATTGAGCTTAAGAGTTTCTATAGTTTTTGGTGTAAAGGAAGAAGGTGTATTTAAAAATTCACCCCAAAGAGAATCGAAATTATCTATCCAATTAGAGAAATCAAACTTTGTTTTTGCGTTTTTGTAATTTCGAAGGATGAAGGTTTTATTTTTTACAGTTACTTCTTGATTGATAAGCCAATTAAACTGGAGCAAAAGATCTTGGATTTTTTGATTACAACCGTTTTTAGTGTTGTTGCTTTGCCATACATCAGGGTATTCTTTGTCGTTAACTTCGGTAGGTATAAGTTCTGAATACGCAGTTAAATATGCAATATATTGTTCAATACTTTCAGGCCAAGCGTTCCCATTGAATTCTTGATTAATAGCCTTATATAGTAAAGGTTTTAATTGTTTTTTTGCTAGAGTTTTAGCTTTTTTCAATGAACTGACTAATGCTTCTGAAAAGACTTTGTCAATAACGAGTTGTTTAGAAAGTTCAATTAAAGGTTTGCTATGTTTTTTAACATAGGCAGATCCATTTAAAGGTTTAAAAACTTCTAAGGTCGATTTCCAAATAGCCATAGCAGGAGGAGCCGAAGTATCACAAATAAATCTATAATTAATTCCTGCAAATGCTTGTTTGGCAACTAAAAGAGGTTTGTAATACATGCCATGTATGCTATCATTTGCTTCGTTAAAAACAACAAAATCGTCTGTTGTTAATGGCTTGTAAGGAGACCACTCTCCTAACAGAGTGCTTCTTTTCTTCGTAGTTTTAGTTTCCATTGTTATGGGGCTAAGATTGGTTAAAATATTCTTTTCAAAATCTGATAGTGTAGTAGTTAGGTTAGATTTTTTAATTGAAAAGAGCGATATAAACAAATATAATTTTCTTTTTGGATAAAACATATAATAAATGTTTAAGTATAAGTTATTTGAGTATGAAAAATTGTTAAATAAAATGAATAGAATTGATATGATATTACACTGTGTGAAAATTCTTACGTATTTTTAAGCGATTCTTAAAAAGAGAGGTTTTCTTCTTTAAAGGAATCTGACTAAATATTCCGAAATCTTAATTTCTGGCATGAACTATGATTGGTGTATTTAGATATTTCAAGTCAAGATTATAAATTAAAAAGACATCTATTATATATGAGCAAAATTCTAATTATTGAAGATGAAGCTGCGATTCGAAGAGTTTTAAAGAAGATCATTTCAGAAGAGAATGATAGTTATGAGGTTGAAGAAGCAGAAGATGGATTGTTGGGGATAGAGAAAATTAAAGAAAAGGATTATGATTTAGTTCTTTGTGATATTAAAATGCCTAAAATGGATGGCGTTGAGGTGTTAGAGAAAGCTAAAAAAATTAAACCTGAAATTCCAATTGTAATGATTTCTGGCCATGGAGATTTAGATACCGCCGTTAATACTATGAGATTGGGTGCTTTTGACTATATTTCAAAACCACCAGATTTAAATAGATTATTAAATACTGTTCGAAATGCCCTAGATAAAAAGGAGTTGGTCGTAGAAAATAAACGATTAAAGAAAAAGGTAAGTAAGAGCTATCAAATGATTGGAGAGAGTGATGCTATTACACATATCAAAGACATCATTGAAAAGGTAGCTGCTACCGATGCAAGAGTATTAATCACAGGACCAAATGGATCGGGAAAAGAACTGGTAGCGCATTGGCTTCATGAGAAGTCAGATAGATCAAAAGCTCCAATGATTGAAGTAAACTGTGCGGCTATACCCTCAGAATTAATAGAGAGCGAATTATTTGGTCATGTAAAAGGAAGTTTTACAGGAGCTAATAAAGATAGAGCAGGTAAGTTTGAAGCGGCAAATGGAGGAACAATTTTTCTTGATGAAATTGGAGATATGAGTTTGTCTGCTCAAGCTAAGGTTTTAAGAGCACTCCAAGAAAATAAAATATCAAGAGTCGGTTCTGATAAAGACATTAAGGTGAATGTTAGGGTTGTTGCTGCAACAAATAAAGATTTAAAGAAGGAGATTGAAGAAGGAAGGTTCCGCGAAGACCTTTATCATAGGTTAGCTGTTATTTTAATTAAGGTGCCTGCTTTAAATGATAGAAGAGAAGATATTCCATTATTGATTAATTTCTTTGCAAATAAGATAGCAACGGAACAGGGATCGCCTAAGAAAGAATTTTCAGATGCGGCGATAAAATTATTACAGGAGTATGACTGGACAGGAAATATTCGTGAATTAAGAAATGTAATTGAACGATTAATTATTTTAGGAGAGAAAACTGTTTCAGAAAACGATATTAAATTGTTTGCTAGTAAATAGTATA
The DNA here is from genome assembly GCF_900105455.1 of Tenacibaculum sp. MAR_2009_124. Classification (GTDB taxonomy): domain Bacteria; phylum Bacteroidota; class Bacteroidia; order Flavobacteriales; family Flavobacteriaceae; genus Polaribacter. Next base: position 271,241 of record NZ_FNSF01000002.1, read on the forward strand.
GAAAAAGAGGTTACGTTTCGTAACCTCTTTTTCTATTTAATTATCTGTATATTATTTCAAATCGAATCGATCCGAATTCATCACTTTTACCCAAGCTTCAACAAAGTTGTTTAAAAATTGTTCTTCACCATCACTCGAACCATAAACTTCAGCGATAGCTCTTAGCTCAGAATTGGAACCAAAAACCAAATCTACTCTGGTAGCTGTCCATTTTAGAGTTCCTGTGTTTCTATCCTTTCCTTCGAAAATAGCTTTGTCATCAGAAATAGGTGTCCATTCCGTGTTTAAATCTAGTAGGTTCAAAAAGAAATCATTAGTTAAAGATTCTGGGGAGTTGGTAAATACACCATGCTTTGACTCATCAAAATTGGTGTTCAGAACACGCATTCCGCCAACTAAAGCAGTCATTTCAGGAGTGGTTAGTTTAAGTAATTGTGCTTTATCGACAAGTAGCTCCTCTGCGGAAATACTATGTTTAGTTTTTTTATAGTTTCTAAAACCATCAGCCCAAGGTTCCAAAACGGCAACCGATTCAATGTCTGTTTCCTCTTGCGAAGCATCATTTCTTCCTGGTGAAAATGTAACAGAAATATCGTGCCCTGCATTTTTCCCAGCTTTTTCAATTGCTGTTGAGCCAGCAAGAACAATTAGATCTGCAAGTGATATTTTTTTATTACCTGATTGACTATTGTTAAACTTCTGCTGAATTGCCTCCAAAGTACTCAACGTGGTAGATAGTTGAGAAGGGTTGTTTACTTCCCAGTATTTTTGGGGAGCTAAACGAACTCTAGCCCCGTTTGCACCACCTCTTTTGTCAGAACCTCTAAAGGTAGAAGCACTTGCCCATGCCGTTGAAACTAATTGAGAAATAGATAGGCCACTATCAATAATTTGAGCTTTTAATTGTTCAATATCTTTATCATTAACTAATTCAAAGTCAACTTCGGGTATAGGATCTTGCCAAATTAAATTTTCACTAGGAACTTCCGAACCAAGATATAGAGCTTTAGGTCCCATATCTCTATGTGTTAGCTTGAACCAAGCTTTAGCAAAAGCATCAGCAAATTCACCTGGATTTTCGTAAAACCTTTTTGAAATGGGTGCATAAGCAGGGTCAAATTTTAAAGCCATATCAGCCGTGGTCATCATTAAATCTTGTGTAGCCGAGCTATCATGAGCTTGCGGAGCTTTTCGTGCTTTTGAATTTTCCGTAGGTTTCCATTGATGCGCTCCTGCAGGGCTTTTAGTTAATTCCCATTCATATCCAAAGAGAACATCAAAGTAATCGTTGTCCCATTTAATAGGGTTTGGAGTCCATGCACCTTCAACACCACTGGTAATAGTGTCATTACCATGACCAGAACCAAAGGTGTTTTTCCATCCTAATCCTTGCTCTTCAATAGAGGCACCTTCAGGTTCTCTGCCAACATGCTTATCTGGGTCAGAAGCTCCATGAGCTTTTCCGAAGGTATGTCCTCCTGCTACTAGAGCAACTGTTTCTTCATCATTCATTGCCATTCTACCAAAGGTTTCTCTAATATCTTTCCCTGAAGCAATTGGATCAGGAGTTCCATTAGGTCCTTCTGGGTTTACATAAATTAACCCCATTTGAACCGCACCTAAAGGGTTCTCAAGTTCTCTGTCTCCAGTATATCTTTTGTCACCCAACCATGTAGTTTCTTTTCCCCAATAAATATCTTCCTCTGGTTCCCAAATATCTTCTCGTCCTCCAGCAAATCCATATGTTTTAAAGCCCATGGTTTCTAAAGCTCGGTTTCCTGTGTAAATCATCAGGTCAGCCCAAGAGAGTTTTTTACCGTATTTTTGCTTAATAGGCCAAAGTAACCTTCTTGCTTTGTCGAGATTTCCGTTATCTGGCCAACTATTTAGAGGTGCAAAACGAAGTGTTCCTGAACCAGCGCCACCTCTTCCGTCATGTATTCGGTACGTTCCGGCACTGTGCCAAGCCATTCTAATAAAGAAAGGGCCATAATGTCCGTAATCTGCTGGCCACCAATCTTGGGAGTCCGTCATTACAGCGTCAATATCTTTAGCTAGTTCTTTTAGATTAATTTTTTTGAATTCGTCAGCATAGTTAAAATCTCTATCCATAGGATCAGATAAAAAAGATTGTTGCCTGAGTATGTTTAGTTTTAGTTGGTTTGGCCACCAATCTCTATTAGAAGTTCCATGACCCGCTCCATGGTCGAGGGGTCCATGAGAAAAAGGACACTTGCCTTTTCCGTTACTTGAATGTGAATTAGAATTTTCCATTTGTTAGTAATGTTTTAAAAATTAGAATAGATTAAAGATAGCCCAAAGCTAAGATGATTAATTGGATAATTTTTATTTATAATTTTTATGAACCTATAAAATTAACTTATCCAGATAGTGGTTTTTAAATTTAATTCATTGTTTTTTAAGACCTTAATAAATTTCATAAAAATAAATGATAAGTAACAGGTCTCTTTATTGATTATTTCTATTAAACCATAGGAAAATATTTTTGTTTTTACGCTTTTAAAACTAATAAAGAGAATAAATTTGCCCTCAATAAAATAGAATACATTAATTAATAATTTATAAAAAAAATAAAAAGATGGCAACATTAGTTGGTAAGAAATTTCCAAATTTAAACGTAGACGCAATGAACGAGATGGGAGATACGTTCAAGTTAAATGTTTTAGAAGAAGCAGTAAATAACAAGAAGAAAGTTGTGTTATTTTGGTACCCAAAAGATTTTACTTTTGTTTGTCCAACAGAACTACACGCTTTTCAAGCTGCTTTGCCAGAGTTTGAAAAAAGAAACACGATTGTAATCGGAGCTTCTTGTGATACTCCAGAGGTACACTTCGCTTGGTTAAATCAGTCGAAAGATAATGGAGGGATTGAAGGAGTTTCATATCCATTATTAGCGGATAGCAACCGTAACTTATCTTCAATTTTAGGTATTTTAGATATCGCTAATGAAACTTATGATGAGGCTACTGGAACTGTACAAGTAGAGGGAGATAATGTAACTTATAGAGCAACTTACATTATTGATGAAGAAGGAACTGTTGTACACGAAGGTGTTAACCATATGCCAATCGGTAGAAATGTAAACGAATACTTACGTTTAATCGATGCTTATACTCACGTACAAGAAAAAGGTGAAGTATGTCCAGCTAACTGGGAAGAAGGAAAGGAAGCAATGCAACCTAATGCAAAGGCTACAGCAGAGTATTTAGCTGTAAACTAAAAAAAATGGTTCGTATTTGCAAAATTTTGTAAATACGAACTTTCTTTTCTATTAAATACCTTATGAGGTATTTCTTAATGAGTTCTACTCTAACAATAAAAAATGAAATTATGGTACAAGAATTAAATCAAGACAATTTAGGTCAAATTGTTTCTGATAATAAAAAAGTAGTGGTTCAGTTTTCTGCTACATGGTGTGGGAATTGTCGAATTATGAAGCCTAAGTTGAAAAAGCTTTCTTCTGAAAATGAGGAGGTAGTATTTGTTATTGCTGATGCAGAGAAGTTTCCAGAAAGTAGAAAGCTAGCAAATGTTGATAATTTACCAACTTTTGCAACTTATGTTGATGGTGAGTTCGTAAATCAGGTGCAAACCAACAAATTTGATGTTTTAAAAGAATTGGTTAACGAAGTAATTTAAATTGATATGAAATTACCTATAATAAAACACTTAACTTCTTTTATAGAAGAAAACGATCAGGACTATGTTCTTGAAACAATTGAAACATTAGAAGCATTAACTGAAGTTCCTTCGTTAAAAGATGAGGAACTTGATGTTATAGGAGAGCTAATTTCTAATATGTATGGAGCTGTTGAGGTTTCAAAAATGATGAAAGATGGAACTCCTAAGAAGGAAGCATTGAATAGCTTTATGCAACGAGTTTTAGGTGCTATAGATAAGTAAACAACCGACTTTTATCGGTTGTTTCTTATAATTATTTTAATGCTTTGGAAATAAAATTTCCCACATTCCTTCCTTGCTTTAGTCCCTCATCAATTGCGGCTCTATAATGTATACCACCGTATAGTCTACTTACAGCAGCTTCTTCAGCAGCTTTTCTAAATGAATTAAATGATCTTATTGGTAAGCCATAAGGTACTTCAGTGTCGTCGTTAAATTTAAAGTTATCTCCGAATAACATTGTTAGTACTTCTGAAGCGGTACCAGAAACGACAGAGTGTCCACTAGTATATTCAGGAAATGGAGGTGTTTGTAAAATAGGCTCCCAACTGTCATCAATATATTGTTTAATTAAAGTTTCGGGTCTAACGAGATTGCTTCTATATTTTTCATCCCAACAGTTAATAAAAGCATCGGCAATGGCGATAGAGGTTTTTGCATATGCATTCACAGTAGACTCAAAATCTGAATTGCTATTTCTACATGCTATTTTACAAATACCAATCCAGTGTCCTCCTGGTGTAATTTTCTTTTTAGCAAACATATAATGACCTTTTGCTACGGATACATATGGGTTGCAGTCCCAAAATTGAGCAATGGCAATTTCACTAGAATTATCTCCTATTTTCCTGATTTTTTGATCAACATGATATACCTCGAGTAATTCCTTATAAAAATCGCTTTCTGGCTTCATTGAAAATTGAGGATGTGTTTTTGGTTTAAATTGATCTGCCGAATTAAGAATAAAAGGTCTAATCTTATTCCAATGTGGTTCAATAGCATCCATATATGAAGGAGGTGTAGGAGTCCATTTTGAAATATCACCTTCGTTTTTCGCAATGTTATATTCTGGTAATGTTCTTGTTTCTGAATAATTATCGGAATTCATCCATTGTATAACTTCATTTCCGTAATGCTCGCCATATGTTTTCGATGCTTGAAAAACTCTTTGATTTTGACCTTTCCATACTTGGTATAAACTATCTCTAAAGTTGATAATTTCATGATCAGAAAAAACAAGTTCTTTTGCAACTTCTAAAAAAGCAATTGTTGATGAAAGTTTTAGATTGATATTATGGTCAGGTTTTATTTTCTTTATTGCGATCTTACTTTTTGAATTTAAAAATATATTCAGCCCACTATTTTTATGATTATTCAGTGTTTCGAATGCCGCGGCATTAGGGTAGGCATAAACTCTACTGGCTACTGGAGGAGAAAAAACATCATGAGTAATTGTTACGCTAAGTTTATCAACAACCGTATGATAAAACTCTGACGTAATTTGAATTTCGGTCTCAGTTTTTGAACAATTTGTAAATAAAAAAGTTATTGTAATAATTACGATTATTCGATTAAATAATTGCATTGATATAGTTTTATTTTTGAGTGGTGTATTGTTTTATACTGTCGTTGTTTTGAATAATCAGAAGCAGTTGTTTGTCTTTCATTTTAATGACTTCAGATAGTTTTACTTGGCTATTAATAGGTGATACTCCTAGAGAGGTTAAATTTTGATAATTGTTAATGTCTTTTATTAAAAGGCCTTTATTGCCTTCATATCCACCATGATAGGTGTTCACTGATTTTAAGTTTCCAAATACGAGTAGTTGTGGTTGCTCATCTTTAAATACGATTTCTTTGAAAGAACTTATAGGGGCAAGTTGAAAGGTTTTAGGAAGTGTGTTAAATTTATCAAAGTTTCCGTTATTGTTTTCCAGGTACCCAGAAGCTAATTCAGTAATTTCGTACTTCGTTGCCTTATTTAAAGCTTCTTGAGTTAAAACATCCTCAATAGGTTTAAGAGCATAATCGCTATAATTGATAAAACGCTTTTTGATAATATTCATTTGAGATGCCAATTCATCTTTAGAATGGATTGGGTAATATTTTCCCTCTATTTTATAAGCTAAAACAGTTTCATTTTTATTATTATTATCAAAATCACCGTGGTACATTAGAATAGGGTTTTCTTTGGAAGTTCTAAATCTGGTATTCAACCCCCAGTTTCCAAATACGATATCCAAGTCGCCATCATTGTCAATATCAAAAGTTGTTACCGTTTGCCATAACCCATTCGATAATGGAGTCTCTTGTTGTTCTAATTTCCCTTTGTTATTAAGGTAAATTTTAGGAGTATCCCACTCCGTAGTAACTATTAGATCTTTTATATTATCGTTATTGATATCTGACCAGACTGCATCGGTAACTTTCGACTCAAGAGTAAAGTTTTCGTCAGGAGTGAAATTTCCTTTACCATCATTCTTTAATAAATATGATGATACTTTGCTTCCAAAATCATTAGGATTTGATCTATTCCCTATAAATACATCCATGTCTCCATCATTGTCGTAATCATAAGGTTTAATACAAGATGTGTTGTTTGTGTTTTTGAATACATTTTTGGCTTTTTTAAATGCGCCCTTTTCGTTTATATACAATCTGTCCTGTTCAAAAGAGTTCATTCGAATAGAGTGTAGCCCTGAACCAATATATAAATCCAAATCGTTATCATTGTCTACATCAATAAAAGTTGCACAAGTGTCCTCAAATATTGAATCTTTTGCTATTTCGGGGAAGTTTACTTCTTTAATAGTTTTTCCGTTATTTATATAAATATGAGATTGTTTTTCTGATGCATTACCAATAAAGAAATCTTCAAAACCATCATTATTGATATCACCTTTCGCAAAACCAGGCCCATTATTTGATATCTTATAAGGAATCAATTTTTCATTATAAAAATCATTGTAGAAATCTTCTTTGTGTATATAGTTTACATAGTCAGTTCTATTGAACTTTACTTCATTTTTATTTTTTCGATAAGCGTATTGCTTGTCAATTTCTTTATTGTAAGAAACAACATTTAGTTTGTTGATTTCAGGATTTGTAATTATTCTATATGTGTTGTCAGGCCATATAATTTTAACGGAGTCTATTTTATTCTGATGGTTAATTCCAAAATGTAAACTATTTGAAACCGAAGAAATAAAACCTCGAGAGTTGAATAGTTGTTTGGTCTGTTTTTTGTTATCATTATGAACAATTACTTTCGTACCTATTCCGTTTTCATTGCCTTTCTGATATTCGAATTTAAACTTAATGAAGTTTCTTGTTGAGTTGGTTTGGTTTTCAAAAACCTGAGCTGGTTGATTAATGTTGTTTGTAATTAAATCAAGATCTCCATCATTATCTAAATCCGAGTAAATAGCACCGTTTGATAATGTGGGGTTGTTTTCTAGCCAGTTACCATTACGGTTTTTGAATTGGACAGAATTTCCTTCGAAAATTTGATCAGGATAGGCTCCGTTAGGCATTTCTTTCAATGATTCTAGTAGCCAATTTTTATTTTTCTTTTGAAGGGCTCTGTCCTTAATTTTACTTGAAATATACATTCGGAAGTCTAAATCATTTGGTCTTCTTAAAATACCATTTGCAATAAATAAATCCTGATGTCCGTCATTATTAAAGTCTGCCAATAAAGGGCTCCAACTCCAATCAGTATCAGCAATATCATTGTACAATGCTTCCTCATGAAAATAATTTCCTTGATTGTTTATTTGAAGCATATTTCTGGCATATTGATCTTGGTAACCGAGTTTTTTAAGAATGTATTGAATGTTTAGCATAGCGTCATCTCCTTCAGATTCTTTTACCACACGTTCATCTTTTGGAAGCATATCCAAAGTAATTAAATCTTGAAGACCATCGCCATTAATATCTGCGGCATCACTTCCCATGGAAAATCTACTGATTGTGGAAAATGATTTCGTCAATGATTCAGTAAACGTACCATCTTGATTATTTAAGTAATAATAATCATCTTCATGGAAGTCATTACAAACATAGATGTCATCCCAACCGTCATTATTAAAGTCAGCAACGGAAGCACTTAGTCCATAACCATTAACACCTCCGTAAATTTTAGCATCCTTACTTGCATCTTCAAACTTTTGATTGGTGTTTTTTAACAAAACATCTCCTGTAAGCGAGGTGCGTTTTTCTCTGAGTAAAGCCGGACCATTTGAAGTTTTGGTATGAACGGCGTGATTTACTATATAAACATCGAGGTCATTGTCTTTATCGTAATCAAAGAAATAGGACTGGGTGGAGTATCCAACATAGTCCAAATTGTATTCTTTTGATTTTTCGGTAAAGGTATTGTCACCATTATTAATATATAATTCATTGTGTCCTTTAAAACCTATGAGTTCACTTACTGCACATATATAAACATCCAAGTACCCGTCGTTATTAATATCTACCATAGTAACTCCGGTTTGCCAATCTGCCATTCCTTCAATACCAGCCGTTTTACTGATGTCTTCGAATTGAAGATTTCCCTTATTTAAGTATAATTTGTTTTGACCTTTATTCGAAACGAAAAACAAGTCAGGCAATTCATCATTGTTGATATCGCCAACGGCAACACCACCTCCATTGTAGTAATAGATGTAATTGATGATGTTATGATTTACTTCATCACTAATTTTATTAACAAAGTTAATGTTCGTTTGTTTTGGTGGTAATTTGGTTAATAGATAGTCTTTTTTCTGAATTTCATTACTACAGGATATGATTAAGTTTAAAGCGAATAATAAAATGATTTTTTTCATTAATAGAGTTTCTAATAATTAAGAGATAGTTTAAGTCAGTTTACATCTAAAGTTGCGGGGTTTGCGATTATAGGTGATGGGTAAAAGTACTAAAAAATCATAATTTTTTGTTAAAATATGTGTTTTTCGTTTCTTTTTAACTTTTTAAAAGGTGTTTTTGTGTTAAATAAAGTTAAAAAAGTGTTGTTGTTTTTAAGGGAGGAGTTTTGTTGTATGAAGCAAAAAAAACCGAGCAATTGCTCGGTTCAACGTTTTTTAAAGTAAAATTTAATTATTTACTCTGTGGGTAATTCTTCTATTGGTAATAATAGTAGTGAAGGCAAGACCGATAGTAAACCGTCTATTGTTAGATATTGAAGAAATTCCATTGAAACTATAAATATTACTTCCTAGGCTAACTGATCCTGAAATAGGTGTCTCGTCATTGAAGTTACCATCATTATCGGTATCTACTAGAAGACGAAGATTTCCAGTGGAAACACCGGTTATTCCTGTTAAGTCGAATCTCATATCAATGCTCCCTACATCTATGGCCCCACCAGAAGTATTGGTTTCACTAACTCTCCATGTTCTTGTTAATCTGTTTTTAATAATACTCGGGGCATTTAATCCAGTATTCATCTGTAAGTCAGCATTATCATGACCCCACATAAAAAACTCATTGTTTCCTAAATTAGTAGGGTTTAAGATTCTGACAATTCCAGTTCCTTGAGAATCATTGTGTAGGTTTGAAGCATCTACTCTTCCTATTCCAGCGACTTCATGATCATAGTTTCCAGCGCCAGCATTGTCTTCATTGTAGAGATCACTTTGAGATAAGGTAAAATTATACTTTGCTGCTACATAGTTTTGAATAATTATTATTTGTGCATCATTTATTAATTGATCAAACATTATTATTTCAGAAATGTTACCATTAAAATAATAGTTTGGAGTATTGGATTCATTTCTACCTGCACCTATTCTAAAGGGTCTAGAGGTATTAAGAGTCATGGTTTGAGTTGCAGTTGTATAGTTGTTATTGTTAATGGAAATATTTTTTACATTAGTATTGCCATTGTATCTCATCATTTGAGAGGCCCAATTACCAGTTGTGTTAATATTTCCTTCAACAGTTTGCCAAGACCCTGAATCTCGTCCTGTCCAAAAAGACCAGTTATTATTATTTGGTCGAGAGTACAATATAAAACCTCTTGTCGGTGAACCAGGAGGGTCATCTCTATTTGAAAGTACAGCTTTGTAGCTTCCTGAGTTAGCAACTCTTGAAACAGAAAAAATGGTAAAAGTATTAGGGTTTAAGCGGTTTTCGTAAGCTAATTCAAAATAATTACTAGAATCATTGAAGCTAAAAGAAGGATAACTGTTGATTGAATTAGTGTTAAAAATAGCGCCGTTACCACTATTAAAATTATGGACATAGCCAGAACTATCACCCCAATTGTTTGTCGTAGTGCCATTAGGTAGGTTAACATTGTTTGCGTCTAACCATAAAACTAAGTTAGAATTACCGCTATTTGTACCAACTCCTCCAGGTCCCGTTTGAGCAAATAATCCTATAGAGTAGAATATCAAATAAGATAAAAGGGGAATTTTAAACTTCATTTGAAATAAATATTATTTCTAGTATAATGAAAAAAATAGAATCCGAACACTGTTTTTAAGTGGTACTTTGTTTTACGAAGCAAAGAAAAAACAGCAATTGCTCGGTTCAACGTTTTTTAAAGTAAAATTTAATTATTTACTCTGTGGGTAATTCTTCTATTGGTAATAATAGTAGTAAAGGCAAGACCGATAGTAAATCGTCTATTGTTAGATATTGAAGAAATTCCATTGAAACTATAAATATTACTTCCTAGGCTAACTGATCCTGAAATAGGTGTCTCGTCATTGAAGTTCCCATCATTATCGGTATCTACTAGAAGACGAAGATTTCCAGAGGAAACACCGGTTATTCCTGTTAAGTCGAATCTCATATCAATGCTCCCTACATCTATGGCTCCACCAGAAGTATTGGTTTCACTAACTCTCCAAGTTCTTGTTAATCTGTTTTTAATAACACTAGGTGCATTTAATCCAGTGTTCATTTGTAAGGCACCATTATCATGACCCCACATGAAAAATTCATTGTTTCCTAAATTAGTAGGGTTTGAGATTCTGACAATTCCAGTTCCTTGAGAATCATTGTGTAGGTTTGAAGCATCTACTCTTCCTATTCCAGCGACTTCATGATCATAGTTTCCAGCACCAGCATTGTCTTCGTCATAAACATTTATAGGAATGTTGATGTTGCCAAATTTAGCGGAAAGATAATTATCAATAATAATTTTTTGAGCATCGTTTACTCTGCTATTAAAGAAGATAATTTCGAAGAAATCTCCACTGGCTTCATCAGCACCGTTCGAGTTTCTACCAATTCTATCTAGCGGAATTCCAGCGGTTGTTGATCCGATGTTTAAATTTTGAGTAGCACCATTCACTCTTACTTCGACTATTGATGATCCTGTTGGTTTATGATATGATATAATTGAGTTAATATTAAAAGGAGAAGTTATGCTAGTTGAATAATCGGAAACGCCATATCGTGTAAGACCAACTCTATTGGTATTAAACCATTGTTCAACTCTTAATGACGCTGAAGAATGATCTAACAAAGTATGTGAATTCCCAGTGTTCACTGGATTAATAGCGATAAATGTACTTGCATTGGGGAAAATTCCAGCTGTTGAACCCGACATAAATTGAGCGGCAGCTAAACTCGAATTAAAATTAACTGCATCAAATGTTCCTGAAGAATTGTAGCTTGGTCTGTTTGTTCCTGTTTGTGTGAAATTGTTTGTATTTCCACTAAAATCAGACCAAGTGGAAACTAAACTTCCATTAGTAGGGTTGTTAGAAATATTACCATCAGCATTTAAATCATTTGCTCTAAGCCAAACAATTAAAGAAGAAGAACCGTTGCGAGAACCAACACCTCCAGGGCCAGTTTGAGAAAACAATAAAACAGAGAAAAATTGTATTAGCAATAGTAAGACGTATCTTTTTTTCATTTAAAATGTGGGGTTAGCAACTAAAATTGCTGATAAATATACCTTATTTAGATTGAAAAAAAGAAAAAATCGTATTTTTATAGCCAAGAATGAAAACTAATTATTTGTTATCGGAAAGATAAAAACTTAACATTATGAAACTAAAAATATTATATGCTTTATTATTTGTTACCAATATTATTGTTGGGCAAATAGATGCTAATTCATTAATGGGGTTACCTACTGCTACTAATACCGAAATGACTTCATTAACTGGCGTGAATATTGGTTCGATTTTATTTAATACAACCGATGAAAAAGTATATCGCTACACTAGTGCGGGTTGGCAAGTGGATACAGACGATCAGAATGCTTCAGAAGTAAATGTTGTTACAGCTGTAGATGTTAATAATGTTACGGGTGATCCAGGAGCTGGAAATGAATTAACAGTAGAAGAGGTAGTGCAAGCAATTGCTCCAATTACTTCTAAGGCTGCAAGGGTATTTTACCCGCCTTCAATAGCTATAGATGCAAGTTCTAATGGAACGTTTACTTTAAATTTATATAACGAGTATACCGCTCAGTTCGCAACTCCTGTAGCAGGAAGTACTGGAGCACCTAATGCGATACCAACGTATGCTGCTACAGATTTATATTATTACGTAACCTTTGCAGATACTACTGTGTTTAATACAGGAACAATGTCTATTGATGCGAATGGTGTATTGACTTATACGATAATTGGTCAACCAACCGATTTAAACGCTTTGATAAACGTAGTTTTTGTTGTTAAGTAGAAATGTTTATAAAGACTAGTCCTAAATAATCTGTATCGATTATTTTAGGACTAGTCAGAAGGTTTCAAATTTTTTAATGATGTGTTAAACGAGTAATAATTTTTTTATGTTCAGGGAACAACTCAATAAGCTCTTCTCTTTTAGGTAGTACAAAGTCATTAAAATCAAAACCAGGAGCAACGGTACATCCTGTAAATGAATAAGAATAGTCACCTGTAACTTCCGCAGCAAACCAATATCCGGCGGGAACAACAAACTGAGGAATTTCATTTACTTCAAAATTATTACCTATTAAAACGAATGAATAATTTCCATCGGGAGAAATCATATGAAGTTTCAAATGACTTCCTTTATAGAAATGCCAAATCTCATCTTGATTTATTTTGTGAAATGCAGAAAATTTTTCTGAAGTCAATAAAAAATAAATAGCGGTGCCATAATTTCTATTTCCAGTGAATTCATCGGGTAGGTTTTCATTGTTAATTTCACCTATACTTCTATAGGTTTCTTTATAATATCCCCCTTCAGGGTGTTCGGTTAAATCGAACTTATTTATCAGTTGTTTGGCTGTCATTTAAATCGTTGTTTTGTTCATTAGCTTTTTTAATAATAGCTTTCAATTTTTCTTTTCTTTGTTGTTTTTCAGATTTAACCTTATTCGTTTTCTGTTTCATTAATCTACTGTGTTTGGCCTTATTCACAGTGTTTTTCTCTTTTCCTTTTTTACTCATTTGAAGTCTGCGTTTGAATACTTAATAAACCTATGAAAGTTAATGCTCCATTAACTATTAAAATAAAGAAACCAAAATCGAAGCCCAATTGAGTTTTACTCAGGTGACTTATTAAATAAGTGATGAATGGAGATATTAAACATATAAATGGAACCAGGTTATCTTTAACTTTTAATTTTGTGAATAATCCAAAGGCATATAACCCTAACAAAGGACCATAGGTGTAACCAGCGAACTGAAATATTTTAGCAATTACGCTTTCATCTGCTATGAAATATTTAAAAACAAGGATAGTGGCAACAAGAACAAAAGAAAATATTATATGAATTTTTTTACGAATCCTTACTTGCTCTTTTTCGTTTTCTTTTTTATCGATTTCTAAGATATCAATACTGAAAGAAGTTGTTAAAGATGTTAATGCGCTATCAGCACTTGAATATGCAGCAGCAATTAATCCTAAAAGAAAAAATAAAGAAGTCGCAAGACCTAAGTTACCATTCATGGCAATAAGCGGAAATAATTGATCTTTATGAGCGTTTATTTCTAAAGATTCTGCATAATCAGTAAGTAGAACTCCTAAAGAAAGGAAAAAGAAATTTACGATAACCAGAACAATTGTAAACCAAAACATGTTTTTCTGAGCATCTTTTAAATTACGACAGGTAAGATTTTTTTGCATCATATCTTGATCCAGTCCTGTCATAACAATAGCAATAAAAGCACCAGAGAAGAATTGTTTCCAAAAGTAGTTTCCGGCATTAATATCTTCAAAGAAGAACATTTTTGATAATCTATTTTCTGACACATAGGTAAACAAATTGTCAATTTGTAATTCCTCAGAAATCATAATTATACAAACCCCAACAGAAATTAACATGAATAAGGTTTGTAGAGTATCGGTCCATACAATTGTTTTTATACCTCCTTTGAAAGTATATAGCCATATAAGTAAAATGGTAATGATAACCGTAACCCAAAAAGGAATTCCATAACCATCAAATAAAATTAATTGTAAAACATTCGCTACTAAAAATAGTCGGAAAGAGGCACCTATGACTCTTGATAGCAAGAAAAAAGAAGCTCCAGTTTTATAAGAAAACCTACCAAAGCGATCTCCTAAATAGGTGTAAATAGAGGTAAGGTTTAATCGATAATAGAGGGGTAGTAAAACAAGACCAATAACAGCATAGCCAATAACATAGCCTAAAACCATTTGCATATAACCCATTTGTTGACCTTCAACCCACCCTGGAACAGAAATAAAAGTTACACCCGAAAGGGAAGCGCCAATCATTCCAAAGGCAACTAAATACCAAGGAGATGAATTATTAGCTTTAAAAAAAGTAGTGTTATTTGCAGATTTTCCTGTTAAAAAAGAAATACCTATTAATACCCCAAAATATCCAAGTATTAATAAAACTATGTGAAGTGGTTGCATACAATAGAATTATGAACTACGAATGTACTAAATTTTAAAGTTTATAGCGTAGTTCATAACTCGTATTGAAAAGATATTATGATAACTCAATAACAATATCTTCTGTTTTTTTTCTAACTTTTTCTAGGTCTTTCATAAAACAATCTTCAGCTCTAATTCCTAAAGGAAGTACTAAAACTGATCTTAAATTCAATTTATCCAATCCTAAAATTTCATCGTATTTTTCTGGTATAAACCCTTCCATTGGACATGAGTCTATTTTTTCATTTGCAGCTACGGTCATTAAATTACCTAAGGCTAAATAGGCTTGATTCTTCATCCATTCAAATAACTCTTCAGGCGATTTACTACCTAAACTATTTGACAACATATCTCTAAAAGGCTTGATAACATCATCTGGCGTGTTTCTTATTTTCTTAACAAGTTTGAAATACTCTTCAACATCTTCAGAAGTGATCTCTGTTGGAACTGTAATAACAAATACATGAGATGCCTGTGCTACCTGTTGTTGATTCCAAGAATGTTCAACCAGTTGTTGTTGTAGTTCTTTATTGCTTAATACAACTAATTTATAAGGCTGTAAACCATAAGAAGTTGGGGTTAGATTAAAGGCCTCTTTGAGGATGTTAATTTTTTCGTCAGAGATAATTTTATTGTTGTCAAATTTTTTAACAGCGTAACGCCATTTCAAATTGTCTATACTATTGCTCATTTATAAAAATTTTATTTTGTAAAAATAGGTTAGATTTAATTTAGATACGTTGTAAATGTATTGTAAATAATTATAGAGGGCTAGTTTTTACTTATAATTAAAAGGAAGTTTAAAAACGATTTTTTCGTAAAGACTTTATTTTTTAAATTTAACGTAATTAATTGCTAAATAATTGTTCATGAAAGAAGATTTACTGCATTTTTTGTGGTGCCAGAAACTTATTTATACACACAAGTTAACCACAATATCTCAAGAGAGAATTAAAATTGTTAAAACCGGAATTTGGAATAAAAATACAGGGCCTGATTTCTTAAATGCCCATATTCTTTTCAATGATCAACTTTGGATTGGAAATGTTGAAATGCATTTGAAATCGTCAGATTGGTATGTTCATCAACATGAATTTGATGAGAACTATGATGCGGTAATTCTTCATGTGGTTTGGGAACATGATGTTGGTGTTTTTATGAAAAATGAAAAACTGTTACCAACGTTGGTCTTAAAAGATTTTGTAAAACCAAATGTATTGAGAAGTTACAAAAGGTTGATGTTTAAAGGAAATAATTGGATTTTTTGTGAGAAGCAACTAGTAAGTGTTGATAGTTTTTTATTAGGTAATTGGTTAGAAAGACTTTACTTTGAAAGGCTTGAACGAAAAGCGATGGTTATTCATGAGTTACTAAGTTTGACGAATAATGATTATGAAGCTGTTTTGTTTTTTTTGATGGCGAAAACTTTCGGCTCAAAAGTGAATGGCGAGGTTTTCTTGAAATTAGCGAGATCTTTTCCTTATCATGTTTTAAGAAAACTACGTTTTAATAAAACACAGCTTTCCGCTTTGTTGTTTGGACAAGCTGGATTTTTGGAAGACGAAATGGAAGGGGCTTATTTCAAAGAATTAAAGGATGAGTATACTTATATGAAGCATAAGTTTAAATTAAAAGGACTTAAGAAAAGAGAGTTTCAATTTTTTCGAATGCGTCCTTCGAACTTTCCAACGATCAGGATAGCCCAACTTGCGGCATTGATTCTAAAATATCCAGATTTGTTTTCCAGAATTATCAAGGTAAATGAACTTCATAAGTTTTACGAACTATTTTCTGTACAGGTCGATGAGTTTTGGAAAGAGCATTACACTTTTGAAACGAGCAGTAAAAAGAGTAATAAGTTTACAACAAAATCTATGATAAATTTATTGGTAATCAATGTAATTGTTCCAATGAAGTTTGTGTTCATGAAAAATTCAGGAGAGTTTAATTCAGAAGAAGTTTTGACAGTTTTGAAAAGGATGGGGCCAGAGCAAAATAATATTATTTCAAAATTTTCTGAAAATCAATTAGTTTCAACAAATGCCTTGCATTCTCAAGCATTAATTGAACTTAAAACGAGTTATTGTGATAGAGCTAGATGTTTAGATTGTGTTATTGGTTGTTATCTTCTGAAAAAGTAAGAGTTAAATTTTTAGAGCCTCTAATTTAATTGTATTACGTGTTAATGTGTTGTTTATTATTATGTTAGTGTTTGTTGGAAGTAGGCAAGAAAATACAGCATTATAGGGATTACTCAAAAGAAAAGTTATATTTGTGCAAAATTTATTTCAGATGAAAAAACTATATATTGCTATTATGTCAGTAGCGGTTTTGTTTACAAGTTGTAAGGAAAACGCAAAAAACGAAACAAAAAAAGAAACTACAGAAACTATTTCAGAGGCTGTTAAAAAAGAGGATGCTAAATCGAATGACGCTATCTGTTTATTAGAAAAGCTTTCTGTTAGAGAGACTCCAGAAGCTAAAGGAAAGTGGTTGACTTCAATGAGTTTAGGAGAGAAGATTGGTTTAACAGGTGATGAAACAACAGATCCAAAATCTAAAAAAGTATATGTAAAAGTCAGATTGGTTGACGGAAAAGAAGGATGGACTCCTGTTCGCTTTTTAGCAGTTGATGGAAAAGTTGGAGCTTTACTTGAAGATGCTACAGTATATAAAAGACCCGATCTTCTAACTAAAACTGATAAAAAGTACAGTGCAATGGATATTATTGCTGTTACTTTAACTCAAGATGATTGGGTGAAAGTAAAAGGAAAGAGATCAGAAGGAGAGTATATTGAAGAAGGATGGATAAAAACTTCTAATATTTCAGAGAATTCAGTTGATATTGCAACTGCAAAATATGCGGCACTAGCAGTTAAAAAAGAAACAATGACTGATAGAATAAAAGCATTAAAAGAAATTATTGAAAACTCTGATTTATCATCTTCGACTTTTATTGAAGCACTTAAGGTAAAAATAAGTGATTATGAGTCAAGGAATACTCCTATTGATGAGCAAGATGTTAAGGCAGATGAGAAAACTGAAGAGTAATCTTATCTCTAAAAATTTGATAAAAAAAAGCGATTTTAGAATTTTCTAAAATCGCTTTTTTTTATCCGATAAATTTAGGATTAATATAATTTCTTGAATTTTTGAGGATCTGCTTCATGCATTATTTCATATACTTTTTCGAAGACGTCTTCAGCGGAAGGTTTAGAGAAATAATCCCCGTCGGTTCCATAAGCTGGTCTGTGTTCTTTTGAGGTAAGTGTTGCTGGTTTGCTATCTAAATGTTTGTAAGCATTTTGATTTTCTAAAATTTCTTGCAATAAATAAGCTGAAGCTCCACCAGGAACATCCTCGTCAACAACTAATAATCTATTAGTTTTAGCTACCGACTTTACGGTATCTTGATGGATGTCAAAAGGTAATAAACTTTGAGCATCGATGATCTCTGCATGAATTCCAACCTGAGCAAGATCTTTTGCTGCTTCATCAACAATTCTTAATGTTGATCCATAAGAAATAATTGTGATATCAGTACCTTCTTTAATAGTTTCAACAACTCCAATAGGTGTAGTAAAATCACCTAAATTGGTTGGTAGGTTTTCTTTTAAACGGTATCCATTTAAACATTCAATAACCAAAGCAGGGTCATCTCCTTTTAATAAAGTATTGTAAAATCCAGCTGCCTTTGTCATGTTACGTGGAACTAAAACATGAATACCTCGTATATTATTAATTATTCCGCCCATTGGAGAACCAGCGTGCCAAATACCTTCTAATCTATGTCCTCTTGTACGAATTATTAACGGAGCTTTTTGTTTTCCATATGTTCTATAACGTAGTGTTGCTAAATCATCACTCATTATTTGAAGAGCATATAATAAATAATCTAGGTATTGAATTTCAGCAATAGGTCGTAATCCACGCATTGCCATTCCAATTCCCTGACCTAAAATTGTTGCTTCTCTAATACCAGTATCAGAAACACGTAATTCTCCAAATTTTTCTTGTAAACCTTCTAACCCTTGATTAACATCTCCAATATGCCCAGCATCTTCACCAAAAATTAACACTTCTGGATGTTTTTTCAAGATCGCGTCGAAATTATCACGCATGATAATTCTAGCATCTACTAAATTTTCTTCTCCAACATACTTAGGTTTAATTTCGGTCGCTTTTAATGGCGAATTTTCGGTTTCACTAAGTAAAGTTGACGAGTATTTATCATAAGCATGTTCTAAAGAAGCTTTAATAAAGTTTTGAAGCTCTACTTTTTCAGGAAGATTCTCATCTCTTAAATATCTTAGAGCTTTACGTGCAGTACTTAAAATATCTTTGCGAATAGGTTCGTTGGTAGCTGCAAGATCATTTTTTAGTTTAGAAATAAAGGTTCCATTACTGCTTTTTTCTGCAAGTTTTTCCAGAATAGTAATCGCAGCTCTTGCTTCATTTTTAATCTCGCCGGTAAAAGCTGTCCAAGCATCTCTTTTTGCTTTAGAAACATCTTTTTTAGCATTCTTATCTATATTGATTAATTCTTCTTCAGAATCAACTAATTTGAGTGTGTCGCCATTTTCATCTTGTAATTCGAAATCAAGAATCCATTTGCGCATTTGAATAAGACAATCATGTTCTTGTTCCCATTGTAAGCGTTCTTTCGATTTATACCTTTCGTGAGATCCTGAGGTAGAATGCCCTTGAGGCTGTGTTAATTCTTTAACATGTATTAAAACAGGAGAGTGTTCTTCTCTTGCAATTCGCGCAGCTTTGTTATAAGTATCAATTAATTGAACATAATCCCAACCGTTTATAACAAAAATCTCATAACCTTTTTGTTTTTCATTACGCTGGAACCCTTTTAAGATTTCGGAAATACTCTCTTTTGTAGTTTGGTGTTTTGCATGCACTGAAATTCCATATTCATCATCCCATACACTCATAACCATAGGAACCTGCAATACACCTGCAGCGTTTATGGTTTCAAAAAACAGTCCTTCGCTTGTACTAGCATTTCCTATAGTACCCCAAGCGATTTCGTTACCTTTTTGTGAAAAATTTGTATGATTTTTTAATTCCTTAACATTTCTGTAAATCTTAGAAGCTTGAGCTAGTCCTAATAGGCGGGGCATTTGCCCTGCGGTAGGTGAAATATCAGCTGAAGAGTTTTTTTGTTGAGTTAAATTTTTCCAATTTCCATTTTCATCCAATGAATGTGTAGCAAAATGTCCACCCATTTGACGCCCTGCTGACATTGGATCTGCTTGAATATCGGTATGTGCATATAATCCCGCAAAAAACTGTTGAGCAGTTAACTGGCCTATGGCCATCATGAACGTTTGGTCACGATAGTATCCTGAGCGAAAATCACCATTTTTAAAGGCTTTTGCCATGGCTAGCTGAGGAACTTCTTTACCGTCACCAAAAATTCCAAACTTTGCTTTTCCAGTCAAAACTTCTCTTCGACCTAGTAAGCTGCACTCTCTACTGATGCGAGCTATTCTATAATCGTTTAAAACTTCGTGTTTAAAATCTGCAAAAGAAAGTTTTTGGGTGTTAACAACTTCAGTTTTTTCCATCATACTGTATCTAATTATAGGTGAGGTTACAAAGATAGTTTTTTTAATTGAATTTTAAAAATCTTTACTTTTGTTAAGAATAATTCAAAAAAAAGTTAAAAAAGAAGGTTTTATTGAGTATTTGGTAATTTTTATTAAAACTTAAGATGATATTATATTCTAAGGGAATCTTATTATAGAATTGGCAATAACACTGAGTTTAAAAACTTTGTTATTAGAGAATACCTCTCCTAATAAAATTATAAATTCTATCTAAATTAGTCGTAATAACAAATCGTATTTTAGAAGGGTAGGCATGTTTTGTTACTTCCCAACCTTGGTTGCTATAAATGGGGAAATAAAATTCAAATATGTTGGGAACAAAATTCAGGCGAATACCATTTTCATAATAGAAGTTAGGACTACTGGATTTATTTTTTAGCATAGCAAAGTCATTATATATTTCAGCCCATTTCCAAACACTTACGCTTGTATTCCCTGCTAGTATAAATTGATTTGCTGTTTGAGGAGTATTATATTTAGATTTAAACCCAGCATCGGAGATAATAAATTGCTGACTGAATAAACCGGAACTCTCCGAGCGACCAAAGAGGTTTTGCTCAAATAGATAATCTGAGCTTCTATTTAGTCCGAAACTAAAATAATCACCAACTGAATTATTTGTCACAAACATTCCTCCGAAGAAACGCAGATCGAAGCTTCTTTCATTATCAAAAAATTTTAAATAACGAATGTCGGTAGACAACTTTGTGAAATTATTTCCAAGTTCAAAATTAACAGCATATTGGAGTCGTTCAATAATATTAGGTTTACTATAGATGTATCTAAAGTTTAAAACCTTGTATCGATCTTGCTCTGTTATAGGGCTTGCTTGAGGAACTTCTTTGTTTATATAAAAAAGTCGAGTAGTAAGGGTTTTAGAACCTACATCGCGCAATGTTTTTCTTCGGAAAGCAATACTAACGTAGGGAACTAAAGTGTTATAGCCCAGTTCAGGAGCGTAATGAAAATTACTTCCGTTTATACCGTACTTTATTTTATAGATTGAAGAAGTTTCAAAAAACTGATTATACGCAACGGCAAAAGCACCAGTAAAATTTCTACTTTTAGTACTATAATTTGGAGTTAGTGTAAATTCAAAATTATGCGGAATAATCGGTTGATTTTTTAGTTTAACTCCTAAACTAATACCGTCATACAAATTGTACTTAATATTTGGATAGTAAAAGAGTTGATTGTAATAAGGGTCTTCTGCATCTTGGAAAAATCGAAACTGAAGAGGTTTATTAATTAACTTATTATTTGTTTTTCTAAAATTATTTAGTGAGTTGTGTTCAGGATAAGTGTTTTCATAATTCAGTGCCAGTTTGGTATAATCACCTTTCTTAACTTTTATAGTTTTTTTTGAATCAATATCAGAAATCCATTTTTTAAATTTAATTTCTTTTTTATTGATTCCATACAGTGCTACTGGAGCTGTAAAATTTCTTTTATTTTTGATTGTAATCTTTAAGGAATCTTTTCCTTCGATCTCTTTAATAGAGGTGATTTTATAATCAATTTTTTTTGCAGTTTTTAAATAATCTTTGGCGAACCAATCGATGTCTTTGGAAGTGTTTTTTTTAAGAATGGATAGAAAATCAGAAGGTGAACTAAGTTTTAAGTGATTTTTATATAAGAATTTCTTTATCGACTTTTGAAGAATGCTATCATTCAGATAGTCTTGTAAATAACGAAATCCAAGTCCTGATTTATATTTGCTAACTATTTTTCTGTTAAAATTAGAAAGAGAGTCAGCTGTGGTTTTAAGAGGTTGATCGTAAAATTTCCGAGCGCTAAACTGGTAAATGAACGGAAATTTATCACTTTGTTTTAACTTGCTTAAATTGTAATTTTTAATAGGCCAGTACTTCGAATACTTACCAAGAATAGTTACGTCAGGATAATATTCTTTTAAGTACTCCATCATTAAAAATGTTTCTAACCCATTAATAAACCAGTAATCCTTTCTTTTATTATGAATTAAAATATCATTGATGTACTTGGAACTAAGTGCATAAAAAAAGTTAACATCCCATCGAAAGTTTTCAGGAAAAGGCTTCATCCATCGAGGTAAGCCATAAAGTTCTTGCAGTGAGTTTTTTTTGACTGAAATTCTGTCAACAAATATTTCTGTATGCGGATGCTTTCCGATATGTTTTTCAATAAAACGAATCTGTTTTGTTATGATTTTTTCCGATTCTTCTATTGATATATGTTTGTCAAACGCATCGGTTTTAATTTCTTGAGTTTTAGTTTTAAACGATTTAAATCTTGGATTTGAATCGATATTTAAAATAATATCCTTCTTTTGATTTCCAACTAATTGATAGGTTGTGAAATTTTCTTCGGTAGTTTTATATTGGTATAAATTACTTTCAATTTTGTAGGTATTAGGAACCTTGATTTTAATATCGTAATCGGCAACATCTTGATATAAATCATCCATATTCAAATTACTCATCAAGTTCCATTTTGTATCGTATACGGCGGGAGTAATTTGCCAAAAACGTAGATGATATCCCGATTTTGTTTTACCATATCCAGTAAATTTGGAATTTGGAGCCTTCAGAGAATATAGAACTGAAATAGTAATGCTGTCTTTAGGGTTTAAAGCCTTGTTTAACGTTAATTCAAGGATGTCCTGTTGGTTCGGTAATTCTTGAAATTTTACGAGTTGATAGTTAACTGTTAGGTTTTTGATTTTGGAAAATCCTCTTTCATTTTCTTCTGAAAAATAAAAATCCTTCCGATAATCTTCAATAAGCCGCTTACCGAGAGGAGTGTCATTTCCTGAAAAACTATTTGCCCAGTTATGAAGATATATCTTACTCAGGTTATGTGTTGATTTATTGATAAAAACAATTCTCTGTTGAATTTTAAAAGTTCTGCTGCTGTCGTTGAGAATAATATTAGAAGAAATGGTATTGGTTTGAGCAAATAAGCTGTGTATTGAGACAAAAAGAACTAAGGAAAGAAAAAGAAGAAATCTATTTATCATGGTACACAAAATAAAAACTCGTTATAAAATATAATTCATAACGAGTTTTAAATATAGGATAATTTTCTAGAAATTAGGTTTTAATTGGTATTTCGCATAGAATTTATTGAAATGTTCAACAGCTTCGTCTGCCGTATCCACCAATCTAAATAAATTCAAATCTTCAGGGCTAATATTCCCTTCTTCTAAAAGTGTGTTTTTAATCCAGTCGAGCAAACCACTCCAGAATTTTTTACCAACCAAAACAATTGGGAACCTTCCAATCTTTTTGGTCTGAATTAAGGTAATGGCCTCAAAAAGTTCATCTAAAGTTCCAAAACCGCCTGGCATAACAACAAATCCTTGAGAGTATTTTACAAACATTACTTTTCTAACGAAAAAGTAGTCGAAATCTAAACTTTTTCCTGGGTCAATCCAAGGGTTATCATGTTGTTCAAAAGGAAGGTCAATATTTAATCCAACCGAGGTTCCTTTTCCTCTGTTGGCCCCTTTGTTACCTGCTTCCATAATTCCAGGCCCACCTCCGGTAATTACACCGAAACCATTTTCAGTAAGTTTAAAAGCTACTTCTTCTGCTAATTTATAGTAAGGATGATCAGGTTTGGTTCTTGCAGATCCGAAAATAGAAACACAAGGGCCGATTTTACTTAATCGTTCATAACCATCAACAAACTCTGCCATGATTTTAAAAATGGCCCATGAATCGTTTGTTTTTATTTCATTCCACGTTTTTTGTTGTAATTTTTCTCTTATTTTTCTGTCATCATTAGGAGTCATACTCAAATCTTTTTTAAATTAATTCTTCCGAAAAAAGGAAGCTTGCTAATTTAGTGGTTTTTCTTTTGTTAAAATTAAAAAAGAGTTAAAAAAACTTAGTAAAATGTGAAAATACTCTAAAGATAATTAGGAGCGTATACTGATATCAAAAGAAACGTGTGAAATAAATTGATAAAGAAAAAGACCGCCGTTGGTATATGGCGATCTTTTCTTCTTTTTCAATGTAGCCTTTGTAATAGGCAATGTCTTAATTAGGTTTTTCTAGCAATTTCCCCCGAATTTTACGACGCGCATAAAACAGATTAAATCGATAATACAAATGAGAACAAGGTTTGATTTATCTATTTATGCTATCCAATATTTTTCATAAACTTTAAAAGCAAATGCATCATATCAGATTATTTACTAGTATGTTCAAGGGGAGGGGAAGTGTTACCCTCTTTTTTTGAGAAAATATATAAATAATAGTATTACAGCGATAAGTAGTATTGACAAGTGAAGAGTTAGGTTGCTTTCAAAAACAGGATTGGTGTCACCAATTAATACAAAAGAAGCCCAATAATAAGGTGATTTTTCAGAAAGACTATGGTTTTTTAAATACGTTCGTTTGGCATTATTTAGCGCCAAAGTTTTTGATTGGTTGTTTTTTAAATTCTTATAAAAATCTGACATGATTTCTGATGTGCTTGCATCATTAATTTTCCAAAGAGAGGAAACTACGGAGTTTGCTCCAGAATGGAAGAAACCTCTTGCTAAACTCAATACACCTTCACCTTTTTTAATCTCTCCAAGGTTTGTTTCGCAAGCACTTAAAACAACTAAATCAGCATTGTTTTTATAAGTATACAATTCATGTAGAGGAAGAATAGAATCATAAAATTGAATTCGAGGATAACCACTAGCATTCGCATGAGTGGCTAAATGAATGATTTTTGAATTAGAGCTCTTACTTAAAAAATTGGATTTACTAGCCTGATTCCTTTTATAAAAATTACCATTTAATACCTTTTCAATATTGTCAGATTCTTTTTCGGTAAATGAAAGCGAAGAAATATTGGTGTTATCAAACATTATAGGAGAATATAGCGAAAGATCATTATTAGTCTTTCTGATAACGCCCTTATTTAATTCAGAAAAAGTCAAAGAATAGGCGTGCTGATATTACAATCTTCGACCAAATAATGTAATGAATCTTTCTTAGAAACTAAAGCTTCTAACGGAGTATTCTCCATGGTAATATCTGGTACAATAAGGACATTTTTGTTTTTTATGAGGTCTTTAATCTCTGAAGAGGGGAATAGTTGATTATATAAAAAATAGGCAGTTGTCTTGAATTTATTTAACTCTTGTTTTGTTTTTAAAGGAGAGGAAAGAAGTTTTCGGTATAAACTTAGATTCTCTATGGTTTTCTCGCTGTTAGGAATTTTAAAAGGGATTGTTTTATCTTTAGAAATGGCTAAGCCAATTAAACTAGATTTTTCATTACCTATTTTGATATTGTTTGCAGAGAAACTTATAACGACGTCATTTTTACCCAATCCTTTTTTAACTGTTTCCAAAGTTACTGGTTCTATTTTTTGATCTAGGGATAGATATTCTGGGTAAATTAAATTAATCGAATCTCGAAAGTTTTGGTATCTATTTTTTAGGTCTAATATAGTACTTCGTTCTTTTGATATTTCAAGAGAATCTAATGAGCTTTCTAAGTTTAAGATTCTTTTCTTAAACTCATTATTCTTCAGCTTTTGTTCAATAGGAAGATTTAAATGATCTTTTTTTACAAGTATATTTTGATTTAAAATAAAGGACTTGTTTTGTTCAATTAACCTGAAAATTAATGTTGTGTTCTCCAAAATAGATGCAGCATAAATCCCTAGATTAAAGATTTTAGAAACTTCTTTTAACCATATATACTTGCTGCTTGTTTCAGTAGTATTTTGTTGTAAGATGTATGCTGCTCGTTTAGTAAACAGAACTGTTTTAATAGCATCTTTCAAAAAAAGATTTTTCTTAGTTTGGAAGTATAAGCTAATAAAAGCGACTGTTTTTAATTCTAAAGCTTGAAATAGTGGTTCTTTTTCTGTGGCATTAATTATATCTGATGGATTTATCTTATCAAAACTGGTACCCTCCTTTTTTTTTAGGCAGTTGTATAAAGATCTATTGCTTTTTGGTATTGCTTTTTTCTGGAATAAAAACGTGCTAGGTTTTTACAGGTTTCAAATTTGAATAAATTTTTTCTATCAAAAAATAAACTTTTATGTAAAAATGCCAGTGCACTATCCTTATTTTTATTTAAATATAATTCACCTAGATTTAAAAAATTAAGAGCCAGTTCTTTGTGGTTTTTTTCTTTGTTGGCTAGAGCGATATTTTTTTTGTAAAAATGCTTTGCTTTTTCGAAATTATATTGATGTTTTAAAGCATAAAGGTTTGCGAAGGTTGTATTTATTTCATAAAAAAGTTGGTTGTAGGCCTTTCTATTAGTTAAAGTTCCTGCAATACTGTCTGCTTTTTCCAAATAAAACAATCCAAGTTTCACACTTTCTTTTGTGTTTAATTTGTTGCAGGTGGCAGCTAGTAATCTACTATGAGCAATATAGCTTTGTTTACTTCCGACTTTTAAAAGTAGAGGGAGACCTAAAGAATAATGATTTAAGGATTTATAATAGTCTCCTAATGCTCTGTAACATCTACCAAGTTGGCAGTATGATTGGGCAACTTTTTTAGGAAACTGATTAGATTTAATTGCTTGCTCAAAATAATTAATAGCCTTGGTGTATTGAAATTTAAGAAAATGATATTTTCCTAAATTATAGAGTATGTTATTATATTCCTTATTGTTTAATCTTAAATTTTCAAAAGTATTTTTTTCTATAATTCCATATTTTATTGCCAGATCGTAATTACGTTTTATCCGATAGAAAAAAAACGAAAAGCTGTGGGCTATATTAGCGTAAGATTTGCCTCTATTAGTATAAGTTTTTAGAATACTATCAACTACTTTTTCAGTTACTTTTCGTTTTTTACTTAATTCAACAACTTGTTTGTAATTTTCAAATTGAGAAAAAGCAGGGGAGTAGTTCAAGAAAATTAGAAAAAGAATGGTGAAAATTCTATAGACAGGCTTTTGCATGATATTTTTATTGTTTTCGAGCTTTTCGCCACAAGAAAAGAAATACTAAAAAACTAAAAGTAAAAATAATGGAAATATATAAAATAAAATTACTTTCAAAAACAGGATTGGTATCACCAATTAATATAAAAGAAGCCCAATAATAAGGTGATTTTTCAGAAAGACTATGGTTTTTTAAATACGTTCGTTTGGCGTTATTAAGAGCTGAAGTTTTAGATTGATTGTCCTTTAGATTTTTGTAAAAATCAGCCATGATTTCTGAAGTACTAGCGTCATTAATTTTCCAAAGAGAAGAAACTACGGAGTTGGCTCCTGAATGGAAAAAACCTCTAGCTAAACTCAATACACCTTCTCCTTTCTTTATTTCACCTAAATTGGTTTCACAAGCGCTTAAAACAACTAAATCTGCGTTGTTTTTGTACGTGTACAATTCATGTAAGGGTAAAATAGAATCGTAAAACTGAATTTGGGGATTGTCACTAGCATTAGCATGAGTGGCTAGATGAATAATTTTTGAATTAGCACTATTTTTTAAAAAGTTACTTTTATTGGCATTATCGAATTGATGAAAATAACCATTCACTATGTTCTTAATATCGTTGGATTCCTTTTCTGTAAATGGAAGTGAAGAAATGGTGGTGTTATCAAACTTTACGGGAGAATATAGCGAAATATCGTTATTAGTCTTTCTAATAATATCTTTATTTAATTCAGAAAAAGTTAGTGAATAAGCATAACTGATATTGTTGGATTCTATGAGGAATTCTAACTTTTGATCATTCTTGTTTAACGATTCGAATGGTAAATTGTCTAAGTTGGTGTCAGGAACTATAATCAAGTTTTTATTTTCAATTAAAGGTCTTATTGTTTCAGGTATTAGTTGATTATATAAAAAGTAAGAAACTTCTTTAAATTTTGTGAAATCAGATTTTTTACTGAATGGATTTGAAATCATTACTCGGTAATTATCGATATTTTTTATTAATTTTCGAGTGTCTTCTATTTCAAAGGAAATTGTATTTTCTTTGGAAATTGCTAAGCCTAACAAAAAACCTTTTTCGGGAATAGTTTTATTAAGGGAGTAATAAATTACAATTGTGTTTGAAGGTAGTTTTTTTTGGATTTCAACTAAAGTATTTACTTTAAGAGAAAAAGAAGAGTTAAATGATTTAGGGAAGTTTTTTTCGAGAGAATCTAAGTATATATTAAATTCTCTCTTTTTTTTAAACAACGAGTCTTTTAAGTAATTATAAGAACTTTTTTTAACTTGTTCTTCAATGCTCAATATTTCTTTATATTGTTTGTTCTTTTTATTAAAAATATGATTGGGAAGATTTGTCTGATTGATATTTTTCCTAATATCTTGTGCTAGTAATAAAGATCTGTTTTTTTCTAGAAAAAGAAGTGCTTTCTCATTATCATTTAAAAGAAGCGAAGCTTCTATTCCTGCATTATAAATATCAGAAGCTTCGCTTCTCCATAGTAGCTTCGTGTCTATTTCATTACTGTTATTTATAGTGATATCAAATAAACGGTCGGCAATATGAACAGTAGAGATGAGTTCTTTGAGGTAGCGGTTTTTTTTTGTTTTTTTATAAAAGTTTCTTAGTATAAGAACTTTACTGCTCAGTGCTCTTACAATATTCCGCCTATTATTGGTTTCGTTTAACTGAAGTTCCGTAGGTGCTATGTCGTTAGAAGTATTGTCATCATGGCTTCCAAAGCTAATACCAAGAGATATATTAATAGTTTCAAGTCCTTTTTCTAATTCGTTTTTTTTGAAGTAGTAATTACTTAGGTTCCTGAAGCTTTCGGCCTTTCTTGAATTATTTTTCCGGTTAAATAAAATACTTTTTTTTAAGAAAAGAAAAGAACTGTCTAATTTGTCATTCTTTAAATAAAGTTCTCCAAGATTCATGCAGCTACTGCTAATAACATTAGAGTCTCTAGTTTTAATAGCCAATTGAAGGTTCTTATTATAGTACTTGGTAGCTAATAAATAGTCCTTTAAATGGAGAGTAGCATATAAATTTGCAAAAGATGAATTCAAGGAGTATGGCGGGAGAAATGGTCCTACTTTGTTAATTGAATCCAAAAGTCTACTAGCTTCATTTAGATGAAAGATTCCTTTGTTTATAGACTCTTTGGTGTTAATTAAGTCACAGGTGATGGATATATTTACATGTTGAGTATGAATACTTTTGAGTATACCTTTATATTGTCTGTTTTCTTTTTTTTGTAATGAACTTAAACATTTATCAAAAAAAGATAACGATTTGAATAAATCCCCTTTTTTCGAATAACACCTTCCTAATTCCCCATAAGCTCTTAGAATCCATATGCTATTTTTCTCTAGAGAGGTTAACTTATTATATGCAGTTATTGCATTCTCATATTGTAAGTCAGAATAATAAAAGCGACCTAAATTATATAGAGCTTTTTCGTACTGTAAGCTGGTAATGTTTTGTTTTTCAAGAGAAAAAACTTCTTTTTTTGCATAGTGAATTGCCTTGGCATATTTTTTGTTTTTGTAATTTTTTATTGAAAAAAGATGAAATATTTTGGCGGAGTGCACAATGTTTTTAGAGCAGAAAAGAGCTAAACTGTCAATTTGATCGTCTGAGTATTTTGTTTGTTTGTCATTTTTTAATCTTAGAATTAAATCATCACAATTTTGGCCATTCATATTAAATGTTAATATGAATAGCCAAGTGCTAAAGATTTTAATTAAATAATGACTTAAATGCATTGATTTGTTGATATAGGTCTATCGGCTATGTCATCTTCAGCTTCAATTACATCCTTTGGGCCTCCAGGGTCAATAGAACTATGCCTTCTTATTGTCCAAAGCTCTGACTCTTTATTGTTTGAGCATTTTACCCAAGTAAATAAATCCCAGTTATTTGAAGTGTTTGTGAAAAATTTATTTCTAATTTCATTTCGTCTAGCTTCACTAGTACCTGGGATATATGTTACTAATAAAGTTTCATAAATCCATTCGTTTGGAGTTGGGTTATTCGGGTCTACATGTTCAAAATCTCCAAAATCTTCATGAGTAGTAGGGCCGCTAAAATTTCTACCATTTGTGACTTCTATTTGTTTTGTCACATTGCTAACATCTTCTGGAAGAAAAGTGTCTTGTTGATCGCTACAACTAAATATTAATACTAAAACAGTTGTTAATGTTAAATAAATTTTTTTCATTGTTTTAATTTTTGTTTTCTATGTTCATGTTCATTAACATGAAATTTGTTACCCCACAACAAATATAATTTTTTTATTTTTGATTATTAAAATTTTAAAATGGACGGGAAAACTTTCTTAAAAGCTTTGGAAACCAACAACTCAAAAATTATAAATCAAATTTACCAAAAGAATTTTTTTAGCATTAAAAACTTTATTCTCCAAAACAAAGGGAGTGTTGAAGATGCTGAAGATATATTTCAAAAAGCGCTATTACAACTAGCGGTTCGCTTGAAAAGAGAAAATTTTGAAATAAATTCGAGTTTTGGAGGCTTTTTATACACTGTTTGTAAGAATTTATGGAGAAGAGAGCTAAATAAAAACAAAAATTGGGTAACAAATAACGAAGTGGTGGAACGTGTTAGTGAAGAGCGAGAAAATGCAGAAGCCTATTTAGAGATAAAAAAGCAGGAATTGTTTATTGAAATGATGGGGAAACTATCAGAAAACTGTAAACATATACTCAACTTGTTCTTTGCCAAACTATCGTATGCTGAAATTTTAACCAAAACAGAGTATAATTCAGAAACTGTAATAAGACAACGAGTATTTAAATGTAAAAAGAAACTCACCGAGTTAATAAAATCTGATGTTCGTTATTTAAAACTAGCTACCATATGAGCTTAGAAGAAGACATACTAATTGAACGTTATCTAAAAAATGAATTAGATAATAAGGAGAGAACTGTCTTTGAAGAACGCTTGAGGACAGATGGCGAATTCAATGAAAAGGTTAATTTCGAAAAAGAGTTGTTTAATACTTTTAATGAGAATGAATGGAGTTTTCATCATAACAATGAAGAAGACCTAAAGGATTTAGAGAGCTATTTTGAAAAAGAAGAAGTAAAAGAACTACAACAAAATATTAAAAGCAGTTTTGAATCTATTAAAAAAAAGAAACCCACAAAGGTTAGGAAGTTGTATTTTATTAGTATTGCTGCAAGTATAACAGTCCTTTTAGGTCTTTTTCTATTAAAACCATTTAATACCAAACTAAATTCGAACGCACTTTTTGAGTATTATTTGCCTACAGAAGAGTTGCCAACCTTCGTCAATAGAGGAGATAATGATTTAGAGGATCTGGTAAGAGGAGAAAATTTTTACAGAAGTAAGAATTATAAAAGAGCTTCTGATACTTTTAATACAATTTTAGAAAAAAAGGATGCATCTGTGGGTGCATACATTTATGCAGGCTTATCTTATGCGCAATTAGGAGAGTACGAGAAATCAGAAAAAATTTTTGATCGTTTGATTCAGAGTGATTTAATAGATGCCGAAAAAGGATATTGGTATAAGTCATTAGTGAATCTTAAGTCTAACAATATTGAAAAGGCAAAAGAGGATTTGAGGTACATTATTACAAACTCGTTATACCACAAAAAAGAAGCTCAAGAATTACTTAAAAAGCTAGATTAATACATGTTGTAAAAAACTGCTATTTAGATAAATAGCGGTTATTTTTTTAAAAAATGTTTGATGCAGATGAAAAAAGCTGTATTTTAGCGCTCAGATTTTATAGACGTCCCCCGGAACGGTTTTAGAAATACTAAAGCTAGAACAAAGTATAATAAGTACAAATAGTAGTACGAGGTGTATACGGGGTTGTAAGGGGACTATATAAAATTAAGAGAGACTTCTTAGAGCGATTTCAGAATATTTATACCTACGAAACTACTTAATTAGTGAAAACTAAAATTAAAAATTTTAAGGGGTATGGTAAAAAGAATTACTTTTTTTGTTTTTGTAATTGCTTTTAATTTTCAAAACATTCATGGTCAATTTGTTGTTGGCGCATCGGAGGTAGATAATGCAGCACAGTTAGACGTTGTGTCTTCAAATAAAGGAGTGTTGCTTCCAAGAGTTCAATTAACTGGAACGAATGATGTAACAACAATCAGTAATCTATCTGTAGGATCAAAGGAAAGTTTATTGGTGTATAATACGACTACAGCGACTGATGTTGTTCCAGGGTATTATTATTGGGATAAAAACCGATGGGTTGCTTTAAGTGGAACAGACAATCAACAATTATCTTTTTCAGGAGGAACTTTAGGTATTTCAAATGGAAATACGGTGAATCTTTCAGGAATCAATACCGATAATCAGAATTTAACATTATCTGGAAACAGTTTAAGTATTGAAGGAGGGAACAGTGTTTCCCTGTCTACTTTAGATACTGATGATCAAACATTGACTATTTCTGGAAACAGTTTAAGTATTTCAGAAGGGAACAGTGTAAACTTATCAGGAATCAATACAGATGATCAGAATTTAACATTGTCAGGAAACAGTTTAAGTATTGAAGGAGGAAATAGTGTTTCTCTTTCTGCATTGGATACTGATGATCAAACACTTTCGATTTCAGGTACAAACCTTGCCATTCAAGATGGGAATACAGTTAGCTTAAGTGGTTTGTTAGATGATCTAGGAAATCATACAGCTACCCAAACACTTGATATGAGTGGTCAGAGTATTACGGATGGTAATGCAATTACTGCTGGTGGGACGAATGAAGGTAGGTCATCTATTAGACAAGGCGGAGCAAATAACACAGGATATCTTGAAGTTAGAAAAGCTGATAATACGAGATTAGGGTATATTGGATACAACAATATCAATTTACAATACAACTCAGAGAACGGAGCAGATCACTATTTCAGTGGAGGAAATATTCAGATTAGAAATACAAAAGGTTCCAATATTATAAATGTTCTTTCTGGAGGAGATGGAAATGGTTGGGGAAATAGAGGAAACGATTATGGAATTAATTTCCAAACGGCTTCTTCAGTTCAATCTGGAAACCTTGCTCGTATTAGTGCTGGAGATGTTTCGACGGGGTCAAACTCAGGGAACAGGTATTTAGGGTTTCAAGTAGGTAGGAAGACAGAAAACGCTGATACAAAATTATTGTATTTATTGGGTCAGACCAATGGAACTCAAAGAGTAGGAATACTTAATGAGAGTCCTACAGCAACTTTAGATGTAAATGGAAATGCAAGAATAAGAGCAATTGCTACGGGAACTGATAATGATCAAGTGCTAACTGTAGATGCTAACGGAAATATAAGAAAAATCACAGCTGAGGAGGTAGGTGCAAAGGGAGATACAGATGATCAAACCTTAAGCTTTTCAGGGACTAATCTAGCTATATCAGAGGGTAATAATGTGAATTTGTCAGGATTAAAAGATGATTTAGGAAACCATAATGCAACAACAAGATTATGGATGAATGGGCAAGAAATTCAGGGAGCAGGCAGTAATACCTTAATAAATGGAGTGGAAGTTGGTCAAGTAGGTCATGGAGGAACGTGGCTAGGTTTAGCAAATAAAAATCAGGCTACAACTACTGGATATGCATTAATTCAAAATAATTCAGGGCAAACGTTATTGAATGCACAAACAGGCGAAAAAATAGGATTTAGAGTAGCCAATGCTGAAAAAATGACCATGACCTCGGCAGGTAGTTTCGGTATTGGAGTAACTTCTCCTTCCGCTAAATTGGATGTCAATGGTAACGCAAGAATTCGGTCAATTGCTGGAGGAACCACGTCAGATCAGGTTTTAACCGTTGATGGAAATGGAAATGTTAGAAAGTTAGCGATGTCTGCTGTTGGAGGTCAGGGAGGTAGTGATAATCAAACCTTATCTTTTTCAGGAACAACCTTGTCAATTAATAGAGGGAACTCTGTAAATCTTAATTCTTTAAAAGATAATTTAGGAAATCATACGGCAACTACAACGTTACAAATGGCTAAGAAAAAAATAGCAAATGTTGGATATATTGAGTTTGCTGCTGGGAGTGGAGCAAGAGAAGGTTATATTGGGAATGATAATAACAATATGCAATATGTTTCAGAACAAGGAAATCACTTATTCAAAGGTGGTAGAGTAAATATAGCCAGCTTACCAAATGTTTCAAGTTCTACTTTAGCTGTAGTTACAGAAAGTGACGGGACTTTGAGAAAACAGACTTGGGCAAGTATAAAAAACTCAATAGCTGATGGTGATGCTTGGGGAGTTACGGGGGAGGATAGAACTAGCAGTATTTCAAGATCTGGAAATGTAGGTATTGGTGGAGCTCCTTCGTTTAAACTTCATGTGAGGGGTAGAGCAAAACTTGATGGTTCTGATGCAGGTACTTGGTTTGAGGCAGGTGCTAACGATTGGTTTTTAGGGCGTAATAGTGCCGACTTGAGACTTTACAATAATGGAGATAAAGTTACCTTTAAACCTAATGGAGATGTAGGAATTGGTACTTCGAATCCTCAGTCAAAGTTGACGGTTGAAGACGGTAATATGAGAATAAAATCTGATCAGCCGAACTTGTTTTTTGATAGGGATGGAATAGTTGTTTGGAGAATGTATGTTGATAATAATTTAGGAGGAACAGATTCGAACGATTTTGTAATTAGAAAACAAGGAGTAGGTAAACCATTTATGGTTTTTAACGATGTAAACCAAAATCTTTGTATCGGAGGGAACAACTCGAATCCTAAATATAAATTGATTGTTGAGGGCGAAGTAAAAGCTACTTCTTTTAGATCAGATACTAAGACATATCCAGATTACGTTTTTGATCAATATTATGATGGGAGATCATCGTTAAACGATACTTATAAATTTCCAAGCTTAGAGGAGGTAGAGAAGTTTGCTAAAGAAAATCACCATCTTCCTGGAGTAACACCTTATAGTGGGGTAAAAGAAGGAATCGATTTAACTGAAATCTCGGTTCAGAGTTTAGAAAAAGTAGAGGAGTTATACCTTCATATTATTGAGTTGAATAAAACTATTAAATCATTAAAAGAGGGAAATAAGGAGCTAAATAAAAAGTTAGATTCAGAAATGACTCAAATGAATGATCGCATAGAACAACTTTCTAAATTGATTAAAAAGTCTTCAAAATAATAGTAATATAATTTGATTAAAATTAATTTCTATATGGAAGATAGATTAAGAATAAAATTCGAAAATTTAAACATTAGAATGAAACATATCATTTCTTTTTTGCTATTTATGGTGTTTATTTGTCATGAGATTAGTGCTCAGAAAAATATAATGTCAGATGAAAGCAGGAATGAAGGTGTTTCTGCTACCTATGATGAATTATTAGTAAGTTCAACAGGAAGTTTTATAAACAACGGAGAAATGTTCGTTTATAATGATCTTAGCAATGAAGGAGAAATCTTATTTGAAACTCAAGCTTCAGTGTTTAATTTTAAAGGTCAAATACCTCAAAAATTGGCAGGTTCAGGGACTTCATTATTTAGTAATGTTCTTTTTGATAACTCAAGTGAAAAGGCCCCATTTTTAATAGAAAAAAACATCACTATTAGAGGTAATGCTGATTTCTCAGATGGGATTATTAGCTACTCAACAAACGGATTAATGATTTTTGATGAATCGGCAGATGTATCAAATGTTTCTCAAGAGAGTTTTGTAACTGATAAGGTTCGTAAAAAAGGAAATCAAGAATTTGTATTTCCTATTGGTGACAATAGGTCTGCAAATTATGTATACAGAAAACTTAAAATGGAGGCTCCATCGAATAACTCTTCGGTTGTGGATGCTCAATATCTATGGGAAAACCCAGGGAGTTCGTATAACACAAATTTAAAAGAAGATAGAATTGAAATTATTGATAATCAAGAATATTGGGAGGTTGATGATTTCAACGGGAGTACGTTGCCTGATTTAACTTTTTATTGGAATACAACTACAACACCGTCTTCAATTTTGACTTCTGATTTTCTCGATAGAATAACAGTGGCTAGGTGGGATGGAGAAAAATGGATTCAAGAAGAAATAATAACAATTGATGCAGCGAATTCTTCAATAAAAATTAAACCTTCAGGAGATGGTCCGTTTACTTTTGCTCTGCTAAAAACAATATTGCCAGATTACTTTCCCACACTTTTTACTAGCAAGACTCAAGTAGTTGGGAGTAAGGGAAGAATAGATTTTGTAGTTTTTGTAGGAGAGGCAAATGGTGAAAATTCGAACGGGATTAACCCCGTTGAATTGAGGATTTCTGACAGCGATCGTTTTCAGTTTAGTTTTAATGCCGGATTGAATACGTTAAATGGGCAAACTCTAGATAATTCGGATTGGTCTTATGTGTTGGAGAGAGGCTTGCATAAGTTTAGATATACAGGTAATGGAGGGATCTTTCCTGGGAATACAATTTCAAAGATTGGGATAAAAGCAATTTTTGTTTCCCCTTCGAATTCTGCTGGGGAAGTTCCTTTAAAGGTAACTATTAAAGCAGATTCAGGAGGACAACAATTTACAGGAAATGATAATGACCAAGATGTTATTCGATATACAGCTACAGAGTCAAGCCCTGAAAAAGACAAAGAAGATGACGATTAAAATACTAACCTAAAACTGATCATGTATATTTAATTCCAAATATATTTTGTTTTAACCAGCGGGTGTGATGAAAATTACACCCTTTTTTCTACTTAAAAGTTAGTGATTTTGTTGAGTTTTAAATTAAAGGAAAGTGTTTGTAATGAACAGGGTTTTCCAGTTGTAGAAATGTTGGTTTTGTTGATAAGATAAATCTTCTAGGTAAAAAATACAGCTCATAATTTATTGGACAAAAAAGATCTGAAAAGTATCATTTACTTTCAGATCTTTTTTTTGTTATCACCAGTTTAAAAAAGCATTCGCTTTCTAAGAGACTATTTTTTTAATTCCTTTTTTAAAAATTTAGCTGTATAACTTTTTTTGTGTTTTATGATTTCTTCGGGAGTACCTGAAACTAGTATTTTTCCTCCACCTTTTCCACCTTCTAACCCGACATCAATAATATGGTCAGCTAATTTAATTACATCAAGATTGTGTTCTATAATAAGGACAGTATTTCCTTTATCAGTTAGTTTGTTTAATACCTCCATGAGTACTCTAATATCTTCAAAATGTAATCCAGTTGTAGGTTCGTCAAGGATGTAAAATGTATTTCCAGTATCTTTTTTCGAAAGTTCGCTTGCTAATTTAATGCGCTGTGCTTCTCCTCCTGATAGGGTGGTCGATTGTTGTCCGAGTGTAATATAACCTAACCCTACATCTTTAATCGTTTTTAATTTTCTATATATTTTTGGAATGTGCTCAAAGAAATCTGTAGCATCATTTATTGTCATTTCTAATACATCAGAAATAGACTTTCCTTTATATCTAATTTCTAAGGTTTCACGATTAAAACGCTTTCCTTGACAGGTTTCACATTCAACATGAACATCTGGTAAAAAGTTCATTTCAATAACTCTAACTCCTCCTCCTTGGCAAGTTTCACAACGACCTCCTTTTACATTGAAACTAAATCGACCAGGTTTATAACCTCTTATTGATGCTTCGGGTGTTTTGGCAAATAAACTTCTAATTTCACTAAAAACGCCAGTATAAGTTGCGGGGTTAGATCTTGGAGTTCTACCTATTGGAGACTGATCGATATCGATAACTTTGTCAATGTGCTCTAATCCTTCAATGCTTTTATAAGGCATTGGTTTCTTTACTCCGCGATATATATGAGCATTTAGAATTGGGTAGAGAGTTCCATTGATTAAGGTAGATTTTCCACTACCAGAAACTCCAGTAACACAAATCATTTTTCCTAAAGGAAATTCAATAGAAACATTTTTTAAGTTATTTCCAGTAGCACCTTTTAATTTAATATAATTCCCATTCCCCTCTCGTCTTTTTTTAGGGATTTCTATTTGTTTTCTTTTTGATAAATAGTCAGCAGTAAGGGTATTGTGTGATTTTAAATCATCAAAAGTGCCTTCGCTCACAATTTCACCTCCATGCTTTCCAGCTCCTGGGCCAATATCTAAAACAAAATCGGCATGTTTGATCATGTCTTCATCATGTTCAACTACTAAGACAGAGTTTCCAACATCTCTTAGTTTTACTAATGAGTTAATCAACTTTTCATTGTCACGTTGATGTAAACCAATACTAGGTTCATCCAAAATATACAACACTCCTACCAATTGAGACCCAATTTGAGTAGCCAATCTAATTCGCTGTGCTTCTCCTCCAGAAAGAGATTTAGAAGTTCTGTCAAGAGTTAAATAATCAAGTCCTACGTCAAGTAAAAACTGAATTCTTGTTCGTATTTCTTTTAAAATTTCAGAAGCAATTTTTAATTGTTTTTCAGAAAGTTTAGGCTCAATGTTTTTAAACCAATTGAAAAGTTCAGTGACATCCATTTGAGCTAATTGACTGATGTTTTTATCATCAACCTTAAAATGGAGCGCTTCTTTTTTCAAACGCTTACCATCGCAAACAGAGCAAGAAACTTCGTCCATAAAGCCTTTAGCCCATCTTTTAATTGAAGAGCTATCAGAATTTTTATATTGGTTTTGAATGAAGGCAATAATTCCTTCAAAATCTATTTCATATTTTCGAGTAACACCTGCCGTTTTTGATTGAACTGAAAATGTTTCCTTACCTCCGCTAAGAATAACATTTAAAGCTTCTTTTGGAATGTTTGAAATGGGGTCAGATAGCCTAAAATTATAGCGTTCGGCAATTGTTTGTAGTTGTTTAAAAATCCAACTATTTTTTTGTTCACCAAGAGGAATAATCCCTCCGCTTTTTATAGAAATACTATCATCGGGAATAACCTTTGCTAAGTTTATTTCATTAGTTGTACCAAGACCATTACAGTGATCACAGGCTCCTTTAGGAGAATTGAATGAAAATGTATTTGGTTCTGGATTTGGGTAAGCAATACCAGTAGTAGGGCACATGAGTTCTCTACTAAAATATCGAGGTTTTACATCATCAACATCAATAACCATTAAAATATTGTTTCCTGTATATAAAGCAGTTTTAATGGTTTCATCCAATCGTTTCTCAGACCCTTTATTAATAACCAATCGATCAATTACCACTTCAATATCGTGGGTTTTGTATCGATCAAGCTTCATTCCTTTCTCTATTTCTCGAATTTCGCCATCTACACGAACTCTTACAAATCCTTGTTTGGCTATTTGTTCGAACAATTCTCTATAATGACCTTTTCTAGATTTTATTAAAGGAGCAAGAACGGCAATACGTTTACTATCGAAATCTTTTAGGATGAGTTCTTTAATTTGTTCATCCGAATAGCTAACCATTTTTTCGCCAGTGTTGTATGAATAAGCATCAGAAGCACGAGAAAAAAGTAAACGGAGAAAGTCGTAAATCTCGGTAATAGTTCCAACCGTTGATCTGGGACTTTTGTTTGTGGTTTTCTGTTCTATAGAGATAACTGGTGATAAGCCATCGATTTTATCTACATCTGGGCGCTCGAGACCTCCTAAAAACTGACGAGCATAAGCAGAAAATGTTTCAATATATCGTCGTTGACCTTCGGCATAAATAGTATCAAAAGCTAAAGAAGATTTCCCACTTCCACTTAAACCAGTGATAACAACTAGTTTTTCACGAGGAATTTTTAAATCGATATTTTTCAAATTGTGGGCACGAGCCCCATAAATTTCAATGTATTCTTGCTCTTTCAAATTCAGTTGTTTACGGAAAAAAGCAAATTTACGGAATACTTATGTATTTTTAACTAGTGAGTTATACATAAAATTAAGATTGCTTGAGTTTTGAAATTCAGAGTATAACCGAGCTAAATTCTAATTCTTTTTGCTGCCTAAGTCATCAATAACTCTGAT
The DNA here is from genome assembly GCF_900105455.1 of Tenacibaculum sp. MAR_2009_124. Taxonomy (GTDB): domain Bacteria; phylum Bacteroidota; class Bacteroidia; order Flavobacteriales; family Flavobacteriaceae; genus Polaribacter. The sequence goes on from NZ_FNSF01000002.1 coordinate 311,233, forward strand.
CAAAGAAGTAATTTATTCTTTTCAATCATTACTAATTTCTGTAATTGTAATATCTTTATCGTTTATATTGTTTAAATTGAAAATAAAAAAATGACATTTATTCATTCTGTACGTTATTTTTTCGAAAGAAACGGTTTTTATGTATCATCACGATTGGCTGATAGATTAGGAATTAGGGCTGTAAATGTTAGGTTGTTTTTTATTTATATATCTTTTGTGACCATCGGGCTTTCTTTTGGTTTATACTTAACAATGGCTTTTCTCCTGCGATTGAAAGACATGGTATATACGAAAAGATCTTCAGTTTTTGATTTATGATAAATACAATATTTAAATCTCGTTTATATAAAGCAATTATTTTCTCTACACTAATTTTAAGTGTTGGAATAGGAGGGTATGCTATACTTTTTGGGTATTCCTTTATAGATGCTTTATACATGACTGTCATAACTATTACAACTATTGGTTTCGGAGAAGTACATCCTTTCGGACCAGAAGAGAAAATTTTTACGATAGGTTTAATACTCTCTAGCTTGTTTATTTTTGGTTATGCAGTATCATCGTTTTCTGAATATTTAATTAGCGGCCAATTTTTTCATCAATTAAAAGTAAAAAAAGTGCAAAAAAAAATAGAAGAATTACAAGGGCATACTATTGTTTGTGGTTTTGGTAGAAACGGTAAACAAGCTGTGTCAAAGTTAAGAAGCTACAAGCAAAAAGTAGTAATGATTGAAAAGAATAAAGAGCTAATTCAGGAGTTAGATGTCGAAGGAATATTAAATGTAGAAGGAAATGCTACAACCGATGAGACACTCATCAAAGCTGGTATAATGAAGGCGAGTAGTTTAGTAACTGTATTACCTTCTGATGCGGATAACTTATTTGTTGTTCTTTCTGCTAGGCAGTTAAATAAAAAATGTAAAATTATTAGTAGAGCCTCTAAAGAAAGTTCTTACAGCAAGTTGAAAATAGCCGGAGCGGATAACGTTATTATGCCAGACAAATTAGGAGGAGCTCACATGGCTCTGCTGGTTGTAACACCAGATGTAATTGAGTTTGTTGATAGGTTAACAATTGAAGGAGATACCACGGCAAATTTAGAAGAGGTTTCTGTTAATGAATTGCCATCAGAATATCTTGGAAAAACAATATTGGATCTTGATTTACGAAAAAAAACAGGCTGTACCGTAATAGGGTATAGGTCTCCTGAAAAAGAGTATACAATTAATCCAGATGTATCGGTAAAACTAATAACAGATTCCAATCTTATTGTTCTAGGGCGACCAGAACAGATTAGTAAATTACGAGAGTTGTTTTAAAAGGAAATCATAAAATTTATAATTGAATGAAGAAAGTTATTGTTACTGGAAGTAACGGTTTATTAGGTCAGAGTTTACTGGCTTTATTGCTAGATGAAAAGGATGCATACGAAGTTGTTGGTTTTTCCAGAGGAAAAAACAGAAGTGGAAGAGATGATTTTCAATACGTATCTATTGATCTGACGGATAAAAAAAAATTAATAAAAGAATTAAATGAAATAAAGCCCGACGTTATAATAAATACGGCAGCAATGACGCAGGTTGATCAATGTGAAGAAAAGAAAGACGAGTGTCATATTTTAAATGTAGAGGTAGTTGAAAGTTTAATTGAGTTTTCTAATGATAATGATGTTCATATTATTCATCTGTCTACCGATTTTATTTTTGATGGAAAAAAAGGGTATTATAAAGAAACAGATATACCGAATCCAGTTAGTTATTATGGACTTTCAAAATTAAAGGCGGAAGATAAATTAATCAACTCTGGAGTCGATCACACTATTTTGCGTACCATTTTAGTTTATGGAAAGGTGTTCGATATGTCGAGGAGCAATATTGTACTTTGGGTAAAAGAATCACTGGAGGCAGGTAATCTAATTAATGTGGTAAATGACCAGTATAGAATGCCTACTTATGTAAAAACATTAAGTGAAGCATGTAAGTTAGCAATTGATAAAAGAAAATATGGAATTTATAATATCTCATCTACTGAACTTTTAAGCGTATATGATATAGCTATTCAAATTGCTGAAGCTTTTAATTTAAACAAAGGATTGATATCCCCAATAGCTTCGAAAGAATTGAATCAACGAGCTCAACGACCTGAAAAAACAGGATTTGATCTTAATAAAACCAAAAAAGAACTAGGAATAGAACTTAGAAAATTTAAAGAAGATCTTCAAAATTTTAAACAAATAATAACTTAAAAAAACACTTTTAACTAAGAAAAGTTGGGGGAACTTCAATTTTTTAAGATATTGCAACCCACTAAATCTAAAAAACTAATCACATACATACATATTATGAGGAAAAAACTAATGTCTTTTTTATTGTTAATGATTCCAATGTTAACATTTGCACAAGAAAAAGGACTAGCAGAAAGAATAAATGAAGGTTTTAAACCCGTAGCAGATGCCTGGGGAAGTATTGTTTTTTATCCAGTAAAGCTTGGAGGAGGAGTTGAAATGCCTTTAGTAATTATTATGTTACTTCTTGCTGGGTTAATTTTTACTATTATTTTCAAATTTGTAAATATTAGGTTATTTCCAACTTCTATTAATATCGTAAGAGGAAAATATGATGATGTTGATCATGCTACTTCCGGAGTTATGGCAGGAGATCCTACTCCAGGAGGAGATGCTATTGAAACAATTAGAGTAGAAGGTAATGAAGGAGAGGTGACCCATTTTCAAGCGTTAACGGCAGCTTTATCTGGTACTGTTGGTTTAGGTAATATAGCTGGTGTAGCGGTTGCCCTATCTTTAGGAGGTCCGGGAGCTACGTTTTGGATGATTGTTGCAGGTCTATTAGGAATGTCTTCGAAATTCGTTGAATGTACATTGGGAGTAAAATACCGCGATGTGGGTGAAGATGGAACGATTTATGGAGGTCCGATGTATTATCTTAGAAAAGGATTAAAAGATGTCGGCAAAAGTGGATTAGGTAAAGTATTAGCTGTAATATTCGCTATTATGGTTGTAGGTGGTTCTTTCGGTGGAGGAAACATGTTTCAAGCTAATCAAGCAGCTCAACAATTTGGAAGTATGATAGGATCAAATGATTTGTCAACAGCATTAGTATTTGGTGTTGTGATGTCAGTTTTGGTAGCTATTGTTATTATTGGAGGGATTAAAAGAATTGGAAATATAACCGAAAAAATTGTGCCATTTATGGTAGGAATTTATTTCTTAGCTGCGATTATTATTTTAGTGGCCAATTTTTCTCAAATAGGAAATGCATTTAGTCAAATTATAGATGGAGCATTTAATGCTGAAGGTATATCAGGAGGTATACTAGGTGTGTTGATTGTTGGTTTTCAAAGAGCAGCATTTTCAAATGAAGCAGGAGTTGGTTCAGCTGCAATAGCGCATTCTGCAGTGAAAACAAAATATGCAGCATCTGAAGGATTAGTTGCTTTATTAGAGCCATTTATCGATACTGTTGTGGTTTGTACGATGACAGCCTTAGTAATTATTATTACAAACGGAAGTGGAGATATCATGACTTATGGTGTAAAATCTCCAGATGGGGTATTAGCAACGTCTAAAGCGTTCGCATCGGTGCTTCCTTGGTTCCCATATGTTTTAACGATAGCGGTTGTGTTATTTGCTTTTTCAACAATGTTATCTTGGTCTTATTATGGTTTACAAGGTTGGATGTTCTTATTTGGACGTTCAAAAGTATCTGATTATGTTTATAAAGTATTATTCTGCTTATTCGTAATCATAGGTTCAGCAGCAAGTTTAGGTGCAGTTACCGATTTTTCAGACGCAATGATTTTTGCTATGGCCGTTCCCAATGTAATTGGATTATTTTTCCTTTTCCCTAAAGTTAGAGAGGAGTTAAGTAGATATTTGAAAGCTATAGGAGTTATAAAGACGTAAAAAAAAAATATAAATGAAAAATTTAAAGCCCCATTTCTTATTTGATAAGCATTTAAGAAATGGGGCTTTTCTTTTGGTATTAATTATTGTGTTTCTCCAGTTTGTATATACCTACTTCGATTTTTCAGTTAATCAGTCGGAAAACAATAATGAAGAGGCTTTTAAACAGTTAAACGAGAAGCTTGATAGTTTAAAGAATTTAAAAAAAGCAAAACCTACCCATAAAATATTTCCATTTAATCCTAATTATATATCAGATCATAAAGGATATCAATTGGGGATGTCTGTTCTTGAAATTGATCGACTCCATGAATTTAGAAAGAAAAATAAGTTTGTGAATTCGAAAGAAGATTTTCAAAAGGTTACCAAAGTTTCTGATAGTTTGTTGGTAGTAATATCACCCTATTTTAAATTTCCAGATTGGGTGAATAAAAAGAAAAGTAATACAATAAAAACATCTATTGTAGTTTCCTCAAGTAACAAAAGAAAGAAGATCATTGAAATACGAGATATCAATAAAATATCGGAATCAGAATTGATTGAAACGTTAGGGATGAATCAAAGTTTAGCGGCAAGAATAATTAAATATAGAAGGAAGCTCAAAGGGTATACCTACAAGACACAGCTTAATGAAGTATGGGGTGTAAATGAAAATGATATAGACGAGCTTTTAAAGTATTTTCAAATATTAAGCAAGCCGAATATCAAAAAACTGAATGTGAACACAGCGAGCTTTAAAGAGGTGTTGAAACTCCCGTATATTGATTATGATTTATGTAAGCGAATATTTGACTATAAAGAAGAAGTTGCAGAAATTCAGGATATTGAAGAATTAAAAAAGATAACAAACTTTCCTTTAAAAAAATACGATAGAATAGTCTTATATTTGTTAGCAAAATAAACAACAACTAATTTAAGAATCAATGAATACTATGTACTTTACTGAAGAGCATGAATCTTTTCGTCAAAGTTTTAAAGACTTTTTGCAAAAAGAGGTTGTTCCTCATATTGATAAATGGGAGAAAGAAGGTGCAGTAGAAAGGTTTATCTGGAAGAAATTTGGAGAGATGGGCTATTTTGGATTGAATCAGCCTGAAGAATATGGAGGATTAGGACTCGATCTTTTTTATACGGTTATATTTCTAGAAGAATTACAAAAAATAAATTCAGGTGGTTTTGCGGCAAATATGTGGGCTCATGCTTATTTAGCAATGACACATTTGAAAGAAGAAGGAGATGAAAGAATTAAGAAAGAATATTTAACACCAAGTATTGATGGTGATAAAATAGGATGTTTATGTATTTCTGAACCATTTGGAGGAAGTGATGTTGCCGGAATGAGAACTACTGCTATAAAAGATGGAGACAACTATGTTATAAATGGATCAAAAACATTTATAACGAACGGAGTTTATTCTGATTATTTGGTTATTGCAGCTAAGACGAACCCTGAAGGAAAGCATAAAGGAATTAGCATTTTTTTAATAGACAGAGAAGCAGAAGGAGTTTCGGCAACCAAATTAGATAAATTAGGTTGGAGAGCTTCAGACACTGGAGAAATAGCCTTTGATAATGTTGTAGTACCTAAAGAAAATCTTATGGGAGCTGAAGGTCTAGGGTTTTCTTATATTATGCAGCATTTTGCGTTAGAAAGACTTATTATGGGAGTTAACGCCCATGCAAGAGCAGAATATGCGGTTGATTACGCAATACAGTATATGAGTGAACGCCAAGCTTTCGGAAAACATTTAAATGAATTCCAAGCATTACGTCATAAAGTTGCTGAAATGGCGAGTAGAGTTGATATGTGTAGAGAATATAATTACTCTATTGCAAAAAGACTCAACGATGGTAACTATGTTGTAAAAGAGGCAAGTATGAGTAAATTGCTTTCAACCAAAATGGCCGATGATGTTATTTACGATGCACTTCAGTTATTGGGAGGGTATGGCTATATGGAAGATTATCCAATGGCAAGACTCTTACGAGATAGTCGATTAGGGCCTATAGGAGGTGGAACTTCTGAGATTTTAAAAGAGATTATAGCAAAAATGGTTATAGATAAGAAAGAATATAAACCAGCTACATAAAATAGAAACCGCTCAATTAAGAGCGGTTTTTTTGTTATTTCCTTATTATAGAATAACTTTTCAACACGAAATCGTTTTCGTAACGATACCGATTTCGTAAAATGATTTTCAATGCATAATTTGAGAGAAATTAAAACAAATTATCATGAAAATCCTTCTAAAGAAGTGTTGGTTCATTATACCAGTACTTATCTTCTTAGCTTGTTCTAATGAGCAAGAAATCCAGCAATTACAGACAGCTGTTGAAATTGAAACTAAAGATGCCTCCAGAACAGGGCTAAAGCCAATTGGAACGGGTGTGATGATGCAAGCTTTTTATTGGGATGTTCCGCCGGGTGGAAATTGGTGGAACACAGTAAGAGGAAAAGTTAAAGATTGGAGTAATGCTGGAATTGATGCTATTTGGTTGCCTCCAGCAACGAAAGCTCAAAATGGACCTTTTTCGATGGGGTACGACCCATTTGACTATTTTGATTTTGGAAAGTTTAATCAAATGGGAAGTATTGAAACTCGTTTTGGTTCAGAAAAAGAACTTAAATCTTTGATATCAGAAGCGCATAATGAAAAGTTGAGTGTAATAGCTGATATTGTATTAAATCATAATAGTGGTGGACAAAGTGAGGTAAACCCAGTCAATGGTCAACCAAATTGGACAAAATTTGTTCCGAAGTCAGGAAGGTTTATACGTGATTATAACGATTTTCATCCAAATCACAATTATAGCAGTGATGCTGGTGTTTTTGGTGGTTTTCCCGATTTGTCACATAGTCAAATTAGAGTTCAAAATGAGTTATGGAAAAATTCGAACTCTGTAGCTAAGTATTATAAAAATGTAATAGGTTTTGATGGATGGCGATTTGATTATGTAAAAGGCTTCGAACCTTGGGTAGTAAGAGAGTGGAAGAATGCAGTAGGTGGTTTTTCTGTGGGAGAATATTGGGATGGTAATGCAGGTACATTAGATTGGTGGTCTGGACAGGCTGAGGTAAGTGCCTTTGATTTTGCCTGTTATTATCGAATGAGAGATGCTTTTAAAGGAAATAATTTAAATAGATTGAATGATGATATGCTTTGGAAAAGAAATGCAGCTAAGGCTGTTACTTTTGTAGCGAATCATGATACAGATGAAATTCATCATGGTAAAATGCTAGCGTATGCATATATTTTAACACATGAAGGGTATCCGACTATCTTTTATAGCGATTATGAAGAATGGTTGAATAAAGAAAGGTTAAATAACTTAATATGGATTCATAATAATCTAGCAGGAGGTGATACAACCATTTTGTATACTGATAATGATGAATACGTGGCAAGGAGGAATGGATATAATAGTGCAGGGTTAGTTGTATACATAAACAATGCTAATCATTGGCAAGAAAGATGGATTCAAACCAATTGGTCAAATACAAGAATTAAGGATTATACAGGGCATTCCAATTGGCAGCCAGTTACCCAAGGAGGGAAGTGGGTTAAAATACAGGTTCCTCCGAAAAGTTATACTGTATGGGCTCCAAAATAAAATAAAAAAAAGTTGCTAGTTTAAAAACTCTCTATATCTTTGCAGTCCGAAAAATAAAAATATCGAGTAATTGTTCTAAGGATCAGTTGCCTAAACAGTATAAAGAGACTACATTGAAGGGAGGTGCCAATATATGTTAATCATTCCAGTAAAAGAAGGAGAGAATATCGATAGAGCGTTAAAGCGTTATAAACGTAAATTTGATCGTACAAAAACAATCAGAGAACTACGTAATAGAAAGCAGTTTACGAAACCTTCAGTAGAAAATAGAGCTCAAAAGATTAAAGCTACTTACGTTCAAGGATTAAGAACAGCTGAAGAAGTAGGTTAAGAAATACTTCCAATTAAGAAATCAACCCGCATTATTAAATGTGGGTTTTTTGTTGTTATATATTTAGTAAATTTGAACTAAACCCAATTCTTATTATGAGTGTAAATTTAGTTAATAAGTTTTTAGAGTATTTGGAATACGAAAAAAAGTATTCTAAACACACAGTGTTGGCTTACCGTAAAGATTTATATGATTTTGCGAATTACTGTAGGAAGGAATTTGGTCAAGAGGATATTAAAGAAATTCATTACAATCAAATAAGAAGTTGGATCGTGTTATTGGTTGACGAAGGTTTGGTGAATAGAAGTGTTAATAGAAAAATTAGTTCCTTAAAAACATGTTATAATTTTCTTCAGAAAATTGGTGAAATAAAAGTAAGTCCTTTAGCAAAACATCAATCATTAAAAATACAAAAGAAGATAAGTGTTCCTTTTACTGAAAAAGAAGTTGGTGAAGTTATTGATCTTTTAAAGGTAAAAGATGATTTTGAAGGAGTAAGGGATAGGTTGATTGTGGAGTTGTTATATTCAACTGGAATAAGACGAGCGGAATTGATTAATATTAAAGTGAGTGATATTAATTTTGAAGAAAGGTTGTTAAAAGTTCTGGGGAAGAGAAATAAAGAGCGATTTGTGGTCTTGTTACCGTTTGTTATTGATACTATAAGGAGTTATCAAGGAGAGAAAAATAAGCTCAATAAAGTAGAAGATAATGATTACTTGCTACTTACAAAAAAGGGTGTTAAAATATATGAAACTCTTGTCTATCGAATAATAAATTCGTACTTTAGGGGGGTGTCCACTAAGGTTAAGAAAAGTCCGCATATCCTTAGGCATGCATTCGCTACCCATCTACTTAATAAGGGAGCGTCTTTATATTCGGTTAAAGAATTGCTAGGGCATTCAAGTTTAGCCTCTACCCAAGTCTATACGCATAGTAGCTTGGAAAAATTAAAACAAGTGTATAATAAAACTCACCCTAGAGAGTTGAATTAAAAATTGGAAGATTATGAAGGTATTCACTCAATCGGTTAACTTTACAGCAGATAAAAAGTTGTTAGACTACATTGAAAAAAAAGTAGGAGGATTGGAAAAGTTCCATGATAAGATTGTTGATGTCGAAGTGTATTTGAAAGTTCAAAAGACTAGCGAAAAAGAAAATAAAATTACTGAGGTAAAAATAAATATTCCGGGTAATGAATTAATGGTGAAAAAACAATGTAAGTCCTTTGAGGAAGGGGTGAGTGTAGGTGTTGAATCACTCAAAAGGCAGCTTCAAAAGTCAAAAGAGAAAGCGAGAGTAACAATAGCTTTGTAAAAAATAATGAAAAAAGTTTTTAAAAATTAAAAAATACTTTTACATTTGCAGTCCGTTAGAAATAGCGGACTGTTTTTTATACAGGAAAAGCCGATATAGCTCAGCTGGCTAGAGCAGCTGATTTGTAATCAGCAGGTCGTGGGTTCGAGTCCCTCTATCGGCTCAAGAAAAGATCATTAAAATATTGTTTAATTATGGGGAGATTCCAGAGCGGCCAAATGGGACGGACTGTAACTCCGTTGTCTTACGACTTCGCAGGTTCGAATCCTGCTCTCCCCACAATGATTTTTTTTTAAGCGGGAGTAGCTCAGTTGGTAGAGCGTCAGCCTTCCAAGCTGAATGTCGCCGGTTCGAACCCGGTCTCCCGCTCAAAATTTTTTTAGGCCGGTGTAGCTCAGTTGGTAGAGCGCATCCTTGGTAGGGATGAGGTCACGGGTTCAAATCCCGTCATTGGCTCTTTTAGAGTTTATGAAACAATAGGTTTTAAAGTAACACTAAATATATTTAACTAAGAATTAAAATTAATAATCATGGCAAAAGGAACTTATGATCGTTCGAAACCACACTTAAATGTTGGTACTATCGGTCACGTTGATCACGGTAAGACTACTTTAACTGCTGCAATAACTAAAGTATTAGCTGATGCAGGATATTCTGAAGCAAGTGCTTTTGATCAAATTGATAACGCTCCAGAAGAAAAAGAAAGAGGTATTACAATTAACTCTTCTCACGTAGAATATGCAACTGAAAACCGTCATTACGCTCACGTTGACTGTCCAGGTCACGCGGATTACGTAAAGAACATGGTAACTGGTGCTGCTCAAATGGACGGTGCTATCTTAGTAGTTGCTGCTACTGATGGTCCTATGCCACAAACTCGTGAGCATATCTTATTAGGTCGTCAAGTTGGTATTCCACGTATCGTTGTTTTCTTAAACAAAGTTGATATGGTTGACGATGAAGAGTTATTAGAGTTAGTAGAAATGGAAGTAAGAGAATTGTTATCTTTCTATGAGTATGATGGAGATAATGGCCCTGTTATTTCAGGTTCAGCTTTAGGTGCTTTGAATGGAGAACAAAAATGGGTTGATACAGTATTAGAGCTTATGGCTGCTGTTGATACTTGGATTGAAGAGCCACCAAGAGATACTGAAAAAGATTTCTTAATGCCAATTGAAGATGTATTCTCTATTACTGGTCGTGGTACTGTTGCTACTGGTCGTATTGAAACTGGTATCATCAATTCAGGTGAGGCTGTTGAGATTATTGGTATGGGTACTGAGAAATTAACTTCTACAGTAACTGGTATCGAAATGTTCCGTCAAATCTTAGATAGAGGTGAAGCTGGAGATAACGCTGGTATCTTATTAAGAGGTATTAATAAAGAAGATATTAAAAGAGGAATGGTAATCTGTAAGCCAGGTTCTGTAACTCCACACGCTAAGTTTAAAGCTGAGGTGTATATCTTAAAGAAAGAAGAAGGTGGTCGTCACACTCCTTTCCATAACAATTACCGTCCTCAGTTTTACGTACGTACAACTGATGTGACTGGAAATATCGTTCTTCCTGATGGAGTTGAAATGGTAATGCCTGGAGATAACTTAACAATCACTGTTGACTTAATTCAGCCTATCGCATTAAACACAGGATTACAGTTCGCTATCCGTGAAGGAGGTAGAACAGTAGGAGCTGGTCAGGTAACTGAAATTTTAGACTAATTTAGTTATATTAGCTATATAAAAAATAAGGAGTCTCTTTAAGAGGGACTCCTTTAAAATGAAACACGGGTTTAGCTCAGTTGGTAGAGCACTGGTCTCCAAAACCAGGTGTCGGGAGTTCGAGCCTCTCAACCCGTGCAACTCTCAAACGAGTTATGGTGTTTTACTGTAACTCGTTAAAAGGATAAAAAGATATGAGTAACTTTATACAATACATCAAAGATTCTTTCGAAGAATTAAATACAAACATGACATGGGTGTCTCGTGAAGAGGCTCAGAAGTCTACGGCTGTTGTGGCTGCTTTTACAATTATTTTTGCATTAGTAGTTGCAGGGATTGATAAAGTCTTCCAATTAGGTTTAGATAACTTCTTTCAAATGTTTTAAAGATGGCAGAGTCAGTGATGAAGTGGTATGTGGTGAGAGCTATAGGTGGTCAAGAAAATAAGGTGAAAACTTATATAGAAACTGAGATAGCTCGACATGGGTTGTCTGATTTTGTAGATCAAGTAATAGTTCCTACTGAAAAGGTTATTCAAGTAAGAAATGGAAAAAAAATAAATAGAGAACGTGTTTATTTTCCAGGATATGTAATGGTAGAAGCAAATCTTGCTGGTGAGGTTCCTCACGTTATTAAAGCCGTTACAGGGGTTATTGGTTTTCTTGGAGAAACAAAGGGAGGTGATCCTGTTCCAATGAGAAAATCAGAAGTAAACAGAATGTTAGGTAAGGTGGATGAATTATCTGTTAGAGATGAAAATGTCGCAATTCCTTACAATGTTGGAGAAACTGTGAAAGTAATTGATGGACCATTCAACGGATTTGATGGTACTGTTGAAAATGTAAATGAAGAAAAGCGTAAGTTAGAGGTGATGGTTAAGATTTTCGGAAGAAAAACACCATTAGAGTTAAATTACATGCAAGTAGAGAAAATATAATTGTTACACCTATATATTTTGGTGTGTTTTAGGCTTCCACTTAAAACATATCTTTAAATCTTAAACAATGGCAAAAGAAGTAAGTAAGTTAGTAAAACTACAAGTTAGGGGAGGTGCTGCGAATCCATCGCCACCAGTTGGACCCGCTTTAGGTGCTGCCGGTGTTAATATCATGGAGTTCTGTAAGCAGTTTAATGCTCGTACACAGGACAAACAAGGTAAGGTTTTACCTGTTGTGATAACGGTTTATACAGACAAATCATTCGAGTTTGTTGTAAAAACACCACCAGCTGCAGTACAGTTATTAGAAGCGGCCAAAATTAAGAAAGGTTCGGGCGAGCCTAACAGAAATAAAGTAGCGAATGTTACTTGGGATCAAGTAAGAACAATTGCGGAAGACAAGATGGTTGATTTAAATGCCTTCAAAGTAGAGTCTGCAATGAGAATGATCGCAGGTACAGCTCGATCTATGGGATTAACAGTAACAGGTGATGCTCCTGAATAAACTAAAAGAGATTTAGAAAATGGCAAGATTGACTAAAAAACAAAAAGAAGCTCGTGCTAAGATTGATAGCTCTAAAGTTTATAATTTAAATGAAGCATCAGCTTTAATAAAAGAAATTACAAACGTAAAATTTGATGCATCTATTGATTTAGCAGTGCGTTTGGGAGTAGATCCTCGTAAAGCAAATCAAATGGTACGTGGAGTAGTAACACTACCTCATGGAACTGGTAAAGATGTAAAAGTTTTAGCATTGGTAACTCCAGATAAGGAAGCGGAAGCTCAAGAAGCTGGAGCAGATTATGTAGGTTTAGATGAATACCTGCAAAAAATAAAAGGAGGATGGACAGATGTTGATGTAATCATCACCATGCCAAGTGTTATGGGTAAATTAGGACCATTAGGACGTATATTAGGACCTAGAGGTTTAATGCCAAATCCAAAAACTGGTACGGTAACTATGGATGTAGCGAAGGCTGTGCAAGAAGTTAAGGCTGGTAAAATTGACTTTAAAGTTGATAAAACTGGTATTGTACATGCGTCAGTCGGAAAAGCTTCTTTCGATGTTGAGAAGATTGCAGAGAATGCAAATGAATTACTTCAAACACTTATTAAATTAAAGCCAACTGCAGCAAAAGGGGAATATATTAAAAGTATATTTATTTCTTCTACTATGAGCCCTAGTGTTGCAATAGATGAAAAATCTGTATCATAAGGCAGTTAAAACTTTTTAATCATGACTAGAGAGGAAAAATCACAAGTAATACAAGATTTAACAGCACAATTAGCAGATACAAGTACCATCTATTTAGCAGATATTTCTGGTTTGGATGCGATTACTACGTCTAATTTACGTAGAGCATGTTTTAAATCTGACGTTAAATTGTCTGTTGTGAAGAATACGTTGCTTGCAAAAGCAATGGAAGCTTCAGATAAAGATTTTGGTGAATTGCCAGAAGCTTTAAAAGGTAATACTTCAATGTTAATAGCAGAGGTGTCAAATGCACCTGCTAAGGTTATTAAAGAGTTCAGAAAAAAATCAGACAAGCCTTTGTTAAAAGGGGCTTTTGTTGAAGAAGCAGTGTACCTTGGTGATGACCAATTGGATGCTCTTGTTAACATCAAGTCTAGAGAAGAACTTATTGGAGATATTATCGGATTATTACAATCACCTGCGAAGAATGTTGTTTCAGCACTTCAATCAAGTGGAGGTAAACTTACTGGTATCTTAAAGACGTTATCAGAAAAATAATTAAGCGCACTAATAAACTAAATAATAAAAATTTCAAAAAACAATTAAAATGGCAGATTTAAAAGATTTCGCAGAACAATTAGTTAACTTAACAGTAAAAGAAGTTAATGAATTAGCTGATATTTTAAAAGATGAGTATGGTATTGAGCCTGCAGCAGCAGCTGTAGCAGTAGCAGGACCAGCAGCTGGTGGAGGAGACGCAGCTGAAGAAAAGACAGAGTTTGACGTAATCTTAAAAGCTCCAGGAGGATCTAAATTAGCTGTTGTAAAGTTAGTTAAAGAATTAACTGGATTAGGATTAAAAGATGCTAAGGCTATCGTAGATGAGGCTCCTAAAGCAATTAAAGAAGGAGTATCTAAAGATGAGGCTGAAGGTCTTAAAAAATCTTTAGAAGAAGCTGGAGCTGAAGTAGAGCTTAAGTAATTACTTACTCCCGATTAGCGGGAAAAACAATAAAGGTTTAGGTACTAGGAATTTAGGTTTCTAGGCCTAAACCATTTTGTGTATATATTCGTTCTTTATTTCATCACATATTTTTTAAGATGTGATATGGCATCTGTAAGCTTTTGCATTACAGTTGATTACAGCAAGAAACTGCTTGTTGAAACATAAAGTTTCAAAAAAAATATTTTTAATTAAAAAATAGTATCTCTTTTGGCAACGAAAAACACTACTGAAAGAATTAATTTCGCATCATCGCAGTTGGGAACTGATTATCCAGACTTTTTGGACATTCAGGTAAAATCTTTCCAGGATTTTTTCCAATTACAAACTAAAGCGGAAGAGCGTGGGAATGAAGGTTTGTATAAAACTTTCTTAGATAACTTCCCGATTACAGATACCCGTAATCAATTTGTTTTAGAATTTTTAGACTATTTTGTAGATCCACCAAGATATAGTATTGAAGAATGTATTGAAAGAGGATTAACATATAGTGTACCTTTAAAAGCACGCTTAAAATTATATTGTACAGATCCAGAACATGAAGATTTTGAAACCATAGTTCAAGATGTTTATCTAGGGACCATTCCTTATATGACCAACTCTGGAACATTTATAATAAATGGAGCAGAGCGTGTAGTGGTATCTCAACTACACCGTTCACCAGGGGTATTCTTTGGTCAATCTTTCCATGCCAATGGAACAAAGCTATATTCGGCAAGAGTTATTCCTTTTAAAGGATCTTGGATCGAATTTGCTACAGATATCAATCAGGTAATGTATGCCTACATTGATAGAAAGAAAAAATTACCAGTAACAACGTTATTCAGAGCCATTGGTTTTGAAAGAGATAAAGATATTTTAGAAATCTTTGATTTAGCTGAAGAAGTTAAAGTAACGAAGGCTGGTCTGAAAAAAGTATTAGGTAGAAAGTTAGCTGCAAGAGTTTTAAAAACATGGCACGAAGATTTCGTTGATGAAGATACTGGAGAGGTAGTTTCGATTGAACGTAACGAAATTATATTCGATCGTGATACGATTTTAGAAAAAGAACATATTGATGAAATTATAGAATCTGGAGCGAAAACTATCTTACTTCATAAAGAAGATAATTTGCTTGCAGATTATGCTATTATTCATAACACATTACAAAAAGATCCTACAAATTCAGAAAAAGAAGCTGTAGAACATATATATAGACAATTACGTAATGCAGAACCGCCAGATGAGGAAACTGCAAGAGGAATTATTGAAAAATTATTCTTCTCTGAGCAGCGTTACAGTTTAGGTGAAGTAGGACGTTTTAGAATGAATACGAAACTTGGTTTAGAGGAAGCTATAGATCAAAAGGTATTAACTAAGAATGATATTATTACTATTATCAAATATTTGATTGAGTTAATTAATTCAAAGGCAGAAGTTGATGATATTGATCACTTATCAAACCGTCGTGTTAGAACCGTAGGAGAGCAATTAGCTGGACAATTTGGTGTTGGTTTAGCACGTATGGCACGTACAATTCGTGAGCGTATGAACGTTCGTGATAATGAGGTGTTTACTCCAATTGATTTAATTAATGCAAAGACATTATCGTCTGTTATTAATTCTTTCTTTGGAACGAATCAATTATCTCAGTTTATGGATCAAACAAATCCATTAGCGGAGATTACTCATAAGAGACGTTTGTCAGCATTAGGACCTGGTGGTTTATCGCGTGAAAGAGCAGGATTTGAGGTACGTGATGTTCACTATACTCATTATGGTCGTTTATGTCCTATTGAAACACCTGAAGGGCCAAATATTGGTCTTATATCATCGCTAGCAGTGTTTGCGAAGGTGAATAATTTAGGATTTATTGAAACACCTTATAAAAAGGTGGAGAATGGAGTTGTTTCTAGTGAAGAACCTGGGTATTTATCAGCGGAAGAGGAAGAAGGTATGAAGATTGCTCAATCGAATTTACCTATTAATGAAGATGGAACTTTCGGAACAGATAGAGTAATTGCTCGTGAAGAAGGTGATTTCCCTGTAGAGACACCAGAGGCTATTAATTATATGGACGTCGCACCTAATCAAATTGCGTCTATATCAGCATCATTAATTCCGTTCTTAGAACATGATGATGCAAACCGTGCATTAATGGGATCAAACATGATGCGTCAGGCCGTTCCATTATTACGTCCTGAGTCGCCAATTGTTGGTACCGGATTAGAAAGAAGAGTTGCAAAAGATTCTCGTATTCTTATCAATGCTGAAGGAGCAGGAGAAGTAGAGTATGTTGATGCAAATAAGGTTACTATTAAGTATGATAGAACTGATGACGAACGAATGGTGAGTTTTGATCCAGATGAAAAGTCATATGACCTTATTAAATTTAGAAAAACAAACCAAGGTACTTGTATTAACTTGAAGCCAATCGTACAACGTGGTGACAGAGTTGAAGAAGGACAGGTACTTTGTGAAGGATATGCAACGCAGCAAGGAGAATTAGCTCTAGGAAGAAACATGAAGGTTGCCTTCATGCCTTGGAAAGGGTATAATTTTGAGGATGCAATTGTAATTTCTGAAAGAGTTGTAAGAGAAGATATCTTTACTTCTATTCATATTGACGAGTATTCTTTAGATGTTCGTGATACTAAGTTAGGAGCAGAGGAATTAACTAATGATATACCAAACGTTTCTGAAGAGGCTACGAAAGACCTTGACGAAAACGGAATGATTAGAATTGGTGCAGAAGTTAATCCTGGAGATATTTTAATAGGTAAGATTACTCCAAAGGGAGAGTCTGATCCAACTCCAGAAGAAAAACTATTACGTGCTATCTTTGGTGATAAAGCTGGTGATGTAAAAGATGCATCTTTAAAAGCTTCACCGTCATTAAGAGGTGTTGTAATTGATAAAAAGTTATTTAAACGTGCCGTAAAGGATAAAAACAAAAGAGCTCGTGATAAAGAAGCAATAGCTACTTTAGAAGCTTCTTTCGTTTCAAAGTTTGATGGCTTAAAAGAAAGATTAGTTAATAAGTTATTTGAGTTAATTAATGGAAAAACTTCGCAAGGAGTATTTAACGATTTAGGAGAAGAAGTATTACCAAAAGGTAAGAAGTTTACTCAAAAAATGTTAAACTCTGTTGAGGATTTTACACACTTAAGTGGAACTTGGACAACTGATAAGGAAATTAATAAATTGGTTATTGAATTAGTTCATAACTATAAAATTAAATTAAACGATTTACAAGGAGTTTTACGTCGTCAGAAGTTTACTATATCTGTAGGTGATGAATTACCAGCTGGAATCTTAAAGCTTGCTAAAATTTATGTAGCTAAAAAACGTAAATTGAAAGTAGGAGATAAGATGGCAGGACGTCACGGAAACAAAGGTATTGTTGCTCGTATTGTTAGACAAGAAGACATGCCTTTCTTAGAAGACGGAACACCTGTAGATATTGTATTAAATCCATTAGGGGTACCATCGCGTATGAATATCGGTCAAATATATGAAACTGTTCTTGGTTGGGCAGGATTGAAATTAGATCGAAAATTCGCTACTCCTATTTTTGATGGAGCTTCATTAGATCAAATAAATAATTATACTGATGACGCAAGTATTCCAAGATTTGGTCATACATATTTATATGATGGAGGTACAGGAAAACGTTTCGATCAACCAGCGACAGTTGGGGTAATTTATATGATTAAGTTAGGTCACATGATTGAAGATAAAATGCACGCACGTTCTATTGGACCTTACTCATTAATTACTCAGCAACCATTAGGAGGTAAAGCTCAGTTTGGTGGTCAACGTTTTGGTGAGATGGAAGTATGGGCACTTGAAGCATATGGAGCATCGAGTATCTTACGAGAAATCTTAACGGTAAAATCGGATGATGTTTTAGGTAGGGCAAAAACTTATGAGAGCATTGTAAAAGGTGAGGCAATGCCTGAACCAGGTTTACCAGAATCATTTAACGTATTAATGCATGAACTTAAAGGTTTAGGCTTAGACGTTAAATTAGAAGAGTAATCACAGTGAAATGCCTCAGAGCTATTGCTTTGAGGCAAATCATTTTTTCAATATCAGTCTTGTTAAAGACATTTATTTTTAATTCGAATCCATTATTATGGCAAGAAAAAACGAAAAATACACTGTTAAGAAGTTTAACAAAATTTCAATAGGTTTAGCATCTCCAGAGTCTATTTTAGAGGCTTCAAAAGGTGAGGTGTTAAAACCTGAAACAATTAATTACCGTACGCACAAACCTGAAAGAGATGGATTGTTTTGTGAGCGTATTTTTGGTCCGGTTAAGGATTATGAGTGTGCATGTGGTAAATATAAAAGAATCCGATATAAAGGAATCGTTTGTGATCGTTGTGGAGTTGAAGTAACTGAGAAAAAGGTTAGAAGAGATAGAGTAGGTCACATTAATTTAGTAGTACCAGTAGCTCATATTTGGTACTTCAGATCATTACCTAACAAAATGGGATACCTATTAGGTTTACCATCTAAGAAGTTAGATATGATCATATACTACGAGAGATACGTAGTTATTCAGCCAGGTATTGCTAAAAATACTGAAGGGGAGCCATTACAAAAAATGGACTTCTTAACTGAGGAAGAATATCTAGATATTATAGATGAACTTCCACAAGACAATCAATATTTAGAAGATTCTGACCCTAATAAGTTTATAGCTAAAATGGGAGCAGAGTGTTTAATTGATTTATTAGAGAGAATTGAATTAGATGAGCTTTCTTTCCAATTACGTCACAAAGCAAACAATGAAACTTCAAAGCAACGTAAAAATGAAGCTTTAAAGCGTTTAAATGTTGTAGAGGCATTCAGAGATTCACAAAAGAATCGCGAGAATAAGCCAGAGTGGATGATAATGAAAGTAGTTCCAGTTATCCCACCAGAATTACGTCCATTAGTACCATTAGATGGTGGTCGTTTCGCTACTTCTGATTTAAATGATTTATATCGTCGTGTTATTATTCGTAACAACCGTTTAAAGCGTTTAATGGAGATTAAAGCTCCTGAAGTAATTTTGCGTAACGAAAAGCGTATGTTACAAGAATCTGTTGATTCATTATTTGATAACACGCGTAAAGCATCAGCAGTAAAAACTGAATCTAACAGAGCATTAAAGTCATTATCTGATAGTTTGAAAGGTAAACAAGGTCGTTTCCGTCAAAACTTATTAGGTAAGCGTGTTGATTACTCTGCTCGTTCGGTTATTGTTGTAGGACCAGAATTGAAATTATATGAATGTGGATTGCCTAAAGATATGGCAGCCGAATTATATAAACCTTTTGTGATTCGTAAGTTAATCGAAAGAGGTATTGTTAAGACGGTAAAATCTGCGAAGAAAATTATAGACAGAAAAGATCCTGTTGTTTGGGATATTTTGGAGAATGTAATTAAAGGGCACCCAGTATTATTAAACCGTGCTCCTACGTTACACCGTTTAGGTATTCAAGCATTTCAACCTAAATTAATAGAAGGAAAGGCGATTCGTTTACACCCATTAGTTTGTACGGCATTTAACGCCGATTTTGATGGGGATCAAATGGCAGTTCACTTACCTTTAGGACCTGAGGCAGTATTAGAGGCTCAATTATTAATGTTGGCTTCTCATAATATATTAAACCCTGCAAATGGTGCACCTATTACGGTACCATCTCAGGATATGGTATTAGGTCTTTATTATATGACTAAAGAGCGTAAGTCAACTCCAGAAGTGCCTATTATGGGTGAGGGGTTAACGTTCTATTCACCTGAAGAGGTAACTATAGCGTATAACGAAGAGAGAGTAGACCTAAATGCGGGTATTACTGTAAGAACAAAGGACGTTAACGAAAATAAGGAGCTGATTACTAGATTAATCAAAACTACTGTTGGTAGAGTATTGTTTAACGAAGTAGTGCCTGAACAAGCTGGATATATTAACGAAGTACTTACTAAAAAGTCACTGCGTGATATTATTGGTGATATATTAAAAGTAACCGATATTCCTGCCGTAGGTAAGTTCTTAGATAATATTAAAAATATGGGATATAAATTTGCCTTCCAAGGTGGTTTATCATTCTCATTAGGTGATATTATTATTCCTAAAGAAAAGTACACGATGATTGCTAAAGCCAATGAAGAGGTTGACGGAATCATTACGAACTATAATATGGGTATGTTAACCCAAAAGGAACGTTATAATCAGGTAATTGATATTTGGGGTAGAACCAATAACCAATTGACTGAATTATCGATGAAACGTTTACGTGAAGATCAGCAAGGATTTAACTCGGTATTCATGATGCTTGATTCTGGAGCTCGTGGATCTAAAGAGCAAATTCGTCAGTTAACTGGTATGCGTGGTCTGATGGCAAAACCTAAGAAATCTACAGCTGGTGGTGGAGAGATTATTGAAAACCCGATTTTATCGAACTTTAAGGAAGGACTTTCAATTTTAGAATACTTTATATCTACTCACGGTGCTCGTAAAGGTCTTGCCGATACGGCATTAAAAACAGCAGATGCGGGTTACTTAACACGTCGTTTAGTAGATGTATCTCAGGATGTAATTGTAAATGAAGATGATTGTGGTACATTAAGAGGTTTAGAAATTACACCACTTAAAAAGAACGATGAGATTGTTGAATCAATTAGCGCTAGAGTTCTTGGACGTACGGCATTACATGATGTATATGTTCCAAATTCTGATGAAGTAATTATTCCTGCAGGAGAGTTAATCTCAGGAAAAATAGCTGATGTAATAGAAGGAGCAGGTATTGATAAAGTAGAAGTACGTTCACCATTAACATGTGAATCTCAAAGAGGTATTTGTGCTAAATGTTACGGACAAAGTTTATCAACTGGTAAAAAAGTTCAAATTGGAGAAGCGGTTGGAGTTATTGCAGCACAATCGATTGGAGAGCCAGGTACACAGTTAACATTACGTACATTCCACGTTGGAGGGGTTGCAAGTAACACTTCTTCTGATAACAAGTTAATAGCTAAGTTTGAAGGTAATGTAACTATTGATGATTTAAGAACTGTAAATGGTAAAGATAATACAGGAGAAGCTATTGAAATAGTAATCTCTCGTACTACTGAAATCAAAATTACAGATAAGAAAACTGGAGCAACTTTAAGTACGAATAATATTCCTTACGGATCTATTATCTTTAATAAAGACCGTAAAGAAATAAAGAAAGGTGATGAAATCTGTCAATGGGATCCATTTAACGGAGTTATCGTTTCAGAATTTGGTGGTAAGGTTAAGTTTGATAATTTAGAGCAAGGTATTAATTACTCTGTTGAAATTGATGAACAAACTGGTAAGCAAGAAAAAGTAATTACTGATTCTAAAAATAAGAAAATTATTCCATCATTAATTATTGAAGATGTCGATGGAAATGCACTACGTTCATATAGTTTACCTGTAGGTGCTCACTTAATGGTAAGCAATGGAGACAAGGTTGAAGAAGGTAAGACTTTAGTTAAAATTCCACGTAAAGCTGGTAAGGCTGGGGATATTACAGGAGGTTTACCACGTGTAACAGAATTATTTGAAGCGCGTAATCCTTCAAACCCTGCAGTGGTTGCTCAGATTGATGGTGTTGTGTCATTTGGTAAGATTAAGAGAGGTAATCGTGAAATTTCAATTGAATCTAAAACTGGTGAAATTAAGAAATACTTAATTAAGTTATCGAACCAGATATTAGTTCAAGAGAATGACTTTATTAAAGCGGGTATGCCATTATCTGATGGGGCAACGACTCCAATAGATATCTTAAATATTAAAGGACCTGCAGCTGTTCAAGAATACTTAGTAAATGAAATACAAGATGTATACCGTTTACAAGGAGTAAAAATTAATGATAAGCACTTTGAAGTAGTTGTACGTCAAATGATGCGTAAAGTTAGAATTATTGATTCAGGGGATACATTATTCTTAGAGAATCAATTAATTCATAAGAACGATTTTATCCAACAGAACGATGATATCTTCGGTAAGAAGATAGTTGAAGACGCTGGAGATTCTACTAAGCTGAGATCAGGGCAAATGGTTACAGCTCGTCAATTAAGAGATGAAAACTCTTTCTTAAGAAGATCGGATAAAAACTTAGTAGTAGCGCGTGATGCTGAACCAGCAACGGCTGAGCAGGTATTACAAGGTATTACTAGGGCATCGTTACAAACTAGATCATTTATTTCCGCAGCGTCATTCCAGGAAACTACAAAAGTACTGAATGAAGCAGCAGTAAGTGGTAAGGTTGATAGCCTTGAAGGATTAAAAGAAAATGTAATTGTTGGTAAGAGAATCCCTGCTGGTACAGGAATGAGAACTTACGATTCATTGGTTGTTGGTCCTAAAGATGAAATAGAAAGAAGTTTGTAAGAACTTTTATTAAATAATGAAAAGACCTCTATTATAGAGGTCTTTCTTTTTAAAAATTAAATTTATGGAAGACAACAATAAAGATCCACAATTAAATATAGAGTTAGATCAAGATGTTGCAGAAGGAACATATAGTAACTTAGCGATCATTAATCATTCAACAGCTGAGTTTATAGTAGATTTTATTAATATTATGCCTGGAGTACCAAAGGCCAAAGTAAAGTCTAGAATAATTTTAACGCCTCAACATGCTAAAAGATTAGCAAAGGCTTTATCTGAAAATGTTCGAAAGTTTGAGAAAGCGCATGGAGAGATAAAAGATTATGAGCAACCTCCAATTCCTATGAATTTTGGTGGAACTACAGGGGAAGCATAATTTCTTCCTGATTGCTTAAAAAATAAAAGGTCGGATATTTCCGACCTTTTTTCATTAAATCTTAAATGTAATCACGGGTAAAGTACTGTGATTTGCGATGTCTTCAGAAATGCTGCCTTCAAAGAAATGAGCAACACCTTTTCTACCATGTGTAGCGAGTGCTATAATATCTACTTCAGAAGTTTTAGCGAAGTAAAAAATACCTTCTTCAACTGAGTAATCAGTAATAATGGCTACATTATCTCGAATCTCAGAGGCTTCTTCTCCAACTTCCTCCATAAACTTTTTGATTCGATCTTTGATTTCTCCTGTACTTTTAAACTTCGAGGTAGGAGTGATCACATAAACTAATTTTAAACTACAGTTTATAGCATTAAACAGTTTTTTAGCTTCAAGATAAGGCTCTATATCATTGTTAGAAAAATCACATGCAAAAAGAGCATTTTTAATATCTTTTTTAATGGCTTCTTCTTTAATTATTATTACAGGAACTTTAGAGTGTCTAATAACTTTTTCGGTATTCGAACCAATGAATATTTCTTTCATACCACTGGTTCCTTTTGATCCCATGATAATTAAATCGGCGTTTTCCTCTTTTGCTAAATCATCTAGTTCACTAAAAATTTTAAAATGCTTTATAATTGGTGTAACCTTAATGCCTGATAGATAATCGGCTTTTAAAAAATCTTCAAACTTCTTTTCCGTTAATTTATATAGGAATAATGTTTGTTCTTGGAGATATGATTCAGACTGTGAGGCAATAGCATGTGATAGTTCTAGCATATGTACTGCTATTAATTCGGCATTGTTTTTTTTAGCTAAGAATGCTGCTGACTTTAGAGCGTTTTCCGAATAGGTAGAAAAATCGATAGGAATTATTATTTTTCTCATGATTTATAGTTTTGTTTGATATATACTAAAGTACCTCAATCTATAGTCAAAAAACATGATTTTTGTCAGTCTCAATAATAAGTTAGTGACAACCTTTTATAGGTTCATAAATATTAGAAACATTTCCTGAAGGAGAAACATAAGGAATATCTAAACCTAATCCTCTAAGGATAAAAAGGACACCAATAAATACAACGATAAAAGGAATTACTTTTTGTATTTTTTGTCGGATAGAAATGTTTGCAAAGTTTCCAATATAAACCACTGTTGTCATTAAAGGAATGGTTCCCAATCCAAACAATAACATATATAAACTACCTTCTAGAGCATTCGAGGTGGTTAGGGCAGCAAATACGGCCATATATACTAAACCACATGGTAAAAAACCATTTAAAAAGCCGATAGTAAAAAAGGTATCATTACCTTTTTTTCGTAACTCATTCCCTAAGGCTGATTTCACCTTCATAATAAGTTTGTTAAGAGGGTTTGAAATGCGATTCAGTCGATTGAATATTTTAGGTAAAAAGACAATTAAAATCATGAGTGCACCAACGGCAATAGAAAGCTGTTGTTGAAAACCAAAGAAATAAAAACCTCTACCAAGAAACCCAAAGAGTAGCCCAATTAAGCCGTAGGTAAAAAGTCTTCCAAAATGATAACTCGTAATCTGAAAAAACTGTTTAACTGGGTTTTTTCTATTTACAGGTAGCATAAAGGCAATAGGGCCGCACATTCCAATACAATGGAAACTTCCGAGTAGCCCTAATATAAGTGCAGAGAGTAACATTAGTAGATTAATTCTTCTTTGTATAAAAAATCTTTACCTTCGTATGACCATTTAATGGTAATGTTCCATCGACCACCCAATAAACGTTTCTCAGGCACGAGCAAATATGTATTGGAAAGCGAAAGTGGCAATTCGAAATCCAATTGTTTATTAGATGGTCTGTATAGGAACACTTTTCCTTTGATTTTATGATATTCAAAATTTTTAGGAAAATGAACAGTCAACCCTTCTTTAGACTGTGTTATTTTAATATTTTTTTCTAATGATTTAGCATTTCTACTTGCTTCAATATTATCTTGATATTCTAATTCTTTCTGATAATATTTTTCAGTAACCAAATCGTGATTAAACTTTTTGTCCGTACTCATTGTAATAACGAAATACAATATAAAAGCAATAAATCCTACGATTGCTACTACGATACCCGTGCCCCAGTTTAGTTTCATAATTTTAGTTTTAAACTTCTTTAATAATATATTTTAACGATAACTTCTAGGTCCTAAAAAATTAGTATTAGTCGTTTCTATGAGTTTACCGCCACTATAAACTCCTATGGTTAATTTTTCTTTTTCTTTTTTCATTTGTGATTGATGTAACTCAATGAAAAGAGTTCCTTCTGCTAATCCTTGGTTAGGAATCACAAAGTTTTGATGTGTTACTGTTTCTATTTTTCCTTTATGAGATATCAGTTTATAACTAACATCATCAATTTTATGCGTTGTTTTATTAATTATTTTATATGTATAAATATTGCTAATAATACCATCGTCCTTGTGTTGATACAATTGTCCGGGGAGCCTTAGAATTGTTGCTTCAACTTCATTTCTTAGGAAAAGCATTCCAATGAAAATACCAGATAGTATTACAAGTACAGCTGAATATCCTTTCATTCGAGCAGTAAACTTGAATGGTGCTTTTTTACTGATATTTTCTTCACTAGCATAACGAATTAAGCCAGTTGGCAGACCAACCTTTTCCATCATATGGTCACACTCGTCAATGCATGCAGTACAGTTTACACACTCTAATTGTGTGCCATTTCTAATATCAATTCCTGTTGGACATACATGAACACATTGCATGCAATCAATACAATCACCTTTTTCAGAAGCGATTCTGTCTTCATTCTTCTTGAATTTAGCCCTCCCTTTAGTTTTTTCACCTCTCACATAGTCATAAGCTATGTTAATGGTTTTGTTGTCTAGTAATACACCTTGTAATCTACCATATGGGCAGGCTATAATGCACACTTGTTCTCGGAACCAAGTAAAAACAAAATAGAAAATACTCGTAAATATCAAGAGAGAAATTAAGGTGCTAACATGATCAAATGGATTCCCTGTAATATATGTGAGTAATTGATCACTTCCAATAAAATAAGCAAGGAACACGTTTGCAATAATGAATGAAATGATAAAAAAGATAAACCATTTTAAAACACGTTTTTTGATTTTATCAGCGTTCCAAGGCTGTTTATCGAGTCTTATTTGTTTTCCTCTATCACCTTCAATCCAGTATTCAATTTTTCTGAATACCATTTCCATGAATATGGTTTGCGGACAAATCCATCCACAAAATATTCTACCAAATACAACTGTAAAAAGGATTACAAATACAACACCAATAATCATTGAAATAACCAACAAATGAAAATCTTGTGGCCAAAAAGGGAAACCGAAAATATTGAATCGCCTTTCTAAAACATTAAAAAGTAGAAACTGATTTCCATCGACTTTTATGAATGGTGAAGCAAACAGAATTGCTAATAAAACATAGCTAACAACTGTTCTGTATTTATAAAAACTACCGCTTGGTTTTTTAGGAAAAACCCAAGAACGTTTACCTTCACTGTTTACAGTGCCGATACTGTCTCTAAATTGTTCGTTCTCGGGTGTCTCCATCATCTAAAATAGTTATCAATAATTTACTTGGTTTCGGTTGTAGAAGCTTCTTCAGTGATTGTATTATCACTGTTTTCAGTTGTTTCTTCAACCTTTTCTTTTTTATTTTCCTTTTGACCTGAACTTTCTTCTTCGTATACATCTCCCTGAGGTTCTTTTGCCTTCGCAGGAGTTGTACCTTGTAAAGACATAACGTAACTAGCTACTTTATGAACATCAGCTGGTTTCAAAGTTTTTTCCCAGGCAACCATCCCTTTTCCGTCTCTACCACCTTTGGCAATAGTTTTGAACACATTTTTGATTCCTCCACCTAGTATCCAGTATTGGTCAGTTAGGTTAGGACCAATACCTCCACCACCATCTTTTTGGTGACAAGCAGCACAGTTTAAGTTAAAAACTGCTTTACCTCTGTTTAAAGAAGATTCATCAGTCAAAGAAGTAATGGTTTCCATATCTATTACAGCGTCTTTTGAAGTAGTTCTATAGGCCTCCAATTCTCTTTTGGCAATAGCAACCTCTTTTTGATATTCAACAGTTTGATTGTCGCCATTGAAAACGTGATATCTCACTAAATAAACGGCTCCAAAAACGATAGTTGCATAGAACATATACACCCACCATGGCGGTAATGAGTTATCTAGCTCTTGAATCCCATCGTAGTTATGATTAATAATAATCTCTTCTTCATCTTCAACAGCTTTTGCTTTGGTCCATTTCTTTAATAAATCTTTTACCCAAGCCCAATTGTCGATTTCTTCAGGATGTATACCGTCTTTTTCTAATTGAAGATCTTGTGCCTTTTTTAAGGCAACTATATTCACAAGTTCTTTTAAAAGAAGTACCGATAATAAAGCCACAATAGCTATCCAAACTAATGGGTTTTCATATAGGCTAAATGGATTTTCATATGCTGTTATAGCTTTTATAATAGCAAAAGAGGTAACTATAACAAAAGTGATATATGCTAATGATTGAAAATATTTTTTCATCAGAATGTTTTTTACTAGTTATCTAATGGCAAGTGACTTACCTTACTTATATATTCTTTCTTGGCAGTAAAAACCCACCAAAACAACACTACAAAGAATGTGAAGAAAATAGCTAACGAGATAATTGGATAAATTTCAATACCCGTAATGGTCTCTAAATGATTTTTTACAAACTTCAACATAGTTTCTAGTTTTTAGCACTTAATTGATTTTTAACGTCTTTTATCTTAATATCTGTACCTAATCTTTGTAAGTAGGCAATCAGAGCAACAATTTCTCTATCTTTCATTTCAATGAATTCAAGTCCGTTATCTTGAGCATATTTTTTATCAGATTGATAGGTTTTTGCAAAGTCAGGATCCCCGTGAAGATTTTCTTCTATTTGTTTCCCTTGTGCATCCATTGCTTCTTGCGCTTTAGCAATATCTTCCTCTGTGTATGGAACTCCTAAAGAAACCATGGCTTTCATTTTACTCTCCGTGTCCGACTTGTCTAGTCCGTTTTTCAATAACCACTGATATCTAGGCATAATTGAACCTGGGGAAG
Organism: Tenacibaculum sp. MAR_2009_124; assembly: GCF_900105455.1. GTDB lineage: Bacteria > Bacteroidota > Bacteroidia > Flavobacteriales > Flavobacteriaceae > Polaribacter. The sequence goes on from NZ_FNSF01000002.1 coordinate 339,151, forward strand.
TACTTTGCGGATCGTACATATGATTTAAATGCCAGCTATCGGAATATTTTCCACCAATTCTTAATAAATCCGGACCAGTACGTTTACTACCCCATAAAAATGGATGATCATAAACATATTCACCAGCTTTTGAATATTCTCCATATCGCTCAACTTCACTTCTAAAAGGACGTATCATTTGAGAGTGACATCCAACACATCCTTCACGTATATATAGATCTCTTCCCTCTAATTCTAAAGCAGTATATGGTTTAACACTTGTTATCGTAGGAATATTAGATTCAACTAATAATGTTGGTATAATTTGAACGACACCTCCAATTAAAATAGCAATGGTTGCATAAATGGTTAATTTAATTGGCCTTCTTTCTAACCAAGTGTGCCATCCTTCGCTTGAAGTTCTGTGTTTTGAAACTTTCGTTAAAGGTGCAGCTTCTGCTAATTCATCAGTAACATTTCTTCCATGCTTTACAGTTTTAATCACATTATATAGCATAACGATAGCTCCTACTATGAATAAACTACCACCAACAGCACGCATCCAATACATTGGAATAATCTCATTTACTGTTTCTAAAAAGTTACCATAGGCAAGAGTTCCATCAGGATTAAATTGTTTCCACATAGAAGCTTGAACGAATCCTGCGACATACATAGGAAGTGTGTAAATAATAATTCCTAAAGTACCAATCCAAAAATGGAAGTTTGCTAAGGCATTAGAATAAAGTTTAGTTTTAAATAAACGAGGTATTAACCAATATAACATACCGAAGGTCATAAAACCATTCCAAGCTAATGCACCCACGTGAACGTGTGCAATAACCCAATCACTAAAGTGAGCAATAGCATTTACATTTTTCAATGATAACATTGGTCCTTCGAAAGTAGCCATACCATAACCTGTAATTGCAACAACCATAAATTTTAATACAGGACTTGTTCTAACTTTATCCCAAGCACCACGAAGAGTCAATAAACCATTAATCATACCCCCCCAAGATGGAGCAATTAGCATTACGGAGAAAGCAACCCCTAAATTTTGAGCCCAATCAGGTAAGGCTGAATATAGTAAATGGTGAGGACCTGCCCATATATAAATGAAAATCAAAGACCAGAAGTGCACGATAGATAAACGATATGAGTATACAGGTCTGTTTGCAGCTTTAGGAACAAAATAATACATTAATCCTAAAAACGGAGTAGTAAGAAAGAATGCTACGGCATTATGCCCATACCACCATTGAACTAATGCATCCTGAACTCCTGCATATACAGAGTAACTTTTAAGGAAACTTACAGGAAGTTCTAAACTATTAAATATGTGTAGTACAGCAACGGTAACAAATGTTCCAAGATAAAACCATACGGCAACATATAAATGTCGTTGTCGTCTTTTAAATATGGTCCATATCATATTAACTCCAAAGGCAACCCAAACTAAAGCGATAGCAATGTCAATAGGCCACTCCAATTCAGCATATTCTTTAGAAGTTGTATACCCCATGGGTAGAGTAATAGCCGCTGCGACAATAATTAATTGCCAGCCCCAAAAATTAAAATTACTTAAAAAATCACTGGCCATTCTAGCTTTCAAAAGCCTTTGTAAGGAATAATAAACCCCAGCAAAAATTGCATTACCTACAAAGGCAAATATTACTGCGTTGGTATGTAGTGGACGGATACGACCAAAACTTAACCAAGAAATTCCATCAGTAATATTTGGGAATAAAAACATAAAAGCCAACAGCAAACCTACCGAGAAACCTACAATCCCCCAGAGTAAGGTTGCGTAGATGAATTTTTTTACGACTTTGTTATCGTAATAAAATTGTTGCATTTCCATAATCTATCTGAATTTAATATCTATTGTTAGTTGTTAATATTTGTGTCTTCTTTAACTAATTCATCATCAAATAAGATGCGTACTGAAGGAGTATACGAATCGTCGTACTGTCCTTTTTTTACGGAAACAATAAATGCAATAAAAAAAATGATTGCCACTATAATGCTAAGTGAAAGTAATAGGTAAATAACGCTCATATCTTGCCTGATAATTGTACGCCAAAAGTAGTTTTGAAAAGAGATTTAAAATATGATTTTTGTCATGTTTGGAAAATTTCCTCTTACTTTTTAGGAATAAATTAGAAGCCGTTTGTCGAAACGTATCGATGTTTTATCATATAAATACAGCTAGAGAACTAAAAAGGTAATAACGTGCTTAAATATCTCTTAATTTAGTGGCAAGCTTAGAGATAGAGTGTGAAAATATAAAGTGTTGTCCTCCCCATAAAAAAGAGTTCCTATATAGGAGCTCTTTTTTGTTAATCATTTATCATGTTTTTATTTGTTTAGATGAACGAAAAATAAAAAGAGAAGAAATATTCGAAAACATTTCTTCTCTAAACTACCTATTAAAACGAACTTTTAAACTAAAAAGTTTTAAAAGCACCTATAATTTACGAATAAAATACCTAAAAAACGAAAGTTTTAATTTATTGATTTGATTATATAGTTCAGTGAAAAACACCATTATTATGCTGGTAATCTGGAAGATGGAGAGCGATAGTTTTTCGAAAAAAGGAAATGTGAAAATCTAAGATTAAAATGAATTAATAATAGATTTGAGGCTAATAAACATAGAGGCTAATAAGAGAACATTAACATGAAGTATATGATAACCTATAAAAGGAAGTTTATTTTTACCATTCGTTACTTGTTTTATTGCGTTTAAAATTATAAAACGAGAAAATTAACCTTTGTAAATTTCACGAGAATAATGAAAAGAACAGCTCTACTATTACCTTTAATACTATTCTTAGTTAATAAGACAGAAATAGAACTAGTAAATAAAAAAGGGAAAAATGAAGATAAAATCACACAAAAAAATACCATTGAAAAAATTAAGTTGTTTAATGGCTCGGATTTAAAGGGGTGGTATACTTTTATTAAAAAGAGAGGACGAGATAAGGATCCTAAAAATGTTTTTACCGTTAATGATGGTATGATAAAAATATCTGGTGAAGAATGGGGAGCACTTATAACAGATAAAAAGTATCAAAATTATACACTTTTGATTGAGTATAAATGGGGTAACAAAACCTATGAGCCAAGATTAAATAAAGCAAGAGATTGTGGTGTGCTGTTTCATTCAAAAGGGATGGATGGGGCTTTTCAAGAAGCGTGGATGTGTTCAATAGAGTGCCAGATTATGGAAGGTGGTACAGGTGATTTTGTGGTGGTAGGTGATGGAAGTGAGGAATTTCAAATAACTAGTAAAGTTAATCCTAAAAAACGTGGTTGGGGGTACGACTTTGATCCAAATGGAATATCAAAAACTATAACAGAGGGACGTTTTAATTGGTTACGGAGAGATCCGAATTGGGTTGATATACTTGGAGTACGTGGTAAGTACGACGTTGAAAAAGAACATGGAGAATGGAATAGACTTGAATGTAGAGTTATAAAAGATGAAATATCAATAATATTAAATGAGGTTTTAATAAATAAAGTGACAAACGTTAAACCGAGTAAAGGGAAAATTCAGATTCAGTCGGAAAGTGCAGAGATTTTTTTTCGACGTATAGAGTTAACTCCAATTATAGGAAAATAGGGTTTATTTTTTAATTCATTATATTAAGAATATAAATTATGTAGTTAAATTGTTTTCTAAATTAACAGCAATAATGAATTAAAATATGATAAGACATTATTCGATATTAAATTTCTTTTTTTTATCACTTATAAATATAGTTTCAGTAAACTGCCAAACTGAGGTAGAAAAACATAATGATGGATGGAAATTATTTGTAAATGAAAAAGAATACAATATTAAAGGTGTAACCTTCGGCTATGAAGATGACGTCGAGAATTATGATACTTATTTTAAAGAACTTAAGTTTTTAGGAGTTAATACAATTAGAACTTGGGCATCAGGAAATAACATGAAAGAATTACTCGATGTAGCTCATAAGAATGGTATTAAAGTAATGGTTGGTATTTGGATGCGTCATGGAAGACCAGGAATGGAAGATGATGACAGTTTTAATTACTTAGAGGATACGCAAGGAAAAGAAGAGATGTATAACAATGCCATCAAAACTGTAAATTTATTTAAGAACCATGAAGCTGTGTTAACATGGGGAGTTGGGAACGAGGTTTATTTAAATATGGCTACCGGTAAGGAAAAAATAGCCTATTCTGAATTGTTAGAACGCATTTGTAGTGATATAAAAATTATTGACAAAAATCACCCGATTACTTCTGTTGAAGCTTGGACATATGGGTTAGATTGGTGGAGTAAATATGTGCCTTCAATTGATATTTATGGACTTAATTGCTATGGGCAAGGAGCTGTTTTATTATCAGATGAGTTGGTCAAAAAACATATTGATAAACCATATATTATTACTGAGTTTGGTGTTCAAGGAGAATGGGATGTTACTCGTAAAACAAATGGAGTAAAAAATGAACCTTCAGATTTTAGAAAGTATAATGCAATAGCTAAAGGGTATCCAAATTGGATAAAGAACAAACCAAATAATCTCGGAGTATTTGTCTTTCATTACGCTTCAGGGAGTCAATTTATAGCCCCTTGGTTCTTTACCCACTATAATAAAATGAAACGACCGCAATATTGGGCGATTCGAGAAGCATTTACTGGCAAACTCCCTGAAAATAATATTCCTGAAATAAAAAATTTCAATATAAAAGGTTCTTCATTTAATAGTGAATCATGGATTTCGGTTGATTTAGAAGCGATTGATACCGATAATGATAGCCTGACTGTAAGTTTTAGTTATAATCAAAGAACTGGAAGTCGTGTAAGACGTGATCAAATTAAAACGTTAATTTATAAGGGGAATTTAAAGGATGGATTTAGAATTAAATTACCTAAAGAAAATGGGGCGGTAAAAATATATGCAATGATTAAGGATAGCTATGATAACCTCGCCATAGCCTCAACAGGAGTTGAGATTAAAGATGAAGAGGTTGCAAAAAGAAAGTATCTGGTTCCTAAGGTTGAGCTTCCATTTTATGTTTATAAAAACGGTGTAAGCAATGCCTACTCTCCATCGGCTTATATGGGAAATTATAAGAAGATGAAGGTAGATATGGAGCATATAGAAAAATTGGATTCTAAACGAATTTGTTTAAAATTAAGCTATCATCAACCGTATGATTGGTTTGGTTTAGGACTTGTTAACCCTGCAAATGATTGGGGTAATATATTGGGAGGCTATGATATTTCAGGAGCTAGAAAATTTAGTTTTCTGGCTAAGGCTAATAAAAAGAATATAAAAGTAACCGTTGGATTTGGACTTATTGGAAAAGATAAAAAGTATCCAGATACAGCAAAAAAATCTAAAGAAGTTAAACTAACAACAAAGTGGAAAAAATATTCATTTAGTATTAAGAAACTCGATTTAAGTTGTATCCGATCAGGATTAACTATTTTCTCAAGTGGAAACGGAGATACCGTTGATATATTCTTGGATGATGTTGTTTTTGAATAACTCATACTTTTGTATGAATTAACTGCTTTCCAAAACATTCCTACTCTTGTATGATGGTTTTCTCATAAATCAGATAATATACTTGCACTCTCAAAAAGTATATTAATTATGATTAAAAATACAATAATTTTAGTATCATTCCTTCTAAGTTTAACGCTTTCAGCACAAGAATATCAAACCAAAGAGGATAAAAAAATCAAGAAGTTCGCAGCCTTTGAATTAGGGCAGGCCATTGTAAATGATTTTAAATCGTATTCTGGTGAAATAGGAGTTCGTTTTAAGAATGACCATATGATTCGATTGGTACATATGAATATTAAGTTAACTGAAGCGCATTTGTCTTCGGATTTTGCTTCCGCCGTTGAAGGAGATCACTTGATTGGAGAACAATTTGGTTTTGAAGTTTTTTATGATTTTCCTGTTCTTTGGAAAGGAGTGTATTTAAGTCCATCATTGGGGTGGTATAGAAATTTTTATGAACATATTTTTCTAAAAGAAAACTTAGAGAAAAGTTCGGCAACAATTGGAGCAGCTATTAGTTATAGAGAAACGGATGTTTTTGGTTTAAAAGGATTGTATTATACGATTTCACTTCCTTTTAGAACGCCTTTTAACCCGATAAAAGAAACAAGACTTGGAGAAGCTATTGTAAAGAATAATATTTTAGATAGTAATATTTTTCTTTTTATAGGTTTTGAATTTTAAGTAATCTGAGAAAGAAACTTAGAGCTCTTTTTGATTTCTATATTGATTCAAATTATGGTAACATAAAGTGTTTTTTTTAATAGAGAAAGGAATATTTCAATCATACCCCTTTCTCTTTCTCCCCCTGAAGTGGAATTCCCCAAAACCACTGTATTTTTATTATTAAGACACGAGTAAAAACAAAAAGTCACACTAAATGAGTGTTTTAGGTGTAGTTTTGATATGTTGTTAAAGCAAAGAAGGCAATCATTTTGGGAATTGTAAAACGATTGTAAAGTAGATTTTCCTACTAAAGAGTTTGTAAGATGAATAAAAAGCAACCTAAAAGATTGCTTTTTTTTATTCAATATGTTTTTATGTTACCAACCAGCACAAATTGGAGATTGTCCATTTGGACATGTTTCATTACAATAGAATTTATGAGGTACCCCATTAATAATGCAAACACCAATTGAGTTGCCTACGGCTCCTTGAATTGATTGCTTTTCAGTTTTTGTTAGAACTTGTACATTTTTTAAGTTTTTCAGAATTTTTAACATAATAGTAGTTTTTTGGTTAAACAGTTTTAAAAATAATAAACAGCCAATTTGAATACAACTGTTGGGGTATTATTAACAGATTATTATGATTGAGAAAAAGAGATTTCGTTGATAGGAGTATAAAAAAAACAGAAACCGAAGTTTCTGCTTTTTCAAGGTAAAATCCCCCAATTCCCCTTATAAAAATTCTCATTATATCACATAAGTCGAAAAGAAAACATCAAGCTTTCAAAGCTGATCAAATTTTTTCGAAATTGGAATTTAAAAGGTGGGAGCAGAGAATGAAAAATAAGAGTAACCTAAAATGTATTTTCTGTGGAAAAGTTATTTTAATGTAATGGAAATAAAGATGAAGAGGGGTTAACGCTTGATTAGAAGCATATGTTTTCTAAATAAAATAAGTTCAAAAAAAAACTTACCTAGTTTTGAAACCAGGTAAGTTATAAGTGAAAACTAACCAAACTTTAATCATTTGCTTTAACCACCTCAAAGATAGAACAGAGAAGGATTACTGATTTTTTGATTTTCGACTTTTCTTGTTAATATATATCACTTGATATCTTAAAAACGACAAATCATTTAGATTTTGAGATTAAGTGGCTGTTTTTTAGGTTTTTAGGGTTTTGTTTTGTTCTTTTTCGATACTTCAGTTTTAATCGGGTAGGAAAATTACCGAAGAAAATATATGTGAGGTAGATTTATAATATTCATGAAACGGTTATTCCACAAAAACGAGTGCAATTAATTTTAAAAATTCTTTCCTGTTATTTTATGACTATGAAGAAAAGAGAAATTATAAGTGAGACTATCGTAGAAGGATTTGGGGTAATAAAAGGAGGAAATGATTTTTTGAAAACTCGAATTGTTTTTGAATGAAATTATGATTTAAGTTCAGTAGTAAAGTTGAACTTTGTGTTTTTAAAAAAGAAGTTGTGATTAATGATATGGAGTTAGATTTTTTTTCTCGAAAAAGGAAAGCAAAAAAAACTTACCGAGTTTGAGAACTCGATAAGCTTAAGTGAAAACTAACCAAACTTTAATCATTTGCTTTAACCACTTCAAAGATAGAACGGGAAAAGATTAGTGGTTTTTTGATTTTCGACTTTTCCTATTGATATATTGCATCTGTTGTCTTAAAAGCGACAAATTGTTGTGTTTTGTTGTTTAAGTGTTTGTTTTGCAGTTTTTTAGATTTTTTTTTGGTTTTGTTAATATTTCAGTTTTAAGTTTTTATGACCATATAATTATGGAAATAGATGTAAAAGTAGTAGTTGGATATACAATAATCAGTGCATTATTTTTTTAAGAAGGTTGTCTTAATAAAATGAAGAAGAATACAATTGTAACAAAATGATAACTATAGTTTTTTATAAAGTATTTTTCAATGTTATATACCGTGAAGAAAAGGGCTTTTAGGTAGATCGAAAATTAATAAGCGAAAACTAATATTTTTCAGGAAATGAAATATTTAGTAGTTGGAGTATTTTTTTGGGAAAAATGATTAAAATTTAATTTTTAGAGTCTTCTTTTTTTAAACAATAGATCAAATAAAAGGTGTTAGAGAATTGAGGTTTTGGTTTTTTATTAAAAGAATGAAATTATAATTGTGAATGGATACTTTTTCCAAGTAAAATAAGTTCAAAAAAAAACTTACCTAGTTTTGAAACCAGGTAAGTTATAAGTGAAAACTAACCAAACTTTAATCATTTGCTTTAACCACTTCAAAGATAGAACAGAGAAGCATTACCGGTTTTATGATTTTCGTCGTTTCTTATTAATATCTAGTAGCTATTGTTTTAAAAACGACAAATTGTTTAGTTTTTAGTTTAATTGCATGAAATCAAGGGTTTTGGAGTTGTTTTTTGCTACCTGTATAACAGAACGAAAACCAAATAGAATCTAAATTGTCATTGAAAATAACTTGGTGTCGGGTTGTCTTTGATGCAGTTTTTTATCAAATGCCATACAAATATTTCGGACAAATGGACGAGCCATTTCTGGAACTTTTAATTCTTTTTGATTGATGGTAACCAATCCATCAGTAATCATTTCGGCTAACTTATTAATAGGATTATCAACTTCAGAAATTTCTAATAGAGGTGTTTCCCATGAAGTTTCAAAGTGGCACATAATGTTTAAAATGTGTTTTCTTATGGTCAAGTCTTCTTTGGAAAGAATATGCCCTCTGAATACTGGTATTTTTCCATTATTTACAAGTGCTTCATATTCCTTAACCGTTTTTACATTTTGAGCAAAACCATACCACGAGTCCGAAATTGACGACATGCCCAAACCAATCATTAATTGAGTTTTATTAGCAGTATATCCCATAAAGTTTCGGTGAAGGGTTTTGTTTTCAGCGGCCTTATACAAAGTATCCGTTGGAAGCGCAAAATGATCCATACCAATTTCAGCATACCCCATTTCGGCAAACAATTGCTTGCCTAACTCATACAATTCACGTTTTTCTTCGTTTTTTGGAAGGTCCTTTTCATTGAAGCCTCGCTGTCCAACACCTTTAACCCATGGTACATGTGCATAACTGTAAAAGGATATGCGGTCAGGTTGTAACTCTTTTGTTTTATTAATTGTATGAATTACATTTTCTTTTGACTGAAATGGCAATCCAAAAACCAAATCATGACTGATGGATGTATAACCAATTTCACGAGCCCATTGGGTAACCTCCGCTACTTTTTCAAAAGGTTGAATTCGGTGAATAGCTTCTTGCACTTTAAGATTATAATCTTGAACACCATAGCTTACTCGAGTAAAACCCAAATCAAACAATGTTTGAAGTTGTTCTTTTGTGGTATTGTTAGGGTGTCCTTCAAAGCTAAATTCATGATTCGGATGCTTTTTTGCTTGTTTAAATAAACCATCTATTAACCTTTTTAACTCATTCTCTGCAAAAAAAGTTGGGGTTCCACCTCCTAAATGAATCTCTTTAATTATTGGAATTTCATCTACTAAATCAACATATAATTGCCACTCTTTTATTACAGTATCAATATAAGGTTGCTCTACCTCATGTCGTTTGGTAATGTGTTTATGGCAAGCGCAAAATGTGCATAAACTTTCACAATAAGGTAAATGAATATACAAACTAACACCTTCTTCTTGATTACTTTCTTTAAATGATTGTTTGAATGTTGAAAGCCATTTTTCTTCTGAAAAAGTTTCGTTATCCCAATACGGAACCGTTGGGTAGCTTGTGTATCGTGGTCCAGGTATGTTATACTTTTGAATAAGTGATGTCATTTTTAGTAGGTATAAATTAGGTAATGTTTAAAGCGATACGAACCATTTCTTTAAAGGTTTGTTCTCGTTCTTGAGCAGATGTTTTTTCTTTCGTAACTAGGCTGTCGGAAATTGTAAGAATAGATAGCGCATTTACATTATATTTTGCAGCTACCGTATACAGCCCAGCGGTCTCCATTTCGACACATAAAACTCCAAAATCAGCCCATTTCTTATAACTATTGAAGTCATCTGCATAAAACTCATCAGAACTTAAAACGTTTCCAGCTTTTATGGTTAGATTATTTTCTTGGGAATAGTTTAAAGCTTTTTGAAATAACTCGAAACTTGCAGTAGGAGCAAAATCAGCTCCGTTAAACCGAATTTTATTCAATCCAGAATTACTCGATGCGGCCATAGCAATTACAATATCTCTAATTTTAATATCTTTTTGATAAGATCCGGCAGAACCAACACGAATTAAATTTTTAACCCCAAACTCTTTAATCAACTCTGTTGTATAAATTAAACAAGAAGGAACTCCCATACCAGTTCCTTGAACAGAAATTCTCTTTCCGTTAAAAGTACCTGTAAAACCAAGCATTCCTCGTACTTCATTATAGCAAACTATATTTTTTAGGAAACACTCAGCAATCCATTTTGCTCTTAAAGGATCTCCAGGAAGTAATACAGTTTCGGCTATATCATCTTGTTTCGCATTAATATGTAAACTCATGCCTCAACATTTATATTAATATTCATTTTTAAAAGAAACACCTTCCGTGGCTAAAGCAACTCCAGAGGAGGTTCCAAGACGACTAGCCCCAAAATGAATAAACTTTTTAGCAGTTTTAAGATCCTTAATGCCACCGGCCGCTTTTATTTGAATTTGATTATCTACAATTTCTTTCATTAATAGAATATCTTCTGCGGTTGCTCCACCAGTTCCAAAACCTGTTGAGGTTTTAATAAAATCTGCTTTAGCATTTACTGCTAATTCACTTGCTTGCTTAATAAGTCCAGAAGTAAGATAACAGTTTTCTAAAATTACTTTAAGTACCTTGTTTCCAATAGCCTTTTTTATCTTAGAAATTTCGGTTTCAACATATTGATGGTTTCCTTCCAATAGTTTACCAATATGAATTACCATGTCTATTTCATCGGCTCCATCCATAACAGCCTGTTTCGCTTCAAATACTTTAGTTTCAGTGCTCATTGCTCCAAGAGGAAATCCAATGACTGCTGCTATTTTTACAGAAGTTGTTCCAAGAGACTTTTTTGCTGTTTTTACATGGCTTCCGTTAACGCAAACTGCATAAAAATTATGATCTTTTGCTTCGTTACATAATTTAATAATATCGTTTTTTGTAGCAGTAGGTTTTAGGTTCGTGTGATCGATGTATTGATTAATTTTCATAAGGCATCTATTTTACTTTTTTACCAAGTATATTGGTTGCAATGGTGGAAAATACCACAATACTAATTGAACTTAAAGGCATTAAAATTGCGGCAACAACAGGTGTTAATTGCCCGGTAACTGCAAAATATAATCCCACAACATTATAACAAAGTGATAGGATAAAACAGTATTTTATAATTTTGATAGCCACCTTTGAAACCTTTATATAGTTGGCTATTTCACTAAATTTTGAGGCATCTAAAATAGCATCACATGCTGGTGAAAATACATTAATATTTTCGGATATAGCAATACCGACATCACTTTGAGCTAAGGCTCCAGCATCATTTAAACCATCTCCAACCATCATAACATGTTTGTCATGTTGTTGTAAGTTTTCAACATAATGTAGTTTGTCTTCTGGTTTTTGATTGAATAGTAAAGCAGTAGAATCAGGTAATTCCTTTTTTAAATAAGATTTCTCCCCTTGATTATCTCCGGACACTATCGCTAAATCATAATTTTCATTTAAAGAGTTAAATACCTGTTTGACTTCTTTTCTGTAGGCATTTTTGAATACGAATTGCCCTTTGTAATTATCATTAATACTTATATGAACAGAGGTGTCTAAGTTGTTTACTTCGGACTGTTTTTTAACGAAAGAAGAAGAGCCAATTTTAAAATTGAGTTCTTTGAAATTGGTTTCAATTCCTTTACCAACAAATTCTTCATAAGTTTCTACTTGAACAGTGTTTTCTGTTGGCATTGAGTTGTAAAGCATTCTACTCAAAGGGTGATTTGATGAGCGTAATGATCCTTTTAAAATTGATTTTTGATTTTGGTTTAGGGCTTCACCATTGTATTGAATGGTGTTTTCTTTATTGGAGGTAAGAGTACCTGTTTTATCAAAAATGATACTATTAATAGTTGCTAGTTGTTCAATAACCGTTGCATTTTTTAAATAGAATTTTCGTTTTCCGAAAATTCTCAAAACATTACCTAATGTGAAAGGAGCTGCCAAGGCAATTGCGCAAGGACAAGCAATGATCAGTACAGCGGTGAATACGTTTAAAGCCTTTTCTGGTTGATATAAAAACCAAAATAAGCCGGCACCAAAGGCTATTGTTAAAACAGCAATCGTAAAGTTTCTGCCTATTTTATCCGTCAAGGTTTTGAAAGCAGAGGTTTTATCCTTTTTGAAAACGTCATTACTCCAAAGTTGGGTAAGGTAACTCTGGGAAACAGAATTTAAAACTTCCATTTCAATGCTACTTGATAATTGTTTACCTCCAGCATATATTTTATCTCCCGATTTTTTGCTCAAAGGATCAGCTTCCCCTGTAACAAAGCTATAATCTATTTGAGCATTTCCTTTTATAAGTATACCATCTACAGGAATTAACTCTTGATTTCTAATTAAGAGGCGATCCCCCTTTTTTATATCATATATTTGAACACTTTCTTCTTTATTTTCCTTTGATAACTTAGTAACTGCAATAGGGAAGTACGATTTGTAATCGCGTTCAAAAGATAAAAAGTTGTATGTTTTCTGTTGGAAGAATTTTCCTAATAACAAAAAGAAAACAAGTCCAGTTAAACTGTCAAAAAAACCAGTTCCTAAATCGAAAATGATTTCTGTAGAACTTCTAACAAATAAAACAAAAATACCTAAAGCAATAGGCACGTCAATATTTAATATTTTAGTCTTTAAACCTTTGTAAGCAGAGACAAAATAATCAGTACTTGCATAAAAAACAACAGGAAGAGAAAATATAAACATTAGCCATCGAAATAGTAGCTTATATTGTTCAAGCCAAAATTCTGAAACTTCAAAATACTCTGGAAACGATAAAAACATTACGTTACCATAGGCAAATCCAGCAATACCCAATTTATAAATTAAACTCCGGTTGACTTGCTTTTTACCAACTTCGTAATCTTCCAAACTAATATAAGGTTCATAGCCAATTGAACTTAAGAGAAGAACAATTTCTTTTAAATCGGTAAGAGTCGAGTTGTAGGTTACTCTTACCGATTTTTTCGGGAAATTTACTAAGGATGTTGAAATGTTTTTTTGAAGTTTATGCAGGTTTTCCAGAATCCAAATGCATGAACTACAATGAATATGAGGAATGTACAAATTAACTACTTGTACGTTGCCATCATTGAATTCAACTAGTTTTTCAATAATTTGTTCATTTTCCAAGAAGTCGTATTTTCCTTTGCTTTCCTCAGGAACCGCTCCAGGACTATTTTCAAAGTCGTAATAACAAGTTAAATCGTTCTCTGAAAAAATTTCATAAACGGTTTTACAACCATTGCAACAAAATGACTTATCATCGACTATTATGGTTTCTGTTTCACATTTATTGCCACAGTGAAAACAATTTGTATTTTCCATTTTTTTACTCGATTGCCTGTAGCAAAATTATAGGTATACGTTGTTTTAAAATATGATATTTGTCAGCTTTTTAGTATCTTTGATTAATCCCAAAAATGGCATGATATGAGCGGTAAATGTGAGCAATGTATTGTTCGGAAGTTCAATTCACTTAAAGCACTGACTAAAGATGAATTGGTTAGGGTTTCAAGTTGTAAAACCAGTAAGTATCTTAAAAAAGGAGATATGTTATTTGATGAGGGAGAGCATATTAATGGAGTATACTGCATTAAAAGCGGAGTTTGTAAGGTTTCTAAAATGAGCGATAATGGGAGAGATCAAATTGTAAACCTCGTAAAGCATGGTGATTTGATAGGAGAACGCAGTTTGGTAAATAATGAGGTCTCAAATTTAAAAGCGGTAGCTGTGAATGATATGGAGGTATGTTTTATACCTAAAGAAGAAGTGCTTAGAGATTTAGAGAAGAATCCTAATTTTACAATGTCGGTTTTGAAAAATATGGCAATATCATTAAAAAATGCAGATAATGTAATCGTTGATATGGCGCAGAAAACTGTAAAACAGCGTTTGGCCGCAACCTTATTGTTTTTAGAAGATCAGTTTGCAAGAGATGAAGAAGGTGATGTAATGGAAATGAATTTTTCTCGTGAAGATATTGCGAATATTATAGGTACAGCAACTGAATCTGCGATTCGATTATTATCGGAGTTCAAAAAGAAGAAACTCATTGAATTAAAAGGGAAAAAAATAAATGTCATAGACAGAAAGAGTCTGAGAGAATTAGCTGAAGGCTTTTAAAAAAAAATAAAAATATTTTATACCTGCTAGAAGCTCAATTTTATTGAGCTTTTTTTGTGAAATTGAAAATTTGAAAACATAAAAAATCCTATTTTATATATTAAAATCCACAACTACGCATTATTTTTTTTAACTTTATATTAACTTTTTGAGAAATTGTTTCTAAAAAGTTGGTGGAATGTTAACTAAATATAAGCTTCAATGGGGGATAATTTGCTTATAAATAGATTGAATATTGGTGATGCTGAAGACTCAAAAACCATTTTCAATTTATACTATCCAAGACTTTTGTTTTTTGCCAAGAGCTATGTAAAGCATCATGAAGATGCAGAAGAGCTTGTGCAAGATGTTTTTGTGAAATTATTTTCTAAAAAAGAACCAATTAAAGTCAAGAAAAATTTGAATGGATTGTTGTTTACAATGACGAGAAACTCTTGTTTGGACTTTTTAAGAAGAAAGAAACGAACACTTTATATTGATGATAACATTCTTCAAAAAGAATATGCTATTAATTACAAAGCAATAGGTGATGATGATAGTATGCGTATGATAGAAGAAGAGTTAGAAGATCAAATTCGTATAGCTATTGAACTACTTCCCGAAAAGTGTAGAAATGTATTTGTGAAAAGTCGCTTTGAAGGAGCTAAAAACAGAGAAATTTCTGAAGATTTGAACATTTCGATTAAAACCGTAGAAAACCATATAACAAGGGCCTTGAAACATATGAAAGAGAGGTTAGGAGATTATCTTTATTTCTTTTAGTTAAAAAAAAACAACTTTTTTTTAGGGGTAGGTTAAAAAATTAACGTCACTATTATAAGTATGTGAAATATTTAAATAGTAATGTTGAAAATTGATATCATTAAATATTTAGAAAATAAATGTTCAGAAGAAGAAAAAAGAGCAGTTATTAATTGGGTAGCATCGTCCGATGTAAATCAAAAGTCATTTAATAAAATTAAAGCTGAATATGTAGCTTCAAAATTAAAAGAAGTTTCAACTCATGGAAATAATTCAGTTTATACAAAAATATTCAAAAAGAGAAAGAAAATTTCTTACTATTTGGCGGGCACCGCTTCCGTCGTGATCCTGTTAATTTCTTTTGTCTACTTTAATCTACAACAACAGGGGAATCATATGAATACTGAATTCTCCGATCAAAGCATCAACAAAATAGCAACCAATAGAGGAGATCAATATAGTTTATTATTGCCCGACGGTACTACGGTAATATTAAACTCAGATAGTAAAATTTCCTATCCAAAACAGTTTTCAGGACCAATAAGAGAGGTTACATTACAAGGAGAAGCCTATTTTGATGTAATGCACAATCCAGACAAACCGTTTGTGGTTAAAACAAGCGATTTAGATATTCGAGTATTGGGGACTACCTTTAATATAAAATCCTACTCAGAGGATAAAACAATTCAGGCAACTTTGGTGTCAGGGAAAGTAGAAGTGTTTAAAAAGGAGAGTAGCTCGAAGTTAGTACTAAAACCATCGCAAAGAGCTACATTAAATAAAGATCAAAATAAAATTACACTTGATAAAGTGGTTGCAAAAGACATCATTTCTTGGAAGTCAGGAAGACTGGTGTTTAAGGAGGCATCATTGGAAGATGTATTGAAAGATATTGAACGAAAATACAATGTGTCTTTTGAGGTAAAATCAGATAGGCTGCTGAAATATAAATATACCGGAAGTTTTGATGATTTGAAGGTGGAAGAAATTATGGAAATTCTAGAAATTTCTTCACCAATCTATTTCGAGAAAAATATAAATAATCCTAAAATTAACATATTCATGAAAGAATAGCCTTTAAAAACAAAAGGAGAGTGCTGCAACACCCTCCTACATTGTAATCTTAATCAATTCAGTTAAAATAATTAAAATCACACAAAATTATGAAAAAAAACAACGTAACGTTTTTTTTAATAGGAAATTCATTTTTTAGAATAATGAAAATTTATACTTTACTTGTTAGTATAACCCTCATAAAGGTGATGGCATTGGATGGATATTCTCAGAAATTGAGTCTGCATCTAAAAGATGTTGAACTAAAAGAAGTCTTGAGTGCTATAGAAAACAAATCGGAGTATAAATTCTTCTATAATTCCTATTTAATTAATTCTTCAGAAAAAAGAGACATCAAGGTTAATAATGCTGAGGTAAAAGATGTCTTGGATGGACTTTTCAAAGGAACTGTTATAAATTATAAAGTTCTTGATAAACAAATAGTATTGTTTTCAAAGTCAAAGGAATACAAGAAAATATTAGATTCCTCCTTTTTTAGAGCCCGAGATTCTATTTTTCGTAGCAATATTCTTAATAATACCGCTATTAATAGTGTTGGCGTTGATGATTTATTCGATCAGGGCGTCAAAGTAAGTGGTGCGGTAAAGGACGAAGAAGGAAGTCCTTTTCCAGGAGTAACTGTTGTCGTTAAAGGAACTATTTTTGGAGTAGAAACGGACTATGATGGTAGGTTTGAAATAAATGCACAAAAAGGAAATATTCTGCTTTTTTCATTTACTGGGTACAAATCTCAAGAAGTAATATACAATGGTCAAAAAGAGATAAACATTACTCTTAAAGAAGAAGCAAACTTACTTGAAGAGGTAATTGTAACAGGATATGCTAAACAGCAAAAGGAACGAGTTACAGGTTCCGTAGAAACTATAAAAGTAGAAAACTTAATTAACAATCCTAGAACTACTATCCAAGAAAGTATTCAAGGTAATATCTCGGGAGTTCAGGTGGTTTCGAGCTCTGGGCAACCAGGAAGTACTCCCAACGTGCGTATTAGAGGTATTGGTTCTTTTGAATCAGCTTCACCGTTGTATGTGATCGATGGACTGCAAACTAAAAGTGCTTCCGTAATGACTACTTTGAATCCGAATGATATTGAAAACGTAACGGTTTTAAAAGATGCGTCAGCAACATCTATTTATGGAACAAGTGGATCGAATGGTGTTATCGTTGTAACAACAAAATCTGGAAAAAAAGGAAGAACAAGAATCAATGTAAGTTCTCAAACAGGTTTTTCAACACCTACTATTGCCGAAAAATTTAAACCCTTAAATACTACGGAGTTTCAAGAGTTATTTATTGAAGGGGTTAGAAATGCAAATTTAGCATCAACAAACAGTGAAGCTTTAACCTATTTAACAGATAGAGGCTTTAATCCAGAGGTAAACACTGATTGGTTAGATTTATTAACTCAAAACGCAACATTTCAACAACACAATGTATCCGTTAGTGGAGGAGGAGAAAAAACAAGCTATTATTTATCAGGAGGTTTCTATAAGCAAGAAGCTGTTATCTTGAATTCTAATTTAGAAAGATTTAATTTCTTGTTAAAAGGATCTCATGATATTAGCGATAAAGCAAAAGTATCGTCATCAATAAGTTTCAGTAAAAATACGTCAAACGTAAGACCCGATGCGGGAGCATTTGCAAATCCTGTAAGAGCTATATATAGATTGAGACCTGATATTTCACCGTACAATGAAGACGGAAGTTATAATCTTGGTTTTAACGGAACACATAATCCAGTAGCTCAGGCGGAAAACGAAATCAGAAAAAATATTCGAAATAGAGTAGCTGGTGTTTTGGATTTCTCTTATAAGTTCAATGATTATTTAACGTATGAAGGTAAGTTAACAGCGGGGTTTAATTTTACCGATAACTTTGAAAGATTACCTAGTGGATATGGTTCAGGAAGACATGTAAATGGTAGAGGAGATCAAGAAGGACAATACCTAACTCGTTACTTAATGAGAAACTTAATTCGTTTCGATTATAGTTTTGGAGAGAAGCACGATATTACATCTTTCGCTGGATATGAGGTGCAAAAGATTAACAGTAAATCCTACAATTTAAGAGTAGAGAATATTCCAGATGAGTTTGAAGATTTAGCGGCTGGAGCAACTCCTTCACAAGCCTCAGAAAGTAGATCAATTGAAGGGAAAAATTCGTTGTTTTTTAATACTGAATATGCTTATGATAAAAAGTATTTACTAAGCGGATCCATAAGAAGAGATGGTTCAAGTAAATTCGGTCCAAAGAATAAACATGGGGTTTTCTGGTCAATGGGATTGGGATGGAATATTTCCAAAGAATCATTCATGAATTCAGTGAATTTTGTAGATGATTTAAAATTGAGAGCTAGTTACGGTAAAATTGGGAATGATGGAATAGGGAACAATAGATTTATTACCATACTATCTTCAGGATCTGATTATAACGGTCAGGTGGCATCAGGTTTATCAATTGGAAATCCAGATATTAAATGGGAAGATAGTTTCCCTTTAGATATCGGTTTAGATTATTCACTCTTTAATGGTAGAATTTCAGGATCGTTTGATTGGTATAAAAGAGTTGGTGAAGACTTATTAATGTCAGCCCCCGTTTCAGGATTGAACGGAACGTACACACTAACGAGTAACGTAGCGAGCACAGAGAATAAAGGGTTCGAAATTACCTTAAATACAAGAAACGTAGAATCAAATACCAACGGGTTTTCGTGGAGAACAAATTTTACCTTCAGTAGAAATACAAACAAAGTAACCAAACTAATCAATAATAATGCTCCACAAGAAGGCAGCACTAGTATAAGAGCAGTAGGTGAAGATTTTTACACTTTTTATTTACCGATTTATGCAGGGGTAGATCCTTTAAATGGTGATGCTCTTTGGTATAAAGATGAAACAAAAAGTGAAGTAACTAATAATTATGGAGACGCGAAACAAGCTATTGTAGGAAAAGCAACCCCTGATTTTTATGCTGGGTTAAGAAATACTTTTTCTTATAAAAATATCTCTCTGAATGTTCAGTTTTACACATCTTGGGGAGGGAAAATTTATGATACTTGGTCAAGGTTTACCAATTCTGATGGGTCAAGGTCATTATCTACAAGTGGTAATGTAAGCAGAGGCACTTACGAAAGACGCTGGCAACAACCAGGAGATATTACAGATGTACCAAGGTTTGTATATGGAAATACACAGTCTGGGCGTTCATCAATGTCTTCGTCTAGATTTGTTTATGACGGTAGTTATGTTCGATTAAGAGAAGCGGAACTGGCGTATACTTTTGGAGAGGATTTAAAATCGCACTTAGGAATTAGTTCGTTGAGAGTTTTCTTAAAAGGGAACAACTTATGGACTTATGTAAAGGATAAACGATTGGAAAGAGATCCAGAAGCAGGAATCGATGGTCGATTGAACCAAGAAATACCTATTGGAAGAACGGTGTTTTTAGGAGTAAATGTTTCATTTTAATTAGAAGTAAACCATGAAAAAATATATATCAATATTCATAGTAATAGTTACATTTTTAGGATGTAATGAATTAGATAGTAGGTTGTCTACCTCTATTGATGCTGAAAAAGCTATTGTAGATATCCCTACATTGAAAGCTTCTGTTTTAGGAAGTTATAATTCTTACCAAAGCGCTAGTTTGTATAACAGAGGTTTATTGGTAATACCTGAGTTAATTTCAGAAAACTCTTTTATAGATGCCTTTGATAACACAGGTCGATTTCTTGACTTTGATAGTTTTGATGTTATCAATACTGATGGAGATGTTTCTGATGTGTGGGTAGCGTTAGGAAGAATCATTTCGCAAACTTCGTATACGATTAGAAAAGCGAGAGAAGTAAGTGTAAAAGAGAATGAACTTGCTGAGAAAAATCATTTAATTGGAGAAGCACATGCTTTAAGAGCTTTTGCTTATCATATAATGCAACAGTATTTTTGTCAACCTTATAATTTTACTTCAGATGCTTCACATTTGGGAGCTCCATTACCTGATTTCGATTTGTTAGGTGGTATTGAAATCGTGTTTCCTGCGAGAAGTACTTCCAAAGAAGTGTATAATCAAATTGTTGCTGATTTAAATCAAGCAGCGAGTTTAATGTCTGGATTTACAAATCCAAACGTATATCGATTAGGATTAAACGGTGTTAATGCACTTTTATCTAGAGTGTATTTGTCAATGGAAAACTGGGAAAAAGCAGACGAGTTTGCTGATAAAGTATTAGGAAATTATTCATTAATGTCTAACGGAGAGTATGTAAGTTCTTGGAACAACGATTTTTCTTCGGAATCCATCTTTTCTATTTATAATGATGATCTTGATAACAGTGGAACTAGTAGCATGTATCAATTGTGCTTAATTTACTTGGATTTGTTTGCAACACCCGATTTTGTTAGTACGTTTTCAACTACCGATGTAAGAAGTAATTTATATCCAATGAATACAACGTTAAATGTAAATACGATAACCAAGTATACTTCTCGATTTAGTAATACTCCAGTGATTAGATTATCTGAGATGTACTTAATAAAAGCAGAAGCAAATGCAAATATTACTGGTAAAGAGATAGATGCACAAAGTGCATTGTTTACAATTATGCAACGTGCTGATGTAAATGCGGTAATGCCAACTGAAACGGGGCAGGCATTAAAAGATAGGATACTATTAGAGCGCAGAAAAGAGTTGGCTTTTGAAGGCTTCCGCTTATTTGATTTAACTAGAAATAAAAAATCTTTTGTTAAGTACAGACAAGATGCTGCTTTTATCAATATTACGCCTGGTGAGAAAACGATTATGCCGATTCCTGCTAGGGAAGTAAATGCAAATCCTAATATGCAACAAAATCCAGGATATTAATAAAGTAAATGTCATGGTCGTTAGCAACAAGGACAATGCAGAAAAAGGAGCTACCATGACTGTTTTTTATTATTTAAAACATAAACAAACATATGAAAATTTATAAATTATATATATGTGTATTCATGCTTTTGGGAATGCTGGCATGTAATACTGAAAACGACGTTATTTTACCTTCTTCTTACCATTATATTTCATTTGAAAAGTCAGAGGTAAGAGCAAAGGAAGGAGAAACAAATACGGTTCTTGTTAAATTTTTTAGATCATCAGAATTGTCAAACGAGGAACTTACCTTTAGTTATAGTATATCCTTTCCTGAGGGAAAAACTGCTGCTCAAGAAGGAGTTGATTATAGTTTGCCGAATGGTTCAGGAACAATTAAACTTCCTGCAGGGAAAAGCGAAGTAGAAGTAGAGCTACTTACAGTGAATGATAATACGAACTCTGCGGGCGATCGTTATATTCAATTCGATTTGGAATCTGCTGATAATATGACTTTAGGAAGCCCTGCGGACGCCGAGGCTAAAAGTGTAACTGTTATTATAGGAGAAGATGATTTGGCAACAATTGCCTATACTAGTTTTGAAGAGGTACCAGCTTTTGTAGGCGATATTTATTATAATAAATCAGGAACTGAGGTTTTAGAGAATACACAAGTGAGTGATCCTAATTCTACGGATCCGTACGTTGATTTTACAGCTACAGGAGACGAATTAGGTTTTGATTCTTCTTTTTTATCAAGTGATGTTGGAGATGATGGTGTTGAGAGAATAGGAGTGTTTAAAAATGAAAATTTAGACACGGAACCAGACGATTTTGAAGCGAGGTTTGTGAAAGGAATGCAAGGATTTGTTACTTCCGATTTAGACGGAACCATAGAAATAGTTTTTGATCAGGTTACCAGTTTAAATTCCAATATGACAGGTGTTGTCTTGGAAGCAAATATTTATTTTGGAAATACATCTTATGAAACAGGTGAAGGGATAGAGATATTTTATAAAACAGCTGATGGATTAGGTGATCCAATTATATCTTATGTAGAGTCAACGATTGAAAAAGGTATATGGATTAGTGCTTCTGGAAGCATTCCTGCAGATAAATTGGTGCCTGGAAATATTGTTGTTAGAATGAAAAATTCAAGTAATTCAGAAATGATATTTCTTGATTATATAGCAATTAAAGGAATTCCTTAAAAATATTTTAATTAGTGATCTAGGCTGTTGAACTAGTAGAAGTATTTAGACGTTGAAATTCCATCAATTATCATATGTTTTTATTTCTGATTTAATTGTTTGTTTTTGCTACTCAACAGCCTTTTAATGTGTGTAAATATGGTGTATAAGTACTGTTTGGTTAATTTTTTTCTGTTGGTACTGTTTTTTACAAATATTTGTAAAGCTCAGAATGCAACCGATAGAGATCATATTAAAAAAAGGAGCAATCTTGAAGAACTTAGAAAGCTCCAAGAAAGATTTAATGAGAACAATAACCGCTTACAGAAAAAAGCGAAAACACTTGGATATAAAACCAAAGTGTATGAAAATGGAGTTGCTAAAATGACGTTAGAGACTATAATAAATGGTGTTCCATTTTATAGCTCTGATGATAATTTAAAAGCTGCAACTTCAAGCAAGGTTGATAGAATTTGGAATGGAGGAGATAGTGGATTGAACTTAACAGGAAAGGACGTAATTATCGGGCATTGGGAAAATTCAGGTTTACCCTTGACAAGTCATGTTGAGTTTGAAGGACGTGTAATTCATAAGGAATCTCTAAGTAGTTCTAGTCATGCAACGCATACCGCAGGAACCATGATTGCAAAAGGCTTAGATACTGAGGCGAGAGGAATGGCTTCAGAAGCAAAAATACATGCTAGAAACACGGAAAATGATGAAGCTGAAATGGCTTCATTCGCTGCGGATGGAGGTATTTTATCTAATCATTCTTATGGTCAATCAGCGTCAAGTAGTCTCAGTACAAAATATTATGGTCATTATTCTGAGAGCGCTAGTGAATGGGATGAAATAGCGTATAATGCTCCATATTATTTAATCTGCAAATCGGCAGGGAATAATAGAGATAATGGTTATAATGTTAGAGATAATGGCTATGATATCCTATTAAAAAAAGCCACAGCTAAAAATATTTTGGTGGTTGGAGCTGTAAAAGATATTGCCGAATATTCTGGACCTCAATCGGTTCAACAGACCGATTTTAGTAGTTACGGCCCAACTGATGATTTTAGAATAAAACCAGACCTTATGGCTAATGGTCATAGGGTATATTCGACAAATAACGGAGGAAACAATTCGTACGATGATAAAAGTGGAACATCAATGGCAACACCTGTGGTGACAGGAACAGTAGCTTTATTACAGCAATTATATCATCAGAAGAACAATAGTTATATGAAATCTGCTACCGTAAAAGCACTGCTAATTAATAGTGCTAATGAGCTCGGAGAACACCCAGGGCCAGATTTTGCAAACGGATGGGGGCTCTTAAATGCTGAGGAAGCCGCGACTCAAATTACTGAAAACGAAAATACATCGTTAATTCTGGAAGAAATGATAGAAGACGGTGCTAGTTTTACACGAAGTATTGAAGTCGATGATGAATTAGCTTTATCCATTACGTTGGCTTGGACAGATGTCCCTGGGACTCCTATCTCAACAGATATATTAGAAGAGGATCAAAGTGATAGAATGTTGGTAAATGATCTCGATATTAGAATTACAGGAAACGGAGAGGAATATAAACCTTGGACTTTCCAAAGTACTTCTAGTTTTACTAATGGAGCGACCAAAGGAGATAATTTTAGAGATAATGTTGAGAAAATTGAAGTGCCCGACATTGAGCCCGGAACTTATACCGTTTCAGTAACTCATAAAAACAACTTAGAAGAAGACGAACAAGATTTTTCTTTGGTAATTAATGGGGTTTCAGAAGGTTCTTTAAGTACTGGTAATCTCAATAGCTTTCTTGGCAAAATAAAAATCTATCCAAATCCAAGCAATGGACTGGTAAATATTAAAATCATCGATTCTAGCATTACTCTAGAAAAAGTAGAAGTATATGATGTAAAAGGGAGTATGATTCTAAAAACCAAGACTTATACTGATAAAGAAGATGTTTTAAGGTTGCCTAATGCAGGGATTTACTTTGTGAAAATAGTTACAAAAACTAAAATTTTTCATCAGAAAATAATTGTACAATAATAGCACTTGTATGAAGGGTTCGAGTGTTATTAAAAAAGAAGGTCCAATATCATGGACCTTTTTTTGTTTTGTTGTTACTTCGGGTTTATCTAATCTATATAAAGAATATTGAATAAACCTTTCTATAATTGCTCAGGAGCATCTACAATTTTCCATTTATTATTATCCTTTTCAAAAGAAAAGCCATAAGGAGCTAGAAGGTTCGTTTTTAAACTATCGTCTATAGCTATTAACTGGTCAGCTGTTACAAGTTTAAAATTATCATGATTATCTAAAAATTCTTCTTCTTCATCCCCTGAAAACACTCTCCATCCGCTGCCACCCTCTTCTCGAGGTTCTTCTCTATACATCCATTTAGGTGGGTATTTATCCTGTAGTATTCGATTACTGATAAATATTGCTCCGATATTAAGTTCCATATTGTTTAATTGATAGATGATATCTATTGGAAAATTTATAAATAACCACGCTATAAAAACTTATAACGTGGCTATATCTATTGTTAAATTTAATTTTGCTGCCTACTCATAACCGCCACTAGAAAGGATTCTAGCCTTTACTCTGGCATTCTATGCGCCATCGGGGGCTCGCGCTATCTTGGAGTTACTGCATAATCCCTATTTAAGGAACGTAAACCAGCTGAATGTCAATTAAATATTCGTTATTATTTTTTCTTATTTCAGCACTCAAAACTAGATCGCTTAACCCTTCTTCTTTTGTGTAAAGGTCTATAAGTACATTCCAATATTCGCCGTAATAAATATAAACTGATGAATTCCAAGTTTCATTTGGAAGTTCGATTAGTTCTTCTCCATAATCTTCAATGTATTCTTTGATTTGTTTAGCAGTCTCATTTGAGACAGGATTCACATTTTTTATTTCTGAACTTAAGTTATAATCCTTATTCACAAAAGCTTTTATAATTTCTTCAAAACTGGGTCTCCATACGTGTGGAACGGGTAGTTCGTTTTCCTCATTTTTTTCAACTTTAATTTCAATCATTTTCTCGATTTTGATTAATTTTCAGACTTAACTTACTTCCACTCTTGCCATTCAAATTCTTTACTTTCTCTCCATAAACCATTACCATTTATTAAGTCAATAGCTGGTATTAGAGAATCATCAATACCAATCATTGCACCTAAAGGCACAACCCTTACATCTTCATCTGGTATATCTGAGGAATCACCAACAAACATCTCCCAATAATCATCTTTCCATCTCATAATCTCTGCTATGGCTTTACCTTTATTACTTTTCTAGTTACTTACTCATGCTTTTCTAATTCAGCTTCTAGTTCTTTCTTTAAATTTTCTCCTTTTAAAACTAAAGCTTCCCTATTTTTGTTGTAAAAAACTCCAAAATAAACATTCTTTAAATCGGGATCATCAAGAAACTCATCAATAAAAGAGTAAACAGATATCGAAGAAGGTTTAGCTCCCATTTCCTTATGTTCGTCAAAAGCACAGAATTCAGCTAAATCTTTATGCGACCATAAAGGGAAAATTTCATCCCCGTCGGCATCTTTGAAAATAACCCATTCATTTTTACCAACAGAAAGCCCCCAAACTTCTTCAAAGTCTGCACAATAACGAATAAAATATTCAACTCTTTCTTCGTTATTTAATTTCAATAAATTCTCTATTTGTTTTGGATGCATTTTTTTACACTAAACTTCAATTTTAAATGTTCATAATCTGAATTGGTTTTAAGAAATAGAATGAGTTTTTTAAGGTGTCAAGGGGATTAAATAGTTTGATTAAAAGAAACTATAAAACTCCTTAAATTTTAAGAGTATTTTTCTAATTCTTGAAGATAAGGAGCAATGTCAATGTTTTCTTTTTTCAACCAATCATCATTATAATAAGTATTGGTATAACGATCACCACTATCACATATCATTGTAACGATACTACCAGTTTGATTAGCATCCAATAATTCTTCCGCTAAATTAAGGGTAGCATATACGTTAGTACCTGTTGAGCCTCCGCATTTACGTCCTAAAACAGCTGATAGCCATCTTAACGTGGCTATTGAAGCAGCATCTTTTACTTTCATCATTCGATCAATAACATCTGGTTGAAAAGAAGGTTCTACTCTTGGTCTTCCAATACCTTCAATTCTCGATCCAATTTTCGAGGTTAAATGCTCGTCACGAGTTTGGTAGTATTCATAAAAAACAGAATTTTCTGGATCTGTAACTGCCAATTGGGTTGCCAAGTTGTATTGAGGATTATATTTTATGTAGCGTCCTATGGTTGCTGAAGTTCCTCCTGTACCAGCGCCTACAACAATCCATGAAGGAATTTCGTGTCTTTCATTACTCATTTGATCGAATATACTTTCCGCAATATTATTGTTACCTCTCCAATCCGTAGCTCTTTCGGCATAGGTAAATTGATCCATATAGTAACCATTCATTTCACGGGTCAATGATTCAGCTTTATTGTAAATTTCGGTGGACGGTACTTTTACATATTTACCTCCATTAAATTCTATGAGTTCTATTTTTTCTGGAGAAGTAGATTCTGGTAATACTGCAATAAATGGCAGTCCAAGTAGCCTTGCAAAATAAGCTTCTGATATGGCAGTACTCCCCGATGAGGCTTCAATTATTGTGGTATCGGAATTAATTTTCCCATTGCATAACCCGTACAAAAATAGCGATCTTGCCAATCTGTGTTTTAAACTTCCACTAGGGTGTGTTGATTCATCTTTTAAATAGATATCAATATTTTTAAAATAGGGCAGATTTAACTTTATGAGATGCGTGTCTGCCGACCTGTTAAAATCGGCTTTGATCTTGTTTATCGCTTCCGATGTCCATTTACGGTTTTTCATTTGATTAAATTTAGTGCAATTTATAGGATTGGGTTATTAGTCGTTAATTAAAGCTTGTGTTAATGGTTAGGGTTGTTATGAATTATAAATGTAACTAAAAATCTTTATTTTAATGATTAATACCTGTTTTGATAAGAAGTTATACCAGTTGGTGTTTGAAATTACTGTAAAAGAAAAAAAGAACGTTTTATTGCGGTAATTTTAAATTACAAATGGTATTAGAATGCTTGATAGAGGTTTTTCGTATTTATGAGGTATACATCTGTTATGATAATGATAGAGTATGGAGTTGAAGATTCGAATGAATTTGGAAGTGTTATGAAGATATTTGAAGTACAATATGTCTAAAAAGATAAAGTACAGAAGCTAAAAATCCAACAGGTGAATCTAAACCCATAAATAGAAACAAATACGTAGAAATAAAAAAGCCCAACGTTAATTGGACTTTTTTATAAGTTTAATTTTTAATCTGCTTTTTTAAATTGACTTTATTATCGAATTTAGGAAGTCTTTTTTTCAAAAACAAAATCTGACCTAAATGACTTGATTGGTGCTCCATTACATGAAACCAAGCATAGTGGTTGGAGATTCCCTTTCCTGCGTTGGTGGAGTTAAACCAAGCATCATCGCGTTTACGAAGCTCTTCAACAGTTTTTTCTCTAACTTTGGTATAAACATCTAAATAATAACTAATCGGTTTTCCTTTTAGTAGGTTTCTTCCTGCGTCGTCTAAGTCCATTCCTGCTCCCAATAGTTCCTCATTTTCTTTGTCTTCATAAGAAGTACCAAAGGTATATTTTTGATAGTAAATTTCCGCGGCAGCTAAGTGCATTACCAAAGCTCCTATTCGATTGGCATTTTCATCATGTAAATGATCCGTTTGCTGTTGGTCTAGAACTTTAACAATTCTCTCAACTCTTGCTTTTAAATCCTCTAACATGGAAATCATGTTTTCTATTTGAGGAATTTCAGTTTTATCTTTTCCAATTTTGCCATATTCGTTTTTCGGTAGCTCAATTCCTGAACCTTCAATAAGTAATGATTTTTTTCCTTTATAAGCGTCATTACTTGATAATAGAGTGTATTCTTTTACGCGTACAACTTTGTTGCCTCGAATTGCTTCGCTCCAACTTCCAATAACATTGTTTTTAACGTGACTCTCGAAGCCTGCATTGGCTATTGGGAAGTTTTGAAACTCTCCTTTATCGTTTTCTATTAGTAATCGGAAATTATCAAAGAAGAACTTACCGTTATACAAACAAAGTCCGCCAAAATTAAGACTTTTTGAATTTTTGTTGATTGTTCCTTCAACAACATACTCTCCCCACGAATTGGTTCTTATTGGTCGATCGCCCATATTGTCGAAAAAGCCACTTTCTGCATTTTTAGTATCGACTCTTACCCACAAGCCAGCCCAAGCTTTTTTATCACCTGGCTCTACTTTTACATTGGCAATTAACTTAAATTTCTTTTTCGATGTTGCACTTACTTCTACTGATTGAACGAAAGAAGTCCAGTCTCGCGATACTTCCGTTGTTTGCCCGAAGGTTGTTTTGAAAAATAGTGCTGCTAAAACAAATAAAATTTTTTTCATGTTTGATTGTTTGGGTTTTAATTATAGTTTTTCGGTTTTCGTGAGCAAATTATAATACCAGTAACGTCAATTTGTAAATGGTATAAAATCATTGTTTTTAATGAAACTTGTATAAAGGGAGTTTAAAAAAAACAACCCATTGGGTTGTTTTAATATTAGTTAGAATAAATAATGAAGTTTATGTTACAGTGAAACATAAACTATTTTTCATCATTCTTTATTTTTTCTATAAAGTTCTGTAGTTTTTTACCATAGCCAGAAGATTTTACTTTATCAGATAAACTATTGTTAATGGTATCTAATAATTTTATGTTAGCATCGTAAAGTTCCGTTAAAGCAATATACGGAGCAGCTTCACTATTAGCATTGGCGATAGCAAAGTTAGTAGCAAACAAAAATCTTCTACGGATTATTTTATTTTTTTCTTTATTTACGTCGTCAAGTAATAATTCATCATTTTCTTTTCTAGCTTCAAATTCTTTCTTGATTAATTCAAGACGTTGATTATTGAATCTCTGATCAACTTCTCTAAACTTATTCATAACAATTTGATTTTGAGATCCAATTATTTCTGGTCTGAAACCAAATTCTTCAAGTTTATCGGTGATAGAAATTTCTCCTTTTTCTCCAAAAAATAAAAGACGTTTATCATTTGTATTTCCATTAAATGTTAAATAATACATTTCTGGAGACTCTACATTATCACTTAAAATAAAAGTATCACTACCTAAAAGGGCAACTGAATCTACTGTTACAATAACAGTATCTTTCATTTTTTGAAGGTAAAGAGTTCCTTTTTTCAAACCTTTAATTTGGCCTTTAACAATCATATTTCCTTCTTTTTTAGAAGAACAAGCTATTATTAAGAATGCTGTTATGAATGTTGCTAATACTTTTTTCATGTTTTTATATAGAGTTTGTTGCTATAATAAGCGAATGTTACATAATTTAAGGAATGCAAATATGCAGAAATTTTGTGTATTTCTTATGTATGTCGATATAAATAGCACATATCTTTGAAATTAATGCTAGTTATGATTTCAAACACCAACTGGTATTAACACTAGTTATGATTTGAAATTATACGATTTGTGATTAATAATTTCGTGTAAATTAATTGAATAGTATTTCTGTAACTTTTGAGTTTGCTCAGTTATTTTATAGTTAAAAGGGGTTAACTAACCCATTTCATCATTAAAGCACAGGCAAAGGCTCCATAAGTTCCAAGGGCATAACCTAATACAGCTAAAAGAACACCTACAGGAGCTAATGAAGGATGAAAAGCACCAGCAACTACAGGAGCTGAGGCGGCACCACCAATGTTTGCTTTAGAACCAACAGCCAAAAAGAAGTAAGGAGCTTTAATCATTTTGGCGACTCCAAATAGTAAGGTAACATGAATAATCATCCAAACAAAACCAATTGCAAACAGGCTTATATTTTCAACAATGGCATTCAGGTTCATTTTCATTCCGATAGAGGCAACTAAAATGTAAATAAATATTGAACCAATTTTACTAGCCCCAGCACCTTCATAATTTCTCGCTTTAGTAAATGAAAGAAAAACTCCAATAGTGGTTGCTGTAATGATCAACCAAAAGAAAGAGCTTCCCAAGCCAAAGTCAATTAACGAAGGAAGATTTTCTTTAATCCAACTTCCGAAGTTATCTCCTACCAAATGACCAATAGAAGTAACACCAAAAGCAATCCCCAATAGTATCATTAAGTCATTAAAAGTTGGAATTCTAGAGGTTTCTAAAGTAAATTTTTCCATTTTATTTTTAAGGTTTGTAATAGATGAGTTGTCAGCTTTTAACCATTTGTCAACGGCATCAGAATTGGCAACTCCTAATAATAAGAAAGCCATCCAAACTTCTGCAACTAATACGTCTACCACAGCCATAATACTAAACAAACTATCTCCAACTTCCCATTGTTCTTTCATTGCTAATTGATTGGCACCACCCCCAATCCAACTACCAGCAACAGTAGAAAGTCCTTTCCATAATTCAGTTCCTTCAACATTGGTTAAAATATCAGGAGCTACAAAATTGAAAAACAAAATAGCTAAAGGCCCACCAATCATAACACCAACGGTTGCCGTTAAAAACATAATTAAAGCTTTCGGACCCAATTTAAAAACACCTTTTAAGTCAATACTTAAGGTAAGTAACACCAAAGATGCAGGTAATAAAAGTCTTGAAGAAATGTAGTAGATTTTGCTACTTCCAACAAAAGCCGCATATTCTTTATAAGGAATATTATTACTTAGCACAAACTCTTTTAAGTCCTTTAAATTGGTAACTCCTTCAATGTGAGTATAAGTAGTTTTTAAATGAGCAATAGTGGCATCTACATCAATCCATTTGTCGGCAATTATACCTAAAGAACTAAAAATAGAAGGGATAAAATAACATAAAAGTAATGCAGGTACTATTTTATAAAATTTGGAAAAACTACCAACTTTTGAAGTATAGAAAATCGCGGACAGAATTGCACAAAGTATACCAAAAATAATGGTGTCATTTGCAAAAAGTGGTAAGTCGTTATTGATTTCGGCAATGTTCATATTTAAAATTGTTTTTGGTGTTGGTTATTTATGAAGTTTGGTGTTGAAAATTACTCCAAGCTGAACTCTATCTAGGCCTATATTTTTATCTGAAATATTCATGTATCCTACTTTAAGCTTAATATTATTCGAAGCTTTATAAGTAATTCCTCCACCTATCCAATTTTGAGCATAAGTTTCTCCTTGGAAATTAAAAAAGACTTCATCGAAAACAAAAGCAGATAATGTTTTTGTTATTGGGTAACTTAAACCTAATTGATATCGAATCCAATGTTGTGTATCTTTCTCAAAAAAGCGATGCTCAAGTCTAAACCTATGATTTAATCCAAGCTTAGATATTTTGTGTTTTATATTAAAGTCTTCATAGAGTCTATGCTCGTCTGCGTTACCCCCATCGAGATCAAAGGTGGTATCGGTATTTAAATAAGCATATCCACCAGTAACACTGAAAGTTTTGTTGATTTTATAGTTTGCACCAACACGATAAAGATACTGTTGTAAATCGTTGGTTATGTCAAACATTCTAAAATGTGCTAGAGATTTTATCGTCCAGTTTTCAGACAGCTGAAAACTTCCTCCATACATATACCAAACACCTAACGACTTTTCTGGGTTTTTCTGAGAGAATATGTTTAGGCTGGTACAAACAAAAATTAAAAAGATTACTTTCTTCACCATATTCGATTTAGATTAAAACTGTGGGACTATTTCTTTGATATAAATAAGGCAACTTTCAAATAAACAAATCCATTTTATTTCATAAAAAAAATCCTCCAATGTTGTTGGAGGATTTCAATATTACGATAAATTAATTTAACGAGAAAGTTTCGGTTTTTTTGAAAGGTGATATAGTTATTTCTTCAACTTCTTCACGATACTTCTTCCAGTCATTTGAGAAGAATTTATTGGTCCCCTCTAGGGCTTTATTGAAGGCCTCTTCAAATTGAATAATTAATCGGGCTTCTGTATTCGTTTGCTTTCCAAACCTGCTGCCAACATACCAATTTGCTGATCTTAGGCGTTGGTAAATGGTAACATCTGGATTTCGTGTAATCCCTTGGCGTTTGTCAACTTTTCCTAAGTAAATTGAAGTTAAAGAATCTAATTGTTTAACAATGTTTTTCGAATTGTCAATAACGTCTTTGTACTTCTCTTTATCTTCTTTTGTTAGTTTGCTCTTATAATCGTTAGCAATTTTTTTACTTTCATTTAATTGCTTCACGATATCTGCAATGGTCTTTTGATATCCTTCAAGTTTCTTATAAGCATTGTATTTTTCGTCAATAGCTTCCTTTGATAGCTTTAACCTTGGGTCGTACTCGACAGTAATATTTTGTTCTGAAGTTTTGTCTCCGAACGTCGCTTTTACCCTGTATGTCCCAGGCTTAACATCAACACCAGAAGGTTCTCTTTTTGACTTTCTTGTTCTTCTAGAAGGACGATCGACCCCTTTTTCATCCATATACCAAGTAAGTCTATGAATACCATTTTCTTCTGGAGTTTTTCTTTTTAAAGTTCTAATTAAGCGATCACCATCAAAGAATTCAAACTTAATTGAATCAAATTTAATTTCAGGTTTCTTTTCTTTAGTATCTTCAGAAGTAGTTTCCTTTTTAGTTTTCGACTTCTTCTTAGATTTCTTATCGGCTTCCTTAGTATCTTTTTTAGGTTTGTTTAAGTAATAGGCAATACGAGCGCCAAACCCTCTATTTTCTCCGTTATACAAAGCATCACCCCCGAAGCGACTTCCTGTAGGTTGTTGGTAAGAAGCCTGGTATCCAGTAGGAGGTGTGAATAATGTAATATTACTCGTTAAAACATCATTTTTTTGAGCTATTTTTCTCAAAGGCCTGATATCGTCTAAAACCCATGCAGCTCTACCAAAAGTACCAATAACTAAATCATGTTCTCTAGGGTGAATTACTAAGTCCTTTACAGAAACTGTAGGGAATCCGTTAGTCCATTTAGTCCACTTTTCTCCCGAGTTAACTGATACATAAAGTCCGTCATCAGTTCCTAGAAATAAAAGATTAGGAGTTTCAATATCTTCAACAATACATAAAGCATAGCTCTCAACATCACCTTCTTTTACTATTCGTTTCCATGTTTTACCATAGTCTTTAGTTCTAAAAACATATGGAGTATAATTAAATCGTCTATAATCATTCGCTACTAATAATGCTTCACCTTTATTTTTGTTAGAAGCTTTTATTTGAGTAATCCAGCTATTTGCAGGTAATCCTTTAATATTAGTAGAAACATTGGTCCAGTTTACACCGCTGTTTTTGGTAAAATGAACTTGACCATCATCTGTAGCTGCCCAAAGCATGTCCTTTTCCATAGGAGAAGGTTCAATAACCAAAATAGTACAGTGATTTTCTGCTCCGGTAGCATCCATGGTTAAACCTCCGCTTTCCGATTGTTTTAATTTGCTTTTATCATTGGTTGAAAGATCAGGAGAAATAACTTCCCACGTTAACCCTTTATCTGTTGATTTATGAACAAACTGACTTCCGAAATAAATAGTTGAATTGTCAAAAGGATCAATATTTATGGCAGAATTCCAGTTAAAACGTAATTTTACATTAGCATCCGGATGTGTTGGTCGAACAGTATAGTTATTTCCTGTTTGGTAATCATATCTTGAAACAAACCCTTGCTGACTCATCGCCCAGCCGTAACGAGAATCGTCTTTGTCAGGAACAACATCAAAACCATCTCCAAAACCTATTTCTTGCCAATAAGAGTTTCTGATACCTTGAACTTTCCATACATAAGCTGGACCTCTCCAAGAGCCGTTATCTTGCATTCCTCCATAAACATTATATGGATATTCGTTATCTACATTAATATGATAGAATTGAGCTACAGGTAAGTTTCCAATAAAGCGCCAAGTTTTTCCTTTGTCATGAGTAATATTAAGTCCACCATCATTTCCATCAATCATAAATGAACCATCTTTTGGATGAATCCACCAAGCATGATGATCAGGATGTACTCCATTTGATACGCCATAAGCAGGCATTAATTGTTTAAAGCTTTTACCTCCGTCTTCTGAAGTATTTATATAGGTGAAAATTGAATATAATTTGTTTTCGTTTTGAGGATCAACGTAAATTTCAGAGTAATAAAATGGACGATTACCGATACCACTTTTATCATTTATTTTTTTCCATTTGAATCCACCATCTTCACTTTTATATAATGCATTTTTTTTTGATTCAACCAACGCATAAATAACATTGGGGTTTGATCGGGAAATGGCAACACCTATTCTTCCTAAATCTCCTTTAGGAAAGCCTTCTTTATCGGTCATTTTCTTCCAAGTATCTCCGCCATCATGGGTAATGTATAGTCCACTACCTTTTCCTCCAGATTTAAAGAACCAAGGATCACGCTTATGTTCCCACATTGCAGCAATTAATTTGTTAGGGTTTGAAGGATCCATAACCAAATCAGCTGCTCCTGTTTTTATATTATTGAATAAAATTTGTTTCCAAGTTTTACCTCCATCAATGGTTTTGTACACACCTCTTTCTTTGTGCTCTCCCCAAGGAGATCCAATTGCTGCTACATAAACAACATTAGGATTCGTTGGATCAATTACGATACGATGAATGTGTCGTGTTTTTTCAAGACCCATCGATTTCCAGGTTTTACCAGCATCTAGTGATTTGAAAATACCATAACCTCCATTTAAACTGTTTCTTGGATTTCCTTCACCAGTACCCACCCAAACAACACTTGGGTTAGATTGTTGAATGGCTAAAGCTCCAATAGAAGCCGTTACTTGTTTTTCGAAAATGGGCTCCCATTTAACTCCTCCAGAAGTAGATTTCCATACTCCTCCAGAGGCCGTTCCAGTATAAATTATGTCTGGATTTTTTAAGACAACATCGATAGCAGTAACCCTACCACTCATGCCGCCAGGGCCTATGTTTCTAGGTTTCATGTTTTTTACTAGATCCATAGAAAACTCTTGCGCTATCACAAAAGAGCTTATCAACAGAAATAGCACAGATAAAAGTTTTTTCATGTGTTGATTTTTATAGGTTTTAACGTTAATTGTAATCTTGTATTCATAATGATATGAACTGTAAACATACAAGTTTCGTTAAAAAGGTTTAATTAGTGTGAATACATAATTATTTCGAGATACATCTGCGAGTTAATTAAAGCAAAAATTAAATAATTTTAGTACAAGTGTATTAGTATTTAAATCTCACTTTGCGAGTAAAAGTATTAATTAAACTTCTTAAAAAAATGTTAACAGGTGGATTTGTAGGGTGTTAAAAAAGTGAAGAGTTTCATTTTTAGGAAGAAAGTAAAGAAGGGAGATAATGTTTTCTGAATTAGAGTACTATTCTTCCTCTTTTTTGGGAGCTCTTTTAGATTCTTTTAAAGCCTTCATTAACATCCACTCGATTTGTCCGTTGGTGGAACGGAATTCATCAGCGGCCCATTTTTCAATTGCTTTGAGCATGTCTTCATTGATTCGTAACGCAAATGCCTTTTTTTTCGCCATAATTTTTTTTATAAAATCCAGTTTCTGTTAATAGTCCTTTTTAAGTAGAGAAATCTTTCTTTTTTTTCGAAGGATTTAAGGGGTATCAGAAGTTTAAAAAAAGCACAAGATAAAATAAGTATCAACGAAGTTAAAGAAAGACGTTTAGTAATATTGATTTTATAATATAGAAGTTCTTTAATAATGATGATAAAGACTATTGAACTTACGACTAGTGCAGTCGTAAGCCATGTCTTGGTGAACTTTTCCTCTTTCCTGAATATTTTCATGTTAAATAATTAACGATTTTTATCTCTTTCTAAAACGATATTTGTCCAGCCCTCTCCCAAATGCTTTAAATTCCACCCTTCTCTTGCGTATTGATTTAGGAGATCTTCAAGTTTTTGATATCTATTTCTTAGCCCCAGTTTCGGCATGATAACTTTATATTCTTTCATTTGTTCGTTTTTATTAATGATTAAGAGTTCCAGTGTTTACAACTGGCGAAGCTTCTTTGTCTCCACATAGTACAATCATTAAATTACTAACCATTGCTGCTTTACGGTCTTCATCAAGTTCCACAATTTCCTTTTTATTTAACTCCTCCAAAGCCATTTCTACCATACTAACAGCTCCTTCAACGATTTTATGTCTGGCAGCAACAATAGCAGTAGCCTGCTGTCTTTTTAGCATAGCGCTTGCAATTTCTTGGGCATAAGCCAAATACCCAATTCGAGCTTCCAAAACCTCTATTCCAGCAATGGATAAACGCTCTTCTAGTTCTTTTTCTAGAGCATCGCTAACTTCGTTAACACTAGAACGTAATGTAATATCTTCCTCATGATCTTCATCCGCGAAGTTGTCATAAGGATACATACTAGCTAATTTTCTAACTGCCGCATCGGTTTGAACGCGAACAAAGTTTTCATAATTGTCAACATCGAAAGCTGCTTTATATGTTTCGGTAACTCTCCAAACTAAGATGGTACTAATCATTACAGGGTTACCAAGTTTGTCATTAACTTTTAGCCTTTCACTATCAAAATTACTTGCTCTTAAAGAAATTGTCTTCTTTTTATATAGCGGGTTAGCCCAGAATAGACCATTTTGTTTTACGGTTCCTACATATTTTCCAAATAGAAGAATAACCTTTGAGGAATTAGGGTTGACTAAAATAAAGCCAAAGAAAAGAATAAAGCCAACCAGTGTTGCTAGAAGGTATACTGGGGTTTCCTCTCTTATGCTCATAAAAATACCTCCAAAGAATAAAGTAATAGCTATAAAAATTAATAAATAGCCATTGGCTGGTTTGATGATTTTTTCTGCTTTCATAAATATTTATTTAATATGATATTAATTTGATGTCATAAAGATATAAAAATATTTTTTAACTAAGCAAATTTTTATAAACTCTATTTTATAACTTAGCCGAAAATCAATTTAGTATGGAGGGACGTTTCTTAATTGTTGTTTTGAGTTTTATTTTAACTATTGAAAGTTTTTCAAATAATACATGGGGGCCAACTGGGCATAGAGCTACAGGGGAAATAGCAGAAAAACATTTGACAAGGAGAGCTAAGAGAAAAATTCAGAAATTATTAAAAGGTGAGAGTTTGGCCTTTGTGTCAACATTTGCTGATGAAATAAAATCGGATAGAAAGTATAGTAAGTTTTATCCGTGGCATTACGTAAATATGTCAACGAATAAGACCTATGGGATAAGTGCAAAAAACAAACGGGGCGATTTAGTAACCGGTATTGAGTATTGCATTGAGGTTTTGAAATCAAAGAAAAGTTCTGAGGAGGATAAGCGGTTTTATCTCAAAATGCTAGTTCACTTTATAGGTGATTTACATCAGCCTATGCATATAGGAAAAAAAGAAGATAAAGGGGGGAATACAATTCAAGTGCAATGGCATGGTAAAGGAACCAATTTGCATAGAGTTTGGGATGAAGACTTATTGAATCAATGGGGTATGAGCTATTTAGAACTGGCAAGAAATGCTGAACATTTGTCAAAGGAAGAGTTAAAGAAAATAAAGAGTGGTACCGTTGTCGATTGGGTTCATGATACACATGAATTAACCAAGAGAGTTTATAATTCTGCGGAATCAGGCGAAAATTTGCGTTATCGATATTCCTACGTGTACATGCCCATTGTTCGAGAGCAATTACAAAAAGGAGGAGTTCGACTGGCTAAGTTGCTAAATGATATTTTTGGATAGTTGTTAGTATTCTTATTGAAAATTAATAGAAGGTAGAGCTAAGGTTTTACCTTTTTTATTTCCTTGATTTTATACATTTTTGCTTGTTAATGTTTTGTTAAGTAGTATCGAATGGGATTTAATTGATTATTTTTAGAGGTAACTAATGTTTTGTTATGCTGAAAAAAAATATCTGCTTTTCTATTGTGTTAATGATGTTGTTTTGTACTGAGGTAAAATCTCAGGAAAACGAAGAGTTTAAGGTTAATGTTCTAAACTATGAACAATTAAAACCTTTGTTAAATAAAAAAGATAGTAAAATATATGTAGTAAACTTTTGGGCAACTTGGTGCGTTCCATGTGTGAAAGAACTTCCTGCGTTTGAGAAATTAAATAAAGAATATAAAAATAAAAATGTAGAGGTTATCTTGGTGAGTCTTGATTTGGCGCGTCAAAAGGAAAGAAGTGTAATTCCTTTCTTAAAAAAGAAGAATATCCGATCGTCAGTTTTAATATTTAACGATTCTAACGAACAGTTTTGGATAGAAGATATAGCGAAAGAATGGACGGGATCGATACCTGCGACTATTATATATAACAAAAAGAAAAGAAAATTCTATGAACAATCATTTGACTATGAGGAGTTAAAAAATGAGTTACAAACCTTTTTAAAACAATAAAATCATGAAACTTTTAAAAACTGTTTTTTTACTTACATTGGTAACAATGTTAGCGTCGTTTACAACACAACCTCCAAAAGGGTATAAAGTAGGGGATATTGTCGCGGATTTTTCTTTGAAAAATGTTGATGGCAAAATGGTTTCTTTGGCAGACTATAAACAGGCGAGAGGATTTATCGTAATTTTTACATGTAATATGTGCCCTTACTCCGTAGCTAATGAAGATAGAATAATTGCTTTGGATAAAAAGTTTAAGAAGAAGGGATATCCTGTAATTGCAATTAACCCTAATGATCCGGCCGTAACACCAGGGGATAGTTTTGAAGGTATGCAGAAGAGAGCTAAAGAAAAAGGCTTTACGTTTCCATATTTATTTGATGAAAAACAAGAAGTGTATCCAGAATACGGAGCAACTAAAACACCTCACGTTTATATCTTAAACAAGAGAAATGATAAATTAATAGTAGAGTATATAGGGGCTATTGATGATAGTTCATTGGATGAGAAAAAAGTAAAAGTACCTTTTGTGGAAAATGCTATTTCTTCTATTATGAAAGGAGAGAAACCCGCAAAGACATATACTAGAGCTATTGGTTGTAGTATTAAAACTAAAAAATAAGAAGTAAAAAATAAAAATCCCGAGAATTACTCTCGGGTTTTTTTTATTGGTTTATATTTTCTTTAATAATGTTTCTTAACCATTCATTTGGAATCATGTCTATAGTTAAATTGACCCTTTCTTCCTCTCCATAATTGGTTATCATATGAGGATCATTTAATTTTAAATACCAACATTCACCAGGTTGCATATTTACAGGAATGTTGTTAAGGTAAAAGGTTACTTTTTCATTACTAATTATCGGAATTGTTAAGCGAACGACAGATTTTTCCACTTCTAAAGCTAATGTAGGATCGGTATGTTCCTTTACTACTTGGCCTGGAGCAAGTCTTAATAATCGAACTAAAGTGACCTTTGTATTTTTTTTGAAAAAAGCAACAATACTTGTCAAGTACTCCGAGTCCTTTAGTTTTTCTGTATCAAGCCAAGCTGTCCATGAGCCATCAGCGTAATCATCAGCCGGAGGAGGAAAAGGAATACTAGAGTCCACTAAATGAGCAGGTGATCTCAATGGAATGGCATCGTAGTAGTCATAATATGATAGATGTTTTTGTTTGAGTATTTCAAACTCCTCAAGCATCTTTTTAATATCAAAATTAAAAGGTAGTTTAATTCTATCCGTACGTACATCTATAGATTGTGTTTCAGACATCGTTTGTGAAAGTTAGTAGTTGTTGGTTGAAAGCTAAGTTACAGTAAAATATTAAAAAAAATAAATGTATATGAAATGTTTATACGAGTTTGTATAATATAGGTTGTGCTCCCACCTTGTTTGCATAAAAATTGTCTAAGACATAAGATTTGAAAGTTTTTTTGAAGATTAAATGCGGAACGATATTCCATAAATTATCCCAGCGGCAATGGTTAATAATGGTGTATTTCGAATCATCATTCGGTAATAATAGAGTGGAGTTGTTAAGTTTTGTTTCTTTCTCAAACCAACCAGCCGTATATTCCCATACTAACAGATTTTGAATGGTGCTTTTAGCATAAAAATAATTAAACAAGAAAATACCTTGCTTAGTATGATCAACAGGGCCTATTTGTCGAACGTTTGAGGCTTGAGTAATATGCGAATACGAAGACTTCATTTTTATTGTAGAGACTAGTTTATCGTATGTTTTACTCTTGAGCAATTTTTTAGCATTTTCAAGGGAATTTATTTCAATCAAAATAACAACATCAAATTTTGCTAAATGTGTTTTACTAATATTTTCTTGAACATATTTTCCTCGTCCTGGGGGAATTATAATGGCACTGAAAACCGAGTAGTTGATAACTCCTGCTTCCTTCTTAATTTTTTCGGCTTGATGTTTACAGAATTTCAATACTGATTTTTTGCATGAAGATTTTCCTAAGAAAAAAGGAAAAGATGTTTTATCAATTTCTGCGGCAATATGAAGATATTGACTTGTGGTTGCTTTTACCAAAGTTACTTTTGGATAGTTTAAATGTTTGTTCACAATAGTTAAAGGTGATTGAGTGTTCATAGATTTGTGTTTATTAAGAATGTTTCAAATTTCCTTTATGAAAATGGTATTCTTTTTTACATATGATAAAAAATCAGAAATCCTTTAAAATAGCTTTTGATGGTTAATTGGAAGTGTGGAAATGACTTTATTAAAAAAAAATGGTTTAAAAATTCACAGTAGACATTTTTTACTGTCTAATAATGTATAGTCGAAATTCATTGATTATAAAAAAAGAAACAAATGTTTACAATTAGAAATTATTTTTTAACCGTATTGACTTTGGGATTCGTTTCTCTTAGTAATGCTCAAACAAACAAAAAAATGACAGCAAATTTTAATGAAGATCAGAAGAAAGTGTATAGTACAATTCGTAAAATGGTTAGTGCTTTTCAAAACAAAAACATTGATGGTGTACTTTCAACATATGAAGAAAACGCTGTGGTTATGTTCGAACCTCAGAAACCTGTTCAAGGAAAAGAAAATTTAAGAAAAGCTTTTAGTCAGTTTGTAATGTTCAATCCGACCTATAAATTCGGAGGACATGAGATTTATATTTCGGGGAATATCGCAAAACATATTTCACCTTGGAGCATGGTGGGGAATCTTCCCGACGGAACAGAGATAAAAGAAAGTGGTTTGTCTATAGCCATTTTAAGAAAGCAAGCCGATGGGAATTGGTTAATGATTCAAGACAATCCGCACGGGCAATATTTGTTAGAAAAGTTTAAAAAATAAAAATAAACTCGCACGGATCTGTAAAAGGATTCGTGTGAGTTAAAACAAAGTATGAACGAACTACAATTAATAAAAGAAAGTTTAGAGGGGAATAAGAAAAGTTTGGCAAGTTTAATTAATTCTATACAAGAATATGTTTTTAATATTTCCTTACGATTTTTGTGGGATAGACTGGATGCTGAAGATGCCACTCAGGAAATTTTGGTCAAAGTGATAACCAATTTGAGTAAGTTTGAAAATAAGAGCAAGTTCAAAACTTGGGTATATCGAATTGCAACAAATTATTTAATCAATCTTAAAAAAACAGAAACAGAAAAAGTGTTGGTTTCTTTTGATATATATGCAGAAGATTTAAAAACTTTTAAAGGGCCTAAAGAATATAACTTACCGGATAAAGGGTTGTTAGAGAAAGAACTTAAAACAAGCTGCACTTTAGCAATGTTACAGTGTTTAAGCAGAGAACATAGAGTAGCCTTCATTTTAGGAAGTATTTTAAAGTTAAAAAGCACTGTAGGCGCTGAAGTAATGAGTATCTCTCCAGAAAATTTTCGAAAACGTTTAGAGAAATCAAGAAAGGTGTTAGGTAGTTTTTTAAATACGAATTGTGGTGTTTATAATCCGAAAAACTCATGTAGATGTAACGCGAGAGTTAATAGTGCTTTAAAATGCGGTCGAATTGTAAAGGGAAACCTAAATTTTGCAGATAAAGTAGAGCCTTACAATGAAGAAATGGAAGAATTAGGTTCGTTGTCAGGAATTTATCAAAATCACGGTTCTTTTAAAAATAATATGGATTTTGTAGGTAATTTAAATGAACTTATACAAAGTAAGAAAATACTGCAGTAGTAAAATTTTGAAGAAATAAAAGCTATTTAGCGCGGATTCTGCTAAGGGAAACCTGAGTAATACCTAAGTAGTTCGACAAATCGCCTAAGCTTACTCGTTGCATTAGAAAAGGGAAGTTTTTCATAAAGTTCTCATACCTGTTTTTGGCTTCCTCTTCTAACATTTCACTAATTCTTTC
Source organism: Tenacibaculum sp. MAR_2009_124 (assembly GCF_900105455.1). GTDB lineage: Bacteria > Bacteroidota > Bacteroidia > Flavobacteriales > Flavobacteriaceae > Polaribacter. The sequence continues at coordinate 381,881 of NZ_FNSF01000002.1, forward strand.
CATCATGTTTTTATTAGCCATGGTCATAAATTTTCGATAAAAGGTTTCGATAGCATGGTGGTGTTTGCATAAAAGTTCAAACTCAGTAATACTAATTTGAATTAAGGAAGTGTTTTCAATAGCAATAAGTTTATATTTCGATTTTTTTCCGGTCATATAATTATCTAGATTGGTGAAAAGTATGTTTTCCGAAAAAAAAACGCATTATAAAATCTTTGTCTTCAGATGAAAAGCATAGTTTGGTTAACCCTCTTGTTATAAAGTATAGGTGATTGCAATGTGAATTCTCTCTTAAAATAGGTTCGCCTTTTTTGAAAGATTTAGTTTCAAAGTTAACATTGCGTAGCGCTTTCTCCGCACTAATGTCAAGAGTAGATATTTGATGACAGAAATTTATAAATGCTTCCATAAGTTTTAACTGAGAATAACAACTAAAGTTCGGAAACTTTTAAGCGAGCTTTAGCCGTAACCGAAACGTCCGAATATTCCTTTTTCAAATATTTCAAATAACCACTAATGGCTATCATTGCGGCATTATCAGTTGTGTATTCAAATTTTGGAATATAGGTTGTCCAGCCCCAATGTTTTTCAGCTAGTTGGAGACGTTTTCTGATTTCAGAGTTTGCAGAAACTCCACCAGCAATAGCAACGTGCTTTATTTCTGTATGTTTAACGGCATTTTTTATTTTTTCCATCAATATTTCAATAATGGTATATTGAATTGAAGCGCAGATATCATAAAGGTTTTCTTTAATAAAATCAGGGTTTTCTTTGACGCTTCTTTGGATGAAATATAAAATTCCTGTTTTTAAACCGCTAAAACTAAACTTTAAATCACCAACTTTTGGTTTCGTAAATTTAAAAGCTTTTGGATTTCCATGTTGGGCATATTTATCGATTAAAGGGCCTCCAGGGTAAGGGAGACCAAGAATTTTAGCTGATTTATCAAAAGCTTCTCCTACAGCATCATCAATGGTTTCTCCCAGAATTTCCATATCAAAATGATCCGTGATTTTTACAATTTGAGTATGTCCTCCGCTAATAGTTAAGCATAAAAAAGGAAAAGGAGGGATTTTACTATTTTCTTCTTTGATAAAGTGAGCCAAAATATGTGCCTGCATATGGTTCACATCAATTAAAGGAATATTTAAGCCTAGAGCCAATGATTTTGCAAATGAAGTGCCAACAAGTAAAGAGCCCATTAAGCCTGGGCCTCTTGTAAAGGCTACAGCATTTAAATCTTTCTTTGTAATACCTGCTTGTTCAATAGCTTGTTGCACAACAGGAACAATGTTTTGTTGATGAGCTCTTGAAGCAAGTTCAGGCACAACGCCTCCGTATTTAGCATGAACTTCTTGATTGGCTACAATATTACTTAATACTTTACCATCACAAACAATAGAAGCACTTGTGTCATCACAAGAGCTTTCAATACCTAAAATGTATGTTTTTTTTGTGCTCAAAATCTAAGAATTTCTAGCAAAAATATTCATAATGTGTTAGAAATTCGTTAAAAACTAACTTTCTTTGTAATAAGGCAAATTTTTTGATGTTAGGTAATTACATTTGTTAATTAGTAGTGAGTAAAAATAAAGGTATTAAAAGACTTAAAAACATAGTGTTAAAAACTATCAAGTATGTAGTGATTTTGTTACTACTACTTGTGTTGATATTGTCGCTGCCAATAACTCAAACAAAGATTGGTAAATATGCTACTGATTATGTAAACGAGAGTTTCGGAACTAATATTGTTGTAAAAAAAATAGATTTATCTTGGTTGGGAAGTGTCAATTTAAAAGGAATTGAGATACGAGATCATCATAAAGATACTTTAATTTTTGTTGATAATTTAAAAACCTCTTTACAGAATGTAAAGAAAATCGTTGATAATAAAGTTAATCTTGGGGAAGCTTCTTTGTCAGGAGTTCAATTTCACTTAAAAACATACAAAGGGGAAAAAGACGATAATCTTGCAATTTTTATTGATAGTTTTGAAGACGGTACCCCTAAAGATAGTTTGTCAACACCTTTTATTCTTAAAAGTGATTTAATTGAATTAGAAGGATTAAATTTCAAGCTACTCGATGAAAATAAAGAGGAACTCTTACAATTTTCAGCAAATAATACTTCAGCGCAACTTAATAATTTCTCCATTGTTGGACCTGATGTTTCTATGGAAATTAGAAACATGCAGTTTACGGAGAATAGAGGAGTAAATATTACAAATTTGAAAACCGATTTTCTCTATACGAAAACTCATATGCAGTTTGATAACACAATTCTTAAAACTGATAATGACTCTAGAATAGATGCGGATATTAAATTAACGTACAAAAGGGAGTATTTAGCTGATTTTAACGATAAAGTAAAGATTAAAGCTAACTTTAAGAAAAGTGATCTTGCTGTAAGAGATTTAAATAAATTGTATAATGAGCTGAATGGTGATGATATGATTCATTTCACAGGAAAAGTGAAAGGAGTATTAAACAATTTCAGTGCTACCAGAATAAAAATGCATTCCAAAAAAGGAATGAGAATTATAGGAGATCTTGGTTTTGTAAACGCTTTAAATACGGATCGTGGTTTTATTTTTGATGCAGATATTAAAAATATTACAGCAAATTATTATCAGTTAAAAAGTGTTTTACCTAATTTGTTAGGACGAACACTACCCTCAGAATTTCAAAGGTTAGGTAATTTTACCATGATTGGATTGGTAAAGGTAACTCCAGATCAAATGGAAGCTACGCTTACAGTGAATTCTGATATTGGAACAACTATTTCGGATTTACAGTTAACAAATATTGATAACATTGACTCTGCGGATTATGAAGGGGAAGTCATTTTTGAGAATTTCGATGTAGGGATTTTTGCAAATGATCCTTTGTTAGGGAAAATATCTTTACGAGCGGAAGTAAAAGGTAGTGGTTTTGATGTAGACAATATTAATACGTCAATATTAGGAACTGTTGGTAGTTTGGAATTTAATAAATATCAATACAACGATTTAATTGTTAACGGTCAATTCGAAAAAAAGAAGTTTAAAGGAGAATTGGAATCGAGAGATGAAAATTTTGTAATGTATTTTCAGGGCTTGGCAGATTTTTCATCTGCAACAAATAAATTTGACTTTGAAGCCGATATGACAAAGGTTGATCTTAAAAAAACAAACCTTTTTACCAGAGATTCAATTTCGGAACTGAAAGGAAGGTTAGTGCTTGATATATCTGGAAATACTTTTGATGATATCGTTGGAAATGCAACTTTCGAAAACTTTAAGTATCAGAATCAGAAAGATCAGTATAATTTTAAAAAATTTACGGTAAACTCGGCAATTAAAGACAGTATAAAAAGTATTGAAATTAACTCAGATGATATTGTCAAAGGAAAATTAGAAGGGAAGTTTTTATTCAATGAATTATGGCCAATTACGCAGAATGCTTTAGGAAGTGTATATACCAATTACGAACCGCTTGAAATATCAAAAAACCAATTTTTAAAATTCGATTTTAGAATATATAATAAAATTATAGATGTATTTTTCCCTCAGATTTCAATAGAAAGAAATACACGTTTAAAAGGTCGAGTTAATTCGACTAACAATTCGATTAAATTAGATTTTTCGTCTCCAAAAATAAACGCTTACGGCAATATTGTTGAAAAAATAGCACTTAAACTAGATAATAAAAACCCAATATTTAACACTCACTTAACCGCAGATAAGATTAATACGAAGTATTATAAAATTGATAAACTTAACCTTCTTAATAGAACAGAAAGAGACACATTGTTTTTTAAGTCTGAGTTTAAAGTAGGAAGAGAGCGAAAAGAAAATCTAGAACTTAATTTATATTATACAATTAACAGCGATAAAAAAGGAGTGTTAGGGTTTCAGAAATCTGAATTAAGTTATAAAGGTTTTGATTGGGTTGTAAATCCAAATGGTGATAAAAAGAATAAAGTTACTTTTAATATTCACGACAATGATTTTACTATCAGTCCATTTGTGTTGGTTTCCAAAGATCAAAAAATAGAAGTTGAAGGAAATATAAAAGGCTTAGTAGATCGTGATTTTCAAGCAAATTTTGAGAATGTAAAGCTGGAGAGTTTTCTGCCAACCATTGATAGTTTAAAACTTAACGGAAAAGTAAATGGAAAATTAACATTTAAACAAACAGAAGAAGAGATAAGTCCTAGGGCAAATGTTCTGGTGAATAATTTCAGAATAAATGATTTTGAACAAGGTGATCTTATTATGCATGTTATAGGAGATAACTCTTATAACAAATTTGAAGTAAGTATGGCTCTAAACAACCGGAAAGCTAAAAGTATTTTTGCCGAAGGGAATCTTGATTTTTCTGCTAAACGACCAGAAATGGATCTCGCTATATCTCTACAAGATTATGAAATCGACGCTTTTAGCCCTCTTGGTCAGGAAGTTTTGTCTCGCTTGAGAGGAAAAGTATCTGGAGATTTTAAAGCGAAGGGGTTTGTAGGGAACCCTGATTTTAATGGAGTATTGAGGCTTGAGGATGCTGGTTTAACGTTCCCGTATTTGAATGTTGATTTTGACTTAAAAGGGGATACAAATATAGATCTGGAAGGGCAGCAGTTCAAGCTTAATAATATGGTTTTAGAAGATACTAAGCATCGAACAAAGGGAAATCTTTCCGGATATATTGCTCATGAAAACTTTGATCAATGGTTTTTAGATTTAGATATTAAAACCGATAATTTACTGATCCTTGATACTGAAGAAGATGAGGAAGTACCATATTATGGTACTGGTTTTTTAAATGGATTCGCAGAGATAACTGGACTAACTAGTAATTTAGATATTATAGTAAATGGTAAGACTCAGCCAGGAACTGTTTTTGTGATTCCTTTGAGCGATATTAAAACTGTTGATAATTATAAATTGATTCATTTTGAGAAGAGGGTAAATGAGGTAGAGGAAAAAGAACGACTAATTGAAGATATTAAAGGCTTAGATTTAACAATTGAATTAGAAGTCACAAAAGATGCAATAGCTCAGGTAGTTATTGATAAGGTTTCAGGAAGCGAGTTAAAAGGTAGCGGTCACGGAAATTTAATTATTGATATTAATACTCGAGGAAAGTTTCATATGCTAGGTGATTTTAAAGTAGACAATGGCTTGTATAATTTTAGGTATGCCGGAATTACAAAACCTTTTGTTGTGCAAAAAGGAGGTACTATTTCATGGAGTGGTAGTCCTTATGACGCAGAATTAGATATAACCGCGGTTTATAGTACGAAAGCAAACCCAGCGCAAATATTAGATAATGTTAGTTCTAGCAGAAAAATTCCTATAGATTTGTACACTAAAATTACTGGAGGTTTATTTAGTTCAAAACAGGAGTTTGATATTAAAATTCCGAATGCAAATTCTACCGTCAGTTCCGAGCTAGAATTTGTTTTAAATGAAAATGATTTAAATACAAAAATGCAACATTTTTCATTTTTATTGGCTTTCGGAACTTTCTATAATGAAGAAGCCATTGGAACTAGTGCAACTACAGGTTTAACAGGAACAGCTTCTGAAATTGCTTCGAGTATATTGTCGAGCATGTTAAATAGTGAAGACAATAAAGTACAAGTTGGAGTTGGGTATGTGCAGGGAGATAGAGGCAATGTTGAAAATCAAAATAATATTGATGATCAAGTAGATGTGTCAGTAAGTACGCAGTTGAGTGATAAAGTTTTGGTAAATGGAAAGGTTGGAGTGCCTGTAGGAAACAACACTCAAACGAATGTGGTTGGAGAAGTAAAAGTAGAGGTATTATTAAATGACGAAGGAAATTTAAGAGGTACTGTATTTAACAGACAAAATGATGTACAGTATTCAATAGATGATGAAGGATATACTCAAGGTGTTGGTTTGTCTTACCAAGTAAATTTTAATAATCTGAAAGAGTTAGGGCAAAAACTAGGCTTAAAAAGTAAAAAGGAAAAGAAGAAAGACACAATTGTTAAAAAAGAAAAGAAATTAGTTCATTTTAAATCTAGAAAGAAAGAAAAATAATAACCAAACTTTATGAGTAGATCATTAAAAGACTATTTAGTAATTGGATTGAAAGGTATAGCAATGGGAGCTGCAGATGTAGTACCAGGAGTATCAGGAGGAACAATTGCTTTTATTTCAGGTATATATGAGGAGTTGCTTACGTCAATAAGTAATATTAATCTAGGTCTTTTTAAAACCTTAAAAAAAGAAGGATTAAAAAAAGCATGGGAAAAGTTAAACGGAAACTTCTTACTTGCGCTATTCATTGGTATACTCACAAGCGTTTTTTCATTGGCCAATGCGATAAAATGGTTATTGAAAAACGAGCCTGTGTTGTTATGGGCTTTCTTTTTTGGACTTGTATTAGCGAGTATTTTATATATAGGGAAGCAGGTAGAAAAGTGGAATTTAACTGGAGTTGTTTTGGGTGTTTTAGGAGTTGTTCTAGGATACGTAATTACGATAGTGCCATCAATAGGTGGACAAGAAGCAGGTTATTTATTTCTTATTTTCTCAGGAGCGCTTGCGTCATGTGCTATGATTTTACCAGGTATTTCTGGTTCATATATATTGCTATTGATAGGAGTTTATCCTTTGGTAATGAAGGCTCTTTCAGATAGAGATTTAGTGTTGATATCTGTTATAGCAGTTGGCGTTATTATTGGGTTAACAACTTTTTCAAAGTTGTTAAAATGGTTGTTTTTAAATTATAAGAATGAGATGTTAATTTCTTTGACAGGAATTATGTTAGGGTCATTGAATAAAGTTTGGCCATGGAAAAAAGTACTTACTACGTATATTGACCGTCATGGAGAAGCTAAACCTCTTCTAGAAAAAAGTGTTTTACCTTATAATTACGACGGAGACCCGCAGTTATTTTACGCTATAGCCTTGTCAGTTTTAGGATTCAGTTTAATTATTTTATTAGAAAAAATAGCAACAAAAAAGCAATAGAAATACGTAACTTCGTGGTTCCAACTAAAACCAATGCATCAAGAGCGTACATTTATTGAGAAAGTCAATTTATTCTTAAAAGGATTGACAATGGGTGGGGCGAATAAAGTCCCAGGAGTGTCAGGAGGAATGGTTGCTTTTGTTATGGGGTTTTATGAAGAACTGATATTTACCTTTCAACGAGTAAATGCAAAAGCGTTCAAACTTTTGTTTAATGGTCGTTTCCAAAGTTTTTCACGATATACAAATTTACAGTTTTTAGTATTGGTGATGGCTGGTAGCATGTGTAGCTATTTCAGTGTATCGTTGATATTGGATTATTTTTTAAAAAACTATGAAATTTATGTCTGGGCCTGGTTTTTTGGAATGATTATAGGTTCTATATATTATATTTCAAAAGACTTTGGCGATTGGAGAATAAAAAATATCATAGCATTAGGTATAGGTGTTTCTGTAGGAATCGCTATTAGTTTTATGACTCCAGCGAAAGAAAACGACAATTTATGGTTCGTTTTTCTATGTGGAATAATAGGTGTTTCGGGAATGACTTTACCAGGATTATCAGGGTCTTTTATTCTTATTCTTTTAGGTAATTATGTACTTCTTCTTGTCGATAGTGTTAATGAGTTGGGGGTATAATTACAAATGTTTTATCTGGAAATTTCGATTTTATTGAAGATCCAATAAGGATGAGATACTTGAAAATTATTGGAGTTTTTACAGCAGGTTCTGCTTTTGGTTTAGTGTCAATCTCTCATGTTCTGGGATATGTACTTAAAAGATGGCATCAAATTGTAACTGCGGTTATTATTGGTTTTATAACAGGCTCGTTGGGTAATGTCTGGCCTTGGAAACAAACCATATATAAAAAGGAAGGAACTCAATTTTTACTAGATAAGAAAGGAAATAAAATAGTTGAAAATTACGAACGATACATTCCTGAAATCCAAGAAACCGAAACATTAATTTCTATTGGTTTTATTGCTTTTGGAATCGTGTTAATTTTAATAATAGATTTTTATGGAAGAAAAAGGAACTAAGAAATTATTTGCGCTTATAGGTAAAGATATTTCTTACTCTTTTTCAAGAGGGTATTTTGCAGACAAGTTTTCTAATTTAAAACTTGATGATCATAATTATGTGAATTTTGATTTGCAATCTTTAAAAGAACTAACCAATAGGATTTTAGAGAATAAAGAAATTTTAAAAGGAATGAATGTAACCATTCCTTATAAATTGGAAATTTTCGATTTTCTCGATAAAGTAGATCCACAGGCAAAAAAAATAGGGGCTGTGAATACCATTAGAATAGAGAAAAATGGCAGACTAATTGGATTCAATACAGATGTGTTCGGATTTCAAAAATCGTTAGAACCTTTATTAAAGAAACATCATAAACACGCACTTATTTTGGGCACTGGAGGTGCTTCTAAAGCAGTGGCTTATGCATTGGAAATCTTAAAAATTGAGTTCTCTTTTGTGTCGAGAAATAAGAATGGTGATTTCTTAACATATGATGAATTGAATACTGAGTTACTGAGTAAGTATTTTTTAATTGTTAACTGTACACCGTTAGGAACTCACCCAAATATTGAAAGAGCTCCAAAAATTCCATATTCATGCATAAATGAGAAGCATTTGTTGTATGATTTAATTTATAATCCTTCTGAAACTACCTTTTTAAAAAAAGGAAAAGAACAAGGAGCAGCGATTAAAAATGGATTGGAAATGCTTGAGTTACAGGCTGAAAAAGCTTGGGAAATATGGAATAAATAATATATAGATAATTAAAAGAAGGTGTGCATTTGCCTAAGAATGCTTATCTTTAACCTCTAATTAAAAGGAACTTAAACATTGTAGACATGTTAGAAAACAAGGAAGAAAAGATCGAAGACTCAATAAAAATTGAAAAAGTAACTGATGCTGAGAAGGCTGTAAATGAAGTTGAAAATGAAGTAGCGCATGAATCCGAAAAATCTGCAGAGAAGCATGAAATTCCGATGTTGGACTACGGAGCAATGGAGTTTGATAAATTAGTAGAGGAACTTGAAAAGTTACTCAAAGCACATCCTGTTCAGCAACTTAAGAATAACGTCGAAGCTATTAAAACATCATTTAATACTAAATTTGGTAAGCTTTTAGCTGAAAAGAAAGAAGCATTTTTAGCGGATGGTGGTAATTCGATCGATTTTAAGTTTTCTAGCCCTGTTAAAACGGAATACAATAAGCTTTTATCTGAATATAAGAAAAAAAGAGACGCTTATTATTCACAATTAGAAAAGCAATTAAAAGACAATCTTGAAAGAAGAAATACGTTAATTGAAGGCCTCAAAAGACTAATAGAGGAAGGAGACGTGAAAACAATGTACAATGACTTTCAAGAGATTCAGAAAAGCTGGAAAGAAGTTGGTCCAGTGCCAAAAACAAGATATAACGATACATGGAGAACCTATCATCATCATGTTGAACGTTTTTATGATTTATTGCACTTAAATAAAGATTTTAGGGAACTCGATTTCAAACATAATCTAGAAGAAAAATTAAAGTTAATTGATAGAGCAGAGGCTCTTGATAATATACAAGATGTTAATTTAGCTTTTAAAGAGTTGCAAGAGTTACATCGTTTATGGAAAGAAGATGTAGGGCCTGTTGGGAAAGAGCATAGAGAAGATGTTTGGAACAGATTTAGCGAAGCTACAAAGAAAGTTCATGATAGGCGCCATATACATTTTAAAGAGCTCAAGTCGAAATATCATGATATGATTGAGGCGAAGTTAAAGGTAGTTGAAGAAATCAATAACTATGATGCTTCTGGAAATAAAACTCATAATGATTGGCAAAAGAGTATTGTAGAAATTGAGGCACTTCGAAAAAAATACTTTGATATTGGTAAGTTACCTTACAGTAAAAGTGAGGCTGTTTGGCAACAATTTAAAGCGGCAACAAAACGTTTTAATACTGAAAAGAATACTTTTTATAAATCGGAGAAAAGTGCCCAGAGTGATAATTTAAAAAAGAAAATGGACTTGGTTGAGTTGGCTGAGAGTCTCAAAGATAGTGATGATTGGGATGAATCAACAAATACAATGAAGCGCATTCAGTCAGATTGGAAGAAAATAGGTCATGTTCCAAGGAAATATTCTGATGAAATATGGAAACGTTTTAAGAATGCTTGTAATCATTATTTTGATAGGTTACACGAGCGTAAAAACGAAGCGAATAAAGAACAACTTGTTTTAGTTGAAGCGAAAAAAGAATTTATAGAAGGTATTAAAGCTGAAGAAAATTTAACATTAGAGAATGTTGAGGAAGCAATATCTAAATGGAGAAGTTTAGGAGCATTACCTAGAAACGCTCGCCATTTAAATGAAAAATTCAATAAAGCAATTGATGCGCACTTGGTTAAATTAGATATGGGGAAAGCCGATATCGAATTAATGAAGTTTAAAAATATTATTAATGGGTATCTAGCGCAGGAAGATTACAGAAAACTAGATAGTGAGCAGTTGTTCATAAGAAGAAAAATAGATGAAAATGTTCGCGAAATGCAACAGTTAGAAAATAATTTGAGCTTTATTTCAAACGCTACTGAAGATAATCCTTTAGTGATTGGTGTAAGAAATGGAATTCAAGAGTTTAAAGACGGACTTGATATTTGGCAGTTGAAGCTGGATTATTTAAAGAAATTAGATTATTAAAAAAAAAACTGGGATTAAGATCCAGTCATGGTCGGAAGAAATTCCGACCATTTATTTTTAAGTTTCAAAATGATCTAAATTTCCATCACAAATTACCACAATCATAGCAATGGCTAAATTTCTGAGTTCCATTTTAAACCTTCTTTTAGCCGTTTTATACCCAATATTGTTAGCTTTTTTATAGATTGCTATTAACATTGCTACAATTAAAGTCATATATAGAACTACTTTGATTCCGTTTTTATTCAAAGATACTAAGTGACTTACATTTAGTTCTTGCTTTATAAAGCGAAAAAAGACCTCAATATCCCATCTCTTTCTATAGGCTTGCGTAATTTCCTTAGCAGAGAGATCAAATTGATTAGAAATAAAACAAAATTCTTTGTGATCTTCAGTTTTTGTTTTTGCAACAATCAAACGTAAAGGAGTCTTTACTAACTCTTGTTTATAGTGAATATTTCCTCTCTTATTATTTATAGCTTTACCAGTATACAGATATACTTTACTATCTTTTATAAGGCTTAACTCTCCTAGGTCAGAGTTTTGATTTTTATCGAGTAAAGATTCCAATTCTACATATTTTCTATTTTCTTTTGCTCTAGCAATAAAATAAATATCATTACCACTAAAATCTTTCATGGTTCTGGTAGATTGAAGACCTCTATCAATGACGTAAATATTTTTATGATTTTTGTGTTGTTTTACATGATCCATTATAACTTCAGGCAAAGCCATATCTTCACTGGAATACTTAGGTTCTGTAAACACTTTAAACTCACAAGGCAATAAACCATCAAAGGTAATAGTATATTTAACAGATTTCTTACCATTTTTATGATCAATTCCTTCTAATAATTTACTAGCAGCTTCACTAACCATCGAGCTATCCACATGAACTAATTGATGTTTTTCGTTATTAGAAGTCATTGGATAAGCATCGTGAAACTGGCTATAAATGCATTGATATATTTGAGCGAAATAATCGGAATCAATTTTAGATAACCTTTCTGAGATAGAACTTCTTCTGATGGATTCTGATTTATCTAAATTGAAAAGAGTTTTAAACAGAGAATCATTAAAAGTATCTTCTAAGGTACGTTGACTTAATTTTTCGTTTTCTACAATACCATAAAGCAACAAATAAAACATTTTTTTACCATGAAGCACTTTGGTGTAATAATCCACATTAGTTGTGGATGATAATTTAGATAAAAGAGCTTCTGGAATAATACCTAATAATTCTTTTACGGATATTTTATGATCTTTAAATACTGACATAATAGCTTAATTATCAGTATATAAGATACAGGAAACAATACTCAAAAACAAGTTAAACAGCTGAAAAACAGCAGGTTAAAATAATTTTTTTTTATTTCTTAGAAACAAAAAAAGTCGGAAGAAAAATCTTCCGACCATGACTGGATTAAGATCCCGGTTTTTTTTTCTTCTTTTTACTAATTTTTGCTTTTGGATTAAAATCTAAGGCCAGTTGAAGCCAATAGTGTAAATCATCATCTAAATCAATGGCTTCATCTCTTAAAAAAACAAAACCTTTCATTGGACGTCCTGTAAAGTTCATTTCGTAGCATCCATCTTTTGATAATGCTTCGTCATATATTTCAGGATCAATTCGAGCCATTACTTCATTTTGTAGAACTCCTACGCACATTTTTTCATTTATCATAAAACACAATCCTCCGAACATTTTCTTTTCATTGAAGCGAGTGTTTTTAGTGTTAAAAAAAAATGAAATTCTCTCTGCTAAAAATTGATCATATGCCATAATAATTATCTTTTTGGAGGATACTTTCGAAAAACTTTCTTAATCGCAATTCCGAAATGTTTTTTCTTAGCCGATGGAGAAAGATTTGGACTTATTTGGCTTAGGACAGATCCTTGCCATACTAGTTTGTTACTCCCAGCATCTACTAAATCGATAGTTATATTCTGTTTAATATCTCCATCTCCAAGAGATATGCCAGAGATACCGATTCCAACATTATCACCTCCCATTCCTAGTCCGATAGTTGTGTTGTTATTTACATCCCATTTTTCAGACACAAAATTAACAAAAACATCGGGATTTTCTGAATAGACCATTCCTTGTAAATTTAACTGTCGGGCAATAATATTTTGAACTCTATTAACATCGAGTTCATTTAATCCTTTACCAACATCATTAAAAAAGTTATACGTTTTGTACTTCGTAAAATCGGTATAACTATCATAATCATAATTTGTTCTATTAACGGTACAGCTAATAGTTAATACTAATAATAAGGTTAAATAGATAAGTTTTTTCATGGTAGATAGTTTTGAGCAGTTGATCCAAAAACCGTGCTGCAAAAAGTTAAATAAAGCATAAAGCCCCGTTTAAACGAGGCTTTTATCTTATCATAATTTATGAAGCTTATTGCACTGCTTTCAGGGCATTGATGTTTCCATGACCGTACTCCGAGTTTTTAGACGGATAATAGTCAGATGACTGCTTCATTTTTTGTAATACTTGAGCTCTTGACCAACTTGGGTGCTTAGACCAAACTAGTGCTGCAATTCCTGCTGTGGTTGCAGTAGCGATTGAAGAACCTCCTTCGTAATCTGATTTACCATTATAATAACTTAAAACAGGTACTTTGTTATCCGTACCATTAGTACGTTGCATTTGAATTGTGAAATCAATTTTAGAACCAGAATGACAGGTGTCACAATTGTCATAAACCCCTTCTTTTATACCTGTAACAGCAACAGTTTCATTCATAGAGGCAGGGAAAATAACTCCGAACCAAGTCGTGAAAGTAGTAGAGGTTCCTCCGGCAGCAATAATCATTTTACCCCTGTTATAAGCATATTTAACTGCGTCTTTAACTCTGCTAATGCTAAAAGGTGATCCTATAGACATTGATATAACCTTCACATCACTTCGCTTTCCTAAAGCAGTTAATGCCTCGGCAACACCTCTTTTTTCATGATAGTCATCGATTATTACATTTTCAACTGCTCTATAAGAAACTAAATTAGCATTATAGGCTACTCCAACAGGTAGGTTATTATTGTTTCTTGGAGCGGTAGCAACAGAAGCCATACTTGTTCCATGACCGCATTTGTCATTAACTCCATCGTAGTTATTAGACCATGGCCACCAAGAATCAACGAAAGTACCATATTTTTGAACAGTTCTTCCATTAGAATAACCATCATTAAAATATTGGTTCATCCATTTTTGTTGAGGAGAAAGTCCTGTATCGATTACAGCAATAGTTATACCTGCACCTGTACTATGATTCCAAGCTTGAGGTATTTTGTGTAAATCAAAAGACCATGGTACTCTAGCTCCAGGAGCAACTGTTCTGTAATCACTACTGCTTAAGTTTTGTTGTCTGTACCCGCAACCTTTTGATGATCGTACTTGCTCATTTTCAAAAAAGCTATAGTCGGCGGGTTCTATATAGCGAACACTGCTGTCATTTAAAAGGGCAGTTAAGGTTTCTTGATTATTAATTTTTACATCTATAACATTAATGTTGTCATCAGCGTAAATTTCATTTTTCCCTTTTGAAAATGCTTTTTCTGTTGAATTAATTAAGGTTAAAATGTCTTGTTTAATTGTTTCTGAAGTTGGACTTCTTTCAAAATTATCTTTTGTCGAACCATATCCAACAGTTAAAATGTCATTACCATGTTTTAACGCACTATATATAGTATGCACGTCTTGATCTGACCAAAGGAAGTCTCCTGAAGATTCAATAGATCTCTTAATAATGTCATTAATTTCTTTTTTCGTAAGTAGTTCTTCTTGTTGAATGTTTGATTCTTCAATAGATTCGTTGTGTGAACATGAAAACATCGCAAGGATGATTCCAAGACTCAAAATGTGTTTTTTCATAATTGAGAAGAGTTATTTTGTTGATTTTCACGAATATATTAAAAAAACAAGACAAAAAAGGTTTTGAGTATAAAAAAAATCTTAATAAAATGTAAATTTCACAAGCTAACGCTTAAAATTTTACAAATAAAAAAGCAAAGACTTGATCTTTGCTTTACATTTTATTTATACTGTAATTTTGACTACTCGGTCAATTTTATTCTAGTTGGAGTATCGGTTCCCTTAATAATACTTTCGGTTCCCTTAGCAACGGCTTTGACCGTTTCGGTAAGTACTTGTATATTTAAAGTCTCAGCTTCGTCAGATACTTTATGGTAATGTTCATCGGTATCAATCGACGTTGTTGAAAAAGTATGAGAAGGTACACCCAATTTAGCCAGTGAAGCATTATCGGATCTGAAGAATAGATTAAATTTGGTGTATGGGTCTGGAAATAGTTGATAGTCGGTTCCTTTTAGGTTCTTTTGGATAATTTTTCCAAAGTCTGATCGATTAAAACCTGTTAACCATGCAGTTTTTGGTCCTGTTTTTGGCTGCTTTCCAATAAGCTCGAGATTGATTCCAGCAACAAATTGTTCTGGGTCAATGTTTTTGCCGAAGTAATTTGAACCAACTAAACCTATTTCTTCTGCTGTAAAGCAAACAAATAATATACTTCTCTCATTGTTTCCTTTTTGAGCATAATATTCTGCCAGAGAAAGCACTCCAACGACTCCGGAAGCATCGTCATTGGCACCATTAAATATAAGATCACCTTCTCCATCTTTTTTCATACCTAGGTGATCATGATGTGCCGAGACTATAACGAATTCATCTTTCTTTGAACTTCCTTCAAGCATCCCAATAATATTACTCATTTCTATGTTATCATGAATAAAATTTTGACGGTAGCTATTTAAATCTTTAAACGTTTTTAAACCAATACGTTTGTATTCGTTTTCAATATACTTTGTCGCTTTTTCCATTCCTTCAGTACCAGGTTTTCTACCTTGCATTTCATCAGAAGATAAAGCGTATAAATGTTTCTTTACAATAACGGATTCTATTTTCGCTTTTAAAGAATTTTCATTTTCTATGTTCGCTGGTTTTTCTTCTGATTTTGTTTGAGCTATTTGCTTGCACGAAAGAAGTGTTAGTAATAGTGTTGAAAAAATGAGGGTAGTTTTCTTCATGTTAATTTGATTTTGTAGACTACAATATAAGCTAATTTTATTTCTTATTTTTGCAGCAAAATTAAATCACAAATATGCATTTATCGGAAATTCCTAATATAAAACATAGTAATTCTGGAAACTTTTTTCTTTTAGCTGGACCTTGCGCAATTGAAGGAGAGGAAATGGCTCTTAGCATAGCAGAACGAATTATAGAGGTTACAGATAAGTTGGAAATACCTTTAGTTTTTAAAGGTAGTTTTAAAAAGGCGAATAGAAGTAGGGTAGATAGTTTTACAGGAATTGGAGATGAAAAGGCATTGAAGATTTTAAAAAAGGTGTCGGAAACATTTAATGTACCAACCATAACAGATATTCATGAAGTATCTGATGCGGCAATGGCTGCTGAATATGTTGATGTATTGCAAATTCCAGCGTTTTTGGTGAGGCAAACGGATCTTGTTGTTGCCGCAGCAAAAACAGGAAAAGTGGTAAACCTTAAGAAAGGTCAGTTCATGAGTCCAGAGGCAATGAAACACGCCGTTAAGAAGGTGCATGATTCAGGAAACAAGAAAGCTTGGATTACCGATAGAGGTACTATGTTTGGATATCAGGATATGATTGTGGATTTTAGAGGAATTCCAACAATGAGACAATTTGCACCGACAGTTCTTGATGTAACACATTCGTTACAACAACCAAATCAAACAAGTGGCGTAACCGGAGGAAGACCCGATATGATTGAAACTATTGCCAGAGCAGGAATAGTGAATAATGTAGATGGTTTATTTTTGGAAACTCATTTTGATCCTGCAAATGCAAAAAGCGATGGAGCAAATATGTTAGACTTGAAGCATCTTGAAAAATTATTAGGTAATTTAGTTGCTATTAGAAAAGTCGTTAAATCATTATAGGCACAGTTTTTGTATTTGTCATTAAAACCAGTAACCCTATCAAATGATAAAACAACTTTTAATTGGTATTTTACTAGTATCTTTCGCTGTAAACGGGCAACGGAGTATAGACTGTAAGGCCGTTACTTCAAAATACCCGAGTGATCTTTCTGCAAAGCGTTTAGCTGCGAAAATTTTAAAAGACTTTTCTTCAAATGAAGAAAGGTCTGAGGCTGCGTTTTGTTGGATAGCGAACAATATTAAGTATAATTTGTTTGCTTATAGCGATCCTAAAAGAAAAGTTATTGGTTTTAGATACCGTGATGAAGAAGAAAAAAGAAGAAAGCTTTTAGCAATTAAGGACAGTATTGTTGATCATACTTTAAAGACCAAGAAGGCTGTATGCGAAGGCTACGCTCAAACGTTATCAAAAATTTACACCCATTTAGGGTTAGAGAATGTAGTTGTTAAAGGTTATGTTAGAAATTCAACCTATGATATAGGTAATGAGCAGCAAATACCGAATCATGCATGGAATTTGGTGAAAGTGAATAGTGAGTGGAGAATAGTTGATGCTACTTGGGCTGCAGGGTCGGTTATAAATGGAAGATGGCAGCAAAGCTATGACGATTACTATTATGATATTCCAAGAGAACATTATTTAAAAACACATTTTCCTGAAAATAGGCGATGGAAATTTGGAAGTAGACTTTCTAGAGAAGAGTTTTATAGTCAACCTATTTATACTACAGAATTTTTACGAACTAATCTTGAACTGATAGAACCACTTCAAGGAATTATAGCTAAAAGAAAAAGTAAAGAACTTACGCTTAAAATAAAAAACTTAGATTCAGTTCAAAGAGTTTTATATGGAATAAGCACCAATAGATATGCTCAAAAGCCAGAGATAACTTACAAGGACAGTATCGGTTACGTGAAAGTAAAGTCTTTTAGAAAGAGTAATCGACTTTTTCTTGTAATTGATGGTAAAGTTCATGTGGAGTTCAAATTGATTTAATTTCGTTATTTTAGAGAAAACTTTACATATGAAAAGGATTATTCTCTTAGTTTTCTTATTATCAACTACTTTATTGTGCTCTCAAAAAAAAGGGACTGATTCTTCTCTTGAACGAGTGGATAAAATAATACTTTCCTATAGTAATGTTTCATCTATTGATAATCTGTACAAAAGAATTGACTATGATTTTAATACTAAAATAGAAAAGGCAAGAGCTATATTTACTTGGATTGCTTTTAACCTTAGCTATAATGATTCTAATGTAATTCCTTCACCTGAGTTATTAGCTTATTATGGAGATGATTCGTTTGAAAGATTAAAGGAATACAAGAATAGGCGTGTCATTGAAAAAGCTTTTGCGAATCGAAGAGCGGTTTGTGCAGGATATTCGCTGTTATTTAAAAAATTGTGTGATTTAATGAAAATCGAAAATGAACTGATTCGAGGATATACGAAAACTTCAGTCCACAAAATAGGAATCATTCCTAGAAAAAAGAATCATGTTTGGAATGCCGTTAAAATTGATGACAGATGGTTGCTTATGGATGTTACTTTTGGTTCTGGACATGATTATAGAGGAGTTTGGCAAAATGAATTGGATACAGAATATTTTGATTGTTCAAAGGAAAAAATGAAAGTAACACATTTTCCTTCTGAAATTTTGTGGCAGGAGTACTTAGGTCACAACAAATTGGAGGAGTTTTGCAATCAACCATTTTATATGGATACGTTTGTGAAATCGAATTTAGCGATAATAAGTCCTAAAAACGGCGAAATAAAAGTCAAAAAGAGTGACAGAAGGGTAAGTTTAAAACTTAAAGGAATAAAGAAAGGAAGTACTGTTCTGTGTACGTATTCAAATGATGGAGTTGTAAGAAAACCTAAAATTTCAAAGGAAGTAGAAGGATTTAAATATTCATTTAAAAAGCCTTTTCAAAATACTTTCTTAAACCTTTATATCGATAATACGCTGGCTGTTCAATACAAAGTACTTATAGAAAAAGATTAGCCATATTTCATATTAAAAATTTAAAAAATAAATCTTGTAGAATACAAATAAAATTAGTTACTTTGTTTTTCAAAGTACTTTATAATGGATAAAGAAAAATATTTACAAGACATTACTGAAATTAAAAACCTAATGAATAAATCATCAAGGTTTATTTCTTTAAGTGGGTTGTCTGGAATTTTAGCTGGAATATATGCATTACTAGGAGCTTGGTATGCGCATTGGCTTGTAAACTTCGAAGGAAAAGGGTATTTAACATTGCATGGTGCTTTGTTTAAAAAGTGTTTGTTGATTTTAATAGGAGTGGGCGTGTTAAGTATTGGAACAGCAATATTATTAACGACTCAAAAAGCAAAAAAGAACAACGAAAGTATTTGGGATGCTACAACGAGAAGGTTGTTGTTTAATTTTTTAGTGCCTTTAGTGGCAGGAGGAATTTATATTGTTATCATGTTAAGTCAAGGTCGTTACGGACAATCAGGATCTTTGATGTTATTATTTTATGGAATATCCTTATTTTCGGCCTCAAAATACACACTTGGTTATGTAAAATACCTTGGGTTGACTGAAATTTTACTGGGCTTAATAAGCGCTTGCATTCCTGGATATGGTTTCTGGTTTTGGGTGCTAGGTTTTGGAATAATGCACATTGTATATGGAGCGTTAATGTATATTAAATACGATAAAAATAGTTAAATAAGTTTTTTGAAAAATTTACTAGGAAATATAAACAAAGCTTTTGATCATCGAATTAGGCTAGGAATTATGTCTATTTTAATGGTGAATGAATATGCCGATTTCAATACCTTGAAAGAGCTTCTTGGGGCTACAGATGGTAATTTAGCAAGTCACGCGAAGGCACTGGAAAAAGCAGTATTTATACGTATTGAAAAACAATTCGTTGGAAGGAAACCTAATACAAGATATTTTGCTACTGATAAGGGGAAAGTGGAATTTCAAAAACATATTGAGGCTTTAGAAAAACTAATTCATATTAAATAAATTTTTTTATAAACAAACTTTGAATTTCAAAGTACTTTAAATTATGAGAAAGAGATTTGTTATTTGGTTGTTTGAAAAAACACAAAAAGCGTATTTAAAACTTAAGAAAAAGAAGGCCTGGAATACGACGAAGGGAGAATTGCTTCAATTGCCCAGAGGGACACTTGGAGGGGCATTGGGTGAATTTTTAAAAAAGTACAATTTCGATCTCATTCCAAAAACAGAATCACATGATATTTTTCATGTATTACTGGGATATGGAATTCAAGTAGAAGATGAAATTGCATTACAATTTGCCTGTTTTGGAAATGGGAAGAGGAGTTTGTATTTGTTAATGAGTCTCATTGCTGGCGTTTTTTTATTGCCAGAATATGCGAAATACTATAAAGCATCTTATGTCTATGGGAAGGAATGTATACCATTTTATAAGGCTAATTATGAAAAATTACTACATGTTCCCATTTCTAAATTGAGAGAAAAATTTTTAATAATACCAGTTGGTGTTTGAAATTACTGTAAAAGAAAAGAGAACGTTTTATTACGGTAATTTCAAATCGAAAATGGTATAACAAACACAATAAATACATATTAATGGAAAAGTTACAAGCACAAGGAGGAAAGTTTGGAAAATGGATAAAAACATCCATCACTGCCAGAATGTTTATGATTGGAATTTTAATTATTTTATTATTAATACCACTATCTTATATAAAAAAAATGATTTATGAACGCAAAGGGCGTCAAAAGGAGGTGGTAGAAGAAATAAGCAATAAATGGGGAAATGAGGTGTTGTTTTATGGACCAATGTTAAAGGTGCCTTATAAAACGTACCAGGTAAAAAAAATATATAATAACTCATCTAAAGAATATCGAGAAGAACGAACCGAAGAAATTAAGTACGCTCATTTTTTCCCAGAAACACTACAAGTAAAATCAACTATAAATCCAGAAGAGAAGAAGAGAGGGATTTATAAAACGGCTGTTTATAAAAGTGGTATTCATGTTTCTGGTAATTTTGAACAACCGGATTTTAGTGAAATAGAAGTAAAAGATGAAGATATACTTTGGGAAAAATCGAAACTAATTATAGAGGTATCCAATTTAAAAGGAGTGAATAGTTTAGTATCGCTTCAGCTTCATAAAAACAAGTATGCCTTTAATGCTAAGCGCGATAGTAAAGAGAATTCTAATGGGTATTATCGTTCTGTGAAATTACATACTTTGGAAAGTAAGTTTCTTGAAAAAGATGATTTACCATTAACAAAAAGATCTGAATTTAAGTTAGACCTACAAATAAATGGAAGTAAACAAATCCGTTTTATTCCTGTTGGAAAAGAAACGAATGTTGAAATTTCATCCAATTGGAAAACAGCTAACTTCTTGGGAGAATATTTACCTTATAATTCAGATAAAATTACAGATGAAGGTTTTCATGCTAAGTGGAAAGTATTAGCTATTAACCGACCATTTTCTCAACAGTTTTTTTCAGGAATACCCGACTTAAGAAATTACGCTTTTGGTGTTAATTTTATGATTCCTGTAGACGAATACCAAAAAAGTGAGCGATCGGCTAAGTACGGGTTTTTAGTTATAGGGCTAACATTCTTAGTGTTTTTTCTCATTCAAACCATGAGTAAAATAATCATTCATCCGTTTCAATATTTAATGATAGGAATTGCGTTGGTATTATTTTATACGTTGCTTATTTCAATATCTGAACATAGTAGTTTCTTTTTAGCATATATTGTCGCTTCAATAGCGGTGGTTTTCTTAATAAGTTTGTATTCAAAATCGATTTTTAATAATTATAAGTTTCCAGTACTTGTAGGGATGTCATTAGGCATGTTATATGTGTTTATTTATATTATCATTCAACTTGAAAGTTATGCATTATTAGTAGGAAGTATTGGTTTATTTATGATATTAGCTATTGTGATGTTTGCTTCGAGGAAAATAGATTGGGAGAATAATAATTAATGAGGAAAGCATGTTTACTTTTAATAAATATTATTTTTTAAGTTTTGTTATTCTATTATTAGTTGAAATAGGAATAGCTCAGTTGAGTGGTTTTATCAGACATACATTTGGAGATTTTTTAGTAGTCATTTTATTGTATTGTCTTGTAAAATCATTTTTCAAAGCCGCATCAATATCAATAGCATTAGGTGTTTTAGTTTTTTCTTTTACAATTGAGTTTCTCCAATTAACTCCTATTTTAGAGTTAGTAGGGCTTGAGGAAAATAGAATGGCAAAAATTATTTTCGGTGCTACATTTAGTATCTACGATTTAATAGCATATTTCCTGGGAGTACTTTTAATTATCATAGTGGAAAAAAGAGCTAACTTTTACGGTAATTTCAAATAGTAAATGGTAGTATGCTGTTTTCCATGTGTTTGTGCTGCGTTGCGAAAAATATTCGTGCCAAGGTTGTTCAATATTAGCATATTGAGAATTATAAAATGAAAACGGTGTAATTGTTATAATCATGTTTTTGAGGTTCGAAAATTTAGAATCTTTTAAAAAGAAAGAGAATATTTAAAGGTAAATTGCAGTTATCTGTTATTCAATTGGTTGTACACGTTTTGAATTTTCTTTAATTTTGTGCAACTTAAACTAAAAAACAACTATTATGAAGAATTATATATTGTTAGGCCTTTTTATGGTCATGATTTCGGGTATTGGATATGCTCAAAGTTCAGAAACTTCAATCAAAGTAGGAGATGTATTCCTAGTTGGCGAAGTTGCTAATGATAATTATACGCATATTAAATTTCCTAAAGACAATTTCATTGTAAAAAGAGGAGGTATTGCTAACTACAGTAAGGTAAGAGGGCAAAAAGTTGAGGTAACTTCAATTAAAGAAAACAGCAAAGGCGATTTAATAGCTACAATTAGCTTAAGCTCAAAAAAGTATTTTTTTAAAAGTCATAAATATGTTAAAGTTAACATTGCCGATGCTCTTACTAGTAAAGAATTATTAAAAATATAGAATGCTATTAAGGTCTTATCCTATTATTCAAGTTTAGTTTGTGTATAAGATAAAATTCGATTGGTAACTTATCTAGTGTTACATTAGTTGGTTTTTCTGATAAAGAATAAGAAGAAAAGTATCGAATAGTTCTCGATAAATCTTTCAGAAGATCGATATTCAAACTGACAAACGGTCCTGAAATATGGATGGATCTGTAGCTTAGCTAAGCTATAAATAATAAAAAAATCAGAGGTCTTTTAACCTCTGATTTTTCTTAATATATCTTCAAGTCCATTTAATTTTAATTCATAAACCAAAGTCATCATTTGACCCAGTTTACCATTGGGAAACCCCTTGTTTTTGTACCAAACAATATAGTATTCAGGGATTTCTATTAAATAAGTACCTTTATATTTACCAAAAGGCATTTTCATATTCGCAGTATCTATTAAAAACTGTTTGTTTGTATCCATGTAATTTTAAAGGCAGAATTAGCTATTCTTTGCTATCAACATAATTTTGAAGATAAGCATAACGCTCTGTTAATTTTCCGTTATTGGTCATTTGTGCGCGTGCTAAAATACCATCTTTATCGTTATTATAAAAAGCAGGAATAACATGTTCTAAAAACATATCGCCAAAACCTTCACTTGCATCCTTAGGTAATTCACAAGGTAAGTTATCAACGGCCATTACTGTAATGGCATTGTCATTTTTAAAGTCTACTTCATTTTCATTTATAGGATCATAACCGTAAATAGGATCAGCAATAGTTGAAGGTCTAATCGTTGAAGCCACTGGGCCGTTTACATCACATGAAATATCGGCAACGTATTTTATATTGAATTCATTTTTCTTTGCATCTTCACGGGTAAATAAAAAAGGTGCACCATCACCGTAAAAGTGACCAGCAATGAAGAAGTCCGTTTCCTTAGCATATGGCATAAAATTACTTTCATAACCAGTAGGATTATCATAGAAAGCAAATTTGTCTCCAACTTTGCCATCAATACGTCTGTTATATTCCATAACATCAATCAAGCAATAAACAGGCTCTGTAAATTTGGAAGTTAAATACAAGGCATCGCTTACTTGTTTAATACCTAAGTGATCCAAAATCTCTTTCGCACCAAAAGCAACTTTACCAGAACCAGATAAGGCTATTTTTAAGTTTGGAACTGTAATTTTGTCCAATTCTTTTTTCATTGCATTTAAATCAGCTAAAGTTTCTACTTTAGGTAATTCAAATAACCCTTCTTTTAAACCAATAGCTCTAAATCCATTATAGGCCCCAACTAATCCAGCATAGCGACCAAAACCAATGAGTCTGGCACCATTTTCCTTAATAATAGTTTCATGATCAATTAAATTGATGTTTTTTTCAAGAATTACTTGTAGCAACTTGCGATTATAAGGCTGTTTCTTTATGGTATGTGAAAAGAAAAAATAGGTTTTGTTTGGAATTAAATGATCAACCGGAACTTCTTTTACCCCTAAAAGAACATCGCAATCAGAAAGATCATTGGTTACCTCAAATCCTACCTGACTATATTCATCATCTGAAAAAACTCGAATATCTGAACTTTCTATAACAATTGTTGCTTCTGGAAACTTTTGTTGAAATTCTTGCAATTTCTGAGGCGAGAAAACAACTCTTCTATCAGGAGGATTCTTACGTTCTCTTATAATTCCAAATTTCATATTTATTGTATTAAAATTAAACAAATAAAGATTTAATGTTATTATTTATAACAAACATTGCGAAAATACTTTTTTTTGAATGATTTTACAAGTCATCTGAAGTAGATTTTTAAGTAAATGATTATAGCTAATTGGCAACAGATCATAACAATCAATCTGAACCTGTTTCAGGTTCTCGTCACACATATTTTTGTAACATGAAGAGATTTGGAAATAAATTCGGAATAACGGAAATCGCTAACATTTTTTAAGTAATAGAAAAAGTGAGGAAGACTTCAATAAAAGGAACTAGAAAAAAGATCTCCTGAATTGTAGTATTTGTTTATATTTGCATCCGCTTGTTTTTGTACTTTTTTTTAGAATACAAAAAGAATCTTTGACATATTGGGGACGACTGGTTTTGACAGCAAGGTCAGTGATAACGTAAGCATACCGAGGAGTGAAATGACAACTCGTAAAACTTATTTCAACTTTTTAAACGGCGAAAATAATTACGCTTTAGCTGCTTAATCCGAATTATAGTAAGATTATAAGCCTCGGCGCACTAGGTGCGCAAGCTAAATGTCCACGAAAAGCCTTGGTTTATGGCGTTTCACTTTTGGGCATCGTAAAAATAAACATAGAAAACTTAGCACTTCGATAGGTTTTTGAAACTAAAGGAGATAGGCTTAAAGTAGGCAGTTTTTGGTCAGCTTTAAGATGAAAACTAAACAAAAACTAAGTATGTAGAAAGCCTTTGAGCTGCTTGTTTGGACCCGAGTTCGATTCTCGGCGTCTCCACATTTAAAAACCTCAATCATTTATGTTTAAATGGTTGAGGTTTTTTCTATTATAATTGTTGATTCTACTTTCTCAGGTTAGCGCTCGACTGTGTCGAGTGCCGTCAAGGATGAGTACAACTGAACATATCGCACTGATATAGTAAGCACTCGTCGGAGACAAGCGCTAGCCTCTCGGAACATGTTTCATTTTCTCATCAAGTATGTTTGTTTTACAGATAGTCGCAACTGAATATACCATGCTAATGCAGTAAGCATTCATCTAAGATGTACACTGGTAAAATGAAGAGAGTTGTGTACTCGATTGTGTTGTCGTTTTTTAATATTTGTACAAAATACTTTCATCACTGTTAGTGATATTCAATCGAACTTGGTTTCCTTCAACTTGTAAGTTTGAAATGTCGAAGGATATTTCTTTTATTATTAACGCTTCGCATAATTCGTCATTTTTTAAAGACAATCTTAAATTCCTTTGAGGTGGGGAAGATTCTATAATATTTTCTGAGTCAATCAACTTCAAGACCCAAGTATCTCCGCTACAACCTCCTGAACTGAAATTAATTTTCAAACGGTTATCGTTTATATCCAGACTGTTAATTGTTAGTTCGTCAGAAGGGGCATTTGCATATTGTTCTTTGCTTATAATAGTTTCAAAGTTATGATTCATTGAGTTTTGGTTGTCATTGTTTTTTGAGCAGCTCAAAATTGTCAGACCGATTAAAGTAGAGAATAGTAATTTTTTCATTTTAACATGATTTGGTTTTATTATAGACGAACCTTGTGTCATATGGTTGCGTCAAATGCACTATAATTTTAAATTATCGCGATAAAATGCCTTTTTACATTTTTCTTCTTTAGAAAAAGAAACTAAAGGCCAACGCTCAAGGGAGGGGAGTGCCATAAAGGATAAGCACAATTGAGTATAACATACTCATATAGTAATCACTTGCCAGAGGCAAGCGTTAGCCTCTCGGAACTTGTTTTAGGTTCTTATCAAACACATTTGTTTTATAGTATTATGAATTCCGAAATAAATTCGGAAGTACACGTATATTATCGTCAGGTTTTTTAATAGAACATAAAAAAAGAGTTCATTTTGATGAACTCTTTTTTAGCACAATTTGGGTTAAAGGGGAAATAAATATTTTTCTGTTTGTTATTCAAATTTACCTGATTTATTACTCTCTTTTAATTTTTTTAGATGTTGTAAAGCAGTTTCCTCTTTGAAGTTCCTATATCTATAGATAGGTGGAAATATTGGGGAATTAAATATTAAAAAAAGAAAGAATCCCCAAACTATCAGGGAAGAATAGTTAAAGTGTATGGTTTTTGTATAGGTTTATATTTTTATGAATACCAACAAACCTCTTTAATTTTGTTTTTCCATTAAAAGTTTATTTATAAGGCAAAATATCAATTCGAGTGAGCTATTAAAAATAGATATTCATATAGTTTAGTATGAAGATTAGTTGATGTTTGGAATTACTGTAAAAGAAAAAAAGTGTTTTATCACAGTTACTTCAAATTACAAATGGTATATAGATTTATCTTAAAGATGATCGTTTATAAAATCATTCGAATTGATATTTTTTTAAATGAGTTCATTTAAAAAAATAATTTTTTAGAGGTTGTTATCAATAACAGTGAAGTAAAAGCAAAAAATACGATGAAGAGAAGTCTATTCTTTTTAATTTTTTCTCCCTTAATGCTTTTGGCTCAAATAAATGAAAGTGATTCTTTGAAATTTAAAGGAAAACTATCATTAACAGGGTTTTGGCAAGATGGAAATGTTGAAACCCTTATTTTTAGAGCAAAATCAGATGTTAGCATAAAACCTTGGCGCAACTGGGTTTTTAAATCGCAAAATTCTTTTGTTTATCAGGAATTCGGAAAAGAGAAGGCCGATGAAGATTTTTTGAGCTTGAATTTTTTATACTTAAATCCAGAGAAAAAGCTCTATCCGTTAATTTTAGCAATTGCAAGTACAAATTTTAGAAGAGAAATAGATGTTCGTTATTTAGTGGGAGCGGGAGCAACTTATCAAATTTTACAGGGTAAAGACAATTGGTTAAAGCTTTCTTTAACGGGAGAGTATGAACATACAAACTTTTCAGAAACGGGGTTTAATTATGCTGAGTATGATACGAATGAAAATATAAGAACCGCTCGAGGAACATTATGGGTAAACGGAAAGTATTCCCTATTCAAAAAAAGAGTCATTCTTACCCATGAAAGTTATTTTCAACCTTCCTTGGAAAAGAGTAATAATTTTAGATGGCGGATGGATTTAGGTATGGAACTACCTGTATGGAAATTCTTAAACTTTAAAGTGAATTACTTGCATACGCACGAAAGCATTGTCATTAAAGACCAGAAGCAACAAGATCGTTTTTTAACTTTTGGTTTGACTCTAAAAACTTATCAATAACGGTAATTTCAATTTGTAAAAGGTATAATATCTTAAAAAGGGGAAGAGCCCTGAGAAGGGCTCTGCTAATATTAAGGGGAAAACAAATGTTTTAAGGGGAACAAAGATTTTTTGATTTTTTGTTTTGATTACACCGTAAAACTACAACGGATTAGACCTGTATTTTTCTTTTTTAGTTGGGTTGTGTTCCTTTTCACGCGAGTATCGTTCATCTATAGATTAATAGCTAAACTGTAGATGAATGGTTTTTTTATTTTGAGAGTGTATTTATTTTTTGAGTATCTTTTGATAACTTTATACAACGAATAACAAATATTAAACATATGAAAGGCAGATGTTTGAAATAATGATTAGAATACTATCGAGTTAAATTATTTTGAATGAAATGAAGGATAATTTTGTGTCGAGAAATTCTTGCTACTATTGAATACTGTTCTTGAGGATAGCTAGATATCCATGAAATTTTAAACATTAAAGATTATCGGCGACTATTGAAAAACAATTAAAAAGATACACATGAAAAATAAAGTAAGGAACCTGATAGGTCCATTATTAATTTGTTTTCTATTCATCAATTGCTCAGAAAACGGAAGTGAAGATTGCACCAAAACCATTACGATACCCCAATTTTATATGGTAAATGGACAAACATATAATTACAGTACAACTCAAGAAGTACCTTGTGACTTACCAGATATACAAGAACCACAACAAATAGATTTACCACCTCAGTTAGAAAGTTTCACCTATGAAATAATTCGATTTGAGTATACTCCAGATACAGGGAATAACACGTCAAGATTGCAATTTGAAATAAAGCTTATGAATAATAGTGATGCAAATGTAAATGGCTTCCCATATTTAACAATTAAATCCGATGGACTTCAGTTTAGCACAAGTTATTCATCAAGTGCTTCGGAGCCTTGTTTGAGTTTGGCTGCAAATTCTTTTTGTACAATGACATTTGATACAGAGTCTTCATTAGATTTAGGAGCTCCAACTTCAATGGAACTTTTAGATATTGTGTATTATTTAACCAACTAATAAATCTAAACACACCTAATTCAGTTTTAACATTTAGTTTGGAATGAAATTTTGAAGATTTTCTAACTTCAAAACCTCTAAAAAGAACTAATTATGATTGTTAAAAGTGACCATGTCGAAGACTTTAATACCATTTTCGAAATTATTAATGATGCGTCCATTGCATATAAGGGAATTATACCGAAAGACCGATGGAAGGAGCCTTATATGTCTAAGGAAGAACTCATGGTTCAAATAGAAGAAGGTGTTGAGTTTTGGAGTTATGTTGAAAATGGCAAAATTCTGGGCGTTATGGGAATTCAATTTAAAAGTGATGTTACCTTAATAAGGCACGCTTATGTGCGTACTATGGCTCGAAAAAAAGGAATTGGAGGGAAGTTGTTGAGTCATTTAATTGAAATAACTGATTTCCCAGTTCTTATAGGTACTTGGGCTGATGCATCTTGGGCGATTTCGTTTTATGAAAAGCATAAATTTAGAATAGTATCTAAAAATGAAAAAAATAACTTGTTAAAAACATATTGGTCAGTCCCTGATCGACAAATCGAAACATCAGTAGTTTTGGCGAGTAGTGATTGGTTTTAAGTTTCTTGTAGTTAGTGTTTTAGTTGTTTTTTTAGAGTTTTGTGCCTTTTGTAATAGTAGTAAAAAACCTATGTGAATTCGGGATATTGAGTAGTACTTAACTAGGGATTTTGCCTATTTTATAAACCAAAAAAACAAATTACTATTGTACTATATTGTTACGGCTGAAAAGAGTAAGTATATTAATACTTTAAATAGTAAGAGTAATTATTAATTAATTAATTTTTAGCTCGTTAACAAAGTTGTTATATGTATGCATATTGTTACCGTAAAGAGCCCTATGCAAGTTGGGTTCTTTAATGGTAATACTTTTTTAAAATTCATATACCAAGTAATGTTAGAAACAACTGCAAAAGAAAATGAATAATTTCTTCTTTTTATTCTGAAATAGAGAGATGAAAAGTGTTTTATTAGGAGTGTTTCAAGTTGCATATGGTATAATACATCTAAGCTTTTTTAGCAGTTTGTAGTCTATATAAAAAAACCAGTTAATTTTAAATTAACTGGTTTTTAATTATGACATTCAATCAAGGGGAAACAGTTTTAACTGTCCTTCAAAGTCCGGGGAACTTTTATTCGTCTAATAAGTCGATGGCTGTTTTAATAGCTTCTACAATAGCATCTGCTAATTGATTGTTTCCATCTGCGTCAGAAGGACTAATTTCAATAGTTCCATCATTGTTTCCATCAGTAGCAGTAGTTAAGTCAACTCCAGTAGTAAGGTCAAATACTTGATTTAAATCGAAATCGATTACAATACTTTCTTCAACTTGAGAAACTTGAATATCTAATTCAGGGTTTTCAAAGTCAATTTCAACTTCTTCTTCAAAGTTATGCCAGAAGATAAAAGGAGTTCCTTGAATATTTCCTTTAATTAAAATTGATTTCTCAAATAACAAACTGTTTTCATTTGTGCTTGGAGCAAATTTAAACTCTAACTCTTCAAATTGACCAGTTGGTAATTCAACATCTAAGAAAGTAACTTGGTTTTCTAATAAGTTAATTTCAAAAGGACCATTTAATTCAATTTCATCATCAAATCCTAATACTCCATCATCATCCCACTGATCATCGTTAGCAGCTGAATCTTCATTATCTTCAACATCTAATTCTAATTCAAACTCTTTTACGTTTAATAAGAATTTAGTTATTTCAAAATCAGTTTGATCGGTAGCACTTCTTCCTGCTGTTTGGTTTAAAGTACTTTTTGCACTTACACTCAAACTTCCTTTATCGTTAGGGACATCCTCATTTTTGGAGCAGCTGATTCCAACAAAAGCCATGGCAGTTAATAAACAAGCTGTTTTTAAGTTTTGGTAAGACATTGTAATTTTCATGTTTAAAAAAATTTAAATATTTGTATTAATTATTTTGGGGTTATATATTCTTGGCAAAAATTAATTGGTCATCGCCATTTCTTAAGTCTATTTCATATTCATCTGACTCACGAGTTATTTCGTGAACTTTCCAGTTTTCGTTAAAATCAGGTAAGTCGTTAATTGCAATGGTAAGTGTAATATCGTTTCCTGTTCCTGAGAGTTCCCAAGTACCATATAAGTGATCATTGTTTATGAATACTTTTAAAGTACCATCTTCTTTGAACCAGAATATGTGGTTTTGATATTGTTCTTGCAAGTCGTTTCCTTGTCGTTCAAGTGTGTAAACTTTCAACTCTTGGAATTCTCTAAAGAAGTTTTTTACATCTTCTTGAGTACAATCGTCGCAATCATCGTCGTTATAATCATTATCGTCATCCTCATCACAATCGTAAGTAGCGGCTTCAATTAACCTTTCTAGGTCATCTATATTGCTAGCATAAACATACTCACCATTGGCTTTTTTCAGTTTTATTGGAAAGTCAAGAGTTACAATAGTATTCTCATCAATATCCTTGATAAAGTTGTGTAGCATTTCATCATTGGTAATAGACACCGTTCCAATTTGCTCATTTGATGCATTGAACAATGAAGCACCAACAGGATATACGAAATCAATACATTCTATGTCACCATCATTTTCATTCTCACCATTGCAGTCTTGTTTAAAGTTTTCGAGTTCTTCGATGTTATTTACTTCAATGACGGTATAATCAATCAAAATAATTTTAATAGGAAAAGCTATGGTTATTGTATCATTATCATCAGTAAACTCGTCAAAAATATCTTCTATGTCTTGGTAACCAGTGTCATCAGATATAACAAGTTCAACTCCATTAGCAATTACGGTAATAGGTAAATCGATGGTAATACAGTTTGCTTGATCGATGATATTATCTTTAGACCCATCTTTTAAGGCTGTTCTCTCTAATAGAACTGCTGCTTTAGAAAAAGGTGTAATAGCATCTGTAATTGGTGGATCAATAGTAATAGTTTCTTCGGTTCTACAAGAAGAGAACAAAATAATTCCTGCAAATAGAATAGCGATGGTGTTTTTTAATAATCTCATAATGTTAAAGTTATAATATTGGTTAAAAGCAATTAACGAGCTTTAAATGTTGTATGCTTGTCGTTCGACTTCATAATAGAAACAATTCACTTCAAAAATGTCCCGAATTTTTTTTTATTTTTTTTTATTTTCTAACTTTGTTAATTGATAATTACCCCCTAAAGCCCTATAAAAATTGGCAAAAAGTTTATATGAAAATATTTGTGATAGCTTAAGGTTTTCTAAATTTTATGAAAGCTACGCACAAAGTTTGAGTGATATCTTATCTTATAAA
Organism: Tenacibaculum sp. MAR_2009_124; assembly: GCF_900105455.1. Lineage (GTDB taxonomy): Bacteria > Bacteroidota > Bacteroidia > Flavobacteriales > Flavobacteriaceae > Polaribacter. Next base: position 413,742 of record NZ_FNSF01000002.1, read on the forward strand.
TATGGATCGCTATTGAATCCTACTGATAAAGTACAAGATGCATTTATTAAATTATGGGAAAATTGTTCTAAGGTAACACCTGATACTGCTAAATCATATGTGTATACCATAGCGAATAACTTAATGTTAAATGCAATTAAACATCAGAAGGTGACTTTAAATTACACCAAAATTGGACAGAAGGACTACACCAATGAATCTCCGGAGTTTTTAATGCGGAAAGAACAGTTTTTACAACAATATAAAAATGTGTTGGACGGATTAAAACCAGAACAAAGAGAAGCCTTTTTATTAAGTAAGGTTGAAGGCAAAACACATAAAGAAATAGCGGAACTTTTAGGAGTAACAAAAAAGGTGGTTGAACATCGTATTTACGGTGCTTTTAATACCTTAAAAAATAAACTGGAAGATTTTAAATTAAAATAATCATAAAATTTACGGGACTTTAAGCTCCTTAGTTGTTTTATAAGTAGAACGTCAAACAATGGAACAAGAGTATTTAATAAAAAAGTGGTTGAATAACGACCTTGACCCGCAGGAGCAGAAAGCTTTTGATGAGCTTGAAGAGAGTGCTTTTTACAAAGAAATATTAGTGGAAGGGAAAAGATTTAAAAATCAGAACTCAACTAAAGTTATTCCATTTGAGGAGTTAAATAAGCAACTTAAACTGAAATCAACTCAAAATAAAAATTGGGTATACACACTATCCAAAGTAGCTGCTGTAGTGGCTATTTGTTTTGGAGTATATTTTTTCATGTTTCAAAATAATTCGGTTGAATACAATACTTTGTTAGCTCAGCATCAAGATATAGTTTTACCTGATGAATCGGAGGTAGTGTTAAATGAAGAATCAACCCTGACTTTTGATAAGAAAACATGGAAAAATGAAAAAAAATTACATTTAAAAGGAGAGGCATTTTTTAAGGTAACAAAAGGACAACGTTTTGATGTTCTCACGGAGCAAGGAATGGTAACGGTATTAGGAACCGAGTTTGACGTGGTTTCGCGTAATAATGTTTTTAATGTTATTTGTTATGAAGGTTTAGTAAGTGTTACGTATCAAAACAAAGAAGTAAAACTACCTCCTGGACATGCTTTCAAGGTAATTGAAGGTAAAGCAGATGAGTATTCCATTGCTTTATCCGAACCTCAATGGTTGCATAATATGAGCGTATTTAAGAACGCTCCGTTATCGGAAGTTTTAAAAACTTTAGAGAGAGAATATGACGTTAAAATTAAGACAGTTGGTGTAAATACCAATATATTGTTTACTGGAGCTTTTGAGCATGGAAATATAGAAAATTCATTGAAAGCAATTACGGAAACACTCCATTTGACTTATGAAATCGAAGCGAAGGGATTGGTAGTTATTAAAAATGCTAAAGATTAGTTATAGCAACTTGAAATACTCCTTGAAAGAACCCAAACGTTCTAGCAGACAGGTTACAAATAAATGGCTAGAAGTTTTAGAACCTAAAATATTTGGGAATCTAAAACTTTTTTTTGTATTCATGTTTCTGATTCTTTTTAGTGGAAATAGTTATTCGCAACGTGATGAATCTCGATTACCATTGATGGAAGTTATAGAAAATATAATGAAAGTTCATGGTGTTCAGTTCAATTATCAAAGCAGTTCTTTAGAAGGAGTAAAAGTAGTTCCATTAAAAGAAGAAAGTTCTTTGCCTAAGAAATTAGAAAATTTACAACATCAAACTTCATTTCGATTCTCAAGAGTTGGATCGAAGATTATTTCTGTAATAAAAACAACGAAAATTTGCGGGTTTGTCTGGGATAAATATATGAATGCTCCGCTTGAAGGAGCGACTATTCAAGCTGAACATGGGTATACGGTGAGTAATGAAAAAGGATACTTTGAATTGAACAATGTTGCTTTTAATGAAGAGGTTGAGGTGCGATTTGTTGGGTTCAAGCCAAGTAAGGTCGTAGGGAATTTTTTCGCTGAAAAATCTTGTAAATCGCTTTATTTAGAAGAGGAGGTAGAAGTAGTTACACCCGTTGTTATTAAAGGGTATTTGGTAAATGGAATAGATAAAAGTAGCGATGGAAGTTTAGTGATTGACTTTTCTCGGTTTGCAACACTTCCTGGATTGATTGAAGCAGATGTATTGCAAACTATACAAGCATTGCCAGGTATTCAAAGTACGGATGAAACAGTTTCAAATATTAATATTAGAGGGGGATCTCATGATCAGAACTTAATTCTGTGGGACGGAATCAAAATGTATCAATCTGGACATTTTTTCGGTTTGATATCTAGTTTTAATCCTCAGGTTACGAAAAGAGTTTCAGTAGTAACCAATGGAACAGATGCATCCTTTACAGATGGAGTGTCTGGAACCATTCAAATGATGACGGATAGAAAAATTCAAAGAGAATTTAAGGGAAATATAGGGGTAAACTTTATAAGTGCTGATGCCTTTTTAGATGTTCCTCTCGGACAAAGATCTTCAATTCAGTTGGCAGGACGAAAGTCTATTAACGATTGGTTGCAAACCCCTACTTACGATCGCTATTTTGAAAGAGTAACACAATTAACAGAAATTGCTAGCAATGAGGAAAATGTAATTAATTCCAATCAAGACTTTGATTTTTATGATACGTCAGCAAGATGGCTTTATAATATATCAGATAAGGACAAACTAAGAGTTAATTTTCTTTGGGTTCACAACGATTTATCTTTTAATGAAACCGCTAAGGTTACTGGGATTTTGACAACTAGAGAAAGTATACTCAATCAAAATAGTCTGGCAGGAGGAATTAATTATAGCAGACAATGGAATGACGATTTGTTGACAGAATTAAGTATTTACGAAACCGATTATAAGTTAAAGGCAATCAATGCTAATGTAAGAGAGCAGCAGCGATTTTTACAAGAAAATATAGTATCTGAAACGGGAGTTAAACTGAACAATTTTTATCATTTAAATGATTGGAGACTGAACGCAGGATATCAATTTATAGAAACTAAAATTACAAATCTAAATGATATCGATGACCCTAGGTTTGTAAGATTAAAATCCTTAGTTACAAGAGAAAATGCTTTGTTTTTTCAAGGAGATTATAGAAACGAAACAACAGGGTTGTCTATAAAACCAGGAGTTCGTTTGAGTCATATTGAGAAGTTTAAAAAAACTTTTATAGAGCCTAGGCTTAGTATTAGACAGCAATTTAATGAGCATTTTCAAGTCGAGCTACTAGGGGAGTTTAAACATCAAAACACAACTAAAACCGTAAACTTTCAAAACGATTTTTTGGGAGTTGAAAAGCGAAGGTGGGAGCTGGCAGATATGGATGCTGTTCCTATTATAAAAAGTAAACAAATATCTCTTGGAGGTGCTTATAGCAATAGAGGTTGGTTGGTAGATGTAGAAGGTTATTATAAAGATGTTCATGGAATTACTACCCAAAGCCAGGAGTTTACCACCAAGTATGAATTTGAAAAAGAGGAGGGTAGTTATCATATTTTAGGTTTTGATTGCTTATTACGTAAACAATTTAAAAATTTAAATACCTGGTTGAGTTACTCGTTTATGAAAAATAACTATCGGTTTGGAACATTGCCGGAATTTGAGTTTGCTAGTAATTTTGATAGTACGCACGCATTGACTTTTGGTACTGCGTATACTAAGGATGATTTAAAACTTTCATTAGGTTTTAATTACAGGACAGGAAAACCGACATCGGTGCCGTTGATTGGTGAAGAAGTATCTAATAATATTGTGAATTATGATGACGCCAATAGCATAAGGGTATCGGATTATATGAGGGCAGATGCTTCCGCTACTTACAATGTTAGAATTTCAAAAGGTTGCAGAACAGAAATCGGAACATCTATTTGGAATTTATTAGATAAGAAGAATAAAATCTCTAATTATTATCAAATAAACTCCCAAGGAATACCAAACAAGTTTTCGAAGTTCTCCTTAGGAACTACTCTTAATTTAATGGTTAGAGTGCATTTTTAATCGCAGGGCGATAGCCAAGGGTTTAATTCCCCGAGGCTTGCCTCGAAAAGTAAAATTATGATTCCGATGGATACCCCGTATGCTTGCATCGGGGTAGTTCATTTTTTCTTACTTTAACGTCATCTCGAACTACTTTATTCTTTTCTTTATTGGTTCAATTACCCGGATAATACTTGTTAATATTTATTAGTTTATTCTGAAAAATACGCAGTTTAAAATACTTGTAATTAGTGACTTGTTTTAAAATTATAGCATTTTTATTGAAATCATATTCAATTATTCAATATATTTGTTGAATAATTGAATATGTATGGAATCAAAAGATTTTAAAAATACAGTTTATCAAGAATTATCAAATGTGGCAAAAGCACTTGCAAATCCTTTTAGATTGAGAGTTCTTAATTTGCTAGCTCAAGATGATTATTCGGTGGAACAAATAGCGAACAACATTCATGTTTCTATCGCTAATGCCTCACAGCACCTTCAAGTACTTAAAAAGGTAAAACTTGTTAAAACAAAAAAGAAGGGGCATTTCATTATTTATTCATTGGCAAACAATGATGTGTTTACTTTGTGGAATGCGCTTCAAAAATTCGGATTAGAAAACAGTTTAGAAATACAATCTACTTTAAAAGTATTTCAACAAGAAAATTTTGAAAGTGTTGAATTTATTACCGCAGATGAAATAACAAAAAGCAATAACATTTCAGATTTGTGCTTTTTAGACGTACGTCCTGAAAAAGAGTTTAAAAAAGAAGCTATAGCGAATGCAATATGCATCCCTATTGATGATTTAGAAAAAAAACTATCAACATTACCAAAGAATAAACAAATTGTAGTGTACTGTAGAGGTCCATTTTGTGTGTTTGCAGATAAAGCAGTTCAACAACTTCAAGCGAAAGGTTTCAACGCAATTCGTTTAAAAGAAGAGGTTTTAAGCTGGAAAGAAAAGGGACTTCCCGTATCGAAATATCAAGAAAATTAAGATTACCAAATATTTTTAAAACATAAAAAGTCTTACTCTACTAATACCATTTGATGTTTAAAGTTACAAATGGTATAACTACTGGCTATTACACTTTAGAACTTTAAAATATTGATAAATGAAATTCAAAAGTAAAAACACAATAACTGTACAAGAGCTTAGAAAGTTACTTGAAAGCAAAAGTCCAGTTAAAATTTTGGACGTTAGACCCAAGGAGGAAAGAGATGAATGGAAAATTATAGAAAGTACTTTTGTAGATGTCTATGAAGAACTTAAAAAAGGCAAAAGAAAACTATTTAAAAATATTAAGTTCCCTGAAAATGTTCCAGTTGTTACTTTATGTTCTGCGGGGAAAACAAGTATGATTGCCATGGAACAGCTCCGTGAAGAAGGTATAGAAGCTTATTCATTGGAAGGAGGAATGCGGGCTTGGACTACCGCTTATAGTATGGCTGAAACTAAGGATAAAGAAGGGACAACTGTTCTACAAATACGAAGAACAGGAAAGGGCTGCTTGTCTTATATGATTGAAAATAATGGAGAGACCGTAGTTATTGACCCATCATTAAATATTGATGTTTACCTGTCTATTGCTGAAAGTAGAGGATGGAAAATAAAATATGTTTTAGATACGCATATTCATGCCGACCATTTTTCAAGAGCATTGGAACTGTCATCAAAAATCAATGCAAAACTACTTTTTCCAGAGCAGAAATTGTTAAAGTACACTTACCAAGCTATTGACAATGGAATGATTATAAGTTTTGGAAAAACAACATTAAAAACAATTCATAGCCCTGGGCATACACAAGAAAGTTATTGTTATTTAATTGGAAATAAATCTTTATTTACTGGAGATACATTGTTCACAAGAGGAGTTGGAAGGCCTGATTTAAAGGCTTCTCAAGAACAAGCAAAACAAAAAGCAAGTCTGTTGTTTGAGTCTATCCAAAAAATTATCGGGTTAGATCCTGATATAATAATATACCCCGGACATATTAGTGAACCCATTGCATTTAATGAAATACTCATCTGTGATACGTTGGGGAATATCAAAGAATCTGTTGACTTGTTGAACTATTCGAAAGATGATTTTATAACAAACGTACTTCGAAATATACCTGAAACACCTCCGAATTATCAGGCTATAGTAGAGTTGAACAAGGAAGGAAAAGCTAAAGAAAGTGAATTGATTGAGTTGGAAGCAGGTGCGAATCGTTGTGCGATTTCTTAATGTAAAAGGATAGAGGAGAGATGAGAGAAAAAACAATTTTAGGCTTAAAAGAAAACTGGAAACAGTTTTCATTATTACTTATAGTAAATGCCTTTGTAGGGGGTATGGTTGGATTGGAAAGAACAATTTTACCTGAACTAGCAGAAAAACAATTCTTAATTACAGCAACTTCTGTTTTGCTATCCTTTATTATCGTTTTTGGTATTGTAAAAGCAGTAACCAATTACTTTACGGGAGTTTTAGCTAATAAAATAGGAAGAAAGAAGTTACTTGTTATTGGTTGGTTAGTAGCAATACCAATTCCATTTATACTTATGTATTCGGAGAATTGGAACTGGATTATTTTTGCCAATGTTTTACTCGGAATCAATCAAGGATTGACTTGGTCAAGCACAGTGGTTATGAAAATTGATTTGGTAGGAGAAAAAAACCGTGGTTTTGCAATGGGACTTAACGAGTCTTTTGGATATCTCTCAATAGCTATTGTAGCTTATACGACCGGATGGATAGCTGCAAATTATGGTTTGAGGCCTTACCCGTTTTATCAAGGAATTGGCTTTGTTATTTTAGGAATACTAATGAGTGTTTTTTTGATAAAGGATACAGCAAAATACGTTGCTACTGAAAGCAAAACGACTAAGGTTAAAGAACATGAAAATGTTTTTTGGAATGCGACATGGAAGGATAAGAACTTAGGATCTATTTCTCAAGCAGGATTCGTTAATAATTTAAACGATGGAATGATCTGGGGAATTTTACCTGTGATTTTGGCTAATAGAGGTTTTAGTTTGAGTGATATTGCTTTAATTGTAGCGATTTACCCTGCTATTTGGGGGGTAGGTCAATTGGTAACAGGGAAGTTATCGGATCATTACAATAAAAAAAATATGTTGTTCTTAGGAATGGTATTACAAGGTGTGTCCTTAATTGTAATGTTTTGGGCAGTTCATAAGTTTTCGTTTATTCTACTTTCTTCTGTACTCGGCATTGGAACTGCCATTGTATACCCAACATTTCTTTCAGCAATTGCTGATCATACTAATCCTGGTCAACGAGCAGAAAGCATTGGCGTTTTTAGGTTGTGGAGAGATTTAGGGTACTCATTTGGAGCAATAATAACCATAGTAATTGCTCAATTTTTAGAGGTAGACTTTACCATTTTATGTATTGGAACTCTAACGATGTTTTCTGCTTTTATTATTAAATTAAGAATGACGTAAATTATGAAAACACCATTTATCTATTTAGATTATAATGCATCTACTCCAATTGACTCTAGGGTTGTGGATGAAATGCTACCTTATTTGACTCGTATTTATGGGAATCCATCGAGTATCCATAATCAGGGAGTAAAAGCAAAAGAGGCTGTTCAGAATGCGCGTCAACAAGTGGCGAATTTAATAGGAGCTAATTCTGATGAAATAATATTTACCAGTGGAGGTACTGAAGCCAATAATCATGCGATTATTGGAACTGCAATGGCCAATAAAGTAAATGGAAACCATATTATAACTTCGGCTATAGAACATCCAGCAGTTACTGAAGTTTGTAAGTATTTAGAAAGTCGAGGTTTTTCAATTTCTTATGTCGATGTTGATAAGGAAGGAGTTGTTAAGTTGGAAGAATTAAAAAAGGCAATTACCAATGAAACCATTTTGATATCTATTATGCATGCCAATAATGAAATAGGAAGCATTCAGCCTATTGAAGAAATAGGAAAGTTAGCAAGAGAAAAAGGTATTGTTTTTCATACAGACGCATCACAATCAGTAGGAAAAATTGAAGCAAAAGTCGATCAGTTGCATGTTGATTTACTCACAATTGCAGGTCATAAAATTTATGCACCGAAAGGAGTTGGGGCACTTTATGTTCGAAATGGAACGAAGTTAAGCAATCTGATGTTTGGAGCTGGGCATGAACAAGGTTTACGACCAGGTACCGAAAATGTAGCCCAAATTGTAGCTCTAGGTAAAGCGACTGAAATTTCTAAGGAAGAGTTTGCTAAGAATATGGAGCAAATGAAAAATATACGGGACTATTTATTAGAAAAGCTACAAAGTTTAAATATAAAGTTCGTAGTTAACGGAAATCTTTTGAAATGTTTGCCCAATACTTTAAATGTTAGTTTTAAAGATTTGGATGCAAACGCATTGATTTATAAGCTAAGAAATAGTGTAGCCTTATCAGCTGGATCTGCCTGTCATTCTGGAGAAGTAAAACTATCAAATGTAGTTAAGGCAGTCTTAACGGATTTTGACTATGCAAATGGCACCATACGATTTTCAGTAGGGAAAAGCACTTCAAAGAAAGAAATAGATGAGGCCATAAGTTTGTTTAAAAACTATTTCATAAGGAATTTATGAAACTAAAAAAACCTTCAAGTTTTACTTGAAGGTTTTTTATAATACGTTTCTCTATAATTAAAATTGATAACGAATCGATAAACCGAAATCAGCTTCGAAACCATCATAAGAATCACTAAATCCGAATTCTGGTCTAAAGTCTAAGGAAATTAACAACGGAATATCAAAATTGTATTCAATCCCGACAACACCAGCACCAAAAATAAATGTGTCAGAGTTATTCGTTGCTTTAGTTTTCCAGCTTCCTAATCCACCACCAACACCAGCGTACCAGTTAAAACGGTCTTCAAGTTGCCAAACCCATTGGTACAAACCAGCAACTTTAAAAGCACTATATGAACTGTTTCCTCTAATACCAAGATCAACTTCTAAACGATTGTTATCGCTTAATTTTCTCTGGTAAGATAATTCTCCTCCAAATCCGTTGTTCTCTCCAAAACGAATACCTATTGCATTTTTAGAGGTGTCTTGAGCGTTTGCAGCAAATACCGATAACGTTACAAAACCGATGAACAATAACAGTTTTTTCATATTTAAAAATATTTAATAGTTTAAGTGAAAATACATTTCAAAATTGATGCCAAAAATACATGAATTTTTTTCATTTAAAATGAAACGAAAGTGAAATAAATTGTGTTAATCGATAAAACCTACTCTCAAAATCAGAGGAAAAAGTTGATAGCCTCATTGAACATATTCACAAACTGATGGAAAGAATAATACGATTTGTGATTAAAAATTTCGTGTAAATTAATTGAGTTGTTTTTTCATTATACGAGGCAAAAAAAACAAAGCATAGCCTTAGCTACGGTTTCTTTTTTAACGTATTAGAATGTAAAAAGAAGCTGTTCATATGTGAAATATTTTCTTTTAAATTGTATAACACCTCACAGGTCTCAAAAACCCGTGAGGTGTTATTTGATATATCGGAGTCTATTCTTACTTCTCTATTGAAATTCGAATTCCATTTGAATGACTAGTAAACTCTGGTGCGTACATACTCTGAATACTTGTAATCCCATTGCTAAAATTACCTGCATTATTAGCTCTAACATCATATTCGAAAACATACACTCCTTTAGGTAATCGACTGAAAAAGAAATTTGTTGCCGCATCTTTAGTACTTTGGTAATAACCTAAACCGTCTTGCCATTTGTATTCTGAAAGTACATTGATAGGTTCAACACCACTGGCTCTCATATCTTTCATATGAATAAAGTCCATATCTCTATCTGAACGAAGCTCAATTCTTATCGTTAGTAGATCGCCAACTTTTAGCGTTGTTTTATTTGTGATTTCAATTAACTTTTTACCAGTATCTGAATTAACCTTTTTGAATACTTTTTTCTTCAGTTGTAAAGGCGTTTTAGCCGAAGTAATTTTATCTAAATCTTCGAAGTATTGCCAATACAATCCTCCCCAAGCAACCGTTTCGCCTTTTGAGCTCATGGTTACCGTTCCCATACCTTTTTGAATTGCTTCTCCGCTCCAAGAGGTTTTATAATAACCAGTTCCTGCTTCTAACTTAATCTCAGGATTTTGTTCTGGGTTTATAACTTTTTTTCCAACGGTAACATCTACCAATTCTGTAGAAGATAACCAATCACTTCCTTGTAGTAACAAAGCGTAAACCGCTTCTGTAGTGGCCTTGGTTGTTTTCCATTGGCTTACTTGCTTGTTTTTAAGTAGCCAAATTTTTAGGTTGTCTATTGTTTGTGTATCATTTTCTATTTCAGAAAAAGCTTCGATTAACAATGCCTGAGTTTCAATAGGAGCTTGATGCCAATACCAACCTGGTTTATTGGCTTTCCAATACATTCCCATTTCTTCTGAGGTAATGCTGTTTTCTTTTAAAGATTTAAGAATTTTAGAGGCCGTTTCCTTCTGATTGCTACGATGATTGATAATGGCCATTAAACCTTGACTGTATAAATCTGTTTTTTTCCAAAACCTTGATGTTTGTTCTGTATAAAACGAAATGGCTTTTTTAGTATCTGAATTTATTGTGATATCAGTGTAAAAACTACGCGCATACAAGTACTGAACAATAAAATTACTTAAATGATCTTTTTTTAAATATTCGATAGATTTTTTTTCGCCATCTCTTTCTTTAATTTTATGAGCCTCCTTCTGAACATCTTTGTAAATATCTCCAATTTCTTTATCAAGGAATCGAACCGATTTTTTGATAAGGTTGTCTGCAATATTATCGAAATTAGATATTCCTAGTTTTTTTAAATGACCAAATCCACTAGCAATATGAAGCGTGATATAAGAGTTTGGGTAATATCCACCTTTAAACCAAGGAAAACCTCCATTGCTCAATTGCATGTTTTGTAACTTACGAATAGCAGATTGTTGTTCATTACTCAATTTGTTTAAATCGAACAACAAAGCAATTCGTTTCTTCTGCTCCGTTTCTGATTGTGCGTCACGTAACCATGGAGTTTCTTGAATGATCAATGATTTTAACTCCTGATTCTTTTCTAGGTTGCTTAACAATGCTTCGGACGATTTCCATTGATTGAATACTTCTTGAATTCTTGGATTTGAATTTGCGATATGACTCGCCAAGGTATTCGCATAAAATCTAGCAAAAATTTGTTCGCTACACTCATGTGGATACTCCATTAGATAAGGAAGTGATTGTACCGCATACCATGCTGGATTCGAAGTAACTTCAAGAGTTAATTGATGATTTTTTAAGCTTGTTGAGGTATTGTTTTTTAGTTTGTCTAAATTAAAGGTCTTGCTTTCTTTCGAACGTACCCACATTGGTAAGGTTTCTGTTACTAAAATTCTATTGGATAGTACAGGTAAAGCGTTTTGTTCACCATCGCTAAAATCGCCTGCTTTAGCTACTATTTTGTACTGAACAGCATCAATAGTCTCAGGAATATATAAACTCCATGAAACCTCAGTATTTCCATTTATATCTACTGAAAAAGATTGTTCTTGTACTGAGTTTTGTAAAAGATTGATTTCTTTTCCAGAAATAGGGTTTGTTAATATAAGTTTAGAGATTCCTGAAAGATTTTTATCAGATAAATTTGAAACTTTCGCACTGATGGTGATTTTATCTCCATGACGTAAAAATCTCGGTGCATTAGGTGTAACCATTAGTTCTTTCTGCGTAACTGTTTCTAAAGTTTTAGTTGAAGAATACAAATCTTTATTATGCGCTAATAATTGAAGTTTCCATTTGGTTAAAGCTTCAGGAACTGTAAAGTTAAACGATATGTTTCCTTCAGAATCAGTAGTTAACTGCGGGTAAAAGAAAGCAGTTTCCTGTAAATTCTTACGTATTTGAACACCACTGAAATCAGTTTTTTTCGGATTTCCACCTTCATTGTTTAAAGGTGCTGGAGCATTTACTGGAGCGTCAAACTCTTCTTGCACATCTTCAGTTTCAACTAACATTACAGTACTTTCTGCCATACGAGCCATTTTTCTTCTTGGTGAACCAGATGAATAACCTAAACCAACAGCAACAACTTCATCTAAATTACCATCAGCTTCCATTTGAGCAATAATATGGTTTGATTCATCTACTTTCTTTTCAATGGTTTTCATTCCAACAAAACTAAATACTAAAATGTCTCCTTTATTCACGTTTAGGATAAATCTACCATCAAAATCGGTCTCTGTTCCGTAGGTAGTTCCTTTGATAAGAACGGTAGCACCAGATAATGGTCCAGATTCGTCTTCTACAATACCAGATATCTTTTTATCGAATTTCGTTTTTTGAAATTTTAGGGTTCTTACATATTCTCTTTGAGACCATTGTTGGTTGTTTAGGTTTAACCCAAACCAATTGTACTTCGTATAGTTAGGCTTATAATTTAAAGGACGAGCCCTGTCAAGATTTTTTACATTGAAATTAGTGTTCCCAAAACTCACACCAGCGTTCGCATTGTTATACGATCGGTAGATAGGTTTTTGTATTGGGGAGAAATTCCATTGATGAGGTTTAAAAGCATCTAAAGAAGCATCATACATTCCTGCTAATAATTCGGCTGTCACTTTTTCTTTTTTAGGACCTTTTACCGTAAAACTCCATGTTTGCTTTTCTCCTGGTTGTAATTTGTCTCTAAACGTATTTGTGATAATTTCTAAATCTGTTTTCGGATAAGGAACAGCAATATCTAACTGCCCTTTTTGAAAACTGTTATATTGCACGAAGTACCATTCAATTCCAAATCCACCTAAGTCTTCTTCCGTTACTGGGACTGAGAATTTCTTTCGATTTTTATTTAAGTGAACATAATGTTTTTCAAAGATGTTTTGGTTTTTCTCAATCAATAAAACCAAACTAATATCTTCTGAGTTACTGCTAACAGTAATGGTAGCTGTATCGCCAATTTTATATTCTTTTTTATCTGCAATAACCGAAATTAACTGTTGATCAAAAGGTAATTCGTCTTTTAAAGAAGAAAGTGTAAAGAACTGTTTTGCTTCAACAGTTTGACCAAATTTGTCCTTCGTTTTTAAAATGGCGACATATTTTCCTGAAGCCCATTTTTTCAATCCTTTGATTGTTTGTTCGCTTTTATTGGCCGTATTAAATTCCGATGAGAAAACTTTTAAGCCTTTTTCCCAGTGTAAATAATTGTCTTCATTTGTATAAGCATCATGAGGATACTTTGTGCTGAATTCTTTTTTCGAAATAACTTGATAATCTGGGGCATTCCAAGGACGTTTTCTTAATACTTGTTGAGGTGCTTTTAATTTAAATATGTTAACAGATCCTGAACTTTCGATGTTTTCACCATTTAAGTTTTTAGTGGAAAAACTAATATTGGTTTCGTTATTAAGTTTATTTATGTTGTTTGGTATTTCAATATCTGCAAGTAAGGCATGATAGCCAACTTTAACTTCGGTAGTGGCACTCCTTGTTTCACCATTAATATCAGTCACATCGGCTGTAACTTCATAGGTGAATACGGGTTGTGTTTTTTTATCAGCACTATCATCTGGAATAGCGTTAAATACAATTGAAAAGTTTCCAGATTTGTCGGTGGTTACTTTACCTTGAAGGATCTCTTTCGGATGAGAAGTAAAATAAGGTTTGTACCAATACCACCATCTTGGATAAACTACTTTTCTATGCACGCGATATACAACTTTAGCATCGGTAATTGAAGTGCCTGCAAAAGACTTCGCAAATCCTGTTACTTTTACTTCATCGTTAACTTTTATCGTTTCTGTAACCGGTTTAAAGGCTGTTTCAAATTTAGGGCGTTTATATTCTTCTACAGAAATATACGTATTATTTCTCCTGTTTTCAATAGAGGCTTCAATAACGAATTGCCCACTTAATCCTTGGCTAGGTAAAATAAAGCTTGAAGAGAATGAACCGAATTCATTGGTTTTTAATTCAATTTCTTTAACGGTTTGATAGTTCACATCTTTTAAGGTTACTGTAATTACTTTTTCGGCCTTCACCGTCGATTTGTTTTCAGTAGTTTCTAACGAAATCCCTTTAAAATAAACCGTTTGCCCTGGTCTATATATACTTCTATCTGTAAATAAAAAGGTTTCTGTATGTGTTCTATTTGAATTATTGGCATTTCTATGTTTTGGATTTATATAAAATCCTGTAAAAATAGCTTCGTCGTCTTTGTAATTTATAGTTGCTGTTACGTTCGCATAATATTCTCTATTTGGAGCAAAAGTAAATTCTCCGTTCTTGTTCGTTACAAAATTCCTGTTAATAGGTCGATTGTGACGACTTCTAGTGTCGTTTGAAAGATTCACCTTTGCGTTAATCAAAGGAGCACCTGTATTTCTGTCAACAACTTGATAATTATTTTCTTGTTGATGGTTTAAAACAAAAGCAATATTGGTAACCTGAATGTTGGTGAAAGCAAAAGTTGAGTTTTCTTTAAATTCTTTTTTAGGAGAAGCCAAAATTACATAATTACCCCTGCTTAGTTTTGGAAGTCCAATTTCTGTAGTATGTTTTTGGTAATCACCTACCGATTTTAGGGTTGAATTCCATTCCTCAATCTTTGGAAGTTTTTTGAGAAAGGCATATTGTTTTTCTGTATTGTATATTTTATGTAAACGCTCAATTTGATCTATATCGATTTTATGAATCGAAAAATACAATTCAGAAACATTTTTATAACCAACTAAAACTCTAGAGTATTCTGAAACAGAAATGTGCTTTTCAGCAATAATGTTGAGTTCTGTTTTGGTAATATTGTTTTTTAAAGACTCACATTTTTTTGCTCCTAAACTTTTAGGAAACTTCTTGAGAATATCATTACAAATAGTTAAAGCTTCTTTATTTTTGAATTGATGAGTTTCGTTTTTTTCAGCATCATAACTATTGGCTAACTCATTGTATATTTTGGCTACTTGATAGGCATATAAACCTGATACTTCATTATTATGATAGCGTTTTTTTTCAGTGTTCAATGCTTCTAAAAACAATTTTTGTTTGTTAGGATAAGTACCGTGTTTATTCACAAATGCTAAACGTTCAATATCATAGTTTACCAATGCTGGTAAGTTATTCTCCTTACTATGAAATTGCAATAATTTTTGGTAGGTTTTTAATGCATTGAATTGAAGAGATAGACTATCTTTTGAAGTGAGGTTTAATTTTGAAAAATTCTTGCTATTACCAATATAATGTTTGTTGTCTATTTTAAATTCATAGGTAGGTTTTGTAATGGCAGTTTCAGAAGTTTTATAAAATTCTAACGAATTATAAGCAAGAAAATCGAATAACGTTGGTTGTAAAGACTTTGTGTCTTTAGTCATTTGTAAAATATCCGAGAATTCAGAAATTTTTATTTTTTGAAGCTGAGATGAATGTTCTAAAGAAGCTTCGAAGTAGCTATGGATTTCGTGAAATAAGGTAGTTAAGTCCCAGGTTCTGAAATCATCTTTATCAGCTTTTATAGTAGTTTGAGTTCTATTATAAAACTTCCATCTGTTTTGATTAAAATATTGCCAGTATAGGTTTGCCAATACGTTTTCGAGTACATTTTTGGTAGGGAAGTTACTCGTAGTAATATGTTCTTTAAATTGATTAATAATTTTAAGTTGAGCATCTTCCTCAAGAGTTAAGGAGAACTTACTTTTATAAAACAAAGCTTTAATCAACTGCGATGTATTGTTTTGTTTTTTTGCCTTGGTGTAAATTCCATCAACTATTTTTAACGCTGATTTAGGAAGGTTGTCAACTTCAAACTTATAAACTTGATCCCAAGAGTTCGTATACTCGTTTTGAGCATTAATAGTGGTTGAGAATAAACAAATCATTATTAAAATGGGTGTTAGTCTTTTCATCTGTTTCATTTCTTTACATTTTTTCTATACATGCCGCTTCTGTTGGCTATGTATTTATAACAAAGTAAACGATTATTTTCGATAGTCATTTTGTAAATGAGTAAAATAAGTGCTTTGTTTAGTGAAAGTACCTGTTCGTTTAGTTTGTATAAACAATAAGCGAGCCAAAAGGCTCGCTTATAAAGGTTAATATATTTTTTTGACAACAAATTCGCATCGCCTATTCAATTCGTGTTGTTCTTCTGAGCAGGCATTTTTCGTTTTACATTTAATCAAAGGTTTATCTTCTCCATATCCCATTGCTATAATTCTATCAGGCTCAATACCTTGGTCAATCAAGTAATAACGAACGGAGTTTGCTCTTTTTTGAGATAATTCTTTATTATATCTATTATTACCACGCATATCAGAGTGTGTACCGATTTCAACGATCATGTCGGGATACTTCTTCATTAAATCGATAACTGTTTTAGAAGCTTTTTTAGCATCACGTCTTAAATACCAAAGTTTATAATCAAAGTTAATTTCCTCTGTTCGAATAACTAATTCTCCATTTTCTTTTGCAATATCTTTTTCTTGAGCAATAGCTTTCTTTATATTTTTCTTACGATTAAGTTCAAGTTGCTGAGCTTTTTTCGCTCTTAGTTCATGTTCTTTTTGCTGTTGTAGTGCAAGTGCTTTTTTGCGTTCCTCTTCGAGTTTGAATAATGATTTCAATGCTAAGGAAGCATCATTAACCTTTTTTCGCTCTTCTTCTAAGTTAAGCACTACTTTTTCTTTCGAGTAGCCATCTTTGGTAGCACTAATAACATAGTTTGAATTACATGCTGCGTCAAATTTAAAGTAACCATCATCATTCGTGGTTTGTTTAGCTATAATGGCACCTTCTTTTTTTAAGATAACTAAGGCGTTTTCAAGCGTAAGTTGCGAATCTATATCCGTAATTGTACCTGCAATAAATTGAGCGCAGTTTTCTATAACCAAAGGCTTTTGCTCTACGATTTTATAAATATCATCATTACCCTTACCTGTTAAACGATTTGATGAGAAATAACCTTCTTTAGTAGTAGAATTAATATTGAAAGAAAAATCATCATATCCTGAATTAATAGGAAGCCCTACATTGTCTGCTTCAGATATTGAACCCTCAGTAATTTTTGCAGAGAAAACGTCTAGCCCTCCGAAACCATTGTGACCGTTAGAAGAAAAATAAAGGTTATTATTTCTATCTACAAAAGGAAACTGTTCTTTTTTATCGGTGTTGATTTTTGGGCCAAGGTTTTCAGGGAGTCCTAAACTTCCATCAGCTAATATCGCTACAGAATAAATATCAAAAGAGCCGAATCCTTTAGGCATATCTGATGCAAAGTATAATGTTTTTTCGTCGGCACTTAATGCCGGATGTTCAGTAGAGTAGTTATCGTTATTAATAGATAAAGGAGTTATATTTTTCCATTTTCCATTTACGAACTCAGCTTTAAAAAGTTGAACATGGGTTATTTTGTTTTTATCTTTTTTTCGTTTACCGTTTGAAAAGTTGTTGCGAGTGAAATAAGCGGTTTTACCGTCACGAGTAAATATGATATTCG
The DNA here is from genome assembly GCF_900105455.1 of Tenacibaculum sp. MAR_2009_124. Lineage (GTDB taxonomy): Bacteria > Bacteroidota > Bacteroidia > Flavobacteriales > Flavobacteriaceae > Polaribacter. The sequence continues at coordinate 431,201 of NZ_FNSF01000002.1, forward strand.
ATTCGTGAACTTTGGTGTTAATTTCAGGAGAAAAAGAACTTATGTCTGATAACTTTCCTGTTGAAGCTTTGTACAAATCTAAGTATTGATTACCTGTCCATCCATATTTTTTATGTACACCATCTTCTAGCTTTTTAGGTGCAGCAAATATTAAGGTGTCTCCTTTTTGGATAGCACCAAATTCAGATTGATCTGTATTGATAGATAAATTTTCAATGCTAAATCTATCGCCAATCGCTTTTACATTTTTAAGATACTTTATTGATTTTTCAAGAGTAATTAACTTGGTAGAATCATGTTTTTTATAATAAGCTCTGAGTACGTTATTTGCTTTGTTATAATCGTTTTTAGCTTTTAAAGTTTCAGCATATCTGAAATATGTTGTTTCATTGATTAATCGCTTATAATTTTTTACTAAATATTTGTAGTAAACCGAAGCTTTACTATACTTGGCGATATAAAAATAGGAATCGGCAATATTTTTTAAGGCTTCAAAAGAATATCCATTATCTAAAGATTTCTTATAAAAAGGAATGGCCTCACTATAATAAGCTCTTTCGAAGTATTTGTTAGCTCTTATTAGGTTTCTATCAACTTGGGCATTTAAACAAGTAAAGTAGAAAAATGTTAGTATAAATAAAATTCTGTTCTTCATAATACATTCTTTTTTAGAAAAATCTTGGTGATTTGTCAAATCCTTTCTTCAATCCAAAAGTATCAAAGTCAAAAAGTATAAATACCTCATGACTTCCTGAATTGAAGTTGCTTAAATTTGAAGTAGTAAAGTCAAAAGCATAACCTACCGATAGGCTAGAAGTAGCGCGAAAGTTTAGCATGGCACTATACGAATCATTGATTCTGTATGATACACCTCCTTCAAATCTATTATTGAATAATACATTTAATGAAGTATCTAAAACCATTGGAGATCCTTTAACTGCTTTTAGTAAAAACGAAGGTTTTAATTTTACAATATCACTTAACTTATATACATAACCTGCATTTACAAATAAGTGAATTTCTTCACCACCGATATTCCTGAGGCCGTTTCTTTCTTCAATGTGTTTTGAATTGATTAAGTTCGGAGCTGAAATACCAAAATAGTAATCATCTGTAAAGTAAAACGCGCCAATACCAAAGCTAGGAAGTGTAGAATTTTGATTAACGAAAGCTACGTCATCAGATAAGAATCCTGAAGTAACATCGTTATCAGGGAATCGGAAATCACTGAAATTTGTAGCTAAACTTGTAAATCCAGCCTTTAAACCTAATGATAGTTTATGGTAATCATCAAGTTGTAAAATATAGGCGAAATCCGCATAAAAGTTTGTTTCTTTTAAGGTACCATCGCCAATATCATCGTTAATTAACGAAAAACCAACTTCAAACTTTTCAGATAATGGTGTATGAGCAAAAAGCGTATATGTCTTTGGAGCACCTACAGCATTTGTCCATTGTGATCTGTGCATAAAACCAAAATTAATAACACCCAAATCGTTGGTAGCATACGCTGGGTTAAATATACTTTGGTTTATGGTATATTGAGTATACTGAGGGTCTTGCTGGGCTACCAAAACATAAATTGAGTTTATGAATATGGTAGCTAAGAGTAATAACTTCTTCATATTATTTACTTAAATAAATTCTTCCTTGTTTTGCTGGCTTATTATCTTTGTTATACTGGAGTATGTAGAAATATACACCACTGGTTACTTCATTTCCTGAGGAGGAATTTTTACCATCCCAATTAGGAGAATTTTGGTTTCCTTGAAATAATTTTTGTCCGTATCGATTGTAGATTTCTAGTGTATAATCTGGATAGAAATAATTGATGTGTGGAACAAAGAAGTTGTCGTTTACACTATCACCATTAGGAGAGAAACCATCAGGTATAAAGAAGTCATAATCTTCAGGCGAACAATTGTTGAGTGAAAAGGTTAATGGCAGTCTTTCACTTTCGCAACCTGAAGCTTCGTCGAAGCTAACAATGTAATAAGTGATATTTTCTTCAATAACTGCTGAATTGTCTATTTCGTTTCCACCTTGTTGTGCGTCATACCATATTAATTCGAAGGTTCCAGTATCTGAAATAGATTCTTCAAACATAAATAAAGTAGTATTGTCCAGAGCGCATAAAAGAGTAGATCCATTTAACTGTGGAGCAAGAGGAGTAATTATTGTTGGAATAAACTCTAATCTATTTAATCCTTCGCAGCCATTAATACTTTCAACAGCAAAATAAGAAGTACCGCTAATTAATGGAGTAGAGTCATTTAGTTGATTACTTCCCGTTAGGCTATCATACCATATAATTGTTCCAGAGTTGACAACTGCATCTAAATTGGCAAGAGTCGGAGCATCAATAGAACAAAAAGTAGGTGTTGTATCATTACTAGTAACATCTTCTGGATCCACAAAAGTAATAGTTACCTCTGATCGTTCTGAGCTTTCACAGTTATTGTTTGGATTCGTAGAACTTACATAGTAGGTAGTTGCATCAGTCAAAACAGTATCAGTACTTAAAGAAGTATTAGAAGTTTCACTATCGTACCACGTTAAATTGGTACCTTGAGTAACTTGAATATCATTTAAAGTGGGAAGGTCGGGGTTAAAATTAGGTAAACAGAACGATTGATTTGGGTCTAAAACGGGTTTCTCTGGAATTCCACCAATAGAAAAAGTCTGTCGTACCTCAAATTCAGTATCGTCTCTACATGGAGTAGTATCATTTTGAGTACTTTCTAAGATAACTTCGTAGGTGTCATCGTCCAAATTCTCTAAATTTAAATTAAAACTTGAATTTCCACCTGTAAAATTAATTGTGTTTCCGATTAAAACTTGACTTGTAGTTAAATTTGTAACACTATAAGTAATAGTATATTCACCATTAGCTAAAATAGGAGCATTAATAGTTACTTCAATATTTGAAGCATCACAAGTATTATCGATAGCAAGTCCTAAGACAATATCGTCGGGCTTTCTTCGAACCACAAAATCTTGATCAATACATCCTGTACCATCTTCGGGAGTGGCAGTAAATGCTATATTATAGTTATTGTTATTTATAGGGAAACTAGACATGTCGAGCGTTAATATTGCCTCTCCACTTGTAAAGCTAATACTTTGATCATTTACTGTTGATACCTGGTTTGTGATTAAATCTGTAATGGTATAATTTAGTAAATGAGTATCGTTTGAAAGCGCTCCAGTAGTATCGATTAAGCCAGATATTGTTGCATCAACCGAGTCGTTTTCGTAACAAATGTCAGGAATATTAATACTTGTATTATAAATAACAAAGCTATCCTCGGCAACAGTAAAATCATTACACTCGATAATCGTCATATTGGTTATTTCCTTTGTACGAATTCTATAAATACCGCTTGGTAGGCTTGTTGTTGCAAGCGAAAACTGATGATTTTGAATGTTGTTAGAATTATCTGAGATGCTAATATTGGTTTCTGTTTGTGTAACGACAGGAGCATCTGAAGCATCTAAAATTTCGTATTCAATATCGTAAGTCATTTGTAGAGGATGAACTCGTTGATGTTCGATATTAATGACTAAGGAATTTTCTGTACATTGGTTTTCAACTATGAAAGTACCTGTAATCTGTGGATTTCTTCTTATTGTGAAATTTTGATTGATACACCCTAAACCATTATCAGCAGCATCGTTAAAAGTTATTGAATACTGAGTGTTTTCAAAAGGGAAGTTTGTAAAATCGAGAATTAGAGTCCCTTCTCCATTTGTAAAGTTTACATTCTGATCGGTGATGACAGATTCTTCATTCGAAGTTATATCTGTAATAGTATAATTAACTAGTTGATCACCATTTGATAAGTTACCATTTAAATCAACCATATTTGCGATGGTGGTCTCAATTGAGTTACCGTCATAGCAAATATCGGGGATGTTTATATTCGTGTCAAAAATCACAAAACTACTTTCTGAAACTGTAAACGAACCGCAAGTAGCTCCCTGAATATTTTTAATTTCTTTTGTTCTAATAGTATAACTTCCTGAAGTTAAAGTAGTATTAGGAAGTACTACTTCATGTGAAATAGTAGTGTCGGCAAAGTCTGCTATTTGAATACCGACTAAAGTACCCGAAAAAGCAACTTGATTGTTAGTGTCAATAATTTCATATTCGAGATCATAACTCATAAAGACTCCATTGGGTCTTTGATGTTGAATTTCAAATGTTAAAGAATCTTCTAAACATTGGTTTGGTACAGAAAACGAAGCTGATAGTTCTGGTATTTGAATAAGAACCGAAGTTGTTTCTTCCGAACACACACCATGAGTGGGGAAAACAGTATATTCAAAACGATATTCGCCAGGCCCTAGTCCCGGCGTCGTAAATATTTCTTGAATATTGATTTCTGAGTCATCAACGGTAGTAATTTGACCAGTTTGATTGATATCTGTCCAAATTCCGTTCAAATCTCCTCCAGCCAAATGATCAAATAGATTTACATTGGTCATGGTTGACAAGTCTTCAGACGAACAAACAGATATGTTTACACCTAAACCAGGTTCAGGAGTTCTGTGTATTTCTAGTGTAACTTGTGCAGACCTAGCGGGACAAGTATCAATGGCGTCAACAGTGTAAATAAATGTATATGTTCCAGGTCCAGCTGCGGTAGCATTAAAGGTACTTTCGTTAAGAAAAGCAGAAGGAGTTCCAACATCAGTACTCCATGTACCGTTAAAGTCCGCAGTTAAACTAGTTAAATTGTTATCGAGGAAATTGAACAAATCAACTGTTGAATTACTACTACAGGCATTAGCTCCACCTCCAGTATTGTTCTCACCTGGATATCCTCCAAGAGATACGGTAACATTAGCTGTTTCTGGGCAATTTGGATGTGAATAAATAAATACATAAACACCAAACTGATTAATAGCCCAGAGATTGAGAATACCAGTTTCACTGGAAAGTGCATTTTTTACAACAGGGTTTTGGGCCGTCCAAGTACCACCTGTATTGGGAGAACCATTTAAATGGTTAAAAAGATCGAAATTTTGGTTGTTTGGGTCGGTTTCTTTATCACATATAGTGATTGAGCCGTCCGCACCGGTACATTGCGATTGAACAATGGCTGGGGAAAAACCCAAAATTAATAAAATGAATAATACAAAAGCATTATTCTTAATTGAGTATACCATAGTTTTTGAATAACTTAAAAAATGAGTAATCCTAAATTAATAATTCGGCAAAGAACTTAAAAATTAAGTTAGAATTAATAACGAATATACAATTTTTTAACATTTGTAAAAATCTGATTATGAGTTTTGTATATTGTTTAAGTAGTAGTTGACTCTAAAAATACTAATAAAATCGAGAACATAAAAGTCATTTTCTTCAGTATATTTACAAAAAATAGGCAATATGAACGTACATTTTATAGCTGTAGGAGGAAGTGCTATGCATAATTTAGCAATAGCTTTACATAAAAAGGGATATAAAGTAACAGGAAGTGATGATACCATTCATAACCCTTCGAAGTCTCGTTTAGAAAAGTATGATCTTTTGCCTAAAGAGTTCGGGTGGTTCGAAGAGAAAATTACAAAGAATATTGATGTTGTAATTTTAGGAATGCATGCAAAAGAAGATAATCCAGAACTATTAAAAGCTCAAAATTTAGGATTAAAAATTTATTCTTACCCGGAGTTTTTATATGAGCAATCTAAATTAAAAACTAGAGTTGTTATAGGTGGCTCTCATGGAAAAACAACGATAACTTCAATGATTTTGCATGTGTTGAACTATCATGATATTGAAGTAGATTATATGGTAGGGGCTCAACTAGATGGCTTTGAAACCATGGTACATTTAACTGAGCATAATGATTTCATAGTTTTGGAAGGAGATGAATATTTAAGCTCACCAATAGATAGAAGACCAAAGTTTCATTTATATAAACCCAATATAGCTTTAATAAGTGGTATTGCTTGGGATCATATTAATGTGTTTCCAACATATGATAACTATATAGAGCAATTTTCAATTTTTACAGATTCTCTTGTAAATGGAGGTATGATGGTGTATAATGAAGAAGATGATGAGGTTAAAAGAGTCGTGGAGTCTTCTAAAAATTCAATAAAAAAATATCCTTACCTAACACCAGACTACTCTATTGATGATGGTGTTACTTATATTGATTCTTCTGATGGACCATTACCTTTAGAGATATTTGGGAAACATAATTTGCAAAATTTGGCAGGAGCGAAGTGGATTTGCCAACATATGGGAGTTGATGAGGATGATTTTTATGAAGCAATTGAAAGTTTTAAAGGAGCAAGTAAAAGGTTAGAAAAAGTTGCTGAGAGTAAGAATACGGTTGTTTTTAAGGATTTTGCTCATAGTCCAAGTAAAGTGGAAGCAACAACAACTGCTGTTAAAAATCAATATAAAGATAGATCGTTATTGGCCTGTCTTGAACTTCATACCTATAGTAGTTTAAATGCTGAATTTTTAAGAGAATACGAAGGGACTTTAGATAAAGCGGACGAAGCTGTTGTTTTTTATTCGCCAAAAGCGGTGAAAATAAAGAGGTTAGAAGAAGTCACTAAAGAGCAGATAGCCAAAGCGTTTAATAGAGAAAGTTTAACTGTTTTTACTGATCCAGAAAAATTTAAAGAGTTTTTGTTTAATCAATCATTGGAGAGTAGAACGTTATTACTAATGAGTTCAGGGAATTATGGTGGACTTAATTTTGAAGAACTTAAAGCTTTAGTTTAGATTTTATTCTATTTACTAAATATTTTCTATGGGATTTATTTCTGAAAAGAGCCAGAAAAAAAAATATCCTAGATCTGTATTTAAAAAATGTTTCCCATCGTTTTCTGTTTTTAACACTTTTTTCAGGATTGTATAAATAAGATAATTGTTTTTTTACAAATTCCTTATTTTTAGTAGTAACGCTGTTTGAATTTATTATTTGATTTTTGAGATTTAATAATTTTTCAGAACTTAACGCAAAATTATTGATATATCTTGAATATTGATTATTTAGTCTTGCGAAGACTTTTTTTGAAGAGATAATATTAGAGAGCAAAAAAAGATCATAAGTGTTTCTTAGAGAAGGGGTTTTAAACCATTGTCCGAAATCATTAATTTGTTTATTGTAAGAAGTCATTAAAATTTGATCCGAGTACGATAAAACTTTAATGTTTTTTTTGATGTTCATTAAATTGTTATTTATATGCTTGTAACCAAAGATAGAATCTTTTGAAATCATTCTGTAATGAATTTCAACGGCGGCAATCTTGTTTTCTTTAGTGATTTTTGGATAATGCCTGTTTACAATAGAGTTATCGATTGTATTGTTTTTTTTGAAGTAGCCATTTTTGTCCAAGCAATTAATTGTGCGCTCAAAGTTGTTGGGGGAAACTAAAAAATCAATATCTCCAACCATTCTTTCGGCAATATCCTCGTAAAGTCCTTCTAACAAATTACCAGTTCCTTTTAAAAATATTGGAGTGATATTATGTGATAAAAGGAATTCGTTTATTTCTTTTGCTTGTTCTATTATTTGTTTATTTCTTTCCCTATTAAGATCCGTAATGTGTTTCATATAGGAAACTAAGTCTTCGGGTAAAAACTTTAAGAACTCACATCGCTTAAGATTACAGTACAAAGCAGGAAATACATAATGAGTTGTGCTTAATTTAACTACGTTATCCCAATCTACTTTCCCAGAAGTCAACATCTTCTTAACTAAGTTCTTATTCTCTTTGTTATGGCTAATGGTGAGACATTTGCCAACAAAAAATAGCGTTTCTTTATAATTCATCCGCAAATAATTTTTTAGATGTTGCAATCATTTTTTCGTTGTTTGAATAGATTAAACTATAACAAGTTAACTCTTCGAACCAATCAAGGAAATTTTTGGCGTTTTCGGGATGTGGTGAGAGCCATGAATCTGGAATAAGTTGTTTAAAAGCTTCTAATTTAGATATTTTGTTAAGTTGTAATTCACTATCCTTTTCATATTTAATAAACACTAATTTTTTGCACTCGATCTGCTTGTCCAAAATACCTTTTTTTGGAGGTAAATAGCGAACAATTTTATTTAATTTTTCAAAATGATATTCTGCTTGATTTTGTAATTCAGGATAAAGGGTAAGCAGAACTGGTAAACTATTTTTTTTTATTGAAATAGCTGAGGGAAAACTGTGTACGGTCCTTGTTTTAGATAATATTGGAACGAAATCATCCGCCAAGCAAGAGAATCCATTTGCTTGTAACAGGGCAAGGGAAGTGCTTTTTCCATTTCCAGAATCTCCTAAAAATAAAATACATGAATCATTATCAGCTACAGCGGAGGCATGAAAAATCCCCATCCATTCATTTTCGTCGTGTTTATGAGTATGTTCGATAATTTTCATAGAAAATTTACCTTGAAAATAATGACTTTCACTTTTTATCCAGGAACCAATATTTTCGTTATCAACAAGGAAACTAATAATATCGTTTTTTAAGAAAACGGTATATTTATGATCAATAGATATTTGAGAGGTAACTTCTAAATGAGCAAATTTTGGATGTATCAGAGAAAGCTCATATTCGGATAAAAATTCAACTAAAAATATTAGACCATTTATTTTGTAATACTTTTCAAAATCAAAATAGTTAGGAACAGGCTGAAGTTCTATTTTTGGAGTATCGCTATCTTCTTTTTTTAACAATAAACGAACATCATCTATAAATGTTAGTGCTTCATTATATGGGATGTCAATATTACTTTTCAACAATTCAATTATACAATCAATATCAGTGTTTTTTTCTAATTCTAGTAAAATTTCAGAAACAATATTTTCAACAATAATATATTGATTTTGTTCTTTTAACCAAACAATGGTTTTATCTTCTATTTGAGTTGTTAAAATCATAATGAACAAAAATAACGAAACCTTTATAATAAGCTTAACGCTCGTGAAAATATAATTAATAGTTTAACTTTTTAATTATAATGATAGTATTTTTGTCAGATGTACAACAAAAGAATAGAATTGGAAGAAGGCGACTATTATTTTAATGATAAAGGGTACAAGGTTTTTACAGAGAAGTTTCATCTTAGAAGAGGGTATTGTTGTAAGAGTGGTTGTAAACACTGTCCTTATGGTTATGATAAAAAAACGGATAATTTTAAATAAAAGTGACTATATGAAAAAAATGTTTCTAACTTTAATATATAATATAAAAGAGAATAATATGAAAAAATATATGATTTTACTACTGGTGCTTCAGTTTATTGGTTGTAGTGAGTTACAGAAAGTGGTTAACCAAATACCTACTCAGGGAGCTTTAACACAAGAGCAAATTGGGAAAGGTTTACGAGAAGCACTTGATAATGGAATACAGCACCAAGTGAGTAAGTTAACGGCTGTAGATGGGTTTTATAGAAATGAGTTGGTTAAAATTTTGTTGCCAGAAGAATTAAGAGTTGTAGATAAAGGATTGAGGAAAATTGGGCTTGGAAGGCTTGCTGACGAAGGATTAAAGGCGATTAATAGAACTGCAGAAGATGCAGTAAAAACAGCAACCCCAATTTTTATTGGAGCCGTTAAGGATATAACTTTTGCCGATGCAAAAAATATTCTTTTGGGAGAACAAAATGCTGCAACTGCCTATTTACAAGGAAAAACAAACCAAAAACTTTACGGAGAGTTTCAGCCTGTAATCAGAAGATCATTTGCAAAAGTGGGAGCAGATAAAATTTGGAATAACTTGATTTCGAAGTACAACAGTATTCCATTTGTAAAGAAGGTGAATCCTAATTTGACTGATTATGTCACAAAACAGGCTCTTGATGGTGTTTATACAATGATTGCGGTTGAGGAAAAAGGTATAAGAGATAAAGTGGGTTTAAGAAATACGGCACTTTTGAAAAGAGTATTCGCTTTACAAGATAAAATTTAAAATATAATACTGTTTAGTATAAAAACCCTCATTAAATATTGAGGGTTTTTGCGATTTTTGAAAAAAAAGAGGGCTTTCTAATTGTTTGTAAACCAAAATATTGTGTACCTTTATGAGGTCGTTTAAATTTAAAAAAATGTTACGAGTAAATCAAATACATAGGTACAGAAAGCATCTTGAAGAAAGATATGGTAAACTGGTTGAAAGAGCGAATGATTATAAGTATATTGATGAATGTAAGAGTGATAGATCTGCATTTAAAGCAATGAAGATATTGGAGAAATTAAATAGAATCAAATATCTTGATAAGGAACTCTCAAATCCTTTGATGTAATTGTTTAAAATAATCGAAAGCTTTTAGAAGTCTACTACCATACCAAGAAAACATTTCACCATCAACAAAAATTGTCTTTGCATGATGAGTGAACCTTCCTATTTCGAAGGCATGTTCTTCCTTGAAAGGGTATGGTTCAGAGGACAATAATATGAGTTCTGGATCACCTTCAAGTCTAATTCTTTTTAATTCTATTTCTGGATATCTAGCTTTATCTGAATAGATATTTTCGAAATTATTCATTTGTAAGAGGTGGTTAATAAAGTTATTATTACCAGCAACCATCCATGGATTGCGCCAAATGAAGTAAGCAACTTTTTTTTGCGGTTGAGTAGATATAAACTTTTTGAAGTTATTGGCTTTAAATTGTAGTTTACCTATAATATGTGTGCTTTCGGTTCTGCAGGAGAATAATTTACCATATTGTTTAATCAAACCTACGACATCATTTAAGGTGTAAATATCTGAAACATGAGTTGGAGCGATGAGTTCACACATTTCAACAATTTTTTTTGTGTTCTCTTCTTTATTACAGAGTATAATGTCGGGTTTTAATTCTTTGATTTTCTCAATCTTTATGTTTTTTGTGCCACCGACAACTTCTTTAGTATTCTTAATATGGGCTGGATGAACACAGAATTTAGTAATTCCTACTAGCTGGTTTTCTAAACCAAGATCAACCAATAGCTCCGTTTGACTTGGAACTAAGGAGATAATTCTTTTTAAAGGTTTTGAGACTACAATATTCCGTCCGATTTGATCTGTAATTGATTTCACTTTAGTTCTGTTAATATTGAGTAAAACTACAAAATACGATCGTTTTATTTATCTAACCCCCATTAATTCCTGAAATTCCTTTTTGTAACCTTTACTTACTCTAAATATTTTGTTATCATTAGTTTTAACATCTGTTTCCCCATAATTTGACGTAATTACTTCATCAACATAATTGGAGTTAATGATAGTCGATCTATGAATTCTTATAAAATCTGAAGAATTAAGTCGGTTTATGATACTTGATAAAGATTCCCTAAGTAAATACTTTTTATTATCGATAGTGAAAATTTCTAGATAGTATCCCGAAGCAGATATATATTTAATAGAGTTGGTATCAAGGAATATAACTTTATTACCTGTTTTTATATTGATTCGTTTGTTATTTGACGAATGAGGTACAACGTTTTTTCCCTTGACAAGATCAAGTATGTTTTCTAAGTTGTCTTGAAAATTGGCAAGTTCCTCTTTTCTTTTAAACTCAATAATTCTGTTTAAAGATGCGAAGAAACGATCTCTTTTATATGGTTTTAATATATAATCAAAAGCAAAATAATCGAATGCTTTAATGGCGTATTCGTGATGTTTTGTTACAAAAATAAACATAGGTTTTTTTAAAAGAGAAATGTTTTCTATGATTTCAAAACCTGAAACCTTATTAATTTCTACATCTAAAAAAACAACATCTGGATTTAGTGTATTGATTTTTTCAATAGCATCTTCTGCGTTAGATGATTCATCTAAAATTTCTATGACACTATGTTGTTGAATTAGTTCTTTTACTTTCGCTGTAGCAATTACATCACTTTCTATGATAAAAGCTGAAATATTCATTTTCTTCATTTCATTTTCTTCTTGAAAAAAGAGAAAATAGAAAACCTGTAAGCAGGATTATTCAATAACTCTTAAATCTCTGTAAATGTATTATTTTCAAATTGTGACTATAGCAATTGAGAAGATAATTTACATTGGGGGTTATACTAATTATTCTATCGGGGATATTGTCTTTATATCATTCTATCTATAAAGGCAAAATTAAGGAAGAAAGTTCATTAAAAAAGGGAGAAATGGAGATATTAAAGAAATATTAACATCTATTCAGTAAGTTTTAAGTTAATGAGATGTTTTTTTATATCCTAATTATGTTTTTTCACATCAAAATTGAAGTTGTTTACATCAAATGAATGTTAACAGAAGGTTACTACCTATAGTTTTATAGCTGTTAATAATAATTCAATAATTTACAATGAAAACAAAGTTTAATGGAATTTTAACGCTGTTCTTAGCGTTAATTGTGCAGATAACTTTTGCACAAGACAAGACTGTTTCGGGAAGCGTCTCTGATGAATCAGGACCTTTGCCAGGAGCAACCGTTTTGAAAAAAGGTACCACGAATGGTACTGAAACTGACTTTGACGGAAATTATTCTTTAAAAGCTAAGGCAGGAGATATTCTTGTGTTTAGTTTCGTAGGAATGAAAACTGTCGAAAGAAAGGTAGGTACATCAAATAATATAAACATAGTACTTGAAAATGATAGCAGTTTATTAGAAGAAGTTGTTGTTGTTGGTTATGGTACTACTACAAAACAGTCATTTACAGGTACGGCTAAAGTTGTAAAGGCGGAAGCACTAGAGGCTAAATCGGTATCTAACGTTTCTCAGGCTTTAGTTGGTGAAGTTGCTGGTGTAAATGTAATTAATACTTCAGGACAGCCAGGTACTGCAGCTACAATTCGTATTAGAGGATTTGGTTCGGTAAATGGAAATAGAGATCCTTTATATGTTGTCGATGGGATTCCTTTTTCTGGATCTATTAACTCTATCAACCCATCTGATATTGAGTCAACCACTGTTTTAAAGGATGCCTCAGCAACAGCTATTTATGGTTCTCGTGGGGCAAATGGAGTAATTATGATTACGACAAAAACAGGTAAAGTAGGGACAAGTTCAATCGAAGTAGATGTTAAAACAGGAGTGAACTTTCAGCTATTACCTCGTTATGATGTGATTACATCTCCGAACGAATACATAGAATTAGCTTGGCATGCTATTGGGAATAGAACCTTAGATTTTGACCCTAATAATGATCCAGTTGCCTACGCAAATAATTACTTATTTTCGAGCCGTGGAATTAATCCAGATTATAATTTTTATAATACCAATAATGTAGCGGATATAATAGATCCGTCTACAGGAAAGGTAAGGCCTAATGTTGATAGAAAGTATACACCAGAAAACTGGAGAGATTTTGCGTTCCAATCTTCAATGAGAACAGAGGCAAATGTAAAAATGAGTGGAGGTAATGAGGATACCAAGTATTTCAGTTCATTTGGTTATTTGGATGATAAAGGTTTTTCTGTGAATTCTGGATACAAACGTTATGCTACAAGATTAAGTATTTCTCATAAGCCTAAAGAGTGGTTAACAGCAAAAGCTAATGTTGGATATACTTTAGGAAAACAAATTACAAATGGACAGGCAAGCGATTCAGGTAGTGTTTTCTGGTTTGTTGAGAATATACCATCTATTTATCCGTTATTTTTAAGAGATGCACAAGGCAATATTGTTGAAGATACTAAGTACGGAGGAAATCAATATGATTACGGTGCAAGAGGTTTTGGAGGTATGACGAATGCTGTAGGTAATGCTCACCTTAACTTTGTAGGGAATGATCGCCACTCTTTAAATGGGAATTTCTCTTTTAAGGTAGATTTATTAGATGGATTAGAGTTCGAAAGTCAATATGGAGCTCAATACTATAGCAGAATAGCAGATAATATTCAAAATCCGTTTTATGGATTCGCAGTAGAGCAACAAGGGTCTTTGTTTAAAAGGAATTCAAGTGCTCTAACACAAAATTTCTTAAATATCTTTAGATATAATAAAACTTTTGGAGATCATACAGTATCGGCTCTTTTAGCACATGAAACGAATCAAAGAGAGTTTCAAACATCGGCAATAAGTAAAAATAAAGTAGTGAACTTGTTTAATGGGTTGAATGATCCAAATAACTACGTGGTTAACACCTCACCTGCGACTGGGTTCAGAACGAAAACTGCATTAGAAAGTTACTTTGGACAAGTAACTTATAATTACAGACGTAAATACTATTTAACTGGATCGTTAAGACGAGATGGATCTTCTAGGTTTTTCACAAATAAATGGGGGACTTTTGGTTCTGTAGGAGCATCATGGGTATTGTCGGAAGAAGATTTTGTGTCAAAAGTTGGTTTCATCGATTTCTTAAAGTTAAAGGCTAGTTATGGTATTGTTGGAGATCAAGCTGGTGCAGCTATCTATTCTGGACAGGACACTTATACAATCGGAAACTTAGGAGGAGAGATTTCTTTAAGACCTAATGCGGCGCAAAATCCGTTGTTATCATGGGAAACTTCAAAAATGTTCCAAACGGGATTAGAGTTTACTTTATTTAATAATAAGATAGATGCTTCTTTAGATTATTATGTTAAGAATGTAGATAATTTAATTTTTGAGAAAAGATTACCTCCATCATCTGGTAACGCTATCTTGGATGTAAATGATGGATTGTTAAGAAATTCTGGTTTTGAATTCGATATTACATCTCACATTATCGATAAGCAAAATTTTAAATTAGATTTCGGAATTAATGGAGAAATGTTCTCTAGTGATATAGTTGATATGCCAATTGATCCATCTACAGGAGAGCAAAAAATACTAGATATAGCGACTGTATCGGGTATTGATTATGGACGTGCAGCAGGAAGAGGTCTTTGGGATTTCTATATGAGAGAATGGGCAGGAGTTGATCCTAATACAGGTAAAGCAACTTGGTCTCAGTATTATCATGATGCTAATAATAATGGAACAGTCGATGCAGGTGAGGGAATAACCAGTCTATATGAATACCAGCAACAAAACCCTAATAATACTGTAACGAAAACTACAACAACAACGTATGCCGATGCCACGCAGAAGTATATTGATAAGTCAATTATACCAACAGTAAGGGGAGCGTTCAGATTAAACGCCAAAATTCATGATTTTTCTATTAGTACTTTATTCGGGTATAGTTTAGGAGGTTATGCTTATGACGGAGTGTATGCAGGTTTAATGGGAACTAGACAAATAGGATCGAGCAATTGGCACGCAGACATTAGAGATAGTTGGAAAAAGCCAGGAGATGTAACAGATATTCCACAGTTAATTAGTGATAGAGATTTACAGTCCAATTCAATTTCATCTCGTTTTGTAACTTCAACAGATTATTTATCATTAAATAATGTTAGAATAGGGTATACTGTACCAAGAAAATTTATCGAAGCATCTGGATTAGGGGCATTAAGTTTATGGGTATCAGGAGATAATTTATTCTTATTAACTTCAAGAGATGGATTTAATCCTACTACCTCTGAAACTGGAGCATCAAGTACATATAGATACCAACCTTTATCTACGTTAACATTTGGAGTAAGAGCTAGATTCTAATTTTAAAAAATAAGAGAATGATAAAAAAATATATAAAACCAATTATATTTGGAGCTGTTACACTTATGGCTATTGGGTGTAGCGAGAGCTTCTTAGAAGAAACTCCAACAGAAACGATATCAGTGGATGATGTTGGTCAGACTGGAGAAATTTATCCAGAAATAGTTGAAGCCGTTTTAAGAGGGCTTTATGAAACCACTTTTCAAACTCAAACTGGGGGGTTAAATACTCATGAGGATTTTGGACAAAAAGGATACGATGTTATAACGGATATTCTTTCAGGTGACATGGCGTTATCAAGAAATACCTATAATAGATATTCTAGTATTGCTCAGTTAATAGCTACTAATGATTTCACGTTTGCTAAGCCGAACTATATGGCGTGGAGATATTACTATAGAATAATTAATCAGTCAAATTTGGTTATCAAGTCTTTAGGAGGAGATGATTTGAATATAACAGAGACAAATCGTGCAGCCCTAGGTCAAGCTAAAGCTATGAGAGCATACGGGTACTTCTATCTAACTCAATTATATGTTACTGAATATACTGAAGCAACTAGAGTTTTACCAATCTACTTAGAAGGTAATTCTGATGCTCAGCCTCAGGCTACTACAAAGGAAGTATATGATCTTATTATTAAAGATTTAGATGAAGCTATAATTTTATTAGATGGCTTTAATAGAGATTTTCATTATCAAGTTAATCAGAATGTAGCTAAGACTTTATTGGCTTATACATACGCTTCAAAGGGTACTAGCGTTGATAACATTAAGGCTAGAGAACTTGCTGAAGAAATTATTCAAAGTGGACAGTTCCCAATTACAACAAAAACCCAATCTACAGGTGGTTTTAATAGTGTATATAATAACCCTAGTTGGATGTGGGGAGTAGATATTACTAGTGACAATAGTTTAGGCTTGGTTTCTTGGTGGGGACAAATGGATTATTTTACATTTAGTTATCAGTCTTTTGGAGATCATAAAACTATTGATGAAAGCTTATATGGAGCTATTGATAATAACGATGTAAGGAAAACGCAATTTCATTATGAGCCAGGGAATACTAAACATTTAATGCCATTAAATAAGTTTTATCATGAGGATAGAAACTTCAGAGGGCAACGAATTATTGAGTCTGATTATGTTTATATGAGAATTGATGAGATGTATTTGTTGTCTGCTGAATTAGCAGCTAAGGAAGGAAATGAAGCAGAAGCTAAAAATCGTCTTAAAGATGTTTTATCTCAAAGATTTGACAATGCTACAGATTACGCTTATGTTGATGGATTAGCAGGCGAGGCTCTTTTAGATGAAATTTACTTGCAAACTCGAATCGAGTTTTGGGGTGAAGGAAAGAGTTATTTAGCTTTAAAGAGAAATAAAGAAACTGTGGTAAGAGGAGCTAATCACCTATATTTAGTTGGAGAAGCAATTAATCATGACGATGAAAGGTTAACTCTTGAAATTCCTCAGTCAGAAGTTCAAAACAATCCATTTATGAATTAAAGTTTAATCAAAACTTTTTAATAAAGAAAAAGCTGAAATCGAAAGATTTCAGTTTTTTTTTGTAAAACACTAAACTTTAAAGAAAAATTTCTTGTTTAGGACGCTATGTCAGATTGTTAAAGTTTCATAAAATGAGCAAAATCCTTTGTTTTAAATCAAAACATCAGGTATTCAAATCAAAATACATAGCGGCAAAGACTAAAGAAAGTACCTTTGACCAATATACCATTACTTTGTTCTCATTGGTATATTGTTTGAATTAATTAAATAAGTCAAGGAGTCATTAACCTTGACTTTTTTATTTTAAAATGATTTCCATTTGCTTTTGAAGAGATTCAGCTTGAACTGCCGCTTTTTCTGCAAAATCATGGCCGTTTCCAGCATAAATAATTCCTCTTGAAGAATTAATTAATAGTCCAACTTGATCATTCATTCCGTATGTACATACATCTTGTAAATTTCCCCCTTGAGCACCAACTCCAGGAACTAACAAAAAGCTATCAGGAATTATTTGTCTAATTTCTGCTAAGTATTCGGCTTTGGTTGCACCAACCACATACATTAGGTTTTGAGAGTTTTTCCAACCTTTGGAGGTTTCTAATACATGTTTATATAATTCTTGATTTTCAACTTGTTTCGTTTGGAAATCGAAGGCACCTTCGTTTGAAGTTAGCGCTAACATAATAGTATGTTTATCATTAAAAGCAAGAAAAGGTTCTACAGAGTCTTTTCCCATATATGGAGCAACGGTGACACTATCGAAAGCTAAATCCTCAAAAAAAGCTTTGGCATACATGGTTGAAGTATTACCTATATCTCCTCTTTTTGCATCGGCAATGGTAAAGATATTAGGATAGTTATTGTTAAGGTATTGAATCGTTTTTTCAAGAGCTTTCCATCCTTTTATACCATAAGCTTCATAAAATGCTGTATTTGGTTTATAAGACACGCATAAATGATGTGTTGCATCAATAATAGCTTTATTAAATGCAAAAATTGGGTCTTCTTCCTTTAAAAGATGCTGCGGGATTTTATTTAGATCGACATCTAAACCAATACATAAAAAAGATTTTTTCTTTTTAATTTCAGATACAAGTTGTTGTGTTGTCATGAGTTCTTATAAAAGTTAGGCAAAAGTAAGCAAATTTGGGAGTTTCTGTTATCTTTGTTTTCAATGTTTCAATATATATTAAACAAGGTTTTTTATGGGTTTTTGACGTTATTCGGAGTGGTAACGGTCATTTTTTTTCTATTTAATGTGCTCCCAGGAGATCCAGCTAGGATGATGTTGGACCAACGTGAAGATTCCAGTCAACTTGAAAGTATTCGAAAGAAATATGGGTTTGATCAACCTATAGCAATTCAATATTTATATTATTTGAATGATATATCTCCTGTATCATTTCACAGTTCTTCGAAAGAAAGTTATACATATTTGAATAAAAGGAAGTATAGTTTCGTTACTTTAGGTAAGTTTGGAGAGGTTAGTATAGCGTTGAAAACACCTTATTTAAGGCAGTCATTTCAAAAAAATGGTAAAAACGTTTCAGATGTTATAAAGGAAACTATGCCTAATACTTTTGTGTTAGCCGTTTCGGCAATATGTATAGCAATAGTTTTGGGCTTTTTTTTAGGTGTTGTTTCCGCGGTTCATAAGGATACAATATTTGATAAAATAGTGGCAGTAATTAGTACTTTAGGAATGAGTATTCCATCTTTTTTCTCCTCTATTTTGTTCGCATGGTTTTTTGGTTTTGTTTTGCATGACATTACTGATTTAGAAATGACGGGTAGTCTTTATGAGGTTGATGATTTTGGGGAAAGTGTTCATGTTAAATGGAGTAATTTAGTGTTACCTGCGCTTGTTTTGGGAATACGTCCACTGGCAGTTGTAATTCAATTAATGAGAAACTCTTTACTTGAAGTTTTGAGTCAGGATTATATTAGAACAGCGAAAGCAAAAGGTTTAAATAGATATCAGATAATTAGAAGCCATGCCTTTAAAAATTCGTTGAACCCTGTAATAACTGCTATTTCAGGTTGGTTTGCTTCTATGTTGGCTGGAGCAGTTTTTGTGGAGTATATTTTTAATTGGAACGGTTTGGGTAAAGAAATAGTAAATTCGTTAAATACATTAGATCTTCCCGTTATCATGGGAAGTGTATTTGTGATTGCTACAATTTTTATAACTATAAATATTTTGGTTGATATTATCTATACTTGGCTTGATCCAAGGGTCAAGCTTAAATAATATTTTCCTATTCTGACGTTTATATCAATGAACTCGTTTAAACTTTTTGAGTTTAAGCGAAAATTAAAGGTTTTTTTAGTCTCATAGCAGAGTTACGAGAAGAAAAAAAGGAGAAAATAGAATTAAAAAGACTAATTTTTTAGCAAATTGAAAATGTTTAAACGAGTTCAATATAATAACTACTTAGAATGAGAATATTAATACTGTTTTTATTTATACTAACTGGTTGTGGAACTTTTCACCCAGACAGATTCAATAAGTCTTCATTAAACGAGAAGCTTCTTTCGGTAGATCGAGAGTCGGTTATGTTTTCTGAGATATTAGAACATGATAGTAGTCAGAAAACATTGATACATATTTACGCCAGTTATTGTCCATTCAGTCAAAAGAGTTTGGAAGAAATAGCACTTTTTCAAAAAGAAAATAAAGAAGTAAATTATATTTTTTTGTCAGTTGATCATTCTTATTTCGACTGGAAAAGAGGTTTAGACAATATTCCTGTTAAAGGACAACATTATTATATACCAACAAAAGGTAATGGAGGTTTAGGCGATTTTCTGAAGCTTAAAGAAATTCCAAGGTTTTTGATTTTAAATGAAAATAAAGAGATTAAGATGTTTAAATCTTCCAAAGTGTCAAAAATAAAGGAGTTATTGTGAAATAATAATAATAGCAATGAATAAATCAAAGAATCATTATTTAGGGGTAAGAGAGTATATTTGGATACTCTTCTGCTTTACTTTTTTAATAGGATGTTCAAAAAGAAATGAAACAGATTTTTCGAAAAAAGCACTGCAAGATATTCTAGTTACAAAAGCTGGAGATTCTATAAAAGTTGAAGATGTTTTTGCCTTGAATACTGATAAAAAGTTGGTTTTTAATATTTGGGCATCTTGGTGCAAAGATTGTTTGAATAGTATTCCTAAAAATAATACTCTTATGAGAGAATATTCAGACTTCCATTATATAAACATATCAATTGATAAAAATTATATGGAGTGGAGTAAAGCTTTGCATAAATATGATGTTTTTGGAGATCATTACTATTTACCATCTGGTTGGGATGGCGATTTTTCTGAGTTTTTACAATTAGATTGGATTCCACGGTATTTGATTGTAAATGAGGATAAAACAATAGAAGTTTTCGATTGTACTCGTTTGAAAGAAAACGTTTTAGATAATACCTTAAAAAATTGATGTACTTTTGTTAACAACAAACTTCAGTAATTATTATAAAACTTTATACAGTGAGAAAAAACATCGTTGCAGGTAACTGGAAAATGAATAAAAACCTTAAAGAGGCTAAAGAACTTATTAAGGGAATTAAAAAAGGAGTGTCAGCTAAAAAAGCTAAAGGTAAAAGAGTAATTATAGCTCCAAGTTTTATAAACCTAAGTTCTGCTGTAAAAAGAACTAAGAAATCAATAATTCAAGTAGCTGCTCAAAATATGCACGAAGCTAAGAGTGGTGCATTTACTGGAGAGGTTTCTGCTGATATGCTTTCTGAAATCGGAATTGAAATTGTAATATTAGGTCATTCGGAAAGAAGAAGTATCTTTGCAGAATCTAATGAACTATTAGCTAAGAAAGTTGATACGGCACTAGCAAACAATTTAGAAGTAATTTTTTGTTTTGGAGAGTCGTTAGAAGATAGAAAATCAGAAAAACACTTTGAAGTTGTAGAAACGCAACTAAGAGAAAGTCTTTTCCATTTATTAAAGGAAAATTTTTCTAATATTATTTTGGCATATGAGCCAGTATGGGCAATTGGTACTGGAGAGACTGCCACACCAGAGCAGGCACAAGAAATGCATGCTTTTATTAGAGAAGTATTAGAAAAAGAGTATAATAAAGAATTAGCAGATTCTGTTTCTATTTTATACGGAGGAAGTGTGAAGCCAGCAAATGCTGACGAAATCTTCTCAAAACCTGATGTTGATGGAGGTCTGATAGGAGGAGCTTCTTTAAAACCAAATGACTTTTTAGCGATAGTTGAAGCTATTTAATCTGAATGGATAATATTTATACTGAATATAACTTTACAATATCACCAAAGGAACCAGGAACTGAGATTTTAATTGCAGAACTTGGTTCTATTGGATTTGAAAGTTTTGTTGAAAATGAAACAGGAGTTGTAGCCTATATACAGAACAACGACTGGAATGAGAATATGCTCGATGATATATTCGTGTTAAATTCAAAAGAATTCGATATTGAATATTCACATAAAGAAATTGAACAAACGAATTGGAATGCTGAATGGGAGAAAAATTTTAAACCTATTCGGGTAGAGAATAAAGTTAGTGTTAGAGCGCCATTTCATGAAAATCCAAATTTAGAGTTTGATATTGTTATTGAACCTAAAATGAGTTTTGGAACTGGTCACCATGAAACAACCTATATGATGTTGCAACATCTACTAGATTTGGATGTTAGCGATAAAAAAGTGTTGGATATGGGGTGTGGTACAGGAATTTTAGCGATATTTGTCGAAATGAAGGGTGCTAAGCCAATTGATGCTATTGACATTGATACTTGGTGTTATACAAATTCCTTAGAAAACGTAGAAAGAAATAATTGTAACAATATTTCTGTTTTTGAAGGAGATTCTTTGTTATTAAAGGATAGAAAATACGACTTAATAATAGCGAATATTAATCGAAATATCTTGTTAAATGATATGGCGGTATATACGGACTGTTTAAAAGAGAATGGTACATTATTATTAAGCGGATTTTATCAAGAAGATATTTCAATCATTGATGATGAAGTGAAGAAGCATAAATTATTGTTAATTAAGACTATAGAAAGAAATAATTGGGTAGCTTTGCGCTATCAAAAATAGTGACAGAATGAGTACAATTGAAAAAATTCAAGAAGAGCTAGATGTTTTAATAAAAGAAACTAGACAACATGAAATTATCTTGTACAATGATGATGTAAATACGTTCGATTTTGTAATAGATAGTCTGATAAGTGTTTGTGAACACACTCCAGAACAAGCAGAGCAATGTACCATATTAGTACATTACAAAGGGAAATGTTCAGTTAAAACAGGTGGTATTAAAGAATTGAAACCAAAATGTTCTAAATTATTGGATTTAGGGCTTTCGGCTGAAATAGTATAGAATGGAGAACATTTTTAAGTATTATGAGTTTTCTGATTTTTTTGAAGATAAATCAAAAACTTTTTTAGGAGATTTAATATGTTATTCAGAATTAAATGAGGAACATTTTTTAATTTTTGAGAAAAAATATTTAGAAGGATCTGACATATATAATTTATATGTGTCAAAATATAACTCAAAAAGAGATATAGGGGGTAAGAAGCCAGAAATACTGGAGCTTTTAGTGGAAAATTACGATAAATCTATACCTGATCACAGGATTGTTTTAAGGGAGTATTTGTACTAGGAAATAGTGGAATAAAAATTTTTTTATTTTTTTTGTGACCTTTCAAATAATAGTGTGTCAAACAAATGTAACCAACAAACAAAAAGGGTTTGAAAGTTACAAAAGTTCATTAAATATAGAAATTATTAGTAATAGTTTGTTTTCCCTAAATTAGAATTCATATTTTAGCGTTATGAATTCATTATCAAAGGCTTCTCTGAGTAAGATTTACTTATGTTAATGTTCCCTGAAAGGAGAGTTCTTTTTGAGTAGAAGAAACAAAATATACATTTATATAAAAATATTTACAATAGTAGTAGTTAGTTTTTATACTAAGTTTGGTTAGACGAAAAGGCCTTGGACAGTTGTTCAAGGTCTTTTTAATTTATAGTGTATGCTGATTTAGTACTTTTAGTAATTCGGATTTAGAAATGAAGTATTTGTATTGAGTATTGATATACTTAAGTTGATTTTCAATGAGCTTAACTTCACGATAGTTTACTAAAAAGAGCGAGCCTTCACCTAAGCTGAATTTACGTTCTTCACTTTGGACTAAGTTTTTGTAATCAATCACTAAGTTACTTAAAATATTATACTGTTCTTTGTATGAGTTTATTTGTTGAACTGTTCCGTCAATTTTATTGGTTAAGTTGATTCTTGTCGAAGAAATATCAAAATCAATTTCTTTAATTTTAATTTTAGCTAGCTTTAAATCTCCACGTTCTTTTCTCAGGAATAGAGGGATGCTTACGTTAAGTCCTGCTTTATAATTAGAATTATTAAAGGAGTTTATGCTTCTGTAATCGGAAGATAAAAAGTTGTACTGAAGGTCTACTTTAGGAAGTAAGTTGTTTAATTTTAGTTTTTTGTTAATAATTAAACTCTTCTTCTTTAATTGCAGTTTAACCAATTTAGGGTGATCTTCAATGTTAAAATCTACTGCATCTGTTATAGAACTGGTTAATACTTCGTCTATAAGATTTACCGTTTGATTATCCGGAACGACGTTGTCGGTTAACTCAAGAGGAACATCGTTATTTAACCATAGATAATTAGAGGCCTCTAGTTTGGATTTAATATAGCCGATTTTGGCTTTTTCCAAATCAAGTAACCTATTTTTATAGTTTATACTAGCCTCTAAGGTGTCTACGGCTGGCTTATCTCCTGACTCAAAGCTGCGCTTTATACTTTGCAATCGTATTTTAGCGTTGACCAAATAATCAGTATATACTTTTTTAGTTTGGTGATTTTTTAACCATTTAAAATATGTATTTGTAGCTTTAAATAAAATTTTGTTGATTAAAATTTTCTGTTGTTGTACAGATTGTTGATTGTATAATTTCGCTTGTCTTAGCGAAGCCATTCTTTTATTGGTTAAAAGCCCTTTGGCTAGTGAAATTGATACACCAGCACTGTATAAACCTTCTTTAGGAGTTTTAAACTCTGGGTTCAAATACACACCATCGTTACTTTCATAATTGGCTTTAAACTCAATTCCATACCATGTAGGTATTTTGAAAGTGCTATTGAGTTTGTTATAATATTCCGTTCCTTTAAAATTTTTTCGATTATAGTCTACTTCAATTTTGGGGTCAAAAGCGCCACGTGCTTTAAGTAGTTTAGCTTCTCCTTTTGAAGATACTAGTTGTGCCTGTTTTAAAATAGGGTGGAACTTTTTTACATAGCCTAAATACTCTTCAAATGAAAGTACGTTTGAATTGTCTTGAGAAAAAACAATGGAACTAATGAAACAAAAAACGAGTATTAACTTCTTCATTGATATGTACGAATTTAAAGCTAAGTAATTGACTTAAATTATTTTTTCTTTTTTTTCTTGGTATCCGATTTAATTTCAGGTTGATAAAAGTTCGGAGGGAAACTGTTTATTTGTCTCCATAACTCATACCAAATAGGAACATTTTCAAGTAAGGCAATGGTTCTTGCACCCGAGCCCACTCTAATAGCAGTAGGCCATGATTCTGTTTTTTTGTCGGGAGATAATAAAACTCTAAACATTCCATTACTACTAATGAAATTTTCTATGGCTATAACTTCAGCTCCATAGGTACCATAAGATATATTGGGCCATCCGCTAAATACAATGGCTGGCCATCCATCGAATTGAACTCTAACTTTTTCGCCAATATGAATTAGAGGTAAGTCAATCGGACGTACAAATATCTCCACAGCTAAATCGTAATTGGCTGGCATGATACTAACCAATTGTTCTCCTTCTTTAAAAGTTTCACCTAAACCAGACTTTATTGCTTTGTTAATAAAGCCATCTTGAGGCGCTGTGACATATAATAAGCTACCTCTTTTTTTATAGTTGGCTAAATTTGTTTCTAACTTTGATACTTGAGCTTCTCCATTAAAAGCGCTCGATTGAGCAGTAAATAAAGTGCTTTGTGCTTTTGAAAGTTTATCCGCGTAAGTAGCTTTTAGTGTTGATATAGCTAACTCGGCGTTCATAACCTTGTTTTTTGATGTTAGAAGTTTGTTTTGTTGTGAAATCAATTTTGCATTGGCTTCTTGAAGTTTTCCTCTTTTTTCTTCCACATCTTTCACCGCTTTTAGTCCTTCTTTTTGAAGTGTAACAACACGATCAAATTGAATTTTGGCGATTTCATTTTTTATTTTTATAGCTTCTAAATCAATACTATCACTCTGAATCTTTAAGTGAGCTTGAATTAACTTGTTTTTGGCTTGATTTAATTTTAAACCTCTTTCTTGTTGTATTGCATTTATTTGATTTTGTAAGGCTAAAATTTTGTTTTTATAAGCGACAACAGATGATGATTTAGCATTGAGCTGAACTCCTGTTCTTTCAGCAAGCTTTTCATCGAAATAATCACTTTTAATTTCAGAAATTCTTAGTATGGTATCACCTTTTTTAACAAAATTACCTTCTTGAACAAACCATTGCTCTATTCGTCCAGGAATTTGTGATTGCAAGGTTTGTGGTCTTTGACTTGGTTTTAATGTTGTTACGTTTCCTTTGCTCGTAATATTTTGAGTCCATGGAAGAAACATAATAATGAAAAGAATAACAATAAAAACAAGTAAGAACTTTTTAAACCTTTTATGATATTCTTTGGTGAAAATTTCCTTTCCTGATTTAAGAGAGGTAAGGTCTATGTATTTTGATATTTTATTTTGAGATATATTCAACATGAGCGCTTACTTTATTTTTTTAAACTTCCATTCTCTAAGACGATATGCTTGTTACATTTGTCTTTCCAAATAGGATTACTACTCACCACAACTAAACTCCATGGTTGCTTAGGACTGGCTAAAAACTCAATAATTTTTTTCGTTTCGTCCTTTTTAAATTGGTCTAAAGGGTCTTCTAATATTAAAACTTTAGGTGCTTTCGCAACAGCTCTCGCTAAAACAATTTTCTTTGAAATAGTATAGGCAACTTGCTTACCTTCTGGTTTTAATATGGTATTTAATCCTTTTGGTTGTAATTTTATATAATTAGTTAAACCAACATTGTTAAGTATTTCAAAAATTTGATCATCTGTAATGTTTGGATCTCCAAAAGAGATGTTTTCTCTAATAGTTCCTTCAAAAGGAGTTTCTTCGGATAAGGAGAGTCCTAATTTTCCTCGATATTCCTTAATGAAAAGACTTTCTATAGAAAGATTATTGATAAAAATGTTTCCAGAAGTGGGAAGGTTTACTCCTGATATTAGTTGCAATAAACTAGATTTTCCGCTACCACTTTCGCCTTCGACAAGAATTCTATCTTGTGGGTTGATAGTTAATGAAACTTTATTGAGTATTGGTCGGTTCAAATCCTTTACTTCGTAAGTTGCTTCATGTAATTCTATTGTTAAATTGTCTTCATGAGGAATAACTTCTCCTTCTTGAGCTTCTAAAGGTTTATCATTTACCTGTCCTAATTTCTCAATAGAAGTTAATACATCGTAATAAGATTCTAGCCCTAGAATTAGTTTTTCAACAGAAGTAATAATTAATAGGATTATAATTTCAGCGGCAACAAATTGACCAATGTTCATTTTTTGATTTAGTACTAAAAAACCTCCCATAAAAAGTAAACCAAAGGTTACAAGTACTTTAAAACCTATCATTTTCTTGTATTGAAGAACTAAAATTTTGAAGTGATCCTCTCTTGCATCAAGATAATCAGAAACAAAATTATCACATTTTTGAAGCGCTAAGTTTGTTTTTCCAGAAACTTTAAAGCTTACCACAGCTCTTGCTACTTCTTGTAGCCAATGGGCAACTTTATACTTGTGTTTTGATTCTTTTAAGCTGGTATCTAGCCCTTTTTGAGCGGTGTACTTGAATACAGCATAAATTAGAACTACCAGTAGTAAACCGAAAAATATAAAAAATGGGTGATAAAATGATAAAAGTACCAGAGCGAATATGATTTGTAGGAATGCCGATGGTACGTCAATTAGTAATTTTGAAAGCCCTTTTTGTATAGTCAGTGTATCGAAAAACCGATTTGCCAACTCAGGAAGGTAATAATTTCTTAGCTCCTTCATTTTTATTTTAGGAAAACGATAGCTTAATTCAATTGAAGCTCTAGTGAAAATACGTTGTTGGATAGTTTCGATAATTCTCATTTGCATGAGTTTTAAAACACCTGAAAACGCAACTCCACAGGTTACAAGGATGATTAAGATTACCCAAGACGCTGAAACTTGTGCTCCTTGAATTAAATTGATAATTGCTTGAATTCCAAGAGGGAGTGATAGTGCTACAATTCCCTCAAAAATAGCAAAATAAGCAATTTGTAAGATGTCTTTTCTCTCCAGTTTAACTAGTCCTAAAAAACGTTTCCAAGGAGTAAAGGTGTTATTTGTCATTTACTAAAGTGTTAAGGGTTAAGTTGGTTAAAAAGTCAGTAGGAGTTATAGTTTCACTACAACTGGTTATTGATGGAAAATGTAATTTCATATAATGCTGATGTAGGGCGCTTTCTGTAATAGTTCCAGCTAAGCTTAAAGCATATTGATACGTGTTGTTAAAAGAAAAAATAATTTCAGCCAATCTTTTTACAACTCTTTTGTAAGCCATAAAATAACCGACTTTATTTTCCGAATCTACGTCTTTAGTTAAATAAGATTTTGAATTCTCATTAATTACAATTTTGTTTAATAACACTTCATTGATATGTCCGTAATTGTTATCTTGTTTCGTAGTTCTGGTAACGACTTCTATTCCTTTAATAAGCTTTTCTTTGGAGTCGTTAATACTATAGGTTTCCATTACTAATTGATATTCGATCCACCCCCAATACCATGAAGTTAAGTATATTAAAAGTTTATGCTTGCTTTCGAAGTATCGATAGATAGAGCTTTCATTGGAGCCTATTTTTTGCCCTAATTTCTTAAAATTAAAGTTTTCAAAACCTATCTCTTCAATTAAAATAATGCTATTCTCTATTATTCTCTTACCCAAGTTAGATGATTCAGGGTCTTTGATATAGGTGCCTTCAGGGGTGAAAATTTTAATGTTGGAAAGTAAATTTTTCATACTTAAAATAAATTTTCGCAAAAATAATAGTATTACTTTTAATATTGTGAAGATTGTTGTTAAAATAAAGTCAAAGTTTTATTAATTAACATTTTTATTCAATGTTGTTGTAGGCATAAATTAAAGAGTAAGGCTAGTATTATGCTCTTTTTTATAAATTAATTTGACGAGAAATGTTATTCTTTCGTTAGGAGGTTATTAGGTGTGAATAAGATTATTTAAGCCTTGCGAACGCAAAGTCTATTTTAATAGTGTCGCTAGATATTCTAGCATATAGCTTTTCTTCGTTTTTCCAGTATTCTATCTTTTTAGGAAACTTATTCTTTTCATTTTGACAGGTAAAAGAAGTGTCTGTTTGACTTGTGAATAAAAAATATGTAGGCAATTCATTAACTCCAGTAACTTTTAAATTGAAGATGCCATTGATTTTTTCAATCTTCAGAATTTCTTTAAAAACAGTATCTTGTTTTTTAATGGTGTACCCTAAGCCATTTAAATTGTTGTCCCAATTTTCAAAGGATTTTGTATTTGAAGTATTAGTAACTCTAATCCATGTTCCAATTAAGAATTCAGGTTTTTCCGATTTAACTTTAGAATTACATGAAATCAATACGAATATGAGATAAAGAATAGAAAGAGTTCTCATAAATCATTTGGTTTTAGTTGTTTGTAGATTGCTCAAATTTAAAGAAAAATTGTAAATTCGCAGTCCAAGATTTGATGCGATGCTAGATAAATTACAAATTGTTAAACAACGTTATGATGAAGTGTCTGATTTGATTATTCAGCCAGATATTATTTCTGATCAAAAACGATATGTTCAGCTAAATAAAGAATATAAAGACCTAGGTAAGGTTGTTGAAAAAGCGAATGAATATTCAGGTTTACTGGCGAATATTGAGGAGGCTAAGGAAATTATCTCAGATGGGAGTGATGCTGAAATGGTTGAAATGGCTAAGATGGAGATAGATGAAGCAAAAAATCGTATACCAGAGTTAGAGGATGAGATTAAGTTTTTGTTAATTCCAAAAGATCCTGAGGATGCTAAGAATGCAGTTGTTGAATTAAGAGCTGGAACAGGTGGTGATGAGGCAAGTATATTTGCAGGTGATTTATATAGGATGTATTCTAAGTATTGTGAAAGCAAAGGGTGGAAGGTTTCTATCGTCGATTATAGTGAAGGGACAAATGGAGGGTTCAAAGAAATACAATTTGAAGTTTCAGGAGAGGATGTGTATGGAACATTAAAATTTGAAGCTGGTGTACACCGTGTTCAGAGAGTTCCTCAAACAGAAACACAAGGTAGAGTTCATACTTCAGCAGCAACCTGTATGGTTTTTCCGGAGGCGGAAGAGTTTGATGTGGAGATTAATCCTAAGGATGTTAGAATAGACTTTTTCTGTTCTTCAGGTCCTGGAGGTCAGTCAGTAAATACTACATATTCAGCTGTGCGTTTAACACATATTCCTACAGGATTGGTAGCACAATGTCAGGATCAGAAGTCTCAGCATAAAAATAAAGAAAAGGCCTTTAGAGTGTTGCGTTCTCGTTTGTATGATTTAGAGTTAGCTAAAAAGCAGGCGGAAGATGCAGCAAAAAGAGGTTCGATGGTAACCTCTGGGGATCGTTCTGCAAAGATTAGAACGTATAATTATCCACAAGGAAGGGTTACAGACCATAGAATAGGATTAACATTATATGATTTACAGAATATTGTAAATGGAGATATTCAAAAGGTTATAGATGAATTGATGTTAGCGGAGAATACTTCTAAGTTAAAAGAGTTAGGAGAAACAATATAAAAGAAAGCCCAAATAAAGGGCTTTTTTTATTTTAGTTATTGGTTTGTATTACGATTAAATATTCCTAAATTGCGCCCGATTTGTGTTCTATCTCGAAATTAGGAAATATCTAAGAATTTTATTCTCTTCTGGGGCAAGCAAAATTTTCATAGTACATTTTTGAATTTTCTTATTTTATAGAATTAAAAGCCTTTTGTCAATTATTTAAATGAATAAAGGTTTGTGAACTTTTGGTGTATAAAGTAGTAAACCATTGAATAGTTGCAAGAGCCCAAATGAAATAGTATATAATTAAAAATTTTAAAGTATGTTAAAAATTATAGTGAAGGAAGGTGAGAATATTGATAGAGCTTTAAAGCGTTATAAGCGTAAGTATAGAGACGTTAAGGTTCTTCAACAATTAAGAGAAAGAAAGCAGTACGTTAAGCCTTCAGTTTTGAGAAGAGCTGAAGTTAAAAAAGCTGCTTATAAAGAACAACTTTTTAAAGAAGATTAAAAAGGACTGATTTCTAAAGACACTATCCTAAAAAGTGTGTAAGTTCAAAATATCAGGGTTAGGTTATTTATAGCCTAATCCTTTTTTCAAATATAGCTAAAAATTGATTTAGAATTATGCCCCAATTTCTAATGGGCATTGTCCACTTTTTAGTACTTTCTCTTAAAGCTAAATATACCGATTTGATAACAGCGTCATCTGTCGGGAAAGAGAGTTTGTTTTTAGTGTATTTGCGTATTTTCCCATTAAGATTTTCAATAAGATTAGTGGTGTAAATAATAGTTCTTATTTCAATTGGAAAATCGAAGAAAACAGTGAGTTCATCCCAGTTGTTTTCCCAACTTTTAATAGCATACGAATATTTAGCTTCCCATTTATTTTTAAAATCTTTTAAAGCAGCCTTTGCGGCTTCTTTAGTTGGAGCTGTATAGATTTGCTTCATATCTTTAGTAAACTCTTTTTTATCTTTCCAAACCACGTATCTACAAGAGTTTCTAATCTGATGTACTACACATATTTGTGTGGTAGAATTAGGAAACACTGTCTTTATAGTATCTGTAAATCCGTTTAAATTATCGGTTGCAGTAATCAGTATATCTTGCGTTCCTCTGGCCTTAATATCAGTCAAAACACTCATCCAAAAAGCAGCTGATTCATTTTTACCTAACCACAAACCTAGTACTTCCTTTTTACCGTCGGATCTAAGGCCTACAGCTATGTATATAGTTTTGTTAATAACCTTAGAGTTCTCTCTAACCTTGAAAACAATTCCATCCATCCAAACGATTAAATAAGTAGCTTCTAAAGGTCTATTTTTCCATGCTACAATGTCATTAGTAATGCTATCTGTGATTCTTGAAATCGTTGAAGTAGAGATGTTAAAGTCATATAGCTCTCGGATTTGCTCCTCTATATCAGAAGCACTCATTCCCTTAGCATACAAAGAGATGATAAGATTTTCAACACCATCTGTAGTACTTTCTCTTTTCTTTACCAACATAGGATTAAAAGATCCTTCACGGTCTCTTGGGACTTCTATTTCTGTTTCTCCTAAAGTTGTTTTTAACTTCTTCTTTGAATAGCCATTTCGAGAATTAGAGTTAGTGCTCTTTTGATGTTTCTCGTAATCTAAATGAGCTGATAACTCTCCTTCTAAAATCTTTTCAACTCCTCGTTTGTGAAGTTGTTCTATAAAGCTAGTTAACTCTGAGCCATCTTTAAATTGTTTTAGAAATTCGCCGTTCAATAAATCTTCTGGTTTCATAAATGTGTAAAAATTAAAGTTAATGAATAAAAAAATCTCGGGGTTGAATTCAACCCCGAGATTTTAAAACTTACACAGTTTATGAAATACTGCCTTTCTAAATATAAAAAGCTCTATCAATTATTGATAGAGCTTTTTATATTTAGATTATTTTCTTGAATTAATTTAAGAAAACAAGTTGTCAATTTTTTCACGTTCTTCTGCTGCTAAACCAGCATCAACTAAAATTCTACCACTATGTTCGTCAATTGTAATTTTTTTACGATTAGCAATTTCTAATTGAATTTGTGGTGGAATTGTAAAGAATGATCCTCCAGCAGCACCTCTTTCAATAGAAACAACGGCTAAACCATTTTTCACTTTATTTCTAATACGAGTATAAGCTTTCAATAAGTGGTTGTCGATTGAATCAGAAAACTCTTGAGATTTTTGCTTTAATAATTCTTCCTCTTTCTCAGTTTCCTTCAAGATAGCATCTAACTCACCTTTTTTGTGAGATAAGTGAGTTTCTTGTTGAGTTAACTTAGCTTTTGTATTGTTAATAACCTCGTTCTTTTGAGTTATTTTTACCTTGTATTCTTTGATTCTCTTTTCTGATAACTGAATTTCTAACTCTTGATATTCAACTTCTTTTGTTAATGAATCAAATTCACGGTTATTTCGAACATTTTTTTGTTGATCTTCGTATTTAGCGATCGAACTTTTAGCTTCAGTTATTGCTTGTTTTTTACTTGCAATATCACTTTCTAAACTAGCTACATCACTAGCAAGGTTTGAAAGTCTTGTGTTTAATCCGGCAACTTCATCTTCTAAATCTTCAACTTCTAAAGGTAATTCTCCTCGAACGTTTCTAATTTCATCAATCCTTGAGTCAATTAGCTGTAAATCATATAACGCTCTTAATTTCTCTTCTACCGTTACTTCTTTTTTTGCCATCTTTTATATATAGTATATTGGATTTGTACTTTCTTCACTTAAAATAATTGCAAAAGTACTAATTTTTTTGTTAAGATAATCAACCAAAAGATTTTTTGTAAACTGTTCGCTCTCATAATGTCCGACATCCAGTAACAATATTTTCTTTTCAGCTTTAAAAAACTCATGGTACTTAAAATCAGCACTAATATAAGCATCTGCATTAGCTTTTATAGCGGCATTAATAGCAAAACTTCCGGAACCTCCCAAAACAGCAACTTTCTTAATTGATTTTTGCAATAATTCGGAATGTCTAATGCAATCAGTTTTAAAAGTTTCTTTAATAAAGTTAAGGAACTCTTTTTCGTTTAGTTCTTTAGGTAACTCACCAATCATTCCCATACCAATATTTTGGTTTTTATTGTTAAGAGTTATGATTTCGTAGGCTACCTCTTCGTATGGATGATTGTTAAATAATGTTTTTAAAATAGTGCTTTCTCTAAAACTATCGTAAGTTACAGTTATACATGTTTCTTCTGCAAATACTTGTTCTCCTTTTTTCCCTAGAGAAGGATTTGAATCATCACTTCCTTTAAAACTTCCGATCCCAGTAGTATTAAAAGAACAGTTGTCATAGTTGCCTATATTTCCCGCTCCAGCTTCAAAGAGTTTATTTCTGAGCTTTTCTGCATTGTTGTTCGGTACATAAGTGGTGAGTTTTTTGATAGTACCTTTTTTAGGTATTAATGTTTTTGGGTTTTGTAAGCCTAAAACCTCGCACATTTTACCTGAAACTCCTTGTTTAACATTGTCTAAAGCTGTGTGAATTGCGTAAATAGCAATATTATTCTGAATAGCTTTTAAAACAACTCGTTCAACATAATTGTTCCCATTTAAGCGCTTAAGTCCTGAAAAAATAATAGGATGAAAGCTAATTATTAAATTACAGTTCTTTTCAATGGCTTCGTCTACAGTTTTTTCTAGTGTATCAAGAGTAACGAGTACTCCTGTTACTTCTGTGTTATAATTCCCAACAAGTAGTCCAACATTATCGAAATCTTCAGCATAGGAAAGAGGAGCAAGTTTCTCTAAATAGTTGGTAACATCTTTTATTTGCATAATGGCTTTTTCATGATTTACTAATCATCAAAGTTAAGATTTTTAATTATTTTCGTCGTGATGAAAGTACTACGTTTTTTACTGTTTCCTGTTGCCATTGTTTACAATATAATTACATCTATAAGAAATCTGTTTTTTGATATAGGTTTTTTTAAACAAAAAGAGTTTGATATACCTGTTGTTGCTGTTGGTAATTTAAGTGTTGGAGGGACAGGGAAGTCACCTCAAGTGGAATACTTAATTAGATTATTGAAAGAAAAGTATCGAATAGCTACTCTAAGTAGAGGGTATAAAAGAAAAACTAAGGGATTTCAATTGGTGAATGAAACTCATTCAGCGGAGGATGTGGGAGACGAACCAATGCAATTTTATAAAAAATTTAAAGAGTTAACAGTGGCTGTGGATGCCAATAGAGTGAATGGAATAGATCAATTAATAGAAAATAGTAAAGCCGAAGTTGTATTACTAGATGATGCATTTCAGCATAGAAAAGTAAAAGCGAGTTTCTATATTTTGTTAACTAAATATGATGATTTATATTCCGATGATTTTGTTTTACCAACCGGTAACTTAAGAGAGAGTAGAAGAGGAGCGAAAAGAGCGAATGTAATTGTGGTTACTAAATGCCCGAATAATTTATCCGAGGAAAGACAACGAACAATTGTAAAGAAACTTAAGATATCAGGTAGTCAGCAGGTATTTTTTTCAGGGATAAAGTATGGGCAAAAGATATATTCTTATAAAGAGAGTATGAATTTGGGTGATTTGAAAAATTCGGAGATAGTTGTGGTAACAGGAATTGCTTCTCCAAAGTCTTTGCTACAGTTTTTGAGAGAACAAGAAATTGATTATAAACATATAAAATTTCCTGATCATCATAATTTTTCGGAAAGGGATCTTAGTGATATTAGAACGACTTTAAAAAGTATACCAGCAAAAAGAAAACTTGTGTTAACAACTGAAAAGGACTATGTTAGATTGGGAGAGTCGATTGACAATCTTTATTATTTACCTATAGAGAGTAGCTTTTTGAATAAAGAAAAAGAGTTCAATATTATGGTTTTAAATCATATTGATTCTATAAGAAGTTAATTCTGGTATCGTTTTTGTTATCTTTAAATTTTAATTGTAGAATTATGAAAACTAATTGGTTTATTTTGTTATGCTTTGTTTCTTTGATTGTTTTCTCGCAAGAAAATCAGACGATGGAATTCAAAGTAACTGCTAAATGGGAGTCAACGTTTGAGATTGCAAAAAAAAGGGCTAAACAAGAAAGAAAACCGATTTTAATTTACTTTTCAGGCTCAGACTGGTGTGGTCCTTGTATTAAATTGGATAATGAGTTATTTCATACAAAGAAATTTCAAGATTATTCAAAAGATAAATTTATTCTCTATATGGCAGATTTCCCTAGAAATAAAGATTTAGTTTCAGGCAAAGTGAGTAAAACAAATAAAAAATTATCGAAAAAGTATAATAATTCTTTCCCTATGGTGTTGGTTATTAGTAAGAAAGGGAAGGTTTTAGGTGAGCGCAGAGGTAGTTATTTACCTGACTCATATTATTCTTTTTTCGAATCAGTCTTAAATTAAAAAAACAGGTTTTAGATTCCGAATTTATCTTTTGCGCTTGCCGCAATTTGCTTAATTTCCTGTTCGTTTTCTTTTGGGCAAATTAAAAGAACATCATCTTTCTCAACAATAATAAAATTATCTAGTCCTTGAATGATGACTTTTTTATTATTTTCAGTTCTTACCATGTTACCATTCGAATTTTCAAAAATAGTTTGCGCTCCAACGATGGCATTTTCATTTTCATCTTTATTTAATTTGTTATAAAGAGATCCCCAAGTTCCAAGATCATTCCATCCAAAGTTTACAGGAATAACAAAAACATTTTTCGCATGTTCCATAATCCCAAAATCTATAGAAATGTTTTCACATTTAGCGTAGTTTTCTTCAATAAAAGACTTTTCTACGTCTGTATTGTAAACATTTTCTATATCTAATGTTTTTACCATTTCAGGAAGAAATTCACTAAAGGCTTTTATGATACTTTTTGCTGACCATACAAATATACCAGCATTCCAAAGAAAATCTCCACTCTTTAAAAATTGTTTAGCTTTTTCGAGGTCGGGTTTTTCAGTGAAATTTTTAACAGCTTTTATGTTGGAAGAGTTGTTTTCAAATTGAATATATCCATACCCTGTGTTAGGGGAGTCTGGTTTAATACCCAGGGTCATTAAAATATCTTCTTTTTCACAAGTATCAAAAGAAGTTTTGATATTGTTTATAAATTCAGATTCGTTTTCTATCCAATGATCGGAAGGAGCAACAAGTATAACCGCATCTGGATTCTCTTGGTATATTTTTAGCGCAGCATATAATATACAAGGAGCTGTATTTCTCATGGCAGGTTCTAAAAGAACTTGGTTCTTATGAACATCAGGAAGTTGATTTAATACTAGCTCTTCATAATCTTTATTGGTAGCAATTAATATGTTCGATGAAGGTATAAGTTCGTTAATTCTATTAAAAGTTTTTTGAATTAAAGAATCACCAGTTCCTAACATGTCGTGAAACTGTTTCGGATATTCTTTGGTGCTAACTGGCCAAAACCTTGAGCCAATTCCTCCAGCCATTATAACTGCGTAATAATTACTTTCCATACTATCGTATTAATTTCTTTTGATTACTCTATGAGTATAACTTCGGCATTTTGGTTAAAAAGATATGTACGTTTATTGCTCAGATTTAAACACTCATAACGAGTTCTTCTTTTGTTACCTCTCTTGTATAAAACGTCTTTAAATTTAAAGATACCATTATTAGGAATTTCAAAGATAAAATTCTTTCCTTCTCCCGCCACTCCATAGCGCAAAGCTAACGATAAATTTACATCTGTATCGGTACTTGCCTTAGGATTTTTTAAATAATTAGCAAGATGTGGTAATATAGATAAAGGATAAATTTCGGGCTTTAAAAAAGGAAGCATTAAATGCTGAAAAACCGTTTTCCACTCTTTTCCATGTGGTTGAACTCTTCCAAATTTTGTATGTGTAACATGGTGGGCAATTTCATGAACAAGTGTCAATAAAAATTGATGTGGGTTCAGATTATTATTCACTGTAATTTGCATTTTTCCATTTGGAAGACTTCTAAAGTCACCATGTTTTGTTTGACGCTGTCCAACAATTTTTAAGGTAACTCTATGTTTATTAATTAAATACTCTATTAAAGGTAAAGCTTTTTCTGGAATATAGTTGCTTAGAGCCAAAAAATAAATATTAAGGGGTTGAACTAGATACTTGTAACGTTTTTCCATTGTAGTATTTGTTCCCATTTAAGGAAAAATCAAATACATAGTCGGCCATTTCACTAGCTGATAAAGGGGCTTGATACCCTGGG
The DNA here is from genome assembly GCF_900105455.1 of Tenacibaculum sp. MAR_2009_124. Classification (GTDB taxonomy): domain Bacteria; phylum Bacteroidota; class Bacteroidia; order Flavobacteriales; family Flavobacteriaceae; genus Polaribacter. Next base: position 468,377 of record NZ_FNSF01000002.1, read on the forward strand.
AAGGCTTCTTCTAACATTTCAGTTTGAACAGCTCCTAAAGCAAGTACATTAAAAGCTATTTGCTGTTCTTTGTACTCTTCTGCAAGTAATTCCGATAAGGTTATGACAGCGCCTTTAGCGGAACTATAAGCAGCTAGTCCCGGAAACTTCATACTTCCTTGAATTCCTCCCATACTACTAATCGTTACAACATGGCTTTTTAAAGGCATAAAAGGAATTATTTTTTTTGTTAATTCAGCTACGGCAAACACATTTACTTTATAAACCTCTTCAAAATCTGAAAATGAAAGTTCTGAAAAGGGTTTATTAATTAGCTTACCGGCATTATTTACTAAAATATCCACTTGTTTCCAATTAGATTTGATGAAACCAATGGCGTTATCAAGACTATTTATGTCGGATAAATCGGTAGATATTGAAGTGATATTTTCTAATTTAAGTGCTTCCGTAGGTTTAGTGTTTCTTGAAAGAGCAAGAATTTGATGTCCGTCTTTTGCAAGTTTTTTTACGAGTTCAAAACCAACACCTCTGCTAGTACCAGTAACAACAATATGTTTTTTCATTAGTAGAGTTCTTTATTAAGAGTATAATGTTTAATACAGCTATTTATTTTTTTAGGTAATTAAAATATCAAGTTATCTTGTAAATAGTACTTAAACTAATTTGAAATCTAAGAAACCTTCTTTCGAATCTGTTTTATAGCTTGTCTGTTGAATTTCATTTATTTTTAAATTGTCATCAATTTCTATAAATGAAGCTAAAGCTGCGTATGTTCTTGTAATTACCCATGGTGTTGCTATACCAAAAGAAAAAATTATTAGAGCAAAATTAACAATATATAAACTAAAAACATCTCCTACCTTAATATTTAAAGTTAAGTTTGTTTTGGTTTCATCTTGATTCACTTCAATATTATTAACATAGAAGTCCAAGAGCTCTTTAATGTACCAGAAAGTGTATATACCTAGTGTAAGGGGAGATAGAAGGATGAGTTTTAATTGTATCCAAAACAATTTTGCGCCGTCTCCCTGGAATTCAAATGAGAGGTTACCAAACCTTAAATGTCTAATAACATATCTTCTTATTTCAATTACAAACCAAGGAGTATATATTCCTAAAGTTAGAAAAGTAATTAATAATCCAGAGATGAATTTCCAAAATAACTCTGATTTAGAACCGAGATAGTTAAATTGAACACCTTTCCATGTTGTTTTTTGGCTCCTATACTTTAAAGTTCCATGGATGATTAGAGGAGCTAGAACCATAAGTGTTAAGTAGGAACCAATTAATAAGATGGTTTGAGTAATACTACTATTACTAGCGACAGAAGTAAATAGCAAGCTATAAGCAACTATTATAAACAAAAAAACAACTAGGAAGCTTTTAAAAACATCCTTAGGATTTCCGTGAAAATTGAAATTATTATCTTTTAAAATGGTTGAGTTGCTGTGAAATTTTAGCAATTCAATTTTAGCCCATGGATAATAAATTCCAAGGGTCAATATTGTTAACAGGACGTTTTTAAAGAAAATTAGTGCAAATTCTGATCCGTTTCCTTGGTATCTTAATTGCTTGTCTGCTGATTTATTTTGAGTTAACTTTTGCATTAATAGTCTGTTTTTATTAATCAAAAGTCCAAATTTATTTCAAGTTGTGCAAATTCTGGTTTCGATATTGAAAAGTTAATCAAATACTAGAAGAGAAATTAAGACTTTAATATTTCTATAAGATCTTCGTCTTTTTTAACGTTATATTTTCTGAACTTTCTTTTTTGATCTTCTTTTCCTAGTAATTTTAAAATTTTTGATTTTGAAGAAGGAAGTTTAATAAGTTTTCCATTTTGTATTAAATATCTACTGGATTTGGCGGAAACAGTTTGATGGTAAAGACCTAAAGATTGTTTTGAAGCTACTGAGTTCTTTTTTAAATAATAAAATTTGACCAGTTTTAATTTTTGATTTGAGAATAAGAGCTGATAGTATTTATTGTCAATGGGTAAATCAATGTCAGTTGGTTTGAAAATTTTTTGCTGGAAAGTAATGCTCTTTATGGAGTTTTTCTTTAATAGAATAACTTCATTATCAATAAAAATTTCCATTCTCTTGTCGTATACATTGTAGTTACATTCTTTAAAATTGAACGTTTTATTATCTATTGTTTGCACTTTACACTTATTCCATTCTTTAGAAAAATAGTAGGTTCCTTGCGATTTAACTGAATGTTCTCCGTTGTTGCGTGATTTTACTTTTATCATTGCAAAGTTTTCGAAGTTATTGTTAAATACTCCATTCGTAAATGGAACCGCTCTTCCTTGGGCATTTGAGTTTATCGAAATGCAAAAGATTGATAATAGTAGAATTAGTTTAGTTTTCATAGGTTATATAATCTGGGGTTATAAATTAAAAAGAGGAAGATATTAGCTTCCTCTTTATTAAATTTAATAGTAAAAAAAGAGTTGTATCTATTCGAGTATACTACCTTCTTTATAAGTAATATTTACTTCTTCGTTTCCATTTGTATAAACGATGTCTCCGATTTTAATCATACCATAAAAAGTTGTACCGTCTCTCAAAATTTTATAAAGATAAATGTCGTTAAGTTCTAATGGTGTTATTGATGAAATGCTTGAGCCAGCATTAAAATCATCTCTTATCATGAATAAATCTCCCGCACTATAATAATCTTCTAAGTCCTGTCCAGATAGGTTGAGCTTTAAGAATGCAATAGATCCAGCAGATGTTATAGTAGAGGCACTATAAGTAACTTCTGCGGTTGCCGATTCAGAGAAGCTAAATTCATTGTTGCTATTCGAAAAAAGATTATCTCCTGCCGTATTTGTTGTTTGTGTATTAATAGCAACAGAAGTTTCTATTGATTCAGAAATACTTCCTTTTTTAGCTGTTACTCTGTAGTATAGAGTATCTCCTATTTGTAAATTATACTCGTTTATATAAGCTAAAGTTTTTAGATCAATAATATCAGATTCAGTATTGAAAGAATTTCCTGTGTCAGAATAAGTTCCATTGCTGTTTTTTTTCCATTCTACTATAACCTCATCAATCGAAGCCTTGGCTGTAAATATGTCATATGAAATTTCTTTTTTGACGGCATTGCCATTTTCATCAGGTTGATTATAAGGATTTTTATATTCAATTTCACTAACTTCTGTTTCTAAGGATAAGGCCTTTTTAACAGTAACAGGATGTTCGTTATCAATTGTTTTTCCATTTGATAATTCAGTAACTATTGATACATTAAAAACACCATAATCAACGGTATTTCCTTGATCGTCTTGAAATTGATTATATGGAGCTAAAGATGAAGCATTATAGGTAGCTTTTTCATCCGAGATTATTGAAGCATCCGAGACTCTGTTTCCATCTTTTAAAATGCTAATCGATTGGATCGAAATATTAGCGTCAGTGAATATTTTTAAATCGAGATCCTCATTAGTGTCAAAATTAGTAATACTAGAATTTACAGGTATTACATTCCCTCCTAAGTCATCAAAGTTATAGGGAGATTCATTGGTGTCACAAGATGTTAGTACTAATAAGCTTAGGGCAGATGTTGCTAGTAAGCTTTTATAAATTGATTTTTTCATTGTCCTAATTTTTAATTTATATCCCAAAATAACTTATTCGTTTTAGTATCTCCACCGATTGCACTAGAAGCTGAACTGTATTGGGCTCCATTTAATGTAGCTTCTGAAACAGGGTATAAAAACCTTGTAGGGATATCTGCAGAGGTCATGCCAGCTGGAATATTTAATGTTGGTTGATCAAAAACTCTCCAAGTTGTCCAACCTTCAAAACCGTTGTTATACATAGCAATCCATTTTTGAGTTGCTATTTTTTGTTTCCAGTCTCCAGCAGCAGTTGTATAAGCAACACTTGCTTGAGTAAGATAAGCAGTAGCTTCAGCTGCTGATTTTTCCCATTCAAGAATTGAAGTCGTAATACCAGCGTTATAATATTCTTCAATAGTATTTGATACTGTATAAGATCTTGCCGCTGCTTCTGCTAATAAGAAGTTTACTTCAGCAGCAGTAATAATATTACCTACTAAATCAGGTTGTTTCATTAAATTAGAAATAGCAGAAGCACCACCTGGCGAATTGGCACTTCCGTAAGTTCCTCCAGTATATATTCCACTTAGCATTTCATAATAAGAACTTAAACGAGGATCGTTTAACGGATTCATCGCATCTACTAAGGTGTTAGCAGCAACAAAATCATTTCTTCCACTCTGAACTAAGGCTACCCAAAGAGGATTTGTGTTTGGAGCCGAAGAGAGGTACTTGATCCCAAAATTATCATTATTAGAAAGAATTGGTCCAGCTGAAGCAGCCTCCTCAGCTTTTTGTTGTGATAAAGCAGGGTTGCTATCAGCAATACGCATTGCCAATCTTAATTTTAAAGAAATGGCTGCTTTTTTCCATTTGTTAACATCACCTTGATAAATTGGGTCTTGAGCACTTGAAAAGCCAGCTCCTGTTCCAATTTTAGAAATTGCATCATCTAATCTAGTAAGTAAATCTGTGTAAATTGTTTCTGCGTCATCATATGCAGGGGTCGGATTTAAAGGGTCTAGTGCTTCTGTATATGGAATATTACCAAAAGTATCTACCAATATAGAATAAGCGTAAACCTCTACAAAGTTAATGATCCCAAGCTTGTTTGGTAGGTCTGTTTGTAAAGTAGCATCTATAGAGGCCTCTTTGGCTAATAATTCTTTGGCTCCTTTTAAATCTTGTAGTACATCCCTGTATAGAGTATTCCATATACTTCCTCCGATATTTCTAGTTACCTGATTATATTGACTTTCATCAGGATAGGTAGTTTGAGCAAAATATTGAGCATATAGCCTAAATACATTATTGTTTACACTGGTAGAGTTCATTAAATCAAATAGGTTTCTAACCCCATTTGTAAACAACCCAGATGCAGGAACAGTACTTGGGCTTTTAGTGTCAATGTTCAAGCTTTCATCTACTTCGCAAGAGGTAAATGCAATCATCAAACAAATTGCTGAAATTATATATTTTTTCATGATTTCTTTTTTTAAAATTCAAAGTTTAAGTTTAAACCAATGGTTCTTAACGTAGGGAAAGAACCTGATAAATAACCTTGAGCATTTCCTGCTCCTAAACCAGATTCAGGGTCAGCAAATGGTACATTTTTATGGATTATCCATAAATTTCGTCCTACTAAAGAAAGATTCGCATTACTTATGGCTCCGTTGAATAGGTTGTCAACTGGTAGGCGATATGTCAATGCTAATTCACGTAATTTTACATATGAAGCATCGTAAATCGTTAAAGCAGCTGGGTTTCTTGAAGAGTTACCCCAATAGAATACACCCGCATAGTAATCGGCTCTAGCTCTTATTGTATTAGTACTTCCATCCTCTAAAACCCCTGGGTTAATGACACCTCCTCCATTGGCAAGTGTGTTTCTCAAGGGATTGCCAAGGTCGTTTAATCCAGCTGTATAATAGGGAAGACCAGTTCCTTGACCGTAATGAGTATCTAAAGAATAAACATCACCACCTTTCTGAATATCAATTAAGAAGTTTAATGTAAAATCTTTGTATTTTAAGGTATTTGTAACCCCCCAGTCCACTCTGGATTAGCATTACCAATAACCTGATCCGCTACGGCAACATAATATCCGCTATCATCTACTATTTTTTGTCCATTTTCGTGATATTTAAAACCAGTACCTCTAATTGTTCCATAAGGTTGCCCAACTGTAGCGTTTACTGAAATACCACCTTGAAAACTATTTAATACTAAATTTTCTTGATCACCGTATAATTCCATTACTAAGTTTTCATTTTTTGCCCAGTTAACAGCAATATTCCATGAAAAGTTATCATTTGAAATTGGAGTAGCTTTTAAACCAATTTCAATACCTTTGTTTTGAATTGTTCCAGCATTAACCCATCTTCTGGTGAAGCCTGTAGATGCTGTTGTTTGAACTGGCATTAGTTGGTTTTCAGTACGCTTTCTGTACCAGGTGAAATCTAAAGCAACTTTATTATTGAATAGTCTAGATTCTAAACCAAGTTCAATTTCTTTGGTTCTTTCAGGAACCAAATCTGAATTTTGTTTAGTGCCAGGGAATGAGAATAAAGCTGAATCACCAAAATTATTGTTAGTTGCAAATGTATCAAAAACATTGTTTGCAGGAAGGTCATTACCAACTTCAGCATAACCAGCGCGAACTTTTCCAAAGCTCAGCCAATCGACATCTCTCATTAACTCAGAGAAGATAAAACTTGAACTTAAGGCGAAATAATTATAAGCATTATTACCTTCAGGGAGTGCCGAAGAAACATCATAACGATCTGTAAAATCGAAATAAACCATATCTTTATATCCAAATGTTCCTTGGATATAGTACCCATTTACTTGCTTCTGATTTAAAATTTCTATAGGTTTAGGATTAGGGTTTTTCGAATTACTTAATGCGTAAAATTCAGGAACAGTTAAGCCACCAGCTGTAGATTGATGCAAGAAATCATAAGTTTCTCTTCTTACGTTAATACCAGCAACTCCATTAAGGCTTAAATCTTCGGTTAAATCTTTACTGAAGTTAAACATTAAATCGTAATTGTACTCACTGAACTTAACGTCTTTTCTATCGTAACCAGAGCTTTCGCTATCTCCTAAAATCCCAAAGGCAGTTGCAACTGATCCATTGGCTCTTCTTTCTTCTCTTAATTCAGTATAGGTGTCTACCGAAGCTTTACCTGTGGCACTTAACCAATCATTAATAGTGTAAGTGGCAAAAACATTTCCTACAAAACGATTTCTTCTATCTGTTTGGAAGTTTCTATACCTTGTCCAGTAGGGATTGTCCCAGTAATGTGGCTGTAAAACACCTTTACCTCCAGGTAACGCACCTTCGTGATTCCATGAATAGTTTTTTTCAGTTTGCTCGTAAATTTTTCTTTGCTCATCAATATCAACATTTACTTGCCACCATTGTCTGAATTGAGACATTAAGTTATCACTATATCCAGTTGAATTTCTACCTTTCGTTCTTTGAACAATGAACGTTCCGTTGGCGCCAACATCAATTTTATCATTAACTTTTAATGTTCCGTTCATGTTGAACGTATTTTTGTTAATTTTTGAGTTTGGTAGCATTCCTGTAGCATCGAAATTTGTATACCCTAATCTATAGGTCATTTTATCGTTTCCACCAGTAAATGCTATGGAATTATTGTACTGAAATGAAGTTTCAAAGAAATCTGCAGGTGTAGCATTTCCAGCTAAATAAGGTGTTGCTTTTTGATAGTTTCTATGTTCAGGAACGAAGGAATCCCATTGATAAACTAAACTACCATCTAATGGAGCACCATAAGAAGCATCATCATAAGTTGGTACAGCTAAATCAGCCGTTCCGTCTCCGTTTACATCAATATCTTCGAAGTAACCTGTACTACCATAATAAGGACCGTAACCGGCACCATATTTATCTTGATATTCTAGGAAAGTAGAACGATCAATGGCTCCTATTGTTGTGCTCGAAGCAACGTTGATCTTAGAAACTCCTGATTTACCTCTTTTGGTTGTAATGATTACAACACCATTGGCTCCACGCGAACCATAAATAGCTGATGCAGCGGCTCCTTTTAATATGTTGATAGATTCAACATCATCTGGGTTAATGTCAGATGCAGCATTACCATAATCATAACCTTTACCACCTCCTGCTTGGTTAGCAGTGTTGTTGATTCTGTTAGACATTGGTATTCCGTCAATAACAAAAAGAGGTTGATTATTACCCGTTAGGGAACTTACTCCTCTAATAAGAAAGTTGGCTGATCCTCCGAAGTTATTATTGGCTTTAATTTGTACACCACTAACTTTACCACTTAATGAGTTTACAACGTTATCAAGTCTTACTGTAGAGACTTCTTTGCCTCCAACTTCTTGAGATGAATAACCTAAACTTTTCTTGGCTCTTTTGATCCCGAGTGAGGTTACTACGACTTCGTCTAAAACGTTATCACTTGCCATTACAACATTGATTGTGTTGGCTGTTCCAATGATTCTTTCAATAGTTTCCATTCCAACAAAACTGAAGACTAATACGTCTCCTGATTTTGCAAGGATAGAATACTTTCCATCGAAATCAGTTTCGGTTCCTTTGGTAGTCCCCTTTTTTAAAACGGTTACCCCAGGTAGTGGACCAGATTCATCTGAGACAATACCCGAAATCGTTTTTTCTTGTGCATACGAGAGTTGCACTACTAACGCTAGTAGAAGCGTTAGTAATCCGTTAAACTTTGTTTTCATTGCGTAATTGTTTGAATTAATTGATTCAAAAGTCTTAAAATAAATTTTAAGAAGCAAAGAAAACGTTAACTAAATGATAATTTTAACGTGTTTATGCTGTGTTTATTGGAGTTGTTTTGGTTTTTTGGTCTTGTTTTTAGGGATATGGTAATATGTTAACATTTATTATAATAATGTAAAGGTATAAACATTAATTTGTTGATGTTGTGGTTTTTACTTGTTTTAAGGTTCAAGATGGATGCTCTAAAGTCAAAAATAGAGTTAACCGATTATGATGTTATTATTGAAAGTTTAGTTGTGAGGGTTTGAGTATGTTTTTTTATTTGAGGAGATTTATAATTTTTCATTAAAAAAGAAAAACACCTTAAAGACTTTTCTTTAAGGCGTTTTGTATTTAGTTGTATAATGAGATTTTCTTAGTTGGTATCCCAGTCAACTTTATCGGTTACAGTAACCGAAGGTGTGTTAGAGTTAAGTTGATTCTCAGTTTGAGGATATAAGAATCTAGTTGGAATTGCTACACCATTGTTTGGAGTTAAAGCAGGGAATCCAGTTCTTCTCCAATCTGAATATGCTTCAGGATCAGTGTACAACGCTAACCACTTTTGAGTGATTATATTTTCTAAGGTAAGATCAGCTGCTGGGTTTACGGCATCTTGAGCAGTATAAGCTGCATAATCTGCACTAAGTCCCATGCCGTTAAAAGAGCTATTGATTCCAGCTAGATAAGCGGTTCTAATATCTGCTTGACTTCCTCCTGATTGTAAAAGAGCTTCAGCCTTAGCAAACATTAATTCAGTATAACTAACTAAAGGTAAAGATCTTCCTGCAGTAAAATACTCATGAGTATCAGTATCTGCTAAGAAAGTAGATGTACCGTCTCCGTCGTATTTGTCAAGCCTTGGATCAGAAAGATTTGTCATTACAGTATTCATTGTTGAATTGAATCCGATATCTCCTCTATCTCTGTTAAACTGGTACCAAGGACCAGCAGTAGTCGCTCCATCTACAAAATCAAAAGTCATGTCTTCAGATTCAGAACTAAATGCATTATCAATAGAGGTAATAGCATTGTTATAGTTGTTACTATCAAGTAAACTTTGATGTAAATAAGCTCTTGCTTGAATAGCATGAGTTGCTTTCATCCATGCAGCTGTATTTCCTCCATAAATTAAGTCACCGCTAAGTGCTAATCCTCCATCAGAAGATCCTAAAGAGGTTCTAGCTTCTGTTAAAAGTTTATGTACTTCCGTAAAAATATCAGCTTGAGAATCAAATGTAGGTTGAAGGTTAGCAACACCACTCAATCCATTTGAATAAGGAATACTATTCCAGAAATCCGTCATTAATAATAAAGAGAAAGCTTTTAAAGCTTTTCCAACTCCTATATAATGATTGTATCCAGCAGTTTCAGATTGCTCAATCATAATATTTAAGTTGTTTAAAACATCAACATAAAGTAATTGCCAGTCAGAATCAAAGTTCGCAGCGATTAAAACATAGTTGTTAAAAGAAGCCCATTGTCTGTCCATTCCTTCAACTTGTTGAACAAAAAGACCAGAGTATCTTGAAAAGTTACCACCGTATTGGTATGCAATAACCGTTTCAGCAGGAGCTAATAAGGCTGCAGGAGAAACTGAGGTAGGATCATTCGGGTTTTCATTAGTCCCTTTAAGGAATTCTTCACACGAACTCATTGTAAACATAGTGAAGATTAATCCCAGTATATATATTTTTTTCATTTCTTTCGTTTTTTAAAAAGTTACATTTACACCGAAACCAAAAGACTTAGTTCCTGGGTTGTTGAAATAATCTACTCCTTGTGCGTTACTTCCAGCACCAGTTAAACTTGTTTCAGGATCAACACCTCTATAAGGAGTGTCAAGCCATAAATTATTACCACTAAATGTTAGAATGATACTATCGAAATAGCTGCTATTAAGATCTTGAGTTAAATCATAACTTAGGTTTAATGTTCTTAGTCTTATCCAAGAAGTATCTTGAATAAAGGCCTCGTCAACGCTACCAAAACCACTTAATCCACTTGATTGATAGTAGTATTGGTCAATTGTAGCAACAATATCATTAGGAGATCCATCAGATTGTTTAACTCCTTCAATAACTAATTGCTCGCCCCTGTTTTCTGTAATTTCTGATCTACCGAAGAAACTTAAAGCCCACTCGGTTCCATTCCACATTTCTCCTCCTTCTTTCCATTCTAGCAAGAAGTTCAATGACCAGTTTTTATAGGTAAAAGTATTATTGAATCCCAGCGTAAAATCGGGTGTAGGATCACCAATAACCTTTAAATCAGGGTCAGCGATTTGTAAACCATAATTAGCACTGTTAGGATCATCGTCAATAAGAATATTACCGTTATCATCACGTAAGAAAGATCCACCAAAAATTTGACCATATCTTTCACCTGGTATGTTGTAAATAACAAATCCTCCTATAAATTGGTTTTCAACTCCATCGGCTAATTTATTTACAATCGTTTCACTCTTATCAAAGTTAATTCCAAGATTCCATTTAAAATCTTCTTTGTCAATAATTTTAGCATTAATAGTGGCTTCGTATCCAGTAGTTTCCAGCTCTCCTGAGTTTAAGAAGCTTGAAGTATATCCAGTAGAGTTTGCGATTGGTACTGCTAAAATTTGATCTTCAGCAAGTCTATTATAGTATGCAAAATCTAAAGTGATTCTGTTGTTGAACATTCTTAAATCTGTCCCGATTTCATAAGATGTTACGGTCGAAGGAACAAGATTATTGTTGCCTAAGGTATTGTCGATTTGGAAACCAGCATTCCCACTATATGGGAAGTTGTATCCATTGGCCCATCCGTCGCTGAAAGAAGCTGTTTCGTAAGCTGTAGAAGTTGCGTATGGAGAAGGAGCTCCAGCACCAACTTGTGCCCAAGATAATCTTAATTTACCAAAATTAAGGAAATTATCTTCTCCTGTTAGCTCAGAGAAAACGAATCCTAGGTTGGCTGAAGGGTAGAATAAGGCAAGATCGTCTAAATTAAAGTTAACAGGGTCTTCTAGTGTTGATAAGTAATCTTGTCTTCCTGTTACAGTTAGGTATAACATTCTCTTATAGTTAAAGTCGAGTTGACCATAAAAACCTATGTTCTTTTCTCTAAACAAATCGTGATCCGCAATTACTGTTGAAGCATTTGTTATGTTATCAAACCCTTTAATACCAAGATCGTCTCCTTGGGTATAGTTTCTAGTATATTGTTCGGAATAAATGTTAGCCCCTAAAATATATCCCATATTAAAATCTTCAGTAACATCGAAGTTTCCATTTAAGTTGAAGTAACTATCCATATGTCTGTAGTTATAATCATCTAAGAATATAGTACCTGCTGGAGATGTTCTTGATCCAATATCAAAAAACTGTTTTCTTGTGTCAGCATAAGTATCAAGACCAATATTAGCGTTGAAGCTCATCCAGTCCGTTACTTTATAGTCAATACCTAAACTTGCAGTAAACCTGTTTACTTCATCAGTGTAGGGAGTATTATTGATTACCCAATATGGGTTGTCATATCCACCACCACCACGGTAATTTCTTTGAGATCCATCTTCAAATTCATAAGCAGAAACTTGATTATCTGCGTTAGAAAAGCCATTTGAGTTGTCAAAAGAATTAGGTGTTCTTAAAAGCCCTAACATAATACCTGAAGTATTACTACCTTGCTGAATTCTATAAGAATCGGAGTTGGTATAGGTACCAGATAAAGTAACATTTAGTCTGTCATTTACTTTAGCTGATCCTGAGAAATTTAACGTTCTTCTATTAAATTCATTCTTAGGAATAATACCTTCTTCTTTAAAGTCAGAATAAGACATTCTGAAAGTTGTTTTTTCTCCACCTCCTGATAAAGAAACCGAGTTTTCAAAAGTTGCTCCAGTTTGGAAAACTTCTAAAACGTCATAAGGTTGGAATTTTTTTAATGATCCAGTCGTGTTTCCTACAACAATCCTACCGTTTTTGTCATAGTCATATGAAGACCCATCCCAGTATAAATTATCTTTGTTTGGACCCCAGCTACCACTAGTTCCAGTTTCTGGACCACTCCAAACTCCATTACTACCTTGAACGAAGGTGTTTTGAAGTTTAGGAAATCTATTAGCTTCAGAAAAAGTAACATTCGATCTAAGGTTAACCTTAATTTTTCCAGATTTACCTTTTTTTGTGGTAATTACAATTACACCATTACCTCCTTCAACACCGTATAATGCAGCAGCAGCGGCACCTTTAAGAACGTTAATAGATTCAACATCGGCTGGGTTAATATCCATACCCCTGTTTGATCCTGCAACACCAGCAACTCTAGATTCAGTATTAAACTGAGAGTTATTGATTCTTACACCATCTACGATAAGCAGAGCTTGGTTATCTCCGTTAAGAGAAGTTTGACCTCTAATTACAATTCTACTACCGGCACCGGCAGAACCAGAAGCGTTTATAACTTGTACCCCAGATGCTTGACCTGTTAAGGCAGATATTGCGTCGTTCGCATTTGAATTGTTTATAGTTTCGGCACCAACTTGTTGGACTGCGTAACCAACAGCTCTGGTGTCCTTTTTAATACCTAAGGCTGTAACCACTACTTCATCAAGGATGTTGTCTCCTTCCATAGTTACATTCATTGTGTTTGAGGCACCAACCGTTTTTTCAACAGTTGTCATTCCTACAAAACTGAAAACTAAAACATCACCTGATTTGGAATTTAACGAATACTTTCCGTCAAAGTCTGTTTCAGTACCTTGTGTAGTGCCTTTTTTTAATACTGTAACTCCAGGAAGAGGTCCACTTTCATCAGAAACAGTACCTGAAATTGTTTTTTCTTGTGCGAAAGAAATCTGCACAAACAACGCAAAGAAGAGCGTTAAAATCCCATTAAACTTTGTTTTCATTGCTTAATTGTTTAAATTTATGGTGTTAAAAGTCTTAAATAAAACTTAAAAAAACAACAAATTAGTTAATTAAGTGTTAATATTAATTAACATTCCTTGGTTTTACTTGGTCTTAGGTAAGAATTTAAAAATAGGTTAGGACTTTGATAGATAAGAAAGAGTTGTTGAAGTTAAAGCTTTCTTGATTGCCTTTCCCAATGGCATATTCAATGTTGATTAATGTGTTGTTTCTTAATTGCGAATAACCTATTCCAGTAGAAAGAAGATTGTTTGATTTATTAAAATAGTATTGCGCTAGGTCAAAAAGTGGATAAATTTGAGTTTTTTCGTTGATAAGGTAATTGTATTGTGTTTTAAGAATAAGGTATTTGGAAGAAGGGATGCTGTTAGGTAAGAAGCCTCTTATAGAAAGTGGACCACCAATTCTAAATAATTCATTTTCGAGATAAGAGTCCGATTCAAGATAACCGATTTGAGATTGAAGGAGTAAAGAGCCTTTATTTGATAATTTTTGAAGGTGTTGAGCATGAACTATAAATTTGATTTGATTCGCTTTGGTATTATTTGAATTTCTGGAACCGAATAGTAAGGAGGTTTTTAAAAAAGAGTCTTCTGAAAAAGCAAACGCTCTATCTTTTATAGTTGTTCTATAAGAAAGACCGTAGAAAGAGTTGGTGAATGAATTTACATTCGTTTTTTCATTATCTAAAAGGTTAGAAGATGTGTTTGACTCGTAGTTTATAGATATAATAGATTTAGCCGATATTTGATAGGAAAGCTTTGTTTTAACTTCAGAGTTTAAGAACGTAGAGTCTTGTTTGAAAATATTGAAGATAAGTTCTGGTGTTATTGGGCTATTAAATAGGAATGGTGTTTTTATATTAATGTTGAAAGAGGTGTTATCTGTATTTGAATTCCAGTTTAAGTTAAAACTTTCGCCTTGATTAAAGATGTTGCTTAAACCGAGAGAAAGTTGTCCATTAAACTTTATTGTGTTGTTTCTTGGAGAAGCGTTTATAAACCCGTCAAAGTAATTTTTACTTTTCTTTTTCAGATAGAAGAAAATAAAAGTTGAATCCTTACTAAATAATAATTGAGGTGGTTTTGTTTCCGTTACAAATTCTAAAGTTTTTAATTGTTCCGATAAATGTTTTAATTTACCCTTGCTTACTGCTGTTTTCTTTTTGATATTAAGGAAGTTCTTTAAATATGATGTAGGGAAATCTTTATATCCTTTAATTATTATTTTGTCAATATAACGTATTTGTCTTCGTTTTATATAGAGACGAGCGAATAGAGTATCTTTTCGTATAGTAATATTTGACAATTTTATTTCAGAGAAAGACTCGCCTTTTTTATCGAGTTCATGCTGTTTGGATAAAATATATTCTTCTAAATGGGGTACATTCAAAGTTCTTGGATTGTCTCCATCATTAATAACTGCTATTGTAATTTTCTTACCTAAATTTAATCGACAGATGTATAAGTTACTTTGTTTTTTTAGTTGATGAGAAACTTTAAAAAAGCCTTTTTTATTGAGTTTATCTTTGATTAATGAAATTTCAGTCATAATACTTTTTTCCGAAGAATGTTTTTTAGAAAAAAAAATATCTTCTATTATTTTTTTTTCTGCCTGAATATTGCTGGTGAGAACCAAAGAGTACTCTTGTGAAAAGAGGAGGCCTTGAATAAGTAGCAGAAGGATTGTTGCGTATTTTTTTTTATGGAATTTTAACACAGATAAAAAAGTATATTTAAGAAAGTTCAATTTAAATGAATTGCTATAAAATTGTTACGATGTTTAAAAATAACTTGTTGATTTTTGAATAATTAGAAAATTATTGTACATTTGCCGTCTCTTAAAAATAAGAGAAATTATTTAAGTACAACGAAAAATAGTAATTATTTAGTATGCCAACTATTCAACAATTAGTTCGTAAAGGAAGAACCAAAATAACTAAGAAGAGTAAATCGGCTGCTTTGATGTCATGTCCTCAAAGACGTGGAGTTTGTACGCGTGTTTACACTACCACACCGAAAAAACCTAACTCAGCAATGCGTAAAGTTGCTCGTGTTAGATTAACAAATGGTAATGAAATTAACGCGTATATTCCAGGTGAGGGACATAATCTTCAGGAGCACTCGATAGTATTAGTTAGAGGTGGAAGGGTAAAAGATTTACCAGGGGTGAAATATCATATTGTACGTGGAGCATTAGATACTGCGGGAGTTGATGGAAGAACTCAACGTAGATCTAAATACGGTGCAAAACGCCCAAAAGACAAAAAGTAAAAAATAATTAGTAACTTTTTTAATGTAAAGACATGAGAAAAAGAAGAGCTAAAAAAAGAGTTCTCTTACCGGACCCAAGATTTAACGATCAGTTAGTAACACGTTTTGTGAATAACTTAATGTGGGACGGTAAAAAATCTGTAGCATTCAAAGTTTTTTACGATGCAATTGATATCGTAAATGAAAAGAAGACTGACGAGGAGAAGTCGGCTTTAGAAATATGGAAAGATGGTTTGTCAAATGTAATGCCACATGTGGAGGTTCGTTCTCGTCGTGTTGGTGGTGCAACATTCCAAATTCCAATGCAAATTCGTCCAGACCGTAAAGTATCTATGGCTATTAAATGGATGATCTCATACGCTCGTAAGCGTAATGAGAAGACTATGGCACAACGTTTGGCGTCAGAGTTTTTAGCAGCTGCTAAAGAAGAAGGTGCTGCCGTTAAGAAAAGAGTGGATACTCATAAAATGGCTGAAGCAAACAAAGCATTCTCACACTTTAGATTTTAATAAACATGAGTAGAGATTTAAAATACACAAGAAATATTGGTATTGCTGCGCACATTGACGCAGGTAAGACTACAACTACTGAGCGTGTCCTTTTTTATACAGGAGTGTCTCATAAAATTGGTGAGGTGCATGATGGTGCTTCAACAATGGATTGGATGGAGCAAGAGGCTGAAAGAGGTATTACAATTACTTCTGCAGCAACAACTTGTACATGGCAGTTCCCAACTGAAAATGGAGAGCCGACTTCTGATGCAAAAGGATATCACTTTAATATTATTGATACTCCTGGTCACGTTGATTTTACTGTTGAGGTAAACCGTTCATTACGTGTATTAGATGGTTTAGTATTCTTATTCTCTGCAGTTGACGGAGTTGAACCTCAGTCAGAAACTAACTGGCGTTTAGCTGATAACTATAAAGTACCTCGTATCGGTTTTGTTAACAAAATGGACCGTCAAGGGGCTAATTTTTTAGCTGTTTGTCAACAGGTAAAAGATATGTTAAAGTCTAATGCAGTGCCAATCGTATTAAATATTGGTGACGAATCTGATTTTAAAGGTATCGTTGATTTAGTTAAGAACCGTGCTATTGTATGGCATGATGAGAACTATGGTTCAACTTTTGATATCGTTGATATTCCTGAAGATTTGAAGGATGAAGCTAGAGAGCTACGTGGTAAGTTAATCGAAGAGGTTGCTGCTTATGACGAAGATTTGTTAGAAAAATATATGGAGGATGAAGATTCTATTACAGAAGAAGAAGTGCACGCTGCACTTAGAGCTGCTGTAATGGATATGTCTATCATTCCTATGGTATGTGGGTCTTCATTTAAGAATAAAGGAGTACAATTCTTATTAGATGCTGTTTGTCGTTATTTACCTTCACCTGTAGATAGAGATAATATTATTGGAACGAATCCGGATACCGGAGATGAAGAAACTCGTAAACCAGATGCGAAAGAACCTTTTTCTGCATTAGCGTTTAAAATTGCTACAGATCCTTTTGTAGGGCGTTTAGCTTTCTTCCGTGCATACTCTGGTCGTTTAGATGCAGGTTCATATGTGTTAAATAACCGTTCAGGTAAAAAAGAACGTATTTCTCGTATTTACCAAATGCATTCGAATAAGCAAAATGCAATCGATTATATTGAAGCAGGAGATATCGGTGCAGGAGTTGGTTTTAAAGATATTAAAACAGGAGATACTTTATCGGATGAAAAGAATCCAATTGTTTTAGAATCTATGGACTTTCCTGATCCAGTAATTGGTATTGCTGTTGAGCCTAAAACGAAAGCTGATGTAGATAAATTAGGAATGTCTTTAGCTAAATTGGCCGAAGAAGATCCTACATTTACTGTAAGAACTGACGAAGCTTCAGGACAGACTATTATATCTGGAATGGGTGAGTTACACTTAGATATCATTGTTGATCGTTTAAAACGTGAGTTTAAAGTAGAAGTTAACGAAGGTCAACCACAGGTTGAGTATAAAGAAGCAATTACTGCTGCTGCTGATCATAGAGAGGTTTATAAAAAGCAATCTGGTGGACGTGGTAAGTTTGCTGATATTGTATTTACTATGGAGCCTGCTGATGAAGATGTTCAAGGATTGCAATTTGAATCAGTAATCAAAGGAGGGAATGTTCCTAAGGAATTTGTACCGTCTGTTGAGAAAGGATTTAAAGAGGCGATGAAGAATGGTCCTTTAGCTGGATATGAAATGGATTCGATGAAAGTTACATTGAGAGATGGATCTTTCCACCCTGTTGATTCAGATCAATTATCATTCGAATTAGCGGCTAAATTAGGTTATAAAGCAGCGGCAAAAGCTGCAAAAGCTAAAATAATGGAGCCATTAATGAAACTAGAGGTGTTAACTCCTGAAGAAAATATGGGAGATATCGTAGGAGACTTGAATAGAAGAAGAGGTCAGGTTAACGATATGAGTGATCGTGCTGGCTCTAAAGTTGTGAAAGCATTAGTTCCTTTATCTGAAATGTTTGGATATGTGACGGCTTTAAGAACGATGTCTTCTGGTAGAGCAACTTCTACCATGGAATTTTCTCATTACGCAGAGACACCATCAAATATATCGGAAGAGGTAATTGCAAACGCTAAAGGTTAATCAAAATGAGTCAAAAAATTAGAATAAAATTAAAATCTTACGATTATAATTTAGTTGATAAATCTGCTGAAAAAATCGTAAAGACTGTAAAGAGTACTGGAGCTGTAGTTAACGGTCCAATACCTTTACCAACACATAAAAAGATTTTTACTGTATTACGTTCACCACACGTAAACAAAAAATCTAGAGAACAATTTCAATTATCTGCTTACAAGCGTTTATTAGATATCTATAGTTCTTCATCAAAAACTATTGATGCTTTAATGAAACTTGAGTTACCAAGTGGGGTTGAAGTTGAAATAAAAGTATAAGTATCTCATAACTTTCGGTTTAATTTTGTTAAACCGAAAGTTTTTTTTACTTTTGCACACCGAATTTAGGTTCAGTGTGTATAAACAAAGCATTGAATTGTTAATTCAATGAACATGTCCTGAGGGTTTCGCGAAGGAAAAACGGTAAAAACACTTATAAAGAGCTAAGAGTGTTTTAGACTCTTTTTTTTTGAGCGACTTTTGAAGGGGATTTTAAAAATGAAACTTTAGTTTCAAATAAGTAATTATTAATTGACGCGCTGGATAATAATATATCTAACGTCAGAAAACAAACAAATATGTCTGGGTTAATTGGAAGAAAAATTGGAATGACCAGTTTATTCGATGAGAACGGGAAAAATATTCCTTGTACGGTAATCGAAGCGGGTCCTTGCGTTGTTACCCAAGTCAGAACCGAAGAGGTTGATGGTTATAACGCTTTACAACTTGGTTTCGATGACAAAAAAGAGAAAAGCTCTAACAAAGCTTTAGATGGTCACTTTAAAAAAGCTGGTACATCTGCAAAAAGAAGAGTTATTGAATTTCAAGGTTTTGATGGAAATCACAAATTAGGTGATTCACTTACTGTTGAATTATTTGCTGAAGGAGAGTTCGTAGATGTTTCTGGAACTTCTAAAGGTAAAGGATTTCAAGGGGTTGTTAAACGTCATGGTTTTGCTGGAGTTGGACAAGCAACTCACGGTCAACATAACCGTTTAAGAGCACCTGGTTCGATTGGTGCAGCTTCATACCCTGCAAGAGTATTCAAAGGAATGCGCATGGCAGGACGTATGGGAGGAGATAAAGTTAAAGTTCAAAATTTAAGAGTATTAAAAGTAGTTCCTGAAAAGAATCTTTTAGTTGTTAAAGGTGCCGTTCCAGGTCACAAGAACTCTTATGTAACTATCGAGAAATAATGAAAGTAGCAGTATTAGATATCACAGGAAAAGATACTGGTAGAAAAGTTGAACTTTCTAGCGAAGTATTCGGAATAGAGCCAAATGATCATGCTATCTATTTAGATGTAAAGCAGTATTTGGCAAATCAAAGACAAGGTACTCACAAGTCTAAAGAAAGAGGTGAGATTACTGGTAGTACAAGAAAGATTAAAAAACAAAAAGGAACTGGTACTGCTCGTGCAGGAAGTATTAAGTCTCCTGTGTTTAGAGGTGGTGGTCGTATTTTCGGTCCAAGACCAAGAAACTATTCTTTCAAATTAAATAAAAACTTAAAGCGTTTAGCTCGTAAATCAGCTTTAAGTATTCAAGCAAACGATAACAATTTAGTAGTAGTTGAAGACTTCAATTTCGAAGCTCCAAAAACTAAGAATTTTGTTAATGTATTAAAAGCTTTAGAATTAGACGCTAAGAAGTCTTTATTTGTTTTAGGTGATGAGAATAAGAATGTATACTTATCGTCTCGTAACTTGAAAAATTCTAAGGTTGTAGATGCAACAGGAATTAACACTTACAGCGTGTTAAACGCAGGTAAAGTTGTAATTACTGAAAGTTCATTAGAAGGAATTGAATCTAATTTAAGTAAATAGGGAAAGAAATGAGTATTTTAATAAAACCTATTATTACAGAAAAAGCAACAAAAGATAGCGAAGTATTTAATCGTTATGCATTTGTTGTGAATAAAAAAGCTAACAAGTTAGAAATTAAAGGTGCAGTTGAATCAGCTTATGGTGTTGCAGTTAAATCTGTAAGAACCTTAATCCAGCCAGCAGAGAGAAAAACTAAATATACTAAGAAAGGTTTAGTTTCTGGATTAACCAGTGGATACAAAAAAGCAATTGTACAGTTAGCAGAAGGTGAATCAATTGATTTTTATAACAATCTTTAAGACAATTTAGAATGTCAGTTAGAAAATTAAAACCAATAACACCAGGTCAGCGTTTTAGAGTTGTAAATGGGTTCGACACCATTACTACTGATAAGCCGGAGAAATCTTTATTAGCTTCGAAAAAAAGATCTGGAGGTCGAAATAGTCAAGGAAGAATGACTACCCGTAACATAGGTGGTGGTCATAAAAAGAAATATCGTGTTATCGATTTTAAAAGAGATAAAGACGGTATACCTGCAACAGTTAAAACTATTGAGTACGATCCAAACCGTACTGCATTTATTGCATTAGTTGTTTATGCTGATGGAGAAAAGCGTTATATAATCGCTCAAAACGGATTAAAAGTAGGTCAAAAAATAGTTTCTGGTAAAGAAGCTACTCCAGACTTAGGAAATTCAATGTATTTAAGTGATATTCCTTTGGGAACAACAATTTCATGTATTGAATTACGTCCTGGTCAAGGAGCTGTTATGGCCCGTTCAGCCGGATCTTTTGCACAGTTAATGGCAAGAGATGGTAAGTATGCTACAGTAAAGTTACCTTCAGGTGAAACAAGATTAATCTTGTTAACATGTAAGGCAGCTATAGGGGTTGTGTCTAACTCAGATCATCAATTAATTGTATCAGGTAAAGCTGGTAGAAGCAGATGGTTAGGAAGAAGACCTAGAACTAATGCAGTAAGAATGAACCCAGTTGATCACCCAATGGGAGGTGGTGAAGGACGTTCTTCTGGAGGTCACCCAAGATCTAGAAACGGTATTCCAGCTAAAGGATTTAAGACTAGATCTAAAACTAAAGCTAGTAATAAGTATATCATAGAACGTAGAAAGAAATAATAAGTCATGGCAAGATCATTAAAAAAAGGACCTTACGTTCACTATAAATTAGAGAAAAAAGTTTTAACTAACGTTGAATCTGGAAGTAAATCAGTTATTAAAACTTGGTCTAGAGCAAGTATGATTACTCCTGATTTCGTTGGACAAACTATTGCCGTGCATAACGGACGTCAGTTTGTTCCAGTATACGTAACTGAAAACATGGTAGGTCATAAATTAGGAGAATTTTCACCAACTCGTTCATTTAGAGGACATGCTGGTGCAAAAAATAAAGGTAAAAAATAAGTAGGAAATTATGGGAAGTCGTAAAAAAAACATGGCAACGCAGTTAAAAGAAGCTAGAAAGCAAAAAGCTTTCGCTAAGCTTACTAACTGTCCTACATCACCAAGAAAAATGCGTTTAGTAGCGGACTTAGTAAGAGGTGTTGAAGTTGAAAAAGCTTTACAAATCTTAAAGTTTAGTCCAAAGGAAGCATCTCGCAACTTAGAAAAGTTGTTATTATCTGCGATTGCTAACTGGCAAGCGAAGAACGAGGGTGCGAGTATTGAAGATGCTGGATTATTCGTGAAATCTATTTTTGTGGATAGCGCTGGAATGTTAAAAAGATTAAGACCAGCTCCACAAGGACGTGCTCATAGAATTAGAAAACGTTCTAATCACGTTACTTTAGAGTTAGGAAGTAAAAATAAAAGTAATTAATCAAAGTAGAAATGGGACAAAAAACAAATCCAATAGGAAATCGTTTAGGAATCATCAGAGGATGGGAGTCTAACTGGTATGGTGGAAATGACTACGGAGATAAAATTGCTGAAGACAATAAGATAAGAAAGTATATTGATGCTAGATTATCTAAAGCAAGTGTTTCACGTGTTATTATCGAGCGTACTTTAAAACTTGTAACCGTTACTATCACTACTGCACGTCCTGGTATTATTATCGGAAAAGGAGGTCAAGAGGTAGACAAGTTAAAAGAAGAGCTTAAGAAGATTACAGGAAAAGAGGTTCAAATTAATATTTTTGAAATCAAACGTCCTGAGCTAGATGCGAATTTAGTAGCTGCTAGTGTAGCACGTCAAATCGAAAACAGAATTTCTTATAAGAGAGCTATTAAGATGGCCATTGCCGCTGCAATCAGAATGAATGCAGAAGGAATCAAGATTCAAATATCTGGTCGTTTAAATGGTGCTGAAATGGCGCGTTCTGAGCATTATAAAGAAGGAAGAATTCCTCTTTCTACTTTTAGAGCGGATATCGATTATGCACTTAATGAAGCTCATACTACATACGGAAGAATCGGTGTGAAAGTATGGATTATGAAAGGTGAGGTTTATGGAAAACGTGAATTATCTCCGTTAGTTGGATTATCTAAGCAAAAAGGTAATAACTCTAACAAAGGTGGAGGAAAGCGTCAACCTCGTAGAAGAAAATAATTTTTAAAAGAAATTAGACATGTTACAGCCAAAAAGAGTAAAATTTCGTAAAGTTCAGAAGGGCAAGGGTAATATGAGTGGTAACTCTGGCAGAGGAACTCAACTTTCAAATGGAATGTTTGGGATTAAATCGCTAGATCAAAACTTACTTACCTCTCGTCAGATAGAAGCAGCTCGTATCGCGGCAACTCGTTATATGAAAAGAGAAGGGCAACTTTGGATTAAAATATTTCCAGACAAACCTATTACTAAGAAGCCATTAGAAGTACGTATGGGTAAAGGTAAAGGTGCACCTGATCATTTCGTAGCAGTAGTTAAACCTGGAAGAATCTTGTTTGAAATTGGTGGTGTGCCAATGGAAGTAGCTAAAGAAGCTTTACGCTTAGCAGCTCAAAAACTTCCGGTGAAGACTAAGTTTATCATCGCAAGAGATTTTGATTTTAACGCTTAATTCTAGAAACAATGAAACAATCAGAAATTAAAGAATTATCAACAGCTGATTTACAAGATAAGCTTGGAGCGTTGAAGAAAAATTATACTGATCTTAAGATGGCTCATGCTATAACTCCATTGGAGAATCCTTTAGAGTTACGTACCTTAAGAAAAACTGTGGCAAGAATTGCTACAGAGTTAACTAAAAGAGAATTACAATAATTCTAGTCAGTTTTAAAGATGGAAAAAAGAAATCTTAGAAAAGAGAGAATAGGTGTTGTATCTAGCAATAAGATGGAGAAATCTATCGTGGTAAGCGAGGTAAAGAGAGTAAAGCACCCAATGTACGGAAAGTTCGTTTTGAAAACGAAGAAGTATGTTGCACATGACGAGAATAACGATTGCAACGAAGGTGATACTGTTAAAATAATGGAAACTCGTCCATTAAGTAAATCTAAGCGTTGGAGATTAGTAGAAATCCTAGAAAGAGCTAAATAATATGTTACAAACAGAATCAAGATTAAAAGTAGCAGACAATACTGGTGCCAAAGAGGTTTTAGTAATTAGAGTTTTAGGAGGAACAAGAAAGCGTTACGCTAGCGTTGGAGATA
Source organism: Tenacibaculum sp. MAR_2009_124 (assembly GCF_900105455.1). Taxonomy (GTDB): domain Bacteria; phylum Bacteroidota; class Bacteroidia; order Flavobacteriales; family Flavobacteriaceae; genus Polaribacter. Next base: position 492,006 of record NZ_FNSF01000002.1, read on the forward strand.
AAATCGTAGTTACGGTAAAGTCTGCAACTCCAAACGGAACTGTAAAGAAAGGTCAAGTATCTCGTGCAGTTGTTGTTCGTACTAAGAAAGAAGTTAGACGTAAAGACGGATCATATATCAGATTTGATGATAACGCATGTGTGTTATTAAATCCAACTGAGGAAATGAGAGGAACTCGTGTTTTCGGACCTGTGGCTCGTGAATTACGTGAGAAACAATTTATGAAGATAGTATCATTAGCACCTGAAGTGCTTTAAAATCGAAGATAAGATGAAGAAGTTTAAAATCAAATCAGGAGATACTGTTAAAGTTATCGCTGGAGACCACAAGGGGGCTGAAGGTAAAGTATTAAGTATACTTAAAGATACGGACAGACTAGTAGTTGAAGGGGTTAATATGGTTTCTAAGCATACTAAACCTAGTGCTACTAATCCGCAAGGAGGTATCGTAAAAAAAGAAGCTTCATTACACATTTCTAACGTTGCACTTGTTGAAGACGGTGAAACAGTTAGAGTAGGTTACAGAGTTGATGGAGATAAGAAGGTAAGATTTTCAAAGAAATCAGATAAAGCAATATAACCATGAGTTACGTACCAAGATTAAAAGAGGAGTACAAGAGCAAAGTTGTAAAAGCTCTTACTGAAGAATTCGGTTATAACAATCTAATGCAAGTGCCAAAATTACAAAAAATCGTTGTAAGCAAAGGGGTAGGTGCAGCTATAGCTGATAAGAAATTAATTGAATATGCTATTGAGGAATTGACTACAATTACTGGGCAGAAAGCAGTTTCAACTATATCTAAAAAAGATGTAGCAAACTTCAAACTACGTAAAGGAATGCCTATTGGAGCAAAGGTTACGTTAAGAGGTAATGTTATGTACGAGTTTTTAGATCGTTTAGTCACTGCTTCTTTACCGCGTGTTAGAGATTTCAACGGTATAGCTAATGGTTTTGATGGTAGAGGTAATTATAATTTAGGAATTACTGAACAAATCATTTTCCCAGAAATTAATATTGATCAAGTGAAAAAAATTAGTGGAATGGATATTACATTTGTAACATCTGCAGGAACTGATAAAGAAGCGAAATCATTATTAGCAGAATTAGGATTACCATTTAAAAAGAATTAATAAGATGGCTAAAGAATCAATGAAAGCGCGTGAGCGCAAAAGAGCTAAAACGGTAGAGAAATACGCTGAAAAGAGAAAAGCTTTGAAAGAAGCTGGAGACTATGAAGGCTTACAAAAGTTACCGAAAAATGCTTCACCGGTTAGAAAGCATAACCGTTGTAAATTAACTGGACGTCCAAAAGGATATATGCGTCAGTTTGGTATTTCACGTGTAACTTTCCGTGAAATGGCGAACCAAGGGTTAATTCCTGGAGTTAAGAAAGCAAGCTGGTAAAATATTTATTTTATTATATAAAAAAGGTCATACTGTTAAAGTATGGCCTTTTTGTTTTGTAACGATTAAACAATAATTGACATTTCGTATGTTTGAGGACATATGAAAAACAATATTACGACATACTTAAACAGAGTGTATCCATATTACTATAATTTAAGAAACACGATAATTATAGGGGGATTAGTTTTGTTGTTGTCTGTTTGTTTTAGCATTTTTTTTGAGCCGTTTGAAGTTAATCAAGGTGAACTTAAGTTTAGTTTTTTTCTGGTTTCTTTAATACATTCTTTGTTGTCGCTTGTAGTTTTTTTTATACTAGTATTGGTTTTACAATTATTCAGAACTAATGGTAAAACATGGAGAATAAAAGATGAATTTGGATTCTTATTGACTTTAATAATAATAATAGGAGTGTTTCAGTTTTTAATACGAGATTTTATTTATGATAAAGATGATAATTGGTCTTTAAGATATTTATACGAGGAAGTTAGAAATACAATCTTAGTAGGAGGTCTTTTAATTTTTATAATTACGTCTATTAATGCTAAAAGATTAAATTTAAAAAAGGAGTCAAAGGAAAAAGAGGGGATGTTTAGTAAGGACTCTATTCCTTTTGTATCAAATGAAATAGCAATAAAAACACAAGTAAGGTTAGATGATTTTGTTTTAAATATTAATGAGTTTGTTTGCGCCAAGTCGGATAAAAATTATGTAAAGATTGTTCTAAATAATGATGTAATGTTAAAAAGAATGACCATAAAGAGTTTAGAGGATCAATTGTGTTCCTATAAATTTATCTTTAGAACTCATCGTTCATTTATTTTAAATCTAAAAGTAGTCCAATCAGTAGAAAGAAGCTCACAAGGCTATAAAGTTTTAATTAGAAATTTTAAGGAAATAGTACCCGTTTCTCGAGCAATGATTATTGAATTTGATAAGAAGAATAGAACCATTAATAATTAATTTATACTGTTAATAATCAAATTTAGTTTGTAATTAGGGCTATATTTATAATCTAATTATAGTAAGAGGAACTATATATTCTTGGATTTTTAGAGCTACTTGATATTAGTAACATATTTTATGCTATTTGTCCCAAATAGCCGTAATACTGGGCTAAACGGATTTCATGTATCTATTTTCGTAAAAACTATTTAATTTTTTAAAATGGATAAAATAAGAAGGTACGATTTGGATTGGTTACGTGTAATTTCGGTTTTTGCGGTTTTTTTACATCATGTATTAATGCCTTTTAATGGAGATGGATTTCATATTATAAATGAAGAATCGAGTAAAGTATTAGATGACACTATGGTGTATTTTGAACAGTTTAGATTACCCTTGTTGTTTTTGGTATCTGGAATAGGAACAGTGTATGCGTTTTCTAAGAGGAACTGGTTGAGTTTTATGAAAGAGCGAAGTAAAAGATTGTTAATTCCATTGATTTTTGGAGTATTGGTATTAGTACCGCCTCAAATTTATTTCGAATTCTTGAATGAGCACGAAAGTTTTCTTATTGAATATCCAACTATCATGAGTAAACTGGAAGTCAATCATCTTTGGTTTATTGAGAATCTTTTTCTGATGTCTTTGGTTTTTATTCCATTTATAGTTTTTTTTAATTCGAATAGAAGTGCTAAAATAAAGCGGTACATACGGAAAGTAACAACTAACTACGGCTTGTTTTTATGGGTAACTTTGTTAATAGTAATAAGGGTTATAACTAAACATTATTTTCCAAGTGATTCTAAAAGTTTCACGAATCCCTCGACAACGTTATACTACAGTTTCTTTTATGCAAGTGGAATAGTTATTTCAAGTACTAAGAGCTTATGGAAGGTGCTATTGAAAAATAGGAGGAGAAATTTAATTATATCATTATTGTGCAGTTTAATTTTCTATGGTTATTATTATATTCCTAATGAGTATGTTTCTCCTTATTTTTCTTTAACAACGAGATGGCACTTGTGGTATATTGCCTGTTCTTTAGTTTCTTGGTCTGTCATAATATGTTGTTTAGGGTATGGGCAAATATTTTTAAATAAAAGAAGTAAATTATTATATAAACTTAACGAAGCTGTATATCCTTTCTATATGCTACATCAAACGGTAATAATTGCTATTGGATATTATGTTTTAAAAATTAAAGCAGATATATCGGTAAAGATAGTTGTTTTAAGTATTAGCTCATTCTTTGTAATAACAGCAATTTATTTATTGTGTGTATATCCGTTTAAATGGATGCGTTTTTTATTTGGTATGAAAGAAAAAAAAACAGTGCTAAAAAACTAAAAATATAGCATGCTTGATTGTGTTCAAGATTTGTACCTATGTAATACGAATTGACAATAAATTAATAGTCAAACTGATAATTGGTAAAAGCCTTTTTTTTTCGAAAACTTTATGTATATTTGCACTCTGTTTTTTATGGGGTAATTACGCCTTGTAATGAAATTTTATGTAAAAAGGTTTCATTTTTTAGAGCATAATTGTCATAAAAACAAAAAATAAATATTAACTGGTTTCAGGTTTAGTAATTACGATAAGTCGTAGGTACTATAGAAATTACTAAAAACCAAAACCGCAAATTAATTAATTATGTACACAGATCCAATCGCGGATTTTCTAACTCGAGTGAGAAATGCAATCGGTGCAGGTCACAGAGTTGTTGAGGTTCCTGCTTCAAAGCTGAAGAAGGAGATGACCAAAATTTTGTTCGATCAAGGGTACATTTTAAGTTATCAATTCAATGATGAATCTGTACAAGGTTCAATCAAGATAGCTTTAAAGTACGACAGATCAACAAAGGAGTCAGTTATCAGAAAGATTCAAAGAGTTTCAACGCCAGGTTTACGTAAGTATGTGGGAGCTAAAGAAATGCCTAGAGTTTTAAACGGTTTAGGTATTGCTATTGTGTCAACATCGAGAGGTGTAATGACTAACAAGAAAGCTCGTCAAGAAAACGTAGGGGGAGAAGTATTATGTTACGTTTACTAAAAACACGTTTGTAAAATGAGTAGAATAGGAAAAAATCCAATCGCATTGCCACAAGGTGTTGAAGTTAAAGTAAACGATAACGTGGTAACAGTAAAAGGTAAATTAGGAGAATTAACGCAAGAGTTAACTTCTAATATTACTGTAAAAGTTGAAGATGGTACTATTACAGTTGAAAGACCATCAGAAACTAAAGAGCACAGAGCTAAGCATGGTTTATACCGTTCTTTAATCAATAATATGATTGAAGGAGTTAGCAAAGGTTATACGAAAGAATTAGAGTTAGTTGGAGTTGGTTATAGAGCTTCAAATCAAGGTCAAAAATTAGATTTAGCTTTAGGTTTTTCTCATAACATAGTTTTAGAATTAGCTCCAGAAGTTAAAATAGAGACGGTTTCTGAAAAAGGTAAGAACCCAATCATAAAGTTAACTTCACATGATAAGCAATTAGTAGGTCAAGTTGCCGCTAAAATTCGTTCATTCCGTAAGCCAGAACCTTACAAAGGAAAAGGAATTAAGTTTGTAGGAGAAGTATTAAGAAGAAAAGCAGGTAAATCTGCATAATAAATAAGAGAAATATTATTATGGCATTATCAAAGCTTGAAAGAAGACAACGTATTAAGTATAGAATAAGAAAAATAATAACTGGAACTGCTCAAAAGCCAAGGTTATCTGTTTTTAGAAGTAATAAAGAGATCTATGCTCAATTAATTGACGATGTTGCTGGAGTTACATTAGTATCAGCTTCATCAAGAGATAAAGAGGTTTCATCTAGCTCTAAAGTAGAGGCAGCTACAGCAGTTGGGAAATCTATTGCTGAAAAGGCTGTTAAAGCTGGAGTGGAAACTGTTGCTTTTGATCGTAACGGTTATTTATACCACGGAAGAGTAAAAGTATTAGCTGACGCTGCAAGAGAAGCTGGTTTAAAATTTTAAGAAATTATATTATGTTAGGATATAAAAACGTAGAAAGAGTAAAACCAAGCGGATTAGAGCTTGTAGATAAATTAGTTGGCGTACAACGTGTTACTAAGGTAACTAAAGGTGGTAGAGCATTCGGTTTTTCTGCAATTGTTGTTGTTGGTGATGGAAGTGGAGTTGTAGGTCACGGATTAGGAAAGTCTAAAGACGTTTCGTCTGCAATTGCAAAAGCAGTTGAAGAAGCTAAAAAGAATTTAGTTCGCATTCCTCTTTTAGATGGTACTTTACCTCATGAGCAAAAAGGTAAATTTGGTGGAGCTAGGGTTTTCATTAAGCCAGCATCACATGGTACCGGAGTTATCGCAGGTGGAGCTGTTCGTTCAGTTTTAGAATCTGTAGGAGTAAAAGACGTATTATCAAAATCTCAAGGTTCTTCTAACCCTCATAATGTGGTTAAGGCTACTTTCGATGCATTGTTACAATTACGTAGTGCAGAGACTATCGCTAAGCAAAGAGGAATTTCTTTAGAGAGAGTTTTTAACGGATAAAATTTAAGACGATGAGTAAAATTAAAGTTACACAAGTAAAAAGTCAAATTGGTCGCCTTAAAAATCAAAAAAGAACTTTAGAGGCGTTGGGTTTACGTAAAATCAACCAAACTGTAGAGCACGAAGCATCGGCTACAATTTTGGGGATGGTAAATAAAGTTAAACACTTAATTTCTGTTGAAGAAATTAAATAAGATATTATAAAATGAGTTTACATAACTTAAAACCAGCATCAGGATCTACTAAAAGCGGTAAAAGAATCGCTCGTGGAGAAGGTTCTGGTCACGGAGGTACTTCTACAAGAGGTCATAAAGGAGCTAAATCTCGTTCAGGATATTCTCGTAAAGTAGGTTTTGAAGGTGGTCAAATGCCTCTTCAAAGACGTGTACCAAAATTTGGATTCACTAACAGAAATCGAGTAGAATATGTTGGTGTTAATTTAGATAAATTACAAAATTTAGTAGACAAGGGTAGAATAACTGATACTGTTACTTTAGACATATTAGTAGAAAACCGTTTGGCTCGTAAAAATGACCTAGTAAAGATATTAGGGAATGGAGAGTTAAAGACTAAATTGAATATTACTGTGCATAAATTTACTGCATCAGCAAAAGCTGCAATAGAAGCAGTTGGTGGTGACGCGGTTACCTTATAAGAAAACTGTAAATGATGAATTTTATAAATACTTTAAGAGACATTTTCAAGATTGAAGAGTTAAAAGAAAAAATACTTTTAACCATTGGTTTAATTGCTGTATATAGATTTATGGCGGCTGTTCCTTTACCTGGAATAGATCCAACTCAATTAGCAGCATTAAAAGACCAAACTGGAGGTGGTCTTTTAGGTTTATTAAACGCATTTACAGGTGGGGCATTTGCTAGAGCGTCAGTAATGGCACTTGGTATTATGCCATATATTTCTGCATCTATTGTTGTTCAGTTAATGGGTATTGCGGTACCGTATTTACAAAAGCTACAGAAAGATGGAGAGAGTGGTAGAAAAAAGATTACTCAAATTACTAGATGGCTAACCATTTTAATCACTTTGGTTCAAGGACCAACTTATATTACAGCTATCAAAACACAATTTGGTTTACCAGATGCAGCATTCCTAGTTTCAGGAGCTACCTTCTGGGTGTCATCAATGACTTTACTAACAGCAGGTACTATTTTTGCTATGTGGTTGGGTGAGCGTATTACTGATAAAGGTGTTGGTAACGGTATTTCGTTATTAATTACTGTTGGTATTATAGCTAATTTCCCAGTAGCATTTTTACAAGAAGTTGTATCAAAAACAGAAAACGCTGGTGGTGGTGGTATCATGATGATCTTAATAGAACTAATTGTTTGGTTTGTAGTAATTTTATTAACCGTGTTATTAGTAACAGCCGTTCGTAAAGTTGCTGTTCAGTACGCTCGTCGTACTGCAGTAACGAATATAAAGGAAGTAGATGGCGCTAGACAGTACATTCCTTTAAAGTTAAATGCGGCGGGTGTAATGCCAATTATATTTGCTCAAGCTATTATGTTTTTACCAGTAGCTTTAGGTCAAAAATATCCAGCATTAAATAGTTTAGCTGATAATTTCGGTTTATGGTATAACGTTATATTTGCTATCTTAATTATTGTCTTTAGTTACTTTTATACAGCGATTACAATTCCTACGAATAAAATGGCTGAAGATTTAAAGAGAAGTAATGGTTTTGTTCCTGGATATAAACCAGGAGAAGAAACGGCAAGCTATTTAGATTCGGTGTTATCTAAAATAACATTCCCAGGATCTTTATTCTTAGCGGCTTTATCTATTTTACCAGCAATTATTGTAAAGTTTGGAGTTACTCAAAACTGGGCAATGTTTTACGGTGGAACATCCTTAATCATTATGGTAGGTGTTGCAATTGATACAATTCAACAAATTAACTCGTACTTATTAAACAGTCGTTACGATGGTTTAATGAAGTCAGGAAATAGTAACAACAGAAAATCATTAAAATAATATGGCTAAACAAGCAGCAATTCAACAAGATGGAACTATAACCGAAGCATTATCAAATGCTATGTTTCGTGTAGAATTAGAGAATGGACATATTGTTACGGCTCACATTTCAGGAAAAATGAGAATGCACTATATTAAGTTATTACCTGGTGATAAGGTAAAACTTGAAATGAGTCCGTATGATTTATCGAAGGCAAGAATTACTTACAGATATTAAAAAACAAAACTGATGAAAGTAAGAGCATCATTAAAGAAAAGAAGTGCCGACTGCAAAATTGTTCGCAGAAAGGGCAGATTATATGTAATAAACAAGAAGAATCCTAGATTTAAACAAAGACAAGGGTAGTTATGGCAAGAATCGCAGGTATTGATATTCCAAAGAATAAGAGAGGCGTTATCGCTTTAACTTACATCTTTGGTATAGGAAGAAGCAGAGCTAAAGAAGTTTTAGCAAATGCTAAAATAGATGAGAGCATCAAAGTTCAAGATTGGACAGATGATCAAATTGCAGCAATTCGTGAGCAAGTTGGAATTTACACTATTGAGGGTGAGTTACGTTCTGAAGTTCAATTAAGCATTAAGCGTTTAATGGATATCGGATGTCAAAGAGGTATCCGTCACAGACTTGGTTTACCTTTAAGAGGTCAGAGAACTAAAAATAACTCTCGTACGAGAAAAGGTAAGAGAAAAACTGTAGCTAACAAGAAAAAATAATCACTAGGTTATTTTTACTAATAGTAATGAATTATGGCAAAGTCTAAAGTAACAAAAAAACGTAAAGTTGTAATTGAATCAGTTGGTGAAGCACACGTAACTGCATCATTTAACAACATCATTATATCGTTAACAAATAAAAAAGGAGATGTAATATCTTGGTCATCAGCTGGTAAAATGGGCTTCAGAGGATCAAAGAAAAACACTCCTTATGCAGCACAATTAGCAGCAGAAGATTGTTCTTCTGTAGCAAAAGAAGCTGGATTACGTAAAGTTAAGGTATATGTAAAAGGACCTGGAAATGGTAGAGAGTCGGCGATACGTGCTATTCACAACTCAGGGATAGAAGTAACCGAAATCATTGATGTAACTCCAATTCCTCATAACGGGTGTCGTCCACCTAAAAGAAGAAGAGTATAAGCTGAAGTAATTTCAGTTTATATTTATTTTAAAGTAATATAAATTTTAACCTAGCAGGAGAACGATTATCGAAGGAATACGCCTTAATTCATAATCCCTGCTTAATAATATAGAAATGGCAAGATATACAGGACCAAAAACTAAAATTGCTCGTAAGTTTGGAGAAGCAATTTTCGGAGAGGATAAAAGTTTTGAAAAAAGAAATTATCCTCCAGGACAGCATGGATCAGGAAAGAGAAGAGGTAAGAAATCTGAATATGCTATTCAGTTAAGTGAAAAGCAAAAAGCTAAATATATTTATGGTGTTTTAGAACGTCAATTTAGTAACTTATTCAAAAAAGCATCTTCTTCTAAAGGGATTACAGGTGAGGTTTTACTTCAATTATGTGAATCTCGTTTAGATAACGTTGTTTATCGTTTAGGTGTTTCTAACTCTAGGAGAGGTGCACGTCAGTTAGTTTCTCACCGTCACATTACTGTTAATGGTGAAATCGTTAACATACCATCATATAGCGTAAAAGCTGGAGATGTAGTAGCGGTAAGAGAAAAGTCTAAATCTTTAGAAGCTATAGAGAACGCATTAGCTTCTAATAGTAGTGTTTATGAATGGTTATCTTGGAATTCTGATCAGAAGGCTGGTACTTTTATTAAAGCTCCGGAAAGACTTCAGATTCCAGAAAACATCAAAGAGCAGTTAATCGTAGAATTATATTCTAAGTAATAAATTAATCATATTGGTATTTAGCCAAAGGGTTTGTTGGAATTTCTTCAATCTTATAAACCGCGCAACTGAATAACAATTAAAACGAAGAAAACAAATGGCAATTTTAAACTTTCAAAAACCTGACAAAGTAATAATGGTCGAATCTACTGATTTTACAGGAAGATTCGAATTTAGACCACTAGAGCCAGGTTTTGGATTAACAGTTGGTAACGCTTTAAGGAGAGTATTATTATCATCTTTAGAAGGATTTGCAGTTACATCATTACGTATTGATGGAGTAGATCATGAGTTCTCAACAATAGAGGGAGTAGTGGAAGATGTAACAGAAATCATCTTAAACTTAAAGCAGGTTCGTTTCAAGAAACAAATTGAAGAATCTGATAGAGAAACTGTTTCTATTGCTATTTCAGGACAAGAGCAGTTAACGGCAGGTGATTTGCAGAAATTTATCTCAGGTTTTCAAGTATTAAATCCAGATTTGGTACTTTGTAATATGGATAAATCAGTGAATTTGAACGCTGAAATTACTATCGAAAAAGGTAGAGGTTTTGTACCAGCTGAAGAAAATAAAAGAGCTGGAGCTCCATTAGGGACGATTTTTACAGATTCAATTTACACTCCTATTAAGAATGTAAAATATGCTATAGAAAATTTCCGTGTAGAGCAAAAGACTGATTACGAAAAACTTGTTTTCGATATTGATACTGATGGTTCAATTAACCCAAAAGACGCTTTAACAGAAGCTGCTAAAATTTTAATCCACCACTTTATGTTATTCTCTGATGAGCGTATCACTTTAGAGGCGGATGAAATTGCACAAACTGAAACATATGATGAGGAATCATTACACATGCGTCAGTTGTTAAAGACAAAATTAGTTGATATGGATCTGTCAGTTCGAGCATTAAATTGTTTAAAAGCTGCAGAAGTTGATACTTTGGGAGACCTAGTATCATTTAACAAAAGTGACTTAATGAAGTTCAGAAACTTTGGTAAGAAGTCATTAACTGAATTAGAAGAGTTAGTGCATAACAAAGGGTTGAATTTTGGAATGGATTTAAGCAAATACAAATTAGATAGAGATTAACCTTTCATATTTTGCTCCTTATGATGAGTTGCAGCAAGATGAAAGATAAAGCCAAATGTCATGAGACACGGAAAGAAAATCAATCATTTAGGAAGAAAAACTGCGCATAGAAAAGCTATGTTAGCGAACATGTCTTGTTCTTTAATAGAGCACAAGCGAATCAACACTACTGTTGCTAAAGCTAAGGCATTACGTAAATTTGTTGAGCCTTTAATTACTAAATCAAAGGCGGATACAACTCACAATCGTCGTATTGTGTTTAGTTATTTACGTGATAAATTTGCAGTTACTGAGCTTTTCAAAGAGATATCAGTAAAAGTAGCTGATAGACCAGGTGGATATGTTCGTATTATCAAGTTAGGAAACCGTCAAGGAGATAACGCTCCTATGGCTATGGTTGAATTAGTTGATTACAACGAGTTATACGATCCTAAAGGAAATAAAGCTAAAAAGTCTACTCGTCGTAGTCGAAGAGGTGGAAAGAAGAATGCTGAAGCAGCTCCTGCAGCAGTTGAAACTCAAACTTCTCAAGAAGAGGAATAGTCTAATTTTTAGGTATTTAAAAAAGGGATAAACATATGTTTATCCCTTTTTTTGTTATTTTTGAGAATCACACTAAATGATTGATCATGAGAAATTTAATGATAGTTATGTTGTTGTTCTCTTCGTTTTATATAAAGGGACAAGATAATGATAATGTTATTTTAAATAATGAAGCCCTAAAAATGGGAATATACGCCATAAACACCCAGTATGGAAGTTCAACATGGGTGAACAACCCTTCAAGAAGTATTGAAGGGTCAGTATTCCTTTTTGAAAATTGGTCTAACACTGGAGTATTTCATACGAGAGATAAAAAGGAGCTTACTTTAAAAAGTATAAATATTAATTTATCCGCGAATATTTTCGTTGCTCGTTTTGGAAAAGGTTTGGACTCTCTCTTCACTTTCGATAGCAATAAAATCGGAAAAGTTAGAATTGGTAAATCGAGTTTTAAATTTGTAAATATTGATGGGCAGAATAGAATCGCGGAGGAGTTATTAAACGTTGAAGATTATGCTTTATATAAATACACGTTTCTTGGGATTATTGAAGGATCGGTCAATCCCATGTTAAGTAGGAAGTCTGATAAATATGTAAAAAAGAGCCAGCTGTACTTTCAAAATGAAGAGATTCTAACTGAGATCAAACTGAAAAAGAAAAGCATCTTAAAAGTAGTAGCACAATCAGAAGAAGAAAGGAAATCAATAGAGCGTTTTTACAAGAAAAACAAACTATCCTTTAAAAAGATTGAAAGCCTAAAAAAATACTTAACTACCTTATAAGCGTATTAAAAATGTTTTAATCTGTAAAGATTTAATTAAACATATTGTTTCTAATATTGTAGTACAATCTAATAGATCGATTTAAAAATCTGTTTAATCATAATACCAGCGAAGTATTTATATACTGTTGAAAGGTGATCTTCTTAATTTTAGGACTTATTTACTTAAAAAAAGATAAAAAGTGTTGATTATTAAACTCGTTAATTAGTACTTTTGCATGATTTATTTAATGAGTAAATAGAATTAATATAGTAAAGATGAAGTATCAACAAAGAAAACAGGCTTTAGTATTATTAGCTGACGGGACAATTTTTTACGGTAAATCTGTTGGAATTGAAGGAACAGCAACTGGAGAGATTTGTTTCAATACTGGGATGACGGGCTACCAAGAAATTTTTACGGATCCTTCGTATTTCAGACAATTAATGGTTACAACCAATGCTCATATTGGAAACTACGGTGTCAATAGTCAAGAAGTAGAATCTGATGGAATTAAAATTTCTGGTTTAATCTGTAGAAATTTTAGCTTCACACACTCAAGACCTGACTCTGAAGGAAACTTAAAAGACTGGTTTGAAAAACACAATTTAGTTGCAATATCAGATGTTGATACAAGAGCATTAGTTTCTTATATTAGAGACAATGGGGCTATGAATGCGGTTATTTCTACTCAAGTTGATAATGTTGAAGAATTAAAGAAGCAATTGCAAGAGGTTCCTAGCATGGAAGGATTGGAGTTGGCATCTAAAGTATCAACAAAAGAACCTTATTTCATAGGAGAAGAAGATGCACCAATTAAGATATCAGCGCTTGATATCGGTATTAAGAAAAATATATTAAGAAACTTAGCTAAAAGAGGAGCTTATATTAAAGTATATCCTTATAACTCAAGTTTCCAAGATTTGAACTCATTTAATCCTGACGGTTATTTTATTTCTAATGGCCCTGGTGATCCAGAACCTCTAGTAGACGCTCAGAATACTGCAAAACAAATTATAGAGAAAGATTTACCGTTATTTGGAATTTGTTTAGGACATCAAGTAATAGCCCTAGCAAATGGAATTTCTACTTATAAAATGCATAATGGGCATAGAGGAATTAATCATCCCGTGAAAAACTTAATAACAGGAAAAGGAGAAATAACTTCTCAAAACCATGGTTTTGCTATCAATAGAGAAGAAACTGAAGCACATCCTGATGTTGAAATTACACATGTTCATTTAAATGATAATACAGTGGCAGGTATTAAGATGAAAAACAAAAATGTTTTTTCAGTTCAGTATCACCCTGAAGCGAGTCCTGGACCAAATGATGCAGAGTATTTATTTGACCAGTTCATTGAAAATATTAAGAAAACAAAATAAGAATAATTCCCACTAAACAGTGGGAATTTTACTTTGACAACGTTTTCGCAGAATCATTATAAATTAAAAGAATTAAAGGGTAGTATTTTGTAACTTGGCTACCAGAAATTACTAACAAATTAACACTATGAGTATTATAATCAACATCCATGCACGTCAAATTTTTGATTCAAGAGGGAATCCTACTGTAGAGGTAGATGTAACTACTGAAAATGGAGTTGTGGGTAGAGCAGCAGTTCCTTCAGGAGCATCAACTGGAGAACATGAAGCCGTAGAATTGCGTGATGGAGGAGATTCATATATGGGAAAAGGTGTCTCAAAAGCAATAGAAAATGTAAATACACTTATTGCTCAAGAGCTTTTAGGCGTTTCTGTTTTTGAACAAAACATAATCGACAAAACCATGATTGATTTAGACGGTACTCCAAACAAGTCTAAATTAGGAGCAAATGCAATTTTAGGGGTGTCTTTAGCAGCAGCAAAAGCAGCGGCAAACGAATTGGGATTACCTTTATATCGCTATGTAGGAGGGGTTTCTGCAAATACACTTCCTGTTCCAATGATGAACATTATTAATGGAGGATCTCACTCTGATGCACCTATTGCTTTTCAAGAGTTTATGGTAATGCCAATTAAAGCTAAAAATTTCACAGAAGCGATGCAAATTGGTTCTGAGATATTTCACAATTTAAAGAAAGTATTACACGATAGAAATCTTTCAACAGCAGTTGGAGACGAAGGAGGTTTTGCACCTACTTTAGAAGGAACTGAGGATGCTATTGAAACAATAGCTTTGGCAACAAGAAATGCAGGATATAAATTCGGAGAAGAAGTTATGATCGCATTAGATTGTGCTGCGGCAGAATTTTATGTTGACGGAAAATATGACTATACGAAGTTTGAAGGAGACAAAGGAGCCGTTAGAACTTCAGAAGAACAAGCTTCTTATTTAGCTGAGTTGGCTGGGAAATATCCAATTATTTCTATTGAAGACGGAATGGATGAGAATGATTGGGACGGATGGAAATCATTAACGGAAAAAGTTGGAGATAAAGTACAGTTGGTAGGAGATGATTTATTCGTTACAAATGTAGAACGTTTATCTCATGGTATTTCGAATGGTATCGCTAATTCTATTCTAATTAAAGTTAATCAAATTGGTACTTTAACAGAAACGATTGCAGCTGTAAACATGGCACATAACGCAGGATATACTTCTGTAATGAGTCACAGATCTGGTGAAACAGAAGATAATACTATTGCAGATTTAGCCGTTGCGTTAAATACAGGTCAAATAAAAACGGGTTCTGCATCACGTTCTGATCGTATGGCAAAATACAATCAATTGTTACGTATTGAAGAGCAGTTAGGAGATGTTGCTTATTATCCACAAGAACGAGCTCTTAAAGTAAAATAAAAATAGAAAAATTTCAAAGCAAGGTTTTTTTCTAACAAGAATGGAATTTTAGATCTCAGAAAATAGGTTTCTGAGGTCTTTTTTGTTTTTTACAGTTGTTAAAGAAGAGTAATGAGATTAAAATAATTAGTGTAGTTGTGAACTTTTAATTGAAATATTAGGGTTTAAGTACTTGTTTGTTAGTGTTTTGTGTTTGTTTTTGCGTTGACTGTGTTTTTTTTGGTGTTGTTAAGATAGAATATTTCTTTATAGAATAGGTGTATTGTAAATTATAACGAACAATCAATCCACTTTAATATGAATTAACAAAAAAACAATATAATGAAAACCTTTCTAAGATACTTTTTAATAAGCGGATTTATTTACCTGGCTTCATGTTCGGGAAATGAAGATGAGAATATATTACCTCAATCTTTATTGAATAAATCAATAGAAAAAGATACGAATTACAAAAATTTATTATTTAATGGACCAGATGCCTTTGATCAGGTACCATGGCCAGTGAATTACGAGATTTGGGGCGAATCGATTCCTATCCCGGGAGATCATACTTTAACTGGACCAAATCCTGTATTAGATGAACTGAATGATTTCAAGGATTATGTTTCAAATGTATCACTTACTTTAGAAGTAAGTAGTACAGGTGGATCTTGGTATAAACGATATAAATACACATTTACAAACCGTTCGCAAGAATCAATGCATGTTGACGCGGCGGTTTTCATGTTTGTAGGTCCAAAAAATACCAGTGGAGAAAGACATGTTTCTATTTTAAACAATGTTGATGGTCATGGGCATCCTCAGCAAGATTTTGTTGAAGTTCCGCTTGGGAATGGTGCAGATTCCTACTATATAGCTCGATTGGTGTTTCATGATGTACCAGAAGCAAAGAGAACATTAACACCAGGAAGTTCTCTCGTCTATATGATTGGATTCCCAATGAATCCGTTTTCTAGTCCTTATGGAATATCCGTTGAAAATTCGATGAAAACAGTGAGATTTATAGCGGATCTTTCAGGAAATAAAAACGAAGATTTAGTTAGAAAATATGGAACAAAAAGATATACTAACTAACCGTTTAACTTAAATTTTAATTAAGATATTGGATTGTTATTGTTTGAAATAATTCAGGATCGCTGAAAATTAACTTTCAGCGATCTTTTACTTTTAAATAATTGTTGTAAAAATTACTAGGTTAGATGAAATATCGAATTTATTAAGAAGAGAATTTATTTATAAGATTAATTTATTTGATTCTAGGAAAGTATATTTTTAGACTTTATTTACCAGGGCTTTTTTATGTCTAATAATTATAAAAAGATGTTATCTGAAAATGATAAAAATCTATTCGTCGCATCTTTCAAAATTTTATAAAAAATGGTATCTTCGCAAATGACTACAATTATAAAAAATTAAGATACAAAATGTCAGATATAGCAAAATTACAAATTGGCGAAAGCATATATGAGTTTCCTTTGGTAAAAGGGGCGGAAAATGAAACTGCAATTGATATAAAAACTCTTAGAGGTGCAACTGGAGGAGTAGTTACAATTGATCCAGGTTTCAAAAACACAGGTTCTTGCCAAAGTGCTATAACATTTCTTGACGGAGAAAAAGGTATTTTAAGATATAGAGGGTATTCAATTGAAGAATTGGCCGAAAAAGCAGATTTCTTGGAAGTTGCTTATTTATTAATTTTTGGTGAATTACCTACGAAGGAGCAGTTAGATAAATTCTATAATGATATATTAGATAATGCTATAGTAGATGATGACATTAAAAAAATATTAGATGCATTTCCAAAGAATGCACACCCGATGGGAATTTTATCTTCATTAACTTCTGCACTAACTGCATTTAATCCTACTTCTGTAAATGTTGATTCAGAAGAAGAAATGTATAATGCAATTGTGAAGATAATGGGGAAATTTCCAGTTTTAGTTGCTTGGTCTATGCGCAAGAAGACAGGAATGCCTTTACATTACGGTTCTCGTAAATTAGGATATGTTGAAAATATCTTAACAATGATGTTCCAAAAACCTAACGACGAGTATGATATAAATCCTATCTTGTTAAATGCGTTAGATAAACTTCTAATTTTACACGCTGATCATGAACAAAATTGTTCAACCTCAACAGTAAGGATTGTAGGATCTTCTCATGCTGGTTTATTTCCATCAATAGCAGCAGGTATTTCTGCGCTTTGGGGGCCTTTACACGGAGGCGCGAACCAAGCGGTTTTAGAAATGTTAGAAGGAATTAAGGCAGATGGAGGAGATACTAAAAAATATATGGGGAAAGCGAAAGATAAAGAAGATCCTTTCCGTTTAATGGGATTCGGACACCGTGTTTATAAAAACTTTGATCCAAGAGCAAGAATAATAAAAAAAGCAGCAGATGAAGTTTTAGCAGATTTAGGTGTTGAAGATCCTGTTTTAGATATAGCAAAAGGATTGGAAAAAGAAGCTTTAAGTGATGAGTACTTTGTAAATAGAAAATTATATCCAAACGTAGATTTCTATTCAGGGATAATTTATAGAGCAATGGGAATACCTGTTGAAATGTTTACAGTTATGTTTGCACTTGGGCGTTTACCAGGTTGGATAGCGCAGTGGAGAGAAATGAGGTTACGTAAAGAGCCTATCGGTAGACCTCGTCAGGTTTATACAGGAGCAAACGAAAGATCATTTGTTAAGTTAGAGGACAGATAAAAAATAACCAATAACCGAATGTCATTTAAATATTTAAATGGCATTTTTTTATTGAAGAGAGAAAAGAAAAGATTAAATCATTTTCATCGACTTCAATAAGTTTTAAAATTTTAGAGATGAAGGAAATTAAAATAATTAAAAACCGATCTGATATTGGAGCAGGAACGCGGGGTTCTGATATGGGAATTGATGCTATTGAAATAGCAGCCATTAATAAAGGAAGTAATTATTTCGATAGATATGATTTTGAAGATGTAATTACAGAAAATGAATCTATTTACGATAAGAAAAATAATTCTTTTGCGAAACGAATTGAAAATGTTTTCAATCAATGTAAACGACTTTCAAATCATGTAAAAGTAAATCTTCAAGAAGGAAAGTTTCCCGTGGTAATATCAGGTGACCATTCATCTGCGTTAGGAACTATAAGTGGTGTAAAAGCTGCGAACCCTACAAAAAGAGTTGGGGTTATATGGATTGATGCTCATGGAGATTTACATTCACCATACACCTCTCCTTCTGGAAATATTCATGGTATGCCTTTGGCGGCCGTAATTGCGGATGATAATTTAGATTGTCAAATAAACGATATCGATAGAGAAACTTCAGAGTTTTGGGATAGAATGAAAAATATTGGTACTCCTGGACAAAAAGTGTTAGGAGAAGATATCGTGTTTTTTGGTGTTCGTGACACAGAGATGCCTGAAGATAAGCAAATGGAAAAATTCGGAATCAAAAATTATATGGTTGCCGAATCTCGTCACAGGGGAATTGACGTTTGTGTTAATGAAGCATTAGAGAAATTAAGTAACTGTGATGTTTTATATGTATCTTTTGATGTAGATGCAATGGATTGCGATATGATTTCTTACGGTACAGGAACACCTGTGTCTAAAGGATTTGATCAGTTTGAGGTGATAGAAATCATTAAATTGTTACTAAAAAGTACAAAGGTAGCCTGTCTGGAGCTAGTTGAAGTAAATCCTTTATTAGACAACAAAGGGAATAAAATGGCTGAAACGGCTTTTGATGTGTTAGATTCAATTACTCAGGAGATTGAAAATCTCTAAAAAATAAAAAATTAAAAAAGTCTTGTGTTTAACAAGACTTTTTTTTTGAAATGAATATTCATTATAATTTAATAGTTTCGCCTTCAAAAGGTATTTGAAATCTACTTTTAATACTTTTTACTTGAAATTTAACATGTTCTTTTAAACTTTCTTTAGATAAACTGCAATGGTTAATAGCATCCATATGCATGGGAATAATAACTGCATTTTGATGTTCTTTAGCAATTGTAATAAGCTCCTCTTTTGTGAGGGTCATGGTTATTCCAGGAGATAATACAGGGTTTACTTGAGAAAAACTGCACTCACCTGTATTTGCAACAATAAAGTCAGGAGAAATATTTAGTAAAGCATTTTTTAAATAAGAATCCAATATAGCATCTCCAGTAATAAATATACTTTTGTTCTTGTTAGATATGGAAAATGAAGAAGATTCTCCGAAAGGAGGTGTTCCCGTAGCTCCTTCATGATGATGCACTTCGAATCGATTTATTTTAATATCACCCCAAAAAGTTTCCTTATCAATGCTTTTAACATTTGTGAAGCCTTTGGATAGAATCATTTTTAGATCATAAGGTTGACAAAATATTTTTTTATCCTTAGGGATAAGCTTTTCGGAGGCTATATCAAAGTGATCTGGATGATAGTGTGTAATAAGAATAGCATCTGAACTATTTATTATTTCGTCAGTAGATATTGGTAATTCATTTTGTGGGTTTCGATTATTGTTTGAAAAAGGAATAGGTTCTAGTTCTCCTTTTTTAGATAAAACAGGATCGACAAGAAGTCTTTTTGAATTTATGGTCAGTATAAAAGTGGCTTGTCTAATAAAACGTATAGAGGTTTGAGATTTATTCGAATTTAGTATTTGTTTTGTGTTCTGACATGAAAAGTAAATGATAAAAATAAATAGACATAAAAGAGATCTTTTCTTCATTATTGGTTTAATTTTGTTATTTACCGACAAAACTAAGCTCCAATAAGTACTTAAACAATACGTTACTTTTTGGTGTTTAACGTACCTTTTAGTTAGTCTTTTTGTTTATCAATTATTTATCAAATAAAAAAATGCAAAAAAAAATCACATATTGCCCTTTAGATACTGCAGTAAATATTATTAGTGGCAAATGGAAGCTGTTTATTTTGGTTAGGTTATTGGAAGGACCGCTGAGATATGGACGTATTAAAGCTTCTTGCACGAATATTTCGGAAAAAGTACTAACAAATCAATTGAGAAGCCTTGAAGATTCAGGTATTATTATAAGAAAAGTATACCCTGAAATTCCCCCTAAAGTTGAATATTCTATTTCTGAACTAGGTATGGAATTAATGAATGCCCTTAAACCTTTATATGAATGGGGTGTGAAATTCGAAGGTACAACGGATAATATAAATTGAAAACCAAAAATAATAGCCTTGAGTAGACTTGATTAAATGATAAAGGATCTTTACCTAAAGATTCACATATGATTTCTCTGTAATGTTTGTCGTGATTTCTAAGTTTTTTGTTTTATAGATATTTAATGTATTGAAAAACATGAGTTTGTTTTGTTTTTGAGTTCTGGTAATTCATTTTTTTAGGTTGGAGTAATAGAAAATCCAGAAGAAAAGAATGTAATTCATTTAATAAAGGCTTATATTTGTACTTGTAAACTTTAGGAGTAGCTAGATTACTAGCTTGAGAAATATCCTTAGAACCTGATATGGTTAACACCAACGTAGGGAAAAGTTGTGAAGATAAACTCACTCAAATAAATAGGTTGAATAAAATCTATTTAACTTCTATAGTTTGCTTAAAATATTCATTCAATGCTTATAAAAGTAAACGAGACTCAAAAAGAAATTTCAAGTAATTTAACAGTTAAAGAGCTTGTTGGAGAATTAAAAATCTCTGATAATGGAATTGCCATCGCCATCAATAATAGTGTTGTAAAAAAAGATGATTGGATCAATCATAAACTTCAAAGTAACGATAATGTATTAATCATCCGATCTACTCAGGGAGGATAATTTTCTATAAATATAAACTTGACAAAAACTAATAATCTTATAATGAAGAAAAAAGATACAGCCCCAAAACAAAACGGTGTGACGAGAAATCCGTTCCCGAATTCTAAAAAGATTTATGTTCCTGGAAAAATACATCCACACATTAAAGTAGCGATGAGAGAAATTGAGTTACACGATACAGTGGATTCAATTACAAAAAAAAGAACTCAAAATGAATCTGTAACTGTTTATGATACCTCAGGGCCATATACCGATCCAAACATGGAAATAAATGTACACAATGGATTAGAGCGTATCAGAGAACAATGGATTATTGATCGAGGTGATGTTGAAGAACTTAGTAAGTTTACTTCTGAATACTGTAATGAGCGTTTAAATGATGAAAAACTGGATCATTTGAGATTCAATTTAAAACATAAAGCGAAAAGAGCTAAAAAAGGAAAGAATGTTTCTCAAATGCATTATGCAAAAAAAGGGATCATTACACCTGAAATGGAATATGTAGCGATTCGAGAGAATCAACGAATTGATGAAATGACACTTCTTTCTAAGCAACATCCTGGACTAGATTTTGGAGCAAGTATACCAGAGAAGATAACTCCTGAATTTGTTAGAGAAGAAATAGCAAGAGGAAGAGCTGTTATTCCATCAAATATAAATCACCCAGAAGCAGAGCCTATGATTTTAGGAAGAAACTTTTTGGTAAAGATAAATGCAAACATTGGTAACTCAGCAACAACATCGTCTATTGAAGAAGAAGTTGAAAAAGCTGTTTGGGCTTGTCGATGGGGAGCGGACAATATCATGGATTTATCTACTGGTAAAAACATTCACGAAACTAGAGAATGGATTGTTCGTAATTCACCAGTACCTATAGGAACGGTTCCTATTTATCAGGCTTTGGAAAAAGTAAATGGAGTAGCTGAGGATTTAACTTGGGAAATTTTTAGAGACACGTTAATAGAGCAAGCTGAACAGGGAGTTGATTATTTTACAATTCATGCTGGGGTTAGGTTAGCATATGTTCCAATGACAGCAAAACGTATTACTGGAATTGTATCTCGTGGAGGATCTATAATGGCAAAATGGTGTTTGGCACATCATAAAGAAAGCTTTTTATATACTCATTTTGAAGAGATTTGTGAAATTCTTAAATCGTACGATGTTGCATTTTCTTTGGGAGATGGTTTACGCCCAGGTAGTATTGCAGATGCTAATGATGAAGCACAATTTGCTGAATTAGAAACATTAGGAGAGTTAACAAAAATAGCTTGGAAGCACGAAGTTCAATGCTTTATTGAAGGTCCAGGTCACGTTCCTATGCACATGATAAAGGCAAATATGGATAAGCAATTGGAGGCCTGTGGTGAAGCTCCATTTTACACCTTAGGTCCATTAACTACTGATATCGCTCCAGGATATGATCATATTACTTCAGGAATTGGAGCAGCGATGATAGGATGGTACGGTACGGCAATGTTGTGTTATGTAACTCCAAAAGAACATTTAGGTTTACCAAATAAAGATGATGTACGTACTGGGGTAGTAACTTATAAATTAGCTGCTCACGCTGCTGATTTGGCAAAGGGACATCCAGGTTCACAACATAGAGATGACGCTTTAAGTAAAGCTCGTTTTGAATTTCGATGGGAAGATCAGTTTAACTTGAGTTTAGATCCAGAGTTGGCAAGAGAATATCATGATGAAACATTACCAGCGGAAGGCGCAAAAATAGCTCATTTCTGCTCAATGTGCGGCCCTAAATTCTGTTCAATGAAAATATCTCAGGAAGTTCGTGATTACGCGGCTAAGAAAGAATTGGAATCAGAAGCTGCTATATCAGAGGGAATGAAGGAAAAATCAGAAGAATTTAAAGCAAAAGGTTCGGAGGTTTATTTATAGAATATAAAATGATAGTTATGAATTACGAATGTTAACATTTTTAAATTCGTAATTCATAATTTAAAGTGAAACATATGATTATTTTAATAGCCCCAGAGAAAGATGTAGAAAATGAAATAGAGATTTTACATCAATTATTTGAGGCAGGTTTAACCAACTACCATTTAAGAAAACCATTTAAAGGATACGAAGAGCATTCAGAATATTTGAAGGCTATTGATAAAAAATATCATAATAGGATTGTTGTACACTATTTTCATGAATTACTTAATGAATTTAATTTGAAAGGAGTTCATTTACAGGAGCAACCTAGAGTTGATTTGAAAGTTCATTTACAGGAATATGTTGAAAGCTTTAAATGTAAGGGGAAATCTGTAAGCAGTTCTTTTCACGAGCCAGAAATATTGCATAATTGCTCAGTTAATTTTGATTATCATTTATTAAGCCCAGTATTTTCTTCAATATCAAAATCAGGATATAAAGGAAAAGGATTTGATGTAAATCATATCAATCGAACAATTATAGGGATGGGCGGAATAAATCATTCAACAATAGAAAGAACTTTAGAATTAGGATTTAAAGGTGTTGGTGTTCTTGGAGGAGTTTGGAATGCAGAAAACCCTATTGAAAGTTTTCAGAAAATAAAGAATGTTTTTGAAATGAGTGTTAGTAGCTAAAATATGGATGATAAAAAGTACATACTTACAATAGCAGGGCTTGACCCTTCGAGTGGAGCAGGAATTACTTCTGATATCAAAACATTCGAATCGTTTGGATTGTATGGACTTTCAGTTTGTACAGCAGTTACTGTTCAAAACGATGTTGATTTCAGGAATTGTGTTTGGATAGGAGAAGCAGTGATAATTCAGCAGATTGAAACCTTGTTTGAAAGATTTGAAATACCAATAGTCAAAATTGGAATTATAGAATCATGGGAAGTTCTACTTAGGATTCAAAAGATACTTAAAAAACTAAACCCTCAGATTGTAATTGTGTTAGATCCTATATTAAAGGCAAGTGCAGGATTTAATTTTCATTCAGAGAAGAACTATGAAACATTTAATGAGGTATTAAATCTCTGTGATTTCATAACACCTAATTATGATGAAATAAAGGCGTTATTTTCAGAAAAAACAGTGGAAGATACCATTGATCTCATTGCTCAAAAAACCAATATTTATTTAAAAGGAGGGCATAGAAAAGATAAGAAAGGATGGGATGAGGTGTATCATAGTAAAATTGTTATGGTAAATATTCCTCCTATTTCTAAATCTGTACATCAAAAACACGGAAGTGGATGCGTTTTGTCAGCAGCACTTGCAGCAAATTTTTACAATAACCTACCTATAGAAGATAAAAGTAGAAATGTAAAAAAATACATAGAAGAATATCTTAACTCAGATACTTCCCTTTTGGGAAGGCATAAATATATTTAAGTTAATAATTGACTGATTAGAGAAAAACAACAAACAACAAACAACAAACAACAATAACAACTAAACTACATAAAACGAAATGATTAGTAAACTACAATATATAACGCAAGGGAATACCCCAGAGGGACATATAGAAAATTTACAAAAGGCCTGTTCTTATGGTGCAGAGTGGATTCAACTTAGATTAAAGAATGTTGATGAGCAAACTATTTTAGAAATAGCAAAAGAAGCAAGGGCCATTACAAATCATTTTCAAACTCGATTAATAATAAACGATTATTATCAAATAGCAAAAGAAGTTACGGCCGATGGTGTTCATTTAGGTAAGAAGGATACTTGTCCTTTAGTAGCGAAAAAATATTTGGGAAAGATGTATACTGTTGGTGGTACAGCCAATACGTTAGAAGATTGTAAAGAACTAGTTAAAAAAGGTGTAAACTATATTGGTTTAGGACCTTTTAGATTTACCGAAACAAAGAAAGATTTAAGTCCAGTATTGGGGATACAAGGCTATCAACTAATTGTCGAAGAGTTGGCTAAAGAAATACCAATTGTAGCAATAGGAGGAGTAACGTTAAAAGATGTTTCTCTTTTATTAAAAACAGGAATACATGGAGTGGCTGTATCTTCCGAAATAACTCAAAGTTTTAGTACAATTCCTGCGTTTCACACGCTTCTAAAAGGAGGAAGTACAATGGAAAAAGTATATAAGTTTAGCTAGTATTAAACTTTTTTAAATAAAATCATGACAACATTAAAAATAGCAGATAAAACATTTAACTCTCGATTATTTACGGGAACTGGAAAATTTAGCTCATCTCAATTAATGAGAGATGCGTTATTGGTTTCTGAAAGTGAATTAATAACTGTTGCTTTAAAAAGAGTAGATGTTCAAAATGAAGAAGATGATATTTTAACTCATTTAGGGCATTCTAGAATTAATTTATTACCTAATACTTCAGGGGTAAGAACGGCTAAGGAAGCAGTTTTTGCAGCAGAGTTATCTCGTGAAGCATTAGAAACAAATTGGGTTAAATTAGAAATTCATCCTGATCCTAGGTATTTATTACCAGATCCAATTGAAACATTGAATGCCGCTGAGCAATTGGTAAAAAAAGGTTTTGTAGTAATGCCATATATCCATGCTGACCCTGTTTTATGTAAGCGATTGGAAGAAGTAGGTGTTCAGTGTGTAATGCCCCTTGGAGCGCCAATAGGAAGTAACAAAGGCTTAAAGACATTAGAATTTCTTGAGATTATTATAGAACAATCAAATGTACCAGTGGTTGTGGATGCGGGGATCGGTTCTCCATCACATGCAGCACATGCCATGGAACTAGGAGCAGATGCAGTATTGGTAAATACAGCCATTGCGGTATCTCAAAATCCGGTAGAAATGGCAAAGGCGTTTAAAATGGGAGTTGAAGCTGGAAGAATGGCTTATGAAGCGAAATTGGCACCTGTAAAAAAACAAGCAGAAGCAAGCAGCCCATTAACAAGTTTTTTAAATTAAAAGATTCATTTAATAATGGATAATTCTTTTAGAGATATATTCGATCAATATAATTGGGACGAAACTCTTTCGAGTATTTTAACAAAAACTCAAGAAGATGTTCTGTATGCATTAGGAAAGCAGAAAAGAGACTTAGAAGATTTTAAGGCTTTAATATCTCCTGCCGCCAAGCCGTTTTTAGAACAGTTGGCACAGATGAGTAGAATGCTAACAAAAAAACGTTTTGGGAATACAATTCAAATGTACGCTCCAATGTACCTTAGCAATGAATGTCAAAACATTTGTACGTACTGTGGATTCAGTTTTACGAATAAGATTCCGAGACGTACATTAACTGATGCAGAGATATTACAAGAGGTTAGTTTTTTAAAAGAGAAAGGATATGATCATATATTGCTAGTAACAGGGGAAGCTAATAGAACCGTAGGAGTTGACTATATAAAAAATGCAGTAGAACTTATTCGATCTAAATTCTCGAACATAACCATTGAAGTTCAGCCTTTAGATCAAGAGGAATATGAGTCGTTGATAGAGAGTGGTTTGTATGCTGTTTTAGTGTATCAAGAAACTTATCACGAGCAAGAGTATAAAAAACATCATCCAAAAGGGAAGAAGTCCAATTTTTACTACAGATTAGAGACACCAGATAGGTTGGGTAAAGCGGGAATTCATAAAATCGGTTTGGGAGCATTGTTTGGGCTAGAGGATTGGAGAGTAGATAGTTTTTTCACTGCATTGCATTTAAAATATTTGCAAAAAAATTACTGGAAAACAAAATATTCTATTTCTTTTCCAAGATTGCGTCCTCATTCCGGAGGACTTGAGCCTAAAGTAGAAATGAAAGACAAAGATCTAGTACAATTAATTTGTGCTTTTCGCTTGTTGGATGAAGATTTGGAATTATCAATGTCGACTAGAGAAAGTGAAATCTTTAGAAATAATATTGTTAATTTAGGAGCGACTTCTATCAGTGCCGAATCTAAAACAAATCCTGGAGGTTATAGTGTAGCACCTCAGTCATTAGAGCAGTTTGAAATTTCTGATGAAAGGAGCACAGAAGAAATTGTGTCTATGCTAAAACAACAAGGATTAGAGGTTGTTTGGAAAGACTGGGAGCATTTTAAATAATTAACCTTAGTTATTTAAAATTTAGAAAAGACACCCAGAAATTAAAAGCTTAATATAATGTTCACAAAGGAAGAACTTAAACAATATAATCGACATTTAATTCTAGATAAAATAGGAGAGGACGGTCAGTTAAAATTAAAACAATCTAAGGTTTTAGTTATTGGAGCAGGAGGCCTAGGTTGTCCAATTTTACAGTATTTGACTGCCGCTGGAGTAGGAACTTTAGGAATTATTGATGAAGATGTTATCGATCAAAGTAATCTGCAACGACAAATATTGTATAGCTTCGATGATATTGGGAAATCAAAGGCACAGACTGCGAAGAAAAGATTGTCGAGGTTAAACCCTTTTATAAAGTTTAATGTTTATAAAGAGCGATTAACAAAAGAAAATGCACTTTCTCTTTTCGAAATGTATGACGTAATAATCGATGGTAGTGATAATTTCGCAACTCGATACTTGACTAACGATGCCGCCGTTTTAACCAATAAACCTTTGGTATATGGGGCTATTTTTAAATTTGAAGGGCAAGTAAGTGTATTTAATTATGAAGAGAGTGCAACGTACCGATGTTTGTATCCGACTCCGCCGAAACCAGACGAATCTCCTAATTGCTCAGAAATCGGAGTACTTGGTGTGTTACCAGGAATTATAGGAAGTTTACAGGCAAATGAGGCTATTAAGATTATTTGTGGAGTGGGAGAGGTTTTGACGAATAAGTTATTTATGTTTGATACTTTAAGTATGCGTCAAATGACTTTGAAGTTCGAAAGAACAGAGAGTGCTGAGGTGGAACAATTGGAAGATGATTATGATTTTTTTTGTGGAATTAAAACGGCAGAAATTGAAATAAGCTTGGTTGAATTAGAAGCTGAAAAAGAAAAATATAATCTATTAGACGTAAGAGAATATTGGGAACGAGAAACATCGCATATTGGTGGGCAGCATATCCCATTGGGAGAATTATCTGTACGATATAAGGAGCTTAAACATGATAAACCAGTAGTAGTTTATTGCAAATCTGGAATAAGGAGTAAAGCGGCGATTTCATTTTTGAAAGAGAAAAATGTCGACATGATATGCATTAACCTAAATAATGGAGTAGGTTAGTTAGTTGGTCATTCATTTTTATTGCTAAAATAATAACCAATTACAACCCCTATTATTCCCGAAAAGAAGGACGTAGCGCTATTTAAAGTTTTAAATAATATGTTTTCCGTTGCGGCATGACCGTCTAGAGTGGTAACAAAGGGATAAATGATAATAAATGCCAATATTGAAAAGCAAGAAACTAAGGTAATAACTGCTAATTTATTTCTAAATTTATTTTCCATTAATACATTTTTTTAGTTCGGTTCGTAAAGGTTCGAAATTGTTTTTAGAAAGATCAGTTCTGGCAGGATTACTCAAAGTTCTATTAGGACTTTTAAAATACTTAACATTAAATTTTAATTGCCCTTTTTTCGAGAGGTCCACAGAGAAAACTTCAATAAGATAAAAATCTTTAAATCTGGTTTCTATTAAATCGACATCCTTATAAAAGTAAAGTATTCCATCGGGATGATAATACCGGTAATTTTTTAGTTTTCCTCTGAAGAAATCATCTCCAACACTACATTTACTATTTATGGGATATTCAATAACAGTTTGATCATAAGGAGGAGTGTCTTCATAGAACTTTTTATATTTGGTAAAAAAGTTTTCGTTATAAACAAGTTCGCATTCAACAGCTTTCCAGCTAGTTAAACCGCCCTTTTGAACCAATACATCCTTTACAATAGTTTTATAAGTGGCAGGAATATTTTTTTCCTTCACTCTTGATTTTTCATAGGTTATGTTTTTTACAATTGTTTGGTATGTAGGAGGAATATCGAGTTCTTCATTGTTTGAAACTGAACGCTTCAAAGAGTATTTGATATAAAACTTTTTTTGAGCGGGTGTTTCTACAACCTCTTTTTTTGAGTCATTTGATAAAATTTTCACATCAAATGTTTCATATTTAGCCGGTGTCGACACATAACACCAATAATTTCGATCCCCTGACTTTTCTGAAGAGCAACTATATTCGGGTTCTTGAGAACTCCATTTGGCGCTAGCTGCCTTTATTTCAATAGTTTCCTTGTTATAGGAAAATGTTGCAGGAATTATATTAAAAGTTTTTGTCGGTTCAATAGCATGATAATAAATAGTGTCAATTTTCCAACTATCCAATCCTAGATCAATTTTACTATTATGAGCAGGTTTTACTAAAACTTTTTCTTTTACTTGATTATACTTCGCAGGTATGATCTCGAGTTTTTTATAGGCAGGAGTTAGCTTAATTTGAATCTGTTGTTTTTCATAAACATCAGGTGTAACATATTTCACATAACATTTTCCGGGCTCAGGTGTTGTCGGTAAATCTTGACCTTTAACTGAATATATAGCGAATACAAGAAAGATAGGTAATATAACTTCTTTCATTATGATAGGTTTGTTTGGTTGAGCTTTTATTGTTAGATAAAAAATGTTCCTATAAACTTTAGTAACCAAAAGTTCTCTAAAATTCAACAATTTTATCTTTTAATAAAATACTTTGTTAGTTTTTAATCTGTTGAAAATAAATGTATTGAATTAATTTCACAGGATGTTTGTAGATATTGCAAATAGCCATGAATCAGATGATTATAAATTGCAATTTTTGATAGGTTACGATTGAAGTTATGCAGAAAGGTTTCCAATCATTCTTTCGGTGAACCATGGAGTTTATCGCAGTTGTAACTATAATTAAGTTCTTTTAAAGAATGTGAAATTTAAAAATGTAAAAAAGGAAGTTAAGATTTTATCCCCCTGTTTAGGGGGATTTTATTTGAGGTTACTCGATGATAAGTTTTTTAGATATTATGGAACCAGCATCGTTTTCCAATCGGACAATATAGATACCTTGTGAAAGATTTGACACGTCAATTTTACCGATGTTGTTTTCAAAAACCACACTTTTTTCCATCAATATTTTTTTCCCATCAAGGGAAATGATTGAAATATTTAATCCAGATTTAAAAGAATCTTTAAAATTAAGATATACATGATTTTTGGTAGGGTTTGGATAAATATTGAAACTTTCAACAAGACTGGAATTATCTGTGCCTAAAGAGGTTTCTTCTATTGAAAAATCTAGTATTCCTGATCCCCAAGAACCGAAACGAACGGTATTTGTTGAAGCAATATAATCAACATCCATAGCATTAAAAAAGCCTATTCCCTCTGCTATTGAATACCAAGTTTCTTCTTCTACATCAAAAGCAAATGGACCAATGTCCGTACCAGCGAAAACGAATTTACCGTCGTCAGATGCAACCAAACCACTGGTTTGAGCGTCAATTCCACTAGGGAAAATACCAGTAACATCCATCCAGGATTGTCCTCCATCTTTGGATAAAATTGATCCAACCTCGTTGTTGCTCGGACCACAAAAAAGGATCCAATTATCGTTAGTAGGAAGCACGATTCCACTCCCTATATCACCTCTAACCCAAGCTTCTGTTGTTTTAGAAAATGGGGTTTGAATACCCTCATCGAAAGTGTCTCCTCGATCATTTGAACTAAAAACCTTTGCATCTTGTAACATGTAAATATGGTTAGGAGTATTTTTTGCCTGGGCGAGTGCTGCGACATGATTTGTTCCTTTATCAACAATATGACTAGTTAATGATCCATTATTCCAAACAACTCTTTTTAGGTCTCTGGATAAAAGCCAAATTCTTTTATCAGATTCATCTCTGTCGATATAAGTTTGTATCCATCCCATGACAGAATTTTTAGTTAAACTAATCGAATTTTCGTTAGAGAATTGGGAGTTAATTTGACCGATTGATTGAAAGTTGCCTGCGTTAGAGTAAACTTTAACAGGGGCAAATACTTTTTTTCCCTCTCTTTGCCATTTCCAAGCATGTTCTCCATCATAACTATCTATTGGAGGGCCATCTCCACCTATACTTTGATAGAAATCAAGAACATCTTCATTCGTATCTTCAATGATACTTCCACTTCCTTGGTCTTGAGTACTATAGTATATGTGGTTCGGATTGTTTATGCCCGTAAACAAGTTTTTTCGATAAATTAATGGGTTTATTGTATGAAGTACGTTGATGTTAATATAATGGGAATTTTCATAACCGTTATTATTGAAAGCCGTTCCTTCGTCTGGAAAATCCAACCACTCTTTATAAGAGACAAAGATACCTCCATCGGAACATCGAGTACTAAATAAATCGCCAGAGCTATTATAGAAAAATTGTGAAGCTTGAAAATCAGGATGGTAATTAAAACGAATTCGATTGTAATAATCGGGAGCATTTAAATTTGTTCCATTTTGATATCTTCCCCAGCCACTGGTTGTAGAAAGAGCATTATCTAATTTATCAAAGGATATGATAGGTTGTGCATATCCACCCAAAGAAATATTTGGGTTTTCTGGATGAGCAGAAAAGAACTTTCCAGCAGACATTTTTCCTGTTCTATCGCCATACCAATTTCCTTTAGGGAATTTTTCCACCCAGTTAACCCCGTTATCAGTAGACACCCAGTAGTTTTTTGATTGTGTAACATAAAGTACTCTTTTATCTCCTCCTATGCTAAACTGATTTTCTCCATGATTCGAGGAATAGGAACCTTTAAGAACAAAATCTGTTTTAGCTGCATTAAGCATATAAAAGTTTCCAGACCTTGCTAGATATACAGAGTTCGCTTCTTGTTGAATAGTATAGCGCGGCGTGTATAAAAAAGAACTCTCAGAAGAACCAAAATCTTTCAATTCAGTGAAATTCTGCCCAAAGTCGGTCGAGTAATAAATTTTACGATTGTCAGTAACATAAACAACATGATTATCCTGACGGTTAACAATAGAACTTTTAAGTGTGTCGGGAAGGCCATTAGAACGTACCCAAGTTTGCCCGTCATCATCAGAAAAATACAAAGGGCCATTTTCAATATGAGCTATCAACCTGACAGCTCCGTTAATCTCAAATGCAAATAAATTTTGGTATCTATTGGGCCAGTTTTCAGTAAGTAGTTGAAAATCATCTCCGCCAGAACCTCTTTCTGGATTATAAACGGTTCCTTTAAAAATATAAGATTTCGAGTTATATTCACCAACATAGTGATTATGGGTTACTCCATAAATAACATCAGTTCCGTCAAGCATTTCCGCAAATTTAAATGCTCCGGGCATATTTTTTGGCCCTCGATTTTTCCAGTTACCCTTCAATTTTCCATTTGCATAAGTATTCGAATTCAAGTTTCTTTTGGGTGATTTTACCTTTGAGGCTCCAATTTTTTCTAATATTTTTTGATGTCTAATGGCCTGTTCGGGTGTCCAAATGGCATTTTTATCAGGGTTATGATCTTTTTTTTCTTTTTTATATTTATTCAGAGGTTTGGTGATTTCTGAATTGTCTTTGGTTTTGCATGTCGAAAATAAAATAGTTAATACAACTATAAAAAAGTATCTTTTTTTCATGGAGTTAGGGGTAAGTGGTTGTATTCCATAAAAGTAAATAAAAAAAAGTAATTTGATCTTTATAATAAAAAAGAGCTGTTTACGCTTTTTGTTCGCAGTATACTTTTAATGCATTATTCATTAATTCAAAGCCTTGTTTGGTATTGGATAAATCAAAATACTTGATAAGAAAACCACTAAAAATTTCACCATGGATAAAAGTACATGTTCCATTGTTATTGTCTATTAATTTAAAGAAATGTTCACCATCGAAGATTCCTTTAAAAAGTAATTTCCCTTTCCATATTAAGAGCTCATTCTTTACGTAGTTAAGAATTATAGGTTTAAAGACCATTTTCGAAGACTTGTTCTTTTGAATAGTTACGGTTATAGTATTGCCAATTTTAAAAACTCCTTCAATTTTTTTAATGAAAGGATTCCATAATGAATACGAGTCTGTGTTTACTAGAGTATTCCACACTTTTTCAGGGGGAGTGTTTATGATGATTTGAGTAGTGATGTTTTTTGTCATGATATTTTAATTATTATTAACACAACAAAAATGTTTAAAGAATCGTTAGGTTCTCTTGATATAAATCAAGAACTTAAAATTTACGTTTTCTAATTCTACTGAAAGTTTCAGGGGTCATACCTAAAATAGAAGCTAAATATTGCAAAGGTACCTGATTGAACAAGTCTTTGTTTTGTTCAAAATATTGATCGTAACGCTGTTCAGCTGTCATAGACAAATGAGAAAAAACTCTATTTTCAAGTACTCCGAAGCATTTCGCCATAAAATTCCTTTCAACTTTATTCCATTTAGGGAATTCATTGCAGAGTTTACTATAGTTTTGTTTATTAAGAGTTAGGAGTTCGACATCTGTTAAAGCCTGAATGGTCCATCGATTAGGTTCATTAAAAAAGAACCCACTAATATCTGTGACAAAGTAATTTGACGAAGAAATCCATTGTGTAATTTCTTTGCCGTCGGCAAGAGTATAAATTCTTAAGAGGCCACTTTTAACAAGACTTAAACGATTACAGTAGCCATTAGATTTTGAGAAGAAATCATTTTTTGAGAATTTTTCTTCTTCGAAAAAAGAACGAAGTAAATTTAGTTCATCTAAGGTTAACGCTCCAAAATATTCTTTAATTACAGAATTGAAAGTATCCATTTTTATAGCTTCAATAGAAACAAAAGTACTAGATTATTTGGCTAAACTAGTTTTTCATTAGATTTAGTTTCAATAAAACCAGCTATAATCTTTCAATAGAAGTGAAAGTATGATATCTTTTTATAATTTCGCAATGCACAAAGCAATGGTTATAACGATATAGATGATCAAATGAAACAGATTACAAATACTTTAGTGATGGTTCGTCCAACGAGTTTTAGAATGAATGAACAAACAGCAGTTAATAATTACTATCAGCAAAATACTGCACTGCTACCCGCAACTATTAATAAAAAAGCTCAGCAAGAATTTGACAATTTTGTGGATAAGTTAAGAGCAGTTGGGGTTGAGGTTATTGTAATTAATGATACAGAAGTACCAAGCACACCCGACGCTTTGTTTCCTAATAACTGGATTTCTTTTCATGAAAATGGCGATGTTGCCATCTATCCAATGTTTGCCGAAAATAGGAGGCAGGAGAGAAGGGAAGATGTATTAGAAACATTGGAAGAAAAAGGTTTCATAATTGAAAACGTAATTGATTATTCAGAAGCAGAGGATGAAGGTTATTTTTTAGAAGGAACGGGAAGTATGATTTTGGATAGACAAAATAGAAAGGCCTATTGTGCAATATCACCTCGTGCTGATGAAGAATTGTTTATCGAATTTTGTGAAGATTTCGAATATACACCTGTAGTTTTTATCGCTAATCAAACAGTAAATGGAAAGAGAGAACCTATTTACCATACGAATGTTATGATGTGTGTTGCAGAAAAGTTTGCGATTGTTTGTATGGATGCTATTGATGATAAAAAAGAAAAGAAAAACTTGTTAAAACATTTAAAATCGGATGGTAAAGAAGTAATTACCATATCCGAAAAACAGGTAACTCAATTTGCTGGTAATATGTTACAACTTATAGGAGGTGAAGAGAAGCCATATCTGGTAATGAGTTCTTCAGCATTCAATTCTTTGAATGATAATCAAAGGAATACTATAAATAAGTACAGCAAAATTATACATAGTCCGTTAGAAACTATAGAAACATGTGGAGGAGGAAGTGCTCGTTGTATGATGGCTGAAGTATTTTTACCTAAAGAATAATTTTTTATGAAAAATAACGAAAAGAGAAAACTCATTATCCTTTCTGATCTTTGGGGGAATAAAGAAATTGATTGGATCTATGGATATGTGTCGGAGCTTCGAAACAAATTTGAAATTGTTTTTTACGATGTTCGAGAATTGGCAAGTATTGATACTTCAAAAGAAGAAGAGGAATCAATTCATAAGGAGTTTTTGAGTGGAGGAATTGAAAGAGCCATTGAAAGGTTGAAGTTAGAAGAATTAACGAAAGACTCAATTCTTTTAGGCTTTAGTATTGGAGGAACCATAGGCTGGAAGTATGCTATTGAAACAGGATTGGTAGCTAAATTAATTTGTATTTCTTCAACTAGACTGAGATATGAAAAAGTTAAACCAAGTTGCGAAATAGATCTTTATTTTGGAAATAAAGATACTTATGCACCCGATGAGAAATGGTTTGAAGAGCTAGCCATAAACAAAATCACTTTAGAAGGAGGACATACTATTTACAAAAAAGAGAGTTTTTCAAAGTTCATCTCCTTTCAATTACTTCAGTAAGTTAAAACCAGGAGTTCATCTTATTTTTTACGTTTAAAGAGGTTTTATAAAAATCAGGTTTTAATTGCGATAGTTTTCAATTGAGTAGGGGGAATTGGATTTTAATTGTTTAACTCTAAAACTTACTTTATATAATAATTTTTTAATTGGGGAATTAAAGTGAAATAATTATTAGAAAAAGAGGTTATATCTGAAGATTAATACACTAAAAATAAATAGATGAGAAAACTAGCGTTATTTATAACGGCGACAATACTAATGACTTCTTGTGTGCCGAAAAAAAAGTATGTTGCCTTAGAAGAAAAGTATAAAAATACTCGAGGAACTTTGCAAAAAACTAAGTTAGAAAAAGAACAGCTAGAGCAGAGATTTGCTAAAATAGAGAAGCGAGTTGATAATTATAACAATAAATTAAACTCTTTACGAGATATAAATTCTGGTTTACAAAAGGAAAATGATGTGAAATTAGATGTTGTTGGTAATACAGTGATCTCAAATTCGATGAAAAGAAAAATGAGAGAAACTTTAAAAAACGTTGATCAAACTAAATTAGCCAAGGCAAAAACGTTACAAGATTCGATGAATTTGGCGGTTTCGTATAGTTTAAAGAAATCTATAGATACTTCTGATCTAGAGAACTCTGATGATATCGATATTAATATAGATAATACAGTAGTAATGATTTCTGTTTCGGATAAAATGTTATTTAATACAGCTAGTTATAGAGTAAATAGAAGGGCTCATAGAATATTGAAAAAATTAGCGGATATTATTAAATCAGAACCAAGTATGGAAGTGATGATTGAGGGGCATACAGACTCAAGATCTATTAGAAATGAAGTAATAGAAGATAACTGGGATTTAAGCGTGAAAAGAGCTACCTCTATAGTAAGAGTGTTAGAAAAGAAATATGGAATTGAATCTGATAGATTAATTGCAGCAGGAAGAGGTTCTTCTGTGCCTTTAGTTAATAATACTACAAGCAAGAACAGAGCAAGAAATAGACGTACTAAAATTATGATTTTACCAAACTTAGATAAGTTTTTTGGTTTAATGGCGAAAGAAGAAGTTTTACAGCCTTAAACAATATAAGTTGATAAAAAAAGCGGTTTTTACTAGTAAAAACCGCTTTTTTCATTTCTTTAATTTGAAAAACTCTATACCAATGCAGTATTTGAAACTTTGTAGTTCTTGTAATATTGCATTAAAATAAAAGCACAAGTAACAGAAGAAGCTATTCCTTCTATAGCCAATGCAAAAACAACAAGAGGTAAACTCAGGTTTTTACCCCAAAAAGAGGAGTTTTCTAGAACACTTAAAAACGCTCCATCTATAAAGGAAACGTAAATAATAAGTCCTACAATTGTCAATCCAACTGCCAGAATTGAAGTTCCTGCTCCAATTAATAGATTTTCAAAGTATAAGGTTTCTTGATTTGTTTTAATGTTTGTTTTTATAGCTCTGTTTATTCCCCAGAACACAAAAACAAAATTTAAAAAACGTAATTCAGAAACATTATCTAACCCTGAAAACTTCATAATAAAGAAGAACCCGATGATGCCAGCAAAAATTAACAAAGCATTGTTAATGATTATTTTGTTTTTAGACATATTAGGTAAATTTATATTACACAATAGTTAAAAATACGAAATAATTGCTGTATAACTTGTTGTTTGTTAGTTTCTTGTGTGTTTGGTGGCGATGGTTTACTAATTAGTTACGATCTTGTTATAATTTAAAATTTCTTAATTAGACGAAGATACTTTATGTTATAAATTCAGAATCACACGTAATGATAATTATCTTTAACACAATAAAGCTTCTTTTAAAATACTTATTGGATGTTTAGCAATACGATAAGTTCCATCATAAATTTGATGCCTACAACTTGTTCCTGCGGCTACAATTTCAGTATCCTTATCACAATTTCGAACTTTAGGGAAAAGAGTATCTTCCCCAACTTGCATACTTACTTGGTAATGCTCCTTTTCATATCCAAATGACCCAGCCATGCCGCAGCAACCAGTATTCATAATGGTAACCTTAAAGTTTTTTGGAATGTTTAATACTTTAAAAGATGAATAAGTACTTGATAAAGCTTTTTGATGGCAATGACCATGAATTTTTAGATCTTTGGTTTCGTTTGTGAATAACGAAACTTCAATGTGATTTTTTTCATACTCGTTCGCTAAAAACTCTTCAATTGTAAAAGTATTATTGGCAATTCTTTGCGCTGATTCTTTATCGTCAGCTAATCGGATATATTCATCTCTAAAGGTTAAAATAGCTGAAGGCTCAATTCCTATCAACGGAGCGTTTTCAGTAATTAAATCTTTAAAGATGGATACATTTTTATTAGCAATAACTTTGGCTTCCTTTAAGAAACCTTTTGAAATATAACTACGACCACTTTCTTCATGATTACTGATCTTAATTTGATATCCCAATTTCTCTAATACGAAAACAGCGTCTTTCCCAATTTCAGTGTCATAATAATTGGTAAACTCATCGTTAAAAAGATAAACGACTTTTTCGGATGTAGTTTCTTCATAGTTTTTAAACCAAGCTTTTAAAGATTGTTTCGCCAGCTTAGGAACGGTTCTTTCAGGAGCTACTCCCATAACCTTTTTAGCTAACAAAGTATTTGTAAAGAAGTTCGTTAGCAATGGGAGTTTACTTCCTAGTTTGTTGTACTTTGCATTGTTGGCAAACAACTTACTTCTAAAAGAATATCCATTAGTTTCTTGGTATTGATATAGAAACTCAGCTTTCATTGAAGCAATGTCAACATTACTAGGACACTCACTAGCACAAGCTTTACAACTTAAACATAAATCCAAAACTTGTTTTAACTCTTTAGAATCGAATTTATTTTTTGCATCATTATTTGTTAGTACCTCTCTTAAGGTATTAGCTCTTGCTCTGGTGGTTTCTTTCTCATTTCTGGTGGCACGATAGCTAGGACATAAAGTTCCGCCTGCTTCAGGAGACTTTCTACAATCTCCAGAGCCATTACATTTTTCGGCTAGTTTTAAAATACCTTCACTATCTGAAAAATCTTGAATAGTTGCAATTTCTAGTTCCGTACGATCAATTTCATAACGTAGGTTCTCATCCATTGCATAAGCATCTGTTATTTTACCTTTATTGAAAACATTATTTGGGTCGAAGGCTTTTTTAATTCTTCGTAATAACTCATAGTTCTTTTGACCGATCATTAAAGGAATAAATTCGGCACGAACAATTCCATCACCATGCTCTCCACTAAATGAACCTTTATACTTTTTGACTAATTCAGCGGTTTCGGTAGTTATTTTTCGAAACAACACTACATCTGCCTGTTTTTTTAAATTTAAAATAGGACGTAAGTGCAGTTCACCAGCACCGGCATGAGCATAATAAACAGCTTCTTGCTCATATTTCGTCATAATTTGTGTAAACTCTTCGATATATTCGGGTAAGTCTTCTAAAGCGACAGCAGTGTCTTCAATACAAGCAACTGCTTTTTTATCTCCGACCATATTTCCAAGTAAGCCTAAACCTGCCTTACGTAAATAATGAACTTTATGTATATCATCACCATATACTTTCGGATGATGATATCCAAACCCATTAGATTTTAAATCTTCGATTAATTTGTCTGCTAAAACTTCAGCATCTTCAATAGAATAGGCACTAACTTCGAGCATTAAAACGGCTTCTGGATCACCTTGCAGAAAAAACCTATTTTTTGCTTGTTCACGATTGTTTTTTGTGCAATCGAGAATTACTTTATCCATAAGTTCACAAGTATATAAATTGTGATTCATGGCAGTTACGGTTGCTTTCAAGCTATCATTTACGCTCGTAAAATGAGGACAAACCATAATACTATGACTAGGAGGTAGGTCATCAAGTTGAATTGTAATAGCTGTAGAGAAGAACAAAGTCCCTTCACTTCCAGATAGAAATTTAGCAGGATTTATAGTTGTATCTGTTCCTCCAAATAAATCAGAATGAAGGAATTCGTCTACAGCATATCCCGTATTTCTTCTATGAATACTTTTTTTAGGAAACTCTTTTAGTATTTCTTGTTGAATTTCTGACTGAGATAATTCATTGTAAATAGTCTTATAGATATTACCTTCTAGAGTTTGTTCAAGCCTTTTTTGTTTAAACTCTTGCGAACTTATTTCATAAAAAGAAGCTTCACTACTATCGCTCAATAGTCCTCCAATCGCAACTACTTTGTCACGGGTTACACCATATTGAATAGAAGTGCTTCCTGAAGAGTTATTTCCAACCATTCCGCCAATCATACAACGATTGGATGTTGAGGTGTTGGGACCAAAAAACAATCCGTAAGGTTTTAAAAATCGATTTAAATCATCTCTAATAATACCTGGTTCAACAGTAATTGTTTTAGCTGTCTCATCAAAGGCTAACATATTGGTAAAGTATTTTGATACATCAACCACAATACCGTCACCAACACATTGTCCAGCAAGAGATGTTCCTGCGGTTCGAGGAATTAAGGTAATTGAATTCTCATTAGCAAAAGAGATTAATTTTTTAATGTCTTGCTTATTCTTAGGATAGGCAACAGCTAAAGGAATTTTCCGGTATACAGAAGCATCTGTAGCATATATGTTTTTATGTAGATTATCAAAAAGAACCTCCCCTTCTAATGACTGATGTAAATAGTTTAATTTGTTGCCCATTGTTACTTTATAGGTAAATTACGTTTAAAGCAAGTGTCAAATGAAATAAATGTATCGGTGCCCGCTACTCCGTTTATTAAATGAACCTTGTCATATAATATTTTTTGTAAATGTTCATTATCCTTTGCAAAAATGAGAATAAAAATAGCATAATTACCTGAAACAAAATTGCATTCTACGATTTCTTCTATTTTTTCTAATTCTTTCATAGCACTTTTAGCGAATCTTGCCTCTCGCAATCGAATTCCTGTGTACGATTTTGTTTTGTAACCAAGTTTTTTTTCATCAAGGATAAATTCTGCATTTTTTATGACTTTATCGTTCGTTAGTTTTTTTATTCGTTGATGAATCAGTGAATTAGAGACATTAAGTTCTTCGGCGATTTGCGAGAAGGCTTTTCTCGCATCTGAACGAAGCTTAATAAGTATTTGCTGATCTATATAATCAAATTGATTTTCCATGGATGATTTGAATAAGGTTAAAAAATCTTTTTATATACGATATCTTAATTTTAAAATCAAATTAATATAAAATGATGTTTACGAGTGTGAAATTAGCTATAAAATAAGTTTTAAAAAAGTAAAATGACTTAGTTTTGTTGTCAGGATACTAAATATGAATAGATAAGGTATTCGAATAGAATTATAACGAAACGATAAATATTATTGAGTATTTAACCTCATATAGTAAGTAAAATATTTAGTTATGGATGTAGCAACAATTTTCGATAAATTATGGAATGAGTATACGGATAGAACACCTTCTGCTCAAAAAATTAAAGATTTGTTTACAGATAAAGGAAATTCAGTGTATAACGACCATGTGGCCTTTAGAACTTTTGATGACGAAAGAGTAAATATAGAAGTGCTAGCAGCGCCTTTTATAGAGGCTGGTTACCAAGAAATGGGAGACTATACTTTTGAAGCCAAAAAATTGTATGCGAAGCATTATGAACATAAAACAGAGAAAGATGCACCGAGAGTTTTTATTAGTCAGTTAAAAACCAATGAATTTTCGGAGGGATTACAAAATGAAGTTAAGCGATTAATTGATAGTATACCGACTGAAGAATTAACCCCTATAGATTTGGTTTTTAAGGGGCGACTTTGGGAGCAACCTAGTATTGATCTTTATGAAAAGCTACAAACGGAAAGCGAGTATGCTGCTTGGTTATATGTAAATGGTTTTTGCTCAAATCATTTTACAGTCGATGTAAACAGATTAAATAATTTTGAATCATTGCAAGAAGTAAATGAGTTCTTGAAAGAAAACGGATTTAAAATGAATGCTTCGGGTGGAGAAGTTAAAGGTACACCTGAGCAATTTCTTGAGCAATCGAGTGTTTTGGCTGATAAAATTCCAGTTCAATTTCAAGAATTAACAAAAGAAATAACTTCATGTTACTATGAATTTGCTTTCCGTCATCCAATGGAAAATGGAGAGTTATATTCAGGTTTTATTGCGAAATCAGCGGATAAAATTTTTGAAAGTACCGATATGAAACTTCAGGAAGCATAAGTTTTTTTTAATAATTGGGTAAAAAAGAGGTTGTGATATCACAACCTCTTTTTGATTATTTAAATCAATTTTCGTTAAAAAAATATGCCATTTCAATATCAATATAGATATAAGAAAATTGTTTTAATTGATGGTTAACTTTATCAACAGTCCATTATATCCAATAACTAAAAATTCTGTTTGAGAGATCGCAAAAACATCGTTCCACTCCGCTGTTACATATTCATGTGGGATTCTATTCCAATTTTGACCTTCATCCTTTGAATAGGACAAAAACTCGCCATCTGAAAGATTATTCGATTTATTTCTCCCTGCGATTACAATAGTGTTTTCTTTCATTTCAACTGAAACAATTTTATTAGTAGCATTATAATCAATAGAACTCCATACTCCAGAATTTGTATCATAGCTACATAAGCCACCTCTTTCGGAAGTACTGTTGGTTTGCCCATTATTTCCTCCAGCGACAAGAAGTCCATCTTTAATTGATAGATCCATTATTTTGGTAGGAATAACGCTATTTGTAACATCCCAAAAGTTATTGTTTTTAATTGATATTTTTCCTTCTGACCAAATTCCTCCACCAAAGATTAAAGCATCTGTAGGAGGATAGTAAGTTATGGTTCTTAAAATATTATTTGTTAACATCTCTGTATAATCCAAATTTGGATTGTTGTTGCTGGCTTCTAAGTCAGACCAACTATTACCGTTGTTTTCTGTTTTTAAAATGAAGCCCTTAGTATTACTACCTCTCTGTCCAACAATATATGCATTGTTTTCATCGGTAAAATAAATATCGGTCATATAATAACCTCTATTTTTAAAAGTTTCATTTAGTGTCCATGTATTCCCTCCATTATTGGATATAACAATGGTACCATTGTTTGTTACAGCATAAATTTTGTTTTCACTTTTTATATGGATTTTGTTAATGTAAAAAGTATTATTTGCGTAAACTTTTGTCCACGTTTTTCCTCCATCAAGAGAACGTAGTATTTCACTTTCAGGAGCGGGATAGGCCTTACCTGAAGCAATGAAACCTTTTTGGTTTTCAAAGAAATCAACGGATTGTAATGTAAGTTCTGAAGGAACTGCTATTTTTTCAATAGTAAAATTATTCCCGTTGTTATCAGGTGTTTCATTTGTTGGGTCCTCCATGTTATTGTTGTCATCGTTATTGGAACAACTTGAAATGAAAATGATTAAAAGGGTAAAGGCTAAAGATTTTAGTGTTTTCATAAAAAAATAATGTGGTTGTTTTTACTTGTTTTTCTTTTTACACTTTTTAAGGGAGGGAATTTTTGAGAAAAGCTTTGAGAAATATGATTTTTTTTTTTGCCAAAAATAGGATTTGATGCATGATAAATCTTCCCAATCATATGTTAATTTTGAGAGAGGAGTGTTAAATAATATGAATGATTAATACCTCAGGAATTTAAGGTTATATTTTAACGTAAAGTGATTAATTGAGTAGGAAAATAAATTGTC
The DNA here is from genome assembly GCF_900105455.1 of Tenacibaculum sp. MAR_2009_124. Classification (GTDB taxonomy): domain Bacteria; phylum Bacteroidota; class Bacteroidia; order Flavobacteriales; family Flavobacteriaceae; genus Polaribacter. The sequence continues at coordinate 534,683 of NZ_FNSF01000002.1, forward strand.
TCATTTTGATTGAGGGGCTAAATAAAAAAAGAGAAGTTTTTAAACTTCTCTTTTTTGTTATCTCATCGTTTTGGTCTCTTCTGAAAATACCGAAATTTTTAAGCTATTTGGTTTGCCATTTTCTTCATAATATATTAGAAGTTCTTCTTCTTTATTATCACAGTTGGAGGTTGAAATAATATACTTGTCCTTTAGAGGGATTTCAAGAATATAATTACCTTGTTTCGATATTTTGTTTAAATATGAAGTTCCTTTTTGTTCCTTTAGCAGATAACTACAGGTATAGCATGTACCTTTACTTTTTACTTCAACTCTGTCAATTTTAATAGAAGAAGTATTCATCGTTTTAAAGTTAACTTTATAGTTACTATAAGACGGTATATTAGGACGCCCTGGAAGAACCGTTTCTTTTATACTAGAAATAAGAATTAAGTTACTTTTACAGCTCATAAGTATAAAAGAAAGAGAGAGAATAAAGAATGTTTTTCTCATCAGAATGTCTATGTTAAATTATTTTACAATTAATTTTTTGGTGATTTCTCCTTGTTCATTGTTCACCTTTACAAGATAAATACCACTTGAATAATTAGATAAATCAATAAGCTCTTCGCTATTCTTAGTAGTAATGTCCTTAACAACAGTTCCGATAACATTGTAAATAAGAATATTATTTTTACCATTAAGGTTATTCATTTTAAGGGTGAATAATTTATTGTTAGTTGGATTAGGAAACATTGTAACTGTGTCATTAGAGAGTACTTCATCTTTTGTGTCTAAAGACGCTTCATCTATGGAAGTTTCCCAAACACCTCTACCATAAGTAGCAGCTCTTAGTTTGTTGGTAGCATAATGAATTTCTATATCATGCGCAATAACATAAGGAAGACCGTTTCCTAATCTTACCCAGTCGTTTGTTGAGTTCTTCCAGTAATAAACTCCAATGTCAGTAGCAAGAAACAGTTCTCCATCTGTGGAGCCTGTTTTATAAATAATTTTGTGAGCAGGAACATTCGCTAATGAACCAGATATATTTGTCCAAGTATCACCTCCGTTTGTAGATTTATATACTCTTCCGTCTAAATACCCTGAATAAGCAATATAAACTTCAGAGGGATTTGTAGGATGCACTTCTATACTTTTTACAGAACCAAAAATAGGTAGGTCAATAACCGTCCATAAAGTTCCTCCATTTGTTGTTTTTTTAACAGTTCTATTTTTTCCAGCACCATAAATAACATTAGGGTTAGAAGGAGCAATGGAAATAAACTCAACAGATCCAATCCCCGAATTCAAATTTGTCCAGTTATCACCTCTATCTGTTGATTTATAGATGTCTCCAAAACCTCCATAAATGGTGTTCGGGTCAGTTGGGTGTATTTCTAATTCCCATACGAATGGTGCTCCACTGGGAGTACTGATAGATTGAGCTGCGGTTTGGAAACCGTCGAGGGTTCTTCTCAGGCTTCCTGCTTGGCTGGCAGACCATGCTATGTTTGAGTCAGAATAACTCCATAGACCTTCAACTCCATCACTTCCTGGATTTTCACCTTTAAATCCATTATTACCATCATAAATGGCAATATCATTGTCTTGAGCTCCTAGAATTAACTTCCCTGCATTTTGAGGCGTTCCTGAAACATTGTAGTATTGAGTGATTGCTAATCCCGATGATAGATCTGTCCAAGCAACATCTGTTGAAGCGTCGCCTTTAAAAACACCGCCGTCGTTTACCGAGAAAACTTGATTTGAATTCGGTAAAAACATCATGTCATGATGATCTGAATGAACGTAGAAATAAGGATTTCCTGTAGTCCAGTAACCATCTAGGTATCTGTGCCATGTTGATCCACCATTTGTTGATCTCCATCCGTGAACTCCTCCAGCTACCATTAAGTCCTTATTGATAGGTGAGATAGCCAAAGCTATATCAAATCCTCCTTGCGAAGAATATCCCGAAAGAAAAGTAAGTGTCGTCCAAGAAGTTCCTTGATTTATAGATTTCCTTACCACTCCTCCTCCGTCAATACTAAGAAGTAAATCAGGATCATTTGGCGTTTGCGCAATATCAAGTCGGTCGGAAGTCGGTTTAGAAGCCTCTTGCCAAGAAGTTCCATTATTCGTAGAAATATAGAACTTTCCAGTTTTTGACGTGGCATAAATAACTGAGTCACTATTGGTTTTATATTCAAGATCGTTGAAGTAAACATTACTATCCGTGTGAACATCAGTCCAACTAGTTCCTCCATTAGTAGATCTTTTGATGTTATTTCTGGTAGCAGCAAAAATTGTATTCGTATTGTTAGGATCAATTAATAATTTACTAATAGAATTAAAATCAGTTAGATTAAAGGTTAAGCCTGTTAAACTCCAGCTTTCTCCAGCATTTATTGATTTTATAACACCAATAGAAAGATTGTTTCCACCATCCCAGTCGCCTGTTGCGGCAAATAAAACATTATTGTCGGTAGGTGAAATTACAATATGAGAAACTCCTATATTCGGTAAATTGTCCGATTGAGATGCCCATGTTGATCCTCCGTCGGTAGTTTTCCAAATACCACCTGCAGGAGTTCCGACATACATTATATTCGTGTTGTTTTCTTGGAAAGCTAATGTATTGACTCTTCCCATACCTGGATAAAACTCAATAGATGACTGTGGTGGTACGGTTGGACCTAATAGAGACCATGAACTGTTATTGGTGTTTCTCGATGCACGACGCTCAGAATATCTATTATTATCTTTAGCCCACTCATTATAGGTATGCATAGGAGAAATGAAATTTCCATTTGGAGAAATTCTATCTCCCCAAAAATCGGCCCAACGTTCAAATTGTTTTATTTGTTTTTTATTTTCAAGTGTGTTTTGAGATCTTAGTTCTTGCTGATTTTCTCTATTTTTCGAAACAATATCGAAATAATTACTTTTTTCAATAGAAATATTCCTCCATTCATAATTTTGTGCTAAAAGCACAACAGGAAAAAGTAAGAGAAAGTTTAAAAGGGGTAAAGCTTCTTTTTTCATTTTAGTTCTATATGTTTTATATTATTTTAAGACAGGTGTGTTATGAGTTACCCTAACTATTTTATAAAATGACATCGTTTTTCCATTGGTATGGCTCGGGGATATCATCATCATCGATTAGTTGTCTAATATCTATTTCAATTCCTCTCGATAAATCAGTAATAGGAACATCATTTGGACCACCTTCGAAAGGGTTTTCAGAGTTTTCTCCAATAGCTTCCATAGTAAAAAACACCCATGATATTAGTGTGCTAAAAGGAATGGATAACCAAACAAAATGTTCGGCAATAAACTCCTGTAATTGATGCATAATTGCTGTATGGGACTTATGATTAGCTAAAGCTTCTAGTATTTTATCGCCAATGTTTTCGAATTCTTCCATAATTCCAAATGGTAATAGAATGATAAACACCCATAGAAATATGAAATTGAGTGTTGCAAATTGTCTGGGATAAGGAAAGTTTTTAATCCTTTCAGATTTACCTTGAAGAGTATATAACTCCACAATTGACTTTTCAATTTCCATATGGCGAAAGTTGTCAATAAGACCTTGTTTGTGAATTTCTTTGAGTCTTTTTGATTGGATACCCAATAACTGTGAGGCTTGATTTCCTTTGGCAAAAATTTCTTCAACTTCTGAAGGAGAAATATAATTTGAAATAACATCTTTAATAGGAATATTATCTTCTATAACATACATGTTTTGAGATCTGAATTCTTCGTTAGATTTGTCTTTTTTCAAATGATTTTCCCAAGGCTTGTCCTTTCTTAATTGATAGCGCAGAGCAGTCATCCATGCAATATGTCTATGGACAAGTTCTTTGTGAATTGAATTTAGGTTTTTTTCTGAAGTCTTTCCATTATCGACTATAAAATCTTTAACCATTACTGTAAAAGACCTTGAAGTATTAACAATACCTCCCCATATTTTACGAGCTTCCCAAAGTCGATCATAAGATGCGTTGTTTTTAAAACTAACAATAAATGATACAGCCGTACCCAAAACTCCTAAAGGAAGCCAAGGTACATGTAGCCATTTCCAGCCCATAATGTCAAATAGAAAAACAGGAATAAGACTAAATAATAAGAATAAATAAATGTAGCGTCTCGTCCAGTGCAACAACCCTTTTAAAGGGTAGGTTTTTCTAATATACATGAAATAATATTTAAGTATCTGATTATAAAAGTAATAAAACTGATTTAAATGTTCTTTTTGAAATTTTTAAGTGCTTAAAATATTGTTTTTGTTTTGACTACTTTTTCGGTAATTATGATGATTGACTTTAGATCTTTTTTATTCATGTAACATAATGTTATGCTAAATACGTAACAGCGGATGTTATTGTTTTTTATATTTTATCTTATATGTTCTAAAAAAACTTAGCATAAGATGAATCGAATAAACAAAATCAAAATTTTAATCTGTGGTATCATGATAGTATTGTTTTCTTGTTCATTTATTTCTCCCATTAAAGAGAAGAAAAACAATAAAATACCAAATATCATTATTTTTCTTGTTGATGATATGGGACTTATGGATACTTCCGTTTCTTTCTTAACAGACGAAAAGAATTGCCCTAAAGAGTTTTATTTAAATAAACTGTATTCAACACCTAATATGGAGAAATTAGCAAAACAAGGGGTGCGTTTTTCAAACTTTTATGCCCATTCCGTTTGCTCTCCCTCTCGAAGCACAATACTAACAGGCCAAAATTCTGCGCGTCATGGTGTAACAAATTGGATTAGACCTGAATTTAATAATAAGGGCGATTTCGGACCAACTAATTGGAATTGGGAAGGGCTTACCAAAGATAAAATAACCTTACCAAAAATTTTAAAAGAAGCGGGGTATAAAACAATTCATATTGGAAAAGCGCATTTTGGTCCCATTGGTAGTGAAGGAAGTAATCCAATGAATTTAGGTTTTGAGGTTAATATTGCCGGTAGTTCTATTGGTCAACCAGGAAGTTATTTGGGAACAGATAACTTTGGTAATTCAAAAGGAAAAAAAAAGAGGGCGGTAAAAGGATTAGAGATATACCATGGTAAAGAAGTTTTTTTAACAGAAGCACTTACTTTAGAGGCAAAAGAAGTAATTACTCAATCTAAAGAAGAAGGAAAGCCTTTTTTTCTGTATATGTCGCATTATGCGGTTCACTCTCCATTTCAATCAGACATTCGATTTAAAGAGAATTATGAAAACAAGAACATTTCAGAAAAAGCAAAAGCATTTGCTACTTTAATTGAAGGAATAGATAAGTCTTTAGGCGATATTGTTCGTCATGTTAGAAACTTAGATTTAGGAGAAAATACGATACTGCTTTTTGTTGGAGATAACGGATCAGATGCTCCTCTCAAAATTGAAAACAATTACAGTAGTTCATTTCCTTTAAAAGGAAAGAAAGGAACTCATTGGGAAGGAGGTATGCGTGTTCCTTTTATAGCTTCATGGATTACACCTACTGAAAAGAATCTACTACAAAGAAAACTACCAATTAAATCTGGTTATATTCAAGAGCAAATGGGGTCAATCATGGATTTTTTGCCAACGCTTTGTGATATTACTAGTACCACCATTCCTGAAAATTATATAATGGATGGTTTTAATTTGAAAAAACAATTTTTAGGGAAGAAAAATCGTAAAAGAAAAGAGAGCTTTTTAAATCATTATCCTCATAAACATAGAAGTAGTTACTTTACAAGTTTGGTTGAGATGAACTGGAAAGTAGTTTACCATTATCAAGTAGAGAATACACCAAAATATGAACTATATAACTTAAAAACCGACCCATTTGAATCAACGAATTTGGCGTCAAATAAGCCGATACGCTTGAAGAAAATGATGAAAGCGCTGCAATTTGAATTACAAAGTAAAAATGCATTGTATCCGATAAGGAATAACAAAGTTCTAGAGGTTGTCATTCCTTAATTTCTTAAGATGGGTAGATAAACGCTGTTTTTTTTAGTAGAAGAAAGTGTAAGTTATTGGAAAGTAGTCTGTAATGGTTAGTGTTGTACTCTAAATTAGTTCTTAAAATAACGTTAAAAAAAACTGGCAAAAAAATTAAAAGAGCTGTATTGAGTATCTTTAACAACACATTGAAATGCTTATTAATATTTAATTTATTTCATGATTAAATTTAAGAGTCTTTCAATAGAACCATAAACAAACTAAATAAAGTGAAAAAAATACTCTTACTATTAGTACTTGCTATAGGTGCCAACACCCAAGGGCAAGTAAGTTTAAATTATTATCTCCCCAAAAATGTAACGTACAATAAAAACATTCCAGTTCCGGCTTCTGTGATAGATCATGAAATAGGAGAATGGCATATAACACATGATAAACTTGTGAATTATATGAAAGAGCTGGCTAAGTCATCGGACAGAATCTCTATAGAGAATCGAGGAGAAACTTTTGAAGGAAGGCCTTTACTGTTGCTAACCATAACCTCTGCAAATAATCATACTAGAATTGATGAAATAAGAAAAAAACATATTGAACTTACAGATAACGAAAGTTTAGACGTTTCAAATGAACCAATAGTTGTATACCAAGGATTTTCTATTCATGGAAACGAGGCAAGCGGTGCAAATGCGGCATTAGCATTGGCATATTATCTTGCAGCAGCTGAGGGTAAGGAAATTGAAAGTTTACTAAAGAATACAGTTGTTTTATTAGATCCAGCAATGAACCCTGATGGTTTGCAACGTTTTGCATATTGGGCAAATACGAATAAGGCAAGTAATATAAACCCCGATCCTAATGATAGAGAGTATCATGAAATATGGCCAGGAGGAAGAACGAACCATTATTGGTTTGATATGAACCGTGATTGGCTACCTGTGCAATTGCCGGAAAGTACGGCTAGGGTTAAAACTTTTCATGATTGGTTGCCAAATATTTTAACCGATCATCACGAAATGGGAACAAATTCTACATTTTTCTTCCAGCCAGGAATTCCAGAAAGAACAAATCCATTAACTCCTGAATTAAATCAGGAATTAACTAAAGAGATAGGAAAGTACCATGCAAAAGCATTAGATAAAATAGGCTCTTTGTATTATTCTGAAGAAGATTTTGATGATTTTTATTATGGAAAGGGGTCAACGTTTCCAGATGTTAATGGTAGTATTGGTATCTTATTTGAGCAAGGAAGCTCAAGAGGGCATGCTCAGGAAAGTGAAAATGGATTGTTAACTTTTCCTTTTACGATCAGAAATCAATTTACGGCATCATTATCTACTTTAGAAGCTGCTCATAAAATGAGAGCGAAAATTTTAAACTATCAACAAAGTTTTTATAAAAAGTCGAGAAGCTTATATGAAAATAAGGCCATTGTTTTTGGAGATGAAAAAGACGCAGGGAAGTCATATGAGTTGGCAAAGGTGCTAAAAAAACATAGAGTGAAATTACACTCAATTAAAAACGATTTCGAGGCGAACGGAAAAAAGTTTAAAAAGAATTATAGCTATGCTATTCCTTTAAATCAAAAAAATAATCGTTTAGTACAAGCGATGTTTGATACAAGAAAAAAATTTAAAGATAGCTTGTTTTACGATGTTTCTGCTTGGACATTTGATGCAGCATTCGGAGTAGATTTGGTACGTAATGTTTCTTTGAGTAAAGTAGGGGAGGAAATTAAAGACCTTCATAAAAATATCGGACGGGTGACTAACAATAGTCATGTTGGATACTTAATGCCTTGGAATGAGTATTATACACCTAAAGCGTTAAATAAAATCTTAGAGAAAGGATTGAGGGCTAAAGTAGCTATGAAAAACTTTAATAACGATGGAAATTCATATGACTATGGAACTATTTTTATTCCAGTTCAAAATCAAAAGTTAAATCAAACTGAGTTATATTCTTTCTTAAATGAGGTAGCTAGAGAGAGTAAATTATCAATTTTTGGGGTAAGTACAGGACAAAATATTGGAATTGATTTAGGAAGTAGAAATTTCAGAGCTGTAAAAAAACCTAAAGTAGCCATGTTGGTTGGAAATGGTATCACAAGTTATGATGCTGGAGAAATTTGGCATATGTTGGATCAGCGATTCGATATGAAATTAACGAAGCTTGATACCGATTATTTAGGGAGAGCCAATATAGACAAGTACACAACTATTATTGTTCCGAATAGTTATGGTTTAAATGCGGATGTAAAAAACAAATTAAGTAAATGGGTAAAGAATGGCGGCGTATTAATAGGTTATAGAAACGCTATACGATGGTTTAAGAATGCGAGTCTTTTAAATGTAGATGTTACATCTACGAAAATTGATGAGGTCAAAAAGGTTTCATTTGAAGATCGTAGTTTGCATTCAGGTGCTCAGGTAATCGGAGGTGCTATTTTTAAAGCAAAAATTGATCGTTCTCATCCAATAAACTTTGGGTATAAAGATAGTCAGATTTCTTTATTTAGGAATACAACGTTGTTTATAAAACCAGATAAAAAAAGTTATAATAACCCAATACAGTATACTGAGTCTCCTTTATTAAGTGGTTATGTTTCTGAGAAAAATCTTGAGAATTTAAAAAATACAGTACCATTTAAAGTTCAAAGATTGGGTGCAGGTAGAGTTTTAGGTTTTACAGATAATACAAACTTTAGAGGTTTCTGGTTTGGAACCAATAAGCTTTTAATGAACGCTATATTTTTTGGAAAATTGATGTAATCAAAACACATATTTAAATAAAAAGCTGGAAAGACTCATCTTTCCAGCTTTTTTTGTAACATTTTACCTGCAAAACAGTCTTTTATATAAAAGAGAATTAACTATGAGTATACTACGAGTTTTACTAGCCATTTTTTTTCCACCATTAGCTGTTATTGGCAGAGGATGTGGTTCTATTGTAATCGTATTTCTTTTAACACTTTGTGGATGGGTTCCTGGGGTAATAGGAGCTTTGGTGATTTTAAATAACCCAAATTAATAAAGTTTATTTTTTATTTGGTGACTTTTGTATTGATAATGAGTCATATAAGTAGTAGGAATTATTAAACGATAAAAAAATGAAGTCACTAAAAAATGTTGCAATGATTTCTTTATTTGCATCAGCTTTTATGATGTCTTCTGAAGTTATCTCTCAACGGAAAAATGAAACGAGTTCAAAATTAGAACTAAAAATTGAAGCTGATTCGGATCACAGCTCTATTTGCAAGGGTCATTCAGATGTTAAAGAGGAAAGTTCAATCAAGGGGGGCAAAAAGATTAAAAAGGGAAGAAAGAAATTGACGGCAGCGGAAGCTGAAGAAATGTTAGGGCATGGAAATTTTATTCGATATCGAAAAAGAAGATCCGGTTCTAAATGTTATGCCAAAGATTCTGAAAAAAGTCATAACAAGCAATGTTAAGAAAAAGAAAGCGCTCTATGGAGCGTTTTTTTTTGAACTAAACTCAAACTATCTTCTTGAAAAGAATCAGAGATATTCAATAGAAAAGAAATTATTTTAATACGAATTTTAGAAATTGTGACTTTTTAATTGATACTGTGTCATATAAGTGTAACAAGTAATTAAAAACAGTAAAATGAAAACATTAAAAAACACAGCAATTATAACATTATTTTTATCTTTATTTATGATGTCACCTGCAATGTTTTCTCAGGAGGTGGTAGTGGAAGATAATGTAGAATATATTGCAGACTCAGATAGTATAGAAGATGAAAATTCGTTAAATTCAGTTTTATTAAAGAAAACAACTGCTAAAAAACGAAAAAACAAAACAATAAAAAAGAAGAAGAGCAGATCTAGAAGGATTACTGCAAAAGAAGCGGAGGAAATGCTAAGACACGGAAATTTAAGATTCAGAAAGAAAAGAACATCTACTAAATGTTTTATAGAGAAAGAATCTGAAGAAAAGTGTGATAGTAAAGAAGAAAAAAACGCTCAATAAGAGCGTTTTTTTTATTTTATTACTTCTTCTATTATTTTCCCAGTACTTCCATTTGGGAATTCGACGTTCAATAAATTTGAAATTGTAGGAGCGATATCTATAATTTCATACTTTCTTTTTGAAGAACCTTTATTAATCTTTTTACCATAAAAAATAATCGGAACATGAGTATCATAAGAATATCCTGAACCATGTGTAGTACCTCTTTTAGGGTAAATAATGGTAGAAGGGGTAGGTATCAATAACACATCACCCGAAAATTTTTGATTATAACCGTTTTGTAAAGAATTTAAAATTCCACTCGTAAAAGTTGTCGATTGCATAGTTTTAGCCGCTACTGCTTTGTATATTCCCTTATAGGTAATTGAAGCATTAGCAATAACATTAGCAACCTCTTCAAGGTTCAAATTAAGACTCTCAATTTTCTCTTTATTTAGGAAAATTTGAAAATTAGAAAAGTCTTCGATAAGTCTATCTGAGTTAAAATGTTTTTTTGTTTTCTCTTTCAAAAAATTCATGAACTTAACAGGTTCAATATAATTACCAGGAATTTTATTTGCTTTTAAATAAGATGGTACTTGGGTTGCTGCATGATCTGCCGTTAAAAATAGTGTATAATTACCTTCTCCAATTTTTTCATCTAAAAAATTAAATAAACTAGCCAAGTCTTTATCTAAACGCAAGTAGGTGTCTTCAATTTCTTTTGACGCAACTCCAAACTGATGACCAACATAGTCTGTAGAAGAATAACTAATACTTAAAAAATCAGTATGCTCTGATTGTCCAAGGTTTTCACCAATAATGGCCGCTTTAGCAAAATCAGTCGTAAATGAGTTACCAGCAGGAATGGCTTTTAAAATACTATAGTCGTTATTACTTTTTCTTAACTCAGGAATGTTGTGAGGAAATATTGGTTTTTCTTGTCCCTTAAATGGAGCTTCGAAATCATTATCATCTTCAATGCTTTCTGTGTAGGAACTAATATCATATAGGGTGTTCCATGGAAGGCTCAAATATTCATCAGCCTTTTTTGATTTATTAAAATCATGAGCCCATTTTGGTAATGAATTCATATAGTAAGTTGAAGTAACCCAGTCACCTTTTTTTCCACCATCAAACCAATAAGCAGCATTTGCTGTATGCCCCACAGGTAAAATAGCTGAACGATCTTTAATTGCAATACCAATAGATTTTCCTTTCATGTTTTGAGCCAAACGAAGCTGATCTGCAACTGACGTCGTAATTAATCGGTAGGGTGATTTTTTACCACCATTACCATCATTACCTACGGTTTCATACTTTCGATCATCTACGCAATAAATAGATAGTTTTTCGTATTTATCGTACCAATTATTTCCAATGATTCCATGATTTGAAGGAGTTGTTCCAGTAAAAATGGAAGCATGTCCTACGGCTGTATAGGTTGGAATATAATTATAGTGGGCATTTTCAAGAGAAAATCCATTATTTAATAATCTTTTAAAGCCATCGGAACCATATTTTTTATCAAAACGAGTTAGATAATCATAACGCATTTGGTCGATAACTATACCAACAACAAGTTTTGGCTTTTCCGAATAATGTTGTTGCCCAATAAGTTTGGCATTTATTAATAAAATAAATGCGAATAAGGCAAAATTACTTTTCTTCATTTAATTTAATTTGTTTTCCTGTTCAAAAGTAATTAAATCAGCGCTTAAAACACATAAATATGGTAAGAGTTAATGGTTTTTTATACATTAGCAAATGAATAAATCAATTTTAATTAATGAATTATATTGAACACATCGGTAAATATTTTCTGATGTTAAAACAAGTGTTTACTAAACCCCAAAGGGCCAGAGTTTTTAGAGAGGCATTAATGAGAGAAATTGAGGAATTAGGACATAAATCTATCGGAATAATTGCTTTTATATCTTTTTTTATTGGCGGAGTAATAGCCCTTCAAACAGCGTTAAATTTGGAGAGTCCATTTATTCCTAAAAGTTTAATTGGGTTCGCAGCAAAACGTTCGGTAATTCTAGAATTTGCACCAACATTTTGCTCTATCATTTTAGCAGGAAAAGTAGGATCATACATAACTTCTAGTATTGGAACGATGCGTGTAACGGAACAAATAGATGCATTAGAAGTAATGGGGATTAATTCATTAAACTACTTGGTGTTACCTAAAATTATAGCAACTGTTTTATTCTATCCATTCTTAATTGTTTTGGGGATGTTTCTTGGAATTTTCGGAGGCTGGGTTGCTGGTGTTTTTTCTGGGTTATTTTCAGGAACTGATTTTATTGCTGGAGTTCAAATGGAATTTAATCCTTTTCTAATTAAATATGCGCTCATAAAAACAGTCGTTTTTGCATTTCTTATAGCAACAGTACCATCATATCATGGATACTTTGTAAAAGGAGGTTCTCTTGAAGTAGGAAAGGCAAGTACACAATCCGTTGTATGGACGATCGTAGTGATTGTAATTGCAAATTATTTCTTAACTCAAATGTTGTTGACTTAAAATGATTGAAGTTAAAAATTTACATAAAGGATTTGGTGATGTTGAAATTTTAAAAGGAATAACAACGTCATTTAATCCAGGAGAAACGAGCCTTATTATAGGTCAAAGTGGTTCAGGAAAAACGGTATTTTTAAAGTCGTTGATTGGATTACACACACCCGAAGCTGGAACAATAATATACAATGGACGTGTAAACACTGAAATGACCATTGAGGAAAAAAGAGAGTTTAGACAAGAATTAGGGATGGTTTTTCAAGGGAGCGCCTTATTTGATTCACAAACTGTAGAGGAGAATGTAATGTTTCCGCTTAAAATGTTTACTAAAAAGCCAAATGATGAAATGTTGGATAGAGTAAATATTGTTTTAAAAAGAGTAAATCTTGAAAACTCAAATACCAAGTTTCCGGCTGAATTATCAGGAGGGATGCAAAAGAGGGTCGCTATTGCCCGAGCCATTGTAATGAATCCTAAATACCTGTTCTGTGATGAACCAAACTCAGGTTTAGATCCGCAAACAGCTATTGTGATCGATAATTTAATTCAAGAGATAACCGACGAATATCAAATAACTACAGTTATAAATACACATGACATGAATTCGGTGATGGAAATTGGAGAAAAGATCGTTTTTCTTAAAAATGGAAAGAAAGCGTGGGAAGGAACGAATAAAGAAATCTTCAAAACGGACAACGAAGCAATAGTCAATTTTGTGTATTCTTCGAACTTATTTAAAAAAGTTAGAAAAGCTTACTTAAATGATTTATAGGGTAACTTTCTGTCTTTTAGAGAGGTAAAAAAAAGCTTGTTTTTTTTCTTTAAATAACCTCAAAAAAAGTTTGCGAGATCAATAAAAGATTCTATCTTTGCACCCGCAAACGCAGATATGCAAAAGCAAAAATGACCGGGTAGCTCAGTTGGTAGAGCATCTCCCTTTTAAGGAGAGGGTCCTGGGTTCGAGCCCCAGCCCGGTCACAAAAAGCTTCTTATCGAAAGAAGCTTTCATTAGCTCTAGGGGAGATTCCAGAGCGGCCAAATGGGACGGACTGTAACTCCGTTGTCTTACGACTTCGCAGGTTCGAATCCTGCTCTCCCCACAAAAATCTCAATCATTTAGATTGAGGTTTTTGTTTTTTATGTAAATTTGCAAAAAAGAAATTGCTTAGGGATCAAGACTAATAGTTGTGTTTAGGCAAAAATTTGGATTAATCTAAAAAGAAAGAATTCTACGTTTCTTACCCCCCTGAACTGCGCTCTAAACGCTTTCACTTTCGCATTAAAAGATTCTGCTGCTGCATTTGTACTTCTGTTGTCAAAATAATTAAGGATGGATTGGAATTTAAACTAATGGAGTTTGCTACTATATTAAAAGCTTTAAACCCTGAATCTTCAACTTCTTTAAACCATTTAGCAAGTTTTGTATAAGCTACCGCTTTAGTTATTAATCGGTTATTAAATATAGTTCTGAGTTTTTGACATATTACATATGCTTTTCTAATGTCTGGGAATTGTTCAAATAAAATCTGAGCTCTAATCTTTTGTTTAGTTGTCCAGTTTGCTTGCGTCTTATAAAGTAAATAGCGGCTTCTAGCTAAAAGCTGTTTTAAAGTATCTCCGTTACTAAAAGTTATAGGGGTATATGTATTGTTATTGTTTTTAGCATCTTTTATATCATTGTTTTCCTGATCTATTGCTTCCCAACGATGTTTTATGCGTATATCTTGTAAAGCATCTAAAGCCAATTTTTGCACATGAAATCTATCGGTAACCTGCGTGGCTTTAGGAAAGCATGTTTTAGCTATTAGTTTCATGGTATTGGCCATGTCTAAAGTGATTTCCTTAACCTTATTTCGTTTGGAGTTTGGAATTTTAAGGAGCTTACCACTAACGTCTTCAGCTTTGGTTCCAGCAATAATAGCTACAATACTTCCTGCTTTCCCTTTCGCTTTTTTATTAGTAACAATAGTATAAAGTTCTCCTTTAGATAAAGCAACTTCATCAATAGAAAGCTGTTTTCCTATATTTTCAGGAAATAGCAACCAATCTTTAGCATGTGACTTCTCTTTCCACTGTTTAAAATCACTTAAATAATCTTTAAACTGACGTTGTAATTTTTTACCATTGAGCCCGTAAAAACCTGCTATAGTATGACAGTCATTCGCTTTAGTACTGACTAAGTGCTTTTAAAAAAACAGCAAACTCAACGGTCATGCGAGTTCCCTGTGCTACTAAATCCCAATCTCTTTGTACTACTTGTTGAGTTTCTTTATTTAGCCATCTGCGACGTTTAATATGAAGTAATACTGTTTTACCTCTCAAGGGAAAGTCTTCAATAGTGGTTTCTTTATGAAAACCATGAGATATAATTAACCCTTTTGAAAACTCATCTGGAATAGCTTTCTTTTCTTCAAAATAAAGATGTAAATCTTTCCCTTGTACTTTATGAGTTGTTAAATTAAAATGTGTGATTAATAACTCAGGGAGTAGAAATTTTAAAACATCTAATGATAAATCCAAATCTCTCTTTTTTGCAAAAATCAACATTTAATATTAATTCACACACAACTTTTGTGACTGATCCTTGCTTAGCATCTTCATGTATGCTATGAAACTAAATTCTAATACGATTTGTGATTAAAAATTTCGTATAAATTAATTGAATTATTATTTCATTATACAAGACAAAAAAAACAAAGCATAGCCGATAGCTACGGTTTCTTTTTTTAACGCATTAGAATGTAAAAAGAAGCTGTTCATATGCGAAATGTTTACTTGTAAATCGTATAATACATATTAAACTATTTTATAAATTCAAATTATTATGAAAACAACAATGAAAATTGCTGTCATTGCCGTGATGGGAATGAGTTTTGGGTTGAAAGCTCAAGATAACAAAATTAGTACTACAGGTGATGTAGGAATAGGAACAACAAGTCCAAGTCATAAATTAAGTGTTTCGTCAAGCGATAATTCAGTATTAGAATTATCGAGTGATACTTCTGGAACATGGATGGATTTTGAGAATACAGAAGCATCTGCAGGTTCAAGAGTATGGAGTATGGGGCATCTTGGAAGTTCAGGAAAGTTTGGTATATATCAAAGAGATAATACAAACGAGTATCGTTTTCTAATTACGAAAGAAGGAAAAGTGGGTATTGGAACTTCTGGGCCTAGTCATAAATTAAGTGTTTCGTCAAGCGATAATTCAGTGATGGAACTATCGAGTGGAACTTCAGGGACATGGATGGATTTTGAGAATACTGCGGCATCTGCAGGTTCAAGATTATGGAGTATGGGGCATGCTGGAAGTTCAGGGATGTTTGGTATATATCAAAGAGATAATACAAACGAGTATCGATTTCTAATTACGAAAGAAGGAAAAGTGGGTATTGGAACTCCTGGGCCTAGTCATAAATTAAGTGTTTCGTCAAGTGATAATTCAGTAATGGAACTGTCGAGTGATACTTCTGGAACATGGATGGATTTTGAGAATAAAGCGGCTTCTGCGGGTTCAAGGATATGGAGTATTGGACACAATGGGAGAGGTGGAGCTTTTGGTATTTATCAAAGAGACAATACAAATGAATATAGATTGTATATTACTAACGATGGAAAAGTGGGAATTGGAACAAATAATCCGAAAGGATTTCAGCTAGGTGTAAATGGAAAAGTAGCAGCGACTGAGGTCAAGGTAGCGACATATTCTAATTGGTCTGATTTTGTATTTTATGATAATTACCAATTGCCGACACTGAAAGAAGTGGAAGCTCATATTCAAGAAAATGGGCATTTAAAAGATATTCCAAGTGCTGAAGAGGTTGAGAAAGATGGTTTCTTTTTAGGAGAAATGGATGCGAAACTATTACAAAAAATTGAAGAACTGACTTTGTATACCATTCAGCAAGAGAAAAAAATAGAATCATTGCAAGAGCAAAATAGTAAAATCGAAAGTCAACAGAAGCAAATTGACGATCAAAAGAATGAAATCGAAGAGTTAAAAAAGTTGGTTCAATCTTTGTTAAAAAACTAAGGTTACTATCGGTATAAATATAAATGGTTTAAGAGAGATTCTTAAACCATTTTTTTTGTTCTTGCCTAAAAAAGTTAACCTTAATTATTAAAATAAATTGGTTTACTTTGATTTAAGATTATCGCTGCAGTCATGGAAACAAGCATTATTTTGATATACGGAACACTTTTATTGAGCGTTATTTCAATTTGGACGGAAATTAAACTTTTAAAAAGAATACCATTATGGATTATTTTGCTTGGTCTTTCTTTTACTCTAGCTGTTATTTTTAAAAGAGTATCAATTGTCGGGTTAATCTATTCTGGTGTATTCGGACTATCCATCTTTTATTTTTATAAACGAAAGAACATTTGGTTGTTTTTATTAATAATTAGTCTAGCCATCCCTTTGTTTTTTCATTTCTCATTTACTAGTTTCAATAATTACAAATACTTAAATAGTGTTTCCTTATCACCGCATTCAATATCCTATAGTTTATACTTTAATCTAGATAAAACGTTAATAGGACTGTTTATTATTGGTTTTAGTTTTAAGAAAATGGATATATCAATAATGTCTTTATTGAAACGGATAGGAATATCACTGTTGATAATGTCTATTTTCTTTTTTGTATTAACGAGTGTTTTAGATTATTCCAAATTCGATCCGAAGTTACCAAGCTTTACAATCGTATGGATTCTATGTAATTTGTTCTTTATTTGTATGGCTGAAGAAGCTTTATTTAGAGGTTTTGTTCAAAAAGAATTGGAGATTTTTATCAAAGGAAAATTGTCGGGAATTATAAGTGTTGTTATCGCTTCTTTAGTTTTTGGAATGGCTCATTTTAAAGGAGGTTTAATGTATATAATATTATCTTCAATAGCAGGGCTGTTTTACGGATACGTTTACTTTAAGACAAAAAGAGTTGAAAGCTCGATGCTTTTGCACTTTCTGTTTAATCTCATTCATTTCTTACTTTTTGCTTATCCAGCATTGAAGCAATAAAAAAGAGCCTAGAATTTCTAGGCCCTTTCAAAATCAAATTAATTACAACTCTCGCGGGAAAACTATCGTTTCGACTTCACAAATGTGGCAGAATGTTGTTCTTTATGGTTTGTTATTTTAATAAAATACAAGCCTGCAGGAAGTTCTTCAATATTAATAGATTTATTAAAAGTATTTTGCTTCATTACTTTTCCATTGGCATCTGTAATGATATAGTTTGCATTTAAAATATCCTTATTACTTGAGATATTCAAAACATGACTTGCCGGGTTCGGATATATCGAAACATTTATAAGTTCATTGGTTATTTTGGGAGTATCCGTTTTTTCAGCTACGCGTAATGCGGTTTGAACAATGTTAATGGTGTAGTCTTCAACCTCTCCATCGTCAAACATTTCACAAGGAGTTGATGAACTATTGTATTTCAATGAAACACGCATTCTTGTTTCTCCTAATTTCGCTTCAACAGGTGTTTTTATTGAGAAAACTAAATTGTCACTTTTGGATATAGAAGTAGAAACAATTTTTTCGTTGTCATCAAATTGCCCATTTTGATTATAATCTATCCAAACGGTGAAGTATTCTGTATAAGGTCCTCCGTTGAAATTACAACTTAATGTTAAATCATTTGTCGAATTCGAAATAATGGTTGCAGTTTTAGCAGTAAAATCTCCATATCCTGAATCTGCATTGGATGCATTTGTCATGTCTCCATAAGAAACAAAATCGATCCATTCATACTGAATGTTCTTTCCTTTTGATTCACAATATCCAATACTATCGCTGGTAGTCGTTATCTCAATGCTATTACTGTTTTCAGAAACGTTTCCTGCGTAGTCAATTGCCTTTACAAAGAAAGAATAGGTACTATTTTTAGCGAGTTTTTCAACATTGAAACTCGTTCCGTTTGCAGTCGCTATTTTAGAATTATTACTGTAAATTTCATAAGTCTTTACTTTGACGTTGTCATTAGAAGCAGTCCAATTTAAGTTCACTGAAGTATCAGAAATATCACTTGCTTTTAAATTCATTGGAGCTTCAGGAGCGATCTCGTCGAGGCCAATTGTCTTATAAGAGATGTTATCGATTTTAGCTAAATCATTTCCTTTTTTTACAGAACTATCTTTTTTATATGTCCAAGATAAGGTATGTTGACCAGCAGGAACTTTAAAGCTTGTAGTTGCCCAAGGCTTTTCACCACTCCAACGCTTTTGCTGCTTATCGTCGATTTTAAAAATTAAGAAGTCATACCCTCCCTCAGAAGAAACCATATAATCGAATTTAATAGTACTTTCAACTGTAAAGTTTTCTGTAAGTGTTAAAACAGATTCTTGGTTGTCATTGACTGAACCAGATTGTGCGAAGTGATTGCTATTGTTCCCGATACTGAAAGAAGCTTGTCCAGAATTAGAAAAACTCGCTTGACTGAAATCTGCCGTTTCGAAATTTATAATATGATCCTTAATAACCTGATCGTAACCAAGTACGGTTATTGTGAATTCTTGATTGCTTGTATTTGTTCCATCACTAGCTGTTATGCGTACCTTATAAGAACCTTTCGCGTTATCGTCAGGAGTTCCTGTTAAAATAAACTTTCCATTAACCTTGTTTAGGGTTAACCAACTTGGAGTTTCGACAAGAGTTACTTCAACTGTGTCTTGACGATTTTCGTCAATTACATTAACTATGTACTCATAATTTTCACTGGTTCTGATAACGTTTTTAGGTGATGAATTAAATAAAGGTGCAAGGTTTGTAGGGTAAACGTCAATCATAATAGCATTGTTATCGATCCAATTATACTTACCGCCATGAGTTATCATTTCAGTAAGATAGAAATATCCATTACTTCTACCTGCCCAACCCCAGTTGATGTGAAAGTAATCTCCTTGATCCGTAGCGTCATATCCATCCAAGGCAAAAAGATGTCCTGCACCTCCAGCATTTGGGTCTTGAAGGTTTTTGCTCCTTCCAGAATATAAAACAGGTCTTTTTTCATTAAGTTGTTCCTTAATTAAACCACTCCAATTGTCGTCAGAATAATTATAACGATACACCATTCTGGCTCCGCTATTGTACTTAAAATACTTTTTCAAAGCTGATAAAGCATCGGCTGAATAAGCACCTGAACCACCATTAGCAGAGGTTCCGTAGTTCATGGAAACGGCAATACCACAATGATATGATAGTTTTGCGTTTTCGTTATCAGCATTAGTTTTGGACATGTTGTCCCAATCGTATAGTTGTTCCTCAAAATTAACGGAAAGACTCCCGTAAGTGCCATGGTTGTATGAACGCTGTCCTTTACCCATTTTTGGAAATTCCCAATAGCGCATTACTTGCGCCATAGCTGTGGCTACACAACCTACTATTGCTTGACCATCATCATTTTTAGGGCAGTATTTTTGAAAACCGCTAGATTGGGTGTAAAGAATATCGTCCATAAAAGGAGGGATAACAGTGGCTCTTCTTTGATTTCTTTTTGAATTAAATAAAGAATTCCATCCAGGGTGAGCAATTGCGGTTCCTCTTTGCTGTCCTTGATTATTGGCACTTTCAACAATAAATTCCTTGTAAGCATTCAACAAGTCTTTTGTTGTTTCGTTTTGCATGTTGTTATCGAAATAAGCTGATTCCGAATACGCCAAAATAGGTTTAGTTGCATCATCGGCAGATACAATTACAAAACCACCATTGTGGTAGTTAATTACAAAGTAAACAAGTTGGGTTTCATTGTAAACTTCGTCAATGGAAATGATTTTCTTAATTGAGTTCTTTGTAGAACTCCGTTGTTGTAGCTCAACCCATTTATTGGCAGCTGAAATAGCTTTTTTCTTGCTAATTGGGTTTGCTAGAATTCCTTGAATACAAAGGAATAGCGTGGTTAAAATGGTAATTTTTAGTTTCACTTTAAAATAATGTTTAAATTCAAAGGCAAAACTATGAGATACTATGCGTGCATAAAATAAGTGGTTTTACGAGAAATGTTATTGGTAGAGTTCCTAGTTTTTAATAGGGGTAAGGAGGAAGCTATATAGGGTAATTAGGTGTTTGAAATTCAACAATACTACCTATTTTGTTTTTTATTAAACATTTAAAACGGTATAATGTAGGGCTTTATGATGTTACTTTTATTGTTGGAATTACAATTAATAAAAATATAATGTTTAACTTTTTATTAAAATAGATAAACAAATATTATATTTGCTGATAATTAAACATTTAGAATTGATTCAGGTCATTTATTCAAAAGTATGACAACTACGAATTGTATTTGACTGGTAAAAATTATAAAAGAAAACGAATGAGAAAACTTGTTTTAGTATTGTGTGTATTGCAATCTATTTTTATAAACGCGCAAGATGTAGGGATGATAAAAGGAAAAGTAATTGATGCGAAAACGAGAGAACCTCTTCCTTTTGTAAATATTTTAATTGTTGGAACCGAAAATGGAGGAATGACGGACGATTTAGGAGAGTTTACAATTAAAAATGCTCCACTTGGATATAGACAAGCACGTGCTTCATTTGTTGGTTATAAGACAGTTACTTCTGATGATTATTTAATTACAAAAGAAAAGGTGCCCTATATCACTATTGAAATGATAGAAGATGCAACTCAACTTGCAGAAGTGGAGGTAAAAACCAAACTATTTAAAAAAACATTAGAAAGTCCAGTATCCTTGCAATCTTTAGGGGTTGCTGAGATTGAGAGGAATCCAGGAGGTAATAGAGATGTTTTAAGAGTTATTCAGTCCTTCCCCGGTGTAGCTTCAAATCCAGGATTTAGAAACGATATTATTATTCGAGGTGGAGCCACTTCCGAAAACAAATTTTATGTGGATGGTATTGAAGTTCCTGTAATTAATCATTTTCAAACACAAGGAGCCACTGGTGGTCCAGTAGGTATTATGAATACAGATTTAATTCGAAAGGTAGATTTTTATTCGAGTGCCTTTCCATCAAACCGAGGAAATACCTTAAGTTCTATTATTGAGTTCACGCAGAAAACAGGAAACCCAGACAGATTAAATGTAAGAGCAACATTAGGTACATCAGATGCAGGTATTACAATAGATGGACCGATTGGTGAAAATACAACGTATATAGCTTCGTTTAGGCAATCGTATTTAAAGTTCCTTTTTAAACTTATTAAACTCCCTTTTTTACCAACCTATAATGACTTCCAGTTTAATGTGAAAACTAAGTTGAGTGATAAAAGTGAATTGTCTTTTATCGGTTTAGGAGCCATTGACGATTTTGAAATCAACACTGAGGTTAACAATGGTGTAACAGATGAAGAACAAAGAAAGGCAAATCAATATATTTTAAATACAGTTCCAGTAAATGGACAATGGAATTATACCGTAGGTGTTAATTATAAACGTTTTGGAGAGAATTCTACGCAACAATTTGTGTTTAGTAGAAATGAATGGAAGAACTTCGCAACGAAGTACTTTATGAATGATGAATCTAGTCGAGACAATTTATTGTTGGACTATAATTCGAAAGAAACAGAAAATAAATTTCGTTTTGAAAATACATTGAGAAGAGGGAAGTATACTTTGAATCTTGGGATGAATCTTGAGTTAGCTAATTATACGAATGAT
Source organism: Tenacibaculum sp. MAR_2009_124 (assembly GCF_900105455.1). Classification (GTDB taxonomy): domain Bacteria; phylum Bacteroidota; class Bacteroidia; order Flavobacteriales; family Flavobacteriaceae; genus Polaribacter. Next base: position 556,736 of record NZ_FNSF01000002.1, read on the forward strand.
ACGGAGCAGAAAATAGTGAATACCCAAAATGTAGCATTGAGAAAATTTAATTCTGAAGTAAACTTTTTTAAATATGGATTGTTTGGACAATTTTCTACTTCGCTTTTCAATGATAAGCTAGGGGTTTCTTTTGGATTCCGATTTGATGGAATTGATTATAACAGTGAAATGAAAAACTTGTTCAATCAATTTTCACCAAGAATTGCTACCACCTATAATTTCAGTGATAAATGGTCTTGGAATAGCTCTTTAGCTATTTATAAGCAGTTACCTTCTTATACTATTTTAGGATTTAGAGACAACAATAACGAATTGGTAAATAAAAGAGGATTAAAATACATTGAATCTCAACATGCGGTTTCTGGTTTAGAATTTAGACCAGATAATCTAACTAAATTGAGCGTTGAAGGTTTTTACAAAAAATATAATGACTATCCATTTTCGGTTAGAGATCAAATTAGTTTAGCAAATTTAGGAGCAGACTTTGGTGTTGTAGGGAATGAAGAAGTAGTATCTAATTCAACAGGAAGAGCCTATGGATTTGAAATTTTGGCACAAAAGAAATCTTATAAAGGTTTATATGGAATAGCAGCCTATACCTTTGTTAGAAGTGAATTTAAAAATAGTGTAGGGAATTATATTCCATCAACATGGGATAACAGACACTTGTTAACGATTACTGCTGGAAAGAAGCTGGCGAAAAACTGGGAAGTAGGAACTAAGTTTAGATTAGTAGGAGGAAGACCTTATACTCCTTATGACTACAATGCTTCTTCGTTAATAACTAATTACAATGTTAGTAACGGAGGTATTTTAGATTTTGCTCGTTTAAATTCTGAAAGATTTGGAACCTATACTCAATTGGATTTTAGAGTTGATAAAACGTGGTTTCTTAAAAAGTTATCGATTAACTTGTTTTTAGATATTCAAAATGTATATGCTAGTTCAGCGGATCGACAATTATTCTTGTTACCACAAGAGGATGCTAACGGTACGCGATTAACAGATCCAAATGATCCTTCAAGATACTTGCTAGAGGAAGTAGGAGATTCTTCTGGAAGAGCCATCCCTAGAATTGGGGTAATTGTAGATTTTTAAATTGTTTTATTATTTATTGTTCTTTTAATTAGTATCAAAAAAGCTAAATTGCCCTAACAACTAAATAATTTAAAAATAATGAAGGAATTACTATTAGGGGCTACTATCTTTTTCTTAGGATTTGGAACTGTAAACGCCCAAGAATATCAGTTCAAAACCATTACTGATATTGAAAGTACACAGATAAAAAGTCAGGATATAACGGGAACTTGTTGGAGTTTTTCAACAACATCGTTTTTGGAATCAGAAGTAATAAGGTTAACAGGAAAGGATATTGATTTATCTGAGATGTTTACGGTAAGAAATACCTATTCCGATAAAGCTATAAATTATTTATATCGACAAGGTAAGGCACAGTTTAGTGAAGGGGGCTTAGCACATGATGTAATCAATTCAGTTGAGAAATTTGGATTGGTTCCTGAAAACGCTTTTACGGGATTACAAACCGGAGAAGATAGGCATAACCATGCAGAATTGATTGCAGTATTAAAAAATATGTTAGATACTTATATTAAAAATCCAGCTGGGCAATTAAGTACAAAATGGAAGCCGTCTGTAGAAAGTGTTCTTGATGTATATTTAGGAGAGAATAAAAAAGAGTTTGTGTTTGAAGGTAAAAGATATACTCCAAAATCATTTGCTGAATATGTTAAAATAAACCCTTCGAACTATATTACATTAAGTTCTTTTGAGCATGTTAAAAAATACACGCCTTTTGTACTAAGTATTCCTGATAATTTTTCAAATGGTTCTTTCTATAATATTTCTTTAGATGAATTGGTTTCTGTTACCAAAAGCGCATTAAAAAACGGATATACTGTTGCGTTAGATTGTGATGTTTCAGAAAAAACCTTTTCTTCAATGGCGGGCGTTGCAGTAATACCTGCATCGAGTTCGAATAAGAAGAAATCACTAAAGCAGCTTGTGCAAGAGAAAAATATTACTCCAGCTTACAGGCAAGCAGAATTTGAAAACTTTAATACAACAGATGATCATTTAATGCATATTGTTGGAATAGTTAAAGATCAAAAGAATAATACTTACTTTAAGGTGAAAAATTCTTGGGGAACCAAACAAGGAAATAATGGATATGTTTACATGTCTGTTCCTTATTTCCGATTAAAAACAATTTCAGTATTATTGCACAAAGATGCCGTATCAAAAGATATAATAACAAAATTAAAACTTTAGATTAACGTATTAGTTTATATGTATTAAAAACACTCAAGAATAACTTTCTTGGGTGTTTTTTTATGATTAAAGTTAAAACTTAGGTTAAACGTGGAATTTTGTATCTTTCCAGTGTTAACAAAAAAATCGATTAGATTATGGAAGAAAAGTTGAATAGCGGGGAATCCGTAGAACAATCTAAACAAGCTGTTCAGGACGATGCAAAAGGTCTATGGGAAAGTTCCAAGAAATTCTTAATGGAGCTTTTAGATTTTAGACATGATACTGATCAAGAAGCAACAATTGAAGCGATTAAAGGAGATATTGCTTTTAAAGGAGCCACAGCTTGGATTTTAATTTGTTCTATTTTCGTTGCATCGATAGGTTTAAATGCCAATTCAACTGCAGTGGTTATCGGAGCCATGTTAATTTCTCCACTAATGGGACCTATTTTGGGAATAGGAATGTCTATTGCTATTAACGATATTGATACATTGAAAAAATCGCTAATAAACTTGGCGACAATGATTGTACTGAGTTTATTAACTGCTTTTTTGTTTTTCTTTGTGTTTCCATTAAAGGAAGAAACATCAGAGCTTCTCGGACGCGTTCAACCAGATATCCGAGATGTATTAATCGCTTTTTTTGGTGGGTTAGCTTTAATTATTGCAAGAACTAAAAAAGGAACAATTGCTTCAGTAATATTTGGAGTGGCGATTGCTACTGCATTAATGCCTCCGCTATGTACGGCTGGATACGGTTTAGCGATTGGGAAATTTGATTACTTTTTTGGAGCGATGTATCTTTTTACAATCAACGCCATTTTTATAGCACTAGCAACATTTGTTGTATTGAAAGTGTTGGGATTCACGATGATGCGTTATGTGAATTCTGCAAAACGAAAAAGAATTGCACGTTTGGCTTCTTTTGTAGCAATATTGGTAATGATCCCGGCTATTTTTACATTTATGAGGGTGTATAATGAAACAATGATAATGGCAAACTATAGGTCATTCATTAAGGAAAAAGTTGAGGAAAATGATAATTTATGGTTGCAAAAAAAGGATATAGATAAAAAAGAGAAAACTATTAAGTTGTTTTTTAATGGTGAATTATCTGCCGCAATTAAATCTAGTTTAGAAAATGAATTAAAAAGCTACGATAAGATAAAAGATTTCTATATTGACTTTAATGAGAATGGAGTTAAAAGCCTAAATGATTTGTCTACATCATTACAAAGGTCATATGCAGATATCGATGAAAAAAATAACATTATAAAAGGCCTTCAAAAAGAAATTGATGATTTAAAACTAACCATTTCGGATTTAAACACAAGAATTGAACAAAATGCCTTAGAAAAGGATAAAAATTCAGTTCCCTTTAATTCAATAATGAAAGAAGCTAAAATCCGATATAACGATATTACATCGATGAGTTTTACCAATAGATTAGTCTCTAAGGATTTTATTAAAGTAGATACCGTTCCAGAAATGACTGTATCTTGGAGTAAAAAACTGCACGACTCTACGATAGTGAAAAAGGAAAAAGAACTAAAAGAATGGCTGCAAAAAGAATTGTCTATTAAAAACTTAGAACTAAAAAAGTAATAGCAAGAAGTATAAAATTAGAAGTTTAGAGAAAAACATGGTTTTGGGATCATGTTGAGATGTCATATGTTGCACATACGATAATTTTAAATATTTTATTGAGTAAAAAATGATAGTTAAAAGATTAAAGGAAGTAATAACTTACAAAGGAATTAGTACTCAGGAGTTTTCCAATGGAACTAATCTTAATACAGAAGAATTAGAGAGTATTTTAAATGGAAATACACCGGTAAATGAGAGGTTTTTAAAATCTGTTTTAGAATCGTATCCCGAAATTAATGCGAATTGGCTCATTTTGGGAGAAGGAGAAATGATAGAAGCAAACAATAATTGGGGAAAATATGTAAAGAACTTAGATCAATTGGTTCCTGAAGAAATTCTTGATTACATACTTACGAATTCGAGTAAGTTCAGAGGAGAACCTAAAATTGATGCGATAGTGGATTTATTCTCAAATTTTGAACAGCAAAGAGAGTTACAAAAAATGTATGATAAAATTGAAAGGTACGAGAAATTGTTAGAAGACAAGATAGGGGACTAAGGGGAGAATAATTATAGAGTTGTTGTGTTATTTAAAACTGGTACATGTGAGCTTTGTTCAAAAACTCACTCATTTTTTGATCTAGTTGATTATTAAGTTTAGCCGTTTTGCTTTCTTCTTCGACCACTTTCTTGGCGATTTCAATAATGGTTTTTTTCTCTCTATTTTCACGTTGCTCTTTGGTAGAGTAACGCTTTTTTCTGAAAAACCTTCTTAATATTTTGGCTATAAGTTTTTTCATAAATAGTTAAACGTCTTTTAGAGTGGTTAGAATATCATTATCAAAGGCATCGGCGTTTTCTCTTACCGTGTCTGTTGCCAACATGGCTTTGTCATTTCTTTCAGCATACAGCGCTTTTAGCGCCACTCTTGGGTAGTGTATAGTTTTTATTTTATCGATTAAAGACAGTTGCTTTAATATAATGTCATCTTTATAAGTATAATTCTTTACTAAAAAGTAGGTGAAAAAAGTAGCAAGGCAGGCGCAAACTAGAATCATTAAAATATAGCTGTTTTTGGAGAAATCACTTTGAGTTAAAAATATTAAATGGATCATCCAAAAAAAAGATACAGCTATACCTGTCAAGGAAATGAATTGAAAACGATAGGTGCTGCCATTGACAATATCGTCATACAAGGATTTACAACTAAAAAACATAAGAGCAGATACTAAACCAAAAACAAAAATCCAAAAGTGAAAACTCTTTCTCCCACGGAAAGAATGTTCATCAACATATTTTCGTTTTGTTCTAGTGTATTCTCTGAGTTGTTCGTTAGACAGTTCTTTATGCGTTGTATAGTCTTTAATGAGTTTTTCTGAAAGAACTAGGATTGAATCTCTGTTTAATGTTACATTTAAATCTTTTTGGTAATTTTCTAATATCTCTATTGTACCTAAATCTCTTTTATCGATTATTGTTTTATATTTTTTTTTGTGGTTTAAGTACTTTTCAGAATTGGGAGCAAAAAATATATGAAATAAAGACAAGGTCACTAGAATAAAAGCGACCGAGCCTTTTATTATGATATTGATGTTTTTAATCACCAGTCTCTTCGTCCTCTCCATCATCTTTACTTCCTTCATCATCTGGGTCGACGCATGAGAAGATGTCGAGTTGTGTATTTTCTTCTGTTTGTTGTTCATTTTTATTTAAATCCTCTAATGAATTATCTGTACAATTTACAAATAATACCATCGTAAAAACAAGTGCGAAAAGTGTAATAAGTTTTCTCATGATTACTTCAAAATTTTATATTAATAGTGAAGTAAAGTTAGAACATTAATTAAATCTGTTCGCTTGTTATTTTCTGTTAATCAGTACCCATACCGAAATAACGTCAAACTTAGGGTGTTTATCTTATAGTTACAATACCTATTTACCCTAGATGTTTTTTAAGGGTTTTCCCTAGTTTTTATTATTTAAATAAACGAAAGAAATAAAACTGAAATTTTTGATTTTCATTAAAAAGAATCTAATTAATTGGAAGTATGGGTTTTATAGAATAGGGTTTTTCGTAAAGAACTAAACTTTAGGCTATGATCAAATTGAAGGCTTTAGAGAAAAAGAGCCAAAATGAAACAATTTGGTAAGTTTTGTTAAAAATGGAAGAATATACTTATAAAATCAAAAACCGAGCATTGCTCGGTTTTCTTTTTTGATCTTTGTTAGAACGTAGTAAGTTAGAACTTTATGGGTTATTGGTTAACAACTCTAAATGTCGTTCTACGATTTGCTGAGTGCTCTCTTTCAGTACAAGAAACACCATCGGCACATCTATTTGTTAATCTATTTTCACCGTATCCATTCGCTGATAATTGACTTGGGTTAATTCTTTTTGAAATCAAATAGTTAACAACAGCTTGCGCTCTTCTTTCCGATAATGATTGGTTACTGGTTTTTGATCCTCTAGAATCTGTATGAGACTCTATAGCAACAGCTACTCCATCTTTTAGTATTGGTAATAGTCTACCATCTATAATTCTTTTAGCTCCGGCAGTTAACGTTGCACTACCTAAATTCCAATTGATAGGAAGTGGTGTGTTTTCAACTAATTTACATTCAACTTCTTTCCATGAAGTCAATCCTCCTTTTGATACTAAAACTTCTTTAGTTACGGTTTTGTATTTAGCTGCAACTGTAACTTCTTCTTGCCAAGCGTCTTTTTCTAATACCGTTTTCTTTACGTCTTTATAAACAGCAGGTATTTCTATTTCTCTTACGCTTGGAGGACTTGTCATTACTCTCCTGGTATACGTTTTATCGAAACCATTTACAGGAGTTTTTTCTGTTGAAGCATCACTTGATAGCTTTGTGATAGGAATCGTTTCAAAATTGGCTGGAATAGGTTTATAACACCAATATCTACAGTCATTAGGATCGCTTGATTCACAATCAGGAGCTTTTTCGCTCATTTCCCAACGAGCAGATGCCGCTTTTGTTTCAATAGTTTCTGAATCTGAAACAAAACTAGCTGGTACTACCCTTAGTTTATTGGCATCTTCTTTTGCAGTATAAGAAATTGATTTATTTTCCCAAACAGCAGGAACAATCTCTAAACGTTTGCCAGCTTCTTTTACTAATACTTTTTCTGTTACTGTTTTATATGCTGCAGGATAGGTTACAATTTTTTTGTAAGCTGGTGCAACTTCTATTTTTACTTCCTCGTTTTTCCAAACATCAGGAGTTTTACATCGCACATAACATTTCCCTGGTTCTGGATTGCTAGGTAAATCTTGAGCAGAGGCCGTTGTTATTGCTAGAGCAAATGCCCCAATCAAGAATAATTGATTTTTCATAAGATAAAAATATTTGTGATTAAATGGTTTCACTTTTATGACCCTTCAAGGGAAGTTAAGTCACATATACACAAATATATAAAAAACAGCGAGTTGTTAAAGGAATGTTAAAGTTTTTTATAACTTATTGAAATATAAACTTTTAATGATTCCGTCTGACAAGCCTATTTTAGGTACGAAAATTTTTCTTGCTCCACTCCATTTCATTGCTGAAAGGTAAATTTTCGTCGCAGGAATAATCACATCTGCTCTGTCGGGGTTTAATCCTAATTCAGAAATTCGTTCTCGATAAGACATCTTTTTCAAAAACTGATACTGGGCATTTAAATATATATAGGAAATTGGTTTTCCAAGTTCACGCCCCGACATTTTAAAAAGTTTGTTAATATTGCCGCCTGATCCAATTAATGAAATTCGCTTGTAATCTTCTGTATTTTCCTCAATCCAACGTTGCACTTTTTTAAAGATTAATTTATTTTCAGCTTTTGCGTTATTAATTAATCTCACAGTTCCTATTTTAAACGATTTAGAGTTCACAATTTTCCCTTTCGAAAATAAAGTGAATTCGGTACTACCTCCACCAACATCTACATATAAGTACGTAGAATCCGATTTAATCAAAGAACTCAAATCAGTTGATGAAATGATTGCCGCTTCTTTTTTACCATCGATAATATCAATGTCAATTTCGGTTTCTTTTAAAATTTTATCTACTACTTCTTTACCATTAGAAGCTTCTCGCATGGCCGAAGTAGCACAAGCTTTGTATTTTGAAACACCATGAACTTTCATTATTAATTTAAAAGCATTCATGGCATCAATCATTCTGTCAATATTTCCATCAGAAATTTGTCCACTAACAAAAGCATCGGCTCCCAGTCGGATAGGAACACGAACTAAGGATGACTTTTTGAACTGAGGTTCTGCATCTTCGCTTTCTATAATATTTGCAACTAACAATCTTACCGCATTCGAACCAATATCTATGGCACCGTACTTTGTTATTTTCAAAATGTAATATTTTATCTATGATACTTTGGAAATTCAACCAAAACAGTAGTTCCTTTTTTGATATCTTTCCAATGTTTTTCGTTAAACTTAATTCCAATTACACCACAGGTTGGTACATGAGCAAGAGGTTTGTTTCCAAATTTGTTTACAAATGTATTAATTCCATGGTCATGGCTAAAGACTATGGCGCTACTGAAACCGTCATCAAGAGCTTTTACAGTTTTTACTAAGTATCCATCACTGAAACTGTAAAGTTGACGTTTAATTTGTAGGTTCGATAAAGGATAGTCAAAGTTTTCGCAAAATATAACCGCAGTATGCAGGGCTCTATTGGCGCTACTAGAAACAAAAACATCGGGTTTTTTAAGTTTCTTTGCCAATATTTTTGATAGTAAATGCGCATCGTTGATACCCCGTTTTTTTAACGGTCTATCAATATCTTTTACGCCATCATATTCCCATGATGACTTTGCGTGTCTAACAATATATATTGTCTTCATGTACGTTTTAAAGGATGTGTAAATATAAAACTAAGGAGCTAAACGTTCAAGTTTCCAAGAAAAATCTTTTTGTAAAGTATATCTGATTCTATCATGTAAACGATTTGGACGCCCTTGCCAAAACTCAATTGAAACAGGTTTTACTATAAAACCGCCCCAATGTTCAGGTCTAGGTATTTCAATATCTTTAAACTTCTTTTCATAGCTTGAAAGACTCCCCTCTATTTCCTCACGAGAAGAAATTATTTGACTTTGATTTGAAGCCCATGCCCCTAATTTACTACCATCGGGCCTAGATTCAAAATAACCATCAGATAAATTAGAAGGAACCTTTTCTGCTTTTCCTTTAATGATTATTTGCTGTTCCAAAGCTGGCCAAAAAAATGACAAACATACTTTATCGTTTTCAATAATAGCCCTCCCTTTCTCTGATTCGTAATTGGTGTAAAAAATAAAACCTTCCCAAGTGTATTTTTTTAAGAGAACAATTCTATTTTTTGGAAAACCATCAAAACCTAGTGTTGAAACATTCATAGCATTAGCTTCTTCTACCATTCCAGATTCGTCGGCATTTAAAAACCAATTTCTGAATAACTCTATAGGAGTTTCTGGGCAATTTTCTTCTAGCAACTCATGCTTTTCGTAAGACTTTCGGTAATTACTTAAATCGTGCGCCATTACATCATTTTTTTTATCTCTGTAAAATTACTTATTTAATTGTGAAAAAACGAGAGTGACAATAGTGAAATATTATAACTGTTAGCATAAATAAGACATATGTATCAAGCAAGTTGGTGAATCAACAATTAAAAACTTTCAATTTATTTTTCTGTTTCTTTCAGTTTATTTTTTCCTCCTAAAATGAATAGAGCAAGTCCGAGAACAACAAAAGAAATCTTTATAACCCAAGCCATAGTTTTTCCCCAATCATATATCCAAACTAAAAGTTTAGGTACTCTGCCTATTAAACCAAGAATAATTGCAAATACTCCAAATAATGCAATGTATGTTCCAATTTTTCTCATCAGTATGTTTTTTGTTCAATTTGTTTCAGTCTGATATAAAAGTACTAAATCAAAATAGTAAGAAGAGGAATAAGGGTAAAATTGTTTTATAGTATTTGAGTTTTTAACAAATAAAGCAAGATTTGTATAGTACGTAGCAAGAAATGTAAGGTTGCATTATACCTCTCTTATCTACTTTTGAAGCTATACAGTTCGTCATTTAAAAACAACAACTGGGTATCTCTTTTTAGTAGAAGAGATTTTTCTGTTACACTTTTGAAGTGTCAAAATAAGCAAGAAACAAGATGAAACAAATACTATTTACTGCGGCATTAATTTTAACAACTCTCTTCGGTTATTCACAAACAGTTATTTCAGGAAAAGTAACTGATAAGAAAGGAGAACCTATTATGGGAGCCAATATTTTTTTAGAAGGTACTTATGATGGAACATCTTCTGATGAGGAAGGCAATTTTAGTTTTTCTACTGAAGAAAAAGGCGTTCAAACATTGTTGGTTTCGTTTATTTCTTTTGAAACTTATAAAAAAACCGCCAATGTTTCACAGTTTAAAAGCTTAGGAATAAAACTTAGAGAGAATGTAAATACTCTAGATGCTGTGACCATAAATGCGGGAACTTTTGAAGCTGGTGATAATGCAAAAGTAACAGCCTTAAAACCTTTAGATGTTGTAACAACAGCAAGTGCTCTAGGAGATTTTGTTGGAGCCATTCAAACTTTACCAGGTACGACTACAGTTGACGAAGATGGCCGTTTATTTGTTAGGGGAGGAGAAGCTGAGGAAACTCAAATATTTGTTGATGGTATTCGTGTATTTACACCTTATGCACCCACAGCAAGAAATATCCCAACAAGAGGTCGCTTTTCTCCATTTTTATTTAAAGGGTTTTCTTTTTCTACAGGGGGATATTCTGCAGAATACGGTCAAGCTTTATCGAGTGTTTTAGAAATGAATACTGTTGATGCTCCTACTCAAGAAAAAACAGATATTTCGCTAATGACAGTTGGTGCGGGGCTAGGAAATACTCAAATATGGGGAGACAATTCATTAAGCTTTAATGCGTCTTATATAAATTTAGGGCCTTATCAAGAAATTTTTCCAGATCGAAATACATGGAATCGACCTGTGCAATCTGCTAGTGGAGAAATGGTATACAGGTATAAAACGGGTGACACTGGTTTACTGAAGTTATATAGCGCCTTTAGTTATGCTGATTTCGATTTAATTCAAGATGATATTAATTTTAAAGATGGTTTTCGTTTCGGACTCAATAATAGGAATTTGTATTTCAACGGCTCTTATAGAGATAGATTAGGCGATGGTTGGAAAATTTCTGGTGGATTGAGCTATACGAATGATGTTTCAAAAGTAACTGTTGTTGATGATAAAATTAGAGATGATGAGAATTCAATTCATGCCAAAGTAAAACTTCAGCATAAAGTATCTAATCGATTCAAGATTAATTTTGGAGCGGAGTATTTCTTAACCTCGTTTAAAGAAGAATTTGACGGGTTTTCAACGGGAGAATTTCAGACTAAATTTAAAAATGATATCGCCGGCGCTTTTGTAGAAACGGATATTTATTTTTCTAAAAGATTGGCATCAAAAGTAGGAGTTCGTTTTGAGAATTCAGGTTTGTTAAATCAAATAACTGTTTCTCCAAGACTTTCTCTTGCTTATAAAACAGGTAAAAATGCACAGATGTCTTTGGCTTATGGGCGTTTTTATCAGAATCCGAGAAACGAATATTTAAAATTTGCCAATAATTTAAAAGCAGAACAAGCAACTCATCTTATAGCTAACTATCAATATGTACACAATAAACAAATTTTTAGAATAGAAGGCTATTATAAAGGGTATAATGATTTGGTGAAGTATGATTCGGAGTTTTTATTACCATCAACAAATTTCACTAATGAAGGAAATGGATATGCAAAAGGGATTGATGTTTTTTGGAGAGATGGTAAGAATATTAAAAATACAGAATATTGGTTGTCATATTCTTATTTGGATACGGAAAGAGATTATAAAAATTTTCCAACAAAAGCAACTCCTGGTTTTGCGGCTTCTCATAACATGTCGGCTGTTGTAAAACATTTTCTAAAAGATTGGAAAAGTCAGTTAGGGTTGAGTTATAATTTTGCTTCCGGAAGAAGGTATACCAATCCAAATAATGAAGGATTTTTAAATGAGAAAACCATCAATTATAACTCTTTAAGTTTTAACTGGGCGTATCTATTAAGTCAACAGAAAATATTGTATTTCTCAGTAAATAATGTTCTTGGGACACAAAATGTATTCGGATACAATTATAAAAACACACCAGATACAAATGGACTCTATGCTAGACAGGCAATTACTCCTGCAGCAGATACTTTCTTTTTTGTGGGATTCTTTTGGACAATTAGTGATAATAAAAAGGATAATCAACTAAATAACTTGTAAGAAAAATGAGTGTTTTTTTGAGTTTGCTATGAAATCAAACAGTTCAGCCTAAAAATCCTACAATTGGGGAACTCAGTTTTCTTAAAACTTAAGAATAGAAAGATATTTGAATAACAACTATAAAAATTAAGTAATCATGAGCAAAATAGTAATCACACTTACCTTGTTTTTAGGAGCAACTTATATGGCAATTGCCCAAGAAACGTACAAAATAACTGTTGAGTTTTCTGGTATGAAAACAGATAAAGGAAACCTATATGTTGGACTTTATGATAATGCTGCAAGCTTTTTAAAAAATGGAATTCAAAACAAATTAGTTTCTGTAAAGGGTAAGAAAGCTAAAGTCGTTTTCGAAGGAGTGAAGCCAGGAGAATATGCTATATCTTCTTTTCATGATGAAAATGATAATAAAAAAATGGATACTAGAATTTTTGGAATTCCAAAGGAGCCAGTAGGACTGTCAAAAGATGCAAAAGGGTTTATGGGGCCTCCAAAATACAAGGATGCGAAATTTATTGTAGATAAAGATATCACGCTTAAAATTAATATGTATTAAAATAATTTAACTAAAAATATTAAACATAATCACATGAAAAATATAATGATAGCATTTGTTGTTTTAACGTCGTTTACTATAAATGCACAAAACTCTTACGAGAAAGGAATGGAAAAAGCTTTTGCGCTTTGGGGAGAGAATAAAACTACGGAGGCTGTTCAATTGTTTGAGAGAATAGCAAAAGTAGAAAAAGACAATTGGTTACCTCCGTTTTATGTAGCTACTATTGAAATTTTAGGGAGTTTTGGTTTGAAAGATGAAGCAAAATTAGAAGCAAAACTTAAAAAGGCACAAGAATATTTAGATGAAGCCAAAACGTTGTCTGAAGATAATCCCGAAATTATGATTACCCAAGCACTTTTAAATACGGCATACATTGCGTTCGATGGTCAGCGATATGGTATGAGTTTGTCAACTAAGAACATCATTCTTTATGCTGAAGCAGAAAAACTAGCGCCTAAAAACCCAAGAGTAGTTTTAGGAAAGGCAGAGTGGAATATGGGAAGTGCAGAGTTTTTTAATCAGCCGATTGATCCATATTGTAAAAATGTTGAAAAAGCACTGAAACTTTTAGACACAGATAATCCTGAAAAATATCATCCGAGATGGGGCAAAGAGCGTGGAGAGCAATTATTAAAAAAATGTAAGAAAGGGTAATAATTTAACTCCTCGCTAATGAATAAATTCTCTGGGAAGAAATATGTCCAGAGAATTTGTATTAAAATTGTTTTGGATTGAATTTTTCCAATAGCGAGATTCCATAATCCTTAAGTATTTTTCTAGCGAATTAAGAAAGAAAACTAAATACCAAGAGTAGGTAAATGTTTTACTTTATGATACAAAAGAGCAGATTTAATGCAATGTTTTAGTTTTTCTTTTGGAATTTCTTCATCAAGCTGAAAAACAATAGCTCGTTTTCCTTCGTATGAAAAAGAATCTGGAAAAATTACTTTAAAAGTTTCAACCAGTCTACTTGAACATTGAAAATACATGGCATACTGTTCAGGAGTTTTTACTTTCCAATCCATCCTTAAAGTACTTCCCGTTTTAGTAACATAGCTGGGTTCTCCCCACTTTAAAGTTTCTTCTATTTTCGAAACTTGCTCAAGTTCTTCAGCTGTTTTCAAAACAAGTTCTCTTAAAGTCTGCATTTGTTTTTTTACTTTTTCAGGGTAGTTTTTAAAAATAAGTGCTACTTCTGGATGACTCGTTATGGTAAGTGTGCTCATAGCTTGGGCTTAGTTAATTCTCTATAATCAAATATACTAAAAAACAAAGGCTTATGTTTAGATGATATGTCAACCTTTCTAGTTTAATTTTTAAGGCTATTACTAATGATAATGGCAGAAAAATATAGTCCAATACCATATACACAATGAATTATAAGGCTCATCATTCTAGCCTTATTTGGGTTAGGTAAATTTGAACCTGCAATTCCAAAACCAAAAGCTGGTTGTAAGATAAAGAAAGGAGCTATAATAGTAACAATGCCAATAATTATAGCCGTTGAAAATGTGGGAGCTTGAAACCATTTTTTTCCGAAAATGAAAAACAGTAGAAAGGAGAAACTAATGCCAATGAAATAATGAGCAACCCAACCCATAATTTGCTCATAGGGTATGATGGATGAATCCATTATTTTTTTATGAAAGAATTTTCCTTTCGGGAAATGACCAATCCATCTTCCTACAAAACGATAATCTAAAGTTTTTACTTGAAACATTTTTAGAATTAAAGAATAAATATCCATGGTTAAAGTACCACCAATGCCTACTAAAATTACGTGTAATATTGTTTTCATTTTTAAGTTTTTTGCAATATTAACCCTCACTTCAATAATGCTTGTAGGACAATTTTAAAGAAGAACAGGACTTCTTCCTGTTAGAAAAGAATATTATGAAAGACTTATTATACTTTGAAAGTGTAAATGATATTACTTGGGAATATAGAACAAATGGTTATTGATACTTTTTTCTAAAATTATCGGGAGTATATCCTGTGTGCTTTTTAAAAAAACGAGAAAAATAGGAAGGATCGTCATAGCCCAATTGAAAAGCAATTTCTTTCACTTGATTTGTGGTAGCTAATAAGTTTCGTTTAGATTCCAAGACTAGCTGTTCGTTGAGTAATTGTAAACAGGTTTTTCCTAATGTTGTTTTTAAAACAGAATTTAACTGAAAAGCTGTTAGATTTAATGATAGAGCATAAAAGGAAACTTGCTTTTGTTGGTGAGCATTATGCTCTATTAGTTCAATAAGGTTTTCTAAAACTTCTTCTTCATAGGAACCAGTTTTTTTTAAAGAGATATCGTTTTTTAGTAGTCGAAATAGTTCAATGTAAATTAAAGTTAAATGAGTGATGATGCTTTTTTTGAAAAGCGATTGTTGTGAAGTGTGTTCATTGTAAATAGCATCAAAGTGTGGTTTAATATTTTGAAATGAATTAAAAGGAATAGAGAAAAGGTTTACGCGATTTACCGTGTTAAACACTTTCTTGGTTTGAATGTCTTGGATCTGATAAAAATCGGTTTCAAAACAGATTAAATACCCTTGAGAGTCTTTTTTTAAATACAATTGATGTACTTGTCCTGGTTTTAAAATAAAAATGGAATTGCCAGAAATATTGAAGTTTTCGAAATCTATTTGATGGTTGCCCTTTCCAGAATGAATTACAAGAATATAGAAAAAGTCATGGCGATGTATTTTTTCGAACATATCTCCATCCTTTAATAGTTGAGTTAAATTTTGAATAGAAAAAATTCCAGGATTATGTGGCTCTTTGATCGAGCGAATTTGAATGTTTTGAGTTTTCAAGTCTGATTAGATTATATAATGAAATTATAAAAATTAGCATGATATTACTCGTCTAATTTTGAAATTAACATTACTTTAAACTTTTCAATTTGTCGTCGATGTCTTAAAATATGAACTATGGCATGTTCAAAAAGTTGTTCAATATCGTAAAGTTGTCCCCAACGTACTTTAATTTTTTTAGAAGGATTGTGTTCGCTTAAATGTAAATTAGGATAATCTTTGAATAATTGTTCGTTAAACTCGAACATTTTTTGAAGTGCAATTTCATATTCTTCCAAAGAATTAAGAACAATTTTGTTTCTGTATTCTATTGATTCGCCTAACCATTTTCTAATAGCTATTACATAATTATATCCGCTAGAAACTACATGCGTCAAAATGGATTGGATAGATTTACAGTCCTCATCTTGTGTTTGATTATCAACAGTATGAGGTAATTGTTTTCGAGTAATTCCTTGAATTATGGTGATAAGATCTTCAACAGATTTTTCGTATTCATCTAATATGGCACCTGCGGCTCCATTATCTCTAAAATTTTTATTTCTCATTTATAATTGCTTGAACATTATATAAGTATCAACATATCCTAAGGTACTATGTTTATAACCATTTGGGGTAGTTCCAATAATTTTGAAACCAAATTTTTTCCATAGAGCTATGGCTGCTTTATTGGTACTTACCACAATGTTAAACTGAATACCTTTGTAGGATTCTTTTTGAGCAACATTTATAGAGTGCTCGCATAACTTTTTGCCAACACCTTTTCCTTGGGTGTTGGGATGCACCATATAACTGCAATTGGCAATGTGTTTTCCTAGCCCAATTTGATTTGGTTTTATAATATAGGTACCAAGAATTTTTCCATTTCCTTCAATTACATAAGTTTCCATATATGGAGCGAACCAATGCTTTTTTAAGTCTTTTTTCGGCGTAGTTTTCTTAAAAACATAGGAGTCTTCAGTTTTAATGACTTCTGAAAATAGTTCCCAGATTTCGTCGTAATCGGAAGTTTGCGCTTTTCTAATATTCAAAAGTAAAAATATTGATAGTTAGGAATCAATGTTATAAAACTCAATATAAGAAAATTAGATGAGGTTTAAACGAGTTCAATATTTTTCTTCTTAGCAGTTTTTAGCAATGTTTTTTAACTCGGTTCTCAATAGTTATTTTGTAATTATTAAAATAAAATAGCAGAAAAGTAAGGGAACTTGCTTGCTCTTCTGCTATCCATTTTTCTACTCCTCTTCGTAATCGTGATACAAACGATTTAAAAAATCGTCAAAGTTATCAGCAATTTTAATTGGAGCGTTGTATTGACTGTCCATGTGAACTATGCAGGGTTCATCATTTGCAGAATTGCAATCTCTGTAGTCTAACATGACTACATCGCTTCCTAAGGAGGGACAATCGCATATAAGCAGTAGTTTCGTGGCTTCATGACCTAGAACTTGTTTTGACCAATAGTTAGAGGCATCTAGGTTAATATCACCATTCTCTTTTGTTTCTATTCCTTTAATGTCAAGAATAGCCACATGATCTTTAGCCCAACTCGTATGGGTATTTGTTTTTACATTATCTCTTATTGGAATTCCTCCATTAGACATTTGTAATAATTCTTGGTATCTCTTAGGTAGTTTGTAAGCAAATTTTTTCTCGAATTTAGTTATTAATTCATTACTCAATTCAGCGTTGTACTGGTCTGGATGTTTCCAAAAGTTGTTAATATTTTCCATAATTTAATTCTGTTAATAGTTGATGATTCTAAATTATAATAACTGCCTTCTAGCAATGTTTTTACAGAACTCCGCTCTTGTCGGTTCATGGAAAGATGAATAGGTGAGTCAAAATTTTTAACATCACTAGCTTTTTGCCAGCAAGATGATAACCACTCGTCAACGATATCATTCATTGGCGCAATGATTTTTTCAAAGTATAAATCTTCTGTTATTTTATAATAGGAAGCTACTTTGTGAATAATTTCTTGCTGCTTGTTAAAAGGTAGAAACAAAGGCTTATTAAAGAATCGCTCATCTTCTCTGTTGAGTAGTTCTTCTCCAAACCCGATTTGCGGACGGTATATAATGTTTAAAGCCCGGCAATGGTTAGTGAAATCACTTATATGTTTTTTTAAATTTTTATTATGGATGTCTTCTTGAGATTTGTACATTTCTTCTCTCTTTTCAATACCACTAAGGCATTTTACGAATAAGCTAATGCATTTTTCCGAGTGATAATTCAGATCCATTTCTGAAAGGATACTGTTTTTTATGGCTATCTGGCTATTCATATTTTTTTGCAAGTGTTTCCAAGTTATACTTCTTACCGTCTAATAAGTTAATTGAGTTCTCCATGGAGTCATGGTAGTAATAATATAAAGGATATGATACTTTTTTTGCACTATTGGCACTTTGCCAACAGGACGATAGCCAGCTTTCTACATTTTTTTCATAAACTCCTTCTATTTCAGATGAAAGATCAAAATAATCACTTTCTTTTGGAAAAATAGTTGCTCGTTGACGAGTTTCATTTAGCTCATCAATCTTCTTAGCAATCCGTATTCCAATTTTCACTTGGTTTTGAAAAGGAAGAAACTTTGGAGTGTTAAAAAAACTTCTGTCTTCGGCAGTTAAAGTCTGCGCAGAAATATGCTGTTTAATGGATGAAATGAAGCTTAGTTTCATTTGTAAATCATCCATTACTTCCATATATCCAGTAACTTTTTTTGTGTTTTTAGTTACTGAATTTACAGGTTGACTCTTGTGATAAGAATCTATAAATTTTTCAAATAAGGAAGTACATTTAGTAGTGTAAGCTTCCAATCCCATTTGCTCCTTAATGAAGGAATTAATTTCATTATTAATATCCATAAGATAGGTGTATTCATTAAATGAACAGCCTTACTGTCTATTCAAGGGTGGAAAGTAAATGGTCGGGTTCGGTTTGTTTAGCGATCTTAAAATTATGATTTTCAATGGATAAAAGCAAAAAAAACATGAATATTAATATTTGCGATTTTTGCAAACCCCGAATAAAATGAACTTACTTTTTCATTTTTTACTGGATAATATTCAAAACGTCTTATGGTCTTTTAATTTGAGTATAAAGTGATGTTTTTTAGTAAAGTCATAGAATTGTTATAAACTTAACCATGCTGTTTTTCATAGTCTTTTCGAAATGATGTAAGTACGGTCTTAGAGTAGTTTTTGTTACTGTAAATATACATTAAAACCTTAGTTATAGAAAGAAAAGCAATTGACGGCAGTTGGTCATATTTTGCGGGTAAGTTAAGTTCTTTAAAAAAATAGAGGCAACCTTTTCGTATATCTTTTTGTCTTTACAATACACTAAATATATCTAAAAATAATGAATTCAATAAAAACCTTAAATATTCTCATTTTATTTATTCTTAATGTTTCTATTGTTTCGTCGCAAACGAAAAACAGTTATCAGAAAGATAAAGTCGAATATTTTTTCAAGAGAAGTGCCGCGGTAAACTTAGTAAAGAAAGGGAAATGGCAAGAAGCGATTCCTATTTTAGAAGGGCTAAAAAAACTGAATCAAAACGATTCAGATATTTTCTACCTATTAGGTCTTTCTTATTATGAATTAAAAGAATATCAAAAAGCCATTATAGCGCTAAAGAAAACACTTGATCTAGGAGGAACTATTTTAAGGGGAATCCCAAAAGGTTCTGCACCTTCCAATGATATTATGATAAAAATAGCCAAAGCATATGCCAAAGATGAAGATAAGAATAATGCATTACTGTGGTTACAAAAAGGGTTTGCAGCGCGTTATGATGAAAAACCTTTTTTAAAGGGAAGTTCCGCATTTAAAAAGTTTAGTGAAGATGTTGATTATGAAAGACTATTTGGTATAAACACTAAAAAAAATATGACAAGAAACGATGAGTGGTCTCAAGATTTGTTGTATTTAGAAAAAAGAATTAATGAATTACATTATAGACTCAAGAACCCAATTTCGAAAGAAATTTCTGAGATAAAAAAAGACATACCTTTATTATCTGATGAACAAATTGTAGCAAAAATTATGAAGGTTGTTGGAAGTTTAGGTAACGGGCATAACCTAATTATTCCGACATCTACAAAGAAGAATACTTTAAAAAGGCTACCTGTTCAGTTTTATCAGTTTAATGATGGAGTTTTTATTGTCGATGCAGATGAAGGTTTTCAGCAATGGGTTGGTTGTAAGGTAGATGCTATTGGAAATACACCAATTAGTGAAGCTCTTGAAAAGACAAATGTAGTAAATGCTCGAGATAATGATATGCAAACACTTTGGCTAGGATCCTATTATTTAAGGCTACCAGATGTTTTAGAAGACTTGGGGATTGTTAAGGATGCCAAACAAGTAACGGTTACCTTAGTAAATCCAAAAGGAAAATCTCAAAAAGTAACAATGGAACCTGTTTCTTGGAATTTTACTGATTTTCCAAAACTTCCGAAATTGAAAAACGAACAACAGCCGTTATTTTTATCAAATAAAGAAAACCCTTATTGGTATAAATTATTGCCAGAAGTTAATAGCATCTATATTCAGTTTAATATAGTAACTCAAAAAAAAACACAGTCTCTGGAAGAGTTCAATTTGGAAGTGCAAAATCAAATGACTCAAAATGGAATAGAAAATTTAATTTTAGATTTAAGGCATAATCATGGTGGAAATGGCTCAATATTACCTCCAATGTTAAGAACCATGATTAATTTTGAAGTTATGAACCGCAAAGGAAAGCTTTTCGTAGTAATAGGACGAGAAACTTTTTCTGCTGCGCAAAACTTATTGACCGAAATCACAAAATATACGAACCCCATTATAGTAGGGGAACCTAGTGGCTCAAAACCAAATCATATTGGAGAAGCGGGTTGGTTTAAATTGCCGTACTCAGGGTTAATGGGGATAATTTCAACACAGTTTCATCAAACTTCTAAAGCAGAAGATTATCGTAAATGGATCGCTCCTCATATTCCAGTAGATTTATCATCAATTGATTATTTTAAAGGGAATGACAGAATAATGAATATTATAATGGAAGTTATTAGAGCTGATAACAATTAAATTTAGGAGTAAGATTTAAACACAATTTTTGTTATCCATCGGTCATTTGATAGTAAGAGATATAGTTGGAAAAAGAGGTATAGTTATAAGATACATTTTATTTTACAAAATAAAATGTATCTTCTTGTTAGATAGGTGTTTGTAGGTTGTGGAAAGTCTATCAATAATAAGTAAATAGGTATTACTTATATTGTTTTAAAACATAATCAAGCATTTCATCGTACTTTTCAATAATATCTTTTAAAAGTTCAATTTGAACTTTAGTTCTTATTAAGTTGTTTTCTGGATAGGAAGTTTGATAATAGATATCTCCGTTTAAATAATCAGCTAAAAAACGAATAGCTTGTTCGTATGTGATTGTTTTCGCTCCTAAAACAAGGGTTTTGATTTCTTCTTTTGTGATAAACTGTTTAGAAGCTTTGGCATAACCTTTAGCAAAAGGCTTAAATAAATTCATGTTCAAACTAGCTTTTGAGATATCTTTTTCTTCTTCACCAGCGGTGTTCATTCCAGTTCTTACAGCATCTCCAAAGTCATAACATAAATATCCAGGCATGGTAGTATCAAGATCGATAATACAAAAGTCATCGTTGTCAGTATTGAAAAGAATATTGCTCAGTTTGGCATCTTGATGAATGCTTCTTAAAGGTATTTTTTTTTGATTTCCAAGAGCAACGATATCTCCCATTTCTGGAGCGAGATTTAGGAGGTAATTAATCTCTTCACCCGCATTTTCTTTCCGATTCTCAAAATTGACAGTAATTGATTTATTAAAATGTTCAATTCTTAAAGGTGTATTGTGAAAATCGGGAAGAATTTCGAATAAATTAGGTGCAGGAAGATCGATTAGTAATTTTTGATAATTACCAAAAGCTTTACCTAAGGAATTGGCTTGTTCTATACTTTCTAAAACTTCAAATGTTGTAGAATTCTCCAGATAGTTGAACATTCGCCAATAATTCCCTTCTGAATCTTTATAGAAACCTTCATTGTTTTTAGAGGGGATTACTTTTAAAGTAAAATCATCTTTGCCTTTTGAAGCTTTGGAAGCAATATGCTCCGTAATTCTAATGATGTTTTTTGAAAGCTCTTCTACATTTTTAAATATAGAATGATTTATCTTTTGAAGAATATACGATCGATTGGCAGTTGTTGCTTTGTAAGTTGTATTAATGTAACCAGAAACAATTGTTTCAGATGAAACAAAACTTCCTTCTATTTCAAAAGAATTAATAATAGTATCTAATGTCATTTAAATAAAATTAAAACGTTTAGTTCTAGAAAATGGAGAACAAAAAAAAAATAATTATGATTCTAATATCTTCACCTTTTTAGCAACTGGTTTTAAAGTAATCATACCGGTTGTGAATTGTAATTACTGTAAAACAAAAAGGTGTTTTATTACAGTAATTTCAATTGGTAAATGGTACAATTCCTTGATAAAAGGTTTAACTATTCCATAGTTTTTCAGGGTATTCTCCTGATTCAGTTAATATTTTAATATTATTTTCTACAATAGCTTTGTCCTCTTTATAAGTCATACCAAACCATTTTGCATTGGTCGGTAAAACGGTAACAGCACTTTGATTTCGTGCAATTAAATTATTGATTACTGTAGGCAGGTAAAACTCCGATTTTAGTTCTGAACCACGATCCGCTAAAAAGGATTTGAAGTCGTTTTCAAAAGCTTGAAAAGTAGCCGGTGTTAATCCGAACATGTTCATAGACGCAATATCGTCAGCACTTAGAATGGTTTCTTTGTTGTCTTCAGTGAAAACGATAGTATCATTTTTCTTCTCTATTTGAGTACGTTCAGTAATTGAAGTTACTTGATGTTCTGAGTTTACTTTGCAAATCCCTCTCGAAACACTTCCATTGTCAGAAAGTGTATTAATCAATTTATAACCTACCATGCACTGATTTTGTAGCTCTGATGTTTTTAGCGTATTTAAATGCTTTGCAATTACTTTAAAGGATTCACTTCCGTAAAAATCATCGGCATTGATAACTGCAAAATTATCAGATATGTTTTTTCGACAACACCATATTGCATGTCCTGTTCCCCAAGGTTTTTCTCTATTGGGGTTTGTGTCAAAACCTCGAGGTAGATCTTTTGTGTTTTGGTACACAAAATCTACCTCAATATGATTTTTATATTTATGGGTGATTAAATTCTTAAAGTCATCTTCAAATTCTTTACGAATTACAAAAACAACCTTAGTAAACCCTGCACGTTTAGCATCGAAAACAGAGTAGTCAATAATAGTTTCATTAAAATTATTAATTGGGCTTAATTGTTTTAAGCCACCAAAACGACTACCCATACCAGCAGCCATTACTAAAAGTGTTAATCCCATTTGTTTTTCAATTTAAAAGTCTCTCATAATTTCAAGAGGGTTCTCCTTTTTCCACTGTCCATTGGTAAAATCAGGAACAGGAATAGACATACTTTTACTGGCAACAGAAATTTCTGATAAAGGCGTAATAGCACTCCACATAACACTGTCGTAAGCATTGATGTCAAGAGGTAACCCTAAGTTTAAACATCTTATTAATCGGTATATCATTACAAAATCCATACCACCATGCCCTTGCTTAAAACCTTGACTTATTTTTTTTAGTTTATTAATTATTGGATGTGTGTATTTACTTTGATAAGTTTTATAATCATCTTCAGTAAGCCATTTATGTCCCCAGAAAGCTAATTCCTCTTTGTCTATGTATAATCGACTAGGATACCCATCGTGTGTTGCTTTCGTTCCAACAACTTTATTTATTCTTGAATAGGGACGTCCAGTATGAACATCAAATTGTAACAAAATAGATTTCCCTTTAGCAGTTTTAATCATGGTTGAATTCATGTCGCCACATTTAAAATCTGTGTAAGGAGACCCAAGTCTTTTTGCCGTTTCACTTAAGTTGAGTTCTCTTGAACTCATAGAAGTTAAGTGATCAAAGGTATCGCCTCTACCAATATTCAGGTAAAAACTAATAGGACCTAAGCCGTGAGTTGTATAAAAGTTACCATCTCTTTCTACATGATGCTTTAACCTCCATTGATTTTCATAGTAATCATTGCTAAGCATATGTGCTCTTAAATCGTGAAGATAAGCTCCTTCTGTGTGCGTAATGTCTCCAAAAACACCATTTTCAATCATGTTTAGCACAAACAGCTCTTCTTCATTATAACAACAGTTTTCAATCATAATACAGTGCTTCTGATTTTTTTCTGCTGTTTCAATCAATTCCCAACATTCACTTAAGGTGTAGGCTAAAGGAACTTCGCAGGCAACATGTTTACCGTTGTTCATTCCGTAGATACACATTGGAGCATGATATTCCCATGGAGTTGTTATAAGAAGTAAATCAATGTCATCGTTTTGTGCAAGTTTTTTCCATTCAGAATCATTTCCAAAATATTGTTTTGGTTTCTTTTTTTGCCATTGCTTTAATCTTTCCGCGGCTTTTTGTACTTTTTTTTCTTGTAAATCCGAAAGTCCAACAATTTCGCAATGACCTTGTGCAACTAGCCATTCAAACATTTGAAGCAAAGTTGTCCCTCGATTACCTAAACCAATTATTCCAACTTTTACTTTTTTTACAGGAGAGGTTTTAAAACCGAATAAGTTTCCTTTGGTGGTTTTTGATGTCGACTTGATAGCTTCTGACAAAGCGTCGTGGTCGTTGGCATATGAAGAAAAGGGAAGCGAAATAAATGCAGAAGCCCCAAGTAAGGATTGTATAAAGTTCTTTCTATTCATAAATAGGTAGTTATTTATAACTTATTAATACTAACGTAAAAATTAGTATCAACAGTTATGCTATTAGTGTTTGTTTTTAAAGTTTGCCATTTCTGAGTAGGCTTAATTAATCTCTCATTTTTACCAATATAAATCTTTATAGGCATGTTAAAACCTTCAACCACATTTGTCCATCTATATTTTAACTGTCCTTTTTTTAGTTTATACTCAAAATTCGGAATTTTGATGGTTCTTAAATATTGGTCAAATATTTTCGATAGATCAATTCCAGACTCTTCAATCAAATAATTTTCTATTTGCTCTGTAGTTACGGTTTGATGATAAAAAGTTTTATTCAAACCTCTTAAAATCTGACGCCATTTTTCGTCATTATTAATTAATTGTCGAATGATATGAAGCATATTGGCTCCTTTATAATACATGTCTCCAGAACCTTCACTATTTACATTGTATTGACCAATGATAGGGATGTCGTTTTGAATGGATCTTCTGGTTCCAATAACATATTCAGCCGAAGCCTTTTTTCCATAATAATAATCTAAGAACAGATTTTCAGAATAGGCAGTAAAACTTTCATGAATCCACATGTCCGCAATATCTTTATTGGTAATATTGTTAGCAAACCATTCATGTCCGGCTTCGTGAATGATGATGAAGTCGAATTTTAACCCCCAGCCGGTTCCAGAAAGATCACTTCCTAAATATCCTTTTTTATATTGATTTCCATAGGTAACTGAACTTTGGTGCTCCATCCCTAAATAAGGAACTTCAACCAGTTTAAAGCTGTCTTCGTAAAAAGGATATTTTCCAAACCAATGCTCAAAAGCTTTCAACATTTTGGGAGCATCATTAAAATGTTCTTTAGCTTTCTCTAAATTATCTCTTAATACATAATATTCTAGATCCAATTCCCCGCCTTCACCTTTATATTTTTCAGAGAAATGTACATAATCACCAATATTTACGTTTACTCCGTAATTGTTAATAGGGTTATTTACGAACCAATGATATGTGGTTGTTTTATCAGAATGCTTTTCAATTTTTCGAAGTCTACCATTTGAAATATCCATAAGGTTACTAGGAACTCTAACACTTATTGCCATACTGTCAACTTCATCGTACATATGGTCTTTGTTTGGCCACCAAACGCTGGCTCCTAAACCTTGGCAAGAAGTAGCAACAAAGTGTTTTCCATTACTGTCTTTTTTCCAAGAAAATCCTCCGTCCCATGGAGCTCTGATTGCTTCTTTAGGATTCCCTTCATAATAAACATCAACGGAATTTATATCTCCTATTGCCTGAATTTCTTTCAATTCAATGAAATGAGCATTTCTTCCTGATTGGATATTTAACTCCTTACCATTTTGAATAGCTTTTGTGATTTTTAACGGAGGCTGCAGGTCTATTTGAAGTGTTGATGCAGCTTTTAAAACTTTATAATGAATGGTGTTTTTTCCTTTAATGAATTTTTTATCAGGATTTACAGATAGGTTTAAATGGTAGTAAGTTAGGTCCCACCACGATCTTTCGGGAGTGATTGATCCTCGGAGAGAGTCTTGTCGCGTAAACGTTTTCGTATGATTAAAAAGGGATGTTTGCGAAAAACCAGAAAGCCCAACAAACATTAAAAAACAAGTAGTAATAATTTTTTTTAACATAATTTTCAAGGTATCGGGACGCTAATATAAGTTTTTAAATGGGAATGATACTTGTTTGAAATAAATTGAAGAGTTAAAAAAGCTTGAAATTAATACCGAGTACATTACCAATATTTTCAATGAAATATAGAGGAATAAAGTCTTTTATTTTGACCTTAACTTTTAGATATTTGCTTAAAATTATTTAAAATGTCAAAGGTTGTATTTATTACAGGAGCGTCATCGGGAATAGGAAAATCTATTGCTAATTATTTACATGAGAGAAACTATAAAGTTTATGGAACGAGCAGAAACCCTAAGAATATTGAAGTTCCTTTTAGTATGGTTGCGTTAGATGTGACAAAGGAAGAAACCATAAAAACAGCCATTGAACAGGTGATCAAGATAGAAGGAAAGATTGATGTATTAATTAACAATGCGGGGAAAGGAATAACAGGACCAATTGAAGATACACCGACGAGCGAAATGCGAGACAATTTTGAAACTAATTTTTTTGGAGTCATCAATGTTATAAAAGAGGTTTTGCCGTACATGCGAAAGCAACATCAAGGGCTTATTATTAATACGACATCTATTGCCGCTTATATGGGATTGCCGTTTAGAGGAATTTATTCTGCTAGTAAGGGAGCCTTAGAATTGATTACAGAAAGTTTGAGCATGGAGGTTAAAGCTTTTGGAATTAATGTGGTAAATATTGCTCCTGGAGATTTTTCAACAAACATAGCCGCAGGAAGATATCATACCCCTGTTTTTGAAAATTCGGCTTACAAAGAAAAATATGCTGAGAATTTAGCTCTGATGGATAACCATGTTAATTCGGGTGCTGACCCTATTCAAATGGCTGAAAAAATACAAGCAATTATAGAGAATAAAAACCCAAGAATCCATTACAAGGTAGGAGCTTTTATGGAAAAATTTTCGATTGTTTTAAAGAGAATTTTACCAGATAAAGTTTACGAAAAACTCTTAATGAATCATTATAAATTGTAAATTCGCAGCGGATTATAAAGAATACTTTGTAACAAAACACAACATTATAAATAAAAACACATGAAATTTTTTATTGACACGGCTAATCTTGATCAAATTAAAGAAGCACAGGCTTTAGGTATTTTAGATGGAGTTACTACCAATCCGTCATTAATGGCAAAGGAAGGAATTACAGGAGAAGAAAATATTATAAATCATTATAAAGCAATTTGTGAAGTTGTTGAAGGTGATGTTTCTGCTGAGGTTATTTCGACTGATTTCGAAGGAATGGTGAAGGAAGGAGAAGCTTTGGCTGCATTAAACCCTCAGATTGTTGTTAAATTACCAATGATAGCAGATGGTATTAAAGCGTGTAAATATTTTTCTGATAAAGGAATTAAAACAAATGTAACTTTAGTGTTTTCTGCAGGACAGGCGTTGTTAGCTGCAAAAGCAGGTGCAACATATGTATCTCCTTTTATTGGACGTTTAGATGATATTTCAACAGATGGATTAAATTTAATCTCTGAAATTCGTCATATTTATGATAATTATATGTTCGAAACTCAAATTTTAGCAGCTTCTGTGCGTCATACGATGCACGTGATTGATTGTGCTAAGATTGGTGCTGATGTTATGACTGGACCTCTAAGTGCTATTTCTGGATTATTAAAGCACCCATTAACTGATAGCGGTTTAGAAAAGTTTTTAGCTGATTATAAAAAAGGAAATTAATTTCCTTTTAAACCATATTAAAAAGTCAGTAAGTTGAAAAGATTATCTTGGATACTTCTGACTTTTTCTGTTTAAAATTAACGTTATTAAATAATACCCTTTCCTGAAAATAAGCAATGTATCCCAAAAAAGAATTAGCACAACTAGTTATTGCAGCATGTGATTATTACGAGATCAGTACTGTGGTAATATCTCCTGGTTCAAGAAATGCGCCTTTAACGATTGGTTTTTCAAATCATTCAAAAATAAAGGCATATAGTATAGTAGATGAACGTTCTGCTGCTTTTTTTGCAATGGGAATAGCACAGCAAACAAAAAAACCGGTTGCTTTAGTATGTACATCGGGGTCCGCCTTACTTAACTATCATCCTGCTATTGCTGAGGCATTTTACAGTAAAATTCCATTGGTGATTATTTCGGCGGACAGACCAAAACACTTAATTGATATTGGTGATGGTCAAACAATAAGACAGGAATATGTGTTTAATAATCATATTCTTTTTTCAGCCAACTTAAAGGAAGGTGATGAAAAGAAAAATGAAAACATTCAACTTGCCAGTGAGGCAATAAAAAAAGCTATAGAAGGAAGAGGTCCCGTGCATATTAATGTTCCGTTTGATGAGCCATTGTATGAAACTGTGGATACAATTTCTGATTTTGATTTTCCTGAATTAACTGCGCATCAAGAGCTATTGAATTTACAATATGATGGAGCTGTTAATGTTTGGAATGCTTCAAAAAAAATCATGATTTTAATTGGAGAAAATTTTCCTTCTGAAGAAATAAATAATTCCTTAAAAGATTATTTGAACGATGAAAAGGTGATTGTTTTGACTGAAACAATTTCGAATATTTATCATCCGAACATAATCAATGCAATCGATAAAGTAATTACCCCTTTTACTGAAACAAATTTTGAATCATTGAAACCTGATCTCCTAATTACTCTTGGAGGAATGGTTGTTTCAAAGAGAATAAAGCAGTTTTTACGCAAATATTCTCCCGAACATCATTGGCATATTGGTGAGCATAAGGCAATGAATACTTATTTTTGTTTAACGGGGCATATTACACTTGAACCAGAAAAGTTTTTGACAGAACTTTATCAGAAAGTTAATAAGGAGAAAAATAAAAGTAGCTATCAGAAGGATTGGTTAAAGATTAAATCGGTAAGAAATACAAAACACTCTGAATTTTTAGCAAAAGTTGAGTATTCAGATTTAAAGGCTAGTGAGGCTATATTATCATCGATACCAAATAATTGTCAATTGCAGGTGAGCAATAGTTCTGTTATTCGATATACTCAATTGTTTGACTTAAACCCCACATTAAAAGTTTTTTGTAATAGAGGAACAAGTGGGATTGATGGGAGTACAAGCACCGCTATAGGAGCTTCTATTGAAGTTAAAGAGCAAACGGTTTTTGTAACTGGAGATATTAGCTTTTATTATGACAGCAATGCTTTATGGAATTCTTATATTCCTAAAAGTTTTAGGATAATTATTTTGAATAATTCTGGAGGAGGAATCTTTAAAATAATACCAGGACCAAAGTCTACAAATGCTTTGGATTATTTTGAAACTCCCCATAATTTAACTGCTGAGCATTTGGCAAAAACCTACGGGTTTGGATATAGTTCAGCTAAAAACATGGAGGAGTTAAAACATGGCTTAACTGATTTTTATAAAGAATCGGATCAGCCTAAAATTCTTGAAGTTTTCACACCTTCAGATATAAATGATGTAATTTTAAAGGAATATTTTAAAAATTTATAATGGATTTAAAAGTAGGAGATAAGGTAGATTTAGTTATTGGGGTACAAACGAATTTAGGGTTTACCGTTTTAATTAATGAGGAATATGAAGGGTTACTTTATAAGAATGAAGTGTTCACTGAGCTAGAAGAGGGAGTGGAGATAAAGGGATACATTAAAAAAATAAGAGAAGATGAAAGGATTGATGTGTCGTTGCAACCTCAAGGTTTTAAAAATGTAATTGATAAAGACGTTGAGATAGTTTATAATAAACTTAAGGAAAAAGGAACGTTAATGTTAACAGACAAGAGTTCACCTGAGTCTATAAAATTTCATTTACAAATGAGTAAAAAAGCTTTTAAAAGGGCTATTGGAAGTTTGTATAAACAAGAGTTAATAGAGCTTAAAGAAGATAGGATTGAATTAAAATAGGAATTTTATTTTCTGAAAAGACAAGAGGCCTCTATCAAAAATGATAGAGGCTTTTTAGTTGCAATTTTTAGGATGTTCTTATAAAAGAAGCCCGAAATGAGGTCATGAAAGAAATTAAAAAACCTCCTGAAATTAATCAGGAGGCTTGGTATTATATATTTTCTTGAGAAGTTATAAAAAATTAGTTGTCTTCATTATCATCGTTTTCCTCCTCTTGTTCTTCTTCTTCTTCTTGCTCCTCTTCTTCAATCGGGGTGTCTTCTTCTAATTTTTGATTTTCTAATAAGTCGTTTACACGTTTAATATTCTCATAAAAAGCATTGGTGTTAGGGTCGGAAAGGTTCATTTTACCATAGGCCGCTTTATAGTAAAAATCGGCTTTTTCATAATCTTTACCTAGCTCATAATATTTTCCAACATAATAATCTCCTAAATGGAGGTCTGGATATTTAATAGATACAAAATCACCTAGAACTCTAAGGTAATCCCCGTCTTGTTTGTCCATGACAATTCCTTCAATTGCATAAACATCATCCAAACGAACATTTAAATTAGAACCATAAAGGTATTGTATGTCAAGATATTTATTTTCAAGGTATTTAATTGCTTCTAAAGGCTCTAATTCCTTAATGTTTTTTTCAAACTCAGATTTCGAAATTTTAGAATAAAGAGCGAAAATTTGTGTCATTGCTCTAGGGATAGTTTCAGCAATGGTTGATAAAAAACCAGGTGAATTTTCAAACTTGTCAAAAGTAAAATTTAAATTTTCAGCCTCAAACGAAGTTAAATAGGTTCCTATTTCACTAAATCTACCGAATAAATCACTTGTAGTTTGTTCCTTAGTGTTACTGGCATAAATAAAATAAGTATTGTCAATAGTTTCCAACCTTTTAAGAGAGTACGACTTTATAATTTCAGGAGAGTAATTCGCAAATTCAGGAGTAGCACAAATATAAGCGTTAAAAACAGGCTCAGGCTCCTTTAAGAAGTGAGTGGCAAAATTGGCTCCTTTTCCTTCACCAATAATGGTCATAAAAGGAGAAGTTTTAAAACTTCCTTCTAAGTAAGGTATTAACTCATGTTTAATAAAATTATAAAAATGAATTCCATTTGTAGTTAACAAATTAGTGGCAGGAACAATTGAGATGTCCTTTACAAAGGTCGATTTCATATCAATTCCAACAACAATTTGCTTAGGAGCTTTGTCAGCATTGGCAAAAAGCTTCGCGTTACCAACACATAAGTCAAATAAATATTCATCTCCTAAAACAATGGCAACTGGATAGTTCGTGTTTAAATCTTTATCATAATTTTTAGGTAGGTATACCTTAATGTTTCTGTTTTTCTTTAACTCTTTAGAATCAATGGATTTTGTGATGATTTTTTGAGAAAAAGCTGATAATGATAAACAAAATACAAGGAAAATTGATAGATGTCTCATAGGGAATAATTTATAACGGTCAAATATAAAAAGAAAATAAAGTTAATATGTTATTTTTGCTTCTTATATAACGACAATAGTATAAAATTATGATACAACCCGAGTGGAAAACTTCGAAGGAATACGACGATATTACCTACAGGAAATCTAATGGAGTAGCAAGAATTGCATTTAATAGACCAAATGTTAGAAATGCTTTTAGACCAAAAACAACAAGTGAATTGTTAGATGCTTTTAAAGATGCACATGAAGATACGTCTATAGGGGTTGTGTTACTTTCCGCAGAAGGGCCTTCAACTAAAGATGGAATATGGAGTTTTTGTTCAGGAGGAGATCAAAAAGCAAGAGGTCATCAAGGATATGTTGGAGAAGATGGATATCATAGACTAAATATTTTAGAAGTTCAACGTTTAATACGTTTTATACCTAAAGCAGTAATTTGCGTTGTCCCTGGATGGGCAGTAGGAGGAGGGCATAGCTTGCATGTGGTTTGTGATTTAACTTTAGCAAGTAAAGAGCATGCTATTTTTAAGCAAACGGATGCTGATGTTACTTCATTTGATGCTGGTTATGGTTCTGCTTATTTAGCTAAAATGGTTGGACAAAAAAAAGCTCGTGAGATTTTCTTTTTAGGAAGAAATTATTCGGCACAAGAAGCTTATGAAATGGGAATGGTAAACGCAGTAATTCCTCATAATGAGTTAGAGTCTACCGCTTATGAATGGGCTCAAGAAATACTAGAAAAATCTCCAACGTCAATAAAAATGTTAAAGTTTGCAATGAATTTAACGGATGACGGAATGGTTGGACAGCAGGTTTTTGCAGGAGAAGCTACCAGATTAGCATATATGACTGATGAAGCAAAAGAAGGAAGAGATGCGTTTTTAGAAAAACGTAAACCAAATTTTGAGAAAAAGTGGATTCCATAGCAGTCGGTCGGTTATGAATTTGTAGCTTCGAGTTTTATGTTATCAAATAAAAATTCCTTGAAGCCGATTACTAAAAAGAATCTTTTAGAATTAATAATTTAAATAGAGTGTGAAAATAATTTGTATTGGGCGAAATTATGCCAAGCATATTGAAGAGTTGGCTAATGAGAAGCCTGAGAGTCCAGTTGTATTTTTAAAACCTGATTCGGCTATTTTACCAAAGAAAATGCCCTTTTTTATACCATCGTTTTCTAATGATATTCATTATGAAGTGGAAGTTTTGGTAAAAATCAACAAAGTAGGAAAACATATTTCTCCTAAGTTTGCTCATAAATATTATGATGAAGTTGGGTTGGGGATCGATTTTACGGCTCGTGATGTACAAACGGAGTGCAAAGAAAAAGGATTGCCTTGGGAAAAAGCGAAAGCTTTTGACGGAAGTGCGATAATAGGCCAATTCTTCGCTAAAGAAGAGTTTGATGTTAATAATATTTCTTTTCAACTAAAGAAAAACGATCAATTGGTACAAGATGGCAATACCCAGTCGATGTTATGGAAAGTAGACGAATTAATTGGCTATGTATCGCAGTATTTTACTCTAAAAAAGGGAGATGTCATTTTTACAGGAACTCCAGCTGGAGTTGGTAGAGTTGAAGAAAATGATATTCTTACAGGAATAATTGAAAACAAAGAAGCTTTTCAGATTAAGATAAAATAGACAATGCTCGTACTAATATTAATTTTTGTAGTTGGTCAAAAATTTTACGAATTAGCGGCCAGCTATAACAAAAGCAAATGGAGCTATGCTATAGCAGGAGCGTTGAGTTATTATGTTGGCGCTTTTATTCTGGGATTAGTACTAGGTGGTATATTGTTGATTTTTGAATCAGATTTCTTAGAAAACGCAAGCAATTTAGTATTAACCTTAATAACGATACCTGTGGGTGTTTTAAGTTGTTACTTGTTTTATGTTTTCTTGGAAAGAAAATGGAAAAAAGAAACTCCAGATAAAGGCAAACTTATCGACCAAATAGGAAACTCATAAATTAATGAAAGCAGAAATTATTACGATAGGAGATGAAATCCTAATCGGTCAAATAGTAGATACTAATTCTCAATGGATTGGTCAAGAGTTAAATAAAATTGGAGTTTCTGTACATCAGATATCTTCTATTCAGGATGAACGAAATCATATTTTAGACGCTTTAAAAGAGGCTGAGGATAGAGCCGATATCGTTGTTGTGACTGGTGGTTTAGGTCCAACAAAAGATGATATTACAAAGAAAACGATTGCTCATTACTTTAATGACAATGAACTTGTTGAATACCCTCAAGTAGTTGAGCATATAAAGAAATTGTTTCAAAAAGTGAATCACCCTTTTAACGAAGTTCAAAGGTATCAAGCACAATTACCATCTAAGGCAACGTTGTTAATGAATAGTTTTGGGACGGCTCCAGGAATGTGGTTTGAAGAAAATAATACTGTTTTTATTTCTATGCCTGGTGTTCCTTATGAAATGAAAGGTCTTATGAAAGAGGAAGTGCTGCCAAAACTTCAAGAGAAATTTGAGCTCCCACATATTATCCACAAGACAATTATGACTTATGGAACAGGGGAGAGTATTATAGCAGAAAGAATTGAAGACTGGGAAAACAATTTACCTTCATGTATTAAATTGGCGTATTTGCCTTCTTTTGGAAGAGTCAGATTGAGACTTTCTGGAAAGGGCCCCGATAGAAGTCAATTAGAAGAAGCCTTGGCTACTCAGGTAAGTCAATTACAAGAATTGATTTTTGATATTATAGCTGGAATTGATGATGATTCTTCTCTTGAAAAGCAGGTGGGAGAATTATTGAAAAGCAAAGGAGAAACTATCAGTACAGCAGAAAGCTTAACAGGAGGGAAAATAGCCTCTACTATGGTTTCTGTTCCAGGATCGTCCTCGTATTACAAAGGAAGTTTTGTAACCTATACCGCTGAGTTAAAACAAGAGTTATTAGGAGTTTCTGAGGACACTATAAATGCATATAGTGTTGTGAGTGCAGAGGTAGCCAAAGAGATGGTTCAAGGTACAATCAGGAATTTAAAAACTGATTATGCAATTGCTGTTACAGGAAATGCAGGGCCAACACAAGATAATAATGATAAAAGCGTTGGAATCGTGTATATTGCACTAGCGTATGGTGATGAGGTTGATGTTCAGGAGTTTAATTTTGGACAACCTAGAGAAAAGGTGATAAATAGAACGGTCACAAAGGCTTTAGAATTATTGCAAAAAAAGATTCTAAAAAATTAATACAGAATATTTTGTTTAATTCTGTCAAAAACTCGTATATTTGCACCTCGTTTAGAAATAACACTATAAAACTGTCAAGAAGATGTCTAGAGTTTGTGAATTAACAGGAAAAAAAGCGATGGTGGGTAACAACGTATCGCATGCCTTAAATAGAACTAAAAGAAAGTTTAACGCTAATTTAATGACTAAGCGTTTTTATATTCCAGAAGAAGATAAGTGGATTACATTGAAAGTATCAGCTTCTGCATTAAAAAATATTAATAAAAAAGGAATCTCTGCTGTTCTTAAAGAAGCTAGAGAAAAAGGTTTCTTAACGAAGTAATTCCTTTCCAGATAAAAATTTTATAGAGATGGCAAAAAAAGGAAACAGAGTTCAGGTTATATTAGAATGTACTGAGCACAAAGCTACAGGACAACCTGGAACTTCACGTTATATCACTACGAAAAACAAGAAAAATACTCCAGACAGAATGGAATTAAAGAAATTTAATTCAGTCTTAAAGAGAATGACAGTTCATAAAGAAATTAAATAATTAGCTACGGCATAAATTTTATATAAAATGGCAAAGAAATCAGTAGCAACGTTACAAACAGGTTCTAAAAGATTAACTAAAGCAATCAAAATGGTAAAATCTCCAAAGAGTGGAGCTTATACTTTTGTTGAAGCAATTATGGATCCTACACAAGTAAACGGCTTTTTAGCGAAAAAGTAATTCTTGTATACAGTTTTAAAAAAAGCTACTTTCAATATTGAAAGTAGCTTTTTTTGTATAAAAAAATGAGTATTTTTGAATTCGATAGCTCACTTTATGTAATTTTTTTAATGTGAAGTATTTCGAATTAATGACAATATGACTCTAAAGTGAATTTGGTATGGTTTTTACCATTACTTGAGTGATTATAAAATTTAACCATGAGTTTTTTTAAGAAAATATTCTCCAAAGAGAAAAAAGAAACATTAGATAAAGGCTTAGAAAAAACTAAATCCAGCTTTTTTTCGAAACTATCGAAGGCTGTTGCAGGAAAATCGAAAGTAGATGATGATGTATTAGATAATTTAGAGGAAGTTTTAGTCTCTTCAGATGTTGGAGTGGATACCACATTAAAAATTATTGAAAGAATTGAAGAAAGAGTCTCTCGTGATAAATATTTAGGTACTGAAGAGCTTAATCAAATATTAAGAGAAGAAATTGCAGCTTTACTCTCAGAAACAAATTCTGGAGATGATTCTGATTTTAACGTACCTAAAAACACCAAACCTTATGTTTTAATGGTTGTTGGTGTAAACGGTGTGGGAAAAACAACTACAATTGGAAAATTAGCTTCTCAGTTTAAAAAGAAAGGATTGAAAGTGGTTCTTGGAGCTGCCGATACTTTTAGGGCTGCTGCCATTGATCAATTGCAAGTATGGGCAGATAGAACAGATGTTCCAATAATTCGTCAAGAAATGGGGTCTGATCCAGCGTCAGTGGCATATGACACGGTAAAATCAGGGATGAACCAAGATGCTGATGTTATTATTATTGATACGGCAGGTCGTTTACATAATAAAGTAAATTTGATGAACGAGTTATCAAAAATCAAGCGAGTAATGCAAAAGGTAGTACCCGATTCACCGCATGATGTGTTATTGGTTTTAGATGGTTCAACTGGACAAAATGCTTTTGAACAAGCGAAGCAATTTACAAAAGCAACAGAAGTAACATCTTTAGCAGTGACAAAATTAGATGGAACGGCTAAAGGAGGAGTTGTTATAGGTATTTCAGATCAGTTTCAAATTCCAGTGAAGTATATAGGAGTTGGAGAAGGAATTGATGATTTACAAGTGTTTAATAAATTCGAATTTATAGATAGTTTTTTTAAATAAAAAACACAAATTTTATAGCATTGAGAACCTTTCTTTTTAGAGAGGTTTTTTTTATGGATATGATTTAATATAAATATTTGTAAATAAGATACTTTGTGTTAGCTTTGGTTTGAAATCCATAGTATTGATTGGGACTTCGCTATGAGTATTGAAAGCGCAATTAAGCTAAATACTTTCTTGCTTCCTGAAGGGCACTTCTACGGGGAAAGCGAAGATACTAGTCTTATAATATTCTGAAGTATGTTCCATTTGAAATAAACTTTGTACTGAGCACTGTGGGGTAAACTAATCAAAATGTTTTCTAAATGAAAAAAATATATTATTTATTAGCTGTTGTCTTTATAATAGGCTGTAAGAAAAAAGTTCAAAAAACTAGTTATTTTAAAAAGTATATCGAAGATTCTGAAATATTAAATCAACAAGATCATGAGAATCCAAGAATGAAGTTTAAGCTGTTGCAATCCAAGTATCTCGATTTGAATAAGGAGTTTGAACCATTCCGGGAAGATTTAATTGAATTTTCTGATGAAGAATATGGTTCCTTGAAAACTTTGATATTGGAGCAGGATATTCCATCGATACAGAATAACATCAAGAAGGGCTTATTAACCTATGAAAAATTGACATTATTCTATTTATATAGAATTTTAAAGTTTGAGAGTGACAGTACAAAACATCTAAATGCCATTATTAGTTTAAATCCGAACGTATTGAATGAAGCCAGGCAAATGGATGAATCTAAAGAGCATGAGTTTACCGAATTTTCTTTATATGGAATGCCTATTCTTTTAAAAGATAACATAAATACCAAAAATATGTTTACAACAGCTGGGGCTGCTGTATTGAAAAATAACCTTCCTTCGGAAGATGCTCATATTGTTGAAAGATTGAAAGAATCTGGTGCTTTAATTTTGGGTAAAGCTAATTTAAGTGAATGGGCGTATTTTTTCTGTAATGGATGCCCTTTAGGCTATAGTGCTATTGGAGGTCAAACATTAAATCCATACGGACGTAAAATATTTGAAACAGGAGGATCTAGCTCAGGAAGTGGAGTTGCCATAGCGTCTAATTACGCCGTAGCCGCAATTGGAACTGAGACAGCAGGATCGATAACTTCACCTTCCAGTAAGAATTCACTTGTTGGTTTAAAACCTACTACTGGAGTATTAAGTAGATCAGGAATTGTTCCCATTTCTGGTTATTTAGATACACCCGGTCCCATGACAAAAAATGTAATAGATAACGCCATATTATTTAAGGCTATGGTTCATAAAGATGATAAAGATTCGTCTACTGAGATAATAAATAAATTGCCCATGGATTATTTCAATTATACTTGGGATTCTTCTTATTTTAAAAACAAGAATATAGGAGTTCTTAAGGCCTTACTTGAGGATCCTATTTATAAAAAAACTGTTGAAGATATTGAAAAGGAAGGGGGAAATTTAGTTTACTTAACACCTGAAGAAATGGATTATAATGGTTTTCTAAATTTATTAACTACTGAAATGAAACATGATTTACCTAAGTATTTGAAATCATATACTAGTGATTCAATAACTGTAAAATCGGTAAAAGAAGTGGTTGATTTTAATACAAAGGATAGTGTAAAAAGAGCTCCTTATGGACAAGAATTATTCGAGAATATTGCTAGAGATACGACTTCTGTTGAAAAGTTAGCAGAATTAAAAAAAGGATTAAAAAGGGAAGGTGAAAATTTTTTAAAAGCTTTAGATAATAGTATGGTAGATGTTATTTTGTCTATCGATAATTATCATTCTGCTGTTGCCGCAGTAGCTCATTACCCAACTATAACAGTTCCTATGGGGTATAAAAACTCTGGAGAGCCAACTGGGTTAACTTTTGTAGGAAAGCCTTTGTCGGAAAAGAAGTTGTTGGAGTTTGCATATGCCTTTGAGAAATTAATTAAAGCTAGAAGAACACCTAAGAATTATCAATAAGAAGTGTTTTAAAAATCTAAAGTTTGCGTACCATTAAATTATAGACTATAAAAATTATTATTCTTTATAAAACGCTTATTATTTGAGAGTCTATATAGGGGATCACAATTAAAAAAGCTTTATTTTTGCCAATCGAATTTTTTTAAGATGCGCACAAAAACAATAAAGCAAAACAAGATTAATGTTGTTACCTTAGGCTGTTCTAAGAATGTATATGACAGTGAGGTTTTAATGGGACAATTAAAAGCCAATGGTAAAAACGTTGTTCATGAGGATGAAAATGATGAAGGAAACATCGTAGTAATTAATACTTGTGGGTTTATTGGCAAGGCAAAAGAGGAGAGTGTTGATACTATATTACATTATGCTCAGAAAAAAGAGGCTGGCGAGGTTGATCAGGTTTTTGTAACAGGTTGTTTAAGTGAACGCTATAAGCCAGATTTAGAAAAAGAGATAACGAACGTAGATCAATATTTTGGAACACACGATTTACCGAATCTACTAAAAGTTTTAGAGGCAAACTATAAACATGAATTAATTGGAGAGCGATTAACGACAACTCCTAAACATTATGCTTATTTAAAAATAGCTGAAGGATGCGATAGACCTTGCTCTTTTTGCGCTATTCCTTTAATGAGAGGAAAACATAAATCCACTCCTATAGAGAATTTAGTAATTGAGGCTCAAAAATTGGCGGCTAATGGGATTAAAGAAATTATGCTAATTGCTCAAGATTTAACGTATTATGGGTTAGATATTTATAAAAAAAGAGCATTGGCTGATTTATTGAGAGAATTGGTGAAAGTGGAAGGAATAGAATGGATTCGTTTGCATTATGCATTTCCAACTGGGTTTCCAATAGATGTACTTGAAGTTATGAGAAATGAACCGAAAGTATGTAACTACCTTGATATTCCTCTTCAGCATATAAATACCGAGATACTAAAATCTATGAAGCGAGGAACGACTCACGAGAAAACTACTGATTTAATCAGAAAGTTCAGGGAGTATGTTCCAAATATGGCAATCAGAACAACTTTAATTGTTGGTTATCCAGGAGAAACTGAAGAACAATTCCAAGAGTTAAAAGATTGGGTAGAAGAAATGCGTTTTGAAAGGTTAGGGGCGTTTGAGTATTCACATGAAGAAAATACTGGAGCTTATGACTTAGAGGATAATGTTCCTGATGATGTTAAATTCCGAAGAGTAAACGAAATTATGGAAGTTCAATCACAAATTTCATGGGAATTAAATCAGCAAAAAATTGGGAATACATATCGTTGTCTTTTCGATAGAAAGGATGGTGAATATTATTATGGTAGAACAGAGTTTGATTCACCTGATGTAGATAACGATGTAATTGTAAATGCGAAAGATCATTATGTTAAACTTGGCGAGTTTATAGATATTGAGATATTCGAGGCTGGTGATTTCGATTTATATGGAAAGCCAGTAAATCAGTAATTGTATTTTTTGAAGTGAAACCTTTAATGGATAAACTAACTACCTATATTAATAAATATATTTCTTTAGATCAGGATGAGTTGAATGAGATTTTACCTTTTTTTGAAAGAAAGGTTTTTTCCAAAAATAAATTCTTGATTAAAAAAGAACAAGTAGTAACACATTATTATTTTATAGCTTCAGGAGGTGTAATGATTTATGATATTGTGGACGATATTCAATATACACGATACTTTGCTTTCGAAAATGAATTTATAGCCGACATAACCAAAATTAAAAGTAAACAACGTTCCACTTCTTTTATAAAAACTATTGAAGAAACAGAAGTGTTTACAATATCTTATGAAGATATGGAGCATTTATATGATAAACTCCCAAAGTGGCAGAAATTTGGACGATTAATTTGGGAGGATGCCTTTACAAGCGTATTATATGGAATTCATAATTTTCAATCTTTAACAGCTAAAGAGCGGTATTTAGATTTGTTAAATAGGTCAGATTTAATTTTCCGAGTACCTTTAAAAGATTTATCCGTATTTCTTGGAATTACGCCCCAATCCCTAAGTCGAATTAGAAAAGAAATTAGTACAGATAAGACATCAGCAAAAAACTAACAGATGTCGCGATTTTATGTCGTCTACTAATTGAAATCATCGTGATAAAACACTTTTTTAGCCTATGCTTCTTCTTTTGAAAAAGAAATAAGTAGCTAAGGTTAGGCTTTGTTTTTAAAATCGAATAAAGAGAAAAACCATTGTTTTCTTTTACAGTAATTTTCAAATTGTAACTAGTGTTATTTTAATAAACTCTTAACATAGTTTGAAATGCTAATTATCATTTGGTAATTTCAACAAAGCTATTTAAACCAATATTTGTATCGAAATAATAATACAAATATCATGGTCAGAAAAACAACCACTTTAATTTTATTTTTGTTCATAGCCAATATCTATGGTCAAGTAACTGGTGACGTCTTTGTAGTTAATAAAGATAGGGATGCCTTTTACGTACATTATACGCCCGAAGTTAATAATTCCGATGCATTCGATTATCAAAGAGTCAGTTCAAAGCTGAGTTTTCCTTTGATGAAAAAAAGGCTTTCTTTATTTAATACTATTGGAATGGATTATCATTCTTTTTCGTTCGGGGCGCAGAAACAACCTTCTATTTTAGATTCTAGAGAAGAGTATTTTAATATAAATTATAGTTTACTCGCAAATTACAAAATCTCTAAAAACTGGTCATTAAATGCCTTATTGATGCCACATGCGAATGGAAGCTTTAATAGAGGTTTAGAGTCAGATGATTTCCACTTTAACGGAATATTATTTGCAGAAAAAAGGTTTACTAGTAAAAACAAACAAAACACTTATCTCTTAAGTTTTGGTGTTGGATACCTTACGTTATCTGGAGAGAAAAGGGTGAATCCGGTAGTCAATTTTATGGGGTCTATTGGTCATAAATTGACTTTTGCAGTTGGATTACCAAATACTTATGTGAAATATGATTTCAACAGAAAACATTCTATCAAAGTTTTGGGAGATTTAAATGATTTTTCTTTGCAATTAACCAATGAAAGAGATAATGGTCAGTATGCAAATGTATCGCAATCCATTTTTACAACTGTATCAGCTGGATTAGAATATAATTATTGGTTTTCAAAATCTATCGGGGTTTTAGTGAGAGGAACACATTCGGTTTTTGAGAAGTATGAATTTCAAGACAGCAATGAAGAGGTAATTTATGATATGGACATTCCCTTGAAAGCATATATTTCTGTAGGTTTAAAAGTAAATCCATTTAGAGGTAGAAAACCAAGGATTCAGAAATAGTAAAGTTTTAAATATCAATAAAGTGAAGTCTCTTCAACTTGTAACTAATTATTATTTAGCGAAGAGGTATTACAATGACCAAATAAATTTATAAGAAGCACATGAAAAACAAAGAGATCGTAACAAATGCTTTTTCATTGAAGTCAATGATGTTAATGGCGTTACCATCATATTTTTTTCCAGGAGTTACAGCTTGGTTATCGGGTTGGTTTTTGCAAAAGGTCGATTTAATGAATGCTAGTTTTGTGAGTATTGCTATTCCATCTTTAATAGCAACTATAATAACATATAGTTTCTTTTGGGGTACCAAGAATAGATTTAAATTAGAAAATAAGCTAATAAGAATTTTATTAATGCTTTTTCTTAATCTATTCTTAGCATATTTTTTAATCGTCTTTCTTAAACTGAATAAATATCAATTTGATATCATGCTATCGACTGTAATTGGAACTGTAATAACCGCATGGAAAGTACCAACTCAAAAAAGTAACAATGAAATTAGATAAACCGACTATAATTGTTTTTGGCGCAACAGGAACTGTTGGAGCTGAAGTGTTAAAATTAATAAGTAAGAAACACTGTTTTGTTAGGGGGGTACTTAGGGTTCCAGAAAGAAAGCCTCCGATTACATTGGGTACTTTTAATCAGAATATTTCCTACGTATCGGCCGATTTAAACTCAAAAGATCAATTAAGAGCCATTTGTAAAAGAGGAGATGCAATTTTTCTATTAACAGCTACATCTCCCAGTCAAATTATTTATGAAACAAATATTATTGAAGTAGCTGAGGAATTAGGTATTAAAAGGGTTGTTAAACTTTCAGCACCAGTAGTTCCGAATTCAATTTTTGTTGAAGTAAGTG
This sequence comes from Tenacibaculum sp. MAR_2009_124, assembly GCF_900105455.1. Classification (GTDB taxonomy): domain Bacteria; phylum Bacteroidota; class Bacteroidia; order Flavobacteriales; family Flavobacteriaceae; genus Polaribacter. The sequence goes on from NZ_FNSF01000002.1 coordinate 599,335, forward strand.
ACTGGCATAGAAGAATAGAAAGAGTGTTGCAAAAAAGTACTTTAGATTACTGCCTTTTACAACCTCATTCATTCATGCAAAACTGGGAGCGAAATACATTTACGATAAAGTATTTGGGGAAAATATTTGGAGTTATGGGGGACGCAGAAAGAAATTATGTAGATGCTAGAGATGTAGCTGAAGTAGCAGTAAAGTATTTACTTAAAGAGGAAATTTTGCATGGAGAGGCTATTGTTATTACAGGTCCTGAAGCCTTGTCGAATGCTTCTATGGCTGAAAGAATATCATATGTAATTGGTAAAAAGGTGATGTATGAAGATATTTCAAGAGAAGAATTTCTGAAACAGTTAACTAAAAAGGCTAGAATGCCAGAATGGTTAGCGAGGCATTTGGTTGAAATTGATTTACTTGCACAGAAACATCCTGAGCCAAAATCCGATACGATAGAAAGTATATTGAATAGAAAGCCGAGAATTATGAATGCCTATTTACAAGAGTCTAGAGAAAAGTTCCTTCCTAAAAAATGGATGTTTTTTAGATAACTTAAACCAATGTTCTTAAAAACTTACAAAAATTGCTTTTGTAAGTTTTTACTTTGATAACCTTTTAGGTTGATTTAAATCGAAATTAATGTCTATATTTTTAAGTAAAAAATTGTTTTCACCAACTTTAGAATTTTTTGAAGGGATAAAAAGAGTATAAAATTGAAATGATTTGCGCATTTTTGTATTCATCAAAATACTTCTAAGAGATAACATATTAGAAAAACATACAAATGAAAAAAGCATATTTTAATTGGAGTACAGGCAAGGATTCTGCTTTAGCCTTGTACAAGGTATTAAATGAAGGAAACTATAAAGTTGAAAGGTTAATAACTAATATTAATGAGGAATACAAGCGTGTTTCTATGCACGGACTGCATGAAAGCTTGTTAGAAGATCAAATAGATAGTATTGGTATTCCTCTTGAAAAGATTCAATTTCCAGCTGATGTTACTATGTCTATGTATGATGAAAAGATGAAAGAAAAGACAGGGAGGCTTAAAAATAAAGGATTTCATCATGCCATTTTTGGAGACATTTTTTTGGAAGATTTAAGAAAGTATAGAGATACGAAACTAGGCGAAGTTGGAATTTCAGGAGTGTATCCGTTATGGAAACAAAATACCAAGGATTTATTGAAAGAATTTCTAGATCTAGGATTTAAAACAATAACTGTTTGTGTAAATGCTGATTTATTGGGGAAGGAGTTTGTAGGGAGAATTATTGATGAAGATTTTATTAAAGAACTACCAGAAAATGTTGATGTTTGTGGAGAAAACGGTGAGTTTCATACATTCTGTTTTGATGGGCCAATTTTTTCAAAACCTATAGAGTTTGAAATAGGAGAGAAGGTTTTAAGGTCATATAAACTTCATGACGATAATGAGGATAATTGTCATCAAAAATCAGAAAAACAAAGAAGTAAAAATTATAGTTCTAGTTTTTGGTATTGCGATTTAAAAAAGAAATAATGCTACTTTGATAGTGTAAAAAAGAAAGTAGTTCCTTTTTTAAGCTCTGAGGTTAACCAGATTTTCCCTCCGTAGTTATTTATTATTTTTTCTACAATTGAAAGTCCTATTCCAGTGGAGTTTTTGTTACTCTCTAGTTTTTGGAAAACATTGAATATCTTAGTGTGATATTTTTCCTCGATACCCTTACCGTTATCTTTTACGTAATAAACAATTGTCTTTCCTTCTTTTTTGAATCCAACATCGATCTTACCTATTTCCTTATCATTATATTTAACAGCATTACTCATTAGGTTTTGAAATAACTGTTGTAATCGGTAGGTGTCTCCTTTTATGGTTGGGAAATTCTTTGAGAGAGTTATATGAATGTGTTTTGGGATGTAAATATGACTAACAATATCTTTTAAAATAATGTTTAAATCTATAAATGAATTCCTGAAGTCTTTAAGTCCTATGGTTGAGTATTCCAGTATGCCGCTAATAAGAGATTCCATTCTTGAGATGTTTTCTCCGACTAAATCCACGTAGTTTGAGGCATCTTCGGAAAAATCTTTTCCATGATCTTCTTTTAACCAAGTAACGAGAGCGTCCATATTCCTTAAAGGAGATTTCAAATCATGAGAAACAATATGAGCGTAGTTGTTCAATTCTTCATTACGTTCTTCTAGTCTTTGAAGCAGAATATTTTGATTCTCGTTGGCTTTGCAAGCTTCTAGAGTAATAGAAAACTTACTAATTACCGGAAGTAATTGGTTTAAATCTTTGTGGGATAAGTTTTTCTCTATTGAATACAAAAATAGAAAGCTGCTTTTATCTAATCGGATGATTGCCAATATTCCATTATTAATAGATATGGTAGATAGTTCATCGAACAAATTATTATATTCTTCAAGGGAGTATTTATCTATGGCATTTAAATAATCATATGCCCAAGTAGAAATTTCTTGTTTAGTGTTATTGTCGCCAAAAGGAATAGAATATTCCGTGATTAAATTATTCTGATCTAGTCTGAGAATCCAGCAAGCATTTAAATTTTTCCTTTTTAGTAAAAGTTTTAGGAAGTTGTCACAATTACTATTGTAGTCAAGTGATTTTCCTATACTCATTGAATATTCATATAACCTAAGAATATCAAGTATTTGATTTCCACTTTCCATTATTCAAGTAAACCTACAACAATTGTTCTATTATAAAATTCGATATATCCATTTCCATATGAGGAAATTTCTCCTAGAGTGAGCGCTCCGTTAACTTGAATGTCAGGATATTTTTCCTGAATGGTTTTATAAACGTTTTCAAGTTCGTATTTAAAATCATCCTTTAACTTAAATACTCTGGTAATACAATCGATAACCATAGCATTCTTGGCATTCTTTGCTTTAGATACAATTTCTTCAGTCGCAACTTTCGCTGCATTAATAAGGGCATCATTCTCACCTTTCATAATATTAATCATGGTGTTTTCTTCGATATGTCCAATGCAAACGATTGCATTATTGTTTTCCACTGTTAATGGGTCTCGAACAATATGGTGGTCAACACCATCCTTAATAATTCCTATTGGATAACATCCAGAGTAATCTAAAAAGTTGTCATTCGTAATAGTACCGCCAGCATCTTTCTCGACAATACTTTTATATATATTAAATGGGTTTTCCCAATTTATTTCTTCTATGGTATTATGATGTGCTTTTGTAACTATAAAAGGCCCATCAAGTTTTTTCCATCCATGCTTTACTCCAATATTTGATTTGGTTTCGGTTAAACATACAACAGCAGCGTCTTGAAAGAATCCATCTTTAGAAAAAACACAAGGAGCTTGTTTTAGGCTTAAGCTTCCTGCTCCTCCACCAATGTAATTAGTGTTCATTCCGTAATTTTCATAGAGATTGCTTAAAAAAACGGAAATATTAGAAGTTAGTCCATCGACATAAGTAATTAAACTATAGTTTGATTCAGGTTTGAAATCAACAGAAGGAATTGTATAATCTTCTTTACTGATGTTTTTTATCATAGATAAATAAACAACGTTACTTAACTTATGAATAACAATCCCTTTTTTACTAGTATGATCATTGTGAATGATCATAGGAAAGATGGCTCCTATAAAGCTAACACCTTCTTTATTAAGTGAATTTATTAATTCGTCAATATTGGTTTGTGTTTCTTCACCAACACTAATTAGAGCAATATCATTTTCAACAAATTTTTTTATGGACAGAGCAACTTCACTTGGGGTTTCGGTGGTTAATAGCATAAAAGGATTTTTTGTTATCGTAATATACTAAAATTACCTAAAAAACCTATTTAAAAAATTGAAAAATAAGGTGTTATGTTTTTTGAAGAGTTACCAAAATAAAGAATGCCATGGTTCACATGGCATTTTTTTATAAAGCTATTTTTTCCAGAGCTAAAAAGTGAGTTGTTGTATCACTCTTTAAAGGAAATATTTTGACTTCGCATTTATAAGTCGATTTGTCTTTTTTATGATTGATGATAATCTCTTTGAAAGGAGTACCTATTAATAATTTTTTCTGGATTCTTTTTCTAACCTCATTGGAGGTTTTTTCGCCTTGAAGAAAACTAGGAGTTCTGTTAACTGCAAATTTTTTAGAGTAACCAGTCATTTCTGTGAAACCTGAATTTACCCATAATATTTTTCTGGATATGTCAGTCAGTACAAGTGCTTCAAAGTTGTTTTCGTTGAATATTTCATCAAAATCATTCGACCATTTAAATATTTGTGACATTTCTTTAATTGCTTCGATATCCTTGTTTTGAGATATTTCCGAACCTATTTGATGAAATTTTTGTAAATAAATATCAAATGACATTAATTCAGAATTAACGAAGTCATTTGGTTGGATTTCATGCTGAACTTCCTTTAACCTCTTATTTGTTAATGAAGAAAGATAAAAATCTAGGCTCTTCATGTTGAATAAATTGCTTTTCATAGTTTAATATTTTGCAGCTCCAATATTTTTAGAACTATTATTTATAAAATGGCGCAAATCCTCATTTGATTTTTGCAAGTCTTCTTTGCGCAAGTACATCATATGACCACCGCGATATGCCTTAAACGAAAAACGATCTTTCATTTTTCCACTTGGGTCAATTTTACTCATAGTATACTTTGCTGCTGAGTATGTAGTAGCACCATCATAATACCCTGATTGAACTAATACTTTTAAGTAAGGGTTTTGTGCCATAGCTTTGCGTAAATTTTCTCTAGCACTATTTTTTGTAAAATCCCATGGGTGAACAGAACCAAACATATTATATTTTACATCAGTTTTAAATTTTAAAACATTTTTTATATAATAGTTCATTGCAGGTGTAAAGGAATGAACCCATGACACCAGTTCAGGACTGTAATCCGGTCTATCTCCTGATTCCTTTCTATCAATACCTAAATACCTACTATCAAGCCTTCCGATAGTTTTTCCTGATTTTTCTCTCAGTAACTCTTTCCAAAAGAAACTATTTGGAACTTCTAAATTATGTTGAAGAATTACCTCTTTTTTAAGACCAGAATAGTAGGCCATTTTTTCGGCAATCGTTTGTCTTTCACTATCAGAAATAAATCCTCCTTTTGCTATTGCAGGTAAAAGCTTGTTAATTGAAAAATTTTCAGATTCAGGTAAAATAGCCTCTAAATCTTGCTGTTGCAGTTGTTTCGGAAGCATTTGATGATACCAAGCGGCAGCTGTAAAATAAGGGAAGTTGATAGCAAAATCCTCAGAGCTCTTTGTTCTTAATAATTGATAATCTGCAGGAGATACCATAATAACTCCATTTAAATATATCCATTGGCTACTTTGTAGTTCATGAGCAAGTTGCATAACACGTGTTCCTCCATAACTTTCACCAATAATATATTTTGGAGATTTCCATCGATTATGTCTCGAAATAAAAGTGTTTAACCAACTAGCTAAGTATTTCGCATCAGCATTAATACCAAAAAAATACTTATGATCTAATTTTTCATCTTTTTTTAATACAGGTCGAGAGTAACCAGTATTCACAGGGTTTACAAATACAATATCTGCAACATCTAAAACTGAGTATGGATTATCTTTAATTCCATATGGTTGAATAGGGTTGCCTTCATCATCAATCTTTAAAACTTTAGGACCAGTATATCCAATATGCATCCAAACAGAAGCGGAACCAGGACCACCATTGAATGACATCAATAAAGGTCTGTTTTCTTTATTCGAAACATCCGTTCTGTAATAGTATGTGTAATAAAGAGTGGCTTTTATCTTTCCGTTTTTATCAAAAACAGGTTGAGTACCAGTCTGGGCGTTGTATTTAATTGATTTTCCTTTAATCGATAAAGAGCCAGAGGTAACGACCGTAGTGTCAATTGGGATTTTTAAATCTTGAGCGCTTAAATAAATACTGAATAATAACGCTGTAAATGAAAATAATTTTTTCATTTTTGGGTACAGTTTTTGGTTGTTTGTTTAATTTATAAAAATACTAAAACTTTCGGAACCAATAATTGATGCGATCGTGTTTTTTTGTTTTTTAAAATTTTTCAAAAACTCCCAATCCAAATAAGGCAAAGTCATATTTAACAGGGTCGTTCGGATCGAATTTTCGTAAGGTAGTATCAAGTTCAATTAAAGCTTTCCAGTCGTTTTGCTTACGTTTTAGTATTCCGAGTTTTCTAGCGACATTTCCGGAGTGAACATCTAGAGGACAATGTAAGTTAGCAGACGAATGAGATTTCCAAATACCCAAATCTACGCCCGATTTATCATTTCTCACCATCCAACGTAAAAACATGTTAATTCGTTTAGATGCTGAGTTCTTTAACGGATCAGAAACATGTTTAAGTGTTCTAGTTTCATGTGGAATTTCAAAAAAAGTCTTTTTGAATTCATGTATCGCGTGTTGATAATTATCAATTCCATCTTTAGGTTTTAAAACATTCTCCAAACCTTGATGATTCGTGTAAATGTTTTTTAAAGATTTTATGAAGAAAGTAATATCCACATTGTTAAATGTTCTATGTACAAAACTTTCAAATCGTTCCAAGTCATCTTCGTTGTGATTCATTACAAAATCGAAAGGAGCGTTCCCCATTAGCTCAACAATTCGTTGTGCATTTTTAATAATCATTTTTCTATTTCCCCAAGCAATAGTCGCGGCTAAAAAACCAGCAATCTCTTGATCTTCTTTTTGATTAAAAGATATAGGTATTTGTACAGGGTCACTATCAATAAAGTTGGTGTTGTTGTATTCAATTACTTTTTCGTCTAAAAAGGCTTTTAATTCTTCTTTTTTCACAGATAGATATATTTGAAAATTATTTATGATTAGGCTACAAAAGTAATAAACATAAAAAAAGCATTATAGCATGCATGTAAAAGAATACTCCATATAAGTCCGAAACGGACTCTTATAAAGCCAAGATACGTTCCTAAGATAAACTGAGGAGCAATTAAAATAGGGGTAAGTAAAATTACGTTAGTAGATACTTCATAGTTTGTAATGTGCACCAATCCAAATAAAAAGGAAAAAGAATAAAATATAAAGCTGAAGTAGCGCGGAGTTTTAAACAATGTAAGTGGAGCTCTAAAAATTAACTCCTCCATAATTGGAGCCATTATAACCACAATAGAAAAAATGGTCAATTTAGATTTGGATTCCAATAATTTTTCAATGGCATGATTCTCTAGATTGATTAGCTCAAATTTTTCAATCAATCCGAAAATTGGACTTAAAATCATTCCAGTGAGAATTGAAATGATAAGCAAGTGTGCTAGTTTCTGTATTCTATAGTTTAAGTCTTGATTGGAGTCTTTTTTTAACGAAGGCGACTTTAAATAAAACAAAAGTTCTCGAAGAGTAGTGTTCATTTAGTAGAAGATATTTCTTACAATTAAATTATAACACCATCTTTCATAACTAACTTTCTGTCTGCCATCGTCGCTAATTCGTTATTATGTGTAACAATTACAAATGTTTGTCCAAATGAATCTCTTAGTTTAAAAAAAAGTTCGTGCAGGTTTTCGGCAGAGCTAGAGTCAAGGTTACCGCTAGGTTCATCAGCAAGAATAACAGCAGGATCATTGATAAGCGCTCGAGCAACCGCTACTCTTTGTTGTTCTCCTCCTGATAATTCATTCGGTTTATGATTTTCCCTATGAGACAAACCTAAAAAATTCAATAGTTCTTTTGCCTTTTTTTCAGTTTCTGCTTTTCCTTTTTTTGCAATAAAAGCAGGAATGCAAACATTTTCAAGAGCTGTGAACTCGGGAAGTAGCTGGTGAAATTGAAAAATGAAGCCAATGTGTTTATTTCTAAATAATGAGATTTCCTTATCTTTTAGGTTTTTTACTGATTTTTCATTTATTGTTAGAGAAAAATCTTTTTGATCATCAGGCGAATCAAGAGTACCTAAAATTTGAAGTAGTGTCGTTTTTCCAGCTCCTGAGGGACCAACAATTGCAATGACTTCCCCTTTTTCAATATGCAGATTTACTCCTTTTAAAATCTCTACACTATCGTAACTTTTATGAATGTTTTCAGCACTGATCATAACAAAAATCTTATAAGACGAATGTATAAAAAAGAAAGGAGATATAGTCTATCATCAGCGTATATCTCCTTTAATAATTTCTTTAAATAATTTTACAATATATTTTTTAGGTTGTTATAATCTATAAAGTAAACAAGTCTGAGTGAAAAAGTATGTTGCATGTCTTGTTCAAATAATCTGCTTAAATTATCGGCAAACCCAATATCCGCTGGAGCGAAATTATCACTTGGGTTAATTGAATTTCTGTAAAAAGCAATTAACTGACTACCAGGGGCAAATTGCCAAACATAGTTTAAATCAATATTCCAGCTATTAAAATTACGGTTATGGTCTTCATTATAAATACTGGTAACTAGGTTTCCGTTGGTTTCATCTAAGCTATAAAAATTATTATTATAATAAGGAACCTTACTCCAATTATGCCTAAAACTTAGAGATAAAGAAGAAAGTGCACTAAAACTATATTTTCCCGTAAGTGTATTATTGTATGTTGTCCAGTCTCTTTCTCCGAAAATAATATCATCTTTTATAGATGTGTATTGAGGGTTGTCATCAACATAACTCTCACTGATTTTTCTGACATAACCTTGATCTCTATTAGTTTGGCTGTATCTAAAGCCATATACTAATGAGAAACGATTATTAAAGCGATATCTTGGTGCAAATCGGAATCCGTATCCTTCTTTAGGATTGTCTCTAAAGAAATTGTAAAACCAATTATAGTCGACTGCAAACTTTTTTCTGTAGTCAGTCGATCCCCAGTGATTAATATTGATTCTTTGTGGGGCTTTGAAGTAAATTCCACTTAGAGTGCCTTGTCTTGGCTCAAAGAAGTCTTTTCTTTCGGTGCTAAAATTTAAGTTTCCTCCGAAACCAAATCTTTTTTTGGTTTGAGACCAAAAGGATAATCCTCCATTAGCGCCAACATAGGTTCCTGGATTGTGTAAAAAGTTTACATTATAATAGAAGTTTACACCATAGTTATTAAAAATTCCTTTGGGTTGTAATAATCGATAGCCTAAAAAACCATAAATTCTTTGTCGATTATTTCTAAAAAATATACCGAAGTCATTTGGGTCGAAGTCTTTATTTTCAAAATTATATCCTATTTCTCCTCTCCAATTCCCAGCATGTTTACCAATACTTGTATCAAAAGTATAACCTGCACTTGGCTTTGTGTCGTCATCGGAGAGATGACTCATGCGAAATGAACCATCAATATTATAGGTACTTTTCTTATCTTCAATGTGCCATAAAACTCCTGATGTATTTGCATCTCTAAATTCACCAACTCGAGTTACATTTGTGTTTATTAATGTTACTGAAGAGTTTTGATTGAATTGTTGATCCAATACAATAATATTATAATTTGAAAATGGATTTGTTACCAGAGTTCTGGTTTCATTCGTAACTTTATTTTTGACTGTAGCTTCTGTTTTGTCAGTAATGGCATTAAAAAAACCGATACCAAGTCCTTTTTTGGTTCGCCCAGATATTTTTACAGCGTTCAGCATGTCAACCTTGTTAGGAGAATCAATGATTTCTTCATCATCGGTTATTTGATCCTTAACTTTGAATTGATCTATAGGACTACCTCCAATTCTCCTTGAATAGAATAAACCTCCTTTCGTAAAAAGTTCTGTCCCTTCTGTGAAAAATTGACGTTGTTCAGTGAATTGTTGCTCAAAAGGACCAAGATTTAAAACAACATTGTCAAAGGCAGCTTGCCCGAAATCAGGTATAAGAGTTGCATCTAATGTGAAGTTTTCGGTAATACCATATTTAATATCCATTCCTACGCTCCAATCAAAACTATTTTCGCTTTTGTTACTTATCACTGTAGAAGACGCGTAAGGATACAATGTTAAACGGGTAGGTGGTTTTATATCTTTTAAATTTTCAAGAAGGCCATCATATTGAGTCCATCTCCCAACTTGATTATCCACATGGTTCCAAGTAAATTGGGCATTTAAGTTTTGAACTCGTCTGTGAAAGTTAATTCCCCAAGACTGAACTGGTTCATTAGCAAACCTAAGTGCTCTATATGGAATTTTCATTTCAACAATCCATGCATTTTCGGTAAAGCGAACACTACTGTCCCAAACAGCACTCCAATTAAAGTCTTCATTTCCGTTCGAAACTTTTGCATCCGCCTGCACTCCTGAACTAGTTACAATAAATTGAAAAGGATTTTGACCGTCATCATTTGGGTTAATAGTCATCAAGAAGAAATCGGCATTTCCAATATTATCTCTATTTGTAAACTCTGCAGGAATTTTACTTGGATCGGGAGCTTCCATTTCAGCACTAACATAAATTGCTTTATCGTCATAGACGAGTTTTACCTTAGTTTTGTGAGTATTAGGTTCGGGCTTACCATTGTCTGGACGCCACATGATAAAGTCAGAGGCTTTTTCGGCCTTATTCCAGGCATCATCATCGATTTTTCCATCTATTTTCGGAGCTTTAGAAACTCTAATAGCGGAAATTTTTTTCCGATCAGCATTTAATGTCTGCGCTTTTGATAGGCGTGGTATAACCAAAAACACTAGCGACAGAAATACAAAATTGTTACGCATAGTTGATTGAATGTAGTGAAATGCTAAATTATTTATGAATTCCTCAATGGATTCATAAAATGTTGTTAATTACTGTAAAGACACGTTAAAAATTGCATCGTTACGATTAAAGTGTTAAAAAAATGTGAAAAAATAAAACACTGAACAGAATATTAATTGTTATAAATCCAGTAAAATAAACTGTAATTTATGATGTTTTACAAATTGAATTTGTATTTTTGTTCGACTTTAAAAACATTCTTATCTAATGAACTTACACGAATATCAAGGTAAAGAAATTTTAAGCAGTTTTGGCGTTCGTACGCAACGCGGAATTGTAGTAAATACTCCAGAAGAAGCTGTTGAAGCAGCAAAGAAACTGACTGAAGAAACAGGAACTGGTTGGCATGTAATAAAAGCTCAAATTCACGCCGGTGGACGTGGAAAAGGAGGTGGAGTGAAGTTAGCAAAGAACTTAGATGAGGTAAATAGTATTTCTAATGATATTTTAGGAATGATGTTGATTACTCCTCAAACTTCAGCAGAAGGAAAATTGGTAAATCAAGTTTTAATTGCTGAGGATGTTTATTATCCTGGTGATAGTGAACCTAATGAGTTTTATATGTCGGTTTTATTAAACCGTGCTTCAGGTAAGAATATGATTATGTATTCTACAGAAGGAGGTATGGATATTGAAGCGGTAGCAGAAGAAACTCCACACTTAATATTTACAGAGGAAGTTGATCCAACAACTGGATTATTGCCTTTCCAAGCTCGTAAGATTGCCTTTAATTTAGGATTATCGGGAGCTGCATTTAAGGATATGACTAAATTTGTAACAGCTTTATACACTGCTTACGTAAAATCAGATTCTTCTTTATTCGAAATTAACCCAGTATTAAAAACATCTGATGATAAAATTTTAGCAGTTGATGCTAAAGTTTCTTTAGATGAAAATGCTTTGTATCGTCATAAAGATTATGCTGAAATGCGTGATTTACGTGAGGAAAATCCAATTGAAGTGGAAGCAAAAGCTGCTGGATTAAACTACGTTGATTTAGACGGAAATGTTGGATGTATGGTAAACGGTGCTGGTTTAGCAATGGGTACTATGGATTTAATTAAGCAAGCAGGAGGAGAGCCAGCTAACTTTTTAGATGTAGGAGGTACTGCAGATGCTCAACGTGTTGAAACTGCATTTGGTATTATTCTAAAAGACCCTAATGTAAAAGCTATTTTAGTAAACATTTTTGGTGGTATTGTGCGTTGTGATCGCGTTGCCCAAGGTGTTGTTGATGCTTACAAAAGCATGGGAGATAAAATAAACGTGCCAATTATTTGTCGTTTACAAGGAACGAATGCAAAAGAAGCAAAAGAATTAATAGATAACAGTGGAATGGAAATTATCTCAGCAACTGAGTTCCAAGAAGCTGCTGATAAAGTACAAGAAGTACTTCAAGTAAAGGCTTAATTGCCGCAATTAATTCTTAGTTAGATAAATAGAATCCCCTCATTGTAAAATGAGGGGATTTGTGTTTTAATCGATATAGGCACTTTCAGAAAACAGTCTATTTTTTAAAATACATTGAAAATAGAGGATAAAATTATATAAATTCTATCCTCTATTTCTGTTTAAAAGAGGTTTTATTGATTGAATCTCCTAAAAACGTACCTACAAGACGTAGCTCTCCCATGAAAAAAATACTAAGATTTTATTTTAGGCTATTTGTTGGTCTGTTTGAGCTATTTTTCTTCGACCAATTTCTAATGCATTTCCTGTGTGTATACCAAAGAATATCCATAGAATTTCATTCTTTTTTGTTTTGGCTTTTATTTTCCGTAGGTGATAATGTTCTTTATCCTTACCAAAAGAGCCTTCTAATCTTGTTGCTCTTTCTTTAGCAATGATAGCCCTAAGTTGCTTTTTCTCTTTATGATTTTTAGGTTTTCTACCCTTGGGGATAAAGTCTGTCTGTATGGTTTTTGAGCTACTATATGTTCTGTTTTTATTGGTAGCATAAATTTTATCTCCACCGGCTACTTTTACCTTTTTTCGAGTTAACCCTTGCGCTTTTTGAACTGTTTGTATAAAACGGTTTCCTTCGTGAAACGCATTAAAATTAATATGTTCTATAAAGCTAATTCCATCAATTTGAACTTTGTTAACTTTTGCTCCAAACTCAACAGGCTTTACTTCTTTTCCGCGAACAATAGGACGGATATAATCCTTATGAATACTTACAATTCTATCTTTGATTTTTTCTCCTGTATCAAAATGATCTTTTTGTTGTTTGTAAATTCTTTGGATTGTGTCGATTCGCTTATAATACAAGGGCTTAAACTCGATATTGTAGGCCTTGGATAATTCCTTTTCAAAATCGATAAACTTACTTAATAGCTTCAGTAAAGCTCGGGTTAATGAAGTACGTTTAGACTTGGTTTTTCTTCGCATTTTACTAAATCCTTGGTAACGTTTTTTCCACTTGTTATATCTACTTCTGATCATCTTAGTTCCTAAGATGGAGCAAGTTTTACGTAATTGATTGTACAACCAGTGAACAGATTCCCAAAGTAATTTCTGGATGGTAGGATAACGAACTTCACTTTCGTAACAAGTAGCATCCATTACGATTTGGTCGGTACTATCAATATGATTTTTCCAAGAATTAAAAAGAACTTTTTCTACTAAATTAATATCTAGTTTCTCTGCTAATTCACAACGTATTTGACTTATTATTTTATAGTTTGTTAAACGTTCAAAACCTAATTCTATATCGCAGAAAAATTGATAGTCTAAATTTGAGTTGAGTTGTTCAATCATTTTCCTATCCGAACAATTGGCATAATGCTTTAAAAACATCAAGCCAAGTCTTCCTTTAGGGCTAAAAAGATAGTTACGCCCTTTTTTTTGTTCAGTAATATTTAAAGTAGTAACCAAGTCATCCCAATCAATAGCAGAATAGATTTTGCCCAAATCTCCCTCTAAAAAACGTGTGTAATGAGCATCATAATTCTCACTGAGGGGAAAAAATTGAAATGCGGTGTTGCATTTCAGAAATTCTTCGTATTTTCATAATTACACAAATGGAAACCCCGTTTTTTACCTTTTTTGGTGATTTTCGGGGTTTATTATGAATATAAGATACAACAAAACCCTCGTAAAAACAAGGGTTTAGCTATTTTATGACAGTGCCGATATAAATAATTATTTCAAGTTTCTTTTCAATAAATCTATCTCATCCCTCAACTGCGCAGCAACAATAAAATCAAGAGCTTTGGCAGCTTCTTCCATTTGTTTACGTTTGTTCCTTATGCGTTTTTCAATTTCTTCCTTTGGTAAATATTCTAAGTCTTGTTCTGCCGCTTTTTGTGCTGCATTATCATATTGATATGTAGTAATGGACTTTTTAGATAGTGTGTCGTCTATTTTTTTCTTAATTTGTGTAGGAGTAATATTGTTTTTGGTATTGTAATTAATTTGCTTTTCTCTTCGACGATTGGTTTCATCAATAGTCAATTGCATACTTTTGGTTACTTTGTCAGCATACATAATTGCTTTACCATTTACATTTCTTGCAGCTCTACCCACAGTTTGAGTTAGTGAACGATGACTACGAAGGAAGCCTTCTTTGTCGGCATCTAAAATTGTTACTAAAGAAACTTCTGGAAGGTCAAGTCCTTCACGCAGTAGGTTGACTCCAATTAAAACATCGAACAATCCTTTTCTCAAATCTTGCATGATCTCAACTCTTTCTAAAGTGTCTACATCGGAATGTATATAACGACAACGGATTTGAATTCTTGTTAAGTATTTGGCAAGTTCTTCTGCCATTCTTTTAGTTAGAGTTGTCACTAAAGTTCGTTCGTCTTTTTCTACACGAATCTGAATTTCTTCTATAAGATCGTCTATTTGATTTTGACTTGGTCTTATTTCTATTTCTGGGTCAAGTAAACCGGTAGGTCGTATAACTTGTTCTACAAACAAGCCTTCCGTTTTTTGTAATTCATAGTCTGCAGGAGTAGCAGAAACGTAAATTACTTGGTTTTGTAAAACCTCAAATTCTTCAAATTTCAAAGGGCGGTTGTCCATTGCCGCAGGTAATCTGAATCCATATTCCACTAGGTTTTCCTTTCTGCTTCGGTCACCTCCATACATGGCATGAACTTGTGGTACAGTAACATGACTTTCATCAATAACCATAATGTAGTCTTCAGGGAAATAATCTAATAAGCAGAAGGGTCTAGTTCCTGCCTCTCGACCATCTAAATAGCGAGAATAGTTTTCAATACCAGAGCAATACCCCAATTCTCGAATCATTTCCAAGTCAAATTCAGTTCGTTCTTTAAGACGCTTGGCTTCAAGATGCTTTCCTATTTCTTTAAAATAATCAAATTGCTTTACTAAGTCATCTTGAATTTGATGAATTGCATTTTGTAAAACATCAGGAGATGTTACAAACAGGTTCGCTGGATAGATATTTAAACTATCCAATCGAGAAATTGTGTCATTACTTTCAATGTCAAAAGTTTCAATTTCTTCAATTTCATCACCAAAAAAGTGAATTCGATATCCACTATCACCATAAGAAGGGTAAATTGTAACAACATCACCTTTTACCTTAAAAGTTCCACTTTTAATTTCTACTTCTGTTCTAGCGTACAAACTAGTAACTAACTGATGTAAGAATTTAGTTCTTGAAATAGGTTGGTCAACTTCAATCGTAATAACATTTTTCTTAAATTCTATTGGATTTCCAATACCATATAAACAGGAAACAGAAGCAACAACTAAAACATCTCTTCTCCCAGATAAAAGAGAAGAGGAGGTGCTAATTCTTAACCTTTCAATTTCATCATTAATAGAAAGATCTTTTTCTATATACGTCCCAGTGACAGGAATATAGGCTTCCGGTTGATAATAATCATAATATGAAACGAAATATTCAACTGCATTATTAGGAAAGAATTGTTTGAACTCTGAGTACAACTGCGCTGCTAAAGTTTTATTATGAGCCAATACCAAAGTGGGTCTGTTAACTTCTGCAATTACATTTGCTACTGAAAAAGTTTTCCCTGATCCAGTAACACCTAGTAGGGTTTGATATTTCTCATCGTTAACAATTCCTTGAGCTAATTGTTTTATTGCTTGAGGTTGATCCCCCGTAGGTTTAAAATCAGATTGTAGTTCGAAATTCATATAACAAAAATACGGATAGTTTTACTTCAAAACTATCCGTATTTTTTAAACTTTTTATTAGAGTTTACTTTCTTAGTAAAGAGAAATGACCATTATGGAAATAGTCTTTTCCTTTTTTATCAGTTAAGTGAATCTTAAACCAATAATCTCCTGAGGAAAGTGTGTTCCCGTTGAAGGTACCATCCCAACCGTCACCATCAACAGGTATGGTGGCAACTGGCTTTCCGTATCTATCGAATATATAAATATTACTAGTTGGATAAAAGCTAGAATTAGCACCCTTTACTTTCCAAGTATCATTGTAGCCATCATTATTTGGTGTCAAGAACTTTGGATATTGAATAACGGATATCGTAAGACTAGCATCCGGTGAACAACCATTTTTATCATTAACAATTACAGTGTAAATTCCACCTGTAATATCAGTGAATAAAGATTCATCCTGAAAAGAGTTTTGATTTCCTGTTTCATCTAGTAAAGAGAATTGATAGTCTCCAATACCTAAATTATTATTTTCTGTAACTATTTTAATTGAGTAGGTGTCTAGACCATTATTGTTGGTATCGTCAACAACGACAATATCATCCTCATTTAGAGTTGGGTTTATCGATTCGTTAACTGTGATTTCGATATTTCTTTCACAATTAGTTCCGTCTTTCATGATCGCCTTAACAACATAAATACCTCCTTCGGTAACATCCAAATAAGACTCATTACTTAAAATAGTATTATTCCCTTTCAGTCTCCATTCATAATCGTAATCGGCCATTGGGTTTAAAGACTCTAATCGAGTTTGAGGATTGTTCAAACAAACAATTACAGGTGAATCAACGGTGAAATTAGGTAATGGATTTATGATAATATTAAAACTCAAATTATCATTTACACATCCAGTTTGATTGTTTACAACACGAACGAAAATTTCTTGATTGTTATTTAAATTTTCATAAGTACTACTGTTGATTGTGTTACTACCTGATTGAGCATCTTCTGAATTTGCATGAAATGTAACGGAATAGTTGGCATGATCTGAAGTAGTGTAATTCGCTAAAATTTCGGGAATTTTAGTTTGAAGTGAGACATCGCCATTAATACCATTTGCGTCATCATTACTGCTATCCGTAGTATTATCGCAATCTACGTAGTTGTTTATATTTAAAGGGATATTGGGTTCTGGGTAAATAACCAGTTGCAAAGTTGAAATACCATACCTACACCCTGATGTTGTATTTAAAATACTAATATATATGATTTCAGTTGCGGGATCATCACTGGTTAAATTTGCAGGGAAGTTGGTAGTTAATGGATCGTTGGAATAATTTGTTTTAGATAGAGGATTGGTTCCATCAAGGGCATCTTGCGCTGTTTTGTGATAACTAACTTCAAATTGACTGGCGTCTCTACCATTTAAAACATCTAAATCTCTATCGCCTAGTGATATGTTTTGAGCAAGTCTATTTCTAGGATCACTATCACTCGATGTAGGAATGTCACATACATCCAAATTGGGTATAGAATTAGAAATTGTGGGTAACGGGTGAATAACGATCTTAAAAGATACATGGTCGTTAAAACAGCCTGTATTATTGTTTTCAATTCTTACATATATTGTTTGGTTGTCTCTAACTGTATTTGTGAAATTTGTATCATTGGCGATGGCGTTGTTGTTAGCGTTTGCATCAGCAGGGCTTGTGTGAAAAGATACTGTATAGTCTAAAGGTGACAAAGATCCAAGAATAGAGTTCACCTGACCTCTAAGGTTAATTCCAATATTTATTCCATCATCAAAAGCTCCACTAAGGAAATCATCACAAAATTCTAAGTCGTTAACATTATTGGCAGAAGGAACAGCGTCTACGTTAAGGGTAATATGGTGTCCTAAACCTAGGCAATCATTATCCAAATCACTATCGACACGGACATAAATTAATTGGGTGTTTGGAGAATTTATATTCCTGAAATTAGAAATGTCTTGAATAGCATTTTGTTCAGCAAGAGCATCTGTTTCATTTTCATAATAGGTGACATTAATCTGTTGCCCTGTAGCCGTAAACATACTTCTTATTTCGGTATCTACTGAGCTAAAATTAAAACTCGTTATACCATCAGTATCACTGTTCGTAGCAGAATTATTTCCGTTAACATCTAAATAATCATCACATGCGTTAAAAGTTCTTTGAAAAGTAGAAGGGATTCCTGTTGTGGAAACGGTTAAGTTTACTTCTGAAATTTTCATACATCCGTTAACGGTTGTTACCGTTGCCCAAACTTTATCGGAGGTAGCTGTTGTGTTTCTATAAACCGTAGGATTGGAAATAGGAGAAATGTTGTTTTGAGCATTGTTTAATGATTCGTAGAAAACAAAAGTCTCATTTTGAAAGTTACTTGAAATATCACTTCTAGCTTCTTCCAAATTAAAATCAGCAAAAGCATCAGTATTATCATCACATTGTTTTAATTCAACAATAGTATTGATGTTTGGAACAGCATTTACAATTAAATTGAAAGAAACAGATGAGTCATTGCAGGCCACATTGGTGTTATTTTCCACTCTGACATAAATCGTTTGTGTATTCGCCATTTCATTCCTGAAAGGAGTGTTCTTGTCAATAATATCAGTTGTATTATCAGTTTGTGCTCCAATTAAGGTCCTATGATAAGTGATGGAGTATAATGTAGCGTTCAAACTTCCTAATATTTCTGAATCTTTAGTGTTTAGAATAAAGTTGTTGTAAAAACCATCCATGTCTCCACCATTGACTATGTCATCACAAACTTCATAATTTGTAGGACTTTGAGGAGTAGGACTTCCAGTAATACTTAGGTTGAATGTTTTTATATCGTAACATGCGCCTGGAGCAATTATATTATGCATTCTTGCATATATTGTTTGATTGCTAAATGCTATTTGATTTGTATAAGGATTTGCCAAAGCATTCGTATTATTGTCAGCATCATTTTGGTTTAGAAAATAGGCTACTTCGAATATTGTGTTACTCTGACCATTTAAAACTTGCGGAGTGACATCATTTTGAAGATCAAAAGAATTAAATCCATCATTGTCAAGATCACAAAAGTTTATATCGTTGGGTTGTGAAGCAGCTGTTGCTTCGTAAACTTCAATTTTAAAAACACCTTCTTGCTCAATAGTATTACCACAGTCATCGGTGCGGGTTACAATCAACTTATATTCACCAGCATCATTCGTTGTTAATGGTCCTAAATTGAGTGCAATATTATTAGAAATGGTAGATGTTGTAGTGCCATTGTTAAAAATCCATTCGTAAGTAACATTTGTTCCAGATACAGGATCGGGAGCTATGGTTTTAGAGTCTCCAATACAAAATTGTAAATCTTGATTGTTAACAGTAGTACCAGTAGTCTCATCTTTGATTTCGATCGGAAGTAATAACGAAGAAATAAAAGGAGGTAACCCTTGAGTAGATTTTCTTCCATTTAAATCAATCGCATCAATTGTGAAAATTACATCATCTGCATCAGAGTCGGGATTCTCTATAACATCAAGGTGAGTTGTAAAACCAGCAGGAGTACTATAAGTTTGAGGTATGGTAGCGTATATTTTTCCATCAGGTCCTAATTGCAAGGCTCCTCTAAAACCATTTTGTTGATGAATTAATTCTTTGGTACCAACAACATTCGTTTGAGTTAAATCAAATTGAAAAAGTTTATAAGTACTCGGAGTATTAATATCATCAGTAAAGAAAGCTGTAGTCGAAATATAGAGTTTTTGAGAGTTTCTAGAAAATTCAACACCATAAGGTTCGCTATCAATAAAGTTCGTAAGAGATGTTCCATCACTAGCTACTTGTCCTGTAGTATTGTTAAATGAGAACAGTAATGATTGATTGTTTCCTTGGTTTGCTACAGCTAATTTTGTTCCATCCGGAGACAGCTTTAGGTAACCTCTTCGAGAAAGGTTAGTAGTTATATTCGAAACAACTGGAGTTAAATCAATTCCATTTTCGGTTATTTTATATGCATAAAATTGAGTGCTTGTTGAAGATACTACCCAAAAAGTATTACACTCTGTACTCCTTACAGCAGCAACTTTTTCAGTCCAATCGTCTTGATTTCCTTGCGATAAGTTTAGAAAAAAGCCACCATTTCCGTTTTCATCAATTAGCTCTCCAAGCCCTGAATTTAATGACATATCAATGGTATACACATTGAATCCTTGTGCAGGCTCAATAATATTACCATTGAGATCCCTGTCTGGACCATCATCAACTGTAAATAGATAATAAATACTGGTTGAATTTGGTTTAGGAATAATCATTCCCGATTGGCTACTCGAAGGGTTACCCTTTAAATTATTTGCAAGGTTACCATTCGAGTATTTCATTACGTTGTGGTTTTTATCCCAAACAGTAATACCATCTGAATAAAATAATAGGTTACCATTAGCATTGGAGAAAGATGAGCAGCCTTCGAGGGTGTTTAAAACACCGTTTGTAATTCCCGTTGGAGGTACTGTATTAAAGTCGATTCCTGCATTTTCTCCAAAGTACCAAATATTAGCTTCTTTTTGAGCGTAGGTAAAAAATGATATAAATAAAGTTAGTGTTAGTAATTGTAGTTTTCTCATTGTTAGTATATCTTCCCAAGATGTATAACAGCTAAACTACTTAAAACCCTTTATAAATCTCTCTTTTTTAACAAAAAATAGGATAAATAGATAAAAATAGCGGTCCAAATTGACACAATTATAATATTTGAGAAACTAACTGAATAGTCTTTCGAGAATTCTGTTCCAATTTGATTCGCTATAGATTTGACGGCGCCTAATCTCGATCCTGGCTCTATTATTAGGTTTTGCATTGCTTCCAAAGGAAGGAGGTTTTTAATACTTTGAGCGGTATCCCAATTTTCGACTACTTTCCATCCAAGTATCCCGTAAATAAGCCATTCAATACAATACCATACTATCATCGCTCCAACGGCAAAAGCAGAACGTTTAATAAGTATTCCTAAAAATAGTCCAAATGAGAAAAAACCAACAAGTTTTACAAAAAATGCTAGGAGGTAATCTAAATCCGATAAAATGATAGATAGTTCATTAAAGTCTGAATAGATAAGTCCTAAAATTAAAGATGTCACAAATACAAATACCATTGAAACAAAGGCAAATGCAACTACAGTATAAAATTTTGAAAGTATAAACTCTTTTTTACTTAAACCATCTATTAGGTTTTGCTTAAGTGTTTTATAGCTATATTCATTGGCCATCATTGATACGATTACTAAAAGTAAAAAGAATTTAAAAATAGCAGCGACATAAGTATTAAAATGCCAGATGTAAGGGAAGTTAAAAATACCTTGTTCGGCCAGGTGGAATTTTATCGGTCCGACATCAAATTTAATTGCCGCAATGAGCGCAATTGATGTTAAAAGAGCAAAGTATATAATTGAAAGAACTTTACTGGCTCTGTTATGTTTTAGTTTATGAAATTCTATAGTTAAAAGTCGAAACATGTGTAATAGTAGTTTAGTTGTTGTTTGTTAAATCCAAAAATTGTTGCTCTAATGTTGGTTTTCTTTTCACTAAATGAGAAACAGCTATATCCTTTTCAAAAAGATATTTGTTCAAAGTTGCTGCTGAAATATCATTTTCAAGTTGAACAATGATAAGATTTCCATCAATGTTAACACTAGCAGTTTCTTCATAATTTTTTAATACATTAACAACATTTTCTGTGTCACCTTCTGTTTTTATTTCAATAATACCATTTGATGCTACCATTGTTTCAACTCTACCGCTGTAAAGCTTTTCTCCTTTTCTAAGAACGATAACATGTGAACAAACTTTTTCAACTTCGTCCAATAAATGAGATGCTAATAAAATAGTAGTTCCGTTTTTAGCAATCGTTTTAATGATTTGACGAATTTCGTGAATTCCTTGAGGATCTAAACCATTTGTCGGTTCATCTAATATTAAAATTTCGGGATCATTTAATAAGGCTGAAGCAATAGCTAAACGCTGTTTCATACCTAAAGAATACGTTCTAAACTTATCATTTTTTCTTTCGAATAAATTTACAGTTTTTAGTTTTTCGTCAATTTTATCATTAGAAACTCCTTTTATTTTACAAATCAATTCTAAGTTTTGCGTTGCTGTCATAAAAGGATAAAAGTTAGGACGTTCAATAATTGCTCCCACTTTTTTTAAAGCTTGATGAGTTGATACGTTCCCGTTAAACCAGCTAAACGAGCCCGAAGTTCTATTTACCACATTTAGTATAATTCCTAGAGTTGTGGATTTTCCGCTCCCATTTGGCCCCAGAATACCATAAATATTACCTTTTTGTATGTCAAAAGTTAAATCTTTTACAGCTTGAATTCGGCCATAATTTTTATTTAGGTTTTTAATTGATAGTATAGTTTCCAAGCTTATGTTTTTATGTTATGTAATTTAGACGACTTATCTCTTTTTTTGTTACAATAAAAAAGCTTCCCGAATATAAGGAAGCTTTTTCAATATGTAGTAGGTAAATAATTTTGAATTAAGATTTTTCGATTAATCTAAAACCTTCTCCGTGGATGTTTAATATTTCAACACCCTCATCGCTTTTCAAGTATTTTCTCAATTTTGCAATGTAAACATCCATACTTCGAGAGGTAAAATAATTATCATCTCTCCATATTTTAGTTAACGCAAGTTCTCGAGGCATTAAGTCGTTTTTGTGAACTGCTAACATTCTCAATAATTTACTTTCTTTTGGAGAAAGTTTTTGAGCTTCAGCTCCATCAAAACTTAAATGACGTAGTTTCGAGTTAAAGTCGAATTTCCCTATTTTAAATTCAAACTCTTCGTTATCTGTTGACTTCTCGCTTTCTTTACGTTGTAAAATTGCTTTTATTTTGTGCAATAATACTTCAGAATCGAAAGGTTTGTTTAAGTAATCATCAGCCCCTACTTGGTATCCTCTTAAAACATCTTCTTTTAATGTTTTTGCAGTTAAGAAAATAATAGGGATTTCTTTATTTGTTGTACGGATGTCCTCTGCTAGAGAGAATCCATCTTTTCTAGGCATCATTACATCTAAAATACATAAGTCATACTCTGTGTTTTTAAACATAATTAATCCATCAATCCCGTCTTTCGCATGTGTTACATTGTAATCGTTGAGGGCTAGATAATCTTTGAGGACGGTTCCAAAATTTGGATCGTCTTCTACTAATAGAATTTTTTTACTTCCCATTGTATCCTTTCATTTTATATTAATGGTAATTTAACTGTAAATGTACTTCCTTTACTTTTTTCACTTTCAACATAAACGGTTCCTTGGTGGCTATCAACAATTTCTTTTACATATGCTAATCCCAAACCATGACCTTTTACATTGTGTATATTTCCTTTATGCTCTCTATAAAATTTATTGAAAACATATTTTTGAGCATTTCTACTCATTCCAATTCCTTCGTCTTTTATCTTTAAAATAAAGTATTTATTGGTACTCTCCGTAAATACATCAATTTTAGGCTCTTCTTCAGAGTATTTGACGGCGTTTTCGAGTATGTTAACAACAACATTGGTTAGGTGAAATTTATTACCTAAGGCTTCATTAGAAATGGCTTCAAAATGAGTTGAGATTGTACCATTTTTATTGGCGACAAGTAATTTGACATGCTCGATAGCTTCAGTAATAATGTCGTGCATATCAATAGCATCCTTACTCATTTCTATTTGATTTTTTTCTAATTTCGATATTCTTAGTACGTTTTCTACCTGTCCATGCATTCGCTTATTTTCATCACGAATCATTTGAACATATCGTTTTACTTTATCTTCATCGGAAATTATTTTAGGATTTTTTATTGCATCTAACGCTAAATTAATTGTAGCTATAGGGGTTTTAAACTCATGAGTCATGTTGTTTATAAAATCCGTTTTAATCTCCGATATCTTTTTTTGTTGCACTAGTTGATAAAGAGATGTAGAAAAAGCTGCAATAATTATACCAATGAATAATAGCGATAACAGCAAAATTTTCATCATTCCTGAAAGAAGGTTTTCATGCCTATTCGGAAATTTTATATATAGTTTGTATTTGCTATTACCATTTCCGTCTTCGAATAAAGGATAATATAAATCTTTGCTTGGCTCAATATTAAAATAACCAGATTTCAAAGGAGTTGCAAAGCCATCATCATAAACGGCATATTTAAAATCTTGCGTGATATTTCTTTTTGCTAACTCTTCTTTTAGTATTGCATAGAGATTATTGTTGGTTATCCTTTTGTGAATAGGATTGAATTTTTGCATTTCCTGATATGCCTTTTCTAATTCTAACCTATTTAAATTATTGTATGAATCATAAGATGAATAGCTTGTTTTTTTTAGTAAAGAAGTTCGAAACTCTTCATTAGACGGGGTAAATGTTCTGGAAATATGGACATCATTCTTTCCAGAAATTTGTCTTATTAGTATTGTATCGTTATTAATGAATTTTGACGGTATCTTGAAGTTTTCTTCTAAAATGGTAGATGAAAAAGTTAGTTTTGATTTCGCAAAAGTATCAATTTGTTGAAAAAAGAAGTTTTTAAATACACTCTCTACCTCAGACTGCTCGTTGTTTACAAACGGTTTAATATAAACTTTAAGGTTATTTAATTCTTTTTCCTTAATTCGTTCCGAGCTTCCGTTCAAAGCAACAGTAACATCATTCTCAAATTGCTTTTGTTTATTACTGATAGCATCTTTAATCCAGTACACTTGTACTGATATTATTCCTACCAATGAGATGCTCATTAAAACAACAATTATAATGAAGATTTTTTTGCCCATTTTTCAAAAATAAATCAATAAACCCAAGTGTAATTTTGTTTTAACTTAGATTAACAAATATTATATAAAATTAAGAAAAAATTAAGAAATATTGTAAACAATGGTTAAATTAATACAAAGTGTTTGTTAAAATATTATGGATTTTAAAAACCTGCTGCTCAGTATCTTCTAGGTTTACGTTGTGAATAACATAGTGAGATTGTAGAGTTTTGAGATTGTCATTCCACTGATTTGTAATTCTGTTTTTAACAGCATTTTTCGTGGTACCATCTCTGTTTATCACACGATCTATCCTTGTTTTTAGAGGGGCGGTAACCGTAATAATTTTATCACAAAACGTATCACTTTTGTTTTCAAAGAGTATCGCATTTTCATAAAGAATATAAGATTTATCTTTATTTTTAGCAATGAAGTTGTTGAGGTGTTTATAAACTTCTGGATGAACAATACCATTGAGTATTTTAAGTTTCGATGGATCTTTAAAAACTATATTGGCTAAATAGGGGCGATTAAGTTCCTTATTTAAATAGGTTTCTTTACCAAATTGATCGATTAAATTTCGTTTAATGGTTTCTGAAGAAGTCATCAATTTCTTCGCTTCAATATCGGCATAGTAAACGACTACATTTCTATAGGATGCAAACATTTTAGCTACTGTTGTTTTTCCACTACCAATTCCACCTGTTAAACCTACAACCATTTTATTTATGAATTAGGAAATCTATTTTATTAGGAACTATTCTTACTGAGGAAGCTATATTAGCTTTTGATTTTAATTTAGGGACTAAATAAGGAAGCTTGTTTTTTAAAGATTCGTTATAATCACAATAAACTTCAAAAAAATTAGAATCTATCTTATTGAAATTCTTAAGCCCTACTTTATAAATTATTGTAACCGTTTTAGGATAAACACTTACTGATTTGTCTTTAGGTAAGTTGGTAATGGAAACAGGAATTTCCATTTTTCCTTCGGTAAACTTATCTACTTTAAATTCCAAAGAAGCTTTTTTGTATTTAGCCTTAATCTTATTAGGTATTAAGATTTCAATTTTGGTATTTACATTGTTAGAAACATTGCTTAACTCTATCTCCTTGGTTTTTACTTTTTCAATAGTGTTTAATAATGTTTGTGCTCCTGAAATTACGATGGAGTCGGGGACAAGAGTAATAGCTGATGCTAGATCAAATCCTTTTTTATAATTTATGTTGATGTTAGGTTCAATAGCAACCTTTTTTGAGTATAGCTTATTAATGCTGAAAAATATAGTATCTGCTTTTACTTTATTCAGAGTCAAACCAGACTTTAATTGGTTTTGAATTTCTGGCATTAAGTTTTTACTAAGAAGATAATATGTAGAGTCCGTTTTTCTGGCAAGATTTTTTAAATCAATAATTATAGGTTTGTGCACAAAGCTTGTTCCCATAAGTTTGAAACCACTAGCTTTTACGGATAAACTGATTTCTTTTGGAGGTTCATTTAATATTAATTTGTCTTGTTCAATGTTTTGATAGGAAACATCCAAGCTAATATCAGTTACATATTCTTTAGAAAGATTCATAAGTAACCAAAAAAGAAGAGAAGCTATTAAAAAGCCCAAGAATGCTTTTGGAATTGTAATGGCTTTAGACAAAACAAAAGTGTGTTAAAGAAAAAGTGAGCAAATTTGCTCACTTTTTGTATTATTTTTTTATTTGAGGGTCGTATTTTTTAGAAAGTTCCATAGAAATGGCCGATCGCTCAAATTTAATTTTTCCAGCTCCAGTTTCAATAGATACTGTATTGTCGTTATCATTTATTTCGACAATTTTTCCGTGAATACCACTTGATGTGATAACTTTGGCTCCTTTTTTAATTGAAGATTGAAACTGCTTTTCTTTTTTTTGTTTGCTCATTTGAGGGCGAATCATAAAAAAGTATAAGACTCCTATCATTAAAATGAAAGGAAGCATACTCATGATACCACCACCTTCAGCTTGTAAAAAAATTACGTTTGTTAACATTATGAGTTGTTTTTTTGTTTTGGTGTAACCATCCCTGTTACTTTCACAACCTCTGTTCCTTTTTCAGTGTTTGTGTAAAGAGTAACAGACTTAGATTGTTTGTTAGGTTTTCCGTTCGTATTAAAGCTTACTTTAATATTTCCTGTAGTTCCTGGAGCGATAGGTTCTTTTGGCCATACTGGTACCGTACAACCACAAGTAGCCTTTGCATCAGTGATAACTAAATCAGATTTTCCATTATTGGTAATTACGAAAGTAGTTTGTACTACTTCTCCTTCAGCAACAGTTCCAAAATCAAAAGTTTCTTTATCGAATAAAGCTATAGGAGCTCCTTTGCTAATTTCACTATCTCTTTTGGTAGCGTTGGCTACATTTTCTTTATTAACTTTTGACTTAGCATTTCCTTTTGTACAAGAAACAAAAGCTAAAGTTGACATTGCAATTGTTAGAGTTACAACTAGTTTTTTCATGATTAAAAATAAATTTAATAAGTGTAAAAATAATAATTTCTTATAACAATCCTCTTCCAATTTTTACCATAGCGTTGGAAGCCAAATATTCTTTAGCTAATTTGTCTAAAACACCATTGATAAAATGCCCACTTTTATTGGTAGAATAATCTTTTGCTAACTCAATATATTCATTAATAGTTACCCTACTAGGAATTGAAGCGAAGTGCAAGAACTCTGTAACGGCCATTTTTATCAGTATCATATCAACATCAGCTATTCTATCGGTTTCCCAATTTGGAGTTTTTTCCTTAATGTCATTTTCATACTTATGATGATTTAAGACTGTTTTATTAAAAAGTTGAGAAACAAATTGTTTGTCATCATCATCTTTATAAAGACTTCCAAGTATAAATGGGTTTTTCGGAGATTGTTTGTTTAATGTTTTTAAAATCCAAGTATTAACAAAAGGCATGTCGTCGACCCAAGAAATCATTTTATCTTCAAAATAGTCTGCTATTTTTTCATTCGGAGCAACAATGTCTCTAAAAAAATTAATAACAAAACTGCGATCAACATTATAGGAATCTTCAACAGTGTCCATGTATTTTTTATAAAGATCACTTTTTAATAATTGATCTAAAATAATATTTACATACTCATTATCTAGCTCCCAGTAGCTTAATTTGTTTAATTCAATATAACCTTCCAGGCTTACACTTTCTGCTAAAATGCTTAATAAGCGGTTATTAATAAATTTTGTGTTTGGATTTAAATCTTCTTCAGTGGCAAGAATTTTCTTTTTTGAAAGCTCTATTCTTTTCCGAGCTAATTTCTGTACTTCAACAAGTAACTGTAAATTTAAAACATACAAATCAAACATTTTTTGAATGCTATGCTTTAAAAATTTTTCTTCTCTAATTAGGTCTTGACTGTTTGATTGCTGCATTGCATAAACAGATTGCATTACCTTAACTCGAATATGTCTTCTATTTATCATTTTAAAGAACTTTAAAAAAAAGAGAGCGATAGATTAATTTCTAACGCTCTGCAAAAGTAAAAATTTTATTTTTTTAAATTAGCTATTTAACTGTTTTTTACGTGCATCAATTCTAGATTGAGCAATGTTAAATGCAGCTTTATGAGTTGTAATGTTTTCTTTTTCGGCAAGATTAAATATTTCTAATGTTGTATTGTAAATATTTTCAGTTCTTTTTAAACTTTCTTCTTTACCATAACCAGCTACTTCAGCATAAACGTTAATAATACCACCAGCGTTAATTAAAAAGTCAGGAGCATAGGCAATTCCTTTTTCTTGTAACAACTTTCCGTGTCTTACTTCGTCTTCTAATTGATTGTTAGCAGCACCAGCAACAACCTTTGCATTTAACTGATGTATACTCTTGTCATTTAAGGTTGCGCCTAAAGCACAAGGAGCATAAATATCAATGTCTAAACCGTAAACATCATCACCTAAAACAACATTAGCATTGTATTTTTTACTTAGTTCCTCTAAACGAGCTTCGTTAATATCGTTAAGGATAACTTGAGCACCTTCTTCAGTTATATGTTTAACTAATGTTTCACCAACATGGCCAACACCTTGAACTAAAACTTTTTTACCATCTAAGTTCTCTGAACCAAATTTATATTTAGCAGCTGCCTTCATACCAACATATACTCCATATGCAGTAACAGGTGATGGATTACCAGAACCACCAATAGATTCAGAAACTCCAGTTACATGAGGAGTTACTTCTCTCATAATGTCCATATCACGAGTTTCCATTCCTACGTCTTCAGCAGTGATATATTTTCCACTTAAAGAATGAACAAATTCACCAAAACGCTTCATTAATTTGTCGTTCTTTTGAGTTTTGGCATCACCAATAATAACAGCTTTTCCTCCACCAAGGTTCAAACCACTAATAGCAGACTTATAAGTCATACCACGAGACAAACGTAAAACATCATTTAAAGCTTCCCATTCGTTTTTATATTGCCACATTCTAGTCCCTCCTAAAGCAGGTCCTAAAGTTGTGTTGTGAATACCAATTATTGCTTTTAAACCTGTATCTTCGTCGTTACAAAAAACGATTTGCTCATGATTGTCGAAAGATAATTGACCGAAGACTGGGTCGTTTTTAAGATCTTTAGTATCAATGATTTCTGATGTCATTTGTTATAAGTTTAGTTTTGAGTTTATTTTGATAATCTCAAAAAATTAGGGGTCAAAAATATGAAATCGTCAAAACATAATCAAAAAAAGGTGAGGTAATTATTAAATCTTTAACGGATTGAAGCCTTTTTTTAAGAAAAAAAGATAGAGTTTGAAAGCATTACAATATTTAAATAAATATTTTTTTAAGTATAAATGGAGGTTATTGGGAGGTGTTGTTATTACCATCTTGTCTAAGTTCTTAGCATTAAAAATTCCAGTAATAATTAGAAACTCACTAAACTCAGTTGAGGACTATTTAAATGGAACAATTACGGATTTAGCTATTGTTAAAAAAGAATTGTTGTATGACGTATTGCTTATTATTGGAGTTACTTTAGTCGCTGGTTTTTTTACGTTTATCATGCGTCAAACTATTATTGTAGTGTCACGGTTGATTGAATTTGATTTGAAAAATGAAATATATCAACAGTATCAAAGACTATCGATCAATTTTTATAAAAAGAATAGGACTGGTGATTTGATGAATCGTATTAGTGAAGACGTAACGAAGGTTCGTATGTATTTTGGACCAGCTATAATGTATAGTTTGAATATGATTTTATCATTTATTGTTGGGTTTACTCAAATGTATAGCATTTCATCCAAGTTAGCTTTGTATACAATGATTCCTTTTCCTGTATTATCTATTTCAATTTTTATTTTAAGCAAGCAAATTAATAAGAGGAGTACCATAGTTCAGCAATATTTGTCTAAACTCACAACATATAATCAAGAATTTTTTTCAGGTATTAATGTTGTAAAATCCTATGCGATAGAAAAAGCTGTGATTGCTAATTTTGATCAACTAGCAGATGTAAGTAAGGAAAGAAATATTGAATTACACAAGGTTCAGGCATTGTTCTTCCCATTAATGATTCTTTTAATTGGAATAAGTAATATTATTGTTTTATATGTTGGAGGACAACTTTACATTGATGGAGAAATTAAAATTGGAGTTGTCGCTGAGTTTTTCTTATATGTTAATATTTTAACTTGGCCAGTGGCAATAGTTGGCTGGGTTACATCAATTGTTCAACAGGCCGAAGCTTCTCAACACAGAATTAATGAATTTTTAGAGCAGGTACCTGAGATTCAAAATACTGTTGAAAAATCAACACCGATTGATGGTCGTATTGAATTTAAGAATGTTTCCTTAACCTATGATGATACAAATATTGAAGCTCTTAAAGATGTGAGTTTCGTTGCTGAAAAGGGGGAGACATTGGCAATTTTAGGGAAAACTGGTAGTGGGAAGTCAACATTGGTAAATTTAATATCGAGGTTATATGATACTTCTCAAGGAGAGGTTTTAGTTGATGGAGTTGATATTAAAAAGTGCAATTTAAACGATATTCGAAGCCAGATTGGTTTTGTACCTCAAGATCCGTTTTTGTTTTCTGATACTATTGAAAACAACATAAAATTTGGAAAGTCTGATGCTAGTCAAGAAGATATAATAGAAGCCGCGAAAAGTGCCGTTATTAATGAGAATATCCTTGGATTTAAGGAAGGGTATCAAACAATCCTAGGAGAGAGAGGGGTAACCTTGTCTGGTGGTCAAAAACAACGTACTTCCATTGCTCGTGCGATTATTAAGGAGCCTAAGATTTTAATTTTTGATGATTGTTTATCGGCTGTAGATACCGAAACTGAAGAAAAAATATTATCGAACTTAGAAAAAGTATCCAAAGAGAAAACTACGTTCATAATTAGTCATAGAATTTCATCCGCTAAAAATGCTGATAAGATTATTGTTTTAGATGGTGGAAGCGTAGTTCAGAAAGGTGCTCATAATCAGTTGATAGAAGCCGAAGGGTACTACAAAGAACTATATGAACAACAACTTTTAGAAAAAGAAATATAGCGAATCGCATTGTCAAGTGAAATATTTTGCTAGATTTGTTGAGCAATTCTAAACAAAACAACTATTATTTATATCACTTAAGATAAAGAATTATGAGCGAGAGAGTAGAACAAGAAGAGATTTTTTCACAGGTTTTAAGAGCAGGAAGAAGAACATATTTTTTTGATGTGAGAGCTACAAAAGCAGACGATTACTACTTAACAATAACTGAGAGTAAAAAATTTACTCATGATGATGGATCTTTCCATTATCAAAAGCATAAAATTTACCTTTATAAAGAAGATTTTACAGATTTTAGAGACATGCTTGAGAAAGCAACTGGATACATTGTAAAAGAAAAAGGTGAAGAGGTTATTAGTGAACGACATCAAAAAGATTACAGGAAAGAAGAAGTAGTAGAGGCTACTGCTGAGAGCTTTACTGATGTTTCTTTTGAAGATATTTAGTAACTATTTACTTAGTTAATACTTACGAAATAGGTCGAAATAACTTCGACTGAAAATTCAATTCAATTTCAATTTACACAATAAAATCACCTTGTGACCATGTCGCTTGGGTGATTTTTTTTATATAATTCTTTTCATAACCATTGCTTTCTCTGTAGTTTCTTCCCATTCTCTATCGGAAATACTATTTTTTGTTATTCCTCCCCCAACATAAATTAAGGCTTCAGAATTTTTTATTTCCATACATCGAAGGTTTACAAAAAGTTCGGTAACATTGTTCATATTTAATTCTCCTAAAAAACCTGTATAAAATGAACGATTGTAGTTTTCGTTTTTGATAATAAATTGCTTAGAAGAATCTTTTGGTAATCCGCAAACTGCAGGTGTTGGGTGCAATGTTTTTATTAACTCTGAATTAGAAACGGCTAGTTTACCTTCAATTTTTGTTTTTAAATGTAATAATGTTCCAGCTTTTATGGTTTCTGTTTTATCTGTATTTAATGTTTTACATAGAGGAGCTAATTTTTCAACGATGTAATCTGTAACAAATTGTTGTTCTTCAATTTCCTTAGAAGTCCATTTAGGAATCGTATTTTCAATATAGGGTAGTGTTCCAGCTAAAGACATGGTTTCGAAATAATCATTATTAATTTTAACCAAAGTTTCTGGAGTAGCTCCTAACCAAAGTCCAATTTTTGGGTGAAACCAAATATATACAAGTGCATTAGAATATGTATTTAATAAAGTTTCAAATAGCTTTATACTATTGAACCCATCTTTGAGATTAACAATTTCTTTTCGAGATAATACAACTTTTTTGAAGTTCTTATTAAGAATAGCATCAATACCTTTGTCAACCAAGTTTACATGAAATTCTCTAGAATCATAATCTTTAGAATTTGTTGTTTTTGTAATGTTAATATTACTTTTTGAAAAGGTTTCTTGTAAGAATGTAGAACTTTCTTTCGGAATGATAATAGTATCATTTCTATCATCAAATGGAGCAAAAACGAAACCACTTGAGTCCAAATTATTATTGGTATGTATGTTGTCGTTATTTTGAAATAACGCTGAAATAATGGTGTCATTAGGTTTTCTATAGCAAACAAAGGAGTGTTTCTTAATCAAAGATTTTTCAATATTCTTAAATATACTCAATATTAAAGGTTTAAAAGTTGTTGTTTTATTTGTGAAAATTGACTCCAAATCAAATCGTGCCCAGCATCTTTTAACGTAATTAGTTGGAATCGTTCTTTAGGGAAATGATGCAATAAATATTCGGAGTTGCTATACGGTACTATCCAATCTGCATCTCCATGGATACTAATTATGGTATTCTGGTTTATCTCCCAATTATTTTCAAAATTAATCAAGTCTTGTTGGTGCGACATTTTCTCTTTTGAAGCTTCTTTCCAAATATCTGGAACTAACCATCTAGTTAATCCCCATTTGTAAAAGTTGAGCATCCACGGCATGGGTTCCACCTTGCTGTAAACTGCAGGTGCAAGTAAAACGAGATTTGTTATTTTTTTATGGCTAGCTAATGCTATGGGGCCACCATACGAATATCCAGTTAGTATTATGGAATTACTGGCGGTTTGCGCGATTAAATCATCTAATAAATCTCTTTCGAAGGCAATACTTTCTTGAACGGAGTTTTGATCGTTATAGTTGTAGCCAATTCTATCATACGAGATCATATTGTAATTTTTAATAAGATCTTCATCCATCATATATCGTGAAAAATCCAAACACGAACCAATAGTTCCATGAACAAATATAATTGTTGGTAAATTCCTGTCGGAAATTACACTAAGAACACGATACGAAAAGTTTTTATAAGTTTTATATGCTAAAATAGGTTTTATTGGAGCTTCGTTAAAACGCTGAATTACTTTTTCATCAGATTTGGGAGCGGTCATGGAAACAAACAATACATACACTCCTACAATTAAAAGTAATAAAACAATACCTGAAATTTTAAAAACTTTTTTTATAGTCTTCATGCCGATTATATTACGTTACAAAAAATACAGTACGTATGTTATTTTTTATCAAGTACAATATTTGTTAGTTTACAAATAGAAATAAGATTCTCATTTTCATCCACAATTTTAATTTCCCATAAATGTGTGGTTCTACCTTTATGAATAGGTTTAGCTGTAGCAAATACAGTTCCTTCTTTTTTACTCTTAATATGATTAATGCTTAATTCTAAGCCTTTAACAACTTGAGTTTTTGTGTCTGCAAATAAAAAACCAGAGGCGCAACTACCAACAGTTTCCGCTAATGCAGCGGTGGCTCCTCCATGAAGTAAACCAAATGGTTGATGTACTTTTGAACTAACTGACATTTTTGCCGTTAAGAAGTTATCTCCTACGTTGGTAAACTCAATTTCTAAGGTTTCCATTAGAGTATTTCTGTTTAAACCATTTAACTTGTCGAGAATTTTTTGCTTATCCATATAACTTGAGAAATATCGTTCAAAAATACGTATTTTTGTAGCTATAAAAAATTACCAACATGTATAAAGTTCGAGCGATATTAGATACGGAGGAAGATGTGATTAGAACCTTGACAATTAATGAAAACGGATCTTTGGAAGATTTGCATTTTTCTTTAGCAAAATCTTTCGGTTTCGACGGTCAAGAAATGGCCTCGTTTTATGTTGCTGATGCCGAATGGAATCAAGGGGAGGAAATACCCTTGTTTAATATGGCAGAAGTAGGAGAGGGAGTATCAATGGCTACTTGTGTTTTAAAAGATACATTGCCAAATAAAAATGATAAACTGATTTATGTTTATGATTTTTTCAATATGTGGACATTTTATATTGAAGTAGTTGATTTCTCAAATGAAACAATAGAAGAATCGAAAGTGATTTTAACTGTTGGCGAAATGCCAAAAGAAAACGAAAATAATACATTTGATATTCAAGATCTTTCAAAAGACTCGGATGATAATTTTAACGATGACTTTGATGATTTTAGTAATTTTCAAAGTTTAGATGATATAGATTTAGATAAATATTAATGGCACAATTTATAAAGCTTTATAACGAGAATCCTAATCCAAAGGAAATAAATAAAATAGTAAAAGTTTTACAACGTGGTGGTATTATAATCTATCCAACGGATACTGTTTATGGATTAGGTTGTGATATTACAAATACAAAAGCTTTAGAAAGGATCGCCAAAATAAAAGGAGTTAAATTAGAAAAAACTAGTTTCTCGTTTGTGTGTAACGATTTAAGTCATTTATCTGACTATGTGAAGCAAATTGATACACCAACGTATAAAATTTTAAAAAGATCTTTACCAGGCCCTTATACTTTTGTTTTGCCTGGAAGTAATTCATTACCAAGAGTGTTCAAGAAAAGAAAAACTGTTGGAATAAGAGTGCCTGACAATAATATTGCGAGAGCAATTGTGAAGGCTCTAGGAAATCCTATTGTTTCAAGTTCAATTCATGATGAAGATGAAATTATAGAATATACCACAGACCCAGAATTGATTTTTGAAAAGTGGCAAAATATAGTAGATGTTGTTGTAGACGGTGGATATGGAGATAACTACCCTTCTACAGTAATAGATTTAACAACGGATGAACCAGAAGTGATTAGAGAGGGAAAAGGTAGTTTAAATGTTTTATAACTTTCCGATAAGGTTTCCAAATGATAGCGGCCCCATTTATCAGGAAACGTTACAGGGGCGTTTACCAGTTGAGCCTTTCAATACGTTTAGTAATCTTATATTTATAGCTATTTTAATTTACTTCGGAAATAAGATTCGTAAAAATCCAAAAAAGCACCCATTTTTTTTATTTGCAATCCCAGTGATATTCTCTAGTTGGATTGGAGGTACCATCTATCATGGAACACGAAGTCATGAATTCTGGTTGGTATTAGACTGGTTACCTATTATGCTCGTTTGTCTTGGAGGTATTGTTTATTTTATTGGGAAGATTAAGAAGAAATGGTGGCAAAGGTTGTTATTGTTTGTAGGTTTTTTAACCCTTTTAATTGT
The DNA here is from genome assembly GCF_900105455.1 of Tenacibaculum sp. MAR_2009_124. Taxonomy (GTDB): domain Bacteria; phylum Bacteroidota; class Bacteroidia; order Flavobacteriales; family Flavobacteriaceae; genus Polaribacter. The sequence continues at coordinate 634,968 of NZ_FNSF01000002.1, forward strand.
TCCTAGAATGTTACCACTTCCAAAGGAATATAGAATTTCTTTTGGATATTTGGTTACTGCTTTTTCAGTAATCACTCCTTTTTTATGGTATGCTTATTTAACACATTGGAAAAACAGCAGAGACATATTTTTAGGTATTTTAATTTTTGGAATTGCCATTGTTTTTAGAACTCTTGATAATTTAATAGAAATTTTACCGATGGGAACACATTGGTTGTGGCATACCTTTGGTGGTATTGCTGTGTTTTTTATGCTTAATTATGTATATAAAGATAAAGAGTCGGTAGAGTCAATTATTTAAGATCTTCGTATTTTTTTCTACCTAAAATAAAGTGCTGCCAAACTACAGATGAGTGTAAGTTATAATTTGATTTCTTTTGAAGTTTTCTTCTTTTACTTAAAAATTTGAAAAAGTTTTTATAAAAGCTTAAATGCGCTTTTAAAATAGCGAGAGTATGAACAGGACGTAACTCTACAATGAATTTAATTCCTGCAATTCCGTCCAAGATAAGTCTAGAAAAAATCACAAACAAAAACCAACGTTTAGGCACATTTTTAACAACATTTAGTAGACTGTTTCTAAAGTTTAAAAACGTTTTATGCGGATTACTTTCTTGCAAAGTAGCACCACCAACATGATATACGGTAGAACTTCCAACGTATTTTACTTTATGACCTTCATTTTGAGCACGCCAACATAAATCTATTTCTTCTTGATGAGCGAAATAATCTTCGTCAAAACCACCTAATTTGCGATATACTTCTGATCTAATAAACATGCAAGCTCCTGAAGCCCAAAATATCTCGTTAGTATCATTGAATTGACCCGTATCGGTTTCTAAGAAGTTAAACACTCTTCCACGGCAATAAGGATATCCATATAGATCAATAAATCCTCCACCTGCCCCGGCGTATTCAAATTTGGTTTTGTCTTTAAAATCTAAAAGTTTTGGTTGAACTATAGCCGTATTTACTTCGTTTTTAAAAGTGTTAGCAATAGGTGTGAGCCAATTTTCAGTAACCTCTATGTCTGAATTTATTAAACAATATATATCTGCTTGAATATGTTGTAAGGCGTCATTATACCCTTTGGCATAACCTCCGTTAACTTTATTTTGAACAATTTCTACAGATGGAAAGTGTTCTTCTATATAAGTAATGGAAGTATCAGTAGAAGCATTATCTGCCACATAAACTTGAGCCTCTTTCGAGCTGAAATTCACAATGCTAGGTAAAAATTGCTCTAACAATTTTCTACCGTTCCAGTTTAATATGACAATGGCTATTTTCAAGTTGCCAAAAATACATTTTTAAAGTGAGTTATAATCAGAATTAAAGGTTAATTTACTAAAGCTCGTTTTTTGGATGCAACTATTTGTTAGTTACGTTTTTCAATTAAGAGTACTCAGGAATATCTCTTAAAAAAACATAGCGTTCATTTTCTGTATCTAGCATGCAATAAAAATGTTCTAAACCATTGGTTACAACTAAAAAATCAGCATTGAGTTTTAAGTTATATCGGGCAATTTGATCAAAAGTTGCTTGTGTTATTTTAACCTTTGGAGCTTTACATTCTACAATGATGTTGGGAGTACCTTGTTTATCGAAAATCACAATATCCGTCCTTTTTTTCAATTGATTAATAGTCAATTGTTTTTCTACGGCAATTAGTGAAGCGGGATATTTTTTAACCTCCATTAAATACATAACAAAATGCTGTCTTACCCATTCTTCAGGAGTTAATACCAAATATTTTTTTCTTAAGCAATCAAAAATAAGCGTCTTATTTTCGTTACTTTTGAGCTTGAAATTAAAGGTGGGTAGGTTTAATTTTTGCATTGTTCAAAAATACATGAATTTTTCTACTTAACAGTTTTCTTACTTAATGGTATTTATAATATATGAATGAAGTAACGCATCTTATCAACGATATAAAAAATGGCAATTACAAACCTATTTATTTTTTAATGGGAGAGGAGCCTTATTATATCGATAAAATTTCAGAGTATATTGAGAGTAATGTTTTGGATGAATCTGAAAAAGGTTTTAATCAAGTGGTAATGTATGGTCGTGATGTTTCTATCGAAGAAATAGTATCTTCAGCTAAACGATTTCCAATGATGGCGGAGCATCAAGTAATTATTGTGAAAGAAGCGCAAGATTTAAGCAGAACTATTGATAAAATTGAATCCTATGCAAATCAACCTCAGCCTTCAACTATTCTAGTTTTTAACTATAAATACAAAAAGCTAGATAAACGTAAAAAAGCGTATAAAGCAATTTCCAAAAATGGAGTATTGTTTGAAAGCAAAAAATTGTATGAAAACCAAGTGGCCGACTGGATACGTAAGGTTTTAGGTGGTAAGAAGTACAATATAGAGCCTAAAGCATCGCAAATGCTTGTGGAGTTTTTAGGAACTGACTTGAGTAAAATTAGTAACGAATTGGAAAAGTTGGTTTCTGTATTACCAGCTGAAACCATAATCAGTGCTCAACATATTGAAGAGAATATTGGGATTTCGAAAGACTTCAATAATTTTGAATTACGCAAAGCGGTAGGGGAAAAGGATATTGTAAAAGCAAATCGAATTATTACATATTTCGCTCAAAACCCTAAGAATAACCCTTTAGTGATGACAATTTCGTTGCTGAATAGCTTTTTCACACAATTGTTAATGTACCATGGTTTAAAAGATAAATCAAAGGCTTCTGTAGCTAAAAACTTGGGAGTGAATCCTTATTTCGTCGATGATTATGTTACTGCTGCTCGAAATTATCCAATGAGAAAAGTATCACAAGTAATAGCATTATTAAGAGATGCTGATATGAAAAGTAAAGGAGTAGGAGGAAATGCACTATCGCAATCCGATATTTTAAAAGAATTACTTTTTATGATTTTACATTAAGCGAAGTTTTACAGGAAACTTCTTTTAAAAAGTAAGCTCAACTCTTTAAAGATTTTTTAAGAATTGAGCTGAAATACTTTCTCCTGAAACTAGTTTAACCAGTTGTGTTTTTCAAAAATTTCAACGCCTTTGTTTAGTAAGTAACTATAATGATTTAAAGGCCTATTGAAAAGTCCTATGTAGGTAATGTCGTGTTTCGGTAAATATACATGAAAAGCTCTAAAACCTCCTTGAGATCCTGTATGCATTATATATTTAGTATTCACATTGATATGTTTATACTTAAAAGTATTTCCAAGAAACCAGCTATATCCAATTTTGGGATCTTCTTCACTTTTCCAGTTTACTGGTGAGAAAATAGTTCTAGATTCATTTGTCAATTCTTTACTAAGAAAAACATTGTTTTGAATAGCCTTTTCATATTTAACCAAATCTAAAACCGAACACCATATTCCTCCGTTTCCTGCAGCGGCGAATGTTGGGACTTCACCGTAGTCGTATTCTTGAAATACTCCTTTCCTTCCTTCATAATAACCATGTGCCACATTAGAATCAGGGAACGATCCATTGGTAATTTTGCTATGATCCATTCCAGAAGGTTTAAAAATGTTTTCGATAACAAAATCTTGCCAAGGTTGTTTTGTAACCGATTCAATAATTAAAGCTAAACCATTATAAGCAGGATTTGAATAGGTGTATTTTTCTCCTGGTTGAAACAACAGGCTATCCACTTTTTTTAAAGGTTCAAAGTTAGCGGTGTCTTTGGCCGTTATATAAAAGTCTTGATTGTTATAAACATCTCTAGCATCTGGAATTCCAGAGGTATGAGTTAAAAAATGCTTTATTTTTATATCTTTAACAAGTGATTTGTTTTTGAAATCAGGGAAATATTTTAAAATATGATCATTAATATCTAGCTGTTTCCTTTCATGTAAAATTAAGATGGCATTAGATACAAATGTTTTGGAAATAGAACCCGTATTGAATATAGTGTTTTCCGAATTTTTTTCTCCAGATTCTATATCTGAAACTCCATAGCTTTTTGAGAAAATAGTATTCTCTCCTTTTTTTATTATAATGGATCCTCCTGGTTCGTTTTCTAAAAAGAACTCTTTAGTAAATAAGTTCTCCAATTCAGTAGTAATAGTCTTCTTAGATTTTTCTTTATTGCATGAAACTAAAATGAGTAATGCTAGTATTAATAGATTGTGTTTTTTCATTATTAAGTAGGTTAGTAATATTTATTCTCATGGTAAATATAGAAATTTACTGATGTAAAGGACATAAAAAAGGGAACATAGTCTTGTAATTTTTAATTAATAAAAAACTCTGGACTTATGTGTATAAGTCCAGAGTTCTTTGAAGGGGAGAGTTTTGAGTTAGTTTTTTATTTTCCAAAATTATACTTCAGTCTAACCGAAATATATGGAGCTATATCAAAGAAATATGAGTGTTTATAGTCAAAAATAGTACTTAGTTTACGTTCTCTGAATTGGGCATTTCTTCTACCACTAAAACCAATAACAACAGGTATGCTTAACCCTTTACCTATTTTAAATTCTGGTACTAATCCGAAGATTGAGTATTGATGTGAAAACATCATGTTTTTACCCTCTTTTTTTAGGAATGCTCCTTGTCCTTTATTTTCTGCAAGTATGCCGATATTGAATGTTTTATCAATATTGTATTTGATATTTAACTCGGCTCCCCTCAACAACGATAAATCAATTGATAATTTTTTCTGTGTAGTAAGCCACTTTATATATATAACGGGAAGTATCATTGGAAACCCAAAGGTATTGTTAATGGCTACTCCCAGGCCAGCCTTAAAGTTTGGATTAACTTGTTTAACAATAATGGCTGCTAAATTAATTAATGTATTATCGAAATTGATTTGATTTATATTTGAATGTGCCATATTAAGACTTCCACCGAGCACTGCTATCAAAGATAATCGTTCGTTAAGCGGTCTATTGTGGATTAAGCTTAAACTAACGTTTGTAATTTCAGGGATTACTAATTGTTCTGAAAAGTTATAATTGGTCAAGTTGGTATATGCACCTCCAACATTAATTGCCCATAATTTAGGACTACCATTTTTATTAATTGTTAAAGAAAGAGGAAGTGTAATATTGGCTTGGTAAACCGTACTTTTTCCCTGACTATTACCAACTCTATTTTTTTCGCTGGTACCAAAAAAACTTGGTTTTACTTCGTGCATATAATTAGATGTTCCAAAATGTTCAATTTTAAAATCAATTTGTGAGCATACTTTCTGATAGGTTAGTAGAATAAATAATACAAGAACCGTTTTTTTGGTTTGTAAGGTAAATTTGTTGGCCGTGGTAAAAATCATTATTGTTCGTTTTTTAGGCAAACAAATCATAATTAGAGCGAGTAAAAAAAGTATAGTTGTTAGTGGATAAGTTATGTGGTAAATAAACCGTGTTTGGGATGAATTGAATAGATAAATGGGACTAATTGAATAGAGGTTTTACGGTTTTATAAGAAGCTCTTGAAATAGGAATAGTCTCTTCAATACTAGTTAAAGTAAGTGTTGCTTTTTGTGAATTCCCTTGTAGCTTAAATGAATGTTCAGGATTTATTAAATAAGAACGATGGGGCTGGATTAAAAAAGGAGCTTGAGATAAAATATCGCCCAAACGAGCTCGTAATATTTTGCTTTCAATGTTTTTATTTTTGTAGTTAACAACAACGTAATTATCTAATGATTTAACATAGAGTAAATCTTCTTTAAAGAGGGTTAATTCTTCATTGTTATTTTGGCCTTTAAGGGTCAGCTTTTCTTGTTGTTCCTTTATTATAAGTGTCTTTTCTTCCGAGTTTAGTGTGCTGTCTTTAATTAGTAAATAACGGAGAACAACTTTAGGAAAAACTACTAAAGGAAATAGTGGAAGCCCGATATAATAAAAAAATAGAGCTAATCTATTAAAAGAAAGTGGGTGCTTTTCAAAAACAAGATCAAGATAAATATAACTAAAAATCATCCCCATTAAAGAAGAGAGAAGTAGAAAAACTATTTCATTCCATACTGTCCAAGTATTTAATTTTCGATATAAATCATTAGCGATAAAATGACTCGTCAAATAACTAATGAATTTTAAGAATCCAAATCCTACTAGTAAAAGAGCTTTATGCTCTCTGCTGGCAATACTTAAATTGAATGGCTGTAAAGCAATTAAAATAAAACTTAATAAAATACCCAAAACTGCAGCTATTAAAAAGTGCTGTTTAAAAGTTGGGTTATAAGGAAAAGGATTATTTAAATTCATTGATTAAAATCTCGATTTCTTGGTGAACAAATTTAACCCAAATTTTTGTTTGAGTTAGAAGAGAAATTAATGTGTAAATATTTTTAGGAAATATTTATGGTTTTACATCGTATAGACAAGTGTTTTTTACAACTATTTATTAATAGTTTAGTTGTGTAGTTTGTTGTTTTATAGGGGTGAAGGTGTTTTAGTGTTGTTTTTGTTTAATTTTTTATTAAATTTGTTAAACATAAAACATACTTATTATGAAATCAATTCTATTCAAATCTAGTTTTCTTCTGTTGTTTACATTATTATCCTTTAAAACGAGTGTTCAACAGTTTAGAGGACAAGCGATATATTTTTCTAAATCAAAAATGGAATTGGGGCGATGGGGAGCTAGAATGAGTGAAACCCAAAAGAAGCAAATTCAAGCGAGGTTGAAAAATAGACTTGAAAAAACGTATGTTCTAAATTTTAACAAGAAAGAATCGTTTTTTGAAGAAGAAGAAAAATTGGATGCGATATCTGGTGCAACGGATACTTGGGGAAAAAACTTTACTCAAGGTGATCAATACAAAAATGTTCAGGAAAATTCTTTGGTCCAAAGTCAAGAGTTCTACGGTAAAAGGTTTTTGGTTAAGGATCAGCTTCAAAAGATAGAATGGATAATAGGAAAAGAAACGAAGCAGATTGGAAAATATTTATGTTTTAAAGCAACCGCTTCAGTGCCAACTTCAGAATTAAAATGGTATAATTTTTCATGGAGTGATCTCAGAAAAGAAAATCCAAAGAAAACAGATTCATTAGCAACTAAAAATACGGAATCTAAAATAAAAGTGACGGAAATCGAAGCTTGGTATACTCTTCAAATCCCTGTAAGTCATGGCCCTGCTGAATATTGGGGGCTTCCGGGTTTAATATTAGAAGTAAGTGCTGGAAATACGGTTATATTATGTTCTAAAGTTATCATAAATCCTAAAGAAGAAATAGTTATTCAAGCTCCTTCAAAAGGAAAAGAAATAACTAAGGTAGAGTATCAGAAAACCATTCGAGGTAAAATGATAGAAATGAGAAATAATAGAGGACGAAGAAGAGAGTAATAGCTATGGTTATCAATTTACAAGAGATAGGTTGATAGGCTTTTTGAGTTCTTTAAAGAATAAAATCTAATTTATAGTTCAAATAATTATTTATGAAATCATAGTTTATGCTGAAAATACTAACATTTATTTGCTTATTATTTGCAACAAAATTTTACGCCCAATTAAGCATAACTGGTGTTGTAAAAGATAGTTTAAATACACCTCTAGAATTAGCAAATGTAATAGCCATTGATAAGACGACGAATCTCTTAGAATCGTATGCTATTACTGATGAAAAAGGATCGTTTAAATTAAATCTAAAGAAAAATCAAACTTATAATATTCAAATAAGTTATGTTGGGATGAAAACTTATGAAGAACAAATTAAGATTGAAGAGAAGGATATTGTCAAGGATTTTGTGTTGCAAGTTGATAATACTTTAGATGAAGTAGAGGTAACATATGAAATGCCTGTAGTCATAAAAGGAGATACTTTAGTGTATAACGCGGATTCTTTTAAAAATGGAACTGAACGAAAGTTAGAGGATGTTTTGGAAAAGTTACCTGGTATTGAAATTAATGAAGAAGGACAGGTGGAAGTAGAAGGAAAAGTAGTCAATAAATTAATGGTTAATGGGAAAGATTTTTTCGATGGAGATACAAAGTTAGCAACAAAAAATATTCCTTCAAAGGCAGTGGATAAAATTCAAGTATTGAGAAATTATTCTGAGGTTGGTCAACTAAGTAGCGTGAGAAATAACCAAGATAATGTAGCGTTAAATATAAAATTGAAAGAAGGGAAAGAAAATTTTTGGTTTGGTAATGTAACTGTTGGTGCGGGTGCCGCTCCAGAAGATGAGTTATATTTGGTTCAACCCAAATTATTTTATTACGATCCAGCTTACAGTATTAATTTTATAGGCGATTTTAATAATATAGGTGAGTTATCATTAAATAGAAGAGATATTCGAGGTTTTGGAGGAGGATTTCGAACTCCAAGTAAAAGCAGTGGAACGGATATTAATATAGGAGATAATGGACTTAGTTTTTTAACCAATCAAAGCGATGCCTTAAAAATAGAAAACCAACTAGCAACGGCCAATTTCAGTTACTCTCCTAAGAAAACATTGGATTTTAGTGGTTTTTTAGTTTTTAATAGCAGCAAAATAGTGTCTCAAGAATCAAGATTTATTCGATATACCAATGAAGAGTTAGGAGTTCCTGATGAGTCCATAGGGCAGAATGGAGAAGAAAGATCAAATCAAGGAGTTCTAAAGTTGAGTACTTCATATAAACCGAACTATAACAATCAGCTTGATTATAATTTCATAGGTAAATTGTCGAATGATCGTCAGAATCAAAACATATTTTCAAATGTTGTAGGAGGAACAAATCAGGACGAGGAAGCCACACCATATAGTATAAATCAAAATTTGAACTATTATTATACCTTAAATGAAGATAATATTTTTGCTTTTGAAGCTCAGCATTTAATAAGGAATGAAGATCCCTTTTATAGCGCAGTTTTGCAAAACACTACAAGTTTGAATGATCCATTCGACACTACAGCGAACCAGTTAGGGTTGGATGATTCATTAGACAATTATAATTTAGCTCAAAACAGAAGAATTCATTCTAATCAATTAGATACTAAACTTGATTATTATAACATAATAAATACGAAAAGTAATTTAAATTTAACATTAGGTTTCATAGCAAGTTATCAAGAGTTTAATTCTAACATTTTTCAATTTTTAAATAATGGAGCTATTTTTAATCCGACGCCTTTATTTAATAATGGGAAGGCAATGAATGATGTAGAATATCAGTTCAATGATGTTTATTTTGGGGCACATTATCGATTTAGAAAAGGGAAACTTACCATTACTCCTGGGTTTTCCGTACATTCTTATGGTAATAGAAACAGTCAGTTTGGTGTTACTAAAGAAGATAATTTTTTTAGAATACTACCAGATTTTGAAACAAGAATTCAATTCAAAAAAAGTGAAGCACTAACGTTGAGGTATGAGATGCGTAACCAATTTACTGATGTAACACGATTGGCCCAAGGCTTGGTTTTAAATAATTACAATAATATACAATTTGGAGACCCTGAACTACAGAATGCCTTATCTCATAATTTGAGTTTGTTATACAGTAGCTTCAACTTGTTTAATTATACGAATGTTTTTGCAAGAATAAGTTATTCCAGTAATATTGATCAGATAAGAAATCTAACCAATTTTGAAAATGTAATCAGAACAAGTACTTTTTTCAATTCGAATTTTTCGGATGAAAATTTCAATGCTTTTGGTAGAGTTCAAAGAACCTTTGGGAAAATAAGAGCTAGTTTAAATACACGTTTTAATTATAGTAAAATAAATCAGTTCATTCAAGGAGTGCAGTCACTAAATCAAAACTATACTCAGGTTTATGTTCCAGGGATTCGTACCAATTATCTGAAAGCTCCAAATATTAACTTAAGATATAGTTATAGTATTTCGAATAATAACCAAGGGAGTCGAAAAACAACGTTTATTACTAATGCTCCTTCTATTGAAATAGATGCTTATATATGGAATTCAGTAACACTTGTATCTAACTACACTTATACGAATCAAGATTTTGGAGATGGAAATTCTCAATCTTTTCGAAATCTCGAAGCTACCATTTCTTACAGGAAGAACAAAGACGCTAAGTGGGAGTACCAAATTAAAGGAACCAATTTATTAAATATAAATACTCAGGTGAGAAATAGTACAAATGATATTTCTGTTTTTTCTGCAGAAACTTTTATACAACCTCGTTTTATAACTTTCCGTTTTATTTATAATTTGTAGTTTATACTTTCATTATTATTCATCTGTAAAACTTGGGATCTCTAATCAAAATAGTATTTTCGCAAAAAAATAATTTATATGATTACTGTAGATCAGTTGACTGTTGAATTTAGCGGGAAGTCGTTGTTTAGCGATGTTTCTTATGTTATTAATGAAAATGATAAAATTGCCTTAATGGGTAAAAATGGAGCTGGTAAATCTACAATGATGAAAATTATTGCTGGCTTAACAAAACCTACTAAAGGAGGTGTTCGCACACCTAAAGATACCGTTATAGCTTATTTACCTCAGCATTTACTCATGGAGGATGATTGCACTGTTAAAGAAGAGGCAGCTAAAGCTTTCGATACCATTTTCAAAATGAAAACGGAAATGGATTCGTTAAATAAACAGTTGGAAACGAGAACTGATTATGAATCCGATGAGTATATGAAACTCATTGAGCGAGTATCGGATTTAGGAGAAAGCTATTATGCTTTGGAAGAGATTAATTATGAAGCCGAGGTTGAAAAAGCGCTGAAAGGATTGGGTTTTAAGCAAGAAGATTTAAATAGACAAACTTCTGAGTTTAGCGGAGGATGGAGAATGCGCATTGAATTGGCTAAAATTTTATTGCAAAAGCCAGATCTGATTTTGCTAGATGAACCCACAAATCATGTAGATATAGAATCTGTTATTTGGTTAGAAAATTTTTTAAAGAATAAAGCCAAAGCGGTAGTTGTAATTTCACATGATAGAGCTTTTATCGATAATATAACGAACAGAACTATCGAGGTTACGATGGGAACAATTTACGATTACAAAGCGAATTATTCTCATTATTTAGAATTGAGAAAGGAGAGACGAGAGCAACAGTTAAAGGCATACGAAGAGCAGCAAAAGTTTATTGCAGAAACCAGGTCATTTATTGAACGCTTTAAAGGAACTTATTCTAAAACGAACCAAGTAGCTTCTCGTGAGCGCATGCTTGAAAAATTAGTATTAGTTGAAATTGATGAATTAGACAACTCTTCGCTAAAACTTCGTTTCCCTCCATCGCCAAGGTCAGGTGATTACCCCGTTCGTGTGGAAGGACTTACAAAAAAGTATGGTGATTTGACCGTTTTTGAAGACGCTAGCTTTTCTATTTCTAGAGGAGAAAAAGTTGCTTTCGTAGGAAGAAATGGTGAAGGTAAATCAACTATGATTAAAGCAATTATGGGAGAAATAGATTTTGATGGCGAGTGTGGATTAGGGCATAACGCTAAAGTCGGGTATTTTGCTCAAAATCAAGCCTCATTATTAGATCCTGAACTAACTGTATTTGAAACAGTAGACGAAGTTGCAGAGGGAGATGTAAGAACTCAGATAAAGAATATCCTTGGAAGATTTATGTTTGGAGGAGATGATATTGACAAAAAGGTAAAGGTACTTTCAGGAGGAGAAAGAACACGATTGGCAATGGTTAAATTATTGCTTGAGCCCGTTAATTTATTAATTCTCGATGAGCCGACAAACCATTTAGATTTACGATCAAAAGATGTGATTAAAGAGGCTTTAAAACATTTTGACGGTACTCTTATTTTGGTTTCTCATGATAGAGATTTCTTACAAGGACTTTCGCAAAAAGTATTTGAATTTAGAGATAAGCGCGTTATTGAACATTTCGAAACTATCGATGTTTTTTTAGAACGAAATAATATTAAAGCCCTAAAGGAGATAGATTTGTAGTGAGTTTGGAAAATTACTACTATACTAATTTTCAAAAACTACCTCGAGGCTAGGGTGATTGTTTACATGATAGTATGTTTTAATACGTTGATTTTTGGTTAACTCGGAAATGTCATTATGTATAAAAGGAATGGTAAGGCCACTTTCGTTATAATTGAGAATTATATTATCAAATATTTGTATTTCGGTAAGTATGGCAAAATTTTTATAATGGTAAATTTCGTTAGGATCTATTGTAACTGTTTGTAAGGGAAACTTATATTCATTGTTATTGCTAAAGTCTTTAGAATACGTAGTTATGAGTTTTTTATTTAAATCAAATACAGTATCAATAATTTGATATGGTTGCTTTTCTTTTTGAGAGTTATCAAAAGAAGTGATAAGAGCCGCATGAAGCTTAATACTTTGAGGAATCATGATGGTGTCTTTTTTCATTTGACTTAGAATATTCATCATAACAGCAACCTGTTGCTCTTTTTCGAGAGCTCGTTGCATGGTTTCACTAATAACAATGTCAGATTGCTGATTTTTATTGAATTTATATGTAGAAGCATCGGCTTGGATAAATTCTTGCACATAGTTGTCAAAACCTAAAGAACTAATTATCTTTTTCAAGTACAAAGAAGTTTCTTTATTAACTTCTATTAAGATAACGTTCAGTTGTTTTGATGAAAATAAAGGGAGAAGGGGTAGTATTAGAGTGGCAAAAGGTCCAGTACCAGCGTATAAGATTTTTACAGTCTCCTTTTCGTTTAGCTTTTCTTGGATGGCTTTATATATTCCTTGAATAAACTTTTTAGTTCTTAATAAATCATCAAGGCATAAGGCGGCCCATTTTGTACCCAAAGCTTTACCTTTATCAAAAAATAAGTCATTGTTTCCATCCATATCAGAAATGTCTAATTCTGACAGTTCGTAAACTAAAGATTTGAAATTTTCAATTGTACGTTTTAGTTCTGCGAAATCAACTTCCTCTTTAATAAGAACTTCTGCAATTTTCTTTAAATTTTCCATAATTAGTAGTTTATTTCACTAAATATACAAAACCAATATGATTATTTATACAGGTGACTGCTGATCCTTTAAAATTACACAAGTTTCCTTGTATTATATCAAATGAATTTTAAAATGCTGCAAAAAATACGACGTTGCTTTTTTCTTTTTCAAAACTGTAAAACCCTTACATAACATAAGCTACGGGATTGTTTTTCAATGAAGAAAAAGGGAGAATGAACAAGTATTTATGTGGAATTTTATGGGGCGTTTGGTATCAGAATGCTTTACTAGCCCATTGAGTTCTCATTTCGGTTCCAATTTCGATAAACTCATCATCAAAATCATTAATTCGGAAAGAGCCGAAACAAACATCAGGTAAAATAGAATCTACTCGTATATGGAAGTCTTCGAATTTTGTTGAAAATGAAACCCCTTTTTTAATTCCATCTTTTGCTCCTTTATTCAATTTAATTCTCCAAAAAGCGTATTGCTGAAATTTACTGTTTTTTAATTCTTTTTCAGTATCAATAATATTTGCCGAAATAGGTTTGGTTAAAAAGTAGGTTCTCCATTGCTGAGGTATTTGTTCAATATTAAAAGAGGTTTTAACACTATCAGTAGGTTTATAAGTTCTTTTAAAATAATAACCTCCTTCGCTAGGCTCTATTCCTGAATTGAAAAAATAAGCAAAGCGTTGAAAGTCATTTTTTTCGTCATGATTGGAGATGGAATTAAACTGATCAGAAAGTAAATATTCTTTATCATTCCACTTAACGATATAATACCTAGTGTTAATTTTAGAGTCATTTTGTTCATAAGAATATATATTTGATTCTTTTACGTTTTCAAAACGTTTAACAAGAAGAGTCATTTCAGTCTCTTTTGGTTCAAGAGTAATAACGTTGCTTGTTTTTTGGAAAGTACCGTAATGTTTTTTTATAGTAGTATCACCGTTAACTCTATTAATATTTTCGGTAATTACGAATCTATTATCTTTTAAAAGGTTAATGTTTTTCGCATAGTTAATAGCATTAAAAGAATAGTTTGTAACAATTTCGTTATTTTTCGATTTATTGTTAATCTGCGAACTATTCGAGTTCCTGTTAAAAGAACAGGAACTATAGAGCACGGCAGTAGTAAATAAAACTATTGCGGTTAAAGTTTTCATAATCCTTTCGTTATTCCGGTTATCACTTAATATTTATGGATGGAATTCAAAATATTTGCTAGCATTCGTCTTAACTTTAATATAAAAGTTTCGATTTATTTTAAATGGTTATACTAGCAAGTCCCCCTTTGAATTAGATACAAATATATAGTTAAAGTCACGAATATGAGAGTTTTAGTAAGTAAAATCGAGCGTGCAAATGAAAATAGCAGGAAATATAGGTGGTTCTGGAAGAAATAGTATTTAAGATTAATACTTTAATAATTAAAAGCTTATCTAAGAATTTAACCTTATCGGCAAACTAACAAAAAACATTTTTTTAAAATATTTAACCATTGTTAGAGAGGTGGTTACGGTTGGTGAAGGAGCTAATTTATTCTCAAAATGAATAAACTAGCTCCTTTATTTTTTGTTATCTGATATGTTTTAGAAGGTTCTTGGCAATAATATTGGCAGTAACTTTAGAACCTTTTAAAGAAGGGTGGAAACCGTCTTTTCCATAATAATTAAACTTGTTAAAATCGTCAAAGTATTCTTTCCATTCTTTTCCAACAGGTAATAAAATGGCATCATTGATTTTTGCAGCTTCAGAATAGTTTTTGATCACGTTATCAAAACTTTGAAAATGATGGCGTGATGGCCAAACCATGAAATAACAAAGTTTAGAGTTATTTTTCATACAAAGATCTTTAAATTTTTTACCAGTATCGATGAGCATTTTTCTTCCATTAGCTCTTGAAGAAGGTCCTTGTTGAATAATTACAAAATCGAATTTTTTACTCGAAATTAGCCTTTGTACCTTTCCTCCATTCCAATGATCAATTATAGCATAATTTGGATATGCTACCATTTCAACAAACATTTTTACTTTGCTTTGATTGGCAGCTCGTTTTACAAGCTTTGGCAAATTATTATAATAGGTTAAGCTATTACCAATAAATAAAACAGATATTTCTTTTTTCTCGTTGGGATTGTTCTCGGTAGTTTGAGAGAAACCATAGGTGCTTATAAACAGTAATACATAGAGTAAGTTTTTCATAAAATAGGGGAATATAAATAGTGTTATTCGGTAAATTTTTCTTTCAATAGATTCCATAATTCTGGATATCCATGATCATAACCAAGCGCCCAAATTCCAGCACCAGCTAATTGTTTCTCTTTAATCCAGTTATATTTTAAAGAAAGTGATTTTACATCCTCAAACCATAGTTCTTTATAAGCTGAATTTTCGTTGAGAGTAATGTAGGTCGACTCGCTGTTAGTGTTGAATTGAATAGGTGCATTGAGCCCGTCAATATAGTTACTTTTAATAATTCTATATGGAGGATTCGCGATAAATTTAGAAACTTTTGAAGGAATAGTTTTGGTAGTTGTCAACCATTCGGCTCCATAATAAGGAACGCCAACAATTAGTTTATCTGGTTTTACTCCTTTTGAAAGATAATAATTGACAGAGTATTCCATACCATTACCAAACTCCTTACTCGTTTTTAAAGGACTAACCGGTCCGGCTACCTTGCTAAAGCTGCCATAATAGTCGTAAGCCATTAGAGTATAAAAATCAATACTATTATTTATTTTAGGAATGTCAAATACATCATGCCAGTCTTCTGCATATAAGCATAATGAAACCATATATTTAGGGTTTTTAAGTTTTAGTTTTTCCGATATTTTAACAATAAAATCATTAAACTCAGATTTTGAATTGCTGGAAACCTCCTCGAAATCGATGTTAATTCCATCAGCATTTCTGAAGTCTAATAAATCTATGACATTTTGGATTAAATTTTCTTGTGCTGAAGAATTTTTTAAAAATTCCATATTATTTGAAGCACCAAAGTTTGAAATACTTAAAAACACCTTACAGTTATGAGCCTTTGCGCTATCAATTAAAGCCGTAGTTTTCCATTGATGAATGCTTTTATAATCTCCGTTCTCTGGGTTTACAGAGTAGGAGAAATAAGAAATACCCCAGAGGATATCGAAATTATATGCAGTATAGGCTGTTCCGCTGCTGTAAAGATGCCAACCGAAAGTTTTGTATCGTGGGTTTCTCTTTTGATTTTTATACTTGATGGTTAATGAAGTTCTTTTTTTTAAGCTATCCCATTGACTTTCTTTAGTGAAATTGAATTTTTGATGAAGTTTTTCTTGAGAGCTTCTATGACTTTCAAATGGTTTATTTGGCTTGGTTTTACTACAAGAAGCAATAATTAGTACCAAAAAAACGGCATATAATATATTATTTTTCATCTGTTAAGTTTTATACTTACCAGTCGTCATGTACAAATTTTAGAAATGAGTTGTAATAGTTTTGAAGTAACACAATTCATATCCATTTAGTTTAAGGAAGACGTTATAAGTTTTTATTTTATTGTTTGGCTTACAGCTAAAATACATGAAATTTAATTAAAAGTGAGACCTAATTCCTCCCACAGCATTTTTTATATTTTTTTCCACTATTACATGGACAAGAATCATTTCTGCCAACATCGGTTCTAGGGATGAAAAGATTTCGATCATCCATGTCTTGCTTGAAAATCAATTCTAACTTATTATAAAGCCTTGGATGTTTTTTTGCTAGTAATTTCGGTCTTTCGAAAAAATATTCGCCAACAACTGAAAAGAACTCGGCTTTATTGGTGCCTCCATAAGGATTTATATCAGATTCTTCTTCATATATTTCCTCCATTTTATGAGTCATTAAATCTATCCAAGGGAGCACATATTGCTTTTCAAGTAATACTTCAGGTATGCCGTCTATTTTTCCATCCAATTTATCTATTAAATGAATAAATTCATGAATCGCTGTATTTTGTTTATCTGATTCATTTTTGAAGCCAAGATGTAAGGCGTTTTTTGATAGAATCATTTTATTTTCCAGAAAACCATTTCCAACCATGCCTAAAACATTTCTATCAGGCCCAGTTCTTTCCAGGTCTCTATTGAACATACATGGATATAGGAAAATTTCTGAGATATTTGGATAGTTCCAATCAGGAAAGTTAAAAATAGGGATAATAGCACTTGCAGCGATTAAAACTTTATCTATGTTTTCAACCGAAGTATCAACACCTACAATAGAACAATTTAATAGAAATTCTTGAATTTTAAATTCGAATTGATCTTTTTCGTCGAAAGCAAGGGCGTTATAAAAAGCAACGTTTTCAACAAGATACGGTCTCCATTCTGGAGGGAAAGCTACTTGCGGAGTACGATGTTTATCAACTTTTTTTTTAGATTTTTGCCTGTAAATAAGCAATCCAATGAAAAGTACAGCAATTGTAGATGTTAGCATTTTTTCTGTTTAAAAGCCAAAAATAAAGGATTTCTGCCGTTTAGGGTAATTTGCTTAAATCTGATTAAAATCAATATCAATTTCCCATATAAAAAAAACTCACCAGGAGGTGAGCTTTTGAACTATTAATTTAAAACTTGAAGTTCCTAAGTTTTATGGAGTCTTATCTACTTTAATGCGATCGGTTCTATTTGCCACTTCCCAAGCAGTATGAAAAACTAAGCGAGTTCTTGTTTCAAGCATTTCGTAGTTAATTTTATCAGGAGTATCCGTAGACTTATGATAATCAGCATGTGTACCATTGAAATAAAAGATAATAGGAATGTTATGCTTCGCAAAATTATAGTGATCAGATCTGTAATAAAAACGATTAGGATCGTTTTCATCATTGTATTTATAATCTAAATCTATTTGAGTGTATTTTATATTAATAGCTTCTGAAATACTATGTAATTCAGAGCTTAGTTTATCAGAACCAATTAAATACACGTAGTTAGGGTTTCCCTTATGTCGATCGTCAACTCTTCCAATCATATCAATGTTTAAATTAGTAACGGTGTTCGCTAAAGGGAAAATTGGGTTTTCAGTATAGTATTTAGAGCCTAATAAACCTTTTTCTTCTCCTGTAACATGTAAGAATAAGATTGATCGTTTTGGACCTTTTCCGGCATCTGACGCTTTTTTAAAAGCTTCAGCAATTTCCAAAACAGCTACAGTACCTGACCCGTCATCATCAGCCCCATTATATATTTTTCCATTCTTGGTACCAATATGATCTAAGTGTGCTGATATTACAATAATTTCTTCAGGTTTTTCAGTCCCTTCAATAAAAGCAAGAACGTTTTCCGAATCTTTTAAAGCTTTTCTTCCGAAAACATTTTTAGTAAAAAATCGAGAAGGAATTTCTTGAAGATAATCACCTTCACTTATAGGTGATTTAATGCCACTTTTTATATAAAAATCTTTCAAGTATTGAACAGCTTTTTTCTGTCCAGGCTCACCAGTATCTCTTCCTTCAAACTCATCAGAAGCATAAACAAATAAATGTTTTCCTAAATCTTTGGCAGTAATTGTTTCAGCATATTTTAAGGAATGATCGATATTGGATTCGTTTTCAATACCTGTAGCTTCCTTACTTGTACTGCATGCTGCCAAGGCCACAGCACCAGCTATAAGTAGTTTTCTCATCAATAATTGTTAATTTACATGGGTTCGAAAAGCTTAATTTTAAAAATTAAACTGGCTAGCAAAGTTACTTTTTCCTTATGACGAATTGTTCTAATGTTTTGTTAAAACTTATTAATTCCATAGGAAATAGGGAGTTAAAGGCATTTTGATCAATAAGTTTTTTTGCAGATCCTTGGTATAATTGGTCTTTGGTGAGTAAAATAAGTTCATCGGCCAATTGAATAGCAAGGTTTACTTCATGTGTTGAAATAATAATAGTTTTATTGGTAGTCTCAACAAGCTTTTGCAATAATGAAAATACTTTAAATGTGTGGTGAATATCTAAGTGAGCGGTCGGCTCATCAAGGATAATTACTTCGGTATCCTGAGCTAACGCCCGAGCAATTAATACACGTTGTAATTGACCATCGCTAAGTTCGTAAAAAGGTTTGTCCTTTAAATGGGTAATTTCCGTTTGTTCAATTGCCCAAGAAATTTTTTTTAAATGTTTCGAAGATAGCTTATCAATCCAGTTAGTGTAGGGTTGTCTTCCTAAAGCAACAAGTTCAAAAACGGTTAGCTGGCTTAAAGGAAGTCGTTCGGTCAATACCAAGCTTAATTTAGTAGCGAGTTCCTGATGAGAGTATTGTTCAATATCTTTTCCATTAAGATTAATACTACCATCTAATGGCTTTTGAACTTTTGAAATTGAACGTAATAAAGTTGATTTACCTATTCCGTTTCTTCCTAAAAGAGCAATGAATTTTCCTTTTTTAAGTTTTAAATTGATATTAGAAGCAATAATAGTTCGTTTCTTTTTAGAAGAATATCCAATAGATAGGTCTTTGGTTTCTAGTATGTTATTTTTTTTTGTGTTACACATAAATCTTCTTTTTTCTGACTAGTAACCAAATAACAATAGGTGCTCCAAATAATGAGGTAATTGCATTAATTGGTAATATAAAAGAACTATTAGGTAATTGAGCGATACTATCACAAATGAGTAGTATTATTGCTCCAATAATAGCTGTTGAAGGTATTAATATTTTATGGTTTGAACTCATGAAGAAAATTTTAGCTAAATGCGGTACTGCCAAACCAATAAAGGCAATGGGGCCTGAAAAAGCTGTAATAACTCCTGTCAACAAACTCGTTATTAACAAAATAATGTTTCTGCTTTTTTTGATATTCACACCTAAACTTATTGCATAGTTTTCACCTAACAACAAGCTGTTTAAAGGTTTTATAACAAGGGAAGTAGCAGATATGCCGACTAGATAAATAACAAAGAAAATTAGGATTTCATTCCAAGTTAAATTACCTAAACTACCGAAACTCCAGAATTGATATTGCTGAATTTGCTCAGCTTCACTAAAATAAGATAAAACGCTAATAACCGCAGAGGTTAAAGAACCAAACATCAAACCTATAATTAGTATTGACATTGTGTTTCGAATTTTATTAGCAGCGACAATAATAGCTGAAAGAACGATAAACGAACCAATGCTTGCAGCAAATGCCATGGACCAATTAGAGACGATTAAAGATCCAAACAAACCTCCAAACAAACCCGAACCTAATATAAACAAAGCGACACCAAGGCTGGCTCCTGATGATATCCCTAAAACAAAAGGTCCAGCTAAGGGATTTCTAAATAATGTTTGCATCAAAAGGCCACTTATAGATAAACCAGATCCTACCATGATAGCAGTCATTGCTTTGGGAAGTCGATAATTGATGACAATAATGTCCCAACTACTTTTAACGGATTCTCCTCCAGTTAAAATAGAAATGATTTCAGAAATAGGAATACGAACAGAGCCTAAACTAATGTTGATTATTAAAAAACACATCAACAGAGAAATAAGTAGAATAAAATGTTTCGTATATGTTTTAGTAATGCTCAAGAGTTTATGCTAATGATGTTAAGAATGCGACCAATTTTTGAATGGCCAATCCTCGATGACTTATTTTGTTTTTTTCTTCAGAAGACATTTGAGCGAAAGATATTTGATGACCTTCGGGTTTAAAAACTGGATCATATCCAAATCCCTTTTCTCCTTGTTTTTCTTTTAAAATATCTCCTTTACAAACACCATCGAAGAAATGTTGTTTTCCATTTAAATTTAAACAAATGGACGTTCGGAAATGTGCTTGTCTGTTATTTGTGTTTTTTAGTTCATTTAACAGTTTTTGCATGTTGTTTTCTGCATTAGCGGGTTCTCCTGCATATCGAGCGGAATACACTCCAGGGGCTCCATTTAAGGCCGCAACTTCCAATCCAGTGTCGTCAGCAAAACAGTTATACTGATAATTATCGCTAATATGGTTCGCTTTAATTTGAGCATTTCCTTCTAAAGTACTAGAAGTTTCAGCTATATCTTCAAAACAATGAATGTCTTTTAACGATAATAATTCGATGGAGTTGGGTAACATTTTTTGTACTTCAGCTAATTTGTTCAAATTATTGGTAGCAAAAACGAGTTTCATATTTTTCAGTTATTACCTAGTTAAGTGTCGTTGAATTTTTAAAAATGTATCAATTTCCTACTCAAAAAACAGTAGTCAGAACATTTTGTTGTGTTAACAAAAGTAATCTTTTTTATGATGATAGTAGCTTTTTGATAAATATTATGCGTTCTTTACAAATCTCGGGAAGTACTGAAAACAAAGGAATGTCGCCTAAATGTCGGGTAAAATACAGTCTAATTTTTTTATCAATTTAAAAATCGAAATTAACATTGCATGAAAAACGAAAAAATATACATCATGAAACAACCAGATTTAGGCAAGAAGATTTTTGAATTAAGAAAGCAAAAGGGATTTACTCAAGAAGAATTGGTAGAAAAATGCAATATTAATGTACGAACTATTCAACGAATAGAGGCAGGAGAAACTACACCAAGAAGTGTTACGATAAAACTAATATTAGAAGCACTGGATGTAGAAAACGATGAAATTATTAAAGAGAATTATGCAGGAGGAAGGTTTGATAAGTTATTTGGATTTAATTCAGATAATTTTAAAAGTGTATTGAATTTAGCATGGATTTTTGGAGTTGTTTATTTCTTATTTGGATTTGCGGAGGTTGCTGCTGAAACTAATTATTACTTAGATGGTGAAAATTATTTTAACGATTTTAGTTATATTCTTATCAAAATAACTACCGTAGTTTCTTTCACCTTTTTTATGCGAGGATTTGTATTTGTAGGGAGTTATTACAAAAATGGATTGTTAGAGTTCATGTCATTTCTTTTAATTCTTTTAAATTTTGTTTTTGGAATTTCCGATATCCTTTCTTTGTACATTGACGAGAGTTATACGTACTATTTTATGGTAGCAAAGGTTATGACCTTCGGATGTGTAGGTGTGATTTTCGGAATAGGAATTATACGATTAAGAAAATATATTGGTGACTTAGCCATTGCAACGGGTGTTTTAGAAATAGTGACGGGCGTTTTTTTTGCCACTGTAATTTTAGCCATTGTTGGGGTTTTTGCTTTAATTCCATTGGAGTTATTGGAGATTGTAATTCTATACAAAATTGCATCCAAGTTAAATCAATAATTAATCATTGATAATTGTGATTAGTTAAAAAATTATTCATGATGATATGGCTCATTTCTTAAAATGGTAAATCCACGATAAACTTGTTCAACAATAAATAAACGAATCATCTGATGGGAAAATGTCATTTTTGATAATGATAGTTTCCCATTTGCTTTATTATAAACAGCTTCGGAAAAACCGTATGGACCGCCAATAACAAAAACGAGTTGTTTAATACCAGAATTCATTTTTTTCTGTAGATAATGAGAAAATTCTATAGAGGTGTGCTGCTTCCCTTTATCATCTAATAATATTAATTGGTCTGTAGGTTGAAGTTTCCCTAAAATCAAACTACCTTCTTTTTCTTTTTGTTGTTGCTCACTTAGGTTCTTAACGTTTTTTATATCAGGAATAACCTCAAGTTCAAACTTTACATAATGTTTTAATCTATTTTGATATTCGTCTATTAGCTGTTGAAGTTGCTTATTATCGGTTTTCCCTATAGCGAGTAATTTTATTTTCATGGAATTAATTTAGATATAAATGCATGGTTGTATTCATTATGACTGTAATGAACTATTTAACCGAAACCCTCAATGAGAGTTTTATATGGTAAAATTACAAATGTTTTGAGTTTTGTATCCGAGTTTATTTTAAAAACTTAAGACCATTATTTTAGGAATGAATTAATTCATAAGTCTCAATTTCTCCGTAAGTTTTAAAATCGAATTTTAGATATATAGGTTCTCCCATAGCCGATGCATTTAGCACCGCATAATTAGCGTTCTGATTTTTAGCTTCTTGAAGTAATGTTTTTGTAATACTTTTTCCAATACCTTTACCTCTTCCTTCGGGCAGAGTTCCTATCATATGAAGTCCGGCATTATTTTTAGAATCAAAAAAAACGATACCACAACCTAAAGTGTCTTCATTATTTTGAAATAAAAAGAGTTGCGATTTTGTTGATTTATTAGCAAGAGTAAAAATAATATTAGAGTCAATATTGTATCCAAAAGATTTTGAAGCAGTTGTAGCAAAATTAATGGCATCTTGTTTAGAGGTAACTCTTTTAATATTATTGTTTATTGAAGAAGTTTCTGGGAATAGAGATAAATCAAGAGCCATGTTTTTTTGACTCATAGCAAAAGCTACTTTTGAGTTACGATCTAATGAATTGGGTTTCTGAACAGTTATACCTAATAACAACCTAGTTTTGTTGATTTCACATTATCTCTAAAAGTAAAATAGGATTGACTACTTATTAAAGTGATCGATTTTAAAAAGAAAGTTTACATCAATATCTGAGTATTGTTCTTGTCATATAGTTTTTAAAGTAACTATTCTCCGAACATCTTCGACCAGAAGTTTCTTTTTTTGTCTTCTTTAATTTCAGGTCGCTCTTGGGGAACTATTTTTTGTATTTCGAGTAGTTTTTCTTCTAAATCGTAAAACCACTCTTCATATTCAGAATAATCTATTTTGTTTTTATTAAGCACTTTAAATTCACTATTCAATAAATTAATTTGAAAAGAAAGATTTTTTTGGATGTAATCTTTATAAAAAGTGATTTTAGTATTGTCGTCTTTCTCTACATAATATTCTAGAATATCAGAAGTAATTGTATCCCAGTCGTTCATATAATCGTGTTTGATTAAGAGAGAACTTTTATAGGCAACGGATAACTTTTTAAAATTTGGTTTTTCAATATGTGTTAAAACAACTCGAGAATCAATATGTTCTTTAAACATATTGAAATATGCTTTTTCTGCCAGTTCGTAATTCTGATATGATTTTATATGTGAAGTTTTGTTAGGGTCTACTTCCAGAATGAAATAAGGATTTTCATGCGGATTCACAGAAAGCCAGTCATTTCTGAGCTTCATGTAGTTTTTTATAAAAACGTCATTTAGTTTTTTATAGATTTCATATTTAGAGTCAATTTCAATTAGTTGTTCTTTTTGAGAAATGGAAAGATGAGGCTTGTCAGCTAGTAATGATAAGAAGTTTTCAAAATCTGGTTGTTTTTGCTCTTCTTTTATGTTTGTGTTGAAAACGGTATCTATTATTTCAATCAAAGATACCCACTTATGATTTTGAACGGTTTTTATTTGAATTTCTATTATTTTGTCTGTATTAACAGGGCTTTCTATATATATGAAATAACCACCAGCGTCCACTCCTTTATTTTTTTTTAGACAATCATTAGCATGTTTTACCTTAAATGTAGAAGTTAGCGTATCAATGAGTTTTTTAATTGCCGATGAATGATGTACTAAAATTCTGCACCCAGCAATATCTTCCATAGCATCTAAATCAAGGGCAGGCTTTCTTTTAATTTTGGAAAGTATGGATTCGATACCTTTAATACGAAAGCAAATGATACTATCTTTTCTAATGGATTTAGCAATGTTTGAAATGTTTTCAAACACTTCCGATACATCATTTTGAAAAGAAGTTCTATAGATTTGTAAATTATTAAGTAAGGTATTGGAGGGTGTTTCCGAATGTTTTAATTCCTCACGAATCAATTTTCCTAATTTATTTGCTTGCGATTTTGTCATTCTCAAATATATAGCAATATGAAGCATGATGCTTGATATAGGGGTTGACTGGTAGTTATGAGCCGATAAAATGCAGATTTAAGCAATTAGATAGGATTCAATAATACTTAAATTAGGATTATTGTAATTTATAATGTTTTACTGGGATTTATGATTTGACCTAAATCATTTCACGAGTTTTAGGATTTTAATTACAGCGTTGTTAAGTGTTTTATTTTTTGAAGCTTGTTTTGATAATTAAAATGATGATTTCGATAAATACCTTGTATACTTGTATCAAGGTAATTCATTTTTTTCTTATTTGTAGTATAAGGAGTAAAATAGATTATTTTTTGGATAATTTTAGTTTCAAAAATTTAAATTTTGAAGGCCATTTATTATAGCTTAAATTGATATAGAAAATGTTTTGTTTTTCAAATACATCTAGTACTTCCCAATCAGAGCAATGAAAGCCAAAATAAAGATCTTGTTCAATATGATATATTTCAAATTGTGCTTTTTTTAATCTTTTACTAAAAGAGTACATGGTGTTTTCATTCAAAAGGATGGGATAGTTTAGAGAGTAAAAGTGTAATTTAGTTTCAGGATTGTAGCCAATATAAGTGTGTTTTCCGTTATTAAACTCTTTAAAAACTAAATAGTCACCCTGTATCTCTTGTAAATTAAAACTACTTCGTTTTCTGCTATATTTATCCTTTAAGTTACATAATTTAATGTCTTTGTCAATTGCTTTGAGAGTGCAGCAAGAATCTTCAATTATTATGGATTTAGGAAATTCGGTAATTTTTTGTTGTAAGGTAGAAGTAGGATTCCAATCAAGAGGTTCTTCAGTTGGTGGTGGAGGAGCATATATGGTTTTAAATTCTTCGGCTGTTATGCTATCAATAGAAACTTTCCAATTGGAGTTTTCATGTATTTTTAAAATAGAATCAATTTCCGTTTGAGAATGAGTTTTTAAACTTATCGTCAAAACGAGTATAATTGAAATATAGAATGATGAAGATGTTGTTTTCATGGTTGTTTTGTTTTCTTTAAACTAAAAAAGAGAGAATAAGTATACTGATTTGCGAAATAATTAATAACCAAAAGGGTTTTATTGAAGCCTCGGTTTTCTCACTAAGGAAAGTGCTGAATTTGAAAGAAATAACATCAGCGAAGTTCAAGTACTCGTATTGGAAATCTATATCATCCAATCGAATTTTTTTTAAGCCATAACTAATTATTTTCTTTTGAAAGACAGAAGTATCCTTTGAGTTTTTAGTAGTTTGTAATAACTTAGCTTTTAAGAGGATTTCACTTGAAACTTGATGTTGCCAATTTTCTTTCTCTGTTATTTTTAGAGTAATATTTTTAACTATCGTGGTGATATAGTTTTCCACATTTTCTTTCCATATTAAAGAAATGGCATTTTGAAGGGCAATTTTATTGGCTAATAAAATATAAAGAAAAGTGAAAACAGGAGCTCCGAAAACTAAAAAAAATGCAAAGAAATTAGTAGTTAATAAGTCTACAAATAATGAAATAAAACTACCATGTCCGCTACCTGCTAGATCTGCATTGTCAAATAGCGCAATACTAAAAGTTATGATTGTTATTATGATACCAGCAAAGACTATAAAAAACCATTTCAGTCCTGTTTTGTAACTTATTTTGGCTACTGTTTTTAAGTTTTTATTCATAAATAAGGGGAAGAGATTAACTGTTTTCAAACGTAGCATTTGTTTTAAAATGTTCTTTCATGTCTTTTAAGGATTGCTTAAATAAACGTAAGAATTAAAGTTAAGCAACCCAGAACTGCAAATACAATTCCCCAGTACTGCATTTTTATCCAGAATAAACTATGATTTGGTTTTAACAAAACTTCTTGACCGGAAGCTTTGTCTATCATTATTTTTCCGTTAGTATTCCATTTTTTGCCAAAGTACCAACTGAAAGCACCAGTAATAAAAAAACTTAGGGTAAAAATGTATTGTCTAAATTCGAAAGGAATTATAAAATTAAGGATTAGAAAACTTATCAGTAAAATTGCTATAGAGAGTATACCTCTACCAGACCAGATTATCATATTGTTTATTTTATTTGTTGCCTACTTTTGTTTTATGTCGTTATTCGGCTTATTAAGACATGGTTTTATAGTGTTTAACAAAACACTATTAAGTTTTGTTATAGTTAAAATCGTAAGAATTTAATCGTTAACTATTTTTTAGTTTATCTGTTGTATTTCAAGATACATAATGAGTTATTCTGCTTTTGTGAGTAGCATTTTTATTGCCATTCCTGTTAAAACAGAGGCCATAAACCATTTTTGAACTTTTATCCAAATAGGTTTTTTACTGAACCAAAAAGTGATTTTCGCCGTATAAATTACAATTAGAAAGTTGATGGTGAAACTGATAAGTATTTGAATAAAACCAAGTTGAAAACTTTGGATTAAAACTGACCCATTTTCAGGGTTTATAAATTGAGGGAAAAAAGAAAGATAGAATACGGCCATTTTAGGGTTCAGAATATTCGTCATGAGTCCAATATTGAATAATTTCAAAGGTGTATTTGAACCGAGACTTTCATTTATCTTAAAAACTTTATGCTCTGATCTTATGGATTTATAGGCTAGATAAAGAAGGTAAGCGATACCTAAGAACTTTACAACAATGAAAGCGAAGGGTATGGCGAAAAACATGGCAGTTAACCCGAAAGCTACCATAAGTATATGAAAAAGAAATCCGCACATGATTCCAAAGAGAGATATTAACCCCGCATTTTTTCCTTGAGATAATGATCTTGAAATTAAATAAACCATATTAGGTCCAGGTGAAAGTACCATTATTAAAGCCGCTATTCCGAATAAAAATAAATCGTTGAAAGGTATCATATAAAGTTCGTTTTTGATTTTGGTTATTGTGTTTGAAACAATATAGAATAAAGGTATAAGTAAATAACGTTAAACTAAAATTCAATTGATATTCGTAATCCATGAACTCTTATCCGTAAATAATAAATTGTCAGAAAGAATTTCATGCTATTATTCAATTCTAATACTGATCGATGTTTATTAATAATGTTTTTAAAGCGTATTATTGATTAAATAGAATGATCCATTTTTAGGATATTATATTTTAGAGTTACTAATTTTATTATTAAAGAGCTAAAAAGGGAGGTTTTTGAAAGAATAAAAACTGCGTATCAACTCTGTCATGAATGAGGGAATATCGGATAGTTAGTGAAGCTTGGTTAATACGCAGGAAAACTAATCTACTACGGGTCAAATATGTAAATAATTGCTTAGTAATGAAATAGGTAGATTTACTACTCTGAATACAGTAATTTCCAGTACCTCTTCTAAGTAAAAACATGTAGTGAAGTTGGAGGGGTTTATGAATGTTTTTATGATCTATATTTTACAAAAAAAAGCTCCCGAAGGAGCTAATCATCCCAAGTGATGATTTTTGTTATCAGCAATAAGTGAACGTGAAACACTTATTACTGGTCTTGGTGATATAAATAAATAAGTATAAGCAATATTACGTTTTTAGGCGCTTGAATATGAGTGTGTAGTATAAATGAATACACTTGTTCTTATACAGCTTAATAGAAATAAGAAAGTTTAAATGGATTAGGATAGTTGTAAAAACAACAAAAGGTATATAAAATATACCCTTGTTTTCCTTTTGTAATTTATGTTATACCCCTGTATTATGTTTGTAAATATGACACCAATTCCTTAAGAAAGTCACACTTTATAAAATGAAGAAGGAAGAAAGTGAATGGATTATAATTTTTAAAATTATTAGCCAGCAATCAGAGTACCGCAAATACCAAGTCCTACTAACAAGTATAGTCCTGCCAAAATGTATAAAATTTTTGAGCCTTTTGGGTATTTCTTATTAATGGCAAACCCGATAGCCGAAAAAATAATAGGTGGTACAATCATCAATGCAACTAAAGCGGCTACTAAACCGCTTAAATCTCCAACTTCTAGTGCTTTTACCATGGTGTATGTTTTTAAAATTATTTATGTTTTTATACGATTTCAGAACGTAGTTCCTCCAAACGTTTTTGTTTATCATCTCTATAGAAAAGATTCATTGTTTCAAAAGGAATAATTTTATTGTCTTTATTCACAATATGAACACATGATTTTTTTACAGCTCGAACATCGAAATTGTGAGCGTCAATAAATTGCATAATAATGATTCTGAATAAATTATCATATCCAAGGTTAGGAGCTTCTACAAAAGGTAAGCAACATAACAGGTTATGCAGTTTTGAAGAAGCTTTATCAGTGGAGGTTCCTGTGCTAAAGATTTCAAACATTCTTTCATGTAGTTGTTCGTCTTGTTCGTATACAATAGTGTTTTTGCTATTATTTAGTAGGTCAGAAGGATTTATATAACGAGTTAATGGAATATTGCTTCCATTGAGTTTGAGTATATATCCCATAGCGAGTGCATCAGGATTACAGGGAACAGGAATGATATCATCATGTGTGAAAATTTCTGTTTGTTCAAGTATTTTTCTTCGAACTTCTGTTAAGGTTATTCTATCTTTTTCATGATTAAAATTGTCTAGCCTTCCTGCTATTTGTGTAGGTTGAAAAGTTACACCTCGTACACATTTTTGTTGTAAACCGTAATCAATAATAGTTCCAATTTCGTCATCGTTAAGTCCTTTTTGCAGGGTAACCACTAAGGTTGTTGATAGGTTGAGTTGATTTAAATGATCGAGCGCTTTTTTTCTGATTTTTGTTAGGTTGGCTCCTCGCATAGAGGTGAGTACTTCTTGCTTAAAAGAATCGAATTGAAGATAAATCTCAAAATCGGGAGTATAGGTTTTCAGGCGTTTGGCAAATTCGAAATCTTGAGCAATTTTGATTCCGTTAGTATTTATCATTAAATGTTTAATTGGAAGCGATTTTGCATAGTCAAGAATTTGAAAAAACTCAGGATGCAATGTTGGCTCCCCTCCGCTAATTTGAACCACATCAGGCTCTTTTTCATTTTCAACAATTGTATCCAACATCGTTTTTACTTCCTTCAAAGTTCTGTGCCTTCCATAGGTTGGTGAAGAACCAGCATAACAGGTAGGGCAAGTCAGGTTACATCGGTCGGTAATTTCGATGATGGTTAAACAGGAGTGTTGTTCATGATCTGGGCATAGTCCGCAATCATAAGGACAGCCATAATCAGTTTTTGTATTAAATTTATAGGGGGTCTCTGAAGGTTTATTATAATTACGAATGTTTTTATAATAATCGATATCATCGGCAATTAATACTTTTGAAGTACCATGTTCTTTGCAGCGTTTAAGCATATACACCTTGTCGTTTTCAAAAACAATTTTAGCATCTACACGCTTCAAACACTCAGGACATAAGCTTAGCGTATAGTCATAATAAGTATATTTTCTAGTTGGCATTTTTTATCAGTTTTTTTAAGGTAGGTAAATAGTAAGTCCAGCAAATAATACAAAGCCATTGAATACTACTTAAATATAATACATAAAACACGTTTGGTTTTATAAATTCAATACAAAAGCGAAATCCGAAGTAAGAAATCATAAATAGTTTAAATAATAATCCGTTTTCTTTTTGTAAGTATTTTTTTATTTTTTTCAAGAAAATAAAAAGCAATAATAGAAATACAATTTCATACAAGGCGATAGGGTGTCTTAAATAACCATCACCTAAATCCATTCCTGTAATAAAGTTGGTTTTTATTCCGTAGGTAAACTCTTTAATTCCCATTAAAAAGCAACCAATTCTACCAATTATAATTCCAAGAATAATCGGAAAGACAAACAAATCTCCTGAAGAATGTTTTTCGCCTATAATTTTCTTAGCAATTTCGACACCGAGTAATCCTCCGAACATACCGCCCATAATTGATTTAGTATTGAATAAATCGATTATGGTTTTTGTGGAAAAAGTGAGTATTGGATTTTCGAAATAACCACTTAAACGAGATCCTAAAAAGGCTCCTAAAATTGCCCCAAGTATTATTGATAACCTATTTTGAGTAGATATTTTATCTAGTGTGTTTTTTCGCAGCCATGCATAATAGCGATATCCAATGAAAAAAGCCATATATTCTAATATTAAATGAATATTGATTGGAGTACCAAAAAAGGTCGGTTCAAAAGGTATGGTCAATTTTTTAGATTTAAAGTTTGATATAGGTTAGAACTCTTCTTTGTAGAATTAATGATTCTTACTAGTTTTTTTATTCTCTAAAAATAAGCGTTCAAAACGAACCTAACAAAACAATACAACATTCGTAGGAGCACAGTTATTATTTGAAATGAGATATTGATTAAAATTCAAATTATAAAGTAAGTATTTCTTGTTCATGTTATAGAATTCAAAATTGCCAACTTCTAACTAAAAATAGATTACTATTTTTACACAACAATTCAATACTATGATTTCAAAAGAACAATTTAACAAAGAATTAGATTTAATTATTGCTAATGCTATTCGCGAAGATATTGGAGATGGAGACCATACTTCCTTATCATGTATTCCGAAAGAAGCAACAGGAAAAGCTAAACTTTTAGTAAAGGATGAAGGAATTATTGCTGGAGTGGAGTTTGCTAAACAAGTATTTGCTTATGTTGATGAGAACTTAGAAGTAGAAACGTTAATTCAAGATGGAGAAAAAGTAAACTATGGAGATATAGCTTTTTACGTATCGGGTAGTTCTCAATCAATATTGCAGGCTGAGCGTTTGGTATTAAATGCCATGCAACGTATGAGTGCTATTGCTACAAAAACACGTTTTTTTGCTGACCTTTTGGAAGGAACTAAAACCAAAGTATTGGATACTCGTAAAACAACACCAGGAATTAGAGCTTTGGAAAAATGGGCAGTGAAAATTGGAGGAGGTGAAAATCATAGGTTTGCCTTGTATGACATGGTAATGATTAAGGATAATCATATTGATTTCGCTGGCGGAATTACTCAGGCAATAACCAAGACAAAAGCATATTTAGCGGAAAAAGAACTAGACATTAAAATTATTGTTGAAGCCAGAAACCTGGAAGAGATTAAAGAAATTCTTTCTAATGAAGGGGTGTACCGTATTCTCATTGATAATTTTAATTATGAAGATACACGCAAGGCAGTAGCTCTTATAGGAGATACATGTTTGACCGAATCTTCAGGTGGGATTAATGAAAAAACAATAAGAGAATATGCTGAATGTGGAGTAGACTTTATCTCTTCAGGAGCATTAACACATTCGGTATATAATTTAGATTTAAGTTTAAAAGCTGTGGAAGAATAGTTTACATAAGGTTGTTAAAAACTAAGGAAAATTTAACATTTTAGTGCAGGGGAGTTTTGATAAATTGCGAGTACAAATCGTAAATAATCCCCCATGAAGAATAAAGTAATTTTATTTCTAGTGTTTACGTTTAGTTTTTCCCCTATAGTAACAGGTCAAAACCTTGAAATTGGCGACAAAATTGTCGACTTTCGAGGTTATGATGTGAAGTCTAAGAGATATATTAGACTTTCTCAGTTCAAAAAGAAAAAAAACGTACTCTTAAATTTTACCGCAACCTATTGTGGATCATGTTGGAAAACATATCCTCATATGCAAGAACTTCAAAAGAAGTATGCCTCCAAACTTAAAGTCGTTTCCGTACATGGTGATGAAAAAAAAGTCAAGTGGTATGAGATAGCAAAACGCTTGAAAATAGATTTCAAATGCACAACTATGTGGAAAGTAGAAGGTAAAGAGAAAATAAAAAAGGTATACGGTGTAGACAAATATCCAACATTTTTTGCGATTGATAAAAATGGAATTATCATTGATAAATGGGTAGGAAATCAGGAAAAACGTATGAAAACCGTCATAAAAAAGATGGTGAGCCTTTAGAAATACGAAATTAGATTTTAAGAAACTTCATTATGTAAATAATGAAGTTTCTTTTTTTTGAAAAGAATTATACAGACATAAACGGAATAAAACTTTTTTGTTTTCTGACTTGAGAAGAAATTCATGTATATAATACTTTCAAAAAATTCATAAAAATGGTATTATTGTTATGAATTTATAAGCGTTGTATAAACTCTTTACGAAACTAATATCAGTAATTATCAATTGATAAATGGTATACCCTTAACGAGTTTGTTAAATGTAATTATGAGACTACTATCCATTAATTTAAATGCAGAATGAATAAATATATTCTTGTAACAACATTAGCTTTTATGGCAAGTTGTAACACAAATAAAACAAAAAAAGAATCAGAAAATATGGTAAATATTGAGAATCCGTTATTAGTAAAGAGTACTTTAGATTACGGAGCCCCTGATTTTACAAAAATTAAAGATGAGCATTTTATGCCTGCCATTTTAAAAGGAATGGAAGTACAGAATGAGGAGATTGTAAAAATTGTAGAAAATACCGATGCACCAACTTTTGAAAATACGATTTTGGCTTTAGAGGAAAGTGATCGGGTTTTAGATCAAGCAACTTCGGTTTTTTACGCCTTGGCAGGAGCGCATACGAACGATGTAATAAAGGCTAATCAGAAAGAATTGGCACCTAAGTTTTCAACACATAGAGATGAAATTTCATTGAATACAAAGTTGTTTGAGCGTATTAGAACTGTGTATACTAATATAGAAACTTTAGAACTTGATGCGGAATCAAAGCATTTGGTAAAAGAATATTACAAAAACTTTGTTAAGGCGGGTGCAAACCTTTCCGAAGACAAAAAGAAAGAGTTAAAAGATATTAATGCTGAATTAGCTACACTATCAAATGATTTTGGAAAAAAATTACTGGATGCTAGTAAAAAAGGAGGCTTAACCGTTTCAGGTAAGGAACAATTAGCTGGTTTGTCAGAGGAGAAGATAGCATCTTTAGAAAAAGATGGAGCCTTTGAAATTCAGTTGATTAATACAACACAGCAACCTTTACTACAAACCCTAGAAAATAGAGAAACTAGGAAAGCATTATTTGAAAAATCAATTCATAGATCGGATTCAGGAGATTTCGAAACAAGTGAACTGGTTAAAAAAATGGTGTTATTACGAGCTAAAAAAGCAAATATTTTAGGGTTTGATAATTATGCTAGCTGGAGTTTACAAGGAACAATGGCAACGACACCAGATAAGGTTTTTGAAATGTTTAATGGATTAATTCCTGGGGCTGTTGAAAAAGCAACAGCCGAAACAAAAGAAATTCAGGCCGAAATTAAAAAAGAAGGAAAAGGTTTTAAATTGGCTCCTTCTGATTGGAATCATTATGCCGAAAAAGTTCGTAAGTCAAAGTATAGCCTAAACGAAGATGAGGTAAAGCAATACTTCGAATTAACCAATGTATTGGAGAAAGGGGTTTTTTATGCAGCAACAAAATTATATGGACTTTCATTTAAAAAACGTACCGATATACCTACTTATCATCCTGATGTTGTAGTTTATGAAATTTTTGAAGAAGACGGATCTAAACTAGGACTGTTTTACGGTGATTTTTTCGCACGTGATAGTAAAAGAGGAGGAGCATGGATGAGTTCTTTTGTAAAACAATCAAAATTACGTAATCAAAAACCAGTAATTTATAATGTTTGTAATTACCCGAAACCTGCCGAAGGAGAACCTGCTTTAATTAGTTTTGATAATGTGGAAACAACATTTCATGAGTTCGGACACGCTTTACATGGTTTTTTTGCTGATCAAGAGTATGAGTCAATTTCAGGAACGAGCGTTGCTAGAGATTTTGTTGAGTTTCCATCACAGTTCAACGAAAATTGGGCAACACATCCTCAGGTGTTAAATAATTATGCATTACACTATAAAACAGGAGAAGTAATTCCTGATACATTACTCCAAAAAATTAAAAATGCAGGAACATTTAATCAAGGATATTCAATTATTGAAAACTTGTGCTCTTCGAATTTAGATATGCAATGGCATACTATTTCTTCAGAAACAACAGTAGAAAATGTTGCTAAGTTTGAAGAGGAGGCTCTAGCTAAAATGAAGTTAAAAATTGATGAGGTACCACCAAGGTACCGTTCTACTTATTTTGCACATATTTTTGCTGGTGGATACGGAGCTGGTTACTATTCATATTTATGGACGGAAATGTTGAGTCATGATGCTTACGATTGGTTTAAAAATAATGGATTGTTAAATCGTCATAACGGACAAAAGTTCCGTGAGGAAGTATTATCAAAAGGAAATACAATGGATTATTCTGAAATGTATCGTGTTTTTGCAGGACGAGACCCAAAATCAGAACCAATGTTAAAAGCCAGAGGATTAAAATAATTTAGAGTTCTTTTTAATGAACGATTATCATAGTGATAAAGTATATGACAAAGTCAGTTTTACGGGTGAACAACTCAGTAAAACTGATTTTGACTCTTGTATCTTCAAAAATTGCGATTTTTCTGAATTGCATATAAATGGTTCTGAGTTTCTCGAATGCGAGTTTATAGATTGTAATTTAGGGAACTCAAGAATAAAAGGAAGTAGTTTTAAAGAAACTCGTTTTGAAAACTCTAAACTGGTCGGGGTAAAATTTCATGAAATAGATAGCTTTCTGTTTAAAGTGGATTTCATGAAGTGTCAACTTGATTTTTCTTCATTTTATCAAATGTCGATAACGAATTTTCAGTTTTTTGATTGTATCTTAGAGGGAGTGGATTTTACTGAAGCCAATCTTTCAGGGACACATTTTACGAACTGTAACTTAAAAGATGCTATTTTTGATGCGACCAATCTCGAAAATGTTGATTTTAGCACTGCGGAAAATTTTAGAATTGATTTAGATAAAAATCAACTAAAAGGAGCTACATTCTCTAAAAACAATGTTGGTGATTTACTAGCTATATATAAAATTAACATAATTTAAA
Source organism: Tenacibaculum sp. MAR_2009_124 (assembly GCF_900105455.1). Lineage (GTDB taxonomy): Bacteria > Bacteroidota > Bacteroidia > Flavobacteriales > Flavobacteriaceae > Polaribacter. Next base: position 670,386 of record NZ_FNSF01000002.1, read on the forward strand.
CTTCTACTGTTTTTACTTTTTATAGTATATAGAAAATCGATGAAAACAATTTTAAAGAATACGCTTTAAACCAACCAAAAAATGTCAAAAAGGATAGAAGAAAATTTAAGTAAAATTCCCATTATAAATATTTTAGTAGCCTTTGTAAAAAAGATTAAAATTCCAGGGTTGCAAGGGATGTCCTTATATGATGTTCTTGAAATGTATGTTTTGGGAATTGTGAAAGGAGCACTTACAACCAGAGCTGGAGGGATTGCTTTTAGTTTTTTTATGGCCATTTTCCCTTTTTTACTATTTATACTTACCTTAATTCCATACATTCCTATTGATGGTTTTCAAGAGGGCTTATTTTCTTTAATAAAGGAAGTATTACCACCAAAAACTTTTGAAGCGGTGGATAGTGTTTTACACGATATTTTAAATAATCAATATGGAGGGTTGTTATCTTTTGGTTTTTTAGCCTCAATATTTCTTATGACAAATGGTGTGAATGCTATTTTCGGAGGCTTTGAGTATTCGTATCATGTAAAAGAATACAGGAATATAATACGAGCTTATGTTATTTCATTAGGAGTCTCATTATTAATGTCCTTTTTCTTAATTACAACCGTTGTTTTTGTAATACTTTATCAAGTTGCTTTGGCAAAGATTAATGAAAAAGGATGGTTTAATACAAATGATTTAGACCTGTTTTACTATGGACGAGGTTTCTTGTTTTTATTGATGATTTTTACTATTGTATCTATATTATTTCGATATGGAACGAAACAAGGAAAAGAAATTAAATTCTTTTCTGCAGGAGCTATTTTAACAACAGTGGTTTCAATGTTTTCATTTTACGTATTCGGAATTTATGTAGTGAAGTTTGCCAAATACAACCAATTATATGGTTCTATTGGAACTCTTTTAATTCTAATGTTGTTTGTGTGGTTAAACGCCATAATACTCTTATTAGGCTTTGAATTAAATGCAACAATTTATCAACTAAAACGAAAAAATAAAACTTCAAAAATTCCCGATTAATTCTGATATTTGCAAGTTCAGTTGGCAATGAAGTGTAAATTATGATCATTGATAATTGAATATAGATAAAAGAACACTGATAACTAATAAAATATGAAACCAAGTATCCCAAAAGGAACCAGAGATTTTTCATCAACCGAGGTAGCGAAAAGAAATTATATTTTTTCAACCATAAAGCATTCGTTTGAAAATTTTGGTTTTCAACCAATTGAAACACCAAGTTTTGAAAATTCATCTACCTTAATGGGGAAATATGGAGAAGAAGGTGATCGCTTGATTTTTAAAATTTTGAATTCTGGAGATTATTTAAAAAAGGTAGATGAGAATTTACTGACTGAAAAGAATAGTCAAAAAGTAATTTCAAAAATTTCAGAAAAGGCACTTAGATACGATCTTACGGTGCCATTTGCAAGATATGTGGTACAACACCAAAATGATATTACTTTTCCTTTTAAGCGTTATCAGATTCAGCCAGTATGGAGAGCAGACAGGCCGCAAAAAGGACGTTTTAGGGAATTTTATCAATGTGATGCAGATGTTGTAGGAAGTAAGTCATTATGGCAAGAAGTGGAATTTGTACAATTATACGATACTGTTTTTAGTAAGTTAGGTTTACAGGGAACGACTATCAAGCTTAATAATCGAAAAATTTTGTCGGGTATTGCGGAAGTAATTGGAGCAAAAGATAAATTAATTGACTTTACAGTTGCTTTAGATAAACTAGATAAAATTGGGAAAGAAGGTGTTGTAACGGAAATGCTATCTAAGGGAATTACGCAAGAGGCTATTGACAAAGTGGATCCATTATTCAGTTTTACAGGTTCTAATGAAGATAAATTAACATCTTTAAAAGGAATGTTACAAGCTTCTGAGGAAGGGATGAATGGTGTTGAAGAGCTAAGTTTTATTGTAAAGGCAATCGGTGAATTAGGATTAACCTCTGCCATTTTAGACATAGATGTAACTTTGGCACGAGGATTGAACTACTACACTGGAGCAATTTATGAAGTTGCGGCTCCTAAGGAAGTCAAAATGGGCTCGATAGGAGGAGGAGGTAGATATGACGATCTTACAGGTATATTTGGATTAAAAGATGTTTCTGGTGTTGGAATATCGTTTGGATTGGATAGAATTTATTTAGTGATGGAAGAATTAGAACTGTTTGAAGCGGTAGAACTTCCAAAACCTAAGGTTTTGTTCTTGAATTTTGATGAAGGTGAAAATTTAGCAAAAGTAAAAGCGATAAAGACATTGCGTGAAGCAGATATTAAAACAGAGTTATATCCTGATGTGGCTACTAGTAATAAACAACAAAAGAAACAGTGGAAATATGTAACCAATAGAGTAATTGAATTTGTTGTAACCAAGGTAGATGATGATAAATTTACAATTAAAAACATGCAAACTGGCGATCAAAATTTACTAACAGTAAATGAAATAATTGATTTAGTAAATTAAAATTATGATTGTCGTATCTTTGCAGAATCAATTTTGAAAATTATGTTCGAACTTAATAATAATATGAACGAGGAAAGAATTGACGAAATAGGTGAGAACCATGTAGGAACGTCTGCTGAAACACCAATGAGACCAGATGCTTTTGATATTTCGGATAAAGAAAAAATAGAACGTATACAAGAAAGTGTTAGAGATATTCTTGAAACCTTAGGAATGGATTTAACAGACGATAGTTTAAGTGGTACTCCTAAAAGAGTTGCTAAAGCGTTTGTTAATGAATTGTTCATGGGGTTAAACCCTGCGAATAAACCGAAGGCGTCTACGTTTGATAATAAATATAACTATGGTGAAATGTTAGTAGAGAAGAATATCGTTGTGTATTCTACTTGCGAACATCACTTATTGCCAATTGTGGGAAGAGCTCATGTGGCGTATATTTCAGATGGAAAAGTTATCGGCTTATCTAAAATGAATAGGTTAGTTGATTACTTTGCAAAAAGACCACAGGTACAGGAGCGTTTAACAATGCAAATTGTTCAATCTTTGCAAGAGGCTTTAGGAACTGATGATGTGGCTTGTGTTATTGATGCAAAACATTTATGCGTGAATTCTCGTGGAATAAAAGATATTGAAAGCAGTACTGTTACTGCTGAATTTGGGGGTAAGTTTAAAGAGAAAGATGTTAAAAAAGAATTTCTTGGCTACTTACAAATGGAAACTAATTTTAATTAGTTTTAAAAAGAATGAAGGAAAAAATCAGGCTATACAGCCTGATTTTTTTTTGAAATCTATTCTAGATCAGAACTGATAATGGTTTGTAAATAATTTATTGAGTTATTGTTTTATTTTGAATCCTTTTGCTTGATACAATCGATTTAATACTTATGACTTTTATAAAGTGAAGTTCGTTGGATTTTGTAAGAAGTATGTGTTGTTAACGACATAACTACCAATATAATTAACGGTAATTTTAAAACATGAAAAACCAAATAGAGAATTCACTTTTAGATTTAAAAGAGTTATTAGGTAAAGGACAATTTATTGAAGCAATGGAAAAGTATTTAGCCGATGACGTTGTTTTACAGGAAGCGAATAATGAACCTAAAATAGGAAAGGAAGTTTGTTTACAAGCAGAAAGAGATTTGTTATCTACTGTAACTGAATTTGGTGGATATGAAATAAAAAATATAGTCGTTAATGGAGATATTTCCTATTATGAGGCTATAATGGATTTTACGACCAATGATGGAACAAAACATCACTTTGAGCAAGTAAATCGAACGCAATGGAAAGATGGAAAGATTATCAATGAACGCTATTATCACTCATAATAATTGAATGTTTCATAAGAAAAATACAATTCAGTTTTTTTAAGGTTTATACGTTCCAGCTAAATAGTATGAATTGAAGATTCAAAAGAAAAATAGGTAAAAAAAAACTCGAGTGAAAACTCGAGTTTTTTTTACAATAGAATATTATAATTCTTATTTCATTGATTTGTATAAAGCTCTAAATTCATCAGCCTTATCGCTTATCTCTAAAACTTCATAAAGATTCATTAAAGTCTTAACTGTATCAATATTTCTGTTGATATTATCAGCTTTTTCTAAAAAAGGTAAAGCTTCTTTATAAACTTCCTTTTGCTTTAATGCTAACTCATCATATTTCTTGAAGTTAGAAAGATTCTTGTTCATTTCTTCGACAATCTGCTTGTCTTTATCAAGTACAGAAACTGCTAAGTTCATGTAAGCATCAGCATAATCTGGCTTTAATTCAATAGCTTTTTGGTAATGCTTTTTAGCATCTTCAATTCTTCCTTGGTTATAATTTACAACTCCTAAATTATAATATAATGTAGGATTATCAGGGTCTAAAGAAACCGCTTCGTTCATTAACTCTCCAAACTTATCCATTCTTTTCATCTCAATATACAACTGAGCTTCATTTAAGATAAGGTTTAAATCTTTTGGATTTGATTTACGTGCCTCGGCCATCGCAGCAATAGCTTCTTCATTTTTACCTTGCTCTTTTAAGATTAAAGCAATGTTCTTAACGATAGTAGCCGATTTAGAATCAGTTCTTTTATCAACTGGATTAAGATATTGTTTAGACTTAATCATTAAATCTCTTTGAGATTTTGACCCCAAGTTTTCAACTTTACCAGTTAACTTATTAGTAGCTAAATACTGAGTTTCAATACCAGTATATCCGATTTTTTTTAGCTCGTTATAATAATTTAAAGCCATGTCATAGTCTTTTCCTTGTGTAGCAGCTACGGCTGCATTGTAAGCAAAAGAAGTATCTTTTGGGCTTAATTGATAAGTAAGATAAAAGTTTTCAGCTGCTGCTTTGAAATCTTTACCTTCGTTATATATCTTGATGGCTTTATTAGAAACGTCTTGTATAATTTTGTTTAACACAGGAGCGGCTTCATTAGAATGTCTGGTTTTACCAGTTTTCTTTTCAAAAGCGATTAAGCTATTAAAAGCATCTGCAGCAGTTTTGTAATCTTTCTTTGAAGCGTAAGCTTGACCCTTAAGGAAATAAAATTTAGATTTATACTTATCGTCAGCATTCGCTATTAACTTTTCAGCAGCAGAAATAGAAGAAATGGCTTCATTAAAGTTCTGCTTTTTAATAGCTTTCTCAGCAGCTTTAAGTTCTGCTTTCTGTGCAAAAGCACCCAAAGACGCTACTCCTAAAGAAAGAGCTAAAATCTGTTTTTTCATTATTGTTGTTATTTTATTGTTGTTCTTGATTCTCGTTACTGTCATTTTCAATTTCCATGCCATTTTCATCTATGGTCTCTTCTTCTTCTTCATGCATAACTTTTGCAACGGCTGCAATACTATCGTTATTTTTAATATTTATTAAACGTACACCTTGCGTAGCTCTACCCATTACACGTAAATCCTCAACAGCTAGTCTAATGGTTAGTCCAGATTTATTTATAATCATTAAATCATTAGAGTCATCAACGTTTTTAATAGCGACTAAGTTACCAGTTTTTTCTGAAATGTTCAATGTTTTAACACCTTTACCACCACGATTGGTAATTCTGTAGTCTTCAAGTTTGGAACGTTTACCGTATCCTTTTTCAGAAACTACTAAAATATTACTCTCCATATCATTTACAGAAACCATTCCGATTACTTCGTCATCTTCATGTTGAAGTGTTATTCCTCGCACACCAGAAGCTGTTCTACCCATTGGTCTTGTTTTTTCTTCTTCAAAACGAATGGTTTTACCAGATTTTAAGGCAAGCATAACTTGACTGTCTCCTGAAGTTAGTTTAGCTTCTAGTAACTCATCATTATCTTTAATGGTAATTGCGTTAATTCCATTAGCTCTTGGACGAGAATACTGCTCTAAAGGAGTTTTCTTAACACGTCCTTTTTTGGTAGCCATGATAACAAACTGATTGTTGATGTAGTCTTCATCTTTTAAATCACCAGTTACTAAGAACGCTTTTACCTTATCATCTTGTTCTATATTAATAAGGTTTTGAATTGCTCTACCTTTAGTGTTTTTACCGCCTTCTGGAATCTCAAATACGCGCATCCAGAAAACTTTACCTTTTTGTGTAAAGAACATCATGTATTGATGATTCGTAGCTACGAATAAATGCTCTAAGAAATCTTCATTACGTGTAGTAGCACCTTTTTGACCTCTACCACCACGGTTTTGAACCTTGTACTCGTCTAAGTTAGTACGTTTTAAGTATCCTGCGTTAGAGATTGTAACAACCACTTGAGTGTTTGGAATCATATCCTCAATACGCATATCTCCACCAGCATACTCTATAACAGAACGTCTTTCATCTCCATATTTCTCTTTGATATGAAGTAATTCGTCTTTTATAATGGTATAACGTCTAGGTTCATTAGCTAAAATATCTTTTAAGTCGGCAATAGTTTTTATGATTTCATCATACTCACCTCTTAACTTATCTTGTTCTAGACCTGTTAACTGACGCAAACGCATTTCAACAATAGCTCTTGCTTGAATTTCAGTAAGTTCGAATCGTTCGATTAATTTTTCTCGAGCTTCGTCAGCGTTTGAAGAACCTCTTATTATTTCAATTACTTCGTCGATATTATCAGAAGCAATAATTAGTCCTTCTAAAATATGAGCACGAGCTTCGGCTTTCTTAAGTTCAAACTCTGTTCTACGAACAATTACCTCATGTCTATGCTCAACAAAATAGTGAATTAACTGCTTTAAATTTAATTGTTCAGGACGACCTTTAACTAAAGCAATATTATTAACGCTAAACGATGTTTGAAGTTGTGTATATTTAAACAGTTTATTTAAAACAATATTAGGAACAGCATCACGCTTTAAAATGTAAACAATACGCATTCCTTTTCTGTCAGACTCATCACGAATACTTGCAATTCCATCAAGTTTCTTATCATTCACTAAGTCAGCTGTTTTCTTAATCATTTCAGCCTTATTGACCTGATAAGGAATTTCAGTAACAATAATACACTCTCTGCCCTTAACTTCCTCAATACTAGTTTTAGCACGCATAACAATACGTCCACGTCCTGTATGAAAAGCATCACGAACGCCGTCGTATCCGTATATAATACCACCAGTAGGGAAGTCTGGAGCACTAATGTGCTGCATTAGTTCGTCAATTTCAATATCCCTGTTATCGATATAGGCAATAGTACCATTAATAACTTCAGTTAAGTTATGTGGCGCCATATTTGTTGCCATACCTACAGCAATACCAGAGGCACCATTCACTAATAAATTAGGAATACGTGTTGGTAAAACTGTGGGTTCTTGTAAAGTGTCGTCAAAATTTAATTTATGATCTACAGTGTCTTTTTCAATATCAGATAACATTTCCTCTGATATTTTCTGCATACGTACCTCGGTATAACGCATTGCGGCAGGGCTATCACCATCAACTGAACCAAAATTCCCTTGCCCATCTACCATTAAATAACGTATGTTCCAATCTTGAGCCATACGAACCATAGAATCATATACAGAAGTATCTCCATGTGGGTGATATTTACCCAGTACTTCCCCTACAATTCTCGCCGATTTTTTATAGGCTCCTGTAGCTTTAATTCCTAATTCATGCATTCCAAATAAAACTCTTCTATGTACTGGTTTCATACCATCTCGTACATCAGGTAAAGCCCTCGATACAATCACCGACATTGAATAGTCGATATATGCTGATTTCATTTGTTCTTCAATGTTGATAGGAATCAACTTTTCGCCATCTGCCATATGTTTTCCTTTAAGATGTTAACATTCCGTATCTTACAATAAGAGATTTGTAAAATAAGAAACTCCTTCAAAATTATGTTTAATAAACGATGTGTTTTCTAAATCAGGGCAAGATACAATAATGTCATGTTTTACGCAACGTTTGCTAGTATAGTTTTGTCTTAGTTATCAACAATTTTTAGCACTATATTGTTTTATAAATTGAAATAAAATTCATTTCATAAAGACATATCGTCATGCCTTAGGTATATGGCATCTTTTTTGTATATTTAAAAAAAAATCTAACTAACTTTACAACAAAAGAGACACAAATTAATTTTATGGACGATAATTTTTCACCACAAGTTAGAGATGTGATAACATTTAGTAAAGAAGAAGCCTTACGATTAGGTCACGACTTTATTGGAACGGAGCACTTGCTTTTAGGATTAATAAGAAAAGGAGATGGTAAAGCCATTGAAATCTTAACTACTTTTGATGTGGATTTGGATTTGGTACGTAATAAGTTAGAGAAACTAAACCCGTCATCCCCGTCACTTGGTAATAATCAGAAAAAAAGCTTACATCTAACAAGACAAGCAGAGAAAGCAATAAAAACAACTTTTTTAGAGGCAAAGTTGTATCAAAGCAATGCGATTGATACGGCGCATTTATTATTATGTATTTTACGTAATGAGAATGACCCAACAACAAAGTTGTTACAAAAATATGATATCGATTACGAGCAAGCAAAGGCTCTTTACAAGGAACTTCATGTAGAGGATTATTCAAGTCCGATTGCTGAAACACCTTCTGATGATGAGTTTAGCGATGATAAGTCGAATCCGTTTGGACAACAAACACCAAGAGGAAAACAAAACAAGAAGACTAAAACACCGGTTTTGGATAACTTTGGGCGTGATTTAACAGCGCTTGCCGAAGAGGGAAGGTTAGATCCAGTTGTTGGTCGATTAAAAGAAATTGAGCGTGTTTCTCAAATTTTAAGTCGTCGTAAAAAGAATAACCCAATGCTTATTGGTGAGCCAGGAGTTGGTAAATCTGCAATAGCAGAAGGTTTGGCATTGCGTATTGTAAATAGAAAGGTGTCGAGAATTCTTTTTGATAAGCGAATTGTATCTTTAGATTTAGCAAGTTTGGTTGCTGGAACAAAATACAGAGGGCAGTTTGAAGAGCGTATGAAAGCGTTGATGAATGAACTTGAGAAGAATGAAGATATTATATTATTCATAGATGAAATCCATACAATTGTTGGAGCAGGAGGTGCCACTGGTTCATTAGACGCTTCAAATATGTTGAAACCAGCTTTGGCAAGAGGTGAAATTCAATGTATTGGTGCTACAACACTTGATGAATATAGAACGAATATAGAAAAAGATGGTGCGTTAGAGCGTCGTTTCCAAAAAGTGATAGTAGATCCTACTACCGTTGAAGAAACCGTTCAGATCTTGCATAATATTAAAAGTAAATACGAATCTCATCATCATGTTAATTACACAGATCAAGCAATTGAGGCTTGTGTGAAATTAACCAATCGTTATATGACGGATAGATACCTTCCAGACAAAGCTATTGATGCTTTGGATGAGGCAGGAAGTCGTATTCATATTACAAATATTGTTGTTCCTCAACAAATTTTGGAAATTGAAGCGAAATTAGAAGAAATCAGAGATCGTAAAACTAAGGCTGTAAGCGGACAAAAATATGAAGAGGCAGCGAAGTTACGCGACGATGAGAAGAATTTGGAAATAGCTCTTGAGTCTGCGCAAAATCAATGGGAAGAAGATTCTAAACTTCATAGAGAAATAGTTACAGAAGATAATGTAGCTGAAGTTGTTTCTATGATGACGGGAATACCAGTTAATAGAGTTGCAGAAGCTGAGAGTAATAGATTGGCTGAATTACCAAACATGATTAAAGGAAAAGTTATTGGTCAAGATGAAGCAGTAACTAAGGTGGTAAAAGCAATTCAACGTAATAGAGTTGGACTGAAAGACCCAAATAAACCAATTGGATCTTTTATTTTCTTAGGATCCACTGGGGTTGGAAAAACTCAATTAGCTAAGGTATTAGCGAGAGAATTATTTGATTCAGATGATTCTTTAATAAGAATTGATATGAGTGAATATATGGAGAAGTTCGCTATATCAAGACTAATAGGAGCGCCTCCAGGATACGTTGGATATGAAGAAGGTGGTCAATTAACAGAGAAAGTTAGAAGAAAGCCTTATTCTGTAGTGCTTTTGGATGAAATTGAAAAAGCTCATCCTGACGTGTTTAACATGTTGTTACAAATTTTAGATGATGGACATATTACTGATAGTTTAGGAAGAAAAATAGACTTTAGGAATACGATAATTATTATGACATCAAATATTGGTGTTCGTAAGTTAAAAGATTTTGGAGGAGGAGTTGGATTTGGGACTTCTTCGAAGAAAGATCAGGAAGATGCCCATGCAAAGAGTATTATTGAAGGTGCACTGAAGAAGACGTTTGCTCCTGAATTCTTAAATCGTATTGATGATGTAATTATTTTCAATACTCTTGAACGTGAAGATATTCATAAAATCATTGATATTGAGTTAGAGAAATTATTAGCACGTATTGCTGATTTAGGATATAACTTGACTTTAAGTGAGAAGGCTAAAGATTATATTTCTGATAAAGGGTTTGATAAACAATATGGAGCGAGACCTTTAAAAAGAGCGATTCAGAAGTATATTGAAGATGCCTTAGCAGAAGAAATTGTAAATTCTAAGGTTGATGAAGGAGATTCTATTTTTATGGACTTAGATGACGAAACAAAGCGACTAAGTATTAAAATAGAGAAAGGAGAGAAATCTGAAGAAACTCGAACCGAGATAGACGAAGAATAAATAGAAAAAGCCCGATGAAAATCGGGCTTTTTTATGTTTAAATAAAACGTTTTATAACTCTTAATTTATGCGTGTGTTGATGCGTGTCTATATTATAGATACCACTATGATCTAACTTGTCTATTCTTACTTTGCCATGAGCGTGAATTATATTGTAATCATTCATGATAATCCCTACATGGGTGATCATTCCTTCTTCGTTATCAAAAAAAGCTAAATCACCTGGTTCACTCTCTTCAATAAAACTTAAAACTTCACCTTGAGAGGCCTGTTCTTTGGCGTCTCTTAATAGCTGATAACCACAAAGTTTGTATACAGTTTGCGTAAAGCCAGAACAATCAATACCAAAAGGAGATTTTCCTCCCCATAAATAAGGGACATTTAAAAATAAAAATGCCTTTTCAATAATAGAGCTTTTTGGAAGTTGCTCACCATAAACTTTACCTTCATATGTATAGCTTTGCTCGTGAATCCTTAAATTGTGTTCATTAAAAAAAGGTAGCTGAGCGCCTAAAGGTATTGTGGTGAGGTTATTGGTGTTGTCGGTAATAAAATCAATAAGTTCACCCGCATAATGTTTTTTACTTTTACATAGAGTATGATAGTCTTCTTCTAAAATATCTTTGTATTGTTTATTGTCAATATAGCCCTCATACCCATCAAAAGATAGCTTTATTTTACTCCATTTTTTATCTTTCTCAAGAATAGTAAAATGTTCACCAAAAACAACCTGGTTAACCATTTCTGAAGTGTCCGAAGGGGTTAGTCGTAAAGGGACAATACTAAGGTTACAAATTCCAAACATTAAAATAGGGAGATGATAAATATTAAATTTTTTCTATAACCATTGCACTTGCTCCACCTCCGCCATTGCATATTCCAGCAGCTCCGATCTTAGCATTGTTTTGGTTTAATATAGATGTTAAAGCGATAATTATTCTAGCTCCAGAAACTCCTAATGGATGCCCTAATGAAACGGCTCCACCATTTACATTTACTTTAGTAGCATCTAATCCCAAGATTTTCATGTTGGCTAAACCAACAACAGAAAAAGCTTCGTTTAATTCGAAATAATCAACATCATCAATAGATATTCCCGCTTTATCTAATGCCTTAGGTAAAGCTTTGGCTGGAGCTGTTGTAAACCACTTTGGTTCATGAGCAGCATCAGCGTAACTTTTTATTTTTGCTAGAGGAGTTATACCTAATTCCTTCGCTTTTTCCGATGACATTAAAACTAGGGCAGCACCACCATCATTAATAGTAGAGGCATTTGCAGCAGTTACCGTACCTTCTTTAGTGAAAGCAGGACGTAAAGCTGGAATTTTTTCCATTTTCACATTCTTGTATTCCTCATCTTCACTAAAAATTAAAGGTTCACCTCTTCTTTGCGGAACTTCTACAGGTACTATTTCATCATTAAATTTACCTTCGCTCCAAGCTTTGGCAGATCTATTATATGATTCTATAGCGAAATTATCTTGGTCTTCTCTTGTAAATTCATATTCTGTAGCGCAATCATCGGCACATACACCCATAGCTACTTTGTCATATGCGTCTACAAGTCCATCTCTCTGCATTCCATCTTCCAAGGTAATAGGTCCGAATTTACTTCCATTTCTTGCATGCTGATAGTGAGGTATCATACTCATGTTTTCCATTCCACCAGCTACAACAATATCAGCATCACCTAACGCAATCGTTTGCGCTCCTAACATAATAGATTTCATTCCCGATGCACAAACTTTATTAACGGTTGTACAAGGAGTTGTGTCAGGAATTCCTGCAAACATGGCAGCCTGTCTTGCAGGTGCTTGACCTAATCCAGCAGAAACCACATTTCCCATAAAAACTTCATCAACCAATTCAGGCTTTAAATTAATTTTATCTAAGGCTCCCTTAATGGCAGTAGCACCAAGCTTAGGAGCAGGTATCTTAGATAAAGTACCTAAAAAGCTTCCTATTGGTGTTCTGGCAACCGATGCGATAACTACTTCTTTCATATTTAGATTTTGTATTTGCGTTAAATTAGTCATGCGAAAATAACTATTTTATACCAACTACTCAAATTATACAGAAAGGTTATCTTTACGTTTTAAATCAAAAAAATGAGTCAACTTATAGATAAATTATATAAACACAATGCCATTGTTTATAAGGTATTACTTTTTCTACTAACAGCGGGTTCTATTGTCTATTTATTTCCCAGAGGAGGACAGTTTAAATATGATTTTGCTTTAGGAAAAGCTTGGCAGTATGATAACTTGTATTCCCCTTTTGATTTTGCGATTTATAAAGGTGATGATGAAATTGAAAAGGAAAAAGAGGACTTAACTATTGAAAGTAAAAAATACTTTGCTTTTGATGATGATATTCGACGTGATGTAATAGCTCAATATAAAGAGCAAATTGATAGAGCACCTGCCTCTGATTCCTTAACAGTTAAGGACGTTGAGGAACTTCGCAAGCGTGGCGTTTCCATTGTTAATTTGATTTATCAATATGGGTTTATCAATGAGAGTGCAGTAGAGGCCAATGGTAATAGCAGGGATGAGGTAGTAGTGTTAAGAAAGGGGAATTCTGTAGAGGATATTTTGTTTTCGAAATTGGTGCAATCCGAAGATATATTGCTTGTTATTGATCAAAAAACTCAAGATTTAAGTGAGCACAAGCAGCAACTAATTCTGAATGCTTTGGCTAGTGCCGTTAAACCAAATGTTAGCTTTGATGAAAAGTTTACAAATAAGGAGTTAGAGGAGAAAATAAAAACCATTTCTTATACAAAAGGGATGGTTTCGGAAGGTGAGTTAATTATTGAAAAGGGAGGGATAATTGAAGGTGAACGTTATCATATGTTGAGATCGTATGAACAGGCATCTCAGTCAACTATTTGGTCAAAGTCTAATTATAGCTGGATTTTATCAGGTTATGGAGTGCTGGTCTCGTTAGCCTTATTAATGCTACTCCTATTTTTGATGCGATATCGCCCTGATATTTTTAACAACAACAATAAAGTAACTTTTATCTTCTTTAATGTTTTTGTGATGATTTTAGTCCAAACTCTAGTGGTAAAAGCAAATATCGATTACGTGTATGTAGTTCCTTTAAGTATTTTACCGATTGTATTAAAAGCTTTCTTTGACGCTCGATTAGGATTATTTACGCATGTATTAACCGTACTATTACTTGGATTTATAGTACCGAATAGCTTCGAATTTATCTATCTGCATATAATTGCTGGTATTGTTACTATTTTAACGGTTTCCGAGCTTTATAAAAGGGCAAACCTATTTATTAGTATTGGACAGATTACGTTAATTTATATGATCACGTATTTGGCATTTTCAATAATCAAAGAAGGGAATGCTGATCAGATCAAATGGTTATATTTTGGTCTTTTTGCTGCGAATGGATTGCTTTCGTTTTTGGCAGTATTCTTTATCTATTTTTATGAGAAGTTATTTGGATTGGTCTCTGATGTTACGTTATTGGAACTTTCAAATACAAATTCTAAGCTTTTAAGAGATTTGAATGAGAAAGCCCCAGGAACCTTTCAACATTCAATGCAAGTGGCTAATTTAGCGGAAGCGGCAGCAAATGAAATTGGAGCAAATTCAATGTTAGTTAGAACAGGTGCTTTGTATCATGATATAGGGAAAATGGTAAATCCGATGTATTTTACGGAAAATCAATCCACAGGTGTAAATCCTCATAATGATCTTTCACCAAAAGATAGTGCTCGAATAATTTTGGACCATGTGATCAATGGGATTGAAATTGCCAAGAAAAATAATTTACCAGATAGGATTATAGATTTTATTAGAACTCACCATGGAACGAGTGTTACATATTATTTTTATAAAACGGAATTAGAAAACAATCCGAGTGGAGAAGTAGATATAAAAAAGTTTCAATATCAAGGCCCAATTCCTTTTTCAAAAGAAACAGCTATTTTAATGATGTGTGATGCGGCAGAAGCTGCCTCAAAAAGCATAAAAGAGCCAACGGCTCACAAAATAGACGAACTGATTGATCGCATTATTGAGAAACAAAAAAACGATAATCAGTTCATAAATTCAGATATTACTTTTAGAGAGATAGAAAAAATAAAAAAAATTATTAAGAATAAGTTGATGAATATCTACCACTTACGAGTTGAGTATCCAGATTAGTGAATTTTTTTATTAAAAAAGTTTGTGAGAACGTTTAATAAGTACTAGATTTGCACTCGCAATTTGAGATTCATACATTGAATTTCTAATAGCAAGGAGAGGTGCCAGAGTGGTAATGGAGCAGATTGCTAATCTGTCGACGGGTAACTGTCGCCAGGGTTCGAGTCCCTGTCTCTCCGCAATTAAGATGACTTATCGGGGTGTAGCGTAGCCCGGTCATCGCGCCTCGTTTGGGACGAGGAGGTCGCAGGTTCGAATCCTGCCACCCCGACACTGTTTTCGTAGAAACATAAAAACTACGGGCTCGTAGCTCAGCTGGATAGAGCACCTCCCTTCTAAGGAGGCGGTCATAGGTTCGAATCCTATCGGGCTCACATAAAGCTTCACTTTAATTAGTGAGGCTTTTTTGTTTTTCTAAGAGATTATTCTAATTCTTAAAAGGAATAAAGAATGAGTCTTTTTTTGGATCAAGACTAATAGTTGTGTTTAGGCAAAAATTTGGATTAATCTAAAAAGAAAGAATTCTACGTTTCTTACCCCCCCCTGAACTGCGCTCTAAACGCTTTCACTTTCGCATTAAAAGATTCTGCTGCTGCATTTGTACTTCTGTTGTCAAAATAATTAAGGATGGATTGGTAATTTAAACTAATGGAGTTTGCTACTATATTAAAAGCTTTAAACCCTGAATCTTCAACTTCTTTAAACCATTTAGCAAGTTTTGTATAAGCTACCGCTTTAGTTATTAATCGGTTATTAAATATAGTTCTGAGTTTTTGACATATTACATATGCTTTTCTAATGTCTGGGAATTGTTCAAATAAAATCTGAGCTCTAATCTTTTGTTTAGTTGTCCAGTTTGCTTGCGTCTTATAAAGTAAATAGCGGCTTCTAGCTAAAAGCTGTTTTAAAGTATCTCCGTTACTAAAAGTTATAGGGGTATATGTATTGTTATTGTTTTTAGCATCTTTTATATCATTGTTTTCCTGATCTATTGCTTCCCAACGATGTTTTATGCGTATATCTTGTAAAGCATCTAAAGCCAATTTTTGCACATGAAATCTATCGGTAACCTGCGTGGCTTTAGGAAAGCATGTTTTAGCTATTAGTTTCATGGTATTGGCCATGTCTAAAGTGATTTCCTTAACCTTATTTCGTTTGGAGTTTGGAATTTTAAGGAGCTTACCACTAACGTCTTCAGCTTTGGTTCCAGCAATAATAGCTACAATACTTCCTGCTTTCCCTTTCGCTTTTTTATTAGTAACAATAGTATAAAGCTCTCCTTTAGATAAAGCAACTTCATCAATAGAAAGCTGTTTTCCTATATTTTCAGGAAATAGTAACCAATCTTTAGCATGTGACTTCTCTTTCCACTGTTTAAAATCACTTAAATAATCTTTAAACTGACGTTGTAATTTTTTACCATTGAGCCCGTAAAAACCTGCTATAGTATGACAGTCATTCGCTTTAGTACTGACTAAGTGCTTTTAAAAAAACAGCAAACTCAACGGTCATGCGAGTTCCCTGTGCTACTAAATCCCAATCTCTTTGTACTACTTGTTGAGTTTCTTTATTTAGCCATCTGCGACGTTTAATATGAAGTAATACTGTTTTACCTCTCAAGGGAAAGTCTTCAATAGTGGTTTCTTTATGAAAACCATGAGATATAATTAACCCTTTTGAAAACTCATCTGGAATAGCTTTCTTTTCTTCAAAATAAAGATGTAAATCTTTCCCTTGTACTTTATGAGTTGTTAAATTAAAATGTGTGATTAATAACTCAGGGAGTATAAATTTTAAAACATCTAATGATAAATCCAAATCTCTCTTTTTTGCAAAAATCAACATTTAATATTAATTCACACACAACTTTTGTGACTGATCCCTTTTTTTATCGAAAAATGTTGTTATAAAAAATATATAAATAATTTAAAACCTATGAAAAAAGTATTTTTATTAGTATGTGTGTAGCCTTTCCTTTTTTAGGACACCTCTAAATTCGACAAATAATTATTATTAAGGTCAGATTTGATGAAGAATTTAAATTCTTCATCAAATCTGGGCATAAACTCTTTAGGTGACTTGTATCCCAAAGATTTATGCGGATGATTAAAATTATAGTCTTCTCTCCAGTTATCACTTATCTTTTGAAGTTGATAAGTGTCATTAAAATAATAAGCACTTAATATATCCTCTCTAAAGAAGCGATTGAATCGTTCTATATAGCCATTCTGCATAGGTTTACCGGGTTGTGTATATTTAATTTCTATAAAATTCTTTTTGCACCAGTTGACAAAAATCTTGGAAATAAACTCTGGACCATTATCACATCTCACATACTTAGGTACTCCTATTTCTTCTTTTAGGCATTCCAGTGTTTCGATAACGGCTCTTGCTGGATATGAAAGACCAGCATTTATAGCCAGTGCTTCACGATTGCAATCGTCAATAACATTGAACACACGCACCTTTCTACCGTCAATAAGTGCATCACTCATGAAATCCATGCTCCAACATTCATTGAGTTTTGAAGGTCTTTCCAAAGGTTGTTTTACACGTTTAACCAAACGCTTTTTGTGCTTACGTCTTAAACTGAGTTTCATCTCACGATACACTCGTAACACTCGTTTCCTATTCCATATTAAGCCTTCACGACGGATCTTATGATAATACTCATCAAAACCTCTTGTAGGGTACGATTCAGAAAGTTCGGTTAACTTATCAATAACCTCGCTATCATCTTTTTTACTCTGGTAATACCAAATCGATCTACTAAGGCCTACAACTTTGCAGGCATGGACTATAGAAATCACATACGCTTTGATGAGATACTTTACACGAACTCTTTTGTCGGAAGGCTTTAGAACTTTTTTGATAGTACGTCTTTTAGCATTTTGACATCCAAACTTACATCTGCATACATTTGCTTGAGCCTATTATTCTCTTCCTCTAACTCTTTTAAACGTTTTAGTTGCTGTTGTTCCATACCTCCATACTTTTTTCGCCAGTAATAAAAAGTACTTTTATCGATTCCTAATTCTCTTGATAAATCACCTACAGACCTACCTTGTTCATTTTCCTTGAGAGCCTTGATTATCTGACTCTCGCTAAACTTGCTGATTTTCATTGTGACAGTTTGAGTTTAAAGTTAGTAAATTCGAATTTTAAACTGTCCTGGTTTTGGGGAAGGCTACATGTGTTGTAATACTAATTATCTCGTGTTCCTCTGAAAATATTGAACTTATTGAAAATTATTCGCGTAATTTAATTAGAACTGAGCAGAAAATATTTGAAAATGATGAATTATCGGAAAGGATTGTCACCGAATTTAGCAGTAATAAACCAATAAAATCATCATTTTATGATGAGGATAATGTACTCACATATATTCATGAATGGAATTATTCCAATGGTGATCTCTTGCTCTCTGAAAAAGGATATTTACCAAATGGAGTTGTAGATTATGAGAAGAATATTAATTATGATAATGCCAATCGTGTAAGAGAAACTAAAAGAACAAGAGATAATAATATTACTAGTACAAGTTTCATTTATAACAATGACAATACTGTTGTAAGTGAAACGAATGTAAATGGAAATATTTCGACAAAGGTTTTCGAAATTGGTAGTAGAGGAGTTATTAATAAAGAAATTGTTAATAATAATGTGAGAGTGTCAGTGGAATACGATGACGATTTTAATGTAATTAGTTTAACTTCATTTTTAACAACTTATAATTATTTATATCAAGAAAGTGGTGCTTTTCCATTTTCTTATACGAGTGTTTATGGAGATAACTTATTAAACGCTGTTTTAATTAGTAATTCCTTAGCGGATTCAGCCGGAATTCTCGGTAATAAGTTGATTTCTAAAATTGCTTCACATTCCTCTGAAATTGAATATTTGTATACGTTAAATGAATTTAATCTACCTATAACAAGACAATATTATTCCAACGGAGAATTGTTCGGTGAGTTATATTTTACCTATGAATAGGACTATTCGTGTAAAGTTATAGTTGTTTACTTTGATTAGGTACATTTGGACGTGTTTTTAGAATCTATTACTAGGTGTTTTTAACTGGTTTTAAAAAGTTAGGAAGCAATTAAAAGGAATAAAAAGAGTTCAATAACGAATTGTCCTTTTTATGATATTCTGAATTATTGTTTAGTAGAAAGTTTAATCTTTAGAATAAGAAAATAAGCGTTAAAAAAAGCCACTCGTATTTACGAGTGGCTTTACATTTCATCAAGATTAGAATCGTCTTATCTTACCGCAATAGGGTAGCTTTCACCTCTATTGAATACAGAACCTGACGATCTTGGTCCACTTCCTCTAGCATGCATAATTCCAGCAACGTGTGGAGCTGCCATAGAAGTACCGCTTAAAGTAGCATACCCACCGTTTAAGTAAGTACTATAAACGCTACTTCCAGTTGCTATAAAATCAACAGGATTCATGTTGTAGTTAGAGAATGAAGAGAAACCACGACTACAAGTCATTGAAGCAACAGTGTAAATTCTACTTCCGTTAATACATGCAGGATCATATAAAGCAGCATTTGCACTACTATTTCCTGCAGCAATAGATACGTATGTTCCTCCGTTAGATAAAGCGTTTAACGCGCTTCTATAAGATGAACTACTAGAACATCCAGAACCATGGTATCCGCCTAAACTTAAGTTAGCTACATCTCCAGCGATGTCGTATCTACCAACATGGTTGATACCAGCAAGAATAGTAGAAGTACTACTCCCACCGCTACATCCAAAAACTCTTACAGGAACTACAGATGCACCTGCAGAAACCCCAACAACACCAACACTATTGTTTTTAGCAGCAGCAGTACCTGCTACGTGTGTTCCATGTCCGTTACAGTCGTTAGCAGAACCACCAACAAAAGATTTAGCATAAGTAGAGCTTGTTACAACATTTAAATCTGGATGGTCTAAATCGATTCCACTATCGATAACCCAAACCCAAGTGTTTTTAGAGGCTCCATTGGCAAAACCACCTGCGTTGTTAATTCCACAAGGAGTTGTTTGTGGAGCTCTTTGAGCATCACCTAAAGTAGTAACGTTTTCCACTTCAAACTTTGGAAGCTCAACTCTTCTATCGAATTCGATAGATTCTACATTCTCGTCTTTAGCTATTTTATCAAATTCCGCATCGCTTAATTTGATAGCCATTCCAGAGATTTTAGTGGTGTAATAATTTAATACTTTTGATCTGTCAACATTGTTGTCGGCAAGAATAGCATTAATTTGTTTGATAGAAGTTTCAGTAATTCTATCTACTGAAGCTGCTTTCGATTTTCGATCGGTAAATACGGATTTACCTAATTGTTTCGCAGCAGAAGCGATTTTTGATTCTTTGAAAACAACGATATACTGACCTGGAATGATGTTTTTGTCATCAATTGCCGTGGTAATGTCAGATTGTAAATTGTCTTGTGAAGAATTTTCGTTTTGACATGAAGTCATAACTAGCGCCATCAATGTAGCGCAAAAAATGAATTTAGTTACATTTTTCATTGTTAGAAGGGTTTTTAATTTGGAGCAAATATTAGAAATAATCGCAACATAAAAAAACACTATCAAAACATATAACTCTTTGTTTTGTAGTGTTGTAGGTTGTGTTTTTTTTACCCTTTTTTTATGTTTAAGCAACTGGGTTGCTATACCGAAAATAAAGAGAATATCCTTGCTCGTGTGGAAAATTCTCTTTCCATGAGGTGTAAGAAAAATCAGGGTAAAAGGGGGACATTTTTGGATGGCTTTTTTAACTGAAATTAACTTTTCTTTAACTTTTTAACGGTTTTTTATTGACCTGTTGAAATGTTTAAAATATATGTTTCATTGTTGAATTTGTTGAAAATATACTTTTAAAAAAATATTTATTTAATAATTTAACTAAATAATTAGCAATATTTAAAACAAGTGGTTTTAAACTTTTTGATAAAATTTGTAATGGAAAAAACGTTAAAAACATAAAGTTTTATTTTAATTGCGGGGCGATAGTCTAAGGGTTAATTCGTCGAGGTTTGCCTCGAAATATAAATTATGAATCCAACGGATACCCGGTATGCTTGCATCGGGGCAGTATAATTTAGAAGAAAACAGTTGTCATTTTAAATGGATAACTACAAATGATAATATGTTCTATTATTTCCTTTATGTTCTTTATTTAAGAAGGCTAATCCAGTTAAAGATCTTACAGAAATGAAAGAAGCCTATTTTACATATTTGGATATAAAAAAACCGCTCATCGAGCGGTTTTATAATCTTTATAGATTTAAAATTTATCTTACAGCAATAGGGTAGTTTTCACCTCTATGTCTTACAGAACCAGAGAATCTTGGTCCACTTCCTCTAGCATGCATAATTCCAGCAACGTGAGGAGCTGCCATTGAAGTACCACTTAAAGTAGCATATCCACCGTTTAAGTAAGTACTGTTAACGCTACTACCAGTCGCTATACAGTCAATAGGATTCATGTTGTAATTAGAGAAAGAAGAGAAACCACGACTACAAGTCATTGAAGCAACAGTGTAAATTCTACTTCCGTTAATACAAGCAGGAGCATAGTAGGCAGCATTTGCTGTACTGTTACCTGCAGCAAGAGAAACATAGGTTCCTCCGTTAGATAAAGCAGTTAAAGCACTTCTGTAAGCAGAGCTTGTTGAACATCCTGAACCATGGTAACCACCTAAACTTAAGTTAGCAACATCACCAGCAATATCATATCTACCAACATGATTAATACCAGCAAGAATTCCTGAAGAACTACCGCTACCATTACAACCTAAAACTTTTACAGGAACTACTGGAGCTCCGGCAGAAACACCTACGACTCCGATGCTGTTGTTTTTTGCAGCAGCTGTTCCGGCTACATGTGTACCATGTCCATTACAATCGTTGGCAGAACCACCAGCAAAAGATCTAGCATAAGTAGAGTTTGTAACAACATTTAAATCTGGGTGATCTAAATCGATTCCAGTATCAATAACCCAAACCCACGTATTACCAGATGCATTCGTGTAACCACCTGCACGGTTAATTCCACATGGAGTTGTTTGAGGGGCTCTGCGAGCTTCATTTTCTGTTGTAACAGCCTCCACTTCAAAATCAGGAATCGTAACGATTCTGTCGAAATCAATAGCTTCAACATTTTCATCTTTAGCTAACTTGTTAAATTCCTCATCGGTTAATTTAACAGCCATTCCAGAAATTTTTGTGGTGTAATAATTTAGTACTTTCGATCTATCAACATTATTGTCGGCTAGAATCGAATTAATTTTTTTGATAGATACTTCGGTAATTCTATCAACTGAAGCTGCTTTTGATTTTCTGTCAGTAAAGACGGATTTACCTAACTGTTTAGCAGCTGAAGCGATCTTTGATTCTTTGAAAAGAACAATGTATTGACCAGGTATGATGTTTTTGTCATCAGCTGCCGTGGTCACGTTCGATTGCATGTTCTCATTTGAAGAATTTTCGTTTTGACATGATGTCATAACTAGCGCCATTAATGAAGCGCAAAAAATGAATTTAGTTACATTTTTCATTGTTAGAAGGGTTTTTAATTTGGAGTAAAATTAGAAATAATTGGAATATAAAAAAAAGTAGGTTTTTGCATAATTTACTGTTTAGTAGAGTTTTATTTAGTTGTTTTGCCTTCTGTTTTATGTTTAAATGCAACTTAGTGGTTCTAGTGATTTTAACAGCGATTACTCTACTTATAGTGATAATTATGTAAATAAAAATAACTTAAAAAGTAATTAGAATTTCGTGGAGTTTTGTGTTAATTTCGTTAACTTAAATTAACATTTCTTTAACTTAATATAAGTGTTATGTTGAACGAATGGTTTGTTAAAATTGGTATATTTATTGTTAAATCACCTGTAAATCAACTCTAAAATATTGTTTTGTTTAATAAATTAACAAAATAATTGATTGATTTTTAAAGTAATGTGTTGGTGAATATTTTAGAGAAAACAAATATTTTATATATAAAAACATCTGTATTTTACTTTTAAAAAAGAGGAATGTGTTGATGGTTACATGCAAAAATGAAAAA
This sequence comes from Tenacibaculum sp. MAR_2009_124, assembly GCF_900105455.1. Classification (GTDB taxonomy): domain Bacteria; phylum Bacteroidota; class Bacteroidia; order Flavobacteriales; family Flavobacteriaceae; genus Polaribacter. Next base: position 693,241 of record NZ_FNSF01000002.1, read on the forward strand.
ACCACTTGTCATTATAACAAGCAGTTTTCCATTGATAATTAGTTAGTTCTTATTTAACGGCAACCGGATAATATTCTCCACGATTGTAAACATTACCTCCTGTATTAGGAGCTCCTCCTTTCGCGTGCATTATTCCAGCAACATGAGGAGCAGCCATTGAGGTTCCTCCTAAGGTTGCATAACCTCCATTTAAATAAGTGCTATAAACGTTACTACCAGTGGCAATAAAGTCAATAGGGTTCATGTTGTAATTTGAGAATGAAGAAAAGCTACCGTTACAAGTCATAGAAGCGATAGTAAAAATGTTTGGTCCATTAACACAAGCAGGCTCAAAATAAGAAGCATCTGCACTATCATTACCCGCAGCAATAGAAACATAAGCACCTCCTTGTCCTAAATTTAATAAAGAATTTCTATAAGAAGAATAACTTCCACATCCCCAACCGAAGTAACCACCTAAGCTTAGGTTTACAACATCTCCAGCGATAAAGTATTGTCCAACATGATTAATTCCTGCTAAAATACCAGAGGTACTACCACGGTTACTACAATTTAATACTTTTACTGGTACAACAGGAGCACCGGCTGATACGCCAACAACTCCAAACCCATTATCAATAGCTGCCGCGGTTCCAGCGACATGAGTTCCATGACCATGACAGTCGTTAGGAGTATTGTCTATAAAAGACTTCGCATAAGTACTGTTTGTTACCACATTTAAATCCGGATGATCAAGGTCGATACCACTATCTACAATCCAAATCCATTCACTTTTTCCAGATCCATTAGATGAACCTCCAGCATTGTTAATTCCACAAGGAGTAACCTGAGACATTCTTTGAGCACTCTTCCGTGTAGTTAGATTTTCAACTTCTATTTCAGGAATTTCAACAATTCTGTCAAATTCAATTACTTCTACGTTATCATCTTTGAGTAAACGATCAAATTCAGGATCCGTTAAACGAATAGCAACACCCGAAATTTCTGTAGTGTAATAATTAAGAACCTTCGATTTATCAATGTTATTATCTGATAAAATGTCGTTGATTTTAGTAATAGATGTTTTTGATATACCTGCGACTGATTGAGCTTTTGCCTTTCTGCTGGTAAAAGAAGACTTAGCAAGTTGTTTTGATGCAGGAAAAATCCTACTGTCCTTAAATACTACGATGTACTGATAAGGAATAATGTTTTTGTCATCAACAGCAGTTGCTGTATCAGGTTGTAGGTTGTCATTTGAAGGGTTTTCATTTTGACACGACGTACATAATAGGGCTATTAACGAAGCGCCTAAAATAATTTCTTTTAAATTTTTCATTGATTTAAAAATATAGTTATTTAATTGTTTGAGGCAAAGCTTCGATTACAGTTGGTTTTTCACATTGGTAAAATTAGGAGTTTCCATCACAAAAAAAATAATTAGTTTTTTTGTAAGTGCTTAATGTTTAATGTTTTTTGATGTTTCGAAGTGGTTAAATAGAAGGTAAAAGCAACTTTGTTGCATTGTTGTTTTTCAGTTAGTTAGCCTTAAAATATAATTGTTTTTTATAATCATAGAGAACGATGAATGGAAGTAGTTTTAGACTTGTGATTTTTGCATAAACTATCTTGTTTTACATCTAAAAAGCATCGTTGTTTCTTGTGAATTTGCAAAAAGCGCAGCTGTTTTTTTATTGATTTTATACTCTGTAGAGCTATTAGAAGCTATTTGTGGTAAATTAAAACATAGTAAGTTAAGCTCAATTATGTCATTTATTGATCTTATTTTTGACTAGTGATATTCGGGTTGTAATTGAAATAGTTTCCTAAGAAAATGATATCATTTCAAATTTAAAAAATCTGATTTGGATGTTAATAAATCCTTATGATTATAATACCTTTGAATCAAAACTATTATTATGATTACTACTTCTAAAAAAATACCAGTAACTATTATTACTGGGTTTCTTGGGTCTGGTAAAACAACCTTAATTCATCAGCTTGCTAAAAACGCTAATGGTAGACGATTAGCTATTATTGTAAATGAGTTCGGAGAACTAGGAATGGATGGAGAAATATTAAAAGGAAATGATTGTGGATGCGATGAAGAGAATATTTTGGAGTTGAGTAATGGATGTCTGTGCTGCACGGTTCAAGAAGAATTTTTACCAACAATGCTTCAATTAATGGAGCGTAAAGATCAAATTGATCATATAATTATTGAAACTTCAGGCTTGGCTTTACCAAAACCATTAGTAAGAGCTTTTAATTGGCCAGATTTGAAGCCTCAGATTACTGTAGACGCGGTTGTAACAGCAGTGGATTGTGTAGGGCAAGCGACTGGCGAAATATGCGATAGAGAGAAAGTTCAAGCACAGCGATTAGCGGATGATAGTTTAGATCATGAGTCGTCGATAGAAGAATTGTTCGAAGACCAATTATCATGTGCCGACCTTATTATCATGACAAAATCAGACTTAGTTGATAAAGTTAAATATGAGGAAGTTAGTGGTGTTATTCAGAAAAAGGTTGGATCAAATATTAAATTAATTTCAGCAGTAAAAGGTGATATTCCAGTTGATGTATTGTTAGGTTTAGATTCGAAATCAGAAGATTTTATCGAAAAAAAACACTCACATCATGAAGCCCACCATCACCACCATGACCATGACCACGACCATGATCACCACGATCACGATCATGACGAGACGATAAACTCATTAGTAATAGAGGTGAAAGTTCCGCATGAACCAAAACAATTGGTAAAGGTATTAGAAGAATTGGTAGGCGAGTTTGAAATCTATAGAATTAAAGGAATTATTAATGTACCAAATAAGCCTATGCGTATGATTGTGCAAGGCGTGGCTTCTCGATTTGAGAATTATTTTGATAGACCCTGGAAAGAAGGAGAGTTTAGAGCGACCCGTTTGGTGATTATAGGGGAAGAACTAGAAGAGAAATCAATATTAGAGGCAATAGAAAGTAGATTGTCAGTTACAGCTTAACCAAGGGGTTTTAACCCCTCGTAATAGGAGGAGGGTTAAATAGTCAACATAATCTTCGTAAAAGACACAACGAACAAATGAAAATATATACAAGAAAAGGAGACACTGGAAAAACAGGAGTTTTCGGAGGAAAGCGTGAGTATAAGAATTCAGCCCGAATTGAGTGTATTGGAACTTTAGATGAAGTAAATTCTACAATTGGTTTGTTAAGAGCCAAACTTGGTCCTGATCACGAGTGGCAAACAAACTTGCATCGCATTCAAAAAGATATGATGGATATGATGTCGCATTTAGCACGACCTTCTGATTCGAAAAAAATAAACCCCAATCCCAAACCAATTGACGGAGCCTCTTTTTGTGAAGAATGGTTAGATGAATTAGAGGCAGGCATAAGCTCACCTTCTGATTATTTTATATTACCAGGTGGAAATGAAATTTCGGCTTTATGTCACGTTTGTCGAACTCAAATAAGAAGAGGAGAACGTAGTTTAGTTACTTTGATGTTAGAAGATTTAGAAAGTGTCGATGAATATATAATGGCCTATGTAAATAGATTGTCTGATTTGTTTTTTACTATGTCAAGAGCCGAAATGGATAAAGAAGGAGTAGCAGAAGAAAAGTGGCAGTTGTTTTTATACAAACGTAAAAAGAAGAAGGCAGAATAGTATGGTATATGGAGTGGCTTTAGGTCCTGGAGATCCTGAATTACTAACTATAAAAGCATTGAGAGTTTTACAAGAAAGTGACGTCATTTTTTATCCTGGATCATCTTTTCAAGGAAAAAAAAAGAGTTATTTGTTCCCATTGTTATCATATCATAATCTAGAAAATAAAGACCTGAGAGGGTTTTATCTAGATATGTCTGACGACAGAACTCGAGCAAAAGAAGTTTACCATATAGTAGCTACAGAAATTAAAGAACTTGTAAATGCAGGTAAAAAAGTTAGTGTGGTTTGTGAAGGAGACATAAGCTTATATGCTTCATTTTCTTATATTCTTAATCATTTAAAAAAAATAGATGTATCTGTTGAGCTAATTCCAGGCATAAATTCGTTCAGCTTAGGAGCGGCGAAACACCAAATACCTTTAAGCTTATTAAATGATAAAATATTAATTGTACCGAGAATAAAATCAATGGAAGAAATTACAAAGTATTTTCGTCAGGTTGATACTTTGGTGTTAATGAAAGTGAAGACTAGCTGGAAATACTTTTACAAGGAATTATCAGAACAAAATTGGAACTTTTATTATTGTGAACGTTTAGGGACGAATGAAGAATATATCACTACTGATTTAGAAAAAATATCATCTAGAGAAATTCCTTATTTCTCTTTATTAATAATAAAAAAGAATCATATACATGATTAAAGTTGTGGGGTTAGGACCCGGACATGAAAAATATATTATTCCGATGGCATCGGAAGCAGTATCAAAAGCAACTGTGATTATTGGGTATCACTATTACTTTCAATTCATTGAACATTTAATAGATCCGAATGCTGTTTGCATTGGAAAAGAGTTAAGTGAAGAGGAAAAGAGAGCTGATATTGCTATTGAATATGCCTTAAAAGGAGAAAATGTAGTAGTTATTGGTTCTGGAGATGCCAGTATTTATGCTATGGCGTCAATTGTTTACCAAAAAGTGGCAGAACAAGAGTTATCTATTGAAGTCGAAACAGCTCCAGGGATTTCAGCTTTTATAACTGCTGGAAGTAAATTGGGAGCAATTTTAGGACATGATTTTTGCTGCATTTCCTTATCCGATTTAATGACTCCATGGACAACTATTGAGAAAAGGATTATTGCCGCAGCGAAAGGAGATTTCGTTACAGGGCTTTACAACCCAAAAAGTAAAAAGCGCTATTGGCAGTTGCAAGCACTAAAGAACATATATTTAGAATATCGTCCAGAGAATACACCGGTAGCTATTTGCAAGCAGCTAGGTAGAAAAGAGGAGGCTATTACCTTAACAACATTGTCTGAATTAGATGTTGAAGAAGTAGATATGTTTAGTGTTGTATTGATTGGAAACAGTCAAACCTTTAGATATAGAAATCACTTGATTACACCAAGAGGTTATTTAAATAGAAAGCCCGAAACTGGACAAGAAATTCAGGATGCTAGCTTTAAGGAAATAGTTGAAAACCTTCCTGAAAACAGCTTTGAAAAAGATCATTTGTGGGCAGCGATTCGTTGTATTCATACGTCTGGAGATTTTGAATATTTAAACTATTTAGAAACTTCTGACTTCGCAATTGCTAAATGGAGTGATTACTTAAAAAATGGAGGTGTTATTGTTACTGATGTTACTATGGTAAAGGCAGGTATTACTCGTGCTTTTACGGGAAAATATAATAATGAGGTTGTTTGCATGTTAAATGACAAGGAAACATTAGAATTAGCAGCAAAAGAAGGGTTGACTCGTTCTCAAGCGGGAATTAAGCTCGCCGCGCAAAAATATCCAGAAGCCTTGTTTGTAATTGGAAATGCTCCAACAGCTTTAATTGAGATTGTAGATCAAATCCATGCAGGAAAAATTAGTCCAGCTGGCGTAGTAGGTGCGCCTGTAGGATTTATTAATGTAATTGAATCTAAAGAGCGTTTAAAAATGGTTAAAAACACACCTTATGCGCTAATTACCGAACGTAGGGGAGGAAGTAATTTTGCTGCAGCAATTGTGAATGCGGCTTTTACATTTGATGAACTTTCAAAATTAGAATTAGCGTAAGATGGCGCAAGAATCACAACGTTTCTTTAATGAAAATGAGCAGGATGTTTTAGAAGAAATTTTACTGCACAGAAGGGACGTCCGAGGGAATCATTTTAAGAAAGATAGTATTTCAAAAGAAGATATTGATCGAATTTTACAAGCGGGTTTGTCCGCTCCTTCAGTTGGTTTTTCTCAACCATGGGAGTTTGTGTTAATTCATGATCAAAAAACAAAGCAAGCTGTAAAGGCTTCTTTTCAACAGGAAAATGAAAAGGCTGTACATGAATTTACAGATGTAAAAAAGCAGGAATATATAAAGTTGAAGTTAGAAGGAGTTACAGAAGCTCCTTTGAATATGGCAGTTTTTTACAAACCTAAAAACGAACCAGTTTTAGGACAAACGAGTATGCCGAATATGGGGAAGTACAGTGTTGTTTGTGCTATTCAAAACATGTGGTTGATGGCACGAAGCCTAAATATAGGTATGGGCTGGGTGAGTATTTTAGATCCTGAACAAGTGAAAAAAATATTAAATGCTCCAAGTGAAAACCAGCTTATTGGCTATCTGTGCTTTGGATACACTAATATGTTTTATAACAAGCCAGAATTGGAAATAAAAAAATGGGATTATAAAAAACTTCAAGAAGAAGTTGTAATTCAAGAAAAATATTCATGATTTTTAGAGTACTAGGCATAGGAAATAAAAGACCTGTTTTTACAAAGGAACAATTAGAGGTAATTAAAAACACTACTGTTTTTAGTGGAGGCAAGCGTCATTTAGAATTGGTTAAAGAGTTTCTTCCTGAAAATTATCAATGGATTTTTATAAAAAGCCCTATGGAAGATCTTTTCAATCAGTATGAAAAAGTGCATAGTGAAATTATTGTATTTGCTTCAGGAAATCCATTGTTTTATGGTTTTTCAAATACTCTCAGAAATAAGTACCCCAAAGCTGAAATTTATACAGAACCGTATTTTAGTTCCATTCAATTACTAGCAAATAAAACAAATACAAATAGTAATAAGTTAGTTGCAGTAAGTGTGCATGGGAGAAGTTGGAAGGAATTGGATATAGCCATAATGAATCAGAAGTCCTTAATTGGAGTGTTGACTGATAACTCTAAGAATCCAAAATCTATTGCTGAACGATTGCTAGACTTCGGATATGATAATTATGAAGTAAGTATTGGTGAGGATTTAGAAGGAAATCAGGAAAGGGTTCAAACTCTTAGTTTACATGAAGTATTGCAGAATGAATATCATCCTTTAAATTGTTTGTTGCTACATAGAAAAGAAAAGAGAACTGATCATTTTGGAATTAAAGATACTGAGTTTATAGGATTGCCAGGCCGACCCAAAATGATAACAAAAATGCCTATTCGTTTAACGAGTCTGCACTTTCTAGATATTATGAATGCAACGGTTTTTTGGGACATTGGTTTTTGCACAGGATCTGTTTCCATAGAGGCAAAACTTAAAAATCCGAATTTGGAGGTTATTGCTTTTGAAAAGCGTTTGGAATGTGAAGAAATCATGTTGAAAAATCAACAAAAATATGGAGTACCAGGTATTGAAGTAGTAATGGGGGATTTCTTTGAACAAGATTTAGAAAAATATAAAACCCCGGATATTGTGTTTGTAGGCGGACATGGAGGCAAACTCTTTGATTTATTGGATAAACTGGATTCTGTAATTTCGTTAGGAACGAAAATAGTAATGAATACAGTGCAAGAATCAAGTCTGGTAACATTTAAAGAATCTTGTAAAAAAGTAAATTGGGAATTGCTTGAAGAAATGAATATAATCTTGGATTCGAACAATCCGATTACGTTGTTAAAAGCAATTAAAAAGTAAAAAAAAATTGAATAAGTACTTATATTGATAGAATAAATTAGTGCTTCAATTTATACAAAGGAGATTCATTTGCTTGAATCAAAAAAAATAGTAATATATAGAATCGAGCTTAGCAGGCAGATAAAAAATATACCTGATGAAGGAACAAATACTGAACATAGCAATTGTAAGTTTTACAGATAGTGGATTGAACATAGCAAGAGTATTACAAAATGAATTTTATAGAAGTAAGGTTTTTACAAGTAGAGAGGTCGAAGAGACAAAAGACATAAAGAAAATTAGTTCTGTAACGGATCTAATGACTTCTTCTTTTGAAAAATATGATGCTTGGATTTTTATCGGAGCTCTAGGAATTTGTGTTAGGAGCATTGCTCCTCATATTATCGATAAGAAAACCGATCCAGCCGTTGTTAATATTGATGATCAAGGAAATCATGTGCAATCTGTATTAAGTGGGCATATCGGTAAAGCAAATGAATTAACTACTCAAATAAGCAGAATATTGCGTGCTACTCCAGTAATATCAACCTCGAGTGATTTACAAAACTTATGGAGCTTAGATACGTTAGCCGAACAATATGGTTGGAAAGCCAAAAGTTCAACAGAACTTAATGATATTATCTCATTATTTGTAAATAAAAAGTCGACCGCATTAGTATTAAAAATAAAAGATCAAGGTACCGAGTATTTCGAAAAAACATGTCCAGATTTTGTAACCATTTATTATGCTGTTGAAGATGTAGATCTATCAAAGTATGAATTATTATTGTACGTTGGTTATGAGACTCAAGAGATTGAAATTCCTAATTTGGCCTTTTATCCTAAATGTATCTCTTTTGGAAGTGGATGTTCTAAAGATATAGAACCAGAATTGTTTGAAAGTGTTTTATTACAAGAATTGAAAAAGCAGCGAATAGCTATCGAAAGTATATATGCTTTGGGATCTGCTGATATTAAAGCAAGAGAGCAAGCGTATTTAGATTTTGTATCAAAATATGACATTCCTTTCGTTACCTATAACGGAGACGAATTAAACTCAGTAGAAGTCGCAAATCCTTCTGAAGTAGTGATGAAAAAAGTAGGAGTTTATGGAGTTTCAGAAGCTTCAGCTAGTTTAATTGCTAATTCAAATGAGTGGTTGGTTGAAAAAACCAAGGTAACTACTGAATCTGGTAAAAAGTTTACCTATGCACTTTCTTTGGTATCTAATTTTGAGAGAAAACCGAGTATCGCTATCGTTGGAGCAGGTTCTGGTGATCCAGAGTTATTGACTTTAAAGGGAAGAGCTATTTTAGAAGATGCTGATTGTATTTTATATGCAGGAAGTTTGGTGCCTGAAGAACTTACTCATATGGCAAAAGATGGTGCTTTAGTGAGAAACTCAGCTTCAATGACACTCGAAGAACAAATAAAAATTATAGATGATTATTATTCTCAAGGTAAGAAAATTGTTCGTTTACACTCTGGAGACCCATCTATCTATGGAGCCATTCAAGAACAAATGACAATTTTCGATGCAAAGGGGTACGATTATTATATTGTTCCTGGAATATCTTCATTTCAAGCCGCCGCCGCATATTTAAAATCGGAATTTACAATTCCAGAAGTAGCACAAACAATCATTTTAACAAGAGGTGAAGGAAATACTCCAACACCGGAACACGAAAGGATTGTAGATATGGCAAAACTTAGAGCTACCATGTGCATTTTTCTAAGTGCTGGTATTGCCAAGAAAATACAGGGTGAATTGTTAGAACATTATCCAGAAGATACACCTTTAGCAGTTCTATATAGAGTGAGTTGGAAGGATGAACAAGTATGGACAGGGAAGTTAAATGAGTTAACTTCTATCATTAAAGAAAATAAGTTAACACGTACGGTACTTATTGTAGTGGGAGAAGCGGTTGGTGCTCGCAAGAATCGTTCTTGGTTATATGATGATAAATGGTATCACATTTTTAGAAAGAAAGGGAAAGTATTAAGCGAAGGAAAATCATAACATGTCATTACGAATGTAGTGAAACGAAATGAGGTAATCTCTTTGGAAATAAAGAGATTATTTCGTCCTGTCGTTCTTGCAATGACGAATAGTTAATGAGTTTGATTTTTTTATTTTGAATTCAATAAACCTACGAGAATTCATTTGCTTGTTATTAAATGAATAAAAAATGATATTAGTATTTGGAGGGACAACAGAAGGGAAAAATGTAGCGGCTGTTTTAGAGGAGTTAAATATTACTTATTACTACTCTACGAAAACGGAAGTGCCATTTTCAGGAAAAGGAATCCCTATTTATGGTGCATTGACAAAAAATAAAATAGAAGAATTTTGTCAAGAGAATAAGGTGAAAATAATAATAAATGCCTCACATCCTTTTGCCGAACAACTTCATGAAACAATAGCAAGTATTGATACTCAAATTCCTTTAATTCGATTTGAGCGTGAGTTTACTAAAAGAAAGGATCATAAACTCGTGCATTATGTGAACTCATTTAATGAAGCTATTTCATTTTTTAAAGAACATAAACTACAATCATTGTTAGCGCTTTCAGGTGTTCAAACGATTCAAAGACTTACTAATTATTGGAAAAGATATACTACTTGGTTTCGAATTTTGGATAGAGATTCTTCCCGTGAAATAGCGAAACAAGTGGGTTTTCAACTTTCAAATATTATTTATGGATATCCTCAAAATACAGAGGAAGAAGTAGCATTGTTCATTCGGTTAAATCCTTCAGTAATTTTTACTAAAGAAAGTGGTGTTAATGGTAAATTAGAACAAAAAATCCAAGCAGCTATTCGGGTAAAAAGACCGATAGTTATCTTGAAGAAACCTTTGTTGTCAAATAGGTATCTTTGCGTAAACTCTAAGGAGGAACTGATTGCAATTTTGAAGAATACTATTGAGTGAATTACAAAAAATACCTGATAAACCATTAAGAAAAGGATATACTACAGGAGCCTGTGCAACAGCTTGTGTAAAATCCGCGATGCTGGGTTTAGTTACCCAGAAAGAACAATGTAAAGTAACGATTGTACTTCCGATTGGAGAGGAAGCAACTTTTTATTTGAAGAACATTCAGATCACAAAAAATAGTAGCTCAAGCACTACCATAAAAGATGCAGGAGATGACCCTGATGTAACTCATTTAGCTGAAATTACGGCAACGGTGGAGTTGAATAAAAGTAAAGAGGTAAAGTTTATTAGAGGAGAAGGTGTTGGTCTTGTAACCTTACCAGGTTTAGAAATTGAAGTAGGAGAACCTGCGATTAACCCCGTTCCTAGAAAGATGATGAAAACTGTAATTCATAAAGTTTTGGCAGATCATAATCTCGAAGAATGCGGTGTAGCAATTACCATTTCAGTAAAAGATGGGGAAAAACTTGCAAAAAGAACTTTAAATAGTCGCCTTGGGATTTTACATGGAATTTCCATTTTAGGAACCTCAGGAATTGTAACGCCATTTTCGGCTGCCTCTTATATTGCAAGTATTCGGCAAGGGGTTGATGTGGCTATAGCAAACAATCAAGAGGAATTGTTGATTAACTCTGGAGCGAGAAGTGAAAAAATGCTGAGAAACCTTTTTCCAGAAATAAAAGAAACCGCATGTATTCATTATGGTAATTGGATTCGGGAAACTTTTGAAAGAATTGCAGAATCTCCTGAAATACACACCGTGAATATGGGGATTATGTTAGGGAAGGCGGCAAAACTAGCGGAAGGAAATTTAAACACTCATAGTGGAAAGACAACTTGGAATAAAGAATTTATAGCACAATTGGCTAAAGAATCAGGATATTCAGATGAAGTTTCGGATAAGATTTTATCGTTAAATATGGCAGGACGTTTACGTGAAATATTTATTTTTGCTCAGCAAGAAAAGTTCTATCAAACCTTGTTAAAATATTGCTATAAACATTGTCACAGAATTGCTCCGAAAATAGAACTCAATTTGTATTTGATTAATAATGATCAAACCCATATAAAGTATAATAAATGAACTTAATGAACTTAACCAGACCTTTAATAGCTGGTGTATTACATTCCTTTGAACCAGACCATATGTCTGCAGTATCTGTATTAGCATCTGAAAATGCAATAAACAAGAAAAAAGTAAGTTTTAAAACAGTTTTTAAAGCTTCGCAATGGGCCTTAGGACATTCTGTAACGTTGTTGTTATTTGGAGGAATTGCTTTGTTATTTAGAACCGCATTATCTGCTTTTGTTCATAATATTTCTTTTTGGGCTGAAATGAGTATAGGACCGATAATGATTTGGTTAGGTATTGTTGCCATTAAAAGAAATCATAAGATTAATGAAATGATGGCGGATCATAAAAAAATTGAAGAGCATGAGCATGCAGGTAATAATCCCATTCATTTACATGGAAAAATGGGAGAGGAAATTGCGATGAATCCTATAAATAAATCTTTTTGGATTGGAATGTTGCATGGGCTCGCTGGAACAGGTGGAGCATTAACTTCAGCGTTAATAATTAGTGCAACTACAATGTCAGAAGCTATTTTAATTTTAGTAGTGGAATCTATAGGTGTTATTTTATCGATGGCAGTATATAGTTATGTGTTAATATATGCTATGAGTCGATTTATAGAAAGAAACATGTCTATTTTTAAATGGATGAATGGAATCGTAGGAATCATTTCTATTATTGTAGGAATCTACATGATTTATAAAACAGCTTTCGCTTAATTTTAAACTACTTATGAATATCAATCATAGCTTTTCTTTTAGTGCTATTTTGGCTCAAGATGATTTTAAACTTTGTTTATTATTAAACTTAATTGATCCCACGATTGGAGGTGTTTTAGCAACTGGTGATAAAGGAACAGGAAAAACAACCACGGTGCGTGCATTAAGTGAATTGATGGGGAAAGATTTCCCTTTTGTTAATTTACCAATTGGAGCCACAGAAGATAGAGTGCTGGGGAGTGTAAATATAGAAGCATTGATTAATCAAAAGAAAACGGTTGTAGACATTGGTTTATTAGCGAAGTCCAATAACGGATTTTTATATATAGATGAGATCAATTTACTAAATGATTATTTGATGGATGTGTTATTAGATGCATCCTCATCGGGAGGATATCATTTAGAAAGAGAAGGGATTTCAAAATGGTTGGAAAGTAGATTTTGTTTAGTTGGAACAATGAACCCTGAAGAAGGAGAGTTACGTCCTCAATTGAAAGATAGGTTCGGATTAAGTGTTAAAATTACCACACCGCAAGAAATTGATACCCGAAAAAAAATTGCTTCTCGCCGTTTAGATTTCGACACAAATCCGAAAGGGTTTAATGTGAATTTTCAAAAAGAAAATGAAAAAACAAAGGCAAACATTACTAAGGCTAGAGCATTTATAGTTAGTGTCGAAATACCTGAGGAAGTGAAGCAAGCGGCTGCAAAACTAACACTGGAATCAAATGTTGAAGGAATGCGTGCGGATATTCTTTTATTAAAAACAGCTCGGGCATATGCTGCTTTATTAGGAGAGAAAGAGGTGTCTAAAGTAATGTTGTATAAAATTTCACCTTTTGTTTTGGATCATAGAACTGATGATTTTACGCCTCCTTCAGAATCAGATAATGACGAAAACCAAGAAAATAATAAGGAAGAAGAAAATAATAAAGAACAAGAACTACAAGGAAATTCTTCATTTCAACTTCCAGAAGAGGTTCGCAAAGGATTAAAGTTTTCAATAAATGAGCAAAATAAAAAATCTGAACTTCGATTTCAATTGACTGAAGACTTGATAAAGGTTCCTTATTTGTCTATACAAGATTCGAAAATTGATTTGTTAAAAACAGTAAAGAATTATATGATTACCGAAAAGTTTAAAACATTTTTGAATCGGGTACATCAAAAATCAAGTTTGAATGTTGTGTTTTTAATAGATACCAGTGCTTCTATGGCAATAGATAAACAGTTAGGTTTTGCTAAGGGAATCATTAAAAAGACTATGGAGTCCTACCCTTCAAAAAGAATAAAATATGCTATTGTTGCATTAGAAAATTCTTCAGCAAGAATTATTCAATGTTTTACGAATAATAAAAACGCTTTAAGCAACATAAGTAAAGAACTTAGGGCGGGCGGAAAGACGAATTTGGCAAATGCATTTTTTAAAGTTTTTGAGTTATTGAAATCCGTTAACGAAAAAACAGTACAGTTATTTATAATGACAGATGGGAAGATAAATTCGGGAGGAGAGAAACCATTTGAATATGCAGTTAAAAGTTATAAAACATACCTTTCCAAGTTAAAAAACACAACCGTGGTTGATACGGAAAGTGGGTTCGTGAAGTTAGGAAAAGCAAAACTTTTAGCCGATACCTTGAGAACGTCTTATGTACCAATGGCGTTTAATTCTTAATATGACGAAAGCATTTTTAATAGCGGCTCCTTGGAGTAATTCAGGAAAAACAACCATAACATTAGGATTGACCCGTTATCTTTATAACAAAGGTTTAGATGTTCAAACTTTTAAATGCGGACCTGATTATATCGATACGATACATCATAGCACGGCAGCGGGTAAACCAAGTGTAAACTTAGATAGTGTTATGATGACCGATGATCATATTAAAAATATTTTCAGCGAGTATACCGCAACTGCAGATATAAGTATTGTTGAAGGTGTAATGGGGCTTTTTGACGGAGCAGTAAAGGATAAAGGAAGTTCTGCCGAATTGGCGAAAAAATTAAATATTCCCGTAATTTTAGTCGTTAATGCAAAAGCAATGGCATATACTATTGCACCGATTTTATATGGACTAAAAACCTTTGATCCAGAAGTGAAAATTGCTGGAGTTTTGTTCAATTTTGTAAGGACTGAATCGCATTACGCTTTTTTAAAAGAGGCTTGTGAAACTGTCGGAATCCATTCTTTGGGTTATATCCCTCCAAATGATGATATAGCCATTCCATCAAGGCATTTAGGACTACATATTGAAGATTCTTTTGAGAATTTAATTGAAACGGCAGCAGATCATATTGGAAAGTCGCTCAATGTGGTCAAGGGGTTGAAACCCCTTGGGTTTGATTTGGAACAAATGATAGAAAACAAATCAACCCACTTAATCAAGGGGGTTCAAGCCCTTGAATTAAACCTTCGTGAAGAAGATGATCTAACCAAGGGGTTTCAACCTCTTGTTACAATAGCAGTAGCCAAAGATGAAGCTTTTCGATTCACTTATATCGAAAATTTGAAGTATCTGGAGAAGCTCGGTAATGTGGTGTTTTTTAGCCCAATTCATGATGATAAGATTCCTGATGCAGATATGATTTATCTGGCGGGAGGCTACCCTGAGTTGTATTTGGAGTCGTTGTCAAGCAACTCTAAAATGAAAGAAGCAATTAGAACTGCAGCGAATAAAGGAATTAAAATATTGGCAGAATGTGGCGGGATGATGTATTTGGGAAATCAGATTATTAATGAAAAAGGAGTTTCTTATTCAATGGTTGGAATATTTGATTTTTCGACGTCTATGGAAAATAAAAAACTTCACTTAGGTTACAGAAGAGTGGTAATTGAAAAAGAAGAAATTTGGGGGCATGAATTCCACTACTCAACTATTCATAACGATCATTATGACTCAATTGCTGAAGTTTATACAGCTAGGAAAAAAGAAATCAAAACAAAAGTATATTCATATAAAAACGTTTGGGCAAGTTACATTCACCTCTATTGGGGAGCAGGGAACTTTAGTTGGATAAATAAATTATTAACTAAGGAACTTAAATCTTTTGAAATAAAAGAATCAAGAAATACCCAATCCCTTGAACACTTAGAAATGAATTTTTCGAGTGATAACAATGAATCATTAAACAAGGGGTTGAAACCCCTTGGAGAATTGAGAGAAAAAGAATATTATTTTGTCACTTTTGCTACTGCTAAATCAAGAATTTCGGATAGAATGGTGAAGTATAATTCGTCAAATTTTATAAGGAATTTGGATGGTTTAATTTTTTCAAAAGAAGATTTAAGAGTTTTAAAAGTCTTATTTGATGAAGCAGTTGAGCTATATCAATTGGATGTTTCTTGTTTTAATATATTACCAGATCATGTTCATTTTTTATTAAAGGTAGAAGATGAAAAAGAATTGAATGAACAGATAAGAAAGTTAAAGGGATATACTTCTTTTAAATTTCAAAGACATAAAGAATGGGAAAGAGGAGAACAAAAAGTTTGGGTTCAGAAGTTTCATAGAAAAAAATTGTCAAAATTGGATAATTCGATAGAAAAGGTTACCAATTATATCAAAAACAACCATTATAAACACAAAGAACGTTGGGGAGAAGAAATGACTTTATTTATTGAATCTCTCCATAATTCAGAAAATTAACCAAGGGGGGGGCAACCCCTTGTATTAGAGTAAAGAATTGAATCAGAATGGAGTTTTCGACCATATTAACCAAAGGGTTTTAACCCTTTGAAAAAAGAATAAAATATTATGCACTTAATAGCAACAATACCAGGAGGATGGAATCCCGATGATGACGGAGTTTTTTATATAGAACAAAAACCAGGAGATATTGTTTTTTTAAGTGCTGGTGATACTGAAATACACACCATGAATGAGGCGTATAAATCGCTTCATAAAAATGAAAAGGAACTTCCGAGTTTACGAATGACTAACTTGATGTATTTGAAGCAGGAGTTAACTATTGATAATTACATCGAAGATGTTCTTGAAAAGGCAAAAGTGATTGTCTGTAGCTTATTAGGAGGTATTAGTTATTATAAATATTTGGTAGAATCATTAGTAGAACTTCAAGAAAATACGGAGTGTGTATTACTATTCATCCCAGCGCATGAACCAGATTATGAGTTGATGAATTTATCCTCAGTAGATATTCAAATTGTTCATCAATGTAGACAATATTTACAGCAAGGAGGAAATAAGAATGCGATTTCTTTTTTAAACTTTCTCCGACAGCGTTTTTTTAATCATACAGTCGGTATCACTGCTTTGGAAGAAGTGAGTGATTTATTTTTGTATTCGTTTGAAAAAGGAATGATTTCACAGGAAAGTCTAGATGATACTTTAGATACTACAAAAGGAAACGCGGTGCTTCTTTCCTATAGAACTCACTATCTAGCAAATAATTTAGAGCCTTTGGAGGTAATGAGTAAAGAGTTAAAAAAGCAAGGATTGAATTCTTTCGTGGTTTTTGCTCATAATTTACGCGATACGAACATACTTTCGAACTTAGAAAAACTAATCACCAATTCAGGAAATAGAAAAATACATTGTATCGTAAACACTACTGGTTTTACCATTAAACCTTCCAATAATTCTGAGTTTATTTTTGATAGATTAGGAATTCCTGTTTTACAAGCGATTTTTTCAACAACTAATAAAAATGTATGGAAAGAAGGGCTTTTCGGTCTACCACCAACTGATATTGCAATGAATATAGCATTACCAGAAATTGATGGACGAATTATTGGTAGGGCCGTATCCTTCAAAAAAGAAATAAAGAAAGACTCGTTAACAGATAGTACTATTGTAAAATATGAGGCGCATCAACCTGCTTGCGAGTTCATGGCACGGTTGACTAAAAATTGGATTGGTTTACAACAAAAAAATAACGAAGATAAAAGAGTCGCGGTAATCCTACCAAACTATCCAAATAAAGATAGTCGTTTAGCAAATGGAGTGGGACTTGATACTCCTGAAAGCTGTATTGTATTGTTAGACGCTTTGAAAAAGTCGGGTTATACTTTAGGAAAACAGTTACCCACCTCAGGGACTGAGTTAATGCATTGGGTTACTCAGGTGACGACAAATGATGTAAGTACAACTCAAACCAGACCACATGCCATTATTTATAGACTTGAAGATTTTCAAAAACGGTTTGATTCCATTTCGTCAGAATTAAAAGAAAAGATTACGGAGCAGTGGGGAAACCAAGAAAATGATCCCTATTTTACTAAAGAAGGTTTTATTGTTTCAGGGTTTTTATTAGGGAATGTTTTTATAAGTATTCAACCTTCAAGAGGATATAATCAAGATCCTCAAGCTATTTATCATTCTCCTGATTTAGCACCAACATATCAATACCTGGCATATTACTTTTGGCTTCAGGATACATATCAAGCGGATGCTGTAATTCATTTAGGGAAGCATGGGAATCTGGAATGGCTTCCAGGGAAAAGTGTTTCATTAGATCCAGAATCATGTTTTCCAGCCTTACTGTTTGATGCATTACCTCATTTTTATCCTTTTATTATTAATGATCCAGGGGAAGGGACGCAAGCTAAAAGAAGAAATCAGGCAGTGATTATTGATCATTTAATACCACCAATGACACGTGCTGAAACTTATGGAAGTTTGATGAAGTTAGAACATTTAGTAGATGAGTATTATGAAGCTTCTAATTTAGATCCAAAACGTTCCAAAGTATTAGAGCAAGAGATTGCAAATTTGGTTAAAGAAACCCAATTAAATGTAGATTTAGGGATTACATCGGAAGATGTTGATGAGCTTTTAGTCAAACTTGATGGTTATTTATGTGAGTTAAAGGAAGCGCAAATTCGCGATGGACTTCATATTTTTGGAAAGGCTCCTAAAAATGAACAACTAATTGACTTACTAATTGCTTTACATAGGATGCCAAGTTATAATCAGAAAGGAATTACGCAAATATTAGCAGAAGATTTAAATATTGAAACCAATGTTTTAAGTCAGGAATATGCTGAAAAAGTAGATATAACAATTTTAGAAAAAGACTGTAAAACTATCGGTCAAGTAGTTGAACAACTCGAACTGATTGCTAAAGAAGAACTCATAAAATATTTAGAAGAAGGAGGTTCATCAATAGAGGAGTATCCTAAGTTAAATGCTTTATTATCTACAATTCAAAAAGAAACATTAATAGCCGTTGAAAAAACTTCAGAAGAAATATCAAATCTTTTGGAAGGATTGAATGGGAGCTATGTTCCTTCTGGTCCTTCCGGAGCACCGACACGCGGAAGACTTGACTTATTGCCTACTGGAAGAAATTTTTTCTCAGTAGATGTGCGCACCATTCCGACAGAAACGGCCTATCGATTAGGAGAAAAAAGTGCGCAGCTTATCATTGATCGTTATATTCAGGAACACGGTGAGTATCCTAAAACGATTGGAATTTCTGTTTGGGGTACATCCACAATGAGAACAGGGGGTGATGATATTGCACAAGCATTTGCTTTAATGGGAGTAAAACCAATTTGGAAAAATGCCAACAGAAGAGTGAGCGATTTCGAAGTGATTCCCTTATTGAAATTAAAACGTCCTAGAGTAGATGTCACTATACGTATCTCTGGATTTTTTAGAGATGCTTTCCCAGATGTTATTAATCTGTTTAATACAGCGGTAACCCGAGTAGCTCAGTTAGAAGAATCGTTGGAAGAGAATCCAATTCGAAAACGATATTTAGAAGAAAGCAATCAATGGAAATCAAAAGGACTATCAAATGAAGAAGCAGAACAACGAGCTTTATATCGAGTATTTGGGTCAAAGCCTGGAGCTTATGGTGCAGGACTTCAAGCAGTAATCGATGAGAAAAATTGGAATACTCAAGAAGATTTAGCAAAAGTGTATATTAATTGGAGTGGCTATGCTTATGGCAACTCTAAAAAAGGTGTTTCGGCCCATGAATCCTTTACAAATCGATTAGAAGCAATGCAAATTGTAATGCACAATCAAGATAATCGAGAGCATGATATTTTAGATAGCGATGATTACTATCAGTTTCAAGGAGGTTTGGCCAATGCCGTAAAAACAGTTAAAGGTGAAGATGCTGCCATTTATTTCGGCGATCATTCTCGACCTGAAACCCCAAGAATAAAAACATTAAAAGAAGAACTTCTAAAAGTTTATCGTTCAAGAGTTGTGAACCCAAAATGGATTGCAGGTGTGCAACGCCATGGGTATAAAGGAGCTTTTGAAATGGCAGCTACATTAGATTATTTATTTGCCTATGACGCTACTACGAATTTGATAGATGATTTTATGTATGAAGGAATTACAGAAAGTTATCTGTTAAATAAAGAAAATAAGACCTTTATTAAAGAAAACAATCCTTGGGCATTGAAAGATATGAGTGAACGTTTATTAGAAGCTATTCAAAGAGGTATGTGGCAAAACCCTTCAGAAGAGATGAAGCAACAACTAGAAGATCTATACATGGAGGGAGAAGGAATTGTTGAGTGATAACATAAAAAAATCGACGCTTTTACGCCGATTTTTTATAACATATTCTCTGGTGATTATCTTTCTATATATGCAACCCCAAAAGGGTTAATACCTGAATCTAACGTGCTGTTGAGTGATAGGTTATTATTAGAAATATCAAATAATTGAATTTTATTTTGTGTCATACCAGAATAGGTAACGATAAGTTTGTTACCGTCTGTGTTAATAGCTAAATTATGTGTGGCATCAAATTCGGTTTCAAAAGTAGAAATGACGGTATCTTGATTGTCTAAAACACCAATCTTTCCACCAGGTAAGTCAGCAACAAATAATTTATTATTTGTACTTGTTACGCCATGAGCTCCAGAAAAAAGAGTATTGTTTAAAATAGCCAAATTGGATGGGTTGTGCTTTTTGACTTCTCCATTGTTTTGAGATAAAGAATATAAATTATTATCTCTGTATCCTACATGACCATCTCCACCTATTTCAAGTGTGTTTTCTATAGAGAAATCGGTTGTATTATATTGAATTAGATAGCTTTTGTCGCTTCCATCTAGGATGGTTACATAGGCAAACGTACCTTCTGGATTTATAATGACGTCGTGTTGTACCGCTGCATCGCTCAAATTGAGATCCATAGGTAAATTGATAGTTTTTTTGACAGTGAAAGCATTTAAATCTACGACAGTTGTTGTTTTAACGTTACCATTGATATTGTTTACCCACAATTGATTGGTTGAATCATTTAGCCACAAATGAAAAGCCCCTAATCCGACTTCTAGTGTACGTTCTACTTCGAAAGTACCTGGATTTATTTCATACAACATTCCATTTTCGAGTCCGCCTGTGTAAATTTTATCCTTTTCGGATGAATAGGCAACATATGTTGGCTGCGTACCGTCTGGTAAATTGGTTGTTCCCATCAGAGATAAATCATTAACATTATGATATGTTATTGTATTATTTCCTCTATTGGCAACAGCGAATAGCATGCTTTTGGGAGTGGGTTCATTTGAATCATCTTTACAAGAAAATACAAATACCATTAAAAATACCCAAGAGAGTATTTTTACATTCTTCTTAAATTTCATAAATGTTTAGTTTTTGATTAGTTTTTCGAATACCTGAATAAATTATGTAGGTAGTCTTAATTTTTTTAGTCGAAATATAGATTCTAAAAAAATAAAAAATAGTTTAACAACCGACAATAATTATCATCAATTACAGCTATCTATAATTGTTCTTTGTATTGTCGTTAGTCGATTTAAATCAAAAACCTTACAAAGTAGCTGATTATTAGTTGTTTGAAAGGGTGTGTTTGGTGTTTTACCAATAAACATACTCTCTTTTTGAAATACTTTCTAACTTCGAATCTTCGGTAAAATATTCTTGATATAAAAAGTTCCCATATCGATCTAGCTTTTCATTTTTAATCAATAATGTCTTCGTTGTTTTCTCTTTTCCATTATTAACAATAACCTTTGAAACTCTATTGTTATTATATACGAATTTTTTTGAAGTTTGATAGTTTATTTCGTTGGTTTCAGTATTCGTGTTTGTATTGATCCACTCTAAAATTCTTTGCTTCTTATCCAGTTTTTTTGTTGACGTAATCAATAATGGAAAGTTATTAGTTTTGTATTCAGAGTGAATCGTATTCTCAATGAATGTATCATTACCAATAGCTGAAAGGTTTTCATAATAGCCGTCGTAAGAGGTCAATTTAAAAGCACTATTGTCAACTCTTTTATAAAATGTAAGTGATCCAAGCTCATATTCGTCGTTATCAATAGACATATAAGTCTCACTTTTCTGAATATATCCGTTTTTGTCAAAATAGTAAACGTATTTATAACTATAGCTTTCAGGAAGTTTTACTTCGATGAATTCTGTCATTTTTTTAGGTTTTCCATTAATCCCTTCAAGTTTCGAATGTTGGGGGAATTTCTTTTGCGAATATGAATTCGTTAAAAAAATGAGAGTTATTATGGTTATAAGTTTTTTCATGATAAAAGGTCAAAATGTGGTAAGTAGGTTTGTTATAATGAATTTTTTGAGCGAATGTAGTAATTATTTCAGTTTAAACATCTAAAATTAGATTCCAAGAATAAGTTTATGAGGGAATTTGATAATAATTAAGATTATACCTAAAATCAGAATAATACCAGAGACAAAGCCCAAAACTTTTATTAATCGATTTGGTTTGTAGGGAATGTTCTTTTGTTTCTTTTTAGTCAACAAACCAATAACTACCCCACCTAATAATCCGCCGAAATGAGCTGCATTATCAATAATATCAAAAGCAAAAACACCAACCATACCAACTAAGGCAATTGTGGTTAACATGGATTTGATGATATTTCTTGGTATGTCATTTTTGAATTTAAGAGCAATTATTAAAACAAAACCTATTAGCCCCATAATTCCCCCTGATGACCCTACCGAGGTTTCATCAAGTAAAATTAGACTAAATAGACTTCCTATAATGCCAGAGGCGAGGAACACAATTAGAAAGTAGGAAACGCCTGAAATTCTAATAACCATTTTTCCAATAGAATACATAGCACTAGCGTTAAACATTATGTGAAGGAACCCTCCATGCACTAGTATGCAGGTTAACAATCGCCAGTATTCTCCACTCTTAGTGATCTCTTTAACGAGTCCCATAGATTCAATTGAATTGTTTAGTCCAACGATGAATTGAAATATAGAAATCAATATTATAATTCCTGAGAAAAAATAAATGGAAATTATTGTTTTTTGTTGAACCCAAAATTCGAACTTTATTTCAGCGGATTCTTTTATGCAATTGACTTTGTTAATTTTTTTCAGAATACTTAGTTCGTATATTGAACTTAATAATGGTATTATTCCAAAGATTATAAAATATAAATAGATAGTATTACTTGAATGAAAACTTTCTTCAGAAAATAGGCTCGATAGGACAAAAAAACCAAAGAGTATAGTCCAAAATATAGTGAACTTTAAATTTGCTTTTATATTTGTTCTTCTTTTTATTAGAATGGGTTCAAGTGTTATGAAATCAGATCCAGGAATAATGAAAGTATCATGTTCCGGAGTCGCTACGTACATGATATTGTCGAAATTTTTAAGTGTATTATACAGTTCTTCTTCACTGCATTCTGTTGGTGATGTTTTTGTATCTAACCAATAAGCATACTCTATCCAAGGGGCTTTTTTAGGCAGTATGATTTCGTCTTCCCAATTTTTCATAGCATTCTTTATTTACGTCAAATATATTATTATTTTAATATCTAAATTTTGTTAAAACTCGTATTTTTATCTTCATTGAAAAACAACCAAATGTCATGAACAATACAAACTATTTTAAAGCAATTGTTTTTACTTTTCTACTATCCGTACTATTTATTTCATGTAATGAAAAAGAAGACAATTTCTTAAAAGAAATGGAGCGTGATTGGTTCGCTAAGGGAAACGCCGATTGGAATTTTTCAAATGATGTTCTTGCAGGTGTCATTAAGGAAGGTGATGGCTTTATACACTCAAAAAAGAGTTATAAAAATTTCATTTTAGAACTAGAGTTTAAACCGGGTAACACTATTAACTCAGGTGTTTTTATTCGTTGCAAGAACGATAGTATTAATCCGATAAATTGTTATGAATTCAATATTTGGGATAACCACCCTAATCAAAAATATAGAACGGGAGCAGTTGTGTTGAAGTCGTCACCTTTAGCCAAAGTAACTACAATTGGAAAATGGAATACTTATAAAATTAGATGCCATCAAAATAGCTTGCAAGCTTGGATTAATGGCATATTAGTAACTGATATTATTGATAGGAACCATATTGAAGGTCTTATCGGGGTACAAGCTTCCGGGAGTGGTACTGTTCAATTTAGAAAATTTGATTTAATTTTAAGGTAGCCGATTTTGCAATACTCTTTTTAATAAAATAAAGTTAATCGTTATAAATAGTAGAGGAATTAGGAAGAAAAGGAATATGATCAGTAAGCTAACGTCATCTCCATATTTGAAATTTAAATTATGATAAAATGCAATACAAGCTAAAGTCAAAGTGACTATAAGACTTAATAATAAAAAAATATTATTGATTACTCTGATTATTCTAACGTTAATATTTTTCTTATTAACGAGAACAGAAATAATGGCGGTTATAGCTGAAATATAACCAATTTTTGTATTTAGGTTAAAATGAAATCCATGGCCAGATGCACTCATCAATAATAAAAAGAAGAGCATAAAGAAAACCAAGAGAAATATATAAATTTCGGCAGTATACTTTAAGGTGAATTCTACTATGGATTTAAAAGAGTTTTTTAAATAGTGCATGCAAAACATTTAGTCGATTAATACATAGATATGTTATAAAGAAAATTTATTAAATCCCTAAAATCTTTTTGATTGTATTTCCAATACCACTCTTTTGCTCACCAGGCTTTTCATCTTCTTCAAACAAAATTCCCTTTACATTTAAATGATGACCAATTTGCTCTTGTCCTAAATATTCTTCAAAACCAACCACTTGTTTACGGTATTTACACATCTGACAATTCATGTTAGCAATACCATTTTTGGCTTCTTCCAAACGTTCGTCGAAAGCTTTTAAAATTAATTCATCTGTTCCAAAAGGATCGGTGAATACATAATTGTTAATTGAAGACTCGTCCATAATTTTTACAGCATCATAAATTCTTTCTAACAATACGCCTGTAAAAAAGAAAAAAGGAATTACAATCGTTCTTTTAAAACCTAATTTATCAACCATTGCAAGGCTCTCTTTTATGCTAGGATAAGCTGTACCACTATATCCAACTGTGGCGAATCCAAAACCAAGACCTTCCCACAGCATATTGGTTAGCTTGGCAACATCACTATTCGCATCTGGATCGGTAGTACCTCTTCCTACAACCACTAAGCATGTTTCCTTTCTATCAATAGAAGGGAGTTTAGCCTCTGTTTCTTCAATACGCTTTACTGCTAAGTCTAACAAAAAAGAACTAACACCAATGTGTTTTGCCATAGAAATGGTTAAGTCATTATGATAGGTCTGAAGAGTATTGAGTTCAAATGGTATATCATTCTTAGCATGAGATCCTGCGAATAAGATCACTGGAAGCGCGTAGATTTTGCGAATACCGTTTAGGTACATACGTTCTACCGCGGCCTCGTATGTAGGATGATTAAACTCTAAAAAGCCATAATCGACTTCATAATCTTTTTCATAACGTTCTTTTAAGATAGTTACTAATCTCTTAAACGATGCTACCGCCGCCGGTCTTCTTGATCCGTGTCCACACAATAAAATTCCTTCTTTCATTTGTTAGTTTTTATAAGTTGTATTATGAGTGTCGTTCGACAAATATTTGGTCTTTATTTAATTCATTTGACTGAATAGGAGTAGCCCCAATAATAAAAACAACTGGCATTTCTAGAGAAGCGGAAGCTACAATTTTTTCAATGGTACCTAATGTCCCTGTTACGATTTTTTGGTTGGTTCTTGAAACATTAGAAATGGCATTTACAGGAATGTTTTCATCTTGGCATACGTCCAATAATTTAGGAATAATGCGATGTAAACTTTTTAATCCCATATAAATAGATATTGTATTCCCTGCTTTTAGCATATGTGCAATTCCATTCAATTGTTCAAATGAATAATCGGCGGTATGAGCCGTACAAATAAGCATGGCATTGGAGTGGTTTCTTTCCGTAATAGGAATATTCAAATTATTTGCCGCTGCAATAGCGGCTGTAATTCCAGGAACAACTTCAAACGGAACCTTATGTTTTGTTAGGTAGCGCGCTTCTTCAGCAGCTCTTCCATAAATATAAGGATCTCCAGATTTTAATCGAACTACTCTTTCGCCTTTGTTATGGTGTTTATGTAGCAATACATTTATAGCTTCCTGTCGATCTATCTGATTCGATTGATCTCCGAATTTTCTTCCTACATAAATTTTTGTTCCATGTGTATTTAGTTTCAAGATTTCATCAGAAACCAAGTTGTCATGTAAAATAATATCAGCTTCCTTAATAAGCCTGGAAGCTTTAACAGTTAGTAAGTCAGGGTCTCCAGGACCGGCACCTAGGATGGCTATTTTATGCATTTAACGAACAAGAATTAGTGGATCTGGATACTTATATTTATAATCTAAGAGTGTTTTACTCTTTGTGTTTGAAATCTTTTTAAACTGAATTGATTCGGTTTCTTTGAATTCAGGCGGAGTTAAATTCGCTTTTGTTGCGGCCAGGGTATAAAACTCTTTCCTTAAAGGATGTTCATCGGCACAGCCGTTAATAGTTTCTCCCCAACTGTTATGTTCAATAATAGCGTCAATTAGTCCGATACAATCATCTTGGTGTATAACATTAATAGGAGCTTTACCATTTGCAACCTCTTTTTTATTGGCTAGGAATCGACCAGGAACTCTGTCGTAACCAATAAGACCTGCCAGCCTTAACACGGTAAGATTTTCTTTTGAATAAGATTTTAAAACATTTTCAACGGCCAATACGGCTCTACCAGATTCTTTTTCTGGTTTGTTCTCGACAGATTCGGTTACCCAGTCGTTTGTGTTTTGATATACAGAGGTAGAACTAACAAAAATAACCTTTTGAGAATCATTTATATATGGAAGAATACTACGAATTTGTTCTTGGTAAATGTTAATAATATCTGGAATTCTCCTTGGAGGAAAATTAATAATAATAATATCACTACCTGAAAGGAAATCTCTGTAAATATCTTGATTGTTGTTTTCTCCTAGTTTAAAAATATAAGGCTGAATTCCAGCTTCAGTTAGTATTGATTTTTTACTTATAGAAGTACTAGAACCTTTAATTACATAATTTTTTGAAATTAAATGTTTTGCTAAAGGGAGGCCTAACCAGCCGCAACCAAGAATACTAATTTGTTTTTTATTCATTAGAATACATTTATATTGAATTCCGAACCTATAATAAACCTTAGATTTCGCTATTAAATAGTGCTAATTGAAAAGACAATCATTAGAGATTTAAAACTCTAAATTCATAACTTTATTAATGTCCATATTTAGATAAATACTAAGAAAATAATTCCAAGCGTCATTATTACTTTTAGGAATACTAATTGTCATTAAAAACTTACCTTTTCTATTTTTCAGGCGAAGATAACCAATATACTCCGAATTTTCTCGATCCCAAATAACTTCTGCAACTCCAACTTTACGGTCTTTTATTTCCTGAGCAACATCTTTTTCCATAACTTTTGTAATTGGACCGATTGCTAGTTTGAAATTAGTTTCTTCTCCACTAACAATCATATCGAAGACATCGGTGTATTCTACTTGATGTTTTTTCGAAATCATTATTTCAACATTGTTAGGGAATGTAATCCTAAAACCAGTAAAATGCTCAAATAGCTTTTTGAATAAGGGGTATAAATATTGATCCGAAGCGGAAGACCTTGATACTAAAACGTTACCATATTCTGAATCTGTTTTTCGATTAAATACAACAGGTTTCAATGACCTTTCATTATCCGAAACCATATTTTTCCAACCATCTTGAAACAACAAATATTCTGGAATTGATTGGTTGTTTTTTGTATGTCCATCAACTATTTCAATAGCCTTTTCTGGAGTTAAATTTTTATACCAAAAATTACCTGGTTCAACTATCCAAGTTGGGGCATCTTCACATCGTCCATTGCATCGAGTTCTAATGGTATGTGTATCGTCCCAAAGTTCTTCGTTTCTGAGATGAGCTCTGGCTTCTCTAACCGCCATTTCACCATTAGCTTTTTTACAAGAACCTCCATCACAAAAAAGGAAAGTTGTTTTTGCTTTTGCTACATTTTTTCCCATGAGTTTATATGTTTTAGTTTGGTTTGTTTTTTTCTATTTCTTTTTTCATGTTTCTTCTTTCGTTGTTTTCTTTTTAAAAACTTAACTCCCATTACAGTTCCAGTAAAACAAACAACGGTTCCACCTATTAAAAGAACAATGAGTAAGATATCCCACAGAGGTCTATTCCAGGCAAGAAATGGAAAGTCTAAGCTGTGAAGGCCGTGATATATCCAACGTTGAATTCTGTTTTTAGTAGAACATTTGTAAATGATTTTTGTGGTTTCTAGATCAATATAATAGCTTGTCTCAGTATTGGTGTCAATTCTAAGTACAGGTAATTTTTTAGTATTATGTCTGCTGTAATAATAGTTGTCGTAGGTTTCAAGTAAAGTGATTTTGGTAATGCTATTATTTCTGGGAAATGATTCGATTATTTCAATATAATCTTCAGTTTCAGGAATCACTTCAGGTTCTGAAAGGTTAAATAAAATTTCCTGTTTATGATTGTAAGCAGTTGAGAAAACACTTCCTTTAAAATAAGAGAAATTAACTTCTTGAAATTCTGAATTACTTATTTGATGAAGGAAGTTGTTCCATTCTTCTTGATGGATGTTTTTTAAGGTAAAGCTTCCTTTTTGCCAACATTTCAGTTCTGTTTTAGAAAGGCTAGTACTAGGTGTCCAGCTAAAAGGAGTCATACTCATCCAACCACTGAATATCCAAGTACATATGAATGTCCCAAAGAATAATCCGAAGTAATAATGGAAATTATACCATTTGTTTTTAAAACGCTTGAAGTTTGCTTTCGGTTTCTTTTTGTAGCGAACAATTCCTGTAAAAACGCCCGTAAGTACCATAAAAAATCCCAAAGCAGATATCCATACGATAAGCTGATACCAAAGGGCATTATGGATTCTTATGTCTTTGAAATAAATCCAGTGAGGAATTGCTCCGAGCCAAGACCAAAACCTTTCTGTTGAGGTATTGATTGCTAAAACTTTTCCTGTTAGAGAAGAAATATAAACATAAGTTCGGTCATCATTTTCAAAATTGACCTTATAGATTGGCATATGACTTAAAAAGCGTGTTCTTGGAATCCACTGATCTAATTCTGTTAAGATATGTACAGTTCCTTTTTCTGTAATTTTTGAATTTTCCTTTGCTATGGAAATCGCTTTTTCTTTGTTTATGTTTATTGACTCACCATTATCGGCGTATTTCGAAATAACTTTTCCTCTATGAGATGTTAAGTGATAAACAGGGTGTTTTAATTGATGACTCAAAGAGAGACTATAGATAGTATCTGAAGCCTGTTCTTTAAATATTGTGGTTGGCGAAAGTAAGTTTGTAATATGGTAAGCAGGAAGCATGCTTTTTTGTTCACTTTTACTTAAAAAAGGAAATGATTGGTACATCATAACAATCCCTGAAAGAAACCAAATAAGAAATAAAGCACTGAAAAATGTTCCGAGCCAATGATGGAGGGAAATTATTGTTTTTTGAAGTTTTTGGGTGGTTAGTTTTTGCACGATAGAAGGTTCTATACAAATAGAGCTGCCTATTTAAAATAGACAGCTCTTGATCATTAAAATTTGTAAGTAAGGTTTAACCTAAAGTTTCTTCCTTGACCTACGAAAAATTGATTGTCGTATATAGCATCCGTAAAATAAAGTTCGTCAGTAAGGTTGTTTACATTCAGTCCTATTCTCACTTTATTAGTTTCGTAATAAATAGTCCCATCTAAAGTAGTATAAGATGGAAGTTTGAAGGTGTTTTCTGAATTGGTGTAGTTTTCACCGACATAATTACCACCAAATCCAAAACCGAGTCCTTTTAATTTTGATCGTTGAATCTCGTAAGTAGCCCATAAATTACCAGAGTTTTTAGGAGCGAAACGTAGTACATTTCCAGATTTGATGCTTTGAAAAGCTTCGTCATACGATCGAACTCTAGCATCAACATAAGCATATCCTGCTTTAATATATAACCCTTTCAAAGGTTGAGATTCAATATCAAGTTCGAAACCTTTTGAATCTGCTTCACCAATTTGTTTTAAATCGTTATGATTTGATCCGTCAACAATATTATTCTTAAGTAAATAATAAACAGAGAAGGTTGTGGTAATAAAGTTTTTCTTTTGAAACTTTAAACCAGCTTCAACTTGGTATCCTGTTTCTGGATCAAATACTCTTCCATCAACAGTAATTCTTCTTGAAGGTTTGAAGAAATTAGAGTAAGAACCGAATAGACTCATGTTTTTTAATGGTTGATATACCAAACCACTTCTGTATGTAAAAGCTGTTTTCGGAATATCTGTTCTAGCACCACTCTCTGTAACAACTCTGTTGTTATTTAGCTGATCTCGGTAATATGTTCCATTAAAAATATCATAACGAATTCCGATTAATGCTTTTAATTGATCAGAAAAACGGATCCAATCTTGAATGTAAAAACCACTAACAAACTCTTCCTTAATATCAACTCGCTCGTCAAGAGGTTCAATATGACCTTGATTTAAAATTGGATTTTGTACAGCTATAGTAGCACCAACTCCTGGTCCAATAACACTTCCTCTGAAAGTTTTACGATCTAAAAAACTCAAAGAATTACCAAACAATAGTTTATGTTGAATATTTCCAGTAGTTGTATTATAACTAAAATCTAATAGGTTTTGTAGCGTTTTTGTTTGGTGATTAAAATAGAAAGGGAAATCTCTTGTGATAGCATCTTTTGCATCATTTAAAACTAAAAACTCAGTAGATAAATAGTCAATATCATCACTTGAATAAGAAACTTGATTGGTAAGTTCTATATTCGAGTTGAATTTATGAGAATACTTTAATTGAAAATCGTAACGTTTATGATTTAAATAATCTTGAGGATCATTATATCTAGTTTCAGGGTTTAAGCCTGGAACTAAAGAACCATCTGCATCCATTGGAATACCAGTATCGGTATCATACTTATCACTATTTATTTGAACATAGAATTCTAATTTGTCTTTATCAGAAGGTGTGTATTCCAACATAAATGATCCGTTGTTTGTTTCAACCCCATAATCTCTCCATCCATTAGAGCGTGTCATTCCAAAATCTGTTCTATAACGAAGTTTATCGGAGATAGCACCACCATATCCAGCCGACATATTGTAGGTGTCAAAACTTCCGTAAGAAGCACTAAAACTACCTTGGTTTTGATAGGTAGGTCTTTTTCTCACGATATTAATAATTCCTCCGAGAGCAGAGTGCCCGTACAATGCACTAGCTGGCCCTTTTAAAACCTCGATTCTCTCAACATTGGCTAGGTTTGTAGTTGGTGCACTTGTAGAAAGACTATGGCGTTCATCTCTGACTCCGTCAATTAATAAAACAAAGTTGTTAAAACCACGAATTCTGAACGTTTGAAAACCACCATATCTATTAATAGGTCTTACCCCAGTAGCACTTTTCATAGCACCTCCAAGGTCGGTTACATTGCGTTGTTCAATAATTTTAGAACTTACGCTGTTTGTAGTAACAGGAACATCGATATCTTTTACATTAAGCCTACCAATGTTTAAAACTTCTTTTCTTAATTGGTTTTGATTAGAGTTTACAGTTACTTCTTGTAATGGAATTGATTTTTTTTGTAGTTGGACGTTTACCGTTTGGTTGGTACTTGAGCTATGTACTCTCTTTCTTCTTGTAGCATAACCTACTTTTGAAAAAAGAAGAGCTCCAGACTGGTTTGAAACAGTAATGGTGAAGTTACCGTTTTTGTCAGTAGTTGTTCCTTTTTCAAGGCTTTTAATTGTAATAGAAACATCAGGGATTCCTTTGCCTGATTTAGAATCTTTAACGATTCCTGTAATTGTAGTGTTGGATTGTGCATTGGCAAAAATAGCCAACAGCATAAACACACTGCATAACACTAGTTTTTTCATTAATTGAAAACAGTTTTAAGCAGGTAATATGTAGAAAATACTACATTGAAGTAGTATACTATTTAGTTTGAGGTTTAACCAATATTTTAATGGGTTTAAAATAAAACACCTTTATTTTTCTTTTGGAT
Organism: Tenacibaculum sp. MAR_2009_124; assembly: GCF_900105455.1. Classification (GTDB taxonomy): domain Bacteria; phylum Bacteroidota; class Bacteroidia; order Flavobacteriales; family Flavobacteriaceae; genus Polaribacter. Next base: position 724,872 of record NZ_FNSF01000002.1, read on the forward strand.
AAATTCAACAAATAGTACGTTGTATTTCCTAACCCTTTACCCGAGAGTTACTAAAAAATTTTATGATTTAGGGCAGGTCTCCTGACTTGGTCTCAAAATATCGCCTTCCCACTTAAGTTAAAGCAGTGACTTTATCTCATAATGCAATTCTAATCTTGAGATATATTGATACTTTGTTTTATAATACCATACATAATTTTAATTTTTAAATGGTATTCAAACCTTACAGTTGCGGGAACAGTTTTGGATTTTAACCAAATTCCCTTTTAATTTTTACTTACATAAAAAACCGTAAATCGATGGCAAATGTAGCTCTTTTTGTTGGGCGTTTATAATTTTTTCTTAGAGAAGTATCAGCCTTTTATGTTAAAGTTAGAGACCTAGGATTTTACGATACCGTTAAAAAAAGGAAGACTTGTTTAAAGGGGAGATTCTTGGAATAATATATGGTGTATTTGAGTTTTTATGCTTTTGGTAAAAAAATCAAAAGGTTGGGTTATCAGGTGAAATAAACTTGATAAAGATTATATTTGTCGAGATATAACCAGTTGTAAAACATAAAGGAAACTGAATGCAAAAAATAGATTTTGGAGATATTAACAAATTTTTGGTTTCGATTGGACTTGTACTAATCGCACTTGCCATTATGACTCCTTATTTTTATCTCAAGGAAGACTTTGGTCTTTACATAGACAAAGAAGAAGTATTAAAATTCGAAGAGCCTATCAAAGAGATTATTACAAATAAGCAATATCAGGTTTCTAAAATTCAAAAAATAATCCCCTGGACTTCACTTATCTTATTATTATTAGGACTAATCTCAAGTTACATAGGGCTTAAACGTTGGTTCAAACGACAATCCAAAATTGATGAGAAGTTTGATAAAGAAATCAAGAAACTAGACTTAGAAATTGAGACTTTATCACCAGAAGAAAAAATCGAAAAAGCGAAAAAAGAAGTTCAAGAAATAGAGTTAGCCGAACAATTAGAATCTGATTCAAAAACAACCTCTCAGACTACTACGACTACAACTACTAGGTCAGAAAGTTATTTGAATTATATGAGAATTGAGCAAAGCATTTATAAATTGTTCAAGAATCTAAAAAGCCCAAATTTTGATATTCACTCCGAACAAAAACTTGGAAATAGATTTTATATTGATTTATTATTAAAAGCTAAAAACAAAAAATTCTCAGACAGAATTATTGAGATAAAATACTTTAGAAATCAATTGCCAATATCAAGTATCCAAAAATCTATATACCAACTGAACACTTATATATCGTACTATAAAGAGAATACAAATAAACAGGTCATTCCAATTTTACTGATAGTTTATAAAAAAGACAATATAAATAGTGAACGATTATTGCGTTCTCAAAACAGAGTGTCAGAGTTTTCTGCAGATTTACCAAATTTGGAAAGGTTAAAAGTAGAATTTATAGAAGAAAATGAATTAAATAATTTTGATGCGAGTAAACTATTGAAAAAATAACGTTTTACAACAACATGTATAATTAATTGCTTGGGCAATTGCCTACTTGGAAATTCCTTCGGAATTTCCTCTGGTTCGTTTTCTTTTGCTAAATTAGTTACTTACACACGCAACTAACCATACACGAACACGTTGGGCAACATGCAAATCGAACTAGGTAAAAATAAACTTAAAAATTTGAAAATGAAAAAAAATCTACTGATTCTATTATACACTATTTTGTGTTTTAACAAAATGCAATCTCAAACAAATTGGGAATTACTAAATCCAAAGCCAACAGCGAATACTGGAAAAGATGTTGAGTTTGTTACAAATAATATTGGATATATAATAACATCTAATGAGCTATTAGAAACAATAGATGCTGGAAGCACTTGGTTAAAGAAACAGAATATCTCTAGTGGAAATGATATGAGTTTCTACAATGCAACTGGTTATATTGTTGGAAACTATGGATACGTCTTAAAATCTATTGACAATGGAATATCATGGAGTCAAATATCTACAGGATTTAATATCAGCTTTAATACTGTTAATATAATTGATGATAACAATATTATATTATCGACTTCAAATAGTATTGTAAAGACTGATGATGGAGGAACTACATGGGAAAGTTTGAGTATTCCAAACTCTGCAGTAAATAAAACGTCTTTTACCAATTCTTTAGTTGGGCATGCAGTTTGTAACAATGGAATAATCCTAAAAACCATAGATGGTGGAGAAAATTGGTATACAACAAAAGACGACAGTAACACTTTCCCTTCAGATTATTTTACGGTTTATTTTATAAATGAGAATATTGGTTTTGCAACAAGAGAACATGATGATATGTATAAAACTACAGATGCTGGAGAAACTTGGGTAGAAATTTCAGGACCAGGGGAAGCTATTTACGATTTTCATTTTTTAGACGAGAATAATGGTTTTATAACTGGAGACCATGGAGCAACATATAAAACAATTGATGGAGGTAATACATGGAGCCAAATCTTTTTTCAAAATGGTTTTGTTTACAATACCTCTATGTATGGCATTTATTTTCAGGACAGTAATATTGGTTATGCAACTGGTGCGCGTGGACGTATAATTAAAACTACAGATGGTGGTAATACTTGGGTTTCTCATTCTGAAAATTATAATGATTTTAATGATTTAAAAATATTTGATACTGGAACAGGTTTTGCTAGATCTGGAAGTAATTACTATAAGACAACTGATTTTGGGGACAATTGGACATCCTTAAGTTCAGTAGATCACTACTCTTGGGCAGTAGATAGTCATTTTATAGATGAAAATATTGGTTTTTCGATAGGAGGTGGTTCAGTTGAAGATTTATTTAAAACTACCGATGGAGGAGAAACGTGGACTGAAATAGACATATATGGACTTGACCCAGCCTATACAGTTTATTTCATAAACGAAAATATTGGTTTTATCTCAGGAGGTGCAGGTTCAAATATTTATAATAGAAGAGTTTACAAAACTGTTAACGGGGGTAATAATTGGACACAAGTTTTAAGTCAAATATCATTTGGACAAATCCAATTTGTAAATGATTTGGTTGGTTACGGAAATAGAATAGGATATTCCAATGGTAGAATGTATAAGACTATTGATGGTGGGGAAACATGGAGTGTAAACATAGAGGTCGATGAAGAAATTAATGCATTTCATTTTGTAGATGAAAACAATGGGTATTTTGTCGGTGACCAAGGCTTAATTTATAAGACTAATGATGGTGGAAGTAATTGGGAAGAATTAGAGATTCCTTATGAGTGGTATACTCAAGTTAAATTTTATTCTAAAAATGTTGGTTATGTAGCTGATGAAGATGGTAAACTATATAAAACAGAAAATGGCGGAGTGAGTTGGGAATATCTTACACAACAATATATAATCAATTCAATAGAACTTATTGATGACAAAATCTATACAGCTGGTACTAATGGTAAAATTTACAGAAGCGATATAGAATATGAAACCATAATTCTACATGTCAACTCTGCTGAGAATGTATCTAATTCTATTGCTAATTTAACTGGTAATGTCACATCCAATGGTGAATCTATTTCGAACATTCAATTTGAATACAGTCTAGATTACTCTTTCAGTAATAGTATTTCAACAACACCAAATACAATTAATTCAGACGAGTCTTTAAATGTTTCTGTTGATTTAGCTAGTTTAGAGCCAAACACTACATACTATTTTAGATTATCTGGAATACAGAGTTCAAATACAAGTTATAGTGAGGTTCTAAGTTTTACAACACTTCCTGATTATGAAATAGCAACAAATTTTACATATAACTACACAGCAACTACAGCAGAGATATCAGGTAATATTGTATCCAATCAGCATGATATTATAAATGTCGAATTTGAATACGGACTAAGTTCCGATAATCTAAATAATAATATAATTGGCACACCAGTAACGGTCAATGGCAATACGACTGAAAATATTACGGCAAGTTTAGATAATCTACAGCCTGAAACACAATATTTTTACAGAATTAAGGCAACACATCAAGGGGAAGATATTTATGGTAATATACAATCTTTTACTACACGCCCTGAATACAATATAAATCTTTACAGTCCTAATATCAATGGCACTGATGTTACGTTATCAGCATATTTAACTTCTTATCATCAAGATATAACTGATATTATGTTTGAATATGGAAGTATTGATTACGAAAACAGTAGTGTAACTAACCCATCAATAGTTAACGCTAATAGTTCGTCATTTGTTAGTACTACCATAACCGGCTTAGATACTAGTTTAAATTACTATTATAGATTAAAAGCCATTCATAATGGAGAAACTATTTATAGTGACGAGGGTGTTTTTAATCTTTCAGGAAATATTATTATTGTAAGTGGAACTATAGAAGAAACTCAAAACAATTCCCTGGAAATTAAAGGTTTAATCAATCCTTATGGTGCTTTTTTAACAGATGTTCATTTTGAATACGGGCTTACAGACAGTTTTGGTTCATCAGTGACTGGAACACCAAATTATGCTTTCGGTTATAATACTAATTTAATAAATGGTTCAATCAATAATCCAATAGCTAATACAACTTATTATTACCGGTTAGCTGCCACTAATAGTGGTAATGTAATCTATTCCGATACTTATCAATTTACAACAACAGGCACACTTAGTTTAACAGAATTTGGTTTAGAAAACACAATATCAATATTCCCAAATCCGACAACTGATTTTCTAAATATTAAATCCAATGTTTCTGAGAAAATTAAATCTATTGAATTATATAATGCTTTAGGCCAAAGTATTTATTATGAGGTTACTGATAATAAAATTGACATAAAAATTGATTTATCAAGTTTCAGAAAAGGAATTTACTTTGTTAAAATAAGGTTTGAAAACACCAAAATAGTATCGTCAAAATTAATTTTAAAATAAAAGCACGATTGCCCAACATTGTATAAAAATAATAGCGGTTTAATTTCTAAAACGTAAGTGAACTATATAAAACAAACAACAGTAATAAACCGAAAAGTAAGTGCATAAAATCCGCTACTATTCTTATACGAGACCGTTAGGCAATATTAAAACTAAGATGACTCGAACAGATTTAAAAATTCATTTATCAACTATGAATAAAGTCAAAACATTTTTTTTATTAATTCCAATAGTTATTTTATCTTCTTGTAAACGGTCAAATAAACAAATAGAAAAGATTAAAATAAATAATATTAAATCATATTATACAGAAACTTATAGGCAAGACCAAGTTGAAAACAATAATGATGGAAAATTAAAATTTGAAGTCTCTATAAAGACTGATTTTAATGAAAATGGTAACATAATCAAAGAAACTTATAACAGAGAAAATTATGATGGAAAAATTGAAACGAGGGTAATTCAATATTACTATGACAAAAATCAAAATTTAATAAAAAAAGAAAGTGGTTCACCTCTAAAAGTATATAAATATGATATATATACTTTTCATAAAAAAGATAAGCCTGATGAATTTATTAGGATTAATAAAGATAAAGATACTATTGAGGTAATAAAATATATGTACAGTAATAATGATAATCCAATAGGTAGAAAATATAGAGTAAAGTATAGTGATAAATGGGAAATCATTGAGAAGTATAAATACGATGAAAAAAACAGGATGATTGAATCACAATATTTAGGTTCTTTAGAAAGTAAGTATATATTTTTCTATGATAGATTTGATAACATTATTAAAGAATGTCTTTACAATAAACAAAATAGAATAGAAACTTCTTGGCATCGTAAATATGATGATTATGGAAATAAAACGGAAGAAAAGCGCTTTTTTCATCCAGGAAATACTTTATCATATATAGAGAAATATACATACGATAATTACCACAACTTAATTAGTGAATCTGGAAGTGGTCCAGATAGAAGCCAAAAAATGACTTATTCTTATAAATATGATGAAAATAAAAATTGGATAGAAAAGAAGACATACAACACAAATGGTACTTTGTATGAAAAAACAAAAAGAATAATTAAATATAGAACATTGCCTAACAAAAGCTATAATTAATACGGGATTTGGTGCTTAAACGGAAATTAATTGCTTTTTAATTCCCGTACTAACCATAGCCGAGACGTTGTGTGTAACCCAAGACTAAAATGAAACAAATACAAATCTTTTTAATTGTACTAATCTTATGGAGTTGCAAAACCGATAAAAAAGAAAATAGAATTAATAACAGTAGAAGTATTTTAGAAATTAAAAAGATTGAAAATAATTCAGCCGAACTTAAAAATATAAACAGTATCAACAAGCATGAATATAAAGATACAATATTAATAGATTATCCAGCCAATAGAAAGTTACTTGAAATACTAAAAGTCTTACCAAAAGAAGCAATGGCTAGTTGGGAATGGACAGCAGAAGAACGACTTAAAACTGTACAATTTATTGAGAAAAACAATTTTCTAATTGACTCAACAGAAATGTACAATAATATTAAATATATTAAGCCAAATACTTTAGGAATTCAAGTTGTGGATGGCTTCTGGACGTTGTCAGTATTGGAACTTAATTCGGGAAAGAATATTGTCATTACAAACGATATTGTGGGAGACGGGAATGACATAAACACCTTTATATATGATGGAAATAATTTAGACAAAATTGAGTTTGAAAAATTATTTGGAAAAGGAATAGACTATTTGTTAAAAAAGCAATCTGAAGAATGTTTATTGGAAATGGAAGATTATTTTTTGACTTTTGATTATGACTTTAGTGATTCGAATGTTGTTAAAATCACCTCTTGGGGAATAGATAAGACCGAATCGATTAATTGTTTTAAAGGTAATACAATTGAATTCAAACTGAATAAATCTAAAGAGATATATGAATTGAAAAAAATATATTGGCACGAAAATTAAAAGGCTACACACAACAAGAGGGTATATTTTATTGCGGCTAAAGTGGTAATTTAGAAAAACAAACGCATAAACAAAATTTGGTTTTTATTTACTAATTTAGAGCCAAAACATCACAACAAACCATACCCCAAACGTTAGGGTGCATTTGAAAAAAATCTCAGTCAAGCATTAAAAACATAAGGAAATCAACAAAAAACTTTTCCTTATTTTATTTCTCACAGAAAATATTTCACTCTTTTTTAAATATTTTATTGCTCACAGAAATATTTTGTGTATATTTGCATTGTAGTTCTTTGAAATGTTTGTGTAGTGAACCCAAGAGTTTTTATTTTAAAACTATTGAAGAGGGTTTTTTCCCTCCACCCGTAAAGGGTCTTTGTAAAGGCAACAAGAGACTTAACGACTGAACTGATGTACAACTCGAAAGAGAAGATGAACAGAAGACAGCTTTTAAGGTTATTCAACCCCTTACAAAATTGCTTAAAGAGGAATCAAATCAGTATTAGAGGTTTTATTTTTTTTTATTTAAGCAGGAAATCGAGAAGTGTCGTAGGACTGTATCCTATATGGGTTCACGCAGCTAATTAAGCAGGAAGCATAGTGCTCCCATTTTTAATTAATAAATACGATACAGTATGAAACACAAACACAGAATTGACCAACTCCAAAGTGGAGTGAAGTCATTACTCGCTAAGAGCGGGTACGCGTTCTCGGAAGAGGATAAAACTTTATTAAATGCAATTTTAGTAGAGTTGGAAGAGATGTCAAACAACGAAACGGACAATAGTCCAGACGAACTTTTGAAAGTTCTCTCCCTACTTCTTAGATTTTTGAAATTCTTCGGAATTGATGATATCACTAAGTTATTCTAATTCCCACTTCTCATTTTTTTTTTAAAACAAATATCACTATGAATATAGGTACTGCCATAAAAGATTTAAGACAGCAAAAAGGTTTAAAACAGACCGATTTTGCTGTTAAATGTGGCTTGTCTCAATCTTACCTTTCATCAATTGAAAAAGGTAGAAAAGAGCCTACATTAAGCATTTTAAAACAGATTGCTAATGCTCTTTCTATTCCTATGCCTGTTTTAGTTTTCTTTTCACTCGACAAGGAAGATATTGCTGATTCTAAACAAGATGCATACGCTATGTTAGAGCCTTCAATCAAAGGATTGATAAGTGATGTATTCATTTCATAACTATTTGAAATGAAAAAAAGGGTAAAAGATTTAGCGTATACTTTAAAAATCGATAAAGATATTTTACTCAAATTATCTTCTTCTATAGATTCAACTGAAAGCAAATTTTATAGAAATTGGGACGAACCAAAAACAGATGATAACAAACAACCGAGATTTGAAAATGGTGTTGCACTAACAAGACCGATAAATGCTCCAATTAAGAAATTAAAAGATTTACAATCCAACCTTTTAGTCAACGTTTTATATAAGATAAAATTACCAGAATATTTTTTTGGTGGGTTAAAAAATAAAGATGCCGTTCTAAATGCACGTATTCATCAAGGAAATAAATATTTTTTTCTTACCGATTTAAAAAATTTCTACCCTTCAGTTCACTTTAAAAGTGTTGAAAATGCACTTAGAAAAGAGGGGTTTTACCCAGATGTTGCAAGATTGATAACTCGAATTTGCACAAAAGAAGGAGCGATTCCTCAAGGTTGCCCTACTTCTTCATTTTTGGCATCATTAGTTGTATATCATAGCTGTGACGACCTTTTTGAAAAGTATCAACTAGAGGGACTCAAAGTTTCAATATACGTTGATGATATTACCTTTTCGAGTCCATCGGATTTTAAACCAAAAACAAACAGAATTTTAGAAGAACTGCGGAATCGTGGACTAAAAATAAATTTTGACAAGACACATTATTGTACCAAAAATCCAAGAGTTACAGGTATTCAGGTTAAAAATAACGGAATTTGTCCTCTACCGCATACGTTTGAACACTCGGTTGACTTGACAATTAAAGAAACTTCAAGAAATGGGCATATTCAACGAATTAAATACGTTAAAAAAATAGCAAAGACGAATAAAAACGCACCCTAATAACTAAGCATATGGCGTGCCGATAGGCTAACGCTATATGCCTTGTTGACTGATCCGTATTCCATAAGGGGGAAAACGATCAATTCAGTTTAATTTTAGTAATTTATTTAGTGGTTTTTCAGTGATTATTCTCTTGGTTTTCGGATTTCATAGCCTTGGTTTTTATTTTCAGCACTTATTATTCTTCTTGTAATCGCTTTTTTAGGTAAAAATCTCAGATCTAAGCATTAGTGGTCCAGTCCTCTTTTTTGAAGATAATTTTATAATATGTGTTTTTTAATTTTACTAATAACCAGTTCTTTATATTTTTTAGGAGGACCTCTACTATCAAAAATTATTAATGTGACTAGACCTGGCTTTTTACAAATCGGGCAACAGCGATGTACACTTTTCTCTTTCGTAATAATAACATCAATACAGTCTTTCTCTTTATCTGCTAATAGCATTTGTAAACGAGGTAATTTTTCTTTTTTCCAACTACTACTTAAAATACCATAATGTCTAATTCTAGTAAATCCTTTAGGTAAAATATGTTGTTGAAAACGACGTATAAACTCTTTGGTTTTTAAAGTTAAATTACTTACTTGACCACCTTTCTTGTAGTTCTTAACACGAAAAGTAACGGTGCCTTTTTGTTTATCAATAGCCTGTATTCGATGATTACTAATAGCTATCTTATGTGTGTATCTTCCTAGATATTCTAGCACGTTTTTTGGGTTACCAAAAGGAGGTTTTGCATAGATAACCCATTTGTGTTTAAATAATTTGTCATAGAGTGATTGTGGTAAGTTTGGAATTGTTTTTCTTAATTCAGCAACAAAAACACCTCTAAACTTTACACTTAAAGCCTTTATACTGAATAAGAAATCATCCTTGTTTTTTCCTTTTTTCCAATTCCCTGCCTTTGTTATTCCTCCTTTAGGAACAATACAATGTAAATGAGGATGTAAGCTTAAATTTTGTCCCCAAGTATGTAACACAGCAATCATTCCAATTTTAGCGCCTAGATCCTTGGGATTATTTCCAAAAGCAACCAAGGTTTTCCAAGCACTATCAAACAGTATTTTATATAGCTCTTTCGGATATTGAAGTGCCACTGAGTTTAAATTATCGGGCAAGGTAAAAACGACATGAAAATAAGGAACTGGTAATAACTCTCTAGATCTACCTTCAATCCATTGCTGTTGTTTATGACCTTGACAAGTAGGGCAATGTCTATTGCGACAAGAATTGAATTGTAGATGCAGTTTATCACATGATTTACACCAATCTAAATGTCCTCCTAGCGCTTTGGTACGGCATTTTCTTATCGCATGCAGCGTTCTTTCATGCCAACTACTTCTAGATAGTTCTTTTAAATGATTTTCTTCTAAATTCAACACTCCTGCTAACGTATGTTTTACTAGCATTACTCTGTGTATAAGGTATCTAGTGGACTGTACTTTTTTGAACTCCCTGAGTTGGCAACATGTAAATAGATCATGGTGGTTTCTATATGAGCATGCCCTAGAAGTTCTTTTAAGCTAATAATATTAACACCATCTTCTAGTAAGTGTGTTGCATAAGAATGACGTAGTGTATGCGCTGTAAATTTCTTTTTTGTATTCACTTTAGCCCGATTCTCTTTGAGTATCCATTGAATGGCTCTGACTGTTATTGGCTGAGCAGCTCCGTCTTTAGTAACCTGACTGTTAAATAGATATTTTACAGGGTTTTCTGTTTTCAAATAACATCTTAAACCTCTTATTAAAAGAGTACTTAAAGGAACATAACGATCTGTCTTACCTTTTTTTTTCTAATAAATACAGTTTTCCGATTAAAATCAACATCAGATTGAAGCAACCCACATAGCTCATAACTCCGTAAACCACAACCGTACAACATACCTAAAATAAGGCGATGTTTAAGATACTTAGGTGCTTTTAACAATTCTCGAACTTCTTGTTTGTTAAGTACAATAGGTAAATCTTTTTGCCTTTTTATTTGAGGAAGCGCTATGCGCTTTTGCTCCATTCCCAGTACCTTATAAATGGCACGGAGTCCGAAAACGGTATGCTTAAAAAAACTTTCAGAGGGGGTTTTGTGAAGGTTTTGACAATGAAAAAGATAATCATTGATTTGTTCATTATCTAAAGTTTCTGGGCTAACCTTAAAATGTAAGGTTATGTGGGCTAAACAGCGTAGATAATTATTTAATGTACTTGATGATTTACCGTTAATTGAAAAGCTTTTGGTTAATTTTTTAACGACAATAGAAAAATCAGGAACCTGCTCTAAAGAGGTTTCTAAAATTGTTTTACTTTTTTTTATACATCTTATTTAATTTTGAATCATAAATTTAACTATTTTTAAAACATTTCAAAAAAAGCTTCCGAGGTAACGAGGATTAGTTCAACAGTGTATAAAAAACATAGGGCATTTGTGATAAAACGAAAAGTCTGTGCATATTAACAAAGTCCGCTAAATATAAAATTTGGCGTTTATAGAAGAAAAGATAAAAACAAAATATTTATATTTAGCTAAGTAATAAACCGAAACGTGTCGCTTATCACCTGCCCTACGCTTCTTATACTAAACGTTACAAGCAAGCCGATAAAAACATTATGGAAGGAACATTATTTCACGAAATATTAGCTAAATCTAAAGCAGAAAAAGAAATTATTGGAATTTGGCAATATGGAGACGACAACGGTTTTTTATCTGGTTATGTTGTTGATTTCAATGAGGATTTAGTTGTTTTTCAACACTTCACCAAATACGGAAAAACAGACGGAATCATTACTTTACAAATTGCGGGAATACAAAGTATCGATGTAAAGGATGATTATGCAAAAGCAATGGAATATCTAATAGAATACTCTGCAATTTTAGAAAAAGAACCTGAATTTAAACCACAACTGAACTCGACAGAAGAATGGCAGTCCGAATTAATAAATCAATTAGCAAAAAATAGCGAAACACTCGTGAGTTTGGAAATTAATGGTGGATATTTTTCAGGATTCATAAAAAAAGCAACTAAGACTGACTTTGAAATTAACTGTGTAGGGAAAATGGGGGAAGACGAAGGGAACGTCATTTATCGTATCGAAGATGTGACTGAATTTAGATTACACGATTGGGACGATAGAAAGAAAGATTTACTATTCAAATGGAGAAAGGCCAGCTTGTAACAAAGAACTGAGGTAAAAACCAAATAAAACTTCCTTAATTATTAACCAAAGTACTCTTGTACTGATTGTTGTATGGAACACCATTTTTGACAATAGAAAATGCTTGTTTTAGTAATTTGTTGCATACTGCTATTAAAGCTAGTTTTTTACTTTTTCCTTTCGCTACAATTCTATCGTAAAGCGCTTTGCACCCTTGGTTGTATTTACAAGCATTGAAACTGCACATAAATAGTAAATTCCTCAGTTTTGGATTGCCCATTTTACTAATCCTTGGTCTTCCTTTAATACTACTTCCACTCTGTCTTGTTATAGGTGTTAACCCAGTGTAACTACATAGTTCTTTCGAGCTTTCAAAACGATGAAAACCATCTGTAAAAACTAATAATATTAAAGCTGTTTTATCTCCTATTCCTGGAATGCTTTTTAATAAAGTTAGTGATTCTTGGTATTCTTTTTTTACATTATCATTTAAAGCTTTTTCTAGAACTTCCATTTCTTTTTTGAGTTTTTTCAAACTCCTATTTAAAGAGTTAATAACAACTTTTGATGGATACCCTAAAACTTCTTCTCCATGTATTTTGTTTTTTAATTGAGTACTTTGTTTACTATAAATACTGAGCATACGTAATAACTGGAGACATTCTTGTTGAGTATCTGATTGACCAATCCACAACTTAGGTCTACGATCTTTTCCGTAAAGTTGAATCATTTTTGCATCACTCTTATCAGTCTTTATTTTCGATAAGTCCATTTGGATATAACGTTTTATTTTTAATGGATTAACCACACTAACTCCAAAACCTAACTCCAACAAAAAATAAGCTAATCGAGTATGATAATATCCTGTAGCTTCCATAACGCAAATGGTATTTGAATCCAGTAATTTAACTAACTTTCTGAAACCAGAAAGATTGTTCTTAAATTGATAATACACTAAGTTATTATCACATACATCAAAGAAATCTTTACTAATGTCAATTCCTAAATATTTTATATCTTTATTCATAAGAAAAAAGGATTGTAAAGAACCTATCTATAGTGAATTCAACAACTTGAAATCGAAGTCTAAAGCTTCATAGAACTGAACGAATTTAACATAGAAAAGAGCAGGGATTATCAATGTTGACGAGATCAAAGTCTCTGCGTATATCATAACCTTATTCCGCTCTTTGGTTCTGTATGATTAAGTTTCTAATTTAATAAAATGCTAACTTAAGACGTATATAGCTCATAGCTAATCAGTTGCTTAAACGAAGTTAAGGCATATTTGGAAAGTCGCCAAATTTTTAAATTTGACGATTTCCAATAAAAAAGATAAATAGTAAAATTTAAAAATCTGGCTTGTGCTCAACCAAAAAATAATCGCTAATTTACACGCTACAAGCCATATACACAACCGTTGTAGCACATTTAAGAAAACTATGAGAAAGTATTTAGCATTTTTTATTTTATCAATATTCGTTGCTTTTTCTTACGGACAAACTGCCAACGAATTGAATGAACAATCAAAAGAATTTTTAAAAGCTCAAAACTTTGAAAAATCTTATCCTTTGATAAAAAAATCCGCTGAATTAGGAAACGCTGAAGCACAATATAATCTTGGAGTGTCTTTAGAATATGGATACGGAGTTGAGAAAAACGAAAGTCAAGCATTTGATTGGTATTTAAAATCCGCTAAACAAGGATGGAATGATGGACTTTATAAAATGATGATGGCTCACGCTACAGGAAAAAATGCCGAATTGAATTATGAAAAAGCCTTTCAGTACGCATTAGAATGTAGTGAGAATGATGACCCAACTTGTATGCTAAATGTAGTAAGTTGCTACAAAGACGGTATGGGAACTGAAAAAAATCTTGAAAAAATGCTCGAATGGGCAATAAGATTAGGGAAATTAGAAAATCCTGAAAATTTAGCACGAAGTGGAAAAATCACATCAGCTCGATTGAATTTAGCTTATATGTATCGAGATGGAACTGATGTCAAAAAAGATTTAGCCAAAAGTTATGCTTGGTTCTTAATATTTAATGAATTTAAAAAGGACTTTTCATATTTTCAACAACAATCAATTGTTAAAGAAATACAAGAATTGGAAGACGAATTGAGTTCTGATGAAAAAGCAAACGGAAAAGACAATGCAGAAAATATTTTAGGGCGAAAATTAAAGAATATGGATAATCTTTACAAGGCAGAAATGTGATAAAAAACGTGCTACAACAAAGAACTGAGGTAAAAACCAAATAAAACTTCCTTAATTATTAACCAAAGTACTCTTGTACTGATTGTTGTATGGAACACCATTTTTGACAATAGAAAATGCTTGTTTTAGTAATTTGTTGCATACTGCTATTAAAGCTAGTTTTTTACTTTTTCCTTTCGCTACAATTCTATCGTAAAGCGCTTTGCACCCTTGGTTGTATTTACAAGCATTGAAACTGCACATAAATAGTAAATTCCTCAGTTTTGGATTGCCCATTTTACTAATCCTTGGTCTTCCTTTAACACTACTTCCACTCTGTCTTATTATTGGTGTTAACCCAGCGTAACTACATAGTTCTTTCGAGCTTTCAAAACGATGAAAACCATCTGTAAAAACCAATAACATTAAAGCTGTTTTATCTCCTATTCCTGGAATGCTTTTTAATAAAGTTAGTGATTCTTGGTATTCTTTTTTCACATTATCATTTAATGCTTTTTCTAAAACCTCCATTTCTTTTTTGAGTTTTTTCAAACTTCTATTCAAAGAGTTAACAACAACTTTTGATGGATACCCTAAAACTTCTTCTCCATGTATTTTGTTTTTTAACTGAGTACTTTGTTTACTATAAATACTGAGCATACGCAATAACTGGAGACTTTCTTGTTGAGTATCCGATTGACCAATCCACAACTTAGGTCTACGATCTTTTCCGTAAAGTTGAATCATTTTTGCATCACTCTTATCAGTCTTTATTTTCGATAAGTCCATTTGGATATAACGTTTTATTTTTAATGGATTAACCACACTAACTCCAAAACCTAACTCCAACAAAAAATAAGCTAATCGAGTATGATAATATCCTGTGGCTTCCATAACGCAAATGGTATTTGAATCCAGTAATTTAACTAACTTTCTGAAACCAGAAAGATTGTTCTTAAATTGATAATACGCTAAGTTATTATCACATACATCAAAGAAATCTTTACTAATGTCAATTCCTAAATATTTTATATCTTTATTCATAAGAAAAAAGGATTGTAAAGAACCTATCTATTGTGAATTCAACAACTTGAAATCGAAGTCTAAAGCTTCATAGAACTGAACGAATTTAACATAGAAAAGAGCAGGGATTATCAATGTTGACGAGATCAAAGTCTCTGCGTATATCATAACCTTATTCCGCTCTTTGGTTCTGTATGATTAAGTTTCTAATTTAATAAAATGCTAACTTAAGCCGTGTATAATTCATTGCTAGTGCAGGCTTACTTACGAAAATCCTCGCGGATTTTCTATTCGGTTTGTATTTACTAAATTAGTTACTGAAACACGCAACGAAATCATACACAAACACGTTGTAGCTCATTTTACATGACAAAAGTTGAACATAAATATTTAAAGATTTACGATGGTGTAATGACGGGCTCATCCGTAGAGTTAGAGATTTCACCCAATAACTTGAAAACGAATAGAATTATAATTGATTCTGAGAAAATTCCATTCAGATCTCAAGGTTTAATTGAAGGTGGGCACGAAAATTGGAATAAATCTGCGAAGCAAGCGTTAGATATAGGCTTAGAAAAGCTGAATATTTCAGACAAATTAGATATAACTGTTAAAAAGCTTGAAGGGAGAATTTTTATTGACACAAATAATGCTTCTGTTGGAATTGCTTGTATTCTGGCTCTATGGAAATATCATGATTTCCAACCTGAATACCAAGTAATGGGAAGAATTGATGAATTCGTAAAAGAAGACTGGAAAAATGATGTGGATATAATTCCCGACTTTAAAATGATATTTGAAAATTAAAAACAATCTACAATAACACCTAAACTGCATTAAAAGGCAGCTTAGCTAAACGATTGTCGGTCATTACACCATATTCATAAACTGGAATTACTTTAGGAAGTAAATATTAAAATATTGTAGATTGATTATGAGTGTGTTATAAGTGTTTTCGAAATTACGAGAACAAAATATTCAACAATGATAAAATTAATAGGTATACCTTTTGATGCAAATTCTTCTTTTCTTAAAGGCCCTTCTTTTGCTCCTGAGCGAATTAGATTGATGGATAGAGAAGGCTCTGCGAATTCGTTTTCAGAAACTGGGTTAGAAGTAAAAGAAAACGTAAATTATCTAGATTGTGGTGATATGCATTTTGAGTATACAAATGCAAAAGCAGCTTTTAATAACATTGAAAGTAAAATAAAGCATTTAATAAGTGATAAAAGTAAGGTTATTTCCTTTGGCGGAGATCACTCTATAAGTTACCCTATTATTAGTGCTTTTACAGAGAAAAATGCTAACTTGAATATCTTACATTTAGATGCCCACGCAGACTTGTATGATGCGTTTGATAATAATCCATTCTCCCATGCTTCACCTTTTGCAAGATTAATGGAAAGTAACAGAATCAATTCGTTAACACAAGTTGGTATAAGAACACTGAATACGCATCAAAGAGAACAAGCCATCAAATTTGGAGTTAATATTATAGAAATGAAAGATTTTGATTTTAATTTTATTCAAAATTTGCCTTCGCCTCTTTATGTTTCTATTGATTTAGATGTTTTAGATCCTGCATTTGCACCTGGAGTGTCACATCATGAGCTAGGAGGAATGACTAGTAGACAAATAATCAACATTATTCAAAATATACCTAGCGAAATTATTGGAGCAGATATAGTGGAGTATAATCCAATAAGAGATTTGCATAATATGACTGCAATGGTAGCCTATAAAATATTTAAGGAATTAGTTGCAAAAATGAATGTTTAGTATAAGATATTATTAAGTCAAAAGTATAAAAAATCGGTTTGTTTTTTTTATCGAAAAGCAATATCGAAGATTAAAAAGGAAAAGACATATAAAAAAATAAAAGATGAATATCCAACCATTCAAACTCGAAAGGTATTATACCTTACATGAACATACTGCTAAATATTCGTTGTGTAATTCTGATTGTGAAGCAATGACAATTGCCGATTTACTCTCTTTAGAAAGGGAAGCAAAAGAAGCATTTGAAAACATGTGGTTGGGTTACACACATACCCAAGGTAGTCCAGAACTAAGGCGAGATATTTCTAAAATTTACAGTAAAATAACTCCTGATGATTTAGCAGTATGTACAGGGGCACAAGAACCAATTTTCTTGTTTTCTCATGCTGTTCTAAATTCAGACGATGAAGTTATAGTCCAAATACCTTGTTACCAATCTTTACAATCTGTACCAGAAAGTATAGGTTGCAAGGTTTTGAGTTGGAGTGTACAATACGAAAAAAACATACCTTGTTTTGATATAGAAGCTTTAAAAAAAATGATTACTAACAAAACCAAAGTTATTTATTTAAATGCACCTCATAATCCTACTGGGTTTTTATTTACAAAAGAAGAACAACAAGCAATTATAGAACTTGCAAGAATCAACAATATCATAATTTTTTGCGATGAAGTTTACAGAGAATTAGAACATAAACCTTCATTTGCAATTCCTGCTTTTGCTGATGCTTATGAAAATGGTGTTTCAATAGGTGTAATGTCCAAAGCTTATAGTTTACCAGGATTAAGAATAGGTTGGTTAGCAACACAAAACCGAACCATTTTAGAAAAAGTTACCATGCTTAAAGAATATACAACCATTTGTAATGCTGGACCAAGCGAATTTTTAGCAGGTATTGCATTAAGAAATAGGCATGCTATTTTAAATAAAAATCTAAAAATAATACAACATAATCTGCCGCTTTATGATACATTTTTCACAAAATACGCAGACTTTTTTTCTTGGTATAAACCTAATGCTGGACCGATAGCTTTTGTAAAAATGCACTTTGAGATTAATGACATGGCTTTTGCTGAACAAGCTATCAAAAAAAAGGGGGTTTTAATACTTCCGGGTGGTGTTTATGATTTTAATGGCTATTTTAGAATAGGTTTTGGTAGACAAAAAATACCTGAGGCATTAGAACAGTTTGAATCTTTTGTTTTAGAAAATTTGGTCGAGAAATGATAGATATAACCTACGAACAAATAAAGGAGTTATTAAAAATAGAAGATTTATTTGAACCAGTAAAACGTGCATTTATTGATTATAATTCGTCATCCCTTATTGGGGTTCCAGTAAGTTTACTTCACTTTCCTAATAACGCGGATACACACATAAAGACAGCCGCTATTAAAGGGTATGACTACTTTTCTATAAAGGTAGTTTCTATGTTTCCTGATAATGCTAAGCAAAACCTATCACCTTATAGTGGCGCTATTTTTCTTTTTGATGGTAAAACAGGGTTTCCTGCTGCTATTTTAAATGATAAAGGCTTTATTACAGATTTAAGAACTGCAGCAGCAGGAGCTATTATTACTGATTTTGTGGCCTCTAAATCTTCAACATCAGTTGCTGTTATTGGTACTGGCATACAAGCATATTATCAAGTATTTGCTTTAGCAAAACTAAGACAGATTAATAAACTTGCCATTTATGGTCGAAGCAAGGAAAAAGCACTTTCATTAAAAAAAAAACTTACTCATTCTTATCCTGGCTTGAATGTAAATTTAGTTGATAGCGCAGAAAATGCAGTAAAAGAATCTGAGATAATTATTACCACTACGTCAAGTAAAAGACCTCTTGTAAAGGGTAAATGGCTTCAAAAAGGCCAACATGTAACTGCAGTTGGTTCTGATGATGTTTATAAAAATGAAATAGATAGCGATTGTTTTAATTTCGCTGATAATATTTTTATTGATAGTTTTGAACTAAATAAAAAATATGGGGAACTTTCGCATGCAATTGAATCTAAACCAAATCTAATTGATAAAACGATAGAGTTTGGTGCTGCTTTTCAGAATAAAGCATTTCAAAACTCTGAGAATAAAATAACAGTGGCAAAACTTGTTGGTGTAGGAATTCAAGATTTGGCAGCTTCAGTTGTTGTAATGAATAAATTAAAAAAGTTTCATTGATTCTTGAATAAAAACGAATCGACAACAACCTTATACTTAATTGATCTATGATAAGTGAATTCAAATTGATATGGAAGAAACTAAATTTGGATATTTTTCCAAATGGGTCTCATTTGGAGTATCTCATTGATGGAGTAAATTTAAAGGATATTATTGATGTTAAATTTGGGTATAATTCATTTGTTGAAGAGAATGAATATGTTGGGTGGATTAATGATAAAATGGATTTGAAAAACCTGGAACTTTCTGTGCAAATTCTAAAAGGAGAAAAAATTAATAATCTTTTGTTAAAGGAAAATAGTCAATTATTAAACTACGATTTTGGTTCTAAAATTCCGCTATATACATGTTCATGTGGACATATAGGCTGTGGTGGTCTAATGGTAGATGTTTTTATTTCGGGAAATAAAATAACTTGGGACTTTGATGATAAATTAATGCCTATTATTGTATTCAACCTTGAGCAATATCGAGAAGAAATCGATTTAAAAATGAAGGAATTTAAGATAAATAGGTTTAACAACGCCTAAGCTATGAAAAAATGCAATTTGACTAAAATGTTGTAGCCAATTAACAAAGAAATTCATCTTGTTTATAATCAATCAAATATATTTTGATCATAAAAAAAGTTAAATTATTTTTTATTTCTAACTGATTGTTTATTTTTATGAAATAATCAGAACTTTTGGCAAGAAAAAAAAAGTATAACGAAGACCTAGTATTAGAAAAAGCAATGCTTCTTTTCTGGAGAAATGGTTATGAAACAACAACGATGCAAATGCTAGAGCAAGAAATGGGCATTAACAAATTTTCAATCTATGCTAGTTTTGGGAGTAAGTACGGTCTCTTTCGAGAAAGCTTAAAAAAATATAAAAAAACAAATAAAGCCATTTTTGAAGAATTAAAAAATTCTACGAATGGTTTAGCGGCTATTAAAACCTTTTTTTATAATTCCGTTAATTTACGTATCAGAAAAGAAAAAGGATGTTTGGTAACAAACACTTATTATGAATTTGCCAACCAAGAAGATCAACTGATCAAAGAGGAAATGACTGAATTTATGAATAACCTTAAAGCATTATTCATTGAAAAATTAAGCATTAACACTATCAAAGATAAAGACGAAATTTTAAAACAAGCTAATTTTCTATTATTGGCAAAACATGGTTTGGCTAAAGCTTCTAAAGTAAATAGCCCGCAAGAAATAGAAGACTATATTGAAATGACATTCAAAAACCTATAAACTTTTTTTAATAAATAACTAAATGATTGTTTAGTTATTAGATACCCGTAAAGATGAATATTACACACTTAACAGAAAAACATGCAATAATGCTTACAAGTACCACCAGTTTCAAGGTACAAAATTTGAGTAAAAAGGCATTAAAAACAGATCAAATATTACCGAGCTTTAGTTTGAAAAATATTGATAATTCATATGCTACATCATTAGAGTTGGTTTTTAAATTACAAATGGCGACAACTTCCATCGTAAACAAAGATCGGGGCTTAATTTACAGCTTTGTACCTGAGGATTATACTGAGCGTTTAGGCCAAGAAACTAATTTGGAAGTCTTAAAGACTAAGCATTAATTTAAAAAAAAAAGAAAATGAATTTAAAAACATTTACAATAACACTTAGCTTTCTTCTAATATTTGTTAGTTGTAAAAATACATCTGAAAAGGAAGAAAAAGTTGCAACTGTTCAAAAAGAGACTATGATCAACTTTAAAAATAAGGGGCACGAACTAGTGTACAATCTTGCCCAAAAAGTAGGTGATTATAAAAAATTACGCGCCAAAAAAGATGTAGTTTATACCTATACTTATATCACACCAGATGGAAAAGCAGATATTTCTACCGAAAAATATATTTTTAATGGTGAGCTATCGTATGGAAATTATAAACAACATCAACGCACCTTACCAAAACTAAAAGGAACCTTAGAGCAAGGATATGATGGTAAGGAATATTGGTTAAAAGTAAACGGAAAACTGGTTAACGATACTACAGCATTAAATCGTGTAAAGTTTAACAGACCAACTAATTTTTATTGGTTTACTATGTTTCAAAAACTATTGGATCCGGGTTTAAAATATGACTATTTGGGCGAAAAAGAACTAGCAAACGCTACTTTTGATATTGTAAAGGTTTCTTTTGAATCTAAAAATGAGAAACCAACAGATATTTATCAATTATACATCAATAAAGAAACAGGATTAGTTGACCAGTTTTTATTCACTGTTGTCGATTTTGGAGTTATTGAAACCCCATTACTTATGCAAATGGAATACGAAAAAATAGATGGTTTTTTAATACCTACAAAACGCAAATACAAAAAATCTACTTGGGAAGCAGAAGTAACCGAAGCACCTTGGATAATGGTAAATTGGACAGATATTAAGTTTGATACTCATTTAAAAAGAGAAGTATTTAAAAAATAATAGGGTACAACAACGATGGCCGTTGCAGAACTAGTATTTCTTAGTAATATTCTAGTTTTACAGGTGGAAATAAAGCAAATTACATTTGGTAATTAAGTGGTTATGTTTTTATGAAAAAGTAGAAATCTTATATTCAACCAATGTTATTAGTTGTGTAACTGGTACACAATGTATAATTAATTGCTAATTCTAGTTTGCTTTATAAAGCCTTCGTTAAAAACAAAAACCAATAATTTTAGTTACATTTGGTAAAAAAATCGCAACTAATTACGTACAAATACGTTGGCTACAATTAAAAGAAAATCATAAAATAAAAATGAACTTTTTAAAAAAACTTTTTGGAATCAAAGATAAAACTTCGAAAAACGAGGAAAAAGAAATAATAGTAACGCCTAAAGAAAAAGTTAAGGAGACTTTAAATGATAAAAATTTAGTAGAAGATTCTAATGAAATAGAATCAATCCTTCAAAAGGAGAATAAACCCGAAATATTGTATGAATCTAAAGTTACAGTAGCTATTGGTGGAGGTAAAGAACTAAGTGATGAAAATGCCTTTAATACAATGGGAGTCTCAGATGAAAACCTTAAAGATGAAATTTTGAAATACTATGTCTGGCAAAGTTTCGGAGAGGATTTTGATGTCATCTCTGGTAAATGTACAATGAAACTTATTCGATTAGATGTTAAAGAAAAGTACAGACCAAAAGTTGATATAGAAACGGTTGTTTCTGCATTTTTTAAAATGCTTGATGAAGAAGATCTAGAAGAAAAAACGAACGAAGGGGAAATTAAACCTCATCCGGACTTGGAGAAATTTAAGCAAGTACCTTGGATGACAGACCTGAGACTAAATAACGTTTCTATTTGCCTTAATGCAGGTTTTAGACCATCCAATTCTCTTCCAACTGAATTTGAACGAAAATTACGACCATCAATTGAAATTGCTCAAAGATTGAATGCCATCAAAGCGTTAGTACTCTGGTTAATGGTTCCTCAAGAAAATCTAGAAAGCGATATAATTATTAATTTCATTGAAAAAAATGATCTTAAGGGTTTTATGAGTGAAGAGGAAAAAGAAATTCTCAATGGGTCAAGAGATGACGAGCAAGCGAGAAACGCTATTGGTTGGAAATTTGAGAATGCTTGGTCATTAGCTTGGTATTTTGGATATACCGAACCCGAAATTACAGGGCAAATGATGTCTGGTGAGCAAATGCAGGAGATTATGCAAGACTTTAGTTGTCCACTGGATGAAAACATTGTAAACTGGACAAAAAATAAACAGACTCTTTCAGAGAGTGAATTACTACGGAAAGAGGATTTGTTTTATTGTTTACATAATGCAGTAAGAAGTGCTCAATTGGGTAGAAAAACTGTACCTAAAGGTTTTGACCCAATGGGGAATGGTGGAGTAATTCACGAGCGAAGACATTCTTTAACTTGGATGTTGTCTAAAGGATTAAATTGGGAGGAAACAGATTTAAGTACATAAAATAACAGTAGCCAACGCAATATAAAATTAATTACTGGTTATAGTTTACTTATGAAAGTTTTTGAGAACTTTCTATTTGTTATTTATTTGCTGATTTTAGTGCTTAGAATATGTAATTAATCTTATACAAATATGTTAGGCACGATGTAAACCGAAATTACGGAAAATGAAAAATCTTCTTCCTTTTATAATTTCTTTTTTTTTACCTGGAGTTGGACAATTTGTTTTGAAAGCCTACAGAAAAGGAGGAATTATTTTATTTACATATTTAGTTTCAACTTATCTCATTTTAAATTTAGATTTCCTGAATTTAATTCCTTTTTGGTTTCCACACATAATTATCATGATTTGGGCTATTTTTGATATTTACGATAGAATTGAAGAATGTGATGGGAAAAAAATCGCAAACAGGTATCTTGCTTTTAGTTTATTAATTGTAATGATATTATTTCCTTTAACTCTAAGCCTTTTCATAACTGGACTTTTTAGAGGAGCAGAATTTGTAGCGTATGAGTATCTTAATGAAGACAGAACTAAAACAGAAATGAATGAAATTTCAACTGAGTTAAGTCTGTATAAAAATTATTATGGAGTTTTTCCTAAAAATTATGAAGCTTTTATTAGTCAAAAACCAATTTGGGGAAGTTGGAAAGCTGATAGCTGGAAAAACCTGTACAAATATGAATTAATTGATTCTGTGAATTATAAATTAACTTCTGCTGGAAAAGATGGGATATACTTGAATGAAGACGATATAATTAGAAAAAATAAAAAAACAAAGTACTCAAAAACACCTACACTAAATTAAAAGGCATCTAGATCAGCAGTTTAACCAAAAACTTGTGATGTATTCGGAAAATGGAGAAAGTAATAGAAAAAACGGCTAAACAAATAAAAGAACGACTTGAATTTTGGTTCTTTAACTACTTTAATAAAAACAAAATAGATTTTAATGGGAGTGAACTTTTCACTCTGTTTGAATTGTTAAAAATGGAATTGCAAATTGAATTAAAATCACAATTAAATTTAGAACATAATGAAATTCTTGTATTAATATTAAAAATATCGGAAACAGAATATATAGTTAATTCTACTAAAAGATTTATCCGAATTAACTCAAACAAAATTGAAAGCATAAATTACACTGAATTTGACTGGCATAAGGGATACAAATCTTTTGTCGTAAATAAAGAAAAAAAGATTGTAACAAAACACGATGGATATCTATCTGAATTTGGATTGAGAAAACGAAATGGAGAAATCATCTATTGGAATATTCCAACTGGTTTTGCTGGTTACGGATTTTGGAATGTTACGAAAAAGTGTGAATTGATTGGAAGGAAATTTAAACAAGTAGATTAAAATAACACCACAATAAAGTGTGTAATTAGTTGTGGTTGAGTTTTTTTTAGAGGAAATTCAACTGCAATTACTTATCTTTCCTTAACGACGTAAAAGAATTCGAGTTATTTTCCAATAAAAAAACATATAGTAAAAGTTGGAGAAATTAATCGAATGGATATCCTTCAGAATAAACTTTATCGAGTCAAGCTCGTTTTATCTTACAATATCACTTTAAAATTCGATTGAACTTAATAAATGATGAGCAATATTCTTGGTGAATTTCGATGGAGAAATTATTCTTTACTTTTGAATTAAAAAAAAAGAGTTTCTAATTCATGAGTACTAACCAACCAACTAAGAATACAGTAAAAACAGTTTGGCATACGCGTATCAGTAGTTCTGTATGGCGTTGGTCTCGGAAAGTAATTATATTGATCATTTTTTCTTTAGTAGCGAATCATTTAGCTGCTAAAGATAATTTTTTGGATAATGAATCGTATAGGTTCCCTATAGTAGGTTTTCTCTCAACTATTGTTTTATCTATTCTTGTTGCAATCATTGCAGACCTTAATTTTAAATTTTATAAGAAAAAATATTTTTCTAAGAAGGTAGAAATTACTGCTATTGTATGGTTTATGGTTTCTACTTTAGGATATATAACAATCATGTATATTCCTATAAATATTATTATCGATAAAGTTGCGGATGGACAGACAGTGTTTTATTATTTATTAATTGGTTTACTAATTACTTTATTATTATGCTTTATTCTCGTTGGTTTATTGTATGCTCAAGATATATACAATTTGTATAAGTTATCTATAAGAGATGCTGAAATTACTATTGATAACGGTGCGAAAATGACGAAACTTACCTATGATAATATAGCGTGCTTCTACAGCGAAAACAAAATTGTGTACACTGTTCAAAATAACGGCAGAATACTTAATACCGATTTTACATTAAACGAGCTCGAAGAAAAAATAAACGATCAATTGTTTTTTAGAGCCAATCGACAAATTATCATTCACAAAGATTCGGTAGATCTAATTGAAAAAATTGAAAATGGCAAGTTGTGTATTCAATTAAAAGCTTTCATTAAAAAGGATACGGTTGCTAAAATCAATATAAGTCGTTACAAACGAAAAGCATTTATGGATTGGTATCAATAACAGATACCAAAAACTACCGACTATTCAGTTATAAATTCCAACCATTCAGTAAAAACATGAGTATTTAAGGGGCGTTTTAGAGGTTTTGTTCATTATTTCGTTTAGAATTTAAAATCAAAAAACAATGAATAAAATCACCTTACGACAAATATTAATTCCCTCAATTACCTTTGTAATCATCTGCTTTTTATGGTTTGGCCCAATTAATTTAAGTTTCTTTCCAAATATGATAGCATCAATAGTAATTATTATAGCGAATTATATAGAATACAAAGGAAAAGCAATTTCAGAACTTGGATTTCAACGTGAAAAGTTTACAATCAAAAACATTTTGATACTTGCTCCGTTAGTTGCATTAGGGCTCTTTGTTTTTTATTTCTTTGTATTGGTTCCTGTAATAACAAAATTAACTGGAGTTCCTATAGATTATTCAAGTTTTGACGAACTAAAAGGAAATCTTCCAAAGTTATTACTTACTTTGTTGATAGTATGGGCTACTTCGGGATTTGGAGAAGAAATAATCTTTCGTGGTTATTTTATGCGACAATTTGTAAAATTCTTTGGAGAAGGCAAAATCAGTATAGTCCTTAATATTGTTCTAGTTACTGGTTTTTTTGGCTTTATGCATTGGCAACAAGGCATTACGGGACAACTTGTTACTTGGTTCACTGGAGCACTTATAGCTCTGATATTCTATTTACGTAAATACGATTTGTGGTTTGTTATTGCTGTGCATGGTTTTTTTAATACCATTGCTTTTATATGTATTTACTTTGGTTTGGCGTAGCGTTGCTATGTAATAAGACATATTGCCCGAAGGAACCTAATAGAATACATCTTTTTTAAGCACTATGTTTTTATTATAACTATAAAATAGAACTATGAATATACCTGATAATTTTTTTTGGATTTAGACGAAGTTGCTAATTTTAATATGAGTCGAAAAAATAATTAAAATTACAACAGTTGGTGTGTTTCATAGTTTATGCAACAAACAACTTAGATAAACGCAAAACAAGATAAATCCTAGTTAAGGCTAATTAAGAAAATAACAAGGATTTACGTAGTTTTCGTTCCTGCTGATTTATTACTAAATTTACGTAACTTACCGTAAGCAAAAAAGTGACTTGACATATGATCAAAATTGATAATTTGAACTAACAATTTGAAAAAGTATATAAAATATTTGATTTCCTTCCTTCTGATTTTCGGTCTGACGGTTAACGATTGTGGTATATATTTAGGAGCAAATTCTTCAAACTATCATCAAGTTTCGCAAATTGTTACCCGTCAAAAAATAAGGCATATATATTCGGAATTGTATGTTTATGCAAGACAATGTCCAGCAGAAAGAATATTCGTAAGACTGATTTCATATCTTAAACTTCAAGACGTTTATAGTATTCTAGCTGTAATAATTTTAGAATTACAAGTTCAAGAATATCAAAGAATAAGTTCAATAATTGCTCAATACGTTTTCCTTAATAAAAAGAACACATCTAGCAATCATTTTCCAAGTTTATACATAGCATAGAATATTTTTTAATTCTATGGAATATGCACTTCGATGCATAAATGATAAAACAAATGTTAAACCATTTATCATTACTAAAATGTATAAACAAAAAAATAAATCCCATTTGGAGAAATCCGAACACATAGCTCATTGGCTGAAAAGAAAATTTATTTTAATTATTACAGCATTTATGATTGGAATGTCTAATGCGGTGTATGAAGAAGATAAAAAGCCGAATGAAAATCAATATCGTATAGAACAAAAGGATAAAAAAGACTAAACGAATAACTTATAAATTCTATTACTGGTGCAAACCTTCTAACAACAGTTATTATGGATTTGGTATTCTGGTTATATTTGCGAAATAAGTTACAGAAGAATTTAATATATTAAAACATAAAATGTTTTAGGTATGCTAAAGAAACATCATCTGAAAGGAATATTAGAAAATAGAATAAAAGCATTTATGATTGATTATCTAATTATGGGAATAATTGGATTTTTAATTGTTGTTCTGACTGATGACCTATTTCTTACAATGATGATTGTTTATCCTATTACAATGAATAAAGATTTTCTTAATGGAAAAAGTATCGGAAAGAGATTTTTTGGGATTCAAGTTCAAAATATGAAGAGTCAAAAAGCATCAGAATTGAAAAGCGCTTTACGAAATTTTTTACCAATCATTCCTGTAGATTTAGTCTTTACGTTTATTACACCAACACGAAGAATTGGAGATCGAATAGCGAAAACTAAAATCGGATTTAATCAAGAGTTAAATTTAAACACAGTTGGCTCGGAGTTAAAAAACTACAGAATTAATAAAGAGTTGATTTTAGGAATGATGTTCGGAGTGGTGAATATTTGGGGGCTTTTATGGTTATATAACAATATGTTGCCATAAAAGAAGAAGATATCTTATAATAAAGAATAAAATTAAACGTTAGTCTGCGTAAGGAAATCCTTGTAGATATTATATTAGGTTTGCAATCGATAAATAAGGTTTTGGAAGCACATTACTAATTTTCTACAAATACATTATAAAAAATAAAGAATATCAAATTTACAATCTACATATATCTAGGGGTTCGTTTTTGGTGGGCAATGATGTATCATAAAAATTCTTTGCCAAAGAAAACGAATATTTTAAACCCGAAAATGGAAACTGAAGGAATGTCTTGGGCAGTTTATTGGGAGGATGAGGGTATACCAAATCAATCATACAATTTAACTCGTGCTTTTGTTTATGTTTTTCATTACAGAACTTCCTTAATTATAGGAGCATCAGGAAAAATACCTAAATATGGATCTAAAAATTTCAATAAGTAATACGATTTGTGATTAAAGATTGCGTATAAATTAATTGAATAATTTTTCATTATACAAGGCAAAAAAACAAAGCATAGCCGTTAGCTACGGTTTCTTTTTTTAACGCAGTAGAATGTAAAAAGAAACTGTTCATATGCGAAATATTTATTTATAAATCGTATTGATGTTTCGGCTTACAAAATATTATTTTCCAGATTGGATCGGCTTTACTCAAAACAGATGTTCGTACAATCAAAAATTGGCAAGTAATACCAAATGAATTTTAAAACGCCACAACAAATGCGACCTTGCTTTTTTCTTTTTCAAAGCTGTAAAACTGTTGCATAGCTTTAGCTACGGAATTGTTTTGCAATGTAGAAAAAGAGAAAATGAACAAGTATTTATGTGATGTTTTGAGGGTTGTTTGGTATAAGATACTGAGAATCCACAAAGTAGCGGAATGGCAGTTAGAGAAATTGCTAGATGATGAGTCTTAGGAATTTTATCAAAGAATTCACTTAAACCCAAAAAAACTAAATGAGTTCAATATACGATCTCATGAATTTCCATCTTTCTTCTACAGATTGTTTAGGTAGTAATTGAAGAGAGAAGCCTAGGGTTTGATAGGTTTCCATTAATAGTACATGCAATCTTTCCGCCTCTTCGAATGATTGTAAACGTTGGTTATCTTGAATATAAATGTCTTTCCAAAGTGGTAACATAAATACTTTTTTATGGTAAAAGTTATGATAGTCAAAATTGAGAAACTTTTCAGGTATCGATAACCTTTGTAATTTCAAATAAGCAATATTATCGGCTAAGCCTCGATCGACAAAGGCTGTTGATTTAATAGGAACATCTAATTCATTTATAGTTTTATCATAAACAGTATCAGTAAAAGCTTTAACATCTTGCCATGGTGTTCTAGTTCCATTGCTTTCTTGCTCAGAAATGATAACTCTTCTGGAAACTTCTTCGAAAGTTGTATATCCTTTTTTATTCAAAGCATTAATGAGTGTCGTTTTTCCCGTACTTGGCGCACCTGTCATAATATATCTTTTCATAGAGATAGAAATAGCTTTAGAAATAATATACCAACAACACAAATAAAAGTAGTAGAATGATTGATTTTTGCTACCGTTTTAAATTCAGAATCATCTAATATTCTGTCATGATAACCTATATAGGGTTTATCCACTAATTTTCCATGATAATAATTAGGACCTCCAAAACGACAGTCTAAAATAAGAGCTAAAGCCGCTTCAGGATAGCCAGCATTTGGGCTGGAGTGTTTTTTTCCTTCAGAGAACATTTCTGTAGTTTTATGGACTTTCCCAGTAACTGTAAGCATGATTATCCCTGTAATTCTTGAAGGGATGTAATTAAAAACATCATCTAATTTAGCAGCAAACTTTCCAAAATATAGATAACGATCGTTTTTATAACCAATCATAGAATCAAGAGTATTAATCATTTTATAGAGCATGGCTCCTGGAACTCCGAGAATGGCATAATAAAAGAGAGGAGCAATAACACCGTCACTTAGATTTTCTGAAAGGGTTTCAAAAACCGCTGTTTTAATTTGCTGCTCATTTAATTGACTTGTATCTCTTCCAACAATCCATGATAATCTTTTTCCACCTTGAGTTATTCCCTTATCAAGTTCGTTGAAAACGGCTTTTCCCTCTTGTATCAAACTTCTATTCGCTAAAGCATAAAATAAAAAGATGGAGTTAAATACTACATATAGTATTGGGTATGATTTTATAAATATATTTACACCATAGAAAAATAGAAATGCGATAAAACATAATATTATGGTGAGTAAGGCTCCCTTTGCAAAACGAAAATCACCTTTATTTAAGAACCTTTCTCCCGCATAAATGAAATTTCCATACAAACGAATAGGATGAGGCAACCATCTGGGATCACCCAATATTAAATCTAAAATATAGGCAATAAGAAGCGGTAGAATATAAATTAAAACTTCCATTGTTTCAAAGCATTGATTAGTAGCTCGTTTTTCTCAGATGTTTGGCTTGCAACCCTGATATAACGTTCATTTAAAGTTCTAAAGTTTGAAGCATTTCTTATTAATAATTGATGCTCTTGAATTAAATATGATTTTAATTCAGAAGCTTTGGGTTCAATCAATTCAATTAAAAAATAGCTGGTATTCGCGGAGTGAACTTTGAACCCATATAATTCGTTAATAGCGTTTTTAAGTTTTTTAGTGTTTTTTATACAGGTATCGAAATTGGGAGTTAGCTCGTTATAATGACGAAATAAAAACTCTCCTGCCGATAGTGCTATTGAATTTATATTCCAAGGCATTTTATGTTTTAAAAGTTTGGATATTAGTTCAGGAACTGCTAAAATGTATCCTAATCTTAACCCAGGAATACAAAAAAGTTTGGTAAGCGATTTAATGAGAACAATATTGTTTCTTTTTTCTAATAGAGAAATACAAGATATATTACTGCTGGTAAATTCGGTATAAGCCTCATCAATGATAAAAATAGTCTTAGGAAATTTTGAAGTCAGTGCATCAAGTTCTTCGATAGTGTTTTCAAAACCATCAGGATTATTTGGGTTACAAATAAAAGCTAATTGAGTATCGAATTGATGATCTAAGAGAGTCTTCCGTTTAATAAACTTTATTTCCAGTTTATTAGCAATACATGCTTGTTCATATTCAGAAAAAGAAGGTGAGCAAATAGTAACACTTGATGAATGAAAAGCATTTGCTATCAGATAAAAAGCTTCAGTAGCTCCATTCGTAACGATTGTTGAATGACTTGATAAAGCATGATGCTTCTCTATGAGTTGGGCTAGATTTTCGGCACTTGGGGCGGGGTAGTTTTCAATGGATTTTAATTGCTCTTGCAAATATGTTAGTAATTTTTCAGGAGCACCATTATACCAAACATTTGAGCTAAAATTTGCTTTAAAATCGACCTCTTGATATTTGTAAACGTCATCACCGTGTCCATAGTCTATCATAGTTTTATTTTTAATATGTCAAGTTTTTAAGAATGCTCTCTATGTTAAGATTCTTTTCGAGATGTTGAGCTAATTTATTATAGTTTTCTTCCTTGTATGCTTGGTAATCAAATTCCACATTGCGGGTATCGATATGAAATCCACTTAAAAGATCGTCGACGATAATACTATTATCGAAAATTCCATGAATGTAAGTTCCCCAACAATTATTTTTGATATAACCTTCTGATTTCTGTTCAATAAAATTTAAAGGAAGTTGTTCGTTAAAATCAGTAATTCCCATATGTATTTCATATCCTGAACAAATGGTATCAATGTCCTTAAAAGTAAATTCGCATTGTTTTGTTGTTTTTTCGGAGGCTAATACGGTATTCGCAGGAATAATACCCAAGCCAGGAATGGTTCGAATATCATTTTCAACATTGTTTGGATCGGAAATAGAGAGTCCTAACATTTGAAATCCACCGCAAATACCAACAATTTTTTTATTTTGATCATGAGCAAGAAGAATTTCCTGAGCAAGTTTCGAACTTCTCAAAAACTGCATATCAGCAATTGTATTTTTACTTCCTGGGATGATAATAATGTCTGCCTTTTTTAAATCTTCCGCAGATCGGGTATAAAATAGGTGCACACGCTCATCTTTTTCTAATCGGTTAAAATCGGTGAAATTAGAAACAAATGGTAGGAGTATAACAGCAATATTTATTTTTCCTTCCGATAACTTTTTGTTTTTACCATCTAAACCTAAAGAATCTTCTTCTTCAATATAAATGTCCTTTGCATATGGAATTACTCCTAGAACTGGAACATTGGTAAGTTTTTCCAGAAGTTTTTTCCCGTCTTCAAATAAAGAAAGATCTCCTCTAAATTTATTAATAATAATACCTTTAATAAGTTTTCTTTCCTCTTCATCGAGTAAGGCAATACTTCCATAAACACTTGCAAAAACACCACCACGATCTATGTCAGCTATCAAATATACAGAAGCATCTGCATATTCAGCCATTCGCATATTAACAATGTCACGATGTTTTAAGTTTAATTCACTAATACTACCGGCACCCTCTAAAACAATAGGTGAATATTGAGTATTTAAAGAATCAAAAGCCTTTTTTACTTCATCAAACAAATGTTGTTTATTATTTCCTAAAAAATAAGATCGAGCGGTTTGATCGCCTATAGGTTTTCCATGAAGAATAACTTGAGACTTATTTTTTCCTGATGGTTTTAATAAAACAGGATTCATTTCTGTAGTGCAATCAATTTCTGCAGCTTCTGCCTGAACTGCTTGAGCACGCCCAATTTCAAGACCGTTTTTTGTAACATAACTATTTAAAGACATGTTTTGAGCTTTGAACGGAGCCGGAGCATATCCTTTCTGTTTTAATAAACGACAAATGCCAGTAACAACAATACTTTTACCGACATCAGATCCTGTTCCGACAAACATTAAAGGACGTAGTTTTTTTATCATACGAAAGTTTTGAATAAAACAGCTAAAATACTATAAAGAGAAAGGTATAAACTGAAAAAAAGAATTTTTTGAATATAAAAAAGCTTCACCGAAGTGAAGCTTTTAATTATTAACTAACCAAAATCAATCTTTAATCCCCTAAATTGTTTCTGGACATGTATAACAGACAAGGATAAATCTACCCTAACAAAAAATAACAATTTATTATACTTAAAATAGGGTATAAAATTAAATGGTTGTTTTTTATGTGGTTAAAAGAAACTTTTAACGTAAAATATTTTGATTTTAAAATAGGGTATTAGTTATTTTTGTAACTTTGTAGTAAGAAATGAAGCAAATTTTAAAGAAAATAGTATCCATTGCCATGGCATTAGTAGTTCTTGTATCTACAATGTCCTTTACGTACGATCTTCACTTTTGTGGAGAAACTTTGGTAGATGTAGCACTTTTTTCAAATGCTGATTCTTGTGGAATGGAAAAGGTTTCAGAACTCAAAACTACTGAGGACTGTTCTGTTTCAAAAAAGGGATGCTGTTCGGACAAAAAAGTAATTGTAGAAGGTCAAAATGAATTAAAGCAATCTTTTGATCATTTGTCTTTTGAACATCAGCTTTTTATAACTTCTTATGTTTGTTCATATGTAAACCAATTCAAGGTTTTACATGACAAGGTAGTTCCTTTTAAAAACTATTCTCCACCAAATGTTATTGAAGACATTCAGGTACTTGATGAGGTCTTTCTTATTTGATTTATAAACAATAATTCAAGTTGGTTTTATGGTATGTACATACCATAAACTGCTAGGTGTGCATTTGCACAGATTGTTTATTGTTTAAAATCAAAAAAAGTATGCTGAACAAAAGCATTAAATTTTTAATAGAAAATAAATTGGTTGCTGCATTGTTGCTAGTCATATTCTTAGGCTGGGGAGTGATGAATGCGCCATTTCAATGGGACACAGGATTTTTACCAACGAGTCCAGTGGCAGTAGATGCGATACCCGACATCGGAGAAAATCAACAAATTGTATATACGAAATGGGAAGGGAGATCTCCTCAAGATATTGAAGATCAAATAACCTATCCATTAACGACAGCTTTATTGGGAATCCCAGGAGTAAAAACGGTTCGTAGTTCATCAATGTTTGGTTTTTCAAGTATCTATATCATTTTTGAAGAAGAGATCGAGTTCTATTGGAGTCGATCTAGAATTTTAGAAAAGTTAAATTCGTTATCATCAGGATTATTACCTAATAATGTAAATCCTACATTAGGGCCTGACGCTACTGGTTTAGGTCAGATATTTTGGTATACTCTTGAAGGAAGAGATGAAAAAGGAAATGTTACAGGAGGTTGGGATTTACATGAACTACGAAGTATTCAAGATTATTATGTAAAATATGCTTTGTCTTCAACAAGTGGAGTTTCGGAAGTGGCGTCAATTGGGGGTTATGTTCAAGAATATCAGATTGACGTAAATCCAGAACTAATGCGTCAGTATACTATAAGTTTGCAACAAGTTGTAAAGGCCGTAAAAGAAAGTAATGAAGATATAGGTGCTCAAACGACTGAAATTAACAATGCAGAATATTTAGTAAGAGGTTTAGGATATATAAAATCGATATCAGATATTGAAAATGCTGTTGTTACTTCTAAAGATTATTCATCTATTAGAATTAAGGATATTGCTAAAGTAGTATTAGGAGCAAAGACCCGACGTGGGATATTAGACAAAGAAGGTGCAGAAGTAGTAGGAGGTGTAGTAGTTGCCAGATATGGAGCCAATCCGTTGGAGGTAATTTCAAAAGTAAAGGGAAAAATCAATGAAATTGCTTCAGGACTCCCAACAAAAAAACTTAAAGATGGAAGAACATCCCAGTTAACAATTGTTCCATTTTATGACAGAACAGAGTTAATCGAGGAAACATTATCTACTTTAAATGAAGCACTGACATTGGAAATTTTAATTACCATCTTGGTGATAATTGTAATGGTATTCAATTTACGAGCTTCAATTTTAATTTCGGGATTATTGCCAGTTTCGGTTTTAATGGTATTTATCGCAATGAAGGCCTTTGGTGTAGAAGCAAATATCGTTGCATTGTCAGGAATTGCAATTGCTATTGGTACTATGGTTGATGTAGGAGTTATTTTGTCTGAAAATATTATTCGTCATTTAGAGCATAACTCCAATAAACAACCAATAAATGAGTTAGTATACAATGCTACTATTGAAGTTTCTGGCGCTATTATTACAGCGGTTATGACGACGATAATAAGTTTTATCCCTGTCTTTACAATGATAGGAGCGGAGGGAAAGTTGTTTCGACCATTGGCATTTACAAAAACATTTGCTTTAATAGCTGCTATTGTGGTAGCCTTGTTTTTAATACCTCCGTTTGCAGCTTCAATTTTCAAAACAAGAAAAACATCCAATAGGCTCAAGAATATCTTAAATGGATTGCTGATTTCAGTAGGGATAATTGGTGTTTTTTATGGTAATTGGTTTGCTATATTACTTATTGGAGTTGGAGTGTTAGGTATTTTAACTTGGCTTGATAAGATAACAACTAAGACGAGAGAAAAACTCAATATAGTATTCACTGTAATAGTTATTGTTGGTTTACTAGCTCAGCATTGGCAACCATTAGGGGTTGAAAGAAATATCTTTTTAAACTTCGTATTTGTTGGAGGGATTTGTTTCGGGATATTGGGTGTTTTTGCGATGTTTCAAACCTATTATCAAAATATTCTAAAATGGGCTTTGGAAAACAAAGTTTTGTTCCTCTCGATTCCATTGACAATACTAATTTGTGGATTTTTAATTTTTAAAAACACAGGGAAAGAATTTATGCCTTCCTTAAATGAAGGATCTTTTTTATTGATGCCAACTTCTATGCCTCATTCTGGTGTAGAGGAAAACAAAAGGGTTTTGCAGCAGTTGGATATGGCTGTTGCTAACATTCCCGAAATAAAAACAGTTGTAGGAAAAGCAGGAAGAACCGAGTCTGCTTTAGACCCTGCACCTATGTCTATGTACGAAAACATTATTCTTTATAAACCAGAATATATTTTAGGCAATAAGGGAAAACGTCAGCGTTTTAAAGTTGATGAAGAGGGTAGGTATGTGTTAAAAAATGGAATGTCAGTTGTAAACCCTAATTCAGAAAAAAAAGTGATTCAAGAAAGCTTATTTTCTGAAGTAACAGCGAGGGATCTTATTGAAGATGAAGATGGAGAGTTTTACCGAAATTGGCGACCAAATATAAAATCACCTGATGATATTTGGAGTGAAATAGTGAAAGTAACAAAACTTCCAGGAGTAACATCGGCCCCTAAATTACAACCCATTGAAACTCGATTGGTAATGTTACAAACAGGGATGAGAGCCCCAATGGGGATTAAAGTGAAAGGGCAAGACTTAAAACAAATAGAAACTTTCGGAATAGCATTAGAGTCAATTCTAAAGGAAGTCAAAGGGGTAAAAAAAGAAGCTGTTTTTGCTGACAGAATCGTAGGGAAACCTTATCTGTTAATTGATATTGATAGAGAAAAAATAGCGCGATATGGGATTTCAATTCGAGCCGTTCAGGAAGTTTTAAAAGTGGCAGTTGGAGGTATGCCGCTAACGCAAACAGTTGAAGGTAGAGAACGTTATGGAATAAGAGTTCGATATCCAAGAGAACTTCGCTCAAGTCCTTCAGATTTAAAGAGTATCTATATACCTGTATCAAAAGAAAGTTCAATACCGCTTAGTGAAGTTGCCGAGATTCATTATGAGCAAGGTCCACAAGTAATTAAAAGTGAAGATACCTTTTTAATAGGGTATGTACTTTTTGATAAAATGCAAAATTACGCAGAAGTTAATGTGGTAGAATCCGCTCAAGAAATCATTCAATCTAAGATAGATTCTGGAGAGTTATTGGTGCCTAAAGGAGTTTCATATCAATTTACTGGGACTTATGAGAATCAATTAAGAGCCGAAAAAACATTGTCGTTAGTAGTTCCATTGGCCTTAATTATCATCTTTTTGATTTTATATTTTCAATTCAGATCGGTGAGTATTTCGTTAATGGTGTTTACAGGAATAGCAGTGGCTTTTGCAGGAGGGTTTATTATGATTTGGCTTTATGGACAAGAGTGGTTCTTAAACTTTAGCATTTTTGGAAAAAACTTAAGAGAACTATTTCAAATGCACCCAATTAATTTAAGTGTAGCCGTTTGGGTTGGTTTTATTGCATTGTTTGGAATTGCTACGGACGATGGGGTTGTAATGGCAACTTATTTAAAACAATCTTTCCAAAAAGAGAAACCGCAAAATATAACAGCAATTAGAACTGCCGCTTTGTATGCTGGTAATAAAAGGATTCGAGCATGTTTGATGACAACGGCAACAACCATTTTAGCATTGCTACCTATTTTGACTTCAACAGGCAGAGGGAGTGATATTATGATTCCGATGGCCATACCAAGTTTTGGCGGAATGATCATTGATATTACCTCGTATTTTATCGTACCAGTATTATACAGTTGGAGAGAAGAATGGAAGTTTAATAATAAAGAGAAACACAAAATCACAAGTTTATGAGGATGAGAAAAATTCAATGGGTATTCGTTTGTTTGTGTTTGTTTTTCGGACTGAAATCAGAAGCGCAAGAATTACAAATGTTAATTAATAAGGCTCTAGAAAACAGTCCTAGAATACAGCAAATAGAAAAGAAGTATGAGCGTACTTTAGAGCGTAAAAAGGAAGTAAATACATTACCCAATACGGAAATTGGAGCTGGGGTATTTGTGAGCACCCCT
The DNA here is from genome assembly GCF_900105455.1 of Tenacibaculum sp. MAR_2009_124. GTDB lineage: Bacteria > Bacteroidota > Bacteroidia > Flavobacteriales > Flavobacteriaceae > Polaribacter. The sequence goes on from NZ_FNSF01000002.1 coordinate 762,747, forward strand.
GAAACTAGAACGGGAGCACAACGGTTTAAGCTTTCTGCAAAGCAAATGATACCTTGGTTTGGAACAATTACTGCTCGAGAGAATTATATAAAGAGTTTATCTGAAGCAAGCTATCAAGAAATTGTTATAACGAAACGAAAATTAGTTAACTCAGTTACACAATTATACTATAAGTTGTATGAGAGCAAAGCTAAACAAAAGGTACTTGAGGAAAATAGGAAGCTATTAGAAACGTATGAAAAATTAGCATTAACCTCTTTAGAAGTAGATAAAGCATCGGCTGTGGATGTATTGAAACTTCAAATACGTCAAAACGAAATAATTCAACAAAAAGAAATATTACAAGAACAATTCTTAGGAGAACAAGCATCTTTAAATAAGATGTTGAATAGAGAGGCTGACGTTTCAATTAAAGTTCCTGAAAGTATTGGGCCGATAGAAAAGTTTAAAGTGATAAACGTTGATAATTTAAAAGTTCATCCAGAATTAGTGAAATATGATAAGTTATATGCGTCAGTAATGCAGTCGGAATTGCTCAATAAGAAGAATGAAAAACCATTAATAGGTTTTGGTATAGATTATATAAATGTAGAAGAGAGGCCTAATATGAATTTTAACGACAATGGTAAGGATATTATAATGCCAATGGTTTCGGTATCAATACCACTATTTAACAATAAGAACAAATCTTTAAGTAAGCAAAATAGGTTACAACAAGAAGAAATAAGTTTTCAAAAGCAAGAAAGGAAAAATGTATTGGAAGCTACATTAAAAAATGCAATAGCAAAACAAAAGGCAGCTGTTATTGCTTATCAAACTAATGCTAAGAATTTAGGTCAAGCAAAAAGTGCTGAGCAAATATTATTGAAAAGTTATGAAACAGGAATTATTGAATTTAATGATGTTCTTGATATTCAGGAATTACAATTAAGGTTTCAAATGAATATGATAACGTCTGTGGTGAACTATTATGAAAAAAGGAGTTTGATTAATTATTTAATAAAATAGAAAGAATGAAAAAATATATACTATATGTAGGGTTAGTTCTTTTAGGAGTGATGATGGGAAAGTTTCTTTTACCAACATCGTTGGGAAAGGAAGATAGTCATGTGCATTTTGAAAAAGCCGTCAACAAAACTGAATTTTGGACATGTTCAATGCATCCTCAAATTAGACAGACTGAACCTGGTGATTGTCCGATTTGTGGAATGGATTTAATCCCAGCAGAAGTTGGTGAAGGTGATTTGATGGCCAATCAGTTTAAAATGACGAAAAATGCGATAGCACTTGGTAACATTCAAACAATGGTAGTTGGAATGGATACAAGCGGTAAATCTGAGGTAATGCTGTCTGGAAAAATTGTAGAAAATGAACAATTGAACACAATACAATCCAGTTATTTTTCAGGAAGGATTGAAAGTTTAAAAGTTAATTTTACTGGAGAAAAAGTTTCTAAAGGGCAATTACTAGCAACAATCTATTCGCCCGGTCTGGTCAAAGCACAACAAGAGTTGTTAACGGCGGCTTCATTAAAAGAAATACAGCCTGCTTTATATAAGGCGGTAAGAAATAAATTGAGGCTTTGGAAATTGTCAGATAATCAAATCAATCAAATAGAGAAGTCAAAAAAGGTAAAAGAAAACTTTCCAGTTTATGCAACAGTTTCAGGAACCGTTTTAGAAAAAATGGTTGAGGTAGGCGATTATGTAAAACAAGGACAAGGATTATTTAAAATGGCCAATCTAAACAATGTTTGGGCAAGTTTTGATGTGTATGAAAATCAAATAAGTCTGTTTAAAACAGGTCAAACTATCGAAGTAGAATCTAATGCATTTGCTGGGAAAACTTTTAAAGCGAAAGTGTCTTTTATTGACCCTACGGTTAATCCTAATACCAGAGTTGTAAAGTTAAGAGCAAATCTATCTAATTCAGAACAAAAGTTTAAACCAGGAATGTTTATAAAAGGTACGGTTGAACGATTAGAACTTAATGAAAAAAAGAGTATCGTTATTCCAGCTTCGGCGGTATTATGGACGGGTAAGCGTTCTGTTGTTTATGTTAAACCTAAAAAAGAAGTGCCTGTTTTTGAAATGAGAGAAGTAATACTCGGAAATAAAAATGGAGATATGTATGCTATTAACAAAGGAATTTCTTCAGGAGATGAAATAGTCACCAATGGTGTTTTTACAGTTGATGCCTCTGCACAGCTCCATGGAAAGAAATCAATGATGAATCATCAAAAATCAATTCAAGATACTTTTGAAGTGGTGCCAGATTTTATAAAGCAATTGCAGAGTAGTTATAATTCATATATAGAAGTAAAAAATGCTTTGGTTAAAACTGATAAAGTGAAAGCCAGTGAAATGGCAAAAGAATTTAATATGAACCTAGCACATATAGATAGTAATCTCCTGAGTAATAAGGCTCGTAAACAATGGATGCTTTTGGAAAATGTTATGGAATCGAGCAGTCTGAAAATAGAGATGGTAGAAACTATCCAAGAACAAAGAGCTCAATTTAGAGTTTTGTCTAATCATTTGATTTTAGCCATTGAGCTTTTCGGTATACAAGAAACGGTGTATAAGCAGTACTGCCCAATGGCAAATAGCGATAAAGGTGCTTATTGGTTAAGTAAAGAAAAACAAATAACAAACCCGTATTTTGGAGATAAAATGTTGAAATGTGGGGAAGTAAAACAAGTAATAAATCATTTAAATTAATAAATTATGAGAAATATAGTAATGAGCATAGCGCTAGTGGCTATCGTGGGATTCGTAAGTTGTAAAAACGAAGGGAAAAAAGAAACAAAAGTAACTAATGAAAAAGAAATGGCTATGAGTAAAGCATCGTTTGGAGTTAGAGGTAATTGTGGAATGTGTAAAAGTACTATTGAGAAGGCTGCGAATGGAGTTGAAGGAGTGACAAGTGCCAATTGGGATAAAAACAAAAAAGAAATACATGTTACTTTTAATGATGCTAAAACAAGTGTTGAAGTAGTACATAAAGCTATCGCTAATTCTGGATACGATACAGACAAGATGTCGGGGAGTAAAGAGTCATATCAAAATTTACCAGGATGTTGTCAGTACGATAATGAAATGAAAATGAGTTTAAAGAATGGTGAAACTCAAGAAACACATTAAAATAGATGGTTAAAAAGAATAACAGTCTTTAAATTAATAAAAAGACTGTTATTCTTTTTTAAATCAATTCGTTAATTCGTGAAAAATAGTATTTTTGATATAGATTTTAGTAGTGTGATAAATTTTTCCAAAAGTGAATAAAAATTTTTCGAAAGGTTGTTTTTTACACGAATTAATTCTGTTAATGAAACAGTAAATAAGGACGGTTAGGGTATGGTTGTGTCAAAAAAAAGTTGCTTCTTTTGTTTTTTAATTTTCTTAACAGTAACAAGTGTGTTTTCTCAGAATGATATTTTTGAGAAGGCAGATTCTTTACGAAAAGCCAGTGGCTTGAAAAAGAGGTATTTAAATGAATTAAAGCGAATATCAAAAATATTAGACGCTGAACGAAATAATACAGGAATTTTAAAACTACATATAAGGTTATTAGAATATTATAAACAAGGAGATTATAAAGAAGATTCAATTGTAAAATATTTTAAGAAAGGAAAGTTACTCTCAAGAGAATATGAAAATAAATCATATGATCTAAATTTTGATTATATGTGGGGCGATCATTTGGTGTCAAAAGGAAACTATACAGAAGCTCTAATCGAATTTCAAAAGTTAGAAAAAATTCTGAATGAAAAAGAACATGAATTTCTGCCGAATTTTTATGACGCCTATGCAAGGTTACTATATTTTTTAGGAGATTATGGAAAGTCGTTTTCCATGTTGAAAAAGGAAGCGAAAATATTTGAAAAAAGAGATAAATATGAAAACATATGTGCTGTTTATAATAATTTAGGAATACTTTATAAGGCTAGAAAACAAAAGGATTCAGCACTACATTATCACAGAAAAACACAAAAACTAAACTTAAAACATAAAGATACTTTAGGTGTAATTATGTCTTATAATAATATAGGACTTACGTATTATGAAAACAACGATTTATTTAATGCCGAGAAATATTTTATAAAGGCTTTTAATTACGCACCAGGAAGAGTAACAAAAAGTTTATTAAGTAACTATGCTAAAATTTTATTGCTTAGAAGAGATTATGTTAACGCTGAGAAATTTTTAATAGAAGTAAAAGAAAACGCAGAAACAAAAAGGTTACTTAAAGATGCCTTGACACAATTAGTGACGCTCAATAAAGTACAAAAAAAATATAAAGAAGCTTCTGCATATCAAGATGAGTTAAGTTTAGTAACTGCCCAACTTTTGGACGAAATTAAAATAAAAGAAATTAAGAAACTTCAAGTTGTCCATGAAACAGAGAGAAAGGAACATCAAATTTTAGCGCTTCAAGAAAAAAATAGAACCCAAGAAACAATAATTGAAAAGAATAAGCTTATTGCAGTAATTTTCTTGATTGTATTACTTTTAATATTGGTGGTGTTTTTAATGTATTTAAGAAATAAGATTAATGTAGATAAACTAAACCGTATTCAATTGCAACAAAGGTTATTAAGGTCTCAAATGAATCCTCACTTTATTTTCAACGCATTATCAAATATTCAAGCCAACATTTTAAAACGAGAAAATGATAAAGCCGTAAAATATTTAGGAAAATTTGCGAAGTTACTTCGGTACAATTTGGAAAATACTAATTTAAATAAAGCATTGTTTTCCAGTGAAATTCAATCATTGATTGATTATTTGGAAATGCAAAAGTTAAGACTTAATAATAATTTGGATTATGAGGTTGATATTGATGATAATCTTGAACAAGATTTTACCAAAATACCAGCGATGATTATTCAACCAATTATTGAAAATGCAATTGAACATGGAGTAGAAGGTGTTGATAAGCCTAGAATAAGTTTGAAGATTGAAGATTTAGATGACAAAATAGAATGTGTCATAAAAGATAATGGAATAGGCTACTCAATATCTTTGAAAAAGAAGAAACAGAAAAAGGAATCGTATGCAACATCGATTATAAAAAAACGATTAGATTTATTGTCTAAAAAAACAAAGTTATCTTTTCGTTTTACTATTGAAGATATCATAGAAAAAGAAAAAATACAAGGGACAAAAGTGGTAATAACTCTACCTATTTTTAATGTAGAGTAAAAAAGGGGATTTTTTAATGAGAACGATTATTGTAGATGATGAGAAGCAAATTAGAGATGGATTAAAAATTTTGCTTTCTCCAATAAAAGATGTAAAAATTGTAGGTGAAGCATCCAATATAAAAGAAGCGGCTAATAAAATTAATGACCTGAAACCTGATTTGGTTTTATTAGACATTCAAATTAAAGATAAAACAGGTTTTGATATGCTCGATGAATTAAGCAATCATAATTTTAAACTAATCTTTATCACAGCGTTTAATGAATATGCAATAAAGGCATTTAAATACAATGCTTTTGACTATCTATTAAAACCAATAGATCCTGAAGAGCTTAATAATACAATTGAACGATTGAAAGAACATTCAGCCTATGACAATCGACAACAAATGGAAGTGTTAAGAGAAAATAAGGAGCTAAACAGGATTGTAATTAAAACTACGGAGCAGATATATGTTTTAGATTTGGAAGAAATAGTTCACTGTAGAGCAGATCAAGGGTATACCCATTTTTATACCAAAAATAAAAAGCATATTTTAAGTTCAAAAACATTGAAGGAGTATAACGAAATGCTACCGAAAGAAAAGTTTATTCGTGTGCATCAATCACACTTAGTCAATTGGGAGTACGTTTCGTCATATGAAAAAAAAGGCGAGCTAATATTGAAAAATAGTGAGCGAATTCCGGTGTCGGTAAGAAGAAGGCATATTGTGGCTGAATTACTAAATTAAGTTGTTTTAATTCTACAATAACTATTTCTCAGGATAAAGTAGGTACTTGTTATGATTTTCATAGTTCTTAAAATAATCAGAACCTTTACCAATACGTTTGGTTAAATTAAGGGTTCCATATTGGCTTGGAGTAAAGTTAAAAAATATGCTGCTAAATGAAGATCCTGAGTTTCCAGTGTCCACGGCTATTTCGAATACTTGAAATCTAAATTTATGAATAGCAATGTTTTTATTCCAACACACGTGCATTGGAACAAACCAGATAAAAGAAAACCAACCTATAAAGGCTATAGAAAAGAGCTTAGGAAATAGTTGTAGCCATTTTTTGGATTCGGACGCGTTGATTAAAGTTTTTATTAAACTAAAAATAAGAATTATGCTAATAGAAAGAAAAATGAGTATGGGATTTTCCATAAATTATGGTTGATGGTTAAGAAAATGATTCTAGTTATTATTAATTCGGTTAGGAATTAATTGTAATTATATGTAGGGGAAAGGTGGTATAACAGTACATCGCAATATTAATTCGCTCAAATCTAACCTTTCAATAGAGCAAGGTCAGTGTTTTAAGCAATTCTAAAATCCAGTTTTTTTAATTTTATAAAAATGGGAAGCGCCTATTTTCCCCCCTCTGACAACTTCCCACCTGTACAACTATTTAGTTAAAAAACTAATAATTAAAAAAACTATATGTACTACGAGACGAAGATACATTTAGGGTTGAAGGTTTTAAGAAATGATTATTATTCGTAGGAGGTTATTCTGTATGCGTTTAAGAAAAGTAAATGTTTTGATTTACAAAAGGTTTTGTCGTGAAAAAAGTAATATGTGGCGAAGAAAAAACAGAAGTATCTCTTAGGACGAAACACTTCTGCTAAAAAACTAACCAAACTTCTAAAAATGAATAAACAATATTTAAAAATCTAGAATGAAATTACAATTAAGTTGGTTAACTCTATCAACTCTTAGTTAAAACGTGTTCTTGTTTCGATGAAAGTATTTGAATATAGAGGTAAGTGAAGTTTGAGTATCTTTAAATATTTTGGATAACGGAATTGAAGAAAAGTTATTCCTAATATAGTGATTACTTACTTGATGAATTTGGAGCAAAAATATTTTAGTTTATAAAAAAAACTAATGTACCAGGGAGCATATGTATAGGTAATATCATCGTTAGTATTATTGTGGATTATATTTTCAGCCATACTTTTACTAACCCATTTGTAAATGTTTGATCTTGATTTTTTCATAGACTGTTTAACAAGTACTAAATTTTGTTTCTTCATTATTTAGGGGTATAAAATAAGTGGTTAATTTGACTATTAAACCTTAAGAGAAGAATGAGATTAAGTTTATTCTAAACAAATACAACCAAAGGTAAATTTATTTTACAGTATTCATTTTTATCAAGTTTTTAGGTCAAAAGAAGTTGAATTAGGATGAAGTGTAGGAACTAGTTCGTTTAATGAAAAACATACCTAATTTAAAAACAAAACCTCAAAGAAATACTTTGAGGTTTTACTTAGAAGGGTTTAGAGTGTTATTCGATATCACTATTAGCAAATAACATTCCAAAGATATATTAGTTAATACTGCTAAGCAATAAGTAATAACCCTGAATTGCAACTCATGGTTAACCCTTAATAGAAATTAATATTCCCTGATATGAGTCATGAGTTTTTTAACAATAAATATTATGTAAAAAATTATTTCCTAATACTTTACGCTTAATTCATAAAAGTATAAATGATAAAAAAGCAATGTAAATAAGGAAAAAGTATTCTGTTAACCCTTCAAAAAAAACAGAATACTTTTTAAATTAAACCTTGCTTATATTTAGCACTTCAAAGAAAAGAGAATAAAAAAAAGTTTTCAAAAAAAATAGGTGATCGGTATTAAAAGTACGTTATAAAGTTATAACTAATAGATAAAGAGTTGTTTGTGTGAAATTAAAAAGAATCTATAACACTTTATAGATTCTTTTACTAACCAAACTTAGAAACACCATTAATATGATATTTAACTATATTAATTAGAAAAATTGAAAGTATAGTCTCCATTATAGCACAAAAAAGTTATAGCTTTCTATTCTTCAGGAGAGATGAAAAAAGAAGTATTCTCTGGAAATACTTCTTTCTAAATTAAGCATAAATCTATGTTAACAAAACATCCCTACGAGGATAAAATTATGGCAAACACAGATGATTCTATTTAAAAAAAGTTTATTCGGTATATTAAAACGACCAAACTTCAATATCTTCAGATGAATGGAGTTTTTCCTTTCAGAAAAAAGGTTCCACCTTACAGGAACCTTTTTATAGGTGTCATAATAAATTCCCGAACTTGAATTATAACATTTGCAATGTATACACAAAAACTGACATTTTAAATAAGTAAAATTGCTAGAAGTAAACCTAGTGATTCCCCTTAGGATGTATTGGTTATATCCCCTATAAGGTATAATGTTAAATTTGGTTCGAATTTTGTATTTCCTGTTTTCATCTGTTTATTAAACAGCATAAAACTGCATTTAATCATTAGAAAGGGATCATTGACCTAACATTCAAATCATAAAGCTGTTGGTTTTATATTTTCGACGCTTTAAAGTTTAACTTTAGAGAGTAACAACATAAGGGAAGAGGTTTTTTAATCTCTTTCTTTTTTTTTGTCTACATTTTAGTTTGAGATGATAGCTTTTTAGTAAATCATTCACTGTATTTATATGAAACTTACGATAAGTAGATCCGTATACCAAGTTTTTATAATTTGAACGTTGGATAAATTAGATGACAAAGAGATAAATTCTAATAGCAGATATTAAGCGGTAAAACGAATAACTAAATTTATTAGCATCTTATCTATACATATTATACGTGTTAAAGAAAGAAATAGAGGTTGTTAAGTTTAAAATCCCTAAATTTAAAACAGAAATATTATTTGTCTGAACTTATATGAATAGGAGTTTTTTTAAGGAAATTGGAAAGTTAGAGAGCTTCGAGATTAAAAACAGTAGCATAGTATTGTGTTTAATAGCTCCTGGTTTATACTTATATTCTGTTTTAATTTTTATTTTTAATCCAAGTGCAATTGAAATAACGTATGCTCGTGAAATTTTCACTGTATTATTTTTACTTGTCGGACTTCTTCCTTTAACTAAAAATAGACAAATATTAAATTATTACGGAATTATAGTTTTCTTCTTGTTATTTTCTTTTCAACATTATTTAACTTACACAGTAGCACTAAATAATTTTTCTGTAGATTATTTATTGGGTACTTATATTGTAATGTTTGGAGGAATACTCATGCTAAACAATAGATGGTTAATTATTTTGTTTAGCACATTTCAGTTGCTACATATGACGTATAGGGTAACAACGAATAATGTGGATATAGTTACAGAAGGCGCTATTTTAATTTCTATTACCACCATATTTATATTTTCATTCATTATTCTGAATGGGGCAATGCATCATAGAAAAGGACTTGAAGAGATGAACTCTCAATTGGAGTCTAAGATAAAACAACGAACAATAGATTTAGAAAATAGAGCGAAGGAGTTGTATGAGCGTAATAAAGATCTAGAAGAATTTGCTTATGTTGTCTCGCATGATTTAAAAAGACCACTTCGTAATATCCACACTTTGGCAGAATGGGTTACTTCAAAAGAGCTTCTTGAGGAAAACAGTGTTCAAGAAGATTCAGAGATGTATGAGAATTTATTTATAATAAAGGAGCAGGTAGTTCAAATGGATATGCTTATCAATGGAATTTTGAATTACTCACTTCAAATGGAGAAAGAGAAGGAGATAAAAAAGGTAAATGTTGATTCCTTAGTGAAGAGGATTATTATGGTGAATACGGCTGAGAATTGTACAATAGAGGTAATTAATAAATTACCAGAAGTATATTTTAACGAATCTCAGTTATTACAGGTTTTTCAGAATTTGATACAAAATGCCATAAAACATAATGATAAGGAGAAAGTACATATCCAGATAGACGTTGATGAGAAGTTTAAAGACTATGTTTTTTCAATTTCCGATAATGGTCCAGGTATCGCAGAGAAATATCATCAGAAGATTTTCCAACTATTTCAGAAGTTAGAATTACAAGCACATGTTGATTCTATAGGGATAGGATTGGCTTTAGTGAAAAAGATTATCGAACGAAATGGAGGAAAAGTATGGCTAGAGAGTAAAAAAGGAGAAGGAACAACGTTCTATTTTATGGTAAGTAAACCATAAAAGAGTAAAATAGTATAGAAGGCGCCCTGTTAATTGAAAAATTATCAGGGCTTTTTTATGGGGTTATATAAAGGTATATAGAGTGTAATAATGGGGGTAACTGTTTGTATGAAAAACCAAAACTAAAAAGGGTAAAAAAACTTAGTCATACAATCGCTTGATATCTAGGTTTTTTTGAGGATATATTACGGGAGTTTTAAAATAACTTTAAAAAAGTGTTGTGGGGCTAAAAAATGGTTGTATGTTTGCAGCCGCTAACACGGAAACGCAGATACAGAGTTAGCAAGTTCATTGAGGTTAGGGTTGGATTAAGAGATATTAGGGAGTTGAAAAAATAAGTTAAAAAAAGCTTGTTTAGGAAGAAATAAAAATGGTATCTTTGCCATCCGATTTTGACGGCAAGTTCATTGATTTATTGCGGAGATTTCTTTAGAGTTTTGAGGAAACTTTTTTTTTAAAAAAAAGTTTGTCAGTTTTAAAAGAGTTTATATCTTTGCATCCGCTTTAAGAAAGCAACACGATCACGGAAATTTTGGAATGATTTGGAGTAAAAAAATCAGTTAGTTCGATTCTAACATTTCAACAAGAAGTTTATTGGGATTTTGGTTTAGAAGACTAAAAAGAACGGTAAACGAAGTTCATTGAAAATATTGAAATTGACAGCGTAATTTAAGAGATTAAATAAACAAAGAGTAGAATTACCACAGAGGCATCTTATTAAGATGTTTCACTTGAAATTCTTTTGAAGACTTGACATTACATAATATTAAAGATTATACAATGAAGAGTTTGATCCTGGCTCAGGATGAACGCTAGCGGCAGGCTTAACACATGCAAGTCGAGGGGTAACAGGAGTAGCTTGCTACTTGCTGACGACCGGCGCACGGGTGCGTAACGCGTATAGAATTTGCCTTGTACAGGAGGATAGCCTTTAGAAATGAAGATTAATACTCCATAATGTTGAATTCCGGCATCGGGATTTAATTAAAGATTTATCGGTACAAGATGACTATGCGTCCTATTAGCTAGATGGTAAGGTAACGGCTTACCATGGCAACGATAGGTAGGGGGTCTGAGAGGATTATCCCCCACACTGGTACTGAGACACGGACCAGACTCCTACGGGAGGCAGCAGTGAGGAATATTGGTCAATGGAGGCAACTCTGAACCAGCCATGCCGCGTGCAGGATGACTGCCCTATGGGTTGTAAACTGCTTTTATACAGGAAGAAACCGCTCTACGTGTAGAGTGCTGACGGTACTGTAAGAATAAGCACCGGCTAACTCCGTGCCAGCAGCCGCGGTAATACGGAGGGTGCAAGCGTTATCCGGAATCATTGGGTTTAAAGGGTCCGCAGGCGGTCAATTAAGTCAGAGGTGAAATCCTATAGCTTAACTATAGAACTGCCTTTGATACTGGTTGACTTGAGTTATACGGAAGTAGATAGAATGTGTAGTGTAGCGGTGAAATGCATAGATATTACACAGAATACCGATTGCGAAGGCAGTCTACTACGTATATACTGACGCTCATGGACGAAAGCGTGGGGAGCGAACAGGATTAGATACCCTGGTAGTCCACGCCGTAAACGATGGACACTAGTTGTTGGGCTTTGGCTCAGTGACTAAGCGAAAGTGATAAGTGTCCCACCTGGGGAGTACGATCGCAAGATTGAAACTCAAAGGAATTGACGGGGGCCCGCACAAGCGGTGGAGCATGTGGTTTAATTCGATGATACGCGAGGAACCTTACCAGGGCTTAAATGTGGTCTGACAGCTTTAGAGATAGAGTTTTCTTCGGACAGATCACAAGGTGCTGCATGGTTGTCGTCAGCTCGTGCCGTGAGGTGTCAGGTTAAGTCCTATAACGAGCGCAACCCCTATCGTTAGTTGCTAGCAGGTAATGCTGAGGACTCTAGCGAGACTGCCGGTGCAAACCGTGAGGAAGGTGGGGATGACGTCAAATCATCACGGCCCTTACGTCCTGGGCCACACACGTGCTACAATGGTATGGACAATGAGCAGCCACTATGCGAATAGGAGCGAATCTATAAACCATATCACAGTTCGGATCGGAGTCTGCAACTCGACTCCGTGAAGCTGGAATCGCTAGTAATCGGATATCAGCCATGATCCGGTGAATACGTTCCCGGGCCTTGTACACACCGCCCGTCAAGCCATGGAAGCTGGGGGTGCCTGAAGTCGGTTACCGCAAGGAGCTGCCTAGGGTAAAACTAGTAACTAGGGCTAAGTCGTAACAAGGTAGCCGTACCGGAAGGTGCGGCTGGAACACCTCCTTTCTAGAGAAGATGGTGTTAAGTTACTAAAGAAGTGTAATTTTACTCTGCTGTTAATTTTAAAAAAAAGAAGACTAAGCACAGATCTTAAAATAGTCTTGTAGCTCAGCTGGTTAGAGCGCTACACTGATAATGTAGAGGTCGGCAGTTCGAGTCTGCCCAGGACTACTTTTTTTAAAGAGATGTTTAATAGTTTTCAGGAAAAACTAGAAGTTGAGTAGTAGTTGAATAACTACTAACTACTATGTACTACTACTAGTATATGGGGGATTAGCTCAGCTGGCTAGAGCGCTTGCCTTGCACGCAAGAGGTCATCGGTTCGACTCCGATATTCTCCACTATGTATTGCCTATAGATAATTGGTATTATCTAAGAGCATTACACGAATAGCACTGATACTTATCAGTTGCGATTCGCAACGTTCATTGACATATTGGTAAAATGATATCGTAAAGAATCAAGATAGAGAGTTAGATTTAATATCTAACGACATATTTTTATAAAAAAATAATTAAGAATTATAAAGAGCTCGTTTCCGATTAACATCGGAAGCAAAAAGTACAATAAGCTAAATAAGGGCGTATGGAGGATGCCTAGGCTTTCAGAGGCGACGAAGGACGCGATAAGCTGCGATAAGTTACGGGGAGTGGCACATACATTATGATCCGTAAATTTCCGAATGGGGCAACCCGGTATATTGAAGATATATCACACCGCAAGGTGAGCAAACCCGGAGAACTGAAACATCTAAGTACCCGGAGGAGAAGAAAACAAAAGTGATTCCGCTAGTAGCGGCGAGCGAACGCGGAATAGCCCAAACCAATATTGTTACGGCAATATTGGGGTTGTAGGACTACAATATTCGAAGCATAGAGAACTAGAATAGTTTGGAAAGACTGACCAGAGAGAGTGATAGTCTCGTATAGGTAATCGAAGTTAAGATAGTAGTATCCTGAGTAGTGCGGGACACGTGTAATCCTGTATGAATCTGGCGGGACCATCCGCCAAGGCTAAATACTCCTGAAAGACCGATAGTGAACTAGTACCGTGAGGGAAAGGTGAAAAGAACCCTAAGTAAGGGAGTGAAATAGAACCTGAAACCGTACGCCTACAAGCGGTCGGAGCATCTACGGATGTGACGGCGTGCCTTTTGCATAATGAGCCTACGAGTTACTGTTACTAGCAAGGTTAAGAATTTAAGGTTCGGAGCCGAAGCGAAAGCGAGTCTGAATAGGGCGCTTAAGTTAGTAGTAGTAGACGCGAAACCGAGTGATCTACCCATGGGCAGGTTGAAGCTGTGGTAACACACAGTGGAGGACCGAACCAGTTGACGTTGAAAAGTCTTTGGATGACCTGTGGGTAGGGGTGAAAGGCCAATCAAACTCGGAAATAGCTCGTACTCCCCGAAATGCATTTAGGTGCAGCGTTGATTAAAAGTTTTATAGAGGTAGAGCTACTGATTGGATGCGGGGGCTTCACCGCCTACCAATTCCTGACAAACTCCGAATGCTATAAAATGTTTATCAGCAGTGAGGGCATGGGTGCTAAGGTCCATGTCCGAGAGGGAAAGAACCCAGACCATCAGCTAAGGTCCCCAAATATATGTTAAGTTGAAAAAACGAGGTGAAACTGCTTAGACAGCTAGGATGTTGGCTTGGAAGCAGCCATTCATTTAAAGAGTGCGTAACAGCTCACTAGTCGAGCGGTTTTGCATGGATAATAATCGGGCATAAACATATTACCGAAGCTATGGACTTTAAAAGTGGTAGGGGAGCATTCTATTTGTGTAGAAGGTGGACTGTGAGGTCTGCTGGAACGGATAGAAAAGAAAATGTAGGCATAAGTAACGATAATGCAGGTGAGAAACCTGCACACCGAAAGACTAAGGTTTCCTCAGCGATGCTAATCAGCTGAGGGTTAGTCGGGACCTAAGGCGAATCCGAAGGGAGTAGTCGATGGACAACAGGTTAATATTCCTGTACTTCTTATAAATGCGATGGGGTGACGGAGTAATGAACCCGCCGCGAGCTGACGGAATAGCTCGTTGAAACATGTAGGTATTAGTTCTGTAGGCAAATCCGCAGAACTAGCTAAAGTGTGATAGTACCACAACTCTTCGGAAGCGTGGATAGTGCGGTTAAGAACTTCCAAGAAAAACCTCTAAGCTCTAGTTTATAAGAACCCGTACCGTAAACCGACACAGGTAGTTGGGATGAGAATTCTAAGGTGCTCGAGAGATTCATGGCTAAGGAACTAGGCAAAATCGACCTGTAACTTCGGGAGAAAGGTCGCCTACTTCGGTAGGCCGCAGTGAAAAGATCCAGGCGACTGTTTATCAAAAACACAGGGCTATGCTAAATTGAAAGATGATGTATATGGCCTGACACCTGCCCGGTGCTGGAAGGTTAAGTGGAGGGTTTAGCTTCGGCGAAGATCTCAAATGAAGCCCCAGTAAACGGCGGCCGTAACTATAACGGTCCTAAGGTAGCGAAATTCCTTGTCGGGTAAGTTCCGACCTGCACGAATGGTGCAACGATCTGGATACTGTCTCAGCCATGAGCTCGGTGAAATTGTAGTATCGGTGAAGATGCCGATTACCCGCAGCGGGACGAAAAGACCCCGTGAACCTTTACTATAGCTTCGTATTGACTTTGGATAAGTAATGTGTAGGATAGGTGGGAGACAATGAAGTGGCGTCGCTAGGCGTTGTGGAGTCGTCCTTGAAATACCACCCTTTGCTTATCTAGAGCCTAACTCAGCGATGAGAAACAGTGCGTGGTGGGTAGTTTGACTGGGG
>NZ_FNSF01000001.1:5000-1440000 GCF_900105455.1 Tenacibaculum sp. MAR_2009_124
TTTATGGGAGAACTTTAATCCCCAAAAATGAAAATACTTCACACTAGTTTCGAATGCCACCCTATAGCGAAAGTTGGTGGTTTAGCCGATGTTGTTGGCTCATTACCCAAATATCAATCTAATTTTGATGTAGAGTCTTTTGTCGTTATGCCTTTTTACGAAAACTCGTATTTAAAAAAGAAAAAAATTGTAGAAATTAAAAAAGGTGCTATTGATTTAAATGGTATAAGTTATCAATACGTAGTTTATAAATTCAAACCCAAGGATATTTCATATTCAGTCTATCTAATTCAAATTAAAGATTTATTGGATACTGAGAATGTTTATGGATATATCAATGAAACGCAACGATACATTGGGTTTCAGAAGGCGGTATTAGATTGGATAAAGAGTGAAGATTTAACATTTGATGTAATCCATTGTCATGATCATCATACATCGCTTATACCTTTTTTTATAAAGCACTGTTCAGAATACAAATGCCTTGAAAATACCCCAACTGTTTTAACAATTCATAATGCACAATACCAGGGACAATTTGCACATGATAGTTTAAACTTATTACCTCAATTTGATTTTAATAATGTAGGATTACTTGATTGGTATGGTTCTGTGAATCCTTTAGCAGCTGGAATTAAATGTGCTACTAAAGTTAATACGGTGTCTCCTTCTTATATGGAAGAGCTAAAAAAGAATGCAGCTGGTTTAGAAGGTTTGCTATCATCAGAGAGTGATAAGTTTCATGGAATTTTGAATGGAATAGATACTGCCGTTTGGAACCCCGAGACAGACGGTTCAATATCTAAAAATTATAGAGTAGGTAATGTTATTTCTGGAAAAAAGGCTAACAAAACGGCGCTTTGTAAAAAATATGGATTAGATCCAGAATTACCTTTATTTGGTTTTATAGGCAGACTTGTTTATGAAAAGTCTGCAGATTTGTTGGCCGATGTTATCCGCGAAACTCTTTTAAAAACTAAAGAGCTTAATATTTTTGTACTAGGTTCAGGAAACGAAGAGATTGAAGCACAGATTTTGGAGTTAAAAGAAGAATTTAAAGAACATTTTAATGCGTATATAGGGTATGACGAAGAACTTTCTCATTTAATATACGCTGGAGCTGACTTCTTATTAATGCCGTCGAGAGTCGAGCCTTGTGGATTAAATCAAATGTATTCATTACGATATGGAACAATACCTATTGTTCGAAGAACTGGAGGTTTAAAAGATACCGTTGTAGATATAGGAGATGGTGGGTTTGGTATTTGTCATAATCAAGCTACTATATGGGATATTAGCTATTCGATTGGTAGAGCCATAGAACTTTTTAAAGATCAAAAGAGTTTCAGAAAAATACAGAAGCAAATAATGAAAATAGATAATTCTTGGGATAAGTCAGCCAAAGAATATGTAGATCTATACAAATCAATCTAACCAAAAAAGAACCAAACTATAATGATTAACAAAAAAGTTCTCGCAATTATATTGGGAGGTGGACAAGGGTCTCGATTATCTCCTCTTACAGACAAACGTTCGAAACCTTCAGTTTCTATGGCTGGTAAATACAGGTTAGTTGATATTCCTATTTCAAACTGCATACATTGTGATATAAAAAGAATGTTTGTGTTGACGCAATTCAATTCGGCTTCTCTCAACAGACATATTAAGAATACATACTCATTTAGTAGCTTTAGTGAAGCTTTTGTAGATATAATGGCCGCTGAGCAGACACCAGATAATAAAACATGGTTTCAAGGAACGGCCGATGCGGTAAGACAATCAATGCATCATGTTTTAAATCATGAATTCGAATATGCCCTCATTCTTTCAGGAGATCAATTGTATCAAATGGATTTCAATAGAATGTTAGAGCAGCATATTGAAAAGAAGGCAGAAATTAGTGTTGCAACATTACCAGTTACGTTCAAAGAAGGTACAGAATTTGGTATTTTAAAAACAGATAGTGATAGTTTTATTTCTTCGTTTATAGAAAAACCTTCAGAAGATGAATTAAAAGGTTGGGAATCTGAAGTAGATGCTCAGATGAATAAAGAAGGGCGACATTATTTGGCTTCGATGGGAATATATATATTCAACAGAGATTTACTTGTTGAAATAATGTCAGATACAAGTACTACCGATTTTGGTAAGGAAATAATACCTAATTCCATTGGAAAAAATAAGGTGCTGGCATATCAATATAAAGGATATTGGACAGATATAGGAACCATTGGGTCTTTCTTTGAAGCAAATATAGATTTAACAAAAGAAGTTCCTAAATTTAATTTATTCAATCAAGCGAAGAGTATACTCACTCGTCCAAGAATATTACCGCCTTCAAAAATTTACGGAACACTTCTAAATAAATCCGTAATAGCTGATGGGTGTATTATCAATGCAAAAACAATTGATACTTGTGTTATCGGAATTCGATCAAGAATAGGTAAAGGATGTGAAATCAAAAATACCTATATGATTGGTGCGAATCAATATCAAGAAAAAGAATTAATGGAGAATAACGAACAAAATGAAACTCCGAAAATAGGTGTTGGAGATAATTGTATAGTAGAAAATGTTATTATCGACAAAGATGCGAGAATCGGAAACAATGTTATTATTAAGGGAGGAAAGCATCTTGACGATACAGATAAGGATTCTTATGTAATCAAAGAAGGAATTGTGGTAATTAAGCGTGAAGCCGTTATAGAAGATGGTTTTGTTTTGCAATAGATCGAGAGTTTGCAATTTTAAAAGCACAATTAAAGAGCTAAACTTAGAAGCTTCATGAAAAGTTGAAGTTTTAAACCTCACTTAGTGAGCAATACTATTATATGAGTAAAGTTATACCACATAGTTTATTTACAGAATTTGATATCGGATTATTCAAACAAGGAAAACATTACCGTTTATACGAAAAATTGGGCTCGCATGCCGCAACCATCGATGGCGTTATGGGTACCTACTTCGCCGTTTGGGCCCCTTCGGCGAAAGAAGTATATGTCGTTGGAGATTTTAATTATTGGTCGGATAATGAACATTTATTAAATGTTCGATGGGATGAATCTGGTATTTGGGAGGGATTCATACCTAATGTTGGAAAAGGAAGTTTGTATAAATATAAAATCCATTCTCATAACAATAACATTGTAACAGAAAAAACGGATCCCTATGCTAGGCGATTTGAGCATCCACCAAAAACCGCATCGGTTGTGTGGTATGATTCATATGAATGGGAAGATACCAAATGGATGAAAATGCGCAAGGAAAAGAATGCCCTTGATGCTCCTTTTTCTGTATATGAAGTCCATTTAGGTTCCTGGAAGAAAAAGTTTAACGACAAAAACAGGTCCTTGTCGTATGTTGAATTGGCAGATGAGCTCGTTACTTATGTAAAAAAAATGAAGTTTACCCATGTTGAGTTTATGCCCATTATGGAGTATCCTTATGATCCTTCTTGGGGATATCAAATTACAGGATATTTTGCACCAACTTCCCGATACGGATATCCAGAGGAGTTTAAACTTCTAATTGATAAATTTCATCAAAACGATATAGGGGTTATATTGGATTGGGTTCCCTCTCATTTTCCTGAAGATAATCATGGTCTAGGTTTTTTTGACGGTTCACATTTGTATGAACATCCTGATAGAAGGAAAGGTTACCATCCCGATTGGAAAAGTTTAATCTTTAATTATGGAAGAAATGAAGTAAAAAGTTTCCTTATTAGCAATGCTATTTTTTGGTTAGATCAATATCATATTGACGGCTTAAGGGTAGATGCCGTTGCTTCCATGATTTTTCTCGATTATTCACGGAATTATGGTGAATGGGAGCCAAATATGATGGGAGGAAATGAATATTTGGAGGCGATAGATTTTTTGAAAGAGTTAAATGAAGAGGTATATGGATCATTTCCTGATGTGCAGACTATCGCGGAGGAATCCACAGCCTTTCCTAAAGTTTCAAAACCAACGTCTATAGGAGGGCTTGGATTCGGAAAAAAATGGATGATGGGTTGGATGCACGATTCTTTGCAATATTTTGGAAAACTACCTATATATCGTAAAAGTCATCAAAACGATTTAACCTTTAGTATGACTTATGCGTTTTCTGAGAATTTTATGTTACCATTATCTCATGATGAAGTGGTACATGGTAAAAATAGTATTATAGGAAGAATGCCAGGTGATGAATGGCAAAAATTTGCAAACCTTAGAGTGTTGTATAGTTATATGTTTACCCACCCTGGAAGTAAATTATTATTTATGGGAGGTGAATTTGGTCAACATACAGAATGGAATTTCAGAAATAGCTTGGATTGGTATGTTTTGGAATATGATTTTCATAAGGGAATTCAACAGTTAATTATAGATCTTAATAGTTTGTATCGAAAGTATCCTGCACTTTATCAAAAGCAGTTTGAAAGCGATGGATTTGAATGGATAGCTTATGATGATTATGAAAATTCAGTAATAAGTTATTTACGAAAAGGACAATCAGAAAATGATTCTTTAATGGTCGTTTGTAATATGACTCCCGTACCTCGTGATATCTATCGAATTGGAGTACCTAGAAAAGGTACACTGGTAGAAGTATTAAATAGTGATGAAAAGAAATACGGAGGAACTGGAAATTATGTAAATGAGAAAGTTCTTACGGATACTTCAGAATGGAATGGTAGAAAATATTCGTGCGAGGTTACATTACCACCTTTGAGCACAACAATTTTTACAATAGAGAATTAATAAAAAATAAAAAGAAATTCGCACAAGTACGCGAATGATTTAATCTCACTTAAAAGAGAAAATCAACTAAACTTAAATCGTATGATTGTTAACACGCAGCTTGAAAACAAAGGAAATCTTTTTCCTGGTAAAATACGTTCCTTTGAACAGGACGTTGATAAAATCTACTTTAAAACTGAAAATGGAGTTATTCTTCAAGTTACCGTACTTCGTGGAAGTGTTATAAGGTTTAGATACGCTACTGATAATAATTTTGAAAATGATTTTTCATATGCCATAAGTAATGAAGGAGCTAGAGGTTACAGCAAGTTAGACGTCGAAGAGCACGAGAATCATTATAAAATAATTACGATTAAAGTAATTATTGAAATAAGTAAATCAGATTTAAGAACTTCGATTTACGATACTTTGGGAAATGTAATTTGTAATGATGATTGGGGGTTCCATTGGGAACAAAGCTATGAGTACGGAGGAAATATTGTAAAAATGAGTAAATCCGCACCTCAAGGAGAATGTTATTATGGGCTAGGAGATAAAGCAATGCACTTAAATTTAAAAGGGAAACGTGTTGAAAATTGGGCTACCGATCAGTATGCTTTTGGTAAAGATCAGGATCCTTTGTATAAAAGTGTGCCTTTTTATATTGGAATGTATGAAGAAAGAGCCTATGGCGTTTTCTTTGATAATACTTTTAAAACATTTTTTGACTTTTGTAACGAACGAAGAAACGTTACTAGTTTTTGGGCGCATGGAGGAGAAATGAATTATTATTTCTTTTATGGGCCAGACATGCAAGATGTTATTACAAGATATACCGATTTAACGGGAAAACCGGAACTACCTCCGCTATGGGCTTTGGGGTATCATCAATGCAAATGGAGCTATTATCCAGAATCAAAGGTGAGAGAAGTCACTCAAAAATTTAGGGAGTTACAAATTCCTTGCGATGCGATTTATTTGGATATTGATTATATGGATGGATTTAGATGTTTCACTTGGAACAAAGATTATTTTCCTGATCCAAAAAAAATGGTTTCTGAGTTGGAGGAAGATGGGTTCAAAACTGTAGTTATTATAGATCCAGGAATAAAAATTGATGATGATTATTGGGTTTACAAGGAGGCTTTGGATAAAGATTACTTTTGTAAGAGAGCCGATGGCCCTTATATGAGAGGGAAAGTATGGCCTGGAGAATGTTATTTTCCTGATTTTACGAATCCAGAAGTGAGAAAATGGTGGTCTGGTTTATTTAAAGAAATTATCGATGATATTGGAGTAAAAGGAGTGTGGAACGATATGAATGAGCCTGCGGTAATGGAGGTGCCTTCTAAAACATTTCCAAACGATGTTCGCCATAATTACGATGGAAACTTTTGCAGCCATAGAAAGGCACATAATATTTATGGTACTCAAATGGCTAGGGCAACTTATGAAGGCGTTAAGAAATATTCATATCCCAAAAGACCTTTTATTATAACTCGTTCAGCTTATTCTGGCGCACAACGATACACGTCTTCTTGGACAGGTGATAACGTTGCTTCATGGGAGCATTTATGGATCGCAAATATTCAAGCTCAGCGTATGAGTATGAGTGGAATGTCTTTTACAGGAAGCGATATTGGAGGGTTTGCTGAGCATCCAACGGGTGAATTGTATACACGATGGATTCAATTAGGAGTGTTTCATCCATTTTGCAGGACACATTCTTCTGGAGATCATGGAAATCAAGAACCATGGACATTTGGAGAAGAGGTAATCGCTGTTACAAAAAAATATGTTGAATTACGTTACCAATTACTTCCTTATTTATATACTATGTTTTGGGAATATGCTGAGTATGGAATTCCGATGCTTAAACCTTTGGTACTATTCGATCAATATGATTTGCAAACTCATTATAGAACAGACGAATTTGTTTTTGGAAATCAAATTTTAGTATGTCCAGTTCAAGAACCTAATTCGAAAGGAAGAAGAATGTATATCCCGAGAGGGAACTGGTATAACTATTGGACCAAAGAGTATATTTCTGGTGGAATGGAACATTGGGTTGATGCTGATATTGATATTATTCCAATGTTTATAAAAGAAGGAGCTTTAATACCTAAATATCCTGTTCAGCAATATGTAGGAGAAAAAACAATTGAAGTGTTAAAAATTGAAGCCTATTTTAAACTAGAAGAAAAAGAAGTATCTAAAGTTTATGAAGATGCCCAAGATGGTTATGATTATATGAAAGGGAGGTATTGTTTAAGAACTTTTACCATTACAGGGAAAGAAAAAGAGGTAATTATTCAACAGCATAAAGATGGTACTTTTATTACGGAATACGATACGATAGAATTTGAGTTTATAGGTTTACCTTTTACGATAAGAGAGGTAGAAGTAGATAACGTAATTGTAGATTTAAGAAGTATTCAGAGTTCGGAGAATGATACTATTTTAGGTATTCCGAAGGATTTTAAGGAGATTCATGTTATCGGCTAAGGATGATAACAAAATAAAAGCTCAAGATTTAATTCTTGAGCTTTTTTTAATGGACTCAATAATTACTTTTATTGATTGTCCGTTATTTTCATAATCAACATATTGGGTGTCATTTGACACCTACGATTTATGGTCAATTATGGATAAACATATTATTTTTTAATAAATTTTATCATTTTGGTTTGGCCTTTGTACCCTATTCGAATGAAATAAACCCCTGGTTGATAATGACGAATATCTTTATCGTCATGTTTGATATCATCAATATAATTTCCAGACTGATTATAAATTTTAATAGAGCCAACTCTGTTACGAAGTGATAAACTATTATTTATGGGGTTACCGACCAAAGTTGTTGCAATTAAAGCGGCGTTGCAGCTACCTATTCTTTTCCAAACTTGAGTGTATATATTGGGAAAAGCATATCTACTCCACCATATAGCTTCATAAAGTGTGTTCTGATAAACAACTTTATCTCTTATTTTATAAGTTTTTGAGGTCTTCCATTCTTCAATATTGTCACAAACACTTCCCGTACTTGGGTTTTTAACTTGAATTTGAACCGTTTTTTCGGAAGAAGCCCCCTTAGAATCTGTGGTTCTAAACCTAATTGTAAAATTACCATAATTACTAGGAGTCCATTGCGCTGTACTTGAATTAAAAGTTTGTCCACCAACATTGATTTCAGTGGTTGTAGAATCACCATCAGGATCACTAATATTGCAGCTAATAGTTATTGGCTGGAAAGTTGTTTGCTCAAAAACTTGACCATTGTTAGGGCTAATAATTGTTATGGATGGAGGATTATTGTTTGGCTCTTTAATCGTAATATTAATGGTAGAACTTCCAGTTTTTCCTGTTGTAGTAGTGGCAGTTCCTTTAATAGTGAAATTACCATATTTAGAAGGTGTCCATGAAGCGGACGTACCATTGAAGTTTTGATTATCGACGTTAATCGTAGATGAATATGAACTACTACCTGTATTAGTGACATTAATTTGAATGGAAACAGGTTTCAATTGATCTAAGGTTATTACTTGATTGTTTGTAGGAGTACTGAAAGTTATCGTTGGATTAGTTCCATTTGAAGTTCCGGTAATTGAACCAGAAATACCATACCAACCTAAAGATGAGTAGCGAGAAAAACCGTTACTAGGTGTTCCTTCCGAACCGCTTTCAATAATTAAAGTATAGTTGCCTGATGGAAGATTTTGATTAAAGTTCGCTTTACGGTCTCTTTTGGGGTTGCTTTGTGCAACGGTAGCTCCATTTGAGTTTTCAATTCGAGCATTGATATCTAAAAACGTTATATATTCTATTGGTTTAATGGAAAGGTTTATTTTTCCTCCTGAACTTCCGATTGAGAAATTAAATCGATCAGTATCTGAATTTGTTTCTATTAAGCCTTTGTTTTTTTCTTGGTTTACAGTTCCATTAGATATTTGTAAGGCTTTTCCTTGTGAATTATCATCTTGACGATATGAAAGATATCTTCTTATAAGAGTTAAATCATTTTCTTTGTTTGTCGCAGTGTTATATTCTCCTTTGCTGTATTGAAATAATGGATTTCCCCAAGAGCTTGAGAAATAATAATTACCCATAATTGGCACCCATTGAAACTCAGGTAATCCTTGATAGTACTCTCCACCTGGAGTTCCTCTATCATGACTTAGCCCTAATTGATGTCCAACTTCATGCGCAAGAGTAAGTCCATAGAATTTAGGATTTGTTTCTCTGTAAATGATAGAAGGTCTTGATGTACCAAAAGAGTTTAGATAGGCATAGGAGCGTCCTGTTTGGCTTTTCATTTGAGCAATTCCAGAGTTTACAACTGGAGTAGCTGTATATAAAGAATGGTCAGTAGTTACATTAACATTAAATGCCGAAAGGGCGGAAGCTAAACATTGATAAACCTTCCAAATGTCTTCCTTAGAACCATATTTGGGGTTGGCACCATTCATTATCTCTCTTAAATCAATATACATTACCTTAGGAGCTCCTGGTAAGCTTTGAAGCTTTCTTACATCTGTTCCTGGGTAATTCCCAATATGTTCTTTAGAATGTTCATGATGTTGATGCTGGGGGTTATTAAAATTACAAACTGAAACTAATTTATGAGAAGGAACTTTTTGAACGGTTACTTTTCCCGTTTTGTTAGTAGTGTATTCATAGCCGTAACTTTTAGTTTGATCTAAGGCATAACCGTAAATATTATTCTGATTCCCTCGAAGAATAAAAACGGACTTTTCATTTTTTTCAATGGTTCCATTTAAAGACATTTCACCATTTTCGTAATAGTAATCTTTTAAAGAAATAGGAATTGAATGGTTATCGGTTAACTTAAATTTAATTTGACGGTTTAGGTTGTTTTTTGAATTTTTAAAGGTACAGAGATCGAGAATGTCTTTAGGAGTTCCGATTTCGACTTTTTTTGATTGCTCTTGAGCAAAATTTATTGATGTGTAAAGACATATCAAACAAATTAGAAAGGGTTTGAAGGTTTTCATAATGGGTTAAAATATTAAGTTAGTACTGGTTAGTTTACTTAATAACGTTTGTAATCGAATATGATTAAATTTAATAAAACCTTCTAATTGTGTGAAAGTAAGTATATTGTGTGTTTTGGTCTAAAAAAATCTCTAAACGGAGCAATTTTGAATATGAACGAAGTGATCTAAAGGATAAACAATAGTTAGAAAACAAAAAAAGCCGAAACAATGTTTCGGCTTTGAGCGGGAGACCAGGTTCGAACTGGCGACATTCAGCTTGGAAGGCTGACGCTCTACCAACTGAGCTACTCCCGCGGTAAAGGTTTGTGCAATTTCTTGCTATGTGTTTTAAATTTGAGCGGGAGACCGGGTTCGAACCGGCGACATTCAGCTTGGAAGGCTGACGCTCTACCAACTGAGCTACTCCCGCTTTAAAGCGGTTGCAAATATAAAACCTTTTCTAGAATCTACAAGGGTTTTTTATGATTTTTTACATAATTTTTTTGTCGTTTTTTGTAACTTTCATAGTATCAGTAATTTTGGTTTTTATTTTTTTAAACATTGTTTTTAAGTAAAGCTTTATTTTTTCTCGAGATCAATTAATTTGCATCGAATGGGGAATTTAGATATACTAGCACCAGAAGATAAACTACGTACAAAATCAATAGCTTTTGTCAAATCTAGAGTCTCTATTTTTAATTCATTTGAAATTCGACCATCATTTGTCATATCCGTATCAACTACACTTGGGCATAAACAGCATACTTGGATATTAAAAGCTAATAACTCATGATACAACGATTCACTATAACTAATAAAGGCAGCTTTCGAAGCAGCATATGCAGCTATTTTAGAAGATGGTTCTAGGCCAGCCATAGAGCCTAAGTTATAAATTTCGCCATATCCCTGTTCTTTCATTTTCTCAGCGGCAATATTGCTAATAATCATGTTCGAAATCAGGTTAACATTCATTAGTTGTGTTATTTCCTTGGCTGATAGTGTCGTATTACCAGTCAGTAATATCCCTGCATTATTTACAACAACGTCAATAGTTTCATTATGATCCATAATAGTGTTAATTTTGGATTCGACTTCCAACGGTATATTGAAATCTAAGGAAACTATTTTAATTTTGTTTATTTGATGGTTTTTGTGCAGCTCAGATTTAAGTTTGATAAGGTTATCATGTTGACGAGCAATTAAAATTAGAGAATACCCTTGAGCCGCGAAATAATGTGAAATTGCTTTACCAATTCCACGACTGGCTCCTGTTATTAAAGCAAACTTATTCATTATAAAAAATGTTTAGAAACAGTATTTGTTACATTCTTTTTGATTTAAAGGCTTAATCACCATTATTGTTAAGGAATGGATTGTTCTTATCGTAGACTTTAACAAAATGAAACCCGTAGATTTCAAAACCTTCGTTGTAATAGAATTTATGCGATTTTCTATTTCCAGTATAGGTGTTTAGTTCAATAGCTTCGCATCCTTTCGATTCTGTGTATTCGTAAATCCAACTAAAAAATTGCTTGCCAATATTTTTACCTCTATACGATTCGTCAATTACAACGTGATCTGGTTCTACGCTCATACCTGAATAATGACGCATACTGTACCATAATCCTGAAATTCCAATAAGCCTATCATCATGATAAACACCAACACATTCGTAATTAGAACATTCTGTCATTTTGAGCACTCTTTCTTTCAATATTTCTTCAGGAGTTGTTGAGTTTATGACAGTAAGTAGAGGAAGAATAGTTAGTATTTCTTCCGTTTTAATTGCGGTAAAAGTTAAGTTCATTGATAAAAAAAATCTTTGAGTTATTATGAAACTCATACAATCTTTTAGATTTTAAGCGACACATATCGTCTTTTTTAGTAAATCAAAAAGTTTGATAGAGTTTGCTAATTTAGTTTGTTTTATTTTTGTGAAGTTACTGCTTAAATACGATTAAGATGGAGTTTACCGTTGAAAAAATAGAAGCGAAGGAAACTTATGCTTTAAGAAAGAAAATTTTAAGAGAAGGTATAGATTTGCCTTATAAATTTGACAGAGATTTAGATAGAGACACTTTTCATTTTGGTGTTTTAAAAGATGGTAAATTGATAGGGATTGCTAGTTTTATGAAATCAAAGAATGATTTGTTTTCATCTGATCAATATCAGCTAAGAGGTATGGCAACTTCTGAAGAAGTACGAGGCATAGGAGCAGGAAAAATTTTGATAAACACTGCAATTGATTTATTGAAAAATAAAGGAATTAAACAGGTTTGGTGCAATGCTAGAAAAGAGGCCACTACTTTTTATAAAAAATTAGGTTTTAAAGTAACAGGTAATTTATTTATAGTTGAAAAAGTAGGTCCTCATTTTACTATGTTTTTAGATCTTTAAACTATTCATCTTCCTTTAGTGCTTTTAATTTTTTGAGTCCATCAACTAAAAACCATCCCGCAAACAAGGATCTTATAGCCAGAAAGATAAATTTATTTTCAGTATGAAATCCAAATAGCACCCTATATGTATCTTTATCCAGTAAAAAAGAACGAATGGTTGCATAAATGATTAATACACCTATGATGATATATATGAAAGGAAGTATTTTTTTCATAGCTTTAAGTTTGTATAGTTGTTGGAGTTTATTCTAAATTTTCAAATTCCTTCTATATCAGAAAGTTTAGACCTTTTAATAAATATATCTTCATATACACATTTACAGGATATACAAATTGATTCGTATAAAGGTCTAAACTTTATAATTAGTATTTATTGATTCGCAGGAATTTTTATATAATATTGCTTCCTACTCTTATTATTTAGTTTTGTTTCTCTCAACCAAGGATTTGCCAATTTTAGCTCCTTATAGGTTACCCCAAAATGCTTCGCAAAACTAGGAATATTTGTAATGGCCGAATCTACAGGTACTTCATATGATTTTATTGGTTGATACAAATCTTCTTGATTGAAAACGAAACCATATTTTTTTGGATTTGAAATAATCTCTTTTAAAGCAAGAATTCTAAAGACGTATCTCGATGTTTCTTCATTTAATAGTAAGTCGAAATAGTCCGATACTTGCTGTTCTTTTAATCGTCTTGACACCCTTCCCTCTCCGGCATTATATGCGGCAGCTGCTAAGGTCCAAGATCCAAACCTTCTTTTTGATTTTTTTAAATATTTAGCGGCTATTTCAGTAGCTTTTTCAAGGTGATATCGTTCGTCAACATTATTATTTACCTCAAGTCCATATTGTCTTGCAGTTCCTTTTAAAAATTGCCAAAATCCAGCGGCTCCAGCGTATGATTTAACATTCATTAAACCGCTTTCGGCTAAAGCAAGATATTTAAAGTCATCAGGTAAGCCATACTTTTCCAATAAAGGTTCAATTATAGGGAAATACTTATGCGCTCTTTTAATCAACAAAAGCCCATTAGATTGCCAGTATGTGTTAACTAAAAGCTCTCTATCCATCCGTTCTCTAATATCCTGTCTTTTAATAGGTATTTTTTCTCCTGCTAAATTCATGTTAGGAGGTAGTTTTACCGCTTTGATTTCGTAGTTTTCAGCTACATTTTTAACAGTTGGTTCATTCTCTTTACTAATCGTATTAACAAGTAGGGTTGCAGCACATGTTATGGCTACTATAGGTAATAATCGTAATACTTTATTCATAATTGCTTTCTCTTTTAACTGTTATATGACCTAATTTAACAAAAAACATTCCGTTTCTAAAATTTTCGAGATAGTTTTTGCTTTGTTAAGTATCATTATATGTGTTCCTTGTTCAATAATTTGGGCTCCTTTAATGTTTTTAAGCGGGAATATTTCGTCATTATCACCATGAATATGAGTTATATAAGGAAGTGTTTCGCTTTGTGCCCAATGCAAAACATTAAAAATAGCCCATTGTAAATATGTTTTATCTCTTACAGATAAATATATTTTGTACAATTCGGCTCGTTTCTTTAGATAATCACTAAAAAAGTATTGTTCATACTTTTCAATATTTGAAATGATTTTTGAAGGAAACAGTTTATAAGCTTTTGTTATTTGTGCCAATTTAAGCCTGTTAGGAAGCTCTTGATTATTCTTAATACTTGAAATAATAATAACTTTATTAAAAGAGATATGTTTACTCATTTCTTGTACCATTATCCCTCCAAACGAAACTCCAACAAGTATTGGGTTTTCATGTTGAATTTTTTTACACATTCGTTGAGCATAGTCTTGAATGGGTTCGTTTGCGTTTGCCGGTAATATCCAGTCTAAAAATATTAATTCAAAATGTTCTTCCGGAAGCGAAATATGCTCGAAGATTTTAGTGTTAGCTGCAAGGCCAGGTACAAAATAAATAGGAATTTTAGTCATTATTCTAAAAACTTTCTTTTATATAACAGGTCGCCTATGTATTCATGAACTTCTATTAGTTCATCAGGTAAATCCTTCCAAAGACGAATTTTTACTTGTTTGTTGTTGTATGTAATATACGTGCTAGCTAAATCCATAATCTCTGGATCGTCATAAACGTTTTTAAAATTATTAAAGTCTTTTTTATCTAGCTTGTTTTTTAACGTTTTTAACTCATTTTCCGATAGCTTAAATGTTTGTATGCCTTCTTCTTTAACATATTGAATGCCATTAAAAACGAGATTCCCGTTTTTATCAATGGTTACTTCATATACAGGACAATCACCAAAGCATGCAGTTTTACTCAATGTTATCAATATCTTTTCTTCTTCGATAATAGCATTGTCAATGGCTCCTTCTTCATTTTTTGAAACCAATTTGAATGCACCTGATTCTTTTAAGCGTTGAATCCAGGTTTGACGATCTGTATCAGGAAGTGTAACAACCCCTATTTTGGTTACTTTAGAGTCGTAATTAGAGTCTTTCCATTGGAGGCTACTGTTTTTTAGTAAACTTAGAGCTTCATCGCTATTCTGAGCATACTTTAAGACAACAACTAATTCTTTGGAGTAATCTTTTACGGGAACGACGGTTTTCTCTACTTTAATATCTTCTTCTTCCGTTGCCTTTATAACTTCTTCAACGGGAGCGGGTATTTCTTTTTTCTTTTCTTTTTTTGGTGAGTCACATGACAGAACCAATAGTAATGTAAAGAATAAAATGTATTTCATAATGTTTATTTTTTTTGTTAGATAAAACACTTTAAAAATACACTATTTTTCAAGAAAATTGAATGTGAATATTGTAAAAGAGAGAAGAATTAATGAAATATATTTTATTGATAATGAGAATTAAAACAAGAAACGAACAATTTTAAATATACGATTGTTCGTTTTTTATTTTATGAACAAAAATCGAATCTTACAATTCCATCTTCGTCTATTTTCGTTAATGTAATTTGCTGTAAAGTATTCACAAATTCTGGGTTCCATGGAGTTTTAACTTTTACATAGTTTTGAGTAAACCCATAAATATATCCTTCTTTATTTTCATTTTCAAATAAAACTGTTAAGGTATTACCTAATTGACTTTCATAAAAAGCTCTTCGTTTTTTAACGGAAAGTCCACGAAGCATTTTACTTCTTTTAGAACGAATATTTTTGGGCACAACATCGCTCATATCAACCGCTTCTGTGTTAGGTCGTTCAGAATATGTAAATACATGTAGGTACGAAATGTCTAGTTCACTTAAATAATTATAAGTTTCTAAAAATAACTCATCCGTTTCTCCAGGAAAACCAACAATCACGTCAACACCGATACAGGCATTTGGCATTACTTCTTTAATTTTAGAAACTCTATTGGTGTATATTCTTTTTAAATAACGACGTTTCATTCTTTTCAGAAGAATATCGCTACCTGATTGCAATGGAATATGAAAGTGAGGTACAAATATGTTGGAGTTAGCAACAAACTCAATGGTTTCATCTTTTAATAAGTTTGGTTCTATGGAAGAAATTCGTAATCGGTGGATTCCTTTTACTTCATCTAAAGCTTGAACAAGTTCAAAGAAGGTATGCTCATGTTTTTTGTTTCCGAACTCTCCTTTCCCATAATCACCAATATTAACTCCTGTTAATACAATTTCTTTAATACCTTTTTCAGAAATTTCTTTTGCGTTTTTTAACACATTTTCTAAGGTGTCACTCCTTGATATTCCTCTAGCTAAAGGTATGGTACAGTAAGTACATTTATAATCACATCCATCTTGAACTTTAAGGAATGCTCTTGTTCTATCACCAATAGAATAAGAACCAACATAAAAATCTGCGTCTTCTATTTCACAGGAATGAACTTCACCAAATTCGTTTTTTGTAAGATCATTGATATAGCTTGTTACATTAAACTTTTCAGTAGCACCTAGAACTAAATCAACACCATCAACAGCAGCTAATTCTTCTGGTTTTAATTGGGCATAGCACCCAACTCCGATAATAAATGCTTGGTCGTTTTGTTTTAAAGCAGATTTTACGATGGTTTTAAATCTTTTATCTGCATTATCTGTTACAGAACAAGTATTGATAACATATACATCAGCTTTGTTGTCAAACTCAACGCGTTCGAAACCTTCATTGACAAAGTTTCTTGCAATTGTTGATGTTTCAGAAAAATTCAACTTACACCCAAGCGTATAAAAAGCTACTTTTTTATCTACATTCATTTCTCTATCCAAGGTTTACAAAAAACCGAAATTTTCATAATATGTATGGGAAGTACTCGCTTTACTGGTTAAAGTTTGTAAATTCGTCACTATAGTATGATTACGGCAAATTTTAAAAATGC
This sequence comes from Tenacibaculum sp. MAR_2009_124, assembly GCF_900105455.1. Classification (GTDB taxonomy): domain Bacteria; phylum Bacteroidota; class Bacteroidia; order Flavobacteriales; family Flavobacteriaceae; genus Polaribacter. The sequence continues at coordinate 21,472 of NZ_FNSF01000001.1, forward strand.
AAAAGTACTTAATTTATGATAATTTTTGAAACAGAAAGATTAATTGTTAGAGAACTGATTCTTCATGATTTGGATAGTTTTCATGAGATGCAAAGTAATCCTAAAGTTATGCAGTATGCCGAAGGAGAAGTTAAAAGTTATGAAGAGCATAAGGTTGAACTTAAGCAGTTGATAGGGAAGTATAAAGAAAAAGGAAATGATTTTTGGATTTATGGCATTGAACGAAAAGAAGACAGTGCTTTTGTAGGAACTTTTGCATTGGTTAAAGATGGTGTGGACGATGAAATAGGGTATCGCTTTTTAGAAAAATATTGGAGGAATGGATATGCTTCGGAAATTTGTGAAGGATTAATTACCTATTGCCGATTAAAAGGTATAAAAAAGCTTGTGGGTTATGTTGTTGATAAAAATATAGCATCGGCAATCATTTTGAAAAAGTATCATTTTAAAATTGTGAAACAATTTATAAATGATGATATTGGATTGGCTGAAACGAAATACGAATTGATTTTATAAGAAAATAGCTTATGTATGCAGGATTGAATAATTTTTTCAAGAAATACTTCAAAGATAGTACGATATTTAGGTATGGATTTAATATTTCACCCATGTATCGAAGATCTACAGGAAGAATAAAATTTGTTTCTGATGATTTGCTAACCGTAAAGGTTGAAATTCCCATAAGTATCAAAAATAAAAACTACGTAGGGTCTATTTTTGGAGGTAGTTTATTTTCGGCAACAGATCCAATTTTTATGATTCAGTTGATTAATATTTTAGGGAAGGAATATGTGGTTTGGGATAAGAAAGCAACAATAAAGTTTAGACGGCCTGCTTTCTCAAGCGGTTTTGTTGATTTTGTTTTTACTGATCATGAAATTGAAACTATAAAGGAACGCGTAAAGATTGAAAAGGAGATAGATTTAGTAAAAGAGATAAAGATAACGGATAAAAGTGGTTCAGTAGTTTTTGCTGAGGTTTCTAAAACAATATACATTGCAAATAAACAGTATTATAAAAATAAGCGAAGAAATTAAATTGATTGTAGTAAAGCGGGTTTCTGGAATTATGAATGGGAACTTTATCATGAAAAATAGTAAGAATGATAGTGTTGTGAAAAGAGTATCTAAATTAATTTTAATTGTTTGTACACTATTGATTTTTTCATCATGTATGAAAACAAAAAGTAGTTATTCTGATATTGATGTTTTTCGTTATAATGAGCATTCTAACATAACCTCGTTAGATCCTGCTTTTGCAAAAGATCAACGAAATATTTGGGCTGTTAATCAGCTATTCAATGGATTGGTTCAGCTAGATGATAGTTTAAAGATTAGACCAGACATCGCAAAAGAATGGACTATTTCTGATGATGGGAAAACGTATGAGTTTAGCTTAAGGAAAGACGTGTTTTTTCATGAGCATGAAATATTTGGAGAAAATAAAACCAGAATAGTTAACGCTTCAGATTTCGAGTACTCATTTAATCGTTTGTTAGATCCAGATGTAGCGTCTCCTGGAGGTTGGGTATTACAAAATGTGGCTCAATTTAAGGCTAAAAACGATTCTGTTTTTACAGTAGATTTAAAGAAACCTTTTCCTCCTTTTTTAGGCTTATTAGCTATGAAATATTGCTCGGTAGTTCCTAAAGAAGCGGTGGATGCATTCGGAAGTAAGTTTCGTGAAAATCCCATAGGAACAGGCCCGTTCTATTTTAAGTTATGGATAGAAAACACCAAATTGGTTTTCCGTAGAAATGAAAATTATTTTGAAAAGGATTCAAAAGGAAATAAGCTACCGTATTTAGAGGCAGTTGCTATTACTTTTTTACCAGATAAACAAAGTGAGTTCTTGCAGTTTGTTCAGGGGAACATCGATTTTATGAAAAGCTTAGACGCATCTTATAAAGATGATATTTTAAATACTGATGGAAGTTTAAAGGGGAAGTACAGAGATAAGGTGAATATGTTAACTGGCTCCTATTTAAATACAGAGTATTTGGGAATTTACCTTGATGGAGATAAAAGTTTGGCTGTTAATTCTGTAGATATACGAAAGGCAATTAATTATGGTTTTGATCGTGAAAAAATGATTAAGTTTCTTAGAAACGGAATTGGTACTCCTGCAGTGAATGGGTTTATTCCAAGCGGATTACCTTCTTTCAATAAACAAGAAGGATATACTTATCAACCTGAAAAAGCAAGAGAACTTGTTGCTAAATACAAAAAGGAGACAGGGAAATCAGAGGTGGAAGTAACAATCACTACCAATAGTAATTATTTAGATTTATGTGAGTTTATTCAGCGAGAACTTCAAAAGATAGGTATTCAAACTAATGTTAATGTAATCCCTCCTTCAACTTTGCGTCAAGGAAAGGCAGGAGGAAAGCTTCCTGTTTTTAGAGCAAGTTGGATTGCTGATTATCCCGATGCCGAGAATTATCTTTCTTTATTTTATAGTAAGAATTTCATTCCTAACGGTCCTAATTATACACATTTTAAAAACGCCGAGTTCGATAAATTGTATGAGTTATCCATTCAAGAAGTTGAAATAGAAAAAAGATATAAGTTGTATCAGAAAATGGACAGTATCATTATTGATAACGCTCCAGTTATTCCCTTGTATTATGATGAGGTTATTCGATTCATGCAAAAGAGAGTTAAAGGACTTGGGATAAATCCAATTGATATGCTTCATTTAAAAAATGTTAGAAAGGAAAATTAATAATTGAAGCAATTCTTAGATTTGTTCGTTTCTTAAAATGTTTGATTTTATCATTTAATCTTCAAAATTACATATAAAAATTATGACGAAGTTTGGTGAAACTTAAGGTTAAGTTTTTAATCTTTTTTTTTGCTAAAAATATTGATAGTCCATTTAAATACTTAGTGTTCAGAGTGATTGGGTTTCTGTTATCCTTAACAATATTTTAAACTTTTGGTTTGGTACAAGGTACTTTTTTTATTAAATTGCGTTGCTTTTTAGAACTATTATAGTCTAAAATGAAAATATATACAAACAAAGCATACTCATGTAACTGAGAACGGCGAAGCCATACCCATCCCCCAAACAATCAATTATTTTTTTATGAATCGCAATAACAGATCGATTCTTTCATATGCCATTTTTTTGGTAGATAAAGAGGTATTAACGAATAGCCTAGAAAGCAGATTTATGATTTTTTTCACCTCTATAAAAAGTATTAAATAAAAAAATAATAGAATAATTTCTATATAAGTTTCCATGTATTCCCTCAACATAAAATTCTTTTAAAATCCTAATTATAAATATAAGTTGTAGTTAAGTCTACTCTAAATATTAATAATTGTATTGAAATCATCGTAAGAATGGATTCTTAGGAATAAACGTTATGTGTGCAGTTTTTGTATAAAGTAAACTCATAATATCAATCTAAAACCCAAATTCCTCTTGTTATATTAATAAGGAAAATAAGTAGTAATGCATCATTTTCCATTATTAAATTAAAACTAAAACCTTATTAATAAACCGCACTAAGTTTTAAGAACATTGTTTTTGAAGTTTAGAAGAGGTATTAATTAACTAACTAATTTTTTTACCATGAAAGAAACAGTAAATAAGTTTTCAAAATTTCACTTATCAGAATCTGCTAAAATTGTAGTAGAAAATGTACCAGGAGAACGTTCTAAAGAATTACTAGAGTTGCAAAAAGAAATTGAAGGAGCTGTGGTTTCCTATCCTAAAAGTATGCCTTTTGCAATTAAAAGAGCAAAAGGTGCTATTATAGAAGATGTTGATGGAAATCAGTTTATAGATTTATTCGCAGGATGCGGAGTAGTTAATGTAGGGCATTGTAATGAAGAAGTACTTTCATATGTTAAAGAACAGCAAGATCAACTAATTCATGCATTAGACTTTCCAACGGAAAATAAATTATCAGCAATACAAAAAATAATTAAAAACTTGCCTAAGGCAGTGCAAAATGATTACAAAGTAAGTTTTGGAGGGCCAACAGGTTCCGATGCTGTTGAAGCGGCAATTAAACTTGCTAAAATAAAAACGGGAAGAGATGGAATTATAGCATTTTCTGGAGGGTACCATGGTATGACATCGGCGGCTCTGGCAGTTACTGCTGACACTGCATTTAGAAAAACATTAACATCGTTAATTCCGAATGTACATTTTACACCTTTTACGTATCAGTATAGATGTCCTTCTAACGATGACGAGTTGGCATGTAAAAATTATGCAATTGATCGTTTAAAATTTTTATTAGAAAATAAACACTCAGGTATCGCTAAACCAGCGGCAATTATAGTTGAATCTATTCAAGGAGAAGGAGGAAACGTACCACCTGTAGCAGGTTTTTTAAATGAGTTGGTAGAAGTAGCTCATAGAAATGATGTTTTGGTCATTTTTGATGAAATTCAAAGTGGATTTTTTAGAACTGGTGAATTCTTGGCTTGCATGAATTATGGAGTAATGCCAGATATAATTACCTTATCTAAAGGTTTAGGAGGTGTCGGATTTCCAATATCAGCATTAGTTTATAAAAAAGAAATAGAAGCATGGGGACCAGGTGCTCATATTGGCACATTTAGAGCTAATCAGGTAAGTTTAGCCGCAGCAAATGGAGCTTTCGATTTTGTTGATAAATATGATGTAAAATCACACACTAAGGAAATGGGGAACTATTTTATGAACGGATTAAAAGAATTGGCAGAGGTATTTCCGCAAATTGGTGATATCAGAGGTAAAGGATTAATGATTGGGGTAGAGCTTGTTAAAGATCCGTTTACGAAAGCACCGTATCCGGAATTAATAAAGGAATTACGACAAACATGTTTACAGAGGGGGCTTTTATTTGAAGTAGGAGGACATTATAATAATGTTATTCGTATTGTACCACCGCTAACAATTACACCTACAATTATTGACAATGCTTTAGAAATTATAAAAGAATCACTTATTGAAATTTTATCAAAAGAAAAAGAACAACACTCACTTCCAGAAACAGTATAAAATAATTAAGTAGTAAGCATTTTTTGAGGAAAAAATAGTTTCACTGTCATAAATATAAATCAGTATTGTAATCAACATTAGAAAAAAGAGATTTCTCTAATTGTTAATGTGATTGATTACATAATCCTTAGCAGTTTTTTTAATAATAAGTATTTAAAACTATTAGATACTGAATTAATAAATCGAAAAATAAAAGAAAAATACTTTGATAATTTTTTAATTAAAGAAGAAAAACAACAAACCCGAATCGGGTACGATTATCATCATTTTTTATAAAATATAACCTTCAAAGAGGAGGAATGAAAGTAGGTGTAAGAGATATTAATCTTTCTTTAGAATAGAATGTTATCAATGAAGAGCCTATGTTAGTAGAGAGTATATCGGTGTTAAAAATAAATTTTGTAATAGATACACCGATGTCATGTTGCTGCAGCTGCAAAAGAATATGAAGTAAATTTTAAGGACATATCAATAGAATACTATTGAAAACCTTGTTTAAGAAAAATAATAAGAATGGAAGTTTTAAAATTTGGAGGGAGCTCTGTAAGTTCTGAAGTTTCTTTAAAAAACATGTTAAAGATTGTAAATAATTACGATCTAGAAAATGAACCTTTAATAATTGTAGTTTCTGCTTTAAAAGGGGTTACTAATGAGTTAGTTGCCTTAACAAAGTTGTTGAAAGATGGAGATCAAGAGTACGCGAAAGTAATCCGGACCATATTTGAAAAACACAAAGAGTTCATCAATATTATTTTTAAGGAAGAACAATCAGAGTTACTTAAAAAAATAAAACTTGTAGAGAATGATCTTTTAGAAAGTGTAAGTAATATTATAAAAAATGGGGTTACTTCTGATAAAGATTATGATAAGGTTTTAAGTTTTGGAGAGTTATTTTCAGCGCAAATTATTACAGCATTCCTTAATAAAAATCGACTAAATTTTTGTTTTAAGGATTCAAGAGATCTGATTATAACAAATAATGTTCATATGAAGGCGAAGGTAAATTGGGATTTAACAAGAACTGTTGTTAATTCTTTTTTCTCTGGAAATAAAAATAGTTATGTCGTATCTGGGTTTATTGCACGTTCTATTTATGGAGATACAACTACTTTAGGAAGAGGAGGGTCGGATTACACTGCTACGGTACTTGGAGCTATATTAAACGCAGAAAAAGTAACTAAGTGGACCGATGTTAATGGTATTATGACAGCTGATCCAAATAAAGTATTGGAAGCATCATCATTAGAGAATATTACATTTTCGGAACTTAAAAATTTATCAAAATTTGGTTCGAATGTTTTAGTACATCCAAACTCTATTGATGAACTGTCAAAACATAACATTCCCTTTTTAATTAGAAATACTTTTGATCGCGACTTCAAAGGCACGCAAGTAATCAATGAAAATAGCTCTAACAAAAAAGCTCTTTCATTACACGAATCTTGTTGTTTAGTTGGTTTTAATAATACAGCTAAAGTTCCCAAAGAATTTATCAAACAAATAATAGAGAAAGATTGGTTGTTTTTTAGAGTTAAAAGACCACAGTCTAAAGACAAAAGTTATTATGTAGTTTCTGAAGAGTGTGTTAACTTTTTTAAATCGAACATAAAAGCAAATAATAATGATGTCGATATCTTAAACGAGGAAATGGTTTTAATCACTATTACTGGAGAAAATATGGACAAGAAAAAGGAAGTAAATAAGATTCAGGAAAAATTAAAAAGTAATGACATTAATCTTATTGAATTTAGACGTTTTTATAATTCGATTTCATTAATACTCGATAATAAGGATTTAAAAAAGGCAGTAGTGTTGTTACACGAAGTAATAAAGAACGATGAAATACTTTTTGTATAGTAAACACTTTAGCTAAGGATACTCAAATAAACTACAGTAAGACAATAAAAAGATTAGTAAAAAGATAATTTCTTTAACAGCTTATAGAAAACATCTTAAAAATTAAATATCAATAAATGGACTAATGGATAAAGTAAGAATAATAGCAATTCCATTTGCTGGAGGAAACCGATATAGTTTTGGTGATATTGAAAAACATATAGTAAAAAAAATAGAGTGGATAACTCTAGAACTTCCTGGTAGAGGTGGACGATTTAAAGAAAGCCTTTTAACCAGTGTTGAAGAAATGGCCGATGATCTTTTTCAGAAGATAGTACCTCATATTTTAAAGGAAGGCGAATATATTATTTATGGTCATAGCTTAGGAACAATATTAGGCTATGAGCTAACAAGAAGAATAAGAAGCAAAGGATTAAAACAGCCTTCTTGTTTGTTTTTCACAGGAAGAGGAGCTCCAGGGTTTGAAAGATGTTCTAAAAAAAGATCTCATTTACCTAAAGATGAATTTTGGGAAGAAATTGATCAAATAGGAGGATTACCCAGTGATTTTTTCGAACATAAAGAATTGCTGGATTTGTATTATCCAATAATGAAGTCCGATTTTAAAGCTGTTGAAAATTACGAGTTTAAGGAAATGGACAAGCCTTTTTCAATGCCAATACATATTTGTATGGGAGAAGATGAAATAGGTGAAGAAGATGATGATAAAACACCTTTACCTAGCATGAAAGCATGGGCAAATGAGTCTACGGCCGTTTGTACATTTGAACTGTTAGACGGAGATCATTTCTTTATCCTAAATCATTCGAATACAATTGCCGATAAAATCTACAATGCCGCAGTTAGTGGTAAAGTTGTAGCTCATTAATAGAAGAATTTATACACTCAAATAACAATTACATATGATAAACTTAAAGAGTTTGTCATGTAAAACTAGAACAACTTAAAAATTATAAAATTGGAAAAATTAACTTTATTTAGCTTTTTTAAATTTAAGCTAGCCTTACCGATGCTTACTTTATTCACTATAATAAGTAGTTTATGGAGCATGGCTTTAATATCAATAATTAACAACAAAATATCTGGTGCGCCAATGCCATTTTTTGAAGGATATGATTGGCAAATTTTTATATTTGTAGCATTAACATCATTTGTATTTACCTATTATTTTAAACTTCATATCGTAAAAATAACCCTAAACTTTGGGAAAGATATGATGCTTAAAATCATCAATACACTTAGATTATCGGATTATGAATCTTATCTACGTTTGGGAGAGGCTAAAATTCGTACTGCAATGGAAGATATTGGAACTTTAGAAGATATTCCAGAAACATTTATCTCGCTTTTGAACGCTTTAGTTATGGCAATTGTAACTATCGCATATATGTTCTACTTGTATCCTCCAGGTGCTTTTATGATCATAGGAATTGTGGTTGTTTTAAGCTCAATTTATGCATATACTAGTTCAGTTATTGAAAAGAACATGGATGAAGAGAGAGATTTAGAAGATTCTTTTATGGATAATTACAATGATTTTATCCATGGATTCAATAAAATAAAAATGAGCACAAAAAGAAGTAATTCTATCTTTTTCAACTTTATGAAGAAAAATAGAGAAAGAGGAGTAAGTTTAATGATAAGATCTCAAAAGGCGGCTTTAGGAAATGATGTTTTGGGAGAATTTTCTTTTAATTTATTAATTGCCTCGATACTATTTATTATGCCAGTTGTCTTTACTGTGGATAGGGGAGTGATCAGTGGTTTTATGTTTGCTGTTTTATTTTTAATAGGACCTATAACAGCCTTGATTGGTTTGATTCCAGGAGTAATAGCTTTTAACATTGCAATTTCAAGGTTAAATAAATTTACAGAAATTACTACAAGTAAGTTTAACTACGAGAAACTGTCGAAAGACTTAAAAGATGACTTAGGAAGCTTTGAGAAGTTAACGATTAATGGGGTAACCTACGAATACCTTGATGAAAAAGAAGATAAAGTAAGCTTTACCCTCCAACCAGCGAGTATTGAGGTGAACAAAGGAGAGGTTATCTTTATTTATGGTGGAAATGGAAGTGGAAAAAGTACTTTTATAAATATACTATCTGGTTTATGTATTCAAAAATCTGGAGAAATTTTCTTTAATGATACTTTAATAACGAATGAAAATAGAAAATTTTATAGAGATAAACTATCATGTATTTTTTCTAATAACTATCTTTTTACTGAAAACTATGATGGGTTCGATTTAACCGAATCAAATGAAGAGTTTGTAGAATTGTTGAAAGAAATGAGATTAGATGAGGTGATCCGAAAAAATGAGGAAGAAAATAAAGTTCATCAGGATTTATCGAGTGGTCAAAAGAAAAGGCTGGCCTTGATATATGCATTACTAGAGGATAAAGATATCTTTGTTTTTGACGAATGGGCTGCCGAGCAAGATCCTGAATTTAGAAAGTATTTTTATCATAATATTATTCCTGGATTAAGAAGCAAAGGAAAAACTGTGATTGCTATAACACATGATGATGCTTATTATGAATATTGTGATCGATTAATCAAGTTCGATTACGGACATATGCATGAATTGGAGGAAAAAACATTAGGTATTCATAGTTTTTAAAAGTAAAAACGTTGAAATAACCTAAGAGCGACGTTTAATAATATTCAAACATATTAAATCGTTAATAATTAATTTCAAACAGTAATTACCTTTTTATTTTAACGAAATAAGCTCTAACTTATTTCAAAAAGATATTTACAGCTTAATAAATTACATACTACTATAATTTTCTATTCTGCCTGATCAAATCAGGTAGAATGGGAAAATTGTAATGCCCATCTTCAAGTAATTCTAGCTGTAACAGACACTCTTAACTTATTACTACAGTCTTTCCAAAAGGTGAATTTCTTGAAGCAAAAAACAATTTTAAAATGAATTTAAAAGAGAAGTTGCATTTAGCACAGCTAGAGGTTTATTATGGTCAATTAATAGATCCTCAAAGTCCAATATATAATATGGGAGGATATGCTGTTCTCACAGGTAAATTAGATATCGCACTTTTTAGGAGTACGGTAGCTAGTTTGTCATCAGTTTATGATACCTACAATTTTAGATATGATTTTACGGGAGTAGAACCATTGTTTTATGTAGGTGATCATAAAGGAGTTCATTTAAATGAAATTGATTTTTCGGAAGAGTTACATCCTGAGCAAAAAGCTAAAGAATGGATGCAACAAGGAATTGATACGGCTTTCGATTTAAGCAAAGAAAAACTTTATAGCTATACACTAATAAAATTAGCGGAAGATGTTCATTGGTGGTGCTGTTACAATCATCATTTAGTATATGATGGTTTTGGCTCAGCTTTAATGGTAAGTTATGTAATAGAAGAGTACGATAGAAGGTTGAATCAATTTGAACAACCTGAATCGATGAAATATCCGTCGTACTTTGATATAGCTAAAAAAAGTAATGACTATTTAGAATCAAAACAGTACGAAAAAGATGCTGAATATTGGAAAGAGAAATTTTCTAGTATTCCTGAATCTATAATTAGTAATAAGAGTAATACTAACAATACAGGAGGGCAACGATTTTCTATTGAAATTTCGAAAGCAGATAGAGAGTTGTTTAGTCGTTTAACAGAAAAAACTAAGGCAAACTTACCTCAATTTACAATAGCGGCATTATTACTATATTTTGGTAAAACCACAGATAAAAATACTTTTAGTTTTGGGGTGCCAATTCACAACAGAGTAAGTCGTCAAGAGCGCAAGGCATTGGGAATGTTTTCAGGAGCTATTCCTTTCAAAGGGGCTTATAATTCTGATGAAATTCTAATTGATTTTATTACTAATGTTAAAAAAACACAACGAAACGATTACAGACATAGACAATATCCAATATCACATTTAAATAGATCATTGAAGTTACTTTCAGAAGGTAGAAGACAACTTTTTGATGTTTTAGTGAACTATGAACCTTTCCCTTTTCCAAAATCACTCGAATCAGGTTTACACGTAGCCATAAAGCACTTATCTACAATAATCGATTTAGAAGTTCCTTTATCATTTCGTTGGTGTGACTACGGAGAAGATTCTTCACTTATTTTAAATATTGATTTTCTTCAAGAGTATTTTGGTCAAGAAGAAATTGAAAAATTAACAGAGAGGCTATTATTCACCTTAAGACAATTTGAAGAAAACCTATCACAACCATTAAAAGATATCTCAATACTTTCTGAAGAAGAAAATACAGAGTTAGTTAATGATTTCAATGATACATCAATAGTATATCCAGAGGATAAAACATTAATCGATTTATTCAGTACTCAAGTTCAAAAAACGCCAAATGTTATAGCATCAGTTTATAAGGATGAGGAATTAACATATAAGGAATTAAATGAATTATCAAATCAATTAGCACAGTATTTAGTTGCTAATTATTCAATAAGTATTGAAAGCTCAATTACTGTTATTTTAGAAAGGAGCAATTGGTTAATTGTTTCAATGTTGGCAATATTAAAAGCAGGAGGAACTTATGTTCCAATTGACCCATCATATCCTGAAGAAAGAAAATCATACATACTTAAAGATAGTGGTAGTATTTTTAGTATTGACAATGAATTCTTAAACGAATTTAAAGAGCAAAAAGAGGCGTACGAAATAAATTCAACGGGTGTTAAAGTAGAAGCAACGAATTTAGCGTACATCATCTACACATCTGGAAGTACAGGGAAACCAAAAGGAGTATTAATTGAGCATAGAAGTATTGTCAATACCATTCTGTCTCAAATAGAAATATTCTCAATTACTTCAGAATCTCATTGTTTACAATTTGCAAGTCAGTCATTTGATGCATCAATTTCGGAGATTTTTACTGTGCTTTTAAAAGGAGCAACATTATATACAATCGAAGAGGATAAAAAATCAGATGTTTTGTTCTTCAAAGAATATATAAAAAACAATGCGATTACCATTGCTACGTTACCACCAGCATTTTTACAATTGTTAGAAGTTGAAGACTTACAAGGATTCACCACTTTAGTAACTGCTGGAGAAGCAATTCCTTTAACATTGGCAAAGAAGTTTGCTGAGAGTTATAATTACATAAATGCATATGGTCCAACCGAAACCAGTATTTGTGCAACTACCTTTAAAGGAAATATAGAAACCCTTGTTCCAATAGGAAAACCAATCGATAACACTCAGATCTACATTTTAAATGAAGCAAATGAATTATTACCAAAAGGAGTAGTAGGAGAGTTGTGTGTTGGAGGAAGAGGAGTTGCTCGAGGATACTTAAATAGAGAAGAACTAACAGCAGAAAAATTCATTCCAAATCCATTTAAGAAAGACGAAAGAATCTACAAAACAGGAGATTTAGCTCGATGGTTACCTGATGGAAATATTGAATTCTTAGGAAGAAAAGATGATCAGGTAAAAGTTAGAGGGTATAGAATTGAATTGGGCGAGATAGAAAATGCTTTAGCATCACTTTCATCGGTAAATCAAGGCTGTGTATTAGCAACTGCTGATTCAAACGGAAACAAACGCTTGGTTGGCTATGTAGTTTCAAAAGAAACGTTCAATAAAGAACTTATTCAGGAAGAGTTAAAAGAGATGTTACCGGAGTATATGGTACCTACTCTATGGATTTCACTAGATGAAATGCCTGTAACAAGTAGTGGTAAAATCGCCAGAAAATCATTACCAACTCTGGAAGGCTCGGAGTTATCAAGTAAAGAATATGTAGCCCCAAGAAACAAGTTAGAAGAACAATTAGTAGCAATTTGGCAAGAAATATTAGGTTTAGAAAAGATAGGTGTTTATGATGATTTCTTTGAACTAGGAGGACATAGTTTATTAGTTGTTCAGTTAATCGCAAGCTTGCAGAAAATCGGATTCAGTATAGCGGTAAAGGATATCTTCTCAAAGCCTACCATTGCAGCGATTAGTAAAAATACGTCGTCGTCGTCTCCTACGTATCAAGTTCCTATCAATGGAATTTTTGAAGGAATGGATCGCATTTTACCAGAAATGGTTCCATTATTAAATTTTGGTCAAGAAGACCTCGATACAGTTGTATCCAAAGCACCAGGAGGGATATCGAATATTGAGGATGTGTATCCACTATCACCATTACAGGAAGGAATCTATTTCCATTATTTAATGAGTGATCAAGATCATGGTGATCCATATGTGTTATCAAGTTTGTTTTCATTTCCAAGCAAGGAAAGGCGTGCTTTATTTATAGAAGCTTTACAATTTGTAGTGGATCGTCATGATGTACTGCGTACTTGTGTCATAAGCGAAGGTTTACCAAAGGCTGTTCAGATAGTACTTAGGGAAGCAGTATTGAAGGTAGAGGAGTTAGATGTAACTTTATCAGAGTTAGAATTACTAACTGAGCCAGGAAACCAACGAATGGATGTATCAAAAGCACCATTGTTAGAGTTAAAATCAGCAGATGATGTAACTACAGATAGTTATTACCTAATTATCAATCAACATCACCTAGTTTTAGATCATGTTGGGTTAGAGAAAATTGTATTAGAGATCACGGCCTATTTATCAGAAAAAACATCAGATCTTCCAACACCAGCTTTATACAGAAATTTTATTGGTCATACATTACATTCGCAAACAACAAATGATAGCGAATCATATTTCAAAAATCTATTAGAGAATATTGAAGAACCTACTTATCCATTTAATTTATCAGATGTAAAAGGAAATGGAAGTGATGTAGAAGAGTCGAGTATATTTTTATCACCTAAGTTAGGTGAAGAAATTAGAGAGGTTAGTACTAAATTAGGAATGAGCCCAGCGGTCTTATTCCATGCAGCTTTCGGATTAGTTGTCGCTAGATGCAGTAGTAAAGATTATGCCATTTTTGGGAGCTTGTTTTCTGGACGTTTACAGGGAGTTTCAGGAGCTTCAGATTCTTTAGGACTTTTTATCAACACATTGCCATTTTATGCTGAATTAAGAGGGACTATTTCTGAGTATATAGAAGTTATAAAGAAAGGACTAAGAGCTTTATTACCGTATGAACAAACTTCTTTAGCTGATATTCAAAGATGGAGTGGTGTTTCTAATGAAGTACCGCTATTTAGTGCTTTGTTAAATTTTCGTCATTCTGCAACCTTATCTGAAAAAGAAGCAATTATTGAGAATCTTGGAGTTACTTCCATAGAAAGCCACGAAAGAACAAATTACCCGCTTACTTTAAACGTTGATGATCGAGGAGATGATTTTCAACTGGAAGTTCAAATGAGTGGAGGAATTTCATCAAATGTAGTTCTTGTATACATGCAAGAAGCTTTGGAACAATTACTAGAAGGATTGACTTCTGAAGGAGCTATTGAAGTTAGTAGTACGGCAATCTTACCAAAAGAGGAGTTAACATTATTAGATACATTCAACAACACTCATGCTGAGTATCCATTAGATAAAACATTGGTTGATTTATTTGCAGAACAAGTAATTAAATCACCAGAGGCAATTGCTGTTGTTTTTGAAGGTGAAGCATTAACCTTTGCTGAGTTAGACGAGCGTTCAAATCAGTTAGGATATTATTTACGTGAACAAGGAGTTACCCCAGATACTTTGGTAGGTATTTGTATCGAACGTAGTATAGAAATGCTGGTTAGCATTTTAGGAATCTTGAAATCGGGAGGAGCGTATGTGCCAATCGATCCAGAATATCCAGAAGATCGTATTGAGTATATGTTATCGGATGCTGAGATCAAATTGGTATTAACGAGCGCAAAAGTTGAATCAGAAGTATTAGGAGATCGTGAAGGTGTCACTACCGTTACATTAGATAGTCAATGGGAAACTATAGCAAGTTATTCAATAGATGCTTTAACTCCAGTAGTATCTCCAGAGAATTTGGCTTATGTAATTTATACTTCAGGAAGTACAGGAAAGCCAAAAGGAGTAATGAATCAGCACAATGGTATTGTAAACCGTTTGTTATGGACGCAATCAGAATACCAATTGACTTCAGAGGATACTATTTTACAAAAAACAACATTCAGTTTTGATGTATCGGTATGGGAATTATTATGGGGAACTATTAGTGGATCGAAATTAGTATTAGCAAAACCAGAAGGACATAAAGATGCACGTTATTTAAAAGAGATTATAGAAGAGCACAAAATAACGACGATGCACTTTGTACCATCGATGTTGAGAGTGTTCTTAGAAGAAATAGCCTCAGGAGATTGTGATTCTTTACGTCGTGTAATTTGTAGTGGAGAAGCCTTACAGGTAGATCATGTAGCTTTATTCAATGAGAAATTCACAGGAGTAGCATTACACAATTTATACGGACCCACGGAAGCAGCTATTGATGTTAGTTATTGGCCAGTTCCATTAAACAAAGAAATTAGCAATGTATTAATTGGACGTCCAGTAGCCAATACAAGTTTATATGTACTGGATGATTCAATGAATTTAGCACCGATTGGAGTTGCAGGAGAATTATGTATTGGAGGAGTTCAGGTAGCTAGAGGCTATTTAAACAAAGAAGAATTAACCAATGAGAAATTCATTCCGAATCCATTTAAGGAAGGAGATAGAATTTATAAGACAGGAGATTTAGCCCGTTGGTTACCTGATGGGACAATAGAATATATTGGAAGAAAGGATAATCAAGTAAAGATCCGTGGATACAGAATTGAATTAGGAGAGATAGAAAACACATTATCATCATTAGAAAGCATCAGTCAATGTTGTGTGCTAGCAAAAGATGATAGTATAGGAAGCAAGCGTTTAGTAGCCTATGTAGTTCCAAATGGAGAATTCGGGAAAGAAAATATTCAAAACGAATTAAAAGAGATTCTTCCAGAGTATATGGTACCTGGATTATGGGTTGAGTTGGAAGCAATGCCATTAACAGTGAATGGCAAATTAGATAGAAAAGCGTTACCAGAACCAGACGGATCATTATTATCAACGAAAGAATATGTTGCTCCAAGACATGAGATGGAATCTCAAATGGTGAGCATTTGGCAAGAAGTATTAGGGATAGAAAAGGTAGGAGTTAACGATAATTTCTTTGAATTAGGAGGACATAGTTTACTGGTTGTTCAGTTAATCTCGCGTTTACAAAAGATAGATTTCAATATCGCGGTAAAAGATGTTTTCTCAAATCCAACGATTGCATCTATGAGTGATAGCGCTTCATCATTATCGTTAATGTATCAAGTTCCAGCGAATGGAATAACAGAAGATATAGATCAGATTGTTCCAGCAATGGTTCCTTTATTGGATTTTGCTCAAGAAGATATTGATGCAGTAGTTTCAAAAGTTGAAGGAGGGGTATCGAATATTCAAGATATCTATCCATTATCACCATTACAAGAAGGGATTTATTTCCATCACTTAATGAGTGATAAGGAACAGGGAGATCCATATGTTTTGTCTCATTTACTGTCTTTTGAAAATGAAGAGAAGCGCAAATCTTTTATAGAAGCCTTACAATTTGTAGTGAATCGTCACGATGTATTGAGAACATGTTTTGTAAGTGAAGGTTTACCCAAAACGGTTCAGGTAGTACAAAGAGAAGTTAAGTTATCGATAGAAGAGCTAACCTATGAAAATGCTACAGCTGTTGAGTCTCAATTAGAAGAATTAACCGCTCCGGGAAGTCAATGGGTAGACACTTCTATTGCTCCATTATTACAATTAAAATCGGTAAATGATCTAGAAAGTGGTGCTTGTTATTTGGTATTAAATCAGCACCATTTGATATTAGATCACGTTGGAATGGAGAAGATTGTAGCAGAGATTGAAGTTTACCTTTCAGGAGAAGTAGCAACACTTTTAGAACCAGTATTATATAGAGATTTTATAGGCCATACCTTACATTCACAAACCACAAACGATAGTGAATCATATTTCAAAGATTTATTAGATAATATCGAAGATCCTACGTATCCATTTGGTTTATCAGATATCAAAGGAGATGGAGGAGATATCCAAGAATTTAGTAAACTCTTGAATAAAGAGCTAAGTAAGGAAATCCGAAATATATGTACAAAGAACGGAATGAGTCCAGCGACTTTATTCCATGCAGCTTATGGACTCGTAGTTGGAAAATGTAGTAATTCAGAGTATGCGTTATTTGGTTCGTTATTTTCAGGACGTTTGCAAGGAGCTTCAAATTCAGCAGACTCACTAGGGTTATTCATTAATACTTTACCATTTTTAACTGAGTTAAACGCAAGTATTTCAGACTATGTCATTGAAGTTAAAAATAGATTAAATGAGCTTTTATCTTACGAACAAAGCCCATTAGCTGACATTCAAGGATGGAGTGAAATTTCGAATGATGTTCCTTTGTTCAGTGCTTTATTAAACTACCGTCATTCTTTTGAAGCATCAAATAAAGAAGGCCTTACCACAAGTTTAGGAATTACAAAAATAGAAAGTCAAGAGCGAACGAATTACCCATTTACTTTAAGTGTTGATGATTATGGGGTAGACTTCGGTTTGACGGCTCAAATTGAAGAGCATATCGATGCTGCTCGTGTTGTAGAGTACATGCAAGAAGCCTTAGAACAATTAGTAAAAGGCTTGAATTCGGAAGAAATTATTGAAGTTAATAGTGCAGTAATTTTACGAAAAGAAGAACAACAACAATTATTAGAAGATTTTAATACAACAACTGTTGATTTTGGAACGGATCAAACTATTTTAAATCTGTTTTCAGATCAGGTAAAGCAATCACCGAAACAAGTAGCTGTTGTTTATAAAGGAGAAGCATTAAGTTATAAAGAATTAGATCAACGTTCAAATCAAGTAGCTCGATATTTACAAAATCAAGGAGTTCAACCAGATGGATTGGTAGGAATTTGTATGACGCGTAGTTTGGAGATGATCGTAGGAATTTTAGGAGTTTTAAAATCAGGAGGAGCCTATGTTCCAATCGATCCGAACTATCCAAAAGAGCGTATCGAATATATCATAGAGGACACTGGAATTGAATTATTATTAAGTAATGCTTCAAGTCAAGATGCTTTAGAAGACAAAGAAGGATTCACCAGCATTGCTTTAGATACAGATTGGAATCAGATTTCAGAATATTCAACAAGAAAATTAAGCTATCAATCAATCTCACAAGAGAATCTGGCGTATGTAATTTATACTTCAGGAAGTACAGGAAAACCAAAAGGAGTACTTATTGAACATGGTAATATGTTCAACTTGGTAAACTGGGCAATCTCAAACTTCAAGGATTCATTGGATTTAGGAATGCTAGCCAGTACTTCTATCAACTTCGATTTATCGATTTTTGAGATATTCACCTCACTAGCATCAGGAGCAAAGATTGAATTAGTTGATAACTTATTATCACTAGTTGAAGATTCAGAAGTTTCTGTATCATTAATCAATACAGTACCAAGTGTTTTACTAGGAGTCTTAGAATCAGGAAAATTACCAGAGACAGTAAAAACCATTAACCTAGCAGGAGAGCCATTACTACCAAGTTTAGTAGATCGTATTTATGAAGAAAGCTCAGTAGAAGCGATCTTTGATTTATACGGACCATCAGAGGCTACGACTTATAGTACCTTTATCAAGAGAGAAATCAACGGAGTTCAAACCATTGGACGTCCGATTGCCAATACTCAAATATATATTTTAAGTGAATCGAGTGAACTCCTACCGGTAGGAGTTGTCGGAGAATTATGTGTAGGAGGAAAAGGAGTAGCTAGAGGATATTTAAACAGAGAAGAATTAACGAATGAAAAATTCATTTCAAATCCATTTAAGGAAGGAGAAAGAATTTACAAGACAGGCGATTTAGCACGCTGGCTCTCTGATGGAACGTTAGAATATGTAGGAAGAAAGGATTCACAAGTAAAGGTTCGTGGATACAGAATAGAATTAGGAGAGATTGAAACAGCTTTAGCAGCCATAAGCAATATTCAAAACAGTTGTGTACTAGCCAAAGCAGATGTCACAGGAAGTAAGCGATTGGTAGGATATGTAGTTGCAGAGGGAGAGTTCGACAAAGAAAAAGTTCAAACCGAGCTAAAAGAGAGCTTACCAGAATACATGGTCCCATCTTTATGGGTTGAACTCGAAGAAATGCCATTAACCGCTAGTGGTAAATTGGATAGAAAAGCATTACCAGAACTAGACGGCTCATTATTGTCAACCAAAGAATATATAGCTCCAAGAACTGTGGTTGAATCACAAATCGCTACGATTTGGCAAGAGTTGTTAGGTGTTGAGAAAGTAGGAGTTTATGATAATTTCTTTGAATTAGGAGGGCATAGTTTATTAATTGTTCAATTAATATCACGTTTACAAAAGCTTGATTATCATATAGCTGTAAAAGATATTTTCTCAAAGACTACGATCGCGTCAATGAGTGAAATAGCAATGCCTTTATCATCAATGTATCAAGTTCCAGCAAATGGAATTACTCTAGAAGTGGAACATATAGTTCCTTCAATGGTTCCATTGTTAGATTTTACTCAAGAGGATATTGATGCAGTAGTTTCAAAGATTTCAGGAGATGTTTTGAATATTCAAGATATGTACCCTTTATCACCGTTGCAGGAAGGAATGTATTTCCATTATTTAATGAGCGATAAAGAGCAAGGAGATCCATACATATTACCAAGCTTATTATCATTTCCAGATAATGAAAAACGGGCTTTATTTATAGAAGCTTTACAATTTGTGGTAAACAGACATGATGTATTACGTACTTGTGTAGTAAGTGAAGGATTACCGAAAGCTGTTCAAGTAGTACAAAGAGAAGCTAAATTATCGATAGAGAAGCTAGCATTTGATAATACAACAGATATTTTAACTGAATTAGAAGACTTAACAGCTCCAGGAAATCAGTGGATGGATGTTACCAAGGCTCCATTACTAAATTTATTAACAGCAGAGGATCATAAAAGCAATACGTATTATTTAGTTATACATCAGCATCATTTAGTGTTGGATCATGTTGGGTTGGAAACAGTTGTTGCAGAGATTGAAATGTATCTGTCAGGAAACAAAGAAAGTCTCCCAGTAACTGGATTATATAGAAATTTCATTGGAAATACATTACATGCGCAATCTGTAAATGATAGTGAAATTTACTTTAAAGAGTTAATAGGTAGTATTGAAGAGCCTACATATCCGTTTGAGCTATCAAATGTCCGAGGTAATGGAAGCAGTATAAAGGAATCAGTAGCTGTACTATCTGAAGATGTTAGTAATGAACTTCGAGAGGTTAGTACGAAATTAGGAATGAGTCCAGCAGTATTATTCCATGCAGCTTTTGGACTGGTTGTTGCAAAATGTAGTAATTCTGAGTACGCCCTATTTGGATCGTTGTTTTCAGGTCGTTTACAAGGCTCTTTAGATGCAGCAGATTCACTTGGGTTGTTTATCAATACCTTACCGTTTTACGCTTCTTTAGAAGGTAATGTTACTGAATATGTCAAGGCAGTTAAACAGCAGTTGAATGAGTTACTGCCTTATGAACAAACACCATTGTCAGAAGTGCAAGATTGGAGTGGAATTTCAAATGAAGTTCCATTATTTAGTGCATTATTGAATTTCCGTCACTCACGTGCTTCTGAAGAAGAAATTAGTGATTCTTTTGATTTAGGAATTACAGCCATAAGTGGTCAAGAACGTACAAATTATCCATTTACCTTAAACGTTGATGATTATGGATCTATTTTCGAGCTTACAGCACTTATAGATGAACAGGTTTCTGCAGATCGTGTCTTAACGTATATGCAAGAAGCCTTAACAAGTTTGTTACAAGGATTAAAAGTAGAGCAAAAAGAATCAGTTACAAGCTTAGCTATTTTATCTGAAGAAGGAACTACAGAAATATTAGAAGTTTTCAATGCTACTGAATTAACGTATCCATCAGAGAAGTCGGTAATAGAACTATTTGAAGGTCAGGTAGTAAAAGCACCAAACAAAGCAGCGATTTCATTTGAAGGAACTACATTAACGTATGAGGAACTAGATAAACGTTCAAATCAATTAGCACATTATTTACAAGCGCAAGGAGTAGAGATGGATACGTTTGTAGGAATCTGTATGGATCGTAGTTTGGAGTTACTTATTTCGATTTTAGGAGTCTTAAAATCAGGCGGTGCTTATGTACCAATCGATCCAAGTTATCCAGAAGATCGTATCGAGTATATGTTAAGTGATACTACGATTAATTTGGTATTGACAAGCGAAGCAAATACTGAAGTATTAAAAGATAGAGATAATGTATCAATCATTTCTTTAGACAAGCAGTGGAATGAACTAATTGCAACCTATTCAGAAAACAGTTTAAATACAACTATTTCATCAAATGATTTAGCGTATGTGATCTACACTTCAGGAAGTACAGGACAGCCAAAAGGAGTTCAAATCGAACATAAAAACATTGTTAGTTTAAGTACGAGCTGTGATTATGTAGAGCTGAATTCAGATACGGTTTGGTTATCAACAGGATCGATTTCTTTCGATGCAACCACAATTGAATATTGGGGAACCTTACTTAATGGAGGAGAACTTGTTTTAACAACCAAAGACACTTTATTAGATACCGCAAGCTTTAAAGCATTATTACAAGAGAAAGAGGTAACTACATTATGGATGACTGCTTCATGGTTCCATGGGGTAGTAGAGGAAGATACGAGTGTTTTTGCTTCATTAAAACATTTACTAGTTGGAGGAGATGTAGTTCTATTCAACTATACCAATAAAATAAAAGAGTTATATCCAGATGTAACGATCATCAATGGATATGGACCGACAGAGAACACGACGTTCTCAACCACGTACACTATTGAAATCATCGAAGAAAATCTTCCAATTGGTAAGCCAATAAAGAACAGAGTGGCTTATATCGTTGATTCAGTAATGAACTTAGTTCCTGTAGGAGTAGAAGGGGAATTAGTTGTAGGAGGAGCAGGAGTTGCTAGAGGGTACTTAAACAATGAAGAACTCACCCAAGAGAAATTCATTTCAAGTCCATTTAAAGAAGGAGAAAAACTTTACAAAACAGGAGATTTAGCGAAATGGTTACCTGATGGTAATATTGAATTCGCAGGAAGAAAAGATGCTCAGGTTAAGATTCGAGGATATAGAATTGAGCTAGGGGAGATAGAAAACGCGTTATCCAATTTAATCTCTATCAGTCAATGTTGTGTATTAGCAAAAGAAACTGTTGGTGGTACCAAATACTTGGTAGGATATGTTGTTTCGGAAGGTGAATTTGATAAAGAAATAATTCAACAAGAATTAAAACAACATTTACCAGATTATATGATTCCATCGATTTGGGTGGAAATGGAAGAGATGCCATTGACGAGCAATGGTAAATTAGACAGAAGATCTTTACCAGAGCCAGATAGTTCAGATTTATCAAGCAAAGAGTATGTCGCTCCAAGAAATGAAACAGAAGAACAATTAGTTGCGATTTGGCAGGAATTGCTAGGAATTGAACAAGTAGGAGTTTATGATGACTTTTTTGAATTAGGAGGACATAGTCTATTAATTGTGCAGTTGATTTCTCGTATGCAAAAGTTGGATTTTTATGTTAATATCAATGATATTTTCTCAGAACCAACAATTGCAGAAATTAGCAAAAAAATATCTTCTGAATCATCAATTTATATCGTTCCAGCAAATGGAATTACTGCAGGAATCGATCGTATTGTACCAGAGATGGTTCCTTTATTAGGATTTGATCAAGAAGATATTGATGAAGTCGTTTCAAAAGTAGGAGATATTTCGAATATCCAAGATATGTATCCGTTGTCACCATTGCAGGAAGGGATGTATTTCCATTATTTAATGAGTGATAAAGAGCATGGTGATCCATATGTATTACCGAGTTTATATTCATTCCCAAGTAAGGAAAAGAGAGCTTTATTCATAGAGGCGCTTCAGTTTGTCGTAAACCGTCATGATGTACTCAGAACATGTGTTATCAGTGAAGGCTTACCACAGGCCGTTCAAGTGGTACTTAAAAATGTATCATTAGAAGTTGAAAAGTTAGATTTAGAGATATCAGAACTGGAGTCTTTAACAGCTCCTGGAAAGCAATGGATGGATCTTTCTAAAGCACCATTATTAGAGTTGAAATCAGCTGATGATATTGCAGGTAACAATTACTATCTGATTATCAATCGACATCACTTAGTTTTTGACCATGTAGGCTTAGAAATTGTTGTTAATGAAGTGTATGCATATTTATCAGGAAAAGAAGCAGGTTTACAGAAGTCTGCATTATACCGTGATTTTATTGGACATACGTTACATCAACAATCCATTAATGATAATAAATCATATTTCAAAAAACTTTTAAAAGGAATTGATGAGCCAAGCTATCCTTTTGGTTTATCAGATATTCTAGGAACAGGAGAAGAAACCAAAGAATCTCATACTATTCTGTCAGAGAAATTAAGTCTAGCTATTCGAGAGGTAAGTGTCGATTTAGGAATGAGTCCTGCGGTGTTATTTCATGCAGCTTATGGATTGGTTGTAGGAAAATGTAGTAATACAGACTATGCGTTATTTGGAACTTTATTTTCAGGACGTTTACAAGGAGCCTCAGGAGCGGCGGAGTCATTAGGATTATTCATTAACACCTTAGCTTTCTTAGCAGATCTTAAAGGAAATGTATCTGAGTATGTACAAGAAGTTAAACGAAAGTTACAAGACTTGTTGCCATATGAGCAAACTCCACTATCAAGCATTCAATCTTGGAGTGATATTTCTAACGAGATTCCTTTCTTTAGCGCTTTACTAAATTACCGTCATTCATCATTAGAAACAGAAAAAAATGATGAGAATACTGCTGATTTAGGAATAGAGATTCTCAGTGATCATGAGCGAACGAATTATCCATTTACCTTAAATATTGATGATTATGGAAAAGAGTTTAAATTAACAGCTCAGATTGATGGCAGTATTGATACAGATCGTGTACTGGCTTTTATGGAAGAAGCTTTGGTACAACTTGTAGAAGGTTTACAAGCAGAAGAGGCGATACCAGTTGCGGCTTTATCAATTTTAGAAAAAGAAGAAGAGCAGTTATTATTGGAGATTTTCAATGCTACTGATGCTGACTATTCATTAGATACAACCATATTAGATCTTTTTTCAGATCAGGTGAAGCAATCACCGAAACAAGTAGCTGTTGTTTATAAAGGAGAAGAATTAAGTTATAAAGAACTCGATCAACGTTCGAATCAAGTAGCAAGTTATTTGCAGGTTCAAGGAGTTCAACCAGATGGATTGGTAGGAATTTGTATGACACGTAGCTTGGAGATGATCGTAGGAATTTTAGGAGTTTTAAAATCAGGCGGAGCCTACGTTCCAATAGATCCGAACTATCCAAAAGAGCGTGTCGAATATATCATAGAAGATACTGGAATAACATTAATATTAAGTAATGCAGCAAGTCAAGAGATTTTAGAAGGCCAAGAAGGGGTAACAAACATTGTGTTAGATACGGATTGGGATCAGATTTCAGGGTATTCAACAAGAAAATTAAGCTATCAATCAATCTCACAAGAGAATCTGGCGTATGTAATTTACACTTCAGGAAGTACAGGAAAACCAAAAGGAGTCCTTATTGAACATGGAAATATGTTCAATTTGGTAAACTGGGCAACGGCAAACTTCAAGGATTCATTGGATTTAGGAATGCTGGCAAGTACTTCCATCAACTTTGATTTATCGATTTTTGAAATATTTACTTCACTAGCCTCAGGAGCGAAGATTGAATTAGTCGATAACTTATTATCATTAGTAGAAGATTCAAAAGTTTCTGTATCACTGATCAATACGGTACCAAGTGTTTTACAAGGAGTCTTAGAGTCAGGAAAATTACCAGAAGCGGTAAAAACAATCAACCTAGCAGGTGAGCCATTATTACCAAGTTTGGTCGATCGTATTTACAACGAAAGTTCGGTAGAGTCTATTTATGATTTATACGGACCATCAGAAGCTACGACTTATAGCACCTTTATCAAAAGAGAAATCAACGGAGCTCAAACTATTGGACGTCCGATTACCAATACTCAGATTTATATTTTAAGTGAATCGAGTGAACTTTTACCAGTGGGCGTTGTAGGAGAATTATGTGTAGGAGGAAAAGGAGTGGCGAGAGGATATTTAAACCGAGAAGAATTAACGAATGAAAAATTCATTACGAATCCATTTAAGGAAGGTGAGAGAATTTACAAGACAGGTGATTTAGCCTGCTGGCTCTCTGATGGAACGTTAGAATATGTAGGAAGAAAGGATTCTCAAGTAAAAGTTCGTGGATATAGAATAGAATTAGGAGAGGTTGAAACAGCTTTAGCAGCCATAACCAATATTCAAAACAGTTGTGTACTAGCAAAAGCAGATGTCACAGGAAGTAAGCGATTGGTAGGATATGTTGTTGTAGATGGAGAGTTCGATAAAGAAAACGTTCAAGCCGAGTTAAAGGAGAGCTTACCAGAATACATGGTCCCATCTTTATGGGTTGAGTTAGAAGAAATGCCATTAACTGCTAGTGGAAAGTTAGATAGAAAATCCCTGCCAGAACTAGATGGATCACTCTTATCAACCAAAGCATATGTAGCTCCAAGAACAGTAGTAGAAGAACAAATCGCTGAGATTTGGCAAGAGTTGTTAGGAGTAGAAAAAGTTGGTGTATATGACAACTTCTTTGAATTAGGAGGTCATAGTTTACTCGTTGTTCAATTAATATCACGTTTACAAAAACTTGATTTATACATAGAGGTAAAAGATATTTTTGCCAATGCAACCATTGCAGAAATCGCAGAAAAATTATCAACGGACACACCAACATACCAAGTGCCTGAAAATGGAATTACCCCAGAGGTGGAGCATATTGTTCCAGCGATGGTTCCGTTATTGGATTTCAATCAAGAAGATATTGACACAGTCGTATCGAAAGTTTCTGGCGGTGTTTCGAATATTCAAGATATCTATCCATTATCACCATTACAAGAAGGAATTCATTTTCATTATTTAATGAGTAATAAGGAAGAAGGAGATACTTATATATTATCTAATCTAGTATCCTTTAAAGACAAAGAAAAGCGCTCTTTGTTTATTGAAGCCCTTCAGTTTGTAGTAGACAGACATGATGTACTGAGAACTTGTGTTGTGAGTAAAGGTTTGCCAAAAGCAGTTCAAGTAGTACAACGAGAAGCTCAATTATCGATAGAGGAGTTGGTCTTTGAAAAAACAACAGATGTTTTATCTGAATTGGAACGATTAACCAGTCCAGGGAATCAATGGATGGATATTTCAAATGCCCCATTACTACAAATAAAATCGGCGAATGATGATGAGAATGAAATTTATTATTTAGTTATCAATCAGCATCACTTGGTATTAGATCATCTAGGTTTAGAAAGAGTGATTTTTGAGATAGAACAATACTTATTCGGTAATAAAGAAAGTCTTCCTATTCCAGTATTGTATCGTGATTTTATAGGGCATAATTTACACTCGCAGATAACAAATAATGATGAAATTTATTTCAAAGGTTTATTAGGAGATGTTGAAGAACCTACGTATCCGTTTGACTTAACGAATGTTTTAGGAAATGGTAGTGATATAGAGGAATTAGAAATTAGATTACCAAAAGAACTAAGCCAAAAAATTCGAAGCGTTAGTGTCGAGTTAGGAATGAGTCCAGCAGTATTATTTCATGCTGCTTATGGAATTGTTGTCGGAAGAAGTAGTAATAAAGGGTATGCTATTTTTGGTTCACTATTTTCGGGACGTTTACAAGGAGCGGTTGGAGCAGCAGAATCTTTAGGATTATTCATAAATACTTTACCATTTTTCGTAAAACTAGAAGGTAACATTATAGAGTATATTCAAAAGATTAAACAAGGATTAAATGAATTATTACCTTATGAACAAACTCCATTGTCTAGTATTCAGAATTGGAGTGATATTTCCAACGAAGTTCCATTATTCAGTGCTCTATTAAATTACCGTCATTCAATAGACCCAAGTAATGCAGAAGCTACGTCACTTGAGAATGACTTAGGAATAACTCTTATTAATGGTCATGAAAGAACAAATTACCCACTTACTCTGAATGTTGATGATTATGGAGTTGATTTTGGGTTAACAGTGCAAATCGAAAAACATATTAATGCAAGGCGCATTATAGATTATATAGAAGAGACCCTAGAACAATTACTAGAAGGATTGACTTCTGAAGGAGCTATTGAAGTTAGTAGTGCAGCAATCTTACCAAAAGAGGAGTTAGCATTATTAGATACATTCAACAACACTCATGCTGAGTATCCATTAGATAAAACACTGGTTGATTTATTTGCGGAACAAGTAATTAAATCACCAGAAGCAATAGCTGTTGTTTTTGAAGATGAGGCATTAACATTTACTGAGTTAGACGAGCGTTCAAATCAGTTAGGACATTATCTGCGTGAGCAAGGAGTTACCCCAGATACTTTGGTAGGTATTTGTATTGAGCGAAGCATTGAAATGCTAGTAAGTATTTTAGGAATCTTAAAATCGGGAGGAGCGTATGTGCCAATTGATCCAGAATATCCAGAAGATCGTATTGAGTATATGGTATCGGATGCTGAGATCAAATTGGTATTAACGAGTGCAAAAGTTGAATCAGAAGTATTAGGAGATCGAGACGATATTACTGCAGTTGCATTAGACAATCAATGGGAAACTATTGGAAGTTATTCAATAGATGCTTTAACTCCAGTAGTATCTCCAGAGAATTTGGCCTATGTAATTTATACTTCAGGAAGTACAGGAAAGCCAAAAGGAGTAATGAATCAGCACAATGGTATTGTAAATCGTTTGTTATGGACGCAATCAGAATACCAATTGACTTCAGAGGATACTATTTTACAAAAAACAACTTTCAGTTTCGATGTATCGGTATGGGAATTATTATGGGGAACTATTAGTGGATCGAAACTAGTATTTGCAAAACCAGAAGGACATAAAGATGCACGTTACTTAAAAGATATTATAGAAGAGCACAAAATCACAACAATGCACTTTGTACCATCGATGTTGAGAGTGTTCTTAGAAGAAATAGCCTCAGGAGATTGTGATTCTTTACGTCGTGTAATTTGTAGTGGAGAAGCCTTACAGGTAGATCATGTAGCTTTATTCAATGAGAAATTCACAGGAGTAGCATTACACAATTTATATGGACCCACGGAAGCAGCGATTGATGTTAGTTATTGGCCAGTTCCATTAAACAAAGAAATTAGTAATGTATTAATTGGACGTCCAGTAGCCAATACAAGTTTATATGTACTGGATAATTCAATGAACTTAGCACCGATTGGAGTTGCAGGAGAATTATGTATTGGAGGAGTTCAGGTAGCTAGAGGCTATTTAAACAAAGAAGAATTAACCAATGAGAAATTCATTCCGAATCCATTTAAAGAAGGAGATAGAATTTATAAGACAGGAGATTTAGCCCGTTGGTTACCTGATGGAACGATAGAATATATTGGAAGAAAAGATAATCAAGTAAAGATCCGTGGATACAGAATTGAATTAGGAGAGATAGAAAACACATTATCATCATTAGAGAGCATCAGTCAATGTTGTGTGCTAGCAAAAGACGATAGTATAGGAAGCAAGCGCTTAGTAGCCTATGTAGTTCCAAGCGGAGAATTCGATAAAGAAAATATTCAAAACGAATTAAAAGAGATTCTTCCAGAGTATATGGTACCTGGATTATGGGTTGAGTTGGAAGCAATGCCATTGACAGTGAATGGTAAATTAGATAGAAAAGCGTTACCAGAACCAGACGGATCATTATTATCAACCAAAGAATATGTTGCTCCAAGAAATGAGATGGAATCTCAAATGGTGAGCATTTGGCAAGAAGTATTGGGGCTAGAAAAGGTAGGAGTTTATGATAACTTCTTTGAATTAGGAGGACATAGTTTACTGGTTGTTCAGTTAATCTCACGTTTACAAAAGATAGATTTCAATATCGCGGTAAAAGATGTTTTCTCAAATCCAACGATTGCATCGATGAGTGATAGCGCTTCATCATTATCATTAATGTATCAAGTTCCAGCGAATGGAGTAACAGAAGATATAGATCACATTGTTCCAGCAATGGTTCCTTTATTGGATTTTGATCAAGAAGATATTGATGCAGTAGTTTCAAAAGTTGAAGGAGGGGTATCGAATATTCAAGATATCTATCCATTATCACCATTACAAGAAGGAATTTATTTCCATCACTTAATGAGTGATAAAGAACAGGGAGATCCATATGTTTTGTCTCATTTACTGTCTTTTGAAAATGAAGAGAAGCGCAAATCTTTTATAGAAGCCTTACAATTTGTAGTGAATCGTCACGATGTATTGAGAACATGTTTTGTAAGTGAAGGTTTACCCAAAACGATTCAAGTAGTACAAAGAGAAGTTAAGTTATCGATAGAAGAGCTAACCTATGAAAATACTACAGCTGTTGAATCTCAATTAGAGGAATTAACCGCTCCGGGAAGTCAATGGGTAGACACTTCTATTGCTCCATTATTACAATTAAAATCGGTAAATGATCTAGAAAGTGGTACTTGTTATTTGGTATTAAATCAGCACCATTTGATATTAGATCACGTTGGAATGGAGAAGATTGTAGCAGAGATTGAAGTTTACCTTTCAGGAGAAGTAGCAACACTTTTAGAACCAGTATTATATAGAGATTTTATAGGCCATACCTTACATTCACAAACCACAAACGATAGTGAATCATATTTCAAAGATTTATTAGATAATATCGAAGATCCTACGTATCCATTTGGTTTATCAGATATCAAAGGAGATGGAGGAGATATCCAAGAATTTAGTAAACTCTTGAATAAAGAGCTAAGTAAGGAAATCCGAAATATATGTACAAAGAACGGAATGAGTCCAGCGACTTTATTCCATGCAGCTTATGGACTCGTAGTTGGAAAATGTAGTAATTCAGAGTATGCGTTATTTGGTTCGTTATTTTCAGGACGTTTGCAAGGAGCTTCAAATTCAGCAGACTCACTAGGGTTATTCATTAATACTTTACCATTTTTAACTGAGTTAAACGCAAGTATTTCAGACTATGTCATTGAAGTTAAAAATAGATTAAATGAGCTTTTATCTTACGAACAAAGCCCATTAGCTGACATTCAAGGATGGAGTGAAATTTCGAATGATGTTCCTTTGTTCAGTGCTTTATTAAACTACCGTCATTCTTTTGAAGCATCAAATAAAGAAGGCCTTACCACAAGTTTAGGAATTACAAAAATAGAAAGTCAAGAGCGAACGAATTATCCATTTACTTTAAGTGTTGATGATTATGGAGTAGATTTCGGATTAACCGCTCAAATAGATGGGAGTGTTGATGTAAATCGAGTTATTGATTATATGCAAGAAGCCTTGGAACAATTAGTACAAGGTTTAAATTCAGAGGAAACGATTGAAGTTCGTAATGCAGTCATCTTATCAAAAGAAGAAGAGGAGTTATTGTTAGAGACTTTCAACAATACTGAAGCAGAGTATCCATTAGATCAAACTATTTTAAATCTGTTTTCAGATCAGGTAAAGCAATCACCAAAGCAAGTTGCCGTTGTTTATAAAGGAGAAGCATTAAGTTATAAAGAATTAGATCAACGCTCGAACCAAGTAGCTCGATATTTACAAACTCAAGGAGTTCAAGCAGATGGATTGGTAGGAATTTGTATGACGCGTAGTTTGGAGATGATTGTAGGAATTTTAGGAGTTTTAAAATCAGGCGGAGCTTATGTTCCAATCGATCCTAATTACCCAAAAGAGCGTGTCGAATATATCATAGAAGATACAGGAATTGAATTATTATTAAGTAATGCTTCAAGTCAAGATGCTTTAGAAGACAAAGAAGGTTTTACAAGCATTGCTTTAGATACAGATTGGAATCAGATTTCAGAGTATTCAACAAGAAAATTAAGCTATCAATCAATCTCACAAGAGAATCTGGCGTATGTAATTTATACTTCAGGAAGTACAGGAAAACCAAAAGGAGTACTTATTGAACATGGTAATATGTTCAATTTAGTGAATTGGGCAACGGCAAACTTCAAGGATTCATTGGATTTAGGAATGCTAGCGAGTACTTCCATCAACTTTGATTTATCGATTTTTGAGATCTTTACTTCACTAGCCTCAGGAGCAAAGATTGAATTAGTTGATAATTTATTATCATTAGTAGAAGATTCAGAAGTTTCTGTATCACTGATTAATACGGTACCAAGTGTTTTACAAGGAGTCTTAGAATCAGGAAAATTACCAGAAACGGTAAAAACAATCAACCTAGCAGGAGAGCCGTTATTACCAAGTTTGGTCGATCGTATTTATGAAGAAAGTTCGGTAGAGTCTATTTATGATTTATATGGACCATCAGAGGCTACGACTTATAGTACCTTTATCAAAAGAGAAATCAACGGAGTTCAAACCATTGGACGTCCGATAGCCAATACTCAGATATATATTTTAAGTGAATCGAGTGAACTCCTACCAGTAGGTGTTGTAGGAGAATTATGTGTAGGAGGAAAAGGAGTAGCGAGAGGATATTTAAACCGAGAAGAATTAACGAATGAAAAATTCATTACAAATCCATTTAAGGAAGGAGAAAGAATTTACAAGACAGGCGATTTAGCACGCTGGCTCTCTGATGGAACGTTAGAATATGTAGGAAGAAAGGATTCACAAGTAAAGGTTCGTGGATACAGAATAGAATTAGGAGAGATTGAAACAGCTTTAGCAGCCATAACCAATATTCAAAACAGCTGTGTACTAGCCAAAGCAGATGTTACAGGAAGTAAACGATTGGTAGGATATGTAGTTGTAGATGGAGAGTTCGATAAAGAAAAAGTTCAAGCTGAATTAAAGAAGAGTCTACCGGAATATATGGTTCCATCTTTATGGGTTGAACTCGAAGAAATGCCATTAACGGCAAGTGGTAAATTAGACAGAAAAGCGTTACCAGAACTAGATGGATCATTATTATCAACTACAGCATATGTAGCACCAAGAAATGAGTTGGAATCTCAAATAGCTAGAATTTGGCAAGATTTATTAGGTGTTGAGAAAGCAGGGGTTTATGATAACTTCTTTGAATTAGGAGGGCATAGTTTATTAATTGTTCAATTAATATCACGTTTACAAAAGCTTGATTTATACATTGAGGTAAAAGATATTTTTGCCAATGCAACCATTGCTCAAATAGCAGAGAAATTAACATCAGATACAGAAAGATATCAAGTTCCAGCCAATGGAATTACAGTGGATACAAAGACGATCACACCAGCAATGGTCCCATTGTTAGATTTTGCACAGGAAGATATTGATACCATCGTTTCGAAGATTTCAGGCGGTGTTTCAAATATTGAAGACATCTATCCATTATCACCACTACAAGAAGGAATCTATTTCCATTATTTAATGAGTGATAAAGAGCAAGGAGATACCTATGTACTATCAAACTTACTGTCTTTTAAAGACAAAGAGAAACGAGCTTTATTTATCGAGGCTTTACAATTTGTGGTAAACAGACATGATGTACTCAGAACTTGTGTAGTAAGTGAAGGTTTACCGAGTGCAGTTCAAGTAGTACAGCGAGAAGCAGCATTATCAGTAGAGGAATTAATTTTCGATGCAAAAACAGACGTTTTAACTGAATTAGAAGAGTTAACCGCTCCAGGAAATCAATGGATGGATGTATCGAAAGCTCCATTATTACAATTAAAATCGGCAGATGATAAGGAGCATGATCGTTACTATTTGATTGTCAATCAGCATCACTTGGTACTGGATCATATTGGTTTAGAAAAAGTTGTTGAGGAGGTTCAATTATATCTATTAGGACATGAGGAAAATCTTCCAACACCAGTATTGTATCGAGACTTTATTGGACATACATTACATGCGCAAGCAACCAACGATAGTGAGACTTATTTCCAAGGGGTATTAGGTGATATTGAAGAACCAACCTATCCATTTAATTTATCAGACACCAAGGTGAATGCCAATGCCATTAAAGTGGCAAATGTACTTTTACCAGATACATTGAATAAAGAACTTAGAGAAGTTAGCATCGAATTAGGAATGAGTCCAGCGGTATTATTCCATGCGGCTTATGGATTGGTAATCGGAAAGTGCAGTAACTCAGAATACGCTTTATTCGGATCACTATTCTCAGGACGTTTACAAGGGGCGTTGAACTCAGCGGATTCTCTAGGAATGTTTATCAATACCTTACCTTTTTATGTTTCTTTAGAATATACTACACAGGAATATATTCGCCAGGTAAAAGGACGCTTACAAGACCTATTACCTTATGAGCAAACTCCATTGTCAAACATCCAAGGTTGGAGTGGTATCTCTACGGAGGTTTCTTTGTTTAGTGCCTTATTAAATTATCGCCACTCTCATTCAGCAGTAGAAGAGACTGAAGCAGGAGAAACGATTGATTTAGGAGTGGAGGTTCTAGGAGGAGATGAGCGTACGAACTATCCATTTACATTAAACGTTGATGATTATGGATCTATTTTCGAACTTACAGCACTTATAGATGAACAGGTTTCTGCAGATAAGGTATTGTCTTATATGCAAGAAGCCTTAACGAGTTTATTACAAGGATTAAAAGTAGAGCGAAAAGAATCAGTTGCAAGCTTAGCTATTTTATCTGAAGAAGATAGTACAGAGATATTAGATGTTTTCAATGCTACTGAATTAACGTATCCATCAGAGAAGTCGGTAGTAGAACTATTTGAAGTACAAGCTGAAAAAACACCAAAAGCAGCAGCAATTTCATTTGAAGAAACTACATTAACGTATGAGGAACTAGATAAACGTTCAAATCAACTAGCACATTATTTACAAGCACAAGGAGTAGAGACCGATGCATTTGTAGGAATCTGTATGGATCGTAGTTTGGAATTACTTATTTCGATATTAGGAGTCTTAAAATCAGGCGGTGCTTATGTACCAATCGATCCGAGTTATCCAGAAGATCGAATTGAGTATATGTTAAGCGATGCAACGATTAATTTGGTGTTGACAAGCGAGTCAAACAAAGAAATTCTCACAGATAAAAAAGGCATCTCAGTTATTGCGGTAGATCAAGACTGGAATGAACTAATTGCAACCTA
Source organism: Tenacibaculum sp. MAR_2009_124 (assembly GCF_900105455.1). Lineage (GTDB taxonomy): Bacteria > Bacteroidota > Bacteroidia > Flavobacteriales > Flavobacteriaceae > Polaribacter. Next base: position 55,530 of record NZ_FNSF01000001.1, read on the forward strand.
TTCAGAAAACAGTTTAAATACAACTATTTCATCAAATGATTTAGCGTATGTGATCTACACTTCAGGAAGTACAGGACAGCCAAAAGGAGTTCAAATCGAACATAAAAACATTGTTAGTTTAAGTACGAGCTGTGATTATGTAGAGCTGAATTCAGATACGGTTTGGTTATCAACAGGATCGATTTCTTTCGATGCAACCACAATTGAATATTGGGGAACCTTACTTAATGGAGGAGAACTTGTTTTAACAACCAAAGACACTTTATTAGATACCGCAAGCTTTAAAGCATTATTACAAGAGAAAGAGGTAACTACATTATGGATGACTGCTTCATGGTTCCATGGGGTAGTAGAGGAAGATACGAGTGTTTTTGCTTCATTAAAACATTTACTAGTTGGAGGAGATGTAGTTCTATTCAACTATACCAATAAAATAAAAGAGTTATATCCAGATGTAACGATCATCAATGGATATGGACCGACAGAGAACACGACGTTCTCAACCACGTACACTATTGAAATCACCGAAGAAAATCTTCCAATTGGTAAGCCAATAAAGAACAGAGTGGCTTATATCGTTGATTCAGTAATGAACTTAGTTCCTGTAGGAGTAGAAGGGGAATTAGTTGTAGGAGGAGCAGGAGTTGCTAGAGGGTACTTAAACAATGAAGAACTCACCCAAGAGAAATTCATTTCAAGTCCATTTAAAGAAGGAGAAAAACTTTACAAAACAGGAGATTTAGCGAAATGGTTACCTGATGGTAATATTGAATTCGCAGGAAGAAAAGATGCTCAGGTTAAGATTCGAGGATATAGAATTGAGCTAGGGGAGATAGAAAACGCGTTATCCAATTTAATCTCTATCAGTCAATGTTGTGTATTAGCAAAAGAAACTGTTGGTGGTACCAAATACTTGGTAGGATATGTTGTTTCGGAAGGTGAATTTGATAAAGAAATAATTCAACAAGAATTAAAACAACATTTACCAGATTATATGATTCCATCGATTTGGGAGGAAATGGAAGAGATGCCATTGACGAGCAATGGTAAATTAGACAGAAGATCTTTACCAGAGCCAGATAGTTCAGATTTATCAAGCAAAGACTATGTCGCTCCAAGAAATGAAACAGAAGAACAATTAGTAAACATCTGGCAAGAATTGTTAGGTGTAGAACAAGTAGGGATTTATGATGATTTCTTTGAATTGGGAGGACATAGTTTACTCGTTGTTCAATTAATCTCCAGAGTACAAAAGATAGGATTGAATATCTCAGTAAAAGATATTTTCTCAGAACCTACCATTGCAGGGATTAGTCAAAATGTATCCTCATCAGAGTTGATGTATCAAGTTCCAGCTAATGGAATAACGGAAGGTATCGATAGTATCACACCAGAGATGGTTCCTTTATTAGATTTTGCCCAAGAGGATATTGATACGGTTGTATCGAAAGCCCCAGGAGGGATATCGAACATTGAGGATATGTATCCATTATCACCCTTACAGGATGGAATCTATTTCCATTATTTAATGAGTGATCAGGATCATGGAGATCCATATGTTTTACCAAGTTTATACTCATTCCCAAGTAAGGAAAAGAGAGCTTTATTCATAGAGGCGCTTCAGTTTGTCGTAAATCGTCATGATGTACTCAGAACCTGTGTTATCAGTGAAGGCTTACCACAGGCGGTTCAGATAGTTCTTAGAGAAGCTGTATTGGAGGTAGAGGAGTTAGATGTAGCTTTACCAGAATTAGAATTATTAGCTGAACCAGGTAAGCAACGAATGGATGTTTCAAAAGCACCTTTATTACAATTAAAATCAGCCGATGATAAAGAGAATAATAACTACTATCTAATCATCAATCAACATCATTTAATTTTAGATCATGTTGGATTAGAGAAAATTGTAGCAGAAATCACTGCTTATTTATCAAACAAAACAGAGAATCTTCCAACACCAGTTTTATATAGAGACTTTATCGGTCATACACTTCATGCGCAAGCAACCAATGATAGTGAAGCCTATTTTACCAATTTATTTGAAGGAATAGAGACACCTACCTATCCATTTGGATTATCAGATATTCAAGGAACAGGAAGTGATATTAAAGAATTACAAACTGTTTTACCAGAGGAGTTAAGTGAGGCTATTCGAAAGATAAGTACTGGATTAGGAATGAGTCCGGCAGTAGTATTCCATGCAGCCTATGGACTGGTTGTAGGAAAATGTAGTAATAGTGATTATGCACTATTTGGAACTTTATTCTCAGGACGTTTACAAGGAGCTTCAGGAGCAGCAGATTCGTTGGGGTTATTTATTAATACCTTAGGTTTCTTAGTAGAATTAAATGGAAGTGTTGCTGATTATATTAAACAGGTTAAAGAACGATTAGGAGACTTGTTACCCTATGAGCAAACGCCACTTTCAAACATTCAGAATTGGAGTGAGATTTCTAACGAGGTTCCATTGTTTAGTGCCTTGTTAAATTATCGTCACTCATCAATACTAACAGAAGAAGAGGTTGATCAGGATACAGTTAATTTAGGAATAGAGATTGTCAGTGATCATGAGCGTACGAACTATCCGTTTTCATTAAATGTTGATGATTATGGAAAGGAATTCAAATTAACGGCTCAGATTGATGGCAGTATTGATACCAAGCGTGTACTTGCTTTTATGGAAGAAGCTTTGGTACAACTTGTAGAAGGATTACACGCAGAAGAAGCGGTGCCAGTTGCGAGTTTAGGTATTTTACCTGAAGAAGATAGTACAGAGATATTAGAGGTTTTCAATGCTACGGAATTAGCATATCCATCAGAGAAGTCAGTAGTAGAACTATTTGAAGCACAAGCTGAAAAAACACCAAACAGAGCAGCGATTTCATTTGAAGGAACTACATTAACGTATGAGGAACTAGATAAACGTTCAAATCAATTAGCACATTATTTACAAGCGCAAGGAGTAGAGACGGATACGTTTGTAGGAATCTGTATGGATCGTAGTTTGGAGCTACTTATTTCGATTTTAGGAGTGTTAAAATCAGGCGGTGCTTATGTACCAATCGATCCAAGTTATCCAGAAGATCGAATTGAGTATATGTTAAGCGATGCAACGATTAATTTGGTATTGACAAGCGAAGCGAATACTGAAGTATTAAAAGATAGAGATAATGTATCAATCATTTCTTTAGACAAGCAGTGGAATGAACTAATTGCAACCTATTCAGGAAACAGTTTAAATACAACTATTTCATCAAATGATTTAGCCTATGTGATCTATACCTCAGGAAGTACAGGACAACCAAAAGGAGTTCAAATCGAACACAAAAACATTGTTAGTTTAAGTACGAGCTGTGATTATGTAACACTAAATTCAGATACGGTTTGGTTATCAACAGGATCGATTTCCTTTGATGCAACCACAATTGAATATTGGGGAACCTTACTTAATGGAGGAGAACTTGTTTTAACAACCAAAGACACTTTATTAGATACCACAAGCTTTAAAGCATTATTACAAGAGAAAGAGGTAACTACATTATGGATGACTGCTTCATGGTTCCATGGAGTAGTAGAGGAAGATACGAGTGTTTTTGCTTCATTAAAACATTTACTAGTTGGAGGAGATGTAGTTCTGTTCAACTATACCAATAAAATAAAAGAGTTATATCCAGATGTAACGATCATCAATGGATATGGACCGACAGAGAACACGACGTTCTCAACCACGTATACTATTGAAATCACCGAAGAAAATCTTCCAATCGGTAAGCCAATAAAGAACAGAGTTGCTTATATCGTTGATTCAGCAATGAACTTAGTTCCTGTAGGAGTAGAAGGAGAATTAGTTGTAGGAGGAGCAGGAGTTGCTAGAGGATACTTAAACAATGAAGAACTCACCCAAGAGAAATTCATTTCAAGTCCATTTAAAGAAGGCGAAAGACTTTATAAAACAGGAGACTTAGTAAAATGGCTTTCTGATGGGAACATTGAATTTGTAGGAAGAAAAGATGCTCAGGTTAAGATTCGAGGATATAGAATAGAATTAGGAGAGATAGAAAATAGTTTATCAAACTTAAGTTCAATTAGTCAATGTTGTGTGCTTGCAAAAGAAGCAGCAAACGGCACTAAACGTTTGGTAGGATATATAGTTTCAGAGGAAACTTTTGACAAAGAAGCAATCCAAACAGAATTAAAAGAGCATTTACCAGATTATATGATTCCATCGATTTGGGTGGAAATGGAAGAGATGCCATTGACGAGCAATGGTAAATTAGACAGAAGATCTTTACCAGAGCCAGATAGTTCAGATTTATCAAGCAAAGAGTATGTCGCTCCAAGAAATGAAACAGAAGAACAATTAGTAACCATCTGGCAAGAATTGTTAGGTGTAGAACAAGTAGGAGTTTACGATGATTTCTTTGAGTTAGGAGGACATAGTTTACTCGTTGTTCAATTAATCTCAAGAGTACAAAAGATAGGATTGAATATCACAGTAAAAGATATTTTCTCGGAACCTACCATTGCAGGGATTAGTCAAAATGTATCCTCATCAGAGTTGATGTACCAAGTTCCATCTAATGGAATAACAGAAGGTATAGAGACTATCACACCAGAGATGGTTCCTTTATTAGATTTTGCCCAAGAAGATATTGATACAGTTGTATCGAAAGCCCCAGGAGGGATATCGAACATTGAGGATATGTATCCATTATCACCCTTACAAGATGGAATCTATTTCCATTATTTAATGAGTGATCAGGATCATGGAGATCCATATGTTTTACCAAATTTATTCTCATTCCCAAGTAAGGAAAAGAGGGCTTTATTTATAGAGGCACTTCAGTTTGTCGTAAATCGTCATGATGTTTTAAGAACCTGTGTTATCAGTGAAGGCTTACCACAGGCCGTTCAGATAGTTCTTAGAGAAGCTATATTGGAAGTAGAGGAGTTAGATGTAGCCTTATCAGAATTAGAATTATTAGCTGAACCAGGTAAGCAACGAATGGATGTTTCAAAAGGACCCCTATTACAATTAAAATCAGCAGATGATAAGGTTTCTGATAAATATTACTTAGTTATCAATCAACATCACCTCGTTTTAGATCATGTTGGACTAGAAATGATTATTAATGAAGTGGATGCTTATTTACTAGGAAAAACATCGAGCCTTCCAACACCAGTTCTTTATAGAGATTTTATTGGTCATACACTTCATACGCAGGCAACGAACGATAGTGAAGCTTATTTTACCAGTTTATTTGAAGGAGTTGACACACCTACCTATCCATTTGGATTATCAGATATTCAAGGAACAGGAAGTGATATTAAGGAGTTGGAAGCTGTTTTACCAGAGGAGTTAAGTGAGGCTATTCGAAAGATAAGTATTGAATTAGGAATGAGTCCGGCAGTAGTATTCCATGCAGCCTATGGACTGGTTGTAGGAAAATGTAGTAATAGTGATTATGCACTATTTGGAACTTTATTCTCAGGACGTTTACAAGGAGCTTCAGGAGCAGCAGATTCGTTGGGGTTATTTATTAATACCTTAGGTTTCTTAGTAGAATTAAATGGAAGTGTTGCTGATTATATTAAACAGGTTAAAGAGCGATTAGGAGACTTGTTACCCTATGAGCAAACGCCACTTTCAAACATTCAGAATTGGAGTGAGATTTCTAACGAGGTTCCATTGTTTAGTGCCTTATTAAATTATCGTCACTCTTCAGTTGGAACAGTAGTAGAAGAGATCGATGAAAGTGCTATCAGTTTAGGAATAGAAATTGTTAGTGGTCATGAGCGCACAAATTACCCATTTTCATTGAATGTTGATGATTATGGAAAGGATTTTAAATTAACGGCTCAGATTGATGGTAGTGTTGATACACAACGCGTATTAGCTTTTATGGAAGAAGCTTTGGTACAACTTGTAGAAGGATTACAATCAGAAGAAATAGTACCAGTTGCAGCCTTATCAATTTTAGCAAAAGAAGAGAAAGTACAATTATTAGAGACTTTCAACAACACTCATGCAGAGTATCCATTAGATAAAACATTGGTTGATTTATTTGCAGAACAAGTAATTAAATCACCAGAAGCAATTGCTGTTGTTTTTGAAGGTGAAGCATTAACCTTTGCTGAGTTAGACGAGCGTTCAAATCAGTTAGGACATTATCTGCGTGAGCAAGGAGTTATCCCAGATACTTTGGTCGGTATTTGTATTGAGCGAAGCATTGAAATGCTGGTTAGCATTTTAGGAATCTTGAAATCGGGAGGAGCGTATGTGCCAATCGATCCAGAATATCCAGAAGATCGTATTGAGTATATGTTATCGGATGCTGAGATCAAATTGGTATTAACGAGCGCAAAAGTTGATTCAGAAGTATTAGGAGATCGAGACGATATTACTACAGTTGCGTTAGACAATCAATGGGAAACTGTAGCAAGTTATTCAATAGATGCTTTAACTCCAGTAGTATCTCCAGAGAATTTGGCCTATGTAATTTATACTTCAGGAAGTACAGGAAAGCCAAAAGGAGTAATGAATCAGCACAATGGTATTGTAAATCGTTTGTTATGGACGCAATCAGAATACCAATTGACTTCAGAGGATACTATTTTACAAAAAACAACTTTCAGTTTCGATGTATCGGTATGGGAATTATTATGGGGGACTATTAGTGGATCGAAATTAGTATTTGCAAAACCAGAAGGACATAAAGATGCACGTTACTTAAAAGATATTATAGAAGAGCACAAAATCACAACAATGCACTTTGTACCATCGATGTTGAGAGTGTTCTTAGAAGAAATAGCCTCAGGAGATTGTGATTCTTTACGTCGTGTAATTTGTAGTGGAGAAGCCTTACAGGTAGATCATGTAGCTTTATTCAATGAGAAATTCACAGGAGTAGCATTACACAATTTATATGGACCCACGGAAGCAGCGATTGATGTAAGTTATTGGCCAGTTCCATTAAACAAAGAAATTAGTAGTGTATTAATTGGACGTCCAGTAGCCAATACAAGTTTATATGTACTGGATGATTCAATGAACTTAGCACCGATTGGAGTTGCAGGAGAATTATGTATTGGAGGAGTTCAGGTAGCTAGAGGCTATTTAAACAAAGAAGAATTAACCAATGAGAAATTCATTCCGAATCCATTTAAAGAAGGAGATAGAATTTATAAGACAGGAGATTTAGCCCGTTGGTTACCTGATGGAACGATAGAATATATTGGAAGAAAAGATAATCAAGTAAAGATCCGTGGATACAGAATTGAATTAGGAGAGATAGAAAATACATTATCATCATTAGAGAGCATCAGTCAATGTTGTGTGCTAGCAAAAGACGATAGTATAGGAAGCAAGCGCTTAGTAGCCTATGTAGTTCCAAGCGGAGAATTTGATAAAGAAAATATTCAAAACGAATTAAAAGAGATTCTTCCAGAGTATATGGTACCTGGATTATGGGTTGAGTTGGAAGCAATGCCATTGACAGTGAATGGTAAATTAGATAGAAAAGCGTTGCCAGAACCAGACGGCTCATTATTATCAACCAAAGAATATGTTGCTCCAAGAAACGTAAAGGAAGCACAAATAGCTACTATTTGGCAAGATGTATTAGGGCTAGAAAAGATTGGTGTTCATGATAATTTCTTTGAATTAGGAGGGCATAGTTTACTTGTTGTTCAGTTAATCTCACGTTTACAAAAACTGAATTATCATATTGAAGTTAAAGATATTTTTTCTAATCCAACTATTGCAGAAATTGCAGAAAAAGTATCCTCAGGAGCTGCAGTATATCAAGTTCCAGCAAATGGAATTATTCCAGAAGTGGATCATATCATTCCAGCAATGGTTCCTTTATTAGGTTTTGCTCAAGAAGATATTGATGCAGTAGTTTCAAAAGTTGAAGGAGGCGTATCGAATATTGAAGATATCTATCCATTATCACCATTACAAGAAGGAATGTATTTTCACTATTTAATGAGTAATAAGGAGCAAGGAGATCCATATATTTTATCTAACCTATTATCTTTTGAAGATTCAGAAAAACGCGATTCTTTTATAGAAGCTTTACAGTTTGTAGTGAATCGTCATGATGTATTGAGAACATGTTTTGTAAGTGAAGGTTTACCAAAAGCGGTTCAAGTTGTTCAAAAGGAAGCAGAATTATCCATTGAAGAGTTAAAGTTTGAAAAAACAACAGATGTTTTATTAGAATTAAAGACTTTAACTGCTCCTGGAAATCAATGGATGGATGTCGCAAAACCTCCATTATTAAAACTAAAATCTGCTGATGATTTAGAAAATAATGGATGTTATTTGATTATTAATCAACACCATTTAGTATTAGATCATATTGGTTTAGAAAAAGTGATTGTTGAAATAGAACACTATTTATCAGGAAATAAAGAAAATTTACCAGTTCCTGTTTTATATAGAGATTTTATTGGGCATACTTTGCACTCTCAAGCCACAAACAATAGTGAATCGTATTTCAGAAATTTATTTGAGAATATCGAAGAGCCAACCTACCCATTTGAATTGTCAGATGTTCAAGGAGATGGAAGTAATGTGGAAGAATATGGGGCTTTATTAACGAAAAATTTAAGTGAAGAAATACGAAGTGTTAGTCATGAGTTAAGAATGAGTCCAGCCGTATTATTCCATGCAGCTTATGGTATTGTAATTGGAAGATGCAGTAATCGCGATTATGCGATTTTTGGGTCATTGTTCTCTGGACGTTTACAAGGAGCATCAAACTCTGCTGATTCATTAGGTTTGTTTATTAATACTTTACCATTTTTAACCGAGTTAAACGGAAATGTTACAGACTACATTGATAGCGTTAAAATTAGATTAAATGAGTTTTTATCCTATGAACAAAGTGCTTTAGCTGATATTCAAAGCTGGAGTGGAATTTCTAACGATGTACCATTATTTAGCGCTTTATTAAACTATCGACATTCTACAGGAACTTCAGATGAAGAAAGAAATACGCTAAATTTAGGAATTACAGCTATTGAAGGTCATGAAAGAACGAATTATCCGTTTACTTTAAGTATCGATGATTATGGAAATGACTTCAAAATAGATGCTCAGGTTAGTGGGAGTATTGCTCCAAACCGTATAGTTGATTTCATGCAAGAAGCTCTAATCGAACTATTAGAAGGTTTAAAATCTGAAAAATCAATTGGTAGTATAGCTATTTTACCGAAAGACGAAGAACTCAAATTATTAGAAATATCAGATAATGCTTCAACAGCATTTCCTTCAGACAAAACAATAATTGATTTATTTCAAGAGCAGGTAAGAAGTAATCCAAATGCCATTGCATTAATTTATGAAGGAAAAGAATTAAGTTATAAAGATTTAGATTCTAGGTCTAATCAGTTAGCTCATTATCTAAGAGAGCAAGGAGTTCAACCAGATACTTTAGTTGGTATTTGTTTAGAACGAGGTTTTGATATGATTGTTGGTATTCTAGGGGTTTTAAAATCTGGTGGAGCTTATGTTCCAGTGGATCCAGGCTATCCAGAAGATCGAATTGAGTATACACTATCGGATGCAGGAATTAAGTTGGTTGTAAGTGATGAATCTAGTAAGGAAGTTTTAAACAATAAAACTGAGCTTAATATAATTTCTTTAGATGGAGATTGGAATATGATTTCAACATTTTCATCGGAAGAATTAAGCAAGGTTGTTTCACCAACTAATTTAGCTTATGTAATTTATACTTCAGGGAGTACTGGAAAACCAAAAGGAGTTTTAATAGAGCATTTAAATGTTGTTCGTTTATTCAAGAATGATGAATGTTTGTTTGATTTCAACTCTAATGACGTTTGGACTTTATTCCACTCTTTCTGTTTTGATTTCTCAGTTTGGGAAATGTATGGAGCCTTATTATTTGGTGGTCGTTTGGTAATTGTTCCGAAGGCGATAACAAAAGATACGATAGCTTTCAGTAATTTATTAGTAAAAGAGGGAGTTACAGTATTAAATCAAACACCAAGTTCTTTTTATACGCTGCAAGAACAATACGTATCAATAGCCAACGAAAGCACAATTCGCTATGTTGTTTTTGGAGGAGAAGCTTTGAATCCAAGTTATTTAGCAAGATGGAAGAAGCTATATTCTAACACTAAGCTTATCAACATGTACGGTATTACAGAAACTACGGTTCATGTTACCTACAAAGAAATTACCGAAGCTGATGTTAACAATTCTGTTAGTACTATTGGTGCTGCCATTCCGACACTAAGTTGTTATATCGTAGATGATAATTTAAACTTGGTTCCACAAGGAGTTATAGGAGAATTATGTGTTGGAGGTAGTGGAGTTTCCAGAGGTTATTTGAATAGAGAAGCTTTAACAAACGAGCGATTTGTTCCCAATCCATTTAGTAATGATACCAATTCCCGTTTGTATAAATCAGGAGATTTAGGTCGTTGGTCCTCAGATGGAACAATTGAATATATCGGAAGGAAAGATGCACAAGTTAAGATTCGCGGATATCGTATTGAATTAGGAGAAATAGAATCAATATTATCAAAAGTAGCAGGCATTCAGAGTAGCTGTGTTTTAGCTAAAGAAGATGGTACAGGAAACAAACGTTTAATCGGATATATAGTTAAAGATAAGGTTTTAAATAAAGAGCTAATCCAATCGGAATTAAAAAGGAGTTTACCAGAGTATATGGTACCTCAAATATGGATTGAATTAGAAGAAATGCCATTAACATCAAATGGTAAATTAGATAAAAAGTCACTTCCTGAACCAGATGGATCGTTATTATCAACTAAAGAATATGTTGCTCCACGAAATTTAAAAGAAGCACAAATAACTACTATTTGGCAAGAAGTATTGAGTATAGAAAAGGTTGGTGTTTATGATAATTTCTTTGAGTTAGGAGGACATAGTTTATTGGTTGTTCAATTGATATCTCGTTTACAAAAACTGAATTATCATATTGAAGTTAAAGATATTTTCTCTAGTCCAACAATAGCTGAAATTGCAGAAAAAGTATCATCTGAAGTTTCAGTATACGAAGTTCCAGCTAATGGAATTACTGAGGATACAGATCGCATTGTTCCAGAGATGGTTCCATTATTAGATTTTGATCAAGAAGATATAGATAAAGTTGTGTCAAAAGTTCCTGGAGGTGTTTCGAACATTGAAGACATATATCCTTTGGCTCCATTGCAGGAAGGAATTTATTTCCATTATTTAATGAGCAATGAAGAAGAAGGAGACCCTTATATTTTACCAAATTTATTGTCTTTTGAAAGCGAAGAGAAACGTAATTCTTTTATAGAAGCTTTAGAGTTTGTGGTAAATAGACATGATGTATTACGAACTAGCTTTTTAAGTGAAGGTTTACCAAAAACTGTTCAAGTAGTTCAAAGGAAAGTACATTTGTCTATAGAACATCTCACCTTTCATTCTTCTCAGGATATAGCGTCAGAATTAGAAATATTAGGTTCACCAGGAAATCAGTGGATGGATATTTCTGAAGCACCATTATTAAGATTAAAATCTATAAATGATGTTGAGAATAATGTATACTATTTATTGATTAATCAACACCATATGGTATTGGATCATATTGGGTTGAAAAAAGTAATTCTAGAAATAGAGCAATATTTATCAGGAAATGCAGCAAATCTTTCTGCTCCTGCTCTATATAGAAATTTCATAGCACATACGTTACATCAGCAATCGTCAAATGATAGTGAAGCTTACTTTGGAAAATTATTAGGTTCTATAGAAGAGCCAACGTATCCATTTAATCTATCAGATGTTCAAGGAGATGGAAGTGGAATTAAGGAACATAGTATGCTTTTAACTGGCAAGTTAAGCGACAAAATCCGTAATGTTAGTCTTAGCTTAGGTGTAAGTCCTGCCGTTCTATTTCATGCAGCTTATGGTGTTGTAATTGCAAGATGTAGTAATTCAGACTATGCAATATTTGGTTCGTTATTCTCAGGCCGTTTACAAGGAGCAGCTAATTCTGCAGACTCATTAGGTTTATTCATTAATACCTTACCATTTTTCACCGAGTTAAAAGGGAGTGTTTCAGAATATGTAACCGAAGTTAAAAATAGATTGAATGAACTTTTATCTTATGAACAAAGTTCTTTATCAAATATTCAAAGTTGGAGTGGAATATCCAATGATGTACCATTATTCAGTACTTTATTAAACTACCGTAACTCTTCAGAATCATCAAGTGAAGAAGAACTCAATGAAAATTTAGGAGTTACCATAGTTGGTGGTGAGGGACGCACAAATTATCCATTCTCTATAGATGTAGATGATTACGGTGATCACTTCGGTTTAATAGCTCAAATCGATACTCGTATTGATGGAGATCGAGTACTTATTTATATGTACGAAGCTTTAGTGAGTCTAGTAAAAGGATTAAAATCCGAAGAAGAAGTATCAGTATCAGAGTTAAATATTTTATCATCTGAAGAAAAAGATCAGTTACTAGGAGCTTTTAATTCTAACTTATTAGAATTACCAGAAAATCAAACTATTCTTAATCTTTTCGAAGATCAGGTTGCAAAGAACCCAACCAATGTAGCTGTTGTTTATGAAAACAAATTAATTACATATAAAGAATTAGATGAGCAGTCGAACCAATTAGCTCGTTATATTGATCGTATCTATCAAGGTTCTAGTAACTTAGTGGGGATTTGTTTGTCAAAAGGAATTGATATGATTATCAGTACGTTAGCCGTATTGAAATCAGGAAGAGCTTATGTACCGATTGATACAAGTTACCCATCTGATCGTATTGCCTATATTATTGAAGATGCAGGGTTAAACCTTTTAATCACTAGTAAATTAGATAGTGAATTATTGAAATCTTTTGGAAGTGTTCAAAAAATCATTGTAGATGCGGAAGCAATCGTAATAGCTGAGGAGCCTACAAATACATTGGATACTGTTGTCGGTATCGATGACTTGGCCTATATAATTTATACTTCGGGAACTACTGGGAAACCGAAAGGGGTTGCCGTCAAACATTTGGGGGTTTATAATGTCGCTTTAAGTTGGAAAACTTCTTTTGAGATTGATGAAGATACTCGCTTATTACAATTAGCTAGTTTTGCTTTTGATGTTTTCGTAGGAGATTTTTGTAAATCACTATTATTTGGAGGTCAGATGATTATCTGCCCAGAAGATCTTCGTTTAGATATAGCAGCACTTTACAACTTAATAGCAGCACATAAAGTTAATATTTTTGAAACAACGCCATCGCTAGGTGTCCCATTAATGGATTATATCTATGAGCAAGACTTAGATGTTTCTTGGTTAAAACAAGTTGTTTTAGGATCGGATATTTTCCATGTACACGATTTCAGGCGTTTATATGAAAGATTTGGAAGTACCCTTAGATTAGTGAACAGTTATGGGGTTACTGAGGCAACTATTGATAGTTCATACTATGAAGTTGAAGATATCGATAGTTTATCGGATTCAGTAGCAGTCCCCATTGGAAAGCCATTGCATAATATGAGTTTTTATATTATGGACGCTTCTAAAAACTTAGCCCCTATTGGCGTTGCAGGAGAGCTTTATATTGGGGGAGTAGGATTAGCAAAGGCTTATTTAAATAAAGAAGAGCTAACCAAAGAGAAGTTTGTTCCGAATCCATTTGAAGAAGGAACTCTATTATACCGCACAGGAGATTTAGCTCGCTGGTTGTCTGATGGGAATATGGATTTCATAGGAAGAGGTGATAGTCAGGTTAAAATTCGCGGTTATCGTATTGAATTAGGAGAAGTAGAGACCGTACTTTTCGACGTACCAGCCATTGAGAGTTGTTGTGTATTGGCAAAAGCAGATATAACAGGTACGAAGCGTTTAGTAGGTTATGTAGTTTCAAAAGAAGGATTTGATAAGGAAGCTACTGAAGCATTCTTAAAAGATCGACTTCCAGAATATATGGTACCTACATTATGGGTTGAATTAGATAAGATACCATTAACAGCCAACGGTAAATTGGATAAGAAGGCCTTACCAGAACCGGATGGATCGTTATTATCTACAGCAGCTTATGTAGCACCAAGAAATGAAAAGGAAGCAGAAATAGCTATTATTTGGAAAAAGTTATTAGGCATTGAGAAAGTAGGGGTTTATGATAATTTCTTCGAATTAGGAGGTCATAGTTTATTGGTGGTTCAGTTAATTTCTCAACTACAGAAAAACGATTTACATATTTCAGTAAAAGATATTTTCTCAAACCCAACAATAGCTGGTATTGGTGAAAGTTTATCATCATCGTCAATATATGAAGTTCCAGCAAATGGAATTAAAGAAGATACAAATCGTATTGTTCCATCAATGGTTCCTTTACTGGATTTTGAACAGGAAGACTTGGATAAGATTGTTGATAGTGTAGAAGGAGGAGTTTCAAATATTCAAGATGTTTATCCATTATCGCCATTACAAGAAGGAATGTATTTCCATTATTTAATGAGTAGCAAGGAACAAGGCGATCCTTATGCAGTACCTTGTTTATTATCATTTACGGAAGAAAATAAGCGCGATTCTTTTATAGAAGCTTTACAGTTTGTAGTGAATCGACATGACGTATTACGTACAAAGGTTTTAAGTGAAGGATTACCTAAACCAGTACAAGTTGTACAAAGACAAGCCATACTTAACATAGAAAATTTAGAGTTTGATGAAAATCAAAATGTTTTATCTGAATTACAAGAACTAATAGTACCAGGAAATCAATGGATGGACGTTGCTAAAGCTCCGTTATTGGGATTACAAAAGGCAGATGATTCACGAAATAATGCTTATTATTTAATTTTATTGGAGCATCACTTAATCATGGATAATATCGGGATGGAGATGCTTATTTCTGAGATCTTGACATACTTGTCAGGAAAAGGTGCTAGTCTCACGGAACCTTCATCGTATCGAGAGTTTATAGGCCATACACTTTATCAACAAGCTACGAATGATAGTGAGTCTTACTTTACGAATTTATTAGAAAGTATTGATACTCCAACGTATCCATTTGATTTATCGAATACTCAAGTAACAGGAGAATCAATAAAAGAATCGATAGTTACCTTACCGCAGGAACTAAGCAAGGAGATTCGTACTATATGTACAAAGAAAGGAATGAGTCCAGCAACCTTGTTCCATGCGGCTTATGGATTGGTAATTGGAAAATGTAGTAATTCTGAGTATGCTTTATTTGGATCTCTATTCTCAGGACGTTTACAAGGTTCATCAGGGGCTGCAGATTCGTTAGGGTTATTTATAAATACCTTACCGTTTTATGTAGACTTAGAAGGAAGTATTGAAGATTATGTTGAAACAGTTAAAGAACGATTGTCAGGATTATTATCCTATGAACAAACCCCGCTTGCAAATGTTCAAAGTTGGAGTGGTGTTCCGAATGAAGTAGCATTATTTAGTGCTTTATTAAACTATCGTCGTACTCAAATAGGGTCTGAGGAAAAAGAAGCATGGGTAGACTTAGATTTAGGAGTTAATATTATTGGAGGTCAGGAGCGCACAAATTATCCTTTTACATTGAGTGTTGATGATAACGGAGTTGATTTTGGGTTAACAGCTCAAATAGATGAGAGTATCGATGTAAATCGAGTACAATCATATATGCAAGAGGCCTTGGAGCAATTGGTTGTAGGCTTGAATTCTGATGAAACGATTCAAGTAGGTAATACAACGATTCTTTCTTCAGAGGAAAACGCAGAAATACTAGAAGTTTTCAATGCTACAGAATTAGCATATCCATCAGAGAAGTCAGTAGTAGAACTATTTGAAGTACAAGCCGAAAAAACACCAAACAAAGCAGCGATTTCATTTGAAGGAACTACATTAACGTATGAGGAACTAGATAAACGTTCAAATCAATTAGCACATTATTTACAAGCGCAAGGAGTAGATACGGATACATTTGTAGGAATCTGTATGGATCGTAGTTTGGAGTTACTTATTTCGATTTTAGGAGTGTTAAAATCAGGCGGTGCTTATGTACCAATCGATCCAAGTTACCCAGAAGATCGAATTGAGTATATGTTAAGCGATGCAACGATTAATTTGGTATTGACAAGCGAGTCAAACAAAGAAACTCTCACAGATAAAAAAGACATCTCAGTTATTGTAGTAGATCAAGACTGGAATGAACTAATTGCAACCTATTCAGAAAACAGTTTAAATACAACTATTTCATCAAATGATTTAGCGTATGTGATCTACACTTCAGGAAGTACAGGACAGCCAAAAGGAGTTCAAATCGAACATAAAAACATTGTTAGTTTAAGTACGAGCTGTGATTATGTAGAGCTGAATTCAGATACGGTTTGGTTATCAACAGGATCGATTTCTTTTGATGCAACGACCATAGAATATTGGGGAACTTTACTCAATGGAGGAGAACTTGTTTTAACAACCAAAGACACTTTATTAGATACCGCAAGTTTTAAAGCATTATTACAAGAAAAAGAGGTAACTACCTTATGGATGACTGCTTCATGGTTCCATGGAGTAGTAGAGGAAGATACGAGTGTTTTTGCTTCATTAAAACATTTACTAGTTGGAGGAGATGTAGTTCTGTTCAACTATACCAATAAAATAAAAGAGTTATATCCAGATGTAACGATCATCAATGGATATGGACCGACAGAGAACACGACGTTCTCAACCACGTACACTATTGAAATCACCGAAGAAAATCTTCCAATCGGTAAGCCAATAAAGAACAGAGTTGCTTACATTGTTGACTCAGCAATGAACTTGGTTCCTGTAGGAGTAGAAGGAGAATTAGTTGTAGGAGGAGCAGGAGTTGCTAGAGGGTACTTAAACAATGAAGAACTCACCCAAGAGAAATTCATTTCAAGTCCATTTAAAGAAGGCGAAAGACTTTATAAAACAGGCGACTTAGTAAAATGGCTTTCTGATGGGAACATTGAATTTGTAGGAAGAAAAGATGCTCAGGTTAAGATTCGAGGATATAGAATAGAATTAGGAGAGATAGAAAACAGTTTATCAAACTTAAGTTCAATCAGTCAATGTTGTGTGCTTGCAAAAGAAGCAGTAAACGGTACCAAACGTTTGGTAGGATACATAGTTTCAGAAAACACTTTTGACAAAGAAGCAATCCAAACAGAATTAAAAGAGCATTTACCAGATTATATGATTCCATCGATTTGGGTGGAAATGGAAGAGATGCCACTGACAAGCAATGGTAAATTAGACAGAAGATCTTTACCAGAACCAGATAGTTCAGATTTATCAAGCAAAGACTATGTCGCACCAAGAAATGAAACAGAAGAACAATTAGTTGCGATTTGGCAAGAATTACTAGGTGTAGAACAAGTAGGAGTTTATGACGATTTCTTTGAATTAGGAGGACATAGTTTACTCGTTGTTCAATTAATCTCAAGAGTACAAAAGATAGGATTGAATATCTCAGTAAAAGATATTTTCTCAGAACCTACCATTGCAGGGATTAGTCAAAATGTATCCTCATCAGAGTTGATGTATCAAGTACCAGCCAATGGAATAACAGAAGGTATAGAGACTATCACACCAGAGATGGTTCCATTATTAGATTTTGCCCAAGAGGATATTGATACGGTTGTATCGAAAGCCCCAGGAGGGATATCGAACATCGAGGATATGTATCCATTATCACCCTTACAGAAAGGAATGTATTTCCATTATTTAATGAGTGATAAAAAGCAAGGAGATTCGTATGTGTTATCGAACTTATTATCTTTTAAAGATGAAGAAAAGCGCTCTTTGTTTATTGAAGCACTTCAGTTTGTAGTAAATCGTCACGATGTTTTAAGAACTTGTGTTGTCAGTGAAGGTTTACCAAATGCCGTTCAGGTAGTACAAAGAGAGGCTGAACTATTAATAGAGGAACTTATATTTGATAATACAATAGATGTTTTATCGGAATTAGAAGACTTAACCGCTCCAGGAAGTCAATGGATGGATGTATCGAAAGCTCCATTATTACAATTAAAATCGGCAGATGATAAGGAGCATGATCGTTATTATTTGATTGTCAATCAGCACCATTTAGTACTGGATCATGTTGGATTAGAAAAGATTGTAGAGGAAGTTCAAATGTACCTATTAGGACATGAGGAAAACCTTCCAACACCAGTATTGTACAGAGACTTTATTGGACATACATTACATGCGCAAACAACCAACGATAGTGAGACCTATTTCCAAGGGGTATTAGGCGATATTGAAGAACCAACCTATCCATTTAATTTATCAGACACCAAGGTGGATGCCAATGCCATTAAAGTGGCAAGTGTACTTTTACCAGATACATTAAATAAAGAACTTAGAGAAGTTAGCATCGAATTAGGAATGAGTCCAGCGGTATTATTTCATGCGGCTTATGGACTGGTGATCGGAAAGTGTAGTCATTCGGAGTATGCTTTATTCGGGTCAATCTTCTCAGGACGTTTACAAGGGGCGTTGAACTCAGCGGATTCTCTAGGAATGTTTATCAATACCTTACCTTTTTATGTTTCTTTAGAAGATACTACACAGGAATATATTCGCCAGGTAAAAGGACGCTTACAAGACCTATTACCTTATGAGCAAACTCCATTGTCAAACATCCAAGGTTGGAGTGGTATCTCTACGGAGGTTTCATTGTTTAGTGCCTTGTTAAATTATCGTCATTCTCATTCAGCAGTAGAAGAGACTGAAGCAGGAGAAACGATTGATTTAGGATTAGAAGTTATAGGAGGAGATGAGCGTACGAACTATCCATTTACCTTAAATGTTGATGACTTTGGAGAGAGTTTTGGTTTAACCGCTCAGATAGAACAAGGGATTAATGCAGATCGTGTATTGTCTTATATGCAAGAAGCCTTAACAAGTTTATTAGAAGGATTAAAGGCAGAGAAAAAAGAACCAGTTACAAGTTTAGCTATATTATCTGAAGAAGAAACTACAGAAATATTAGAAATTTTCAATGCTACAGAATTAGCATATCCATCAGAGAAGTCAGTAATAGAACTCTTTGAAGCACAAGCTGAAAAAACACCAAACAAAGCAGCGATTTCATTTGAAGGAACTACATTAACGTATGAGGAACTAGATAAACGTTCAAATCAATTAGCACATTATTTACAAGCGCAAGGAATAGAGGCGGATACGTTTGTAGGAATCTGTATGGATCGTAGTTTGGAACTACTTATTTCGATTTTAGGAGTCTTAAAATCAGGCGGTGCTTATGTACCAATCGATCCAAGTTACCCAGAAGATCGTATCGAGTATATGTTAAGTGATGCAACGATTAATTTGGTGTTGACAAGCGAGTCAAACAAAGAAATTCTCACAGATAAAAAAGGCATCTCAGTTATTGCGGTAGATCAAGACTGGAATGAACTAATTGCAACCTATTCAGAAAACAGTTTAGATACAACTATTTCATCAAATGATTTAGCCTATGTGATCTATACTTCAGGAAGTACAGGACAACCAAAAGGAGTTCAAATTGAACACAAAAACATTGTTAGTTTAAGTACGAGCTGTGATTATGTAACACTAAACTCCGATACGGTTTGGTTATCAACAGGATCGATTTCCTTTGATGCAACGACCATAGAATATTGGGGAACCTTACTTAATGGAGGAGAACTTGTTTTAACAACCAAAGACACTTTATTAGATACCGCGAGCTTTAAAGCATTATTACAAGAGAAAGAGGTAACTACATTATGGATGACTGCTTCATGGTTCCATGGAGTAGTAGAGGAAGATACGAGTGTTTTTGCTTCATTAAAACATTTACTAGTTGGAGGAGATGTAGTTCTGTTTAACTATACCAATAAAATAAAAGAGTTATATCCAGATGTAACGATAATCAATGGATATGGACCGACAGAGAACACGACATTCTCAACCACGTATACTATTGAAATCACCGAAGAAAATCTTCCAATCGGTAAGCCAATAAAGAACAGAGTTGCTTATATCGTTGATTCAGCAATGAACTTAGTCCCTGTAGGAGTAGAAGGAGAATTAGTTGTAGGAGGAGCAGGAGTTGCTAGAGGGTACTTAAACAATGAAGAACTCACCCAAGAGAAATTCATTTCAAGTCCATTTAGAGAAGGCGAGAGACTTTATAAAACAGGAGACTTAGTAAAATGGCTTTCTGATGGGAACATTGAGTTTGTAGGAAGAAAAGATGCTCAGGTTAAGATTCGAGGATATAGAATAGAATTAGGAGAGATAGAAAACAGTTTATCAAACTTAAGTTCAATTAGTCAATGTTGTGTGCTTGCAAAAGAAGCAGTAAACGGCACTAAACGTTTGGTAGGATATATAGTTTCAGAGGAAACTTTTGACAAAGAAGCAATCCAAACAGAATTAAAAGAGCATTTACCAGATTATATGATTCCATCGATTTGGGTGGAAATGGAAGAGATGCCATTGACGAGCAATGGTAAATTAGACAGAAGATCTTTACCAGAGCCAGATAGTTCAGATTTATCAAGCAAAGATTATGTCGCACCAAGAAATGAAACAGAAGAACAATTAGTAACCATCTGGGAAGAATTACTAGGTGTAGAACAAGTAGGAGTTTATGACGATTTCTTTGAGTTAGGAGGACATAGTTTACTCGTTGTTCAATTAATATCCAGAGTACAAAAGATAGGATTGAATATCACAGTAAAAGATATTTTCTCAGAACCTACCATTGCAGGGATTAGTCAAAATGTATCTTCATCAGAATTGATGTACCAAGTACCAGCTAATGGAATAACAGAAGGTATAGAGACTATCACACCAGAGATGGTTCCTTTATTAGATTTTGCCCAAGAAGATATTGATACGGTTGTATCGAAAGCCCCAGGAGGGGTATCGAACATCGAGGATATGTATCCATTATCACCATTACAGGATGGAATTTATTTTCATTATTTAATGAGTGATCAGGATCATGGAGATCCATATGTTTTACCAAGTTTATACTCATTCCCAAGTAAGGAAAAGAGAGCTTTATTTATAGAGGCGCTTCAGTTTGTCGTGAATCGTCATGATGTACTCAGAACCTGTGTTATCAGTGAAGGCTTACCGCAGGCGATTCAGATAGTTCTTAGAAAAGCCGTATTGGAGGTAGAGGAGTTAGATGTAGTTTTACCAGAATTAGAATTATTAGCTGAGCCAGGTAAGCAACGAATGGATGTTTCAAAAGCACCCCTATTACAATTAAAATCAGCAGATGATAAAGAGAATAATAACTACTATCTAATCATCAATCAACATCACTTAGTTTTTGATCATGTTGGATTAGACATCATTATCCGTGAAGTAGGAGCCTATTTATCAGGAGAAATATCGAGTCTTCCAAGGCCGGTTCTTTATAGAGATTTTATAGGGCATACACTTCATGCGCAAGCAACCAACGATAGTGAAACTTACTTTACCAATTTATTAGAAGGAATAGAAACACCTACCTATCCATTTGGATTGTCAGATATTCAAGGAACAGGAAGTGATATTAAGGAGTCACGTCTTATTTTACGAGAAGAATTAAGTGAGACTATAAGAAAGGTAAGTGCTGGATTAGGAATGAGCTCAGCAGTACTATTCCATGCAGCCTATGGACTGGTTGTAGGAAAATGTAGTAATAGTGATTATGCGCTATTTGGAACTTTATTCTCAGGACGTTTACAAGGAGCCTCAGGAGCAGCAGATTCATTAGGATTATTCATTAATACACTTGGTTTCTTTGTAGAATTAAAAGGAAGTGTTGCTGATTATATTAAACAGGTTAAAGAGCGATTAGGAGAGTCATTACCCTACGAGCAAACACCACTTTCAAACATTCAGAATTGGAGTGAGATTTCTAATGAGGTTCCATTGTTTAGTGCCTTATTAAATTATCGTCACTCGTCAATACCGACAGAAGAAGAATCTGAAGAAAGCATTATTGATTTAGAAATAGAAGTTATCAGTGATCATGAGCGTACAAATTATCCGTTTACCTTAAATGTTGATGATTTTGGGAAAGAATTTCAGTTAACTGCTCAGATTGATGGTAGTATTGATACGGGTCGCGTACTGACTTTTATGGAAGAAGCTTTGGTACAACTTGTAGAAGGATTACAGTCAGAAGAAGCAGTACCTGTTGAAACGGTATCAATTTTAGAAGAGCAAGAAAAAGTACAGGTATTAGAGACTTTCAATGCTACTGATGCTGACTATCCGTTAGATACAACGATACTAGATCTATTTTCAGATCAGGTAAAGCAATCACCAAAACAAGTTGCTGTTGTTTATAAAGGAGAAGAATTGAGTTATAAAGAACTCGATCAACGTTCAAACCAAGTAGCGAGATATTTACAAACTAAAGGAATTCAACCAGATGGATTGGTAGGAATTTGTATGACGCGTAGCTTGGAGATGATCGTAGGAATTTTAGGAGTTTTAAAATCAGGCGGAGCCTACGTTCCAATAGATCCGAACTATCCAAAAGAGCGTGTCGAATATATCTTAGAAGATACTGGAATAACATTAATATTAAGTAATGCAGCAAGTCAAGATGCTTTAGAAGGCCAAGAAGGGTTAACGAGCATTGTGTTAGATACGGATTGGGATCAGATTTCAGAATATTCAACAAGAAAATTAAGCTATCAATCAATCTCACAAGAGAATCTGGCGTATGTAATTTACACTTCAGGAAGTACAGGAAAACCAAAAGGAGTACTTATCGAGCATGGAAATATGTTCAACTTGGTAAACTGGGCAATCTCAAACTTCAAGGATTCATTGGATTTAGGAATGCTGGCAAGTACTTCCATCAACTTCGATTTATCGATTTTTGAGATATTTACTTCACTAGCCTCAGGAGCGAAGGTTGAATTAGTTGATAACTTATTATCATTAGTAGAAGATTCAAAAGTTTCTGTATCAATGATTAATACAGTGCCAAGTGTTTTACAAGGAGTCTTAGAATCTGGAAAACTACCAGAAACGGTAAAAACAATCAACTTGGCAGGTGAGCCATTATTACCAAGTTTGGTAGATCGTATTTACAAGGAAAGTTCAGTAGAAGCAATTTATGATTTATACGGACCATCAGAAGCAACTACCTATAGTACCTTTATCAAAAGAGAAATCAACGGAGTTCAAACTATTGGACGACCGATAGCCAATACACAGATTTACATTTTGAGTGAAAGAGACGAATTAGTCCCTGTAGGAGTTGTTGGAGAATTATGTGTAGGAGGAAAAGGAGTCGCTAGAGGATACTTAAACCAAGAAGAATTAACAAATGAGAAATTCGTTTCAAATCCATTTAAGGAAGGAGAAAGAATTTACAAGACAGGAGATTTAGCACGTTGGTTACCTGATGGAACGTTAGAATATGTAGGAAGAAAGGATTCTCAAGTAAAGGTTCGTGGATATAGAATAGAATTAGGAGAGATTGAAACTGCTTTATCAACTATCGAAGAGATTCAAAGTAGTTGTGTATTAGCCAAAGCAGATGTTACAGGAAGTAAGCGTCTAGTAGGATATGTTGCTGTAGATGGAGAGTTCAATAAAGAAAACGTTCAAGCCGAGTTAAAAGAGAGCTTACCAGAATATATGGTTCCATCTTTATGGGTTGAACTCGAAGAAATGCCACTAACGGCAAGTGGTAAATTAGACAGAAAAGCGTTACCAGAACTAGATGGATCATTATTATCAACTACAGCATATGTAGCACCAAGAAATGAGTTGGAATCTCAAATGGTGAACATTTGGCAAGATGTATTAGGTATAGAGAAAGTTGGAGTTTATGACAATTTCTTTGAATTAGGAGGACATAGTTTACTTGTTGTTCAATTAATTTCACGTTTACAAAAGATAGATTTCAATATTGCTGTAAAAGATATCTTCTCAAATTCAACGATTGCAGAAATAGCAGAGAAAGGGTCTTCGGATATTTTAATTTATGAAGTTCCAGCGAATGGAATTACAGAGGATACAGATTACATTGTTCCAGACATGCTTCCTTTATTAGATTTTAACCAAGAAGATATTGATGCAGTAGCTTCAAAGGTTTCAGGAGGCGTATCGAATATTCAAGATATCTATCCATTATCACCATTACAAGAAGGAATCTATTTCCACTATTTAATGAGTAATAAGGAGCAAGGAGATCCATATATTTTATCGAATCTACTTTCATTTACAAGTAAAACAAAACGTGATTCTTTTATAGAAGCACTTCAGTTTGTAATAGATCGTCATGATGTATTACGTACATGTTTTATTAATGAAGACTTACCGATAACTGTTCAGGTAGTGCAGAAAGAAGCAAAATTAGAAGTAGAAGAAATAACTATTGATGCGTCAAATGATATGGAGTTTGAGTTGAAACAACTTACAAATCCAGGAAGTCAATGGATGGATATTTCTGAAGCCCCCTTATTAAAATTAAAATCAATTGAAGATGAGGAGAACGAAACCTATTACTTGATAGTTAATCAACATCATTTAGTATTAGATCATGTAGGTTTAGAAAGAGTGATTATTGAGATAGAGCAATATTTATCAGGAAAAAAGGAAAGTCTTCCAACGCCAGTATTGTATCGTGATTTTATCGCACATACCTTACACTTGCAAGCAACGAATGATGATGAAGGGTATTTCAAAGATTTATTAGAGGATATTGAGGAGCCTACGTATCCGTTTGAATTAACGAATGTTTTAGGAAATGGAAGTGATGTTAGCGAGTTTGAAACCATATTACCAGCAGAATTAAGTAAGAGAATTCGAAACGTTAGTATCAAATTAGGAATGAGTCCAGCAGTATTATTCCATGCTGCTTATGGAATTGTTGTTGGAAGAAGTAGTAATAAAGAATATGCTATTTTTGGTTCACTATTTTCAGGTCGTTTACAAGGTGCAGTTGGAGCGGCAGAGTCTTTAGGACTGTTCATAAATACGTTGCCTCTTCTAACAAAATTAGAGGGTAACATAACTGAGTATATTCAAAAGGTTAAGCAAGGATTAAATGAGATATTACCTTATGAGCAAACACCATTGTCAAGCATTCAGAATTGGAGTGATATTTCTAATGAAGTTCCATTATTCAGTGCGATATTAAACTATCGTCATTCTGATACTTCGAATAATATAGAAGATGCTCCAGAAGAACGTGATTTAGGAATAATACATGTTGGTGGGCACGAGAGAACAAATTATCCATTTGCATTGAGTGTTGATGATTTTGGAGTTGATTTTGGGATGACGGCTCAAATGGATAGAAGCATTCTTCCAGAAAGAATTCTTTCTTATATGGAAATGGTGTTACATCAACTTTTAGATGGATTAAATTCAGAAAATACAGTCGAAAGCATAAGCATGCTTACCAATACTGAAGCAAAAGAGTTAGTTAATGATTTCAACAATACATCAATAGCATATCCAGAGGATAAAACATTAATCGATTTATTCAGTACTCAAGTTCAAAAAACTCCAAATGTTATAGCATCAGTTTATAAGGATGAGGAATTAACATATAAGGAATTAGATGAATTATCAAATCAATTAGCACAGTATTTAGTTGCTAATTATTCAATAAGTATTGAAAGCTCAATTACTGTTATTTTAGAAAGGAGTAATTGGTTAATTGTTTCAATGTTGGCAATATTAAAAGCAGGAGCGACTTATGTTCCAATTGACCCATCATATCCTGAAGAAAGAAAATCATACATACTTAAAGATAGTGGTAGTATTTTTAGTATTGATAATGAATTCTTAAACGAATTTAAAGAGCAAAAAGAGGCGTATGGAATAAATTCAACGGATGTTAAAGTAGATGCAACGAATTTAGCGTACATCATCTACACATCTGGAAGTACAGGGAAACCAAAAGGAGTATTAATTGAGCATAGAAGTATTGTCAATACCATTCTGTCTCAAATAGAAATATTCTCAATTACTTCAGAATCTCATTGTTTACAATTTGCAAGTCAGTCATTTGATGCATCAATTTCGGAGATTTTTACTGTGCTTTTAAAAGGAGCAACATTATATACAATCGAAGAGGATAAAAAATCGGATGTTTTGTTCTTCAAAGAATATATAAAAAACAATGCGATTACCATTGCTACGTTACCACCAGCATTTTTACAATTGTTAGAAGTTGAAGACTTACAAGGATTCACCACTTTAGTAACTGCTGGGGAAGCAATTCCTTTAACATTGGCAAAGAAGTTTGCCGAGAGTTATAATTACATAAATGCATATGGTCCAACCGAAACCAGTATTTGTGCAACTACCTTCAAAGGAAATATAGAAGCCCTTGTTCCAATGGGAAAACCAATCGATAACACTCATATCTACATTTTAAATGAAGCAAATGAATTATTACCAAAAGGAGTAGTAGGAGAGTTGTGTGTTGGAGGAAGAGGAGTTGCTCGAGGATACTTAAATAGAGAAGAACTAACAGCAGAAAAATTCATTCCAAATCCATTTAAGGAAGACGAAAGAATCTACAAAACAGGAGATTTAGCTCGATGGTTACCTGATGGAAATATTGAATTCTTAGGAAGAAAAGATGATCAGGTAAAAGTTAGAGGGTATAGAATTGAATTGGGCGAGATAGAAAATGCTTTAGCATCACTTTCATCGGTAAATCAAGGCTGTGTATTAGCAACTGCTGATTCAAACGGAAACAAACGCTTGGTTGGATATGTAGTTCCAAAAGAAACGTTTAATAAAGAACTTATTCAGCAAGAGTTAAAAGAGATGTTACCAGAGTATATGGTACCTACTCTATGGATTTCACTAGATGAAATGCCTGTAACAAGTAGTGGTAAAATCGCTAGAAAATCATTACCAACTCTGGAAGGCTCGGAGTTATCAAGTAAAGAATACGTAGCCCCAAGAAACAAGTTAGAAGAACAATTAGCAGCAATTTGGCAAGAGCTATTAAAGGTAGATAAAATAGGAATACACGATAATTTCTTTGAACTAGGAGGACATAGTTTATTAGCAACTCGATTGGTTGCAATGATTCGTAAAGAGTTATCAATAGAAATTTTTATTCAAGAAATTTTTGAGTTCAGTACCATAGAAGAAATGGCCTCTTATATCAATTATAAGGTAGTCAACTTTAGTGAAGATTCTGTAGATGATTACAGTATGAGTATTGACATATAATTTTTAATAACATGGATTTATTAAGTTTTTTTCAAAGACTAAACGGACAAGGTGTAAAGTTGATATTAAAAGATGGATCACTAAGTGTCAAATCAAATAAAAGAGTCAGTCAAGAATTGCTTTTAGAAATTAAGAGTAATAAGCAGTTGATTATAGACCATTTAAAAAAGTATCTAGGCGAGAATGCTAATGGATTGCAAGAAAAATATGGGAAAAAAGATTCCAAAAGAACATTATTAGAAAGTATAAAACCATTTGATAGAAAAACGGTTGAAAGAATACCTTTATCATTTAGTCAGGATCGTTTATGGTTCTTAGATCAATTTGAAGAAACCTTAACATATCATTTACCTTCTGTAATTCGTTTGGAAGGCGATTTAGATATACCAGCACTTGAAGAATCATTAAAAACAATTGTCTCTAGACATGAAGTACTTCGAACAAATTTAATGTCTATTGAAGGAGTTGGGTATCAAGAAGTGATAAGCGAAGAAAATTGGTCATTAGATCAAGTAAAAATAACACAAGAAGAATTAACAAAAACTACATTACATGATTACATTAATATTCCATTTGATTTATCAAATCATTATAAGTTAAGAGCTTGTCTATACGATTTAGACAACAATAAGTACGTATTAGCATGTGTTTTTCATCACATAGCTAGTGACGGATGGTCATCAAACATTTTAGTTGGAGAGTTTGTTGAGTTATATAGCTCTCTACGTTTGAATAGAAAACCAAAACTTCCAGAATTAACACTTCAATATACCGATTATGCCATGTGGCAACGTACGTATTTGGAAGGTGAAGTTTTAGAGAATCAATTGTCGTATTGGCAAGAAAAACTAAAAGGGGTAAGCACTCTTGAATTACCAACAGATTATGCTCGTCCAGCAATCCAAAGCACAAGAGGGGCTTATATTCCATTAAGGTTAGATAAAGAAATAAGTTCCTCATTAAAAGTAATATGTCAACAAGAAGGAGTAACCATATTCATGTTAATGTTATCTGCTTTTAAGGTATTGTTATCTCGTTACAGCGGTCAAGACGATATAAGTGTTGGAACTCCAGTAGCGAATCGAACGCAAGCTGAGTTAGAAGGAATGATTGGTTTCTTCGTGAACACTTTGGCTTTACGAAGTGATTTGAGTGAAAACCCAAGTTTTAGGGAATTGTTAAATCAAGTAAAACGAACAACATTAGCGTCTTACGATAACCAATTGGCTCCTTTTGAAAGAGTTGTAGATAGAGTAGTTAAAACTCGTGATGTTAGTACAAACCCATTATTTCAGGTAATGTTTGCGCTAGAGAATACTTCTTCAGGTTCCGAAACGGAAATTGATGGAGTTGTTCTTTCAGGATTTGAAGTTGAAAAAACAACCTCAAAATTTGATCTTACAATGCACGTTTCTGAAGAAAACATAGAAATTTCTTTAGGGTTAGAGTATTGTACAGACTTATTCAATGAAGCTACGATTAACCGAATGCTGACTCATTATCAAGAATTATTGAGAAGCATTATAAAAGATATAGACCAACCGGTTAAAGAGTTATCAGTTATCACAAAAGATGAAGAGACTAAACTACTGCAGGATTTCAACGAAACGTTTTTAGAGTATCCAGAAAATGAATCAATAATTGAAGTATTTGAATCACAGGTAGAAAAAAATCCTTCAGCGATTGCAGTTTCTTTTGGAAAAGAAACACTAACGTATAAAGAGTTAGATCAACGTTCAAACCAATTAGCTCATTATTTAACAACACAAAGAGCAGGAGCAAATTCCTATATAGGAATTTGTATGGATCGTAGTATTGAAATGATCATTGGAATCCTTGGAATTTTAAAATCAGGAGAGGCTTATGTACCTATTGATTCTGAATATCCAGAAGAACGAATCGATTATATGTTAAGCGATGCCAGTATTGATTTGGTATTAGTGAGTGAAATTACCAGTAAGATATTTGAGGTAAGAAAAAAATTGTCCATAGTTTCTTTAGATAGTAATTGGAACTTAATAGCAGAACATCCGACTACAAGTTTAAATAAAGATATAACGTCTACTAATTTAGCCTATGTTATTTATACTTCTGGAAGTACAGGAAGACCGAAAGGAGTGCAAATTGAACACAAAAGTGTCGTTAGTTTAGCAACAAGTTGCGATTATGTTTATTTAGATACTAAAACAAAATGGTTATCGACAGGATCTATTTCTTTTGATGCTACAACAATTGAATATTGGGGAACATTATTGAACGGAGGAGAATTGGTACTAACAACTTCGGAAACCTTATTAAATACTGTAAGTTTAAAAGAACTAATCTTAGCGAAAAAGGTGACAACATTATGGATGACCGCCTCGTGGTTTCATCAAGTTGTTGAAGAAGATTCAAGTGTTTTCGAATCATTACAGTACTTATTAGTGGGAGGAGATGTTGTTTTGTTTGCATTCACAAACAGACTGAAAGAATTATATCCCGAATTAACAATTATCAACGGGTATGGTCCAACAGAAAACACCACCTTTTCAACGACCTATTCAATTGAAACTACTCAAAAAGCAATTCCAATTGGAAAACCTATCAAAAACAGTTACGCTTATATTGTAGGGAATGACATGAAATTATCTCCAATAGGTATTGTTGGAGAATTATTATTGGGAGGATCTGGAGTAGCTAGAGGTTATTTAAATAACCAAGATTTAACAGATGAAAAATTTCTTGATAGTCCATTTAAAGATGGAGATCGTTTGTATAAGACAGGCGATTTAGCGAGATGGTTACCAGATGGAAATATTGAGTTCATCGGAAGAAAAGACCATCAAGTTAAAATACGTGGGTATAGAATAGAACTAGGAGAAATTGAAAATACATTATCATCACTACAAACAATTAATCAATCTTGTGTATTAGCAAAAGAGGATGCAGAAGGAAATAAACGTTTAGTAGGTTATGTTGTTGTAGATGGTGAATTTATTAAAGAAAATATTCACGCTGAGTTAAGAGAAAGTTTACCAGATTATATGGTGCCAAATTTATGGGTTCAGCTAGATTCATTACCATTAACATCTAATGGTAAATTAGATAGAAAGTCGTTACCGGAACCTGATAGTACCGATTTGTCAACTGCCGAATACTTAGCTCCAAGGAATGAGATAGAAGAACAATTGGTTACAATTTGGCAAGAACTATTGAAAGTTGAGAAAATTGGAGTTCACGATGATTTCTTTGAGTTAGGTGGTCATAGTTTGTTGGTTGTTCAATTGATCGCTCAATTGCAAAAAAACGGATTCTATATAACTGTAAAAGATATTTTCTCGAATCCTACAATTGCGGCGATAGCCGAAAAAGTATCACTAGAAAGCCCTGTTTATAAAGTTCCTGAGAATGGAATCAAGAGCGATACAAATCGTATTGTTCCTGAAATGCTTCCTTTGTTAGATTTTAGTCAAGAGGATGTAGATACTGTCGTTTCAAAGGTTCCAGGGGGTGTTTCTAATATTCAAGATATTTACCCTTTATCACCTTTACAGGAAGGAATGTATTTCCATTATTTAATGAGCGATAAGGAACAAGGAGATCCTTATGTTTTATCAAACTTACTATCGTTCAAAGAAGAAGAAAAACGTTCGTTGTTTATAGAAGCACTACAATTTGTTGTGAATCGTCATGATGTATTACGTACCTCTGTTCTTAGTGAAAATTTGCCAAGAGCAATTCAAGTTGTACAAAGAGAAGTGGCATTATCACTAGAAGAAATTGTTATTGATAGTGACAAAGATGTTCTATCTGAATTAAAAAGATTAACAGAAGGAAGTCAATGGATGGATGCATCTAAAGCCCCTTTGTTAAAGTTAAAATTGGTTGATGATAAGAAGAACGGAAATTATTATTTATGGATTAACCAACATCATTTAATATTTGATCATGTCGGGTTAGAAATAATAATATCAGAGATAGAACTTTATATATCAGGAAAGGAATCAAGCCTTTCTAAACCTGTATTATACAGAGATTTTATTGGACATACATTACATCTTCAAGAAACAAATAATAGTGAATCTTATTTCAAAAAAATATTAGGAGATATTAATGAGTCTACCTATCCATTCGGATTATCAGATATTCAAGGAAATGGTAGTAATATTAAGGAATCTCATATTGTATTATCGGAAGAGTTAAGTAAAGAAGTTCGAAGTACAAGTATTCAATTGGGGATAAGTCCAGCGGTGTTATTTCATGCTGCATTCGGGGTAGTAATAGGAAGATGTAGTAATACAGATTATGCTCTTTTTGGTTCATTATTATCAGGACGTTTGCAAGGAAGTTTAGGATCAGTAGACTCATTAGGACTTTTTATAAATACGTTACCATTTTATACAAACTTAGATAGAAGTGTACCAGAATATATTTCGGAAGTTAAAAAGTCTTTAGGAGACTTACTTTCACACGAGCAAACTCCGTTGTCATCCGTTCAAGGTTGGAGTGGAGTCTCTAACGAAGTTCCATTATTTAGTGCTTTATTAAACTATCGTCACTCTGCCATGGGATCGGAGGAAGAAGTAACCGATATGGTTGATTTAGAATTAAGTTTGATAGAAGCGAATGAGCGCACGAATTACCCACTTTCGATAGATATCGATGATTATGGTCTTGAGTTTGGATTAAAGTCTCAAATAGATGGTAATATAAATGCCGATAACTTCCTTTTGTACATAGAAGAGGCGATTAAAGGTTTATTAAAAGGATTAAAATCCGAAAAAGATGTAGCCGTTTCGGAGTTAAATATTTTACCAGATATAGAAGAAAGTCAATTATTAGAAGTTTTTAATGATACTTCAATTGACTATCCATTAGATAAAACATTTATAGACTTATTTGTCGATCAAGTTCAAAAATCTCCAGAAGCTATTGCAGCAGTTTATGAAGATCAGAAAATAACTTATGAAGAATTAGATAAACGTTCTAACCAGCTAGCAAATTGTCTAATAGAGAAAGGAGTTGCACCAAATACTATGGTTGGTATTTGTTTGGAACGTAATTTAGATATGCTGATTGGAGTGTTAGGTATCTTAAAATCGGGAGCTGCCTATGTGCCTATGAAACCAGATTTCCCGCAGAGTCGTATTGCCTATATTCTAGAAGACTTAGGAAATTCTTTAGTGGTAACAAATGCAGAAAGTAAGCTTGTTTTATCTTCTCCCGAAAACATTGACTTAGTACTATTAGATGATCCAGAGATACGTATAAATTATTCAATTAAGCCATTAGAAAGAGTTTATAATCCAACGGATTTAGCCTATGTAATTTATACTTCGGGAAGTACGGGATTGCCTAAGGGAGCAATGATAGAACATGTTGGATTATTAAACCACTTGTTCATCATGATTGATGAGTTGAAAATGGATAGTAATAGTACAGTAGCCTTTACTGCTCCGTTTACTTTTGATATTTCGGTTTGGCAAATGTTGAGTGGACTGTTATGTGGAGGACAAATAGCAATATACACAGAGGAGGATCTTTTAGCTATTAATAAATTCCAAACTTCTTTAGTTACTAATAAAGTAAGTCACCTTCAGTTAGTTCCATCATATGTTACGAGCATATTAGAAAATAGTGAAGTAGTTCCAGGTTTATCTAATTTGGCTTATTTCTTAGTAACTGGAGAAGCTGCCACGAAATCATTATTAGATAAATGGTTCTCATTATATCCAAATGTTCCAGTAGTGAATGCTTATGGACCAGCAGAAGCTTCAGATGATATCACTCTCCATATCATGAGTGAATCTCCGACAGGAATTGTAGTTCCAATCGGAAAGCCAGTAGCAAACATGGATGTATATGTGGTAGATAGCTTTGGTAACTTAAGTCCAATTGGAGTTGTAGGAGAATTATGGACAGCAGGTATTGGAGTTGGTCGTGGATATTTGAACAGAGAGGAGCTTACCAAGGAAAAATTCATAGAAAATCCATTTAAATCAGAAGGCGGAAGACTGTACAAAACAGGCGATTTAGGGCGTTGGTTACCGGATGGAACTATCGAATTTGTAGGTCGTTCAGATGATCAAGTAAAAATAAGAGGGTATCGCATTGAACTAGGAGAAATCGAAAATGCTTTATCTATTATTTCTGGAGTTCAAAACAGCTGTGTATTAGTTAAAAAAGACGCTAATGGAATAAACTGTTTAGTAGGTTATGTAGTAATGGAAGCCGAATTAGACAAAGAAAGAGTTCAAGGTGATTTATTAAATGTCTTACCAGAATACATGGTTCCTGCCTTGTGGGTAGAATTGGACGAAATGCCACTAACTGCAAATGGTAAAATAGATAAAAAAGCATTGCCTGAACCCGATGACTCACTATTATCAACGGCAACATACGTAGCTCCAAGAAATAAAACAGAAGTTCAAATAGCTGATATTTGGCAAGAACTATTGGGAGTAGAAAATATTGGCGTTTATGATAATTTCTTTGAAATAGGAGGACATAGTTTATTGATAATCCAATTAATTTCTCAATTACAGAAAATTGATTATCATATCTCCGTAAAGGATATTTTCTCAAACCCAACCATTGCATCAATGAGTGAGAAATTACTATCAGGAGCAACAATATACCAAGTTCCAGCCAATGGAATTACTGAAGATATAGACCGTGTTCTTCCATCAATGGTTCCTTTACTAGATTTTGAACAGGAAGACTTAGATAAGATTGTAAATAGCGTAGAAGGAGGAGTTTCGAATATTGAAGATATGTATCCGTTATCTCCATTACAAGAAGGAATTTATTTCCATCATTTAATGAGTAATCAGGAGGAGGGAGATCCATATGTTTTACCTCATCTATTATCATTTCCAAGTAAAGAAAATAGAGACGTTTTTATAAAAGGTTTACAGTTTGTGGTAGATCGTCATGATGTGTTGCGCACCTTCGTTATCAGTGAAGGATTGCCGAAAGCGGTTCAAGTAGTACTCAGACAAGCGGAACTATCTTTAGAATATTTAAAGTTAGATCCTTCTAAAGATGTTTTATCGGAATTAAAATTACTTACAACTCCAGGAAATCAATGGGTGGATGTTTCAAAAGCACCTTTGTTGAAATTACAATCTGCTGATGACGTTAAAAACGACACGTATTATCTGGTTTTATTAGAACATCACTTAACATTTGACCATGTCGGAGTAGAGAAAATTATTGAAGAGATTGGTGCCTATTTAACTGGAGATACATCAGTTTTGTCAAAACCAGCGTTGTATAGAGATTTTATCGGGCATACACTTCATCAACAAGCTACCAATGATAGTGCCTCTTACTTTACGAATTTATTAGGAAGTATTGATACTCCGAGTTACCCATTCAATTTATCAAATATTCATACTACTGGGGCATCTATAAAAGAATCGGGACTTATCTTACCACAAGAATTGAGTAAGGAAATTCGCAATACATGTATGAGAATAGGAATGAGTCCAGCAACCTTGTTCCATGCAGCCTATGGTTTGGTAATAGGAAAATGCAGTAACATGGATTATGCTATTTTCGGGTCTTTATTTTCAGGACGTTTACAAGGTTCAACTGGAGCAGCAGATTCGTTGGGATTATTCATTAACACCTTACCATTTTATATCGCATTAGAGGGAACAATTACCGAATATGTAGAAAAGGTAAAACAACAATTAGCGAATTTATTGCCTTATGAGCAGACTCCATTATCTCATATTCAAGCTTGGAGTGGTGTGTCGAATGAAATTCCTTTATTTAGCGCTTTATTAAACTTCCGTCATAGTGCTATTCCATCATCAAATGAAGAAGAAACAGAAACAGAAACAGTAGATTTAGGAATAGAAAAAATAGGCAGTCATGAGCGAACGAATTACCCATTTACCTTAAATGTTGATGATTATGGAGTTGACTTCGGGGTAACGGCGCAGATTGAGGAACATATTGATGCAGCTCGTGTTGCAGAGTATATGCAAGAAGCCTTAGAACAATTAATAAAAGGCTTAAACTCGGAAGAAGCTTTAGAGGTTAGCAGTACAGTAATTTTACCAAAGGAAGAAGAGCAACAATTATTAGATACTTTCAATAATACTCATGTTGAGTTTCCATTAGAACAAACAATATTAGATGTCTTCTCAGATCAAGTGAAGAAATCACCAAAACAAGTTGCTGTTGTTTATAAAGGAGAAGTATTAAGTTATAGGGAATTAGATCAACGTTCGAATCAAGTGGCACGTTATTTAAAGGCTCAAGGAGTTCAGCCAAATGGATTGGTAGGAATTTGTATGACTCGCAGCTTGGAGATGATCGTAGGTGTTTTAGGAGTTTTAAAATCGGCAGGAGCCTATGTCCCAATCGATCCGAACTATCCAAAAGAGCGAATTGAATATATCATAGAAGACACTGGAATTGAATTATTATTAAGTAATGCAGCAAGTCAAAATGCTTTAGAAGACAAAGAAGGATTAATCAGCATTGTTTTAGATACAGATTGGAATCAGATTTCGGAGTATTCAACAAGAAAATTAAGCTATCAATCAATCTCACAAGATAATCTGGCGTATGTAATTTATACCTCAGGAAGTACAGGAAAACCAAAAGGAGTGCTCATTGAACATGGTAACATGTTCAACTTGGTAAACTGGGCAATCTCAAACTTCAAGGATTCACTAGATTTAGGAATGCTAGCAAGTACTTCGATCAATTTTGATTTATCAATTTTTGAAATATTTACTTCACTAGCATCAGGAGCAAAGATTGAGTTAGTTGATAATTTATTATCACTAGTAGAAGATTCAGAAGTTTCTGTATCACTGATCAATACGGTACCAAGTGTTTTACTAGGAGTCTTAGAATCAGGAAAATTACCAGAAGCGGTAAAAACCATTAACCTAGCAGGAGAGCCATTACTACCAAGTTTAGTAGATCGTATTTACAACGAAAGTTCGGTAGAGTCTATTTATGATTTATACGGACCATCAGAAGCAACTACCTATAGTACCTTTATCAAAAGAGAAATCAACGGAGCTCAAACCATTGGACGTCCGATAGCCAATACTCAAATATATATTTTAAGTGAATCGTATGAACTACTACCAGTAGGTGTTGTAGGAGAATTATGTGTAGGAGGAAAAGGAGTAGCGAGAGGATATTTAAACCGAGAAGAATTAACGAATGAAAAGTTCATTTCAAATCCATTTAAGGAAGGAGAAAAAATTTACAAGACAGGTGATTTAGCCCGCTGGTTATCTGATGGAACTTTAGAATATGTAGGAAGAAAGGATTCTCAAGTAAAAGTCAGAGGATATAGAATAGAATTAGGAGAGATTGAAACAGCTTTATCAACTATCGAAGAGATTCAAAGTAGTTGTGTACTAGCCAAAGCAGATGTCACAGGAAGTAAGCGATTGGTAGGATATGTTGTTGTAGATGGAGAGTTCAATAAAGAAAACGTTCAAGCCGAGTTAAAGGAGAGCTTACCAGAATACATGGTTCCTAGTTTATGGATTGAGTTAGAAGAAATGCCATTAACTGCTAGTGGAAAGTTAGATAGAAAATCCCTGCCAGAACTTGACGGCTCACTATTATCAACCAAAGAATATATAGCTCCAAGAACTGTGGTTGAATCACAAATAGCTACGATTTGGCAAGATATATTAGGAGTAGAGAAAGTTGGAGTTTATGATAATTTCTTTGAATTAGGAGGACATAGTTTACTTGTGGTTCAATTAATATCACGTTTACAAAAGCTTGATTTATACATTGAGGTTAAAGACATCTTTTCAAATCCAACGATAGCACAAATAGCAGAAAAATTATTATCCGATACTCCAAGGTATCAAGTACCTGTCAACGGAATTCTAGATGATACAGAGTATATCGTACCAGCTATGGTTCCTTTATTAGAATTTAGTCAAGAAGATATCGATACGGTAGTTTCGAAGGTTCCTGAAGGAATTGCAAACATTCAAGATATTTATCCGTTATCACCATTACAAGAAGGGATCTTTTTCCACCATTTAATGAGTGATAAAAAGCAAGGGGATTCGTATGTTTTATCAAATCTTTTATCTTTTAAAGACAAGGAAAAACGTAACTCTTTTATTGAAGCGCTTCAGTTTGTGGTGGACAGACATGATGTTTTACGTACTTGTTTTATAAATGAAAATATACCAAAGGCAGTACAAGTAGTAAAGAGAAAAGCAAAATTATCAATAGAAGAATTAGTATTTGAAAATACAACAGATGTTTTATCTGAATTAGAGAAGTTAACTTCTCCAGGAAGTCAATGGATGGATGTTTCAAATGCTCCATTGTTACAATTAAAATCAGCATACGACAAGGTAAATGATTGTTATTATTTAATAGTTAATCAACATCACTTGGTGTTGGATCATGTTGGAATGGAGAAAATAGTATCAGAAATAGTAATGTACTTATCTGGTCAAGAAGCTCATCTTTCAACACCAGTATTATACAGAGATTTTATTGGTCATACATTACATTCCCAAGGAACTAATAATAGTCAATCATATTTCAAAGGCTTATTGGCGGATATTGAAGAACCAACATATCCTTTTAATTTATCCAATACCAAAGTAAATGCAAATGAAATAAAAGAGTCAAACGTACTTTTATCGGAAGCTTTGAATACTGAAATACGAGAAGTGAGTACTTCTCTAGGAATGAGTCCTGCAGTATTATTCCATGCGGCTTATGGTTTAGTTATTGGTAAGTGTAGTAATTCTGATTATGCGCTATTTGGTTCTTTATTTTCAGGACGCTTACAAGGAGCTATAGGTGCAGCTGATTCACTGGGATTATTTATCAATACCTTACCTTTTTATATTTCTTTAGAAGGGAATGTTGCTGAGTACATTGGTATGGTTAAGCAATATTTGAATGAACTATTGCCATACGAGCAAACTCCATTATCGAGTATTCAAGGTTGGAGTGGTATTTCTAACGAGGTAGCCTTTTTCAGTGCCTTATTAAATTATCGTCATTCTCATTTAGGAACAGAAGAAACGGAAGGTGATGAAGTAATTGATTTAGGATTGGAAGTTATTGGAGGAGATGAGAGAACGAATTATCCATTTACGTTAAATGTAGATGATTTTGGAGAAAGCTTTGGTTTAACAGCTCAGATAAAAGAAGGTACAGATGCCGAACTGGTATCAGCGTACATGCAAGAAGCTTTAACGAGTTTATTAAAAGGATTAAAGGAAGAGGTAAAAGATCCAGTGATAAGTTTAAATATTTTATCTCAAGAAGAAAAATCAGAAATATTAGAAGTATTTAATGCTACTGAATTATCGTATCCATCCGATAAATCGGTTGTGGGATTATTTGAAGAACAAGCAGTAAAAAAACCAAATTCGGCTGCGATTTCGTTTGAAGGAACCACTTTGACTTATCAAGAATTGGACAAGCGTTCAAATCAGTTAGCACATTATTTACAAGAACAAGGAGCACAAAAAGATACGTTTATTGGAATTTGTATGGACCGTAGCTTGGAGTTACTTGTTTCGATTTTAGGAGTCTTAAAATCGGGAGGTGCTTATGTACCTATCGATCCAAGTTACCCACAAGATCGTATTGAGTATATGTTAAGCGATGCAACAATTAATTTGGTCTTGACAAGCCAAGCGAATACTGAAGTATTAAAAGGTAGAGATAATATATCTATTGTTTCTTTAGATCAACAGTGGAATGAATTGATTGCAACCTATTCAGAAAACAGTTTAGATACAACTATTTCATCAAATGATTTAGCTTATGTGATCTACACTTCAGGAAGTACAGGACAGCCAAAAGGAGTTCAAATCGAACATAAAAACATTGTTAGTTTAAGTACTAGTTGTGATTATGTCGATCTGAACTCAGAAATGGTTTGGTTATCAACGGGGTCAATTTCATTCGACGCAACTACCATAGAGTATTGGGGAACTTTACTTAACGGAGGAGAATTAGTTTTAACCACTACAGAAACTTTATTACAAACCGCAAGTTTAAAAAGATTAATCGAGGAAAAAGAAGTAACTACATTATGGATGACTGCTTCGTGGTTCCATCAATTAGTGGAGGAGGATGCTGGTCTTTTTGCTTCATTAAAAAACATATTAGTTGGGGGAGATGTGGTACTATTCAACTATACCAACAAGATTAATGAGCTGTATCCCGAGTTAAGAATTATTAATGGGTATGGGCCTACAGAAAACACAACTTTTTCAACGACCTATACTATTGAAATCACAAATAAAACACTTCCAATCGGTAAGCCAATAAAGAACAGAGTTGCTTATATCGTCGATTCGGAGATGAACTTGGTTCCAGTAGGGGTTGAAGGAGAATTAGTAGTTGGAGGAGAAGGAGTAGCTAGAGGGTACTTGAATAACGAAGAATTAACCAAAGAAAAGTTCGTAGAGAGTCCATTTAAAGAGGGAGAAAGACTTTATAAAACAGGCGATCTAGTGAAATGGTTACCCGACGGGAACATTGAATTTGTGGGAAGGAAAGATGCTCAGGTTAAGATTCGAGGATATAGAATTGAATTAGGCGAAATAGAAAACACCTTGTCAAATTTAAATTCAATTAGTCAATGTTGTGTATTGGCAAAAGAAACCGCTAATGGAACCAAACATTTGGTTGGATATGTAGTTTCGGAAAATACTTTTGATAAAGAAGCAATTCAATTAGAACTCAAAGAATATTTACCAGATCACATGGTTCCATTGATTTGGGTAGAAATGGATGAGATGCCATTAACAAGCAATGGTAAATTAGATAGAAGAGGCTTACCAGAACCAAATCGATCTGATTTATCGAGTAGGGATTACATAGCACCTAGAAATGAAACTGAAGAAAAATTAGTAGCCATTTGGCAAGAATTAATGGAGGTTGAAAAAATAGGAGTCTATGATAATTTCTTTGAGTTAGGAGGGAACAGTTTATTGGTTACTCGCCTAGTGTCAATTATTAGTAAAGAGTTTAAAATAGAAGTTATGATTAAGGACATATTTAGCTTCGTAAGTATTGATGAATTAGGGACTTATTTAGATTATAAAAAGATCAAAGAGAAAGAGAGTTCGGATAAAGTTTATAAAAAAATAATTAAAATATAATGAATAAGGCTTTAAGTATTATTAAAACGGCACAAAGTAAAGGTGTTACATTAGAATTGGAAGAAGGTTCTTTGGTTTTAAAATCAGAGGATGAAGATATTGATGATGCTTTACTTGTTGACATAAAGCTTAATAAAGAACTTATTATTGAGCACTTAAATAAATTTGATGGCGATAGTATTTCATATAAGGGGTTTGATAAAAATGCTATAAAACCATTCGATAGAGAACTTATTCAACAAATTCCATTATCGTTTAATCAAGATAGAATTTGGTTCTTAGATCATCTTGATGGTACCCAGGCATATCACATTCCACTTGTGATGCAGTTACAAGGCGATCTCAATATCAACTATGTAGAAAAAGTATTACAATCAATCGTTGATCGACATGAAGTATTGCGCACTGTAATTTATGAAGAGAATGGAATCGGTTATCAAAAAGCGATTACTTCAGATAATTGGTCATTACAAAAAGTAGTTACTTCAGAAGAAGCAAATTTGAAAGAACAGATTCGAGCTTTCATCAACTTACCTTTCGATTTATCGAAAGATTATATGCTACGTTCTTGCTTATATGATTTAGGAAATGAGAAGTATATCTTAGCTTGTGTTTTCCATCATATTGCCAGTGATGGTTGGTCTTCAGGTATTTTAACTAGTGAATTTGTTGAGTTATACAGTGCCTTAAGAGAAAACCGTACAGTTTTTCTTCCAGAGTTGACATTACAATATTCAGATTATGCCGTATGGCAACGCCAATATTTAGATGGAGAAGTTTTAGAAGCTCAATTGTTGTATTGGAAGGAAAAACTATCTAATGTAAGTACATTAACATTACCGTTAGATCATGCACGTCCAGCTATACAAAGTACAGCGGGAGCCAATACGTCATTAATACTAGATAATAAATTAAAGAATTCGTTACTAGAATTGTGTCAACAAGAAGGGGTAACATTATTTATGTTGTTGTTGTCAGCATTTAAGGTTTTATTGTCTCGTTATAGTGGACAAGATGATATTTGTGTTGGAACACCAGTTGCAAATCGTACACAAACCGATTTGGAAGGAATGATTGGTTTCTTTGTAAACACATTAGCATTACGAAGTGATTTAAGTGACAATCCAACATTTAAAGAATTCTTAAAGGAAATAAAAAATACTACGTTAGATGCCTATGATCATCAATTAGTTCCTTTTGAAAAGGTAGTTGATGAAATAGTAACTACTCGTGATATGAGTATGACTCCGCTTTATCAGGCAATGTTCGTATTACAAAACTTGCCTTCAATATCAGAGAAAAAGGGAGAAGGAGTTAGTTTAGGAGCAGTTGAAATTTCAGGTTATAAGTATGAAGTAGAAACTTCGAAGACCGATCTTACCATTACCATATCTGAAGAAGAAGCAAGTATTAATATCGATATGGAATATTGTACTGCCTTATTCAAGCAATCTACAATTGATAAGATGTTGAGGCATTACAGGGAATTATTAGTTAGTATTGTTAACGACATTCAGTTACCTATTAATAATTTAGGTTTATTGACTAAGGATGAAGAAGCACATTTGTTAAGATCATTCAATGAAACAGCATCCGTAGATTATCCTGAGAATTTAACCATTATAGATTTGTTTGCAGAGCAGGTAGCAAACGCCCCAAATGCTATTGCATTAACATTCGAAGGAAAAGAATTAAGTTATAAAGATTTAGATGCTAAGTCTAATCAATTAGCTCATTATTTAAGAGCGCAAGGAGTTGAACCAGATACTTTAGTAGGTATTTGTTTAGAACGAGGCTTCGATATGATTGTGGGTATCCTTGGTATTTTAAAATCTGGAGGTGCTTATGTTCCAGTAGATCCAGCATATCCAGCGGACAGAATCGAATATACTTTAACAGATGCAGGAATTACCTTGGTGTTAAGTGATGAGGCTAGCAAAGAGGTTTTAAAAGATAAAGCTGAGTTGAGTACACTTTCTTTAGATGGAGATTGGGATACAATTTCATCATACTCAATTGAGGAGTTAAGTAAAGTAGTATCACCAACTAATTTAGCCTATGTCATTTATACTTCTGGAAGTACTGGAAAACCAAAAGGTGTTTTAATTGAACATCTAAATGTAGTTCGTTTATTTAAGCATGATGAATGTTTGTTCGATTTCGATTCAAATGATGTTTGGACCTTATTCCATTCTTTCTGTTTTGATTTCTCAGTATGGGAAATGTATGGAGCATTATTGTTTGGAGGTCGTTTAGTAATTGTTCCAAAGTCAATTACAAAAGATGCCATGGCGTTTAGTAATTTATTGATGAAAGAGGGAGTTACGGTATTAAACCAAACACCCAGTTCTTTTTATACACTTCAAGATCAATATTTATCAATAGCCAACAAAAGTACCATTCGATATGTGATTTTTGGAGGAGAGGCATTGAATCCAAGTTATTTAGCAAGATGGAAACAGTCGTATACAAATAGTAAGCTTATCAATATGTATGGTATTACAGAAACTACGGTTCATGTTACCTACAAAGAAATTACTGATGCTGATATTAACCATTCTGTTAGTACAATCGGTACAGCTATTCCTACATTAAGTTGTTATATAGTAGATGACTATTTAAATCTTGTCCCACAAGGGGTTATAGGAGAATTATGTATCGGAGGTAGTGGAGTTGCCAGAGGTTATTTGAATAGAGAAGCTTTAACAAATGAGCGATTTGTTTCCAATCCATTTAGTGATGATAACAAAGCTCGTTTATACAAGTCAGGAGATTTGGGTCGTTGGTTACCGGACGGAACTATTGAATATATCGGGAGAAAAGATAATCAAGTTAAGATTCGTGGGTATCGTATTGAATTAGGAGAAATAGAATCGGTTCTATCAAAAGTATCTGGAATTCAGAGTAGCTGTGTTTTAGCTAAAGAAGATGGTGCAGGAAACAAACGTTTAATTGGGTATATAGTTAAAGATGAGGTTTTAAATAAAGAACGAATTCAATCGGAATTAAAGAAGAGTTTACCAGAATATATGGTACCTCAAATATGGATTGAATTAGAAGAAATGCCATTAACATCAAATGGTAAATTAGATAAAAAATCACTTCCAGAACCGGATGGAACTGCACTGTCAACAAAAGAATATGTTGCTCCAAGAAATGAAGTAGAAACTCAAATAGCTATTATTTGGCAAGAATTATTAAGCTTAGAAAAGGTAGGAGTTTACGATAATTTCTTTGAGTTAGGAGGACATAGTTTATTAGTGATTCAATTAATATCTCGCTTACAAAAGATTGATTTTCACATTGAAGTTAGAGATATTTTCTCTAGCCCAACCATAGCAGAAATCGCAGAAAAAGTATCTTCAGAAGCTTCAGTATATCAGGTTCCTGCAAATGGAATTACGAAGGATACCGATCGTATTATACCAGAAATGCTTCCACTATTGGATTTCGATCAAGAGGATATTGATAAAGTCATCTCAAAAATTTCTGGTGGAGTTTCAAACATTGAGGATATTTATCCATTAGCTCCATTACAAGAAGGAATGTATTTCCATCATTTAATGAGCAATGCTCAAGAAGGAGATGCTTATATTTTACCAAATTTATTGACCTTTCCTGATAAAGAGAAAAGAGCAATGTTCATTGAGGCATTACAATTTGTAGTAAATCGACATGATATACTACGAACATGTTTCTTAAGTGAAGGCTTACCAAAAGCTGTTCAGGTTGTACAAAGAGAAGCACAACTTTCTATAGAGCATATAGTAATTGATGCATCAAAAGACTTCTCAAAAGAGATAGAAAGCTTAAGAACTCCAGGAAAGCAATGGATGGATAT
Organism: Tenacibaculum sp. MAR_2009_124; assembly: GCF_900105455.1. Classification (GTDB taxonomy): domain Bacteria; phylum Bacteroidota; class Bacteroidia; order Flavobacteriales; family Flavobacteriaceae; genus Polaribacter. The sequence continues at coordinate 99,691 of NZ_FNSF01000001.1, forward strand.
ATCTGAGGCTCCATTGTTAAAACTGAGATCCATTGATGATACAGCAAATGATGATTATCATTTATTAGTGAATCAACATCACTTGATATTAGATCATGTTGGATTAGAAAAGGTTATTTCTGAAATAGAAATGTACTTATTAGGAGAAGGAACGAAACTTCCCACTCCAGTATCATATAGAGATTTTATAGGTCATACCTTATATCAGCAGACTACAAATGATAGCGAATCGCATTTCACGAGTTTATTAGCAGGAGTAGATACTCCTAGCTATCCATTCGGTCTGTCAAACATTCAAGGAACTGGAAGTGAAATCAAAGAATTACATACGGTTTTACCTGAAGATTTAAGTGAGTCTATTAGAAAAGTGAGTTTAGATTTAGGAATGACTCCGGCGGTATTGTTTCACGCGGCTTACGGATTAGTAGTAAGTAAATGTAGTAATACGAATTACGCATTGTTTGGAACATTATTCTCAGGACGTTTGCAAGGTTCTTCTGGAGCGGCAGATTCGTTGGGATTATTCATTAATACCTTACCTTTTTATGTAGCTTTAGAAGGAAGTATCTCTGAATATGTTGACCTTGTTAAGGAGCGCTTAGGACAATTAATGCCTTACGAGCAAACCCCTTTGTCTAGAATTCAAGGATGGAGTGAAATATCTAACGAAGTTCCATTATTCAGTGCTTTATTGAATTTCCGTCATTCGTATGCAACATCTGAAGAAAAGAATGAAGGTCATGGTGTTGATTTAGGAATTAATTTTGAAGCAGGTCAGGAACGTACCAATTACCCTTTTACCTTAAGTGTTGATGATTATGGAGTTGATTTTGGCTTAGGAATCCAAATAGATAAAAGCATCGATGCGGGTAGAGTGTTAGTATATATGAGACAGGCTTTAGAAGAATTATTAAAAGGCTTGAGTTCAGAAGAAAATATTCAAATCGATGACGCGGAAATCTTATCAAAAGAAGAAAAACAACAGTTATTAGAGGAGTTTAATACTACGGCTATAACTTATGAAACAAATCAAACAATATTAGATTTATTTTCAAATCAAGTTCAAAAATCACCTGAAAAAATTGCGGTTGTTTATCAAGAAGAAGAATTAAGTTATAAGCAACTGGATGAAAGGTCGAATCAATTAGCAAATTATTTAGATGAGCAGGAAGTAGAATCGGGTTCGTTGGTCGGTATTTGTATTGATCGAAGTTTAGAAATGTTGGTTGGAATTTTAGGGGTTTTAAAATTAGGAGGAGCCTATGTTCCAATTGATCCAGAATATCCCGAAGACCGTATTAATTATATGTTAGCAGATGCTAATATTAAGTTGGTATTAACAAGTGAAAAAGTTAAATCAAAAGTACAGTTTCCAAAAAATATTGTTACCGTAGCATTGGATAGTAGTTGGGCTTCAATTGCTAACAAGAGTTTAAATGTTTTAGGGAAAGTAATAGCTCCAGAAAGTGTAGCCTATGTTATTTATACTTCTGGTAGCACAGGTAGACCCAAAGGAGTATTGGTTGAGCATAAAAATGTTATCAATCTTATTGTTAGTCAGTTGGGTGCTTTTGGTGTTGATTCAAGTGACGTTATTTTACAGTTTTCAAGTTTTATATTCGATGCTTCTGTAGAACAGATATTTATGGCTTTATCGGGTGGATGTAAATTGGTTCTAATAGACAAAGAAACAATAATTGATCCTACTAAGGTAGTAGAAGTCATTCAACAAGAAGAAGTAACGCATCTTCATGCCACTCCAAGTATGTTGAGTACTTTTTCAATAAATAAAGATGTAAATTCATTAAAAAGAATTATCGCCGGTGGAGAAGTTTGTACGCCTGATTTAATGAAACATTGGACAGGTAACTATTCTTTTTACAATGAGTATGGACCAACAGAAACAACAGTTACTTCTACGATTTCATTTTATAGAGATATTAAAGAAATTGAACAAATTACTATTGGAAAACCCATAGGAAATACACAAGTTTATATTACCGATTCTAGAATGAATTTGCTTCCTAAAGGTGTAATTGGAGAACTATGTATTGGAGGAAAAGGAGTTGCTAGAGGATATTTAAATAGAGAAGAATTAACCCGTGAGAAATTCGTTCCAAACCCATTTAAAAAAGGGGATAGAATCTATAAAACGGGAGATTTAGCTCGTTGGTTACCTGATGGAACTTTAGAATATGTAGGAAGAAAAGATTCACAAGTAAAGGTTCGCGGATACAGAATTGAATTAGGAGAAATTGAATCTGTATTATCAACAATTGAAACGATTCAAAATGGTTGTGTACTTGCCAAAGAAGATGTTACAGGAAGCAAACGTTTAGTAGGATATGTAGTTGCAGAAGGAAAATTCGATAAAGAAAAAGTTCAGGCAGCGTTAAAAGAGAGTTTACCAGAATACATGGTGCCTTCTTTATGGGTTGAGTTAGAGGAAATGCCATTAACAAGTACTGGAAAACTTGATAAAAAAGCGTTACCAGAACTAGATGGGTCTCTTTTGTCAACTAAAGAATATATAGCACCAAGAACTGAGTTAGAAGAGCAAATAGCTTCCATTTGGAAAGATTTATTAGGTGTTGAGAAAGTAGGAGTTTATGACAATTTCTTTGAGCTAGGAGGACATAGTTTATTAATTGTTCAGCTGATCTCTCGTTTACAAAAAGTAGGTTTTCATATTACCGTAAAAACTATTTTTTCTAACCCTACAATAGCGGGTATTAGTGAAAACTTAGCTTCTTTAAATACAGTTTATCAGGCACCTGCAAATGGAATAACTGAAGATACTATTCAGATTACTCCAGATATGATTCCTTTGGTAACATTCAGTCAGGAAGATATTGATACCGTAGTATCCAAAATCCCAGGAGGAACGCAAAACATTCAAGACATATACCCTTTATCACCATTACAAGAAGGAATGTATTTCCATTATTTGATGAGCGATAAGGAACAAGGGGATCCATATATTACACCTAATTTATTATCCTTTACAGATAAAGAAAAACGTAATTTATTTATAGAAGCATTACAGTTTGTAGTAAACAGACATGATGTTTTACGTACTGCTATTTTAAATGAAGGATTACCTCAGGCAGTACAGGTCGTTCAAAGAGTTGCTAAGCTTCGAATAGAAGAATTAACTTTTGATTCTGTAGATGATATTTCATCAGTATTGAAAGATTTAGTTGACAATGGAAAGCAATGGATGGATGTTTCGAAAGGTCCGTTACTAGAATTAAAAATCGTAGACGATCTGCCGAACGACAACTATTATTTAGTGATTAACCAACATCACTTGATTACGGATCACGTCGGACTTGAAAAAGTTATTTCAGAGATAGAAATGTATCTCCTTGGAAATGCAGCAAGTTTAGGTGAACCTGTTTTATATAGAGATTTTATAGCGCATACATTACATCAGCAGTCAATTAATGATAGTGCATCATATTTCAAAGAATTATTTGGAAATATCGAAATACCAAGTTATCCATTTGGCTTATCAGATGTCAGAGGTAATGGTACTGAAATAAAGGAAGTCTCTATTATTTTACCGACAGAATTAAATACATCACTTCGTGAAACTTCTGTAAAATTAGGAATGAGCCCAGTTGTTTTATTTCACGCAGCTTACGGATTGGTTGTTGGAAAATATAGCAATAAAGATTACGCAATTTTTGGAACATTATTCTCAGGGCGTTTGCAAGGTTCGGTAGGAGCAGCAGATTCATTAGGACTCTTCATTAATACTCTACCATTCTTGACGGATCTGAAGGGAAGTGTTTCTAAATATGTTGAAACTGTAAAAGCTAGGTTACAAGATTTATTGCCATATGAGCAAACACCATTGTCGGATGTTCAAGCTTGGAGCGGTGTTTCTAATGATGTCCCTTTATTTAGTGCTTTATTGAATTATCGACATTCAGCGAATCCTTCGGAAAAGAATGAGATTGTTGATATAGATTTAGGAATTTCAGTAATAGGAGGAAAGGAACGTACCAACTATCCATTTACCTTAAATGTTGATGACTTCGGAGATAATTTTGGATTAACAACTTTACTAGATGGAAATATTGATGCTGATCATGTTTTAGGGCACATGAAACAAGCGTTAACAGGAATATTAAATGCTCTAGAGACTGAAGAAACAACTTCCATTGAAAGTCTAGGGATTTTATCTAAGGAAGAAACCTTAGAAATTTTAGAGGTTTTTAATGCTACTGAATTAACGTATCCATCAGAGAAATCGGTAGTTGAGTTATTTGAAGAGCAAGCTCGAAAAACACCAAGTGCAGCAGCAATTACTTTTGAAGAAACTACCTTAAGTTATGAGGAATTAGATAAACGTTCAAATCAATTAGCAAATTATTTAAAAGCCCAAGGAGTAGAGACAGATACATTTGTAGGAATTTGTATGGATCGTGGTTTGGAATTACTCATTGCGATTTTAGGAGTGTTAAAATCTGGAGGTGCCTATGTACCAATAGATGCAAGTTATCCAGAAGATCGTGTTGAGTTTATGTTAAGCGATGCTACCATTAGTTTGGTATTGACAAGTAAGTCAAATAAAGAAACTCTAGTAAATAGAAAAAACATATCAGCCGTAGCTCTAGATCAAGAGTGGGATACATTCATAGCAACATATTCTACAAACAATTTAAATACAACGATTTCACCAAACGATTTAGCTTATGTGATTTATACTTCAGGAAGTACAGGACAGCCAAAAGGAGTTCAAATAGAGCATAAAAACATTGTAAGCTTAAGTACTAGTTGTGATTATGTAGCACTAAATTCAGAGACGATTTGGTTATCAACAGGATCAATTTCGTTTGATGCAACCACAATAGAATATTGGGGAACCTTATTAAACGGAGGAGAACTTGTTTTAACTACAAAAGATACTTTACTAAACACAGTTAACTTTAAAGAAGTACTACAAGAAAAAGAAGTTACTACATTATGGATGACTGCTTCATGGTTCCATCAAATAGTGGAGGAAGATACTAGCGTCTTCGCTTCATTAAAGTATTTATTAGTTGGAGGAGATATAGTTTTGTTCAACTATACTAATAAAGTAAAAGAGCTATATCCGAACTTAACAATCATAAATGGATATGGACCGACAGAGAACACTACATTTTCAACGACTTACACTATTGACATTACAGAAGAAAATCTTCCAATTGGTAAGCCATTAAAGAACAGAGTGGCTTATATCGTTGATTCAGTAATGAACTTAGTTCCTGTAGGAGTAGAAGGGGAATTAGTTGTAGGAGGAGCAGGAGTTGCTAGAGGATACTTAAACAATGAAGAACTCACCCAAGAGAAATTCATTTCAAGTCCATTTAAAGAAGGAGAAAAACTTTACAAAACAGGAGATTTAGCGAAATGGTTACCTGATGGTAATATTGAATTCGCAGGAAGAAAAGATGCTCAGGTTAAGATTCGAGGATATAGAATTGAGCTAGGGGAGATAGAAAACGCGTTATCCAATTTAATCTCTATCAGTCAATGTTGTGTATTAGCAAAAGAAACTGTTGGTGGTACCAAATACTTGGTAGGATATGTTGTTTCGGAAGGTGAATTTGATAAAGAAATAATTCAACAAGAATTAAAACAACATTTACCAGAGTATATGATTCCATCGATTTGGGTGGAAATGGATGAAATGCCATTAACGAGCAACGGTAAATTAGACAGAAGATCTTTACCAGAGCCAGATAGTTCAGATTTATCAAGCAAAGAGTACGTGGCTCCTCGAAATGAAACCGAAGCACAATTGGTAGCTGTATGGCAAGATATTCTGGGGATTGAAAAAATTGGAGTGTATGATAACTTTTTCGAATTAGGTGGACATAGTTTATTGGTTGTTCAATTAATTTCTCGTTTACAAAAGTTCGATTATCATGTTGAGGTAAAGGATATATTTTCAAACCCGACAGTTGCTGGAATTAGTGAAAAAGTAACATCTTCTTCATTGTTATATCAAGTTCCTGCAAATGGAATTACAAAAGGTATAGATCGCATTTTGCCAGAAATGGTACCGTTATTGGATTTTAATCAAGAAGATATAGATGCCGTTGTAAATAAGATTTCGAGCGGTGTTTCTAATATTCAAGACATATATCCATTATCACCATTACAAGAAGGAATGTATTTTCATTATTTAATGAGTGGCAAAGATCAGGGAGATCCGTATGTTTTACCGAATCTTTTATCCTTCCCAAGTAGTGAAAAAAGAGATTTATTTGTTGAGGCTTTACAATTTGTAGTCAACCGTCATGATGTGTTGCGTACTGCTATTGTAAGCGAAGGTTTGCCAAAAGCCGTTCAAGTTGTATTGAAACAAGCGGAATTATCTGTTGAAGAATTGACAATAGATAATGATAAAGATATTTTATTAGAATTAAATAGATTAACCGAGCCAGGGAACCAATGGATGGATGTTTCAAAAGCACCATTATTGGATTTAAAATCTGCAAACGATAGTAAAAATGACAGCTATTACTTATTATTATTTGCACATCACTTGGTATTGGATCATGTAGGTTTAGAAAAAATAACATCAGAAATTGAAACATACCTTTCAGGTAAAAGTGAAACACTTCCTACTCCTGTTCTGTACAGAGATTTTATTGGACATACGTTATATCAACAGGCAGTTAACGATAGCGAGTTATATTTTACTGAGTCCTTAGGAACCATTGAAGAACCAACATATCCTTTTGACTTAACTGATATACAAGGGAATGGTAGCAATATAGAAGAATCAGGAATGATTCTTTCTGATGAATTGAATAAACAACTTCGAGAAGTTTCTTTGAAATTAGGAATGAGTCCTGCTGTATTATTTCATGCAGCTTATGGATTAGTTGTAGGGAAATGCAGTAACAAAGAGTATGCATTATTTGGTTCTTTATTTTCAGGACGTTTACAAGGTTCTCTAGGTGCAGCAGATGCGCTTGGGTTGTTTATTAATACTTTACCATTTTACGTTTCTTTAGAAGGGAACATGTTAACCTATGTAAAGGGTGTAAAACAACAATTACACGAATTATTACCATACGAACAAACAGCATTATCAAACATTCAGAATTGGAGTGGAGTTTCAAATGAAGTTCCGTTATTCAGCGCTTTATTAAATTTCCGTCATTCTCATGTTCCAATAGCAGTAGCTGAAGAAGAAGAAGGGAATAAGGTCGATTTAGGAATAACAGTAAAGGGAGGACAAGAACGTACGAATTATCCACTTACATTAAATGTAGATGATTTCGGACATGGGTTCCGATTAGAAGCTCAGGTTGATGGAGGCATCGGAGCAGACCGATTATTAAGTTATATGCAAGAGGCATTAACGGAACTACTAAGAGGGCTGAATTCAGAAGAAACTGCGAAAGTTAAAAATGTAGTAATTTTACCAAAAGAAGAAAAAGTACAGTTACTAGATACTTTCAATGATACTAATGCAGCCTATCCATCAGATACAAGCATCTTAGATCTTTTCTCAGATCAGGTAAAGCAATCACCAAAACAAGTTGCTATCGTTTACAAAGGAGAAACGTTAACATACAAAGAACTTGATCAACGTTCAAATCAAGTAGCTCGATATTTACAAAATCAAGGAGTTCAACCAGATGGATTGGTAGGAATTTGTATGACGCGTAGCTTGGAAATGATTGTAGGAATTTTAGGAGTTTTAAAATCAGGAGGAGCTTATGTTCCAATAGATCCTAATTACCCAAAAGAACGTATCGAATATATCATAGAAGACACTGGAATTGAATTATTATTAAGTAATTCTTCAAGTCAAGATACTTTAGAAGACAAAGAAGGATTCACCAGCATTGCTTTAGATACAGATTGGAATCAGATTTCAGAATATTCAACAAGAAAATTAAGTTATCAATCAATCTCACAAGAGAATCTGGCGTATGTAATTTATACTTCAGGAAGTACAGGAAAACCAAAAGGAGTCCTTATTGAACATGGTAATATGTTCAACTTGGTAAACTGGGGAATCTCAAACTTCAAGGATTCATTGGATTTAGGAATGCTAGCAAGTACTTCAATCAACTTTGATTTATCGATTTTTGAGATCTTTACTTCACTAGCCTCAGGAGCAAAGGTTGAATTAGTTAATAACTTATTATCATTAGTAGAAGATTCAGAAGTTTCTGTATCACTGATCAATACGGTACCAAGTGTTTTACTAGGAGTCTTAGAATCAGGAAAATTACCAGAAGCGGTAAAAACAATCAACCTAGCAGGTGAGCCATTACTACCAAGTTTGGTCGATCGTATTTACAACGAAAGTTCGGTAGAGTCTATTTACGATTTATACGGACCATCAGAGGCTACGACTTATAGTACCTTTATCAAAAGAGAAATCAACGGAGTTCAAACTATTGGACGTCCGATTGCCAATACTCAGATTTATATTTTAAGTGAATCGAGTGAACTTTTACCGGCAGGCGTTGTAGGAGAATTATGTGTAGGAGGAAAAGGAGTAGCAAGAGGATACTTAAACCGAGAAGAATTAACGAATGAAAAATTCATTACGAATCCATTTAAGGAAGGAGAGAGAATTTACAAGACAGGCGATTTAGCCCGCTGGCTCTCTGATGGAACGTTAGAATATGTAGGAAGAAAGGATTCTCAAGTAAAGGTTCGTGGATACAGAATAGAATTAGGAGAGATTGAAACAGCTTTATCAACTATCGAAGAGATTCAAAGTAGCTGTGTGCTAGCAAAAGCAGATGTTACAGGAAGTAAGCGATTGGTAGGATATGTTGTTGTAGATGGAGAGTTCAATAAAGAAAACGTTCAAGCCGAGTTAAAGGAGAGCTTACCAGAATACATGGTTCCATCTTTATGGGTTGAGCTCGAAGAAATGCCATTAACCGCTAGTGGAAAGTTAGACAGAAAAGCCTTACCAGAACTAGATGGATCACTCTTATCAACCAAAGCATATGTAGCTCCAAGAACAGGGGCAGAAGAACAAATTGCTGCGATTTGGCAAGATATATTAGGAATTGAAAAAGTGGGAGTTTATGACAACTTCTTTGAATTAGGTGGGCATAGCTTATTAATAATCCAATTAATATCACGTTTACAAAAACTTGATTTATATATTGGGGTTAAAGATATTTTTGCTAGTCCAACAATTGCAGAAATAGCAGAAAAACTTTCATCAGATACTGAAATATATCAAGTGCCAGAAAACGGAATCACTCCAGAAGTGGAGCATATAGTTCCATCGATGGTTCCGTTGTTAGATTTTGCTCAAGAAGATATTGATATGGTGGTTTCCGAGGTCCCTGGAGGAGTTTCGAATGTTCAGGATATCTATCCATTATCACCATTACAGGAAGGAATGTATTTCCATTATTTAATGAGTAATGAAGAAGAAGGAGATCCATATATTCTATCGAATTTACTCTCTTTCTCAGACAAAGAAAAACGAACTATTTTTATTGAAGCACTTCAGTTTGTAGTAAATCGTCATGATGTTTTAAGAACTTGTTTTATAAGCAAAGACTTACCCAAAACAGTTCAAGTAGTGCAACGTGAGGCGCAATTGTTAGTAGAAGAAATATTCATTGACCCTTCAAAAGATATAGTATCAGAATTAGAAATAATTAAATCGCCAGGGAATCAATGGATGGATATTTCAAAAGCACCATTATTGAGGCTAAAATCGACGGACGACCAAGAAAACGGAGTTTATTATTTGTTAATAGATCAACACCACTTGGCATTAGATCATGTAGGTTTAGAAAAAGTGGTCGTTGAGATTGAACAATACTTATTAGGAAACGGAGCTAACCTTCCAAGGCCTGTATTATATAGAGATTTTATAGCGTATACATTACATCAACAATCAACAAATGATAGCGAAACTTATTTTAAAGAGTTGTTAGGCGTTATTGAAACTCCAACCTATCCATTTGATTTGTCGAATGTTCGTGGAACTGGGCGAGATATAAAAGATTCAGAGTTTCTTATTCCTCAGGAAATAAGTAAAGAAGTTAGAACGATTAGCGCAAAATTAGGAATAAGCCCAGCTGTTTTATTCCATGCCGCTTATGGTTTAGTAATTGGTAGATGTAGTAATTCTGACTATGCAATATTTGGCTCGCTATTCTCTGGGCGCTTGCAAGGAGCATCTAATTCAGTTGATTCCTTAGGGTTGTTTATCAATACCTTACCGTTTTTTACCGAATTAAAAGGAAATGTTTCAGAATATATAATCAGCGTAAAAAATGGATTAAATGAACTTTTACCTTACGAGCAAACTTCCACAGCAGATATCCAAAATTGGAGTGGTATTTCAAATGATTTACCTTTATTCAGTGCCATATTAAATTACCGTCATTCTACAGTTCCTACGGAAGTAGTAGAAGAAATATCAAATGGAATTGATTTAGGAATTAGCAGACATGGAGGACATGAAAGTACAAATTATCCAGTTTGTGTGGATATTGATGATTATGGAGATTATTTTGGTATTGTAGCTCAGATTGACATTCAAGTTGATGGAAACCTAGTAATATCGTATCTCTATCAGGCGATTTTAAGTTTATTAGAAGCTTTAAAGTCGGAGAAGCAGACAACAGTTTCTGAATTAAAAATATTACCTGAAACAGAAGAACGTCAGTTGTTAGAGGTATTCAATGCAGAAACAGAGGATTATCCATTAGATAAAACAATTGTCGATTTATTTACTGAACAAGTTCAAAAAACACCAGAGGCTGTTGCTGCTGTTTTTGAAAATCAGAAGATTACTTATAAAGAATTAGATAACCGCTCAAATCAACTTGCACATTACTTGGCAGCTAAAGGAGTTGGTTCTGATACCATGGTGGGTATTTGTTTGGAACGAAATTTCGACATGATCATTGGAGTTTTAGGGGTTTTAAAATCGGGAGCCGCTTATGTTCCCATTAAACCAAATTTTCCAAAGAGCCGTATTGCATATATTCTTGAAGATATTGGACAATCTTTGGTAGTAACAAATTCAGGAAGTAAATCAGCTTTATCTTCTTTAGAAACAATTGAATTAGTATTGTTAGATGATCCTGAATTAACGAAAAATTATCCAAAAACAACATTAGAAAAAGTTTATAATTCTACAGATTTAGCCTATGTGATTTATACTTCAGGGAGCACTGGATTGCCTAAAGGAGCAATGATAGAACATGCTGGATTGTTGAATCACTTGTTTATCATGGTTGATGAATTGGATATGGATAGTAATAGTACGGTAGCCTTTACTGCTCCATTTACTTTTGATATTTCTGTATGGCAGATGTTAAGTGGATTATTAAGTGGAGGACGCATAGCAATATATTCGGAAGAAGAACTTTTAGCCATTGATAATTTCCAAGATTCTTTAACAAAAAATAATGTCAGTCATCTTCAGTTAGTACCATCGTATGTGGCTAGCTTACTAGAAAGTGATACTGTGGTACCTGGTTTATCCAATTTAGCGTACTTTTTGGTTACTGGAGAAGCGGCTACCAAATCGTTATTAGATAAATGGTTCTCGTTATATCCTAATGTTCCAGTTGTAAATGCGTATGGACCAGCGGAAGCTGCAGATGATATCACTCTTCATATCATGAATGAATCTCCAACAGGAGCCGTAGTTTCAATTGGGAAACCCGTAGCGAATATGGATATTTATGTGGTTGGTCAATTTGATAATTTATGTCCAATTGGTGTGGTAGGAGAATTATGGACAGCAGGAGTTGGTGTTGGTCGCGGATATTTGAATAGGAAAGAGCTTACCAAAGAAAAATTCATTGTAAATCCATTCAAATCAGAGGGTGGACGATTATATAAGACAGGTGATTTAGGTAGATGGTTGTCAGATGGAACCATTGAGTTTGTAGGTCGTTCGGATGATCAGGTTAAAATTCGAGGTTATCGTATTGAATTGGGAGAAGTAGAAAATGCGCTATCAATTGTTTCTGGAGTTCAAAATAGTTGTGTTTTAGCTAAAAAGGATGCGAATGGAATAAACCGCCTAGTAGGTTATGTGGTAATGAACGGTGAGTTTGATAAAGAAAGGATTCAAAATGATTTGTTGGAGAGCTTACCAGAATACATGGTTCCTAAATTATGGATTGAATTGAAAGAAATGCCATTAACGGCAAATGGAAAAATCGATAAGAAAGCTTTACCAGAGCTCGACGGTTCTTTATTATCAACAACAACCTATATAGCTCCAAGAAATGAAGTAGAAGCAAGAATCGTTAGTATATGGCAGGAGTTGTTAAATGTTGAGAGAGTAGGGGTTCATGATAATTTCTTCGAGTTAGGTGGACATAGTTTATCTGTTGTTCAATTAATTTCTCAACTACAGAAAAATGATTTCCATATTTCAGTAAAAGATATTTTCTCAAACCCGACAGTTGCATCAATGAGTGAGAAAGTGTCTTCGGGTGAAGAAGTATATCAAGTTCCGACAAATGGAATTACGAAAGATACAGACTATATCGTTCCAGAAATGGTTCCATTAATAGATTTTGATCAAGAAGATATTGATGCAATTGTATCAAAGATTTCTGGAGGAGTTTCGAACATTGAAGATATTTATCCGTTATCACCACTGCAAGAAGGAATCTATTTCCATCATTTAATGAGTAATCAAGAAGAAGGAGATCCTTATGTAGTTCCCTATTTATTATCATTTGAAGAAGAAGAAAAACGAACTTTATTTATAAAGGCCTTACAATTTGTAGTGAATCGTCACGATGTACTTCGTACTTGCATTATTAGTGAAGGCTTACCTAAACCTGTTCAGGTAGTAGAAAGAAAGGCCACACTTAAAATAGAGGATTTAGCTATAGATAAGAACAAAGATGTTTTAGCTGAATTACAAGAGTTAACCACTACTGGAAGCTTATGGATGGATGTTACGAAAGCTCCCTTATTAGGATTGCAGAAAGCAGATGATCCAAAAAACAATGCCTATTATCTGAATTTATTAGGGCATCACTTGAATATGGATCACGTTGGAATGGAGATAATTGTTTCTGAGATTATGGCATATTTATCAGAAAAAGAAACTACGCTTCCAACTCCGTCTTCATATAGAGATTTTATAGGTCATACGCTTCATCAACAAGCGACTAACGATAGTGAAAGCTATTTTACGAACTTATTAGGAGATATTGATACACCAACGTATCCTTTGAACTTATCAGATACAAAAGTATCAGGAGCGTCAATTAAAGAATCTGTGGTTGTTTTACCAGAGGAGTTGAGTGCGGGTATCCGAAAAGTTAGTACACATTTAGGAATGAGCCCAGCGGTAGTATTCCATGCTGCCTATGGATTAGTTGTAGGGAAATGTAGTAATATGGACTATGCTATCTTCGGATCTTTATTCTCAGGACGTTTACAAGGTTCGTCTGGAGCAGCAGATTCATTAGGGTTGTTTATTAATACTTTACCATTTTATATAGCTTTAGAAGGAAGTGTAACTGAATATGTTAAAACAGTTAAAGAACGATTAACAAAATTACTGCCATACGAGCAAACACCATTATCGAGTATTCAAGGCTGGAGCGGAATTTCTAACGATGTTCCTTTATTTAGTGCCTTATTGAATTTCCGTCATACACCGTTGGAATCAGAAGAAGATTCTGGAACGAGTTTAGATTTAGGCATCAATGCTATTGGAGGAAGAGAATTAACGAATTATCCATTTACTTTAAGTGTTGATGATTATGGAGTAGATTTCGGATTAACCGCTCAAATAGATGGGAGTGTTGATGTAAATCGAGTTATTGATTATATGCAAGAGGCCTTAGAACAGTTAGTACAAGGTTTAAATTCAGAGGAAACGATTGAAGTTCGTAATGCAGTTATCTTATCAAAAGAAGAAGAGGAGTTATTATTAGAAGATTTTAATACAACAACTGTTGATTACGGAACGGATCAAACTATTTTAAATCTGTTTTCAGATCAGGTAAAGCAATCACCGAAACAAGTTGCTGTTGTTTATAAAGGAGAAGCATTAAGTTATAAAGAATTAGATCAACGTTCGAATCAAGTAGCGCGTTATTTACAAACTCAAGGAGTTCAAGCAGATGGATTGGTAGGAATTTGTATGACGCGTAGTTTGGAGATGATCGTAGGAATTTTAGGAGTTTTAAAATCAGGAGGAGCTTATGTTCCAATCGATCCTAATTACCCAAAAGAGCGTATCGAATATATCATAGAAGATACAGGAATTGAATTATTATTAAGTAATGAGAAGAGTCAAGATGCTTTAGACGACAAAGAAGGTTTTACAAGCATTGCTTTAGATACAGATTGGAATCAGATTTCAGAATATTCATCGAAAAAATTAAGTTATCAATCAATCTCACAAGAGAATCTGGCGTATGTAATTTATACTTCAGGAAGTACAGGAAAACCAAAAGGAGTGCTTATTGAACATGGCAATATGTTCAACTTGGTAAACTGGGCAACGGCAAACTTCAAGGATTCACTAGATTTAGGAATGCTAGCGAGCACTTCTATCAACTTTGATTTATCGATTTTTGAGATCTTTACTTCACTAGCCTCAGGAGCGAAGATTGAATTAGTTGATAATTTATTATCATTAGTAGAAGAATCAGAAGTTTCTGTATCACTGATCAATACGGTACCAAGTGTTTTACAAGGAGTCTTAGAATCAGGAAAATTACCAGAAACAGTAAAAACGATTAACCTAGCAGGTGAGCCATTATTACCAAGTTTGGTCGATCGTATTTATGAAGAAAGTTCGGTAGAGTCTATTTACGATTTATACGGACCATCAGAGGCTACGACTTATAGTACCTTTATCAAAAGAGAAATAAACGGAACTCAAACCATTGGACGTCCGATAGCCAATACTCAAATATATATTTTAAGTGAATCAAGTGAACTCCTACCAGTGGGTGTTGTAGGAGAATTATGTGTAGGAGGAAAAGGAGTAGCGAGAGGATATTTAAACCGAGAAGAATTAACGAATGAAAAATTCATTACGAATCCATTTAAGGAAGGAGAAAGAATCTATAAAACAGGCGATTTAGCCCGCTGGCTACCTGATGGAACGTTAGAATATGTAGGAAGAAAGGATTCACAAGTAAAGGTTCGTGGATACAGAATAGAATTAGGAGAGATTGAAACAGCTTTAGCAGCCATAACCAATATTCAAAACAGCTGTGTACTAGCCAAAGCAGATGTTACAGGAAGTAAACGATTGGTAGGATATGTAGTTGTAGATGGAGAGTTCGATAAAGAAAAAGTTCAAGCTGAATTAAAGAAGAGTCTACCGGAATATATGGTTCCATCTTTATGGGTTGAACTCGAAGAAATGCCATTAACGGCAAGTGGTAAATTAGACAGAAAAGCGTTACCAGAACTAGATGGATCATTATTATCAACTACAGCATATGTAGCACCAAGAAATGAGTTGGAATCTCAAATAGCTAGAATTTGGCAAGAGTTGTTAGGTGTTGAGAAAGCAGGGGTTTATGATAACTTCTTTGAATTAGGAGGGCATAGTTTATTAATTGTTCAATTAATATCACGTTTACAAAAGCTTGATTTATACATTGAGGTAAAAGATATTTTTGCCAATGCAACCATTGCTCAAATAGCAGAGAAATTAACATCAGATACAGAAAGATATCAAGTTCCAGCCAATGGAATTACAGTGGATACAAAGACGATCACACCAGCAATGGTCCCATTGTTAGATTTTGCACAGGAAGATATTGATACCATCATTTCGAAGATTTCAGGAGGTGTTTCAAATATTGAAGACATCTATCCATTATCACCCTTACAAGAAGGAATCTATTTCCATTATTTAATGAGTGATAAAGAGCAAGGAGATACCTATGTACTATCAAACCTACTGTCTTTTAAAGACAAAGAGAAACGAGCTTTATTTATCGAGGCTTTACAATTTGTGGTAAACAGACATGATGTACTCAGAACTTGTGTAGTAAGTGAAGGTTTACCGAGTGCAGTTCAAGTAGTACAGCGAGAAGCAGCATTATCAGTAGAGGAATTAATTTTCGATGCAAAAACAGACGTTTTAACTGAATTAGAAGAGTTAACCGCTCCAGGAAATCAATGGATGGATGTATCGAAAGCTCCATTATTACAATTAAAATCGGCAGATGATAAGGGGCATGATCGTTACTATTTGATTGTCAATCAGCATCACTTGGTACTGGATCATATTGGTTTAGAAAAAGTTGTTGAGGAGGTTCAATTATATCTATTAGGACATGAGGATAATCTTCCAACACCAGTATTGTATCGAGACTTTATTGGACATACATTACATGCGCAAGCAACCAACGATAGTGAGACTTATTTCCAAGGGGTATTAGGTGATATTGAAGAACCAACCTATCCATTTAATTTATCAGACACCAAGGTGAATGCCAATGCCATTAAAGTGGCAAATGTACTTTTACCAGATACATTGAATAAAGAACTTAGAGAAGTTAGCATCGAATTAGGAATGAGTCCAGCGGTATTATTCCATGCGGCTTATGGATTGGTAATCGGAAAGTGCAGTAACTCAGAATACGCTTTATTCGGATCACTATTCTCAGGACGCTTGCAAGGAGCGTTAAACTCAGCAGATTCTCTAGGAATGTTTATCAATACCTTACCATTCTATGTTTCTTTAGAAGATGATGTACTCAAATATATTCACCAGGTAAAGGGACGTTTACAAGATTTATTACCCTACGAGCAAACACCACTATCAAACATCCAAGGTTGGAGTGGTATCTCTACGGAGGTTTCTTTGTTTAGTGCCTTATTAAATTATCGCCACTCTCATTCAGCAGTAGAAGAGACTGAAGCAGGAGAAACGATTGATTTAGGAGTGGAGGTTCTAGGAGGAGATGAACGTACGAACTATCCATTTACCTTAAATGTTGATGATTTTGGAGAGAGCTTTGGTTTAACTGCTCAGATAGAACAAGGGATTGATGCAGATCGTGTCTTAACGTATATGCAAGAAGCCTTAACAAGTTTATTAGAAGGATTAAAGGCAGAGAAAAAAGCACCAGTTACAAGTTTAGCTATATTATCTGAAGAAGAAACTACAGAAATATTAGAAGTTTTCAATACTACAGAATTGGCATATCCATCAGATAAGTCAGTAGTAGAACTATTTGAAGCACAAGCTGAAAAAACACCAAACAAAGCAGCGATTTCATTTGAAGGAACTACATTAACGTATGAGGAACTAGATAAACGTTCAAATCAATTAGCACATTATTTACAAGCGCAAGGAATAGAGACGGATACGTTTGTAGGAATCTGTATGGATCGTAGTTTGGAGCTACTTATTTCGATTTTAGGAGTCTTAAAATCAGGCGGTGCTTATGTACCAATCGATCCAAGTTACCCAGAAGATCGAATCGAGTATATGTTAAGAGATGCAATGATTAATTTGGTATTGACAAGCGAAGCGAATACTGAAGTATTAAAAGATAGAGATAATGTATCAATCATTTCTTTAGACAAGCAGTGGAATGAACTAATTGCAACCTATTCAGAAAACAGTTTAAATACAACTATTTCATCAAATGATTTAGCGTATGTGATCTACACTTCAGGAAGTACAGGACAGCCAAAAGGAGTTCAAATCGAACATAAAAACATTGTTAGTTTAAGTACGAGCTGTGATTATGTAGAGTTGAATTCAGATACGGTTTGGTTATCAACAGGATCGATTTCCTTTGATGCAACCACAATTGAATATTGGGGAACCTTACTTAATGGAGGAGAACTTGTTTTAACAACCAAAGACACTTTATTAGATACCGCAAGCTTTAAAGCATTATTACAAGAGAAAGAGGTAACTACATTATGGATGACTGCTTCATGGTTCCATGGAGTAGTAGAGGAAGATACGAGTGTTTTTGCTTCATTAAAACATTTACTAGTTGGAGGAGATGTAGTTCTGTTCAACTATACCAATAAAATAAAAGAGTTATATCCAGATGTAACGATCATCAATGGATATGGACCGACAGAGAACACGACGTTCTCAACCACGTATACTATTGAAATCACCGAAGAAAATCTTCCAATCGGAAAACCAATAAAGAACAGAGTGGCTTATATCGTTAATTCAGCAATGAACTTGGTTCCTGTAGGAGTAGAAGGAGAATTAGTTGTAGGAGGAGCAGGAGTTGCTAGAGGATACTTAAACAATGAAGAACTCACCCAAGAGAAATTCATTTCAAGTCCATTTAAAGAAGGCGAAAGACTTTATAAAACAGGCGACTTAGTAAAATGGCTTTCTGATGGGAACATTGAATTTGTAGGAAGAAAAGATGCTCAGGTTAAGATTCGAGGATATAGAATAGAATTAGGAGAGATAGAAAATAGTTTATCAAACTTAAGTTCAATCAGTCAATGTTGTGTGCTTGCAAAAGAAGCAGCAAACGGTACCAAACGTTTGGTAGGATATATAGTTTCAGAAAACACTTTTGACAAAGAAGCAATCCAAACAGAACTAAAAGAGCATTTACCAGATTATATGATTCCATCGATTTGGGTGGAAATGGAAGAGATGCCATTGACGAGCAATGGTAAATTAGACAGAAGATCTTTACCAGAGCCAGATAGTTCAGATTTATCAAGCAAAGATTATGTCGCTCCAAGAAATGAAACAGAAGAACAATTAGTTGCGATTTGGCAAGAATTGTTAGGTGTAGAACAAGTAGGAGTTTATGATGACTTCTTTGAATTAGGAGGACATAGTTTACTCGTTGTTCAATTAATCTCAAGAGTACAAAAGATAGGATTGAATATCACAGTAAAAGATATTTTCTCAGAACCTACCATTGCAGGGATTAGTAAAAATGTATCTTCATCAGAATTGATGTACCAAGTTCCAGCTAATGGAATAACGGAAGGTATCGATAGTATCACACCAGAGATGGTTCCTTTATTAGATTTTGCCCAAGAAGATATTGATACGGTTGTATCGAAAGCCCCAGGAGGGATATCGAACATTGAGGATATGTATCCATTATCACCCTTACAGGATGGAATCTATTTCCATTATTTAATGAGTGATCAGGATCATGGAGATCCATATGTTTTACCAAGTTTATACTCATTCCCAAGTAAGGAAAAGAGAGCTTTATTTATAGAGGCGCTTCAGTTTGTCGTGAATCGTCATGATGTACTCAGAACCTGTGTTATCAGTGAAGGCTTACCACAGGCCGTTCAGATAGTTCTTAGAGAAGCTATATTGGAGGTAGAGGAGTTAGATGTAGTTTTACCAGAATTAGAATTATTAGCTGAGCCAGGTAAGCAACGAATGGATGTTTCAAAAGCACCATTATTGCAATTAAAATCAGCAGATGATAAAGAGAATAATAACTACTATCTAATCATCAATCAACATCACTTAATTTTAGATCATGTTGGATTAGAGAAAATTGTAGCAGAAATCACTGCTTATTTATCAAACAAAACAGAGAATCTTCCAACACCAGTTTTATATAGAGACTTTATCGGTCATACACTTCATGCGCAAGCAACCAATGATAGTGAAGTCTATTTTACCAATTTATTCGAAGGAATAGAGACACCTACCTATCCATTTGGATTATCAGATATTCAAGGAACAGGAAGTGATATTAAAGAATTACAAACTGTTTTACCAGAGGAGTTAAGTGAGGCTATTCGAAAGATAAGTACTGGATTAGGAATGAGTCCGGCAGTAGTATTCCATGCAGCTTATGGACTAGTTGTAGGAAAATGTAGTAATAGTGATTATGCGTTATTTGGAACTTTATTCTCAGGACGTTTACAAGGAGCTTCAGGAGCAGCAGATTCGTTGGGGTTATTTATTAATACCTTAGGTTTCTTAGTAGAATTAAATGGAAGTGTAACTGATTATATTAAA
Source organism: Tenacibaculum sp. MAR_2009_124 (assembly GCF_900105455.1). GTDB lineage: Bacteria > Bacteroidota > Bacteroidia > Flavobacteriales > Flavobacteriaceae > Polaribacter. Next base: position 119,645 of record NZ_FNSF01000001.1, read on the forward strand.
CAGGTTAAAGAGCGATTAGGAGACTTGTTACCCTATGAGCAAACACCACTTTCAAACATTCAGAATTGGAGTGAGATTTCTAATGAAGTTCCATTGTTTAGTGCCTTATTAAATTATCGTCACTCATCAATACTAACAGAAGAAGAGGTTGATCAGGATACAGTTAATTTAGGAATAGAGATTGTTAGTGATCATGAGCGCACGAACTATCCGTTTTCATTAAATGTTGATGATTATGGAAAGGAATTCAAATTAACGGCTCAGATTGATGGCAGTATTGATACCAAGCGCGTACTTGCTTTTATGGAAGAAGCTTTGGTACAACTTGTAGAAGGATTACACGCAGAAGAAACAGTACCAGTTGCAGCTTTATCAATTTTAGCAGAGCAAGAAAAAGTACAAGTATTAGAGACTTTCAATAATACACAAGCTGACTATCCGTTAGATACAACGATACTAGATCTTTTTTCAGAGCAGGTAAAGCAATCACCAAAACAAGTAGCTGTTGTTTATAAAGGAGAAGAATTGAGTTATAAAGAACTCGATCAACGTTCAAATAAAGTAGCGAGATATTTACAAACTGAAGGAATTCGACCAGATGGATTGGTAGGAATTTGTATGACGCGTAGCTTGGAGATGATCGTAGGAATTTTAGGAGTTTTAAAATCAGGAGGAGCTTACGTTCCAATAGATCCTAATTACCCAAAAGAGCGTATCGAATATATTCTAGAAGACACCGGAATTGAATTACTACTAAGTAATGAGATGAGTCAAGGTGTTTTAGAAGACAAAGAAGGTTTTACAAGCATTGCTTTAGATACAGATTGGAATCAGATTTCAGAATATTCAACAAGAAAATTAAGCTATAAATCAATTTCACAAGAGAATCTGGCGTATGTAATTTATACCTCAGGAAGTACAGGAAAACCAAAAGGAGTACTTATTGAACATGGTAATATGTTCAATTTAGTGAATTGGGCAATGGCAAACTTCAAGGATTCATTGGATTTAGGAATGCTGGCAAGTACTTCTATCAACTTTGATTTATCGATTTTTGAGATCTTTACTTCACTAGCCTCAGGAGCGAAGATTGAATTAGTTGATAATTTATTATCACTAGTTGAAGATTCAGAAGTTTCTGTTTCATTAATCAATACGGTACCAAGTGTTTTACTAGGAGTCTTAGAATCAGGAAAATTACCAGAAACGATAAAAACAATCAACCTAGCAGGTGAGCCATTACTACCAAGTTTAGTAGATCGTATTTATGAAGAAAGCTCAGTAGAGTCTATTTATGATTTATATGGACCATCGGAGGCTACGACTTATAGTACCTTTATCAAAAGAGAAATCAACGGAGCTCAAACTATTGGACGACCAATAACCAATACTCAAATATATATTTTAAGTGAATCGAGTGAACTCCTACCAGTGGGCGTTGTAGGAGAATTATGTGTAGGAGGAAAAGGAGTGGCGAGAGGATATTTAAACCGAGAAGAATTAACGAATGAAAAATTCATTACGAATCCATTTAAGGAAGGAGAAAGAATTTACAAGACAGGCGATTTAGCTCGTTGGTTACCTGATGGAACTTTAGAATATGTAGGAAGAAAGGATTCTCAAGTAAAAGTCAGAGGATATAGAATAGAATTAGGAGAGATTGAAACAGCTTTAGCAACCATAACCAATATTCAAAACAGTTGTGTACTGGCCAAAGCAGATGTTACAGGAAGCAAACGTTTAGTAGGATATGTAGTTGCAGAGGGAGAATTCGATAAAGAAAACGTTCAAGCCGAGTTAAAGGAGAGCTTACCAGAATACATGGTTCCATCTTTATGGGTTGAACTCGAAGAAATGCCATTAACCGCTAGTGGTAAATTAGACAGAAAAGGATTACCAGAATTAGACGGCTCATTATTATCAAACAAAGAATATATAGCTCCAAGAACTGTAGTAGAAGAACAAATCGCTGAGATTTGGCAAGAGTTGTTAGGTGTTGAGAAAGTAGGGGTTTATGATAATTTCTTTGAATTAGGAGGTCATAGTTTACTCGTTGTTCAATTAATATCAAGATTACAGAAACTTGATTTATACATCGAGGTAAAAGATATTTTTGCCAATGCAACCATTGCAGAGATCGCAGAAAAGTTATCCTCAGAGACTCAAGTATATCAAGTACCTGAAAATGGAATTACTCCAGAGGTGGAGCATATTGTTCCAGCGATGGTTCCGTTATTGGATTTCAATCAAGAAGATATTGACACAGTCGTATCGAAAGTTTCTGGCGGTGTTTCGAATATTCAAGATATCTATCCATTATCACCGTTACAAGAAGGAATTCATTTTCATTATCTAATGAGTAATGAGGAACAAGGGGATACTTATATTTTACCAAACGTACTATCATTCAATAATAAAGAAACCTGTGACTCTTTTGTAGAAGCTTTACAATTTGTAGTAAATCGTCATGATGTGTTGAGAACTTGTTTTATCAATAAAGATTTACCAAAAACGGTTCAGGTAGTGCAAAGAGAGGCAAAATTAAAAGTAGAAGAAATAACTATTGATGCTTCAAAAGATTTGGGTGAAGAGTTAAAATTTCTCACGAATCCAGGGAATCAATGGATGGATATTTCTGAAGCTCCTTTATTAAAATTAAAATCTATTTATGACGAGGAGAATGATACTTATTATTTGATAGTTAATCAACATCATTTAGTATTAGACCATTTAGGTTTAGAAAGAGTGATTATTGAGATAGAGCAATATTTATCAGGGAATAAAGAAAGTCTTCCAACACCAGTATTGTATCGTGATTTTATAGCTCATACATTGCATTCACAAGCAACGAATGATGATGAAGGGTATTTCAAAGGACTGTTAGGTGATATTGAAGAACCAACTTATCCATTTAACTTAACAAATGTTTTAGGAAATGGTAGTAAGATCAAGGAACTAGGAGTTATCTTACCAAAAGAGTTAAATAAAAGAATTCGAACTATTAGTACCGATTTAGGAATGAGTCCAGCGGTAGTATTCCATGCAGCTTATGGAATTGTAGTTGGAAGGTGTAGTAACTCAGACTATGCATTATTCGGTTCATTATTCTCAGGTCGTTTACAAGGAGCTTCTGGAGCAGCAGAATCATTAGGATTGTTCATAAATACTTTACCGTTTTTAGCAAAGTTAGACGGAAACATTAACGAATATATTCAAAAGGTAAAGCAAGGATTGAACGAGTTATTACCTTATGAACAAACACCATTATCTAATATTCAGAGTTGGAGCGATATCTCCAATGAAGTTCCATTATTTAGTGCTCTTTTAAATTATCGCCATTCGGAAGATCCGAGAGAAGCTGAAAATACTTCTGAAGGACATGATCTAGGAATAGCTCACATAGGAGGTCACGAGCGTACGAATTACCCACTTACTTTAAGTGTTGACGACCTAGGAGTTGATTTCGGATTAACGGTTCAGATAGAAGAGCATATTGATGCGGCTCGAATTATAGATTACATGCAAGAAACTTTAGAGCAATTACTAGAAGGGTTGACTTCTGGAGAAGCTATTGAAGTTAGTAGTGCAGCAATCTTACCAAAAGAGGAGTTAGCATTATTAGATACATTCAACAACACTCATGCTGAGTATCCATTAGATAAAACACTGGTTGATTTATTTGCAGAACAAGTAATTAAATCACCAGAAGCAATAGCTGTTGTTTTTGAAGATGAGACATTAACATTTACTGAGTTAGACGAGCGTTCAAATCAGTTAGGACATTATCTGCGTGAGCAAGGAGTTACCCCAGATACTTTGGTAGGTATTTGTATTGAGCGAAGCATTGAAATGCTGGTTAGCATTTTAGGAATCTTGAAATCGGGAGGAGCTTATTTGCCAATTGATCCAGAATATCCAGAAGATCGTATTGAGTATATGGTATCGGATGCTGAGATTAAATTGGTATTAACGAGCACAAAAGTTGATTCAGAAGTATTAGGAGATCGTGAAGATGTTACTACAGTTGTATTAGACAGTCAATGGGAAACTATTGAAAGCTATTCAATAGATGCTTTAGCTCCAGTAGTATCTCCAGAGAATTTGGCTTATGTAATTTATACTTCAGGAAGTACAGGAAAGCCAAAAGGAGTAATGAACCAGCACAATGGTATTGTGAACCGTTTATTATGGACGCAATCAGAATACCAATTGACTTCAGAGGACACTATTTTACAAAAAACAACTTTCAGTTTTGACGTATCAGTATGGGAATTATTATGGGGAACAATTAGTGGATCGAAATTAGTATTTGCAAAACCAGAAGGACATAAAGATGCACGTTATTTAAAAGAGATTATAGAAGAGCACAAAATCACAACAATGCACTTTGTACCATCGATGTTGAGAGTGTTCTTAGAAGGAATAGCCTCAGGAGATTGTGATTCTTTACGTCGTGTAATTTGTAGTGGAGAAGCCTTACAGGTAGATCATGTAGCCTTATTCAATGAGAAATTCACAGGAGTAGCATTACACAATTTATATGGACCCACGGAAGCAGCTATTGATGTTAGTTATTGGCCAGTTCCATTAAACAAAGAAATTAGTAATGTATTAATCGGGCGTCCAGTAGCCAATACAAGTTTATATGTACTGGATGATTCAATGAACTTAGCACCGATCGGAGTTGCAGGAGAATTATGTATTGGAGGAGTTCAGGTAGCTAGAGGTTATTTAAACAAAGAAGAATTAACCAATGAGAAATTCATTCCAAACCCATTTAAGGAAGGGGATAGAATTTATAAAACAGGAGATTTAGCCCGTTGGTTACCAGATGGGACAATAGAGTATATTGGAAGAAAGGATAATCAAGTAAAGATCCGTGGATACAGAATTGAATTAGGAGAAATCGAGAATACATTATCATCATTAGAAAGCATCAGTCAATGTTGTGTGCTAGCCAAAGAAGATAGTATAGGTAGTAAACGTTTGGTTGCTTATGTAGTTTCAAATGGAGAATTTGATAAAGAAAAGATTCAAAACGAATTAAAGGAGATTCTTCCAGAATATATGGTTCCTGGATTATGGGTTGAGTTGGAAGCAATGCCATTAACAGTGAATGGTAAATTAGATAGAAAAGCCTTACCAGAACCAGATGGCTCATTATTATCAACCAAAGAATATGTTGCTCCAAGAAATGAGATGGAATCTCAAATGGTGAGCATTTGGCAAGAAGTATTGGGGCTAGAAAAGGTAGGAGTTTACGATAACTTCTTTGAATTAGGAGGACATAGTTTACTGGTTGTTCAGTTAATCTCACGTTTACAAAAGCTAGATTTCAATATCGCGGTAAAAGATGTTTTCTCAAATCCAACGATTGCATCGATGAGTGATAGCGCTTCATCATTATCGTTAATGTATCAAGTTCCAGCGAATGGAGTAACAGAAGATATAGATCACATTGTTCCAGCAATGGTTCCTTTATTGGATTTTGCTCAAGAAGATATTGATGCAGTAGTTTCAAAAGTTGAAGGAGGGGTATCGAATATTCAAGATATCTATCCATTATCACCATTACAAGAAGGGATTTATTTCCATCACTTAATGAGTGATAAAGAACAGGGAGATCCATATGTTTTGTCGAGTCTGTTATCTTTTAAAGATCAGGAAAAACGAGATACTTTTGTAGAAGCTTTACAATTTGTAGTGAATCGTCATGATGTATTGAGAACATGTTTTGTAAGTGAAGGTTTACCAAAATCAGTTCAGGTGGTACAAAGAGAGGCGAAATTATTGGTAGAGCCTCTTACATTTGAAAATACAACAGATATACTATCTAAATTAGAAGAATTACGTATTCCAGGAAATCAATGGATGGATGTTTCTACAGCACCATTATTAAAATTGAAATCTGCTGATGATTCAAATGATAATACGTACTATTTATTAATTGATCAGCATCACTTGATATTAGACCATATTGGTTTAGAAAAAGTGATTGTTGAAATAGAACATTATCTATCAGGAAATAAAGAAAGTCTCCCAACACCAGTATTGTATAGAGACTTTATCGGACATACCTTACATTCGCAAGTTACTAACGATAGCGAATCGTATTTCAGAAACTTATTTGAAAGTATTGAAGAGCCAACCTATCCGTTTGATTTATCAAATGCAAAAGGAAATGCGAATGATATCATAGAATCAAGCATCCTTTTATCAGATGAGTTAAGTAATGAACTTCGAGAGGTTAGTACAAAATTAGGAATGAGTCCAGCAGTATTATTCCATGCGGCTTATGGACTAGTTGTAGGAAAGTGCAGTAATGCAGATTATGCTATATTCGGATCTTTATTTTCGGGACGTTTACAAGGAGCATTGAATTCAGCCGATTCTTTAGGAATGTTTATTAATACGCTACCTTTTTATGTTTCTTTAGAACGAAATGCATCTGATTACATTCAGCAAGTAAAACAAAGATTACAAGATTTATTACCATACGAACAAACGCCATTAACAAATATTCAAGGTTGGAGTGAAATTTCTAATGAAGTTGCCTTTTTCAGTGCCTTATTAAACTATCGTCATTCACATACAGGAACGGCGGCAGAACAGCATGATAGCGGAGAAGTAGTTGATTTAGGTATAGAACTTATAGGAGGAAATGAAAGAACGAATTATCCATTTACTTTAAATGTTGACGATTATGGGCAAAGCTTCGGATTAACGGCTCAAATAATAAATAGTATTAATGCTGGCAGAGTATTGGGTTATATGGAAGAAGCATTAACTCAATTGCTAAAGGCTTTAAAAACAGAAGAAACAGTTTCTGTAAATTCATTAAATGTTTTATCGTTAGAAGAAGAAAAACAGTTCTTAGAAGTTTTCAATAATACTAAAGTTGATTATCCTAGAGATATAACAATTGTAGATTTATTCGCGGAGCAGGTTGCAAGTGCTCCAGATGCCATTGCATTAACTTACGAAGGGAAAGAGTTAAGCTATAAAGATTTAGACACAAGGTCTAATCAGTTAGCCCATTATTTAAGAGAGCAAGGAGTTCAACCAGATACTTTAGTTGGTATTTGTTTAGAACGAGGCTTTGATATGATCGTTGGTATTTTAGGAATCTTAAAGTCTGGAGGAGCCTATGTTCCAGTGGATCCAGCCTATCCAGAAGATCGAATTGAGTATACACTATCAGATGCAGGAATTAATTTAGTATTAAGTGATGAAGCTAGTAAGGAAGTTTTAAAAGATAAAGCTGAGCTGACTATAATTTCTTTAGATGGAGATTGGAACACGATTTCTACATTCTCATCAGAGGCGTTAAATAACGTTATCTCACCAACCAATTTAGCCTATGTAATTTATACTTCAGGAAGTACAGGAAAACCAAAAGGAGTTTTAATAGAGCATTTAAATGTTGTTCGTTTACTTAAACATGATGAATGTTTGTTCGACTTCAACTCAAATGATGTTTGGACTTTATTCCATTCTTTCTGTTTTGACTTCTCAGTTTGGGAAATGTATGGAGCCTTATTATTTGGTGGCCGATTAGTAATCGTTCCAAAGTCAATTTCTAAAGACGCTATGGCTTTTAGCAATTTATTAGTTGAAGAAGGAGTTACGGTATTAAATCAAACACCAAGTTCTTTTTATACGTTACAAGATCAATACGTATCGATAGCCAATGAGAGTACAATCCGCTATGTTATTTTTGGAGGGGAAGCCCTAAATCCAAGCTATTTAGCACGATGGAAACAATCGTATGTGAATAGTAAGCTGATCAACATGTATGGTATCACAGAAACGACAGTTCATGTTACCTACAAAGAAATTACTGATGCTGATGTTAACAATTCTATAAGTACTATCGGAACAGCGATTCCAACATTAAGTTGCTATATGGTAGATGATTATTTAAATCTAGTTCCACAAGGAGTTATTGGCGAATTATGTGTTGGAGGTAGTGGAGTCGCAAGAGGTTATTTGAACAGAGAGGTTTTAACAAACGAGCGATTTGTTTCCAATCCATTTAGTGATGATACTAATGCTCGTTTATACAAGTCAGGAGATTTAGGACGTTGGTTACCAGATGGGACGATTGAATATATCGGAAGAAAAGATGCACAGGTTAAGATTCGTGGATACCGCATTGAATTAGGAGAAATAGAATCGGTGCTATCAAAAGTAGCAGGCATTCAGAGTAGCTGTGTTTTAGCTAAAGAAGACGGTACTGGAAACAAACGATTAATCGGATATATAGTTAAAGATGAGTCTTTAAATAAAGAAATAATTCAATCAGAATTAAAAAAGAGTTTACCAGAATATATGGTACCTCAAATATGGATTGAATTAGAAGAAATGCCATTAACATCAAATGGTAAACTAGATAAGAAATCACTTCCTGAACCAGATGGAGCTACATTGTCGACAAAAGAATATGTTGCTCCAAGAAGCTTAATGGAGTCGCAAATAGTTATTATTTGGCAAGAATTACTAGGACTAGAAAAGGTTGGAGTTTATGATAATTTCTTTGAGTTAGGTGGACATAGTTTATTAGTTGTTCAATTAATATCTCGTTTACAAAAGCTGGATTATTATATTAAAGTTAAAGACATTTTCTCGAATCCAACAATAGCTGAAATTGCAGAAAAAGTATCTTTAGACGCTTCAGTATACAAAGTTCCAGCAAATGGAATAACTAAGGAGATAGATCGCATTGTACCAGAGATGGTTCCACTATTAGATTTTGATCAAGAAGATATTGACAAAGTCGTAGAAAGAATACCAGGAGGAACTGCTAATATTCAGGATATTTATCCATTATCACCTTTACAAGAAGGAATGTATTTCCATCATTTAATGAGTGATAAAGAAGGGGGAGATCCATATGTTCTGCCATGTTTATTATCATTTTCAGACAAAGACAAGCGAAATGCTTTCATAGAGGCATTACAATATGTTGTAAATCGACATGATGTATTACGTACTTCTGTAATTAGTGAAGGATTACCAAGAGCAGTACAAGTTGTACAGAGAGAAGTTGAAGTCTCTGCGGAGAAATTAACTTTTAATGCATCATCAGATATATTGTCCGAACTAGAAAAGTTAACAACGCCAGGGAATTTATGGATGGATGTTTCAAAAGCTTCATTAATACAATTAAAATCGGCAGATGATCCAGCAACAGGTAACTATTATATAATTGTTAATCAACATCACTTGGCATTTGATCATTTCGGATTAGAAAGAATTATAGATGAAATTGTAGTATACTTATCTGGAAAAGGAGCAAGTTTACCAACTCCAGTTTTATATAGAGATTTTATCGGGCATTCACTTTATCAGCAGGCTACAAATGATGGTGAGTCGTATTTCAAAAGTTTGTTTGGAGATATTGATACTCCTACCTACCCATACAGTTTGTCAGATACAAGACGCGATGGAGGTGGTGTCCAAGAAGCAAGAATGACTTTAGCAGATGAATTAAGTAAAGATATTCGAGAAGTTTGTACGAGTTTAGGAATGAGTCCAGCTGTATTATTCCATGCTGCTTATGGAATTGTTGTTGGAAAATGTAGTAATTCAGAGTATGCGATTTTCGGAAGTTTGTTTTCAGGACGTTTACAAGGTACTTCTGGAGCAGCAGATTCTTTAGGGATGTTCATGAATACCCTACCGTTTATAGTCCCTATAGAGGGAGATATTTCAGAATTCATTCTTCAAGCTAAGAAAAGGTTGACAGAGTTACTATCATACGAGCAAACATCATTGTCTGATATTCAAAGTTGGAGTAATATTTCGAATGAAGTACCATTGTTTAGTGCGTTATTAAACTACCGTCATTCTTCGGGAGGTACAGTAACTGAGGCAGAGGTAGATGAAGATATTATTGATTTAGGAATTAGTGTAATAGGTGATTATGAGCGTACGAATTATCCATTCTCAGTTGACGTTGATGATTTTGAAACTGGATTCGGATTAATAGCTCAAATTGATGGAGATGTAGAGGCAGACCTTGTACTTGTTTACATTCAAGAAGCTGTTAAAGGATTAGTAGCTGGATTAAAATCTGAAAAACCTTTATCTGTTTCAAAATTAAATATTTTACCACAGGAAGAAGAAAGTCAATTATTGGACGTTTTCAACGACACTTCAGTTGATTATCCATTGAATAAAACATTTGTAGATTTATTTGTTGATCAAGTTCGAAAATCTCCAGAAGCGATTGCAGCAATTTTTGCGGATCAGAAAGTAACCTATAAAGAATTAGATGAGCGTTCTAACCAACTAGCACATTGCTTGGTTGAAAAAGGAGTTACATCAAATACTATGGTAGGTATTTGTTTAGAGCGTAATTTAGATATGTTGATTGGAGTATTAGGTATCCTAAAATCAGGAGCTGCTTATGTACCAATGAAACCAGATTTCCCTCAGAGTCGTATTGCTTATATTCTTAAAGATTTAGGACATTCTTTAGTGGTAACAAACATAGAAAGTAAACCCGTTTTATCTTCTATGGAAACCATTGATTTAGTACTGTTAGATGATTCTGAATTAACTAACAATTATCCAATTACACCATTAGAGAAAGTTTATAATCCAACGGATTTAGCCTATGTAATTTATACTTCAGGAAGTACAGGGTTACCTAAGGGAGCAATGATAGAACAGGCTGGGTTGTTAAATCACTTATTCATCATGATTGATGAGTTAAAGATGGATAACGATAGTACAGTAGCCTTTACCGCACCATTTACTTTTGATATTTCGGTATGGCAAATGTTAAGTGGACTGTTATGCGGAGGACAAATTGCAATATACGCAGAGGAAGATCTTTTGGTTATTGATGAGTTCCAACACTCTTTAGTGACTAATAAAGTAAGTCATCTTCAATTAGTTCCGTCATACGTAGCTAGCTTGTTGGAAAATAGTGAAGTAGTTCCAGGTTTATCTAATTTGGCTTATTTCTTGGTTACCGGAGAAGCCGCTACTAAATCATTATTAGATAAATGGTTCTCATTATATCCCAATGTTCCAGTTGTAAATGCGTATGGACCAGCAGAAGCTTCAGATGATATTACACTTCATATTATGGATGAATCTCCAACGGGAGTCGTAGTTCCAATAGGAAAGCCAGTGGCAAACATGGATGTATATGTAGTAGATAACTTTGATAGTTTATGTCCAATTGGAGTTGTAGGAGAATTATGGACAGCAGGAATTGGAGTGGGTCGAGGATACTTAAATAGAGAAGAGCTTACCAAAGAAAAATTCATCGAAAATCTATTTAAACCAGAAGGTGGAAGGCTTTACAAAACAGGCGATTTAGGACGTTGGTTACCAGATGGAACCATCGAATTCGTAGGTCGTTCGGATGATCAAGTGAAAATAAGAGGATATCGTATTGAATTAGGAGAAATTGAAAATGCTTTATCTGTCATTTCAGGAGTTCAAAACAGTTGTGTACTTGCTAAGAAAGGACCGAATGGAATAAATCGTTTAGTAGGTTATGTAGTAATGGATACTGAATTTGATAAAGAAACAATACAAGATGACTTATTAAATAGTTTACCAGAATATATGGTTCCAGCCTTATGGGTTGAATTGGAAACAATGCCACTAACCGCAAATGGTAAGATTGATAAAAAAGTTTTACCAGAGCCTGATACTTCAATGCTGTCAACACAAGAATATGTGGCTCCGCGTACACAAACGGAGGAGCAACTGGTTGAAATTTGGCAAAATTTACTAGGAGTAGAAAAAGTAGGAGTTTGTGACAATTTCTTTGAATTAGGAGGTCATAGCTTACTGGCTACTCGTTTAGTATCAATAATTAGAAAAGAACTAGAGGTAGAATTGTCGATACGAAACATTTTTAGGTTCACCACTATAGAAGAAATAGCTTCATACTTAGATTATAAAGCACAAAGTCTTAAAGAAGACGAAGAGGAATACAGTATAAACATTGAGATATAAAAATTAACCAAACAAACATGGACATTATAAGTTTTTTACATAGACTTGATAAGGAAGGTATAAAGCTGGTTTTAAAGAATGGGGCTTTAAACATTAAGGCAAATGCTGAAATTAATCCAGAAACAATACAAGAACTAAAATCCAATAAACAACAAATAATTGATCATTTAAAAGCTTATGAGGAAGAAGGAGCAACGAATGAATTGCAATTACCAAAAATAACCGCCTATAATAAAGAAAACATAGATCGTATTCCTTTATCATTCAATCAAGAACGATTATGGTTTTTAGACCAATTAGATGGAAGTGTTGAATATCATATGCCAACGGTTATCCGTTTAGAAGGAGCATTAAATATACCTATGTTGGAGCAGGCTTTTAAGACCATTGTAACGCGTCATGAGGTGCTTCGAACAAATATTCTGGCCGATGAAGGCAAAGGATATCAAGAAGTTGTTAGTGCAGATAACTGGTCTTTAGATCAGGTTAATGGTGCCGACGAAAGTACATTGACTGAAACTTTGGTTAATTTTATCAGTGTTCCTTTCAATTTAGCTGTAGATTATAAATTTCGTGCATGTTTGTATCACTTAGAAAACGACAAGTACGTATTGGCATGTGTTTTTCACCATATTGTTAGTGATGGATGGGCAGAAGGAATTTTGATAAATGAATTCATGACATTGTATAGTGCTTTGCAGGCAGGTAAGTCAATTGAGTTACCTGAGTTAACATTGCAATATTCGGATTACGCAATTTGGCAGCGAGAGCATTTAGAAGGTGAAATTTTAGACAATCAAATAGCATACTGGAAGAAAAAACTAGAAGACGTTAGCACGTTAACATTACCTAAAGATCATAAACGCTCGGCAATTTCAAACAAGGAAGGAGCAAACTTAGTTTTACAATTAGATAAAAAACTAAGGGATAATTTACAAGCTTTATGCAATCAAGAAGGAGTAACATTATTCATGTTATTATTATCGGCTTTCAAAGTATTATTATCTCGCTATAGTGGTCAAAGCGATATCTGTGTTGGAACCCCAGTAGCGAATCGTACACAGTCTGATTTGGAAGGAATGATTGGTTTTTTCGTAAATACTTTGGCCTTGCGTACTGATTTAGGTGGAAATCCAAGTTTTAAAGAATTACTGAAGAAAGTAAAGGCAACAACCTTAGATGGCTATGATAATCAGTTGGCACCTTTTGAAAAAGTAGTTGACACTGTACTTACTGACAGAGACATTAGCATAACTCCTTTATTTCAAGTGATGTTTGTCTTACAAAATACATCGCCTGCTATATCAGAAGGAGGAGAAGCTTTAGATTTAGGAGGAGTTGAAATTTCAGGATACGGATTTGAAGGGAAAACCGCTAAATTCGATCTTACACTAGATATTTCTGAAAGTGATTCTGGTATAGTTTTAGACATGGCATACCGAACAGCGTCGTTTGATGAAGCTACAATAATGAGAATGTTGGCTCATTATGAAAACTTATTGACGGCTATTGTCGATAATATTAGGCAGCCAATTCATGATTTATCATTATTAACTTCAGAAGAAGAAAATCAGCTGTTACACGTTTATAACGATACATCATTTGAATATCCAAAAGGATTAACAATTATTGATTTTTTCAAGGAAAATGTAGCGAAAGCTCCGAATGCAATTGCTGTGTCTTTCGAAGGGAAAACGATAAGCTATCAAGATTTAGATAAGTATTCTAATCAACTAGCACATTATTTAGTAGAACAGGGAATTCAACCTAATGATTTTCTAGGTATTTGCATGGATCGTGGTTTAGAATTGGTGGTTGCTATTTTAGGAACCCTTAAAACAGGTGCTGCATATATACCAATAGATCCGACATATCCAGAAGACCGCATCAATTATATGCTTTCAGATGCTAGTATAAACTTAGTATTAAGTGATGCAATGAGTAGCGAGGTGTTGACTGAAAGCGAGGAATTTTCAATCATACGTATTGATAAAGATTGGGATAAAATTACTTCTTATCCAGAAACAAGTATAAATGTAAACATAACGACTGATAGTTTGGCCTATGTAATTTATACTTCTGGAAGTACAGGGAAGCCCAAAGGAGTTATGGTTGAGCACCGAAACTTAGTTCATTTATGTTTTTGGCATCAATCGGCATTTTCAGTAACAGCTTCAAGTAGAGGAAGTTTATTTGCGGGAGTAGGTTTTGATGCAAGTGTTTGGGAGATATTCCCATATTTATTGGGGGGAGCAAGTTTATATCCTATTACAGGTGAAAATCGTTACGACTTAAAGTTGTTTTCAACGTTTTTAAATGAAAATAAAATAACACATGCATATGTGCCTACGTTGTTATGTGAGAATTTTATAGATGCAGATATCTCTTTACCAAGCACAACAATTTTAACAGGAGGAGATGCCTTGTCTTTAAGTAAAGAAACATCTCTTACAATTTACAATAACTATGGACCAACAGAGGCAACAGTAGTTGCTACCTATTGTAAAGTATCTCCAACAGATAGTAGTAATGAAAAACCTCCAATAGGAAAGCCAATTAGTAATGCACAAGTTTATATTGTTGATTCAGCAATGAACGTATCTCCTGTAGGAGTGGTTGGAGAATTGTGTATCGGAGGTTCAGGAGTGGCCAGAGGTTATTTAAACAGGGAGGAACTTACTAAAGAGAAATTCGTTAGTAATCCATTTAAAGAAGGAGAAAGAATATACAAAACAGGCGATTTGGTACGTTGGTTACAAGATGGAAATATCGAGTTTGTTGGAAGAAAAGATACACAGGTAAAAATTCGAGGATATCGTATTGAGTTAGGAGAAATAGAAAGCGCATTATCAAATTTAGATTCGATAAGTCAATCATGTGTTTTGGCAAAACAAGATGCAAATGGAGTCAAACGTTTAGTTGCATATGTAGTTCCAACAGACGAACTAAATAAAGAGAAAGTTCAACAAGAATTAAAAGAAGTTTTACCAGAGTACATGGTTCCTTCTATCTTGATTGAGTTAGATGAAATGCCATTAACATCCAATGGAAAACTAGATAAAAAAGCATTGCCCGAGCCTGATGGAGCAATGTTATCTACTAAAGAATACGTAGCTCCAAGAAACGAAGTAGAAGAGCAGTTAACACTTATTTGGCAGGAGTTATTAGGTGTTGAAAAAATTGGTGTATACGATAACTTTTTTGAATTAGGAGGTCATAGCTTGTTAGTAGTTCAGCTTATAGCAAGGCTACAAAAAATAGATTATTATATTCAAGTTAAAGATCTTTTTTCAAATCCAACAATTGAATCTCTGAGTAAAAAAGTATCATCAGAGGGTGAATTTTATGAAGTTCCAGCGAATGGAATAATAGAAGGTATCGATAGTATCACACCAGAGATGGTTCCTTTATTGGATTTTGTCCAAGAAGATATTGATAAGGTAGTATCAAAAATACCTAATGGTGTTGCCAATATTCAGGATATTTATCCTTTATCTCCGTTACAGGAAGGAATCCATTTTCATTATTTAATGAGTGATAAAGAGGAAGGTGATCCATACGTTTTATCTGATTTGTTAGTGTTTACAGACCTAGAAAAACGCACTTCATTCATAGAAGCATTACAATTTGTAATGAATAGACATGATGTATTACGTACATGTGTTTTAAGTGATGGTTTACCAAATGCAGTTCAAGTAGTATTGCGAGAGGTAGAGTTATCTATAGAAAACCTTGATATTGATGCATCGAAAGATGTTTTAGAAGAATTGCAAATACTATCAGCTCCAGGAAATCAATGGATGGATGTTTCAAAAGCTCCTTTATTGAAATTGAAGTTAGCAAATGACGAAGAGAAAGGGCATTATTTTTTATGGGTTAATCACCATCATTTATTATTCGATCATGTCGGATTAGACAAAATAATCGAAGAAATAGCAATTTACTCAATAGGACAGGAAGCAAGTTTACCAGAACCTGTTTTATATAGAGAGTTTATAGGTCATACGTTACATTTACAAGCATCAAACGACAGCGAATCTTATTTTAAGGAATTACTTGGAGATATTGATGAACCAACATATCCGTTTGATTTATCAAACGTTCAGGGAACTGGTGGTAATGTAAAGGAATCAATTGCAAACTTACCTGAAGAATTAAGTTTAAAAGTCCGTAATGTTTGTACGACTCTTGGAGTAAGTCCAGGAGTGTTGTTTCATGCAGCTTTCGGAATGGTTGTAGGAAAATGCAGTAATAAGGAATATGCGCTTTTTGGATCATTGTTATCAGGGCGTTTACAAGGTAGTGCTGGAGCCGCAGATTCATTAGGTCTTTTTATTAATACATTACCATTCTTTACAGAACTCAAAGGAAGTGTTTCGGAATATATTTTAGAAGTAAAGAATGCATTAGGATCGCTATTGACTTATGAGCAAACTCCATTATCTTCTGTTCAAGGTTGGAGTGGAGTTTCTAATGAGGTACCATTATTTAGTGCTTTATTAAATTTCCGTCATTCTCCTTTAGTAGCACAAGAAGAAGTTTCGGAAGATTCGGTTGATCTTGGAATGGGGCTTGTAGAAGCACATGAACGTACAAATTATCCTTTCTCTTTGGATGTTGATGATTATGGAACCGACTTTGCACTGAAAGTACAAGTAGATGAAAGTTTAAGTTCTGAAGCAGTGCTTTCGTATATGGTAGAAGCAATAGAAGGATTGGTAACGGGTGTAGAAAAACAAAAAACCGTATCTGAAATAACAATTTTACCTGAAGAGGAGAAAATAAACATATTAGAAGGTTTCAATAATAATGAAGTAGAATATCCATTTAATGAAACAGTTGTTGAATTATTTACAAAGCAAGTAGAAAGAACACCGAATGCAGTCGCAGCAATTTTCGAAGGACAGAACTTAACTTATAAACAGTTGAATGAACGTTCAAATCAATTAGCACATTACTTATTAGAGAAAGGAACTCAGTCAGAAGAATTAATAGGTATCTGTTTAAATCGTGGTCTGGAGATGCTAATTGGTGTTTTAGGAATTTTAAAATCCGGTGGAGCTTATGTTCCCATGAAACCAGATTTTCCAGAAGATAGAATAGCCAGTATTTTGGAAGATACGGCATGCAATTTATTAATTACAGATAAAGCAAGTCAATCATCATTAGCTTCATTTGATAATCTTGAATTAATAGTATTGGATGACAAATCCTTAATTGAATTGAATCTCCCAATTACATCGGTAAATGTGTCTATTAGTTCGAATTCTTTAGCCTATGTTATTTATACTTCTGGAAGTACAGGTATTCCTAAAGGAGCAATGATTGAACATGCAGGCTTGTTAAATCATTCATTAATAATGGTAGATGAACTAAAAATGACGAATAAAAGCGTTGTTGCATTCACAGCTCCATTTACATTTGATATTTCTGTATGGCAAATGTTAAGCGGATTATTATGTGGAGGAAGTATAGCCATCTATAGCGAGGATATGCTTTTAGATATTGATGGTTTTCAAAACTCTCTTTTTGAAAATGAGGTAAGTCATCTTCAATTAGTTCCATCATATATTTCTAATTTATTAGAAACGGATACAGTTTCAGAAGGATTGTCGAATCTAGCATATTTCTTAGTTACGGGTGAAGCAGCGACAAAATCCTTATTAGATAAATGGTTCTCATTATATCCATCAATTCCAGTAATAAATGCATACGGACCAGCAGAAGCTTCAGATGATGTAACCTTGCATATTATGTACGAATCACCAAAAGGTGCTGTAGTTCCTATCGGAAAGCCAGTAGCAAATATGGATGTGTATGTTGTTGATGCATTCAATAGTTTATGTCCAGTAGGAGTGGTAGGAGAATTATGGACTAGTGGAATTGGTGTAGGAAGAGGGTATTTAAATCGAGAAGAACTAACGAAAGAAAAGTTTATTGAAAATCAATTTAAATCAGAAGGAGGGCGTTTATACAAAACAGGCGATTTAGGGCGTTGGCTTCCAAATGGTACATTGGAGTTTGTTGGACGTTCTGATGACCAAGTAAAAGTTAGAGGGTATCGTATCGAGCTAGGAGAAATAGAAAATGCATTATCTGTTGTATCAGGAATTCAACAAAGCTGTGTATTAGCGAAAAAAGATATAAATGAAATTAATCATTTAATAGCTTATGTTGTTGTTGAAGGATCGCTAAATAAGGAAGCGATACAAGAAGAATTGAAATTGAGTTTGCCAGATTATATGGTTCCAATGATCTGGATAGAGTTGGAGGAAATGCCATTAACACCAAATGGGAAGTTAGATAAAAAAGCGCTACCAGAATTAGACGGAGCTACATTATCAACCAAAACATTTATTGCTCCAAGAAATGAAAAAGAAGAAAAAGTAGCTGCTGTTTGGAGAAAATTGTTTGCTATTGATAGAATAGGAATCAATGATAATTTCTTTGAATTAGGGGGGAATAGTTTATTAGTTATTAAATTAATCTCTAAACTCCAAAATGTTGGGTTTAACATAGGGATTAAAGAAATCTTCTCAAATCCTACTATTGCAGGTATCAGTGAAAATTTATTATCTGGAGCATCAATCTATCAGGTTCCTCCAAATGGAATAACAGTAGATACTAAAGAGATTACTCCAGAAATGGTTCCTTTATTAGATTTTGAACAAAAAGATATCGATAAAGTGGTGACCAATGTTCAGGGAGGTATTGGTAATATTGAAGATATTTATCCTTTATCGCCATTACAAGAAGGAATCTATTTCCATCATTTAATGAGTACGAAGGAAGAAGGAGATCCTTATGTGCTACCACATTTACTAGCATTTTCAGATGAAGAAAAACGAAATTCATTTATTGATGCATTGCAATATGTAGTAAATCGCCATGATGTATTGCGTACAAGTGTAATTAGTGAAGGTTTACCAAAAGCGGTTCAAGTTGTGCATAAAGAAGCACAACTATCAGTAGAGAAATCGATTATAGCTGATGATGTTGAAGATGTTATCGCTGAATTGAAAAGAGAAAACGCACCAGGTAAATTATGGGTTGATGCTTCAGAAGCTCCATTGATGAAACTGAAAGCAATAGATGATCCTAAAAATAACGGCTATTACTTAGTGTTATTGGAGCATCATTTAATGTTTGATCATATTGGAGTTGAAAAGGTTGTTGACGAGGTTACTATGTGCTTATTAGGAGAACATTCGAATCTTCCAGAACCAGTTTTATATAGAAACTTTATAGGTCATACATTACATCTACAAAAAACAAATGATAGTGAGGCTTATTTCAAAAACATCTATACAGATATTGAAGAACCTACCTATCCATTTGAATTGGTTGATGTCAAAGGAACAGGAACAAGTATTCAAGAATCTAGAATAATTTTACCAGAGGAACTTTCTAAGAGTATTCGAGAAGTAAGTACTAAATATGGAATGAGTCCTGCGGTGTTATTCCATGCTGCATTCGGATTGGTTATTGGAAAATGTAGTAATAAAAACCATGCTATTTTCGGGTCTTTATTCTCGGGTCGTTTACAGGGTTCTTTAGGAGTAGAAGACTCTTTAGGTATGTTTATTAATACCTTACCATTTTTGGCTCGATTAAATGGAAATGTTGCTGAGTACATAAACTTAGTTAAGGAACACTTAAATGGATTATTATCATACGAACAAACACCATTATCAAGCATTCAATCATGGACAGATATTCCAAATGATGTACCTTTTTTCAACGCCCTATTAAACTTCCGTCATGGAAATCTTTCAACAACAAATGATAGAGAAACGGAGCCTGTTGATTTAGGGGTTTATATGATTAGTAGTGAAGAAAGAACAAATTATCCATTTAGTTTAAGTGTTGATGACTATGGCGATGCTTTTGGTTTAATTGCTCAAATAGAAGAAAGTATTCCTGCAGATCGCGTCACTTCTTACATGCGAGAAGCGTTAATTCAATTGTTGGATGGATTGAATAAGGATATAAATGTAACTGACTTATCCATATTAACTGAGAAGGAAGAAGTACAATTATTAAAAGAGTTTAATGAAACTCTTATTGAGTATCCTGAAGAAAAAACAATTATTGATTTATTCTCAACTCAAGTTGAACAAAATCCAGAAGCGATTGCTGTAGTTGACAGAGAAGAAAAGTTGAGTTATAAAGAACTTGATGAGCTTTCGAACCAGTTATCGAACTACATTTTGGCCAATTACACTATTAATAATGAAACTTTCGTAGCAGTAACATTAGAAAGAAGTAACTGGTTAATAGTTTCGTTTTTAGCAGTGTTAAAATCTGGAGGAACTTACGTGCCAATAGATCCATCATATCCAGAGGAAAGAAAAGAATATATTAAAACAGATAGTAATAGCAGCTTTGTTATTGATCAAGCGTTTTTAACATCTTTCAAAAAAGATATAGATAAATATAATAACTCTACACCTGAAGTAATTGTTAAGGCGAATGATTTAGCCTATGTTATTTATACTTCAGGAAGTACAGGGAAACCTAAAGGAGTAATGATTGAGCATTACAGTATTATAAATACCATACTGTCGCAAATAGCTAATTTCTCTATTGATAACAATGACAATTGTTTACAATTTGCGAGTCCTTCATTTGATGCTTCTATTTGGGAAATAGGAATAGCTTTATTAAGTGGTGCTAGTTTGTGTATTGTAAGTGAGGAAGGTAAATCGGATGTAGCGTTGTTTAAAAAGTTCATAGAAGAACAAAGAATTACGTTTGCAACCTTACCACCTGCATTTTTACAACTATTGGAAGTAGAAGATATACCAACCATAAAAACACTGGTTACTGCAGGGGAAGCAATTCCATTAAAATTGGCAAAAGCTTTTTCTGAAAGCTATAATTATATAAATGCTTATGGACCAACGGAAACGAGTATTTGTGCGACAACATTCAATGGAAAAATAGGAGACCTTGTCCCAATTGGAAAACCAATTCATAATACGGAAGTATATATTTTAAATGACTCAAATGAGTTATTACCTTCTGGTGTAGTTGGAGAGCTTTGTGTTGGAGGAAGAGGTGTTGCTCGAGGATATCTTAACAGAGAAGAACTTACCAATGAGAAGTTTATTAAAAATCCGTTCAAAGAAGAAGAACGAATTTATAAAACAGGCGATTTAGCCAAGTGGTTATCAGATGGGACCATTGAATTTGTAGGAAGAAAGGATAATCAGGTTAAAATACGTGGATATCGTATTGAACTTGGAGAAGTAGAGAATGCATTGGCGACTTTAACAGAGGTAAATCAATGTTGTGTACTAGCAAAGAACGATGTTGGCGGGAACAAACAATTAGTTGCCTATGTAGTTACTAAAGGCGATTTTCATAAAGAAAGTTTACAAAACGAGCTTCTCAAAACATTACCGGAGTATATGGTACCTATGATTTGGGTGGAGTTGGAAGGAATTCCGGTAACAAGTAATGGTAAACTAGATAGAAAAGCATTACCAGAACCAGATGGTTCAATGTTGTCTACCCAAGCATATATAGCTCCAAGAAATGAAACAGAAGAGCAGTTAGTAACGATTTGGCAAGAATTATTGAATATCGAAAAAATTGGAGTTTACGATAATTTCTTTGAATTAGGAGGCCATAGTTTATTAATAGTTCAACTAATATCTCGATTACAGGGAATTGGTTATCACACTACAGTAAATGATATCTTTTCAGAGCCTACAATCGCTGGAATTGCTGAAAAAGTATTGTCTGTTGATGCAATGTACGTAGTACCTGCAAATAAGATAACAGAAAATGTAGATCAAATTGTACCTGAAATGCTTCCTTTATTACAAGGTTTTGATCAAGAAAATATTGAAAAAATCGTAGCGCAAACTAAAGGAGGTATTGCCAACATTCAAGATATGTATCCTTTATCTCCACTACAAGAAGGAATTTATTTCCATTATTTAATGAGTAATGAAGAACAAGGAGATCCTTATGTTCTTCCAAATTTATTATCATTTTCAAGTAGTGAAAAACGATCAGTATTTATAGAAGCACTGCAATTTGTTGTAAATCGTAATGATGTTTTACGTACTGGCGTGATAAGTGAAGGTTTACCTCAAGCGGTGCAAGTGGTACTTAAAGAAGCAACGCTTCAAATAGAGGAGTTAACTTTTGATTCGGGCATAGAAATAGAATCAGAATTAAAGAAAATGTTAGAGCCTGGTAAAAACTGGATAGATCTTACCAATGCACCAATACTACAGTTAAAATCGGCAGATGATACTGTATCGGGTAAATATTACTTATTAATAAATCAACATCACTTAATTTTTGATCATGTTGGTTTAGAGATAATTATTTCTGAAATCGAAATGTATTTAGCAGGAAAAGCATCAATGCTTCCAGAACCAGCATTGTATAGAGAATTTATCGGTCATGTATTACACTTACAATCTGAAAACGATTCAGAAGTTTATTTCAAAGAATTATTCGAAGATATTGATGAACCTACCTATCCTTTTGAGCTAGCAACCGTTCGAGGTAATGAAGGCACAATTAAAGACGCAAATGTTGTGTTATCTGAAGAATTAACAGAAGAAATTCGAAAAGTTAGTGTTGAATTAGGAATAAGTCCAGCTGTTTTATTCCATGCTGCGTATGGAATTCTTGTCGGAAGATTTAGTGGTAAAGAATATGCGGTATTCGGATCATTATTTTCAGGTCGCCTTCAAGGATCCGTTGGTGCAGCGAACTCACTTGGATTATTTATCAATACGCTACCTTTCTTAGTTGAGTTAAAAGGAAATGTAACCGGGTATATTCAAACAGTAAAACAAACATTAGGTGATTTGCTACCTCATGAGCAAACTCCATTACCAAGAATACATGGTTGGTCAGGTATTTCTAATGATGTACCATTGTTTAGCGCATTATTTAATTTCCGCCATTCAGAAATTTCAACAGAAGAAGTAGAAGCCCATGGTGATATGATGGACTTAGAAATGGATTTGATAAGTGGTAATGAAAGAACGAATTATCCTTTTGGAGTATATGTTGATGATTATGGAATAGGGTTTGGAATAACGGTTCAGGTTGACGAAAGTATTGATCCTGAAAGTATTCTTACCTATATGCAAGAAGCTCTAACTGGACTGCTAAGTGGATTGAAATCAGAAGAAACAGTAGCAATAAGCAGAGTAGGTATATTACCTGAAGAGGAAGAACTTCAACTTAGAGAAGAGTTTAATACTGCCGAGGTAAATTATCCAAAAGATAAAACATTAGTAGACTTATTTATAGAGCAGGTAAAGGATACTCCAAATGCTGTTGCAGTAGTTTATGAAGGAGTAGAATTAACATATAAAGAATTAGATAAGAAATCGAATCAATTAGCACGTTACCTAAGAGAAGAAGGAGTGCAGTCAAATGATTTAGTGGGAATTTGTTTGGAACGCAGTCTGGAAATGATTATCGGTATTTTAGGAATCTTAAAGTCGGGAGGGGCATATGTTCCTGTTGATCCAGATTATCCAGAAGATCGTATCGATTATACTCTTACAGATGCTGGTATCCGTTTGGTATTAAGTAGCGAAGCAAGCAAACAATCTTTAAAAAGTAGAGATGAATTAACAGTGGTTTCTCTAGATGGAGATTGGAATGCTATTTCAGAATTTTCTACACGAAAATTAAGCTACAAAGGAATGACGCCAAATGACCTCGCCTATGTAATTTATACATCAGGAAGTACAGGGAAGCCTAAGGGCGTATTGATAGAGCATATAAATGTAGTTCGTTTGTTCGTCAACGACGAGTGCTTGTACGATTTTTCTTCGAACGATGTTTGGACTCTATTCCATTCATTTTGTTTTGATTTCTCAGTTTGGGAAATGTATGGAGCTTTATTATTTGGAGGGCGATTAGTAATTGTACCGAAAGCAGTTACGAGAGACATGGCTTCTTATACACAATTGTTAGTAAACGAAGGTGTCACAGTTTTAAATCAAACACCAAGCTCGTTTTACACGCTACAAGAGGAATTTTTAACAGCAGATGTAACTTCAAATGCCATTCGTTATGTGATTTTTGGAGGGGAAGCATTGAATCCTACATATCTAAAAGAATGGAAAGAAACCTATTCTGAATGTAAATTAATTAACATGTACGGTATTACCGAAACTACGGTTCATGTTACTTATAAGGAAATTACTTCAGCTGAAATTTTAACACCAGCAAGTACCATAGGTACAGCAATTCCCACATTGAGTTGTTATGTGGTTGATAACCATTTGAATTTGGTTCCAAAAGGAGTAATTGGAGAGCTGTGTATAGGAGGAGCTGGTGTAGCGAGAGGCTATTTGAATAGAGAAAAGCTTACAAATGAACGATTTGTTTCAAATCCATTTAGCAACGAGGATAATTCGAGACTTTATAAGTCAGGTGATTTAGGTCGTTGGTTACCAGATGGTTCAATTGAGTATGTCGGAAGAAAAGATCATCAGGTTAAAATCAGAGGATACAGAATTGAATTAGGAGAGATAGAAAGTGCATTATTAGCCATTGATACTATAAATCAATGCTGTATATTAGCGAAGGAAGATGCTACTGGTACAAATCAACTAATCGGCTATATTGTTGTTGAAGGAGCATTGGATAAAGAATTTTTGCAAGAAGAATTAAAAGAAAGCTTACCAGATTATATGGTTCCTACCATATGGATAGCACTAGATGCTATGCCATTAACATCTAATGGGAAATTAGATAGAAAATCATTACCAGATCCTGATGGTAGCATGTTCTCAACAAGAGAATATGTAGCTCCACGCACCGAGATCGAAGAACAATTAGTTGCTATTTGGCAAGAATTGTTAGGTCTCGAAAAAGTAGGAGTGTATGATAATTTCTTCGAATTAGGAGGTCATAGTTTATTAGCGACTCGTTTAATTTCAATTGTCAACAAAGAACTAGATATAAAAATTGAAATCGTAGACATTTTTGAATTCGATTGTATAGAGCAATTAGCAAATTACATAGGGGTAATTTCTCTTAACAAAATTGAAGATGAAGATGAATACGTTACTACAATTAGTTTATAAACAAGAATCAAACAAACAAGAATCAACCAACTTACTCAATGAATTTAGAAATATTAGAAATACTAAAGATATCTGAAAAAGAAGGTATTAAATTAGTATTGGAAGGGGATAAATTAAGCATTAAATCGAAGAAAACTACAATTGATTCAGATTTACTTGAGAAAATCAAAAACCAAAAGGAAGTCTTAATAAGCTACCTTAAAAAACATCAGAAAGGAACCAGTCATATAGGAGCCGAAGGCAATATTATAGCTTTTGATAGAACCGAACTTCAGCAAATTCCTTTGTCTTTTAACCAGGAGAGGTTATGGTTTATAGATCAGTTACAAGGAAGTAGTGAGGAATATCATATTCCTACAATTATTCGTTTGGAAGGAGAATTAAATACTTCGGTTCTTGAACAGGCTTTAAAAACAATTGTTGATCGTCATGAAGTATTGAGAACAAATATTCTATCCGAAGAAGGTATAGGATATCAAGAAGTTGTTGGTTCTGATAATTGGTTTTTAGGAAGTGAAAAAGTAGTAGGAGAAGAAGAGCTGTCGACCAGATTACAAAATTATATTACCGTTCCTTTTAATTTAGCGAGTGATTATAAATTAAGAGCATGTTTGTACGATTTAGGGGATAACAAATATGTGTTGGCTTGTGTTTTTCATCATATAGCGAGTGATGGTTGGTCCGAAAATATATTGACTAATGAGTTTGTAGAATTATACAGTGCTTTAAAATCTGAAAGGGAAGTAATGTTGCCTGAGTTAAATTTGCAGTATATCGACTATGCAATTTGGCAACGTAAATATTTTGAAGGAGACATTTTAGATGCTCAGCTAAACTACTGGGAAGATAAGCTAAAAGGAGTAAGTACTTTAACGTTACCATTAAATTATACTCGTCCTCAAATACAAAGTAATGCAGGAGCAGATGTTTCAACCATCATAGATGAATCGTTTAGTAAATCATTAAAAGATCTGTGCCAGCAAGAAGGGGTAACCATGCCAATGTTGCTATTGTCAGTTTTCAAATTATTATTATCTCGTCATAGCGGTCAAGATGATATTTGTGTAGGAACATCAATAGCAAATAGAACACAATCTGAATTAGAGGGAATGATCGGTTTCTTCGTAAATACACTTGCATTACGTACGGATTTAAGCGGAAATCCTAGTTTTAGAGATTTCTTAGGAAGAGTAAAAACAACTACGCTCGAAGGATATAAAAATCAACAAACACCTTTTGAGAAGATTGTAGACAGAGTGGTGACTTCTCGTGATATGAGTACTACCCCTTTATTTCAGGTAATGTTCGATTACCAAAATGAAGGAGCTGTTTCTGAAGAAGAGAAAGGAGAGGCTGACGTAATAAATGCAGATATAGCTATAGGAGATCTTAGCATAGAACCTTATGAATATACGAATACCTCAGCTCAGTTCGATTTAACCTTAAACGTTTCCGAAGAAGGAGGAGGAATAGTACTAAGTATAAATTACTGTACTGATTTGTTTGATGAAACTAGCATCGAAAGAATGCTAGAACATTATAAGGTTTTATTAAGCACTGTGGTAAACAATATTGAGCAATCTATTGGACGTTTGCCAATGCTTACTCAACCAGAAACAACACAGTTATTGGAAGTTTTTAACGAAACCTCATCGAAGTATGATTTGGATAGAACGGTCATTGATGTATTCAAAGAACAAGTTAAAAAAGGGCCAAATGCAATTGCCGCAGTGTTTGAGGGAGAAGAATTATCATATGAAGAATTAGATAAACGCTCAAATCAATTAGCACATTACATCCTAGAACAAGGAATACGATCAGATGATTTGGTTGGTATTTGTTTGGACAGAGGACTGGATATGCTGGTTGCAGTGTTGGGAGTTCTAAAATCTGGAGGGGCTTATGTGCCTATTAAGCCTGATTTTCCAATGGATCGCATTTCTCATATTATTGCAGATACTAAATGTTCTTTAGTAATTACTGATGAATTAAATGAGCTTGTTTTAGAATCATTGTTTGAGGACACAATTACTCTAGTGGCAATAGATGAAAATGACGTTTTATACTCAAAATATCCAGGTACTGGACTGGAATTGTCATATAATTCAGGAGATTTAGCTTATATAATTTATACCTCCGGAAGTACTGGAGTTCCAAAAGGAGCAATGATCGAACATGCAGGCTTATTGAATCACTTATTAATTATGATTGATGAGTTGCATATGGATGACCAAAGTGTGGTGGCATTTACGGCTCCATTTACCTTTGATATTTCAGTATGGCAATTATTAAGTGCACTACTGTGTGGAGGTTCTATCACAATTTATAGTGAGGAAAAAATACTAGATATCAATGGTTTTCAAGCTTCATTAACAAATCATAAAATAAGTCACTTACAATTGGTGCCTTCTTATTTGGCAAGTTTATTGGAGGCTCAAATCGTTGTTGAAGGGTTATCTGCATTGAGCTACTTTTTAATTACTGGAGAAGCAGTAAACAAATCGTTGTTAAATAAGTGGTTTACATTATATCCAAACGTTCCTGTGGTGAATGCATATGGACCTGCAGAAGCGGCAGATGATATTACACTTCACATTATGAGTGAATCTCCGGAAGGTGATTTTGTTCCAATTGGAAAACCAGTAGCTAATATGAATGTGTATATAGTAGACCGATTCAATAATTTATGCCCGGTAGGAATTGTTGGAGAATTATGGACTAGTGGAATTGGTGTTGGTAGAGGATACTTAAACAGAGAGGAACTCACAAAAGAAAAATTTACTGTTGATTCATTCAGTAAAAATGGAAATCGTTTATATAAAACGGGTGACTTAGGAAAATGGTTACCAGACGGTACCTTAGAATTTATTGGACGCTCGGATGACCAAGTAAAGGTTCGCGGGTATCGTATTGAATTAGGAGAAATAGAAAGTATATTATCACAAATAGAAGGAGTTCAAAAGAGCTGTGTTTTAGCAAAGGATGATGGAGAAGGAACGAATCGTTTAGTAGGATATGTCGTACTCGACAGTAGGATAACGAAAGAGGTTATTCAAGAAAAATTGAAAGCCAGTTTACCTGATTATATGGTTCCTACTATATGGATAATTCTGGATGAAATACCATTAACAGTTAATGGAAAAATAGATAAAAAATCGTTGCCTGAGCCAGATAGTTCAGAACTATCAAGTAGAAAATATGTGGCTCCAAGAAATGAGACAGAAGAACTGCTAGTTACGGTTTGGCAAGAG
Source organism: Tenacibaculum sp. MAR_2009_124 (assembly GCF_900105455.1). GTDB lineage: Bacteria > Bacteroidota > Bacteroidia > Flavobacteriales > Flavobacteriaceae > Polaribacter. Next base: position 147,957 of record NZ_FNSF01000001.1, read on the forward strand.
CTTTTAAGGGTAGATAAAATTGGTGTGAATGATGATTTCTTTGAGTTAGGAGGCCATAGTTTATTAGCAACTCGTTTAGTTTCTATGATTCGAACAAAAATGTCTGTAGAAATTCTAATCCGTGACATATTTGAATACACGACTATATCGGAATTAAGTGTGCATATTTCAGCGCCCTCAACAGGTGTAACACTTCCTCCAGTGATTTTAGAAGAACGTCCAGAACGAATTCCATTATCATTTAGTCAAGAGCGATTATGGTTTTTAGATGAATTACAAGGAACCAGTGAATATCATATGCCAATTGCAATTCGCTTAAAAGGAGAATTGAATGTAACAGCATTGGAACAATCGTTAAAAACGATTGTTGAACGTCATGAAATACTTAGAACCAATATTGTATCCGAAGAAGGAGTAGGGTATCAGGAAGTAAAGAAGGCTGATTCATGGTTTTTATTACAAGAAAATAGTTCAGCAGAAACAATTGAAGGAAGTATTTCAGAATATCAAGCAACTCCTTTTAATTTGGATAAGGATTTTAAATTAAGAGCTTGCTTGTACAATTTAGAAGATGAAAATTATGTATTGGCTGTAGTGCTTCATCATATTGCAAGTGATGGCTGGTCTGAAGATATCTTAATTAATGAATTTTTAGAATTATACAGTTCGTTACAAAAAGGTAATTCTTTCGATCTTCCAGCGTTAAACTTACAATATTCTGATTATGCTATTTGGCAACGTAAGTATTTAGAAGGAGAAGTTCTCGCAGATCAATTGGCATATTGGGAAAAGAAGTTAAAAGGAGTTGATAGTTTAAAACTTCCTTTAGATTTTGAACGCCCAGCGACTCAACGTATAGAAGGGGGAAATACTTACTTAGCGTTAAACGAAGATCTAACGAATTCTGTTAGAGAATTGTGTCGAAATGAAGGGGTAACAATGTTTATGTTTCTTCTGTCTACATTTAAAGTGCTATTGCACCGTTATAGTGGTCAGGATGATATTTGTATTGGTACACCTATAGCCAATCGTACACAATCTGATTTGGAAGGAATGATTGGGTTTTTTGTTAATACGCTAGCACTTCGCAGTGATTTAAGTGAAAACCCTAGTTTTAAAGATTTCTTGAAACAAGTTAAAGAAACAACTCTAGAAGCTTATGATCATCAGTTAACACCTTTTGAAAAGGTAGTAGACAAAGTAGTTGTAACTCGCGATATGAGCACAACTCCTTTATTTCAAGTGATGTTTATGACGGAAAATACTTCCGTTGGTTTAACAGATGAAAGTGAGACTACTTTAGATTTTGGAGGTGTTGAAATATCAGAGTTCGAAAGTGATAACATACCATCGAAATTCGATATTACCTTGAGTATTGCTGAAGGGGATTCAGATATTCTTTTAAATGTGAACTATTGTACAGCACTATTTGAGAAGTTAACCATAGATCGAATGCTTGAGCATTTCCGCGAATTGTTAAATAGTGTTGTTAAAGATAGTACGCAATCTGTAGGGAGCTTAACAATGTTAACAGAAGAAGAGGAAACGAAATTGGTAACCGCAGTTAACAATACGGAAGCTGATTATCCAACAGATAAAACGGTTGTTGATGTATTTGTTGAGCAGGCATTGAAAGCTCCTGAAGCGATTGCCTTAGTATACAAAAATGAAGGATTGACCTATGAAGAGTTGGACGAGCGCTCAAATCAATTAGCTAGTTATCTAAGTAGCTTAGGGGTTCAATCAAATACATTTGTAGGTATTTGTATGGAACGAAGTATTGAAATGCTCGTTGGTATTTTAGGTGTTTTAAAATCCGGTGGAGCTTATGTTCCTATTGATCCTGCGTATCCTAAAGAAAGGATAGACTATATGCTGGGGGATGCAGGAATAAGTATTGTTCTTACAAATGGAACAAATAATGAAGCCATAAAAGAAAAGGATGGTATGACAGTTGTTGCTTTGGATAATGATTGGAAAGAAATTGAAAATCACAAAAAAGAAGGAACAAATAAAACGGTTATATCGAACAATCTTGCTTATGTGATTTATACTTCAGGGAGTACAGGAAAGCCAAAAGGAGTTCCAATTTATCATAGTAGTTTAATGAATTACATTACTACTTGTAGTAATCAGTACTTAGGTGAAAATACTTCCGGAAGTTATATGCATCTTTCTGCATCTTTTGACGCTTCAATGACGGAGATTTTTACACCATTAGTAAATGGTAAAATGCTCGTAATAAGTAGCGGTAGTGGTTTGGATACTTTTAAAGATGAAAACCTAGAGAAATATGCCCCTTATAGTTTTATAAAATTAACACCATCACATCTAGAATTATTAGATCCTGTGTTAAGAAAAACTAAGAATATAGCAGATCGTTATGTACTAGGAGGAGAAGCATTACAACCAAATCATTTATCAACATTTACGGAGTTAAATATTGATTCAATAATAATCAATGAGTATGGACCAACGGAAGCTACGGTGGGAACTACAACATATTCATTTAATACGTTAGACAAGCATTCATTCATTCATACTTTCCCAATTGGGATTCCAATGCCTAATATGCAAATCTACGTTTTAGATAAAAATTTAAATCTTGTTCCGAAAGGAGTTACAGGTGAGTTATGCATCGGAGGAGTAGGGGTATCAAAAGGATACCTTAATAGGGAAGAACTTAATAAGGAAAAATTCATAGATAATCCTTTCAAAGAAGGAGATAAAATCTATAAAACTGGAGACTTAGGAAGATGGTTGCCAGATGGTAACTTAGAATTTATTGGAAGAAAAGATGATCAGGTAAAAATTAGAGGATATCGGGTTGAATTAGGAGAGGTAGAAAATGCTTTATCTACACTTTTAATTGTAAATCAATGCTGTGTCTTAGCTAAAGAAGATGTAAGTGGAACAAAACAATTGGTAGGATATGTAGTTTCAGAAGGAAGTTTTGATAAAGAGGAACTTCAAACTGAATTGAAAAAAACATTACCTGGCTATATGATACCTGCACTGTGGGTAGAACTGGAAGAGATGCCATTAACAGTTAATGGAAAGTTAGATAAAAAAGCTTTGCCCGAAATTGATGGTTCTGTACTTTCAACCAAAGAATATGTAGCTCCAAGAAACGAATCGGAAGAAAAATTGATCGAAATTTGGCAGCAGTTATTAGGAATAGAAAAGATTGGGGTATATGACGATTTCTTTGAGCTAGGAGGGCATTCATTGTTGGCCACTCGTTTAGTTTCTTTAATTCGTAAAGAGTTAGAAAAAGAAATAGCTATTCGTGAAATATTCGAATACACAACCATAGCGGATTTAGCCCTACATATAGCAACACAGTCTAAAGGCGTGCTTCTACCTGAAATAATAGCTGAAAACCGAGATGAGCGCATTCCATTATCTTTTAGTCAAGAACGTTTGTGGTTCTTAGATCAATTTGAAGGAACATTGGCTTATCATATCCCTGCGATAATGCATATTGAAGGGGAGTTAGATATTGATGTATTGGAAAAAGCATTAAAAACGATCGTTTCTCGACATGAGATACTCCGTACAAATCTATTTTCAAGCGAAGGGATAGGATATCAAGAAATTGTTAGTGCAGAAAATTGGAGTTTAGAAAAGAAATCAGTTTCAGGGAAAAGTGAATTAGATAAGCAAATACATAGCTATTTAACCACTCCGTTTAATTTATCAAGCGACTACAAATTAAGGTCGTGTTTGTATGATTTAGGAGCGAATAAGTTTGTGTTGGCTTGTATATTTCATCACATTGCTAGTGATGGTTGGTCTGAAGCTATTTTAACAAATGAATTTACCGAACTATATGATGCATTGAAAACGGATAGAGAGGTTAATCTTCCAGAATTAACGCTTCAGTATGCCGATTATGCTATATGGCAACGTAAGTATTTAGAAGGTGAAATTCTTGATAGACAATTAGGATATTGGGAGAATAAATTAACAGGAGTAAGCACTTTAGCATTACCTACAGATTATATTCGTCCTTCTGTTCAGGGTACAGCAGGAGCCACTTTTTCAATCGATTTAGGAGAAGAATTAAGTGGATCATTAAAAGAACTATATCATAAAGAAGGAGTTACTCCATTTATGTTCTTGTTGGCATCTTTTAAAGTATTATTAGCTCGTTATAGCGGACAAGAAGATATTTGCGTGGGTACTCCTATTGCCAATCGTACTCAATACGAATTGGAAGGAATGATTGGTTTCTTTACAAATACTTTAGCATTACGAAGTGATTTAAGTGGTGATATCAATTTCAAAGAGTTGTTACATCAAGTAAAAACAACAACCCTTGAAGGTTATGATAATCAGTTAACTCCTTTTGAAAGGGTCGTTGATCGAGTGGTAACAACACGTGATGTTAGTATGACACCGTTGTTTCAAGTAATGTTCGATTACAACAGTGAAATAAGCGTTGTTACAGATGAGGTAGAAGAGAATACTGGAACAGCAGACCTTTTAATACTACCTCATGATTTTTCAGAAACCACGGCGCAATTTGATTTAATGTTCAATGTAAATGAAGAAGAATCAAATATTTTCTTGAATGTTGTGTATTGTACAGACTTGTTTAAGGAAGAGACCATTGCTCGTATGTTAGAAAACTACAAAACATTACTAAAAAATATTGTAGTAAATATAGAGCAGCCTATTGGCGATATACCAATGCTATCTCAACAAGAAGAAACTCAATTGTTAGATATATTCAATGATACTTCGAAGGAATATCCACTTGATGAAACGGTTATTGATCTGTTTAAAAGAAAGGCACAAGAAACGCCAGAGGCAATTGCAGCAGTATTTGAAGGAGATGAATTGAGTTATGCAGAATTAGATCAACGATCAAATCAACTGGCACATTATTTAATAGATCAAGGTGTTCAACGAGATAATCTAGTTGGAATATGCTTAGAACGAGGATTGGACATGATAGTTGGTATTTTAGGGATATTAAAAGCTGGTGGAGCTTATGTTCCTATTAAGCCAGATTTTCCAATGGATCGTATTTCTTATATTATTGAAGATACAGATTGTTCAATAGTAGTTACAGACTCATTGAACGAATTTGTTTTAGAATCGTTATTCGATGAGGCAATCAATTTAATAGCAATAGATGATGAAGATGTTTTAGATTCGGATTATCCAGTAACAGATGTAGAATTATCCTATAATCCAAACGACTTAGCATATATCATTTATACTTCTGGAAGTACAGGATTACCAAAAGGAGCTATGATTGAGCATGCCGGTTTATTAAATCATTTACTATTAATGATTGATGAACTAAAAATGTCTGATGAAAGTGTAGTGGCTTTCACAGCGCCATTTACTTTTGATATTTCAGTGTGGCAAATGTTAAGCGCATTGATTTGTGGAGGTTGTATCGCAGTATATAATGAAGATACTATTTTAGATATTGACAATTTTCAATCGTCGTTGGAAGAGGATAATGTCAGTCATCTTCAGTTAGTACCGTCATATATAGCCAGTTTATTGCAAGGTGAAGAAGTTTCTAAAGGTCTATCAGGGTTATCATACTTCTTAGTAACAGGAGAAGCAGCGACAAAGTCATTATTAGACATGTGGTTCTCACTATATCCTTCAATTCCAGTAGTGAATGCTTATGGGCCAGCTGAGGCGGCTGATGATGTTACTTTGCATATTATGGAAAAATCTCCAAGTGGAGTAGTAGTTCCAATCGGAAAACCAGTGGCAAATATGGATGTATATGTTGTTGATCAGTTTGAGAACTTATGTCCAATAGGAGTGGTTGGAGAAATATGGACTTCTGGTATCGGAGTGGGTAGAGGATATTTAAATAGAGATGAACTTACCAAGGAAAAATTTATTGAGAATCCATTTATAACAGAAGGAGGAAGATTATACAAAACAGGTGATTTAGGAAGATGGCTTTCAAATGGTACTTTAGAGTTTGTTGGTCGTTCTGATGATCAGGTAAAGATTAGAGGTTATCGTATTGAATTAGGTGAGATAGAAAATGCATTATCGCAAGTTACAGGTATTCAAAATAGTTGTGTATTGGCCAAAGAAGATACTATTGGTACAAACCGTTTAATAGGATACGTAGTTGTTGAAGATGAATTTAATAAAGAAAAGGTACAGGAGGAACTGAAAAGAAGCTTACCCGAATATATGATTCCTATGCTTTGGATAGCGCTGGATGAAATGCCATTAACAGCTAATGGGAAAATTGATAAAAAGTCATTGCCAGAACCCGATAGTTCAGAACTATCTGCAAGAGAATATGTAGCTCCTACAAATGAGAGTGAAGAGCAAATGGCCGCTATTTGGCAAGAATTATTGGGCATAGAAAGAGTTGGTATTCATGATGATTTCTTTGAATTAGGCGGACATAGTTTACTGGCTACTCGATTGGTTTCTATGATTCGTAAGGAATTGAAGAAAGAGATAGAGATAGCGGGAGTTTTTGAGTTTACAGTACTAGTCGATTTAGCCGCACATGTATCTGAATTGTCAGAAGGAGTAAGGCTTCCTTCAATTTTAGCTGAAGAACGCCCCGAACGTATTCCTTTATCATTTAGTCAAGAGCGTATTTGGTTTATAGATCAGCTGCAAGGTACTTTGGCATATCATATGCCAGTGGTAATATATTTGGAAGGAAACTTAGATAAAACGAATCTAGAGACAACGATTAAAACTATTGTAGCTCGTCATGAAGTGTTACGAACTAATATTTTATCAGCAGATGGTTATGGTTACCAAGAAGTAAGAAGTCATGAAGAATGGAGTTTGAGTCGAGAAACAATATCAGAAAATGAACTAGAAGCAAGTTTAGGAAAGTATTTGACGATTCCTTTTGATTTAGCGAATGATTATAAATTACGAGCTCGTTTGTATGATTTAGGAGAAAATAAGTATGCATTGGCTTGTGTTTTCCACCATATTGCAAGTGATGGTTGGTCGGAAGATATTTTAATACAAGAGTTCAATGAACTTTATGCTTCATTACAAATAGGTAAGGAGGCTATTTTACCGGAGTTATCTTTACAGTATGCCGATTATGCTATTTGGCAACGCAAGTACTTTGAAGGAGAAGTATTGGAAAATCAACTTTCATATTGGGAGCAAAAGTTAACCAATGCTAGCGTATTAGAGTTGCCTACTGATTTTATGCGTCCTGCAATTCAAGAAACTGAAGGAGCTAATATAACCATAAACTTAAATGAAGAATTAGGAACTTCAATCAAAACCTTGTCGAAGCAAGAAAATGTAACAACTTTTATGTTTTTACTGTCGGCATTCAAAGTATTGTTAGCACGTTATAGCGGTCAAGATGATATTTGTATTGGTACTCCAATAGCTAACCGTACACAATCAGAGTTAGAAGGAATGATAGGATTCTTCGTAAATACGTTGGTATTGCGAAGCGATTTAAGTGATGATATTAGTTTTAAAGAATTACTAAGTCAAGTAAAAACAACAACATTAGAAGGATACGATAATCAGTTAGCTCCATTTGAGAAAGTGGTGGATAAAGTGGTTAAAAATCGTGATATGAGTACAACTCCTTTATTTCAGGTAATGTTCTCATTGGAAAATACAACAGGACCTGCTGTAGAATTGCAAGAAGTAGAGGAAGAATTCGAACCTTTAGCTATTTCACCATACGAATCGGAAACAGTAAGTTCTCAATTTGATATAACGTTAGACGTAACTGAAGTAGAGTCGACTTTTGAATTGAGTCTAACATACAGTACTACCTTATTTAAAGAGGAAACCATAGTTCGAATGTTAGAACATTATAAGGAATTATTAGCAAGCATTGTTAATAATGTCGAGTTATCAGTAGGTGAGGTAGCAATGTTAACTGAGAAAGAAGAAACTCAATTATTAAATGTGTTTAATGCTGCTGAAGTTACTTATCCATTAGATAAAACAGTTGTAGACCTATTTACTGATCAAGTTCAAAAATGTCCAAAAGCGATTGCCCTAACTTTCGAAGGTACAGAATTCAGTTATGAAGAATTAGATAAGCGTTCAAATCAATTAGCACATTGTTTAGTATCTCAAGGTGTAAAATCTGATGATTTAATAGGAATATGTCTAGAGAGAGGTTTAGATATGGTAGTCGGAGTATTTGGGATATTAAAAGCAGGAGGTGCCTATGTTCCTATGAAACCAGACTTTCCTAAAGATCGTATTGAATACTTGCTTGAAGATACTGGGTGTTCTCATGTAGTTACCGATCTAGAAAGCCAAGAAATTGTAGCGCTAAGCTCTGATACTATTCAACTAATAGCAATAGAAAATGTGGCGGATTATGCCACTATTCCAGTAAAAGTAGAGTATCGTTCATACGACTTGGCCTACGTGATTTATACTTCAGGGAGTACAGGACTGCCAAAAGGAGCTATGATAGAACATGCCGGTTTATTGAATCACTTATTATTAATGGTTGATGAACTGAAAATGACAAATGAAAGTGTGGTCGCATTTACAGCGCCGTTCACATTTGATATTTCAGTTTGGCAAATGCTAAGTGCATTATTATGTGGAGGTTCAGTAGCAATTTATAGTGAAGAAAGTATTTTGGATATCGATGACTTCCAATCTTCTATCGAAGAGAATAATGTGAGTCATCTTCAATTAGTACCATCTTATGTTACTAGTTTATTAGAAAGTGGAAATTCGACTGAAGGTTTGTCAAATCTGAGTCATTTCTTAGTAACAGGAGAGGCTGCTACAAAATCATTATTAGATAAGTGGTTCTTAATATATCCAAATGTTCCAGTAGTAAACGCTTACGGACCAGCAGAAGCCGCTGATGACATCACTTTACACATCATGAATACAACTCCAGTGGGAGCTACAGTACCAATAGGAAAACCTGTGGCAAACATGGATGTTTATGTGGTTGATCGATTTGAAAACTTATGCCCAATAGGTGTTGTTGGTGAATTATGGACAGCAGGAATTGGTGTTGGACGAGGGTACTTGAATAGAGCTGAGCTTACAGAAGAAAAATTTATAGAAAATCCGTTCTCTGAAAATGGAGGGCGCTTATATAAAACAGGTGATTTAGGAAGATGGTTACCCGATGGGACTTTAGAATTTGTAGGTAGATCTGATGATCAGGTAAAAATTCGAGGCTATCGTATTGAATTAGGTGAAATAGAGAATACATTATCTCAAGTATCAAGTGTTCTGAATTGTTGCGTATTAGCAATGAAAGATCAAAATGAGATATACCGTTTGGTAGGATATGTCGTTACAGAAGGAGAATTCAATAAGGATAAAATTCAAAATACTTTAAAAGATAGCTTACCAGATTATATGGTACCTATGTTATGGATTTCCTTAGATGAAATGCCCTTAACGGCAAATGGAAAGATTGATAAAAAGTCATTGCCAGAACCAGACAGTTCACAATTATCAACAAAAGAATATATAGCGCCAAGAAATGAAATAGAACAAGAATTAGTAAGCATTTGGCAAGATTTGTTGGGAATTGAAAAAATTGGGATTAACGATGATTTCTTTGAATTAGGAGGGCATAGTTTGTTGATTGTTCAATTAATAGCTCGTTTACAAAAAATTGGTTACCATATAGCAGTTAGAGATATTTTCTTGAACCCTTGTATTACAGGGATTATAGAAAAAATGGTATTGTCGAGTTCAATGTATATAACGCCACCTAATGGAATAACAAAAGATACTGAGGTGATAACACCTTCAATGGTTCCATTATTAAATTTTGATCAACAAGAAATTGATGCAGTAGTTGCTCAAATTGAAGGAGGTGTTTCTAATATAGAAGATATATATCCTTTATCCCCTTTACAAGAAGGAATCTACTTCCATTATTTAATGAGTAATGAAAGCGAAGGAGATCCATATATCTTACCAACCTTACTTTCTTTTGCAAATAAAGAGAAACGTACATCGTTTGTAGAGGCATTACAGTTTGTAGTAAATCGTCATGATGTATTGCGTACTGCTTTTTTAAGTGAAGGATTACCAAATACAGTTCAAGTAGTATTTAGAGAAGCAGAATTATCTGTAGAAGAGTATGTTGTTGATTGTGATAAAGACTTAACAACGGAATTGGAAGAATTAGCAGCACCAGGACGCCATTGGATGGATGTTTCTAAAGCACCATTGTTAAAACTAAAATCAATAGATGATCCTGAAAACGAAATATGTTATGTAGTTGTTTATCAGCATCATTTAGCACTGGATCATATTGGATTAGAGAAGGTTGTTTCTGAAATTGTATTATATCTTTCTGGAAAAGAATCAGAACTTCCAACTCCAGTTTTATATAGAGACTTTATTGGGCATACGTTGCATCAACAAGCAACAAATGACAGTGAATCTTATTTCAAAGGGTTGCTTGGAGGTATTCAAGAGCCTACGTATCCTTTTGGGTTAACAGATACACGTGATAATTTTAGTGATATAAAAGAAGCACAGTCATTAATTCCAGAAAAGTTAGGGGAAGATCTACGAAATATTAGTATTTCATTAGGTATGAGTCCGGCAGTATTATTCCATGCGGCTTTTGGTTTAGTGGTTGGAAGATGTAGTAATACGGATTATGCAATTTTTGGGTCATTACTTTTAGGACGTCTACAGGGATCTCTCGGTGCGGCAGATTCATTAGGACTATTCATTAACACATTACCCTTTCTTACAGAATTAAAAGGAACGATATCTGAATATATTGCTGAGGTTAAGAAAGCATTAACGGAAATGTTGGCTTATGAACAAACGCCTTTATCGGATGTTCATAGCTGGAGCGGTATTTCGAATGAACTTCCAATATTTAGTGCTCTGATGAATTACCGTCATTCAACTTCAGAAGAAGAGGAAGAAGAGATGTCAGAAGAGTTATTACAAAACGAAGATGTTATTGATTTAGGTCTTGCTGTAACAATGGTTAATGAACGTACCAATTATCCGATATCTTTAGATATTGATGACTTTGGAAAAGAGTTTGAGCTTACGGCTCAAATTGATGGCGACATTAATCCAGAACAATTTTTAGGATATATTGAAGAAGCTTTAAATCAGTTAGTCGTTGCATTAAAAGAGGAGCAAAACATAACTGTGGATAGCTTAACTATTCTACCTAAAGAAGATGTTCAGTTATTAGAAACATTTAATAATACTGATGTTGCTTATCCATTGGATAAAACAGTAGTTGATTTATTTGCAGATCAAGTATTGAAGTCTCCAGAAGCTATAGCTGCTGTATTTGAGGGAGAAGAGTTAACCTATAAAGAATTAAACCAACGCTCAAATAAATTAGCTCATTATTTAATTGACGAAGGAGTAAAAACAGATGATTTAATAGGGATTTGTTTAGATCGAAATTTAGACATGCTCGTAGGTGTTTTGGCAATATTAAAGTCAGGAGGAGCCTATGTTCCTATAAAACCAGATTTTCCAATGGACCGTATTTCGTACATGGTTGAAGATACAGGTTGTTCTTTAGTCATTACAGATGAGCTAAATGAACTGGTTTTAGAATCCTTATTCGATGATACTATTAAGTTAATATCTCTAAATGAAGAGGATATTGCAGACTTTCCAGATTCAGGAATTGAAATGACGTATAGTTCTAATGATTTGGCGTACATCATTTACACTTCGGGAAGTACAGGGTTGCCAAAAGGTGCCATGATAGAGCATGCAGGTCTGTTAAATCACCTGTTATTAATGGTCGATGATCTCAAAATGAATGAGAAGAGTGCTGTGGCCTTTACTGCTCCGTTTACTTTTGATATTTCTGTATGGCAAATGCTAAGCGGTTTATTGTGTGGAGGTAAAATTGTAATTTATAGTGAAGAAAGCATCTTAGATATTTTTAGTTTCCAAGAATCATTATGTAGTAATAAAGTGAGTCATTTACAATTAGTTCCTTCATATGTTTCGAGTATATTGGATGAAGGAGCTGCTGCAGAAGGATTAGCTAATTTACAGTACTTCTTGGTTACGGGAGAAGCCGCTACGAAGCCATTATTAGAAAAATGGTTCTCATCATATCCAAACGTCCCTGTTGTAAATGCTTATGGTCCAGCTGAGGCAGCTGATGATGTTACTTTACACATTATGAATAAAGCTCCGGAAGGAGTAGCAGTTCCAATTGGAAAACCAGTAGCAAACATGGATATGTATGTAGTAGACCAATTTGATCATTTATGTCCAATTGGTGTTATTGGAGAGCTTTGGACGAGTGGAATTGGAGTTGGTAGAGGATATTTAAATCGAGCTGAATTAACAAAAGAGAAATTTGTAGCCAATCCATTTACTGAAGATGAAGGTCGCTTATATAAAACAGGCGATTTAGGAAAATGGTTACCAGATGGTACATTAGAATTTGTTGGTCGTACAGATGATCAGGTTAAAATTCGTGGTTATCGAATCGAATTAGGAGAAATAGAAAATACAATAGTGGCTTTAGATTCTATTAGTCAGTGTTGTGTACTTGCTAAGAAAGACCCAACTGGAGTCAATCGATTAGTAGCTTATTTAGTGGTTGAAGAAGGGGCGAATCAAGAGGAACTACAAGAAGCAGTATCCGAAAGTTTACCAAACTATATGATTCCTCAATTGTGGTTTGTTTTAGAAGAAATGCCTTTAACAGCCAATGGGAAAATTGATAAGAAAGCACTTCCAGAGCCAGATCTTTCACAATTGTCAGATAAAGAATATCTAGCACCAAGAAATGAAACTGAAGAACAATTGGTTGCTATTTGGCAAGAGTTACTCGGAATTGAAAAAATCAGTGTTTATGATGATTTCTTTGATTTAGGAGGACATTCGTTATTGGCCACTCGACTAGTATCTATGATTCGAACCACATTTGAAACGGAAGTATCTATTCGTGAAATTTTTGAAGAAACAACCATAGAAGAACAAGCATCACTTATTGAAATCTTTAAATCTTATTTAGAGGAAGAAGATGATAATGAGACTGACGAGGAAAACTATTTAGAAACTATTGAAATATAAGCTTTAAGTAATGAATACAGAAATTTTAAGTATCCTAAAGGAAGCAAAACAGGAAGGTGTAAAGATTGGTGTTAAAGGAGATTCTTTAACGGTAAAGACTGTGTCTCCTATTAGTTCTGAATTACTTCAAAAAATAAAAGAGAACAAACCCGATATAATAGAATATATTCAAAATCTTAGATCAAAAAATAAGACAAGTTCGCTTAAGAAAATAACTCCTTATGATCGTGAAACTATAACTAAAGTTCCACTATCATTCGGACAAGAGCGTTTATGGTTTGTTGATAGTTTGCAAGGAAGTCAAGCATATCATATGCCTTTTGTATTGCGTTTTGATGGAGAGTTGGATGCATCTCTTATAGAACAATCATTCCGATATATTATAAACCGACATGAGGTATTACGTACAAATATCTTGTCAGAAGATGGAGTAGGATATCAAAAAGTAGTAAGGTCAGAAGATTGGACTTTAACTCAAGAAACATTATCCGAAGATAAGTTAGAAGAGCGCTTGGAAGAGTATTTAACGGCTCCGTTTGATTTGGCTAATGATTATAAACTAAGAGTATGTTTATATGATATTGGGAATAAAAAGTATGTATTGGCTTGTGTTTTCCATCATATTGCAAGTGATGGTTGGTCAGAAGATATTCTAGTAAATGAATTCACGATCATACATAGTTCCTTGCAAGCTGGTATTGAAGTTAATTTGCCAGAATTAACACTACAATATGCTGATTATGCGGTTTGGCAGCGTAAATATCTGGAAGGAAGTGTTTTAAATTTTCAGCTTTTATATTGGGAAGAAAAGTTGAAGAATGCTACTCCACTTTCCTTACCAACAGATTATCCAAGACCTGCGGTACAAAGTACTGCAGGTGATCATGTAACTTTTACATTGGATAAAAAATTAAGTGATGATTTAAACGATTTATGTGAAAAGGAAGGAGTAACAATTTTTATGTTGTTACTAGCCGGATTTAAAGTGTTACTTTCTCGTTATAGCGGTCAAGATGATATTTGCATAGGAACTCCAATAGCGAACCGAACCCAATCAGAGTTGGAAGGGATGATAGGTTTCTTTGTAAATACCTTAGCACTTCGAAGTGATTTAAGCGGAAATCCAAAGTTTTCCGATTTATTAAAACGAATTAAGGATACTACTCTAGAAGGATATGACTATCAATTAGCACCTTTTGAAAGAATTGTAGATCGCGTTGTTACAGAACGAGATATGAGTAAAAGTCCATTGTTTCAAGTAATGTTTATATTACAAAATACAGCGGCAGGTGATGACGAAGAAGCAAACGAGACTGAAATAGTATCTGGAGATCTTACAATTTCTGAATATGGATTTGACGCTATCAATGCAATGTTCGATTTATCTTTAGATATATCAGAAGGGAGTCAAGGTATTTCTTTTGAAATGGTTTATTGTACAGATTTGTTCAAAGGCACTACTATTGAACGAATGATGAATCATTACCAAGAATTGTTAAAAGGTATTGTAAAAGATGCGTCGCAGTATATTGGTGAATTACCAATGTTAACAGCACTAGAAGAGAGTGATCTGATAACAAACTTCAACAATACTTCAATAACGTATCCAGAGGATACCACTGTAATCGATTTATTTTTACAAAGAGTTGAAAAAGCTCCAGAAGATGTGGCAATTGTATATGAAGAGACAGTATTAACATATAAGGAACTTGACGAGCGCTCTAACCAACTGGCAAACTTTTTATTAACCAATTATACCATCAATAAAGAAGATCCAATAGGTGTTGTTTTAGAGCGTAGTGATTGGCTGTTAGTTTCTTTTCTAGCTATTTTAAAAACAGGAGGTTGTTATGTGCCTATTGATCCAGCTTATCCAACAGAAAGAAAAGAATATATAGAAAAAGATAGTGGAAGCATTTTCATTGTGAACGATGCCTTAATTAATTCTTTTAAAGAGAATAGTTCATTACAAGCAAAAGAAGCTCCTGCGGTTGTAATTAATTCTAAAGATTTAGTTTATATAATCTATACTTCTGGAAGTACAGGAAAGCCAAAAGGAGTAATGATTGAGCATCGTAATATTATCAATACCCTTTTATCACAGATAACCGCTTTTTCAATAACTTCTGAAGATCATTGCTTGCAATTTGCGAGTCAGTCTTTCGATGCCTCTATTTGGGAATTAGGAATTTCCCTGTTAGGTGGAGCAAGCTTATATATTATAAAGGAAGATAGAAAATCAGAGACAGCGTTTTTTAAAGAGTTTATAAAAGAAAACAAGATCACTTTTGCTACATTACCACCAGCATTTTTACAATTATTAAAGGTTGAAGATTTAACAGGATTAAAGACTTTAATTACTGCGGGAGAAGCAATACCATTAGGATTAGCTCAGGCTTTTTCAAAGAGTTACAATTATGTAAATGCCTATGGTCCGACGGAAACAAGTATTTGTGCAACCACATTCAATGGAGAAATAACGGAAATTGTTCCTATTGGAAAGCCTATTGACAATACACAAATCTATATTCTAAATGATCTCAATAAATTATTACCTATTGGAGCAGTGGGAGAGTTGTGTATAGGTGGAATAGGTGTTGCAAGGGGATATTTAAATAGAGAAGAATTAACCAACGAAAAGTTTATTGATAATCCTTTCAGACAAGGAGAAAGAATATACAAAACTGGTGATTTGGCAAAGTGGCTGCCGAATGGAGATATAGAATTTATTGGCAGAAAAGATTCTCAGGTAAAAATACGAGGATATCGTATAGAAATAGGAGAAGTCGAAAATGCTTTGGCATCATTAGCTTCAGTCAATCAAAGTTGTGTATTAGCAAAAGAAGATGTTAAAGGTAATAAGCGTTTAATTGGGTATGTAGTAAGTGAAGAAGATTTCAATAAAGAGAGTATTCAAGAAGGGTTAAAGGAAGTTTTACCTGAATATATGGTACCTACGGTTTGGATAGATTTAGATGAAATGCCACTAACAACCAATGGGAAAATAGATAGAAAGTCCTTGCCGGAACCAGATGGTTTAAACTTATCTTCAACCGAATATATAGGGCCTAGAAATGAAACTGAAGTACTACTAGTTGCTATTTGGCAAGATTTATTAGGGGTTGAAAAAATAGGTGTTAACGATAACTTTTTTGAATTAGGAGGACATAGTTTATTAATAGTTCAACTAATTGATCGAATTCAAAAGGAGGGATATCATATTGAAATTGCTGACGTTTTTGGAAACCCAACGATTGCTGCCATTGATGGTAAACTTTCATCAGGTTTGTCTACTTATCAAGTTCCACCAAATGGAATTGTAGAAGGTATTGATCGTATCGCTCCTGAAATGGTTCCATTATTAGATTTTTCTCAAGAAGAAGTTGATTCGGTAGTGGATCTGGTGCCTGGTGGAATTGAAAATATACAAGACATGTATCCTTTATCACCATTACAGGAAGGAATGTACTTCCATTATTTAATGAGTGATAAAAACGAGGGAGACCTATATGTTTCGCCAAACTTATTATTGTTTAAAGACAAAGGGCAGCGAATCAAATTCATTGAAGCACTGCAGTTTGTCGTGAATCGTCATGACGTTTTACGTACTTGTTTTATAAGTGAAAATCTACCGAATGCTGTTCAGGTAGTGTTAAAAGAAGCAGTTCTTTCAAATAAAGAACTGAAACTAAATTCTTCAGATGATATCAGATCTCAACTTGAATCATTAGTTGAATCAGGAAATCATTGGATGGATGTTTCTAAAGCTCCGTTATTAGATTTGAAACATGTCGATGATAACGAAAAAGGGGATTATTATCTATTAGTGAATAATCATCATTTAATTATCGATCATGTAGGCTTAGAAAAAATTATTGAAGAGGTAAATTTACATTTACTAGGACATGGAGATATACTTCCACCTCCTGTTTTGTATCGTGATTTTATTGGACATACGTTACATCAACAAGAAACCAATGATAGCGCATCGTATTTCAAAAATGCATTAGGGAATATAAATGAGCCAACATATCCTTTTAACTTGTCAAATGTTAGAGGAAATGGCACCGATATTGCCGAAGCAAGCATTGGATTACCTGAGGAGTTAAGCAAAGAAATACGTATTGCTTGTACCAATATGGGAATAACTCCTGCAATCTTATTCCACGCAGCTTTCGGAATAGTAGTTGGAATGTGTAGTAATAGGAAGCAAGCATTGTTTGGTTCCTTATTTTCAGGACGTTTACAAGGGGCCGTAGGAGCAGCTGATTCTTTAGGTTTATTTATAAATACCCTACCGTTGTTGTTTAATATTGAAGGTACCGTTGCCGAATATATACAACAAGTAAAGGAAAGACTGGCTGAACTATTACCGTATGAACAAACTCCTTTACCACAAGTTCATAGTTGGTCGGGTATTTCAAACGAAGTACCATTATTCAGCGCTATCTTTAATTACAGACACTCTTCATCGGATGAATTAGACGAAGATTTGATTCCAGAAGGTCTGGCGGAAGATATTGCTGAATTTAATTTAGATATTGAATTACTAGGAGATCAAGAACGAACAAACTACCCATTTTCATTAGCTATAGACGATTTTGGTGACGATTTTGGAATTACAGCTCAAATGGATTTAAGTATTCAACCTGAGCGTGTTCTTTCTTATATGGAAGTAGTTGTAAGAGAGTTATTGCAGGGACTACAGAATGAAACAGAAGTAGGTAGGTTATCTATATTAGCACATGAGGAAGAAACTCAATTATTAAAAGATTTTAACGAAACTGTTACCGCATATCCAGAAGAAAAAACGATAATAGATTTATTCGTAGCTCAAGTTGAGAAAAATCCAGAAGCTATTGCTTTAACTTATAAAGAAGCAACATTGAGTTATAAACAGCTTGATGAACTTTCTAACCAGCTAGCCAATCATATTTTAGCTAATTACACTATCAATAATGAAACATTTATAGCTGTAACGCTTGAAAGAAGTAATTGGTTAATAGTTTCATTTTTGGCAGTCTTAAAATCAGGAGGAGTTTATATACCAATAGACCCAGTATATCCAGAAGAAAGAAAAGAATATATAAAAACAGACAGTAGTAGTACTATTGTTATTGATGAAGTATTTTTAGAGAATTTCAAAAAAGGTTTAGAGAATTATCACAAAAGCGCTCCTAATGTAACTACTAAATCTAATGATTTAGCTTATATTATTTATACATCCGGAAGTACAGGGAAACCAAAAGGTGTAATGATTGAACATTATAGTATTATTAATACAATACTATCACAAATAGCCGATTTCTCTATTGATACAAAAGATAACTGTTTACAGTTTGCAAGCCCATCATTTGATGCTTCTATTTGGGAAATAGGAATCGCTTTATTAAGTGGTGCTAGTTTATGCATTGTAAACGAAGAAGGTAAGTCGGATGTTTCGTTGTTTAAAAAATTCATACAAGAACAAACGGTTACATTTGCTACATTACCACCTGCATTTTTACAATTATTAGAAGTTGAAGACTTATCAACTATAAAAACATTAGTTACTGCAGGAGAAGCAATTCCGTTAAACTTAGCAAAAGCTTTTTCTGAAAAATATAATTACATAAATGCTTACGGACCAACAGAAACGAGTATTTGTGCTACCACCTTTAATGGAACTATAGAAGAACTTGTTCCTATAGGTAAACCTATTGATAATACTCAGGTGTATATTTTAAATGATACAAACGAGTTATTACCTTCAGGTGTCGTAGGTGAACTTTGTGTTGGAGGTCGAGGTGTTGCCCGAGGTTACTTGAACCGAGAAGAGTTAACCAAAGAGAAATTTATTAAAAACCCTTTCATAAAAGGAGATACAATTTATAAAACAGGCGATTTAGCAAAATGGTTACCTGATGGAAGTTTAGAGTTTATTGGAAGAAAGGACAATCAAGTTAAAATACGAGGATATCGAATTGAACTTGGAGAAGTAGAAAATGTTTTGTCAAGTTTAACAATAGTTAATCAATGTTGTGTATTGGCAAAGAGTGATGCTAGTGGAAATAAACAGTTAGTAGCATATGTAGTTGTAGAAGGAGATTTTGATCGAGAAAGTTTACAAGATGGACTCATTAAAATCTTACCAGAGTATATGGTTCCTACGATTTGGATTGAAATGAAAGAAATTCCGGTAACAAGCAATGGTAAGTTAGATAGAAAGGCATTACCAGAACCTGATGGATCAATGCTATCTACTCAAGAATATCTAGCTCCAAGAAATGAAACGGAAGAAAAGTTAGTAGAAATTTGGCAAGAGTTATTACAGATTGAAAAGATTGGAGTTTATGATAACTTCTTTGAATTAGGAGGACATTCACTATTAGTGACACGTTTAGTTTCTTTAATACGTAAAGATTTAGAGGTCGAAGTAGCAATTAGAGATATTTTTGAGCACACAACAATTGCTAGTCAGGCACTACATGTATTAACATGCTCAAGGGCTGCAATATTACCAGAAGTTGTTGCTCAAGAAAAAGAAGGAAATATTCCGTTGTCATTTAACCAAGAACGATTATGGTTTTTGGATCAACTGCAAGGAAGCAGTCAAGAGTACCATATTCCAGTTGTTGAGCCTTTACAAGGAAATATTGATGTAGAAATAGTAGAAAAAGCTCTACGTATAATAGTAGATCGACATGAGATATTACGCACAGTAATTTATGAAGAAGAAGGTGTTGGCTATCAAAAAGTAATTTCATCTGAAAATTGGCAATTGCAAAAAGTTATTCCCTCTAAAGAAGTAGATTTAGAGGAAGAAATCACCAATTTTATAGGACAAGCTTTTGATTTATCGAAAGATTACATGGTACGCGCTTGTCTATATGATTTAGGAGAAGATGGATATGTGCTGGTATGTGTGCTACACCATATTTCGAGTGATGGTATTTCCGGAATAATTTTAATGAATGAATTCTCAGAAATCTACAGTACTTTATTGTCAAAAGAACAAATAGTACTTCCTAAACTAAATTTGCAGTATTCAGATTATGCAATTTGGCAACGTTCTTATTTTGCTGGCGAAGTTTTAGAAAAACAATTATCTTATTGGGAAAATAAATTAAAAGGCGTAAGCACTTTAAAATTACCGACTGATTACATTCGTCCTACGATACAAAATAACGAAGGAAGCAGTATTATTTTAGGAATGGGGAAAGAACTTACACATTCTGTAAAATCTCTATGCAATCAAGAAAAGGTCACTCCCTTTATGTTCATGCTATCAGTATTCAAAGTACTATTGTCTCGTTATAGCAATCAAGAAGATATTTGTGTAGGAACTCCAATAGCAAATCGAACACAATTTGAATTGGAAGGAATGATAGGTTTCTTCGTAAATACATTAGCATTACGAAGTGATTTAAGTGGGAATCCTAGTTTTAAAGAGGTATTATCAATAATAAAAGAAACAACACTAGACGGTTATGATCATCAATTAACTCCTTTTGAAAAAGTGGTGGATAAAGTGGTTACTGCTCGTGAAATGAGTATGACACCATTGTTTCAAGTAATGTTCGATTACCATAATGAAGATGTAAATAACGAACATGAAGATGAAAGCATAGAGAATAATGATTCGTCAAAATATGATAATTTAGATAGAACAGCTCAATTTGATTTAACACTAGATGTATCAGAAGAAGGGGCTGAAATTGTATTGAGTTTAAACTATTGTACTGCTTTATTTAAACAAGAAACGGCGGCACGTATGTTAGATCATTATAAAGAATTGCTAGTAAGTATCGTTAATGATATTGATAAACCTATTAGTGAAACGAAAATATTAACTACGAAGGAAGAAACTCAATTGTTAAATGTTTTTAATGCTACGAAGGTTGCATACCCTTTAGATAAAACTGTAGTTGATTTATTTGGAGATCAAGTTCAAAAATCTCCAACTGCTATTGCCGCGACTTTTGAAGGTTTAGAATTAAGTTATCAAGAATTAGATAACCGTTCTAACCAATTAGCAAACTACTTGGTATCAAAAGGAGTAAAAGCAGATGATTTAATCGGAATTTGTTTAGAGCGAGGTCTGGATATGATCATTGGAGTATTAGGAATTTTAAAAGCAGGTGCCGCATATGTTCCTATAAAACCAGATTTCCCTCAAGATCGTATTGCTTACCTACTTGAAGATACTAATTGTTCTCTAGTGGTTAGCAATTTAGAAAGTCAAGAAAAGTTAGAACCGTTCTCTAACAACATTCAGTTGGTTGAACTAGAGAGTATAGCCGATTACGCGACAAATGGAGTAGAGTTAACCTATAGCCCAAATAACTTAGCTTATATCATTTATACCTCAGGAAGTACTGGATTACCTAAAGGGGCTATGATAGAACATGCAGGTTTATTAAACCATTTATTATTAATGGTTGAAGAGCTTAAAATGACGAATGACAGTGTGGTGGCATTTACAGCTCCATTTACTTTTGACATTTCAGTATGGCAGCTATTAAGTGCATTATTATGTGGAGGTTCAGTTGCGATTTATAGTGAAGAGAGTATCTTAGATATTGAAGAATTCCAGTCATCATTATCAGAACGAAATATAAGTCATCTTCAATTAGTGCCATCTTATATAGCAAGTTTATTAGAGACTGGAAATTCCACAGCAGGTTTATCAAATTTAGATTACTTCTTGGTAACGGGTGAAGCAGCTACCAAATCGTTATTAGATAAATGGTTTAGTCTATACCCTCAAATTCCAGTGGTAAATGCTTACGGACCAGCAGAAGCAGCAGATGATATTACATTACATATCATGAACGAGTCACCAAATGGAGGAGTCGTTCCAATAGGAAAGCCGGTGGCAAATATGGATGTATATGTCGTCGATCGTTTTGGAAACTTATGTCCGATAGGAGTAATTGGAGAATTATGGACGGCAGGAATAGGTGTTGGTAGAGGGTATTTGAACAGAACAGAACTAACTAAAGAGAAGTTCATAGAGAATCCCTTTATAACGGAAGGAGGACGCTTATATAAAACAGGTGATTTAGGAAGATGGTTACCAGATGGAACTTTAGAATTTGTAGGACGTACAGATGATCAGGTAAAGATTCGTGGATATCGAATTGAATTAGGAGAGATTGAGAATGCCATATCGCAAGTAGCAAGTATTCAGAATTGTTGTGTATTAGCTAAGAAAGATCAGAACGATATTAATCGCTTAGTAGGATATGTAGTTGTTGAAGGAGAATTCAATAAGGAAAAAGTTCAAGATGTTTTAAAAGATAGTTTACCAGAGTATATGGTTCCAATGTTATGGATTACTTTGGAAGAAATGCCATTAACAGCCAATGGAAAAATAGATAAAAAGTCACTGCCTGAACCAGATACTTCTCAATTATCAACTAGAGAGTACGTAGCTCCGAGAAATGAAATAGAAAAGCAATTAGTAGCCATTTGGCAAGAATTGTTAGGTGTTGAGAAAATAGGAGTTAACGACGATTTTTTCGAATTAGGAGGTCATAGTTTATTAGCGACGCGTTTGGTTTCTTTAATTCGTAAAAATTTGGAAAGGGAAATTGCCATTAGAGATGTATTTGAGTATACAACAATTGCTTCTTTGGCTATTTGTGTTTCGAAACAATCAAAAGGAGTATTGTTACCGGCTATAGTTGCTGAAGAACGCCCTGAATACATTCCGTTATCTTTTAGCCAAGAACGTCTTTGGTTCTTAGATCAGTTGCAAGGAACATTGGCATATCATATGCCAACTATAATACGGCTAAATGGAGATGTAGACGTTTCTGTTTTAGAAGAAACTTTTAAGACAATTGTAGCTCGCCATGAAGTATTACGTACCAATATTTTATCAGAAGAAGGATACGGTTATCAACAGATTGTGAGCCATGAAAATTGGGAGCTGGAACAGCAAACAATTTTGGAAGATGAATTACGAGAAAATGTTGAAGCTTATATCGAAACGCCTTTTAATTTATCAAACGATTATAAGTTAAAAGCATGTTTGTACGACCTAGGGAATAAGAATTACGTTTTAACAGCTGTTGTTCACCATATTGCAAATGACGGTTGGTCGGAAGAAATTTTAATTCATGAATTTAACACAATATACAGTGCATTAGAGTCAGGTGTTGAGGTGCCTCTTCCTGAATTAACCTTGCAATATGCGGATTACTCAATTTGGCAACGAAAGTATTTTGATGGAGAGGTTTTAGAAAATCAACTATCATATTGGGAAGACAAATTGAAAGGAGTTTCTACCTTATCAATGCCAACGGACTATATGCGTCCAACCGTACAAAGTACGGAAGGGGCAATTGTAGAGATGTCATTAACTCAAGAATTAGGTATTTCTATTCATAAACTATGTGAGTCGGAAGGAGTAACATCATTTATGTTTTTGTTATCAGCATTCAAGGTGCTATTGTCTCGATACAGTGGTCAGGATGATATTTGTATAGGAACTACTATTGCAAATCGTACTCAAACAGAATTAGAAGGAATGATAGGTTTCTTCGTGAATACTTTAGTATTACGAAGCGATATGAGTAACAATCCAAGCTTTAAACAATTATTGAGTAGAGTAAAAGAAACAACTTTAGAAAGCTATGATAATCAATTGGCGCCGTTTGAAAAGATCGTAGATCGAGTAGTAACCACTCGTGATATGAGTTCAACTCCGATCTTTCAAGTAATGTTCTCGTCAGAAAATACATCAAACTCTTCAGAAGAACAGGAAGATGTAGAAACTGGATCAGGAAACTTTGTTATTTCACCATACGAAACAGATACTTCTGTTGCAGCGCAATTTGATTTAAGTTTAGATGTTTCAGAAGAAAATTCAATTTTCGAGCTAACCTTGAGTTATAGTACCGCACTGTTTAAAGAGGAAACAATAGTGCGTATATTGGAGCAATACCAAGAGTTATTAACTAATATAATAACGAATATTGAACAACCTATTGGAAGCTTACCAATACTTACCAAGAAGGATGAAACTCAATTGTTAAACGTTTTTAATGCCACAAATGTCGATTATCCATTAGATAAAACGGTTGTTGATTTATTCACTAATCAAGTTCAAAAATCTCCGAAAGCAATTGCGGTATCATTTGAAGGTGCAGCATTGAGCTATCAAGAGTTGGATAAACGTTCAAATCAATTGGCACATTGCTTAGTATCGCAAGGTGTAAAGTCAGATGATTTAATAGGAATTTGTTTAGAACGAGGTTTAGATATGA
Source organism: Tenacibaculum sp. MAR_2009_124 (assembly GCF_900105455.1). Taxonomy (GTDB): domain Bacteria; phylum Bacteroidota; class Bacteroidia; order Flavobacteriales; family Flavobacteriaceae; genus Polaribacter. Next base: position 172,241 of record NZ_FNSF01000001.1, read on the forward strand.
TCATTGGAGTATTAGGAATTTTAAAAGCGGGTGGAGCTTATGTTCCAATGAAACCCGATTTTCCTAAAGATCGTAACAAATATCTACTTGAAGATACAGGATGTTCATTATTGGTTAGCAATTTAGAAAGTCAAAAAGTATTAGAATCATTTTCTAATGATATTGAGTTAATTGTATTGGAAAATGTAGCTGATTATGCAACAATACCGGTGGAATTAACCTATAAATCAAAAGACTTAGCCTATGTCATTTATACTTCAGGAAGTACTGGGATGCCCAAAGGAGCGATGATAGAACATGCTGGTTTATTGAATCACTTATTGTTAATGGTAGATGAATTGAAAATGACAACTGAAAGTGTAACAGCGTTCACAGCTCCATTTACTTTCGATATTTCAGTATGGCAAATGCTAAGTGCATTGCTATGTGGAGGCTCAGTAGCAATTTATAGTGAAGAGAGTGTTTTAGATATGGAAAATTTCCAATTATCATTATCAGAACAACATGTAAGTCATCTTCAATTAGTGCCATCTTATGTAACTAATTTATTGGAGAGTGGACGTTCAACGGCAGGCTTATCAAACTTAGATTATTTCTTGGTAACAGGAGAAGCAGCTACCAAATCGTTATTAGATAAATGGTTTAGATTATATCCGCAAATTCCAGTAGTAAATGCTTATGGACCAGCAGAAGCAGCTGATGACATAACGTTACATATTATGAATGAATCGCCAAATGGAGTTGTAGTTCCAATAGGAAAACCAGTAGCGAACATGGATGTTTACGTTGTGGATCGTTTTGGAAACTTATGTCCGATAGGTGTTATTGGTGAGTTATGGACAGCAGGAATTGGTGTTGGTCGAGGATATTTGAATAGAGCAGATCTAACCGAAGAGAAGTTTATAGAGAATCCTTTCACAGCAGAAGGAGGGCGCTTATATAAAACAGGTGATTTAGGAAGATGGTTACCCGATGGAACTTTAGAATTCGTGGGTCGTTCTGATGATCAGGTAAAGATTAGAGGGTATCGAATTGAACTTGGAGAGATAGAGAATGTATTATCACAAGCTCCAAGTGTTCAGAATTGTTGTGTTTTAGCAATGAAAGATCAGAATGAGATCAATCGTTTAGTTGGATATGTTGTTGTTGAAGGAGAATTTCATAAGAGAAAAATCCAAGATACTTTAAAAGATAGTCTACCGGAATATATGGTGCCTATGTTATGGATTGTTTTAGATGAAATGCCATTAACAGCTAACGGAAAGATTGATAAAAAATCTTTACCAGAACCAGATAGTTCAGAATTATCAACTCAAGAATATGTTGCTCCAAGAAGTGAAATCGAACATCAACTAGTAGCCATTTGGCAAGAGTTATTAGATATTGAAAGAATTGGTATTTATGATGATTTCTTTGAGTTAGGTGGCCATAGTCTATTGGCGACACGTTTAGTTTCTTTAATTCGTAAAGAACTGGAAAGAGAAGTAGCCATTAGAGATGTGTTTGAACATACTACAATAGATTCTTTAGGAACTCATGTTTCCGAGCAGGCAAAAGGAATGCTATTACCAGCTATTCTAGCAGAAAAACGTCCTCAGCGTATACCATTATCTTTTAGTCAAGAGCGTTTGTGGTTCCTAGACGAATTACAAGGAACCTTAGGCTATCATATGCCCACAATAATACGTTTAGAAGGTAATGTAGATAGAGAGTTGTTACAACGAACCTTTAAGGTGATTATTGATCGTCATGAAGTGCTAAAAACAAACATTTTATCGGAAAATGGTGAAGGATATCAAGAAGTGGTAAGTTCTGATAATTGGATTTTAACGGAGGAAAGAATCTCTGAAGATTCGTTAGAGAAAAACTTAGAAGACTATCTACTAATTCCTTTTGATTTATCAAGTGACTATAAATTAAGAGCTCGATTATTTGATTTAGGAAATAATAAATATGTGTTGGCATCTGTTACACATCATATTGCAAGTGATGGATGGTCGGAAGATATTTTAATGAATGAATTAATCATTACTTATAATGCATTAGAGAATAACGCTAAAGTTTCACTCCCAGCTTTAAGTCTGCAATATGCGGACTACGCGATATGGCAACGTAAATATTTTGACGGAGAAGTTTTAGAGAATCAATTATCGTATTGGGAAGATAAACTAAAAGGAGTCAGTACATTGTCTTTACCAACTGATTATGCCCGTCCTGCGGTACAAAGTTCAGCGGGAGATTATGTGTCTCTTGGATTAGGTAAAGAATTGAGTGGAAAACTTAATGCACTTTGTGAAGAAGAAGGGGTAACGTTATTCATGCTATTATTGGCAACTTACAAAGTGTTGTTGTCACGTTATAGTGGGCAAGAAGATATTTGTGTTGGAACTCCAATAGCGAATAGAACACAAGCGGAACTTGAAGAAATGATTGGTTTCTTCGTGAATACACTGGCTTTACGTAGTGATTTGACTGGCAACCCAAGTTTCAAAGAATTCCTTGGTCAATTAAAAGAAACAACATTAGAAGGTTATGATAATCAGTTAGCTCCATTCGAAAAAGTAGTAGATCGTGCAGTTACGAATAGAGATATGAGTACTTCTCCACTTTTTCAAACAATGCTTGTTCTACAAAATACAGGAAGTAACGACACAGAGTCAGAGCTAGACAATGCTGAAGTAGGTTTAGGAGATTTAAGCATTTCAGATTATGATTTTGATGCAATCATTGCTATGTTCGATTTATCGCTGAATGTATCGGAAAATAATGAAGGTATTTCGTTAGAAATGCTCTATTGTACTGATTTATTTGAGAGAGCTACCATTGAAAGAATGTTAATTCATTTTGAGAAATTATTGAGAGGAATTGTTGCCGATATCGCTCAGCCGATTAATGGCATATCAATGCTAACTCAGCAAGAAGAACATAAACTGTTACATGTTTATAGCGCTACAAAAGTAGATTATATAAAATACAACACAGTTTTGGAATTGTTCTCAAAACAAGTTAAAACAAATGCTAAATCTGTTGCAGTAGTTTTTGAAGGAGAAAAATTAACGTACAAAGAGCTCGATAGAAAATCCAATCAGGTTGCTAGATATTTACAAAGCCATGGTATTCAAAAAGATGGTTTAGTAGGTATTTGCATGGAGCGAAGTTTGGAAATGATCATAGCCATATTCGGGGTGTTAAAATCAGGGGGTGCTTATGTACCTATCGACCCCGCATATCCAAAAGATCGTATTGATTATATGATTGAAGATACTGGAACAACGCTATTGTTGAGTAATTCTTCAAGTAAAGAAAACATTGGAGATAGAAAAGGTATTACAATGGTATGTTTGGATACCAATTGGGAAGAGGTTTCTAGTTTTTCTAACAAAAAACTAAATACACATGTCACTCCTGATAGTTTAGCATACATAATATACACCTCAGGAAGCACAGGGAAACCAAAAGGAGTAATGATTGAGCATAAAAACATGTTTAATTTAGTAAGCTGGGGAATCAGAAACTTCGAAGATTCTTTAGGTTTAGGAATGTTAGCAAGTACTTCAATAAACTTTGATTTGTCAATTTTTGAGATTTTTGTAACGCTATCTTCAGGATCTAAAATATACTTAGTCGATAATCTACTATCCTTATTGGAAGAAACGGAAATATCAGTATCCTTAATTAATACAGTACCAAGTGTTTTACAAGGACTATTAGATTCTGGTAAAATACCAAATACTGTGCGCACTATTAATTTAGCGGGAGAACCGTTGTTGCCAAGTTTAGTAAACCGTATTTATGAAGAGAGTTCAGTAAGGAAGGTACATGATTTATATGGCCCTTCAGAAGCAACTACCTATAGTACTTTTACAAAACGTGCATTAAATGGTATTCAAAGTATCGGAAAACCAATAGCTAATACGCAAACTTATGTTGTTGATGCTGATATGAACTTAGCTCCTTTAGGAGTCGTTGGTGAATTATGTATAGGAGGAAAAGGAGTGGCAAGAGGTTACCTAAACAGGGAAGAATTAACAGAAGAAAAATTCATTCCTAATCCGTTTAAAGAAGGAGATCGATTGTATAAAACAGGTGATTTGGCAAGGTGGTTATCTGATGGCACACTAGAATACTTGGGAAGAAAGGATAATCAAGTAAAAATTAGAGGGTATCGAATAGAACTAGGAGAAATTGAAACAGCATTAGCAGCATTTGCAGAGGTGAATCAAAGTTGTATTCTAGCGAAGGAAGATTCAACAGGAAACAAACGTTTAGTAGGATATGTTGTTGTAGAAGGAAAACTCAATAAGCAAGAAATACAACAAAAATTAAAAGCTAGTTTGCCAGATTATATGGTTCCTTCAATTTGGGTAGAGTTAGACGAAATGCCGTTAACAGCTAATGGGAAGTTAGATAGAAAAGCGTTGGTAAACCCTGAAGGTGATCATTTTTCAACGGTAGAATATGTGGCACCTCGAAATGAAAAAGAAGAGAAGTTAGTCGGAATTTGGCAAGATCTATTGGGCATTGAAAAAATAGGAGTTTATGATGATTTCTTTGAATTAGGAGGCCATAGTTTAATGGTGATAAAGTTGGTTGCTCAAATCAATGAGTTATTTAATACAGACATAAATATTGTTAATGTATTTGAATATCCAACAATTGCTGAATTTGTTCAGAACATGACGTCAAAAGATAAAGTTTTTGATACAAACTTAATGGTGGCGCTGCAAGATAAAGGAAGCCAAAAACCAATATTCTTGGCACCACCAGGAGGAGGGCTTTATAATTGTTATGTTGATTTGGCGAGAGCATTAGGAGAAGATCAACCTGTTTACGGGTTCCAATGTCCTGGTATCAATGGGAAAACACCAGTTTCAGAATCTATTGAAGAAATGGCGTCTAGCTTTATAGTTGAACTTCAAAAAGCGGATCCTTATGGACCTTATCGATTAGGAGGTTATTCGTTTGGTGGAGTAGTGGCCTATGAAATGGCTCTGCAACTAAAAGAAAAAGGGTTTGAAGTAGAGGAACTGTTCATGTTCGATAGTACACTTTTAGATACGCACACGACAAAAGTAGAAAACAAGGATGAACTGTTTGAAGAATTTGTAATGGATGAAATTGAAGAGTTTGTTGGAGAGAATTTCGATTTCTCAAAACTTAAATTAAAAGGAAAAACTAAAGACGAACAATTAGAAGTTGTTTATAAGCTGGCAAAAAAATTCAATATCCAAATTCCTGATGAGGAGATAAAAGGATTCTTTGAAGTTTCTTTTACAAACGAAATTTATCCGTATCATATTAAAAACGAGGTGAAATTAGATACCAATATCATCTTATTTAAAGCAATGTATATGGAGTCTGAAGTTGAAGGAGAAGAAGGGAAAATTGTACCGAATACAGAATATGAGCAATACGATTATAATTGGGGTAATTACACGAATAAAGAAGTAATTATTCACTTAATTCCATCAATACATACCGAACTTTTAGACATTGAACATATTGAAGTAATTTCTGAAAGCATTACAAATATAGAAGAAACTATTTCTTAACTAAACCTTACATTAATATTTAAAAATAACCAAATGAAAATACCTAGAGTTAGTAATATAACAACAGAAAAATTTATAGAAGAATACATTGTAGGCAATAAACCCGTTATCGTAACCGATGGAATGAAAAATTGGGATATGAGTAAGTTTTCTCCAGAACATTTAAAAGAAGCTTTTGGAGAAGAAAAGGTGCAAGTATATGATGACCTATTTAATTTGCAGAACATACAATCGTTAAAACAATATATTGATAACAATTTTGATAGAAAGGAAGAAGATGGTTTGTCCGATCAGTATATGAGATGGTATACTAAATTAAAAGAAGTAGAGTATTATTGGTCTGATAAAGTTTTTGATGCTTTAAAAGATGCTTGGAGTCATCCATATTTTATTCCAAATACTTCTTTAGTAATTCCGAGTAATGCTAACGCAGAAGAAAGAGTTGTAAACGAATTTCACTATCCGTATAAAGGCTTGTTTATTTCTGGAAAAGGTTCCAGAACAAGACTCCATAAAGATCCTTTTGCCAGCAATGCTGTACTATGTCAATTCTATGGAGAAAAGAAAATTTATTTATTTGATCCGAAGAAAGAATCAAGTGTAATGAATGGGAAAGAGTTTGTAGATGTTATGAATCCAGACCATGAAAAGTTCTCAAATTATGCTAACATTACGCATGATTATGAAGATACTTTGTCTCCAGGTGAAATCGTATTTTTCCCTTCAGGGTGGTTTCATGATGTAACTTGTGAAACAGATAGTATATCTATAACATGGAATTTTGTTCATGAAACACAGTTAAATGTATTTTGCAAGCATGTAGCAAAAAATCCAGATGATGATCAATTGGAAATAGCTAAGTATTTCTTGAAAAATGAAGTTAAAGAAGATGAAAAGGCCAGAGATTTAATACTTTTCTTAAAAAAGAAGTTTAAAACTAAAAAGCAAAAAGCTCTAGTTTAAAAGTAGTATCAATACAATTGTGGTAGATAGAATTGAGATTAAAAACGGAGTACAATTCTTTTTATACTTCATATGGTTGTACTAATTCCTGAATTTAACTCACTCATGCCATTTGCTAGAAATACAGTGATTATTTTTTAGAACTTTGAGATAAGTAATGAGGGCTCTATTGACATGAATCTCGTTACTTAGACGCTAGGGACAAAGTCTTTTCGTCTAACAAACATATAAAAACTACACTACTGAATGAAGTCATATGTTTAAACATATGACTTCATTTTTTTATTCGTAGAAATGACAAACTTGATCAATTGATTTTCTATCTAGTTTAGGTACATAAGCATTGTCTTCTGCATAGCCAACCGGAAATAGAATAAAAGCCCTTTCATTAGCGGGTCTGTCTAAAAGCTTAGCTAAAAAGTTCATGGGACTTGGAGTATGCGTAAGAGTAACCAGACCAGCGTTGTGAATTGCCGAAATCATCATTCCACAGGCAATACCTACAGATTCGTTTACATAATAGTTATTATGTCTACTGCCATCTTCATCAATTTCATAAACTCTTTTAAAAGCAACAATAATCCAAGGAGCATTTTCAATAAATGGCTTATACATATCAGTTCCTAAATGAGCTAAATCTTCTTTCCAGCGATCACTCATTCTAACTTCATAACCAAGTTTTTCTTCAATTTCTGCTGCTTTTCTTAAACTTGATTTTAAGGACGCATTTGAAATTGCACAAAATGTCCAAGGTTGTTTGTGAGCCCCTGAAGGAGCTGTTGAAGCTGATAAAATAATATTTTCAATAATCTCTTTTGGAACAGGTTTATTGGAGAATTCTCTGACGGATCTTCTTTTGTTAAGCCAATCAAAATAATCACGACTTCTTTCAAGCATTTCATTTTCGTCATAGCGTAAAGGTTCATAGGTAATGTGGTCAAAACCCTTAACGTTTTTTGCGTCTGGTGCTTTCATAATTGGGGGTGAATTTTAAGTTTTTGCTCTTCAATGTAATGAAAAAAAAAGAATAATTAAAATTACAGTACTGGAATACAGTGTTTTGGATGGTTTTTCCGATGGTTTGCTATTGAGGTATTACTAGTGAATTTATTGCTTAAAATTGAATATTATCTTCTTTTTTGAGGTTATGGAAAACTTTATTCATCATTTCAAGTATCCGTTTAGCTTTTGTTTCGTTAGTTTTTACGTTATAAACCCAATCGAGGTATGTTTTTTGTTGCCCTTCCGAAAATGCTAAGAAATTGGTAAGTGTTTGTTTCGGTTCATTATCAAAACAAGCCATTATTTCATTTGGAATAATAATGGAAGAAGTATCAATATCAAGAGTTATATGGACATAATCTCCCGCTTCCTTTTTAATTACTTTTCGAATAGCTGCTTTAACAGGAAGAAACAACTTTCCATTTCCCATAGGCATTAATTTATATTGTTTTAAGGAAAAAGTATCGATACTTCCTTTTACTTTTACCCAACCAAAAGGATTGTTTTTATTTTGTGATATTTCTGGAATTTCGGCATAAGTCCAGCCTCCTTTTCCAGGAAATTTTTGCAGGAGATATTCTGCATTCACTAAATGTTTCTTGGTCATAGAGAGATGTTAGTATAATCTATTTCTTTTTCTCTGAACCAAAAAATAGCTCCAAAGCATTATATACAGCTTGATGCAAGGTATCACCGTGAGTTTTATTCTTTAAAAAATCAAAATGTAATGTTACATTGGTTGTTGTATCGGTTTTTAAATGTTCATAAAGATCCTTAGCAACACGTTCCATTACTTTTCCTTCGGTACCAACAGCTATATAAACCTTCTTATGCTCACTATGAATCATTGGAGTTGTTTTCTGAAGTTTTTCATCATCCCACCATAAACTCGGACTCACAATGAGATAATTATCAAATAAGTTAGAGTTTTTAAAAAGAATCTCAGTAGCCAAAAGTCCACCTAAAGATTGTCCGATAAGAGTTTTTACATTTGTGGTTCTGTAGCGTTTATTAATAAAAGGTTGTAACTCTTTTTCAATAAAGGAAATAAATTTTCCAGAATGACCTTGAGTTGGTAATTCTCTTTGGTCTATTTCATTTCCAGAAGGATAAGTGAAATCCCTTTTTCTATCAACATTAGCTATTCCAACAACAATAGTTTCTGGAAGTATACCAATCCATGAAAATGACAAAAATTGAACCGCTCCAGCTACGTGAATAAAATCTTCATCGGAAGAACCATCCAATAAATAAATAACAGGATACTTCTTTGATTTATTTTTATCATAATTGTGAGGAAGGTAAATATTTAGAATTCTGTTTTCATTTAATTCTGAAGATGGTAATTGAATGATTTCTCCAATAGAAAAATCTCCTTTACGAACAAAGGAATCATTCTTTTGAGCAAAACTTGAAATTGATAAAAATAGTACGAATAGAACCGTAAAACGTTTTAATGGTAGTAGCATAGTAAGAAATGAAATATGAAAATTGAAATCATCATTGAATGTTTCCATGTATATTCAATGATGATTTTAATAGTGTATTTTGATAAAGAACTTTTTTAAGAATTAAAAAACTAGTTCTTTAATCTTATTTTTAATTGTTTTTTTGATATCAGTAGGGTAGCTTCTGTTTCCGTGAAAAACATCAGCCATGGCTTCGCTAAATCGCTGTCCGTATTTTTTCAATAATAGATTACGTATTGTTTTTTGCTCATAAAACCATTTAGAGAGCCATAATCCTGTTTTAATTTCTGGTAGAAGTTGGTTTTCTATTTTTTCAACATATAACTTTCCCGCGAGGTCTTTTTCTTGATTACTTTCAATGATAGCCTCAGCAGCAAGTTTACCACTGTATATTGCATTGGAAATTCCTTCAGCGGTAATAGGATCTGCAAAACCAGCGGCATCTCCAATTAAAAACACATTGTTTTTTACAAAACCATCAGTTCGTGGTGAAACTGGAATTTGAAAACCATGTTGAGATTCGCTTACGATATCTGAGATGCCAAGAGTCGTTAAATATTCTTTATAAAACTTCTTTAGATTTATTTTTGTTCTTCTGGCGGAGGCAACACCAATTGATAAATGTTTTTTCTTTGGAAAACTCCATGCATAACCATAAGGAATAGCGTCAATATCAAAACGTACTTCTTTGGACAAACGTTTGAAATCTTCGTCTGAAACTTCAATTTCATATTCCAAGGCAGGTATTAGTTTTCGCGTGTCTTCTTTCCAGCCAGCTAATTTAGCTGTTGGACTTAAAGCACCGTCAGCTGCGATAACGAAGTTAGCACTAAGCTTTCCCTGAGATGTCTCCAAGATAATTAAGTCATCTTCGAAATTTATTTTCGTAAGTTTATGATTTTCGAGAAGTGTTGCTCCAAATTCTTTAGCTTTTTCTGTGATTAAATTGTCAAAAGAATCGCGCATAATCATAGAGATAGTTGGATCCTCTCTTTCCGTTTTAAAGTGAAGCTTTTCTCCTAAATAAATATCTATCGTCCTAAATTCTTTTTCGACAACATCTGTAATATCAAAAGGTAAATCTTTACGCCCTCGAAAAACAAAACCACCACCACATGTTTTATATCTTGGTAAAGTTTCTTTCTCAATGATAACTGTTGAAATGCCTTTTTTGGCTAAATGAAATGCTGTGGAAGCTCCGGAAGGACCGCTACCAATTACAGCAACATCAAAATGATTCATAAATAAAAATTTGGTCTTTGGTAAAAATACAGTTTTTATTTAGAACAAGGAGAAATATAGCAATTAGCTAAGCAAGTTGATTAGTGTTTGAAAATAAGTTTCGATTACCAATTCAATCGGCTCATAATAGGAAAGTGATCCGATAATTTCACCTTACTATAGGTTTTAAATTGATTAATATTAGCATCTGTATTGGTTAAAATAAAATCGATGCGCATAGGATATACATATCTAAAAGTTTTTCCTAAACCAATTCCTCGCTCAATGAAAGCATCTTTTTTGTTATTCGCGAGTTTTTTATACACCCAAGAATAGGCCGAATTATTAAAATCTCCACAAATTATCTTTTTACCCTTCCAGCTATATTCATGTTGAATAATTCGTTCAGTTTGATCAGCTTGTTTTTTAAAACCATTGGCCAATCGTTTGAACAGGCGTTCAGAATCTTTTTCACCAAAATTCTCCTTATTCGGATTTATTTTCAAAGATTCTAAATGCACATTATAAACTCTGATCGTATCATGATTTTTAACAATGTCAATAAAGATTGTATTGTTAGCACTGTTTTCAAAATTTAAAGAACCTGAATTAATAATAGGATATTTGGAGTAAATGGCAAGGCCAAATTTATCTTTTGCCGATTTTGTTTTAATGAATTTATGAGGGAGTTGAATATCAATCATATCAGATTGGTAAAACTCTTGAAAAGCAATAATATCAGGAGATTCATTGTTTACAAACTCGTAAATCTTTTGTTCTGTGGTGACGTCTTTATTCCATTTATAGTAATTGAACATTCGAACATTGTAGCTCATTACTTTCAAATCGTTGGTTAAAACCACTTCTTTATTTGAAAATTTAATCAAGGGTGGTGCTAAAAACCATCCCAATATTAAAACAAATGCAGAGAGTAATACGTTTTTATGGAGTTTAATAATCCAATAGATTAAAAAACCTAGATTAGTGATAACAAGAAAAGGAACAAAAAGACTAAAAACCGTTAAAGAAGGTAGGCTATTAGGAGATATATAAGGAAGGAAAAACGACAATAGTAATGCGGTAGCAAGTATTGAGTTTATAAAAAATAAGAGCGTATTAAAAATTGATCGTTTTTTCACACTAATAGATTGGTTTAATTGAATCCTAAAAACTTCTTTTTTTTAAGTAAAATGAAATTTTAGCTAATTTTTTCCTTGTCTGAACAAGAAATCTTTCTCTTCTTTTGACAGTGTTTCATAGCCTGATTTACTTATTTTATCAAGTATAGAATCTACTTCTCGTTGGTTTGATGATTTGTTTGATTCGTTGGTATACGTATTTTTCTTACCAGAATTATAAACTGTTTTTAATGGAGCCTTTTTTTCTTTCTTTTTAAAGATTTCTGTTAAGGAATTAAAGATAGTAATTTCTTTATTGCTAGCATAACTTACATACATAAAACCAAACAAAGCGCCACCAAGATGTGCTAATCTACCTCCAGTATTACTCACCGGAATTTGTATGATATCAATAGCTATCCAAATAGCAGCAAGAATCCATAGTTTCACAAAGCCAATAAGAGGGAACTTAACTTCATAGTTAGGCATGTAAGTGGCAACTCCAATAAAAATCGCTGAAATACCTGCAGAAGCTCCTATTAAAATACTTCTATCAGTGTCGTTTTGAAGCGCTGGAAAGAAATTATAGCTAATCATAAAAATGAGACCACCGAACAATGTTCCGTATAAATAGAAATCTAGCAGTTGCTTAGAGGTGAAATATTGTTTAAATAAATTACCTATAAAAAATAAGGCGATAAGATTGAATAAAATATGAAGAAAACCAGCATGTAAGAAACCATAGGTAATCAAAGTCCATGGTTTATACAAAAAATCGTCGAAACTAGCAGGTAATGAAAGCCAGTCTATTAAAAAATTACTTTTTGTATTAAACAAAAAGCCAAAGGTATTTACAATGAAAACCATTAAAAACAACGCTAGGTTGATATAAATTAGTTTTTCAACAATACCTGCGTATTTGAATTTATGTTTTATGTTTTCGAGAATATTATTCATTGTCTGTGTTTATAAAACCACTTAGCCAAGTGTACGCGACAAACATTAGTATTGGTACAACAATGGAAAGGTTCATATCAAAAATAACATTTAATGGGACTAAAAGCAATATTAAAATACCATAGAATAAACCTATGTTTCTAAATGATAAATTTTGCCTTTGAAGTGAATGCGTAATAGGAATAATACTACAAAATATCGTTGTAATTAAAAAAAGTAGATAGCTATCCGGAGATATATAATAAATAATGACGGATGAAGTGCCAAGAAAGAAAAGTAATATAAAAGCTATAGCTGCATTTTTATCTTTTGAATCTAAGAGAAACTTGGTATATGTATTACTTAAAAGAATTGCATTCGAAATGGGGGTTATTATCCAAGTCCCCAATACAAATGAAAAGTAGATAAAAATAATTATTGGAACTATGAAAGTTAATCCTGCATTTTCACTTAAGTTTAGAGATACACGATAAATTAGATACAAACCAATAAAAATTCCCCATCTATATTTAGAAGATTTTTTTTGCATCCAGAAAGAATATTTTAGAAAATATCTATAAATGGAGTTTTGAGCTTTTATAGACTCTAACATTCCTTCTCTAGCATATTCGTTTTCAGGATCGTGTTTTAAAGATTCTTTAAAATGAATTTGTGCTTTTTTATGATTATCTAATTCGAGGTTGACCCAACCAGCATTGGCATGTGTAAAGTCATCATCTGGGTTATCCTGTAACGTGTTTTTAATTGTTTCAAAAGCCTCTTCCTTTTTATCAAGCTTTGTTAGAGCTTTTGTCCTTGCATTAAGGCAAATTTTATTCTTAGGATCAATATTTAGCCCTTTATTGGAAGTGTTTAGCGCTAGTGTAAATTGTTTTTTCGAAATTTCGATAAGTGATTTATGCCCAAAATAAGTCGCTTCATAAGGGTTTATTGAAATGCTATTCGTTATAAAGTGATGAGCTTTTTCTACGTGATTATTAGTTAAATGATATATAGAAGCCAAATAATGACTTTCACTTCTATCTGGAAAATTACTTATCAAAGCTTCAGAAGTAGTTTTCATCTGACTGAGATTATTCAAGTGATAATAACATAAAGATAAATAATACATTGAATAGAAATCATCAGGAGTTTCTTGAAGTGCTTCTTGAAATTTTTTAGAAGCATCAGTGAACCTATTAAGTTCATATAGCTGAATTCCTCGTTCGTAGTTGTTTCCCATATCAATTATTTCTTAATTTTTAAATAAGAGAGGACTTCATCATATAAACCAGATTCATTAGAATAAAGAGCATAATTTTTAGCTGAATTAAACCATTCTGTTGTGCTAGGTTTATGTTTTTTTATGGCTTTATTTAAAGTATTCATCGTTAGAGGCTCCAAGATTCCAGTATCAAATGATTGCTGAATTTTTTCTTCTACAGCAATATCAATTACTGCTTGAATATCAGCCCCTGAAAAACCTTTTGTTAACCTAGATAGCTTATCCAGTTGAACACCTTCTGTTGGTTTTTCTTCTAAATAAATGTTAAAAATTTCTTTTCTGGCTTGTTCATCTGGAGGAGAAACGAAAATGATTCTATCAAATCGACCTGGACGTCTAAATGCGGGGTCCAGATACCAAGGAGTATTAGTTGCTCCTAATATTAAGATACCATCATTTTTTGATTCTATACCGTCAAGTTCTGAAAGAAATTGATTTATTATTGTGCGACTTCCACTCCGATTTAAATCACTTCGATTGGCTCCTAGGGCATCAATTTCATCAATAAAAATAACACACGGCTTATTTTTTCTAGCTACTTCAAATATTTCGTGAAGATTTTTTTCACTACTACCAATCCACATATCTAAAATATCATTGATACCTATGCTTATAAAGTTAGCGTCAATTTCTCCAGCAGTAGCCCTAGCTATATGTGTCTTTCCACATCCAGGAGGGCCATATAAAAGAATTCCTCCGCCAGTTTTTTTTCCATAGGCTTTATATATTTCTGGATGTTTAAGTGGATGGATAATCTTCAGCGAAATTTCCTTTTTGATTTCCAACAGACCCCCAATATTTGAAAAATTAATATTTGGTTTTTCGATTGAATTTATTCCATCTTCATCGATTTCGTCTTGAATACCAACTTGTGTTAGTCTTAGTTTATTATCAATATCAGAATTGGTATAATTGGGGTCAATTTCTAAAATTGATTTATATATTTCTTGAGCTTCTTGTAAATCGTTTAATTCAATAAATGTTTTGGTATACAATTCTAAAAAAGAAATATTGTTGGCATTAGATGGAAGGATTTCCTCCAAAATAATTAAAGAAGCATTGTGTTTTTTTTGAGAAAAGTAAACTTTAGCAAGTGCAAACTTGGCCTCAATATTATCATTATCAATTTTCAAAATATGTAAAAATTGATCTTCGGCATTTTTAAAATCAAGTATGGCGTCATAACATTTACCTAGTCTTAATCTAATGGGAATATTATTAGGAGATAGTTTCAATGCTTCGGTTAAATCATTTATTAATTCTTTGTACATAGATGCTTATTTTATTTTTTTCCAGTAGAATGTTATTATAAAACCAACAATGGCTCCACCCACGTGGGCAAATCTACCAACATTATCTCCTGGCAGGCTAAAAATTCCCAATACTAGATCAGAGATAATTAATGAAATCATTATCAATTTATTTGGAAGAGGGAATGGTATAGGGAAAATTAGTATTTTATGGTTAGGGAAATAAACAGCAGAAGCTGCGAAAATACCAAAAATAGCTCCAGAGGCTCCAAGTGCTGAAGTATTAAATATGGTTACAATTTTGGTGAATTGAAGTTGTGTGATTGCACCTGCTAGACGGGGATCACTAGTTTGTTGAGCATTTAAAATATCAATTATCTCGGTATCGGTTAAACCAGCATTGACGAATATCTCATATATGGGATTGAATTGAAAATAATGTACTGCCGTATGTATCAAAGCTGCACCAATTCCTGCTGAAAAATACAGAAAGAGAAATCGTTTTGAACCCAATAGATATTCAACGGAACTACCAAACATCCATAGGCCAATCATGTTAAAAAATAAATGTCCAAAACTACCATGCATAAATATACTAGTGAAATACTGCCAAAATTGGAATAATTCATTTTTAGGAAAATGAAGGTTAAAGAAATTCGATAAATCTAAATTTGTAATTTTCGGACCGATAAACATTATCAAATTAATTATAACTAAATGTTTTATTGTATCGGTAAGTTTTGGAAACTGTATCATTTTCTAATTATCTAGGAAATTAAATCAAGTATATCAATAAAATTACTTAATCTTTTTGATCATTAAAATTATTTATTTGTTAAAAATACTATCAATTTCTTGTAATGAAAGCGTTTTAAAAATAGGTTTCCCGAAAGGAGAGATTGAAGGCTCTTTACAAGAAAAAAGGTTGTTAACCAAGTTCTCTTGCTCTTTCAGCGACAAAACCGTTCCTGTTTTGATAGCTAATGACTTGGCAAAAGATTTAGCCATAACATCAAAATGACTAAAACTAGCGTCAGGAACTTCTAATTTAATATCATCTAAAAGCTGTTCTAAAATTAACGTTATCTGACTTTCGGTAATAGAAGTTGGAATACCACCAATAATAACACTTTCTTTGGTGAATTCATCAAACATAAAACCGGCACTTTCTAAGTCTGATTTAATGCTGTAAATCATCTCAATATCACTCGATGAAAAAGAAATGGTTACAGGAAACAAAAGTTGTTGACTACTTGCTTCTTTTACGGTTATGTTTTCTAAAAACTCTTCATATAAAACTCTTTGGTGAGCTAAAGATTGGTGTATAAGTACCACACCAGATTTAATAGAGCTTAATAAATATTTCTTTTGAATTTGAAATGTTTTTCCCGTTTCTGTTTCTTGAGCAGATTCAAATAATTGTTCTTGTTGAGTAGATTCAAAAGAAGTGAAATTGGAACCAGAAGAAATGTCTGAATCAATATTGAAACCAGAATTAGATTCTGAATTTACACCAGATTCAAAATTCGATTCTGTATATAAAGCTTCCCAGCTACCTGGATCTTTTTTATAATTCCCTTGATAGTTGTTTTGCGAATAATTTGAAGAATTTGAACTATGTGAAGATGAGTTAGAATCTTTTTTTGGCGTGGATTCAAAATTTCCCTCAGTTTTAAATGGATTAAAATTTGGATCTACAGTAATTGGAGGAACCGATGGTACTTCATTTTTACTGTAATTATAAGGAGTGTCTAAATTGGCATCTCGTTCAAAATCTAAAACGGGAGCCACGTTATATTGTCCTAAACTATGTTTTACAGTGGCTCTTAGAATTGCATAAAGTGCTTTTTCATTATCGAATTTAATTTCAGTCTTCGTAGGATGAATATTAATATCGATGGTATTTGGAGGCACGTCTAAGTATAAAAAGTATGAAGGATGAGCCGAATGTTCTAATAAGCCTTCAAAAGCATTAACTACGGCATGATTGAGGTAAGAACTTTTGATAAAACGATTGTTGACAAAAAAGAATTGTTCTCCACGCTTCTTTTTGGCAAATTCTGGTTTTACAACAAATCCAGCTACGGTTATAATATCCGTTTGCTCATTTATAGGAACCAATCGTTCGTTCATTTTATTTCCGAAAATAGCAACAATACGTTGACGTAAATTACTTTTTCTTAAGTTGTATACTTCGTTATTATTATGATGTAATAAAAAGGAAATATCAGGATGGGTAAGTGCTACCCTTTGAAATTCATCAATTACATGCCTGGTTTCTATTGAATCAGATTTAAGAAAGTTTCTTCTTGCGGGAATGTTAAAAAACAAATTCTTTACAGAAATACTAGTTCCTTTAGAGGTGGATACTACTTCTTGTGAACAAATTTTACTTCCTTCTATTTTAATTTGAGTACCCAGCTCTTCATTTTCCTGCTTCGTTTTTAGCTCTATATGAGCAATGGCAGCAATGGAAGCCAAGGCTTCTCCACGGAACCCTTTGGTATGAATATTAAATAAATCTTCAGCCTTTTTTATTTTAGATGTTGCGTGACGTTCAAAAGAAAGACGAGCATCTGTAGTACTCATTCCTTTGCCGTCATCAATTACTTGTATTAATGTTTTACCAGCACCTTTTAAAAGTAATTTTATAGAGGTAGCTCCAGCATCAATTGCATTTTCAAGTAATTCTTTAACCACAGATGCAGGGCGCTGCACAACTTCTCCTGCAGCTATTTGGTTGGCCACATGATCGGGTAATAATTGTATTATATCAGACATTAATTAATTATTCTTGGGTATAAAAATAGAAAGATCAAAATCAATAATATATAGAAAAATAAATACTAAGATGGCTATGGTAATGAGAATCGTTTTGTTGAATCCTCCAAATTCTGAAGATTTAAATTCGTCAAGAGCAGCGCTAAATTTTCCCTTTAAACTTTTTCGTTTTCCAACGGTAGTTCTAAATTCATCAAACTTATGTCTAAACTCATAAGGATTGTTATCTCCTTTATAATAACGAGGTTGGTAATCAAACTTCTTATTTTCTCTTTTAATAAATCCCATAAAATTGTTGTTTTTTTAAGGTCAATGACAACAAAAATTGCACCATAATGAGTAAAAATCAAAGTTACTGAAATAAAAATAGGTCATCAAACATTATTAAAAAATTAGTTGGTTGTATATGAATGACCTACAAAAAAGAGCCTACAGAAGTTTCTATAGGCTCTTTTAATATTCTATATAAGAGGTTTTAAAATCCTAAACTGTTTGATTTAACCTCTTTGTTTTTTAAAGCGGCCATTTTAATTGCAGCTACGGCACATTCAATACCTTTGTTTCCTAATTTCCCTCCAGATCTGTCAATAGATTGTTGTTTTGTATTGTCGGTTAATACACAAAAAATAACAGGAACATCATATTTTATATTCAAGTCTACAATTCCTTGGGTAACACCATCACAAACAAAATCGAAATGTTTAGTTTCTCCTTGAATAACGTTTCCTATAGCAATAATTGCATCAACTTTTTGTGTTTGAATCATTTTTTTACATCCGTATACCAATTCAAAACTACCAGGAACATCCCATGATACTATGTTGTTATTTGTAACGCCACAATCTATAAAAGTGTCAATAGCTCCTTGATGAAGATTTTTAGTTATTTCAGGATTCCATTCTGAAACAACAATCCCAAATCGAAAAGGTTTCGCATTTGGGATTGTTGCTTTATCGTAATAAGATAAATTTGTTGTTGCCATATTTATATTGTAATCAAATCATCATTTATTGTGCATATTTAGCACTGTTGATATACTTTTCAATGTCTCTTCCTTGATCAGTCTTCGAGTATTGATCTTTAATTTTCGTAAAGAAACTCTCGGCTTTACTGTATTCTTTTAATTCCATTGCTGTTTGACCAGCTTTAAATAAGAATAAAGGAGTCGTAAATTCATTGTTTGTTTTGTTGGCTGCCTTTTCGTAGAACTCTAAAGCTTCTTTTGATTGATTGATGTCAGCAAAAGCATCACCAATAGCACCTAGTGCAGTTGGGCCTAAGATTTCGTCATCCGATTCAAAATTACTTAAATACTCGATAGCTTCAGAGTATTTTTTCATTTTTAAATAAGAAATACCAGCATAGTAGTTTGCTAAATTTCCTGCTTTGGTACCACTAAAAGATTCTGCAATATCAACAAAACCATATTTTCCATCTCCTCCTTCTAGTCCTAAATTGTAAAGTGAATCCGCCGCTACACCAGCAGAAGTTCCAGCTTGATCAAAAAAGTTTCTAGGATAAGCTAATTCATTTGAAGCTTGTCTTTCAGTTGGCTCTGCTACATATTTAGTATAAGCAAGGTATCCAAGAATAATAACGGCAATAGCAACTAAACCATAAAATAGAGGCTTGTTGTTTTTTTCAATCCATTCCTCAGATTTGTTAACTGCTTCGTCTAAATTATTAAATACTTCAGCTGTTGTACTCTGTCCTTCATCAAATGTCTCTTCAACTTCCTTAACAACCTTTTCTTTTTTCGGTTTATACCCTCTTTTCTTATATGTGGCCATATTGCTTTCAAATTAGTGCCGACAAAAATAGTTTTTTTAATTGGATTTTAAAAGCTGATTTTCCGTAAATTTTCAATATTTTGCGCTACCTTAAAAGAAACTCATTTTTTACATGTACTTGCAAAAGATTTCATTAGTAAATTATAAGAATATAGCGTCTAAAACATTCGATTTTCAAAAGAAAATCAATTGTTTTGTGGGAAATAATGGAGTGGGAAAAACAAATGTACTCGATGCCATTTATTATTTATCATTTGCGAAGAGTTATTTTAATTCAGTAGCAGTTCAGAATATTCAGCATGGTGAAGATTTTTTTATGATTGAAGGAAATTACCTGTTACATGAGAGAAATGAGAGGATTGTTTGTTCTTTAAAAAAGGGGCAAAAAAAAGTATTAAAGAGAAATGATAAAGCCTATGAGAAGTTCTCAGATCATATAGGGCAATTGCCATTGGTAATTATATCTCCAGCGGATAGGGATTTAATTGTTGAAGGAAGTGATACTAGAAGAAAATTTATCGATGGAGTAATTTCTCAGCAAGACAAAAAGTATCTGCAAAGTTTATTGGCCTATGGAAAGGTTGTTCAGCAGCGAAATGCTTTATTGAAATATTTTGCGGCAAATAGAACTTTTGATGCTTTAAATTTAAAAGTGTATGATGAGCAATTAATTCAATATGGTACAGTAATTCATGAGAAAAGGAAAACGTTTTTAGAACAATTTGCTCCTATTTTTATTGAGAAGCATGGGGTTATTTCGGGAAATGAAGAAAAAGTGAATTTAAAGTATAAAAGTCAATTGTTTGAAAACGATTTTGAGAGTTTATTAACAAAAAGCCTCGAAAAGGACAAAATGTTGCAATATACTTCTGTAGGAATTCATAAGGATGATTTAAGTTTTGAAATAGGAGAATATCCAATTAAGAAATTTGGTTCTCAAGGACAACAAAAATCGTTTTTAATAGCTTTAAAACTGGCTCAATTTGAATTTATAAAACAACAAGTAAATATTACTCCGATTTTATTATTGGATGATATTTTTGATAAATTAGACGAAAATAGAGTTACACAAATCCTTGAGTTGGTAAATCAAAAAGATTTTGGACAAATATTTATAACCGATACTCACGCCGATAGGACGAAAATGGTTATTGAGAAGAGTAATCAGGAGTATCAGATTTTTAAGCTATAAAATTCTTCCGGTAGAATTTATTGGCAATAATTAATACTATTTTAAAGGTAATTTACAGATTTTGAATTACCATGTTGAAAATAACTAAAATAAACTTATTCAAGTGAAAAAAGACGGAATGACGAAAAGAGAAAATGATAGTTTTTCTATAAAGGAATTGATGAATTTGTTTATAGAGAAGAGCAATCTGAAAAATGGATTTCAGAAAATCCATATAGAAGAGGCCTGGAGTAAATTAATGGGAGCAGGTGTGGCTTCTTATACCGACGGGGTAAAATTACAAAATGGAACCCTATTCGTACGGTTAAGATCTTCAGTTTTACGAGAAGAACTTAGTTATGGAAAAGAAAAGATAGCAAGAATGCTCAATGAGGAAATGGGAGAAGAAATTGTCAAAAGAATTATGCTAGTTTAATAGATACATAAAAAAAACTCGTTATTTTCATAACGAGTTTTTTTTATGTATTAAATAATGTTTTAATTAAAACATTTCTCTTCCTGAAAAGTGGAAAGCTCCTTCGATAGCAGCATTTTCATCAGAATCAGATCCATGAACAGCGTTTTCACCTATTGAAGTAGCATACAGTTTACGGATAGTTCCTTCAGCAGCTTCAGCTGGGTTAGTAGCTCCAATTAAAGTTCTGAAATCCTCAACAGCGTTATCTTTTTCTAAAATCGCAGCGATAATTGGTCCACGAGTCATGAACTCAACTAATTCACCAAAAAATGGACGCTCATTATGAATAGCGTAGAAAGTTTCGGCATCACGCTTAGTCATTTGAGTTTTTTTCATTGCTACAATTCTAAAACCTGCAGCGTTAATTTTTTCTAAAATAGCACCAGTATGTCCGTTTTCAACGCCATCTGGTTTAATCATTGTAAATGTTCTATTTGTTGCCATCTTTAAAATATCTTCTAAATTTTTTAGTCGCCGCAAAAATACATTTTTTAATGTTATTCACAAGTTAAGGATAAAATTGTGTAAACTCTTGCAATACATGCTTGTCTTCTCCCATCATTTTAAAGATAACTTTACGTTCCTTGAAGTTAAATTTGATAAGCCCATAACTCCTAGAATTAACAACATTGCCCTTCCTTAATTTATTCGGTTCATAAGTGTAAGATTCATAAGAATGTGTTAGTCCACTGGAAGTAAAGTCTATTAAAGGGTATTTTAATGAGTTTAATTGTAACGTAGAAAATTCAGAAATATGACGATCTCCAGACAAGAAAATAATGTTTTTACTTTTTGACTTTTTAATTAATGAGAAAAGTTTATCCGTTTCTGTTGGAAAGTTAGCCCATTTTTCAAAACCATGTTCGGCGGACAGAATTTGAATGCTACTAACTAGTATCGTAAAATCAGATACATTAGTGTTAAGCTCGTTATTTAACCATTTCCATTGTTGCAAGCCTAAAATAGTTCCTCCATTTTTATTTGGTTGATATCGTTTGTTTTTTTCTTTTGACTTAGTTAGGGGTGATCTAAAATAACGAGTATCAAGAAGAATAACTTTAATAGTTCCATCTGGAGTTTTAAAAATTTTCGAATGATAAATTCCTTCACGTTTGCGTCGAGGAGAATTAGCAGGTACATTCAGAAAATCGAGAAAGAGTTGTTGACTTTCTTGCTTTTTTTCAAATTCTTCGCCGCCATCATTAACTCCGTAGTCATGATCATCCCAAGTGCCTAAAATTGGAATACTTTGGGTAAAAGCTGAGTATTCTATGTTATTCTTTTGCTGTTCGTATAATAGGCGCATTTTTTCCATGTTATCGGTATCGGCATAAATAGTATCGCCTCCCCAAATCCATAAATTAGGAGATTGCTCCATTATATTTTCCCAAAAAGGGTTTGTCTTGTTTTGATCGTTACAAGAGCCGAAAGCAATGGTAAATGTTGACGTTTGTGAAAATGTAAATTGATTGAAAAGTAACCAAAATATTAAAAGAATAAAGTAGTTATTATTGTTCATTATTATGCGTTTGTCGCTAAATAACAAAAACAAAATGAGACAAAGTTTAATAGAAGTTTAATTTGTATCTTCGCGACTTATGATTTTGAAACAGTTTAACGAATTAAAAGAGTTTTTATCTAAGCCCCAACAGGTTGTTATTATAGGGCATAAAAATCCTGATGGAGATGCTGTGGGTTCGACTCTTGGATTGAAACATTATTTAGACAAAAAAGGACATAAAGCTCAGGTGTTAATGCCTAATGAATACCCAGATTTTTTGCACTGGATACCGGGGTCAGAAACGGTATATCGTTTTGATCGTCAAAATAATCAGTGCGTCAAATCATTAAAAAAATCTACCATTGTTTTTTTGTTGGATTTCAATGCATTGCATAGAGTGGGACAGGATATGCAAAATACATTAAATAAATATGAACATGATTTTGCTCTCATAGATCATCACCAACAACCTGATGATTTTGAATATATGTATTCAGATACAGCAATGTCTTCTACTTGTCAAATGGTATATAATTTTATCGAAATGATGGGCGATGTAGATATGATCGATAAAAATATTGCTACTTCCTTATATACTGGAATTATGACTGATACTGGATCTTTTCGATTCAGATCTACAACCAGTAAGACGCATAGAATAATTGCTGATTTAATTGATAAAGGCGCTGAGAACGATAAAATTCATAGTAATGTAAACGATTCTAATACCTATAGTAGATTGTTACTTCTTGGTCAAGCATTGACTAATTTAGAGATTTTACCTGAATATAAAACGGCATTTATTACTTTGTCTGAAGAAGAAAAGGATAAGTACAATTATGAAAAAGGTGATACAGAAGGAATTGTTAATTATGCCTTGTCATTAAAAGGAATAGTGTTTGGAATCATTTTTATTGAAGATGAAGAACAAGGGATTATTAAGATTTCGTTTAGATCTAAAGGGCAATTCTCAGTAAATCAATTTGCCAGAAACTACTTCAATGGAGGAGGACATGACAATGCCTCAGGTGGTAGAAGTGAATTAAATATGGATGATACGTTAGCAAAATTTAAATCATTGCTACCAAAGTATAAAAGTGAATTATTAACCTCTTATGAAAGTTAGGATATTATTTTTAGTAACATTTATGTTTTTGTTTTCTTGTGGTGAACCAGTTGCAAGAAAACCGAAGAAGCATGGAACTACTAATTTTTATAAAGAAGTAATTAGAAAAAATAAAAAGTTGAATGGACTCGAAAAAAGTAGATTAGAGTCTTGGATACGTAAAGATACCGTTCATGTATATGAGGAAAGTACTCAAGGGTACTGGTATTATTATAACAAAAAAGATAGCGTACAATCAATATCTCCGAAGTTAGAAGATGTAGTTGAAATAGAGTTTGATATTAAAAATATTAAAGGAAATTTATTGTATGAGAAAATGAAACGTTCCTATAAAGTAGATAAAGAAGATTTTATTCCGGCACTTCAAGATGGAATAAAATTGATGAAAAAGGGAGAAACTATTACATTTGTCATTCCTTCATACAGAGCATTTGGTGTTTCAGGTGATGGAAACAAAATAGGAATCAACCAACCAATAAAAAGTACAGTAACGTTAATAGACATAAAAACAAATCAACAATAATGAAAATGACTAAATTTTTAATCGCTACTCTTGTAGGGATTTCAGTAGTTTCTTGTAGTAATGGTCAATATAATTCTAAAAAATCTTTAGAAAATCAAGTAGATACCATAAGCTATGCAGTAGGATTAAACATGGCAAATCAAATTAAAGCTAATTTTGAAGAGGTAAATGAAGATTTATTTATTCAAGGATTTAAAAATGGAGTAGATTCTACCAATATGCTATTGGATGCAAAAGAAGTTCCAAATATTCTTCGTAATTATTTTCAAAAGAAGAATGAGGAAAGAATGAAGAAAATGCAAGAGGAGCAGGCTAAAAAAGCGGAAGCTGAATTTGGAGAATTCAAAAAGGAAAATGAAAAATTCTTAGAAGAAAATAAAACTAAAGATGGAGTTGTAACTACGGCTAGTGGATTACAGTATTTAGTTTTAAATGAAGGAGAAGGAGAAAGTCCAAAAGAAACTTCTAAGGTAAAAGTTCATTACCATGGTACTTTAATTGATGGAACTGTATTTGATAGTTCTGTAGAAAGAAAAACACCATCGGAGTTTTTTGTAAATAGAGTAATTAAAGGTTGGACTGAAGGTTTACAGTTAATGAAACCTGGCGCAAAGTATAGATTTTTTGTGCCAAGTGACTTAGCTTATGGTGCTACTCCAAGACCAGGAGGAAAAATAAAGCCTTTTGCAACGTTAATTTTCGAAGTAGAGCTTCTAGAAGAGGTTAAATAATAAAATGAATAGAATAAGGTTAGTAAATTTACTAACCTTATTTGTTTAAAATCTATTAAAATGAAATTGTTTAAAATATTATTCATTATAACTATTGTTTTTGCATCGTGTAAAACGGCAAAGTATCCGAATTTAGATAATGGGTTATATGCAGATATTCAAACCAATCGTGGAGATATTTTAATAAAATTACACGAAAAAGAGGTTCCTATGACAGTGGCAAACTTTGTGTCGTTAGCTGAAGGTAGTAATCCTAAAATGACTGATTCTTTGAAAGGGAAGCCTTATTTTGATGGAACCAAGTTTCACAGAGTTATTAGTGATTTTATGATTCAAGGAGGAGATATAACGGGTACAGGAAGAGGGAACGCAGGTTATAGATTCGCTGATGAATTTCCGTTGAACGAAAAAGGAGAGTTAATATACAAACATGATAAAAAAGGAGTGCTATCAATGGCTAATTCTGGGAAAAGTACAAATTCGAGTCAGTTTTTTATTACTCATAAAGCTACACCTTGGTTGGATGGAAAGCATACTATTTTTGGACAAGTTAAAGTAGGTCAAAACATAGTTGATACTATACAAAAAGATGATTTTATTAATCGTGTTGATATCATACGAATAGGTAAGGAAGCCAAAAAGTTTAAAGCGGAAGAAATCTTTCAGTTTGAATTAACAAATGTAGAGCAAAGAGAAGAGGAAAGAAAGAAAAAACTTGAAGAGGCTAAAGCGAGATTCCAAAAAGAAAAAGGAATCGAGAATGCCGTTTCTACTGATTCTGGATTAAAAATATTATCAATTCAAAAAGGAAAAGGAAAAAAAGTAAATCCGGCAATTCCTACAACAGTGCATTACACGTTGTACTTAACAGATGGTAAAAAAATAGCATCGAGCATTGATGAGAATAAGCCATTTGTATTTACAATTGACAAACAAAGTTTAATAGCTGGTTGGAAAGAAGGAGTAAAAACAATGAGAGAAGGAGATAAATCGAGATTTTTCATTCCTTATTATTTAGGGTATGGAGATAAAGGTGTTGGACCAATACCATCGAAATCTGATTTAGTATTTGAAGTAGAAGTTTTAAAAGTAGGGAAGTAGTTTGATTGATGAAATTTTACAGTTAGATAGAGAGCTCCTGATTTTTTTAAATAGCTTAGGAACTGAAACATTTGATAGTTTTTGGCTAACCATAACAAATCAGTTTACATGGACTCCATTATTTCTTTTAATACTCTATTTTGTATTCAAAGAGTTTGGTGTAAAAAAAGGGATATTCACTTTTTTGTTCATTATCGTTCTAGTAGCTTTTTCAGACCAATTTACAAACTTGATTAAAAACACAACCGAAAGATTAAGGCCTTGTAATACTGAAAATTTACGCGGGTACCTAAGGCAATTTACATACAAGCCAGGAGGTTTTAGTTTTTGGTCGGGTCATGCCTCATTGTCGACGGCTTTTAGTGTGTTTGTTTACCTTATTTTTAAAGGTAGAATAAAATACATAAAATGGATATTTATTTTTCCTATTGTTTTTGGATTAAGCAGAGTTTATTTAGGAGTACATTACCCGATAGATATAACTTGTGGTTATATAGCAGGAGGGATAGTAGGATATACCTTTTACATACTTTATAGAAAACTATTTGAAGCTGTTTTTAAGTAGGCAGCTGAATATATCATAGCAATAAAAAAAGGAGCATTTCAAAACGAAATGCTCCTTTTTTTGTTTTAATAGTTAAAATATTAGTATCTTGCATTTACTATGCATGCATAGTAAATTTTAAATTTAGCTGATTATGACCAAATACAAACATATTTTCGAACCATTAGATTTAGGCTTTACCACTCTTAAAAACAGAATTTTAATGGGGTCAATGCACACAGGATTAGAAGAGGAGAAAAATGGCATTGAGAAAATTGCGACCTATTATGCAGAAAGAGCGAGAGGAGGAGTAGGACTTATTGTTACAGGTGGGATTGCTCCTAATATACAGGGTTGGACAGCACCTTTTTCGGCGAGAATGAGTACTAAAAAGCATGCTAGAGAACATAAGGCAATAACAAAAGCCGTTCATGATGAAGGAGGTAAAATTTGTATGCAAATACTTCATGCTGGTCGTTATGCTTATCATCCTTTAAGTGTTGCTCCTTCAGCTGTAAAAGCGCCCATAAATCCATTTAAACCATTTAAATTACAGAAATCAGGAATCAAAAGAACAATTAATGATTTCGTAAACTCGGCAAAATTAGCCAAAGAGGCTGGTTACGATGGTGTTGAGATAATGGGGTCTGAAGGGTATTTAATCAATCAGTTTATTGTAAAAAGAACGAATCAAAGAATAGATGATTGGGGAGGAGAATACAAAAATAGGATAAAGCTTCCAATAGCATTGGTGAAAGAAACGAGAGAAGCGGTAGGAGAAAACTTTATAATTATTTATAGACTTTCAATGCTTGATTTAGTGAATAACGGAAGTTCATGGGAAGAAGTAGTACACTTAGGTAAAGAAATTGAAAAAGCTGGAGCGACCATTATAAATACAGGGATTGGATGGCATGAATCAAGAATTCCTACAATTGCGACATCGGTTCCTAGAGCCGCATTTACTTGGGTTACAGAGAGGATGAAAAAAGAGTTGTCAATTCCTTTAATTACTTCTAACAGAATTAATATGCCTAATGTAGCAGAAAAAGTTTTATCGGAAGGTCATGCCGATATGATTTCAATGGCGCGTCCATTTTTAGCAGATTCAGAATGGGTGAATAAAGCAAAAGAGGAACGAGAAGATGAAATAAATACATGTATTGCTTGTAACCAAGCATGTCTTGATCATGTTTTCGAGAATAAAATAGCAAGTTGTTTGGTTAATCCGCGTGCTTGCCATGAAACTGAATTGAATTATATTAAAACGGACAGTGTAAAGAAAATAGCGGTTGTAGGAGCTGGACCAGCAGGTCTCGCTGCGGCTACTGTTGCAGCCCAAAGAGGTCATGATGTTACCTTATTTGATGCAGATACAGAAATAGGTGGGCAATTTAATATAGCAAAGCAAATACCAGGGAAAGAAGAGTTTTATGAAACCATTCGCTATTTCAATAAGCAGATAGAATTACATGGTGTAAAGTTAAAATTAAACACAAAAGTAGGGGTAGATGATTTGGCTAATGGTGATTTTGACGAGGTTGTTTTGGCAACAGGAATATCTCCAAGAATGCCTCGAATTGAAGGGATAGATCACGAAAAAGTTCTTAGTTATATAGATGTTTTAAAGCACAAGAAGAAGGTTGGAGAAAGGGTAGCTGTTATTGGAGCTGGTGGAATAGGTTTTGATGTGTCTGAATATTTAACTCATGAAGGAGAAAGTACAAGTGTTAATATTGATGCTTGGTTGCAGGAATGGGGTATTGACAAAACTCTTGAGTCAAGAAGTGGTATCGAAAATATGAGTCCGAAAATTCATCCATCTTCAAGAGAAGTTTTTATGTTTAAAAGAAGCGCAGGTAAGTTTGGAGGGAATTTAGGAAAAACAACAGGCTGGATTCACAGAACAAATTTGAAGAAGAAGAAAGTTCAGTTTATCAAAGAAGTTCAGTATACTAAAATAGATGATCAAGGATTGCATTATTTGCAAAATGATGAGGCAAAATTATTAGAGGTTGATAATATTATCATATGTGCAGGCCAGGTACCTTTCAAAGAATTGTATGAACCTTTAAAGTCAAAAGGAGTAACCGTTCATGTTATAGGAGGAGCTCACATTGCGGCGGAGTTAGATGCTAAAGAAGCTATAAATCAAGGAAGTAGGTTGGCGGCCGTTTTGTAGTTGTCAATAAAAATTACTATATTTATTATAATTATCATTAAAAATGATATCGGCTAAAGCCCCCATCGAGTCAAGTTTAAGTTGATGATGCGGGGCTATTTTTAATATAAAAATCGGAGGATCTCCTTTATTTTTTAAGGAGTAGCATTAGAGATAAGCTTATAAAATACAATTGAGAATTTTATTGATTGTTTTTTTTGCAAAAACTAATTATATAAAATCTGGTTTTACAAACACCTTTTGAAATGGTTTTTTGTTTCTTTACTCGCTAATAAATAGAAAGTTATAAGCTTTCCTTCATAGACTTTTTAATGGTGGTTTAAGTAAACGAATGCAGAACTTAAAAGGGTGATTATAAAAGGGGATTTCAGAATGATTTTAGCGGCACAAATAGTGTTATTGTTAGGTGCTTGTACTTTTGAGAAAAAAAAGACAAGTGAATATGAAATAACTATAATGACCCTTAAAGAATTTGATTCTATTAGAGATAATTTATCATATGCTAAATTAGATCCAGATCAAATTTCAGAAACAATACGAAGGTTAACAAAAGAAGTACAATTTTCCAAAAACTCTAACGAAACGGCTAAACGCAATCGTTTATTAGCTATTTATTATTTAATTTTTGCAGATTATCAAAAAGCAAACGAGCGTTTCGATACGGTAGGTAAATATTATAAAAAACACGCTAAATGGAAGCAATATGTTTGCATTAGTAAGTTAAGGGCAATATCCTATAGAGGTCAAGGTAGGTATTCAAAAATGGAAGAAGTTTTGAAGGAAGCCATTGAAATATCAAAAGAGCAGGACGTGATTCCATATGATTTGCTGCCTATTCACGAGCTTTCCGTTTATTATAGTTACGATATCGGAAATCCTATGAAAGGAATTGAGTATGGTAAAATTTTTATAGATAAACTCAAAAAATACGACACAATTAAAGAAGAAAGACGTGCTTATGATTCTATTAAGGGGCATAATTTAAATATTCTTCTTTTAAACTTAACAAGGTCTTATATAGAAACAAGACAACTGGATAAAGCTGATGAGAATTTGAAGTTTTTAGAAAACGAATTCACAAAAGTTGGAGATGTAGAGAAAATAATGAGGGTTTATAGCAATTATATAGATTATTACGTTAAAAAGTCGGATACGAATAAAATACAAGAATATAAAGAAAAGTATTTTAAGTATAGTCATAAATTCAATGATTCACTTATAACAATCAATAGAAGAATTTCCGAAGCAAATCTTCAGTTAATGAAGAAAGAAAAAAGTAATTTAATGGAGGATGGAGAGAGCAATAGAAAAGTTTTAGTAATAGCGTTCCTGGGAACTCTATTGTTGTTAATTTTTCTGTTTGAGAGATATTTTTTAAAACTTAAATATGAAAAGGAAGGGGTTGAGCTTGCTTTAGAAAATGAGCAAGATTTTAAGAAGTTTAGAGCTTCTTTATTTATTAATATCGCTCACGAAATACGAACACCATTGTCTTTAATTCTTGGGTATATTGACTTGTCTACAGATAAAACTATTAATAGAGAAGAATTAAAAAAATACCTTAAAGAAATTAGAAGAAAGAGTAATAAAGTAATTGATAATGTTTCTGAGGTTATATCTCTAATAAAAGAAGATAAACCAAAAGAAGAGGTGAAATTGGAAAAGGTAATAATAGAACCTCATTTGCAACAGTTATTCTTTTCTTTTGAAGGAATTGCAAAAATTAAACAAGTTAAGCTTGAGTATAATGTAAAATTACCCGAGAATTACTTTTTGGAGACAAATCTTAATAAACTAGAAAGTCTCGTAAATAATTTAGTAGGGAATGCTATTAAGTTTTCACCAAAATATGCAACAGTTTTTTTTAATGCCCAAATTAAAAACAACACATTTTATATTGAGGTAAAGGATCAAGGAAGTGGAATAAGTAAGGATAATCAAAAAAATATTTTTAATAAGTTTTATCAGGAAGAAAAGACAGGTAAATCTGAGGGATTTGGAATTGGTTTGGCTATTGTAAAAGATATTGTTGATACCCTAAAAGGTACGATATCCGTTGAGAGTGAAACTTCTGAAGGTGCTGTTTTTATACTAGAATTCCCTATTTCGGGAAATACTGAACTTTCACAAATTAATACCATTACTAGACAATCGAAAATAGAAGAAAAACCAAAAGAAGAACAAAGGTCAAATGGTTTTAAACAAAAAAACAGATTGTTAATAGTTGAAGATAACCCTTATATGGTTGATTATTATGAAAAAGTACTTTCAAAAGAGTATCAATGCGATTTTGTGTTTAATGGTGTTGAGGGAATTGATAAGTTGAAAAATAATAAGTATCATCTCGTAATTTCTGATTTAATGATGCCAAAGATGAATGGGATTGAATTTAGGCAAGAGATGAGAGGAGTTTTAAAAGACAATAATACTCCTTTTATAATGGTTACGGCTTTAGATTATGAAGAAAACAAGGTAGAAGCCTTTAATATTGGTGTAGATGATTATGTGGTTAAACCTTTTAGCAAAAGCGAGTTATTGGCAAGAATAAATTGCTTGATTGAAAATAAACAAAGAAGAGAGGAGTGGAATAAATTAGAGAATGAGGAAGAGAGTGTAGTTGAAACTTATAATGAAAAAAAACTGAAACATATAAAGGGAATTATTTTAGAAAGTATTCATAAAGATGATTTTACTGTAACTGCTTTAGCGGAATATGTTAACTTAAGTCAACGGCAATTAGAAAGAACCATTAAAAGCCTTACTGGACTCACTCCTGTTAAATTCATTCTTGAGGTTAAATTAATAGAAGCTTATAAAAAGATAAAAAACAAAGAAGAGGAAGATGTCAATAACATACGATACTCAACTGGTTTTAAAAGCGCGTCTTATTTTTCAGTAAAGTTTAAAGAACGTTTTGGGGTTAATCCAAGTGAATTACTAAGAGAAGAATTGAAATAGAAGTTAAAAGAAAAAGAAGATTAAGAGCAGAAAATTAATAAATGGGAATACGGAGATAGAGATACCTGTGTTCATTATAAATATATGAATATAAACTAGTAGTGATTGTTTAGCTTTAACCAAATAACGATACAAGCACTTTTTAAGATTGTGGTTTTGTTAATGTGGATATTATCTGTTTTTGGATGTGAACTTGATAAAAGTGACTCAAAAAAAATAGAAATACAACCATTGACGAAAAAGAGGTATGATTCGTTGCGAAATATAATTTTTCATAGACTAGAACCTCATAAAGGTTTTGAAGTTTTCTATAAACTTGAAAAAGAAACTCAACATCTTGAAGACTTTGACGAATTATTGAAGCGTTATAAATTAATGCTTTGGTATTATATTATTTCATCAGACTATAGAGACGGAGATGCAATTATAGAGAAACTTAAAACGTATTATAAAGATCATAACAAATGGTCAGATTATATGATGTTGAGTAAAATGATCTGCATTTACTATCGAGGAAGAGGGAGGAATGGAGAAATGGAAGCCGTTTTAAAAGAGGCCATTACCATGGCTCAAAAACATAAAGAGGTTTACCCATACGATTTGTTACCTATTCATGAATTATCTGTCTTTTATACTTATGATATAGGGAAACATAAGGAAGCTGTAAAGTATGGAGAGTTGTTTTTTGATAAGGTAAGAATATACGATACTATTAAAAGTAGAAAAAAAGTTTTTGATTCTATTAAAGGTGAAAATGTACATATTTTAAGTTTAACCTTAGGTAGATCTTACACAGAGTTAGGCGAATTAGATAAAGCCTATCCTTATTTAGAATATGCGGAAAAAAGTTTTGAAGAACTTCATAATGTCGGAGTTTTAACAAGGGTGTATAGTAATTTTATTGATTATTATTTGAAAAAAAAGGATGTTGAAAAACTTAACTATTACAAAAAAAAGTATTTAACTTTTAGTCAAAGTAATAATGATTCTTTGTTGTCGACTCGACAAAAAATATCTGAAACAAATTTGAAGTTGATTTCTAATGAAAAAAAGGTATTTCTAGAAGAAGAAGAGAATAAAATAAAAATTTTGGTAATCGCCGTGCTGGGAGTTTTGCTATTTCTTACTGTGATTTTCCAAAGGTTTTTTTTAAAACTAAAATATGAAAAAGAAAGTATTCATTTAGCATTAGAAAAAGAGCAAGAGTTTAAAAAATTTAGAGCGTCTTTATTTATCAATATCGCGCACGAAATCCGAACTCCTTTGTCTCTTATATTGGGTTATATAGATTTGTCAACAGATAAAACTATTTCGAAGGCTGAGTTAAGAAAATATTTGAAGGAAATTAGAAGAAAAAGCAATAAGGTTATTAGGAATGTTTCCGATATTATTTCCTTATTAAAAGAGGGGAAACCTAAGGAAGAACTGAAATTAGAAAATATAATTATAGAGCCTCATTTACAACAGTTATTTTTTTCTTTTGAAGCAATGGCCAATATTAAAGAAATAACACTAAGCTATAAAGCAGAGCTTCCTGAAAACTTTTCAATGCTAACAAACTTAAAGAAGCTGGAAAGCCTAATAAATAATTTAGTGGGCAATGCCATAAAATTTTCACGTAAAGGTTCGAAGGTAAGTTTACTAACGTTTATTGCGGATAATCATATATACATAAAAGTGGTCGATCAAAGTAGCGGAATAAGTGAAGTAAATCTCAAACACATTTTTGATAAATTCTATCAAGAAGAAAATAAAGGGAGTTCAGAGGGTTTTGGAATTGGGCTGGCGATAGTTAAGGATATTGTAGATGTTCTAAAAGGGAAGATTACTGTAGAAAGTACGTTAAACAAAGGAGCGACATTTAGCGTAATGCTTCCTTTTGATACTGCTGAAATGAATGAGCTAACCACGGTGTCGAGAGAATCACAAGTTGAGAGGAAAAGCGATACTAAAAAAAGATTGGTAGATAATTTATTTAATAAGAAGAACAAACTTCTAATAGTGGAAGATAACGCTTATATGGTCGATTATTACGATAGATTATTGTCGAAATTATATCAATGTGATTATGTTTTTAATGGAATAGAAGCTTTGGAGAAGCTTAAGAATGTAAAATATGATCTCGTTATTTCTGACGTGATGATGCCTGAAATGAATGGAATTGAGTTGAGGAAAGAAATGAAAAAGCTTTTTAAAGACAGATATTTACCATTTATAATGGTAACAGCAATGGATTATGAAGAAAATAAATTAGAAGCTTATAACCTAGGTATCGACGATTATATTGCAAAACCTTTTAGTAAAAATGAGTTGATAGCAAGAATAAATCGTCTTATTGAAAATAAAAATCAAAGAGAAGCATGGACAAAAGATCTAGATGATACCGATGGGAAAATTGAAACATACGATGAAAAGAATTTAAGAAGTATTCAGCAAGTTATTGTTGAGAATATTGATAAGGATAATTTTACAGTATCTAGGTTAGCGGAGCTAGTAAATTTTAGTCAAAGACAATTAGAAAGAATAATTAAAAATCTTACAGGGTTAACACCAGTGAAGTTTATTCTGGAAGTAAGGTTACAAGAAGCTTATAAAAAAATAAAAAATAAGGAAGAAGTTGATGTTAATAATGTTCGTTATTCTGTAGGTTTTAAAAGCGCTTCATATTTTTCAGTGAAATTTAAAGAACGATTTGGAGTGAGTCCTAGTGAACTGCTAAAAGAAAAAAATAGGAAAGTATAAACTATTTTTTGTTTTTTGAAGAACTATGATTCGATACATAATTTGACTAAACATTGGTAAAGTACTTGTTTGTTTATTTATCGATTCAAATAAGGTGATTAGTATAACAAAATATTTAAAGTGTAAAGCTTATAACCAAATAAAAATGACCAATTATTTTTTAAAGGTAATAGTCCTCTTAATTATTTTTGCATCTTCTAGCTGTGGATTCAGAAATAGTAGTAAAAAGCAAGGAGCAGTTATTCCTTATACGAAAAAGGAGTATGATTCCCTCCGCACATCCATGTTGAATGTTAATTTAAAGTCGAATCAAATTTCTGAGTTGGTGAATAAACTTCTTAAGGAATCGGAAGAAGTGACGAACCTGAATGAATTAGCAAAACGTCAAAATTTATTAGTCCTTTATTATCTGAAAGTTAATGATTACAAAAAGGCAGATCTTTTGTTAGATGAAATACAAAACTATTATAGGGAAAATAAAAAATGGAAGGATTATGTTGCTCTAAGTAAAATAAGATGTATATCTCTCAGGGGACGAAAAAGGTATGCGGAAATGGAAACAATATTGAAAGAGGCTATTGAAATTTCAAAAAAGGAAAATGTAGCGCCCTATGATTTATTACCCATTCATGAATTGTCTGTATTCTATAGTTATGATGTTGGAAAACATCGAGAAGGAATTAAGTATGGAAGCCTGTTTTTTGAGAAATTGAAAGATTTTAACGTCACAGAAGAAAATAAAAAACTATATGATTCAATAAAACTTCACACTGTGGATGTACTCAACCTAACATTAGGGAAGTCGTACGTTAATATAAATAATTTAGAGAATGCATATAAACATCTTAAATCGGCAGAACAGAAATTTCTACAGGATGATGATGTTAAAAAAATAATTAGAGTATATGCCAATTTTATTGAATACTATTTAAAAAAGGGAGAATTAGGCAAAGTAAAAGATATAAAAACGAAATACTTGGAGTATAATTCAAGACTAAACAATTTTCTTATTACAAGTAATAAGAGAATCGCTGAGGACAATATCAATTTAATGAAAGAGGAACGAGAAGGATTGGTGGAGAAAGAGGAAAATAAAAGAAGAATGTTGATTATAGGTTCTTTAGGAACATTTTTATTACTGGTAATTATTTTTCAAAGGTATTTTTTAAGGCTTAAATACGAAAAGGAGAGGATTCATTTAGCATTGGAAAAAGAGCAAGAATTTAAGAAATTCAGAGCATCCTTGTTTATCAATATAGCACATGAAATTCGAACTCCACTATCTTTAATTTTGGGGTATATTGATTTGTCTGAAGATCAAAGTATTAGTGAAAGTGAGTTAGAGAGATATCTCAAAGAAATTAAGAGAAAGAGTAATAAAATTATCAATAACATTTCTGATATCATTTCTTTATTAAAAGAAGATAAAAAAGAAGAAGAAGTAGTACTCGAAAAAGTAGTTATCGAACCCTTTTTACAACAATTATTTTTTTCTTTTGAAAGTGTCGCTAAAATAAAAAGAACTGAGCTTAATTACAATGTAGAGTTACCAGCAAATTATTCATTAAGAACAAACCTTAATAAGTTGGAAAGTTTAATTTCAAACTTAGTAAGCAATGCCATTAAATTCTCGCCTAAAAATTCAGTGGTTACGTTTACTGCATTTCTTAAAAATGACATCTTTCATATTCACGTAAAAGATGAAGGAAGTGGTATCAGTAAAAAAAATCAAAAGTATATTTTTAGTAAATTTTATCAAGAAGAAAAATTAGGTAAATCCGAAGGGTTTGGTATTGGTTTGGCAATTGTAAAAGATATTGTAGATAAATTACAAGGTAGTATTACGGTTAAGAGCGATGAAGGACGAGGAGCTGTTTTCATGGTTAAATTCCCTGTTCTTCACGAAGAAGAGAACCAGGAGAAGGAAATTGTTACAAAGAAAATCAAGAATGAGAAAGACGGAGTTATAAGTCTTGATAATGTATTTAATAAAGGAAGTAAATTGTTGATTGTAGAAGATAATCCTTATATGGTTGATTATTACGATAAAATATTATCTAAATTTTTTAGATGTGATTTTGCTTTTAATGGGGAAAAAGGTCTTGAGAAAATGACCCATAAAGAATACGACCTTATTATATCTGATGTTATGATGCCTCAAATGAATGGTATTGAGTTGAGGAAGAGTATGAAAGGATTGTCAATAAACGAAAAGACTCCTTTTATCATGGTAACTGCCTTGGGATATGAAGATAATAAAATAGAAGCATTTAATATTGGAATAGACGATTATATAGTAAAACCGTTTAGTAAGAAAGAGTTGATAGCTAGAGTTAATTGTTTAATTGAAAACAAGCAAAAAAGAGAAGAATGGGTGCAGAGTTCAGATGAAGAGGAAAAAGAAATTGAAACTTTTGAAGAAAGAAACTTAAGAGAACTGCAACAATTAATTCAGGAAAATATTCATCGTGAAGATTTTTCCGTTGCAGAATTAGCCGAAAAGATAAATTTTAGTCAAAGGCAATTGGAAAGAATAACGAAGAAGTTAACGGGGTTAACACCAGTGAAATTCGTACTAGAGATAAGGCTCCAAGAAGCGTACAAAAAAATCAAAAATAAAGAAGAGGCAGATATTAACAATGTACGTTACTCCATCGGTATGAAAAGCGCCTCTTATTTTTCTGTGAAATTTAAAGAGCGTTTTGGAATAAGTCCAAGTGAACTGCTAAAAGATGGCTAGTAATACTATGGAAATCTTATGTTTATACTTATAATAGAATAAGAACAACTTATAATTTTAGTTTTTCTAGAGAAATAGATGTAGTAAAGGCGGTCTAATTAAGTATGTGAATATAATTTAATAGCTCAAATTATAAAATATAAAGAAAGCCCCAATTTCGCCTAGTTTAGGTTACTGGTATGGGGCCAATTGACTTAGGGGGATCAATTAAGATTGTTAATCTAAAATGGTTTGTTTGTTGTAACAAATGTAGTATCCTTCTTGAAGTGTTGATTAATGAAATACGTCAAATAATTGCGTTTGAAAAAAAAACTCTTGCTCAAATTCGACTTCCGATGTCTTTTTTTTAATAGCTTTTTCGTTACTTTGTTGACTTGAATAGAAGTGGTTATGAGCCGCGAATAAATAATCCACTTAAAAAGAGTTATAAAAAGTGGATAGATGGCTTTAAGGTAGTGATGGAAAAAGTATATTTTTTTAGAATTGTTGTCGCGTTAATTTTGCTAACGTTGTTAGGTTGTGGGTTTAATAAAAACAATCTTGCTGGAATTGAAAGAGTCTCTCCTTTAACAAAAAAAGAATATGATTCTTTAAGAGAAATAATTTTCTTTAGTTTGGAACCAGAAAGGGCCTCTAAAGCAATGTTTAGGTTGTCCAGAGAGGCTGAAATGGTTGACAACGAGCATGAGTTGGCAAAAAGATATAGACTCATGGTTTGGTATTACTTGATGAGTGCCGATTACCAAAAAGGTGACGATATTCTTGATAAGTTACAAAAGTATTACAGCGATTTTAATAGGTGGTCTGATTATGTAAGTATTAGTAAAATTAGAGCAATTTCTTATCGTGGAAGAGAAAAATATGATGAAATAGAAAAGATTTTGAAGGAAGCCATTGAAATTTCTAACGAAAAAGATGTGCATCCGTACGATTTATTGCCTATTCATGAATTATCAGTTTTTTATAGTTACGATATAGGAAAGCATAAAGAAGCGGTTAAATATGGGGATTTATTTTTTGAAAGACTCAAACAATATGATACGATAACTTCTTTAGAAAAAAGAAAAGTTCTAGATTCTATAAAAAGGCAAAATTTAGACGTTATTAATCTTACACTTGCAAAATCATATACCCAAACAAATGAGTTGGATAAGGCTTATGAATGCTTGAAGCGCGCTGAAAAAGGATTCGGAGATATTGATGATGTTGAAAAGATAATGAGGGTATATAGTAATTTTATTGATTATTATCTTAAAAAAGAAGATTTAAGTAAAGTTGAGTTGTATAAAGGGAAGTATCTCGAGTACAGTAAAAGAAATAATGACTCTTTAGTTTCTAGTTTAAGAAAAATGACAGAGACAAATTTAAATCTAGTAACTAAGGAAAAAGATGGGGTTGTTGTCAAAGAAGAAAATAAACGAAAGTTATTAATAATAGGGTCTTTGGGTACGTTTTTGCTACTAGTAATTATTTTTCAGAGATATTTTTTAAGACTCAAATATGAAAAGGAAAAAATAAGATTAGAACTTGAAAATGAACAAGACTTTAAGAAATTTAGAGCTTCCTTGTTTATTAATATTGCTCATGAAATTCGAACACCTTTATCACTAATTTTAGGTTACATAGATTTATCAGCAGATAAAAGTATCTCTGGTGATGAATTGAGAAAATATCTAGGTGAAATAAGAAGAAAAAGTAATAAGGTAATAAACAATATTTCAGATATCATTGCTTTACTCAGAGAAGATAAGAAAGAAGAAGATATACGCTTAGAAAGTGTTATTATAGAACCTTTTTTACAGCAATTGTTTTTCTCCTTTGAAAGCATCGCTAAGATTAAAAACATAGAATTAAATTATAGTGTTGAATTACCAGTAAACTTTGCGTTACAAACTAACTTAAATAAACTAGAAAGTTTGGTTAATAATTTGGTGAGTAATGCGATAAAATTCTCGCAAAAGAATACAAAAGTTACATTTATTGCATTCATAGAAGAGGATATGTTTTACATACAGGTTATCGATCAAGGAAGTGGAATAAGTGAGGAAAATCAGAAGAACATATTCAGTAAATTTTATCAGGAAGAGAAAAAAGGTAAGTCTGAAGGGTTTGGAATTGGTTTGGCAATAGTTAAAGATATTGTTGATAATCTTAATGGAACGATAGAGGTTGAAAGTAAACCAAATGAAGGAGCAGCTTTTAAAGTTCAATTTCCAATTGTTAATGAGGAAACACTGCCCGAAAATACAGAAGTAGTTTCAAAACAATTAAAAAATAAATCTAACGTAAATACCACCTATACCAATAACCCATCAAATAAAGGAAGCAAAGTTCTTATTGTTGAGGATAATCCTTATATGGTTGATTATTATGAAAAAATATTATCACCAATATATAGTTGTGAGTTTGCCTTTAATGGTGAAGAAGGTTTAGAGAAGTTAAAAGAAAAACAATTTGATCTTGTCGTTTCAGATGTAATGATGCCTAAACTAAATGGTATTGAATTTAGAAAGGAAATGAAAAAGTTTCCAGAAAATGAAAATATACCATTCGTTCTTGTTACAGCTTTAGGCTATGAAGAAAACAAAGTAGAAGCATTTAATATTGGAGTTGATGATTATATTGTAAAACCTTTTAGTAAAAATGAATTGGTAGCCAGAATTAATTGTTTATTAGAAAATAAAGAAAAAAGAGAAAGCTGGATAAAGCATGCTAATGAAACAGAAAAGGAAGTTGAAACTTTTGAAGAGAAAAACCTTAAGAAGCTTCAAGAAATTATTTTAGAAAATATTGATGAAGAAAATTTCTCTGTAGCGTTACTCGCCGAAAAGGTAAATTTCAGCCAAAGACAATTGGAAAGGATCATAAAAAAACTTACAGGGTTGACTCCAGTTAAGTTT
This sequence comes from Tenacibaculum sp. MAR_2009_124, assembly GCF_900105455.1. GTDB lineage: Bacteria > Bacteroidota > Bacteroidia > Flavobacteriales > Flavobacteriaceae > Polaribacter. The sequence goes on from NZ_FNSF01000001.1 coordinate 212,305, forward strand.
ATTCTCGAAGTTAGACTGCAAGAAGCGTATAAAAAAATAAAGAATAAAGAGGAAGCAGATATTAATAATGTTCGATACTCAGTAGGTATTAAAAGTGCATCCTATTTTTCTGTAAAGTTTAAGCAAAGGTTTGGAGTAAGCCCAAGTGAATTACTTAAAGCGGGTTAATTTCTTTTCTGATATTCTAACACTAATGTAGAACTCTAAAAATCTTTATTGTTTTCTTGAATAAATAATTACGATATTTGCTTTTTACTTTTGTGTAGAGAAGGTCGTAAAGTCCTTCTTTATCCTTTATATAATATATCAATTATGGCAATGAATAAAAACACAGTTCTTGGATGGGCAACATTAATTATGGTTTTAATGGGAATTCTACTAATCGCTTTAGCAGTATTTAAATATGATGAAATTGCGGGGTATGGATTTGGTGCTGTCGGTTTAGGTTTTTTTGCAAACGCTTGGGTATTTAATGCACTTAAAGGTAGAGTATAGTATATTCTGAAATAAAATTTTAAAAGATTACAAATAATGAGCGACGATAAGAAGATTATCTTTTCAATGAATAAGGTTTCTAAAACCTATCAGAGCACTGGAAAACAAGTTTTAAAGGATATTTATTTGAGCTTTTTCTATGGAGCTAAAATTGGTATTCTTGGTCTTAACGGATCAGGTAAATCTACTTTGTTAAAGATTATAGCTGGAGTAGAAAAAAATTATCAAGGAGATGTTGTATTCTCTCCTGGTTATAAAGTAGGATATCTCGAACAAGAACCTCAATTAGATGAAGATAAAACGGTTCTTGAAATCGTAAAAGAAGGAGTTGCTGATGTGGTTGCTGTTTTAGATGAATACAATAAAATAAACGATATGTTTGGTTTAGAGGAAGTGTATTCCGATCCAGACAAAATGGAGAAGTTGATGGCAAAGCAGGCTGAGCTTCAAGACCAAATTGATGCTTCGAATGCTTGGGAATTAGATACGAAGTTGGAAATTGCAATGGATGCTTTAAGAACTCCAGACCCTGACAAGAAAATAGGAGTTTTATCTGGAGGAGAAAAACGTCGTGTGGCATTATGTCGTTTATTATTGCAAGAACCAGAAATATTATTATTAGATGAGCCTACCAACCACTTGGATGCGGAATCGGTACATTGGTTAGAGCATCACTTAGCACAATACAAAGGTACAGTGATTGCTGTAACTCACGACCGTTACTTCTTGGATAATGTTGCTGGTTGGATATTAGAACTTGATAGAGGAGAAGGAATTCCTTGGAAAGGAAATTATTCATCTTGGTTGGATCAAAAATCAAAGAGATTAGCACAAGAAAGCAAAACTGAATCAAAACGTCAGAAAACTCTTGAAAGAGAATTAGATTGGGTACGTCAAGGAGCTAAGGGACGTCAGGCAAAATCAAAAGCTCGTTTGAAAAACTACGATAAGCTTTTAAATCAAGATCAGAAACAAGTAGAAGAGAAATTAGAAATCTTTATACCGAATGGACCTCGTTTAGGAACAAATGTAATCGATGCTACCGGAGTTTCTAAAGCATATGGTGAGAAATTATTGTACGAAGATTTGGAGTTTAATTTACCTCAAGCTGGTATCGTGGGTATTATTGGGCCAAATGGAGCTGGTAAAACAACGATTTTCAGAATGATAATGGGGGAGGAAAATGCTGATACAGGTACGTTCTCAGTTGGAGAAACTGCGAAGATTGCTTACGTTGACCAAAACCATGCGAACATAGATCCTAAGAAAACAATCTGGGAGAATTTCTCAGATGGACAAGATCTAGTTATGATGGGAGGGAAGCAAGTAAACTCTCGTGCTTATTTAAGTCGTTTTAACTTCTCCGGAAATGAGCAAAACAAAAAAGTGGAGACTTTATCTGGAGGAGAACGAAACAGATTACATTTGGCAATGACACTTAAAGAAGAAGGAAATGTACTATTGTTAGATGAGCCTACAAACGATTTGGATGTAAATACATTGAGAGCGCTTGAAGAAGGTTTGGATAATTTTGCAGGGTGTGCCGTAGTAATCTCCCATGATAGATGGTTTTTAGATAGAGTATGTACACATATCTTAGCTTTTGAAGGTGATAGTCAAGTGTATTTCTTTGAAGGATCTTTCTCTGAATATGAAGAAAATAAAAAGAAACGTTTGGGTGGTGATGTCATGCCGAAACGAATAAAATACAAGAAATTAATAAGATAATTTAAAAGAGAGGATTTTTTCCCAGTCATGGTCGGAAGATTTTTCTTCCGACTTTTTTTGTTTCTAAGAAATAAAAAAAAATTATTTTAACCTGCTGTTTTTCAGTTGTTTAACTTGTTTTTGAGTGTTGTTTTTTGTATCTTATATACTGATAATTAAGCTATTATGTCAGTATTTAAAGATCATAAAATATCCGTAAAAGAATTATTAGGTATTATTCCAGAAGCTCTTTTATCTAAATTATCATCCACAACTAATGTGGATTATTACACCAAAGTGCTTCATGGTAAAAAAATGTTTTATTTGTTGCTTTATGGTATTGTAGAAAACGAAAAATTAAGTCAACGTACCTTAGAAGATACTTTTAATGATTCTCTGTTTAAAACTCTTTTCAATTTAGATAAATCAGAATCCATCAGAAGAAGTTCTATCTCAGAAAGGTTATCTAAAATTGATTCCGATTATTTCGCTCAAATATATCAATGCATTTATAGCCAGTTTCACGATGCTTATCCAATGACTTCTAATAACGAAAAACATCAATTAGTTCATGTGGATAGCTCGATGGTTAGTGAAGCTGCTAGTAAATTATTAGAAGGAATTGATCATAAAAATGGTAAGAAATCTGTTAAATATACTATTACCTTTGATGGTTTATTGCCTTGTGAGTTTAAAGTGTTTACAGAACCTAAGTATTCCAGTGAAGATATGGCTTTGCCTGAAGTTATAATGGATCATGTAAAACAACACAAAAATCATAAAAATATTTACGTCATTGATAGAGGTCTTCAATCTACCAGAACCATGAAAGATTTTAGTGGTAATGATATTTATTTTATTGCTAGAGCAAAAGAAAATAGAAAATATGTAGAATTGGAATCTTTACTCGATAAAAATCAAAACTCTGACCTAGGAGAGTTAAGCCTTATAAAAGATAGTAAAGTATATCTGTATACTGGTAAAGCTATAAATAATAAGAGAGGAAATATTCACTATAAACAAGAGTTAGTAAAGACTCCTTTACGTTTGATTGTTGCAAAAACAAAAACTGAAGATCACAAAGAATTTTGTTTTATTTCTAATCAATTTGATCTCTCTGCTAAGGAAATTACGCAAGCCTATAGAAAGAGATGGGATATTGAGGTCTTTTTTCGCTTTATAAAGCAAGAACTAAATGTAAGTCACTTAGTATCTTTGAATAAAAACGGAATCAAAGTAGTTCTATATATGACTTTAATTGTAACAATGTTAATAGCAATCTATAAAAAAGCTAACAATATTGGGTATAAAACGGCTAAAAGAAGGTTTAAAATGGAACTCAGAAATTTAGCCATTGCTATGATTGTGGTAATTTGTGATGGAAATTTAGATCATTTTGAAACTTAAAAATAAATGGTCGGAATTTCTTCCGACCATGACTGGATTTTTTCCTCTCTTTTTTTTATGCAGTTAATAAATTTTGAACTGCAAATTGCTCTAATTCTCTTTCGTTATCTTCTTTGTCTTTTTTAGGTAAATTGTTAAGATAGTCCCTAATTTCTTTTGGGTTAATCTTTTCAATGTTTTCGTTGTTATGAAGATCAGGAAAACATCTTATAAAATAGTGTTGAATATGAGCGATAAAATCAATTAGATCGCTGCAATATATAGAAGGGTTATTGAATCCGTTTTTTTGACTGTATCTATGAACTAGCCGTCCTCCTGTGCAAATATCTTTTAAAGGACATTGTTCGCATTGAGAACAAAGTTTCGTACTATAATCACTAAAATAAAGTTTTCCTAGTGAAGAAGTTTCGATATCATTTAAATTATGTTTATGAATATTTAATGAGGTTTTAGTAAAGTTATGTCCACACGCTTTTAAGGAATCAATAGCTTCAATTTCGCCGTTACTTTCAATAATTAAAACAGTAGATTCATTTCTTATATTTTCTTTAATTCTCATGAGTCTATTGAGAAACCCAATGAATATTGGTATCTTAAAACGATTTTTATCTTTTATCCAAATATCAAATAATTCAATCATCCAGGTTCCTAAGGATGTATGATTAGACTTTGTTTTTGGAAGGTTATCGTGAGTATAATCTGGAACCAAAAAGTTTACGGAGTTGGCGTCTAATTTTTTAAAGCTGTTATATACCTCTAAAGGTGTTTCTTCCGTGTTCATGACACAGACAATATCTAATATGCCAAGTTCCTTTTTTACGAGCTTAGCACCCTGAATAACTTTTTTATAGCTACCTTTTCCTTTATGGTCAACCCTATACATGTCATGTGCTTTTTCGGTTCCGTCGATACTGATACTTGGATGTATTTTTAGTTTTTTAAATAGTGTAATCCATTCCTTGTCAATTAAAGCCCCATTGCTTTGTAAGTCGTAAAAAAAAGAAACATTCTTAAGTTTGTTTTGTAGTTTGTTTGCCTTTTCAATAAAGGAAGTGTAAAATTCCTTAGAAGCAAGAAGAGGTTCACCTCCATGGAAAATAAAAGTAAACGATTTCTTGTTGTATGTTTCAATAAACTTTTGAGTTTTAGCAAGAATTGCATCTATGGTATCGGAACTCATGAATTTTGGTTGAAGTTTATAGCTAGAGTCTCCTAAATTATACATAAAACAGTAAGAGCAGTTAAGGTTACATCTACTAGCAACTTTTATTATTAAAGCATCAAAGAGCATAAGAGAATAGTTTTAAATAAGAAGTTATTCAAAAAAGAATAACTTCTTATATTAGAAATAGTGGTTATACTAATTTATGAGACACTTCTGCTGCTTCAATATAATTAACACATTTCCCCAATCTGTCTGACCATACTTGCCCGTGTGGGCAACGACGTCCTCCTCCAGTCGGATAATAAACATCTACAGGAATATCTTCAGCTCCTCCTGTTATGTTGTTTAAGTCGTTAACTTGAAAATCAGTGAATTTCTCTAGCCCTTTTGATAAAAAAAATGATTTTTTCATTATAGTTTAATTTTAAAGTTTTGCCTACTCTTATTGATTTTCGGCCTACTCATAATTAATTTAAATTAATGCGTATTGTTTGAACGTTCTTTATATAGTATAGATATAATTGTTTCATTACCCAATAATTTAATTAAAGGTGAATAAAGAAAGGTAAAGTGTAAAGTTGAATTGTAAATGGTATGATATGAATGGATAGTGTAGGAGTAGCTGTAAGTTATGTAAATGGAAAAAGCTTGTCGTATTCCAACAAGCTTTCTCTTTTTAATCCCCTAAAAAAAATCCGAAGCTGTTTGCTTCGGATTAGCGGAGAAAGAGGGATTCGAACCCCCGGACCTGTTACAGTCAACGGTTTTCAAGACCGCCGCATTCGACCACTCTGCCATTTCTCCTCGAGTGTCACCAGGTTGTGTGCCCTGATTGCGGGTGCAAATATAGAACCTTTTTTTAATTCTAAAAAAGATTTTTAGAAGTTTTTTTGATTCGTTTTTTGAACACTTGTTTAACCTTTTTATTGTCAGGTGTTTCCGTTGAAAAAAAAGTTTTATTTTTTTTGAAGATAAGTCTTAGTTACGGTGTTTAACTTTAAAATGGAATAGAAGTATGTGTTTTTCTCAATCGTTTTAGTAAAGTATGTTTATGAAATACAGAAAAACACCATACAATTGTACCTAAATATTTGTGTTATTATGAGAAATAATTCTACATTCGCTGGTAAAATACGAACACATGTTTAATTCATTTGGAAATATACTTAGGTTAACAACTTTTGGAGAATCGCATGGAATTGCGATAGGAGGTGTAATTGATGGATTCCCTGCTGGAGTTAAGGTGAATTTTGAAGCTATTCAAAACGAATTAGACAGACGGAGGCCTGGGCAATCTAAAATTGTAACACAAAGAAAGGAACCAGATCAGGTAGAGTTTTTGTCTGGAATTTTTGAAGGAATTACTACCGGAGCGTCTATTGGATTTGTAATCAAAAACACAAATCAAAAAAGTAAAGACTATAATCATAATACAGATGTGTACCGCCCATCACATGCTGATTATACGTACGATAAAAAATATGGTACTCGTGATCACAGAGGAGGAGGTAGAACTTCTGCGAGAGAAACCGCCAATTGGGTCGTTGCGGGAGCGTTGGCAAAGCAATTAATTAGCCATATAAGTATAAATGCTTTTACATCGTCTGTAGGTGCTATTTATTCGGAGACACCATATTCGGAGTTAGATTTTTCTAAAACAGAAGAGAATGATGTAAGGTGTCCTGATGAAAAGGTCGCCGAAAGAATGATTGAAAGAATTAAAGAAATAAGGAAAGAAGGGAATACTATTGGAGGAACCATTACTTGTGTTGCTCAAAATATTCCTGTTGGTTTGGGTGAACCAATTTTCAAGAAACTTCATGCCGAACTAGGCAAGGCGATGTTGTCAATAAATGCGGTAAAAGGATTTGAATTTGGTAGCGGTTTCGCAGGAGCGGAAATGAAAGGGTCTGATCATAATGATATTTTTAATGCAGATGGTTCTACAAAAACAAACATGTCAGGAGGGGTACAAGGAGGTATTTCTAATGGAATGGATATTTATTTTAGAGTTGCTTTTAAACCAGTAGCAACCATAATGCAGAACCAATCAACCATAAATTCAGAAGGAGATATAACTGAAATACAAGGAAAAGGAAGGCATGACCCTTGTGTGGTTCCAAGAGCTGTTCCTATAGTAGAAGCGCTTGCAGCACTGGTGCTGGCGGATTTCTATTTATTGAATAAAACAAGAACAATTTAAACAAAGGAGCCAACGGCTCCTTTGTTTTGTGAATAAATATTTGACTTTCATTATTTTTTGTACGAGTTTTTGATATACCTTTATAAGGTATTAGAGTACGAATAATACAGATTTTTGTATTGAGAAGTTCAAACCAACTTTTTCTCGATAAAATCATTTTTTCTAATTTTTAATGATTTTACTATGGAGTATATTAAAGGTAGGGGAGCACAAACCAATACACAAAATAAGTTCTTAAAGAACGAACACAACCTTCTAGATGAATTTTTAAATTATTGTGAGATTCAAAATGAAAAAGTAGAGCAGAGTTCTACTTCGTATCTAGAAGTCTTCCCAAAAACAATTTTAAACAAAGTAACAAGTCCTGATATTGGATTTGTGTATTCCATGAATCCTTATCAAGGGTGTGAACATGGCTGTATTTATTGTTATGCCCGAAATAGTCATGAATACTGGGGATATTCCGCTGGATTGGATTTTGAAAAAAAAATACTATATAAATCAAATGCTGCACAATTATTGAAAAAGAAGTTACAAAGTCGATCGTGGCAACCTGAGAATATTATGCTATCTGGTAATACTGATTGTTATCAACCCATCGAAAGAAAGTTAAAAATAACAAAGGCAATGCTTGAAGTTATATTAGAGCATAAACATCCAGTTAGTATCATCACCAAAAACGCGTTGATATTAAGGGACTTGGATCTGTTAAAGGAACTGGCAAGCTTAAACTTACTAAAGATTAGTATTTCAATAACATCACTTTCTGAAAAAACCAGAACTTTTTTAGAGCCCAGAACGGCAACTATAAAAAGACGTTTTGAAGTTGTAAAAATATTATCGGATAATGGGATTCCTGTAAATGTAATGATCGCTCCGATCATTCCTTCGATTAACAGTCATGAATTATTGCCTTTGGCAAAAAAAGCTTCGGAATCCGGTGCGAATTCAATCGGATATACCACTATAAGGTTAAATGGAGCAATTGGTGAAATTTTTAGAGATTGGTTGAACAAAACTTACCCCGATAGAGCAAATAAAGTAGTTAATCAAATAAAAGAGATTCATGAAGGGACTTTAAATGAATCGAGGTATGGAATAAGAATGAGAGGAGTAGGGCAGATTGCAGAGCAAATAAAGCAGCAGTTTTTATTAGCAAAGAAGCTTTATTTTAAGCATGAAAGGAGGATAGATTTTGATCTTAGTTTATTTGATAAAAATCCATCATCTCAAATGAAATTATTTTAAAATAACGAATAAATTAACATTGTATCTATATGAGTTAAAATTAGCAGGTATAGAAAACCAAATTAAAGCTTAAATTTATTTAATTTCTTCTGTTAAGGTGTTATTTAATTAGAAAATTTTGAGCGTAATGAGTGAAAAAATATAAAAAAAGTAAAAGTGTAATACCTCCCAGTTTCTATACATAATTTTAACATATGTTTTAGTCAGAATATATATATTTGATATGTTATTCTACGCTAGGTATACGCAATTTGAACAAAGAAAATATAGTAATATAATAGAAAAAAATACTTAAAAAATATTCCAGACGAATATTAAAAATGAAGGAAAGTTAATAGAAAAAAAACTTAGTAAAAACATTTGTATTTAGGGGAAATATAAATGTTGTTCAAATAACGACTATACTTAGAGTAAAACCAAAGAGACAAAATTGTATCTATAGGAAAACTTAATTACGAAAACAACCATAACCTAACCATAACCAAACTACTAACCACTTAATAAATGAACTACACAAGAAGGTGCTGTTAATCACAGTATTTATAATCATAAACAAATAGCTGAATTTAACTGGATTGAAGATTCCATTAATTACTGCGGATTTAATAGTAAGGTATTTACTTTAAGTTTTCCAGTAATTAATCAATCTAAAACAGAAACTCATTAAGAGCTTAATAGTTCTTAAGTGGTTTTTACTAGGAAGAAGTTAGCCCTTTTGAAATTCATAAAAATAGTAAAGTGAATTTCGAAAAGGGTAGAGGGTATCTATTATTTAATTTAATCAAAATGAAAAAACTACTATATATATTATTACTAGTACTTAGTAATTATGCCATAGCGCAATATAATCCTAATGCGCCATGGATGAAGAATTTGAAAAATCAGGAATCAGGAGCGAGATCACAAGAGAGTACAAATAAAAATGTTCCTTTGGCTAAAATATCAGAGGCTTTTAATGAATATTGGAAAGATAAAGATCATACTGTAAAGGGATCGGGGTATAAACCTTTCAAAAGATGGGAATATAATAGACAAACAATGTTATTGCCTGATGGAACGATTCCTTCGGCGAAATATGTATATGAAACCAACATAGCAGAGCATCAAAAGTTTGCAAGTAGTAGTAATTCAAGTAACTGGACAACTACAGGGCCGATGACAGAAAGCACAGGGCAAGGCCGTGTAAATGTAGCGACTGTTGATCCAAAAAATCCTAATATCTATTACGTAGGAGCACCAGCTGGTGGATTATGGAAATCAGTAGATAAAGGAACTTCTTGGGAGCCATTAACGGACCATTTACCAGCAATTGGAGTATCAGGAATTGCCATTGATCCTAATGATTCAAACATTATTTATATTTCTACTGGAGATGATGATAATAATGATTCCAATGGATTGGGAGTATTTAAAACTATTGATGGAGGAAGAACATGGAAAACAGATGCAAGATATACACCTGAGTTGGGAGAGTACTCTTCAGGTAGTGAGTTGTATGTGAATCCGAATAACTCTAATATACTTTGGCAAGCGACTAGTGATGGGTTATATAAAACATTGGATGCAGGAAATACTTGGACTAGAGTTCTTGAAGGAAGGATACAAGATTTTAAGTTGAAGCCTAATAACCCAGACGTACTATATGCAACAAGTTTTGTGCCTTCAGGAATTAAGTTGTTTAAATCGATGGATGGAGGAACAACCTTTATAGATAAAACAAGAGATATTCCTATGCAATTAGATAGGACGGTAATCGATGTAACTCCAGCTGCACCCGAAAATTTATATGTTTTTTCAGCAAATGTATTAACTGCTAGTACTGGTGGGATTTTGTATAAGTCCGAAAATGCTGGAGATTCATTTGTAGAATTAAACAGGAATCTTCTCGATACAAAACAGAGTTGGTATGATTGGGCTTTAGCAGTATCGGATGTCAATCCTGATCATATTGCAATCGGAGGAATTAAGGGTAAGGTATCAAAAGATGGAGGAAGAACTTTTAGGTTTACTCGTTATGGGCATGCTGATGTACATTTTTTAAGGTATAACAATGGTGTCCTTTTTTGTGGAAACGATGGAGGTTTTATAACCATTGATGAAAATGATACTTTTAAAGATCATTCTAAAGGTTTAAACATTGGGCAGTATTATAAGATTAACATTGGGGATCTTTATAATGGAGACACAGGCGTGATTATAGGAGGAACTCAAGATAATGGGGGACAAATTTTAAAAAATCAAGCTTGGAGTCAATGGCATGGTGCTGATGGTATGGATTGCGCTATTGGATCGGGAAATGAAGGATTAATATACGGTTTAATGCAAAACGGCGATAGGCTGTTTCTTGGACGAAATTTAGGAGAGTACTATGGCGGTTCAATAGATAAGCCAATTGAAGAGGATTACTCTTTATGGGTTGTGGCTTCAGATATAAACTCTAAGGATGAGATGTATGTTGGATATGATGCTTTATATAAAGCAAATATAGCATCTAGTAAATTTGAAAAATTACATGATTTTGGAGCTACTATTTTTACAGTTATTATAGATGATAATGATGATAATATAATTTATGCTTTAGTTATTACTGATGCTAATGTTACATCTTATGATTCTATGTTATTTAAGAGTACGGATGCAGGGAAAACATTTAGTGTATTTCACGATGATGTAAATCCAATTAGAGAAATGGAGTTGAGTCAAGATGGAAGTAATACAATATGGTTTACAACCAAAACAAGTAAGGGAGATGAGCAACTTTATAAAGCCAATACTACTGGACAAACAGCGAGTGAAATTACTCTAGTTTCAAATGATTTACCAAAGAGTATTAATGTCATTAAACATCAACCATATTCAGATAACTTATTTTTAGGAACCCGTTACGGTTTATTTTATAAAAATGGAGAAAAACCTTGGGAGTCGTACGATAATAACTTACCCAATGTGCCTATTAGAGACCTAGAAATAAGTGTTGAAGATAAAATCATTGTGGCTGGAACTTATGGAAGAGGTATTTGGAGATCTCCAATTCCTGAGGCGAACGGAGTACTATGTGCCTTAAATATTCCAAGTCAATTGGATTCTTTAGTTCAAGACAAAGGAGTTTCTATTTCTTGGGAAGGAGATAAAAAGTTAGAAGATTACGAAATTCGTTATAAAACTGTTAATGGTAATGAGTGGATTACTAAAACGATTGGGGTAAACAACTATTATTTAAATAACTTAACCCTACAATCTGGAGTAGAATATGAATTAAAAGTAAGAAGTACTTGTAATAGTTCGTTCTCAGAATTTAGTATTCCGATAAAGTTTACTTGGTCAGATGTAAAAGCACCTTCAGTTCCAGTTAATTTAAATGTATTTGATATAAAGAAAACTTCTGCAATTTTAACTTGGGAAGCTTCAACAGATAATACACAAGTTTCACATTATGAAATTTATAATCGAATAGGAAATGAAACTGTTCTACTAACCGAAACAGTTGGTCCTGAAAGTTATTTGCCACTAGAGGGATTAAACGGTTCTGCTGATTATACTCTTTTTATAGTAGCTCTAGATCTTGCGGGAAACAAATCTGAGCCATCAGAAACATTGAGCTTTTCAACCAAAAGCATTTTAATGCCAGGTCCTCCTCAAAATTTATTAGTTTTAGAGAATACTGGAGTTCAGGCAACTTTAAAATGGGAAGCACCAGCAGGAACAGAGGTGGTAAAGGCCTATGAAGTATACGATTCTAATTATCATTTATTAGGAACTACTTTAGATGCTCAAATAGTATTGGATAAATTACCATCAAATTTCTGGTTTTACTGTTATGTGAAAGCGGTAGGAAGTGATAATTCTACATCCGAAAAAAGTAATGCAGTTAGCTTCAGGTTTCAAGGAGTAAATCAGTTTGAGCCAAACCCTCCTACCAATCCAGAAGTTCTAGGTAATGTTCATACTAGTGTTGAATTTAAATGGGATGCGTCCATAGCGAAGGAGAATGTAGAAATATCTCATTATGATGTTTTCGTTCAAAATGGTTTTGATTTTGAAAGATTTGGAGGTGAAAATAGAAAGATAGGTTCGTCTACAACCACTCAAATAAGAGTAACGAGTTTAAAACCTGATACCATTTATTGGGGAAGTATCGTTGCAGTAAGTAAGAACGGATTTAAATCTGTGCCTAGTCAAAGTTTCCAGATTTATTTGAAAGGAAATCCAGATATAGAAGCACCAACAGTACCTAGAAATTTACGTTCAGGAAAGGTTTCATCATCAAGTTTAGAGCTGATTTGGGATGCATCAACAGATAATGTCGGTGTGGCATATTATGAAGTTTTTGAACAAATAGGAGGAAGAACAGTTAAAGTTGGAGAAGATAGGATCGCTAATGTTATAATTGAAGGATTGTTACCATTTTCACTGCATACTTATCAAGTAAGTGCAACAGATTACGAAGGAAATGTATCAGAATTAAGTGAGCCTATTACGATAGCGACTTTACATAAGGAGTTTCCAGGAAGACCCTATGGTTTAGTAGCGAGTGATATTAGTCCAAATTCATTTGTGGCTACTTGGAGAGATACTGCAAATACAAGTCAATACTATGTTTCAAGTTATGATGGTGTCAATATCAAAGAGTTCGGTCCACTCAGAAGCGCTAATTATGTTTTTGAAAATATAGGTACTCCATATTTATTCTGGCGTGTAATTGCTGAAAATGAGTTAGGAAGAATGTATTCTTCTTGGGAGTTAACCTCGTTAGATACACGAGAAGGGGGGATTAATATCGTTTTAAACGGAAATGAATCTCAACAGGTAGTTGTCGTATCTAGTGCTTATGAAAACGCTAGCTATAATTTATTTAGCTTAAGCGGAATTTTAATAAAGAGAGGAGTCGTGAAAGAAGGCGAAGTGAATGTGACCAATCTGAAAAAAGGAGTTTATATATTGAAAATCGATAATGACTTAAAACCATTTACTAAAAAGGTGGTGATTGAGTAAGTTATTGTTTTTTAAAATTATGAAGGTTGCCTATTAGGCAACCTTTGTTTACTATGATTTTTTAATTGAACCTTTATGTTTAAAAAGATACAATTCTAATTATTTTTAATAACATACTAGATACACTCAAAGCAATAACAAATTGTTTAGAGTAAACTAACTACAAGATGGAATGTCGAAAAGTAGAAGTGTCTAAATCAAATATAATAACTACACATTTAAAATTTCACTGGATTAGTAGTTTCATAATTCGCTACCGAAATTAAATTGACAATCGTATTTGTTGAATTCACTTGTAAGTAACTAATCCAAAACAAAAGTTAATTAAAACACATTCATAATTCTTAATGAGTTTTGGAGGGAAGAATCGACAGCATCTTTAGTAAAAAAAATCAATATTATAGAGCTTAAAAAAGGGAATAAAGCTCTTGTTATTTAAATTAATCAAAATGAAAAAACTATTATTAGGACTGCTATTAATTAGTGGTTATGTCATGGGACAGTATAATTCTGATGCACCATGGATGAAAAACTTAGACAATCGTGAAAATCGATCTTTACAAAGGGCAAATAACAAAATTACCTTATCGGAAATTTCCGCTGCTTTTAATGATTATTGGAAAGATAAAGATTATACGGAGAAAGGTGTTGGTTATAAGCCCTTTAAAAGATGGGAGTATAACGTAAAATCTATGTTGTTACCTGATGGAACCATACCTTCGGCAAAATACTTATTCGATACAAATATAGAAGAGCATCAGAAGTTTGGTAGCACCAGTAATATTAGTAATTGGACAAGTACTGGGCCAATGACTGAAAGAACGGGTCAAGGAAGGATAAATGTGGCTATTGTTGATCCCAATAATTCAGATATATACTATGTAGGAGCTCCTGCTGGTGGACTTTGGAAGTCAGATGATAAAGGAACAACATGGCAACCACTTACTGATAAACTACCAGCCATAGGTGTTTCGGGTATTGTAATTGATCCTAACGATTCAAATATCATATATATATCAACAGGAGATGACGATAACGCTGATTCATACGGATTAGGTGTATTTAAAACTATTGATGGGGGAAGAACATGGAATACAAATGCAATATATACTCCCGATATTGGAGAATATGGAAGAGGTGGTGAATTGTACATGCATCCTAACAATTCAAATATTTTATGGAATGCTACATCACAAGGATTATATAAAACTACTGACGCCGGAAAAAGTTGGAATCTAATTTTAGAAGGATGGATTAGAGATTTAAAGTTAAAACCGAACAATCCAGATGTAATTTATGCGGTTGGCGGAAATAGTGGAGATAATAAATTTTTTAAGTCTATAGATGGAGGGAGAACATTTGTTGATAAATCCTCAAATATAGGAAGAAGCTTAGATAGATTGGTTATCGATGTTACACCAATGGCTCCTGAAAATTTATATGTTCTTGTGGCAACAGAAACAAATGCGGGTTCTCAGAGTGGAGGCGTTTTGTATAAATCTGAAAATGAAGGGAATTCGTTTATAGAATTAAATAGAAGCTTGTTGAGTATCAAACAAGCATGGTATGATTGGTCGTTGGCGGTTTCGGATACCAATCCTGAACATATAGCAATAGGATCTATATTTGGTAGTATATCTACAGATGGAGGACGTACATTTTTAGGCACATGGTATGGTCATGCAGATGTTCATTTTCTTAGGTATTATAAGGGAGTGTTATTCTGCGGAAATGATGGAGGCTTCGTAACGATTGATGAAAGAAATACTTTTAAAGATCATTCAAAAGGATTAAATATCGGACAATATTATAAGATTAATATTGCTGATTTAAACAGTTCGGATACTAACATGGTCATCGGTGGAACTCAAGACAACGGAGGACAGTTCTTTCAAAATAATTCTTGGAAACATTGGCATCATTCTGACGGAATGGATTGCGCGATTGGATCTTTAAATGAAGGGTTGTTATATGGTTTAAAGCAACATGGAGAAATGTTATTTATGAGTAATGATTTTGGACAATCATATTCATCCATTGTAAAACCAAATGAAGAAAAATATACTGAGTGGGTTGTGGCTTCAGATATCAACTCAAAAGATGAAATGTATGTTGGCTATAAAGCATTATATAAGGCAGACATGGAAAATAATACCTTTATAAAACTGCATAACTTTGGAATTGATATACAAAGAATTATTATCAATGATAATAATGATAATATGATTTTTGTGTTATGCGATGACGGAAAAATTTATAAAAGTATTGACGCTGGAAAAACTTTTTCTTCTTATTATGTTAAAAGAGACGGTTCAGTTTTCAATATCGAATTGAGTCAAGATAATAGCAATCAAATATGGTTTGTAACGGAAAATCTTAGAGGAGTAATGGAATTGCATGGTGCTAATTCTATAGAACAAACCGCTAATAACACCATAACTCTAGTTTCAAATGACCTTCCAAGAGGAATTAATGTAATTAAACACCAACCTTATTCAAATATTTTATATGCAGGTACTGTTTATGGTTTATTCTATAAAAATGGTGATAATCGTTGGGAGCGATATGATAATAATTTACCTAATGTACCTATTAGAGATATAGAAATTAGTAGTGAAGATAAAATTATAGTCGCTGGAACTTATGGAAGGGGAGTATGGAAATCTCCAATTCCTGATGGGAATAGAGTTTCATGTGCTCTTGATGTTCCAAGCAGATTAAATGCTGTATTGATAAGTGAAGGGGCTTTAGTGAATTGGAATGGAGAGCAGAAATTAGAAGATTATGAAGTGGCCTATAGAAAAGTGAATGATCGAGAGTGGATTACAAAACCAACTGGAGTTAATAAAGTTTTACTTCGAAATACAGAGTTTCAAGCGGGGGTTGAATATGAAGCAAAAGTTAGAAGTACTTGTAATGGGGTGTATTCAAATTATAGTGAAGTAGTAAAGTTTACATGGTTAGATTCTGAACCTCCAACAGTCCCTTATTTTTTATCTGCCTTTAATATTAAAAAAAGATCAGTAGATTTAAGTTGGGGAGATTCATCGGATAATTCCGGAATTTCTCATTACGAAATTTATAATCAAATTGGAAGAGAGTCGTTATTGTTGGATAGAACACGAGGAACAGAAAGCTACTTTACAACAGAGGTTTTAACGGCATCTACTGAGTATAATATTTATGTGGTAGCAGTTGATTTGAATGGAAACAGATCAGAACCTTCAGAAATTGTGAAATTTTCGACTATGAGTAGGTTTATGCCTGATGCTCCTCAGAATTTAACTGCAATAAATAATACTGGAACTCAAGTTGTTTTAAAATGGGACGCCCCGAGAGGACCTGAAGAAGTAAAAAAGTATGAGGTATACGATTACCAATATGGATTAATAGGAACAACTACTGATACACAACTTTTATTAGATAAGTTACCAACCAATTACAGGTTTTTAGTGTATGTCGTAGGAGTGGGAATAGAAAACGTAAAATCAGATAAAAGTAATGAATTTGGTTTTGTTTTAGAGGGAGTTAATGATCGCCAACCAAACCCTCCGGTTGATATCGTTGTGGCAAATGATGTACATACAAATGTTGTTCTGCAATGGAAGGTTCCAAGAGGAAATGTGGCAATATCTCATTATAAAATATATTTATGGGGAGATTATTATTTGGAAGATTTTAATGGAGGAGGTAAAAAAGAATATTCTTCTCAAACTACTGAAGTAACTATAACAGACTTGGCACCAGGAAGGTTGTATTGGGGGAATATTATTGCTTTTAGTGAAGATGGGGCAATGTCTATTCCTAGTGAAAATTTTGAAGTTTCTGTTCAAAGAGATAGAGATAGAACATCACCGAGTATTCCTGAAAACTTAAATGCACTTCATATTGAAGCATCGAGCTTAGAGTTGGTTTGGGATCGCTCAATGGATGACGTAGGTGTGGCATACTACGAAGTTTTTGAGAAAGTAGATGGAAGAAATGTGAGTCTTGGACAAGTAGGAGAAACTACTATGAGATTAGAAAGATTAGTGCCATTTTCTCAACATATTTATAAAGTTAGCGCAACAGATTTTGAAGGCAATACCTCCGAACTGAGCAAGCATCTTATAGTTTGGACCTTACATGAACAGTTTCCAGAAAGACCTCATGGACTTGGAGTAAGAAGTGTTACAGAAAGTTCATTTGATGCATCTTGGAGAACAACTAAAAATACAGATCATTATTATGTTTCAAGTTTTGATGGTGTCAATATAAAAGAGTTCGGTCCACTCAGAAGTGCTAACTATGTTTTTGAAAATATAGGTACTCCATATTTATTCTGGCGTGTAATTGCTGAAAATGGTTTGGGAAGGATGTATTCTTCTTGGGAATTAACCTCGTTAGGCACAAGAGAGAGTACTATTAACATTGTTTTAAACGGAAATGAATCTCAACAAGCAGTAGTTGTATCTCGTGCATATGAGAACGCTACCTATAATTTATTTAGCTTAAACGGAATTTTAATAAGGAGCGGCGTAGTAAAAGAAGGAGAGGTTAATGTGATGAACCTTAAAAAAGGAGTTTATATATTGAAAATCGATAATGACTTAAAACCATTTACAAGAAAGGTGGTAATTGAGTAAGTTATTGTTATTTTAAATTATGAAGGTTGCCTATTAGGCAACCTTTTTTTTTTAGAGAGTGGGCGAATTTTTTCTAGTTTTTGCTGAAAAAAAGACTTGAAATTGACCCTGAACTTACATTTTTGGAATAAGACGTAATTTTGACTGTGAGATAAAGTTAGAATAATGCTTAATATTATTGAAATACTATTGTTATGATGTTATTTTATTAAATAGTTTTAAAGGTTTTTTAAGTGAAAATTTCAAAAGAATAAAAATACAATACCCTACGGTTTTAGTAGGTGAATTTATTAAAGGTCTTAAGTGAAATGTTTACCTTTGATATAGTATTATAACACTAGGTATACATGGTGTTGGTATCTTAAATTAAAAATAAATAAATATTCTTTTTTGAATAGAAAAATGAAATAAAAAATAACCAAACAACTTAGTAAAATTAAAACATTTGTATTTAAGGGAAATATAAATGTTATTCTAATAACCATACTTAACATAAAAATAAATAATCTTAAGTATACCTTATAGAAACACCTATTACAAACAACCATAACCAAGCAACTTACTACTTAAATAATGAACTACAAGATGAAATGCCGCAAGATGTGAGCATTAAAATTCAAATAACCATAAGGAAAAGCTAAATTTTACTGGATTGAAGATTCCGTTAACTACTATTAATACTAAAATTAGTAAACTAAACTAAAATAATCAGTAGAAGTAGTAATTAATCAATCGAAACAGAAACTAATTAAGAGCCTGTAAATAGTTCTTAAGTGTTTTTTATTTGGAAAAAGTTGAACCTTTTTAAAATTCATGACCATTATAAAAATGAATTTTGAAACGGGTAATGGGATATCTATTTATTTAAATTAATCAAAATGAAAAAACTATTACTAGTAGCGCTACTATCAATTAGTAGCTATGTCATGGGGCAGTACAATCCTGATGCACCATGGATGAAAAATTTAAACAATCAAGAATCTACAGGTAGATCATTGCAAAGATCTGCCAATGACAAGTTAACACTTGGTCAAATATCTGCGGCTTTCAATGATTATTGGAAGGATAAAGATCATACGGTAAAAGGTTCTGGTTACAAACCATTTAAAAGATGGGAACACTATATGGAGTCTATCTTATTGCCCGATGGAACAATCCCTAGTGGAAAGCAACTATGGGATAATGCTCTAAGAGAAGAGAGAAGATTTGGGAATTCTTCTAATATCAGTAATTGGACCTCAACAGGACCAATGACAAAAGAGACAGGGCAAGGACGTGTTAATGTTGCTATGGTAGATCCTAACAATCCGAATACGTATTATGTAGGAGCGCCATCTGGAGGTTTATGGAAGTCAACTGATAAAGGAACTTCTTGGGAGCCTTTAACGGACCAGTTACCAGAAATTGGAGTTTCTGGTATTGCCATTGATCCGAACGATTCGAATATTATTTATATTGCTTCAGGAGATGATGATCACTGGAGGAACTATGGACTTGGAGTTTTTAAATCTACCGACGGAGGAAGAACTTGGGATACTTCAGCTACATTTACGCCTGCTATAGGAGATTACAATGATGCCCACGAAATTTACATTCACCCAAGAAACTCAAATATTTTATGGGTAGCAACAAGTGAGGGGTTGTACAAATCGATTGATGCAGGGAAGACTTGGAATAGAATATTTGAAGGCAATATTGAAGATTTAAGATTAAAGCCTAACGATCCTAATGTTCTTTATATAATTGCTAACGATAATGATGGATTTAGTTTTTATAAATCAGTAGATGGAGGTACAAGCTTTACAAAAAAGTTTTTAGGATTAAGTGGATATGTACCAAGAACAGTTATTGATGTAACACCTGCGGCTCCAGAAAACGTATATGTATTAGTATCAAAAAACGTAGACCAAAGTCCAAATGGTTTTAAAGGTGGTATTTTTTACCGTTCAAATGATGCTGGAGAAAGCTTTAGAGAGGTGAATAGAGGTTTCATGTCTGTAAAGCAAACATGGTATAATTTAGCATTAGGAGTGTCAGACATTGATCCTGAAAAATTAGCGATTGGAGAGGTGTCAGGATTTTCATCAATCGATGGAGGGTTAACTTTCCAACATATTAGATATGGTCATTCTGATGTACACTTTTTAAGATATACAGACGGTGTTCTTTTCTGTGGAAACGACGGTGGATTCATTACATATGATGTGAATGATACTTTTAAAGATCATTCAAAACAACTAGATATTGGGCAATATTATAAAATTAATATTGGTGATTTCAAAGGAACCAATGTAGCGGATATCATAGGAGGAACTCAAGATAATGGAGGACAGTTTTTTATCAATGGAGCATGGGAGCAATGGCACGGTGCCGATGGTATGGAGTGTGCTTTTGGTGCTATTGATACGGGATTAAAGTATGGTTTAATTCAAAATGGAAATTACTTGTGTTATAAACGAGATATTGATAATTATACCAATTGGGTTAATGGACCTGAAAATGGGCGATGGATAGTTGCAGCTGACATCAATTCAAAAGATGAAATGTATGTAGGTTACAATGCACTATATAAGTTTGACATTAAAACAAGATCATTCGAAAAGTTACATGATTTTGGAGGCGCTATTGATCAGGTTATTATCGATGATAATAATGACGAAGTTATTTTTGTATTACAAGGAGGTAATATCTATAAGAGTATCGATGCAGGAAAAAGTTTTCAATTATTTTATGATAATGCTAACGGAGGGTATGTTCGTTTTATTGAGGTAAGTGAAGATAATAGTAATAAAATCTGGTTTATTTCTTGGAATGGATTATACTCAAGAAGCACTTTGGGAGATATTAGTACCGAGCAGCCAGTATTAGTTAGTACTTCTTCTGAATTACCAGCTGACATTCATGTTATAAAGCACCAGCCTTATTCTGATAATCTTTATGTAGGAACTCAATATGGAATTTTTTATAAAGATGCGAGTAATGTTTGGTCGGCATATAATAACAACTTACCTAATGTGCCAGTTTTCGATATTGAAATAAGTGTTGAAGATAACACTATTATTGCAGGAACTTATGGTAGAGGTATTTGGAAGTCGCCAATCCCTAATGGAAACAGAACTTCTTGTGCTCTTAACATTCCAACGGCATTGAACGCAGAAATTACTGATGAAGGAATTTATCTTACTTGGACTGCTGAGAAGAAGCTTGAAGACTATGAGGTTGCTTATAGAAAAGTAGGAGATAGAGAATGGATATCAAAGGATACTGGAGTAAGTACAATGTTGTTTGATATTACCGAAATTCAAGCGGGAGTTGAATACGAGGCGAAAGTAAGAAGTACTTGCAATAGCGCGTCTTCAGAGTTTAGTGCCGTACTTAAGTTTACATGGGCAGACATAGAGGCGCCAACAGCACCAACGTACTTTTATGCATATGACGTTAAGAAAACTTCTGCTTACTTAAGCTGGGGAGATTCAACAGATAATTCTGGAGTTTCTCATTACGAAATTTATAGTCAAACTGGAAGAGAAGATGTATTGTTAGATAGAACACCTGGACCTGAAAGTTATTATAATATTGAAGTGTTAACTGCGTCTACTGAGTACAATCTTTATGTAAAGGCTGTTGATTTTGCTGGAAATAAATCGGAGCCATCTGTTATAGCTAACTTTAATACTCAAAGTGCGTTTATGCCAAATGCACCTCAAAACTTAGTGTCGTCAAACAACACAGGAACAACTATTACTTTAAACTGGAATGCACCAACAGGACCAGAAGAAGTAAAAGCTTATGAGATATATGATAATCAATTAGGTTTAATTGGAACAACTACAGAAACACAATTTGTAGTTAATAATTTACCATCAGGAACTTGGTTCTATGTGTATGTTAAAGCTGTTGGTATTGATGATAGTAAGTCAGATCAAAGTAATGACGTAGGATTTATTTTAGAAGGAGTGAATGATAAACAGCCAAATTCTCCAGCTAATATTGTAGTTGTAGATGATATTTATTCAAATGTTGTACTTCGATGGGATGCTCCAAGAGGAAATGTAGCCATTTCTCATTATGATGTTTATGTGCAAGATTCATGGTATTATTTCGAAGATTTTTGGGGTGGAAGTAGAAAAGTAGGAACTTCAGAAACCACAGAAATTACCATAACAAGCTTAGATCCATATAGAAATTATTGGGTAACTGTAGTTGCCGTAGGTACTGAGGGTGTGATGTCTTTACCAAGTGAATCTGAGGCATTATCAGTAAAAGGAGATCCTGATACGGTAGCGCCAACTGTACCTACGAATCTGAGAGCAGAATTTATTACATCTTCAGGCTTAGATTTAGTATGGGATGCTTCAACTGACAATACAGGAGTTTCTTACTACGAAGTTTTCGAAAAGGTAGGAGAAAGAAATGTAAGTATTGGTCAAACGGGTCGTGCAAACATTGTTGTTGATGGGTTAGAACCATTTACCCAGCATATCTATCAAGTAAGTGCTACCGACTTCGAAGGAAATACTTCTGAATTGAGTCAGCCAATAATAGTATGGACATTACATAAACAATTTCCAGAGAGACCAAGTGGTTTAAAAGCTATAAATATAACTGCAGATTCATTTGAAGCAGGATGGAGAAGTACAAGAAATACAGATCATTATTATGTCTCAAGTTATGATGGTGTAACTATTAAAGAATTTGGACCATTATTAGGAAATAGCTATAAGTTTGAGAACATAGAAACACCATTTTTATTCTGGAGAGTAATTTCAGAAAATGAGTTAGGAAAAATGTATTCTTCTTGGGATTTAACTACGTTAGATACTCCTAGAGGAACCATTGATGTTGTTTTAAATGGAGTTGAATCTCAGCAAGTAGTTATAGTACCAAGTGCTTATGAGAATGCACCTTACGATATCTTTAACTTGAGTGGTGTATCAATCAATCGAGGAATTGTAAGTGAAGGTTCAGTTGATGTAACTTCTTTGAAAAAAGGAGTCTATATCTTAAAAATTCAAAATGACTTAAAGCCGTTTACTAAAAAAGTAGTAATTCAATAAGTTATAATTGTAGTCAATATGTAGAAGGGTGCCTGAAAAGGCACCCTTTTATTTTTAAAAACTTAAAAACCTTTAATCCTTGTTTTTAAGTTTTTAATTTTAAGAGAGTTGCATTTTAGGGTGTTTTTCGTGCTATTGATCTAAAAAGTTTGTCAAACCTTGAAACTAATCTGAATTTGAAAGTTGTTAAGTTCGTTTTCTTTTATTTATAGTGTGGTAAATTAAGGTTAACAAACTGGCAAACAACAAAAACCCTCTAAAATTTATAAAATGAAACGAACAATTTGTGTGCGGTTCATAATGGTATTTCTTTTCTCAGTTTTTACCATGAACGCAAACTCTATCGATTTCGTAACTACGAAATCGAATGTCAACTTCAAAAGTGACAAAATTGAATTAAAAAATTACGAACAAACTACTCAAACCCACCCTTTAGTTTCTAAAGAACAATGGAACACTTTATTTCCATACAGATTTGGTGCTAAAGATACTGGTGGAGGTGTATGGGTACTAGACCCAAAAGACGATTTTTACACCTACGAATCATTTATTGAAGCCATTAATAGAATGGATAAAATTAAGGTTGTATTTGATAGAAGGTGTGGTACAAATGCTTACAAAATTACAAGAATTGATAAAGTAACTGGAGCAACGAGTATTATTAGAACTGATGTTGATTTTGATGCACCAAGAAATGCAGATAAAGAAATTATTACTGAAGAAGTAGATTATGGTGCTTTTTTAAATGAAGGCGATTTAGAAACTCGTAAGAGAGAACTTATGGCATTTTTTGCGAATATCTCTCATGAAACTACTGGTGGTTGGGATACCGCTCCAGGTGGAAGGTTTTCTTGGGGACTTCATTTTAGAGAAGAACCAACAAATGCATCGTATGCATATCCTGACACGAATTATCCTCCAACGCCAGGGAAATCGTATAAAGGAAGAGGGCCAATACAGCTTTCTTATAATTATAACTACGGTCCAGCAAGTGAATTTATTTTCGGAGATAAACAAGTTTTATTAGATAACCCGGATTTAGTGATTCAAGATGCAGCATTAGCATTTCAAACGGCTATATGGTTCTGGATGACTCCACAGTACCCAAAACCTTCTGCTCATAATGTAATGGTAAGAAAGTGGACTCCAAATGAGCTTGATAAAACTAAAAATAGAGTTCCTGGATTAGGAATGACGGTTAATATTATTAATGGTGGTGTTGAGTGCGGACAAGGAACTGAAAAGCCTCAAGTATTAGACAGAATCGGTTATTATGAAAGATTCGCAAGTATCTATAATATTGGTACTGATATGGATGGTGTGAATGATTTGTCTGATTGCGGATGTAAAGACATGGCGAAGTATGGAGGAGATTCTTCTGATTTAACAGCAGAGCCATGTGCACAAAAACCAGCAATTACTTTTGTTACACCAATTAATGATCAATTAATAAAACAAACTACATTTTCTGCTGTAGGAGTGAGTATAAGTGTTGATCAAAAGAATTCGGTATTAAAAACACTTACAACTACCATCGGAACTAAAACGTTTTCAGGAACTACGTTTTCTTGGACACCTGAGGCTTATGGAGCTGTAAATTTAGTTGCAAACGCTACTTTCGAAAATGGACTTACAGCTTCTAACACAATTAAAGTAGTTATTTGGGATGGGGTGAATATAGACTGTACTCATATTCCAGCCTGGAGATCGACAAAAATTTATGATAAACCAAACAACTATGTAACCTACAATAACGCTGTTTACAGAAATAAATGGTATGCAGGTATAGGAACAACACCTGGAGTTGATGGTGTTTGGGAAAAAATTAAAGATTGTGGTGTAGTTATAGGAACTCCTCCTGTGGTAAGTTGGCAAGCGCCAACTCAAGGACAAGTTTTTGAAACTCTAGTATTGTCACCAATCACATTAACAGCAAATGCAACGGATAACGACGGTACCGTAACATCGTTTTCTTATGCGTATAACGGTACTACAATTGCAGCAACGAAGTCTGGAAATACTTATTCAGGAGAGTTTACACCAACTGCTTTTGGAGCTTATACATTAGAAGCAGTAGCCGAAGATAATGACGGAAAAGTAACTCGTAAGGAGGTAAGTTTTACTGTAAAGCAAAAAACTATATCAAACGAAGCCCCTGTAGTTACTTGGCAAACACCAACAGATAACCTTGTAATTGAGCAAGACGTTTTGGGGGCAGTTGCTTTAAAAGCTACCGCTACTGATAGTGATGGAATAGTAAGTTCATTCAGTTTTAAAGAAGGAGCAAATGTAATAACGGCTACCAAAACAGGAAATAACTATACAGCAAGTTTTAATCCTGCAAGTTTCGGAGAATATGCATTAACGGGCGAAGCAACAGACGATAAAAATGCAATTACTACTAAGACAATTAGAATTATTGTAAAGGAGAAAAGTACAACAAATCCAGCTCCTGTAATAGCTAATGTTCAGCCACAAAATGGAAGCATTATTGAGCAAACTGCATTAACAGCAATCCAGTTAAAAGCATCAATTACAGATAATTCGGCAGTACAAAACGTAGCTTTTTCTATAGATAATACTGCAGTAACTGCTAACAGTACTGCAACAGGATTATATACAGCTACTTGGACACCTTCGGCATTTGGAAATTATTCATTTAAAATAGTGGCTACTGATGATGAAGGAGCTTCTTCAAATAAAACAGTTTCATTTACCATTAAAAAGAAAGTATCTGGAGGTGCATGTGATGGAATTCCTGCTTGGGAGGCTAAAATTTATGCAGCATCAGGAACTAAGGTTACCTATAATGGAGTTATTTATAAAAATAAGTGGTATGCCTCTAGTACAGATGTTCCTGGAGCCAGTGGTGTTTGGGAGTATATTCAACCATGTGGAGGAACAAAATTGTATTGTGGTTCTCCTGAATGGATAGCAACTAAAGTGTATAACACAGGTGATAAAGTATATTACAGTAAGAAAATATATAGAGCCAAATGGTGGACACGCGGTAGCACTCCTAATAATAGTAATGAATGGGCATATGTTCAAGACTGTCTAGAATCTTCTACGTCTACTCTTAAAGCAAATATATATCCTACAATAGTTTCAGACGAAATTAACGTAACTATAAGCACATCATTAAAAGCAAAAGTTAAGATTGAATTACGAGATACTTCAGGTAACTTATTGCAAACACTTTTAAATACAAATGTTGAACAAGGAACAAAAGTATTTACAAGAGATCTTTCGGGGTTAAAGAAAGGTGTGTATATCTATAGTATTCATTCTAACGGAAACATAGAAACCAAAAAAATTATCAAAAACTAAACTAAGTTATTTTAGGATACCAATTGAATGTTAAAATGTCATTTTAAGATTTAATTGGTATTACTTGCATTGTGTATTAGAACTGTAATATGATTTTAAGTAATCATTTTAAACAGGTGCTTCTTTGGTGGTATACGTAGTAGCTATGGTACTATCAAATAAAGAAAAAAGGACATTGTTTTTAAGCAGTTTCTTAGAGTCATAACTTCTAAAACATAATGCAAGTTTGGAATAGCATAACCCTTCAAATTTTTTATTATGAAAAAAATAGTATTCTTACTAGTTTTATTTTTGAGCGCATGTATGTACGCTCAATATCAATTCCCTGCTTGCTATCCAGCGCATGAAACAGGGAAGGTATACCGTCAGGGAGAAAAAGCTTCCTTAAACGGAATTAACTATACTGCAAAGTATTATACAACCGCAGCACCAGGTGATGCTTCTTGGCAAAGTGTTGGAGCTTGTGGAGATGGAGGCTTAGGAGCTGACTATCCGGGGCCACAGCGTATTATAGGATATTTACCAACTTGGATTCCTGATTACGACATTAAAAACAACTTTAATCCAGAAGTCGTTACTAATATTAACGTTTCGTTTTTAATGTTTAAGCGAAATAACAATGATTACAATAGTGCTGACTTCGGATCTATTGCTTTTGATGATTTTCAATTGAGAAAAGTAGATTCTGTATTAACTGATTGTAGAGTTCTTGAAAAAGCAAAAGCTAAAAATGTAAAGGTATCGGTAGCTCTTGGTGGGGCAACTGACTATGCGTTTTTATGGTTAATGACCAAGTACTACAACAATGATCAAAAATTAGAAGAAATTGCTAATTTATTGGTAAACTATATCAATGCACGTAAAATAGATGGTATTGATTTAGATTTAGAATGTTGGTGGGCTGATCCAGCGATTGCAGGAACTTCAGATCAAGGAGGAAGAGTTAGAGGAAGTAAATGGGGAGATAGAGATCAAGGGCCTCACCCAGCGGCAATAGGTATGACAAATTTAAGTAAAAAGCTTAGACAGAAAATGCCAAATAAATTAATTACAGCTGCGGTTTTCGGTACTTCTTGGTATGGTAATAATTACGATGCGGATGTAGCACAATACATGGACTGGATCGGATTAATGACCTATGATTTTACAGGGTCTTGGGATAAGTCACCAATTGGACCGCATTCTTCATTACATAAGCTTCCTTTGAATACATATCCAAAACAAAATGCTGATAATCCAATTTACTCAGCCCAAGATGCGTTAGAGTATTGGTTAGGAATTGCTCCAGCTACATGGAATCACGCAGGAGGATTTGGGGTTAAGAAAGCGAAATTAGCGATTGGAGTTCCAATGTATGGATATGATTTTTCTGAAAAGAAACCAGGAGGAGGAAACGGAGCGAAATTTGTTCCATATAGAGATATTATTGCTGAATTCCCGAATGCAGCAACTAGTTATGATCAAAAAGATCCTAAAAAGTTAAATGGGCATGTTGATCAAAACGGAAAAAATATTTATTTCGATACACCTAAACAAGCAGGTGAGAAAATAAAATATACAAAGAACTTCGGACACCAAGGTGTTATTATTTGGGAATTAACGCAAGATGTTGCTTATAATTCTTCATCAAGTATTTTAAAAGCAATTAACGAAGCAGCAGGAAACAATACACCAGTAAATCAAGCTCCTGTAGTTACTTGGCAAACACCAACAGATAATCTTGTAATTGAGCAAGATGTTTTAGGAGCAGTTGCTTTAAAAGCTACCGCTACTGATAGTGATGGAACGGTAACCGCTTTCAGTTTTAAAGAAGGAGCTAATGTAATTACGGCTACCAAAAATGGAAACGATTATACAGCAAGTTTTACACCTACAAGTTTTGGAGAGTATGTATTAACAGCAGAAGCTACAGATAATAAAAGTGCAATTACCACGAAAGTAATTAGAATTACTGTAAAGGAAAAAAGTACATCAAATCAAGCTCCTGTAGTTACTTGGCAAACACCAACAGACAATCTTGTAATTGAGCAAGACGTTTTGGGTGCAGTTGCTTTAAAAGCTACCGCTACTGATAATGATGGAACAGTAACTACATTCGTCTTTAAAGAAGGAGTAAATGTAATTACAGCTACTAAAACAGGAAACGATTATACGGCAAGTTTTAACCCTGCAAGTTTCGGAGAATATGCACTAACAGCAGAAGCTACGGATGATAAAAATGCAATCACTACAAAAACAATTAGAATTACTGTAAAGGAAAAAAACACCACAAATCCAGCTCCAGTAATTTCAAATGTTAAACCATTAGATGGAAGTATTATTGAGCAAACTGCTTTGGCTGCGATAACTTTACAAGCAACCGTTACAGATGACAACTCAGTAGGTTCAGTTGAGTTTTTTATTAATAATGCATCACAAGGAGTGGTAACTTCAGCAGGCGCGGATGTATATTCTTCTAGTTGGACACCACAAGCTTTTGGGAATTTTAATTTCAAAGTAGTTGCTACAGATAACCAAGGAGAAGTTACAACAACTACGGTTTCCTTTACAATAAAAGAAAAGTCTACAGGTGGATGTGATAACATTCCTGCTTGGGAGCCAAAAACCTATGCAAAAGCTGGAACAGAAGTTTCTCATAATGGAGATGTATATAAAAACAAGTGGTATGCATCTGCTGGAGAAGAGCCAGGTAAAAGCGGTGTTTGGCAATATCTTAGACCATGTGGAGGTGTTGTTACTTTCTGTGGAGTAGAAGCGTACAGAGCCGATAGAGTTTATAATAGCGGAGATAAAGCTTATTATATGGAGAAAATTTATGCTGCCAATTGGTGGACAAAAGGAACGAATCCAAGTAGTTCAGGTGACTGGAGTTTTGATTCAGACTGTCCTCAAACCCCTGGAAGATCGGCATTAAATGAAATAAAGCCTCAAACTTTAGTGAAAGATTTTGTAAACATACAAATCAATACTGAAGAAGAAGTTACTGGTAAAATTGAATTATACAGCTTATCTGGGCAATTGGTGAAAACTATTATGAATCCAAGAACTTTAAATGGTAAAGAAGTAATTAGAGAAAATATCTCAGACTTAAGAAACGGGGTTTATGTATATAAAATCTTCTTAAACAATGAAGTAATCACTCAAAAAATGGTGATTTCTAAATAATAGAAGTTAATGTTTTTATGTCATCAAGTATAAATAAAAATTAAGGGTTTGTCGAATTACTCTTAAAGCGGTTACTACAAAATACTTGATTCGGCACATAATAAACAGCTTATTAAAACGATAAAGGCGGTAAACGAAAGTGTTACCGTCTTTTTTATATCTATAGCCCATGTATTAGTCATTTCTACTCTTTCGATAGTGGTTACATTGTTTCGTTAAAATTACAGGAACAAGCAGTGGTGTTTTTACAGTTTGTGTTAACTAAAGGTGGAACCTATTGATTAATAACAATGATGAATGTTTCTTTTTAGTGACCTCGGTTTGTCCGATGAGGTTTACTTTATGTTTCATTTTGTGCTGTTATCCGTTTATGGATGCCCTAATTAAAATATGTGATGTAGTGTAAGTAATTTGTAAACGATAAGGGTCGTAAGTCAAATCTATAATGTAAGGATTAAGTTTTTTGAAGAATCAAGTGATGCTAATTTTGTGAATGTTTCTTTTTAGAGGCCTCTGTCTATCTAATAAGGCTTACTTTATGTTTCATTTACTTTGTTACCAGTTAATTGATGTCTGTTTAAAAGTTAATTTCGAAATAAATAAGAACGTTTTCGTTTACATTAAGTATGACACATTATTTTTTAAAAGGTCACATTATGTTTTAAAAAACAGCGTTTTAGCGTGTTTTTATTTTACTGCTATTGCTTGACTGTATCGAGTGCTGTCAAATACTAATGCAGTGGAATATTTAATTCCGAAAGAGTAAGAAGAAAACGTAAATTTGAGTGTGGTTTGTTTAGAGAATTACTGGTTTTGAATAAGTGTGTGATATTGTAGGCACTCGTCTAAGACGAGCGCTAACCCTTAGTTTAGTATTGTTATTTATATAGAGGTTTTTATTTCAAAGAAATAATAATGTAACTTTCTTTTCTTTTTCCATTGATGAAAAAGAAGCAAAAAATCTAGTCTTAACCATACTTCACTCAAAACTAATCATCCTCGAATCGAAATTAAAAGAACTCGCTGTCGCTCAAACAGCTTTTAATTTTCACGATTCTTGCGGTGTTATTTTTGGATTGTCTGTCTATGACGGTTAATAAAGTAATCGTCAGCAAGGGCTAACGCTCGTCTTAGACGAGTGCTTTCAAAGACTAATACACTACAAAATTTAAATCTGAAAAAGCAAGAAGAAAACGTAAATCTAAGTGTGGTTTGTTTAGAGAATTACTGGTTTTGAATAAGTGTGTGATATTGTAGGCACTCGTCTAAGACGATCGCTAACCCTTAGTTTAGTATTGTTATTTATATAGAGGTTTTTATTTCAAAGAAATAATAATGTAACTTTCTTTTCTTTTTCCATTGATGAAAAAGAAGCAAAAAATCTAGTCTTAACCATACTTCACTCAAAACTAATCATCCTCGAATCGAAATTAAAAGAACTCGCTGCACTCAGACAGCTTTTAATTCTAATGATTCTTGCGGTTTTATTTTTGGATTGTCTGTCTATGACGGTTAATAAAGAGGCTGCTGTAAAGAGGTAAACTTTATCCTGAACTAGATTCCTCAGTCACCCCTGTTAGCGCTCGTCTTTGACGAGTGCTGCCAAAGAGTAATTTCGTTTCGAGAAGTTTTTGACAGTTCGTTTTAGGAATAGCTCTCGATATAATTTTACGCTCACTAAGGTTCAATTAAATTCACTCGAACTAACAATTAAGTTTTTCAAGTTATTTATACAGTTCAGTTAATAAACAGATATCTCCTCTACATCGACGGCATATTTAGCGAAATTTTTTCCTGTTTTACTATCTATGAGATATACTATTTTTAGACTATCAGAAGCCGTACTCACTATGATAAGTTCATTCTTTCTCGAAACTATTTTAGCTTTGGTGTTAAAACGATTTAGTTTGTGATTTCGATTAAAAGTAAAAACCCATAATTTATATTCGCTATTTTCATGAGTGACTTCAAGTGTATCATTTTTAACAACGAAAGGAAACTCTCTACCATGTTTATTGATTAAATCATTTGATTCCTCAAATGACGGATAAAAACCGCCATATACACCTTTCTGATATCCAAACAGTTTCGTACAAACTTTAACAGCAACATTATTAGGGTAGTTTATAAATGGCTCTATTCCCGTAACTAGGCAACCCGAAGATGAGGTATGGACTCTGTACTCCTTATTTAAATTTTCAAAACCAAAAGCCGGAAGCCCAACAGTTCTAAGAAAGGCTTTTCCATGAGTATAATCATTAACCCCAAAGCAAAAACTTAAAAAAGGAAGAACTGTCCATGCAGAAAGTCCGATGAGCCACCATTTTAAACGGGATTTATGAATCCACAAACTAGCAAGACTTATTACCCAAAAAGCAAACGGAATAAACCAGAAAAAAGGAAATACAGAAAACACCACCCAAGACGTAATTAGGGCTGACCAAAATAAAATTCTAGAGATGGTTTCGGTAGATTTCATACCGATATTATTCTTTGAAGGTTAAGGCATAAAAAGCCTGCATCATTAAATCAGAATGTTTTGATTTATCGTTGCTCATAAAAGTAACAATAACATCTGCAACATCATCTTTATGGAGGTAGATGAACTGTCCGTATGTATACCCCTTTCCAAACTCACTATTAAACTCCAAAAAACAAGAACCACCCGCATCGGCATGAAATTCTTTTTTAACAGCTTTAGGATGAAAAGCTCCGATAGAGTACATCACACCACCTGTCATATTTAATACATTTGTTTGTACACGCCCTTTGTAGATGTTATTCACAGGAATCATCATGGCATTTTCATCCTTTAATGTTTTTTTATATTCTTCCAAGGCAGGCTCTAATGACCAGATGGTGTAGCGAACCTCCATACTAGCATCTTCGTTAATAATAGCATATGAATAGTATAAATCACCATTTTCTTTGGTGTCAATTCGTTTAAAACCTTTTGGCATTTTAAATTGTAAATCGGAGGCATCACATTCTTTTTTGAACTCTTGAAGTGTTTGTTGTTGTGCGAAAGTGTTAAGGCTAATAAAAGAAATTACTAGTAGAAACAAGTTGAGATTTTTCATAGTTTTTATTTTCTAATCATTACAGTGAAGCCAAGGTAGCTAAAATTCCTGGTTGTACAAACCTTCTATTTCCTCGTTCATAATGCCGAAAATGTAAATAACGGTAAAAAAGACCATAATTTTGATAATATCCAGGAATTCGATATTCGAAGATACCCGCTGGATGAAATTGATAACCATTTTTTTCGATGATATAGCTATAGTAATTCACGCCAGTTCTTGTAGTTCCATCAAAATATTGTCCAATACAATTCATATCGTATACCCTGCACAGTGTTACTCCGAAGTAAGCACTGCATTCCGCTTTCAATATTTCCTCTGATTCTATACCCTGATAATGTTCAATAGCGTAAATGATTTTATCGATTTCATATTCTAAACTCCGCAATGAGAAATCCATAACGTAGCCTTTAGTCTTGTATTTTTTAGCCATTTTTTCGGCTGCTAGGGAAGGGGCAGTGGCATCTTGAAAGTTGAACATAGCAAAAACAAAGATTTCCTGTAAAAATAAGCATCTCTTTCTGAATTCATCGTAACTTTTTGTTTTAACCAAAAATGAGTTGAAATTTGACTAGATGAGACACTTTTTGAAAGTAATAGCCATGTCTGCGAATGAAAAGAGTAACGAAATAGGTGGGAGTTTAAGTCGTTTTTAGGAAATAGAAAAACTCAAAATGAGTTCTTTAGTGTAAAAACAAACAAAATTAAAATAACTAACTTTTTTCTATTTGTAAAATTTGAATTTATAAATATTTTTCCCAACCATACTTTCAAAGATTACAAAAACGCATACCTAATTTTAATCGCAGGGCGATAGCCTAGAGTTTAATTTCTTGCACGCTTATATCGGAGCACTATAGTATACTTATTAGCAATTACAAGTTTCTTAAGGTTTTCCGTAATGATGTTTCCTAAGGTTTTACTATTTTTATAAGCGTTTTTAAGAAAACATTAAAAAAAGAAATAAGAAAGTGACCTTTAACGAAGACTCAAGGGTAAAAATACCAACGATACTGCATTTAATGCAACTAGGATACCAATATCTATCCTTAAAAGACAATGAATGGGATCCAGGTACCAATATTTTTACAAAAATATTTAACCAACAAATAAAAGCCATTAACCCAGGACTGTCCGATAATGAAGTACAGCAAGTATTTTCAGAAGTATCGCTATCCTTGGAAAATGAAGACTTAGGAAGAGCATTTTACAATAAACTCATTGACCAATCTGGTATAAAGCTCATAGACTTCACCGATTTTGAGAAGAATTCCTTCCACGTGGTCACAGAATTACCCTATCAAAAAGACGATGAAGTTTTCAGACCCGATATTATTCTGTTGATCAACGGCATGCCATTGGCTTTTATTGAAGTAAAAAAGCCCAACAACAGAGATGGAATATTAGCGGAGCATAAACGAATGCAAACACGCTTCAGAAACAAAAAATTCCGAAAGTTTATCAATATAACACAGGTAATGGTTTTTTCTAACAACATGAAATACAGCGAAGACGATTTGCTGATGTTAGAAGGCGCATTTTACAGTACCACCAATTACCACAAACCCATATTCAATTACTTTCGAGAAGAAGAAGATTTCGATTTAGAGCAGTTATTACAACCCCTAAGCGATGCTGAGGAAACCTTTGTTTTAAAAGATACCAACCTACTAAGTATAAAAAACGCAAAAGAATTTAATTCAAATAAAAGTCCGAACACACCCACCAATACAATAGCAACTTCCTTATTTAGCAAAGAGCGTTTACAATTTATGCTGCAATATGCCTTTGCTTATGTAGAAGAAGAAAGAGGACTAGAAAAGCACATCATGCGTTATCCGCAATTGTTTGCTACCAAGGCCATTGCCAATACCTTAGATAAAGACATAAAAAAAGGAATCATTTGGCATACCCAAGGCTCTGGTAAAACAGCATTGGCATATTTCAATGTAAAACATCTAACCGACTATTTTCAAAAGAAAAATATCATTCCGAAGTTTTATTTTATTGTGGATCGCTTAGATTTATTAACTCAGGCTTCTAAAGAATTTACCGCTCGCGGACTCATTGTGCACAAAATAAATAGCAGAGAAGAGTTTACCAAAGAGATAAAATCAACAAAGGTGATCCATAACCATTCTGGGAAGAGTGAAATAACCGTGGTAAACATTCATAAGTTTAAAGACGATCCAGATCTTATACAAAATAACGATTATAGCCTTAGTATACAACGCGTTTTCTTTTTAGATGAGGTACATCGTAGTTATAATCCGAAAGGAAGCTTTTTAGCAAATTTAGAATTAGCAGACAAGCATTCCATTAAAATTGGACTTACAGGAACCCCGCTTTTAGGAAAAGAATACAATTCAAGAACTTTGTTTGGGGATTATATTCACAAATACTATTACAACTTATCCATAAAAGACGGATATACGCTGCGTTTAATTCGTGAAGAAATTGAAACAAACTATAAACTAACCCTAAAAAAAACCTTAGAGGAAATCCAAATTCTGCAAGGCAATAGCGATACCAAAAAGCTATATGCGCATCCTAAATTTGTGGAGCCCATGCTCGATTATATTGTGAAAGATTTGGAGCAAGGTAGAATTTCTATGGGCGACAATAGTATTGGGGGCATGGTGGTTTGCGATTCCTCTCCACAGGCGGAAATGATGTTTGAAATTTTTCAGAAAAACTATGCAAAGAGTAACGATAAAGACTATGCTATTGCAGCGGAGGAGCCACTTACGTATGGGAAACAAAAGGAAAAGGATAGCAGCGTGCGGAAGGCACAGGTCATACTACACGATATCGGAACCAAAGAGGATATTAAAGATTGGGTAGCGGATTTTAAAGCGGGGAAGATAGATCTATTATTTGTTTTTAATATGCTGCTTACAGGATTTGACGCCAAACGGTTAAAGAAACTATACATCGGTCGTAAAATAAAATCGCACAATTTATTACAAACCCTAACCCGTGTGAATAGAACCTATAAAAACCATAGATATGGCTACGTAGTGGATTTTGCCGATATTCAAAAGGAGTTTGACAAAACCAACCGCGATTATTTCAACGAATTACAAAACGAGCTAGGTAGTGAAATAGAACACTATTCCAACCTGTTTAAATCTTCGGAAGAAATAGAAAAGGAGATCGAGGATATCAAAGACATTCTTTTTAAATTTGACACCGAAAATGCCACGGTTTTTGGAGAGCAAATTTCTGAAATTAACGATAGAACCGAAATTAGGCAAATTGCCAAAGCATTAAATAATACTAAGGAATTGTATAATTTGATTCGTTTGTCGGGGAATTTTGAACTATTAGAAAAGTTAGATTTTAGAACATTAAACGTGCTAGCTAGGGTCACCCAAGAAAGGCTAGGGATGATTAACACGAAAATAGCACTAGAAAACAATGTTGCCACCGAAAATATTTTAAACACAGCGCTAGAGGATGTGATCTTTGCTTTTGCCAAAGTAAAAGAAGAAGAAATGGTACTGGCAGATACCTTAAAAACAACCTTGCAGCGCACTCGAGAAATGCTAGGTGGTAATTTTGACCAACGAGATCCTGTTTTTGTATCCTTGCGTGAAGAACTAGAGCGTTTGTTTAAAAAGAAAAACCTGACCGAAGTTTCTAAAGAAGAAATGGAGGCAAATATAAAAGCCTTAAACGCTATTTACGATAAAGCGAAAAGGCTAGAAAGAGAAAACCAATTGCTAAAAGCCAAGTACGATTACGATGCTAAGTATGCCCGTATTCACAAGCGTTTGGTAGAAAAAAATCCATTAACGGATAGTGAGCGTAAGCTATATGAAGCCTTAAAAGGATTAAAAACTGCGGTAGATAAAGAAGTATTACAAAATGCGAAAGTATTAGAAAACGAAAGTTATGTAGAGCGAATGATGATGCGTTTGCTCATACAACATTTTAAAACAAAACAAAACATACCCTTGAATGCTGCCGATGCCAAACGCATTAACAGTATGATTGTAAAAGAATATATGAACGAATATAACGGCTATCTTGTCTATTAAGGAAAGAAGCGGTTATGAATCGGTGCGTACCTAGTACAACCCAATATCTTAAATGAATAACAATACATGACTACAAAGCAATTTGAAACCCAAACCAAAGCATTAATTGACGACTTAAAAAGTGTATGCGCCAATTACGGGTTGGGAAATGATGGAAACGAATTTAAAATTATCACCCAAGTTTTTCTCTACAAGTTTTTAAACGATAAATACGTGTACGAGCTCAAGCAACTAGAGCCAGCTTTTGCTAAACCCAATACCTTTGATGAAGCACTAAAAGCCTATCCAGCCGAAGACTTGGAAATGCTGACCTTGCAAATCAGTGAAAGTACCGCTCGCATTGCGCCGCAGAACTTTTTATCGCGTTTGTATGAGCAACAAAACAAGGATAATTTTGCCGATATTTTTGACCAAACCTTGCTGCGTATTGCAGAGGATAACAACGATATTTTCTCCGTGCTTACCCAAGGAGGAGAAAAAGTGGTGTTGTTTGAAAACATTAGTAAATACGTTACCGATGATAAAGACGCTTTTTGTAAGGCGCTGGTAAATAAGCTTACCACGTTTAGCTTTGAACATATTTTTAGCGAAAAGTTCGATTTTTTTGCTACCATTTTCGAGTACCTAATCAAAGACTACAATACCAATAGTGGCGGTAAGTATGCCGAATATTTTACACCACATGCCGTAGCCAAAATCATGGCGGCTTGTATGGTTACGGATACAGACATACAAAACGTAACCTGCTACGATCCAAGTGCGGGGTCAGGAACCTTGTTAATGAATATTGCCCATGCCATAGGCGAAGATAAATGTACCATCTATTCGCAGGACATTTCGCAAAAGTCCTCTGCCTTATTGCGTTTAAACTTAATTTTAAACAATTTGGTGCATTCTATTAGAAACATTATCAAAGGAAACACCATTTTAAAGCCCTATCATAAACAAGAAGATGGACAACTAGAAAAGTTCGATTATATCGTATCCAATCCACCATTTAAATTAGATTTTAGCGATTACCGAGACGATTTAGAGAGCAAAATAAACAAAGAACGTTTTTTTGCAGGAATTCCTAAAGTGCCCAACAAAAAAAAGGAATCCATGGCTATTTACTTGCTGTTTATCCAACATATCATGCATAGTTTGTCGGATATCGGAAAAGCAGCGATTGTAGTGCCTACTGGCTTTATTACGGCACAGTCGGGTATTGATAAAAAAATTAGACAAAAGTTAGTCGAAAGCAAAATGTTGGCTGGGGTGGTAAGCATGCCGTCTAATATTTTTGCTACGACGGGTACGAATGTGAGTATTTTGTTTTTAGACAAAACCAATACCGAAAAAGTGGTGTTGGTAGATGCTTCCAACTTAGGGGAAAAGATAAAAGAAGGAAAAAACCAAAAAACCGTATTAACCGAGGCGGAAGAACAGCATATTATTGACGTGTTTAATGCCAAAGAAGCGGTAGACGATTTCTCTGTGGTAGTATCCTATGAAGATATTAAAAACAAAAACTATAGTTTAAGTGCCGGACAGTATTTTGAAGTAAAAATTGAATATGTAGACATCACACCCGAAGAGTTTACGGCTAAAATGACTGCTTTCGAATCTTCCTTAGAGAGTTTGTTTGCGGAATCGAAGAGTTTGGAAAAAGAGATTCAGGAGAATTTAAAAGGTATCAGGAATGAATAATGAGTATAATGTATATAGGTTAGGCGAGGTAGTAAAAATAATTGCAGGAGGTGATAAACCAAAAATATTTAGTGAAGAAAAAAATGATTCAAATATTATACCTGTATTTGCTAATGCTGAAAAAAAAAATGGCTTGAGTGGTTATACAAATAGTCCGAGAATAGTGGAATCTGCTGTAACAGTAGCTGCGAGAGGTTCAAACGTAGGTTTTGTAGCTATAAGAAAAGAACCTTTTTTTCCTATTGTCAGATTACTTACATTAATCCCAGACAGAGAGTTATTAGATGTAGATTATCTTTTCTATAATCTAAAACAAAATCGCCAGAATGGAACAGGGTCTGGTCAACCGCAAATTACAATTCCTCAAATTTCAGATAGAACAATTTCATTACCATCTCTTATTACTCAACAAAAAGCAGCAAAAACCCTTGCTAGGCTTGACGCAAAAATAGAAATCAACAACAAAATCAACCAAGAGTTAGAAGCCATGGCAAAGCTGTTGTATGACTATTGGTTTGTACAATTTGATTTTCCCAATGCCGAAGGAAAGCCTTACAAAACCTCTGGTGGTAAGATGGTGTATAACGAAGCACTAAAACGAGAGATTCCTGAGGGGTGGGAGGATGGAACAATATTGGATTGTGCAAATTTATTAGGTGGAGGAACTCCTAGTAAGAAAATAAAAGAATATTGGAATGGGACAATTCCTTTTTTTACACCAAGTGATACAGAAAACAATGTTTTTTGTTTGAATACAATACTTCAAACTAATTTGTTAGGGGTGAAAAAAAGTAGTACTAAACTTTTAGATAAAGGCACAGTGTTGATAACAGCAAGAGGGACTGTAGGTAAAATAAATATAACAGGAGGAGTTATGGCCATGAATCAATCCTGTTATGCATTGACACCTAAAACTAACTTTGAATCTGAATTTCTTTATTTTCATACTTTACAAATGGTAAAGTATTTAAGGGCAAAATCCAGTGGATCTATTTTTAAAGCTATTGTTACTAATGACTTTAAGCTTACTCCAATAGTAATTCCTAATGAAGAGATTGTTAAAACATATTCAGAAAAAATCATGCCTATGTTTAACCAAATTTTGATTAAAAAGAAAGAAAACCAAAAACTAGCAGAGTTACACGATTGGTTACTGCCTATGCTAATGAATGGGCAGGTTACCGTAGGTAATGATACAGAAACAGATAGTAATTTGGGGATGGTGGCAGAGGAGGAAATGAAATATGGGAAGGAGTAATTAATAAAAGAGAGAAATATAAGGTAAATTAATAAATTGTTCTTTTTGAAGGAAAATATAATCAATAGACTCTTTAAAAATCTTTTTAATAAAAAGGTAAAAGAAAATGCTGGAAATGAAAGTGAAGAAGTATTTTCTGATACTGATTATTTACATTTAACAGAGATTTATTTTAAAAATAAGTGGATAAGGCATAAAGCTAACTATACGGGGTTTGAGGTTTTGTGGAGTGATTTTACCGATAGTAAAGAGAAGGCTATAATTAAAAAATTAATCAGTAGTTTTAGATACTTAACTAATGAAGAAGCGGATGAATTGTGTCTGAAGTCTTTGAAAAAGATGATTTTGCAATGGAAACTTAATCCTCTTGATACTTTATTCGTAGCCACTAAAATGGGTCCCTCTCCTGACGGTTCAAATAATTTTATGGGGTATATTAAAGATATTCTACATGAGATAAATGAAGCTTGGTCAGAGAGAAATTTGTTTACGAGCATTGAGGAATCAAAACATTTTCTAATCAGTAACCCTACTAAGAGATCGCGAAGAATAAGAAAAATAGTTTTAATGGATGACTTTGTAGGAACTGGAAAAACAGCAGATGAAAGAATGAAGCACTTTAAAGAAGATTTAGCAGATAGAGAAGTTAAAATCTATTTTTTTGCTTTGGCGGGGATGGAATTAGGATTTAAATTGTTGAAAAAAAATAATAGAGAATTTATAAGTTGCATTGAGTTAAAGAAGGGAACAGAACTATCCTACCCTATATGGGAACGAGAAAAAGTACTTAAGAAAATAACTAATATGGAATCTATTTTAAGCGAAAAAATAAAGAAGAGAGAGTTAAAAGATCATTCATTAGGTTGGGGTAAATCGGAAGCTCTATATACTTGGACTAGATTTAATATACCTAATAATGTTTATCCTATTTTTTGGTGGAGAAAATATAAAGATAACGGAAACCGTAAAACAATGTTTAATAGAATGCAGTAGAAAATGAAAAAAGAAAAACTGTATGCTATTATTATGAAAAATGAAAGTAATGAATTATATATTACGTCATTGAAAGATAGGTTTACACCTGTTGAATTAGCTACTCAATTAGAGTCTTTAGTTGAACAAGAAATTGTAGAGGTAGATTGGAATCGTGGACTTATAGTTAAAATAGGCGATGAAAAAGACATTATAGTTGCTAAGAATAATTTGGATAAAGGTAAAAGAAATACTCCCGATTATATGAGAGCTAATAAGACCCAAATAAACAAACCATATTATAATGAGAGAGAGGATTAGAAAATAAGGCGTAGTCGCCTTAGTAAGGCTCAGGCTGTTTTATCCATTGAAATGATTTGTTAGCACTGAAAATATTTCGATATATTTCCAGAGATAATAAAACATCTCAACATTTGATAAAGTTTCGAGTTTTATTGCTTTAAGGATTGTCGTAATCCTCTCTTTTTCTATTATGAAAGTTGAATATAAAATATCCGATTGGGAAGACCTAATTAACGAGTCTTCATTAACAAAGAAAGAAAAAGTTGAAAAGATGCTTTTTATTAAAAAAGCATATGATAACAATGTTCCTGTTATTTTAGATTTAGATCATCTCTCGCATTTATTTGGTTTAAAAAAAGGAATTGTAGCCAGTATGATAAATAGCTCTCAGAGTTTTTATAGGGAGTTTAAAATACCTAAGAAAAGAGGAGGTTATAGAGATATAGTCACTCCCTACCAATCTTTATTAGAAGCACAACAATGGATTATTGAACATATTTTATCAAAATTTAAAGTTCATGATGCGGCTCATGCTTATGTCAAGAAAAGAAATGTAGCTATGAATGCTATGAGACATATTGGTTGTGACGAGATGCTTAAAATCGACTTAAAGGATTTTTTTCCTTCTATAAAAATACCGAGAGTTAGAGAGTTGTTTAATAGGGTAGGGTACAGTAAAGCGGTAGCAGGTTATTTAACAAAACTATGTTGCTTAAACGGTTCAATACCTCAAGGAGCGGCTACAAGTCCAATGATTAGCAATATTATACTGAATAGTTTAGATAGAAGACTTTATGTTCTTTCTAAAAATATAGGTGTTAAATATAGTAGGTATGCAGATGACTTAGTTTTTTCAGGAGAACATATACCACACGAATTTGCATTAAATGTTGTTAAGAATATAGAAGATTATGGATTTAATATTAACATAGTTAAGTCAAGACATTACAAAAGCCAACAAAGGAAAATGATAACTGGTATTGTTGTGGGAGACGATAATATTCGTTTACCAAAAGTTAAGCGCAGAGAAATAAAAAAAGAAGTCCATTACTTGAAAAAGTTTGGGGTTTTGGATCAGGTAAAGCGATATAATGACATTTATTATATAGATAGAGTACTGGGAAGATTAAGTTTCTGGAAACAGATAGAACCTGATAATATTTATGTGTTGAATTCAATCAAAGAAATAAAAAAAATGTATGAGGAATTTTTAAAAAGTTAAATTAAGAACCAAATTTATTATAAATGAAAAAAGAATTAGAAATAAAAAATGATAGGTAGATTTAAATTCTTAGTAGTAAACTTATTTGTTTAATAGAAATTAACCTTTTACCTGTGATACAAGAAAAAAGAGAAGCAAATGACTGGTCAGAACTCTTTTATATTTGGAGAGAGTCTCTTCATTATGATCAGAGAAATAAAATCAACGGAGTTTACATATATGTCATTGAAGGGATTTTTGATAATCTAGTCATAAATTTTCACTTTGATTTTACTGTTTTTCGCAAACATTGGGATGAAGGATGGAATTATAAACTAGATTTCGGTCTAAATGGAATCATATTTCAAAAATGTATTTTTAAAGAAGATGTTGTTATAGATAATACCAAGGAAGACGCATCGTTTATTAAAGGTTGTACTTTTGAAAAGGCAATTATATCTAAGGGGACTTCAAACAATTTATTATTTAAAAATTGTATTCTAAACGAGGTGAATTTTGAAGATGGCGTTTTTGGAATTGAAGAAAAAGTTAATGATAAAAAGGGGAAAGTTAGATTTCATGATTGTAGAATTCAAAAAGCAAATTTTAGAAATACTACTTTTCATGGTTTAGCTGATTTTTGGAAAACCACCTTCAACAATCGTATTATTTTTTATAAAACAGATTTCTTAAATATTACCGTTTTTTCAGCGGTTACGTTTAAAGATAATGTACTTTTTACGTATTCGTTGTTTAATAGTAAAACAATTTTCAGAGGTACTAAACCTGAAAAAGGAATGGACTTATCCTTAGCCATAATTTCAGGAGAGCTGAACTTATTTGATTTAAACTTAAAATATTTTAAGCATTCGGAACCTCTTACCGAGGAAGATTATGAACATGAAGTTTCTGAAGTTGGTAGTATACCTCTAAAAAACAAGCAGGAAACCTACAGGATCCTGAAAAAGAAATATGAAGCGCAATCAGATAATATTCGAGCTTTAGATTTTAAGTATTTAGAACGGACAAGTCAATCAAGAGCCATAGCAAAGGAAATATTTAGGGCAAAAAGGTATAAGAATGAACATTTCTTGGATTTTATTTATGCTAAATTAAAAGCATTTATAAATCAAATAATTCATGTTTTAAACTTGAGTTCAAACGGTTATGGGAAGTCTTATATTTTAGGGCTTGTATTTACTTTTACTTTGGGCATTCTTTTCTTTAGTTTATCGTTGTTATGTACATCAATATATAAACTAAGTGATTTTACGCATCCTTTTTTTATCATAGAGAATAATGTATCTCATTTTTTAAATTTCTTAAACCCAGCACATAAGTTCAACTATTTAGGAAAAGAATTTGCTCATAAAACCTTTTATATAGGTTTTTATATATGGGATTTCGTTGGTAGGATATTTGTTGGTTATGGAATTTATCAAACCATACAAGCCTTTAGAAAATATAGATAATAGATAAACAAGAATTAAAACCAAACTACTATAAAATGAATAAAGAACTAGAAAATTTAAAACAACAATTTTTGGACCTGTTTATAGATACAAATGAGATTAGTAATGAAACTTTATTAGAAGGTTTAAGAGTTCCTTTGAAGGTGAAAAATATTAATGATTATGAAATGGGTAAGATGAAAAGAGACATTTGTAAACAATTAAGTATTATT
The DNA here is from genome assembly GCF_900105455.1 of Tenacibaculum sp. MAR_2009_124. GTDB lineage: Bacteria > Bacteroidota > Bacteroidia > Flavobacteriales > Flavobacteriaceae > Polaribacter. The sequence goes on from NZ_FNSF01000001.1 coordinate 255,929, forward strand.
AAATAAAGTAAATAATCCCTCAGAAATGAAATTAAAAGAATTAACTGAAGATATAGATGTTTGGTATAATTGGGTGAATGCCTATAAAAAATACGTACCTCTATTTATTACAGAAGCAATAACCAAAATCAATTGGCAGGATTGGGAAAAAGACGTTTTTAATGAGTTTTTTGAAAAATCAGGAGATCAATGTGTGTCCTCTTTAAAACAAGGTTATTTTACTAACGAAGAGAAGAACAGAATAAAAGACAATTGGAATGAAATAGCTCCTTTTCTAAAAATTATTGCAAAAAATCAAGAAACTCCTCAGTGGGAGCAATATGAAGAGCTAAAAAAAATCATTAGAAAATTTACTAAAAATGATATGAGATCAGCAACAAATAGATTGATTGCTGGTTTACAACCTAAGTTACTTTGCACTATAGTAAAAGAAGAAAGTTTAAGGGAGTTGTATGATTATTTGCGAGAAACTGTGGAGGAAGAAGTACCACCCTACCGACACAACTGGTTTAGAGATAGTAATACAATAGCAAAACTTTTCCAGAAGAGTCGTACAGAAGAAGATTTTATGGATTTAATATCTTATCCATGGCAAGTATATGAAAATTCAAGAAATTCTAATTTAAAAGCTGAAATGATAAACAAGGAAGAAGTAAAAAGATATATTGATTTATTAAAATCAAAAAACCAAATTATTTTGCAGGGACCTCCTGGTACGGGAAAAACTAGATTGGCAAAACAAATAGCTGGAGAATTAACAAAAGGATCTACTGTAGAAGAGTTAGCTGGAGAACAAACTGAGATAATACAATTTCATCCAAGTTATACCTATGAAGATTTTGTACGAGGAATTACCATAAAAAATAATGGAGAGGGCTTAGAGTATGTAACGGAAAACAAAGTGTTAGCTAACATTGCTGACCGTGCCTTAAAGAATTATACCAATCACCATAAAGAAGTAAAAGCGTTTAATAAAGAAACTTTATTAGAAAAACAGTTCAATTTATTTCTTGATACTATAGAGCAAGGAATTGAAGAAAGTAAAGGGTATTTAGAATTAACTGAAAATGTAGGTCTCATTAATTTAGATGAAGATGCTTTTAGGTATAAGGGAAAAGCGGAAGGTTGGTTAAAAAATGGAAATAGAATGTTGTTTAAAGATATTAAACAAGCATTTTTAGATGGAAATAAAGAGCGTCAAGATTTAAAAAATAATCCAAATTTATCAGGTTTGGCCAAACAACATGCAAGTTACTTTGTACGTGTTTTAAATAAATTCCAACTTTTTATAGAGGAAAATAAAATCTCATTTGATGAAATAGTAATAGAAAATGAACCTCTTAAAAATTATGTGTTAATAATAGATGAAATAAATAGAGCTAACTTATCAAGTGTTTTAGGTGAACTCATTTATGCATTAGAGTATAGAGGAGAGTCAGTAGATAGCATGTATGCTTTGGAAGATGGCAATAAAGAAATTATTTTGCCACCTAACCTTTATATTATTGGTACTATGAATACTGCTGATAGAAGTGTTGGACAAATTGATTATGCAATCCGCAGACGTTTTGCTTTTGTTGAGGTGTTACCAGAGGATTTGACGGGGAAATTGGAAGGCTTGGAGTTTGCAACTGAATCATTTGAAAAAGTTCAAAAAATTTTTGATAACTATATTTCATCTGAGTTTAAAAAGGAAGATGTACAATTAGGACATAGTTATTTTATTCACGAAAGGAATGACGATTTTTCAATAAAAAAGAAATATGAAATCCAACCTATTTTACATGAATATATAAAAGATGGAATTTTAGAAGATAGAGGAAAGTTGTTAGAAGAAATAAAAGATTTATAAATGATAACTCTAACAGAGCATACAGGTTCTTCAGTTAAGGAGCCTCTGAAATTTGAAGAAGTGGATAAAGAACATTTAAAAAACAATGACTTTGTCCGCTTTTTCGGAAAGAAAGAAGATGGTCGTATTTGTTATCAGATTAGATACGATAAAGAGAAAATGGATTTTCAATTCAATTCTTCTTACATGGTGGGCTTGGATTGGGTAATTCCTAATAAGGTAAGTATCCAAGTTCTACCAAAATTAAACAATGAAGAGATTGAAGTTGATTTTCTCTCTATGTTGTTTGAAGCTTTAAAGGAAACGGAAAATTTAAAGCATATAGAAGGTCTTTGTGAAATAGATTTTAAAGCTCCGAGGATATCAGTTCAACAACAACAAGATGTTTTAACTCCCTTTTTATTAATTCAGTTTTTAAGTGTACTACAAGTTATAGTAAAAAAAGGCTTAAGAAAATCGTATTACAAAGTATCAGAAAGCTTGAATGGAAGAGTCAAAGGTAAAATAGGTATTGCAAATACAGTAAAAAAACACCATATAAAGAAGAAGTTACAATATACATATTGCACTTATGAGGAATTTGGGGTTAACACTTTAGAAAATAAAATTCTAAAAAAAGGATTGTTTTTCTGCATGCAAATAATTAACGAGTATGCTTTTTTAAAAGATAGATATATTTACTTGCTTAATTATCTACAGGCTGCTTTTGAAAAAATATCGGACGATGTTTCTATAAAAGAAATAAAACATAGAAAAAAGAATCCTTTTTACAAAGAATATGATATAGCTTTAAAATTGGCTGAACAAATTCTAAAAAAGTACGATTATAACATAACAAAAACTTCAGAAACGCTTCATGAGACGTTTCCATTTTGGTTAGATATGTCAAAGCTATTTGAACTATATGTATTTAAAAAATTGAAAGAAAGGTTTCCTTTAGAAGGAGAGGTAGTATATCATAAAAAATACCATCGTTTAGAGCCCGATTTTATTGTAAAGGAAAGTAATGGAGACTATGAGCTAGTAGTGGATGCTAAATACAAGCCAAGGTATGAAAAAGGTAATATTTTGCATAAAGATGCCGCTCAAGTGAGTGGATATACAAGACTTAAAAGTATTCGAAAAGAGCTTGGATGTTCTGGCAATGAGATATTAAAAGCCTTAATAATTTTTACAAGCAAAGATACCGACAATCAGAGTATTGAGAAGGAAGATATTTTGAACGTGGAAGATAAACGTTATAAAGAATTATATAAATATTCAATATCGTTACCAAAAATATTACAAACCGTTGTCGAAGTGGAGCGTTAGCTTCTGAAGCTTTCATAAACAGCAAAAAAACTTTGTAAAGAATAATGATTAGCAAAAACTCATTAATAAAATTTAGAACCCACAATTAAATATTGATCACTGATCATTGGCCACTGAAAAACCTTCCCAGCCACGCTGGCATGGCTTCGGGGACTGCCGAGAGCTTCCCAGCCTCGCTGGCACGACTTCCGGGACTGCCGAGAGCTTCCCAGCCACACTGGCATAACTTTGGACAATGCACAGAACTCCTGTTCTTTCCAAGGTGTTGGTTTTTAAGAGAAAGTACTCGTGTCAGACGAGCGTTAGCCCTTAGTTTAGCATTGTAACATATACGGAAATCGATGGACTATCTTGTCATAAACAAATCGTCACCCTAAACTTGATGCTGGGGTTCATCCATATAGAATTTTATTACTATGAGATGCTGAACTCAATCCAGTATGGCGTATATTTTTATGCCTTCACAGTCATTTCGACCAGAGGGAGAAATCTTTGGCTATTTCAAAGGTAATTCAGATTTCTCAGTCATTACCATTCCTTCGAAATGACTTTAGTTATTGACGCTGTAAGCACTCGTCCAAGACGAGCGCTAGCGATGAAATTGTATGGAATGAAATGGAGTTTAACTTAGTATCGAGAAGTTTTTGATAGTTTGTTTCAAGAATAGTTCTCGATACAATTTTAGTCTCACTAAGGTTCGACTAAAATCACTCGAACTGACAGTTGAGGTTGAAAGATTATTTCCGTATATAATTCAGAATTATTTTTTATTTCTGTATTTCAAAACAATATTCATGAAGCCTTCTGTCTAAACCAAGAAATAGAGAACGAAGGAGCGGAATTGCGATGCGGAGTATCAAGCATGCAGCTTGGAGAGAGAACGATACGAAGTAATTTCCTAGGTTGTACTTGATTTTTTGTTTCGTTTTGTATCAAGACAAAATGAAAAGAGTATTAAAAATATTTCTGTCTATAATCTAGATTTCTCAGTCATTACCATTCCTTCGAAATGATCATACGACTAGTAATAAAACAAAACACCGCTGAAAAGCGGTGTATGTCTTGAAAAACGGTTAAATAAATAATGTTTACTCACTATGTGAGTTGTATGTTTCGATTTTTAAATCAAATATTTTGAATTGTTTCTTTTTAGATTTTATAATAAAATCAATACAATGATTAATCAGTTTCAGTTTGATTGTCATTGTCAATATCCGTATCTGAATCCACTGGTGGGTTTTCAGAAACTTGAGTATTGTTACTATTAAAGCTTCTTAAAACCGCCGTATTGTATTGATCGGTTAAGGTATTCCATTCATTGGCAACAGTATCAAAGAGCCCTATATTGGGAAGCCCGTCCACTTGAGCTATTGTAGCTCTGGCAATAAATAGATTCTTTAGCGTTTTAAATTCGCTAACCGCTCTTTTTCGAATTTCTGCAACCAAGCCTTCTTGTTCAACAGACAAGTTTTGGGCACGTGCTACGTACTTTTCGTTAAAAGAGTTATTTAGGTTTTTTAAATGCGACACCCATTGGGTTAGTTCAAGCGAGGTTACTTCAGCAATCAAATCGGTTTCCAAATCATTAATAATAGCACTTAAAGTAGCTGTTTCCTCTTGATAACGTAAAAGTTGAACATCAGCACCATAACTAGCAATCTTATCAGAAATTAAAAAAGCTGCGTTTTTTAAATTTTCGTTGTAGTGATTACTCGCCCATGCTGATACTGTAAGTTTGAGCCCGACAAAACTGGCATCACGTTGTGCGTCAAGTTCTGCAATTTGAGGGGTAAGCTCACTACCTTTACTTTGTTGCCAATTAGGAATAAAACTAGCCATAGTACTAGCTAAAGCCATTCTGTGATTTTCTAGTTGTAAATTGGTAGCTCTTTCTGGGGTTAAAATTTCGAGTACATTATTAAAGTATTGTACTACATCTCCTTTACGGTACTTCTCTAAATTAGGAGTGGTAATTTTCATAGAATAAAATTTTACTTTTTCAAGACCTTCTAAAATAAGTATTTTTGTTTGATATTTAGTGTTTTAGTTTTTGCAATCTTCGCAAAAGAGAATTGAAATAGGGAGATTTCTATATCATATTAGAAAAAGGATTGTTCATAGATCATTAAAGCCGTCCAAACCAAGAAATAGAGTTATAAAGTATAGTGTTATCTTTTCTTTTCTTTTTCCATTGATGAAAAAGAAGCAAAAAATCTAGTCTTAACCATGCTTCGCTCAAAACTAATCATCCTCGAATCTAAATTAAAAGAACTCGCTGGTGCTCAAACAGCTTTTAATTTTGACGATTCTTGCGGTGTTATTTTTGGCTTGTCTGCTTATGACGGTTTATAAAGAGTATGTGGTAAAGAGGTAAACTTCACCCTGAATTAGATTTCTCAGTTATTACCATTCCTTCGAAATGACCGTAATGATCAAGGACGTCCAAACCAAGAAATAGAGAACGAAGGAGCTGAATTGCGATGCGCGGCATCAAGCATGTAGCTTCGAGAGAGAACGATACGGAGTAATTTCCTAGGTTGGACTTGATTTTTGGTTCTTTTTATCAAGAAAAAGAATGAGCAATGAATAAACTGTAAGCTATTATGATGAGATACAGAACTAAATTCAGCATGACGTATATTTTTATATCCTCACAGTCATTTCTACTTGTGGGAGAAATCCGTTATTGATTCAGTATGCGATTTGGATTTCTTAGTCACTATCGTTTCTTCGAAAAAACCTTAGTATTGGAGTTGTAAGCACTCGTCTAAGACGAGCGTTAGCGATTGTTTTATATAAAAGAAATAATGATATAAATGTAACTTTCTTTTCTTTTTCCATTGATGAAAAATAAACAAAAAATTTGGTCCTAACCATACTTCACTTAAAACTAATCATCCTCGAATCGAAATTAAAAGAACTCGTTGCACTCAAACAGCTTTTAATTCTAATGACTCTTGCGGTGTTATTTTTGGATTGTCTGTCTATGACGGTTTACCACAGAGGTGCTATGTTGGTTTATAATACAATTCAGGTTTCTTAATTAGTATCATTTCTTCTAAATAACCTTAATGATCAAGAACGTCCAAACCAAGAAATAGAGAACAAAGGAGCGGAATTGCGATGCGCAGCATCAAGCATGTAGCTTCACCTGTTAGCGCTCGTCTTTGACGAGTGCCATCAAAGACTAATGGAATACAAAATTTAATTCCAAAATAATAAGAAGAAAAAGTAAATTTTTGTGTAGTTTATTTCGAGAATAGACAACTATTTTATAGACAAGTCTTGTTGTAGAGAGCGAGAGCACTCGTCAAAGACGAGCACTAGCAATGGAAATGAAATGGAGTTTAATTTAGTATCGAAAAGTTTTTGATAGTTCGTTTTAGGAATACTTCTCGATACAATTTTAGTCTCACTAAGGTTCGACTAAAATCACTCGAACTGACAGTTGAATTTTTAAGTTCATTTCTAGTGGAATGGAGAAATCTTTCCCTGTATTGGATAAGCTTAAAGTCCATTGATTTCAGAAGTTTTAACAAAATCGACTTTCAAGCCATGACATACCGTTGTCATGGGGCCATCGTAGTTTTGCAGCATAACAAAAATAAATAGTCATGATACGACCAAATAGCGGAAAGCCAAAAATAATGGAGTTTACCTCATTTAAGAAAAGAGAAGAAATTTCAGATGAGGAGTTGATTCAAAGTGTAAGACAATTTGAAAATTCTTTTTTAGCAAAAGAAGAAGGAATTCTTTTTCATTGTTTAGTAAGAAATTCAAATAATGATTATGCCAATGTGCTTTTTACTGAGAATATGGAAAGCATGAAAGAACTAGAAAAAGCGGCAGCGAATAGTGAAGAAGCGACGTACTTTTTTAGTTTAGTAGAACCAGGGTCGGTTCAAATGAATTTTCAAACGATTGAAAAAAATGATTTCATTATACCTGATAGCTTTTCCTGTGTTGAGTATGGAAGTTTTTCTTTAAAAGATGTTTCAAACTTTGAAAACCTGTTGTCTGTTTCAGAGACGATAGAGAAAGAGTATTTAAGTAAGTCGGAGAATACGAAGGCTCATTTTATCGGTAAGATTACTGAAAACCATTTTTCTGAAGTAACATTTGGAAGTACTTTGGATAAAACAAAAGAAATTTGTTCAGGCTATACTCAAAATGAGTATTGCATACCCATGCTTGAAATGGCAGATGCGGATTCTATGAAGCTTGATTTTTGGCATCTAATAAATTAATTGATGTCAGAGGAATAAGATTGTAGTTTTAAAAGTTTCGAAAAGATTTGTTATTAAGCATCTTTTCGAAATTTTTTTTAAATCATTTGAGAGAATCAGGTGAATTATTATGTGGTAATATATTTTCTTTTTATATCAAGAAGTACATAATAGTTTGTTTTAAGAATAGTTCTCAGTATAGTTTTATTCTCACCTATGTTTGATTAAAATCATTCGAACTGATAGTTGTATTTCAGTGTCATTTCGACCTAAGGACTAGCGCTCTGCCGTATCGAGTGCCGTCAAAGGCTAATACACTACAAAATTTAATTCCGAAAGAGTAAGAATAAAAACATGTTATAGTTCGGTTTATTTAGAGAGTAGATACAACTGTTTTTTAATGGGTGTCTGATGTTGTAAGCACTCGTCTAAGACGAGCGCTAACGATTATTTTATATAAAAGAAATAATGATATAAATGTAACTTTCTTTTCTTTTTCCATTGATGAAAAATAAACAAAAAATCTAGCCCTAACCATACTTCACTCAAAACTAATCATCCTCGAATCGAAATTAAAAGAACTCGCTGCACTCAGACAGCTTTTAATTCTAATGATTCTTGCGGTGTTATTTTTGGATTGTCTGTCTATGACGGTTAATAAAGTAATCGTCAGCATGGGTTAGCGCTCGACTGTGTCGCGAGTGTCGTCAAAGATTAATGCAAAGCTATATTTAACTTTAAAAGAGTAAGAATGAAAGCATATTATAGATAGGTTTATTTAGAGAGTAGATACAACTGTTTTTTAATGCGTGTCTGATGTTGTAAGCACTCGTCTAAGACGAGCGCTAGCAATTGTTTTGAATAAAAGAAATAATGATATAAATGTAACTTTCTTTTCTTTTTCCATTGATGAAAAAGAAGCAAAAGATCTAGTCCTAACCATACTTCACTCAAAACTAATCATCCTCGAATCTTAATTAAAAGAACTCGCTGGTGCTCAAAAAATTTTTAATTTTGACGATTCTTGCGGTGTTATTTTTGGCTTGTCTGCTTATGACGGTTAATAAAGTAATCGTCAGCAAGGGCTAGCGCTCGACTGTGTCGAGTGCCGTCAAAGATTAATGCACGGCTATATTTAACTTTTAAGGAGTAAGAATAAAATCATATTATAGATCGGTTTATTTAGAGAGTAGATACAACTGTTTTTTAATGTGTGTGTGATGTTGTAAGCACTCGTCTAAGACGAGCGCTAGCGATTGAAGAAATCTAATATTCGTTGAACAAATAGTCTAAATTTCTGAGCTACTATCGTGAATTACTATATGTGGTAATGTATTTTCTTTTTGTATCAAGACAAAATGAAAGAGAGATTAAATATGATTCAGGATACATTGAAAGTTTTCAGTTACGATCCTTCCTTCGAAACAACTTTGATTTTATGGTTTCATTAAGAGGAACCTATAATATGCTGAAGTAATTATAGTATTTTACTTTCGAATGAGGCTCTTAATAATTTTGATATTATTAGTTTTACAGTGAATTTATATTTTATAAATTCATGTTAACATTTTGTTGTTGCAACTAAATTGCATTAATATTGTTTAATTATCTAAATTAACATGGTAAAAACAGCTGATTTATCGTATTCGTATGGTACTGAGGAGAGTTTTAACTTTCCAGATATAACCCTTAACCCAACTGAACATCTGCTTATATTAGGCCCGTCAGGAGTGGGGAAAACAACGTTATTGTATTTAATGGCGGGGCTTTTACAGCCTCAAAAAGGAAATGTATTTATTGATGAAATAGATTTAAAATCTTTATCAAGACAGCAGTTAGATACTTTTAGGGGTACACATGTAGGTCTTATTTTTCAGCAATATCATTTTGTGAATTCTTTAAATGTTTCAGAGAACTTAAAGCTTCGACAAAGTTTCCCAAAAAAAATAAATGATAAAAAAAGAACTATGGAGCTTGCAGAGAGATTGGGATTGGCGGAACATTTAACCAAAAAGGTGTCCAATTTGAGTCAGGGGCAACAGCAACGATTGGCGATTGCCTTGGGAATTATTCATCAACCAAAAGTTATTTTTGCCGATGAGCCAACCTCTAATTTAGATGATGCAAATTGTGATAGAGTAATTGAGTTATTGAAGGAAGAAGCAACCATCAGTAAAAGTAGTTTGGTTATTATTACACATGATTTCAGAGTGAAGTCCCATTTTAAAAATCAGGTTACCTTATGAAAATAGGATATTTAGCATATAAAAATTTAGTATCAAAACCATTCAATTTATTGTTGAGTTTAATGTTACTGGTGTTGAGTGTTTCCTTGGTTACTTTTGTGTTGCAATTAAGCAAGCAGGTAGGAGGACAATTAAGTAAGAATATTACTCCTTTTGATATGGTAGTAGGGGCGAAAGGGAGTCCTTTGCAATTGGTGTTGTCATCAGTGCTTCATATTGATGCTCCCACGGGAAATATTAAGTTAAAGGAAGCGAAACAAGTACAAAACAATCCACTGGTTAAATTCGCAATACCACTTTCTTATGGAGATAATTATAAAGGAGTACGAATTTTAGGGACCACAACGGATTACATAGATAAATATGGAGCCATTTTAGAAGAAGGTAGGTTGTTTGAAAAATCTTTTGAAGTGGTTATAGGGAGTAATGTTTCGAAAAGATTAGAACTAAAAATAGGTGATAGTTTTAGTGGATCGCATGGATTATTAGAATCTGCTTTTGATGTGCATGATGAACATCCTTTTACGGTAAAAGGAATTTTAAAATCAACAGGAACAGTTGTTGATCAATTGATCATTACTAATTTAGAAAGTGTTTGGGAAACACATGATCATGGAAGTCATGATAACGAAACTCCCGTAAATAACCACAATGATGAACATGACCACGATGATGATGCTCACGATCATGGAGATGATAAAAAGGAGCATGGTGGACATGACCACGATGAAGAAATACACGATCATGGAGATCATGAAAAGGAGCATGGTGGACATGACCACGATGATCATGATCACGATCACGTAGATCATGAAAAAGAGCATAATGAACATGACCGGGATGATGATGCTCACAGTCACGAAGATCATGACCATGATAGTATGGAAAAAAATGGGAAGATTGATCTAAATAACTATAGTGATAATAAGGAAATTACTTCTTTATTGGTGAAATTTAGAAGTCCAATAGGAATGATTCAATTTCCAAGGTATATTAACGAAAATACAAATATGCAATCGGCTTTACCAAGTTATGAGATTCAACGATTAACAAATCTTTTTGGTTCAGGAATAAAAATGATCAACGGAATCGCTTTTGCTATTTTATTAGTTTCTGGATTAAGTATATTTATAAGTTTGTTAAAAACAATCAGAGAAAGAAAAAATGAACTAGCTTTGTTGCGAACGTATGGAGTTCGTAGTAGTCAATTATTGGTTTTAGCACTTTTAGAAGGTTTGTTTTTAGCAGGATTGGGGTATGTTTTAGGATGGATTTTCGGAAGAATTGGAATATGGGGTGTTTCTAGTTATATGCAAAAATCATATGGTTATGCTTTAGAGATTAACGGACCAGAAATATTTGAGTTATTTTTACTGGGCATGGTAATTGTTATAGCAATAGTGGCTACTTTACTAGCTTCACTTTCAATTTTTAAATTAAATGTAGCAAAAACATTGTCTGATGGATAAAAAAAATATCGTAACCTTTTTCATTTTTACATTATTAAGCATCTGTGCTATGGCTCAAGAAAAGTTAAACTGGGTCGATTTCGCTGATGTCACTTTTAAGTCTGAATACAATACACTTCATAAAGCCAATTATTTGGTGCCTACTTTTGGTGAAACAATAAAATCATATACAGGAAAACAGATTAAAATTAAAGGATATTTTTTAGATATTGCTGGAGATGGTTCCATGCTTTTACTTTCTCAAAACCCTATGGCAGCTTGTTATTTTTGTGGCGGTTCAGGACCCGAAAGTATCATAGAAGTAATATTTAAGGAGAAACCTAATTTTAAGACAGATCAGATTATTGAAATTGTAGGAACTCTTAAACTTAATAATGAAGATGTAGAACACTGTAACTATATTCTTGAAAATGCTACAGGTGTTTTAATTGATTAATAATCAGCTTTTCAATTAAACCTTTTTAGAAAATGTAAGTCTAAGGTGTTGTTCAGAAGGGAATAACATCAAATCTAACAAAGGGGGAATTGGAAGAGTCAAAAAATACAGAAGTATTAAGATTCAAAAAGAATGTCGAAAACGTTGGTTTCGAAATAATTCGTTTATCTGATTTTTATTCAAGAATAGATGAGAATAGACAGGAACCTCACATTATAAATTTTTATGCAATTTTGTTTATTACCGAAGGTAAAGGAATACATGAAATTAATTTTGAAAGATATTCTTATAAAGAAAAGAGTTTCCTTTTTATAAATAAAGGTCAATACCATAAGTGGGTTGATTATAATAGCACAAAGGGGTATATTATTGTTTTTACTGAAGATTTTTTGGAAAGCAATCAATTAAAATTTAAAGATTTATCATATTCATTTCCTTATAATAGTTATTTGTACAAACCTTATTTAGAACTAAGTTCATTGGTTGTAAATTCATTTCTTAATTTAGTAGCGTTTTTATATGAGGAATATAAATTGCCTGAAAGTGATGAGAAAAATGAAATTTTACAATGTTTATTGCGTACTTTTTTACTGAAAATAAAGAGCAAAGAGCCATTGAATAAACAATATTCTAATGTAACTCAAAAGGAGCTTTTTATTAGGTATCAAAAAATGATTGATCATAGATTAAATCAGTCAAGAAATGTAAATGATTACTGTCAATGGTTATCCGTTTCGTATAAAAAGCTCAATGAATCATGTAAAACATTTACCCAAAAAACTGCAAAGAATTTTCTCGATAGTATATTAGTTCTTAGGGCAAAGCAGCTCCTTATTGAAAATAAAAAGAGTATTAGTGAAATAGCTTACTCATTAAGCTTTGAAGAACCTACCAATTTTGCAAAATTCTTTAAAAAATATACTAATTGTACACCAAAAGAATTTCGAGAGGTGTAGAAAAGAATAAAATAGAGAAAAGATTTACCATTCTTTTTAAATATTGACCTTTTGTACAATTGGCAATCATTCGATTTTTGTAACATCATTAATTAAAATCGAAGATGATGAGAAAGTTTAAATTTATTTATTTTTTAACCATAACAGCATTACTGGCATTTTTTGTAGCTTGTAATAATAATGACGAAGATTATAATCATGAAAACACAATTAATATACCTAGCAATTTATCTGTAACTGATATTGGGTTTTACCCAGAGGATATCACCATTGTTAATAATAAGGTTTTTATTAGTGGTTTTGGAGATGGAACGGTACAATATTTTGATTTATATGAGACAGAACCATCAGCAAAATTATTTGTGAATGTGGAAACGGGGTATGCGCAAGCATGGGGTTTAAAAAGCGATGGAACCGTTTTATTAAGTCTTTTGAATAATGCAGATTTTACTGGGAATCCTCCAGGAGCAAGTAAATTGGTTGCATATGGTGTTAATAGTGGAGAAAAAATAGGAGAGTGGGACCTACCCGAAAGCACAATTGGTCATACCGTATCAATTGTTGATGGCAAGTATTACATAAGTGATTTTGGAAATCCTAGGATTATTCAAGTAGATCCTTCAACAGGAAACGTAAATGCTAATTGGTTTACATCTGATCTATGGGATCCATCAATAGATGGAAATTTATGAGGAACAATATATGATCCAGTAAAGAATGCTTTCTATATTTATTTAGGATTTAAGCTATGATATTTACCCATTAGTAATGGTCAGCCAGGGGAGATGCAAGAGGTATCAATTTCAGGATTAAGTATGGAGCAAGTTAATATGGATGGTATTTCGTGGGGAAAAGATAACAATACACTTTATTATGCCTCAAATGATGCAGGAAACCCTGAAAATGTAGGAACGGTTTATAAATTAGAATTCTCAAATGAAGTGACGGCTTCAGGAACTATAATTAAAACAGGATTAGATGATACTTCTGGAGTTTGGTACTTGAATAATAATGGTTCAGAATATCTTTTTGTTTGTGAATCGCAGTTTGGAGCATTGTTTGGTTTAAATTCTTTAGAACCACCATTTAATATTGAAATAGTGAATTTATAAAACAATATTGTTTCAGTATAGAAGGGAATGTTAGGAATTTGATTTTAGGTGAAACGATTAAAGGTTCTTAACATTCTTTTTTTAGTTTTTTATATTTGAGTAGTTAAAAGTATTGATTTCAATCAACATTTTTTTTAAGGAAAATAATCACTTTTGAAAAAAATAAAAAAGATGATTTTTAATAAGGAAGAATTACTAAATGAACTTATCCAATTAGTGGATTCACATATTGAGTTTGCAGAGACTCTAAGAAGCAAAGACATTGGAAATTTACACTATAAATTAAACGATAAATCTTGGTCTGTAGTTGAATGTATTGAGCATTTAAATTTATATGCAAAGTTTTATAATAAAGAAATTACTCATAGGATAGAGACATCTAATTATCCAACTTCAGATGTTTTTAAATCAGGAACTTTTGGTAATAAGTTTGCGATGGATATGTTACCAGGAGAGCAAATGAAAAAGATGAATACTTTTAAAAGTAAAAATCCTATTTATTCAAAGCTCGATAGTGAAAAAGTACTTTCAGAATTTTTAAACCTTCAAAAGGAATTATTAGATCTTATTGAGAAAGCTAAAACAAAAAATTTAACAAAAACGAAAACGTCTATTACCCTACCTTTATTGAAGTTTCGCTTGGGAGATACCTTTCGTTTTGTTATTTACCATAACGAAAGGCATGTCGTCCAAGCTAAAAATGTTTTGAAACAGTTATAAAATAGCTGAGTTGTATCCTTATTTCAAATCATAAAAAATACCAACAGAATACGAAGGATTCGCTGCGATAATTCTTCCTGAAAAGGCGGAATCAAAAGAAACAGATGCTCCAATTTTATTGGTGATATAGTAGGCGGCTTCGAAACCATAGCTACTAAATTCAACGTTGTTAGCAAAAATACTACCATTGCTATTGGCAGCATTTAGCGTTCCATTTTGTAATGATTGTAGAATGTTAACTCTTGAGCTTAACCATAGTTTATTCACAATTACATTTACGCCAACTTCGAATCCAACTCTAAGTTCATCTGAAAATCCTTTGGTTCTATTATTATAACCCAAGTAAGATTTCAAATAGGCAGGTCGTTTAAATAAACGGGTACTATAGCCAATAGAGGTAGAGAGATATTGATTAAACTCACCATCTCCAGTTTGGTAACTTCCATCACTTCCACCAAGAGAACTTCCTGTGGGAAGCCCTAAAAGTAGCTTTGCGTCTAAGGCCCAATTTCCTTTTTTAAAGATGGCATATCGAACTCCGAAATCAATATCACCAAAAGAATTGAAAGATTCACCAGATTGAATGGTATTATTGTTTGTACCGGAAAGTTGGTTGTTTTGAGCAACTCTGGCAAAAAACGGAATGTAAGCAATCACATCAAGTTTATTTGAAAGTCCGTATTCTCCGTATAAATTGGTATTGAATTGGGTTCTGGTCACATTAGGATCTAATTCACCTGTGTTTGTAAAATGTTGATCAGATTGTAAGTACCAAGCTGATAATTTAAAATATCCTTTACCTTTTCCTTTTGACCATTGCGCAAAGCTTTGGATTCCAGCAAAAAGAAAAGCGGTTATAATTAATTGTTTTTTGATCATAATGTATATTATTCTGTAATTTCTCCGTCTCCAACTTTCACACTAAAAGGCTTACACCAATATAGTAAATGACTAAAATCGTTGATACCCGTATTTGGAATTATGTAGGTATGTGAACCGCTGAAAACAGCTACTTTTTGTATTTCTTTTGCATTACCAACGGTATTAGGGTTGTTAGTCATGTATAAATAGAGTCCAGGAAGGGCAGTAGAAGCCCTATAGTCGTCGTTTATTTTTAATTCTAAATCATTGGTTCCAGGAATCTCACTTAATGTAAAAGCACCTGTAAGTTCATAACTGCTGGTCGTTCTAATAGTTCCAGATTTTGTATTTGTTTGCCCTGCTTGAATATTGAAAGTATCTGTGTCTGATATTTCTTGTCCGTTAGTATTTGTATATGAAGCCTTAATAGTAACTTCTCCTGCGGTTTTAGCAGTGACCGTTCCTTGTTCATCTACGGAAGCTATGGAATCATTAGAACTACTCCAGTTAATAGTAATATTTTCATTTTGACCTACGTTATTGGTATAGGTAGCAGTATATTGATGCGTATCACCAACAGTTAGTTCTTCAATAGGATTGTTAATACTCATCATTTCACCAACAGGGTTCACAGTAAAGCCATCTTCCGTACTTATTGTTTTTCCATCAGCAACTGTGGAAGCAGTTATAACAACATCTCCTAAATTATTGGCAGTGACAAGTCCTGTTGAAGATACACTCGCAATATTTGAATCTGAGCTGGACCATGTTATGCTTACGTTTTCTATTATTCCTAAAGCATTAACAAAGGTGGTCTGGTATTGATGTTCATTATTTACAATGATATTTTCAATAGAATTGTTAATTGTTAAAGTTTCTTCAAGACTAATAACGGTTATAGTTAAAGAAGAACGAATTGTTTCTCCTTCGGAGGTTTCAGTATTCGCTATAATATCGGTTGTACCGAGACTAATAGCGGTTAGTAGTCCATTCTCTGAAACCGTTAAAATAGAGTTTTCAGAGCTACTCCAACTTATTGTGGGGGTTAAAACTTCACCAACATTGTTGGTGTATTTTGTAGTTAATTGATGCGTTTTAGTAACGGCTAATTCTTCAATAGGATTATTAAAACTCAGTTGCTCTTCAACACGATCATCAATGATGTCGTTAGATACACACCCGATAAGTATAAAAATGGTTAATAAATGATAGATATGCTTCATACAAAATGATTATTGTTTTTGGATTTAGTCGAAGGCATTTCTGAACATTACATAAAATAAAAATTTCTATGAAGCAATACTTCATAGAATGAACTCTTTTAATAGATGATTTATGCTATTTTTATTTTATGCATTACTGGTTATTTCGGAATATTAATTCGAGTGTTTTTTACGAAGTGACAACGAAACAAAAATAAATCGAGAAGAGCTCATTATCTAAATAAAAAATCGCCACAAATATTTGTGGCGATTTTCGTTTTAATCATTTATAATTTTAAAGGATTTTTGTTTGTCATCCGAAAAGACTTTAAGCAGATACATTCCTGAAGGATATTCTGAAAAGTCAACTTTATAAATTGGTTCTATTGATTTTATATCTGATTCAAACAATAAATGACCTATCGTTGAGTATAGTTGAATTTTGGTAATTGGAACTTCTGATTTTATTGTTAAATCATCCTTAACAGGATTTGGATAAATAGAAACACCAGATAAATAAACAGGGTCGTGAGTACTTAAAGTGCTCGAATCATCTACTTTAATTTCATCAATAAGAATGTCGTTATAATAAGGATTATTCAGACCGTTCTCTTCAATAGAAAATTCTAATTGAATTGTATTCGAATTAATAGGATAATCGCTAAGATTAAAAGAGAAAGTTTCCCAACTACCATTTTGTGTTTGACCCTGTAAATCTAAAAGATTTTGAGCTGAACCAGTATCATCAAAAACTTTTACATTTAAGGTATTTAGGCTATTATCGTGGTTATTTACACTAAATACAGAGAATTGAACAGAAGGAGACGTCAAACCAGAGATATCGATAGGTAAGGTTCTTAGATAACTTTTATGACCAACACCATTCGGACTAGATCCATCAATCCAAGCATAGTTCGTATTTCCAGAAGGGGTAAAGTCTCCCGCAGAACTCGCGTCATAAGCTGTATTGGTGTTGAAATTCCAAGCCTCTGAGCCCGATTGAGTCCAACAATGAGGTATATTGTTTGAACTGAAATTTTCATAAAATGGAGCATTAAGTTCACCACATAAAGTACGAAAGCTAATAGGACCTTCCCAAGCACTATTTCCGTCAGTATTGCAAACGGCTCTAACATATAAATCATACGAGGTTGAAGGTGATAAGTTTTCAAGTAAATGACTACTTGTGTTTTCTACCAAGATCTTTGTTATGTTAGGATTATTTGCATCAAATCCAACGGTACCATAGGTAATTTCCCATTTTGTTTCATCTCTTCCCAGTGTCCAAGATATATTAGCCGTATTATGGTTAACATTTTGAACAGTCAAATTATTAGGACTTGGACATGCTATTCTTACACAATTAACTGTAGCGTCCCAACCTCTTCCTGTTGTATATCCATTCGATTGAAATCTGAAGGTAAGTGCTCCACTTTCATGAGTGGAAGTAATGGTGTTTGGAGAGCTACTTCCTGAATAGGTTCCAATTAATGTAGCACTGGTATCTGGACCATCATATATATATAAGTAATCGCAGCACCCAACTGTTTCAAAATAATTAAAGGTAACTGATACATAGTCGTGATCTTCCGAGGGGAAGATGGTTTCCGTTATACTTTCATTATTGCTATAATTACCATCGGAACCTCCTGAGTCGTAAAATCGATCACCAGCGCAGTAATCGCTTAATGTTTGAAAAGTGATTACTGAAGCTTCACTGCTGCTGTCATTTCCACAGTCAGTTCTAACATATACATCATAAATTGTGCTCGATGATAATTCTGATAAATTGACTGAAGGAGTTGAGTTCTCAATAATGGTCCCTGACCCGGGAGTAAAGTTTTGAGGACCGTATTCAATAATCCACTTATTTTCCGTGCTGGTGGCATCCCAGTTTACTGATGCAGAATTTGTGGTTATTGCGGTAGTATTTAAATTATACGGAACTCCGCATCCTTCAATTTCACATAAAACTTGAGCTTCCCATCCAGTTCCCACAACAGAACCATCAGATGTAAATTTGAAAGTAAGAGTACCAGATGCATGTGTAGAACTAATTCTTCCAGGGTTATTGAAACCATTATATCTACCAATTAAATTAGCATTAGTATCAGGGCCGTCGTAAACGGATAGGTAGTCACAACATGATTCTAATTGAAAAGAATTAAAGACAACGGTGATAAAATCGGTACCAGGTGAAGGAGAAATAGTTGTCTCGTAATTTTCATTATTCGAGTATGGACCAATAGCACCACCTGTATCATAAAATAGGTCGCCGCTACAATAATCAGCGTATGTTTTGAACGAGTAAGGTCCAGACCAACTACTTTCATCATTTGAATTACAAGTTGACTTTATGTAAATATCGTAATCAGTATTTGAGTTGAGATTCGTTAACTCGTGCGGTAGGCTATTAACAATAACTTGGGTTCCAGTTCCTGTTGTAAAACCTATTGTTCCATATTCAATTACCCATTGATTTTCGTTGTTATTACTTGTCCAGTTTATTGTTGTTGAAGAATGAGTAATTGCATCAAACGTAGGGTTTGTTGGTGGGATACAAGTAGGTTTTTCAACGATATTGATATCATCAATAGCTATTTCATTGGAATTATATGTGTTTTCTTGTGGACTTGCTTTAAATCGTATTTGAATTATTCCAGAATAATTAGAAAGATCTACAAAATATTCCTTCCATATGTCCATTGCAGAAGTTTGTTGAGCTCCATCAATAACTAAAATGTCATTATCCCAGTTACCATTGGCAAAAACATCAATGCTTAAACGTCCGATATTATTTCCATGCATAAAAGTGAAAAAGTTTAGCAAAGGACTAGAAATTTGAGAAACATCGATTAAAGGAGTATTTAGAATGGCTTGCTCGTTTGGATTTACACTATTTGAAAAAGCTGAGAAATATTTTTGACCATTTCTAGCAGAAAACGGTCCTGTATCGTCATTCGAGTTATTTGTATTCAAAGTTAGCCATCTATAATAATTACCTTCATAAGAGCTACTCCAGCAATCTGAAACATCGTATGATTGGTTTTCAACATCGTACGTAAATGGCGCAATAACAGGAGCACATAATGTTTTGATGTTAATTGGACCTATATTTTCACTTTCTGAAGTACTACATTCTGTTTTTATATAAATATCTAACTCGCGATCAGAGGGTAATCCTGTTAGTGTAAAAGGAGTGTTTTGCGTAGTTTGTGAGGTTCCTGTACCTGGGGTAAAGTTAGTGTCTCCATACTCAATTATATAGGTTGCTGATTGTTGGTTGCTAACCCAAGAGAGATCCACTGAATTATAAGTTACATTAGAATAGTGTAATCGAGTTGGAGAGGGGCAATCTGGCTTCTCCTGAATATGAATTGCATCGATATCTATTTCATTATATGAACTGTTTTCTGAAGATATCGCTCTAAATCGTACTCTAATTTCGTTTGAATAATCGCTTAGGTCTACTAAATGCTCTTGCCATAAATCAGTTGAGAAGTACTGTTGTTCACCGTTGATTTCATATACATTAAGAATCCACTGATTGTTATGGTATATATCTACATGTAAACTTCCCAAGCCTTCTTCTAACATGAACGAATGAAAATTTAACACAGGATTTGATAACTGGCTAATATTTACCACTGGCATAGTTAGTTCGGCTTCGCTACTAGGGGTATTGGTTCCAGAATTCTGTATTGTTCTATAATATATATTTCCTTCGTACGCTCTATATGGAGAACTTGTACTTTGATAATTATTAGAATAACGAGAAGTCCAATAAAAACTACCTCCATTAACTTCTGGATTTCCAACGATACAATTTGTTATAGGTCTCAACGCGTTAGGAGATTGGTTTTCTGCACCATTTGAATAAGGTGCATCAAAAGTACCACAAGGTGTTTTAACAGCAAGAGGTCCAACAACGAAACTATCATCTTCTTCAGGAGCCGCACCACAAATAGCCGTTACATAAAAATCAAACTCGGTATTAGGAGTTAAGTTATTAATTTGTGCTGGGTTTGTTGTTGCAATGATTTTTGTTCCTTGCCCCGGAGTAAACCCTTTTTCTCCATATTCAACTTGCCATTGACTTTCACTTCCGTTGGCATTCCAAGTTAATTTAATAGAGTTACTGGTAAGGTCATCATAAGAAAAATCAGATGGTTCAGGACAAGTAACAGTTATACAATTAACAGAAGCTTCCCAACCTTCATAGGTAATACTTCCATCAGATATGAAAAGAAAAGTAAGCCCTTGTCGAAATTTAGATCGAATTGTTCCTGGTGAGGTAGCTCCAGAATAACGTCCAATTAAGGTGGCATTGGTGTCGTTTCCGTCATAAATATTAAGATAATCATACCCCGATTCTAAATTGAATGATTCAAAAGTAACTTCAACGTAATCGGAGTTGTTAGGGAAAATAAGCGTTTCTATATGTTGATTATTGGGATAATTTTCATCGAGCCCTGGATCATAGAATTTATCACCATTACAATAATCTGCTAACGTATGGAAAGAGATTGGTCCAACCCAATTACCAACATTGGTAGCAGAACAACGAGATCTTAGATACAAATCATAAGAGTTATCAGATTCCAAATTGTTAGCAGTGTAAGGATTGGTGCTAATATTAACACCTGTACCCGTTGGTGTAGTTCCAGAAGGAACAGTTTCAATTTCCCAATTAGTATTACCACTAGTATCTGTCCATTGTATATCAGCAGTATTGGTGCTAGGTGTAACTAGGATTCCTGATGGAGCATAGCAAGAAGTTGTAAATGAATAAACGTCGGAATAACTACTTTCTGTACAAGAGTTACGAGCTTTAACTCTCCAGTAATAAGTGGTATTATAGGATGAAACCTGACCGCTGGTAAAATTATTATAAAGGATATTATTGGTTTCAATTATAGAGTTAAATTGTTCGTCTTCGGCAATTTGAATCGTATATTCTGCTACATTTAAATCTTCATTCCAAGAAAATTGAGGTAGAACATCAACCCCAAAAGAATTATTTAATGGAGTGCTTAACGTTGGAACTGCTAATTGATCTTCGTACGATTTTAGCAATAGTTGGGTTTGTCTAGTTAAAGAAGTAGAGCTTCCTTTAACAATAAAGTTTACATCTCCAACAGGAAGGTTTTCTGTTCCTGTTATGGTTAGCTTAACAGTTGTACCGTTTGATGTAGCTGAGGTAGGAGAGAATGTTGCCGTAACATTTTGAGGTAAGCCTTCAGCAGAAAATACAGTGGTTTCATTAAAGTTTAAAAATGTTTGATACACAAAATCAAATTCAACAGTGTTTGGTTTACATACATTTTGTTCTAAAGAAGCAAAATTCATCGCAAAATCCGTAGATTGAATACTGATATCAGCCGAGTTGATAGCATAAAAAATATTGTTAACAGGTTTAATTCTAATTCTAGCTTGTGTTGTTGATTCGCTTAGTGTAGGAATAATAACATCGGCACTACCATTATTTGAAGTGCTATTCTTAAGAATATAAGGATAGGTATACCCTCCATCAACGGACATAGAGATTTGAACATTTTGTGCGTTTATTGGGGCGTTATCTGTACCAGCGACATTCCATGTGATGGTTTTGGTATCACCTATAGTCCAATTTTCTTGAGAATTTTGTGAGGTCACAGTAAAAGCACCTCCATTATCCACTACAGTAATTATTTTTTCATCCGAAGCCGTTTTTGGACCTGAAATAGCATTGTCCCTTACTGTTAAAACAAAATTGATTGTTCTACCTACTGAAGGAAGGACTTCCCAAGTAGGAGTCAAATTTCCTTGAATTACATCTTGAATAGAAGGAATGTATCTGTTAACAGTATCAGCAGGAAGTTTAGATCTAAATAAAGGCCCATATACCCAAGTTGGTTGAGGTGTATTAGAAGAACGCGGGTCTTCCGGATTGTTTTGTTCCCAACAATAAGTAAGTGTGTTTCCAGCATCAACATCAGAAGAGATACCTTCTAATACGAAAGGAGTGGAAACTGGAATATAATAATCATCTCCAGCACTGACGACGGGATCACTATTACCAGTGCTAATGAGTTCAGCACACGAACTATTTACCCTTGTCCACTCAATAACATCTCTAATATCGACATAGTTAAAATAATCGTCTGGATGGTCTTGAACATTTGGGGGACAAATACCAGCATATCCCATTATAGAACTACCGCTTCCTGGTTCCACTTCTTGGCGCCCAGCTGAGCTTCTACAATTAGAACTACTTTGCACGTGATATCCTCCAAATTGATGACCGAACTCATGACATGCAATCATATAAAAATTATCAGAGTCGGGTGTTGTATGTGCTGTAAAGGCACTTCCTTTTTGATTTGTCTCACAAACACAAGCTATACAACCAGCATTTCCATAAATACTTGAGGTATGAACGTACAGGTGTCCAACATCATAATTATCATTTCCAATAACTGAGTCTAATGTATTTTGGAGTTGAGAATTATAATTACCAGAAGAGAAAGGATCGGAGTTAGTATCGATAAAAATAACTTGGTCATTATTGTCTACAAGTTCCATTGTAATTCCGAAGTCACGTTCAAAAATACCATTAATTCTGGTGAGAGATGTATTTAGTGCCGCTAAAACGACCTCTATTTTCTCTTGATCTGAGGTTTCATTTCCAGTAAGGAAAAATTCTGAATAATCTGAATTTGTAGCGATAGCGACTCTATATTTTCGTAAGTAGCCATCATTATTAGAGTAGGATGTACTATATGATTCTTTAGTTCTTTTTAAAGTAGTTTCAATAGTTTCACATTCAAAAGAATTAAAAGTCTCTGAATTTTTTCTATCAAAGAAAACATATTCGTTGTTCAATAGGTTTGAAGGTTTTACAATTTGAGTACCTTCCTTTGTTTGAATAAAAGCTTGTAAACCACTTACTTTAGAATAACTGAATCTAATCGTTTTGTTGGTGTAAATACTTCTTCCTATATATGATTTAATAGAGGGGTATTTGGCTTGCAATGCAGGGCTAAAGTTAGATGATTCGAATATTTCGAACTCCTCATAATCTTTATTACTTGTTGGGAATACTAACGAGGCAGACTTTACAAAACTTTTAGCGTTTCTGTTTTGAGCAAGTGCTAGTTTTGATTCAAATGCTTGATGATCTAGTTTTAAAGAAATAGAATTCGTCGGTACATCGGAAACTTTGCTGCTACTGATAGAAGTAACTGTGTTTTGCCAAATTTGTTGTCCGTAACATAGGGGTATACCCAATAAAAGGAAGGATAGCATAAGCCACCTCCATAGCAATTTAGTAGTCATAGTTTATTTTTTGTTTAGTAAGCGCAAAAATAGAGAAAAAGCCATAAACTATAAACTATTCATAAGCAAAAAAAATACCCAGAGTGTTAAAATTAACGCTCTGGGTATATGTTACATTTTATTTAGAAATTAAGCCAGCATAGTAACTGGATTTTCTAAATATGTTTTTAATGTTTGTAAAAATTGAGCACCAACTGCACCGTCTACGGTTCTATGGTCACAAGCTAAAGTTAATTTCATTGTATTTCCTACAACGATTTGTCCGTTTTTAACAACAGGTTTTTCAACGATCGCTCCAACAGATAGAATTGCTGAGTTAGGTTGGTTAATGATAGAAGTAAAACTTTCAATTCCAAACATACCTAAGTTTGAAACAGTAAAAGTACTTCCTTGCATTTCGTCCAAAGACAATTTCTTATTTCTTGCTCTTCCTGCTAAATCACGTACTTGAATATCTATGTCATTAATATTCATGTGGTCAGCGTGTTTCAATACAGGAACTAGAAGTCCATCAGGAACTGCTACTGCTACGCCAACATGAATATGTTTATTGTATATAGTTGCGTTATCACTCCATGAAGTATTTACCTGAGGATGTCTTCTTAATGCCATAGCACAAGCCTTTACCACCATATCGTTAAATGATACTTTGGTGTCTGGCATTTGATTGATTATTTTTCTAGATTGAATCGCATTATCCATGTCTATTTCAATGTTCAAATAGAAATGAGGTGCGTTAAATTTTGAAGTTGATAAAGATTTCGCAATAGCTTTACGCATTTGAGAGTTCTTTACCTCTTCGGTACCTTCTTGACCTGCAATAGCAAAACTAGTAACAGATGCCGAAGCAGATGGAACTGATTGTTGAGGAGTTGCTGCTTTAGCAGCAGGAGTATAGTTTTCAACATCTTTTTTGATGATACGACCATTTTCTCCAGAACCTTTGATATCTGATAAATTAAAGCCTTTGTCTTTTGCTATTTTCTTAGCTAAAGGAGAAGCAAAAACACGACCGTTCGAAGAACTATTTGCTGCAGCTTCAACTGTTGGAGTTTCTTGAGCAGCAGGAGTGTTATCAGTTTTTGGAGCTTCTTTTTCAGAAGTTTCTGTTGTAGTTGATAAATTACCGTCTTTATGAGCCGCAACTAACGTAGCTACATCAGTACCTTCAGCACCAATAATTGCTAATAAACTATCTACAGGTGCACTGTCTCCTTCATTAATACCAATATGTAATAAAGTTCCTTCATAAAAAGATTCGAACTCCATAGTAGCCTTATCTGTTTCAATTTCGGCTAAAATATCTCCTTCCTCTACTTTATCTCCTACATTTTTCAACCAAGAAGCAACAGTTCCTTCGGTCATGGTATCACTTAATCGAGGCATTGTAACTACTTGAACACCTTCTGGTATTGCAGTAGTTGAACTGGCATCTGATGTTGTTTCATCTTGCTTAGGAGCTTCTTCTGGTTGTGTTTCGTTAGTCGTAGTTTGACCTCCAGAAACTAAAGAAGAAAAATCCTCTCCTTCGTCTCCAATGATTGCTAATAAAGTATCAACAGGAGCTGTTTCGCCTTCATTTACACCGATATGCAATAAAGTACCTTCATGGAATGATTCAAATTCCATTGTAGCTTTATCAGTTTCAATTTCAGCTAAAATATCACCTTCTTCTACTTTGTCTCCAACATTTTTTAACCATTGTGCAACAACACCTTCTTCCATGGTGTCACTCAAACGAGGCATATTAATTATTGTAGCCATAATTTAATTAATTTGTTGGATTTATTATTTTATAAATGGATAATCTTCTTGTTCGTATACCATATCATGTAATTGATTTAATTCAGGATATGGAGATTCTTCTGCAAATTTTTCACACTCTTTTACAGAAGCTTTAACTTCTTTATCAATAGCCTTGATTTCTTCATCAGAAGCATACTTTTTTTCTTTGATAATATCAAGAACTTGAGTAATAGGGTCAATTTTCTTATACTCTTCAACTTCATCTTTAGTACGATAATGTTGAGCATCAGACATTGAATGACCTCTATATCTGTAAGTCTTCATTTCTAAGAAAGTAGGTCCGTCGCCTCTTCTAGCTCTTTGAATAGCTTCATCTACTGCTTCAGCGACCTTAATAGGATTCATTCCGTCAACTGGTCCACAAGGCATTTCGTAACCTAAACCTAGTTTCCAAATATCAGTATGATTGGCTGTTCTTTCTACAGAAGTACCCATTGCATATCCATTGTTTTCAACAATAAATATAACTGGTAACTTCCAGTTCATTGCCATATTAAAGGTTTCATGTAAAGACCCTTGACGAGCAGCACCATCACCAAAATAACATAGAGTTACTGCATCGTTACCTTTATATTTATCACCAAAAGCAAGTCCAGCTCCTAAAGGAATTTGACCTCCTACAATACCATGGCCTCCATAAAAACGGTGTTCTTTAGAAAAAATATGCATAGAGCCTCCCATTCCTTGAGATGTACCCGTAGCTTTACCATATAGTTCTGCCATTACTCGTTTAGGATCTTCTCCCATTCCAATTGGTTGAACATGGTTTCGATAAGCAGTAATCATTTTGTCTTTGGTTAAATCCATTGCATGTAATGATCCTGCCAACACAGCTTCTTGACCATTATATAAGTGTAAAAAACCTCTTACTTTTTGTTGAATATAAACGGCTGCCAGTTTATCTTCAAACTTTCTCCAAAATAACATGTCTCTATACCAATTGATATAGGTCTCTTTGGTGATTTCTTTCATTATATATTAGTTGTTTATTATAGTTTGTTTGTTTTGCCTAACTCAAAACGTGGCTACAAAAGTAGTAGTTTTTAGTAATTTAAAAAAGCTTCTATGTAAAAGAAATTATAAAGAGTTCTTTTATTTTTTGTTAAAGTTATAATTACTTTTCTTTGGCAATAATTATACTGGCTTTTGCACCTGTTGCTAGGTTCCATTGATTTGAAGAAATTAGCATACCTGCATCGTTGTATATTTTGAATGCCGCTGTATTAGGGCCTGACGTTCCTTGGTTTAAAGCAATAATTTGTATGGTATTTACACCTTTTTCTAAAGGAATGTTAAATGATTGGTAGCGCTGTTGTAATGTTAATCTGGTTATGACTGGTATATCATTTACAAGAATAGTTACTTGATCCCCATCTGGATATTGAAAATCTCTACAAATAATATTTACACTTTTTGACTTGGTACTAAAGCTTCCCAAATCTTGATCTATAACTGGGTATTGATACTGCCCATTAATTTTTTGAAAAGAATTGAGGTATTGTTCTTCTGCTATTTTTGCTTTGGTTAGTATCCCTTTGTTTAAATAGGCTTCTTCCTCTTGCTTTTTCTTACGTTCTTGCTGTTGTTTGTTATGAGCTGTTTTAAAACCGTGGTCATTTTTGAAGTCTAATGATTTCGGTTTTTTCGCTTCTTTAGCAGAAATACTCATATTTCCTAAGGTGAAACTTCCTTTTTTATTTCCACCACTAGAACCATCTATTTGTCCGTAAACTAAGGCAGAAAAGCAAAGAGCTAAACTTAAAATTATGTACTTACCAACTTCTTCCATATATCAAATTGTTATAACAAATATAATGCCGATTTTATATCATAGTCTAAATAAAGCGTTAAAAATTACTTAGTTACTGTTATTTATGAAGTTTAGTACTTCTGTTTTACGCTTTTAACCTGAATTTATACATAAGAACCACAGCTAAATATGACATTTTCTTGCTTTTGGTTTAGCGCTATTAATAGAAAATCGAAAATAATTTGTTATCTCTGATTTTGAAGTAGTTTTATCTGGAATAATATGGTTTAGATAGTTACTCAAGAATAATTGCTCATATACAATGGCACTTTATTTAATTGGAAAATTAAAGAAGGTTTTTGGGAAAGGTTCATTTCTCAAAGTAAAATGCCACCACTCGTTTTTATAAGGTCTAAAACCATGTTTTACCATTGTTTTTTGTAAAATGGAACGGTTTTTTTTCTGTTGAGGAGTAAGTTTTTCAAAAGCGATGTGCGAGGATTTTCCGAAGAAATCGAATGGACTCCCCATATCTAATTCTTCATTTGTTTTTAGATCGACCATAGTTAAATCGACGGAGCTTCCTCTCGAATGTCCTGATTTTGAAGCAATATAGCCCAGCTTAAACAAATGTCTTTTATTGATTTTTGGATAGTATTCTGATTTCATTAACGTGTCGTTCATAACTCTAGCCCAACGAACAAAGTGATTGACAGCTTGTTGTGGTCTGTAAGCATCAAAAATTTTTAACGAGTATCCTTTTTTAACAAGTTCGTTTTGAACTTTTTTAAGAGCTTTTGCAGTTAATGTAGACGTGATGAGCACATCATCAAAATATCCGTCAATCGGAGTCCCTACAAAATTGTTGTGATTGCAATAACGTAATTCTCTCTGAATACTAGGCGCAATATCTCTGATATAAGAAAATCCTTTTGGTAATTGAGACCATGTAATGAAAGTGAAAAATAAAAATGTTATCGTTGTTAAGGTTTTTGCTTTCATTTCAGAGTAATAATATGTGTTTTATTTAATATACTTTTTCTTGTATTTTTATTAGCAAATTTTAGGTTCAACCTAGTTATTCTAAAATTATCAAAATCTTGATCTATATAATAGCTCACTTTGTTACTGTTTAAATGTTGTAAAAAGTTATCGCTCACATAAAATGTTTTATCTTTAAAGGATGCGACATTTTCTAAACGAATTCTATTAACGTTTTTTGCAGTGTAAAATTCAAATCCGAAATCAGCTGCATCTTCCACAAATATATGAATATCTGAGTTTGATTGATTGTTCTGTCTTGCAGCATAAACACCTCCTTGATATTTCAGAAGAGTGGGGTAGAAGTTCGTGATTAAAAAAGTGTATACGAACATAAATGATAATGAGCTTATAATAAAAAGGGTATCTACTTTATTTCGCTCTTTGTTTTTCACAGTCATAAAAAGTAAAAAAATAATTACAATTGTTATGACAATGAATAGATAACTGATTTCGTCAATCATTAAGTAAAAAAGCACAGGAATTAAAAGAATAGTTAGTACCGAAACTATGGTCTGTATTATCGTGTATAGTTTTTGCTTAGTTTGATAACTTTCCTTCAGTTTATAAATAAAATCAGCAGTGATAATAGCCATAAAAGGGAAAATAATATTGGTGTAGTGTGCTAATTGAAATTTACTTACAGAGAATACAATTATAGCTGTTAATGCTGCAAAAACCGAATAGAATTCTTCATTTCTATTAGTTTTTTTTAGGTTGCGTTTAACTTTAAAAAAGGTTGCCAAATAAAATAATATCGACCATGGAAGAAATGCCCATAAAAGTGTGTGCAGGAAAAAGAAGATACTTCCATTATGATTTACAATGGGGCCCGTGTTAAAAAAACGACCGAATTGACTATCCCAAAAGAAGAATTTAAGTCCAGATACATTGTTTTTTTCAAAAACCAATTTTTCCGGATGAAGATCAAATTGGAGGTATAAGGTATAAAGTTCAGGAAGTGTTACAATAAGAATAATAACAAATGCAATTAGCCAAATAGGAGAGAATAATTGCTTCCAATTTCTTTTTACAATAAGCTCACCTGCAAGTGCTGCTATAATTGGAATTAACGTAAAAACACCTTTAGTCATTAAAGAAAAACCAGCAAATAAACAACCTAAAAGCAAATGCTTTAATTTTTTGTTTTTAATGTATCTATCAAAATAATATACCGAAGCAATAATGAAAGCAGTTAAAAAAGGTTCCGCACGAACATCAAAATTAGAAATCACACTGTGAAGAGATGTTGCTAGGATGATTGTTGCTATAAGTGCTGTTTCTTTGTTATAGTTTTCTTTAGTAAACTTGTAGGTCAGCCAAATACCGAAAGCAAATACTAAAACAGCTGGGAATTTGTAAGCGAAATTGTTTAACCCGAAAACTTTAAAAGAGATTGCTGTTAGCCAAAAAGGCATATGAGGTTTATCTAACCAGTCTTTACCCAATGAAAATAGGTTAACAAAATCATTATTTAAATACATGGTTTTGGCTATAGAAGCGTATAGAGCTCCATCTGGAGCCATAATATCTATAAATAAACCTATAGCCGTAATAAAGCCTATTAAAGTTAAAATACTTAGAAGTAAGTTTTTTGTTTTCATTGATAGCTTTTTATCCTTTTGCAAAGTAATGCAAAAATTATATCCTGTCACTCAATATTAGTAAAAATGAATTTTTAGAAAAAACCATAAAAAAGCCAAAGCATATATGCTTCGGCTTTTAACTAATAAAACCAAGTATTAGTACGTTTTATTTGAAGTTAGCTATCAACGTACTAATGTTTTCTTGTTAAGAAATTTTTTAATTATTTATAATTCCTAACATTTTTTTAATTCTTATAACTGTTTAAATAGTTTTCTATTTCTTCTTGTTTATATTTTTCAGCATAATCTAAAGCTGTTCTTCCATTATTGGTGGTTTTCAGATTAGCCCCATTTTCTACTAAGTATTTTACGGCACTTAACTGGCCGTATTTTACAGCGTACATCAGCGGTGTTTTACCTGTACATTCTCCTTCTAAGTTGGCTTTTCTTGTTACGAAATATTTTAAAGATTCAATAGATTTCATTTTAATGGAAATAGCCAGAAAGTTGTACGAACTGCCTCGAACTTCATAGCATTCGTTTAGCTGGTTATCTGAAACGAGTTCATTTAAAGTTTCGGTGTTTTCATTCTTAATAGCCATGAGAACTTCGTTAGAAATACTTTGTGCAGACACAATATTTTGCAAGAACAGGCTAGAAAGTAGTAAAAGGAATGTTTTAATTGTTGTAGTCATAGTTAATTTATTTTTTATTCATCTTTTACGTATTCACCTTGAAAAGTCCCTTGCTCGAATAAGAGTTCCTGGCCATTGTCAGTGAAAGTGAATTTTATATTTTCAGCATACAATTGTTCGAAAATAAACTGATTATTTCCTTTATAGATTAATGGTTCCTTAAATTCATTTTTTATAACAAGAACCAATGAGTTGTTTTCGTTTATAAAAACTGTAGGATCTGTTTCGTTTTTTGTTGATTTATATGTTCCTACGAAATGTTTAATTTTTTCGGAATCAACCTTAATGGTAGTATCATTGAAATATAACTTAAAGATTTTTTGATACAAAATATTCATATCCTCCTTAGAACCATTTGAAATCATTGTAAAACTTAAGTTTTCGTTCGGAAAATAAATTGCTGTAGATCTGAATTCATCAATATGTCCTCTATGACCATAACCTTTTCTGTTGTTTATAGTATATTCAATAAGCCCCAAGCCATATTGGTTTTTAATTGTTTTCATTTCGTTCAAAGAGTTCTTAGTGACCACTTTTCCTTTTAAAAGTGACTCTAGGAAATAATTGGTTTCTTTTATAGTAGATATAATAGATCCTGAACCGGTTCCAATAGATAAGCTAGTGGGATTAAATTTTATCCACTTATCCTTGTAAGTATATGAATGACAATACTTGTTTGTGTTTCTCTCAGCATAGGTGTTTTTTAAATTAAGAGGAGAGCAGATTTTGTGTTGTAATAAGTCTTCGTAGGAAGTTTCATATACTCTTTCTAAAATCATAGAGAGAAGAAAGTAATTTGAATTACTGTATTCAGTTTTGCTACCAGGTTCAAAATCGTTATTGTATTTGTTTATTCTCGAAAGTATTTTTTCCGAAGAAATGTTTTGGGTTCGAGTTTTCCAGAAAACTTCATCTCTTGTAAAATTGTGTACTCCACTTCTGTGTTGTAAAAGATGTTTTATCGTGATTTTTTCAGCATTTTTCAATACTGGAAAATATTGCTGGATCGTTCCATTTAATTGTAATTTTTTTTCTTCTATAGCCTTCATAATAAGAACAGCTGTATATGTTTTAGAAATCGATCCTATATTATATTTAGTATCTGAGTTTATTTTTTTATTCAAATCAACATCTTCGAAACCGATTGATTTCTCATATATTTTGTTATTAGAATTGATATATAAGCTGCCCATAAAATCTTCTTTCTTTTCCTTTATGGTTAATAGACTATCAGTCCTTTTTACGAAAGAATCAAATTTGGTAAGGCTTTCTTGTTTACAGGAAATTGATATTAAACTTAATAAAAATAGTGTTAGGTTTCTCATTGTTTAGTAGTTCGCGCCATTTTTTTAGTGTAAACTAATGACTTTGGTGATATGCCATTGATCTTCGTTTTTTTTCCAAATTGTAATGAATTTACTCGGAATTGATTTTGCGTTTGGTTCTTGACTATTAAAAAACGTATGATACCCAATTTCGACGGCTCCATAATTATGAATGGGATATACCTCAATACTACCTTTAATTAAAGTTCGGGTAACTTTATTACAAATATTTTTTTTGATAGCGTTTAAGATGTCTTCTTTAGAAGTTGACAGTCCAGTGTTATCATGAAAAAACTCAATATCATTACTTAAAATTTTCGTTTGTGTTTCAAGGTCGCAGTTGTTATATGCATTGAAAAAAGTAGCATCCATTACCAAAATCTCTTCAAATAACTGCTGGTTTTTAGGTTGAAAATCTGGAATTTCATGTACCTGTCCATTGGTAAACCATGATACAAAAAGAGCGTACAATAACATAAGTAATTTCATAAAGAAGTTACCTTTAAAAAAGAAGTCGAAAATTGAGTCCATAGTTTTTAATAGTTTACTCACAATATGTGAGGGGTAAAATACGTCACTTGATGATGATGTATTTTATAGTTGTATTGAATTTCTAGTATAATTATAAGGTTTTGTTGTATATGGTTAACTACCAAATTTTAAAGGCGTAGCTTTCACCATTTTCATCATAGTTTCTTATAAAACCGTGTTTTCCAATTCCAATAACAGTATTTTTTGAAGTACTTTTTCCGTTAAAACCATCATTACAGTCAACTTCAATTTTATATGTTTTTATTTTTCCATTATCGAAAAAGGTAGATTTAGAAAAATCGATATCAATATTTTTTCGGTTTTTAAACCAACGAGCTAATTTTTTAAGTTCATTTCTAGTGGTTTCTTCAGTCACAACAAGTTCCGCCTTGAAATCATTAATTGTACTCTCAAACAAAAAACTTACATCTTCCATATCTTCATTTTCGTTTTCAAAAGAGTCGTCCTCGTTTTCTTCATCTTCAGAGTTGTTGTTTGTTTTTTCGCAATCAGTACACTCAAGTCCCTTTGACGTCATATTAAAATGATGATTTACCATATCACGATCATAAATGTCTTCAGTGTTATCGATGCTATATAAGAAGTCTCGAGATGATCTTTCAAAATATACTGATGAGCCTTCAGGAAGGTAAAGTGTCGCTTTTACTTCTTCATCTTTCCACATATTCTTATAATCATTTAGAAAGTAAGCATCAAAAACAATTACGTTATTATTCGATTTAAAATTGTATTTTATTTTTTCTGCATTTTTATTAGCGATACCGCGTTTTCTTCCTTCTGAAGTTTTTTTGATTTCTATATACGCATTACCCGTTTCACTTTTCTCTACGTCAATGTTTATATCATTTGAATACTTCATTTCAACATCATCAACGGTAACATTTACATAGTTATCTCTATTACGAAGCCTAGATTGATAGTAGATATTCTCGTCGTTTACAACTCTGATTTTTAAAGGCTTTTCAGTGTCATATGTAAGGCTGTGTTTTTCAACATTGGTTCCGTTATGAGCTCTTGATGTTGTAAATTCGATAGCCGAAAAACCAACACCTAATAAAGCAACTAACCAAATACCTAATAGCGTTAAAACAGCAGAAGTATTTAACTTCTTAATATTTGGAGAAAGGATACGTAAACCTAAAATAAATAGCACAACAAAAGGAATACCTATTAATACAAATAAGAATGTTGCAAGTAACCATTTAGGCATTGATGACTCATAGAAAAATGGTGGATACTGAACAATGTCACCATCAATTTGCAGTATTTCTAAACTCCCTATTGAAAAAACTCCTAGTAAAAGTGATACTAGAGTTGCTCCAGCGATAAAAATTAGAATGACACCCATGAATTTTCCGAATACTTTGAAAACAGCGAGTAATATTTTACCTAAAGTGTCTATAAAATCTTGAAATCCCGACTTCGTTTGCTCTCTAAGTTTTTCATAATCTGCACTTGAAATCTTGTCAGAAATTTCATGAGCACCATCTTTCAGCTTGGTTGATAGGTTTTCAAACTCGTTACGAATTTTTTTTTCAATGTTATCAATATTTACGGCTTCACCTTCCATTTGAAGTTTCTCAGAAGTAGTTCTGGCTTCAGGAAGAAGAATCCATAAAATAATATATATTAAAGGTGAAAATCCACTAGCAGTTAAAATAATAAAAGCTAAACGAATCCATATAGTATCAATACCCACATAATGTGCCAATCCAGAACAAACTCCTCCTAAAAACTTATCATTACCATCTCTAAAAAGCTTTTTAGTTGGATCTTTTCTACGCCCGCTGTTTGAGTTATTTTCACTGTATTCTTCTTCAACATCAGCATAATCTTCTGGCTGCCCCATGATAGCAATAATTTCTTCTATATCACTTTCATTTACAACTTGACGAGCATCAGTTATTCTTTCAGACAATAATTCACTAATTCTAGCTTCAATATCAGAAATGATTTCATCTTTTCCTTGGGGATCGTTGCTTAAAGAACGCCCAATAGCGTCTAAATAACGTTTTAGTTTTTGGTAGGCGATTTCATCTATATGAAAGAAAAATCCACCTAAATTTATGTTGATCGTTTTATTCATTTTCAGTTGATTTTGTACTTGTTACTTGGTTTACAGCGTTCACTAGGTTATTCCATGTTTTATCTAATTCTTTTAAGAATAATTGTCCGTTTTCGGTTAAAACATAATACTTCCTTGGGGGGCCAGAGGTAGATTCTTCCCATCTATAACTTAACAACCCGGCATTTTTTAAACGAGTTAGTAATGGGTAAATGGTTCCCTCGACCACTATCATTTCAGCGTTTTTTAGGGTAGATAGAATTTCTGATGTATAGGCATCTCCATTTTTAAGAATGGATAAAATACAGTATTCTAGCACTCCTTTACGCATTTGAGCTTTTGTGTTTTCTATCTTCATTGAGCGTGGTTTAGAGTGGTTATTTAATAAATTTTATAGTAAATGGATATTTGTAAATTTCTCCATTATTGGCTTTCATGGCAGCTAAGATGATTAAAGCTATTTTAATAAGAGTAACAATACTAACTAAAGAAGCAACTCCTAAAATTCCAAAAAGTCCGTTGTATGAATGGTGTCCACCGAAATCAATATCTACACCATTGAAGATATCGAAGATATTGCCAAAAAGGAAAGAGAAAAATGAAGCGCCTAAAACAAATATATATAAGCTAAAGCTAATGTTAAAGTTAACGGCTTCTTTTCCTTGTTGATCTAAATAGGGACTTTTTTCTTTTAGAGTTTGCCAAATAATTAGAGGAGTTATAATGCTGCCTAGTGGAAATAAATACCCCGCGAAAGAGGAGATATGTATTAGAAAGGCATTTGTATTCTCGTTGTTATTTTGCATGATAATATGATTTATATAATACTTGACTATACAAATATATGGATATTGGATAGTATTATGCAATACATAGTACTAAATTTAACATAATTTAACATTTGTTTGGGTGCTGGAGCTTTGAGTTGAATGAGTCTTTTAACTAGAAGTGTACAACAGTATTTTGAGGTTTTAAAATTCATTTTCTCAATGTTTTAAAGGTTTTAAGAACGGTTTGTGTACGTACCTGTTTTTAGAACAACCTGAATTTTTTACTGTTTTTTTCTTATTACCGATGATGGATTAGTTGATTGGAATTTTTTAAAACAGCATTTAAAATAGGGTTAAATATTGCCAAAAGCTTAGAGTTTTGCTTTATAAGAGAATCGTAAAGAGCAAGTCAATAAATAATGTTTGCATTAAAAGTGTGACGTAAAAGGTGTACGAAATCACTTAGTAAAATAACGATCTATTCTTTGTGATTATAGAATGTATGCTTTTTTACATATTTTAGTAGAAACAAATAAACAAGAATGTACTGTTATTTATTATCGATAAGACGGTACATTTCTTTGCTAATTATATTGTAAATATAAATAAGGATGAATTTTACACCGAGAAAAATTAATACATTTTTACTTTTTAAATTACCAGCCGCTTTTTTTACAGGAGTTAGAGTAACTAGTATTACTGAAATGAATTCAGTAGTACATGTACGTTATAAATGGGCGAATCAAAACCCGTTTAAGTCTATGTTTTGGGCAGTGCAAGGAATGGCTTCAGAGCTCACTACAGGAATTTTGGTGATGAAATCAATAAGTAATTCTGGAAAAAGAATATCTATGCTGGTTACTAACATGAATGCGGTTTTTTTAAAGAAGGCGGTAGGTAAAATACGTTTTGAATGTAATGATGGTCAACTTATAAGTGAAGCAATAGAAAGAGCCATAGAGACTGGGGAAGGGCAAACTGTTGTTGTTCGGTCTGAAGGTATTAATGAGGAAGGTATATCTGTTTCAAAATTTGAATATGAATGGAGTTTGAAATTAAAATCGTAACAAATAAATTATAAAAGCGTCTAACCAATAAAACTAATTATTATGAATGCACACGAAATTGATTACCGAATATATGGTGAAGAAATGCAATATGTAGAAATTGAATTGGATCCAGAAGAAGGAGTTGTTGCGGAAAGTGGAAGTTTTATGATGATGGATTCTGATATTAAAATGAATACCATTTTGGGTGACGGATCGAATCAAGAGAAAGGCTTACTTGGAAAAATATTTTCTGCGGGAAAGAGAATTTTAACAGGGGAAAGTTTGTTTATGACGGTTTTTACGAATATAGGGCATGGAAAAAAACAGGTGTCTTTTGCTTCTCCTTATCCTGGGAAAATTGTTCCAATTGATTTGACTGAATTCGGAGGAAAGTTTATTTGTCAAAAGGATGCTTTTCTATGCGCAGCTAAAGGAGTGTCTATTGGTATTGAGTTTTCGAAAAAATTAGGAAGAGGACTTTTTGGAGGAGAGGGGTTTATTATGCAAAAAATGGAAGGTGATGGAATGGGCTTTATTCATGCTGGGGGTACTATGGCAAAGAAAGTTTTAAAGCCAGGTGAAGTTTTAAAAGTCGATACGGGTTGTATTGTAGGTTTTACTCAAGATGTGGATTATGATGTTGAGTTCGTGGGAGGAATTAAGAATACTATTTTTGGAGGTGAAGGATTGTTCTTTGCTAGTTTAAGAGGTCCAGGAACCGTATATATTCAATCATTACCATTTAGTAGATTGGCAGGGCGTGTTCTTTCGATGGCTCCTCAATCGGGAGGTGAAAGAGGTGAAGGAAGTGTTTTAGGTGGCCTAGGAAATATTTTAGATGGAGATAATCGTTTTTAATTGGAAGGAGTTAGTTAATTTCTTTACTAAATAGAGTTTGAATATATAAATACTCATAGAATAAAGGCATAAAAAAATCCGCAATACTGCGGATTTTTTTATGTAATATATAAGGTATGTTTTTACTAAATACTAATTCCAAGCTCTTCAAGCATGTTTATTAGTTTTTCACCGTCTGAAGGTCTAGGTGCATTTGGACTGATTATATTTCCTTCTGGATCAACCATGATAAATCTTGGTAGTCCTTTAATTGCGAACTTTTTAATAAAGTCAGAACCGAAAGATTTGTCAGCAAATAACTGAACTCCTCCCATTTCTTTTTGTTGAATAGTTTCTTTCCATTTGTCTTTAGCGTTAATATTGTCAACACTAATACTTACAAATTCAATATTCTGATCGTGATATTGTAATTCAAGTCTTTTTAAAAGTGGAGTTTCACGCTTACAGAAGCTACACCAAGTAGCCCATACATCAATATATAAATATTTTCCACTACCTAATAATTCATCTAATGAAGTAGCTTCTCCATCAATATTTTCATAGTTTTCAAACTTAGGACAAGGCATCCCTTTTGCTGTTAACTTTAAAGAATTATAGATTTCAGAGATTCTGTCTTTGTGAGCTTTATTAGTAGAGAAAGACATGTATTTATTATAATAACCTTCTAAGTCTTCAGCATATGTAATACCTTTCTGACCCTTTTCAAACAATAAGTCGTTCTTTACAATACTATCAGTAACCTCTGTTTGAACAGTTTCTAAGTAAGTAAGTGCAACATCGGCATCTTCGGTGGCTCTTTCGTCGGCTAATCTTTGGATTTCGTCCTGAACAATTTTTTGGTAAAAATCGAAATCTTTGTAATCTTCTCCTTCATTAAAGTTGATCTTATCTGTTACAGAAGGAAAATTCTCTGAAGGTACAAAGTCTTCATTTCCACTTAAAGCAGGGTAATAAGTTGGATAGAAGTATAAATCTCTTAAATATTCATATTCTATATTCTTTATTTCTTTCTTTAAAAATGCTTCTGGCAATTTACTGTTAATTGCTAAATCAGTAAGAGCGTTTTTGTACGTGTCTAGAGTTGAAAGAAAATCAGGTTCTTCCTTACCTAATAGTTCTCTTAAATTAATAATTTGCTCAGCAAATAAGTTTTTCTTTTTAATGAAATAACTTCCAGTTACACCA
This sequence comes from Tenacibaculum sp. MAR_2009_124, assembly GCF_900105455.1. Taxonomy (GTDB): domain Bacteria; phylum Bacteroidota; class Bacteroidia; order Flavobacteriales; family Flavobacteriaceae; genus Polaribacter. Next base: position 294,319 of record NZ_FNSF01000001.1, read on the forward strand.
TTAACACCCTCGAATTTTATCGCATCTGGGTTTTTGTAATCTAAAAGAAGTTTAAGATCATCAGTTTTTGTTAAATAAACATCAAACTTTCTTTTATTAATGGTTAGTTTGTAGTACCCATCTCTTTCTATCCTAAGAGTATCAACAAATGTTTTTGTTTTTTTGTTAAAAGGGACTTTTTTTTCAAATTCAAAACCTTCTAATTTAATATCTCGTTTTTTGAAATTATCAACGGTTCCAGATAAAATTAGATAGTCTTTTACAGGCTCTTCTTTCTTACATGAAAGCATAATACCTCCTATGAGGGCTAAAAGTACTATTTTTTTCATTCTTAATTATTTAGGTAAATGTAGTGTTTAAAAGCCCGAAAGTACTTTATTTAGTTTTTCTTTCAAAGAAATTAGTTAAATATTTCATTTTATTGAAGTTCCAACTTTGACTAAGGTGTTTTCAGGCTTTTCAATATTAGATGCCTTAAAATACGAAAAAAGGATTAAAGAGCCTTGCTATCTGTTGAAAAATGAAAAAAACTGAAGTAGCACTTCAGTTTTTTAGATTCTTTTTCTCTTTTTCACAAGCAATTACTCCCACAAAATAGTTTTAGATAATAGTAGATGATTTCTCATAGTAAAAGTATTAATTGTTAAAGTGGTGTTAAAACAATAATCATACCAAACAATTAAAATACTAGTAAAAATGAAAAAATAAATGGTAAGACCAAGAATGTGTTCATATGAAAAGTTTGTAGGCGGTTATACCGCAATTACATACGTTTAGCGGCAAAGATTCTTTCTTCATAACATTTTTTTAATAAAAGGAAAGACTTATAGAGATATTTGTTTTTATAATTAAAAAGATAAAGAAAGTTTTAATATGAACAACCATATAATTTTCCCTATTGAGGTAGAGGCCTTTAGAGTAGGAGAGGATGATAAAGTTTTACTCGTAGCAAAGGGGAGAGAAGAAGGAATAAATAGAGTTCAGATTCAAGTTTCTGCGGCAACTATTTATCCGCCTATGTATTTAGTAGTCGGAGAACCAATAAATCAACCAGGTTATTTTTCATATACCGTTCAAAAAATGATAGCCTATCCAAGTAATATTGATTATATCCAATTTCAAACGGGTAGTGGAACGAAAAGAATTCCTATCATTGATGTAACTGAGGGAGATGATGATTTAAAGAACTTGTTAACTTTAGAAGAGAATCAAGTTATTGGATATGTTTATAATGCAATTGATATGAATAAAGCAATTGTAGATGCAACTGATAAAATAAGGAAGATGAATGTTGATTTTTATTCTGCCGAAATAAAGAGGTCAGGAGTAGTTTCATTATCTCATTTTTCTGATTTTCAATTTTTCTATGTTATTATGGAATATAAAGAGTAAACATTATAAGATAAAAGAGAAAAAGTAAGGGCAAATAGGGAGCTTTGAAGTAAAGCTCCCTCCACTATACACTTAAAAAACCCTTCTTACAAATTTATAAGCTAAATAGTAGTGCAAAAGTCATAAAAAAGATTTATTCCTGCAATAAGTAATTTTACTAATTTTAATTAGGGTTTTTACTTGTCTGTAATGAAGAAAACCATGAGTTTTCTTTTTTCTATTGGATATAATAAAAAAAGAAATAATACATGAAGTTATGAACAAAAAAAGATTCTCCATGGAGAATCTTTTTTGTGAAATGATTTTATAAAAAAATCTACTACTAAACTATACTACTACTATTATGACACTTTTGTTTTTAAAAAGTCACAAAAAAGGTAAATAAAATGAAAAAAGCTCCCGAAGGAGCTAATTACAAAAGTTATATAAGGGGATAATTCGGTTTGTTGTAGGTTAGTTGATTTTCGAAATATTTATAAAAATTCCTACTCGAATGAGGAGTAGGAATTTTCCCCTTGAAATATTAAGCTGTCCGAAAATTTTGATTCCAAACTTATTGCAATTTAAAACATGTAATAGGATCTTACAATTGGTAAAATCCCTAGTTGTATACTAATGGTTTTTACTGGTAATGTTGAAGATAACCATGAGTTAATGTGTTGTTTGTATTGATGGTAAGTTTGTTGGAATTAATTTATAAATAGAAAAATACTCTTTATCACTAAAGAGTATTTCTAATCAAACTAACTAAACAATGAAATAAGTTTTTAAACTCATGTTAAAGATAATTTATATAAAAGCCTTAAATATTCGAATTTAGATTAATTACCGTTTTTTGTGGTTAAGTGGTTGGTTTTGATTGATTAAGTTGTTTTTTCTTTAGTTTTTAAAAAACCTCCTTTTTAAAAAGGAGGTCAGTTTAATTGAATATAGCTTAATGCAAAATTGACATGGACTAAAATCCATTTACCTACTACTACTTTGTAAAAATATTTAACAAACGGGTAAACAATGTTAATGAAGTTTGAACAAAAGTTTATGAGAAGAATAAGTCTTACTGATGAATTACCTTAATGCGAGGATATAGCCAAGGTTTTATAAATCGAGGTTTTTAACGAAATCTAAGTGTGTATGCATATAGTAGTTATCAATTTTTGAAAGTGTATAAGAGTGAATTTGAAGAAACGAAACTATTGTATAAGGGAAAAGAGCTCCATTTTGGAGCCCATATTTAAGGGGCTATAAAAATTCGGGGGGGTATGAAATTTTTATTCACTTCAAATATAAAAGACTGAATGAGTTTGTTTTTACAAATTAGTTTAGTGGTATGTCTTAATCGATAAAGCGATAAAAAGTATAGTTGAGTGAGTAGCGGAAGTAAATAGATTATTAAGTTCTTTACTATTGATTGTTTTGTGGTGGGAAATAATAAGAGCGGGAGGTAAATCCCGCTCTATTAAAATTTTTTCTCTTTCAACGGATTATAAAATAATCAGTTTTCTTTGTTCTGAAAAATTAGAGTTTTCAATTTTAACTATGTAAATACCTTTTGGCAATCTTTCAATATTTATTTGTTTTTGGTTATTAAACTTCTCTATCGTTAATACATTATCTCCGTTTAAGTTTAAAACCCTAATGGTTGCTTTGCTTTTTAAGCCGTCAATCATTAGTTTGTTAGATGCAGGGTTCGGGTATAACATAATGTTATTTCCATCTTTTGCTTCTGGAGGTAATATTTGGTGTTCCGCTTGGTGGATATTACTTTCACGATTTACCAAATCATCTTCGCATGTAATAAGTATGAAGTTGTAAGCTGAATTTAGGGTTGGCCCAGTAGTTTCAAAAGTAAATGAACTTGTAATTGTGCTATTACTTTCCCAAATAAAAGCTCCATTACTATTTGAAATATCATTTGAGGTTGTGTTTCGAACGAAATAGCGATTACCGTCCGTACCACTAATAATTTCATTGTCAATTTGTGAAGTTAAAGTGTAATTATCATTAGAAATTACCGAATCATCTACATTTGCACCAAGTCTTCTAAAGTGTCTTAGTATGGCTCTTGTAGGTTGATTTCCAGTTATAGTAAATGTAGAATTTTCATTTTGAGAAACAACAAGTTGACCGTTATTGTTAGTGTGAGTATTTTGACCACTTACGATAACACTTCCATCAGGAAGTCCGTAATTTTGACTAATATCTTTGGTGAAGTTTACTCCGCTAGTGTTACTTCCAAGTTCCAAAACAGTTCCATTAACAGTTACGGAATTAGTTGTTGCGTTGTTACATGGATCACATGCTCCATTTACATCGGCGTTTGTAACTGCTTCTGTAGTACTTTGTGGTGATGCAGAAATGGTTGGGACTCCATCTCCATCAACATTTGTTCCCAGATTTTCAGAGCTACCACCATTACTTCCGCCAGAGAGTGTGTCTGTTGGATCAATATTATTGGCTCCTTCTAAAGCATCGGGGCAACCATCATTATCAGAATCGGTGTCCAAATGATTAGGTATACCATCGTTATCGGTATCTCTATTTGAATCTCCTTCCTGTTCAATAGTGTCTAAAATACCATCATTATCATCATCTAAATCACAAGTATTTGCAATCCCGTCGTTATCGTTATCAGGAAGATTAGAAACTGTAGTGTCACAGCATATTATATTTAAAGTAAAGTTGTATGCAGAATTCAAATTAGGTCCTGTGGTGGCAAATGTAAAGGGATTTGTTATGATACCGTCACTTTCCCAAACGAATGCTCCTGTACTATTTGATACGCCATTTGTACTTGTGTTTCTAACAAAGTATCTATTTCCATCAGTTCCACTAACAATTTCATTATCAATTTGAGAAGTTAAAATATAGTTGTCGTCAGAAATGACAGAATCTTCTACACCAGCACTTAATCTTCTAAAATGCCTCAATGTAGCAGTTGTCGGTAAGTTTCCAGTGATTGTGAAAGTGCTACTTTGATCTTCAGAAACAACTAATTGTCGATTACCGTTAGTATAGATATTTTCACCATTTACGATAACACTTCCTTGTGGAAGACCATAGTTTTGACTGATATCATGAGTAAAGTTCACGCCATTTGCATTACTTCCAAGTTCTAAAACAGTTCCGTTAACTGTCACTGAGTCATTTGTTGCATTACTACAAGGGGCACATGAACTATTTATGTTCGAGTCAGTAACAGCATTTGTAGTGTCTTGAGGAGCTCCAAGAATAGTAGGAATACCATCGCTGTCTACCATAATACCAAGATTTTCTGAACTACCTCCGTTACTACCTCCATTTAAACTGTCTGTGGTGTTGATCATATTGGCTCCTTCCATGGCATCAGGACATCCATCATTATCAGAATCAGTATCTAAATGATTAGGGATTCCATCGTTATCAGTATCTCTGTTGGAATCACCTGATTTCTCTATGCTATCTAAAATACCATCGTTATCGTCGTCTAAATCGCAGGTATTGGCAATACCATCACCATCAGTATCTGGGAGATTAGAAACTGTTGAATCACAGCATATTATGTTTAAAGTAAAATTGTATGCAGAATTTAAATTAGGACCAGTTGTAGCGAAAGTAAATGGATTGGTTATTGCATCATCACTTTCCCAAACAAATGCTCCTGAACTATTTGATATCCCATTAGAGCTAGTATTACTTACAAAATATCTGTTTCCATCAGTTCCGTTGATTATTTCATTATCAATTTGTGAGGTTAAGTTGTAGTTATCATTGGAAATAACTGAATCTTCCACTCCAGCATTTAACCTTCTAAAGTGTCTCAAAATAGCAGTTGTAGGTAGGTTTCCACTTATGGTAAAAGTTGTGCTCTCGTTTTCAGAAACAACCAATTGCCTATTGTTGTTGGTGTATGCGTTTTCTCCTGTTATGATAACACTTCCTGCGGGAAGTCCATAATTTTGACTAATATCTTTGGTAAAGTTTACGCCAGTTGCATTTAGACCAAGTTCTAAAATAGTTCCGTTTACTGTGACTGAATTTGAGGTAGCATTACTGCAAGAGTCGCATGAACTTGTTGTAGTGGCATCTGTTACCGCTGTTGTAGTATCCTGAGGAGAACCAGAAACAGTGGGGATGCCATTTTGATTAACACTAATACCAAGATTTTCTGAACTTCCTTCATTACTACCTCCTGTTAAAGTTTCGGTTGTATTAATTGCATTTGCAGCTTCTGTGGCATCAGGACAGCCATCATTATCAGAGTCTGTGTCTATTTCGTCTGTGAGTCCGTCATTGTCTGAATCTGGACATGGGCTAAAAATAGTTCTGAAGTTATCCACAAAAGCCCATCGAAAATAGTTTGCATTTATCCTTCGGTTGGCACCAATTATAATGTAGTTGGTTCCGTTTGTTAAACCGTAATCGGCAGGAATAAAAGTTAATTCTCTTAACTCCCAATTCCCTGAACTTGTTAGAGGAATGTTAGGGATGTCATACAAAAGATCTCCATCAGTGGGACTTGTTGGAGGTTGCCCATTGATGTAGATTTCGGCGTTAACAGGGTTTGTGCTTGGGGTGGAATTTGGAACAGTATATTCAGTATAATAAAATTGTAAGTTAATAGGGATGGTGACATCAGGTATTTCAATAGCCTGAGTAATATATTCCTCACCACGAAACCCCATAAAAGAACCACCAGCAGGTGAAGATCCGAAACCAGGAAGGTTTTTTCTGTCGATATGATTTGAATTAAAAGCGATAACATCATTTGTAGACAAATCGGGAGTACCCCCTTTAACCCAGGGATATGGGGCAAAATTTCTACTCGGAGTCGTATATGGAGTACCAGAATTTTCAGGGTCAACATAATTTTCGTTAAAGTTGCCATTTAAAACCAGTTCGGTTTGGGGGAATCCATTTGTTGTACATTCGGTAGTGTCTAGAATACCGTCATTATCATCATCTAAATCTTCATTATTTGGAATGCCATCGCCGTCAGTGTCTATGATGGTGTTGATTTTTTTGATAGAACTCTTTAAATTGAGATTTCTCTCTTGTCCGGTTAGTGACAATGTTGAGAAACAAATTGAAAGTGCCAAGAAATACTTAGCGTATACCATTGTTTTCATTGATTTTTGTTTTAAATTAAAATATAGAATAGGTATAGTTTCTATAGTTCAGTCGTTTAGACTCAATGTAAGTTTGGTTGAATGGTCTGTTAATTTGCTGTGAAAGACTAAAAGATACTTTGATAGCTACTTTCGTGTAGATTGACTAGAAAAAATGTTTCATGTTGTAAAGGGTTTTAGGTTTATGTAATATTGTTTCGATTTGCTTTTTGGGCTCGAAACAACTTTAATTTTGCCATACTCTTTGCAGAGCTCCCTTTATGCTTGTTGTATTTAGCTTTTAATTAAAAACTTCAAGTTCAACATTTTTTAATTTGATAAGAGTAACTGGGGTATAGGACTGTATTAACACAGTGTACGTTTTGGGGTAGTGTAAGTTACTGTATGTTACAAGGTTATGTTAATGTGTTTAAATCGACAATACCTAGTTTCCCTTAAAAGCATACTAGGGATAACCCTTAGTTGTCTGAGATAAAATTTGGAGATTGCAGATTGATGTAAAATTAAAAAACCACTAAACTTACTGCTTCATAAGGAACTAGTTTAGTGGTTTGTCAAGGTCAGTGAATCGACCAGTTTTTAGGTAAATAAAAATATATTTAGCCTATTAGAGAAGGGTGTTCTTCTTTTTTAGGGTTATGTTTTTTATGCTTCTAAATTAATTTCAAAACCCTTTGTGTCGTATAAGTAAGATAGTGTAAGGATTCAAAATTGGTTAACGTAGAAATCTTTACCAGAGTTGAGATTTCTCTTTCCATGATAGAAATTGGTTCATAAATTTTATAAATGTTTCTTTTTAGGGAACTCGATTTATATGTTAGAGATTTACTTTATGTTTCACTTATTGTTTATTATGAACCAAAATATATCATGTCATGTTAAATAATTCGTTTAATGGAATTCGAAAATATTTTTTCGTTTTCATTAATTATGACACATGTTTTTTGGCTAAGTCACAATTAATGAGATAAAAAAGTCTTTTTTTGTGAAAAAGACACGTTAAGCAGTATAAACAGTTCTATTAAATTGTTTTTTGAAAGCTTAAAAAAATTATATTTGAGCGCATTAATACTAAAATCGAATTGAAATAATGGTAGTGAAGAAAAATAATAAAAACAAGTTGTTTATTGTTTTTATGTTAGTGGTAGCAGAGTTTTTTATGTCTTGTAATGTTAATAAATCCGAGCATAAAGATTTAGAAACAGGAGCTTATTCAAAGGGAAATGGAATAACCTGTAAAAATGTTCAGATTACTACTAATGGAAAATTAGTTAAAAAAAATCAATTTGTTTATGGTGAAAGGGTGAATTTAGTTTTTAATGATGTAAAAGGTTTGAAGAAATTAGATAGTTTGATTTATCCTGGACTATCAATGCATATTATAAAAAACGAAAAAGACACATTAGTAGCAAAACCTGATTTACTTGAAAAATTGAAAAATGGAGTTAAATTATCTCCGCTTCAGTTAAGAGCTGCATTTAAAGCAGCATTACCTTATAAAAATAAAGAGGAATATAAAGTACTTGTTAATATATGGGATAATAAAGGTGAGGGAAGGTTTTCATATCAATTACCTTTTTCGATCGAAAAAAATAAAGTTTTAAATGTACAAAGTTTAGGGATTAATTATTCGAAAGTTTATTTATATAATGAAACACTGAAGCAAATTGTTACTTCTAAAGAGATAAATTCAAATCATACTTTCATTTTGGTGGTGGAACGAGTTGATGGATTAATTCAGAAAGACCAAAGAGTGTTTCCTGTATTTTCAATAGAAATGGGAGACAGTAAAGGAAATAAAATTATATCAAATACAAATGTATTAGAGAGGTATGAAAGTGGAGGAGTTTTGGCCGATGATTTAAAGGTTGGTAGGTTAACAGCTAAAATAACGTTTACAAAAGGAAATTTTAATAATCCTTACAAATTAAGGGCTAAGTTCGGTGATAGGAATTCATCTAAGAAAATAGACATTTTAGGTAATTTAATAATTAACTAAAAAAAGGAAAGTATTATTTATCAAATAATATACTATGTATGAAAATATAGAACCAATCTTGAATGCTTTAAACGAGACTCCAAGAATTTTAAATGAATTAATTTCAGAAATAAATTCGGGTTTATATAAGAAAGAAATAGTGAGTGGTAAGTGGACTATTCACGAACATGCAACTCATGTTGCAATGTCTGATTTACAGGGGTTTCAAAAAAGGTTAGTAGATTTTAAAGAAAAGGAAAAACCTGCATTTACTTCTTTGTCAGGAAGTAACTTTCATTCAAATTATTATCTCAATTTAAATTTAGAAAAGACGGTTGAAGATTTTTTTAAAGTAAGACAACAAACAATTGATTTTGCTTTGTCTTTAACTGATAAAGATTGGAATAAAGAAGCTATTCATTCTGAATACGAAAAGTATACTCCGAATATAATGCTTAGACATTTACTAATGCATGATCATAATCATCTTTATAAAATTGAAGACATGGGCTTTGGAATTGGACATGTAAAATAAATTGATGCTTTGTTCTTTAAGCTTAAATTTTAAAGTAATAAAAGAGCAAAGAAAAAGCTCCCGGAGGAGCTTGAGCAATTTTCCCAAGTCGAAACGAAATAAGCAACCAAAAGGGGTGAGGGTTGATTTTGTATTGGGTATAAGTTCTTTAGATGGCTTATTTGTAATGGATGTATATTTGATACTATCAATTACACTGCAAATGTAGATTCTTAGTAGAGGTCAATATGCGGTGACGTATAACTGTTGATGATATTTACTTAAAAAGAGAAAAGAAATGTCTAGAAAGAGAATTTTAGAGCTTGGTGGTGATTGTGTAACTTATGAATGGTGTGGAACTGTTTGCAAGTTAGGTGATTAATGAAGTTGTGACTTATTTTGAATATTGGTGAATTAAAAGAGATATAGGGAAATTAAAATAGCGAAAGTTATTGTCGCTAACAATGAAATATCCAGAGCTTTTATAGATTTTTTGATTCTTTATAAAGTTTATTCGGAAAGAACATTATAGAAGAAGGACAAAAAAGCTCCCGAAGGAGCCAATCATCCCCAAATAGAGGATGTAAAAAAGCTATCAAAACGTTTTAAAGGGGAAATACTGTATCGGATGATTGTGTTTTGATAGCTAATTTTTGTTAACTAAATTATGATAATTGTAACTAATATTTAAGGGGTAAATTATAATTACAGGACAAAAGTATAACTGTTTATCTATTAAAACCGGAGTGAAGTAGTCATGTCTAGTGACTTTTATGAAAAAAAGCAACAATTTGTCTAAAACGAGAATTTTTATGGATTTTTAAGTGTTTACTATTCAGTCAGATGTGTCTTTAAAAAATAAAAGAGTGGAGATACCTCCAGTCATGGTCGGAAGAAATTCCGACCATTTATTTTTAAGTTTCAAAATGATCTAAATTTCCATCACAAATTACCACAATCATAGCAATGGCTAAATTTCTGAGTTCCATTTTAAACCTTCTTTTAGCCGTTTTATACCCAATATTGTTAGCTTTTTTATAGATTGCTATTAACATTGCTACAATTAAAGTCATATATAGAACTACTTTGATTCCGTTTTTATTCAAAGATACTAAGTGACTTACATTTAGTTCTTGCTTTATAAAGCGAAAAAAGACCTCAATATCCCATCTCTTTCTATAGGCTTGCGTAATTTCCTTAGCAGAGAGATCAAATTGATTAGAAATAAAACAAAATTCTTTGTGATCTTCAGTTTTTGTTTTTGCAACAATCAAACGTAAAGGAGTCTTTACTAACTCTTGTTTATAGTGAATATTTCCTCTCTTATTATTTATAGCTTTACCAGTATACAGATATACTTTACTATCTTTTATAAGGCTTAACTCTCCTAGGTCAGAGTTTTGATTTTTATCGAGTAAAGATTCCAATTCTACATATTTTCTATTTTCTTTTGCTCTAGCAATAAAATAAATATCATTACCACTAAAATCTTTCATGGTTCTGGTAGATTGAAGACCTCTATCAATGACGTAAATATTTTTATGATTTTTGTGTTGTTTTACATGATCCATTATAACTTCAGGCAAAGCCATATCTTCACTGGAATACTTAGGTTCTGTAAACACTTTAAACTCACAAGGCAATAAACCATCAAAGGTAATAGTATATTTAACAGATTTCTTACCATTTTTATGATCAATTCCTTCTAATAATTTACTAGCAGCTTCACTAACCATCGAGCTATCCACATGAACTAATTGATGTTTTTCGTTATTAGAAGTCATTGGATAAGCATCGTGAAACTGGCTATAAATGCATTGATATATTTGAGCGAAATAATCGGAATCAATTTTAGATAACCTTTCTGAGATAGAACTTCTTCTGATGGATTCTGATTTATCTAAATTGAAAAGAGTTTTAAACAGAGAATCATTAAAAGTATCTTCTAAGGTACGTTGACTTAATTTTTCGTTTTCTACAATACCATAAAGCAACAAATAAAACATTTTTTTACCATGAAGCACTTTGGTGTAATAATCCACATTAGTTGTGGATGATAATTTAGATAAAAGAGCTTCTGGAATAATACCTAATAATTCTTTTACGGATATTTTATGATCTTTAAATACTGACATAATAGCTTAATTATCAGTATATAAGATACAAAAAACAATACTCAAAAACAAGTTAAACAACTGAAAAACAGCAGGTTAAAATAATTTTTTTTTTATTTCTTAGAAACAAAAAAAGTCGGAAGAAAAATCTTCCGACCATGACTGGAGATACCTCCACTCTTTTTAAATTATTTAGGACTAGTAAAGCTCTATCGATGTAAATTGTAAGTGGTGGTAGAAGAGCAGTTTCCCGTTAAAATATGATCCGAAGAAATTTCTTCTCCTGTACGTATATGAACAATTTCCATAAGGTGTTTATCCTCTATTGGGAAATCATTAATAAGTAAAGTTTTGTTAGGAACTAAATAACCTAATGATGATCTACCATTACCGTTATTGCGTATAGAAATGTGCAAGTTGTCAGTAAAACCGGTGAGGCCAGGAGAGGTGTTTCTTAACATTATGTTTGCAGATTTTAAGACATTTACTGTTAAGATGTTTTGTTCTTTATAACGATTACCTAATACAGTTTTAGAGCTTTCATCGGTAAAATAATTATTCAAGAAGAAAAGATTGTTTTTACATTCGGAAGTGTGTTCAACTTTCGCAGTGTATTTCTGGTGTTTCTCGATATTTTTATTGAATATTATCTTACCAGATTCATCAGTAATTCCTGTTGCTACTGGTTTTGCTTCATCTAAAGGGTATAGGTTTTTCCTCAAATAAAGAGTTACTTCAGCTGATTCTAAAGGAACTCCTTTATCTAATACTTCTACGGTTAAAGAAGGTTGCTCAATCGGAAGTTCTTCATTAGAGTTGCAAGAGATTAATAAAGCTGTTATAAAACAGCTAAACATTAGTTTAGTTTTCATATGTAGTAAAAAGTTTAAGTTAAATATAGTATTGCTTTTTTAGTTAGCAAATACTAAAAATAGTGCAACAAATTTCATACCGTTATGGGCAAATTGTTTAGAAGGTTGAATATTTAACATTGAGGTGGTTTTACGGGATAAATGAAGAGTAATATGAATGAGATCCGTAAAACAAATTGAGTTATAAAAATTAAGAATAACCCTATTTTACAATATCTATTGATTACGAAGGAGATAGGTTCCTGTTTCCATGTTTTTGAAATTAAATATTATAAAAATCGAGAGTATTAGTTTCTATGGTTTAAACTTAATGCTTCTTTGAGTTATTGAGTAGTTTATAAATAAAAAATAAAGGAATAATACTAAATAGGCCTATGGTGTTTTGGAGTATACTCCAAATGATTATTCCAATGCAGAAACCAATGAGTATTGCGTTGATGAATTTTTTGTTTTTCATTGTATATATATTAGGTTAGAGTATATGCGTAAAAGAATTGATTAATCATGGATTAAAGTATAGAATGAAAGTTTTGAAACTTTATTTGTTGGTTGTTTAATTGATTTTAAAGATAGTAACATTAGAATAACTTTGGTAGTAGTAAAAAAGCGATACCGGCCAAAGCTAAAATTATACCTATGATTATTTTGGTTTTTCTCTCTAATTCAAGAAAGAAGAACGTTAGAAGTAACACGTTTTAAAAAATCAAACCTATCTATTAAGGAAATTTCTAATGAATTAAGATTCAAAAACTCTAGCTCATTTAGTCCTTTTTTTTCGAGCTTTAGGGGTGTTTTTTATAGTAGAAAACTCTATTTAAGAGAACCTTGTTTGTAAAACAATTCTCTAATGTAGGGTGTTTTTTTTCTAGAAATGGGTATAGCTTGATTAGTATTGAACAAAGTTAGATGAGATGTTTTAATGTTGCCTTGAATTGATTTTATTTTTTGTGTATTTATAATGTATCCTTTATGAATTCTTACAAGGTTATGTACTCTACCTTCTAATATTAAGTTTTCTATAGATAAAAGAGAGCAGTTTAAAAGGATATATTCTTTCTCGTTAACATCTGTCAAGTATATTTTAGAATAATTTCCATATGCCTCAATAAATAAGATAGAATTGACGGCTATATTATTATAAGTATTGTTTGATCGTATTTTTAGAGTAGATTGAGTTTTTCGGAATACTTTTTTTCCTAAAAAAGACCATCCTTGGAAACTTCTTAAAATGATATAAGTCCATAACGTAAGACAGAATACTACGTAAAAATTATATAATAGTAGTTCAATATCATGTTCAAGAGTTTTATGAATATAGACGAAAGTGAAATAAAATACAAGAACAAAACCAATACCAATTAAATAAGAGCATAGAATTAACAATAATTCATTTTTAACTGTCCAGTTTCTAAAAGTCATTAGGCTAAGTGATGTGTATGTGATTATACCAGAAAGTACACCACAACAAATGCCCGCATAAATTATTTGAAAGCTCGAATAATTATAAATATCAAAAGGCTGTATTGTACCAATGATAAAAAATATGACTATGCTACTGAGAAGAGAAATTTTCAATTTATCATAACCCGAAAATCCAATAATTTTCTTATTCATTAGGTTTTTAACGAAGTCCAATATTTTTAGTTTAAAAAATGGTTTAAATATCATAGTTTACATAGAATGAGGACTTTCTCTTTTTCGTGCATATCTAATGTAGCAAAAAAAAATAAATATTTATTGTACTTTTTTACCTATTATTTTTAAACGTTGTTGTTTAACAATTGGCGAGGCTAAATGTTGTTAGGTTTTGTTATATCTGTTTTTTGTTATGTTTTAAAAATAGTCAGTTTTTAGATCAATTTGAAATAGGGAGTTCTTCCTGTATAGGTATAGTTAATGTAAAATAAAAGTTCCCATTCGTCCAATAATTTACCAAAACATCAATATTTATTTCCAGTTCATACATTAGTCAATTTATAGTTTTATTTAAAACTTTTAATTAGTTACATTTAAAAGCGGCATATGGTATTTTACTATGCCTTTTAACTAATTTTTTTCTGAAATAAAGACAACTGAAAGGGAGTTGTTTGGTAGCAGATGCGAAATAATTTGGAGTTGCAGGGAATGATCACGAGGACTATATAGAGGTAGCTTCATAGAATAGAAGTGCTTTAACAAATTGTGAAAATCCAACAGACAACGTGCCCTAGTACGTTACGGGGTCAAATGTGCAAGAACATTTAATATTAACTGCATTTGGCCAAAGCAGAAATTTTTATTCAGTAAATCTATTAAAAGCTAAAGAAAAGGTTACGTATTTGAAGCTAAAATGCCAAGAACAGCATATGGTAACGAAATATATGATGTACCGATTAGTCAATATGATATGTCTTATTAACAGATTCGTAATCAAAAAATAAATCCAAGATATATTCTTAGAAGAAGATGTCTTTTTAAAGTGTTTTGCGTCAAATGTTCATTAGGTAAGTTGTCATAATTATAGAATTACACTCATTTAAACGAACACTATAATTATTAATAGAAGAAGTCCCCTCCCCCCAGCTATATTATTACTTTGTTCTCTTTAAATTAAAAATCTATGATTTTAAATATAAATAAATTTAGAAGCAGGAGTTTTTATATAAACTTAAAATTACGAGACTTCAGTCCTTATAACTTTTTTTCTATGCAAGACAACGTAAAAGTTTCAAAACAAGAATGATTAAAGGCTATATTTTCTTAAAATATTAAAAGTATTTTATTTAGATCACTGTAGCAATTAATGATTACGAGTGGATCTCATTTTTAGTAACTAATAAAAACATACTAAATATGTCTTTATGGGGATATGAATTAGGGAATATTTAAAAGATAATAAAAAAGCGATCCGAAGATCGCTGTTGTTATCCTAAGCATTCAGAGGTCCAAGGGAGTAGACATGATCCGTTTACACCAGCTTGAGGTACCCATATGCCATTACAAGAAAGGCATTTACTTGGTGTGGTAGGATGACCTCCTCCGTTGATAGATTGTTGATCCGACTTGTTTAATATTGATCCTAAGTTTGAAATGTTTTTTAACATAGTTAGTCTTTTAAAGATTAGTAATTTGTAATATAATAATATTAAGTAGAAGTTACTTAGGGTTGGAATAAAGTTTATTGTAAAGGCGTTTTAAAAAGTGTATAATCGTCGTAATTTAAGTATGTCTTTTATTGATTTTTATACTTATGAGTCAAAAAGCGTTTAGTAATAGAGAAGAGATGCCTTATAGAAATAAGATATATAGAATTATATTAAGCGGTGTTTAATATGTAGCGATGGATTTCTTATTTTGAGCTTTACGCAAGAAGCTTGACTGTTTTATTTTGTAAGTTATTTTTTGTTCCTATTTTCAAAGGGATAGTGATTATAATTGAAATTAGCAAAACCCTAGAAATAAAGGGCTTTACTAATCTCAAGAATTCAAAAATTATATAAGATGTTTATTATAATGAGTCTTTTTTTAAGAATAGATACTCTTAAAATATTAAAAATTGGTAAATAATGTAATTAAGGAGGGCTTTAGAAAAGGATATCTACTAAAAAAAATAGGGCTGTATGTATTTCTGCAATAAAAAAGAGTAGTACTTCCTATAGTAGTTTAATTCTTGAGGTAGTAAGAACAAAATAATCTGCAAGGCTCGAGTCTTAATTGAAAAGAAAAAGCTATCAGAACATCATAAGGGGAAAATATTGTGTTGGGATGATTTCGCTCTGATAGCTATGCTAATATTTAAGGGTGTAATTAATATTATTAAGGGGAAAAATTAATTACACTACAAATGTATGGCTGAATTGTGTGAGAAAACTTAATGTAGTGTTTGTGATGTAGTCATTTTTTGAAAAAAAGAAAAAATATGTCTTAAAAGAGAATAATATACCACAGTTACTGGTTAAAATAGCTCAAGGATATACTGGAAAAAAAAGAGTGTGAAAAACTTGATAAAGTAGAGTGATTAAAAGCTTCTGCGAAACGGGTAAAGGTAATAGGATTGGTGATGGATTTTTACTTTACTAAAAAACAACCATGAAATCTATTGAAGTAAGAGATAAAAAGAGAGGTGAATTTGTTTCAATAAAACATCGATGTTATGTTAAAGTGGTACCCTTAGGATGGGGTAGTCAATAAGTCATTGGTAGGTTTGTTTCTTTGGCTGAAATTTTTCGAATTATCGAAGTTTTGATATCGGATATCAGAGTCAATGAAGTATTTATGATATCTGTAGTGTTTAATGTACGAATCAAAAACTAATTGTAGAATGTAGTGATGATAAGAGCGAGTTCAAGCCCGCTCTTATTAATATTTAACCTTTTTCCTCACAAGGAGAGCATCTACCGTCTTCTTCACATGCCCAAGGACAAGTTTTACCACCGCTAATAACTTTCTGTTCAGTTTTGTTTAAAGGTTTTCCTAGATTATAAATGTTCTTTAACATACTATAAAAATTTAAGATTAGTAATTGTCTAAATCTAATCATTTAAAAAGGACTAATAGTTAAAATAAATATAAAAAGGTTAGTAATTTATTGCTGTTTGTCTTAAAATATTAATAATCAGTTTAATGGTTTTTTTTTGGTCGGAAAAAGCTGGTAAGATTATATGTGTAATAGCCATTATAACAAATGGAAACTGAAGTAAAGAAAAAAAGAACCGCGTATTAATCTGGTTCAAGGTGTAGTTAGAAGTTTGGTTAATACGCAGAACACTTGTTTTTAACCTCAAACTTACCTACATAGTCCCCTGAGATAAGTTTTAAGTCGGAATAAATATAAATAGACATTTCTTTAAAAAAAATAGATAAAACCCCTGAAAAGTGAATCAGTAAAAACCATTAAAAGAATGGTTGTATAAAATATATTTGGTAACGAAAGGAGTGAATAAAAAAATAACTAAATACCCCGATGTAAGTATCGGGGTAGTGAATTTATAAATTATTTTCTTCTGTATGTATATGTAAAGGTTTTTCCATTTTCATTATCAGTAAAAGAAAAGGTGTTATTGTTGTCTTTAAAGATAACCTCTCTAAGGTCGGGTGAAGTGTCTCCAGTTAAAGTAATTCCATAGTAGTTTCCGTCATGTTTACTCCATTTTCCAGAGGCCGTACCATCATCGATACAATCATTTTCATATTCTTCAAAAGAAGATATAGAAAGATCTCCATTCTCTTCAACGATGAAGGTAGTCTTTTTTTCACAGTCACTTACTTCTTCTCCTTGAAAGGAAAATTTATACCAATTACCAATAAAAGGGTCTTTAATGTCCTGATCTGAATCGTTACATGATAATAAAGAAATTAAAGAAAGCGTTAAAACAAATAGTTTTTTCATAATAAGGTTCATTTTTAGGTTGGCGAAAGTATTAAAATTAAAAGGATTATAAATATGGGATTCTGGAAAAAAGAAAAATAGTATGGAGGTGTTGTCTTTTAGTAGAGGAGTCATAAATATTGCATATGAGTTTCATATCAGATATAACTTTAATAGAAGGAGTAGAGGTCAAAATTGGGGTAATGTTATTAAAACTATTTAGTAAAAAGAGGTTGTTAAAATGTTAACATGGGGGATTAAGTTTGTTGTGGGATGATTTTCTTTTTTGACAACCTCAAAAATTAACTACTTAAAGGAGATTCAAACATGAGACAAAAATAAGATTATTTTATATACTAAAACCTCCATGTAGTTTATATGAATGGGTGTTTAAACTATGTGTAGTATCTCCGAGTATACTTTAAAAGTATAGTAAGGGAAAGTACTGAAAAAAAGAAACCCACTCAAAGATTGAGTGGGAAAATTGCTATGAAAAAGAACTTAAGACGTCTCTTAAGTGATAGCAAATTTAAGAATAATAAAATGAATTAAAGTATAAATTAGGAAAAAAATGTAAAAACCTACTGGGTAATTGTTTGTTGTTTGATTGTTAGTGTTTTATGTTTTGGGTTAAGAAAAGAGCCATTGTATGTAGGGGGAATCAAAATAATAGTAAGCCATAATTTCCCTTTTCTATTATTTTTTCAGAAAGTATAAAAGGAATTGATTTGAGTTTTAAGGAGGCTGCAGTAAACATAAGAATTAGAAGAAAGGATTTAAAAAGAACTGCGCACTAACATTATTAAAGAAAACAAATAGTATGAAAAGTTTGGTTAATACGCAGGTTATTTATTAAAAACAATCTGTTTACTTGTCCCTTAAACAAGCTTAAAATTGTTTTAGCTAAATTAAAGAGATGTTTTGTTAAAAAAAATAGATAGTACTACTGAAATTGATATAAGTAAAAACCATTACATTGAACGGTATATAAATGTGAAAAAGACGTAAAATTGGAAAGAAAATTTATGCATATGTCATATTAATAATTGATTAGGAAGATGTTTTATTTGATAAATGGAATCTAATATAGGAATGAGGATTTAGTTGCGAATAATGTTGTAGAGCAAATTATAGAAAGAAGAAATTTACGGTCATTAAAATTATTTTGAATAATTATTCAATTGATAATCAGGATTGAGGTGAAAAAGTGAATATTATTTCGCACAATATTCTATTGAGTATTCGCTTTCTAAAATAGTGAGAATTTTGTCCATAAAAAAATGCGCTGAACAGCGCATTTTTATTGTGGTTTTAACATCGTAGCGAAAGGGGGACTTGAACCCCCGACCTCAGGGTTATGAATCCTGCGCTCTAACCACCTGAGCTACCTCGCCTGATTGCGGGTGCAAATATAGATGTTTTTTTAATTTACCAACAAAAAAAAATCATTTTTTTTTCAATAAAAATTCTATATATTGGCACTCAAACGTATATATAAATGAGTAAAGTTAAATTTGAATTAGAATTCCCTATTCACGCTTCTCCAAGCATGCTTTATACTTATCTCGCCACACCTGCTGGGTTAGAGGAGTGGTTTGCTGATAGAGTTAATTCCAGAGGAAAGCAAATTACTTTTATGTGGGACGATTCAGAAGAAGAAGCAAAAATTGTAGCTAGTAAAACAGATGAACGTATTAAATTTAAATGGAAGGAGAGCGAAGGTGACGAAAGCTATTTTGAATTTAGAATTCAAGTTGATCCGCTTACGAAGGATGTAGTTGTTTTAATAACTGATTTTGCCGATGATGAAGAGGATGCAGAAGAGGCAAAAATGTTATGGAAAAGTCAAATTGAAGAACTAAAACATACTATTGGAGCTTAAATAAGTATTTTGAAATAATAAACCCAACAAATTTTGTTGGGTTTTTTTGTGGTATTGCATTATCTGTTCTCTGAATAATATTCGCGGATATTTATATTTAATAATTAGGATAATTATGTTTAAAATTCTCTAAAATTAGTAATTTTGCAATCCCAAAAATCATATAATGATAAATCTAAACGGAACAATAATTTCTTCAAACGAAGTTGCTCTAACAAATGAAAACAGAGCTTTTAAATATGGAGATGGTGTTTTTGAAACGATTAAAATACAAAACAATAAGGTTGTCTTTTTTGAAGATCATTATTTTCGATTAATGGCTTCAATGCGCATGTTACGTATGAAGATTCCAATGACATTTACATTAGAGTTCTTGCAGGAAGAAATTCTTAAAACAGTGAAAGCAGATTCTTCTGGAAACACGACTTTCAGAGCTAGATTAACTGTTTATCGTAAAGATGGAGGATTGTATTTACCTAAAACAAATGAGATAGATTATTTAATAGATGTAACTCCACTTGAGGTAAAATTAAAAGAAGTATATACCATAGATTTATTTAAAGATTTTTATAATTATTCAGGGTTGTTATCTACGGTTAAAACAACCAATAGAATGTTAAACACTTTAGCCTCGGTTTTCGCACAGGAAAATGATTTAGATAACTGTGTTTTATTAAATGAAAATAAAGGTGTGGTTGAGGTAACCAATGGAAATATATTTATTGTAAAAGGTGCTGTTATTAAAACACCGGCATTAACTGAAGGTTGTATAAAAGGTGTGATTCGAAAAAAAATTATTGAAATAATAGAAAAGCACGCTGATTTTACTTTGGAAGAAACATCAATTTCTCCCTTTGAAATTCAAAAAGCCGATGAAGTTTTTATAACAAATGCTATAGTGGGGGTTCAGTCAGTAACTAACTATCGAAAGAAGAAATTTTCTAAAGAAGTTACACAAAAACTACAAAATAGTTTGAGAGTAATGAGTATAACAGGTGGATAAAGTCTAGTTTAATTGAACATCACTCGGAGCATTCGCCCAAATCTTGTATTCTCCTCCTCTTTTTAAGAGTTGGTTTTTCCAGAGAGTTTCGTTGTTTATAGCGAAAATATTTGGATACACATTTTGAGAGACAAACCAAGAATTGGTTTTTAATTCATCGTCTAATTGATTGGTGTCCCAACCCGAATAACCTAAGAAAAATCGAATATCACTTGGTTTCACAGTGTTATTATTTAAATGTTCTTTTAAACACTCAAAGTTACCTCCCCAATAAATGCCATCATTTACTTCAATACTATTGGGTAAAAGTTCAGGAACTTTATGAATAAAGTACAAGTTGTCTTGTTCAACTGGACCGCCTTGATAAACAGTGAAATCACAATCAATATCAGGAACTAGGTCGCTTAAAGTATAATGCAGTGGCCTATTCATAATAAAGCCTACAGAACTCTTTTGAGTATGTTCGGTAAGTAGCACGATGGACCTCTTAAACGAGTTATCGTTCAAAATGGAAGGCTCTGCAATGAGCAGTCTTCCTCTTTCTGGTTTAAGA
Source organism: Tenacibaculum sp. MAR_2009_124 (assembly GCF_900105455.1). Taxonomy (GTDB): domain Bacteria; phylum Bacteroidota; class Bacteroidia; order Flavobacteriales; family Flavobacteriaceae; genus Polaribacter. The sequence continues at coordinate 315,079 of NZ_FNSF01000001.1, forward strand.
ATACTTGCTGGCATGAAATTTTTATTTAAAATACCAAGATAAGTAAAAATTAATAAAACTTTAACATAAAAGGTGTAATATATTCAGTTAAATGCGTTGCAAAGCTTCAATAACTTCGTTTTTCTTTCTTACAGAAACGGGAATCGATTGATTGTTTTGAAGAACAATATATCCGCCGTCTGACTTTATGAATTCTTTAACAAACTGTAAGTTAATAAGATGGCTCTGATGAACACGTAAGAAGTTATATTCCTTTAGAATGTCGGAGAAGTATTTCAAGGTCTTTCCGACTAAAATTTTCTTAGTATCATTCATGAAAAATTCAGTATAATTATTGTCTGATTTACAGTGCATAATATCATCTAAATTCACCACAATTATCTTATCAGAGGAATTAAGTGATATTTTTTTGGGTCTTTGGTTGGGGTAAGAAATAGAATCTTGAAGTACCGATAATTGTTCTTTATTCGGAGATATTTGTGATTTCGCTTTTTTAATGGCATTACTCAAGTCTTCCGATGAATAAGGTTTTAAAATGTAATCAATAGCTGCAAATTTAAAAGCTTTGATAGCGTATTCATCACTTGCCGTAACAAAAATAATTTTTGAAGATAGATTAGGATGAATTTCTAGCACATCAAAACCAGTACCATCTCCAAGCATAATATCAAGAAAAAGAATATCTGGTTCTTGTTGCCTCAATAACTTAGAAGCTTCAACAACACTTTTGCCTTTAGCTATAATTTCAATTTCGGGATGATTAATGGAGAGATCATTTTCTAACATTTCCAAAGCTGGTGAATAATCGTCAACAAGAATAGCGGTTAAATTTTTCATTTGTTTGTTTTTTATTGGTGCACTACAAATACCTTTTTTAAAAATCCGTTTTTAGCGGTATTTTAAACCAAACTTTAGTTCCCAGTATTTCTTGGTTTTCTTTTAATTCTGTAAAATTAATAGAAGTTTCTGAACCCAGGTTTTTAATTCTCTCTTTTGTTACTTTCAAAGCTAAAGAAGCATGCTCTTTTTTATTTTTTGCTTTTTGAGAATGGAATATACCAATACCATTATCAATAATTTCACAATGAAGAAAGTTTTTATAGTCGAAAAAATTAATAGTTAGTTTTCCGTCTTTTATGGATTTAATACCATGCTTAATGCTATTTTCCACAAATGGTTGAACTAGCATAGGCGGAATCATAATTTCTTCGGTATCTAATGATAATTTTGTGTTTATTGTATAGGTGAATGAATCATGACTCATTTGTTGTTCAAGGCAAACATAGTTATCTAAAGTTTGAATTTCCTCTGCCAAGCTGATATCATCTTTTCGTGAAGTATTTAGTACAGATCGTAAGAGACTTGAAAATTTAGAAATGGTACTATTTAAATCATCAACCTTTCCCGCATTTCCTAAAGCTTTAATCCCATTTAAAACATTGAATACAAAATGAGGGTTCATTTGTAATTGTAAGGCTTTTTGCTCTAAAGTCAATAGATGATTTTCTATTTGTAATTGCTTGATTTTTTCTTCATTTTTACCTTGAAGTTTTTTTACATAAAGAAAAATAAAGAATCCTATAATTGCTAAAAGAAAAACTCCAACAGACCATTTAAACCATAATTTTTGATAAAAAGGTTTGTCAATATAAAATTGAAAATGGATGGGGGTACTTTCTTGTTGATTACTTACTTTCGATTGCACACTAAAGGTGTATTCACCAGCACTTAAATTAGCTAAGTTGACAGAGCTTTTATTTGACCAAGGACTATAATCTCCATTAAGTTTATATCGATAAACAATGTTTTTTGGATTATTAATGTCGATGGCTTTATATGAAAAAGCAAGATGATTTTTATGTGAAGGTAACTCAAAAACTTTATCATATCCATTAAAGCTAATACTATCGATGGGTTGGTGTAATACCTCAATGTTTTCGAAGGAAATTGAAGGCGTAAAGCTTTTTCCATGAATGGTATCTTTAAATTTAAAAATTCCATTATATAAAGTAGCCACCCAAACATTACGTTGGGAATCTTCAAATATGTCTGTAATAGCGTTCGTTTTAAATGTATTGTATTTGTTTATTTTTCTGTTGAATGTAAAATTATTATTCAAAACTTCAATACCATCACTAGGAGAAAAAGCCCAGTATTGATTCCCAATTTTTCTAATTCCTTTGATGTTGTTGGTAGAAATAGAAACGGTAGAAACTTTTTCATTATGAACTATTTTGATACCACTATTTAAGGTACTGGCTACTATTTTGTTTTTCAGGAGTAATAGTGAAGTGAAATTGCCTGATTCAATTTTATCGATTGATTTTGGATTTCTTAAATAATCGATTTTCCAAAGGGCCTTATTAGTGGCTACCCAGTAGTTTTTTCCATCAAATTGTATATCGTTTACTTGATTTAAATCTATTTGAAAATTAGTTCTTAAAGGAGCTAAAAAGCCTTTTGCAAGCCGATAAACACCTTTGCTAGTTCCAATAAACACGGTTTTTTCTATAGGAGTAATACAGAATATTTCTTTGTTTTCTACGAATTTGAAAGAGTTGTTTCTTCTAATAGAAAACGAGCTAGGGCTTCCAATAAAAAGACTATCGTTATTATTGGATAGCGCACTAATATAATTGGCCGAGATTCCATTTTTTTTGGTAAAGTTTTTAAAATCACTTCCATCAAATCGTGTTAAACCTTTGTTAGACCCAAACCATAGGTAACCTAGTTTGTCTTGAATAATGCAAGTAATTCTATTACTTAATAAGCCTTCTTTTTCTGTATAATTCGTATAGGAGTTAAATCGATTTCCATTTGGATTCGAATCGAAATAAGCATTTGAGTAGCTATTTTGTTGAGCAACTAGAAAGTTAGTACTTAAAATAAATAATAAAAAAATAATTCTGTCTACAAGCTTCATAAAGCAAACTTACTTAAATTCAAAAAGAAAACCGCCATTATTAATTTATCCAAAGTCTAAATAGAATTTTATAAAACCTCTTTAAACCTCATACTATTGAACTTTGAACAATTTTAATAATAGCGGAAACAACTATTAATCCGTTAACTATTTCATAGCAATTCAACTTATTTCATAGCATATAAACGTTTGTTTGAGGTATCTGGCTTCACATGTTCTAAATCGCCATAAGGTTTAATAATGGGTTTCAAAACACATAATACAGTTGAGAGTCCTTTAATAGTTAACTGGTCATCTTTAAGCTGCCATTTCCATCTGAATTTTTCAATAGGAATATTCAATTCTTTTACTTTTTTAGACAAGTCTTCGTCATTTGCAATTAAATCCATAATCTCTTCTTGCATAGTAAAATATGGCATCTCTTCATCAGAATTTACATAGTTGAATGTGAATTCAATTGGTACGTTGTATTTAACGGTATAGGGTTCACCAACATATCGTTCTCTTTCATTTGTTAAAGCTGAAAACCATTCAATTTCTTTTTCATTAGGATATTTACGAGCTATTTCTTTTGATAGGTCTACTTTACCTGGAGAATTTGCAGTAGGGTAGAAAACATAGTGGGGTTTTGCTAAATAATGGTCGGTAAATTCACCTCCGAATACTGTAAAATAGGGAGAAGCTAAAACTTGAGGTGTTTTATTAGTTTCAAAAGTCCTTTTCAAGTTCGAAATTAAACCTGTCATTTTGGAGATTCCATTTCCATGAAAGATAATTTTTGAAGTTTCGTTTAACACATTTTTTAAAGCTGGGATTTCTCCATTTTCTATAGTTTCCTTTAAAGCTTGTTTATTCAATTTTTGACCGTTTACAGTCGTTTCTAAATCTAATCCTAGCTGCGGTATATTATTGTTAACAATGTGAATTTCGCCATAAGGATATTCAGAAGCATTAGAGTTTAACCATTCAATGATTTCTTCGATAGAGTAAGCACCTTCAACAATTTGATATTCCTTATTCGCAAAATATGAAATGGCGGTGGTATAGAAACTAGCTTCGTTTTTATCGTAACCTGTTACAAAAACCACCGGCTTTCTGGTTGTTTCTTTATCTGAAACTAGATTATTTAGTGCTGATTTATTTTTTTTATTTTGCAAAATTTCGCTTGCTGTTTTTCCTTTTTTACAGCCAATAAAATTACCTGTAAGTACTAACAATCCCATTGTTATCACTATTGTTTTAAATCTTCTTTTCATGTGTTTGTATTTATTATTTTTCAATTGTCACATGTAACCTTTGATATTTAAAATAATTATTATGTTATGTGCCACTAATTATTTTTGAATATGTCGGTTTCATTTTTTATAATTTTATTGAAACATTTTCAACTACCATTTAAGGGTGTTTCCATTCATGTTAGTGTTTCAAGGTTACTATTACGTTTTTATAGGTTTCAAAAGTTATAGGAAGGTTGTTAAGTATTTTTTTTAGATTTCTATCTAACAACCAAACTCCATCGCTTTCTTTTTCGGTTTTAGCAACTTTCCCACTAGCATCAATATGTAACTTAATTTGTGCATACTTTTTTAAATACATTTCTATAAGCATTGAATAGTAAGTCTCTAGTTTCATTTTTCTTTGTTTTACACTTCAAAATTACAGGAGAATTAAAGTAGTATTTGGACAGAATTAGAATTCGTTTGGATTAAATTAGAATTCGTTAAAAGAAATAGAAAAGTAATGCGTCAGTGTTAAAATCGGGCTGCTTTTTTGTGAAAAGAACTACTTTAGTAAAACATTTTCATCTATATACTTTTAGAGGTTGAAGAGGTGGAGTAAAAAATTAATAATGAAGACGGATTTAGAATATATTCAAGAAAACTATATTGAATTAAGCGACTTGTTTGATACGTGTAATATTTCACGCGAGGAGTTTAATCAATTAGTAGAAAATAAGCTCGTACCAAAAAGCTCTTATGAAATAAAAACCAAGCATGTGATAACATCTTCCTTAGGAGATGAGATTGTGGTGGAGGATGTAAAGAAATACTACCCGAAAAACACTGTTGATTTGGTTGATAAAAACAGAAAACTAAATAATCCTCAAGAATTTAAGAAAGTGTTTAAAAAAGAGTTTCTAAATACTTTTATGAATAATAAGGATCATAATTTTGCTTATGATGGAATTGTAAATAAAGAGGGAAGTATTGATCTTGAGAAATTAGAAAATGCATTTGAAATAGAATGGCAATATTATCTTCAAGGAATCTATGGGATTTGTACATTAAATAATAATGCAAAGGAAATAGCAAGTAAAGAAATAGCCGTTAAGAAGTTAATTGATTTTATTAATCTCCATGGAGAAACTATTTTAAATGATGGACTTAAAGAGGAGTTAAAAGGGTTAAATAATGATTTTAATTCGATATCTAATGTATTTGCTCCTTACCAACGGGAAGCAAGTAGTAGAGGTAAATACTTAGATAAAATGCTTGAAATAAATTCACTGAGTCATTTGAAAAAGAAATATGAGTAAATCATGAAAACTAAAAATAGTGTGTTTATAGCTACAAGTATTGATGGTTATATATCAGATAAGAATGGAAAAATAGATTGGCTAAATACAATCCCGAATCCATCGAACGATGATATGGGCTATAATGAGTTTATGATTGGAATTGATGCTTTGGTTATGGGAAGAAAAACGTTTGAAACGGTTTGTAGTTTTGATGTTGATTGGCCTTATGAAAAGCCAGTTTTTGTTTTATCTAATAGTTTGCAGGAAGTGGAGGAGGAGCTTAAGGATAAAGTGTTTTTGATTCATGGTTCTTTGAAAGAAGTCTTACATCAAATACGCAAAAAAGGATTTAAAAACTTATATATTGATGGAGGAGCAACGATTCAAAGTTTTTTAAAAGAAGATTTGATTGATGAGTTTGTTATTACAACTATTCCCATATTATTAGGTGGAGGCACGTCTTTATTTTCTGAGTTACCTAAAAAAATGGAGTATGAATTAGTAAATACGAAGCAATACTTAAATGCCATTTCACAAAATCGTTTTAGAAGAAAAAGAATAAATTAAGAATTATCTATCATCAAATAAATAAAGTTATGCTAGACAATAAATTTGAATTGGGGTTTTTCCCAACTCCATTGCAAAATTTGAAGAATCTTTCTGAAAAGTTTGAAAACTATAGCATCTATATAAAAAGAGATGATCATACAGGATTGGCGTCTGGAGGAAACAAAACGAGAAAATTAGAGTACTTGATTCAACAAGCAATCGATGAAGGTTGTGATACGGTTATTACCGCAGGAGCGCAACAGTCAAATCATTGTAGACAAACTGCGGCAGCATGTAGCATTGCGGGCCTAGAATGTCATTTACTTTTAGGAGGACATAAACCAGATGTATTTGATGGTAATTTATTGTTGTCTTCTATTTTAGGAGCTACCATACATTTCACAGGTGACAATAGGAAAGGAGAAGATAAAGAGTTTTTGAAAGCAAAACTAGAAAGGGAAGGACGAAAGTGTTTTGTTATTCCTTATGGAGGATCCAATTTAACTGGTGCTTTAGGGTTCGTTAGTGCTGTAAAGGAGTTAAAAGAACAATTGGAGCAACAAAAGTTGAATATCGACTATGTTTTCTTTGCTTCGAGCTCTGGAGGAATGCAGGCTGGACTTACTTTGGGAAAAGAACTTTACGGTTTAAATACTGAATTGATACCTATAAACATTGATAAAGACGAAACAAACGGACTATCATTAGAAGAAGTTGTTTACGGTATTGTAAAAGAGGGAGAAGAGAAGCTTCAGGTAAATACCAATATACAGTTATCAGATATTTCTTTAAATAGAGCATATGACAAAGATGGGTATGGAGTGGTCACTGAAAAGGAGCGAAAAGCTATTAACGAATTGGCGAGAACTGAAGGGATTTTATTAGATCCAGTGTATACGGGAAGGGCTTTTTATGGAATGCTTGATGTTTTAAGACGGAAAAATATTCCAAAAGGAGCAAATGTCCTTTTCTGGAATACGGGCGGTTTACCAGCCGTTTTTAAATATGCTGAGGAGTTGAAGAGTAAATAGATAAAATTAATGATTCCAACTAGTCAAGATTTTTATTTAGTTTATGGTTGTTATATCGTTACTTTCATATTAATATTGATTGGATATAGGTTTGGAAGAAATAAAAAAGCGTATTTCTATCATTTAATGTTTTATCTTGTATATACCATATTAATGGTTTTTGTTTATATGGATAAAGATAATTTTGGAGGCGGAGCTTCTTTGGTAGTGCTGTTCTATTCAGGACTATGTATCGTTATACATTGGACTGTATTTTTTCTCATAGAAATTATTAAGGGTATTAGAACTCTTAAGTTTTAGACATTCTGTTTAGTTAAAAAGTTCATACTATACTTTTTGACCGTTATTGCATGAATCAATTACTGTACTTAAGTTTGTAACTATAAAAAATATAGTATAAAATAAATACCTATGAGTATACCTAATATTTCAAAAGAAGATATTTTAAATGCATTTAATTACAGACATGCAACCAAAGAGTTTAACGCTGATAAAAAACTAAGTAAAGAAGACATTGATTTTATTCTTAAGATAGCGAACCTTTCACCAAGCTCTTTTGGATTTGAACCTTGGCATTTTATTGTGGTTCAAGATAAAGAATTGAGAGAATTATTAAAACCTGTGGCTTGGGGAGCCCCTGTCAAATTAGATACAGCAAGTCATTTTGTATTGGGGTTAACAATGAAATCTCCTTTGACAAAATGGGATTCAGATTATATCATGCACATGATGAAAGAGGTAAAGCAGTTTCCAGAAGATGTTGTGGAAATGTATTCAAAGTTTTATCGCGAATTTCAGCAAAGAGATTTTGATTTAGATACCGATAAGAAATTATTCGATTGGGCTTCAAAACAATGCTATATCGCATTAGGGAATATGATGACTGCTGCAGCTTTAAATGGTATTGATAGTTGTCCTATTGAAGGATTTCATCAAGAACAATCAGAGGCCTTATTACGCGATAAATTTGGAGTAGATATTGAGAAATATGGACTGTCATACATGGTAGCTTTTGGATATAGAAAAGAAGATCCACCACGAGAAAAATCAAGAAGAAATATAGAAGAAATTGTAACCTGGAAGTAACAGGTTAATAAAAACCTCACAGATTTCAAAATCTGTGAGGTTTATTTTTTTGATATTCATGGCTTGGATTATTCCAATTCACGAACCCAAATATTTCTATAGCTAACACCGCTGTTGTCTTGGTGATCTTGAAGTTTGATTGGTGCTTTACCGTGGGCTTCGTTTTTAGGCCAGCCAATATATTCTGAGGTTCCTTCAATTTCAAAATGATCTTGTACTAAAACTCCGTTATGCAGCACTGTAATGGTGCCTGATTTGTTTTTTTTTCCCTCCTTATTAAACTGTGGTGCATGATAAATAATATCGTAACTATTCCATTTTCCAGTTTCAACAGAAGCCATTGCTAGTGGAATTGATTGTTTATAAATAGAAGCTACTTGTCCATTTACATAAGTAGGATTATCATTATTATCCAATACTTGAACCTCATATCGATTTTGTAGGAATACACCACTGTTACTTTTATTTTGGTTTGTTTGTGTATTATTAGGGTCAGATCGCCATTCGATATGCAATTGAACACTTCCAAAATTACGTTTGGTTTGTATATCGCCGGTTTTGTCTTTAACGGTCATACTACCATTTTCATTTAAGTTCCATTGCACAGCGGTACTATCTCTGCTTGAAATCCATTCATTAAAGTTGGTTCCATCGAATAAAACAATGGCATCTGAAGGAACTCCAGATTCATTAAAATTAACTTTCGGAGGAACTGGTTTCCAAATTTCAGTTTCTTCTGGTTTCGTAGGTTCTTTCTTTTGTTCCGTTGCTTTAGTTGTTTCGTTTTCAGAATTATTATTTACTGAATTGTTTTCACAAGCGGTTAGTAAAACAATTAGTAATAACAATAAGCTTATTGACTTAAATTTCATTGGTTTGTTTTTATGTTATATAACTTTTTCGGCGATTACCATATAAGTTGGAAACGCATAGGTTTTTCTTTTAAAAATATCGTTTACTTTAAAATTAGTTAAGTTTAAAAAAAGTAAGATTTCATCTTTTGTAAAGGCTCTAACTTTTGCTGAGTCCTTTCCAATTTCTATTAAATTACCTTGTTGTTCTTCGTAATAAGTGGAACTCCAATTCAGATGCCAATTCGATAAAATATTCGGTTCCCAAATACTTTTACGTATGTAATTTTTGTTTTTAAACTCAGCTTTGTGAGTAATACTATTTGTTTTATTTACGTAAGGTATAAACTCATTGGCGTCTATGAAATCGAAACAAAACAATCCTTTTTCCGTTAAAACGTTGTGTATGCATTTGAATGAAGATAGAACATGGTTATTTTCAACTAAATAACTAATCGTTCTCCCCGTAATTAATACACTTTCTATTTGATTGGCTAATTTAAAAGAACGCATGTCACCTTGTACAAAAGGAGTATTTGGATTTTTCTCCTTTGCTATTTTCAACATATCAGCACTCATATCAAGACCACAGTACTCATAGTTATTACGAATAAAATGTTTTGCTAAACTACCTGTACCACAACCAATTTCTAAAAGCTTTTTTTTGTTGAATTTATCTAGGAAGCTTTCGTATAGTTCATATTCTAACTTATAATCTATGAATGTTGCATACATAGCTTCGTAAACCTCTGCTAAGTCATTATATAAATTACTCATCGTATGTCGCGTTTTATAAGCCCAAAATGCGTTTTAACTTTTCGTCATCGGTATCATCTCCAGCGAAATCATCGAAACGTTTTTTCGTTGCTTGAATAATATGATCACTAATAAACTTAGCACCTTCTATCGCTCCTTGTTCCGCATCTTTAATACAACATTCCCATTCCATAACGGCCCAAACATCGCAGCCATATTGTGTTAGTTTTGAAAAAATGGTCTTAAAATCGATCTGACCATCTCCTAAAGATCGATAACGACCAGCTCTATCTCCCCAATCTGAATAACCACCAAAAGCACCTTTTTTTCCTGTAGGATTGAATTCGGCATCTTTTACATGGAAAGACTTAATAAACTCATGATAATGGTCGATATAAGCGATGTAATCCAATTGCTGCAATACGAAGTGAGAAGGGTCGTATAAAATATTCACTCTTTTATGGTTATTGGTCGCTTCTAAGAAACGTTCGAAAGTAATTCCGTCATGTAAATCTTCTCCTGGATGAATTTCATAACAAACATCTACACCACAATCATCAAAATGGTTTAAAATTGGAAGCCATCTATCAGCAAGTTCTTTAAATCCCATTTCAACCAATCCGTTTGGGCGCTGTGGCCATGGGTGCATGGTATGCCAAAGTAAAGAGCCAGAGAAGGTAGCATGAGTATTTAATCCCAAATGCATACTAGCAGTGGCTGCATTTTTAACTTGTTGTTTAGCCCATTCCGTTCGTTCTTTTGGATTATTTTTTAAATGCTCAGGAGCAAAATTATCAAACATGACATCGTAAGCTGAATGTACTGCAACTAACTGCCCTTGGAGATGGGTTGATAATTCAGTGATTTCGAGTCCATATGAAGCTACTTTGCCTTTGAGTTCATCGCAATAGGTTTTACTTTCAGCAGCCTTATCTAAATCTATCAATCGTTGTTCCCAAGTAGGAATTTGAATTCCTTTATATCCTAAATTGCTAGCCCATTTACAAAGCCCATCTAAAGAATTAAACGGTGCTTTATCATCTATAAATTGAGCTAGAAAAACAGCAGGTCCCTTTATTGTTTTCATGCGTTTATTGTTGTAGTTTTTTAATGGTCACATGTAACCTTTGATGTTAAAAATAACCATTCTATTTTAGTAATTATTTTTAGCATGTCGGTTTCATTACTATTTAAATTTTGAATCTTCGGTTTTCCATATTATAGAATTCGAAATTGCTATTGATTAATTCAAGGGGTTTAAACCCCTTGAATTAATCAATAGCAATCCAAACATTCCCTTTTTGATGAGATTCAACGGATTTTTCTATGAAATTCATTCCACGTAGACCTTCTGTAAGGTTAGGGAATTCTCCAATGTTGTATTCTTCATTATTAATAGCTCTGGCAACACCTTTATAAATATTTCCCATAGCATCAAAAATACCTTCTGGATGCCCAGGAGGAAGTTTGGTTCCATCTAAAGAAATAGCACTGTTGTATTCATGTCCTGGTTTTAAGGTTTGAATAGGTTTACCTTCTTCCATTAAATAGAGGTAATTAGGATTTTCTTGCTCCCACTTTAAACCTGCCTTATCTCCGTATATTTTAACTTGAAAGTCGTTCTCTTCTCCCGTGGCAATTTGACTGGCGCAAACAACTCCTTTTACCTTGTTTGAACCTCTTAATAGAACAGTTCCATCAATATCCATGACATTGTCTTCGTAGACGTGATTTAAATCAGCCAGAATACTTTCAATGGTAACTCCAGAAACATATTCTAACATATTAAAAGCATGTGTTCCAATATCTCCAATACAACAGCTAATTCCAGATTTTTCAGGATTAAGACGCCAAGTACTTTTACGTTTATCAACATCATGAATAATTGGGTTAATCCATCCTTGATAATATTGAGCATCTATTTTTTGTACGTTTCCAATAACACCATTCAAAATCATTTCACGCATTTGTCGTACCATTGGGTATCCAGTGTAGGTATAAGTAACGGCAAAAATGATATTGGCTTTTTTAGCAGCATCAAATAAATTTTTAGCTTCGGAATAGGTTGTTGTTAAAGGTTTTTCGCAAATAACATGAAAACCATTTTCGATTAATTTTTTCGCCATAGAGTAATGCAAAAAGTTAGGGGTTAAAACCGATACTATTTGCATTCTTTCTTCCTTCGGAAGTTGTAATTCTTCTGCAACTAACGTATGAACATCCTTATATACTCTATTTGATTTTAAACCAATACTATTCGCAAAATCGAGATTGTTTTTATGGCCCGAGTTAAAAACTCCACCAATCAAATTGTATTTATCAAACATTGAAGAAGCAATTCGATGAACAACACCGATTAAAGAGTTGCTTCCACCACCTAAAATTCCTAATCTTATTTTAGAATTCATTCTAATTATCAAGCTTTATATTCTACATTTTCGTTTTTAAACAATATTGCAAAAATGAACAAAACTACCACCGCAAAAATTGCTGGGAATGTCCATATACTTTGCCAATTATGAGCACCGTTTTCAGTTAAAATATTTTGATCAACGATTTGTCCAGCCACCCAAAAGCCAACTAGCATTCCAACACCATATGTTGCAAGTGTAATTAATCCTTGTGCAGCACTTTTTACTTTTTCACCAGCTTTGGAATCTGTATAAATTTGACCCGAAACAAAAAAGAAATCATAGCAAATGCCATGCAAGGCTATACCGACGGCAATCATAAAGAATAGATCACCAGAATTTCCATAAGCAAATAATAAATATCGAATTCCCCATGCTAGCATTCCAAATAAGATGGTTTTTTTGAACCCGTATTTTTTAAAGAAAAATGGAAGTAATAGCATAAAAACCACCTCTGACATTTGTCCCATAGAGGCCCATGCTGTAGAGTTTTCTACTTTAAGTTCTGTTAAATATGGGCTAATATTTTGATAATAAAAAGCCAATGGAATACAAATAAGAACCGATGAAATAAAGAACACTAAGAAGTTTCTGTCTTTCAGTAATTTCAACGCATCCAGTCCTAGAATATCCGAAATGGTTACTTTTTCATTTTTATTCGAAGGTGGAGTTTTTGGTAACATAAAGCTGAAAAGACCTAAAATTAATGAGGCTATAGCTACCATGGTAAAGGTATTTGACAACATGCCTTGTTCAATATTTTCAATAGCATCCCATTTAAATGCCAAACTAATAATCCAACCTGCAGCGATCCATCCGATCGTACCAAAAACACGAACTAAAGGAAATTGCTTCGAAGGATCGTTCATTTGATTAAAGGCTACGGAATTCACTAAAGCCAAGGTAGGCATATAGGCTATCATATACCCCAAAACATATGGATAAAAAGAATCGAAAGTAGTGGCTTGTGACATGATATACATTAATGCTGCACCTATTAAATGTAAAACTCCAAGTATTTTCTCTGCGTTAAAATACCTATCGGCAATCAGTCCAATAATAAAGGGAGCAACTATTGCACCCCAAGACTGTGTAGAATAGGCCATAGCAGTATCCGCGCCAGAGGCATTTAAGTTATTCCCCATAAATGCGCCCAATGTTACAAACCATCCTCCCCAAATGAAGAATTCAAGGAACATCATGAATGATAGTTTAGTATAGGTTAAAGACTTCATGTTTATTTAGTTATTAAGGTTGTTTATACATTTTTTTACTAGGTCTTTCGTTTTTAGAATTCCTTCTTTGTAATCGGAACTTCCTTCATATTCAACACCAATAAAACCAGTAAAATTTGACTTTGAAACAATTTGTAGCATTCTTTGATAATCTATTTTTGTTTCCTTGCCTTGTTCGTTAAAGGCGTATGATTTTGCTGAAACTCCCTTAGCATAGGGCATTAACTCTTCAATACCTTTATAAATATCATATTCTTCAACACATGGAGCAGACCAACGCGCATTACCTTCTCTTTTCACGCAGAAGTTTCCAAAGTCAGGTAATGTACCACAATAATCAGAATTAACTTGTTTCATTACTTCAGCTAAAAGATTGGCTTTGCTTGAATTACCTCCATGATTTTCTACTAAAATAGCAACATTTTTTGGTTTTGAGTATTCAACAAGCATTTTTAAAGAACGTACAGAGTTTTTAATCCAAAGTTGTTTATCTTCTTCACCAAATAGATTAATTCTTATAGAATGGCAACCTAAGAATTGAGCAGCGTCAATCCATTTTTTATGATTTTCGATAGCTTTATTTGTGATCTCCTCATCTGAAAAAGATAAATCACCTTCTCTGTCAATCATGATAATTAAGTTTTTCATTTCTAAACTATCACTTCTTCTTTTTAATTCCTTCAGAATGGCATCAAGTCCCTTTTCTTTATATGGGTAAGAAACCTCTTCTGATACATATAATTGACTTACGTATTCCAGTCCTTCAAAGCCAAACTTTTTTGCGTCGTCTGCAAAATTCATTGGATCTATGGAGCCATCGAAAATTCCTTTGTGGAGTGACCATTGAGCTAAAGAAAGCTTATAATCAGCTTTTTTAATTTCAATAGTTGCCGATTCAGTTTGTTTAGTCTTCTGAACATCTTTTTTACATGAATATGCTACGCACAACAGTAACATAACCAAAATTACTATTTTTTTAGTTTGTGAATATTTCATTTTTTGAGTTAAAGATTTATTAAATGTATTAATTTTAGATGTATAATATTGTAAATAGGTAATAAAGAGGTGCGTTTGGTTTCAGAAAACGTTTTCGCTCTTCTTTTCACGTTTTTTATGTTAAGAATATGAGAAATCAAAAATCTTTGACTAATTTTCTTTCCAACAAAAACTATCATAATCTTTAAAATATAAGCTAATGAATATAACTAAAGATGTAAATTCTTATGACGCTATTGTTGTAGGAAGCGGAATTTCAGGGGGATGGGCCGCTAAAGAGTTGTGTGAAAAAGGACTTAAAACTTTGGTTTTAGAGAGAGGGAGAATGGTAAATCACCCAACAGATTATCCAACAGCAAATTTAGATCCATGGGATTTCCCAAATGCTGGAAAACCTACTCAAGAGGATATAAAGCGTCAGGAAAAGCAGCATAGAACGGGGTATACAACAAGAAAATATAGAAGTCATTTTTTTGTAGACGATATTGAGCACCCGTATAATGAAAACAAGCGATTCGATTGGATACGCGGGTATCATGTAGGGGGAAGATCCCTCATGTGGGGGCGTCAAAGTTATCGCTTAAGCGACATTGATTTTGAAGCAAATGCAAAAGAAGGAGTTGCCGTAGATTGGCCAATTAGGTATAAAGATTTAGCTCCTTGGTACGATTATGTTGAAGAGTATATTGGAGTAAGTGGTGAGAATTTGGGATTAAAACAATTACCAGATGGAAAACTATTAAAACCAATGGAGTTAAATTGTGTGGAGACCCACTTAAAGGGTAGCATTTCAGAAAATTATGAAGATCGACTATTGACAATTGGTAGAACCGCTCATATTACTGAAGGAACGAAACCAGGAAAAGGCAGGGTAAATTGTCAATATAGAAACCGATGTATGAGAGGTTGTCCGTTCGGGGCATATTTTAGTAGTAATTCATCTACATTACCCGCAGCGGAAGAAACAGGGAATCTTACAATTCGTCCTAACTCGATTGTATATGAGATCGTTTATGATAAGGACTCTAAAAAAGCAACTGGAGTCAAAATTATTGATGCTGAAACCAATAAAACAATAGAATATAAAGCTAAAGTTGTTTTCTTATGTGCTTCAGCAATTGCATCAACATATATTTTATTGAATTCAAAATCGGATCGATTTCCTGAAGGAATGGGAAATGACTCTGGAGAATTAGGTCATAATATTATGGATCATCATTTTAAGGCAGGTGCTTATGGAAAGTTTGATGGCTTTAATGATAAGTATTATTCAGGAAGGCGACCGAATGGTGTTTATATTCCTCGATTTAGAAACTTAGGTGGAGACACAAATCAAAAAAGTTTTTTAAGAGGCTATGGCTATCAAGGAGGAGCTAGTAGAGAAGATTGGTCAGGAAGTATTAGAGAGTTAAGTTATGGGAAAGCTTTTAAAGAAGCAATAATGCAGCCTGGAGGATGGACAATGGGATTGATGGGCTTTGGTGAAACATTACCTTACCATGAAAATATGATGTTTTTAGATTATGAAAAGAAAGATAAATGGGGCTTACCTACAGTAACATTTGATGCTGAGTTTAAACAAAATGAGTTGAATATGCGAAAAGATATGATTCAACAAGGTATGGAAATGTTGGAACGAGCTGGATTTAAAGATATAAAACCGATGGATAGTATTGGAGCTCCTGGATTAGGTATCCATGAGATGGGAACAGCAAGAATGGGGAGAGATCCTAAAACATCGGTATTGAATAAATATAATCAAGTACACAGTGTTAAAAACGTATTTGTAACTGATGGTGCTGCAATGACCTCGTCAGCTTGTCAAAATCCATCGTTAACCTATATGGCGATGACGGCAAGGGCTGCAAATTATGCGGTTAGTGAACTTAAAAAAGGGAATTTATAAAATAGTAATTATGAACAGAAGAGAAGTTTTAAAAGGTTTAGGCTTATCGATAGGTACATTGTTAGTAACTCCAACGGCTTTAAGTTTATTACAGAGTTGCGCGAAAGAAGAAAAAATATCTTGGGTTCCGAAATTTTTTACTGTTGAAGAGGTTCCATTATTAAATACAATTGTAGATGTTATTTTGCCTAAAACAGAAGATTCTCCTAGTGCTACGGAGGTAAACGTTCCGCAATTCATTGATCGATATGTGGCTGAGGTTTATGAAGAGAAAGATCAAAAATTGTATAGAAAAGGGTTTGAAAGTATTGTAAATATTTTTAAAGGGACAAAAGAGTCTATTAACTTTTTTAATGTGAAAGAAGCGGAAGTAGAGGATGTTTTGGCTAAAGTTTTAAAGAAGACAGAAGAAGAACATAATGGTATTATGCAACGTTTTTTTGCGGCTGTTGAAAGTAAATCAGATGTGGATAGTGAAGATCTTAAATATGTAACCTTAGATGGAATAAGAAATTTAAGTGTTTTTGCTTATAAAAACACGGAGCGAGTAGGGGAAGAGGTTTTAAATTACGACCCCGTACCAGGGAAACAAAAAGGTTGTATTGATATTGACTCTTCCACCAAAGCATATTCTTTGTAATTGTTTAAAACATTGAAACAAATGAAAAGAAATAAAATTAGAGTATTGCAATTAATGTTCTGTATTGCAATAATTTTCAGTAGTTGTTCAGATAAAAAGGAAAAGAAACAGGAGAGCTCAACAGATGCTGTAGTTTCTATTCCTGAGAAGATAGAAAACAAACAAACGACTGTTGAAAAAAATGAAATAGTGGATCTCGTAAATAAAGGAATAGGCCCCATTAAATCGCTAGAGCTCGGAGAAATTGATAAAGAATTGGCTAAAAAAGGAGCTGAGCATTTTAAGCAAAAATGTACCAGTTGCCATAAAGCCAATAAAAAGTTTCTAGGGCCTCCTATGAAGGGTTTGCTAACCAAAAGATCACCAGAATGGATTATGAACATGATGTTGAATCCAATGGAAATGACAAAAAAAGACCCTATAGCGAAGCAATTATTAAAAGATTATAATAACCTATTAATGGTCGGGCAAAATCTTTCCGAAGAAGATGCTCGGAGCATCTTAGAATTTGTAAGAACCTTATAAAACTACTGATATACAAAACACTTATTTGTAAAATCAGTTAAGTATTAAAGAATAAAAACTAGTAACAATCTGTTTTTATTCTTTTTTCTTTTTTTAGAGTATCTAAGGAAATACCCAATTCATTTTTAGAAATATTTTCAATAACTAGAAGTACTCCATTCATCATGGCAATAGATCCACAAATATACACACAACCTTTATTTTTAAGTGTAGAAAGAATTATCTCGCGCTGATCCTTTAAAACATCTTGGATATATGTTTTACTATTCCCTTGTTGAGAATATCCCACATGAAAAGAGCAAAGCTGATTGTTTTCAAGATTAGTAGTAATAAATTTTTCATACAATTTAAATGAATCGAATGTTCTTCCTCCCCAGAAAAGGTGTGTTTTTATTTTAGAAGTGTTTTCGGAAATCATCCCTAGAAAAGGGGCAATTCCAGTTCCGTTGGAAATTAATAAAACCTCTTTTGCTTTTTTAGAAAAGTGAAATTCTGCATTTCTTTTGATAATAGCTTGAATAGCTACATTATTTCCAAGTTCATTTAAATAGTTGGAACAAACTCCAAACTGATGCTTTTTTATACTTAGAAGAATATTGTTGTTAACACGAGCAATAGAGTACAACCTTTCGATACCATCTTTTTCTGGATAAATAGCTAGTAAATCTCCAGAATGATAGTTCTCTTTTTTACTAGGGTTGAGTTTTAATAAAAATGTATCGTCCGAGTTTAAATTTGTTTTGGAAACAACACTGAAAGAATGTTGTTTTTTAGGGATTCGTTTCTCTAAAGTAACGTTTAAATCTATTTGCAATCGTTCATTGAGTTTGAATACCCAATTTTTAAAGGTGTCTGAAGATTGATTGTTGATTTTTGTTAAGGGTAAAATAGGAGAGAATTCCTCTTTTTTTCTGAATAACTCATCTACCTCAATAGCATATTCACAATATTTAGGATACGCCAAAGAACCAAATCCAACAACGGTATATTTCATTGGTCGTTGAGGTTTTGTTGTAGCCAAAAGAGATTCAAATTTTTTGGCATTTAAAGGAGCCTCACCATCTCCATATGTTGATGTTAATATGATTAAATATTTCGCTTTTTTATAGGATGTATAATTGTTTAAATAGGTAGAGTAAACTGTTTTATTACTATTCAAAAAAGAATTGAATAATGTATTAGCGAAATAAATCGTATTATTTGTTTCTGAACCTGTAAGAATTATGTACTCAGCTTCGTCTTTATCATAGTTGTTTTTAATAAGTTCAACAGAACTTTTTCTTCTTCTTAAAGTAATAGAAAAACCAGAATAAATAAAAAAAAGTATTGCAATACAAGAAATAAAAAGTACGATCGCCCAAGTAAAACTGCCATTTCCTGTGTGTAATATAAAACTTAAATCAAGAAAATTGCTTGTATTGTTATATACATATGAACTTAAGATTTGACCAGAATATTGATGAATAAAAAGTTCTCTATTATTTAAAGTTAATGTAAAGTAATCTTCTTCATCAGGGGAAAAAGGAAACTCGATACTTTTAATACTTGACAGAGGTGTTTGCTGAAAAATGGTAAATTCTGAGGGCTCTTTTTTTGATATTGATTTTTCGGGAAAAGTAACAGAATGCTTTACTTTTTCTTTTGGAAGTACAGAGAATTTATCTAAGGATAAGTAGATTCCTGTAACCGTAATTATGATGATAGGAATCAATGTAAAACGACCAATGACAATGTGATAATATTGTTCAAATTGTTCTTTGACTATTTTCGAAAAAAACTTGAGAATTCCACCTTGGCGTTTGGCTATTAAAACAACTCCAGTAATGGCAATTATTAGTAAAAGAAAAGAAACAAATGCTACGATGAATCTTCCTGTTGATTTTAGAAATAGAGATCTGTGTAGACTTGTAGCAAACTTATAAATGGATTTCCTTTTGGTGAGTTCACCTAATTTCTTACCAGTTTTTGGATGAATGTAAAAGGTTTCATTCTGACCATTTTTAGTAACTACAGAGGCTTTTACTCTACTATTTTTATCGATGTCAATAGAAATAACCTCAGAATATTTTTTTGTTAATATTCCTAGTGTTTCTCCTAAACTGTGGTCGCTTAAGTTTGCAATACTCGTGTTTGAGCTTTGAAGTTCAATAGGTTCAAAGGCTAAAATAGCTCCTGTAATAGAAGCAATGAGTATAAAAATGAAAGAAGATATAGCCAAGGTTAAGTGGCTATATCTCCAAATAGAAATGGTCATACGGTATGTACAATTATTGCGAAATTAGGCGTATATATCTGATAAAGCCTTTTCCTTCTATTTTACTTTTTAAATTTTCAGAAGTCAGCTCGAATTGAACATCATCCTTGTAATATTCTTGATCTTCAACAGCAGATTCAAAACGTAATTTGTATCCTTTGTCTATTTTGTTATTATCAATTTGAATAACACTAATAGTTCTATTTCCTCCACTGATAGTAGCACCTGTTATAGCATCAATGTCAGCTCGAACTTTTCCTTGATAGTTCCACCATTCTGTGATATCAGAATACCATTCTTCATCATCACCTTGCACATATACGGTTTCAACATACTTGTTTTCTTTATCTAATATTGAAATTACAATATAAGCTCCTTCACCTGTATAGTTCTTCATTTGAATCATACATTTATACGAGGTATTGTTAGTAATTCCTGTGAAACCGAATAAAAAAAGCGAGCTAATTAAAACAAGTGTTAAGATTTTTTTTGATATCATAATTTTACTATTTTAAAAAGTTAATATCTATATTCTTTGAACTTAATATCTCATTTTCTTTTGCAAGATCAAATACAGTTTCACCAAATTCCGTAGTGATTGATTTTTTAGCTCCAATACTTAATAGGTATTCAATGATTTCAGTGTTTTTAGCAGACATTACAGCTTTGTGTAACACGGTTAAACCATCGCTGTTTTTTGCGTTAACATCTAAATTTAAAGAACTAAGCCCCTTTAATAAATCAACACTATTTTTGTCGATAGCTAAATGAAACAAGGTGTTATTGCCTGCTTGTAAAGCGTTTAAGTTTAATCCTTTTTCAACTAAAAGAGCTTTCTTTTTATTGAAATCTTCTTGATAACGAGGACTATAACTTTCTATTAAATAATAGGCCAATGAATTTCCTTTAGTATCGATTACCTTAATATCTCCTCCTTTATTCAATATTAAGTTCGTTACATCTTTAGAATTTCCAGCAACTGCCGCCGTTAAAGCTGAATTACCATCTTTATTCTTATGATTTATGTCTTTTGTTTTGTTCGCAAAAAGAGA
Source organism: Tenacibaculum sp. MAR_2009_124 (assembly GCF_900105455.1). Classification (GTDB taxonomy): domain Bacteria; phylum Bacteroidota; class Bacteroidia; order Flavobacteriales; family Flavobacteriaceae; genus Polaribacter. The sequence continues at coordinate 335,812 of NZ_FNSF01000001.1, forward strand.
AACAATCTCGGAAGAATTTCTGTAAGTAGCATGCATTAATACTGAGTTACCTTCTTTATTGACCTGGTTTGGATTTACTCCTTTGTTTAAGAAATATTGAAACGTATTAAGATCTTTGTTTCCATAAGCTAGATTATGTAAAGGATTGTTTCCGTCTTTATTGGTAATATTCACCTCTAAACCAATACTTTCTAAATATTGTAAATATTCTAATGAATTATACCCCTTTCTAGAACCTCTTGTAGCTAAAAACAAAGCATTTTCTCCTTTTTTATTTAACTTATCTGTTGAAATTCCTTTGGCTTTTAATTTTACAAGAAGATCCTTGTTTCCTCCTTTAGCCACATAATTAAAAATTCCATTTCCGTCATGATCTCTACTTTGAATGTCAACTCCTTTTGAAACAAAATAATCAATCAAAGAAAAGTCTTTTAGACTACCAGAAGCTAATAAAAGAGCATTGGCTCCATGTTCGTCAGTATCATTTTTAATGTCGATTCCATTGTCAATACACAGATCATAAATTTTAGTATTAGTTTGTCCGGTTGCAGCAGCAAAGGTCAATACTGAGAAATTATGAGAATCTTTTAAATCCATTCTGGCGTTATTGGCTATTAAATGTTTCATTAATTCAACATTATTAGAATAAGCAGCCCAAAAAACATATGTTCTCTTGTCATGCGTCAATTTATTCACATCGTTGCCTTCAATAGCCAGAAGATGCTTAATAGCAGTGTTATTGGTTTTTTCAAGAATGGCATAAACAACGGCATCAAACCCATATGGGTTCAATGCTGTTGGATTATTTCCTTCAGAAATTTTCTGCTGTACAGTTTGTACAGTTGGATTTGTTTGCCAAAACTTGCGATCTAAAAGTTCATTTTTAGTTTGTGCAACAATCATTCCTACACAAAAAATGAAAATAGCGGTAAGTTTTTTTCTGTTCATTTTTTTAAATTAAAATCTATAACGCAGCGTTGTTCCAAAACTTGCTGGGTCAATTCTGTTAATAAATGCCGTTCTATAGGCGTTGTAACCTAAAGCGTCGAATACATTGTTTCCAAATACATCAATACTAAAGTTCTTGTTAAACTTATAAGATGCTTGAAGATTTACGGTTGTATATGCTTTTAAGTCAAATGGTTTTACTCCGGGTTCAACACCAGTATGAGTATAGTTTCTCGACCATACATTATGTGGTCTTTCTCCCAAATAGTAAGCTCCAGCCGCCAAAGATAATCCTTCTAAATAGTTTTCGAAATTATATCTGGCCCAAAAGTTAGCTGTGTGTTTTGGAGTGTTAAGTGGACTAGAGTTGTAATAGTATGAGGCATGGTCTTTATATTTAGCGTTTAAATAAGAATACCCACCTATAACTTCTAAATTTGGTAAAAGTCTACCAATCAATTCAACTTCAATACCATTTCTAGTATCTTCACCTCCTTTAATATAATACCCTAAGAAAGTTCCGTTAGTATCAAGAGCTTGAAGATTCAAGTTTTTACTACTAGTATAGAAAGCAGTTATATTAAAACGCAGTGAATTGTTTAACCAAGTAGATTTTATTCCAGTTTCAATTTGATCCCAACGTTCGGTTCCTAACTCGTTTCCATTTATATCTCTATAAAAAGAAGTCATAGGGTTAGAACTACTAGCATATGATCCAAATACGATAACATTTTCGGTAGGTTTTAAGTTAAAACCTACTAAAGGATTTACTGCATCATCTCTTTTCGCACCAGTTAAACTTCTGCCTAAGAAATTACCTTTGGTTCTTTCAAGGGAGGTATATCGGATACCTAAAAAGACATCTGCCCAATCATTGAATGAGATTTTATCCTGAATAGTAAATCCGTAAGATTTCGTAGTTGAACCAGTTGTTGAAGTACCTTTAGTAACACTTACAGAACCAGGTAGAGTATTGTTAATAGATTGGTTTACCTCAATAATATCAACATATGGTAATGTTTCATCTGGAAAAGCAGTCGTGTAAGGCGTATTTGTAAAGTCAGTTGTTCTATAATCAACACCTACTTGAAATGTGTGTTTTATAGAACCTGTTTGAACATTTTTTCCAACTAAATCTATTTGAAAAACACTGTTTTTATCAGCTCTACCTGATGCGTAGTATTCTCTATAACGTTGTGTTGACCCTAATATAGGTAATTGAGTTCTACCTCCTCCTTGAAAAATATAAGATGCCTCAGTATAGGTTTCTAAATTAGAAGAGAACAAACCAGCTTTTACTGTTAATTTGTCACTAATTTTTCTATCCAATCGGATCGCATAAGTAGTATTTAGAGTATTCGCTCTATCCGTGTCAAAACCAACAAATTTGTTATCCTGAAGTTTTAAGATGTTATTTACATCATAAGTTCCTAAGTTGATAGTTCCTTGATCGGGAGTTCTACTATCATCCATATAATCCATTTCTAAAACAACGGTAGTTTTATCGTCTGGTCTCCATGCCAAAGATGGATTAATATAAAAACGTTCAGAGTTTACATGCGTTCTATAACTATCAGCTCTATCGTATGCTCCTGCTACTCTAAAGGCTAAAGTTTTTTCCTCGTTAATAGCACCGTAAAAATCAAAAGTAGGTCTTACTTTACCGAAGCTACCAGTTCTAAAAGTAACTTCACCACCATCGTAAAACTTAGGGGTTTTTGTAACGATATTGATAACTCCTCCAGCAGATCCAATGTCAGCTCCTAACCCTTGACTAATGGCAGAAATACCTTTTAAAACTTGAATGTTATCCACTCCAGACATATCGGTTAGAACTCCAATTCCTCTAAAGTCAGAGTTAATTCGTACTCCATTTTTTAATATAGGAACTCCGCGATATCCTCTTAACGACATACTTTCCCTTACATTACCGTACGTAGAGAAAGTATACACACCAGCAACGTTTTTAGTAACATCACTTATACTTAAAGCGTTTTGCTGGTCGATTAACTTATGGGATAGCACTGATATACTCTGTAATTGCTCATTTGGAGCTAATGGTAATCGAGTTAAGGTTTCTAACTTTTCTGCTCTTTTGTTTCTTGAACCAAATAATTCAACTTCATCAAGTTGAGTATTTGGTTTAATTGTAAAGTTAGCCGTGTTTGCACCTTCCTTAATTTCAATTTGAAGTACTGTTTTGTGATAACCAACAGCGCTGGCTATAACAGTATAAGTACCTAAAGGAATGTTTGTAATAGTATATGAACCGTTTTCATCACAAGAGGTTCCTAATTGTTTCTTTTTCAGAAATACGCTGGCAAAAGGTATCGTTTCATTGTTGACGTTCTTGACAGTACCTTCAAGCGATGCCTGACTGAAAACTTGTACAATTGTACATAGCAGCAGCAGTAGGGAAAATTTTATTTTCATGATTGTTGTAGTAGGTTTTAATTGTCTTTTTGCGTTTTAATTGTTTATAAAGGATTCAATAATTTCATTAATCTCTTTTTCTTCTGTTACTTTATCAGAAAAAAGATGCTTGTATAAAGGTTTGTTTTCAACCTTCTTCTTTAATGATAGCTTGGCATTCCTTCCATATACTTCGCTCCATTTAGTTCTTACTGTTTGCCATTTAGAAGCATGAGATTCCCACCAATCTTTAGCAGCTTTACATTTATTATCAGGAACACGTACATAGGTGTTATATCCTTTTTCATGAGCCAAAACAAAGTCTTCCTCATTTGCTTTTCTTAATACTTTCATATTATCTTGATCATGTAACCACCCGTAATCTGTAATTTCATGTCTGCTTCCCCTAACAGTTACATTATAATCACTTCTTTTAGTGTATTCACGTCTAGGTAAAGGTGCGTCAGTAATACTTTCCCAATAGCTTTTACCATTTAAGTGAATCCAGTTTCCTGAGCCTTCGTATCTTGGACTGTCATCAACTTGATAAACTTTTTGAGTCCATTGTTTCTTTACTTCACGTTTAGTTTTGTTTTCATAAAGCCAAACATTATCTCCGTTATACCTGTAGAAATCTTGATTTTGGTAAGTCCAATCTTGGCGCCAGTGTTTAACAATATGTGGTGAAGCTGGATTTCCAACTTGCAACAAATGTTGAATTGAAACCTTGTTGCTTTCATCCTCTATTAATTGAGCCCATTCTAAAGCCTTGTCAGTCTTAGTTTTTGATGGTTTGTAAAGAGAATCTTTACTATTGTTAAATGTCTCAGCAAAATTAAATGTCACTTCATAACATCCGCACATTTTTTTTATGGCCTCCCGGTCTTTACCCTTTTGAGCTTGAATAGTGCTGATAGAGAGCGCTAAAGCAAGAATTGATAGTATACTTTTCTTCATTGTTTCTTTATTTAGATTAAATAATTTTGACAAAAATATAAAATTTATTTAGATCGATTAAAAATAACTAATATATTTGCATCAAAATTATTAAGAATGTTTCTAAATAAATTGTTTTTATCATCTCTATTATTCAGCGTTTCTGCTTTTTCTCAAGTCGATCTTGAGAAGAAGAGTGACACGATTAAGAATAATGATTTAGATGAGGTTGTTGTTACGGCTACAAGGACCAAAAGACAGTTGTCATCGGTACCAATGCCCGTAACATTGATTTCAAAAAAACAAATTCAGAGGTCAGGCTCAGTAAGGTTACGTGACATATTATTAGAACAGACGGGAATAACTATTGTTCAGGATGTAGGAAACTCAGAAGGAGTTCAGTTACAGGGTGTGGCAGCAGACTACACTTTAATTATGATTGATGGAGTTCCAATTGTGGGAAGAGTTGCGGGGAATATTGATTTAAATAGAATTACCGTTAATAATATAAAACAAATTGAAGTTGTAAAAGGACCGTCTTCTGCACTTTATGGTTCAGAGGCTATGGGTGGAGTGATTAATATAATTACCGAGAAGCCTTTAAGAGAGAGTTTGGATGGTCAGTTTCATGTTTTAACTAGAGGAGGAGGAAGAAACGAATTGGATGTAAATAGCAATTTCACTTATAGAAGAAACAAAGTAGGGCTTGTTGTCGGAGTAAACTTAAATTCTAGCGGTGGTTTCGATTTAACTCCATTGTCGTCTTCTAGAACCGTAAACCCTCATCAAAATTACACTTTTAATTCTCGATATTTATATGATATATCTGAATCTTTAGAATTTGATTTGTCTGGTAGGTATTATAACCAAGAACAGTATGTGGGTGAAATGACCAATACACAAACTGATTGGAATTTCAATGCGTTATTAAGACAGAAAATATCAGATAAATGGGATGTAACTTATACGTTTTATGGTACTCAGTTCAAAACTATAAGTGCTTTAAATGGAGATACCGCTGAGAACAAAAGAACTTTATTAAGACCAGAGATTCGTACACAATACAATTTTGAAAAATGGGGAACTCTTATTGGTGGATTCGGAGGTAACCTTGATAAGTTGGATAGAAACTCAATAAATGGTGAAAAGCAATTTCAATCTTGGTATGCCTATGGCCAGTATGATTTTAATCCAATTTCTACATTGAATGTAGTATTAGGAGCAAGATATGAAGGAAGTGATAGTTATCAATCGGCATTTAGTCCGAAAGTGTCAGCGAGTTACAAGTTAAATGATAAGCTAACTTTCAAAGGTTCTGTGGGATATGGGTTTAAGATTCCAGACTTTAGACAGCTATATTTTGATTTTAGAAATGTAAACAATGGTTATATTGTTTTAGGAACTTACACCGTTCATAACTTATTTGACGGATTGACTGATTTGAGTGCAATTCAAAGAGAATTGAAAACAGAATCATCGATTGGGTATAACTTTGGTTTTCAATGGAAACCTATTGATGGCTTGAAAGTAAATGTAAATGGTTTTAGAAACAACATTAAAGACCTTATAGATACATTTGACACACAACTTCCTTATGATGCTTTGGGCTTACCTCAAGGAACTCGCACATTTTCATACAGAAATATAAGCAGCGTTTATACACAGGGTATTGAACTAGATATTAACTACAGATTTAATAAAAATATTCGATTGTTAGCCGGATATCAATTTTTGGATACTGGAAGTAATGAAGATTTAGATCGAATTGATGACGGAATATTTTATAGGGATTCTAATGGTATTTCTCAGGAGCTACAATCGTCATCATATTTTGGATTAGCAAACCGCTCGAGACATATGATTAATGCAAGAATATTCTATGATAATTACAAACATAAATTCTCAGTGAGTTTAAGAGGTACATATCGAAGTGAGTTTGCACCGTTTGATAGTAATGCTAATTCCGTAATCGATGGTTTCGACAATTTTGTGAAGCCTAATACGCAGGTCAATTTGGCTGTAAATAAAACATTGTTTAGCACTATTAATTTGCAATTGGGGATTGACAATTTGTTTAATGAAACTGGAATAGAGAATAAGGAGCTTTTTAATTTTACTGATACCAATGGTAATATTATCGCTAATGATGCCTATTTACAACTAGGGAGAACAATTTTCGGAAGAATACAAATAAACATTTAAATACAAACAAAGGATTATATAATGAAAAATTTAAAATCAATCATAGGGGGGCTAGTTATCGCTTTTGTTTTTACATCTTGTAATAACAATGAAAATGACCAGCCAGATCAACAACTTCAACCAGTTGAAACTAAAAAAATAGAGAATTTACATGCGCCAGCAGAAGGGAGAGGTAATTATACAGGGCCTTTTACAAAGTTTAGTTTTTCTGAAGGAAAACAAGTAGAAGGAGATAATTGGGATATTGCATTTAGAGCTACTGATATTATTGTAAACGGAGGAGAGAAAGGCTTTTTGTTAGAAGATATTGATAGAGTTCAAGATGCTTCAATGGTGTTAGTTGAATCAACTTTTGCTGGGATTACAGAGGCTCCAGTAGAATCAGAATTTAGACAAGATGCAGCTGATGCTTTAGCTGTTACAAAGGGGAGTGGAAATGGATGGTATACTTATAATTTCAGTACACATCTTATTGGTCCAACTCCTGGAAGAATATTAATCGTAAAAACACATGATGGACACTACGCTAAAGTAGAGATTTTAAATTACTATAAAGACGAAGATACTACATCAGAATCAAAATATTTCACCTTTAATTATACATACAACCCTAATAAAGGTGATAAAGCACTTCAGTAAGTATATTTATTGAATTTTGTTAGTTTTTGTTACGTATAATAGCCTAATCAGGAAGATTAGGCTATTCTTTTTTTATAAAAAACGGGAGGCTAAAATCAACTCCTGTTTTATTCATTTTATGTTGTAAATACTACCTTGTATAATCAACGGCCATCTCTAATTTGATGATAGCAGTGACACCTCCTTGAGAAAAATTTTGATCTATAGATTTTCTCAACTTCAAAGAATTAGAGGTTAGCTCTATAATTTCAAGGTCTCCATGACCAAGATTTGTAAAAGAACTGATTTCATCTGGTAAATCAACTTCAACTAACTCTCCGTTTGAAAGAATTAAAAGATTGTCTCTAAGTTCCCAATCGACAACACTTGTAGTATTATCCAAGGTATAAGTGTTTTGAGTTGTTTCTCCATTGGAGTCCGTCTGTTGCACACTAAGATCATATGATCCAGAATAATTTGCTTTATTTGGGTTTTCAGTAAAAGTAGTAATCGCATCAATGTTAATAGCTCTACCTTCAAAATCTCCTGTATATAGTGATATTGTACCATTCGAAACATCAAAGTTTCCTGAATAGGTATAACTTGCTAAATTCCATTCTCCTAGAAGATCGCTTGCGTTGTAATTAATATCTTCGTCTGATTTTGAACAGCTTACCATGGTAACCATAGAGAATAGTACCACAAATACTTTTAAGAATGCTTTTTTCATAATAGTTTTTAATTAAAAATTTATTTATAATTTTTTTTTAAAAGTGTATGATGTTTATTGCGAGTCAATTAATATCATAGCAGCTTTTATCAATTTTCTACAAAGTTGTCATTTTTAAGGAGATAAGTGGTTTTTGTAATTGTTTTTTTGTTAAATAAGGATAAGATGAGGGAAAAAGAATAGGTGTGATTCCTGTTTTTGTAAGGGAAAAGTTAATTTTTTAATTCAGTTCAACAGATCGAAAATAAAACTTTTGATGTTTGTTATATTCGCGAAAAAAAATCTAATCAATACACAAATAATTCGATTGTACCGCCTATTCGGAGGTATAATTCTAAGGCAACTAATTACCAGATTAATAAATGAAATTTACCTTTTTATCAGTTTTTATACTTTTTACAAGTGTTACAATATTTGCTCAAAATGAGAGTAATTTAGTATCAATAGGCAAAAAACATAATATTTCTTCTAAAGTATTGGATGAAACTCGTAATTATTATGTGTATTTACCCACTTCCTATAAAACATCTCAAACAAAAAAATATATTGTTGTGTATGTTTTAGATGGAAATCAGAGTAAATTTCACGAGGTTACTGGTATTGTGCAATCTATGAATTCGATATCAAATTTGAAAATGCAAATACCGGAAGTAATTGTAGTGGCCATTGAAAATACTGATAGAGTTAAAAATTTCACGCCTACGAATTCCTTAAACTATTTAGACAGAGAGAATATATTGAGCTTTAGTTCAAGTGGAGGAGCTAACGATTTTATGAGTTTTATTGAAAATGAATTAATGCCTCATATTAATTCAATATATAGAACTATCGGGAAAAATATGATTATTGGCCATTCACTTGGAGGGTTGTTTGGATTACATGTTTTATTAGAAAATCCAACTTTGTTTCAATATTATATTTTAATAGACCCATCTTGGTTTTGGGATCATAACTACATTGGCAAAAGAGCTAAGAGCATATTGCCTAACAAATCAGACTTAAATGCAAGTGTTTATACAACTTTAGCAAACAATTTTGCTGAAGATGAAAGACATTTTAAATGGGGACAAGAGTTTTATCAGTTATTAGAAAATAGTAATGCTCCTAACTTAAGAACTAAAATTAAGTATTTTGAAGATGAAAAACACTTAACCGTTCCTTTGCCGAGTACATATAAAGGATTCCGTTTTATATTTGACGGGTTTGAAATATCCGATTTTAACGAAATTTTTAAGGACCCAACTATTATTAATACACATTATAATAAGTTTTCAAAACAACTAGGAGTGACGTTTACTCCAGATGAAAGCTATGTCAATACTTTAGGATATATAGCTTTGCGTGATCGTAATCTGCCAGAAATTGCTAAATCAATTTTTAAAATTAATTCAGAAAATCATCCTTTATCATTAAATGTTTGGGATAGTTTGGCAGATGCATTTAAGGCGACTGGAGATGTTCAAGAAGCAAAAAAATGTTATAGAAAAATACTAAGTATAGATTCTGGAAATGTACATGCTAAAAATGAGTTAAAGAAATTAAAATAGCTGAGTTTACAAAGGAGAAGTGCGGTTTTAAAAAGAAATATCTTAACCTAACAAAAACGTCAATGATTCCGAAAGGCTTCCAAAAGTCTACAGATAAATGTATTTCGATCCTTTTGCTAAATTCTTATTTGTAAATAGTAAAGTTCATAATAACTAGATTAAATAGATTGACTCTGGGATGTTAAGATTAGACGGATAAATAGAATTAATTAAAAAGTAGATCGTATTATTAATTACTTGGTTTAGCTACATTCAAAAATGGAATATTCAGAAACAAATAGATTATCAAGGTTAACCGCTATATTAATTCAATTTCAAACTAAGAGAATAATTACGGCGTTTGAATTATCTCAGAAATTTCAGGTTAGTAAGAGAACAATTTATCGAGATATAAAATCTTTAGAACAGGCGGGAGTTCCTATTTTAACAGAAGAAGGAAAAGGATATGTATTAATGGACGGCTATAAAATCCCACCTGTAATGTTTACAGAAAAACAAGCAAATGCTTTAATTCTAGCAGAGCAGTTAGTGTTAAAAAATAAAGATGCTTCATTTGTGAAAGATTATTCAGAGGCAATAGATAAGATAAAATCAATTTTAAAATATAGTATTAAAGATAAAACAAATTTACTTACAGATAGAACGCAATATGATGAAGTTGTACATCAAACAAGAAATAGTAATAATTTATCAGATTTACAAAATGCCCTTACTAATTATAATTTAGTAAAGATAGAATATATCAATAAAGAAGGGATCATAACAGACAGAATTATAGAACCTTTCGCTATAATAAGTACCGAAAATTGGTATTTGATTGCGTGGTGTCGTTTGCGAAACGAGTTTAGGTTTTTTCGACCAGACAGAATTCAAAGAATAGTAGTTCAACCTGAAAGTTTTGAACCGCATAATATGACTTTGCAAGAATATTTTGATAAGTATCATTAGTTTTTTCTGACATTAGTTTTTTCTGACCCTAGACATAGGGTTGTCATAGGGCGGTTTTACGTTTGTACCTTATTATTTCTTAAACTATACATAAAATGACAAACGTAATTAATACAAAATTTGAACCAATAGATTTTCCACATCCTACCCTAATTTCTGTTAATGGTATAGAACTTGAAGTGTTTGAAGCAGGTAAAAAAAATGCAGGGAATCCCATTATACTATGTCACGGTTTTCCTGAACACGCATTTTCTTGGCGTTATCAAATTCCTGCCTTGGTCGAAGGAGGGTATCATGTTATTGTGCCTAATCAACGCGGTTACGGTAACTCATCATGTCCTTCTGAAGTAACTGATTATGACATTAAGCATTTGACTGCCGACTTAGTTGCTCTATTGGATTATTACGGATATCAAGATGCGATTTTTATAGGGCATGATTGGGGGGCTAATGTTGTTTGGAATTTAACATTACTGCATCCTGAACGCGTAAATAAAGTGATAAACTTGGCATTGCCTTATCAAGAGAGAGGGGAAAAACCATGGATCGAGTCTATGGAAGAAATATTTGGGGAAGATTTTTATTTTGTTCACTTCAATAAACAACCAAAAGTTGCAGATGCTATTTTGGAAGAAAAAGCATTTGAGTTTCTTCGTAATTTATTCCGCAAGAATTTAACTCCCGAACCACCTAAACCAGGGATGTTGATGATTAATCTTGCTAGGGCTGAAAAACCCTTAGGAGAGCCAATAATGAATGAAAGTGAACTAGCTGTTTTTGTTGCTGCCTTTGAATCATCTGGGTTTACTGGAGGGATAAATTGGTATAGAAACCTCGATCGAAACTGGCACTTATTGGCAGACATAAACCCAGTTATTCAGCAGCCAGCACTTATGATATATGGTAATCATGATACAATTCCTAAGTTTGAAAGGTTGTCAGAATTTGTGCCAAAAGTAGATGTGGTTAGTTTAGATTGTGGGCATTGGATTCAGCAAGAGCTTCCGGAAGAAACAAATAGAGTTATTTTAAATTGGTTGAAACAATAATCTAGATAAAAATGAAGAGATAAATAAAGTAATAGACTTTTATTCTTGACAAGTATAATCGCAGAAGATACTTTGCTATTCAGGGAAAGGTTGTGTGAATAATCGATAGAATAGGACTTAAAAATCATATTAAAAAGGATTGATGGATGAGGTAAGTTCTAGGTAAATAGGATGATAACGTTCACCAAATAAAATATTCCGCATGTACTCTCTTTTAAATGCGGAATATTTCTTTTTATTGGATTGATAAACGCGATAAGAGATAACTCATTTAAACCACTGATTAATTAATATAGTTACCACATAAGGTATTATCAGAAAGTTGATATCGAATTAGACAAATGTCCTTTCTATGGAATTTTATCTTGCTGTTCTTTGTAACAAAATAAAGAACAAATTATGAAGCAAGTTTTAATAATTAATGGGCACCCAGATATACAGAGTTACAACCATGCATTATCTGAAGCTTATAAAAATGGAGTGAGTAATACGAACGCAATTATTGACACAATAAATATTTCTGAGTTAGACTTTAATCCTAATTTAAGGTTTGGGTATCGCAAAAGAACAGAGTTAGAACCAGACTTAAAGGATGCTATTGAAAAACTAAAAAGAGCGGACCATATTGTCTGGTTTTTTCCTTTATGGTGGGCTGGATACCCTGCAATAATGAAAGGATTTATTGATAGGACATTTTTACCTGGAATTACGTTTAAATTTGAAGAAGGAAACGAATTACCAATAGGATTGTTAAAAGGTAAATCCGCAAGTGTTTTTATAACTTCAGATACTCCAGAATTATACGACAAAGAGGTAATGAAACAGCCAGCTCTTAATCAGTTTAAAATAGCAACGCTTGAGTTTTGTGGTATTAGTCCTGTGAATGTTACTTATATTTCTACAATAACCGATTCTAGCGAAGAGTTTCGAAAAAATTGGATAGATAAATTATATAGATTAGGAGCAGAACTAAAATAATTATTTTGTGTACAAAAAGGAAGGTGTAGCTTATTAGATTTGAGTTTAAAAAGGTGAACATAATAAAGATATTTGTTTATCAAAATATTCCGCATTTAAAAGAAAGCAAATGCGGAATGTTTTTGGTTTCTTATGTTAAAATAAGGGTGTTTTTTTTGATAAAAATTAACTAAAGAAATCATTCTAAAATCGCAAATTCGTCGTGTGAGTAATGATATAAATTGTCATAAAAAAAGAGTATAAACAAAGCCAGTATCAAGGATAAGAATACTATGAAATTACAAAAAGAAGCAAAAATAGAATTTGAAAAAATCGCATTAAAAAGAATTGATAAATTTCCAGATAGACCAACCATAATTTTTTTGCACGATTCTTTAGGGTGTATAAAATTATGGAGAGACTTTCCCTTTAAATTAGGTGAACTTACCAAATGTAACGTCCTTGTTTATGATCGACCAGGATATGGTGAATCTTGCGGCTTTTCATACTCTAAAAGGAACAATTATTATATGGAACAAGAGGCGGATTTATTGTCAGAGTTGTTGGACTTTTGGCAAATTGACGATGCCTTTTTATTCGGACATAGTGACGGCGGATCAATAGCTTTGATAACAGCGGGAAAGTATCCCGAAAAAATTCGAGGAGTAATTGCGGAAGGAGCGCACATTTTTGTAGAAGATATTACTATCAAAGGAATAGAAGAAGCAATTCAATTCTATAAAACCACTAATTTAAAATCAAGGTTGGAGAAATATCATGGAACTAAAACGAACGAAATGTTTTGGGCTTGGGCTTCTACATGGACAACCAATGAGTTTAGAAACTGGAATATTGAAGAATTTTTAAAAGATATTGAATGCCCTTCGCTTATAATTCAAGGTGAAGAAGATGAATATGGAACCTTAAAGCAAGTAACGGAAATTGTTAGACAAACAAAAGGGGAATCAATTCAATTGGTATTACCTGAAGTTAAACACACACCGCATAAAGAAGTACCAGAAATAATCTTAGAGAAGGTTAACGAGTTTTTAAGCGAACAAAACCGATCAGTAGTATTTTAAAGTTTAGGCTTTAGAAAAATAATCTTTAAAATTTGAAATAAAATTGTTGATGTATTTTTTTGATCTATCCGAGCTGCGGTAAACTAAATAATGGGTTCGTTTTAGGCCGTGTTGGCTAATTGTTTTGAATACTAAATCACCAGAAATTTGAAAGGAACTAATTGCCCATTTGGGCATACACATAATTCCCATGTTGGCTTGAATCATTTCTAAAGCAACTTCAGTTAAAGGGATAGCGGAAATCTTTTTTGGATTTATTTTATTAGGTTTTAAAAATTGTTCATGTACTGAAACTGTTTTCAAAGGGAATGAATGGATTATTAAATGGATATTTTCAAAATCATTCGGTTCTAAGAATTTTTTTTCACTCAAAGGGTTTTCTTTATGCATGATAGTATAAATTTCATCGTTGTGAATTTTAATACTTGATAACGCATTGTTTTCTGGTTTTACGGTTACCAACGCGATATCAATTTCATTCGAAATAACCTTTGGTATTGGTTGATGAGTAGCTTCAAGAGTTAAATCAATATTAATTTCAGGATATAAAAGCCCCATTTTTTGCACAAATGGAGGAAGACCTTGATAAAAACTATAACATTCAGTGCTCACTTTTATTGTCCCTGTAGATTCATTTTGTAGCTGTTTAATATTTTGGAAACTAATATCTATTTTTTCAAGTATTTCGTTACTTAATTTATAAAGTTCAGCACCTTCATCTGTCAATTCCCATTTGTTACGCGTTCTTAGAAAAACTTTAAACCCTAATCTTTCTTCCAGTTCTCTTAACTGATGACTTAAAGCGGATTGGGTTAAGAATAGTTTTCCGACAGAATTGGCAATACTACCTTCTTCGGCAATAGCTTTTATTAATCTAAAATATTTGATTTCCATACCTAACAAAGGTAATGATTTGTGTGATTTGAATAGATTGAGAAAAATTCATACTAAGATTAAAAACTATCAATTTCAAGAATAGAAATACTTAAGTGTTACCTTTAATTTTGATAAAAAAACAAAATCATGCAAAACCAAGAAACTAATTCGGTAAACAATTTATTAAAGGCAATACAAACATACTTTGAAGCGATTCATTTCTGTGATATTGAAAAATTGAATAAAGTATTTCATGAGAGTTCTAGTCTTTTTGATGTTGACAATCAAAATATTTTTGTTGAAGCTATTGAAAGCTTTAGCAAGGATGTTGGAGGAAGAGTATCGCCAGCAAGCAAAGGACAGGAACTTGATGCCGAAATTCTAATGATAGACTGGCTGTCATCAGTATGTACTACCGTAAAAGTTAGAATCCGAGCACATCAAAATGTTTTTGTTGATCACTTAGGTTTTGTCAATGGCGAAAATGGTTGGCAAATTGTTTCTAAAATTTGGCATTTGGAAAGGGTAATAAAATGAATTCGTTTAAACTTTTTGAGTTTAAGCGAAAATTAAAGGTTTTTAGTTCTATTGAAGGCTTTTTTTCCTCTCATAGCAGAGCTACGAGAGGAAAAAAAGGAGAAAATAGGGTTAAAAAGACTAATTTTTTAGCAAATTGAAAAAGTTTAAACGAGTTCAATAAATGAGCCTGCCTAGTTAGAGTAGACTAAAAATTATTCTATTTTTTTATGAAATCCATTCATTGGTAAAAATAAGAGAGCTTCTCTTGTTAAGCGCTCTCTTATCTCTTATTTTAATAAAGCTATACTGTAGTCTATAGTTAACTTAACTTTTCAGCTAAGTACTTTGCCGTGAATGATTTTTTATTTTTGATTAACTCTTCAGGTGTGCCTGAAAAAACTAAATTCCCACCGTTTTTACCACCTTCAGCTCCAAGGTCAATAATATAATCGGCACATTTTATAAGTTCTATATTATGTTCGATTACAATGATGGAATGCCCTTTTTCAATAAGTGCGTTAAAAGAATTTAGTAATTTTTTTATATCGTGAAAATGAAGCCCCGTTGTAGGCTCATCGAAAATAAATAGTGCTTTATCTTTCGTATTCCCTTTAACCAAGAATGAAGCTAACTTAATTCTTTGAGCTTCTCCACCCGATAGAGTAGAAGAAGACTGCCCTAGTTGAACATAGCCTAAGCCTACATCTTGTAAAGGTTTCAATTTTCTTGCGATTCTGGTTTCATTATGAAGTGTGAAAAAGGCTACAGCGTCATCAATGGTTAAGTTCAAAATATCATCGATATTTTTCCCTTCAAAATTAACTTCTAAAACCTCTTTTTTAAAGCGTTTACCATTACATGCCTCACATTCTAAGTGAACATCTGCCATGAATTGCATTTCTATGGTTACTTCACCTTCTCCTTTACAAACTTCACATCGACCTCCTTCAACGTTAAAGGAAAAATGTTTTGGTTGGTAGTTCCTAATTTTTGATAACTTCTGAGAGGATAACAATTTTCGGATATCATCGTAGGCTTTTATATATGTTACTGGATTTGATCTTGATGATCTTCCAATTGGGTTTTGATCTATAAATTCAACATGTTTCAGGAAATCATAGCTTCCATTAACATCAGTATGTTGACCTAACTTATCTCCATAACCTATCAATTTTTTTTGCATTGCAGGATACAAAATCTTCTTCACAAGAGTACTCTTTCCACTTCCAGAGACTCCTGTTATAACGGTTAAATTATTTAAAGGGAAAGAAACATCAATATTTTTTAGGTTATTTTCTCTCGCTCCAATAATATTGATCATATCTTTTGAAGCTCTTCGTTTCTTTGGAAGTTCGATGTTTAATCGTTCAGAGAGATATTGCGACGTTAAAGATTCTGATTTTAAAATATCTTTAAAAGATCCTTCTGCAACAACATTACCTCCATAGGTTCCGGCTTCAGGGCCAATATCAATGATATAGTCAGCTTCTTTCATGATGTCTTCATCGTGTTCAACGACAATAACAGTATTTCCAAGATCTCTAAGGTTTTTAAGAACTTTGATAAGTCGCTCAGTATCTTTCGGGTGTAAACCAATGCTAGGTTCATCCAAAATATACATAGATCCTACCAAACTACTACCCAATGAAGTCGCTAAATTAATACGCTGACTTTCTCCTCCAGACAAGGTATTTGAAGTTCTATTTAACGTTAAATAGCTCAAACCAACATCTCTTAAAAACTGTAGTCTGCTATTTATTTCGGCAAGTAATCTTTTACCGATTTGTTCTTCGTGAGAAGAGAGTTTAACTGAGGCAAAATATTCAGCTAATTCATCCAAAGGAAGTTCTACTAATTCGGAAATCGTTTTTCCGTATACTTTAACATAATTGACCTCCTTTCTAAGTCGCTTGCCATTACATTCAGTACAGGTTGTTTTACCTCGATATCGAGAAAGCATGACCCTGTTCTGTATTTTGTAACTTTTTTCCTCTAATGTTTTAAAGAGATGATTAATTCCCTTGAATTTTTTATTTCCACTCCAAACCAATTCTTGTTGTTCCTTGGAAAGTTCAAACCATGGCTTATGAATAGGTATTCCAAATTCTTCTGCATGAAGAATAAGACTATTTTTATATTTTTTATAACTATCCGTTTTAAAAGGAAAAATTGCATCTTCATATATAGATAAACCAGTATTCGGAATTACAAGTTCTTCATCAATTCCTACAACACTTCCATAACCTTCGCAAGTAGGGCAGGCTCCATAAGGATTATTAAAACTGAAAAAGTGCGTATTGGGTTCAAGGAAAGTAATACCGTCAAGTTCAAACTTATTACTAAATTCTGTGGTATTTTCTAAGGATAAATCGTGAATTTGACAAATACCTTTTCCTTCAAAAAAAGCAGTTTGTATAGCATCTCCTAATCGATTATAAAAGTCCTCTTCATGTTTCACTACAATTCTGTCAACGACTAGGGAAAATTGATCGCCTTTAAAATCCTTTACAGGAAAATCATCAATTCTATATACAGTTTCATTGTACTTGAGACGCGCATACCCCTGCTGTTTTAACACTTGTAAAACGGTTTCCAGCTTTCGGTTTTCATTAATTGCAATAGGAGCCAGTAAAAGCAATTTGGTTTTTTCATCAAACTCTTTTACAAAACGAATAACATCGGTTACTGTATGTTTTTTAACTTCTTCACCAGAAACAGGAGAGTAAGTCTTTCCAATTCGAGCATAGAGTAATTTAATATAATCGTAAATTTCAGTAGATGTTCCTACTGTAGATCGTGGGTTGGTAGAATTCACCTTTTGTTCAATAGCAATTGCAGGAGCAATTCCCTTAATATAATCTACCTTAGGTTTGTGAAGTTTTCCTAAGAACTGTCGGGCATACGATGACAAACTTTCTACATAGCGTCGTTGTCCTTCTGCATACAACGTGTCAAAAGCTAGTGAGGATTTTCCTGAACCCGAAAGGCCAGTAATAACCACCAATTTGTTTCTTGGAATAACAACATCAATGTTTTTTAGATTATGGAGTTTTGCTCCTTTTATAATGATGTTTTCCTTAGGGCTAACCTTTGAAATATCTATTTTCATTTGTTTGTTTTTGCTACCTTAAATTATCAGTTGTGGATACTTGTTTTAAAATATAACCTTCTGAATGAGAGAGATAGTTAAATTAAAAATGTATGATCCATACGCTCTAAAAAATGAGGCATAAAAATACGGCTTTTTGAATTAGTGAAGAAGCTAAGTTTCGGATAAAAATTGCAAAATCAACTAACTTAATAAGATGTAATTACTATAGTTAGCTGATTTATTGGTTTTAAAATTCTCTGCACTTGGGTGCAGAGTCGTTTAGTTAAACTGAAAGTTGATTAAAAAATAAAACAATAAGGTCATTTAGAATATTCTAAATGACCTCAAATTTTAGTTACAAAATGATTTACTAAACCGTTTGAAGATTTTCATAGTAAACTAAATCTTTCTGTATTACAAAGCGAGGATCAGCTTTTACGAACTTCAAAGCTTTAGGTTGTGAAGGTTTTGACAGGTCTAAAAGGATTAGTTTAATGTGATAACTTATAGTTTCATTAAACTTGGGTTCGGCCTTTACATTAGTCTCAGGTATACTTATTTCAGAGCTACTGCCTTTTAGAAAGTTTCCAGAAGGTTGGTTAGGACTATTAAAACCATTCGTTAATTGAGCGAAATAAGCTTCAACATTTCTTGAGTCTGGACTTGTTAGGGCATTATCCCAATTCGATCCAGTTTCAAAACCATACATGACAACACCATATTGGTTGTCGTTTAATAGGTTACTTGGGTTTACAACCCATTGTATATTATCGTGAGGTTTAACTTCTAGTGAAAAGTTTGTATCATTACCAGTAACAACTTTACCATCGGTGTTTCTTGTTGCAACAAAATAAATATGGTCATTGAAATACTGACCTCCTCCAACTGGATTTTCCCAAGTACCAGAACCGCTTAAGTCATGTAAAAATTGAGTGTTAACAATTGTATTAATTGTCCAAATAGCTTTACTCATTATAATTGAATTTTTAATCCCTACTCATAAGGCTTTTCGGGATACGCCTCGTTTTTAATGTAGTTTCTGAACTCTACTATTTGGTTAGATTATGAAAACATGGATAGCGCAATATGTTTTCATTATGGTAATTTTAGATTACCAAATCAAAATTTTGATAGTTTAAAGTTCATCTTTTTTTACCTTAAAAAATATATCAAGCTATGTCATCTTAAGGTTTAGAAAAGAGTATGTTAAGTTCTAAAGGGAAAGGTTTTTGTAATAAAATAAAAATCCCCTTCGCTAGAAGGGGAGGAGTAAGTTTAAATAATAGTTTTTCTGGATCTAAAATGATTAAATGGATCTTCTGAATAGTTTTCTTTTATCTTGATTAGTTTATCATAGCTATCAGCAAAATAAGTTTTAGTAGGAATAGAGCTATCTTTAAAACTTATAAAAGCACCAGAGGTATTTGGAATATCAAAATCTCTGCACACTTCAATCCAATCTAAGGCTCTGTTGGTATAGTCATACAAAGTATTGTTTTGGAAATTCTTTATTTTTTCTTCTATATAATTTTTTATAACTGGGTCCATATCTCCATCTAAAGCTTCCCACCAACATTGATATTGAATAGTATACTGTTTATCATTATATGGGAAAGCGCTATCAGTTTTAGGATGGTTTTTATAGAAATCACCTGTAATTGCTCCAAGAGTGATATAAGTTGTAATGGTGTTTTTTCTGTTGTGTTCGTTTAATAAAGTGGAACATAAACTTTCAATTAACTTTTGATGACCATTATTGCCTAAACCGATTTTATCGACAAGTCTAGAGGTAATTTTATGGGGTGCAGGAAGATCTAGATCTGGTTGTAAAGGAGTTCCCATTAATAAATCAGAAGGTAACAAGGCTGTTTTGATCTCGTTAAAAGACTCTCTATCCCATGAGCTCATTAAATTTTCACCATAGTTACTTTTATGTTCGAAGTCAGCACCTGTCGCTGGTTCAATAGTTAACATTTCATCTGTAACAGCAAGTACACCTTTAAAATTAGATTTAACATATTCTCTTAGACTTCCTTCATTTCCTTCCCAATAGCCATTAAATTGACAATTCAGATTAATTGTTTTATAAGGAACAGGTGTGTTTTCATCCCAAGACCTTGCACTCATTTTTAAGTTGGTTCCAATAAGTTGAGGTGAGTTAATTGGTAGTATAATCTCCTCCCATTTTTTTAGCACTTCAAGAGCAGGAATATCTCCCTCAATTTCATCAGGATTGATGTCGCTATATGGATTCCAAACAATATTAAAGCGGTGTAGTACTTTGGGTAATTCGAATGTTTTAATTCGAAACTCAGTTACTATCCCGTAACTCATTCCACCTCCACCTCGCAGTGCCCAAAGCAAATCTGGAACCTCACCGTTTTTTTCATTGAGTTCTACAAATTCTCCATTGCCTAATAAAATGGTAGCTCCAACTAAACGTTCGCAGCACATTCCGTATTTACGAGTCCATGGTCCCCAGCCACCACCCATGGTGAATCCAGCAATACCAACAGTAGCACAAGTACCATGTGCGATCATAACATCTTGATCGGCTAGCCTCGATGTTAAGTCTTTAAAACGAATACCTGGACGAATATGAGCGATTTTTTCTCCATCAATGTTTTCAATAAATATTTTTTCATTGTTGTGTTCAGGGTAGTTCATTTTTGAAACATCAATAAGAATTACATTCGTTCCAGTACACTCTCCTTCATGATCGTGTCCTCCAGCTCTTACTTTAAATGGAAGGTTATTGTTTTTTGCAGCCTTGAAGGTGTTTTGAACATCTTCTGGACTTTCACAATAAACAATTATAAAGGGATTGAATTGGAGTCTTCTATTGAAAATACGGCTATTTTTAAAATGCTCATAAACATTATCCAAGCTTCCCCAATTTGTGGATACCGTTACAGTTGCTGGTAAAGTTTTTTGAATCTCTTTTAAAAAATTGTTAATGTTTTCTTTTAGTAATTTGTTTACTTCTTTTTGAATATTGGTGTTCATAGATATTGTAATTTAAGGCTTAAAGATTAAAAATACCTTTTGTTTAAATACTCTTTAGAAAGAGTTCTTTAAGTGATTAAAAATTGAATTTGAGTGAATAGAGAAGAGGCATGAGTGTAAATAAATATATATAACCTTTTTATTCATTCGATCCTGTTTTATTAGAAGTTGAAGCACTCGATTAGATAAAATATTTGAGTTTATTTCTTCTTAGAGTCTTTGTAAATAATTCTTTTATTCTTAAATAAAACTAAAATTAAATTTGCATTTCAGTGTAAAAAAAGCAATATTTGTAACAGTTTATAAATCAATATTTAACGCCTATAGCATACAATTACTTTTAAAAAGAGAGTTTTTACCCCTAATCAAAGATGGTTTTTAGCCGTCTTTATAAAAGTAATTATATGGACAAAAATGTAGTAAAAGATAGTTCTTTAGTAAAAGACTATATAAATGGAAATGAAAATGCCATTGCGATATTGATTAAAAGACATAAGCAAAAACTGTATAGCTTCATTTACAGTAAAATTCAGAATAGAGATTCTACCGAAGATATTTTTCAAGATACATTTATTAAAGTAATACGAACCCTTAAACGTGGTCATTATAACGAAGAAGGAAAATTTTTGCCTTGGGTAATGCGAATTGCTCATAATTTGGTAATAGACCATTTTAGAAAGAGTAATAGAATGCCAATGTTCAGCGGTACGGAGGATTTCGATATTTTTTCCGTAATAAGTGATGGTGAGCTGAATGCAGAGTCTAAAATTATTAAAGATCAGATTTTAAATGATGTAAAGAAGTTAATCGAAGAATTACCAGAAGAGCAGCGAGAAGTTCTTATTATGCGTATGTATAACGATTTAAGTTTTAATGAAATATCTGAAAATACAGGTGTAAGTATTAATACTGCCTTAGGAAGAATGCGTTATGCATTAATTAATTTAAGAAAGATTGTAGAAAAAAATAATGTAATTTTAGTAAACTAAACAATAAATGTAAAAAATAAGCGTTAAGTGTTTGATAACAAATTAATAAATAAGTAATACATGACGCAACTTTACTCTAGAGAAAAGTCTAATGACTCAAAAAATAACCCCAAAAAAGAAACAATTCAATTTTTACTTGATTTCTCAAAAAGCCTAAAAGTAATAGAATCAAAGTCAAACTATCTCATTGAATTGAATTTGAATTAAGAGTGGAAAAAGCTTCAACGAATGTTGGAGCTTTTTTTATGAGTATTATTTTTTTATTTCATCAAAGATTTCCTTCCAACTGTGGTGGTAATAATATCCTTTTCAATTTTCCATCCTCTAGCGGGCGAATATTCTCTTCCGTAATAAATTATTTGAAGGTGTAGTTTATTCCAAAGTTCTTTCGGAAACAATCTTTTGGCATCTTTTTCAGTTTGATTAACACTTTTACCATTTGATAAATTCCAACGATACATTAAGCGATGGATATGTGTATCAACAGGAAAAGCAGGAATGTTAAAAGCTTGTGCCATAACTACACTTGCGGTTTTATGACCAACCGCAGGTAACTCTTCTAAGGCATCAAAATCAACAGGAACATTTCCGTTATGTTTTTCAATTAAAATTTTTGATAAGCCATGAATTCCTTTTGATTTCATAGGAGATAAGCCAACAGGTCTGATAATGTCTCTTATCTCATCAACAGTAAGTTTTACCATATCATAAGGGTTATCTGCTTTATCAAAAAGTAAAGGAGTAATAGTATTCACTCTTGCATCCGTACTTTGAGCTGAAAGCAATACAGCAATAAGAAGTGTATATGGATCTTTATGGTCTAACGGAATTGGAGTTTCAGGATATAATTTTTCAAGAGTGTCGATTACAAATTGAACTTTTTCAGCTTTTGTCATATAGATAAAATTTACTCATACTTTATACTAGGCGCTTCATATTGGATGATAATCACAAATTTTAAAGTGATATACTTTCATGATAATCCAAACGAAATAGCCTAAACAAATGTACAAACTTAAAGTACTAAGTTTTATCGTTTCTTAACTTATTTGTAAATTTGAGTTTTAAAAAACTCACAAATATCATAGAATTATGACGACATTACAAATTGGTGATAAGGCTCCAAATTTTGAAGCAAAAGACGAGAAAGGAAACGTAAGAAAGTTATCTGATTATACAGGTAAAAAATTAGTATTGTTTTTTTATCCGAAAGCAAGTACACCTGGATGTACGGCTGAAGCATGTAACTTAAGAGATAATTATCAGAGTTTTTTAGCGAAAGGATACGAAATACTTGGAGTAAGTGCCGATAGCGCTAAACGTCAGCAAAATTGGATTAATAAGCATGAATTGCCTTTTTCTTTATTGGCAGATGAGGAGAAAGAAGTAATCAATGCTTTTGGTATTTGGGGGCCTAAAAAGTTTATGGGTAAAGAGTATGACGGAATTCATAGAACTACTTTTGTTATTGATGAAAATGGAGTGATTGAAGATGTTATAGCAAAAGTAAAAACAAAAGAACATACCAACCAGATATTAAAATAACGAAAAAGGAGCGATTTTGAAATCGCTCCTTTTTTTATGCTTTTTGTAATTCTTGTTTTATTTTGTGTTCAGAGTTTCTAGTTAAATTATCTCTTAACTCCTTTTGTAGTTCTTTACTTGTTTTACTACTTCCATCATGACTCCAACCTGGAGGCATAAAAACATATTTCAATCTAGTTGTTACTGGCAAACCTTTTCTACGAACAAAAAAGTCCTTAAAAATTTCTTTCCATTCATGAAAAATGACGTTAATAGGACCTCTATCTTCTAGATCTGTTGTTAAACCATATTTCAACTTTTCATATTCTGTTTCATCTTCCTCTGCTTGAAAAGTACCAAATATTCTATCCCAGATAATCAACACCATTCCCATATTTTTATCTAAATATTTAGTGTTAGAAGCATGGTGAACTCTATGGTGAGAAGGAGTTACAAAAAAGTAGCCCCATAAACCTAATTTACTTTTAATGAAATTGGTATGACATAGTGTACCATAGTTTTGATTCATGGCATAAGCAAACATAATATGCAAAGGAGCTATACCTGCAAATGCTAATGGTAAGAAAAACATATATCTAAACAACGGTTGTAACACAGGAGATCTGAACCCTGTAGAAATATTATAATATTTCGAGTTGTGATGAGTTACATGTACCGCCCAAAAGAATCGAGAATGATGATCTACATAATGATGTATGTAGTATAAGAAGTCTTGACCTATAAAAGCTACTAACCAATATACAACTTGATTATCCCATGTAATAAACCTGTATTTAAAGCATAAGCCCATTACTAAGAACGAGAATGCTTTCATAAGAAGGTCGAGGCTAAAGTTGACTAAAGCAAAATAAACATTGGTAGAAGTATCTTTAAAATCATAATTTTTGGCTTTAGCTTTATAACTAAAGTACATTTCTATGAATATAATCGATAAAAAGAACGGCGCGCTCCAGAAATAAAGCGTGTCTTGATTTAATATATCAAACATAATTTTCACTTAAATTTAAACAAAAGTATAGTATTTCTACTCAGAAAAACTGATATAAATCATCTTCTAAAAATATTATAACCTTTGTTTGATCCAGGCCTTAAAGCTATAAAAATTTTGCGGAGCAACACCATGACCTACAGGATATTCTGAATATTCGTGTATTAAATTATTTTCTGAAAGAAAAACTGGAGCCTTTCTAGCCCAATCAACAGGAAGAACTTGGTCAACAGTACCGTGTGAAATATAGTAATCCGTTTTTATTTCTGGATGTATTTCGTTAGGTAATAATTCGTCATTAATATACCCGCTCAAAGCAACTACATGTTCAACTTTATTCGGATAATTTAAACTCAAAGCATAACTTAAAATGGCACCTTGACTAAAACCTAATAAAAATGTTTTGTCAGAAGCAGTTGTATACTTTGTCTTTATTTCATCAATAAAGTTGGCAATTTTATCTACTGACTCTTTGGCTTGAGGTATATCCGAAAACTTTTCATTTTTTGAATCGAAATTAATAGCGTACCAAGCGTACCCGCCATATCCCATTTCATTTGGAGCCTGAGCACTTACAATAAGTAATTCATCAGGAAGTTCTTCTGCGAAAGAAAACAAATCCTGTTCATTACTTCCATAACCATGCAGTAAAATTAATAAAGGTGGGTTTTCAACTGCAGTTTTTGGTTGTCTTACGATATACTGTAAACTCATTATTGAATTCCTTTAAACCATTCTTGAAATTGCTCACCTAAAAATGGAATAAGCTTTTCCTGTTCATTAATTGCTCCTATAAAACTTATTAACCAAAAAGCAAATATGAGAATACCTATAATTGTTCCAGCCCATCCACCTATGTATTGACTTACAATCCATCCATTAACAAAGGATAAAATATGTAATCCTATCATTTGTCTTATGTAGAAACTAGTGAATTCATTTTTAGAATTATTGTTTAATACAATGGCAATTATAGTACCTATAATCGTAAAATGACCGATAATAGCATTTGTTTTTCCGTCTTGAGCGGCTGATAAGTTACGCATGATTGTCTAAAATTAATTGGTTATTATTAAATGATCCATATACTTTTCCTTTTAATGTTTTATCGAAGAAAACACTATTTTTCGAAGTTGATAAAACATGTTTTTCTGTAAAGGCGTATTCCTCTTTTGTTGAGAATAAGGATAAATTAGCTTTGCTATTTTCTTGTATACTATTGATCTCAATTCCAAAACGCTGTTTTGGAGTAGTTGATAAACATCTTTGAATAGTCTCTAAGTCTAAAATAGTATTCAAGGCACCAAAGGCACTTTCAAAACCAATGGTTCCATCTTTTGCAGTTGAAAACTCAACTTTTTTATATTCTATATCAATCGGGTTATGATCGGTAGTAATAATATCTATAGTACCATTTTTTACACCTTCAATTAAAGCGATCGTATCTTCTTTGGTACGTAAAGGAGGATTTACTTTTTTATGTGCATCAAAGCCATGAAGCTCATCATCCGTTAAAAACAGATTATGGACACTTACACTACAGGTAATATCTAAGCCTTTTTCTTTAGCTTCTTTAATTAGTTCAACTGATTTTGCAGTAGATATAGTCGGAATGTGTAATTTTCCTCCAGTATATTCTAGTAAAAAAATGTCTCTTGAAATTTGAATTTCTTCAGCAAGAGAAGGAATTCCTTTTAAACCGAGGGTAGTACTATTTACACCTTCATTCGCAACGCCTTCGCCTGCAATAGCTTTGTTCTTTGGGAAACTCATAATAAGACCATCAAAGTTTTGAGCGTACAATAAGGCTATTTTTAATAGATTATCATTTGTGATAGGTTTTTTATAATCTCCAAATGCTATGGCTCCAGATTGTTGCATATCGAACAATTCAGCCATTTCAATCCCTTTACTTTGTTGCGTCAGAGCTCCAATGGGGAATAAATCCGTAGTAAAACCATTGGCTTTATTTATTAAAAACTCAATAGTTGCTTTGTTTTCCGCAATAGGTTGGGTATTTGGATTAACAGCAACAGCGGTAAAGCCACTGCGAGCAGCAACACTTAATCCATGTTGTATAGTTTCTCGTTCTTCATATCCAGGTTCTCCTAATGATACACTGGTATCGAACCAACCGGTAGAAACATGTAAATCATTTAATTCTACCGTTTTATATTCGTCTTTGGTAGGAATGTTATCATCAATTTTTGAAATGGTTCCGTCAATAATTAAAATATCTTTAGTTTGATTATGAAACGGACTAGAAGTGTCTATAATAGTAGCCGATTTAAGCAGCGTTGTCATGATTTGAAGAATTTTAAGATCAAAATTTCAAAAAGCAAAGATACAATGGAAAGAGCTAAAAACCATTTCCAAAGCCATTGAACTTCATTTTTTTTCTTAATACTATTTAGTGTGCTTTTTACAGAACTTGAAATACTAAGGTTTTGTTTTTGGTTAACAATGTTTTGAGTGCTAGGGAACGCAAGTAAACTTTCCTGTTGATGATAGTTAAAAGCAATGCGTTTTAAAGTATCCTTTTGCTTTAATATATAATTGAATCCAGATTGAATTGGCTGTTCATTCGTTGTAATTCTTATTTTATTTTGAAAAACCTGTTGTAGTGGTATGAAAGAATGATTGCTATTGGCAATTGTTAACACAGCATCTTTGCCGAAAGAGTCGCTAATATCGATAGTGTTTTCCTTTTCTACAGTATAATACAATTCCGTTATTTTCAAACTTTGTTTACCAATATTATAAAAAACAGGTACAATTAAAGGAGAGTTACTGAAGTTACTATATTTCTTATTTATTGGACTAGAAACCCAAAAAACAGAGGCTGTTTGAGATTTAATCTGAGAAATAAATCCTTTCTTATTCTCAAATGAAAGTATATTACTAGTATTCGATAAAGTAGTATTATAGGAAACAGAGGTATATGGATATTGGAAATTACGTACATTTTTCTCAAAAACATTTGCGAAAATAGGATGTTTAAAATTAATGTTGGTAATTTTTAAACTATCGGTGTCTTTTTCAAAAAGACTCGTCTTTATTCCAAGTTTTTTGAATAAACTTTTGTAAGATGATGTATTGCTATTTGCATTTGGAATAAGAACTAAGTAACCACCTTTTTGAGCATACTCTTTTAAAGTTTCTTGCATAGAAACAGGAATTTCTTCCAATTCATTTAAAACAACTAGTTGCTGTTTTGCAATAGCATTATAGTTGGTTTTTTGCAATGACGTTTGAGAAAAATTAAACTCATCAGGAGTATAAATCTTTGGTAAGTAAGAACTAACTGCGCCTATTGATAGAACATTTATTTTTTCATTTGTAGTTAAAGTGAAATAAAAAGTATTATCAAAAGAATAGGTGTCACTATAATTTAAAACCAGTTTTCCTAAAAGAATTGGAGTTTTTTGAAGAGAAAAAGTGATAGTTTTATTTGAGTTTTCCTCGATATCAAATGTTTGTTTATTAACTAAAGATTCATCGTTATAAATGGCAATAGGAATATTCTTTTTTTCTGTTCCTTGGTTTTTTACAATGATTTTGACTTCCATTGTATTGGCCTTCGTATTTTCTATATATACACTATCCAGGGAAATATTCTCTTT
Source organism: Tenacibaculum sp. MAR_2009_124 (assembly GCF_900105455.1). Classification (GTDB taxonomy): domain Bacteria; phylum Bacteroidota; class Bacteroidia; order Flavobacteriales; family Flavobacteriaceae; genus Polaribacter. The sequence goes on from NZ_FNSF01000001.1 coordinate 363,878, forward strand.
TAACTGCGGTGTTAGCTGAACCAAGGCTGTAGTATAATCGATATTGTTAAAATCTTCTTCTGGAATATTCTGAAAATCAGAAATAAGAACCCTCTTAAACGAAGGAATATCATTGTTTTGTTGGGTAGCCATTTTTAACAAAACATCCTTAATACTTTTTTGAGATGCAGAGTTTTTAACTCCAAATAGAATATCTTTTAATTCATCGGAAGTTTTTTTAGGATAAAAGTTTGTATTTGTTTGCAATGAATATATACTATTTTCAGACAGGTTTTCAACTAAGTCTTGAACAGCTATTTGCAATAGGTCACCTCTTTTTCCTTTGGTCTTAGTGCTTAATGAATTATCTAGGTATATGGAATAATGTAGTTTCTCACTGGCTTCTCTATTACTAAAATAAGGTTGAGCAAAAGCGAGGATAAGAAATGTAAGTAGTAATAATCTAGTCGTTAAAATCAACCATTTTTTAATACGAGAGCTTTTACGCGTTTGTAAAGACAACTTTTGTAAAAATGCCACATTGGTAAAAGGAACCTTTACAAAACGTTGCAATTGAAATAAATGTACTATAATTGGAATTAATAGTAGTGCTAAAAAGTATAAGATTTCAGGTTGTTTAAATTGCATATTTTATAATTAAGAAATATTAATTATCGATACTGTTTTTTTTCTAAAGATACTTTGAGTTAACAATAATATCGAAGATTGCTTAGCGAGTAAAAATAATCAAAAACATGATTAATTAACAAACAAGTTAAAAATATGTTAGAAGGCTATATGATTTTCGGCAAAAAGTGAAATTTTACTATTTTTGATTCATGACTTCAAACGAAAATGACTGTAAAAAACCAAAAGACTTTGACCTTAAAAATCATTGGGATAAAGCTTGTACTAAAAAAATAACCGTAAACCATGGATGGTGTGAGGCGAGTACTAAAGAAGCTTCCATTTTAAATGTCGGTGTAGGCTCATCTGTTATTACAAATCCTAACGGTAGCGAACAACCATATATTTACACATTGTTTCAAAGAAAAAGCTAATAATGAAAACATACCAAATTCCTTTTAAAAGTACTGGTTTCTTCTCGAAAACAATGCTTCATTACCTTGAACAGAACTCAAAAATAAAATCGTTTTATAATAATTTTCCTTCTTTAGATGGATTTAAAAATCAAATAGTTGAAAAAAGAAACTCGTATAACTCAGAGACTAGAGCGAATTTGTTTTCAGTACTTACTGAGCAATACGAAAAGGTGAATATTTCAGAAGAAACACAAACGAATTTATCAAAATTAAAAGAGCCCAATACTTTTACTGTAACTACGGGGCATCAATTAAATTTGTTTACAGGCCCTCTTTATTTTTTGTATAAGATAATATCAGCTATTAATTTATGTGAAGAGTTAGCGATTCAATTTCCTGAAGAGAATTTTGTGCCTGTTTATTGGATGGCAACCGAAGATCATGACTTTGATGAAATTAATTATTTTAATTTTAAACAGGAAAAAATTCGCTGGAACTCTAATCAACAAGGCGGTGTTGGAAGGTTTAAAACGGAAGGATTAGAGGAAGTTTTTTCGGTGCTATCAAATCATTTTGGAACCTCTAAAAATGCGGTATATTTAAAAAATCTCTTTAAACAAGGATATTTTGAACATTCTACACTTGCGGAAGCAACAAGATATATAGCAAATGAATTATTCGGAAAATACGGATTGGTTATTGTTGAGGCAGATAATGCTCGTTTAAAAAGAGAATTGATTCCTTTTATAAAAGAAGAATTGTTTGATCAAACTTCATATAAAACAGTTTTAAACGCGTCGGAAGAACTTGCACAAAATTATAAGGTACAGGTCAATCCAAGAGAAATAAATTTGTTTTATTTAATTGATGGATTGCGCGAGAGAATAGTATTAGAGGATACCATATATAAAGTAAACAATACTGATGTTTCATTTTCGAGAGAAGAAATTGAGGAAGAATTAGAAAAACATCCCGAAAGATTTTCTCCGAACGTCATTATGCGTCCTTTATATCAAGAAGTTATTTTACCGAACCTCTGCTACATCGGAGGAGGAGGAGAGTTGGCTTATTGGATGCAGTTGAAAGAGTTTTTTAATAAAGTTTCGGTTCCTTACCCTATTTTATTATTAAGAAATTCTGTTCAAGTACTTACTGAAAAACAGGAACGTAAATTAGCAAGTTTAAATGTTAGTATTAAAGAATTGTTTTTAAAGCAAAAAGATTTGTTAAAGTTAAAAGTTAACGAAAATGCTGAAGAAACAGTTAATTTTAATGAACAAAGAAAATTTTTAGAAGAACAATTCGTTATGCTTAGAGGAGTTGCTAAAAAAACGGATATGTCGTTTATAGGAGCAGTAAACGCTCAAGAAAAGAAGCAATTAAAAGGACTCGCTAATTTAGAAAAGAGATTGTTAAGAGCTGAAAAGCGTAAGCAACAAGATTTGGTTCACCGAATTACAACGTTACAGGAGGAAGTTTTACCAAACCAATCATTAGAAGAACGTCAACGAAACTTTTCTGAATATTTTATAGAGTATGGAGATTCGTTTCTCGATGCTTTAAAAGAAAATCTAAAACCTTTAGATTTAGAATTTACAATGTTAGTAATGAAATAAGGAATTGTATGGAATTGAAGATTACAGTTGTAATTTTCTTCATGTTATTTAAAACTGCATATGGACAAATAAAAACCATTCATGTGTTTGTTGCATTATGTGATAATCAGTTCCAAGGTATTGTTCCAGTTCCTAAAAAGTTAGGAAATGGAAAAGATCCAAAAAACAATTTGTATTGGGGCGCAGCCTATGGTGTGAAATCATTTTTTAAATATAAAACAACTGATTGGCAATTCGTAAAAAAGATAAATTCATCTAAATCCATAGTATTGGAAAAGTTGCTTTTTAAACATGTATCTAAGAATGTTTATTTGTTAGCAGAGGCTTATAATGGTAAATATATAAAAACATGCATCGAGGATTTTTTAAAAGCGTCCAATAGTCAAAGTAACGAAATCTTACTTTATAACAATGAAAAACTCGGTTTTGGAGGAGATGCAGATTTATTGGCGTATATAGGTCATAATGGTTTAATGGAATTTAATATGAATATTTCCTATAGGGAAATTGGTAAAAAAAAGAATAAAGAAGCTATTATTTTGGCATGTTTTAGTAAAGATTATTTTTCGTCAGAAATAAAAAGAGCGGGTGCAATTCCATTGTTATGGACTACTCATTTAATGGCTCCTGAAGCTTATACTTTAAAATCAGCTATTGATGGCTGGATTCTAAATGAAACAGGCGAACAGATAAAGGAAAGAGCTGCTCGAGTTTACAACAAATACCAAAAATGCGGTATTCGTGGAGCAAGGAATTTATTTTCAACTGATTTTTAAATGAATGGGGCTTGAAATTTTGGTTAAATATATTATTGAAGGTACTTCTTTTCGTGTTCATATTGTTTACGATTTATGGGCATGTTTGGCTACTTTTTTTAAGTATGGTTTCGGATGATTCTAATTTATTAAGAGATAGTAATCCTTATCTTTCTTTATTTGCTAGTTTGTTATTTTTAGTTCTTTCTACGTTATATCTAAAAGAATTGTTTTTAGGGTATTATTATAAATCAAGGGAGAAGAGTATAAAATCAACTGTTTTAATAGTTGTATTGATGATTCCATATTTTATTGGACATGCCGATTTTATCACTATTACAATGAATAACATAAGTCTTGAACCGACTATTATTTTAATATTTACGATTATGGCCCCCATAGCTTTGTTAATCCATAGAGTTTTAGCTTTGAAAGAAAATAAATGATAAAAATATATTTTAAAGAGTTCTGATAAATAATGGAATCTTTTTAGTTGCTTTGCATTCTCAATTCAATCAATCAGTTTTAGATTAAGTTAAATGAAATCACTACACCCAAATAATATTCATAACAATGGATACGATTTTAAAATATTATTAAAAGAAAATCCAATTTTAGAGTCATTTGTCGTGGAAAAGTTTGGGAAATTAACAATTGATTTTTCAGATCCAAATGCAGTAAAGACATTAAATAGGTCATTATTAAAAACTCATTATGATATTGGTTACTGGGATTTTCCTGATGAAAATTTGTGCCCACCAATTCCTGGAAGAGTTGACTATATTCATCATTTAGCAGATTTGATAGAAGGAAGTTCTACTGTAAAAGTATTAGATATTGGTACTGGAGCAAGTTGTATTTATCCGCTTTTAGGTAGTGCTATTTATGATTGGAGTTTTGTTGCTTCTGATGTAAATAAGAATTCCTTAGAGGTAGCAAAAATGAATATTGATAAGAACCAATTAGAGGAAAAAATAGAGCTTCGATATCAAAATAATTCGGCTAATATTTTAGAGGGAATTATAAAAGTAGAGGATAAATTTACTTTAACGATGTGTAACCCTCCATTTTATGCTTCAGAAAGTGAAGCAAGAGGAGCCAATAAAAGAAAAAGCAGAAATTTAGGAAGTACTGTGGTTCGAAATTTTTCAGGAACCGATAATGAGTTGTGGTATAAAGGAGGGGAAAAAGCTTTTTTGCATAATTATTTATATCAGAGCTCGCAATACCCTAACGCGAGTTTATGGTTTACTAGCTTGGTTTCTAAAAAAGAGAATGTTAAAAGTTTAGAAGATTCTGGGAAAAAAATAGGGGTAACAAAGTTTAAAAAAATTCAAATGAATCAAGGAAACAAGGTTACCCGAATTGTTTGTTGGAAGTTTTAATTATAGGACTATAGTAAAAGGTTTAATTACTAGATGCTGGTATAGAGATCATTCATTTAATCACTTTCTATATCACTTTTAATACTTGCAATTTCTCTTAGTTTTTTCATTTCTTTTTGAACGCCCTTACGAATAATAAAAAATAGGAGTATTCCAATTACTACATAAGAGGTATTCATGAGTAGTACTTGCCACTTCTTTAAATACAAGCTAAACTCTGGGGTAATCATAAAAAAACCGATGGTGTATAATGTAACAATTGTAGGCGCGATAATTTCATGAATAAATTTTCTATATGAATGAAATTTGGTTGTATTTGTTGCAGTTTTCAAAAGATCATCGAGTTTGTTTATTTTCTTTGCCTTACCAATACTTATTACTTCTATTAAAATTCTAACAATAAGCCCTAAAATCATTAATCCAGCTCCTATTCTACTTAATAGTTGTTTTACGGGAGCGATATGGTAAAAGAATAAGGATATGGCAATGCAAGTTGTGATAAGAATAGTTATGGTGCCATAATAGAAAAAGAAATTTTCTTTCTGTTTCTTTTTAATTTTTTTATAAATTAAACTTATAGAATCCGTATCCGATTTTATGTGTTTTTTATCGTTGACCCAATTTTCTTGGAGTTGTTTAAAATCCATACTCATCACTAAATATTTTTAATTATTTTTTCAAGACGTTTCTTTACTCTATGTATTTTAACACGGACATTAATAGCTGAAATACCCAAAATTTCTGCAATGGAGTCATTGTCTTCATTCTCCAAAACCATCATAATTAATAAACGATCTACTTTTTTTAATCGACCTATTGCTTTGTACAAGTCTGATATCGGGTTTTTAAGAGAACCTTCATTAGAAGTTTCTTCAATTACTTCTTTAAATTCATGGGTACTTATTGTTCCTTTTTTATTTTCTTTTTTTACAAATTGTAAACAAGTATTTACGGTAATTCGATAAATCCAGGTTTTATAAGAAGACAACCCTTTAAATTTATGAAGATTATTCCATACACTAATAAAAACTTATTGAGACAAATCATTCGCACTGTCTTGATCTCCCTTTACAAAACCTAGGCACATTTGTAGTACCATAGGCTGATTTTGTTGGTAAATCTTTTCAAAGGTTTCTTTATTATTGGTTGTCATTGGCCAGAAAGTTATTCAAGGTTTGGTTGAACCATTCAGGTTGGTCAAACATAACAAAGTGCTTACTATTTGAAGCCATTGTAATGGACTTATTTTCTAACAGATCATATTGTTTTTCAAAGTTTTTTTGCGCGATATCGATACTTGGAAAAGAGGCTCCAATAATGAGAGTTTTACACTGGATTTTCTTCAAAATAGTTCTTTGATCTAATTTTAACAAATCGATATATCCATATACCCAAGTTTTACGATCTGCTTCTAGTATCCAATTGCTAATCTCTTCAGCTTTAGTTTTATTATTTGTCATGTTGGAAGCCATCATCGCAGTCATTTCTTTAAATTGATTCTCATCCATTTCTAACATTTGCTTCGTATATGGGCTTTCGTAAAAGAGGTGTTCGGCTTTCACGTTGGGCATCATAACCTCGCGCATACAAGGAAGGGAATCTACCAAAATAATTTTGTTTACTTTATGTGGAAGCTCCGAGGCGACATCAATAGCAAGGTTTCCCCCCATACTATGACCAATAATAATCATGTTGTTGAGGTCATTCTTTTTGATGTATTCGATTATAGCATTTTTTACACTGGAATACCAAGGCATTTTTATGGGATTATTTCCATTAAACCCGGCGTATGAAAAATAGTATGCTTTACCTTTTGTTTGCATTTGGCTATATGTTTCTCGCCAGGATAATCCCGAAACAGTGAAACCCGGTAAAAACAAAATTGGAGAACCATTTCCTTCTGTAGAAACTTTTATAGCATTGGTTATTCTCGAGTTTGGTTTTTCTGATTCTGTTTGAAATGAATAGCTAAATGTTGTACATAAAGTTATTAAAAGTATTAACGTTGTTTTTATCAATCGTACCATAATGTGTTTTTTAAAGTTGGTTTTACCCTTTGATTACAAAAAACACATTTGTTACACTTTTAAAATTATTTTTTTAATTAAGAACAATTTTTAGAAGTTCGTTTTATATTGAGGTTGATTATTAGAGTTTAAAAAGTTTGTGAGTTTCAGCTTTGCCATTGTGTCGAATTCTTAAGAAATAAACTCCAGAAGCCAGTATTGGTAATGGAATAGTAATTTTATTGTTTACGGAACTTTTACTGTCCTTTAAAACAAGTTGTCCTTTACTATTAAATAATTGATATTGTGTAGAAAAAGATTCTTCTAAAGTATTTAAGTGCAGTAAGTCATTAAAAGGGTTCGGGTAAACAAACCATTTTTTATCATTATTTAGAATAGGATTGTCGTAAGAAGATAAAGTGTCACCTAAGCAATTTGAAGCAACGGAATGAGACTCTTTAAGTAACTCGGAAACCTTCAAATCGGTGAAACTTTGATTAACTGAATGGTTAAAAAAAGTAGTGTCAATTACTAAGTTACTAGCTCCTAAAAAGTCTTGTAGTAACGTACCAAATATCTGCCTGTAGTCATGTTGTACTGTTTCTATTTGATAATTGTTGTTACTTGTAGCTTCTGCGAGGTTTACATTTGTGCCTGAAACTCCTCCTTTAACTGGATTTCCAAAAACAAACATTGGAGCAATTTCACCATGATCTGTACCTAGGTTACCGTTTTCTTTGGCTTTTCTTCCGAATTCCGAAAAGGTAAGACCCACAACATCGTCAGCTATTGTTTGAGAAGTTAAGTCGTTCATAAAGGCATTAACAGACTCTGAAACGGTATTTAATAAATCATAATGCTTCCCTTGAATATCATTTTCTTCTTGGTTTTGACTATTATGAGTATCGAAACCACCAATTCGAACCATGTAGATTTTCGATTTCAAACCGCCACTGATAAGTCTGGCGACTGTTTTTAATTGATTAGATAAATCTGTGTCTGGATAGGAAACATCATTTTGCCCGTTGTTAAATGCATTTGAAATAGATTGAGAGTATTGATTTGATAAATTACTTGTGTTAATGATGTATTGTAATTCCGTTCCAAAATCAGAATTTGGAATATTAGAAGGAGGAGAGCCTCCTAAACCGTTCAGTTCTGTATAAAACCCAGCAGGATCTTGACCAGATATATTGATAGAAAGTCCATGTTCTTCTTCTCCATGAAAACCTAATTCGGTTTTACTTGAACCTATTTGAACACCCAGAGGGTAGTTTTCTCTTAATTCTTCTGAATAGTATTTTTCAATAAATCGACCAATCCATCCTGAGTCATTTCCATTATCCCAACCGTTACCATCGTTTCCAGTGGAGTAGAGGTCTTTTGAAGCGAAATGACTTTTGTTTTGAGAGGGATATCCAACAGATTGCAAAACTCTGAGTACTCCCTGGTCATATAAAGATTTAAAACCAGTTAAAGCTGGATGCAAGCCTAGTTGTTGGTTTTCAGATAAAGTACTATCTAAAGTAATGAGTCCGTTGCTACCAGAATTAGGGATTTTTATAGTGGGACGAAGATTAGAGTATTGGTCGTATTGATTGATAGGTATTAAGGTATTTAAACCGTCATTACCGCCTGCTAAATTTATAAGAACCAACTTTCGATTAGACAAGTCACCACAATCCGTAAGATTATTAGCTTTCAGCATAGCACTTAATTCAAAAGGCATTAACCCTAAAACGGAAACAGTAGAAGTAAGTTTTAAAAAAGATCGTCTTTTCATGATGTTAAAATTTTAGAGGTTACATTAATTGAAATTCAGGAGCATTAATCATTCTTGTAATTAGAGCATTTAAACGAGACTTTACAATGGTGTCGTCACCTGTTCCTTCATATTGTAACCAAGCATTGGTCCAATAATAATCAGGAAAACCTTCTAAAAGATTTTCTGCGAAGTAATCTTTTCTTTCATTGTTAATGCTTTCAATATATAAATAATCAGAAAGTTCTGTTATTAGTTCAGTTGCATTTGAGGGATTTGAGATATTCGTTTTAATAAAGTCAGGGAGATTTAACTCCGCTCGAATTCTCCCATTATTTCCAACCTTATTTCTTCCTGTAATTAAGGAATCAATCATTTTATACCTTGATAATACAGTATTTGATGAAAACCAATGACGATCAAAATCGGGTTCTTGATAGTGAGCAGGATATCCTGCAACAGAATCTGGTCCCCAAAGATTCATTCCAGCAGCGGCTAAATACGAGTTATGAATGAAGTTGAAAAAAGTATAGAAATAACCATCATTGTTTAAAGGATGAGGTATATCAAGTTTAAAAAAGGAAATAGTTTCGCTAATTAATTGCAATGGACTTTTAATAATACTTCCTAATATTTCATCAGTTCCGTTAGAATCGTCTAAATCATAAAAATGATTGGAGGTTAGCAACGTTTTCAGCGTTGGAAGTATTTCATAGTTGTCATTTTTTAGTTGAACAGCAAGTGGGATAATAATATTATTTTCGACATCCTCATTCCATTCACTTTTTACAAAAAAACGATACAATTTTCTACAATAAGAAATAGCAGTGGCATCCATAGAAAAAACCATTTCTACATATTCATCTAATTCGCCAACAATACCTTCTTCTGTGTTTTTTCCTAAAATTGTATGTTCATTAAAGGCCTCACTGAATATTTTATCGTTCTGATCGTGTTGGTTAATAGCAACTCTTCCTTTTGGTAAGTTCGTATCGGAATCTATGATACTACGATCTGCCTGAGTTTTTATTCCAGAAAATACTTTTGCGGTTTGTTGAATATCATGTTCAGTATAATTGGTGTAATCTCCACTTCCATTTTGTGGCCCTTTTAAAATGGTAAACAACTCTAAAAATTCTCTGGCATAATTTTCATTAGGGTTATTGGCATTGTTTTGGGTATTGTCAAGATAATTCAACATGGAATTATCGAAAGTTATTTTTTTAGCTAACGTTTTAACATTACCGAAAGCAAAGCTCTCTACTAATCTTAAGTGATCAAAAAAATGTGTTGATGATCCAGCTCCTTCGTCTTTAGAGACCGTAAATGATGTATGGAGAAAAAAAGTAAGTTTTGCTTTAAGAGAACACTTATTAATGGTATTGTACCACCACCATGATGTTACAATACGCCTTTTTCTTCCCTGACCATTAAATGTATTGGGGTTTTCAGAAGACGATGTCCAGTTTCCATCTGGTGATCCATTTGGAAGAGGGTCATAAGGCTCCGTCCATTCTGTATTTTGACTTTCAGTGAGTTTTGAGAAAGCCTGTTCAGGTGTTAATTCAGCGAATTCATTAAGTGTTTCAATCGTATAATCGAATGAAGTTCGTCGTAAAAGGTGTTTCGCCTTTCGAAGTCCTAATACTTGTGTATATTGTTGTAAACCATTCATTAATTTAGGGGATAGAAATGATCACTCAATATAAATAAAAAATATTAAAGCGCTGAAAAATAGATGTTAAGGTAGGGTTTTCTTCGTTGGAAGTTAACTTGCCATAGATGAAAAATTAGTTGAAAACTCTGGTTATTTCTTTACAAACTTTACCCCATATTTGTTTGCGATAGTATTTATGACGGACTTTGAAGGCCTTCCATTTTTTGAGGCTTCAGCCATTTCACTAAAAAACTTTTCAAAGCCTCCAGGTGTAATGGTATTCATAGTGATGCCTGTTATTGTATCCGTGTTTACAAATCTATGAGGTATACCTCTCGGTAAACGAATAAAATCGCCTTGCTTCGCTTTCATTTTTTTCTCTCCACAAGTAAACGTGTATTTTCCTTTGAGTACATAGAATAGCTCATCTTCATTTGAGTGCACGTGTAATGGAGGGCCTCCTTCAGGTGGAGTTTCGGTTATAATTACTGAATAGGTACCGTTTGATTGACTACTTAAGATTTTGCTAGTTATTTTAACACCAAGTAAGTTCCATTTTTCTCCCTCATCGGAAGAAACATAAATCATTTTTTCATTGCTATGATGATGTCCAGATTGATTGTTTTTGCAGCTCAGGCTTAAAATTGAGAAAAAACTCAAAAAAAGAATCTGTTTTATAGTCATAATAAAGGGTTGTTTTTATTCAAAAATGTTAATAATAAATGTTTACTAGTGTTTTTAACGTTTTGGTGCTTAAAGGTATAAAATTGTAGATATGAAACCCTTTATTATAGTTTTTATATTTTGAAAAAATGATCAATGAATATAGTTATTTTTGGTATTTCGAAAATATAAACGAATACTTCTTTCAATTGATGAATAATCTTTTAAAAGGAAAAAATAATACCTAAATAAAATGAAGGAGATTGATAAAATCGCATATATAGAAATAAAAGATGGTCAGATACTAAGTACGAGGTCAAAAGGAAAAGATAAATATTACATTCCAGGAGGTAAAAGAGATGAAGGAGAAAATGATGAAGAAACATTGATTCGAGAAATTTTTGAAGAGCTGAAAGTAACGATTGATAAAGAGACCATAAAATACGTAGGAACGTTTAAGGCGCAGGCTGATGGAGCTACGGATGGAGTATTAGTGAAAATGACTTGTTATGAAGCCGAATATTCAGGAACATTAGTCGCTTCAAGTGAGATTGAAGAACTAAAATGGTTAAGTTTTAGTGATATTGATTTAGTTTCAGAAGTGGATAAAATAATTTTCAATTCTTTGAAAGAAAAAGGAAAACTTCGGTAATAAAAAAAGCAAGTAAAAACTTAGAGATAGGTGTATTTACTTGCTTTCGGGGGACAACACTAAAAGTTTGGTTAGTATGATTCACTACATTGTCATAGCAAACATAGCTATTCTTTTTTGATAAATTTTACGGATTTCCGTAGATGAGGTGATTTTTTTTAAAAAAAAATAACTTAATTTTTTCTAGGCTATTTTACTGAACATTAGTTCAATAAAAAATGAGCAAAATAGATGTATTTGAAATAGAAGTAAAAAAAACAATCACCGAGTTAACGGTGATTGAATGCTATCGGGGGACAACACTAAAGTACATACATTTGTATATACGAGATTGTAAGTTTGAATGTATTACGAGGCAAATCTACAAGCTCTTTTTGAAATTTTATTACGGGTATCCGTAGAAAACAAACTTTTTTTTAAAAAAAATAAAATCGCTATTTTTTTTAAGAATAGTGACTCTTTATAATTTGGTAAGAGAAGGGGTAAAGGCTTGTTTTATGTTTTCTTAGTAAGATTTTCAAGCTCTTCCAAAAGTGTTTCAAATTTATCTCCTGACGTATACGGAGAGAAACTACTAAAATAGTAAGTCGCTAAATCATAAATCAATTCATATGCCTTTTCATAGTATTCATCAGAGTATTCTTTTCGAAAATTTCTATGTGTAGACCAATTTTTAATAAAATGAGAGATATACCAAACTCCTTCAGCAATATTCCTGTTCAAGATAATATGGTCATTTGTTTTTTTACATTCTTGTAATAAATTATTTAACAAATTTAAAAAAGCGCGGTGATTCCAGTTTAAATCTGTTCTTAACTCAAGTAAAAAAGAGCCTTCTTTAGCATCGAATTCATCAATTAATTTCATGTATTATTCTGTGTATAATTTGCTCGAAATTTACAATAAAATGAATGTATGAATTTAGCTATAAAAAATATAGTAACATAAAAAAAAGAAGTTTTGTAACTTTGTTAAAATTAAAAAGAAACTGTATGTATCAAATTAAAGGTAAAGAATACCCTTGTTGTACGAGTGTAACGATGGGAATTATAGGAGGAAAGTGGAAAACGGTTATTTTATTTTACTTAATGGACGGAACACTTCGCTATAATGAACTAAGAAAAAAAATGAAAGGAGTTACAGAAAGAACCTTGAGTTTACAATTACAGCAACTTCAAAAAGATGGCGTAGTAAACAGAAAAGTGTATACATCAAAACCACCTTTAAAAGTTGAATATTCATTAACAGAATTTGGAAAAACCTTAATTCCTTTATTAAATGCAATTGCAGATTGGGGGATAATAGCTGCTGAAAATTATAACGAAATTACTGCGGTAAATTAATCATAAAAACGAATTATATTTCCATTGTCTTTCCCTAGAACACTTCTAACATAAGCATTAATAACTTTATTGGTAGGTATAGGGTTGTGCCCAGGGAAATAGTCTTTATATTTTTCATAAGCATCTTCCACAACACCTAAAGAAACTGCGTTAACTCTTAAATTATTGGGTAGTTCAAGAGATACCGCTTTTACAAAGCTATGAATAGCACCATTGACCATTGCGGCGCTTGTTGTTTTCAGAACTGGATCGTCTGCTAAAATTCCTGTCGATAGTGTAATAGATCCATTAGGTTTTAAAAAGTTTTGGGCAATTCTAACCAAATTAACCTGCCCCATTAACTTACTTTTAATACCTATATAAAAGTCTTCTTCAGTTAAGTTTTTGAACAAATCCCATTTCGCTTCTCCAGCAATGCATACGATGGCATCTAGGTTATCTATATTTTTTAATGTGTTTTCTATAGACTTGCTATTTGCGATGTCAATAGTTAAATCCCCAGTATTTCTACCGGCAATTAAAACATCATGTTCTTTAGAAAAATGAGATGAAACTTTTTTACCTATAGTTCCGTGACCTCCAATAATTAGAATTTTCATGTATTATATTTTTTGATTTGTCATGGCCAATAACGATGACATGGCCTTTTCTTTGTCCTTTACGTCTACAAAAATATGGTCGTGGTAATATCCAGCGATTACATTACAACTAATATTACTATTCCCCAATTTACTAGAGAAGGCTGCGGTTAGCCCAACAGCATCTAGAGAAGAATGGATATTAAGAGTAATCCATGCCGCTACATAGTCGTAACTTAAGCCGTATTTATCGGCATGTTCTTTTGATAATACCAGGGTAACTCCTTCGGATTCTTTTATTTCGCAAATGGTGATTTCTCGAGGAATATGATCACAGTTTTTTATGGTCGAGAAAACATATTCTCCCTTATTAAGAATAGGTTCCATTTCACTTATTAGTATTTTCAGATTTGTTTCTCCTGACATAGAATAGAGTCGCTTAATTATTAGACAATTGTTTTGTAGGCTTCCGGATCGTAATAAAAATCGTTGTATTCTTTTATCTGGATAAATTTAGTGATATAATTTTAAAAAAAGGGAGTAATGTTACATTACTCCCTTTAATAAGTTGCTTTTTATGAGTTACTTAATACTATTTAAAATTTCTTTTGGATCAGCCCTTTCGGTATAATCTTCTGGAATAAAAGCATAGGTGATAACTCCTTCAGGGTTGATAACATAGGTCGCGGGCATTGGTAGCTCATAATCTTTATTTCCATTGTGTTTTGGAACATCAATATCGAAAGAATGATACACCTCTCTTAAATTTTCTGGTAATTGAAAAACAAGTCCCATTTGTTTAGCCACCTTATTATCAATGTCGCTTAAAACTTCAAACGATAAGTTGTTTTTTTCAACCGTATTTAATGAGTTATCAGGAGTTTCTGGAGAAATAGCGATTAGTGTGGTCGAATATTTTTCAAATTCAGGTAATAAATTCTGTAAAGCTTGAAGTTCTATATTACAATAAGGACACCATCCGCCACGATAAAAAGAAATTACAACAGAACCTTTGGAAAGAGAGTCTTCTAATCTTACTTTATTTCCCAGGGCATTTGGGAGCTCAAAATTGTTAACTGAATCACCAACCTTTAGTGCTTTATCGGAGATATTTTTATTTTTAAGATTTTGAGTGCTTTGGGCCATAATGACCAGTTTTTCTTCAGGAATAACTTTTAATGATGCCTCTTTTTTGGCTTTTAATTCTTCTATTAAATTCATATTTCTATCTTTTTTGGATTAATACAAAAACAAAGATCAACTAGAAAGAGAAGTGAAAAAATGGAAAATATTCCTAAAAGATGTCATATTTTCTCAATAATTTTTATTGAATTTTTTGATTTTAAGAGAGTTTAATACTGTTTTCTGTATTGAGTTGGGGTTACTCCAACATTTCGTTTAAAATATTTTATAAAATAATAAGGCTCTCGGAAACCTAATTGATAGGCAATTGTTTTACTAGAGTCTTTTGTAGTAGTTAATAGTTCTTTTGCTTTTTTTATAACATGCTGACTAATAATGAAGCAAGGTGTGGCGTCAGTTTCTTTTTTAACTTCATTTATTAATTTTTTTAAAGGTATGTTTAACATTTCAGCATAAGCAGCGGCGCAATAATTATTTTCTATGTTTTCTTCAATTAAATGCACAAAGTTATTGAATAGTGAATCTTCATTTTTTTGAATAAGACTTTCTTCCATTTTTTCAAAAATAATAGTGAGGTAGCTCATAATTAAAGATACGTTATCTTTTGATTCAGAAGAAAGGGAAAACAAAAGAGATTTAACTAATGGAATATTTCTTAAATTATTTATTTGATAGTTTTTGGGAAACGAGGAAGCTATAGGAAGAGTGTCTTTGATCAAGTCATTTTTAAGAGTTAAAACATACCCTTCATAAAAAGGGGATGTGCTTGTAACTTTAAATGTATTATCAAAATATAAAAAACTCTTTTTAGGAATGTGAAAAGAATTTTCAAGTGATTGAATAGAGGCATCGCCGGCAATCATAAATAGAATATTTACATCTAAGCCAGAATAAGTAGATTGATTTTCTAATTTTTGAATAGACCACATAAAAACTATTGTTAATTTTTTAGAATTAAAAAGTCGTTTTTTTTAGTAAAACTTACTTATGTGAATACGTTATTGTGGCTTTTAATTCAAGAAAAATTAATATGCTTATTAGCATAAGCTCTAATAAGATGTAGGCCCATCCTAAATAGGTTGTTTTCTCTCGATGTTTAATTACTAAAATTAGAGATATAATGCAGTAAAGAAAGTTTAGAAACGCAATTATTCTTAAATGATTATTGATGTTTTTGTCGCTATTACAATAAAAATAAACATCCAATAAAATATAAAAACAAGGGAAGCTCGCAAGCAGGTATAAACTAGGAATAGGAATTCCCACAAGAGCATTAAAGTAAGTGAAAATAAATCCTAAAAAAAAGGCAGAGCATAAAGCTCCGATACCATCGATTAAAAATAAGGTTTTAGGAAGTTTTTTTATTTTTTTACTAAGCAATTTTAGTTCCGTTTTTTACCATTCTTTCCGGACTGAGCAAGGTTACTTCTTTTTCATCTCCTAAACCACCCAAAACAAGACACTCACTCATCATATTGGCAATTTGTTTTTTAGGAAAGTTAACCACAGCTACTACCTGTTTGCCAATTAAGTCTTCTGGTTGATATAGTTTTGTTATTTGTGCCGAAGTTTTTTTAATTCCGAACTCTCCAAAATCTATCTGCATTTTATAGGCTGGATTTTTAACTTTTTCGAAAATTTCAGCATTTATTATGGTCCCGATTCTCATGTCTACTTTAGTGAAGTCAGTCCAAGAAATTAGATTAGTATTTGTATCGTCCATTAGGTTATTGTTTTTTATCAAAAATACACGTTTTTTTTCTTTGACTTAGGTATTGGTAAATATTAAAATGCAAAAGGTTAAAGAGTTTGTTTCGAGTGATTTATGTATTCATACCTTATCATTATACGTTTATTCTTTCAAGTACTACGCTTAGTATCTTTATTTATAAACAAACAAATAATTTATAGATATTTGAAATGTTAATAATAAGTGTTGTTACTAAGCAATAAAGATTAGAGGCAAAGAGAAATTAGAATGAAGAGAAAAAGGTTTAAATGTAGGGGTTTAAACCTTTTTTTTATTTTCAGACTCTTTTAGAAGTCTATTCGCAGAACTAAAAGGAGTTGTTTTACCGTTTTCTAATTGAGAGATTTCAGTATTCAATAATTCTTTTATTCTTGGATCATTATAAAAATTATCCTTTAGTTTTTGATTAATTGTTTCGAGCAACCAAAATTTATTTTGCTTATTACGTTTTTTATCAAAAAAGGACTTTTTCTTCGTATCAATAATATAGTCGTTAATCATATTGTAAACAGTATCGATACCTTTATTTTTAAGAGCACTAGCAACTAATACTTTTGGAATCCAATCATTCTCTTTTGGAGGATATAAATGCAAGGCTCTGTTAAATTCAATTTTGGCGATTTTAGCATTTTTTGTGTTATCACCATCCGCTTTATTAATAACAATAGCATCCGCCATTTCTATAATTCCTCTTTTTATTCCTTGAAGCTCATCACCAGCACCAGCAAGTTTTAGTAATAAGAAGAAATCAACCATTGAATGAACGGCCGTTTCTGATTGACCAACTCCTACAGTTTCAATAATAATACTATCATAGCCAGCGGCTTCGCATAAAATAATGCTTTCTCGAGTTTTTTGTGCTACTCCTCCTAAAGATGTTCCAGATGGAGAAGGGCGAATAAAAGCATTTTTATCGGTAACTAATTGCTCCATTCTTGTTTTGTCACCTAAAATGCTCCCTTTGTTAATAGAGCTACTAGGATCAACCGCCAATACAGCAACTTTTTTATCCAAACTAGTTAAATATTTACCAAAGGCTTCAATAAAGGTACTTTTACCTACTCCAGGAACTCCCGTAATTCCTATTCTAACAGAATTATTAGCGTAAGGTAAGCAAGCTTCCAAAATTTCATTTGCTTTTTTCTGATGCTTTTGGTTCGTACTTTCAACTAAAGTAATTGCCCTACTTAAAAAGGTAATATTTCCTGATAATATTTTTTCAACAAATTCTTTTACAGATGGTTGCTTTCTCCTGTTTAGCTTAATCTTTTCAGCAGAAGACTTATTGGTTGTTTCAGGTTGTGAAATACCATCTTTTTCAGTTAATGCAGACTTGTTTTTTTTTGTCATTTAACTTGGTAAACAGTGGTTGTGTTATGGTCATAAAAAGTGAAAACTCTTTTCTAATCTAAATTCGAGCAGAAGAAGACTTATTTTCATATGTACGCTACATAATGTAAATTTAAAAATAAAATTTTAGGGAAAATGCAACGAACAAAAAAATATCTCGTCTATTAGAACAAGAAACCAAAAATGAGAGTGACTAAACAGCTTCATCAGCCCATAATAGAGGCTTGCAAATTAAATGATGCAAAAGCGCAAATGCAGCTGTATGATTTATATTGTGACGGGATGTATACAATAGCATTACGATATGTAAAGGATACTTATGAAGCTGAGGATGTAATGCAAGATGCTTTTATTAAAGCGTTTAAGAAAATACATTTGTATAAAGAAGAGGTTACTTTTGGAGCTTGGTTGAAAAGGATTGTTATTAATCAAAGTATTGATTGGTTAAAGAAGAAAAAACTAGCAGTTGTTCCTATAAATGAAGAAATAACAACAGTTATTGATGATGATGATAATTGGCAAGTAACATCAAGAGTAGGGTATGATGAAATTGTTAGTTGTATTAATAAGTTGAAAGAAAAATATAGAATAGTACTTACTTTATATCTTTTAGAAGGCTATGATCATAAAGAAATCTCACAAATTTTAGGAATTTCGGAAGTTACTTCTAGAACTCATTTAATGAGAGGGAAAAAACAAGTACAAGAATATTTAAAAACCTCATATTATGCATAAAGATATTAGGGAAGTATTAAAGAATAACGTAGATAATAAGGAGAAATTATCTCAGAATCATAGAAATCGTTTTCAAGAGAGATTAACGAAAGAACTTCATGAAGAGAAAAAGGAAAGGTTTTCATATAAATGGTTATTTGTAGCGGCATCAATAGCTTTATTATTAGGAGTAACTTTTCAAGTGTATATAAATACAACTGTTATTGAACCGGTGCCTGCTCAGGATACTGATAAAAGTTTAGATATTAGTACCCAGCGTATAAGTTTAGGAAGTATTTCTCCAGAATTAAAAACTGTAGAATCATATTACATAAATACAATTAATTACGAGTTAAGTCAATTAGAGTTAACTGAAGAAAATAAAGAATTATTTGATGGTTATATTTCTCAATTAGAGGGGTTAACTAAAGAATATAAGTCGTTAACCGATGAGCTCAATACAAAAGGGATTAACGATGATACTATCAATGCATTGATTGGGAATCTGCAATTACGTTTACAGCTGTTAAAACGTATGCAAAAACAATTACATGAATTTAAAAATCCAAATCAAAATGACATTCAAACCATTTAAATTAAGTGTGCTCTTATTGTTGATAACAAGCGGAATTTGGGCGCAAAAAGTAGAAAAGAAATTTAACGAAAAGTTTTATACGAATAAAGATGTAACAATAGATATAAATGCTTCAAATGCCGAAATAGAGGTAACTACTTGGAACAAAAATGAAGTATCCGTTGAAGCCGTTATAGAAATAGAAGGGCTTGATAAAGAGAAGGCTCAACAATATTTAGATAATTGGAAATTTGAGGTTTTAGGAAATAAATCGAAAGTTGAAGTAAGAGCAGATAAAGGAAGATTTAAGTCTTTTGGTAAAGATAATTTTATTGTTTTCAATGAAGGAGAACATGTATTTCCTCAAGGAGCTGATATTATAGAAATACCTGAAATAAATTTTGGAGAAATCATGAGTTCTGAAATGATGGAGAATTTGATTGTTGTTCCTGAGATAAATTTTGGAGAAATTATTATTCCTGAAATTGAAGAGTTGGAGTTTGATTTTGATAAATATGCGATAGACGGAAATACTTATTTTTTTGATTGGAAAGACGGGGTAAATGATGTGAAAATTCGTTCAAAAAAAGAATGGGAAGAGTTCAAGAAATCGAAGAAATATAAAAAGCTAAAGAAAGAACAAGAAAAAATTAAAAAAGAGCTCAAAGCAAAGTCAAAAGAATTAAGTAAAGTTAGAGAAAAGCAAAGAAAGGCGATGAAAGAGCATAAAAAAGAGCTTTTGAAAGCTAACCGAGAGCAGAAAAAGGCTTTGATAGAGCAGAGAAAGGCTTTTGTTGAGGCTCGAAAAGTAATTGAAAAAATTAACTCCAAAGAAAGAAGAGAATCTATAGAAAAGGCGAGGTTAGTTAGTAAAAATGGAAATTCTTTTGTGTATTCTTTTCCACCAGGAGATTCGAATGATTTGTTTGTAAATGGGAAAAAGGTTAAGATAAATAAAAGAATAATTATTAAAGTACCAAAAGGAGCTACTTTCGATTTAAATACACGCCACTGTAAGGTGAAGTTGCCGAAAACCAAAGCTTCTGGTAAAGTTAGTTATGGTTCGTTTAAGGCAGATGCAATTAACGGAGGGAAATTAAATGTTTCATTTTCTCCGGTAATAATCAATTCATTAAATACTTGTTCTTTATTTTTAAATAATGTAACCGATGCTCAATTAGCATCGGTTACCGAAACAATAGTAGAATCAAAATCGTCTGATGTTTTGATAGAAAACTTATATAGAAATGTTCAAGTAAGCAATAGTTTCGGAGATTTAGATATTCAAAAGGTTCACAAAGGGTATAATACATTTAAGGTTTATTTGAACTATTCCAATGCTATAATTGGAGGAGCCGAAATTGACGGTCATATCATATATACAAATCAAGAGCAATCTTCTTTTTACCCGACTCGATCTTCAAAAGAGTTCACGATTGAAAATGGAGATAAAAAATTGAATGGAAATTTTAATTTGACATCAAAGGATAATAAAATTCAAATTAAAGGGAAGTATTCTCAATTGAAAGTAAAGACGATGTAGATAGGCTTTTTTAATTGAATAATATCACCGCATTTTATGCAAATGTTTTATTGAGTGATCAACTAGCAATCTGATAAATAGTTGTAATTCATAGATTATTTTTAAAATTCTTCTTTTAATTTTTCCGTAGGAATATGTATGGTCAGTAAAGACTAAAAAAACACCTATATAAGCTATTCCTGTGTTCTATAGATGTAGCTTTTACCTTTCCTTTTCTAATTTTTTTTAAACTATACGGAAACAGTTTCCGTATTTATATCATCATTGGATGATATTCTTTTAGATTTGTAGTATAAAAGCCGTGTGAGAGGTTTAGGATGAAAATTCCTGTATCTACTCGACTACAAACCGGTTGTAAAACATTAAAAACTACGATGAAATTAATACTGAAAATATTCAAGTGGATTGGTAAAATATTAGCAGGAATTGTAATTCTGATATTGATATCAGGATTATGTTTTCGATTATTTAATACGAAACCTATTCTACCAGGAAAATTAGTTGATGTAAAAGGAACTAAACTTCATATAAGAGCAGAAGGGAACAAAAATAATTTACCAACTCTTGTCCTTGAATCGGGTGCTGGAAATGACACAGACGTGTTTCATTGGATTGCAGAAGGTTTGAAAAAAAATATGAGAGTTGTACGTTATGATAGAGAAGGGAAATGGTTTAGCGAATCAAGTAAAGATAGTATTACACCAGAAATTTATGCTCACCAATTGCACAATTTACTGGAAAAAAACGGTGAAAAGCCTCCTTACATATTAGTTGGTCACTCAATGGGTGGTCCTTATAATAGAATATTCAGAGACCTATATCCAGATGAAGTAAAAGGGATGGTTTTTCTAGACTCAAGTCATCCAGAACAATGGAAACGATTGGCTGAAAATGGATTATTTGAAAAAAATCAAATCAGTTTAATAAAAACTCTTGCAGTCCTTTCCGATATGGGAATAATGGGAGTTTATAATTCAATAAGTAATCCAAAATATATGGATGATAATTTACCAAAAGAATGTCAGAATCGTAAACAGAATCTCACTTCTTATTCGGGGAAAATTTATCGTAGATATTTAAAGGAGAATACTATAAATAAGGCTATTCTTTCAAGAACAAGTCAAGTAAGTAAATTAGATTCATTACCTGTTTTAGTTTTTACAGCAAAAAAACAATTTGGCGATCCCGAAATATGGTTCGAGATGCAAAAAGAACTAAAAAATTTATCTTCTAAAGGAAAACACTTTTATATTAATGGTAATCACGGTTCCATAATTACAAAAAAAGAAAACGCTAAAGTAATTAATAAAGAGATACTTTTAATGGCTAAATTAATTAATTAATTAAAAAAGTAAAAAACGTTTCCCGTTTCCCAAGCGTATTATAAATAATAGCGGTTTAAGTGCTAAAAAGAAAATGGAAATCTACTAATACTCATACATAAGACTTTTGGAGCTCCTCTTAAAGAAGGAAAGTATTTTATATTTGAACTTCCAATTAACCTATAATATTTCAGAATCATCTAGAAATTAGCAAAGTTGACTCAATTCCTCGCTTTATTGTGATTGATAAAAACTTCAATATAGTTAGCGCTTATGTTCCTAAGCCATTATCTGGGGAATTGGATAAAATAATAACAGAAAATCTCCGATTTTGTTATTTTTAGGACGCAGTAAATATAAAAAGAGCTCAATATTTGAGCTCTTTTTTATGTTAAGGGAATCTGTGTTTTAGGGAATCTCTTTATTAAGTACACTTCAAAAGTAAGGAAGGTTTGAACGTTATTTTTCATGTTTTAGATGCCTAGTTTAGTTTAGGAGACGAGTATGATAACTAGTTGGGTAAACCATTAAACGATCGGTTAATCGATGAGTACGACGTTTTATTTCGTTAAATAAAAAATACATAAGTACAGCTATAGTTCTGCAGAACTTCTAGAAGAATGATTAACAAGATTAGGAAATGCATACAAATTATTTAAAAGAGGATGTCGACTTAAGAGGAATAGCAAAAAAAACGAAGGGACGTATAGAAAACGAAATTTCCAAGTAGAAAAAGAAATGAGAAAAAGAGTTTATCCGTAAGCTCGTTTTCTCATTTTAAGGTTAAATAATTTCGGGGGGTATCTTTATTTAATACCTTAAAAATAGGATTAAAAAAGGTTGTTTACATAGAAAAAAGTTGTATTCAACCTTTTGAAAGATCAATGCCTCTAATTCGTAGACGAACGGATTAGATACTATTTGTTTTCTTTGTGTGCAAAAAAAAAGATTGCCAGTGTTATACTGGCAATCTCTAATTTTAATTATAACATTTTATAATAAAAATATAATTAATTAGTGAGTCGACTAATTAACTAATAACTTCAACGTTAACGGCGTTTAAACCTTTTTTTCCTTGTTCAGTCTGATATCTAACTCTATCATTTTCTCTAATCTCATCGATTAAACCAGAATTGTGAACAAAAATATCTTTTCCTGATTCTGCTGATGTAATAAATCCAAATCCTTTTGAATCGTTAAAAAACTTTACTGTACCTTCTTGCATGGGTATTAAATTTTATATTATTAAATTATTTTTCTGTTCATGAAGAGCACGATTAATTATCATGATTCATAAGAATAATGAGTATATCTAATGCTATAAAAACACTAAAAACAATAAAGGAATAATGAAATAAAAAAGGGCAAGAAGAGTATAAACTCAAAAGACTAATTACTAAATAATACCTTAAAATTAATAGATGATCTCAATGAACGGTGCAAACATAAGTCTTTTAAAATTATAAATTTATAATTTTTTCTATTTATTTTAATTGAAGCTAAATTTGAAGTTGTTTTTTCTAAAAAAATAAAAAAGAACTCAATTTTTGAGTTCTTTTTCAATTTCAAAAATAGTTTATGATGAGATTTTTTCGAAATTACTTGTCAAACATATTTGAAATAATCTTGTAGCAAGTGTTTTTTAGTTAGGCGAAACTTTTTTTTTGATGAAGTTCCATTATCTATAGTTCGTTGGCAATAGGTTTTACCAATAAGTGAAATATACTTTTTTAATACTGGCTAATTGACGTTTTTTTCGTAACTTTTTTGAGCTATTTGAAGCTTACTACTCATTGTTTGATGTTAACTTCCAAAATAATATCCCAAAAATTATTGGTTTTAATTTAAAAGAATAATTGGATAAAACTTTTTTGAAAATTTAGGGTCAAAGAAAATTGTAACACCGTTCTACTTGAAACCATCATTTATAATGATATACAATAAGTGCTTATTATTATAAAGTTCTTTTGGTTTATGGAACTTACAAAAATATATACCAATGAAAAAAGCTGTAGTAAGTTGTTTGATTATATTCTTATTATTAATGGTAGGATGCTCAGAAGATAGCGATACTTATACTCCGATAGAACAAGATCCGTTAGAAGATCTAAATCTACCAAATGAATATTTCAATTATGCCAATATACCATTACCAGCCCATTATACGAGTAACGCATTTAGTTCTCAATCTCCATTTCAACATGCTGCAATAGACTTTGATAATACTCCTGCAAATAATCCAATTACTGATGAAGGAGCTACTTTAGGCAGGGTTTTGTTTTATGATAAAAAATTAAGCGCTAATGGAACTGTAGCATGTGCGTCATGCCATAAGCAAGAAGTTGGTTTTTCTGATACTGATGTTTTAAGTGAAGGATTTGATGGTGGTAGAACAAGAAGACATTCTATGGGACTAACCAATGCTAGATTCTACTACACGGGTAAATTTTTCTGGGATGAAAGAGCCGCTACTCTAGAAGATCAGGTGCTAATGCCATTTCAAGATGAAGTAGAAATGGGATTAACAATTCCAAAACTAGAAGAAATAGTTCGTAATGAATCCTATTATCCGCCATTATTTGAAGCCGCTTTTGGAACCGAAACCATTTCTAGTGAAAAGATAGGAAGAGCGTTGTCTCAATTTATTAGAAGTATGGTTAGCACTACTTCAAAGTATGATATTGCGAGGAGCGAAGTACAATCACCAACGGATAATTTTCCAGGATTTACACAAGAGGAAAATCAAGGGAAATCTTTATTTTATTTACCGATAACGACAACGAGTGGAGATCGGGTAAACTGTTCTGGCTGTCATGTTTCTGAGGCATTTGTTGGCCCAATACCAAATGGACCTTTCGGAACGACAACATCGGTAACCAATGGCTTAGATGCTGTTTCTACCGATGACTTAGGAATTAATGAAACCACAAATAACGCAAATGACATAGGGAAGTTCAAAGCCCCGTCTTTAAGAAATATCTCCATAAGACCACCTTATATGCATGATGGAAGATTTGCTACTTTAAAGGAAGTAGTTGAGTTTTATAATTCAGGAATTCAAAAGCATACGAATTTAAGACCGCCACTTTTAGGGTCGGATGACAATCCTATACGACTTAACCTAAATCAAGCACAAAAAGATGCATTGGTAGCGTTTTTAGAAACACTTACTGATTATGAAATGTTATCTGATGAAAAATATAGTGACCCATTTAAAAATTAAACTTTATGCAAAAATCTACCTTATTAATTATTGCTTTGTTTTTTTTAATTTCCTGCGGAAATGATAACGGCGAGGTTTCTAATTCTACACCAACGCCTTCACTCGAAGAAACCCCCAATATCTTATTAATTATTGTAGACGATTTAGGAAAAGATGCTCTTTCTGGATATTCTGAAGGGGTAATTAAGCCCAATACCCCGAATTTAAATGAACTTAGAAATAATGGATTATTATTCAATAATTTTTGGGTGTACCCAACATGTTCTCCCACAAGAGCTTCAATTATAACTGGTAAGTATGGATATAGAACAGGAATAAAATGGGCGGGTGATGTTTTAAGTAATTCAGAAACAATTCTTCAAAAATACATTAGCAATCAAACTAATAACGAATATGCCACCGCTGTTGTAGGCAAGTGGCATTTAGCGGGAGGAAATAACCGTACATTTAATCCTGAAAGTTTGGGAATCGATTATTTTGCAGGTATTATTTCAGGAACTTCCGACTACTATCAATGGGAGTTAACCGAAGATGGTAGTGTAACCACTCAGAATAATTATATTACTGAAAAGTTTACGGATTTATCTATTGATTGGATTGCAGAGCAATCGAAACCATGGTTTTTATGGTTAGCTTATACTGCCCCTCATACGCCTTTTCATTTACCTCCAAACGAAATGCACTCGCAAGAAGGGTTGGCGGAATATAATAACGGGACTGATGTTTTACCTTATTATTTGGCAGCTATTGAGGCAATGGATTATCAAATCGGTAGACTTTTAAATAGTATGTCTTCTGAAGAAAAAGGAAATACAACAGTGATTGTTCTTGGTGATAATGGAACACCGAATCAAGCGACTCAATCTCCTTATGAATCTAGTAAAGTAAAAGGAACATTGTATCAAGGAGGAATTAATACTCCAATTCTTGTGTCAGGAGCAGGAGTCTCTCGCACAGGAAGTGATAATAGCTTAGTATCCAGTACCGATTTATATACCACTCTAGCTGAAATAGCTGGGGTATCAATTAATGAAATTAATGATAGTAAGAGTTTTAAATCATTATTTTCAATAAACAATCAAATTAGAGAGTATCAATATTCTGAAATGAATAGTGATTCTAAAGATGCTTGGTGCATTAGTAATGGAAACTTTAAGCTCATTGTTGATTCAAATGGGCAAGAACAGCTTTATGATTTGATGAGCGATCCTTATGAGAGATCGAATTTGATGGAAGGGACTTTAAGTGAAAATGAAACATTGGAAAAAGAAAAATTAAAAGCAGAGTTATTGAAAATTAGAAATTAACTATCTTAATCGGAATTAATTAAATGAATTATTAATGAAAGGGATAGGAAATACGCCATTAATTAAACTAGATAAAATAGTTGACAAAGATATGGCCGACATCTATGTGAAATATGAAGGAGCTAACCTTTCTGGAAGTATGAAAGATAGAATGGCACTTTCTATGATTGAAGGAGCTGAAAAAAGAGGAGAGCTAAAACCTGGAGGCACCGTCGTTGATTATACTGGAGGAAGTACGGGAAGTTCCTTGGCAATGATATGTTCGTCGAAAGGTTATAAAGCACATTTTGTTTCTTCAGATGCTTTTGCAGCGGAGAAACTCCAAACGATGCGAGTTTTTGGAGCATCATTGGAATTGATTCCGAGTGAAAATGGAAAAATTACTGCTAATATTATAGATAAGGCTCTTAAAAGAGTAGGAGAAATTGCAGATCAGCCAAATGCATTTTACACGAATCAGTTTAGAAACTCAGATAATAAAAAAGCGTATCATACAATGGCGGAAGAAATTTTGAATGATTTAGGGAATGATATTCATGAATTCATAGCTGGTGTAGGAACAGGCGGCTGTTTTTCTGGAAATGCTGAAATTTTAAAAAAACAAATCCCTTCCATTAAGTGTATCCCAATTGAACCTTTTAATGTGAAAACTTTATCAGGAGGAGATACTTCAGGAACTCATAGGTTAGAAGGAATGGGAGCTGGTTTTATTCCAGAGATTTGCAGGCTAGATTTAGCGGATTATATTATCGCTGTGAAAGATGAAGATGCTTATACTACCGCAAGAGCTTTAGCTAATAAAGAAGGTATATTTGGAGGGGTAACTTCAGGTGCTAATGTATGGGCAGCATTACAAAGAGCAAGAATTTTAGGAAAAGGAAAAAAAATTGTCACCGTTATTTGCGATTCAGGATTAAAGTATTTACAAGGAGATTTGTATAGGTAGATTGTAAAAACAGACCATTTAAGATGGTGTTAGAGTCAATAAAAATAGTCCAAAAGGGAAATTATAGTATGGGGGATTTATACAAGAATAAGTAAACCTTTTTAACAAAAACTTCACTATAATTCCATTTCTCTATTCTCTATAAAGTGCCTATCTTAGCGTTTGTTAAATGCAACTATACCTATGGAATTATTGAAGGAAAACAAACTTAAAATTTACAACTCATTATCAAAAAACAAAGAAGTTTTTAAACCTGTAACTGAAGGAAGGGTAGGTATGTATGTTTGTGGACCTACAGTATATAGTAATGTACATTTAGGAAATGTAAGAACCTTTATGTCATTCGATATGGTTTTTCGTTATCTGTTACATTTAGGATATAAAGTGCGTTATGTTCGTAATATAACCGATGCAGGTCATTTAGAAAGTGATGCCGATGTAGGAGAGGATAAAATTGCGAAAAAAGCTCGTTTAGAAGAAATTGAACCTATGGAAGTAGTTCAACGTTATACTGTAGATTTTCATAAAGTAACGGCGTTGTACAATTTTTTACCTCCAAGTATTGAACCAACGGCTACAGGACATATTGTAGAACAAATTGAAATGGTCAAAGAAATCCAAGAAAAAGGATTGGCTTATGAAGTAAATGGTTCGGTATATTTTGATGTGAAAAAGTATAACGAGGATAGTAATTATGGAATTTTATCTGGTAGAACTATTGAAGATGCAAT
Source organism: Tenacibaculum sp. MAR_2009_124 (assembly GCF_900105455.1). Classification (GTDB taxonomy): domain Bacteria; phylum Bacteroidota; class Bacteroidia; order Flavobacteriales; family Flavobacteriaceae; genus Polaribacter. Next base: position 391,920 of record NZ_FNSF01000001.1, read on the forward strand.
TAACAACACAAGAGCATTAGATGGTCAGTCGGATAAGAAAAACCCTCAAGATTTTGCATTATGGAAAAAGGCCGATGATCGTCATATAATGAAATGGCCGTCTCCATGGGGTGAAGGTTTTCCAGGTTGGCACCTCGAGTGTTCTGTAATGAGTTCAAAATACTTGGGAGAGCAAATAGATATTCACGGAGGTGGAATGGATTTAAAGTTTCCACATCATGAGTGTGAAATAGCACAATCTCATGCTTGTTCAGGTGTGCAACCAGTCAATTATTGGATGCATGCAAATATGCTGTTATTAAATGGTCAGAAAATGGCAAAATCATCAGGGAACTATATTTTACCTGAAGCAATTTTAACAGGCGAAAACAACATTCTACCGAAACCTTTTAGTGTAGGAGTTGTGAGGTTTTTTATCATGCAGGCACATTATCGCAGTATTTTAGATTTTTCAGGGGAAGCCTTATTAGCTTCTGAAAAAGGATTTAACAAGCTAATGGAGGCTATTAAAAATTTAAAAGAAATTAGTGCAGGAAAAACAACTTCTGAATTTGATGTTAGTAATTGGAGACAGAGATGTTACGATGCCATGAATGATGATTTTAATACACCAATACTTATAGCGCATTTATTTGACGCTGTTAAGTTTGTGAATTTGTTAAAAGACAAGAAAGCTACAATTTCTGCTGACGATTTAGAAGTGCTTAAGAATACACTTAATGTTTTTTCTTTTGATGTTTTAGGGCTAGTCTCTGAGACGAGTAAACAAAATACAAAAACATTAGATGGTACGGTTGAATTATTGATTAAGCTACGTAAAGAAGCTAGAGAGAATAAAGATTGGGCTTTATCAGATCAAATACGTGATGAATTGTTAGCTTTAGGTGTACAATTGAAAGATGGGCGAGAAGGAACAACATTCACTATAAATTAATTGAAAAAAATACTGACATACCCGTTTATACTTTTGGTACGTTTTTACCAAACGGCTATTTCTCCATATACACCGTCAAGTTGCAGATATACACCAACTTGTTCGCACTATACAATAGATGCTCTAAAAAAACACGGACTTTTCTATGGTGGATGGTTGGCAATTAAACGTATTTTAAGTTGTCACCCTTGGGGAGGAAGTGGCTATGACCCAGTTCCTGATAAGAAAAATAAAAAAGAATAATATACATGAATTTTTTATCTGTTGTTTGGGATATAAATCCTGAAATTATTAAAATTGGAGGTTTTGGAATTAGATGGTATAGTTTAATGTTTGTGATAGCATTTATTCTAGGTCTTCATTTAATGAAAAAAATATACATTGAAGATAAAATTTCTGTTGAGAAATTAGACCCTCTTTTTATGTACGTATTCGTATCGATGTTGATAGGGATGCGTTTAGGAGATGTTTTCTTTTATAGCTGGGATTATTATCAAAATCATTTATTAGAAATCATTATACCATTTAAAAAACAAGAAGGAGCTTCTGCACTTTTTGGAATTCTTGATGGATGGAAGTTTACTGGTTTTACAGGCTTTGCTAGCCATGGAGCTGCTATTGCTATTCCCATAACACTTTATTTTTACGCTAAGAAACACTTGCAAAAGCCATGGTTGTTTATTTTAGATAGATTGGGAATTATGGTAGCCTTAGCAGGCTTTTTTATCAGGTTTGGAAATTTCTTTAATTCTGAAATTTATGGAAAACCAACAGGGAGTAGTTTCGGTGTTATTTTTAAGAGGGCAGGAGAAACGGTACCAAGATACCCAACACAATTGTTTGAGGCGTTTAGTTATTTAGTATTGTTCTTCGTTTTGTGGCATTTTTATTGGAAAACAAATAAAAAAAATCAAACAGGTTTCTTATTCGGATTATTCATGGTGGTGCTGTGGTCGCTTCGTTTCTTTATAGAGTTCTTCAAAGAGGCTCAAGTAGAAGGACGAGAAGACTGGGTGTGGAACTCATTAAACACAGGACAAGTATTAAGTATTCCTCTAGTATTAATCGGATTGTGGTTAATGTTTAGAAAAACTAAATAAATTATAAATAGAATAATTTATATATAGAACCGAGCGGGTAGCTCGGTTTTTTTATGAATTAAAATTTGGCAAAATACTACTACCAATTTCTTCAATTACTTCATTAGCTTCTCTGGAACTGTATTTTAAATTAAGCAGGACATGATTTACACCAAATGATTCTAAAGATTTTAAATAAGATAATAGAAACTTACTTCCCGTTCTTATCCCCAAATGAATAGGAGAGGGAGAAATATTTGGATTATCGACTAAATCAATATAAAGTGATTGTATATAGGGTTTCCACGATTGTTTATTTTCGCTAAGGGCTTGATGCCAATCATTCATAGAGCGCTTGAGTATATTAAAATCTCTAGGATAATACAACCATCCATCGGAGTTTTTCGCAATCCAATCTAAAGATTGCCCCGAATGTCCTGTCACAAGAAATGGAATTTTATGATTCGATTTGGGGACTAAGTCAGTACTCCCATTCATAAATCCGTAGTGAGAAGACTCAATTGAAGGATAATCTTTTAATAAAGATTGTATGTATTCGAAATTATCTCTAAATAAATCACCTTTGTTATGTATATTTTTATTGAAAGCTGGATATTCCGAAGGTCTATCTCCTGAAGCAATACCAAATATTGCTCTTCCTTTCGAAAGTTCCTGAATACTTAACATTGATTTAGCGGTATGAACTGGATGTCGAAGAGGAAGTATTATGGATCCCGAAGCAAGTGCAATGGACGACGTTTGATTCATAATATGCGTCATATACACCCATGGGTCATACATTTGTCCAGTATCTCCAAAATTTGGATCATGCAATGGAATATCTCGAAACCATAGAGCTTTAAAACCTAGTTCTTCTGCTTTTTTAGCAAGCATTTCCTGACGTTGCATAGTAGGTATAGAGCCAGAATAGGCTTCAATAGGAAAAACAAGCCCTAAACTTAATTTTCCCTGCTGCGCTATATCATTTAACTTACTCATTAATAGTTTAGGTTTGAATTTCGGAGTATTTCCGTAGTAACTTTCATTAACTCTTCTATTTTTTCATCATTATAACTATCTGCATGGGCAGATCCGAAGGCTCCTTTGTCATTATCGAAATATTTTCCACTTATATTTTTGTAGGAATGAGATAGCGCTAGATCATATAAAATCTGAACCCCTTTATCGGCTGATGACCAAAATTGTCCATACGCTTCTTGTACCATTTTAGTATTCAATAATGATCCGGGATTAACAGCAATAGTATTGATAGAAGGATATATCTTTGCAAGATAGAACGACCACATAGTTATAGCTAGCTTACTTTGAGCATAGGCTTGTTGCATTCCTAAGGTTTCATTACCCTTTAAGGCTTCTAAAGATATTGTAGCTTGAGCAGCAGAACTTAAATTGATTATTTTTGAATTATGCCCTTTTTTTAATAGAGAAAGCAAGGTTGATGTAAGTATTACCGGAGCGAAAAAGTTTACTGAGAAACGAACATCATAACCATCTTTAGTTTTTGGAGTAGATGTTGAAAATATTCCAGCATTATTAATAATAATATCAAGAGAATCATGTTTTTCGATAATATTCGAAGTGAATTTCTTTAAAGATGATAAGTCCGAGAAATCTGCAGTATAGCCAAATATACTCTGATTATTTGATGCTGTTTTTATTTCTAATAGAGTGTTCTCGAGTTTTTCTGAGTTCCTACCATGTAAAATCACAACATGTCCGTCATTTGCTATTTTTAAGGCTGTTAATTTCCCTATTCCATCTGTACTTCCAGTTATTAGTATGGTTTTAGTCATCACTTTTGAATTAATTTTATCAAAATAAATTTGATTTAGTTATTTAACTATAAAAAATATAGTAACAAAAATAATTATAGTTTTTAGTTCCTACAATAACGGTCAAAAAGGATAGTCTGTTTGATATCAGTAATCTAAAGGAGCTTAGCTGTAATCTTCTGTAAACTTTTCATAGTTTGTTCTTCCTTTGCAGAGAGTTCTAAAAGAATGTTGCTCACTTCTTCTATATATATAATATTTTCGGTGTCACCAATTAAATGGAGTAAATCGGAAACTCTTTTCCACATAGAAGCAATTTTCGAATAACTCTCGCTAGCTTCTAGTAGTTCCGAAGAATCCAATACATTAGCACTTTCTTTAAGAAAGTTTTTATACAAGTTTCTAAAGAGTGAACCACCAGTTCCTCCTCCTTCCATGAGAGAGGCGCATAGCTGAAAATCTTTTTTTATAGAAGTACTAGATTGAAACCATTTCTTTACTTCTAAGCTGGTCTTGGCGATTCCTTTATATCCGATATTTTTTATTGGAGGATTTAAAAAATCTGAGGCATTGTTATGTATAGCTTTTGGTATTACTTTTTTTAGTGAAGCTATATCTACTGTCTTTGAAATGGTATAAGATAAGTTTTTAGAAGACATTGGTCCCTTTTCGTTTCTTGCCAATGCTAAACTTTTTAAAGAAGTAACAGCATTTCGACCTTGTTGATTGGTGTCATTGAGATAAGCATAGAGTTCATCATAACCGTAAATAGAAGCATAATGGCCAGCAAAATGAATTTTACTAGCAAAGTATTCCAAATGATAGCAATCTAGCTTTAAACCGACAGGTATTCCTTTATCAAGCGAATCTTTTACAGTACTCCAAGCTTTTCTTGTAGATAAAGTCTCTTTTACTTCTAAAGTTAAATTTAAATTCTGGCAAATGTTTTGCGTTAGAAGATCTGGTTTAATTCTTCCTCCAATGAAAGGAAAGTCCATCATTTTCATATTCCAATAAATATATCCCAAACCCTGTCCGATGCCAAACAACATAGGTTCGGATAAATGTATCCCAATATGCTTTAAAAGACTTCCAGTGGTTGTTGTTTCGCAGTGTTCACCAATAAATGGTTGAAAATCCTTAATAATCATTCGTGTATTTTTTACAAATCTACTACAGTCCTAAGTCAACCTGTTGTCAGGGGTGAAAATTATAGAAGTATAAAATAGCAAAGGTGGAATTAAAACTTCATGCCAAGTTTTACGTTTAAAACCCTTCCAGTCATAAAGTTCGGAATTCCATATTGTTGCTTGCTGTAGGCATCTCTAACCCAGGTGTTAGTAATTGAGTTTCTTACGTCAAAGATATTGAAAAGTTCAAGTCCAATAGTAAATTCCTTAAATTGACTTAAAAAACCGCTAGAAACAGGTTTATTTACATCGGTTAACACATAAGAAACGCCTAGATCGGCACGTTTATAATCGTTTAATCTATTTTGAAACTCATAAACATCAGAATAGGCAGGAGCTCCACCTGGAAGCCCTGTATTATAAACGATATTTAAATAGGCTTTTAAATCAGGAAGATTAGGTACGTAATCTTGAAATAAAACTCCAAATTTCACCCGCTGATCTGTTGGGCGAGCAATATAACCTTTATTGTCTATATTTTCTTCTGTTTTTAAATATCCGAAACTTATCCAACTATCACTACCAGGCACAAACTCACCGTTCAATCGAACATCAAGTCCATATGCATAAGCTTCCGTGACGTTATCGGCTCTATAGCGTATTCTAACGTTATCAATTGAATATGAATTAACATCCGTAAGGTTTTTATAATAGACCTCTGTGGTTAATTTAAACGGTCGATTCCAAAGATTAAAACTATAATCATTTCCTGCAACAACATGGATTGATTGTTGAGCTTTCACTTCGGGGTGAATTTGCCCATTATAATCTCTAAGTTCTTTGTAAAATGGAGGCTGTGCATACCATCCACCAGATAACCTAAAAAGTACATCGCTATTCCAGTTAGGTTTTATTGCTATTTGTGCTCTTGGGCTAAATATAATATGGCTTTGAGAGGCCTGTGAATTAGCGGTAACATTCCAGTAATGAGCACGAACTCCTAAATTTAGCCAAACTTGATGATCGTCAATGAAGGTCTTTCGGCTTACTTGCGTAAACCCCGAAACTCTTTGTATATCAATATTGTTTTGAGCTCTCACATTTTGATAGGGCTCTATAGGTCCATTAAATGGCTCATAGGGTTGTTCATTTATGGAATGATGAGGAGGGCGAACAGAAAAACCTAATGAATCAATAATTTCCCATTCATTAATTCGATCCTTTATGTTTTCAGTTTGATATTTAATTCCTGCTCTCCATTCATTTTTACCTTGCTTTAAAGTTGCTCTGATTTGAACGGCATTAATCAAAGCATCTAAATCGTTTCTAGCATGATTTATTTGGGAGCCTATGCCTTGAGAGAATTCAACTTCTCCAAAGTTTTCTGAACCTGCATTGGTGTCAACTTCACCTAAGTTGTACGAAGCAGCAATATCAAAATACTCTTCCTCTTGGGTGTTAAAAGAAGAAATTGTACCTGTCAGTTTTAAATTTTCATTTACATTGTAATCAGCAGAAAAAGCGCCAAATAAAGTTTTGAATTGATCTTGTTCTTGCCCTTGATAAAAAACGATTAATTCAAGTGGGTTGGCAAGGGTTCCAAATCGAGTTCTTCTAGTTAAAGGTTGATAATTATAATCATTCAGAGAAAAATTACTCAAAAAATTGAGTTTTAGTTTATCGGATAACTCATAAGAAAGGTATGTTTGAATATCAGTAAACTGCGGTCTAAAATTAACTTCAGTTTGCTTGCTATTCACAAATAAACTGTTGTCACGATACCTCACTCCTAGAATGGCTCCTAATTTATTATTTAAGAAAGAATCTTCTATCGTTAAGCTTCCTCCTAATAAACTCATTTCAATTTGAGCTCCGAACTCTTGAGGCTTTCGGTAGGTAATGTCTAATACTGAAGAAAGTCTATCGCCATACTTTGCCTGAAATCCTCCAGCAGAAAAATTAATATTCTGAATCATATGTGGATTGATAAAACTAAGACCTTCTTGCTGACCAGAACGAATTAAAAAAGGACGGTATATTTCAATACCATTTACATACACCAAATTTTCATCAAAATTTCCTCCTCTAACATTATATTGCGTGCTAAGTTCATTATTATTACTTACTCCCGGCATTGTCATCAACACATTTTCAACTCCAGCGTTGGCTCCAATAAGGTTCTTAACTTTTTTAACGTCAATTTTAGTGATTCCTTGGGCTTCCTTTTTTCTATTCTTAACAATAACCTCTTTCAGGTTTTCATCTAAAGCTTTTAATTTTGGAGAAAAGTTAAATGTTTTATTTCCTCGGGCCGTAAACTTTTTGGTGATTGCTTTGAATGAAACATGACTAAACGTTACTGTTACCGTTTTTCGTATAGGAATAGAAAACTCGTAAACTCCGTTTTTATCTGAGGTAGTTCCTTTATTTAAATACGTGATTGCAACGTTTTCAATAGGTGAATTATTTCGGTCGGTTATTTTTCCCTTAACCGTGGCTGTTTTTTGAGCAAAGATTAAAGTAGGGAAAAAAAGTATAAAAATAAGTTGTTTCAAAGTGTACGGTGTTTACTTTTTAAAAAACGCTGTTTTTAACGTTTTGGTATTTCCAACGTTATCAGACACTACAATTTTAAAAATATGTTTACTACCCACCAACTTTTTATCACTAAAATTGTAAGTTAATATCCCTTTTTTGTGATTGTATTCCATTAAAATCCACTCATTATCAATAGTGGCTCTATAATTTCTGATACCTGTTTCCTTGTCTTTTATTTTTACTTTTAGTGTTTTGTTTTTAGATATCCATTTTCCTTTTTGAAAGTTAACAGGTGTAATCGAAGGTTTTTTGGTGTCGTAATTTAAAGTGTACTTACCTAATGATTTTGTTGAGGTATATACTTTGTCAGTTTTCTTTTTTGTAGAAACATATCTCGGGTATTTGGGATTATCTACATTAGCGATATAAACCTGTTCTCTTTGAGCATCGGAAAGATGCGATATACCAAAGGTTAGCGTATATCTTTTATCTAAAGGAACAGTACGTTCATGAATTGAAGCGACTCCGTTATTTAATTCGAAATCTATAAAACAATCTTCATAAAACGTGTTTTTTGGAAAAGCCACAGTAACATTTTGTAGCTTGAATTTATTGAAATCTCCAGTTTTTATTTTGTGTTTGGTTGTGTCTAATTTTTTGAAAATTAAATTACTTTTCACACCCTTGATAGGTATTTTTATTCGTGTTTTATTTTTTTTGAAATCACTACTAATAATTTCGACGGTATAGTTTGAGTTTTCTTCAACAGTAATTTTACCGTTATTAACTAAATCTTCATAAAGACTAAGTTTATTGGCAGGAACCTTATGTGTTTTTTGAAATTTCTTTCTGTATTTTTTATAGTGGGCATAATCAATATGAAGATTAATGAATTTACTTTCAGAAAATGAAAACGTTTCCAGATCATGATAATAAACTCTGTTTCCATTTACTTTCATTTCTAAACTGAAAATTCCATTTTTATTGGAAGCACCATCTAATCGATCAAATACATTAATTCCAAAACCGATGGATCCAGAAGCATAAATCCTATCCGTTACAAATTCACCCTCTTTAATGTTTTTTAGTTCAAGAGCAGTGTTTTTAGCGAAGTTATTTATGCGTGCGTCATTACTTAAAGGGTATACCATTAATTGATTGACTGTTGGTTTTATATTGTCGTTAACATTAAAACTAAAAAATAAAGGATTTATAATGTTCTCTGTTTTGGTGTTTCTTATTTCGTAATGTAAGTGTGGCCCACCTGAACTACCTGTGTCACCAGTATAACCAATAATATCTCCTTTTTTTATAATAAACCTATCTTGTTTGGGAAAAAGGTTCCCAATAGCGTACTTCTCCTTTTTATATTGGGTTTCTTTTACGAAACTCTGAATATTTTTTGCAAATTTTCTTAAATGAGCATATACCGTTGTATATCCGTTCGGATGGTTCATATATAAAGCTTTTCCAAAACCATATTGACCGACTTTTATTCTGGAAATATATCCATCAGCTGGAGCATATATAGGCAAGCCTTCTTTACCTTGAGTTTTTATATCTATTCCTGAATGGAAATGATTACTTCGCAATTCTCCGAAAGTTCCTGAAAGTATAATTGGAATTTTTAGCGGAGAATCAAAGTAATTTTTTGGATATTGGTTTTGAGCAAGAGTAGTTCCAAATGCTAAAGAAAAAAAAAATATAAGGTAAAGTTTCAAAATTGCAATAGTTTTAAAACAAAATTAGTAAAATAAATATTAAAATGATAGTATCTTTGTTATCAATAACTTATTAAAAAGGTGCAAAAAATTTGTTAAATTAATCTATATTAATAACTTTGTAAAAATAGTTTTATTCTCACTAAATTAATGAGTAACACTCAAGAAGCGATTCATTTACTGGAAGTTAAGTTGAAAACATTGCTTTCGAAGTATGAGTTTTTAAAGGAAGAAAATAATATTTTATTCCAAAATAACGCGAAATTACAACGTTTGTTACAAGAGAAAGAGCAACAATTAATAGAAAAACAAGAAGAATATGACTTGTTAAAGGTTGCAAAAACTATCGAGGGCGGTAATAATAACACGAGAGAAACAAAACTCAAAATAAATACATTAGTAAGAGAAATTGATAAATGTATCAAACTCTTAAGTACCTAAAAGTTCTTTACATGACGAAACTAAAAGTTAATGTTGTAATAGCAGGTAGAACATATCCATTAAGCGTTGGTTCTATAGATGAAGAGGAAGGGATGAGGAAAGCTGCTAGGAATATTAATGAATTAATTGCTAAATTTGAACAAAATTATGCTGTTGCTGATAAACAAGATGTTTTAGCGATGTGTGCGTTACAGTTTGCGTCGAAATTAGAAATAGAATCGATAAGTAAAGAAAAGAAAGATAAAGAAGCGTTACAAAAAATAAAGGGGTTAATTAAATTAATTGATGCCGAAATATAAATAAAAGTTCTTTTAAATATATAATATTAATATACTGCCTGCATTAGTACTATAGTTTAATAAACTCAACACTATTCAATTAGAAAGGATGAGTCTTGATTAGTAAAGTATGCCAACTTTGTTTTGGATTCTTGATCAATCAGTTAGTCCTAAACCTGTCTATATGGAGTTTATAAAACCCTATTAATGTGGGCTTTTTTTATACAATCAATTTTAAATTATGGAAGGAGTATTATTTCCTGCTTTGGCGGGAATTATAGGTTTAGTAATAGGTTTTATTATTGCTAAAATGTTAGAGAAGACTAAAGCGAATAAGTTAATAGTTGATACTAAGGATAAAGCTAGGAATATAATAAAAGAGGCAAGAGTTGAGGCTGAAGCAATAAAAAAGGATAAAATCTTACAGGCTAAGGAAAAATTTATTGAATTAAAATCTGAACATGAAAAGGTTATTTTATCCAGAGAAAAGAAAGTTTCTGATGTAGAGAAAAGGGTAAGAGACAAAGAAAGTCAGGTTTCGAATGAATTAGATAAGTCGAAAAAGAATAATAAGTCATTGCAGAAAAAAGAGGCTGACTACGATTATAAAATAGAATTTCTAGAGAAAAGAGAAAGTGAAATAGAAAAAATTCATAAGCGTCATGTTGATATGCTTGAGCAGATATCTGGATTGTCTGCTGATGAAGCAAAAACAGAATTGGTAGCTTCTTTAAAAGAAGAGGCAAAATCTGATGCTATGGCTTTTATTCAGGATACTGTTGAAGAAGCTAAAATGACTGCGCAGCAGGAAGCTAGAAAAGTAGTTTTGAATACAATTCAGAGAGTAGGAGTAGAGCAGGCTGTTGAAAATTGTGTTTCAGTTTTTAATTTAGAATCTGATGATGTAAAAGGGCGAATTATTGGTAGAGAAGGACGTAATATTAGAGCCTTAGAATCGGCCACGGGAGTTGAAATTATTGTTGATGATACGCCTGAAGCAATTATTTTATCTTGTTTTGATCCTGTTAGGAGAGAGATCGCTAGATTATCAATGCATAAATTGGTAACAGATGGAAGAATTCACCCAGCAAGAATTGAAGAAATAGTTCGTAAAACGGAAAAACAAATTAATCAGGAAATTATCGAAGTAGGTAAGAGAACTGTCATTGATTTGGGAATTCACGGCTTGCACCCAGAACTAATAAAGACGGTTGGAAGAATGAAATACAGATCTTCTTATGGTCAGAATTTATTGCAGCACTCTAGAGAGGTAGCAAATCTTTGTGGAATTATGGCTGCTGAAATGGGGCTTAATGCAAAAGCGGCTAAAAGAGCTGGGTTGTTACATGATATTGGAAAAGTGCCAGAAACAGAAAGTGAATTACCACATGCCATATTGGGAATGCAATGGGCAGAAAAGTATGGTGAAAAACCGGATGTATGTAATGCCATTGGAGCTCACCACGATGAAATAGAAATGAAGAGTATGCTTTCTCCAATTGTTCAAGTTTGTGATGCTATTTCAGGAGCGAGACCAGGAGCGAGACGTCAGGTTTTAGATAGTTATATTCAACGTTTAAAGGATTTAGAAGATATTGCTTTTGGATTCACAGGTGTACAAAAAGCATACGCTATTCAAGCTGGTAGAGAGTTGAGAGTTATGGTTGAAAGTACTAAGGTTAGCGATACGAAAGCAGCTGAGTTATCGTTCAATATATCTCAGAAAATCCAAAATGATATGACCTATCCAGGTCAGGTGAAAGTTACGGTTATTAGAGAAACCAGAGCTGTTAATGTAGCGAAATAAATTAAAGTTCATATATATTAAAATCCCGAGTCATTTTTGACTCGGGATTTTCTTTTATCTATTCCTTCTAGACCTCCCTTGTTGTTCAGGAGTTGTGTTTTTAAAATGACGGCTCTTGCTCTTTTGCTTTTTTCTTCTCAGAACTTTACTTCTCTTACCTATATCCGCGTTAGGAGTGGCTCTATAATAAAAATAATTATCGTCTTCTCTAAATTGTCTGTAGTTATTTCTGAAATTTCTTCGATTAAAATACACATCATTATAGTCATAAATGTCTCCAATATTAATATCGATACCTATGGAGTCGTCACAACCTATTCCATCTTCAAAATAAACTCCATTTTTCACACTTCCTTCGTAATAAGGATTTCCCCATCGATCGTAACGAATGCTCAAATCTCCAACTCTTATCAAATGTCCTCTTCTATATCTCATAAAAACATTTCCAATTCTTGTTACGTTTCCTCTGTTGTCATAATTCACAAAAACGTTTCCAACTCTGCGTATTTTTCCTCTATAATCTCTTTCAATTCTTACACCTCTATCAACTCTAGATCTTCTACCACGATAATCAACATATCTGTTGTTTCTAAAATGGGTATTAAAATCAAAATTACCGTTAAGGAAAACATGAAATTCTACACCTCGCTCAACGAAGGAAATAGAACTATTATACGTTCGTTTGATATTAACCCCAAGCTCGCTAGTTGATATCTCATTAGTACTTGCTTTTACTGGTGTTAATAGTATTAATGTTAATAAAAAAAGTATCCCTGTTCTCATAATTGCTAAATTTAGGGTTATGCTTACTCTATATGCTTTTCGGCTTCCGCAGTTATTAATGAATATTCAAAACGTGTGCCAAAAATTTTTCGCAACTTTATAAATCGACCAGAAATAAGATTATGTGCTTGTATATAAGTTGGTTGTAAAAGAGCAATAAAATATTATTGATTACTCGTAAAATAACCTATATTTATGCGACTTAGTTATTAAATAATGAATAATATAATGATTGAAGCTATAGACGAGAATTTACAAAGAGGTATTAAATTATTGAATAGTATTAATGATCAAGAATATTGTAATAAATCTGTAGCACCATATTATTCAAGTATCGGTACGCATATGCGTCATGTACTTGACGTATTTTCATGTATTTTCAATGGATTAGAAACTAAAACTGTTGATTTTTCTGATAGAGAGAGAAATACCTTAGCAGAAGAATGGATTGTGGAAGGTTTAAAATATTTTGAAGAAATACGATCCAATTTATTAAAGCTTGATAAGGTAGATTTTAACGAACTGATATACGTTACGGATGATTTGGGAAAAGGAAGAGTAACTGTTCAGTATACTTTAGGTAGCGCATTAGTTCAAGCACATAGTCACGCTATTCATCACTTTGCAAGTGTGGGTTATATTATCAATCAATTAGGAATTCAATTGCCAGATGCAGATTTCGGTTATAACCCTACTACACCAAAAGAGGTCGAAAAATCTTAATATTTGTTTTATTACTTATATATGATGTAGTAGTAAGTAGTAAGTAAATTTTTTGCGTTATAATTTAACTATTATTATCTGTGAATATAAACCCAACCTCTTTGAGTTTTACTTCCGTTATCAGTATCAATATCTAAAGAGTAAAAATATGTTCCTACAGGTAAATCATTCTTTTTGTTAATGGTAGCTCTACCAGTTGATTCTCCTCTCCAATTATTCTTATAATCGATAGCTTCGTACACAACATTACCCCATCTATTAAAAATGGTTAAGCTGTTTCCATTATATTGCTCTAAACCTTCAAAAATTAAAGTTTCATTCGTTGGGTCACCATTTGGAGTAAATATTAGGTTTACATTATCAAGAGAGTTATTAGAAAATTCAGAACCGATAGTGATTACTGTAAAATCATTTGGTGTGAATGCGTTTGAAGTAATTTGACCAGTACCAACATCACCATTAACTCCAGTTCTACCTAAATCTATCCATTTACCTTCAGATTCACTCCAACCTACTACTCGCAATAAATTTACATTTGAACTAATGTTGCTAATGTCACTATTGTTATCCCAAGTAAGGGTAATTCTAGTTTCTACATCTCCATCTAAATCCCAAAACTCTGTATTACTAACATTATCAATAAAAATTTGTTTTTGAGTTGTATCATAATCGTAAGGAGTGTTGTTAGGATTTATAGCAAAGTAAGCACCTTTGAAAGTAGAAGCAGTACCTTGTGTTGTAAGAATCATTGGTCTCAAACTATTATCATCACCTATAGGAAATGAGAAAGTACTAGAACCTGTAACCGAAACGTAACCGTCAACATGTCTTTGATCATCTTCTCCAGCATAAACGTTGTGATTTATAAAATCAAGTGAAGTGTTTGAGTTGTCTCTAGATGTAAATACTTTACCATTGATAAAACTTAAATCATTTGTAACTCCAAGAGAAGTGTAAAGCTCGATATCATTGATGACATCTATTTCAACATCGTTGAACACAGCTCTATTAGCTCCTGATATACTTCTGATTTCGTTATCGCTGTAAAAACCAGCAATACCTTCATTATTGTTGTCCAAGTTTCCATCATTAACTAAATCTGTATGGAAACCAACGCTTGCATCACTGTGCAATTTTACTTCTCCGAAATTATGAAAAGCTGTTTGAGCACCTAAAAACATAGGCATAGCAATAGCTATCATAGATAAAAAATTTTTCATAATACCCCCGTATTTTTATTATTTTTTATTACTAATTAATACTTTAAAACTGTCTGTCTTTTAAATGTCGTTTACTTTTCAGAAATATGTTAGTTTTTACTAGTGCACAAATATACTATTTTTTTTGTATTTCACAAGTTTTTTTATACCATACATACTTGATTTTTAACAATCTATGTACAATATTGTACTTTGTTCGGTTTTTTACACTATTTGTTTAAACTAAATTGGCTAAATGGTGAACTAAAATTAAATTTATAAATGTTACTTCTTCGAAAACTTTTAACTACTTGTTAGAGTTACGGTCTGTTTCATTTTTGAACTTAATTTTTACATTTTAAAGAACTTATGTAATAGACGTTGGGTTAACATCTTAATTACATTTATATGACACAAATAATTTAAGTTGGTCACAATTAACGAGTTGTAATTAACTTTTTGTTAATTAACCTCTTTTCAAAGGTATTGTTTTTATTGTTTTTTTTTGTTTTAATTTCGACAAAAGAACCAAAATCACTGATATAGACTTTAATTTGTTTAATCTCGAAAAATTTACCGTTTATCGCTTTAAATGCCCCAAAAAGTAGTGGAATTACTTTCTATCTCTTGATATTGGGTGACATTTATGTCTGTTCTATACATAATGAGTTCCATAAAAGCTGTCGTTGATCGATTACCAGTTCCATCACCATTAGCCCAACCAATAGCAAAATCTTCAGTTCGAGTACATCGCCCTGTAGTATGGGCACCATTAAATCGTTGAACTCCTCCTGATCTAGCTACCGCATTGGTATTTGTTTTAATAAAAGTATATATTTCCCAAACATTAATATTTCCCGCGTTAGAAAAATATCGAGTGCTGTTACAACAAATACCTGGATCAAAATACAAATTGTTATTACTCCAGTTCATGTGTGTAGACCATCTATTCGTACCTGTTAAAACTCCGAATGAATGTTGACTTTTTGTAGTCGCTCTTACAATGGTAAGAACGGTTCCTTGATTCCCCGCATTGGTTACATCTTGAATACCATTTGGTGTATCAATAATTAAATAATCATTGCTGCCATCTCCTTGAAAATGAGGCCTGGTAATATTTGGAAAAAACTGTGGTTGCTGAGTGTTATTAGTTTGAACAGCATTTCTACCAAGTCCACTTTGATCATACCAGGTATGAATAAAAACATTACTTCCGCCTCGCCAAGTGTTAATGGCATTAATATCCAGAATGTCATTGTCTCCCCAGGTAAAGTCCTGTTGAGCATTATCGCTCGCTCTCCTAAGTCTAACTAAAGGGCCATTGTAATCACTTTCTAAGACTCTCATAGAAAAAGCAAAACTAATGTCCGTTAGCTTGTCATCAAGAATATGATGGGGTTTTAGAGTGGGGTAGTGGTTAAAATGACTAATTTGTGCTGTTAGAGTATAGCAGAAAAAAAAAGCTACACAAGTTATTTTTAAATTAAACATCCTTATAATCTTAAATCTCCTGTTAAATGAAAATTATTAGTACTAGTAGATACAAGACCAGCTCCAGCATGTTGGCCAGCTGTTGTAAATCTGGATAAACGATTTAATATGCTAACACCTCCAGCACCACTTATGGTAACTCTACCTGTGTTGATTTGATATATACTTATATTAAAACCAATAGGTAATCCACTTGGCACTGTTAATGTAAGATTGCCCGTACTATTGAATGTAAACACTTTTCCGTTATCATTTGCTGTTAAAGTATAATTTGAAACTTGATTTACTACTTCAGCGGTAGCTGGATCATTCCATTGAGTTCCGGTAACTGTGGAAGTTAAGATTTGTCCATTTGTTCCAGTCGATCCTGAACTATCGGCAAAGGAACCTGTTACACTTAAGTTGTTTGAAACTGATGTATTACCATTTAAGGTTATTCCATTAGCAATGGCATTAATTTCTACTCCAAATGTTCCAGTTACTTGAATTGTACTTCCAGTAGAACTGAATTGCATTGCACCAACAGAAAAAAACTGAGATGCGGTATTGGTGAATAATTGAAATGTGTTTAAATTATTTAAAGTGAGAGAATTTCCTCCTCCGTTTACTGTTCTTGAACTAGATAATGTTCCGTTTATCGAATAAAGGTTTGATCCTAAACTTGAAGGGGAAGTCCAGTTTGTACCATCAAAAAAGAAGATATTTTTTTGACTTGAATTATATAGCAATGAACCTTCATTTGCACCTGTTAGATTGTTCATTTCCGTATCGTCTGATGCATTGGGTAAGCCAATTACAGAATTAGCGTCTAATTGCGAGTAACAATACTGTGTTGACGCAAAAACGAAAACAGAAATTGTAATTATTTTTCTTATCATAAACCTAAATAAATAAATGTGTTAACAACTAAATATGGTTGGTATCTTTCAAATGATTGGTTGCTTCCACCACTATTTACAGTAATGGTATGGTTATGGTTTCCAGAAGTACTGGTATTGGTTGTTCCTGTTTGATTAAAAAAAGTTCTATTTGCATCAGCTCCATTTCGAATTTGGTCTGATCCAGTAGATCTGTTAAAAGTATGCCTATGACTCCCGTTGGAGGAAGTGGTTCCTGTAAAATTAATATTTGGAAGATTTGCTCTTGTTAAAACGGAAGTCGCAGATCCTCCTATATCGCCCGTACTTTGTATAGATGTAGGGTGTTTTAATATTCTATTCTGTGAATTAGGTATATTTGTTGTAAAACCTAAATTGGTTGCATTTGTTTGAGCACTGGCTGGAAGAGAACTTGTAGTTCTTCCATTGAGTATGTACCATCCACCATGATCAGATGCCAGGACACTGTATTTGACCTCACCTAATGAAATTGACTCCCTGTTGACAGGAATCCAATTGGTTCCGTTAAATAAATATATATTTTCATGAGTAATGTTATAAAGTATAGAACCTTCACTAGCGCCTGTAATACTATTCATTTCGGTATCATTGGAAACAACAGGAATACCTTTTACAGAATTAGCATCTATTTGAGCCTTTATTATTTGAACGGCAAATGTAAAGATTAAAATCACGATATAATTTCTCATAAACCTAAATAAATAAAAGTGTTAAAAACTAAATAGGGTTGATATCTTTCAAATGCTTGACTGCTACCACCAGTCGATACTGTAACTGTATGGTTATGATTACCGGTGGTACTGGTGTTTGTAGTTCCTCCTTGATTAAAAAATGTTCGGCTTGCGTCACTATTGTGCCTAACTTGATCAGTTCCGATACCTCTATTGATTGTATGTGAATGGTTTCCGTTGGAAGACGTAGTTCCAGTAAAGTTTACATTGGGTAAATTTGCTCTAGTTAAAGTGGTTGCTGCTTGACCTCCAGTATCTCCAATACTTTCGCCTGCACTTGGGTGTTTCAATACACGATCTTGGGCATTTGGTAAGTTTGTTGTAAAACCTAAACCAGAAGCGTTAGATTGTACATTCGAAGATAGAGTTGATGTTGCTCTACCATTTAATAAGTACCATCCATTGTGATCTGATGATTGTGAACTATATTTAATATCTCCAACTGTATTTTTTTCTTTATTAACAGGAACCCAATTAGTTCCATCAAATATGTATATGTTTTTTTGTGCAATATTATATACCATTGAACCCTCATTAGCTCCTGTAATACCATTGATTTCAGTGTCATCAGTAGCTGAAGGTATTCCCATTACTGAATTCGCATCGATTTGCATAAATGCTTTATGGCTAAAAAAAGCAAATAAAAAAAAGATATAAAAATTTTTCATAATGTAGGTTATTTATAAGCAGTAAAAAGAACGACTAAGTTTTCTGTAGCTGCTGTACCCGTTTTTGATATGTTAATATTGAATCCGTTTGTGTTAAAGGATGTTAGTGAAGCTGATACTACACCAAGGTTATCTCCATTTTGATTTCCATACCTTATACCAATACAATTGGAATTACTGGCATATCTAGAAATATCATTTATGGAATTTCCATGACCACCAACATAAATTACCTGTTGGACAATTGTACCAGCATCATTTCTGGCAAACCCAGTCATGGTTCCATAGGAGTTATTGAGTCCTGTGTTATTATTGCCAACACCATTATCACTATTAACATTAAAGCTTTCGACATTAGCATGAGCGCTAAATGTTATAGAAGTAGGGGAGAATGGTACCCCTGATATCGTTTGACTTCCTGCGGAAGAAATTATAAAAGCACCAACATAAATGTTACTGGTTGTTAACATTTCCTGCCAACCCGAACTGGTATATTCAACAACTCTATCTTTAGAAGTGTCAAAAGCAATGCTTCCTAATTTTGGAGAAGTAATATTATCTAATTCAGTGGTTGTTGCCGCAGGTAAACTGATAAGGGAGTTTTCATCAATTTGTCCTGTAAGCAAGTAAGTAGAAAAAAATAAAAAAAGAAAGGGGATTAACTTGTTCATTTTATCTATAATTATCAATTTATACGTTGCCAACTAGTGCCATCACTTTGAAGCCATAAGGCAGTACTGTTAAAAACAGTTGTTGAATTCCCATTACTGAGAGTTTTATATGTTGATATAGTTCTATTATTTCCAGATATATTTTTAATTATATATAGACGACCACTACAACTGTTAGCTGCGGGTAAAGTTATGTTATGTGTTCCTGTTATAATTACAGTATGATGATCTTCATTTAATGATATATTCGAGGTTGTTCTTAAGATAGCAGTTGAAATAGAACCACCGACTTGTAAAGTGGAATTAGCAACATTATATCCAGAGCTAGACGTGTCGTTGTAAGTTGGGTCTAAGGAAACTTGTTGAGGATTTATATTAATTCCAAATCTAGGTTTCGCATTGGCGCCGCCATTACTACCTTGCACTCTGAACAATTCTGTATGAAATCTACCATTGCGATAATCATACCTTTTGAATACAATCGGTTCATTTCCGTCATCACCGATAATGAATTCCATTCTTCCATCATTAGCAGGACCAGCTGAACCAATTTCAAATAAATCAGTTCCACCACTACTACCTTTTAATCGAAAACTACCGTTTGCAGTAGTAAAGAACATAGGTCGATAAAAAGAGGCTCCAGATGCCGCAAACTGAAGAGCAGCAACATTTCCATTACCATTTAAGTGTATTAAGGGTTGATTAGTATCCGTATAGTCTGGGAAATTTTGGACTAAGCCAAGTGTTTGCCTTCTTCCAAATTCTAATAAAGGTAAATTATTAGAGCGAATTTGCATTTTTATATCATTTGTGGTTCCAAGGAAATTGGAAGAGGTTGTACCGTTATTTCCGGTAATTAGCCAATTGCTTCCACTAGGAGATACCCAATTCGTCCCATTAAAAATATAGATTCCTTTTTGACTTTCATTATAAACTATGGAGCCCTCTTGGGCTCCATTTATAGAGTTCATTTCTGTAGTACTACTAACTAATGGTAAACCTAAAACAGAATTACTATCAATCTGTGCTATAGCAACAGACGAAAAAAAAAGGAAGATTATTTTTAACGAGATTTTCATGGATTAAAAATCAATTACGTTAAACATAAATTCTAAATCAATATCATCTTTTTGATTCCCACCATTATCGCTATCTCCAATATTAACTCTGAAACCATTAGCGGTTTGTTGGTAATAAGTGACTCCTGGGTCATCATAATTGGTTGTTGTATTACCAGGACAATCTCCTGCACAGTCTGCTATTGACAATTGAATAACATAGTTTGCGTCTGATCTAGGTGTAGTAAATGTAACTTGATAATCACCTTCATCAACCCTAGTAACGGTTGCACCATAAATTTTTAAAGCTGTACCAGCTCCGCTTACTTTACCTGCCGCAACAGTTACAGGCCCTGCAAAGTAAGCTCCACCATTTGCACCAACAGTTAATTTATTATCAGTTTCAGCAGCAACAACATTCGCAGTTTGATTAGTTGCGGTTTCATTACTATAAGTGATAACTCCTGTTGTTGTATTTTGAGAAAGTGAGGTAACAGTTTCGTTTACATCCACTGAAGTAGCTGTTGGAGTAGCACGGTATTCTCCAATTTTGTGGGTTGTTCCTGTCGTCGTGTTAGTGTACGTTCCTACTTCGTTGGTAGGATCCGTATCTAAATCAGCAGTTATGTGAGCATTTAAAGCTGTTTGTAAAGCAGCATCAGCAGCATCACTATCAGTTTCATTTTGATTAACATCGTTTTGTACGGCAGTAACATCAGTATCCAAAGCAAAATCACTAAGGTCAGCTGTTGTATTGGTACCATTTTCGATATTTATTTCTAAGTTTTCACCAGTTAAAGTAGCAGCTCCTAGATTTTGATCATCAGTACTAACACCAGATATATCTATAGTTTGATCTCCACCGCTATCAGTAATTGTTAAAGAAGTTCCATCAAAAGCAATTCCTGTATTGTGTTCGTTGGTAGGATCCGTATCTAAATCAGCAGTTATGTGAGCATTTAAAGCTGTTTGTAAAGCAGCATCAGCAGCATCACTATCAGTTTCATTTTGATTAACATCGTTTTGTACGGCAGTAACATCAGTATCCAAAGCAAAATCACTAAGGTCAGCTGTTGTATTGGTACCATTTTCGATATTTATTTCTAAGTTTTCACCAGTTAAAGTAGCAGCTCCTAGATTTTGATCATCAGTACTAACACCAGATATATCTATAGTTTGATCTCCACCGCTATCAGTAATTGTTAAAGAAGTTCCATCAAAAGCAATTCCTGTATTGTGTTCGTTGGTAGGATCCGTATCTAAATCAGCAGTTATGTGAGCATTTAAAGCTGTTTGTAAAGCAGCATCAGCAGCATCACTATCAGTTTCATTTTGATTAACATCGTTTTGTACGGCAGTAACATCAGTATCCAAAGCAAAATCACTAAGGTCAGCTGTTGTATTGGTACCATTTTCGATATTTATTTCTAAGTTTTCACCAGTTAAAGTAGCAGCTCCTAGATTTTGATCATCAGTACTAACACCAGATATATCTATAGTTTGATCTCCACCGCTATCAGTAATTGTTAAAGAAGTTCCATCAAAAGCAATTCCTGTATTGTGTTCGTTGGTAGGATCCGTATCTAAATCAGCAGTTATGTGAGCATTTAAAGCTGTTTGTAAAGCAGCATCAGCAGCATCACTATCAGTTTCATTTTGATTAACATCGTTTTGTACGGCAGTAACATCAGTATCCAAAGCAAAATCACTAAGGTCAGCTATTGTATTGGTACCATTTTCGATATTTATTTCTAAGTTTTCACCAGTTAAAGTAGCAGCTCCTAGATTTTGATCATCAGTACTAACACCAGATATATCTATAGTTTGATCTCCACCGCTATCAGTAATTGTTAAAGAAGTTCCATCAAAAGCAATTCCTGTATTGTGTTCGTTGGTAGGATCCGTATCTAAATCAGCAGTTATGTGAGCATTTAAAGCTGTTTGTAAAGCAGCATCAGCAGCATCACTATCAGTTTCATTTTGATTAACATCGTTTTGTACGGCAGTAACATCAGTATCCAAAGCAAAATCACTAAGGTCAGCTGTTGTATTGGTACCATTTTCGATATTTATTTCTAAGTTTTCACCAGTTAAAGTAGCAGCTCCTAGATTTTGATCATCAGTACTAACACCAGATATATCTATAGTTTGATCTCCACCGCTATCAGTAATTGTTAAAGAAGTTCCATCAAAAGCAATTCCTGTATTGTGTTCGTTGGTAGGATCCGTATCTAAATCAGCAGTTATGTGAGCATTTAAAGCTGTTTGTAAAGCAGCATCAGCAGCATCACTATCAGTTTCATTTTGATTAACATCGTTTTGTACGGCAGTAACATCAGTATCCAAAGCAAAATCACTAAGGTCAGCTATTGTATTGGTACCATTTTCGATATTTATTTCTAAGTTTTCACCAGTTAAAGTAGCAGCTCCTAGATTTTGATCATCAGTACTAACACCAGATATATCTATAGTTTGATCTCCACCGCTATCAGTAATTGTTAAAGAAGTTCCATCAAAAGCAATTCCTGTATTGTGTTCGTTGGTAGGATCCGTATCTAAATCAGCAGTTATGTGAGCATTTAAAGCTGTTTGTAAAGCAGCATCAGCAGCATCACTATCAGTTTCATTTTGATTAACATCGTTTTGTACGGCAGTAACATCAGTATCCAAAGCAAAATCACTAAGGTCAGCTGTTGTATTGGTACCATTTTCGATATTTATTTCTAAGTTTTCACCAGTTAAAGTAGCAGCTCCTAGATTTTGATCATCAGTACTAACACCAGATATATCTATAGTTTGATCTCCACCGCTATCAGTAATTGTTAAAGAAGTTCCATCAAAAGCAATTCCTGTATTGTGTTCGTTGGTAGGATCCGTATCTAAATCAGCAGTTATGTGAGCATTTAAAGCTGTTTGTAAAGCAGCATCAGCAGCATCACTATCAGTTTCATTTTGATTAACATCGTTTTGTACGGCAGTAACATCAGTATCCAAAGCAAAATCACTAAGGTCAGCTGTTGTATTGGTACCATTTTCGATATTTATTTCTAAGTTTTCACCAGTTAAAGTAGCAGCTCCTAGATTTTGATCATCAGTACTAACACCAGATATATCTATAGTTTGATCTCCACCGCTATCAGTAATTGTTAAAGAAGTTCCATCAAAAGCAATTCCTGTATTGTGTTCGTTGGTAGGATCCGTATCTAAATCAGCAGTTATGTGAGCATTTAAAGCTGTTTGTAAAGCAGCATCAGCAGCATCACTATCAGTTTCATTTTGATTAACATCGTTTTGTACGGCAGTAACATCAGTATCCAAAGCAAAATCACTAAGGTCAGCTATTGTATTGGTACCATTTTCGATATTTATTTCTAAGTTTTCACCAGTTAAAGTAGCAGCTCCTAGATTTTGATCATCAGTACTAACACCAGATATATCTATAGTTTGATCTCCACCGCTATCAGTAATTGTTAAAGAAGTTCCATCAAAAGCAATTCCTGTATTGTGTTCGTTGGTAGGATCCGTATCTAAATCAGCAGTTATGTGAGCATTTAAAGCTGTTTGTAAAGCAGCATCAGCAGCATCACTATCAGTTTCATTTTGATTAACATCGTTTTGTACGGCAGTAACATCAGTATCCAAAGCAAAATCACTAAGGTCAGCTGTTGTATTGGTACCATTTTCGATATTTATTTCTAAGTTTTCACCAGTTAAAGTAGCAGCTCCTAGATTTTGATCATCAGTACTAACACCAGATATATCTATAGTTTGATCTCCACCGCTATCAGTAATTGTTAAAGAAGTTCCATCAAAAGCAATTCCTGTATTGTGTTCGTTGGTAGGATCCGTATCTAAATCAGCAGTTATGTGAGCATTTAAAGCTGTTTGTAAAGCAGCATCAGCAGCATCACTATCAGTTTCATTTTGATTAACATCGTTTTGTACGGCAGTAACATCAGTATCCAAAGCAAAATCACTAAGGTCAGCTATTGTATTGGTACCATTTTCGATATTTATTTCTAAGTTTTCACCAGTTAAAGTAGCAGCTCCTAGATTTTGATCATCAGTACTAACACCAGATATATCTATAGTTTGATCTCCACCGCTATCAGTAATTGTTAAAGAAGTTCCATCAAAAGCAATTCCTGTATTGTGTTCGTTGGTAGGATCCGTATCTAAATCAGCAGTTATGTGAGCATTTAAAGCTGTTTGTAAAGCAGCATCAGCAGCATCACTATCAGTTTCATTTTGATTAACATCGTTTTGTACGGCAGTAACATCAGTATCCAAAGCAAAATCACTAAGGTCAGCTGTTGTATTGGTACCATTTTCGATATTTATTTCTAAGTTTTCACCAGTTAAAGTAGCAGCTCCTAGATTTTGATCATCAGTACTAACACCAGATATATCTATAGTTTGATCTCCACCGCTATCAGTAATTGTTAAAGAAGTTCCATCAAAAGCAATTCCTGTATTGTGTTCGTTGGTAGGATCCGTATCTAAATCAGCAGTTATGTGAGCATTTAAAGCTGTTTGTAAAGCAGCATCAGCAGCATCACTATCAGTTTCATTTTGATTAACATCGTTTTGTACGGCAGTAACATCAGTATCCAAAGCAAAATCACTAAGGTCAGCTGTTGTATTGGTACCATTTTCGATATTTATTTCTAAGTTTTCACCAGTTAAAGTAGCAGCTCCTAGATTTTGATCATCAGTACTAACACCAGATATATCTATAGTTTGATCTCCACCGCTATCAGTAATTGTTAAAGAAGTTCCATCAAAAGCAATTCCTGTATTGTGTTCGTTGGTAGGATCCGTATCTAAATCAGCAGTTATGTGAGCATTTAAAGCTGTTTGTAAAGCAGCATCAGCAGCATCACTATCAGTTTCATTTTGATTAACATCGTTTTGTACGGCAGTAACATCAGTATCCAAAGCAAAATCACTAAGGTCAGCTGTTGTATTGGTACCATTTTCGATATTTATTTCTAAGTTTTCACCAGTTAAAGTAGCAGCTCCTAGATTTTGATCATCAGTACTAACACCAGATATATCTATAGTTTGATCTCCACCGCTATCAGTAATTGTTAAAGAAGTTCCATCAAAAGCAATTCCTGTATTGTGTTCGTTGGTAGGATCCGTATCTAAATCAGCAGTTATGTGAGCATTTAAAGCTGTTTGTAAAGCAGCATCAGCAGCATCACTATCAGTTTCATTTTGATTAACATCGTTTTGTACGGCAGTAACATCAGTATCCAAAGCAAAATCACTAAGGTCAGCTGTTGTATTGGTACCATTTTCGATATTTATTTCTAAGTTTTCACCAGTTAAAGTAGCAGCTCCTAGATTTTGATCATCAGTACTAACACCAGATATATCTATAGTTTGATCTCCACCGCTATCAGTAATTGTTAAAGAAGTTCCATCAAAAGCAATTCCTGTATTGTGTTCGTTGGTAGGATCCGTATCTAAATCAGCAGTTATGTGAGCATTTAAAGCTGTTTGTAAAGCAGCATCAGCAGCATCACTATCAGTTTCATTTTGATTAACATCGTTTTGTACGGCAGTAACATCAGTATCCAAAGCAAAATCACTAAGGTCAGCTGTTGTATTGGTACCATTTTCGATATTTATTTCTAAGTTTTCACCAGTTAAAGTAGCAGCTCCTAGATTTTGATCATCAGTACTAACACCAGATATATCTATAGTTTGATCTCCACCGCTATCAGTAATTGTTAAAGAAGTTCCATCAAAAGCAATTCCTGTATTGTGTTCGTTGGTAGGATCCGTATCTAAATCAGCAGTTATGTGAGCATTTAAAGCTGTTTGTAAAGCAGCATCAGCAGCATCACTATCAGTTTCATTTTGATTAACATCGTTTTGTACGGCAGTAACATCAGTATCCAAAGCAAAATCACTAAGGTCAGCTGTTGTATTGGTACCATTTTCGATATTTATTTCTAAGTTTTCACCAGTTAAAGTAGCAGCTCCTAGATTTTGATCATCAGTACTAACACCAGATATATCTATAGTTTGATCTCCACCGCTATCAGTAATTGTTAAAGAAGTTCCATCAAAAGCAATTCCTGTATTGTGTTCGTTGGTAGGATCCGTATCTAAATCAGCAGTTATGTGAGCATTTAAAGCTGTTTGTAAAGCAGCATCAGCAGCATCACTATCAGTTTCATTTTGATTAACATCGTTTTGTACGGCAGTAACATCAGTATCCAAAGCAAAATCACTAAGGTCAGCTGTTGTATTGGTACCATTTTCGATATTTATTTCTAAGTTTTCACCAGTTAAAGTAGCAGCTCCTAGATTTTGATCATCAGTACTAACACCAGATATATCTATAGTTTGATCTCCACCGCTATCAGTAATTGTTAAAGAAGTTCCATCAAAAGCAATTCCTGTATTGTGTTCGTTGGTAGGATCCGTATCTAAATCAGCAGTTATGTGAGCATTTAAAGCTGTTTGTAAAGCAGCATCAGCAGCATCACTATCAGTTTCATTTTGATTAACATCGTTTTGTACGGCAGTAACATCAGTATCCAAAGCAAAATCACTAAGGTCAGCTATTGTATTGGTACCATTTTCGATATTTATTTCTAAGTTTTCACCAGTTAAAGTAGCAGCTCCTAGATTTTGATCATCAGTACTAACACCAGATATATCTATAGTTTGATCTCCACCGCTATCAGTAATTGTTAAAGAAGTTCCATCAAAAGCAATTCCTGTATTGTGTTCGTTGGTAGGATCCGTATCTAAATCAGCAGTTATGTGAGCATTTAAAGCTGTTTGTAAAGCAGCATCAGCAGCATCACTATCAGTTTCATTTTGATTAACATCGTTTTGTACGGCAGTAACATCAGTATCCAAAGCAAAATCACTAAGGTCAGCTGTTGTATTGGTACCATTTTCGATATTTATTTCTAAGTTTTCACCAGTTAAAGTAGCAGCTCCTAGATTTTGATCATCAGTACTAACACCAGATATATCTATAGTTTGATCTCCACCGCTATCAGTAATTGTTAAAGAAGTTCCATCAAAAGCAATTCCTGTATTGTGTTCGTTGGTAGGATCCGTATCTAAATCAGCAGTTATGTGAGCATTTAAAGCTGTTTGTAAAGCAGCATCAGCAGCATCACTATCAGTTTCATTTTGATTAACATCGTTTTGTACGGCAGTAACATCAGTATCCAAAGCAAAATCACTAAGGTCAGCTATTGTATTGGTACCATTTTCGATATTTATTTCTAAGTTTTCACCAGTTAAAGTAGCAGCTCCTAGATTTTGATCATCAGTACTAACACCAGATATATCTATAGTTTGATCTCCACCGCTATCAGTAATTGTTAAAGAAGTTCCATCAAAAGCAATTCCTGTATTGTGTTCGTTGGTAGGATCCGCATCAGCATCTCTAATATCAATAGTTGTATTTGTTCCGTTTGTTATTTGAATTTCAATTGATTGATTTAGAGTTACAATACTATTAGAAAGTCCTTGCGAATCCGTGTTGTCAAGATATACAGATAAGTTAGCCGTAGTATCAGATGTAGTACCATTACTAAGAGTTAATATATTTGTGGTATTATCAAGTGTAATTGTTTGAGCATCTGTATTGTCTAAAAATGTTGATAGATTAATTTGGTTTGTTACACCATCTTCATCTGTATAGTCGATGTTTGTATTGTCTGCATTAAGAGCTATGGTTGTTAATGTTTCTAAGTTTTTAACATCAATATTAGTAGCCCCCCCATTTTCGTCAGTATAAGTAAAGATTCCATTAGAACCTTCAACAATAGTAGTCAACGTTTCAAGGTTTTGAACCACATTGGTCAGATCAAGTTGAGTAGTTACTCCATCTTCATCAGTATAGTCGATGTTGGTATTGTCTGGATTAAGAGCTATGGATGTTAAAGTTTCTAAATTCTTAACATCAATATTCGTAGTTGCACCATTTTCATCGGTGTATGTGAAAATACCATTAGAACCTTCAACAATAGTAGTCAACGTTTCAAGGTTTTGAACCACATTGGTCAAATCAAGTTGAGTAGTTACTCCATCTTCATCGGTATAGTCAATGTTTGTATTATCAGCGTTAAGAGCTATGGTTGTTAATGTTTCTAAGTTTTTAACATCAATATTAGTAGCCCCCCATTTTCGTCAGTATAAGTAAAGATTCCATTAGAACCTTCAACAATAGTAGTCAACGTTTCAAGATTTCTAACAACATTAGTAAGATCTAATTGATTAGTAACCCCATCCTCATCAGTATAATCGATATTTATATTATCATTGTTTAGAACAAGAGATGTAAGTGTTTCAAGGTTTTTGACATCAATAATAGTTTGAGCACCGCTTTCATTAGTATACGTAAATGTTCCATTAGAACCTTCAACAATTGTTGTAATTGTCTCGATGTCGCTAATAACATCTCCCAAATTCACACTACCACCATTTACTAAATTTAAAGTATTGGTGGTGTTGTCAAAAGTAAGAATCTGGATTTCGTTTGTAGGATCATTATCGGCATCATCGATCAATGAGCTTAAGTTAACCTGTCCCCAATCACCCAATGACAATATGTTCGTGTTGGTATCAAATTCTAGAGGACGACTTCCAACCTGATCACATAAGCTTGTCCAGGTCATATTGCCATATTGGAAAATACAATCTTGATCTGTGTTATAAACAATGGCTCCTTCTAGAGGGAAAATCAAGTTCATTTGATTGTCGGTAACTCTAGTAATTACAAGTACCTTGTCACTGCTTTCGAGTTCTAAAACGGAACTTCCATTAATTACATTGGGATTATCTCCGATTTTTACTTGACCTAAGGTGCTAGCAATTGATGTAAAAATCAGAGCAAATAAAATAATAATTCTCTTCATAATATCACGTTATTAATTCATTGAAGTTGAGATAGCTCCAATAAATATAAGGGGTTATATAATATTTAGACGTTGTTTTCTTTAAATAGTCACAAATATAGGGTTTAAATTATATTTTTAATAGTTGATATATAGTTTTTTAACTGCAATATTTCCTTGGAAAATTCCCTTGTATTCTTGTAGGGAATCTTTAAAGCCTTATGATTTGTAGTAGATATATTGTATAGGTTTTTCCAATGATTTCGAATTTCTTTTAAGGCTTCTAGGTAGGTAAAGTTTTCACTATCATATATGTGAGTTGGTTCAGCTATAATGCCATTTATTTCAAGTATTTTAATGTTTTCTCCTCTTTCGAGTTCTTCGAATGAGTTATATTTTATGTCGAGACGTCCGTAATACCATCCATCAATTGATTTATTTATTTTATCAAAGGTTTCATGAAGCTTCTTACTGATCAAATAATTTCCATTAATAAATTGAGTTCCTTTAGAATGATTTCCTATTACAGATAACCTGATCAATTCATTTTTCTTAGGGATTTTTTCCAACTCCGAAAAATTAGTTTTACAAATAATATCAAAATATAGCTTAGCTCTTTCATCATTTAAAACCAGATCTTTCAGTGTAGATGTTCCGTCACCTCTAACAGATAAAAATCTTTTTAAAGTTATTGAGGTGATTGTTCCTTTCTGAGCTTTTGGATTTCTTATATAAAAGATACCACATTCATTATTCATATTAACATATTCTTGAATAATAATGTCAATTTTATATTTTTCTAAATACTCTTTTAGCTCATTTTTTGATTTTATTTTTCGTACAAGTAATCCTCTAAATCCTATATCTGGTTTCGCAATTAAAGGAAATGTGATCTTTTTTTCAATTAACCCTTCAAGTACTGAATTAAAATTAGTAGTTGATTTAATCAGTAGCGATTTTGGCCTTAAATTCTCAGGAATTAATTGTATGGTTTCGTATTTACTTTCAGTTCCATTACCTGAGCTTTTTATACTCGGATTTGCCGCTGTGAAAAACGTGAGTTTCTTCGCTCTCCATGCTAAATAAAATGCATAGGGAATATTTGGGATGTAAAAAAATGACGATGGCCAGTACTCCCAATTAAAGATTTTATAATACTTTATTCTATACTTCAAATTAACGTTTTTATTCTTTGAAAAGAGAATCTAAAATGGTTTTTATAGTTTTAAATCCGAAATATACTGTATATAAAGTTAAGAAAATACTTAGAATAAATAAAGAATAGGCGATAAATATTTTTGGAGAAGTTGTAAAAACTCTTAAGGCTTTAAATGAAATATTCAAAAACAAAGGAGATAATATAAGTAAAAATAGAAGGATGAGCGTGTTTCTAAAACCTTTTTCCATATCGTTATTTTTGTTTATAGTTTTTAAGTGCATTTCTCACATTGCCATAAGTTTTTATTAAAATTTCGGCTTCTGACTCCACAATGTTAAGTTCTGATTTAAGTATGTCAATTCCACGTTTTACTAACTTATTGTTTGAAAGTTGCATGTCTACCATTTTATTTCCTTTTACTTTACCTAACTGGATCATTGTAGAAGTAGAAATCATGTTTAGAACTAATTTTTGAGCTGTACCTGCTTTCATTCTTGAACTACCTGTTAAATATTCTGGTCCAACGATAACAACAATAGGGAATTGAGCTGTTAGTGCCAATGGACTTTTATCATTACAAGTAATACATCCCGTAACAATATTATTCTTATTACATTTTTCAAGAGCGGCAATAACATAGGGAGTAGTTCCCGATGCCGCTATACCTATAACAACATCATTTTCGTTAATATTATGTTTTGATAAGTCTACCCATCCTTGTGTTTGTGAATCTTCTGCAAATTCAACTGACTTACGAATTGCCTGATCTCCACCAGCAATTAATCCAATTACTAGTTCATGAGAAACACCAAAAGTGGGAGGGCACTCACTAGCATCAACAATACCTAGTCTTCCACTAGTTCCTGCTCCTATGTAGAAAAGGCGACCACTATTTTTAAGTTTAGCAACTATTTGCTCTACCAATTTTTCAATTTGAGGTATTGCTTTTTCAACCGCGATAGGAACTGTTTTGTCTTCACGGTTCATATCGTTTAAAATTTCTGAGAGCTCTTTTTTTTCTAAATCGTTATACTTAGAGTCTTGTTCTGTTGTCTTTATAAATGTCATATAACAAAGTTACGAATATTGGTTTTACGTAAGTATTAAATTTCTTAAAGTGACCAACAAAAAAAAGTAGGGTCTTACTATATATAAATCAAAAAATTAAAAGTATAATGGAAACAATACAGAATTCTTTAACCAATTTTTATAATTCTATTGCTACTGGTATTGGTGATTGGGGACTTAAACTCCTTGGAGCGTTAGCTGCCTTATTAATTGGATTGTGGATAATCCGATTCATTATGAAAGGTGTTTCTAGGGCCTTTGAATCAAGGCGTATAGATGAAACGTTAAGGCCATTTTTAATAACTCTTTTAGGATTTGTTCTAAAAGCATTGTTAATTATTTCAATTGCGGGGATAGTTGGTGTGCCTACGGCTACTTTTGCAGCTTTAATAGCTGGTATTGGTATTGCTATTGGTGCTGCCTTTAATGGTTCTCTTGGGCACTTGGCTTCTGGAATAATGTTATTAATATTTCGTCCGTTTAAAGTTGGAGATTTAATAAAAACAAATGGAGCTTTTGGTTTTGTTAAGGAAATATCTGTTTTTGTTACGGTAATTGAAACTTTTCAAAAGGAAACAGAGATTATTCCTAATTCGGCTATTACATCTGGAAAAATTACCAATTTATCGACTGTTGGGAGTTTACGTATAGATATGCCTTTTGCTATTAGGTACGGGGCTGATATTACTAAGGCAAAAGATATTGTACTTGATGTTTTGGTAAAGGATATTAATGTGTTAAAAACAGAAGGAATGCAACCTAGAGTGGCAGTAAATAATTTGGGCGAAAATAGTGTTGAATTATTAGCTTTGCCATACGTGAAAAGCGAAAA
The DNA here is from genome assembly GCF_900105455.1 of Tenacibaculum sp. MAR_2009_124. GTDB lineage: Bacteria > Bacteroidota > Bacteroidia > Flavobacteriales > Flavobacteriaceae > Polaribacter. The sequence continues at coordinate 423,799 of NZ_FNSF01000001.1, forward strand.
TTATTGGGAGGTATACTGGGATACTAGACAAAAAATAGTGGAAGCTTTAGGTAATGAAGGATATGAAGCTCCGTTGCCACAAAGAGTAGTGACAATGCATAAATAATATATACTAAATAGTAAATAAAAAAAAGGAATCGAATTCGATTCCTTTTTTTGTTTCTATTTTGTGATTTCTTTATTAAGAAACCTTAACGTTAATATTGTCAATAATTAAATTGAATGTTTTACTAGGTCTCATAATAGGATCTGCAAGTTGATCATTGGGTTCGTAATAACCTCCAATGTTTACATTATTCCCTTGGACAGAATTTAACTCCTCAACAATAGATGTCTCATTCTCTTCTAAACTTTTAGCGATGCTTGAAAATTGAGATTTTAATTCGCTATCTGAGTCTTGATTAGCAAGAGCTTCAGCCCAATAAAGTGCTAAATAAAAATGAGAACCTCTGTTGTCTAACTCACCAGTTTTTCTTGAAGGACCTTTTTTGTTTTCTAAAAGTTTCCCAGTTGCAAAATCTAATGAATCAGCAAGTACTTTTGCTTTTGGATTATCGTTTACTTCAGCTAAGTGTTCTAAAGAAACAGCCAATGCTAAAAATTCACCCAAAGAATCCCAACGCAAGTGATTTTCTCCTGTTAACTGCTCGACATGTTTTGGAGCAGAACCACCAGCACCAGTTTCAAATAAACCACCACCATTCATTAAAGGAACAATTGACAACATTTTTGCAGATGTACCAAGTTCAAGAATAGGGAATAGATCCGTTAAATAATCACGTAAAACATTTCCTGTTACAGAAATTGTGTCTTCACCAGCTTTTACTCTTTCTAGTGTATATTTAGTAGCTTCTACAGGAGATAAGATTTTAATTTCTAATCCAGAAGTATCATGATTAGGTAAGTATTTTTCTACTTTCTTAATAATCTCAGCATCATGAGCTCTATCTTTTCCTAACCAGAAAACGGCAGGTGACCCAGTTGCTCTTGCTCTAGATACAGCTAATTTAATCCAGTCTTGAATAGGAGCATCTTTGGTTTGACACATTCTCCAAATATCTCCTTCTTCTACAGTATGTTCAATAAGTATATTATTATCGTTATCTAAAATTTGAACTTTACCATTTGAAGCGATTTCGAAAGTCTTGTCATGAGATCCATACTCTTCAGCTTTCTTAGCCATTAAGCCAACATTAGGTACTGTTCCCATAGTAGTTGGATCAAAAGCACCATTCTTTTTACAAAAATCAATAGTTTCTTGATATAATCCTGCATAAGAACTGTCAGGAATAACTGCTTTTGTATCTTGAGTGTTACCTTCTTTATTCCACATTTGACCCGAAGTACGAATCATAGCTGGCATAGAAGCATCAATAATAACATCTGAAGGAACATGTAAATTAGTGATTCCTTTATCAGAGTTTACCATGGCAAGATCAGGATTACTTTGGTAAATAGCCTCAATATCTTTTAATATTTCTGCTTTCTTTTCGTCGGAAACTTCTTCTAAATTTCTTAATAAATTACCAAACCCGTTATTTACATCAACACCAATTTCTTCGAATGTTTTACCATGTTTATCAAATAAATCTTTAAAGAATACTTTTACTGCATGCCCGAAAATAATTGGATCAGAAACTTTCATCATAGTTGCCTTCATGTGAAGTGAAAAAAGAATTCCTTCATTTTTAGCAGCAGTAACTTGTTCTTCTAGAAAAGAGATAAGTTTATTTTTGTTCATTAAAGAAGCATCGATAACTTCTCCATCTAATAACGAAACTTTTTCTTTTAAAACTGTAGTGTTTCCGTTAGTGTTGGTGTGAACTATTTTTATATCAGTGGCTTTGTTTAAAGTAACTGATTTTTCATTATGTGCAAAGTCTCCATCATTCATGGTTGCAACATGTGTTTTAGAGTCAGGACTCCAAGCACCCATTGAATGTGGATTTTTCTTAGCGTAATTTTTTACGGCCTTTGGTGCTCTTCTGTCAGAGTTCCCTTCACGTAAAACTGGGTTTACGGCAGATCCTTTTACCTTGTTGTAACGGTCTAAAATAGCTTTATCATTATCATTAGTTATTTCTTCTGGGTATTCAGGAAGTGCAAAACCAAGATCTTGTAATTCTTTAATTGCAGCTTTTAACTGAGGAACAGAAGCTGAAATGTTTGGAAGCTTAATAATATTAGCTTCTGGTTTAGTTGCTAAATCACCAAGAAAAGCTAAAGTATCTTCAACTTTTTGATCCTCTGGCAATAAATCAGAGAAATTAGCAAGAATACGCCCTGCCAGTGAAATATCTTTAATTTCAATTTCTATATTGGATGATTTTGTAAAAGCTTTTACTATAGGTAAGAACGAACGAGTAGCTAGCGCTGGAGCTTCATCCGTTTTAGTATACATAATTTTAGCCGTATTGCTCATAAGTAAGAATTAAATTAATTATTTTGAAGTCAGGCAAATTTATGAATAACCTATGAATTTTTTGATGCAAAATTATTATTAATTCAGTGGGTTTATTGATTTTATAATAATTGTAAAAGACTTTTTTGAGGATTTGTTGATGAAAGTAAAAGCCATATTAAAATTTTTGGGTTTTAATATGGCTTTTTAAAATAGATAAACTTAAGTAGGTTTAGCTATTTTATGAAGCCTTGCGGCTTCAGATTAGGTAACTCTTTCTATTAATTCAATAACTATTATTACTTCAATTAAGATGTGTAAACCATTCATCTTATGGATAAAATGTTTTTCGACGATCTCTCTCTTTGCTATAAAAGGAACAAAACATTACCTAATAATATATATAATAAAGATCTTTATTACTCCAAAATTAAGGGTTTAAAATTTAAGTAATGATTTTTTAAGTGTTTAGTTATTAAGAAGGTATAAACCAAAGTTGTTAACTTTTGTTAATAAAAAAAGCGCAGTGAAAACTGCGCTTTTTGAAAATATAAACTCTTGTTTAGTTTCTTCTTTCTTTAATTCTTGCTTTTTTACCAGTAAGACCTCTAAAGTAGTAGATACGAGCTCTACGAACCTTTCCTTTCTTATTGATCTCAATTTTTTGAATTGAAGGCAAGTTTATTGGGAAAATACGCTCAACACCAATAGTTCCAGACATTTTTCTAATAGTAAATGTTTCAGAGCTACCATTACCGCTTTTTTGGATAACAACACCTCTAAAGAACTGAGTACGTGTTTTATTTCCTTCTTTAATTTCGTAATAAACTGTTATCGTATCACCAGCAGCAAATTTTGGTAAATCATTTTTCGCTACAAATTCGTCTTGTACAAATTTTACTAAAGACTCCATTTTAATCTATGTTTTATGGTTTACAAAAAACAACATTCACGATTCTCGTCAGAGGTTAATTTTGTGCGTGCAAATATACTATTTTTCTTTATTTAAAATACTTAACCGTTAAATTATTTTTAAGTTATTTTATTTTTATGCTATTTTAAATAAAAAGTTTAGGTAAAGTTAACTAAGTTAAATTCTTCAAAGTTCCTTAAGAATGTTTTAATATCCTAGAAATCTTCTTCAACTAGTTTTACGATCTATTTAAAAGTAGAATCTTATGAATACCAGCTTAGTATTAAAGTCAAACCAAAATTGGAGGAAACAGGTTCAAAAAAGAATACGTAATTCAAAAAGTACTTTAAGAGGGTTAATAGGCTCGATTAGATCGCAAACTTATATTGTTTATGGTGTGTTTTTTTTTGTTTCACTTTGTTTAATCACCATTGTGAATAAATTTTCTTTACACCTTGTCACAAATAAATTTCATAATACTTTTTGCGATGTTTTTTTTAAATATTCTACGCATATTGGAGATGGTTTAATTTTCGGAGTATTAGTAGTGATCTTTTTTTTTATAAAACGTAAAATGTCATTAGTTTTTTTAGTTGGAGGAATACTAACTCTCTTTATCACTCATTTATTAAAAAAAGTTATTTTTAAAGGAATAGCCAGACCCGTTGGTGCTATGGGCGAAGATACTTTACATTTAGTTGAGGGGGTTAAAATGGCTTTATGGAATTCTTTTCCTTCGGGGCATACAATTACTGCTTTTACCGTTTTTACCGTCTTATCATTGTATTTTGCTAAATGTAAGTCACAGTATTTATGGTTTTCACTGGCTATAATTGCTGGACTTTCCCGAGTATATTTATCGCAACATTTTTTAATTGATGTAGTAGTTGGTTCTGTTATTGGAGTAGTGATTGGTTTTATTAGTATGGCATTTTTTTGTAAATCTGAAAGAACAATTCATTCATGAATTTAGGTTACAAACAATCGGCATTTATACTCATTATAATAAGTACGTTAGTTAGAATTTTTCTTGCAAGTCAATTGGAATTCGGGAATGATGAAGTGTATTATTGGTTGTATGCAAAATACCCTGGATTAAGTCACTTTGATCATCCTCCTTTTGTAGGTTTTTTTATTCAATTTTTTACATTTAACTTGTTTTTTAAAAACGAGTTAGTAATTCGTCTGGCAGCTATTATTCCTGCAAGTGTTTCTATGTACTTAGTGTTTTTAATTGGAAGCTATATTAGAGATTATAAAACTGGGTTTATATCTGTTTTGTTATATAATATTAGTATTTATGGTTTTATAATTTCTGGATTGTTTATTCTACCCGATGCTCCGTTATTATTATTTTGGTTACTAAGTTTTTATTTTTTGATTCAGGCATTACCTAAAGTCCCTAGTAATAACTCGAGATTAAAATTGTTTCTTGGGTTCTTTTTTATAGGTTGTGCTATTTATTCAAAATATCAAGCTATATTTTTATTATTTGGAGTAGCACTTTATGTAGTTTTTATCAACCGAGATTGGTTAAAAGACTGGAGTTTGTATGTTTCATTGCTTTTACCCGTTGTATTTATCTTACTGATCGTGTTATGGAATTATAATAACGATTTTATTAGTTATACATTTCATAATGATAGAGTTTCATTAGTAAGCTTAAAGTTCAACAGACATTCCTTTTTAAGAGAGTTGTTGGGACAAGTTCTTTACAATAATCCTTACGTATATGTGATGATTATTGTAATGTTTATTGGAATTATTAGAAAGAAATTTACTATTCATAGAGAGTTTTTATGGATGTTTTTATTATTCAGTCTTCCATTGATTTTTGTCACATTATATGTATCTCTTTATAGAGATACACTACCACATTGGTCTGGTTTATCTTATATAACAATTTTACCTTTATTGGCTGTTTTTTTAGAAAGAAAAGAGGGAATAGAACGAAAGTTGAAAATCGGATTTGTATGTTTTACAGCGCTATGTATCCTAGCTTCGTTTTGGGTTAATTATGGATGGTTTTCTCCTAAGGTTGAAAATATAAATAAAGAAGCTTATGGTAGAAATAATGCTGTTTTAGATATGTACGGATGGAAACAAGCATCGAAGAAGGTTACTAATTTTTTAATAAAGGAAAAGTTAAATAATTTACCAATAGTTTCTGATAAATGGTTTCCGGCAGCTCATATTGATTATTATATTGCTCGCCGTAATAATATGAATGTATATGGAGTGGGAGAGTTGACTGATATTCATAAATATTACTGGGTAAATAAAGAGTTACCGACTATTGAAAATAAAAAGGAATACTTATACATCACTGATAGCCGAAATTTTAGAAATCCAGAGGATGTATATATTAATAAATATCAAGAGTACAAACTTCTCCAAGTATTTCCAATAAATAGAGGTGGGCAAGTTGTTAAAAATGTGTTTTTGTATCTTTTAACTAAGGATTAGTTCGGTATTTTTCACAATAAAACACCCAAAATTTACGTAATTTTTTACCATTTTTCTTAATAATAATAGGCTCAAGTTGTGTGATACTTGAAAAGTAATTTTTTAGTAAAGGATTTACTTCTTCCTTCTTATCATTATTTTTAAAACGCTTGTCTGAATCTATGAAAATAGCATTTTTACCATTTAAAGTCGATAAATCATCTCCTAAATAATCAAAATGTAAAGCGTGTTTTCCGATAATATTTTGAGCATAAACTTTATCATTCATGTAAAAATTAAGAACAGCTGACGTTTTGTATTTATCATCTGAAAAAATAAATGAGTCAGGATATTTATTCTGGATTTTTTGAGTTTCTAAAGCTAACTCTTCCCAACCTACCCAAGTATCATCACTTTTAATTGGAACAATATAAAAAACGACTTGAAGTGCAACTAAAAAGTGTAGTACAACCGAAATAATTAATTGAATTTTTAAAAGCTTTCGTGTAATCAACATAGAGGCTAAAATAATACCCGTGATGTATGATGGCATTAACCAGTTTAGTTTTACCCAATAAAATGGTGTTAAGAGCATAAAACCTAAAAAAGTAGGAATAAAAAAGGCAAGTAAAAACAATGTTTTTGTACTCGGTAATTTAAATTTTACGAGGGCTCTTTTCACATATTTAAAAGTAAAAACTAAGAATATTGAAAATAAAATTGGTAGTAATAACAATAATTGATGCCCTAGAGCTCCAAAGAAAAAATTTGGATGTACTTTAAATCCAGACATTGAAGATGTTCTTTCAGAAGATTGGAACAAAAATGAAGCAAAGTCATGTTGATAATTCCACCACCAAACAGGAAAAGTAACTAAAACAGAAATGATGAGGCATGCCCAAAACCAAGGTGATAATAAAAGTTTTCTTTTTTGATTCGAAAATAACACAAAAGCAATCAATCCGAGTTGTAGTAAAAGGGCTGTATATTTACTGTCAAATGCCAGTCCCATCGTAATTCCTGCATAAATCCAGTAAGCTTTTTTGTCTTCAAAAATGGCTCTGTAAAGGAACAAAACACTTAACGTCCAGAATAACATTAAGGGAACGTCAGGAGTTGAGTTAAAAGACAATATTGAGACAAATAATGTCGAAACTAATAATAGTAAAGACTTTAGTATTTTGTCTTTCGATAAAAACAATGTCGAAAGTTTATAAAAACTAACAATAGTTAATGTCGTAATAACAAAATTGGCAAGTTTTACCACAAAAACAGATTTACCAAAAGTTAGCGTGAATAATCTCAAAATATAACCAATCATTCCAGGATGATCAAAATAAGATAGCGATAGATTTTCGCCATAAAAGTGATAGTATGCATCCTGTGGCATTAACCCCATAGAAGGAAGTAAACAAAATCGAAATAATTGAAAGGCAATAATGATGGTTATTGCGGGATGTTTTTGAATAAATGTAGTTATAGTGTTCAAAATTATCTTCCTTTAGGTTCGTGTTTGGAATTAAGAGTTCGTCTCAATAGAAAAATATTAATTGAGTTTTATGGGGTAGTCTATTTACTCATCGAGTAAATCAGGACGGATAGACCTTGTTCTTTCATAGGCTTTTTCGGTTCTCCATTCTTCGATTTTAGGGAAATTTCCCGATAGAAGAACTTCAGGTACCTTTAATCCTTCGTATTCCGAAGGCCTAGTATAAACAGGTGGAGACAATAAGTTATCCTGAAAAGAGTCTGTTAGTGCTGAAGTTTCATCTCCAAGAACTCCAGGAATTAATCGAATAACAGCATCACAAAGTACAGCGGCCGCTAATTCACCTCCTGTTAAAACATAATCTCCGATTGATATTTCTTTGGTGATATATTTATCACGAACTCTTTGATCAACGCCTTTATAATGGCCTGTTAATATAATAATATTCTCTTTTAAAGATAAAGTATTGGCAGTAGATTGGTTTAATGTAGGAGCATCAGGAGTCATATAAATGATTTCATCATATTCCCTTTCAGCTCTTAATTTTTCAATACATTTTGCAATGGGTTCAATCATTAAAACCATGCCAGCACCGCCACCAAATTGGTAATCGTCTACTTGACGATAATTTCCAAACCCAAATTCTCTTAAATTATGAAGATGAACTTCGGCAAGGTTTTTCTCAATAGCCCTTTTCATCATTGAGTTCTCAAAAGGGCTTCTTAATAAATCTGGTTCTACAGTAATAATGTCAATTCGCATTTGGCAAAAGTAAGACTTACACTCTTTATGTTACAAATTATATTGTAAATGAAATTACTATTGATAATTTCATAAATGAAAAACGGTCGCTCTTACCTCAAATTAATACGCTAATAGATTTTATTCTATGGGAGGGTAAATAATAACTAACTTAAATGGAAACGGTTATGTAAATCTCTTGACCAAGGAAGTTTTGGTATAATTAAAGCACCACTAAAGAAGACGAACTATTAAGCACTGTTGAAAGCTAGTTCTAACTAAACTACATTTAATAATGAAAGAAAAATATATAATCATAGTATCTGATTATAATAAAACACTTTCAAATATAATGAGCCATTTAGAATGTATTAAAGGGTATAATAAATTAACCATTAATTCTATATCTCTTTTAAGTCAATTATTGACATCATTGCAACCTGAACTCGTTATTGTAAGTTGTAAAAATAATGCTATTGAGCTTACTCGGCTTAATAACTTAAATGTTAGACGTTTTCCAAACATACTTTGTTTGATTACTAGATTTGAGAGGTTAAATTATTCAGAAATAAAGCCTCCGTTGCTAACAATGTCTTTAGAACTTTCATTAGAAGGAGATTATTTGTCACATAATGTTAAGAATTTACTCAAAATTAATAACAATACTACAGCTATAAATTCTTTACCTAAAACTTATAAAAGTGAATCTCAAAACATGGTAGAGGAAAATAAAAACTTAGCACGATATGTTCTTGAACTAGATCAAAAAAGACAGCTTTTGAAAAATATTGTGGAAAAAATAAAAGAACTGGGAGGACATGCTAATTCTGAAGTAAAAATTCAACTGAATTCAATAGTTAATCGAATAAAGTTGGATGGTACCTCAAATCATTGGGAAGATTTTAAGGTGTATTTTGAACATGTAAATCCAGGTTTTATAAAATCATTAAGTTTAAAATACCCATCGCTTACTTCTAAAGATTTGAAATACTGTTGTTATTTAAAAATGAATATGTCTAATGAAGATATTCGTAATTTGTTAGGGATTAACCAAGAAAGTGTTCGAACTCACAAATACAGATTAAAAAAGAAAATGGTATTGAATAAAGAACAAGATTTAAATAGCTACATCAACTTATTTTAAACTTAAATCAAAATTTACTCCAATAGAAAAATGGCGTTGTTGTGTTATAGGTAAATTTTTTGCGGTACTTTTTTTATTTCTTCAATTGTTGTTTATAGACTCTTCATTTTTTTAGCTTTGGATAAGAAGCCGCTAATTTTATTCAGCTATATCATCTTAAAAAACACTTTGTCTACGAATTGTCTACGCTTAAGTGTAGCTCTAAACAGACTGTATATGAATTGTAGACAGGTATAACAGTAAAGAACTTCTCTTGCTATTTAACTTTGTAGAACAACCAAACGAACTAATAATGATAGCAAGTGCTCTGCGATATACGAAGTTAACTTTTGATCAGTTTCTGAAATCAAATTTTGGTTTAAATGATTCGATCGTTGCACTCGATAGAATTATAGATCAAAATGGAGCGGTTCCTTTGGAAGTGAAGAATAAAGTGGTTCTTACTTTGATTCATGTTGAACAGGAAACTGTAAAACCATTTTACAGCAGAAACAGAAGTCTCGATAATGGAAAGTTCGAACATACTTCATCAGAGGAGAAATATAACCTTTTTCTCTTAGTAAGTTCTTGTTTTGATGATTATGAAGAAACTTTAAAGTTTTTAGATAGTTCTATACAATTTTTTCAGACTTATGGAACAATAGATAAGAGCGTGAATTCATTAATACCTGAAGGAATAAAAAAACTTGAATTTGAATTTCAAACGGGAAATGACTATTTACAAATGCATAACCTATGGAGTGCATTAGGGGCAAAGTACCAACCTTCAGTGATTTATAAAATGAAGCTTATTACCATTGGAGGTAAGGAAATAAAAGAGTTTATCTCAGGGGTTAATCAATCATCAAACACAATTGTTTAAAATGGTTAGTGATTATACAAAAATATTTCAGCTAAAAGTAAGCCATTCTTATTATGACAGTGGAGTATGTGACACACTAATTTATGAACCATCCAATAGAACAAAAGAGATTTTTAATAGGTACCAGTTCAAGACTAATATAGGAGCTGATGGTTTATCGCTGTTTTTTTTAAGTAAGAATGATAGAATTACCTTTTTGAATTACATAATGAAGACGACAGGGGAGCGAATATTGGAATATACAGTAAGTGCTAATGAGCAGTTTTATCAAGTAACGCAATGGCCAGATAATAAAAGAGGGTATTTCAATACGATAACTTCCTCAATAAAAAATAATTCTGATAGTAATGAATTGATAAAAAGTTTTAAAGAAGCTAACAATTCGGGTATCGTGGCTAAAATAACTTTAAACATTGAAGATTTGCTAAATAACCCAGATGTAGATTATGTGTTGAAATTTAATGCTAAATCTACTCAGTTAAGCTACGCTTTTATAAATAATAGTGGTAAACATTTTAAAAAACTCTACATCCAATCAATTCCGGAAATGAATTTTTTTGCCCCTTATAATATTGTGCTCGAAAATGGGCAAAAAGCCATTTGTTTTATTTCAGAAAATACAGAAATACAATTATCGCAAACCCCGAAGTATCAACTTAATCTTTATGAAGAGAATGAAAAGTTAGGCACAAAAAGAAAGCAAGTTGTTTTTAAAGGGCTGCCTCATCCAAATCCATCGGTTTATGAAATAGTAAAACAAGAAAATATAATAAGATCCTTAATGTATGTATACATATGAAATTCTTCTAAATAGCCAGAAGATAACGTTTTAGCTCAAATCAAATAACAAGTTCTAATTAAGTAAACAAAATTGTGCTAACGTATAAAAACAAACAAATATTTTAAATAATGAAAATATAATCCAACCTTATGAATCTATCTACTATTAAAACACCCGGGGTGTATATTAATGAATTAAATGCATTTGGTAATTCTGTTGTTCCTGTAGCAACTGCAGTACCCGCATTTATAGGGTATACTCCTCAGGCATTGTATGAAGGAAAATCATATAAAAATGTTCCAACAAAAATCAGCTCGTTTTCTGAGTTTAAAGCAATTTTTTGTTATCCAGATCCTCCAGCTCCGGCTGATCCTTCTAAACAGTATAATCCAGAGTATTATTTGATGGCAGAGAAAAGTCAACCAGAAAAAGGAGACTATATTCTAATTGAAGATACTTACTATTCTATTGTACCAGATCCGAATACCATCTATTACTTATATAACAGTATTCGTTTGTTTTATGAAAATGGAGGAGCCGATGCATACATAGTTTCGGTGGGTACATATGGAGCATCTTCGGGTAAACCAATGACTCCTGGAGATCAAATTGTTAATCCGAATGTTCAATTAAATGATTTAACGAGTGGTTTAGCTTTACTTAAAAATGAGCAAGAACCAACAATGTACATTTGTCCCGAAGCAACGTTAATGGCACCAGCCAATAATGAAACTTTAATGCAAGAAATGTTATTGCAATGTACAGAAATGCAAACCGCTGTTAGTGTCTTCGATGTTATAGGAGGAAGAAATCCAGATCCTATTTTATGGACTCAGGATATTCAAAATTTTAGAAATAGTACAGGAACTAATGGCTTAGATTATGGAGTTGCTTATTATCCATTTATAGGTACTACGATAATGCAAACTTCTGATATTGACTATACAAATCTTTTTGGAGGCGATTTGAAAAAATTACAGTCTTTACTGAGCACAGCCAGTAATCCAAATCAAGCTGTTGAAACAATTATTTCAAATATAGAATCTCCATCAGGAAATCCATTAACGGTAAGTCAATATAATAATTCTTTGATTACTGCTAGTAAAACGTATAGTACCATTATTAATCATGTACTAAGTGATGCTAATATTTTACCTCCAAGTTCAGGAATGGCTGGGGTAATTACGGTAACAGACAATCAAGTAGGGCCTTGGCAAGCACCTGCCAATACTTCAATTGTAGGAGCAGCTAGTTTACCTATTAAACTATCAGATTCGCAACAAGCAGGACTAAATGTTGACGCGGTGTCTGGAAAATCAATTAATGCTATTCGCTTTTTTAATGGCCTTGGAATTTTAGTTTGGGGAGCTCGAACTCTTGATGGAAACAGTTTAGATTGGAGGTATATTTCTGTTAGAAGAACTATGACCTTCCTTGAACAATCATGTAAGTTGGCTTGTCATGCTTATGTTTTTGAACCAAATGATAAAAATACTTGGGAAGGAGTAAAGGCAATGATTGGAAGTTTCCTTAATGGAATTTGGAAGCAAGGAGGACTTCAGGGAGCTAGCGCTGCAGATGCTTTTTCTGTAGAATGTGGCTTGGGAGTAACAATGACAGGAGAAGATATATTAAATGGATTTATGAATGTTACTATAAAAGTAGCAGTTGTGAGACCTGCAGAATTTATCGTGCTTACGTTCCAACAAGAAATGGCTAAGTCAAGTTAATTGAAAAGTCAAAAAACAAAACAAGAATAACCAAATTATAAAAAATAACTAAAAATATAAAGACATGGCAGATGATGGCAGTAAAGAAGGGGCAACATGGCCCATGCCTAAGTTTCGATTTGAAGTAGATTTAGGAACCGAATTAAAAGGAGTTGCATTTCAAGAAGTTTCTGGAATGGACGTTGAAAACCAAATTATAGAATACCGTAAAAGTAACAGTCCATTGTTTTCAACGGAAAAAATGCCTGGAATCGTAAAATATGGAAATGTAACCATGAAACGTGGTGTTTTCGTAAACGACAATACGTTTTGGGATTGGCATGCCGAAATTAAAATGAACACCATTAAACGCAGAACTGTGTTAATTAAGCTGCTAGATGAAAGTGGGAAAGTAACTATGCAATGGCAGCTAAATAATGCTTGGCCAACAAAAATTACGAGTACTGATTTAAAATCTGATGGTAATGAAGTAGCTGTTGATACTATTGAAATAGCACATGAACAGTTAATTATAACAAATGGATAATAACAATTCTTATCCTGTAGGTTTTTATTTTGAGCTTTCTTTTAAAGGACAAGATGCTGCTTTCAAAGAAGTATCAGGATTGTCAAAAGAGTTAAGTTTAGAAGAAGTTACATGCGGTGGGGAGAATCGCTTCAAATATCGACTCCCTACTGTGTCTTCAAGTAAGAACATTGTTTTAAAACGAGCCTTAATTCCAGAGGGTTCACCTTTGGTAGATTGGTGTGCTAGTTCTCTTGATGAAGGACTTGCGAATCCGATTGAAGTTCATGATGTTTCTGTGAATTTATTGGATGAGGAAGGAAAAGTGTCAGTGAAATGGACCTTTTTTAATGCATATCCAGTAAAATACTCAGTATCTGATTTGAAATCACAAGAAAGTGAAATAGTAATGGAATCTATGGAGCTTGCTTACACCTATTTTGAGGTTGCGCAAGATACTTCTATTGCAGATTTATTCTCGTAAATAGATGCTAATTATGAAGTTGAACTATAAAATACTTACATCACTTTCTAAAAAATAAAGTTCGTATAACTAACATTAAAATAAAAATATGCCTGTAGAAATTAGAGAATTAATCATTAAAACAGAAATAAGGTCAATCGAACAAAGTAAAAAGCCAATAGTATCGAGCGGTTTAATAGATGATATAAAAAATGAGGTTTTAGAGAACTGTAAAAGAATGATTTCAGAAAGTGCAAAAAAGAAAGTATATAATCGATAACTAAAACTTTTTAAAATGGCAAGCTTGGAATTTATGAAAATAACGGGATATTCTGATGAGAATTTTCAATCGCAGGTTGGTTCTCCATATACTGTTATGATAAACCCAGAAAGCATAAAATGGGATAGAAGTATTGATTATAATGAACAACAATCACTTGACGCGGGAGCACCAAATCAAAAATATAAGAGTACACCAAGCGGTAGCTTAAGCTTTGATATTGTTATAGACTGTACGGGAATAGTAGATAACAAAAGGGTAGATATGGAGAAAGAGATTGATGCACTTGAAAAGATTATCTATACCTACAATGGAGATATTCATAGACCTAATTATGTTAAAGTGCAGTGGGGAGATATTACGTTTAACAGTGTTTTAAAAACGTTTAATACTTCTTACACCTTATTCAAACCTGATGGGAGCCCTCTTAGAGCCAAAATTTCAATGAGTTTTAGCAGTTATGTGTCTCCTAAAAAAAGGAATCAAGAGGAAAAGAAGAATTCTCCAGACATGACTCACATTGTAAAAGTTATAGAAGGAGATAGTTTGCCGCAGTTATCTAATAAAATTTGGAATTCACCAAATTTTTACATCCAAGTGGCAGAATATAATGGGTTGAATAAGTTTAGGCAGTTGAAAGGAGGACAGCAGTTAATTTTTCCACCGATAGAAAAAAAATAGTATGAGCGGATCAGCAACAAATATAACTAGTGGAGGTTTAGTTACCATTTCGGTAAAAGTGAATGGAACTGACGTAAGTAGCACAGTAGATATAAGAAGTTTAGAAGTAGTGAAAACTGTTAACAAAATATCTCTAGCTAAAATTGAAATACTTGATGGAAATGCAGCTGATGAAAGTTTTAAAGTGAGTTCTTCATCTACATTTATCCCTGGAAATGAATTGATTATTGAAACTGGATATGACTCTAAAAATAAAACAATATTTGAAGGTATTATAACCAATCAAAGTATTAATATTCATAATACATCGGGACCAGTTCTAGAAATTACATGTAGAGATAAAGCCATTAAAATGGTTGTAGGTAGAAAGAATATAACCTATTCGAAAAAGAAAGACAACGATATCATTTCCTCAATAATAGGTAACTATTCTGGTTTATCTGCCAGTGTTAGTGCAACGCCAACCGAATGGCCAGAGCAAGTACAATATTACGTAACTGATTGGGATTTTGTTTTAGCCAGAGCTGAGGCGAATGGAATGGTAGTAACTACATTAGAAAATAAAGTTTCGGTTTTTGAACCCGATGAAAATACTTCATCTGTAATTACAATTGAATATGGCAATAATTTATACTCCTTTAATGCTGATTTAAACGCGATTACTCAGTTGGGAGATGTTAAAGCAAGCTCTTGGGATTTTAAAAATCAAGCGGTTATTTCAGGAGAAGAATCAAATAGTTTCGCGGGGCCAGGGAATTTATCAGCAAAAAAATTATCTGAAGTCATAGGTCTCTCCGATTTTGACCTTCAAAGTACGGCTCCTATTCAAAATTCAGATTTAACAAATTGGTCAAAGGCGCAGTTGGTGAAAAGTAACTATGCCAAAATTCAAGGAGAGGTTACTTTTCAGGGAAGCGATGTAGTAAATCCAGGAAATTATATGACATTAAATGGTTTGGGCGATAGGTTCGATGGAGACCATTTTGTTTCTGGGGTAAGGCATACTATTGAAAATGGAAATTGGGTAACCGAAGTATCATTTGGGTTATCACCTATATGGTTTACAGAAGAACCCGATGTAATGGCACCAGCAGCTTCAGGATTATTACCAGGAGCGAAAGGATTGTTCAATGGAACAGTTAAAAAAATGTATGAAGATCCTGATTCACAGTTTAGAGTTTTGGTTGATATCCCCATGTTTGATGCTAATGGAGAAGGGGTTTGGGCTCGATTGACTAACTTTTACTCTACCTCAGGAGCTGGTGCATTTTTTATGCCAGAAGTTGGTGATGAGGTGATACTTGGTTTTTTAAATGAAGACCCCAGATATCCAATCATTTTAGGAAGTGTTTATAGTAACTCTAAAAATAAACCTTTTGATGGATTAGACCCTGATGAAAAAAACACGAAAAAGGCGATTGTTTCAAAAGAAGGAATATTCATTCAATTTGATGATGAAAATAAGGTGTTTACAATTGAAACTCCAAGTAAAAATACTGCCGTATTCAGTGATCAAGACAAGCAAATTGAAATAAAAGATCAAAACGGAAATAGTATTGTAATGTCAGAAAGTGGAATAACCATAAAAAGTGAAAAAGATATCAATATTGAGGCAGATCAAAGTGTAACAATCAAAGGAAGTCAGGGAGTTACGATTGAATCGTCTCCCGGCGATGTTTCTGTAAAAGGAATGAATGTGAATATTAATGCAGAAACACAACTATCTGCGAAAGGTTCCGCTACTGCTCAAATAGAAGGAGGAGCAGAAACTACTATAAAAGGAGCTATGGTAATGATTAATTAATAGATATGAAGATAAAAGAAGATTAGAACCTAATGAAGAGATAAGAAGGAGTAGAAATTAGATCTTAACACAGAATCATGTTCTGTAATGTCAGTTCGAGTGGTTTTCATGGAGTGATAACAAAATGAAAATTTTATCGAGAACAGTAAGTGTGCTATAGTGAATAACTAGCAAAAGCCGAAAAAGTAAAAGAAGAAAGGTATAATAGGAAAGATCAGAGATAGAAAAAAATGAGAGAATAAAAATCTCCATACTCAATATTAACATCAAAATACAAACAAAAAACGATGCCACCAGCAGCAAGATTAACAGATTTTCATGAATGCCCAATGGAAACCCCAGCAGTTCCAGCTCCAATTCCTCATGTTGGAGGACCAATCACAGGACCTGGAGAACCTACAGTCTTAATTGGAGGGCTTCCAGCCGCAAGGGTTGGAGATATGCTAGTATGTGTGGGACCACCTGATTCTATAGTAAAAGGCTCGGCCACCGTAACAATAGGAGGAATGCCTGCGGCGAGAGTTGGAGATTCTACCGCTCATGGTGGTGAAATTTTAGTAGGTTGCTTTACAGTAATGATAGGAGGTTAATATGGAAACAAAAGAAGTTAAAGAGTTTTTAGGCTCAGGTTGGGCTTTTCCAGTAACATTTTCGGATGGGAATTACGAGTTAAACTTAACAAAGTATGAAGCAAATGTTGAAGACAGTATCAGCATTATTATGCAAACTAATTTTGGTGAACGACCCATGGAACCAGAATTTGGTTCAGGGCTTCAGAAGTTCTTTTTTAGAAAAATGGATAAAGCTCTTAAAGCCGATATAACCGATGTTGTTAAGACTAGTTTATTGCAAAATGAGCCGAGAATTTCGGTTACGGCTGTGGAAGTAATTTACAAGGATTTTCAAACTGGATTGATTGAAATAACAATCGATTATTTGTTCAATCAAACTAATACAAGACATAACTATGTATACCCATTTTATATAAAGGAAGGAACAAACTTATAACTAATTAAGACTTAAATGATAGTTAATTCAAAAAATATGTTAGTCTCTATAGAAGATGCTTTACTCAACACCAATAATTTGGTGGATGGTAAAACAGAGATGGATCATGTTTTCTTTTTAACAGAATTTGCTTCATTAATTAACTTTTACGATCAATCAAACAATGTTAAAGGAGATTGGTCTCCTTTCTTATTAAAAGACCCTCTTTTTTTACTTGGATCTATAGCAAAGACACCTAAACGAAAAATTCAAGATTTATATATACATACCATTTTAAAGTTTGAAAAAGAGCTTGAAAATGCAAAAACGGATATATCTGGAACAATTGATTTAATCAAGATATCAGGTTTAGTAAATAGTTTTTTTTATCAGATAACCGAAATATTTAGATTATTTGGGAAATGGGTAAAGTGCTTTCTACAATCTACTTATCAATATAATTTTAAAACCTATTTTCTAAAGAACATAAAAAACTCTTATAGTATATTATTCTGGGCGCTTTTATCACTCCAAGAGCAATTATGTTTAACAAAATTATTACCAGAGATACTGCCGGTAAATAGGTGTGATTTAGAAATATTCAACAACAAAATATGGCTTGAAAATAAAGGAAAGTACCCTTATTGGGAAATCTTTGGTTTGAAAGCTCCATTAAAGGAAATTATAAAGGAAGATTTTACTTCAAAAGAACAAAGTACATTTATAGCTAAGCTTTTTAGTAATTTAAAAGCCGTTGGAGATAAAATAGTTACATTTTTAAATTCTTGTGTTGAAGCTGCGAATGAGGCGTATCAATCATTTAAGAAAGAAAAGAATAAATATCCAGATACGATGTTGCTGCGAACATTTACAACATTGTTACAACATTATAAGGAGCAAATTAATTCTGTAACAAATAAACATTTAGATTTTTATTACCAAGATATCTTAAAAGAATATCCTTCAAAAGGAACAGCCGATTCAGTGTATGTTTGCGTTGATTTATTAAAGAATGACGAAACGTTTTTACTTCCGAATAAAACATTATTTAACGCAGGTTTAGATAAAAACAAAAAAACGATTGAGTTTCGTTCATTAGAAGCTGTTACATTAAATCCAGCGGTTATAAGTAAGGCATATACCTTAAATGCGGTAACGAAGAACAATGGAGCAAGTCTTTTATATCTCGGAAACATTGAAACTCCGTCAAAACTTAAGAAAGATCAAGAAGACAAAATAGTTCCATGGAATACTTTTGGAAGTCAACGAGATTTTAAAAACTTGGTTGTACAAAATATGGGGTTTTCAATAGCATCTCCCATGTTATATCTGAAAGATGGTGTAAGAACGGTTACCATTGGTGTTAGTTTTACAGATGCCATAAATAGTACGCTCTTTGAAAAAGCAACATATTATTTAAGTACGAAATTTAATTGGTTTGAAATCACAGAAAAAGTCGAGAACTTCTCGATAAAAACGGGTAAACGAAATGTAACATTCCAAATCAAATTATCAGCGAAAGATTCCCCCATTGAAGCATTTGCTAAACCGCAAGAAGGTGTATCTAAACTATGGCCAATGCTTAAAATGGAGTTTTCTGAATTTTCAAATTTAGAAGTTCCACCAAAAATTAAAAAAATAGAGATTGATGTTGATGTAAGCAGCATTAAAAGTTTTGAGTTGTATAATGATTTTGGAGCTTTAACCTCCAATAAGAAATTTCAACCTTTTGGTCCAATTCCTGCCAAAGGAGATAGTTTTATTGTTGGAAGTAAAGAGGCTTTTAGCAAACCAATAACGGATTTAAATGTTATTTTAAACTGGGCTAAGGTTCCTACAGCGGATGCAAATGAAAATCTTGATAATTTCGGAAATTATTACAAGCAATATAACCAATACTTAGATGAGCAATTTAAAGTGCTTTCAGGGGAAAGCTGCACGGAATTAACGACAAATCAGAAGTACTTTAATAACACTTCTTTTAAGGTTGTTTTCGAACAATTAAACAACCAGGTATGGGGGGGGATTCAAGTAATTGAAAATAAAACTAATGTATCTGAAGTATCTCTCTTTCAAGAAAAAATTATCCCAGTAGAAAAGTCAGATGCTGCAGAGAATCCAACAGAAGACAAAGAAGGTTTATTTAGTTGGTTTCATTGGCCATGGCATTCGGATGATAAAGAAGACGATAAAATCCCTCCTAAAGAGAAAAAAGAATTACTCAATTCAAGTTCTTTTTCATTCAAAAATTTATTTAAGAACGGGAAACCCAATGCATTGTTGCAACAGGACAATACACCTTTTTCAAATTTGTCGAGTTCTGGATATTTAAAAATGAAGCTTAACGAACCACAGTATGGTTTTGGTACCGATTTGTATGCACAAGTAGTGAATGCTATTGCATTGTTTAATGCGGAAGCCATAGCAAAATCATATAAAAAAGGAAAACCAGTAACCATAATTCAAACACCCAATATCCCGTATGTTCTTGAAGGTGCTAGTTTTAATGGCGGTTATAAAGCTAGTAAAACCTATTACTTTGATGTGAATAATGTTCATTATGGTTCTCTTGAAATCGAGTTAGATAAATTGAAAATTTTTGCGGATAAGGCTGAGGTTTCAATGCTCGAGGCCATAGAATCAATCATAACGGTAATTGTAGGTTTTATTAGTAATGGTATAACCATAATTAAAGAATTAATAAGTTGGATTACAAACCTTAAAGACGATTTTCTAGCTGCTGTAAAACGAATAATCGATCTTATAAACTCTGGGTTAGGAATCTTTATAAATAAAATACAAGATATCTCTGCGTCTGGGATAACCAAGGAATTTGAAGCGTTGGTAAAAGATATTTCTAATAAAGATAATATGTATGCTATTATCGAGTCTGTATTTGGAGAAGTGCTTACAGAACTGTATGAAAAAATAGTTAGTATTCCTAAAAAAGAAGCACAAGATAAAGGGAACCTTGATGAAGTGAGTATACATCAAATAACTAGAACTTCTTTATCAAAACTAAAACTAAAATTACAACAAGCAATAACGACTTATGGCATTCAAAGCAAGCGCGAAATTAGTGACATGATTGTGAATTTATCTAGTGGGGTAAAGCGTAGTTTAACAAAAACAGAAAGTAGTAAGCAAACCCAAAAACCAGAAAATTTTATAGAAACAATTATAGGGAAGATTGAAGGTTTTACAAATGAAATTGAAGCAGATGCAGAACGATTAACCATGATACTTTCTGATAAAGATTTATCTAAAATTATTAATGAGTATATTCAAAATCATTTCCTAACAGCACTAAAAGAGGATATTCAACGATATGAATTGAATATTAAAGGAATTAGTGAAGAATATCCCATTGAATGTTTTTATGTAACACCCTTTAACAGTTACAAGGTTTACGACTCTATTTCTGGGATTCAATCTGACGGCTTAACTTTAGGGGGGGAACTACAAGTATTTCGGACTTAACTTTATATCCATCATTATCCTTTAAAGGACAACTTTTCTTACAATTAAATAATATCATTTCAGGCAATACAATTAATGTATACTTTGAGTTAGAAAGACAATACTCTACTGAAAACTCAATGTCTCAGTCAGTAATTGATTATTTTGGATATACCAGTGAAGGATGGAAAAAATTAAATATTGTTAGTGATACAACAAGTAATTTGGTTTGCTCTGGTATTGTTATGTTAGAACTTCCTTCTACTATGCTTAAAAATGGATCAACAATGCCGAACAATAGCTTTTGGCTGAGTATAGGAGCGGGTAACAATTCCGATAGTTATGCAAAAACGACTTTTTTAGATACAAATGGAATTCTATTGTCGCGCGTTGAAAGTACAAGTACGACAAACGTGAATAATGAAATTAAGGCAAATACTATTTCTTCAACGGTAAACAGTATCCCTGAAGTAGCAAAAATCAAGCAGCCTTTTAATTCTTTCGGCGGAAAGTCATTTGAAACCAAAGAAGACATGAATATCAGGGTAAGCTCAAGATTGAAAACAAAAAATAGAAGCGTTACATCCTTTGATTTTTATTCATTAATAGAACAAGAATTTAGTTCGGTTTTTTATTCAAAGGCATTTTTTAATAAAAGTCAAAATTGTACTACAATATTCTTAGTTAAAGAGATGAGTGATTATCAGCAATCAAATGCGTTTACGCCGATGGTAAGTGAATGTGTTGAGTTAAAAGTACAAAAGTATTTAGAAGATAAATCTTCGAAAGCCTTTCCTTTAAAAGTAACCAATTTCATTTTCAAGTATGTGAAATTAAAAGGGGTAATAAAAGTAAATAAGAAGTACCAGCTTAAAACAGCAGAGCAAAAAATAAATTTATTAATCAATGTATTTCTATCACCATGGATACAATCACAACAAGAGCAAATAATTATTGATAGTGGTTTGAGTACTTCTCAAATAGCATCCTTTATTAATAAGACTGATTTTGTTGATGAGGTAAATGGACTTCAAATATATATTGGAACTAAAAACCAAGAAACATGGGAGATAGAATATTCAGAGAATTCGTTTTTAAGAGTTGTAAATGATAAAACTAATGTAAATAATGATTGTTTCCTTTTGAATAAAGGAGATTTATTGGTGCCATCTTTAGATTACTTAGATATAAATTATAGTAAATGATAGGACAAAACCACATAAAAGATATTCAGTTACCTACAATAATGGATTTTAATGCCCTTAAAGAAGAGGGACTTAAATTCATTCAAGAAGGGAGTGGTTTAGAATGGACTAATTTTAATCCAAGTGATCCTGGAATTACAATTTTAGATCAATTATGTTTTGCCTTAACCGAACTGGGATATTGTATGAACTTTTCTATCAAAGATATTTTAACTGATAGGAAAGGGGCTCTTGTTATGGAAAATCAATTTTTTCAACCCGATACTATTTTAACAACCTCAGCAATTACGGGAAACGATTATATAAAACTAATTGTTGATGCCATACCTCAGGTTGAAAATGTAATCATTGAAACTGTGAACACTGGACTAAGTTTTTTAGGAGGTATTTATCAAGTTTATTTGGCTGTGGATTCAAAAAATAAAACCGAAGAAAATTTAAAAAATATATACATAGCTACACATATTCAATTAAATACCAATAGAAATCTTCAAGAATTATTTATTACCCCAAAAATACTAACTGTAAAAGTTTATAATACTCATTGTCAAGTTCAGTTTGAAGAGCATGTTAATCGCAATGATATAACAGCAAAAATAAATCAAGCAATACGTGAGTTTGTATTTCCAAGTGTTATACAAACTGGATATGATAAATTAGTTTCGGAAGGAGAAAATAGTAATTCTGTTTTTAATGGTCCTAAACTAAAAAATGGTTGGGTGAAAAGTGGAAGTATAGGTGGTAAAAAGAATACAATTTATGCCTTCGAAATTTCTCAGTTGATAGAGTCTATAGAAGGAATTATACGTGTTGATGATTTCTGTTTTTATGATAGTGATTCTTCGGAGCAAAAATATATGGTAACTTCCGATATAGAAGAGTTATTAGTAATTAATTTTACTCGAGAATCTACAAAAAAGTTTGAAAAAGTTTTAAATAATGAGCATCACATTAACCAGAGTATTGTGAGTTATTTAAATGATATAACTACTAAAATTGACCCTAACAATGAAGTGGAAAGTGCCAAGTTAACTCCTGACTTACCTATAGGGAAATATAGAGATATACAATCTTATTATTCTATACAAAACACAATGCCTGATGCTTTTAAAGTTGGAGAAAACTCTTTAGACGAAAGCTCCAGTAAGTTTCAAGTGGCACAGTCTCGACAATTGAAAGGATATTTAACGTTATTTGATCAAGTTTTGACAAATCAATTTGCTCAATTAGCTAACGCACATCAATTATTTTCTTTTAAAAATTCCATTTCAGGCACTCCTTTTGACAGAGAGAACTATTACAACAAGCAAGATAAGTTTGAAAAATTACATCAAAAATACCCGGTACCTTATGAGAGTTTTTCTCCTACATATTTTTACCAATCTTTATATGATTCTGTTTCTGATATAAGACCTTTATTAAAACATAATAAAGAATTTAACTTTAGTAATGAAGTTATATCTGCAAGCGAATTGGAACATGATTCTTGGGAGGAATATAAAGAAGATCCATATAATTCATATATATGGGGAGTAAAAGCCATCGTGGAAGATGACGATGATAATTTACAACGCAGAAATAAAATACTTGACCATCTTTTAGCACGTCATGGTGAGTCACCATTGTATATTAATAATCTTTGTAATACTTCAATTTTAACAGGAAACATATTTAAAGATAGGGTTATTGTTAAAAGTAGTTATCTTCAGAATTATCAGAAATTATCGTACAATAGAGCAAAAGGCTATAATTATTTAGGAGCAAATAAGTTGTATTTAAATAATGAACTTAGATCCACTAATGAGTTTACACCAGTTTCCGAAGAAGTTCAAAATAACTATGAACTCGGAAATCAAACTGATTTTATAGTAAATATTGAATTAATAGATGAGGAGTTAAAAGTTTCATCTGCTGATATTATCAATTATTCAGGAATAGATTTAAAGATAAATACCATATTTCTTCTAAGTCAATACTATAAAAATTACATAATTGATACACCCTCTGAAACAGCTTTTTGGTTTTTGAATAACAGAAAAGGGTTTATAAGTATTGAAAGTAATTTATTATTGAGATTTGCAACATTCGAAATCGTTTTTAAAGAAGACAAAAATCAATGGATTACCGATAAAGATCTATCTTTTGAAGAATTATTGAACTTAAGTCAGAAGGTAAATGGAAATAAAAACCAAGGAGAGGATTTGTTTTCAGAGATTAAAAAAGTGTTTTCATTAAAAGCAATAAGCAATACAACTAAACCGAACGAGTTTATTGAAGCTTCACAAACATTATATTGGTCGGTAAATGCAGTTTTTGATAAGGAAAAAATCAATGTGACAGATTCGTTATCACTATTGAATGGAACTATTTTATACTTTTTCCCAAAGTTCATACCACAATTTAATTCAAGTAATTTTCAGAATAAAATAACCATGTTTTTCGAACAAGAATTACCAATTCATTGTGATGCTAAGTTTATTTTGGTTGGTAAAGAGATCTTAAAACCTCTAATAAAGGCGTATGTAGATTGGCATAACGAACTAATATTATGGACAAAAACTGAAAGTAACTCCTATAATTTATTGCAAGAGAAGAGCAATGTTTTAGCTAAAATAATCATTCAAAACTTTACTACAGAATGATAAAGACTAATCAACATATCGTAGCAAAATGTTCTTGGAATACATACTTTGATAACAAAGTAAAAGGAACGGAGCTTCAAAATAATATAAGCTCTTGGTGCCAATATCACTTTCAGGAAATCTTAATGCAGGTATTTGATGAAGTATGCCCTAAAGAAAAAACATTTAAAATTAAGAGGCTAGAGTTGAATTTAGGAGAAATTGATTATCACAATTTCTATGAAGAGTTGTCCGATAAAATAAAAAGAGAGCTTTATAAAAATTTGCAAAACATAGTTCAGTACCCTTATAAATACAGACAAGGTGTTGAGGTTATTAACGAAAAAACTTCTCATGTAAGAGCTTTAGAATATTTTTTATTAAATGGGGTAATGCCTTGGAATTACCAAACAAAATATGGTAATTTAAATCAAATAATATCTGTTCAATGGCATCTCAATAAAGAGGAAGTGATTCAAATGCTACAATCGACAGGAAAGAATGAGTATGTTAGAAAAAGAATTGCATGGCAATTTGAAGAACGTAATATTATGGCGCTGGTTCAGAACTTTGAACAAAGCAATTATAAATATGTAAAAGATGTTACTGGAGAGTTAATAAAAATACAAGAGAAAGAAAATGTTGTTCAAATTGGTATACAAGATTTTAAAAGAAATATCTGGTTCTGGGTATTAAACTATTTATTCGTGGAAAGAGGAACCATGTTTAACAAATATGCATTTGTAAAAAGTGCTATTAAACAAATGGCGAATCATTTTAATTTAGAGTACAATGAGCTTTTAGAAATTATTGATGAGGCTGTTAATCGAGTTAAAAATCAATATTTTATAAAAACTGAGTTTATTTCAATTATTCAAGAATTGT
Organism: Tenacibaculum sp. MAR_2009_124; assembly: GCF_900105455.1. Taxonomy (GTDB): domain Bacteria; phylum Bacteroidota; class Bacteroidia; order Flavobacteriales; family Flavobacteriaceae; genus Polaribacter. The sequence goes on from NZ_FNSF01000001.1 coordinate 449,195, forward strand.
CAAAAGAACAACTAACAGGGAGAATAAAATCAAAAACTACAGAAAAACAATTCGAATACTATTGGGAATTATTAGCGAATCAACTTAAGAATAAAAACCTAAGAAGTTCTTCGGTAAAGAAGGCGGAATTTAATGATTTGCTTATTAACCTGAGAAATCAAAATGAATACCGATTTAAACAACTCATAGAATCGTTATTTGGAAACAATCGACACTATTGGGAGCAAGTTTTACAAGATTTAGAAATAAAAGCTATTTCAGAGATAATTAATGTTATTTATAAAGATTCGAATAATTTATGCAATCAAATTAACTATCTGGAATCGCTGAAGTTGTCGGAAATACTAAAGCTTTCATCAAAAGCTTTATGGACAACTGGTTTTATGTATTCTAGGGAGTTTCAGTATTCAAATAAGGAATCCTTTTTGGTGTACTTTATTCAAAAAATAAGTAAAAAAATAAACTTAAAAGAAATAGATGTTATAGATATACTATGGACTACTCAGATAACATCGAAGCAAAAACAGGTTAAGAATTTAGTTATACATAATGCCATTAAGAAGGCATATTTAGAAAGAACTTATCTAGGTAATAAAACAAATTCAATATCGATAATATCGATGGTAGATCAACTATATATGATGTTGAAAAATAGTAGTTCTGATATTGAGTTTATAGACAAGCTAAAAGAATCATTCGAAAGCTTAATAGAAAACAAACCTTTTGAAGTAATTAACGTATTAAAAGGAGAGCATTCTGAAAAGTTTATAATGGTCATTACTTCTTTAATTGATGAGGTGTTAGTAGAAACGTTAATTGGTAACACAATTCCATCTTATAAGAAAATTATTAGTGCAGTGGACACTTTCTTTAAGGGGTTTGAAATGAAAAGTAAGGGTGAAAGAGGACTGTACAGAAAGTCAAAAATACTTCTTAATAAAATTCTACTTAATACAATATCGGGAGGTGAACAATCTTCTCTTTTTAAAATTTTCAAATTATTTGTTCAAGACATAATTCGAAGAAATAGCTTAGTTAAAAATAAAGGTTTATTCTTCAAAGAATTGTTAGATGAATTGAAGAATAGTAGTTTAGCTTTTACCTCTCAACAATTATTTGAATTCGAAAATTGGATAAATGAGTTATTGAATGTTTCTAATATTGAATATATAATTCATGATATCAATAAAAAAGAACCTCAGCTTAAGGTAATTAAATTATTGAGAGAACTGATATTTACTGAGCAAAAGGCTTATGTTTTTTTAGAAGAACATTCTCATACTATAATCAATTATTTCTTAAAGAATGATAAAGAGATAAAAGACAAATTGGTCGCTGAATATAGAGTGAAGATAGTGAACGTTTATACGAATGAGAATAGCGATAGGGCTTCGCAAGTATTATTGGAACTATTCTGGAAGTGCTTATTAAGATATCAAGAATATTCTGGAGATAGCATCAAATTCAAACGTCTATTTAACGCAGGAGTAATAAAAATGTTTCCATCGATAAATAAAAATGGTCTAGGGAAAAAATCGAATATTATTGAATACTATAATAATCCATTCTTTGATAGAAGCAGTATTGAAAATGTAGTAGATGTAATGTTCACTTACTTGGAGTCAAAGAATAAGGAAGATAGTTTTATTGTAAACAAAATTAAACACAAACCTGAACATGTAGTTCTTTGGACTTTAGAAATGGATTCTAGTAGTTTTTATTATAGAATAAGAAATTCAAAAAGAGCCGTTGAGATAAAAAATAAAATTAAAAAAAGAATTGAATTTGATCAGTTTACCCAATTATTATTGCATTCTTCAAAGCAATCAAATGAGGTAATAAAGTATTTCGACGGGATTTTAAGTTTGTTTAAAATATGTAAAGAATTCGTTCAATCTAATGTCATGGCAGATTTGTTTTGGAATGAATTATTTGAAATAATTACCAAGAGTAAATACTCAGAGGAAAATTTTATTCAATTTGTATATAGTGCCATATCGAAAATTCAAAAAAACAGAACAGTAAATTCTGAAGATATAGACTCTGTAGTTCATAATAATGGGATAAAGGTAAATCATTTATTGATGAAAGTATTAAAGAAACAGGGATCAGAATTCAAAGGATTACTGAAAGTAACCAAAAAACCTACTACGGGTACTCTTAAGACTTTGGATGAAAATCAATTGAAAGAAGTTTTAGTATATGCAATAGAGCAGCATCATATCCCTTATTGGTTTAATTATGGAAATGTTACGTCGCTCAGTTTATTTATCAAAGAAGTCGTTGAATGCAGGCCGTTAGTGTTGCTGAAAATTTTACGTTTGAAAGGGTATTCTCGAATAAAGTTACAAGAAGTTATTCATGTTTTAGATTTTAATCAATTAATCAGAACACTAATAAATTTATATCCTGAAAGACAGAGACAACTTTCAGTTATAGAGAAGTTTTACAATGCGATTCGAAATGTGTCCCTGAAAAAAACTCCTGCGTATCAAATACAAAATTTAATAGCCGAAATAGTCCTGAATGCCTGGGTTAGTATAGATTGGAAGCAAATAGATACAATTTCTATTTGGAATGAGTTGGTATGGGAATTAACTACTCAAAAAAGAATATCTGAAGAAGATTTTTTTAATGCTTTTGATAAGATAAAAGAGCATATTCCCGTGGCTTTACAACTAACTTATGAGAGTATAGAGAGAAATGAAAAAACAAGTCAAAAACAGAGTTTAAGAAAAGAACAAAAACTAAAGATGGAAAGCGAATATAAGAATGAACTAACTAAAACAATTCCACCAGAAGGAATTCCAGTTAAAAACGCTGGAATGGTATTGATCAACAGTTATTTTTCAATGTTGTTGAAGAGATTAAATTTAACAAAGGATTCGAACTTTGTTTCAGAAGAAGCACAACAAAAAGCTGTGCATTACTTGCAATATGTAGCTACAGGGATGGTAAATACAGAAGAACATGATTTACCACTGAACAAAATTTTCTGTGGAATTCAGCTACATCATCCAATCATTGCAGGAATTGATATTTCAGAAGAAGAAACACAATTGATTAATGGATTAATCCATTCATGTATCAACTATTGGAGTGCTATTGGTTCCTGTTCGGTAAACGGATTTAGAGGTAATTGGCTAGTAAGAGATGGTTTGCTGATGGAAGAAAAAGAACGTTGGCAATTGACTGTTGAACATAGACCTTATGATGTATTGATGTTGAAATCACCATTTTCATTTTCAATTATCAAATTACCATGGATGAAAAAGCCATTACATGTTACATGGCCATTTTAATCTTAAGTAATAGACAAAACCAAACAGAATTCCTCAGATAAAAAATTAGAGGAATTAAAATAAAAACATTCGACGTTAGGTCGAATCATTTAAAGCTCACTATGTGAGTAAAAGTATATTAACTAAAAACGAAAACTTATGAACTCATACAATGAAAATTTGAATTCAAGTGTATCGTCTTCATTAAACAATCAAGAGGTTGCTTTAAAAAAGGCAGAATCACAATTAGATGCTACTTTGTTCTCCTTATACTATGCCCAAGGAGATTATATTACTATCTATGAAGACTTAGAAGTCGAAAACAGTAAAAATACGTTCAATCAAAAGTTATTCAACGATATGGTAGTCGATAGTGATATTTCTACCAATGTTTTATCTTCTGTAAACCAAGGAAAAACGCTAGTAGCTACAAGCACAAGTAATGCGAGTGTTGCTGCTTCAGATGTGCAACTTGCAACAAATGCTATTGTAAAATTAGCAAGTGATATTGGTAGTATTTTTAACATCGTTAGTGCAGCTGATTACGGAAGTGAACTTTACCAACAAAGTGAGGATGCACAAATTTTGATGGGAGAAACGGCATATTTAGCAGAGGTTCTTTCACAAATAACCATGGATACTTCTGCTGCTATTTCCGAAGTTTCTGCAGAAGAGTTAGCAACCAAAGCAGAAGCAAGTGATACCATGGTTAAGAAGTTATTGGCAGTAACTAAATCAGAGTTTGAAAAATCCGCGAATCAGGTAAATACTGAAAATGATAATTTAGCTAAGGCAAGTACTAACGAGAAAAAGTTAGAAGGAGAATTAGAAGACTCTAAGGTTAATTTCGATGCATCAAAAGAAGCCTATAAATTAACTAATGATAAACTAAACTTAGACTTAACTGTTAAGCCAAAAAACAAGAAGAATCTTCAATACAAAGTAAGTTTTACTCCATATAAAAGCCCATTTCAAATTAGTGAAGATAATTTGCCAAGCGGATATCCAGTCGATTCTTATAACATCTTTTTGGTAAAAGAAAGTAAAAAGAAAACTTTTTCAATTTCAGGAGCCGAAGGAATTGTTAGTAAGGAAGAGAATAAAAATTATATCAATATTAAAATCAAAGGGAGGTCTACGAATACTGACAGTTTTACGGTTGGGGAAAATCAAATTAGTGGAACTATTAAATACGATGATTTAAACGATACCGATGGTGATGTACTTCAAATAGGAAATGATTATGTGGTATTCGTCATGGCAGTTTTAAGTACAGAATATAAAAAGTTGATCAATAATTTTGAAGATTATTTATCTGCTCCTACTGCGTCGTTTAGCTTAACTAATCAGTTGGTTGTTCCTCAGATCAATCAAATAAAAATAACGAATTTGTCTTCAAAGAAACTAGAATTGTCTTTGGCGGATAAAATTGTTCATGGAGATTCTATCTCTGATGTAGATTTTACAGGAGCAAAACCTTCAAATAATATAAGTGTTGAGCAACAACTGGAGTTTGATATAAAACAGAGTTCTAATTTTCAATTGAATGAAGGAACTAAAAATGTAGAAACGGAGTATCGCTGCATGTTCTTGCCTGATAATTCTGAATTTATAAAAGGTCTGTTAACGTCTCAAGAACTTAATTATTTGGCAACATCAGTTGAAGATGATGGTTCAATAGCATTAGAATTATCTGAATTAAAATTAAGGGAGGTAAACTTAACGGCTAATTTAGAAAAATTAGAGAAAGCTCATGATAATGACCCCGATGTGAAAAAATGGTTTGTTAGTGTTCAAAAATCAGTAAGCTCGAAAACCTTAGAAACTTTAGTAGAAACTAAAACCTTGGCAGAAGGAGGTGAAGCAAACCTTTCAACAGTATTAAAAAAATTAACTGTTAAGAATATCAGTGCTAAATTATCAGCAACGATATTATTAGAGTCTATTATTTTGAGTATTGACCTTTCTTTAGTTCAAAAGAGTATTACGACAGAAGAAAAGGAGCAGAGTAAAAACGTTAAAGAAAGTGAAAACAATAAATTCAAGCCTGGATTTATGTTTAACTCGCTCGTAGCGGCAAAAATTCCAGCAGGATGTTATTCAAATCCTGTTAAAAAAGAAGATGCTTATACTGTTGCCATTACAGCAGATGTAACGGATAATTTTGGAAACCGATTAATTCCTGGAGATTTGTATATCCCTGTGGTATTTGCAATAAATAGTCAGGCGGAAGAAATTAGTAAGCAATTTAATAACGCCTTATCTGATTTTCAACAAACCCCTCCTTTTACTTACAAAAATCAAACTATTCCTAACCAAAACAAATAGCCATGTCAATTTATAAAATAAATACACTCAAAAATAAATATGGAGTAACTGAACAGAAAAAAGAAACTTTAGATTCTCTATCGAATCAAGTCTTGGATGCTCAAAATGAAGTAGCGCAATTACAGGCAATTGTTCAGTCATTGACTGAAAAGTCAAACAAGTTGACAAATCAATTGAATTTAGCAGAAGAAAATAAGAAACAAACTTTAAGCAATAAAGAATTAGGTGATGAGGTGATCTCAAAAGTAAAAGAGCTCGACCAACTATCAGAAACCGCGGTTAGTGAAGTTGAAATAGCCAATGCAAAAAGTAAGAGCTGTGCAACTCAAGTTAAAAATTTAATAGATAAGCTTATTTATTCATCTGAAGTCATAAACAAGTTGGCTAATTTGGTAATCAGAAAAAAAGCACTAAACCCTTTGATTTCTGACGAATTGGTTGAAATGGTCTCAAAAGCGGGGACAGATGCTAATAACGCAGTTGCTTTAACTTTAAAAGCTTTAGAAGCTGTATTCGCATCTCAAGCAACAATACTAGAGTCTAACGGATCATTAGTTATAGGGAAGGAGCAAGCCGCAAAACTTTATGAATATTTTATAGGGCAAGAAGTTGATAATGTAGAGAATTCTATACCCGATACGAATGTGCAAGAATTATTAGAAGTAGCTCACGATGTATCAGTATCAACCTATAGCAGCGCATTACTGGCATCAGAAGACAATACGAAACAGTTAAATGCTGCAGAAAATGACTTGAATAGAGCAACGATAAAGTTAAGTTCTTTAGAGTCAGGATATGCAGCAGCAAAAGCTGCCGCGTTGGCTTCTTAATATGATTTTATTAAGGTAACTTCAAATTGTAAATGATATTAGTTCTATCATAAAATTACTAGTGAAGGAAAAATATTGAATAATTATTTTAATGTTTATCCTTCACTTGATAGAGCTTCTCTTTGAAATTTTTAAAAACCTAACCACATCAAATGAGCGATAACAAATCTCGATATATACTGATGTGATTAAGGATGAACAAAACAATTTTTATTTTAGGTTCGAGGACGATTATTTCTGCGAGCATTGTTGTTAAGATTAGATTTTTTGTTAAGCTCATTAATTCTTATTGATTTTTTAAAGGAATTAATGAACCTCCAAAGTTGGTTTCTTTTTTATCAATGGAAAAAGAAAAGTGGCTCAGAAAAAAGATAGTTCTATATGAAATTTAAGTTGTTAAGAAAAGATGTTAATGGTAGTATTTTTTACCAAGTATTTACGAAGTAAAAAAATGTATCGAGAGCAGTATACAGGAGCAGGGAAAACTTCTCGACACAAAATTATTCTTCATTTCATTTCAAATAATTTTACTTGAAGTGACAAATGTAATAACACGAAAACCTAAAATAAAAACTGTATTACATCAGATCTATTAGTAAGTATAAAAAACAAACAGATGAAAGACGTATTCAAACAATTTTATAAAGACTGTTATATTAAAACTCAAGGTTTCATACCTTCTAAACCAATAGAACAGCATTTATTTCCAGGTGATTTTTTTCAAATAAAAAACGGGAATATTGTTGTATTGGGTAATATTTTTAAAGGGAAATTGATTGCAACAGAAGAAATTTCATTTGTAAACGGAATGGCAATTAATCAATCTAATTGGTCTTTTAATCATAGTATTTCTAAAACTTATTCAGGAAGAGAAATAGGAGAGAGTAAGTTACAAGGAGAGTTTAATTATAGTAAGCAGGTAATTTCCTTTAATGGCTATGGAAGTTTTTACTTTAAAGCAATAAATCCTGAAGTTGTTAAAATGGATAATTGGAGTCAAATAGCGGAAGAGCTCATAATTAAACTAACTCAAACAATTTATTCATTTAGAGAGGTGTATGTTGTAACGGATGTTGTCACAGCATCTCATTGGACTTTGGCTGTTGGAGGAGATGAAAATGCTGAGCTTGAAATTGTCACTGAAGAGGAAAATTTTGGACTTGTTGATATTTTTGGTAATGGTAGCTCTCAAACTATTCAGGCTAGACATATTGAATATTATCATGAAGAGAAAAATCGGAAACCATCTTTTTTTAAAGCAAAGAAGTTAGTCGTAAACCCTCGTCAATTAGATGTTTTTGTAAGCGATTTAATAGCGAAACAATCGGATAGATCAAGTTGGGTTAAGGACTTTTACGAATATGATTTTAATCACGATTCTATTGATTTTTCTTCGTCTGCATCTTATATATCTAATGATAATATTTTAGACATGCTGCAAGTAAATCAGTTAAATCCCAATACGGCTTTATCATATTTCGATTGGGCAGACGCTAGTTTAGACGATGTTCAAAAACTTTTTAATACTGTTTTATGACCGTCGAAGCAAACATAAAGTCATTACTATTAGAAATTGATTGGTTGGAGATGGTAATACATCATGTAATAAGTAGCTATTTAGAGCATGAAGGAGATTGGTATTACTGGACAGATATTGAAATGCCTGTGGCTAATGATTCAATTTATCATCATTGGTGCGAAAAAAATCAAGTTAATCAATATCAACGACTAGCATTAGCATTGGCGTTGGCACCACAAATTAAACCCGAAGTACTTGATGTATTCTTTGGTAAAAATCAAATGTATGATAGAGGTTTTACGGAGTTCGGTGGAATTATTGACGCGAATCATAGTGGCTTTTTACCAACAGGACAAACATTAATGTTTTTAGCAACAGCCATAGAACCTACTTTAAGAAATGAAGTGAAGTCATTATTTAGAAATGAAGGACTTTTTAGTATTGAGCAAGTTTTATCAATAGAAAGTACATCATCTCATATTCCTGATTTAAATGGTGTACTCATTTTGAATAAAAGATGGTTACGTTATTTTCAAACGGGTAAAATGCTCGATTTAGAAGAGTCAATAGAGTTTCCAGCGAAGCGAATTGAAACCTGGTTAAAATGGGAAGATGTTGTATTAAACGATCAAGTTATGGATCAGATTATAGAACTAAAAACTTGGCTATTGCACGGAGAAACATTGATGAGTGAATGGGATTTGAAAAAAAAGATTAAACCAGGATATAGGACATTGTTTTATGGGGCTCCAGGAACAGGTAAAACGTTAACGGTTACTTTATTGGGGAAGGTGACAAATAGAGAAGTGTATCGTGTTGATTTATCTATGATTGTTTCCAAATACATCGGAGAAACCGAAAAAAACTTGGCGAAAATATTTGACATTGCACAGCATAAAAACTGGGTTTTGTTTTTTGACGAAGCTGATGCTTTATTTGGAAAGCGTACTGAAGCTAATTCTTCAAATGACAGACATGCAAATCAACAAACCTCATATTTATTACAACGTATTGAAGACTTTCCAGGGGTAATCATTTTGGCATCTAATCTTAAAACGAATATGGATTCAGCCTTTACAAGACGTTTTCAGTCGATGATCCATTTTCCTATGCCCGATGTGAATGAACGTTATCAACTATGGAAAAATGCATTTAACGGAAAATGTAGGTTAGATTCCGACATAGATCTTTGGAAAATAGCCGAAAATTATGAATTAGCAGGAGGAGCTATTATTAATGTTTTACGTTTTTGTGCCTTGGCAGCTATCCAGCGAAACGATACTGTTGTAGAATATCATGAACTTATAGAAGGTATTCGTAGAGAGTTTAAAAAAGATAATAAAACAATTGTCAATTATCAATAAACAGTGATCAATGAAAACCGAAACTGATAATTGATAATTGGTCACTGAAACCAATGAAGATAATAGAAGAAATAATTATTCAAGAGAACTATACGTTTGTTAAACAAGAAATGGTGTTAGAGTTAACTGATTGGGTAGGAGATGTGTCTTCTCAACAGGTTAAACTCTGCTTGGCCAAGGTTTTAAATATATCTGTAAACGAAGGTGATATTATAATTAAGGGCTATTTAATAAAAAGAAGGGCTCTGTATTTAATTGCTTATTTGGTAGAAAGCACAGGAGAATTCCTTCAAAAACTTGAAAAACTCATACGAAAGGAATCGCGGACTTATTTTAAATCAATATCGGATTTTGAAGCGTATGGAGATGATTTTCTTGAACTAGAACCTCTTTTTGTAAAACATAAATTCCAGAATGCATATCTAAAAAGTTTATTGGTAGGAGACAGGATAGAATTACCTTATTTTGATCCGTATGCAAACTGGTTACAAAAGGAAATATTGAAGTACAATTTTTGTTCTTGTATTGATTATACTGGAGCCATTGGCCCTGTGAAAGTTGATGTGAGATTTTAATATTTATGTTCCCTCAAAACATATAAGATTTTGGTTAAGTAATAATTAAAACAAATGGAAATGTTTTCAAAAAAAACGAAGTTAGTTAAGAGAGGAACGGTTGTTAGTTCAGTTAGTCAAACGAAAAAAAGGAAGGGAGTATTCCTTCCGGATAACAGGAAGAAGGTTAACAGTCTTTTTTCGAGTAATCTAATTCAGATGAGACAAAGAAGTAAGGGATTTAAAGGTCGTCCTACGAGAACGAGTAACCCTACAAAGGGAGTGAGACAGGCTCCTGATGATAAACTAGGACCTTTAAGAATTACAGTGCAACAAGGAAATTTGATACCCAACCATGGTGTAGGGCAAGTGGCTAATGTAAATGCGGTAATTCCTCATATAACAACAGCAAATATGTATGCAGCTCCAATTTCAACCCAAATTGAAGATATAAATGGAATGCGTATGGATCAGCAACAGGGAGCGAATCCCCATGATAGAAATATTGCGATTCAAAACAATATTCATCCACAAAACCTAAGTCAAACGTTTGCAGCTGCTTATGTTGATGCTGATGCATTAGAGCATAATGAAGGAGAAGATCGATATGCACTCAGGATGGTAAAACACGCACTCAGACAATCGAACAGAGATCGACATATTTATAGAGTGCATGGAAGAAGAGCTGTAATGTCACAAGAAAATCATACCTATAGTCAAAAACAAGAGATGATAAATGCAAATCCATAGCATTCAAACTTGTTTGTTTATTAAAATTAAAAAACAATAAAGAAAACCAATGTACGTAAATAGAGAAGGAAAAAATACAAAACAATTGTACTCAAGAGGTGGCGTTTCTCAAAACGGCAACAAAGTTAATGTGTTGAAAGATAATAGGAATACAACTCAATTGAAAGGGGTTGTTCAACGGGTTACAAAGACATTTGATGAGTTAATAGACGATAAGAAAATTGAAGCAAGTAATTTTTTTAACATGAATAAAGGATTGGCAGGTGTATTTCTTGGTTTAGATGGTAAACTTAGTGTTTATGATACGCTAGCTACGCAAACATACCTTGATATGGTATTGAAAGATATTGATGTTCGAGCAAATGAAAGTAATAGAAAAGAATTACTGAAGTATTTAAAAATAAAATTATTAGAACCTAAGAAGAAAGAAGCAAAAGGAGTAGATAAAAGTATGTTTGTTGGAAGTACTCTTAGTTGCACCAATGGTCAAATATCAAATATGGCAAGTGATAAAACACAAGGAATGTTAAAAGGTGAGTTGTATTCAGGTAAGCAAATTTATCATATAGAAGGGAAGTATCCAAGTGTTGGAAAACCGTTATGGGTATTATCAGGAGGAAAGATTAGTGTCATAGGGCTCTATAGGCATGGCTCTACCAATAAAATTTATGTAAAAAACGAAGGTTTTGGTCCCAAAAGAATCAACTTATTATAGATGTAATTTGATTAGTAACTATAGTAAAGTAAGATAAATAATAGGAAAATAACAGAGCAACAATTAGGTATGGATTATCAAGGCAAAAAATATAAGAATACCCAGAGTGTAGTCCAAAGGGTAGGAAAAAATGCTATGCCAATTCAGGATAACAGAAAACATAACACTATCCAAAGAAAACCGAATAACACAGGGTTGCCCGATAATTTAAAATCTGGAATAGAAAACCTTTCAGGTCATTCCATGGATGATGTTAAAGTTCATTATAATTCAAATAAACCTGCTCAATTAAACGCACATGCCTATGCACAAGGAACCAATATTCATATAGCATCAGGACAAGAGAAACATTTACCACATGAAGCATGGCACGTTGTACAGCAGAAGCAGGGTAGGGTAAAACCAACTATGCAGTTAAAAAGTAAGGTAAATGTTAACAACGATGCAGGGTTGGAACAGGAAGCGGACATTATGGGAGCAAAGGCAATGCAGGCACAACCAGTTCAAAGAGTATTGGCCAAAGGGCAGTCGTCAAATCAATCTGTAACGCAAAGAGTGCAAGAGGTAAACAGACCAATGCAGCAGCAAATGACCGGAGATGAACGTAACCCTAGTAACCATCCACACGAATGGAACGCTAAGTTTATGGTGGAGGTAAAAGATCGAAAATGTATAGTTACAATTCGTTTAACCACCAATGCGCCAGGACAATTATTTACAGTCTGGGCAGAGCATGTAAGGGCTAAATGGGACGACCGTTTTTGCATAAAACAAGGTCCACACATTTACCCCATACAAATTCGGTTACATAATGTAACGGGAACCGAACATGTCGCTACTGCACACCATCATATTAACTATACGGAAAATGCCAATACCAAGAACATGACCGAGTGGGGCGATAAATCCAACGTAGACGTGTCACATGAAGTGGGACATATGATTGGCAACAAAGACGAATACCATACAGTAGATAATGTGCATTATTCCAATTCGGGCGCTGCTAGAAATGCAATGCAAATTATGGATGTTAGTCCAGGCCATAGCGTAATGAATAACCCTAAAAGTAATCCAATAGCAGACCATTATACAATGATTGCCAATGCTGCCAGTGCAGAATTACACAAGCATGTAACAGTAGAGCCTTACACACCCGGTATGGAGCGGGAATACGACGATAAGGAACTTAGAAAAGATATTTTGGTGAGCAATTCGAGGCAATTGGAAGCAAAATTTCGGGCGCATGGAACCCTGCTAGGTAACATAATTGCAGAAGGCTTATCAAGAGGACGTGGTTTTTTTATAATGGGGTTTGGAGCTGTCAATCCTACCAAAACTTATGCCGCTATATTGGAAGAGCATGACGCCTTATTGAATACATTTAAGTACGGTGTTTCTAAGTTTTCCGAAACACTTCATTTATTGGATAAGGTAGATGCAGTATCGGGTAGATTGACGGCACATGCCTCTAAGTTTGGAGAGGTTATGAAAATTTACGTGCAAAAAACGTTGGCTGATATGCAAAAAGTATTAAATGCTACTGTATCTGAGGACGGTTTTGTAGAAGAAATTAAGCGATTTGGTGCCTCCTTGAAAACCCTAATAAGAGACGCTGACCAGCTTATTCAAGAAGAAAATACACCCGGAGGTATTGCTCCATTTACAGGTATTATGGAAACAAATTATCCCGAAATAGCGGCCGATCCGCATTTAAAATAAACAGCGAAGTAAATCACGTAAACTAAAATAAATAGTTATGACTACCCCCGCTAGCGCTCGACTGTGTCGAGTGCCGTAAAAGTAGGAAAGTACTGTTTTTAGCCAAGGTTAGTAATATGTTATACTTTATTGGAAATAGCTGCCTCTTTTTTTTGTTAAAGCTTTATTTAGAAAGCACTCGTCTAAGGCGAGCGCTAGCCTTTGTGATAATATTTGTGCCATAAAAATAATGGTAGAACGAATAGAGTATTATTACAATTTTCACGAAACCCTTTCCAAACGCTCTTACTCAAAATTAATACGCTCATAGGATTTTGTTTATATGTAATCTAATCATCAATTAATTTTGAAGAAGTCAGCTGTTGTTTTTTATTTCTTTATGAATTTTATATGAGAGAGGAATAAGGCTTGCTAGTAATAACCAATGATAAAACAATGAGAATATATTATTTAATGTGCATTACTCTTTCATTAATTATGTTGGGTTCGTGTATAACTAAGAACAAAAAAGGAAGTACCAATCACAATATGGGAGTTGTTGAAAAGAAGAAAGAACAATTTGTTTGTGGTATTGATATATCGCACTATCAGGGTAATGAAATTGACTCCATGTTTAACGATACAAATAATTTACATTTTGTGATATGCAAAGCTACAGAAGGAGTAACCATTATCGATCCTTTATTTAATAAGAATTGGAAAACAATAAAAGAGCATGGTTTTTTAAGAGGAGCCTATCACTTTTACAGGAGTAATGATTCTCCTTCAGATCAAGCATCATTTTTTTTGAAAACAATTGGCGACATTCAAAATACAGATATTCCTCCTGTAGTTGATTTTGAAGAGGGAGGAATTGATAAAACGCAATCGGTAGAGGAAGTACAATCCTCCTTGAAAACATTTATTCTGGCTGTTGAAAAGCAAATTGAATGCAAGCCTATAATTTACACAGATATAGTTACTGGAAATAAATATCTGAATGATAGTTTTTTTTCTCAGTATCCATTATGGATTGCTGATTATGTGACAAAAAAAACTCCTGATTTGCCCAATGCATGGAAAAATAAAGGCTGGTTAATTTGGCAAAAAGAAAGTAACTATCGTTTGGATAACCAAAACAATGACTTTGATGTTTTTAATGGATCTCTTATGGATTTTAAAGAATTTATTAGAAATAGTTATCCTAAATAAATGTCTTTAGATATTGATTGTAGATCGTTTGGTGAACATAATGAATTTCTTCTTTAGAATATTCACTAAGTGATTAAATGGCAATAATCTGAGTTTATTTTCTACTATAAATCGCTTGTGGTCGAATTTAATACGTTCATTACCATTGTTTTATTTAGTAATGCGCTAATATTTAACTTAAAGGGAATTAACCTTAAAATAAGTTATTATGGCAATTTTAGCTAAGTCTCCATTTGTAAGTGAGCTTCCATCAAAAAATTTATCAATAAGTAGTTTTCCAAACTTACCAAAACTACAAGACGGATTACCAGCGGGAATGCAACGCGTTATTATTCCGGCTGGACATTTATTAACGCCTCATTTACATCCAGATACTAATGAAACAACCATTTGTTTAAGTGGATCGGGTACCGTAGGTATTATACAACCAGATGTAACGAAAGAAAATCCAATAGGGGCGAATGAAATTGAAACTGAGTTTAAGGAAAATAACGTGGTGTTTTTGCCACAAGGCTATCTTCACTATTTTAAAAATACCGGTTCAGAGGATATGGAACTATTGTTAACATTTGAAAATTACGATTTTAATATTATCACTTTAGCAGATGTTTTAAAAGATTTACCAGATATAGTAGTTGACGCCGTAAATAAAAGCGTACCAAATTCTGGACATGCTCCTTTAATCTCTTATAAAAATAGTGTTCGAGAGTTACAAATAGAAAACAAGTAAAAATTAAATTATAAACCATGGAAATAAAAGAAAAAACAGTAACCATACCATCAGGATGGATAGGAGGTTTTGCCGAATCTAACCCAGCATTTGCTTATCCTAATCCAAATTTGACTTCATTGCCAATGCCTGATAATATGTTGAATATAAATAGGCTTCAACGTCAGCAGGCTGTGAAGTGGCCCGAGTTTAGTTGGGAAACGCAACCTGATGCTAAAGATACGAAGCGTTGTTATCAGATGTTTGCTCCTGATATTTCAAGAATAGGATATACAGATGAAGGCAGAGTATTTTCTATAATTTGTCCGCAGCAGGGTATTTCATCACCCATATTGGGAACTCTAAATGTTGAGGTTACGGTAACGGGAACTAGAGGTTGGGTAAATGAAGATAACCGAGAATTAGCGGCAGATATGGGAGTTGTAGGGAAAATATGGTTCAGTCCTCCAAAAGGAAAAGAAAGCTTTATCATCAAGGCTATTCAAAACCTGATATGGACTAAATTAGAAGGAAGTCATTTTCCATTTCCCTTTACGAAATCGCAGGCTATTATGGTGACTACTCATAAAGTGAATGATCCTGAGCAACCCGTATTTCCCTTAAGCAAAGGGCAAAGTACGGGATTTCCTATACCAGATTTTGCAATGCACGACAAAGAAGCTTGGACAGTTGGAAATCTAGGTGTACAAATTGGTCCTATTGTAAAAACAGGATATCCAGTAGTTGATGAATTTAACCAATTAATTATGGATATATTTAATTTAGGTTCTGGTAATATGTTATTAAAAGAAAACATACTTACTTGGAATGTTTGGTTTACTCCTCCTGAGTTGGTAGATCAAAATGAATGGGCGAGTCATGCATGGAGATGGAGACAGTCTATTGATGCAGATCATGGTTCTCCAGATGGAGAAGGTACCGAAGCAAAATATTATGATGGAAAACCTTTTGAAGTAGATTTAAAATCAATTATTGAAGAAGAAGGAGCTAAGCTAATTCACTTCCTAAGACATTTTGAAGGAGAAGAAAAAGATAAAATTCTATCTGCTATAAAAGATATTTAAATGAGTTCTATATTTTCAAATCAGAAGTTGAATATGCTTCTGATTTGATTTTTTTATAGTTTCCGTAAGTCGAATAATGGTTTTTTTATAGGTGTTGCTTTTCTTTTAACGGGACTTGGAAACGCCAAATTTGTACTTGAATAATATGTCCCGAATGTTAGGTTAGCCAAGTATACTTGAGAAATAGCATCTCGAATTTGACCTTCACTAAGCTCTTTTAGAGGATGCGCGAAAACAGACCATAAAATATCTTCAGAAATAGCGTATTTTACATCTAAGGCTGTATGGAAATTAGCAATCAAAGAATTTAATAACAGCTCTTCATTTAGCTGTTCTTTTCTTGCAATGGGTGAAATTATACGCATTCTATTCGCCTTTTCATCTGCAATACACATCATAAGTCTATCTTTATAAGTAAACTTCCAAGTATTATTAGTTTTAAGAATAGTATCAGATTCAGAAGATATAATGGCATCAAGTTTTTCCATTGTCATATTTTGACCAACGGCAGAACCGAGGTGGAAAATTAAGAAAAATAGAAAGTATTTCATAAGTTAAAGTTTCCTATTCAGTCGTAAATAAGTTGGAAAACTAACAATACATTAGGGGAATATTCTTTGAAATTTTTGGGGTAAATTACTTGATTTTTTTATTGTTTTTAAGGTAAAGGGGTGAACAAATTCAAGATAGGATGCATGAAGGTAAAGCCCATTTCCTTTTAGAATCAAACCCTCTAAATAATAGTCTTTATCTCCCAGAATAGGGGAGTTTAGGTTGAATAAATGTTTACGGAGTTGATGTCTTCTTCCTGTACTCGGCTGAAGTTCAATTAAATTTAAACAGCCAAACCGTTCAGAAGGTACAGTTTTTAATACAGAAAACTTTGTCAAAGCAACCTTAGAATCAATAGGGGTGTTAATTTCTCCATTTTTAGACAAATTACCTATTGAAATAGCATGATAGGTTTTTTTGATCAATTTTGATTCAAAAAGTTTGTTTAGCTCAATAATACAGGAAGCCGTTTTACCAATTAACAGCAATCCACTTGTTGGGTAATCCAAACGATGTACAGGTCTTGGAATTGTAGCATCACTCAGACTGCTCTTTTTAAGGTTTTGAGGTAAGGCATTGTTAATCGTAGCAAAAGAGTTTCCGCTAACCAAAACACCTGCTGGTTTGTTTATAATCGCCAAATATTCATCTTCAAAAAGTATTTCTAAGGTAATATTGAATTTCTTTTTTGAGGTGTTAATGGAAGTTTCTATTTCGTAGAGTTCAATTTTCTCATTTCCTTTTATTAACAAGGCAGTGGAAGCTTTTTCTCCATTGACAAAAACCAATCCTTTTTTTATAGCTTTTTTCAAGGCTGATTTCGTAGGAATCGTTTCAAAAATACCAACAGCATATTCCTGAATACGAATAGTAGTATGTTGTTTTTTAGAAATATGTGTCGCTATGAGTTTCAAAAGCTAATTTTTAGTTAGGATAATAAAAAACGGATTGTCAATTCAAAATTAAACAATCCGTTTCTAAATACAATCAATAAAATTATTCTATTGATATCTTTTTATGTCAATCTCTTATAGTTACTCAGAGTGATTTAAACCTACTGAAAGGATTAACTAGTTATCAGTTTTATATCCAGACGGGCGCTTCCATCTTACTGGAGGTGTAGGTTCAGGTTTGTAGTCAAACTCCTTGTATTTTAGAAGTCGCAAAGCTTCATTTACTGCAGCTTCTAATTGAGGATCTTTTCCTTTGTTGACTTCTTTAGGAGATTGAATCACTTCAATATCTGGAGCAACACCTTCACCTTCAACGGCCCAATTTCCATCAACATCAAAGAAACCTCCTCTTGGTGCTACCATTCTACCACCATCAATAAAACGAGGAGTATCCCAAGTACCAACTAATCCTCCCCATGTTCTCGTACCTACTAATGGACCGAGTTTTTTCATTTTAAACATATATGGAAGTAAGTCTCCACCCGAACCGGCTCTTTCATTTATAATCATAACTTTAGGACCCCAAATTCCTGCCATTGGTGTTGTCCAAGGTTTCTTGTTATTTGCTTTACTGTTGAAATAACCAAAAGGCTCTCGAGCCATAATATCAATTATATAATCGGCTGCACTTCCTCCACCATTATTTCTTTCATCGACAACAACTCCTTTTTTATTTTGTTGTGAAAAATAATATCTATTAAAAGAAGTAAATCCACCACCGCCAGTATTTGGTACATATACATAGGCTAACTTTCCATTTGACATTTTGTCGACCTTTCTTCTATTACCTTCAATCCAATCTATTGTTCTTAATCGTCTCTCGTTTGAAACAGGCTTAATTAAAATATCTTTGGCACCTTTTTCACTTGGTTTAGAATTAACTTTGATATAAATCTCTCTATTGGCTGTTTGTTCTAATAATTGATAAGGATTCATATCATCAGTTAAGGAAACTCCGTTAATGGCAATTAAATAATCACCTTTTTTAACATTTGTACCTGGAAGCCCTAAAGGAGCTTTAATAGAAGGATTCCAGCGTTCTCCTTTATAGATTTTTGAAAACTTATAAAAACCATTGTCTTTTTCGAAATCACAACCTAACAACCCTACAGAAACTCTTTTAATATTTGGCGTGTCACCTCCCGATACGTATGAATGACCAATAGCGACTTCTCCGCTCATAATGTCAACCACATAGTTTAAATCTGTTCTATGTCTCACATGATCAATCCAAGGAGAATACCATTTGTAAATATCATCCCATGGAGCACCATGTACATTATCAACATATAAGAAATCTCTCATAAATCGCCATCCTTCTTTGAATATTTGATGTGCTTCGGCTTTTGGATCTACTTTAATTTTAAAGTTAGTTTTTACAGTGCCTTTTCCTGGTTTTATAGGTGACTTACTGCTTGCAATGGCCCAACTTCCTTTTTTATAAAATAAAATTGAGTTTAAGTCCTGAGATATAGATAATGAGCGAATTTCTTTGCCATATACTGTTACTTTTTGCTTGGTAACATCATAGCTATGAACAATTGAAGATCGAGATTCATCGCTAAACTCGGTAATAAAGACTTTGTCTTTTGGCCCTTCTAATAGAGAAGTGTAATTTTTAGAAGCTAACTTTAAAGGAACGACGCGATTTAAGATTCCGTTTTCATCAATAACGACTTTAACCTTTTTAGAGTCTTTATCTTTTTTGGAATCTTTAGCGTCTTTTTTACCTTTTTTCTTCTCTTTTTTGTCTTTCTTGTCCTCCTTTTCTTCTTCTTTTTTTATTTCTTCTTCGTCGGTTTTCGGATGATTAGGAGCTTTGTCCTTTGAGTTTAAAACGATAGCATATAAACTTCTTGTTACCGATGGATCGTAAGAACTCATGTCTAACCAGCCTGAAGTTAACCCATAATTAGTACTCGCTAAAGTGTAGATATATTTTCCTGAAGCATCCCAAACTGGACTGATGGCATCTGCCATTGGATCGGTAAGCTGAATGGTCTTTTTAGAACTAATTTGATAAGCAAAAATTGATTTAAAGTGGTTTTCATTTTGCTTTGCATAAGCAATCCAATCACTATCTGGTGACCATTTTGGATGCATAGTTCTAACTGGATGCGCATAGCTGTCCGTTGCAACGGTTTCAGCTTTCTTTGTTTCAATATTTACAATCCATATATTGAAATGTGTATCCGTAAAAGCTAAATATTTACCATCGGGAGACCAATCAGGTGTAAAATAAAATGTCGGATTAGGTAATGAAATATAAGATACATCATTTCCATTTTGATCGGCTATGGCAATTTGATACTCTCCACTTTTATCAGAAAACCAAGCAAGTTTATCTCCTTTAGGAGACCAAATAGGATCACGATCTGCTACTCCAGGAGTATTTGTAATATTTCTCCACGTTCCATTTTCTTTAGGAGCTGTGAAGATTTCACCTCTATATTCGAAAATAGCGCGTTTTCCTTTCGGAGATATATTAGCATTTCTAAGATTTCTTCCAGAAACATCCATCCATCGTTCTCGTGCATAGTTTAAATCACCTTTTACATTAACCGTTACTTGTTGAGATTTCGTTGTTAAAGGATCAATAAAATGAAGGTAACCTCCTTGTTCATAGATAATTCCTTTTTCGCTTGCATCTAAGCTTTTAACATCGAACTTTTTGTGAAAAGTAATTTGTTTTTCAGTATTTGTTTTGATGTCATACGACCAAATATTACTGGTGTAATCTCTTTCAGAAAGATAGTATAAAATGCCATTACGCCAAACAGGATCTAAATGTCTCTCTTTATCTTTTTGAGGTGTATAGGTTAGCGAGTTGTTTTCTAAATTAAGAATCCAAATTGGGTAGGCCTGACCTCCTCTATAGTTTCTCCATTCAGCATCCCAGCTTGTGAACGGAGTATAAGCTAA
The DNA here is from genome assembly GCF_900105455.1 of Tenacibaculum sp. MAR_2009_124. Classification (GTDB taxonomy): domain Bacteria; phylum Bacteroidota; class Bacteroidia; order Flavobacteriales; family Flavobacteriaceae; genus Polaribacter. The sequence goes on from NZ_FNSF01000001.1 coordinate 469,667, forward strand.
GTACTTTCCATTGGATGAAATTTCTCCATATGCGGCTCTTGAATCTTTCATTTTTTGAGGCATATCTCCGCTAACAGAAACAGTGTATAGCTTATTTGTTTGTGTTGGTTTAGATTCTCTTGAAGATCTAAATAATATTTTGTTGTCAGGTGTCCAACCTTGAACAAAGTCGCCACTTGGGTGAAAAGTTAACCTTTTAGGCTCACCTCCATCAGCAGGAATAACAAATACATCAGTATTCCCATCGTATTGAGCGGTAAAGGCAATCATTTTACCATCATTTGAAAAATGAGGATTAGATTCATAACCCGAATCGCTTGTAAGTCTTATGGCATCACCGCCATTTAAAGAAACTTTCCATAAATCGTTTGCATACACAAAAACAATATCTGTTTTTGATATGGTGGGTTGCCTTAATAGTCTTGTACCTTGCGAGAAAGCAAAAGAACTCATAAAAAGACAAGCCATAGCAATAGCTTTTTTCATGTTTAAATTAGTTTATAAGGTATAATAACCAAAGCTAATTAATAAGATTTTAACAGCTAGTGAAAAATATGTTAAAGAAAAATGTAATCAGAAGATTATCTAATTATTATTGAATTCGTTGAGGGGGATAGATTTAAAAAAATAAATTAGAAAAAATTTAAAATATGTAAATTTACCATCTAAATTATAAAGACTATGACACAAGAAATTTATCAAAAAGCTATGAAGTTTGCTGGTGAAAAACATAGCGACCAAAAAGTTCCGGGAAGTGAAGCGAATTATTTATTACATATTTCCAATGTTGCTATGGAAGTGTTAATGGCATATACTCATGAAAAAGTGTTTGATATTGATTTAGCTATTCAATTAGCAATTTTACATGATACGATTGAAGATACTTCAGCAACATTCGAAGAAGTTCAAGAAAGATTCGGAGAAGAAGTTGCTCGAGGTGTATTGGCATTGACAAAAAATAAAGAACTGCCTTCAAAAAAGGAAAGCATGCTCGATAGTCTTGATAGAATTAACAACTTATCGAAAGAAGTAGGGTTGGTAAAACTAGCGGATAGAATTACAAACTTGCAAACCCCTCCAAACTATTGGGATTCTGTAAAGATTAATGGGTATCAAGAAGAGGCAAAGCTTATTGCTGAAAAATTAAAGAACAAGAATGAATATCTTCACAATCGTTTGTTAAAGAAGGTAGAAGAGTATAATAAATTATAGAACTATGAAAAATAAAGAATTATCAAAAAGATTAGCTTTGATCCTTATTTTTTGGGCTAACATTTCGTTTTCTCAATCAAGTAAGTTGAATATTGTATCCGGGAATACCAAGGAAGTAAAATATCTTAAAATGGATGATTTTTACCTTACCCATTATTTGTATATCGATTTGTTTTTAAGAGAAGGGCTTTATTTGGATGCGGATGAAAAAGAGGTTTCGTCAATGTTAAAGTCAATAAAAAAGTATGTCTCAGATAAAACACCAATTGAATTTGAAATAGAAAAGCCATCTAAAAGAAACTATAAGGTTAGGGTAACTACTTTTAAAAAAGATGAAAATACTGAACTATTAATTGCTTTTACGAATTGGAGTGTAAAAAGGAAAGAATTTGAAAAGGATATAAAGATGAAGAATAATTCTTACACTAGATGGTACTTTTTGAATGGTGATAAAATGACATATAGAAAAGATATGTCCCGTGAAAATGATTATTCTACAATGAGTAAAATTGATTTGGCAAATGCCTATTTATTTGATGAATTATCTGATAATGATAGTGAGATTGAAGGAATTCTTCTGAGTGAGCTTAAAAATCAAGAATTGTCTTTAAGAGATAAAATAATGGCGAATCTGATATTACTAAAATATCAAATTTTTAAAAGAGACAATTCGAATGTGTTTAAGCAAGTTGAGTATTTAGAAACTTTATTTGAAGAAATTAAATCTGACATGAGATTAAGAGGACTAAAGGAGGCTTTTAGAGTTACAAAATTTCAGATAGAATTAATGAAATAGAAATTTTATTTCATGGGAAATATCGATAAATCAATCCAAGAGTATTCCAATATAGAGTTACTGGATCGAATTGAAACAACAATATTGAAGTCTTCGAAACGAGAAGCTCGAGAGGAGTTAGGTTCTAGAAATTTAACTGTTGAGGAAAGAAAAGAATTAGAATTTCAATATAATTTATTTCAAAGAAATAGAGAAAAACGAGAAAAAGAACCGCTTACAAAAGAAGAATGGTGGTCATTTTTTATACTTCCTTTTTTTACACCTACTTTTGGTCATCTTGATGAGTTTAGAGATGATGATTTTTCAGTATCTGAATTTGAAAGATATAAGGAGTATGGCTTTGATAAGAAACTCAAACAAGCAAAAGAACTAAGAATACTAGGAGTTTTGTTTTGGGTTCTATTAATTTTTATTACGGTATTAGTGTATAAAATTATATAAAAAAACCTAGCTTTTCAACTAGGTTTTCTTTATTTTTAAATGGCTTTACATTTCTTTTGTAACCATTGTTTTTCATCTTCATTTAACAAAGGAGAGAGTTTGTCAAATACCAACTGATGATAGTTGTTTAACCAGTTTTTTTCCTCCTTACGTAACTCTTCAATATTGATTAATTGTGTATCAATATAGCAAAGCGTTAATGCCTCAAAACCTAAAAATGTTCCGAAATCGGTTGTATGTATCTCTTTCGATAATACAATGTTTTCGGTTCGAATACCAAACTCGTTGGCAACATAACACCCAGGTTCAATGGTAGTCAATTGATTTGGTAAGTGAGGAGTAGTACCACGCTCTGTGGTTGGTCCAGTTGTAAAACCTTGAGCAGGTTCATGAACCATTCCAAAACTACCAATTCCATGTCCTGTACCATGAGGGTAATTCAATCCTTTTTTCCATAAATGAACTCTTGCAAATGCATCAATTTGAGCACCTGTAGTTCCTTCTGGAAATTGTAATTGATCTAATTCAATATATCCTTTTAAAACACCCGTATAAGCTGTTTTTACTTTCTCACTTGGTGTTCCTCCTAACCAAATAGTTCTAGTAACATCCGTAGTTCCATCTTTGTATTGAGCACCACTATCAACTAACAAAATTCCTTCGTTCGAAACTTCAGCAGAGTTTTTTTCAGGAGCGGTATAATGAATGATAGCGCCATTTCCTTTGTACCCTACAATTGCGGGAAAAGATTCACCAGTATAATATTCTTGTTGTTGTCTAAAACTATCGAGTTTTCTCCCTGTTTTATATTCAGAAATTGTTTGATTTTCCAACTCCTTTTCTAACCAAATAAAGAACTTTGTTAACGCAACACCATCTTTAATCATACAGTTTTTAGAACCTGCAATTTCTACTTCATTCTTAACAGCTTTCAGTCTTTTAACCAAAGAATTTTGATAAATAAACTCGCCATTAACCTCTTCAAAACAGGCATAATTTAAACTAGAAGAATCGGTTACAATTCTTTTGCCTGAAGTTGTTTCGGGTAGTGTTGCAGCGATTAAGTCATAATCTTTAATACTAATATTTAGTTTTTCAAAAACGGCAATTGCATTTTCAGAGAAACGATTAGTATTACAAAATAAAAGAGTCTGTTCAGTACCTACAAGAGCATATGCGGTAACTAATGGTGTAAAGTCAACATCTCGAGAGCGAATATTGAACAACCAAGCAATTTCATCTAAAGAAGAGATTAAATAGAAATGGGCTTTCTGCTTTTCAATTTCAGCTTGAATTTTTCCTAGTTTCGATGCAGTAGTTTCTCCTGAAAATTCTAATGGATGAATTTCTACTTCAAAATTTGGTAAACTCGGCCTATCCGTCCAGATTTCTTTAGCAAAATGAAATTCATTCTTTAATTTTATATTTTTTGGAGAAGTAAAGTCGAAGATATAATCAATTTGCGATTTTGAAAATTGTCTATAATCCACTCCAATAGTTGAGCCCTTATCTAAAGAATCGCATAGCCAGGCTACATGCTCTGGAGCATGCGGAATTGATTGTTTGTAAAGGGTAACTTCAGAATCTTTACATTCATCATCAAACTGCAAAAAATAACGAGAATCTGTCCATAATGCAGCTACTTTTTGCGTTACGACTAAAGTTCCTGCGGAGCCAGTAAAGCCTGAAAAATAAGTGCGTAATTTCCAATGATCGGCTACATATTCCGATTGATGTGGATCAGTAGAGGGTATAATAAAGGCATCTAAATCGTTAGATGCCATATAGTTTCTTAGTGCTTGTAGTCTTTTAGCAATCATAAAGTCAATTGTTAAGAAAACATTTTAGCAACTTTCTCTGCTTTTCTGCTTTCGCTGTAGTCATAAAAACCTTCACCAGATTTTATTCCTAACTTTCCAGCGGTTACCATGTTCACTAATAAAGGACATGGAGCGTATTTAGGGTTTTTAAATCCGTCGTACATTACATTTAAGATAGATAAACACACATCTAATCCAATAAAATCAGCCAATTGTAAAGGCCCCATTGGATGTGCCATCCCTAATTTCATTACGGTGTCAATTTCAGCAACACCGGCAACTCCGTTGTACAACGTCTCGATAGATTCGTTGATCATTGGCATTAAAATACGATTAGCCACAAAACCAGGATAGTCATTTACTTCAACAGGTACTTTGTTAATTTTCTTTGTTAAATCAACAATCGTTTTCATTACTTCATCAGTAGTATTATAGCCTCTTATAATTTCTACCAACTTCATAATAGGTACTGGATTCATAAAGTGCATTCCAATTACTTTTTCAGGTCTGCTAGTTGCTGCAGCAATTTGAGTAATAGAAATAGAAGACGTGTTGGTGGCTAAAATGGTATTTTCACCAGAGTGCTCATCAATATCTTTAAATATTTTTAATTTTAAATCTACATTTTCGGTAGCCGCCTCAATAACCAACTCTACATTTTGAACACCATCTTTTAAATCTGTAAAGGTAGTTACGTTGTTTAAGGTATCGTTTTTATCGTTTTCTGTAATTCTTTCTTTGGCAATCATTCTATCCAAATTTTTGGTAATGGTTGCCAAACCTCTATCTAAAGCCGCTTGAGAAATGTCAATTAAATGTACATTGTATCCAAATTGTGCAAAAGTATGAGCAATCCCATTTCCCATGGTTCCTGCTCCAATTACAGCTATGTTTTTCATGTGTTTGTTCGTTTGTTTATATTGAATATTTAGTTTGTCTTTAATTGGTATTAATTGTCAAAACAATCAATTACTTGTTGTGCTACTCTTAAAGCTTCAGCTCCTTGAGTTAAAGAAACAATAGGAGTGGTATCATTCAGAATGGCATCGGCAAAGGATTCCAATTCGTCAAGAATAGCATTGTTTTGAACAATTTTAGGATTGTCAAAGTAAATTTGTTTTTTAATGCCTTCAGCATTTTGCAAAATCATAGCGAACTCTCCAGGCGTTTCAGGAGCGTCTTTCATTTTAACAACTTCTGATTTTTTTTCCAAGAAGTCTACTGAGATATATGCATCTTTTTGAAAGAATCGTGATTTACGCATGTTTTTCATTGAAATTCTACTAGCCGTTAAATTGGCTACACATCCATTTTCAAATTCGATTCTTGCATTAGCAATATCTGGAGTTTCTGAAATTACAGATACACCACTAGCGTTTACTTTTTTTACTTTTGATTTAACGACTGATAGGATAATATCAATATCGTGAATCATTAAATCCAGAACAACAGGAACATCAGTTCCTCTAGGGTTGAATTCAGCCAATCTATGTGTTTCAATAAACATAGGAGTTCCTATCATGTCTTTTACGGCAGTAAACGCTGGATTAAAACGCTCAACATGTCCTACTTGACCACGAATATGATGTTGACTAGCCAATGTTTTAATAGCTTCGGCCTCCTGTAATGTATTGGTTATAGGCTTTTCAATGAAAATGTGTTTCCCTTTTTCTATGGCCTGTTTAGCACATTCAAAATGAGAAAGTGTTGGAGTTACAATATCAACAACATCAACGGAATCAATAAGTTCTTCAACCGAATTGAATAAGGTGTATCCGAATTCTTTTGCAACCTTTTCAGCATTTTCTGTGAAAGGATCATAAAAACCTACTAATTCGTACTTTTCTGATTGTTGTAATAAACGCAGGTGGATTTTTCCTAAATGTCCCGCTCCTAAAACTCCAGCTTTTAACATGTTTATTTTTCGTTTTAATTTTGAAGAAACCTAAATTCTCTTTTTTCAAAGAATTTGAAGTTGAATCCTCGTAATGAAAGTGTTATTATCTAGTTAATGATTTTGTTAAAATCAACGCTAACAAAGATACACTTTTAAACATATTTATTCCTATTTTTGAACCACCGAAATTGACACATTCGTGAGAGACACTACCAAACATCAAGGACTAAGAAATCAATTAGCGGCAACGCTAGAAGCAAAAGGGATATTTGATACTAATGTATTGAATGCTGTTAAAAAAATTCCACGCCATTTATTTATAGATAGCAGTTTTGAAGAGCATGCTTATCAAGATAAGGCGTTTCCTATTGCTGCAGATCAAACCATTTCTCATCCTTATACGGTGGCATTTCAATCGCAAGTGTTAGAAGTGCAGGAAGGTGATAAAGTTTTGGAGATAGGAACAGGATCGGGCTATCAAACGGCCGTTTTGTTAGAATTAAAAGCAGAGGTATACTCTATAGAACGTCAGCATGAATTGTTTAAGAGGACATCTAATTTTTTGCCTAAGTTAGGATATAGACCTAAACGTTTTATTTTCGGAGATGGTTATAAAGGTTTACCAATGCAAGCACCTTTCGATAAAATTATAGTAACGGCTGGGGCTCCTTTTGTGCCTAAAGCTTTACTTGCTCAAATAAAGGTAGGAGGTAGGTTATTGATTCCAGTAGGTGATGGAGAGCAGGTAATGACTTTATTTATTAGAAAATCGCCAAAAGAATTCGAAAAACATGAACTTGGAGATTTTCGATTTGTACCAATGCTAAAGGAGAGGAATTAGAATTCCATATACTACTTAAGTTTTATTTCTCCCATTTAAATAATTTGATTTCTTTTTAACACAATTCATTTACAAGCTAAATTTACTGGGATAAAACGCTCTTTTTTTCCTTTTTTATTTCTTTAATTTTTTTAAGAATGTTTACAATTTGATACTTTGGATGCTTATACCAGTAATCTCAATAGGTAAAAGGTATCACATAATGCTAGTTCGTGAACTCATTTAAACTTTTTCAGTTTAAGTGAAAATTAAAGATTATTAATTCTGTTTTTTCCTTTTTCTGATAAAAGAAGAACTTATGAGTTAGGGCAAATGTTTTTCAGTTACTAATTTTTAAAACTACTTTCAGTTTTGAGAATTGAAGGAGTAAATAATTAACTTTATTCTTTAATCTACCGCTTTCAAGGGCGAATATTGAACTCTCGTGGTCTTTTTTATTATACAAGCTCAAAAAAACGGCAATTTTGATATAGAAATTCGCCTTTAAAAAGAAGCTAATATCGTATAAAAACTATAACTTATGAAGAATTTAATATCGATTATTACTCCAGTAATAGATCAAATGCAAGAGAGTCATTTAAAATCTCAGTTACTACGTTACTTTCCTTTACAGACTAATGAGTTTACAACTATTGAAAATTCATTTAAAAGCTTAACTTCAAAAAAGCAATCTAAAGAAATCTTAAACTTATTTTTCAAGAGTTGGAGTCAAACTAATAACAGTGCTATGACAGTGGCCGGTTTAAGTAATAGAATGACTATGTTAGTTCATAAAAATAAACCCGTTGTTAGTGAGCATGATTTGTTTAAAGCTGTAGCTAGTTTAAATAGAATCGTAGATGAAGACCTTGCTGTTGTTGGTAGAGTTTTACATTCTGAATTGTTCTATACAATGGCTACAAATATAGCGGGCGATGATAGCTGGCTATCAAAGCAATATTTAAGTAAAGAAGCAAAAGCATTTAAAGCTTGGAAAGATAAAAACTCATTAAGAGATAAGGATATTATGATTGGTTTGTTAACTACACTTGTGCATGAAATTTATACACATGGTGAAGTGGAGTATATTATTCCGAAATTTAATACTTGGTTAGAAGCAGAAGGAACCTATACTGATGATGAAATTGCTACTTCACTAGCTTGGATTCAAGTACATTGTGGGGCTACGGAGAAAGATCATTTCTTCCATGCTGTAGATGCAGTGAATTCTTATGCAAAAGCTCAAAATATAGATGTTACTACTTACAATATAGAAGAGATAATTACAACGTATTTACAATTGAAGTCTGAAGTGATGGGAGTTTTGGATATTCAAATAGCGAAAGCTGATGAGTTAGCTTTTCAAGCATAATTTGACTTTTTAGGGTAACTGACATTTTTTTAGAAATTTGAAAACGGGTCAAAAATAATACTGATGAGTGTTGTTATAAATTGACAACGAGAAATGAAGGAATCTCTCGGTTGAAAATTGAATTACTTAGCACTGTTACTTGAGAATGATAGTGTGTCATTTATAGTTACCGTAATAAGGTTCGTATTTAGAGCTAAGCGCTTGTAATACATTAAGAACTCATTATTGCTATATAAAAATGGCTTGAACTGACATATAAAACACCTACCTAAAACATTATTAATAATTTCAATGGAAAGAATCAAAAATCAAACGAGCATTATAAAAAGTTATACTTTATCTAAGAACAGGATAGATTATGAGGATTTAATGCCGCAATTAGAGGGATACTTCGGAGAGGTTCCGCTCGGAGGGAAAGATACTTTTATAAATATACCTATGGTTGTTGCTCCTTTTCAAATCGAAAATCTTGATAGATTAAGTCAGTTGTTAAATGAAGCTATTCAAAAAATAGTAAGTAACTATTTTAATGATGTCAGAATTCGGAATATTTACCAATTAGATAAAGGGCTAGAGAGTATTCTGAAGCAGGCTGAGTCGGTTCCTTACAAAGTAGGGATGTATCGTCCTGATTTCATTTTTGATAAGAATGGACAGCCAAAAATTTGCGAAATAGGATGTAGGTATCCTATTAATGGATGGATGCTTAGTTATTATACACGCTTAATTTTTGACAAACTTTCTACTGAAAACAATATGAAATGGATAGATGTATATGAAAGTAATCAATTTTTAACAACGATATCAAAAGATTTCAATGTTAAAAAAACAGTGTATTATGTTCATGATTTGGAAGGAGGTACTGAGGCGTATCAGTTTTTTAATGAACTGGCTAATATAGGTTTTACAGTTAAAGATATTTCACCAAAAGAATTAACATTAAAGAATGGTAAACTTTCGGTAAATGATCAAATTGCTGACCAGTTCATTGTTGAAATGGATAGAGAAGAGCTCAAGCAAATTAACCCCAAAATTCGTCAAGCACTTATCGAGTCCGAAAAATGTTTGAATGATTTCAGAACACTAATTCTCGTTCATGATAAACGTGTATTATCGGTTTTGTTTGATGATGAGATAATGGGTGATTATTTAGAAACCGAAGATTATAATTTTTTAAAACGTTTTTTAATTCCATCGTACATTTTAGATTCAGAAGAAAAGAGAAATAAATTCATCCATTTAAATAAAAACTGTTTGCTTAAAAAGAATAGTGGAGGAAGAGGAATTGGTATTTACGTGAAAAATGAATGTTCCTCAGAAACTTGGGAGAAAGTAATTTTAAATCAATGGAAGGAATATATGCTTCAAGAATATGTTGATCAGAAAGTGTTTAATATAGAGCGTGAAGGAGAAACCAAAAATGTAAATATGGTAGGAATGCTTTTATGTTATGATAACAAATCTTACGGGCCTGGAATTTTTAGAGCTTCCTCAAAAAGTATAATCAATGTTCATAGCGGAGGGTATATTTTACCAACAGTAATCTCGAAAGAATCATGAATATCTCGATAGTACTTCCTTTGTATAATAAAGCTCCGTTTGTTAAAGAAACATTACAGTCAGTCTTTGATCAAACTAAATTACCTTTTGAGCTTGTTATTGTTGATGATAAAAGTACGGATGGAAGTTTGCAAATAGCAAGAGATTTTCTTTACAGTAATAATACATTCACAAGGAATGTAAGAGTTGAAATTGTTGAGTTAGAAGAAAATGGAGGTGTTAGTGTGGCTAGAAATGTTGGTTTTGAGAAAACTACAGGAGATACTGTTGTTTTTTTAGATGGAGATGATTTGTATGCTAATGACCTATTAGAAGTATCAAATGACTTAATGATAAATTATAGTATGGACTTCTTGATCATAGGAATTCATTTATTTCCAAGTAATACTTTTCTACCAGATTTGGGAAAACTGAATCAAAAGCTAATACCAATTTTTGATGATGTTTACAGAATTGAAGAACCTTTAAAAGCAGTGAGCTCCATGCATTTCTATATGGGGTTGGGAAGCAATGTAATTGCGAAACGAAAATGGATGGAATCGATTCAGTTTTACGAAAAAAGGAATTTTTATGAGGGTATTGATTACTGGTATAAAGTATTAAAAAGGGTATTACGTAAAAGGGATAATAGCATTGGTCTTTTAATGGGAAATAGGATTAAAGTAAGGGAAGTAGCAGGAAGTGCTTCTCGTAAAAAATTCGGTGCTTGGTATGAAATTGCCGAAGCGCCATTATTAAATTCTTGCAAAGGAAGTGAAAATAGATATGATAAATTGATGATGGGGGTAGTAGGAAAACGTTGGTTACGCTACAGTATTAAAAACTTAAAAACGGTAAAACAGAAAATCATTTTCATTTATAAATACAAACACCTTTTCAAAAACCAGTTGTATTATTTTTTTCTCAGAACCATGAACAGATAGAATGATAAATCAAAAATTACGCAATCATTTTTCAATAGTAAAAAAATCTTCACTTTTTAAGAGTTATTATGAAGGTGTTGATGCTGATACTATTCCTGGTCCTATTGAAAAACACGTATTAAGAGATATTTTAGAAACTCGTTTTCAAATTGAAAACGAAAGGGAAGGGGTTTATTTAGTTCGTTCTGGAGGATCAACTGATAAGCCTTTGATTTTTCCCGTTGATATTAAAGAAAACTTATATCAGCGTGAGTTACTAGCGAAGGAGCTCGTTGAATTTGGTGTGTTTTCATCTAAAACCATTGCCTTAAATTTATTTAGCTATACAAGCATGTATAGATCAGCGGCTATTTTAGATGATATTTTAGAAAGATGCAATGCTACTACCATTGCGTGCGGTGCAAAAACACCTTTTGAATACATGTTTTCTTTGGCTTCAAAATTCAAAGCAAATATCGTTATAGGTACTCCGTCAGTATTAACGCTTTTTGCACAATATGTTATAGATAATAAGCTAACGTTAAAGATTGATAACTTACTTTTTGCTGGAGAATATTTATTGAAATCTCAGGCTGAAATCATTAAAAAAGCTTTTAATACGATCCACATGTACTCCTTATATGGTTCCGCTGAAACAGGAATTTGGGGGTGGTCGTTATATTCTGAAAACTCAACTTCTTTTGAGGTGCTTGATGATGTTATCATCGAAATTGAAAACCCTGACGAAGAAGGTAATGGAATGATTGTAGTTACAAATCTATTGCGTAAAAGATTCCCTGTTTTTAGATATTATGTAGGTGATATTGGACATCTTGATTATAAGGATGGTAGACAAATTCTTACCTTAAAATCTAGAGAATCAAAATCTTTTTCTATTGAAGCAACTTCTTATTTCTTGGATGATTTTGATATGCTTTTAACAATTGTCGATAGATTTCAAATTCAACTTTCTTTGGATGTTAATTTAAAAACAGAATTAAAGTTTTTAATCATCAAACCAACGCTTAATAAGCAAGAAAAAGAAGGAATAGCAAATAAAGTTGAGGAAAGACTTAAAGGGATTTTAGATATGAATCCTGATTATTTCACCTTGAAAATAAACTTGGTTTCTCAAACAGATTTATATAGCAAACCAACAACATCAAAAACACCAATAATTATTGATTTCAGAAACTAATACTATGAAACATACTATAAACATTGAATTGTATGTGCTTTGTTTTAACGAACAAAAAATGATTAGACATACTCTGAATTATTATTCGAAATTCTGTAGTAAAATTGTCATTATTGATAATCAAAGCACTGATGATTCGATTGAATTAGCGAGTAAGTATGAGCATGTAGAATTTAGATACTTGGATTCGGATAATGAGTTTGTTGAAGATAAACTCAGAGAAACTCGAAATAATTGCTGGAAAGGGAGTGTTGCCGATTATGTGATAGTATGTGATATGGACGAGTTTTTGTATGATGAAAACTTAATGGAAAAATTAACACTAGCCAAACAGAGAAATATTGTAATGCCAATGATTGTGGGGTATAATATGATCAATGATAATTTTCCTTTAGATTATGATTCGTTAATTACTACTCAAATTAAGTTTGGTAAAAGGTCAAATTGGTTTGATAAGAATATCATTTTTGATCCTAAAAAAGTGAAGGAAATCAATTTTAGTCCAGGTTCGCATCAATGCTACCCTGTTTTTTATGAAAACACTATAACTGATGAATTACTTGAGTTAAAATTGTTGCATTATAAATATTTAGGAAGAGAGTATCTTTATAAAAAACACAAAGATTACGTAAACAGAATGAGCGCTATAAGTAAAGAAAAAAAACACGGCTATGAATATTTAGATGGAGAAAAACATATTGATAATGTATTCGATTCTTCAAACTATATCACTAAAATAATAAACTAAAATTTCCGAACTCAATTATAAAACTATGGATTTTACAATAGAATTTACCTCAGGAGGTAACCATGGGCATCAATTAAAAGATGCTTTAGGTGGATTGACCATTGGTAAATTATTTAATTTAAATTATGTACATACACCTTATAGTTATCTAGATTACTTTGGTCTTGGATACCAATGCATAGTAGTAACTAAAGAAGAACGTCTATTAAGGTATAATGCTATTATTCGAGTTGAAGGCCCGCTTTGGTGTGGAATTGATGAATATGACGAATTGTTAGAGTATTTCGAAAAAGCACTACCTCCAAGAAATGAAAATACGTTGGTGGTTTTCGAAAACGCCTTGAGAATTCATCCTTTTCAAACGATTCCTTGGTTTTTAAATAATAATACTGAACGTAATATTTTTGCTGAAATTCAGAAAGAAACTTCACAAAAGTTTAATGATTTGCATGATTTGAAAATTTCCAACCTTAAGTCTTCAGTTCAAGTTGTCATGCATATTAATAGGGGGAACGATTATGATAAAGAGAAATATCCAAGTCATTTTTCTACACCCTTTGCGGTTAGATACATGTTTGATATGGATTATTATGAAAACACCTTAATTCATATTGAAAAAGCATATGGAATAGGGAATGTGAAGGTTGTAATTTATACAGAAGAAGCAAACTCCGAGGCGATAGTAGAACGATTTTCTAAGAGGCCAAATACAGAGGTTAAAATAGGCTCCAACAGAGAAGAGAAAAACTACGATCAAATTCATGGAATTTTTAGAGCTTTTGTAGAAGCAGATATTTTAGTGTGCTCTAATAGTAGCTTCTCCGTGATGTGTGCGTATTTCCGAAAGGGAAGAAAAACTATTTATCATCCTCATTTACAATTGCGTTATTTACCTGAGCCCAACTATATAAAAACAGATGATGCTGGAGCTATTGATGTAGAAGTTTTAAAGCAAGAAATTACGAAGGATATTTATAATTTATCAGCTTTTGAGGTTGCTGAATAGCTTTTTTAATTGGAGAAAGGATAATTAAAATTCTCGAAAATCTTCATGTATTTTCTTCTCGTGTATTGTTAGGTTTTCAATTATGTCTAAATAAGAGATTCGTATCGAATTTGATTTTACATAAAAAAGTTCTTTGTGATCAAAACTGAATAAAGGGATATATAGCGATACTTCTGTTGAATCAGTTGTGATTAAATCATTTCTTTTAAAATTTCTGAATTTTTGTTTCCTATCAATTAATAATAAAGGTTTATTATAAATTAGATCTTTGACAGTATCATAACTTGAATTATATTGATGAACATTACTCCAGTAAATTGAATTTACGAACTCTTTATATGATTTTCTTATTTGAAAGGATTCGAAAGGATTGATAGAAAATACTCCAGCTCCAGTTCCACAATCGAGACCATATTCATGTTTATTTTTATAATAGGGAAACGATACTTTATTTCTCAGATGTAAAAAGAATATAGAATCATTAACGGGAAATAATTTTTTATATCTATAAGTCCAAACTAAATAAGGTTTTAAACTTCTATTTTTAAAATTTATGAGAAAGGAGTTGTCTTGCTTTTCAATTGATAGAGAACAATTCTTGTTTTTAATTTCTTTTCCAGTTTCTATGTTTTTATCACTAAGTAAGTATAAGATATCCGGTGTAAAATAACCTCTGAATATATATAAATCAGTTAAATAAAAGGTTAAGACTACCAATAGACTTGTAATCACAATTTTTTTTAATGTCTTTTTCATAGCGTGAATATAGGACTAAAAGCAAAAAAAATCCGCCTTAAAAGCGGATTTATTGAATTTGAATAAAGAAATCAACTATTCGGCAGTTGCATCAGCAACTAACACTTCTTGTTGATGAGAGTTTTGTTTAGTTTGCTTAGTTTCAGCTAAACCACAAGGGCTTGTACTTCCGCAAGAAGAAAAACCTAATAAACTAACTATACAAATTGCAATAAATACTACTTTTTTCATTTTTAATATTTTAAGGACTCAAATATACATATTTCTGATCAATTTACCAGAATCTTCCGACTTTTCAATAACGTTGAAAGATATCATTTTATTTTGTATCTCCGTAATTAATTCTTCAGAAATTGGTAAGCCATCGTTCCATTCAGTGATTGATAACCAGTTTCTTATGTCTTCTAATTGCTGCTCATACCTAATTGATAGTGTCTCATCGATTCTTTCTGTCTCTTTAAAGTCTTTGGTACAATCATTAATAATACCCAATACTTTTTTAACTTCATCGAAGTTATTTTCTAAAACTTCATCTCTTACGGCTACAACAAAACATGGCCAAGGAGTAGGACAGTCACCTAATCTTCGAAAAGTTCCATTATCAACTAATGGTTTTGTGGTGAAATGCTCCCACATAAAGTAATCCGCATCACCATTAGTCAACGAATCTATACCTCCTTGAAGGTTTCCAACTACCTTAAATTTTAATTTTTTAATATCCCAGCCATTATTGTGGGCATTTACGATCGCCATTAAATGTGAACCAGAGCCATATCTGCTAATGGCCACGGTAGCATTTTCTAAATCATTAATATCTTGGAAATTGGATTTTGCACCTACATGGATTCCCCAAATTAGTGGCGTTTTTACAAAAGTCTGAGTTATTTTCGAAGGATTCCCTTCAATAATATCTTTAATAATTCCTTCAGTAAGAACAATGGCAATGTCAATTTCACCTGATCTTAAGGCTTTACACATGGCTCCAGTACCTCCAGGGAAATCTTGCCAGCGTAAATTAATATTGTTTTTTGTGTATTCTTTATTCTTTAAAGTGATGTACCAAGGATAATTAAAATGTTCTGGTACGCCACCAACTTTTAAGTTTAGCATTTATTCAACTAATTTGTTTAACGTGTAGATAATTAAATTTTCTACTGTTTTCTTAGGGGTTTTACTAAAAGTTCCATTAGCTCTATTGGCAATAATAGCATTCATTGAAGCAGCATTATGACCAAGTAATTTCGATAATCCATAAATGGCAGAAGTCTCCATTTCTAGATTAGTGATTTTATGTTCTTTAAATTTGAAACTATCAATTTTTTTGTTTAATTCGGCATCCTGTAATGGGAGTCTTAAAACTCTTCCTTGAGGTCCGTAAAAACCTCCAGCAGTTGCAGTGATTCCTAAATATACTTTATTCGAAAGAAGTCTTTTTTCGAGTAATGAACTATTCTTTATTACCAACGGAGTAGCTTTTTTTGAACTCCAACCTGTATGATTTATAAATTCTTGTTCGATATCAGGATGACTAATAGCATCTACTTGATACGAATGTAGCATTCCATTTAAGTCTAAAGCATGAGAACTTAATAAAAAACTGTCGACAGGAATATTTGGTTGAAGAGAACCAGATGTACCGATTCGAACAATATTCAAGGCAGTATGATTTTCTTTTATTTGGCGTGTTTCTAAATTAATATTAACCAATGCGTCGAGTTCATTTAACACAATGTCAATATTATCGGGACCTATCCCCGTAGATATGACCGAAAGTCTTTTTCCTTTGTAAGTTCCTGTAGTAGTTTTAAATTCTCGTTTCTGAGTACTGAATTCAATATGATCGAAATGGTTTGTTATTTTATCAACTCTATACTGATCACCTACAAAAATAATATCTGTAGCAATATGCTCAGGTCTTAAATTTAAGTGATAAATACTTCCGTCTGAATTTAAAATGAGCTCAGAATGTTGTATAGTCATTTACGATGTTATTTTAAGCAGCTTATCCGTATCGTTTACGTATAAATAACTGTATTTTTTAGAACCGCCAAGATACGAAAAATCTGAACGTATTTGACCATAGAAATTAAGTTGGTTGTCCAACACTTTTTTACCCTTTCTATTAAGCTTAACAGGACTAAATGATGAAAACAGTTTTTTCATGGTTTGCAACTTGTTAGCGTATTGCAAGTCACCAAAACCATAAAACCCTTGGTTTTTTAAAATTTCACCAATTAGCTGATTTTGATTTTCTAATTGTTGCTTATTGGCAATATCTAAAATTTGGTTTTCCAGCTTATTTAAACCATTTTTAATAGAAGGGAATCTTTGCAGATGTGCTTTAATCGCTTCTTCTAAATAAACAAAAGGTGACATTGGGCTAAAATTATGAACTGTTTCCAGTCTTAAAGGACTATCAGAGCAATATAGTTGCCAAATATAATCAGCGTATTCAATATCATCTAGGGTAAGTTCAACTCTGTTTTTGTAGTGATTCAATAACTCTACTTGCGTTAAATGCCCGAGGGCATGTAACCCTGTTTTATTTTTGAGAGTTCCACTGCAAACAAGGGAAATTTTCCTTCCTTTTCTATACCTCTTTAGCCAGCTAATAACTGCGACCATGTTTATTTGACAAAAAAGATCGTATTCAAACCAGAGTACAATTTCATTTTGTTGTTTTTGATTACAGAGGTTTCTGTATTCTTTTAAAGTATAATCAATAAAAGTTTTTTTGGTAGTTTTATAAGAAGACTTGAAAAAATCAAATCTTGTTTTCCAAAAATTTTCACTTCCTACATCAATAGTGGTTTTACCTTCACATAGCATTTCACGCCATGTGATGATTTCTCCATCAAAGTTTAAATTACTTAAAATTTGTGTAGTACTGTCTCCGTTTGTTATGTGTAATATTGAAGATGCCATATTTTTGGGGATAATTGGTGATTTCTTAATGTAATGATTAAAACGCTACTTTATTGTTAGTATTGTCTGTTTTCAATTGTAAATACTTTGTAATATTAAAACAAAATTTATAAAAACAAAAATGCTAGGAACAATTTCCTAGCATTTTTAACTTTTTTAGCCTCCAACTCTTTTTACATTAAATCCTTTTTCTTTAAGAATTTCCATGATTTTATCTCTATAATCTCCTTGAATAATGATGGTGTCATTTTTAAAACTACCTCCAACACTTAATTTGGTTTTTATTTCTTTCGCTAGTTTTTTAAAGTCGCTTGTAGCTCCGTTATAACCATCAATTATTGTAATAGGTTTCCCTTTACGCTTTTCATATTTACAGAGAATAGGATCATCCTGTAGCCATATTTCAGGCTTTTCTTCTTTTTGTTTTTCCTCAAACTGATGATCTGGAAAAAGGTTTTTAAGTTGATCTTGTATGTCCATTTTATTTAATAAGGCCTAATTCTTTTAGACGTTCGTTTAAAAATTCTCCAGCGGTTGTATCTTCAAATTTCTTTGGATTGTTTTCATTGATACAGTTTTCCAATACATCTAATTTCATTTCTGATATCGGATGCATAAAAAATGGAATTGAATATCTTGAAGTACCCCAAAGTTCTTTTGGAGGATTTACAACACGATGAATAGTAGATTTTAATTTGTTGTTACTATGACGAGATAACATATCACCAACGTTAATCATAAGTTCATCGGGTTGGGCAATGGCATCAATCCACGTTCCTTCATGGTTTTGAACTTGAAGTCCTTTACCATGGGCTCCCATTAATAAAGTAATCAAATTAATATCTCCATGAGCTGCTGCTCTTACTGCTCCTTTAGGTTCTTTTTCAATAGGAGGGTAGTGTATAGGACGTAGAATACTATTTCCATTTTTAATGTATTGGTCAAAGTAAGTTTCATCTAAATTTAAATGTAAAGCCAACGCTCTTAGCACAAACTTTGCCGTTTTTTCAAGCATTTTATACGTTTGCTTTCCTACCTCATTAAATTTTACTAATTCTTCTACAAGTACATTTTTCGGATATATTGCGTCAAGTTCAGCGTTGTCTTCAACATACTGACCAAAATGCCAAAACTCCTTTAAATCGCCTTCTTTTTTTCCTTTTGCAGATTCTTTTCCAAAAGAAACATAACCTCTTTGTCCTCCAATACCAGGGATTTCATACTTCTGCTTTACATCAACAGGTAATTCAAAAAACTTTTTAATCTCGTCATATAAGTCATCTACTAATTGTTCCCCTAAAAAATGACCCTTTAAGGCTACAAAACCTATATTTTCATAGGCATTTCCAATTTCATTAATGAACTTTTGTTTGCGTTCTTCATCTTCTGATAGAAAGTCCTCTAAATTTACACTTGGAATTTTATTCATTGTTAATAAGTTTTTACGTAATACTTGGTAAATGTAGTTAAATCAAGTGTATGTAGGAAAATTACTTATTAACAAATGGTATAAGGTATGATATTGTATAAAAAAAGCCAAAACCAGTATTACTTTCGAAAATTCTATTGAAACCAGGGCTATATAGACTTTTAAATCCTGTCTGATCGTCAATACTTATGAGTATCTTATAAGAGAAACCAGCTCCAATAAACAGATTTTTCATTGTTTCAACTTTCATTCCTATCTGGATTTCAGCCCAGTGTGCCATTAGCCCAGTTTCCTTTTGCGGAGTAGTAATGGTATTTGATGGGAAGTATGCTGTTGTATTATCGCTTCCTGGTAAAGAAGAAGTTCCAAGGGTTGTATTTGGAGTGTAGCTGTCTAAGGAATGGTCAAATAAGGCAAAACCATAACGACCACCGATGAATATTTCATTATTCATGTCTAGCCAATTTTTATAGGCATTGTAGTTTGCTCCAATTCGAATAAAACTTCCCTGAGAAGTTGATGTGGTAAAATCTTCAAAAGTAGTTTCTTTTTCATATCCTAACTCAGTGGCTAGGTACCAGTTTTTGGTAATTCTATAATCTCCAACAAGTTCTAATCCACTATAACTTTTATCGAATAAAGACAAAACGGGTCTACTAATGTCGGCTCCAATTCTTAAACCATATCCAGTTTTGTACGTAATACTATCTTTTACTGATT
The DNA here is from genome assembly GCF_900105455.1 of Tenacibaculum sp. MAR_2009_124. Classification (GTDB taxonomy): domain Bacteria; phylum Bacteroidota; class Bacteroidia; order Flavobacteriales; family Flavobacteriaceae; genus Polaribacter. Next base: position 489,269 of record NZ_FNSF01000001.1, read on the forward strand.
CTTGGGTTGTCTTTTTTTGACTATAGGAATTGAATGATATAACCAAAACAATAATAGAACTAATGAAAAATTTGCACATGAGATTGAATTTGGTGGTTAATTTCTGTAATGGTATTGCTTGATAAGCTATCGATCCATGATTGAGAAACTGTTAATGTAACATCTTCATAAACATATCTAAAACCACATGATCGTGAAATATAATCTTCTTTTGGAGTATAGGTTATTGTTAGCGTATCCACTTTATTATCGGCCAGATTTCCAGTTGCGTCATTCATCTTTAAAAGATATACCGTTTCGGAAGCTAGTCCATTTAAAGGTATAGCAATAGAGTCAAGTGTTGCATTAGTAATAAGACTATCGGTTTTACTTTGGGCGATTATCGATAAGCGAGACACACTTTTTACTGCAGTAATATCATTTTTATCATAAAAACGAATTACTAAATTAGGTGTTACTGGATTTGTTGTACAAAAATCGTCTTTTTCACAAGCGTTAAAAGCAAACAAACAAAGTAACAAAATGCCAAAACATTTTTTCATTTATCCAAAATTTTGCGTCGCATTAAAATTGCTTAATGCTATTATTTACTTCCCAAGCAAAGGGAATTGATTAATTTATTTTTCAAATAGCACCACAGTTTCAATATGAGATGTATGCGGAAACTGATCTACCAAACTTATCTTTTTTATTTGATATCCAGCATTAACTAACTCTTCAGTATCTCGAGCCTGAGTCGCTGGATTACAAGATACATAAACCATTCTATCTGCTCTTAAATTTATGATTTTTTTAAGTGTTTTTGGTGCTATTCCTGCTCTCGCGGGATCTAAAATAATGGTTCTAATCTTGTTTTTATATTGAGGGTGCTCTAATAAAAATTTGCCCACGTCTGCAGCATAAAACTCAACTCCTTCAATATTATTGCGTTTGGCATTTTTTCTAGCATCTTTAATTGCCGAATGCACTATGTCTACCCCTATAATTTTGGTGTTTTCAGATTTATCAGCAATAATTTGACCAATGGTACCAGTACCGCAAAATAAATCCATTACTACCGTATTGTCAATAGCGCTTTTATTCTCTAGTGCATAATCAACAACTTTCGCATATAATTTTTCAGCAGATTTGGGGTTCGTTTGAAAAAAGCTTTTCATGCTTATTTCAAAATTTAGTTGAAGTAATTGCTCAACAATTTTTTCATTACCATAAACAAGATTGATACTTCCCGATGTAGCAATGGTTCTATCACCAGTTTCGTCATTGATAGTATGTAAAAGACCAGCAACTCTTTCTCCGAATAACTCTACTAAAAATTGAGCAAATTTATTTAAGTCGAATTTTGGTAAGTCACCAGATGTCGTCACCAAATTAAAAAGTAATTGATTGGTTTTGTACGATTTTCTTACTACGAAATAACGAAAAAAACCTTTTTTCCCAGGAGCATGCCAAGGTGCTAAGTTTGTGTCTTTACAATACTCTTTTATCTTGTGCAGGTTGTTTTCAAAATCAGCATCAAACAAGCCACTATCTTTATTTAGATTTTCGCCCATCCACCAAGTTCCTCTTCTTTTAAACCCTAAAGTGAACTCATCGACGTCTGTTTTGTTTTTAGAATCATATCCAATAGCTGAAAAGCTATACTCCATTTTATTTCTGTAATGAAATGAATTAGGAGAAGAAACAAACTCATCAAATAAGTCTTCAATATGATCAACTTTACCAATTTTTTTAAACAGGCTCATGGTACTGTTGTATTTGTACTCATGCTGTTTTTCAATAGGAAGATTTATGTAAGGCGCTCCAGGAATTTCTTGATATGGAGAAGTAATTTCATTTTCAGAGCGTTTAAGAACCTCTATAAGTTTACATTCAGCATATTGTTTTTTAGATTTATCTACTCTAGCTTTTACAAGTTGACCAGGAAGTGTATTTGGTACAAAAACCACGAACTCTCCTAATTCAGATCTAATTCTTCCGATACCTTTTCCTCCAAAGGCGTAATCTTCAATTAAGATTTCTATAATCTCACCTCTTTTTACAAACTTATTGCGTTCTCTTCTTGGCATAATCTTCAGCGTATGTTTTTTGTTATGAAAATATTTCCTCTAATGAATCTTAGATTTATAGTTACCTTTCCTATTGTTAATTTTATAAAAGAATTAACGGATTGCAAAATTAGGAAAAGATATGGTTAGTAGAACTATAGAAAAGCGCAATAAATTTATTTGCAGAATAAATGAACCTTTTACAAAATATTCCGTCTACTAAGTGTAGGAAATTATGAAGAAAAGAAATAAAAAAGAAGATTCATATTTAGTTAAAGCATGTCTTTTAGGAGATGAAAAAGCAACGGTTAAACTTGTTAAAAAATGGCATTTAGTATTTTGTAAAGTAGCTTATACCTATACAAAAGATAGAGATGTAGCAAAAGATATAGCTCAAGAAAGTTGGAGTAAAATTTTAACGAAATTAGACAGTATAAAAGATTCTGAAAAATTTGAGAGTTGGGCATTATCTATTGTGAAGAGCAAAACTATTGATTATTTGCGGTCCGATAAGCGTAAAAAAGAACTGCTTACTAAGTATTATATTGAAAATAGTAATATTAAAAGGGAAACAGAAAATGTCGGAGAAAACTATAGACAGATTTTAAAAAAGGAAATAGAAAGTTTAAGTGAAGGACAAAAAGCAGTAATTAAGTTGTATTATATTCAAGAGTATTCTTTAAAAGAAATTAGTGCCATATTAAAAATATCAGTTGGAACCGCGAAGTCAAGAATGTTTCACGCTAGAGAACGATTAAAAAAAATAATTTTAAACAGTAAATTATGAAAGATATAGAGGAAATAGATAAGCTTATAAAAGAAACTCTTTCGGAGGAGGAAGCTAAGTTTTATGAAGAACTAGATGAACAAAATGTTTTTCAAATGATTCAAGGTTTATTTAAAGGTAAAAATAAATGGATTATGGTATTAATGAATATAATGACCGTGGTGTTTTTCGTTTTTTTTATGTATTGTTTGATTCAGTTTTTTCAGGCAGAAGAAATTAAAGAGTTGATAAAATGGGCTGGAGGTTCTATTATATTTTTGCTCGGTGTTAGCATGTTGAAGATTTTTGCATGGCTCCAGATGGATAAAAATGCGGTTTTACGTGAAATAAAGCGTTTGGAGATTCAAATTTCATCGATATCTTCTAAAATCTCCAGTTAAGATTTTAATGAGCAAGTAATATTTAGTAATTTGCGCTCCTCTAGGGATGATTTCTCTCCCACGCTGCTTTTTCGAGCCTTCGGAAAAATAAAGGTACAGTAGGAATCGTTATTTTATCAATTTTTAAAAATTACGAAAATGGCTGTTTTAGAACATTTAACTTCACAGCAAGCAATTGATTTAGAAAACAAGTACGGAGCACATAATTATCACCCATTACCAGTGGTATTGAGTAAGGGCGAAGGTGTGTATGTATGGGATGTAGAAGGGAAGAAGTATTATGATTTTCTTTCGGCATATTCTGCTGTTAATCAAGGGCATTGTCATCCTAAAATTGTGGATGCTATGGTGAATCAAGCGAAGACTTTAACTTTAACATCACGTGCTTTTTATAATGACATGTTGGGTCGTTATGAAAAGTTTGCTACTGAATACTTTGGTTTTGATAAACTGTTACCTATGAATACTGGTGCAGAGGCTGTTGAAACGGCATTGAAAATCTGTAGAAAATGGGCTTATGAAGTAAAAGGTATTGCGGAAAATGAAGCGGAGATTATTGTTTGTGAAAACAATTTTCATGGTAGAACAACTACCATTATTTCCTTTTCGAATGATCCAGTTGCTCGTGAAAACTTTGGTCCGTTTACAAATGGGTTTATTAAAGTGGAATACGATAACTTAAAGGCGTTAGAAGTAGCTTTAGAGAATAATAAGAATGTTGCAGGGTTTATGGCTGAACCTATTCAAGGTGAAGCTGGAGTATATGTTCCTTCAGAGGGGTATTTAGCTGCTGCAAAAGCATTATGTGAAAAGTATAATGTGTTGTTTATTGCTGATGAAGTGCAAACGGGAATTGCTCGTACTGGTAAATTACTAGCTGTACAACATGAAAACGTTCAACCAGATGTTTTAATTTTAGGTAAAGCATTAAGTGGAGGAGCTTATCCTGTTTCTGCAGTATTAGCGAACGATAACATTATGAATGTTATCAAACCAGGAAATCATGGTTCTACTTTTGGAGGTAATCCAGTAGCAGCGGCTGTTGCTATTGCTGCTCTTGAGGTAGTAAAAGAAGAAAAATTAGACGAGAATGCTGAGCGTTTAGGAAAGATATTCAGAGAGGAATTAACGAAGTTTTCTGAAGAAAACGAATTGGTTACTTTAGTTCGTGGTAAAGGATTATTAAATGCTGTTGTTATTAACGACACAGAAGATAGTGATACTGCTTGGAATATCTGTATGAAATTACGCGATAATGGTTTATTGGCAAAACCTACACATGGTAATATTATCCGTTTTGCGCCGCCTTTAGTAATGAATGAAGAGCAATTAAGAGATTGTATTGATATTATTAAAAAGACTATTACTGAGTTTACGAAATAGTTTTAAAATATATAAATTAAACAGGGCATTGATTTTCATCAATGCCCTGTTTTTAGACACTATCCTAAAAAGTGTGTAAGTTCAAAATATCAGGGTTAGGTTATTTATAGCCTAATCCTTTTTTCAAATATAGCTAAAAATTGATTTAGAATTATGCCCCAATTTCTAATGGGCATTGTCCACTTTTTAGTACTTTCTCTTAAAGCTAAATATACCGATTTGATAACAGCGTCATCTGTCGGGAAAGAGAGTTTGTTTTTAGTGTATTTGCGTATTTTCCCATTAAGATTTTCAATAAGATTAGTGGTGTAAATAATAGTTCTTATTTCAATTGGAAAATCGAAGAAAACAGTGAGTTCATCCCAGTTGTTTTCCCAACTTTTAATAGCATACGAATATTTAGCTTCCCATTTATTTTTAAAATCTTTTAAAGCAGCCTTTGCGGCTTCTTTAGTTGGAGCTGTATAGATTTGCTTCATATCTTTAGTAAACTCTTTTTTATCTTTCCAAACCACGTATCTACAAGAGTTTCTAATCTGATGTACTACACATATTTGTGTGGTAGAATTAGGAAACACTGTCTTTATAGTATCTGTAAATCCGTTTAAATTATCGGTTGCAGTAATCAGTATATCTTGCGTTCCTCTGGCCTTAATATCAGTCAAAACACTCATCCAAAAAGCAGCTGATTCATTTTTACCTAACCACAAACCTAGTACTTCCTTTTTACCGTCGGATCTAAGGCCTACAGCTATGTATATAGTTTTGTTAATAACCTTAGAGTTCTCTCTAACCTTGAAAACAATTCCATCCATCCAAACGATTAAATAAGTAGCTTCTAAAGGTCTATTTTTCCATGCTACAATGTCATTAGTAATGCTATCTGTGATTCTTGAAATCGTTGAAGTAGAGATGTTAAAGTCATATAGCTCTCGGATTTGCTCCTCTATATCAGAAGCACTCATTCCCTTAGCATACAAAGAGATGATAAGATTTTCAACACCATCTGTAGTACTTTCTCTTTTCTTTACCAACATAGGATTAAAAGATCCTTCACGGTCTCTTGGGACTTCTATTTCTGTTTCTCCTAAAGTTGTTTTTAACTTCTTCTTTGAATAGCCATTTCGAGAATTAGAGTTAGTGCTCTTTTGATGTTTCTCGTAATCTAAATGAGCTGATAACTCTCCTTCTAAAATCTTTTCAACTCCTCGTTTGTGAAGTTGTTCTATAAAGCTAGTTAACTCTGAGCCATCTTTAAATTGTTTTAGAAATTCGCCGTTCAATAAATCTTCTGGTTTCATAAATGTGTAAAAATTAAAGTTAATGAATAAAAAAATCTCGGGGTTGAATTCAACCCCGAGATTTTAAAACTTACACAGTTTATGAAATACTGCCTGTTTTTATTTACTAATTTTTAAGGATCAATTTCTTTGAAATAAGTTCAAGGTTTTAACCTTAACTTTCGAATTACAATTATATTTCCAAAATTTGACGTATCATTTGATTAGTGAATCCCCATTCATTGTCGTACCAAGTCATTACTTTTAATAAATCGCCATCGACAACTCTTGTCATACTTAAATCAACAGTTGAGGCATAAGGACTCTGAACAATATCGGAAGAAACAATAGGTTCATAGGTGGTTGCTAAAACTTTTTTATAACGATCAGACGTAGCTTCCTCTTCAAGTATAGCATTTACTTCTTCGACAGTAACTCGTTTTTCAGTAACAAATGTCATATCAGAAATAGACCCAACAGGAATTGGAACACGTAAGGCAACACCATCAAATTTACCAGCATACTCTGGAAGTGCTTTAGTCGTTGCAATAGCTGCTCCTGTAGATGTAGGAACAATATTCTCTGCACCCGCTCTCCCCATTCTGAAGTTTTTATTCGAAACAGAATCTACCATGTTTTGAGAAGCGGTATAGGCATGAACCGTTGTCATAATTGCTTTTTTAATCCCTATTCTTCTGCCTAAAACCTCTACAACAGGGCTTATATTATTGGTAGTACAACTAGCACAAGAAAAAACACTGGTTCCTTGCTCGGCAGAGTTTACACCATGCACTATAGTAGGTGTATCTGCGCTTTTAGTAGGAGCTGAGATCGCAACTGTTTTCGCTCCAGCGTTAATATGTTTTTCGGCATCTTCTTGTTTGGTAAAGAAGCCTGTGCTCTCAATAACAATATCAATTTCATTTTCTTTCCAAGGAAGTTCCTCTGGATTTCTATTGGAGAAGTATTGAATTTTTTTTCCGTCTACAATTAAATGATTGTCGTCATGGGTGACTTTCTTATTGTATATACCGTAAACAGTATCGTATTTTAATAAATATGCTATGTTTTCAATTCCTACGAGGTCGTTTACAGCTACCAATTCTAACCCAGGTGTTTCGAGAATTACTTTTAATGCTGCTCTTCCAATGCGTCCCATTCCGTTAATGGCTAATCTTTTCATCTTTTTTGATTTGTTAATTGTTTGATGTTTAGTCGTAAAAAGGACTCATAAATTAATAAGAATATTTTAGAAACCTCTAATTAATTAGACTAAATACTTTAAGTTTAGTGTAACGCTATTTTAGGACGGGACAGGGGTATGAAAAAAAGAACCTATCTCAATATTGAAATAGGTTCTTTTTTATTTACATAAAGTTGAAACGTTCTTGACTTTATTGTTCAATGATTAACTCACTTTTTCCGTGAAAATAAACGGAAGAGCCATTGTTTTCGGATTTAATATAAAGCCCAACTGTAATTTCTTTGTTAGGAAAATTGTTTATTAAATTTGATGACTCTAAAATCTCAAATTCGGTATTTTCGGCAGTTATAGTGCTTTGAGCAATTAACACATTATCTGTGTCATTGTAGAGTTCTAATATAGCTCTATTATTAGCGTCAGTTTTCACGATTGAATTATAAATTATAGAAGTTGCTTCTACCCAATCTTTTTTATCAAAACGTGTCAACTCTCCTAATTTAAATCTTGTATTACTCGAAATACCAGAGTAATTTCCACCTGAAGCACCTCCATGATAAATTAAGAGCCTTGTTTGCTTATAACCTAATCCATTTGCACCGTTGCAAATATATTCTGTCTTAGTTATTTCTGATTCATCAAGTTCATTATTTCGGTTTAGATCGGTACCAGTTTCTAACTTAATACCACCATTTTCACATAAATCATTCGAAGGAATAATAGTTGTTTTAATTAGGCTATTTAGACCTATGCTATTACAAATGAAATCGATCTTATCGACCTCTTCATTTTCGAGTATATTATTTCCATTTTTATCTAATCCACTTTCAATTTTAATACCTCCATCTGGGCAATTTATAGATTTAGGTTCAATACTAGTTTTTACTAAACTATTGGAGCCATTTATACCATTTTTTCCATCTTCACAGCTTATAAAGAAGAATACCAATGAGATTAATATTAATACTTTTTTCATATTTAGGTTTGCTTATTTTTTCAATAATTTGTTTACTAAAGCTTTTAATTTCTCTATTTCTTTAGTTTGATTTTCTAAGGTTTTAATCTTCTTTTCTTGCGTTTTTAATTGCTTTTCTTGTGCAATCGTATATAGTGTTAATTCTTCAATTTTTTGTAAAAGTTTTGCATCCATTGACCCTAAAAAGAAACCTTCTTTGCTTACCTCTTTGGCACTAGGAATATTTTTTAAATGCCCATTTTTTTGAATATGATTTTCTACTTCATCCAAAGTAGGAAGGTTGTAATTGTTTTCGAATACATAATCAGGCCAGTTGCCATATGTAGCTACTTTTACTTCTTCAGCAGCGATTCTTCCATGCACCCCAAGTTTGAATCCTTGAGTGTTTTTTGTTCCAATACCTACTGTACCTTTATCTGATAAAGTCATAACATCAATATAGTTATGTGTTATGTTTAAGGATGGGTCGGGTGTTACTCTAAAAAATAAACCTCCTCCATAATGTTTATTAGTACTGTTATCTGCTAAAATTCTATCATTTATGTCATGACCAATTTGAAGATTAGTGTGTCCACTTGAAAGGTTGTCAAATTTAACGGAACCATTTACTTCTAATTTAGCATTAGGGCTCTTTGTTCCAATGCCGACATTACCATGCTGTAATAAAGTTAATATGTCTTTATCTACCGAGTTCCAGAAAGTTAGTGAACTATTTGTGTCCTCTCTTCCTATTATTCGCCATTGTTCAACGGAGTTGGTTTTAAACGATTGCCATGTGTAGCCCCAACCTGGTTGTGCTCCGGTGAAATCTAATGAAATTGTTCTGTTTTTGGAAGATTTAATATCTAATGGACTTGAAGGGTTTACTATACCAATCCCTACATTTCCACTATCATGAAAGTTAATATTGTCTTTCCATGAACCTGTCAAGTCATTTTGAATAACAAGAGAGTTCCCATAACGGGCAATTCTGTTATTTGCTTTAGACGCGGGATTAGTGTCATAAATACCTAAAGTGACCCCAGATTTAGATAGTGTAAGTGTTTCTTTTGGATCTGTTGCTCCAATACCAATATTACCATTTGCCGCAATTCTCATTCTCTCTGCTCCGTAAGTTGAAAATTTTAAAGCAGTATTTTCCCTGTTTAAAAAGTGAACCTCGCTATCACTTTCATTGATTAAGACGAAACCGTCCGAGGCATTTTTCCCAGAATGATTATTGGTTAAAGCAATTCTGGCATCTACATTGTTACTGTGGATTTGTAAATTAGTGAAAGGAGAGAAAGTACCAAAACCAATATTTCCATTTGTTTTAACATATAGACCTAAACCAGAATTCCATGGGCTGGTTCCATGAGCTAAATAGTAATGAACAGCGTTATTTTTAGAACCATATAACCCAATACCTCCAAATCGGGTTGATTTGTCAGGGGCTACACTGAATATACCACGCGCCCAACCACCGCTGGTAACTGGTGTATTAAAGTTAATACTGTTGCCGTCCATTGTTAAAATACCAGTGGTTGTATTACTTCCATTATTATTCCATTGTGCTTTAGTGTGCAGACTAAAACCTATCATAGCGATGATAGCAATTTTGAATTTTGTTTTCATAAGTTTATTTTTAATCTATTATATAAGCTTTATAAAATAATTACTCCGGTTTTAGGAGTAACTATCTCGAAAAGGTTTGTTCTGTATGTTGTTTGAAATCTCTTTAGCATTAGAGATAAGTTGTATTTTTTCTTTATCAATTAATTAAGGGACAAAGCTAATGATTTTTTCGAAAATGGAAAAATATGCCAGGTTAAGCGCAGTCGAAATTCAATCATCAAATCATCCAATTAATATATTGTAAGACTTCTTATTAAGTCAATTCTTGAATGTTTAAATGTTTCTTCAATAAGCCAGAAGGCGTTTTATTGGCTTCATTTAAAATCCGTGTATCACCAAATAAAATGAAACTGTCCTTGGCTCTTGATACGGCAACGTTTAGCATGTTTGGTTTATTATCTCTATCGAAAAACATGGTGCCTTCGTCTTCATTGCTGTAGACAGAACTAAATAAAATAATACTTCTCTCAGCACCTTGAAGTGCATGCACCGTTCCTAGTTTAATATCATTTATCTTATATCCAGCATCCGTTAATGCTTTTGATAATTCAGTTTTTTGACTAGCAAAAGGTGTAATGATGCCTAAAACACTTTCTATAGACTCAACATTATATGCTTTTTGAATGGCATCTTTGTTCTGTTGTAACCATAAAACAATAGCCTTTACTTCTTTGGTGTTACAACGACTGTTATATTTTCTCTCACTAATTCCTTCTACATGGTAAGCCAGCATTGAAGGGAAAATTTGATCGTCTTTCGCTTTTCCTTTCATTGGTTTTAAAATACCGCCATAAGCTAATTCGTTGCAGAAATCAATAATTTCATCATTGCAACGTCTGTGTTCAAGAAGAATTAATCCGTTTTCTTGTTTGTTGCCAATAGTCGTTTCATATTCGCAGGCATTTTGAGCCATTTTCATAATGCTTCCACTTGAAGCTAAAAAACCTAAACTATCAAGAAGTTCGTTTTCTTGTGGGGTTTCAATAATGTGTAAAGAAGTTAAGTTTCCTGTGTCAATTTTTGGAGGAATAGACCATATGGGTTCAATTTGTTTTAGATCACCAACAACAAAAGCCTTTTTGGCTAAGGCAAAAAGAGGAATACTAACTTCTGGTGTAACTTGACCAGCTTCATCAATAATGAGTAAATCGACAAAATTGGTAAGAGGGAAATATTCAAATATAGGTTTTCCTTCTTCACTTTGCCCTTGAAATTGACTTCGAATAAAATGGGAAGGCCCCATATAAAATGTTGCAACAAAACAAGGGGTTAGCATGGCACGTCGTTTCCATTGTGCTTTTACTGTGTTTTCACCTGTGCCTTTTTCGGTATTATTTTCTACAACATCAATAGTTTCAAGAATCCAACGAGCTTCCCAGTAATGGGTAGCTAGTAAAAAAGCTCTGTGGCGAAGTGTGGTATCAATTTCATTGTAGAAATAACCTTTGGATTTATCTAGTTTTGGGTTTTTCTGCAGATCCAATTCCCACATTTTTGCTTCTGAAACAAATGGTTGTCCCTGAATATTATTTTCTTTTTTCCAATCACTTAGCTTTAGGTTAGCCTGAAGCAAGAGATTTACGTTTGCAAATAATTGTTTTATATAGGAGAATGCCTTGTCTTGATCGGTAAATTTGTCTTCGGTAATTTTAAATTGATGTTTTGCTTCCTCAGAGGTATCATTTGAAGTAAAATAAACCTTAATGTCACTAATAAAACTTTCTTTCTTATAGGCTTTTTTTAGTTCAGCTAATAATGATCGCCATTGATGAATTTTTGTGATTATGAAATTATCACTTGAGATATGATCTTCTTCTCTAAGTAGGATTTTATTAATGTATTCTATGGCTGTAATATAATCATTAGAAAAACGAACTCCATCAATTAGTTTATCTTCAATATCAACCAATTCTTGTTGAAGTTGATAACAAGCTTCTTCCAAAGAAGATTCTTGATAGCCAAAGTAATTACTGTATTTTTCAAGAAAATAATACTCAGCATCATATAAGTATTGTTCGTTTTCTAAATCGCAAAGGGTTCCTTCATATCCGAAAAGATTTCCCTTTAAAAAGTTAATACCTTTTAACGCTTTGTCTGCTTTGGAGTTTGAAGGAAGGTAGGTAGCATAACCTTGAAAATTAGGAATCCATCGTTCTGCCAAGTTTTTTAAAGTACTTGCTGAATTGATAAAACTATCAATAATATTGGTTACCGCTTGGTTGTTATTCGAACAAGCTAAAATCAAAGGAGCTTCTTCTCCTATAATTGCCGATTTAACAAATTCCGTAGCTACTAAACTTTGAAGTAATGTTGTCTTTCCTGTGCCAGGAGGTCCGTTTACCGCCATTACTGGATTATCTTCTGCTACCAAGTAGGAGAGTAGTGTTTTTCGTTGACTTATAGAAAGTGGAAACTCATTAGACATTTGCCCAAGATGTAAATGATTGTAATGTAAATATCCTTCGTCTGTAACAGGTGGTTTTCTATAACGATCAACAGGGGTTACAATTTTCGCTAAAAGAGGTAACTCATCGAGGTTGTCTAATAGATTTTCATAAAGAAATAAAATACTTTTAGCTGTTGATATTTTTGAACTTACCGCAAAATAGGTAAGACTATGTTGCGTTGTGTATTTTTGTACCTTATAGTTTGAAATATTACTGAAGGTAATTTCATTAAATACTTCATTAATATAATCCCAGTAAACATCCCAACCTATTTTTTCATCTTCATCGTAGGCTTCAGGTTGTTCAATATCACGAGCATTAGTAACATTTTCAATAGAAGAAAAAATGAAATCATTTTTTACATCGGCTATCGGAGTAAGGTAGTTTCTAACAATTAAAGGAAATAAATCTCTTGGAGCGGATAACTTTCCCGATCTGTCTAACGTTGCAGTCACCCAAAATGGATGTATAACTTGTTGTTTAAATTTTGAATTATCTGTTTGATATTTTAAATGGAAAGGAGAGATTAAAATTTGAGTTTCGTTAATTTCTTGCCATCTTGAACTATCTTTTTTTGATATACCTTTAAGCCTGTTAATTCTTCTTTCTTCTAAATCGAGAATTTCAGTTGCATTTTTAGCACTTATTAATGCGTTAGTTAAATCAGAAGAGTTTTGATGATATAAGTGCTTTATTCTTGAAATATCGATAGCCAAATTCTCACTATCGAATAAGCTATTTTTATAATAAAGTAACCAATTTCTTTCGTCGTCCATGAAAAATAAAATCTACAATTAAAAGGTGCTTTTAGGGGGAGAATGGGCGCGAAAATAATAGAATTTATTATTTTTTTTAAATGAAAAAGAACTTTCTTATCATAAAAGAATTAACAATTTTATGAGTATTTAAAAATCAATAAATTGAATAAAAAAAATCCTGAAGGAGATCTTCAGGATTTTTAAAACGTTTATTTTAAAATATGGTTATTACCAACCATTCATTCTTTCTTGTAAAAGTTCAGGGTCTCGTAAAGCATCCCAACCAACAGTTGCGAATATACCGATGACAAAAAATAGGTATAAGGCGCTTAAAACAATTCCAATGATAGCCAGAATTCTTCCTGTATTAAGATTAGAGTAATTAGAGTATAAACTAGGGTTTAAGTCGTATTTTGCCTTGTCTTGCTTAAATAAAACAAGAGCGATGATTCCTAGTATAATTCCAGGTATTCCATAGCAACAACAACTTAAAATTGAAATAATACCCAAGACTAAAACGGCCGTTGCATTGGGAAGTTGTCTTTGTTCAAATTCGTTCATAAATATATGTATGATTTAGTTAACTGAATAATTTGTTCATTTTTATGATATAAGCCAAAATAATAATAACAACATTACTTATAGCCAATATCACTAAAATTTTTAAGGTTATTTTTTTCTTTAAAAAGAAATGAAATATAGCAATAACAACTAAAAGTATTGTAGTATATATTGCAGGAAACATGGTAAAAGCATCGTAAAACTTTCCTTCTGAAAGAAGAGCAGCAGATCTTTGAAGTCCACAACCAGGGCAATCTATTCCAAAGATTTCCTTATTCATACAAGGCAGCATGTAGTCCTCTAGTTTCATTTCGATCTTATTTAAACATATCCATTCCAGGAATGTTAGGCATACCACTTTTAGCGGCTATAGCCAATTCTTGTTCATTAATTTCACCAGCTCTTTTTAATGCTTTATTTAAGGTTAAGATCAAGTAATCTTCTAGTTCTTCTTTATCCTGAAGTAACGATTTATCAACTGAAATAGCTTTTATTTCTCTGTTAGCAGTTACAGTAATTTTTAAATTACCACTTGCCGCTGATTCATCGATTAAAACGGTATCTAATCTTTTTTTTGTTTCCTCAACCTTACCTTGGGCTTCTTTCAATTTGCCCATCATATTAGAGATATCTCCAAACATTACTTAATTGTTTTAAAAATCTATATTCAGCAAAAGTAGTATTTTCACTTGAAAATTAAATAACCAAATTAAAATGAGAGAAATAATTATTACGGTAATAACTTTAAACCTTATTTTTGTTTCCTGCAAAAAAGAAAGAATGAACACAGATATACAAGTACCTGTTGCTGAAAAACAGATGACTAAGTTAGAGAAACACGGAGATGTAAGAATAGATGATTATTTTTGGATGCGTTTATCCGATGAGCAAAAAAATGCCGAAGTTAAGGACGAGCAAACCCAGAAGGTATATGATTACTTGAACACCGAAAATGAGTTTTATGAGCAAGAAACTGCCAATACGAAGAATTTTCAGGAGAGGTTGTTCGAGGAAATGAAGGGGAGAATTAAAGAAGATGACGAATCGGTTCCTTACAAAGAGAATGGTTATTATTATATAACGAGATATGAAATTGGAGGCCAGTATCCAATTTACAGTAGAAAGAAGGAAACATTAGAAGCCGAAGAAGAAATTATTTTTAATGTAAATAATGAGGCAGAAGGACACGATTATTATCAGCTTGGAGGTTTAAGTATAAGTCCAGATAATAAGTTAGCCGCTTTTGCTGTTGATACCGTAAGTAGACGACAATATACAATACAAATAAAAAATCTTATCGACGGAAAAATATCAGTTGATAAGATAGAGAATACGACTGGAGGAGCGGTATGGACAAATGATAATAAAACTATTTATTATACAAAGAAAGATCCAGTTACTTTGAGAAGTTCTCAAATTTATAGACATACTTTAGGAACAGATTCGTCAAAGGATATTTTAGTTTTTGAGGAAGAAGATGAAACATTTGGAGTTTTTGTAACCAAGTCAAAATCTAAGAAATATATTGTTATTGGTTCTTATAACACAGTTTCTAATGAATACAGGGTTTTGGAGGCGAACAATCCAGAAGGTGAGTTTAGAATTATTCAGCCTCGTGAAAGAGATTTAGAGTATGATGTAGCGCATTATGAAGATGCATTTTATATCAGAACAAATAAGGACGGTGCTACGAATTTTAAATTAATGAAAACGCCTGAAAATAAAACTACTAAAGAAAATTGGGTAGATGTAATTCCTCATAGAGAAGATGTTTTATTTGAAGATTTCTCAATTTTTAAAGATTACTTAGTTCTCGAAGAAAGAAGCGAAGGGTTGAGTAAAATTAGGATTAAGCGCTGGGATGGTAAAGAAGATTATTATTTACCGTTTAATGAGGAAACTTACTCAGCAGGTGTCTATTCTAACCCTGAATTTGATACTAATGTAATTAGATATTCTTATAATTCAATGACTACCCCAAGCTCTGTGATTGATTTTAATATGAATGACAGAACTAAAGATGTTAAAAAAGAACAAGAAGTTTTAGGAGGGAAGTTTGACAAAGCAAACTATGTAAGTAAGCGCATTTGGGTTCCTGCTCGTGATGGCAAGAAAGTGGCATTATCTATTGTTTATCGTAAGGATACCAAAATAAATGAAAACACACCGGTATTACAATATGCCTATGGTTCTTATGGGTATACTATTTCGGATGGTTTTTCTTCTACTCGATTAAGTTTGTTGGATAGAGGTTTTATTTTTGCATTGGCTCATATTAGAGGGAGTCAATATTTAGGAAGAGATTGGTATGAGGATGGAAAAATGTTGCAAAAGAAAAATACATTTAACGATTTTGTAGATTGTTCAAAGTATTTAATTGACAACGGATATACATCTGCAAAGCATTTATATGCAATGGGAGGATCCGCTGGAGGTTTATTAATGGGAGCGATAATTAATATGAACCCAGAGCTTTATAACGGTATAATTGCGGCTGTTCCATTTGTGGATGTAATTTCAACGATGTTGGATGATAGTATTCCTTTAACAACAGGGGAGTATGACGAATGGGGGAATCCGAATGATAAAGAATATTATGATTATATTAAATCGTATTCGCCATATGATCAAGTTGAAGCAAAAGCGTATCCAAATATGTTGGTAACTACTGGTTTACATGATAGTCAAGTACAGTACTGGGAACCAGCTAAATGGGTGGCTAAGTTAAGAGAGTTGAAAACAGATAATAACTTATTATTCTTACATACAAATATGGAAGCAGGACATGGAGGTGCTTCAGGAAGGTTTAATTCTTTAAAGGAAACGGCAGAAGAATATACGTTCTTTTTAATGTTAGAGGGTAAGTTAGAAAAATAATTATATTTTTGCCCACGGAAAGAGCAGGGTGTTATTATGAAAAAATAGAAGAAACTTTATTTCACCCTAGTTTTTTTTAATGACGCCTTTTATGATTTTAGAAAGAATGAGACATACTGGTATAACCAATTCAGTTTTAGATCTAGTAGGAGAGACCCCTTTAGTAAAAATAAATAATATTACCCAAAATATTCCAGGAAAATGCTATGCGAAGTTAGAAGCATTTAACCCAGGACATTCAGCAAAAGATAGAATAGCACTTCATATTATTGAAACGGCTGAAAAGAAAGGAATTGTTAAAAGAGGTGATATAATAGTTGAAACTACGTCAGGAAATACGGGATTTTCTCTCGCTATGATAAGTATTGTTAAAGGGTATAGATGCATATTAGCGGTTAGCGATAAATCATCTCAAGATAAAATTGATATGCTTAAAGCAATGGGGGCAGAGGTGCATATTTGTCCGGCCAACGTTGCAGCAGATGATCCTCGATCTTATTATGAGGTGGCAAAGAGATTGCATAAGGAAAATCCAGGTTCTATATATATTAATCAGTATTTTAATGAATTAAATATAGAAGCCCATTATGTGAGCACTGGACCTGAAATATGGAGACAAACAGAAGGAAGAGTTACCCATATTGTTGTTGCTAGTGGAACCGGAGGTACAATTTCTGGAACTGGACGGTTTTTAAAGGAACAAAATCCTAATGTTAAAGTTTTAGGTATTGATGCTATTGGTTCTGTAATAAAAAAGTTTCATGAATCGGGTGAGTTTGATGTGAAAGAGATTAGTCCTTATAAAATAGAAGGTTTGGGGAAGAACCTAATCCCAACATCTACTGATTTTGATGTAGTAGACATTTACGAAAAGGTTTCAGATAAAGATTCGGCATTAAAAGCAAGAGAATTAGTGAAAACCGAGGGCATTTTTGCAGGTTATACTTCTGGAGCTGTTTTACAAGGATTGCAACAATATGCTGATCAAGGGTATTTCGATGAAAACAGTGTTATTGTAGTGATTTTACCTGATCATGGATCAAGATATATGAATAAGATTTATTCTGATGAATGGATGAAAAATCAAGGTTTTTTATAAAGATTTAAAAAGTCGAAAATAAATAAAAAGGGTGTTATTGATAAAAATGACACCCTTTTCTTTTTATAGTTGTATGTTGAGTTGTTGTAATCGAGACCTTAGGTTGTTTATATAGGCATCATCTTTTATATCAAACTTAAAAAATGTAAACCTTTGTCCATTGTAATAATCTTCTTTTAATCCTTTGAATTCAATATATTGCTTCGGTAAAAAGTCGTAAGAAATGTTTAGGTTGAAGTTTTGTTTAATACTAACAAACTTTTTCACAATAACGTTAATTAAAAGATTCTGAACGAAAAACAGATTGAATCCAGAGCTTATATCAATTTTATTGATTTTTGCAGTACCAGTTTGAATGCTATTCGTAACGGTATTAAAAATTAAAGGTAACTCTATTTCAGCCGTTCCTCGTCTGTCTAATAATCTTCTGTATTTTTTGAATATTTTTCTGTAATATCTATACCTGAAATTACCTTTTATTTTTATTTTAACTGTATTTTGCCCCACGATTTCCATTTTTAATAATGAGAAATTGTTTAAATCAATCAAGTGTTTGTTTTTGTCTTTTTTACCAGTACGTTTATCGATTCGTACACTAGGGAACTTTTGAACAGCACTTCTGATAAGGTTGTTGTTCAATCCAAGATTAAAATATGAACCGTATGTACTATTAAAGCCTATTTCGCCTTTAAAATAGTTGCCAGGATTATCTTTAATTTCATAGATAAGGGAAGCTAATGCTCCAGCTAAATCCGACTTATCAATAATTACGTTTTTATTCTGTGAGTAATCATTTTGCTTTTCTTCCAATGAATTAGAAAGAATGGCTCCTTCTTCATTTAATTGTGTGTAAAAATCTTCTTCAGAAAGGCTGCTTTCTTCTAAATAAGTTCGGTTTAATCCGTTTTTGTCAAAAACATCATTTTTAAAACTTGGATCATCTTGTTGATCCAGTGATTCGACTTCTGGAGGGGCGGTCATATCTTCGTTAGAACACCCAAGATTAAACAAAATTAACGCAGTAAATGCGTAGTAAGCTAATTTTTTCATGTTAATATATGTTTGGTTATGGGGTGCGAATTTATGTTAATTTTGTAATTTTTATTGAAGTTTAAGGTTAAAAAAAAGTGTTTTATTTATGGTTTGCTTTGTTTTATTGAGTTTTGGTGTTTTTTTTGTATAAATAGTTTTTATTTGAAGAGAGATGTTAAGCTCAAATCAATTAAAAAATCTCAGACATAACTGGGAAGTTGTATCTGAGACTTAAGTTTGCCGAAACAATAATTTATGCAAATGTTTTTTTGTCTATTGCACTAATTCCGATTGATTTCTAAATACTAACTGATCATCAAATGCATCCAGTAAAATAATACTATCCGTAGTTACTTTTCCTGAAAGTATGTCTTTAGACAATGCATTTAGAACTTCTTTTTGAATAACTCTTTTCACAGGACGAGCGCCAAATTCGGGTTGATATCCTTTTTTGGACAAGTATAAAATAGCTTCATTAGTAGCGTCAATAGTTATATTTTGCTTAGCTACCATTTTTTTAACGCTATGCAATTGTAACTCAACAATGTTCTTGATATTGCTTTCGGATAATGGTGTAAACATTACAATATCATCAATTCTGTTTAAAAACTCAGGACGAACACTTTGTTTTAATAAGCCTAAAACTTCAGTTTTTGCTAATTCCATTGCAGTATGAATATCCTGTTTCATGTTTTCCAATTTCTCCTGAATTATATGACTCCCTATATTTGATGTCATAATAATAATAGTGTTTTTAAAATCGGCTATTCTACCTTTGTTGTCTGTAAGTCTTCCTTCATCTAATACTTGTAGTAAAATATTGAAGGTGTCAGGATGTGCTTTTTCTATTTCATCTAACAAAACAACTGAATAAGGTTTTCTTCTAACGGCTTCAGTCAATTGACCACCTTCATCATATCCGACATATCCAGGAGGTGCACCTACTAATCTGCTTACAGAGTGACGTTCTTGATACTCACTCATATCAATACGTGTCATGGCATTTTCATCATCAAAAAGATAATCAGCTAAAGTTTTTGCGAGCTCGGTTTTACCAACACCAGTTGTTCCTAAAAACAGAAATGAACCAATAGGTTTGTTTGGGTTTTGTAAGCCAGCTCTTGATCGACGTACTGCATCGGAAACAGCTTCAATGGCTTCCTCTTGACCAACTACACGTTTGTGTAATTCAGCTTCCAGATTCAATAGTTTTTCACGTTCCGATTGAAGCATTTTGGTAACAGGAATTCCTGTCCATTTTGCTACAACTTCAGCAATATCATCATAGGTTACTTCTTCCTTTATTAAAGAATCTTCTTTTTGATTAGCTAACACTATTTGTTGTTCATCAAGTTGTTCTTGAGCTTCTTTAATTTTACCATATCTCAATTCAGCGACTTTACCGTAATCACCATTTCTTTCTGCTTTATCGGCTTCAAGTTTATATTCTTCAATGGACGATTTTAAATGTTGAATGCTATCAACAACACTCTTTTCAGATTGCCATTTGGCATTAATTTCATTGCGCTCTTCTTTCAAGTTTGCAATATCGGCATTTAGAGATTTTAACTTTATATCGTCATTTTCGCGTTTAATAGCTTCGATCTCAATTTCTAATTGCATAATCTTTCGATCTAATACATCAAGCTCTTCTGGTTTAGAATTGATTTCCATTCGTAATTTAGAGGCGGCCTCATCCATCAAATCAATGGCTTTGTCTGGTAAAAAACGATTTGTAATGTATCGTTGAGAAAGTTCAACAGCGCCTATAATGGCTTCGTCTTTAATTCTAACTTTATGATGAGTTTCATATTTGTCTTTGATACCTCTAAGAATGGATATTGCACTTTCGGTGTCTGGTTCATCTACAATCACCTTTTGAAATCGTCTTTCAAGGGCTTTGTCTTTTTCAAAATATTTTTGATATTCATCAAGTGTGGTGGCTCCAATAGCTCTCAATTCTCCTCGGGCTAAGGCAGGCTTTAGAATGTTTGCTGCATCCATAGCTCCTTGACCACCACCAGCTCCAACTAAAGTGTGTATTTCGTCGATAAAGAGAACAATATCTCCTTCTGACGTGGTAACTTCTTTCACCACGCTTTTTAATCTCTCTTCGAATTCCCCTTTATATTTAGCACCTGCTATTAAGGCTCCCATGTCTAGAGAATATATTTGTTTGTCTTTTAGGTTTTCAGGAACATCACCACGAATAATTCTATGAGCCAAGCCTTCTGCAATGGCTGTTTTACCTGTACCGGGTTCACCAACTAAAATAGGGTTGTTTTTAGTTCTTCTTGATAAGATTTGAAGCAAACGTCTTATTTCCTCATCTCTACCAATAACAGGGTCTAATTTTCCGTCTTGGGCTAGCTGATTTAAATTTTTAGCGTATTTATTTAAAGAGTTGTAGGTTTCTTCTGCACTTTGAGAAGTAACTCGGTCTCCTTTTCTTAGTTCATTTATAGCCGCTGTTAAGTTCTTTTCAGTAATTCCTTGATCTTTTAAAACCTGAGTTATTTGACTTTTAGATTTAAAAATAGAAAATATTAAATGTTCGATTGAAACGTATTCATCGTTCATTTTTTTTGCAATTACGGAAGCCTCGGTAAGTGTTTTACCAGCTTCTCTAGATAAAACTAGTTCGGTACCTGAAACTTTACTAAAGCTTTCAAGTTGTTTGTCTAGTATTTGTTGAACTACCTGAATGTTAACATTGAGTTTTTTTAAGATAAAAGGCAGTACATTTTCATCAACATTGAATAGTGCTTTAAATATATGTTCGTTTTCGATTTGGTTATGTGAATAACCTTGCGCAAGTTGTTGCGCTTGTTGTATCGTTTCTTGAGATTTTATTGTATAATTGTTGAAATTCATAATCATTTTATTTTTACGGATTACAGGTCAAAATCAATACCAAGATGATATCTCTAAGAACTCGCGTCAAAATGTCTTTAAATAACTAATTACAAGTGACTTTTTGTCGTGTTGAAAGGTTTTGAAGAATTAACGACAGATATAAAAACAAGTATACGTATAACTATGGGAATTATTAATACACTTTTTGGAAGTTCAGATAAAAATAGTAAAAAGAAAGAATCGTTTGTTAACTGGATTCCGCTTACTAGTGTTGAGCAGTTAAATGAAATAGAAAAATTATCAGAGAAAGAACCCATCGCAATATTTAAACACTCGACGAGATGTGGAATAAGTAGCATGGTAATAAAGCGTTTTGAAAATAGCTTTGATGAATCTTTAAAAAACTTAAAAGTATACTATTTAGATTTGTTGAACTATCGCGATATTTCTAACGAAGTTGGCTATAAGTTTCAAGTTCATCATCAATCACCACAGTTATTAATAATCAAAAATAAGGAAGCTGTGGCTCATGCTTCTCATTATGAAATTGCGCGAATTGATTTAAAAAGTTTTTAAATTTTACATCGATTTTTTCGCGATTTCCTCAAATTCATCGTATTTTTGCTTTCTTCAAAATAAGATAAAATTGAGTAAAGAAACAACGACGACCAAGAAAATTGTAGGTAAGGACTTATACGATTATCAAAAGGAATCGATACACAAAATTTTTAAGAGTTTTGAAAATGCCCCCGAAAATTATCATCTTCTTTTCCAATTACCAACAGGAGGTGGGAAAACGGTTATTTTCTCAGAAATAACTAGGCAATATTTAAAGCATTATAAAAAGAAAGTGTTGATTATGACACACCGAATTGAGCTTTGCAAACAAACTGCAAGAATGCTCCACGAATTTGGTGTTGACAACAAGATTATCGATAGTAAGGCCAGTTTAGATGATCAAGACAATTTCGATTGTTTTGTAGCGATGGTTGAAACGCTAAACAACCGTTTGAATGATGATATGCTTGATATATCAGATGTAGGGTTGGTTATTATTGATGAGGCTCACTATAACTCTTTTACAAAGCTTTTCAAGTTTTTTGATAAGTCGTTTATATTAGGAGTAACGGCAACGCCGCTGAGTTCTAATATAAAGTTACCAATGAAGAATAATTATGACGAGTTGATCGTTGGAGAAAGTATTGGGACATTAATATCAAAGGAATATTTAGCAAAGGCTAGTGTGTATTCATATAACGTTGGATTAACGTCTTTAGAAGTTGGTGCCAATGGAGATTATACAGTAAAATCTTCAGAAGATTTATATACAAATACAGATATGCTTTCTAAGTTATTGCAGGCATATGAAGAAAGAGCGAAAGGATCGAAAACCTTAATATTTAATAATGGTATTAATACATCTTTGCATGTATTCGATACTTTTAAAAGGGCTGGTTATCCTATTGCGCATTTGGATAACACGAATACTAAAAAGGAACGTGATTTTATCCTGAAGTGGTTTAATAAAACGCCTAATGCTATTATTACTTCAGTGAGTATCTTAACAACTGGTTTTGATGAGCCTTCGGTTAGTTCAATTATATTAAACAGAGCAACGAAGTCGCTTACATTGTATTACCAAATGATTGGTAGAGGATCTCGTATATTCCCAGGTAAATCAGGGTTTAATGTGATAGATTTAGGTAACAACTTTCATAGATTTGGTCCTTGGGGAGCTGATTTGGATTGGCAGAAAATGTTTAGAGCGCCTAATTTTTATTTAGATAACTTATTGTCTGATGAGGATATAGAGAATGATTTTAGGTATGAGTTACCAGAGGATGTTAAAAAAGAATTTGCTAATTCTAAAGATTTATACTTTGATGTAAAAAAGGTATATATAAATGTCATTCAATCAGGGCAGTCGTCTAAAAAAGTTTTGGAGAAATCTATAGAACATCATGCTAAATTATGTGTTGAGAACAGTGAAGATGTTTTTGATGCGTTAATACTTGCAAAAAAACTGGGTGGTGATATAGATGATAGAATCTTTAGATATTCAAAATGTATCTGTAAAAGTACTCATAATTTTATTGATTGGTTACAAGACGATTATAGAAAAAAGTTAAGTACTTATTTAAGAAATAATTTCGATGAGGTTTATGAACAAATTCATGGTCATCCTCCTCCAGAAGAAGAATAAGAAAAGTGGTTTTTATCACTTTTTTTTTGCTCTTAATCCAAAAATATCTTAAGATAATTAATATGTGGAGGACACTTATTTGAATTGTTTTAAAGATTAATTAAAGATTAGTTAATGTTTAATTAATAGTTGGGAAGTTACATTTGAGTGAAAGGAAACATTAGATAATCAAATGAAAAAAGTAATTGTGGATTACACCAAACTAACTACTAATATTTTGAATTTGTTGGTAAAAAAGTATCCAGATGGATACGATTATGATGATATTATAACATTTCAGAATGTTGAGGGCTTAACAATTAATGCCATAGAAGTGAGTACAGAAGATACTGCTTACTTCGTGAAAATTAATACTAAATTGGAAAGAACTATGGCGAACTATGTAAAGGGTGAAGGAACTTTTAATTCAAAAGAAATTGGTCTTGCTTCTGAGTATTGAAACAAAATTAAAAATCCATTTCAATTTGAAATGGATTTTTAGTTAGACAAACGCGCTTAAAGTTTATTATTTAAGCGAGTTTTATATATTGTAATACTTTTTTATTCTACCGCAGGTAATACCTTACCGGTACATTCTCCAAAACCTATACGAACTTCATTATTTTTCGCATAACCTCTTAAAATAACAGTATCGTTGTCATTGATGAACTTACGTTCAGAACCATCGTTTAATTTCAATGGGTTTTGCCCTTTCCAGCTTAACTCTAACATTGAACCATAGCTGTCTTTTGTAGGTCCAGAAATGGTTCCGCTTCCCATCATGTCACCAGCATTTACTGGACAACCATTTACCGTATGGTGCGCTAACTGCTGAACCATTGTCCAATACATATACTTAAAGTTGGAATTACAAACGACCGTTTCTTTAGATTCTTCTGGTTTAATAGCTACTTGTAAGTTAATATCGTAACTATCTTTTCCTTCTTTCTTTAAATAAGGCAAAGGTTCGTGAACTTGCTTTGGGTTGTCTACTCTAAACGGTTCTAAAGCATCTAAAGTAACAATCCAAGGTGAAATTGTTGAAGCAAAGTTTTTACCTAAGAAAGGCCCTAGAGGAACATATTCCCAACCTTGAATATCACGAGCCGACCAATCGTTAAATAATACCAAACCAAAAATATAGTCTTCCGCTTCCTCAATTGGAATTCGATCTCCTAAATCATTAGCAACCGTTGTAATGAATGCCATTTCTAGTTCAAAATCTAATAATTTTGAAGGTCCAAACCCTGGTTTATTAGTTCCTTCCGCAGGTCTTGACTGACCAATCGGACGACGAACTGGAGTACCAGAAGGAATGATTGAAGAACTTCTTCCATGGTAACCAATAGGAATATGTAACCAGTTTGGTAATAAGGCATTTTCAGGATCTCTAAATAAGCTCCCTACATTGGTAGCGTGTTCTTTACTGGCATAAAAATCAGTGTAATCTCCAACATTTACAGGTAATTGCATTTCAATTTCTGTCATTGTGAATATTACCTTGTCTTTATGTGCACTATTATCACGTAACTTATGATTTTCAGCATCAAAGATATCGGCAATTCTGTTTCGAACTAAACGCCAAGTCTTTCTACCATCAGCAATAAAATCATTTAAAGTATCTTGTAAAAATATATCGTCTGTTAAAGGAATTCCTTCAAAGTAGCCTAATTGATGTAATGCTCCTAAATCGATAGCATAATCACCAATTCTCGTTCCAATCGTAATGATATCGTCTTTTGTTAAGAAAACACCAAAAGGTATATTTTGAATAGGGAAATCAGAGTCTACATCAACCGTTAACCACGATTTTCTATTCGGATTATTTGCAGTTATTTCCATTGAATTGTTATGTTTTATTTCTCTTCAAACCTACATATTTTTTTTGAATTTACCCTAGCGATATTTTGTAAAATGTCTAAAAATAGAATCCATATTAAGGCATATTTAATGAATCGATTGAAATGTGCGAAAATACTTATAATCGGTATCATTTTACTTTTAAATTGATTACATTTGGCATCGAAATTTAACAACACAAAATAATGCAAAGAGATCATCAAATTTTTGACCTTATAATTGAAGAAAATAAACGTCAGTTACATGGTTTAGAGCTAATTGCTTCTGAAAACTTTGTAAGTGAACAAGTAATGGAAGCACAGGGATCAGTTTTAACAAATAAGTACGCTGAAGGATATCCAGGTAAACGTTACTATGGAGGATGTGAAGTCGTTGATGTTGTTGAGCAGATTGCAATCGACAGGGCTAAAGAATTATTTGGTGCTGAGTATGTAAATGTTCAGCCTCACTCTGGTAGCCAGGCAAATACAGCGGTTTTTGCTACTTGTTTAAAACCCGGAGATACAATTTTAGGTTTTGATTTATCTCATGGAGGTCATTTAACACATGGATCTCCTGTTAATTTTTCAGGGAAATTATACAACCCTGTATTTTACGGTGTTTCTAAGGAAACAGGATTAATTGATTATGATCATCTAGAAAGACAAGCAAATGAGCACAAGCCTAAATTAATTATAGCTGGTGCTTCGGCTTATTCAAGAGATATAGATTTTAAACGTTTTAGAGATATAGCAGATGCTGTTGGAGCTATTTTAATGGCAGATATTTCTCACCCAGCTGGGTTAATCGCTAAAGGAATTTTATCGGATCCATTACCACATTGTCATATTGTAACAACAACAACACATAAAACGTTACGAGGACCACGTGGAGGAATGATAATGATGGGGAAAGATTTTGAAAACCCGTTTGGATTAACATTAAAAAGCGGAAAACCTAAGAAAATGTCAACCTTGTTAAATGGTTCTGTTTTTCCTGGGAATCAAGGAGGGCCATTAGAGCATGTTATTGCAGCAAAAGCAGTTGCTTTTGGAGAAGCCTTAACAGATGGTTTCTTAGAGTATCAGATTCAGGTAAGAGAAAATGCTAGAGCAATGGCAGCGGCATTTGTATCTAAGGGGTATGACCTTATTTCTGGAGGAACTGATAATCATATGATGTTAATTGATTTAAGGAACAAAGGGATAACAGGTAAAGATGCTGAGATCGCGTTAGGAAAGGCAGAAATTACGGTAAATAAAAATATGGTTCCTTTTGATACTGAATCTCCATTTGTTACTTCTGGTATCCGTGTAGGAACTTCGGCTGTAACCACACGCGGACTGGTTGAAGAAGATATGAATATAGTTGTTGATTTAATTGATGAAGCAATTATAAATGCAGGAAACGACGAAGCTTTAGAGGCTATATCGGAAAAAGTGTATGATTTAATGCATAACCGAAGATTGTTTGTAATGTAACAAACTTTCTTTTTATAATATATGAACCGAGGATTTTATAAATCTTCGGTTTTTTTATTTTTGTTGTGAAAAAGATGCTAGAAAAAGATAGAGAGATGTTTCTCTTTTTTAAAATTAGCACTTTAAATTTAATTAAAAATGTAATTATGAGAAAAAGAATTTATCTAAACTTCACTTTGCTACTATTGGTTTTCAGTTTCGCTTGTTGTTCTTCGGAGAATGAATCAGATAATTGTATGAGCATCGCATCGGAAACGGCAACTGCAGCAGAAAATTATCGAAATGACCAAAACGAAGAAACATGTAATGCTTATAAAGAATTACTTAATCAACAAATTTCTTCATGTGGTGATGAGTCAGGATCGCTTAAGTCATTGTTAGATGAGCTTGGAGATTGTTCTGGGGCTATTGATGAAGGAATTCTTAGTGTTAGGGTAGGAACGCTAATTAAAACGTTTGAAACAAATATCTCAGTACAAGTGGATGGATCAAATCTGCTTGTTAAAGCTGAAGATGATTTAACCGATGATTGGGTTTCTTTTGAGTTAGAGTTAGGGGCAACGGGAGAAAATAAATTACAAAACTTTAGAATTTACCTTATCTCTCGAGAGTATTATCCAGACTCGAATGTGACTGGAACCTTTACTTCTTCAATTTCTATTAATAATAACGATATAATAGAAGGTTCTTTCAATGGCCCAGTAAAAGCAAATAATGGTGCAATTGTATCTTTGACAATTGGAAGAATAGAAATAAAAAGATAAAAATGGAACACATCACTCTGTGTAGAAGCGCAGAGTGGTTTGTTGTTTAAATTATTTTCTTTGAACGATATGTCGCTGTATTATCAAAATCAGATATATTTACCTTATAAATTTCTGATGAAGGTTCTTTAGAATATTTTTTATTTCTATATCCACCTAAGATGTATAAAGCATTATTATAATAATGAATTCGAGCACTTTTTAAAGATAGGTTTATAGCATATTCTTTCAGTATTTTTTCTTTTATATTGTATCGTATAATTTTTCTATTATCAAATATATAAATACTTTCATCGTCATAAGTTAATGCAGGTTTTTCAATATCTGAAAACAATTTCCCTTCAATTTTCCATTTATTATTGGTTAAGTTCCAAGATTCAATCAGGTTACTAGGATTATTATGAAAACCTCCTATTAAGTAAACTGTATCGTTTATTAATACAGCCGAAGTTTCTCTAGGATTAGGCATCGTACCGATTTCGTGCCAGATACCTGTGCTGAAATTTAACAAGTGTATTTTATCTTCAAATATTTTTTTACCGCTTTTTTTTACCTTTTTAGAGCCTCCAATTACAATTAAATGATCTTTGTAAACAAAGGAACTGAAGTTTACAGCTTTATGAGGATTTACTTGGTCTATTATCGCTTTTTGCGTTTTTATATCGAGAACTTCTATTGTGTTTAATAAATATTCTTTTCCGTTGAAGTTTGAGACTTTTTTTCCTCCAAAAATATAAAGAAAATCATTATGAAAATTCATTTCATGATAAGCTCTTTTTTCAAGTTTAATAGCGAATTTTTTTAAAGTTTTATTATCAATAGTATAAACGTATAAATTATCGTTATAACTTTTGTAGTTCAAACTAGGTTCTTGGTATCTTGAGATTGATTTAGGGGAGATCGAAAAATTACCCGACATACTTGCTCTATCAACAGCTTTACTATAATTATCTTCTCGCAGAGTTTCATCTCCACCCGCTATAAATATCTTGTTATCTAAAATTTTAGAAGCAAACGAAAAAATACCAGAATTCAAATTACCAATTTCTTCAAATTTTAGTCTATCTCGCTTTTTCTTCGTATTTATGGAAACTTCCTCTAATTGATCAATTTGTTTAACTAGGAAAATGGGTTTCGAATTGTTTTTTAAAATGGATATTGGTAAGGTGTATTTTTTGTAACCAACTAAGGAAATACTGATACTGTCAGTTTTTGTAAATGTATGTTTTAGTGTGAATTTTCCGTTTTTATTAGTTGCTACTCCTATGGTTTCATTGGTTGTTGAATAGATATTTACTTTTTCCAAAGGCATTTTCGTTTCTATGTCTAAGACTCGACCAGAAATTTTTTGCCCATAACAATTTACGGCAGTTATAATTAACAAGACCAGTAAAAACTTAATTTTTCTTAGCATAGAATATTTTTTAGAGTAATTTTAAAAAAGGAAAATTACCGTATTGAAAATAAATACTTATCACATATATATAATTAAGGGGTATGTTTTCATTTTAATTTTTTAGCAAGGTATTATCCAGAATAAAATTAAGGATTTCTTAATAAAAACCATTTTTTTTATTGTTAATATTATCTTAACTTACTAGAAGTGTTATGTTTTAAGATGTTTGTTTTTAAGGAGTTGCTTAAGTTATGTTATTGTTGATATAAGTATAGAAAAAGCGACCGAAGAGGGCAGTAAAATCTAGAATAAACTACAATTATGACTAAAGAAAACGATCGCTTTTTTATTACAAATTTATCTATACCTCGTTTAAATGTTTAATTGGCGTTCGCATTATAATAGTTATTCATAACATCCGCAGTAACATTTGAGTTCCTGTGATGTTGAACGATTCTTTTTACATTCAATTTTTCTGAACGAACAAACTCGATAAATTGTTTTTCTACATTCGATATATGTGTAGGAATGGTATTATCCGCAGGAACTTCTAAAAAATCACCTTCATAAATTATTTGTTCATGCTCTAAATAAGCAAAACTTTGTTTTAAACTGTGCTCATTTTTTAATACATAAAAACGAACTCCATTGATACGTTCTTTGTTTGAGATTGTTTTGAATTTGAAGGATTTAATTGTTTCCTTAAACTTTGGGTAATTTTTAATAGCTTCAATGGTATAATCATCAGCAATTACAGCGACTCCCTTTTTTGCATAAGGAACTAAACCAGCAATATGATCATTATGCGGATGAGAGACAAAGACATATTTTATGGTTTTCATAGGGAATTTTTTTTCAATTGAATCAATAATTTTTTCACTAACATTCTCAGATAAAGGAGCTCCAAATACCATTATTTGATTATCAATGATTTTAAGAAGAATAAACCTGCTGTTATTGTTAGTGTTAATGAGGTAAATATTATCGGCTATTTTATTAACTTCACTTGAGATTGATTGATTGCTTTGAGGTAATGCGTATCCATAAGGAATCGCAAATTTTGAAGGAGAAATACCCATTGTTTTTTTGAAGTTCTCCACAGAAACCTTGGCATACTCAAATCCATTTTTAACTATATAGTTTTTGTAGTCTACAATGGAATTATCTTCAGTACTTTTCAAAGTCACTAATTTTAGCGTTTCTATATCAAAAGTATAAGTGTTTATAACATTATCATTGGTAGTATGAGTTATAGTCGCTAGAGCATTGTTTTTATCGAACTTAATTTTTAAATCATCTCCTTTTTTGTGACCATTCAATAAATCGGCTATCTTTTCAAAACTCAATACTTCACCGGCTCTTTTGTTCTGCCGTTCAAAAGCATCTTTTTTCAGTTGCTTTAATCTTTTTCCCCTAATAACACCGTTTACATCATAAGAAACCGCATTTTTATTATTTTTAAAATGTTTGAATTCAAAAACAAAATTACCTGGAAACTGGCTTCTATCATGGGTGAAATATTCTTTTTCATCTCTATCGATTTCAATAGTATAAATACCATAACCATTAATTTTATCTTCGGGGTGTTTATAGTTATGACTCTGATATGGGTTTATAGCGGTAAATTTATAAGTAACCATGTATTTTTTGATGTCATTAGTAAACTTATATTTTTCGTTTAGCTTGTCAATTATATTAACTTTTGTGATTTTTTGAGCATACGATGAACAGTGTATTATGCTCATCATTATTAGAATATTTATACGCGTTAGTTTCATTGTTTTCATTTTTTATGTTGGGTTTTACTTTTACTATTTAAAATTCTATCTTTTAGGAATACGTTAACTATTCGGGCAAATATAGAATCGGGAAGTTTATTTATTTTCGCTAAAGACGGTCCAAAACATGAAATACGGACTTATTGTAGTCAAATACGTGTTAAAAAAATGCAAAAGAAAATTCAGTATCATTTTTTAAGAAGTCCTTTTTATGTTTTAAGTAGTTATTTTGTTTTATTACTCCCTGAGTTTATTAATTCGTGTAATCATAAAACGGTAATTTCTTCATTTTGGAATGTAATACCGTTATGTAGTAAAGAGTTTGTTTTTACCAGGTTTTTAGGAAATTCGATAAAATCTATTCTTTTACTTATTATCTGTTTTGAAGTCTTTAGAATACTTGGGAAGTATTTTAATTTGAAAAGTTTACCTACCGGTTTAGGGCAATGGTTGCAATTTGAAAGTAAGCTTTTAATAGTTACTTTACTGTCGTTTTTGGGCTATATGCTAATAGCGTATTTTTTCGCATGGGGTTCGGATACAATGAATGATTTAAGTATTGTTTCAGTTTTATATAGGATAATTATTGTTACTTATTTAGGAATTCATGGGGTATTGCTTTTAAGTTATTTAGTTTATAAAAAAAATCCATTAAATCAGAAGATAGAGGTTAAGAGTTCAATTGGAGAAAAGTCATTTTCGGTGAATGAAATGATTTGGTTTGAGAAGAAAGGAAGAAATTATTTTGCGAACTCTAAAGATGCTGCAATTCAAGTTGAATTTAATTTGTCGGAACTAGAAGAAATGCTGAGTAAAAAGCATTTTTTTAGAATTAATCGTGCAGTAATAATAAATATTACAGAAGTGGAAGAAATTACCCGTTGGGAAAATGAAAAATATATTGTTAAGCTCGCGAATAATCAAAAATTTGTGGGAACGAGAAAGCGTATTGTTGAATTGAAAAAATTAATTACTGAATTGAATTAATTTTTTAATCCTCTTCTTGTGCACGTTCTATAATTTTTTCAGGCAAAGCTTTTTTTGCTTTTGCACCCATCTTTTTCAGTTTTTCAACACTAGTAATTAAGTTACCTCTACCTTCAAACAGTTTGTTCATGGCCGAGCTATAATCTGCTTTTGTCGCATCAATTTTTTTGCCAATATTGATTAAATCTTTTAAAAGACCATCGAATTTATCGTACAATGCACCAGCTTGACGAGCTATTTCAATAGCATTTCGTTGTTGCTTTTCATTATTCCACATAGTATCGATCGTGCGAAGTGTAGCTAATAAAGTAGTTGGTGTAACAATAACAATGTTCTTTTCAAAAGCTTTATTGTATAATGTATTGTCTTCATTAAGAGCAACAGCAAAAGCGGGTTCAATAGGCACAAATAGTAATACAAAATCAGGAGATTCTATTCTGTAAATATCTTCGTATTTTTTTTCTGAAAGTTGTTCTACGTGTCTTTTTAATGAGTTTACATGTTCCTTAACAAAACGTATTCTTTCTTCGTCATCTTCGGTATTAATAAACTGCTCATAAGCTGTTAATGAAACTTTAGAATCAACAATCATTTTTTTGTTGTCAGGTAAATGAATCACAACATCAGGTAAAATACGTTTACCTTCTTCATTGGTAAAAGACTGTTGAACGAAGTATTCTCTATCTTTTTCTAATCCAGATTTTTCAAGAACTCTCTCCAGAACTAATTCTCCCCAATTTCCTTGAGTTTTACTATCACCTTTTAAAGCTTTGGTTAAGTTTATGGTTTCCTTGCTCATTTGAGCATTTAATTCTTTTAGTCCTGATAATTGTTCCTTTAAAGCAGAGTGCATAGAAATACTTTCTTTCTGCGTGTCTTCTACTTTCTTTTCAAAAGTTTTAATTTTTTCTTGAAGCGGATTTAAGATAGTCTGCAGGTTTTCTTTGTTTTGCTCTGTGAACTTATTCGATTTTTCGTCGAGTATTTTATTCGCTAAATTTTCAAATTCTTTCGTGAATTTTTCCTGTAAATTTTTTATTTCCTCTTTGTTTTCATGAAGTTTAACTTGTAAGTTTTTAAGTTCCTCATTCTTTCGAGCCAATTCTATTGAAGAGAATTCTTTTTCTCTTCTAAGTTCACTAATCTCTTTGTTTTTATCATTCAATCTTGTAGAAAAATCTTCCTTTTGTTGGTTAAAAGATTCTTCTTTTTCTTTTTTCTGAATTTCAAGACTCTCTAATTTACTCTGAAGAATATTATTTTCCTTTTCGAGTTCGCTAGTAGCTTTCTTTAGAGTTAATTTTCCTAACAAATTCCCAATAATAACCCCCAAAGCAAGGCTAATTAAAGTAACAATTATAACAAGTACAGTAGTGTTCATGTAAATGAAAAGATTAAATGTAGAAGCAAATATAGGGTAAGTTAGGCTAAAAATATTTGTTCTTACTGTTGAAAACCGTATCATTGGAGCTTATTTTCTAACAAATGATATCTAAATTTATATATACTAAAGTTTTAGGATGGAAGCTTACAGGGAATTTTCCTGCCGAATTAAAAAAGTATGTGGTTATTGGAGCTCCTCATACAAGTTGGAAAGATTTTCCGATAGCAATTTTAGCTAGAAATTCATGGGGTGTAAAAATTAACTTCATAGCTAAAAAGTCGTTGTTTGATCCTCCGTTTGGTTTTATCTTTCGTTGGTTAGGAGGGGCACCAGTAGATAGGTCCAAAAGTAATAATAGAGTGGATGCTATTGTTGATGTTTTTAATAACAAGGAAGAATTTCGATTGGCACTCTCTCCTGAAGGAACAAGAAAAAAAGTAGATAAGTGGAAAACTGGATTTTATTATATCGCGAAAGGGGCTAATGTGCCAATAGTGATGTTTGCTTTCGATTTTGAGAACAAACAAATTGTATTGTCAGAACCTTATTATACAACTAATGACCAGGAAGGAGACTTCAAAGTATTTTATGAGTTTTATAAAGATGTAAAGGGAGCAAATCCTGATCAATTTTAAATTTGTTTCTTATGAAGGTGAGATATTTTATTTCATTATTAAGTTTCGTATTATTAGCTAACTGTCAGCAAAAAAAAATTAAAAAAATAGCCAAAATTCCAAAAGAACCTTTCTTTGTTGTTCTAGGAGTAGCTCAAGATGCGGGGTATCCACAAATTGCTTGTTTAAAAACTTGTTGTGAGAAAACTAGAGTAAATCCGCAATCAGAGAGGATGGTGAGCTGTATTGGATTGGTTGATCCAACGTCAAATCAAAGTTGGATTTTCGACGCGACACCTGATTTTACTCAGCAAACAGAATTACTTTCATCATATACTCCTAATAAAACCTTACCAGATGGTGTTTTCTTATCCCATGGTCATATTGGTCATTATACGGGGGTTATGTATTTGGGAAGAGAGGCAATGAGTGCAAATAGAACTCCTGTATATACAATGCCAAGAATGTTGAATTACCTTAGCAATAACGGGCCTTGGAGTCAATTGGTTACAAATAAAAACATCCAACTAAAGCCATTAGTTAAAGACTCTCTTCAAGTTTTAAATGAGAGAATATCGGTTGTTCCTTTAGAAGTACCTCATAGAGATGAGTACACGGAAACTGTTGGTTTTGAAATTCATTATAAGGAAAAGAAAGCTCTGTTTATTCCTGATATTGACAAATGGGAGAAATGGGACAGGAGTATACTTGATTATATTAAAAAAGTTGATATCGCATTTCTAGATGCTACCTTTTTTAAAAACGGAGAAATTAATAGAGATATGTCTGAGGTTCCTCATCCATTTGTCGAAGAGAGTATGAAGTTATTTTCTCAATTAAGTAAGAAGGATAAAAATAAGGTACATTTCATACATTTTAATCATACAAACCCTTTATTAGATGAATCTAGTGAAGCTTTTAAAAGTGTTTTAGAAAATAATTTTAAGGTTGCAGTAGAGAAATCAATTGTTACCTTTTAAAAAAAAAGAATCCCAAGACTAAAGGGGAAGATAGTCTTGAGATTCAAACGTATAATTACTATATAATGAAAACAATTAAATACTTAAAATTTGTAATTCACAGATAAGTTAAATAAAGATCCTAATTGACTAAAGTGGTAACCATCATAAGTCATTTGAGAGTATCTTTGATTAAATGTGATTAAGTTTGATTGGTTCTTAACCTGAGCAGGATCATTTAATATAGCTTCACCAGCAGCATTTTCTGCTTTGAAACTCCATTCAGGTAAAACATTTAAAATGTTATTGGCATTGAAACCAATAGTCCAGTTTTTATCAACGTTAAAGCTAACACCTAAATCAGATACAATCTTTGGTGTAAATTCAGTTCTTAAGTTGGTGTCTAAACCTTGTTGTTTAAAGATAGTTTTACCGAAATAAGTATTATTTAAAGAAAAACTAAATTTTCCAATATCATAATTTACTCCTAAAATCCATTTTGTTCTAGGTCTAGAAGTGAAAAATAACGCTTCCTGTGTTTCATTTACAACTGATTGACCAGCTCCTTCTACAATAGCAGGGTTTTTAACATCACCATCTCTTTCATTTTGAATGGTATAATTACCTGAAAGGTTGAATCCTAATTTTCCGTTACCTGCTTTTAAATTATTATAACTAAAAACAAAATCTAACCCTGAAGTTTTAGTGTCAAGAGCATTTGAGAAGAAACTAATATCACTTAAATTGTTATTAGTTAAAACAATGTCTAATGGGTTTGTAGGATCTCCCGAAGGACCAATTTCCGTCCCTAAAACGATTCTATCTTCAACAGATATACTATAATAATCTATAGTAAACGAGAAGTTTTTAAAAGGCTTTCCTCCAATACCAACGGTAAAGTTAGTAGAGCTTTCAGCATCTAAGTTAGGAATATTTAATAAACGAGCTTGTGGAGATACGTTATTCACTAATCCACCAACTTGAATACCTTGTCCTGGAACGAAACTATATTGAGCTTTTTGAGTGTAGATTTGGTGTAAGGTAGGAGCTCTAAATCCAGTTGAAATCGAAGCTCTTAAAGTATATTTGTCTTCTGCAAATTTATATCTTGAACTTGCTTTCCAAACAAAAGTACTCCCGAAATCAGAATAATTTTCAATCCTAGCAGTTCCGCTTAATAAAAAGTCTTTATTTATATCCCAGTCGATACTAGCATAAGCACCTAAATTGTACCTGTTAAAGTTTCCTGAGTTTTCAGGTCTATTTCCAGCAAATGAATCCGCGCCTCCACCGTCATATGAAGCTAATTCACCTTCAATTACTTCAAAGTTTTCTGTTCTGAACTCAGCACCAAAGGCTACAGCAACTTGATCAGATAATATTTTTGAAATATCAATATTTCCTACTACGTGACTAAAGGCCGTTCCTCCTGGATCAAAATTTATCTGACTATTTTCTTGATATAATCTCGTTGGTTCAAAAGTTCCTGTATTACTATCATAAGTTGGTACAAAAACTTCATTTCTATTGTGTGAGTTACTTACTTTATAGGTTTGTTGGTTACCACCGAAAGTAGCACTTACATCAACATTCCATCCATTAAGCTTTGATTTAAACCCAACGGTCGCGTTATAATCATTTAAATCACCTTCAAATGTTGGAACATATCCGTCATACCCGTTACCTTGAAAAGTATTTCCATAAGCATCGGTATAAGAACCTTGATTGTTTGAGTTACTGCCAGGGAAGAAGTTTCCTAAATAAGGAAAATCTTCAATAGTTCTCCAATATGGAGTTCTATAATTAGCAAAACTATTTACCTTTTTGTAAATATAAGCAGCATTAAAATATAGTTCACTATCATCCTTTAAATCAACAGATCCATTGATTAAAAACTTAGCAGCTGTTGTTTCTGGAGAACCATTAACATTTCCTGCATCTGGTCTTCTTGATAAAAATTCTTGTACATCGCTAATGTCAGCACCAAAATCTGCTGCTTCACCAGCGGCGTCAACTGTACCTGGTCTGTTTGCTAAAGCTGTTTTAGAGAAATCAACTGTATAGTTGATAAAACCTTTACCTTCTCCAAGTTTAGTACCGTTGTTTACACTAATACCTAACATTTCACCATCACCTTCACCAGTTAGTCCTGATCTAAAGGTTGCTGAACCGTTTTTATAATCATCTTTTAAAATAATATTCATTACCCCCGCAATTGCATCGGAACCGTATTGTGCAGAAGCTCCATCACGTAAAATTTGAATAGTTTTAATGGCATCTGTAGGGATACCAGAAATATCAGCACCAGTTTCACCTCTACCTGGAGATGTTTGTGTATATAGTAAGGCACTTAGGTTTTTACGTTTACCGTTGATAAGAATTAATGTTCTACTTGGTCCCATATTTCTAATTTCATATGGATCAAGTAAAGAGGTAGCATCATTTACAGGTGTATTTACAGTGTTAAATGATGGTATTTTGTATTGTAACGCCTTGTCAAATGTTGTTTGACCTGTAGCTTGTAATTCCTTTACGCCAACAATGTCTACTGGCAAAGGACTTGAAGTATTACTTCTCGCCGGTGTTCTACTTCCCGTAACAACAACTTCTTCCAATTGAAGTCCATCTTGAAGGGTTATCGTAAATGTTTTTTTCCCATCTACCGCTATTTCTTGAGTTTCAAAACCAGAATAACTGATTACTAGAATAGCTCCTTCTTGGATCGTTAATTGAAATTTTCCATCGAAATCTGTAGTAGCACCGTTTTGAGTTCCTTTTTCTAATACATTTGCTCCTGGTAGTACATTGTTATTAGCGTCTTTAACTACTCCGGATATTTGTGTTTGAGCCCACGAGGCATAAGTTATTGCAATAGAAAAAAGAAATGTTAGTATTTTCTTCATAAATAAAATTTTAGTTAATAATTTTAAGAATATGATTATTGAATAAATATTCATTTAACATATTCGCTACATTATTAAAAAAGACCCTTAGGTTTTATTTATACTCTTTTTTCTTAAAGAAAACATAAAAAAGTTAAAATTTTAACAATAATTTGGAGTAATAGAAAGCACCATTAGCCCCCATTTGTATAGCGTCCCAAAGCCCTCCACTATCAGTGTTTCTAGCTTGTTCAGAGGGATAAGTGTTGAAGAGGTTGTTAACTCCGGCTTGGAGAGATACATGATTTGTTAAATCATATGTAATATGTGTGTCGAATGTATATTTTGGTTGGTAATAATCGACTGAAGCATCAAATCTTTGTTGAGGAGAATTGTTAAATAGGCTTAAAGGTTTAAATATTTGCCAATCAATTAATTCTAAACTGCTAAACCTCGTTAAGGTACTACTTATAGAAAAATTTTTGAGAGAGTAGATTGCGTTTAAAATAAGTTTGTGTTTTGGAGCAGAAGCAAGTAAAAAGTACTGTTCTCTTGAACCAAAGAAAGTTTCTTTATCAAGATTTTTATTATTAATCTTAGTGATCGCCATTTTATTTAGGTTCCCAACAAAACCAATATTTAACCTTGAGTTCTCGAAATATTTAACCCAATCAAATCGAAAATCTAAACCAATAGTAGAAGTGTTTACACCATTAGCAAAAAATTGCACATTCTTAACGTTAGAATTAAGTTCGGAGGCATCAAAGTTTCCACTTAAAATTATTCTATCCTTAATAAAAATATAATAAGAATCTAAAGAAAATTTGAAGTTTCTATTAAAAACATGATTGATTCCTAAACTATAGTTAATAGCTTTTTCTTCTTTCAACTGCTCTATTCCAAACTTTTCCGTTAACGGGTTATTATTAGCTATTAAAAAAGATTCTACGGCTTCGTTATCGATAAAATTTGTAAACTTTAAATTGTAATAGATTTGGGCTAATGAAGGAGCACGAAAACCTGTACTGAAGGAAAATCGTAGGTTTGTTTTTGGAGTAACTTTATAGCGGGCTGCAATTTTAGTGTTAATGCTACTTCCAAAGTCGCTATAATTTTCATAACGAAAAGCGGTTGCTAAGAGCCATTTTTTGGTGAAATCTATTTCCCCATCAAAATACAAACTAACACTTGTTCTCGTTCTATCTACTTCATTTAATGGTGAATATCCAGGGAAACCCTGAGAACCACCAGGTCTTATTTCTCCGTTATGCATTGGTAAAAGGTCTGTAGGTGTTGAATCAGTTACTATATCTCCATTAATGTCATACCATTCATAGGAACCTTCTTCACCTGAGAAAATTCGATAGTTCTCGATTCTATGCTCAACTCCGGCAGCAATATTTAACCCTTCTAAAAACTTATTAAAGTGTTTGGAAACATCAATATTTGTGGTGTTCTGAATTAGACTATGACCACCTGCATCAAATTCTTTTGGAGATGCTGCTAAAAGTGAGGCATTAAGTGTTTTTTTTATATAATATTGAAAGTAGTTATTTCCATAAGTGTTGCTAAAGTCAACATTCCAACCAGAATATACTCCATTTGCACCGACGGTTAAAGATTTGTCTGAAATATTAGAGGTTATTAAAGGGTTAAACCCCATAGGATAAATTTCTGTAACATTTCGTTCACTATCCGAAGGTCTTGTAAAGGCATAAGCACGAGTATTCTTGTAGTTATAACCTCCATTAAAATAAAGTTTCATTCCATTTGATAAAGGGATTTCTGAATTAACGAAAATACTACTACTGGTAGTAGCAGGATCTCCATAGTTCTCTCGTATATCCGTTCCACGCCTGAAAGTATGTCCTTTACTTAAAAATTCAGCTGATAAATTTATAAATCCCTCTTCGTTTATTTTGGCTCCATAATTTACATCCGCTTTATATGTAACTCCATCAATTCCTTGTCTATCTTTATTCGTGTTATTTGAAGCATTATGAAAACCAAAAGTTGAATTGATTTGAGTTTCTTTCGATTGATCATTCAATACAATGTTAATTACGCCAGCAATTGCATCTGAACCATACTGCGCTGAAGCTCCATCTTTTAGAATTTCAATTCTTTTTATTGCGGAAGCGGGAATTGCATTTAAATCAGTCCCAGAATTACCACGTCCTCTTGTTCCATAAAGATTAATTAAAGATGCTTGATGTCTTCGTTTACCATTAATAAGAACAAGAGTTTGATCAGGTCCTAAACCGCGATAGGTTGCTGGAACAATATGATCAGAACCATCGGAACCAGATTGCTTTGTAGCATTAAAAGAAGGAATTTCATTTTGAATGAATTGATTGACTTGAATAAATTCACTTTTACTTTTTACTTGACGAATATCAATAACGTCCGTAGATACAGGTGAATCAATTTTTTGTCGAGTATTATTTCTAGATCCTACTACAAAAACTTCATCTAATTCAACACCCGATTTTAAGTGCACTGTAATAAAGCTTTTTTTAGGGGGAATAACTTGTGTATTATATCCTATATGAGATATTTCAATTGGGTTGTTACCTGAAACATAAAGATCAAAGGTTCCATCGTTATTGGTAATAATACCATTTTGCGTATTTTTTTCAATAATATTGGCTTTTTGAATAGGAGCATTGAACTGATCTAGGACAATTCCTTTAATAAGATATTTATTTTCTGATATTTGTTTTTTTAGCTCTCTAACATCAGCTATTGTTATGTTAACAGAGTCTTTACTTTTTTTGGATATACGTTTATACTGTTCATTTATTTTATAAATAACAAAATAGTTATTTCCTAAATATTCAATATTAAAAGGCGTAGTTTCCTTTAGAAAAGCAATAGATTCATTAATAGAAAGATTTTTGAAATCTGCAATTTTCACCTTTTGTTTTTTTATAACCACAGGGTTATATGTGAAAAAAACGCGATGTTTCTCACTTAAGAAAGTCAAAGCCTCTGGAAGAGAGATATACTCGGTATCCTGAGAATAAAGTTTATGGGAGTTGCTGCTGAATACAAAAATTATTAGAAAAAATAAAAAAGTATTCTTACGTAT
This sequence comes from Tenacibaculum sp. MAR_2009_124, assembly GCF_900105455.1. GTDB lineage: Bacteria > Bacteroidota > Bacteroidia > Flavobacteriales > Flavobacteriaceae > Polaribacter. The sequence continues at coordinate 529,925 of NZ_FNSF01000001.1, forward strand.
CATTAAAAGAGGATTACTAATTTTTATATACAACTAATTTAGCATTTTCTTTTTTGATGATAACATTTGCAGATTTTTTTATTGCGTTTAAACAAATTTCAAGGTTTGTTGTTGGAACCGTTCCAGTTATGAGTGTGTTTTTTGTTTCTTGGTCATGAAAATCAAATTCAACGCCATATGTGTCAGAAACTTTATATAAGGCATTTAAAAGACTCGAATTGTTGAAAATGAGTGTTCCATTTTTCCAAGCGAGTTGCTCATCACTTGAGCTTAACTGATCGTCGATTAGAATTTTTTTTGCATCTGAAGAGTATTCGATATAATTACCTGGAATCATTTTTTTCGAAGTTCCATTATTTAAATTCAACCATATATTCCCTTCCTCAAGAAAAACCTTTGTTTTGTTCCTTTGTGTATTTACATTAAATTGTGTTCCAAATACTTCAACAATTAAATCATTAGTGTTTACCCAAAATTTAGCATTCGTGCTTTCTTTTTTGTTTACTTTGAAAAACGCTTCTCCTTTCAGCCAAACATTTCTAGCGTTATTTTTCTTGTAGGATATACTTGAGTTGGAGTTTAATGTTACTAGCGTTCCATCGTTTAACTTTAATTCTAAAACTTCTCCATACGCCGTTTTATGAGTTACTCTAGATAAATCATTCATTAAAAACCAAGCACTCACGGAAAATAACAAAAGTAAACTAGCAGCAACAGCTGTAATAGCAAATTTCTTATCTCTTTTTGGAAGTGTTTCTTTTTGTTCTTTTTGTTGAATCTTTTTTAATTTTGTTTCAAGCTTATTCCATTCAAAATCAATTTTTTCTTCAGGAATATCATTTTTTTTGAAGTTGATACCTAATAAAATATCCCGGGCTTCAAAAGCTAATTCTTTTTTGAGTGGGTTGTTTTTTAGCCAGAAATCCCAAAATGAAACATCCGAGAGCCGGCTATTAAACGCCCAATTTTTAAATGACTGATCATTTAAAAAATCATGAATGGTATTGTAATTTTTTTGTGCCATACGAAAATTAAGCATAGGGTAACATATAAATGAGATGCTAATCTCATAATTATACCCTTTTTATTTTACAAATTTACGAAATTATAAGTTTAATAATTCTGAAACTGCTATTTCTTCTCTTAAACTCTTAATGGCTTTGTGTAAGGTGTTGACAACACTTTGGTAATTGATTTCCATTGTGTCGGCAATTTCTTGAGGTTTGAGTCCGCAATGGAACTTTAAATAGATAACTTCTTTTTGCCTCTTGGGAAGTTGATTGATTATTCTAGCTAAATTTTTGTTGCGAAAAGTTGTTGATTCTTGATTGGTAATGAATTCTTCTGGTGTAAAATCGATATCCACAATATTGGAATCTAAATTTCTAACCATAGAATATTTTTTAGATTTATTTAATCTCTTTATAATGAATCTTCTAAAAGAGGAGAATAAGTATGGAGCTATGGTTTCTAGATTACTTAAATTTTCTTTGTGTTCATATATATAAACAAAAAAGTCCTGCAAAGAATCTTCGGTTACATCAACATCATTTGAAATTTTTAAACCATAACTAAAAAGGGAAGGGTAGAACTTTTTGAATAAAACAGAAAAAGCTTTTAAATCTCCCTCCTTTAACGATTTCCATAAAATTTCGTCACTTAAATAACTCATTTTTCGTTGGTTAAAGTACGTAAATGTAGTAAAAAATTAACAAACCTTTAATAAAGTCTTAATTTCTCATTAAAATAGTTGCGAAGAGTTTGGAGATCATATCGTAAAAAATGAAGTATTGTGCTATATTTGCCACGCTAAATTAATACAATAGATAATGAAAGCTGGAATTGTAGGATTACCTAACGTGGGGAAGTCAACCTTATTTAACTGTTTGTCAAACGCGAAAGCACAGAGTGCGAACTTTCCGTTTTGTACGATAGAACCTAATTTAGGTGTTGTAAATGTTCCTGATACAAGATTGGAAAAGCTTGAAGAATTAGTAGACCCTGAAAAAGTTATACCTGCAACAGTAGAAATTGTTGACATTGCAGGACTTGTAAGAGGTGCTAGTAAAGGGGAAGGTTTAGGAAACCAGTTCTTGGCAAATATTAGAGAAACAGATGCTATCCTTCATGTGTTACGTTGTTTTGATAATGACAACATTATACATGTAGATGATTCTGTTGATCCAATTCGAGATAAAGAGACTATTGATATTGAATTACAGTTAAAAGATCTAGAAACAGTAGAAAAAAGACTAGATAAAGTAAAGAGAGCTGCAAAAACTGGTAATAAAGAAGCTCAGAAAGAATTAGAAATTTTACAAACCATACAAGAAACTCTTTTAGCAGGGAAATCTGTTAGAACTATTGAGTTTACTGAAAAGGAAGACGAACTGGTTAAATCAATGCAATTTATTACTGATAAACCAGTATTGTATGTTTGTAATGTAGATGAATCATCAGCAAAAGATGGTAATCACTATGTAGAAAAAGTTCGCGAAACAGTGAAGGATGAAGATGCTGAAATAATTGTTTTAGCGGTAGCGACAGAAGCTGATATTGCTGAGCTTGAAGATTACGAAGAGCGTCAAATGTTCTTGTCAGATATTGGATTGGAAGAACCAGGAGTTTCTCGATTAATTCGTTCAGCTTACACATTACTTAATTTACAAACGTATTTTACAGCAGGAGTAAAAGAAGTAAGAGCTTGGACTATAGATGTAGGGTCAACGGCTCCGCAGGCGGCAGGAGTAATCCATACTGATTTTGAAAAAGGATTTATTAGAGCAGAGGTCATTGGCTATGATGATTATGTAGCTTTTGGTTCGGAATCAAAAGTAAAGGAAGCTGGAAAAATGAGAGTGGAAGGGAAGGAATATGTAGTATTAGATGGTGATGTAATGCATTTCAGATTTAACGTATAAATAAGTATTTAAAAGCATAATAAGTAAACTCTACAAGGAATTTCCCGTAGAGTTTTTTTTATATCTTTAACCAAATCTTTTTTTATGAAGTTTAAAAAGGAAAGTCTTACTTATTTAAAAGACTTGAAAGAAAACAACAATCGAGACTGGTTCGCGGAGTATAAAGAGGAATTTACTGAAGCTCAAGGTAATGCGAAAGAATTGTATGCTTCTATCAGAGAAAAGTTAGAAGAGCACGATGAAATAGAAAAATTCAAACTATTTCGAATATACAGAGATGTTCGGTTTAGTAAGGATAAAACACCTTATAAACCCCATTTTGCGGGTTCTTTTTCACGAAAAGGAGCTCATTTAAGAGGAGGTTATTATCTTAGAATACGACCAGGAGAAAGTTTTTTAGCTGGAGGTTTTTGGGAACCTAATAAAGAAGATTTATTCAGGATTAGAAAAGAATTTGAATTAGATGATTCTGAAATTCGAGATATTTTGAGTGAACAAAAATTTACAAAGTATTTTGGTGGAAAACTTGAAGGAGACGAATTAAAAACTGCACCAAAAGGATTTGATAAAGAGCATCCAACAATAGATTTGATAAGAAAAAAAGCTTTTATTGCAATAAGGAATTTTTCGGATGAAGAGGTACTATGTAATAACTTTTTAGAAGAAGTTAATAATTCCTATTTAGCACTACGTCCGTATTTTGATTTTATGAGTGATGTATTGACTACAAACTTAAATGGAGAATCGATACTTTAAATAGTAAAACTATTTAAAGTATCGATATGAAATTTTCTTAAATTTGACTTAATCCACCATCAACCTCGAGCTCAACACCATTAATATATGAGGCATCATTTGAGGCTAAAAATAGTGCCGTATTTGCAACTTCTTCTGATTTACCAAATCTTCCTAAAGGAACGCTTTGAGCAAAACCTTTTCCCATTTCTTGAACAACTTCTTCAGGTAAATTCATTTTGCCATAAATAGGAGTTTCGATTGGACCTGGAGCGATAGAGTTTACTCTAATACCTCTATCTTTTAACTCTGATGTTAATACACGTGCATATGCTCTTAGAGCTCCCTTACTCGCTGAATACACAGCAAAACCATCAAAACCTTTTTGGTGTACGATAGAATTGGTAAATAAAACGGAACCGCCATCGTTAAGATATGGAATGGCTTCTTTTGTAGCTAAGATTGGACCTTTTACATTAATATCAAACACCTCATTATAGTGATCGCCAGTAATATCTGAAGTTGGCATAATGGGAGCAACACCAGCATTTAAAAATAGAACATCAATAGTTTTATATTTATCAACGGCTTCCTTAATTAAGCGTTTATTGTCCTCTTCTTTTGCAACATCAGCTACTACGGTAATGAAATCTCCTGTTAATTCTTTTGAAGCTTCGTTAAGAGCTTCTTCTCTGCGTCCAGCCAAAACAACTTTGGCACCTTCATTTAAAAATAATTTTGCAGTTACTAATCCAATTCCACTATTGGCTCCTGTAATAATTGCTACTTTGTCTTTTAATTTATTCATTATTGGTTTATTTTTTTATTTGAAACAATCGTTTCAAATAAGGTTAAAAAAAATTAAGTTAATACGGATAGGGTTGTTGTAATAATACTTTCTATCTCTTTACGATCGTTTTCTAATATATTCGCCATGCTTAATCCTTGAAAGGTAGCAAGTAAATACAGAGCATATTCACGCGCTGATTTATTGCTGTTTATTGCTCCTTGCTCTTGCCCTAGCTGGACTATTTGTTGAAATAATCCAGTCATTCCTTTTTGATTATTAGTTAAAAACTTTCTAATAATGTCATCCTGATTGGCCATTTCAGAAGTACAGTTATTAATTAAACACCCTTTAGAGTTGTTCATATTCATAGAAAAGATATTCTCTAAAACTTTAAGAGAGCAAGTATCAGCATGGATTATACTCTCAATTTTACACCTAGAATCAGATTGGTAACTTTTTAAACATGCTAAATACAACTCATGCTTACTACCAAAAGAATTATAAATACTCGATCGATTTAAACCAGTGGCATCTACCAAATCTTGCATAGAAGTGGCATTATAGCTTTTACTATGAAAAACTTCTCTAGCTTGGTTTATGACTTGTTCTTTGTTAAATGTTTCTGTCTTCGGCATATATTTGAAATGATCGTTTCAAAACTAAGTAAAATATAAATACCAAGTTAAAAAAAACTGTTAATTTTCATATTTCAAGTCTGAATTAAGTGCTCTATGAAGAAAAATATAGGTAATAATGGTCGATAAAACATCGGCTATAGGAAAAGAAATCCAAACACCATTGACACCATAAAATTTAGGCAACAAATAAACCAAAGGAATTAAGCAAAACCCTTGTTTTAATAAGGTTAGCATTAAAGCAGGGAGTGCTCTACCTGCGGCTTGGAAATAAGCAGATCCAATTAGTTGTATTGTAATAACAGGTGTAGCGAGAAAAGCTATAACTAAGGCCTTTGGTGTTAAATTTAATAATTCTTTGTCATTTGTAAATATACCAACTAGTGGTTTAGAGAATATTAAAACAATTACGAATATAAATGTGGCTACTCCTGTTCCGAATAAAATAGATTTTTTAACTGTTTCTTTGACACGAAGGGCGTTTTTAGCTCCAATATTGAAGCCAGCTACAGGTAAAAAAGCCTGCATTACTCCGAGTACAGGAGAAAGTATAAACATCATTATTCTGTTGATTATACCATATACTGAAATAGAAATTTCACCACCATATACGAATAAACTGTGGTTCATAACAATTATTAATATACTAATAACACCTTGTCTAACTATTGAAACACCTCCAAGTGAAATGATTTCTTTTAAGATAGGAATATTTAAAATGAAATATTTTGGAATGATTTTCAGCTCATTATGCTTTGATAGAAAGAACCACAAAACAAAGAGACCCGAAACGCCATAAGATATAGAAGTTGCCAATCCAGCTCCGAACATTCCTAGATTTAGAAATTTTATGAATATAATATCTAGGATAATATTTATAATAGCCGGTAAAATCATCGTAGTCATCGCATAATTAGGTTTCCCCAAGGCGCGAATAACTGGGTTTCCCATCATTGCAAATGCCAAAAAAGGAACCCCCATAATAATTACGTTGAAATATTCGGTGGCGGGTACAACAATATCACCATGGGCACCAAATATTTTCAATATTGGCGCACCAAAATATATTCCCAAAACGACAAAGAAAATTGATAAGCTTACGGTTAAACTTATTTGGTTTCCAAAAACATTAAAAGCTTTTGTATGGTTTTTTTCTCCTAAATTTCTTGAAATAATTGAGCTTCCTCCCATACCAATCCCCATTCCAATTGATGAAATTAAAAAGGCTATAGGCAAAACTACGGTAATTGCAGCAATTGCTAGAACACTAATCCATCGACCCACAAAAATGGTATCAACAATCATGTTTAATGACATCACCAATATTCCGACAGTTGCGGGAATTGCTTGTTTAAGCAATAGGCGGCCTATGCTATCAGTTTCGAATTTATTTGTCAAGATTTTTGTTTTAGTTAGTTCGCCCCGAAGATCTATGTTTTTTTTATAGAAATTAACAAGTGAATGTTAATTTAAGGAATAATTAACGAAAGGTGTAGTAATGGTCTGATTGTTAAAGGGTTGTCTTTTTGTGGTAGCCGTTAAATAATGTAGTATTACTTTTAGTTAAGTACTGCTTTTCAGGTTTAGTTTTATTTCTCTTCTTAGAATAACAAAAGTAACGAAAGCAGAAAGAAAATCGGCGATAGGAAATGAAATCCATATACCGTTAATACCATATACTTTTGGTAGAAAGTAAACCAAAGGTATAAGAAAGAAACCTTGTTTTAACAATGCGATTAATAAGGCTTTTAAAGTTTTTCCAGCTGCTTGAAAGTAAGCAGACCCTATTAGTTGTATTGTAATTAAAGGTGTGGCTAAGAAGGCAATAATTAGTGCTTTAGAGGTTAATTTCACCAATCTTTCATCATCAGTAAATATTTGAATTAACTCGGTATGAAAAAGCATAATTAAAACAAAAATCAAACTAGCGATACCCGTTCCAAAGAGTAGAGATATCCTAATGGTTTCTTTTACTCGTTTTACATCTTTCGCTCCATAGTTATATCCAGCTACCGGCAAGAAACCTTGTGTAACTCCTAAAACAGGAAATAACGCAAACATCATTACTCTGTTAATAATACCGTATATAGAGATAGAAATTGCACAACCGTATTTGAATAAACTATAATTTAATATAATAATCAAAACACTAATAGTTCCCTGTCTGATGAATGTAATACTTCCTAAGGATAGTATTTCTTTAATTATAGAAGAACTTATTTTTAGCTTTTTTAAGTTCAGAGAAAGTAGATTTTTTTTCGAAATGAAGAACCAACAAACAAATAAACCACTCGTAAAAAAAGAAGCGGTGGTAGCCAAGCCGGCACCATACATACCAAGGTCGAATACTTTAATAAACACAACATCTAAAGCAATATTTAATAAGGCAGGAAGAATAATAGTGTACATTGCGTAATTCGGTTTCCCTAAGGCACGAATAACGGGGTTTCCCATCATCGCAAAAGCGAAAAAAGGTACTCCAAAAATTATTACATCGAAGTATTCTTTTGCTAAAACGGCAATTTGTCCCTGAGCGCCAAATAAACGAAGCAGTGGAACCGAAAACAAAGAACCGATTATCAAAAATAAAATTGAAATGCCAATGGTTAAGAACAACTGATTTTCAAAAACCCAATTTGCTTTTTTTTTGTTGTTGTTACCAAGTGCACGAGATACTATTGAGCTACCTCCAATTCCAATTCCCATTCCAACTGACGAAACAAGAAATACAATAGGAAGTACAACCGTTAAAGCTCCAATGGCTAGTAGGTTAATCCATCTTCCAACAAAAATGGTATCGATAATCATATTCAATGACATAGCTAAAATCCCGATAGAAGCAGGAATAGCCTGTTTAAGTACTAGCGAGCTAATTTTTTCAATACCGAATTTGTTAATCACGATGGGGTGTTTAAAGTTTGGATTTTCAATATCTCGTTATTATCACTAACAAAGCAAATACCAAAGGTTATTTTAAGCATTAATTAACATCATTTATGTAAGTTTGTTAAATGAATGTTTACGAAAAGACTCATTTAGTTCAAAAAAGTGAGATAGATGAGTATAATCATGTGAATAACGTGGTATATGTTCAATGGATTAACGATATAGCAAACGAACATTGGAAAGAACTGATAAAAGGAATAAAATCCATAGATTATGCTTGGTTTGTTGTGCGACATGAAATTGATTATAAAGCTCAAGCACTGCTAAATGATACCGTTCTTATCAAAACTTGGGTTGGTAAAACGGAAGGTGTGAAATCTGTACGTCATGTTGAAATTAGCAGAGACTCTCAGGTTCTAGTCAAAGCGCTAACAACATTTTGTTTAGTAGATAGTAAAACAGGAAGACCAAAAAGAATAACTGAAGATGTAACAAATTTACTTATTAGCAAAAAATAAGCAATATCTTTGCGCGCACAAACAAATTGGGATGACAACATTTAGAGAACTAGGAGTAGGAAAAGATTATATAAAAGGATTAAATGAATTGGGTATAAAAAATCCTACAGAAGTTCAGGAGGAAACGATTCCTTATTTGTTAAAAAACCAAACAGATTTTATTGGTTTAGCACAAACGGGTACGGGTAAAACGGCTGCTTACGGCTTACCGGTTTTACACAATATAAATACTTCAAAAAATGAAATTCAGGCTTTAATTTTATCTCCAACAAGAGAGTTAGTTCAGCAGATAAAAAAGCAGCTTTTTAAATTCACCAAATATGTTGATGATAGAATTTTTTTGGAAGCTGTCTTTGGTGGAGAAAAAATTGAACGTCAAATAAAGAATTTAAAAAGAACGACTCATATTGTAATAGCTACACCTGGAAGATTAATTGATTTAATAGAGAGGGGAGAAGTTGATTTAAAAAGTATAGAAACCTTAATTTTAGACGAAGCAGATGAAATGTTGAGTATGGGATTTAAGGAGGAGTTAAATCGTATTTTAAAGTATACTTCGGGAGAAAGAAAAACATGGTTATTTTCTGCAACAATGCCACCTGAAATAAGAAATATAATAAAGAAATACATGTCCGCTTCAGCAAAACAAGTTGAGGTAAATAAAAACTCATTAGTAAATGCGAACATAACGCATCAATTTACTGAAACTACAATCCCGGAAAAACTTGATATAATCGTTAGATTTCTTGAAAAAAGAGAATCGCAAAGAGGCATAGTGTTTACGAGAACAAAAGCGGGTGCCCAGAAACTAACAAAAGAGTTAAAAGGGGAAGGTTTTTCTGTAGAAGCACTGGAAGGTGATATGCAACAGAAAGAGCGCGATAAAGTGATGAGAGCTTTTAAAAATGAAAACTTACAGGTATTGGTTTCAACCGATGTTGCTGCAAGAGGTATCGATGTTCGAAATTTAGGTTTTGTTGTTCATCATCAGTTACCTGAAAAACAAGAGTACTACACGCATCGAAGTGGTAGAACAGCTCGTGCTGGAAAAAGTGGGGTTTCTTTAGTTCTAATTCTTAAGAATGAAAGAGAGCGTGTTAGAGAAATAGAAAGGTCATTGCAAATAAGAATTTCGGAAATTTCGATTTAAAGTGAGTATAATATACACCATTGACATTCTGGGGACATTTGCATTTGCAATTAGTGGAGCTTTGGTGGCTCTTAAAAAAGAATTTGATGTTTTTGGTGTTGTTATTATTGCTTTTGTTACTGCTGTAGGTGGTGGAATGCTAAGAGATGTTTTAATTAACGCGCACCCTATTAATTGGATTGGTGACATTAATTACATTTGGACAATCCTATCGGCAGTATTATTTACTTTTTTGTTTAAATCGAAAATAGCTCCTTTACGCAAAACAATGTTTTTGTTTGACACGATAGGAATTAGTGTGTTCACATTACTTGGTTTAGAGAAAGGATTAGCATATGAATTACATCCTTTTTTGGCTTTAGTTATGGGCATGGTTTCGGCTGTTTTTGGAGGTGTAATTAGAGATGTGTTAACCAAAAAAGTACCTTTAATTTTCAAAAAAGAAATTTACGCTTCAGCCTGTTTGTCTGGAGGAATTATGTATTTACTTCTTGAAAACATCAATATAAACGATAACGTACAATTTGTAATTTCGGCTATTGTAATTGTTATTATTAGAACTGTTTCAGTTATAAAAAAGTACGAATTACCGAAAATAAAAGGAGATTTATTTTTTTCGTTAAAAAAGTAAGATACATTCTTAGTTTACTTCTGTCTCTATCTATTTTTTAAACAACCTACTTAATAACTATAGATTAACCTTTATGTGTTAAAGGGTGTTTTAGGTTGTTAATTTCATGTTGTTTGTCGATTTTTTTTTAAGACTCCTCCAATAATTAGGAATTTCAGGTTCAACTAAATTATATATTTATGAAACCCTTCTCACTTATTCGAAAAAGGATGTTTATAGCATTCTTTTTCTTAACTGCGTGTTTGTACGCGCAAGTCAACACTGGTGGAAATGCCACCACTGCAAATCATCAAAAACAAGTAATTGGTTATATTACTAACTGGGATGCTTGGAAAAACAATAGAGCGGGTGTGCCCGGTGCAGGAGCTCTAACTCATTTAAACATTGATTACTCTAAATACACCATTTTGAATTATTCATTCTTTGGTGTTGCAAAAGACGGATCATTGCATAGTGGAGATCATCGAAATAAAAGTATTTATAAAGATGGTGTTTCACAGGAGCCTAAAGATATCTTTTTTAAAGATATTTATAGTAGCTGGGATTTGCATATCCTGTTTGGAGAAATTGAACCTCTTCAATATATCAATGAAGAAGCAAAAACAAGAGCAGAAGCTCAAGGTTTTCAAGTAGCACTTAACGGAACATCATGGACACAACCTACTTGGGGGTTAAGTGGAGGTTTGCCGTTGCCTTTGCATAAAGAAACAGGTGCTCCTGGTTTATTAGAGTTAGCTCATCAAAAAGGAGTTAAAGTAATGGCTTCTATTGGAGGATGGAGTATGTGTAAGCATTTTCCAGAAATGGCGGCCGACCCAGTAAAAAGAGCACGATTTATTGAAGACTGTAAAAAGCTAATAGCAACAGGTTTTGATGGAATTGATCTTGATTGGGAATACCCTGGACCATATTCAGGAATGAACTTTACTGGAACTCCTGAAGATTTTGTAAACTTTCAAGTTTTAGTAGAAGAAATTAGAACAGCTATTGGTCCAGACAAACTAATTACTTCTTGTTTTTCTGCTGATCCAAGAAAATTAGACGGTTTCGACTGGAGTCGTTTGGTGAACTCAATGGATTATTTTAATATGATGACCTATGATTTCAATGGAGGATGGTCAAATAAAGCAGGACACAACGCTCCAATTTATCCTTACGCTGATGCCGAAGTACCATTTTTTAACTGGCAATCTACTTTACAAAAGTTAAATCAACTAGGAGTACCTAGTGGTAAAATTTGTTTTGGTGCTCCATTTTATGGAAGAGGAGTTGTTACAGACGGGCCTGCAGATTTAAATGTAAAAACGGTAAAACGTAATGAAACTGTGCAGCCTGATGGACCTATTCTTACAGCCGCAGATTACACTAATTGGAAAAAAGAAGTGTACGATGGTACGCCTAATTATTTTTTTATTAAACAAAAAGCCTTGTCACCAAATAGTGGGTGGACAAGAAAATGGGATAATGAGGCTAAAGTTCCTTACTTAGTAAAAGGAAATTATTTCTTGAGTTATGACGATGAAGAGTCAATCGGAATTAAGGCACAGTTTATCAATGATAACTCTTTAGGAGGAACAATTGTTTGGACTGTTTATGGAGATCTTGAATTTGGAGGAACCGCCACATCTTATGGAACTAAGTTAAAAAAATGGTCAAATGTTAAATCACCTTTGGTAAACAAAATAAACGATGTTTTCGCGAATGGTAATGGAGGAGGAAATGTAGCTCCAACAGTTAGTGTTACTGATCCTTTAAATAACGCAGTTTTTCAAGTAGGTGATTCTATTATGATAAAAGCGAATGCTGCCGATACTAATGGAACCGTAACTAAAGTTGAGTTTTTTAATGGAACAACGAAGTTAGGAGAAGATAGCACTAGTGCTTATTCTTATTTAATTGCCAATGCGCAAGTTGGTACGTATAATTTAACGGCGAAGGCAACTGATAATGAAGGAGCTTCAGCCACTTCTAGTTTAGTGAAGGTGACTGTTAAAGATGGAACGCAAAATGTTGCTCCTGAAGCATCAATTACTTCACCTAAAAATGGAGATTCATTTGTTGAAGGAACAGCAGTAACTATTGAAGCAAGCGCTTCGGATGTTGACGGTACAATTGCGAAAGTTGAGTTTTTCAAAGGAGCTACTAAATTAGGAGAATCGGCGACTTCACCATACAGTTTTGCGGTAAACGGTTTGACAGTTGGTAAGCATTCATTTACGGTAAAGGCTACCGATGATCAGGGAGCGTCAACTACATCTACAGCAGTTGAAATTGATGTAACTAAAGATTCAACAGGTCCATGTGATCAATATCCAGACTGGTCTGCTTCAGTGGCATACTCTAAAGGAACAGATGTAAAACATAACAATATTCATTACAGAAATAGATGGTGGTCAAGAAATCAAAACCCTAGCACCAACTCTGGACCTTGGGCGGTTTGGGAAGAAATTGGACCATGTGGAGGCGGATCAGGAACTAATAATCCTCCGAAAGTGAAGATTGATTCTCCTGTTACTGGAACTACATTAGATAATGGCGCAACAATTAATATTGAAGCAAGTGCGTCAGATAGTGATGGAACTATAGCGAAAGTTGAGTTTTTTAACGGTGTAACTAAACTGGGTGAAGATTCAACAGTACCATATACTTATAGTATGGCAAACGCTCCAGAAGGACAATATAATCTAACAGCAAAGGCAACCGACAATAAAGGTGCTTCAGCTACTTCTGCAAATGTTGCGGTAACTGTAAAGGCTGATACAACTGGAGGAAATTGTGCAGGAGTAAGTCAGTATGTGGCTGGAACTTCGTATCAACAAAATAAAGAAGTTCAAAATCAAGGAGCAAAATACAGTTGTAAAGTGGCTGGATGGTGTTCATCTGCATCAGGTTGGGCTTATGCTCCTGGAACTGGAATGTACTGGGATCACGCTTGGACTAAAGTAGGAACATGTTCAGCTCCTATATCAGGAAATAAACTTGAGGTTCATCCAAATCCTGTATTAGACACATTAACTCTTTTGAACACTCAGGAATCTGGCGTAATGGCTAGAAGTATGGATGTTCAAATAGAAGTATACGATATCAGTGGTGTACAAGTAATAAATTCGAATGTTAATTCAAATAATGGTAGCATAACATACGATGTTAGTTCTTTAAGAAAAGGATTATATTTCTATGTTGTTCATTATGGACAAGTAAAGTACGAAGGTAAATTTGTAAAAACTGAGTAATAATTCTTTTAACCTTGTTCTGATCCTGTCTAATATTTGTTAGACAGGATTTTTTATTTAGTTGGTTTTAAGTAGTTGTTATTCATTTGTTTAGTTCTTTTTAATTAAAAAAATCGTAAATTTGAATAACTTATTAGGGGAATCATGAAATATTTTTTAATAGTAACATTGCTGGTTTTTAATCAGTTATTACTACACGGACAAGAAAAACAGCTACCAAAAGGGTGGGATAAAATTATACTCAATAAAGAAACAGCGTACATGAATTTGGTTATAGGTGAAGTATCCAAAGTATTTCCAGAGAAAGCTGCTGAAGAAAATAGAAATATAGAAGAATTTGATCCAACAATTGTTCATATAGTAAAAGAAGGTGAAAACCTCAGTAGCATTGCTCGACACTATAACTTGTCATTAAGTAATATGTACAAACTAAATAGTATGAGTAATTTTGACGAGCTTAATGTGGGAACAGAAGTTGTTTTAGGATATGCCGCCAATAAAGAGGAGAAAGAAGAGTTCTTCAAAAAACGAGGGCTTTCAAAATATAATGTCCACAAGGTATGCGAAGGAGAAACGCTATATAGTATTTCAAAACAATATAAATTACCTGTTGCCGAATTGAAACGTAAGAATAATATTGAGGATAACACAATTTATCTAGGTCAAAAGTTAAAAATTAAGTAGTAATCTTAAAATACTGTTAAACTCATGCAATTACTGTAACTGACTTGTTATTTGATCGTCTTATAAGTGATTACTTAACAATAACAGTTGGTGATTAGTTAGTTTTTAATAGTTGATTGAAGAAGGCTCAAAATAAATATTTTGAGCCTTTTTTTTATGCATTTATTTAGCGAAAAAATTTCGTGATAAGAATAAAAAAGCTTTTATTTACCGACCTAATTTTGAATTTTAATTTAAAATTGAAACTAACCAAACTACTACAACTTAAACTGTTGCTTTATGCGACTATATCTCTGGGTCAAAACCTTGAGAATATTGGGAAATCTTCACTATTTAAACTAACCGGAGGTGTTGGTGTTAATAGTGTTTTCTATGAAGGAAGCTCAAATCGTGAGCCTTTCACTTATTTTTTGTCCGGAAATGTAAACTTGAATATAAGTGGAGTGTATAATATTCCATTTTCGTTTTCTTATTCCAATGCAAAACTTCAAACAAACAACCCTTTTTCATTTAATAGGTTTAGTATCCATCCTAGTTATAAATGGGTAACTGCTCATATTGGTGATATTAATATGACGTTTTCACCGTATACCTTAAATGGTCATCAATTTACAGGAATAGGTTTTGATCTTTCACCAAAGGAAAAGCTGAAAATAAGTTTGATGTATGGAAGACTTCTTAGAGAAAGGGAATACGATGTTAACAACCTTAATGGAGAAGCGAATTACAGGAGAATAGGATATGGTATAAAAGCATCTTACAAGTTTAATAAGTTTACCCTAGGAGGAATATTCTTTAAAGCAAAGGATGTCATAGAATCGTTAAAAGAAAGAATACCCATAGAAAACGAAGTCCAACCCAAAGATAATACTGTAATTAGTTTTGATGGAGAGTTTGAGGTTCTAAAAGGATTAAAGTTAAGAGGTGAAGTAGCTCTGTCTGCTTTAACAGAAGATGCTAGAGGAACTGGTAAGCAAGAGTTCATGTCTTTTTTATTGAACACAAATTTAACGACACAATACTATAAGGCTTATAATATGAATTTTACCTACCAAGTGGGTAAAGGAAATATTGGAATAAGGTATGAATTTATTGATCCAAATTACCGAACTCTTGGAGGTTATTTCTTTAATAACGATTTAGAGAATGTAACGATTAATGCTTCTCAGCAAATTTTGAATGATAAACTAGGGATTACTTTAAACGTAGGGTTACAAAGAGATGATTTAGATGGTGATAAAGCTTCACAATTAAGGAGGTTAGTTAGTGCATTAAATTTGAATTATAACGCGAGTAAAAAACTGAATTTAACTTTTGGTTACTCGAATTTTCAGTCATACACAAATATTAAAAATCAATTCGATTATATCAATGGAATTTCCCAAATAGAGGAGGATTTGGACAGGGCGAATATTACCCAAATATCTCAAAATGCTAATCTTAATGCTAACTATATTTTAAGAGAAGATGAAGAAAAAAGAGAAAATATAAACGTTGCAGTAACATTCCAAGATGCCGAAAATAGAATAGGAGAAGAGCAAAGTTCTTTGGATCAATCTACGCTATATAATGGGAATTTTGCTTATACCGTTGGTTATCCTAAAAGAAATTTAAGTATTTCAGGAGCTATGAACGCAAGCTATAATAAAATTTCAAATAGCAATAACGTAATTTTTGGACCAACGATTTCTGCAAGTAAAAGTTTCTTGGAAAAAAAGCTAAAGTTAAATGGTTCTTTAGGGTATAATCAGAGTACCATGGATGGAGAAGATCAAGGGAATATCACAAACTTTAGAGTTAGTAGTCGCTATGTTTATAAAAAGAGACACAACTTTAGCTTGAATGGATTGGTTCAATTAAGAAACTCAGTAAATAATTCAAGAGAAGATTTTACCATAACCTTCGGGTATACCTACCAATTTGGTGTGTTTGATTCGAAAAACATAAGATTTAAGCGAAAAGATAGGTCGAGTAAATCAAGAAAAACGAAAAAAGCCAAATTAGATAAGAATATTATAAAGTTTACTTATAAAGATTCTTTATATCAAGGTACTATTGAACAAATAGACTACAAAATAGAGCGATTAATTAACGCTCCTGATTTTAAGAAGGTTCCTGAAAGTAGAAAATCTAAATTTCAAAAGAAGAGAATTGAAATAGCCAAAGAAAAAAATAAGAGAGTTTATAAAATAAAGGCGATTCAATTACTTAAAGAGATTTATGATTCGAAGGCAATTCTGGATAAATATTATCGAATTTTATTCAATACCATTAAAGAGTTCCAATTAGATGCGAAGCGATTAGATTATGCCATGGAATCGCAATATGTAAAGAATAGAAAAGAAGCAATAAAGCATCTTCTTTGGAATAAAAGTGAAAATGATCGAAGAGAGTACCCTGAAGAATTACAGAAGGAATATTTAGAAATTGATGGTAAACTCAAGCTTTCACTTGATAAATTATTGACGCATCGTTGGATAAGTAAAGAGATTGAACAATATAAGACCATTGAAGATGTGAAAGAAGATCAAACGCACCTGAAGGAGTTTTATATTAAAACTCAAAATGAAATCTTTGATACTTTCGAAAATGAACAAGATAAACGAAAAATACGTTTTTACATATTACAATCAGTAATTGAGTTTTTTGGAGAAAAATCTCAAAAATACTTAGATAGAAAAAACTTTAAACTAAAATATTTTTAAACTAACCAGCCTCCATTGTATGAAAAAACTACTAACCTTTTTTATTTTCTTTACAATCGTAGAAACTTTATTAGGACAACAATATCCAGTAACTATTGTTCCAAGAGTTAACAGTCCAGCTCCCGTTAATTTTTATAATTATGCCGATGATTCAAGTCTTAACAGTCCAGTAACAATTCAAGTATTTTTAAATGATATTACAATAGCAAACAGGCAAATTAGGTTGAAAACCTATTTTGAAGGAGGTAATATTAACTTTCGAAGTAAAGATTTTGTTTTAGGAGCTAGTGATTTGTTTATTGAAGGAGGAGTCCCATTAAGTCTTACAAACGTAGATTTAGCTCCATATTACAAGTTTGATAATATCGAGGGGATTAATTCAACGACCTATGCTCAAACCATACCAGAAGGAAGTTATAACTTTTGTTTTGAGGTATATGATTACCTATCGGGAACTAAGCTTTCCGATAAAAGATGTGCAACTGTATTTATATTCAAAAATGAACCTCCTATACTAAATATACCTTTTAATAACTCGAATATTGAACCACGAGATTTCGAAAATATTGTTTTTCAATGGACACCAAGGCATATTAATGTTAGTAATGTTGAATATGAATTTAGCATGGTTGAAATTTGGGATGACCATATTAATCCTCAGACGGCTTTTTTGTCTCAAGTTCCTGTTTATGAAGAGACGACAAGAAGAACTACTTTGGTTTATGGACCAGATAAGCCGCTATTACTTCCTGGAAAGAGATATGCTTGGCGAGTACGAGCAAAAGCTTTGCAAGGGCTTGAGGAAATTGGATTATTCAAAAACCAAGGATATAGTGAAGTTTTTTGGTTTTCTCGAACATTGCCTTGTGAAACACCTGATGGTGTAAGCGGTGAACCAAAGGGAACATCTAAAATTAATGTGTATTGGAATCAAACTCCAGATATCCATTCAGAATATATTATAGCTTATAGAGAAGCTGATAAAGCTAATGCTTTTTGGTTTACAAAAAGAACAAATAGTAGTTGGGCAACAATTTGGAATTTGAAGCCAGGTACAACATACGAGTATAAAGTAAAAGGAAAGTGCCAATTTCAATACAGTGATTATTCAGAAATTCAAAGGGTAACAACTGAAACTATACAAAATGATGATGCTAATTATCAATGTGGAATTGTTCCTGATGCTATTGCAATTAGTAACAGAGAACCACATCCTGGATTAATTTTGGGAGATGTTTTTACTGCTGGAAAATTTAGAACAACAATTACTGAAATACAAAATCAGGGAAATGGAAGAATTACTGGAAGAGGATATGTTGAAATTCCGTATTTAAAGTTCGCAAAGTTCGGAGTTGAGTTTAAAAGTATTTTGGTAAATTCATCTAATCAACTTGCAGAAGGTGAAGTTGTAACACTTTATGATGCCGAGTTTGGTCAAGGATCTTCTGCAATAGTCGACGTTGACATTTCTGATGGAATTAATGGTGATGATGGAATACTAGAAGATGCAATTGAAGTTGATTTTGTGATTGATACTGTTGAGATTGATTCAAATGGAGCTATAGTTATCACAGGGGCTAATGGTGAGTCAGCTATTGTTCCTGGAGATGATGATATTAATATTGTTAGTGCCAATGGAGATGTTTGGTCGGTTGGAGAAGATGGTACAATTACAAAACAAGACGGTGCTGATGGTGGGGCTGTAGTTGATTCAAATACCGATGGTGTTGATGATGATGGGAATATAACAGATGTTTCAGCAGATGGAGTTAAGGTTGTATTTGAGAATTCTGGATACTATTATTTTGATGAACTACCAGAAGGAACTTCAGATGTTTTCGAAAAAGAGTATAAAATACTAAATAACGGTTCAAGTAAATATAAAGTACCTTATAAGGTAGTTTCAGATTCTAATGGGAAGGATTTTGTAAGAGCTAAAGTTGAAATTTTAGATTCTGATATTACAAAAGAAGATATCATTTTTAAAACCAAAGATGGTGCTCAGCTAAATGTTGAATGGTTGGATGATAAAACAGCTAAAATCAACTTGGAAAGAAAGTATCATTATGTTGATGAAGAAATTTTAGCTGTAGTTAAATCGAAGGATGATCCTGAAAGGTTTGAAATAGCAGGAAATTTAATAGTGACCCACTTGGCATCGGAAAAGCTTGATGTAATTAATGTTACTCTAGTGCCAGTTGGGATACCGAGTGTTGATTCGCAGGTTAAAGAAGGGGTTAAAGAAATATACAAAAAAGCTGGAGTTCGATTAAATATACAAGAGGTTCCAAGCGTAGATCTAGACCAAATTTATGGATGGGATATTAATAATGATACTAGATTGAAAGTAGGTGATAGTTCTATATTATCACATTATACCGATGAAGAAAAGGCATTCAACAATTATGTAAAAAAGCAAAACTACTATTCAAAAACTACATACTATGTTTTCGTAACAAATGTACCCGTAACCGATTCGGAAGTAGCTGGTTTTATGCCTTTAAAAAGACAATTTGGTTTTGTTTTTACGAGAAATGCCAATACAGTTGAACATCAATCGAGAACTTTAGCGCATGAGCTAGGACATGGGATTTTTGGATTAGAACACACTTGGGATGAATATAAATTTCCACCTGCAGCGACCGATTTCTTAATGGATTATGGTTCAGGAACTGTCTTGAATCATTTGGATTGGAAAAAGATTCATGCACCTGGTATGAAATTATATTGGTTTCAAGGAGATGATGATGGACAAAATATTATAACAGGAATTGACTATAAAGCCTTAGTAGATTGGTTGAGAGACAATAATGGTAATTCTTCGGTTAATTACGACCCAAAACTTTTTCTAACGGATTCTTTCAGAACGATTATGAGGGAAAGAATTCCAATATCTGTTAATTTTAAAATTGGAAATCGTCAGTTAAATTTAAGTGGAAGTCTATCGAAAAATAAAGGAAAAGTTGATTTAGCAAATTTGGAAAGATTTTTAGAACTAGAATTAAATAAAACGCATTTTTATCGAGATAAAATAAAGTATGCTGTTGGAGATGAACGTTCAGGAGCGGATGCGGTTAGTTTAAGAATTGGTGATGTAAAAGATTACGAGGAGTATTCCAATTATGTTGGTTTAACTGTGGATAAAGAATATATAATTAATGAATTTAATAAGGAGTTCGAAAAGGCAGGAGCAGATTGCGATAAACTCGATTATTTATATGAACATATTCCCAATTTCGTAATTGATAGCAGGAATGCTAATTTATGGAATGATCTTATCACTTTAAGTAATTGTTCTATTGATCAATGGGGAACAGATGAAGAAAAAGGGATATTAAAATTAATTGATGGAATAGGCAGGAATAATGCTCAAGATTTGGTTGATGGACTTATTTCTAGAAAAATAGATGAGAAAGCTCTTTTCGGAGTCTTATATGACAAAATACATAATTACGGTGGAGAAGATAATTTTTCGAACTTTATAAAGAAAATTTACACATATTGGTTAAAAAGTAGTTACGGTAATAGAGAACCCCAGTTATTTATTCCATATAGCTCCGAGAAGAAACTAGGTTTTTATACAAGTAACTTCAAAGTTTTTCCTAAAACCAATGGCGAAGAAATTTTTATAACTTCCAAATATAATGGTAGATATTATAAAGAAGTAGGTAGTTTTCATTTATATGATAAAATAGATCTGATTAATAGTAATCAGGATGCGGAAGGGTTAAGATTGCCTTCTCAAGAAATCCCAGGATTTTATTTAAGAGCGCTTAAAGATGTTAATGAAACCTCAAATCTAGAAACAGCTTTCAGTTTAACATTTGATGTAGCAGCTACGTTTACAGGAATAGGAAACATTGCCAAATTACGTCATTTAAGACACTTAACAACTGCTCAAAAATCATTAAAGTACTCTATAGCTGGGGCGGAAATAACATCAGGGGTATTAAATGCAATGCTCACCCTTTCTGATTGTAATACTGAGTTTTGTAGTAAACTTAGAACACATTTATTCTGGTTAGAAATGGGATCGCTTGGTCTTGATACTTTCACGGAACAAATGATCCGAAAAACAGCTAAAGAATCGTATGATGTTGCTGATGCTTCAATAGATGTTGCGATCAGAGACGAGTTAGCTAAAATTGCAAAGGTTCAGGTAAGTATAAAAGATAAAATAAAACAATTACTAAGAGGAAATATAAATCTGGCTGGTGATAATGTATCTGTAGTTAAAAGTTATATTAATAATAATGATAATTATGTTGATATTATTGTCCATTCAGATGACGTGGGAGACAATTTTTCTGTAATTATTGAACTCCAGGGAAGAACCGAAAATGTAACATTAACAGCGAGTGAGTTTGCGCAAGCTTTGGAGTCGATACCTAATAATAAAACAATTCGCTTATTAAGTTGTAATAAACCTAACAGTGCCAGTGAAATAGCTCAAATACTAAATAGGAACATAATTGGATCTACTGGTGAAATGAAGATATACAGTAATAGTGTTGTTGAAGGAGATTATTGGTATGTAGCTAAACCGGATGGACAAGTCAATGATATTTCAATAAACACAGGTGTTCCTTCAGGTTCTTTTGTTGTTCTTAAGCAAAAATTTGTAGATGATGTACCTGCTGCTGTTTCAGCAAAAGCACGTAACATTCTCGGAAATCAATATGATGAATTCATTGAAATGCTGACAAGAAGTAATTTACCGGGTACATGGAGTTTAAAGAGCGTTGGAAATACTTTACAAGTTGTAGATAGAAAAGGTACAGTTTGGGCAACGATCTCTGATAAAAAAATAGAAGCAAAAATTGGAGGGACTGGAGATGGATGGAACCCTCTGTTGAATGTTGATCCTCCATTAATGAAAGGTTTTACCTATAAAGTACAAGGAGGGAGATTTGAGTATAAGATTGATGGTCAGGGTAGGGTAGTAAAAGCTACTATGAATCCAGTTACAATTAATCAAAATATCAGAAGAAATGAAGCAGCACAAAGAAGGGCTAAAGACGTTAAAGATGGTTCTAATCAAAATGTAGATGATGGAGGCCATATTTTTAGGAACGAATGGGGAGGACCAAGTGAACAAATAAACTATTTTCCTCAGAATTCCAATGAAAATAGTTCTGGGGCTTGGTTTCAGATGGAAAAAGCTGTTTCAGATAAGTTAAAGTCTGATAGTCTTCTAGGTGTTAAAATCGAAATGGATTTTAATTATCCAGGGAATTCTAAAAGACCAAATTCGGTAGATGTTAAAGTTATTATTGATAATGAAATCGATATTAGTTTGTCAGACAATTATAAAAACCCATTATAGATGAAAATAAATGACTTAGTAAAAAAGATAAGTAGTTTATCTCATTCAAGTAATATTAGAATAATTATGACGCTATCTACTTCTAAGATTAGTACAAGATTTTATCATTATATAAATGAAGAATGGAAAGGGTTTTGGGTTGAACCTATAGAATATTCGGATTTTAGAAATCATGTTAATTTATTATATGAAAATAGATTATATAATTTTGAACGAAGATTCAACAAATTGGAAGTTTCGATAGATGAAAAAGGTAATTATAAAGAAAGTTACTCTTGGGATAATTATAAGGAAAGAGAAGATAAAATAATAGCAGCAAAATACTTTTTCCAATGGTTAAATGAAACAATGATGAATCGAATTTTTGAATATGAGAAGGAAAATGATTTACTAACCCCAAATTATGATGAAGATGGTGATTTTGTCGATTATCAATCTTCTTACGAAAAGGGAGTTTTCACTTTTACCATAAAAGATAATTCAATAATTCATGAAATAGAATTGTTGAAAGGTGGAGTGAACAGAAAATCACCAATGATTTTACCGATCTATATGGAGAAAGCAATTTTAGAGCATTTCAATATGACCAATAATGATTTAAGAAATGAGTGGGACTCATGGAATAAATTGGTAATAAACTGTCCTCATAATTCAATTCCATATGATAAATGGAGTGATTATGTTTTTTATAGTCTTGAAGATTTGTAAACCATAAAATAAAGCGAAAAACTAAAAAAATTAACTAACTAAACTACGCTACATCAATGAATAAAAAACTACCCCTAAGTTTTTTTATGATCATGTTTGTAAGTATTCAACTATTCTCTAGCAATACTTTTGATTATAAAAAAGACAGTTTGAGTGTAAAAGATTTGGAATCACCAAATCTATCTAAAGCAATAGCCAAAAAGAAGTTTAGAAATTTTTCTTCATTGGAAAAGTTTGATTCTGATCAAGTTTTAGAAGAAAAAGCGAGTTTTGATCAACAAGGATATGACTTTTCCTCGGTTGAGAATCAAACAAATGAAAAATGGTTAAAGATGGCTAAGAATACTTTTAAAAGTATTGAAGAGTCTGGAAATTATATTGATCTTTTAACAAGAGATGGTCTCAGTGAACTGCCTGTTGCTATAAAACCTGTAACGATTAGCAATGTAAAGTACACTGTTGGTATTGCCAAAGCCGTTTTAAAACCAACCTATTCCGAGTTAACCGTTTTTTTAAAGGTTAATTTGCCAAATACCAATCCAGATAGAGGAGAGCAAGAATTAATTCTTGGAGCATCTAACGTAAAGTTATCTCATGATGGAGGAATTGTTGGAGATGCAAGGCTTCATTTAATTTCTCAATTTACGGTTAACATAAATAACGGTTCACTATTACTAACCTTAAAAGGAAGTTTTGAAGAACCCGGAACTTATGCAACAATAGATTGTTCTGGATTTAAAGAAATGGGAATCGATGCCAACTTAAAATTTGCAAGTGATTTATTATTTCCTGTGGATGACAACGGTAAAAAGAAAGTCGGTTATGTTGAAGCCGATTTTAAAACAACAGCTTCCGATTGGAACGATATGGTTGTGAATATATCATTGCCTGAGTTTGGTATTAAAGGTTTAGAGGGAACGACCTTCAAGCTAAATACAGCTGTGTTTGATTTTAGTGATCTAAGAAATGACGAGGCAACTCCGCAAGTTTATTTAAATAAATTTTATAGTACACAACCAACTTTGTGGAGAGGTGTTTATGTAAAATCACTACAAGTTGTTTTACCACCCGAATTCAAAAAGAAAGGAAGTAGCGATAGAATTGCATTTGGAGCTTCAGATTTAATTATCGATGAGCAAGGGGTAACAGGTAAATTCATAGGTGAAAATATTATTGGGTTAAATGAAGGAAGTGCCTCAGGATGGGATTTTTCTTTAGATCATTTTTTATTAGATATTGAAACGAATCATTTGAGAGGCGGAGAGTTTAAAGGGAAGCTCGTTTTACCAGTTTCTCAATTAGATAGTTTACAATACAATGCTGTATTTCAACCTGGAGAATATAAGTTAGCGGTAAAAACTGAAAAGGATATAAAGTTTGATGTTTGGAAAGCGAAGGTGCACCTTACTCAAGATTCCTACGTTGAAATGAAGGTGAAAGATGGAAAGTTCAGGCCGAAAGCAAGTTTAAATGGATCAATGAGTTTGGCATCTGGACTAAAAAAGGATGATACTTCAAATAGTTATGATAATTCCAAAAATATCATTGATTTTAAAGGGATTACTTTCCAAAAAATGGTACTTCAAACAGAGTCTCCTAAGTTTTCTGTTGATTACTTTGGAATAAAAGGAAGATTACAATTAGCTAATTTCCCGATAGCAATTAATGAAATAGGCTTGAAAACTCCAGGAGACAACAAAGCTGAGTTACTTTTTGATTTTGAAGTGAATCTAACATCCGAATCCGACGGAGGAAATGGAGGGGCATCAAAGTTAGCCATTAAAGGAAAATTAGATGATGCTGGTAATAAGTGGAAGTTTGATGGTGTACGACTTGAGCACCTGTTCATTAAAATGGACGTAGCTGGAATGCAATTAAAAGGGGCTATTTTTATTTTTGAAGATGACCCAACATATGGAACAGGCTTCGCGGGAGCAGTAGGCGCAAAGCTTTCAACAGGATTAAAGTTTGAATGTGAGGCGAAAGCTCTATTTGGAAGAACAGATACCTTCCGTTATTGGTACGCCGATGCGAAAGTGACCATCCCAGGTGGAATTCCTGTGTTTCCAGGTTTTGCCTTAAATGCTTTCGGTGGTGGTTTTTACAATAAAATGCGAATGGCTGGTAATACCAATGTTCAGGACGCTGCTTTTAAAGAAATTGGAGCTTCAACGTCTGGAGTTATTTATGAGCCATATGAGCAAAATTCGTTTGGTTTAAAAGCTTCAGTGGGTATTATTACTCAAAATTCTGAGGAGTTGTTTCATGCCACAGTAGAATTTGGTATGGCATTCAGAAGATCGGGAGGACTACAGGAAGTATACTTAAAAGGTTTTGGAGAGTTAATTACATCTTTACCGGGAGATTTCTTTGATACGGTTAATAGTAATTTAAGCAGTATAGCGGCTGTTGGTGGTCAAGGAATACCAGCACAATCTCCAACTGCGGCAATTTCCGCGAATGTTTTTATTGGTTTTGATTTTGTCAATGACATTTTCCATTCTACGTCCGAAGTATATATCAATTTTGGCGTGTTAAAAGGTATTGGACCAAATGGAAGAGCTGGCTGGCTCGATTTCTATGTGTCACCCGATGAATGGCATTTATTAATAGGAACTCCTGAAGATAGAGTGGGAGTTAAAATCGACCTTGGTATTCTTAGAGTTCAGATGGATAGTTATTTTATGACTGGTGATGATTTACCAGGAAGTCCGCCTCCGCCTCCTATAGTTGCTGATATTTTGGGAATGGATGCTAGCGAACTAGATTATATGAGAGACGCCAATATGCTGAAGTCAGGAAAAGGTTTGGCATTTGGATCAAGTATGAGTGTATCTACAGGAGATTTGAAATTTTTGATATTCTATGCACGTTTTGATGCTGGAATCGGATTTGATATTATGCTAAAGGATTATGGAGATGCTTATTGTAGAGGCTCTTCAGAACCCGTAGGAATGAATGGTTGGTATGCTAACGGACAAGCATACGCTTATTTGCAAGGAGTTTTGGGACTTACCTTTAAATTATTCGGAATTAAAAAGAAACTTCCAATTATTTCTGGGGGAGGAGCCGTTTTATTACAAGCTCGCTTACCGAATCCAGCTTGGTTCAGAGGATATTTGGCCGGGAAATATAGTCTATTGGGTGGTCTTGTAAAGGGTAGATTCCGATTTAAAATTGAGCTTGGGGATAAATGTGATATGATTGGAGGAGGTCCATTAGATGGAATTGTTGTCATAAGTGATTTAACACCGAAAGATGGCAGCAGTGATGTTGATGTATTTGCTGCACCTCAGGCTGTTTTCAATATGCAAATAAATAAAGTTTTTGATATTCCTGATGATACCGGTGATAGAAGATATAAAATTTTATTAGATGAATTTAATGTAACTCATAATGGAAATAGCATTGATGGAGAGGTAAAATGGAATGACAGAAATGACGTTGCGGCCTTTTATTCTCATGAAATTTTACCACCACATTCGCAATTAAAAGCGAAGGTACAGTTGTACTTTCAGGAATATAAAAATGGAAGATGGGAAACCATAAAGTCAGGCGGTACTAATGCAACTGAATTTAAAGAAGTTAATTTTACCACCGGAGAGGCACCAACAACAATTCCGTTATCCAATATTGATTATATGTATCCTGTTCTTGGTCAAAAGAATTTCTATAAAGATCAGTATAGAACGGCGTATATAAATCTGAAAAGAGGACAGTCATATCTTTTTGATGAAGTACCTACTTGGAAGAAAGAAATGAATATGGTTTCTGGATTTGGAAGTCGTTATAAGAAAACATACACCTATAATAGAGCTAGAAAACAGGTTACCTATGCTTTACCTTCTCAAATCGACAATCAAACGGACTATAATGTAAGTTTGATGCTAGTTTCTGAAGGGAATACTTTAGACACAAATGTTTCGGAAAGCTATCAATCAAAAAATATAAATGGAGATAGTAATAATACCGCGCAAGTAAAATCTAGAAAAGCAGAAGGAAGTATAAGTAAAGATGGTGAAAGAGAATTGCTAACGTATGATTTTAGCACGAGTGCATTTAGAACTTTTCAACAGAAAATGAGAACAATGAGAGTTGTTCGAAATTTATATGAGCATTTGATTTATCCAAGTGGGATAATTTTATACTCTAAAATTAATTTTCTTGAAACTTTTGATATTCCTGAGCTTAGAGGAAATCAATTTACGGGTAACAAACCATTAATAGTGGCTGCGGCTAATTTAGACGATAGCTATTATAAAAGGCAAATATTTCCAATGATTTATAAGGGATATCCTTATGAAGGTGTTATTACAGTATCAAGAGAAACTTATAAAGTAGGAGTGCCTCCGAAACAAGCCGTTGAGCCTCTGACATGGTACGTGACTTATGCTGAAAATGGATATACGGATGAAGCAAACTTATACAATCCTTATAGTTACAATTTGGCTTATTATTATTTAAGGGATTATGAAGATTTGAGGTATCAATTGGTAAACTCTAGTCTATCATGGGAAACAAATCCTAGATATATAAAATTAGCAACGGATCCTTTCCCATACATGAGAAAAGGTAGATATAATGCTACATTAAAGTATATGTTGCCAGGTCAATCTAGAGCGAGTTCTACGAATCAAATAAAATATGAAAACCCTTTACATGATTAAGATGAAGAACCTGAATATAATCTGTTTATTCTTAGGAATAATCTCAAACATTTATTCACAAAAAGAAATTGGTGGTCAGGCTTCTGAAGTGAAAGTTATAGCCACCGTATCGAATAAAAAGATACTATTGAGATGGGGAGTTACTACACCAAGAGCTTGGAAATATGCGAATAAATATGGTTATCATATCGAGCGAAAAACTATTGTAAAAAATGGAGTAGTACAACAACAACCTAAAGTAGAATTATTGACACCTATCCCTATTAAGCCTCGCCCAATGATGGAATGGAAGGAGTTTACTGAAAATAACGTAAACGCCGCTATTGCAGCGCAAGCCTTATATGGAGAAGAGTTTGAAGTAGATATGAACAATGGAGGAAATGGTATTCTAAATATTATAAACAAAGCACAAGCTTTGGAGCAACGTTTTACATTCGCTTTACATGCGGCAGATCAAGATTTCGAAGTAGCAAAATTTTCAGGATTGGCTTTCGAAGATATTACTGTAAAGGAAGGTGAGAATTATTTGTATAACATACGTGTCGCAATTCCAGAAAATGAAAATAAAAAAGTAAAAAAAGGAGGTGTTTATATTGGTTTAAGAGATAAAAAACCTTTGCCTGAACCTAAGGAGTTTGTCGGAGTTTTTAAAGATAAAACGGTGCTTTTATCTTGGAATCAAGCGATTGTAAGTAGTTTCTATACCAACTATATTATTGAAAAATCGGAAGATGCAGGGAAGAGTTTTAAAGAATTATTAGGAACACCTTTAGTTGATTTAGGAGGAAGGGAACGAAACCCATCTAATAGAATGATGTATATCGACAGTCTTTTCCAGAACAATAAAGTATATCAATACCGAATAAAAGGAGTCTCTCCTTTTGGAATAGAGGGGCCTTATTCGAAAGTGGTTTCAGGAAAGGGAATCACACCATTAACTTTTACACCTTTTATTTCGGATGTATTGGTTGATAATTATGGAGTTATGTTAAAGTGGGAGTTTTCGGGAGAAGCGATACATACTTTAAAAAAGTTTAAGTTATTACGATCAAATACACCTAAAGGGAAGTATTTGGTAATAAACGACAATATTTCGAAAAATCAGCGGAGTATCCGTTTAACAGGACTCCAACCAGTTAATTATTATAAAATAGTAGGAGTGGGTTTTGATGGAGGAACAAGAACGTCATTTCCAAAAATGGTGCAACCCGATGATAGTACTCCACCGGCAATACCTTCCTTGTTAAATGGAACAATCGACTCTTTAGGAGTCGTGAGACTTCAATGGAAGAAAAATACTGAAATCGACTTTTTAGGATATAGGGTTTTCAAAGCAAATCTTAAAACAGATGAATTCACGCAAATAACTTTTGAACCAGTTCCTCAAAACTCTATTACCGATACAATCAATATTAAAACTTTAAATAAGCATATATATTATAAAGTACAGTCTTTCGATAAACGCTATAATCCATCTGAATTCTCTGAGGTTATAGAATTAAAAAGACCTGATATCGTACCGCCAACACAACCCGTTTTTACGTTGTTTAATGCGGATAAAGGAGTTGTATTATTAAAATGGATTAACAGTACCAGTGAAGATGCGGAAACTACCAGTATATACAGAAAAGAAAGAGGAGTCGAGGAACCTTGGCAGTTACTAGCGACAATTCCATTGCCTACTACTGAATATGAAGATAGAACTGGTATTCCTGATAAAACGTACTTATATACGGCTTTAACGACAGATGAATCGGGGTTAGAGTCGGAACCAATTACTCCCTTAAAAATTACTATTATTGATAATAGACCAAAGCCTATAATAGAAAGGTTCGTTGCAGAGGCCAATAGAATTGAAAATTATATTCGTTTGAATTGGACTTATAAGCATGATGGTTTAAAAGGGTTTAATCTTTATAAAGCGAAAGAAGGAAAAAAGCCCTCACTTTATAAAGTTTTTGGAAATGAAACCAATAAGTTTTTGGACAAAAACCTATTGATTAATACAAAGTATTCATATCTATTACAAGCAATTTTCGAGACAGGCGCCAAGTCTCCCTTGAAAAAAATTGAAATTAACTACTAAACTTTAAGCAGTATGAAAAAAAATATATTTATTACTCTATTCTTATTGCTATCTATATCATCAATAGCTCAAACGTATACGTTAAAAATCAATGGATATATAGGTCAAGGAAGCTCGAGCTGTGGAACGAATAAAAACGGATTAAAAGAAATAAGGGTATACTTTAGTAACGGCAGATCGGAACGATTTGCTTATAATCCCTCTCAATTTATTAATAGAAGCTTTTCATATCAAAAGAATTATAGTACTAGTAAAAGAGTAACTAAGGTTATGTTTCACACGATAACTAGAAAGAGAAGAAAATGGGGAGGGTGTAGAAGTTCAAGAGAAACGAGAAAAACTGTAAATGTTAGTGGGACATGTTATTCAAGAAGATATACTAAAAATCAGGTATTTCGTGATGGAATAAATTCAGGGTGGGCTCAAATTACTATGACACCCAATATGAGTATTTCATTCGTTGGAGGTAGTGCTACATCTGCTACTATTTGTGAAAATGCTTCTAAGACTCTTCGAGCAACATCAGGATTTAGTCCAGGTTCGAGCGTATATAATTGGGAGTTTTTTGATGCTATAAATACCGCAACTCAAACACACCCTAATTATCAAAGATTACTTAATAATGTTTCAAATTTAGAAAATCAAGCTCGAGGTTGTTATACTGGAGGATGGGATTGGAGATGCGAAATGATCTTGGAACAATTAGATATTGCTCGTGCGGCATTGAGGAATTATTCTGGACCTCGAACACGTCAAGTACCTGTTTGGCGATCTATTTCGGCAGGTCGTGGACGAACAAGTTTTAATTTAAGATTAAGTCATTTATACTCTAGAGCTGCCGATCGAAGAAGGGCATTAACAAGAACCATAAATATTCGAGTAAAACCTGGTTGTTCTGGAAGTTATGTATCAAGAACAATTGGTATCCGTTTTTTACCAGAAGGGCCTAAAACAATAAGAGCTCCTTCAGTAAAACAACCAACATGTTCGTACAGCACTGATGCGAATTTTACACTGTATTTTAATAGACAAATTAGTAGTGGAGAGCGTGTTAATATTAACTTGTTAAAAAAACTAAGGCATTCAAATAGGTATGTTTCAGTTGGTAATAGAACTAACATAAGATCTTTCAGAAGGGTTCGAGGAAATTGGGTATATGATTGGAATTCTGGAGATTTAGAAGGAGGTAATTATAAGGTTGAAATAACCGGGTTTCGAAGTGGAAGTTCTGAAACTTGTGGTCGAGATAGTTTTACTTTTAATATAACGAAACCAGCTGCAGTAACATATAACGCAACCAAAAACCAAGATGAAACTTGTTTTGGAAGGAGAGATGGGAAAATTACAATTACGGCTTCAGGAGGTTCTAGAAGTTTTGTGTATAGTTTAAATAATGGACGAACTTGGAGCAGATCATTTTCTGGATGGACACAAGTGACCAACCTTACTCCAAATAATTATATCATTAAGGTTAAAGACTCAAAGGGGTGTGTTCAACAAGGTAAACCTAATATACCTATTAGAATTAATTCAAAAACGGATATTAGGCATTCTACAGGTTCTGTTATTATGCCTAGTGCTTTTGGTGCTAGTGATGCGTCTATAAGTTTTAACTGGGTGCAAGGTGGAACACCGTTCTCAAATTATTATAACTATAGGGTCTTAATTAATGGGAGTTCTTCAAATACAAGAACAGGAAGAGCTTATACGAGAAGTTTTAGTATTAGCAATTTACCAGCAGGAAATCATAAAATTATTTATACTGATAAAAATGGTTGTACGAAACAACTCAATTTACCCAGAATAACAAATCCTGCCCGAGTAAGCTTTTCTGTTTCGGCAGTAGCACCAGATTGTTTTGGCGAACAGGGGCGTATTAATGTATCAGGGATCGGAGGTGGATATTCTGATTATACGGTTTTTATCAAGCAAGGAAACATTGTTAGGCGAACTATTTATAATGTGCGAAATACTACTTCTGTAGATGTTAATCCGGGTAATTATACTGTTGAGGTAAAGGATACAAGAAGTGGGGAGGCTCAAAGAAGTATTACAGTTGGTGGACAAACGGAGGTAAGAATAGCGAATGTTTTTACAGATAGAATTAAATGTAATGGGCAAAAAGCTAGAGTAACCGTAGTAGGAACTGGAGGTAAAACAGGAAGATATCAATATGCTGTTTGGAAAGGAAATAGAACCGTATGGCAAAGCAGTAATGTGTTTTTTCTTGATGAAAATCAATATGTTGGATATCGATTTAGAATCAGAGATATTAATATAAGAAGTTGTATGTCTACAATTTCTAGTCCAATAAGAATTACAGAACCCGACCCAATTGAAATTACTAGAGTGAATAAGACTCATAATATGGTTTTCAATGGAAGCTCAGGAAGTATAAATTTAACAATTCGTGGAGGAACACCAGGTTATACTGTTACTTGGAGGAAGCGAGGCGATGGTTCTTTCTCTAAATCAGGAGCTAGTATTTCAGGACTAAGAGCTGGTTTTTATGTTGCCACAATTAGAGACGTAAATTCATGTATAATTACCTCTAATGAAATTGAAATTACCGAATTACCTGAATTAAGAGTACAATTAAGAATATCAAGAGCTATAAATTGTCATGGAGGAAGAGGAGATTTAAGAGCTCAAGTATCTGGAGGTTCAGGATCGTATACCTATAGATGGAAGAGAAATGGTGTTAATGTAACGAGCTTTGGTGACGCTATTATAAATAGAGTTGAAGGGAATTATTCTGTTACTGTAAACGATGGGTATACAAGTAAAACGGAATTCATTTCGTTAACACAACCCACTCCTTTAAATTTCAATATATCAAAGACCGATGTTACTTGTTTTGGAGTAAGTAATGGAAGTATAAAGTTAGATGTTGGAGGAGGAACAGGAAATTATTTTTATTCGATAGATAATAAAAACACCTATGTTTCAACTACTACTTTATCAAACAATACAATTCGTGGGCTTTCTAATAATACATATAATGTATGGTTAAAAGATAGTAATGGATGTGAAGTTGATGCCGTAAGAACAGTTACTATTACCCAGCCATCTGAGTTGATACTTCAATTAAATTCTATTGTAAATTGTGATGTTCCCGGAGGCAATACAGGAAGTATTTCAATAAATACATCAGGGGGTATTCCATCTCATGTTTATCAATGGACAAAAGCGGGTGATGTTTCGTTTTCAGAAACAACAAAAGATATAAATGATCTTTTTGCTGGATTTTATACTGTAAAAGTAATTGATTCAAATGGGTGCGAAAAAACAAATACATTTGAAGTAAAAGAGCCACAACCTTTAGTAGTATCAATTACACAAACACAAGAAATACCATGTTTTGGTGATAGTAAGGCAGTATTGAAAGCAACTGTAGACGGTGGTTACCCTATTATTTCAACACCAGCAGATTTCACGTATAAGTGGTTTTCAATTGTAGGGAATGATAAAATTCCTCTAAACACTGACTATTCTTTAAATTCAATTTCTGATTTACCAATTGGAAAGTATAGAATTGAAGCTTCAGATATTAAAGGAGAAGAAAACTTTGCGGAGATTATTGTTTCGCAACCAGAGATACTTGGGGTGAGTCAGCAAACTATAAAGAATGTTAGTTGTTATGGCGGTAATGATGGAGAAATTACAATTAATGTTACAGGAGGAACATCGGGATACTCGTACAAATGGTCTAAACATGGTGATCCAAGTTTCAATGCTATAAGTAAAGATATTTCAGGTCTTCAAGAGGGAGTTTATTTTGTTGAAGTTACCGACGCGAATTCTTGTGTTGTTGTTTCAGAAGATATAAAAATTAAACAGCCAAGTTCTGGAATTTCAATTGATGCAGTAACCATTACAAATTTAAGAGGGTTTGAAACAAATGATGGAAGTATCGTAATTTCGGCCATTGGGGGAACTCCTAATTATACTTATGAATGGAGAACAGTTCCTAATAATCATATCTTAGGAACTGAAAGCAGTATTGAGAATCTTGAAGCTGGAGAGTATAAAGTAATAATTAAAGATAGAAATAATTGTGTTTTTAATCAAAATTATACCGTAACACAGCCATCTAAATTAATAGTTTCAAACATAGTTCAAACCAATGAAATATTATGTGAAGGAGATGAAACAGTTCGTTTAGATATGATTGTTGAAGGAGGAGTTGCCCCCTACACTTATAATTGGTATTTGAAAGGAGATTCTACAGTATTATCAACAAATAGTTTTGTTGAAAACCTTGGAGCTGGTATTTATGTTGCTGAAGTAATCGATGCAAATTTGATTAAAGCAGAAAGAGAATTTACCGTAACAGAACCAACTCAATTAGATTTAGGAGCAGTTACAATAACGGATGTATTATGTTTTGGAGAGGCAACGGGAGCTATTAACGTAAATGCTATTGGTGGAACACCTCCATATACTTACAGTTGGAGGCACGGTGAGAGCGAAGCTAATATTTCAACATTATTAGCGGGAAGTTATATGCTAACGGTTAGAGATAAGAATTTCTGTGAAATAACAAGAGTTTTTGAAGTAAAATCTCCATTAGCTCCAATATCCATAAGTTTAGTTGAGAAGAATGACGCTACAGGTTTCGGTCTATCAAATGGAAGTATAAAGGTAGCGATAGCGGGTGGTACACCTAATTATAGTTATCAATGGAAAAACTCGCTTGGAGACATCTTATCAAGTACCACTCATGAAATTGATGATTTAAAAGCAGATACTTACGAGTTAACTATCGAAGATGGTAATGGATGTATAAAACAATCTAGTTATACAATTACGCAACCGGAAATACTAGAAGCATCAATTGCATACGGAACGATTTTATGTCATGGAGAAAAAGCACAACTGAAAGCTCTAGTTCAAGGAGGTGTGACACCATATACATACGTGTGGAAGAATCATGAAAACCAAGTAATATCAAATGTTGATTTTATTGAAGTGCATGCTGGAATATATTCATTAGAAGTTACCGATAACAATAATAACGTAACTCAGGTAAATAATATCATTTTAACAGAACCACCATTACTTGAATTTGCAGATATAAACATTACGGACGTATTATGTTATCGAAATAATACTGGAAGGATAAGTGTAAATGTTAATGGTGGAGTTGGTCCATATACTTACAGCTGGAGGCATGGAGCTATTGGAAGTGAATTAACAGACCTTTTAGCAGGAAGTTATACAGTTACAGTTAGAGATAAAAACCTTTGTGAAATTTCTAGAATAGTTGAGGTACAATCTCCTTTAGCTCCTTTAGAAATTACCTTAGTTGAAAAGGTTGATGCTACTGGTTTTGAGTTGACTAATGGTAAAATTGAAGTAAATATTACCGGAGGAACAGTCGGATACACCTATGTATGGAAAGATTCATTAGGAAATACCATGGCGAATTCAACCAATTTATTAAGTAATATTGGAGCTGGTGATTACCAATTGATCGTAACAGATGCAGCTGGTTGTGTTTCAACATCGACTTATGTTATTACTGAACCAGAAAAGCTAGAAGTGCAAGTTGAAGAGATTGGTATTTCTTGTAATGGTGAACAAGGTACATTGAGCTCAGTCGTAACTGGAGGTGTTGCACCTTATGAATATCTATGGAAAGATGATAGTGGAAACACAATATCAACAGATACTTTTATAGAAGTATTCGCTGGAATTTATAACGTTTACATAAAGGATAGAAATAACAATATAACTGAGTTAACTACGATTCATTTAACGGAACCTCCAGTTCTGAAATTTGGGAATATTAGTATTGAAAATGTTCTTTGTTATGGTGCAGATACCGGTAGTATTGATGTGGAAGTTTTAGGAGGTGTGCCTCCATATACATATAATTGGAGTCATACAGCTCAAAACCAAGCCTCCCTTTCAAACTTAGTTAGTGAAGTATATAGTCTTGTCGTGATAGATCAAAATGGATGTTCCATATCGAATAGTGAAATTACAATATCGCAACCAGAGGTATATGAAATAGCTGAAACAAGTTTAATACGACCAACATCTAACACTATCCATGATGGAAAAATCATAGTAAAAATAGTAGGAGGAGTTGCTCCTTATAGTTATTTATGTACGAATGAAAATGGGGATGTATTTAAGGATGTTACTACTAGTTTAAGAGATTTGGATATCACGGAGCTTAGTGAAGGAACTTATACAGTGAGAGTAACCGATGTGCAAGGGTGTATTGCCGAAGAAACATATAATCTAGCCAATCCAGGAGAATTATTAGTTGATGTTGAACAGGTTCAAGATATTACTTGTTTTAATGGTAATAGTGCTGTATTGGATGTAATTACTATCGGTGGAGCAGGTGGAAATAGTTACACTTGGTATAATGCAGCTGATGACACGGTTGTAGGAAACCATAAACAATTAGTAAATGTTCCTTCTGGAGTGTACTATGTTGTTGTTGATAACGCCGAAGGGATAAATGAAAGAAGTCCTTTAATTGAAGTCCTAGAACCAACTAAAATAGAAACTACTATTGCTATTGAAAACTCTTCTTGTTATCAAGCAAATGACGGTCAAATTTTATTAGATGTTACAGGAGGAAATGGAGTATATGAATATCGTATTTCATACCAAGGAAATACCTATTCAAATTGGTTAGATATTAATGGAACGAATACAATAGTATCAAATTTACAACCAGGAGAGTATAAAATACAACTAAGAGATGGGTTCAACTGTTTCGCTCTAAATAACCAAGAAAATGATGAGTTTGTAGTAAATATCACTGAGCCAGAATTACTTGAAATTAGTTTAGTAAACAGTGAGAATCCGACAGGGTTTGGTTTATCAAATGGATTCGTAGAGATCAGTATTTCAGGAGGAACAACTCCGTATACATATACCTGGAAAAATGCAATTGGAGATCAAATAGGGAATGCATCTTTAGTAGAAGGATTAGCAGATGGGAATTATATGGTTACAATAACCGATGTTAACGGTTGTTCAACTCAGCAAGAATATGAGTTAACTGAGCCGGCCAAACTTGAAGCGACTATAGTTAGAACTTCTATAATAAGTTGTAATGGATCATCAGATGGAGGTTTAAAAGTTATGGCTCAAGGAGGTGTAGGAAATTATACATATCGTTGGTTTAAACATGGAAATTCTACTACAATTGAAACGGGAGATCTTATAAATGACCTAAATGCGAATACCTATTATGTAACGGTTACGGATGACAATAACAATAGCTTTACGACATTAGGATATGAATTACAGGAACCACAAGTATTGACTCTTGATTTAACAGCTGATTATGTTTATTGTGGTGATGGTAATGATTGGACAATAACAAGTAATGTAGCAGGAGGAACACAACCATATACCTATCTATGGAATAATGGTGAAGCAACGTCCAATTTAGAAAATATAACTTCTGGAAGCTATGAACTTACCGTGGTTGATATTAACGGATGTAGAGTTACACAGCAGGCTAAACTGAGAACTCCTCCAACGTTAACAATAAATACGTTAAATACATCCAATCCAACAGGATTCGGTTTATTCAATGGTAGTATTGAAACGGAGGTAGTAGGAGGAACGCCACCATATAGCTATTCTTGGATTTCAAATACGGGATTAGATTTACCGAATAGTTTGCGTATTGAAAATCTTCCAAAGGGAGAATACAAGTTAACTATTGTCGATTCAAAAGGATGTACAATTTCTCAGGATTATACATTAACTCAACCAGACAAGTTAATAGCTTCTGTAGTTCGTACTTCTATTATTAGTTGTAATGGTCAATCAAATGGAGGTTTAAGAGTCGAAACGAGTGGAGGTGTACCAGGATATCGATTTAAGTGGTATAAGGAAGGTGATTCAATAGTAATTAGTACATCTTCTGTTTTGAATAACTTATCAATAGGTTCTTATTATATTATTGTAGAAGATGCTAATGGTAATATTGTAGAGAGCGATGCATATGAATTAATACAGCCTGAGGTATTGGAGTTAACTTTAACTTACGATTATGTGAATTGTGGATTGGGGAATGAATGGACTGTAAATACTGATGTTTCTGGAGGAACTGAGCCATACACTTATTTATGGAATACTAATGAAAATACATCGTCAATATTAAACGTAGTAGCGGATACATATGAGGTAACTGTTGTGGATGTTAATGGTTGTAGAATAACCAAGAGCGTTACAATTAACTTACCAGAGCCGCTGGAGATATCACAAGAGGAAGTAATGGATCCAATTTGTTATCAAGGAAGTGATGGAAGTGTCGAAATTCTTGTTAATGGAGGAACTGGACCTTATACGTATGATTGGAACAATGGAGCTTCAACCAATAACATTGAAAATTTAACGGCTGGAGAGTATAATGTAATTGTTACGGACAGTAGAGGATGTAAAGTAATTGGAGAATACGTAGTGGAAGACCCTGAACCAGTATCTTTAAACTTAGGTGATGATATTACATTATGTAACGGTCAAACTGCTGTTTTAGATGGATCAATTATTGATGGTGTAAGATATCGTTGGAGTTCTGAAAATGGATTTAGTAGCTCCAATGCAATTATCGAAGTAAACCGATCGGGTATGTACAAATTACATGCAGTTGATAATAAAGGGTGTGAAGCTATAGATGAGATAAATATTAAATCATCAGAGACAGATATAATGGCAGATTTCATAGTTTCTACCCAAGTATTTAAAAACGAGAGTTTCATTGCGGCTAATATTAGTACTCCTAGACCCGACGAGTCAATATGGATTCTTCCTGATGGCGCTCAAAAAGTTGGAGAAGGAGCTAATTATGTAGAAGTTTTATTAAATGAGGTTGGAGAATATGAGTTAACGTTAATGACAAGAATAGGCGATTGTTACGA
The DNA here is from genome assembly GCF_900105455.1 of Tenacibaculum sp. MAR_2009_124. Classification (GTDB taxonomy): domain Bacteria; phylum Bacteroidota; class Bacteroidia; order Flavobacteriales; family Flavobacteriaceae; genus Polaribacter. The sequence continues at coordinate 568,500 of NZ_FNSF01000001.1, forward strand.
ATACAAAACCAAAACTGTTTACGTTATTGAAAAACAGAATGACGGTCAATCAGATTCGGTTACAGGAAGTCAGCCTATGATTGATGAGTTTGTTATTTATCCAAACCCTTCGTCTGGAAGGTTTAAGATAGATATGAAGCTAAGAAAAGAAAATGAGCTAAATATAAGGATATTCGGAATTTACAATAATAACCTAATTGATGTTAAAACGGTAAATGGAAGTGATGAATATAACTTAGAATATGATTTACAACTAACAACTGGTATTTACATTGTTCTGGTCGAAACAGAAAATGAACGACTGGTTAAAAAGATAGTTGTTCAATAAAAACAATCCCCTTTCTAGTTTTAGAAAGGGGATTGTTTTTTAGATCAAAATAAAACCTTACGTGCTATTTAATATGAATTTATAAATGGCATAATCATAAGGTTTTTTTTTGTTTATTATTTTCTTTCAAGTAAAGCCATATAAAAGCCATCATATCCAGATTTATGAGCTAAAACTTTCTTATCGCTAACAAAAGCAAAGTCTTTTCCTTCATCTGAAGCCAAAAAGAATTCAATTTGTTGTTGATTTTCTGAAGGTAATACCGAACAGGTAGCATATACTAATTTACCACCAGATTTTACCATTTTAGAATATCTAGCTAGTATTTCTTGTTGAGTGGCTCTTATCTTATCTAAAAATTCAGGCTCTAGCTTCCATTTGCTATCTGGATTTCGTCGAATTACCCCGATACCAGAACAAGGAGCATCAATTAACACTCTATCAGCTTTATCGTGTAATTTCTTTATAACCTTATTAGAATCAATAACCTTTAAATCTATATTATGAACACCGTTTCTTCTAGCACGAACTTTTAATTTCTTTAATTTACTTTCGTAAATATCCATGGCAATTATTTGTCCTTTGTTTTGCATTAAAGAAGCCAAGTGTAGCGTTTTTCCACCAGCTCCCGCGCAAGTATCAATGACTTTCATACCTGGTTCAACTTCTAAGTATTTGGCAACGAGTTGAGAGGAGGCATCCTGTACTTCAAAATATCCTTGTTTAAAGGCTTGTGTTTTAAAAACATTTGCACGCTCTACCAATTTCAAGGCATCATCATGCCCTTTAATAAAAGTTGCGTTAACATCTTCAGTAGCTAAAACTTTTAGAAGTTTCTCTTTAGATATGTTTAACGTATTGGTTCTCAAAATAACTTCTGCTTGTTTATTTAAAGCAGCTATTTCTTTGGTCCAAACTTCTTCTCCTAGTTCACTCACCCCAATTTCATCCATCCAATCAGGAATAGATTCTCTAAATTTTCTAATTTTAGAAAGTTCGTCAAACTTACCTTTTATTCTTCTAGTAGGAGTAGGCTCAATTTGATTCCAATCAGGTAATTTAATGCCTCTCAATACACACCAAACAACAAACAAACGCCATAAATCTGGTCGAGAATAAGGAACTTTTACGTTGGCTATTTCACCATACAAACGTTTCCATCTCACAATGTCGTAAATAGTTTCAGCTACAAACTTTCTATCTCTAGCTCCCCAACGCTTATCTCTTTTCAAGGCTAATTCTACAGCCTTATCAGCATAAACATCTTCATTAAAAATATCGCGTAAACTGTCAATAACCGCGTAAACTAAGTTTCTATGTAATCTCATTGAGTGAATTTAAGGCTGCAAAGATAGTTGATTTTAGTGGTTTTTTGTATTTTCGTTTATAGGAACTGTTTCAATTTCCTACGAGATTAAATTGGTTATAGAATAACGATAATATTTCGGAGGTAATTGCAAGTAAGTATCTTAAGATTGTATTGTGAAAAAATAGAACGAATTCTTTATGAAAAACTGTGGCATAGTGTTTTTGTTTTTTGGTTTGATCTGCATGAGTGTTAAAGCTCAGGAAAAATATATTCATCCGAAAAGTGAGTTTTTAGTGAATCAAACCGTAATGCTTTTTGGAAACGACGTAAAGTTGAGAAAAGAGCCTAATACAACTTCGAAAACCTTACAACTTTTACCGATTCTTTCAAAGTTAACAGTGCTGGAAAGGACCAATATGACCTTTTTATACGAAGGAATTGAGAGTCCTTGGTATAAAGTGAAGACAACGAACAACGAAGAAGGGTATGTAGTAGGAGGCTTATTAGCATTAGATAGTAAAACGGTTGATAATTGGACTTATTTGGAGCAATTGAAGCTTAAAGAAGAAAAATGGTTTGCGATTTTGAGAGCAATGCATGGAAATAGTTCTGAGTATATTGAAATAACTGATAAATTAGCAAATTCTATGTTTTCATTAAAAACCTATTCCAACAAACGCCTAGAGGCAATTAAGAACATGATTTACATAGATTATATGGCTGAAGCTTGTGGAGAAGAAGGTGGAGGTGTTTATTTTTTTAATAATGGTGTTTCTTTAATAAAGGCGGTAGAAGTATCATATGTTTTTAATGCTGATGTTTATTGGTTGAAAGAAACAATAACTTTTCCAAATGAGCAGGGAGGTAGTATAGGAAAGATTGTTTTTTCTAGAGAAGAAGGGGAAACATTTAATAATGACATACTACACGAAAAAAAAACAATTAAAACAAAAGAGTTTATTTGGGAAGGGAAAGAACTAAAATTAGCTACTAGCCAAGAGTAAATTAAATATGAACTTAAATAGTCCTGTAACATATATAAAAGGTGTCAGTGTAGCCAGAGCTGAATTATTGTATTCAGAATTAGGTGTAAAAACATGTAGAGATCTATTACATCTTTTTCCATTTCGTTATGTTGATAAAACACAGTTTTATACTATTAAACAACTAGAGCAAAATTCATCAGAAGTACAAATAGTTGGAAAAATCACAGGGATAAAATCTGTAAAACAGAAAAGAGGGAGCAGGTTAGTAGCCATATTTTCGGACGCAACGGGAACTATGGAGTTGGTTTGGTTTAAAGGAGCCAAATGGATAAAAGATAATTTAAAAGTAGATGTTCCTTATGTGATTTATGGGAAATTAAATTGGTATAATGGAAAAGCGAGCATGCCTCACCCTGAAATGGAAACAGTTAAGGCTTATAAAAGTAAGCTGCAAATGGCGATGCAACCCGTATATCCTTCTTCTGAAAAACTATCGAATAAAGGAATTACTAATAAGGTAGTAAGAGGAATGATGATGGATCTTTTTCAGCAATTTTTTGGAACGATAGAGGAAAGTTTTCCTCAGTATTTGATCGACCAGCATAAATTGATGGCGAAGAAAGAATCTCTTTTAAATATTCATTTTCCAAAAAGTCAAGAATTACTTGCAAAGGCACAGTATCGTTTAAAGTTTGAAGAATTATTTTTTATTCAGTTACAATTACTTCAAAAAAAGTTGATTAGAAAAGCAAAATTAAAAGGATTTGTTTTTGGCGAGGTAGGAGAGTGTTTTACGGATTTTTATTCAAATCATTTACCATTTAATTTAACCAATGCTCAAAAGAGAGTTTTAAAGGAAATTCGGAAAGATGTTGGTTCAGGGGCTCATATGAATAGATTATTACAGGGTGATGTTGGGTCAGGGAAAACCATTGTAGCCTTGTTAACAATGCTTTTAGCTATTGATAATGGGTACCAAGCAACCATTATGGCACCGACCGAAATTTTAGCGATACAACATTATAATGGAATTACTCAATTATTGGAGAATACTTCAATTAAGGTAGATTTATTGACAGGGTCGAGTAAAACGAAAAAACGGCGTGAAATTCATGCAGGTTTGGAAGATGGGAGCTTGCATATTCTTATCGGAACACATGCTATTTTAGAAGATAAAGTACAATTCAACAATTTAGGTATCGCAATTATTGATGAACAGCATCGCTTTGGTGTAGAACAACGTTCTCGTTTATGGAAGAAGGGACGACAAAATGAAGGCGAAGAATTGGTCCCACCGCATATTTTAGTAATGACAGCGACTCCTATTCCAAGGACTTTGGCCATGTCGGTTTATGGTGATTTGGATGTTTCTGTAATTGACGAATTACCTCCCGGGAGAAAAGAAATTAAAACAGTGCACCGATACGATAGTCATAGATTAGGAGTTTTTAAATTTTTAAAGGATGAAATAGAAAAAGGGAGACAAGTGTATGTTGTGTATCCATTAATTCAAGAATCTGAGGCAATGGATTATAAAGATTTAATGGATGGTTATGAAAGTATTTCAAGAGAATTTCCGAATCCTAAATATCAAATAAGTATTGTCCATGGACAAATGAAACCCGCCGATAAAGATTATGAAATGGAGCGTTTTGTAAATGGTGAAACCCAAATAATGGTGGCAACAACGGTTATTGAAGTTGGAGTGAATGTTCCAAATGCTTCCGTAATGGTAATTGAAAGTGCTGAACGTTTTGGTTTAAGTCAACTACATCAGTTAAGAGGTAGAGTAGGCCGTGGAGCCGAACAGAGTTATTGTATTTTATTATCAAGTTATAAACTATCGTCTGATGGAAAAACAAGATTAAAAACGATGGTAGATACTTCCGATGGATTTAAAATTGCTGAAGTAGATTTAAAACTTCGTGGTCCAGGGAATATTATGGGAACTCAACAGAGTGGAGTTTTGAATTTAAAAATAGCAGATATAGTAAAAGACTCTCCAATATTACATGTTGCAAGAAAAACGGCAATAGACACCATTAATGATGATCCGGCTCTTGCAAAGCCTGAAAATAGCAGTTTGGAAAAGATTATCTCAAGGCTTCGAAAGAAAACTGGTATTTGGAGTAATATTAGTTAAAACAGCTTATTGGATAAGTTGAAAATCACGCTTTTCAAACTCATTTCCATTCACAATAGGCACTGTCATAAAATAGCTAAACCCTTGTTTTTACGAGGGTTTTGTTGTATCTTATATTCATAATAAACCCCGAAAATCACCAAAAAAGGTAAAAAACGGGGTTTCCATTTGTGTAATTATGAAAATACGAAGAATTTCTGAAATGCAACACCGCATTTCAATTTTTTCCCCTCAGTGAGAATTATGATGCTCATTACACACGTTTTTTAGAGGGAGATTTGGGCAAAATCTATTCTGCTATTGATTGGGATGACTTGGTTACTACTTTAAATATTACTGAACAAAAAAAAGGGCGTAACTATCTTTTTAGCCCTAAAGGAAGACTTGGCTTGATGTTTTTAAAGCATTATGCCAATTGTTCGGATAGGAAAATGATTGAACAACTCAACTCAAATTTAGACTATCAATTTTTCTGCGATATAGAATTAGGTTTTGAACGTTTAACAAACTATAAAATAATAAGTCAAATACGTTGTGAATTAGCAGAGAAACTAGATATTAATTTAGTAGAAAAAGTTCTTTTTAATTCTTGGAAAAATCATATTGATAGTACCGACCAAATCGTAATGGATGCTACTTGTTACGAAAGTGAAGTTCGTTATCCTACCATCCAGAAATTACTTTGGGAATCTGTTCACTGGTTGTACAATCAATTACGTAAAACTTGCTCCATCTTAGGAACTAAGATGATCAGAAGTAGATATAACAAGTGGAAAAAACGTTACCAAGGATTTAGTAAAATGCGAAGAAAAACCAAGTCTAAACGTACTTCATTAACCCGAGCTTTACTGAAGCTATTAAGTAAGTTTATCGATTTTGAAAAGGAATTATCCAAGGCCTACAATATCGAGTTTAAGCCCTTGTATTATAAGCGAATCGACACAATCCAAAGAATTTACAAACAACAAAAAGATCATTTTGATACAGGAGAAAAAATCAAAGATAGAATTGTAAGTATTCATAAGGATTATATCCGTCCTATTGTTCGCGGAAAAGAAGTAAAGCCTGTTGAGTTTGGAGCAAAAGTTAACAAAGTTCAAATTGATGGAATTAGCTTTATAGAACATATTAATTTTAATGCGTTTCACGAAGGAAACCGTTTTATACAAACAGTTCAAAAAGCGCAAGGGTTAACTCGAAAAAAGGTAAAAGTAGCCGGTGGAGATAAAATTTATGCTACCAATAAAAGCAGAACATATAGTAGCTCAAAAACCATACAGACAGACTTTATCCCCAAGGGTAGAAAACCTAAAAATCATAAAGAGAAAAAGCAACTTAGGGCTATCATTGCTAAAGAAAGAGCAACAAGATTAGAAGGCTCTTTTGGTAAGGATAAAGAACATTATCACCTACGGAAAATAAAAGCCAAAACAAAAAAGAATGAAATTCTATGGATATTCTTTGGTATACACACAGGAAATGCATTAGAAATTGGTCGAAGAAAAATAGCTCAAACAGACCAACAAATAGCCTAAAATAAAATCTTAGTATTTTTTTCATGGGAGAGCTACGTCTTGTAGGTACGTTTTTAGGAGATTCAATCAATAAAACCTCTTTTAAACAGAAATAGAGGATAGAATTTATATAATTTTATCCTCTATTTTCAATGTATTTTAAAAAATAGACTGTTTTCTGAAAGTGCCACAATAACCGATACTTGATGAAGTCCTAAGTGAAACTTTCTTGTGGTTATGATTTTAAAAGACTGCTTTCTCGTAACATTTGTAGAACTATTTGCTGGATACTCTTTTTCACTTATCTTAAAAACTTTCTTTGATAAGGTTCCATTTGCTTTTTGGTAATACAAACCATATTCAAGTCTTAATTTTGACGACTCTTTACTGTTATTCTTAATTTGAAATGAAAATTCCAAAGAATCACCAACCTTAACAGAAGGAGTATTGATGCTAAAGTTTTGTATTTCAATATGATCTACGGAGCCAAAACCAAATAACTTCATCACTTTAGGTTCCCCCTGTTTTAAGAGCGTTCTACAGCCGTGTTTTACAACCCAGTCGAGTTCCTTTGATTTTCCTATCCAACGTTTGGCGATATCAATGACAATTTTAGGATTATCTTTTGCAATGTCATTTAAATTATTGGCAACACTTCTTCTAACTATTTCAGTTGCATCTTCTTTAAGCTTTTCGAGAATAGGAAGTATCGGGTTCGGGTTTTCTTTTAAAGAAGGAATGGCCATAGCCCATGGCAATCTTGGACGACAACCTTCAGTAGCGAGTCTTCTTACCATATGATGTTCGTGAGATCCCCACAATTGTAACTGAGGTATCATTTCTTCAGGATATTTAATAATAAACGGACGTACGGCAAATTCACAACTTGTAAATTGTGTAATTCGTTCAATAGCTTTTATAGAAATATCATAGTGATCAAGACCAAATACTTCAATATAATCTGGAAAGAACATATATTCAATAGAGGTTTCTCTTATATTTTGTTCTTCCAGATGATCAATGACCTTAAGAATTAAATCGGCATTTTTTTCAAAATCTGTTGAAAGGTGATTGTTTAAAGTAACTGAAATATGACGCATTCGCTGTTTTAATTCCATTGCTTCCCAATCTGCATTAAATATAGAATTAACAAACGATTGCCTTTTGAAATCAGAAACAACCTGTTCCAAAATTTCAGAAAATTGATTAATAAATTTTGTGTTATATATGTTTTTAAAGAGTTCAGCCATATTTGCTATTTAAAAAAAGTGTATAAGTTTATAGGTTTAAAGCTTCGATTATAATTTGATGATCTTCAACATCGGTTAAACCAGATACCGTTATTGTGCCAATCATACCAGCATTATCTAAAAACAAAGGAATAGAACCTCCTTTAGCTAAATAATCTTTGTTAGGTAATTGAAAAGTATCCTCTAAGGTCATATTTCCGTTTTTTAAATCGTTTTTAACGCTTAAAGAACTTTCTTCAAAATGCTTAGCTACGTTAGCTTTTCGTCTTAACCAATTGTGCTTATCGGCAGGTAAGGTATCATCAATATATAAAAAGACAGTATGATTTAATCGGCATATTTCAATAGCTATTCTCTGGTTTCTTTCACGCGCTAAATCTAGTATTTTTAGTCCCATTTTTAATGAAATATCATTAGAGAACTCTTGTAGTGTTATTTTCTTGAGTAGGCCCATTTTTTTGTTTTTAAAAGTACTATATTTTACTTTTAAAATATGTTAAGGAAAGACTTATTGTTTCAAAAAAAGAAGTGTGTTTGAGATTAATAAAGAAAAAGATAAGAAGCACCTTTTTGACAAAAAAATACTTCTTATTCTTTAAAACAAACTAAACATTGAAAAATAAAGGATAAAGTTTTTATCTTCAAAATAAAGATAGTTTTAACATGCAATACATTCCTAGAAAGTTGGTTGAAAAGCATGAAAATATAGACAGAAAACAAAATAGAACTTATTAACAATTAAAAAATGGAGATAAGTGAAAAAGAAAAACCTCTCTGAAAAACAGAGAGGTATGAATCAAACAATTACGCATTAATATTTTTAGAAACCCTTCATTTTTTCTATTGATATAATGCTCGACAAAAGTAAAATTCAAAGGAGGAAAATTGTATTAAATAAAACTTAAAAAAAAGCTAAACTTTACGGAAAAACAATGGGGTTTGTTAAAGTTTTATTTTGTATTGGATTTGATACAAATGCATTGCTTTAAGAAATAAAATACTATGTATTTATTGGAATGTGATTGGAGGTGATATAAATGTTTTTTTTCTTGGAAAAAGAATGTAATTCGGTAAAGAGAAGGTGTAAGTTATGATATTCCTTTTAATAACTTCAGTAAAAAAAAAAGAAGTACTCCCCGTGAATACTTCTTAAATCAACTTTGAATCTGTCTAACTATGATTTATTAAAAATTAAAATCAAATTTATAATTATACTTTAAAGATATATTATTAAGTATCTAACGTGAAAATAGTTAGTTGTATTGTAAATATCTGTAGTTGAAGTGATGTTTTTTAATAGATGAGTTGTTTTTAATTACTGGTAATCAGATGTTTAGATGTATTTGTCGTGCCTAATAAACTTTTAAGTAAGGTAGTAATTGCTTATACCAGTTATTGTTTGATATTACTGTAAAAGAAAAAATGTGTTTTAGTACGGTAATTTACAGATGTAAAATAGAATACATTGGCACATAAAAAAAAGAAGCATTTTTTTGAATGCTTCTTTTTAAAACTAACTAAACAACTATTTTAAAAATAAAACTATATGTTAAAATTAATAGAAGTTTAGAAAGTGTTTTATTTTATTAGTTCAAATGAATGTTATTTAAGTTTAGCTGAATAGAGAAGAAGGATGAAACGTTTTAAAGAATAGATTGTCTTCTTTAAATAAATACGTATCCCATGTAAACATTAAATGAGTTCTATATCTTCTTTTAATGTTTATTTGGTTTTACCCTCCAAAACCTTCGCCGCCACCGTCATAATTTCTTTGAGGACGCTCACGCTTCTTTTTTTGGTTGAAACGGTAGGTAAAACTTAGCGATATCTGACGTTCTCTCCATTGAAATGAACCGTCGACAATACTTGTTGGATTTAGCCTGTCTCCATTATAAGTAGTGTTCTCTCTCTTTCTAGAATTTAAAAGATCTCTAACATTAAAAACTAAAGTTGCTTTTTCTTTAAACAAATCTTTACTAAACGAAAGGTCTGCAGAAAATATACCTTTTCTTTCCGATTGAGCATCTTCTTGAGCACCGCGATACATTATTCGAGTCTGCCACTGTACTTTCGCAGGTAGAGTAATTCTAGCATTAAACCTGGTAAACCAACTATTATTATTAACGGCTTCCAATTGAGTGGTAGTTTGTTCTCCATTTGATGTTGTATAAACATAGGTAAAAGCATCAGTTTTAAATTTAAAATAATTGAAAGTCGCCGATAGTCTTGCCCATTTAGCTGGAGAATAATTCGACGTGAATTCAAATCCATATCGTTGTTCATTGTTTAAATTCGTAGGCTGTCTAACAAATACATTCGTTCCATTTCTTTCTTCAATAATAGATACCATTTGAATAATATCGGTTGAGTATTGATAATATATTGAAGAATTTAGTGTTAGCTTTTTTATTTTGGTAGTATACCCCAAGTCAAAAGAACTTGTAAACATTGGGTTAATATCAGGATTCCCTCTAAAAACGTTTGTAGCAGAACTTCTGGATTCAAAAGGATTTAAAAACCAAAACCTTGGTCTACGTAATCTTCTGCTGTAACCCAAAGTTAAGTTATCCGTATCATTTAACTCATATCCAAAATTAACCGTAGGAAACCATTCGGTATAATTTTTATCCGAAAATTGATTTGTAGTAAGTACGTTTAAATCAATATCAGTAATTTCTGTTCTTAAACCTAAAAGGTATGAGAATTTATTAATTTTGTTACCATATTGCGCATAAAATGCATAGATGTTTTGCTTAAAATCGATAGCATTTGAAGGATCGAAATCAAAAGGATTTCCATTGGCATCTCTTACTCTAAAATCAGAGTTTAAATTCTGTAGCGTTGATTTATGTCCCAATTCAAACTGACTATTTTCTCCGATAGGATGTATATAGTCTATTTGGAAAAGTTTGTCAACTGATTTTGTCGTTTGAGAGTTTTGTTCAATAAGTATATCATTTTCCGTAATAGGAGCTAATTCAGTTTCGTCACTGTCTCCATACTGTAAGTCCACAATTAACTTTTTACCTTTACCGTCAAAATTATTGGTGTAATTCAAAGAGAATTGAGTATCGATACCATCTTCATTTTCATTTTCAATTCTATTTTCTGTAGAAGTTAAAATATTATTAGCATCAAAATTGGTAGTAATGTTAGTAGCTATGTCTTCACCATTTGAATCTCTATAAAAAAACGATCCAGTTATTGAACTATTTTTTGTTAGGTAATATTCCATTCCTAAGGATCCATTGAAGTTGTTATTTTTTCTGTCGAATACCCTATCTTCATTTCTGTAATTCTGTACAACTCCATCTTCTAGATTAGTAAAGTAACTTTGTGAATTTCCTGGACCTTTTCTATAAGAGTATCCAAGGTTAGAAAATAAGTTAAACTTTTTCGTACGATAGTTTAAGTTTGGCGCTACTCGAAACATTGCAGGATATCCTGTAGTGACATTAATTGAGCCATTAAAGCCTGTAATTTTACCCTTTCTTAAAATGATATTTAAAATACCAGCTGTCCCCTCTGCGTCATAACGGGCAGAAGGTGATGTTATTACTTCTACCTTTTCAATAGCATCCGCGGGAAGATTTCTTAAAGCATCAGCCCCATTAAGTCCGACCAGAGCAGATGGTTTACCATCAATAAGAATTCTAACATTTTCATTACCACGCAAACTCACTGCGCCTTCGGCATCAACATTTACAGAAGGAACGTTATCCAACACATCAGAAGCATTTCCTCCCTTTACGGTCATATCCTTACCAACGTTGTATATTTTTTTATCTAAACGAATTTCAACTGTAGACTTTTCAGCGATTATTTCAACTTCGTTAAGTTTTTCTGCATCCTCACTCAGTAAAATGGTTCCAAGATTAAAATCTTCAGAAAATAGCTTGTTGGGTAAGTTTTTGGTTTTAAAGCCTATATATTCGACTTTTACGGCATAGGAACCCTTGGGTATTTGAATTTCAAACTTTCCAGTTGTATTCGTTACGCCGCCAGTAATTTTATTGTTTTTAAGGTTGGTTAAAACAATTGTAGCATATTCTAACGGAACATTGCTGTTATTTTCTAATATGCTACCCGTTATGGTTACTTTAGGAGGTTTCCCACCGTAATTACCTCTCTGCGCAAGCAATGTTACGCTGAAAAGTAGAAATAATACAGTAATTTTTTTCATTGAATTAGTTTGTGAAAATATTAGACAGCGAAGTTCTATATAGGTTTAATTGCTTTTTGTTAAAGCTTTGTTAAATAAAAGGTTGACTATAATTGGTTAAGGCTTTTGATTTTTAAGTCGTCCAGATTTTTGGCATTTGTAGTGAATACAATGGTTTTTTCTTTGTTAGGAAGTAAGTCGAAAAAATTATCATTATAACTACCTTTTTTCGAAGTGTATATAAATACATCTTTTTGTAAACTAGAACTTTTTAAACAAATGGAAAAACCATTTTTAATTTTTTTAACGGTACTATGAATTGAAGCTTTTTTTAATTGAAGGTTTTTTGGTTTTGTTAAATAAAATAAACGAGATTCTTCTTTAAAATTAGCTAGAACTGCATGAGAAGCATTCGCTATGTTTTTTAGTGCTATCTTCTCGAAAACTTTACTGCTATTTGGTAAAACAGATATGTCTTTTTTTAATGCTAATACAATGTTTCCTTCAAAATCTATAACTCTAATATCTAGCATGTCTTTGAGGGTATTAAAGCCATCATTAATAATATGAATCTGTAAACTATCATTCTTTATTTCTGAAGAGATTAATAGATTTTTAAATGCTTTTTTCGCTTTATACTGAAGTGCTTTCCAATTCCCTAAATAGTCAATACTAGACCAAGAAATTGAAGGCCAACAATCGTTTAATTGCCAATATAGAGTACCCATATTTTTAGGTTTGGCACGCCTGTGAGCTTCAATTCCCATAGAAATTCCTTTTGCTTGGACTAACTGACTTGTATATATATAGTCTTCAGAATTTTCTGGTATTTTATAATCTCTTTCCATATATGCTTGTATCAATTGAAAACCTCTGGAATGTTTTTGATGATTCGTAATATGATTGGATGTTATATTTTGACTTTTATCTTGATTGATAGCATTCACGACGTTATAACTAGGAAAAGATTGAAATCCAAATTCACTCATAAACCTTGGGATTTTTTCTTCGAAGTGCTCAAAAGGAGTGGCGTCATGCCAAACCCACCAGTCATGAGCATCTCCTTCAAATTCATATTTAGGATTCCCCCTGCCGTGTTTTGGAGAACTTTCCCAATAAGAAGTTCCATCACTGTATTTTTTTACTATGGTTGGAAGTATATCATTAAATAGTTTCTGATAATGAGACCAAATAATATTTGTCTCTTCATCAGTTCTGTTTGCTTGCCAACCCCATCGGTGCCAACCTTCAGAGTTTTCATTATTTCCACACCAGAGGGCAATAGAAGCATGATTTCTTAAACGTTTAACCTGTTGGTTTGCTTCGACTTTTACATTATCGAAAAAGGCTTTGTCGCCAGGATACATGGCGCAAGCAAACATAAAATCTTGCCAAACTAAAATTCCTTTTTCATCACATAAATCGTAAAAAATATCATTTTCATAAATACCACCCCCCCAAACACGTAGCATGTTCATATTTGAATTCACAACATCTGACAACAGGTTATGGTAGTTACTTTCTTTTACTTCATTTTGAAAGCTATTTTGAGGAATGTAATTTGCACCTTTTGCGTAGATAGGTTTGCCATTAAGTTCAAAGTAAAAAGAAGCTCCAATAGAGTCTTTCTCGGTGATTAATTTTAAATTTCTAATACCTTTTTTCACGCTTTTTTTATCATGAAGAATGCCATTTGAGTTCAAGGTAAATTCAAAATTATATAAAAAGGGAGTCCCTAGATTGTGTGTCCACCAAAGTTTCGGGTTCGCAATGGTAATAGGGATTTTATACTCATGTTTGCCTTTTTTTACTTCAATAGGGTGACTCTCAGTCTTATCGCTAAAAGAGCAGAAGATATTTGCATTAGTTTCAATATTACTTGCTATAGTAGCTATGGCTGTTAATTTAGCCTTATTTTTATCTATTGAATGTTGTTGGATATAAACATCTTCAAAAATAAGTTCATCCCAAGCTTTTAAAGTAATATCTTTCCAAATTCCGCAAGTATTTAATTTTGGACCCCAATCCCAACCATATTGAAATTGAGCCTTTCTGGTAAAAATTCTATTTCCTTCTGGCAATGAATAGTCGATAGCTTTTTTTAGTTGATTTTCATGTTTTTCAGGAGATTCAAAAACAATTTTTAAGCGGTTAGTAGTTTTTATATTTTTCTTTACAGAGAATGAATAGCTTCGAAAAGCATTGTTGGTAGAACCTAGTAGTTGATCGTTTAAGTATATAGAAGCATAGGTGTCAAGCCCAGCGAAGTTTAGAGTAATGTTTTGTTTACTTAGGAGGTTTTTCTTAAGTTTAAATGAAGTTTCGTATTCCCAATCTTTTGAAGATACCCACTGAACTTTGTTTTCATTAGAGAGTATGAATGGATCTGGAATAATATTGTTGTTTTTTAAATCTGAAAAAACATTGCCAGGAATTGTGGCTTTTTGTGAAGCTAGGGTATCGACTCCTTTAAATAACCAATTTTTGTTAAGGTTAATAGTACTAGGAAGATTTGATTTTTGTTGACAACTTAAAGCTATAAAAATTAGAGAAAGTAAAATAAGATTACGCATTGTTAAGTTGTTTTAAAAGTGATTTTATGGTATCATAATCCGAAACTGTTTGTGGAGTCGTTTCAAATTCAGTAAAGAAAGGTTTCTGCTCTATAACTTTGGAAGCTGAGGTGTGTATTTCAGTAAAACCATGTTTTTTTAAAAGCGAGATGTTTGAGGGATTGATCCCACTACCGGGCATTATGGTTATTTGGTTTTTTCCAAGTTCTTTCATTTTTATTAATTGCTTTATTCCTTGAACAACGGTAGGTTTTAATCCAGAACTCAAAATACGTTTAACGCCAATGTCTTTTAATTTAATCAGCGAATCTTCAGGATTTTTTACGCAGTCAAAGGCTCTGTGAAACGTAAAATCGAGAGGTCTTGCTAATTCTAACAGAACTTTAGTTCTTTCGATATCAATAGTTCCATTTTCAGATAAAATTCCAGTAACTACGCCAGCGCATCCAGCTTTTTTGCAGAATTCAACATCCTTTTTAATGATTTCGAATTCTTCATTAGTATATATGAAATTCCCACTACGAGGTCTAATTAAAACAAAAACAGGTATTGAAATGTTTTCAATAACCTGTTTTATAAGTCCATATGAAGGAGTAATGCCACCAAGGCTTAACTCACTGCATAATTCTATTCTATTTGCACCTGCGTTTTGAGCATTTATAGCTGATTGATACGAATTGGTGCAAATTTCTAAAAGCATATTTAATTGATAATAATTTCGTCTAAAAATAACCAAGATAAATTTCCTGCACCACGTTTTCCTTCTTTAATAATTCCATAGTTAGGAATAGTAATGGTTACAAGCGCTGCTTTTCTATTTTCAAAAGACGTTTTAAAGTTAACGACCCAATCCTTTGAGCGTGGAACTTCAATTTTTTCAGGTTTTGAGTTGTCAAACGATATCCAAATTTCTTTTGGAGCATAAATCCATTGATATTGACCGTTATGAAAGCGCGCACTAAGAGAGTTTATATCGATAACTTCTTTTAAATCATAGGTTAATTTAAGTGTGTCTTCTCTAAAACCTAACCATTCTTGATCTCGATGACGTTTATTGCTTCCAAGTATACCATTATTTAAGGTAATTTTGCCTCCAGCATTAAATTTTTCATGAGGAAGAGCACTGATGCTTAATTTTTTTCCAATGGCTTTATGTTTAAAAATTTGTTGATCAAGTATATTACTAACTCTACCTTCACTATCAAAACTAGCAGCCTTTAATTGGGTATCTTTTTCAATAACTATTGGTTTTTTGTAAAGAGTTGATGAAATGGTTGGATCGGTTCCGTCGGTTGTATAACGAATTGATTTTCCCTCAGTATCACTTTGTAGTGTATAAGTAGTTTGACCATTTTGAGTATAAATTTGTCCGTTTAATTCAAACAAATGATTCGCATAGTTAACATTTAAATGATCTAAACGTTTCATGAAATGCAATAACCTTTTCTTAAAATCATCGAAATTCTTATTTTCAGAAGGAGACCAAACTACTTCGCTTAGCGCCATCATTCTTGGGTAAACCATGTATTCAACTTTATCAGTTGTTGGTATGTACTCCGTCCAAACATTTCCTTGTGCTCCAAGTACGTACTTTGCTTCTTCTTTAGTTAACTCTTCTGGAATGGGGTTAAAGCTATATACCTTTTCAAGAGGAAGAAAGCCTCCAATTGCTAAAGGTTCATTTTTGTTTTTAGATTGATAATGATCAAAATAACAATGAGTACCAGGAGTTAAAATAACATCATGGTGCTCTTTTGCTGCTTCAATAGCTCCTTTGATTCCTCTCCAAGACATTACTGTAGCATTAGGAGCTAAACCACCTTCTAAGATTTCATCCCATCCTATAATTTGTCTCCCCTTAGAATTGATGTATTTTTCCATTCGTTGGATGAAATAACTTTGCAATTCGTGTTCATCTTTTAGTCCGTTTTTCTTAATAAAGTCTTGACAGAATTTAGACTCTTTCCATTGTTTTTTAGGAGCTTCGTCACCACCTATATGAATGTATTTTGATGGGAAAAGTGCAATAACTTCATCAATAACATCTTCTAAAAACTTAAAAGTTTCTTCTTTCGGAGAGTAAATATCTTCAAATACGCCCCATTTTTGAACTACTTCTACCTTATTACCGGTACATCCAAATTCTGGATAAGCCGCTAAAACAGCTTGAGAATGACCTGGCATTTCTATTTCAGGTATAATAGTAACTTGTCTTTCTGTAGCATAGGCAACAATTTCCTTAACTTCTTCTTGAGTATAGTAACCACCATAACGTTTATTATCAAATCGTTGAGGTTTATCGCTATAATGACCGATTAAAGTCCCATCTCGAAAAGCAGAAATCTCTTGTAATTTTGGGTACTTCTTTATTTCAATACGCCATCCTTGATCTTCCGTTAAATGCCAATGAAAAGTATTTATTTTAAGAAGAGCAATCATATCTATGTACTCTTTAATAAAATCAGTAGGGAAAAAATGTCTACCAACATCTAAATGCATTCCACGATATTTAAACTGTGGCGCATCTTTAATTTCTATACATTGTACTGAAACTTGTGAAGCTTCAGTTTCTAATGGCATTAATTGAATGAGTGATTGGACTGCATAAAAAGCTCCTCTAGGAGATTTTGCTTCAATGATAATCATTGTTTGAGTTACCTCTAAAGTATAGCCTTCTTCGTTTTCAATTTGATCATTATAATTGAATACAATTTTTTTATCATTGGTGTTATCTGATAAGGAAATATTAAAGTTTTTTGATAGATATTTCTTTAGATAATTACCAACATTCGTAAAACGATCATCAATTTTTATGGAGACTTCGTTGTTAAGAGAAAACAAACCATTTTTCATAGTTTGTGATGCAGGTGCAGGGATAATTGAGGGGTAAATTGGTTTTGGGATATTTTCATGACAGTTCACGAATAATAACATAAAAACCAAACCCAAGTAGTAAGTAGTTTTCATTTTCTATTATATTTGGTACTAAATATAACAATCTATTAATATGAAATTCAAGTTTTTTTGCCTTTTAGCTGTAATAATTCTACTAATGAATTGTAACAGTCCTAGTTCGACAATTTCAGAAGCTAAAAAAGATAAGAATTTAGTTTCATACGTGAATCCATTTATAGGAACAGGAGGCCATGGTCATACCTATCCAGGAGCAACAATGCCATTTGGTATGATGCAATTATCACCAGATACAAGATTAGATGGATGGGATGGTTGTTCTGGTTATCACTATTCCGATTCAGAAATTTATGGTTTTTCTCATACTCATTTAAGCGGAACTGGAGTTTCTGATTATGGTGATATTTTATTAATGCCTACTGATAAAGTTGTGTTTAATAATGGTGCAGACGGGAAGGAAGGTTACAAGTCTAAATTTTCTCATGAAAAAGAAACTGCTGAACCAGGGTTTTATAAAGTGCATTTAGAGGAAACCAACATAGAGGTTGAGCTAACTGTATCCGAACGAAGCGGAATTCATAAATATCAGTTTCCTAAAAAGGAAGACCAGATTGTTATACTAGATTTGGAACATCGTGATGAGGTTTTGGATTTCAATTTTGAGCAACATAACAAGTATACCGTGAGCGGTTATCGACATTCAAAAGCTTGGGCTACCAATCAAAAATTATTTTACTATATACAATTCTCTCATAAAATAAGTAAGCCATTTTACAATAACGAAAAGAAAGCGTCAAAGGTTGCTTTTGAGTTTATAAACCCTAATAATGAACCTGTTTTTGTTAAAGTTGGTATTTCAGCTGTTGATGTTGAAGGAGCCAAGAAGAATATGGAAACAGAGGTTGGTAATAAAACATTTGAAGAGGTTAAAAAAATAGCACAAGAAACTTGGGAGAAGCAACTAGAAAAAATAATTGTAGAAGATACTAATAAAGATTATAAAGTAAATTTTTATACGTCGATGTATCACACTATGATTGCTCCTAATTTGTATCAAGATGTTGATGGAAGATACCGAGGAATGGATTTGGAAATTCATAAAACAAAAGAATTTGACTATTACACAGTATTTTCGTTATGGGATACCTATAGAGCTGCACATCCATTGTATACAATTATAGAACAGGAACGAACGAATGATTTTATCAATACGTTTATAGCAAAATATGAAGAAGGAGGCATTATGCCAATTTGGGATTTATCTGGATGTTATACAGGGTGTATGATTGGGTATCATGGAGTACCAGTAATTGCAGATGCGTATTTAAAAGGAATTAGAGGATACAATGTTGACAAAGCTTATGAAGCAATGAAGCATTCGGCAATTCAAGATAAATTAGGTTTAGAAGCTTATAAAAAGTATGGTTTTATTCCTGTGGAAAAAGAATCGGAATCTGTTTCGAAAACGTTGGAGTACGCTTATGATGATTGGACAATTGCCGAAATGGCGAAAGCTTTAGGAAAACAAGAAGATGTTAAAAAATTTACGGAAAGAGCACAGTATTATAAGAATGTTTTTGATCCAAAGAGTCAATTTATGCGTGGACGATTTAGAAATACATGGTTCAAACCTTTTGATCCATATGAGGTTAATTTTAACTATACAGAAGCTAATTCTTGGCAATATAGTTTTTATGTACCACAAGATATTTCAGGGTTTATAAAAATATTAGGAGGAAAGCAACAATTAGAAACTAATTTAGATAAGTTGTTTAGTGCAGATGACAATACTTCTGGTCGTCATCAGGTTGATATTACTGGGTTAATAGGTCAATATGCACATGGAAATGAACCAAGTCATCATATGGCTTATTTGTATAATTTTGTGAATAAACCTTCAAAAACGCAAGAAAGAATCCGTCAAATTTTAACGGAACAATATACCAATACACCTGACGGTATTTCTGGAAATGAGGATTGTGGACAAATGAGTGCTTGGTATATATTCAGTAGCTTAGGTTTTTACCCCGTTACACCAGCATCAAACCAATACATTATAGGAAATCCATTGTTCGCTAAAGCAACGATCAATTTAGAAAGTGGGAATAAATTTACAATGGTTGCCCATGACTTATCAGAAGAAAATAAATATATAACAAAGGTTGTATTGAATGGTAAAGTTTTGGATAGAACGTTTATCACTCATAACGAAGTTGTAAATGGAGGAACTTTAGAATTCCACATGGCAAATACACCTTCGGAATGGGGTACAAAAGAAGGGCAAGAGCCTATTACCGAAATAAAAGAGCATACCATTGTTGCCGCTCCGTTTATTGCAGAAGGAGATATTGCCTTTAAAGGAAAAACGAGGTTGAGTTTAGCGAGTGTAGACAAAGATGCGAAGCTATTTTATTCATTAAATGAAAACGAGTTTGCTGAATATGTGGAGCCAATTGAAGTCACAGAAAAAGGAATTTTAAAGGTTTATGCCGAAAAGAATGGAGACAAAAGCGCGGTGATATCTACCGAACTGTATAAGATTGACCCGAACTTAAAAATCGATTTACATACCAAATATGCCAATCAGTACAATGCAGGAGGAGATAATGCTTTAATCGATGGAGTTTTAGGTGCTAATGATTTTAGGACAGGTACTTGGCAAGGATACTTTGATTCTGACTTGATAGCTGTAGTCGATTTAGGAGAAAAGAAATGGATAGAATATGTTCAAGTAAATTTCTTAGAAGATCAACGTTCTTGGATATTTCTACCAACGGAAGTTGAATATTTAATTTCTTCTGATGGTAAAAGTTATACTTCATTGACAAAAGCACGTTTGGAAGCTACTGATGAGAATGAAAGCACTGACATTGAAGAATTAGGATATGCTTTTAAAGGTAAAGAAGCGAGATATGTAAAGGTAATAGCTAAAAAATTAGGTACGTTACCAGAATGGCATTTAGGATACGAACATGATGGGAAATCATGGTTGTTTGTCGATGAAATACAAATCAAGTAGCTAAGGGGATTCATCCCCTTGAAAAGCTAGAAGAAGTTATCTTCAATCGAAATGATAAATAATTTTGTAAGAAGTAGTTCTTTTAGAATGGAGTCCTGTTCTCGATACATTTTTTATTTCGTTATCACTCCATAAAAAACACTCGAACTGACATTAAAAATTACTCTAACTTATAAAGAAACAAACAAATAAATGAAGAGAAGGAAATTTTTACAAAAAGCATCAGCTTCTGGATTAGGAGTGATAGCGGCTTCATCGATATTAGCCTGCAAAACAGAACAAGAATCGAATAAAGCACAAAACGAACAGAAAGGAGTTTCAAGTGTAATCAAACCTTTAGTGATTGCTACTTGGAACACGCCATTGGCAGTTGAAACAGCCGCTAAAATTTTAGAAAGAGGCGGTTCTGCTTTGGAAGCAGTAGAAGAAGGTTGTCGAATAGAGGAAGCTAATGAAAAGGGACAGTCTGTTGGAAAAGGCGGACTGCCTGATAGAGATGGAAATGTAACTCTGGATGCCTGTATTATGGATGAGAAAGGGAATTATGGTGCTGTGTTGTGTGTAAAAAATATTAAACATGTAATTTCTGTTGCTAGAAAAGTTATGGAAGAAACTCTTCATGTAATGCTTGTTGGAGAAGGAGCGGAGCAGTTTGCAGTTTCAAAAGGTTTTGAAAGAGAAGATTTGCTCACCGAAGCTTCAAGAAAAGCATGGGAAAAGTGGAAAGAAACATCAGAATATAAACCAATTATCAATATTGAAAACCATGATACAATTGGGATGTTAGCTATTGATAATAATGGCGATATTTCAGGGGCTTGCACTACCAGCGGACTTGCTTATAAAATGGCTGGAAGAGTTGGTGATTCTCCGATTATTGGAGGAGGTCTTTTTGTCGATAATGAAGTAGGAGGAGCAAGTGCAACGGGGTTAGGAGAGGAAGTTTTAAAAACTGTGGGTAGTTTTTTGATTGTAGAATTAATGCGTCAAGGGAAATCGCCTCAAGAAGCTTGTGAAGAAGCGATTGCTAGAATTGTAAATAAGCCAAATAGTGATTATAAAAACTTTCAAGTTGGTTATATTGCGGTAAATAAAAAAGGGGAAACTGGCGCGTATTCAATACATGAATGGTTCAGCTATAATCTTTACAAAAACGAAGAAAATAATAATATCAAATCCGATTTTATTCTTAATAGAAAATAATAATGCTAATTAACTATGACTACACCAACTAACAAATCTTACACTAAGGCATTTATCTTTTTAACCTCTTTATTTTTCTTATGGGGTTTTATTACTGTTTTAGTAGATTCCTTAATACCAAGAATACGAGAACTGTTTACACTTTCATATTTCCAAGCAGGTTTGGTTCAGTTTGCCTTCTTTGGAGCGTATTTTTTATTGTCAATTCCTGCAGGTTATATACTAGCAAGAATTGGATATAAAAAGGGAATCATTTTAGGACTATCAACTATGGCGGTTGGGTGTTTGCTGTTTTACCCTGCCGCATCTTATCGTGTTTTCGGAGTTTTCATGTTGGCCTATTTTGTGTTGGCGGGAGGAATAACCATTCTTCAAGTAGCAGCCAATCCTTATGTAGCTGTTTTAGGTTCGGAAGAAGGAGCGAGTAGTCGTTTAAATCTATCACAAGCTTTTAACTCATTGGGAACAGCCATTGCACCCGCCATTGGAGCAATGTTGATATTAAGTGATAAAGTAAAGTCTAACGATGAAATTGCAGCATTATCAGAAACGGTAAAAGAACAATATTTACTAGCAGAAGCGGAAGCTGTGCAAACTCCGTTTATAGGTATTG
Source organism: Tenacibaculum sp. MAR_2009_124 (assembly GCF_900105455.1). Lineage (GTDB taxonomy): Bacteria > Bacteroidota > Bacteroidia > Flavobacteriales > Flavobacteriaceae > Polaribacter. The sequence goes on from NZ_FNSF01000001.1 coordinate 590,513, forward strand.
CTGGTTTTATAGTTGTTTTAGCGTTGGTATTTGTTTTTGTAAAGCTTCCGAAGTTGTTAGAAAAAGTTCCTAATGGCGGATATGCAGAACTATTGCAAAACAAATCTTTGATGATGGGAGCTGTGGGGATATTTGTATATGTAGGAGCTGAGGTTGCTATCGGAAGTTATTTAGTGAACTATTTTATGGATATGAATTTGTTCGAAGCCATAAAAAATAACTCTTTCATGAGAGGGATTTCAGAAACCTTATTAAATGCTGATCTCGCTACGGTAGATAATAAAGCCATAGTTGGAGCCTTTGTAACGTTTTATTGGTCAGGAGCTATGATCGGTAGATTTATTGGAGCTTATTTAACGAAAATTATTGCTCCTGCTAAAGTATTAATGAGTTTTGCTATTGGAGCCCTTGTTTTAATTGTCATATCAATGAACACCTCAGGTTTTGTTGCCATGTGGACGATTTTAGCGGTTGGGTTATTTAACTCAATTATGTTTCCAACGATTTTTACTTTGGCTATTGATGGTTTGGACGATTTAAAACCTCAAGCTTCAGGTATTTTGTGCACTATGATTGTAGGTGGTGCTATCATTCCTCCATTATACGGACTATTAACCGATAATATTGGCTTCAAATTAGCCTTTGTCTTAGTAATCCTTTGCTATGGATATATTTGGTTTTATGGGAAGAGCAAGGTGAAGAAATAGTCTATAATTTATGTTTAAGTTTTTAGAAAGAAAGAAGGAGATTGGTCTAATGAATAGAGTTAAGTTTATATCTGATAATGTAAAAGTTAATTTCCAACTAGATATGTTAAGAGATAATCGAGTGGATTTTCAAATGACCCGTCAGAAATCTCTTGGCAAGTTAGGTTTTTATGATTATAAGAACACAGATAATATAGTGTTCATGTTAAGGTTTAATAATAAAGAAAATGAAACTGGGGTGTATGAAGGTACGATGCTAACGGGAATATTGAGTCTTTAAAGAGAAATAAAAATACCGAACAGGGTTCCAATTTAATGGATGACTTAAGTTATCATTACAAGGCAGACAAACCTAACCAATTGCAAAGAGTTGAAGATCGTGTAGTAATAGATACGCATGCAAATGATATTAAAAATCAAACCACAACAGATAATTACAAATACAACAGTATTGGTCAGTTAACTGAAAATGTAGATGAGAATGTAAAGTATGAGTATAATGCCAGCGGTTTGGTAACCAAAGTACGTTATAATAATAAAATTCGAGTGGAGTTTTTCTATAACGACAAAGGTTTTAGAACAAAGAAGCTGAGTTATAAGAATGATGGTTCTTTGGACAAAACAACAGATTATGTTTTAGATGCCTCAGGTTCAGTAATGGCCATTTATGAAAACCAACAATTAAAAGAATTACCAATTTATGGAGCAAGTAGATTAGGTGTTTACAATAAAAACGATGGAAGTGCTGTTTATCAAATTACCGATCATCTAGGAAATGTACGAGCAACGGTTGGAAAAACTTCAGGTGGACAAGTGTTAACAGGAAGTAGTAGCTCAACTGATTACTATCCATTTGGGATGCCAATTCCTAACCGTCAAATCATAAATGGAGAGCCATATCGTTATGCCTATCAAGGACAAGAAAAAGACTCTGAAACTGGGAAGGAAGCATTTCAATTACGTTTATGGGATGCTAGAATTGGAAGGTGGTTGAATCCTGATCCAATGAGGCAATTTAGTTCTCCTTATCTTGGAATGGGGAATAATCCAATTACAGGGATTGATCCTAATGGAGGAAAAGTAATTTTTCCTACTAAAGCGCAAGCTGAAAGAGCAGTAAAAAATATAAATAATTTACTTAAAGCAGAATTAGGATTAACTATTGATGCTGTTACTATTAAAGAGTATCAATACACCCAACATAAACAGAAAGGCCAAAATGGATACGTTCTTGTATTTAATAAAACAAAAGAGTTTAAAAAAATGCTTTCAGATTTAAATATGCCTTGGGAAGATCAACTAGTTCTGGCTTCTTTTATGGATATATTAAACTCGGAATATGAGGTAACAGGTGAATTAGCTCCTTCGACTGATAAAGCAGCAAAAGTTCCTGGTTTTATGGAGAAACCAAATGAACAAGGATTATATGAAGATCGTAGGAAAACATTAGCAGAAACCAATGGAGGAACATATAATTATCATTATTTTAAAGTGAATAGGAATTTACCTGATTATACAGATAGACCTACAGAATTTAATATAGGCTCAACCATTTTTCATGAAATTCTGTGGCACTTAAGTCCAATGGGACCATTATGGTTAAAAAAAGGGATAAAAGTTAATCAGGTTTTTGGGGCTAAAGGTTTATTTAAAGTGTTTGGAGTTCCTGATGCACCAGGTATTAATTTATTACATGTTAATGGCCCTTTCATTCATGATAAATTAAAGCCAAGAAAACCACATGTGAAACATTTTTAATAAAAATATGTTTTTAAAGTTATATTGAATTTAATAATTTTTTTAGTAATGAAAAAATATTTTATAGTATTAGTAATTGTATCATATTTAATAACTTATTTTTATTTAGCAGAACGTAATTTAATAATAAACTTAATAAAAAATCATGAGATTGAGTTAGAAAATAAATCAATAGATGTCATATTATATGATTTTAAGCTAGATGAAAAAGAACATAAATCAATAATTGATATCTTTAAAAGTAAAGGTTATAATAATGTTTCTTTATTTTGTGGAGATAAAATTTATGATCTTGAGAAATCAAATTATTCAATAGAGATTATAGCATCAAAAACGGTTATTAATTCTTCACTAATAGGTATGTATGAGAAACCTAAAATAGATAAACTTTATAATGTTGTGAGTATATGGTTTTTTTTTAAATGGATTACAGTTTATAAAAAAAATATATCTTGGAATGGTTCCCCCTGATGGCGCTAGTATGTCAAAGTGATGGCTACCGCTAGTTTGCAACTAGTGGCAAGTAAGAGTAAGCCAAATAGTAAAAAATATAAAAAGCTACTTTACATTAAATTGTGAGGTAGTTTTTTGGTTTAAAGTGATGCTAAATTTTTATCGAAGAAATCTTTAAATTTTTTATTGATAAGCATTTTATCAATGATTTTTAGAACAGTGCTTTTATCTTCTTCATCTAACTGGTTAATGAGTTTAAAACGTTCATCTTCGGACTTATTCTCTAATACAATAGCTTTAGGCATATCATCTTCAAGGTTAATAATTTGGTCAACAGTTAAATTAAAGAGTTGTGCTATTTTATAAATTTCAATAACAGTTACTTCACGCAAACCCGATCGCGCGGACTTGTAGTCCGTGCCTACTACGAGTAAGCAAATAATACATATAAAAGCTACTTTACATTAAATTGTAAGGTAGTTTTTTGTTTTTAGATAGTTTTAAGTTTAGCAGCTTTTACAAGGTTATCAATAAGGTAAAAAATATGTTTTTTATCTTCATTAGGTAAAGCTTCAATGTCATTAATACGTTTTAAGACATCTTTATCATAAGATGAAAGAGAACCTTCTCCAATTAAGTAATCTACCGAGACATTAAATATTTTAGCTATTTTAAGAAGTATTTCAATGGATGGTGTATTCTCATTACGTTCATAATTACCAATAATAGTGCGAGACACTTCTACTTTTTTAGCAAGTTCACTTTGCGAAAGATTCAACTTCTTTCTTAGTGTCGTTATTCTACTTCCGATGTCCAACATAGTTAACTAAAATCCCCCTGATGGCGCTAGTATGTCAAAGTAATGGCTACCGCTAGTTTGCAACTAGTGGCGAGTAAGAGTGAGCCAAACAGCAATAAATATAAAAACTACTTTACACCGCCCCTGATGGCGCTAGTATGTCAAAGTAATGGCTACCGCTAGTTTGCAACTAGTGGCGAGTAGGAGTAAGCCAAACAGCAATAAATACAAAAGCTATTTTACAACCTAATGTAAGGTAGTTTTTTTGTATTTTAGTGGAGCTATGAGTAGAAACTACAAATTCCATAATAAAACAGGTCTTTATTTTGTGTCATTTGCTACGGTAAATTGGATAGATGTATTTACCAGACAAGTTTACTTTGATATTTTGGTTGAAAGCATAAGTTATTGTAGAGAAAATAAAGGAATGGAGCTATATTGTTATTGTTTTATGTCAAATCATGTCCATTTTATTTTCCGATCAGCAGATGATCAGCCATCGGAATTGTTGAGAGATTTTAAAAAGTATACATCCAGAAAACTAATACAAGTTATAGAGAATAATCCACAAGAAAGTAGAAAAGAATGGTTACTTAGGATGTTCAAACGAGCAGGTAAAAAGAATGCTACTACAACACATTATCAATTTTGGCAACAACATAATAAACCTATTGAGCTATGGAGTGAAAAAGTGATTAAACAAAAAGTAGATTATATACATAATAATCCTGTGAGGAGTGGTTTTGTGATAAATCCGGAAGATTGGAAGTATTCAAGTGCAAGGAATTATCAAGATGATTTTACCGTTTTAGAAATTGATGAGCCAGGTTTTATACAATAATATGTTAATTTTGATTATGTATATTGGCCACTAGTCTTGGAGACTAGCGTGAGCGGGGGAGATATAATTGATATTGTTAATGATTGGCAGTTGAGAGTAGATATACCTATGTTGATGCTTTACCCGCATACACATAAGCCTATATCAATTTCAGGAGATAAGTATATTAATCGTAATACGGGAACATTAAATAAAAGATATATAAATTACATGCTTAATTTTTATGTTAGATAAAAGACTCTATAAATTTAACCCAATACTTCTATTTATTTTTCTAATTTCTTGTAGTTCGGAAAAAAGTTTAGATTTGAACAAAGATATTTTTGATTTGAAGTCAAATATTTCAAATATAATTGATTTTGAAAACAATACTATTGTTTATCAAGATTTTAAAGGTAAAGTGTATAAAGAAGATTTAATTAATGACACTGTTTTATGGTCTTATAAAGGAGAAGAGCTAAACATGCCAAGTTTAGCGCATTTAAAAATAGAAAAAGAAATATTCCTTACAAGTCCTAAGGCAGTTTTGAAGTTGAACAATAATGATGGTCGACTTGTTAGTAGTTTATCTGATTTGATTGTTGGGAGAACAACTAATTTGGCACATCAAGATGATTTAATAATAGCTAGTTCGTTAAAGGGAATATACAGTTTTAAAATAAATGGTAATAAGCTTCAATATCAACTAGATTCATTTAAGAATAGTGGAACGACCAATAACTCTTCATTTGTTACAGATGACGAATTTTTATATGTATTAGGATTAGGTGATAGCCTGAGCTATAGTCATAATAATCTTCTGAAATTGAAAAAAGATTCAGGTCAATTAATTATATCGAAAAGAATAAATTGTGATTATTTTTTAGGGTTAACATCTAGTAATACGAATATTTATTGCGCCTTAAAAAAGAATAATGATTACATTGTTAATTCTTATAATAAAGAAAATTTGGAATTAAGCTGGTCAAATAAATATGAGAATAAATTAATCAACGATATACTTTTTTTTAATGATTACGTCTATGTTTTATCTAACGATGAAATTTTTTGCTTATCAGGGAAAACGGGAATATTAAAATACGAAAATAAAATACCTCCATTTTCTAGGGTCATAAAAATTAATAAGGAAACGATTTACTTAGGAAATTATAAAGGTATTATTAGATATAAATTGTCAAAAACAGGATTATTTGAGGCTAAAATTATACATGGAGAAAATAATGGTTTTTGGGAAATTAATAATTTTATTTTTGTTTCCGAAGAAAATAAACTTTACAAATATTCTTCTTCTAATGGCGCTAGTATGTCAAAGTAATGGCTACCGCCAGTTTGTAAATAGTGGCGAGTAAGAGTAAGCCAAATAATAATAAAAAAGAAGCTATCTTAATGGTAAAGTTAAGGTAGTTTTTTTAAGTTATAATTGCATCAATTCATTTTGGTAATACCAATATTTATCAATCTACCATTAAGTGTTCCACCGGCATTTAAAACATATCGCAATGAAATTTGATCGTTAGCATTGAGGTTGTACATCACAACTCCTGTACTTCCCCACCAATCTTGATTGGTTAATGAAACCGAACCGCGGTTTAAATACGCTATTAAATTATTGTTTCTAAAAGCAGCAATAATATATTTTGTATTTCCCACGGGCATGTTTGATGTCGATAATTCTGCCGAGATCATATAAATTCCAGTTTTTAAAACACGAATGGTTCCATTGGATACCACTTGAAAAACATCGTTATCGATATATTGAACATGACTATTATTAATAGGGAAGTTGTAATAGGTATTTGTTGCATTTGGTAAGCTATAGCCACCATCTCGGTTTAAAATTATAGACTTTAGTTTCGCCGTGTCGTCTATGGCAGACCAATTGGTACCGTTAAATTTATAAATACTATTATCATCAGTATTGTATAACAAACTACCAGTATTCGGGGCGGTTATTCCCAACATTTCTGTGTTAGTAGCTCTGGGGAGCGCAAAAAGTGAGTTAGCATCTATTTGAGCGCTTATATATTGAAAAGAGAATAACACTAGAAATAGTGCGATTAGAGGTTCGGTTGAAAATTTCATTTTCAGTCAATTAGTAGTTAAAGTTTTTATAAGTACCTTCAAGAATAAATTTGGTCAAATACTTGAAGGTGGGTTGGTTTTCGCGCCCGAAAATAGTGCTTTTTTATAGGTGTTTTAATTTTTTAACGTAATTATAAGACTCTATAAAAAGTGAAGATAATAAGGCTTTGATATTAAGTTTTTTAGAGGTTGTTAAAATAGATTGTTTTGAACTGTTTTTTATTAATATATCCAATTACGAAATATAAAGAAGGGGATTGTCAACCTGATTTTGTTCCAAGTTCTTATCTTAGTATTTGTTTTAGAGTATGGAGAGATTCTTACATAAAATCGAATGCCATGAATATTATTAGTATGACTTATAACTAACATTGAAAAAGGTAAACAAACGATGAAATTAAAATTGAACTTTAAACATGGCGATATAGAAGGAATTATCAAAGTAAGCCATGTAAATGATACAATAGTTATCATAACGAATGGTCATAATGGTTTTTATAATTATGGAATGTTTCCTTTTATTCAAGAAGAATTACTAAAGAATAACATTTCGTCATTTAGCTATAACTTTAGTCATGGTGGAGTGATTGGTGACGCAGACCGATTTGATGATTTGGAGAAGTATGAAAAGAACTGTATGCGTCTTGAAAAGTTAGATTTTATAGAAGTTCATAAAGCTATTTCATCAAAATATCCAAAAGCGAAAATAGTTCATTTAGCTCATAGCTTAGGAGGAATACCTACTACGTTTGGTGTTTTAGAACTAGAAAAGCAAAATATACCGGTGGCGGGAGCTATTTTATTAGCAACAGTTAAAAAGCTTGATATTTGGACAAAAGAAGTCATAGAGCAATGGAAAACGAACAAAGTTCTCTTCAAGAAAAACAATAGAACAAAACAAGAATTACCACAAGGCAGCGAGTTTCTAATTGAAGTTTTAAACGCTCGTATCAATTGGAATGTAGAAACCGCTTTAGGTGATATAAAAACACCTTTTTATTACATCCATGGAAAAGAAGATGAAGCAATACCTTATGAACATGGAGTAAATCAGTTTTTATGGAAGACATCTAATTCAGAATTAAGCTTGATAGAAAAAGGAACTCACACGTTAAATACGAAACATCCTTTCCAAGGACCTTCTCCTCAATTATCAGAATTTTTGGATTTAGCAATCAATTGGATTAAAGAGAAATCTAAATAGTCTAGGATAAACCATAGAAGTATAATTTGTATCCTATTTTAAGAAGGTGAGTTTGTTTCTTTTTCATCAATGGAAAAAGAAAAATAACTTAGAAGAAAAGGGAATACATATTCTTAAAATTTCTTCTAAAGTTGAAATGACATTAATAGCAAAGAGGTCGAGAAGTAATTTCAGATTAAAAAGTATGAGATCTCGACTTCGCTCAATCTAAATAGATCATGTTTTTTGAGTGTTTTTATTAGTGAAAAATATTCTACCATTAATAATTAAAAAAAAATGTTAAATTTACTAGCTTTCAATTGATTAGCAATGATTGAATTAATTGTCTGCATTTTGAGTGAGAGACCTTTCGTCTTTCAGGGGGAAATTAACATATTTTAAATATACTAATCGTAAGTTTTATAAATCATTGTTTTATAAGTCTTTCGAATCTTTCTCCTTAAAAAAATGAAAACATTAAATTGAATTAATATATGAAACTTTTTTTATTGGCTGTTTTGGGTTTTGGAATGAACTTTTTAGGCTTCACCCAAGAATTGTCTTCTTTAGAATTAAATGATATAGAAACAAAAGTTATTAAATGGCGAAGACATTTTCATGAAAATCCTGAATTATCCAATAGGGAATTTAATACGGCAAAAATCATTGCGAAGCACTTAAAATCATTAGGAATAGATACCCAAGAAAATGTAGCTAAAACAGGAGTAGTAGGGGTGTTAAAAGGTCCGAGTGGAGATAAAGTGGTGGCTTTACGAGCAGATATAGATGCCTTACCAGTTAAAGAACGAAATGATTTGACATTTAAATCGACAGTAGTTTCAGAATACTTGGGAAAAGAAGTTGGTGTAATGCATGCTTGTGGGCATGATACACACATTGCCATTTTAATGGGAGTGGCGGAATTACTTTCGAAGCATAAAGATAAAATAAATGGTACCGTAAAATTCATCTTTCAACCAGCGGAAGAAGGAGCACCTGAAGGAGAAGAAGGAGGAGCAGAGCTAATGGTAAAAGAAGGAGTTTTGAAGAACCCAGATGTTGATGCTATTTTTGGTTTACACATCTCTTCTGGACTCGATGTAGGTACAATTCGATACAAACCAAGAGGAATTATGGCGGCCTCTCAGAGTTATAAAATTAATGTAAAAGGAAAACAATCACATGGTTCTCGCCCATGGACAGGAATCGACCCTATTGTTGCTTCGGCAAAAATCATTGATGGATTGCAAACTATTATTAGTCGTGAAGTAGATTTGACCAATGAAGGAGCAGTAATCACTGTAGGTAAAATAGATTCTGGAGTACGTTCGAATATTATTCCTGAATCGGCAACCATGATTGGTACCATACGAACATTAGATTATAAAATGCAAAAGAAAATTAATAAACGTATGTATGAAATGGTTCCAGCCATTGCAAAAGCCTATAGAGCAGAAGCCACAATTTCCATAGAAAAAGGGTATCCAATAACATATAATGATGTAGAACTTACGAAAAAGGCATTACCAACTTTACAAAAGATAGCTGGAAAAGAAAATGTAGTTTTAACGAAAGCAATAACAGGTGCTGAAGATTTTTCTTTTTTTCAAAAAGAAGTGCCTGGGTTTTATTTTTTCCTAGGAGGAAAAGCTAAGGAAGACAAGAATCCTTACCCGCATCATACTCCCGATTTCTTAATCGACGAAAGTGGATTGATTTTAGGAGTTAAAACGATGTATCAATTATCACTCGATTATTTAAATCAATAGATTTTTTTAATATTAGCCAGAATGAAAAAAACCATCTAAGTTTACTTAGATGGTTTTTGAATTTATAAAAGAAAAGATCTTAAATCTTATTTTTTCTTTTTCTGAGCTGCTTGTTGTTCTTGAGCTTGTTTCATAGCAGTATCTAAACGCTCACGAAACTTACTCTTTTTAACAGGCTTCTTTTTGTTTTCTTCAATTTGTGCATGAATCTTAGCTTCATCAATTACAAAATTCTTAATAATGAACATGATTGCAATCGTAAGTAAGTTTGAAATAAAGTAGTATAAACTTAATCCACTCGCGTAATTATTAAAGAAAAACAGCATCATGATAGGAGAGAAGTAAATCATCCACTTCATCATTTTACTCATGTCAGGCATTCCTTCTTGCGCAGGAGCTTGCATGTTTGCTTGTTGACTTTGATTCATTTTCATGTAAAAGAAAATAGCAATAGAAGCCAAAATTGGAAATAAACTCACGTGATCTCCATAAAAAGGAATTTCAAATGGTAGTTTGAAAATTATATCATAAGAAGATAAATCATTTGCCCATAAGAAGTTCTTTTGTCTGAAATCAATATTTGTTGGAAAGAATTTAAACAAAGCAAAGAAAACAGGCATTTGTAATAATGCGGGAATACAACCTGACATCATACTAACTCCAGCTTTTCGCTGAACCGCCATAATCTCTTGCTGACGCTTCATGGCATTTTCATTTCCCGGGTACTTTTTGTTAATTTCCTCCATCTCTGGACGAATAACTTTCATTTTAGCACTTGATAAATACGATTTGTATAAAACAGGAGATAATAATATTCTAACAACAATAGTCATTAAAATAATAATAAGTCCATAGTTACCAACAAAACCTTTTAATACATTAAATACTGGATAGAATACATAACGGTTTAACGTACCAAAAATACCCCAGCCTAAGTCGGCCGTTTGATCTAAGTCAGTTCCTTTAAATGTTTTTAATAAATTATAATCTGTAGGCCCATAAAACCATTCCATATTATAATTGAATTCCCCATTTGTTAGTGCTAAAGGAGTTTTTAATTCGTAAGCTTTGGTGAACACTCCATTTTTATCTCCATCCTTAACTAAGTCAGTTGAAGTTACAGTGGCATTGTTAAACGCTGTTTCACTTGTTAAAATAGAAGAGAAAAAGTGTTGTTTAAATGAAACCCAGTTTAGATCATTTAAAACTTCTGAATTACCAGGACGCAAATAATCAACATCTCCATCGGCTTTATAATAATACCAAGAATACATGGTATTTTCTGTTTTTAAACTTTTCTCTTGGCGATAAGCATTTAGTTTCCAATCAAGGTTCACTTGTTGTGATCCATTAATAACATTACCTAACCCTTGCGACCTAACAGCAAATCCTACTCGGTAATCTTTAGGTTTTATTTCATAACGATATTCTAAATATTTATCCTCAGCTACCTTCAGCTTCATAGAAAGTACTTCTGTATCTCCATTTTTCGTTAAAGTTGGAGTAAACAATAAATCGTTCGTATTTAAAGTACGATTATCGGTTGTACCAAAATTAATATTGAAAGAAGCGTTTTTATCTTTAATTAAGTAAAGAGGTAGAGAATCGTGAGTTTTGTATTTTTTTAATAAAGCTTCAGTAATTTGTCCCCCTTTGTTGTTTACAGTAAGTTTTAATAAATCATTTTCAATTACTGTAGTACCTTCTTTTCCCGTTAAACCACTATAAGCAAAAGCACCTAATTTATTTTGAAAAGCAACTTGCTTTAAAGAGTCGTTTTCAAAAGCAGCACTAGCTTCATTTGAAGTAGTAGAGGCAGTAGGAGTCGTTACTTGTTCTGTTTGCGTTTCAGTAGAAGATTCAGGAGTTTCTTCTGGTTTTTGAGTATTCATCCACCATAAAAGGATTCCTCCCAATAAAAGCATTCCAATAAAGGAATTTAAATCAAATTTTTTTTGTTCCATTGATATGTTTTATAAATGTCAACCTGTCAGTTTATGTTTTTCTTCTTAATCGAAAAACCCGACAAATGTAGTAAAACTGTCAACAATTTAGCCAGTTTTGTTATGATTAATTTACATTTCTATAATAGCGCAAAGGCCATTCCAAAAATGAAAAATCCTGCAATTTCAATTGCAGGATTTTAATTTATTTTTTTGATTGTTTTAAAGAAGCTTTAATGAAATTCACAAATAACGGATGTGGATTTAATACTGTGCTTTTATATTCAGGATGATATTGTACCCCTACAAACCAAGGGTGAGTTGGGATTTCAACAATCTCAACAAGACCTGTTTTAGGGTTGGTACCAGTAGCTTTCATACCTCCAGCTTCTATTTTTTCTTTATAAGAGTTATTAAACTCATAGCGATGTCTATGACGTTCACTAATTAATTCATCTTTGTAAATTTCAAAAGCTTTTGAATCTTGAGTTAATTGACAACCCCAAGCTCCCAAACGCATTGTACCACCTTTTTCAGTAACGTTTTTTTGTTCTTCCATTAAATTGATCACTGGGTTTGAAGTACTACTGTTCATTTCGATAGAATTGGCATCACTTAGACCTAAAACATTACGAGCAAATTCAATAACAGCCATTTGCATTCCTAAACAAATTCCTAAGAAAGGAATGTTATTTTCACGAACGTATTGTACTGCAGCAATTTTACCCTCAATACCTCGATCACCAAAACCAGGAGCAACTAAAACACCGTCTAAACCTTCAAGTTTACCTGCCGCATTATCAGGAGTTAGTTCTTCAGAATGTATCCAACGAACGTTTACTTTTGTTTTGTTTGCAGCTCCAGCATGAATAAATGCCTCTGTAATAGATTTATAAGAGTCATGTAGTTCGACATACTTACCTACTAAACCAATTTCAATTTCTGAAGTTGGGTTTTTATGTTTTTCAACGAATTTATTCCAAGCCTTTAATTTCGGTTGTTTTCTGGTAGATAAACGCAACTTTTCTAAAACTACATAATCTAAGCCCTCTTGAAACATTAAATTTGGAACATCGTATATAGTTTCTGCATCCAATGATTGAATAACATCTTGCTTTTTAACATTACAAAATAAAGCTAATTTACGTTTGATAGTATCGTTTATTTCATATTCAGAACGACACACTAAAATATCAGGACTTACACCACTTTGCATTAACATTTTTACAGAGTGCTGTGTAGGTTTAGTTTTTAATTCACCAGCCGCCGCTAAATAAGGAACGAGTGTTAAGTGAATTACAATAACATTTTCCTCTCCAAGTTCCCATTGTAATTGTCTTACCGCTTCAACATAAGGTAAAGACTCAATATCACCTATTGTTCCACCTATTTCAGTTATAACAATGTCATAATCTCCAGTATTTCCTAAAATCTGAATACGATTTTTAATTTCGTCGGTAATGTGAGGAATTACTTGAACAGTTTTTCCTAAAAACTCTCCCTTACGCTCTTTATTAATAACTGATTGATAGATTCTACCAGTAGTTACGTTATTTGCTTGAGAAGTAGGAATATTTAAAAAACGTTCATAATGACCTAAGTCTAAATCTGTTTCAGCACCATCGTCAGTCACATAACATTCCCCATGTTCATATGGATTCAAAGTTCCAGGGTCTATATTAATATATGGATCTAATTTTTGAATAGTTACTGAATATCCTCTTTCTTGTACTAATTTAGCTAACGAAGCAGCTATAATTCCTTTTCCAAGGGATGAAGTTACGCCTCCAGTTACAAAAACGTATTTTGTGTTATTCATGGTATTGTTAGGTTTGCGCAAAAGTAAGAACTCTACCAAACACGGCAAAAAAAATGTTCAAAAAGATGAAATTTTTTGAAGGAGGAAAAATTTCAAAAAAAAAGGAATATGGATTTGCTAGACTAAAAAACTGTTGTATATTTGCCCACGCTTTTAGCAGACGGAATTTAACAAAAGCAAATTAATTAAAGAAGACATTTAAGATATATTGTAATGAGTAAAAGAACGTACCAACCATCAAAACGTAAGAGAAGAAACAAACACGGTTTCAGAGAGAGAATGGCTTCTGCTAATGGGCGCAAAGTATTAGCAAGAAGAAGAGCAAAAGGAAGAAAGAGATTGACTGTTTCATCACAAGCAAGACCTAAAAAATAATGATATTTATATCATTAATATAGAGGTGTTACTTTTTATTAGTAACACCTTTTTTTATACCCAAGAAAAATTTATTTTACGTACAATAACACAATCAATAAGTAATGCCTAAAAGACAAGACCTTAAATCTATTTTAATTATTGGATCAGGACCTATAGTAATTGGTCAAGCATGTGAATTTGACTATTCAGGATCACAAGCGCTGAGATCATTACGTGAAGATGGAATTGAGACTATCTTAATCAATTCCAATCCAGCGACCATTATGACAGACCCGTCAATGGCCGACCATGTATATCTTTTGCCATTAACAACAAAATCAATCGTTCAAATTTTAAAAGAACACCCACAAATTGATGCTGTTTTACCAACAATGGGAGGACAAACTGCATTAAACCTTTGTATCGAAGCAGATGAAAAAGGTATATGGAAAGATTTTGGAGTTGAAATTATTGGAGTTGATATTGATGCTATCAATATTACAGAAGATCGTGACAAGTTCCGATTATTAATGGAGAAAATAGGAGTGCCAATGGCTCCTCAAGCAACAGCTACTTCATTTTTAAAAGGAAAGGAAATTGCTCAAGAATTTGGTTTTCCTTTATGTATTAGAGCATCTTTTACTTTAGGAGGAGCAGGGGCTTCAATTGTTTATGATGAAAATGAGTTTGAAGAAGCTTTATCTAGAGGTTTAGAGATATCTCCTATACATGAGGTGATGATCGATAAGGCCATGATGGGATGGAAAGAATTTGAACTTGAATTATTACGTGATGATAATGACAACGTAGTTATTATTTGTTCTATTGAAAATATGGATCCAATGGGAATCCATACTGGAGATTCTATAACCGTAGCGCCAGCGATGACACTTTCTGATAAAACGTATCAGAAAATGCGTGACATGGCAATTAAAATGATGCGTTCAATTGGTGAATTCGCAGGAGGATGTAATGTTCAGTTTGCAGTATCACCGGACGAAAATGAAGATATTATTGCTATTGAGATTAACCCAAGGGTTTCTCGTTCTTCAGCATTAGCATCAAAAGCTACTGGGTATCCAATTGCAAAAATTGCTGCGAAGCTAGCAACAGGATATACATTAGATGAATTAGATAATCAAATTACAAAATCTACTTCAGCTTTATTCGAGCCAACATTGGATTATGTGATCGTAAAAATACCACGTTGGAATTTTGATAAATTTGAAGGTTCTGATCGAACTTTAGGTTTACAAATGAAGGCTGTAGGTGAGGTAATGGGAATTGGACGTTCTTTCCAAGAAGCATTGCACAAAGCAACTCAGTCTTTAGAGATTAAGCGCAATGGTATTGGAGCTGATGGAAAAGGGTATAAAGACTACAGTCAAATTAAAGAAAAACTGAAGTTTGCTTCTTGGGATAGAGTATTTGCTATTTACGATGCAATTCAAATTGGAATGCCTCTTAGTAAAATACATGAAATAACAAGAATTGATATGTGGTTCTTAAAGCAATATGAAGAGCTTTTTGAATTAGAAAAAGAGATTTCAACATTCAAGATTGAAACTTTACAGAGAGATCTATTATTAGAAGCTAAGCAGAAAGGATACGGGGATCGTCAGATAGCTCATATGCTTGGTTGTTTGGAGAGTGAAGTTTATAAAAAACGTGAAGAGCTTAATGTAAATCGTGTGTACAAGTTAGTAGATACTTGTGCAGCTGAGTTTACAGCAAAAACTCCATATTATTATTCAACTTTCGAAAACGAAATTGAAACGGCAGATGGAGCGAAAATGCATGCAAATGAAAGCGTTGTTTCTGACAAAAAGAAGATTATCGTATTAGGTTCGGGACCAAACAGAATTGGTCAAGGAATCGAGTTTGATTATTGTTGTGTTCATGGTGTTTTGGCAGCTGCAGAATGTGGTTACGAAACTATTATGATTAACTGTAATCCTGAAACGGTTTCAACAGACTTTGATACGGCAGATAAATTATATTTTGAACCTGTTTTTTGGGAACATATTTATGATATAATAAAGCATGAAAAACCTGAAGGTGTAATCGTTCAACTAGGAGGGCAAACGGCTCTTAAATTGGCTGAAAAATTAGATCGCTACGGAATTCCTATAATTGGAACAAGTTATAAGGCGTTAGATTTAGCAGAAGACAGAGGTAGTTTCTCAACGTTGTTAAAGAATAACAATATTCCTTATCCAAGATTTGGTGTTGCTGAAACGGCTGATGAAGCTTTAGCGCTTGCTGATAAATTAGATTTCCCAATTTTAGTTCGTCCTTCTTACGTGTTAGGAGGTCAGGGAATGAAAATTGTAATCAATAAAGATGAATTATTAGAGCATGTTGTAGATTTATTGAGAAAGATACCTAATAACAAATTATTATTAGATCATTATTTAGAAGGTGCAATTGAAGCCGAAGCAGATGCTATTTGTGATGGTGAAAACGTATACATCATTGGAATTATGGAGCATATTGAGCCATGTGGTATCCACTCTGGAGATTCGAACGCAACCTTACCAGCATTTAATTTAGGTGAGTTAGTATTAGAGCAAATTAGAGAGTATACAAAAACAATAGCACTTGCATTAGACACTGTAGGTTTGATTAATATTCAGTTTGCAATTAAAGATGATAAAGTATTCATTATCGAAGCGAATCCAAGAGCATCGAGAACGGTACCGTTTATTGCAAAGGCTTATAAAGAGCCGTATGTAAATTATGCTACGAAAGTAATGTTGGGAGAAAAGAAAGTTACAGATTTCGATTTCAATCCTCAATTAGAAGGTTTTGCTATCAAACAACCTGTGTTTTCGTTCAATAAGTTCCCTAACGTAAACAAGAAGCTAGGACCAGAAATGAAGAGTACTGGTGAAAGTATTTTGTTTATAGATAGTTTAAGAGATGATCAATTTTATGATTTATACTCACGTCGTAAAATGTATTTGAGTAAATAAAGATGTTTTTTAAAAACTGAAGAGCTTCTCATATTTATGAGAAGCTTTTTTTATGCCTAAATTAAAAGTATTCATAATTGTTCTAAATTTAACATTTAGAAAGTTGATTATTAATTAATTCCTAGGAATTCACTTTTTTTTTGTAAATTTCCAATTATTAACCATTTTATCCCCTTAATATGATGTTATATAACTTCTTACCCCTTAAAAACAGATTTATATTTTATATTCAGAAAGCATTTTTAAAACCTGAATATATCGTGATATATAAATAATACACTATACTACTTTTACCATTTACCAAACTTTACTTTCTACTTCTTTATCCAAATAATTATATAATATATGGTTTAAATGAGATATAAGATATTAATAGTGTTCTTGTTCGCTTTTTCATATAATGGAGTAGCTCAAATGGATGCAAATTCATTAATGGGTTTACCGAGAGGAACTACAGCCGAAATAAATGCGATTACCTCTCCAAATGAGGGGTCAATTGTTTATAATTCCGAAGATAAAAGGATTTATAAATTTAATGGTACAATATGGGTGCCTTTAAATATTGGAAATGAGACTAAATTGGTTGCCGATTCAAATATATCTATCACTGGAGAAGGTACGGATGACGACCCTTATGTAATTCGTGCAATACCAGCTACGTTAACAGAGAATCCTGATGGTTCTTATACGTTTTCCAATGGAGTAGATGCAGATGTTACTATTACGCCTGGTGTTGCGGGGAATACTCCAATAGTTTCAGGATCTAACTCCAATGGAGGTTGTGCTAATCAGTTCGAAACAAATCAAACAAAGGATGTTGTCATTACGGGAGATTATTTTGATGGTAGTGCTACAGTGTTCATTGCAGGTCAAACTGTAAATTCTGTTACTGTTAATAGTGTGAATCAATTAACGGCCAATGTTACAGCAGGCTCTACTACAGGGAATTTTGATATTTCTGTAACTACCAATGCTGGAACTGGAACTTTGCCCAGTGGTTTTAGTATCAAGGTAGCACTAGTAACCTATAATTATGGAGCAAGTGATATAACGCTATCCAATCAAATGTCTTATACAGGAGGTAATCTTATAAGGACAGCGGGGACAGGATGGAATCAACAAGGATATTCTTTGGTTCATAATATACCTAATGACTCAGAAGGTCATTTAAATTTTACTGCAGGAGCTAACAATCGTTATCGAATGGTTGGATTAAACAGTGATCCTGCAGCAAATGCTTCATACTCTTCTATAGATTATGCAATATATTTGGTAGTAAACGGTAGGATATACATATATGAAAATGGTGGTTATAAAGGTAATTTTACAAATTATGTACAAGGAGATCAGTTCAAAATTAATGTCGCATGCGATGGAACTGTTACTTACTTAAAAAATGGAACGGTCTTCTATACGTCAACAATAACAAGATCTCAACCACTATACCTTGATTCGTCTTTTTATAACTCCAATGGAGGTGCAAACAATATTTCAATTACGTATTAAATAGGAAAAAGTAAATAATATATTAACTGGTAGGGCTGTCAGATGTTTCATCCGATAGTCTTACTAGTTTTTGAACTTTATTTCTAAGTAAATAATTCTTAACAATAATTTTAGCAAGTTGCTTATTTTCAATTTCTGTTAGGATCGACTTTAAAATATGAGGTTGGTTTTCTTGAAAAGCCAAATTTGTAAATGCGTGACCAATAACTTCGTTGTTTTCAATTAGTATAACTGAATTCTCCTCAGGCTTTCGACCTTTATCTATTATTAAAAAATTTGGATTATTGAATGTTTTGGTAATATTTTTTCGTTTTCTTATAATATTGTATTTAGGTCGTATTTTATCTAAATCTAAATGATATTTTAATCGTGTAAGAAGTTGATTACCAGTTTCTTCATAGCTAACTTCATAAGCTCTTTTTAGTACTTTTTCGGCTTTTGTAGTTTTCTTTACAAACTGTTTGCTTACTTCTGATTTTATATTTTTACCTCTTCCGATAAATATAATATTACCTTCTTGATTGTGTACATAAAAAACCCCTTGAGTTTCCGGAAGACTTTCTAAAATTTTGACAATCCTTAATTTTTCATGCCTA
The DNA here is from genome assembly GCF_900105455.1 of Tenacibaculum sp. MAR_2009_124. Classification (GTDB taxonomy): domain Bacteria; phylum Bacteroidota; class Bacteroidia; order Flavobacteriales; family Flavobacteriaceae; genus Polaribacter. Next base: position 609,301 of record NZ_FNSF01000001.1, read on the forward strand.
TTATCAAAGTACTTAATAGATTGAGTTGTTATTTCCTTTTCATTATCCTTATCTAAAAGTAGCTTGAAAAGTTTCACTGTGGCGTAAGCATCACCATTTGCTCTGTGTCTATCCGTAACAGGAATTCCAAGATGTCTACATAATTTACCTAAACTATAAGAAGGGGCATCTTGAATTAGATTTTTACTTAAAGCGACCGTACAAATAGTGTTTTTTTGATAATCGTATCCTAAGCGATTAAACTCAGTTTTTAATATACGATAATCGAAACTTGCATTATGAGCAATTAAAATACAGTCTTTTGTAATTTCAATAATTCGCTTGGCGATTTCATAAAATTTGGGAGCATTTTTTAGCATTGAATCGTTAATTCCTGTGAGCTTGGCTACAAACTCTTGAATCTCTCTTTCAGGATTAACTAGGCTAATAAATTGATCTATAACTTCATGTCCGTCGTATTTGTAAATTGCGATTTCAGTAATACCTTCCTCGTTAAATTTACCTCCGGTCGTTTCAATATCTAAAACTGCGTACAATTCTCTCTCTTTTTTTAGTTCTTTCTAGGCTCACTTAGGGTAAATCTAAGCATTATAATTTCTAACTCCAAATATTGAACTACCTATTCTAACCATGGTACTTCCTTTTGTTATGGCCAATTCATAATCTCCACTCATTCCCATTGAAAGGATAGTTAAGTGTGTATGCGATTCCTTTATTTTTTTGTGAAATTCATACAGAGATTCGAATTCTTGGGTTACCTGTTCTTCATTATTTGTGAAAGTAGACATTCCCATAAGTCCAACAATTTTGATGTTCTCTAGGGTTTTTATTTCGGGTGAGTTTAAAATAGATTCAATTTCCGTAAAAGATAATCCAAATTTACTTTCTTCCTTGGCTATTTTGGCTTGCAATAAGCAATTAATAACTCTTGAATGTTTTTGAGCCTGTTTATTTATTTCAATCAGTGTTTTTAAACTATCTACTCCATGAATTAAATCCACAAAATGGGCCATATATTTAACCTTATTACGTTGAAGGTGCCCAATCATATGCCATTCAATATCTTTAGGCAACTCCTCATATTTCCCAACCATTTCCTGAATTTTATTCTCACCAAAAACTCGTTGCCCAGCGTCATAAGCTTCTTGAATATCTGAAGCTGGTTTTGTTTTTGAAACAGCTACTAACGTAACGTGTTCAGGAATTGTTTTTTGAATTGTATGTAAATTATCTTTAATCATAATTAAGGGTAATGGCATTATATTTCGTAAATAGTAAGTGCACTGCGTAGTTTAGGTTCTATATAGGTTGTTTTTGGAGGCATAATTAAATTAGAATCTACGATGTTTTTAATTTCTTCAATGGTCGTATGGCGCATTCCAAATGACACTTTGAAAAGACCTTCATCTACTTTGGTTTTTAGTTCTAATCCTCCAGATTTATTCTGTGAATAAATAATTTTTGAGCTATTTCTAATATTTTCAATACCTAAAATAGGTTTTAAAACAGTTTTAAACAATATATGAGCATCTAAATCACTTAAAGCATTATCATATTCATACGCAGATTTTCTTAATGCCAATGAATAAAAATTTCCATCTAGATACATATTAAAATGATGCTTTTCTTTCGGAAGATAAAGTTCTTGCCCTTTGTTTTCTATTTTGAAAATAGTGTCTAATTCAATCAGGAATTCTTCTGAAGTTAATCCGTTTAAATCTTTAATGAATCTGTTAAATTCATAAATGCATAACTGACTTTCAGGCAATAAATAACTCATAAAGAAATTATAAGGTTCATCTCCAGTATGCTCTGAGTTTTGTTTTGCTATATTTTGGGCTAACATACATGAAGAAGTAGACCTATGATGACCATCCGCAATGTATAAAGTATTGACTGTTTCAAATGCTTGAATAATAGTCTTTATATCCTCCTCTTTATTAATGACCCATAATTTATGAAGGTCTTTGTCCGTAGAAGTGAATTCATATTCAGGTCTGTTTATCTTATACTTTTCAATAATAGCCTCAATACTATTGTTATCAGGGTAAGTCAATAAAACAGGTTCGGCGTTAAATCCTGTATTTTTTAAATAATCTTCAAATAATAACTCTCTTTTGTGTAAAGTACTTTCATGCTTTTTGATTACGTTGTTATGGTAATCGTTAACAGAAGTTGCCGCGATAATCCCGCAGTAGGAGTTTGATGATGATGTTTTTTCGTAAATATAAAACCCTGGCGTTTCATCTTCCTTTAAATAACCATCTTCTTTAAACTCTAAATATCTATTATGCACAAGTTTAAAGCGTTGTTCTCCGGTAATCTCTTTTTTATGATATTTATAACCAGGGTTAATTACATGTAAAAAGGTATAAGGATTAAACGCAAGCTTCGCAGTTAATTGATCTATAGTATAGGCTTCATACGATTTGGAAGATACCAGTGCAACTTTATCGCGTGTTGCTCTGACCGCCTTGAAAGGTTTTACAATCGCCATATAATTACTCTGATAATAATTCTGTTATTTGCTTCGCAAGTTCTTCATCAACTCGTTGTTTTGATTCAACAGTTGAAGAAGCAATATTGGGAGTAAATGAAATTTCAGGGTTCATTAAAAGTTGGATTTCGGGAGTTGGTTGATTCTCAAAGACATCTAAAGCTGCGTACTTTACCGTACCATCTTTAATAGCATTAACCAAAGCAACTTCATCAACAAGGCCTCCATTTGAAACATTTATAATTCCAATACCTTGCTTCATATGTTCGAATTCTTTAGTTCCTATAAGGTAACCATCTTGTAGTGGAGTGTGTATAGATATAAAATCTGATTTTTTTAATACTTCTTTAAAAGGTTCTGTATCTAAAGTAAAATCGATAGTTTGCCCGTTATAAAACGTTAAAGCAATTGTTTTTTCCTCAGAATAATTACCTGCGAAAAGAACCTTCATACCGACACCTAAAGCAATTTTAGCAACTTCATCAGCAGTTTCATTGTTACCAATTATACCAATCGTTTTTCCTTTTAATTCAACTCCATTAGCAAATTGTTTGCGCAACGCGTTAAACCTTGTTTCTCCTTCTAAAGGCATTTCACGATTCGACTGATGTAAAAAACGTGCCATTCCGAAAATATGGGCAAAAATTAACTCAGCAACAGCTCCTGATATTGCTTCTGGCGTATTAATTACATGAAGACCATTTTCTCTTGCAAAATCGACATCAATATTATCGAAATTTACACCAGCTTTACCAATTAATTTTAAACTAGGACAGTCTTCAATAAGTTCTTGTCTTACTTGTGTGTTATTCGCTACTAAAAGAGCATCAATACCATTTTCATTAATAAAACTATCCAATTGGTTTTGTGCAACTTTTGTTGTAATCACCTCAAAACCTCCATTCTCTAAAGCAGCAATTCCGCTTTGAGAAATTCCATCATTCGCTAATATTTTCATTTTATTTAGTTCTTGTTCTTTATTGAACCCAAATGGTTCGTAATAAAATATTGATTTTTAAGCTTGTCTTTCTAATTCTTGCATCACATCCACTAATGTTTGAACACTATATAAAGGAAGTGCATTGTACATACTTGCTCTATAACCGCCTACACTTCTGTGTCCGTGCAATCCGTTAATATTGGTTTCCTGCCATAAGGCGTCAAACTTTTTAGCAAGTATATCATTTTCAATAGTAAATGTGGCGTTCATATGACTCCTATCTTCTTTATGAACTACTCCTTTGAAAAAAGGATTTCGATCTATTTCGTTATAAAGAAGAGCAGATTTCTTATTATTTACTTTTTCGATAAAAGGAATGCCTCCCAAATCTTTCAACCATTCTAAAGTTAACATAGAAACATATACAGCAAAGACAGAAGGTGTATTAAACATGCTATCTTTATCAATATGAATTTGGTAGTTTAACATTGAAGGAATATTTCTTTCAACTTTACCTAAAATATCTTTTTTTATAACTACTAGTGTTGCTCCAGCAGGCCCCATGTTTTTTTGAGCCCCAGCATAAATTAAGTCGAACTTAGAAAAATCCAATTGTCTGGAAAAAATATCCGAACTCATATCACAAATCAAAGGGACTGAAGTTTCTGGAAAGTTCTTCATTTGAGTCCCATAAATAGTATTATTGCTCGTACAATGGAAGTAATCTACGTCATTAGGAATGTCAAAGTCCTTTGGAATATAGTTGAAGTTTTTGTCCTCTGAAGAAGCTACCTCAATAAGTTCTCCAAAAAGACGAGCTTCTTTTATAGCTTTTCCACTCCATGTTCCTGTATTTAAATAAGCGGCTTTTTTGTTTAATAAGTTATAGGCAGTCATTAAAAACTGAGTACTAGCACCACCGTGTAAGAATAGAGCTTCGTATCCTTTATTTTCAAGACCTAGCAACTCCAAAGCTAAACTTCTAGCTTTTTCTATAACATCAACAAATGGTTTACTTCTATGTGAAATTTCAATAAGGGATAGGTTATCATTATTAAAATTAATTACTGCTTCAGAAGCTTTTTGTAATACCTCCTCTGGTAAGATACATGGACCAGCACTAAAGTTGTGTTTTTTCATCTGTTTAAACTTATAGATATTGTATTATTCTTTCTCAAGAATACATATTGATTTTCAACGCTATTTTAGAACTTCGACACTCAGGTCAAAATCAAAATAAATTTTAATTAATTAGTTAACAAATATCTGAATAATTACAAAGATAACCTTAAAGCTTAGCTAAAAATTCTAGGGTATTCACTCCATCAGCATAATCCCACAGATTAGGATGTTGGGTTTCACCAAAAGCCACTTCATTTTCAATAAAATTGTTAGCTACAACGCATTGAATTTGGTTCTTGTCTTCGTGTAATTTAATTTTTAAGTTATCCTCATTGTCGTAATATTCATAGAATACAGAAGCAATAGGTGAGGTATAGCTTTCATCTTCTTTAACCATTAAAAAACCATTTTCTAAAATGTCAAATTCACTCATTAAATACACAGTCTTATTATAGTCATAGTTATTAGCGTATTTGGCATTATTAATGATTTCATGTTGATTGTACATTCCTTTGAAGAAATGATCGAAGTTATACCCTTTTGGAACAAAAATTTTTGAAACTGAACGGCAACCTAAACCAAAATATCTGAAAACATCTTCACTTAAATTATCCAAATCTTTTTCGGATTCCCGACCTGTTATAACTGCGACAGAGTTTCTGTTTTTTCGAATGATATTTGGTTTTCCTTTAAAATAGTGCTCAAAATATCGAGCCGTATTATTGCTTCCTGTAGCAATTACTGCTTCAAAACCAGAAAGTTTTTCTTCTGTAAAAACTATTTTACCTTTTAATTCTGGAAGTATATATTCAAGATATTTGGCTAAAAAAGGGAGTAGGTGTTTATCGTTTGAAGATTGTTTCACTAAAACAGAGTGTCCAGAGATAAGTACTGATAAAAAATCATGAAATCCAACTAAAGGAATGTTTCCAGCCATTATGATTGCAACATTCTTTTCGTTATTTAAACCGAGGTTTTCATTTTGGATCCATTTTTCTAAGTTTTCTGTGCTTAGGTTTTTTGCCCAACCTTCAATTGTGAAAAGTAAGTTGTCTTTTGTGAACCAAGAATTAGCTTCTTGTGCAAGTTTTAATTGATGCTTGAAACCATCAAAAAACAAATCATTATGAGGAATATTTTCGTGTTGTTTTATTTCTTTTAGAGAGAATTGATTTAAAAAATTACCCAGTTTATTAAAAGCGTCTAACCTACTTTTTATCTTATCCATTTATATTGGTTCTAAATTAAATTGGAACTATTTTTGTCAGGCAAAGTTACAAAAACTGAGAGAGATATATTATGGCAATAATAATAACAGATGAATGTATTAATTGTGGTGCTTGCGAACCGGAGTGCCCCAATACAGCGATATATGAAGGTGCAGATGATTGGCGTTATGCAGATGGAACAGATTTAGAAGGAGATATAGTATTACCCAACGGAAATAAAGCAAATGCGGAAGAAGAGCAGGAGCCAGTTTCTGATGAAATTTACTATATTGTAGCAGATAAATGTACAGAATGTAAAGGTTTTCATGAAGAACCACAATGTGCAGCCGTTTGTCCTGTAGATTGTTGTGTTCCAGATGAAGACAATGTAGAAACTGAAGAAGAGTTGTTGGCGAAACAAAAATTTATGCACAACGATTAACTTCAACTTCAAATATCCAATGAGAACAAAAAAACCTGAATTTAATAATTCAGGTTTTTTCTTTTTCTTATAGTGTAATTTCTCATCGCAATTCCGACCTATAATTAATGTCTTAATCAATCATTTCAATTAACGTTAGTTATTGAATGATTAACTAATTAAACTAAATTAATAAACAAATGAAAAAATTAGCACTATTATTGTTATTGGTACCTGTATTTATTGGGTGTAATTCTAATGCAAAATCTAATGCAAAAAAAGAAAAAGAGGTAGTTACAACGGCAAAAAAATATCCCGAAGCGATTGTGAATGTTTTTAAAAAACATGGAGGAATAGAGAAGTGGAATACAATGAAAACCTTAACCTTTTCATTGAAAGGAGAAAAACATATTACAGATTTGCCTTCAAGAAAGGCGTTAGTTAAGTCAGAAAAATACGCTTTAGGATTTAATGGAAAAGATGTTTGGTTGCAAAGACAGGATACAACTGCATTTAAAGGAAATCCTGAATTTTACTATAATTTGTACTTTTATTTTTATGCGATGCCTTTTGTGTTGGCGGATGATGGTATTGTATATTCAGAAACAGCTCCCTTAGTATTTGAAGGAGTGTCGTATCCTGGAATTAAAATATCATATGGAGCTGATGTTGGTATTTCTCCTGATGATAATTATTTTATATATTACAATCCAGACACGTACCAAATGGAGTGGTTAGGATATACGGTTACCTACTTTTCTAAAAAGGCAACAAATAAAACCAATATCATAAAATACGATGATTGGGAAAATGTTAACGGTTTGTTATTGCCTAAATCTTTAATTTGGTACACGAAAGATGAAGATGGAAAACCATTAAAACCAAGAGGGGAAGCTACTGTGTTCTCATCGGTTGAAATTAATGAAACATCTTTGCCTGACAATATTTTTGAAAAATCGAACTATTAATACTAAAATCAACCCAAATGAATCCCCAAAAATATACTTGGAAACGTGAGTATACCTTTGTAATACTTGCCAATGTCTTATACATTATTTTGTTCTATTTAATTACTAATCTTTACAATTAACAGAGTATGCAAAGTATTGATTGGATTGTATTGTCGTTAACATTATTATTTATTGTTGTTTACGGCGCTTGGAAAACAAAAGGAAAGCAAAGTGTTCAAGAGTATATAAAAGGAGGAAATGATACAAAGTGGTGGACTATTGGCTTATCGGTAATGGCAACCCAAGCTAGCGCGATAACGTTTTTATCTACCCCTGGGCAGGCCTTTCATAGCGGAATGGGGTTTGTGCAGTTTTACTTTGGATTACCCATTGCTATGGTGGTTATTTGTTTGGTGTTTATTCCAATTTATCATAAGCTTAATGTTTATACCGCTTATGAATATTTAGAAAGTCGTTTCGACAAAAAGACAAGGGTTTTAACGGCAATATTGTTTTTGATTCAACGTGGTTTAGCAGCAGGGATAACTATTTTTGCTCCAGCCATAATCTTATCAGCTGTTTTGGGCTGGGATTTAATTACTTTAAATGTTATAATTGGAGTTTTAGTAATTATTTACACTGTTTCAGGAGGTACAAAAGCGGTAAGTGTAACGCAAAAGCAACAGATGGCTGTCATTTTTGCGGGAATGTTTATTACTTTCTATATCATTTTACAATATTTACCTGATGGAATTACATTTTCCAAAGCTTTAGATATTGCTGGAGCAAGCGGTAAAATGAAAGTTCTTGATTTTTCATGGGATCTGAACAACCGTTATACCGTTTGGACAGGAGTTTTAGGTGGAACTTTTTTAATGTTGTCTTATTTCGGAACCGATCAAAGTCAGGTGCAACGTTATTTATCAGGAAAATCTCTTAGAGAAAGTCAATTAGGGTTGATTTTTAATGGATTGTTAAAAGTTCCTATGCAGTTTTTTATACTCTTAGTGGGGGTTATGGTATTTGTTTTTTATCAGTTTAATACGTCACCTTTAAACTTTAATCCTAAAGCAGAAGAAGCCGTAATTAATTCGGAATACGCTGCTGAATACAAAGCACTAGAACTTAATCATAAAAGTATTGAAGCGCAAAAGAGAGTGCTTATTACTGATGGATTAACGGATGAGTCTAAGAAGCAATTGGCCGTTTTAAATGAAAAAGATGTAGAACTAAAGGAGCAGGCTAAAACGATCATAAAAAGGGCGAATAGTGAAGTGGAAACCAATGATAAAGATTATGTATTTATCGGTTTCATATTAAAATACCTTCCTGCAGGTTTAGTGGGATTATTGTTAGCAGTAATATTATCTGCTGCGATGTCTTCAACTGCATCAGAGTTAAATGCACTGGCATCTACAACAACAATAGATTTGTACAAGAGAAATACGTCAAAAGAATACTCAGATGAGCATTATGTGAAAGTATCTAAATGGTTTACATTGGGTTGGGGTGTTTTGGCTATTTTGGTAGCCTGCGTTGCCAATTTATTTGATAACTTGATTCAATTGGTAAATATTATAGGATCTATTTTTTATGGAAACGTATTGGGAATATTCTTATTAGCATTTTTTGTGAAGTTTGTAAAAGGGCGTTCAGTTTTTATTGCAGCATTAATAACTCAGATGATTATTATAGTAGTTTGGTATTTAGACATATTTCCATATTTGTGGTTAAATGCGCTTGGATGCGGTATTGTAATGATTATGGCTGTTTTAATAGAAAGTATTACGAACAATCCTACGCCTGAAGAATTATAAAGGATATTGAAATAATATTTTATAAATATTTAAAAAAGCGGAAAAATCATGATTTTCCGCTTTTTTGTTTTTAGAATATATAAGGATATTTTTCCCTATTCAAGGAATTAGAATACTTCATTAATTCTTTTGTTCAAGAGATTTTAATCTATTCTGTATATCAAGTAATTGCTCATTTATTGTTTTCAATTGAGTATTCTCTTTTTCTAGATTTTCAATTTTCTTCTCTTGTTGAATAGTGTATAGGGTAAGCTCTTCAATTTTTTGTAATAATTTAGAATCCATTTCACCTAAATAAAATCCGTTTTTACGAACCTCTTCAGTATTTGGAATATCTTTCAAATGCCCTTTTTTGTTGATATGATTTTCAACTTCTTTTAAAGTAGGTAATTGATAAGTGTTTTCGAAAACAAAGTCAGGCCAATCATTTTTTAATTGAACCTTAACCTCTTCTGTTATCATTTTACCAACAACGGCAAATTTGAAATCTGTAGGAACATCTGAAGTTCCAATCCCTACTTTACCTCCAAGTGGGTTTAGAGCAAGGGTATAGGCGTGATTTGGATAAGTGGTACTTGAGTGCCTAGTTTGAATCCAACTACCTCCATTTAATTCTGAGCTCGCGCCTATTGCGAGTTCTGTATTATAACCCACCACTGCTATTGCACCTGTTTTATTTCCAGAAAGACTCGGTAAAGTGCTGCTTTTAATAACTAGCTTAGCCTCAGTTGGATTATGAGTTCCAATTCCAACACGCCCAGTATCATGAAAATTAATATTATCGGTCCAACTTCCCGATAAATCATTTTGAATGACTAACGAGTTTCCATATCGAGCAATACGGTTATTGGCTTTAGACAAAGGATTGGTATCATATATTCCTAAAGATGCCCCTGATTTTGATATTGTTAGACTTTCATTTGGACTGCTTATACCAATACCAATGTTTCCAGGTAAATATAAGTTACCTGTTTCTCCATGAAGTATCATAGAATAGAAATTAGGTTTAGATGCAGATCTTCCAGTTCCCCAATAGAACCTCTTGTTTGAGTGAAAACCAAACATTAATTCATTGGTTTTACCTGGGTTAAAAACTATTGAACCATGTGATGCCCCAGTGAATTGAATTTTGTTTACAAAACCATTTACAGAAGGTGATGGATTTGCCCCATTTAATTCAATACCAGTATAAGTTTTTTCTTGTGCAGATATTGCCATAGACACTCCCATCATAGCAATTGTTAAGATTTTACTTTTCATAATTATTTTCTCTAATTTTGAGCAAAATTAGTGAGAAAAAATAATCCGACAAACAAATGATATCAATACGTACCGCAATAGTAGAAGATTTACCAACGCTCTTAGATTTTGAACAAGCATTGATTAAAGCAGAAAGACCTTTTGAACCAACTTTTAAAGAAGGTGAAATTCATTATTACGACATTAAAAAAATGATTGAAGTGGATGATGTTGAAGTGCTAGTAGCAGAAGAAAATGAAGAATTGATAGCCTCTGGCTATGCGCGAATTATGGTTTCTCAACCTTATTTTAAGTTTGATAAGCTTGCTTATTTAGGGTTTATGTATACAAGGCCTACTCATCGAGGAAAAGGAGTGAATAAACAAATCATAGAGTCTCTTTTTCAATGGATAAAAGAAAAAGGAATAGAAGAAGTTCGATTGGATGTTTTCGATGATAATATCGGTGCAATAAAAGCTTACGAAAAGGTTGGATTTAAAGGGCATCTTTTAAAGATGAGGATGTCATTATAATACCATTATAGTTTCAATTTGTAAATGATATAACAGGGTAAACAAAAGTAAAAAGCTCATAGATTATCTATGAGCTTTTTATAAAATCAATTTCCTGAGTAATTATTTTGTTTTAGCTAAGAACTCTTTGTTCATCTTAACATAATCGGCATTTCCAGCTTTTTCAGCTCCTGCTAAAGACGCGTTGGCAGCTTGAATAGCTCCTTTTTTGTCACCAGCTTTAGCTAAGATTAATGATTGCTGACGTAAATACCAAAAACGTGGTTTATCCTTGGTAATTTCAACAGCTTTGTTAATCCATCCTTTTGCTTTTTGAATATCTTTACCTGATTGTAAATAATAAACAGCTGAAGAATAGTAGTCATTAGCTGAAGGTCCATTCATTACTTTGTTAATACTTGCTTCAACACCTTTGTCTGTAGGAGTCGTGAATTTAACGCCCACGTAAGCATTCTCCCATAAAATACCTAAGACAGCAGAATTATTGGTAATATCATCGAAAGAAATGGTAAATGTTTCAATTTTCATAGGCATAGCTTGAACTTTAACTGTTGTTGTTAAAGCAACTTTGCTAGCATTCCATTCTCTTGGTGTTCCCCAGTTATTAGTATCTGAGTAAAAAATCACCTCCCAAGAACTTTGACTTGGTTTTGTGAAAATAGCATACGTTCCTTTTTTTAATTCTTTTCCATCAATGGTAACATCATCACTAAATGTAACTTTAGTATTTGCATTGGCACCTGTTCTCCATAATTTTCCATAAGGAACAAGGTCACCAAAAATAGTTCTACCTTTTACCCCTGGTCGAGAGTATTCCACGGTAACGTCAGTTAATCCTACGGCTTGTTCTACTTTAGAAGATGGGCTAGAAGCAGGAGTTTTAACTTGTGCATTTGAACTTGTTGCTATTACAGCAACAAACATGGTTAAAAGAAGTTTTTTCATCATTAGACGGCTTTGTTTTTAATTAGTTTGATAAAATTACGATGAAAAAAGGCTATTAATGTTAACAAAAACTTAAAATAAGGAAGGTTATCTTTACCAATTCAAAAATTAACAATACTTAAATTTAAACGAGTGAAAAAATACATTTCTGAAGTAATAGGAACATTTTCTTTAATATTTTGTGGAACAGGAGCAATGACTGTTAATGAAGTTACCAGTGGAGCGGATTTAACTCATATTGGTGTTGCCATAACTTGGGGATTGATCGTAATGGCAATGATTTATGCATTTGGTGAAATTTCTGGTGCTCATTTCAATCCAGCTGTAACCGTAGCTTTTGCATTTGCAAAGAAGTTTGAGTGGAAGGAAGTTCCCAAATACATTATAGCACAATTAATAGGAGCTATTTTGGCAAGTGTTATGTTATGGATATTATTTCCCGAAAGTGAGTATTATGGAGCCACTATTCCGATATTGGAACCATGGCGCGCTTTTATTTTAGAATTGTTACTTACTTTTTTTTTAATGCTAACAATTATCAATGTATCTACGGGAAGCAAAGAAATAGGAGTTATGGCAGGAATCGCTATTGGAGGTGTTGTTTTATTAGAAGCGATGTTTGCAGGACCTATGACTAAGGCATCAATGAATCCTGCAAGATCAATTGCACCAGCATTGGTTTCTGGTCATTTTGAACATTTATGGTTGTATATAACTGCACCTATTTTAGGAGCGTTGTTAGCCGTTTTATCTTGTAAATGGGTAAAAGATGATCAGTGTTGTGATTCTGGATGTTAGCTATAAGATGAATTCAATATAAAACAAAAGCCTTATGATTTTTTTCAAGAGGCTTTTGTTTTTTTGTTATGACATCAAAAGGTATTAATTTGAATATTTCTTTTTTCTTAAATGATTAAAACCGAAGCCAAATACACCTAATAAAATTAAAGGTAGAGCTATATTTAGTATCTGCCAATACCTTTTTTCAGCATAGGCCTTTTGTTTATCTAATAAGTTTATCTGAAGTGTTTTGTTTCTAAGTGAAATTAATCCAGTATCATCAAGTAAATAATCCACAGCGTTTAGTAGAAATTCTTTGTTACCATAAGAGTCCCCCGTCCATTTGTCTCTTGCTAAGTCGTAAGGCTTTCCTTTTAAAATCTGATTTTTAGCAACGTCACCATCTGACATTATAATCATTTTATTACTTAAACTCTGTTCTGAAAAATGGCCAACATTAAATGGTTTTGTTCTGTTTTTATAGGCAGAAGGAAATGTACCTTCAAGCAGCACAGCAAAAAGTTGAGCACCCGAAGTATATTCTTCTTGTTTAGGTTCTTTGGCAATACTACTCAATTCAACAATGGCAGGTGTTCCTGTTTTTTTTGTAAGTTCAGATGAAACAAGTAATGGTGTTTTTTTGATAGCTCCTTTTAAAATATCAATTTGTGTTGTAAACTCAAATCGGACAGGAGGTATGTTTTTGGTTATAGGATGATTCGGGTTTCCTTTCACCAATGGGTTATAAAACCAATTTAAATGTTGAAATTGAGCTTGGTTTCCTATATTACCAGTAGCCAGAGGAATTTTGGCACTGTATAAATCCTGTACTAATTTATTATTGATTCTAACTTGATAGCTAAATAATAAATCGGTTAAATTTAAATCTCTTGGAAAAGCCATCATTTTACCTTCGTTATAAAGGCTATCGGTGTCAGAAAAATTGGTGTCGACCATCCAAATGGTTTTTCCTCCATTTGTGATATACTGATCTAGAACAAGTTTTTCTTCTTCAGAAAAACGTTCTGTAGGTTTCGCTATAAAAGTAAGGTCATACTTTTTTAGGTTTTCTAAAGTTTTTTGAGGATTCTTTTGAACACTATCCAAAGTAAACTTAGCTAAACGATACTTATTTTTAATCGCTGTTAAAAAGCTATATAAATGAATATCCTCTAACTCTCCATTTCCAGAAAGAACTGCAATTGAAGGCTTTTTAGATTTTAAGATAGACGAAATACCATTGGCAAAAGAAAATTCCAATTTTTCAATGGCATTTTGAAGCTGGTCTTCTTGAGTTTTAAATGCGGTATCAGGCAGAAGAGATACCAATTCATTTTTATCTTGATATAAAATTTCGGCCCATGGGAAAATTATAGCCTCGGAAAGCTTGCCATCTTCTTCCACAGTTAACTGACTTGGAAGCATTCCTTTTTTTATTAATTTTTCTCTTTTATCATCTGGATTGATAAAACGAATATAAATATTGCTATTAATGGCTTTTAGTTCATTTAAAAACTGACGTGTTTCAGATTGTAAACGCTTAAATTCCGAAGGGAATTCACCTTCTAAATATACATTTATAACCAAGGACTCATCCATGTTTTTGAGTAACTTAGAGGTAATTTTAGATAGGGTATAACGTTTATCGGCGGTAACATCAAACCGTTTGTATATTCTATTACTTACTAAGTTTAAAATAAGTAATCCAGCAAGTACTAAAACACTATTTTTAACTTTTTTACTCATTTTTTAATTGTTGTTTAGTAATAAATAAAAAGAAGAAAGTAATACTCACAAAATAGATAATGTCTCGTGTATCTATAACGCCCCTGCTTATACTTTTATAATGTTCGATAATTCCAAATTGTTGAATCAAAAAACCATTGTCTCCAGTAGTATCGCCAATAACATCAAGTCCAACAAACATGAGAAAAGAAATAAATACTGCAAGAATAAAAGCAACAATTTGGTTATTTGAGAGTGTTGAGGTATACAAGCCAATAGAGGTATAGGTTGCTGCTAAAAAAATGAGCCCTAAATAAGAACCTAGTATGCTTCCTGTATCCAAGTTTCCTAAAGGATCGCCCAAATTATATACACTATAAACGTAGGTTAATGTAGGTAAAATTGCTAAAAGAACTAATAGGAGGGCGGAAATAAACTTACCCAGTACTATTTGCCAATCAGTTAAAGGTTTTGTTTTTAAAATTTCAATGGTACCAGTGGTATATTCATCAGCAAAACTTTTCATTGTAATTGCTGGAATGAGAAACAAAAATAACCAAGGTGCTAAATAGAAGTAATTATTTAAATCAGCGAAACCTGCATTTAAAATGTTTAAGTCATCTTTTAAAACCCACAAAAATAAACCATTAATGAGTAAAAATACTCCGATGACCAAATAGGCTATCGGTGAAGCAAAAAATGAGTTGAATTCTTTTTTTAAAATTGAAAACATAGATGTTTATTGATATTCATTTTTTATCAGTCCAAAAATAATATTATTCTCAAAGTGAAAATCTATTTTGTCTTTCTTTAACTGAAATTTATGTCTCTTTAATAGTTTTATTGAACTTTCGTTTTCTCCATGGGTATATGCTTCTATTTCCATTAGTTGAAGCTTAGTGAAACCAAACCACAATACCTTTTTAAGAGCTTCACTCATGAATCCTAAGCCATGAAAGTCTGGATGTAACTCATATCCAATTTCAGCGTAGGTATTATTCTTGTTAAAATGACGTAGTCCAATAGAACCAATTACTTTATGTTCATATTCCAAAACCCAATAAATTCCTTTTTTACTATTGACTAGTTCATGAATATCTAAAATAAAACTTTCAACGTCTTGGGTGTTTTTAGGAATATTTCTCGTGGTAAATTTATTCACCAAATCATTTGATCTTAGTTCAAATAATTCAACCTTGTCTTTCAGTAATACTTCTCTTAACAATAATCGAGCAGTTTTTAATTCAGGAAAGGTGGTAAATAGATTGTTCATTGATTAATTAAAAAAGAATAAGTTGTTTTAAAGTAAATACGAATTAGGAGAGCGTTGCTAATTTGTCAAGACTCCAGGCCATTGGTTTATCGTTAAACAATACTTTTGTCTTTTTCCAAATACCTTTAAACAATTCAGAGTTCCTGTATACTTCCAAATCTTTTTCAGAATCCCAGTAGCTATAAGTAAAAAAAACATTTGCATTTGTTTTGTCTCTATATAATTCTAATAAACGGCAACCAGAGAAATTTCGTATACGTTCCTTGTTTTTTTCAAAGTTACCTAAAAACTCTTCAATTTTTTCAGGATGAAAACTCAATTTTACAATTCTAACAAACATACTTATTAATTTACAGGAATAAACTCAGGTTTAACAATATCTTCAAATTCAATAATAATGGTGTCTCTATATTTTAAACCTAGTAGGGTAGAAGCTCCACCCACGGTTTCCAAGTTACTTTTATAAATCGCAATTTCTAAGAAACCGGCTGAGTTAAAAATGGCTAATTTTTCGCCGTCATATTGTCGCTTTTCTTCGGGTATATTATAATCTACAATACCATTGTAACTTTTAAAAACCTCGGTAAATTTGTAACGACCAGCCGTTATGGTAAAACTTCTGCCTTTTCCAATTGATGTAAAAAGCTTCTGGTTAATATTCGTAATAATATTACCGTAGTTGTCAATATAAATAACTCCTCCTTTTATAATGGTTTTCGCTTGATTTGTTTTCGGTTGAATTTCAACAAGTGTTTTCAATTCCTGAATTTCCTTTCCGATTACATTTAAACTACCACCACGAGCAATATGTGAGGCCGCTTTTACAAAAACATCCAATACGGGGAAACTCGAATTTATGTGATTATGAATATTAATTTCAACAATTTTTGTTGGATTTACTTCTGAAGCAATCATAGAAATTAATCCATTATCTGGACAAATAAAATATTGATTATCTAACTCAATGGCTAAATGTTTATTTTCCTTACTTAATTCCGAATCCACACCCACAATATGAATGGTGCCTTCGGGAAAACTTTTATAAGCATTTCGTAAAATATATGCCGTTTCAGTTATGTTAAACGGAGATATTTGATGTGTAATATCAATGACGTTTGCATCAGGTAATTCCGAAAAAATAGCTCCCTTTACTGCACCTACGAAGTGATCTTTAATTCCAAAATCAGTGGTTAAAGTTATGATGGGCATTTAATTAGGTGCTTGTTAATTATTTTGTGAAAAATTATGTTGAAATTTAGAACAAAACTACGCAATTCATTAAAAATAATCGTTACATTTAGGAAGAATAATATTAAAACTTATCACATTTGAACGAACGCATTATTGAATTAACGGAAATCAATCCAAATGATTTTTTTGGTGCTCAAAACAGTACTATTGCTCAATTAAAAACGTACTTTCCAAAAATAAAAATTGTTGCCAGAGGAAATAAACTTAGAATTTACGGAGAAGCTGAAATACTAGATGAATTTGAAAAGCGGTTAAACATGCTTATTAAGTATTTTAATCGTTATAATCGATTGGATGAGAATAGTATTGATAGAATTTTAACTTCTACAGGAAAGGAAGAAGAAATAAGAAAGTCGGGGAATAATAATGATGTTCTTGTTCATGGTGTAAGTGGAAAATTGATAAAACCAGAAACAGAAAACCAGCGAAAAATGGTTTCGTTGATGGGGCAAAATGATATGTTGTTTGCAGTTGGACCAGCGGGTACAGGAAAAACCTATACTGCTGTTGCCTTGGCGGTAAAGGCACTGAAGGAAAAAGAGGTGCGAAGAATTATTTTAACAAGACCTGCTGTTGAATCTGGTGAAAATTTAGGTTTTTTACCAGGAGACTTAAAGGAAAAGCTTGATCCGTATATGCAGCCTTTGTACGATGCCTTAAGAGATATGATTGCTCATGAAAAGTTACAGGCATATATTGAAAATGGAACTATCCAAATAGCCCCATTGGCTTTTATGAGAGGACGTACTTTGGATAATGCTTTTGTAATTTTAGATGAGGCTCAAAATACTACTCATGCGCAAATGAAAATGTTTTTAACGCGTATGGGAAGGCACGCAAAGTTTATTATTACAGGAGATCCAGGTCAGATAGATTTACCTAGAAAACAAGTTTCAGGACTAAAGGAATCGTTACTTGCTTTAAAAGATATTGAAGGAATTGGTCAGGTGTATTTAGATGATAAAGATGTAATTCGTCATCGATTAGTTAGAAGAATAATTTCGGCTTATAAAAGTATAGAAACAGAATAAAATCAACATTTATAATAATGATAGCCTATTTATTTAAATGAATGGGCTTTTGTTTTTTATGAGTCTAATATTAGTTATGTTTTGAAATTATTCTAAAAGTAAAATGATAATTTTTTATAACGAAGCAAAGCAGTAAAAGAGCTTGTTTTATTGGGTAATTTTGAAAGGTAAATTTCATAAAATCTAGGCTTTCCTATTTAAATCTATTGATTTTAGTTTTTTATGGTAGGTGTCAATCCTTGAATGAGCAGTTCCATCTATCAGTAAAATAATAGCTTTCAAGGCAATTGTTGTGATGCTAATTGCTCGCCAAGTGGGCGTGCTGACAAATATGATTAATAGAGCGGTAAAAATAGTATTAATGATAATAGGAATTGCTTTAAAAACAATGAAGGACTTATACCTTTTTTTTGAACGCGTTTAGCAAATTATCTGAAGGTTCTTTCTAGTTTTAATTTCATCATAATATCAGTCTGTTCATCATTTCCTAGTGTGAAAATGTGTTTATCGAAGGTTACAAACCCATTTTTTTCATAAAATCTGATAGCCCTTGGGTTCTTCTCCCAAACACCTAACCAAATATACTCTACTCTTTTTTCCTCAGCCAATTCAAACGCTTTTTCATACAATAATTGACCAACCTGTTTCCCATGAAACTCTTGCAGCACATAAATTCGTTCAATTTCAAGAGCATTTTTGTCTTTTATTTCCGTTTGTGATTGTTGGAAATTAATTTTTAAATACCCAATAATATTTCCATTAAGTTGTGCAAAGTAAAACTGAGTATTAGGGGTAGAAACTTCTTCTTTTAGTTTTTCCGTTGAAAATGCATTTTTCAAGTACTCTTTCATATTCTCTTCGCTATTGTCTGAAGCAAAAGTCTCGAAAAAAGTACGTTTTCCAATTTCCTTTAGTTTTTCAATATCCCGAATATTTACTTTTTTGATTTTCAATGAGATAAGCTAAGTTCTTTACGTTCTAGTTAAATTTTGTACTACGATTAGCTGTAAAATTAGAAAATAAAAAATTAATGATAAGTTTTTGCTTAGCATCACCGTTTAATATAAGAATAGTTAGGGATTAAAATACACTTGTTTTTCTTTTTAATACTTAGCTAAGTTTACAATTTTTCAGTTGGCTTTCCTTTCATTTATTGGTCAAATTGAAATTTGTTGGATTTAGTAAAATAGACTGAGTCTTGGGTTAAATATCTTAATATGTGTTGATTATGTGTGGTGGTGTGCCATTTCTTTATGCTAATCCTACAATAATTAAAAAAATCAATAGTATCGTTGAGATTGCACTTCCAATAATATTAAAAATGGATATTTGCGACGTAATTTCTTTTTTCTTAATACAAATGTAAAACCCTATTATTGTAAATATTATAGCTATTATAACTCCTCCCCATTCAAAGAAAAATGGTAATGAATAGGAAGTAGCTAGCAAAAGAATTGTTCCTGACCAAACTCCACCTTGAATAGTCTTTTCATATTTGTCAAAATTCAATAGAGAAAAGGTCGAAACAATAGCAAATGGTAAAAAAAGAAGCCCCGTAAATAGAATAGCATCATTCCGCCTTCATTAAAAGCCCAAGTCGAAATTATGGTCATTGTAACAATGATCAAGATTATTTGGTAATAGCTTAAATATTTGTTTGTCATTTTTTAAGATGTTGCAACCTTTGATAAATCCGAATTAGGCTAGTAGTGGCATTGAATTATACAATGAGCAAGGTACTGGTTTTTATATTCTTAATTTCCGAAGATTTTGTTCCAAAATGATTTTTTCGGAATTAGATTTTTTCTGTTTAACTCCAACATTTCTTTACCGTTGGCTTCTATTAATAAATCTAAAAATTTATTATATCCATTCTCTATTTTGAACTCCAATTCTTCTTTATATAAAGGAAAAACATTGTAAATATTTATTCTTCTACCATCTTTATTTATTTGCGTAAATTTTTCATCGAAAGTTACAGAGGGAAGTATTAGAGCTCCAACAAATTCGGTATCGTCTCCATAAGTTGATAAATTTTCTTCCGCTTGAATTGAATGTCCAATTTCTAGCCAAGTATTATAATAATGCGGAAATCTGGCTGTTCTTTTTAGGATAGTTATAATCCAATCATTTTTGTTTTCACCAGAGTAAACATCTTCAAAATTAATACTTTTTGGGATTAACATCATTAGTTCGGCAAATTCTAATTTAGAAGAATTTTCAGCATGTTCAGAGACTTTCATTTTTAAAGTACTCATTCCAGAAGTCAGTAGAATATTGAACGATGCATTTTCTGGTTTTATGAAATAAACATCTAGGTGTATATCCAATATTCCAATTTCGTGAAATACACTTACCAAACTTTCATCAAAAAAATCATCTAAATGTTCAGCAATCCATTCCGTGTGTTCATGGTAATGCTCTTGATTTGAGAACGGGTTTTCGTATTGCGCCATTTGTTGTTTTTAGATTGTACCTATTTTTTCGTGTGTAATTAGTTACGACTTTTTAACCAAATGTAACCAAAAATTATTGGTTGTTTTTTTGTAAACAATTTCAAAAATAGAATGGAATAAACAATCAATTATTTTTCTTCAACTTTATGTCCTAGTTCAATAAAAAGTTCACGCATTAGATTATATGCTTCGGTATCTGCATTTATGTAATGGAACATTTTTGTTTCCATATACTCACAGCTTAAACATATGTTCAAAGTTGATACTATTTTGTCGTCGGAATTATAGAATACGATTGCGTCGCGATAAACTGGAGCACACATCCAATTTGGAACTTCTTTAATCGGAGTATTCAATATTGATTTCAGCTTTTCAGTTATGATAGTATAGATTTTATAGGTCCCTGTTTTTTCGGCTGAAGGATGAAACATTCCTTCTGAATTAACCACGTACTGAGTAACTCCATAGAGTTTGTTTAATTTTTCAAGTCTCAGTATATCTAATTCAGATAATTTTTTTTTCTTTTTTAATAATTGAAATTCTTTATACTCAGGGTCGTGTACAATTCTCCCATCATATTTGCCCCCTCTCAATAAAGAATAAGTCTCGAAGTAATCGAATTCAAGATTATTTATATACTCTATTGAAGATGTATAAGTAGTTTTGACTTTCATAATGCTTGTTTATAACGTTTGTTAGCCAAGCTACGTTTTAATGGCATATATGGTGTATGCTGTTTTGGTGAGTCTTAAATAAATTCTTTTAACTCGTTGAATTCACTAATAACTTTATTAGCGTTTTCTAAAGTTTGATCACTTGACATTGGATTTAAATAACCAAAAACGAAAATTCCAGCTCTGTTCGCTGCTTTTATTCCATTGTCTGAATCTTCAATTATTATACATTGTTCTTTAGCTGAATTCGCCATGATTGAAGCTTTTTCAAATATTTCAGGATGTGGTTTTGATTCTTTCAAATCGGCGCCACTAATTTTTCCAGCGAAATATTGGTTTAATTCAAATCGATCAAAAACACGATTAATATTTGGCATGGATGCTGAAGAGGCTAGGATAAGAGTTAGCCCTTTGTCAAAAAAGTATTTGATTATTTCATTAACTCCATCTACAAGTTTTAAAGATGGATCGTTATGGAAGTAGTCGATATAATATTTTCGCTTTTTTAAAACCAATTCATTTGGGTCGAGGTTTAAGTTAAAATGAGTAACTAATTTTTGAAAAACATTTAGAGTTGACGACCCAGTAATAGTTTTGTACAATTCTTCAGATACTTCTAAACCTAATGAGGTGAATGTTTCGTAATAGGCTTTTTTGTGAATGTATTCAGAATCTATAATGACTCCATCCATGTCAAATATTACACATTTTATGTTCTTTAATGCCTCGGTTTTTAATTGCATAAGTGTATTTAATTAGTGTTTTGATCTTGATTGTACACAACGTTTATATATATGAAAAGTGGTAGTTTCATATACAATAAATATCAGTTTAAAAACAAAGATAGTAGAAAAGAACAGACTATGAGTTTGCGGTTTTACTGTTATTTTTTAGATACTGTGTTATGTGCAGACTTTTAGGCGTTTATTTGAATATTTAATTGTTTACTTCGTATACCTTTTCCACCAGCCATTAAATGTTTTATTTCTCCTTTATCGATTAATAAGTTCACGATAATCAAGCTAGGTGAAGGTTCTGCCATATATTTACCTTGTTGAATTTTAAACCTTTTTTTCTTGATTTTTAAAATGTCAAATAAATAACAGGCTAGAGGTCCAGCGGCCATTCCCGTTCCTGATTCCTCTAATATTCCATAACGAGGGCCAAACATTCTGGTAGTAGCATCATATTCTGTATTTGTAGAAAACACATAGTAGCCAATTAAATCGAACTCATTACTAAGGTCACTTATTAAATCAAAATTTGGAATTATATTCTCTAAAATTTCATTGCTTTTAACAGGAACGAGTATAAATGAATTTCCTGTATTTACTAATTTAATTGGTGCATTTGGAATCAAGTCGGTTTTCTTTAATCCTAATGATTTTAGAATCACACTTTCTTTACGACTTATATCAGTATATTTTGGGGCCAATTGCTCCATAAAAGCTACATCTCCGATTATTTCTATTTTTCGAGTCCCATCTATAGTTTCTTTTGATGAACTATCTTTTTTTAGTGCGCCTATTTGTTTTAAATAAGAAAATGTAGCTACCGTTGCATGTCCACAATGTGCTATTTGCTTATTTGGAGTGAAGAAATCTAATTTAAAATCTGCTGTTTTAGATTTTGAAACAAAAGCAGTTTCTGATAAACCTACTTTTTTAGAAATATCAAGTTTATTTTTATCAGATAATCCATCTGCATTTAAAACTACACCTGCCGGATTACCACCTTTACCGTTTTCTGCAAAAGCGTTAAGAATTTGTACGTTAATTGTTTTTTTTGAACTGTCCATTTTTATTTTTTATATGTTATATAAGATGGACGCTATTAGTTAGAAAAAGACGTAGTAAATTTTAATTATTTTCAAAATCTATTAATTTACCCGTGCTATCAGATTCTACATTTGGACAATTTAAAATGTTTGATTTTAAAATTTCTTTGGCTTTTTGAACTCTTGATTTCGTCCCCGAATATGAGATTTTTAAATGCTCTGCTAATTCTTTTTGCGAATAATTTTTAAAGGAAGTTAAAATAATTGCTTCTTTATGTTGAGAAGAAAGATTTTCTATTTTTTGATTGATACAGTTAGTTAAGTTTGAATAATCAAAATTATTAAAGTCGGTTTCTGGAATATCTAATTCATTTATTGATATATCGTTGTTTTTTACGTTTCTAAAATAATCAACAATACTATTCCTTGTAATTTGATAAACCCAAGAAGTAAGTTTAGATGTATGTTTTAATTGATGATTTTTAGTTTTAATTTTCAAAAATACCTCTTGATGAATATCTTTTGACGCTTGTTCATCTTTTACTTTTCCCAAAATGAACTTATAAAGTTCTTCATTTAGGTCAATCCAAATAGTATTAATTTCAGTTTTCACAATTTCGGTTTTTTTAACCTGCATACAACGTTTAATGTAAAATGCGGTTCAGGTTTTGTGTGTTCTATACAACAATCAGTACAAGAGTGCTTTGGTAAATAATTAAGAGAGGTTTAATTGGTTTTTACCTCAGTTCTTTGTTGTGGTGTCGTTTTTTTATTCAGTTTTTGTTTCTTATACCAACTTCTTGAGCTACTTTTAAAAAGTAATAGAACTGCATATCCTTGTAAAACGGCTTGTAGTAGTGATAAAATTCCGATTATTGGATTTAGTCGAAATGTATCGGTAATAACAAAAGGAAATGCTAAAAGTCCTAATCCGAATAATATAGTAAAAACATCACGAGACCATTTTTTTCCTAGATTTATTTGAAAACCAAAAAAGGCTAAAGTTCCACTACTTGTTAAAATTATTAACAAGTTTATTGGGTTTGAAAAATTGTTAATGTGCGTAAGTAAATTAACAAGTATTGGATTTATTATTCCAAGTGCAGCAGACAAGTAAATTATCTTGGATGAGTTTGAAATTGTGCTTGGCAAATCTAATAGACTTTCATTTCTTATTGTAGATTTAATATTTTGATTTCCTAGCTCAATTTGAGATTGAATTTTGCTCTTCGAATTGGTGTTTACATCGTTTGATATTTCTCTCGATTCTAGTTCATAAATAGCGGTCAATACAGCTTCTTTTTGATAAGAACCTGGGGTTTCGACGATTTCTAGCAATTCAGAATCAGTTTTGGTTTTAAATTTATTAGAAAATTTTGTAGTCATTGTTCATTGGTCAGTTTATGTTGTATACATCGTTTTGGCTAAGCTACGTTTTAATGCAGTTTAGGTTTTGTTGAACTAATCCTCGTTACCTCGGAAGCTTTTTTTGAAATGTTTTAAAAATAGTTAAATTTATGATTCAAAATTAAATAAGATGTATAAAAAAAAGTAAAACAATTTTAGAAACCTCTTTAGAGCAGGTTCCTGATTTTTCTATTGTCGTTAAAAAATTAACCAAAAGCTTTTCAATTAACGGTAAATCATCAAGTACATTAAATAATTATCTACGCTGTTTAGCCCACATAACCTTACATTTTAAGGTTAGCCCAGAAACTTTAGATAATGAACAAATCAATGATTATCTTTTTCATTGTCAAAATCTTCACAAAACCCCCTCTGAAAGTTTTTTTAAGCATACCGTTTTTGGACTCCGTGCTATTTATAAGGTACTGGGAATGGAGCAAAAGCGCATAGCGCTTCCTCAAATAAAAAAGCAAAAAGATTTACCTATTGTACTTAACAAACAAGAAGTTCGAGAATTATTAAAAGCACCTAAGTATCTTAAACATCGCCTTATTTTAGGTATGTTGTACGGTTGTGGTTTACGGAGTTATGAGCTATGTGGGTTGCTTCAATCTGATGTTGATTTTAATCGAAAAACTGTATTTATTAGAAAAAAAAAGGTAAGACAGATCGTTATGTTCCTTTAAGTACTCTTTTAATAAGAGGTTTAAGATGTTATTTGAAAACAGAAAACCCTGTAAAATATCTATTTAACAGTCAGGTTACTAAAGACGGAGCTGCTCAGCCAATAACAGTCAGAGCGATTCAATGGATACTCAAAGAGAATCGGGCTAAAGTGAATACAAAAAAGAAATTTACAGCGCATACACTACGTCATTCTTATGCAACACACTTACTAGAAGATGGTGTTAATATTATTAGCTTAAAAGAACTTCTAGGGCATGCTCATATAGAAACCACCATGATCTATTTACATGTCGCCAACTCAGGGAGTTCAAAAAAGTACAGTCCACTAGATACCTTATACACAGAGTAATGCTAGCAAAACATACGTTAGCAGGAGTGTTGAATTTAGAAGAAAATCATTTAAAAGAACTATCTAGAAGTAGTTGGCATGAAAGAACGCTGCATGCGATAAGAAAATGCCGTACCAAAGCGCTAGGAGGACATTTAGATTGGTGTAAATCATGTGATAAACTGCATCTACAATTCAATTCTTGTCGCAATAGACATTGCCCTACTTGTCAAGGTCATAAACAACAGCAATGGATTGAAGGTAGATCTAGAGAGTTATTGCCAGTTCCTTATTTTCATGTCGTTTTTACCTTGCCCGATAATTTAAACTCAGTGGCACTTCAATATCCGAAAGAGCTATATAAAATACTGTTTGATAGTGCTTGGAAAACCTTGGTTGCTTTTGGAAATAATCCCAAGGATCTAGGCGCTAAAATTGGAATGATTGCTGTGTTACATACTTGGGGACAAAATTTAAGCTTACATCCTCATTTACACTGTATTGTTCCTAAAGGAGGAATAACAAAGGCAGGGTATTGGAAAGAAGGGAAAAACAAGGATGATTTCTTATTCAGTATAAAGGCCTTAAGTGTAAAGTTTAGAGGTGTTTTTGTTGCTGAATTAAGAAAAACAATTCCAAACTTACCACAATCACTCTATGACAAATTATTTAAACACAAATGGGTTATCTATGCAAAACCTCCTTTTGGTAACCCAAAAAACGTACTAGAATATCTAGGAAGATACACACATAAGATAGCTATTAGTAATCATCGAATACAGGCTATTGATAAACAAAAAGGCACCGTTACTTTTCGTGTTAAGAACTACAAGAAAGGTGGTCAAGTAAGTAATTTAACTTTAAAAACCAAAGAGTTTATACGTCGTTTTCAACAACATATTTTACCTAAAGGATTTACTAGAATTAGGCATTATGGTATTTTAAGTAGCAGTTGGAAAAAAGAAAAATTACCTCGTTTACAAATGCTATTAGCAGATAAAGAGAAAGACTGTATTGATGTTATTATTACGAAAGAGAAAAGTGTACATCGCTGTTGCCCGATTTGTAAAAAGCCAGGTCTAGTCACATTAATAATTTTTGATAGTAGAGGCCCTCCTAAAAACTATAAAGAACTGGTTATTAGTAAAGTTAAAAAACACATATTATAAAATTATCTTCAAAAAAGAGGACTGGACCACTAATGCTTAGATCTGAGATTTTTACCTAAAAAAGCGATTACAAAAAGAATAATAAGTGCTGAAAATAAAAATCAAGGCTATGAAATCCGAAAACCAAGAGAATAATCGCTGAAAAACCACTAAACAAATTACTAAAATTAAACTGAATTGATCGTTTTCCCCCTTATGGAATACGGATCAGTCAACAGGGCATATAGCGTTAGCCTATCGGCACGCCATATGCTTAGTTATTACCACCAGTTATATTTCGTTTTCTAGCAGATAAAAATAGTTTTTGAGTCCGTAAGAATATTTGCTTTGGTCAGAGCCTAAAGTTTTAAATTCTTTTTTTAATACTTCTATCAAATCAGTTTTTATTTCTTTTCCTTCAATTTTTGCACAGTTGAGTTTCACCCAATGAATTTTTGATGAATTAGGGAAGTCATTTAAAGCCTTTGTTAAATCAGGATTGTCATGTTTGTTTTTGTCAGCTAATCCAATAAAATAACTTATTGCAAATTTCTCACTCAGATATTCATTCCAGCCTTTTTTGTCTGTTTTCTCAGAAACGTGTCCAGTTGAAACAGCTTCTAAATATGCATAAATATTTAGAAGTTCTTCGTCTTTATGTTTATCAGCTAATTCAATCATTTCTTGACCTCTATTTTCGAAGAATTGTTTTTCATCTAATAATTTATTTATAAATGAAATTCTTAGTAAATCTGAAGTCACTTTTCCATTAATTGGCATTTTATTATTTTCTAGAATCAGTTTTGAATCTGATAAAACAATTTTAATAGAATCTTTAGTATTTGGTTTTTTCGATAAATGTTTAATTTTATTGTAGGCTGATAACTGTACATACTCTTTACTGTCTTTACCGAAAGTGTTTTTGACTGTATTTATGTCTTTTTCTAAAAAATATTCTTGAATGTTGTTGTTCCACCAATCCAGTTCCCAGTTCATATCTAGAAATATCAATTCATATGCACTTTTAGAATCTTTAGATTGAGTTTTTAAAATCAAGTCTGAACGCTTTTTAATTTGGTCAGTTTGTCCGTGAATTATATAAATAGCTTTATCAATTCCTATGTGGTTTTTTGAATGATTCGCTTTCTTCCAATGTTCTATTGCTTTTTTGTAATTGCCTAAATTTAAATAACATTCGCTTAACCAAACATCGACTCTGAAATCGTTTTCTCTTACTTTTTTATATTTTTTGTAATGTTTAATTGCAGTTTTATATTTTTCAATTCTATGGTTTTCAATTGCATATTTTAAAATAAAGCTCAGTTCATTTGGATGTTTTTTAATAGCTGATTTATGTAATTCAAATGATTTCTTATAATCTATATTGTAGAGTGCATCTCCTATTAAATATGAATGATATTCATCCTTTGCTTTAGAAATTAGGTTAGTTATGCATTCATTACAGTCTTTATTAATTAAACAATCTGAAAAGAAATATTCAAAATCTTGTTTTAATTCAGCTTGAGATTGCTCGATTAATTCTTTATTATGTTTTACTTGAGCATTACAATTCAAGAAAATTAAACTCAGTATTATTAGGTAGGTAATTCTGTTCATTTTTTGCAATTGGTGGTAACGTTTTGGCTAAGCTGCGTTTTAATGCAGTTTGGGTGGTGTTGAACTAATCCTCGTTACCTCGGAAGCTTTTTTTGAAATGTTTTAAAAATAGTTAAATTTATGATTCAAAATTAAATAAGATGTATAAAAAAAAGTAAAACAATTTTAGAAACCTCTTTAGAGCAGGTTCCTGATTTTTCTATTGTCGTTAAAAAATTAACCAAAAGCTTTTCAATTAACGGTAAATCATCAAGTACATTAAATAATTATCTACGCTGTTTAGCCCACATAACCTTACATTTTAAGGTTAGCCCAGAAACTTTAGATAATGAACAAATCAATGATTATCTTTTTCATTGTCAAAATCTTCACAAAACCCCCTCTGAAAGTTTTTTTAAGCATACCGTTTTTGGACTCCGTGCTATTTATAAGGTACTGGGAATGGAGCAAAAGCGCATAGCGCTTCCTCAAATAAAAAAGCAAAAAGATTTACCTATTGTACTTAACAAACAAGAAGTTCGAGAATTATTAAAAGCACCTAAGTATCTTAAACATCGCCTTATTTTAGGTATGTTGTACGGTTGTGGTTTACGGAGTTATGAGCTATGTGGGTTGCTTCAATCTGATGTTGATTTTAATCGAAAAACTGTATTTATTAGAAAAAAAAAGGTAAGACAGATCGTTATGTTCCTTTAAGTACTCTTTTAATAAGAGGTTTAAGATGTTATTTGAAAACAGAAAACCCTGTAAAATATCTATTTAACAGTCAGGTTACTAAAGACGGAGCTGCTCAGCCAATAACAGTCAGAGCGATTCAATGGATACTCAAAGAGAATCGGGCTAAAGTGAATACAAAAAAGAAATTTACAGCGCATACACTACGTCATTCTTATGCAACACACTTACTAGAAGATGGTGTTAATATTATTAGCTTAAAAGAACTTCTAGGGCATGCTCATATAGAAACCACCATGATCTATTTACATGTCGCCAACTCAGGGAGTTCAAAAAAGTACAGTCCACTAGATACCTTATACACAGAGTAATGCTAGCAAAACATACGTTAGCAGGAGTGTTGAATTTAGAAGAAAATCATTTAAAAGAACTATCTAGAAGTAGTTGGCATGAAAGAACGCTGCATGCGATAAGAAAATGCCGTACCAAAGCGCTAGGAGGACATTTAGATTGGTGTAAATCATGTGATAAACTGCATCTACAATTCAATTCTTGTCGCAATAGACATTGCCCTACTTGTCAAGGTCATAAACAACAGCAATGGATTGAAGGTAGATCTAGAGAGTTATTGCCAGTTCCTTATTTTCATGTCGTTTTTACCTTGCCCGATAATTTAAACTCAGTGGCACTTCAATATCCGAAAGAGCTATATAAAATACTGTTTGATAGTGCTTGGAAAACCTTGGTTGCTTTTGGAAATAATCCCAAGGATCTAGGCGCTAAAATTGGAATGATTGCTGTGTTACATACTTGGGGACAAAATTTAAGCTTACATCCTCATTTACACTGTATTGTTCCTAAAGGAGGAATAACAAAGGCAGGGTATTGGAAAGAAGGGAAAAACAAGGATGATTTCTTATTCAGTATAAAGGCCTTAAGTGTAAAGTTTAGAGGTGTTTTTGTTGCTGAATTAAGAAAAACAATTCCAAACTTACCACAATCACTCTATGACAAATTATTTAAACACAAATGGGTTATCTATGCAAAACCTCCTTTTGGTAACCCAAAAAACGTACTAGAATATCTAGGAAGATACACACATAAGATAGCTATTAGTAATCATCGAATACAGGCTATTGATAAACAAAAAGGCACCGTTACTTTTCGTGTTAAGAACTACAAGAAAGGTGGTCAAGTAAGTAATTTAACTTTAAAAACCAAAGAGTTTATACGTCGTTTTCAACAACATATTTTACCTAAAGGATTTACTAGAATTAGGCATTATGGTATTTTAAGTAGCAGTTGGAAAAAAGAAAAATTACCTCGTTTACAAAATGCTATTAGCAGATAAAGAGAAAGACTGTATTGATGTTATTATTACGAAAGAGAAAAGTGTACATCGCTGTTGCCCGATTTGTAAAAAGCCAGGTCTAGTCACATTAATAATTTTTGATAGTAGAGGCCCTCCTAAAAACTATAAAGAACTGGTTATTAGTAAAGTTAAAAAACACATATTATAAAATTATCTTCAAAAAAGAGGACTGGACCACTAATGCTTAGATCTGAGATTTTTACCTAAAAAAGCGATTACAAAAAGAATAATAAGTGCTGAAAATAAAAATCAAGGCTATGAAATCCGAAAACCAAGAGAATAATCGCTGAAAAACCACTAAACAAATTACTAAAATTAAACTGAATTGATCGTTTTCCCCCTTATGGAATACGGATCAGTCAACAGGGCATATAGCGTTAGCCTATCGGCACGCCATATGCTTAGTTATTGCCAGTAGTTTTTTATTCCGTTTAGTATGGTTCAAATTTTCCATTTTTAGTTAATCCGTGATAATAAATGACTTCTATATTAAAAGCTGTTGCTCCATTCCAACGCTTAAAGTTATTCCACTTAAGCGAGTCTAATATTTTGTTCGATTTAGATAATACCAACGAATCTAATTCAGATAACTTTTTATAAGCAATTTGCGCATCTAATTCTTTTGGTATTTCTCCATAGAATAAGCGATAAACAGAATTCTTATCCATTTTCGTAAGTTTGCTAATTCCGTCGGAATAAAAACTGTAATAAACTGAATCCGCAACTTTTATTACAATACGTTTGTTTGATTTATCGCTATTCAATTCAGTTTCTACATAGTTGTCGTTTTTTAAGTCATTCTGAACATAATATTTCACAGTTCCAAATTCTATTTTTTCTCTTTTAATCAGTCCTTTTTGTGTCGAGCAAGAAATAACTAAAGCGATAAAAATAAGTAGTAATATTTTCGTTTTTACGTTTTTCATAGGAATTACTGGCAACTGGTTATATCGCGACAAATATAACGTTTATCTAGTTTAAATCCCCAGATAACCCAACCTTTGGGGTTTTGTTATTGAGATTCCTTTTTTTAGCTAAAAGCAAGGTTAATGTTCCTTGACATAGATAAAGAATTATAAATAAAAGCATAAATAAAATGCTCTTTTATTTAATAGTTTCAGGTTGTAAATAGTATTAAATGTCGAACCTATAATTCGCTTTTAAAGCTACTCCCCAATTCTGGCGATTGATAAACTGATCGAAGTTATCAGTAACGACTAAATAAACATATGACAGGGGCTTGTATTCCCATTGTAAGCGACTATTCACATTAAAATTGTCAAATTGCGTATTATACTGAATATAGGTTGTCCAATTGATGCGTTCAGAAAAAAACACTTCTCCAGTAAATCTTGCTAAATGAAAAGTATCTTTCCCTAATTCATTTAAGTTAATTCTATTGGCTTCATAGGTAAGTCTTAATTTCGCAACTGGGAGCATTAAATACTCTACGTTAGAAAATAAACGAGTTCTTTTCCCTTGATAGTACTCACCATGCCTTAATGAAAACCTATAAATGAATTTTTTATTTCTTGCCGAATTATATCCTAGTTGCATTCTTAGATACTTGTATATACCAGGTTGAATGCTATTACCATTTCCTAGCAGATCAAATCCATATTGAAGATTGTTGTAGTCATAAAAAGCATTGATATAAAGAGATGAAAAATCTTTAAACCATACGGAGTTATTTATGAAAAATGACGATTGGATTAATTCCCCTTTTTCATTCCAATAGTTATCGTTGTCAAGTAATAAGTAACGATAAGAATCAATGATTTTCCTTTCTTTTGAATAATGTCTTAAAGAAATACGCCCCTGAATATGTGTATACCCTTCTCTTACAACAACATCGTTAATAGCATCGTAATTTGATAACCTAGGAACGAAACCAACATCGCTAATGTAGTTTTTGTCAACTTTGTGAACTGCCAAACTCAAGTTTGTTTTTAGGGTATTATACCAAACGCCTGCATGATAAAAATTATTTTTATCATTATATTCATTATCTAAGCTTTTACCATAATTGGCAAGCCCAGTCCATTTGTTGTTTTTT
Source organism: Tenacibaculum sp. MAR_2009_124 (assembly GCF_900105455.1). Taxonomy (GTDB): domain Bacteria; phylum Bacteroidota; class Bacteroidia; order Flavobacteriales; family Flavobacteriaceae; genus Polaribacter. The sequence continues at coordinate 641,230 of NZ_FNSF01000001.1, forward strand.
GATTTATAATTGAGGTTCATTCCGAGAATTCGATTGAAATCATTTAAAAAACTAAAACCATTCATTTCTTGTCTATTTATGACAAACCCTGTAGTTGTAAATGAATTAGAAAGCTTTTGTTGAACAACAAGGGCTCCATAGTTTTGAGAGGGATTGTTGTTTTGTTCTTTAGTAACCACATCTAAAGCACCAATTCTTGTTTTTTCGGAAAGATTACCTGAAACTTTCACTCCAAATAAAATATCACTTTGTGAACCAATTCTTCTGGAATAAAAAGGATTTACATGTCGTATTCCAAGATTGGAAAATAAATCACTATTTTCTAGAAAAAAGTTTCTCCTTTCTGGAAAATTAATAGCAAAACGGGTTAAGTTAGTAACTTGTCTGTCGACGTCAATTTGTGAAAAATCTGGATTAAAAGTAGCGTCTAATTTAAGTGAAGAAGTTAAGTTAAATTGGGTATCTAAACTTGGAGTAACCGAGGTTTCTTTTGTTTTATCACTTAGTTTTTGATTATGGTCAACAGTTAAAGAAGGTATTAAAGTAAATCTTGACGATTTAGATTCTGATAGATTTTTAATTTTAAATTGTTTAGAGAAACGAAGATCAAAGGGACGATAATTTCTGCTTCTTGGAGCAAAAGTAGTCCACTCATTAGCCTTCACATCTCTCTTATTAAAAATAACGCCCCAGGTATCATTATTTTGATCATACCCAAATGATTTTAAGGGGATTTCCATCTCATAATTTTTTTTGTTTCCTTGAGTACTTACTTTTCCATTCCAAACGGCATTCCAGCTATTATTTAATGAAAAACTTTCCCCAGTTCTTTCAATTAATGCATCTGCCATAGCTCCTCCAATGTTTAATGCAAAATAATAAGCACTTTGTTGTTGATTGTACGTGTCAAGTATCATGATGAAAGAATCACTGAAAGCAATAGTATTTCCTAAATCATCTCTTTTTAATGAGCTCAGTTGAATTCTCGATTCTTGGTCATGGTACACGGCTGAGATAAAAAGAGATTTCCCATTGTGAAAAATTTTAACTTCAGTTTGTTTACTGGCTTTATTACCGTTTTCAGGAGAGTAATCTATAAAATTAGTGTTGACAGGTAGTTCATTCCAAATAGTTTCATTCAAAACACCATCCACAGAAATATTTGTGTTTTTAAATAGAATTTGATTTTCTTGAGCTATGAATGAAATAGGGATTAGCCAGAGCAAAATTGAAAGAAATTTCTTAATCATTTAGTTATGTTTTCTGTTATCGAAGCGAAAAGTAAAAACAGAAATAAAACAAATTGTTAAAAGTAGATGAATCGGTTATTCATGAAATCAGAAACACGAAAAGATAATAATTTGGGTTTAGTCATCAGAAAGTAGATTTTCGACATCCTCCATGCCATTTACAGCAATAATTATATTAAACTTGATTTTATCGTTGTAATTTTACGAGTTCTTATGAGTACACAAATAAAAGCTTTTTTTAATTACAATAGTTCAAAATTCAGGCTAACTATCTTCTGGGTATGTTTCTTTTTATACTATTACTTAACCTCCGATATTACTTATTACGAGGCTGGGTATATTCAAATGTTCGAAAGTGTTTTTATAATCATCTTTGCCAAGTTTATTTTAGCGACAATTACACTTAATATTTTAGTGCCAAATTTTTTAGAGAAGGATAAACCAGTTCATTTTGTTTTATGGCTTGTTTTGGTCTTATTTTTGGTATATGTTTTATATTTCCTAGCGCGGTCTTCATATTACGAAACAAAATATTTTGATTATTATCCTTTAATTAAGCAAGAACTATTTCAAATACCTTTTGTAAATAGAATATTTGACATTTCTGCTTTTTTAAGTAAAAGTTTAAAATTTATTACACCAGCAGCCATATTACTTAAATATCGTTTTTACAAAAAACAACAAAACCTCTTAAAATTAAAAGAACAAAAAACAACTGCCGAATTAACGGTTTTGAAACAACAGTTAAATCCACATTTTTTATTTAATACACTCAATAACCTATATGCTTTAACCATAAAAAAGTCAGATCAGGCACCGTTAATTATTGAGAAATTATCAAACATGCTCGATTATATGTTGTACCGATGCGATGAGCGCTTTGTTTCTATAAATAAGGAGGTTGAACTTATTGAAAATTATTTGGTACTAGAAAAGTTACGATATGGTAATAGGGTACATATTAATTTTGAAAATAAATTAAAGGAAAATGTGTCAATTGCACCGCTAATAATGTTAACCTTTATTGAAAATGCATTTAAACATGGAGTCGCTCAAGAGTTGAATCAAGCTACTATTAATATTTCATTAATAAATACAAAGGAAAATGTTGTTTTTGTTGTAGAGAATACGAAGCCAAATAATATAGTAGAGAAAGAGGATAAACAGTCTATAGGACTTACGAATGTAAAGAAACAATTAGAACTGCTTTATCCTGAAAAATATGAGTTATCAATTGTTAACAAAGCAAAAAAGTATCAAACTATTTTAAAACTAGCTCTGAAATGAAGTACAAATGTCTGATAGTAGATGATGAGGAACTGGCAAGGGAACTTATAGAAACACATTTAAAACAACTCGATCAATTTGAGTTGGTAGCTTCTTGTTCTAGTGCAATTGAAGCGAGTAAATTTTTGCAAACCACCCATGTTCACCTATTATTTTTAGATATTGAAATGCCTGTTTTAAAAGGAACCGATTTCTTTAAAAATTTAGCACAAAAACCTAAAGTTATTTTCACAACAGCTTATAGAGATTATGCTATAGAAGGTTTTGAACTTGATGCTATTGATTATTTATTGAAACCTATAGTTTTTCAACGTTTTTTTAAAGCAGTTACTAAGTTTCTAACCCAAGTAAGTACCGATGTAATTGCTGAAAATGTTATTGATTCTCCTGAAAGAAAAAAGGAGTTTGTTTATGTGAGAAAAAACAGAAAACAAATAAAAGTTGTGTTTAATGATATTTTATATATTGAAAGTTTAAAGGATTACATTAAAGTACATTTAAAAGATGAGTTTCATGTAGTAAAGTATAGTATTTCAGCTTTCGAAAAAGAACTAGATCGTCGTTTTTTAAGAGCCCATAGATCGTTTATAATAAACAAAGACAAAGTCACTGCTTTTACTAAAAACGATATTGAAATCGGAAAACTAGAACTTCCAATTGGTGATGCTTATAAACAAAAATTATTCGATTTATTAGAAGACTAATGGCAAAATAAAATCACAAAATTATAAGTCAACTACCACTAGGAAAGTCCAGAAGGTATTTAAAGGGAATTAGTTAAAAATTTCGACACAAGTGTCGGAGTATTTTAATCTCACTTAGTGAGTAAAAAAACTTACATTTGCATACTACAACACAACAAAGACAAGAATGAATACAATTAACGAAACTAACTTCCAGTTTCCTAATCAAAAATCAGTTTACAAAGGGAAAGTAAGAGAGGTGTATAACATTAATGATGAAGTATTGGTAATGATTGCTTCAGACAGATTATCAGCTTTTGATGTTATTTTACCAAAACAAATTCCTTTTAAAGGACAAATTCTAAATCAGATTGCTACAAAAATGATGAATGATACAGCCGATATTGTTCCAAATTGGTTAGTGGCAAACCCTGATGAAAATGTTGCAGTAGGATATTTATGCGAACCATTTAAGGTAGAAATGGTTATTAGAGGATATTTATCAGGTCACGCGGCTAGAGAATATAATGTAGGTAAAAGAGTGCTTTGTGGTGTAAATATGCCAGAAGGAATGAAGGAAAATGGTAAATTTCCAAACCCAATTATTACGCCTTCAACAAAAGCTGAGAATGGTGAGCACGATGAGGATATCTCTAGAGAAGAAATTTTGGCTAAAGGAATTGTTTCTGAAGAAGATTATTTGGTATTAGAAGATTATACTAGAAAATTGTTCGAACGAGGAACTGAAATAGCAAAAAAAAGAGGGTTGATTTTAGTGGATACTAAGTATGAATTTGGAAAAACCAAAGACGGAAAAATTGTATTGATTGACGAAATACATACTCCTGACTCTTCTCGTTATTTTTATACTGAAGGATATGAAGATCGTCAAGCAAAAGGGGAGAAGCAAAAGCAATTATCTAAGGAATTTGTTCGTCAATGGTTAATTGAAAACGGATTTCAAGGAAAAGAAGGTCAAGCGATACCTGAAATGTCTGATGAGAAAATTACTGAAATCTCGAATAGGTATATCGAATTGTATGAGCAAATTACTGGAGACAGGTTTATCAAAGCAAATACAGAAAATGTTACCGCTAGAATTGAGAAAAATGTTACTTCTTTTTTAAATGAAGGATAACAGAATAACTATTCGACCAGTTTTAAATTTGTCAGCAGAAAAAGAAAATGAAAGTTTTCAGAATGTAACATTACGACCTATTTTAAAATTACAGCATGACATTATTTTACGCTTGTTTGTGAATTCGATCAAAAATCAGAAATTACAAACAGCAATTGAAGATAAGGATCGTTTTTTAAAATGTATAGATGCATCTATTAGTAAGAACATACCTTTAAGAAATTTACTAGTAGGTCTTATTCTTGGACAGTTTACAATAAGTGAATTTGAAGAGTACAATGAAAATTCGTCAGAATACAATAAGCGAATCATCAATATGATCAAGCAACGACTGTTTGATAGCTTTGAAGAAATTAAAAGTTTTTGAAAGATTAATTATGAATGAACTAGTTTGTAATTATTGTCATTAGAATATAACAAAGATATATGGAGTTAATGTTTTATAAGTAAGCTTTAACTTAAATCAGAAAACATGATAAAAGGTAGTCCGAAAGGATTGCCTTTTTTATTGTCATATTTTTATTAAAACTATCTTAAAAACACTAAAAATAATATAAAAAGGTTCTTTTTTTGTGTAACTTACACAAGACGTAACAAAAAACTAAACTTTATAATGCCAACATATACATTAAAAGTCAACGGAGATTCGATGACCGTCTCTGCTGATTCCGACACTCCCTTATTATGGGTTTTAAGAGATAATTTAAACATGGTAGGAACCAAGTTTGGCTGTGGTATAGCGCAGTGCGGAGCTTGTACAATTCATGTTGATGGTGAAGCAATGAGAAGTTGTCAATTACAGATTTCAATGATCAAAAATGAAGAAATCACAACAATAGAAGGTTTGTCTAAAAAAGGTGATCATCCTTTGCAAGAAGCTTGGAAAGAAGTTGATGTTCCGCAATGCGGATATTGTCAATCGGGACAAATTATGACAGCCGCGTCTTTTTTAAAAGAAAACCCTAAGCCAAGTAATGAAGAGATTAGAGAAGCAATGCATGGAAATTTATGCCGATGTGCGTCTTATAACAGAATTGAAAAAGCGGTAGCCATTGCAGCCGAAAAAATGTCCTAAAAAATAAGTTATGAGTAAGCAAGAAAATAAATTAACATTTAGCAGAAGGAATTTCTTAAAAACATCAGCCCTAGCGGGTGGGGGAATCATGATTGGGTTCAACCTTTTTACAGCTTGTAAGGACAACGTAAAGCCTGCGGTGGATTTTGAAAAATTAAATTTTAATGACTTTAATGCCTTCATTAAAATATCAAATGAAGGATATGTAACCATATATTCTCCTAATCCTGAAATTGGTCAAGGTGTAAAAACAACGATGCCTATGATTATTGCGGAAGAGTTAGATGTAGAATGGGATAAGGTTCACGTAGTTCAAGCTCCATTAGACACTAAAAATTATTCAAGACAATTGGCAGGAGGAAGCCAATCTATACGTCATGGGTGGGATGCATTACGCCAAACAGGAGCTACAACGAAGCAAATGTTAGTAAATGCTGCTGCCGCAAAATGGGGGGTAAATGCTTCTTCATGTAAAGCTTTAAAAGGAGTTATTACCAATGAAAAAGGAGAAACTCTTAGTTATGGTGAGGTTGTGAATGAAGCCGCTTTATTGGAAGTACCGGAAGATGTAAAACTAAAAGATTCATCAGAATACTCAATTATTGGAAAAGATGCTAAAAATGTTGATCTTTCAAAAATAGTTACAGGAAAGCCTTTATTTGGTATCGATTACAAGAAAGAAGGAATGTTGTATGCTACAGTGCTAAGACCTTCAGCTTTTGGTCAGGTATTGGAGTCATTTGATGCAACTGAAGCAAAGAAGGTAAATGGAGTGGTTGATGTTATTACCATTGGTGAAAAAGCAAGGAAGTTTTTAGATTCAGGTAAGTTTAATTGGACCTTTAAGTTAACCAAAACAGATAAGGTTGTTGTTGTGGCAACAAATACTTGGGCGGCGATTAAAGGGAAAAATGCAATAAAGGCAGTTTGGAAAAATGATTCAAATTTAGAGGATACCGCGTTGCATGATACTAAATTAAATGAAATATTAGATGGAACTAAGTTTAATATTCGTAGAGAAGATGGCAATATTGATAAGGCTTTTGCCGAGGCAGATAAGGTAATTGAACGAACATATCATTCTCCTTTTTTACCGCACAATTGTATGGAGCCTATGAATTTTTATGCAAATGTTACTACCGATAAAATTCATTTAGTTGGGCCGGTTCAAACACCTGAATATGCGGCAACGGCGGTTTCAGAAATGCTTGATCGTGATTTAGATAAGATTCATATTGAAATGACCCGAATGGGAGGCGGTTTTGGAAGAAGACTCTATGGCGATTTTGTTTATGAGGCAGCTGAAATTTCAAATGCAATAAAAAAGCCTATAAAGCTTATTACAACAAGAGAAGATGATGTGAATAGCGGTATTTATCGTCCAGCTATAAAGTATAGAATATCAGCATCGATTAAAGATGAAAAAATAACAGGTTATCATTTAAAAGAGGCTGCGATTAACAGTAATATGTTCGGCTTAATTCCACATTTCTTTCCAGCTGGTTGTATTCCTAATTATAAAGTTTCAACAGGAAATTATAAAAGTAATATTTCAACAGGAGCTTGGCGAGCACCTTATACGAACTTCCTAGCGTATGCTGAGCAGAGCTTTTTTGATGAGTTAGCCGAAGAATTAGGGCAAGATACTGTTCAATTGCGTTTAGATTTACTCGAAAATGTAAAAGGAACTACTGATGAAAAAATACAATACTCTGGAAAGCGTATGCAAGAGGTGATAAAACTTGTTGCAGAAAAAGGGGAGTGGGGTAAAAATAAAGAAGGTGTTTTTAAAGGTTTTTCCGCTTATTATAGTCATAATACTCATGTTGCTGAGGTGGCAGAGGTAGAAATGATAGATGGAACTCCGAAAATTACTAAAGTAGTAGCAGCGGTTGATTGTGGAATTGTAGTGAATCCAACAGGAGCGATTAACCAAGTTCAAGGTGGTGTTCTTGATGGAATTGGACATGCTATGTATGGAGACTTCAATTTTAAAGAAGGAAAACCGTCATCCCAAAACTTTGATGCTTATCGATTAATTCGAATGAATGAAACGCCAAAAGTTGAAGTTCATTTTGTGAAAAATAATTTATCTCCGACAGGGCTTGGTGAACCAGGTTTACCACCAGCAGGAGGAGCTGTGTCAAACGCAATTTTTAAAGCATTGAATAAAAGATTATATAGTCAACCTTTCGTTGAATCGATGAATAAGGATGTAGAAAAAATTCTTGGATAGTCGAATTAGGAGAAGTACATCTAATTTTGTTACTATTTATAATTAGTAAAAATAAGACAAAAGAGTTATAACATGAAACAATTAGGTTATAACTCTTTTGGTTTTTTGTTAAAAAAAGAGTTTTTTTTTAATTAAGAATTGAAATTTTTAACTGGAATACAAGGAGGACTTTTATTTTTCAAGATTAAAATGCAATTTTAGAAATTAGGGGGTTGGAGTTTTTTGAATTGCCATGGCGAGTTTTGAAAAACTATCAAAAAAGGTTACTTTCGCATCGTACTAAAAACAAAAAGTAAAAATGGTTAAAGATTTATTTGAGAGGATTAAAGGAGATAAAGGACCTTTAGGAAAATGGGCGGATAAGGCAGAAGGATATTATGTGTTTCCTAAGTTAGAAGGACCAATATCAAATAGAATGTCTTTCAATGGAAAAAAAGTTATTACTTGGAGTATAAATGATTATTTAGGTTTAGCAAATCATCCGGAAGTATTAAAGGTTGATGGAGAATCTGCTGCTGAAGATGGAATGGCGTATCCGATGGGAGCGAGAATGATGTCTGGGCATACAAAATATCATGAGCAATTAGAGAGAGAATGTGCCGAATTCGTTGAAAAAGAAGCTTCTTATTTGGTGAACTTTGGATACCAAGGTATGGTATCTGCAATTGATGCTTTAGTTTCAAAGGATGATATTATTGTGTACGATTTAGATACTCATGCTTGTATTATTGATGGTGTACGTTTACACGCAGGAAAACGATTTGTATATCGTCATAACGATATAGAAAGTTGTGAAAAGAATTTAATGAGAGCAACAAAAATGGCTGAGAAAACTGGTGGAGGAATTTTACTAGTTTCTGAAGGTGTTTTTGGAATGAGAGGAGAACAAGGTCGTTTGGCTGAAATTGTTGCTTTAAAGGAAAAATATAACTTTCGTTTATTAGTTGATGATGCCCATGGTTTTGGAACTTTAGGAAAAGGAGGAAGAGGAACAGGTTTTGAACAAGGAGTTCAAGATGGTATCGATGTTTATTTTGCTACTTTCGCTAAGTCAATGGCGGGTATTGGAGCATTTTTTGCAGGAGATAAAGATGTTGTTCAGTATCTACAATATAATATGAGATCACAAATGTTTGCGAAGTCATTACCAATGCCAATGGTAAAAGGTGCTCTAAAACGTTTAGACATGATCCGAACAATGCCTGAATTAAAAGATAAGTTATGGGAAATAACAAATGCTTTACAATCAGGATTACGTGATGCTGGATTCGACTTGGGAACAACTCAAACCTGTATTACACCAGTGTATTTAAAAGGTGAGATTCCAGAAGCAATGGCAATGGTGCGTGATTTAAGAGAGAATCATGGAGTTTTCTGTTCAATTGTTGTATATCCGGTAATTCCTAAAGGATTAATTATATTACGATTAATACCAACTGCACGTCATACAGTTGAAGATGTTCAAGAAACAATTGTAGCGTTTTCAGCAATTAGAGAAAAATTAGAGAATGGAACTTATAAAAAAGTTGCAGAATCTATAATGTCTGAATAAAGATTTATAAAAATATAAAGTAACAAAGCTCGGAAATATTAACTTCCCGAGCTTTTTATTTAAGAGCTTAGTAAAAATAAACGAGGGGTGATTATTTTAAAATTTAATTCCAACACCAAATCCAATTAACAAAGAATTAATTTCAACTGATGCGGGAACGGTAGCAATACCGGCATCAACAGTTACGTCGGTACTTAGGCCAACATACTTAGCGTCGAAGTTCAAAAACCATGTATCATCCAAGTCATAATCGAAACCAAGTTGTAAAGCATACCCAAAAGAATCTTCATATGTTACATTTACAACAGAACCAGGGTTGGCATTGTAAAAAAACGTATAATTAGCACCGGCCCCAACATAAGGTCTAAACTTGTTTAAGTTAAAGTGGTATTGAATTGTTAACGTTGGAGGCAACAACCAAACTTCCCCTAAATTAACATTCCCTAAAGTTGTATTAATTGCTTTTACATCGTGTTTTGTAGTACCTAAAATTAATTCTGCAGCAATATTTTCTGTAAAGAAATATGTGAAATCTAATTCAGGAATAATATTATTACTAATGTCAATATTGCCGCCAATGGTTCCAATTTCAGCGGATTCGTTCGGTAAAACTGTAACCCATCTAAATCTTGCTTGCCATTTTTTATCGTTTTCATTTTTTTCTTGAGCATTGGCATTGGTAAAAAACAAAGCAATGAAAGCGAAGCTTAGTAAAACTTTTTTCATAATTAATAAGTTTAATTTTATCTTTAATTTCAAAACAAAATTATCTCCGAAAAAGAAGTTAAAAAATGACGAAAATCATAGGTTACTATTTTTATTAGTTCCTTGTTTTTATCTGTATATTTGCGACAGATTATGCAAAAAAATATTAACATACAAAATAAAAAAGCTCGTTTTGAATACGAGATTATAGATAAGTATACTGCGGGAATACAGCTTACAGGAACAGAAATAAAATCTATTCGTCAAAGTAAGGCAAGAATTACTGAGAGTTTTTGTGAATTTAATGAAAAGGGGGAGCTTTTCGTTATTAATATGTACATAGAAGAGTATGCCTTTGGAAATCACTACAATCATAACCCAAAAAGTGAAAGAAGACTTCTGCTTAATAAAAAAGAATTAAAAAAGTTAGCAAAAGAAGTAGAAGCAAAAGGAAATACAATAGTGCCGTTAAGATTATTCATTAATGAAAACGGATGGGCAAAGCTCGATGTTGCTTTGGCGAAGGGGAAGAAGATTCATGATAAGAGACAAACCATGAAAGATCGAGATTCAAAGAGGAGTTTAGCAAGAATAAAAAAGGGTTATAATTAATGAAACTATCTAGGTTTCTTACTATTATACATTGGAAGAAATTATTGTATTTAATTGTATTACAACTTCTATTTAAAGTATGTTTTCTTCATAATTTAGGCTTTGAAACGACCCTATCTTTTTTTAGCTTTTCATTGCTTTCAATAGCCACTGTTAGTATGCTAGCTTCAGGGTATTTAATTAGTTATTTTAACAAAAATAAAAATGACAAATTACTTGAGGAAATTGCTAAGAAAGCTTATAATTATGGTGTTGTAAGTGCTTTTATTAGCGCTGCTTTGGGAGTGTTTATTTCCTTTTATATAGGTAAACCTTATCATAGCCTTATTGGTATTACAACTGCTGGATCATTATTGTTTTACCTCCATAAGAATCCTGAAAAGGGGCTTTTTAGTATTCTACTCGGGCCTTGTGTTAAGGCAATTTCTATTTTTATAGTTTGGTGGTTTGATACTCCAGTTAATGCAACAAATCATCAATGGGAAGTTTATTATAACTTTCAATTAATAGCAGTATTTTATATTGCTTTATCAGTAATAGGTAATATTGTTCATCAAATTATTATTGACATTGTAAATATTAACGATGATTTTGCTTCAAAAACAAATACTTTACCTGTTTTACTGGGAAGAAGAAGAGCAAAATCTATAGCATTGTTTTTAACAATAATAGGTTCCATTTTTGTACTAGGTTTTGCCATTACTTGTATAGAAAACAAATTTATATTATCGATTATTTTGTTTATGGGAACAATGCCTGAGCTTTGTTTGATATACTTTATAATGAATGCTCATTTAGAAAAAGATTTTAGAAAAGTACTTAAGGTTTCAAGTTTTGTTTATTTATTAACTTTAATTAGTATTCCTTTGGTCGCTTATTATTTCAGATATGTTAGCTAAAAAATTAAAAGACTACAATATAATATTGGCTTCTGGATCTCCACGAAGACAATCATTACTCAAAGACCTTGATATAAATTTTAGTGTTAAACTCAAAAGCATCAAAGAAGAATACCCTGATACTTTAAAGGCAGCTGAAATAACAGATTACTTGTCTGAGTTAAAATCTAAACCATATTTAAAAGAACTTAACAGTAACGATATTTTAATTACTTCAGATACTATTGTTTGGCTGAATAATAAAGCGTTAGGAAAGCCGAAGAACTATGATGAGGCATTTAAAATGTTAAGTAGTTTGTCAAATACGAACCACGAAGTAATTACTTCAGTATGTATTAGTATGGGAACACAGAAAAACACCATTATCAATGATACTGTTAAGGTATATTTCAAAGAACTAAAACAGGAGGAAATAGATTATTACATAAAAGAGTATAAACCTTTTGATAAGGCAGGATCCTACGGTATTCAAGAATGGATAGGTAAAATAGGCATTAATAGAATAGAAGGAAGCTATTTTACGGTTATGGGCTTTCCTGTTCATAAACTTTATAAAGAATTAGAGAAATTATAACTCCATTATAGTTTAAAAGATTATTTTTGAAGCGTATTAACAACACAGACTAAATGAAAAAATATACATTTACAGAAAAGAAAGATACCCGTTCTGGATTTGGAGATGGGTTAACGGAATTAGGGAAAACAAATCCTGATGTAGTTGCGTTATGTGCAGACTTAACAGGGTCTTTAAAAATGAATGCCTTTGCCGACAATCACCCAGAGCGATTTTTCCAAGTAGGAATCGCTGAAGCGAACATGATGGGAGTGGCAGCAGGACTTACTATTGGTGGTAAAATTCCTTTTACTGGAACTTTTGCTAACTTTTCAACAGGTCGTGTATATGATCAAATTCGTCAATCAATTGCCTATTCTGACAAAAATGTAAAAATTTGTGCTTCTCATGCAGGATTAACTTTGGGTGAAGATGGAGCAACACACCAAATTTTGGAAGATATAGGATTAATGAAAATGTTACCGGGAATGACAGTAATCAATCCATGTGATTATAGTCAAACTAAAGCAGCTACTATGGCTATTGCGGAGCATGAAGGACCTGTATATTTACGTTTTGGACGTCCGAAAGTACCTGTGTTTATGGAAGGACAACCTTTCGAAGTTGGAAAAGCTATTCAATTAACGGAAGGTAAAGATGTGACAATTGTTGCTACCGGACATTTAGTTTGGGAAGCCCTTCAAGCCGCAGAGAAGTTAGAAGAAAAAGGTATTTCAGCTGAAGTAATAAATATACATACTATTAAACCTTTAGACGAAGAGGCTATTTTAGCTTCGGTTGGAAAAACTGGTTGTATAGTTACAGCAGAAGAGCACAATGTATATGGTGGATTAGGAGAAAGCGTAGCTCGTTGTTTAGCTAAAAACAACCCAATACCTCAAGAATTCGTTGCAGTAAATGATAGCTTTGGTGAATCAGCTACCCCAGCAGAATTAATGGAAAAATACGAATTAAACGATGTCGCAGTCGTTAAAGCTGTTGAAAAAGTTATTTCTAGAAAATAATACAGCTTAATAAACGTTTAAATAGCAAACTTAAAATAAAAAATTATGAAAAAACTAGCACTATTAGTTTTACTATTTATTGGAGCTACTCAAATCTCTTTTTCTCAAATACATTTTGGTATAAAGGGAGGGGTTAATTACAACTCGGATTCTTTTCAGAATGTTACAGAGGATATAGTAAATGGAGCAAAAAGTAAAACAGGTTTCCATGCCGGTATTTGGACCCGCATTAAAATTCCTGTAATAGGATTATATGTACGTCCTGAATTAGTTTATACTTCTTTGAAGTCTGAAGTTACTTCTGCTAGTGATAGTAAGTTAAAAGCGAATTATGACTTTCAAAAGATTGATATACCCGTATTATTAGGAAAGAAGTTTTTAAAGATTGCCCATGTATTTGTGGGGCCATCTTTCCAATATGTTATTGATGGAGATTTTAAATCTTTGGGAGATGAAGTCGAGAGTATTGATACAGTAGTAGATGGCTTAACAGTAGGAATGCAATTAGGAGCTGGTGTTGAGTTAGGTAAGATAGGTATTGATATGAGATGGGAAAGAGCTTTTTCAGATATAGAGTCATCTCTAGTTAGTCAGGGTGTTTCTAATCGATTTGACACAAGAGTTAATCAAATTATCGTAGGTCTTTCTTACAGATTTTAAAAAAGAAAAACTTTCAATCGTCAATTTTGGGCGATTAAAAATAATAACTTACAAAAGCAGTGAAATTAATTTCACTGCTTTTTTTGTGTTAACATAAGTTGAAGTATAGGTCCAATTCAAGCATGTTCATTATCATATGGTCTAATTGGTTGTTTAATTTGACATAGTCAAAGTATTTTTTATAATTCACCTTTTTAGTCCCTAGCCTTTAATACGATTTATAAATAAATGTTTAGCATATGAACAGTTTCTTTTTTACATTCTACTGCGTTAAAAAAAGAAAGAGTAGCATAAGGTTATGCTTCGTTTTTTCGCCTTGTATGATGAAAAATAATTCAATTAATTGATAAGAAACTTTTTATTTCAATAGAGTCATAGTCGTCTTTTTCATTGAAATAATAAGCTATGTTTTATAGTAGATATGAGTTGAAATTAATGTAGGCTTGGAAAGGATCAATAAAAAAAGCTGAGTCATATAACTCAGCTAGTTTTGGTTTTTCGTTTTTTACGTTTGTTTTTTGTAATATCGAGCCACTCATCAAATTTATGTTGATGTTTAAACCTTTTGTGGGTCCATAAGTAACATTCAGGTTGATTGCTAATAGCTTTTTCCGTTATTTCAAAATACTTATCTGTTAACTGATAGTCTTCAAATTCTTTTGGACTGTCTGTAATCAAAGAGAATTCAGTTTCGTAATATCCTCTTTTGACTCTTCTTGTAGAACAATTTACCATGGCAAAATCATATTTTTTCGCAATGGTCTCCGCACCAGTATGCACAGGAACTTTTGTTCCGAAAAAATTTCTCCAATAATGTGTTTTATGAATTAAAGGAGACTGATCACTTAAAAGAAGATAGAGCCCCGTTTTTTTATTCGAATAATTGTAATGGAGAGTTTTTACGGTTTCAGAAGTTTTAATAGCAAAGGCACCAAATTGAGTTCTATTTTGTTTTATCTTTTTGTCAAAATAAGGGTTGGCTAATTTACTATATGTAGCGTAAAAGTCAATGTCTAATATAAGAGGCATGCAAACAGACCATTCCCAATTAGCCAAATGAGCACCAACTAAAACAATACTTTTCCCATCCTTAGCCAAAGAGTTTATTAGTTCAGGGTTTTTAAGGGTATATCTTTTAAGTATTTCTTTTTCCGTTATAGAAAATGTCCTAACGCTTTCAATCATAATATCTATAAAATGCTTGAAAAACTTTTTAGCTAGTTTATTAATTTCCTTATCTGTTTTATCTGGAAATGCCAATTTCAAGTTATCTTTTACTACATCTTTTCTGTAACCAACAATATAGTAAACCACCATAAATAAAAGATCGGACACCCCATGCAAAACTCTCATAGGAAGTGAAGAAAATAACCAGATAAAAGGATAGGTTAAACTGTAGATAAATAAATTCATTAGCGTGTTTTATCCTGCAAATATCGTACATTATACTGTAAGATGAAAAGAAGATTGAAACTAAAGAGTTACAATGAGTAAGGATCATGTTGAATAGGATCATTTTTATACGATTTCATTTTTTTTATTGTTTTTAGGCAACTATTTTTAAAAAATCGTTGTCTATATAAATGAAGTCGAACTTTAAATTTAAAGAGTGAAGGTAATCTCATTACATAACGCAAAAATTTTTGATACAATAAAAAAAGCATGTAAGAATGATAGGGAGTCTCAAAAAGAGATATTTAAAATGTATTCTCCCAAAATGCTAAGTGTTTGCAGACAGTATGTAAAGGACGATTATCACGCAGAGGAAATGATGCTTTCTGGGTTTATGAAAGTTTTTTCAAATATTAAAAAGTTTAAAAATGAAGGAAGTTTTGAGGGATGGATTCGAAGGATAATGGTAAATACTTGTTTATCTCATTTAAAGAGAAAAACAATATTCGAGTATACAGATGAAGAATATGTTTTCAATAATGAGACAGTAGAAAATCTTGAAAACACAAGTGTTGAAGATATTCAGAACTTAATAGACAAGTTACCAGATGGGTATAAAGTAGTCTTTACTTTATTCGCAATAGAAGGATATAAGCATTCGGAAATAGCTAAAATGCTTGACATTACCGAGAGTACTTCAAAATCACAGCTTTTTAAAGCAAGAAAATCACTTCAATCAAGTTATTTAAAAATGAACAAATTAAAAAATGAAGAAAGATAACATCGATAGAGTAATAAAAGAAAAATTTGATTCAAGAAAAATGACTCCATCAATTTCTGCCTGGGATAGATTGGAGGCCAAGCTAGATGATAATGATAAAAAAATGAAAACGAGATGGAAATCTTATTTTTCAATGGTGGCCAGTTTTTTGATTTTGTTAGGTTTTGGATATAGTTATTTTTTATCGGGAGGAGCTCACAAAACAACTCGAGCTATTGAATTGGCAAGTATTGGTGTTTCGAAGGTTATAACATTATCTCCAAATGAAACAATTGATGTGAGTCAAGTAATACTAAACAAAATAGAAGTGGGTTCAAGTAAAATAAAGAAGATTGATAAAGTTATTGCTCCAGAGATTTTAAAAGTAGATTCAATTACGGATTTAGGAACTTCTTTCTTAGCTTCCAATGATACTAAAAAAGACGAAGTTCTCCGAAAAACACCTGTGGTGAGTGATAAAAAAAGTAAAATAATAGTAAAAGGAGAAGATTTGTTATATGCAGTTACTCATTCCCCAGAAGAAGTCAAAAATTACTACGTAGCCAACAAAATAAACAGGGAATCTGTAATTGATTCCATAAAAATCGAATTGCGAAAAAGAAACCTTAAAATTTCTCCTGAAACAATACTTGCTCAAGTGGAGCATGAAATGTTTGACGATCAGTTTAAAGTAAACTTCATGCAAAAAGTTAAAGTGAAAATTTCTGATATAGCTATGGCACTTACTGAAAGAAATAAGTAGCAATTACTAAATAATATAAGTATAACCAAAAAATAATTAGAATGATTAGAATAATACTAGCCTTAGTGTTGTTGAGCTCAACTATTGCCTTTTCTCAAGAAAAAACTTTTGAAAAAGAGGTAAGAAAAATCTCAAAAAAAATAGATCAAATAACATCACAACACAAAGATTCTTTAAAGCAGAAGATTAAAGAAGTTAATTTAAAACTAAAAAAGAACGAAATAACTAATGAAAAAGCCACTGAACTAAAGAAAAATGCAGCGAGTTATCATGCCAAACAAATTGAGTTAAATGCAGGTATTCAAGAATACAAACTGCAACAACTAGTGCAAGATAAGGTGGATGGTAAAATAGCTAGTGAAGATAAGCAAGATGGAGTTAGAGTTAGCTTTTTTGATAAGGACTTTTTTGTGTTAAGAACGAATAAAAAAGAAAAAAAGAAGATCTATAATAAAAGAACAACAACTCAATTTGTCTTTGCAATGGGGGTGAATAATGTATTGGAGAATAATAATTTTGGTTCTTTAAATAGCTCCGATTATAAGTTTTGGCAATCACATTTTTATGAGTTAGGCTTTACATTTAAAACTCGATTTACTAAAGAGCCATCAAAAACGTATTTTAAATATGGTATTTCGTTTCTATGGAATAATTTAAGACCTAAAAACAATCAATATCATGTAGAAGATGATACAGGAGTACTTTTAGAAGAAAATGTAATGCAATTGACAGAGAGCAGATTAAGACATGTCCAAATGATTTTTCCGATGCATTTAGAATTTGACTTTTCGGAAAATAAAACACTTTCAGATGATACTGTTGTTGATAATACACATGATGGAATACGTTTAGGACTTGGAGGTTTCTTTGGGTTTAAACTAGGAACAAGACAATATTTAGAGTTTAAGAATAATCATGGTACTCTGGTGGAAGAACTTCAAAGAGGTGATTTTAATATGAATACTGTTAACTATGGATTAAGTGGTTATTTAGCTTATGAAGGAATAGGAGTATATGTGAAATATGATTTAAACCCATTATTTCAAAACACATCAACGAGAAACATTTCGTTAGGAGTACGTTTGGATTTAAACTAAAAACGAATCGTTTTTTGGTATACCAATGGATTTATCTTTTTTGTAAATACGTAAAAATTTAATGAACCAACCCACTACATAAACATCAAAAAAACATGTGTTTTAATGAACTCTATATTTCTTAATGCTATGGAATATAGAGTTTTATTTTCTTTAGATTTTTTGAGAGAAATTACTAATGTTAATATAAAGTTAAAGTATTTTGTAACTTTAGGGATCAATTAAAACAAGTTAACAATGAAAAAATTATTAAACGTTTTTTTTCTCCTAAGTTGCCTGTCAGTCTTTTCTCAGGTAACCACCTCTAAAATAAAAGGTACAGTTACAGATGGAGCAGGAGAGGCATTATTTGGTGCAAATATAGCAGTTCTTCATGTTCCTACAGGAACACTTTCTGGTGCGATATCTCAAGATAATGGAAGATATACCATTCCGAATTTACGAGTTGGTGGTCCTTATAAAGTAACTTTTAGTTACGTAGGATTCAAAACTAGTGAAGTAGAAAATGTGTTTTTAACCTTGGGTAAAACCACAGTAGTAGATGGAAAGTTGTCAGAAGATGGAGTATCATTAGAAGAAGTGGTTATATCTAGTTCTAGGAATAAAACATTTAATAGTGATCGAACTGGAGCTCAAACTAGTGTAAGTGCAGTGCAACTAAAAACACTACCAACTATTTCTCGTTCAGCGTCGGATTTTACGAGATTAGAACCTACGGCAAGTAATGGTTCGTTTGGAGGAAGAAATGATCAGTTTAACAACTTTTCATTGGATGGATCAATTTTCAGTAACCCCTTTGGTTTGGATGCAGCTACACCAGGAGGTCAAACAGATTCGCAACCAATTTCATTGGATGCCATTGAGCAAATTTCCGTTTCAACAGCACCTTATGATGTTACACTCTCTGGATTTACAGGAGCTTCAGTAGATGCTGTTACTAAAAGTGGAACCAATGAGTTTAAAGGAACAGTTTATGGCTTTTATAGAAATGAAAGTTTAACAGGAGGAAGTATTAATGGAGAAGATGTTGTTAAACCAAAGCTTTCTCAAAGTCAATATGGAGTAAGTATTGGTGGGCCAATTGTAAAGGATAAGCTTTTCTTTTTTGCTAATTTTGAAAAAGATGAAAGAGAAGATTTAGGAACCAATGGATGGGTTCCAAATAATAATGATGGAACCTTAGCTGTCAACGAATCATCAGTTTTAGAATCGGATTTGATTGCAGTGAGTAACGCATTGAGCAATTTAGGATACAATACAGGAGCTTATAGGGATTTTACGTATGGCTCAGGATCTACGAAAGGTATTTTTAAATTAGATTGGAACATTAATGAAAAGCATAGAATGGCTTTAATTTATAATTTTTTAAGAGCATCAAAGGAAAAACCTGCCCATCCTACCGCTTTAGGTCTAAGAGGGCCAAGTGCTAATATGCTTCAATTTGAAAATTCTGGATATGAAATCAATAATAATATAGACTCTTTTTTAATGGAGGTAAACTCTACATTTAATCAGAGTACAACAAATAAACTACAAATAGGTTATACGTATTTTGACGATTTCAGAAACCCATTATCTGCTCCAGCGCCAGTAATCACAATTCAAGATGGTAATGGAAGTAATCATATTATAGCAGGACATGAACCTTTTTCAATAAATAATGTATTAGATCAGCGAGTATTTCAAGTAACAAATAATATGAACTTTTTCCAAGGAGATCATACATTTACCGTTGGTTTTTCATTCGAAAAATTTATGTTTGAAAATTCCTTTAATTTGGCGGGTTATGATAATTTTGGAACATTTCCATATAGAGGGACATTTAATATTCCAGGTTTTGGAGGACCTTATCCAAGTGTAGCTAATTTTTTAGCGGATGCTTCTGATCCGAATGGAATTCTTGCGACTAATTTAGCTTTTGCAAAGAGTAAATTTTCAGAGTTAAACGCCGCCGGAGTTGGTAATGATGGAGGCTGGAAACTAGCTGAATTAAATGTAGGACAATTGGCATTTTATCTTCAAGATGAATGGGAGGTAAATGATGCTTTTAAACTTACTTATGGAGTACGTTTTGATAAGCCTTTATATTTTGATACATCGAGATTGGTGCAAAAATATATTGATACTGACAATGGTGCTACAAGAGATAATTCAGTGGTATATTTTAATCCTAATACCAATCAAGATGTTACATTAAACTCTACAAAAATGCCAAGCAATCAATGGTTATTCTCTCCAAGAGTTGGTTTCAATTGGAATGTTAATGATGAAAGCAAATTACAAATTAGAGGGGGAACTGGTATTTTTACAGGAAGATTGCCATTTGTATGGTTAGGAAATCAAGTGAGTGGTGCCGATGATGGATTTTTACAATTAGTTGATCCAGAGTTTAAATTTCCTCAAGTATGGAGATCGAATATTGGAGGAGATTATCGTTTCGAGGATGGTTTGGTCTTAACTGCAGATTTTGCATATACAAAAGATATTAACGGAGCACATGTACAAAACTGGGGACTACGTAATCCAACTGAAAGATTAACTGGTGTTGATAACAGGTTTTATTATACAGATAAAGGTAATAATGCATATGTCTTTACAAACTCTGATAAAGGACGTGTTTTTAACGCTTCATTTAAAGTTGAAAAATCTTTTAAAAATGGTTTATATGCAAACATTGCCTATAGTTATTTAAATGCTAAGGATGTCAATTCGATAGAAGCCGAAATTACAGGAGATGCATTTGCATTTAATCCAGTAGTAGGGAACGCAAATAATGATGTTTTAACATATTCCAAATATGGAGACACGCACAGAATTATTGGGGTAGCTTCGAAAAAGTTCACCTACGGAGGTGAAAAATACGCAACTACTATATCGACATTCTTTGAATACGCAAAAGGAGGTAGGTTTAATTATACCTATGGAGGAGATATTAATAATGACGGATCAGGAGTAAATGATCTTTTATATGTGCCAACATCTTCTGAATTAAGCCAAATGCAATTCACAGATACTACCCAAAGAGATGCCTTCGAAAACTATATTCTACAAGATGAATATTTAAATTCAAGAAGAGGTGAGTATGTAGAAAGGTATGGTGCCTTAGCTCCTTGGAGAGGACGTTGGGATGTGAAAATATTACAAGATTTTAATTTCAATGTATCTAAAGAAAAACAAAATACAATACAATTAAGTGTAGATATCTTAAATTTAGGAAACCTTATTAATTCTGATTGGGGAGTTGTTCAACAACCTAATAATGTACAACCTGTTGGAGTAAGTTTTCCAGGAGGAGATTATACACAAGAACCAACGTATAGTTTCAATTCAAATTTAAATGAAACTTTTACTCCAGATAGCAGTTTGTTGTCTCGATGGCAAATGCAAGTTGGATTGAGATATATATTCTAAATGAGAAGAGAATAAAAAAACCTGAGATTTTTCTCAGGTTTTTTATATAATCTAATGTTTTAAGGGCAGTATTTCATAAACTGTGTAAGTTTTAAAATCTCGGGGTTGAATTCAACCCGAGATTTTTTTATTCATTAACTTTAATTTTTACACATTTATGAAACCAGAAGATTTATTAAACGGCGAATTTCTAAAACAATTTAAAGATGGCTCAGAGTTAACTAGCTTTATAGAACAACTTCACAAACGAGGAGTTGAAAAGATTTTAGAAGGAGAGTTATCAGCTCATTTAGATTACGAGAAACATCAAAAGAGCACTAACTCTAATTCTCGAAATGGCTATTCAAAGAAGAAGTTGAAAACAACTTTAGGAGAAACAGAAATAGAAGTCCCAAGAGACCGTGAAGGATCTTTTAATCCTATGTTGGTAAAGAAAAGAGAAAGTACTACAGATGGTGTTGAAAATCTTATCATCTCTTTGTATGCTAAGGGAATGAGTGCTTCTGATATAGAGGAGCAAATCCGAGAGCTATATGACTTTAACATCTCTACTTCAACGATTTCAAGAATCACAGATAGCATTACTAATGACATTGTAGCATGGAAAAATAGACCTTTAGAAGCTACTTATTTAATCGTTTGGATGGATGGAATTGTTTTCAAGGTTAGAGAGAACTCTAAGGTTATTAACAAAACTATATACATAGCTGTAGGCCTTAGATCCGACGGTAAAAAGGAAGTACTAGGTTTGTGGTTAGGTAAAAATGAATCAGCTGCTTTTTGGATGAGTGTTTTGACTGATATTAAGGCCAGAGGAACGCAAGATATACTGATTACTGCAACCGATAATTTAAACGGATTTACAGATACTATAAAGACAGTGTTTCCTAATTCTACCACACAAATATGTGTAGTACATCAGATTAGAAACTCTTGTAGATACGTGGTTTGGAAAGATAAAAAAGAGTTTACTAAAGATATGAAGCAAATCTATACAGCTCCAACTAAAGAAGCCGCAAAGGCTGCTTTAAAAGATTTTAAAAATAAATGGGAAGCTAAATATTCGTATGCTATTAAAAGTTGGGAAAACAACTGGGATGAACTCACTGTTTTCTTCGATTTTCCAATTGAAATAAGAACTATTATTTACACCACAAATCTTATTGAAAATCTTAATGGGAAAATACGCAAATACACTAAAAACAAACTCTCTTTCCCGACAGATGACGCTGTTATCAAATCGGTATATTTAGCTTTAAGAGAAAGTACTAAAAAGTGGACAATGCCCATTAGAAATTGGGGCATAATTCTAAATCAATTTTTAGCTATATTTGAAAAAAGGATTAGGCTATAAATAACCTAACCCTGATATTTTGAACTTACACACTTTTTAGGATAGTGTCGTTTTAAGCAAACTTTGTCGCTACTTTTTGAGCAATGCCCACAATAACCTCAGTTGCTTTTACAATACTTTCAGCAGGAACATATTCATAACGTCCATGGAAATTATGTCCACCAGCAAAAATATTAGGACAAGGCAATCCTTTGTACGATAATTGAGAACCATCTGTACCACCTCTAATAGGTTTTATTAAAGGAGTAATCCCCATATCTTTCATTACTTCCTCTGCAATATCAACAATATGCATTACAGGAGTAACCTTTTCCTTCATGTTATAATATTGATCCTTAATATCTACCTGAACAAGGTCATTTCCTAATTTCTCATTCATCACTTTCCCTAAATCTAACATAGCTTGCTTTCTATTTTTAAACAATTCCATATCATGATCTCTAATAATATAGTGTAATGTAGTTTTTTCAACTTTTCCTTCCATATGATGTAAATGGAAAAAACCTTCATAACCAGTGGTTCTTTCTGGTACTTCATCCTCAGGTAAAGCATTGATAAATTCACTAGCAATAGTCATTGAATTTATCATTTTGCCTTTTGCATATCCTGGGTGTACAATTTTTCCATTAATAGTGACTTTGGCACCAGCGGCGTTAAAGTTTTCATACTCTAATTCACCAATTTGACTTCCATCCATTGTATACGCCCATTCAGCTCCAAACTTTTCAACATCGAAAAAATGAGCACCTTTACCTACTTCTTCATCAGGTGTAAAACAAATTCTTATTTTACCATGTTTTATTTCAGGATTCTGAACTAAATACTCCATTGCTGAAACAATTTCCGTAACACCAGCTTTGTCATCAGCTCCTAATAAGGTAGTTCCGTCGGTAGTAATAATTGTTTGTCCTTTATATTGAAGTAAATCTTCAAAATAACTTGGTGATAAAACAATATTTTCTTCTTTATTTAAAATAATGTCGCCACCATCATAATTTTCATGAATTTGAGGCTTTACATTAGCTCCTGTAAAATCAGGGCTTGTATCAATATGTGCAACAAAACCAATAGTAGGTACTTCATAATCGAGGTTACTAGGAAGGGTTGCCATTAAGTAGCAATTTTCATTTAACTCAACATCTTCTAAACCAATTTCCTTTAATTCCTTTTCAAGAATTTTAGCTAAATTCCATTGTTTTTCAGTACTAGGAAAGGCGGGGTTATTTGGGTCACTTTCAGTATCAACCGTTACATAGCTAACAAAACGATTAATTATATGTTGTTTATTCATTGTGTTTGTTTTAGAGCTCAAAAATAACGATACCAAATGAATTGTGAAATTTGAGGATGTTATTTGTGATAGTAAAAATTATCTATATTTTTTGAAACGTATTGAATCATGGGATGATTTGTATGACTTTAATGGTATTTTCATCTAGTCACTTAGGTATACATAAAGGTAAAGTTTGTTCCATTTTACTATTCACATGAAAAAGTTGATTACTTTAATTCAATTTTATCGATTAAATTCACGGCCTTACAGATTCTTTCATTCACTAAAGAGTCACCATAGAATTCTGTTTTAGCATGTAAAAAATTACTATTATCTATTTTCGTGAACACGTTTAATATGTGGTATTTATAATTTCCTTTTTCCCCTTGGGCAATAGATAAATAAGAAACTTTGTCAAGATGTTTAAGATCTTTAGTTTTAATCTCTTCCAATCCCATGTTTTTATTATCTACCGAGAGTTTTTGTTTGAAATCAGTATCGAAAAAAACAGAAGCGTGAATATAAGAAACATCAATTAAGGTAGTTTTTGTTAAACTTAATGTAGTGTCCGCTGCATAAATAGAGGATTGCCCATCGTCATAGTAAATATTTACTTTCCAATTTTTAGGAAGTTGTACAGAAAACAGGTTTCTAATATCTTTCGTTTTTGATAAATTAGAGTAGCTCGAGCTTCCGCATGAAAATTCTTTCTGTAGATCGGTTGAGGTACAAGAAACGGTTGAAATAAGGAGTACGATTAAGAAGTATATATAAGATCTCATTGTTTGTTTTTAATCGGGTTTATAATTGGGGTTGATGTTTTTCAAAATAGGCAATAAATAAATCTACTACATAACTGTAGGAACTTATTCCTTTTGTTTGATTGTTTGCCTTTAAATATGAATTATACCCTTTTTTAAAGTAGGGTTCAATGGGGTTTTCATAAGATTTCCAGAATAAATAACTATGTTTATAGTCTTTATAAACTCCTTTATGAACCTTAGCTTTAAGGGTTTGGGCCAGGTTTTTATCTCTTTTGAAAAGTTCTTTAATACAATATTGATATGCCATTCTGTACCCTGCATATTTAAAGTACAAATCGCTGTTGTTTATAGAAGTGAGAAAACCAATGAAATTAGCATCATTTTCCGCTGCCCAGCCTATTTGATGCGCCATTTCATGACAGGTTGTTGCAGGGTATCCAGTTTTAGGAATTAATGAATTGACTTGAGCTTCTCCAGTAATAGGATTGATATAACCAGAGGTTCCATTGTATGATTGAAAAACACTTACAATTGAGTTTTTTATTGATGGAGATGAGTAAGCAAATTCTGGATGTGTTTTGGATACTTCATGAAAACCATTGGGAGCTAAATCGTATATTTCACGTGTTGAATAAGGTACAATAACTTCTAAAGTGTCATTTTTTGTAATATTAAAATGACTTCTATTTAATAATGATATAATTGAGTCCGTAGTTTTTAGTAACTGTTGTGTGGTGTAACTTGATTGCTGTAAGTTTAATTTTTTGGCTAAAGGTTCGCGAAAATAATTAAGACCCCAAAAAGCATAAAAACAAAAGTAAATAACAGATAAATAAGCGATTAATGTTATTGTTTTTGAAATAAAGTTCTTAAATTTAGATCTAATAAGTTGAAATAAACTTTTAATAAATAAGAATAGTAAAACGAATCCGACGATATCCCCAAAAGAAAAAGGAATCCATCCTAGTAATATCCTTAAGGTTTTTGAAACAAAAGGAAAAAAATGGGTACTGTAATACTTTTCAATCCAAACAGGATTTTGGCTTAGAAATTGTACTAATAAGTACTGAAAAGGCAGCAAAATAGCTAGAACAATAGTTTTTTTAGAAATCTTCATTGCTTTCAAAAATAAGAAACATTATAGGTTATCAACAAGTTAATAACATTTTTGTTTACAAAAAATGTGCAAAAAGAAAGTTGAGTCTTGTTAGATAATTTTCATCTTAAAAATTTACATTTGCCACTATGGAAAGAGCGCAATCAGTAAGAGGTACAAAAGTAGACAAATCTCGAATCATTAATCTTGAAAAAGGAAAGTTGCCACCGCAGGCTCTCGATTTAGAAGAGGCTGTTTTAGGTGCTATGATGATTGATAAAAAAGGAATTGATACGGTTATTGATATTTTGCACCCAGATGCCTTTTATGATAAGCGTCACCAAGAAATTTATGAAGCTATTTATACACTTTTCCAAAACTCGGAACCTATTGATATTTTATCGGTTTCAAATCAATTGAAGAAAAGTGCGAAACTAGAATTGGTTGGTGGTGATTTCTACTTAATTGGTCTAACGCAAAAAGTGGCTTCTTCCGCCCATATTGAATTTCATTCACGAATTATTCTTGAAAGATATATCAAAAGAAAACTAATTAGTATTTCTTCTGAGTTGATTGAAAGTTCTTATGACGAAACTATTGATGTATTTGACTTATTAGATGATGCGGAAGGTAAACTGTTTGAAGTAACTCAGGGAAACCTTAAAAAGGGAGCAGAGAAGGCAGATTCATTAGTGCAACAATCTATTAGTAAAATTCAAGAAATTTCTACGAAAGAAGGAATGAGTGGGTTGGCCACAGGTTTTACAAAATTAGATGCATTAACTTCGGGTTGGCAGCCATCCGATTTAATTATTATTGCAGCACGTCCAGGTATGGGGAAAACGGCATTTGTAATTTCAATGGCAAAGAATATGGCTATTGATTTTAATCATGCTGTAGCAGTGTTTTCTCTGGAAATGTCTTCAGTTCAGTTAATCACTCGTATGATTTCTTCGGAAACAGGATTGACTTCTGAAAAATTACGTAAAGGAAACTTAGAACCTCATGAATGGGAACAGTTAAATGTAAAGGTAAAACGTTTATCTGATGCACCAGTATTTATTGATGATACACCTGCATTATCGATTTTTGATTTAAGAGCTAAAGCACGTCGTCTGGTATCTCAACACGATGTTAAAATATTAATTATAGATTACTTACAATTAATGACTGCTGGAGGTTCTGGAGCTGGTAACCGTGAGCAAGAAATTTCGACAATTTCGCGTAACTTAAAGGCATTGGCAAAAGAATTAAGCATTCCAGTAATTGCATTATCGCAGTTATCTCGTTCGGTAGAAACTCGTGGAGGAAGTAAAAGACCTCTATTATCCGATCTTCGTGAATCTGGTGCGATTGAGCAGGATGCAGATATCGTATCATTTATTTTTAGGCCAGAATATTATGGAATGACAGAATGGGACGATGATGATCACTCGCCATGTGAAGGACAAGGTGAATTTATAGTAGCGAAGCACCGTAATGGTGGGTTGGATAATATTCGTTTAAAGTTTACAGGACACTTAGCGAAATTCTCAGATTTAGAAGAAGGATTTAGCAGCGAATTCCAATCGAGTATGAATTCTGGGTTTAATGAAGAAATTTCTTCTAATAACTTCCCTTCAGCAGAAGATGCTTTCGGACCAAGTAATCCGGGTGGAGGGGATGATGTTCCGTTTTAAATAAAATGAACCTTAAAAGGTATTAACATACAATTGTAATGAGCGCATAACCAATTGCGATCAAGATAAAATATTACGTAATACACAATTATAGTCTTAATAATTGTGTATTTTAGTTTTCTTAATATTTAGTTATTTTAAAACAATTCAACATGGAGACCTCACAGGTTTCATAAATCTGTGAGGTCTTTGAGTTACAAGTATGTTATTAGAAAAAAGAAACTGATTCGTATGAAAAAAATCGTATTCATTATCATATTATTAACTTTTTCTAACTCACTATGGGCGTCATTCATTTACTTGCCTATGAGTAATGAAAATCAAAAAAATCATTTAAAAGCTTATGGTATTGTTTATTACGCTCTTCAAAACGGATTAAAAGCGAAATGGTTGTTAAATTATGATGGAGGTGCTTTCTTAGTTGAGAATAATGATTCTGTAGAAAAAGAATGTAAAATTAGAGGAGTTTCTTATCAGGTTATTTCAGAAGCAAAAGCACAAATAATACTAGAAGGGATTTCTTCACCTTCCAAAAACCAAGAGGCAGTTCCATTAGAAAAAGCGCCAAAAATAGCGGTATATTCTCCTAAAGATAAAATGCCTTGGGATGATGCGGTAACAATGGTATTAACCTATGCAGAAATTCCTTTTGATGTAGTGTATGATGAGGAAGTTTTGAATGATAAGCTTTTGTTATATGAATGGTTACACTTGCATCATGAAGATTTTACAGGTCAATATGGACGATTTTACGGTGCTTACAGGGCAGCACCGTGGTATATTCAGCAAAAGAAAGACTCGGAGAATAGAGCAGAAAAGTTAGGATATTCGAAGGTGTCAGTTGAAAAGGGAGCGGTAGCCAAAAAGATAAGAGATTATATTGTAGGAGGAGGTTTTATGTTTGCCATGTGTTCGGCTACAGATAGTTTTGATATTGCGCTAGCATCTGATGGAGTCGATATTTGTGAAAGCATGTTTGACGGTGATCCGTCAGAACCAAATTATCAATCGAAAATAGATTATAGTAAAACCCTAGCATTTAAGGATTTTGAGTTAATAAGAAATCCTACTACCTATGAGTTTTCTTCTATTGATATGACAAGAAAAAGA
The DNA here is from genome assembly GCF_900105455.1 of Tenacibaculum sp. MAR_2009_124. Taxonomy (GTDB): domain Bacteria; phylum Bacteroidota; class Bacteroidia; order Flavobacteriales; family Flavobacteriaceae; genus Polaribacter. Next base: position 669,604 of record NZ_FNSF01000001.1, read on the forward strand.
AGAATAAATAAAGAAACTGATTATTTTACTTTAAAGGAATTTTCTGCGAAATGGGATCAGGTTCCAACCATGTTAACTCAGAATCATACGCAGTTAGTTAAAGGTTTTATGGGGCAAACGACATCATTTGATAATAAGAATGTAAAGTCGAATGTGATGATTTTAGGAGAGAGTAAAAACCATGGAGAAGCTCGTTATATACATGGAGTAAAAGGAAAAGGGATGTTCACTTTTTATGGTGGTCATGACCCAGAAGATTACCAGCATAGAGTAGGAGATCCAAAAACAGAATTAGATTTACATCCAACATCACCTGGTTACAGATTAATTTTGAATAATGTTTTGTTCCCAGCGGCAAAAAAGAAAAAACAAAAGACCTAATATTTGTGAGTAATACGATTTGTGATTAAAAATTTCGTATAAATTAATTGAGTTATTTTTCATTATACAAGGCAAAAAAACAAAGCATAGCCTTAGCTACGGTTTCTTTTTTTTGACACATTAGAATGTAAAAAGAAACTGTTCATATGCGAAATATTTACTTGTAAATCTTATAAGATATAACAATGAAAAAAGGTTAAAGTATACCATACTTTAACCTTTTTTAGTTCCTTTATACAAAGAAGTTACTTAACATCTTTAAGCATTTCAGATACAGATCGTTCTAATTGTTGATCGCGACCGTTATCTATAATACCAGGCATGTTTTTTACTTTAATCATAGGCATCGTTTGGTTGTTTTCCATCCATCTTCCTGATTTATCCTTAGCACTCACAGGTACAACTCCCCAGTAACTTCCATCAGCTAAACCTTCCCATCCAGCAAAACTACAGGTACCAGGTACCGGCATACCTACAGTTTTTCCAATTTTAAGATCTGTATATCCGGCAGCGTAGCAATGTCCGTCTGAATACATGCTTTCATTGAAAATAGACAAAGTAGGTTTTGTCCAGCGCGAAGTAGGTTCTCCTCCAACTACTTTAGCTTCTGTTTCATAAGAAATAAAAGGGACTCCTGTAAAGAACATTGCTAAGTCGGCAACTAAATCACCACCTCCATTAAAACGTGTATCAATAATAATTCCTTTACGCTCAGAGAATTTCCCCATAATGTCTTTATAAATACTTCTGTATGGACCATCACTCATTCCTGGGATATGAACGTATCCTAATTTTCCATTACTTAACTTGTCGACTTCTTTTTCATTAATTTTAACCCATCTTTTATATAGCAAGCTACCTTTTTGACCTAGTGAAATAGGTTTAACAGTTAAAGATTGTTCTTTCTTTGTTTTTGGGTCTTTAATATTAAGCAATACAAATTTTCCTGCTTTTCTATTTAAATATTTAGCTATATCTTCATTTTTATCAATAGTAACACCATCAATTTTTTCAATAATCATTCCAGCTTTAACATTGAAAGATGATTTGTCAAGCGGACCATCTTTAATAATTTCATCTATTAATATTCCATTGTCTTTATGATTATAATTCATGAAAATCCCTAAAGAAGCGGTGGCGTCTGCATTTTTAATACTTGTACGATAACGAGCTCCAGCATGAGATACATTTAATTCACCTAACATTTCAGAAAGCATTTCGGAGAACTCAAAAGAATTACCTATTGATGGCAAGTATTTCTTGTATTCTTTTTTCATTTTATTCCAGTCAGTTCCATGGAAATCTGGATGGTAAAAAATAGCATTGGTTCTTATCCATACATGATTAAACATTGCTACTCTTTCAGCATCAGTATTCAACATCATTTCGCCATTGATTTTTACTGGCTTTTTACTCTTTTTTGCTGGATCAATTTTGGAAATTCTCCCACCACTTAAAAGGTATAAGTTTTTCATTTGTTTATCCCAATGTAGAGAACCAAAATTGGCATTCAATGGCATGACCATTTTAGTTTCTTTTGTACGCAAATTTGTACTCCAAAGATTCATTTTACCTTCAAAACGAGCTAAATAATATAAGATGTCACCTTTTTTAGAAAGAACGGCGTCACCAAGACTAGAAGAATGTATTGTTAATCTTTTTGTTCGGTCTTTCATACTATCCCAATCGAAAGTAAGTGGCTTTACTTCTTTTTTGTCTTTAGCTTTCTTTTTATCTTTTTTCTCATCTTTTTTATCCTTCTTATCGGTGTCTTTTTTCTTAGCCTTCTTTTTCTCCTCAGCTTTAATAGCTTTAATGGCTTCCATTAATTTAAATTCTTCATCACTAAGATTGAATTCATCCCAAGCTTCTTGAGTAAAAAACATGCTATGAACATCACTTTGAGATCGTCCACTAGTAGCATAAGATTTTAACCCATTTCTATTGCTAAACCATAATATTTGCTTTCCTCCATTAACCCATTTAGGATAGTAGTCTCTATAGCCACTTTCAGTTAAGTTTATACGTTTCGTACCATCAGCAGCCATTAATAAGACTTCACTATTGCTTAGTGTTTTACTCCATCCAACTAATAACCATTTACTATCTGGGCTCCAGGTAAAATACTTATCTCCATCACTCATATGAAATAAATCTTTAGGAGTTAATAAGGTTACTTGTTTTTTAGTTTTTAAGTCCATTATCTTTAATGTACGCCTTCCTTCAACAAAAGCTACTTTAGAACTATCAGGAGAGAACTCAGGTAAATAATTATCAAGTTTGTTTTCTATAACAGGAGATTCTTTTACCAAAGTAGAAGCAAAAAAGAAAGGTTCTTCTTTTCTTACTTTTTCCGTTTTATAAATACTCCATTTTCCATTTCTTTCACTACTATATACTACCGATTTTCCATCAGGAGTCCAAGTTACAAAACGCTCTCTTTCTGGAGTATTAGTTAGTCGTTTGGTGAAAGATTCATTAACAGAAGTAACAAATACTTCACCTCTAGAAATAAAGGCAATTTCTTTTCCATTTGGAGATATTGCCATTTCATTCACACCTCCATTGATAGATACGAATTTATCACTATTATCCTTGTCTTGCGTTCTTATAATAACCTTCACTTTTGAAGGTTTTTCACCTTCTTTCATTGTATATAACTCACCATCATACCCAAAACTTAAGATACCATTACCGATGCTTAAGAAACGTACTGGATGTAATTTGAAGTTTGTAATTTGAAGATCTTGATTAGGATTATTAATATTCATTTTATGAACATTAAATGTTCCACTTTTCTCACTTAAATAGTACATGCTTTTTTCATCTTCGGAGAAAAAAGGATGTCTATCTTCTCCAGCAAAAGAAGTAATCATTTTGTGAGTATTGTTTTTGACGTCATACTTCCATATGTCTCTGGTAATTGATGATTTATGATGCTTACGCCACTCGTTTTCACCACCTTTTTTGTCGTGATACAACATCGTGTTACCATTCTTAGAAACTTGAACATATTCAGCAGGTACCGTAAGTAGTTGACTAATTCGTCCTGCAGTTACAGGTACGCTATATAATTCTGGTTGCGATCTTGCTGGGTATTGTCGATGTTTTACTTGGTCTTGGCGTTGTGCTCCAAAAATTACATCTTGGTTATTCGCTGAAAAAGAAAAGGGAATTTCATCGTTAGAATGAAATGTTAATCTTTTCGCTTCACCACCTCTGGCGTCCATAACGTAGATGTCGAAATTACCATAGCGATTAGAAGAAAATGCGATATTTTTACTGTCTTTGCTCCAAATAGCTTTATAATCGTGTGCTTTATGAAAAGTTAATTGAACCGCATTTCCGCCACTTGAAGAAACCTTATATAGGTCACCTTTGTATGTAAAAACAATCTCTTTTCCATCTGGCGATATAGAGGAATGTCTTAACCAATTGGGAGCTCCTTGAGAGAAGAGTTGCAATGTTAAAAATGTAAGTAGTAATGATAGGTGTTTCATTTGATTAATTTTTTCTGCAATCTACTAAATCGTAATACCTAATTCTGTTAATTTAAGTTAAAAAGAAGAAGGAGCTTTTTTCTTCAATTCCTTAATAAAATATGAAGGTCTTAGTTCAGTGTACTTATAAAAAGCTTTCGAAAAAGATTCTGCTTTATTAAATCCAACTTCGTTAGCAATAGCTTTAATGGTATACTTTTTCCAGAGCTCATTGCTTTTCAATTGCTCAACACAATATTCAATACGAAGTTTATTAATATAGTTTGAAAAAGAAGTATGTTTATGGTAATTGATCACCTTTGATAAGTAGCTGGCATTGGTGTCAAATTTCGAAGCTAAATATTGAAGATTGAGATCTATATTAATAAATTCGTTACTTTCTTCAAATTTTTTCAGTTGCTCAAGAATAGAGGCGACAATACTTTCGGAAAGCTCAAGTTTTGGTTTGGACTCTTCTTTAGTAGAAGGATGGATTGTTTTCAGATCGTCTTTCTGTTTACTTATTAGAGTTTGAAAACGTTTTTTATAAATGCTGTTTTTTCGAATTTGATAGCTGATTAATGCTAATAGTAAGGCTAATAATGAAGTGAAAATAATTTTGTTTCTTTTTGATTTTGATTCTAATTCTTCTACAATTCGTTTTCTTTCCGCTAATAGATTGGGGATATCAAATTCATTAGTAAAGGTTTCTTGGATTTTGTTTTTTTCTGTCAGTTCAAACTCTTTTAAATCCAAAAGCTTGTTTACATAATGAAGTTGTTTTTCTAAGTTACCTTGGTTTTTATAATGGTTGGAGAGAAAAGAAAAAGAATATTTTAATGAGGAGCTTTTTATTTTCCTCTGATTGTAAATAGAGTCAGCTTTCAAATGAAACTCTAGCGCTTTATTTAGAGTGTTAGTTTGTTTAAAGGATCTGCCTAATTTGGTGAAAAGTAGAATTAAAATGGGATAGTTCTCATCAGATGAGATATATGGGATTGATTGGATATAACTATCTATTGAACTTAAATATTTTTTTGTTTCGAACAGAATTTCTCCTTCAGTAAAAAAAGTATAACCATAAGCAATAGTGTCATTAAGAGACTGAAATAACTTAGAGGCTTTTTTATTATAAAATAGCGCGGAATCGAATTTCGAAATTTTTTTATATGTCAAAGAAATGTTTAATGCGACATATTTTAATTCATTATTGACGTTAGGACCTTGATAAGCTTTATCAAGATATTTTTCGACTCTTAAAAAAGACGATATAGAAGATTTATAATCACCTACTTTTGATTTTGCTAAACCATGATACATAGTTTTTAAAATGTTTAAGCTATCGTTTTTAAATGACCGTAAGACTTTATCTATTTTTACTAGTTCTTGAGTCATTAGGTTTACTTTGTTTTTTTGATAGAAGAATCGTAATTTATTCAGATGGATTGCCACAGGGAAATTTTTATTGGGTTTTACACTATAAACCTTGATTAAGGAGTCACAAAAATTCAAATAAATAGCATCGTTATTTTTGATGTCTGCCAAATAATATTTACTCCAAATAATTTCCATTGTATCTTTTTCCTTTAAAGCTTTGAGGTATTTTGCGTTAGCATATAATATAGCCTTTAAAGTATCAGGTTTACTTTCATAAAATAGATCTTCTAATTCTTGAAAACTTTTGGAAGCTAAAGAATCTGCTAAAACTGAATTTTGCCCTTTTAATGTTGGTATCGTGTAAGCGAAAATGGCAGTAAAAAAAAGTACAATGCTATGTTTCATTCGAGATATTACTTGTTTGTGTTTTTTTCAATTCCTTAATAAAATAAGAAGGTCTTAGTTCAGTGTACTTAAAAAAAGCTTTCGAAAAAGACTCTGCTTTATTAAATCCGACTTCGTTGGCAATAGCTTTAATGGTATACCTTCTCCAGAGCTCATTGTTTTTCAATTGCTCAACACAATATTCAATACGAAGTTTATTAATATAGTTTGAAAAAGAAGTATGTTTATGGTAGTTGATCACCTTTGATAAGTAGCTGGCATTGGTATCAAATTTCGAAGCTAAATATTGAAGATTGAGATCTATATTAATAAACTCGTTACTTTCTTCAAATTTTTTCAGTTGCTCAAGAATAAAGGCGACAATACTTTCGGAAAGCTCAAGTTTTGGTTTGGACTCTTCTTTAGTAGAAGGATGGATTGTTTTCAGATTGTCCTTTTGTTTACTTATTAGAGTTTGAAAACGTTTTTTATAAATGTTGTTTTTTCGAATTTGATAGCCGATTAATGCTAATAGTAAGGCTAATAATGAAGTGAAAATAATTTTGTTTCTTTTTGATTTTGCTTCCAATTCTTCTACAATTCTTTTTCTTTCCGCTAATAGATTGGGGATATCAAACTCATCAGTTAAGGTTTGCTGTATTTTGTTTTTTTCCGTCAATCGAAATTCTTTTAACTCCATTAATTTGTTAATATAATGAAGTTGTTTTTCTAAGTTGTTTTGTTTTTTGTAATGTTTAGAAAGAAAAGATAAAGTATATTTAAGTGATTTTACCTTAATTTTTTTTTGATTGTAAATCGAGTCCGATTTCAAATGATAAACCAAAGCATTTCCGAGATCTTCTATTAATTCATATGACTTTCCCACTTCAGAGTAAACAACGCATAAAATTCTGTAATTTTCATCTTCAATAATCCAAGGGATCGATTGTTTATAGCTTTTAATAGAGCTTGAGTGATTGCCAGAATCAAAATAAATTGAGGCTTGGTTGTAAAAAGTGTATCCTAAACTAACAGAATCTTTTAGTTTTCTGTAGATATCTAATGTCTTTCTATTATAATATAGCGCCGAATCGTAATTTTTCAGCTCAATATATGCTGCAGTAAGATTAAGTGGAACCGAAGAGAAATCGTCATTAGCATTAAATTGATTTTTTTGATTTATGTATTTATAAGATTTTTTAAGATAATTGAGAGCCTCATGGTTCTTACCAATAGCAAATTTTGATAAGCCTACATATAAATTCTTAATAGCATTAAGGCTATCGTTGTTAATATTGAGATTATTAATTTGGTTCAATTCGTTTAAAATGAGACTTTTTTTGTTTCTATGGTAGAAGAAACGAGCTTTATGAAGGTGTATAGCCGTAGGGAAATTTTTATTAGGTTTTACACTATAAATTTTGATTAAGGAGTCGCAAAAGTTCAAATAAATAGAATCGTTATTTTTGATGTCTGCCAAATAATATTTACTCCAGAGAATTTGCATGGTATCTTTTTCCTTTAAAGCTTTATAATATTTAGCATTAGCATACATTATAGCCTTTAAAGTATCTGGTTTACTTTCATAAAAAAGATTCTCTAATTCTTCAAAACTTTTAGAAGTTATAGAATCTGTAATAACAGTATTGTGTTGTGAAAAATTATGTTGGTTTAGTAGGAAAAGAAAGGTGATTGTCAATAAAAATCTTGAAAAGAAGCTCATGGGAATAAATTAATCATATCAAAACTACATTTTTTTAAAAACTAATGCTAAAAAATAATAAGTTGATTTTGAGCGGTTTTAATGGGTTGATGAGTCGATATTTATGAAAATCGACTACTATACTTTGTAAAATACCCAAGAAATTAGGTACTTTGAAGTACGTATAAAAGGGTTCACTACATTATATAATAAATGGGAAAATTAATCGAAAAAGAAGTCTAAGTTTCTGAACCCTTTTTTTTATTCTATGAAATTCTCGAAGATACAAGGTTCGAAACTAGAATATTCTAAAAGTTAAAAAAATATAAAGCCTTGCTAAGGACATGACAAAAAACTTCAATTTTATTAAAGTGTTTGTAGTTTGATGATTTTTAGTAAAATCAAAGTTCTTGTGTCACCTCGAGCGGAATTGAGAGGTTTTTCAAAATCCTTATTAATAAGAATTTCTCGACGGCGTTCGATCTGACATTGAAAGTATATTTAATTAATTTTGTCATGTACTAACAACGTTTTGTTATTCTTAAAATGTAAAGCTAACCTTAAGTAAAGTGTACTTTACTTTTTTTAATAGTATTAGGATTATGAAATTATTACCACATCGTTTTAAAAAAATAGGTTTATGTATAAGTCCCATAGGTTTTTTATTATGGATTTTTATGCAAAGAGGACAACTTGAAGCATTTGCAAACTATATTGGATTGACGAATCCAAAAGCTTTAAATACACCGATGGCTATTATTGGTTTTTTCTCTTTTTTGTTTGGAATATATGCAGCAATATTTTCTAAAGAAAGAATAGAAGATGAAATGATTCAAAGTATTCGATTAGAGTCTTTTCAATTTGCCGCTTTAACACAGATAATTTTTATCATTTTTGGATTTATTGGAATAGGAATGAAGGCTCCATCGGAGGCGGGGTTAATGTTGTTTTTTATCGTTATCATTTTCATTTTCTGGCTTATCTATTTAGTTCGATTTAATTATGTTCTTCACTTTAAAAAGGGTAATAATGAAGAATAACCTAAAGCAATACCGTAAAGAAAAAGGGTTTACACAGGAAGGATTTGCAGAACTTCTTGGAGTGTCCCGGCAAACTGTAATTTCAGTTGAATCGGGTCGTTATGTTCCTTCTACCGTATTGTCATTAAAAATGGCAGAGTTCCTAACTCAAAAAGTAGAGGATCTTTTTGAGTTGGAGAGTAGCGATTTTGAAAAATAAAAAAGATTATCTCTGATAAGTGAGATGAATGTACAAAGCTCAATTAGTTTTCGTTAGAAATTCTTTTAAGAAATAAAAAAAGTAATTGCTCATTTTTATTTAAAGAACTACATTTGTCGCATAAAACGTAACACGAATGCCAACAACACAACAACTTCAAGATTTTACACAACAAGTTCGTAGAGATATTGTTCGTATGGTTCATGCCGTAAGTTCAGGTCATCCAGGGGGATCTCTAGGATGTGCAGAGTTTATCTCATGTTTATACCAAGAAATTATGGATTATTCTACCGATTTCAAAATGGACGGTAAGAATGAGGATCTATTTTTCTTGTCGAACGGACATATTTCACCAGTTTACTATAGTGTATTAGCACGTAGTGGTTTCTTTCCTGTGGCTGAATTAGCAACTTTTAGAAAGTTAAATACTCGTTTGCAGGGGCACCCAACAACTCATGAACACTTACCAGGTATTCGCATTGCTTCTGGTTCATTAGGACAGGGAATGAGTGTTGCTATTGGAGCGGCTGAAGCAAAAAAGTTAAACAACGACAATAAAATTATCTATACTCTTCATGGAGATGGAGAATTGCAAGAAGGTCAAATTTGGGAAGCTGCTATGTATGCTTCTGCTAAAAAAGTTGACAATTTAATTGCTACAGTTGATGTAAACGAGAAGCAAATTGATGGTAGTACTGATGAGGTATTGGCAATGGGAAGCTTAAAAGCTAAGTTTGAAGCTTTCGGTTGGGATGTTTTAGAAGTAAAAGAAGGAAACGACGTAGAGGCTATTTTAAAAGGAATAACTGAAGCAAAAGGTCGTACAGGAAAAGGAAAGCCAGTATGTATTTTATTATATACTGAAATGGGTAATGGAATAGATTTTATGATGGGAACTCATGCATGGCATGGTAAAGCTCCTAATGATGATCAATTAGAATCTGCTTTAACTCAAAATCCTGAAACTTTAGGAGATTACTAAAATTATTAGAGAATAAATAAAGTGAACGCTATTGTAATTTACAATAGCGTTTTTTTTATGATTTTTTTTTGAAAATATAAAAGGTATGTCGTAAGTAAAAATGTAAATTTACGTCCATATTGTTCCGTATTATAAGCGAGCGATAGAAACATGATACCAGTTATGATTTGAAGTTAAAGTAATTTCAATAGGTAAATGGTATTATTGACATTAGTGAATAGTTAGTGACAATTGTAAACCTGAGCTTGTTTTAGGTGCTCATTGAAACTTGTTTTTTTGTATAATGAGATTCCGAAATAAATTAGGGATAACGTAAAATTGAAATTATGGCTTGAAACTAACTATAAAAATAAAACCCAATCAATAAAAAATAGTTACATGAGAATAGGTATTGTATGTTATCCTACCTTCGGAGGAAGCGGTGTTATGGCAACTGAATTAGGAATGGCATTAGCAGATAAAGGACATGAAGTACATTTTATAACATACAATCAACCTGTACGACTTGATTTTATTTCGCATCGTTTGCATTTTCATGAAGTGGTTCTTGAAGAATATCCTCTTTTTCAATACCAACCTTATGAACTAGCTCTTTCTAGTAAAATGGTTGAAATCGTTGAAAAACATCAATTGGAAGTTCTTCATGTGCATTACGCAATTCCGCACGCTTACGCGGCTTATATGGCAAAAAAAATGCTATTGGATAAAGGCATTCATGTAAAAGTAGTAACAACTTTGCATGGTACAGATATAACATTAGTAGGAAGTCATCCTACCTACAAAACGGCTGTTGAGTTTAGTATTAATAAATCTGATGAAGTTACGGCTGTTTCTAATAGTTTAAGAGAAGATACTCTTCGTTTATTTAATATTGAAAAAGATATTAAAGTAGTTTACAATTTTATTGATGGAGAAAAGTATAATAAAGAGAAAGAGGAAGAGTGTAAAAGAGGGGCATTGGCGAATCACGATGAACGAATTTTAACGCACATTAGTAATTTCAGACCTGTAAAAAGAACGAACGACGTAATAAAAATATTTTATGAAGTTCAAAAGGAAATACCTTCTAAACTATTGATGGTAGGCGATGGACCGGAAAGGCTAAAAGCAGAAAATTTGGTCAATGAACTAGGAATAGGAGAAAAAGTACTATTTCTTGGGAATAGTGATGAAGTTGCTAAAATTTTATGTTTTTCGGATGTTTTTTTATTGCCATCAGAAACTGAAAGCTTCGGATTGGCAGCATTGGAAGCGATGGCTGCTGGAAACGTGGTTATATCAACAAATTCGGGGGGATTACCAGAAGTCAATATTCACGGTAAAACAGGTTTCTTAAGTAATATTGGAGATGTAAAGGACATGGCAAATAACGCCATAAACATATTAAAGGATGATATAGCTCTTGATGCAATTAAACAGAATGCGATGGAACATACATCGGTATTTTCGTTAGATAATATTTTACCTCAATATGAAAGTATTTATAAAAAATGCTATATTAAGGCATAGAATTTTATAGATATGAGTTTTAATATCGTTTGGAATCAATATAGGAATGAGCTTTTTAATTTTTTGAAATCGAAAATTGAAAATAAATCTTTTGCTGAAGATTTACTGCAAGAAGTAGCCATTAAGTTTTATAAAGAACTTAGCAGAGGAGTCCTTATTGAAAATAAAAGGGCATGGTTATATAAAGTGGCAAATAATCTTATAATTGATTATTACAGAAAGAGAGTTAAACAAGAAAACATTTCTTTTATATATAAGCAAGAATTGGATATAGAAGAAGAACCATGTGTTTGTGAACTATCTGGATTTGTAATTCAAAACTATCTTCCTAAGGAATATGCAGAACCTTTATTTTTAAGTGATATAGAAAAAGTTCCTCAGAAAATAATAGCAAAGCAACTGAATTTGTCATTACCAGCTACAAAATCTAGAATTAAAAGAGCAAGAGTAAAACTAAAAGAATTAATTGAAAGTTGCGTTGACTTGCTTTTTAATAATCAAGGGCAAGTGGTGGATTTTACCTTAAAGAACAGCTGTGAATTACCCACTGAATTAAAACTTGAAATGCAAAAAATGAAAATTAATTTATAGTTTTTGCATCTTTTTGTAGTGAGTTACGTCTTCAATAGAAACAGACGTAATGATCCGAACTAAAATTTTACCAATCCTAGTTGTTCCAGCCCTATTATTCATTGTATCTTTCGTTATCTATTGGGTGATTAGTTTTCAATTTTCGTATGAACTTGGAACCTACTTTATTTTTTTACTTACAACCATCTATATTTTACTTTTTGAAAGAATTATTCCCTTTAATTCTGAGTGGAAAGTAAAAAAAGAATCAACAAAGATTGAAATAAAACATTTTTTGTTTTCTACCGCTATTGTAGATGCATTGACTAATACATTGTCTTTATCGTTGGTACTTTATTTAAAAACTACCGTTTTTGATACTATGATTGATTGGGAAATTCTTCCTTTTTGGATGAGCTTGATATTAGCGGCAGTAATTGGAGAGTTCTTCCCATATGTATATCATCGATATAGTCATATTGGTAATATTACTTCCAAACCAAGTATTTTCTTTTGGAAAATCCATTCAATTCATCACATACCGACAAGTATAAACTGGTTTAAAACCAATTGGATTCATCCTTTAAATACATTTTTTAATGTTGTTTTTAAAATGCTACCATTGTTAATCCTAGGATTCAATGAAGAGATATTGTTTATCATTGGAATTATCAATATCGTTGTAGGATATCTCTCACATGCTAATATCGAAGCGAAAACAGGAATTTTGGATTATATCATCATAACACCTAAGCTTCATCATTTTCATCATAGTATAAAGATGGAAGAAGCAAGAAATTATGGAAATACTCTTCCTTTTTGGGATCTAGTCTTTAACACATATTATAATAGAAAAGGGAGTATTGATAATGTAGGCGTTTCCAAATCAGAATATTTACAGTACCCCGATATCAATAATTATATGAAGCAATTACTTTTTCCCTTTCAAACAAAAGAATGTTGTAAGCTCCGAAAAAGTTAGCAGAGGTAAAGCTTTAAGTATAAAGCAAAAAAAAATCAGGAGTTACTCCTGATTTTTTAATTTATGAATTATAGAATTGCAAACTTTCTTTAATAAGATCATTTGGAACTTTACAGTCAATTTTGAAATTTTCGTAATTCTCTAATAGTACAAAATTAATTTCACCACCTACATTCTTTTTGTCATGTTTCATTAAATCAATAATATAATCGGTATCTTCTTTGTTAATAGAAGTCTTTCCGTAGATAGCAATAATAGCTGATTTAATTTCATGAATATGTTCTTCAGGAAAGTTTAATATTTTTGAAGAAATATAGGCTTCGCATACCATTCCAATCGCAATAGCTTCACCATGAGTAAGGTTTTCTTTAGTTTTACTATCTAGGAAATAAGATTCCACACCATGTCCGATAGTATGTCCCCAGTTTAAAACTTTTCGAATACTTTTTTCTTTGGGATCCTCTAAAACCACTTCATTTTTGATTTCTATCGATCGGTGAATTAAATCGATAATATTAAGGTTAGGATTATCTTTTATCTCATTAAACAAGCGAATGTCGTGAGTCATTCCATATTTAATAATCTCAGCGGTTCCTGATCTAATTTCTCTAGGAGTAACTGTATGCAAATATTCAGGGTCAATAACAATCATTTCGGGATTCGCAAAAACACCTATTTGATTTTTTAAAACACCTAAATCTACGCCTGTTTTACCACCAACTGAAGCATCAACCATACTTAGTAAGGTAGTTGGAATATTAATAAACTCAATACCTCTTTTAAAGGTAGAAGCAACAAAACCACCTAAATCTGTAATAACTCCACCACCTAAGGTAATTAGCAAACTTTTTCTATCCGCTCCAAGCTCAGTCATCGCATTCCAAACTCCAATACAAGTATCCATGTTCTTGTTAATTTCACCAGAGTCAATTTGAATGATTTCAATGGGATTGTCGGTTTGTAACAACTGCATAAACCTGGTATAGCAGTGCTCATAAGTATTCTCATCAACTAAAATAAAAATAGAAGAATATCCTCTGTTTTTAATAATTAAAGCTAATTCATTGTATGCCTTTTCTTCGAAGTGAACTGGGTAAGTTGCTGCCTGAATAGATTTCATTTGTAACGTTTTTCTAAAGACGCAAATTAAATAGAAAAATTTGAAATATATCATACCTTACAACTATATTTGTTGCGGAGATTAATAATAACATTACTTGTTAATGAAACTATTTGACAACACAGAAACAGCGTTTAAATTAAAAACGGACTCTGAATTAGAGAGAGCCTATTTCTTATTTAAGATGATTCAAAACCAGCCAATGGTTCGTATTGGTACAGCAGTAACAAACTTTGCTTTAAAAGCTCATTTACCTGTTGAAGGATTGATCAGAGCCACAGTCTTTGATCATTTTTGTGGAGGAGTAACAGAAGATGATTGTTTACCTAACATCGAAAAGATGTTTGATAAAGGAAATGTTCATAGTGTTTTAGATTATTCTGTGGAAGGTAAGGAAGATGAAGAACAGTTTGATAATGCATTGCAAATGACATTGAAAACAATCAATTTTGCTGCTGAAAAACAATCAATACCTTTTGCCGTTTTTAAGCCAACAGGATTTGGTCGTTTCGCTTTATATCAAAAATTAACTGAGGGTAAGGAGTTAAATGAAGAGGAAAAAGTTGAATGGAATAGAGTATTAGAACGTTTTCATAATGTATGTAAAGCTGCTACGGAGAAAGATGTTCCATTATTAATTGATGCGGAGGAAAGTTGGATGCAAGGAGCTGCCGATGACTTAATCGAAGAGTTAATGGAAGAATACAACAAAGAAAAAGCTGTTGTATTTAATACATTACAAATGTATCGTCATGATAGAATGGAGTATCTAAGATCACTTCACCAAAGAGCGCACCAAAAAGGATACCATATAGGAATGAAGGTGGTACGTGGAGCTTATATGGAAAAAGAAAGAGCAAGAGCAGAAGAAATGGGGTATGAGTCTCCTATTTGCGTTGATAAAAATGCTACTGATGTTAATTATAACGAGGCAGTCGTTTATATGATGGAGCACAAAAATATGGCCATTTTTGCTGGAACTCATAATGAAGATAGCTCATATTTATTAATGGAGCTAGCGAAAAAACATAATATAGCCTCTACAGATAAACGCATGTGGTTTGGTCAATTATACGGAATGAGTGATCACATTAGCTTTAACTTGGCAAGAGAAGAGTACAATGTGGCTAAATATGTTCCTTTCGGACCTGTTAGAGATGTAATGCCTTATTTAATAAGAAGAGCTGAAGAAAATACATCGGTGGCTGGGCAAACTTCTCGTGAGTTAAACTTATTAAAAACCGAGAAAAAAAGGCGTAAGCTGTAATGAATACAGTTGACGAAATAAAGGAAGCAATTAAAAAAAATAAAAAGCGACTAGCTCAAGAACTCAAAGAGAGTAAAGAGCTAGTTCTTTTAGTAAAAAAATCATTTTCTACTTCTTTAACTGATGAAGAAAAAAAGAAAGTGAAAGAGCAAACCTTGGATATTTGCAAAGCAATACCAGCATTTACAGTTTTTATGCTTCCCGGTGGGGCCTTACTTTTACCTTTATTAATTAAGTTAATTCCTGATATTTTACCGAGTGCTTTTAGAGCAGATGACGGTGAATTAAAAGCTGAAGAAGAAGAATAAATGCTAAACTATTTTTAAGTTTATTGAAAGATTACTTTATTTTTTTTATCCGTAATAAAAAAACTTTAATTATTACATAATAATACACTACTTTTGCGCCAAATTTAACGTAGCAAAATGCAATCAATTAGAAACATCGCTATTATAGCACACGTTGATCATGGTAAAACTACCTTGGTTGATAAAATTATAGATCAAGCTAAAATTTTAGATGACCGTAAAGAACGTACAGATTTATTGTTAGATAATAACGATTTGGAACGTGAGAGAGGAATTACAATTCTTTCTAAAAACGTATCTGTAAACTATAAGAACACAAAGATCAATGTAATTGATACACCTGGGCATGCCGATTTTGGTGGAGAAGTAGAGCGTGTATTAAAAATGGCTGATGGTGTTTTATTATTGGTTGATGCTTTTGAGGGACCAATGCCTCAAACTCGTTTTGTTTTAGGGAAAGCCTTAGAATTAGGATTAACACCTATTGTTGTTGTAAACAAAGTTGATAAAGAAAACTGTACACCTGATTTAGTTCATGAAAAAGTGTTTGACTTAATGTTTGCTCTTGACGCAACTGAAGAACAATTAGACTTTAGTACTGTTTATGGTTCTGCAAAGAACAATTGGATGAGTACAGATTGGAAAAATGAAACTGATAATATAGTACCTTTATTAGATGCTGTTTTAGAATCTATTCCTGAAACTAAGTACAATGAAGGAACTCCTCAAATGCAAATTACATCTTTAGATTTTTCTTCTTTTACAGGTAGAATTGCTATCGGACGTATTTTCCGTGGAGATTTAGAAGCTGGTAAAGATTATATGCTTTGTAAAGCTGATGGTTCTACTAAAAAAGTTAGAATTAAAGAATTACATGTATTTGAAGGTATGGGTAAAGTTCAAGTAGACAAAGTTCCTTGTGGAGATATTTGTGCTATTACTGGTATTGAAGGATTTGAAATTGGTGATACTATAGCTGATTTAGAAAGCCCAGAAGCATTACCAAGAACGGAAATTGACCAACCTACAATGAGTATGTTGTTTACAATTAATAACTCTCCTTTCTTTGGAAAGGAAGGTAAATTTGTAACTTCTCGTCACTTACGTGATCGTTTGTTTAAAGAATTAGAAAAGAATTTAGCGTTAAAAGTTGAAACTACTGATTCTGAAGATAAGTTTAACGTTTACGGACGTGGAGTACTACATTTATCAGTATTGATTGAAACAATGCGTCGTGAAGGTTATGAATTACAAGTGGGTAGACCACAAGTAATCATTAAAGAAATAGATGGTAAAAAGCACGAGCCAATGGAAACATTGTCTATTGATGTACCTGAAGAGGTTTCTTCTAAAGCTGTAAATTTAGTTTCTTTGAGAAAAGGAGATTTAATGGTTATGGAGCCTAAAGGAGATTTACAACACTTAGAGTTTACAATTCCTTCTCGTGGATTGATAGGTTTAAGAAATAAAATTTTAACAGCTACTTCAGGACAAGCTATTATTAACCACCGTTTTTCTGAATATGGGCCTTATAAAGGAGATTTTTCAGAAGACGTAAAAGGAGCTATTGTTTCTGCCGCTGCTGGTAAAGCAACTGCATATGCCTTGGACCGTTTACAAGATAGAGGTAAGTTTTTCATTGATATTAATGAAGAGATTTATATAGGACAGGTAATTGGAGAAAACAGCAAAGCTGATGATATGGCTGTAAATTTAATTAAAGGAAAACAATTGACGAACATGCGTAAATCTGGTACAGATGAAGCTATGAAAATTGCTCCAAAAATTGATTTTTCTTTAGAAGAATGTATGGAGTATATTAAAGCTGATGAGTACTTAGAAGTTACTCCAGAAAGCTTACGTATGCGTAAAATTAAATTTGTAAAGTAAATAATACTTTCAAAATAAATAAAAGAGGCTGTCTTGATTTTCAAGATAGCCTCTTTTTTATTGTGGTAAGCATATATAAAACTATTTTAAATATACTTTTTTGTAGGTTTGCCTTCTTTTTAGACTAATCTTAAATTCTATTGCTAAGTAAGAATTCATCAAAATCTCTTTTGTTATTGCTGAAATTTAAAAGATCACGTAATGTATAGAATTTGTTTTTTTCTTCAGAATACTGAAAGCTGTACTTTAAAATATCTAATTTGTTAGTGTCAAAGCTAAATTGGTTTACAATTAATGATAGCTGTGGTAAATCGAAACAGTTTTTGGCGATATGAGCCTTTGCTATATTTATTTTTTCTTTTGAGAACTGTTGATCTTTTATCGTTTTTAAAATATAGTCAAGTTCACTTGGTGAAGTTTTACAGTGCTCAGCAGTATGCAGGGAAACAATTCGCTCTACTTTTTTATTAATAAAACTAACTAAT
Source organism: Tenacibaculum sp. MAR_2009_124 (assembly GCF_900105455.1). GTDB lineage: Bacteria > Bacteroidota > Bacteroidia > Flavobacteriales > Flavobacteriaceae > Polaribacter. Next base: position 687,279 of record NZ_FNSF01000001.1, read on the forward strand.
TGCTGTTTTTCAAATTTATTGTCAATTAACTGTTTAACATAAAAGTAGTTTTCAATATCATACGCATAATCTACAGCATAGCTAAGAAAAATAGCACGATTTTGATCACTATCTAAAGTCTGAGTTAATTTCATGATTTCTTCTGTGCTTAAGCATGAATGATATATCGACTTTTTCAATTGACTTAACCTATAGTTTTCGTTCTTTAACTCTTCAATTTTGTGTAGAATTTCCTCGAAAGCATATTGACTAATAGGACGTTCACAGCTGCTTGAGATAACGCCGTTATATGTAAATGGATCAGGGAAGTGGATTTCACTTTCATTCTGCTTATTCATTCCCTCTGTTTCGTGATAGAGCTTTATCGCATAAGAGAATGAGTTAAAGGAATCGTATACCTTAAAAAAGTTCTTTTTATCGATAATGGTTGGGAAAGCTTTTAGACAAACTTTATATTTCATTCTGTCACTTCTAAAGTAGCTGCACATGTCAATAAGGTCAATTACTAAAAGATTATGGTGACTGATATAGTCAATACTCTTGTCGTAGTTATTGTTTTTTACTAGCTCTTTTTTTCTTAGTTCGTTCTTAAAAGATTTATAGTCATCTGTTTTATGTTGAGCGAAGGTTACACTTGAAGCTAAGCAAAATGTTAGTAGGATAGTTTTTAGTTTCATACTGAATAATTTTTTTGATTATATCAGTTCATTTATTCAAAGAGTGTGCCAATGAAAAATATAAAGAAGGGAAAGAATGTTAAAATCAGAATAAATAAAAAAAGTCACCAAAATAATTGCAAGTGTAATATACAAGGGGAAAAACGTGAATTATTATTGGTAACTTTTGTAAAATAAAATATAAATGATAAAGGGGATATCAATTACTGTTTATCAAATGTATTATTAAAAATCTGATTATTTATGATTGTAGTAATTTTGAAGTAGCTGTTTTATCGAGATGGCTATATTTTATTATTTGTAATTAAAGTTGGGTTTGTTTGTAGAAAGTTAAAGTATTGAGTTAAGAATTTAGTTTTTAATGAATGTTTGTTCAAAAATTAATTATCGAAAGGTGTTAAATACTTTAGTATAATAAGTTTACATAATTTAAAATTTATATATTTAAGTACTATGTAGTATGATTGAAGTATTAATTTTTAGTTTTTAATATTTTGAAGAATCTCTCCGTTTGTTAAGCTTAAAAAGCTGTAATATAAGTGAGTATGTTTAAAAAGGATTATATTTGCATGGATTTATAATGAACTTAATAATTGTGCTGGTTGTTTCGTTATTATGAATTTATAGGTGGTATGTAGTATAAATGTTGTATATGTTGGTTTTTAGAGGGCAAATAAAAAATTGGATTTATGTTTTGTTTTTATGCGTTAGTTGTTTTTCTTTTCAAACGTTAAAAAAGGAAAAAGACAAAGGAACTATAGATAAACAAATTGTTAGAGATTATTATAAATATGTTGAGTTAGAGGATAAAGAATTGCTAGATTCCTTGTTATTATATATTAGACGAAATGAGTTAGTCTTTAAACAGGATAGTGTAAATAGTAAAGTGCTCTATTTACAAGGGGTTAATAGTCTTCATCTTATGGTGTATGAAGATGCTGAAGAATTCTACTCGAAATCATACAAATTAGCCAATAAAACAAATGATAACATGTTGATGGGGTTGGTTTATAATGATAGGGGAGTTATATCATCTAAAAGTAGAAGAAATTTTACGAAAGCAGAGGAGCATTATAATAAAGCTATTGAGTATTTTAAAAAAGGGAATCATCTTTTTCAAGAATTAAATACGTACTATAATTTAACAATTTTAGCTAAAAAACAAAGAAACTGTGGAAAGGCTTTAAAATACGCATCGTCGTGTTTATCGTTGGTAAATAAAGTTAGTAACAGAAAAAATTTTTTAAAGATTTTATATGTTATAATTGCCGATTGTAATGTTAAATTAGGTAATTATACAAAGGCAGAGGAGGCATTTGCACTGGCGGATAATTTTATTTTGGAAAGTGATATCGAGAGATCGTTGTTTTATTTAAAGTATGCTAATTATTACGAATTAAAAAATGATTTTTTAAAAGCTAATAACCTTAACAAAAAAGTAATAGCGCTTAGAAATAAAGAGAAAATTGAAAATGAAAAAAGTTTAAAGGAATCGTTTAAGAGAGAGCTAGGACTTCAGGATGAGTTAAAAAAGGATAAGGAGATTATTATTAAATCGCAAAGAAAAATTCTTTATTTAGGTGCATTAATTTTAATAGTATTGTTTATATCATTAATTTTAGTGTATTACTTAGCAAAAAAAAATAAAGAGAGAAGTAAGGAGGTCTCTACATTGAACTTGAGCCTTAAAAGTTTAATCACAGATCTTGAGGGAAAGAATTTAACTCTTGAAAATAATAAAATGGAAATAGAGCATTTACTCAATTTAAATGAGCAAACTTTATTTTCAAAGGTTCTTAAAATTTCAACGTATAATGATTCAATAGAAAAAATTAGAGAAGAGATTGATAATTATGTTGATAATAATACGAATATCCCCGTTTATTTAATGTCATTAAGAAATAAGTTAGAAGCGCTGGTTACTGAGGAAGAATTATGGGAGGATTTTAAAGTGCAATTTGAAAAGATAAGGCCGAATTTCTTCGATAAATTGAAGAAGGTAGCTCCAACCTTATCGGTAAACGATTTAAAACATTGTACGTATATCGTATCAAATTTAAAAAGTAAAGAGGTAGCTCAACTTATAAATGTTTCTCCAAGAAGTGTTGAGACGACCAGATATAGAATTAAAAAGAAAATTGGATTAGAGAGAGAGGATAGTTTATTTGAATTATTAAATGAACTTTAAAACTTTTTAGTACCTCTTAAGTTATACAATTAAAGTGATTTTAATAAATGTTATTAAATCGTTATATTTAATATTGATTATCAAATTTTCAATCTATGTAGTAAATTTGTTATTGCTTTTAACCTTGGTTTTTACTGACTCAAGTATGAGTTAATAGTTGATATTTTATAGCGTGTTTTATTGGTTATGGTTTTGAGTAGAATATTTTCGATTTACCCTTTGTTCTTCATTTTTATAATAAGTTCTTCTTTCTCACAGGAAGAAAAAGAAAACTTTACCATAGAAAATTACCGGCAAAAGATTATTCATATTTTTGATAATTTTAGAGAAACTGAAAATACTTCTGAAATAGAAAGGGTGTTAAAGTTTTTAAAGAAAAATGAGGAGCTTACATTACATGATACTATTAATAGCCGTGTGCTATATTTAAAAGGAGCATATCATGCCTTGTCATTGCACAGGTATGAGGAGGCTGATAAAATACTACAGGAATCTTTTAAATTAGCATCTAAAACAAACAATCGATTACTTCAAGGATGTATATATAATGATAGAGCAGTTTTAGCGAATTATATATATAAAGATTATGAGAAAACTGAAGAGCTTTTTAAAAAGGCAATAGAATGCTTTGAAGGAGAAAATAACAACTATAAATTGATAGAAACCTATTATAATTTAACGGCTAATTCCCATGGGTTTCAAAGATATCAGGAAGCTATTGAATATGCGAATAAGTGTCTTGAGTTAATTGACAGTAATGAAGATTTACTGCTATATTATAAAAGAATATATTATTTGATGGCAGATAGTTATATTAAACTCAATAATTATAAGAAAGCAGAAGGCTATATTAATATTTTAGAAAAAAAACTCGAAAAGAGCAATCTTAAAAATAAAGTACGCACATATGCCTGGTTTTATGAAGCAAGAGCGGATTTAAACGTTACTAAAGGAGAATATAAGCAAGCTGTAGATCATCTTAAAAAATCTATTCTTTCTTGGAGAGAACTGAACAATTCAAACATAAAATCAATTGACAAATCATATGATCGAGAATTGAGTTTGGAAAAAGAACTTAGGAGAGAAAAAGATATTATTATTAAGGACCAAAGAAAAATACTTTTAGTTAGCTTTTTAGCAATAACTCTACTTTTTGGGTTAATATTTCTTCTCATATTCTTTTTTAAAAAAAATAAAAAGAAAAATGATCAAATAACGAAGCTTAATGAAGAGTTAAATAATGTAATAATTGAGTTGAAAGATAATAATATTGACTTACAAGATAAGAAAATAGAAATTGAAAACTTACTCAGGTTAAACGAACAATCGCTCTTTTCACGTGTTTTGAAAATTTCTACTTACAACGATACCATTGGGAAAATAGGGGTAGAAATAGATAATTATATAGATGGGAACCCTTCCGCTTCGGTCTATTTGATGACGGTTAGGAATAAGCTCGATATGTTGATTTCTGAGGATGAGCTATGGGAAGATTTTAAAGTTCAGTTTGAGAAAATTAGACCCGACTTTTTTAGTAAGTTGAAAGAAGTAGCTCCTAATTTATCTATTAATGATTTGAAACATTGCACTTATGTAGTTTCAAATTTAAAGAGTAAAGAAGTAGCGCAATTGATAAATGTATCACCAAGAAGTGTTGAAACAACCAGATATAGGATAAAGAAAAAAATGAACTTAGAAAAAGAAGATAGTCTCTATGCATTATTGTCGAGTTTATAGTGTTTATACTTGATTTTCATAGAAAAAAATGTTTAAGGTTTAGTATTGTTTAAGTAATATAAAAAAGGTGGGTAAAATAATCTTATTGAAGGTGTATGTAATAACTTGTTTGTTAATTTCTTTGAAAAGTTTTGCTTTTAAAGATGTTAAATACTTGGTTAGGAGTCAGGGCTTAATAGATAATGATAAAGTATTAAAAGCGTATTATTCATTTCAAAAAAAGGAAGATCCAAAGATTCTCGATTCAATATTAACTTATCTTAAGGTAAATAGTATTGAAATAAAAGAAGACTCGGTTAATAGCAAAGTTTATTATTTGAAGGCGGTTAATAATTATATGTTGAGGAGGTATGAGATTTGTGAACAGTTTTTAAAAGAATCTCTTAAACTTGCTAAAAAAACTCAAGATTTGCAATTAATAGGAGTTGTTTACAATATGAGAGGCTTGAATGTAACTCAAAATATAGGCGATTTTTTAAAGGCAGAAGAATACTTTAAAGAGGCAATTACTTATTTCAAAAAGGTAAATGAGGAATACCAAATAATCGATACATATTATAATTTGTTTATGAATGCTCGTCGAAGAAAAGAATGGAGGTTGGTGCTCGAATATGCCGACTTCTGTGCTTCTTTAATTCGTAAAACAGGAGCAAGAAAGGGAGTACTTAAAACACTATACATTCGCAAGGCTCATAGTTATTCCAAATTAGGAGATTTTGAACAGGCTTTGGTTCATCTGAAAAAAGCAGAAGAGAATATTACAGCAAAGGATAGGAATGAAAGTAATTTATTAAACTATGCTTATGCCGAATATCACATGGAAAAGAAAGAGTTTGAGCAAGCTGCACTAAGGTATAAAATGACACGTGATTCTGTGGCGAAATTAAATTTTGAAACGCAAAAATTATTGGGAAAATCTTTTGAAAGAGAGTTAGAATTAGAAGATTTATTAAAGAAGGATAAAGATAAAATTATTCAAAGTCAGGATAAGTCATTGTTTTTAGGAGGTGTCGCTTTGGTTTTTTTGTTTGTGTTGGTTTTTGTGTTGATTTATCATTCAAAACGAAATAAGACCAAAAATAATAAGATTTTAAAATTGAATAGTGATCTAAATGATGTAATAGAAGAGCTAAAAGGAAAAAACATGTCTTTGGAAGATAAGAAAATGGAAGTTGAAAACTTACTCAGATTAAACGAACAATCTTTGTTTTCTAGAGTTTTGAAAATATCGACCTATAATGACACTATAAGAAAAATTAGTGGAGAAATAGATGGTTATATGGATATTAATTCATCTGCATCGGGGTATTTAATGACAGTAAGAAAAAAATTAAATATTCTTATTTCGGAGGAAGAATTGTGGGAAGATTTTAAAATTCAATTTGAAAAAATTCGCCCAGATTTCTTTTATAAACTAAAGCAAGTGGCGCCAGATTTATCGGTTAATGATTTAAAGCATTGTACATACGTAGTTTCAAATTTAAAAAGCAAAGAAGTAGCGCAGTTGATTAACGTATCACCGAGAAGTGTTGAAACAACAAGGTATAGAATAAAGAAAAAAATAGGTTTAGAAAAAGAAGATAGTCTTTACGATTTATTAGGTAATTTATAAAAAATGGGTGCTTGTAAATATTACAAAAAATAATATAGAAGCAATTTATTGTCTTGTTATTAGAAAACTAGAAGCTTCTATCGAGTTGATCAATAGTTTTCAATATGTTGTTTACTAGATGGTTAGTTTCTTTTTTTCTTTTACTGAAAGTTTGGTGTTTTTTAATTTTCTTAGAAAAAATAACTAATTAAATTATTGTAAATCATTGATGTATGTATTGGTGAAGTGCATTTGTAGTATATTTGTCCATTAATTTTTTTACCTAAAAAACACAGAGTATGTTAATGAAAAAGTTATCTATTAATATTTTATGAGGATACTAAATATGATTCAGAATAGAATATTTATAGTCGCATTAAGCCTGTTTTTGTTATTGAGAACAAACATAAATGGACAATCAAATGAACTTTTACTAACCAAAGAGAACTTAAGTGATAAAATAAGTGAAGTTTATCAGAGCTTTTATGAAACCGAAGATACTGGAGAAATAGAAAATCTGTTGATTTTTCTAAAAAGAAACGGTGACATTATATTACATGATACAATCAAAGCCAAGTTACTGTTTTTGGATGCATCATATCAATCTCTTGCCCTAAGAAGATATAAAGAAGCGGATAATCTTCTGAAAAAATCTTTGGAATACGCTACAAAGACAAAAGACTATCTTTTGACGGGGATGATCTTTAACGATAGAGCAGTTTTAAACACCTCAATTACTAAAGATTATAATAAATCAAATGTGCTTTACATTCAAGCTATTGAGTCTTACAGGAAAGTTGGAAATAAGAAAAAGATAATTGAGAGTTATTATAATTTAACTCATAATTCAAGAAATCTAAATAAGTATGAGGAAGCTATAAAGTGGGCAAATATTTGCTTAGATATGATAGGTGATGACAATGACCGATTAATTTACTATAAGCGTATTTTTTATTTGATAGCTGATAGTTATATAAAATTAAATGATTACAATAAAGCCAAGGAATATATTAAAATACTTGAAAATCATTTAAATAATAGTGATTTAAGGAGTAGAACTAGAACATATGCATGGTTTCATCAAGCTAATGCTGATTTAGACGTCTCTAAAGGGGATTATATATCAGCCACGGAGAACTTGAAAAAATCAATTATTTCATGGCAAAAGTTAAACAATGAAAATAGGAAATCTATTAATGAATCTTATGAGAGGGAGTTGTTTCTTGAAAAAGAAGTAAGGCGCGAAAAGGAAGTCATTATAAGTGATCAAAGAATGATTCTGTTCATTAGTTTTGTCGCTATTATTTTGTTGTTTGGTTTTATTTTTATGTTAATCTTTTTCTTCAGAAGGAATAAGAGAAAAAATGAGCAAATAGTTGGGTTAAACAAGGAGTTAAATGAGCTAATTGTAAGTTTAAAGGATAATAATTCTATCCTTGAAGATAGAAAGAAAGAAATAGAAAGTTTATTGAAGTTAAATGAACAGTCGTTGTTTTCAAGAATACTGAAAATTTCAACTTATAACGATACTATAGGAAAAATTAGTGACGATATTGATGCTTATATGGATAGTAGTCCCAGTGCTTCGGGATATTTAATGGCTGTAAGGAAGAAATTAAAGGCGTTAATTTCAGAAGATGAATTATGGAAGGACTTTAAAATACAGTTTGAAAAAATAAGGCCAGAATTTTTTAATAAGTTAAAGGAAGTGTCTTCTAGTTTATCGGTAAATGATTTAAAACATTGCACTTACATTGTGTCTAATTTAAAAAGTAAAGAGGTAGCGCAGCTCATAAATGTTTCTCCGAGAAGCGTTGAAACCACCCGATATAGAATTAAAAAGAAACTAGGGCTTGAAAAAGAAGATAGTTTGTACGATTTATTGAGTAACCTGTAAAATTTAATACTTGTAAAATTCACAAAAAAAAGAATTCATTAGTCGTTTCTTATGAAAATTGTTAATAATAAGCATTTTATTGAATGTGAAAAAATCACTGAATTTATTTAATAGATTGTTTTTTAGGGTTTTAAGGTGTTGCACAACTGTTTCATGTTCGTCTTATTTTGTGAAATTTAATTTTTTTTGTTGATTTTTTTTAAATAAAAATTTTTCAAATTATTTCAAACCAATGGTTTTTAGACATGTGTAGTGCATTTGTAGTATATTTGTCAACGAATTTTTTCCACTAAAAACGTAAGGTATGTCAACGAAAAAGCTATCAATTACTATTTTACGATGATTCTGAAAAAGTATGACTCTGAATAGAAAATTTACAATTGCAATTGGTCTGTTTTTGTTATTGAAAACAAACATTAATGGACAATCTAATGACCTCTTACTAACCAAAGAAAACCTAAGTGATAAAATAAGTGAAGTTTATCACAGCTTTTACGAAACCGAGAATACTAGAGAAATTGAGAATCTTCTTTCTTTCTTAAAAAAATATGAACGGATACAATTACATGATACCGTGAAGGGTAAAATGTTGTATTTGAATGGGGTGTATAATTTGGTTTCTTTAAATAAATATAAAAAGGCGGATAGCCTTTTAAAAGAATCCTTTGATTATGCTATAAAGACAAAAGACGACCTTTTGATAGGAATGATCTATAACGATAGGGCCGTTTTGAATGATTATATAACAAAAGATTATGTTCATTCAAAAAAACTTTATCTTAAAGCGATAGAGTTTTATAAAAAGGTTGGTAACAAGAAAAAACAAATAGAAACATACTATAATTTAGTTCATAATCTAAGAGATTTTAAACAGTATGAAAGCTCCATAGAAATGGCAAATATTTGCTTGGATATGATAGGAGATAATTATAATCTTTTAATCTACTACAAACGGATATTTTATTTAATCGCTGATAACTATGTAAGGTTGAATAATTATAGTAAAGCCGAGGAGTATATTGATATACTTGAAACCCACTTAAATAATAGCAGCTTAGGTAATAAAACACGTACATATGCTTGGTTTCATAGAATAAATGCGGATTTAGATGTTTCTAAAGGAGATTATGTGTCGGCCACAGAAAACTTAAAAAAATCAATTTTATCTTGGAGAGAATTAAATAATGAAAATAAAATATCTATTAATAAATATTATGAAAGGGAATTGTCTCTAGAAAAAGAGATACGAATAGAAAAGGAGATTATAATTAGTGATCAAAGGAAAATCCTGTTCATTAGTTTCGCGGCTATTATTTTGTTGTTTGGTTTTATTTTTATGCTAATCTTTTTCTTCAGAAGAAACAAGAAAAAGAACGAACAAATAGTTACGTTGAATAATGAATTAAATGAATTAATTGTAAATCTAAAAGACACTAATTTGGTTCTTGAAGATAGAAAGAAGGAAATAGAGAGTTTATTAAAATTAAATGAACAATCGCTGTTTTCTCGAATACTTAAAATTTCAACGTATAATGATACTATTGGAAAAATTAGCGACGATATTGATGTACACATGGATAGTAGTCCGAGTGCTTCGGGGTATTTAATGACAGTAAGGAAGAAGTTAAAAGCATTAATTTCAGAAGATGAATTATGGAAGGACTTTAAAATACAATTTGAAAAAATTAGGCCTGAATTTTTTAATAGGCTGAAAGAAGTAGCTCCAAACTTATCTGTAAATGACTTGAAACATTGTACTTATATAGTGTCAAACTTAAAAAGTAAGGAAGTAGCTCAATTAATAAATGTTTCACCAAGAAGTGTTGAAACCACGAGATATAGAATTAAAAAGAAATTGGGGCTAGAAAAGGAAGAGAGTTTATATGATCTTTTGACGGACCTTTAAAAAAAATTACCAAGAGCAGAAAATCTGTCTTGGTAATAAAAATCAACGGTAAACTTTAAAAGGGGACTCTCTCAATTGAAAGTCTATTTAAACTATATTCATGACAAATGTAGACCGAGTACAAGCGGTTTTTTTTAATGTAGTGCCTTTTTGCTGGACTTGTAGTATGTTTGACGTGTTAAACTTTAAATTAAGGTTAGAGATTCACTTTAAATGTTAATTAATTGAGGATTATTTTGTCAATTGAAATATTTTTTAAATATTTGCAACGTTCATAAAAACATAGAAATGACTTTTATTCAACTACATCATCATCATTTTCATTATTGCACTCAAGCGATCTGAAAATGTATTGAATAAAATCTAAATATATTTTAAACCCGTTTGAGTAAATCAAACGGGTTTTTATTTCTACGGTACCAAGAAATAACTTTCCAAAAAGATTTACTCAAACTAAAGAAACTAAAATGAGTAAATTAAAAATAGCCATACAGAAATCAGGAAGATTAAATCAAGATTCTCTTCAAATTTTAAAAAATTGCGGAATTTCAATTGATAACGGAAAGGATCAACTTAAAGCATCATCAAGTAATTTTCCATTAGAAGTTTTTTATTTAAGAAACGGAGATATCCCTCAATATTTAATGGATGGAGTTGTTGATATTGCCATTATTGGTGAAAACTTATTGATAGAAAAAGGTGGAGGTATTGATTTTATTGAGGAGCTTGGTTTTTCAAAATGCCGAGTGTCGTTGGCAATTCCCAAAGGTGAAGTTTATAACGGGTTACAATATTTTCAAGGAAAGAAAATAGCGACTTCTTACCCCAAAACAGTGAGTGATTATTTAGAAAAAAATAATATACAAGCGCAATTACACATTATAAATGGATCGGTTGAGATTGCTCCTAATATTGGTTTGGCAGATGGTATTTGTGATATTGTTTCTAGTGGCTCTACATTATTCAAGAATAACTTACAAGAGGTAGAGGTAATTTTAAAGTCTGAAGCCGTTCTTGCGGTTTCTCCTAAAATTCAAGATTCAAAGAAAGAAATTTTAGACAAACTTCAATTCAGAATTCAGTCTGTTTTAAAAGGAAGACAATCTCGTTATGTATTATTAAATGCTCCAAATGATAAATTAGATGAAATTATTAATATTCTTCCAGGAATGAGAAGTCCAACCGTATTACCATTAGTGGAAGAAGGTTGGAGTTCGGTTCATTCGGTACTTAATAAAAATGAATTTTGGGAGGTAATAGATGAATTAAAAAAGTCGGGTGCCGAAGGAATATTGGTGTGTCCTATAGAAAAAATGGTATTATAAAATGGATAATCTAATACGAATAATTAAAAATCCAGATGAAAACTCTATTCAGAGATTAACGAAAAGGGTTTTATTAAATAATGAAGGATTAATAGAAAAAGTAAAGAAGGTTCTTTCGGAAGTAAAGCGGAATGGAAATAAAGCACTTAAAGAATATACAAAACAGTTTGATGGGGTAGTCATTGATAATATTTTGGTGTCTAATAAAGAGTTGGAAGAAGCTGAAAGTTTAATAGATCCATCTTTGAAAGAAGCAATTCAATTAGCGCAATCGAATATAACAAAGTTTCATACTTCTCAGATAACTGAGGAAAAAGTAATAGAAACAACTGAAGGTGTTAATTGTTGGAGAAAAAGTGTTGCTATAGAAAAAGTGGGATTGTATATCCCTGGAGGCTCTGCACCATTATTTTCTACAATTTTAATGTTGGGAATTCCTTCAAAATTAGCAGGGTGTAAGGAAATTGTGCTGTGCACACCTCCAAATAAAGAAGGTAAAATCAATCCAGTTATATTATACACGGCTTCTTTGGTAGGTGTTACCAAAATTTTTAAAGTCGGAGGAGCGCAAGCTATCGCGGCAATGGCGTTTGGAACAGAAACCATTCCTAATGTTTATAAAATTTTAGGACCTGGAAATCAATTTGTGACTAAGGCAAAAGAATTAGTTCAACAAGAAGGAGTCGCAATTGATATGCCCGCAGGGCCTAGTGAAGTTTTGGTAATTGCTGATGAAACAGGAAATGCAGAATATATAGCGGCAGATTTACTTTCTCAAGCGGAGCATGGCCAAGATAGCCAGGCAGTATTAGTTACTGTTGATGAGAATATAGCGAAAAATGTTGCAGAGGAAGTTAAAAAGCAATTAGATCAATTACCAAGAAAGGATATAGCAAACAAAGCTATTGAAAATAGTTTTGTTTTAGTTTTAAAGAATTATACAGACTGTCTTGATTTTAGTAATAAATATGCTCCTGAGCATTTAATTATCGCCTCAGAGAATCCAGAGAAATTTGTTGAAGGAATCGTTAATGCTGGATCAGTTTTTTTGGGGAATTATAGTTGTGAGAGTGCTGGAGACTATGCAAGTGGAACAAACCATACCCTACCAACAAATGGATTTGCCAAAAACTATAGTGGAGTTTCACTGGATAGCTTTGTAAAGAAAATAACATTTCAAAAAGTAACTAAAAGGGGAATAAAAAATATAGGGAATGCAATTGAGTTAATGGCGAGTGCAGAAGGATTGGAAGCACACAAAAATGCAATTACTGTTAGATTAAAAGATATTGAAAATGTTTAAATTAAATTCATTAATACGACCTAATATCATACGTTTAAAGGCGTATTCATCGGCTCGCGATGAGTTTAAAGGAGAGGCGGAAGTATTTTTAGATGCCAATGAAAATCCCTTTGGAGATTTAAATCGTTATCCAGATCCTAATCAATTAGAGATCAAGAAAAAACTTTCAAAAATAAAAAAGATAAATAAAGATCAAATTTTTATTGGAAACGGAAGCGATGAAGTTATTGATTTGGTGTATAGAATTTTCTGTGAACCAGGAATAGATAAGGCGTTAACCTTTTCTCCTACTTATGGAATGTATGATGTTTCAGCAGCAATTAATAATATAGAATTGATAAAAGTTCCGTTAAATAATAATTTCGAAATCGATACGAAAGAATTAGATAGGTATATCAAAGATGAAAACCTAAAGGTTATTTTTATCTGTTCGCCTAATAATCCAACGGGTAACTCGTTTGATAGAACTTCCGTTGAATATATTTTAAATAATTTCAATGGTATTGTAGTGGTTGATGAGGCTTATATTGATTTTAGTTCTAGAGAATCATGCATCTCGCAACTCAATGATTTTCCTAATTTAATTGTTTGTCAAACATTTAGTAAAGCATGGGGATTGGCAGGTGTTCGTGTAGGAGCAGCGTATTCAACTCCAGAGATTATTGATTGGTTTAAAAAAGTAAAACCTCCTTATAATGTAAGTTCATTAAATCAGGAAGCCGTTTTAAGTAGGTTAGAAAATAAGGCACAATTCGAAATTGAAAAGAATATAATCCTTAATGAGAAGGAAAAAATCATCAAGCGATTTCAAGAACTAAAACTAGTTAAAAAGATATATCCTTCTGAAGCCAACTTTATATTAATTGAAGTAATTAATGCGAATGATTTATATGAAAATCTAGTAAATCAAAGAATCATAACCAGAAACAGGAGTAAGTTGGTAAGAAACGGTTTACGAATTACGGTTGGGAGTAAACAGGAAAACGATAGGCTAATCCAAGCAATGGAAAGAATTAGTAAGCAATCATTAACGCCAAAAACGTAAAATACAATTCAATATTATGAAATGAACATGAATTTTTTTTAATCAAAAAATATACTCAAGGTATGATTAAAATAAATTCATGTGAGAACGAGTGTAACGAGTGGTTACATGAGGTCTTAAATTTTGGGATAGTTTTATCCCATCACAAAATTTTAAACACATGAAAAAAGTATTATTTATTGATAGAGATGGAACTTTAATCAAAGAACCAGCCGATGAACAAGTAGACTCATTTGAGAAATTGGTTTTTTATCCTAAGGTTTTTCAAGGATTAGGTAAAATAGCGAAAGAACTAGATTTTGAGTTGGTATTGATAACAAATCAAGATGGATTAGGAACTGATGTATATCCGGAAAACACATTTTGGCCTGTTCAAAATTTTGTGATGGAGGCATTAAAACAAGAAGGTATTGTGTTTGCTAATGAAATTATTGACAGAACTTTTGCTAAGGATAACCAACCAACAAGAAAACCCAATACAGGTTTGTTAACGGAGTATTTTTCTGAGGAGTATGATTTAGCGAATTCTTTTGTAATTGGAGATCGATTAACAGATGTTGAGTTAGCGAAAAACTTAAAATCAAAAGCAGTTTATATAAATGATGAAACCTATTTAGGTTCTGATGAAATTACGGTAAAACGTAATGACCTTGATGAATATATTGCTTTGGAAAGTAATGATTGGAATACTATTTATGAGTTTTTGAAATTAAAAGATAGATCTGCAGAAATAGAAAGAAACACCAATGAAACAAAAATAAGTATTGAGCTGAATTTAGATGGAACAGGCAGGAGTAATATTAATACAGGAATTGCCTTTTTCGATCATATGCTCGACCAAATAGCACGTCATGGGCAAATGGATTTGAATATCGAGGTTGTGGGAGATTTAGAAGTAGATGAGCATCACACAATTGAAGATACTGCCATTGCTTTGGGAGAAGTGTTTTCAAAAGCCTTAGGAAACAAACTGGGGATAGAGCGCTATGGTTTCTGCCTACCAATGGACGATTGTTTGGCTCAAGTTGCTATTGATTTTGGAGGCAGAAATTGGTTAGTTTGGGAGGCTGAATTTAAGAGAGAAATGATTGGCAAAATGCCTACTGAAATGTTTTATCATTTTTTTAAATCCTTTACTGATGGCGCAAGATGTAACTTGAATATTAAGGCTGAAGGAACTAATGAACACCATAAGATAGAGGCAATATTTAAAGCTTTTGCAAAAGCTATTAAAGTAGCTGTTAAAAGAGATGCCGATAAGATGATTTTACCATCAACGAAAGGAGTTTTATAATAATTTACTAAGAACAATTGTAAAATTATTGAAGCCAATAACTAACAATATATTAATTGGTTACTAATAATTAAATAAAGGAGATTTGAAAAATGATAGCAATAATAAAGTATAATGCAGGAAATATACGATCCGTACAAAACGCCCTTTCGAGATTAGGATACGAAAGCATTATAACAGATAATCACGAAGAGATTTTGAAAGCGGATAAAGTAATCTTTCCTGGAGTTGGAGAAGCCAGTTCGGCAATGGCTTACTTAAAAGAACGACAACTTGACAAATTGATTCTTTCCTTAAAGCAGCCAGTATTAGGAATATGTCTTGGTTTACAATTATTATGTAAAGATTCGGAAGAAGGTAATACCAAATGTTTAGGGGTTTTTAATGCGTCCACGAAACGTTTTCCTCCGAAAGATAAAGTACCACATATGGGGTGGAATAATTTTTTAATGAATCCAAAATCAAATTTATTTAATAAAATACCAAAAGATAACGACGTGTATTATGTTCATGGTTATTATGCGGAAATTAGTGATGACACGATTGCAACAAGTAATTATATTGTTTCATTTAGTTCTATAATGAAAAGGAATAATTTTTATGCAATGCAATTTCATCCAGAGAAATCAGCCGAGGTAGGTGAACAACTATTAAAAAACTTTTTAGAAATTTAACAATGAAAATTATACCAGCAATCGATATAATAGAGGGGAAGTGTGTAAGGCTAACCAAGGGAGATTACAATACCAAAAAAGTGTATAATGAAAACCCATTAGAGATAGCAAAGGAGTTTGAAGATAGTGGAATTCAATATTTGCATTTAGTTGATTTAGATGGAGCTAAATCTAGTCGTATTGTAAATCATAAAGTATTAGAAACAATAGCATCCAAAACAAGATTAATCATAGATTTTGGAGGAGGTTTAAAATCTGAAGATGATGCAAGGATAGCTTTTGAAAGTGGAGCAAGTCAAATAACGGGAGGTAGCATCGCTGTGAAGAACCCGTCGGTTTTCATGAATTGGATGAATACCTATGGTAGTGAGAAGATCATATTAGGAGCGGATTGTATTGATAGAAAAATAGCAACTCATGGTTGGCTTGAAAAATCAGAATTAGATGTTGTTAATTTTATCAAAGAATACGAGTCTAAGGGAGTTAAAAACTGTATCTGTACGGATGTTGCAAAAGATGGAATGTTGCAAGGTGCTTCAGTTGATTTGTATAAGGAAGTCATTAAGGAAAGCCAAGTTAATCTTGTAGCTAGTGGAGGAGTTTCAAATATGGATGATTTATTTGAACTAAAGGAAATAGGGTGTAGCGGAGCTATTTTGGGGAAAGCTATATACGAGGGCAAAATAACGTTAAAAGAATTACAACAATTATGCTAAAAAAGAGAATCATTCCTTGTTTAGATATAAAAAATGGACGTACAGTAAAAGGAATAAACTTTGTTGATATACGTGATGCTGGAGATCCTATTGAGTTGGCTAAACAGTATGTACTGCAAGGGGCAGATGAATTGGTGTTTTTGGATATAACAGCAACTTTGGAGAATAGAAAAACACTAGTGAACCTTGTTGAGAGTATAGCACAAGAGATCAATATTCCATTTACTGTTGGTGGAGGAATAAGTTCAGTTGATGATGCGTTGGCTTTAATCAATGCTGGAGCCGATAAAGTGAGTATTAACTCTTCTGCTGTGAAAAATCCTCAACTTATTATCGATTTAAAAGAGCGCTTTGGAAGTCAGTTCGTTGTTGTAGCTATTGATACAAAAAATGTAGATGGAGTTTGGAAGGTTTTTACAAAGGGAGGTACTTTTGAAACAGATTTGAAAACCTTAGATTGGGCTAAAAAAGTTGAGAGTTTAGGTGCCGGTGAAATATTGTTGACTTCAATGAATAGCGATGGGACTAAAGATGGCTTCGATATAGAAGTAACTAAAGCGGTGAGTACTTCCGTAAATATCCCAGTTATAGCATCAGGGGGAGCAGGTCAGGTCGAGCATTTTGATGAAGTGTTTACAAAAACTCAGGCAAGCGCAGGTTTAGCTGCAAGTATTTTCCATTTTGGAGAAATACCAATACCAAAATTAAAAAAAGAATTAAAACGAAAAAATATTCCAATACGATGAATATAGATTTTTTAAAAGTAGATGGATTAGTTCCTGTTATTATTCAAGATAGAGCAACATTGCAGGTGTTAATGCTTGGTTATATGAATAAAGAGGCATTTGAAAAAACCGAAAAGGAAGGAGTGGTTACCTTTTATAGTAGAACCAAGAAACGTTTATGGACAAAGGGAGAAACATCAGGAAACTTTCTACATGTTGAAAATATTCAGCTTGATTGTGATAATGATACCTTATTAATACAGGTAACTCCAAAAGGACCAACCTGTCATAAAGGTACAACCTCTTGTTTCGGAGAAGAGGTAGATAAAGGTTTTTTGTATAAATTAGAAGAAATTATTCATGATAGAATAGATAATAATATTGAAGGGTCATATACGAATAAACTCTATAAAAGAGGTATTAATAAAGTTGCTCAAAAAGTAGGAGAAGAAGCGGTTGAGTTGGTTATTGAAGCAAAAGATGATAATGACGAACTGTTTAAAAATGAGGCAGCTGATTTATTATATCACTATTTAATTTTATTGAAAGCGAAAGGTGTTCCATTGGTATCTATAGAAAGAATATTAAAAGATAGGAATTAGAGGTGCTAATAATAAATAACATTTAAAATCAGTATTGTGAACACAATACTGATTTTTTATGGAACTAATTTAACTTTTCATAAAGCAGTGATAAGTTCAAAAATCAGAGTAGCATGGTTTATTTTATGATGGTTTAATTCTTTTTTTAATTTTGGTATTGGTTTTTCTTGAAGGCAGTTTATAAATATTTTTTGTTTATTGTATTTTTATTTTTTGTAAACAAAATAAATATGTGTTTATGAGTGGGTAAATTCTAAAAGTTATTGCTTAAAAGTAGATTCCATGATAAAATAGATAGGAGGTTGCCAATGCTATTGAAGCTTTTTTTCTAATTATAAAAGATGTTTTTTAAATTTTGTTTATTTTTTATTTTGTTTTGTTAAACAAAATTGATTAAATTTGGAATGCACTTAAATTTAAGTGCATATTTTTTAAATAAATTCATTTTGTTTAATGTTTTTTTTGATAAAATAAACAAAGTCTGAATTTTCCGAATATAGACTATAAATAAGAAGTAGGTACTAACTTAAAACAATAAGCAATGTTTTCTAAAAATTTAAAAACAATTTTCTTCTCTGGATTGGTATTTGTTTCTGCGTCGTTTATCTCTTGTTCTGATGACGATACTCCAGTAGTTGACCAACCAAAAAATATTGTAGAACTAGCCTCTGCTACTGCTGATTTGAGTTCTCTCGTTACTGCAGTACAAAAGGCAGGTTTGGTAGATGCGCTTTCTGCGGATGGTAGTTTAACAGTATTTGCTCCGACCAATACTGCTTTTCAAGCGTTGTTAGATTCCAATAACGATTGGAATTCTATAGATGATATTCCTACAGATGTCTTAACTAATGTGCTCAAGTTTCATGTATTAGGGCAGAAGGTAACATCGGGTGATTTATCAGACTCATACACCAATACTTTGGCGGTTGGACCAAATGATGAAAGTTTGTCTTTACAAATAGAAACTACAGGAGCTATTGAATTCAATGGTGATGCAAAGCCAATTACAGTAAATGTAGAAGCGAGCAACGGTATTGTTCATATAATTGACAAAGTAATGCTGCCACCTAATGTTGTAACAACGGCAATTAATAATTCAAACTTCTCAACGCTTGTAGCAGCCTTAACAGATAGTAGACATACTACTGATTTTGTATCTATTTTAAATGGTGAAGGACCATTTACGATTTTTGCACCAACAAACGAGGCTTTTCAAGCATTATTAGATAGTAATGCAGATTGGAGCGGCTTAGCGGATATTCCAATTGAAACGTTAGATGCTGTTCTAAAATACCATGTCGTAAACGCAGCTAATGTGCAAGCGAAACAATTACAAAATAACCAAGAAATAACTATGTTAAGTACAGGAACAGTTATTGTTGATTTAACTGACGGGGCTAAGTTAAAAACCTCAAGTGATCAAACGGTTACTATAACTGCAACTGACGTTCAAGGAACCAACGGAGTAATTCATGTCGTGAATATGGTTTTACTCCCAGGAGTCTAAAAATTCCTAGACTTTTCTATTTAAATCGGTATACTTTTGTTGTTATACCGATTTTGTTATTTTTGCAGAAAAAGCCCTTGAAGGTATTCCTTATTTCTGCGCTCTTAATTTGCTATCTTTTCCAAACTTATTTTTATCTGAAAAGAATTACTAATAACGGAGTCTTAACGAGATCTCAGAAAGTTGTTAATGGTATTTTTATTTGTTTATTACCCTTTATTTGGTATTTCTTGATTAAAGACTTAATTAAAGATGAATTTGAAGTTATGACCAAAGTGAAGAGAGATTACTTACAGAAAAGAGAGCCTTCCCTTCATAGTCAGAATGACGGAGGAGCATAGCCTTAAATGAATTTTGTAAGAGGTGATGAATTTAGTTAATGTGTAATTCTGGCATGTTTTGAAGCATGGGTATGGCAAGATTGCTTACTTTTGCTGTGCATTTTTATTTTAAGTTTATAATATTAAAATGCAAAAATTAATTAAAGAATAGAGATTTGAAAGAGGCATTGCAAGAACTGTTTATTGAGTTAAAGGAGAGCTATACTAACGATAGTTTCGTAAAGCTTACATTAAGTAAAACAGTAAAAAAAAGTGATACGTTAGCAAATGTATATATAAGAAAAGTTATTATAAAAGATGAGCCTTGTTTACAATTCTTGTATAGGTACTTAACCAATGATCAGGTTAAAAACTACACTTTAGAAGAGAGTATTAATGAACTTGAGATACTTTTAACTGAGAAATTTAAAGCAGCTACTTTATTTACTTTATCTAATGATTTAATTGTTTTAATTTCAAAAAAGAAAAAGGTTAGTTATAAAAAAACAAAGCCGAGTTTAACAAAAAAGCCTTCAGAAAATCACGATAAATCTAAAGAAAGATTGGCTTCAGGTAAGTACCTAGAATTATTAGGAGTTACGGATAAGCAGGGAAACGTTATTCCAAAAATGGCAGATAAGTATCGTCAAATCAATAAGTATTTAGAGATCATAGAAGTTCAATTAAAAGCTGTTAAGCTACCTAAAACGATTCATATTGTTGATATGGGGTCAGGAAAGGGATATTTGACGTTTGCTTTGTATGATTATTTAGTAAATAAACGGAATCATAAAGTAACGTTAACAGGAATCGAGTTACGAGATTCTTTGGTCGATTATTGCAATGATGTAGCTGATAAATGCGGGTATTCTGATTTAAAATTTGTCGCACAGCCCATTCAAGACTATGATAACGATAAAATTGATATTTTAATTGCACTTCATGCGTGCGATACAGCAACTGATGATGCTATTTTTAAAGGTCTTTCTGCGAAATCAGAATTGATCATTTGTGCTCCGTGTTGCCATAAACAAGTAAGACAGCAAGTAAAAGGAAAGGAACAGGAAAGTCCGCTATTGAAATATGGTATTTTTAAAGAGCGCCATTTTGAAATGATAACCGATACTATTCGTGCGTTAATTATGGAAAAACATAATTATAATACAAAAGTGTTTGAGTTTATCAGCAACGAACATACTAGAAAAAATGTAATGCTAATTGGTTCTAAATCGAATAAAAAGTTTGATGTTGACTCATTAAACAAGAAAATAGAAGAGTTAAAAACTGCCTATCAAATAGACGAGCATTATTTAGAGAGTTTGTTTTAATAAAGTACATACTTATACCATTTACTTTGACTTTCCTTGAGCTTTTTTTACAAGTTCAAGAGTTACTTCAAAAATAGGTGATTGTTCCATTTTACTCTTTAACCAAGCGTAAAAACTCATTACAAATATGTCTTCCTGTTGTGCACCGACAAATTCAAATGATGATTCTACCAAATCATTAAATTGGGTGGTTGTAATTATCGAAGGATCTTTATAGTATTGTTCTACAAGCTTTAAATACTCAATAACTCTTTCTTGATTTATTTTTTTGATATATGTATAGTATTTTCTTTTAAAACTTAACAATCTAGATTCAAATAGATTTAAATTTTCGAGTTCAAGATGTAATAATATTTCAAAAAGGTTCTTCTTAATTACCCATTCAATTCCAACTTTATCAATATACCATTTATCCGAATGATTTAATTTATGTAGTAACTTAATTGCCTTACCAAACTGATTACTTTGAAAATAAAACATTAACAAACTTAATTGAATCTCCAAAAGTGATTTCTGATCCACGTGCTTTTTGAGTATGGCGTCTTCTAGTAAGCTAATCGCTTCATTTTGCTCATTCCTATAGTTCTTATTTAAAGCGAAGAGTAATAGGTAATTTAAATAGAAGAGTTTGAAGTATTTTTTGTTGTTGTCATTCATTAATACTAACATATACTTAAGATAGTTTAATGATTCCTCAAATTTTTTGTTTCTAAAAAGAGTGTTAGCAATCAGGTATAATACACGTATATGATAAAAAAGTTGTTTCTCTTTTCCTTTTTTACTTGTAATAATTCCATAAGTTTTTATTAAAAAAGGTTCTACTTTTAAGTAGTTTTTATGAATAAAAGCAGAAATATTGACTATTGAAATTAATTGGTATAATGATTTAAAAGAAAGGGAATCGTCGATGTTAATATGATGCTCTTTGAATATCGAGTTGATAAAAGATTCGAAATTAGAAATAGAACCTTTGTCGTTGGGGATTAGAATTAAGTTATTTCTAATTTTTGCATAAATAATATTGAGTTCTTCTTCAAGAAAGTAATTTTTTTGATTGGATTTAAATTCTTTAATAGTTTTGTTTAAATCTGTTTTTGGATGAAGGTGTGCGTATTGAATTTTGGTGTGATATATCTCGTTTAAAATAGAGAATAGTTCATAGTCTCTTGCCAATAACTCAGCTTTATTTAATAGTTTATAAGCTTCGCCATAATTTTGTTGAAATAGAAAATCTCTAGCAACCATAATGTATTTAATCAACAACATGTCTATCGAGTTTTCTCCTTGAATCTTATTCATAGCAATAAAATCGATAAGGCTTTCATGCAGGCGTTGTTTTAATGTATATAGTGCAGCCCTATTTTGTTTACCGTACAAAGTGTTGCATATCAATGCAGTTGAAGATTCTTGCTGTTTTAAAAGTTTAAATAACTGAATGTTTTTTGTGTCTCTTCTTTTGTTTCTTCTGGCTAAATACAACTCGAATTTTTGTTGTTCTTCTTGCGAAAATGATGAAATAATATGAGTAATTTGATTCATTTTATCGTTTGATTTTTTACAATAATATGTAGTAAATATAAGTTTTTTTCTATTTATTATATTAAATATATCAATAGGTTTTTTAAAATGTTGTTTTGTAAAACTTGTTGATTAATCTCAATTTTGAACCATAATTGAAACCAAAAGATATGGACAATCAAATAAAAAACGAATTCGATCAAACCAGAAAAAATAAAATAGAAAAAGAAGAAAAAAGAAAAGTATATAATCAAAAACCAACTTCTGCATATGTAGGAGCCTCTTGGGCAGGGTTGTTAATAGGAATAACTGCGTATTGCATTGGTTTATGGAATGTTGAAATGGAACTCAACGAAAAAGGCTACTATTTTACTGTATTATTATTTGCCTTATTTTCTGTAATATCCGTTCAAAAATCGATAAGAGATCGATTGGAAGGAATTCATGTTACAGAAATATATTATAGCATTAGTTGGTTTACCACAATAGTTTCTATCATCCTTTTAATTGTAGGGTTATGGAATGCGGATTTATTATTAAGTGAAAAAGGATTTTACGCAATGGCTTTTACATTGAGTATTTATGCGGCAATATCTGTTCAAAAAAACACAAGAGATACAGAATATGTAAATAAAAATGCTGAGGAAGAGGAAGAATAGTTGACATATCTTTCAGTTTTGCCCTTGAAACGCTATGGTTTCGGGGCATTTTTTTTTGTATACATTCGTATCAAATATCATTATTCATAAACTTATATCAGAAAAAAGTTTATTGTACATTTGAAAGGCAACTTCTTTATGTTAGGTTCATGAAGAGTGCAAAGAAAACTATTTAAAGATTTTAATAATATTATTAGAATTTAGAAACATCACTTTGTGTGTCAACTAAAATGAATATGAATAAAACTAAAATTCTAATCATAGCGTCCTTTTTTTCCATTTATGTCATATGGGGATCGACTTATTTAATGAATAAAATAGCGGTTGCGATTTTAGATCCAATGTTTATTGGAGCTTTCCGTTTTACCTCTGCAGGGGTGTTAATTATGCTTATAGCTAAAATGACAAATAAGTCATTGAAAATAACGAAGAAGCAATTAATGAATTCGACCATAGCTGGATTTCTTTTTTTAGTGTATGGGAATGGTGTTTTCGTTTGGGCTTTAAAATATGTAGATAGTGGGTTTGCTGCTTTATTGGCATCAACACAACCACTATTTGTACTTTTTCTAATGAGATTGATTGACGGAAAGAAAATGCAAGGAAGATCAATAATTGGTGTTTGTCTGGGAATTATAGGAATGTATTTACTAGTTAGTCAGAAAGAAGTTACTTCTTCAGAGAATATGATTCTGGGTATTTTTATGATTCTTTCGTGTGTTTTAAGTTGGAGTTATGGCAGCGTGTTTGTTTCTAAAGCGGATTTACCAAAAAACTTTTTTGTAAGCACAGGTTACCAAATGGTTATTGCTGGATTGATGTTGTTTTCATTGAGTTATTTAGTTGGAGAAACTTGGAAAATTCCAACGGAATGGGGAGGCAAGGTTCAGTTATCAATGGTTTTATTAATTCTGTTTGGAGGAATTGTGGCGTTTACGGCATTTAATTTTTTATTGAAAAATGTTTCTGCCGAAAAGGTGGCAACTTCTGCCTATGTAAATCCAGTAATAGCGTTATTATTAGGATGGTATTTTTTAAATGAAAAATTAAGCCCTCAATCTATAATTGCTTCTGCGGTTTTATTAACGGGGGTATATTTTATCAATTCTAGAAAGAAACAAAGTAAACTGAAAGTTACCACCAAACCACAAAAAGTTTAATAAACTCTCCGTTCGGTTTTTTTACCCAGCAAAGAGGCGAACTTTCCTGATCGATGAACTTTAAAATTTCAGGCAAAGAATTTTCGAAACTTAACCATTCTACGTTCGCATGTGGAATAATTAACCAATCGTGCTTGCTTGGAATATAAAGTTTACAATGAGCAAATTGTTTTAAAACGTTATAATGACAATAGAATCCTGCAATACAGTTATTATTAATTACTGGGTAGCTTTTTTCTTTATCATTTAACGGAATATATAGTTGTGCTTTAAAATAGATCTGTTGTTTTATTTGGTCAGAAATTAGATTTACTTCCTTTAAGTAAGCTTTACTTTCTTCTGAAAAGAGTAGAGGTAGTTGTTTGTTTTTTAATTTGGTTAGTTTTTGTACCAGTGAATCCCTTTTATTTGGACCGATCCATTTATAAATTTCGTCGTCCGATATTTTCGGATCGTACAAATAGAATTTGTAAATAATTTCTAAATGAATAGGAACATTATTTTGAAAGAGTAGACAGTCGATTTCACCTAAGGTTATTTTTTCCTTTTGAATTTGAACATTTTCTACTATGATGTCAATATTGGATTCATTTTTTAAATCGAAAGAAACAAACCTTTCTACAAGCTTACCCAATCTTAAATTTTCTGTAATTACAGTATTAAGAGAACAAGGATTGGTAGTTTCAATATTAAATTGCTCCAAATTAAAAACACCTTTTCCATACCATAGAAAAGGTGTTTTATGAAAACCTATATATTGTAATTGTAAGTTTTTTTGTTTTTGGTGCATTTGCTTTTACTATTCTTTAATTCCTAGTTTAGCCAATGCTTTGCTAGTGATATCAAAACGATCATCAATATAAGCGAAATCATTTCCTCTCGTTGATAATATTTGTGTATATCCTTCAGCTTTTGCTATTTCTTGAATGGCAGTATTCAATTTTTTATATAAAGGTTTCATAAATTCATCTCTTCTCAATTGAATTAAAGTTGAACCATTTTTACGAAATTTAGCCATTTCTTGTTCTATAGTTGCAATCTCATTTATTTTGTTCTTTCTGTCGTCTTCAGCTAATGTTTTTTCAACCTTTTTAAAAGCTTCGATTTTTGCATTATAATCTTTCGCTTTTATTTGAAACGTAGAATCTAACTTTTTTCCGTAAGCATTAATTCTAGTAACAACTTCTTTCATTTCCGGCATTTTTCCCATAATAAAATCAGTATCAACGGTTCCAACTTTGGTTTGAGAAAAACCGAAACTTGTTATTAGCAATGCTACTATAAGGGTAATTTTAAATTTCATTCGTTCGTATTTATTATTTATTATTAGATATAATTTCAATTGTTTGTTTTTTCTCTATAGGTTTTTTAATTCGGATATTTACTTTCGAATAATTCCAAACCCCGTTGGTTTTGTGAGCTATAATATCCATTACAGCTTTCCCTTTTGATCCAATGATTCTAATAGTTGAATGTACTGTTTGACTATTATTACTGTAGGCAACTTCGCCTTCTAGTATAGACATTTTATCAATTGGTTCAATTTTTCCAAGTAAATCAAATATTTTTGGGTCAGTTTTTACCTTATCTAAAGCATCTTCATAAAGCTCAGTATCCGAATAAGCTTTAAAAATATCAGCTCCTATTTTTCCAAACTCCGTACTAACCACGAAAATTAAAAGGAAGAATATGATACAAAAAGATATTAACCACTTTAGATTTCGTTTCCACCAATTCCTTTCTAACCGTTGATTCATTCTTTTGAAAGTGTTTTACTCAAATTATTCAAATGGTCGAAATTCCATTGTCACAAATATATAAAAGTGAGCATCTTGAGTATTCAAAAAAAAGTTAAAATTTAGCACTAATGGTTTTAATGACCCTTTCAACATCCTCTTGAAAATCGAACCAAATTATAGTCTCGTCTTTTCTAAACCATGTTCCTTGTCGTTTGGCAAAACGTCTTGTATTCTTTTTTATTTCATCAATAGCAAAATCTATTGTGAACTTACCACTGAAATAATCGAAAAGCTCTCTGTAACCAACAGTTTGAAGGGCATTTAAATGTTTATGAGGCAATAATGTTTCAACTTCTTCAAGCAATCCATTATTCATCATAATATCAACACGTTTATTAATACGTGCATACATAATTTCTCTATCCGCTTTCAATCCAATTTTTATACTATTGAAATTTCGAGGGGCTTTCGGCTTATTTTTGTAAGAAGAATAGGTTTGTTCTGAGCCAAGGCATATTTCTAAGGCCCTTATTAGGCGATGCGGGTTGTCTATAGCAATTGAATTATAAGTTTCAATATCTAAGTCTTTTAACTGTTCTTGAAGAACATTAATTCCTTCAGATTCTAGTTTTAAACTAAGGTTTTTCCTTATTTCAGGATCAACGTCTGGAAAATAATCTAAACCCTTTAAAACTGCATCAACATACAGTCCGCTGCCGCCAACCATAATTTGAATTGGAGATTTTTTAAAAAGTTCATCAAGTTTTAAAAGAGCATCCTTTTCAAATTGCCCCACATTGTAATCTTCAGAAATACTTCTGTTTTGAATAAAATGATGAGGTGCCATGGCAAGTTCATTGTCATTAGGAACAGCCGTTCCAATAGCCATTTCTTTATAAAACTGTCGAGAGTCACAAGAAATGATTTCGCAACCAAAGTGCTGTGCTAATTTTATACTTAAAGCTGTTTTTCCAATGGCTGTAGCTCCAACAATAGTAATAAGTGTATTTGTCATTTAATTATGAAGTTTACTTCCGCAGTGATTGCAATGGCTAGCGTCATCGTCATGGCCTTCTTCACCACAGTTTGGACATGCTTGAGTGTTTAAATGTAAATCTTGTGTTTTTGTCATTTCCGAAGATATAATTCCAGTCGGAACGGCAATAATACCATAACCGAGAATCATAATAATACTCGCAATTAACTGTCCGAAAGCAGTATGAGGAGCAATATCGCCATATCCAACAGTTGTTAAGGTAACAATCGCCCAATACACGCTTCTAGGAATACTCGTAAAGCCATTATCTCCTCCTTCAATTAAATACATGACAGTTCCAAGTATGATGCAAAGAATTAAAACAAAAAATAAGAAAACAGCAATTTTGGCCTTACTAGCTTTAAGTGCCTTTGCGAAATTATTACTTTCACCAATAAATCTTGCTAGTTTTAATATCCTAAAAACGCGCAGCAATCGCAACGCTCTTAGGGCAACTAAACTGTGAGTTCCAATAAAGAAAATGGATAGGTATTTAGGTATTGTCGATAAAAGATCAATAATACCATAAAAACTAAAAATGTACTTGGAAGGCTTATTGATAGCAAAAAGACGAAGAATATATTCTATAGAGAACAAAATAGTCAAAATCCATTCTCCAATATTTAAGGCACTGCCGTATTTAACTTGAATATCATCAACACTTTCTAGCATAACAAAAAGTACGGATGAAAGTATAGCAATCATTAAAATAACATCAAATACCCTTCCTTCACGTGTATCGGCTTCATAAATAATTTCATGAAGCTTCTTTTTCCATTTATTTTGTTGGTTTTTCAAAAAATGATCAGTTGTTAAATATTAACAAAAATATGTTTTTGGATGTTGCTTACCAAATTTCGTTTGTTATGATGGTATAATGGTGTTACTATTCGTAAACAGCTATAGCGCGAACAGGTGATCCAGTACCTCCTTTTATTTTTAAAGGTAGGGCAATAAAACGAAATCGACCTCTTCCAATTAATTTATGAAGATTGATCATGTTCTCATAGTGAGTAAACCCATAATCTCCACAAACATGATGTACTTTTTTATTTGAGACTCCAGGTACCCCAGGTGACATGGTTTCTACTCCAAAAGCGGCTATTTTTTTAGTACCTAAATATTCGGCACATTCAACTGTAATTCCTGGACCATCTTTCCAATTGTCGGTATTAAAATGTTTACGATAATGATCAGTATATAGTAAAACTGTATCACCTTGATGAATTTCAAGATTTTCTTTACGTAAGGCCTCTTCAATTTCTTTAGAGGAAATGAGTTCTTTCAAGCCTTTATGAGAAAAATCTAAACATATTCCTTCGGTATAAAACATAGAGAGAGGCATAGTATCGATAGACTTCCCTTTGTGTTTTGCAGCCATATGATTGATGGCGTCAACATGTGTTCCAGTATGTTCACCTAATTCCAGTTTGTAAACACTAGGAGTGATTGTAGTTGGATTTTCAATGCCATCCCACTCTTCATGTGTATTATGAACAGACATTTTTACCTGTGGTAATCCTTTATAAACAGGCATGTCTTCATAAATTTCTTGACTTAAATCTATAATTTCTGGTGTCAATTACAATTCAATTTTTACGTTGTAAGCTTCTAAGTCTTTAATGTAGTTATGAGCAATAAAGTCTTTACTGTCAAATTCTTCCTGACGTTTCTTTTTCATTTCAATACGTTTAACGGCTTTTAAAAACCTTCGCATTTCTATTTCGTCATTAATAATAATTCCAGGAACAGCTTTTCCTTTTCCATTTTCATCCTTCGCTACCATGGTAAAGTAAGAAGAGTTGCAATGATTTACTTTTCCTGTTTGAATGTTTTGAGATTCAACTCTAATTCCTACCACCATTGAAGTTTTACCGACAAAATTAATGGACGCTCTCATGGTAACTAACTCACCAACCTCAATAGGATTTAAAAAATCTACCGTATCCACCGAAGCAGTTACACAATAGGTAGCTGAGTGTTTAGACGCACAAGCAAATGCGATTTGATCCATTAGATTTAACACATAACCACCATGAATTTTACCACTAAAATTAGCATGAGCCGGCAGCATGAGTTCAGTAATAGATATTCTTGTGTCTTCTACATTAACAAATTTATTCTTCATTTTTTTCTATCGTACCACCCCTAAAATGCGGTGATTGTTCTTCTTCTACTTTAGTAACAAAATATTTAGTATCTCCTAACCAAAAGAAAGTACCAAAACGCTCTTTATAATGTACTTTCACGTATCTTCCTTGATATTTTTGAAGATTATCAATTACTTCCTTTTCTTTATCTTCTATGGAAAAAGAAAAAATTTGAGCTCCTGAAATACCTTGACTTATTTGGCCTTCCCAAGTTTTTATGGCAATTCCTTTGTAGCTAATTTTAATTAATTCTCCCGAGCGAACACCTTCACTGTAAGGGATAAAATAGATAAAAGCATAATATAAACCAGCTATTAAAGCTATAATTACCAGAATCAAGGCTAGTATTTTTTTCATTGAAATATTTTAATTTTTGTATAACAAAAGTAAGGTTAAAATTTTGACTTGTAAAATGAATTGAAATTGGTAAGTTTGTCTTGCTGTAAAAATAAAAAAATGAATTACATTTTATTTGATGGTGATGTGAGAAATGCCTTGTTACCATTTACATATACGAGGCCTGTGGCTGATATTAGAGTAGGAATTTTAACCATAAGAGAAAAGTGGGAAAAGTTTTTAGGAATAACTACCACAACCATTACTGAAGAGTATTTAGAGGAGAAGTTTCCAATGGTAGAAATGGAAATTAATATTTTATTAAATTCATCATATATACCAACGAAACCATTAGTTGAAATGGTTAAGAACCTTGAACCAAATCAGGCAATTTTTAAAGGTGAGGATGTAATTGCTTTTTATACAACAGACTCTCAAGAAGAAGTAGATTTTAGTGAATATGATCAAATTGAGTTTGATGATGATCTTATTCAAATAAAAAATACCTGGAATATTTTTAATTTAAATGCTGAAGCGATTAGAGCTGATTTCGATTTAATTACCGAAGGAAGGAAGTCGCAGCCAATTCCAGAAACCGTTAATTGTATAAATAGAGAAGATATTTTTATTGAAGAAGGTGCTGAAATTACATTTGCAACTCTAAATGCTTCTAAAGGACCAATTTATATCGGTAAGAATGCTTTGGTTATGGAAGGTTGTATGATAAGAGGCGCCTTTGCCATGGGAGAAAGCTCGGTATTGAAAATGGGAGCAAAAATTTATGGAGCAACTACACTCGGACCTTATTGTAAAGTTGGAGGTGAAGTAAATAATTCGGTTTTATTTGAGCATTCAAATAAAGGACATGATGGTTATTTAGGAAATTCTGTTCTTGGTGAATGGTGTAATCTTGGTGCGGACACTAATAATTCTAATTTAAAAAACAATTATGCTGAAGTTCGTTTGTGGAACTATGAAACAGGAAGGTTTGCAAAAACAGGATTGCAATTTTGTGGATTGATGATGGGAGACCATTCTAAATGTGGAATCAATACCATGTTCAATACGGGTACGGTTATTGGAGTCTCTGCAAACATTTTTGGAAGTGGATTTCCAAGAAATTTTGTACCATCTTTCAGTTGGGGAGGAGCATCGGGCTTTACTGAGTATAAAACAAATAAAGTATTTGAAGTTGCAGAAGTAGTAATGAAAAGAAGAGGCTTAGAATTTGATGAGAAAGAAAAAAGAATACTCGACCATATATTTGAAGAAACAAAAAAATATAGAAATTATTAATTCAAAGCCTTACCGATAAAGTAAGGCTTTTTTATGGTAATTGAAAACTTATAACTTTCTAAGTTATTGATTTACTTTAAAATTGTAGTAAATAAAAATGCTGAAAACTTAATAATATATATAAATTTTCCTTTTTTTGTAGTAACCAAATAACCAAACTATGACTACTTTAAGAGTATTGTTACTTGCAATTTTATTTTTAAATCAGATTCCACTAAGTGCGCAATCGAATTCAAATAAAATAGAGCTTCCTCCAAGCTATATCATCAATGAGTTTCGTCAATTGTACGAACAAAATAAATCTTTTAAATCGACTATTGATGATTCTTTTGAATACATCAAAAAAAATGATGCTAATAATTACTGGTATGAAAAGTCGCCTACAGATTTGTTTAAGTTTGTAGAGGACTGGTATTATTTTCTGCCATTAGTTGATGATGGATTAACTTATATTAGACGATTTGAGCAGTTTTATAAGAATAATCCGAAAGGATTAGAAATGCTGTATGAAGAACCAGGCAAATCCTGGTTACAAAATTTTGCCATTGCGAGAGGTAAATATATGGACAGTAAAGCGTCTAGAAAAAAATTGGATAAGTGGTTGAAGGATGCGTTGATAAATATAGACGATTACCAAGTTCCAGAAAAAGGGTTTCAATCTTTTAATGAGTTTTTTACAAGAGATTTGAAGTTAGGAGCTAGAACAATTGATTCGCCAACTGACAAAAGCATTTTCGTATCACCAGCGGATTGCGAGCTTGCAGCGATAAACTATAATATAAAGCTCGATACCAAGATAAATACAAAAGGGAGTGAGTATTTGGAAGTCGCAGAGATATTGAGTAATTCAAAATTTGCTAAAAAATTTAAAGAAGGTACTGTAGTTACCTTGATTTTAGTTCCAACATCATATCATCATTTCCATTCTCCTGTTTCCGGTAAAATGCTAGAGTCTAATGAAAACCTCCCAGGAGCATTTTACGACAGAAGTAAAACAGGGACTTACCACAGAGGTTATTATATTATTGATACTGAAAAATACGGTCATATAGCTATGGTTCCTATTGGATTAGCGACCATAAATTCAATAAATTTTGAAGAAAAATTCAGGAATGTTAAGGATTCAAAGCCTGTTGAAGTTCAGAAAGGAGAAAAACTTGGGCATTTTGCCTACGGAGGATCGAAGATTTTAATTTTTATGGAAAAAGAACATATGACTGAGTTAAGTTTTTTACAAGGCCAAAGAATTGGAAGAATGAAAAATTAGAGCTAGATCAAAATATTTTTTAAAAGAAACGGGCTTCAAGGTTAACTAAGTTAAAATTGAAGCCTGTTTTAGTTTTATGAAGTTCTGTGTGTTTTTAAGCCCTTTTTTAATAATATTGCAGTAGTTATAAGTTTGATTGAACTTAGAAACTGCTAATGAGTAAACAGTTCGAAATTGAAAAATGAAATAACAAACCAACAAGCCAAGGTGCCTGTTGTTATATTAAATGGGTTTTTAGGCTCTGGAAAAACTACGACGTTGAGAAACCTACTCGTACAATCTAAAAAGAAAGAATTGTCTGTTTCGGTTGTTGTTAATGATATGAGCGAGCTTGATGTTGATGGCGAGTTAATTGCAGATACAGAAATTGTTAGAAAGGCCGATCATAATTTTGAGTCTATCCATTCTTGCGTATTGAGTAGTAAAAAAGGAATCCAAAAATTGGAGGAGGTACTCAAAAAGATGCTGTCAAATCATAAACCAGATTTAATCATTATTGAAACTTCTGGAAGCTGTCATCCGATGCCTTTGATAGAGTTCTTTAAATCGCAATTAGAATTCGATTTGACGGGAGTATTGGTGTTGGCAGATAGTTCTATGTTTGCACAGGATTATAATTATGGTGAACAATTAATCCCTAGTTTACAAAACAACTTACAATCTCAAAAAAGAGATATGGTTAATTTGTTAGTAGAGCAAATAATGTTCTGTAGTCATTTGATTTTAACAAAAGCAGATAGAATACCCGAAGGAAAGCTAGCTACAATTGCCCAATCCATTCATCCACTTAATCCTTATGTAGATGTACTTTCTGTACAATTTGGAAGGTTGGATTTCGATAGCATATTGAATTTACCAAGTTATGATTTTTTCAAAGTGGCAAAATTAATAGAAGAATTAAAACCTACGCTAGAGAAGGAGTTAGATGCCGATCGACCTTATAATATGGTAACCAAAGTGATTAAAGATGATCGACCATTTCATCCTCAACGCCTATGGGAGGTTTGTCATAAATATTTAGATCAACGAATTTATCGAAGTAAAGGTTTTTTTTGGCTGTGTACTCGTGATAAAATATCGTTATTATGGAATCAGGCGGCAGGGAACATTAGCCTTGAATTAATGGGGTATTGGCGTTCGGGGGTTTTAGAAGAAGAAAATAACAATCTTAGTGATGAGGAGCTAGAACAATTGGAAGAACTTTTGAACAAAGAAACAGGTCGTTTTGGGGATCGTCATTGTCATTTAACCGTTATTGGTGACAGAGATCATGTTGATCGATTTACCGAAGCTTTAAAAATGTGTTTTCTTACAGAAGAAGAAATTGATCATTGGGAATACGGACATGAATTCCAAGACCCTTGGCCAAAGAATATGGTGAAAATGGCTTAGAATATAAGAGTAATTTAATAATGAGATTTAAAAATAAAAAAACTCCCAAGTAGGGAGTTTTTATTTTATATATATGTATTGGTTTACGAAGTTTATTGTTTAAATCTCTTTCTTAATGCTAGTATGAAAAAGGTTATGAGTATGGCAGAAAATATTGTTTGTAAATACCTTATCCCCCAATATTTATATTCTAAACTAGGTTTGAATAATGGAATAGCAGCATCTAAACTCTTTCTTATAGGATTCCAATTCCAGTCACAACATGGATTAAGGAAACACCAATCTGAATAAATTAATGGAAAAATTAGAGTTGTAGAAATAAAGAGAATAAAGAAAGGTCTTTTAAAATCTTGTGTACCACCAAGTATATTGTAAAACACGTATATAGTCCATTCGAAAATACTATTTTCTTTCCAAAGGTTTTTTTGTTTCATAAGCATTTCACTTAAATGAGCTTTTGCTGATTGTTCCCAATGTTTATTATTAGAGAAATTCTTTTTTAGACGTCTAAATATTAATTCTAATTGACCTAATTTTCCTTCTTCTGTATTAGGTATTTTTTTTTCATCTAACAAAACAATTCTACTTCCTTTTTCATTCCAACTGCAGTCTTCAAATTTTACTATTTCAATATTCGATTGCCACAAACAGACGTTTTTCATGTCTACTCGCCTAAATATAGTATTTTCATTAAAAGTGTTACTAACAAATAGAACAGACTCATTTATTTGATTTATATCAGAAAAAAGGACTGATTCGTTTTTTATGAATTTAGTGTTATTGAAGTCTATTTCCTTATCGAATATATTACGCACGAAGCAAGTAGAAGAAGAAAATTCACAGAAACTAAAATCAGCTGATGAAAATGACGTCTCCGTGAAGTTAGCTTCCCCTTTGAAGTTTGTAATGCGAAAATTACAGAATTTTTTGAATTTAGCACGACTAAAATTGATTCCACAGTCTTCTTTAAATGTAACAAAGGAAAAGTTTACATCTTCATTAAATTTAGCATTCATGAAATTAAAACTATCATGAAATACCGAGTTCGTAAACGATGCGTTTTTATAAAAAAAACAATTTTTAAAGTCCCCGTAACCTTCGAAAATTGCTTCATCAAATTCTACTTCACAATAAAAACTAATTTCTTCACCAGATTCCCAAAAGTTACCAGATACTAATTTGTGAGTTCTATTTTTTATTAATTGATTGAAAACACCTTCAAAACGTGGAAAATGGAAGCCTTTACAATTTAATTTTTTGGTTTTCAGTGCTTCTTTCTTTGCGTGTAGCCTAATTAATTTCCAAAAAGTTTTAACTGCATTGGGTCTCCATGATTTTAATTCTTTGGTAGTTAATTCACCTATTTCTTTATTATACCAATTCTTTTTAGATTCTTGGAAGTAATTTTTTACAAGTTCATCATATTCACTTTCTTTTAAATCTTCATATTTCGTTTCAAGAAAATACTGTATTCTTTCATCTGATAACATTAGCTAGTTTTTTTGTAGGTTGGTTTTTGGTTAGGAAATGTACAAAAAGTAAGAATAATTACTTTATATATTCAGGTGTTTTATTGTTGTTGTTCAGAATTAAAATGAGAAGGAGTTGAGTTGAATTTCAATGCTTATTGTCAGGCATAAATAAATATTCAAGTCATTCTGAAATAATTTCGGAGTCTCGTCGCACTTTGTATAAAGATAGTCGTGATGAGAACTTGAAACGGGGTTAGATTGACTGTTAGAGTTTATTACCTATTTAGAGATGGATTTTTTGTAAAACTAACAATTGAGAACTCAAAACTCAACATTGATAATTTATTACTGATAATTGATCATTGAAAAAACTGAGCATAAAAAAACTCCCTACTCGGGAGTTTTTTTATACGATATAATATAAATAATGTGTTTACTACATTTCCATTGAATGGTAGACTTGATTTACATCATCATCTTCTTCCAATTTATCTAAAAGCTTTTCAACTTCCTCTTGTTGTTCCGCAGAAAGCTTTGCAGTGGTGGTAGGGATTCTTTCAAATTCAGAAGAAAGAATATCTAAGCTATTTTCTTCTAAGTATTTTTGGATGGCACCAAACTGTTCGAAAGGAGCATAAATTAAAATCCCGTCCTCGTCTTTAAAAACTTCCTCTACATCGAACTCAATCATTTCAAGTTCGAATTCTTCTAAATCCATTTTTAAAGAAGATTCTTCGATTCTAAAGTTCACGGTATGATCAAACATAAAAGCAACAGAACCAGAAGTACCTAAGTTTCCGTTACATTTATTAAATGCAGCACGTACATTTGCAACCGTTCTGTTATTATTATTGGTAGCCGTTTCAACTAAAACTGCTACTCCATGTGGAGCATATCCTTCAAAAAGTACTTCTTTATAATTTTCGGTATTTTTATCAGAAGCTTTTTTAATAGCACGTGCAACATTATCCTTAGGCATGTTCGCCGCCTTAGCATTTTGAATTATAACACGTAATCGAGAGTTTGATTCAGGGTTAGGACCGCCTTCTTTAACTGCCATTACAATATCTTTACCAATGCGAGTAAAGGTTTTAGCCATTGCTGACCAACGTTTCATTTTTCTTGCTTTCCTGAATTCAAATGCTCTTCCCATTTATAAAAAATTTGTTTAATGCTTGCAAATGTAATTATTGCAATAAAATTTTACAATTAATTGTTTTGCGTTTTAGTATTTATTTTTTAAAAATACTCCTAACTTTTAATTTGTTGTCAGTTGGAGTAATTTTTATCGAGAACTACCTGTTTATTTCTCGATACAAAATTGTTTTCCCTTTAATTTTAAATAATTTCACTGGAAATGCCAGTCTTGATCGAAACAAACACGTAATAATCTCCTATCGAGTAGTGAAGCGGACTCATTTCTCACTTCTCAATACTTTAACGTTAGAACCTTTTTTTGAATAAAAGATCTTCACTTTCTTTGTCGTAGGCTTTCCATGTTCCTATTTGAACATCTTTTTTAAACTTACCAGAAATTTTTACATTTCCGTTTCTATAATATTCTTTAAAATCACCATGTTTTAATCCATTTTTAAGTTCAACTTCGATATGAACTTGTCCATTTTCATATTTTTTAATGAATTCAGAAGTACTTAAATCGTTCGGATATATTTCGGGCAATTTAAAAACTGTTTCTTCAGTTAAAACGGTGTCTACTTCTTTCGATATTTTTTGTATGAGTTCGTATCGTAGTTTTTTGTCTTCAATTTGTTGTTGTTGAATATTCACTGGGTTTTCATATGAAGCAACCAAGTAGTTCTCGAAAAAATCTCCTTTTGAAATCAACTGTAATCCTACTTGAGAAAAAGAAACAATATAATCTTTGTTTTTACGGATACTGTTTCGTGTTTTACTATCGGTTAATGTCAGCAATTCATCATAAATATAAGGAGTATTGACATATGCGAAAACACTTGATTTTTCATCAAATTGATCGTTAAAATCTAAATAATTTTGATTTGAAGCCAATGTAAAACCAATGAGTTGCGTATTGATAATCTCTTTTAAAGTATTTGGGCTATTACTAAAAATAACATAATCATCAATAATAGTGAAATATGGTTTTTCCATTTTAGCAAATAAATTACCAGCCAGTATTTTAAAGAAGCCTTTTAAATCTAAAAAGTTAATATCATAGCCTTTATAATTTATTTGTTTAAACTTTAACGGTGTTTTTTCTTTAATTTTTGAAAGAATAAAATTGAGTTTTTCTCTT
Organism: Tenacibaculum sp. MAR_2009_124; assembly: GCF_900105455.1. GTDB lineage: Bacteria > Bacteroidota > Bacteroidia > Flavobacteriales > Flavobacteriaceae > Polaribacter. Next base: position 724,414 of record NZ_FNSF01000001.1, read on the forward strand.
GCTTTATCAATGTTTTTGGTCGTTAAAACAACAGCTAAATTTTGCTTCTTTTTTGATATTACATCGTTAATATGAAGCAAAGCAATTTCGCTACCAATCCAACTAAATACATCGTCCTTTAAATTGATATCAAGCATGTTTTCAACTTCCTTTACTTGTTCATTATATGCTTCAAATGTATCTTCATTCTCTTCCTTTATAGATTCGAAATTTTCGTAAAAAGTATCGAAATCATCAAAAGCAAAACTTAAATAAAGCGCTGTATTTTTAGGAGCCACTTTCGCAATGGTTCTTTTTCCTTTGCCAGATTTTTGAAGAGCCCGTAAATAGCTTTCAGAAGTCAAGTCGAAATTAGTAAAACCTTCTGCTTGTATCGTTGTACTTTCTTTTAGCCCAATATTGAAACCGGAATATAACCAAGATTTTTCAATAGTATTTAAAAGCTCAGAATTCATTTTGTTTGAAAAACAAGCTAAGTATTTGTTAAGGTATTTGTATTGCACAAACATCTTAAAAAAACCATCTTCAGGAGTTTCTTTGTTGATTTCTATAAAGTTAACATCTCTACCAATAACAGGGGTTTGATATTGATCGATTGATTTCTCAATCAATACATGGGTATAAGATGCAATGAGTTGATTTTTTATAAAAGAAAGGTATAATGTTTCTCGTTCCTTTTTATTATAAAGCTCTGTAATTTCATGATCTTTATAGGTTCTTTTAGTAACTTCGAAACCTTCACCAGCAAGTTTTGCTATCGAGTTTTTTAGAAATCTTAATTTCGATAGTTTTTGAATATCCACAGTATAAAACAAACCATAACTTTTAGGTTTATATACATGAATAGAAATCAAAATATCACGTTCTCCAATAAACTCAATCAGTTTTTTTTGTTCTTTAAATGTTTGGTCTAAAGTATTTAAACTTTCAGTTATTTCACTGAAATAGTCATTTTTTTGGAGGTGTTTCCAAATATTACTGTTGCTAATTTCATCCCAAGCATCGATAGGCCTTTCAGTATCAACAATAAAAACGGCATCATCAGGTATAAGATAAATCGGATTGATATTGTCTTCACTTGCAGTGGTGAAAATGTATGCCTGATAAGCTAATAAAGCTCCTACAAGAACCACAACGCTAATTATAATCTTCTTTTTCATTAGAGTATATTGAGGTTAAACATTTGGTTGTACTTTTATTTTGGATTGATAATGACTGTAGTATTCATATTTCTTTATAAGCGTATTTGATAGTTGTAATAAACCCCTCTTAGAGGGATTTATCGATTATCGTTTTTGTTAAGTTGTAATTATACTTGTATAACTCCTAAATTAAATGGTTTTTCAATCGGAGCATGATCAGCTGCCTCAATTCCCATAGAAACCCATTTTCTGGTATCTAAAGGATCAATAATAGCATCCGTCCAAATTCTGGCAGCAGCATAATAAGGAGAAATCTGATTATCATAACGAGATTTTATCTTATCAAATAATTCTTTCTCTTTTTCTGGAGTGATTTCTTCACCTTTTTTCTTTAAAGAAGCGGTTTCAATTTGTAATAAAACCTTGGCAGCAGAGGCACCACTCATTACAGCTAATTCAGCACTTGGCCAGGCAGCAATTAATCTCGGATCATAAGCTTTACCACACATGGCATAATTACCGGCACCATAAGAGTTTCCGATAACAATTGTGAACTTAGGAACTACAGAGTTACTGACGGCATTTACCATTTTCGCTCCATCCTTAATAATTCCACCATGTTCAGATTTACTTCCTACCATAAATCCAGTTACATCTTGTAAAAATACAAGAGGTATTTTTTTCTGATTACAATTGGCTATAAATCGAGTAGCTTTATCGGCAGAATCGTTATAGATAACACCACCAAATTGCATTTCTCCTTTTTTTGTTTTTACTAACTTACGTTGATTGGCAACAATACCAACAGCCCATCCATCAATTCTGGCATATCCTGTAATAATGGTTTGACCATAACCTTTCTTATACTGTTCAAACTCCGAATTATCAACTAAGCGTTTTATAATATCGAGCATGTCATATTGTTCGTGACGTGCCTTTGGTAAAAGACCATAAATGTCGTTTTCATTTTCTTTTGGAGGAAAGGATTCTTTTCTACTGAAACCAGCCTTATCATAATCTCCAATTTTGTCAACGATATTTTTAATGGTATTTAAAGCATCTTTATCATCTTTAGCTTTATAATCAGTAACACCTGAAATTTCGCAATGTGTAGTGGCTCCACCTAATGTTTCATTATCAATGGTTTCTCCAATAGCCGCCTTTACTAAATAACTTCCTGCTAAAAATATACTACCCGTTTTATCCACAATTAAAGCTTCATCACTCATAATAGGTAAATAAGCACCACCCGCAACACAGCTACCCATAACAGCGGCAATTTGAGTAATTCCCATACTGCTCATTACTGCATTATTTCTAAAAATTCTTCCAAAATGCTCTTTGTCAGGAAAAATCTCATCTTGCATAGGTAAATAAACTCCAGCTGAATCTACTAAATAGATAATAGGTAGCTTATTTTCAATAGCGATTTCTTGAGCTCTTAAGTTTTTCTTTCCTGTAATAGGAAACCAAGCTCCAGCTTTTACCGTAGCATCGTTGGCAACAACAATACATTGTTTTCCTTGGACATATCCTATTTTAACAACAACTCCTCCTGACGGACAACCACCATGTTCTTTATACATGTCTTCTCCAGCAAAAGCACCAATTTCAATAGACTTATCATCATCTAATAAATAATCAATACGCTCTCTGGCCGTCATTTTTCCTTTTTCATGGAGTTTATCAATTCTCTTTTGACCTCCACCAAGTTTTACTTTGGCGAAACGTCTACGTAAATCTGATACTAAAAGTTTGTTGTGATCTTCGTTTTTATTAAAGGTAAGGTCCATATAATGTTATCGTTGTTTGTAAGCAATTGCTAAAATAATAAATTACTAAATAAGGTTCAATGGGAAAATATAAGCTTTGTGTTAACTGTTTCACAAAGGAAATGAGTTCTAATTCTTTTTAAGAGATGTTAGGAGTAATTATTCAATATTTCACTAACGGTTTTATCAATGTTTTCATATTCAAGTTGTCTCTCGAGTCTTGAAGGTTCTGCGACACGAACCTCACAATTATTCAATGAACAAGTTTCACAGGTAATTCCAACTTCTTTTGTATGAATTTTTGAATCGCTAATAAATTTTAATTTCTTTTTTAAATGAGGCGAGATTAAAAAACCAATAGAAATGCTTCTATTTAATTGTTTTCTGAATGGATCGGGAGTCGCAGAAGACAATACTAAATATTCGTTATTAGAATTTTCATAGGAAGAGATTTGTAGCCCAAATGAAGAAGTATTGTTGGTTTTTTCTAAATCTTTTATGGATTGAATTGAAACCCATCTTCTGCAATAGTGTTCATTATTTCTATTGGCATGAGGAGTTTGTTGCTGCGTAATGTGTAGTTCTTTTGTAAGTCTGAATTTTGGTGATCCCAATTTATGTGTAAATCTTAAAAAGAATAGATTTTTAATATGGAAAAACTTGGGTAAAATATTTGTCAATCGCTGATAAAAACTTTCTTCAGAGCAATTGTACGAATCCATGATTTTAATAAACTCCTCAGTTTTCCAAATTTCCATATCGAAAAATGTATTCAAACGATTAACCAATGTTTTCTTTGGAATAATTAAGGCTCCCGCAAAATAGGAGGCAATAAAATTATTTAAAACTTTATCAAAATCATCAAATTTCACCCAAGGGAACGTATATAAGCGGTGTGTGATTTTTAAATGATTGTAAGCAAGCTCTTTTGCGTAAATGAATGTTTTTTGTGCTTCAGAGATATCATTACTTATTAAAAGTGTTTTCTTCGAAGGAATGTAAATATTACGCAACTCCATCAAGTTATTATGCTTTCCTAGTTCGTCTCTATCTATGGTATAACCAAATTCTTCAACAAGAATTTCTTCTAAGTCTTTAGAAGAAACGTTTTCTTCTAAATTTAAATGATAAGAATTTGCGAAGTTTTGAACATGGTCTTCTATATCATCAAAGTAGTTATTATGGGCTTCCTGATATGATCTTAGTGCTGCGAGAAAAAAACTCTCTCTCGTCAAATTATAGTTTTGAGATATTTTAATAATTGTACTAATAAAGGCATTGACTTTTGCAGGTGCACTAGCAACAATATCAATCAAGTTTTTTTCTTGAATACCAAAAAGCTCAAGAGGTATTTCTTTTAAAATTTTAGATTTTAAGATTTCGCCAATAGGAGCTAAGTTTTTGTCTAATTTAAGGGAAACCAAATGATCATACGGAACATCAAGTTGTTCAGAAAGGATGGCAATTTTATCTGTTTTTGGATATTTTTTCCCTTTTTCAATTTCGTTTAAATAAGATTTAGATAGGCCTGTAAGCTTTGCTAAACCAAAAAGTGAAAGCTTTTTTTCAGTTCTAATTTGCTTGAGTTTAAGCCCGAAAATAAGGCGAATGTATTCATCTTCTATGTGCATAAAATCAAAGATAGTAAATAATAGCGAATTAATAAATTTAGAAAACTTTGTAAAAATAGCGAACGTTCGCTTGTGGAGTTCAAAAATATTTTATATCATTGTTGTATCAAACAAAAAATGATAATCATGAACACAGAAACAATTACAAAAGAAATTGGATTAACAGGTTTTAATACAGTTAACTACAATGATGTGTTAACTGAGGAAGCGTTAAGTTTTTTGGTCGCATTGCATAAAACGTTTAATAAGGAAAGGTTATCATTATTAGAAGATAGAAAAATCTATCAAGCTTATTTTGACGCGGGTAATTTCCCGAGTTTTCCTGAAGAAACTAAAGAATTGAGACGGTCGGATTGGGTCTGTGCTCCTTTACCAAAAGACTTGTTGGATAGAAGAGTTGAGATAACGGGACCTGTGAGTCGTAAAATGATTATTAATGCTTTAAACTCAGGAGCCAAAACCTTCATGGCAGATTTTGAAGATAGTAATTCACCTACGATCGAAAATGTACTAAATGGACAGGTTAATTTAAGAGATGCGGTAAATGGAACAATTTCTTTTTATGATGAAAGAAGAAGTAAAAGTTATCAATTAAATGAAATGACAGCTGTTTTATTGGTAAGACCAAGAGGGCTGCATTTAAATGAAAAGCACATTACCATTAAAGGTGAAGAAATGAGTGCTTCTTTGGTAGATTTTGGATTGTACTTTTTCCATAATATTCACAAGTTATTGAAAAAAGACTCTGCGAGTTATTTTTATTTACCAAAGTTAGAGCATTACTTGGAAGCACGTTGGTGGAATGATGTATTCGTTTTTGCTCAAGATTATCTAAATATTCCACAGGGAACTATTAAAGCCACTGTTTTAGTGGAAACCATAACAGCAAGTTTTCAACTCGATGAGATTATTTATGAATTAAAAAATCACATGGCTGGTTTAAATTGTGGACGATGGGATTATATATTTTCTTATATCAAGAAATTCAGAAAGCACCAGAACTTTATTGTACCTAATAGAAGTCAAGTTACTATGCAAACACCTTTTATGGAAGCCTATTCATTAAGGGTTATTCAAAAATGTCATAAACGTGGTGTTCACGCCATGGGAGGAATGGCAGCTCAAATTCCTGTTAAGAATAATGAAGAAGCCAATAAGTTGGCCTTTGCAAAAGTAAGAAAAGACAAGGAGCAGGAAGCAAAAAATGGACATGACGGTACTTGGGTGGCACATCCAGGTTTGGTTGAAATAGCCAGATCAGTCTTTAACGAATATATGCCGAATAAAAACCAAATAGGTAAAAGAATTGATGAGCTTATAATCACTGAAGAAGCATTGGTAGAATTACCCAAAGGAACAATTACAGAACAAGGAGTTCGTGACAATATTAATGTTGGGATTTTATATATTGAAAGTTGGTTAAAAGGAAATGGAGCGGCTGCTTTATATAACCTAATGGAAGATGCGGCGACAGCCGAAATATCTAGAACTCAAGTTTGGCAGTGGTTACGAAGTGAAGTTTCTTTGGATAATGGACAATTATTGAATAAAGAGTTGTACCAATTTTTAAAAGAGGAAGAAGTCACTAAGATTAAAAATTTAGTTGGAGGGGATAGATTTAACTCAGGAAGATTCGAAGAAGCTATTAAGTTATTCGATGAACTAGTATTAACGGAAGATTTTATCGAGTTTTTAACCTTACCAGCGTACGAAATTTTATAAAAAAAAGCCCCGTAAATGCGGCAACATTTAAAGGGCAAAATAAGCATTAACAGATTAATAACTTATATCAAGAACAAAATTATGAAAAATATAGAACAAAACAGTTATAGCTCAGCATTAGAAACAGTAATAGGTCTTAAAGAAAAATATGGAGATAAGTGGAATGCAATAAGACCACATAATGCGGCCAGAATGATTACTCAAAATCAGCTTAAAACTGGATTGGATATTGCAAAATACACGGCTAATATTATGAGACAAGATATGGCCGAATACGACAAAAACCCATCTAATTATACCCAATCTCTTGGGTGCTGGCACGGGTTTGTAGCTCAGCAAAAAATGATCGCTGTAAAAAAGCATTACAAAACAACCAATAAAAAGTACTTATACTTGTCTGGTTGGATGATTGCTGCCTTGCGTTCGGAATTTGGACCGCTTCCTGATCAGTCAATGCACGAAAAGGTAGCTGTTCCGTCACTTATCGAAGAGATTTACAATTTTTTAAGGCAAGCGGATGCCATTGAATTAAATGATTTATACAGACAACTGGAAAGGGGAGAAGATGTACAAGATAAGATAGATAACTACGAAACACATATTGTACCAATCATAGCTGATATCGATGCTGGTTTTGGAAATGAGGAAGCTACCTACTTATTAGCAAAAAAAATGATTCAAGCAGGAGCTTGTGCCATTCAAATTGAAAATCAAGTATCTGATGCAAAGCAATGCGGACATCAGGATGGGAAGGTAACTGTGCCTCATGAAGATTTTATTGCCAAATTAAATGCGGTTCGATATGCATTTCTTGAATTGGGAATTGATGATGGAGTTATTGTAGCAAGAACGGATTCTGAAGGAGCTGGATTGACACAGAAATTACCAGTGAGCAAAGAACCAGGAGACTTAGCCTCGAAATACTTAGATTTTGTAGAATGTGAAGAAGTTGCCATAAGTGATGTTTCTGATAATGAAGTTTTGCTAAAGAGAAAAGGAAAGTTAGTACGCCCTGTTCGACTTGCTAATGGATTGTATAAATTTAGAGAAGGAACAAATATTGATAGAGTGGTATTAGATTGTATTACAAGTTTACAAAATGGAGCCGACTTATTATGGATAGAAACTCCAACACCTCATGTTGGTCAAATTGCTAGCATGGTAAATAGGGTAAAAGAAGTAATACCTAATGCAAAATTAGTTTATAACAATTCTCCTTCTTTTAACTGGACATTGAATTTCCGTAATCAAGTTTATGAAGAAATGTTGGCAGAAGATGAAAACATGACTGGATACGATCGTAATAATTTAATGGATGCCGAATATGATGGTTCAGAGCTTTGTTTTAGAGCGGATGAAAAAATAAAATCATTTCAATTAGATGCCGCAAGAAAGGCGGGAGTTTTTCACCACTTGATTACGTTACCAACCTATCACACAACAGCACTTCATATGAACGATTTAACCGAGGGTTATTTCGGAGAGGAAGGAATGTTAGCGTATGTAAAGGGTGTTCAAAGACAAGAAATAAGAAAAGGAGTATCGTGTGTAAAACACCAACGAATGGCTGGATCGGATTTGGGAGATGATCATAAAACTTTCTTTGCAGGCGATAATGCAATAAAGGCAGGAGGTCAAAAAAATACGTCTAATCAGTTTGAAACGAAACAATCTGGGGTAAAAGAGGTTCCAAAGCAAGAGTCGGCGGTAGCATAATATTTCAAAAAGCGAATATATATTTAGTTAACCTAGGTACTAATGCGATTAATTTATGATATCGAATAGATTAGGTGTTATTTTGAAGTGGAAAAGACTGTCATAGCTGACAGTCTTTTCAATTTACAATTCATTATTTGATGAATTTTTTTAATTCCTTAGGAGTGAAAAATGACCAGATCGTATATAAGTCTTATCATTTTTATCGGTTAAAATTATTCTAAACCAATAATCATTAGAAGGTAAAGTTTGTCCATTATAACTTCCATCCCAACCGAAGTCCTCGTTAATATTTTGTTTTGATATGGTTTTTCCAAAACGATCAAATATAATTACTTCAGCTAATGGAAAATAGGTACTATTAACTCCTCTCACAGTCCATATGTCGTTATAACCATCTTGATTGGGAGTAAAGAACTTAGGGAACTCTACCAGAGCTATTTCCACTTGCGCAATTCCACAATCGTTTTTGTCTTGTACCAAAATAGTATAGATTCCTCCTTGAAGATTCTCGAATTTAGGTTCGTCCTGGTAGGTAGCTACAATATCTCCATTTTCACTTTGAAGAGCAAATTCATAATCGCCTATTCCTAAATTGTTGTTTTCATTATTAATAATGATAGAGTAATTATTGTTTCCGTTGTTATTAGTATCGTCAATAACGGTAACGTCATCTTCTTGGATTGATGCAATAACAGACTCGTTAACAACAATTTCTAAAGGTCTTTGGCAACCAGTTGTTGTGTTTGTTGCTGTTATGATGTAGGTGCCTCCATTTGAAACATTTATATTGTCTGTAATTCCAATTGTTGCATTTGGTTGATTTGAATTAACCCATTCATATTCGTAAGTAGCACTATCAGAATTTTCAACAGCAATGTTTAACGGGGGGGTATTTAAGCAAACTATTTGAGGTGTAGTAACTTCAAAATAGGGAAGTTCATTAATAATAATGTCAAAAGTTAAATTTGTATTGTAACAACCAGATTGTTTGTCTTCGACTCTTATATAAATGGTTTGAGGGGTGCTCAAATTCGTGTATTCATTACTATTAATACCGTTGATATTAGCATTTGCATCTGCTAATGTTGGATGAAATGTAACGTTAAAGTTTGAGTATTCTGAAGCACTATAATTGGCAAGTATTTCCTGAATTTTTGTACTTAAATTAATGTCTTCTATAATGCCATCAGTATCACTGCTAAGTCCACCATTATTATGATCACATTCAATGTAATTCATGATACTGGTTGGAAGGTCGGGCTCTGGAAATACTCTCAAAAGTAACTGCGATCCACCAGATATACAACCTGAGTCTCTACTTTCAAGACTGACCCATAAAATTTCTTCGCCAATATTATTAACGATATTGGTATTGGCAGGGTTCATATCATAAATCAATGGTACAGGGTTCAATGCAGTATATGAATCAGCTTCGGTATTATGGAAAGAGATAATATAGTCAGCTATATCTCTTCCGTTTAAAATTTCATTAATCCTTTGAGCAAGATCTATATTTTGTTCCAAACCGTTTCTGGTATCATTATCTTCAGTTCCAGCATCACAGAGTTCAATCGGAGTAATGTTCATACTTAACTCTGAAAGTGGATTAATTGTAATATTGAATTGGGTATTTGGATTGATACAACTGGTGGCGTTGTCTTGAACCGCTACATAAATCGTTTGTTCGCTTATTGTTCCAGGAACAAACCCCGCTGGTGCGGTATTCCTATAAGAACTGTCGTTTGTTATAGGATTACTTGCAGAAAGAGCATCGTTGAAACTGGTATGAAAAGAGACTGTAAAATCATTAGGGTTTTGTGTTCCTAAAATATCATTTACTTTAGCTCTTAAGTCTATATTAATATTTTCGCCATCTGTTGAAGAACCACTATCTCTATCATCACAAAGAACAATTGGTGTTACTACATTTGCTTCAGGAATACTAGTTAAAATGGTAAATTCTCCAAGACCAACACACTCATTGTTTTGAGAGTTGATAATTTTAAGATATAGTGTTTGCGGAGTTAACGCTGGTAAATTAATATTTCTATAACTTGATAGATCAGGAATCGCATTTGTCACCGTATTTCTATCAGCCATATTCTCGAAGACTAAAATATCGAGGTCAGGTTGAATATTAGCAGGGAACAATGCTTTTACATCGGTTACAACAGAACTTAAATTAAAGTTGGTAATACCATCTGTATTATCATTGCTTCCAGTAATATCATTGCCATTGGTATCAAGGAAATCATCACATTCATAAAATTGGTTGTTGTAAGCAACATTACTTGCATACCCCACAATTATATTGATTGAAGAAATTCGATAACATTGATTGTTATTAATAGTTCTTACCCATATCATTTGACCATTTGATGCATTGTAACTTGCAGGATTTGAAATTATATTAGTGTTACTAATTGCATCATTTTGGGTAGGGTAGTACTGAAACGTTTCATTGGTATGATTCACAGAAATGTTTTGTTGTGCCAATGTTAAATTCATTATCGTTGTTAAGTCTGCATCTGTATCACATTGTCTTAAATCAATATTATTAACAACAGTAGGTAAAGAATTAATAACTAAATTAAAAGGAATAAAACTAGTTGAACTGGGCTCAGTGACAACATTACAATCTGTATTCAAACTGTTTTCAACTCGCACATAAATAGTTTGACTGTTAGCAGTGATGTTGGTATATGGAATACTTTTATCAATAACATCTGTTGTTGAATTAGTTTGAGCACCTGTTAATGTAGTGTGGTATGAAACTGAAAAAGTACTGGTAGAAAGACTTCCTAAAATTTCAGAATCTTTAGAGGCTAAGTCAAAATTATTAAAAATACCATCAGTATCACTACCACTTATTAAATCGTCACAAACAATATAATCAGTCGGTTGAGTTACTTCTGGTTCAGAGCTAACGGTGATATTGAATTGAGTAACATCATAGCAAGCGGTCGGAGCATTTTTATTGTGAATACGAGCGAAAATATTTTGAGAGCCAAAAGCCGTAGGATTTGTATAGTTATTAGGCAACGCATTACCTGAAATATTGGCATTTGCATCGTTAATATTAGAATAATAAATAATATCAAATTGATTAGCGTCCTGTCCATTCAGAATTAAAGGAGTTACTAAGCTTTGTAAATCAAAAGTGTGGAACCCATCACCGTCGGTATCGCAATATAATATGTCGTCGATATTGTTAGCAACTGGATTTGGGAAGAATGTAATTTCAACCTCGTCACTTCCAGTACCTCCTGTATTATCAGTAACTTCAACTTTATAGATACCAGAAGTATTATTGTTAATCAAAAGAGTGGCGCTTGTTTCGCCTACTATCTCATTAAAGCCTGACCCTGTATCCAAAAACCATTTGTATGCTGTAACCGTTCCATTCGATGGAGTAGCATCAAGTGTAATTTCTGTACCATCACATACTTTTTGATCTGGACCAAGAGTAGAAGATATAATAGAACAATCGGTGGTAGCTCCATTTGGATCCGAAGGATTCGTGCTCTCCATGCTTATAGTCCCGGCTTCTTCTTGGAAGTTTGTAACAAGAATTACGTAGTATTCTCCATTTTGAACAGAGTTTACTTCTAAAAATTCTATAGCATCTACCAAATAGCTACAGTCTTTAATACTAGCAGAGTCTAGTAAACTATAATCACCACCTCGAATATTGTCAAGTTCAGTTTCCGTATAGGGACCCCAAATAATAAAATCTACATCAATAAGATCTCCAGGATTACCATTTAAATTTCTTTGTGTAATGGTAAGTGCTAGATTCCCTGGATCGTCAACACGAATAAAAAACCAAGAAGGATAAGGTTGAGAGGCTAAACAACCATAGGCTGGACCCGCGGCTGCTTGAGTTGCAGGATTTGTACTTCCATCTGCTAGAGAGTTACAAAATGTAATTCCCGTATCGGAACAGAAGGCAGCTGTTCCAGTAATCTCACTATTGTTCAGAGTTTCCCCATCACAATTTTGAGAATAAGAGTTCACTGATTTTAATAAAAAAATCGAGCAAACAATTAAAATAAGCTTTTTCATAAAAGATAATAGTTAATTTTCCCTAATGCCTCAAATATTGAGCCACTTTAAGTTAACAAATAGTCAACCAAAAGTAAAAATACTAATTTTTTAGGGGGTACCTAAGTTAAAGTATAATTATTATGTTAAAGTTAAAACTCCACTAAAAAAGTGGAGTTTTAATAGAGGTATATTTAGTTTTGGAGTTGTTTTTCGAGTTTAGTTACTCGTTCTAATAGTGTTTTTAGTAGCTCATTTTCTTTTTCAAGTTTTTGAATTTTAGCATTTTGATTTTTAATACTTTTCTCTTGAGCTATCGTATATAAAGTGAGTTCCTCAATTTTTTTTAGAAGATTCATGTCCATTTCTCCTTGCATGACGCATTTAATCCAAATGCTGTAATTACAGCAAATGCTATTTTCGTTTTCATAATAATGTATATTTAAGTAATGTAATGTTTCGATTTATTATATAGAATACATAAGGAAAGATCAAGTCATTATAACTTGATTTCCATAGCAATTCATTTAATACTGCAAAAGTAAAAAAAATAATAAACAAGAAAAAAGGAAGGGTAAAATTTGAAGACTAATACTTTTGCTCCTCAATATTTTTTGTTACTTCAGAAAGTACGTCACCAGTATGTTGTGTCGATTTCGATTCTATTAACATTATAAGGCATTCATTGTTCGATGATACGCGATGATTAACTCCTTTTTTGACAACATATAGCTCACCTGTTTTCATTGTAAAACTCGCTTGGTTTTCTATTTCCATTAAGAGGCTTCCTTCTAGGATATAGAATAGTTCATCTTCATCTTTATGATTGTGCCACGGAATGTCTTCTCCTTTTATTTTAGCCAATTTCACATACTGATCATTAACCTCAGAGATTATCCTTGGAGAAAAGTATTGTGTTATAGTATCTGCTTCGTTTTTTAAATTCTGTTGTTTGTTCATTGTCATTTATCTGTTGAAGTGTTTATTAGGATTAACATATATTATAAAGGTTTCAAAGGATTCAGTTTTAATTCCATTTTAATATTGCAGCGCTCATAAGGACAATTTTCTTCCACTGGAATTTCAACGAATCCATATTTTCGATAGATGTAAATAGCATTTTCTAAAAGTGTATTGGAATAAAGAATTAAGATATCAAGATCTAAATCTCTAGCGAAATCTATACAATGTTGCATTAATTTTTGACCGATTTTATATCCTCTATGTTTAGGTGATACAGCCATTTTGGTTAACTCATAAATGCCATCTTTAGGCATTAAGGCAACAGTGCCAACAATCGTATCGTTCAATTTAGCAAAGAAAATATATCCATTTTTATCGAGTATATATTTTTTTGGGTTGCGTAAAACTTCTTCGTCATAGGGTTCAACATAAAAAAACGTTCTCAACCATTCTATGTTAAGTTCGTAAAAATGTGTATCGTATTCTTTTTTGTATGAAGTGATGTCTATCGTATCTTTAATGTCTTTCATTTTTATATGTTCAATAATAGCTTTACTAAAACTTTTTTCTTCAAATTGTGATTCCAATATATTTAAATGTTCAATAAGTGATTTAGATTCGAATCCTGTATATTTTTTGATTATATATTCGATACTTTCCCATATTGGAGAGACTTCTTTTACTAATTTTATTCCTTCATTGGATAAATAGAAAATTTTTTTTCTCTTGTCAATATCATGTTCCTTGTAAAGGATAAGATTTTTTTTTAATAGCTTGTTAATAGTTTGTGTGGTGGCGGGTTGAGTGGTTCGTAAACAATTGTTAATTTCAGTATTGGTTACACCGTTTCTGTTTTTTATAATTTTAAAAGTAGGGAAGAGGTAAGGGTCAAAATTAATATTAAAAGTATCATAAACAACTTGAGTTTCTCTCATTAAATATTCACTAATACGTTTTAGTCTCGAGCCCATACTTATTTCTCCTAATCCTTGTAATGTGTCCATGTATTATGATTTATATAAGTACTTATGTAAAAATAAATAAATAATTTTAAATTGAAAGAAATAATGAGAAAAAGTAATTTTCCTTGAAAATATTTTCCATGGAATTTATTTTTCATACATTTGTAACAGTTAAAAAACACATTATCATGAAAACTAACAAAATAATCTTTTACGTAACGACAGGTCTTTTATCTTTAATGATGCTTATGTCGGCAGGAATGTACTTGTTTAATAATACTGAAATTTCTGGTATGTTCGAAAACTTTGGATATCCTACGTATATTATATACCCATATGCTTTCGCTAAAGTTTTAGGGATTGTTGCATTATGGTTCTTTAGGGGGAAAGCGTTAAACGAATGGGCTTATGCTGGGTTTTTCTTTGCCTTTATTTTAGCTATTTTCGCTCACGTAATGATAGGAGATGGAGAACAATTTGGTGCTATAATAGCATTAGTCCTTTTGATAGCCTCTTATATTTTTAGCAAAAAAATTAATGAATAAAATTACAACTTCTGAAGTTAGGTTAACGGAAAAAAAATACTTAGCTGAAGCTAAAATGCGAAATCATTTTGCTGTAATAGATGAGCCTTTGAAATCTGGGGGAAGTGATACTGCACCAACACCTGTTGAATATTTATTGACAGCAATAGGAGGCTGTGTATCCATAACACTTCGGATGTATGCCGAAAGAAAAGGGTGGGATTTAGGTGAAATTGAAGTTAAAGTTACTCAGAAGGATAGTTTAGGACCGAAAGGCATTACAAAATCATTAGTTGAGGAAATTTCATTTGAAAAAGAAGTAACAGATGAGCAAAGAAAAAAGCTCATTGAAATAGCGGGTAAATGTCCTGTAGCCAAAATGGTAAAAGGAGAAACTCCAATTGAAAGTTTAATCGTGTAATACTACAAATAAATAATAATATAAAATGAAAAAAATAGCCGCATTTGCTGGAAGTACAAGTAAAACATCAATCAATAAAAAGTTAGCTGGATTTGCAGCACAACAACTTCAAAATACAACCTTTGATGTATTAGATTTGAACGATTACGAAGTACCTATGTTTAGTGAGGGTTTTGAAAAAGATAATGAATATCCGAATGGAGCTGAATTATTTAATGAAACACTAGATAAATACGATGGATTTATTATATCGTTAGCAGAGCATAATGGATCATACTCGGCAGCGTTTAAAAATTTATTTGATTGGGTGTCAAGAAAAAATAGAGAAGTATTCAGAAACAAACCAGTTTTAGTTATGGCTACATCTCCCGGAGGTAGAGGAGGGGCAACTGTTTTAGAAGCTGCTCAAGGAACTTTCCCTCATATGGGTGCAAATGTAACCGGAACATATACCTTACCGAAATTTTATGATGTTTTTAAAGATGATAAAATTACGGATGATGATAAGTCGCTTGAATTGAAGAATACCGTTACGGAATTTGAACAAGCACTATAAAATGAAACTCGTTTAGACCTCAAAGTTTAAACGAGTTTTTATTTAATTCCATTTGTAATTTTAAATTGCAAATGGTATACCAAGAACGAACAAAAACGAAAATCATGTCAGAAGGCAAGGAAATTTTAAAAACGTACGAAAAAGATGAGTTAAAAGTTTATTGGAAACCGAATTCTTGTATTCATTCAACGAAATGTTGGAAAGGTTTAATACAGGTATTTAACCCAAAAAATAGACCATGGGTAAACTTGGAAACAGCTACAAGTAAAAGAATTCAAAAGCAAATTGACGAATGTCCGTCAGGGGCGTTATCTTACGAGCTAAATACCGATGGTAAGGCCAAATACGATACAGAGGTAAAGTGTTTAGAAAATGGTCCTCTCATCATTATGGGAGATGTTCATGTCATTAATTCAAATGGTGCTGAAGAATTAAAAAAGAAAGCAACAGCTTTTTGTCGATGTGGTGCTTCAAATAATAAACCCTATTGCGATGGAACACATGGCAAAGTTGGTTTCATTGGGTAATTTCAATGGGTAAATGGTATTACCTTATTAAGATTATATAATTACCTTGAATTTATATTCCTTGGAAAATAAAAATATTTTACGTAAATTTGTACTATAAATTAAGAAAGGAGGATTCAAAATGAATATTACACTATATGGTAAAAAAGGACATGCATATACTATTGCGTATCGGAACTTTTTAAAATCTGCTGAGGTACAGTTTATTTTTAAGGATATATATGAAGATTCGGAGGCCAAAGAACATACAAAAAAGTTATATGATGGTATGATTAAATATCCAACCTTATTTGTAAATGATGATGTATATTTGACGCCAACTTCTGATACTTTTAATAAAGTAATGAAGGATTTAAAATTAAGAGCGTAATTATAATATGGGAGATATATCAAAGGACATTAATTCAAAATTTGAAGATAGTAGAGTGAAAGCTTTTATAAATATTAAGTACACGGCTAACTGGATTCAAAGTAAGGAAAATGAATTTTTTAAGCCTTATGGTATATCACCACAACAATATAATATTCTACGAATTTTAAGAGGTGCTAAAGAAGCTATAAAAGTTCAGATTATAAAGGATAGAATGATCGAAAGAGCACCTAATGCTACGCGTTTAATGGACAAATTATGTGATAAGAATTATATTCATCGTATTCGATGTGAACATGATAGAAGAGTGGTGTATATAAATATTACAGAGATGGGAATAGATATTATGAAGACAATCGATAAAGAGCTTTATTTTGAGTTTATGGATAACCTATCAAAAGATGAAGCTGAACAATTAAGTATATTACTTGATAAAATTAGGTAAGACCGAAAAAAAAATTTACAAAAATATTTTCCATGGAAAATAAATTATTTTAAACAAATGAGAACAAAAACAATAAAGAATAAAATGGGGAGTCCGATGGTAGATATGGGGCCAATAAGATTAAGACAACCGTTGCCTGCGCAAGGAGTGGATATGGTAGATCCGTTTTTGTTATTACACCATTACGGACCCTATGCGATAAGTGCTTTTAATAATCCTTTTGATCTTGGACCACATCCACATAGAGGTTTTGAACCCATTACCTTATTATTTAAAGGGGAACAATGGCATAGAGATTCTTTAGGTAATGAAATGCTAGTAAAAGCAGGAGATGTTCAATGGACCACAGCAGGACGAGGTATTATTCATGCGGAAGGCCCAGCGAAGGAGTTTGTAGAAAGAGGAGGAGATCTCGAAGGCATACAACTATGGTTGAATTTACCTGCTGAAAAGAAAATGATGACGCCACACTATCAGCATGTGAAAAGTGAAGACATTTCTACTGTTGAAGATAAAGAAGGAAATTTTATGTTAAAAGTTATTGCGGGAGAGCAAAAAGGAGTAAACGGTAAAGTTTTAACTCAAACCGAAGTAAATGTATTTACGGCAGATGTTAAAGATTCAGGGAAAATGACTATTGATATTCCAGTTCATCATGAGTCCTTAATATACTTGTTAGACGGTGAAGTTTTAGTAAATAATGAAGCTACCTTAAAAAGGGGGCAACACAAATGATAACATTTCATCAAGATGGCGATCAAATAGAATTGGAAGGTAGAGGAGAGAGCAGATTATTAATTCTTTCAGGGGTTCCTTTAAAAGAAAAAGTAGCTTCTTGGGGACCTTATGTTATGAATTCACAGACTGAAATCATGGAAGCTCTCAGAGATTATCAGCAAGGGAAAATGGGATATTTATATTAATAATTTTAAGTATACATAAACCCCTCACAGAATTTAAATTCTGTGAGGGGTTTTTATATGATTTCACTACTCATGAAGTAGTTATTTAATTCTACAAAAATTATAAGTGAATTACTTCATCATAAGCATCAGCAACAGCTTCCATAACCGCTTCACTCATGGTTGGGTGAGGGTGGATAGCTTTTAATACTTCATGACCAGTAGTTTCCAATTTACGTCCTAATACAGCTTCAGCAATCATATCGGTAACACCAGCACCAATCATATGACAACCTAACCATTCACCGTATTTAGCGTCGAAAATTACTTTTACAAAACCATCAGGAGTTCCAGCAGCTTTTGCTTTACCAGAGGCAGAGAAAGGGAATTTACCAACTTTAATGTCATATCCTTGCTCTTTTGCCTTGTCTTCAGTTAAACCAACAGAAGCAATTTCAGGAGTTGCATACGTACAACCAGGAATGTTTCCATAATCGATAGTTTCCGTATGTAAACCAGCTAATTTTTCAACACAAGTAATTCCTTCAGCAGAAGCAACGTGCGCTAAAGCAGGACCAGGAGTTACATCACCAATAGCATAATATCCAGGGATATTTGTTTGATAGTAATCATTTACTAAGATTTTATCTCTGTCTGTAATAATTCCTACATCCTCTAAACCAATATTCTCAATATTCGTTTTAATACCTACGGCAGACAACACGATATCAGCTTCTAATATTTGCTCGCCTTTTTTAGTTTTTACTGTTGCCTTAACACCATCTCCAGAAGTATCAACAGACTCAACAGAAGAGCTTGTCATTACTTTAATTCCAGCTTTCTTGAAAGAACGCTCCATTTGCTTAGAAACATCTTTATCTTCAACAGGAACAATGTTTGGCATAAACTCAACTACAGTAACATCAGTGCCCATAGAGTTATAGAAGTGAGCAAACTCAACTCCAATAGCACCAGAACCAACAACAATCATTGATTTAGGTTGTGTAGGTAACGTCATGGCTTCACGGTAACCAATTACTTTTTTACCATCTTGGGGTAAGTTTGGTAATACACGTGAACGCGCTCCAGTAGCAATAATAATATGATTAGCTGAATATTCAGTAACCTTTCCATCACTATCGGTTACATCAACTTTTTTACCCGTTTTTAGTTTCCCAAATCCGTCAATTACATCAATTTTATTTTTCTTCATCAGGAACTGAACACCTTTGCTCATTCCTTCAGCAACACCGCGACTTCGCTTAATAACAGCATCAAAGTCTTTATCAATAGCTTCAGCTTTTAAACCATATTCATCAACATGCTTTAAATAATCATATACTTGTGCAGATTTTAATAAAGCTTTTGTAGGGATACATCCCCAGTTCAAGCATATTCCACCTAAGTTTTCTTTCTCAACTACGGCAGTTTTAAATCCTAATTGTGATGCTCTAATGGCAGTTACATAACCTCCAGGACCACTTCCAATTACTAGTACGTCGTATTTCATGTTTTAGTTGTTTACTTAATTTTATAAGAAGCAAGTTTTTTAAAAAACAAATGCTCCATTGAATTCATTAATTTAATTTATTTGGGCGTTCGAGCGGGCTTTCCGTTATATCTTTTGTTTTCTATTCTCAATATTTGCTTCGCAAACTCGAATCAAAACCAAAAGGATGCCACTTCAATCCCTAACGCTAATTTAATTATGAATGATAAATTTTGAATTAATAGTTCAAAATTCAAAACTCATAATTCAACATTTACAATTAAAAATCTACATTCTTTCAGGAACATTAATTCCTAATAAGTTAAATGCTAGTTTTATGGTGTCCGCTACCTTATTGGACAGTTGGACTCTAAATATTTTTTTATCCATATTTTCTTCTCCTAATATTGATACATTTTGATAAAAAGAATTAAACTCTTTAACCAAATCGTATGTGTAGTTAGCAACTACGGCAGGAGAATAGCTTTTTGCGGCCTGTTGAATTGTGTCAGGGAAAAGAGCAAGTTGTTTAATTAACTCTTTCTCCTTTTCATGTAATTCAATACCAGAAACCTCTTTATTATGACCAAACTCTGCTTTCCTTAAAATAGATTGAATTCTTGCATATGTATATTGAACGAAAGGCCCTGTATTTCCTTGAAAATCTACAGAAGCTTGCGGATCAAACAAAATTCTCTTTTTAGGATCAACCTTTAAAATGAAATATTTTAAAGCCCCTAAACCAATGGTTTTATATAAAGAATCTTTCTCATCTGTTGAATAGCCTTCTAATTTCCCTAGTTCTTGTGAAATTTCTTTGGCAGTATCGGACATTTCATCCATTAAGTCATCAGCATCCACAACAGTACCTTCTCTCGATTTCATTTTACCAGAAGGTAAATCAACCATTCCATAACTTAAATGATATAGTTGATCAGCCCAAGTATATCCTAATTTCTTAAGAATTAAAAATAACACCTTAAAATGATAGTCTTGTTCGTTTCCAACAGTATAAACCATTCCATTTAAATCTGTAAAATCTTTGGCTCTTTGAATGGCGGTTCCAATATCTTGCGTCATGTATACGGCTGTACCATCGGAACGAAGTACTAATTTTTCATCAAGACCTTCGCTAGTTAAATCACACCAAACAGAACCGTCCTCTTTTTTAAAGAAAACTCCATCTTTCAAGCCTTGATCTATAATATCTTTTCCTAATAGGTACGTATTACTTTCATAATACAATGTATCGAAATCAACACCAATATTTTTGTAGGTAACATCAAAGCCTTTATAAACCCAACCATTCATCATTTCCCAAAGGTCAACAACCTCTTTATCGCCAGCTTCCCATTTACGCAACATTTCTTGCGCTTTAAGGAATAAGGGAGCTTGTTTTTTAGCATCGTCCTCAGAAAGTCCATCTGCTACTAAAGCACTGATTTCTTTTTTATACTCTTGATCAAATTTTACGTAGTAATTACCTACCAGTTTATCTCCTTTTAATCCAGTAGATTCAGGAGTTTCTCCATTTCCATATTTTTTCCAAGCTAACATTGATTTACAAATATGAATACCTCTATCATTAATGATTTGAGTTTTGTAAACCGTATGCCCAGCAGCTTTTAAAATTTCAGAAACGGCATAACCTAGCAAAACATTTCTTACGTGGCCTAAATGCAGCGGTTTATTGGTATTCGGTGACGAATATTCAACCATGCGAGCATCTAAACTATTAGGAGCGGCAAAGCCATAAGTTTTGTTCGTTGACGTTTGATTAAAAAAGTCGATGTAAAAGCTATCCGAAATTACTAAATTAAGGAAGCCTTTTACGACATTATAACTTGTAACATCCTTAACATGTTCAACTAAGTATTTTCCTAAATCTTCACCAATTTGAACAGGATTTCCTTTCCTATACCGTAGCATAGGAAATACTACAATTGTAATATCTCCTTCAAAATCTTTACGAGTTGCTTGAAATTCAACACTTGGAATTTCGACATCATACAAGGCTAAGAATCCTTCTTTTACTTTAGTTTCTAGTACGTTTTGAATATTCATTAATTGTCATAAATTGAAGTGCAAAATTACATAAATTATTTGGATGATATTTAAACTGATTCTAACAATTTATATAGGTATTTTTGTTGCATTAAAACCAAAAGTATACAGGGGATGATTTGTATTGATGTATGTAGTATAAATAATTGGTTTTTAATATAAATAAGGTAAGTGATGATAGATAAGGATTTAGAAGGTTTAACTGAATTAGCTAAAGAAGTTAAGGAAGAAAATATAAAATATTTTAAAAGATTAAAAAAGAGAGTACCAAAACGATTGGATTTGGTAGTACGTGAAATTCATGAAGAAGAATTTGAGCGAACCGACTGCTTAACTTGTGGTAATTGTTGCAAAACAACAAGTCCGATGTTTACCCATAAAGATATTGAGCGAATAGCGAAACATTTAAAAATGAAAGTGGCAGATTTTATAACTCAATATTTAAAAATAGATGAAGATGACTTTCATGTATTAAAAACAGCTCCATGTTCTTTTTTGGATGAACGAGACAATAGTTGTTTTATTTATGATGTTCGCCCGAAAGCATGTTCAGAATATCCCCATACAAATCGAAAGAAATTTATTCAGTTAGCGGATATTACGGTTAAAAACACGGAAATCTGCCCAGCAACGTACAGAATAATGGAGGAATTAAAGAAGCGTTTGCCAAGTTCATAAGACATTTTTAGAAAAATATAAAAAAGAAGTGTTCATTTTAAGAAACACTTCTTTTTTTATGCATTGAATATTGTTAGGCTATTCCATAGAATTTCTCTTAGCTCAATTTTTTCCAAATCAGAATTCATTGGAGTTTGTTCTGTATATCCTCCAAGTGTTTTCCCTTCGGGAGCACCAATAAGTTCTCCTGATTTACCAATATTACCCATCAAACAATCTGCATATTTTTCTCCTCCTTTTTGAGGAGATTGTGATTTACCCAGAAAGTTCATCATACCAAACATAAGTTTAAAGACCGTTTGTTTAACTTTAGGTAAATTTTTTAATCCTGACGATCCTGAAGTTAAGCCAGGAGAGAACCATACCACCTCGAGGTTTGGTTCAATTTCGGCTAACTTTTTAACCCATAATCCTCCTACAAATTTTGAAACACCTATAGCATTCATTGGATTGTACTTTGGAAGCGATTCAGATTTTAAATGTATATAATCCATCAAAGATTTCTTAGATTCAAAATGCGGTTTCTTTATCATTCCAGAAATTCCACGAGCACCTTCACCTCCAGCCATAACTATTCTTGCGGTTTTAGAGAGAAGTTCATTTCTTTTTAGTTGAACGTAAACGATATGACTTCCGATTAAATTTTGAAAAACGGTTTTTTCAAATCGAGTATTTTTATAGGTAATAAACTCATAATTATCTGAGAAAACAGCGAAACCAGCCGCTAGAAAAACAATGTCGAAAGGTTCTGTCTTATCTATCTTTTGCACGGCTTTCCTAATTTCTTCAGGATGATTCATGTCAAAACCATCGATAACGGCTAAACGTAAAGATTGATCGAACTTAACTGATTGAAGTATTTCTCTTTTAGCAATTTCACCCTTATGTTTTGTTCTCACTGCCATAACAATGTTATTGTAACCATGTTTAATTAAGTGTTTGATAGTTTCTTTTGCCATCGCTCCGTTGGCACCGGTGATAAGAACTCTTTTGTTAGTATTATTTTCCATTTAAAGAATGTTAATTTGAGATGCTTTTAAAATGTGGTATTAAATAGATGTTTATGGACTATCTATATCAATATATTAGTGTTACGAATTAAAATAGGTGCTTACTTTTTTATTGTAAAACGAGAGAAGTATTGAAATAACCGCAACAACAATTCCGATATATGCTTTCGCTGGAATTGCAACGAGAATATTTATGAAGAAAACTACTCGAGCCGCCCATAAATTTCTTTTTAAGATAAATACTACAAGGCTTATAAAGCTTATAAAATAGGCTATTCCAGTATAAATCATCCAAATGGGTTGGATATCTCCAATATTGATGTTTTTAGAGGTGATTACATAGTAAAATATAAATGGGAGCAGGCCCATAATAGCATTGAGAATAAAAATAATTCTTAAAGGAATTGGTTTATAAACATGTCGCGTTGATTGCATAATATTTAATTAATGATTAATAACAATGCAAATTTCAACAAAACGGAGCCTCTAATTCGGGTAAAAAAGTCCTTTAATCCGTTAATTTAGTCCATCATTTTGCCTGAATTCCGTGGGAGAAAGGCCATATTTCTTTTTAAAAGATTTAGAAAAACTATCAACACTTGAAAACCCACAATCAATACTAATATCCAATATCCTATCTGAAGATACTGTTAATAATTGAGTGGCTTTTTCAAGCTTTTTATTTTTGAAGTAGGAGGCTGGAGTATCGTTAAATGATTCTTTAAATTTACGTTTGAAACTAGAGATACTTAAGTTACATAAATGGGCAATTTCTTCAATGGATATATCTTCGAAAACGTTGTTACCGATAATGTTCTTAAAATGAACATTTGAAGGATTAAATATGTCATGTAGCAAATTTCTAATATTATTGCTATCAAGTTTATATAGAATATTAAGAAGTTCTTTTACTTTTAAAACAATAAGATCTTCATCCACAATATCAGGATTATTGAAATAAATCATTAAGCCTTCTATATATAGTTTCAATAGCTCGTTGCTTTTTATTACCTGTATCTTAGAATCTTTTTGATTAGATTTATCTGTCAAAAAATCAGGTATTTTATCGTTGTATACATATTTAATAAGTTCAGGATAGAGATGTATAGCTACGGCTTCATTTTCGGAGTTATCGGCATTTTCTTGCCAATAGTTAAAATAGTTACCACACTTCATCAAAACACCGTTATGTGATTTAATATCATACTTTTTATTTACGTGATAAAGAGCAGAGTTTCCCTTTATAGAGTATAATAAACAAGCTTCCGATTCCATTTGTTCTTTCAATCTGAGTGGAGGTGTAAAAACTACTCTCTCCAGAACAACTTTCCCGAGTAAATCATAATGTTGATGACTTTGAATCATGTGATAGTTTTAGTTTTGTATCTACTACAAAACTAAAAGATTATTTCATAGTAATTTCTACTTTATACAAATATGAATATTTAAAAACGAGAAGTATGCGTAGAAATCTATAGAATAGTAGAGGAACTAAAAAAACGTGTACCTCAATAATTTAGAAAATAAGTTTATATCCTTTATTTCGAATAGATAGAATTTTAATAGACTCATCAAGATTTAAGTATTTTCTCAATTTGGATATGTGAACGTCAAGTCTCCTTGAATTATAAAAACGTTCATTACCCCAAATCATTTCTAAAAGGATACCTCTTTCTGCAACTAGATCTTTATTGATTAGTAAAAAGTATAGTATTTTCGATTCCATATTGGTAAGTTGAATAAATTTGGTTAAGCCGAAAAAAGTGAGTGTTTGATTGTTGTAATCGAATTGATATTTACCAATATGATAAAGTTTTGTTTGATGATTTAAGGAGTTTCTTTTTAATAGGTTATTAATTCTTAGCTCCAACTCTTCAAAAACAAATGGTTTAGTAACATAATCGTCAGCTCCATGTTTAAGCCCGTATATAATATCACTTTTTAATTTACGAGCGGTAAGCATGATTATAGGAGTGTGAATGTTTAATTTTCTAATTTTTTTTAGCAAATCGAACCCGCTTAAATTTGGTAACATTACATCTAAAACGCAAAGATTGGGAGATTCACTTAAAAACAAATCTATTCCCTTTTCACCATTATGAGCTTTTAAAACTTCATAGCGTTTATTCTCGAGTAATTCAGATAATAATCGAAGGAGGTTTTGTTCATCTTCAACTAATAAAATTTTAGTTTTCATAAGGGCACTTAATTAAGAATTCAACTCCAGTATCAATACCATCTAAAATGGTAATACTTCCTTTCGCTTTTTTTACAATTTCATGAACATAGCTTAGCCCAATTCCATGATTTTTGAAATTATTGTTGTTTCCAGGAACTTTAAAAAAGGGTTCAAAAACTTTTGTTCTGAATTCTTTCGCTATACCAACACCATTATCTTTAATAGAAACTGTTATATATAAATTTGAAATTGATGTTTTAATTACTATTTTTCTTGGTGCACAAGAGTTCTTTATTGCATTATTTAACAGGTTATCAATTAGGTCAAAGAACAATTCCTGTGGTAATTTAATTTTAGGTGAAGGTTTATATAGATCTACTTTTAAAATATCTGTATGTTCTATAAAAGAGTTATAATTAGAGATTACCTGTTCAATGGTTTCGTTTATATTCGTTAAATTCAAA
The DNA here is from genome assembly GCF_900105455.1 of Tenacibaculum sp. MAR_2009_124. Lineage (GTDB taxonomy): Bacteria > Bacteroidota > Bacteroidia > Flavobacteriales > Flavobacteriaceae > Polaribacter. Next base: position 749,998 of record NZ_FNSF01000001.1, read on the forward strand.
GTGGGAGGTTGATTCTGTATTTCGGCTAAATTTAAAATTCTATCTGTTAGTTTATTTAGTTTTGTTATTTCATCTCTACCTATGGTTAAATATTCTTCTATTTTTTCGGGAGATCGAATATGAAGTTGTATTTTTTTTAAGACCAAGGAAGATATGGTTATAGGTGTTTGGAGTTGGTGGGTTAGATTGTTTATGAAGTTGTTTTTGTGATTTAACAACATTTTCTCGGTCCAAAGGTTTTTGATAAGAATAAAACAACTGAACATTAAAATTATCACATAAAAAAAGGACGAGAATATTGCAAATTTCAGATTATCAAATAGAATATTCTTTACATCAAAATTAATTCCGACCATCGTGGAAGAAAAAACTAGAATTAAATTATGATCATTTTTTAAAAGAGAGAAATCTTTATGATCGTAGCCATTTACAAAGGTTATATTTCGTTTTAGGTTAGATTTATCGACATTTTTGGAAATAATTGTTTTAATAGTTTCCTTATCAATTTTTTTTAAGATACTTAGTTCTTCGGAAGGGAGAGAGTCTGTAGGGTTAATATTATCTTCAAGAAACAAATCTACATCGTGTTCAATAAGCTTATCTCTTGAACTTTTTAATACAATGAAATCAGGGCCTGTATATATTTTATTATTCTTTAATAAAGAAAGACTAACGTTCATTAAAAACAATTCTTCTACTCTCTCCAATTCTTGTTGATAACTCTTTTGTATAAACGAAAATTGAAAGTATAAAGTAAAGACATTCGCTAATATCAGTAGAGCGATTAAACCAATAAATGAATAACGTTTTTTATTTATTACAGAAACAATCATTGTATACTACAAAGTTTAGAGAAACTACATTTAGCACTAATCAAATGTAGTTTTTTTTATTGGCTTTACTTGTCATATAATCAACAGTTTACAAAACTTTACATAGCTTAACAATAATACATATAGGACTTCATTTAATTTGTTCATGTAATGTTCAAACCCAATTTTGCATGTATTTAAATTTAAAAATGACATCTATTTTAATGGTTATCACTTTTTGTTATTCCTGTTCCTTACAAAATAAATTTCTACCTATTCATGTAGAAAAAAAAGAATGTCTTTATGGTTGTCAGGCATATTCTGTAAGAATATCAAATGATAAAAAACTTGAGTTTGAAGGAAAGAAAAACACGGTTCTTATCGGGAAGTTCTCTGTTGTATTGAGTAAGAGTGAACATATGAGTTTACTTGCCCAGTACGAAAAGATAGATTATTCAAAAAAGAACACATCTGAAGAGAGGTATATCTATGATTTACAAGTAACAGAAATACGTGACAATCGGAATTTTTATTCTTTTCAAAAAAAAGATATAGATAATATGGAGGTCGCTAAGTTCATCGTATTACTAGAAGAAATTTTAAAAAACAAAAAGGTGATTAATTAAATTATAAAAAAAATGAAACAGTTATTTAATGTACGAGGAAGTGTTAGAAAACAATTAACTTGGGGAGTGTTGTTACTAATACCTCTTTTGTTTTCAAAATGTAATAAAGATGAACCGATAAAACCAACGGAACCTCAGAATTTGGAATCGGAGTTAAGAGTTGAGGCTCCAAGTGTTACTGGGGAAGAAGGCGGATATGTGATTTTAGATTTAATTTTAGAATCTAAATTGTCAAAAGACTTAATATTAAAAGGTGAATTTGATAAAACAGGATTGGTAAATCCATTAGATGACTCGGAATATGGAAATGATTTTGAGTATAGTAATGATGGAGTCAATTGGAGTAAAGAAGCAAGTGCTGATGAAATTCGATTCAAAAAAAACAATCATTTATTAAAAGTACGCATTAAAATAAACGAAGATGCTACGCCAGAGGCAGTGGAAGAGTTAAATTTGAAGTTAACTATTAAAAACAATAGTGAGTTTACCATTACCAATAAATTACCTTCTGAGATCAAGCTGGAAGTATTATATAATGATGCGGATGAGTATTTAGATTCGGGTTTAATTGATGTGGCATTTGAAAATAATTACAGTACATATAAATTGGCAATTGTTAAAAGAGTTACACAGAAAACTAAAAAATATATCAATCCAGACATATATACCCCAGCTATTGAAGCGGCAAAGAAAGCTTATGAACTTCTACCATCAACCATTAAAGTAGGAAAATTGATATTTGATGCAAATGGTCAGGGAGGTGTTGTTTATCCTACAGATGGACCTAAAAATGAAATTTGGAATATGGGTATTAGCCTCGATTTGGCATATATAAATGATCAAGGGCAATCAACGGATAACTTTAACGAAATTGGACTCTATGGTTATATTTTTACGCATGAAATGGGACATTTATTTACTTTACATAGAGGGGAAATAGATGAGACAAGCACAAATTGTGCAAATTATAGTAATCAAGAGGGATGTACGAAAGTAAACTCTGCAATTAATGAATTCAATGAAGGTTATTATAAAGATGATCCTACATTAAATGAGCCTACACACGTAAGTGATTATGCAAAAGGTAGGTTAGAGGAGGATATAGCCGAGTGTTTTGCTCATGGAATTGCTCAAGCAACAATTCCAACAGCTACTAATATAAGCTCAGGAGCTTTACAAAAATTAAATTTTATTAAAGGAAGAGACTTTTTTCAATACAAATCAAAGTTAAAAGAAATATTTGGAAAAATTATTTTTCCTCCTGGTCAAAACGATGTAATGTCTAGATATAGTTATAAAAATGAAAAAGGAGAAATAATACCATGTACAGATTATATTGAAATAAAAAAAGCGCAAAAAAGAATGAATTCTAAAAGGTAAAGGTTAAGTAGCTCTTATTTTTAATAGAGAAATAGGGGTCTGAAGGGGGTAGTTTTAAATTATCTCCTTTCTTTTTTTATGAGAAATAATGTTTATAGTTTGTATTCATTGTAAATAATAAAAAGAATTCTTTGTTATTTTGAAAGAAATATAATATTCGTATTTTTAGAGAAAATGGAAATACATGGAAGCGATTATTAATTATTTTGAGAACATTCCTCCTGCGCATAGGAGTATGATTTTGATAGGAGGTATTACTTTTTTTTGGCTTTTAGAGAGTGCTCTACCTTTGTTTAGTTTTAAGTATAATAAATGGAAACATGCATTTCCGAATCTGTTTTTTACGGGAACAACTATTATCATTAATTTTCTTTTGGCTTTTCTTCTATTGAAAACGTCTGATTGGGTTGTTGCTAGTGATTTCGGATTGATTAATTGGTTACCAGAAATGCCTTTGTGGTTATATGTTATTTTAGGAGTGCTTTTTTTAGACTTTTTTGGAGCTTATTTGGCGCATTTAGTGGAACACAAGGTAATTCTCTTATGGATGGTACATTTGGTGCATCATACTGATCATAAGGTTGATACTACTACGGCCAACAGACATCACCCAATTGAAAGCATCATTCGTTTTTCTTTTACTTTACTAGGAGTGTTTTTAGTAGGAACTCCTATTGGAATTGTAATGTTATATCAGTCAATGTCGTTGATTTTTACTCAATTGACTCATGCCAATATAAAAATACCAAAAAAAATAGATAAAGTGATGAGCTATGTTATTGTGTCGCCCGATATGCACAAAGTACATCATCATAACTTATTGCCTTATACTGATAGTAATTATGGAAATATTTTTTCTATTTGGGATCGACTTTTTGGTACTTATATGGAATTAGATAGAGAAAAGATAGTGTATGGTGTTGATACTTTTCCAGATGAAGTGAAAAATTCCAGTTTGCTTGCACTATTGCAACAACCTTTTCAAGGATATAGAAAACCTACGAACTTAGAAGAAATAAAGAAATAATAGCTACACAGCTTTAGAGTTCAACTTGTCAATTAAATATAAAATTTGTGTACCTCTAGCCTTCGTTCCTTTACTTTCATGAATAATTTTAGAAGTAATCAGATGTTTTAATTCTGGATGTACCCAATCTTTTTCTTTACCGAATAAAAACAGGGCATTCATCGTGTAAGCTCTTACCGCTATTTTTTGGTCGCTAATAAGCCAATCAAACCCTGTTTCAATAATCAAGTTAATATGACTTTCTTTTAAAGAAGTTTTAGTGTTATTGTCGTTTTTTGAATCATAAGCCATTGCCAATCTTTCACATACTTTTGCACAAGGCCTAATCGCACTATCAAATTTTAATGTACTAATGCTTTTAGTGAAGATGTCAAGGTGAGGAAGAATATAATCGATGCCATGATGTGTACATATCCATTCTAAAATCCATGCGGCTTTTATAGATAATTTATTCTCTACCTGAAAAACAAAATTTACTAATTCTTTGAATAAAGTTTCATCATTTAATACAATATTTGCGGCTTTCGTACGATTAACTTTTGAAGCATTTACTACATCATTTAATATAGAAATTAAAGAATCCGATTTCATATTGGTATAGTTTATGTAACTTTGAATATGTTTAAAGAATAACAGGATGATAAAGATAAACAGGATATTTTCAATATCACTTTTATTACTACTATTTTTAGGGAATTTTACTTTTGGACAAAAAAATAATCAGTTTGACAAAAACGGTAAAAGGACTGGTATATGGAAAAAGAATTATGAAAATGGTAATATCAGATACCAGGGGCAATTTGTAGGAGGGAAGGAAATAGGTGTTTTTAAGTTCTATGAAGTAACATCACCAACTCAGCCAACTATTATTAAAGAGTTTTCAAGGTCTAATGACACGGCAAGAGTGAAGTTTTATACTCCTAGTAGTACATTAAAATCTAAAGGGAAAATGCTTAGGAGGCATAGGATAGGGAAGTGGTTGTATTATTTTCCAAATGGAGACATAATGTCGGAGGAAAACTACACCAATGGAGAACTTCATGGAGCGCTTAAAAATTATTATCCTAATGGAAAACTTACTGAGGAAACACATTACAGTAATGGTAAGAAGCATGGTACATCTAAAGTTTTTACGGAGTCTGGTATTCTTTTAGAAGAAGTGAGTTATGAAAATGGAAAACTCAATGGTGAAGGAAAGTACTATGATTTAAAAGGAGCTTTAAAGGAAAAAGGGATGTATAAGGATGGAAAACGCCATGGTAAATGGGAGTTTTATATTGATGGACAGGTTTCAAAAAAGAAAAAAGAGAAATTGTCTGAATTTAAAGAATAGGATTTACTTATTAAACCATTGCTATTTACAATACTTTAAAACGAAAACAAATTCGTAAATTTGTCGCCTTAAAACGAAACTAATGAAAAGAGTAGTCGTAGGACTTTCAGGTGGAGTAGACAGTAGTGTAACAGCTCATCTTCTAAAGGAACAAGGATATGAAGTTATTGGGTTATTCATGAAAAATTGGCATGACGATGCAGTAACTATTTCAGATGAATGCCCATGGTTAGAAGATAGCAATGATGCTATGATTGTGGCAGATAAATTAGGTATTCCGTTTCAAACAGTAGATTTAAGCGAGCAATATAAGGAACGTATTGTGGATTATATGTTTGCTGAATATGAAAAAGGGCGTACTCCTAATCCTGATGTGTTATGTAATCGTGAAATAAAGTTTGATGTTTTTATGGATATAGCTTTAAGTTTAGGAGCTGATTATGTGGCTACCGGACACTATTGCAGGAAAGACGAAGACATAATAGAAGGAAAACCAGTTTATAAATTATTGGCTGGAAAAGATAGCAATAAAGACCAGTCGTATTTTTTATGTCAACTATCTCAAAAACAATTAGCGAAAGCGTTGTTCCCAATAGGTGAATTAACAAAGCCTGAAGTGAGAGAGATTGCGAAAGAAGCAGATTTAATAACGGCCGATAAAAAGGATTCTCAAGGATTATGTTTTATAGGAAAAGTAAGGTTACCTGATTTTTTGCAGCAAAAGTTACAGCCAAAAGATGGCGAAATCGTTCAGATACCTGATACTTTTAGTCAATTTAATCGTGTGACTCCTGATTTTGCTAGTAAAGAGGAGGAATTGGCTTACTTTTCGGAAAAGTATAAGTATGTAAAGGAAAATGGAAAAGTTGTAGGAAAACATCAAGGCGCTCATTATTTTACGAAAGGACAGAGAAAAGGTTTAGCTGTAGGAGGAACTAAAGAGCCTTTATTTGTAATAGAAACCGATGTTGAAGAAAATATAATTTATACAGGAGAGGGGAAAAAGCATAAAGGATTATACCGAAATGTACTATTCGTGTCTAATGATGAACTACACTGGATTCGTGAAGATTTAGCCTTAAATATTGAAGAAACAATGGAGGTAGAGGCTCGTATTAGATATAGACAACAATTGGAAAGAGCAATACTTCATAAAGTTGATAATGGTTTATATGTAGAGTTTGATAATGCACAATCCGCTATTCAAGAAGGTCAATTCGTTGCTTGGTATAAAAATGAAGAGTTATTAGGTTCTGGAGTAATTAGTTAGTTAATTATTTAAAAATAAAATAGAAAAGTAGTAATTTAGTTGGCATGAGAAAATTACTACTTTTTTTAACTATTTCCCTTCTGAGTAATTATACATTCTCTCAGACAGAAGATGCTTGGGTATTTTTCAAAGATAAGCCCGAAGCAAGCACATATTTGTCCAATCCTACTTCAATGTTAACTCAGCGTTCTATTGATAGAAGAACTCGCTTAAACATTGCTTTAGATACAAAAGATGTTCCTATTCATTCCAGTTATTACGATCAAGTCAAAAATACTTCAGGTATTACAGTTATGGCGAAATCGAAATGGTTAAATGCTATTCATGTTAGGGGAACTCAAACTATAATCGATGGTTTATCAACATCGTTTAGTTTTATAGAAAAGATTGAATTTGCGAACAAATCGTTAAACAGATCTGCTAATGTTTCTAGTGAAACTAAAGAAAGTAACCACGTAAACAAGTTTGAAGGATTACATACTGATTTTGATTACGGCGTTGCAAATACACAAGTAACAATGATAAAAGCGGATTATTTACATCAACAAGGTTTTACAGGTGAAGGAATCCATATGGCAGTTATTGATGCTGGTTTTCCCAATGTTCAATCGTTAAGCGCTTTTCAAAGATTAAGAGATAATAATAAAATATTAGGCGGATATGATTTTGTAAATAGAAGCTCTAATTTTTATACAGGACATAATCATGGAACGCATGTGCTATCTGACATTGCAGGATATATAGAAAATCAATTCGTAGGAACTGCTCCTGATGCTTCATTTTATTTATTTGTTACAGAAGATACAGCTAATGAAACACCTTTAGAAGAAAGTTTATGGGTGGAAGCAGCAGAAAGAGCGGATAGTTTAGGAGTAGACGTAGTGAATACTTCATTAGGATATACCACATTCGATAATTCAAGTTATAATTATAACTATAATGATATGGATGGAGAAACGGCATTTATATCAAGAGGAGCGGAAATAGGAGCTTCTAGAGGTGTTATATTTGTTACATCAGCAGGAAATAGTGGAGCCCAGTCTTGGAGGTATGTTTCAGCTCCTGCAGATGCGGCTTCTGTTTTTACTATTGGTGCAGTAAATGCTGCTGAAAACATAGCTTCGTTTAGTTCTTACGGGCCCACGGCTGATGGTAGAGTTAAACCAGATGTATTAGCTCATGGTCAAAGTGTTTATGTAATAAACTATATTTCTGGATCTCCTTCAACAAGTAACGGAACTTCCTTTTCATCACCAGTTATGGCAGGGGCAGTGGCTTGTTTTTGGCAGGCTTTTCCTGACTTAACTCATATAGAAATCATGCAAAAGATTAGAGAATCTGCCGATCGATATACCAACCCTACAGATCAGCATGGTTATGGAGTGCCAGATTTTGAACAAGCTTATAGAACGCTATCTACCGAAAAGTTACCAAACGAAAATGAAATAACCGTTTATCCTAATCCAGTTGAAAACACGGTGTTTATTGACAGTCAGTATGATAAGGTTAATGTTTCTATTATAAATCTATTAGGTGAATTTGTAAAGAAAGAAGAAGGTGTTTCAGAAGGTGTTAACGTGTCTAATTTATCGCAAGGAATGTATATATTGCAGATTGAAAAAGATGGTCTTTTTCAAAAGATTAAATTTCTTAAACAATAACTCGTTAAATATATTTTGATTAAGACGAATAATTAAGCGTAAACTTTATGAAATTGGATAGGCTTTAATTCGTCGTATCTACTATTGAATATAATGAATAAAATCACAGACCTTTTTAATATTAAATACCCAATTGTTCAAGGAGGAATGATTTGGGTTTCTGGATGGAAATTAGCTTCAGCAGTTTCAAATGCTGGTGGATTGGGATTAATAGGCGCAGGATCGATGTATCCTGATGTATTAAGACAGCATATTCAGAAATGTAAAAAAGCAACCAATAAGCCATTCGGAGTTAATGTTCCTATGTTGTATCCAGACATTCAAGAAATAATGAATATTATCGTTGAAGAAGAAGTGAAGATAGTATTCACGTCCGCTGGAAACCCTAAAACATGGACCAGTTTTTTAAAGGAGAAGGGAATAACCGTTGTTCATGTGGTTAGCTCAGTAAAATTTGCTCTGAAATCCGAGGCAGCAGGTGTTGATGCAGTGGTTTGTGAAGGTTTTGAAGCAGGAGGTCATAATGGCCGGGAAGAAACAACGACATTTACGTTAATTCCAATGGTAAAAGAACAATTAAAAATACCTGTAATTGCTGCAGGAGGCATCGGAACAGGAAGAGGAATGTTAGCTGCGATGGTATTGGGCGCAAATGGTGTTCAAATAGGAAGTAGGTTTGCTGCAACGGTTGAATCATCAGCTCATGATAATTTTAAAAAAACAATTGTTGAAGTAAAAGATGGAGACACACATTTAACATTGAAAGAATTGGCTCCTGTAAGATTAGTTAAGAATCTGTTTTATCAAAAAGTTCAAGAACTTTACCAGAATAATCCAAGTATTGAAGATATTAAAGATTTATTAGGGAGAGCTAGAGCAAAAAAAGGAATGTTTGAAGGAGATTTAGATGAAGGAGAACTAGAAATTGGTCAGATAGCGGGGTTAATTCATGAAATAAAACCAGCTAAAGATGTTTTAGAGGATATAATGGAAGAGTTCAACCAAGTAAAAGCAGAATTAAACTCTTTGTAAAATGGATGAAAAAGAAGGTGTTAAGTTTTTAAAACTACCATTTAAGTTTCATGCAGAAAAACTTTCAAAAGATTTAGATAAAATAGAAGAACTGAACTGGAGTAACCATTTTAATAAAAATGGTTATTCTGGTATTTGGAGTTCGGTGGCTCTATTTTCAGTTGATGGCGAGTTAAACAATATCTCCGTTCCTTTAGATGGACAAAAGTTATTGGAAACAAAGGCTTTAAATGTAAGTAATTATTTTAGTGAAGTTCTCGCAGTATTTAAAGCACCTATTTTGTCAGCTAGGTTATTGAAATTAAAAAGTGGCTCAGAAATAAAACCGCATGAGGATCACAATTTAGGGTATGAGGATGGTTGTTTTCGAATTCATATACCCATAATTACTGATGAAAAAGTGAATTTTTTTATTGAAGACAAAAGAATAAACATGCTACCTGGTGAATGTTGGTATACCAATGTAAATTACACGCATTCAGTATCTAATTTCAGTAAAATTGATAGAGTACATATAGTCATTGATCTTGAGAGAAATGAATGGTCTGATAGTGTTTTCTTTTCTCTTTGTAAAAAAGAGCAATTATTATTAAAACCAACTATTAATTACAATCTCGAGACAATTAAGAAAATGATTTCTGAGTTGAAGTTACAGAATACTGAAACATCAAAACAATTAATAGAATCACTTAAAAAGCAATACCAATTATAAGTTCTTATACCAGTGATGATTTGGGATTACTGTAAAAGAGAAATGGGTGTTTTATTACGGTAATTTCAATTGGTAAATGGTATTATTCCATTTTTGTATGTATTTCTTTAGCCTTATTGTAATTGTAGTTGTTTTTATCCTTTAAAATTAAGATTAAAAGCTTTTTAGCCTCTTCTTTTTTGTTTTCTTTAAGTAGAAGTAAGAGTTTATACCAATAGCCTCTAGTGCTTTCTAAACTATCATTATTTACCAATAAATCGAAAACCCTGTTGGCATTATTAATATCATTTAACTGAGCATAAGCAACACCTTTGTATATTAAAAAATAAGCGTCGTTTGAGTGCTCATTATCTAGTTTAACAATAGTTTCATACTCTTTGTTTTTATAAAGTACTTCTATCGTGTTTAACCAATTTTCATTGGTTCCTTTTTCAACTAATGAAGGTAAATTATTCCAATCTGCATATTCACGGTAAAAGTCGGTATTATCTGAAAGAACAGAATTTTTCACAAAAAAAGATAATAGAATCATTGCAGCTATTGAAGCGGCGTATTTGTAAAAATTAAATCGCTTTTTTCGATTTTTATAAGTCGACGTATTTTTTCTTATGTAGTCTGAGGTCTTACTTAATTCTTCTGATTTTAGAAGATCCTTAATGGCATTTTTTTCTTCATTCAAGTTAAAAATGGAATCTTTATGGAAGTCCTTATTATTGCTCAATATTCGATGCATATTTAATTGAAGAATAACATCTTCTTTCAATTCACTATCCAATTTCATTTCATTTTCAAATGTACTGCGCTCTTCACCACTCATTTTATTATGAATGTATTTTTCTATATTTTCTTGTTTCTTTGCTTCCATTATTTTAAACTATTATAACGACGATCTTTTTTTATAATTGAAACTAATTTTGCTTTACACTTAAAAACTCGCTGTCTAACGGTGTTTACTGAAGCATAAGAAAGTTCTTTTACCAGTTCTTCGTAACTCATTCCATTAAAATAATTACTCAATATTTCTCGGCAATTATCGGAAAGCTTTTGAAAAGCATCAGTATAAAGTTCTCTTCTTTGTTGTTCAACTATAAACGTGCTTAAAGTGTCTTCTTTTATATGTAGTGGTAGAATGTCTTTATTCATTACCTTACTTTTTCTGTTTTTTAACGAAGTTTTCCAAATATTCTTACAAATGGTAAAAAAATAAGCTTCGAAAGAGTTAATACTTAGTTGTTTCTTTCGATGAGTAACAATTAAGTACATTAGAGCATCATGAAAAACATCTTCGACATCTTCCTCTTTTCCTTTATTTCTTAGTATAAAAGAGCTGATTTTAGGATAAAATTTAGAATATATTTCTGAAGTTACCTTTTCATTTCCGTTCAATAAGGCATTCAAATATCGATCGCTTTCTGTCATAAATTACTAATGAGAATTTAAAAATAAACTAATTCTATATAAAAAATGGGTAATAAAATTCTTAATTTTAGACTATATGATACAAAAGTATGGTCTTTTGTGAATGGGGGAATTATAATTAAAAATTTAAAGAGTGATGAAGTTTATAAAATTACTATTGGTTTTGTTGGTTGTTTGTATAAATTATCAATGTAGTGAAAATAAGGATACTATAGAATTACAACAACAAAAAAAAATTACAAAACCCAAAGTAAGGCAAAACGTTCCTAGATATTCTAGAAACGAACTTATAATTAAATACAAACCTAATTTAAGTAGGAGAGATAAGCAGAATTTAAGAAATCAATATGGAGTAGAAACCTACGAACAATGCGATTTATGTGATGATGACCTTATTGAAAAATGGAATTTTGGAAGTGGTTTAAATAGTAATATAAATATTGAAGATAAAAAGTTATCCATTCAAGGGGGAAGTGGAGGACCAGAGGGAGATATAACTGATGTTGATTATGAATTTTCCTTTAGGTTAGAGGGAGAATATGATTCTTATAGCTCAGGTGAAGGTTATGGATCATATTCAGATCAAATAGTCGGATCAAATGAAGGGGTAACAATTGCAGTTCTCGATACGGGTATCGATGCAAATTATCCTTTGTTTCCAGATGCTTTTCTATTTAACTCATCAGGAATTGATGTTGAAGGAGAAACTTCGGGATGGAACTTTGTTGGACATAATAGTAATTTCTTTGACGATTATAACTTAATTCATGGAACAAAAGTTAGTTATATAATAAATAAAAAATTACGTGAAGAGGGAATTCCTCATCAAATTTTACCAGTAAAAGTTTGTGATGAAAATGGTGTCGCTACTTACTTTAATATTTTATGTGGTTTAAAATATGCATTGCCTAGAGCTAATATTGTACAAATTAGTTTAGGCTGGTACGAAACGAATACCGAAGTTAATACAATTTTTAGTTCTTTGGTTGCCCATTATCAGAAAAAGGTTTTAGTGGTAACTTCAGCTGGAAATAGTGCAAAAAATACTGATGATATCGTACATTATCCATCATGTTATCCTCAGAGAAACATATTATCGATCGCTTCGTCGAATGCGGATAATTCAAACATAGCAAGCTTTTCAAATTTTGGATTAAATACGGTTGATTTTTATGCTCCAGGTGAGGATATTGCTTTTTATGATATTTCAATGATTTTCGTACCTATATCAGGAACCTCATATTCAGCGCCGTTGGTTTCAGCACTTTCAGCGAAAATATTATATAACTCAGGAATGTTATATTCACCTAATGATATAATATCTCAGTTAACTGTAGATGGAATTACCATTTCTTATGATGTTTCAAAGCCTGTAAAATATAATAAATTATTAAATTAGTGGTGAAACTAAAACGAACCACTTTATGAATCGATTTTTCGTGTTTTTTCTGTTAATCAGCGTAAATTTAAATGCACAGAGTTCTGATAAAATAAGAAGTATCGATACTGTTTTTTATTCTAATTTAAGCGGAGAAATCAAAATAAAACAAGTTTTAGATATCCTTAGCAATGAGGGAATATCAAGCTCACCAAAACAAGCGAATATATATCATAAATTAGGGTTGCTAGCGAATAGCATTGGGCGTTACGAAAAAGCTATTGAGTATACCCGAAAATCAGTTGATTTAAGGAAGCAAAGCACTAACATTGATTATTATAAGTTATTAAATAGCTTGTATAATCTCAGTTATTATTTTGGTAGACTAAATAGAATTGATAAAAAGAAAGCTATTATAAAGGAAATTTTGGGTTACTCGGTGGAGAACAAATTCCGGTATAAAGCAACTATAGATTTGGCTTACTTAATATCAGAAGAAGGGGATTATTTTCGAACGCTTGAAAAGTTCGATAATGTCATAAATAATTATGATAAATATGAAGATCCAAAAACGCTTTTAAAAGCTCATGAGGGAGCTATTTATGCGTACAGTGAAATTGATAAATCAGAAAGGTATTTTGATAAAATATCTAATCATATTGATGGGATTAATTATCTTTTAAAGACTTATAAGCATTTAAGTACTAGTATTGGTCATGATAATAACTTAGCAAATATATACGAAGGTCAAAAGGATTACCAAAGAGCCATAGAATTTTACAAAAAATCTGAAGACATAAGTTTAAAATATCAAGACAGTGTCAAACTTGGAGATATATACAATAATCTAGGTAGAATTTATAATATAGTAGGCAAACAAAAACTAGCGAATGAATTCTTTGTTAAATCATTAAAGTTTTCGTCTGGTTTAAGATCAAAGGCTGCGGTGTATAATAATCAAGGAGATTTACTAGATGAATCAATTCAATTACTAAATAATAAAAAGGCAATAGAAACTCTTTTAGGTACTTCTTATGAAGAGTTACCCTTATTTCAGGAAATAAAAGAATCTGAATATATAATTGATATCGTAGATTATTTAATTCAAAGTGTCGATGCAGGAACGAAATTTTACACTAAAAAATCGGACACAAATGGGGTAAATAAAATTATTGATATGACGATGTTAGTAGATAAATTAATATCATTACTAAGACGAGAAAGTCTTGTTGACATGTCAAAACTTTTATGGATTGAAAGAGCGAGTGAGTTTTATATGAATGGTGTTACTTTGGCGTATCATATGAAGAACTCTCCATTAGCATTTTATTTTATGGAGAAAAATAAGGGCTTACTTCTTTTAGAAGGTTTACATAAGTCTAATAATGAATATTATAAAGAGCCTAAATTAGAAGCATTAACAGAGAATGTTAACGATTTCGTCAATGATGGAACTTCTTTTGTTGAGTATATTATGAATGAAAATGAAGGCTATGGACTGTTTTATGGCAATGAATCTCATGAGTTTTTTAAATTATCAAATGTACCTCAATTGCTTGCTAATGTTAAAAAGTTGAAACGAAGAGTACGAGAGTATTTTAAAAACGAACAAGAAAAAGAAGAATATAAAGAGTTGGCAAATAGTATTTTTAAGACCTTATTTCCATTTGAAAATTCTTTTGATAAAATAAAAAATAAAGAACTAATTATAGTTCCCGACTATGAGTTACAATATATAAACTTTGAAACATTAGTGCCGAAATCTTCAGATGGGTACCTCGTTGAAACTACTGAAGTAAGGTATCTATTATCGCTGTCGATAGCCGATCATTTAAAAAGGCAAGACAAAATTTCAAAACTTGGCGTTTTTGGAATTGCTCCAATCCATTTCAAAGAAAGTAGTTTGCCTTCTCTCGAACGAAGTAGTGCTATTATGAATGAAGTTTCTAATTCATTTATAAGTAGGATGTTGATCGGTGAAACAGCTACGAAACGAAAGTTTATAACAGATTTAGAGAATTATAAAATAGTTCATTTGAACACTCACGCAGGAATAGATGAAATTGAAAATGAACCATGGCTTATGTTTTATGATGGAAGTTTAAGTTTTTATGAAATATCACAGTTAAGGAATAATGCAGATTTAGTTGTGTTGGATGTATGCAATGGAGCCATAGGTGAACATGAAGTAGGGGAGGGAGTTATGAGTTTAGCGAGAGGTTTCTTTAAAGGGGGAGCTAAAAGTGTCGTAACAAGTCAATGGGAAGCGAATGAAAAGGCCGTTACAGAGATTTTAACTCATTTTTATAAAGGACTAAGTAAAGGCCAAACCAAATCAAAAGCATTGCAATTAGCAAAGAAAAAATACCTAGAAAATCACCAATTGAGTGAAGTATCACCATATTATTGGGGAGCTTTGGTTTTAACAGGAAATACAGATGCAATAATTCCTCAAGTAGACTATTTTAGATTAATATGGGTGGTAGTAGTGATGCTTTTAATCTTTGCTACGAGTAAATTGTTAATTAGCTATTAATCAGATCCTAACAAGTGAATTTTATTTTCATTAAGTTGATGTTTTTATTATATTTACGTGAATTATAACTTATATAACTATGAAAATAATTAAACTATTGTTAATTGCTGTGGTCAGTTTAACATTTTTACAATGTACAGATTCGGAAGATAACTTCAATACGAGCAGTCAAACTCCGAATTCCGAACAAGAATCTATTCATGATTTGAATAATTATCAGTCTACTACCGAAGATAAAAAATTAACGATTGATGCGGGTAGTGGCGGTCCAGAGTAGCTATCAGAAAAATACAAAAGGCGCAAATTAATTGTTGCGCCTTTTAAAATATTTTTACTCTTTCAATTTAATAGCCAACGTAATCTACAATTTCAAGACCATATCCAATCATACCAACACGCTTCTTTTGTTGTGTATTAGATACCAAACGTAATTTATGAATGTGTAAGTCATGTAATATTTGAGCTCCAATACCAAAGTCTTTGTTATCCATTACTACACTAGGAGCTTTCATTTCACCTTTAGTTTGATTTTCTTTTAAACCACGCAGTCTGTTTAAAAGATTTAGTGATTGCGGTTGTTGATTGATAAAAACAATAGCACCTTTACCTTCTTCATTAATAACTTTAAACATCTGGTCTAACTTTTTATCAGCATTATTTGTTAAAGTACCTAAGATGTCGTTATTTACTAAAGTAGAGTTTATTCTTGTCAAAATAGGCTCCTCTTTGGTCCAACTTCCTTTGGTTAAGGCAATATGAATCTGATGATTTGTAGTTTGCTTATAAGCTCTCAATCGGAAATCACCAAAACGTGTTTGTATATTAAAATCTTCTTTCTTTTCAATTAGCGAGTCGTGCTCCATACGGTATGCGACTAAATCTTCGATAGAAACAATTTTAAGGTCGAACTTTTTAGCAACTTTAATTAGCTGAGGTAACCTAGCCATAGTTCCATCTTCATTCATTATTTCAACGATTACACCCGATGGTTTTAAGCCAGCAAGACGAGCAAAGTCAATTGCAGCTTCGGTATGCCCAGTTCTTCTAAGAACACCACCATTTTTCGCTTTTAATGGAAAAATATGCCCTGGCCTTGCCAAATCAAAAGGTTTTGTATTCTTGTCAACTAAAGCTTGAATTGTTTTGGCTCTGTCTGAAGCAGAGATTCCAGTAGTAACACCATTTCCTCTTAGGTCAACGGATACTGTAAAAGCAGTTTCCATAGGATCGGTGTTATTACTCACCATCATTCCTAACTCTAACTCTTTACAACGATCCTCGGTCATTGGAGTACAAATCAAACCTCTACCATGAGTTGCCATAAAGTTTACCATTTCAGGAGTTATTAATTCTGCCGCGGCAAGAAAGTCTCCTTCATTTTCTCTGTCTTCATCATCGACAACGATGATTACTTTACCATTTTTTATGTCTTCAATTGCTTCTTCAATTGAATTTAATTGAATTTTAGTTGAGGTTTGTGTTGCCATTGTCTATTGTTTCTCTTTTTTTCGAGAAAATATTTTTAAAAAAGGTTATAATTGAATTAAAGAATCCGCTAATATCAAACAGTCCTTTATCTTTCGTTGCTCGTATTGTTAGTATTAACGCAAAAGGGGTCATTAATGCTATAGCAAGCCATGATCCTGTAATAGCAGATACCGTACTTTCTTCTGCCATATTCCGTCCAAACGTATTCGTAAAGAAATAAAGAACGTATACAGCAATAGCGAGAATCATTGGAAGACCCATACCTCCCTTTCTTATGATTGATCCAAGAGGGGCGCCAATGAAAAATAGTAGTAAACAAGATAAAGAAAATGCCACTCTATTATAATATTCAATATCATGAAGATTTAGCCATTTTCTTCTATCTTTTAAATTGTTTTTGTAAGACTTTTGATTGTTGAGTGTTCTTTCTAATTTAGAGTTTGCTGTACTCATAATTTCATCTTGCTGATCCAATTCAAAATTTGAAAGTATATCTTGAGATAGCTCATTGTTTTTTAGCGAATCAGGATATTCATGTAAATCGCTAATGTCTAAAGTCAAAAATAAGTTTTTAGCCCTATTACTTATATAAGTATCATAATTTTTCTTTAACGTAGGAATGGTATCCTTAAGCTGCTTTAAACTAAGCATATTAAAGTTTTTCGTGTACTTTAAATCGTCTAAGTCCGTTCCATCGAGAGATGATACATCAATATTGATAGTATATTCATCAAAATCGGCATGAGATGCGGGCATTTTTAGTCGCTCTTTATAATTTGCTCCTTTTTTTTGATGATCTTCAAAGTAGTATCCATTATAGAGTTCCAAAGTCATGTATCGACTTCCTTCTTCTGATAAAATTTTTCCTTCTTTGGCTGTTATTATTTTATTATTTCCTTTTCTTGAAGATAAGTCATAAATGAGAACTTTCTTTAAAAGGTTCTTTTCCTCTCCATATTTTTCTTCAAACTTAATTTGATAGTTCGGAATTTCGGTATTAAAGCTTCCAGGAACTAATGCTAAGGCAGGTTGTTTTTTTCTAATGTTATGACGCAAGTTTAGCTGTTTTAATACAGCATAAGGATATACGTAGTTTAAGAAGAGAAAATTAATAGAGCTTAAAAAAAGAGCCAAGAACACGAGCGATCTTACCATTCTGGGTAATGAGATACCAGCGGATTTAGCTGCGGCAAATTCGTAATTTTCTGACAAACTACCTAAAGTCATAATTGACGATAGTAGAACACCAATAGGCAGTGCCTGAGGAGCGGCCATTAGAGCAGAATACCACAAGAATTTTAAAATAATAACAACACCAATTCCTTTACCAGCAAAACTATCAAAGGCCAACCACAGCATTTGCATTATCAATACAAATAGTATGATTAAGAAGGTTGTGAGGAAAGGAATTAAAAAACTTTTAAGTATGTATCTGTCTAATGTCTTCACAGACGCAAAGGTAGTGTGTTAGTATTATATAAAACTATAAAACTTTTGTTAATAAGTATTAATTATAACAAAAGTTTTACAAATTAATCTATCAGGTATCCGAGATTAGAGTATTTATCACGATTTAGTGAAAATGATTTCTCAGAAATTGGTTGATCTTTTTTGAACTTAGTGATCGTAAAAGTGGTTTCAGCGCCATTTGATCCAATTTGAATCAACTCGTATATATGCTTGGTTTTCGCATCAACTCCCAATTTAACTTTAACAATATCAGAATTACTATCGATAGGGGTTAAATCTACATATTGAATTTTTCGACCTTTATTATTCTCTAATTTACCAATAGTGTAATTATATCCATCTTTATAAAAGGTTAATAATTTTGAGGGATAGATAAAACCATCTTCTTCCTCCAAATCACCTCTTGATATGCTAATTTCTTTATCTTCATGATTTATTACTGCCAGTTCTTTTCCATCAAAAAGGAAACTGTTTCCTAAGTACTCTAAGCTATATTTATCAGCAGAAATAACAATATTACCTCTTATAGGAGGATCATTGGTAATACCTGCTTCTCGATTAACTAAAGTTGAATTAAATCCAATAACCATATTTTTGTAGGCTCCCATTTTAGATGAAACTTCATCAAGTAGTTCTTTTGCTTCGTTCGAAGAATTCTGAGCTAATGTGTTAAAGCTTATAAGAATTCCCATTAAAAATAAACTGATATACTTCATTCGTCCTATATTTTCTGTTTGCATGTATTTTATTCTAATTATTTTTTTCATTATCCAATAATTGTTCCAAAGCAATGAAATCTGGTACTAAAACTTGACGAGCTTTACTTCCTTCAAAAGGACCAACAATTCCAGCAGCTTCAAGTTGATCAATTAAACGTCCCGCTCTGTTATATCCAAGTTTTAATTTTCTTTGTAATAAAGAGGCTGAACCTTGTTGTGCTGTAACAATAACTTCAGCAGCTTCTTTGAACAATTTATCTCGATTTGCAATATCTATATCAACATTTGTGCCACCTTCTTCACCTACATATTCTGGAAGCAAGTGAGCTTCGGCGTAAGCTCTCTGAGAACCAATAAAATCTGTTATTTTTTCTACTTCGGGAGTGTCTACAAAAGCACACTGAATACGTGTTAAATCATTTCCTCCAGAATACAACATATCTCCACGACCAATTAATTGGTCAGCACCAGGAGCATCTAAAATTGTTCTACTGTCTATCTTAGAAGTAACTCTAAAGGCTATTCTTGACGGGAAATTTGCCTTAATAATACCGGTAATAACGTTCACAGAAGGTCGTTGAGTGGCTACAATTAGGTGAATTCCAATTGCACGTGCTAATTGAGCTAAACGAGCAATAGGTGTTTCTACTTCTTTTCCTGCAGTCATAATCAAATCAGCAAATTCATCAATAACCAATACAATGTAGGGTAAAAACTGATGCCCGTTTTCAGGATTTAATTTACGAGCTTTGAATTTGGCGTTGTATTCTTTAATGTTACGAACCATCGCATCTTTTAGCAAGTCGTAACGAGCATCCATTTCAATACAAAGAGAGTTTAGTGTATTAACAACCTTTGTTGTATCGGTAATAATGGCTTCTCCATCGTCGGGAAGTTTGGCTAAGTAATGACGCTCAATTTTATTGAATAAAGTCAATTCTACTTTTTTAGGATCTACCAGCACGAACTTAACTTCTGCGGGATGTTTTTTATATAATAACGAAGTCAAAATAGTATTTAATCCAACCGATTTACCTTGTCCAGTAGCTCCTGCCATAAGTAAGTGCGGCATTTTAGCTAAATCAGTTACAAAAGTTTCGTTGGATATGGTTTTACCCATTGCAATTGGCAATTCCATAGGAGATTCCTGAAATTTCTTTGATGAAATTACCGAATGCATAGAAACTATGGTTGCCTTTTTATTAGGTACTTCAATACCAATGGTTCCTTTACCAGGAATAGGGGCAATAATACGAATGCCTAAAGCAGCTAAAGATAAAGCGATATCATCTTCTAAGTTTTTAATTTTAGAGATTCTAACACCTGCTTCTGGAACTATTTCATACAATGTAATAGTAGGTCCAACGGTTGCTTTAATTTGGGCAATACCAATTTTATAGTTTTTTAAAGTTTCTACAATTTGATTTTTATTCGCTTCTAGTTCCGTAGGATCAACAGAAATACTTTCGTTATATTCTTTTAAAAGATTGAAGGTTGGAAAACGATAATTACTCAACTCTAGCTTAGGGTCAAATTCTCCAAAATCTTTTAATAATTTGTCTGATAAATTTTCAGTGACACTTTTTTCTTCCGCAATTTTTTCGATGGCTACTTCTACTTCCTTAATGGTGTCCTCTGAAACTTTGAGTTCTGGTTCATTTTGAGAAGAAGTGGTATCCAGATTAACTTCAGTGGAATCATTATTTTGCTCGTCATCCTTTTGAACTACTTCGGAATGATTTTTTATAGTTGGAGTCAAGTTTTCAACAGATAATTCAAAATCTGATTTTGAATCATTCTCAATGTTTATGTTTTTAGACTCGGGTGTTATGGTAGGGGTGTCAGAAGTTTGAAGATCTTCCTCATTATTTATACGTTCTTGTTCTTTCTCTTTTTTCTTCGCTTCTAAATTTTCAACAATAGCATCTGGATCGATACTAAAACGAATAATTAAATAGGAAATGAAAAAGAATAACAGTAAAATGATAAGGCCAGTTTTACCAATAAAAGTTTGTAAATATTCATTGAGTTCGAAACCAATAATACCTGATAATATCGCGTATTTAGTGTTAACAAATCCTAAAGAAATTGAAGCCCATAGCATTCCGAGTAATCCCCAGTTCCATGAAGTAATAATTTTTTTTAAGTTCGATTGTAATAAAATCCTCGCTCCTGTAAAGAACAATACTATGTTCAAAATGAATGTACCTAATCCAAAACCTTTAAAAACTAATACATTGCTGAGTTTTGCTCCAATTTTCCCTAATAAATTACCCGTCGGAATACTTCTATCGGAGAATTGATTTAGGGCACTTTGGTCTTGTTGCCAAGTGTAAAAAAAAGAAACAAAGGCAACTGTCATAAAGATAGAAAACAGTATTAGAAAAGCTCCAAAAATGGTTTTATTTTGTCTATTTTCCACAAAAGACTTTACTTTTGAAATAGTCGAAATGGATTTTTGATCTTTCTTAACAGATGTTTTCTTTTTTGCCATAAATAAAAATTAACCAGTATTTAAAACGCTAAAATATAGCGATAATTTTAGGGATGTAAATAATACCTGCAATAATCAAAGAGAAGAAAGCTGCAAAAGCCGGAGCTCCGGCAGCTATATCTTTAATAAAACCTATTTTTTTGTCATAATTTGGATGTATGAAGTCGGCTACTTTTTCAATGGCTGTATTTAGTGCCTCAGCAACTAATACCAATGCAATAACTACTATTTGAGCCATCCATTCGTTTGCTGAAATGGAAAAATAAAACCCCATTATAGTAACGAGAATAGCGAAAAAAGCTTGTACTTTAATGCTATCTTCTGTTGTAAGAAGCAACCACATGCCTTTTACGGCAAATTTTACACTGCGTAGTCGACCTCTAACAAATCCTAGTTTATGATCTTTCATAAAAGATTAAAGAGCATTCAAAGCTTTTACATAATTAGGCTCGTCAACTATTTCATCAACTTGTTCAGTATATACTACATTTCCTTTTTCATCGATTACAACGATGCAACGAGAATGAAGACCTTTTAAAGGCCCAGTAGTAATTTCTAAACCATATTCTTTACCGAAGTTACCATCTCTGAAGTCAGATAACATAATCACGTTTTCAATGCCTTCAGCCCCGCAAAATCTGCCTTGAGCAAAAGGTAAATCTTTTGATATACAAACAACTTTGGTGTTATTAAGTTCTGAAGCTTTTTTATTAAATTCTCTTACTGATGCAGCACAAGTTCCTGTGTCTACACTAGGAAAGATATTTAATACAAGTTTAGTGCCTGTAAAATCACTTAACTTCTTGTCCGAAAGGTCAGAAGCAGTTAGTGTAAATTCAGGTGCTTTTTCGTTTAAATTTGGTAGGTTTCCAACAGTTTCAATTGGGTTTCCTTTTAAGTTAATAGTTGCCATTTTTTCATTTTAAATAGAATTCAAAGGTAGTTAAATAATTTAAAAAAATGAATCGAATCAAACATTATCAGATGTAAAAAGAAGTATCTTCGTAGTCAGAAAATTAAGGATATTAAGTTGAGTTTAGGGGAGTATACTAGGGAGTTTAAATACAATTGGAAATTGGCGGCTCCTGTAATGTTAGGAATGCTTGGGCATACGTTTGTAAGTTTTATTGACAATATAATGGTTGGGCAGTTGGGGACTGCTGAATTAGCGGCAGTTTCTTTGGGAAATAGTTTTATTTTCATAGCAATGTCTTTAGGAATTGGGTTTTCAACGGCGATTACGCCATTAACGGCAGAAGCTGATTCTTCTAATAATTTAAAAGATGTTAAATCGACGTTTAAACATGGAGTTGTTTTATGTTTTGGAATGGGGTTAATAATGTTTTTAGGAGTTTATTTTGCAAAACCATTATTGTATTATATGGATCAACCAGAAGAGGTTGTTACCTTGTCATTACCATACTTGGATTTGGTCGCATTTTCTTTAATTCCAATGATTACTTTTCAGGGATTAAAACAATTTAGTGATGGTATGTCTATGACTAAATATCCGATGTATGCAACTTTATTGGCGAATATTTTAAATGTAATTTTTAACTACTTACTTATTTTTGGGAAGTTTGGGTTTCCTGCTATGGGTATTGTAGGTGCGGCTTATGGTACCTTATTGTCGAGAGCTGTTATGGTAGTTTTTTTATGGTGGGTTTTAACTAGAAAAGAACGAACAAAGCAGCTTGTTACTAAAATTAAGTATTTTGTTTTGGAAACGAGTATGATTAAAAAGATTATTAGCTTAGGAGCTCCGAGTGCAATGCAAATGTTGTTTGAAGTAGCCATTTTTACAGCGGCAATTTGGTTAAGCGGTCTGTTAGGTAAAAACCCACAAGCAGCAAATCAAATAGCACTTAACTTATCATCAATGACGTTTATGGTAGCTACAGGACTTGGAGTAACTTCAATGATTAGAGTAGGGAACCAAAAAGGACTAAGAAACTATAAAGAACTGAGAAGAATCGCCTTTTCAATATTTTTAATGGGAACCATGTTAGCGGTTCTTTTTTGTGGTTTGTTTTTTATTTTTCATAAGTATTTACCGCATTTATATATAGATTTAAGCGATGCAGATAATTATGCCGATAATATGGAAGTGTTAAAAATAGCTTCTCAGTTGTTAATAGCGGCTGCATTTTTCCAAATTAGTGATAGCATTCAGGTCATGGTTTTGGGAGCACTTAGAGGGTTGCAGGATGTAGTAATTCCTACAATTATAACACTTATTTCTTATTGGGTTATTGGTTTTCCAATTAGCTTTTATTTCGGAAGTAAGGAAATGTATGGTAGTTTTGGAATTTGGCTAGGATTACTTGCCGGGCTAACATCAGCTTCAATTCTACTATATTTGCGCTTTAATTATTTAACATTAAAATTGATTAAAACAAAACATAATGAATTTACCTAAGTTTTTATTAGCAGATAATAGTAATCATCCTGACGATATATTTGTATTGCATACTGAGTATCCAAGATTTTTAATCAATTTAAAAGATGATGAAGTAGAATGGTTTGAAGATGTATCGAGTGAAAATGAGCAAGATTTGGCCAATGAGTTGGAAAACTTAATAGAGTTGGCTGGAGTGTTTTACGACGAAGAAATGAAAGAATACGAATAAAAAAAAGTGCTGGTTTTAACCAGCATTTTTTTTATTATTCTTTTTTTTGTAAAAGCTGTGTCGCCTGACCTTTCCAATTGTCTCTTGCAATTCTACCAGGGAAAAATTGAATCAAATCTGTTACTGTTTCAATTTCATCTTTTGATAATTTACTAATTTGTTTGTAATTGTAAATGCCAATACTGTTTAGTTTTTTCTCGATAAAACTTCCTATTCCATTTATTTTTGTAAGATCATCCTTATTGTTTTCGTCGGCTGTACCAATATTATCAAATTTAAGTTTTTTAGGGTGTTTGATTTCGATACCACCTCGTTCAACGGTTTTTTTCGCCCGTATTGTAGATTGCATTTCTGTCCGTAATTCAGTAATGGTTTCTTTACTTTCTTCAATTTGGTGTTCATACTTGTTTTTGTAATAGTACCAAGAAAATAAATAGCCGATTAAAAACGAGCCAAACATCCAGAAAAAGAGTCCGAGAAGGTGATAGGATTTTTCTGCTAAAAAGAGTGCCATATTCAAGGGATTAATGTTAGTTGATTAGTATTTCAATTCTTTTATTTTTTATATTATTTGATTTATATCCTTCTAAAGGCGAGGTGTCTCCTTTAGAACTTGTTTTTAGTTTTGATTTCGGAATTCCATTTTTAATAAGGTAATCAGCTAATTGGGTGGCTAATTTTAGTCCAATTGCCTTACTAGTCTCCTCATTTCTTGTTTTATTTGAATGGCCAATAATATTGACCATTTTATTTGGGTTGTTTGCTAAGTAATTTTTTAATTCAAATGCATAGGATAATAGGTTTTTGTCAGGTCTTAAAGTATTTCTACTAAAAGTGTTTTGAATTGTTTTTGTTTGAATATACTTATCAAGTGTTTTCCTTTTCTCAGCGGAAATTTCTGAATAGAAAACAGTTATTCCTTCTGCATAGAAGCCATCATTATCATAACTGTAAGTAACTAGTGAATCTTTTATATTAAGTCTGTTTGGATTTATTCCATATTTTGTGAGTCTGTTCTTTATATATATTGCTCTAGACTCTCCAAAAGACGTTTTATTGGATAAGAATTCATTTGGTAAGTAATGACCAACAATAATTATTTCTTTTGAAGGATTATTATTTAAGAAATTAAAAATGGAATCTTTGAAATATGAGAAGTTTTGAGGAAATAAAACTCGGGTATGTGCAGCGTTGGTAATAAATTTATGTTTGAATTTAAGATGTGTTGCCTTCCGTTGTCCTTTGCTGGATTTAACTTCTTTTTCAATACGTTCCTCTGAAATGGTAGGTTTCGAAGTTACTTCTTCTGGTTGTTTTAAAGGCTCAGAAGATTTTGCAGGTTCTTCATTTTTCTTTTTTGAAATGCTTTTTGTTACAATTTCATCAGTTGGCGTAGTGGTGTCTTCATAACGAAAATTATGACTCTGAACAAGAAGAGCTACGGTTGCCCAACACAAAAAAACGAGAAAAGCTTTTAAAAAGTTTCTCATAGGTAAGGGGTAATTGATTTTGTTTCTGCATTAAAAGTATAAAAATCTTTTTATTAATCAAATTATGTAGTATGATAAGCGCCATAAAATGAAAAAGCTTACCCCAATATGAGGTAAGCTTTTAAATTATAAAGTTTTATAAGTTTTATTTTATCAAATCATAACTTCTCTTAATGAAGTTGGTTAACTCTTCACCGTGTAACAAGTTTTGAGATAATTTTGCTAAATCAAAAGCTTGAGAAATTAGTTCTTTCTGCTTGTCTTCAGCTGCGTTTAAAATATCAGTAACTAATTGGTGATTTGTATTGACTACTAAATTATACATTTCAGGTAAATTACCCATTCCCATCATACCACCACCAGTAGCACTCATTTCTTTCATTCTTCTCATAAATTCAGGAACAGTAATTAAGAAAGGAGAAGCACTCGAATCCATCGATTCTAATTGAACGGTATATGATTCTTTTGGTACAGAACCTTCAATAATTGGCTTTAGTTTATCCTTTTCTTCGTCAGATAATTTAGATATAACAGTATCGTCTGTCTTAATTAAATTATCAACGTGATCTGAGTCAACACGAGTAAACTGAACCTTAGTATCTCCCCCTGAAGTTTCAAGTTTTTGCATTAAATGAGAAACAATAGGAGAGTCTAATATCACTACTTCATACCCTTTAGCCTTTGCAGACTCAATATAGGCATGTTGAGCATCTTTATTTGAAGCATAAAGAATAATGTGATTTCCGTCTTTATCTGTTTGAGTATCTTTCGTTTTTTCAACTAATTCATCAAAAGTAAAGTACTCATTATTTACGGTTGGATATAAGGCGAATTTTTTCGCTTTATCGAAAAACTTGTCTTCAGATAACATACCATACTCAATGATAACCTTTATATCATTCCATTTCTTTTCGAAATCTTCTCGATCCTTTTTGAATAAAGAACTTAATTTATCAGCAACTTTCTTTGTAATGTATCCTGATATTTTCTTAACGGCTCCATCGGCTTGCAAGTATGAACGCGATACATTTAAAGGAATATCTGGCGAATCAATAACACCTTTAAGCATTTGTAAAAAGTCAGGAACAATTCCTTCCACATTATCAGTTACAAAAACTTGATTTTGATACAACTGAATTTTATCTTTCTGCATATCTAAGTTCTGACTTAGTTTAGGGAAGAATAAAATACCTGTTAAATTAAATGGATAATCAACATTTAAGTGAATATGGAAAAGAGATTCCTCAAACTGCGTTGGATATAATTCACGATAGAAGTTGGTATAATCATCAGCTTCTAAATCCGCAGGTTTTTTAGTCCAAGCAGGATCTGTATTGTTAATAATATCGTCAACTTCAATTTGCTTATGTGGCTCCGTTGTTTCT
The DNA here is from genome assembly GCF_900105455.1 of Tenacibaculum sp. MAR_2009_124. Classification (GTDB taxonomy): domain Bacteria; phylum Bacteroidota; class Bacteroidia; order Flavobacteriales; family Flavobacteriaceae; genus Polaribacter. The sequence continues at coordinate 776,860 of NZ_FNSF01000001.1, forward strand.
TTTCCTTCCTCATCAGTAATTGTTTGAGGAGTAAAGTCTGGGTCATTAACTTTCTTAGTACCAAATTTGATAGGTACTTGGTTGAATCTGTTATATTTAGTTAGGAGTCCTCTTATTTTGCCTTCCTCTAAAAACTCTACAGAATCTTCAGCGATGTGTAAAATAATTTCTGTTCCACGATCAGATTTATCATGCTCTACTAAAGTATATTCAGGAGAACCATCACAAGTCCAATGAGCAGCTGTTTCTTCCTTAAATGATTTGGTAATGATTTCAACTTTATCCGCAACCATAAAGGCAGAATAAAATCCTAATCCGAAGTGACCAATTACACCAGTTTCATTTTTATCGTCTTTATATTTTTCTAAGAACTCTTCAGCACCTGAAAAAGCAATTTGATTGATATATTTTTCAACCTCTTCGGCAGACATACCCAAGCCTTGGTCAACAATACGTAAGGTTTTGTTTTCCTTGTCTATGTTAATTTCAATCTTAGGCGCCCCATAGTCAACTTGCGCTTCCCCAATAGAAATTAAATGTTTTAGCTTTGTAGTAGCATCTGTAGCATTAGAAATAAGTTCGCGTAAAAAGATTTCATGATCAGAATACAAGAACTTTTTAATCAGAGGAAAAATGTTTTCTACCGATACATTAATATTTCCTTTACTCATAATTTATATATTTTATTTGATATTATTTTCTCACACAATGATTGTCAAAAAAAGTACCAAAACTAAATAAATGACAATATGACATGTAATTAAGTCAAAAGGTTTCTTAAATTGTTTTAAAAATTATAAATTGCTATTTTTGATAGTCAAAAATTTGCATACAAGTAAAAAAATAACATAAAAAATTATGTATAGTTCAAAAATTACAGGATTGGGGTATTATGTACCCGACAACGTGGTAACCAATGATGATTTAACTCAGTGGATGGAGACAAGTGATGAATGGATTCAAGAGCGAACTGGAATTAAAGAACGTCGTTGGATTGATCCCAAAACTGGGGAGAATACTTCTTCAATGGGGGCTAAGGCCGCCGAAATAGCCATTGAAAGAGCTGGTTTAACAAAAGATGATATTGACTTTATAGTATTTGCGACTTTAAGCCCCGATATGTACTTTCCTGGAGGAGGAGTGCGCGTTCAAGATATGTTAGGAATGCCAACTATTGGAGCTTTGGATGTAAGAAATCAATGTTCTGGCTTTATTTACTCTTTATCAGTAGCGGATCAATTTATTAAGACAGGAATGTATAAGAATATTTTGGTTATTGGTTCTGAAAATCATTCTGGAGGGTTGGAAAGATCCACTAGAGGAAGAGGTGTAACTGTAATTTTTGGCGATGGGGCAGGAGCTGCTGTTTTATCTCGATGTGAGGAGGAAGGAAAGGGAATTTTATCATCTCATTTACATTCTGAAGGAAAGCATGCAAAAGAGTTAGCTTTAGAAGGGCCATCTACAGGTAGATGGGTTCCTGAAATTATGGAAAGTAATGATCCTGAAGATGTTTCTTATTATCCTTATATGAATGGTCAGTTTGTTTTTAAACATGCCGTTGTTAGATTTTCTGAAGCTATTGTTGAAGGACTTCAAGCGAATAATTTACAGAAAGAAGACATTGATATGTTGATTCCGCATCAGGCAAATTTACGCATAGCGCAATTTATACAGAAAAAATTCCAGTTATCTGATGATAAGGTGTTTAATAATATTCAAAAGTATGGAAATACTACTGCAGCTTCGGTTATTATTGCTCTTACTGAAGCTTGGGAAAATGGAAAGGTGAATGATGGAGATTTAGTAGTACTAGCCGCTTTTGGTAGTGGATTCACTTGGGGATCTGTAGTGATACGTTGGTAAGAAAATATAAAAAAACTAATAAAAAACAACCCGAAGAAAACTATTTCTTCGGGTTGTTTTTTTAGAAGAGACCTCCCTGAGACTCACTATCATCTCGTTCTTTTCTCGATCTTGTTTTTCCTTTTGAACTTCCAAAAGCATAACTAAAACCTAGATAAACGCTGTCATTTTCTAGATCGTAACTACCATTTTGAGGAAATGGATTACCTGAAAAATATTGAAAATTCATACCATTGAAGATATCCGATCCTCGTAAGGAAATTTTACCTTTATCATCTAAAATACTTAAGCTTGCTCCAATATCAACTGTTGTATAAGGCTGTATTTCGAATTGAATATTTCTTTTTCTTCCTCTATGATTAATAATTAACTGAGCATTGAAATTATTATTTACTTTGAAGTTGTTTCTTAACACTGTTTTAAAATAAGTGTTTTTAACAGATTCCATTGAACCATTAATGATTCCCTCAGATTGCTGAATATAGGTTTCTATTGAAGGGAAAACATTCCACCATTTATAAATCTTATAGCTAGCAGAGAGTTCAGCTCCGTAATTATCTGCAAAATCATAATTGTCAAAAGACAAAATTTGGATGTCAGGGTTTACATCACTTTCTTGAACGGTTCTTCCAATTCGATTGGAAAGTCTTCTATAAAAAGTTCCGATTGTAATGTATCCTTTCGAAATTGTTTTTGTATAATTTATCTCAAGAGAATTGGTAAACTGTAGATTTAAATTTTGATTTCCTTGTGAGGTAGTTAATGGGGATACCCATTCTTGAATTGGTGTTACTTGAGAAAACGCAGGTCGTTCTACACGTCTACTATATGCAAGTTGAATATTATCCTTGTCTGATATAGAATATGATGCAAATATGGACGGATAGATATTAAATTCTTTATCGGAATAAGGAACATTCATTACTTGTTGTGTATTGGAGAATGATCCATGAACATTGTATTGTTCGAAACGCAAGCCAGCTTGTACTGATAGATTTTTAAATTCTTTATTTAAATTAAAATAAGCCGAATATATAAAACGATCATAATTAAAGTCAGTATTCCCTCTAGGGACAATAGTAATAGGAGAACCAACTTCTATTTCTTGATTAGTGTTTATACTATTATGCATTAATTGACTCCTATATTCAAGTCCTGTTTCAAGTTTTATGCTGTCAAAAATGTTTTTTTCAAAATCTAAATTAATAAGCCATGATCTTCGAGTATCATCTATATCATTGGAGTAGTCATAGAGTCTATTATTTGAGTCTTGTGGAAATCTATTTATTGATTCTTCAGGATTTTTATTAACGCTATAATTGGTCTCTAATTCAATACTTCCACCTTTTTCCAACTGATGTTTATAATCGATATTGTAAATTCTTTCGGAAGCGTTATAATTAGAAAGGTTGGGAGTATATAAGGTTTCATTATCAGACTTAAAAATGGCATCATTACTCAATGAGTTATCACTAAACGTTTGATAAGTATATATAGAAAAAGTATTTTTTTTATTCAAAAATATATCAGCACCCAATCTAAATGTATGATCATCATAATCATATAGAAAGTCGAAATCTTGTGTTAAAAATTTATCGACCCTTTCTAGACGCTGCACGGTTTTATATTTTCCAAAATAACTACTGTAATTTCCAAAGAAATTAATGGATCCAGTATTGTAATTTAAATCAATAGTACTATTTGGTCTAGTATATTTACTGTGTTCCAGTCCAACCATTATGGAGCCATTAAATCCAGAATTGGTGTTTTTTTTCAAGACAAAATTTATAATACCACTCATTCCTTCGGGATTATATTTAGCAGAAGGAGTCGTAATGATTTCAATTTGCTTTAATAGAGCAGAAGGAGTTTGCCTTAAAAGTTGAGTAGGGTTCATATTAGAGGGTTTCCCATTAATTAAAATTCTTACATTTTCATTCCCTCTTAAGCTAATGCTGCCAGATTGTACATCAACATCTACTGATGGAGCGTTTTGTAAAACCTGCAAGGCATTGGCTCCTGTTGCGGCAATATCTTTACCAACATTAATAATTTTTCGATCTATTTTTTGAACGATATAAGTTTCGTCATTTTTAACTGTAATACCATCAAGTACAATATTACTTTCTTTTAAATATAACTTTTTTAGTAATAGTTTAGGGGTTGCTTTTGATAAGCTAACGTTTTTAATTAACGGATCATATCCCATAAATTGAACATCCAATATATAGGTTCCAAGAGGAATTTTTTTCAAAGAAAATTTTCCAGCTTTATTTGATACCGATCCAGATATAATTTTTCCCTCTTCAGACTTAAGCGTTACACTTGCGAAGGGAATAGCGATTTGTTTTGATTGTTCATATACATAACCATGGATTTCGCCAAAGTTTTTCTTTTGAGCAACAAGTTTAAATACACAAAGACATAGAAATAGTAGTAATAGTCTTTTCATTTTAGGATAGCTAGTAAATAGTACACTTATTATAAATAGTATAGGAGATATTATTAATATCTTTTGTAGTATATAGCCGAATGATACATTCCTTTTTAATTAACAGAATGTAGTACAATAATAAAAAAAAAACTCCAGATAAATAAATATCTGGAGTTTTTCTGTACGAGTGTTACGTTTTACTACATAAAACCACCACCGCCTTGTTTTTCATTATCATCTCTTTTTCTTCTAGCTTTAGCACGGTTTTTACCTCCACCAAATCTATAGTTAAATCCAATATATGAAGTTCTACTTTCCCATTTAAATCTACCATTTTGGGTAAATGGATTTTCTGATTGAAATTGGAATCTCATCGTATTGAATATGTCATTGACTCTAAAAGTAATATTCCCTTTTCCTTTTAATACTGCATAACTAGCTCCTATATTAATCATTCTCATTGGAGCTACTTTCCATTGAATATCTTCAACTTCGCCTCTATACATGGCAAATAATTGGAAACGTAGGTTTTTCGTAGCTGTAAAGCTATTGCTAATTCTAGCGTTAAAAACTTCGTTTTGTACTTCTAGCCTTGGAGCATTTGGAATACTTAAGTCGGCGGTACCAAATTGCTTCTGAGAATAAAAATCCATACTAGCATTAGCTCTCCACCATTTGGCAATTTTATAACTAGCAGAAAGCTCAAGTCCGTAAGCATCTGTATCGTCAAAGTTTTGGAATGATAAGATTTGACGAACATCACTTGGGTCACTTGGATCTTTATAAGTAACTCTTGAAATTACATCGTTAACATTTCTATAAAAACTACCAAAAGTAATAGATCCTCCTTTTATTTTTCGGGTATAGTTAAACTCAATTGAATTCGTGAATTGAGGTAGCAAATCTGGATTACCAATGGAAGTAATAAGAGGAGTACTGAATTCTCTAATAGGGTTTACTTGTTGTATGTTAGGTCTATCAACTCTTTTACTATAGCTCAATTGAAATTGATTTTTTTCAGAAGGGTTATAAGTAAAGAAGGCAGATGGATATATAGTAAAAATGTCATCTGTCACTGTTTCACTAGGCAACGTTTCTTGATTAAAAGCTCCATCGATATTGTATTGTTCTAATCTAGCACCCAATTGCATGCTTAACTTACCAAATTGGTGTCCATAATTTACATATGCCGAATATATATTTCTGTCATATGAAAAAGATGAATTGTTAAACCCCGTTTGATTGGTGATGTTGGTGTTATCCGCATTATTTTCACGATACTCTAAACCTATTTCTAATTTACCATTTTCAGAAACTGGGTTGGTATAATCAAGGTTAATTAGTGTGTTCGATCGATTATTAAAAATATCATTAAAATAATTTAAAGAACCATCACTAGGGTTAATTAAGTCGTTGTTAAATAAGTCTTGTGGAGTATCATTTTTTGAGTAAGTAGCTTCAAACTCAATATTGTGACCTTTCTTTTCAAAATCACACTTATAGTTTATGTTATAGGTTTGATCTTTACTATCAGATAAATTTGAGTTAGGAGCGTGATTTATTATAACCCCATTATTATCGGTAACTTCAACTCGTCCATTAGCATTATTTTCGAACCAATTTTGAGTCGTATAAAATGATAATGTATTCTTATCGTTTAGATAAATATCCGCTCCAAATTTTACTAAATGAGACTCGTTGTCATTAACAAAAATAAAATCTTGGTAGTTCGTTCCTGATCTGTTTACAAAACCAAAGTTATAACGATCTCCTCCGTTGAATCCGTAATTACCGAAAAAGTTTACTTTTCCTGTTTTATAGTTCATGTTTGTTGAAGCATTATATCGAACGTAGTGTCCGGCTTCAATACCAGTATTTATAGAACCATTGAACCCCATATTCGCATTCTTATTCAAGATAATATTGATAATTCCACTCATCCCTTCTGGATTGTATTTAGCCGAAGGATTGGTAATTAACTCTACACTTTTAATAGATGAAGAAGGAAGTTGTTTTAATAGTTGAGATGCAGGTACATTTGTTGGTTTACCATCAACTAAAACTCTAACATTTTCATTTCCTCTTAAACTAATATCTCCAGTTTGACTATCAACACTAACAGATTGCACATTGTTTAATAATTCTGATGCAGTTGCTCCGGCAGAAGTAAGGTCTTTACCTACATTAATAACTTTTCTGTCAATTTTTTGAGTAACTGTAGAAGTTTCTGCTCGTACTTCAACTTCTTCTAGGGTTGTAGAATCTTCTTCTAGCTGTATAGTTTCTAGTTGAATGTTTTTATTTTTTTTACTAACAGTAATGGATTTAGTATACGTTTTATAGCCAATAAATTGAACTTCTAATATACTGTTTCCATTGGGAATGTTTTTTATAAGAAAGGCACCGTTTTCGTTTGTTATACCACCAGTTATTAATTTTTTGGCAGCATCTTTGATAATAATGTTTACATAAGGTAAAGGTTCTTTGGTCATTTTGTCAATAACCTTTCCCGAGAGAACTCCTGGTTTTGGTAAATCATTTCCGTAGGAGAATAAAGTCATAAAGGTTAAAAAAAATAGTAATAATTTTCTCATTTCGTAAGTTTTTGAATTGTCTTAATAATTAATAGACATTGGAAGCTGTACTTTTGTTACTAGAATACATTACTTTAACGTATAATTAACAATATGAAAAAAACGACACTAGTGATAGGTGCATCTTTAAATGAATCGAGATATTCGAACAAAGCGATTAGATTACTTGTTGAAAATGAAATCAATACCTTGGCTATCGGAATCAAGGAAGGAGAAGTTTCTGACGTTCATATTTGTGTAGAAAAAGAATTGTTTGAAAATATTGATACAGTAACTTTATACATTAATCCTATTATACAAAAAGGTTATTACGATTATATTTTGAGTTTAAAACCTGTTAGAGTTATTTTTAATCCAGGAACAGAGAATAATGAATTCATAGAGATTTTGAAATCAAATAATATCCTTGTGGAAGAAGCTTGTACTTTGGTGTTGTTATCCACTAATCAATATAATTAAGCTTATGTTAGATAGGAAGAACCTTAACTTAGGGTGTGTGGTGTACTCTTTAACTACGGATGGGGTAAAAGCTGAGTGGTTGTTTAGCGAGAATAATGAAATAGAACGAGGAGTAGGAAGCGCAAAAAGAGTAACTAAATTAATAAAGGAAAGAAAATTTGAAGGGGAATTCGATATAGTTTATATCGATTCAAATGGAGATAAATCCCCAAAACTTAGACTAAGCATCTCTTTTAAATCGGGATATTACTATGTAACGTGGAAGCATAAAGAATTAGTAACCGATATAGGTATAGGAATTGAAAGTGATAATAAGCTACTGGTAAGTTATAAAAAGTAAAAAAGGTGTCTTTTAGTTTAAGTGAATCTAGGTTTTATCCTAAAAATTTAATTTAGGATTTCAAAAGGGAAGGAGTCTATAGAATAACGTTTTCCGGCTTCAGCAAGTTCTACTTTACTAAATATTGTTTCGGCTTCCTTTTTAAACTCTGAAATATCTTTATATCTACTAGAATAATGGCCAATGATAAGTTTTCCGACATTTGCCTGATCAGCAATAGAAGCTGCTTGTTCGGCAGTGGAATGCTTTGTTTTTTCACACAAGTCCTCTCTGTCCTTTAAAAACGTAGCTTCATGATACAAAACATCTACATCTTTTATAATCGGAATAATATCTGGTTTATAAGAAGTATCGCTACAAAAAGCAAAACTCTTTGGAGCTTCAGGCTCCAATGTTAATTGGTCATTAGAAATAATTTCACCAGTTGAAAGTTTAAAGTCTTTTCCCGACTTTAAATTGTTATAGTCGCACTTTTCGATTTCATCATATTGTTTAATTTTTTCAATATGAAGTCGTTTAGGTTTTGGTTTTTCAGTAAATAAAAACCCGTTGGTATAAACTCTGTGATCTAAAGGTATTGTTTTAACAATAACCTTTTCATCTTCAAAAATAACTTCGCTTTCTTTAGAGTGTAATTCATGGAAAACAACATCATATTTCGTCCATGATTTTGAAAGTTTTAATTGTAATACAGTAACTTCTTTAATTCCTTTTGGTCCGTAAATATGAAGAGGTTTTTCTCTGTTTAGAATACCAAAAGTAGATATGAGACCTATTAATCCAAAAAAATGATCACCGTGTAGGTGGGATATGAAAATGTGGTTTATTTTAGAAAAACCAACTTTATATTTTCGCATTTGTCTTTGAGTGCCTTCTCCGCAATCAATTAAGAAATGTCGGTTATTAATTTCCAAATATTGAGAAGTTGGAAAGGCATTTGCACGAGGTGTAGCTGAATGGCACCCCAAAATAGTAAGGTTTAAATCCATTTATTTAATAACGAATCTTTTTGATACTATTTCTTTACTTGTTTGAATCGAGTAAATGTACATTCCTGAATTTAAATCATTACGTCTAAAAGGAATACTGTTTTTCCCTTTTTCAGCTTTTATTTCTTTCGCCAAAATTGTTTTTCCTAAAATATTTTTGACTGTTAAAATAACGGGTTGATATTTGTCAGATTGAAAAGAAATTTTTGTTTCAAAATTAAATGGGTTTGGGTGAGTTCCCAAACTTTTAAGAGATCGAGTTTCCTGAGCGTATATAATCGCTGAAAAGGAAAATAATATAAAGAACAGTAATTTTTTTATCATATGTAATTCATTAGGGGGTGATGAATAAATTAATAGGTTAAAAACCTAAATCTCGTTGAATATCCTCCATCTCAATTACATCTTCTGCTTCAATTAAGGTTGGAACTATATTAAAGTTCTCAGGAAAATTATCAACTTCCACACCCTTATTAATAACTACAAAAGACATGCCATTTTCTTTTTGGATATCAGCATATTTCAAAAATAGCAAAATATTTTGTTCAGTGAAATTATTTTTAGAAGAAATTTCTAAAACAATATGAGAATCTTTGAGGTTTTCATATTTCTTCTCGAAATTGTTTAAGAATATTTCAAAAGAAGTTTCTTCTGAGCTAAGGAATTTATACTGATCCTTTTGAATTACTTTCATGCCTATCTCTTAATTTGTTGAGCTAACAAATATATTACAGCCATTCTAACTGCAACCCCATTTTCTACTTGATTCAATATAATAGATTGATCACTGTCGGCAACATCGCTGGTCAATTCTACGCCTCTATTTATCGGACCAGGGTGCATAATAACAATGTCTTTACCAATATTATCTAACAGTTGCTTGTTAATCCCAAACAGCTGAGTATATTCTCTTGTTGAAGGAAAATATTTAATAGCCATTCTTTCATGCTGAACACGCAATACGTTGGCAACATCACACCACTCTAATGCTTTTTTGAGATTCGTTTCAACTTCTACGCCTAAACTAGTAATATATTTAGGAATTAAAGTAGTAGGTCCACAAACTTTCACCTTTGCACCTTGTAATTGAAGCGCAAAAATATTCGAAAGAGCTACACGTGAATGTAATACATCTCCTACTATAAGTATTTTCTTTCCTTTCAAGTTACTATTAAGGGCTTCGCGCATTGAAAAACTATCGAGTAATGCCTGTGTCGGATGCTCATGTGTTCCATCTCCGGCATTTACTATTTTGGCATCAACATGTTTTGAAAGGAAAATTCCAGCACCAACATTTGAGTGACGCATTACAACAATATCAACTTTCATTGAAAGTATATTGTTTACTGTATCAATTAATGTTTCTCCTTTTTTTACAGAGGATTGCCCAGCGGAAAAATTAATAACATCTGCCGATAACCTCTTTTCTGCAAGTTCAAAAGATAGTTTTGTACGTGTACTATTTTCAAAAAATAAATTCGCAATAGTAATATCACGTAACGAAGGAACCTTTTTAATAGGTCTATTAATAACTTCTTTAAAATGAGAGGCAGTTTCAAAAATAAGTTCTAAATCTGTTTGATTCAAATACTTAATGCCTAATAAATGTTCTACACTTAACTGCTTCATTCTTAAGGTAATTTTTTAATCATCATGTTAATCAAGCTTTTGCTTGGTTTCAATATAAATAGCGTCTTTTTCGTGGGTTTCTTTCCAATGAACAGCAACTTTCTCTTCATTAATGGCATCTACCTGTCTACCTCTGTAATTAGGTTGTATTGGTAAATGACGACTAAACCTTCTATCTATTAGAACCAAAAGTTCAATACTTTCAGGTCTTCCATAAGATTGAATTGCGGTTAAAGCCGAACGAACGCTTCTACCTGAATATAAAACATCATCAATAAATACAACATTTTTACCTTCAATAAGAAAGTCTATTTGAGTTGATGTTGCCTCTAAAGGTTCGTCTCTTCTTCTAAAATCATCTCTATAAAAGGTTATATCCAATAACCCCAATTGTAAATCGGTAATTGAATAATCATTCTTTAATAATTCAGCCAAACGCTTTGCTAAAAATGTACCTCTCGGTTGTAAACCGATAAGAACGGTATTAGAAAAATCGTTGTGGTTTTCGATTAACTGACACGCTAATCGATGCAGAATGATTTCAATTTCTTTTGAAGTAAGTAGTGTTTTTCTGCTCATTGTTGCTACCAAATTTGTTTGATAGTTTCAACGTTCAAAATTACTACAAAAAAATAGTGTAGCAAAATTAAAGTTAATTAAACATAAAAGTATATCAGTAAAATTATCTTTACATTTGCCAACTTTTAGAAAAGCCTCGTAACATTATGATGAAATACATTAAAAATAAGAAGATTAAGATAAAGGATGACTCCTTAGCTGGGATTACAGTTTCTTTAGCAATGATCCCAGAAGTAGTTGCTTTTGCCTTTGTAGCACAAATCAGTCCAATAGTAGCACTATTTGGAGCTTTTGTTGTTGGGATAATTTCGGCAATTTTCGGTGGAAGACCTGGTCTTATTTCAGGAGCGGCTGGTGCAGTTGCAGTTATTTTCGTGCATATGATTCAAGAAGGTCATGCAAAAGGGCTTCTATTTGATAACCCTGTTGAAAATATGGGATATTTTTATTTACTGGCTGCTGTTGTATTAATGGGGATAATTCAGGTGTTAGCAGGAGTCTTTAAATTAGGAAAGTTTGTTCGTTTAATTCCTCATCCTGTTATGATGGGATTTGTTAATGGATTAGCGATCGTAATTTTTATGGCCCAATTAGGAATGTTTAAAGAGAATTCTAAAGATATTTTTGGGCAAAATCAAAGAAAAACAACGAACAAAGAATTGGTGTATAAGGTAGAAGGAACAGCGGTAAAAGACATCGCTTCTGACAATACTATTTTCACAATAAAAGACAAGTCCGTTTTTAATAATACTACAAATAAAGAGACGTTTTTGGTGTCGGAAGGCCAAGTTTTTGATATAAACACAAAAAAAGTTGTATTTAATGTAGGTGATGAAGGGTTTTATTCAGTAAAAGATGAAGGTGTTGTTAAATCGGCCATGACAGGAACGAAGCTGTATATAATGATCGGATTGGTATTATTAACAATGTTAATTGTATGGGGTTTACCAAAATTAACAACCAAAGTACCTGCGGCGTTAACAGCAATTTTAATCATTACATTTATTGTTATTTTTGGAGGAATCGAATCAATTAATGTAGGTGACTTTATCCGTGATGGAGGAGGTGCAGGATTAAATGGTTTTGATGAGTTATCTAAAAAATTGAATTTGGGGGATTTATGGGGTAATTTACCTTTCAACTTAGATACGTTGAAGTTTATTGCGCCATATTCATTTTTAGCAGCTTCTGTTGGATTAATAGAGACTTTAATGACAATGAATTTAGTTGATGAGTTAACTGATTCTCGTGGTAACGGAAATAAAGAATGTGTTGCACAAGGAGCTGGAAATATTGTAAGCGGTTTGTTTGGAGGAACAGGAGGTTGTGGTATGATTGGACAAACTGTTATTAATATTAACGCAGGAGGTAGAGGTCGTTTATCTGGAGCAATGATGGCGGTAACACTCTTAATTTTTATTTTGTTTGCAGATAAGTATATTGAGCAAGTTCCTATTGCTGCTTTAGTCGGAGTAATGTTTATGATGGTAATCGAAACTTTTGCATGGTCTAGTTTTAGAATTATGAATAAAATACCCGTGTCTGATGCGGTGGTGTTAATAATTGTATCAGCGGTAACTGTTGTTTTTGATTTAGCAATTGCCGTATTCGTTGGAGTGATTATCTCTGCTTTAGTATTTGCATGGGAAAATGCAAAAAAGATTAGAGCAAGAAAGAGAATGAAAGCTGATGGTACTAAGGTTTACGAAATATGGGGACCTCTATTCTTCGGAAGCATTACTGCTTTTAACGAAAAGTTCGATATTAAAAACGATCCAGAAAATGTAGAAATTGATTTTGTAGAGTCTAGAGTTTCTGATCATTCAGCAATAGAAGCTATTTTTAATTTGGTTGAAAAATATGAAACTGTAGGAAAAAAGGTTACTCTTAAACACCTGAGTGAAGATTGTAAAGTGTTAATGTATAAGGCAAGTGAAAAGTTTCATACTATTATTGAAGAAGATATCGATGATCCTAGATATCACTTAGCTGAAAATCCAGAAAAATTCCCGAAAGCTTTATCGGAATATGAATTTTAATCGTAGTATTATACTTAAGGATTCAACTCTTGATTTTGAATACTTGGAAGGTTTTACTCTAAGATAGATAAATAAAAAATCCCGCCATAGCGGGATTTTTTATTTTATGCTTTATTTAATGGACTAACAATTTCAACATCGCTAAAGGCTATAGCACCTCTTACAACACTATCAATAGTACTTTTTAGAGCTTCTATAAGTTGCATTTTAAGTTGCGATTTATGATAGATCAAACTAACTTCTCTTGCTGGAGGAGGTGTTTCAAATTCTCTTAAATGTGCCTGATCTTTCTCGTTTAAATCTAAGGTATTTAAATAAGGAAGAAGAGTCATTCCTAATCCATCTTTAGAGAGTTTAATTAAGGTGTCAAAACTACCACTTTCTAGTTGAAAATGAATATTCTTACCCGTTTTAGGTGATCTACATATATTAAGAATACTATCCTTAAAGCAATGACCATCTTCTAGTAACAAAATATCTTCAACATTTAATTCATCTACCGTTATTTTATTTTTTTGATATAATTTGTGTTCCTCAGGAATCAATCCAACAAATGGTTCATAATACAAAACACGCTCTTTAATAGCTTCATTTTCTAAAGGAGTCGCTGCAATAGCGGCGTCAATATAACCATCGGTTAATTTTCTAACGATTTCTTCGGTAGTAAGCTCTTCAATAATTAATTGCACTTTTGGATAGTTTTTATTGAAGGTCTTTAAAAACATAGGTAAAAGTGTAGGCATAATAGTTGGTATAATACCTAACTTAAACTCACCTCCAATGTATCCTTTTTGTTGGTGAACAATATCAACAATTCTGTTGCTTTCATCAACAATTACTTTGGCTTGTTCCACAATACGTTTTCCTACTTCCGTAAGTTCTATTGGTTTTTTTGATCTATTAAAAATTTTGGCATCTAATTCTTCTTCAAGTTTTTGTATCTGCATACTCAACGTAGGTTGTGTAACAAAACAATTTTCAGCTGCCACAGTGAAGTTTTTATACTCTGCAACAGCTAAGGTATATTTCAATTGAGTAATAGTCATTTCTATAATATTTTTTGATAAAGATATTAAAACAATCAATATAATTTATATTAAAAACATGTTAATTTGGGGTACTTTTGGTATAGAAAAACTAGTAAGCATAAAATCAATAGAATATGGCAATTTCAATTTTAGGATTAGATAAAAATAAAACGGAAGTATTAGTAAAAGAGTTAAATATTTTACTTGCAAATTTTCAAGTATACTATCAAAATGCAAGAGGTCTTCATTGGAATATTAAAGGGAAAAACTTCTTTGAATTACATTTAAAATTTGAAGAATTTTATACAGATGCGCAGGAAAAAGTAGATTTGATTGCAGAAAGAATTTTAACCTTACAAGGTACTCCTTTGCATACTTTTAAAGAGTACGAGGCGTTAGCTTCAGTTCCTGTAGGTAAAGATATCTCTAATGATGAGCAGGCTGTTAAATTGATCGTAGATTCTTTAGCAGAATTATTAAAAATAGAACGCGTAATTCTAGAGTTATCAGGTGAAGCAGACGATGAAGGAACAAATTCAATGATGAGCGACTTTATTTCTGAACAAGAGAAAACATTATGGATGATGAATGCTTGGTTAGGTTAAGCTCAAATCCATATTTTTAGGGGGAAGCAAAGAGGTAACATATATTCGTTGCCTCTTTTTGTTTTTATAAGTTATACGATTTATGATTAATCATTTTTATAGCCTTTTCAACTGAGGTGACAGGAAGCTTACAAAATCCTTTTTCACAAACATAAATATAGGTTGCTCCTTCAACATATTTATGTTTAAAAAGGGGTAACTCATCTGGTAAGTTTTCCTTGTTAAAATAGATCAAAGTATTTGGTAAATAAGTATTTTGAAACTTCCAAGATTTATTTTCTGCTTCAATTCCGACAACAACAATTTCTTTAATAGGAAACAATTCCTGCAAGTGAAGGTTTCCCCATTTTAAATAATTAGAGAAATTTTCTTTTAAATAGGGAGATATAGTCATTATCATTCTAGTAAATCTATCGTTATATGCTTTATTTCCATATATAATACTGAGTTGTTTTAGATTTTCGGCCATCACAGAATTAGGAGAAGGGAGCACTCCATCACTAAGTTTTACGATAGGAGATACTAAATCGGATTTTCGAGCATAAGTAAACATGTTATTTTTACCATCTCCAAAGTTTTCTACTACTATTTTAGTAAGATTGGAAGACCTCGTAGCATAAGTCGATTTACCTGTAATACTATAAAGCTTTAAATTGGCAGAAATATAGTAGGCATAATCGTCTAAAAAACCTTCTCTTTTTACAGCATTTTTATTAAATAAATGTTGTAATTTTCCGTTTGTAAAAGCTTCTGTATGTATAATCTCGGCTAAAGATTCTGCCATATTCAAGTAATTTTTGTCCCCTAATGCCTTATAAGCATCTAAAAAACCACTAATAAGTAGAGAATTCCAAGAAGTAATTTTTTTTATGTCTTTATGTGGTTGAATTCTTTGTTTTCTTTTATTTAAAAGAAGATCGATAGATTTCATTTCTTCCCTAGAAAAGCTTGTTTCGATGGGGTTTTTGGATACGACATAGCTGCTATCATTATTTTCTTGAGGAATGAGTTTATAACTGCTAATAAACGAAGTGTACTTTTTACCAAGTGTTTTTTTAAGTTCATCTTTAGTCCAAACATAATATGCCCCTTCTTTCCCTTCATTATCAGCATCAATTGAGGAAATATAACCTCCATTAGAGCTTTGCATATTTACTTCTAAGAATTGAATGGTTTTCTCTATAATATGTTTGTATTTCTGATCCTTGTATTTCATATAAGCATCGGCATAAGTACTTAAGATTTGTGCATTGGTATAGAGCATTTTTTCAAAATGAGGAAGTTGCCATTTATGATCAGTACTATACCTAAAAAAACCACCCTGTAAATGATCAAAAATACCGCCTTGATACATTTTATCAAGAGTCGTTTTAACTTGTTTAGAAACATCAGTGTCTTTCATTAAATACGCATAGTTCATTAAGAACTTTAAATTACCCGGTTTGATAAACTTTTCTTTGGTTATTTCTTGTCCATAAATGGTGTCCCAAGAAGGTTTCCATAAAGTCATTTTATCAATAAAATCTTGTTTTGAAAACTTTGGGATATCAGTATTTATTTCGATTAAATTACTTGCTGTAAGTCCTTCTGATAACTTCTTTGCATAGGAAGTTAACTCTTCAGGTTTGTTTTTGTGTAGTTCTAAAATTTTTTGAAGAACTGAATTCCATTGTTTTTTGGTATGGTAAGTTCCTCCGTAAATAGGCTTACCGTTTGGTAGTAAAATAACATTTAAAGGCCATCCACCTTTTCCAGTCATGAGTTGCAAAGCACTCATGTATAAATGATCAATATCAGGTCGTTCTTCTCTATCCACTTTTATGTTGACAAAATGATCATTCATAACGTTTGCCGTTTTTTGATCCTCAAATGTTTCCTTTTCCATCACATGACACCAGTGACAAGAGGAAAAACCAATACTTAAAACTATTAATTTGTTGTTTTCTTTGGCAAAATTTAAACTGCTATCATTCCAAGTGTTCCAAAAAACGGGATCGTCTGAGTGTTTTTTTAAATAAGGACTTAATTCATTGGTTAAAGTATTTTTGGTATTAGTGAAAGTACTAGTGTTTTTAGCTTTTTTTGAGCAGTTAACAATAAGTAAAACATTCATTAATAATAGAAATGAAAAGACTTTTGAAAAAGCGAAGTGCGTCATAGTGAACGAAAATATAAAAAATGATGTGATACTTAAAATGCTTAGTAGTTAAAAAGGGTTTTTGAATTAAATTAATCGTACAATTTGGTTTTTTGTCGAGTATTCTTTGTTTTTTAGGAATTAGATTAAAAGAACATCCGGAATATTCTTAATTTAGTAAGCTTTATAATAAATAAACTGAAACTACACATGAAGGCATCTTTATCTTTATTAACACTTTTAATACTGATTTCAATTGGTTGTAAGAACAATCAGTCGATTGAAAAAGATAACATGTCAGTAAATTATCTTTTTGAAAAGTTGGATCAAGAAAAAACGAATGTAGATTTTAAGAACACATTTAAAGAAACTCTATATTTTAATTTTCTGAATTACCCTTATGTGTATAATGGAGGTGGAGTAGCAGTGGGGGATATAAATAATGACGGATTGGAAGATGTTTACTTTGGTTCTAATGAAGGTTCTAATAAATTATACATAAATAAGGGAAGTTTTGAATTTTTAGATGTTACAGTATCGGCAAAAGTAGAAGATGCCAAAGGTTGGACAACTGGGGTTTCAATGATAGATATAAATCAAGATGGTTGGTTGGATATTTATGTTTGTAAATCGGGTTCATTACAAGATAATAACCTAAGAAGAAATAAACTTTTTATTAATAAACAAGATGGTACTTTTGAGGAAAGTGCTAAAGAATATGGATTAAATTCACCAGCATTTTCAACCCAAGGATATTATTTTGATTACGATAAAGATGGTGATATCGACATGTTTTTGGTGAATCATAGAGCAGACTTTAGAAACAATACAAGCATAGATGCTACTATAAAGAATAAAACTCACCCTTTAATGACTGATGAACTTTTTGAAAACGTTAATGGAAAATTTATAAATGTTACTCAAAAAGCAAACATAACTAATAAAGCTTGGGGATTAAGTGCTGCTATAGGTGATTTTAATGATGATGGATGGGAGGATATTTTTGTTGCTAATGATTTTTTAGATGCCGATTACTTATACTTGAATAATGGTGATGGAACGTTTAAGAATACAGTGAATGCTACTTTTGATCATATTACAGCCAACAGTATGGGCTCTGATTTTGCTGATGTTAATAATGATAATAAGTTAGATTTGGTGGTGGTAGATATGGTGTCTTCTGATCATAAAAGAAGCAAAGAGAATATGGCTACCATGAGTACCACAAATTTTCAGAAATTGGTAGATGAAGGGTATCATTATCAATATATGTCGAATATGCTTCAATTAAATTTAGGTGAAGGTGTGTTTGGTGAAATAGGACAATTAGCAGGGATTTCTAAAACCGATTGGAGTTGGTCTCCTTTATTGGCAGACTTTGATAATGATGGTTTTAAAGACTTACTTGTTACTAATGGAATTTACCATGATCTTTCAAATCAAGATTTTAGAAACCAAATGAGATCTAATATTATGAATCGAAAGAAGGTTACTCTAGAAGAAGCTATTGCCTTAATGCCTTCTACCAAAATTCCTAATCAAGTTTTTAAGAATACCAATGGTTATGTATTTAAATCGGCTAATGATACTTGGGGAATGAATGAAGCTATTAATTCCAATGGTGTTGCTTATGCCGACTTTGATAATGATGGTGATTTGGATTTGGTGGTTAATAATCAAATGGAGGTGGCTAGTATTTATAAAAACACACAAACCAATAACTTTATAAACATTGATTTAGAGGGGAATAATAATAATAGAGGTGCTATTGGCACAAAAGTGAAGTTGTTTTCAAATGGAAATATTCAAAGTCAACAATTATACCCTAGTAGAGGTTTTCAATCCTCTGTAAGTCATACGTTACATTTTGGAATCGGAAAAAATGAGTCAATCGATAGTTTGTTCGTTTACTGGCCGTCAGGAAATATATCGAATCTGAGAAATGTGGGAAAAAATCAGTTCTTAGAATTAGCGGAGGAAGAATCTATAGCCCATTCAGAGAAAAAACGAAATACCTCTTTGTTTACACTTTTAGAGGGGAGTGATTTTGGCATTAATTTTAGACATGTAGATAAGCAGTTCAATGATTATAAGAAACAGTTGTTATTACCACAGAAACAGAGTGAAAAAGGAAAAGCTTTATGTGTTGGTGATGTTAATGGGGATGAGTTAGACGACTTTTTTGTAGGAAATGGGAAAGGATATAGTGCGAAGCTGTACTTACAAACTGCAAAAGGTGTTTTTATTGAAAATAGTAATATTACTTTTGTAAAAGAAGCTAAATATGAGGACCGATCTGCAGCGTTTTTTGACATTGATTCTGATGGAGATCTAGACTTATTTGTTGCTAGTGGAAGCTACGAAGATGGTATGGATAGTGATGATTTAATAGATAGAGTTTATCTAAATGATGGTAAAGGAAATTTTGAGAAGTCAAAAAAGCATCACCCTCAAATAAAAATGCTTAGTTCTGTTGTAAAACCTTTCGATTTTGATAATGATGGAGATATGGATCTTTTCGTTGGAGGAGGAGTTATACCGGGAAAATATCCATCTGCCTTTCCTTCAAAATGGTTTAAAAATGAAAATGGAAAACTGATTGATGCAACTTCAGATTTAATAGATGATGCAGGTGATATTAATATGGTAAATGATGCGGTATTTAACGATATTGATAATGATGGGCTTGCTGATTTAATTGTTGTAGGAGAATGGATGCCTGTTGTAGTTTTTAAAAATAACAAAGGTAAATTTGAAAGAATTCCGAACGAAAGTTTAAATAGTATAGGATGGCATTATTCGGTGTACCCAAGCGATGTTGATTCTGATGGAAAGATGGATTTTATAATAGGGAATATTGGAAACAATAATAAATTTAAACCTTCAGTAGACAAGCCACTTCATATCTATGCTAATGATTTTGATAAAAATGAGAATATTGATGTAGTTTTAAGTAAAGAAACAAAGGAGGGTGGGTTGTTGCCTGTTAGAGGGAAGGAGTGTTCTTCCGAGCAGCTTCCAGTTTTGAATTCAAAGTTTAAGACGTATAAACAATTTGCAAATGCAAGTTTATCAGATATTTATGGAGAAATTGCATTAGAAAATTCAATTCATTTTAAAGCAACTAATTTTAGTTCTTTTGTATTGAGGAATAGAGGAGGTTTTACATTTGAGCTGGAAAAGTTACCTGTTCAATCGCAATTTGGACCAACAACAACTTTTGTTTCTATGAAAGATAAAATAAACAATGACGAATTTATTTTAGGAGCTGGGGCGGTTTATGAGGCAGAGGTAGAAACCGTAAGGTATGATGGTAATAAAGGCTATTTGTTAAAGAAGAATGGGAGTGATGTAGAGGCTGAGTTTTTAAATATTTTTGATAAATTACAAGTAAAAGCATTAAAGTCAATAACGATAGCAAATAAAAACTACATTCTTGTTTTATGTAAAAATGAAGGAGTTAAGTTGCTTGAAAAGAATTGATTTGGTTTGTTAGTCGTCTGTATTTGTTTTAGAACTGGTTTGAAGAATTAATTTTGAATTCCATAGGGAAACTATAAGCGACGTTTACATTTTTGTTGTCGTTCTTTCCAGGAATAAATTGAGGTAACATTGATACAATTCGAACGGCTTCTTTCTTTAGTAATTCTGTGTTTTCAAACGAGATTGTTTCAATATTTGTAACATTTCCTTCTTTATTAATAACAAAGCTAACCTGAATAACACCTTCAATTTTGTAGTCTAAAGCTTCCTTTGGATATGTGAAATTATTATTGATATGTTCTTGCATTTTATCGTTAAAACAATTGTATTGATCTTCTGAGTTTTCGTTGCAGTTTGAAAAGATAGGAACACTATCTACTTCAGAAAAAGAAATGGTATTTTCTTTTGAAGTCTTTATTATAGAGGTGACTAAACTCGTAATATTTTTTTTGATATTTGCTAATTCAATACTTTTAACAGAGTTATGATTGTTAGTGTTGTCAGTGATTTCAGCCAATAAATTTCTATTCTTGCTATTTTTTCTTCTCTTTAAATACCTTGTGTTTAATGAAAAGACTTTACTAGTACTTTTATTATCCTCCACAGTTTTACATTTGTTTATTAAAGAAATTGAATTTAAATCTGTTTGCTCTTCGTTTTCCTCAGAACAATGTTGCGAGAAGTTCTGTTGAACTATAAAAGAAAACAGCAACGGCATTATTGTTCTTGAAATAAATCCTAATTCTTTTAATATTTTATGAGAATACATACAATACAGATTTTGTAATTTATTTCAAATATAAAGGAGTATAAAAGTGTACACTTTCAGTTGTAGGTAGTTAAACAAGTACGGTCGATGAGTTGCTTGAAACTGAAGATGAAAAAAAGATGCAAAAACTATTTTAATGTATGTATTGTTGTTATTGGTGTGTAGATGGTTGTTTGTTAGTTGTTTTAGGTATGTTGAAAAAGATTGATAAAGGTGGAATTAACAATAGTATCCGAAAAAGGGTAAAACTTTAAACTAAGAATTTTTTGGATATCCATTTTTTGATTTAAAATTTTCGTTTTGAAAGAATTCAGTATTTATTTAAGCTAAATAGTAAGGTGATTATGACGAAGTAATTACCTGATGCCTACATTAAGACTTTTAAGAAGGTTTTAAATAGATTGCTAGTAAAATCTAATAGGAATACTTTGTTTTAGAAGTTGGTTTTGTTTAAAAGCAGTGGTTTCAATTGACAATAGAGATTATAATGTTTAGTATAAATACATTAAAACGGGAATCTTAAATATATACAGTTTTCTTATAATGCTATTGAGATCAAAGTTGTTGTTGGTTTAAATAGTGATGTTGCTTTTGTAGACCTTCCAGTTCTAATATTGGTTTGTGGTATCAATTTTAAATTCCATTGGAAAACTATAGGTTACGGTTACCAATTTATTGTTGCTTTTTCCGGGTATAAACTTCGGTAATAGAGATACGATACGTACCGCTTCTTTTTTCAATATTTCAGTGTTTTGAGACGAAATCGTTTTAATGTTTGTAATATTTCCTTTCGTATTAATGTCAAAACTTACCAATACTACACCTTCCATCTTTCGATCTAAAGCTTCTTCTGGATACGTAAAATTATTACTGATATGCTCTTGCATTTTAATATTAAAACAATTGTATACATCATTTGAGTTTTCATCACATTCAACGAATAAGGGCACATTATCTACTTCTGCAAACGGAATTGTTTTTTCTTCTATAGTATTCGTTATTGAAGTGGCTAAACTATTTATATTCTTTTTGATATTTGCTAATTCAAGATTTTCAACAGAGTGATGCTCTTTTTTTTGATCAATTATACTAGGATGTAAATCTCTAGTAGCGTTAAATTTTCTCTTCTTTAAGAATCTGTTGTTTAGTGAAAAATTAGTCGATACAATGCCTTCATTGTTTTCCGACTCTTCAAGTTTACATTTTTTTATTGAAGAAATTGAATTTGAATCGTCCTGTTTTTTATCATCTTCAGAACAGTGCTGGGAGAAATTTTGTTGGATTACAAAACAAAATATTATTAATATTACTCTTTTCAACATAAATCGTGCTTCTTTTAATTTTTTATGGTAATACTTACGGTGGGGGGTCTTGTAATTACTATCAAATATAAAAGAGTTCTTCAATTTTTTGTTTTTTAATAGATAATTGGACTCATTTTATCGGTGAGTTGCATTCAACTACAGATGAAAAACACATGTGAAAGCATTAATTTATGTATGTGTTGGTTGTTTTTTAGTGTAGATGGGTAGTATTTTTATGTATTTGGTCTATTTTGTGTAGGGGCAACAAGTGTCAATAACGCCCCAAAAGAGGTTTTTAAAGGAATGATTTCCATAATATTCGTAAACTAACGAAAGCAATTAGTATGGCTGTTGCCTTTTTCAATTGGATGGGGCTGAGTAGTTTATTACTTAGTCTATTGCCTAACATACCACCTAAAAAAACGGTAGTAATTAAGATAGAAGTAAGGAACCATTCAATATGGAAATTAGGATTAGAAAATTGCCCCATTATACCGCTAATCGAATTTACCAAAATGAAAAAACTCGCCGTTGCTGCAATTTTTTTAGGAGTGTCCCAATTTATGAGATGTAAAAAAGGAGCTAGAAAAATACCACCTCCAATACCAACAATTCCAGAGATAAAGCCAATACTTCCTCCGTATAAAGCGTTTTTCGAAATCTTTGTTTTTTTGAGGGAATCTTCTTTTGCTACAATTTTTTGAGATTTCCACATAACAATTGCCGCTAAAAAGAGAGTAGAGCCTAGTAAAATAAAGAATGATGTTTCTTTAATTTTTAAATAACCACCAATGAATGCCAAAGGAATGCTAAAAATAACCAAAGGAATAACTTTTTGCCAAGGGTACTTTTCATGCTTCAGATATATAAATATATTTCCCGAAACAACAACAATATTACATAAAAGGGAAGTTGCTCTAATTTGAGAAAAAGTGATACTTGTTAAGGCCAATACGGCTAAATAACTTGAACCACCTCCAAAACCTACAGAAGAGTAAAGAACTGCAATTATGAAGAATAAAATTATCAGATACCAATGATTAATTATAAGGTCAGTTACTAACGTTAGGGTCATATATTCTTAAAAAGCTAAAAATACTAAAGTAGAATCGATTTTTTAAATTGTTGAGGAGTCATTAATTCCATTTTTTTAAACTGACGATTAAAGTAGCTAGTACTGTTAAAGCCAGATTTGAAAGCAATTTCAGACATTCTGTAATTTTTAGATTCTCTCATTAGTTTTTTCGAAAACTTAATTTTTTCAGCATTTATGTAATCAATAGGAGAAATTCCTAGGGTGTTTTTAAACTGCTTGTGAAAGTGAGAAGCGCTCATATAGGCTTTCTTAGCCAATAATTCAACGGTGATATTCTTATTTGTTAAATTTTCTTTGATGAATTTAATCACAATACCAATTCGTGTGTCCGAAAAAGTTCGGTCTTTATCGTTCAAGATTAATGATTTGGCTTTTGTTTGAAGAAGTCTTACAATAAGTTCCTGAATCATTAAATTTAAAAGTACATCTTTTGAAGAGTTGTTTTGAATAAAAGTATGAGTTAGCCTCAAAACTAAATGATTAATATCTTCATTGTGAAGTAAATGAGAACATTGATCACTCAAATTCCATTGGTTATTTTCGTTTTCAATAGCTACAGATTGATTGAAATTGTAAACGACTTCCTCAATCTTATGAGTATCAATTCCTAAAGCTAAACATTGGGTAGGAGATTCTTTCGTAGCAATAGGAAAGTCAATAATCATTTCTTTATTGGAAGGCATTACTACAGACTCTCCAGGAACAAAATCGAAAGTAGGTGTATTAGGTAAGTACATTCTTTTTTTACCTGAAAGCATACTAGCAATAACAGGAAAATCAAAAGTTAATGAAACCTTTTCAGCATAGGCATGTGTTTCGAAAATATTCAACTCTGAAAACTCAGCGTTATAGGTCGTTTTATTTTCGATTAAAGTAGTAAGTTTTCTTTGTTGCTTATGCTGATTTAACAATGGATTCATACACAATATTACGAAATATAAAGGATAAATAGAAAATATGATAGATATGTGCAATGAATTAATAAATATGTTCATTTTGTTTTGTATTTGATAAAATACCTTTGTAAATATTGTTTTATTCGTATTAATTCGGGGTGTAAACAATGGATTGTTAATTTAAACCATTAATCTATGCAGTATTCAAAACCTACTTTTAAAGATAAATATGAGAATTTTATAAATGGAAAATTTGTACCACCAATTGGAGGAGAATACTTTGAAAATACTTCGCCAATTGATAGAAGTGTGATTGCTAAATATCCTAGATCTCAAAAGGAAGATATTGAGTTGGCGATTGATGCAGCAAATGTTGCGAAGAATTCTTGGGGTAAAACCTCGGCTACTGAACGAGCAACGTTATTGAATAAAGTAGCGGATATTATTGAAGCTAATTTGGAAGAGTTTGCATTGGTTGAAACATGTGATAATGGTAAACCTATTAGAGAAACTTTAAATGCTGATGCGCCCTTGTCCGCGGATCATTGGCGATATTTCGCGGCTTGCATTAGAGCTGAGGAAGGAACAGCAACAGAGTTAGACGCCAATACTGTATCAATGAATATAAAAGAACCGTTGGGAGTGGTCGGACAAATTATACCATGGAATTTCCCCTTATTAATGTTGTCATGGAAATTGCCTCCGGCTTTAGCAACAGGAAACTGTGTCGTGCTTAAGCCGGCAGAGCAAACACCATCTTCGGCAACGCTGCTTTTAGAAAAGATAGCTGATGTATTTCCTCCTGGAGTTATAAACATTGTTCATGGATTTGGACCTGAAGCAGGAAAACCATTAGCTTCTAGTTCTAAAATAGATAAAGTTGCATTTACAGGAGAAACAACTACGGGGCAGTTAATAATGCAATATGCTTCAAAGAATCTTAATCCTGTAACAATGGAGTTAGGAGGAAAATCACCTAATATATTTTTCAATAGTGTTATGGATGAAGATGATGCTTTTTTAGACAAAGCTATTGAAGGAGCAGTGTTATTTGCATTTAATCAAGGTGAAGTGTGTACATGTCCCTCTCGTTTGTTAGTGCAGGAAGATATTTATGATGCATTTTTAGAGAGAGTTGTGGAGCGTACAAATGCAATTGTACAAGCTGATCCATATAATGTAAACACGATGCTGGGAGCACAAGCATCCAATGATCAATATGAAAAAATTCAGTCGTATATTAAAATTGGTATTGAAGAAGGAGCTAAAGTATTATGTGGAGGAGAGGCTAATAAAAGTGGACCTTTGGCAAAAGGATTTTACATTCAACCTACTATTTTAGAAGGTCATAATAAAATGAGAGTGTTTCAAGAGGAAATTTTTGGCCCAGTTGTATGTGTAACCAAATTCAAAGATGAGGCAGAAGCTCTTGAAATTGCAAATGACACACTTTATGGACTAGGGGCTGGTGTATGGACACGTGATGCACATCAATTATATCAAATTCCAAGAGATATAAAAGCGGGGCGCGTTTGGGTGAATTGTTATCATGCTTATCCAGCACACGCACCTTTTGGAGGGTATAAAAAGTCAGGTTTCGGAAGAGAAAATCATGTGATGATGATGGATCATTATCGCCAAACTAAAAACATGTTGATTTCCTACGATAAAAATAAATTGGGATTCTTTTAATAGAAAATAATCATTTTATTAAAAAGTATATAAAATTCGATTGCTTCAAATAGATAGTAATTCATATTAAAGTGTAAGAAGAATCTCATGAAGGTTGAATACTAGTTATTCAACCTTTTTAATTTTTTAAGGGCATTAAAAATAGAAAGTTTAAAACTTTATGGAACGAGTAGCGATTACAGAAAAGGCACAAATAATAGTTCAAGAACTGAAAAAAAAACATGGAAATTTAATTTTTCATCAAAGCGGAGGATGTTGCGATGGGTCAGCCCCAATGCTTTTACCTAAAGAGGATTTTTATATAGATGATAGCGATATTCTGCTTGGTGAACTATTAGAGGTTCCTTTTTATATGAATAAAGATCAGTTTGAATATTGGAAGCATACTCATTTAATTATTGATGTAATCGAAGGAAGGGGAGCGAGTTTTTCATTAGAAATTCCGTTAGGTGTTCGTTTTATTGTTCATTCGAAATTATTAAGGTAAGATTGATGATGATTGTTGATTTATATATGTATTTAAATGCTAAAAACATGTTGTTAGTAGAAAAAATATGTCAAATCAATATATTAGATATAGTTTGGTTTCGAAAAATGTAAACGGTTGAATTAATGAGTAACTATCATATAAAGAATTTAGAGGAATATTATCAAGTTTATAGAAAATCAGTAAGAAACCCAGAGTTATTTTGGGAAGAAGTAGCAGAAGAACATTTCGTTTGGAAAAAACAATGGAATAAAGTTTTAAGCTATGACTTTTCAAAGCCTGAGGTAAAATGGTTTGAAGGAGCTGAATTAAATATTACCGAAAACTGTATTGATCGTCATCTTACAACAAGAGGAGATAAAACCGCCATTTTATTTGAACCCAATAACCCTGATGAGGAAGCTGAAGCGATTAGTTATAATGAGCTTCATAAAAGAGTAAATCAGTTTGCAAACGTTTTAAAGGAGAATGGAATAAAGAAGGGAGATAGAGTTTGTATTTATTTACCAATGATTCCTGAATTGGCTATTTCTTTATTGGCTTGTGCGCGAATAGGAGCAATACACTCTGTGGTTTTTGCAGGGTTTTCATCTTCTGCATTAGAAACAAGAATAAATGATTGTCAGGCCAAAATGGTGATTACATCTGACGGATCGTACAGAGGTGTAAAAACAATAGATTTAAAAGGAATTGTAGATGAAGCTTTAGAAGATTGCCCAACAGTGGAGACGGTGTTGGTAGCAAAAAGAATTCATACTGAGATTCCAATGAAAGAAGGAAGAGATCAGTGGTTGCAGCCATTGTTAGATGCGGCGTCTAACCATTGTGAAGCGGAAGTAATGAAAGCTGAAGATCCATTGTTTATCTTGTATACTTCAGGTTCTACAGGAAGCCCTAAAGGGATGCTTCATACCACAGCGGGATACATGGTATATACGGCATATACTTTTAAAAATGTATTTAATTATAGAGAGGGAGATGTGTATTGGTGTACTGCCGATATTGGTTGGATTACTGGACACAGTTATATAGTATACGGACCTTTAGCGAACGGAGCTACAACAGTAATGTTTGAAGGGGTACCTAGTTATCCTGATTTTGGGCGTTTTTGGCAAATTATTGAAAAACATAAAGTGTCACAATTTTATACAGCTCCAACTGCAATTAGAGCCTTAGCTAAAGAGAATTTAGATTATGTAGATAAGTATGACTTATCATCAATAAAAGTGCTAGGAACCGTTGGAGAGCCTATTAATGAGGAAGCATGGCACTGGTATAATGATAATGTAGGGAAAAAGAAGAACCCAATTGTTGATACTTGGTGGCAAACAGAAACAGGAGGAATGATGATTTCGCCAATACCTTATGCAACTCCAACAAAACCAACATATGCTACCTTACCACTACCAGGAGTCCAATTAGCCTTAATGGATGAACAAGGAAGTGAAATTCACGGAAATCAAGTAGACGGTCGTTTGTGTGTTAAATTTCCATGGCCATCTATGGCAAGAAGTATCTGGGGTAATCATCAACGATATAAGGATACTTATTTTTCTGCTTTTAAAGGCAAGTACTTTACAGGAGATGGAGCATTACGTGACGAGGTAGGGTATTACAGAATTACAGGTAGAGTAGACGATGTAATCATCGTTTCTGGACATAACTTAGGTACAGCACCAATTGAAGATGCTATTAATGAGCATCCTGCAGTAGCAGAGAGCGCCATTGTAGGCTTTCCACACGATATTAAAGGAAATGCTTTATATGGATACGTAATTCTAAAGGAAACTGGTGAAGGAAGAGATCATAATAATTTACGAAAAGAAATAAATCAAATTATTACAGAGCATATTGGCCCAATAGCCAAATTAGATAAAATTCAATTTACCGAAGGGTTACCAAAAACTCGTTCAGGTAAAATTATGAGACGAATTTTGCGAAAAATAGCGCATAACGAGTTAGATAACTTAGGCGATGTTTCTACTTTGTTAAACCCTGAAGTAGTTCAGAGTATTATTGACAAAAGAAAGAGCAACGAATTGGTTAGCTAAATAAATAGGGAACTATTTACATTTTTGATTAAAATGCCCTCGAATCTTTACCAGTTCGAGGGTTTTTTATGTTCAATGGTTTTATTTAACAGATTAAAAGTTTTCTTGAGAAAGAGAACAAATTAATACATAATATTAGAGGATATTACGAGCAATTAGCTCGTCGTATATATCTTTTGTGCCATAACCAATAATGTTTAGTTGTTTATTATGGTTTAGAACTTTTGTATATAACCTAGCAATAGAATTTACTGTATTCATGTCAATATCATCAACATCGTTAATGTTTAAAGTAACATTAGACTGCTTTTTTAGAAAGTTATTGACTTTTTTTCAACTTTTTTAAAGCTTGAAATGTTTAAATCTCCTTTTAAATGAAAAAAGTTGTCGCTTTTCTTTATTTTTAGGGGCATCGTATAAATATTTAAGGTTTCTTAAAATTATTTATAAACGATGATTCAGAACTAATTTTTAGTTTATTACCCCCGTAAATTCGATAAAAATCAAAATATTGTAGTTAATCGGTTTTAATTTCGAAAAAACTAAATACACTTCCCCCGTATCGCTTCTCATAACTATATTTAGGGTGACCAGACAATGTGGTGTGTTTTGAATGTTCAATTATTAAAACACCATCTTCATTAAGTAGGTTTCTCTCAAATATTATATCAGCAATTTTAATAAACTCTTCTTCTTTAAAGTTATAAGGAGGATCAGCAAATATTAAATCTGTTTGCAGTGGAGTCTTTTCTAAAAATTTATATACATCGCTTTTGTATGTAGAAATATTTAAATCGAGCTCTTTTGATATTTCATTAATAAACTTAATACAACCAAAGTGAGCATCAATAGCATAAACTTCTTGTGCCCCTCTTGATGCAAATTCTAAACTGATATTTCCAGTACCAGAAAATAAATCCATTACTGAGATACTATCGAAGTAGTATAAGTTGTTAATAATATTAAATAACGACTCTTTCGCCATATCAGTTGTAGGTCGAACTGGCAGCTTTTTCGGAGCTGAAAATCTTCTTCCTTTATGTTTTCCAGAAATAATACGCATTATAAAAGTAATAGATAAGTTGAGTGATTTGAAAGTTCGTCATTGCTATTAAAATAGACTGTTGAGCTTTCTATAAAATTAATATTTCTCACAAATTTGTATGTGATTTGATATAGATCGGAGTTTTCTTCAATCTTTCCAAGTAAAGTAAGATTAAATTCTTCAGGATCGAGGTGAAGTTGTTCTGCAACAAACAGAATATAATATATAAAATCCTCTTTTGTTTCGTACAAGAACGAATTATACAGAATTAATTGTTCGTCCTTCATAACCAGAATATCCATTTGAGAAACGCCAGCATATACAAACATTTCACTTTCTTTCGATGTTGAATACGAAAGTAATTTGTTTATTAAAAGAGAGGAATGATGTTTATATTCAAATTCACCAAAATTTTGAAAAATAAAGTTGTTAATATTTACATATGGAATATAAACATTGTGTGCTTCTATCGATTCGAGGTTATCATATGTTAAAAAATCCGTAGATAATGTCTTTACCGAAAAGTTTAAATAAGGCTTTAAATTATTTCGATCGAAGTATTCGTTGGGAACAATTGTAGCTAAATTATTCTGATGAATAGCAAAAACGCTGGTGAATTCCTGTTGCAATTCGCTATCGTTCCCAAAAATAAACATTATTTTCTCTAACAATAGTTCTGGAGAAGCCACAGTTTTATCGAAAGAGTATTCGGTATAATTTAATATTTCTTTCGATTCAGAGTTTCGAATACAAAAAGAAAATCCATCCAAACTGAATTGGATGGATAGACTTTTATGCGGCGCTATAGCGCTTATTTTTTTACTCTTTTTTTGCAAGTGCATCAGCTTTGTCGTAATAAGGAGGCCAGTTACCACCTGTTGTTACTTCGCCTAATGATCCAACAGAAACGTGAGTTCCTTTAATTTGATCAGCTTCAACAGCTTCTAATTCTTGCTTTATTAAAGAACGAGATAACCCTGTTAAAATAGGCTCTTTACTAGCTTTAGCTTCAAAAACAGGTACGTTTAATCCTTGTACTTTTTCTACGGTTCCAGTTGCCAATTCAAATTCTGCATTGGTACCTGGTACTTTAAACATGTTTTTATAGTCCTTACCTTCAAAGTATTTACTTACTGGTTCAGTACCAATAGTATCAATAACTTTTTCAGAAATTTCTTTGGTAATTCCACCACCAACATCAATGGTTTTAGGTTGGTTTCTAGTTTTTGTTAAAACTAATTCTCCATTTTCAATAAAGTTGATTAGGGTATCTTTATTATTGGTGTATTTTCCGAAAGCCTCGCTGTATTTTATCTCAGCGTCGCGTATTAGTTTCAAATTCTTAATAACCTTAGCATAGCGAACCTTTTTCTCTTTGGCAAAATTAATTGGTTCCATAACCCCGTTATAAATCTTGAAAACCAAGAAAACAGCAATTGCTAATAATACAACAGATACTAACCATCTTAATTTTAGTGGTACAAACTTAACAATCACGACTGCTAGTAAGACAGCAACTACAACCGCGGCTAAAATCAATAATATATTCATTTTACTTCTAATTTTTAATATATGATATTCGCAAATCTACAATTTTTTTTTAATGATGAAAATTTTTAACTATAAATAGATTTATCTTTGAAAATTATTTGAATTTATGATAGCATCAGCACACAAATTTTATACTGAAATACTTAGAAAATTTCCATACGAGCCAACTTACAAACAAAATGAGTTATTAAATGAGTTGACCAACTTTATTTTTGAAGACAATAACCGTGCCTTATTTGTATTGAAAGGATACGCAGGAACAGGAAAAACAACTACAATAAGTACCGTAGTAAATAATTTGTGGAGAGCAGGGAAGAAGGCTGTGCTATTAGCTCCGACAGGAAGGGCTGCAAAAGTTATTTCGGGATATTCTGGAAAACAGGCATTTACAATTCATAAGAAAATATACTTTCCAAAGAAACAAGGTAGTGGAGGTGTAAGTTTTGTTATGCAACCAAATAAACATACCGATACTATTTTTATAGTTGATGAAGCTTCCATGATATCTGATGAGAAGCAAAACTCTAAATTATTTGAAAACGGTTCTTTACTGGATGATTTAATTTCTTTTGTTTATTCTGGTAAGAATTGTAAAATTGTATTCATTGGTGATACAGCTCAATTACCACCAGTAAAATTAAATGTTAGTCCAGCGTTGGAAGCAGATAAACTGGCTTTTGAGTTTAATAAAGAAATTACAGAAATTGAATTAAACGAAGTTGTACGTCAACAGGGAGATTCAGGAATATTGTTCAATGCAACGGATTTAAGACTACTTATTCAGAATGACGCCGTTGATTTTAAGTTTGATACGGATTTTCCTGATATTGTTCGTTTAGTAGATGGATATGATATACAAGATGCCATAACTTCGGCATATGATGGAGAAATAGGAGTGGAAGATACTGCTATCATTGTTCGTTCAAATAAAAGAGCAAATCAATACAATCAGCAAATAAGAACCAAAATCAGAGACCAGGAAAGTGAAATTTCAACTGGAGATTATGTTATGGTTGTTAAAAATAATTATTTCTGGCTAAAAGATTCTTCGTCGGCTGGGTTTATTGCAAATGGTGATATTTGTGAGGTTTTACGAATTCGAAATACTAAAGAGTTATACGGATTTAAATTTGCTGAAGTTGAAATCAGAATGATTGATTATCCTGATATGAAACCTTTTGAAACAGTATTACTGTTAGATACACTAACTAGTGAAAGCCCTTCATTAAGTTATGAAGAATCGAATAAATTGTACGAAGCGGTTCGAGAAGATTTCGCTCATGAGAAATCAAAGTATAAACAATTTATGGGAGTGAAAAAAAATAAATACTTCAATGCTTTACAGGTGAAATTTTCATATGCTATGACTTGCCATAAATCACAAGGTGGACAATGGAAGACTGTTTTTATTGAACAGCCTTACTTACCAGATGGGGCTAATGTAGAATATTTACGTTGGTTATATACAGCGGTTACTCGTGCGCAAGAAAAATTATATCTAATCGGTTTTAAAGACGAATATTTTCTGAACAATTAAAGCATGTTGTTGGTGTTTAGGGTGTTGGTTTAAATTCAATACATTCTGCTAATAATTAAACTATTTTCAATTATTTAGTGATTTAATGTGACTTATTCATAAAAAATGCGTCATAATAGTAGAAAACCCTTTGAAACTATTAAGATAAAATAAAGTAAAAGAATTAGAACATTTTATCATGAAAAAACTAACAATTTTAATCGCCCTTTTTGTTGCTCAGCAAATAATAGCTCAGGAACACTGTACATCCCCAAAAGAAGAGATCAATAATCCTAACTCAATTTCATTGAATAAGTGTGAAGTTGAAAATGAAGGTAATGATGCAATAGAAACATCAAAAGAACTTCCTTTAAGAACTAGATATCTTAAAAGAAGGAAACGTTCAAGAAAAGTTGATTTCGTGGCAAGTATAATTGAAATTGAAAAGCCTGTTAAAAATTTAGAGTTGGCTAATATTAAAAAGAACATCAACAATGTAGTTAGTAATAAGGCTAACGAAAAAGTGGAAGTTTCATTTTCAGAAGTTGATACTTTACCTGCTTTTAGTTCATGTAATGAAGGAAATATGGATGAAGAACTTTGTTTTAATTTCGGAATTCAACAACATATCAGCTCTAATTTTAACTATCCGAAAGAAGCATTAGAAAATAAAATAGAAGGTATTGTTTTAGTAAGTTTTGTGATAAACTCGGAAGGAAATGTAACGGAATTAGAAACAATAGCTCCTCAAAACACTGAAATTTTGAAAAAAGAAGCAATTAGAATCGTTTCTTTATTACCAAAATTTGTCCCAGGAAAGCATAATGGTAAAGAAGTAAATGTAAGCTATAGCTTTCCAATGGAATTTAAAATAAACTAAGAAGATATTTACAACGTAAATAAACCTTTTCCCTAAATAAACACATGATAACTCCTTGTTTTACGACAAGGAGTTATTTATTTTAATAGCTTGTTTATTTTTTAAAAGAATGTGTGGAATTTATCTTCTATTCAATTTAAATGTTAGCATTTTGTTAATTTGATGAATTGCCGAAACAAAAAACTTATTTTTGTTAACAATCAAAACGTTAAAAATGAACAAAAAAGTAACCATTTTTCTTTCATTTTTATTGATGACCTCATCAATAATAGCTCAAAAACAACAAAAACTAACTTCGAACCAGATTTATGAAAAAATTCAAAAGCTTAATTTTTTAGGATCGGCTTTATATATAGCGGCGCATCCCGATGATGAAAATACACGATTAATAGCCTATTTGGCAAATCATGATAAGGCAAGAACTGGATACTTGTCTTTAACAAGAGGTGACGGAGGTCAAAACCTAATAGGACCAGAAATAAGAGAATTATTAGGAGTTATAAGAACACAGGAACTACTCGCTGCAAGAAATGTTGATGGTGGAGAGCAACGTTTTTCAAGAGCTAATGATTTTGGTTATTCGAAACATCCAGATGAAACCTTAAAAATTTGGGATAAGGATAAAGTTTTAGCTGATGTAGTTTGGACGATTAGAACTTTTAAACCAGATGTAATTATTAACAGGTTTGATCATAGAACTCCAGGGACTACCCACGGTCATCATACAACCTCAGCTATGCTAAGTGTTGAAGCTTTTGATTTAGCTAATGATCCATCGAAATATTCAGATCAATTAAGTTATACGGAACCTTGGCAACCAAATCGATTATTTTTTAATACCTCATGGTGGTTTTATGGAAGTCGTGATAATTTTGCTAAAGCTGATAAATCAAAAATGTTAAAATTTGATATTGGAACATATTATCCACTAAAAGGCTTGTCTAATAATGAGCTGGCCTCAATGGCAAGTAGTCAACATCTATGTCAAGGATTTGGACGTTTAACAACAAGGGGAAGTCAAGAAGAATATGTAGAATTTTTAAAAGGAGGTTTCCCAGCCGATAAAGAAAATATCTTTTCAGGAATTAATACAACATGGAGTCGTGTTAAAAAAGGAAAAGAAATTGGAGATATTCTGCATAAAGTTGAAAAGGAATTTGATTTTATCGATCCATCAAAACATTTACCTGAATTGATGAAGGCTTACAAGTTAGTTCAAGGTTTAAAGAACGAACATTGGAAAGGAATAAAATCGAAAGAGCTTAAAGCGATTATAAAAGCATGTGCAGGACTGTATTTAGAAGCTTCTGCGGTTAGTTCAAGTACTACACCGAATAGTAGTGTGAAAATAAATTTTGAAGCCTTAAATCGAAGTAATATCCCGATGGAGTTCGTTTCTATGGAAATTCAACCACAGGAAAGACTTTTATTGAAAAATTTAAAGCTTAGACCAAATTCCAAAGAAAATTTTTCAGAAACTATTAGCGTAGGAAATATGAAATACTCTGCTCCATATTGGTTAGAAAAATCATGGGATTTAGGAATGTATAAAGTGGCGGATCAAAGGGAAATAGGAAACCCTGAAAGTAAAAGGCCTTTTAACATAAAATACAATCTTACTATTAATGGAGAAGATATTTCGTTCGTAAAACCTGTTGTTTACCGATATTCTCAAAGAGATAAAGGAGAGATATATGAACCTTTTGAAATTGTACCTCAGGTAACAACCAAATTGGCTGATAAAGTATTGATTTTCGCGAATGGCGATGCTCAGAAAGTGAATATAGAAGTAAAAGCAGGATCAGATAATACGAATGGAACGGTTAAAATTAAAGCACCTAAAGGGTGGAAGGTTACTCCGGAACAAATTTCTTTTTCAATTGAGCAAAAAGGAGATGTACAAATGGTAGACTTTATGATTGCTCCAACATCCAATGAATCGGAAGGTTATATCAATGCCATTGCTACTGTAAATGGTACTATTTACGATAAGGAGTTGGTTGAAATAAATTATGATCATATTCCAAAGCAGACAGTTTTACTCCAGTCAAAAGCAAAGGTGGTTAGATTGAATATTAAAAAAGAGGGGTCTCATATTGGATATATTCAAGGTTCGGGAGATGCTGTTCCTGAAAGTTTAAAACAAATAGGTTATAAGGTAACGGAAATAACACCTACTGAAATAAATGAGAAAACTCTCTCAAAATTTGATGCAGTTGTTGTTGGAATTAGAGCATACAATACTAAAAAGGAATTGCAATTCAAGCAAAAATACTTATTGGAATATGTTAAGAATGGAGGGAATATGATTGTTCAATACAATACAAACAGACGTGTTGATGTAAAAGCTCCTTATGAATTAAAATTGTCTAGAGATAGGGTTACCGATGAATATGCAAAAGTAACCATGTTAGCTAAAGATCATAAAGCTTTACAGTATCCTAATAAAATAAACGAGAAAGATTTTGAAGGTTGGGTGCAGGAACGTGGATTGTATTTTCCAAATTCTTGGAGTAAAGAATACGTGCCTATTTTATCAATGAATGACAAAGGAGAATCTCCAAAAAAAGGAAGTTTACTTATTGCAAAGTACGGTAAAGGAAACTATATATATACTGGAGTAAGTTTCTTTAGAGAACTTCCAGCTGGAGTTTCTGGAGCTTATAAATTGTTTACAAATTTATTGTCTTTATAGGCTGCCATCAAATTTTTCGAAATAAGGATAGAAAAATCTCATACTTGTGTTTTTAAGTATGGGATTTTTTACTAGGAGCTATTTTTAACCTTGTTAATCTAGTTCAATAGCTCTATTGCTTTTAATTTCATTTTTTATTATTTTAATAAAACTATCAAGAAAGGGATTATCATTGGTCTTTCGATGAGAAAAGTTAACAGGTAGTGTTTGAGTTTGACCTTCTTTTGGAGAAATAAACTTAACTCCTGAAATATTGTATTTGGAAAAATTCTTACCAGTAAAAGTTATACCTGTTCCTAAGGAAACCAGATTTACTTTTTTCCACATAGACTCCACATGCTGAATGATTTTTGGAGAAAACCCAAAAGAATAGCATCTTTCTAGAAAAGTTTCATACCAAATTGGGTCGGCAAGTCTAGGGAATAATATAAAATGTTCGTTTTTTAAATCTCCTAAACATATCGATTCTTTCATAGCAAAAGCATTGCTTTCTGGAATGGCATATAAAACATGGTCATGCTCTATAATAAGACTGCTAATTCTTGTATCTAATCCGAAACCATAGGTAATTCCAATATCGGTTTTATTACTTAAAATTTTTTCCTTCACGTTATAAGAACCTTCAGTTTCACTTATTATTAATTTTACTTTAGGATATTTTATCCTAAAGGTTTCTATACATTTTTGCATACATTCTGATATACCAAAAAAAGTGAAATCAATACGTAAAGTACCAGTAGTATCCTCATCAAAGAGTCTTAAAGAATCAGTTGCCTCTTCAAGTTTTAGAAGGACTTCGCGAGCCTTTTCTAAAAAAATTGAGCCTTCATAGGTAAGTGAGATCTTTTTCTTCTCTCTTTTAAACAATGTTACTCTCAATTCACTCTCTAAACTTTTAATAAGCCTGGTTAAGGGTGGTTGAGAAATACATAGCCTTTCAGAAGCTTTACGAAAACTAAGTTCTTCAGAAACAACAATAAAACTTTTAATCTGCTTAATACTAACCATATACTAAATATATAGTAAAAAGATCAAAAAAAGTATCAAGTGATATAATATTAGAAATGAAATAGGTAAAGGTCAGGCATTAAAATAATGATATTTGATAGAAGTTATTACAACTTTCATTCAATATTAACTATAAATCCAAAGAAACATGAAGCTACGAATATTAACTATTGTCCTAATTTTATTTAGTTATAGTGCATTTTCACAATGGACGGGAACTGACCCTGTCATTCAAAGCGGAGCAGCTATAATACATAAAAACCTAACCATTGGTAAGGAGCTTTTTGGCTTCTCTCCATATGGAGTTCCTTCACCTATAGTATTACCAAAGAGAAAGTTAAATATATTCCGAAAACATGCGGGAGGTCTTGCTTACCCTTTAGGTGCACCGTTATCGAGCTATACTACTGGATTAAAGATAGTTCACAATGTTACTGCTTTTGGACCTAGTCCCGAACAAAATTACAACTGGGAAATTGCTGCATCGAAGCGACATCTATTTTTTCATTACGGAAATGATAATCGAACTTTATTAACAATGAAGTCAAATGGCAGAATTGGTATTGGAATTACAAATCCTGATGCCACACTTCAAGTAAGAAATAACAATTCTACAAGTCTAGATTCTCATTTAGAGGGATTTACTTTAATGGATGGGAATCAAGCATCTTTACTTTTAGGATCAGAAACTAACGCTCCCTATGGTGAATGGGGAATTGAATACAATCAAGGAGCTCAGGGATTAAATTTTTGGAAACCCTCTGGTGCCACCACTGGACATGGTAATTACTACATGTTTATTAAAAATAATGGAAAAGTAAGTATAGGCCTTGACCCTTTGGAACCCACTACATATAATGGTAATTATAAGTTATATGTGGCGGATGGCATTATGACAGAGAGAGTTAAAGTAGCACTACATACGTCAAGTGATTGGGCGGATTACGTGTTCGCGGAGGATTATGATTTAAAACCTCTTTCTTATGTAAAATCATTTATAGAAAAGAACAAACATTTACCCGGAGTACCAAGTGCTGATGAAGTTGTTGAAAATGGAATTGATTTAGGAAAAATGGATGCTCTCCTTTTGCAAAAGATAGAAGAACTTACATTATATGTTATTGAGTTAGAAAAAAAGATAGAAAAGCAAAATCAAAGAAAGGTTAAAAAATGTACTCATGAATAAAATAGTTATACTCATATTTTTTACTATTGTTTCCATTATTCCATTGGAATGCTTTTCTCAAAGAAAAGGAAATACGTTTAGTGATGATATCGAAGCCGCTAATTACATTTTTGGTCGTTTAAATCCTTCTTATTTCGATAATGTATTACTAAATAGATCTTTTGACAAGAGTCCTATCACAATAGATCAAATTAATGGAAAATATGGTCATACGTTTGCACCAAATGATTTTTTAGATGTCTTTTCGAATATATCAGTTGCTTCTATAGATTCCAAAGAGGTTAGCAACATTCAAGGTATTACAGAAGATATTATGGAGTTCTTTAAAAATCAAACAGACGAAGATGATTTAATTCAACCCTTTGGGTTAATATTGAATAATGTTAGTTTTATTGATAGCTTAGCTGGAACAACGAAGTTTAAAAACAAAGAAGGGCAGCTGGTTCCGTATTCTGAAAATCGATCTTTGTATAAAAAAGTATTACTTAAAGCTGCTGGAATTATTGAATTGCATCCTGATAACGGATATGAAATAGGTCAGTTAAAGTACGATTCAAAATTTATTATTACTAGTAAAGACATAACGATACAAAACATAGAAATCAATCTTAATGATGGAAATGGTTTTCAAACATTTGGAAAACGGAATTCAAGTTTACAATATAACAGGACAATTAATTATTCAAAGGCAATTGCCAGAGTGTCTTATGAATTGAATGGTCAATACTTTACTGAGGACATAAAGTTTTACATTACGACAAAAAGTGAGGAATCTAAAGAGACAAGGGGTAGAGAAGATGATGATGATCCTTGGGATGAAATTTGGAGAAACGTAAATCCAATACCTTTCAACGGACTTAAGTTTAGAGTTGGCATTAAGTATGGTTGCGGTAACAACGGTAAAATTAGAAGACCAATTATCATATCACCGCCCTACAGACCTTTAATCCAGCCTTTTTCTATGAAGAAATACTGGAATCAATTCAATGTTGGAGGTTTGTTTGATAAATATGTTAGTTTAGGTTATGATATTATATTCGTAAGGCAAAATTTCGGCTTCTTATCCTTACAAAAAACGGGCACTGAATTGGCTCAGTTTATCAAAAACATCAATAATCTAAAAAAAATAAATTACCCAGATGAAGATTGGGAAAACATTTTAATGGGATATAGCATGGGAGGACAAAATGCACGATATGCCTTACTTAAATTAGAAAAAGAGCATATGGAAGCAGGGGGAGATCATCATCATACAAGATTGTATGTACCTTTTGATTCACCTCATCATGGTGCTAATATTCCATTATTCGCGCAGGCTACTTATAAAACATTTTCAAATACGAACATTGTAGCTGGTATCGCATATAGTAGTTTGATTGACCCAGCATCGACTGACATGGGACTTTATAGTATTAATAGTTATACTGATTTGCCTGGAACTAATATTTTTAGAAAAGAACGAATACCACATCCTGATTCCAATGCAATAGATTATCAAAATGAAATAGCAAGTGATTTTCATCACCATTATTCGAACACAGGAGATACTCGAAAGACTTTTCCAGCTTTTACAAGAAATGTTGCAGTGTCAACAGGAAGTTATAAAGATGATTATAACGACAAATGGAATTTATACCCGGGGAAACTCCTTTTTTCTCAAAACGCTCCAGGTATAACACCTTATGGAGTAGGAGTGGTGAATCGAGATATAAAAGCGTCTCATTACTCAACTAGTTCTCCTAGCCGTATTTTCAGAAGAAGAGATTTTTATATTGCCGTATTTATTCCATTATATATAAGAAAGGAATATCATATGCAAAATGCCTACGAATGGGATTTGGCACAAGGAGGGTATAAAACACTTTTTTATGATGGGCTAGCAGGCGGAGCTACTACAATTTTAAGATTAGGAGCATTTGGGTTTGGAACAAAGTATTATAAAGATGAAACGTCGTTTTTACCATTAGTATCCTCTTTAGCTATTAATCCAACAGAATGGGAAAACAACAATATCAAATACAATTTACAAACGAATGATTTATTTATAGCGGGACTCACTCCAAGTGGCAGCAATATTGTAACCAATAATTATGGATATCCGAATTTAGGGCATCCTTCTGATCATTTTAATATTACGCCTTTTGAAGCCGTTTATGCGGATATTCATAGTTGGGATCATATCGTAATGAAAAAAACAGTTGATGAGTATGGAGATGTTACAAGTAGTGATTTCAACCCATTGGTGAACTTTTTGGTAAATGAAGTTGAAGCGGATGAAGTTGCTCTTCAAAATAAAGTTATAGGAGAAAACCATATACTTTCACCAGATTACCGTTATAAGGCATGGTATAAGGGGTGGAAAAAGGTTTCGTTCGGAAGTAATATCACCTATAAAACAGATCCAGGCGATTATATTATAAAAAAAACAGGAGATATAACATCATTCTCTGGAGGAGCTGTTACTTTGGAGCCAGGGTTTAGTGTTGAAGCAGGTGGAACTTTTCTAGCTTATATAGACCAAACACATCGAGATAATAGTGCATGGTACAATTGTAATAACTATGATGGCCCAAGAGATACTGGACAAATATCAAATAATATAGATGATTATTTGGAAGATTTTAATAGTATTAGCGAAACAGAGGGTTCGAATAAATCAACCGAAAATAAACTAGTAGTATTTCCTAACCCCAATAAAGGTAAATTTACTTTACGAGTTGATAAAACCATTGATAAAGGGCGTTTGGAGGTATTTAGTCTAGATGGTCGATTAGTATTCAGTCAGAAAATTTCTAAGATTCAAACAAATGTAGTAGCTTATCTAAAGCCAGGATTATATGAAGTAATCTACTATCCTGATGATGAAAATAATAAAGTGGAAACAACAAAATTAGTAATATACTAAACTTCTTTTTCTGGAGAGCACCGACGGGTGCTCTCAAAAGGATTGTTTTTATTGCTTTTCTACTTCACCTTTTAATTCTGTATTGAATTGATTATATAAAGGTATTGATGCATTTGCCAAATCATTAGTAGTAAAGAAGCTATTCGTTCCTTGATATTCATCCGTTTGAATAAACCTTGATTGACAATCCGAGATGGCTTCAACCTTAAAAATATGATTATCAATAATGCCAGGAAAGGTTGTGCTCTCCGTCGACCAACCAAATTGTTGGCCTTCGATGTAAGATAACGTACGGTTGAATTGACTTTCTGTTGGTTCTCCGGTTGTTGGGCTTGGTAAAATGTAAGTTATGGTAACTTCGCTATTATTATTAATTTCACCAGAAAGACCCTGAAAAGAACTACTCCAATCGGGCATGTTTGTAAAATCTGTTAGTATATTCCAAACTTCTTCAGCTGATCCATTAATTACGATATCCGTATAAACTCTATGTTTATTTGGTTCGATTTGAGTTATAGTCGATGTAGGAAAATCGATTGTAGTATCTGCGGTGCAAGGTACTTCTTCACTACTATCAGAGCATGATACAATTGTTAAGGTAAAGATTAATAACAGGACGCTCATTCTAAATTTTAGCATAATTGATTAATTTTAAATATTATGCTAAATTAGATTCAGGTGTTCGCAGAGCTCTTGCTAAAATGCAAGAAATCAAAAATTACAATTTGATTCTACTAAGTGTATATGGAGTCATTCCTAAAAAGGAAGCAATGTTTTGTCTTGGAGCAAATTTTGCCGATTGAGGATATTCTTCCATAAATAATTGAAGAGCTTCTTTTTTAGAGCTTTGTGTTAATTCTCTTTGGAAATTGATTTTGTCTTTCAAGATTTTTTCGAAATACTTAGTTTCGAATAGCCCCCAATGTAGAATCATACTTCTTAATTCTAGAATATTTTGTGATGTTAACACAAATATTTCACTAGGTTCAAGAGCTTCAATGGTTCTTTCACTTAACTTTTGAGTTCGATAACTCTTTAATTCTGAAAAAAAGAGTTCTCTTCTATAAAAGCAGTAGTTTGTTCGTTTCCTTTATCATCATGATAATAACTTCTTAATAATCCTTTTCTCAAGAACCCGACTGAATTATTTCTTTGTCTAAATGTGATAAAGTTTTCTTGTCGCTTTAATTCTTTAACAGTCCATTTACTAATTAATAGGTCAATATCATTAATTAGTATTGGGGCATATTGATTAAGTATGGTATGAAGCTCTTCTTTCATTTTATAGATTATAGAATAAGGTCATTTATATATTCAAAGCTTTTATTGTTTCTCTATATCGAGATTCAATCAAATTGGCAAAGGCATTTTTATCGGATCTCAATAATTCCATTGCTTCATTATTGATAAGGGTAGGGTTTAGTTTCCTTAAATTACCATCGCCCCATGCAGCAAGTTCAACAATTATCGGAGTTAAACCTAAACCAATATCAGTTAGTAAGTAAAGGTTCGTTTTTTTATTATGAGGTAGTTTGGTCTTTCTGATGATATCAAATTCTTCCAGTATTTTTAATTTGGCTGATAATATGTTGGTTGCTATTGATTCTGAACTTTCCGTAAAATCTTTAAAAGTTCGCTTACCTTCTATTAATATCTGTTTTATAATGACTATCATCCATTTATCACCAAGTATGTCTAAGGTAGAAGTTATGGGGCAATTACATCTAAATTTGGAACTCATAATTAATTTGTTTAATTTTTTACTTGCAAAATGAAAGTAATTATGTATTTTTACTTGTAAAACAAAAGTAATAATAATTAAGGGAATTCATATCATGAAAAAAAAGGTTTTGTTGACAGGTATTTCGGGGTTTGTAGGGCAACATTGTGCAGTTGAATTATTAAAGCAAGGATACAAAGTAAAAGGATCGATAAGGAAATTATCAAAAGAGCAAGAGGTAAGAAGAGGAATAGCAAAGGTTGTTGATGCAAAAGATAATTTAGAATTTTGTAAACTAGACTTACTTAACGATGCAGGGTGGGAGCAAGCAATGCGCGATTGTGATTTCGTATTACATGTAGCATCACCTTTTGTGATTGCGCAACCAAAAGATGAAAACGAATTGATAAAGCCAGCGGTCGATGGAACGCTACGGGCATTAAAATTTGCTCAAAAAACTGGTGTTAAGAAGGTAGTTTTAACATCTTCAACAGTAGCTATGGCAGGAGATAAAAAAGTTAATCATTTGAATGAAGATAGCTGGACTGATGCCAAAAACGATAAAGTTTCTGCTTATATTAAAAGTAAAACGATGGCTGAAAAAGCAGCATGGGATTTTTATTCAAATCAAACGGGTCCGAACAAAATTCAACTTACTGTTGTGAATCCAGGACCTATTTATGGACCAACATTAACAGGGAATTTATCAGGTGCATCGATGGAGATGATAAAGAAAGTAATTACTGGAAAAATGCCAATGCTACCAAATAGTAATTATGTAATGTCTGATGTAAGGGACATAGCGAAAATTCATGTGGAAGCTTTGGGGAATTTAAAATCCGAAGGAAGAAGATTGATTGTTTCTTCTGCAAAACCGCATTCTTTTGTTAGCGTAGCACAAATTTTAAAAGATGGAGGATATGATAAAGCTAGCCCAAAAACCGCACCTAGTTTAATGGTAAAATTCATGAGTCTTTTCAATAGTGAGATGAAGGGTATGTTACCATTTGTTGATGCTTTGGTAAGTGCCGATATTTCACCAGCAATGGAAATTTTTAAGTGGAGGCCAATTCCATTTGAAAAAACTATTTTAGATACAGCCGTTTCAATAGAGGAGCATCTTTAGTAAAATATAAGAATCCACAATAAGGTTATACTAACTTTGTTGTGGATTTTTTGTGTTGAATAAATTAATAGAAACTGTAGCTAAGTTGGAGTCAGGGAATTTCTTAAAAACCTGCTCGTTTGGAAATAAACCTATCGACTTCATTGCTTCCATATACTCACTTAACTCTATAATGTATTGATCAGAATAACCATGAGTTGCATCATAGGCTGTTGCTGCTGTTTTTCCTAGGTTTTTAGCTACTAAATCAGGATTTGAGGTATGAAGTTCTATGAGTAAAAGGCCGAATTTGTCTATATATGGTTTCCACTTCCTAAAATGTTGTTTAAAAGACTCTATAACCAAGTTATTGTTTAGTCGTTCCCCGCGATACGCATAAGCCCCAGTAGAAGCTGTTAGCGTTATATTTTTAGAAGTAGATGGAGTTTCCCAAATTCTATTATGATCTAAAAAAGTTCTTACATTCAATAAATCAGAAAGGTTTATGCCGTATTTATCTTCCAGATCATTCGATAGAGCTTTTGGATTTCCAATATCTCCCCAAATTACTTTCGCCCAAATATCAGCTTGTACTAAGTTTTTTCGCGTTATTT
Organism: Tenacibaculum sp. MAR_2009_124; assembly: GCF_900105455.1. Taxonomy (GTDB): domain Bacteria; phylum Bacteroidota; class Bacteroidia; order Flavobacteriales; family Flavobacteriaceae; genus Polaribacter. Next base: position 821,562 of record NZ_FNSF01000001.1, read on the forward strand.
TAAGAGCGGCTTCGTTATAATCAACTCCGATTAATAACAAAGGGTGCTCTTCCAATTGTTTTCCACGAGAAGTTCTACCTTCAATAAGGTTGAATAAATGCTTTAAAAAAGCTCCATTTCCACAACCAACATCCAAAATTCCTTTGGGCTGTTCTTCAATTGGCTTATTAAACAAATCAATAATAATTTCATCAATTACTCTGAAGTAGGAGGCATGGGCACCACCGCTTCCCCAAACGTTCATCTCTCTATCAACATGAATTTCATGGTTGCTATTTCCTTCTGATCTGAAAAGACGAGGATTGCCAAAAATTAACGTATCAAGCTTTCGAAGTGTTGGAATATAGGATACTGTAACGCCATAAGCACTTGCTCGTTTTGCAAAAAATAGTCCTTTATCGGTGAATTCATAAAACTCGTTGTCTTTAGTAAACCATCCTAAATTGGTGAGAATATTTAATAAACGTTCAAAACTATCGGGATCTTTATGAAATTCTTCTGCTTTAAATTTTGTTTGCATAAAGTATTTATGAAACATACCACTCATACCTAATAATACAATAGTGGGACCTACAATAATCCCTTCAATATGTTGAAGTATTTGAGAAAGAATCCTTACTTCTTTAGAGTTTTCATTTGTGGGAATATTAAAATTTTTCGAAAAATTTTTAAACAGTTTTTCTAATTTGTAAAAAGGATCTTTATTGAATTTTCTAGCGCTAAAATGTTCAGAATATTGGAGTAATTCAAACGCTTCTTTGTAAAGATTGAAATAGTTAAAAGCTATTTGAGAGTTTTCGTTGCAAATATAGGTAACGACGTTATTTTTATTGTCTACCCGCTGAACTAACCATCCTTGCGAACATAATGTGCGCAAGGCTACATTTAAGTAGCCATTGTTAGCCTTAAACCGTTCACTTAATTTTGAAAGAGTTATTTCCTGTTTTTCTAAGAGATACTGAGTGACTCCCTGATTAAAAAGGACAAAAGCCGATGGGCAAGTTACAATTCCATCTAAATGTCTGAATAATTGATTTCTTAATTGAGATTTTTCATGTTTGCTTAGCATGCAATATTGTTTTCATTAAATATAATCAATTGATATTGAATAGAGAAGTGGAGGTTGAGCGTACTGCTTTGTAATGAGTTAAATAGTACGTTGTAATAACTTTTTGTGAATGTAAATTAAAGTATCAATGTTTTTGGGAAAACAAAAAGACCTACTCTGTGAAGTAGGCCTTTAGCTATATAACATAGCATTTAAGGTATATTGTTGTTTTTTAAGTTACTTTTTTCTTATTTGAGTCTAAGATAGTGACTTATATTTTAATAGCTTGTAACATTTGTTACATTACTGTTTAAATAAGTAACTAGATAATAAGTTTGAAAGCTTGACTTTTAAAATATTAATACAGTAATAACAATTATTATAAGTCAAACATTTGAATAATATATTGTTTTTATTGATAATCTAATAGATAGTAATTTTGGTAAATGTTTCTTTTTAGGGATCTCAGTCAAGGAGATTTACTTTATGTTTCATTTACGTTTGCTATCAATCGTTTGATATCGAGTCAAAATTTTATGTGGTGTAGTATGAGAAATTAATGATAAACGATGAAGGTAGTAAGTTCAAGTATTAATAAAGTGATTAAGTCTTTTGATTAAGAATTAAATAAACTATAACTCTATAAATGTTTCTTTTTAGGGACCTCGGTCTATCCTATGAGGTTTACTTTATGTTTCATTTACTGTTTTGTTGTCAGTTAACTTGTTTGTATTTAGGTTTTTATTTTAAATAAAGAACTTTTCGTTTACATTAATTATGACACACTATTTTTTAATAGGTCACATATTTTGATAAAAATGCTATTCGTTTAGATAAAATCAAAAAATATGCCAAAGAACAAAAGTCTCTTCGTGTTAGTCCTTAGCTAATAGTTTTGCGCAATACTTACCGCTATTTAAGGTCTAAGTTTACTTGGTTTTACTCAGATTTAGTTAATTTCGCAGGCTATTGCGAAAAATAACTTTAATGATAAAGGCTACGATAAAAGATATTGGTAGAGTTACAGATGTTTTAACAGATTCATTCAAAGAGAATAAATCAATAATTAACGTTACAAGAAAAGGTAAGAATCAAAGTTTAAGAATAAGGAAACTTATGAAGTTCTTTACCTTAAACACGTTTTATAATGGAGATGTTTTCATTTCAGACGATGCCAATGGTTGTTTATTGATGTTAACAAAAGACGAAGAGAGAAAAGGAACTATAACAAAGCGTTTACACTTACTTATTTGGAAAGTGAATTTAATGTTCAATATTCTTGGAATAAACAACGTTATAAATGTTTTACAAAGAGAAAAAGCAATTAATAAGAATCATCCCAAGGGGAATTATCTTCATTTATATTATGTTGGTGTTTATAAGGAATTTCAAGGAAAACGTATAGGATCGAAATTAATTGAGGAGGTAATACAATATTATGGAGTAACGAAAACTCTATATTTGGAAACTTCTGACATTAGGAATTTGCCCTTTTATAAAAAACTTGGCTTTAGGGTTGTAAATATTCATAACGAATTGGAAATAACATTGTATATCTTGAAAAAAGAAAGCCTGAGTTAACTATTTTATTTGTGCTTTTTAAAATTCACTCAAGCCATTTTATAACAAATTCAATTGATTTGATTTTTTAGTTTTATTAAGGTCGCTTAAAAATGTTTCGGCATTTTGAAAATGTTTATTACGCTTTTCTGTATCCATTTTATCTAAGTTAGTGATTAACATTTTTAGGCGAGGGTTTTTAGATAAGAAAACTCTGTTTACATTCATAAACCTCCAGAATAGTCCGTCCCAAATATTTTGCCAATTACCAGTAGGGTAATTACTCATTTTTTTAACATAATTACTACTGCTAATATATGGTTTTGTAGACATGAGTCCTCCATCAGCAAATAAACTCATTCCGTATATATTAGGAACCATTACCCAATCATAACTATCGATAAAAAACTCCATAAACCATTGGTACACTTCATCAGGATCAAATTCGCAAAGCAGCATAAAGTTTCCAAGTATCATTAATCTTTCTATATGATGTGCATAGCCTGTAAGCTTTAGTTTTTTTATGGTCGTATCAATAGGTAAAATACCCGTGGTTCCATCATAAAATGAATTAGGTATTTTTCGGTTGTGTTTCCAAAAATTTTTGGTTCTTTCTTCTGCGCCTTTTACTTCGTAAATTCCACGAATAAATTCACGCCAACCTAAAATTTGTCTCACGAAACCTTCTAAGGAATTAATAGGAGTATTATTCTTTTCCGCATAATCTATTGCTTTGTGAATGACATATTCCGGAGTAAGAAGACCAACATTAATTAAAGGGGATAAAACACTGTGATTTAAAAAATACTCACGAGATACAATAGCGTCTTCGTAAATACCAAATTCGTGAAACCTGGTTTCTAAAAAGTTAGTAAACCAAACTTCAGCTTCTTCAAAGGTTGTTGGATATATCTGCTGATCTTGTAGCGTTCCGAGATTTTCAGAAAAGTGTTTATGAATATATTCCTTAGCTTCTTTATAATAAGAGTTTGATTTAGGAAACGATATGGTCGGCGCTACTTTCCCTTTGGGGTATTTCTTACGATTTTCAGTGTCATAGGTCCATTTTCCACCTGTAGGTTTTCCATTTTCGATAAGAATATTTCTTAATAGTCGCTGTTGTTTATAGAATGAAGTTTGAAAGAACTTCTTTTTTGTAGGCTTAAAGAAAGATGACAGGTCGTTTTTAGAATTTATAAAAAGAGGCGATTCATGGATGGTAATGCTAATTCTTTTTTCGAAACCTATAATTCTTTTTTTCAACCAATTATCACTGGGATCTATAAGATATAGTTCTTCTAGGCCCTGAAGAATAAGTTTTTCTAAAAGAAATCGAATGTCACTTTCTTTTTCCAGCGCTTGAATATAGTTAACATTGAAATTCTGTTGTTTTAAAAACTCTTCATAAAATTTCATGGTAGCTCTATGGAAAGCCAATTTTTGCTGATGAAAATTGTATTGATTAAAGAATAAAGTTTCTTCAATTAGATATATAGGGATCTCAGAATCCAGTAGTTCTATATTTTTAAAAATTTGATGCGGAAATATAAATATTACTTGTTTCATGGGGATTGTATTAAATTTTTAGAATAAAGAAGTTTGTAACCAAGTTCGACGATAGTGACCGTGCCCGTCATATTTTTCAGCTTGCCATTGCACATTAAACTTTCTATCTCTCGGATCATTACCAACACCAGCAACATATTGCCAGTTTCCATAGTTACTATGAACATCATAATCGATAAGCATACTTTCGAAATAAGCAGCACCAATACGCCAATCAAGAAATAACTCTTTTGCGAAAAAGGAAGCTACATTTTGTCTACCTCTATTACTCATCCAGCCAGTTTTTTTAAGCTCTATCATATTAGCATTAACAAAATCATTGGAAGTTTCTCCGTTAATCCAATCATTAACAAGTTTTTTGTCGTTATTCCATGAATATTCGATTTGTTTAATTCCAGTTGCTTTAAACAAATTGTTTTGATGTTTAAGAGATAAAAACTTGAAGTAATCTCTCCAAATCAATTCAAAAATTAACCAATAGGTAGACTGATTGCTTCCAAACTCCTGTTCAAATTTTTTAACTTCCCAGTAAATACTCTTTGCCGAAATACAACCATTGGCCAACCAAGGAGAAAACTTTGAACTATAGTCGATTCCTAATAATTCATTCCTTGTCTTTTTATAGAAGTTTAATTTTTTTGTTTTGAAGAAATAATGTTGTAAACGCAGAGACGCCTGGGTTTCACCTCCTTTAAAAGGAAAGGCCGATTTCTGATGCTTTTCAAAAACTTCAGACCCTAAATCCATCAACGAGGGTAATTGTGTGTCTACATTAATCCAATTACTCGTTTCTTTTGGGACGATGACTAAAGATGGTTTGGTAGAAACAACTTTTTCAATCCTTTTTCTGAAATTGGTAAAAACCTCTGGAGTATGAAGAATATCGAAATTAACCGTGTCTGGATGATATAAAAACTGATCGTAATATGAGTGAATTGTTACTGTTTTTGATAGTTTTTGTTCTATTCTCTTAATAATGCTGTTTTCTTCATGAGTAAACTCTTTTTGAAAGAACAAAGCACTTGCATTGTATTTTTTGCAAAACTCAACAACTTTACTATTTGGATGATCGAAGTAGGTGAATAAGGAAATATTTAACTTTTTAAGATTCTCGGCAAGATTGTTAACCGACTCAATTAGAAATTGAGTTCGGAACTTTTCGATTTTTTTAAACCCAAATTGTGAGGTGTTAAATAGATTCTTATCAAAACAATAAATACCAATCACTTTAGAGTATTGAGAGCAGGCCTCATACAAAGCTTTGCTATCCTGTATTCTTAAGTTATTAGTAAACCATACGATTGCTGTTTTTTGCTGCATCTTACTTTATTCTCTGATTGAGTTATCAAAGATAAATTATTTTGTTTAATGTTTTTAGTTGTAGGTTAGACAAAATTAATAAGAAAAGTAATTCCAGATACTTTATTGTGGTAATTCCACTTGCTAGATGGTATAATCGTTCGAAAGGAGCACCATTTAATAAAATGGATTTGGTGATTTTTTAATCGTTCTTATTTATTTCAAGTTGTATTATTGATACACAATTGGGGTAATGGAAATAAGATAGTTGAGTTTTCTTTCCATAATTAGAATTATCTCAAGTAATTCTGTATCGATATTTGGATTACTTCTTTAAGCTTCTATAAAATGTTCGTCTTATCGCTTCCCCAGAAATAAACCAATCACCATATTTAAGATCATCAAATTTTTGGGTGAGTTTAATGTTGTTGGCTACTTCTTCTTCAGTTTTTCCAGCATTAATTTCAGTAAGGATATTTATTTTAATCTCCTCCAGCATTGCGAGGTATTCTTTTAATTCCGTTTTAAAAGAAAGATTTCGATGACCAGGAATTATTTTGGTTTCATCATCAATTATTAAAAGGGCCTTTTTAATGGCATCAATATATCCCTGAGCACTTCCTCCAGAGTCTAGGTCTATGTATGGGTACTTTCCTTGAAAATAAGTATCTCCCATATGAAGTACATTGCTGCTTCCAAAATATACCATAGCATCGCCATCGGTATGCGCATTGTGTACATGAAAAGCATATATCGATTCTCCATTAAAGTGAAAGTTGAGGTCTTTTGTAAAGGTAACTATAGGTAGAGCACCTTTCGGAGCAGCTTTTATGGTACGATTGCGTCGCTTTTGAAATTGATCAGTGCTCATGCGCTTTCTTACATTTTCATGAGCTATAATTACAGCTCCTTCTTTTTCCATATTTTTATTTCCACCAGTATGATCACCATGCCAATGAGTGTTTAACAAAAATCTAATGTCTTTTTCGCTAACTGTTTTTATTGCCTTTAAAATTTTGGGTGTTAATCGAGCAAATTGGTCATCAATCATAAAAACACCGTCTTCGCCTGCCGAAATAGCAATGTTTCCTCCTTGTCCAACGAGCATATATACATTGTTCGAAACATGGTGTACTTTAATTTGGATTTCTTTCTGTTGCGAAAAACCGATAGCAAAGGTGAATAGGAAAGTTATAAAATTAAGAAATGCTGGAAGTTTCATAATAATGGAGTTTATCAATGTTCTGTCGTAGCAAATGAAAATTCCTTTCCGAAAACAAATTTTATGCTGGTAATTGCGGTCATTTTTCTTAACAATCCTTTTAGTAAATGGTGTAATTATAGCTTTTAGAAAAATCTATTAGTATGACAAGGTGGTATTGATAAGGTTTCTACGTTTTTCCTAAATTAAGAAATTCGAACTATTGATTATTGATGAGGTTTAGCTAATAAAATAGTTCCATCTTTTCCTAACCTTGGAGGTGTGCCGCCTCTCCCGTTGATATGCCAAAAAATGTAAGCTTTTTCATATTCTGAAATTCTTTTTTCTTTATACTCTTTTGAAATAACTTCTTTAATAGAACTGTAATATTTCTTTGGTGAATGTATAAAAATAAAATAGGCTGACGATTTGTATACTTTTAAACGCTCTCTACTAGGAAATCCATGTTTTTTTGTTAAATCAAGAAGTAGTAGAGTATTGGATTCGTTAGTTTTATCTACAAGACTTTTAATACTATCCTTGCTTTTTTGGTAGTTTTTATAGTTATCTCCTAATTTCTTTCTTTTTGCTTTTTGAGTCAGAAACTTCCCTCCATTATTCTTCCTATCTACTTTGTATTTCGAATCAACAGCAATTAAGTTATGTCGGTGTTTTTGATCTAAGAAATGCATTGAATCAATTACCTTGTTTAATTGAGTTTTTTCTTGAGTGGTTAATGTTTTTACTGTTCCGCAAGAAATAACAAGCACTAAAAAGATAAATAGGATAATTTGGGGAAGGGGTCTCATACAAATTGAAGTTTAGAGGTTGAAATTCATATCAATATTAAAAGCAAAGGTAATCTATTCAAATGCATATACATTCATCGGTTTATAACCTTGCTAATTTTGCATAAATTATGAACGGTTTTTCAATGTCATTTCCTTGAACGTTTCTACACCTATTTCTTCAAGCTGTTGTGCCTCATAATCAGTTGGAAGAATGGGGGAAGTGGTGAATTATACAATTTAGAATAAAGTTAATTATGTAGCTTTTTGTTCACTTTAACATTGTATAATTCGTGTTTTTTGCAAATATTCGTATATTGCACCCGCTATGGAAGTACTTTACTTTCGAAATGACTGTAAAAATTGCTTTCAAATACAAAAGTTTTAAGTCTAAATGTTTAGGTATTAATAATACTTAAGCTAGTTATATATTGAATATGCAGGAATATTCTCTGTGTAGTAATGATATTGCTATGTTTTCATTTTAAGAGAAATGAAATGGTATAGCCCTAGGTTTTATCTAGGAATAAAATACAGGTATGGGGGTACCTGTATAATTGATTTCTCATTTGTAGAGTAGAGGTTGTTTATTTGGTTATGGGCAGCCTCTTTTTTTGGACTATAATAAAGATTAGTGATTAGTGATTTCGATAAAGTAGGTAGTCAAAATTATAACTTTAATCCGTCAAAATTATATTGAACAACTAAACCAAAAGAAATTCCTTCGTCAAAAAAGCCTTTATCATTTTTATGTACTCCGAATAAATCTCTGGTTTGTATATAAACACCTCCCATAAGTTTATTGTCTTTACTATTATAAGCATGAAAACCAATTCCTAAAACTGTATTATTTTTTAATGTGTTCGCGTTGTTATAAATTCTATGTCTTAAATATGGATTTATACTCAAGTACGTTTGACTTGGTTTATGAGGATTTCTTTGTTCAAGAAGTTTGAATAAATAGGCATAGTCCAGATTAATATCTAAACGATGGAAACGATCATAACCTCCAGTAAGGGCGTTTATTTGTTCAACATTAACAAGATTACCTCCTTGTACGTTTGGATCAACGGTTTGAAATGCAAAGGTTCTACTTTCCAAGCTACCTAAGTTATGAGTATAAGAATAGGCAATGCTTGCTCCAAGGAATTTTTGCTTTTTGAATTGCATGGTCGTTCCTAATTCAACGTTATAACCATTAAAGGATGTATCTGCAAATCTAGAATCAATACTTGTTCCGTTATTTTGAAGATCGAGTTTAAATTCAGAGCCAGAGAATCCACCGCGAACATAAACTAGATATTTATTTTTGTAATTCAATTGATTAATAATATCGTTTTCACTTTCGGCATCAAGTTTTACTAATAAATCCAATCCATTTTGATATTTCTTAAAAGAAGTGATTAATAGGTCTATCTCTTGTTTAGGCTTAAAAGAAATTTTTGTGTGGTATTTTTCATCTTTCTTTAATAAAATTAAATGATCAATTTTGTGCATAACTTTATCCCATTCAGAGGCAAAAATGTTATCATTATTAAACGGAATGGATTTAAGAAGAAACTTATAGTCCTTTTTTTTCATGAGAGCACTTAAGGACTTTTTATGCGAAAAAATGTCGGCATCAGGTTCATTTCTATCAATTGCTCGTTTTAAACGTGCTGTAAATGTTGCTAACTGTTGTAAATGATTAATTATAGCATCCATTGAAGGTACATAACCCGACTTAAGAGTTTCTAGTTCATTTATATTGTCAATTACTTTAGGTATTTTTTCTTTAACACTTATAGAGTCATTATCTAATTTTGTAATTAAATGTTTTTGTTGTGTCGGAGTTAAAACTTTGTTTTTGAGTAGTTTTTTTACTTGCTTTTTAATTTTTAAAAACTCACTTATATTTAATCTTGCTTGAACATAATCAAGTATATGTTCTTTTGTGTGATGATGTGTCATCCATTTTATTCCGATTAATCCGTTAATACTTGCTGAAGATGCCAGTTTTTCGGAAGAGAATATCGGTGCAAGTCCATTTTCAGAACTTCCTTTTAAATCCACTCCATAATAAACATATTTACTAGCCTTTTCTTTATTTCTGATAGCTTCTTTTTGTTTTAGTATTTTTTCTAGGTTATTCTTTATAATACTAGGGTCATTACTACCTCGAAAAGCATCTGATATCCGAGGCATAGTGGATGGTTTATTATTTGTAAACCTCGATTTTCTATATAAACTGAAACTAGCAACGTCTTCACTTAAGTTTAATCCAATATTTGTTGATGGAAACACAAGTGTGCTAAAGCCTTCCGTATCTTGCCCTAATGATTGACTGACTGATTGGTATGAGAAAGTTAATAAAATTCCCATGAGCCAAGGTATAATTTGTTTTTTCATGTGTAATGTTTGTTATAGTTTTTAGTAATCTGGTATACAGCGTAGATTTATTCCCTCATTTTATACAGGTTCAGTTTCTATAAGCACATATTCATCAGAGTCATTTATAGGGTTATTAGTGTGATTATATTCTTGCGAGGAATTACGGATATAATCAGTATTAAAGTTGTACGGATTGTTTGTTTGAGTATTTTGATTAACTTCCAAATCAATCGTATTATCAGGATTCATGGATACATTAGAAAGAATTCCAGAGGTAGTTGTTGATCCTTCACCACCAATATAAATAGTATCTAAATCAACCCCTGATATGTTATATTTAACTTCTACTGTAATTCCTACATTATTCCGTGAACTAATACCAATTACATTAGAAGCTTTTAGAATTCCTTTAACAGTTTGCAGTGAGGCTCGTTTGTAAAAATTACCCTTTAAACTTTCTAAGGATAATTTAGTATTACTCGATTCAATAATAGCTTTCATTTCTGTTTCCAGATTTTTTAAACGAGTGTTGCTTTGTAAATGCTGGGTTGTTATCATAATTTGTAGTTTTAGTTAAGTAGGGTAAAGGTATAAAGAGCTTGGTTAGTATAAATACCTAAGGATAGGTATTTTAACTCAGTGTAATTTCACGGTCTTGAAAAATAAACTTCATAGGGTTTTTAATATTGAGAAGAAACAGTCAGTCGATTAAATAATCCATGTGATCATACAGATAGGGGAATTAAACTAAATATTGGAAATTAAGAGTGACGAATGCTTTAGTTTTATGCGTCATTTTAGACTAACTGTGTATTGTTTTAGAAGCACTTTTAAGGAAATTGGTAATTTAAGTATATGAACGTATGCAGTTAGTTGTTTAAAAGTCTAGTAGTTTTATAGGGTGTTTGATTCGTCGATCAAATCAAACCATTTAACTTAAAAAGAGAACAAAATATCTAAATAACTCAGGAAATAATATATATACCTGTAGTTTTGGTATAAGTGTAGTAAGCTTTAGTGTAAGGATAGGAAGGTTTGACTTTTGGAGAAAACTTCTTATCCTTTTTTAATTCTCTATAGGTAGATTTTTCATAATTTTTATGATAAAATCTTTAGATAACTACGTAATACTTTGTTGACGATAATATTATTCTTAATATAAATTTATAGTGTTGGGACTTTAATTTCCATACGGATGGAAAGTACTAGGAGAAGCTCTTTTAAGAGCTTCTTTTTTTGTTTATATGCAAAGCCTTAATAATTAGTTAACTATTATTCTTGTTGAATTTTTTTACTTTTTACTTGTTGAAAATATTATGGCTTAGTTGGCTTTTTATTAAAGTTGTCCTAACCTTAATAAAAGCGGTTTTTTTTATGTTTGCGGTATTATGAAGGTGTTACAAAATTACATTGAGTCCCCCTTATAAATGAGAAAAGTCACAATGATGTCATGTGGCTTTTTTCTCTTTTTGTAGTTTTTTATGTTATTCTCTTAGATGTGATTTATAATTGAATTCTTAGTAGTCATTTGATTTCAATAAATATGTTTTTTGCTTAAATTTGCGTTTGCATTTATTGCCTATTATAATGCCTTTAAAAATTGGGTTTCTTAACAAATTAGTTTTACTTTTATATTATGAATAGATTAAGATTATTATTGCTTGAAGATTTAGATAGAGAAGCGACTCAATTAATTTCTTTCCTTGAGAGTAATAATTATGAGGTAATTAGAGCTCATAATTCATTGGAGGCAGAGAAAGAGATTAAAAATCGTTTTTTCGATGTAATAATTTTAGACATAATGATTGAAGGGAAGCCAGAAGGAATTGAACTGGCTCAGCGTTTAAACTATCAAGGGGTAAATATTCCATTTTTGTTTTTAACAAGCATGCAAAGTAAGGCTGTATTTGATGAAGCAAAGCTTACCAATCCAATGGTTTATTTATTAAAACCTTATAATGAACTAGAATTGTTGTATTCATTGGAGCTAGCCATAGAATCTTGTTACCAGCAAGCAAATAGTATAAGTTTTAATGAGAAGAGCGCTGTAATTAGTCCATCATATCTTTTTATTAAGAAGAAAAGAAGCGTTGTTAAAGTAGATGTAGATTCTATAAATTTTGTAGAAGTTAAAGAAAAGTATTGCAGTATTACATGTGCCGATGGAAGTTATCTTATAAAATTGTCATTAACTAAGTTAAAGGAAATACTAGGTAATGCCGATTTTAGACAAGTTCACAGGAATTATGTGATTAATATTAAAAAGGTAAAAGAAATTTATTTCGAAGATAATTTAATCATTTTGGAAGATGGTAACCAAATTCCTTTTAGTGAACGTTATAAAAACGCTTTTATAAAAGATAACACCATTTTCAGGTAAATTATATTGTTCTTATATCGAAAACAGCTCCGTTTTCTAACTTGTTCTGAATATCAATATTATAAATAGTTTCCGCGACGTAATCAGCGGAATACAAATCGTTGTTTTCTTTTAGATCCACGAAACGTTGAAGATTTTTAAAATTTTCCTCTTTCGTTCCTCTTATTTGTGCCTGCATGCTTGTATCGACAACTCCAGGATATAGCGAAATACATTTTATACCATTAGCCAGCATTTCCTGCTCAGCGGCAACAGTTTTTGTAAACATATCTAAAGCTGCTTTAGAGGCACAATAAACACTCCAGCCTTCATATGGTTTTGTTGCGGCTCCAGATGAAATATTAATAATTTGCTTTTTACATGAAAGGTTTTTTGTGTAATTGATAAACATATTTGAAAGTACCATGGGGCCTGTTATGTTTAAGTTTACGCTTTCTGAAATATCAATAGGATCAATATTTTCAATATTTGAAATAGTACCTAGTCGACCAGCATTATTGATTAAAGTAATAGAAGAAGTAGAATGTTCTTTTAATTGATCTAGAAGCATGGAAAACTGATTTTTCATTTCTTTAAAATTACTTAAATCAACTACAATTTGAGTTACATCTTGTATGTTTATAATACTTCTTGAAAGGGAATAGACTTTGTAGTTTTCAGAAGCATATTTTTTTGCTAAGGCCTTTCCAATTCCTTTACTTCCTCCAGTAATAATAACAATATTCATACCAGTAAAGATACGGTAAAAATGATTTAAAGCTCGATAAATGGTAAAAAACCACTTGTCTAAAATATTACTTTGTTGATCGCCAGAGGCAAAGGACACTGTCTTATTTTATCAGTATTAAAAGGGGCTTCAGTGTATCTTTAAATAAAAATTTTTTCATTATTAGATTTTTTAAATTGGTTTTTAGTTTTAGCTCTCTTCGGAGGGCTTTTTTTTGTGTAATGGTTAATGGGTAATAATGACTAGGGAAAACCCTGATCATATTTCTAGGGCTAACCCTTACAAGGAAATATTATGATTTTGTATATCTTGCAAGTGTATTTGTACCGAAATACAAATACGATACATTCTGCTAATATTTAAGGGATATCTCCTTTCTAACGAAAGGGGATTTTTTCGTTTATTAAATATAAAACTATTTAAAATGGAGGAGGAGAGTGAACTACGATTTCTTTTGTTGTAATAGGATGTATGAATTTAATTTGTTCAGCATGTAAACATAATCTTTTTGCCTTATTACCATATAAATCATCTCCAATAATAGGCGAATTTAATCCTATTGGATGAGCTGAGTGCACACGTAACTGATGCGTTCTTCCAGTAATAGGATAAAAATATACTCTCGTGCAATTATTTTCAATGGATATTTTCTCCCATCTTGTAAGAGCTTTTTTTCCGAAATTATAACATACCATCTGTTTTGGTCTATCTTCTAAATCAACTCTTAGCGGTAAATCAATTGTTCCCTGTTCTTTAGTTAAAACCTCTTCCAGAAGAGCTACATATCTTTTTTGTATAGTTTTATTTATAAATTGCTTCTGAAGTTCCTTATGAATATCTTTTCTTTTGGCAACTAATAATATTCCTGAAGTTGACATGTCTAGTCGATGAACTATTAAAGGTCCCGTTGCTTTTGGATAGTTTTTTTTGACTAAATATTCAATACTATGTTCAATCTCTTTCCCTGCAACACTTAAAATATTATAAGGTTTATTTAATGCTAACAAGTACTCATCTTCATAAAGAATATTGAGAGTATTTGTTTGATTAAGAGTAGCCAATAAAGGATTCGTACCAACGGGAAGTCCCTGGAGCATGTGTTTCAATATTGGTTTACACTTGCCTGTGCATGCAGGATAGTACTGTTTATGCTTTCGAATAGCCGAGGTTAATGGTTTTCCCCACCAAAATTCGGCGAGAGCAATAGGAGTGAGTTGATTTATATAGGCATATTGAAAAAGTTTAGGAGCGCAACAGTCACCTGCTCCCGCAGGAATATTTTGTGTACTGTCCTTAAAGAGATGTAATAAGTTCGCCTCGTCATAATTATTATTCAAAAATTGATAGTTTTGAAATAATTTTTGCTGAATCTCGAAAGATAGCTGAGTTCTTTTCTGTTTTAACGTTGTAATTTCCTTTTGTTTCTTAAAATACTCAGTTTTTATCGATGCTATTTTATCGTTGAGGTATATCTCATATTCTTTTAAATAAAACTCTTCATTAATGTTTTTTTGATTGTCAATAGCATTTTGTTGTTTTCTTAGTTTTCTTCTTTTCTTTATGTTTATTTGCTCAGTTTCTAAGAGTTGTTCGTGCAGTTTATTTTGGTTGTTGTAGCTGCGTTCAAGTTCCAAATAATACCCATTGGAACTAAGTATTTCAATTTGTTGAGTTAACTCATTTAGTCTTTTTTCCCCGGTAATATAAAAATTACCAGAATCTAAAGTATCGAACACAGGAGGAACAAAGTAGTTATATATAGTTTTTTCGGCTAATTTTCCTGAAAAAGCAGCTATATAACCTAATTCTTTGCGTTTGTTTTGAACAACAAGAACTCCAAACATTTTGCCAACTCCTTCAGAAGAGTTTAAACCAAAATTATATATAAAATCGGACTGTATTTGTAAATATTCCTGAAGTTCTTCAGAGGCAATTTGTGCGATTTTATGAGGTGTATAGTTATGCGGATAGTCAATCTCTTTTGGGAGTTCAACAGCACTTATATTTCTTTGAAAAGAATGAAATTTGTTCATTAATAGTTATAAAAAAGAAACGTCATTGCAAATATACAATGACGTCCTTTATTTAACTTGAATTAACTTGAATTAACTTGAATTAACTTGAATTAACTTGAATTAACTTGAATTATCTTGTTATTATCTAAGCTCTATATATTTTATCATATAAATCTTTGTAAATATCTTTAATTACTGCACGTTTCATCTTCATAGTAGGGGTAAGTTGACCACTATCAATTGACCACTCATCTGGAGTCAATTCAAATCGTTTAATTTGTTCCCATTTTCCAAAGTTACAGTTGCATTCGTCAACCTCTTCTTGAATTCTCTCAATAACTTTTTGATTTGAAATAACGTCAGCATTATCACCTAAAGTAATCTCATGGCGTTTAGCCCATTCTCTTACAAACTCAAAATTAGGTTGAACTAAAGCAGCTGGCATTTTTTCACCTTCACCAACAACCATTACTTGTTCAATAAATCTCGATTGTTTTAGCTTTCCTTCCAATAAAGGAGGAATAACATATTTCCCTCCTGATGTTTTGAACATTTCCTTCGTTCTACCAGTAATTTTTAAGAAACCTTCTTCACAGATTTCACCTTTATCACCAGTATGGAAATAACCATCTTTTAGAACTTTAGCGCTTTTTTCAGGATCTTTATAGTAACCCACCATAATGTTGGGACCTTTTACTAGAATTTCGCCATTGTCCGCAATTTTTACATCAACACCATCAATAACTTTACCTACAGTTCCAACTCTGAAACCTTTATTTCTTTGATCATTTACAGTAATTACTGGTGATGTTTCTGTAAGTCCGTAACCTTCCATAACTGGCATACCAGCAGCGGCAAAGACTCTTGCTAATCTTGGTTGTAATGGAGCAGAACCCGATACCATAAGGTTTAATTCACCACCTAATGCGGCCTGCCATTTTGAAAAAATAAGCTTTCGAGCTAAACCAAGTTGTTTTTCATACCACCATCCGTTGGCTCCATAAGGTTTGTATTTTAATCCTAAATCAATTGCCCAAAAGAATAACTTTTTTTTAAATCCAGATAACTCTGTTCCTTTCGCATAAATTTTATCGTAAATTTTTTCATAAAGTCGCGGTACGGCCGTCATAACGTTCGGCTTCACTTCTTGGGCATTTTCGCTGAGTTTTTCAATTGATTCCGCAAAGTATATTGAGACACCACAATATTGATACAAATACAATATCATACGTTCAAAAATATGGCAGACAGGTAAAAAGCTCAAAGATTTTTCTTTACCATATGAAAAAGGAACACGCTTTTCACTACTAATTACGTTGGATACGATGTTTTTATGAGTTAGCATTACACCTTTAGGCCTACCTGTAGTTCCTGATGTATAAATTAGCGTAGCTAAAGTATCAGGAGTAACTGCATTTTTCCTTTCTTCAACTTCTTTTTGATTGCTTTCATCGTTACCTAATTCAATAACTTCTTTCCAGCTTTTTTCGCCACTAATGTCATCAAAGGTAAAAACACCTTTTAACTTTGTTTTCGATTTTATTTGGTTCAGTTTTTCTAGAACTTCAATATCCGAAACAAAACAATAAGTAGCTTCTGAGTGATTTAAGACATACTCATAATCTTCTTTGGAAATTGTAGGATAAATTGGAACATTTTGTGCTCCAACCTGTAAAATACCAATATCACAAACATTCCATTCTGTTCGGTTATTGGTAGAAATTACAGCAATTTTATCATTTGGTTGAACTCCTAATCGCAGTAAACCACGACTGATTGTATTTGCTTGTTCAATGTATTCTTTTGTAGATATCGATTGCCATTTGCCATTATATTTGGTGGTAAATGCTTTCGATAAATTATAAGTCTCTAATTGGTAATAAGGAAAATCAAAAAGACGTTTAATTTCGCGCGGCATATAATCAATGTTTAGTGTTATGCAAAATAGGAAAAATAGGCCGATTGCACAAAAAATGTCTTCATCGTTGATTTATTGGTGATTACGTGTTTTTTTGGTAGAATAATTACGATTTTTTATTGTTTTTAAGCTTAATTATTTATAGTTGATAATTAATTCAGATTTAAACCGTTTAATTTTTATTGAATACCTGGTCAATAAAATTAAAAATCAACATATTTTTAGAATATGATAGATTTAACTCAAAATAGAGATAAAAAAACTCATCCTGACTTTTTCCAATTCTTGCAAGATGAGCACAGTTCACTTCGGATATAGTACTTTTTTTATACGCTCCCTGCTGCGAATTTTGAATACTCTCCCATCTAAATAAATATCGATTCATTTTCGTTCAATTACAAAAGATGAAATTAGTTCATAGAAAGTGAAGAAAGAAGTTGACTAAGTGGATGGTATAATTTTTTACTTGTTTAAAGCTTCCAATAAAATATTACAGCCTTTTACAATTTCTTCATTTGAAATAGTTAGGGGAGGAGTAACTCTGATAGCTTTTCCTTCAAATAGTAACCAAAATAAGATAAGACCTTTGCTCATACATTCTAAAATAACCTGCGTGGCAAAATCAGGTGAATCTACAATAATGGCAAGCATTAATCCTTTACCTCTAATTTCTTTAACTTTCGGGTGGTCTTTGAAGAAATTTCTAATAATATTTTCTTTATGTAAAGTATCTTGCATTAAAGTTGAGCTACTAATTTCGTTTACGGTAGCCAAACCAGCGGCGGCTATTACTGGATGCCCTCCAAAAGTTGTTATATGCCCTAGTTTAGGGTTTTCTTTTAAAGTAGACATTATTTCATGTGAAGAAATAAAAGCTCCAATAGGCATTCCACCTCCAAGACCTTTTCCAGTAACGATAATGTCAGGAGTCATATTGTAGTTTTCAAATCCCCAAAAGGTTCCTGTTCTTCCAACTCCTGATTGTATTTCGTCTAAAATGAGTAGGGCACCAACTTCCTCACATTTTTGTTTTACTTTTTGCAAGAAGTTATTTTTAGGTTCAATAAAACCAGCGCCTCCTTGAATTGTTTCTAAGATAACACCAGCTGTTTTGGTTGTTATTTTTTCTAGGGCGGATTCGTCATTAAAATGAATAAATTTTGTACCAGGAATTAAAGGACGATAGGCTTGATTTTGTTGTTCAGCACCACATACACTCATTGCGCCTTGTGTATTTCCATGGTAAGAATTCTTAGCGGCAATAATTTCACTCCGACCTGTATATCGTTTGGCAAGCTTTAAAGCTCCTTCCGTTGCCTCTGTACCTGAATTTACTAAATATACTGAGGATAATGATTCTGGTAAGGTTTTCGCTAATGCTTTACAAAGTTCCAGTTGAGGAGTCTGTATAAATTCACCATAAACCATTACATGGGTATACTTGGAGAGCTGATTTTGAATCGCTGCTGTTACTTTTGGGTGATTGTGACCTAAACTGTTGGCAGAAACTCCAGCAACAAAATCTAGCATTTTATTTCCTTCAGCATCGTAAATATAACTTCCACTAGCATGAGAAATCTCTATCGCTAAAGGATGAGGAGATGTTTGACCTTGATATTTAAAGAAATCATTTTTCATGTCAAATTACTCTTTTTTAAAGTTGTAGACCTTTTCTTTTTCTTTTTTCTCAAGTTCTTTGGAAAATTGTCGTTTTGCTTTCAGGACTTCCTTTTTGGCTTTATCTAAAATAGGTCGATTGTCCTTCTTTTTAACTTTGTACTTATCCTTATCGCTTATAAAGATGTCTTCCATAGTTAAGGGTTGTTCTTTTCCTCTCCAAAGAAAACCTCTAAATTTTTTTTGATCTTCAGGGAATTCAGAAGGAGGAAATGTTTTCCCCTCAGATTTTTTAAAATATTTGGTTTGCATTATTTCATTATCCTCTAAGGTAAACTCAATATCACTTGCAATTTCTTTTGTTATTGTCTCCAATTTATTAGTTTCATCATTTCTATTGTGATATAACGATTCCGCATTTCCTTTAACCAGCATGGTTCTTAAATCATTTCCATCAAACTTTCCATAGATGTTTCTTCCTTTAATTTGATTATAGTCATCAATAGAGAGAGAATCTTTTTCAATCATAAAAGCATTCTGAAACACAAATAATGAGTCCAATTTGTTAGTCTCCTTATCGGAAAGTAACTGAATACTATCACCTGTTATTTGACTCTTTCCAGACCAAAGAACTGGACTTCTAAACATACGTGTTAAGCCCGTTACTTGACTGGTATGTATAGAGTCGCACTTTCCTTGTAAATTCGATTTAAAGATTTTTACATCGTTAAATATTCTTACAATACGCTCTTCGGTTTTTCCAGTAATAAGTATCTTATCTCCGTGCACATACATAGAATCTTTATCATGAACAGAAATAGCCACGGCTTTTTTTATGATAAATAAAGAATCTTTTTCTTCATACAGTTCCGCGTAGTTCCCTTTGGTAACCATATTTTGAATTGTATCAATAACTTTAATTCTATTGGTTGCAGAAGCAAAACCTTTTCGTTTGTCGTAGTACAAACTATCAGCCTCTACGGTTCTATCTTTTAAGAAAAGTTTAGCTCTTTTTACAAAGTAAGATACTTCTGTATTAGTATCATAAAAGCCTCTTTCTGAGTAAATTTTTGTGCTATCTTTTAGGTTGGTAATTGTACTAGGTCCATACAAATACGCCAAACTAGAATTGGTATAATAGTCTAAATGATTGGATTCTAAAAAGTGGTCTGGGTTTACAACTGTTACTTTTGATTTTGCTGAGAATTTTTTATCCTCTAAATAATAGGTACCCTTTCTACTTTTTAAAGTGTTTTTTTTATCAGTAATGGTTCCACCACTTTGATAATACAATACTTGTTCTTTTCTATCAAAATAAAGAGTATCGGTGCTCATTTTCATTTCTTTGTCATTCACCTCGACATTTCCCCAAGAAGTAGCTTTTTTTGTGTTACCATTATAAATGGTATAATCGCTATATTGAATAATACTATCTCCTTGTTCAATAACAACTTCACCTAAAGCTTTAAAAATGTTTTCTTTTTTATAAAGCAATGCTTGTTTACAGTCAAGTGTAGCCCCTTCATGAGCAATTTTTACATTGCCAATTAAAATGGTAGCTCCAGGATATTTTTTCTCATCTGCTTCCGAGTATTCACTTGATAATACTTTGATTTTCTTTGTTTGTGAAAAACCACTAGCAGTAATAAATAAAAAGAATAGAACAAATAATCTTTTCAAAATAGTATTGTTTTAAGTGAACAAAAGTAATGAAAAACAGAGGCTAAATTTCTTAAGGAGAGTATAAAATCTCATAACTAGTTAAATCTGTATCCTTTGCACATAATTTTCCTTGTATATTGACTCCAGCAAAGAAAAAAAGCTTTCTAACCGAGCGAAGAGGTATAAAGGAAAAAAATATGCCATGAAGTGGAGACATTTTGATTTTCTTTCATGTTTTTTGCTTTAATGGTTGTGAATTTTAATAATAATTGAAGCATTAAGACATGATTAATTAGCTCTTTTATTATGGGGCGGAATTTTCTTTTAGAAAGAAGAAAAAACAAAGAAAGATTCCTTTAAAATAGGTGTTAAACGATTTCAAATATCTTAATTTTGCACAAAATTTAAAATACTTAAAAATATGAGCGCTCATTTTGATTTATCAAAAGAAGAAATGAAGTCGTATGGATATAAAATTGTTGATTTAATTGCCGAGCATTGGGATGGTATTGGAAGTAAAAAACCAGTAATACGCGCCACCAGAAAAGAAATGGATAAAGTTTTCTTACAGGAGGCTCCAGAGCAAGGAACACCTGCTGAGGAGGTGTTGGATTTTGTGATGGAAAATGTGATGTCGAACAGTACGGTAATATCGCACCCAAAAGCATTTTCATTTGTACCTGGACCAAGTAATTTTATTAGTACTATGGCCGATAGCTTAGCTACTGGTTTTAATATTTTTTCAGGAGGATGGATGGTTTCGCCGGCTGCTGCTGAAATAGAAATTGTAACCATGAACTGGTTATTAAAAATGTATGACTTTCCTGTAGAAAAGGGTGGAGGTATTTTTACTAGTGGAGGTTCGATGGCTAATTTAACGGCTTTGGTAACGGCAAGAAGAATTAAATGTGGTGATGACTTTTCTAAAGCAGTAATTTATTTATCAGATCAAGCGCATTCTTCAAACATTAAGGCTATTCGAGTTTTAGGGTTCAAAAAAGAACAAATTCGAGTATTACCGACGGATCTAGAGTTTAGAATTAGTATTAACAAATTAAAGAATGCTATAGCTAAAGATAGGTTGGAAGGATTGCAACCATTTTGTTTTATTGCTTCTGCAGGAACTACCAATACTGGAACAGTAGATCCTTTAAATGATATAGCGGATATTTGCGAAGAGGAAGGTTTATGGTTTCATATTGATGGCGCATATGGGGGAGCAGCAATTTTATCTGATAAAGGAGCAAAGGCCTTAAGAGGTATAGAAAGAGCCGATTCCTTAACAGTAGATCCGCATAAATGGTTTTATCAACCATACGAAATTGGATGTTTATTGGTAAAAGATGCTTCTTGGTTAAGTAATACTTTCAGTGAAACTCCTGAATATTTAAGAGATATTGAAGGAAACGAATCTGAAATCAACTTTTATGATTACGGTGTTCAATTAACACGCCGTTTTAGAGCTTTAAAATTTTATATGTCCATAAAAACATACGGACTTGATACTTTTAAAAAGGCGGTAAGTTATAATATACAATTGACTGATGACGTAGAAAAAATGCTACGAAAAAGTAGAAATTGGGAAATTATTTCTCCAGCGAATTTGGCGGTAATTAATTTTAGATATAATCCGATTGGGTTGAATTTAAAAGAAGACGAAATTGATGAGTTAAATCAGAAAATTTCTGCGAAAGTAATGGAGTCTGGTGAGGCCTTCTTGGTTACCACAATTTTAAACAAACAAGTTGTATTGAGAATGTGTTTGATTAACCCGAAAACTACATTTGAAGATGTAAAATCAACATTCCTTCTTTGTAATAGTTATGCAGATGAGATATTGGAAAAACAGAACTAAAAAACAAAGGCTATTCAGTTAAGAATAGCCTTTGTTTTTTAATTCTATTAGGTTTTATCCTTTGTAAAAAGGTAACTTTACAACCTTAGCTGCAACTTGTTTTTTTCTAATTTGAACGAATATCTCACTATCAACTTTAGAGTTTGCAATAGTTACATATCCTAAACCGATTCCTTTGCTTAAAGAAGGACTCATGGTACCAGAAGTAACATTTCCTATCACATTTCCATCTGTATCTACTAAATCATATCCTTGACGAGGAATTCCGCGCTCCGTTAACTCAAAAGCAACTAATTTACGAGTAACCCCCTCTGCTTTTTGCTTTTTTAAGGCTTCAGCATTTACAAAATCTTTCGTGAACTTAGTAATCCAACCTAAACCAGCTTCAATAGGAGAAGTAGTGTCGTCAATATCATTTCCGTATAAACAGTATCCCATTTCTAAACGCAAAGTATCACGAGCAGCCAAACCAATTGGTTTAATTCCCCAATCAGCACCAGCTTCAAATACTTTATTCCATACGGCTTCAACATCTTCATTCTTAACATAAATTTCGAAACCGCCAGATCCAGTATATCCCGTAGCAGAAACCACAACGTTTGGAAGCCCAGCAAAATCTGTTATTTCGAAAGTATAGAATTTAATGGTAGAAAGGTTTACGGAAGTTAAAGACTGCATTGCTTCGGCAGCTTTTGGACCTTGAATAGCTAATAAAGACCATTCTTCCGAACGGTTTTCTATTTCAACACCTAAATCGTTATGTTTTGAAATCCAGTTCCAATCCTTTTCAATATTCGATGCATTTACTACTAACATATACTCATTTTCACTAATCATATAAATAATTAGATCATCAACAATACCGCCATCAGCATTTGGCATACAGCTATATTGTGCTTTTCCAGGAGTTAATTTCGAAGCATCATTTGAAGTAATTTTTTGAATTAAAGCCAAAGCATTTTCACCCTTCAAAAAAAACTCACCCATGTGGCTCACATCAAAAACACCAACTCCATTTCTTACAGTTTCGTGCTCAGCGTTCACACCTTCGTATTGTACCGGCATATTATAGCCTGCAAATGGAACTAATTTTGCTCCTAAAGTATCGTGGATGTGAGTTAATGCAGTATTTTTCATTATATAGAATTGTTTGTTTTATTAAACCGCTAAAGTAGCCAAAAAATGAGAAACAAATTCTTTGAAATTGTTGAATTTTTAATGATTATAATTTCGAGTAAGGATGTAATTTTACGGAAGACTAAAGAAGAGGAAATAATGGATAATTAACTATAGAAGTTCAAAGATAGGTTGCAAGTGTTTTTATTAATAAGGAAAATAGAATAGAAATGAAATTAAAGAAGAAATCGATATACAACATATTTTTTATAATTTTAATAGCACTGCTGCTATATCCACCGGCTAAAGAACGTATGATTAGATTCGTTGCTTTCAGTCCGACGGTAATAGAAAAAACAGACAGACAAATTCTAATTGATTATGAATGGAGTTTACAAGGTTTAAATAAAGCTTCTATTAATGGAAATGAATTAAGAGGAAATGTTGTTTTTCTGAATTTTTGGGCAACTTGGTGCCCTCCTTGTCGTGCTGAATTACCTAGTATTCAAAAGTTATATAACGATTATAGAGATAAAGTAAATTTTGTTTTCGTGACAAATGAAAAAAGGGAAGTAGTACATCAGTATTATAAAGAGAAAGGGTATCAATTACCAACATATAATTTTGCTTCAAAACTACCTAGCTTATTAGAAACAACATCAATACCACAAACTTTTATTATAAATAGGGAGGGAGAAATAGTAGTATCAAAAAATGGAGCAGCAGACTGGAACTCCAAAAAGATAAGAAAACTGTTGAATGAACTTGTTTCACAGAAATAAAAGGGGGCGTCTAAAAAGTAATTTTTATGCGATTTTTTTGAGTGGAGATATTAAATTTTTATTGAATGAAGATTAAATGTTAAAAAATCTAATAAAAAATAAACGAAACGATCTTATATAGTTAAACTGTATTTTTTAAGCTTATGAGCTAGCTCAATTAACCCAATTTCAATAATAACTTTTCTTAACCCTATTAATATATATCGTCTAAAATTTATATTTTGTTTGATATCTCCAAATTCCAATACCGCTATTTGTTTTTAGTTACGCCTTTTGTTGATATTATTAGTTCTCTAGTTTTGGTAGCTTGAGATTCCTCCTCTTTCATATAGTTTTTCTATAGAACAGGTATCTATATGATCTATAATAATATTCACTATTTGAACGGGATTATTTCGTGGAAAGAAATAATTAAAAGTTGGAGCTAGAAGACTTAATTGATGTTGGTTATCTGTTTTTTAAACTATTTTACAACTCATTCTGCGAAATACGAATTTTTATTCTTCAAAGCAAAAAAAACTATCTTCTTAGACAGCTTCTTTTTTATAAGAATCAAAGTAATCAGAGGTTTTACTATAAGTTATCGCATTACTTACTCTTTAGTAAATTTTTTGTTTTTTCCATTACATTCGATAATATATATTCCTGATACCAGATTTTTAGTATCTATTTCTATCTTGGTGTTTGATTTATTTAGAATTCGTATTTTATTTGTAACATTTTGCCCCAATATAGTGCATACTCTAATTTCCGAAAGTGATTCCTTTGTTTTTAGGTTAGCTACAGTAACCCGATTCGAGGATGGATTAGGATACAAAACCAACTCTTCAGTAACAATCTCATCAATTTTAACTAATACATTTTTTATTTCATTTAGGTTAAGAGTTCCAAAATCAATATCCTGCCCCATTGCTTCAATAGCTAGCATCTCTTCTTTCGAATCTATTTTTTGTAAAACTCCCGAAAACTGTTCTATTAGTTTGTTAAGAGATTCTTTTTCGGATGTTATATCATTAGCAACACTCCTGTTTTCAGTAGTACAGGGTTGAGTTTCTAAAGGGGTTAAATTACTTCTAAGACTTAACTCATACTGAGAAAACAGTGGTGGTTTTAAATCGTAATTTAAATTTCTTGAACCTTTTGGTTTAAGCATTTCTGTCGCTAGTTTTTTGAACTCTGTTTGGAATGCTCCCAATTGATGTTTCCCAAAAATTGTATGTCCTCCTTCATAATCCTGAAATAAATACTCATCATAGGTAGTGGTATACCCTATAAATTCATTGGCATATGACGTTACTAAAACCTTATCAATACCCCTTTGAGCTAATACCTCTTGTATGGTATTTTTTAATCTATTATGTGCTATTGTTGTAATTTCTCCAGGAATACCTGCAATTGCAATATTTCCTATAATTATAATTTGAATGGGAAGTATGGTAGGAACCAATGTATGTTCTTCTAAAGCTCCTTGCTCTCCTGATATAAATGTTTGTTTCAAGATTAAATCTTGATTTATAATCAATTCTCTGAAAAGTTTATACAGACAATGTAAATCTTCTGGATTTCGGGTAGTTACTATATCCATATCCAAAAACTTTTTGCTATAATGATCAACAATTCTTTTCTTTGGTGAATGTGCCTTTTCTTGCTCGTTGCGATACGCTATTTCTTGAGATGACGGAGCTTGAGAAAATGTTTCTACAACCCACCTTAAAAAATATCCGAACCCCACAGCTCCTGAAGTTAGACTGAATTCAGGGTTATAATCATATTCAAACTGGTTTCTTCCACATAGGTCATCTCCAGCAAGAGCAGGAAGTCCCATAGCAGGCTGACCTATTTTAGCTTGGCTATCCCCATTAGAAAACTCAGAGAACACAGTAACATTAGGCATATCAATATAAATCAATTCATAGTCAATATTTCCTGATATCTGTAATAAAGTAGGATGATTTTTTTGTATATCTAAGGCTTTTAATGCTTGTTGATTTCCATTCCATTTAGAATGAGGGACGCTAGTGAGTTTTGGGTTATATTCTGAATCACCAATAATCTGACTCATTTGTGCTGTGTATGTTTCTTTATTATGCATATCTGAAGTCATTACGTCTCCTGCACCTGATTGTGCAAAAATAGCAATAGTACCTTCGGGCATATTTTCTTCGGCAAATGTTGCTGCGTACCCCTTACTAGCACCATTAATTTTTTTTGTATCAGGTTTAATTTCTATGGGATGTACTCCGAACCAATTAATAAATCCTTTATGATTTCCTTGACTATCTTTAAAATTCATTAAAGGCATTTCTCTATTTATAGCCAGATTTGTTTCGTTACGATGAAAACTTCTTTCTTTATCAGGATTCCTATTATAGGCTTTTAACGACCTGTTAAATGCAATCGGTATATTATCAGAAAACCTACCTTCTTTCATCTCAATAGTAGATTCAGTACGGTTATTTTGAGCCATGATTATTGATTGAAAAATTTGTTCAACCAAAAAATTTAAAAAGGAGGTCTGTAGTCCTGGTGCGTTAGAAGCCATATAAAGTGGATATTCAGAAAACCCTGAAGGAGCATGGTGTGTATGTGATGCAGAAAATATTATGGCTGCTTGATCAAAATCAGGGCTAACGCTTCTCATTTTTTGTATTACTCCTTTCCTCAAAGCATCAGATATTCCTCCTAAATCAACATGTACGATTAGTGCTTCTTTAGTAGTGTTAGGATCCATAATATTAACGGTTCTACTATATAATCTAGATTCAATTTCCGATGGGGAAGCACATTCTGATAGCCTATGGCTGTAGGTGCCATAACCAAAAAAACCTAAATTAGGTTGAAGATAGGTAATGTCGGTTTTTCCATAACCTACAAGGTACTTTTGTGTTGACTGCTGAGCAAAGCCGGATAATAATATAAAGCTAATGGTCAGAAAAAGTAATTGTCGTTTCATATGAATAAAATTATGTTAATTATTTAATCAATAATAAACCTGAGAGCAATCGCTAAGCTTTTTTTTATTCATTAAATTCTTTTCCTTATTCTATCAGATTCCTTGTATGTGTGGGCGGGAAGGGGAGGTTTTTTTTAAATATAATTAAATCAAATATTTTTTTGATAAAAATTTATTAAAAGATTTAAATGTATGAAATAAAATTAAATAATTAACTTTTTAATTGAGGTTTTATAGTTTTTTTTATTTTTTTGTTAGGAATTCTATATTTTTAAAATTCATCTTTCTAACTCTATAATTTACAAAATTATTCATTAAAAAAAGGGGAAAGCTCTAATATTGTAAATTACTTTGAATGTTAAAATTTACAAGGTACTACCAGGTTTCTTAATCGATATCATTCGTTTCAGCTGATTTTAAAAATGTACCATATAGTTACAATTTTTGGGGAGGTACAATTAAAATTAAAAGGGGCGTCTAAAAAGTAACCTAATACGATTTTTTTTAAAGGAGTAATTAAAATTTTGTTGAATGAAGATTACATGTTAAAAAATCTAATACAAAATAAAACGAGCGATCTTATATTATTAAACTGTACTTTTTAAGGTTATGGGCTAGCTCATTTAACCCAATATCAACATTAACTTTTTCTAGGCTCTTTTAATTTATCACCTAAAATTCATATTTTGTTTGATATCTCGGAATACGGACTCCACATTCCAACATCGTTGTTTACTTTTAGCTATTCCTACTGTTGAGATTAATGGTTCTCTTGCTTTGGTAGTTTGATGTTGCTTCTTCCTTATATTGCTTTTTTATGGAATTGATATTTATATGATCTATAATCATATTAACTATTCGAACGGGATGATTCTGTATAAGCAAGTGATTATGTAGGTAAGGAGGCATATTTGAAGTTGGTTATTAGTTTTCGTATTTTACGACCCATACTACAAAATGCGAATCTTTACTTTTTAATAAAAAAAAGCTGTCTTTTCAGACAGCCTCTTTTGCTAATATTTAAGTTTTACTATTTTTTTATTTTAATAGGTAAAATATAAATTTCTTGATTTTTTACTTCTGAGGCAGATGATACCTTCTTGTAATTAATTTTATTTTTGATGTAAGAGTTTACTTCTTTGTTTTTAGAAATAACATCTACAACTACCAATTCGTTTTGATTGTTCACTACAAAAGAAACACGAACAATAAAGTTTTCTTTAGCATTCATTGGAACTTTTTTTCCAATCAATTCAACTATTTCTGAGCGTAAAGCATTGGTTTTTTTTGGAGTTTTGTCGTTAGCGTACGCACCTACTGATACAAATAAAGCAACGGCAATTAATAAGGAATTAAATATAGATTTCATAATTGTTTTTTTACGGTTTTTATTTTTGGTATTTTATGACAAGGCAAAGATATGTAGAGTAAAATTTAAATAGAAACTTAAAAATGTAATTAACGTTTTTTTAATAAAAATACATTTTAAGACCTTTAATGCTTGTTTTTTTTACATTATATTTAAAATCATGATGTTTTAAGTTTCAATAACTTTAACTAAGTATTAATTTTTAACCGATTTCATAAAGAGGGATTTGTTAAAAAATAGTAACACAGTTTTTGCAAGTGAAAAAGTGAAATTTACGCAGTTTATTTCGCGATAATGGTGTAACTATATTAACCAATAATATCTAGTTTCACAGGAACTTCATAAAAAGAGCCTCTTTGAGATTTAGAGACGTTAATTTTTTTATAGTTCAATTTGTTTTTTATCATTTCGCTTAGCTTATTACTTTTCGATGTAACTTCAATTACAACAATTTCGTCGTTAGCGTTAATTATAAAATTAACATGAGCTTCTGAAGCTTCTAATTTATCAGACGGAATTTCTTTTCCTAATAAGGTAATAATTTGTGTTCTAATGTTCTTCTTATTTTTTGGAGAGGTTGGATTTGTATTGGCTGCAGCTGATACCATAGTTAAAATTGTTATTCCAATGGTGATCATAATATTTATTAAAGTTTTCATACTAAGGTTGTGTTTGTGATTTATATATAAGACTACATTATTAAAATTATGTTTCAGTTATATAGCTAGTTTAATATAAAATTAACATTTGTCCTTATTAAAGTGTTGTTTAATAGTGTTTTATGTTTTTGTTTTATATGTTTTTAACAATTAAAAAACTATTCGTAAATGTTATCAATTTATTGTAATTTTGATTTCTTTAAATTTATATTCCTATCAATTTTATAGACGTTATATTACCGATTCCTTTGCGTAAAACTTTTACGTATGCCATCACTCAGGCTGAGGCTGAGTATTTAAAAAGAGGAATGCGTGTCGCGGTTTCTTTTGGAAAGAGTAAAATTTATACTGCTTTAGTTTTTAATATTCATCAAATTCCTCCCGAGTTATATGAAGCAAAGGACATTCATCAAATACTTGATGAGCATCCAGTTGTTAACGAGAGTCAATTAAAACATTGGGAGTGGATATCTAATTATTATATGTGTTCTTTGGGAGATGTATATAGAGCTGCATTACCCTCTGCTTTTTTGTTGGAAAGTGAAACAATTATTTATAAAAACTCTTCATTTACAGATGATGTTTCTTTAGGAGATGAGTCTTTTTTGATTTTTGAAGCATTACAACATCATTCGCAATTAACCATACATCAGGTTTCTGATATTTTAGGTAAGAAAAAAGTTCTCCCTATTATTGATGAGCTCATTCAAAAGAACGCTATTTATGTTAAGGAAGAAATATACGAAACGTATAAACCGAAATTGATTAAGTATGTCAAGTTAAATAGCGAATATAGTAATGAAAATGGATTGCAAGTTTTATTGGAGAAATTATCGAGATCAAAAAAGCAACGGGAGGCAATTCTTCATTATTTTCAATTAGCAGGAAGTAAGAAACCAGTAAAAGCTAAAGAACTTCAAGATAAAGCTGGAGTTTCTTCAGCTGTTTTAAA
This sequence comes from Tenacibaculum sp. MAR_2009_124, assembly GCF_900105455.1. Classification (GTDB taxonomy): domain Bacteria; phylum Bacteroidota; class Bacteroidia; order Flavobacteriales; family Flavobacteriaceae; genus Polaribacter. Next base: position 851,399 of record NZ_FNSF01000001.1, read on the forward strand.
GGCGTTGGTAGATAAAGAAATCTTTGAATATTATCATATTAAGCAGGATAGGATTAGTTTTGAAGGAGAGTCAAATGGAATAAAAACATTAAGTGAATTTCAGGAAGAGGCCTTTTTAAAAATAAAACAATCTTTTAAAGAAAATCCAATAGCTCTTTTGCATGGAGTTACTGGTTCGGGAAAAACAGAAATATATGTAAAACTTATTAAAGAAGTTTTAGAGCAAAAAAAGCAAGTGTTATTTTTATTACCAGAAATAGCGTTAACTACTCAAATAATTGGTAGACTTCAACGATATTTTGGAAATTATCTTTCTGTTTTTCATTCAAAATACTCTATGAATGAAAGAGTAGAGGTATGGAACAATGTTTTAGAAAGTAAAACAAAAGCTCAAATAGTTTTAGGAGCACGTTCTTCCATTTTTCTTCCCTTTTCTAATTTAGGATTGATTATAGTTGATGAAGAACATGAAAGTTCATATAAACAATTTGATCCAGCTCCTAGATACAATGCAAGAGATGCGGCAGTTGTTTTGGGGTACCAACATAAAGCAAATGTTTTACTAGGGTCAGCAACTCCTTCTTTAGAAAGTTCTTATAATGCTTCACAAAAAAAATATGGTTTTATTCCGTTAAAGAGACGATTTGGAAATATTCAATTACCTAAAATTGAATTGATCGATATAAAGGAGAAGTATAAGAAGAAACGAATGAAAGGTCATTTTTCTGATCGTTTGTTAGAAATGATAACGGAGGCTTTAAATGAAAATGAACAAGTTATTTTATTTCAAAACCGGAGAGGTTTTTCTCCAGTAGTAGAATGTAAAACTTGTGGCGTTTCTCCTCAATGTCCCAATTGTGACGTTAGTTTAACGTATCATAAATATAAAAACGAACTGAAGTGTCATTATTGTCATTATCATAGGGCAATGCCTAATTCATGTGGTGCTTGTGGAAGTAGTACGCTTGATACTAAGGGCTTTGGAACGGAGCAGATTGAATTGGAACTTAAAGAGCTTTTTCCAGAAAACAAAATTGGAAGAATGGATTTGGATACGACAAGAGGTAAACATGGGTATCAAAAAATTATAGGAGCATTTGAGGCACATGAGATTGATATTTTAGTGGGAACCCAAATGCTTTCAAAAGGATTGGATTTTCATAATGTTTCTCTGGTGGGAATTTTAAATGCAGATTCGATGCTTAATTACCCTGACTTTAGAGCACATGAACGTGCCTTTCAATTGATGGTTCAAGTATCGGGAAGAGCGGGGAGGTCGAAAAAACAAGGAAATGTAGTTATTCAAACCTATAATCCATATCATCAAATTCTACAGCAGGTATCTACGAATAGTTATAATGAAATGTATAAGGAACAATTGCATGATAGACGACAGTTCGATTATCCTCCTTATTACAGGGTTATAAAAATTACTTTAAAACATCGTGACTACACAAGAGTAGATTCAGGTATAAATTGGTTGGCAGTGGCGTTAAGAAATTCATTTGGACAATATGTCTTAGGTCCTTCCGAACCTGTTGTGTCTCGTATACGAAATCAATATATTAAAAATGTAACTATAAAAATACCTCCGAAGCAATCTTTAGTAAAGACGAAGGATCAAATACAAAAAATAAGGGTTGCCTTTGAGGCTATTAAAGATTATCGCCCTATTCGGTTTACTGTAGATGTAGACGCATATTAGCGTAATGAAAGGCATATGTTAATTAAAAGTTATAAAAATTACATATGTGTCATTATTTTATTTTGTGTTTCATATATTTTGTTTATATTTGTAACGTCTTTGGAGACGTCCTTAGACTTTCTTTTTCATAGCAATTTTCCCACTCAATCTTTTGAGTGGGTTTTTTTTTGTCTTATGTGATTTACGTTTTATCTACTCAAATGGCATATTAATAGAAGGTTAATAGAATTTCAACTAAAAGCAAAGCTTTACATTCCGATAACTAACTAATTTGCAGTGTAATTAAAGCTTATATATATGAAGACAGAAGTCGTTAAAATAAAGCTAGTTAACAAAAACGGATATGAAGTTACACAAAACTATGTGTTCATTGAGATTCCCTTAGTTTCAAATGAAGTGTTATTTAATCAGGTATATATGATTAAAGATTTTGGTTGTGTATTTTTGAGTTAATATATAAAACGTATATTTTTCCCCTTGTACTAGAGAAAAGAGAGTTTAATAGGAAGAAAGCTCTTAGAAAATTAAATATTGGAGATAACTCTCTAATTAAATGAAATAAAAAAGGCTGTCAGAAAAATCCAGACAGCCTTTTTTATTTGAAAACTTTGTCAAAGCTTATTCGATTTTAACTCCCGTGAAGGTAAGGTTTATGTCCTCTGAACCACCTTGAACAGTACCCCATTCATTAGAGTCATCAGTACTATCTGGTTCATGAATTAAAGCGATCTGTACGTTTCCAGAACTTACAGCACCGGCTACCCAAGTAGTTTTAACACCTAACTTGCTTCCTCCTGAACCGATAGTATCGTCATTATCTCTTGTCATAGTTAAGTTTATTCCGTTTACTTTAAACCAGAAAAAGTGCTCTGCTGCTTCAGGGATAATATCTTCAGTTAACACATCTTCATCACCATTTAAAAGTTCTAAAGTTAATGAATACGTAGCTCCAGTTTTAAATTTTCCCTCAACATTATAGGTTGAAGTTCCATCTTGCCCATTTGGAGCGACATTACTTAAAACAACTTTATCATTGGCATCAGCAGCGTTTGTAAATGTTAAATTTACATTAGTAATCATTTCTTCTTCAAGTACTGGTATTGGATCCTCGTCAGAACATGCAGTAAATAAAACAGCTGAGAAAAATAAAATAGATAATAATTTAATTGTCTTCATAATAAATAATTGTTTAGTAATTTAAATTGTAAAGGTTTAATATTTAAATGTGAATTGGAGGGTGTAATTCCTTCCTAATTCATTGGCAAAAAAGCGTAATTGATTTAAGTAATTTCTATAATTTGTATTGAAAATATTATTGACACCAAAGTTTATATTTAGACTGGTGTTTTTACTTAAGGGAAATGTTGCTTCACTGTTAAAGTGTAATAAATGATAAGCTGGAGGTGGATTACTGATATTGATCGCTACCTCTTCATTTGTTAATCTATCTACTACCGTAAAGTTGAAATCGGGCCATTCATTTTGTTCAAATACCCATTCAGACTTCAGTGTTGCAGAAAAGTTATTCCAATTTTCATTTGAATACTTAATTTTATTAATGGTTGTGAAAGGAGGTATATCAATTAATGGTGTATTATTAGATTCATATCCCTTTATAAAAGCAGTATTGTTCTGCCATTCTAAGTTTTTGGTGATATCATAGTTTACGGTAATATCAACACCAAATAGTTGAGCGTTTGTTTGTTTATATTCCCATATAGGATATGGTCCCCTAATTGTTTCTATAAAATCAAAAGGTTTTAGGTAGATGTAATCGTTGATGTTATTATAAAAAACTTCGGTTAAAAAATAGATTTTATTTGAATTGTATTTATAAGAAGCAGAAAACCTATTGGACACTTCTTTGTCAAAACGTAAATCACCAAGTTCATATCTTGCCGCTGAATGATGTAATCCATCACTAAATAGTTCGGCAGGGTTCGGGGGTCTATTAGTAAGTGCGTAGTTGGTAATTAAGAAACTATTGTCGTTTAATCTAACTTTAGTTCCAAGTGAAGCCGAAATATTATGATAATCAAAAACAGGGTTTGTTAAATATTGCGATCCTGTTTCTTGAATTATAATGTTTGAAAAGTCTTCATTATAACCTCGCTCTTCCCATCGGAATTTTCTATAGAACTTTTTAGCATCAATTCTATTAAAATCGTAACGAATAGCAGCATCTGCGGTTACGTTCTCATTTAACTGCCATTCTGTGGTTGCGTAGAATCCAATATCATATTTATTATAATCTGGAATCAAGCGTCTTACACCAGTCGTAGGATCAGCAAAGTTATCTTGGTAACGCGCCATAATACCAAAATTATATTTCCTATTTGAATTAGAATCTAAATTTAAATCAGCTAAAACCGAATGTGTTTGCAAGGTTAAATCAATAGCAGGAATGAATTTTAAATCACCTCTTCTTACATCAAATTCAAAACGTTGATTGTGTTGGTAGTCATATTGTAAGCTTAGCTTACCAAAGTTTTTAAATCGCTTGTAATAGTTCGCTTTCATAAGATGATGTGTAATATCTTGTTTAGGGACATCAATAGAATAGCGAAAATCATCAATAACACTAGGAATTCCAGTTTCTATAGCACGTGCTAAATCAAATACATTTCCTACAGCCGAACCTCTTAAAATGCCTATTTGAGAGTTCAAATAACTATAAAAAACCTCAAAACCAGACTCAAAGTTATTTTTTCCAAATCGTGCAGTTAAGCCTTTTAAATTCGCGCCAGTGTTTGTTAGATTATAATTAGGGGTGTTAAAATCACCATTAGCCTTATAACTTCCCTGAATTTGCGCGAACCAACCAGAACTATAGCTTTTATTTAATTTAGTGGAAGTGTTATAGCCCATACCATTGGTTTGCATTCCAAAAATAGTTTGCCCGTATAGGGTGTCATTTTTTATAATTCGACTTGGGTTAATAAGTACGACACCTCCAATAGCGTCACCACTATATGCTAACGCTCCTGAACCTTTTATTACTGAGATTGTATTAGCAGAATTAACATCTACGTTTGGGGCATGTTCAATTCCCCATTCTTGATCTTGTAATCGTACATTATTATTAATAATTGAAATTCTGCTACCCAGCATACCATTTATCATGGGTTTTACAATAGAGTTTCCTGTATTTATTGAAGAAACACCTGAAACTTCTTTAAGAGCATCTCCAAGGCTTAAACTAGTGAATTTTTCAAGAGTATTAGCTGTAACAACAGTTTCTTGAGCTGTTTCAGTTTCTTTTCGAACTTCAGATTTTACATTAATTTCATTTAGTTCTTCGAGATGATGTTCTAAATCTATAATTTTGTGTAAATCTTTCGTGATATTAAATTCAAATCGTTGCGTTTCACAAGCCAAATGTGATATTTCAACAACTATTTTACCTGAACAAATATTTTGAACAGAAAACTTTCCTTCAGTATCTGTGGTAGCGTACTTATTTAAATTTTTCACAAAAATAGTAGCACCAATTATAGGAGATTTATCATGAAAATCTTCTACAAGTCCAGAAAACGTGTGTTTACAGTTTTGAGCTTTTAATACTATTGATGAGAATAGTACTAAAAGTATCAGAACAATACTCTTTAAATTCATCTATGATTTTGTTGTATTTATAATTATATACAGTTATATGAATAACTATAATAGAGACGGAGGCGCTCTTGGAGATTTTTTTGCTTTATCGATGACCAAAACACTTTTTACTTGTTCGGTATTGAAAAGTATTGGTGTGTAAGTGATGAAAGTAGGTTCTTTAAAATAGTTATAAGAAAATACTTCCTTTTGAAAGTGCCATAACGAACAGTCAACTTGCTGCTCGTGAAAATGGTGTTCATCTATTGATGAGCAAACAATATGTGTATGATCATGGAAAGCATGCAGTGATTGTAAAACCGAAGGAATCAGCAATACAACTAGGCAAAATAATGTTATGTGTTTTTTTAGTGTTAACACGTAACAAAAGTAAGTAAAAAAAAGAAACCTCAACATATTAAAATATTGAGGTTTCTTTTTATGTAAAGTAGACTGTTTTTATTACTTATTTTTTCTCATTCGCATGTTTAACATTTCAACTACAAGAGAAAAAGTAATTGCAAAGTATAAATATCCTTTAGGAATAGTTCCTACTTCTTGACCAAATAGTTTGGCATGAGAAAGGTGGGCGGCTTCAGCAATTAGCATAAATCCAATTAAAATTAAGAATGATAAGCCTAGCATTTGAATTGTAGGATGTTTGCTAACAAACTTTCCTACAGGATTAGCAAACAACATCATAATAATCATGGATAGTACTACAGAAGTTATCATAATAATCATGGCTCCTTCAACACCATTAGTCATACCAACGGCTGTTAAAATAGAATCAAAAGAGAAAACAATGTTAATTAATGTAATTTGTATGATAGCCTGACCTATAGTGTATTTTTTCTTAGACTTCTCGTCTTCTAAATCCTCTTCACTACCTTCAACTTTATGGTGAATTTCTTTCGTACTTTTATAAAGAAGAAAAAGCCCTCCAACGAACAATATTAAACTCTGTCCAGTAAATCCTGCTTTAAACCACGACCAATCTATACTAAAGAAAGGAGCGTTCATTGCTATTAATATTGAGATTCCAAAAAGTAGTACAACACGAAGTACCATTGCTAATAAGAGACCAATATTTGTCGCTTTTTTTTGTTCACTTTCCGGAAGTTTGTTGGCAGCTATTGAAATAAAGATAATATTATCAATACCTAATACAATTTCTAAGAAGGTAAGGGTAACAAGAGCTCCCCAGGTATCTGCTTGTAAGAAAATTTCCATAGTTTATTTTACTTTATATACGGTTCCTGTTTGTTTAAAATTTGAATAACCCATTCTTAAAGAAAAATCATAAGAACTATCTTTAACCTGAGTAATTTGCACAAATATAGGATCTTTATCTAAATCTGTTTTTGGATTTTTATTAATACAAGTATAATTGAAATTATTTTTCCATTTTATATAAAACGTATCAATATGTTTAATTAGTTTTTCGCTGTTCATACTGTCATTCGAAATACTAATTTTTTCAGTATATTTTTCAATTTGTAAACTATCGATTCTAGTAATTTGTACTTTACTAATGTTTCCTACTGAAGGAAATTCGAAAACCCCAAATTTAAATCTGTCAGGATTACCTTTTTTCTCAGGTTCACAAGCAGTAGCTAAACATATTATTGTAACAAAGGCAGCTATTTTAGCAATATGAATTCCTAATGTATTGATTGAACTTTTCACTATTTTAAATTTTTATTTATCAGTTCGAAAATTTCTTCCCGACTTTGATTCCCGTCTATTTCAATGGTTGTTACTCCAGTTTGCTTAATGTACTCAACGGCAGGAATTGTAAAGTTGCTAAATTCGTTAATTCGAGTAATTACGGTGTTTTTGTCAGCATCATCTTTTCTATTTTCTTCAAGTGCTCTTTTCTCAGCTCTTTCTAAAAGTATATTTTTAGAAACTTTCAAATAGATAATGAAATCGATTTTATCATTATCAGCATTCAAAAAATTAAGTAAATGCTTCGCCTGATCAACATTTCTAGGATACCCATCGAATAATAAACCTTTTCCACTATTGAGATTATAAAAACGTTCTACAATTTTCATGACCAAGTCGTCAGGAACTAGAAGACCATTTTTACTGAATTGTTCAGCTTTTTTACCTAGTTCGGTATTTTCCTTCTTTTCCGCTCTCAATACATCTCCAGTAGAGAGATGTGTTAAGCCAAAATTTTCTATTATTTTTTTTGATTGCGTTCCTTTGCCTGCAAGCGGAGGACCGAAAATGATAACGTTCATAACCTTATATTCCTGTATAATTAGAAGGAGTAATTGCTTTTAATTCATTTTTAATATCAGAAGAAACCTCCAACGTATCAATAAATGAAGCAATTGAGTTTTGTGTTATTTTTTCATTCGTACGTGTAAGCCCTTTTAATGCTTCGTATGGATTTGGGTAGGCTTCTCTACGTAAAATGGTTTGAATAGCTTCAGCAACTACTGCCCAGTTGTTTTCTAAATCTTCTTCAAACTTTTCCTTATTTAATAATAACTTATTTAACCCTTTTAAAGTAGAAGCAAAACCGATTAGGGTATGTCCATAAGGAACACCTACGTTACGTAAAACAGTACTATCTGTTAAATCACGCTGTAAACGAGAAACAGGAAGTTTTATGGCTAAGTGCTCAAAAATTGCATTGGCAATTCCTAAGTTCCCTTCAGAGTTTTCAAAATCTATGGGGTTTACTTTGTGAGGCATTGCAGAAGATCCAACTTCTCCCTTTTTAATTTTTTGTTTAAAATAGTCGTTTGATACATACGTCCAAACATCTCTATTTAGGTCGATTAAAATAGTGTTAACACGTTTTAAACCGTCATATAAAGCGGCCATATGATCATAGTGCTCTATTTGTGTTGTAGGGAAGGAATGATGCAACCCTAAAACATTCTCAACAAAATTGGTCCCAAAATTCTTCCAATCAATGTTTGGGTATGCAACTTTGTGAGCATTAAAATTACCTGTAGCACCACCAAATTTGGCAGCGTGAGGTGTATGTTGAATGTGTATTACTTGGTTATTAACGCGTTCAACGAAAACAAAAAACTCCTTTCCTAATCGAGTAGGAGAGGCTGGCTGTCCATGTGTACGAGCAAGCATAGGAATATTTTCCCATTCTTCGGATAAATCTGCTAATTTTGAAACTAAAGTATCTAAAGTAGGATAATACACTTCTTCCATAGCATCTTTAATTGATAATGGAATAGCAGTGTTATTTATATCTTGAGAAGTTAATCCAAAATGAATAAACTCTTTGAATGCTTGTAAATTTAAAGCGTCAAATTTTTCTTTAATAAAATACTCAACAGCTTTAACGTCATGATTCGTTACGCTTTCAATTTCTTTAATTTTCCCAGCATCTTCAGCTGAAAAATCTTCATAAATCTTACGTAAATCAGTATATAAATCTTTGTTGAACTCCGCTAATTGAGGAAGTGGAATTTCACATAAAGCGATAAAGTATTCAATTTCAACTTTTACTCTATATTTAATTAAGGCTTCTTCAGAAAAATAGTTCGCTAAGCTAGCTACTTTGTTACGGTATCTACCATCTATAGGAGAAATGGCATTTAATTGTGTTAAGTTCATGTTTATTTGTTGTATTGAAACAACAAAAGTAAAAATTCTACAATTGATATGATGTAATAAAATTGGAAATTTTGTGTGTTGAGAAGTATTTGAACAAGGAAAGAGAAAAAACTATTCTTATCTACTAGTTAACGGTATACTTTTCTAGAAATTATTTTCACTTCACCTTTCTTTTCAAGGTTTTTAATAGATCGAATTACTGTTTCTACTCTTAATCCTAAAACATCGGCAATTTGCTGTCTTGTATAGGGGATTTTAAAGGAAGATTTTGAAGATTGTTCATGCACATCATTTTTTAGATAATCGAAAAAACGAAGAATTCTATGCATGGGTTCCTGCCCAGAAATTTCAGATGCAATTATTGCCTTGTAATGCAATCGTTTTGCTAAATTTTCTGTTATCTTTAAATGAATATCACGGTGTTCGTTTAATAAATGTAAAAGCTTTTCTTTGGGAAGTAATATTATTTCAGAGTCAGAAAGGGTAATTGCATTGGCGGGATAAGGAACATCAATAAACAAGGGAGGTTCACCGAAGCTTTGCTTTTTGTAAAATATACCTTGTATGAATTCTTTTCCATCGTCGTTAAAATTACTCATTTTAACGGCTCCTTTTAAAATTTGATAATAATTTCTGGCAATATCATTTTCAGAAAAAATTTTTTCATCTTTAGTAAATGTTTTACTAGTAGCGCCGTATTTAAATAAAGTATCTTGTGGAATCATTATGATTTAGGTCATAAAAACGTTAAGTATAAATATATACTTTTGATGATTATTAAATGGAGTTTACATGAATAAAAAAGAAATAGAATCTAGAGAAGACGTTTACTTGTTAGTATCAACCTTCTACGACAGAATTAAAAACGATGATTTTATTGGTCCCATTTTTACTGAAACAATACCAGAAGCTGAATGGAACAATCATATAGATAAGCTTACTGATTTTTGGGAAACAAATTTATTTTTTGTGAGAAAATTTAAAGGCAACCCTGTTAAAGCTCATAAAGATGTTGATAGAAATTTTGAACACAGTATTTCTCAAAAACATTTTGGTCATTGGCTTCAATTATGGTTTTCGACAATAGATGATCTTTTTATTGGAGAAAAAGCGAATAATGCGAAAGAGAGAGCGAGAAACATCGCCTCTATGTTATTTTTTAAAATGTTTGAAAACAGACCAAAATCTACATTAACTTAAGCTTCCGTATATAGATTGTTATGAATTATTTTTTAATAGACTATGATATACCGGTATATCTATAATTAATTATTTGTTTTTATTGGGGCTATTTTCCTTTAGAATTATTTTACATGTATGGAATAAGTTGATATATAACAAGTATTAAATTTCCTAAAATGTTTACTATAAAAGCCCAAGTAACAACTTTAAAAGGGCGTTGACTTATAGCAGTAACATTTGCGCCCATAGCGGATAAACAAGTAAAAATTAAAGGAAAGTAAGCAATTTCACCATGAATGGCTAAAGCTGCAGATATAGAGGCAACCATTGTACCTACCATGATAAATAAAATAGAAATTCCAAAAGCGTTTTCTTGTTCTTTCTTAACCCATTTATTAATAATTGAAATTAAAGAGAAATTTTGAGGTTTTGAAATTGTAATGTTTGCGGGTATTGAATTTGTGGTATCCATATTTTAATATTTGATATAACAAATTTAGCATGTAGTTTCTCCTTTGTTTATGACCTCAATCATAAATTAGAAAAAATTGATGGCACATATTTGATAGATATTTTTATCTTCACATTTTAAAAACCATTCTGTGGAGTCATTAACACTAATTTATGTTGTAGTAGCTTTACTTCTAAGTATTGCCGTTGCTTTTTTTCAGTATTTCTATAAAGAAAGGAAACAACCCAAAGTAACAATCCTTCTTTTTGCCTTACGAGCACTAAGTTTGTTTTTTTTGGGAATTCTTTTGATTAACCCACAACTTGATGTTGTGAGAACAGAAAATATAAAGCCCATAATTTCTTTATTAATAGATGACTCTAAATCGACTCGTTTTTTTAACGAAGAAAAAAGTGTTGAAGGTATTCTTAAAGCAGTGAGGAGTGATAAGGAATTAAATAAAAAATTTGAGGTAATTCCTTTTGCTTTTGGAAAAACACTAAAACCTTTGGATAGTCTAAACTTTAAACAGGAAAATACTGATATTAATGGAGCTATTTCAACAATTAGCACGTTATATCCTAAACAAAAAGTAGCGACTATTTTGGTTACAGATGGAAATCAAACATCAGGGAATGATTATGAATATTATACCTCAAAAAATAAGGTGCATCCTGTTGTTTTGGGAAATACTACAAAGTATCAGGATATTCAATTAACTCAATTAAATGTTAATAAATACAGCTATATTAAAAACAAATTTCCGGTTGAAGCATTAATCCATTATGAAGGAAATGAACCCACGAAATCTATTTTTACAATTTCACATAAAGGAAGAAAGGTTTTCTCTAAGAAACTATCCTTTTCACCTAAGCAAACGTCACAAACGGTGAATGTAACCTTAACTTCCGATGAAAAAGGTTTACAGTATTATCAAGCGTCAATTAGTGGATTGTTAAACGAAAAAAATAAAAAAAACAATTATAAAAACTTTTCGGTAGAGGTAATTGATGAACAAACAAAAGTATTGTTGTTAAGTTCTGTTTTACATCCAGATTTAGGAGCTATTAAAAAATCCATTGAGAGCAACAAGCAAAGAAAGGTTGATATAAAAATAATAAACAAAGACACCTTTGTTTTGGGCGATTACCAAATGTATATATTTTATCAGCCGAACTTTCACTTTAAAAATGTTTTAAAGGAAGTTTCAACGGATTATCTTTTAATTTCGGGAACCAAAACCGATTGGAGGTATTTAAATACGCTCGACTTAGGAGTAAATAAAACGGCCATAAATCAAAAGGAGGTAGCTACAGCTTCGTATAATGATCAATTTTTAACCTTTTTACAGGAAGATATCGGTTTTGATGAATTCCCTCCGTTAGATGATATTTTCGGGAAGATAAAGATCACAAGAAACAACCAGGTTTTGTTAAGTCAAAATATTGGAGGTGTGGATTCAGAACAACCTTTAATAGTAGCTCTTGAGGAAAATGAAAATAATGCAATGTTTTTATTTGGAGAAGGTATATGGAAATGGAGAGCGGCTAGTTTTTTAAAAGATCAAACATTTGAGAGTTTTGACGCTTTTATGGGGAATATTGTTCAGTATTTAGCAAAGAATAAAAGGCGAAGTAGGTTAGAGGTGAAAACAAAAAGTATTTACCCAGCCAACGAGAGCATAACGTTTTCGGCTTTTTACGTAGGGAAAAATTATCGTTTTGACAACAGAGCTTCACTCGACTTAAAAATAACGAATACTAGCACTAAAAAGATTAAAAATTTACCTTTCTCTTTAATGAATAACTCATATCAAGTTTCTTTAGAAGGATTGGATGCAGGAGAATACACATATCAGGTTTCTGTGAAAAATCAATCAATAAAGAAATTTGGGAAATTTAAGATTACAGAATTCGAAATTGAAGATCAATTTGTTAATGCGAATACAGCCAAACTTGAAAAGTTAGCTTTAAATACTCAAGGGAAATTATTTTATAAGAATCAAATAGAATCCTTAATAAAAGAATTAAATTCTGATCCGAACTACTTTACTGTTCAAAAATCGACAACATCAAAAAAGAACTTGATTGAGTGGTATTGGATTTTAGTTTTAATTGTTTTCTTATTATCTTTAGAATGGTTTATCCGAAAATATTTTGGACGAATTTAATCGTTTGGTAAAAACCAAAAGTAGAATTTGATACTCTTATAAAGTTACTTATTAAAATGATAGAACATTTCTTTCAGTGTCCTTATTGTTGGCAAGACATTTCCATGTTATTAGATTCTAGTATAACTCATCAAAGTTATATTGAGGACTGTGAAAATTGTTGTAACCCTATTCAAATAGAGATGTCTTTTACTGATACAGTGTAGCCTTTCCTTTTTTAGGACACCTCTAAATTCGACAAATAATTATTATTAAGGTCAGATTTGATGAAGAATTTAAATTCTTCATCAAATCTGGGCATAAACTCTTTAGGTGACTTGTATCCCAAAGATTTATGCGGATGATTAAAATTATAGTCTTCTCTCCAGTTATCACTTATCTTTTGAAGTTGATAAGTGTCATTAAAATAATAAGCACTTAATATATCCTCTCTAAAGAAGCGATTGAATCGTTCTATATAGCCATTCTGCATAGGTTTACCGGGTTGTGTATATTTAATTTCTATAAAATTCTTTTTGCACCAGTTGACAAAAATCTTGGAAATAAACTCTGGACCATTATCACATCTCACATACTTAGGTACTCCTATTTCTTCTTTTAGGCATTCCAGTGTTTCGATAACGGCTCTTGCTGGATATGAAAGACCAGCATTTATAGCCAGTGCTTCACGATTGCAATCGTCAATAACATTGAACACACGCACCTTTCTACCGTCAATAAGTGCATCACTCATGAAATCCATGCTCCAACATTCATTGAGTTTTGAAGGTCTTTCCAAAGGTTGTTTTACACGTTTAACCAAACGCTTTTTGTGCTTACGTCTTAAACTGAGTTTCATCTCACGATACACTCGTAACACTCGTTTCCTATTCCATATTAAGCCTTCACGACGGATCTTATGATAATACTCATCAAAACCTCTTGTAGGGTACGATTCAGAAAGTTCGGTTAACTTATCAATAACCTCGCTATCATCTTTTTTACTCTGGTAATACCAAATCGATCTACTAAGGCCTACAACTTTGCAGGCATGGACTATAGAAATCACATACGCTTTGATGAGATACTTTACACGAACTCTTTTGTCGGAAGGCTTTAGAACTTTTTTGATAGTACGTCTTTTAGCATTTTGACATCCAAACTTACATCTGCATACATTTGCTTGAGCCTATTATTCTCTTCCTCTAACTCTTTTAAACGTTTTAGTTGCTGTTGTTCCATACCTCCATACTTTTTTCGCCAGTAATAAAAAGTACTTTTATCGATTCCTAATTCTCTTGATAAATCACCTACAGACCTACCTTGTTCATTTTCCTTGAGAGCCTTGATTATCTGACTCTCGCTAAACTTGCTGATTTTCATTGTGACAGTTTGAGTTTAAAGTTAGTAAATTCGAATTTTAAACTGTCCTGGTTTTGGGGAAGGCTACAACAGAACTTACAAGTTTTACCGTAGAACAAGATTTTTAGTGTGTTTTTTAAACTAATTTCAATTGTTATTGAGCCTAAAAAGGATATTGTTTTTAACTTAATATTCAGTTTTTATTGATACTCAAGTAAACCAAGGACAACAAATGTGTTTCAACATAAAGTAGGGGAGGCCTAAAAAGAGTCAAACCCTATAGCTAATAATCGTTTCTATGAATGTGGTTATACGATTTACAACTAAAAATTTCGTATATTTCTTGTTTGTTTTTCCTTTCTACTGCGTTAAAAAAATGAACTGTAGCCAAGGCTCTGCTTTATTTTTTCGTCTTGTTTAAATAAAATATAATTCAACTAATTTATACGAATTTTTTAATCATGAATCGTATTAAATAGAAGCTTAGAGATCATTTTTAAACATTGTACCGTATAATAGAAACCGAGTTTATTGTATTATTGAGAATGACTGGCCAATAAAACTTTATTTAATCCGGTATACGAAATCTTCTTTTAATTCTCTTTAAAATAGGGATTCCTGTTTCGTAGGATTCATTGTTATGTACTGTTATTTTAATTCGATAAGAAGTGCGTCGAGTCTGTCAAAAACAGATCCCCAACCATTTAAAATCCCCATTTTTTCTTGTTGTATTTTATATTCTTCAGTTGGATGTATCACATTAAACGTAAAGTTGGTTTTATTACCGTCTTTTTCGAATAAAGATTGTATTTCTACTCCTTCTGTCATTGGTTTAAAATTAGCTAAAGAGATAATTTTTATAAGTTTAACAATCTCGATGTATTCTCCATCTGCAATGAATTCAGTACCATTTGGCATAGGCATAGAATATTTCCACTTTCCACCAATATTAAAATCGTGTTCAATTATTTTAGTTTCCATTCCTTTCGGGCTCCACCATTTAGCAATATGTTCTGGCTGTGTCCAAGCTTCCCATACTAGTTCTATAGCTGCGTTAAATGTTCTATTTATCGTAATTGTTCGTTTTGATTTATCCATTGTCTTTATTTTTTGTTTTTAATTCCATTAAATATTTTTCGAAAGAGTCAATTTTATCTTCCCAAAGTTTTTGATATTGCTCAATCCACAAAAAAGCAGGTAATAAGTTTTTGGGCTGTATAATACAAAAGCGTTCTCGTCCTTTCTTTTGGATTTCAATTATTCCGCATTCACTTAATATTTTTAAATGTTTTGAAATGGCGGGTCTACTAATTTCAAATTTGTCAGCTACTTCATTTATAGTTAATGAATTGTTTGAAACTAATTCAATAATTTCTCTTCTAATAGGGTCCGCAATTGCTTGAAACACATCTCTTCTCATAAATTATGTAACTGATTGGTTATAAATATGATTATAATAATTAAATTATGCAATTATTAATTTAAAAAGGAGGTCGTTTTTTTGAAAAAGGTAAGGTTTCTAGAGTTTCATTTCTTTGGCGAAGTGTAGTCTTTTCTACATATGTTGTCCGAATGTCAATAAATTGCTATCTGGGTCAAGAATCGAGAATTCCTTTGTAACTTTTTTGTTGCGCATGGAGAATTTCGGATGTAGGGATAGCGTAAAGAGAATCGCCTAACCAAAAAAGCTATAATGAAAAACATTGCCAAATTATTTTGCTTTTTTTGTCAAAAACTAGAGTAATATCATTGTCTCCATATTTTTCAGTTTTTCCTTTCCAGTAAATCCAACTTTCCGATTTTACGCAATCAGCTCTATGAATAAAATAATCAATTCTAGGTGTTATTTTCTCTGAGTTCAATCCCTTTTTTACTCCAAATTTCATTTATAGTTTTTCATTGCTTAAAAAGGAGCTCTCGAAAGTCTTAATTTCATTTATATTTAGTACACTTGATGTTACGGCTGCATAAGCAAATCGTTGTAGCTTTTTCCAATTCTTTTTAAGTGTAGTTTCATAGATTTTCTGTTAGAAGTAAAAAAGAGAAAGATTAAAATCAGAATAGCGATAAACTCGGCAATATAATTGAATTGAGTAAAAGTTTCTAAAAAGCCTTCTGTCCAAATAAAAATGTAAAAAACTCCATACGTCAGCGGCAATTCCCATGGCTTGTCTTATAGATAAACTGGTAAATCAAAATAGGATAAAAAAGGTGTACAGGTAAATACAGTAGTCATCTATCGAATAGCAAATTCATCTCAAATATGGTATAGCATATTTAAGTTTTCTTCGCCGCTATTCAGAGCTGTTTTTAGCAACTGTATTAATGGTCATATAGCCAGACACTTAAAATCAACTACATTTTTTATTTTATTCTCTCTTATTAATTCAACTAAATGATATCCTTATTCTTTTAAAATAGCTAAGCAAGCTTTTTTAACATTTTTAGGCTAAGTGATTTGAATAAGCTTTTTACAGTATCTTTCATCATTTTAAATTTGTCATATTTAATATCTAAATAAACGCTTATAGTGGAGTTGATAATACTATATTGAGCATTCATTTACGTGAAATTTTGGTTAGCTTTTTTGCTTAATTTAATGAGTGTAGTCAAAGCAAGAACTTCTATTGCTACAATTACAATATGAATTCCTAAATCCGCTATTGGAGAAACAGGTGCATTTAATACTGGATATAAAGGATCAATTATAGTTTCTAGACCTTCTCGCATTATATTCATAATTAATACAATAATATACTGCTTCGGGTTTTGAGTAAACATTACAAATATCGACACCAGTGCCATTACTAATGTTCTTGCTCCCATTTCATACACTAAGTTTAACAAAGGAACTCCTTCTACCTGAACTCCTGTTTCTGCCATCATTTGGTGATTAAAAAAATACATAACTACCTGACCAAGCATAATTAAAATCAACACTGCTTGCATAATATTTATCCATAATGGAATTTTCACTTTGTTCATTTTTTTAATATTTAGATTGAAAAAAGAATATTATTGAAAGTCAAACAATAGTATTCCCTAACATTTCAATTATTTATGATACGCTTTTGAAACTTCAAAACTATCCTCAAACCAGTTCCATAGAATAATTTTACCATCTTTTATTTTTACTCTTAGTGCATAAGTAAATTCCTTAGTTTTCTTTCCTGAATGCTTTAGTTGTCCAATCATTTGCCCAAAATAAGCCGCCGTATTTCCTTTGGCAAATGAATCTGTAGGTTCCCATTTTTTAGTTATGAATCCTGCCTCAAATGCTGGGAGAAATTCTTCTAGAATTGTTTTTTTGCCTTTCCAAGGTCCCATCCAAGGTAAATTAGAATCGCCTGCATTTTGCCATATCATATCATCGTGCATTAACGACGCCATTTCTTCCATATCACCTTTACTCATAGCTGTCATAAAAGTGTTGGCTATATCTAGTGTCTTTTGTGACTCTACAGCCAATTTATCAGCTTCACTTCTTTCTATAGTTTTTGTTACTTGTTTTTCTGAATCATTATTATTCTTTTTTTCAGCATTACAGCTTACAAGAAATAGAACGATTCCAAAAATCGAGATTAGTTGTTTTTTCATACTATTAGTTTTTACAATTAAGACTATAATTCTTTTAAGTCAAGAATAACTAGTAATAATTAGTAGCTATTAGGTTTTGTCCAGTAACATAATTATACCCGTCAACGATAAGTTGAAATGTTACGCTAAGTTCATCAATAGATTGAGGTGTATATAGCATTACAAAACCATCCCATCCTGCAATTTGTTGTACCGCAAATGGATGAAAAATCCCCCAACATGCTGTTACTGTTTCATTAGCTCGAGATGGTTCTAAAAAGATGTGCAAGCTTCCATCATCATGTATATGACCAAATTCACGACCGCTTATAAGTGCATCTGGTACAGCTATTGTGATATCATCTGTTAACCACATGCCTCTCCATTCCCCAACGACTGATTGTCTATTCTCAATTCCAGGAAGAGAGTATACTCTTCTAAATAATTCTTCGTTAACTTCGGGAACAAATTGAACACCTATCTGATGATGTGGAACATTTGTAGTTGTTTCTGGACTTAAATCGCATCTAGGAGGTAACTCTTCTGATTCCATTCCTCCTTGCATTTCTTCTTCTGTATCAGGTACTTCAACAAAAATAGCATCCTGTGTTATTGGATCATCGTTACTGCAAGAAGATAAAAACAGTAAGACTAGAAAACCTGATAAAATTAAATTATTAAATTTCATGAAATTACTATTTAAAGATTAAATTATTTTAACTGTTTTAATGCTGTAATCCAATCTTCGATATGGTTTACTTTTACAATTTTTTCATTTTCGATAGTATGAATATCGATAGACATTGTTTGAAACGATTTAGAACCGTCTGTAGGTAGTCCGAAAAATTTTCCTTCTGGAGAATTTGGTGAACCAGTAACCTTACTTCTTACTATTACTTGGTTTTCCACTTCGATAACTTCAACAGGCTCCCATGTCAGGTCTGGAATCATTTGCCAAAATGACCCTAATTGACGAATTAGCTGTTCCTTATTTTTGTTATCGACTGTACCTTCAGAAATAAAATCCTCTGACAAAATTGAGTTTAATACTTCACTAGGATTAGTGTTAGCATTTACTGTAAGAGCGCCATGGTAAAATGGCAACACAATTGTTTTTAAGCCTTTCATGCCTCCAATATTTAAAGTTCATAGTACAAAGTTGTATATAAATACTTTACAAGTAAAGATGAAAGCTGGGAGATAAAAGGTAAATATCGAACCTTTAAATCCTTTTTATAGATAATAAGAACTCTTTTGGGGTAAATCCAGTATTTTTCTTGAAATATTTAGTGAAGTTAGTTGAGTCTTCGAAACCTAATTCATAGGCTAATTTGGTACTTTTTATAGAAGTGTTAATTAATTTTCTTTTTGCAATGAGAATTAAAAAATCATCAATTACATTTTTAGCAGTTTTATTAGACACCTCTTTACAAACTTCATTTAGATGTTTATAAGTGATAGCTAATTTATCTGCATAAAAGTTAGCATTCCTACTTTCTTTATAATTGATGTCTAAGAGCAAATTAAATTGTTTGAACAATGTAACTTTTAATGAATCTATGGCATTTTTGTTTTGACCTTCATTAATTCCCTCTGCCTTAGATAAAAGAACGGTAAGTAATGACTTTGTTACATTTATATTATTAAATGTATTCTTCGTTTGAAATTCTTTTAACAACAAATTGAAATAATTTATAACATCCGAATCTTCTGGCACTTCGACGACCGACCTTGAAAATTGAGAATTAAATAAATGAAGTAAATAATTATTAGGGAATTCTGAAAAGCAATTCAAAAAAAAGTTTTCAGTAAAAACCATACAATAGCCTTCTAAATTACTAGAAAAATCAAAAGCATGTACTTGATCTTTTGCCAAAAAAACAAGAGACTTTTCTTTTATAGGGTACCATTTGAAGTCTATATAGTGTCTTCCTCTTCCTTGGATAAAAAAGATAATATTATAAAACTTGAGTTGATGAGGAAGCTCAGAATTATGTTCCTTTATTTGTTTATTGGCAATTTTATTTATTGGGACAATTTCAAAATTAAAATTTTCCTTGGCGGCAGGTTGGAAGTTAATTTTAGGAATGTCTTTTTTCATATTACCTACAACGTGAGTCTGCGCACAAACTCCATTTTGTTTTCAAAATTAATTAATATTTGGGAATCTTAAGCTCTAAAGAGATTTAGATTAGATGTCTTTCTATTTTTAAAAATGTTAGTTCTATTAAAACATAGGTTAAATATACGTAAAACAGCTCCTATTTTAGCAAAAAGTAGAGTTTAGATTATGTAGCCTTCAATAATTCGTAAAAAACTAACATACAAAAATTATCATTTGCTATTTATCAGTAATATATACATATATTAAACGTATTATTTACTTTACCCATTCGATGTATAATGATGGATAACATTTGTGAAGAAAAAAGCTTCAGTGCAGTAGCTAACCAGAATTCATGTTGTGCATTGACCACTGGAGTAATTACCACTTAGTACAGGGCCATAATTTGGTTCGAAAGGAGATGGTTGTAATCACGAAACTGTTAAGGTCTTTAATTAATTTACACGAAATTGTTAGTCACAAAATGTATAAGATAGTGTTTTGATTGATTAATCGAAGTCAATAAAACAAAAAAGCCAGCGTTGAGCTGACTTTATATTTTTTATGAAGAATTTTAATTTATTCTTGACCTATTTGATTAATACCAGAATCATTTCCAATCCCTTTAGGATTGTCTCCCCATTTGTTTTTTCCTGGTTGGCTATCTTCTACTAATAAAATTAACATCCAAATGTTACCTATTATTGGAACGAATTTAATAAGAAACCACCAGCCGGATCTACCAGTATCATGTAGTCTTCTAACTACGGAAGCAAGGCTCGGAATTATAGTTAAAAGAACATACAACCCTGCAATACCAAAAGTCATATCGTCATCATCTAGGGATTCAGAAAAGAACAATCCGCAGCCTAAAATAGAAGCAATGATAAGAATATTGAATAAAGTGAACATCCAAAATTCTCTTCTTCTCCCTCTTGGTTGGAAGTTAAAGGTGTTTTTTAAGCAATATACATACCATTCCATATGCCTATTCTTGTCCTATTGTAGAAATTTCAACTCCAGTTTTTTCAAACTCTAAATCAAGACCTCCCGCTTTTTTTAATACAAAATTAAAAATCATTGTGCCTATGATACCAATGATAAAACCGAAAACAAAATAGATAATAGGAAAAAGGATTAACGCGAAAATTCCACCACCCATTATCATTGCTAAGGGACCTAGTTCACTCGATGCCCCTGCACCTAAAGCTCCGAATATACTTCCGAATAAGGTTATTACACCTATCATTACGAAGGCTATTAACGCCATTAAACTTGCGGTAATTAAAGCGTATTTTACTGGATCAATTTTTGTTAATTTTAATTTTAATTTGTTCATGATAATTTAGTATTCTTAGTTTAATTTTTGGTTAAAACAACCCTCGTGACTTTAGTTCTAAATATTTGTTAATAGTATTGCCTGTTAAATTTTCTGGTTTGGTAAGTACCGATTGTATTCCGTATTTCTTTAATTCATTAGCAATTTGTTTCTTTTCATACATAAATTTCTCAGCAATTATTTTATCATAAACATCTTCAACTGTTGTTGCTTTTTGTTTAATCAAAGTATTTAGCTCTGTATTTTCAAAAAACACGACTAATAAAAGATGATTTTTAGCAATGGCTCTTAAATAGGGAAGTTGCCTTTTAAGTGCATCTAAAGTTTCAAAATTTGTATATAAAATTAAAAGACTTCTGCTTGTAATTTTTCTCTTAATGGAAGCATAGAGCAAACTATAATCTGCTTCTAAAAAGTTGGTAGAAACATTATAAAGAGCTTCAGAAATTAAATTCATCTGAGAAGTTCGTTGTTCCGCTACTATTAAGTTTTCTATTTTCTTTGAAAAAGTTAGCATTCCTGCTTTGTCTTGTTTTCGAAGAATTATATTGCTAACTGCAAGTGTGGCGTTGATTGCATAATCAAGCAGAGAAAGGTTATTGAAATGCATTTGCATGGGCCTACCTTTATCTATAATGGAATATACGGGTTGCGATTTTTCTTCAATATATTGATTTACCATCAATTGATTTCTTTTCGCTGTGGCTTTCCAGTTTAATGTTCTTATATCATCTCCAGAAACGTACTCTTTAATTTGTTCAAACTCTAAAGAATGTCCAATACGTCGTATTTTTTTATTGCCATGAGCAGTTAAGTCATTAGAAACAGCTTTAAGGCTAAAATCATTTAACCTTAAAAAAGATGGATAACATTTTATTTTTTTTGCGGTTCCTAGTATGTACTTTTTCGTGGCCAGTTGAAGGGGAGAGCTAACATATACGTTAATATGTCCAAAATGATATTCACCTCGTTTAACAGGATGTAAATCATAATGTATAAGCTTTCTTTCTTTTGGTTTCAAAAGTTGATTAAAAGTGAAGTTTCGCTTCTGAAATTGAAAAGGAAGTTCCTCTATAACAATTGAATGTGTATTAAAACCATAATTATTTTTAAACTCCAAGGAAATCTTATTATCATCTCCGTTTGATAGCCGTTCAGGAAGTGATCTTTTCACTTCAAAGCCCTCTTTAATACTATATATCAATATGATATCAATAAATGTAATAATACTGATGGCAAATAATACTATTTTTGAAACGTTAAAGAGAATAGGAATGAAAAAGCCTAAAACGAAAACTACAGCAACGACAGTCAAACAATAAAAGAACCTGTTGTTAAGAAATAAAGAATGATAAAGCTTGCTCATTGACCTATCTTGGAATTTCTACTGATTCAATAATTTGTTCAATAATTTGCTTGCTTGTAAGTCCTTCCATTTCTCTTTCAGGAGTAACAATTACTCTATGTTGAAGTACTGGTATTGCCGCGTTTTTGATGTCTTCAGGGGTCACAAAATCCCTACCATTTATTCCAGCAAAAGCTTTAGAAGCCTTTAATATAGCAATGGTAGCTCTTGGAGATGCGCCTAAGAATAAAAACGAATTGTTACGAGTGTTTACAACAATATTGGAAATATACTTTAATAGATGAGCTTCCACTTTTACTCGTGTAAGGAGGTTTCTGAATTTTAAGATATTCTCACCAGAAATAACTGTTTCAATTTTATCAATTTTAGCGCCATTGATAAGTGCTTGCTCTCTGGTAACAATTTCTAGCTCTTCTTCATTAGTTGGGTATTCAACGTTTATTTTAAATAAGAAACGATCCAATTGAGCTTCTGGTAATCGATAAGTACCCTCTTGTTCAATCGGGTTTTGCGTAGCCAAAACTATAAAAGGTTGATCCATTTTATAAGTATCACCATCAATAGTAATTTGTTGCTCTTCCATTACCTCAAAAAGCGCTGCCTGAGTTTTTGCTGGGGCTCTATTGATTTCGTCGATAAGAATCATGTTTGAGAAGATAGGCCCTTTTTTAAACTCGAATTCTGAAGTTTTTACATTAAAGACAGAAGTTCCTAAAATATCTGACGGCATTAAATCTGGAGTAAACTGAATTCTACTAAAATCCACAGACATCGTTCTAGATAACAATTTTGCTGTAATTGTTTTTGCTACACCGGGCACACCTTCAATCAAGGCATGGCCATTGGAAAGAATAGCGACGACCAAAAGATCAATCATGTTTTTTTGACCTACAATAACCTTTCCTAATTGATTTTTTATGTTGAAAACACTTTCTTGTAGTTCAGATAGGTCAATTCTGTTTTCAAATTCTAAATTATTGTCGTTAATAGTATTGTCTTCCATAGTTAATGAGTTTCTAAAAAGTTTTCGATAAGTGTATTTAAACGCATTAGTTCATCTTGTGTACAGGTAGATTTTTTATCTAAAGCCACAATGGTATTGATTAAATAGCGTGTGGTACTGACTTTATTTCCAGACTTAGATGCGAGCTTTTCGATAAAACTACTGTTTAATTTTTGTGTATTTAACAAATATTTTACCCTCACTAATTCTAAAAAATAGGTGATTTTTTTATTGACTAGATTTTTATGATTATCTTCTTTCAGATAAAGATTTGCAATGGTGTGCGTAAAATCTACAGTAGAGTTTTTTAATTTATCGATAATAGGGATTGCTCTTTGCTTTCTTCTTGCATTAAAAGTAATAAAAAGAAGCAGTCCTAAAAAGGCAACGTACAACGACCATTTTAGTGATTCGTGCTGCCAAAAGAATTTGAGAATAGAATTATCTTCCTTTTCTTTGGTATTTTTTCTACGTTTTATCAATGGGTCCCAAAGAATTGTATTATCGGATAAAAATGAAAATACATGTTCGGTATATTCTTTTTGATTTTTTAACAAGTAATAATTCGTAAAAGTAATCGGTTGGGTATGAAGATAAACAGCTCCTTTTCCAAGATTTATTTTTATGAAATTAGGAAGCTCAGCACCATCAATATCTTGCGTACCCAGTACAATAGTGTTTTCCGAATTGAATTTAGAAAAATAATGACGCCTTATATTTCTATCGAAATCATATTCTCCCGGAGGAAATGCACCATCATTTAGATACAAATGGAGTTTTCCTTTTAATGTTTTTAATTCTTTTACACTATGAAGTTTATTATCGAGGTTATTAGTTTCAAAATTAAGAGCTTCTTTTAAATGAGATGAAAAAAAGTTTAGTGAGAAAAAAGCTTCGTTTCCTGCCTCTATAAATTCTAATAGTTTTGTTACGGATTCCTTATCAAGTTTATTAGAATTATGCTTTATAGAAATATAATTGGCGAAGTTTTCTTCATCTTGATAGTAAACATCATCGAAGTAATCGTATATGTTTTTCTTAAGATAAATTACTTCATTATCATTAAAAAACTCGGATGCTTCTTCATGAAAGATAAAGGTACCAAAAGGATCTTTTGAGTATTCTCTATAGTTTTCGTTCCAGTTTGTTTTTTCACAGCCTACAAAAAACAAGGTAAGTACATATAAAAATGATATCTTTTTCAAGTAGTTCACTATAGTTTTTTTATAAAAGTTGAATAGTTATTCTCGATATTTTCAAATTTAATGTCATCAACAGGAAACTCTCCATACCAAACGTAATCATAGATATATAGTAAATAAGAAAATTGTTTTCTTGTTTCAGCATTTTTTAACTCGAAAATATATTGTGAATTTGTTTTATCCTTATGATAGTCTATAAGATTTTTTTTACTCATGTTTTTTAACAATAACAAATAATAATACCTTGTTGCTAGTCTAAAATCACCATTGTTTTTAGCTCTTTTTAGAAGTCTTTCAAAATCATTTTCATGAATATCCTCTTCTTCATCTTCATAAATCAGTTTTTTATTTGTTGGTATTTTGGTCTTTTTAAATTTCCAAAGATCCTTATCGTTATAAACAAAGCTTTTTATTAAAATGAATACAACAAGAAGTGCAAGGAGGTAAGGAAAAATACTTGCTAAAAATGTAAAGAAATTAGCAAAAACTTTAGCTGTATTAGGATCTGATTTCTTTTTACTCTTTTCTTTTACAGGTTTTTCTTTTTCCTCGGTATAAATGAAATCTGTACCATTATATTTCTCATTAAGGTTCTCTTTAAAACTTCTATCTTCTTGCAGTTCCATGCTACTGGCATAATTCAAACTATCAGTTTTTTGTTGAATGAAAGTGTTTGAATTGGCATATTGAAGATAGCTAAAGAAAAATAACAAAGCAGTAAATACAGTTCTTTTCATTATCGAAGGTTATGTTTAGAAGCTACCTTATAAGGTAAGATGAGATAATAAAAAGATATAGAAAATAGGCATAGTAAAATTATAGCAAAACAAAAAACAGAAGGCATCTGGTTATAGTATCGCGTGACATAGCCTTCTAAAAAAGCGGCAATAAAAGTAAAAGGAATTGTGCTTAGGAATATGTAAAAAGCTTCTCTGAGCCCTTTTTTAAATGAAATCCACCGATTTAAAGACCCTGGGAATAATATACTGGCTCCAATGATATATCCAGCAGCAGCTTCAATAATCATGGCAAAAATCTCATAAGTTCCATGAATCCATATTCCTTTTATACTGTCAATGAATGTATTGTTTTGGTAAAAAAATGCCTGAAAAACAGCCACCATAATTCCATTATAAATAATATAATATCCTGTTCCAAGCCCTATAAATAAACCAGATAAAAACATATTGAGTCCCACTCGGAGGTTATTATCAAAAATACCAATAAAACTTCCCCAATTGCTACCGCCTTTATATATGGCTAAAGCATCGCCGCTTTCAATGTTTTCTAGAGTTTGATCTACATACGATTCACCGAGTATTTGACGAGCAAAGCTTTCATCATTAAAGGTAGATAGAAGACCAATAAAAAAACAAATGAAAAAGAAAACAAAGGATATATAAATATATTTTCGATGTTTATATAATAACAAGGGTATCGTCTCTAAAAAAAACTCTAATAATGTATTCTTGTCTTGTTTTTTAGTATGATATATTTTTTCATAACTTTTCTTTGCCAATTTATTTAAGTATAAAACTACCTTACTTTTAGGGTAAAACGATTGAGCATAAGACAAATCGTTCATAATTTTAACATGTAAATCAGCAATTTCGTCAGGGCTTTTTTCAGTTTTATTTGAAATTACTTCTTCAAATTCAAGCCATTTTTCTTTATTTTGCTTAATAAAAGCTACCTCTCTCATTGAGACAAATGTAAATAATGTATGAAAAGACTGCAAGTAAATACCACACAAAATGTAAAAATTGACTTCGAATTGGCAAATATTGGACATAGAATGCTAGCGTTTTTTGTGGATAATATTATAAAATTCGCATATGTTTATTTGGTTATACGGTATTTTAACTTCGGTGCCTTTAATAATGTGGTTGGAGACTCTTGGTCAATAAAAGCTTTAGATATACTAATGTTTTTGCCAATTACATTTTATTCCTTGTATTCTGAAATTTTATTGAATGGTCAAACAATAGGGAAGAAATTAGCCAAAATAAAGGTAATTAATGTTGACGGATTTAAGCCTTCGTTTATTGATTTTACCATGAGATGGTTTATGCGTATTGTTGATTTTAATTTTTTTATACTCGTTTTTATTTATGCATATTCACTTGGATTGGATAAATATTTGGTTTTGCTATGGTTAATCTTTTTTGGAGGGAAATTAGTGGGGTTTTTCAGCGTTTTAACAAGTAAAAATAATCAACGAGTAGGGGACCTTTCAGCCAATACGGTTGTTATTCATTTGAAAGACGAAGCCTCGTTTTCACACACAATAATTGAAGAACTGACGGAAGAGTATACTCCTAAGTATGTTAATGTGATAAAACTTTCAGATAATGATGCTCGAATTATTAAAGATACTTTCTATTCTGCACGAAAGTCTAAAGATTATAAGACTTTGATAAAGTTGAGAACGAAAATAGAGGAAGTTACGGGCATAAAATCTAAAGAAGATTCCGATATTCAATTTATTGATCGAGTTTTAAAAGATTATAACTTTTATACACAGAATATGTAGTTTAGGAACGAATTCAAAACTAGCATATTCAATACGTTCAAGTTGCTGAAATAATAGATAGAAAAAGTATTAGAGTTGTTGAATTTGAATAGGTTGAAGCAGATTGCGAATATTTAGGCTGTAATTAGTTTTTTTAGTCGTATTTTTGAGTAATTAAAAACTTTAATAATGGCAAGAAATCAAGTAGGGTTGAATATACCTAAAGGTTCTTTTTTAATACCAATAGCAATAGTTCTATTAATTTTTATCGTTAAATCTACCGAAACTATTGGTCCTGGTGAAGCTGGAGTTCTTTTTGAAAGATTTGGTGATGGAATTAATACTGAAAAAACATATGGAGAAGGATTTCATATCGTGGCTCCATGGAATGAAATGATTGTTCAAAAAGTACGTCAGCAGTCTATTTCAGATCAAATGAATGTATTATCTGTAAACGGGCTGGAGGTTCGTGTTGATGGAACGGTTTGGTTCCGACCTGATTATAAGAACTTAGGGAATCTTATAAAAAAGAAAGGAGAAAATTTCATTTCTGATATTTTAGATCCTGCAATTAACGCAGCGGCAAGAAGTGTGGTAGGAAGATATACTCCAGAACAATTGTATTCTAGTAAGAGAGATGTTATTGAACAAGAAATTTTGGAAGAGGCACAAGATGAACTAAAAGATCAATATATTGTTGTAGAAAGAATTTTAGTTGAAGATGTACAACTACCAAATACGATCCGTGACGCAATTGAAAGAAAGTTAAAGCAAGAGCAAGAATCGTTAGAATATCAATTTAGAATTGAAAAAGCACAGAAGGAAGCGGAAAGACAAAGGATAGAAGCAAAAGGTAAGGCAGATGCAAATAAAATTTTAAGTGCTTCCTTAACGGATAAAATCCTTCAAGATAAAGGAATAGAGGCAACGACTAAATTGGCGGATTCTCCTAATAGTAAAGTGGTTATTATCGGATCAGGAAAATCTGGAATGCCAATAATTTTAGGAAACCAATAGTTTAAGGTTGAAAATATGATTTTGAATATGAAGAGAGATGAGAATCTCTCTTTTACTTTTATATAGCCTAAATAACTAGGTTTATATAAAAATACTTGAAATAAAACTACGTATAATTAGAGATTGCTGCAATTTTTTGTATATTTGCAGGCTTAAAATTAAATTTTAAATAATTAAATATGAACCATTACGAAACTGTTTTCATTTTGAATCCCGTTTTATCTGAAGGTCAGATAAAGGAAACAGTGCAAAAATTTGAAGACTATTTGGCTTCAAAGAGCGCAGAAGTGATTCACAAAGAGAATTGGGGCTTAAAGAAATTAGCCTATCCAATTGAAAAGAAAAAAAGTGGATTTTACCACTTAATCGAGTTTAAAGCTGAAGGAGATGTAATTGCTCCGTTTGAATTAGAATTCAGACGTGACGATAGCATCATGCGTTATTTAACTGTAAAGTTAGATAAGCACGCTGGAGCTTGGGCTGAGAAGAGAAAAGAACGTGTTAAATCTGCTAAAAAATAACCTATGGCGTCTATTGATCAACAAGCAAAAGGAAATAAGCAAGGAGAGGTACGTTACTTAACTCCACTTGATATTGAAACTAAAAAAGAAGCTAAGTACTGTCGTTTTAAGAAAAACGGAATTAAGTATATCGATTATAAAGATGCTGACTTCTTAATGTATTTAGTAAACGCGCAAGGTAAAATTTTACCAAGACGTTTAACAGGAACATCATTAAAGTACCAACGTAAAGTTGCACAAGCTATTAAAAGAGCTCGTCATTTGGCATTAATGCCTTATGTTGGTGATATGTTAAAATAATAAAGAAGTAGAAACATGGAATTGATATTAAAACAAGACGTAGAAAACTTAGGTTTTAAAGACGATGTCGTAACTGTTAAGAATGGTTATGGTCGTAACTACCTTATACCTCAAGGATATGCTGTTTTAGCTACTTCTTCAGCTAAAAAAGTATTAGCAGAAAACTTAAAGCAACGTGCTTTTAAAGAAGCTAAAGTAATAGAAGACGCTAACAAATTAGCTGAAGCTGTTAAAGGATATGAAATCAAAATAGCTTCTAAAGTAGGTTCAGGTGATAAATTATTTGGATCTGTAAACAATGCTGATGTTGCTAAAGCTTTAGAAAAAGCTGGAACTGAGGTAGAGAAAAAGTTTATCAAAGTTACAGGAGGTAATGTAAAAAGATTAGGAAAATATAATGCAGCAGTTCGTTTACATAGAGCGGTAGTTGCTGACATCGTATTTGAAGTGGTTGCTGAAAAGTAATCAATCTTTATTTAAAATAAATAAAAACCGCTTATTAAGCGGTTTTTTTTGGTTAATATCGGGTGATTTTCCTGTAAAATATTCTATATTTAAGCTTGATATTGCACTTGTAAATAAATTTTAGGGGAGTTTATTTACACAATCAAATCAAATTACGCAATTACTTTTAAAAAAGTATGTAAAAAAACTCCAATTTCAATGAAATTGGAGTTTTTAATTTATATCGTAACTTGTTCTTGATTACGTAGAATATCTTCAAAGGTTTCACGCTTCCTTATCAAGTAATCTTTGCCTTTATGAATCATTACTTCTGCTGGCTTAAATCTAGAGTTGTAGTTTGAGGCCATAGAGTAACAGTAGGCACCTGCATTGTCGAAACATAAAATATCTTCCTCAGCTATTTCCGAAATCCTTCTGTTAGAACCAAAAGTATCTGTCTCACAAATATACCCTACAATACTGTAAAAACGCTCCCTTCCTTTAGGATTAGATATATTTTCAATATGATGGTAAGCATTATAAAACATCGGTCTGATTAAGTGATTTGATCCACTATCTACTCCAGCAAAAACGGTAGAAGTTGTTTGTTTAATC
The DNA here is from genome assembly GCF_900105455.1 of Tenacibaculum sp. MAR_2009_124. GTDB lineage: Bacteria > Bacteroidota > Bacteroidia > Flavobacteriales > Flavobacteriaceae > Polaribacter. The sequence goes on from NZ_FNSF01000001.1 coordinate 881,441, forward strand.
ACGTTTACTTTCGCTAAGAACTTTCCAGATTCACTTACTAAAAACTTTCCTGGCTCGAACATTAATGTAATGTCTTTTCCGTAATTTTTACAGAATTCATTAAACCTTCGAGATAGTTTCTCTCCCAATTCTTCAATGTTGGTTGAAATATCATCTTTTTTATAAGGTACTTTAAATCCGCTTCCGAAATCAATAAAATCTATATTCTTGAATTGTCTCGCTACCTCGAATAGAATCTCCGTTGCACGTATAAAGGTGTCAATATCTAAAATATCGGATCCTGTATGCATGTGAATTCCATTAATGCGCATTCCCGTGTTTTCAACCACTCTTTTTATATGTGGAACCTGGTGAATGGAAATACCAAATTTAGAGTCAATATGTCCTACAGAAATTTTACTGTTTCCTCCAGCCATTACATGTGGATTTATACGAATACACACAGGAATTTTTGGATGCTTTTGACCAAAAAGTTCTAGGATAGATAAATTATCAATATTAATTTGTACTCCCAACTTAGCTACTTCTTCTATTTCTTGCAAGGAAACACCATTGGGTGTATAAATTATGTCTTTAGGTTCAAAACCAGCTAATAAACCAAGCTTAACTTCTTGAATAGAAACCGTGTCTAAACCACTTTTTAAAGAATTAAAAACCTTTAAAATATTTATGTTGGAAAGGGCTTTTGTAGCATAGTTAATCTTTACATTTTTAACCTTAGAAAAAGCTTTAGTGATTTTGTTATATTGATTAATTATAACATCTGTATCATAAACATATAAAGGGCAGCCATACGTATCTGCCATTCTTAATAATTCTTTTCTATTCATTATTATAAATTTAAAACGTCAAAATTAGAAAAGAGGAGGAGTTATGAAAATTAATTTAAAGAAATAAACACATCTATAATTTTTGTGTAAAAACATTATAAAAGCCCTGTGAATCTAGCTCACAAGGCTTTTTAAAAGTAATTGAAAATGTCAAATTAATTTTTGTCAACAACATCTCCCGATCCTGCAGAAGTTGTGTCAATATTGTTTGGTTTTCCTTTATAATATATGTTACCTGAACCAACCATAGCAGCCTTAATTTCGGAAGTAACATATACCGATACATCTCCTGATCCTGCAATACTTGCCTTTAAGTTGTTTGTTTTTAAATCGAAAGCTCTTACGTTTCCTGAACCACCAATAGAACATTTAAAGTTGTTCGTTTTACCGCTCAATTTAATAGTACCTGAACCACCTATAGATGTTTTAACATTACTGGTATTAACACGAGCCTTAATGTCACCTGAACCACCAATATTAAAGGCAACACTATTGTTATCAATTTCTTTTGTTACATTAATATCTCCTGATCCTCCTAAAGAAACTGCAGATAAACTATTAAAAGGAACTGTAACGATTAGCTTTTTGGTAATTCGAATATTCATATTATCCTTAAATCCAATTCTTAAGTCACCACCTTTTACCTCGGTTTCTAAATAGGGAATGATGTTTTCTTCACCTTCAATTTTTAAAGTACCTACTTTACCTTCAACTAACATAACGGTAAAAGAACCTCCAACACTAACTTCATTAAAGCGACTAATTTTTCTTTTTTTTGTTATTACGTTACCGTTTCCTTTAACTTTTTTAGTTCCCCACCAACCTTGAGATTGACTTGGTAATGTAACTCCTAACATGAATACTAATAATAGTGTAATTTTTTTCATTTTTATATAATTTTAGTTAATCGTTTAATTTTAATGTAACACCTCCGTAGCTAGACTTAATATTTATTGAAGAGTTTGAAGAATTGTTTCCAAATGCGCCTTCATAATATTTTTTACTAGATTTTTTTATGCTTTTGGTCATGTTAACTTTATCTGATGGATAATTGAAGCCAGCGTAACTTAAGCTTACATTGAATTTGAAGTTATTGTCAGCGTCTGTTCCAAGTTTTATTCCGGCATAGCTTCCTTCAATGTTAATTTCCTCAAATCCTTTTTTAATATTTTGAATTTTTACACTTCCATAATCGGTATCCACAGTTAAGTTCTTTCTGATCGTTCCAATTTTTACACCGGCATAATCGGAATTTCCAAGAATGTTTGCGGCATCTCTAATTACAACACTACCATAATCAGAATTGAAGTTTATAGATTCTACATTACCAACTTTCATAGTTGAATAATCTGAACTAACTTTTAATTTTTTTGATTTGTCTATTTTAAGAGTAGAGTAGTCGGCAGATATATTACCAGAATGCATGTAGTCTATTTCTGAAGAACCACAGTAATTGATTTCGATTATATTATCTGTATTGTGGAGTTTGCCTATTTCAATATTACCGTAATCACAGTTAATGTTTGATTTACCCTTTAATTCATCTAATTCGATATTCCCATATTTATTATGAAAATCAGCATTATTGGTAATAGGCATTTTTACTGTATAGTGAATTTTAAAAGAGGTATTGTTCTTTTTCCACCATGACCAACTTGATTTATTATTTTCAATAATGGTTTTTGCTTTTACCAAATCTTTACTTGACTGAAAGGCTACATCAATTCCATTTAATTTATCATTTACATTGCTTAAACTACCACCTTTTACGGTAATCTTCACATCTATTTCAATTCGGTTTTGATCCCAAGAAGTTACATTAACATTACCATATCGGTTATCAATAAATAAGGTAGCATTTTTATTTACAGAGAACTCTTTTCGTATGGTTTTACTTTTTTCATGTCGTTTTACTTCTGGTGTATTATTAGCGTAGCTCATTGCAGTAAAGAGAGCTAGTATAAGTGTTATCTTAAATAATTTCATCATAATTAATTTCAAATTTTGCGGGGTTCTTTTGATACTCAAGCTTCGATAGTAAGTTCTCTAATACCGTTAATCGCTGTTGATAGTTACCAATTAAACTTTTAATAATTAACCTTTTGTTGTGGTTTTTAGATAGTTCTTTGATAAAGGTTTGGTATTGCTCTTCCAACTCTTCAATTTCATCTAAGGCATTTTCAATTAAAGACTCCGTTTCAATGTTTCTGTGCCTTTCTATTTCCTTTATCTCTTGACGTATAGTTGTAACGAAAAAGCTTTCAGTTTCTGCCATATCAGGATCAAACTTAGCAATGCTAAATTCGGCTTCTCCGGGTTGCATTTTACCTAAATAAAAACCTAGGATTAATATAATTGAAGCTGCAGCTCCCATCCATTTCCATGAAAAACTCTTCTTCTCATTGGGTGCTTCTAATTTTCGTTCGAAACGATCAAGATGTCCTGAGTGTGGCTCATGAATATCAAAATCATTGTCATTAAAAAAAGATTGTAATTTATCTTCCATACAGACTACTTTTTGTGTTTGTAGCAAGTAATTCTTGCTTTAACTTCTTTTTTGCTCTTGAAACTGTAGTTCTCACATTTTCATTGGTATAATTTAAAATCTCCGAAATCTCTTCATAGTCATACCCTTCAATTAGATTTAAGGTTAGAATAACTCGGTAATTTTCTTTTAAACCTTCTATAGTTTTTAAAACCTGTTTTACATTTAAACCGCTATAATCGATGGTTTCTTCTTCTATTTCGTAATTCGGAATCACATCCATTTTTACTACGTCATATCTCGTGTTTTTTTTGAGTTGAGTTAAACTCTTATTAATTACTATTCGCTTTAACCATGCCCCAAAAGTAACTTCACCTTTGAAAGTATGTAGCTTTGAAAAAGCAGATAAAAATGCTTCCTGCATTAAGTCTTCTGCCTCGAATTCATCTTTTAAAATACGATAAGCACTATTGTACATTGCTTTGTAATACTGCTGATAAATTAACATCTGAGCATTACTATCATTATTTTTACAGCGTTCGATTAGTTGATTGATATGTGAATTTTGTTTTTCCAAAAAATTAAATTCTACTCTAACGACAATATTTTTTATAATATGTGACACTTTTGAAAAAAAAATGTCTAATAAATAGAAAACAGTCCTAAAGGAGGTACTAAAATAATTGATTTAACGAATAGGATAAAAGTAAAATAAACTTAAAATTTATTGAAATTATGTATATTTGAGCAATGAGTGATAGCGTAAAAATTATTGAATGTCCAAGAGATGCTATGCAAGGAATAAAAAGTCATTTTATTCCTACTGATTCTAAGATAAAATACATAAATTCTTTGTTAAAAGTTGGGTTTGATACCATAGATTTTGGTAGTTTTGTATCGCCTAAAGCAATACCGCAAATGCGTGATAGTGCGGAAGTTTTGGCAGGATTGGATTTGTCAAATACAAAAAGTAAACTTTTAGCCATAGTGGCTAACGTTAGAGGAGCCAACGATGCCTCAGTATTTGATCAAATTGATTATTTGGGATATCCGTTTTCAATATCTGAAAATTTTCAGATGAGAAATACACATAAGACAATAGAGCAGTCTATTGAAACGTTAAAAGAAATATTATCTATAGCAAATAGAACGAATAAAGAAGTTGTAGCCTATTTGTCTATGGGATTTGGAAATCCATACGGAGATCCTTGGAGTGTTGATATTGTTGGAGAATGGACAGAAAAGCTTTGTAAGTTAGGGGTAAATATACTATCTTTATCTGACACGATAGGTAGTTCAACTCCTGAGGTTATTGAGTATTTGTTTTCAAACTTGATTCCTAAATACCCAAATATTGAATTTGGAGCGCATTTACATACAACGCCTAATTCATGGTTTGAAAAGGTAGATAGTGCTTATAAGGCAGGATGTAGACGTTTTGATGGTGCTATAAAAGGTTATGGAGGTTGTCCAATGGCGAAAGATGATTTGACAGGAAATATGCCAACGGAAAAATTGTTATCATATTTTACATCAAATAATGTGAAAACTAATATTAAACCAATGAGTTTTGAAAGTGCTTATAATAAAGCATTAGAAGTTTTTTAAATTTATGAAGTTAATAATTGTTTCTTTTTTTGTTACATTTTCATTGTTCCATTATTCATCGGATGATGAAAAAATTGGTACATGGAGTATAAAAAATGGTAGGTTCATAAAAAATTATGCTAAAAATGATGACTTAGCGGCCCTCCATTGGAAAACATTCTATGATATATTCCCAAAACCGATTGTTAAAAAATATATCAAGAAACTTGTACTTATTTCTGATGGATTAGACGAAAAAACAGGGGCACTTGGAGCTTTGAATAAAAGAAATGATAAATGGCAATTAGTTTTAGACACTATTGATGTTAACTTTAGAACTAACGACAAAAGAAGATTGCGTGAGTCTGTGTATACACTGGTGCATGAGTTTGGTCATTTATTGACATTAAATAGCACTCAAATCAGACCTACTAGTAAAATACGCCAAGAAGAAGGAGAGCCTTACTTAACTATCGAGGGAGAAACCTATAAAAATAGTTACTTAAACAAGTTTGTTTCTTTGTTTTGGAAAGGTAAGCTTCTTGAAAAATGGGATGTTATAAAAGAGAGACACTGTTTTACAGAGGAGAGTTGTGTGGAGAAACTATTTGGACTTTACTACGAGAATTACTCTGAATTTGTTACGGATTATGCAGCCGAAAGTCCTGAAGAGGACATTGTTGAAAGTTGGGCATTTTTTGTATTAAAGAAGAAAATTAAAAATCCTAAAACAATTGCTCAGAAGAAAATAAACTTTTTTTACCAATTTCCTGAATTGGTTGAGTATAGAAAACAAATAAGGTATAATACTCGATTTTATTTACATTAGATTTAGTAATTTTGATTTCATTTTTGAATAAATAATAAGCCGGTTGAGTGAATATTGCTGTTTAAAACGTAGTTTTAAATTTTATTAAGTATTCGTTGAGACCTTATTAATGAGTGAAATTAAACGAATGAAATCAATTAAATTATTACTACTCCTAACATCCTTTGTGTTTTTAAATGGATGTTCCAATAAAAAACTTCAATCATCTAATACTCATGTTCCGTATGAGTTTAGCATTTTACAATTAAATGACGTTTATGAAATTTCTCCAATCCAAGGAGGGAAGTATGGCGGAATGGCTAGAGTAGAAACTGTTCATCAGGATTTACTGAGGAAAAATAAGAATGTGCTTTTGGTTCATGCGGGTGATTTTTTGAATCCTTCATTATTAGGGACAATCAAAGTAAATGGAGAGAGGGTTAGAGGAAAACAAATGGTAGAGGTTATGAACGCTATGAATTTTGATGTAACGGCTTTTGGAAACCATGAGTTTGATTTGAGCTATAAAGATTTACAAAAAAGAATTAACGAAAGTAGTTTCGATTGGATATCGTCAAATGTTCTCCATAAAATATCGGGTAAAAAAGAAAGGTTCTATAAGGAAACAATAGGAGTAAAAAAAGATTTAAAGGATACTTATATTAAGGAATTTACCTTTGGAGAAAATAAAACATTAAGAGTGGGATTTATTAGTGTTTGTATTCCATCGAACCCTAAAGATTATGTACATTATGGCAATATTTATGAAAATATAAAACGTTCATATAACGAGTTAAAGCCAAAGGTAGATATTGTATTAGGATTAACACATTTATCGATAGATCAAGATAAAAAGATTGCTGAAATGCTACCAGAGCTTCCTTTAATTATGGGGGGACATGAACATACTAATTCATATGACTACGTTGGAAATGTGGCTATTGCTAAAGCAGATGCTAACGCAAAAACTGTATATATACATAGATTCAAATATGATCCAAGCGCAAAAACGCTCACATTTAAATCCGAGTTGAAAGAGATAAATGATAAAATTACATCAAATGTTAAAGTGAGTACAATTATAAAAAAATGGCAAGATATTTTAAACATTAAGATCAAGGAAGTTGTAGATAATCCAGAGGAGGTGATATATATAGCAAGTGAGCCTTTAGATGCACGAGATACTCCTATTAGAAGTATACAAACTAATATGGGAGATATGATTACAAGATCTATGAGTTATGCGTATAATAATGAGGTGGATTGTGCTTTGGTTAACGGAGGCTCAGTAAGAATTGACGATGTATTAAGTGGTGATATTAACGCTATTGATATTTTTAGAGTTTTACCATATGGTGGGGCGGTTTTAAAAGTTAATTTAACAGGGGCTTTACTGGAAAAAGTTTTAGATTATGGGATGAGTTCAGCGGGTACTGGCGCATATTTACAAAGGTATAATGTAAATAAAGTAGGAGGTAAGTGGATGATTGGCGAAAATGAAATAAATAAAAGTAAGGAGTATTCGGTGGCTTTTTCTGATTATTTATTAAAAGGATTTGATATACCCTTTTTAAATGAGAAGAATAAAGAGGTTTTACATATTTATGAACCGCAAAAAAATGAAATAGCCTATGATATTCGAAGAGCGACTATAACGTATTTAAAGGAGTTGTAAATAAACAAGATGAAAGAGAGGGGAATTAGACTCTCTCTTAATTTAAAACTTACATTCTCTGACTATTTTTTGGCTTTATGTTTTTCATCTTAAATGAGTGTTTTGATGAAAGAGAAGTAAGATCTTAATTAGGTTATGAGTCTATACTCGGAACTTGTTATAGTACACCTTACTTCTTTTCTCTTTCTAAATTTAACTTTTAATTTATTATGCAAGTCTAAAGGAACTTGTTTCAGGTTCTAATCATAAATGTATGTGCTACAGAATGATGAGATTCCGAAATGAATTTTGAATGAAGTAAATTTTGTCATTATGACCAATAACGGACAATCATTTTTTTTTCATTAAACTCAAAGAAAGACTTAGATTTAACTAATAAAACCAACTAATTTTAATTACTGACACTTTACAATGAAATAAAATTTGTAGGATTCAGTGTAAACTCACTATGTAAAATACAAAGTGAATTTTGGTAAAAATCGAATTCATATCTTACAAAGTTTTAAATTTGAGCCGTTTTTAAGCCTTAATTCGTTTGAATCAATTCAATAAAAATCAAAAAATAGAATTTTACGCTAAGAACTCTTAAAAAGAAAAGCATGATTGCACCTTGTTTTTGGTTGTTAACTTTCTGTTTTGGTGCTTTACTTTTCGTACATTTCCGCATAATATTCTTGGTAGCTACCGCTGGTAATATTTTCTACCCAAGCTTTATTTTCTAAATACCATGTTACGGTTTTCTCTATACCTTCCTCAAATTGAAGAGAAGGCTTCCAACCTAATTCTGAATTTAACTTGCTCGAATCAATAGCATATCTATAATCATGACCTGCCCTGTCCTTTACATAAGTAATTAACTCATTAGAAGTTCCTTCGGATCTTCCCAAATGTTTATCTACTGTTTTTATAATAAGCTTAATCAAGTCGATATTTTTCCATTCATTAAAACCTCCAATATTATAGGTTTCTCCAATACGACCTTTATGAAAAATTACATCTATAGCCTTTGCATGATCTTCAACAAACAACCAATCACGTACATTATTACCTTCTCCGTAAACTGGAAGTTTTTTATTGTTACAGATATTATTAATAAATAACGGAATTAGTTTCTCTGGAAATTGGTGTGAACCATAGTTATTAGAACAATTTGAGATTGTTATAGGTAAACCGTATGTGTCATAAAAAGATCTGACAAAATGATCTGAAGACGCTTTCGATGCAGAATATGGCGAATGAGGATCATAAGAAGTTTTCTCTGTAAAATATCCTGAATCAGAAAGTGTTCCATAAACTTCATCTGTTGAAACATGATAAAATAATTTGTTTTTAAAGTCGTCTTTCCAAAATTCTTTTGCCGCTTGAAGTAAACTTAATGTTCCAATAATGTTTGTCTTAGCAAAAGAAAAAGGATCTAGTATCGATCTATCTACATGAGATTCAGCTGCAAGATGAATAACACCATCTATTTGATGTTTCTCAAAAATGGTTTTCATTAAATCAAGATTACAGATATCTTCTTTTATAAAAGTGTAATTATCATAATTTTGAATATCTTTTAAGTTCTCTAAATTTCCAGCATATGTTAGGAGATCAAGATTTATAATATTATAATTGGGATATGAGTTTAAAAATAAGCGAACTACATGAGATCCGATAAATCCGGCTCCACCTGTTATCAAAATGTTTTTCATATTTCTATTATTTTTTAATGGTAAAAATGTAACTATATGTGTTTAAAAAAAATTGTTGTCTTAGAGTTTATTTAGTGTATCAATTACTTTAAACATATCAGTTCATATTATTTCTTTGCAATGATTTCTATACATTGCTTTAAAGAGTCTCTCCAATGAGGGATTTCAATTGAAAAATCTCTTTTTATTTTAGACTTATTCAATAAAGAGTAGCTGGGTCTTTGAGCTAAGGTTGGATAGTCTTTCGTTTCAATCGGTATTAGCTTACAGTCAATTTCTCCTAGTTCCATTATACTTTTTGCAAAATCATACCAAGAAGCAACTCCTTCGTTTGAATAATGATAAATCTTTGAGGTTTTCGATAAATTCTTGTCAATCAAACTTAAACATAATTTAGCTAAATCTTTGGCATAAGTAGGTGTGCCTATTTGATCTGATATAACTCGTAAATGCCCTTTTTCAGTTCCCAAGCGAAGCATAGTTTTTACAAAGTTATGCCCATAACTAGAATATACCCAAGAAGTACGTATAATTATACTTTGTATCGTAGCATCGATTACGTATTGTTCTCCGTTTCTTTTTGTACTTCCATATACGCCAAGAGGATTGACTTCGTCTGTTTCTTGATAGGGTAAATGACTTTGTCCATTAAAAACGTAATCCGTGGAAATATGAATTAATTTACCTTCTTTAGGTAGAGCAGATATTAAATTTTTAACCCCTTCAGCATTTACATTTTCAGCTAATTCAGATTCCGATTCTGCTTTATCAACTGCCGTATAAGCTGCACAATTAATGACAACATTAATATTGTTATTTTCAATATATTTGTTAATATTTACTTTGTCAGTAATATTTACTTTACTAGAGTTTTCAAAAAAAAACTGATGGTTTGTTTTGTAGTATTTTGATACTTCTTTTATTTCAGAACCTAATTGTCCTGAAGCTCCTGTAACGAGTATATTCATATTAATAGGTAAAAGGGCTTTCTAAATTTTTAAACATATCTAACTCCTTGTCTTTGTCTGATAACACAAATTTTTCACTTTCAATACCCCAATCAATATTTAAAATTTGATCATTCCAAATAATTCCCGAATCATATTCAGGAGCATACCGATTATCAACTTTATAGGAGAAAATGGCTTCCTCAGAAAGTACTACAAAACCATGAGCAAATCCTCGAGGAATAAACAATTGCTTTTTGTTTTCTTCTGATAACTCTACAGAAACATAGTCACCAAAGGTAGGAGAACCTTTTCGTATGTCCACCGCTACATCTAACACTTTTCCTTGTATGCATCTTACCAGTTTTGCTTGAGCATATGGAGGTTTTTGAAAATGTAAACCTCGGAGCACGCCTTTTGAGGATTTAGACTCGTTATCTTGAACAAAATTTATTTTATGAACATATTCTTCAAACTGCTTTGCATTAAATGATTCAAAAAAATAACCTCTTTCGTCTCCAAATACCTTAGGTTCAATAATGGTAAGGTTTGGGATTTTTGTCGCTATAAAATTCATTTTTATTATTTAACTAAGTTTAATAAATACTGTCCGTATTTGTTCTTTTTTAAAGGTTGAGCTAAACGTTTTATTTGTTCTTTATCAATGTACCCCATAAATAAAGCAATTTCCTCTAAACAAGCTACTTTTAAACCTTGTCGTTTTTCAATTGTTTCAATAAATTGCCCAGCTTCCATTAATGAGTCGTGAGTACCTGTGTCTAACCATGCAAATCCTCTACCCATAAGTTCAACCTTTAAATTTTGTTGTTCTAAATAGGCTTGATTTACTGATGTAATTTCTAATTCTCCTCTATCGGATGGATTGACTTCTTTGGCTATCTTAATTACGCTATTGGGGTAAAAATACAAGCCTACTACAGCATAATCAGATTTAGGATATTGCGGCTTTTCTTCAATAGAAATTACTTTACCAGTTTTATCAAATTCAGCAACGCCATAACGCTCTGGGTCGGCTACATAATAACCAAATACGGTAGCTTTTCCTTCTTTTTCTACATTACTTTTAGCATTAGCTAACATTTCCGTTAAACCATGTCCGTAAAAAATATTATCTCCTAAAATCATACAAACATTATCGTCTCCAATAAACTCTTCTCCAATGATAAAGGCCTGTGCCAAACCATCGGGTGATGGTTGCGCCTTGTAGTGTAAGTGTAAACCTAGCTCTTTACCATCTCCTAGTAATTGCTCGAAATTAGGTAAGTCATGAGGAGTTGAAATAATTAGTATATCACGTATGCCCGATAGCATTAGAACAGACAACGGATAATAAATCATAGGTTTATCATATATGGGTAAAAGTTGTTTTGATACTCCTTTCGTTATTGGATATAATCTTGTCCCTGAACCTCCTGCGAGAATAATACCTTTCATAAAGTTGGTGTATTTTTAGGATGCTAATTTATAAAAAAAATAAGGGGTTGTAAGGAATATGGTGGTTTAGTTTACAGAAAGGTTACTGCCCATAAGTAAATTTTATTGAATCATTTTGATGTTAAGGAGCTTATATTTTAAAAACAATACTCGTTATGATTGTGATCCTAATATTAAACAATTAATTAGCTTCTATTTCGTAATTATTTTGCTGTAGAGTATATCTATAACGAAGATTATTGGTTGATTTTGTTGTTCTCGTTTTCATGTATGTTTTTTGCACTATCCTCAAATTTATTTGGTACAATCAACCAATTTTGGTTGGTTGTATAATATCAATTTACAAGAAAATTATAAAATACTTCATTCTTGTAACTCTAAGAAATATTATCTATTTAAAAAACTTTTTAGATTGTTCCCAGATAACATCCATTTCAGATAATGTCATTTCAGATAAAGGCTTGCCAATTTTCTTAGTTTCTTTTTCTAGATATTGGAAACGGTTGATAAACTTTTTATTGGTTTTTTCAAGAGCATTTTCAGGGTTTACATTAATAAATCGAGCGTAATTTATCATGGAGAATAACACATCACCGAATTCTTTTTCAATTTTTTCTGTGTCGTTATTTTTAATCTCGTCATTAAGTTCGGACAGTTCCTCCTGAACTTTATCCCAAACTTGATGAGGCTCTTCCCAGTCGAATCCAACACCAGAAACTTTTTCTTGTATTCTGCTTGCTTTAACTAAAGCAGGAAGACTTTTAGGGACTCCCTCAAGAACTGATTTTTTGCCTTCTTTTAGTTTAATTTTTTCCCAGTTCTGTTTTACCTCCTCTTCATTAGATACTTCAATATCTCCATAGATATGAGGGTGTCTTTCAATAAGTTTATCACAAATTGAATTGGCGACGTCAGCGATGTCGAAAGCTTTTTGTTCACTTCCTATTTTAGAATAAAAAACGATGTGCAAAAGCACATCGCCTAATTCTTTTTTTATTTCTTCCAAATCATTATCTAAAATGGCATCAGTTAACTCGTAGGTTTCTTCAATTGTTAAATGTCTTAAACTTTGTAAAGTTTGTTTTTTATCCCAAGGACACTTCTCACGAAGTTCATCCATAATATCTAACAAACGATTAAAAGCTGCCAATTGTTCTTTACGAGAATTCATCTGCTTATTTTTTAGTAATAATCTTTAAGTCTCTAATTTATTCTTCTTCTTCAGAACCTACAGGTTCCTCTGCAGCAAGAGTACTGAAATCAAACTTGGCACTTACCAAGATATTGTACCATTGAATTACCTTTTTAACATTAGAAGCATATACTCTTTCTTCGTCGAAACCAGGTAAAATTTCTGAAAAATAAGATAACAATGTTTTATTGCTTTCTTTATGAGAAATCCCTTCTTTTCCGTCTTCTTTATCGGCAATATTCTTAATTACCTGCGCCAAAGGAATCTCCTCTTCATACGTGTAAATAGCAATATTTTCTAATAAACTTACATTGTGAGTAGCTGTAATTGGAAAACGTTTATCATCTACAATTGATTTTACAATAACACCAGTTTTTGTCTGAGATAAAATTTCGAATAAACCAGGTTTTCCAGTTACGGCAATAATTTTACTAAATTCCATATATTATTTAAAAATTTAACGTCGTTTTATTTTTTTCTATTAGGGAAGCGCATTCTGTATCCAGGATCAATTTTCCCATTAGAAATTTTCTCTAATTTTTTCTTTAAAAGTCTTTTCTTTAGAGAAGATAATTTATCTGTAAATAACACTCCTTCAATATGATCATATTCATGTTGAAAAACTCTTGCAGGTAAACCAGTTAAGGTTTCAGTATGAGTTTCGAAGTTTTCATTTTGATATTCGATCGTAATTGATTCTTGTCTGAAAACATCTTCTCTTACTTCGGGAATACTAAGACATCCTTCGTTGAAAGCCCATTCGTCACCTTCTTCTTTAATAATTTTAGCGTTAATAAATACTCTGTTAAAGCTTTCTAACACCTTTTTTTCTTCTTCGGTAACATCATCATCTTCCGCAAACGGAGTGGCATCAATTAAGAATAAACGAATATCTTTTCCTATTTGAGGAGCGGCTAACCCAACCCCTTGAGCATTGTACATTGTTTGTCTCATATCCTCAATTAATTTTTCTAAATTAGGATAATCAGCATCAATCTCTTTTCCAACTTTACGTAATACTGGATCACCGTATGCTACTATGGGTAAAATCATTTATTTTATTTTTAACGTGGGCAAAAATACAAAGAATGGTTCTCTGAAAAAAAACTATTTGCTGTATAAATAAGATTGAAGGATAATCGTGGCACTTATTTCATCAATTAACGCTTTGTTCTGTCGTTGTTTTTTCTTTAAGCCACTATCAATCATTGTTTGAAAAGCCATTTTTGAAGTGAAACGTTCATCGATACGTTTTACAGGTATCATTGGAATCTCTTTAGAAATTTGTTTCAAAAAAGGAGTGATGAGAACTTCACTTTCGCTCGCAGTATTATTCAATCGTTTTGGTTCACCTATTACAAAGAGCTCTACATTTTCCTTTTTAACATATTCCTTTAAAAACAAAATAAGTTCACTTGTATTTATAGTAGCAAGTCCAGAAGCTATAATTTGAAGCTCGTCAGTAACCGCTATTCCTGTTCGTTTTTTTCCATAATCAATGGCAAGAATTCTACCCATGTATTCGTTCTTTTTGAGCAAAAATAGTGAATTTTAACAAGAGCCTGTTTTCTGTTTAAAAAATGTATCTTCGTGTTCAATTCAAGAACACAATTTATATTTGCGAGAAATAAGTTTTAAGATGACAGAATTACAATCTATTATAGAAAAAGCGTGGGATAACCGTGATTTATTAAAAGAAAAAGAAACAATTGATTCGATAAGAAAAGTTGTTGATTTATTAGATAGTGGTGAATTAAGAGTTGCTGAGCCTACTAATGACGGTTGGCAAGTGAATGAATGGGTAAAGAAAGCAGTAGTTTTATATTTCCCAATTCAGAAAATGGAAACTTTAGAAGCTGGAATTTTTGAATATCATGATAAAATTCCTTTAAAGAGAAATTATAAAGAAAAGGGAATTAGAGTGGTTCCTAATGCAGTAGCAAGACATGGTGCATATATATCATCTGGAACTATATTAATGCCTAGTTATGTGAATATTGGAGCATATGTTGATGAAGGGACTATGGTTGATACATGGGCTACTGTTGGTTCATGTGCACAAATAGGAAAGAATGTTCACTTATCTGGAGGTGTTGGAATTGGAGGAGTATTAGAGCCATTACAAGCTGCACCAGTAATTATAGAAGATAACGCTTTTATTGGATCAAGATGTATCGTTGTAGAAGGAGTTAGAGTAGAGAAGGAGGCTGTACTTGGAGCAAATGTAGTGTTGACTGCATCTACAAAAATTATTGACGTTACTGGAGATGAGCCAGTTGAAATGAAAGGTAGAGTTCCTGCAAGGTCTGTTGTAATTCCAGGAAGTTACACAAAGAAGTTTAAGGCTGGAGAATACAATGTTCCATGTGCATTAATTATTGGAAAACGTAAGGAAAGTACAAACAAAAAAACATCATTAAACGATGCACTTCGTGAATATGATGTAGCGGTATAGTTCTTATTAAGAATTAAAAAATATATTTTGATTAACTAAGTTTTTTATTAATCTTTGAGAAAAAATTATAGTTGATAAAATTAACAGTAATCATACCAACATTAAATGAAGAGTCCAACGTTCAAAGAGCGTTGGATTCTGCTTTTTTTGCTGATGAAATTATTGTAATAGATTCTTTTAGTTCTGATACTACAGTTGATATAGTAAGTCAATCGGATGCAATTTTATTTCAACGAAAATTCGATGATTTTTCTTCTCAAAAGAATTATGCTCTTCGTAAAGCATCCAATGAATGGATTTTTTTACTAGATGCAGATGAGGAGATTACTGAAGAGTTAAGAGACAGTATAATTTTTAATTTGAAGAGTAATGCTCTTCATTCTGGCTTTCTTTTAAAGAGAGATACTTTTATGAATGAAAGAAAATTACATTTTGGTGGTTTTCGAAATAATATTGTTCGTCTTTTTAAAAAGGAAGGTTCTTTTTATGAAGGGCTGGTTCATGAACAAATTCAAATAGACGGATCTATCGGAAAGCTGAAGGGTAACTTAAATCATTATACATTTACCAATTTTAAACAATTTAAAAGGAAAATAGACCATTATGCTCAATTAAGAGCGTCAGAACTTTATTCCAAGCAAAAAAAGGTAACTTTGTATCATGAATGGATCAAGCCATTTGCCCGATTTGTAATTCACTATATTATTAAGCTAGGATGTTTAGATGGGAAACGAGGATTCCAGTTTTCCTATTTAATATCGTACGGTGTTTGGAAAAGGTTCCAGTTATTAAAAAAACTAAACAATACATAGATGAAAATAGGATTTGATGCTAAACGTATTTTTCACAATACCACAGGATTGGGAAACTACAGTAGAGATTTAGTACGTATTTTGGATAGATATTGTCCTTCAAATTCTTATTATTTATACAACCCTAAACCTAAAAAGGTAAAAAGGTTGAAGCTGGAGTCGTCAATGACGGAAGTTTTACCAAATACATGGTTTGGGAAGAAGTTATCATCGCTATGGAGACAGAAAGGTGTGATTACTCAAATTAAAAGTGACAATATTGATATATTTCATGGTTTATCTGGTGAAATTCCAAGAAAATTGAGAGAAAATGGAATAAAATCTGTGGTTACAATCCATGATTTAATTTTTATGAGATATCCGGAATGGTACTCATACTTCGATAGAAAAATACATTTTTCCAAGTTTAAATATGCTGCTGAAAATGCAGATTGTGTGATTGCTATCAGTGAACAAACAAAGATGGATATTATAACGTATCTTAAAATTCCTGAATCAAAAATAAAAGTAGTTTATCAAGGTTGTCATAATGCTTTTAAAGTTGAAAGGACGAATGAAGAAAAGGAAAGTTTAAAAAAGAAGCTTAAATTACCAGAACGGTTTTTATTAAATGTAGGTACTATTGAAAAAAGAAAAAATGCCTTAACGATCATAAAAACTTTAAAAAATATTAATGTTCCTTTAGTTATTGTTGGAAGAAAAACAAAGTACTTTCAGGAAATAGAGCAATATATTTCACAGAATAACCTAGAGAAAAAAGTCATTTTTTTAGAAGGTTTGACGATGGAACAATTATCTACTTTATATCAATTGGCGGAAATTTTTATTTATCCGAGTGTTTTTGAAGGATTTGGGATTCCAATCATAGAAGCGTTATTTTCGAAAACTCCAGTAATTACAACCGATAGCGGTGTATTCCCTGAAGCAGGAGGTAAATATTCAAGATATGTTAATCCCACAGATGTTACGGCAATGGAAAATGAAATAAAGTTGTTGTTATCATCAAGTGAATTGAGGGCTGAGATTGCTGGGGAAGGTTTTAAGTACGCTCAGAAGTTTAATGACAAGGATATTGCTACAAGTATGAATAGAATTTATTCTAACATCTGATAGTCTCTTTAGATATTATGATTATTTAAATGTGGCAGTATTTCATAAACTGTGTAAGTTTTAAAATCTCGGGGTTGAATTCAACCCCGAGATTTTTTTATTCATTAACTTTAATTTTTACACATTTATGAAACCAGAAGATTTATTGAACGGCGAATTTCTAAAACAATTTAAAGATGGCTCAGAGTTAACTAGCTTTATAGAACAACTTCACAAACGAGGAGTTGAAAAGATTTTAGAAGGAGAGTTATCAGCTCATTTAGATTACGAGAAACATCAAAAGAGCACTAACTCTAATTCTCGAAATGGCTATTCAAAGAAGAAGTTAAAAACAACTTTAGGAGAAACAGAAATAGAAGTCCCAAGAGACCGTGAAGGATCTTTTAATCCTATGTTGGTAAAGAAAAGAGAAAGTACTACAGATGGTGTTGAAAATCTTATCATCTCTTTGTATGCTAAGGGAATGAGTGCTTCTGATATAGAGGAGCAAATCCGAGAGCTATATGACTTTAACATCTCTACTTCAACGATTTCAAGAATCACAGATAGCATTACTAATGACATTGTAGCATGGAAAAATAGACCTTTAGAAGCTACTTATTTAATCGTTTGGATGGATGGAATTGTTTTCAAGGTTAGAGAGAACTCTAAGGTTATTAACAAAACTATATACATAGCTGTAGGCCTTAGATCCGACGGTAAAAAGGAAGTACTAGGTTTGTGGTTAGGTAAAAATGAATCAGCTGCTTTTTGGATGAGTGTTTTGACTGATATTAAGGCCAGAGGAACGCAAGATATACTGATTACTGCAACCGATAATTTAAACGGATTTACAGATACTATAAAGA
Source organism: Tenacibaculum sp. MAR_2009_124 (assembly GCF_900105455.1). Taxonomy (GTDB): domain Bacteria; phylum Bacteroidota; class Bacteroidia; order Flavobacteriales; family Flavobacteriaceae; genus Polaribacter. Next base: position 899,339 of record NZ_FNSF01000001.1, read on the forward strand.
CAGTGTTTCCTAATTCTACCACACAAATATGTGTAGTACATCAGATTAGAAACTCTTGTAGATACGTGGTTTGGAAAGATAAAAAAGAGTTTACTAAAGATATGAAGCAAATCTATACAGCTCCAACTAAAGAAGCCGCAAAGGCTGCTTTAAAAGATTTTAAAAATAAATGGGAAGCTAAATATTCGTATGCTATTAAAAGTTGGGAAAACAACTGGGATGAACTCACTGTTTTCTTCGATTTTCCAATTGAAATAAGAACTATTATTTACACCACTAATCTTATTGAAAATCTTAATGGGAAAATACGCAAATACACTAAAAACAAACTCTCTTTCCCGACAGATGACGCTGTTATCAAATCGGTATATTTAGCTTTAAGAGAAAGTACTAAAAAGTGGACAATGCCCATTAGAAATTGGGGCATAATTCTAAATCAATTTTTAGCTATATTTGAAAAAAGGATTAGGCTATAAATAACCTAACCCTGATATTTTGAACTTACACACTTTTTAGGATAGTGTCTTAAATGTTTTACTGTTGTAAATGCAAGGCTCAATATATTTCAAAGCCTAGTGTTTACATCTCTAAATCCTCTTAGAATTTGATAAGCTTTATTTTAATGAGGTAAATCTATTGGTGTATGCCCTTCATCTCCGAGTACATATGCCAACCAATTTTTGAAACTATATTTAAATTTTATCTCTTTATCAATAGGAGAGTAAGGGGTTCTAATGAACTCTTCCAGTCCATCTAAATTATAACCATCCCAAATAAAAATATTCTCAGGTTTATAGAAATCATAATTTTTGACAGCTGGGTTATTGGTAATTAATTTTTTGTCATAATACAAAGCTTCAAAAGTTCTAAATGACAATCCTTTATGGGTCTCATTTAAGAAATCTATTACAATTTTCGATTTTTTTAATTGTTCAATATTATTTTCATATGTCATATGTTCATTAATATACTTTAAACCTTTAATTGGATATTTTTCTTTATCTGATTCGAGAGTATAAAATACATTGACATCTAGTTTTAAATTTAATTTTAAACCAAATTCAATAAAATTCTGAATTTTATTCATCCTTTTATGAATGAACGACCCGATAAAAAAAACATCATTTTCACAAGCCTCCTGAGGAATAACTTCTTTGTCATAATCGCAATAAAAATTAGTTAAAGGAAGAAGTTTACGTTTTTTATATTCCAAATCTATTTTATCAAAAACAAAAAATCGATCAAATAAGTGAATGCAACTGTAAATTGCTGGAAACCTATGTAAACCATCCCATTGATAAGCTATGAAATTATCTGATTGCTTTTTAAGCATTTTTAGAATATCTAAAGGGTAAATATCAGGCCTTATTAAAAGCGTATAGTCTACCATACCATCAATAGCCTCAATTTTTTGTTCTATTTCCCCTCTATATTGCTCAAATTTTAATTTGTTTTTGTAGGTCTTATCCTGTAATAAGGTTTTACGAAAAAAATTATTTAACCGCTGTCCAAAATTCTTGTATCTAAATCTGTGGTCTTCATAACAGATAGAAATGACATCATAGCCATGAAATTCCATATTCTTTTTTATGGCTTCAAACATGCTAAAACTCTTTGGCAACCCTAAAACTATTCTTTTTTTCATACTCCTATCTTTAATGAGGGGGCAAAAATATGAATTAAATGATTTATCAACAACATTAAAATTATTTACATTTGTTGCAAAATGTAAATATGCTACTTGATACAACTATTTTAATTGACTTAGAACGCATGCGTTATCCGAATTCAGGATTATCTAGCGTCTGTGAGTCACTGCTACAAGGGTTACTTGAGCTTGATTTCGGGGATAGTGTTTCCTATTATGGGAATAACGATACTTTGGATAGAATAAAAGCTAAAAGAACTGAAAAATGGAGGTCATGGCATAAATTATATAACACTGCATTATCGAAATATGATTATGTTCATATCATGCATCAATCGAGTACGTATTTTCCTTCTTGTAAAAAAAATAAAATAGTAACACTGCATGATTTAAATTTCTTACATGAAAACCTCTCAGAGAAAAAAAAATCTAAAGCCATATCTACAATAAATAAAAACTTAAAGAATGCAAAAGTATTAGTTTGTATTTCAGAATTTACGAAGCAGGATTTTCTAAAAAATCAAAGACTTTTTGAGTTTGATCCTAGCATGAAGATTATTGTGATTCATAATGGTTTAATTTTTAATTCTAGGGTTAAAAAAGAGCTTTCAAGTAAATTTCAAAATTTAATCGAGAAGGAATATATTTTAAATATTGGTGTACTTCACCCTAAAAAAAATCAATTAAGTCTACTTTGTATTTTAACAGAAAACCCAAATTTGAACTTAGTACTTGTTTGTAGCAGTAAAAAATCCGAGTATGAGGCATTATTTTTTAAAGAAGCCAAACGATTAAATTTGCTAAATAGAATATTTCTTTTTGAGAATGTAACAGAAAACCAAAAAAAATATTTAATACAGCATTGTACGGCAATGGTTCATCCTTCTAAAGCAGAAGGGTTTGGTATTCCTCCGATAGAAGCGATGTATTATGGTAAACCTGTTTTTGTGAGTAATAGAACTAGTTTACCTGAAATAGTAGGGGATGAAGGATACTACTGGAATTCGTTTGACCATGAACATATGAACGAACAATTTCGTTATGGAATTAAAGATTATTCGAACTCACCAGATAAACAAATAAGATTAAAAGAATGGGCAAGTAAGTACACCCATTTGGCGATGGCCGAAAAATATATCGAATTGTATTTAAAACTTAAGAAAAACAATGATTGAAATTTCAAAATCTACTAAAATTTATGCTTTTTGTCCAGCAGCTTTTGCTTCTGGGGGGCCAGAATTGCTGCATCAATTGGTATATAAATTAAAACAAAAAGGCTATGATGCTAATATGTATTATTGGTTTTCTAAGTATCAGAACGTAAATATTGATCCAGTTCATGAAAATTATAAACATTATAACTTATCTCATGTAACTGAATTAAAGGATAAAAAAGACCAGGTAATTATATTTCCTGAAATAGAAACCGGAAAAATTTATAAATTCCCAAAGTCAACAAAGGCAATATGGTGGTTAAGTGTGGACTTTTTCTTTATCTCTTGGGATACAAAAACGAAATTTAAAGATAAATTAAAAAAGAAGCTAGGTATCATTAAAAGGTATAAGTTTGAGAAAATGCCACGATTGTATCATTTGGCTCAATCATATTATGCACTTGATTTTTTATCTAAAAAAGGAATTGATAATAATGTTGGATATTTATCTGATTATTTAAACAAAACTTTTTTAGAAAATATTCCTAAAGAGTTATCAGTTTCAAACAGAAAGGATCAAGTTTTATATAACCCTAAGAAAGGTTTAGAAAAGGTAAACCTTTTGAAGGAAAATGCTCCAGAAATTAATTGGATTCCCATTGAGAATATGTCTTTTGAGGAAATACTTAGGTTACAACAAAATAGTAAAGTATATATAGATTTTGGTTTTCATCCAGGTAAGGATAGAATACCAAGAGAAGCAGCAATTAATGGCTGTTGCGTAATAACGGGAAAAGAAGGAGCTGCAAAATTTTATGAAGACATCCCTATTAAAGATGAATACAAGATTGGGTTTAATGAAGAGAATGTTACAGAGATTATAGAGAAAATAAAGGACTGCTTTGAAAATTACGAGACGAACACGAAAGATTTTGTAGCCTATAAACAAATGATTTTGGACGAAGAAAGCAAGTTTGAAGAAGATATTGACTGTATTTTCGTTAAAAATTAAAATAACTGAAAGGATGTATGATTATTTAATTGTTGGTTCTGGACTCTATGGTTCAGTTTTTGCTCATGAAGCGACCAAAAGAAACAAGAAATGTTTAGTTATTGATAAACGAAGTCATTTTGGCGGCAATGTTTATTGTGAAAATTTAAGTGGAATAAATGTTCACAAATACGGAGCCCATATTTTTCATACCAATGATAAAGAAATTTGGAATTATGTTAATCAATTTGCTGAATTTAATAACTATATCAACTCGCCTGTAAGCCTTTCTAATGGTAAATTATATAATTTACCGTTTAATATGAATACTTTTTATCAATTATGGGGGGTAACCACACCTCAAGAGGTAAAAGAAATTATAAACAAACAAATTAAAGAGTTTGGCGTAGATAAACCTAAGAACTTAGAAGAACAAGCTTTGTCTTTAGTAGGAAAAGATGTATATGAGGTCTTAATCAAAGAATATACGGAAAAACAATGGGGACGTAAAGCGACCGAATTACCCTCTTTTATTATTAAAAGATTACCTGTTAGGTATACTTATAATAATAATTATTTTAACGATAAATACCAAGGAATTCCTATTGGAGGATATAATAAAATAATTGAAGGATTACTTGAAGGAGTAGAAGTAAAGCTAGGAGTTGATTTTTTTGAGAACAAAGAAGATTTGGAAAAACTAGCTAGTAAAGTTGTTTTTACAGGAAAAATTGATGAATATTTTGATTATAATCTTGGAGAGTTAGAATATAGATCATTGAGGTTTGAACATATGCCGTTAGAGGTTGATAATTTTCAGGGGAATGCTGTAGTAAATTATAATAACGCTGAGTTCGATTTCACAAGAATTATTGAGCATAAGCATTTTGAATTCGGAACTCAAAAAAACACAATAATTACAAGAGAATATCCTGAAAAGTGGGATAAAAGAAAAGAAGCATATTATCCGATTAATGACAGCAAGAATAGTAAATTATATGGAGAATATAAAAAGTTAGCTGAGCAAAAAAACAATGTGATATTCGGAGGTCGTTTAGCGGAATATCGTTATTATGATATGCATCAAGTAATAGGTGCAGCTTTAGCTAAAACGAAAAAGGAATTTAGTCAATGATTCAATATGAAATCAAGAAGGCATTGACCTTTTTAAATAAAGGCAGAGTTATTTTGTACCCCACAGATACAGTTTGGGGACTAGGTTGCGACGCTACAAATAGTGAGGCCGTACAAAAGGTTTATAAGCTAAAAAAACGTAAAGAATCTAAGAGTTTGATTATTTTGGTTGATTCTGTTGAGATGCTGGCAAAGTATTTACAAAGTGTTCCTAAGGAAGCGTTGGAATATTTAAACAATACAATAAAACCAACAACTATTATTTATTCTGACCCGATTAACTTAGCTCAAAACACTATTGCTAGCGATAATACAATAGCTATTAGAATTGTTCAAAATGAGTTTTGCCAGAATTTAATTAGAGAATTTGGAAAGCCTATAGTTTCTACTTCTGCAAATGTAAGTGGAGAACCTACTCCAAAATCTTTTTCGGAAATTAGTAATGCTATTATTAATGATGTTGATTACGTGGTCGATTTATATAAAGATATTATAGCAAAAAAGTCATCTACAATTATAAAAATTCGTAATGGAAATATGACGATTATTCGCGAATAGAATATAAGATACCCGACAAGATTATAGGTCCTGTCGGGTAAGAATCAATAGAATCTAATTTGTTTAGTATTCTGAAAGTTTAACTAAAACTTGCGAATCTCCGAAACCAACAATATCCGCCTTTCCATCGCCATCTACATCAGCAACAGTTCTGACATGTTTGTCGTTTCTCCATCCACTATTGTAAGAATAATCAGAAGAAAGAACAGTATAAGGTTGGAAGTAACTTCCGTTAGATAAAGATACTCTTATTTCGTTTTCTCCGAAGCCAACAATATCATCTTTCCCATCCCCGTTTACATCAGTGACAATTCTAACATGTTTGTCCACTCTCCATCCACTGTTATTGTATGCAAAATGAGTGCTCCATACACGATATGAACCAAAACTGCTTCCGTTTGATAATGCAACTCTTACTTCATTTTCTCCAAATCCAATAATATCTGCTTTACCATCTCCATTTACATCGGCAACTGTTCTTGCATGTCTTTCAACTCTCCAGCCCGAATTATTATAAGCGAAATGTTGATTCCAAACGGTATAAGGACCGAAGCTATTACCATTTGAAAGAGAAACCCTAACTTCGTTTTCTCCAAAACCTATAATATCAGCCTTCCCATCACCATTCACATCAGCGAGCTTTCTTACATGTTTTTCAACTCTCCAGTTAGAGTTGGTATAAGTAAAATCATGCGTCCAAACAGTATAAGGAGCGAAACTACTTCCGTTAGATAGAGCTACTCTTACTTCGTTTTCTCCAAAACCAACAATATCGGCTTTCCCATCTCCGTTTACATCGGCAACAGATCTAACATGTTTATTTGTCATCCATCCATCATGGCTATTATTGAAATGTTTATTCCATGATTTAGTTTGCTCAAAGTTACTTCCGTTAGATAAGGAAACCCAAACATCATGTTCTCCAAAGCCGATAATATCAGCTTTTCCATCACCATTTACATCTCTCAACTCTCTTGGATGCCCTTTATAAAAGGTTTGAGTTTCGAATATGTCTTCACACTCAAAAACTCTAAATTCATAAGGAGGAGCACCTCTAGTAACCCATTTACAATCTTCACCTACTTTTATTTTTTCTGTAACTTTATATTTCACTCGCCAACCTTGGGCGTAGGTAAAATCACTTAAACTAGAGAAACCGTGAATTCCTCTTCCTAAATGACTCTTCCCTTCTGAATTTGTGGTTTCTGTGTGAGTATTTTGATTAGTTAAAAGTTCCTCTTCGGTAGAGCAAGAGAAACACGAAATTAATATACTTAAAACAGGTATAAATGTTTTTTTCATAGTTAAATTAAATATCCTTTTATTAGATATGATTTAATAGTTTAAAATTTTATTGATTTCAGGTCTTAGGATGCTATCGTAAAAACATATTGATAATAAGATGGTTATCATCAATTAGTATAATAGAAATACTCCCTTAAATAATGGTAGATTATGTATTCATTAGCAACGTTTTCAATTTTTGAATGCAAAAATATACTTTTAAAGTAATTACTCCGTGTTTTTATGTTTCTTTTTACTTTAAAAAATCTAGTAAAACTTTTTCGGAATTTACGTCATCTATTGTAATTAATGTAGATTATGTGGTAGATTTGCATTGAGATAGAATAGAAGAAAATTCATCAACTATATATAAAATAGAAGATGAAAATGTGATTAGAGAATAAAATTATGCCAGACCACTATTTTAAAGAAGCTTTAGAAAAAGAAATATTTAAATATATAAATCAAGCAACGGAAGAATTACAACTAGAAAGTTATGTAATTGGAGGTTTCGTTCGAGATTTTGTTTTAAAAAGAGGAAATGCAAAAGATATTGATGTTGTAGCTGTGGGGAGTGGTATAGCATTAGCAGAAAAGGTTGCTGAAATTTTGCCTAATAAGCCCAAAGTTCAAATTTTTAAAACTTATGGTACCGCCATGTTACGTTTTAAAGAGGTGGAAATTGAGTTTGTTGGAGCAAGAAAGGAATCATATTCAGAAGATAGTAGAAATCCAAAGGTCTCAAGCGGAAGCTTACAAGATGATCAAAATAGAAGGGACTTTACAATTAATGCATTGGCATTAAGTTTAAAAACTGAAAATTTTGGGTTGTTGTTAGATCCATTTAATGGAATTCTTGATTTAGAGAATAAATTGATTAAAACACCATTAAATCCTGATATTACCTATTCAGATGATCCATTACGAATGTTGAGAGCTATTCGATTTGCTTCTCAGTTAAACTTTCAAATTGAAGAAGAATCATTAAAAGCAATTAAAAGAAACGCTTCTCGTATTGATATTATTACAAAAGAGAGAATTGTAGTAGAATTAAATAAAATTTTAGAATCTCCAAAACCTTCTGTTGGTTTTTTACATTTAGAAAAAACAGGATTATTGGATAGAATAATTCCTGAATTGACTGCGTTGAAAGGAGTAGAAGAGGTAGAGGGACAAAAGCATAAAGATAATTTTTATCACACGTTAGAAGTTGTAGATAACATATCGAGAAATACTGAAGATGTTTGGCTTCGTTGGGCGGCTCTTTTACATGACATAGGTAAAGCTCCAACGAAGAAATATAATAAGAAGCAAGGATGGACGTTCCATTCACATGAATTTGTAGGTTCTAAAATGGTGTATAAGTTATTCAAAAGATTACGTATGCCATTGAATAATAAAATGAAATTCGTTCAGAAAATGGTATTACTAAGCTCTCGTCCCATAGTATTGGCCTCGGAAGTTACTGATTCAGCAGTCCGACGATTAATTTTTGATACGGGAGATGATGTTGAGAGTTTGATGACGCTTTGTGAAGCCGATATTACTACAAAAAATTCAAAGAAATTCAAAAGATATCATAAGAATTTCGAAATCGTTAGGTATAAAATTAAAGAAGTTGAAGAAAGAGACAGAGTGCGTAATTTTCAACCACCAATTACAGGAGAGGAAATAATGGAAACCTTTAGTTTAAAACCTTGTAGAGAAATTGGTCAGATAAAAGAAGCCATTAAAGAAGCTATTTTAGAAGGGACTATTCCTAACGAATATGAAGCTTCTTATGAATTTATGATAAAAAAAGGAGAAGAACTAGGTCTAAAAAGAGTTTAGTTCTGATTTGTTTGTTTAAAGAATTGATTTAAAACCTTTATAGAAATCTCTTTTTCAACGCTACGATTACGGAATTGATGGGTCCATCGATGAGCATTTTTAATAATTGTTAATGCTTCATTTTGATTTTCAAGATAATAAGCTCTCTTTTCTAAAAGATTGGAATAGTCGTCTTCGATTAAAACATAATGATAATCTGGTATTAATTTTCCTTCCATATACCATGTTTCAAATTGAGGTTTAGGCATAAAGCAAAGAGAGTTTGAGGACATTATCCATTTCAAATTTGTAGCAACATCGACTCCTTCAATAGATAAAACAAATTTAGAAGCCAATTGCTCTTTAATTGATAAGAAACGTTTTTTCCAGTTAGGGTTATCCCATTTAACATGACTTACATCACCAATATCACAAAAAGGGTGATTATAGAACATGTCAACCAAAAGCCGTCTATTTTCTTTGTGTATGGTTCCTCTCCAAACTATTTTGTCATTTTTTTCTAAAAAAGTTCTGTCGTCATCAATAAAATAGAAATGTCGTAAAGAATCAAGCTTCATTAAAACTGAATTTCCATTATGATTTATGGGTCTGCTTTTAACTAGAGTTGGAGCATTAAAGTTTTGAGTTATATCACCGAAAGCGAAATTAATTTTCTTATTTATTTCGAAGTACTTGGCTACTTTCATCGAATCGAAAAAATACATTGTTCCTTTTTTGGGAATCTTGAAATTAGCTATACTGATCCATTTTTTATCTGGATTGACGTTTATATTAGGAGAAACATAGTATTTTATTCGATCGTCAATTTCCTTACTGTTTCTAGTCAACCATTTTTTTAAATGTATCTGATAGAAAACTTTAGGAGTTGCGTAAATCAAGATATGTTTTAAATAATAATAAAATTTTTGCCTTTTTAATGCTTTAATAAATTTCATTATTCTAAACTTTGCATGGTTACTAGTTTATGATATTCTCCCTTAGTTTTCAAGAGTTCTTCATGCTTTCCTTGCTCAATTATTTTACCCTTTCTCATAACAACAATTAAATCTGCATTTTGAATAGTCGATAATCTATGCGCAATAACCAATGATGTTCTATTTTTCATCATGTTTTCTAAAGCGTCTTGTACTAATTTCTCTGATTCAGTATCCAATGCTGATGTAGCCTCATCCAATATCATGATAGGAGGACTTTTCAATACAGCTCGGGCAATGGCAACACGCTGTTGTTGTCCACCTGATAGGGAGCCTCCTCTATCGCCTACATAAGTATTGTATTTATGATCTAAGTCTTTCAAAAATTCATGGGCATTGGCAACCTCCGCTGCATTTTGGATATCTTCAATTTGAGCATCAGGATTACTCAATGCAATGTTATTGGATGCAGTATCATTGAATAGCGTAGGGCTTTGGGTAACAACTCCCATTAAGCTTCGAAGTGATTTTTTGGTCACATCTTTGATATTATGACCATCGATATATATTCCACCTTCGTTAACGTCATAAAAACGCGTAATTAAGTTAGATAAGGTAGATTTACCACTTCCAGATTGTCCCACTAAAGCAACCGTTTTTCCCTTCGGAATTTTTAGAGAAAAATTTTCTAGGACATAATTTTCTCCATATTTAAACGAAATATCTTTAAACTCGATTTCGCTATTGAAATCTTTTAGTTCAATACTATCTTTTTTATCTTCAAGATTATTTTTAGTATCTAGTATCTCAAAAATACGTTGGGCAGCGGCATTACCAATTTTAATATTATTATTGGCTTTAGCCATTGCTTTTGCTGGAGTTAATACATTATAAGCCATAAGTATAAATCCAGTAAAAGTACTACCAACCATCGTTTTATCGATTAATACCATTTTACCACCATACCAAAGTAAAGCTGCTATAGTAGCAATACCTAAAAATTCACTCATAGGACTGGCTAATGCTTCTCTAGTACTCATTTTATTTGAGAGTGTTCTAACTTCTTCCGATTGATCTGAAAAACGTTTAGAGAAAAGACCTTCTCCATTAAATGCTTTGATAATTTTTAACCCAGAAATACTTTCTTCAATAATACCTAATAGACCACCACTTTTTTCAAAGATTTCTGATGACTGTTGTTTAATTCGCTTACTAATTATTGATATAACAAAACCAGCTACAGGAATAAAGGTGAAAATAAAAATAGATAATTGCCAACTCGATTTTATCATTACTATTAAAGAAAAAATGATATTAACAGGTTCACGAATGAAGGTAATCACTAGGTTTAAATAGGTTTCATTAATAATAGCAACATCTCCTGTAGCTCTGTTAATAATATCTCCTTTTTTTTGTTCAGAAAAGAAAGGAAGGGGCAAACTAATTATTTTGTCGTACATAGTACTTCGCAAATCTTTTAAAACACTATTTTTTAGAAATATCATGGTCAGTTGACCTAAGTAACTAAATATGTTTTTTAAAAGAAAAACGGTAACAACAGCGAAAACAACATAGAGCAAAGTTCTCTCAGCTCCAAAGGTTTCATTGGTATACGTTACCCAATAATTAAGGAGGTCTCCCAAATATTCTTTATTTAAGGACTCATAAAAACCTTTAAACACTGGTTTTTCATATATTTTTTCTGTTTCGCCAAAAAGTATATTTAAAGTTGGCATCAATACAACAAAGGAAAGTGTTGTAAATAATGCGTACAGGATATTTAAGGAAATACTTAAAATCCATAGTTTTTTATATGGGGCCGCGAATTTGAAAAAACGCTTAAAATAATTCATTAATTATTCGTTGTATTTTAGAATCAAGTTGTTCTTCTACAGTACTCGCATTGTCAATTGAATCCAGTGAAGTATTTGTACTTATATAAAATTTAATTTTTGGTTCAGTTCCACTTGGTCTAGCAGCTACTTTTGTTCCATTTTCTGTTTCATATATTAATACATTCGATTTAGGTATATCAATTTTAATTTCTTCTCCAGTAAGTAGATCTTTTTGTATTGAAGTGTTATAATCGTATAAAAATTTTACCGTTTCGCCATCAATAGTTGATAAGGGATTGTTTCTTAAATCACTCATCATTTGTTGAATTTGAGTAGCACCATCCATTCCTTTTTTTACTAGTGAAACAAGATGCTCTTTATAGAAATTATGACGAGTATATAAGTTTAGTAACTCTTTGTAAAAAGAGCTCCCTTTAGATTTTGCATCAGCCGCAATTTCACAAGCAAGTAGGGCAGAGGTTACTGCATCTTTGTCTCTAACGAAATCACCTACCATATACCCAAAACTTTCTTCACCTCCTCCTATGAAATCTAGCTCAGGGAAGTCTTTGATCATTTTGGCAATCCATTTAAAGCCTGTCAATCCTACTTTAGTTTCAACTCCGTAACTATCGGCTATTTCATTAACCAAATTGGTTGATACGATAGTCGAACCAATAAATTGTTTTCCGTTTAATTTGTCATTCTTCTTCCAGTCATTGATGAGGAAATCTGTCATTAAACTCATCGTTTGATTACCATTTAACAATTTCATATTTCCTTCCATATCACGAACAGCGATTCCAATTCTATCAGAATCTGGATCAGTTCCTAAAACAATATCGGCATTGGTCGCATTTGCTAAATCTACGGCCATTTTTAAGGCTTCTGGTTCTTCTGGATTCGGAGATTTAACAGTTGGAAAACTACCATCTGGCTCAGCTTGTTCTTCAACAATGTGAACGTTTGTGTACCCTGCTCTTTTTAAAACTTCAGGAATTAGTGTAATAGAAGTTCCATGAAGAGAAGTAAATACAATTTTTAAATCTTTTCTACCGTCAACATTAAAAGCACCATTTTTTATAGAGGCTTTCCAAAAAGCTTCGTCTACTTCTTGTCCAATTACGGTTACTAGCTCTTCTTTAGCATTGAAGTTTATATTCGAATACTCTAAACTATTCACTTCACTAATAATCCCTTTATCTTGCGGTGGTACTATTTGTCCTCCATCACTCCAGTATACTTTGTATCCATTATATTCTGGTGGATTGTGAGAAGCTGTCAGAACAATACCAACATCACACTTTAAATAGTTTACGGCAAAAGATAGCTCAGGAGTAGGTCTTAAGTCTTCAAAAAGAACTACTTTAATATTGTTTGCAGATAAAACATCTGCAACAACTTTAGAAAGCCATTTACTATCATGTCTACAATCGTAACCAATCGCAACTTTTAATTCTTTACCTGGTTTCTCTTTAATCAGATAATTACAAAGACCTTGGGTAGCTTTACCAATAGTGTACTTATTAATTCGATTTGTACCAGAGCCAACGATACCTCGCATTCCGCCAGTTCCGAACTCTAAATCTTTATAAAATCTATCGGAAATATCTTCAGATTGAGAATCTATTAATTGTTGAATCTCTTTTTTCGTTTCAGCATCGAAAGAGTCTGAAAGCCATTGATTTGCTTTTACTAGTATTTCTTCCATAAGGTCAAATAAAAAGTTAACAAAAATACAACTTTATAAATTCAGTTGTTCTTTTATTTTATAATGTTTTTGATGTGTATTACTTTTAATAATTAGCTCACCTAAAAAACCAGCTAAAAATAACAGTGTTCCTAAAATCATTGATGTGAGTGCAATATAAAACCACGGATTATTGGTAACAAGAATTGTTTTTACGTGATTTGCTACTCGATATAATTTCATAGCTCCGATAAAGAATGCAGAGAAGAAACCAAAAATAAACATTAAAGTTCCCCATAAACCAAAGAAGTGCATAGGTCTTCTACCAAATTTACTTAAAAAAGAAATGGTGATTAAATCCAAAAAACCATTAATAAACCGATCCATCCCAAATTTGGTAACTCCATATTTACGTGCTTGGTGTTGAACCACTTTCTCACCTATTTCATTAAAACCTTCGTTTTTGGCCAGAACCGGGATATATCGATGCATTTCACCACTCACTTTTACAGTTTTAACAACTTCGTTTTTATAGGCTTTTAAACCACAATTGAAATCATTTAATTCTAGACCAGAAGTTTTTCTAGCAGCCCAATTAAACAATTTGGAAGGAATATTTTTAGTTACTACATTATCAAATCTTTTCTTTTTCCATCCTGAAACTAAGTCGAAATTATCTTTTTGAATCATTTCGTATAAACCTGGTATCTCATCCGGACTATCTTGTAAATCGGCATCCATAGTAATTACTACATCACCTTTTGCCATATTGAATCCAGCATCTAATGCCTGAGATTTTCCATAATTTTTTTGAAAACGAATTCCTTTAACTTCAGTATTCTTTTCAGACAATTCTTTTATAATCTTCCAAGAGTTATCATTACTACCGTCATCAATAAAAATAACTTCGTAAATAAAGTGATTGGATTGCATAACTTTTGCAATCCAATCATATAATTCTTGTAATGATTCTTCTTCGTTAAGAAGTGGTATTACTACCGATATATTCATGTACGGATTTCTTAAATCTATAAAAGCCAAATTTACTAGTCTTTTAAAGATTATACAACCTTTTTAATAAACTAATTAGTATTCAATTTCTTCCGTTTTTTTCATGATTGCTCCAGCAATTGCTGAAACAACGAACCCCATAAAAGCAAAAAACAATAAGCCCATTGCAATCCCTAAAAAAGGACTTTGATTTTTTTGACTTTCTAAGTTTTCTTCTATTACGTCCTCAGAAATCCCCCAATTTTCCATCGTGGTTCGGGCAACTTCTAATTTTTGTTCAATTAATTCAGGAGCGATTACATTTTCCAGGATGTATTGAAACCCTAAAGCCAATACTCCCCATATTAATGCAATTCCAACACCAATTTTAACCGCTTGTCCCCAGCTTATATAACCATTGTTTTCGGTTTTAAACTTTCGAATGCCTAAAACTAGTAGTGTTAAAGGAACAACTGAGCCTATTATAGAAAGGGCTATTCCTGGATCTGCTGCTTTTCCGATAGCATACAATACTAATGCTAGTAAAATACTTATTCCTCCAGTATATAAACCATAGTTTAAAATAATACTCTTACTGTTTGCTTGTTTTTCCATTGTGTGAAATTAGTTAGTGATACAAATATATTTTTTTGGTGATACTTTTCCTAATTCATTGTTTTTTTAAAAAAAAGTATGACAACAATGTGTTAGTATTCAAAAGCTTAAAAATGTTACAATAATTTTCTGTAAATTTTATTGTTTTTTATTGAAAAAAGACTGTACATTTGCAGCGGCAAGTCCTACACAACTAGCTCCCTTTGAATCCCCCAGGGCGGGAACGCAGCAAGGGTATTAGGTTGTAGCAGTGTGATGTAGGTAGCTTGCCTTTTTTTATGCAATAAAGTTACCTAAAACCTACAATTCTTTATGATCTCCTCTAGGATGGAAGGTATCAACTGTTTTCTTTAAATCTTTTTTATCTAAATGAACGTAAATTTCAGTAGTTGTAATACTTTCATGACCTAATAGTTCTTGAATTGCTCTTAAGTCTGCTCCATGTTGTAGTAAATAAGTAGCAAAAGAATGGCGAAGGGTATGGGGACCTAATTTTTTATTTAGATTTATTTTTACAGCTAAATTCTTCAGGATAATGAAAATCATTTGGCGTGTTAATCTTTTTCCTCGTCTGTTTAAAAAAATAGTATCTTCATCTTCTTTTACAGGTATTGTTTTCGATCGTATTTCGTGAATATACAAATCCAATCTTTTAATGGTTGTATGATGTATTGGTACAAAACGATGTTTGTTTCCTTTTCCTAAAATTCTAATGAAACCTTCATCAAAAAAGAGATCGGATAGTTGTAAGTTAATTAGTTCGCTCACACGCAGGCCGCAACTGTAAATGGTTTCAATAATCGTTTTATTTCTTTCTCCTTGAGGATGGCTTAAGTCTATTGCTCCAATTAAAGCGTCTATTTCATCTTTAGAAAGTGTGTCTGGTAGTTTTTTTGATACGTTAGGACTTTCAATAAGATCCATAGGGTTGTCTTTGCGATAATCTTCAAAAACTAAATAATCAAAAAAGTTTCTCAGTCCAGATATTAATCGAGCTTGACTTCTAGAGGAGATAATTTTGCTTTGTTCATATATGAACTCCTTAATAACTTCTGAGTTAATGGCTGTGGGTGTATGTTTTTCTTCAAGATTTTCTAGATGTTTTAAAAGCTTATTGAGATCTCTTTTGTAGCTATTTATGGAGTTTTCAGCTAGTCCTCGTTCTATTTTTGTAAAAATTGCAAAATCGTATAAAACTTGTTCCCAGTTCATTAAGTGCAGTGTGTTAAAAAAAGTATAAATAGGAGTTTTTTATGTCGAAAAAAAAATTACTTTCGCCGCTCAAATATAAAAATTTTAAAATGAAAAAATTATTTATGATTGCTATGATTGCAGTAGGATTTACTGCTTATGCTCAAAAAAATGTTGTGAAAGCAAATCCATTAGGATTGGCGTTTGGCGTAGCTGATTTATCTTATGAAAGAGTTATTGGAGACAATACTTCTTTTGAGGTAGGTTTATCTTATGCTGGAGCGGAAGTTACTTCGAACAACGAAGTAATAAGTACAAGTGCTATTGGAGGAGAAGGAAAGTTTAAATTTTATTTTTCTTCTGAAGAAAATGCACCTAGAGGTTGGTATGCGGCACCGTTCGTAAATTATTCAACTTCATCTGCTAAGAGTAGCGAAGGACAAGATGTTGGATTTTCTACTTTTTCGGGTGGAGCTTTAGCTGGATATCAATGGGTATTTGGTGGTGATGATTCAGGTTTTGCTTTAGATTTAAACTTTGGAGCTCAATATGTTTCAGCTTCAGCAACGGGTGGAACTACTGTAAGTATTGACGGATTTTTACCAAGATTAGGTGTGTCTTTAGGTTACGCTTGGTAATAAAAAAAGAAATAAACTATATTGATGAAAGGAGATTCGAAAGAATCTCCTTTTTGTTTTACTGATTGTAATGTGATTTAGGAAACGTTGACTAATTCTTATGATTAATATGGTATGTTTATAGATGTACCTTCACTAAAGCTTGAAGTAATAAAATGAATTATTTTTATTAAAACTATTGTATGCTTATTCTTTTTTATTGGATTAAGATTATATTAACATATTGTGTTAGGAATATTGATTTTTATATCTAAATTTGTTGAAAATTAAATTTAAAAAATCATGAAAAAATTTTTAGTTGCAGCAATAATGTTATTTGGACTAGCTGTAAACGCACAAGAAGGAGAATTAAACGTTGGAGGTACTATTGGATTACCTGTAGGTGATGCAAGTGACGCTTTTGATGTTACTGGTTCAATTGAAGCAAACTACTTATTTAGTGTTTCTGAAAAGTTTAAGGTAGGACCTTCTGTTTCTTATGTACACTTTAATGGTGAAGGAGCGGATGTTGCCTTTTTACCTTTAGCCGCAGCAGCACGTTACAGTGTTAGTGATAAGTTTATCGTTGGAGCGGATTTAGGTTATGGTATTGGTGTTAGACCTGAAGGAAACGATGGAGGGTTTTATTACCGTCCAATGGTTGGGTATAAAGTAACCGATAAAATAACTCTACATGCTAATTATTCAGCTGTTAACGTGAGTCAATCTGTTGATTTAGGTGTTTTCGGGAGTGTTAGCGCTAGTGCTACCTATGGTACATTTGGTATTGGTGGAACATATTCGTTTTCACTTTAAAAATAAGTAGAAAAAATAATGAAGAGCAGGACATTTTTGTCCTGCTTTTTTTATTTTATAAATGTAAATCACTATCAATTAAATACATATCTTTTTATAGGGATTCGCAATTTTTTTAAGTTAAAAAAGACTTAAAAAACAGGTGGTTTTTTCTTGGTTTTTTAACATGTTAAAGTATTATAGATTTCTCAATTAAATATACATTTGCGGCTCAAAAATGTAAATTAAATATTATGAAAAAATTATTAGTAGCGGCTATGATGGTTTTCGGACTAGCTGCAAACGCGCAGGAAACTACTTCAAGTCAAACTGCTCAGGGGAAATTCGTAATCGAAGCAAATACTGGTTCTGCTACAACAGGAAGTACTGCTTTTTCATTTAGTTCTCAGGATGGATACACAGCATGGTCTATTGGTGCAGAGGGTGGTTACTTTGTAATTGATGATTTAGCTGTTAAAGCTGGTTTAGGATTTGCTTCTAATGATAATCCATTTGAAAGTGATCAATTTACTTATAAAATAGGTGCTGAGTACTATATTCTTGGAAACATTCCTGTAGGAGTTGATTTCACAGGAACTTCTGTTACGGGAGGAAGTGTTAACTGGATTGGATTACAAGGTGGTTATGCTTATTTCTTAGGTGAGAATGTTAGTATTAAGCCAGCTGTAAGATATAACATAGGATTAGAAGATGGTCAAAAAGGACAATTCCAAGGATTAATTGGATTCGCTTTATACTTCTAAGAAGGAAACACATTTTTTATATGATAAAACGGGAGTTATTTTTTAATAATTCCCGTTTTTAATTTTAACAATATTTAAAATAAATAGAGATGAAAAAGTTATTATTTGCTGTATTTATGATTTTGGGATTGACTGTAAATGCACAGAATATTGAATTTGGAGCGAAAGCTGGATTAAGCTTGTCAAATTTAAGTGTTGAAAATTCTTTTGGTGCGCAATCTTTTGATTCATCAACAAATTTTCATTTTGGAGGTGTTGTAGAGTTTAAGTTATCAGAAAAATTCTCAATTCAACCTGAACTGTTATTTTCTCGACAAGGAAATGTTGTTATACTTAAGGGAGGTAATGGTATTGCTATAACTGATTTTGAAGAAACAACACGTCTTGATTATTTAAACATTCCAGTAATGGTTAAGTATTATTTCATTAAAAACTTTAGTGTAGAAGTTGGTCCTCAAATAGGTGTTTTGTTATCAGCTAAATCGATTCTTGAAGACAAATCTGTTACGGGAAACGGAGATGAAAAAAACGATATCAAAGAATATATTGAAAGTTTAGACTATGGTGTTAATTTCGGAGTAGGTTATAAATTAGATAACGGAATAAACTTTGGTTTACGTTATAATTTAGGGTTATCCGATATTGTAATTAGTGAAAACAACACTTTGAAAAATAGAGCTTTTCAAATTTCGTTAGGATACAATTTCTAAAGGAAATAGAAACTATATAATTAACGGAAGCTATTTCACAATAGCTCCCGTTTTTGTTTTATAAGAATCCTTTATCTCTTGCAACTAAAATTAATTCACGATCGTCGTTACTATCTACTTCAAATATTTTAGCCAAGTGTCGCTTTCTTTTTTGAATTCCAGCAAAGGACAAGGGAATAACTTCAGGTAATTTTTTCATTCGGTTACCGATTGAAAGTTCATATAATATTTTTCTATCAATATCATCTAAAATATATTCGTTAGATACTTGGGTGCGAATCATTTTCATAACCGTTTTACTGTAATAAGGAGGTGTTGTTAATACTTCTTCAATGGCAGTAACAAGTTCTTTCGGAGTGATGTCGTTTTTTACCAAGAATCCATCTGGATTAATTCTTCTGATAATATTATGAACTCGGTAGTTATCGTTAAAGGTTGTAGAAACAATAATTTTTGATTCAGGTAAAACTTGATTAATTTTAAGTCCTAAATCTTCACCTGATAATATTTTTCCATCACTAGAAGGAGGGAGCCTCATGTCGAGAAAAATAATATCAATATTTTGTTTTGTTTCAGCATAATGATGAATGATTTGTTGAGCATCATCGCAGTTATGCTTTACATGAATGTCAAATGAATAGGGGTTGTTTTGACTTTCTAAAAATTTGAAGGCGCTTTTATAGGCTTCTGAGATTAACGGATGATCATCAATAATTAAAGCAGTTAATTGTCTATTGTCCATCTTTTTTGATGCAGGGGGTGTTAATTTGTAGGGTGGTACCTACGTTAATTTCTGACTTTATTTTAATGCTTCCTTTTAATTTTTCAATTCTAGATTTTATATTTTTTATTCCAATTCCTCTTTTGCCTTTTTTAGTATCAAAACCAACTCCATCATCTTTAATTTTAAGAACAAGTTGGTCATTTTTGATTTCAAAATGCAGACTTACATGGGTAGCTTTTGCATGTTTAATTATATTCTGTAAAGCTTCTTGTATGATTCTGTATATATTAGCTTTGGTCACTTCATCTATTTGCTTCCATGAAATAGCCTGAGAAAAATGAATACTGTGGGTAAATGTACCAATAATACTTTTATCTTCTAATAATTGTTTAATAATAGACGTAAAATTAATATCTGTATTATTGAAATTGTCACTCAGTTTGTGAGAAACATCTCTAATTTCTTTCTCAATATCTTGCAATTCATCTAATAAACTTTGATGCTTTTCCAACGTTTCGTCATTGCCTTCTAAAGGTAAAAAACCTAAGCCAAAGCGGGTACCGAATAATTTCCCTAAAATACCATCATGTAACTCTTCTGAAATTCGATTACGTTCTTTAATACGCTCTTCTTCAACTCTGGCTTGTTGTTGTAAGGTCAATACATACACTTCTTCATTGGCTTTTTGGTGTTCAGCCTCAATACGAAGTTTTTCGTTGTTTACTTTTTGTACACGTAAAAAGTATAATAAACTCAAAATAAGTAAGCCACCAATACTAGAAACAAGTATCCAAATACGTTGCTGCGTTAAACGCTCGGTTTCTTCAATATATTCATCGGTTTCAAACTCAATACGAGTAAATTTATTACGCATACGACGCTCGGCACTTACCAAGCTGTCATTAAATTCAATATAGCGATCTAAATACTTTTTAGAGTTTTGCGGATCTAGGTTAGCTAGTTGTTTTAAAGTAGTGAGATAATCTACACCATTTTTAATTTCTTTGGCTAGAGAATTGGCTTCTTCAGCCAGTCGAAAGGCTTTTAAAGAGTCTTTTTTAAATAAATAGAAGTCTGAAAGATGTTTTTTACTGTATACAATGCCTGCTTTATTATTCAACGTTTCTCGAATTCTAAGTGCTTTTTCGAAATCTTTAAAAATCCCGATTGTATCCAGCATCTTAAGCTTACAGTATGCACGATTATGAATAATTCTAGCAAATTGATCTTTTCTTAAGTTTTTGTTTTTTAGTTCTTGGTTATAGAAAATAAGAGCTTTTTGAAATTCTTTTTTTTCAAAGTATGCATTTGCGATATTATTGTAAATCTCAATGTAACTTTCTTTTTTGATATTTTTTGGAATATTTTGGTAATATTCTATTGCCTTATTGTAACAGACGATAGCTTTATCGTATTCCTTAATATCCCGTTGAAGGATCCCAAGATGATTATGTAACTTGTATAAGTTCAAATTGTCGTTAAGCTTTTTAAAAATTTTAGTAGCTCTGATATTTAAAAGCTCACTTCCGGCAAAATCTTTATAATAACCTTTAATTTGAGCCATACCGTAAAGCATTATGCCTGCATTTCGTGTTTTATTAATTTTTTCGAAATGTATATAAGCCTTATTGAAATGAATATAGGCTTCAAGAAAGTTGGATTGTTTTTTATAATAAGAAGAATAATTCCAATGTAAGTAACCATATAAATAATCACTTTGTAATTTATTGGTTAGAACTTCTGCTTTTTTATTTACCTCTAAGAATTGAATAGAATCTTTGAGTTGGTAATATCTATAGGCAATTTCGATAAGCCGATCCGCTTTAATAGAGTCTTTTTTAATTGTGTTTAGGTATAAACATGCCTTATTAAGTTCATGTTTTCGAAAATCAATTTTTTTCTTAATGTCTTTAGCTTGCTCAATATGTTGGTTAACTTTTTGTAGAGGGGTTTGACAATATATTTGACAAATAAAAACACAAAACAAGTATAAAGTAAGAAGAAATCTATCCATGATTTACAAATAAAAAAAAAGTCTTTGGATTGACCAAAGACTTTTAGTGAATCTATTGATGTTGTTAACCTCTATCTGTATCACCATCACCATCACCATCACCAGTATCCATTGGCATGGTATTTGGAAGTTTAGAGTTAACGTTCTCTTTTTTTAGTTTATCGTGTAATTTAAGATCTTCAGTAAGATCAGTACAAGAGGTTGTAAACACGATTAAAAATAACATAACAAAAATAGTTTTTAGAGTTTTCATAACTTAATAATTTTAAATAGTTGACAATAGTTTTCCTGGCCGCGTATAAGCAGCATCAGAACATCGAATGATTTTCGATCAATTTTATTCGCCAAATTTGAATTAGCGATATAGGCATACACCCCATAGCAATGGGTGTGTTAGTAGAATTTTACGGGCAGGTTTCGCCCAACAACATTGAAGACAATTTTACTACTAAGGCCTATTGAGTTCAACAGACTTCAGGAAATTCTACATTGTCATAAATTTAGGAAGCGTTTGAAATTTTGGTTGAACGCTAGTTGATCTTAACCCTAAAATAGTGGGTTAATAGATTACGGTGTACGTAATTTTAGTAAGCGTTCCTTATGGATGAGTAAACGTCCTTTTTCATTTAGTAAGTGCAATTTTAAACTTTTCATAGTATTCTAATTTTTTCATATACTCTAATATACTGATAAATTACGATATTTACAAATTTTCCACCGATTTTAACATTTAAACTATATATTGTTGCTTGTTTAGCGCTAAAACCTGATTTTAATTCAATAAAAAAGGCATCTTTATGAAGATGCCTTGGGAAATATCAATATACTATGAGCAGTTTACCGCCTCATACGTAATGGTTTCCAAAAAGCATCCTTTTTTAACGTGTTCTCCGAGATCATTGTTATTACAAACTTACTTCCAAATTTTCCTCGTAAATGCATGTTTTTAGTTTTTAATTATTATTTATTTGATTTTATTTGATGGGGCAAAGATGAATACTTTTTTTCAATCTACCAAATTTTAAATCGAGCTAAGTATTTGTTTTTCAATTGTTTGCGGTTGTTTTGAAGATAGCGGATACCTGTCCAGATTCTCTCTAGATATTAGTTGAGTTGCAACTTGTTTGAAGTCAGTAGTTTATTTCTTAAACTCAATTATTTCGTATGTTTTTAAATTTTCATCATTTAATTAAAAAAATATCAAAAAAAAAGCGTCCAAATTATTATGGACGCTTGTTGTATTTAAATTTTTAGTCTTTTCACCTATTATAATTATACACATTACGTCGCTTCTTATACTCCAGAACTCCTTCTAAAGTACAAAATGGCCAAATACTTCTTTGGTCATTATAAGTGATATGTGATTTCATTTTTGTCATTATTTGGCGAAGATATTGTTTTTGTTAAATATAAACGAACATTTTTCTAAATATCGGTAAAAATTAACATTTTGGGGTAAAAAGTAAGTCATTGACTTACTAAAAGTAAGTCATTGACTTACTAAAAGTAAGTCATTGACTTACCACTTTTAAAAATAAGCCCAATATCTTTGCCCTGTACAAAAACGGTACATATAATATTGGCTAAACAATGAAAGTATAATACAAGGAGCCGTCGGGGAAAATTATTATGAAAAAGTGTTTTAAGAATCGGAAACGTCCTCATTGTTTATTATTTGTTGCGAGTTATTTTAACTGCAGTGTATTACAAACGATTCTTTAAACAAATTTTTATTGCCTATGAATGAAGGGGTAAAAAAAACGTCAACTCGACGTTTTTTTTCTTTTATATGAATAGGTATTAGATAACAAATAAAAAATATAACAATGATAGGAGTAGTATTCGAAACTTTATTTAGATTGGTTCTAGTTATTTATAATTTAATAAACTAGTTAACTTTTAACTTAAGTGAATTTAATCTTCTCGTAAGACTAAGATAATTTCATTAGCGTTGATTTGCGTCGTAAAGAATAACAAAAACAACACAATGAAAAAAATTAACGTAAGCAAGCTAAGCTTGTTGTCATTATCATTAGTAGTATCGACATTTATTGGATGTCAAGATGGAATTAACGGAAAAGACGGGGTAGATGGAACGGATGGTTCTAACGGAACCGATGGATCTAACGGATCGGATGCTTCTTTGTATTTAACAGCATCAAAAACACCAAATTTCTTAAAGGTGACTGGTGAATTTTCTCATTTAAAAATAAAACCAATTTTATCATCAGAAGATGTAATTCCGAATACGCCTGATTTTGTATATGGATCAATGGCTGATGGAGCTGGTTTATTAGCTGAAGCTGATGGAACTTTTACATTTATTAATAATATTGAGGCCGATTACTCAATAGCCAGAATTAAATTGAATGATAAATTAAGACCTGTATCTGGTGAATACATTTTAAATGCTGCAGCCACTGCAAATACAGCACAATGCTCAGGATCATTAATTACTCCTGAAGAACATGGATTTGGACCTTTGTATTTATCAGGAGGTGAATGGGGAGGATCTTCTAAAGGTGTTTTCGCTACTGAAACGAATAAAAATGCTTCAGAGGCTGGTACAGCAAGAATGTTAACTTCATTAGGACAATGGTCAACAGAAAATGCTGTGGCACTAGGAAAAGATGCATATGCAGATAAAACAGTGGTTTTTATTGGTGATGATAACAGTAATAACAGCGTGCCTTCAGGACAATTAGGGATGTATGTTGGTGATAGAGGTGATTTAGAAGGAGGTAAACTATATGGTTTAAAAGTTACTTCGGCTGGTATTAATTATGAAATGGACATGACTGAAGGTACTACATATGATGCTGAGTTTGTAGAGTTAACAGAAAAAGAAATTACTGCCTTAGATACGGAATGTAAAACCAAAGGTGTAATGGGATTCTCAAGATTAGAAGATATTGATTGGAGAAGAGGATCAGCAGCAAATAATAGAGAGTTATATATGGCCGTGACGGGAAGAAACAAACCTGGACTTGTAGGGAAAGGAACTCTTTATGGACGTATTTATAAAGTAGTTTTAAATGAAAACGATCCAACAGGAGCAGCAAAGATTACGTGTTTATTAGATGGAGATAAATTGGATGGTATTGCAAAAGATTTTCATAGTCCTGATAATATTTTGATAACTGAAAACTATGCGTACGTTCAAGAAGATCCAAACGGATACTTTGATACAGCCGATAAAACGCATTGGGCTCGTTTATATCAGTATAATTTAAACACAGGTGATCTTAAAGTTGTATTAGAGTGTAATCAAGAAGATGCAGCTTCTAAAGGATACGGGAATACTACGAAAGCATGGGAAATTACTGGTATGATTGATGTAACCGATGTTGTTAACGACGGTAAAAATACGTTTATGGTTATTACTCAAAATCATGGATGGGATCCAGCTGATGGAACTGCATTTACTGATCCGAATGCAAATGCAGATGTTGCTAATAGTAGAAAAGAAGGTTCTGTTTTACATATAATTACAGGACTAGATAGATAGTATTTATGAGGTATATATATTATAAGGCGAAGACATACATTTTTGTATGTCTTTCGCTTTTAGCCATAGGATGTGGTCAGAAAGATAAAAAGTACGACGTGGTCGATACTTTTGAAAAAGAGATTTCTATAGTTTATGAGAAACAACTAGAAGCTTCAGCGAGCTATTTGGATAGTTTAAATGCGACTATGGAAATTGAGAAAAAAAGAGACTTTTATGCTAAAGCTCGCAAGAACTTTAAGCTTTTAGAACCTGTTTTAGCACATACAGATAAGAATAATTATAAATCGTTAAACGCACCGAATATTCTTATTGTAAAAGGGGAAGAAAGTTTAGATTTAAAGGTAATGAATCCGATTGGATTTCAAGTAATTGAAGAGACACTTTACGAAGATACCTTAGATACATTAGCTTTAAAGAATTTGGTAAATGTTACAAGTGCTCGTTTAAAGTTAATAAAGAATAATTTACATCTTCAATTAAAAGAGTATCATATTATTTGGTTATTGAGAGAGCAGATAACTCGTATTGCAACGACTGGAATTACAGGTTTCGATTCTCCTGTTTTGAATCAATCATTGTTAGAATCGAGTTATACATACGAAACCTTAAAGGAGATTGTAAAATTGAATAGGAGTAAATTTTCTTCAAAAGATATGTACGCTAAGGTTATTAAAAGCTTTGAGATGGCTCAGTTCGCTTTGAAAACCGATTTTAATGCGTTTGATCGCTTCGATTTTATCCAGAATCATACAGACCCTCAATTGAAGTTATTATTAGAAGTTCAAGAAGATTGGAAGGTTCAATTTCCGTTTGAATTAGGATTGAGTAATAATATGCACACACTATTTTCGGAATCTACCTTAAATAAAGGCTATTTCTCAGACAAGCAGAATGATACGGTTAAAATAATAGAGAAGGAGGCTCTTGGAAAGGCATTGTTTAATGATGTTTCGTTATCAAAAAATTATAATATGTCCTGTGCTAGCTGTCATATTAAAGATTTGGCATTTACCGACGGAAAGAGAGTATTTGATAAAAACCAAACACGTAATACGCCAACATTAACCTATTCGGCCTATCAAAAAGGTTTTTTTATGGATTCAAGAGCTGGAAGTTTGGAAGGTCAAGTGGTTGGTGTGGTAAAAAATCATAATGAGTTTAATACTTCTATGGATTCAGTTATAGCTAGAGTGTTTCAGAATAATGATTATAAAAAGAGTTTGGAAACGTTATACGGTAACAAAAGAGTTTCTTATAATATTAGACATGCAATAGCTTCGTATATTAAAAGTTTAAATGCGTTTAGTTCAAAATTTGATAAGAACATAAGAGGAGAAGAAAATACATTAACGCAAAATGAGAAAAAAGGATTTAATCTTTTCATGGGAAAAGCACTCTGTGCAACGTGTCATTTTGCTCCAGTATTTAATGGTACCGTCCCACCAAATTACTTAGATACCGAAATGGAAGCTATTGGAACACCGAATCTAGCACAAAATGGTCTGAGTGAAGATTTAGGACGATATGATGTATTTAAAACAGAAGCACGAAAACATTTCTTTAAAACACCAACGATTAGAAATATTGGTAAAACTTCACCTTACATGCATAACGGTGTTTTTAAAACACTGGAAGAGGTGGTCGATTTTTATAGTAAAGGAGGTGGTGTTGGTTTAGGTTTTGATTTACCTAATCAAACGCTACCATTTGATAATTTAGAGTTAACCGATCAGGAAATAAAAGAACTTGTTTCCTTTATGGAAACCTTAACCGATGAATAGAAGCTGCTTATAAAGCAGCTTTTTTATTAACAGAATTTTATCATACATAAGGCAATACTTTCTCGTAATTTTGTTTTTATATATTGAACTCGTTTAAACGAGTTCATTGACTATATCAAACAAATAATTATGCAATATTTTAAATATCTCTTCGTTTTTCTAGCGTTTCTTGCATGTAAACCTGAATACACAGCTCAAGAAATTGTTGATGCGTCTATTAAAAATTCAGGTCTGAATGTTTTAGATAATTCTGAATTAACATTTAAGTTCAGAAATAACAGCTACAGTGCTCATAGAAATAATGGAGATTATAACTATACTAGGATTGCAAAATCAGATAGCACCGTAACGAAGGATGTTCTATCAAATAAAGGATTCAGAAGATTTATAAACGGAGAAGAAGTTGAGTTAACTGAAAAACGAGTTAATCAATTGAGTAATTCTGTAAATTCAGTTCATTATTTTTCAGTATTACCCTACGGCTTGAATGATAAAGCAGTTATAAAAAAACTATTAGGTAGTACTTCAATCAAAGGAATTGACTATTACAAAATTGAAGTTACCTTTAATAAAGTGGGAGGAGGAGACGACTTTGATGATGTTTTTCTATATTGGTTCAATAAGGAAACACTTCTATTAGAATACATTGCTTACAAATATCATACAAGCGGCGGAGGAATTCGTTTTAGAGATATGAAAAAAGAACATGGTGTGAACGGAACGAGATTCTTGGATTATCAAAATCTTAAACCAAAAAGTATTGATATAGATTTCTATGCAATAGATAAATTATATGAAGAAGGTAGTTTGTTAAAAGTTTCTGACATTGAATTAGAGAACATTCAATTGAGACAAAATTAGATATTCAAAAATCGTATTACTTTTAAGAAAACCCCCTATGTTTTTTAAATTCGGAATATTTATTGCTATTTTCTTAGTAATCTTGCTCATTTTAAAAAGAAATAAAACAAATTCAGATAGAATACTTGGATATTGGCTATGTTTAATGGCTGTCCATTTATTTTTTTTCTATTTAAGAGATAGTGAATTAATGGTAGAAATGCCTTATTTAATAGGTGTTGATTTTGTTTTTCCGATACTCCAAAGTGTCTTTTTGTATTTTTATGCTAGAAGTATTACAGGAAATGGTTTATCAATAAAAAAAACACTTGTACACTTAATACCTACTTTTATTCTGTTAATTACATCAATACCATTTTTTATGCTAGATGATGAAACCAAGATTGATATTGTCATTAGGCGTACAAATCATGATTACGATTGGTATGATTATTTAAGTACAATTTTTGTAATAATATCGGGTTTTGCTTATTGCGTAACAACCTTGTTTTTAATAGAAGAGCATAAAAAAAATATACTTCATAGATTTTCAAATACGGATAATAAAGAATTAATCTGGTTAAAAAACTTAACAATAGGCTTGTTAATTATATGGTTGTCTGTATTTATAACGGATAATCCGGCTATTATTTTTTCTTTAGTGGTGTTATTTGTTCTATTTATTGGTTTTTTTGGAATCAATCAAACGTCTATTTTCTCTTCGCAACCTATAAATAAAGAAGAATTAAATATTTCTTCACAGAATACTTCCGATAATATAGTTGATGCAAGTGTTAGTGAAATTACCATTAGTAATGTAAAAAGGCAATATGTAAAGTCGGGATTAACAACTCAAATGTCAAATGGTATATACAAATTACTGAGGTCAAAAATGCAAATGGAAAAGCTTTTTCTAAATAATGAATTAACCTTAACAGAATTAGCAAAAAAATTAGAGGTAAAATCAAACCATTTGTCGCAAGTTATCAATGAAAGAGAAAATAAAAATTTTTACAATTATATAAACACTTTACGTGTAAATGAGTTTTTACAAATTCATAAGGCTCCAGAAAACAAAAACCTTACTATTCTAGCAATTGCCTTAAACTGTGGGTTTAAATCTAAATCTACATTTAACAAACATTTTAAGTTAATTACTGGTAAAACTCCAAAGGATTATATTAATTCGTAACTATTTGATTTTAAACGGTTAAAAAGAGGTTCGAACGGATAAGTTCGAACCTTTTTTGAATACTAGCCGATAGGTTGGGTCGATTTTTACCTTTTTATATCACAATTTTGTCCCAGAAATTAAATTTAAAAGTAAACTTAATGAAGAATTTTTTTGCAATATGTTTATTGTTAATTCCAGTGTTTGTTGCTGCGCAAAACATAACAGTAAGGGGAACTGTTAAGGACAAACAAAATGGAGAGAATATTTTTGGAGCTAGTATTTACGTTGAAGGGACAACAATTGGAAGTATGACGAATGAATATGGATTTTATTCGATTACCCTTCCAAAAGGAAAAAGTACTATTATGGTGAGTTTTGTTGGTTACAAAACCATTTATAAAGAAATTAATGGTGACGCAAATGTTACTTTAAATTTTGAAGTGGAGGCTGAGTCTACTCAATTATCTGAGGTGGTTATTGATGCGGGTAAATCAAAAAAAGCTAATATTCGTTCACCTCAAATGGGAGTATCAAAACTTCAAATTAAAGATATTGAGAACATACCTGTTGTATTGGGTGAACCTGATATTTTAAAATCTATCCAAAGCCTACCAGGAGTTACCAATGGAGGAGAAGGATCAAGTGGTTTTAATGTTAGAGGAGGAGCTGCCGATCAAAATTTAGTTTTGTTGGACGAAGCAACTATTTATAATACGGCACATTTACTTGGTTTCGTGTCTATTTTTAACTCAGATGCTATCAAAGACGTAAAATTGTATAAAGGAAGTATTCCGGCTGAATTTGGAGGAAGAGTTTCGTCAGTACTTGATGTTCGTCAAAAAGATGGTAATAGCAAACGATTCACCATAAATGGAGGAATTGGTGTGGTATCAAGTAAGTTGACTTTGGAAACGCCAATGTTTAACAAAAAAGGTTCAATATTACTTGCGGGCCGTGGATCTTATGCTCATTTATTTATTCCGGGTGATAATAAGGCATCTTTTTATGATGTAAACTTTAAGACCAATTATGAATTAAATGAGAACAACCGATTGTACTTCTCGGCTTATTTAGGAAGAGATTATTTTAATACCAACTTTGTGGCAACAGACTATGGAAATTCAATTGCTAGTTTAAGATGGAATCATGTTTTTAACGACAAACTGTTTTCAAATTTATCCTTTATCTATAGTAATTATGATTATCGCATACTTCTTAACGGAATTGACTTAGATTGGAAAGCAAATATCGAAAATGCCAATGTTCGCTATGATTTTAAATATTATCTTTCTGAGAAATTTAAATTAAACTTTGGATTTAATAGTACGCTTCATGGTTTTAATCCAGGAGAAATAAAACCATCTACTGATACTTCACCTATTAATCCGTTGAAATTAGATAGAAAGAGAGCTCTTGAAAATGCAATGTATGTTGATGTCAATCAAACAATAACAGATAAGTTTAGAGTTTCGTATGGAATACGTTTTTCTAGCTTCCATAGATTTCATACAGAAGATTTAAATGTGTATAAAGATGGTTTAGCTGTTGTTTATAATGAGTTTCTTGAAAAATACCAAAGAGGTGAAGTAGTAGGGGAAACCTCTTCTATGGAATCATATTACAACTTTGAACCTAGATTAGCTTTATCTTATGAATTAAATGAAAGTTCTTCAATAAAAGCAAGCTATGCTAGAACTGCACAGTACTTACACTTATTATCAAACACAACAACAATAAATCCAGTTGATATTTGGGCACCAAGTGGTAATTTTATAAAACCTCAAAAGTCTAATCAATATGCTTTAGGGTACTTTAGAAACTTTTTAGATAATAACTATTCGATAGAAGTAGAAACGTATTACAAAACGATTGATAATCGAATTGATTATATAGACGGATCAGATTTAATAGGAAATAATAACATAGAAACAGAAATACTAAATGGTCATATGAGATCATACGGAGTTGAGTTTTTAGTAAGAAAAAATACGGGTAGTTTTCAAGGTTGGCTAGCATACACACTTTCAAAGTCTGAGCAACAAACTCTCGGAGGAGCTGCTGGAGGGCCTGGAATTAATGGAGGTGAATGGTATAATGTGAATTTTGATCGTCCGCATGATTTCTCATTAACAGGAACTTACAAACTCAATGAAAAATGGACTTTTGGAGGAAATTTAGTGTATCAAACTGGACGTCCATTAACTGTACCAAATGGTCAATACAATTATTTAGATTTATCAATAGCTACTTATGGAGATAGAAATGGTAGCCGTCTTCCTGATTATCATCGACTGGATGTTTCAGCAACCTATACTCCAAGGATAGATCCGAATAAGAGATGGAGAGGTGAATGGAAATTTGGTATTTATAACCTTTATAATCGTAATAATGCACAAGACATTAGTTTTGGTCAAAATAGCTCAACAGGTAATAATGAAGCTACTCAAACATCAATTTTTGGTATTGTGCCTTCTTTGTCTTACAATTTTAAATTTTAATAGCAGAACGATAGTGAAGTCTTAATTTCCTTGTACTTGAATACCAAAAAGACAAGGCGAATTATATCTATTGAGTTAAACACTAATAAAAAGAAACAAATGAAATATATAAATAAGAAGTTTTTATGGCTTTCGGCCGTCATTTTCATAATAACTGCATGTACCGAAGTAATTGATTTAGAGGTTCTTGAAGGAGAGGAAAGATTAGTAGTCGAAGCAAATATATTATGGGAAAAAGGCACGGAAGGAAATGAACAGGAAGTAAAGTTAAGTCTTACAACACCTTATTACAATGTCAATGAAAAAAAACCTGTAACAGATGCTACTGTAAGCATAATTAATGCAACTCTTAATCGAACTTACAATTTAACTCATGATGAAAACGGTTCGTACAAAACATCTGATTTTGAGCCAAATGCAAATCATGATTACTTGATTAGAATTGTATACAAAGAGGAAGTATATGAAGGAACGGAAAGATTGATGACAGTACCTGAAATTCAAGATATCTCTCAGTCACGTTCTGAAGGGAACGATTCTGAAGTTCTTGAAGTTAAATTTTTCTATCAAGATGCACCTGACGAAGAGAATTATTATTTAACGGGGTTTAAAACTCAAAGAGATTTATTTTCTGTTTATGATTTAACAAAAGATGAGTTTATAAATGGAAATTTAATTAAAGAAACTTGGGAGAAAATGGACGATGATGATACAAGTGAAAATGAAGAGTTAACAAAAGATGATGTGGTTTCTATTGTTCATCAAGGAATTTCTAGACAATATTATATTTATATGAATATTTTAATTAACCAGTATTATTCGGGACAAGGAGGAAATCCGTTTCAAGCAATTCCCGTTAAATTAAAAGGTAATATTATGAATGTTACGAATAAGGATAATTACTGTCATGGATATTTTAATGTATCTGAAGTATCTAAAGCGGTTTATACCATTCAGTAATGTTTTAATATTTGGTTTGTAGAGAAAAAGCCGAAGACCATTCTTCGGCTTTTTAATTAAAAAATGCGCTCGTTATATTGTATTCAGTTAACCTGATTTTTTTAATTCTAAAGTGAATTGTTATCATTAAGTTTTAGAAAACCATGCTCACTAGTTTTTCTGACTATCATAAATAAAAAGAAGCTTTAACATTTCTACAAAGAACCATATTTGAACTAACAATTCATGTAGAAATAATGAAACCAATCCTATAAAAAAATTATTTATAGAGTAAATACTTTCCCCTTTTTAACTGGAATTCTTTGATCTTTTGTTCCCATGAACTTCTTATTTCATCGGATGTTAAACCTTGTTTAATTTGTTCTTTTAATCTTTCGGTCCCCGCAAGTTTAACAAAGAATGTATTAAAGAATTCCTTTTCCTTTGAATGACTCTTATGACCATTATAAAAATCTATTAACCATGTAAGGTTTATTTTGTTTAAGTTCCTAACGCTTCTTAAATTGTATCCGTAACACACATTATCTTTATGTTTAGGATATTTAGCACCTTCATTAGGAATGGGCGTAAATTGATAGGAATATTTATCTACATTATAAAAAGGAGTACCAATAACTTGAAACTGTTCAGAAGTACCTCTTCCTACAGAAACATTGGTTCCTTCAAACAAGCATAAGCTCGGATATAAATTTATAGACTTGTCATTTGGTAAATTAGGGGAAGGTTTAATAGGTAAACTATACGCTGTATCATGCGTGTAATTCTCTAAAGGAATCACTGTTAAATTACATTGAAGGCCATTATTCAACCAATTTTCACCATTAATCATTTTACCATACTCTCCAATGGTCATTCCATATACCACAGGAACGGGATGCATACCAACAAAGCTTTTATGTTTCATGTCAAGTACAGGACCATCAATATAATGTCCATTCGGATTTGGTCGATCTAACAGTATCACAGGAATATCGGCTTCTGCACAAGCTTCCATGACATAATGTAATGTAGAAATGTAGGTGTAAAACCGAACACCAACATCTTGAATATCAAAAACAACAACATCAATATCTTTAATTTGTTCAGGATATGGCTTTTTATTTTTACCATACAATGATATAATCGAAAGTCCTGTTTTCGTATCAACACCATCTTTTACCGTTTCACCAGCATCCGCTTTTCCTCTAAAGCCATGTTCAGGAGCAAAAACTCTTTTCACTTTTATTTTTTTGTTAGAGTGTAAATAATCGACTAAGTGCTGACTCACTTTTTCAACTCCCATAACATTAGGTGAAATCTCTTTTCGTTGTAATTTCTCAATTATAGAGGTTTGATTGGCTACTACAGCTATGTTCTTATTCTTAAGTAAATCAAGATACAATTCAGTTCTGTTGGCACCAGTTTTCAATGTTTTAGGTGTTTTTTTCTCTGATTCAATTTTTTTTGTTGAATGCTGAGCGCAAGAAACAAGTTTAAAACAGATAGAAAAAACCAATAATAAATATGTACTTTTGGAGTACTTTAAAACCATAACTTTTGAATTTCGAATTATTTATTGCCAAAAGAATAATTGCTGGCAAAGGGTATAAAAATAGTATATCGTCACCAATAATAAAAATTGCTACCATTGCAATTACTTTAGGTATTACAGTTATGTTAATTGCGGTATCTATTGGTTCGGGTTTTCAAAAGAAAATAAGAGATAAAATGTCTGGTTTTAAAGGACATGTTCAAATTGTGAATTACGATAACAATAATTCGGAAGTTTCTTTGGCATCAATAGAAAAAGCACAACCTTTTTACCCAGAGTTTAAAAATGTTGAAGGAATAAAAAATGTTCAGGTATTTGCTAACAAGTTTGGAGTAATTAGAACAGAAAAAGATTTTGAGGGTATTGTTTTTAAAGGAGTTTCGAGCGATTATGATTTTACTTTTTTTAAAGAATATTTAAAAGAAGGCAGATTACCTAATTTTTCACTCAATAGAAATAAAGAAATCTTAATTTCTCAGTCTATTGCGGATCGTTTACATTTAAAATTACAGGATACTATACAAATAGTTTTTAGTGCTGAAAAACATAAAAATAAATTTGCCCAACGAAAGCCCATAGTAGTTGGAATATACAATACAGGTTTCGAGCAATTTGATAAAACAATGCTTATTGGTGATATTAGAGAAGTTCAACGTTTAAATAAATGGAATGAAAACGAAGTTGGAGGTTTTGAAGTTTTAATTGATGACTTTGATGATTTGGCGTTAAAAGGGGATGAAATCTATAGTTCAATTCCAGTAACATTAAATAGTGCTACTATTGCCGAAAATTATCCTTTAATTTTTAATTGGCTAAATATTTTAGATAATAATGTTTGGGTAATTATTGGTATTATGATTTTGGTTGCGGGGATTAATATGGTAACAGCTTTGTTAGTATTGATTTTAGAACAGGTGCAAATGGTAGGGGTTTTAAAAGCACTTGGAAGCCCTAATTGGAGTATTCGAAAAGTATTTTTATACAATGCTTCGTACTTAATTTTAAAAGGATTGCTTTACGGGAACATCATAGGAATTGCACTTTTGGCAATTCAGAAATATGGCAAGTTTATTAAGCTTGATCCTGAAAACTACTATGTATCAACAGTACCAGTTTCTTTAGAAGCTCTTTCTATAATATTACTTAATATTGGTACTTTAATCTTGTGCTTTTTAATGTTGATTATTCCTTCTTATATTATTACCAAAATAAAACCTTCTAAATCCATTAAGTTCGCGTAAAACAAAAATGTCTTTGCATAATTATTTTTTTATTCTTGAGGGATTAAATCGTGAATAAAGGAAAATTTTAACATCATTTGTTAGAAATACAAAAAATCAGTCTTGAGTTGGTCATAAGTTTTCGTTAATTTGTAAGTGTAAACTGATAACTTATAATGAATTATTCAAAAAATATACTTGAAACCATTGGTAATACACCTTTGGTCAAGTTAAATTCTGTGGCCAAAGATATTGATGCTTTGGTGTTGGCAAAGGTCGAAACCTTTAATCCGGGTAACTCTGTAAAAGACCGTATGGCGTTGAAAATGATTGAAGATGCTGAAGCCGATGGTAGATTAAAACCTGGAGGAACAATTATTGAAGGAACTTCAGGAAATACAGGAATGGGATTGGCTTTAGCGGCGATTGTAAAAGGGTACAAATGTATTTTTGTAATATCTGATAAGCAATCGAAAGAGAAAATGGATATTCTAAGAGCCGTTGGAGCAGAGGTAATTGTTTGTCCTACCAATGTAGAACCAGAAGACCCGAGGTCGTATTATTCTGTGTCAAAAAGACTAGGAAAAGAAACTCCAAACTCTTGGTATGTGAATCAATACGACAATCCTTCAAACGCTGTTGCCCACTATGAGCAAACCGCTCCTGAAATTTGGGAACAGACAGAAGGTAAAATTACACACTTTGTCGTTGGAGTAGGGACAGGTGGAACTATATCGGGAACCGCTAAGTATTTAAAAGAGAAAAATCCGAATATAAAAATATGGGGAATAGATACATATGGCTCCGTATTTAAAAAATATCATGAAACGGGTATTTTTGATGAAAATGAAATTTATCCCTACATCACTGAAGGTATTGGAGAAGATATTTTACCAAAAAATGTAGATTTTAGCTTAATTGACGGGTTTACCAAAGTTACAGACAAAGATGCTGCGATTTACACTCGAAAAATAGCAAAGGAAGAAGGAATTTTCGTTGGAAATTCGGCAGGAGCAGCAATCAAAGGGCTGTTACAGTTGAAGTCACAATTTAAACCTGATGATGTTGTTGTCGTTTTATTTCACGATCATGGAAGTAGGTACGTTGGTAAAATGTTTAATGATGATTGGATGCGTGATAGAGGTTTCTTGGAAGAAGAAATCACCACAGCAGAAGATTTAGTGAAATCACATATTGACAAAC
This sequence comes from Tenacibaculum sp. MAR_2009_124, assembly GCF_900105455.1. Classification (GTDB taxonomy): domain Bacteria; phylum Bacteroidota; class Bacteroidia; order Flavobacteriales; family Flavobacteriaceae; genus Polaribacter. The sequence goes on from NZ_FNSF01000001.1 coordinate 935,515, forward strand.
CTTTAGTTACGGTTCAAACGGAAGAATTAGTAAGTCATGCTATTGAAAGAATGAGAGAATTTAAAATTTCTCAAATTCCAGTGAAAGATAGTAATGGCTTTGTTGGATCGGTTGATGAATCTACCTTATTACATGGCTATTTAGAAGACAAAAATATCGCTGAAAAGCCCATTAAGGTAATTATGAGAAAGGAATATCCAGTAGTAAAAAAGGATACTTCAATTGATAATGTTTCTAAACTGATTAATAAGGATAATCAAGCTGTTTTAGTGGATTTAAATAATGGTAAATATCATATTATCACTAAGTATGATATTATTAGCGCTATGGCTTAATTGTAATTATAAGATGCAAAAAAGCGAACTACATCGGTAGTTCGCTTTTGTTTTTTTAGGAAGTATTCTTATTTTAAAATTACTTTTCTACCAAAGTTTTGTTGCCCATTAGTGGCTCGAACCATATAAAATCCAGATTTTAAATCGTTCAAGAATAACTTCAAGTTGTATAGACCTTCTTTATGAGAACGATCTTGGAAAACAGTTTTTACTAACTGACCTTGAATATCAAATATTTGAACGGTTAGCTTATCTGTTTTATTAAATCCATAATGAACATTAACATTTTTCTCTTCAACATCAGAATATACTCCTAATAGAGAGAATTGTTCGGCAGTTTTAGTATTTTTTGCTGATAAATTGTCAATTACGTAAGTACCTCTATCTTCACCGATTGTTTTTGAAGAAGACGTAAGTCCACATTTGTTCAATTCATTTTTAAACCCAACTTTAAAATAAGCACTAGGGTCAATACGTTCCTTTGTATTTATAAAATACCAATCAGCTTGTATTTGATTTTTTCTAATATCTAAAATATAATACCCATGTGCTGTGGTATGCGCTCTTTTAATATGTGAATTGTCTTCAATAAGTTCAGCATCAGCAGTAGTATTTGTAAACTTTTCTAATAACCAGATAACCCAGTCGGGCAACATATCTAAATTAGGAGAAGTAACACTTGGAGTGGTAAACTCAGGAACGACACAGTTTCCATTTCTTTCTATTTGAGAAGCAAACATCATGTGAATATCACCGGTTAATACAGCTACGTTATTGGAGTTGTTTTTAATGTAATCAAGCATTTCATTTTTCTCATCTAAGTAAAAATTCCAATCATCTTTATTTAATTGATGCCATTTTTTCATCCAACTTGGTATTAAAAACGAGTACCAAGAGTTACTAAATCTATTAATTTTTAAACCAAACGGCGCCATCATCACTTGGTTTCCTATAACTTTCCAGGTAGCATTACTTTGACTTAAACCGTTTTTTAACCAAGTTTTTTGTTGATCACCCAAAATAGAGCGAGAAGAACGATTTTCATTTTGTCTTATACTTAGTTTGTTTTCAATGCTCTTTTCTGCTTTATTCATAAGAAATTCAATTTCTTTCATTTCTGTATCTGAAAAAACTTGAGATCTGCTCATGCTATTAGCCTTACCTTCAAGTTCAATTTTTAAAGCTTTAGCAATGTAATTTGCCATGGTAATTTTCTCATTATAACTAAGGTTATTTCTATAAGAATCTTCTACCATATTGTATGTAGCCCACTGTAGCTTATCTTTTTTAGAGTTCGCTAAGGCAAGGAAATCTTTTGATGTAGTGCCACGACCAAGACCAATTTGTTTGGTTCTTCCTTCAATACGAGTATCAATCATAAAGAGGTCAAGTAATTTTCCATAAGATATTTTTCTATAGATTCTTTTGCTATCCTCGCTGTTTTCGCGAACTGGTAACCATTCGAAATATGCTTTTTTAGCATTTCTTTTTCTTTCATCCCAGTTACCCTCGCTGTCATCGTGATTTTCTGCTCCATCTTTATAGGCATCATTTGCGAATTCATGATCATCCCAAACAGTAATAAATGGATGTTGTTGATGAATATCTTGTAAGTTTGGATCTAAACGATAATATGAATAGCGTACACGATAATCTTCTAAAGTTATAATTTCATGTTTAGGTTCATGACCTCTATCGGGTCTACTGCTTGAGTAGCCGTAACCTCCTTTTTTATATTCGTAAATATAATCTCCTAGATGTATAACCGCGTCGATGTCCGAACGATTGGCTATGTTTTGATAGGCATTGAAATAACCTGCTTGATAATTAGAACAAGAAACAATGGCAAAACGTAAATTCTCAACTTCTTCTTTTGATCTTGGAGCAGTTCTTGTCTTTCCCGATAGTGAATAAGTATTATCTACTTTAAATCGATAATAATAAGAAGTGTTTTCATTTAATTGATCGACGTCAACTTTTACAGTGTAGTCCTGGTCACTATTGGTATTTGTGTAGCCAGAGTTTACAACGTTCTTAAAAGCTACATCAGAAGCAATTTCCCAGTAAACTTCAATGTTATCGTTAGGGTTGGATTGGGTAATTCGTGTCCATATAATAACACGATCAAATAAAGGGTCTCCAGAAGCTACTCCATGTAAAAAAGGAGCTTTGGACCAATCATAATTGTTTTGTTTAAAGTCTTTTCTTTCTGTAGTAAAAGGTCTTTCAATTTTTGTGATTTGGAAAGGAGTTTGCGCAAATGTTTGTATAAACATAAGTAACAAACTCAAATTAAAAAATAATTTCATTTTTATCAATGTTAAGGGGTTGTTTTACAAAACTATCTTTACGTTTTTTAAAATATTTTAACTAAATGTGATGTTTTTGTTATAAATTATAAGAAAAAACAACTTTTTTTTTACGCTATATATTTTTATTTATTATTTCAAAAACTATTATGATTATTGTCTTTGTTAGGGCTTATATTTGAATACAGAAAGCAAAAAATATCGCTTCCTATATCGATAAATTCAATTTGTATTTATGAAGTTTAAACTAAAAAAACCAAAAATTGCTCAAAGTGATTGGGTATCATTTATTTTAACATTGGTAGCAACGTTATTTGGAGTATTAATGGCAATATGGTTAACAAACTCAGAAGTTAGAAAAAAAGAGAAAGAAGATACGATTAAGCTATTACAAACTTCAAAAAGGATTTTGAATAATACGTTCGAGTATAGTGAAAATCTAAATGAGGCTTTGTCGTCTTTCGAAAAAGATACTATAAACTATACAAAAGAGTCTATTGTAAACTTGAAAACGAATAATCCCATCCCATATCCAGATTTATTGGAAGGTATTGTAGTGAATGAATTAGTTTCAAGAAATATATCAGAATATTCACACGGCTCCATTTACAATTGTTTGATTAATCTGAGGAAGTTATCAAGTTATGAAACAGTTGAGTATTATCTAAAAACTCTAGAGGAGATGATGGCGATTTTAAATCTTGAAATAGAGTTGCTTAATGGTAGAATTAACTCTCAAGAGCTTGAGCCTAAACTCGCAGTTATTCGTGAAGAACTTGATACAAAATACTCTTCAGAGAATGTGCTAAGAGTTTCATCTGATAAATAGGGAAGGAGTATATATAAACTAAAAAGTGATAAATAAATAAGTAAATATGAAACAAACTTTAAAAGCTGTTTTTTTTGATTTCGATGGAACCATTGTAAATTCGGAAATTTTCCATTATCAATGTTTTGTTGAAGTTTTAAATAGTTTTGACGTGCACATTGAAGAATCTGATTATTTCTTGAATTATGCTGGTATTCCCATCGATGTTAATTCTGAGAGAATAGTAGCTAAATTTAATTTAGAGGTATTACCTGAAGAGTTGGTGGAAAAAATAGAAGAACTGGTTATTCGTCATCAAAATGATCACGAGCCCATATTCATGCCATATGCAGAGGAGTCAATAAAATATTATAAAAATAAAGGACTTACTTTAGGAATTGTTACAGCAAGTCCATTTAGGAGTATTGTGAGTTTTTTTAAGAAAAAATCTTTTGAAGATCATTTTAATTTTACAGTTACTTTCGATGATGTTAACAAAAGTAAGCCAGATCCTGAATGTTATCTGCAAGCACTTGAAAAATCAAAATATAAATCGTCAGAGGTTATTGTTTTTGAGGATACTGAAAATGGAGTTAAGGCCGCAAAGGCTGCCGGTTTAACATGTTTCGCTATTCAGAGCGAAAAAGAATTGCATTTCAAGTTAGAAAAGGCAGATAAAGTATTCAATAGTTTACAAGAGGCTAATGAGTATGTTGCCACTAATTTTACACTAGGGTAGATTTATCATAAATTAATCAATAATCTATTAAATTAGAAAGTAATTAAAAGTTCAACAAATGAAGCAATCAATTGTACATATTGCATTAGTTGTAAAAGATTATGATGAAGCTATTGAGTTTTATACTCGAAAATTACATTTTGAATTGATAGAGGATACTTATATAGCAGAGCAAGATAAAAGATGGGTAGTGGTAGCTCCGCCTAATTCAACAGGAACCACTATTTTACTCGCAAGAGCTTCTAATGAGGAGCAAAAGAACTTTATAGGAAACCAAACAGGAGGTAGAGTATTTCTTTTCTTAAATACTGACGATTTTTGGCGTGATTATAATGAGATGTTATCCAAGGGGATTGAATTCGTTAGAGAACCGAAGGAGGCCGAATACGGCACAGTTGCGGTGTTTAAAGACTTGTATGGAAATCTCTGGGATTTGTTACAATTGAATTAAAAAAAAGACCACGAAAATCAATTTGTATAGATTAAAAATTTTTAAATGAGTGATGATATAGAAATTAGATTTTTGGATCATGTGGCGATTCGAGTGGATAATATAGAAAAGGCGGTACAATGGTATCGAAATGTTCTAGGCTTAAAAAAATATCAATTACCCAAATGGGGAGACTACCCAATTTTTATGCTATCTGGAAAATCTGGTGTAGCTTTATTTCCTGCTAATCTTGAAGATCCTTTAGTTAATATGGCCTAAAGAAATAGAAAGATTGATCATTTTTGCATTTAATGTAACAAATGAAAATTTCGAAAAGGCAAAAAAGAGGTATTCAGAATTGGGTTTAGATTTTACTATTCAGGATCATCATTATTTTCATTCTATTTATACGTTGGATCCCGATGGTCATAAAGTAGAGTTAACCACTATCAAAGTCGATGAAAACGATTTTTATAACTAAAATATAAATAATATAAAAATGCAAAAGCCCGCTCTCAGAGCGGGCTTTTGTTAATCAACTAATTCAAATAATTTACACAATGAAAACAAAACTAATTTGTTTACACATTATTAGTTTCAAATTCTGTGCCAAAATTATAAATAATTTATTTTAAATTCTTTGAATTTTACGTGTTTTGCATTTAATTAACAGAATAACGTTAAAAAGTTAACGTATTACTAATGTTTAGCTGGCATGTTTATGAGCTTTGTAAGAAGAACGTACTAAAGCACCGCTTTCTACATACATGAACCCCATTTCCAAACCAAGCTCTTCGTATTTTTTAAACTGATCAGGGGTTATAAACTCCTTCACTGGTAAATGTTTTTTGGTAGGTTGTAAATATTGACCAATAGTAATTATATCTAGACCAACACTTCTTAAATCTTTCATGGTTTGAATTACTTCTTCTTCAGATTCTCCCAATCCTAACATAATTCCAGATTTTGTTCTCATACCATTTTCTTTAAGGTATTTAAGAACACCTAAACTACGTTCGTATTTAGCCTGAATTCTAACCTCTCTTGTCAATCTCCTTACAGTTTCCATATTATGAGAAACCACTTCCGGGTGCACATCAATAATTCGGTCTATTAATTTTTCGCTTCCCTGAAAGTCAGGGATTAATGTTTCTAGGGTAGTGTTAGGGTTTGCGCGCCTAATTGCGTCTACGGTTTCAGCCCATATAATTGAACCACCATCTTTCAAATCATCTCTGTCAACAGAAGTAATTACTGCATGTTTAATACTCATTAACTTGATAGAACGAGCTACTTTTTCAGGTTCGTCCCATTCAACAGTTTCAGGTCTTCCAGTTTTCACACCACAAAATCCACATGATCTTGTACAAACATTTCCTAAAATCATAAATGTAGCAGTTCCTTCTCCCCAACATTCACCCATATTAGGACAACTACCACTTGTACAAATTGTATTTAATTTGTATTTATCAACAAGCCCTCTTAATTCGGTGTATTTTTTACCTACAGGTAATTTAACACGCAACCATTTTGGCTTCTTTGTTCTTTCAGGTAAAACTACAGATTCGTTTGCCATTTTTAATAACTAAATTGAGAGAACAAATTTACGAAGAAAAGATTTAGAAATTAAGCAAAAACCAAATACTGAATAAAATTAAAAATACAATACCAGAAATACTTAATATTTTTAAACCTATCCCTGGTCTGTGTTTCTCGGGAGTATGTTTGCCTGTAATTAAAAGATAGTTTAAAATGGCATAAAAAGGAGCAGTTAAAAAAGATAAAATAGTGGCAATTCTAATAAGAAACCCCATATCTGACAAAAAGTATTTTAGGATAACGAAAGTACCAAGAGCTAAAATAACCAGCCAGAGCCAATAGGAAAGAATAGCTTTTCTTTTAAAAAGTAAAAAAGAAGTTTTTTCCATGGCACGAGGAGAAGCATCGAGAGTAGTTAATGTAGTACTAAACATAGTAGTGAAAGCGGCTACACCAATAAAAATATGGGCGAAGTCTCCTAAATTTTTGGTATACAAATTAATAAGTTGAGAACCAAAAACAGTGCCTTTACTTGAAAATGTTTGTCCTGTTTTAAACATGACCATTGTACCTAAAATAACAAAACAAACACTTAAAAATAGGGTTCCAATATAGCCTACGTTAAAATCGAATATGGCTTGTTTTGGTTTAATTGTTTCAAAGGTGTTTTTGCTTTTTTCAACCGACCATAATGAATGCCAAATGGAAATGTCTAATGGGGCCGGCATCCAGCCCAAAAAGGCAATTAAAAAAGTAATTTCGGCTGTTCCTGAAGGTATTATTTGGGTAAAAGTAAAACCTTTGTTAGTATTGAAAATAGCGACCAAAACCGTAAGCATTGTACTAACAGTTAGGATAACAACAATGTATTTCATTAAATTATCAAGAACCTTATATTTTCCAAACAGAAGAATGGCAAAACTTATCGCACAGATTACTCCAGACCATAATACAACATCGTTCGTTATACCAAATAGGTGAGAGGCCAAACCTGCAGTAACAATCGTAACCGCGGCCTGAATTGTAAACATTGTAGCAAAGTTTAATATATAATAACTTATTAAAACTCCTTTACCCAGTTTTCTATAACCATCAAGTAAGGTTTCTCCTGTAGCAGAAGCATATCTGGGGCCGTATTGAAAAAAAGGATATTTAAATATATGAACTAACACAAGGGCCCAAAGTAAGCCAAAACCGAATTCGGCTCCTGCTCGCGTGGATTGAACCAAGTGAGAAACACCAATTGCAGCTCCAGCAAAAAGTAGCCCCGGTCCAATAGTTGAAAAAGCTTTTTTCATGACTTTTAAAGGGAATTAAAATCATGTTAAAGGTAGGTAAAAAATAGTATAACGATAATTAATTAAGTTAAATTTTATCTATATACAGCTTTTTTAAAGTTTAAGGTGTGTTTTTGATGATTTCAGCCAATAGTTTTTTAGCTCTCAGTAGTTTTACCTTTACATTGTTCATAGGTTCGTTTATTTGAGTAGCTATTTCCTTATAGCTAAGTTCTTGAAAATAACGAAGGTTTATTACTTCTTGATATTTTGGTTTTAATTGCTTAATATCTCGAAGTAGTTTGGCTAAGTTTTGTTCGGTTATGATTTTATCTTCAGGACTAGGAGAATCGTCTATTACATAAAATACCTCTTCATTTTTTTCATTGGTGGTAGCAACAGAAATAGATGTTTTTTTCTTTCTAAGAAAATCGATAAAAACGTTTTTGGAAATGGCAATCAACCAAGTTTTAAATTGATAGTCTTCGTTGAACGATTCTATTTTTTCAAATGCTTTTGAAAATGTTTGAATCGCAATATCTTCAGCATCATTATCGTTCTCCGTTTTTTTTAAGAGAAAATAATAAACACTTCCCCAAAATTGATCTAATAGGAAATTAAATGAAATTTGTTTTCCGTTTTTAGCGTCTTTTATATGTTTTAAAACTAATTCTGTATCTATTTTCAAAGCTTAGGTTTTGAGACTAAGTTTAATATTGCTGAAAAAAATACAAAAAATACATAACTTATATCCAATATTGGTAAAAAATATAACAATTTGACTTCTTTTAATTTGACCATAGCCTTGGTAATAAAGGCATATTGAAAAAGGAGGTAAATGGCAATGGCTAAAAGTCCAAATATTAAATTATGAAAGCATAAATAAATGGAGCTAAGCCAAAACATAAATTTAGAAAGATTAAAAAGAGCTAGGAAGAATCTGGTTTTACCAGAATAAAAACTTCTCAATGCATTGTGTTTTCTAAAATCTGAAAGAAACTCTGAAAAAGTGACGATAGATTGCTCCTTTACATAGCTATCTGGTATCAATTGTATTTGAGTTTTGGCAACAGCTTTTGAATCTTTTAAAAACAAATCCGTTTCACCATTTACAATATTTATGTGATTGATAAAACCTTTCACTTTAAAAAATAACTGCCTATTATAACCAAAATTTTCTTGAAATCCTTTGTACGGATTGTTTAGTTTGGCAAATGTGAAAAACTTCAAAGAAGATAAGGTGTTATGGAACCTAATGAACAAACTTTTAACTGAAAATTTTGTGCTTTTTAAAGATTTATATCCAATAACCACACTAGTTTCCTTATCTAGTTTGGAAGCCATTTCTTTTATCCACAATTTACTTGCAGGCTTACAATCAATATTAAAAAAAAGTAAGGAGTCATTACTAGCAGCTTTTATACCTAATGTTAGGGCATATTTTTTATTTCCCCAAAAAGCTTCCTTATTCTCAACATTTACCACTTTTATATGATGGTGATTTTGTTGAAAATGCTTGATAATCTCTAGACTTTGATCGGAAGAGGAATGATTCACCAAAACTATTTCGAAATCTTTATACTCTTGATTGATAATTGAAGGTAGGTTTTGTTTCAATTCATTCGCATTGTTTTTAATGTAAATGATTATTGAAATGGCCTTGTTTTCAACTATTAATGTTCCATTTCTCTTAGTGTTAAATGGAAGTGTAAAGAAAAATAAATAGTAAATGAACTGTACCAAAAGAACCGCTATTAAAATGCAGTAAAGTGCAGTAAGAAACATACTGTTGTATCAATTAATTGTGTTCTGGTTCATTACAAGTTTCAAATTGGTCGGGAGTTTTTCCACAAAAACCACAGGCTTCTCCTGATTCATTTAAAACTGGGTTTTGACTCGCACAGGTCCCTGCAAATTCACCGTCTTTTTTAGCCCATATTTTAATGGCAATACCAGCAAAAGCAAGTGCTAGCATACCAATTGTCACAAAAATTAATTTCATGTTGTAAATAATTAAAGTACAAAGATACTAAAACTAAAAATCATTGGCTTCACAAAATAATTTGAATCATTTAAAAAAAACAGATATTTACTTTAAACTATTCTTGTTTTTTAAGGTCTAATGAACGTTAGTTAATTTTAGTTTAAAATGTGTTCTTTATGAAAAACGTTAGAAATGTAATCAATCTTTTTATAGCACTAGTGTTAATTGGTAGTTGTAGTTCAGATAACAATTCTGAAGATAATAATAGCAATGATCCTATTAATGAAACCGTTTATGATATTAGATCGCTATTGCCAAAATTTGATAATGTAGAAGGATTGAGTTATGCAATTGAGGGGGATTATGTTGTATTTACAACTAATAACTTACCGGATCATAAAAGTCCCTATTGGGATCAAAGTAATCCACTTTATGAGGAGTATACGGGTACAAATACGAATTGGAATCAAAACCCGAATACTATCCAAAGTCAAAATATAACCTTAAAAATTCCTTTGTATCCAAAGGAGTCTTCAAGTAAGGAAGCTACGTCTCTTGGTCCTATAGGGATTTCAATTAATGGAGTAGTTTTTTATAATCAATATGCTGGACCTAACAATCAACCATTAACAAATGAAATAGATTCTTTTGATCAATATTGGGGACATCCCCAGCAAGCTGGTCAATATCATTATCATATTGAACCTTTGTATTTAACAGAACAATATGGTAAATCTGCATTTTTAGGATTGTTGGCTGATGGTTTTCCTGTCTATGGGCCATTGGAGGGGAATACGACAATTACGAGCGATGATTTAGACGTTTACCATGGTCATATTTCAGCGACTGCTGATTTTCCTGATGGAATTTATCATTACAATATTACTGCTGACGCGCCTTATTTAAACGGAAATGGGTTTTACGGAACTCCTGGAACCATATCCCAATAGTCAGTGAAAATTCAGGGCTCAATAGTAGTTATGTTGACACTTTTATTTTGCATTTCATGTAAAAAGGAGTGTTCAAAAAGCACTATACATAAGTTTTCCAAAGAGAGTTTTTCGTTAATTAACGGTGTTCTTTTTTTTCAAAATGAGAAATTCTCTGGAAAACTGAGCTCCTATGATCCCGTTAATTTTACATCAAATTTAATTGAATATTGTGACGGAAAGAAAAACGGAAAAGAAATCAAAAAATATAATACGAATGAATTGGCTGAAGAACGTTTTTACAAAGAAGGAGTAAAAACTGGAGTTCATAGAGGTTGGTGGGAAAATGGAAATCAAAAATTTGAGTATCATTTTAATGCTTCTGGTGAGTATCATGGAATAGTTAAAAATTGGTATAAAACAGGAAAGATGTTTAAGTTTTTCAATTATAGGGATGGCAGGGAAGAAGGATCGCAAAAAATGTGGCAATCCAACGGGAAAATTAGAGCCAATTTTGTGACAAAAAAAGGTGAGCGATATGGAGTTATTGGCTTAAAAAAATGTTATACTTTAAATAGTAAAGATGAGAGTATTCAATAGATTAATTATAGTGATTGTTGTACTGACGTCGTGTAAAACAACTACACACGAAAAGAATGAAGGATTGCCATATTTTAATTCTGCGGAACTAACTCCTGAATGGATTTCTAGAGGCGTTCCTGAGTATAACAATATCCACAAGATTCCGAATTTTGAGTTTATAAATCAAGAAGGGGATAAGATCACCCAAGAAAGTTATGATAACAAAATATATGTAGCAGATTTTTTCTTCACAACATGTCCAGGAATTTGTCCGATGTTAGAAAGAAATATGAGTAAGCTTCAAGATATCTTTGGAAATGATGATGAAGTGTTATTATTATCTCATTCCGTAACGCCATTAAAAGATTCTGTTTCGGTGCTAAAGGAATATGCTAAAGAGAATGGAATAATATCTTCAAAATGGAATGTAGTTACCGGAAATAAAGACCATATTTATGACATTGCGAGAAATGGATATTTTGCCGATGAAGATTTTGTAAAGACGAAAGATGCGAGTGCTTTTATTCATACGGAAAACTTTGTGCTAGTTGATAAAGAAAAAAGAATTCGTGGAGTTTATAATGGTACTCTAGCTATTGAAATCGAAAGACTTGTTAAGCATATAAAAATGTTGAAAAGGGAAAATAATTTTTAAAAATGTGACCTATTAAAAATTTTCGTGTCATACAAGTGTGAACAAGCCCAAAATACTTATAATCATGAATTGGTCAAATACTATCTTAAATTTAATAAACGAAATTTTTAGCAACAGAAAAACAGTTTTAATTCCGGTTAAAGTTGAAAAAAGAAATAGAAGAACATTTTAATATGATTTTCCTTATTCTTTTTTAAAGAATAAATACCTCCCTCTCCAGCTAAATACCCTTAGTTATCCGCTTTTTGATTTTAATAGAGCTTTTAATTTAAACTTGGAGAAACTTGAAGTATTAAACTAATTTAATCATCCCAAGAAGTCATTTAATGATTAGGTTTTCGAACTAATTTTGAGATGTGTTCAATGTGAATGTTTTGTGATAAAAAAACAATTTTAATTCCCGTTAAATTTAGTAATAGAAATGAAAATACGATTTAATAATATTTAGCTATTTTTTGAATAGCAAAATTTCCCTCTAAATTCAATTACCCTGAATTATCCGCATTTTTTTTAAGTTGAATAATATTTAAGTCAATTTTTAGTTTAAATACTAACAGATGTGACTTATTCAAATTTTATGTGTCATAATAAATGAATAATCCCTTAAAGTCATCAATTATGAAATTATTAAATAACATTTTAGATTTAATCAACGCAATTTTCAGTACTAGAAAAACAGTTTTAATCCCAATAAAAGTAGATAAAGGAAACAGGGGAACATTTTAAATAATGTTAACCTCTATTTCTAAGGCGATAGAGAAATTTTCGAATATCGTTTTTTGAATTCGTTTAGCTAAATTATAAACATCCTTACCTGAAGCATTACTATAATTCACCAATACCAAGGCTTGTTTTTCATGTACTCCGTAATCACCATAACGTTTTCCTTTAAAACCTGATTGTTCTATCAACCATCCAGCAGGAACCTTTATTTCAGTATCCGAAACAGGATAAGAAGGTATGTTTGGATGTTTTTTTTGTAATTTATTGAAAAGATTCTTTGAAATTACTGGGTTCTTAAAAAAACTGCCACTGTTACCAATTTTTTTCGGGTCAGGCAATTTTGATTCTCGAATAGCAATAACAACATCAGAGATGTCTTTAATAGTAGGCTTGGTTATTTTTCGTCCATTTAGCTCTTTTTCAATAGCACCATATGAGTTGTTTAATTTATGAGCGTTTTTAGTTAAATTAAAACTAACAGAAGTAATAATAAACTTCCCCTTAACCTCATTTTTAAAAATAGAGTTTCTATATCCAAATTGACATTCTTTATTTGAGAAAGTGTGTGTTTTACCTGTAGCTATTTCTATAACTTCTACTTTGGTAATAACATCTTTAACCTCTACACCATAGGCGCCTATATTTTGTATAGGGCAGGTACCGACATTGCCAGGAATTAATGAAAGATTTTCTATTCCTCCGTAATCTTCAGAAAGACACCATAAAACAAAATCATGCCAATTTTCTCCAGCATTAACGGTTAAATGAACTGAGTTTTCATTTTCTCTATCAATTGAAATTCCTTTTATATTAATATGAACAACAAGTTTGTCAATATCTCTTGTTAAAAGCATGTTGCTTCCTCCACTAATCACGAAAATGTCTTTTTCCGTTTTTAAGAGTTCTTGTAAATGATATAAAGATTCTATGGAAACAAAACGTTTGGCATTCACATGAATGCCAAACGTATTAAACTCTTTAAGAGATATGTTTTGTTGTATTTTCAAACTATTAATTATTGTATTGTTCTAAAGCAACTTTTAGTATTTCTACACATCGAGTTAAATCTTCTTTATTCAATACGTAAGCAATACGTACTTGATTTAAACCTTCCCCTTCGGTAGAATAAAAACCTCCCGCTGGAGCAACCATTAGAGTTTCATTGTTATGGTGAAATTCTTCTAAAATCCATTGAGCAAAGTCTTCAGAGTTTTTAACTGGTAATTCAGCAATACAATAGAATGCACCTTTAGGGTTTGCTACTCTAACTCCTTCGATTTTTTGTAATTCTGAAATTAAAATATTTCTTCTTTCTTGATATTCTTCAATTACTTCATCAAAATAACTTTGAGGAGTATCTAATGCCGCTTCACTGGCTAATAATGCATAAGTAGGAGGACTTAAACGTGCCTGAGCAAACTTAAGAGCTGTATTGATAAACTCTTCATTTCTCGATACGATACAACCGATTCTAGCTCCACACATGCTATAACGTTTCGAAACAGAATCAATCATTATTGTATGTTGATCCAATCCATCTAAAGACATTACAGAGTTATGTTTGTCACCATCATAAGTAAATTCACGATATACTTCATCAGCAATTAAAAATAAATCGTGTTTAGCAACCATTTGCTTTAGCTTTTCTAATTCTTCTTTGCTATAAAGATATCCCGTTGGATTTCCAGGATTACAAATTAAGATGGCTTTAGTTTTAGAAGTAATTAATTTTTCAAAATCTTCAATTGCAGGTAAGGCAAAATTGTTTTCAATTTTTGAAATTACAGGTACAACTTTAACTCCTGAAGCAGTTGAAAAACCATTATAGTTGGCATAAAAAGGCTCAGGAATAATAATTTCGTCTCCTGGGTCAGTAATACTGCCAATTGTAAATAACAAAGCTTCTGATCCACCAGTAGTTGCAATAATATTATTAGCGGTAACGTTAATGTCGTTCATACCGTAATAATTCGCTAGTTTGGTTCGGTATGTATCAGACCCTTCAGAACGAGCATAAGACAATACTTCAATTGAATTGTTTTTTACAGCATCTAGTGCAATTTGAGGGGTTTTAATATCTGGTTGACCAATATTTAAATGATAAACCTTCGTTCCATTTTTTTTTGCAGCCTCAGCAAAAGGCACCAATTTTCTTATTGGTGATTGAGGCATTGAATTTCCTTTATTAGAAATAGATGGCATTTTTCAAAAAAATTAGTTGTTTATGCGGCAAATTTGCGAAAATATTTTGATAAAATTACTGCGTTTTAATTAAAATAATAAGGTTAAAAAAATCCTAAATTTTATCATAAATAGAAATATGATTGTATATTTATTAAATCCCTAAACTTTAGCCCTTGAATAAAAAAATACTTTTACTACTACTACTTTCAATCTCAACCTCAATAATTAAAGCACAATCAAAATTTCAATTCATAAAAAAAGCAGAAAAAGAAGTTATCCAGTTTCGTTTAATTAACAATTTAATTGTTTTCCCTCTTCGTATTAATGGAAAGGAGCTTTCGTTCATACTAGATACTGGAGTAAGAAAATCAATTCTTTTTAATTTAAATGAGAAAGACAGTTTAATACTTAAAAATACACAGAAAGTTTATATTAGAGGGCTCGGTGCAGGAAAACCGGTAGAAGCAATTCGCTCCAAAAAAAATGAAATTCGCATAAAAAATGTTTTAGGTTTTAGTCAAGAGGTTTTTGTGATTTTGGATGATACATTTAAGCTTTCTTCCAAAATGGGTACTACAATACATGGAATTATTGGTCATGATTTACTAAAGGATGTTATTGTAAGAGTAAATTATAACAGTAAAACACTTACACTATACGATCCAAAAGCATATGAGCAACCGAGGTGTGGATCCTGTGAAGCATTGGATATTGAGTTTTATAATAACAAACCTTTTATTAATATTACCATTAGTACTGATAGTATTCGAAAGAATATTCCCGTTACAATGTTGGTTGATTCTGGTGGAAGTGATGCTGTTTGGATGTTTGAAGGGACTGATAAAAATATAACGACTCCAGAGAAGTATTTTGTTGATATTTTAGGAGAAGGGTTAAGTGGAACCATTTATGGTAAAAGAAGTAGAGTGAGTGAGGTTAAAATAGGAAAATATGTACTTGAAGGACCAACAGCTTCATTTTTGGACACAGTATCTACTTTTAATGCTAGAAAATATACTAAAAGAAATGGTAGTATTGGAGGAGGTATTTTGAAGAGATTTAAAGTTTGGATTGATTATCCTAATAAAAAATTGACTTTAAAGAAATCGAGTTCTTTGAGTAAAGGATTTCACTACAATATGAGCGGGTTACATGTAGTTTATAATGGATTAGAATTGGTTAAAGAGAAAAATGATTTATCTACACGTACTAGCTTTAAAACTGACGATACTTCTGGGAATGTTATTTCTTTTGTAACTAGTTATGCCTACAAGTTTAAGCCTTCATTTAGAATAGAAAGTGTTGTTAAAGGATCACCGGCTGATATTGTTGGTATTGAGCCTGGTGATGTCATAAAAAAAATTAACGGAAAGTTTGGGCATGAATATACATTGGAATCTATTTCTGCGTTATTTCAAGCTAGACCTAATAAAAAAATTAGTATGGTAATTGAACGAGGTGTAGTGGATTTGAAATACAAGTTTTATTTAGAACCTAGAATTTAATCTTCTAGGCTCTAAACAATGCATTTTACTTGATGTTTCGTTTTTATTAAATCGAATACTTCTGAGGTAAAAAAGGCTTTAATCTGCTTCTGCGAGATCATCATGATAATATCCTGAATAAACCATTTGAAATTTGTGATCGACAGTTTCTATTATACGGAACATTTTATCTATTGTTTTATTCGTTCCTTTTGGCCGTCTAATTCTGGAGTAACTTTTCCAAAGGCATTCGCTTCCGTACTTCAAAAATAAAGAATACACATCTTGATTAATTAATTCCATGCAATAAGTATGTTTTATAGAGTAATTTTAAAATATAAATGGTATTAATTATAGCCTTTTACATTTCCTAAATCAAGAACACCAATTGAAAGTTGATGTTTGGAAGGAAGTACAGCTCCCGATTTACAAGTAATCCATTCATTCCATGTAGCTTCCATACCACCAATAGGGATAATTGAAACCCACATTTTATAAGAAACAGGTTTTCCGTCTTCATCTAGTATCCATAAATAAGAATCTCCTGGAGTTGAGCCTCCTGTAGTGTAGGTTATAAGCAAAGCGTCCTTGTTTTCATAATTAACAATACTACGTTTTACACCATGTTCAAAAACTTTGTAAGGAGCAAGTAACCAAAAACTATCGTTGTTAAAATAATCGATTCCTTTTTGAAGTATTTCAGGAGCACTTGTTTGTTCATTTTTTAGATAAACAATACTTTTTTCTGAATTTTTTGTATCCAAAGAAATTCTGTTATCATTCCATACAATAGAAACAGTATCCATTTCTCTATCCCATTTATAAAAATGCTTTCCTCTAAAACTCCATTCAATGAAACGAGTATTCTCGTAGGCTTTATAATTTAAAGCATTCAACATCTTCTGTGCTAATTCATCAGCTTCTTTTCCTTGTCTTCCCTCTGGAATTGGTTCGTTTTTACTATAAATATATATACCTAAAGCAATGGTTAAAATTAAAAGTAGGAGACCTACTATTTTCAATAGTTTTTTCATTTTAATTAATAAAATTCTACAACTAAGATACCAAATTATTTATGCTTTTCGTAATACTCCATTACATGTGATGGGATGTTAATATCGGCAGTCAATTTTTCGTCTGAAATTGGTTTTTCAGCTTTTTGAACTATAGGGACAATTCCTGCCCATATTGGCAGAGTTTCATCTTCTGGTTCGTCAATAGCGCCAACATTTCTAACTTTAGCCGATGCGGTATCAATTGAAATTTCAATTACAAGTGTTTGATCGAGTTCTTTTTGGTTCATTTCTCGTAAGTTATCCCATCTATTGGGGATCATATAATCAAGAACACATTGCAAGGCAACTACTTTTTCAGTATCTACTTTTACTTTTTTTGGAGTTCCAAAAATGGTAGCTGAACGATAGTTAACAGAATGGTGGAACCCAGACCGAGCAAGAACCAATGCATCTAAATGTGTAATGGTAATACTTATTCTTTCCAAGGATAGCAACGACTGTAACATTCTATTACCATTTGAACCGTGTAAATATATTTTGTCATCAATTCTTCCATAGGCCATAGGAATACTTATAGGAACTCCATCATAGGTATAACTTACATAACCAAGAAATCCTGCATCTATAATCTTATTGATTTCTTCTCGGTCATATACCGCTCTATTAGCACCTCTTTTAACTCTATTTAATTTTGATTTGGAATACTCTTTCATTTCAGTTTAATTTATAATGGTTTAGAAAAAACGAAGTTATCATAATCAGACTCTCCAACACGGAATGAATAGTTTCCGACTTGTAAGAATTCATTTTTCTGATAAAATTTAATTGCTCGATAATTTTTAATATAAGTGGTTAGCCAGACAGTATCGAAATTCAACTCTTTTGCTTTATTTAGCATAAAATCTAAGGTTGTTTGACCTAGTTTTAAAGGGATAAATTCATTGAGAATATATATTCGTTCTAATCGACAGCAGTTATTAGAATCGACATTATCATTCTTTGCATTTAAAACAATTTTTGCATACCCGGCAGGAAAAGAATTGTAATAAAGTACGAAATAGATGTTATTAGTATTCGCTACATCTTTTGAAACATTCTCAATTGAAAAAGCCACATTGTTGTAGTTAAATAAATCTTGCTGGTTTTTTATAAAATGACCATGAGATTCAGAATAAGTTATTCTACCTAAAAGAGCGATAAGCTCAACATCAGTCTGATTGGCTAATTTTATTTCTAACATTTTAATTTTCTATATAACTTGTTTTTGGAATATGATTTATAGGGAAGTTGAGTGAATTTGCGATATAGCAAAGCTCATTCGCTTTATGATGTAGCTTATTGGCTTTCTCTACCATAGAAGATTTTTGAACGACTACCATTGGTTGCAATATAATTTCAGTGAATTTTCCTCCGCCATTATTCGTTTCAACCATGGTTCCTTTAACGTTATCTATGTATTCAACGACAACGACGCCAGCTTCAGAACATAAATGAAGGTACCACAACATATGACATGTTGAAACAGATGAAACCAATAAATCTTCAGGGTTATGTTTGGTTCTGTCACCTCTAAAACTTGGGTCTGACGAGGCGGCAATCGTTGTTTTGTTTTCAATAATAATTTCATGATTACGTTCATAATCTCTATATCCAGACGTACCGGTTCCATTATTTCCAGTCCATTTTATGATTGCGTTGTAATTATGTTGTCGTGACATGGTTTTATAAAAAAGGTTAATAATTAATTCGGTTCATTAACAAAAGTACTATATTTAAGGACTATTGTTTTAGTCCAGAATTAATAAATTAAGTAGTCCAGATGTTTCCTTATAAAACCAGTTTTGTTCTCAAGAAGAATACGAATCAGTCGTTATACTTACAGTTAGCTAATCAATTTATTTTTTACATAAGTGAAGGTAAATTATCGAATGGGACCAAGCTGTTAGGAACTAGAACCTTATCTGATTTACTGGGTGTCCATAGAAAAACTGTCGTAACTTGTTATGAAGAATTAGAAGAACAAGGGTGGGTGATAAGTGTGCCAAAGAAAGGTACTTTCGTAAAAGATGATCTTCCTATTTTAAATCAACAGGAATTTATTGGCTTAAACAAGGAAAAGAATAATAATATCAGTTCTGACTATACTTTTTATAAAGATTCCTTGCTACCTGAAAAGGAGCCTTTGAAAAGTGAAGATTGGATAAGAATAAATGATGGTGTTTCGGATACGAGGTTAGCGCCAACAGTTGAAATAGGAAGAATATATAGAAGAATATCTTCTCGTAAGAATATTTTTAAAGATATTTCATACGGTTCTACTTATGGAAATGAAAGACTGAGGGAAGTATTGGTAGAGTATTTGAATTCATCAAGAGGGTTAAAAATAACAAAGGATAATCTCTTAATAACAAGAGGAAGCCAAATGGGAATTTGGTTAAGTGCACAATTACTACTTAAGAAAGAAGATATAATTGTTGTAGGGATGACTAATTATTCGTCGGCCGATATTACCTTTAAGCAAACTCAGGCAACATTGAAAAGAGTAGCGGTTGATTCGGAAGGAATTGTTGTTTCTGAAATTGAGGAAATATGTAAATCCAGTGTAATTAAAGCTGTGTATATAACATCTCACCATCATCATCCAACCACAGTAACTTTATCAGCAGAAAGAAGGTTACACCTTTTAAATTTAGCTAGAAAGTATCGTTTCGCTATTGTTGAAGACGATTATGACTACGATTTCAACTATAATCATGCTCCGATTTTACCTTTGGCAAGTCATGATGATAGAAAGAATGTAATTTACATAGGTTCTGTTTGTAAAACTGTCGCTCCCGTTTTTCGAATAGGTTATTTAATAGCTTCTGAAGCTTTCGTGAAAGAAGCGTCGAAACATAGAGGGTATGTTGACAGACAAGGTGATGCAATACTAGAACTAACCTTTGCTGAATTTATTAAGTCGGGAGATTTAGACAGACATATTAGAAAAATTTTAAAAATTTATAAGGAAAGGAGAGATTTGTTTTGCAGTTTATTAAAAAGTCAATTATCAAAATATTTAGAGTTTAATGTTCCGAAAGGAGGAATGGCAATTTGGGTTAAATTGAATTCTGAATATACCTGGGAAGAAGTAAAGGCAGAAGGTTTAAACCATAATTTTTCTCTTGGAGAGTGGGAACGTTATGACATGGCTAACAAAAGGCATAATGCAATTCGAATGGGATTCGCAAGCTATACTAATGAGGAGATTTACCAATTAATTGAAAAGTTAGGGGGTATTTTTTCCAATTTAGAGCGATCTAAAAAATAATAGATATAAGAACATGTTTCGTATTGCTTATTTCATGAAAATGAAATGATTAATTTAGAATGATTTCATTAAAGAAATATCGAAAAAATATATATATTTGAGTTTCAACCAGACTAAAACTACTATTTACAAGTAACTTTATTAATTCCCCACTTTATTTATCAAATTTAAGCTTTGAGGCGTCATTTTGATTTACAATTTTCTGCATGTTAAAATTGTAAAGACGGTCTTGATATGTTTAAAAACAAAAAAATGAAATAAATAAGGTTTCATATTCATTGATTTTCTCTGAAAATAAAGTTTAAGTTTAATATAAATAGTTTTATCAAATTATGAGTTTAGAAAGAAAACCAAAAGTTACTCCGCCAAAACCTGTTGATAGGGAAATCATTTTGGATAAGGATGATGTACTTATCAGTATAACAGATAAGCGGGGAGTAATTGAATATTGCAACGAGGCTTTTGTTGAGTCTAGTGGTTATGAAGAGTTTGAGTTGGTTGGTGCTGGACATAACATTGTTAGACATCCAGATATGCCTCGTGTTATTTTTAAAATGATGTGGGATCGTATACAGTCTAAAAAGAATATTATTGCAGTCGTAAAAAACTTAGCCAAAACAGGTAGGTATTACTGGGTTATTACTGATTTTGTGGTAAAAGAAGACAGTAAAGGTAATATTACAGGGTATAAAGGAATACGAAAACCTGCATCTAGAAAGGCAATAGATGAAATGATTCCATTTTATAAAAAGTTGGTAGAAATTGAAAAAGAAACTGGATTAGAAGCTTCAGAAAAGTTTTTTAAAGGTTTTTTTGATTCAAAGGATACTGATTATAACAGTTACATTGAAGACTTGGTTCTTGATAGTGATATGGTAGGAGCCGACGGAACTAGAGAAAAAAAGAAAGGTTCCTTTTTTAAATGGGTATTTGGATTGGAGTAGAGGTACTAATTAACAATAGGGGCAATTATTAACCAAATAGCAAACGTCTTAAAAAATAAAACCTCCTTGAAGTTATAAGGAGGTTTAGAAATCATATATTCTTTACTTAGAAGTAAACTTTAAGATGTTTAATCTAATAATTGCTTATTCTTTTTATGGAATAAATTAACCATTCCAACATTTGTTTCTTTGTTATTAGCAATAATATGTACAATTAAGTCTTTAGAATCAGATAAGAAAGCAAAATGTGTTTGGTCTTCCAAAGAAACCATTAAGTTTTGAATCTCTTTATTCTCTAAATCGTCAATATAATTTAATCCTCTGGTAATTTGTCTTAGTACCTCAACTTGGAACGAAGCGGCTAACTGGTTATCAACATCGTCATTACTACTATAGTAATCTACGACCATACCGTCTTCTGCGGAAATAATAGTGATCGATATTAGTCCGCCGAGTTGGTCACTTATTGTTTTTGAATATTTTTTTATGTCTTCTAGGTTCATAATGTTTAAAGATTTTTTTATTTAATGAATTTTACCGCTTTCTACCAAGAACTAACGTCTACTCCTTGATCCGATATTAATGTTTTTATAAAAGAAACATAGTCTCCTCCTTTATCTGCAACAAATTCATTTAAGTGTTTTTCACTCGCTTCAATGCCTCCACTTCCTTCAAGTTCTAATAACTTGGCATATAATGGAGCAATAACATCAATGACAGCCTCTGGAACAAAACTTCTAGCTCCTAAAAAGGCCGTAGGTTTACCCGCAGGATCCTTAAATATATCGAAGTTTGTAACAATCCAGTAATATTTACCGGTTTTAGTAAGATTTTTAACCACAGCATTAAAGTTATTACCACTTTTTAAATGATCCCATAAGGTTTTAAAAATAACCTTAGGCATATCAGGGTGCCTTAAAATATTGTGGGGTTGACCAATAAGTTCTTCTTTAGTATACTCACTAGCATCGATGAAAACATTATTAACGTAAGTAATCGTTCCTACTTCATCGGTTTTACTTTTAATAACTTTAGTTTTATCCCAAGCGATTTCTTCATTTATTGGGGTTGGTCTGTTGTTACTCATAATTTTTTTTGATTAAAGGGATTAAATATTGTTATACGTTGAAATATATCAAGGGGAAAACACTTTTATTTTATGAACGTTTTTCCATAAATCTAAGCAATATATTTCCCCAAGGTTGTATATTAAAAAGTTAAGTTTTATTTCCTCAACTCGTTTATTTTAGAACAAAGCTTTCATCATATCACCCATACTATCATATTCATCAAATAGTATATCAAGAAAAGCTTTTTTCTTCTTTCCAGTTGATGCAACAACTCCTTCTGAAAACCTATATTTTCTAAATGTTTTAAGTTGACTGTTAAGGTGTTTTTTTAACGATTTATCGATAGGTAAATGATTTGTGTCTTTCATGTTTTTTATTTTATAGTGCGTCGTTAAGCTTCACTTTATATTTATTCAACATAGCTTTTGTAATTCCCATATTTGCTTTTTTAGAATCAACAGCTAAATAGATAAAGTAGTTTCCACTAGGTGCTACATTTATAATGTGTATTTGAGATGATAAAGTAATAGTAATATCCTCAATCTCTTCTTTTAAACCTAAAGCATCAATAGCTTTTAGTTTTGCTTTTACAACTTCTAAGTTATAGGCAGAAGCCAAATCCGGATCGAATTTTTTGTCAGCCGTAAATGATGCGTATGATTCTCCAGAAGAAACATCTGTTATTGATACGGCGACAAATCCGTCTATTGTTTTCAAGTTCGTGATAAGGTCGTTTAAAATTTCTTTCATGATAAAAAGGATTAAATTAATAAAAATGTTTTGTTACTATTTTGAAACTATTTTGAAACTATTTTTCGTAGGGTAAGCTTCATGAAATTTGCCTTTGAGAGGTCTTTTGTTATTAAACAAATAGATTGATCTTTATTTATTTTGTTAATAATTATGAATCCGCTTTCGGACGCTAGAGAGATAAGTTTTGAATTTTTGGCTCCCATTAAGTCGTGAAGAAGTTCATCTGACATAGTCGCAATTACATTAACCATGGCGGACACATTATTTTCGTTGGTTATATTATGTGAGTCAAGTACATGCCCTTCTGAGTCAAAAACTAGTCCAGATTCCGCCTGTGACTTTTCTATAAGCATAGTAAGATCTACTTTTTCCATTTTAATATTATTATAGGGTATTAATTGTTAAAAAATTTATGATTAGCTGTTCAATTGTAAAAACGCAATCAATGAATGGTTAGTAGTAGTAGTAGGGCGTTGATTTGTTTCTACGATTTAAAAGTAGTACATCTTTTTTCTTTTGAGTTGGAAAGTTAGATGTATATGCCGTTAATCGAAGGTGAAATACACTTTTTTATAGTTGAATGAATTTTTGGGAAGCAGTAGGGGAGAATTTGAAGACTAATTCTCTATTGATTAAAGGGTTGCCTTGGTCATTCTATAGTTGCCAAATAAGTCCTTTCTTAGTTCAACAGATTCAAAACCGTTGTTTTTTATAAGTTGAGAAGTTTCTTTTCCTAAATATTGGTTAATTTCAAAAAATAATATTCCCTCTTTATTTAAATGTTTTGAAGCTAGTTTGGAAATTTTATCGTAGAATATAAGTGGAGCATCATTTTCTACGAATAGTGCTAGGTGAGGTTCGTTTAATAGAACGTTGTTTTTTATTTCCTCCTTTTCAAGTTCTCTTACATATGGAGGGTTTGAAACTATAATATCATAAGTATCAGGCAATCCTTTACTTTCAAGTATATCCATATTCATAAAGTCGACTTTTACTTCATTTATGAAAGCATTTTGTTTTGCAACATCAATTGCATTTGGTGATACATCAATAGTTGAAACTTTAGCATTAGGAAGATGGACCTTTAAACTTATAGGAATACAACCCGATCCAGTACCTATATCAAGAATCTTTATCTCTTTATCAAAATTATGAGCTTCTTCAATAATCCATTGAACAAGTTCTTCTGTTTCTGGTCGAGGTATTAAGGTATTGTTGTTTACATTAAAAGTAAGCCCATAAAACTCAGTTTTACCTATAATATATTGTATAGGTTCTTCTCTCTTTAATCGATGCAATACTTGTATGATATCTTTTTCAATATCTTTCTCAAATGCATAATGAGGTTGTAGTACGGTGTCAATCCTCTTGAAATTTAAATATTCTTCAACAGTTATGTAAAAGAAAGTATCAATTTCAGTTTTGGGATATATAGAAGAGAGTTCTTCTGAAAATAATGACTTTAGTTCTTTGATCGTCATTTATACCAAAGCTTTAATCATCCATACATTACAAGAATAATGTCCTGTATTACCTATAGGTTTATCAATATTTATAAAACCATTTTTTTTATACAAAGCTCTTGCTGCCTCCATATATGGCATGGTTTCTAAGTAGCATTGCTCAAAACCTTGTTTTCGGGCATTCTCTAAGCAATGATTAATTAACGCACTGCCCAAACCTTTACCTCTTGTAATAGGTAAGAAATACATTTTTTGTAATTCACAAATATTCTTATCAGTTCCTTCAAGCTTAGAATAACCAGCACCACCGACTACAGCATTGTTATGTTCAATAACATAATAGTGTCCAGTTAAATTCTGGTAAGTTTCATACATTTCATCGGTTGCTTTATCTTCATAAGCAGTACCTGTTTTAGGAACACCAAATTCTGTTAATACATTTCTGATTAACTTAGCAACTTCAAGATTGTCATCTGGTTTTATTTCTCTTATAATAAAATCTGATGGAGTCATATGAATATGGTATTTTTGTGTTGCAATATACCTAAAAAAAGAAATAATGAGGATTAGAAAAATTACTTGTTTTTTATTTATTGTAATATTGGTTGGATGCAAAATTAATGAAACACCTACATTTTTGAAATTAGATGACTTAAATGTGGTTAGCGTTGATGCGAATCAAATTATTTTAGCAGGAAATGCTCTGTTTGATAATCCAAATCACATTGGAGGTAAAATGACTATTGAAGGATTGAATGTAATTTTAAATAAAGCGAAATTGGCGAATGTGGAATCGGAAGAATTTGATATTCCAATGCTCGATGAATTTGCCATACCTTTTAATATAAGTATTCCTGTTTTAGATTTATATGTAAATGATAAGAATAACTTAGTTAAAGGAATCATAGATTCTTTATTAAAAAAAACTGTAAAACTCCATTTTAAAGGTGTTATAACGTATAGACTTCTTGATTTTACATCGAATTATACTGTTGATGAAGAAAAAGAAATTGAAATTAAAATATAAGGTTAGAATTGAGCTTGAATCATGAAAAATACATAGCGCGCTGTTTAGAATTGGCTAAAATGGGATTAGGTAAAACAAGACCAAATCCTTCTGTAGGAGCAGTCGTCGTTTATGAAGATAAAATAATAGGAGAAGGATTTACCTCTCCGTATGGAGGACCTCATGCTGAGGTGAATGCAATTAATTCCGTTAAGCAGCAAGAGTTACTTGAAAAGGCCATAATATATGTAACCTTAGAGCCTTGCTCACATTATGGAAAAACACCTCCCTGTGCCGATTTAATTGTTGCCAAGAAAATACCCAGTGTTGTTATAGGATGTATTGATACCAATTCACTCGTCGCTGGAAAGGGAATAAAACGACTGGAAAAAGCAGGTTGTAATGTTACAGTAGGAGTGCTTGAAGAAGAATGTTTTGAGCATCACAAGCGTTTTTTTACAGTACAAAATAAACAAAGGCCTTATATAATTTTGAAATGGGCAGAAACTAAAAATGGTTATATAGCTCCATTGACAAAAGAGAAGTCGGAACCAGTTTGGATATCGAATCGGTATTCCCAGCAATTAGTGCATAAATGGAGAAGTCAAGAACATGCAATTTTAGTTGGAACCAATACGGTTCGTTTAGATAATCCTTCGTTAAATGTTAGAAGCTGGAAAGGTAATAATCCTGTGAGAGTTATTATCGACAGATATTTGAAACTACCTTTAAACAGTAACGTGTTTTCAAAAGATCAGCAAACTATTGTAATCTGTGAAAAATCTACGGATAATAGAGAAGGTATTATGTATGAAACTATCGATTTTTCTAAGGATTTAGTAATAGGGCTGGTAGCGGTTCTTAATAAGCATAAAATTCAATCAATTATAATTGAAGGAGGTACCAAAACATTGCAACAGTTTATAGATAGTAATTTGTGGGATGAGGCAAAAGTATTTATTGGAGAAGGAGAGTTTGATGATGGCATAAAAGGACCGGTTTTAAAAGCCAGAGTAAAAGAAGAAAAAAGAAATATTAACGATATAATAACGATATATAGGAATGATTAAAAATATCATTTTCGATTTTGGAGATGTTTTCATCAATTTAGATAAGCAGGCTACTTACAGAGAGTTGGCTAAATTAGGAGTTACAGAAATTACCGAAGAAATGATGCAAGTCTATTATAATTATGAAATGGGATTGATGAGTACTGAGGAGTTTGTCGGTTTTTTTCATAATAGATTTAGTATTAGTAAAGAAAATTTAAAAGATGCATGGAATGCAATTTTACTTGATTTTCCGCTTCATAGACTGCAATTTTTGAAAGAATTATCTGAAAATACTAAGTACAGATTGTTTTTGTTAAGTAACACAAACGACTTACATATTTCTTGGATACAGAGAGATTGGGGAGATCAATTGTACAATGAATTTAAAGTTTTGTTTGAGAAGTTTTATTTATCTCATGAAATAAACTTGCGAAAGCCGAATGCTAATATTTATGAATTTGTTTTGAATGAAAACAACTTAATTCCTGAAGAAACAGTTTTTATTGATGACACAGAGGAAAATACAGTAGCTGCTGAAAAACTGGGCATAAAAACATGGAATATAAATCCAGAAAATGAAGATGTTATTAATTTGTTAGAAAGGGATATATTTAAATAGCATGCTACATCTTATACTAAGTATATTATTTTCCACATCATTATTCGCAATTTTTAAATATTTCGGTATTTATAAGGTAAACACGCTACAGGCAATTGTAGTAAATTATATAGTTGCGTTTTTTCTGGGAATGTTATCGGCAAATACTATCGGAGCCATTGGAACTATAAGTAGTCAACCTTGGTTTTTAGGAGCTGTTGTTTTGGGCTTACTGTTTGTTACAGTGTTTTTTGTTATGGCAAAAACGGCTCAGTATAATGGAGTCTCTGTGGCTTCAATTGCAGGGAAAATGTCTGTGGTAGTGCCTATTGTTTTTGGAATTATATTGTACAAGGAAAGTGTTACTTTTTTTAAAGTAGTAGGAATTATAACTGCACTAGTGGCAGTATACTTGTCTTCTGCAAAAGACACCAAATCTAATAGTAAAGGAAGTTTCTTATTTCCGGTTTTACTTTTTTTAGGGTCAGGAGTTATAGATACTACATTAAAATATGTTGAAACCAATTATGTATCGCATAGCGATGTGGATTTCTTTTCAGGGAGTCTTTTTGGATTTGCAGCGTTTTTCGGATTAATAATTTTAACCATTAAATACTTTGTTACAAAGGAAAAGTTAGAATTAAAAAGTATAATCGCTGGGGTGGTGTTAGGGATACCGAATTACTATTCCATTGTTTTTTTGGTAAAAGCACTTCAAAATAAAAATTTTGAAAGCTCTGATCTATTTACAATTAATAATGTAGGAATAGTGGTAGTATCAACATTATTAGGGTTACTACTGTTTAAGGAATCTTTCAGTACAAAAAATAAAATAGGAGTAATTCTTGCGATAGTCGGGATTATTTTAGTTACCATAGCCTAATGAGTGAAGAGATAAAAGATACATATAAAACACTAACGAAACCTTCCGAAGAAACACTTTTTAAAGATAGAAATAGCAAGTTTTTTGGATATGCTTTTCCAGTGTTAACGGAAGAAGATATTAAAGAAAGACTAGGAGAGTTAAGAAAGATACATCATACGGCCAGACATCATTGTTACGCATGGCAACTAGGAACAGAAAACTTTAGATTTAGGGCAAATGATGATGGTGAACCTAGTAACTCAGCAGGACAACCAATTTATGGTCAAATTCAGGCGTTTGATGTTACCAATGTTTTAATTGTTTCTGTACGCTATTTTGGAGGAACAAAATTAGGAGTGGGAGGTTTAATAAATGCATATAGAGCGTCAGCACAACAAGCTTTAGAAGCATCTGAAATTATTGAAAAAACTATTGATGTTCTTTATAAGTTGAATTTTGGGTACGATATGATGAATAAAGTCCAAAGAATAATTAAAGAACGCAAACTTACCATTGTTAATCAAAAATTAGAGATGGATTGCGAGTACACAATTTCTGTTCGGAAAAAAGAAGCACAACAAATTTTTGATGTTTTCGAAGCTTTGTTTAAAGTAGAAATAAAGGAATTGGATTAGGAATGTGCTTGCTTTATAAATGATTAGAGAATTATTGTTTAAAATTAATTAAATACGAAAGAGAATAAATTAGTACCGTATTATTTGTTGCAATTTTGTTGTTAAAGACATGTTAAATACATTTCTTTCGTAAAATCATTTTAATGATTTGTTCTAAATTGTCTTTCAAATAAACTATATACAGCATGAAAAAACTAATTATTACTCTATCTTTTGCAGCGATCGTCTGCTCTGGATATGCCCAAGAAAATTTAACGTACCAAAAACCTTCTAAAGAAATTTTAGACTTGGTTGATGTACCAAGAAGACCGGGTATCCGTATTGATGGAAAGAATGAAACATTCCTTTTACTAGGAAGAGATGGTTATAAATCTATTGAAGAATTATCTAAGAAGGAACTTCGTTTGGGAGGCTTAAGAATTGACCCAAAAACGAATATTTCTAGTAGAGCAAGTTACTACACCAATATTACCATCAAAAAAATTAAAGAAAACAGAGAAATTAAAGTAACAGGATTACCAGAAAAAGCAAAAATTGCTAATTTACAATGGTCTCCTGACTATAGTAAATTTGCATTTACCAATACTTCAGAAGCAGGGGTAGAGCTTTGGGTGGGTGATGTAGTAACAGCAAAGGCTCGTAAACTAACTGAAGCTGTACTTAATGCTAATATTCGTGGTGTATATACATGGTTTAAAAATGGACAATCTATGTTAGTGCGTTATTTAGCCAAGAATAAAAAATCGTTAATTGATACTCAAGTTGCAGTACCTACAGGTCCCATTGTCTCAGTTAGTGATGGAGTAAAAGCACAAAACAGGACTTATCAGGACTTATTAAAAACACCGAATGATGAATCTAATTTTGAGCTTCTAGCAACTTCAGAATTAAAAAAAGTATCATTAAATGGGGCTGTTGAGACTTGGGCTAAGGCAGACATGTATACGCGTATGAGTTTATCACCGAATGGAGAATATATATTATTGACCAAAATTAAAAAGCCGTTTTCTTATTTAGTTACATACAATCGTTTTCCAAAAGAGACTGCGATTTATACAAAAGACGGGAATCTAATAAAAGTGATTAATGATGTTCCTTTAGATGAAGTTCGTCCAAAAGGTTTTATGGCAACTAGGGCAGGAAAAAGAAATATTCGATGGCGTAGTGATCAAACGGCTACTTTATATTGGGCAGAAGCTTTAGATAAAGGAGATCCAGCTATTAAAGTTCCTTTTAGAGATGAGGTTTTTGAATTAAAGGCACCTTTTAACGGTACACCTAAATCAATTTTAAAAACAATCAATCGTTTTTCATCAATTCAATGGTCTAATAAAAAAGATATTGCCTTTGCATACGATTATTGGTGGAATACAAGGAACGTAAAAACGTATCAATTTAATCCAGAAAATATCAATCAGAAACCAATCATTTTCTCTGATAGAAATTACCAAGATCGATATAGCGACCCAGGAGATTTTGTAACAAATAAAAATGAACTAGGTAATGACGTAGTTATAATAGAAAAAGGGAAGGTATATTTAATTGGAAGCGGATATACTAAAAAGGGTAAATTTCCTTTTGTAGATACCTATTCCTTAAAAGCAAAAGCAACTAAGAGAATTTACCAATCTGCTTATACAGATAAAGTTGAAGATATTTACTTTGCTGTTGATTTAAAAAAGAAAATATTTTTAACTAGTTTAGAGTCTAAATCTGAGATTCCAAATTATTATTTTAAAAACCTTAAAACAAAGAAGATAGTTCCAATAACAAAATTTGAAAACCCATTTAAAAGTATTCAAAATATTCATAAAGAAGTTGTTAAGTATAAGAGAGAAGATGGCTTAGAGTTGACGGGAACTTTGTATTTACCAGTTGGATATGATACGACTAAAAAGAAAAAAATGCCTATGATTTTATGGGCATATCCACGAGAGTTTAAGGATAAGAAAAGTGCTTCACAAACAACAAATAATTCAAATAGTTTTACGTATCCAAATTATGGATCAATGATTTATTGGGTAACAAAAGGATATGTTGTTTTAGATAAAGCAGCATTTCCAATCATAGGAGAAGGAGATGAAGAACCAAATGATTCATTCAGAAAACAATTAGTCGCAAATGCAAAAGCTGCTATTGATGCGATTGATGAATTGGGATATATTGATAGAGAAAGAGTTGCAGTGGGAGGACATTCTTATGGAGCTTTTATGACAGCCAATTTATTGTCACATTCAAATTTATTTGCCGCGGGAATTGCTAGAAGCGGTGCTTATAATAGAACTTTAACTCCATTTGGGTTTCAAAGTGAAGAAAGAAATTATTGGGAGGCACCAGAAGTCTATTATAAAATGTCGCCATTTATGCACGCAGATAAAATGAAAACGCCTTTGTTACTGATCCATGGAAAAGCAGATAATAATTCAGGAACTTATCCATTACAGAGTGAGCGATATTTCAATGCATTAAAAGGGCTGGGAGCCACAACGCGCTTGGTTATGTTGCCAAAAGAGAGTCATGGCTATAGTGCCAAAGAATCGATTCTTCATATGCTTTGGGAACAAGAACAATGGTTAGATACCTATGTAAAGAATAAAAAGTAACTAATTCAATTTATAAAAAAGGGTATTCTGTTTATCGGAATACCCTTTTTTATTTAGCACTCGTTTAATTTTTTTTGAGTTTAAACGAGTACCAAGCATAAACTATAACTATTATCCTTTAGTTACATACATTCTTTAAACTAATAAATGATTCAAAATATTGATTTTTAAATATTTAAGATTAATTTAGCTTTAGCGTATTCATCGAAAGTATAATACCAGTTATGTTTTAAAATTACTCAAAAAGTAAAATGATAAGCTTTTCTGATAGACAAGACATAAAAAGGGGCATAACTTTAGCTATGGTCATTTTTTTTAACGAAGTATAGCCGTAAAAGAGATTGTTTTATTGAGTAATATAGAAAGGTAAATGGTGTATAATATGCAACTGTTGAAAAAGTAAAAGGGGGATGATAAAAAAAGTAACGAAGTATCTGAGCATATTTATTACTGGGGCCGTAATAATTATTGTATTTGTATTAGGTGTTTATAAATATGAAATAGCCAATTATATAGAACTAAGTAAAATGTATGGTATTAACCCAATGTATCTCTATTTCAGATATAAAACTGTTAATACAATCTTCAGTGTTGCTTTTACTTTTTTTGCTTTAATTCTTTTGTCTATTTTAATAATTCAGTATCTGAAAGTACGTTCTCATGAGTCGAAAATTTTAAAATTTGTACTCATTATATCAATGTTATTGGTGTCTTCTTGTGTAATAGGAGCGTTTCACTGTATAAATTATTACGGTTTTAACTCAAGGTATACAATTTCAAAAGATATTTTAAAATATCAGCAGGAGTTAGATAATGAAAAGTTCAATCAAGCCCAAATAACCGTTAGCAAAAAGAAAGAGCTAGTAAGTTTAATAGAAAATAAGATTGGTGAGTTTAAAAATGATTCTTTAAAGGTTAAGTTTAGAAGTGGTAGCGTTTTTTTTAGCAAAACAAAATATCTTTATAGATATGATGTTGTTTGTCCTAATGAGTCGTTGGCTATATTTTTTCAAAAATTTCCAGTAAACAGAAGTATTCGTTTTAGTATTAATAAAGAAGAAGAAAAAACAGAGTTTGTTTGTACTCTTCCTGATTTAAAAAGTATTGATTTCGTTGCATTAGATTCAATAGGAGGAGATAGAGAGAAATTAATAGAAGTCAATAAGTTTTATAATAGGATAGAACGTTTTAAACCTTATAGGAGAGGGAATTTAGTTTCTAAAAATGAGCTTTTAAGTACTACAAAGTTAATAAGACTCGATTTTGATATTGTTAATAATGAATTATTGGCAAGAAAAAGGGAGTTAAAGGATATTGGAATTTCATGGGATTTATTTATATGGGATACCTTATTGGTATCGGTAGGAAGAGGACAGAATTATTTTAAAGGATTTTCCTTTACAAGTAGATCGTTAATATTTATTCATGGATTGTTGGTGCTTTTTTCTATCCGGTTAATTTTACCAATTGCTATGAAAAAATAATAGTTCATAACCTTTTCTTTGGAAATGAAGACCCCATAAAAAATTGACCTCCTGTATTCTAGGCTTTTCAAATAAAAATTCGTAAATTTGCACGCCTTTTCACGAGAACAGATTTAAAAAGGGTGCATTTTATATTTATATAAGTTTAATTTCTCTTGGCGTTAGTATCGTTAAAAATCTGACTAACAAAAAGATACAAAATATTATTCAGACATGTCTGAAGAAACAAAAAACACAGCGGAAGCTGTAAATCCAGCAGAATTTTTAGCAACATTTAATTGGCATAAGTACGAAGAAGGTATTGATGAGGTAGATGAGTCTAAATTAAAAGAATTTGAGAAAGCATTAGAAGGAACTGTAGGTTTCGTAAATGAGCGTGATGTAATCGAAGGACTTGTTGTTCGTGTAACTGATCGTGATGCTATTATCGATATCAATTCTAAATCTGAGGGTGTAATTTCATTAAATGAATTCCGTTACAACCCAAGTTTAGCTGTTGGAGACACGGTAGAGGTATTAGTTGATAAAAGAGAAGATTCTTCTGGTCAATTGGTATTATCTCACAAAAAAGCACGTGTAATTAAAGCATGGGATCGTGTTAATAATGCTCACGAAACTGGAGAAATCGTTAACGGTTTTGTTAAGTGTAGAACTCGTGGAGGTATGATCGTTGATGTATTTGGTATTGAAGCTTTCTTACCAGGTTCTCAAATTGATGTGAAGCCAATTCGCGATTACGATCAATATGTTGAAAAAACTATGGAATTCAAAGTTGTTAAAATCAACCATGAATTTAAAAATGTAGTTGTATCTCATAAAGCATTAATCGAAGCTGATTTAGAAGATCAGAAACGTGAAATTATCGGTCAATTAGAAAAAGGACAAGTATTAGAAGGAGTTGTTAAGAATGTAACTTCTTATGGTGTATTTGTTGACTTAGGAGGAGTTGATGGATTAATTCACATTACTGATTTATCTTGGTCTCGTATCAACCACCCGAACGAAGTTGTTGAGTTAGATCAAAGATTAAACGTTGTAATTTTAGACTTCGATGATAATAAGTCAAGAATTCAATTAGGATTAAAACAATTATCTGCTCATCCATGGGAAGCATTAAATCCAGAATTAAAAGTTGGTGATAATGTTAAAGGTAAAGTAGTTGTTTTAGCTGACTATGGTGCTTTTGTAGAGGTTGAAGATGGTGTTGAAGGATTAATTCACGTATCTGAAATGTCTTGGTCAACTCATTTACGTTCAGCTCAAGATTTCGTGCAAGTTGGTGACGAAGTTGAGGCTCAAATCTTAACGTTAGATCGTGAAGAGCGTAAAATGTCTTTAGGTATTAAGCAATTACATCCAGATCCTTGGACAGATATTACTACAAAATATCCTGTAGGTTCTAAGCATTCAGGAACTGTTCGTAACTACACTAACTTTGGTGTATTCGTAGAGTTAGAAGAAGGAATTGACGGATTAGTTTATATTTCTGACTTATCTTGGACTAAGAAAATTAAGCATCCATCTGATTTTGTAACAGTTGGTGATAAATTAGAAGTTCAAGTATTAGAATTAGATGTTGAAAACCGTAAGTTGAACTTAGGTCATAAGCAAACTCTAGAAAATCCTTGGGATGCTCATGAAACAACGTACGCTATCGGATCAACTCATGATGGAACTATCAAGGAGAAGAATGATAAAGGTGCTACTGTAGCTTTCGCTGATGGTGTTGAAGCATTTGCTCCAACTCGTTTCTTAGAAAAAGAAGAAGGTGGTAAGTTAGCTAAAGGAGACTCTGTTAAATTCCAGGTTACTGAATTTAGTAAAGAATACCGTAGAATTGTTGTTTCTCATACATCTATCTTTAGAGAGGAAGAGCAAAAGAATGTAAAAGCTGCTGCTAAAAAAGCTCAAGAAGTAGAAAAAACTACTTTAGGAGATATCGGTGGATTAGCTGAATTAAAGAAGAAAATGGAAGGGAAATAATATATTTCCTAACTAATTCATATAAAACCGTCTAAAAGTAATTTTAGGCGGTTTTTTCTTTGTTTGAATGCCGTAACATTTATGTTTTTATTTTAGGTAAGTCCTTGTTTAGTAGTTGTTTGCAGTTTAACTATAGTTAAAAGCATATTATCTATACTATATCTTATAGTCGACATTATTTTTATTCATATAACAAGACTTATTTTTAAATTAGTAATCGAAACCTCTAAATTAGTTGGAAATGCTATTAATGGACAAGGAAAAATTATTAATTCTACTTACAAATAAAGAAGTAAACAATTCTTCATTTAAAGGTACACTTATGATGTACTTGTCTAGAAATATCTACAATCAAAAAAACAATAATTTAGGTGTAATATCAACTATTTCTGATAGACGAGAAGTAGAAGAAGATCATTTATTAAAGTCTAGAATTTTACTTGAGCTTAACTTTTTTCCTGTATGGAATAATGCTGTCTTATTACAAGACAAGGAAGAACATTGTTTTCGAGGAAAAGTTTAAACGAGTTCAATACTGTAAGTTTAAATTAACAGTATCTCAAAGTAAAATAGGAAGAAGCCATATGTGCAGCCCCTAATAATTTGTATGTACCCCATTTTTACAAATTATTATACTTCTAAAAATTATAATTACTACACATTCTACTACGCATTTTACAAGTCAAATTATCTTGTATTGGATCTAAACATATATTAAGAATCTATATACTTAATATGTTGTAATGATTTGTCGCGCCGATGACAATTAATTTAAAATTATCCCCTAATTTTAATTGAACAAATTTTTAATAACCCCCTAAATAAAGTTACAATATGAAAGAAACACTCCTATTCTAACCGATATTTTATTTTTATAAACTAGCCAGTTTTAAAAAAAAATAGTAGCGAACAGTTTTACCGAGAATCATCAAAAAAATCGATGTATTGAATTATGAAAGACAAATGTGTTTTTTCATGATACGTTCTTCTTGTTGTCTAAATTTTAGAGAATAGAAGAATGGTTCCCAAACATTCTTATTAGAATTAAAATTTTGTCTATATATGAAAAAGGCAAGAAAGGTAGTGTATACCCTAATTTTAACCTTGTATTGTATGAATCCAAGTATAGCACAAGAAAAAATTTCGGATCTACTCAGAACAAATACTCTAGAGCTAAAGGAAGTTGAAAGCTATATGAGAACAAATAACATCATCCCTTTATCATGTGAGGAAGACCATGCTTATGGCGGTGATGTTGATCATGTTAAGAGAGCAAAAACTTTTGGGTTTTCGACAAAACCAATTGAAGCTGTTTATGTATTTAATGTGTATTTCCACATTCTTAATGATAATAATGGTTACAGAGACATTCCAATAACAGAAGAACATATACTTGAAGCGGTATCAATTTTAAATAAATCTTTTAATCCATTTAAAATATTCTTTAAATATAAAGGATATGGCCATATTAATAATACTTGGAGATCAGTGGTTTATTTGGGAGGAAATCGAACGTTTAATCAATTAATAGACTACTCTAAAGGAATTGATAAATACCGTTCAGATAGCTTTAACATATTCATAGCATCGTCTATTAGAAGAAGTCAATACGATCAAACCAGAATTGCTGGTGTTGCAAATAAACCAGGAATTAATACAGTAATTGATGATGAATACTTGTTAACGTCTACATTTCCTCACGAAATAGGTCATAATTTTAACCTGTTTCATACGCATCACAATTGGAATAAGAATAACTGCGAATTAGTACGTCGTAATGATTTTGTTGAGGACACTTTGCCTTCAGTACCATATTCTTCTGATGATCTTATTGATGGTTGTTCTTCGGAACTGAAAGAAATAAGGAATAAATGCGGAATAGAAATAAGACAGGTGCCTTCTTCAAATTTTATGAGTTCGAATGTTATGCCATGTCGTTCCTTAGATAACGCTCTTTTTACTCAAGGTCAAGGAAAAAGAATGAGGTTAAGTATTCATGAGCAAATTTCTCCGATGTATATGGGAACTCAAAATTCAGTAGAAAGCTTATATGAGCCATTCAAAGGTAATTACGATAAAGTTGTAGTTGATGATTCTAGTGATTCCGACAATACCAATTTTAAATTTCAAAAAGGATTTGATTACGAGTTTGTAGATTGTTATGATACGAATGAAGTCGAGGAAAGTTTTTCTAAAGATGAAATACCCAATATCCATCCACCTTACACTGCGATTAAGATATTGCAAATTTCAAGTGAAGAGGCATTCAAATGCCATATTCCAAGGGAAGAACAGGAAGAGGAAAATGAAAGGATAGTAATTAGTTTCGGAGCAATTATTGGTAATAATTATACAACGCATAAAATCAAATATCAATTTTCTAAAGAAAAGGAGTTTTATAAGCGTATACCTCTAGGGTTTAATCTAATAAAAACAAAAAATAAATATGGACAAACAGTTCAAAAAATGATATACAAAAGCCAATAAAGGCTTCTTATTTCCCCCCAGATCAACAAAAACCGTTATTACTTTAACGGTTTTTTTTATTGATCTTAATTGTAACATTTGTTACACTTAAACCAGTCAGGTAATGACGTAAATATCTTAAATACTGCTATATTTGTTATCTAATAAAAAATGAACATGACATTAATTAAATCTATCTCGGGAATTAGAGGTACAATTGGTGGTAATATTGGTGATAACTTAACTCCTATAGATGCAGTTAAGTTTGCCGCAGCCTATGGTACATTCATCATAAATGCAAATAAAGAAAAGGAAAATATTAAAATAATTATTGGTAGAGATGCCCGTATTTCAGGAAAAATGATCAATAGTTTAGTGGCCAATACCTTAATAGGTTTGGGGATTAACGTAGTTGATTTAGGTTTATCTACCACTCCAACAGTTGAAGTTGCAGTTCCTATGGAAAAGGCCGATGGAGGGATTATTTTAACAGCCTCTCATAACCCTAAACAATGGAATGCATTAAAACTTTTAAATGAAAAAGGAGAGTTTATTGATGGTGAAGATGGGGCAGAAGTACTAAAGTTAGCTGAAAGCAATGATTTACAATTTGCCGAAGTGGATAATTTAGGAGTTTATAAAAAGAAGAAGAATTATATAAAAAAGCACATCAAGGAAGTATTAAAGCTTGATTTGGTTGATAGAAAAGCTATTAAAAAGGCCAAATTTAAGGTAGTTGTTGATGGAGTAAACTCTACTGGAGGTATTGCTGTTCCTATGTTATTAAAAGAATTAGGAGTAAAGTGTATCGAATTATATTGTGAACCTAATGGTGAATTTCCTCATAACCCAGAACCTCTTAAAGAACATTTAACGGATATTTCAAAGTTAGTGGTTAAAAAGAAAGCTGATTTTGGAATTGTAGTAGATCCAGATGTAGATCGTTTGGCTTTGGTATCGGAAGATGGTTCTATGTTTGGTGAAGAGTATACATTGGTTGCTTGTGCTGATTATGTATTAGGAAAATTAGGTGGAGGAAACACGGTTTCTAATTTGTCTTCTTCAAGAGCATTAAGAGATGTTACCGAAAAACATGGAGGTACATATACCGCAAGTGCAGTAGGTGAGGTTAATGTTGTTAAAAAAATGAAAGAAACAAACACCGTAATTGGTGGTGAAGGAAATGGAGGTATTATTTATCCAGCTTCTCATTATGGACGCGATTCTTTGGTAGGAATAGCATTATTTTTATCTCATTTAGCAAATAAAAAGATATCGTGCAAAGAATTACGTGATAGTTATCCTAGCTACTTTATGAGTAAGAATAAAATTCAATTAACTCCTCAAATTAATGTAGATGATATTTTAAGTAAAATGGCTGCGAAATATGAAAATGAAGAAGTGAACACCATTGATGGAGTGAAAATCGATTTAGAAAATGAATGGGTTCATTTACGAAAATCAAATACAGAGCCAATTATAAGAATTTATACAGAGTCTCTTTCTGAAGAAAGCGCCTTTGAATTAGCAAATAGATTTATAAAAGAAATTGAAGAGATAATTGCGTAATTATTATCATTATAGTTTTTGACGACCCTTCATTTTTAGTTCAATAAGTACGTTTATTGAAAGTAAATTATTAAAATTTAGTTAATAAGGTTTCAGGCATGGATTTAGAAGCATATTTCGAAAAATACAGAAAAAATATTGTAGGTATTGATCAAACTTTCTCAACACCTTATGGTGAAAAGAAGTTAATTTATACTGATTGGACGGCAAGTGGAAGGTTGTATAGACCCATTGAAGAAAAACTTTTAAATGAATTCGGTCCTTTTGTCGCAAATACACATACCGAAACATCAACTACAGGAGCTGCAATGACACTTGCTTATCATAAAGCCCGAAACATTATTAAACAGCATGTGAATGCTAGTGGAGACGATGTTTTAATAACTGAAGGTTCAGGAATGACAGGTGTAATTAATAAGTTTCAAAGAATTTTAGGGTTAAAGGTTTCAGAAAACCTTAAAGAGCATACTTCTGTTCCAGATGATAAAAGACCTATCGTTTTTGTAAGCCATATGGAACATCATTCAAACCAAACATCTTGGTACGAAACCATTGCTGATGTTGAAGTGGTTCCTTGTAATGAAGAAGGATTAATTTGTATTAAAACTTTTGAAGAAGTAGTTAAGAAATATCAGAATAGACCTATAAAAATTGCCTCGGTAATTGCTGGATCAAATGTTACAGGAATTAAAACTGAATATCATAAAGTAGCTTCATTAATTCATAAATACAATGGTTTGTGTTTTGTTGATTTTGCTTGCTCTGCTCCTTATGTTTCAATAGATATGCATCCAGAAAAGGAAGATGAGTACTTAGACGCTATTTTCTTTTCTCCTCACAAGTTTTTAGGAGGACCAGGGAGTTCTGGTGTATTACTGTTTAATAAGAAATTATATAAGAATACAATTCCTGATAATCCAGGAGGAGGAACAGTAACCTATACCAATCCTTGGGGAGAGCATGATTATGTTGATGATGTTGAAACCAGAGAAGATGGAGGTACTCCTGGCTTTTTGCAAGCAATTAAAATAGCATTATCGATTCAGTTAAAAGAAGAGATGGGAGTTGATAAAATGAAAGCAAGGGAAGATGAAATTAATATAGAGCTCTTTAATTGTCTTGAAAATATTGAAGGAGTTAAAATATTAGCTCCAAATAATAAAGATAGATTAAGTATTTTTTCATTTTATTTTGAAAGATATCACTTTAACTTGGTTGTGAAGCTACTCAATGATAAATTTGGTATTCAAACAAGAGGAGGCTGTTCTTGCGCAGGAACTTATGGGCATTTCTTGTTAAATGTAGATCAATATACTTCTCATAAAATTAAAGATCAGATAAAAGATGGTTGCAGTACAGAAAAACCAGGATGGATTCGTTTATCTGTGCATCCAACAACTACTAATGAAGAAATAAGGTATATCTGTAACTCTTTAAATACACTAGGCGAAAATATTGAGGATTGGGCAAAAGATTTTAGATACGACCCTATTAAGAATGATTACGTTCATAATCATTCGAAAGAATCAATTGAACAAAAATTGGTGAACGCTTGGTTCGCAATTTAAAAAAGAAACATGAGTATTATTAATATAGATTTTCTAGAGCAAGAATACCCGTCAATCAAAGAAAAATCAATAGAAGGTAGGTGGGTTACATTTAAGGATATAAAAGGAGCACTAGACAGACTTTCTGAAAACTTTGAAAAAAAACAAATTGGAAATTCCGAAGAAGGAATTCCTATTTATAAATTAAAATTAGGCTCAGGTAAGAAAAAAATTCTTATTTGGAGTCAAATGCATGGAAATGAAAGTACAGGGACAAAAGCAGTTTTTGATTTTTTGAATTTCTTGGTTACTTATAAAAATAATGAAATAGTAAAAACTATTTTAAAGGAAACTGAAATTCAAATAATTCCAATTTTGAATCCCGATGGTGCATTGGCTTACACCAGAATAAACGCTAACGGTATTGATTTAAATAGAGACGCAGTCGATTTAAAAGCGAAAGAAAGTAAAATATTACGAAGTGTATTGGATGATTTCAATCCTGAATTTTGTTTTAACCTACATGATCAAAGAACTATTTTTGGAGTAGAAGGAACAGAGAATCCAGCTACGGTATCTTTCTTAGCTCCTTCAGAAGAAGAAACGAGAAAGGTTACTAAAGGTAGAATTCAAACCATGAATGTAATTGTAGCTATGAATAACCTTTTACAAGAAGTCATCCCAAATCATGTAGGAAGATATACAGATGAATTTTATCCAACTGCAACCGGTGACAATTTTCAAAAATTAGGACACAATACGATTTTAATAGAAGCTGGTCATTTTTCTGACGATTATGAGAGAGAAGAGGTTAGAAAATTTAACTTTTATGCTTTAATTCAAGGAATCTTTCATATATCCTCAACAAATAATTTCGACGAATATAACGAATATTTCGCTATACCTAACAATATCAAGAACTTCTATGACGTAATTCAGCGTTCAAAAAATAATGAAAAAGATATTGCATATCAGTATGTAGAACGAATTGAAAGTAATAAATTTGCACTCACTTTAGTTAAAGAGAAAGAAGGAGACTTATCATCTTATTTAAGTCATAAAGAATTCAATGAAAATGATTGATCTTTGGATTTCTTGTAATTAAAGTATATAAAGTTTGAAAAAAAATCATATTTTAGCAATATTACTTGAATAAATACAAAAATGAAAAAATTTGTACTGGATGAGATCGATCATCAAATCTTAGACATTTTAATTGAAAACGCTCGTACACCATTTACTGACATTGCAAAGAAATTATTAGTTTCTGCGGGTACAATACATGTAAGAGTAAAAAAAATGGAAGATGAAGGAATCATTGAAGGTTCTACTCTTACCTTAAACTATGAAAAAATGGGTTATTCGTTTATAGCTCATGTAGGAGTGTTTTTAGAAAAAACTTCTATGACACAACATGTGTTAGATAACTTAAGGTTAATACCTAATGTTACCGTTGCCTACGTTACTGCAGGAAAATATAATATTTTCTGTAAAGTAAGAGCTAAGAATACTAACGATGCTAAGGATATAATCTATCGTATTGATGATATTCATGGCGTTAATAGAACGGAAACGATGATATCATTGGAGGAAAGTATCAATGATAAAAAACGTTTAATGCATGCTATTTTCAAAGAGTTTTAATATCGAATAGACGTAAAATTAAAATCGAAACGAAATCAAAAAAGGTTATCTAAATAAATAGGTAACCTTTTTTTAATTGAAGTCAAGATGAGTTCTTATTCAGAAATACTCCAATTAAACGTTTGTAATATCGTTTTCCAATCTTCAGGTAAGGAGGTTGATAAGATGAGTTCCTTTTTTAAATAAGGGTGTTGAAATTCCAAAGTTTTTGCATGTAAAAACAGATTACCACAATTGAAATTTTCTTGATACATTAAATTATGATTTTTATCACCGTATTTAGGATCGCCTATCAGTGGGTGACTTATTTTATTTGTGTGAATTCTTAATTGATGGAGTCTACCTGTTTTAGGTGTTAATCTTACCAAGCTGTACCTCGAAGTATCATAAGGTTTTACGGGAATATCCAAAGTAATCTGGTTTACAGCTTCTAGTAAGGTTTCGGCTTCCTTGTATACGTCAGAGTCTCTCCCTTTTACAGGAGAATCAATAATTAACCTCTCAGGTGCATGACCACGCACAATACCAAAATATCTTTTAATAATAGCATTATCAGTAAAGAGCTTTTGAAAATCTGATACGAATTTTGTTTCTCTAGTCAGTAAAATTATTCCAGAAGTTTTGCGATCTAATCGATGAACCGGATATAGTTTTTCACCTAGTTGCTCTTGCAGTAATTGTAATAACGATTTTTCATCAACAACGTTTCTAGAGTGATGCGCATGGTGGACAACGACATTATTAGGCTTTGACACACAAACGATATATTCATCCTGATATATTATTTCTAAACTCAAAATTTAAAAAGATTAAAATATTAAACTGTAACGTGTTTTTTTACATATCGTAATAAAAGAAGCGTAATGACTCCACATATTGTAAAGCCAAAAAACAAAGGAATTGAGGTTTTATCAACCCAATTACCGATTACGCTAGCAATAGGAACGGCCATAATGGTCGATATGAATCCATTTAAAGCTGCACCAACACCAGCAATATGACCGATGGGCTGCATTGCTAAAGCTCTTAAATTTCCAAAAAGAAAACCTATAGCAAAAAACTGAAGTGAAAAGAAACCTACCAATACTTGAACGGGTGGATTACTTTTTCCGAAAAATAAAAATATATAAGAAATTGATATAGCAATAAATACAACGGAAAAAAACATAACAAGTTTAAACATTCCAAAGCGCATTACTAAGGTTCCATTTAAAAAAGTAGCCAAACCAACTGAAATAGCAAGTCCAGCAAAAATAAAAGGAAATTCGTCGACAAGGTTATACTGCTCTTGGAAAATCTGTTGAGAAGCACTTAAATAAACCATAAAAGACCCCGTAATTAGCCCAGAGACTATAGTAAATATAACGGCTTGTTTATGTTTCATAAACTCTTTAAATCCGTTAATAAATAGCTTGAATGATAAAGGTGATTTATGGCTTTCTTTTAAAGTTTCTGGTTGTCTTTTCCAGAGCCATATCATGACAAGTATTCCAAAAATAAGTTGACTATGAAAAATAGACTTCCAACCATATAAGTCTAATAAAATTTTACCAATAGAAGGAGCTATCACGGGAACGAGAATAAAAATAACAACAATAAAAGACATTATTTTGGCCATATAATTACCACTAAATGTATCTCTAACCATAGCAATACTTATGGTTCTTGGTGCAGATAAACCTATACCTTGGAGTATTCTTCCTAAAATCATTGTTTCTATATTAGTAGCGGATACGCAAATAAAACTAGCAAATACAAAAAGAATAAAGCCAATATATATAACAGGTTTTCTACCGATGCTATCCGAAATTGGACCAGCAATTAATTGCCCGAATCCAAGTCCCAAAAAAATCATGGTTACTAAAAGTTGATTGTCTTTAGAGTTTGTGATATTAATTGATTTTCCAATGTCTACAAGTGCAGGAAGTAATGCGTCAATTGATAAAGCTACTAATGACATTAATGACGCCATTAAAATAATAAACTCCAGTTTGGACTGATTTTTTAAGTTTTGCATCATGCAAAGGTACAATAAGAAACAATAATCTTTTTAAGAGAAGTGAATTTATGATTGAACCTATCTCTATTTTTTACTTTTGACAGAGCTTGGACTAAAGTTTATTCAGATAATACAATTTGTGATTTTAATTTGTAAATGGTTTAAGACACTTTTTTAAATTCATAGTAAAGTTACAGGTAAAAAAGTAGCATCATATGGTGAATTAATTCTGGTTATTAGGAAATAGGAAAATCCAAGAGAAGTTTATTAATTAAAAGTGGTGCTATTAGTAAAATTAGAAGGGTGTTAGGGTATGGCTAATAGCACCTTTATTTAATTAATCAAGAGTTAAACAAATAAAAATAGAAATACCCTACCATTTTTTTTAAAAAATATTAAGTTTGCTGTAATGAAGGCCAAAAAGAATATTTGCGAAAAGAAAACATTTAACCAATTATATGAAGAACAGTCACAGTCTTTGTATAATTTTATGTATTATAAATGTGCTGATAGAGACCAGGCGGAAGATTTTGTT
Organism: Tenacibaculum sp. MAR_2009_124; assembly: GCF_900105455.1. Classification (GTDB taxonomy): domain Bacteria; phylum Bacteroidota; class Bacteroidia; order Flavobacteriales; family Flavobacteriaceae; genus Polaribacter. The sequence continues at coordinate 980,035 of NZ_FNSF01000001.1, forward strand.
CAAGAATCATTTATAAAGTTATGGGAAAATTGTGCTAAGGTAATTTTAGAAAAAGCTAAATCTTTTTTATTTACTGTAGCGAACAATATGTTTTTGAATCATGTAGCTCATAAAAAAATAGTATTGAAACATGCTTCTGAGAATAAAAAAGGGTATACAAACGAAACTCCTGAGTTTGTTTTAGAAGAACAGCAATTTTTGAAAAAACTAAAAGATGCAATTGCAGATTTACCTCCAAAACAGAGAGAGGTGTTTTTGATGAATAGAATTGATAAAAAAAAATACAGAGAAATAGCTGAAATACTTGATCTTTCTGTCAAGGCAGTAGAAAAAAGAATGTCGCTAGCATTAAAAAGTCTAAGAGATCGTTTAGGTTCAAATTTTAAGTAGGGTTGAGAGAGCTTTATTTGTTATACAATTAGAAAAACTAGAAATGAATAAAAGAATAGATGAAGGCTTCTTACAGAGGTGGTTACGTAATGAATTGACAGAGGTTGAGCTGAAAGAATTTCAGAAGACTTCGGATTATGCTGTATATGAGAAGATAATGAAGGTTTCTGCTGATTTTGAAACACCTGATTTTGATTTTGATAAAGTTTATGCAAATTTAAACGATCGCATAAAGACGAAAAAATCAAAGGTATTCAAATTAAATTGGAAATATATTGCCGCCGCTTCTATTGCATTGTTGGTTGGATTGTTGTTTTTTGTAGACACCTCAGTGAAGTATGAAACGAGTTATGGTGAGAAGATGGCTGTATTATTGCCTGATAGCTCACAGGTTTATTTGAACTCGAAAGCATCTATAAGTTTCAACGAAAAGAATTGGGATAGCAATAGAAAAGTTGTTTTAAAGGGAGAAGCTTTTTTCAAAGTAAAAAAAGGAAAAAAGTTTAAAGTGGTTACAGACCTAGGAAATGTAAGTGTTTTAGGAACTCAGTTTGATGTTCAAACATCAAAAGATTATGTAGAGGTAAAATGTTTCGAAGGAAAGGTTAGTGTTGTGTCTGGAAATGAAAAGAATATTTTAACAGGAGGAAAGGCAAGTAGAAGTTTTAGAAATGGTGTTACTGAAAATTGGGGAATATCTAATCAAGAGCCTCTTTGGAAAAATGGAGAAAGTTCTTTTCAAAGTATTGCTTTGAAATATGTTATTTATTCTATTGAGAATCAGTATGGTATATCGATTAAAGCCGATAAAATAAACTTAGAACAAAAATTTACAGGAGGCTATACGCATAGTGATTTGAAGGTTGCTTTAAAAACTGTTTTTGAACCTATGAAAATAGATGTTATTTTTACAGGTGAAAATACAGTCACCTTACTAAAGCGATAAATGAAATTTAAACTTTATGTTTTAATATTATATTTTCTTATCTCATTTGTTAATCAGGCATTTGGTCAAGATAATAACTCAAAGAAGTCTTTTTTATTAAGAGACTATTTGTTAAAAATAGAATCTGCACATAAAGTTAAGTTTTCTTATAGTGACGTTGTAATTCAAAATAAATATGTGAGCACCGATAATTCAACGAAAGAAATATCGGTTATCTTAAATCAGTTACGAGAAGAAACTTCTTTAAACTTTGAAATTCTCAAGGATCGTTATATTATTATTTCTGAATATAATTTAAAAAAGGATTATAAGCTATGTGGTAATATTTTTGACGAAAAGGACGGAAAAATAATTGAAGGAGCTAATGTTTTAATAAAACGGTTAAAGAGGGGAGTAAGCTCTAGTTCAAAAGGTTTTTTCGGGTTAAATGAGGTTATAGAATCAGATTCGATAAGTATTTCATATGTAGGTTATGAATCTAAAGTAATACCTTTTAAGGATTTTCAAGAAAATAAGTGTTTAGAAATACTTCTAAAAAAAGAAATTACTGTTTTGGAAGAAGTGCTTGTTTCTGATTATTTGTCAGGAGGAATAGACAAGCAACTAGATGGAGCAATAGTAATTTCACCCCAAAAACTTGGTGCAATTTCAGGATTAACTGAACCAGATGTACTTCAAACAATTCAATTTTTACCAGGAATCAATAATCCGAACGAAACGGCATCAGATCTTTTTATTCGAGGAGGAACACCTGAACAAAATTTAATACTTTTCGATGGAATCAAAATGTATAATTTTTCGCATCTATTTGGTATGATTTCTGCCTTTAACCCTTACATTATAAGTGATGTTAAAATATATAAGAGCGGTACAAGTTCTGAGTATGGAAACCATATATCTGGTGTTGTTGATATAGAAACTAAAAAACAAATACCTAACAAAGTACAAGGTGGTTTAGGAGTAAATATGACACATTTTGATGCCTTTGTAAACATTCCTTTGGGTAAAAGGATAGGAGTCGTTGTTTCTGGGAGGAAATCATTGTCTGATATCTTTGAAACACCAACTTTTGATAATTTTTCAAAAAAGGTGTTCCAGAATTCCGTGATAGCAAACAATGCCGCATTTTTAGGGAATAATTTTGAAAATGAAAATAACTTTTACTTTTTTGATTTTAATACAAAGTTTACATATGACTTATCTCATAGAGATGTTGTAACATTTAATTACTTGTTAGTTAGAAATAAGCTGAATTATTTTTTCAATACAATTGATTCTGACGCTTATATCACTAGAGATTTTTTAAGTATTAGAAATACAGGATGGCGTTTGAAATGGGATCATGATTGGAGTGATAATACTATCCAGAAGACGAGTATATATTCGTCTGAATATGATTTTACGTACAATTACGAAGGTGAATTTAATTATGATGAACCTTATACTCAAAACGCCTTTAAAACAAATTTTATACGAGATTTTGGCTTTAAAACTACGGTTGAAACAAAAACAAATGATAAAACCACTTTTTTATCAGGTTATGAGCTAGTTAATAACAGAATTAGCTATAAAATTCAACGCCAATCGACAGCAGGAGATGGAATATTTTATATGCTAGGAGATACTGAAAATAATAATACGCACTCTCTGTTTTTCAATTATGCCTACAATAATAAAAGTAAAACGGTTTTAAATTTAGGGTTACGTGCTAATTACTTTTCATTAGCCGATAAAGGGTATTTTGCTCCTAGATTGCATATGGAACAGCAAATTTTACCAAATTGGCATGCTAAAACTTCGTATGAATTTAAGCAACAGGTTATTAATCAACTTCTCGAAAATCATACTTCCGATTTTGGACTGGAAGATCAAATTTGGTTGTTAATAGATAATAAAGAGTTACCCGTCTTAAGGAATCATCAATATACTATTGGAGCTATTTATAAGTCGGACAAAACTATTTTTGACATTGATTTTTATAAAAAGCATAGCTTAGGAATATCTTCATATACAAGAGGTACTATTGGTGGTGTACAAAATTTATTAGAAGGAACTGGAGAGGTAGATGGGGTAGATATCTTGTTAAAGAAGAGTTTTGGTAAATATGATTCTTGGATAAACTATAGTTATGCAAAATCAACATATACTTTTGAAGAGGCAAATGGAGGAAATCCTTTTCCCAGTAATTATGATATAACGAATAGTTTTCAATGGGCACACAATTTAAAATTTGGTAATTTAAGTTTGTCCCTAGCATGGTTGTATAAAACGGGAACACCGTATAGTATTATTGATACTGTAGAAGATGATGGTACTATCGTAATCGGTGAGTTGAATTCATATAGATTACCAGATTATCATAGGGTTGATATTTCTTCGAGTTATGAATTTAGCTTCGATAAATATAAAAGATGGAAGGGTAGGATTGGTGTCTCATTACTTAATGTTTATGATCGGACAAATATTTTAAATCGAAGACATACCGTTGTTTCTGAGAACTCTAGATTTAAAGTACAACCGGTAGATAATCTGTCTCTTGGATTTACTCCGAACGTCGTGTTAAGACTATTTTTAAAGTAGTTTAAAAAAAATGTGTATATTTGTTTAATAAAAACATTAAAGTATTGAACAATATCAAAACTTCTTTCACGATTAAGGACTTGGAAAATATTTCAGGTATTAAGGCACATACTATTAGGATATGGGAGAAAAGATATGGTTTACTAGAACCTAAACGTACCGATACTAATATTAGGTATTACTCTTCGGATAGCTTAACAAAGCTTTTAAATGTGGTTTTGTTGAATAAACACAACTATAAGATTTCGAAAGTTGCAAATATGTCGTCAGAGCAGATAAAAATTACTGCTCGTGAATTATCGTTTAAGTTAGCAGCTAGTGATGAGGCGATTAACTCCTTTAAATTAGCAATGTTTCAATTCGATAAAGTGTTGTTCAATAATACATACAATAAATTATTGCACAAAAAAACATTTCGTGAAATTTTTAAAGATGTTTTTGTTCCGTTTCTTGAGCATATTGGTATGTTATGGCAAACGGATACTTTACTGCCCGCTCATGAGCATTTTATTTCCAACTTGATAATTCAAAAAATTCAATTAAATACAGAAAAGTTAGAGTATACAGCAAACAATAGAGAGTTGACGTTTGTCTTGTTTTTACCAGAGGGAGAGATCCATGAAATTGGATTATTGTATTTAAATTATGAATTAGCATTAAGAGGATATCACACGGTGTATCTAGGTCAAAGTTTACCTTTAGATAACTTAGGTTATTTCTTTGATAGTGAAGGAAATGTGTGTTTTATTAACTCAATGACTGTTAAGCCTTTTGAGGATAAGCTGTTAGAGTATTTTGAACAAGTAGATAATGTAATTAAAAATACATCACATAAATTTGTGAGCCTTGGAAATAGGGCAATGTCATTAGATTTGAGTAAGTTTGAGTCTGATATTAAGGTATTTCCTTCGGTTATAAAATTTCTTGATCAGATGTAATACTTCATGCTGATTTCTATTCTGTTTAACTATTCTACTGAAAAAATTAACAGAAATTTTAAATTAATTCTTAGATTCTAATTTAATTTTGTTTAACTTTGTAATAGTATGATTAAACAAAAAAATAAAATATCAATTATCGGTTCTGGTTTCTCTTCATTATCTGCAGCTTGCTATATGGCTAAATATGGATATGACGTAACTGTTTATGAAAAAAATAGTACTGTTGGAGGAAGAGCACGACAATACTTAAATGACGGATTTACTTTCGATATTGGTCCAACTTGGTATTGGATGCCCGATGTTTTTGAGAAGTTTTTCGCAGATTTTGGAAAAAAACCTTCTGACTATTATGAATTGCATAAGTTATCTCCTGCATATGAAGTCTACTTTGGTGAACAAGATAGTATAACTATTCCTGATAATTTGGAAGCCATTTGTGAGGTGTTTGAGAAAGAGGAAAAAGGGAGTTCGAAGCATCTTATGAGTTTTATGAATTCGGCAAAGGATAATTATGATATTGCGGTGAAAGATATGGTTTACAAACCTGGAGTCTCTGCTCTTGAGTTGGTAACTCCTAAAACAGCAGTTAGAGTAAATCAATTTTTTTCAACTATTAGACAACAAGTAAGGAAAAAAATAAAGAGCAAGAAGTTAATACAAATATTAGAGTTCCCCGTTCTATTTCTAGGAGCCAAACCTAATACTACACCTGCCTTTTATAATTTTATGAATTATGCTGACTTTTCTCTTGGAACTTGGCATCCAAAAGGAGGTATGTATAAAGTTATAGAAGGTATGGTTAGTTTGGCTCAAGAAATGGGAGTGAATTTTGTAACAGAGGCAAATGTTAGTAAGATTAACTTAGATGAAAAAAATAATGTAAAAAGTATTGATGTTAATGGCGAAGAAATTGAAACATCTTTATTGTTAAGTGGTGCCGATTATCATCATACTGAAACCCTATTAGATGATAAATATAGACAGTATACTGAAAGGTATTGGTCAAAAAAAACATTTGCACCTTCTTCTTTATTATTCTATATTGGGTTTGATAAAAAAATTAAGAATGTAAAACATCATACATTGTTTTTTGATGCTGATTTTGATACTCATGCGGTAACAATTTATGATAACCCTAGTTGGCCTGAGAATCCTTTGTTTTATGCAAGTTTTCCGTCAATTACAGATGACGCTTTTGCTCCAGAAGGAAAAGAAGCAGGAACATTCTTAATTCCTTTAGCTCCAGGAATAGAAGACACTGAAGAGCTAAGAGAAAAATATTTCAATATAATTATTGAAAGACTTGAAAAACTAACCAACCAAGAAGTGAGGAGTAGTATTCTTTTTAAAGAGAGTTATTGTGTAAATGATTTTATCAAAGATTATAACTCATATAAAGGTAATGCTTACGGATTGGCAAATATTTTAACCCAAACGGCTTTTCTGAGACCAAAATTAAAGAGTAAAAAAGTAAATAACTTATATTTTACTGGACAGCTCACGGTACCTGGACCGGGTGTTCCTCCATCTTTAATTTCTGGAAAAGTGGCCTCAGAATTAATTTTAAAAACGCGCAAATAATGAAAGAACTATTTGATCAAGTTTCATACACTTGTAGTAAACTAGTTACTAAAAAATACAGCACATCCTTTTCATTAGCTACAAGAATGTTAGCTCCAGAAATACGATCTGCTATTTATAATATTTATGGTTTTGTTCGATTCGCGGATGAAATAGTAGATACTTTTCATGAGTATGATAAAGAAGCCTTGTTATTGCAATTTGAAAAAAACTATTATTTAGGATTACATCAAGGAATAAGTTTAAATCCAATTTTAAACTCATTTATCCATACAGTTAAGAAATATAACATTCAAGATGATTTGGTTCAGGCTTTTCTAAAGAGTATGAGGGCAGATTTGTCTAAAAAAGAATATGAAACTCAGGAAGAATACGATGCGTATATCTATGGTTCTGCTGATGTTGTTGGTTTAATGTGTCTACGCGTGTTTGTCAATGGAGATGAGAAGAAGTATGAAGAGTTAAAAGATGCCGCAATGCGATTAGGTTCTGCCTTTCAAAAAGTAAATTTTTTAAGAGACTTAAAAGAGGATATAGAAGAGTTGAATAGATCGTATTTTCCTAATGTAAATTTAAGGGAATTAAATAACGAATCGAAAGCGACGATTATTAAGGAAATTGAGGAAGATTTTCAATATGCTTATACTAATGGAATTCTAAAATTACCAGTAGAGGCAAAGTTTGGAGTTTATATTGCCTATAAGTACTACAAGCGATTGTTAAGGAAATTAAAATCGGTTCCTTCTTCTGAAATTATGGACTCAAGAGTTAGGATATCAAATGGATTAAAAATTAGTCTTTTGATGAGGGGATATGCCAGATATAAGTTAAATTTGTTAGAGTAAACTTTCCTTGTGTAAATGAAGCTACTATTAGTTGTTTTTTCTTTTGTGTTTATAACTTTAAATGAAGTGCCTGAACATGTTTTAGATTACCATAAAGCAGATACAAAAGAAAAAGAGATCGTATTTATTAAGAAGTACAAATTATCCAATAAAAAGAGCATACAAGGTTATGTTGTTTCATTACAAATGAAACAGGCTAAGCATAAATTTTTTCCATGGAAGAAATTGGCTGTTTTTAATGAAGGGAAAAGAAAACTTGAAAAATTAATTAAAGAAAACCCAAACAATACTGATTTACGTTATTTAAGATTGGTCATTCAAGAGAATATACCAGCACTATTAAATTATAGATCAAGTATAGAAAACGATAAAGAGTTTTTATCTGAAAAATTAAAAGAAAAAGATAACTCTGATTATTTGGATTTTTACATAAAAAAGAACACGTCTTTATGATTTTATTTATAGCAATAACCTTAGGAACATTTATTATAATGGAAGGAGTTACCTGGTGTACTCATAAGTACGTTATGCACGGTTTTGGATGGTTTTTGCATGAAGATCACCATCAGCCTGGGTATCCACATGCTTTTGAAAAAAACGATGCTTTTTTTGTCGTATTTGCGATCCCAAGCATGTTACTGTTCTATTTTGGTATTAGACCCGATTTGAATTATTTGTTTTTCATTGGTTTAGGAATTTTGTTTTACGGAATGGCTTATTTTATCATTCATGATGTTTTAATTCATCGACGATTTAATTGGTTTAAGAATACAAAAAACAGGTATTTAAGAGGGTTACGTAAAGCTCATAAAATACATCATAAACATATGGGGAAACAAGATGGTGAATGTTTTGGAATGTTATTTGTTCCGTTTAAGTATTTCAAAAAACTGAAATGGTAAGCAACTATTTATATTTAGTTTTAAACCTTGGAAGCTTAAGCATCCCATTGCTATATAGTATTTTCGAGAAGGAATTTCATTTTATAAAATACATTAAATATGCATTTTTAAGTATTTTACTCATTGCAATACCTTTTTTGATATGGGATTCATTTTTTACATCGACAGGTGTATGGGGGTTTAATTCAGACTATCATATATCATTGCTTATATTAAAAATGCCATTGGAGGAGTGGATGTTCTTTTTTTGTATACCCTATGCCTGTTTATTTACGCATGAGGTTTTGAAACATTACATACCTAATTTTAAGTTATCCAAAAAAGCTAGTTTATGGGTGTCTGTAGCGCTATTAACTGTAATAAGTGTATTGTTACTTATAAATTTTGGGAAATGGTATACTACAGTAAATTTTATATTCTTTTTGGTGTTGCTAGCTTATGCTAGTAAATACCACAAAGAAGAGTTAAGGTCTTACTATCCTAGTTTCCTTGTAATATTGATTCCTTTTTTTGTTGTTAATGGAATATTAACAGGAAGTTTTATAGAACAGCCCGTAGTATGGTACAATAATGAGGAAAATCTCGGATTTCGTCTCTTTACAATACCTTTTGAAGATATTTTTTATGCATTTAACTTGCTTTTCTCTATTCAGTTGGTATTTAATTATTTAAAAAATAGAAATCATGCTAAATAAACCAATCATAAGGTTTTTAATATTTCTTATAGCTAATTTATTAGCCTTATACATAGGGGTATTCTTAATGAATGATGGTCCGAGAACAGATTGGTATGTATCACTAGAAAAGGCTCCTTGGACACCTCCTAATTGGATGTTTGGAGCAGCTTGGACAACGATAATGATCCTGTTTTCAGGATATATGACTAAATTAAGTTTTCAACATAACTTTCTAAATAAAAAACTTACACTACTATATGCAGTTCAATGGATTTTAAATGTTGGATGGAATTTTGTGTTTTTTAATCAACGTGAAACCGTTTTAGGATTAGTTGTAATTTCAATTTTACTTCTTTTGATTATCTATTTCACTTTCAACTTTAAAAATGAACTCAAACGATATTCGTTGCTCATCCTCCCGTATTTTCTTTGGATGATTATAGCAACCAGTCTCAATACATATATTGTCTTAAATAATTAAAAATTAAAAAAATGACAAAAAAAAAGAGTATCACTTCAGACAAGATAATTGAATTATATATGAGCGAAGTGCTGTTAAACGGTACCCCAAAATCAGTATATGCTTTTGCGAAAGAAAATAAGTTCGAGGAAAATGAATTCTATCAATTCTTTTCGAGTTTTGAAATTTTAGATAAGCAAATTTTCGCTATTTTTTGTTCTAAAACACTAGAACTTCTTTCTAGTAACGAAGAATATAGAACCTATGATTCAAAAAGTAAATTGCTAAGTTTTTACTACACGTTTTTTGAGTTAATGACCGCTAATAGATCTTATGTTTTTCAGCAATTAAAAGCAAATAAGAACAAATTAGAATCATTAAAACTATTATCTCATTTAAGAAAAGAATTTATCGAGTTTAGTAATCGAGAAATTTTTCAAGATTCAATTGATTTAAAAAATGAAAGAATCAATAAGTTAAGAGATAAAGGAATGGCCGAGGCTTCTTGGTTACAATTGTTATTTACACTTCAATTTTGGTTGGAAGACAAATCACCAAATTTTGAAAAGACAGATATTTTTATCGAAAAATCAGTAAAAGCAAGTTTCGATTTAAAGGATTTAACACCAGTTCAAAGTGTTTTCGATTTTGCAAAATTCTTGTGGAAGGAAAAAACACCTACAGCATGAAAACATAGTGTTTAGAATAATGATAACGAGTATGATTATTGTTTTAAACAGTTGAGTTTTCATCTACCCCTTTAGAAATATAAAAAAATAAAAGATGAAAAGTATAAATAGTATACCAACCTCAAAAATAGAAAGAGCTTCAAAATTAATCACAACAGGAATAAAAGTAGGGGTTAATTATGCGAAGTATTATGGAGAAAAAATTGTGAAATCTGAAGAAGAAGCAAAAGAAAACTTAAATGAAGCCAACGCAACAGATATTTATGATGGCTTGAAAACATTAAAAGGATCTGCTTTAAAAGTTGCTCAAATGTTAAGTATGGAGAAAAATATACTTCCAAGAGCCTATGTAGAGAAATTTTCTTTATCGCAATTTTCAGTTCCTCCATTATCATCTCCCTTAGTGGTAAAAACCTTTCGAAAATACTTTAAAAAAGCTCCAACGGAGGTTTTTGACACATTTACAACAGAATCCGTAAATGCTGCAAGTATTGGTCAGGTTCATAAAGCAACAAAAAATAATAAGCAGTTAGCAGTTAAGATACAATATCCAGGAGTTGCTGATAGTATATCCTCTGATTTAGCAATGGTAAAGCCCATCGCTATAAAAATGTTTAATATTCGCGGAGAAGGATCGGATGAATATTTTAAGGAAGTAGAAAATAAATTAGTAGAAGAAACGAATTACGAGCTAGAATTGTCTCAAAGCAAAGAATTTGCTGATAAATGTAGCGTTATTTCTAATTTAAAGTTTCCAGAATATTATCCAGAGTATTCTTCAGAGAGAATTTTAACAATGGATTGGATGGAAGGAGTCCATTTATCAGAGTATGTTGAGCAAAATCCTTCACAGGAAAATCTTGATAAAATAGGGCAGGCATTGTGGGATTTTTATATGTATCAAATGCATGTGTTAAAAAAAGTACATGCTGATCCTCATCCAGGTAATTTTTTAGTGTCAAAAAATAATGAGTTAATAGTAATTGACTTTGGATGTATAAAAGAGGTGCCTGACAGTTTTTATATTCCTTATTTTGAATTGGCAAATAAAGAAAATATTAACAATCCTGAGTTTTTCGAGTCTAAATTGTATCAACTAGAAATTTTAAGAAAGGATGACTCAAAGGAAGAAAAAGCTTTTTTCAAAGAGTTGTTTTATGAAATGCTTTCTTTATTTACACAGCCATTCCATGAAGAAGAATTCGATTTTTCAAATGAGGTGTTCTTTAATAAAATAGCTGATTTAGGTCAGAAATATGCAAAGAGTACTGAGTTAAAGAAAATGAATGGAAATAGAGGTTCAAAACATTTTATTTATATCAACAGAACGTTTTTTGGCTTATATAACCTAATGCACGATTTAAAAGCTAAAGGTGTAAAAATTAATAATTTTAAAAGCTTATAATGTACTTTACTCGCGACCATATTGATCAATTAGAGCATTTATATAAAATCAACTTAATAAACAGTGTTTCAGGTTTCAAGTCAGCTAATTTAATAGGTACTAAATCAAAAAACGGAACATCGAATGTGGCAGTTTTTAGTTCCGTAGTTCACTACGGTTCGGCACCACCAATATTTGGTTTTGTCCTTCGGCCAACTACGGTTAGGCGAAATACCTACGATAATATCAAAGAAACAGGGTATTTTTCTATAAATCATATTCACCAAAACATCATTGAAGATGCGCATCATACTTCCGCGAAATATCCTTCCGATATTTCTGAGTTCGATAAGACATCGTTAGAAGAGGAGTATTTAAATGAGTTTTATGCACCTTTTGTAAAAGGTTCTCCTATAAAAATAGGGCTGAAATATGTAGAAGAGTATTATATCAAGGCAAATGATACAATATTGGTGTTGGGTGAAATTTTAGACCTGTATATTGAAGAGCGACTAGTTGAAGATGATGGTTTTGTGAATTTGTCGAAAGCTAAAGTGGCAACAGTAAATGGTTTGGATAGTTATTTAGTTCCAGAAACCAATAAACGTTTAACATATCAACGACCTAAATAAAGCGACTTGAAAAAAAGAAGAATATGAAAATTTTAATCACGGGTACAACAGGTTATATCGCAAAACGTTTAATACCTAAACTTTTAGACGATAAACACGAGTTAGTCTGTTGTGTTCGCGATTTAAATAGGATTCCAGAAGATCTTAAAGAAAAAGAGAACATAGAGTTTTTAGAGATAGATTTTCTAAAAATTAAAGGAATTCAAATACCAAGTGATATAGATGTTGGATATTATTTGATTCACTCAATGTCTACTAGTAGTTCTAACTTCGAGGAACTTGAATACGCTTGCGCACTTAATTTTAAAAACTTATTAGAAACCACAAATTGCAATCAGGTAATATACTTGAGTGGTATTGTAAATGATCAAAGTTTATCCAAGCATTTAAAATCCAGGTTTAGAGTTGAAGAAACACTACAATCTGAAACATATAACTTAACTACTTTTAGAGCAGGAATTATTGTTGGGAGTGGTAGTGCTTCTTTTGAGATTATAAGAGATTTAGTAGAAAAGTTACCAGTTATGGTCGCTCCAAAATGGCTAAATACTAAAACACAGCCTATTGCAATTAGAGATGTCTTAAGTTATTTAACAGAAGCGATAGGTAAGATAGAACTCTATAACAGATCTTTTGATATTTTTGGTCCTGAAGTGCTAACATACAAACAGATTCTTCTGCAATTTGCTGAAGTTAGAAAGTTAAAACGATGGATTCTTACTTTACCTATATTATCGCCAAAACTCTCTTCCTATTGGTTGTATTTTGTAACTTCAACTTCATTTAAATTGGCGGCTTCTTTAGTTGATAGCATGAAAGTTGAAGTAATAGGGAAACCATCAGATATCAATACTTTAATAGCAGTTAAACCAATAAGCTATAAAGAAGCTGTTGAAAAAGCTTTTATAAAAATAGAACAGAATTTTATTTTATCTAGTTGGAAAGATGCAATGATTAGTGGAGTTTTTAATTCTAAGTTTTCAAAGCATATTAATCTACCTCAATACGGATGTTTTAAAGATATAAGAAGTAAAAGAGTTATCGATGAAAGTTTTACACTCAATCAAATCTGGCGAATAGGTGGAGATACTGGATGGTATCGATTTAATTTTCTTTGGAGAGTAAGAGGTTTTGTTGATAAACTGTTTGGAGGAGTTGGTTTAAGAAGAGGGAGAAGACATCAAACGGAGTTAACTTCGGGTGATGCACTTGACTTCTGGCGTGTACTTCTGGCTGATAAAAATGAAAAAAGATTACTGTTGTATGCAGAAATGAAGCTTCCTGGTGAAGCTTGGTTAGAATTCAAAATTATTAAAGATACATTGTATCAAAGAGCATTTTTCAGACCAAAAGGGATTTTAGGAAGAATGTATTGGTATAGCGTGTTGCCTTTTCATGGATTTGTTTTTAAAGGAATGTTGAATGCTCTCGTTGAAGATAATAAGTCTTCATTATAAAAGAGTCAATAGACTTTAAAATATTTGATAATTACCAAATGTAGTTCAACGTACAATACTTAAAAATTGCAGATAAGATTGACTAAAAAGCAACACTTACCAACAAAAATATGTCCAATTTGCGAAAGACCATTTCCATGGAGAAAGAAATGGGAGAAAAATTGGGACTTTGTAAAATACTGCAGTAAAAAATGCAGAGGAAATTCAAAAAACTTGATTATTAAGTAATCTTTTGGGGTGAAATTTCTTTGACAATTGGCCTTCTGAAAACGTTTTCAGAAGCTTTTCTAGTTCATTTTCATTGAAATACCAATATCATTGATAAATATTTGCTTAACTTTAAATTAGCATGAGTGGTCGAAAAGAATTCAGTAAACAGTAATACTGTGGTTTTTATTCGGGTATTTACCACAAACAATGTAAAACTAAACAACTTAAAGATAAGCCAAGATATGAGAAAATCTCTACTCGTTATCATTATTATTGCTTTTAACTCTTGCAATAAAACCAATTCCGAAGCCAAAATATCTGATTCAATGAATAGTACAGTTGTTAACAACTCAATTGAGCAAAAAATTGATAGTTTGTTGGAAATAATGACCTTAGAAGAAAAGGTAGGGCAAATGAATCAATACAATGGTTTCTGGGATGCTACGGGGCCCGTTCCTAAAAAAGGAAGTCAAGCTGAAAAATATGCCGATTTAAAAAAAGGATTAGTTGGTTCTATGCTGAATGTAAGAGGAGTAAAGCAAGTAAAAGCTTTGCAACAAATAGCAGTAGAAGAAACACGATTAGGAATTCCCTTAATTTTTGGATTCGATGTTATCCATGGATTCAAAACAATTACTCCCGTTCCATTAGCGGAAGCAGCCAGTTGGGATTTGAACATTATAGAGAAATCAGCAAAGAACGCAGCAGAAGAGGCAGCAGTAGCTGGGTTAAATTGGACATTTGCTCCAATGATTGATATTTACCGAGATGCTCGTTGGGGAAGAGTCATGGAAGGTGGTGGTGAGGACCCTTATTTAGGATCAAAAATAGCGGTTGCCCGTGTAAAGGGATTTCAAGGGGATGATTTGTCGTCTTCGAAAACAATTGCGGCCTGTGCAAAACACTTTGCTGCTTACGGCTTTATTGAATCAGGAAGAGAGTATAACACCGTTGATATAGGAACTTCAACACTTTATAATACGGTATTACCTCCATTTAAAGAAGTGGCGGACGCTGGTGTGAAAACCTTTATGAATGCTTTTAACGAGTTGAATGGAATACCAGCAACGGCAGATACATTTTTACAAAGAGAAGTATTAAAGAAAGACTGGAATTTTAAAGGTTTTGTGATTTCAGATTGGGGGTCAATAGGTGAATTAGTAGCGCATGGATATGCCAAAGATTTAAAGCAAGCGACAGAACTTGCTGTAAAAGCTGGCTCTGATATGGATATGGAGTCTAGCGCCTATGTTGAAGAGCTGGCAGGTTTAGTAAAAGAAGGAGCTGTTAATGAAAAGTTGATTAACGACGCTGTAAGAAGAATTTTACGCGTTAAATATGAATTAGGTCTTTTTGATGATCCTTATCGTTATTGTGATGAAAAGAAAGAACAAGAAATAACTGGTAAAAAACAATTTCATGAAGATGCTTTAGATATAGCTAAAAAGTCTATAGTGCTTTTAAAGAATGATAATAACATACTTCCATTAAAAAAACAAGGAATTAAGGTTGCTATAATTGGAGCTTTGGCAAATGACAAAACAAGTCCTTTGGGAAATTGGCGATTGGCGGCTAAAGAAGGAACAGCGATATCGGTAGTTGAAGGATTTAGAAAATATTCAGGTAATGAGTTGCAATACGCAAAAGGGGCAGATTTGGTAATCCCAAATACCGAAATTTCAATGACGCAAGAGGTACAGGTAAATACTACGAATACTTCTGAGTTTGGAGAAGCATTGTCCTTAGCTAAAAAATCGGATGTTGTCGTCATGGTTTTGGGTGAACATGGAATGCAAAGTGGTGAAGCTCGAAGTAGAAGTACTATTGATTTACCCGGTGTTCAACAACAATTACTTGAAGAAGTTTACAAGGTAAACGAGAAAATCGTCTTAGTATTAATGAATGGTAGGCCTCTGGCGTTTCCATGGGCAAAAGAAAACATTCCAGGTATTATTGAAGGATGGCAATTAGGTGTTGAAAGTGGAAATGCAATAGCTCAGGTTGTATATGGTGATTATAATCCAAGTGGTAAATTACCAATGACATTTCCTAAAAGTTTAGGACAAGTTCCTTTGTATTATAATTATAAAAATACGGGAAGACCAGTTAGAGATGGAAATGTGTTTTGGTCTCATTATAGTGATGAAACTAATGACCCGTTATATCCTTTTGGATATGGGCTAAGTTACACCTCGTTTTCATATGAAAATTTAAATGTAGAGATAGTAGATACTCATGAAGTTATGGTATCTGTTGATGTAATGAATACAGGAAAAGTAAAAGGTAAAGAAGTGGTTCAGTTGTACATCCATGATGAATACGCCTCAGTAACTAGGCCTGTTAGAGAATTGAAAGGTTTTGAAATGATAGCCATAGAAAGTGGTAAATCAAAAAAAGTTGAATTTAAACTTACTGAAAAAGAATTAGGGTTTTATAATAATAAAGGAGAGTTTTTAGTCGAGCCAGGAAAGTTTAGTGTGTTTGTTGGAGGAGACTCAAAAGCTGAATTAACAAATACTTTTACATTAAAATAATTATGGGAGCATTATTTTCTTTTTTAGGATTCACGGCATTGGTGGCAGTTGTAGCATATTATGCAACTCGAAAAACGGATGAAAATACATCGAAAGGTTATTTTTTAGGAGGTCGAAGTTTAACAGGGGTTGTTATAGCAGGTTCTTTATTGTTAACGAATTTATCAACGGAACAAATTGTAGGACTAAACGGTTCTGCATATGAAGAGGGGATTTTAGTAATGGCATGGGAAACTTTGGCTGCAATAGCAATGGTAATTACGGCACTGTTTCTGTTACCAAGGTATTTAAAAGGAGGGATAGCAACGGTACCAACGTTTTTAGAAAGAAGATATAATAAAACGACCAAAGCATTAACTTCAGGATTGTTTTTAACGGGATATGTTGTTGTTTTACTACCAATAGTTTTATATTCTGGCGCTTTGGCTATTAATACAATGTTTGATATTCCTGAAGTATTGAATGTTTCAAAGACTACAGCACTATGGATTTCGGTTTTTTCAATTGGAATAATTGGTTCTATTTATGCCATTTTTGGGGGCCTTAAAGCTGTAGCCGTTTCTGATACAATAAATGCCGTAGGTTTATTAATAGGTGGTTTGTTAATTCCTTATTTTGGATTTGTAGAAATAGGTGAAGGAGACTTTGCAAATGGAGTTTCAACCTTATTAAACAGTAACCCAGAAAAATTCAATGCTATTGGAGGAAACGAATCATCAATTCCATTTGCAACTATTTTTACTGGAATGATGTTGGTACAACTTTTTTATTGGGGAACCAATCAAGCTATAATTCAAAGAGCACTTGGAGCAAAAGATTTAAAGGAAGGTCAAAAAGGATTGTTATTTGCTTCTTTTATTAAAATTATAGGCCCGTTAATAGTAGTTGTACCAGGTATTATTGCTTTTCATATTTTTCAGGGCAACCTTCCTAATGCTGATGAGGCATACCCCGAGTTGGTTACAAGAGTTTTACCACCATCGCTTGTAGGTTTTTTTGCTGCAGTTTTATTTGGAGCTATTTTGAGTTCATTTAACTCTGCTTTAAATAGTTCAGTAACCTTATTTGGCTTAGATATTTATAAAGAGTTTGTTCATAAAGAAGCTACAGAAAAGGAAACAGTAAAAGCCGGTAAGTGGTTCGGATTGTTTTTGGCGTTATTGGCCATGTTTGTAGCTCCTTTTATAGCAAACGCTCCTGATGGATTATTTGGTTATTTGCAAGAAGTAAATGGTTGTTATAGTATCCCTATATTAACGATAATAGTAGTTGGGTATTTAACAAAGCGTGTTCCTGCTGTTGCGGCAAACTTTGCTATTATTTTCGGAGCCGTATTATATGTGATAAGCCAGTTTGTGCTAAAACCTACAGTTTTTGGATCGGAAAATTATCCACACTTTTTACATGTAATGGCAATCTTGTTTGTGATAAATATTGTAATCATGCTTATCATTGGTAAATTATATCCTCAGGAAAAAGAGTATGTTCAAAAGTTTACAGAAGAAGTAGATATTACTCCTTGGAAATATGCAAAACCTGTAAGCGCTGTTGTAATAACTATTGTCGTATTGAGTTTTATTTACTTTTCATAAGAGTATTTGTATTCTCAAAGAGAATTATACCGTAAATAATAGCTTTTACTATTGATAAACAGTTTGTTAGTCTTTAATAAGATAAACCAATACAGCTATAAGAAATAAAAATATATTTTGTTTAATCTATTTTTTATTAAGTTAAACAAAATTCGTAAATTTGATTAATCAATAGTATTAATCAGTTTTACATGCTTCAAAGAGAAAAAATAGTTGTTGTTTGGTTTAAGAGAGATCTTAGGCTGTATGACAATGAGGCTGTTTATAACGCTTTAAATTCTGGTTATAAGGTCTTGTTGTTATATGTGTTTGAACCCAGTTTGTTTAACGATGCACATTATTCGGATAGACATTGGAATTTTATAAAACAGTCTTTACAAGATATAAATGAACAATTAGTGCCACGGCAGACTAGAATACTTGCTGTTAATTCAGAAGTAATCCCCTTGTTCAGTTACCTACAAACACAATATAAAATTGCTTCTGTGTTTTCACATCAAGAAACGGGGCTTTTAAAAACATATAATCGAGACAAAACTTTTAAACGATTTTGCAATAACAATTCAATTGATTGGATAGAAAATGTTAACAATGGCGTTTTTAGGGGAAGACAGGATAGAGAAAATTGGAAAGAAGATTGGGAGGATTATATGGGGACACCTCAATTTCAGATAGAAGAGACGAAGATTTCTTCGTTTTTAAAAGATGAAAAAATTGATACAATAGCCAAGAATTTAACACTAACTTCATTAATCACAGAAGCTACTCCAAAGCTCCAAAGAGGAGGGAGAGCTATTGGGTTAAAATATATGAGGTCTTTCTTTGAAGACCGATATATCAATTATGCGAAATTTATATCAAAACCAAACCAAGCTAGAGAAAGTTGCAGTAGACTCTCACCTTATTTGGCTTGGGGTAATTTGTCGGTAAGGGAAGTATATCAATATGCAAACAATTTTAGAAAAGAAGCTTCCAATAAAAGAGCGATTGATGCTTTTATGTCTCGATTACGATGGCAAGCCCATTTTATTCAGAAGTTTGAAATGGAATGTATTATGGAAAGTGAGAGCATGAATAAAGGGTTTAGAAAGCTAAAAAAAGATATTTCATTGAAATATAAAGAAGCTTGGAAAGAGGGGAATACTGGTATTCCCATTATTGATGCCTGTATGCGTTGTCTCCGTGATACCGGATATTTAAATTTTAGAATGAGAGCGATGGTTGTTTCTTTCTTTACACACAACCTTTGGCAACCATGGCAAGAGGCGTCTAAGCATTTGTCTAATGTTTTTCTTGATTTTGAACCAGGAATTCATTTCCCTCAGCTTCAAATGCAGGCAGGAGAAACTGGTATCAATACATTAAGAATTTACAATCCAATAAAAAATGGGATAGAACATGACCCAGAAGCTTATTTTATATCAAAATGGGTGCCTGAATTGAAAGGCTTGCCAATTAGTTTTAGACATGAACCCTATAAACTCACAATGCTCGAACAAAAATTGTATGGATTTAAAATAGGAAAACATTATCCAAGCCCTATTGTAGATATTTCTTCTACCAGAAAAAAAGCATCGGACACCATATGGAATTTAAGAAAAGATAGGGAAGTAATAGAAGACAGTTATAGAATTTTAAATAAACACGTAATAAAATAAAGCATGATTATTTTTAATACAACGCATACGGAAAAAGCGGATTTAAAAGAAATGAATCGCTTAATAGGAAAATCATTTTCATTTTTTGATAAATTACGTATTGGAGGGGTGGGTAGTAGCAGGCTAATTATACATAGTGTGAGTCAAAATTTTCAAAGCATCGTTAACAAGGTCTCTGATTTAAGTTATGCAAACATAGAATTAAGGCCAAAAGGTATTATTCTTCATATTACAAACCAATTAAAACGCTTTTCTTGGGTAATTCCATATTACAAACTAGTCATTTTTAATGGGGAGTATTTCAGTATACATTCCGATGGAAGTTTTATTCAAATGATAAAAAGTGGAAATAGTAATATTAACAAGAAGTTTATTGACAAAATGATTGATTTAAAAAACTTATCAAATGAAAAATTTGAATTCGTTGACGACTATTGAAATGGATCGAGTTATTGAAATGGCTTGGGAAGATAGAACAACTTTCGATGCAATTAACTTCCAGTTTAATCTCAGTGAAAAAGAGGTAATACTTTTTATGAGAAAAAGTTTAAAAGTAACAAGTTTTAAACGCTGGAGAAAAAGGGTACAAGGAAGGAGTACTAAACACCAAGCAAAAAGAGATTTTTCAGTAGGTAGATTTAAGTGTTCAAGACAAAAAACAATAACTAATAATAAGATAGCTAAGAGATAAATGAGTGAATTCAAACTCGGAATAACGAGAAAAGAACATTTTAACGCAGCCCATAGATTACATAATAATAACTGGACTGATGAGAAGAATAAGTTAGTATTTGGAAAATGTAACAATCCACATTACCACGGACATAATTATGAATTAGAAGTTACGGTTATCGGGTACGTGGACGAAGAAACGGGATATGTTATCGATACCAAAATACTATCAGATATTATAAAAAATAAGGTTTTAGAACCTTTTGACCATAAAAATTTAAACGTAGAAGTAGCACATTTTAAAGAGGTAAACCCAACGGTTGAAAACATTGCCATTGTAATTTACCAAGTTATTAAAAAAGAAATTCCTCAGCATTTGGAATTAAAAATTAAATTATATGAAACACCAAGAAACTTTGTTGAATACCCTTTTAACGTCTAATTCTTTAAACGGTCTTTCTGTAGACGAAATAGGAGAGGACCATTTATATACAGGAGTCGATACTCCCATGAAGGCAAATGCTTTTGACATATCTGACAATAAAAAGAAACAGAAGATTGCCGATTTGTTTTCACAAATAATGGATGTGATGGGATTAGACTTGACAGATGACTCCTTGAAAGGAACTCCACAGCGTGTAGCTAAAATGTATATCGATGAAATATTTTCTGGATTAAACCCCGAAAACAAGCCGAAAATAGCATTGTTTGATAATAAATATCAATACAATCAAATGCTGATAGAGAAGGACATTCAATTTTATTCAAATTGCGAACACCATTTCGTACCAATTATAGGAAAAGCACATGTAGCCTATATCTCTTCTGGAAAAGTAATAGGGCTTTCAAAGTTAAACAGAATTGTTCAGTACTATGCTAAAAGGCCTCAGGTGCAAGAACGTTTAACAAATCAAATAGCAATAGACCTTCAAAATATTCTGGATACAGAAGACGTTGCAGTAATTATTGAAGCGAAACATTTATGTGTTTCTTCGAGAGGAGTTAAAGATGATTCTTCATCTACCGTTACTTGTTTTTACGGAGGAGCTTTTAACAAACAAGAAAAGATTGTTGAATTACAGAATTATTTGAAAAGTTAATAGGTATTAGGACAATACAATAATAAAAGTAGAGATGAAAACTATTTTAGTAATTGGCGGTAGTAAAGGAATTGGTGCATCTATAGCAAATCGCCTTAAAGACACAAACCATGTTATTACCATTAGTAGAAGTTTAAATGATGTCGATAATATTACGCATCATAGCTTGAATGTTTTAGAGGATGAGTTTCCTAAGATAGATAATCTTGATGGATTGGTGTATTGCCCAGGTAGTATAAATTTAAAATCGTTGAGTAGACTCAAAATTGAAGATTTTCAAACGGATTTTAATATAAATGTACTAGGTGCCATTCGCGCTATTAAACATTACGAAAAACAATTGATTCAGTCCAAGGGGAGTGTCGTATTATTTAGTACCGTTGCAACGCATTTAGGTATGCCTTTTCATTCTAGTATAGCGGTTAGTAAAGCGGCTGTAGAGGGATTGGCAAAATCGTTAGCCGCTGAGTACGCAACAAAAATAAGGTTCAATGTAATTGCGCCAACCGTAACGGATACGCCACTAGCTTCAAGATTACTGAGGAATGAAAAACAGCAAGAAACTATGAGAGAGAGACACCCGTTGAAGCAATATTTAGATCCTAAAGAGGTTGCATCATTAGCAGAATATCTGCTTTCTGATAACACGAAATCTATTTCTGGGCAAATTATTCCAATGGATGCCGGAATTGTAAGCATTAAACTTTAAAATACAGTAGGTATGAAACTTTTGACCATTATAGCAGCATTATTTATGACAATTTCCGAAATTGTAATTTGTGACTTCTCAAAAAATAATTTTTATAATTGGAAGGTAATCAACGATGATGTCATGGGAGGTATTTCAACATCATCAATGAAAGTAAATTCCAACGGACAAGGTGTTTTTTCAGGTGAAGTTTCAACTGAAAATAACGGAGGTTTCGCTATGACCCGGTTGAAAACGGCGGTTGAAATTTCTAATAAAAACAAAAGGATAGTACTGCATGTAAAGGGAGATGGTAAAGAGTATCAATTTCGTATCAAATCTCAAGCAGGAGCTAGGTATTGGTATGTACAATCGTTTAAGACGACAACGGAAGAACAAAAAATAGAATTGAATTTAAAAGATTTTTATCCTTCTTTTAGAGGATATAAGTTAAATAAAGAGAATTTTAATTCAGATAAAATAGAAGAGATTGCAATTTTAATAGGAAATAAAAAAAATGAGAATTTCCAACTCAAAATAACCAAAATATTAATCGAATAAATATCTCTTCAATGAAGAGGTACCCAAATAAACAAAAATTAGATACGTGAAACTATACAAAATACTAGTACTTATGACTCTTTTCGGAACATCAATAAAAGCACAAACTCTAGAACCTAAAACGTCGTTATATGATATTACAATTAGTGATATAAATGGTAAGCCTATTGGTTTATCAGAATATAAGGGGAAGAAAATTTTATTTGTAAATGTTGCCTCTAAATGTGGTTTCACAAGCCAATATAAAGGTCTTCAAGAACTTTATGAGAAGTATAAAGATGATTTAATGATTATCGGAGTTCCTTGTAATCAATTTGGAAGCCAAGAACCAGGAACAGCCTCAGAAATTGAAAGTTTTTGCGAAGTTAATTATGGAGTTACTTTTCTAATTACTGAGAAAGTTGAGGTAAAAGGAGAGAATAAGCACGATTTATATAAATGGTTAACTCAAAGATCGTTGAATGGTAAGTCTAATTCTACCGTGAAATGGAATTTTCAAAAATATTTGATTGACGAAGATGGTAGGTTATTGGATTATTTCTATTCAATGACAAAGCCAAATAGTAAAAAAATAAGTAAATACATATAAAGAAAACCCTTCTATCGGGGGGACGACATGATCTAATTTAAAATTAATAAGTTAACATGATTGTCCCCCTAAAAGAGAATTTCATTAAATATATTTTTAATGAAAGTGTTCAACTTAAGTAATGAATATGAAAAAGCCTGACAGTGTTGTTTATAATGAAGAAACAAATGAGTATGATGCATATTTAAAACCATATGGAACTAGTTTAACGGCTCCAAAGATTGATTTACCTAATTCAGTAAGTTGGAAAAAACAAAACATTACGCTTGCAAATAAGCAGATAAAAGCATCCTTTGATGAGTTGAAAAAAGAGTTTGAATCGCTGTATCATAAATTCGCACATAATGAACTAGTGTATAGTGCAAAATTTACTTTTGAGCCAATTGTTGGTGAAACATACCATCTATATAAAAACGAAAAGGGAAACTTTTTGTCTTTACTTAAGCCTTCAGAATGTAGTTTTAACTACTTAGGGAGTTTTAGATTAGATTCAGATAAAATTTGGAATAAAATTGAATAATCGCAAAATGATTGATTTTAAAAAACATTCAGGCATAAATACTTTATCAACAAAACAAGTATTGAACGTGTCTTTAGAAGAAGCTTGGGACTTTTTTAGTTCTCCAGAAAACCTCCAGAGAATTACTCCAGAAGATATGGGATTTCAAATAACTTCAGAAGTAAGTCATAAGGCCTATGCCGGGCAAATTATCACTTATAAA
Organism: Tenacibaculum sp. MAR_2009_124; assembly: GCF_900105455.1. Lineage (GTDB taxonomy): Bacteria > Bacteroidota > Bacteroidia > Flavobacteriales > Flavobacteriaceae > Polaribacter. The sequence goes on from NZ_FNSF01000001.1 coordinate 1,003,845, forward strand.
GTAGGAATATTGCCAGGAATAAAACTGAACTGGGTAACGGAAATTACTGAGGTAAAAGACCGAGCGTTTTTTATAGATGAGCAACGTTTTGGCCCGTATAGCATGTGGCATCATGAGCATTGGTTTTATCAATTACCAGATGGAAAAACACTCATGGAAGATAAGATATCATATAAAATACCTTTTGGATTTTTAGGAAAAATTGCTCAGAAGGTTTTCATAAAGAAACAATTAAAGGAAATATTTGAATATAGGTTTAATACATTAGAAGTAATGTTTAATGAAAAGTAATATTGTTTTTTATTGGTTTAGACGTGATCTTCGTTTAGAAGATAACACGGCCCTATTTCACAGTTTGAAATCTGGTTTCGATGTGAAGCCTGTTTTTATTTTCGACGAAGAAATTATAGATAAACTACCCGAGAATGATGCGAGAACTTCATTCATTTACAAAACCTTGCATAAAATAGATGCCGATTTAAAAAAAATAGGAAGTTCGTTATTAGTTAAGAAAGGAAAACCTCAGGTTATATGGAATGACTTACTAAAAGAACATTCCTGTAAAGGACTATATTTGAATCGAGATTATGAGCCTTATGCTTTAAAAAGAGATAAGGAAGTTACCTTTATTTTTGAAAAGGCAGGAATTCCCGTAAACACATACAAAGATCAAGTAATTTTTGAAAAAAGTGAAATTTTAAAGAAGGATGGTACCCCATATGTAGTATATACTCCTTTCAAAAATCAATGGTTTAAATTATTTGATGAAAAGAAACATTTAATAGAAAAAGATTCAAGTAAATTGTTTCATAGTTTTTTAAACTATACAGCAAGTTTCCCTTCAATGGAAGATTTAGGGTTCAAAGTAAGTACCATTACGGTAGTTCCTTATAAACTAGATAAGTTGTTTAATTATGATGAGGTTCGTGATTTTCCTGCATTGGATCAAACCTCATACATATCACCTTACTTAAGATTTGGTCAGGTCAGTATTCGAACTATGGTAAAATATGCGCTCAAAACAAATAAAACATTTTTAAGTGAACTTATTTGGCGAGAGTTTTTTATGCAAATACTATTTCACTTTCCTAATGTTGTTACTAATAATTTTAGGAAGAAATACGATGCTGTTTCTTGGAGAAATAATGAAACAGAATTTGAGAAATGGTGTAAAGGAGAAACGGGCTACCCAATAGTAGATGCTGGAATGCGTCAATTAAATGCTACTGGATATATGCATAATCGTGTAAGAATGATAACCGCTGGTTTTTTGTGTAAGCATTTATTAATAGATTGGAGATGGGGTGAAGCGTATTTTGCTGAGAAATTGTTAGATTATGAGTTATCTTCAAATAATGGTAATTGGCAATGGGCAGCAGGAACGGGGTGCGATGCAGCACCGTATTTTCGAATTTTTAATCCTATTGAGCAACTTAAAAAATTTGATAAAAATTTAGAATATACTAAAAAATGGGTGAGAGATTTAAATGAACTTACATATCCGCAACCGATAGTAGATCATAAAATGGCAAGGCTAAGAGCGCTAGAAGCTTATAAAAAAGCCTAGCTTTAGATAAATTTATTAAACAAACGAAGCCAGAGTCATAGCTCTGGCTTCGTTTGTTTAATACCGTATAAAAGAGAGTCTTTTCTCTTTATAGAAGTGATGTATTATTGCGTCATTTTTTCTCACACTTACGTCATTTTAACATTTAGATACGTCTTAGTTTTGTGTTCAACTATTAAGACTAAATAAAAATAAATGATCTTAGACGAATTCCCGGTTCTAGTCGATTCTTCGCTACAAACTGACTTATTACACGGAGAGTCTTTCAAAGACTTAGAAAAACAAACTAATGTAATTTTAGAAACCTTAAAACAATTCTTTAGCAAAAAAGATTTTTATGCAGGTGATAATTTAGAAGAAATTAATCAGCATAAATTAGATGCACAGATAGATGGTGAGAATACTCTGTCATTTGAAGGTGCTTTAGAATATTTAAACGATTTATATATAAAAAACACCATTGCTTTTCATAATCCAAATTATGTAGCACATTTAAATTGCCCTGTGGTTTTGCCGGCAATGGCAGCTGAAATTATTGCAACTACAGTAAACACGGCTATTGAAACTTGGGATCAAAGTACTTCTGCAACTTTTATAGAGCAAGCGGTTGTTAGGTGGATCTGTAATGAGTTTAAATTTCCAGAAAGTTCAGATGGAGTTTTCACGAGTGGAGGCACACAGTCTAATTTTATGGCATTACTAATGGCTCGTGATCATTATGCTTTCGAAAATTATGGTGTAAATATAAAACAACATGGTTGGTTTGAAGAAGTAAGTAAATTTCGAATTTTTTGTTCTGAAAAAGCTCATTTTAGTGTAAAAAAGAATGCCGCTTTATTGGGAATGGGGTATGATTCCGTTATTTCTGTAAAAACGGATAGTAAAATGAGAATGGATCCAAATGAATTAGTTTTAGCTATTGAAAAAGTAAAACAAGAAGGGAATATTCCTGTGGCTGTTGTAGCTACCCTAGGAACCACCGATTACGGTAGTTTTGATCCATTAGAAATTATTTCGAGTATAGCAAAAGAATATAAAATGTGGTTGCACGCAGATGGTGCCTACGGAGGGTGTTTTGTATTAACAGATACTCACAAAAATCACTTTGAAAAAATCGATTCTGTGGATTCTATTACTATTGATTTCCATAAAACGATGTTTCAACCAGTATGTTGTAGCGCTTATTTAGCCAAAAATAAAAGACATTTTCAATATGTTTCTTACTACGCCGATTATTTAAATCCCTTAGAAGATAAAGATGCTCAAAGACCTAACTTAATAGAAAAGTCAATTCAAACTACAAGGAGGTTCGATGCGCTTAAAGTTTGGTTTACCTTAAAAACTTTAGGGAAAGACACAATAGGAAAATACCTAGAAAGAGTTCATCACTTAGCAACTTCAGTTTATAACAAAATTAAGGATGATATTCATTTTGAAGCGGCTCATGAACCAGAATTAAGTACAATAGTATTTCGATATAAAGCTTTAGGTGTTCAAGAAAATAAGGTACATGATAGAGTAAATATGTATATAAAAAACACCTTATTTAAGCAAGGAAAAACCTCAGTCGCTAGTACAAAGTTAGATGGGAATATCTATTTAAAATTCACGCTATTGAATCCAAATAACACAGAAGAAAACCTTTTTGAAATTCTAAAAATGATTCAACAAAAAGGAGAACAATATAAAACTAATAATTAGATAAAAATGGCAGAGAATATAGCAGATTTCATAGCAATTGGAGTAGGACCTTTTAACCTTGGATTGGCTTGTTTAACAGCACCTATTGAAGAACTTAATGGAGTGTTTTTGGATAAAAGAGAAAAGTTCGATTGGCATCCTGGAATGATGATGCAAAGTACCACTTTACAGATTCCTTTTATGGCTGACTTGGTGACTTTGGCAGATCCAACAAATCCATATAGTTTCTTGAATTATAGCAAAGAGAAGGGGAGGATTTACTCGTTTTATATTAGAGAAAATTTTTTGTTGTTAAGAAATGAATATAATCATTATTGTCAATGGGCTATTGAAAAATTACCAAACATTTTCTTCAATACAGAGGTAAAAAACATTGATTTTGACGAAAAGGATCAAGTTTATGTGGTTACTAGTGTGTGTACCAAAACATATGATATCAAAATTTATAAGGCCAAGAAAATTGTTTTAGGTACTGGAACGCAACCATATATTCCTAGTAGTGCCAAAGAATTAAGTAAAGTCGCAACACATTCTTCTAATTATCTATTTGAAAAAGAAGAACTACAAAAAACAAAGTCCATTACCGTAATAGGAAGTGGTCAGAGTGCTGCTGAAATTTTTCATGATTTATTACAAGATATCGATGAGAAAGATTATGAACTAAATTGGATAACAAGATCACCTAGATTTTTCCCATTAGAATACTCGAAACTTACTTTAGAGATGACATCTCCAGAGTACGTGGACTATTTCTATAATCTTCCATCTGAAAAAAGAGATGATTTAATCCGTAATCAGAAGCATTTATATAAAGGAATAAATCAAGATTTAATTAATGATATTCACAATACATTATACACAAAACAATCATACGCTACTGAACCGTTAAAGGTTTCATTACGAACGAATACCGAGTTGATTAATTCAACACAGAAAGATGATCAAATTTCGTTAGAACTCCATCAAGTTGAGGAAGACAAGTATTTCGAAAAAAATACAGAAGGATTAGTTTTATGCACAGGTTATCATTATAAAATGCCTGAATTTATCGAAGGTGTTACTGATAGAATAGGATGGGACACTCAGGGAAGATATGATGTCCAGCGAAATTATACAATTGATAAGAACCATAATGAAATTTTTGTTCAAAACGTTGAACTCTATACACATGGTTTCGTTACTCCAGATTTAGGAATGGCGTGTTATCGTAATTCTTATATCATAAAGGAAATTACAGGGAAGGAATATTATCCTGTTGAAAAGAACATCGCTTTCCAACAATTTGGTGTAAGTAAAGAAGAAGAAATAGTTAAACAAGTAACAGTATAAGTTTGTAAAATATTTAAAATAAAAACTTCCCCTTAAATACTACTAATTGATGTTTGAAGTTTCTGCGAAAACAATGAAGATTTTGTCTTTAGTAAAGCAGAAAGTGAGAGCATAATACGACTAGTTACTGTTTCTCTTTATTCTGTATTCTGAAATAGAAAAGAAAAGGAGTGTTTTGTAAGCGTTGTTTCAATTTACAAATGGTATAAAATTATTTTAAATATTAAGGACATTATCTGACTTTGTAAAATGATAAAAATTTATAGATGAATCTAAAGTCATTTTTAATAACAATGACCTTTATTGCCGTTGTTAGTGATTATTTGTTACATCCATTTTATCCCCAATTTTTTGAATTGAGATTTGGAATGACAAACCCTAAAAACGTAGGTTACTATTTTGCGGCAATTTGTTTTATGGTAATGATAGCGTTTCCATTTTGGGCATATGTTTCAAAGAGAGTTGCAGAATTGAAAATACTAATATATACGCAAGCGATCGCAGGTGTTTTAGCATTGTATTGTTACTGGACTGAGTCGTATATTAATTTTTGGATAGTTTCATTGGTCATGGTGCTATTCAAAGGGAGTTATCTCTTAGTATATCCGTATATACTTAAAATCATAAAGAAAGAAGAACACACAAGTACTATCGGTTTATTATCGGTAGTTGTGCACTTAGGAGGAATTTTAGGAGCAGTAATAGGAGGGTTTACAGTTGATTTTATCAACCCTAGTTCAATATTCCTCGTTATGGCACTCGGTGACTTTTTACAAATGTCAGTGAGTGCCTATTTATTAAAAAGCAAGAAGTATAATACAGATGTGGTTGTTATAACTGGTGAAGTGGAAAAAAGTTCTACTCCAAATAGTTTTATCATAAAAATAGGATTATTGACACTAATCTTATACTTCAGTGATTTTTTAATTAGGCCGTTCTTCTCATTGTATTGGGAAAGCTTTTCATCAAATGACTCTAAGTTAATATCAGGTACAATTTATGCGATTCCTGGGTTTGTGGCTTTAATTGCTTTATGGATTAATAACAAAAGAAACACAAGTGGATATGAAGGTATTATAAAAGCTTTGTTAATAGGTCTTGTAGGACTTTCACTTCAAGGAATACCGTCAGAAAGTATGGTAATAATTGGAAGAATAATCTATGGATGGGCAATATTCCAAGGAATGGTAAAATTCGATGTCTTTTTGTTCGAAATGAGTTCTCCAGAATCGTATTCAATAGATTATAGTAAAATTCATTTTTTTCAAAATTTTGGAGTTTTACTCGCATCGTTGAATATAGGTTTAGTTGTTGATAATTTCGGATTACAAATGCCTTTTATATTGGCTTTGTCAGGTTTTATAATAACATTATTACTGTACTTTTTTGTTTTTAAATTTTCTTCAAATCTCAAAAGAAATCAACCAAAGTTAAAACAGAGTTAGTGAAAAGAATAGAAACCGAACATGAATTATTTATATCTCACACTGTGAGTAAAATTGTCGTAAATGTCAGTAAACAATAAAATAGTATTTACCCATCAATACAAAAAATTTGGAGAAATAAGCATTCGAACATTTGATTTGAATGAAGATTCGAAAATACTCCATGATTGGGTAAACAGAGAATATGCTGTTTTTTGGGGAATGGAAAACACATCTTTAGAAGATGTAAAAAGGGAATATAAAAAGTTAATAGAACCCGTCGATTATGATGTTTTTGTTGGTGTTTATAATAACGAAGAAGTATTTTTTTTAGAACGTTATAACCCTCAGAATGACATCATAAATGATCATTATAACGCCAAAGCTTCTGATGCAGGGGTTCATATAATTATTGCTCCACCAAAAAGCACAAAAGTACCTCATTTTACTTGGTATATGTTTCAGTCAATAATGGATTTTGTTTTTACAAATAAAAGTATTGAAAACATTGTGGTAGAGCCAGATATTAGAAACAAAAAGATGTTTGCCTTGTGCGAAAGAATTGGATTTTCTTTAGATAAAATAATAGAATTACCTCATAAAACAGCTCAACTAGCTTTTCTCGAGAGAGAGACGTACGAAAATCAAATTAAGAAAATAATCCCTTCAAAACGTAGTACTATGAATACATTAGATAATGTGGTTTCTCCACAGCAATCTGTTCAACATATAAAGCCAGAAGTTTGGTTACAGTCAAACAAATTATTAGTAAAAAAAGCAATATGTGAGTTTACACATGAAAGAATATTAGCTCCTAAAAAGCTAAAAATAACGGGAGATGGATGGAGTCTATTTTCCCTGTCATCTGATATTTCTGGTATTGTTTATGAGTTCGAAGCTAAAGAACTGGCCTTAGAACAACTACTGATTAAAGAGTCAACCTTAATAAAAAAACAAGATAATACTCTTGTAAATTTAGATGCCATATTATTCATTAAAGAGTTTGAGCAAACCTTAGGAATAGATCATCAAAAAATGCCAGTTTACTTAGAAGAGATTATTAGTACATTGTATGGTAGTGCTTTTAAAATCACAAAAGGAAACCCAACGGCGAAAGAACTTTCACAATCTGATTTTCAAACGATAGAACAATCTATGACAGAAGGGCATCCTGGGTTTGTTGCAAATAATGGACGCATTGGTTTTGATAGTAGTGATTATCGTTCTTATTCACCTGAGGCAGGAAATTCTTTTTCTTTATTATGGTTGGCTGGGCATAAATCGAAGGCTGTTTATTCGGCTATAAAGAGTTTACCTTATGACAAACTCATTCATCAAGAATTAGATGCGAATACCATCAATCAGTTCAATGAAGTATTATCTACAAAAGGATTAACACCAGAAGACTATTTATTCATTCCTATTCATCCTTGGCAATGGTTTAATAAATTAGCGATGGTTTTTGCTCCTGAAATCGCAACAAACGATTTAGTTTGTTTGGGCTACGGACCAGACCAATATTTAGCACAACAATCAATTAGAACTTTATTCAATACAACAAATCCACAAAAATTCTATACGAAATCGGCCCTATCTATTTTAAATATGGGCTTTATGAGAGGATTACCACTATATTATTTAGGTACTGCTCCTAAAATGGCAGTATGGTTGGAAAATTTACTTTATGACGATGAGTTTATTCAAGAGACTGGATTTAAAATGTTGAGTGAAATAGGTTCGGTAAGCTATGTAAATCCTTATTTTGAGGAGTTTGGAGTTCATAATGACTATAATAAAATGTTAGCTTCCTTGTGGAGAGAAAGTCCATATTCTAAAATAAATAAAGGTCAAAAACCAATTACTATGGCGGCATTACTGCACATTGATCACCATGGTAACGCCTTGCTTCCAGAATATATTAAAAGTTCTGGATTGAGTATTGAATTCTGGATAAGTAGTTACTTAAAAGCTTATTTGAGTCCATTAATTCATTGTTTTTATAAATATGATTTAGTGTTTATGCCTCATGGTGAAAATATTATTCTTGTTTTAGAAGATAATATACCTGTAAGTGCTTTACTTAAAGATATTACTGAAGAAGCGGTAATATTAAGTCCCGATGTAGAATTACCGGAAGACTTAAAAAGAATGTATGCACCAGTACCAGAAGATGTGAAGTTATTGTCAATATTTACAGATGTTTTCGATGGTTTTTTCAGATACCTGACTCCTATATTGGAAGAACATGCAAACTTTCCTGAAAATAAATTCTGGCAATTAGTAGCACTGAATATAAAAGAATATCAACAACAGCATCCTGAGTTGATAGATAAATTTAACAAGTACGATTTATTTGCTGATACTTTCAAATTATCATGCTTAAATCGCTTACAATTAAATAATCATAAGCAAATGATTGATTTAGACGATCCAGTAGCATTACTACAATTTGCTGGTGAAATAGCAAATCCAATAGCAGTTTACAGTGTTGAAAATGAACCTGAAGAAGTAGTATGATGTCAATAATAGAACAGCAGATTTTTAGCAAAGAAATAGAAGGTGTTGGGCGCATTGTATTACGTCCTATTCATCTTAAAGATGATATAGATATTTTGTATAGTTGGGTAAAACAACCGTATGCTAAATATTGGGGAATGTTGGATTTTTCAAAAGAGCAAGTTTATAATTCTTATGATGAAATAGAAAAAAATCCCCATCATCATACATATATAGGTATGCTAAATGATCGCCCCATTTTTTTAATGGAACGATATAAAGCTTCCGAAGATATTATAGCAAAACATTATGACTTTAAGTTAAACGATTACGGAATGCACATTTTAGTGGCTCCTGTAGAGAAAAGAATTCCTCAGTTTACTTGGTGTGTTTTTTCTACAATTATGGATTACTTTTTTAGCCTTCCTTACGTTGAAAGAGTTGTTGTAGAGCCCGATGCGAATAATAAAAAAATACATAAGCTGAATATGAAAGCAGGGTTTGTTTATCAGAAGGAAATTAAGTTACCTCATAAGGTTGCTTCTCTTGCCATTTGTACAAAGCAGAGTTACGAAGAAGCCTTAAATAAGTTACATAGCAATGAATAACGAAGAAATTACTTTTATGAACCCAGAAACTTGGGGAATAGTAAATAAACACTTAGTTAAAAAAGCGATTAGTGAATTTACTCATGAACTTATTTTAACACCAATAGTAAAATTTAATGAAATTGAAGGTGCTTGGAATGTGTATGAACTTATTAGTGATAATGCCGATATAACATATCAATTTAAAGCAAAGAAATTTCATTTAGATCATTGGAGTGTAGATGTAAGCAGTATTCGAAAGTTTAAAAATGAGCAGCAAGAAGCCATAGATATGCTTTTGTTCATTACTGAATTTAGAGAAACACTTGGGATCCCTGATCAATTTTTAGCGACGTATTTAGAGGAAATTACGAGTACATTAATTAGTGCAGCATATAAACATGAACACGAGGAATTTTCGTCAAAAGAGCTGGCTAATTTAGGGTTTCAAGAAATTGAACACGCAATGTCTGAAGGTCATCCTTGTTTTGTAGCGAATAATGGAAGGATTGGGTTTAACATAAAGGACTATCATAAATACGCTCCAGAAACTAATAATCCTTTTAAAATACTTTGGATAGCTGCTCACAAAAAGTACGCTACTTATACTGCTATTGAAGAATATGATTACCATAATTTATTAATCAGTGAATTAGGAGTAGAGAGAATAAATCAGTTCAACGAAGTTCTTGAAAAAAAGGAGTTATCAAAGTCTGATTATATTTTTATGCCAGTGCATCCTTGGCAATGGACAAATAAGTTAGTGCATGTTTTTGCCTCAGATGTTGCAAATAAATTAATCGTATTACTTGGAGAAAGTGGGGATGATTATTCTGCTCAACAATCTATTAGAACTCTGTTTAATTTAACAAATCCGAAGAAGCTATATACGAAAACGTCCTTGTCAATTCTGAACATGGGATTTGTTAGAGGTTTATCACCTTATTATATGCAAAGTACTCCACACATTACAAAATGGATTGATACACTTTTAGAAAGTGACACTTATTTAAAAGAGGTAGGTTTTGAAATGTTAGGAGAAGTCGCAACTGTAGGATATCATAATCATTATTATAATGTTTTAGGAAAAACAAACCCCCATAACAAGATGTTATCAGCCTTATGGAGGGAAAGTCCGTATTCTAAAATAACAAGTACTCAAAAGGTAGCTACAATGGCATCGTTGTTACATATTGATAAAAACGGAACATCTTTGTTAGCAGAGTTTATAAAAAGCTCAGGTATTAAAACTGGTGTTTGGGTTGAAAAGTATCTTAAAGCATACTTCAAACCATTAATTCATTGTTTTTATAAATACGAACTGGTATTTATGCCACATGGCGAAAATATAATTCTAGTATTGGAAAACAATCAACCTGTTTCAATGTTAATGAAAGATATTACTGAAGAAGTAATCGTTTTTAATGAAGAGATGTACCTACCAGAACATGCGGATAGACTTTTTGCAAAGACAACAGATAAAATGAAAATATTATCCATTTTCACAGATGTTTTTGATTGTATTTTCAGATTCTTAGGACAAATTTTAGATACCTATTGTGGTTTTACAGAGGATAAATTTTGGGAACTTGTAGCAAAGAGTATTAAGGAGTATCAGCAAAACCATCCAGAATTACAGGAGAAATATGAGAAATATAATCTTTTTGTATCTGAATTTGATCGTTGTTGTTTAAATAAGCTTCAGTTATCAAATACGAAGCAAATGCTCGATTTGACCGATCCTATAGAAAGTCTAAAGTTGAGTGGGGTATTGAAAAATCCTATAGCGAAATATGTAGATGAACTTGTTGAACTTAAACCTGTCAATTAATGGAAATAGAAAGTTTAAGTGAAATTATTAAGAAGAGAAGATCTTATTATGCTTCTGATTTTTCAGAAAGACACCTCTCTAAAGAAACAGTTGAAATTATAATAGAGAATGGTCTTTGGGCTCCTACACATAAACTAACACAACCATGGCGATTTTCAGTTTTGGAAGGAATCCATAGGCAAGAAATGGGTGTTTTTATGGCTAATTATTATAGAGAAATATTTTCTGTTGAGGAGTTTTCAAATGAGCGTTTTGAGGAAACAAAAAGTTATGCAAAAAATGCGACTATGATTGCCATATTTTGTAAACCAAGCTCTCGATTACCAGAATGGGAAGAAGTAGCAGCGGTTTCTTGTGCAATTCAAAATATATGGTTGAGCTGCACGGCAATGAATATTGGAGGATATTGGGATACAGGAACTGCAACTATGAAATATGTTGAAAATCACGCAGAAGTTAAGGAAGGAGAAAAATGCTTAGGTGTTTTTTTTATGGGGCACTTAAAAGAGGAATTAACGGAAGTAAATAGAAAACGAAAACCTTTGTCGAAAAAATTAAGTTGGGTAGAATAAAATGGGGAATTTATCAAAAAAACGAATAGAAGCCATTGATTTGGCTAGGGGAATTGGAGTATTTTTTATTCCAATGGCACATACATTATTAATTTACGGATCGAGTTATACTCAAGAGGAGAGTTGGTTAGGATTGGTAGTACATTTTTTTGGAAAATGGGCTGGAGTTTTCTTAATTGCTATGGGCTTTTCGTACACATTGTCTAGAAATAACTCCGTAATTAATTCTATAAAAAGAGGTGTATTACTTATGTTAGTTGGATACTTAATGAATTTTCTGAAATTTATTATGCCAATTCTATTGGGGCTTATTCCAGATAGTTTTATCCATGCCTATGGTTGGGAAAGACCTATAGGTCTTGATAAAATGGTATATCTTATTTTGACAGGAGATATATTACAACTTGCAGGAGTTTGCCTAATTTTTATGGGTATTATCCACAAATATTCACAGAAATACAAGTATTTAGTAGTATACATAGCGGCAACTGTTTTAATCTTAACTGAGTTTGTAAGAGGAACAAGAGCGGGTATTCCTGCCCTCGATTATATTTTGGATTTGTTATGGGGTAAAGATTGGAATATATACTTCGCTGTATTTCCCTGGTTCGTATTCATTTTAGTTGGAATGTTCTTTGGGTATTATTTTAAAGAAAATGAAAAGAATGTTCAAAAAACTTTTAAGCTAATGCTTTTAGCTGGTGCGGTAACTTTTATTATTGGAGGAGCTTTGTGTTTGCAGAATTACGAATTTCATATGAGAGATTATTTTCATACAGGAATTGGAGGTGTTGTCTATTTGATTGGTTGTAACTTATTATTTTTTTGGTTATCACTGTTTATATTAAAGAAATTTAAGTCAAATAGAGTAACCGACCTGTTTTTCTATTGTAGTAGAAAGATAACATCTATTTATGTGATTCAATGGGTATTGATTTGTTGGTCAATGGGATTTGTGGGATATCATAATAAGGATATTACAACCAGTTTAATTTTAATGGTTTTATTCACTATTGGAACATTTTTAGTTCAGAAAATAATCGATGTGATAATGGAAAAAGTGTCTTTTAAACCTAAGAAAACATCAAAGGAGATTACTGTAAAAGTATCTTAGAAAAAGTTTTAGAAAAACTAATCAAACTAAAAAAAAGCGTTAATGTTAAATCAATATAAACACGTAGAAGTAAACTATATTCCAGAAAAGGAAACGGCAGTTTGGAAGATTAAAACAGAAGGAATACCGAATTTTACACTGGAAGGGTTAAGAGAGTTCACTCGTTTTTCTGAAGACTTAAAAATAATGTTTACGGATAATTCTTATCCTTTAAAATATTTAGTTTCTTGTTCAGGACATAATGAAGTATACAATCTTGGAGGGGACTTACCGTATTTCTTGAATTGTATAAAAACTAAAGATAGGGAAGGGTTACGAGAATATGCTCACCTATCTATTGATGCAATATATAATATTTATACTGCATTCAACCTTTCCGCAGTTTCTATAGCCTTGGTTGAGGGAAATGCTTATGGAGGAGGTTTTGAATGTGCTATGGCTCATGATTTAATTATAAGTAACTCCAAGGCGAAGTTTTGTCTTCCTGAAAATAAATTTAACCTTTTTCCTGGAATGGGAGCTTATAGTTTTTTGTGCAGAAAACTAAATTTTAAAACGGCATCTGAAATTTTATACGGAGGCAATGTATATAGTTCAAGAGAAATGTTTGATTTTGGTTTGATAGATCAAATCAATGATAATACAACAGGGGTCGATTCCATTACTAGTTACATTGATAAAATAGATAGAAATTATAACTTTAATCATAGTCATTTCCAATGTTTAAAAAAGGTTTTTCCATTGCAAAAAAAGGAATTACTTGAAATAACAAATATTTGGGTAGAAGCCTGTTTAAAAATGAATACCGCTGACTTAAGGAGAATGGAACTGATTGTAAATGCACAAAACAGAAAAATAAAACAAACACTGTAACATTGAAATTTAGTTGATAAGTTTTTTGCCATAAAACAAACTAAATTAAAATATCCGCCTTATAAGGGCGGATATTTGTTTCAAAATGTAAATAAATATAGGGGATCATTTATATTTTAAAGGAAATACTTCGAAATTGTTTAGGTGTTTGCTTGCTATGTTTTTTAAAGGCAGCAGAAAAGTGTGTAGGATTTTTATAACCTACCATGTCGGAAATCTCGTATATAGGCTTATTTGTATGCGAAAGCAGCTCTTTAGCTTTATTCATTCTAACATATAAAGAATATTCTGAAATTGAGGTATTAAAAACTCGTTTATATTCTTTTTTTAGCACTGTGTCATTTAGCAAAACCTTTCTAGCTAACTCTTTAACAGAAAAAGGTTCATTCAAATTTGATAAAATAATCTTCTTTACATCATATAGTTTTTTTATCAAGCTTTGAGGTGATCTTCCAATAGCTTTTCTTTGTTTTAAGGTTGAAACTAGTTCCAAGGTTTTTCCTTCAAGAAACAATCTTTTTAAAATGCCTGAACGTGTATCTGATAAAATATCAGTTAGAATTTCATTGGTTTTAGAAGAAAAAGTTGTCGCAAAAAAGTTGCAATCTTTTTCATTTAAATCGAATTTTCTTATGTGTGAAATTAAATCAATTAGTTGATGCTTCTTTATGAATTCGTAATACATTCGTATTCGAATTTCCTTTATTAAGTTATTTTTGAAATAGGTTGTATTTATTGATTTACCGCTGGAAGAGAATAGAAAACATTCTTGGTCTTGTTGTACCATTTCCATATTCATATTGCCGCATTCCATCATTTTTTCACCACTTAATAAAAGTGATAATTCTAAGGTATTGGTACTAGAACTGTCATTGAAAATATAATCTTCATGAAATGTAGTATTTAAGTATTCAATATATAAGCCATCAAAGCTATATGTAATTGCTGAACCATTACCATATAAAGGATTAACATTATATTTTCTTGATATAATGCCACAATTAGATGAATGGTATTGCTCCTGCAATATCCCGTTGAAGAGTAAGTTTATCTTTTTATTTGCCATAACTACTATAATAGAAAAACAAATTTAATGCTTAATGAGTCTAAATAAAAGTAAAAGAATGCTATTTTATTTAAATAATTGTTCCGAACAAAGGAGGTTGTAATGGATATATATATTAATTTATACGTTAAATGGCTAGTTAATAGAATGAAGTGTTTTTAATTTATTTTAGTGTGTAACATATTTTCCAACTCTTCGTCTTCAATAAAAAACTTAATAAAAAACTCAAATGCAAAAAAACTTGACAGAGCGAAAGCAGGCATGGAATACAATCTTTATTTTTTTAATTATTGTTACTGCGTTAAGCTCAATATTCCATTATGCCATAGTTAATTTATATCCTTCAAGGATATATATTGGAGGTTTAATGTGGTGTCCCGCAATTGCCGCGATACTTACCTTAAAGATAAAAGGACGGTCTATTTCTTCTTTAAATTGGAATTGGGGGAATTGGAAATATATTCGATTATCTTATTTGATTCCGGCATTATATGGTATAATAACTTATCTATTAATATGGATTTTTGAATTAGGAACTTTAGCTGATAAGAAAGTAATTTCTGATTGGGCTGCTGAACTTGGTTTAGTTGGAATAGGAAATTTAAATACAACATCTTCAATAATTATAGCCATTGTATTGTTAGGAACTGTTGAAGTTATTAGATCATCAGCAACGACATTAGGAGAAGAAATTGGTTGGAGAGGGTTCTTTATATACGAATTAAAAAAGGTTCTTTCTTTTAGTGGTGTTTCTATTTTTAGTGGAATAATTTGGGCTTCTTGGCATTGGCCTCTAATTGTATATTATGGTAAAAATGTAATGTTAGAATTGACTTCATTTTATGTTTTTATTGTGTCAATCTCATTTATATTGACGTATTACACTTTTAAATCTAAAAGTCTTTGGCCGGCAGTAATTTTTCACGCAGTAAGCAATGTGTATATCCAAAAAATATTACCTGAATTAACGATTAAAAATACGGGAACAGAACACTGGCTTGGTGAAAACGGAATTATGTTTGCTATTGTTACTTGTGTTTTTGGAATTTACTTTTGGAGAAAAGGAATTAAAGAAAATTTATAAAGATTATCTTAAAGTATCCTCTAATATTTTTTAATCTCTTAGGGGGGAATTACCCGATGCTTGCATCGGGGTAGTTCATTTTGTTTTCTTTTATTTCATGGCTTATAATGTATTAGATCCCTACTCATATAACGGTTATCGCTTCTGTATTTTCGGATAACAACGTTTTTGGAATGCTATATCATTAATTTTTATCTTCTAATTACTTTTAATATTCAACCAACTTAATTAACTCTTCTTTAAAACGTTCTTTGGGTAAATATTGTTGCTCAAGATTGGCAGCAAATGGAATAGGAGTTTCTAGACTTGCTACTCTTTTTACAGGAGCATCAAGATATTCGAAGCAATTTTCCATAATTAAAGAAGAAATATCACTGGAAATACCTCCAAATAAAGAATCTTCTTGAAAAATAATTACTTTACCCGTTTTCTTTACGGAGTTAAAAATGGCTTCCGTATCCAAAGGTTGTAATGATCTTAAGTCGATGAGATCAACAGAAACTTCAATATTTAATGAATTTAATACTTCAAGAGTCCAATGAACGGCAGCTCCAAAAGTTATAACTGTAATATCATTCCCTTCTTTTAAAATTGAGGCTTTGCCCAATGGAAGTGTATAATAATTAGAAGGCACATCTTCATAAATACTACGATATAAACCTTTGTGTTCAAAGAATAGTACGGGATTAGGATCATTTATAGCGGCAATGAGTAAACCTTTAGCATCTTTTGGAAATGCAGGATAAATTACTTTTAAACCTGGAGTTTTCGTAAACCAAGCTTCATTGGTTTGAGAGTGAAAAGGACCAGCTCCAACACCTGCGCCACAAGGCATCCGTATAACAATATCGGCTTCTTGACCCCAACGGTAATGCGATTTGGCAAGTAAGTTCACTATAGGATTAAAACCAGTAGAAACAAAGTCTGCAAATTGCATTTCAACTACTGCTTTCATTTTTTGAATGGAAAGACCGTAAGCTAAAGAAACTATGGCAGATTCGCATATAGGAGTATTCCTAACTCTTTCTTTACCAAATAAATCTAAAAAGCCTTCGGTTATTTTAAATACTCCTCCATATTCGGCAACATCTTGTCCCATTACAACAAGGTCTTCATGTTTTTCCATCGACTGTTTTAGTCCTTCAGAAATGGCATCAATTAATCTGATATTCTCTTTTTCTGATGAAGGAGAAGATGAAATTGGTATTTTACTTTTATATAAATCCTTTAATTCATTTTCAACCGTTGAAGTAATAACGGGTTCGTCAAATGTTCTATTTAAATCTTCTTGAATCTGATGGCTAATTTCTTGTTTGTACTGATCATCCAAATGCTCCGAAAGAATATTTTCCGAAAATAAAAACTCTCTAAAGTTGTTAATGGGGTCTTTTAATTCCCAAGAATCGAGAAGTTCTTTTGGAACATATTTTGTGCCACTAGCTTCTTCATGACCTCTCATTCTAAATGTTTTAAATTCTATTAAAATCGGTCTTGGGTCTTTTCGAACACTATCAGCTAGTTTTTGAATTTTAGTGTATACATCAATAATATTGTTTCCATCAATTTTATGAGACTCCATTCCATAACCAATACCACGATCGGCTATATGTTCACAATTATACTGCTCTGAAGTGGGAGTGGAGAGTCCATAACCATTATTCTCAACACAAAACAAAACGGGTAATTTCCATATGGAAGCAACATTTAATGCCTCATGAAAATCTCCTTCGCTAGTACCTCCATCACCTGTAAATACGGCACAAACCTTTTCTGATTTTCTTAGTTTATTGGCAAGAGCAATACCACTTGCAATACCCATTTGCGGGCCTAAATGAGAAATCATTCCTATTATTTTATAGTCTTGGGTGCCAAAATGAAAACTACGATCTCTTCCTTTTGTAAATCCGTTAGCTTTACCTTGCCATTGAGAGAATAAACGATGCAAAGGAATCCTTCTAGAAGTAAAAACACCTAAATTTCTATGCATGGGTAAAATGTATTCATCATTTTCCAAGGCATGAGTTACTCCAATAGATATAGCTTCTTGACCAATACCACTAAACCATTTTGAAATTTTCCCTTGACGCAATAAAATAAGCATTTTCTCTTCTATTAATCTAGGTAAAAGCATGCTTTTATAAAGTTGTAACAGAACTTCTTTGGGCAGTTGTTGTTTGCTATAATCCATTGTTAAGCTGTTGTTTATTTAGTTGCTCAAATCTTAATTGATATAATACCATTTACCAATTGAAATTACCGTAATAAAACACCCTTTTTTCCTTTCTTCTTCTTTTAAATAAAGAAAAAAATCATTATTTTCTTTTACATTAATTTCAAATCATAATTGGTATAACACTATTCAAATGTGATTAAAAAAAAGATAGAATCAAAGTGGTCGCATATAATTTTTAATTATGAGGTGTTATTCAATACTTAGTTTTCCTTAGTGTTTTAATAAAATAGAGTAATCCTTTTTTTTAAATTTCCGTATATTCGTCGCCATAAATTACAATTTAATATGATCAAAAAAATAACTGCCTTTGCTTTATTGTTTATTTCAACAATTACGTTGGCACAAGAAAAAGTTCTATTACGTTTGAACTATGAAAAAGGAGCGTCTTATACAATGGACATGAAAATGAACCAGATTATGGGAGCAGGATTAATGACAAATAAAATGAATATTGTTATGAATCAATCAATAACTGATGTATCAGACAATTCATATAATGCTTCAGTTAAGTTCGACAAAATGACTATGGATATGGCGCAAGGAGGAATGACGGTATCGTATGATTCTTCTAAAAGTGAATCTGAACTAGATGAGGCTGGAA
Source organism: Tenacibaculum sp. MAR_2009_124 (assembly GCF_900105455.1). GTDB lineage: Bacteria > Bacteroidota > Bacteroidia > Flavobacteriales > Flavobacteriaceae > Polaribacter. The sequence goes on from NZ_FNSF01000001.1 coordinate 1,022,323, forward strand.
AAATAATGAAAACAAGAATGGATCCAATGTTGAAAACGGTTATTACTATGAAAGGTAATCACTTAGGGGAAGTTTTAGAAACAAAAGCTGAACCTAATATTCCTGGAGCAAGTGACTATACAAACGACTCATCAGTAGTTTATCCAGAACATAAGGTTGCAGTTGGTGATACTTGGACAATGTCGAAAAGTAAGAATGGTTTGGAGATGAACTTTGTATACAAGGTTAAATCTATTGAAACAAACAAAGTAGTTCTGGAAATTGGAGGTAAAGTTACTGGAATCGGAGAAGGAGATATTAAAGGAAGTATGAATATCGATAGAAAATCGGGAGTTCCTGTGCAATCTAACATTGACATGACAATGAAGATTCAAGGTCAAGATTTAGTAACGAATATGACTGTTTCTTATACTAAGAAATAATAATACAATATTTATAATTTTAAAAGCTCAGAATTTTTCTGAGCTTTTTTATTTTAGTGGCGTTTTAAAACGATTAATCTTGAAAGAATCGATATTATTTTTCTTTTGCTCTCTTGGCGTTTTCAATGGATTTTTACTGAGTCTGTATTTTTTATTTTTCAATAAAGTAAAAAGGGCTCAGAATACGTTTCTTGGAATTCTTTTATTAATGTTAAGTATAAGAATAGGCAAGTCAGTTTATATCGTTTTTACAGAGAAGGAAAACGTTAATCTGACTATACTTCAAATAGGACTCTCAGGATGTTTTTTAATTGGAATTTCATTGTTTTATTATATAAAAGTATCCTTAGAAAATATTGATGTAGTTCCGAAATTATGGAAGCTTCATTATTTAGTTCTGATATTAATCATTTTTTCAATTGGAATTACTTTACCTTATAAAACTGAGCCCAAATTATGGGGGACCTACTTCATTAGGTTTATTTACTTGTCTTGGGGAATGTATTTAATGGCTTCTACTATTCAAATTCGTCAAATACTATGGCAATTTATAAAAAGAGAAAAAATATCAATTAAAGAGCAATGGCTTTTGTCTGTCCTTTCGGGTAATCTTTTAATTTATATTGCTTATATAGTAGGATATTTTCATTTGTATTATGTGGCTACTTTAACATTTTCGTTGGTATTTTATGGGTTGGTTGTATTCCTTTTATTTAAGAAAAACAGGAACATAATTTTTCAAGAGGTTTCTGAAAAATATAGTTCTAAAAAAATAGATAGCGGTGAGGTAGCGATTTTAATTACGAGATTAAACGATCTGATGTTCGAGAAGAAAATGTATAAGAAAGCTAACTTAAATTTAAAGGAATTAAGTAAAGAACTGGAAGTGACTCCACATAAGTTATCGCAACTGTTGAATGATAATATGGGAAAGAGTTTTTCCCAATATATTAATGAATTCAAAATCGAAGAAGCGAAGAAATTACTTCATAGAAATGATAATTTAACCTTAGAAGCTATTGGATATGAATCTGGTTTTTCCTCTAAATCTAATTTTTATGCTACTTTTAAAAAGATAGTGGGAAAAACACCATCAGAGTTTAAAAAGTCGATTACAAGGGAGTTATAAGTACATAATTATAATTCTGGACGCCTAAATTATAACTAAGAATTCAATTTTAAGAGTAGTTTTTCATTTTTGGAAAAACATAAAATTTTTAAAAATGAAGAACATATATTTTTTAGCTGCACTTTTCTTTTTGAATTCAATCTTTGCGCAGAACAAGGAGGAATCTAATCAAAAATTAATAACGAATACGTTAAATGGTTACATAGAAGGGAGTTCTTATAACAATAGGGAGCTTATAAAGAGTGCTTTTGTTTCCGATGCGACTTTATATTTAACGACTAGATCTGGTTTTCAGAAACTTACAGTTGATCAATATACAAACTTTTTTAGTCCTGAAAGGAAAGGAAAGTTTAACGGTCGAATAGGAAAAGTATTGGATGTTACTATATTTGAAGACATTGCTCAGGCAAAAGTTGAAATTTTCTTTTCAAAGAGCAAGATAGTTTATATCGATTTATTTTTGTTAAAGCAAACACCCAATGGCTGGAAAATTATAAGTAAGACAGCTACTCGCTTAAAGGAGAGTCCGAAAAAAGAGAAAGTATTATTCATAGTTTCAAACGCACATTTTTACGGGAATACTGAATTAAGAACGGGAAATAGTTTTTCCGAAATCGTAAATGCCTATGATGTTTTTACTAAAAATGGTTATGAGGTAAATTTCGTTAGCCCTAAAGGAGGAGCTATTCCACTGGCATATATCAATACTTCCGATGAATTATCAAAAAAATATGTCTACACTGCGGACTTTATGAATAAACTCAAAACTACCTTAACTCCAAGTCAAATAAATACTTCTGAATATAAGGCAGTTCAGTATATCGGAGGAGGAAGCGTTATGTTCGATGTACCACAGAATAAAGAAATAGCTAATATTGTTATGGAGATTTATGAAAAACATAACGGTATTATTTCATCTGTATGTCATGGAACGGCTGGTATTGTGAATCTTAAAACGAGTAATGGAGAATATTTAGTTAAAAACAAAAGAGTAAATGGATATCCAGATGACTATGAACGTAAAGACAGGCCTTATTTTAAAACATTTCCTTTTTTAATTAAAAAAACGATTGAAGAAAGAGGTGGTGTTTTTAAGTTTTCCAAGCCGAATACACCACATGTTGAAGTGGATGGCAGACTAATTACTGGGCAAAATTATAAATCGTCAAAACCTGTGTCAGAAAAAATCATTTCATTGCTTTCGGAAAACATCAAATAGTTTCAATAAGTAGTGGATAAAAAAGGATCAATTTTTCATAGACTGAATGGAATTGAATTGAATTGGAGGTGGAATTATTTAAGAAGATCCTCTAAAGCTTCTTTTAAATTAGGAAACTTGAAGTTATAAATCGATTCGATTTTGTTAGCGGATATTCTACTTCCTTCTAATAAAATGATAGATAGCTCTCCAAGGATGGTTTTTAAAACGAACGAAGGTACATTCAATGGAAATAAGAATTTACCAGTAGTTTTCGCTAATATTTTTGTAAAAGAAATGTTTGATTGATGCTCGTTGGTTACGCAGTTATATATTCCTGATAACTTTGGGTTATCAATAGAGTCGGTGTAAATATTACAGAGATCATCAATATGAATCCATGGAAAATATTGACTTCCACTACCCAAAGCACTTAGAAATAAAGGGGTGTTTATTTTAGCAAGAGCGCCTCCTTTTTTACTTAATACAACCCCAGTACGTAAGATCGTTACAGGAATATTAAGCGCTTCAAATTGTTTGGCTGCATTTTCCCATTCTATGCAAACTTTAGAAATAAAGTCGTTATATGGAGCATCATTTTCCTTAAAAATGATATCTGAGGTATGAGCACCATAATAACCAATTCCAGAAGCGGAAATTAGACCATGTAGTTTCAGTTTTAGTTTTTTTACATATTGGAATATGAGGTTTGCAGAAAGAACACGGCTATCAATTATTTCTTGTTTCCTTTTTTCTGTCCATCTTTTATCTGCAATTCCAGCACCAGCTAAATGAATAATGTGAGTAACATTAGTAAAAGCATTTTCATCGATAAAACTTTCTTTAATATTCCAAGAAAATTCATTCGATTTTTTAGGATTTCTAGTTAAAATATTCACTTCATGTCCATTACTTTTTAATAAGGACTGAAGTTTCTTTCCAACTAAACCAGTACCGCCTGAAATTAAAATTTTGCTCATATTACAAAAATACGAAACTTAATAACGGTTAAGAAATTTATATGATTTGATAATTGATAAACATAGCCTGAAAGAACTGTATAATTTTGCTCAAAACTCAAAACTCAACACTTAAAGATGATTTATCGAGATTTTTGATTTGCAGCACATAATTCTATGATTTTCGCTATTCTATTCTGACGTGTCTGTTCTCTTTTAGCTTGATTTAACCAATACAAATAGCCTTTTTTGTACGAAGGTGCAAAGTTCTGGTAATTTTCATAAGCAGTTTGATGTTTACTGAATTCTAATTGTAAATCTTCTGGAGCAATTAAATTGTCAATATCATTTAAAGCTGCCCAAGAACCATTTTCTTTTGCAATATTAACTTTAAACATGCCTGATTCATGCATGAGTCCTTTTTCCATAAGCTCTTCAATATAAGTTTTATTAAGCTTACTCCAAACGCTTTTTACCTTTCTAGGACAAAAGTATTGCTGGCGTTTTCCATTTCCTAAACTTTTTACGGTAGAATCTATCCATCCATAGCAAAGGGCGACTCTAACTGCCTCTTCCCAACGCATACTTTGTTCTTCGCATTCTACTTTATAAAAAATTAAGTAAATACCAGTGCTCTGATCATAGTTTTCTGCTAACCAATTTCTCCATTCTGTGGGAGTCTTAAAGTAAAATGTTTCTTTTGTCATAATAGAATTTAAGTAAAAGGTGGTTATTCAAAATACCAAAAAGGTATCGTAATATATCTTCTGAGTATTGTATCTTTTTTCTTAATAACTTTTCGTCTAACCTTAAGAAGGTGCTTTCCATCAGATAGTCCTTTAGTAGGTAGATAGGTTTCGAAACCGGTTTGACTTTTTACATTCGTACCAATTAGAAAATCGGTTGGATACTTTACACTATCAATATAAACTTCATTCATAGTATTAAAAACTTCAATGTATTTATAGGCTAAACTATCTCTTTTTTTTCTTGAGAGTCTATTTTTATTATTGTTAAGTTTAATTTTTGTTTTAAGACCTCTGCGATCGTTTACGGGTTTTAAACTAGGATGGAAGTTATAGAGCCTCTCTTCCAAATTTTCACTAAAAACTATAAAAAGTTTGACGTAAGCATCAGAAATTGTTTTTGATTGTATACTGGCTTTTTCAACAAAATCTTCATTATTGATTAACAAATTTTCATAGTTTGTTTTGTTTAAATAAAGCGTAGCGCTCGTTTTTATATTACCAAGGTGATTTGAAGTTTGATATTTTGCTGTAACAATTATTAAAATAATAATGTAAATAGGAACTAGGAGAAAACTAATTCTCTTAGTGAACTTATTATCCAAGAAGTTGTAAACTAATGCCCTATATAAAAAAGAAAGTGTAATAAAACTGAATAGCCAGTAAAAAGGAAAGTATATTTTAGATAGCCACTTTTTCTTTTTAAGAAAGCCTTGAGTTATAAAATCTATAAAGGTTAATATCATACCAATAGCTAAAATAACAAGTAGGAATACTCCGAGGGCTATTCTAAAACCTTCATGAAGAGCTTCATTATCTATAATGAAGAAAACAACAGCTATGATACTTAAAACAGCCAAGGTAATTGATATTACATAGAAAATAAGAAGAAATGAAATAGCGAACAAAACACTACAATAATTTTCGAGAGTAGCCACATATTTATCGAAAGAAACAATTTTCTTTTTCAAATATTTTTTGAATCTGTTTTGATAGTTTAATTCATCAAACTCTATTTCTCCTGATACATATCGCAAACCCAAAGCGCCAATCCATAAACCTCTTAATATGACATGAATTAACAAGTTAAACAATAATATTGCACAAGCAATTTTAGAGATTAGCAATAAAATAATAATATAAATTATGTTGTTGGCTTCAGCCCTTAGTAAGGAAACTTGAATTTCTGGATAGGCACTCAATAAACCGAAAATGGCAAAACCAGAGATAATTAATTCTAACTGCCAACTTTCTTGTTGGAGTTTATCTAAAAGCTGTTTAAAGTCTTTGTTATCGTGATTAGCACTCATTTTAGTTTTCTTTTGCTAAAGGTACGTAGTTTTATAAAACAACAAAATCATCTTAATTAAGATGATTTTGTTGCTAAGTGATTTGTTATTAGGACTTAATTATTAGAATAAGCATGGTAAAAGAATCCTTGTCTTCTTTACTAAAAAAAACATTTTCTTTTTTAGCAATGGTATATAACAAATGATATGAATATTATTCGTCTTCTAACTTTTTAGTAAGGTGAAAACCTGTAAACAATCCAAGTCCTCCCATAAAGAAAATTAAAGAAGGATATATGGCTTCTTCATCTAATTGTGTATACGTAGTTAATATAAGAGCTAAAAATACGCCTAAGCCAATTCCCATAAGTAATAAAGAAAGGTTTAAAACAACAACCCTTCCTGTTAATGTAGATTTTTTTTGTCGTTCACCTTGCATAAATATTTTGGCATCAACACCTTTTTCAATAAGAGCTAAGCGTTCTTTGTTTCTTGTTGAATAGAACAAATAAAAGATTCCGAATACTACGGCGAATAAGAACATAAATACAATTGCAACTTCCATAAATATTATTTTTAATGATTATTTTATTGTGTTTGGTGGTATGACATTATCTTTGTTGTAAAGGTTACAAAAAAAGTAAAAAAATATTTTTTAAAATAATTTGTAACCTTTTTTGAAAAGGAATAGTCAAAATAAAACAATGACTATTAAAGACGACCAAATATATATCGATAAAACTCTTAACGGAGATGTAAATGCTTTTTCTTATCTTATTGAAAAATATAAGGTGATGGTATTCTCATTAGGGATGAAAATGCTAAAGAATAAAGAAGAGGCTGAAGAAATTGCACAGGATACTTTTATAAAAGCTTATAAAAGTTTGAAGAAATTCAATAGAGAATCGAAGTTTTCGACCTGGTTGTATAAAATTGCTTATCGAAACTGTTTGGATAGCCTAAAAAAAATTACCAAAAACTATAATATCGAAGCTATTGATGAAATAAATAGTAATAAGATACAAGAAACAACCGATGTTTTAGAGTCAATTGAAAGGAAAGAACGAGCCGAAGTAATGAAAGAATGTCTGAACATGTTACCTAAAGAAGAGCGAGCGATACTTTGGTCTTTTTATTTTGATGAATTAAGTTTGAATGAAATTACTGAAGTGACTGGATGGTCTCTAGCAAATGTAAAAGTAAGGTTACATAGAGGCAGAAAAAGGCTTTTATCTATAGTTAAAAGAAATATTGAACCAGAATTAATAAAACATTATGGAAGAAAATAAACATGTTGATGAGCTGGATGTTTTTATGAAGAAATATGTAAATGAAATAGAGTCTGAAATGCCTTCTATAGACTTTACTACGAACATAATGAATACGATACATACTTTAGAAAGTAAAGAGGTATTCAAAGTAAAACCGTTAATTTCTGGTAAGACCTGGTTTGTTTTAGGGTTGATTCTGATTGTTTCAATCTTATTTGTATCTCAAGGGCAGTCTATTAGTGAACTGATAACTATTCCTGAGGTTAGTAGATTTTCGAGTTTTGAAATTCCGAACATTTCTTTAGGGATAACCGTTTCAAATACTATGTTATATACCTGTTTATTGTTCAGCATAATGGCATTTGTACAGATATATTTGTTGAAAGGGTACTTTTCAAGGAGGTTGGATTAAACAAATGAATTTATTTTTTGATAATCATAAATCATACTGATTCGTATTTTATTATTTTTTGGACTATAAACTTATAGGATACATTTAATAAACCCTTTTTTGTTCTCTAGATAGGTCTTAATTTTATCAAGGTAATGTTGGCTTTTTATTGTTAGTATCCGATATTAAAAACAGAAAATTATTTTTCACGAGTTCAAGAAATACTTTCTAAATTAGATTAAAGGAACCAATTAATTATAAATTTAGTTACCTGTTGGCTTCATTCTTTCCTTTCAATTACTAGTTGTTTAGACATTATCCACTTTTCCATTAAATTTCCATTTTTTAAATATTTCTCTGCGGCAGGAATAAATCTTAAGCTTTTATAATATAGATTATTATTTACGATTATATGCTTTGGAATAGAAGTTATACTAAAATTTCTGCTTGTTCGATTTATGTTTTCGGAAATTAACTGTACTCCTTTAGGACGTTTGTTGTTTAAATATAATTTCCAACTGTCTTTATCAGTATCAATTGAAATATCAATAAAAATGATATTAGAATCATCATTAAATTTTTTTTTTAAGGAATCTAGTTTTGTTTTTTCAGCTAGGCAAGGTCCGCACCAAGTCGCCCAAAATGATACATAAATTGTTTTTCCTTTAAAATCCGTGAGTTTTTTCTTTTTGCTATCTATTGTTTTGAATAATTCGTCTGGTATTGTTTTTGGGGTATAATTTCTAAAATCCCATATTTCTTTGGCATTAATTAAATTACCACTTGTATCTATTCCAAATTCTTTTTGTTTAATGATTAAAGGTTGACTAAATAAAAAATATATAAAGATGAAAATACCTATTAGTGAACTATAGAATTTTAGCTGACTATTTATTTTCTTTCTGCTCAACATCAAACCTAAAATGGCAAAAAACAATAAAAATATTATTAAAGGAAAATAAAAAGATCTAACAGGTATAAATACTAACAAACATAAAATTAATACACACACATAATGCCACGTCATTTTTTTTGTTATTATCCCTGCTAAATAGAAACCGAGAAAAGTTGAAAACATTGGCACCCACTTCAAAAGGTATACTTCATAAATATTTATAAAATCAAGTATGTAAAAACAGAAAATTACAGAAGTGATTATTATAATAACTCCCAAGATTGTTTTATAAATGTCCTTTTTCATAGTGTCTGTGCTTGCATTTAACGTTTCGGCTAAACTACATTTTAATACAGTTTAGGCTTTGTTTTGTGATATTTTTTCTTTTTATATAATGCTATCAAACCTATAATTGGTCCTAACGCTAATATGGAGTAAATATATGTTGGGTTTATTGAAGTTTGCAAAATATTCATTATTTGAATACTAACTATTGTTATTAAGAAACCAATGCAATTTACAATCGTAAGTGCAGTCGCCTTTATTTCTGCTGGAGCGTTTTTAGCCACAAGAGTTGATAAAAGAGGTGAATCGGCAATAACAACCATTCCCCAAAAAAGGAGAAAACTAATAAATAAGCTTTCAGATTCAGATGCAAATAACAATGGAGAGACCAGACAGCATGTACATGATAAGAGTAGTGCTATGAATGCAATTGATTTAGCTTCAATTGTTTGTGAGAGATAACCACCTGCTACACAGGCCAATCCACCTATTCCTATAATCATAAATGACAATAATGGAATATTGAATATTGCTTCAGGATGTCTCATGGAATATGTTTCTAGTATGATAGGTATAAATGCCCAAAAGGCGTACAACTCCCACATGTGACCAAAATAACCGAAGGCTGCAGAACGAAATTTTCGATTTTGAAATACATCTAAAAATGTAGATGTTTCCAGCTTACTTCCAAGCTTTCGGTATGGACCATCGGGAACCATAATCAACATCAATATACCACCTAAAGCTGCAAGAGACGAAGTCAAGATTAACACATATTTCCATGGAAATGCACTGGTCAGCCCCTTCGCTAAATGAGGAAATGCTGTACCAAGAACTAATGCACCAACAAGGAATCCAAGTGATTTTCCTAGTCCTTTTTCAAAATAGTCCGCAGCTATTTTCATTCCTACAGGGTAAATACCTGCCAGAAAGAAACCCGTAACAAAACGGAGTGAAAGAATACTTGCTAAACTGTTACCTTCCCAAATTATGCTTAAATTAAATAGGGATCCTAGTAAGGCACAGGTCATAAATACTTTTGATGGTGAAAAACGGTCAGCAATAGTTAGAATAGCGAAAATCAATGTACCAAAAATGAATCCGAATTGTACAGCCGACGTTAAGTGGCCTAAAGTACCGCTCGTAAGGTTGAAAGTTATCATGAGATCGTTCATGACACCATTTCCAGCAAACCAAAGTGATGTACAGCAAAACTGAGAAATCACGATTATCGGAAGTATTAATTTAGATTGTTTCACTTATAGTTTTGTTCAATAGCACTCAACGGTTTGACTAATAAACGTTGCGCTATTTTTTCATTTAGTTTATAAATATACCTAAACATTTCGGCTTTCTATAGGCTTCAAAAACTTACCAAGATCAAAAGCAATGTTTTTTAGATTTTTGCTAGCTATAGTTTTCTCATAGCTTTTCTAATTTATAAAATATTTTTAGTTAGTAAAAAATCTGTAATTTCAATCACTTTGTTTTCATTAGTCTTGAACTCAAAAAAGTAATCCATCTCGCTTGTAATCATGTTTCTAGCGCTAATGTATTCGCTTTTTATTTCTTTTCATTCTATAAAACCATATAGCGGAACACTGATATTGTCTATTGAAATAACCAATATCTTTTTGAGAGGTTTCTTTATTTTTTTTACTTCTTTGAATAGATAGTAAATTGATAAAGGATTGGAAATCATAATATAAGCATACCAAAATTTCATCTCATTATTATCGCTAATAGGTATAATTGAAATCCAGATATATATAAGCGAATAAAATAATATAATTAAAATTTTTGAGCGCTTAGATTCATATATTTTTAAGTTATGCGCAATTTTTTTATCCTTCTACAATTGTTTGGAGTGATATCAATAATTTGAATTATAGCTGTCTTGTGTATGAAAAGTAGCAGAATAAAATCATTATTTTTTCAATTTAAATGCAAAAATAGCAGAAAAGAACGAACTTTGATTTCAGCTCCAAACTACTATTTTTTATATACTACTTTGTTATGTGGTGTAATTCTCTATAAATCTTAAATAACTAATTTCTAAAACTGAAAACGATAACCAACATCAGGAAAAAAACCAATTTGATATACTTTGTTTATATCATTAGTAAGCCTGTTGTATCGTCTTTCAAATATATTTTTGTTACCAGTTACATTTTGTAAATCAACATAAAATTGATGAGAGCGCTTTTTTACTTTACTATTAAATCTAACTCCAAACTTAAGATCCCATTTCATATAACGGTCAGATTGCTCACTAAATGCTAAATCTTCTTGTAATATTTGGAAACCTGCTTGTTGTGATCTTGCTAAATCTACAGGCGTATAATGCCTTCCTCCAGCTGCTGTAAATTTAGTATCTATAAAGAATACATCCTTTTTTGATTTACCTATTTTAAATTCTCGTCCTGCTAATATGTTTAATACATATTTGTTATTAAATGGACTATTGCGTTCTACGCCATCGCTTCCTTTATACTTACTATCAAATATTGAGGTTGTTAATAATCCATAATATCCTTTGTTGAAAAATTTCTCTAAGGTTAATTCAATACCACTATTAAAACCTGTTCCTTCATTAACCATTGAAAGGTGGTCGGTACTAAATCGAAAATTAGCCCCCTCTGTTAATGAAGAATAGCTTGAGGGAGATGAATCTACCGCTGCATTTGTAATATCTTGGTAATATATTTCAGCTTTTGCTCTCCAGTTTTTAGCTAATCTTACATCATAACCCAATACAAAATGGTCGCTTTGTACAAAATCTAAATTTTTATTAGTTTGTACCATGTCTCCATTAATATTTTCATTCAAAAATAATAATGGAATAGGTACGGATTGGTGGTGTATACCATACCCAAAACTTAATGAATGTTTTGGTGCTATTTTCCAGTTTACAGATGCTCTTGGTTCTAAAACAAATTGTTCATTTAATGAACTGTACTGTCCGTGTAGTCCTGCGTTTAGTGTTAATTTTCCTGTAAGTCTAAATTGCCCTTGCACATAAGGTTGAACGATACTAAAACTCTCTTCACTATTTCTAAACGTTTTTAATTCTGGATCCCTATTATTATCAGTATCGAATTGTTCTTCTCTACTTTTAAGTAATGACTCTAAATTGAAATTTTCAAATAAAACTCCTGTTCTTAATGTTGTTTTATTACTTATTTTTGTGTTAAACAAGGTAGAGAAAATCATTCGTGTTTCATTATTATCTGCTTTTATAAACTGTATTTTTCGTTCTTGGGGCGTGTCCAAATTATAGTATTTATCTCGATCATATTTATTGGCAGAAAAAGATCTTGAAATAATGGTTTTAAAATAAGATTTTTCACCAACAATTGCACGGTGTTTTAATCCTACTACACCAAACTCAGAGGTAACAAACGAATCTTCATCTTTAAAAGTAAATAAGTCATCTTCTTTAGTGTCTTCACCTATAAAATCTATGCTAGAAGATCCTAAAATTCCAAATAATGAAAATTTCCCTAATTTACTTTCACCAAAATCTATATTAAAAGAAATATCCTTATAGTTTGGTAATGCTGAAGTACCTGTACCTTGACCAATCAATCCTATCAATGAATACCTTCCTGCAACTAAAAAGGCTCCTCCTTTTTTCCCTAATGGCCCTTCAGCCATAGCTTCTAATCCTGTGAATGCACCCATTTGTAAAGTATATTCATAATCATCTGTATTTCCTTTTCTAAAACCAAGATCAAATACGCCTCCTAAAGCGTTTCCATATTCAGCAGGAAAAGCAGATGTTATAAAATCTGAATTGTCTAACATATTAGGATTTAGAGCAGAAACTGGACTACCAGTGGTTCCGGTTGTAGAAAAATGATTGGGACTTGGAATAGGAATACCTTCTAACCTCCAAAGTAGTCCTGTTGGTGAATTACCACGTATAACAATATCATTTCTACTATCGTTAGGAGCTGAAACTCCTGCGAAATTTGATGCCAAACGGGCTACATCTCCACGACCTCCTGAATACCTGCCTACTTCTTCTACGCTAAATTGACGTGCAGAAATAGCTGCCATTTTATTTTTAGGACGGTTTTTGCTAGTTGTAGAGGCTATAACTATTTCATTTAGGTTACCGTAAGATTCTATAAGTTTTATAGCAATAATTGCATCTTTTCCTGAAGTAACAATAATATTGGGTATTGTTATGGTATCAAAGCCAATAAAGCTAATGCGAATGGTATGTCTTCCGATAGGAATATTATCTAATCTAAAACGACCATTAATATCTGTAGTTACTCCTGTTTTTTTATCTGAGTTTAATAATTCTATTGTAGCCCCAATCAAGGTAGTTTCCGACTGTTTGTCAATTACATTTCCTTTGATAGTTCCTGTTTGAGCAATGCTGTTTTTCGACCATAATATCATTACAATAAGAATACATGTTGCTTTAATAAATTGTTTCATTTTCTACGTTTTACTTAAGCTGTAAAATTGAGAAGATGAAAAGCGCCATGCATTTACATATGTTGATAAAATTAGATTGAGGAGGCTTTACCTCTTATTCTGCTTAGTTGAGTTGGGGTTATACCTAGGTAAGATGCAATATGATATTGAGGAATTAAATTTTCTAATCCTTTGTGTTCTTTACGAAATATTTGGTAACGTTCAGTAGCATTTAGTGTTACCAATTCTATTTCTCGCTTTTCTTTAATCGTAAACTTTTGTTCTGCAAAAATTCTTCCTAAACTCTCTATTTTTGGGTAATCATTGTAAAGACTAACAATTTTTTTAAAGTCTGCAACGAAGACTTTACTTTTAGTTATGGACTGGATGTTAATTAAATTTTTTTGATTCGTTACCATTGATGAATAAGCAGCAACAAAGTTAAAATTAGTAAAAAAGGTTTTAGTGTATTCATTGCCATCACTATTGCAAAAAAAAGCGCGCATCACTCCATCTGTTAAAAAACCTAATTTGTTAGAATATTCTCCTGCTGTTGCAAAGTATTCGTTTTTTTCAAATTCTTTTTCAGAAAACAATGATACAAATACCTCCATTTCATTTTCTGTAAAATGTAGTATTTTGCTTATATATTTTTTAAGTTCGTTCATTTGTTTTTTTATCCCGCATAACGGTTTTGGTTATGGAAAGTAGCTATGTAAATACACACCTTTTTTCGTAGCCTATTAACAAACTTAAAAATAGGAAAAAAACATAGAGAAAGGAGAGAAGCAAGCTATTTTTTATAGAATGTGTGTACGTTCGTTATTCTTTTTTTAACATCCATTTTTTCAGTCCACCAAATAGGAATAGTAACCCAATAATTAATGCGACAACAGATTGAATAGTTTCGGATGTTGTTGTAGTTCCTTTCATTAGATTATAGGATTGTTCTCCTATTGCCCGAAAAATATAAATAAATGCAACTATAAAAATTCCAATTTTTAAGTAGGGTAGTTTCCTTGTTCTACTATTGGCAAATAACCCGTATATTCCAAAAACAAAGAATATTATTGCTACAAAAACGGTCAGTAGGTATGGAAATGAGTAATGAATTTCAGCAAGCTCTCTCATTGCTTCTCCTGCTCCAGTTTTTTCAAACATCTGTTCTGCCCATAATAACCCAATAATATGAGCAATTGCAATGATTATATTTAATGTTCCACCAATTTTAAGCATTCGTTTATGATTTTTTAAGCCCAATTATTCCTGAAACTCCAATCGGAAAGAGTAAAATCCATTGCGGTGCAAGTATTGATTTAAATATACTTGAAAAAATAAAAGCAAATGAAAAGGCAATATATAGATAGCTAATGAAAGTAATTAATTCAATATTTAGTTTTTTGTTTTTATTGAACCCATATTTTAAAAAAGTAATTGAAGAAGCAAATAAAATAATAGTAACCATATGCCAAACACCTAACATTTCAGTTTGTATTTGGTTATCTAAACGGCTTTTAAGCAATGGGTTTATAAGGTCTAATTGACCACCAATTAAATGCAAAAAAGAGGTAAATAAATTAAGTATTCCTGCAATAATCCAAAATGTATTTTTGTTTTTCATTGTTTTAAAATTTGATAAACTGATTTATCTCTATTTTTACTTCATTAGTATAATCTTTACATTGTTTTTTGTAGCGAATCATTTCGTGATAACCGATTAAATATTTGTAGAATAAAGTTGACTTTATATAGGCTTCATTTTTTGAAAATCCCATTTCAATTAATATGCTCATGGTGTATTCAATTCTTTGATTATCTATTTCATCTATTAGTCTTTGGATTTTCTTGTCTTTAAGTGCAAATCTTTTTAGAAAAAAAATAAAATCCAAATAAGGCTCTTTCTTAAACACTAATTTTATTAATTCTTCAAACTTTTCTTTACCTGATGATTTGCTTTCTACACTTTCAATTATTTTGTTAGTGTCTGAAGAAATCCAAAAGGATATAATTTCACTAACAAAGTCTTTTTTTGTTTTAAAATGCCAGTAAAAACTTGATTTATTAACATTGAGTTTTTGAGCCATTTTCTCAACTACAAGACCATTAATTCCCTTTTCAGAAAATTGCTTATATCCTAAAACTATCCAGTCTTCTTTCTTTGCTATTATTTTTGGCATTATTTAGACGTTATCGTTTAATAATTCAAATGTATGTAAAATATCTTTAATAAACGATATCGTCTATTAAATTGTTTATGAAAAAAGGGTGGTTTTTTTGAATAGTTTTTCTGTTTGGTCTAATGACGCAAAACAACGTTTCTCTTATAAGATTAGTTGCGTTTTTTAAGCCCTATTTTAGTAAATATAAACTGAATAGAAAATCTGCGAAGACTTTCGTAAGTAGGCTATGACTAGCGATGAGTTATACACATTATTGTTAGTGTTTTTTATTCATAAGTGACTTAAATTCAATTCCATTTTATTGTTCAAAGTATCTACTTTAAAATAAAACGGTTCAGCTCTATTTATTTCGTTGTATTTATGTTCAAAATTATATCCGCTGTCATATTTTTTCCATGAACCTTTGTCCGATTCCAATTCCGCACTTTTGAGAATTTGTTCTACAATATTTTTTTCGTCAGATTCTTTATATTCAATTGTTAATCCGATAGAATAATCAGAATCAAAAGCTCCTTCTGTGTGTTCAATAAGATTTTCTAAAACCTCAAAATCAGTTGGGATAGTCAAGTCAGTTTTTACTTTAATTAACGGTTCAATTCTATCTAAAGCCAATTCTCCATCAGGTTTGTTCATCATTCCAGCAAACAGACAAGCCATAAACCCCAAGAATAAAAACGGTACTGTCAAAATTGATAATTGAAAAAAACCAATTACTATTTTTCCTTTGAATAACTGCCAAATTGATGAAATTAACAGTACAATTCCAAAAAAGACGAGAGAGTAAAATCCAAAATCTGTATTTGGTAGAATAGCTCCGCTAACAAATAGAATTATAGAAATCCCAAAAAACAATATCGGAACCCACCATTGTGCAACTAAATATTTCTTTAAAATTTCGGTCATTCTAAATTACTGGCAACTTATTATATCCATACAAATATAGAGGTTATCCCAATATATTCTGGGATAAACGTATAAATAAGGTATTGTTATCCGAAGCTTTTATTTTATCAAATTATGCCAAAAACATTTTCAATTTTAAGGCTTAGCTTAGCGTATAAATCGAACACTTGTAATTTTGCCATTATTCATTTCATAGATAGCAACAGCGGTAAATTTATGACCATTGGCAGTAACCAATTCTTCATCGATAACAATATTCCCTTTAACAACTCTGCTTGTTACAAGGGCATTTAAATCCGTTACTTCTTTAAACTTTGTTCCATAACGTTTTCTCATTTCATCTTTTCCGATATAATCTAAGGTATTAGGGAATGTGTAGATCTTTACATCATTTGCAAAAGGCTTTAAAAAAGCTTCAATATCTCTATTGTTATAAGCATCAAGCTGTTCTTGAGCTAGGGTTTCTGGCGATTTTTCTGCAACCATGGCTAATTTTGTTCCGTTATTATTTACTGTTATTCTTGAAATATTATCGATCTTGTTTTTGAATTCATGAAAGAGAGTAGGAGTGGTGTCTTTTTTAGGATTAAATTGAAGTAATCTGTTTCCTGAAGCAATTAAAAGGATTCCATTAGGTAGCCAACAAACATCTTGGCTATTATCAATATTAACTATCTTTTCAGTTTTAAGAGAATTTGGATTTAAAGACCAAACTTGCCATGACTTTCCAACTCTTTTGGTAAAACTAATCAACTTACTATTGGGTATTTTGTGAATTGAGCGCCCTGTTTGTTTCGTTATAAAGTAGTTTTTCCCTTTTTTAACATCACTTTTATACAAATGCAAAGAATCATTAATAATCACGGAAGAAATCAAAGTCGATTTGTTGTACCAAGTAGGGTAGGCCACGACAAAATCTTTAATTAACATCGTATTTTCTCCCGAAACATAGTCATACTTATAAATAGCTTGTTTTCCATCACTGTCAAGTCTCACGGCTGACACATCATTAGAGTTTGGAATTCGCTGTGGCGAATATTCTCCCCCTAATTTCGTTGAATTGATAAAAAAAGCCTGTTGAGAGTCTAAATGATATTTTCTAATATCAGGATAGCCATCTCTTTCCGAAGAGAAAATAATGGTGTTTTCATCATAAAAATAAGGTTGACTGTCATAGCCTTCGTTATTGGAAATATTGATCGGATTTGAGAGTTTCAAAGTCTTATTTTCATCCTTTTTAATGTCGACTAAATAAACTTCTGTGTCCATTTGTGGATAAATCACTAAAGATGATAAGAGAAATAAAGAAAAAAACAACGCTTTCATGAGTCCGTTTTATTGATTAGATACTACAATACTATATAAAATAGAAAGTTAATGAAATTAAATGTTGTTAAAATTAAAACCACCTTTACAAAAAGGTGGTTTTAGACATATTATTTTACGTATTCTTATTGGATTATTTTTGATATGATTGAACCCAATTGTTTATTTTGTTTTCTAATAAAGCTAAAGGAATACACCCTGTTTCTAATACTTGATTATGAAACTCTCTAATATCGAATTGATCACCCAACGTTTCTTTTGCTTTCGCTCTTAGCTCTCTTATTTTCAATTGTCCAATTTTGTAAGAAAGAGCTTGACCTGGATTGGCCATATAACGTTCAATTTCCGAAATAATACTCGCTTCTGATTCAGCCTCATTATCCAATGAATATTGAATGGCTTTTTCTCGAGTCCAACCTTTAGCATGCAAACCTGTGTCGACAACTAATCTGATTGCTCTATGCATTTCCATTCCTAGCATACCAAAATACTGATAAGGATCCGTATACAGACCTAATTCTTTTCCTAAATTTTCAGTGTATAAAGCCCAGCCTTCTCCATAGGCACTATACCATAATGTTTTTCTAAAATCTGGAAGATTCTCATTTTCTTGTGTTAGTGAAATTTGATAGTGATGGCCTGGAATGGCTTCATGTAAAAACAAGGCTTCATCAGAAAACACGTTATACTTACTGGCATCTGGAATAGGAGTATAAAAAACACCTGGTCTTGTTCCATCGAGTGATCCTGGATTGTATTCGGCACTAGCCGAAGCCTCTCTAAATTTTTCAGTTTGTTTAACTACAAAAGGCGTTTTTGGCTTATTACCAAATAGCTTTTCTAATTGCGGCTTCATTCTGTTATGAATCTCATTGAAGTTATCAATAATTTGCTCAGGTTCTTTATAAGGCATTAGTGCTTTATTATTTCTAACAAAATCAAAAAACTCTTTTAAACTACCTTTAAAATCCACCTGTTGCTTTACTTTTTCCATTTCGGAAAGAATCCTAGCTACCTCTTTTAAACCAAGTTCGTGAATTTCATCTGCCGTCATTTTGGTGGTGGTATAGTTTTTAATGGCATGTTGATAATATTCTTTTCCTTGAGGAATTCCATCAATACCGCTACCTTCTCTTCCTGCCGTTAAATAATCAGTACTTAAAAAAGCATGTAGGCTTTTAAACGAAGGAATTAATTGCTCTAATAAAAACACAGAATACGCTTCGGTGAGCTTATTTTTCTCTTCTGTAGAAAAGCTTTCCGGGAATTTCGTAATTGGAGAATAAAACAAGTGCTCCGATAAATCAACAATACCTTCTTTAGTTGTGTTTACCATACTTAATCCTTCAAACTGAGGAGTTACTTTTTTTATAAGAGACTTAGGTAAAACATACCCACTTTGTATTCCTTCGTTCATTCTAGTTTCGGCGGACTGGAGCCACACATTGTAGTGCTTTAGACGCTGTAGCCAATTCTCATAGTCTTTAACGGTATTAAATGGTTGCGCACTACTACCGCTGGCAAGTTGCCCGACAGTTAAATTTATGGTCCACATTTGATTAATAGGAAGCAAAATATCATTTTTAAATCCAGCTTGTGCTATGGCCATATCGCAGTCCCAATTGAGTACAGCTTTACTCATTTTTTGACTTTCAGTTAGATCACTATCTACAATAATCTTTAGTTTGTCTTTATAGGAAGTATAAAACTGTGTCAATTTATTTTGATAGTCATCCGAAAGAAAATTTGGAAATTGATCGTTGAACCGATTATCTCCAGCAAAAGTGGCATTAATTGGATTTAACAACAGTTTCCCTTCGTTATAATCCTTTAAAAGTTGATCGAAATTTTCGGAAGAGTTTGTGGTTTCAACTGCTGACTTGTTATTTTCTTTTTTACAAGAACTTAGTAAAAACGAAGCAACTATAACCAAAGCTAGTATTTTTTGCATAATCTTATTTTTGATTTTCAACAAATATAAATAAAAGCGTGTTGGTAAATAGAATAGCGTTATTTTGTTGATATATAAAAGGTTGAAATAATATCGTTATTAATCAAAACATGCAGCTTAAAAGTCCCTTTAGTTCTAAAATAATGGAGCAGTGCAATTTCATTTTTCTTTTTGTTGTAGTTAATTTTTGGGGATATAATATCGATAAAACTTCCTTTTTCAATTACTAGTTTAAAACTGTTCTTTTGTTTATCTGAACAGGTGAATAAGAATGTAGTTGGCTGTTTTGTGAAAGTTTTGATTTCTAATTTAGCAGGAGATATAGGAAAAACATCATGTTTAAAAGTCTCATTATATACGACAGGAGATTCTAAAAATTGGGATGTAGAATTATTAGAATACAGGAGCCATTTTTTATTTATTGGATAGTGATTTTTAGAAAACAATTTAGGTTCTGTCAAAAAATAGCCATTATTATAATCACTGATGAATTCGTATAATTCATTTATATAACCACTGGACCATGTGGGATCGCATAAGTACCACTTATCATTTAATTTTACCGCATTCCAAGAATGGTTTATTAAATCGAGCGTATGCATATTGGTTGTTGGAGTGCGGGAATAACCATGTATTATTTTGCATTCAATACTTGCAATTTTACACATATATTGTAATAAATAGGCATAACCAGTGCACATAGTTTTCTTTTGATTTCTGAGTTTTTTGAACATTTTGGGTAACATTGAAATTTGCCATTGTCTTGATGCAACAGGACGGTCTTTTAATTTCTTATTCTTAGAAATAATTCGCTTGGACAAATAATAATCTCCTTTTATGTTTGAACAAATCCATTTATAGATGGCACGGAACTTCTCTGCATCATTTTTTAAAGAATGAGTAAGATTGTAGGTTAATAATTGAATGTTTTTCAAGCTTTCACCTTTATACAATTCTGCAATATTGTCTGCTCTTGTATAGTTAATGTGTTTGAAATCTGAAATTTGAGCATGCATGTTTGCCGCTATAATCAGTAGTATAAAGGTAAAAGTTTTCATAAGCATATATAGTTCCTTTTTAGACAGAGCTTGGCTTACTAAAAAGATTATTTTATAGATTTCTTTTTTGTAAATGTCCTTTTAATGGCAACTTCCCCAGTTAATATAACTTCACCAAGTATGGCATCATTTTCCATAACTAAATTGATGGTTTTATTTTTTCGTGTAATAACAATTTCTTCCGTTTTCAATCCAATGAAGTTAAAAATCAATACATCTCCTTCTTTCAAAGGTTGCGGAAACTTAAAATTACCGTCAAAATCGGTTTCTGCACCTACAGTCGTTCCTTTTAACAAAATGGTAACTCCAGGCAATACTCCTGTTTCATCTTTTATCGTTCCTTTAATTTTAAAACTTTCCGGTTGACTGATTTTTATAGGTTGTTCATGATTTTTTCTTAGCTCAATTTTGGGTGTATTCTTTTGAGCCATTATTTGTTGAGGAATAAACAAAGACAATAGCATCATTGCTAAACCATGAAAGAAAGTGTTTTTTTTTAATTGAGGAGGCTGTGAGTAAAGTACTTCTAATTGGTTGTTTTTAAATTTACCACATGTTTTGTTCGAGTTATTTTGTTTAAAGTAATTCAGTATTTCTTTTGACGACATATTGGTGAAATCAATCACTTCTTTTTTACACGCTGCGCAAAATCCACCTTTTTCGGTGGGTTGAAAATTTTTAAAATCTTCTTGACATGGTGATGTAATCGAAATCGAAAATTTTTCTTTCATATCTGTAGCTTTTAAGTTGAATATACATCAAACATATGGCGAGACATCAACCTTTAAAATCTGAAATGAGTGAACAGGCTATATGAGTAAGTGAAAAAGTAAAATGATAGAGTGTTGTATTTCGATGTGGTGAAAAAAACCTCAATTCTTAAGTAAATTTGAATTGAGGTAAGAGATATGTTTTTTATATAGTGATCTACTTATACCAGTGATGTTTGAAATTACAAATGGTATTAGTCTATAGTATTGTATTGATGTGAGTAAGTGGTATATAAAAACTTACTATTTTGAAAAGGTTTTAATTCTTTATTTACAGGAGTAATACTGCTAGTAGGAAGTTTTGTACTGTTTTCAGAGGCGATTGGATAATTTTCAGTTTCAATTTTTTTAAATATGTTAATATTCATTAAAACTACAGTAGTATTGGTGTACTGCTTATTATTTTTAATTTCTCTGTATTGGTAGTAAGTAATAATATTATCTGGCGACAGAAAGCAAACCATCAACAGAATGGAAGATAACGTTATTAAGTGGATGTGTTTTTTTTTTAAAACTTCCTAAAGACCATTTTTTGGTAGTTTGGGAGTTTTTAGTAATACTATTGCAAAAGTGAAGGTAGTTTAGGTAACCGAGGTATTCAGCAATACAATCCTTTAATTCTGTACTTGGCTCTTTTGATTTATTGTTTCTTCCTTCAACATGTTTTTCATAATAATTTTTCATGGTTTTAGCAGAAACACTAATGTGCTTGTATCTATGAAAAATTTCTTTGGTTAACACCTTTTCTTCAAAGAAATCAAAGCATCCAGTTTTGTTTTTTCTATGATTTTGGGGTTCACTTTTAAGCCTCGAGTAAAGTTTTTCTAATAATTCTCGTGTCATCAGTAGGTTTTTATTTATTGGTTAATCAAATGTAATAATGTGATTCATATTAATTTAAAGGAAACCCGTAAAAAATGGAAAATCTTTTCCATTTCTTTTCTATGAATTTTCCATATAAAACTTAGTAAGAATTCTAGTTTTGACAACGAATACTAAGAGAAGTTACTTTTAGTTTTTCATACAAAAAGATTACTCTAATGTTATTTAGAGGGGAAGTCTAAACTACCATTCAGAATAATCTTTTCTTCCCATATAAAAGAGTCGCGCGCCTCTTAAAAACAACTGCTTTCGAGCACCCTAAACTGAGTTTGGTTATTACTCAGCAGGCAATTTTATGCAAAATTTTAAATGTAGGAAAAATGAGAAAATTAAGTTTTATAGCAATAGTATTAGTAGGTGGTTTATTTACGGCATGTACAAATTCATCAGACGAAATGTTAAGCCAACCGCAGCAAATTGAAGTAGAAGAAATGAGTACAGGCGGTACTACAGGAGGAAATGGTCATGATACTGATCCGGAGCCTGATCCAAATCCCAAAGATTCGAATGATCAAACAGGTAATTAGTATATCATTTAAAGATTACTTAATATATAATGGAAAAAGGATTAGATTGTTGTCTAATCCTTTTTTCGTTTTTTATAAGGTTCCATCGAGAAGTTTCACCCCATTCTTTAATTTTCCTTGGATTTACCAAATAAGAATATATGTATTGTTAAAGTGTAAATTCGGCAAATAGATTTTTTAAAGCTTACAGAATTTAATATTTTAGGGGTATGAAACAAATGAAAGTGGTCCTTCTTTTCTTTTTTGTTTTGTATGCTAATGTATATGGACAGAAACGAAAGAAAATTAACTATAATCAAAAAATTGAAGAATTAAAAAAGGAACTTCAAGAAGATGAGGATGAAAAAATATTAGAGAACCGATACTATTCTATAGGCTATTATTTTAATAAAATAAATCAACCGGATAGCGCTTATAAGTACATATCAAAGTCAAAAGACTTGTGTTTAGAATTACAAGATACTTTAAAAACAGTCCAGAGGATGTTTAGTTTGGCAAGGATAGAATCTTTAAAGGAGTTTTTTACAAAAAGTGACTCTACAGCAATACAAGCTCTCAGGCTCTTGGGGACCAATAAAAACAAATATAAAATAACAGTTTCTTTGTACAATACGCTTGGAATTAATGCGAATAGTACAGGCCATTATCAAGAAGCTGTCAGGTGTTATAATAAAGTTCTAGAGATAGCTTCAGACTCTATAAGTATTATTGGATACAAAAGTAATATTGCTTTTAACTTTATTTATCTGGAAAAGTACGTTAAAGCGAATAGTATATATAATAACATTAAATCTAGTCAATATTTTGATAGTATTTCTGATTATATAAAAGCTAAAGTTTTGGATAATCATGCCTATTCTAAATTACTAGATAAAGATGGAGTTCAAGAATCAGATTTTTTGGAGGGGCAGAGTATCAAAAGACAGATAGGAGACATTAATGGTTTAATCGATAGAATTCCCCGAGGCTCTGCCTCGGGTGTAGCGTAAAGATATGTACTTTTGTAATTATGAGCGAACATATTTATAAGAGTCATAATAAAAGTTTGATTTTATATCATTTTGTATGTCCAGTAAAATATAGAAGAACAGTTTTTACTTCGGATATTTCAAAGACATTTAAAGATTTATGTTTGAAACTAGAGTTACGATATGATATTCAGTTTTTGGAAATAGGGATTGATGGTAACCATGTTCATTTCTTGATTCAAAGTGTTCCTATGAATTCTCCAAAAAAGATTATTGGAGCAGTAAAAAGTATAACGGCGAAAGAAATATTTAGACTTCATCCAGAAATTAAAAGGTTTTTATGGGGAGGAAAATTTTGGACAAGCGGTTATTATGTTAATACAGTAGGTCAATATGCAAATGAGGAAGTGATAAAAAAGTATCTTCAAAATCAAGGTAATTCAGATTATGAGAAGCTACATTCTGATCAACTCCGATTGTTTTGATACCTCGATGGCTCTGCCTCGAGGTAGTTCATTAACTAATTATCTTTACCTGTCGGAATATTATCAAGAAAAAGGAGATATTGAAAATGCACGGGAGCATGCCTATTTAGCACATGATTTGGTATTAGAGCATAATATGACAAGTTCTCAGATTTTAACTATAGATAGAATTCTATCTCTCGAGCCAGAATCAAGAGCTCGAGAATTAAGTATTGAAAAATCCAATATTTTAGACAGTATTCAAAAAGAGAAAAACGAATTCGCTACGACTATCTATAATTATAAAGACGAAGTCAATAAGCGAATTGTAGCAGAAAATAATTTGTCTAAAACTAAACTTCAGAAACAAAAATGGATTTTTGCTGTTTGTTTTGTTCTCGTAGGTTTTGTGGTGTATTTCTTTTATAAGAGAGAGCAAACGAAAAAAGAAAAAATTATTGAAGTTTATAAAACGGAAACCCGATTAGCCAAGAAAATACATGATGAATTGGCAAATGATATCTTTTTGGTGATGAATAAAGTGCAACAAAATGAAAATTCTGATGGAACTGTGTTAAATCACTTAGAAAAGATTTATATGCAAACCAGAAATATTTCACATGAAAATAGTCCAGTGTTAACAGGGAATAAATTTGAAACTTTTTTTAAACAATTGTTGTCTGAATTTTCAACGAACCAATGCCGAATCATTAGCAAGGGAATTTCAGATATCCAATTAAATAAGTTGTCTAAGGAGGCACAAATAGTAGTTTATCGTGTTTTTCAAGAGTTATTAATTAATATGAAAAAGTATAGCAATGCTAGTTTGGTAGTTATTAATTTTTGGGAAGAAAAGGACATGATTCATACTTCATTTAAAGATAATGGAGTGGGGGTAGATTCAATAAAAATAAAAAATGGGCTCCAAAATATGGAAACCCGTATTAAATCTATAAATGGTTCTATTACATTTGATTCAGAAGCCGATAAAGGCTTTCATGCGAAGTTTCAAATAAAAAAGTAATTATGTTTCAAAAAGTACTTATCGCCGAGGATACTGACTATATGTCTAGTGGAATAAAAATAGCCTTAGAAAGCTTTCAAATACCTCAAATTGAATATGCTCAATATTGTGATGAAGCTTATTTAAAACTGAAAAAAGCTTGGTTAAATGAAGAACCTTATGATTTGTTAATTAGCGATTTATCATTTGTAGATAACTACAGTCCTCAGAACTTAACTACAGGAGAGGAATTGATTGAAAAAGCGAAAGAATTACAGCCAAACCTTAAAACAATTGTCTTTTCTATTGAAGATAAGCCTTATAGAATTCAGCACCTTTGCAAAGAACTAATGGTGAATGCCTATGTTTGGAAGTCTATTCATGGACAGAAAGAATTAAAAAGGGCTATTAATTCGGTTTATGGGAACGATTTTTTTATCACACCCAAATTGGCACATTCTTTAAGAACAATAGAAACTTTTGAAATTACTGAATACGATGTTTCTTTATTAAAGCACTTGGCTGAAGGAAAAGATCAAAGAGAAATTAGTATCGATTTTAAAGAAAGGAAGATGAAACCTTCGAGTATCAGTTCTGTTGAAAAAAGACTGAAAATTTTGAAAGAAAACTTCAATGCTAGCAATCCAACACAATTGATCGCTATTACTAAAGATTTTGGACTTATATAGTAAACTAACGATATATGTAATGTAAAAAGTTTCAAATCTTGAAACTTGTGCCGTAATACTTTTAAATCTCACTGAATGATTTAAAATAAAACATAGTTTTAGCTAAGGTTTTTTTTAAACGAAGTAGAATGTAAAAAGAACTGTTCATATGCGAATTATCTATTTCTATATTCTACAATACTTAAAATTTTCATAACGCTATTTTAAACATAAAGTAAACTGTTTTTTTCTGAAAATGAAGAGATTTACGTCAGTTTAACCAAAAAATAGATACCAATGAAAAAAACTACTCAAACTTTAATGATGCTTGTAATAGGTTTACTTTTAAACCTCCAAGTATTCTCACAACAATCTGTTGATAGTGAGCTAGACGGAATGATCACTGCAACTCAACAGATAGAAACTAGTGCCAACCGAGCCAAAACAGCCTTAAAAACACTAGTGATAATGTATTTCGTTGACGGAACGACAACGGCTAATACTCAAGCTTTCTTAACACAGGTTTCCCATGAGTTAATAACAATTAATGGTTTATCAGGTGTTGTTTTAAATCATGTGTTTAATGCTGAATCAATAAACAATAACATCGATACCAATACTACTGAAGATCTAATACAAGAAGTTCAAGGAGCAAGATTTCAAGCGAATACGAATGCGATAGCATTGGTTAAAGCCATTGAAAATAACAATGCCAATGTTGCCTATCAATTAAATCGGTCTTTAAGAAGTAATTTCAATACAATTCTTAACTATTCGAAGCAACTTCAAACGGAAATTGAAAGTTTAAAGGCAGCTCCTAAAGTTTATAATATACGTATAGAATTGGTTGATTATAGAACAGGAGCACCTGTTACATCTGATGCAATTGATGGGTATGGAGCAACAAATGTAACAACTAATAGAAATTATTACTCAGAATACAGACAAGGAGAACCAAGAGATGTTATTTTAGGAGTACCTGAAGGAACATATCGCTTTGATGGGCGTGATGGTTATTTCGATGGAACAACTAGTACAACGTTAACGCTATCAGATAGTTTAGTTGAGCCTGATGGATTCATTGTTGTAACTCTTTCTTATTGGTACGAATAATGTTTTCAAAGATAAATAGTACAAATATCGTTTATGGAACGAAAAAATATTTTTAGAGTTATAATCTTCACTTCTTAAGGCAAGTTTTTATGAATTGAAAAATTCATATTCTTCTTAAGACTAAAAAAAA
Organism: Tenacibaculum sp. MAR_2009_124; assembly: GCF_900105455.1. GTDB lineage: Bacteria > Bacteroidota > Bacteroidia > Flavobacteriales > Flavobacteriaceae > Polaribacter. The sequence continues at coordinate 1,049,282 of NZ_FNSF01000001.1, forward strand.
ACGGTTATAATTGCCTGACGCCAATGTTTTTCAACAACATTGGCGTTTGTTTGTTAATTACTTTATGCAATTGCATTGGTAAAAAAATAACGTAAATAGTATATTAGCGGTTCATTCACGAATTTCAACTTATTTATGGCTCAAGAAACAAAATATACCGAGGATAATATACGATCACTGGATTGGAAGGAACATATTAGAATGCGACCAGGTATGTATATTGGGAAATTGGGGGATGGTTCTTCTCCTGATGACGGTATTTATATTCTTGTAAAAGAGGTTTTAGACAACTCTATTGATGAATTCGTCATGGGAGGTGGTAAAACTATTGAAGTTTCTGTGCAAGGAAATAAAGTAATTGTGAGAGATTATGGTCGTGGAATTCCTTTAGGGAAGGTTGTTGATGTAGTTTCGAAAATGAATACAGGAGGAAAGTACGATTCCAAAGCCTTTAAAAAATCTGTTGGTTTAAATGGAGTAGGTACCAAAGCCGTGAATGCCTTATCTGAATTTTTCCGAGTAGAGTCAACAAGAGATGGAAAATCGGCGTCAGCTGAGTTTGAAAAAGGAACCTTAATGAATCAAGATCTTCTAGATGAAACATCAAGAAGAAGAGGTACAAAGGTTACGTTTATAGCGGACGAAAGTATTTTTAAGAACTATAAATACCGTCCGGAGTATATCATTAAATTATTAAAAAACTATGTATATCTAAATCCCGGATTAACCATTGTTTTTAATGGAGAAAAGTTTTATTCAGAGAATGGTTTAAAGGATTTATTAGAGGATAATAACAATGTAGCAGACATGTTATATCCTATAATTCATTTGAGAGGTGAAGATATTGAAGTAGCCATAACACATAGTAAAACACAGTATTCTGAAGAATATTACTCTTTTGTAAACGGTCAAAACACTTCGCAAGGTGGTACGCACTTAGCAGCGTTTAGAGAAGCTGTTGTAAAAACAGTACGAGAATATTACGGTAAGAATTTTGATGCCTCAGATGTAAGAAAATCTATTATAGGAGCTATTTCTATTAAAGTAATGGAACCTGTTTTTGAAAGTCAAACTAAAACGAAACTTGGGTCTACAGAAATGGGAGGAGAGCTTCCCACTGTTCGTACGTATATAAACGATTTTGTTAAAAATAAGTTAGACAATTATCTTCACAGAAATTCTGATGTTGCCGAACAACTTCAAAAGAAAATACTTCAAGCTGAAAAAGAAAGAAAAGAGCTTTCAGGAATTAGAAAATTAGCAAGAGACAGAGCAAAAAAAGCGAGTTTACACAATAAAAAATTACGAGATTGCCGTATTCATTTCGCGGATATAAAAAGAGAAGGGTACTTAGATACTACTTTATTTATTACGGAGGGAGATTCGGCCAGTGGTTCGATAACGAAATCTAGAAATGTAAATACTCAGGCTGTATTTAGTTTAAAAGGGAAACCATTAAACTCATATGGTTTGTCAAAGAAGATTGTATACGAAAATGAAGAATTCAACCTTTTACAAGCAGCATTAAATATTGAAGATGGAATGGAAGGGTTGCGATATAATAATGTGGTAATTGCAACGGATGCCGATGTTGATGGAATGCATATTCGATTGCTATTAATTACCTTCTTTTTACAGTTTTTTCCTGAAATAATAAAAGAAGGACATTTGTATATTTTAGAAACGCCACTTTTTAGAGTTAGGAACAAAAAGGAAACGTTTTATTGTTATTCTGAAGAAGAAAAACAAACCGCGATAAAAAAATTAAGAGGAAATCCTGAGATTACCCGATTTAAGGGACTAGGTGAGATTTCTCCAGATGAATTCGTCCATTTTATTGGAGACGATATTCGTTTGGACCCAGTAATGTTAGATAAAGATATGTCGATTGAGCAGATGTTAGAGTTTTACATGGGGAAAAACACACCAGATAGACAGAAGTTTATCATTAGTAACCTAAAAGTAGAACTTGATTTACTTGATGAAGGAGCCTAATGCGTAAATTATCTGATATAAAACCAACAATAATTCCCTAACCTAAATAAACGGAGCTTTTTTTATGAGCGAAGACACTAACAATAACGAACACGAAGAAGACGTAAATTCACCAGCAGAAAATACAGAAACTATTACCAAAGTAACAGGAATGTACAAGGAATGGTTTTTAGATTATGCTTCTTATGTGATTTTGGAGCGTGCTGTTCCTTCAATAGAAGATGGTTTTAAGCCAGTGCAACGACGTATTATGCATTCTATGAAAGATTTGGATGATGGTCGTTATAATAAGGTGGCTAATATTGTTGGACACACAATGCAGTATCACCCGCATGGAGATGCTTCTATTGCCGATGCCATGGTTCAATTAGGGCAAAAGGAGTTATTGATTGATATGCAAGGTAACTGGGGTAATATTTTAACTGGTGATAGGGCAGCAGCGTCACGTTATATTGAAGCACGTTTATCTAAGTTCGCTTTAGAAGTTGTTTTTAACCCAAAAACAACGGAATGGCAACAATCGTATGATGGTAGAAAAAAAGAGCCTGTAAACCTTCCTGTAAAATTCCCATTGTTATTGGCGCAAGGAGCAGAAGGTATTGCCGTTGGATTATCTACTAAAATCTTACCTCATAATTTCAATGAATTAATTGATGCATCCATAAAATATTTAAAAGGGCGAAGTTTTACTATTGTTCCAGATTTTTTAACTGGAGGTGTTGCTGATTTTACAAATTACAGTGATGGTAAAAGGGGAGGAAAAGTAAGAGTGAGAGCTAAAATATCACAGCTAGACAAAAAGACACTTGTTATCACAGAAATTCCTTTTGCCACGACTACAACTACTTTAATCGATAGTATTTTAAAAGCAAATGATAAAGGGAAGATTAAAATTAAACGTATTGAAGATAATACGGCTGCAAAGGTTGAGATATTAGTGCACTTACCACCTAATGTTTCTCCAGATAAAACAATTGACGCTTTATATGCTTTTACGAATTGTGAAAATTCTATTTCACCCTTGTGCTGTATTATAGAAAATAATAAGCCTGTATTTATAGGTGTTTCTGAAATGCTAGAGAAATCAACAAACTTTACAGTTGATTTGTTGAAGCAAGAGTTAGAAATTCGATTGAATGAACTAGAGGAGCAATGGCATTTTTCATCTTTGGAAAGAATTTTTATCGAAAACAGAATTTACCGAGATATTGAAGAAGTGGAAACCTGGAAAGGCGTAATTGAAGCTATTGATTTAGGATTAAAACCACATACAAAACATTTAAAAAGAGAAGTTACCGAAGAGGATATTGTTCGTTTAACGGAAATACGAATTAAGAAGATTTCAAAATTCGATATTGATAAAGCGAAACAATTTATTGAAGGTTTAGAAGAACAAATAGCGGAAGTAAAGAAGCATTTAGATAATTTAATAGAGTTTGCTATTGATTATTTTAAAAACTTAAAAGCTAAATACGGTAAAGGAAAAGAACGAAAAACTGAAATCAGAATCTTCGATGATATCGTAGCAACGAAGGTTGTGATGAGAAATGCGAAGTTATATGTCAATAGAGAGGAAGGTTTTATAGGAACTTCATTGAAAAAAGACGAATATATTTCCGACTGTGCAGATATTGATGATGTTATTGTGTTTAGAGAAGATGGAACCATGATTGTAACAAAGGTTGCTTCAAAAACTTTTGTAGGGAAAGGAATCATGCATATTGCTATCTTTAAGAAGAAAGATAAAAGGACGGTTTATAACATGATTTATAAAGATGGTGCTCGCGGTCCTAGTTATATGAAGCGGTTTAATGTAACCAGTATTACACGTGATAAAGAGTATGATCTTACCAATGGAAGTAAAGGGTCTAAAGTATTGTATTTCTCGGCAAACCCAAATGGAGAGGCAGAAGTAATCACAATATTATTGAGAGCTGTTGGTAGTATTAAAAAATTGAAATGGGATATCGATTTTGCAGATTTATCAATTAAAAGTCGTAGCGTAAGAGGAAACCAAGTTACCAAATATGCTATAAAGAAAATTGAATTTAAATCGGCAGGGGTATCTACTTTAAAACCACGTAAAATTTGGTTTGACGATACTGTTCGACGTTTAAATGTTGATGAAAGAGGAGAATTACTAGGTGAATTCAGAGCTGAAGATCGCATACTAATAGCAACGCAAAGTGGAAAAATTAAAGCAGTGATTCCTGACTTGACGATGCATTTTGAGAACGATATGATTGTTCTTGAAAAATGGAAACCTCAAAAACCTGTCTCAGCCATTTATTTTGATGGGAACAAGGAGAAGTATTATGTAAAGCGCTTTTTAATTGAATCTACGGATAAAGAAGAGGTATTTATTTCAGATCATGAAAAGTCTAAATTAGAGATAATTACGACAGATTACCGACCAATGGCAGAAGTGATTTTTTCAAAACGTAGCTTAGAGAAAATAGACGTTAATTTTGAAGAGTTTATTTCAGTTAAGGGAATTAAGGCTTTGGGGAATCAATTAACAACAGATAAAGTTAGAACAGTAAATTTATTAGATTCGTTACCTTACGAAGAACCTGTCGAGAAAATTGAAGATATTGAAGTTCAGGAAGAGGAGGAAATTCAAGAAGAGGGACTTCCTTTAGAGATAGAGGATACGGACGAAAAAGATTTTACAAAAATAAAAGAAAATAAGGCAAAAAAGGCTTTAGAACGTGCGCTTCAAAAGAAGAAAAAGAATACTGAAGAAGACGATGATAGTCAAACAGCATTGTTTGAATAGCATTACATAAGTTCGACGCAGATCTAGTATGTTTCTGCATAACATTATAGCAAATGAACGCAATTGGATTAATTGGGGGAATTACTCCACAGTCAACCATTATGTACTATGAAGTATTAAATGGTTTAGCATCAAAAAAATATGGAAATAAGCATTCTGCTAAAGTAATCATCAACTCTGTAGATTTTGGTGAAATTTCGAGACTACAGCAGGAAGGAAAATGGGATGTTTTAGATAAAATTATGGCAGAAGCGGCTATGAGTTTAGAAAAAGCAGGAGCTGCATGTATTTTAATTTGTGCTAATACAATGCATTTAACAATTGATGCTATAAGAAAAGAGGTGGGTATACCCGTAATTCATATTGCCGATGCTACGTCTGAAAAAATAAAAGAAAAACAACTTAAGAAGGTCATTTTGTTAGGTACGAAGTATACAATGGAAAAGAGATTTTACATTGATATTCTCGAAAGTCATGGAATTCATGTAATTGTGCCTAATGAAGACGATAGAGAAATTATTCATAACGTTATTTACGATGAACTTTCTTATGGCATTTTAAAAGAGAACTCCAAAAGAAGTTACCTCAATATTATATCGAAATTGGTAGACGCTGAAGGAGCCGAAGGTGTTATTTTAGGCTGTACAGAAATACCATTATTAATAAAGCAAGAAGATGTTGTAATTCCTATTTTTGATACCACAACAATTCATGCAACTGAAGCATTTCAACTTTCTATTTAATGAAAGATTTTTTATCAAAATATCAGTTTAATTTAGATTCCTTTTTCGGTATACTCGGTTATGTCTTAGTGGTTGTATTTGTCGCTTGGATCGTATCAAGAATTATCAGGTATTTTATTGTTCTTCTAATTAAACACAAGAAAACTGATAGAGATGGTAGAACGAGTATTCAATTTTTCCGTAATTCTGTCAAGTTTTTTATAGGAATATTTGGTATAGTTTACATTATAATAACCGTTCCATTATTCAGAAGTAAGGCAGCATTTATATTCTCTGGGGCTGGGATTTTAGCGGCAATTATCGGTTTCGCGGCACAGGCCGCACTCTCGAATTTAATAGCAGGGGCTTTCATTGTTATATTTAGACCCTTTAGAGTTGGAGATTATATTAAATTAGATGAAGCTAGAGTGGGGATTGTTGAAGATATAACACTAAGACATACTGTTATTAACAACTTCGAAAATAAGCGATTAATTATTCCAAATTCGGTTATTAGTACAGATTCTGTTTTGAATCACACGATTGAAGATTTTCAGGTATTAAGTTTTAATAATTTTAAAATAGGCTTGAGAGGAGATATTGATCTTACGCGTCGAATTATTCAAGAAGAAGCGGTTAAATTACCTAAGGTTATCGATAATAGAACTCCTGAGCAAGTAATAGAAGGTATAGATCAAATTGATGTTCGAGTAATAGATATATATCCCGATCATATTCATATCAGAGCCTATGTATGGGTTAGTGAACCGTTCTTAGAATTTAAAACAAAATGCGCGTTAAAGGAAGCCGTTCATAAAAGATTTATAGAAGAAGGAGTTGATTTACCAATTCCAATTTTCGAACGTCTTTAATTTAAGCATACCATTTTATATAGTGTTACTATGTATTAAGACGGACATCGTTTTCGTTATTCTCTTTTTCTACACCCTGTTTATCAAAAAAACACCCAATTTATTATTGACTAATTTATAAGATATAAAATGTATACGATTTTTTTAAGGTCTTAAATGTCTATCTCATACCTAATTTTCAGCCTCTTATGTCTTTTTCTGTGCTGTAAGGTAAAGTTTTTTTAACTTATTGATACTAAAGGTGTTTTACTGTCTTTTGGCATAAATACCAAAGTATACGTAATCAACAAAAACGAACAAATATTTACATTATGAAAAATTATTGTATGTATGCGATAATAGCACTCATGCTATTTGCATGTAAAACCGAAAAGAAGGAAAAAGAAAAGAAAAAAATTCAAACATTTGGAATTACCACTATTCCCATGCCAAATACATTGGTATCAGGTCAAAGTTTCCCTACTGATTCAACAACGATTAATACTTGGGTCTCAGAAAGTAAAATAGTCAATAATTTAGAAACTAATACAGATATTATAACGCATGGTTGGGATATTTGGAATGCCTTGACGGAGGAAACGGATGAGAAAAATAATGGTCAGCCATTGAGAAGATTTGAGACATGGTATACACCGCAAGATATTCAAAAATCGCTTAGAGCGAAAACATCTAATACAGGATTAAGACTATCAAGTTTAGAAAGATTTGATACAGGGAATTTAGAAATTCCTCATCAGAACCAGCATGGTTTAAAGGTAAAAAGTTCAGATGTTGTGGGATTTGTTAAATGTGATCCTACTTCTGCACAACATATATACAATAACGAATTGTACTTTTTTGAAGTTTTAAAAAGTATGATTGAACCAGGTAAAATAGCTAATATTCCAGCGTTTCCAGCTTCAAGTGTATTGATAAAACCTGTTTTTTATCCATTAACTAAAACAGATTCCTTAAGTCCCAATACATATTCTTTACCTGCATGGCCAGGATACCATGATCAAGTTCCAATGGACTCTATTATCAAAAATGGTTTTGGATCAAACTATTGGAATAATGACATTACAATTACCACAACTGGAGAAACGGATAAGGAGAAAAAAGTGTTTTCAATAAATGATTTTATTCATTTTAAACTAAGCAAAACACAAGCAGCCAATATTATTAATGTTATTGATAATGGACAAGCGAAAGAAGGAGATTACGCCGTACTGGTAGGAATGCACGTAAATACTAGAGAAAATAGAAGATGGACATGGCAAACTTTTTGGTGGTCAGAAAATCCTAACTCGCCCCAAAGTCCTAGTTCTTCAACGATAGCGGAATTAAAGCCAACTACATTAGATAGAGCTTCGAAGCATTATTCAATGGCATTAGCTTATAATATGATTAGTCCTGCTCAGCCTTATTATGAAGGATCAAACTCTATAACGGAGGAAGAGCCTAAAAAGGAATCAATTTATGCATATAATCCGTATTTAGAAGCAGGATTCAATGCTGATACGTTTGATGTTTCTGCCTCTAGTCAAAACCCAAATAATTCGGGAGGAAATGATTCTATAAGAAAATATTATAGTGAAGGTTATCAAAAAGTAGGAGCGATTAGATTGAGTGAAAAATTATATGAAGGAGGAAAGTTGAATAGAGTAGGAATTGAAACTAATTGTATGAGTTGTCATGGTCAGGCAAGATTGTATGATGTAAAATCAATCAAAGATTCCTATCAGTATTATATTACAGATCAATATTTCGATTTAAACGCACCTTATTTTAAAAGTAGTGTGGTGTTAGATTTTGCTTGGAGTATTCAAGGAAGTTTAATTTATCGTGACTCCATATCAAAATAAATGATATCATTTATAATTTCAAGAACAACTGGTATTATAAAAAAGAAAAATCCCGATTCTATTATTGAATCGGGATGTTTTTTATGATTGACGAATCGTATTCTTTAATTTGATTTTTTATCTCTTCTTAAACAAAAATCCTAATCCTATTCTACTCAAAAATTTCTTTTCAAATTCCCAAAAGAATTTAAATTGTCCAAAGATCCATCCCACGATAGGCAGTGTAGTTTGATAAATTGGAAAAATTAACAAAATACGTAATGGCCAATAAAACCATGGTGATATTGTTTGTGGAGACAAGCCAATAAAGGCCGTTATAGGCTTAGCAACCCAGGCTGCGAATGAGCCATTAATAGCAAACACAATAAAAATGGCAATTAAATCCAAATTACTACTAATCCCCCAACGTTGTTTTAATTTTTCCATACGACAAAAGTATATAAAACTTAAAAAGAAGGCAAATACATATAGAATAATTAACCAAGTGTTTTTTATTTATAAAATTAACATAATTAATGATTTATTAATAAGTTTGTAGCTATGATTTTTATCATTTTTTAATAGAGTCATTATTTACATTTTTGTTTTTTAATCTAAATGATGAGAACAGTGATTTTTAAATTAACATTAATTATCTAAAACGATATTACTATGGTTGTTTCAGGGGGAGAAACGGTATCGAGTGTTGTTGTGGAAAATATAAAAACTTCTGAGGTTTTTATGAAATATGGTATTGATTATTACTGTAAAGGAAATATTGCCATAGAAAAAGTTTGTAAAAATCTAAATATTATATATGCTGAACTTAAAAGAGATCTTTCCGAAGTTGCTACCGTAAAAGATGTGTTCGAGGACTACAACAAATGGTCTTTAGATTTTTTAATTATTTATATTGAAAACATGCATCATTCCTATATTAAGAAGAGTTTGCCTGATATGTTAAGACTATTCGAAGCGTTGAAAAAAAACAGGGATGTATCAACAGAAGAGATCTCTAAACTTAATTGTATGCTGGTTCGAATAAATGAACTAACTCTATATCATTTAAAAGAAGAAAAAGAAGTCCTTTTTCCTTGTATAAGTAAACTTGTACTTACTTTAAAGAATTCGACTAAAGAAGGATTTACAATCGATGATAGGATTAGGAGTTTGATGAATAGATTAAAAAATAAACGGGTTGATATTGCAAGAGAATTAAAGGAAATACTACAATTTTTAGAACATTCTAACGCTCTCAATGTTTCAAATGCACATTGTAAAATACTACAGTCCAAACTTCAAGAATTTCAACGGGATTTACAAAGGTATTTTCATTTAGATAATAATATCCTTGAACCTAAAGTTATTCAATTAGAGAAGGAGTTATCTTCAAAATAAAGCCTTTAATTTTTATTGTGAATCAATAAGGTAATCTGATTTTTATATGTTTGACCAATTGGAACTGTGTGTTCTCCAATTAACTTCACTCTATTTCCTTCTATAGTTTTTATTTTATCTAAGGATATTATAAAGGATTTGTGTACTCTAATAAAATTAGGCTCAGGAAGAATTTCATCAAAAGAAGATATTTTCTCGTGACAAATAATAACTTCATTGGAAATAGTATATATTTTACTGTAATTCCCATAGGCTTCAACGAATAAAACATCGTTGGTATTAATTCGATGATGCTTCTTGTCTCCTTTGATAAAAAAGAAATGACTTTCTTTATTTTCAACAATTACTTTACTCGTGGTTTTAGGGGGTAGAACATTATCTGATACTTTATTTACGGCTTTTATAAAACGTTCAAAACTAAATGGTTTTAATAAGTAATCAAGAACATTTAACTCAAAACCGTCCAAAGCATACTCACTGTAAGCGGTAGTTACTATAATCTGAGGAGGATTTGAAAGGGTTTTTAAAAAGTCGAAGCCTTTTAGCTTAGGCATATTTAAATCTAAAAAAATCAAGTCAACTTCTTCAGTCTTCAAATACTCCATGGCTTCTATAGCGTTATAGCAATTTGTTTTTAAAGAGAGATTAGGAAGCATACCACAAAATTCCTCAATAATTTCATGAGCCAATGGTTCGTCATCTACAATAATATAATTAATCATGCATGTAAATATTTAATTGTACTTCAAATTCTTTTTCAAGTTTCTTAATACTTAAGTCGTACTTGTCAGGATACGTTAAAGCAAGTCTACGTTCCAAGTTTTTTAACCCAATACCACCAATAGCATCGTTCTCTTCTTCAAAGTTATTTTTAATGGAAAAGAAAATACCTTTTGAATTACTAACAAGCTGAATACGAATAAAAGGGTTTGTTGTTAATCGTTCTATACCATGTTTAAAGGCATTTTCAACCAAAATAATAAAAAGTAAAGGTGCTATTTCATTATTTTCAGTGTTATCAATATTGAATTGAATATCGTTATTATTTCTATATCTAATTTTATGAAGCTCAATATAATTTTTAAGGTAATTAATTTCTCTTTCAATAGGAACTCTTTCTTTTTCTCCTTCATAAATGGTGTATCTCATCATATCGGATAACTTCAAAATTACTTCGGGAGCCCTGTCAGAATTTTTTATGGTTAAAGCATATAAATTATTCAATGTATTAAAGAAAAAATGCGGATTGATTTGAGATTTTAATAAACTCATTTCTGCCTGTGTTTTTTCTTGCTTCAAAGTGTCTATTAATTTCCACTGCTCATATCCCCATAATAGGACTAATAAAGGAAGTGAACCGATTAATATAGGTAGAATCCATTCATTTTTAACGGCTAAATAGTGTTCATATTGATCTGCCTGAAAACGATAATAGTAAAAAGCTACTAATACCCCAGAATAGAAAACTATCAATATCTTTTTATACTTCTGGATAAACTTGGGAGCAAATAAATTAAAGATAACAAACCAAAAAACTAACATTAGTGTTATAGTTACTGGGTTATCAGGTATGTTAATCCAACGATCAATGAAAAGAGTTATGAAAAGTAATATTATGGAGATGCTAATCTTTATTCCTATCTTCTTTCTTCTCTTTTTTGTCATTTTTAACAAATTGTTCAATAGAAAAGAAAGCCCTATCCACCAAAAAAAAGTAATTACAAAAACTTCAATAGGCTGATTATTGGGGATATTGAGAACCCCAACCGTATGTAATATATACAGCAGTAAAATATGTATAGGTAAAACAATGACAAAAGCCTTGTATTTCTTTAAATAGGTTAAGATCATAGCGCAAAAATACTGATGTTAGTGAGGGGGAACAATTAATTTGATAAACATTGTCTTTTTTAGGATGTACTTGCTAAAAATTGGTATGAACCGCGTTGAACATAAATTTAACATTGAGTATATCAAAAACTATTTAGGTGGTCAATATAATTATAAAACAAGGCAACACGGGGGTACATTCGTATAACGATTTCAAAATATCAAAAACATTATATGAATAACTTAACTATAAAAAACATAACTAAACAATATGCCAACGGAGTAAATGCTTTAAATAAGGCTTCCTTAGAATTAAATAATGGATTATTTGGATTATTAGGGCCTAACGGAGCAGGAAAATCATCGTTAATGAGAACGATTGCGACTTTACAGGAGCCAACATCTGGAACTGTTTCTTTTAACGGAGTAGATTGCATACAAAACCCACAAGTTTTAAGAAGTCAGCTGGGATATTTACCTCAGGAATTTGGAGTGTACCCTAAAGTTAATGCAGAAGATTTATTGCATCATTTGGCCGTTTTAAAAGGAGTTGTTTCAAAAGGAGAAAGAAAGGATCAAGTGAATGCTCTTTTGGAACAAACAAATTTATACAATCACAGAAAAAAATCTGTAAATACTTTTTCTGGAGGAATGCGTCAACGTTTCGGAATAGCGCAGGCGCTTTTAGGTGCTCCAAAATTGATTATTGTTGACGAACCTACAGCGGGTTTAGATCCTGAAGAACGTAATCGTTTCTTGAATTTATTGAGTGAAATAGGAGAAAATGTCATTATCATATTATCAACCCACCTTGTTGAAGATGTAAGAGATTTATGTAATAAAATGGCCATTTTAAATAAAGGAAGAATAGTTGTTCAAGGAAATCCAATAGATTTGACAGAGACCTTATTAAACAAAACTTGGGTAAAAACGATAGCAAAAAGCGAAATAGAAATTTATCAGGAAAATTACCATGTTCTTTCTACAAGGCTTTTATCAGGTAAGACACAAATTCAAATTCTATCGGAAGAAAATCCTGGTAATAATTTTAATATCTATAAGCCCGACTTGGAGAGCGTTTATTTTTCTTACCTGAATCCAATATTGAAATAATACTATTTATATCCAAAACAACAAATGGTATAATAACGATCAAAAATCCATGATTATTATGACCTTACCTGTATTAGTCTCTCTTTTACGAATAGATAACATCTAACTAATAAACACTATTTCGTAGTGGCCAGACACCATTCTAGATAATAATCCTACAATTCAAAAATTACACATGAAATTAATCAACTTAATATTGTTTGAAATCAAATTTCAGCTCAAACAAAGAGCATTTATTGGTTTCAGTATTGTTTTTCTTTACTTTGGTTATCTTGTATCCAGTCAAGGATCCATTGCTCAAAATTTAGACTTTAATTCAGCTTATGAGATCAATAACAAAGTAGTATTGCTCAGTCTTGGAGCAGTCTTTGCCATTATGTTTTTCGCGGTGAGTGGTTTGCTAAGAGAAAAACAACATAAAATGGAAGCACTTATTTATTCGAGTCCAATTTCAAAAAAAGACTTCTTCATTAGCAGATTTTCAGGGGTAGTAATCCCTTCCATTATTGTTTTTAGTCTGAGCTTATTAGGACTCTACCTAGGGTTTAATCTTTCGGACTTAAACCCAGAGAGACTTCATAGCTTCCAATCAATTAAATATATACAAAGTTGGGCAATTTTTGTTTTACCGAATGTGTTTATATGTACTTCAATAATTGCTTCGATAAGTATACTCACAAAAAATAATTTAGCAACCTATGTAAGCGCTATCGCTATTTATACTAGCTACTTTTTATGTGCGATGTTTTTTAATTCTCCAATCATGGCGAATGCGGTATCACCTTCACCAGAAAACATGATGGTTGCCTCCTTGTTAGATCCATTTGGAATATCTGCTTTTTATGAACAAACTTTGTTCTGGACTCCAACGGACAAGAATTCAAAGATGATTTCTTTTTCTAATTTATTATTGTTTAATCGTTTATTATGGATGGCTATAGCTTATGTATTTATGTATATGTCATATCGTTTATTTTCTTTCAAACAAGGAAACAGGAAAGTCAAAAAAGAGAAAGTAGAGCAAAGCTATACTACTGCTAAGAAATATAAAAGTTTACAACCTCAATTAGGATTTTTAACTTCATTTAAAAGTTTTATATCAGTTTTAAAGCTTGAATTGAAATCAATTATTAGAAGTACTCCGTTTTTGGTTATTCTTCTATTGTGGATACTTGTTTTCGTTATGGAGGTTTATTCCAGAATTTACAGCGGAGGATCTTATAATGAAAGTTTATATCCAGCTACGAATACATTGATTGAAATTGTTGAAATCCCACTTCAATTATTATCACTGATATTAATTGTTTTCTATAGTGGTGAAGTAATTTGGAGGGAAAATTCCGATAAAATAAATCAATTAGTGTATACAACTCCAGCGTCAAATGTTGTGTTTTTTATGGCTAAGTATTTGTCAGTTTTTTTATTGCCTCTTATTTTATTTACAGTTAGTATTGTTGGTGCTATCGTTTTTCAAGTAATTGTTGGATATGATTATATTGAAATAGATTTATATTTAAATAGATTTTACTTTGTGATAGCCAATTACCTGTTTTATTTGTTCTTAGCATTCTTTATTCAAAGTGTTTCATCCAATAAATATTTGGGAATGGCTATTTCAGGATTATGCATTATCATTTTTGCTACCCCTTTATCTGGAATGATTGGATTAGAGTTACCTATTTTAAAATTAGGTAAACTACCAAAAGTAGGTCATAGTGATTTGTATGGGTATACGGATAATTTAAAAATGTTTAACTATTATGCTCTGGTATGGATGGTCTTAGGGGGATTACTAGCAGTATTATCTTTTAAATTATGGAAAAGAGGAGTAGAGTTTGATTTTCAACAGAATAAAAAGTTAGTAAGAAAGAAATGGAGTACTTCGCATAAGTTTGCTGTTGGCTTTTTAAGCGTACTTTTTATAATATCAATTGGAGGTGTATATTATAATACACATATTGTTACCTCTTATATGAACGCCGAAGAAGATTTAGATTTACGTGAAAATTATGAGCGCACTTATAAAAAATATGATGTCAAAAGACAATTAATACCGAGAGAATTAAAGTTTGAAGTAGATCTGTATCCTGCGGAAAGAGGTTATCAGGTTGTAGCAACATGTGTTTTGGAAAATAAAGGAGAACAGCCATTAAAAGAGCTATTGATTTCGGAAGTAATTCCTGTTGAATATATGCGAATAGAAGGAGCTGTATTAAAAAAACACGATAGTTTACATAATGTTAGGATTTATGAATTTAAAGAAGAGCTAAAGCATGGTGAAACTATCAATTATAAATACTCTTTGGAGTATAAAAACAAAGGGTTTGAAACGAGCAGAAGCATCGTAAAAAATGGTTCTTTTATAAATAGAGATTATTTTGATCCAGCTTTAGGGTATAGTTCTGGTTATGAAATTCAAAATACGCAAGAAAGAAAGAAAAGAGGATTACCCATTAGAGAAGAACACCATGATGAAGCCCATATGCATCTAAAAAGTGAGCACTACGAAAAGCTTGTTTTTGAAACTATTATTTCTACGCAGAGTGATCAAGTGGCAATTGCTCCTGGAGAATTGATCAAAGAATGGAAACAAGAAGAAAGAAACTATTATCATTATAAAGTTTCTAAAAAAGAAGCTCCTTTTATTGCTTTTATATCTGGTGATTACGAATTAAAGAAAGATGATTTTCAAGGAGTTCAGATAGAAAACTATTATCACGCTAATCATTCTTCAAATATTTCGGATATAGAGCATTTTACTAAAGAAACCATTGGCTATTGTCAGGATAATTTTGGGGAGTTTCCAAGTAATCATGTGCGAATTGCGGAAATACCTAATCATTTTAGATTTGGAGGAATTGCTTTTCCAGGAACTATTGTGATGGTTGAAGATAATCTTTATTCAATAGACAATAGAGAAACTGATTTTGATGTGGTTGCCAAGCGAACCATTCATGAAGTAGCCCATCAATATTGGGGACATAACTTAACTCCTAATAACGTTGATGGAGGAGGAATCCTCACAGAAGGTTTATGCAAGTACACGGAGGCTATTGTCATGGAAAAACTATTTGGAAAACAAATATTATGGCAATTAAACGAACAGGCAAATAATAGATACTTTTCTGGAAGATCGTATGCAACAGAAGAAGAAGTTCCTATTTATTTAGAAAATGGACAAGGGCACTTGATTTATGGAAAGGCTTGTATGGCATTTACAGCTGTAAAAGAGCTTATTGGGACCGAAATGCTAAATAAATCGATAAAAACGCTATTGGATACTCATAAAAATGAAACAAAACCTAGTGTTACATCCCATGATCTTATAAAAGCTATGTATGCCACTACTCCAGAAAAATACCACAAGTTGATTGATGATTGGTTTAAGCGTATTATAACGTATGATTTGACAATAGAAAAAGTTGAGAGCAAAAAACTAAAATCAAATGAATTTGAAACAACATTAATTATTAAAGCCAAAAGGTTTGAAGAGCAAGTAGGAGGGAACATGCTCGAAATAGACATCGATGAACCTATTCAAATAGGAGTTTTTAATGATCATCCTAGTATTGCAACTACTAAAGATGTTCTGCATTTGGAGCATCATTTAATGAATAAATCGAGGCAGGAAATTAAAATTGTAACGAAAGAAAAACCATTTTGTGTAGCTATTGATCCTTATGGTACTAGGGTTGAAGAACGAAGAGTAGATAATATTAAAAATCTATAATAGAAAAAGCCCGCATTTTTGCGGGCTTTTAGAATTTTATACCAAATGATATTACCGTAATAAATCATCATTTTCATTTGCCGTAATTTCTAATCATAATTGGTATTAATGTTTGGGGAATTATTTGATATTAGCAATGGCTATTTGAGCAGCCACTCGGATAAAAGGACCGTTGTTAGAATTATTGTTAGGTAACGGATTAACTACGGTAAATTGCTTAATAGCATTAGGTTGAAACACTAAACACATGCTTGAACCACCATAACTAAACCAACCTAATTCATCTCCTTTTTTAACATAGTCACCTGGTTTTATTTGAATCTCTACAGAAGAAATTTCAGTAATTCCTATTGGAATCACTGCTACTTTTCCAATCGCTGGATTCTCGTGCTCAATAATAACTAAGCCTCTTGTATTTACATTCGCTTCATAACCTTGCGAATATGTTCCTGCCGTTGGATCGAAACCATGATCGCCTTGATTTAGCAATTCACTAAACATATACCCAGGTATAACTTCTGCCTTAATAACTCTTCCAGAAATAGGAGCTCTCCATCTATGGTAATCATTACCACTTAAAAATGATTGGAATACAGTTCCTCCAACAAAATCATCTACAAAGTTGTTATCTAATAAATGTACCAGAGAATAAGGTTGGTTTTTAGCGTAAATATCGTCTTCACGTTTTACGTTTTCCGCAATTCGATAAACCGTACCATCGTTCGCTGAAACAATTACATGATCATTTCCAACACCATCTATAGGTCTTGATACAGGAATGATTTGTCTATGAAAGAAATCGTTAAAACTTTTAAATGTCCAATGACTTGGATCTTCTAGTTTCATTTCTTTGGTAACAAACTGGTCTAAATTATTCTTTATTACAGATTCAGGCGATAACCAGCCATCGCTATTAGTGGTTACTACATCAAGCGAAGCAGGTGAATCAAGATAAGCACACCATTCTTTTAAAATAAGTGAAAGTGCTTGATTAAAAGTTTCATTTCGAAATAAAATCCATCCATTTGGTGTAGCCATCATGTACACAAAAAGGCCTGACATTGGAAAAGCTGAATGACTTATGTTCGGTTGAAATTTAGGTGCACGAGTAATAATATAGTTAAGTGTAGTAAGTAAATTTTCTATAGTTTCGATCGCGTAAGGAGCGTCTGGTTCAAAATGTTTATGAACTTCCAATCCTTCTATGATTGTTTTATTAACAAGCTCCCTTAACTCTTGATCTTTTTCTAGCAATACTTGCAATGCTCTAACAGAAGGTTCATATTTTTCAACCTTATTTTCATGAGCTAATTTGACAATATCACTAAGCCATTTTCCAATTTGGGAGAGATCTTTGTCAATATAACCAGAAATTACTCCGTAACGATGCTCAAAGTTGTTTGAAAAACGTTCTCTCGCGGTTAGTTCTTTTTTTAAGGTTTCCATGTTGGTCAGTTTATAATTATTCAATACTTAAATATAACAGCAAGAATTGAGAAATTAACTAAGTGAAATTACTGAAAATGAACTAAGTATTTTTACTAGGTCTGATGGGTTTAACCCCCTTATCTGATTTTTTATAACAACTCAATGAGAAGCTTTTATTTTATTAAACATGATCAAATTGAAGTCAGATACCCCGAACTGACATGGCGTGATATATTTTTTACCCAAGTGCTTCCTGATATTTGAATAATTAATAATTAATAATTAAAAATTATGTCAAATACCGAAAAAACATTAGAAAGGAATTCAATTATTCCAGCTGTACCGCACAATGTAACATTAACCATACTAAATGAAACCGATACTATTATGAAATTAGAAGGTACGTGGTTTGATTCTGGTGAAATAAAGGAGGATTCGGAATTGCCCGCAATTATTAAAAGTGGAGACACACCAACAATTAAATTTGGAGTAAAAAAGCCGCATATAGCAGCAGGTGTAAGTGGTTATGTACAATACAAAATGAAAGATCAAGTAGTTACAATTGCATTTTCTAATCCATCGGTTGGAACCAATAAAGTTGGAATTGGGATAAGTGATAAAGATGGATCTAGTAATAAAATATGGGATAAAATGAGTAATCATAACTATAAAAAATTTAATGAACAATTTAATATAGCTTCTAATTACACCATTTCAGCTGAATGTTTATGCACTTCAGGAGGAAACAATACCTGTTATGTAGATTTAATTAAAAAGTAATTTTATAGAACTGTCATATTATAAACTATATGGCAGTTTTACTTTTTCCTATTTTAACAACTAATAGTATATCAAAATATGTCGAGTCAATTAAAATGTGTAGTATCAATTATAAACAATACCAAACATGTGATGCTCAGAAACAACGACCCTGTGAGCAAAAAGGGCACGTATAAATCTAAACCTCCAAATGTAATAAGTTCAAGTAAAAGTATACAGTTTGAATTAGTAGAAACCTTTCCAAAATCAGGAACATCTGGACTTTGTGAATATTATGTGTCACACCCTAATGGAACCAGCTTAATTCAATTTAGTTATAGTTGCCCTTCTTTATCGGATAATAAAGCCGATGCTATCATACTTTCAGGAAGAACTAACGATTTAGAAATTCAAATGATACCTAATCCACTTCCAGGAGGAGGACATCCAAATAAAATAGAATTTACAATATTTTAAAATACATAATTTATGTCGGAGATAAATCCCTTTGTTACCACAAGAAACCCCTTGCTAGCTCAATGGCAATCTTCTGCTTTTAAAATTGTAAAAGAAGAAATAAAAGATAATAATCCTACAATTTCTGAGAGAAAGTTAATTATCGAAGCCCATAATCACCCAATAATTCAAGGAGTTAATTTACATGCGACTCATTTTAATGAAGGTAATAAAATAGCTTTACAACAAGATGTCAACGCTTATGAAAACATGATTAATGCTTTGTTATCAGAGCATTATTTTAACGAATCACTTAATTTGTTGAACAAGAATGAAACTAACTTAGAGAAGAAGTTAGTTGAAGAAATTAAAACACCTTTTGGATTTCCTTTTAGTGATTATATTATCGATAAATGGATACAATGTGCCTATATATGGTTAAAGCAGGCGAATCCCAATAACTCGCCATATATAAAGGTTGATAACAATGGAGGTTTTGATTCTGATTTTCAAGTATTCGAAATACCAAACAATTCAAAACTAGTTGTTTTGGGTGATTTTGGTACTGGATTAAACGATTCTATAGCTATGTTAACTAGTATTTTAAGAGAGTTAAGTCCTGATTTTATAATCCATTTAGGAGATATTTATTATTCTGGTACTGAGGAAGAATGCCAAACCTATGTTAATACATTTAATAAAGCCTTTGAGCTTGCAAATAAAAAAGTTCCTGTATTTTCTATTCCAGGGAATCATGAATATTATTCAGGTGGTTATGGTTTTTTCAACAAAGTAATTAAAATAAACAAGGAAAATGGCTTTTTGAAATACGATCAAAAAGCGAGTTATTTTAGTTTAAGAACTCAAGATGGTGACTGGCAATTTTTAGGAATGGATAGTGGACTGAACTCTGTGAAAAATAATATTGCGATTAATTTATTTAAATTGATTGAGTCTAGAAGTTTTAAATTCAGTGATTTAAACCCAGATTATGGGCCATGGTTAGAGTTTGATGAAGCCAAATGGCATAGAGATAAGCTAGAAAATTTTAATGGAGAAACAATCTTATTATCACATCATCAGTTATTTTCGGCAGAAGAGCAAATAAATGGTGAATCAAATGTTTCCTATTTAACCGGAACCGATGTAAAAAGATTAAAATATTTAAATGAAAATTTGTTAAATGTCTTTAGTCCTTATTTTTCAAAAATTTCTGCTTGGTATTGGGCTCATGAACATCACATGGAAATATTTAAAAAAGAGCAATTAGGTTTGAAAAAAGGACGACTAATTGGAAATAGTGGCTATGAAGAATGGAAAGGGCAAGAAGTTTATAGAGAAACAGATTCGCCATTTTTAAGAGAACAATCAAATCCCAAACTAGGGGTGAGTTCTGTGCAGTTCAATTCTAAAGAATACGAGTTTTACAATCATGGTTTTGCTATGATTTCTGTAAATAAAGACGTGGGCAAGACTTCTTACTATGAATACCCTGTATTGTCACCAAATAAGCCATTAAAAGAGCCTTTTCCTCAAATAATGAAATTTAAGTTTGGGGAGGAAATACTTTTTGAAAAGGTTCCTACAATTTAAACAAACAAAAAAATCAAGAGTATTACCCTTGATTTTTTTGTTTATAAATATTTCAAATTAGAATAAATCTTCTAATAATGAATCCTCTACTAAATTAGCTACGGTTACTTTAAGATTAGGAGTACGTTGCATTTCACGTTTAATAGCGAATAAAGCTTCTTTATTTCTAGCCCAACTTCTTCTAGCAATACCGTTATTAACATCGTAAAATAACATCTTTTTTAAGCGAGCATCAGCCTCTGGAGTTCCATCTAACAACATACCAAAGCCTCCATTCATAACTTCACCCCAGCCAACACCACCTCCATTGTGGATGGATACCCAAGTAGCTCCTCTAAAGCTATCTCCAATAACATTGTGAATGGCCATGTCAGCAGTAAATTTACTTCCATCGTAAATATTAGAAGTTTCTCTATAAGGAGAGTCAGTTCCACTTACATCATGATGATCTCTACCTAATACCACGGGGCCTATTTTTCCTTCCGCAATAGCATTGTTAAAAGCCTCTGCGATTTTAGCACGTCCTTCAGCATCGGCATATAAAATACGAGCTTGAGAACCAACGACCATCTTGTTTTTCTTAGCATCTTTGATCCAAGTAATATTATCTTGCATCTGTAATTGAATCTCTTGAGGAGAGTTTTCCATAATTTCTTGTAAAACAGTCGCGGCAATTTCATCAGTAGTATCTAAATCCTCCGACTTTCCTGAAGTACAAACCCAACGAAAAGGACCAAATCCGTAATCGAAACACATAGGACCTAAAATATCTTGAACATACGATGGGTATTTAAAATCGATTCCATTTTCTGCCATTACTTCGGCTCCAGCTCTAGAACTTTCTAATAAGAAGGCATTTCCATAATCGAAGAAATAGGTTCCTCTTTCAGTATGCTTATTAATAGCTGCGGCATGACGACGCAGTGTTTTTTGAACTTCTTGTTTAAATACTTCAGGCTCTTCTCTAATTAGCCTATTAGACTCTTCATAAGATATATCAGCAGGATAGTACCCCCCAGTCCAAGGAATGTGTAAAGAAGTTTGATCAGAACCTACATGGATAAAAATTTCTTCTTCGTAAAATCGCTCCCATACATCAACAATGTTTCCTATAAAAGCTATTGATACAACTTCTTCTTTTAGTTGTGCTTCACGAACACGTGAAACTAATTCATCTATGGTATCAATTAGGATATCAACCCAACCCTGTTCATGTCGTTTAGTTGCTGCTTTTGGATTTACTTCTGCAGCAATAGTAATGCAATTGGCTATATTTCCTGCTTTTGGTTGAGCTCCACTCATTCCTCCTAAACCAGCAGTCAAGAATATTTTTCCTTTAGGAGTATCTCCTTTTTGTAATATTTTACGGAAAGCGTTCATTACAGTAATGGTAGTTCCGTGAACAATTCCTTGAGGCCCAATATACATATAAGAACCAGCGGTCATTTGACCATATTGTGTAACACCTAATGCATTAAACTTCTCCCAATCATCAGGAGATGAATAATTAGGGATCATCATTCCGTTGGTAACTATTACTCTTGGTGATTCTTTAGAAGAAGGAAATAACCCCATTGGATGGCCAGAATAAATATGAAGTGTTTGTTCGTCAGACATGGTTGCTAAATACTGCATTGTTAACAGATATTGCGCCCAATTTTGGAAAACAGCTCCATTACCTCCGTAGGTAATTAATTCTTCTGGGTGTTGTGCTACAGCTGGATCTAAGTTATTTTGAATCATTAGCATAATTGAAGCCGCTTGTAACGATTTCGCTGGATATTCTGCTATATCTCTAGCATGTATAGCATAATTCGGCTTAAAACGATACATGTAAATTCGCCCAAAATCATTCAATTCTTGAGCAAATTCAGTCGCTAACTCATAATGCCATTCAGCAGGAAAATAACGTAAAGCATTTCTGATAGCTAATTGCTTCTCTTCCTTTGATAAAATATCTTTTCTTTTAGGAGCTCTATTGATTCCTTCAGGATAAGCTCTTTTTTCAGGTAATTCTGACGGAATTCCCTGTACTATTAATTCTTTGAATATCATGGTTAGGCTACTTTAAATGCTTGTTCTTTTATTAATTCAATTAGGGCATAGATATCATCTTTTAATATTCTATCATCTTCTAACTTTGCTACTTTACTTCTAATTATCGCAAAGTTCTCTTCTATGATATCAGAAAAAGTATTAGGTCTTCTAAATTCCATAGCTTGTGCAGCATACATAAATTCAATCGCAAATATTTTTTCTAAATTCCCTAAAATTTGATTGAATTTTCTACTAGAAATACTCCCCATAGAAACGTGATCTTCTTGCCCCATAGATGTTGGAACGCTATCTGCAGAAGGAGGGAAGCATAGAGATTTGTTTTCCGTTACTAATGCTGCTGTGGTGTACTGTGGAATCATAAACCCTGAATTTAAACCTCCAGCGTTTGTTAATAAACGAGGCAATCCATATTTCCCTTCCAATAATAAATAACATCTTCTATCAGAGATGTTTCCTAATTCAGAAGCAGCAATTGACGCATAATCAAGTGCCATTGCTAAAGGTTGCCCATGAAAATTACCTCCAGATATTGCTTCGGTTTCACTTAAAACAATTGGATTATCTGTTACAGAGTTCATTTCAATTTCAGCCAATTCCTTTAAATGCGCATAGGCATTTCTTGATGCTCCATGAACTTGAGGCATACAGCGAATTGAATATGGATCTTGAACACGCTCACATTCGAAATGCGCTTCTAAATTTTGAGAACCGTCTAAAAGTGTTCTAATTCGTTCAGCAACCTTTAAATTACCTTTAAATGGCCTTATCGTGTGTAATTCTTCTCTAAAAGGTGAGCTACTTCCTTGAAATCCTTCTAAAGACATGGTTCCAGCAACATCTGCCAAATCCAACAAGTATTCCATTTTCTTTAATCCAGTAATTGCATGAGAAAGAATAAATTGTGTACCATTGATCAATCCTAATCCTTCTTTAGCACTTAATTCGATAGGTTGTAAATTGTGCTCTTTTAAAACTTTTCCAGCTGCTACAATTTCGTTTCCTACCCAAAAGTCACCTTCTCCAAATAATGGTAAAAATAAATGTGATAAAGGCGCTAAATCACCTGAAGCTCCAACAGAACCTTGCTCAGGAACAATTGGTGATAAGTTGTTTTCAATAAAGTAAATGATACGTTCAATTACTTCCAGTCTTACTCCTGAAAAACCTTGCGACAAGGCATGCACCTTGGTAATCATCATTAATTTTGATAAAAACTGATCGATAGGGTTACCAACACCTACTGCATGGGTAATCAATAAGTTTTTTTGAAGTAAACTCGTTTCTTCTGGAGAAATTTGAGTATCGCATAAAGGCCCGAACCCTGTGTTTATTCCATATACTGCTTTGTCAGATGCCGCCATGGTTTCTACTTTGGCTCTACAAATATTTATATTGTTGATGGCTTCATCGGTAAGTCCAGCTTCTAATTGGTTTTTAGCGATGGCAACAACTTTATCAACTGTTAGTGTATCAATTCCGTATTTAAACATTTTTCGTAACGTTTTTATTTAGTAGTGTTATATTCTATTTAATTTTAAGACCATTCGATCCATTCCTCTTAGTTCTTCTTTAAAACCAGGTTCGTCAATTCGTGTTTTACTGTGAAATTCGAAGCCTAATTTTTCGTAAAAGCCAATAGCGTCGTCATTTGATTCTACAACAGACAAGAAAAATTGTTTTTTTCCTAAATTTCTAATTAAGCCTATGAGCTCTTTCATAGCTTGTTTACCAATTCCTTTGCCGCTATATTCAGGCAGCATATAAATTTTTTCAAGTTCACTATCATGATTACTTTTAGACGTTATGTGATCTTTTATAAAGTTATTAAGTTTTATAAATCCGACATTAGCTCCATTGTGTTGGATAAAATAAAAAAGATGATCGACCCCTTCTATGTCGGACTTTAAACCAATATAACCCGCTTCCTTATGCAAGTATTGCTCCATTCCATCTTCAATCCAATGATTTGAAAATACAGAAGAATATGCCTTGACATATATTTTCTGCAATTCAGAAATATCATTTGTTGTTATGCTTTTCAATATCATATTAAATCATCTTTTTTAGAGTTATGGGAGGTTTTACAAATTTATCACTATTTTTGATAGACAACAATATTAATTAAAGCACAAATTAATAACTATGAGTTATCAATTAGAGTTACGGCATTTCAAGTATTTCTTGGCAGTTGCAGAAGAATTACACTATCGAAGAGCAGCAGAAAAGTTATTTATTTCGCAACCAGGTTTAAGTAAACAAATTAAACAATTAGAAGAAAATTTAGGAGTTCAGCTATTCGAGAGGCATAATAGAAAAGTAGCTTTAACTAAAGCTGGGGAATATTTAAAAGTGGAAATCACTAAAAATTTAAAGAACTTAGATAACAT
Organism: Tenacibaculum sp. MAR_2009_124; assembly: GCF_900105455.1. GTDB lineage: Bacteria > Bacteroidota > Bacteroidia > Flavobacteriales > Flavobacteriaceae > Polaribacter. Next base: position 1,074,225 of record NZ_FNSF01000001.1, read on the forward strand.
CCTGAACCATGCAAAATTAATTAATACGGGAAAAGATGGTAATTTAAAGTTTGGTTATGTTGGGTCGGCAATGCAAGACATTATTCCAAATTTGCTGGTACGATTAAATCAGCAGTACCCCAATATTACTTTTGGTTTAAAGGAAATGGATAATCAAAGCCAGCTTGAAAGTTTATTATCTAATAAAATAGATATTGGTTTTGTTCGTGTGGAAAAGGTACCAAAGAGCATTGAAAGAAAAACCGTTTTAAAAGAATCGTTTTGCTTAGTACTTCCAAAAAATCATCAAATAAATTCTTATAATTTTAAATCATTGAAAGAGTTCCAAACGGAGTCTTTTATTCTGTTTGATTCTAAGTATAGTGTTTCCTATTATGAAAAAGTAATGGAAATATTTCAACAATATCGATTTACACCAATAGTTTCTCATAATACTATTCATGCGGAATCTATTTATAAACTAGTTGAGAATGGATTTGGTATTTCAATTGTTCCGAAGTCTTTAACCAAAACAAATTACACAGGGATTCAGTTTATAGAATTAAATAGAATTCCTCAACGTACTACGTTATCTGCCGTTTGGAGTAGGGAAAATCGAAACCCAGTAATACAAAACGCGATTAACTTATTGCATTCATTTTAGTATAAAATACACAAGCCAAAAAAGTTTCAAAACGTATAATACAAACTAGCCATTTCTTACTATAATCAAAACTATACATAATTTCTAGTATTAACTCCTAACTTTAATACTCCATGTAAATTTAAATTCGGCGACAATATCCTTTGATTCATCCGTCCCTGTGCTGGTTAAGTCAAATTTTTTAGGAGTATTATGTGTTATTGCATTTTGAATAGCTTCTTCAATTTTTTGACCATCATGGCACGTAAAAATTATTTTACCAACGGCTTTTTTTGTGAAAAGAACTTCACTTTTTACAACCAACGAGGCTATGCTTTTCCCCGATGATTCAATTTTACTTAATAACATTAATCCTCCAGCAAACTCAGCGGCCATTCCTTCTACTGCCCAAAACATTGAACCAAAAGGGTTTTGATTAAGGAAATCTAGTTCTACTTTCGTTTTAAATGTTTGGTTATTATAACTTTCAAAACGAACTCCCGCTATCCAAGCAATGGGAATTTTTGTTTGTAAAATAGTATTAAATTTCTCTTCGTTCATCTTACCTATAAATTAAACTTAAAAAACTAACTAATCTTTATTCATGACTTCATAAACTGAAGCATATTCTTTTAAACTAAGTAGAGATATACTTTCCTTAAAGACTATATAGCTTTAGTTAATTCTTTAATTTTTCGGGCTATTTCAATTCCTGTATATTCTTCTACGAATTTCCTATATCTTTATATTGATATAAATGTTACTTCATTTGCAGCAATGCATTTAACCATTGACTTGTTACTGTTCATAACAGTATTTAATGATTCAAAATCATATCTGAAGCCTTTTCAGCGATCATTATGGTAGGAGCATTGGTATTTCCCCTAATTACATTAGGCATAATAGAAGCATCAACCACACGCAAATTTTGAATGCCATGAACTTTTAGCTCGGAATTTACGACTGACATATCATCACTTCCCATTTTACAGGTAGAAGTTGGGTGGTATAAGGTTTCGGCTGTATTTTTAATGTATGCTAAAATTTCATCATCACTTTCTAATGGTTTTTCAGGTTCAAAGAGACTTTTCCTGTAGGGAGAGAAAACATTAGCCTTTCCAAGTTTTTCAGCCAATTTGTAAGCCCAAATAGCTCTAACTCTATCATCTTCTGTATCTAAATAGTTGTGATCAATGATAGGAGAATCTTTAAAATTTGATGAAGCTAATTTTACACTTCCTTTACTTGTTGGATTCAGCACTTTTCCTCCAATTGAATATCCATTTCCTTTTTTGGGATTTCTTAATCCATGACTTACAAAAAATGTAGGAGCAAAATGAAACTGAATATCAGGAGAAGGTTGAGTAGAAGAGGAGCTAACAAATGCCCCAGCTTCGCCTACATTACTGTTAAAAGGTCCCTTTTTGTTGAGCGTATAATTGAGAAGGTTTTTAAAGACCACAGGGAAATTTTCTGCGGAATCTAAAGTCTTTTTGAAGCGACTATTAAAAATGGCGAAAAATACTAAATGATCCTGTAAGTTCTTTCCAACACCAGGCATGTGATGTTCCACTTCGACACCATGCTCCTTTAATTCTTTTTCATCTCCAATACCGGATAGCATTAAAATTTTGGGACTGTTATATGCTCCAGCGCTAACAATTACCTCTTTGTTAGCAAGTACATTGTGAGTGGTATTGTCTTTATGGTATACAACCCCTTTTGCGCTTTTATCTTCAATTATAATTCGTTCGACTTCAGCATTGGTAATGATTGACAAGTTTTTTCTTTTCGACGCAGGATGAAGAAACGCTCTAGCGGTACTACATCTTTCCCCATTTAAGTGAGTTACCTGATAAAAACCGAATCCTTCTTGAGAAACACCATTAAAATCTTGATTATAAGAATATCCAAGCTCTTTTCCAGCATTGACAAACATTTCTGATAATGGATTAGTATAATTACGATTAGTAACGTTTAAAGGGCCTCCTTTGGCGTGATATTCAGTATTTATGACTTCTTGATTTTGTGATTTTTTAAAATAAGGCAAGACTTCCTGATACGACCAGCCTTTATTTCCTAATTCACTCCATTCATTATAATCTTGTTTGCTACCTCGAATGTAAATCATAGCATTTATACTACTACATCCACCTAACATTTTACCTCTAGGTAAATACATTTTGCGATTGTTCATGTGTTTTTGCTCGCTAGTACTATAATTATAATCGCTTTTGGTTTTAAATAACTTAGGAAAGGCAGCAGGAATTTTCACATTGTTATTTTTATCACTTCCCCCAGCTTCAAGGATTAACACACTATGTTTACCATTTTCAGAGATTCGATTTGCAAGCACACAACCTGCAGATCCCGCCCCAATTATTATATAGTCAAATTGCTTAGTCATAGTTGTATGTTTTGTTATGTAATTAGTTTTGATAATCTGTTAGAAATAATTGTATTCGCATCTAACATAATTCTATCTATTAGTTCTTTACAAGTTGGAATATCATTGATTAAGCCTGCAACCATGCCACAGCTCCAAGCACCTACATCCATTTTTCCATTCATCATTACGTCTTTATATTTTCCAACTACATAGGGTGCTACTTCATCAAAAGAGATGTCTTTTCCTTTTTTTGCTTCTAGAGTTACCAATTCATCTACGGCTTTATTGCTAAGAACACGTTCTGTGTTTTTTAAATCCCTCATAATAAGTCTTGTGTCTAGCTCAGAAGCATTTACTATGGCTTGTTTTACGTTTTGATGTACAGGTGCTTCTTTCGTTGCCACAAAACGAGTTCCCATATTAATTCCTTCAGCACCTAAAGAAAGGGCTGCTACCAATTGTGATCCTGTTGCAAAACCACCAGAAGCGAGAAAAGGAATCTCCAGTTCTTCTAAAACTCTAGGTAATAGAATAAAATTCGGAATATCATCTTCACCTGGATGTCCTCCACATTCAAAACCATCAGCACTTACAGCATCACAACCTATTTTTTGTGCTTTTAATGCATGACGAACACTCGTACATTTATGAATTACCTTGATTCCATGTTCCTTGAGAGTATCCATGAATTTTTCTGGACTTCTTCCTGCTGTTTCCACAATCTTTACGCCTCCTTCAATAATGGCTTTTAAATACCCTGGATAATCAGGAGTGTTTACCATAGGCAAGATGGTTACATTTACCGCAAAAGGTTTATCGGTTAATTGATGGCATTTTTCTATTTCTTTTGCCAAATCATCGGGTGTGCGTTGTGTTAATGCAGTAATAGTACCTAAACCTCCAGCGTTAGATACTGCTGCCGCTAATTCTGCAAATCCAACATAATGCATTCCTCCTTGCATTATTGGGTGTTCAACACCAAACATTTCTGTAAATTTTGTTTTCATTACTTCATTATTGATAATTTCCTAAACGTTTTACAGCTTTTTTTGCTGGTTTTGATAAAAAAGCAGCCTTTATAGCATATCCAAAATATTTAAGGATTGGTTCATAACTCATAAAATTAAGTCGTGAATGATACATCCATAAAGGAAAATATTTATGTAACCTCAGTAAATTATCGACTGATACAGAGAGTTGCCTTGGCCAATCTTCAATTTTTTCTGGATGTGGTATAGGAATGACTTTATTTTTAGTTTTTTCGCTAATATTTACAAGTTCTAATCTTGCTATGGCCGCTGCGCTAAAAACCTGTTGACAAAATAGAATAGGTTGAAGTGTAATTAAATTACCTGAAAATACAGGTTCTTTTTTTAGTTTAGCTAAACCATTTGCGGTACAATCTATAAATATGGAATCCTCCTTGTAAGTAATGGTCTCTTCTTGTAAAATTAATTCTTTGGAGGTTATTCGATTTACATATCCTTTTTGTATAATATTAGTTACACTTCTAAGTTTTGTAAGTTCATCGGTACTTACCGTTGCGCATCTCCAATTAGTAGGTAGGGAAGAGGTGTCAATTCGCATAATACCTCCAGATTTTTCCATTTCTAAGAATATATCGTCAGGGCGTTGTGCTTTTGTCAATTTTGATACATGTGTTAAAATTTCGCCTGATACACATCCAACTTGGGCTATATCTCTATTAAAATACCAAGCATCACTTGGGGTTATCCAATGAATATTATCCGTTTTAATTCCCCGGCCTATCAAGTATAGAACGGCATCTATACCCGTTTTTCCATTACCGATGATATAAAAGTTTTTCCATTTTTTGTATTCTTCAACTAAATCATTCAAAGGTTTGAATGGGACACCTTCATCCACTAGATATTTAGGTTTTGTTGTAGAGGGGACTTCAACTTTCATATAGGAAGCATTAACTATTTTTTTTCTGATATTGAAATGCAGTACTTCATCGAGATTATCCATATTCTCTACCTTTCCGTTCCCTAAATAGTTGTGTTTACCTAAAAAAGTTACTTTTCCGCTATTTTCTAATTTTTCAATGGTTTTATTAAAATAGGTTAGAATCTCTGTTTTAGAAGAAAGATCTGTTGATCCATTTCCTAAAACACTAGAGTTTACACCATAATATGCTGCCGGTTGATGAAGCATTACATAAGGATATGCATTGTTCCAGTGCCCACCAACTTGAGGTCTACGATCTATAATGGTAATTGTTGCATGCGGATTTTGTGTATGCATTTCATCAGCAAAGGCCAGACCCATAGCACCCGCCCCTATAATTAGATAATCCGTGTGTATTTTTTTATGTAGTGGTGATATCATCCTTGAATTGAGATTTAATAATTAATTAGACTCTTTTGCTTTTTGAAAAGCACTTTTCATTAATATCCAAAAGGCAACAATCAAAACGAAAGCAAAAATCAATGCAGGCAATATGCCTATAACACCAGCAATACTTGTTTTTCCAAGCGGATTATCTCCAAAGGTTAAAGCTCGGTGATTTCCTGCAAATAAACCTCCGTAATAAAAGAGTGTATTGGCATATCCAGCTCCAACAAGCATCCAATACAATTTTTTGCATGTAAAAGTGGGTAGTTGCATTTTATTCATAACTACTGCAACTAAAATAATCATGAGCCCGTTCATAATTCCTCCACTATGTGCTCTTACCCATGCCGAAGGTGTTCCTGGCATTTCAAATTTTAAAATGTTTGTTGGGTAAATTTCAAATCCGCCTACTAAACTCATTACAAGACCGAAACCAGCCAAAAGTCCTATAATCATGATAATAGAACCATGACCTACCATTTTTAATTCTCTTTTATTCATTATAACATGTGTTGATTAGTTTATTTTTTAAAAGTTATATACCATACCAAATTGTATTGCTATTGGATTAAGTGTTAAGGTTGCCGTTGCGGGAGCTCCTCCTAAAACCGGAATTGCTGAGGCTACGGAACCTATGGCGTCAGTTTTTAGAAAACTATATGTAGCGGAGGCATTAATTCCTATTTTGTCATTGAAAAAATAGTCTATTCCTCCTCTAACAGATATTCCAAAAGCATTATCAGCTTCTAAGTTTGTTAAAGCATTATCTTCCGTATCAATAATTGCGTAGACAATACCAGCACCTAAAAAAGGTTTGAATTTATCAATATCAAAATGGTAGTTTCCTAGTAAAAATAAAGGAGTAATGGTAGCCTCACCAATGGTAAGTGTCGATAATGGACCTTCTCCTTGTATTGACGTTTTTGGTGGAATCGTAAGTACTGTAGAGAGTGAAATATTGTCATTCAAAAAATACCCTATCTGAATAGCTCCTGTACTAGGATCGGAAAGTTTTAATGTAGCCCCATCAATCGTATTTCCTGCAATACTTACAGAACTACTTTCTTGAAAGCTTATTTGCAAGAATCCAGCCTGCGCATAAAATCCTTTTTGAGCATTAGAAACTCCGATAGTAGATAAGAATAATAAAAATGTGATTAGTGATTGTTTTAAATTGTTCATCTTTATTGTGTTAATTATTTGTTAGTTCATCATCAAAAAAACTTAATAGTTAAGTCAATTAATTTCTGCTTGAAATCGTTGTAAGGAGGAAGTAACAACTCAAGAGCATTGGGAATATGCTGTTTTAGAATACCTCTTGGGTTTGAAAATGATTCAAATCCGTACCACCCATGTCCTTTTCCAATTCCACTATTGTTTGATCCTCCAAAGGGAAGGTTGGTGTTAAAGAAATGTACGGCTGAATGATTGATGCATCCACCTCCAGCTCGAGTATTTTCTAAAATGTAGTTGACATTCTTTTTACTTTTACTAAAAACATAAAGGGCAAGAGGTTTTTCTTTCTCATTAATTTTATCAATTATCTGATTGAGATTGTTAAACGTGTGAATAGGTAAAACAGGACCAAATATTTCTTGCTCCATAATTTTTGAATTCTCACCGACATTACTCAAAACAGTAGGAGAGATGTAGTTGTCATTACTATTTAATTGATTTCCTGTTTCAACGATTGAACCATTTTCTATTGCATTATCAATTAGTCTTTTTATTCTTTCATGATGCTTATTATTTACAATACGGTTATAAGAGTCTTCATTGGAAGCATTTTCAGAATAGAATTTTAAAATGTACTGTTTTACCTTTTTCAAAAAATCATTAGCTATTGATTCATGAACGAAAACGTAGTCAGGTGCTATACAAACTTGACCATTATTTAAAAATTTTCCCCAAGCAATTCTTCTAGCTGCGGTATCAATATTGGCGGTATTGTCGACAATAGTTGGTGATTTTCCTCCCAATTCCAGAGTAACCGAGGTTAGATGTTTTGAAGCTGCCTCCATAACTACTTTTCCAATAGAAGGCGCCCCAGTAAAAAAGATATGATTAAAAGGTAGACTCAATATCTTTTTAGAGGTCTCAATTCCTCCTTCGACAAGTACTACTTCATTTTCTTCGAATACTTCTGAAATTATTTTTTTCATTAATGAAGAAGAATGCGGCGTATGTTCAGAGGGTTTCACCATAATTGTGTTTCCTGCTGAAATAGCACTAACCAAAGGCCCTAAAGTAAGATTAAAGGGGAAATTCCATGGAGATATAATTAATACAACGCCTTTAGGTTCATATTTAATGAAAGAGCTAGAGCCCAGCAATGCTAAAGGAGTTCCTACTCTATGTTTTCTAGTCCACTTTCTTAAGTGCCTTCTAGCATGTTTAATTTCGCTAGTGACAGGATATACTTCTGTTAAATCAACTTCACTAGGATGTTTTCTGAAGTCCTTATACATCGCTTCTTTAATTTGAGGTCTGTATTTTAGGACTGTATCGTATAACTTTTTTAATTTTTTCTTTTTATCAGAAACACTTTCATTTCCTATTTTAAATTGATTTTGTTTAAGGAGTTGAAACTTTTCATCAATTATTGATGTACTGGTTTCTGGTGAAACTAATGTATTGTTCATATCATTTAGTTTTAAGTTTTGTTTTATCTATATTTCTAAGTTCTTTCTTAAGAATTTTACCGGTAGCACTCATAGGTAAAGTATTCACAAATTCAATTGATCTTGGATATTTATATGCAGCAATTTTTTCTTTTGTCCATTGAATTAAGGTTTCTTCAGAAAGCTCTTGCTTGTCTTTTAAAACGACAAAGGCTTTAACTTCTTCTCCGTATTGATTATCGGGAGTTCCTACAACAGCTACCATAGAAATTGATGTATGTCGCATCATAACTTCTTCCACTTCTCGAGGGTACACATTTAATCCTCCTCGAATAATCATATCTTTCGTTCTATCAACAATAAAAAAGAATCCATCTTCATCTTTGATGGCGACATCACCAGAGTACAACCAGCCATTTTTTAAAGCTTTTGATGTAGCCTCAGGTTTATTGTAATATCCTTTCATTACATTATGCCCTCTGTATATGAGTTCTCCTTTTTCTCCAACGGGAATTTCATTTCCTTTGTCATCTACAATTTTAACTTCTACTCCCCAAGCGGGTGTTCCAATACTTCCTCGTTTTCTTCCTACGGCTAATTGATTAAAGGTTACTACGGGTGATCCTTCAGACATTCCATAGCCTTCTAAAATTATCGCATTGAATTTAGATTCGAAATCTTCCAATATTTTAACAGGCAAAGAAGCCCCTCCTGAAACACATACTTTTAAATTATTACCAATATTCTTTATATCATAATTAGAAGTATCAGTACTTACTAACCCCCAATACATGGTGGGAACTCCAGCGAAAATGGATACCGAATATTGCTGCATTAAGTTAAGAACGCTTAGTGCATCAAAACGTGGTAATAAAACGCTTGTAGCGCCTTTGTAAATTCCAGAATTCATAAGGGCAGTCATCGCAAAAATGTGAAATAAAGGAAGCACAATTAATTGTATATCCTCATTTTTAGTACCGATAACTTCTGAACAAACAATGGCATTAAGTAATAAATTCGAATGGGTGAGTTCGGCTCCCTTTGGATTCCCTGTTGTACCCGAGGTATAGATGATAATAGCAGTATCTTCGGGTGTTGTTTGAATAGTCTCGAAATCGGTAGATTGATCTCTTGTTAAATCATTTAATGTTTTTACGCCTTTTATCGTAGGAACTCCTTCAGGATTAGAAGTAATCATGTAAAAGTCTTGACATGAATCAACTTTTTTAAATCCTTCATAATTGTGTTCTCCCATAGGTAACTGAGCGGTTCCTTCGAAAGAAATACAGATTTTTGCTTTGGAATCTTTAAGATGATAGGCAACTTCATCTTCCTTTAGTAGAACACTCAAAGGAACCACAACACCTCCTACTTTTAGGATACCGAAGTAAACTATTGGAAAATAAGGTAGATTTAGGCAATTTAAGGCTACTTTATCTCCTTTTTCAATTCCTATTTTTTTTAATCCATTAGCAACTTGATTCGCTTTTTTATTTATCGTTTCGTAATTTAAATGAGTATCTCCAAAAATAAATGCACTTTTCTTGGGATACGTGCGAGCACTGTCTTCTAGTATGTTACTTAAGTTTAACATTTATATTGAATTTACTATATTTTTTTGTTAAGTTTTTATTGTAATTGCTTGGAAATTATTAAATTAGCAAAAGCTTGTAACAAACAAATGAAAAATTCTTAACAAAAAGAAAAGGGATAGTCTCAATTAATGCTTCAATAGTCTCAAATTAAGAAAAGAGATATGATAGATTTTTCAAAGCCCTCATCGCAAAGTGCAAGATTTACCGCAAAAAATTCAGAGCTCTACATGAGTTATGATGTTATTAACGAAAATCGTGAATATCAATTCGATAATCTGGTTTTCGCCTATAACACACAAGGAAGTAAAAATGTTGATATAGCTAATTCTCTTTCAATTAATTTACAGCCAGGTACTGTAATCATGGGCGCTACTAAATTTGAAGCAAAGACAAGTTTGCCCAATGCTTCTCTTGATATACCAACCGTATGTTTAGTAATAGAAATATCAAAAGAAAAAGCATGGAAAGTTTTGGAAAAGGTTAATGAACAATATCAACTTCCTCATTTAATCAAAGAAGAAAGAAAAATTGATCCTATGGATGTATTTCATGGGAATGGAGGCAATCTTGTTTTGAATACACTTAAAAGTTTACAAAATCTATTAGCTGAAGATATTGCTTTTAAAGACTATTGGATAAATCTTAAAATAGAAGAACTTATTTTGTGTTGTTTACAAACTAATATGAGAAAGGTTCTTTTAGAAGGTTATTCTAAGAATTCGTTAATCAAACACCCCTTAGGTTTTGCTATTGAGTATATTAGGGAGCACTATAATACACGAATTAATATAAAAACGCTTGCAGACAAAGCTTGTATGAGCAAAGCCACTTTTTTTCGTCAGTTTAAAAATCATCTCGGTATGACGCCGATAACCTATATTCATTGTGAGCGTATGAAAGAGGGGAAAAAATTGTTGACTATGACTACGGAGTCAATTACGGAAATTAGCTATCGTTTGGGGTATGGTAGTTCTTCCTATTTTTCTTCGCAATTTGAAAAAAATTATGGATGTTCTCCAAAAGAATACAGGAAATCTTTAAAAGATATAATTTAAAGATAGACGGTTGTTATAAATCGAGTTTATTAAACAAAAAAGGTACTGAACTTTTCTTTTACATATATTATTTAGAATATATACTTGAAGAGTTGTTGGATACACGAATGTTTGCAATATCTATTTTTAGAAGATACCAATCATCAAGTTTTTCTACCAAACCTGTTATTTCTGAAGGCTTACCAATAAATGGTAAAACCTCTTGATTTATTGGTTTTCCATCTAAGTCCGTCAATAAATAATATTCTGAAATATTTTTTTGGGTTGAAACAAAAACGGGAGGTATCCCACCAGATATACAGCGAATGGCGCAACTTCTGTGAATTTTTCCAAAACCTGGTTTCATAACTCCAAAGTAACATTTAGGGTCTACAATTTCTCCTTTTAAAACAGCCTCTCCTATAGTTGTTTTTTGAGGTAAGTTTCCTTTTCCTGAAGTCAGGGATACTTTGTTTTCGTCAATTACCTGTAGAAGTGTTTTTCCATTGTAAAAAATCAAGTTTCCTTCAATGGTAAGGGTTTGTCCTTGTAAATCGGATTTCTTCTCTAAAATTACTCTTAAATAGGGATTAACACTTGATTTACCAAAGCCCAATAGTAAAACATTCTTAGAAATAGTATCATTAATCTTAACCCTTAGCATTGGATATGGAGAAATATGAAAGGTTCCTGTTATTTTTGTTAATTCGGATAATTCAAAAGTGCTATTTTTAAAAGGTTTCTGAATAAAACTAAAAATTAAACCACCTATAACTAGAAAACTAAAGGCAAAAAAGGCAAATCGTCTGAGCGTTTTCTTTGTTCTGGTTCCAAGACTTCCGTCAATATAGGCTACAAAAAATTCTTTATTCTTCATAATTCAATAGATAAAGGTTCAATTTCACTTCCTTCGGGAAATGCTTGTGGGTTGATAAAAACAAAACTATTTTCCAATTTTAATTGATACGTAGCGACTTTTTCATTAAATGGAGGAGGTGATTGCCCATTTTGAGGAAGGTATTGATAACCATGCCAAGGAGAGGTAATACAACCATCAATAATTTTACCTTCTCCTAAAGGACCTCCTTGATGCTTGCAAACATTATGAATAGCGGATAATTCACCATTATGTTTAAAAATAGCTACTCGTTCTTTTTTAGTAGTAAAAATTTTAGCTTTTGTCTCTTCAATCTCGTCAATATGACATACTTTAAGCCATTGGCTATTTTCGATGTATTTTGAATGATCTATTTTTCGTTCTTTAAACGCCGTTATTAGATGAAGTGAAGCAATTCCGATAAATCCTAAAACCATAAAACCAACAGTAAATAAAGATGCTTCTTGCTGAAAGGCTCCTAAGAATACATGTCCAATTAATAAAGCATAAGCTATATACACCATCATGTGTAACCTTTTCCATACTTTGGCAGAAAGGTTTGCTAGAAAGAAATCATGACTAGTTGATGCCATTATAAACAAGATAATTAAGGCTAAAAAACCTAGAACTTGGAAGGGAAAATTAACCAATGAATTATACTCGACGTTGGATATAAACAGTGAATATATTGGATTTGTGTTTCCTAAGGCATGAAATTGAAAAATTCCAAATCCCCCATGAATTAAAGCTGCGATAAACATACTAACACCTAAATGCCTTCTATTGTATAAAATTGGTAGAAAATTAGTGTTCAATCTGCTTAATGGACCTATTACAAGAATAACATGTAACATAATAATAGCCAAAGATCCAAAAGCTCTTATAACTAAGGTTTCAATGCTAGTTTCTGAGTTATAAGTAATGGTAACCAGAGCAAAAGCAAAGAGATAAACAAACATACTCACCGCAATAATGATATCGTATTGTTTCTTGTATTTATTCCAAATGACTAATTTGTAATCTAATCCCATTAAAATTTAATTTTAGTGATTTCCTTTTGTTTTAAGGTGTCGTATATAGCTATCTCGACAATATTTTCTTTTAAACTGAAATAGTGAGCTTTACCTGAATTAAAAACCTGACTTAATAAGATTTCTTTTCCATTTTTTTTCCGACCATAAACCAAAGAAAAAGATGACTTTAAAGGTTTTATTAAGGTTATAGAAATAGTTTTATTCTGTAACAGTTCTATTTCAACCAAATCGTTATACTTAATGTTTGGATTAGAAGGAGTAGCTTGGGTAATTAACTTCTCACTAGTATGTGTATTAAAATGAAGTTCTTTAATTGAAAAGAACATGAAAACCGTTATTGTGATTGTTAAAACAAACCAAATAATACGATGAGTTTTACGTTGCTTTAAATCCATATTATTTTGTTTTGAATAGTTTTCTGATTAAAAATGGCCAAGTACTAACTACTCCGGGTAAGAGTAAAAATCTCACTACTTTTCTACTATCCTTTAATAATGGATCAATCTTCGAGGCTTTTATTAGAAAGAATAATCCGAAAATAAAACCGATAAAAAAATAACCTCCCAATACCCCTAGAAAGAGTTTAATGATAAGTTCCATAGTTTAAATTAAATTTACATCCGCTATTATTTCGAGTACACCAGCTTTCGGTTGTTCATACAGTTCTTTCATGGCTGCTTCCAAATCTTCTTGTTTTTCAACTCGTTTTCCCCAAGCACCGCATGATTGGGCAAATGCCGCGAAATTGGGATTAGAAAGTGTTGTTTTCCATACATCGAATTCTCCAGCACGCTGTTCTTTTGATATTTTACCTAATTCATGATTGTTAATTACAATTAGTTTTACGGGCATATCATAAGCTACCAATGTTGTAATTTCTGCTAAATATTGACAAACGGCTCCATCGCCAGCAACTGCAATGATAGGTCTTGAATCTCCAACGGCTGCCCAAGCTCCAATGGATGCAGGTAAAGCGAAGCCAATGGATCCTAAATAGCCAGACATTAAGAAATCTTGATTTTTGGTTTCAAAATAGCGACCGAAAGAATAAGCATTGTTTCCAACATCCACACACATTACGGCATTTTCTGGTGTCAACTCGTTCATCGTTTCGAAAATCGCTATAGAACTAATTCCTTTATCAGAAGTTTCAGTTAAACGTTTCGCTTTTTCTTCCTTCCAGATTTTCCAGCGGTCTCTAATTTCATCTCGCTGATTGATTGTGTTAGTTTTACCTTGGATCTGTTCTTTAAAAATCTCTAAAGTTCTTGAAATTTCACCCCATACAGCAACTTCAACTTGATGAAATTTACTTAGTGCTAATGGATCAAAATCTATTTGAATAATTGGTTTTTTCGGAGTAATTCCAGTATGATTTGAAAACGAAGCTCCAAATACAATAAGCAAATCGCTTTCATTCATAAACCATGAAGCAATTGGAGTTCCACTTCTTCCTAAAACTCCTCCACCTAATGGATGGTTATCGGAAATGAGACCTTTCCCTTTAAAAGTGGTTACAACGGCTGCGTTTAATGTTTCTGCGAAATTTACAACGGCTTTTTTATGTTCACGAGCACCGTGCCCCATAATGATAACAGGACGTTTTGTTTTTTTAATTAATTCAAGAGCTTCAATGACTGACTCTTTGGGAGGTGCTATTGTTAATGGTGTTATTCTATTTTTAGAAGTTTTGGCTTTTGCTGTTGGTTTAGCTTTTAATTCTTGAATTTCATCAGGAAGTGTTAAATGCGATACATCTCTTTTTAAAATAGCATGTTTTATAGCCAGAGACATTAACTCGGCATGACGACTATCTTTTTGGATACGTTGATTGAATTCAGTAACGCTATTAAATCCTTGAACTAAATCTACTTCTTGAAAATTTCCTGTACCAACAACCTGTGTTTTAACCTGACCTGTAAGTGCTAAAATTGGAGCTCGATCAACCTTGGCATCCCAAAGCCCTGTATACATATTTGTTGCACCAGGACCTGCAATTGAAAAACAGGCAGCTGGTTTGCCTGTAAGTTTCCCATAGGCGGAAGCTGCAAAAGAAGCGGCTCCTTCGTGGCGAATTCCATAGAAATTAAGATTCCCTTGAATTTCTTGTCTTCTCATAGCATCTGCAAAGCCAAGATTGGAATGACCAACCATTCCAAAAACCTTTGTAACTCCCCAATTAATCATGGTTTCTACCATTATATCTGAAACTGTAGTCTCGTGTGGTTTTTCTTGTTCTAAACCAACAAAAACGACCTCATTTTCTTCCTTAACAAGGAAAGTATCAATCCCATCATCGTAGCCACCTGGAGGGAGACCAGTACAAGGATCAAAATCCCAACCATGCCAAGGGCAACGTAATAAACCATTTTCAATAGAGCCTTCTCCTAATGGACCTCCTTGATGTGGACAACGATTATCTAAGGCAGAAAATTTCCCTTTAAAATGTGTCAAACAAATTCCTTTATGTGCGGCAGTAACTGTTTTTACGCGACCCTCTGGTAGTTCTTTTTTGTTATTTAGTACTTTATGCCAAATGATGTTTTTGTGAGTCATGCTTTGTGAATAATTAATGTTTAGGTTTGTTATTTTTTAAGAAAAAGAATGTATTAAGGCTCCAGTGATTTTATAGTATAATAGTAATTGTATCAAGGCTGTTTAATTGTGAAGCATATAAAGAGTAAAACCAGCTGCAATTACAAGTAGTTTTATCTAATCACTTATACCAGCTATAAACAAAAAGGAGCTCTAATTCTTTTAAGGATTGATTCCAGCATAATGAATTCCTGTCAAATGATGTATATCTTTATTGAAAGTGGACAAATCCTCTTTATTGAACTTTTGAATGGCATCATACCCACAAGATCGAGCAACTACTTTAATCAAATCATTCGTAGCATTGAAGTAATTGTATAGTTGTTTCGCCGATTGTTCAATAATAATTCTACTACGCAGTGATTCTTTTTGTGTGGCTATTCCTACGGGACAATTGTTTGTTCCGCAAGCACGCATTCCTAGACAGCCTATGGCTTGTAAAGCGGAGTTAGAAACAGCAATGGCATCCGCGCCGAGCATTAATGCTTTGGCAAAATCTTCGGCAACTCGAAGCCCACCAGTGATAATGAGTGTTACATCAGATGCTCCGACTTTATCAAGATATTCTCTAGCTCTAGCCAGAGCAGGAATGGTAGGAACGTTAATATGATCTCTAAGAATAGTAGGAGCGGAGCCTGTTCCACCGCCACGACCGTCGAGAATTATATAATCGACACCAACGTCTAATGCAAATTGAATATCTTTTTCTATATGACTAGCTGCTATTTTAAAACCTATAGGAATACCTCCAGTACGATTTCTAACCTCATTGGAAAACTTTTTAAAATCATCGACAGTATGAAAATTAGGGTTTGCAGCGGGTGATATTGCGGTTTCACCTTCATTTAATCCTCTAACTTGTGCTATTTCTGCAGTAACCTTACTACCAGGTAAGTGGCCTCCCGTACCTGTTTTTGCTCCTTGACCTGCTTTAAAATGAAATGCTTGTACATGATCTAATTTATCCCATGAAAATCCAAATTGAGCAGAAGCTAGTTCATAAAAGTATTTAGAGTTATTAGCTTGCTCCTCAGGTAAAACACCACCTTCACCTGAGCAAATTCCTGTTCCAGCCATTTCAGCTCCCTTTGATAGCGCTATTTTTGCTTCTTTCGATAAAGCTCCAAAACTCATATCACTCACAAAAATAGGAATGTCTATTTTTAAAGGTCTTTTCGCTTTGGTGCCAATAATGGTTTCCGTTTTTACAGGATCATGATCTAATAAAGGACGAGAAGCTAGTTGTGCTGGTAGGAATTGAATATCATTCCATTTGGGCAAAGTATTTCTATCAACTCCCATGGATGCCGAAAAACCATGGTGACCAATTTTTTTAAGTTGGTTTTTCGCTAATTCTTTAATGTAACCGGTATATGGTTCGATTTCCTCGGGATGGGTATCAGCATAAGTTCCAAGGTAATCATCACGATTAAATGGCTGTGGATGAGTGATTTCAAATGCAATGATTTCATTCTCATCAATTAAAAGAGAATCACCTTCTATAAAGTGATTGAATTTATGGAGATATTCGTCATTATTATATTCACTTATTCCTGTATCATAACGATAATCCCAACCATGAACTCCGCAAATAAGGTTGTTACCATCAATGTGCCCATCAGCCAAAAGAGCACCCCGATGATGGCATCTTCCATATAATACAGAAATGCCAGTTTCATGTTTGATAATTACTAAATCTGTGTTTTTAACTAGGGCGTAGGTTGGTTTTTTTTCTTGTAATTTTGATAGTTTTGCAACTTCAATCTTTTTTATCATTCTCTTAAATGGTTAATTTAAACTTTTCAATTCATTTTGACGAATAGGTAACCTACTCATTACAGTTAAGTTAATGAATTTTTAGTTTATTGTGATAAAAAAGTTTAAAATGTAAAAATAATAGTATATATGTTGTTAAATTCTTTGTGAATTGATAAGAATGATTAAGAGTATTCTTGAATTTAGCTAGATATAATTTGATACACCAATTCTTTAGTCAATGGTTTTCCAGCGGCCATTTTTTTGATGTTTTCAAAGGTGAATACAAAATCGCAACCATTTTTATAATTTGAGCAACCATAAGCTGTTTTTCCTTTCAGTAAATCTCCTGTTTTACATTTAGGACATTTTGGAGTAGGGGAGTTTGTAGCCGCTGTTTTCTCCGTTTTTTGTTTAGGTTCTAATTTTAATTCGAAATTTTCATTGAATCGAAGTAAAGCTTCAATTTTACCTTGATCGGTTTTCCATCCTTTTAAATTAGTGGTACATCCTTTGTCAACAAGTCTTATTAATTGACTTTCAGATAACTTTTTTCCCATAAATTCAAAAGGGAGCATTAATTTACAGCCATTACTATATTCCGAACATCCATAGGCTTTTTTTCCTTTGAGTAACTTCCCTTTTTTACATTTAGGACAATCTTTTCCTACAAGTGTTTTCTTCTTAGAAGTAGTTTTTTTCTTTGCCGGAGTAATACTCTTTTGGGATTCAAAAGAAATACGTTTGTTTTTATTACTAGAACGAACTTCATACACTAAGGTATCTACCATTTTTTTCATTTGTTTGATGAAAGTACTTGGGTGGTATTCCCCTCGCTCAATTTCTTTAAGTCGTTTTTCCCATAGCCCAGTGAGTTCCGCAGATTTCAGTAGTTCGTTGTCAATTATATTAATTAGGTCAATACCAGTTTGAGTAGGAATGATTAGTTTTTTTTTGACGTTCTATATATTTTCTTTTAAAAAGAGTTTCAATAATACTAGCCCTGGTTGATGGTCGTCCAATACCATTTTCTTTCATTAATTCACGCATTTCATCATCATCAACTTGTTTGCCAGCTGTTTCCATGGCTCTTAACAAGCTAGCTTCGGTATAATTTCTTGGTGGTTTTGTTTCCTTTTGTAAAAACGAAGGCTCATGAGGACCTTTTTCTCCTTTTTCAAAAGTAGGTAATACTCCAGATTCGGAAGTTTTTTTAGTTTTTCCTTCAACTTCAAAAACGACTCTCCATCCTTTAGTTAATACTTCTTTTCCAGTAGTTTTAAAAGAAACGTCGTCGGCCTTTCCTGTAACAGCAGTATTGGCTATATCACTATCTGGATAAAATACACCAATAAATCTTCTAACAATTATATCATATACTTGTTGTTGATTGTATTGCAATTTTATTTGAATTCCTGTAGGTATAATAGCATGGTGATCCGTTACCTTTTTGTCATTGAATACTTTTGATGATTTTTTTATTTTCTTACCGAGAAGAGGCGCCGTTAAACTAGCGTATGCGGATAGATTTTTTAGGGTGCCAGGTACTTTTGGGTAAATATCATTTGGAAGAAAGGTCGTATCAACTCTAGGATACGTAACTACTTTCATTTCATATAGTTTTTGAGCTATTTTTAAAGTATCATCAGCAGAAAAGCCAAATTTATTATTACAATAAACTTGTAATCCTGTTAAATCGAATAATTTAGGAGCATACTCTTTTCCTTTTTTCTTCGTTACCGAGGTTATTTCAAACTCAGCTTCTTTTACTTTATTGGCAAAGCGTTCTCCGTCTTCTTTTTTTAGGAACCTACCTTCTTCACAATTAAACAGTGTTTCTCTATAGGTTGTTTGAAGTTCCCAATAAGCTTGCGGTTTAAAATTTCTAATTTCTGAATAGCGTTCAACTAACATCGCCAGGGTAGGAGTCTGTACTCTACCAATGGAAAGAACTTGGCGATCTCTACCAAATTTCACCGTGTATAAACGAGTAGCATTTAATCCTAACAACCAATCTCCAATGGCTCGTGAATATCCTGCATAAAATAGATTGTCGTATTGTTCTTCTTCTTTTAAATTATTAAAACCTTCTTTGATAGCCTCTTCGGTAAGAGAAGAAATCCATAATCGTTGAACTTTCCCTTTATAATTAGCCTGATTAATTACCCAGCGCTGAATAAGCTCTCCTTCTTGACCCGCATCCCCACAGTTTATAACAACAGCTGCTTTATCGAATAATGACTTTATAATATTGAACTGCTTTTGTATTCCGTTATCATCCGAAACTTTTGTATTGAAGCGTTCGGGAAGCATGGGTAAATTATTTAAATCCCAACTTTTCCAATAAGGTTTATAGTCTTTAGGTTCTAAAAGGGTACATAAATGACCGAAGGTATAGGTAACGGCATATCCATTTCCTTCAAAGTATCCATCACGTTTAGTATTGGCTCCTAAAATATTAGCTATTTCTCGAGCAACACTAGGCTTTTCAGCTATACAAACTTTCATTCAATCCTATTTAGAAAATCGAAAGTACTATATTTTGTGGTATTTATACAAACAAAAAACGTGGCTTATGCCACGTTTTTTCAACAATTACTATGTTTAGTTATTGTTTTATCTTGTTTTTGAACTTGTTAAACTTGTTTGCCTCTTGTTTTGGCCAACTATTGTTTGAAGTATCAATATCTGCAGTTTCTAGATCTGGATCAATCGCAAAACTTTTTATTTCTTTGTCTGACGAGAATACTCTTACTACGCTATTCTCATTTTTTTTCCAGATTTGAACAGGGTAGGTTTCACGTTTTTTAGTTCCATCAGCATATGTCATTTCAACAATGATAGGCATTACTAAACCTCCTGGCTTTTCAAATTCTACTTGATAGATATACTTTGGTAGTTTCTTTAAGTTAGCCTTCTTATCAGCTGGTAAACCATTTACATATGCTTCAATATCTTTATAGTTAGCATCTGCCTTTTCTGTGGTTAGATAAACCAATTTACCTAAGTTATTGAAATATGCAGGATATTGCTCTTGAAGCTTTTTGGTTTTTTCATTTGGCTTATCTGTAACATACAATGGTTTAACTTCTTTAATACCAATATCAGTATAATCTGTAGTATAGAACCATCCTCTCCAGAACCAGTCTAAATCCATTCCTGATGCATCTTCCATTGTTCTAAAGAAATCAGCTGGAGTAGGGTGCTTAAACATCCAACGCTTAGAGTAGGTTCTAAATGCATAGTCGAATAATTCAGGTCCCATAATAGTTTGACGTAACATATATAGTCCTGCAGCAGGTTTTGTATATGCGTTAGGTCCGAAATTATGAACATAATCTCCTTGAGACATGATTGGCGATAAACGCTTTTGATCTAAACTCATATAACGAACAATGTCTTTAGGTAAGTTATTCGTATTAAATGTAGGATCGTAATCAAGTTCTGCTAAGATCTCAACAAAAGAGTTTAATCCTTCATCCATCCAAGTCCATTGACGCTCATCTGAATTTACAATCATAGGGAAGAAGTTATGTCCTACCTCATGAGTAATTACACCGATCATTCCATTTTTGATACGATCAGAATAAGTTCCATCAGGGTTTGGTCTACCATAGTTGAAACATATCATAGGGTATTCCATACCTTGTCTTTTCGCGTGTACTGAAATTGCTTTTGAATACGGGTAATCAAAAGTCATTTTAGAATATTCTTCTAAAGTATTAGCAACAACTCTTGTTGAGTGCTCTTCCCATAAAGGATTTCCTTCTTTTGGATACAAAGAAACTGCCATTACAGATCTGCCGTTAATATTTACGGCCATTGCATCCCAAACATATTTTCTTGATGAAGCAAAAGCGAAGTCACGAACTCTATTGGCTTTAAAGTGCCAAGTTTTTGTTTTGGTAGCTCTGCTTTTTTCATTTTTTTCAGCCTCTTCTTGTGTTACAATGAAAACAGGGTTTTGATAAGATTTTCTTGCTTTTTCCCAACGTTTACGTTGTTCTTTAGACAAAACATCTTTTTCATTTTGTAAATCTCCAGTTGCGTCAACAATATGATCAGCTGGAACCGTTAATTTTACATCATAGTCACCAAATTCTAAGGCCCATTCACTACGTCCCCAGAACTGCATGTTTTGCCATCCTTCAACATTGTTATAAACAGCTAAACGTGGGAAGAATTGTGCTACGGTATAGTTTTTATTTCCATCAGGAAACGATTCAAAACCAGAACGACCACCATCATTAACGTAGTCAGGAATTAAAAAGTTCCATTTAATTCTAAACTTAAAAACATCTCCTGGCGCTAAAGACTTAGGAAGATTAATACGCATCATTGTACGATTAATCGTATGAGCTAAATCCCTTCCATCAGCATATTTTACAGCTTCAATATTGTAACCATAAGGTTTTGGTTGAGCCATATTATTTTTTACAAAATCAACAGGAGTAGAAAAAGAATCGGCTCCTTTTGAATCAGCCAAAGGGCTTTTTGAATCAGGTGCACGCATGTTTTGATCAAGCTGAACCCATAAATATTCTAAATGATCTTTAGAATTATTGTGATAAGTAATTGTTTCATCACCATATAATTTATTAGTAGCTTCATCAACTCTGATGTCCATTACATAATCTACCTTTTGTTGAGTATATGCATGTCCAGGAGCTCCTGAAGCTGTACGTTGATCATTTGGAGTTGCCAAAACGTCTTTTAACTGACGAAATTTGTTTTGGTCAGTATGACCTTTCTGCGGAGCTTTTTTTTCTACTTCCTGAGCAAATAAGGAAGCTGAAGCTAAAAAGACCGAAAATAGAAGCGATACGTTTTTTCTCATTTGTGCGTTTAAAAATTTGATTAAATTGTGTTGAAAATTAATATTAATATTAGTAAGATTAAGGTTTTATTAAAAATTTAACAAACCTTTATCATTTGTTTTGGTTAAAAAAAGACTTTTTCGATCTTTCCTTACCGTTGCTTTTATTAAGTTTTGTTGTTCTGGAAAATACTTTACCAACATGCTATTAGTTACATGAATAGATGCTACTTTATCTATGTTTTCGACTTCAAGATAAAAATAGAGGATATCCCCGTCATATTCTTTACCAATAAACTTATAAGTTTTTCGTTGATCGTTAATTTTTATTTTAAGATGCTTACTCAGATAATCGTAAAACAATTCATCTGCATTATCTATTTCAAATTTAGTGGCTAAATTTAAATTGGTAGCGTACTCTTTATTAACGGCTAGCTCAATGTCGTCTATAAAAACGTTCATAACCATTTCAACGCTCTTATTTTTTTCATTATGCTCTATTTCTGTTAAAGCGATATAATATTTATGCAAAGAAGTATATGATAAACATATAAAAGATATGCAGATAAGTATTACTTTTTTCACTGTTTAGTTTTTTAAATTAACCAATTGAAGAAGAGAACTGATGGTTCATTTAAGTTGTCATAACAATAGTAACATCATTTCATTCATTCGAAAAAAATGTACTCTTAAAACTGTAATAAATCAAGTAGCCCCTTTATGCAATTTAGTTGCATTTAGCCCCCTAAAGTAGTATTTTTATTGTAAAAATCAGATTTTAATTTCTTAAATTCTAAAGATTTGGATTTAATAAACTCAATAACAGCAAATTCTCCTTTTTGAAGTTCTAATTTGAAACCACGATCTTGTGCTAAAAAGTAAATAAACTGATATACATGATCTTCGTTAATATTTAATTCTCCGATAATATAATGAGTATAACTTTGTTTTAGTTTTTTTACAAGACTTTCTAAATCTTCGATGTCCTTAAGCTTTCTCAATTTTTTTATCCTACCCGATATGATGTTTAACATATAATCAGGAGACATTATAAAACCAAATCCAGTAAACATAACAGCAGAAGGCATTCCATTTGTAGCCGTATAAAGTCTTCTTTCTGCCACCGTTAATTTGGGAATACCAGCAAACGGAAGGTCTAAAGTCTCGGCATCAATTTGCTTTTCATGTTTTACTAGTTTGCTGTCAGAGGCTAAACTACCAATAAGATCAGTTTTTCGTATTTCTACTTCATTAAGATCAATTGATTTCTTCTCGAGGTAAATAACATTTCTTTTTATTCCGAAATGTTGTTTTTTTACCACCCAAGTAATATTCTTATAGCCCACAAATGAGATTGATAAGCTGTCATTTTCTTTTGCGTTTATCTTAAACTCACCGTTAACATTTGTGAAAGTACCATTTTTTGTTTGCGTATTAATAATATGAACATCGGGTAAAAAATCAAACTTATCCCTAATCTCAGCAAAAAAGAATGCTCTTTTTTCTTGAGAACTCATTTTTGCAATAATGAATACTAAGAGTAGGGAAGTAGCTATTTTTTTATTTATGTTCATTAATAACTTCGCTATACGATTTACTTTCGTTTTGTAGTATTTTAATTACTTCTAACTTTTCTCCTTTTTTATAATGGTTTTCAATGCCCAAAGGATTACAATATTCTAAAAAGTGATAGTATTTTTCTGGTGGAATTCCTAAATCAATAAAGAAAAACTTTGCTCCTAGTTCTTTCATTAGTTTTGCTGGCATTCCTTTTTTAAAGGCAAGTTCTTTTCGAAGGTTCCATAATTTTTTTGAATTTCCAAAAGGCATATTAACCGCAGTACCAACTCCTTCAAATAATGTTGTAGGGTCGGACTTTACTACGTCAGGACGCACATTTTTGTCGATATAATCATCACCATCTAAAATTCTCATATCAATTTCTGACAAATCCATTGTTTCCATTAAAGCATTATCCTTATAATTAACTGGAGTTTCTTTGATATCGGTTGTTATCGTTCCAATTAAATTATGCCTTCTAAGCTTAATTTCGTCAAGTGTATAGGTTGTTTTTTCAATAACGAATACATTTTTCTGAATACTTAGGTTCTTTTTCTCTATGATGACAAACTTGGTTTCGTACCCAACATATGAAAGTCGCAATAAATCATTAGGTTTTGCAGGTATTTCGAAATCACCGTCATCATTTGAATAAGTAGCCTGATTACTTGTTGTATTTACAATGTGTACATCGGATAACGATCCTAAGCGATTTAAAATTTTTCCCTTGATTAATTTTTGATTAATCTGAGAGAAAGCATGCAGTGAACAGAATATTACTATGTAGGTAAGTACGTTTTTCATTTGTGTTTTTTTAAGGAAAATAGGGGTTTAAATAAAAATTGATCTTGTTTTAATTGTGGGTTAATGACCAACAATTTAATTATCCAATGCTCGATTGGGTGTTTTAAAAAATTTCTCAATTAGACATCCTGTAAGAGTTTATTAGGGCGGTTCATTTAGTAATTTTTAATTGTTTCAAGATACGAAATACTTTCCTGTTGTAAAACATTTTTTATGCAATGGGTAGTACGGAA
Source organism: Tenacibaculum sp. MAR_2009_124 (assembly GCF_900105455.1). GTDB lineage: Bacteria > Bacteroidota > Bacteroidia > Flavobacteriales > Flavobacteriaceae > Polaribacter. Next base: position 1,098,518 of record NZ_FNSF01000001.1, read on the forward strand.
TTAAATAAATCTCGAACAATTAGCAGTTTACAACTGGGGGTGGTTCGAGATTTATGAAGTTCGAATAAAATAAGATATCAATAGCTTATCTTTATTTCAATGGTTTATGATATAAAATACTTTCTTTTTTAAGAAGTTCTATTAATTCGAATGTTTTATTGTTTTGATATAACTCCTCTGCGTTACTATGTGAGCAGAATGTGATAAAATGATGATATTTTTCTTTTGGAATACCTAATTCTTCAAAGAAAAAATGATTTCCAAATTTCTTTAGTAAGCTATCTTCAAAGTTCAAATTTTGAGAATCCGGTTTCTCAGGTGTGCGATTATTTCTATTACTTTCCCAAAATACTAAACCTTGATTGTTTGGATTCGTTTTTTCGAAAAAGGGATCTGCTATACCATTTAGAGTTCTACAATCTAATTGAAGAGTATAGGGTATAACTGCACCGGGTTTAAACAAATGTAACTCGTCATGAGATTTTGGAAAAAAGAATATATCCTTATGAAATTTATCGATTTGTACTTTTAAATCATCGTTAAAATTATCTATTTTATAATTTAACGGAGTTTGCAGTGTTTTTTGCGCGATTGCAACATTAGCTGCGAAAAAAAAGGGAACGGAAATAAGTAGTGTTTTTAACATAGACGTTTGAGTTTTCTCAAATATAACTTTTCTCTTCTTAACTTTTAGTTAACCTTTGGTTAATATTCAGTTAAAAATAAAAGCGCTACGTTCGATAGAACGTATTAAAGTCGTTATGCATTAGAAGAGAGGATATCTCGGTACAACATTATTTCTCTTTTTATTGGCAAGGAGTATACTCGAAGTAACAAAATTAATTATACTAAATCATTGTTTAATAATGATATCATTTTAAAGTTTACTTGCTATTACTTTCATTAAGGTAACGTAGGCTTTCCTTTTTAAGAATTTCAATTAAAGGTAGTATTTCATTGGAATAAAAGAGTTTTTGAATGCCTTTGTATTCACAAAATGAGATAAAATGATAGTGTTTTTCTTTTGGGATTTTTAACTCATCAGTAAAGAAGTGACTTCCCAACTCTTGCAATAGTTTATGAGGAAAGTCTTGCTTTTGTTGTAATCGTTTTTTTCGTTCTCTTTCCTTTTTTAATCTTTTTCCGCTAGAAGAACTTACTCCTAAACCTTGAAATTGATTGGGCAAACCAACAATTGGAGCTGCCGAATAACGAATTTCATCACTTCCAATGGGCATTCTTGAAATCTCTGACATCATTCCTTTAATTCCAGAGGTCATTTTTCCAACTCTTTCTTCTTTATAATTAGTTGGCGTTTTTTTTGTATCAGATAATAAGTCACCTGATAATTGATGTTTTTTTACAACGACTTCCTTTAAAAGGTTGGTTTTAGTAGCCAATTGTATCGTCAGTTTTTCGTCGTTTATAATCACTTTAACCATTGTAATTATTTTAGTTTGATGTTGTATTGAGGTAATTTGGAGTTGATCATCTAAAGAAACGGTCATAGAAAAAGAACCTTCATCATTACTAAACGTACCTTGTTTTGTTGTTAGGTTTATAATATGAGCGTTGGTTACAATATCATGCTCGTCTGTAATTATTCCTTTTATAATTTTAGTCTTTTTTTGAGAATAGACTAGGGTGGTGGGTAGTAGTAATATAAAGAGTAGTGTTTTATGCATGAATATATGGTTTAGAAGAGTTTATACCATTTACAGGTGAAATTTACTGGGATAAAACATCATTTTCTTTTACAGTAAATTCAAATCATAAATGGCATTAGTTGTTTTACAAAGTAATAACTAATCCTTCTTAAATATGTTTTAAGAGCGTTGTAAACTTTTGTTAAAATCATACTTAATAGTTTTCGTATTTAAATTTTAAATGAATTTATTGGGGAATTTTGATAGAATACCTAGTTTTGATTCATATTTAATCAAAGAGCTGTTGTAATAGGGGAGGTTCCTGAAGGCAAATGAGCTCTAAATTTCCGATCATTAAAAACAAACAAATGAAAAAGCTGATTGTCGCAAGTACATCTACTGTTCATGGAAGTGGATATTTAGAATATATATTACCAAGGTTAAAAGATCATTTTAAGGATGTTACAGAACTATTATTTATTCCGTTTGCTAGGCCAGGAGGCATAAGTTACGATGGTTATACGCAAAAGGCGAAGGAGGCTTTTCAAAAGATAGGTATTTCGGTCAAAGGAATTCATGAATTTGATTCGGCAAAAGAAGCCGTAAAACAGGCAGAGGGAATTTTTACAGGAGGAGGAAACACCTTTGAATTGGTAAATCAGCTCTATAAAAATGAAATTGTTGAAGTTTTAAAGGAGGTATTAGAAGCTGGAACTCCATATTTAGGAACCAGTGCTGGAAGTAATATTTGCGGCGTTACGATGATGAATACTAATGATATGCCGATTGTATATCCACCGAGTTTTGATACTTTAGGAATGATTCCTTTTAATATTAATGCGCATTATTTAGATCCTGATCCGAGTTCAACACATATGGGTGAAACCCGTGAAACTAGAATAAAAGAGTATCATGTATTTAATGAAACGGCTGTTTTAGGTTTGCGTGAAGGAAGTTGGTTAGAAGTTTCTGGTGAGTCTACTGTATTGAAAGGAGAGTTAACAGCAAGACTATTTAAACCTTCAGCTGAACCCGTAGAATTAGAATCTAATACCGAAGTGAGTATCTAATAGCAAGAATAGATACTTTAGAATATAGCTTATAATATCATCTTAAAATCATTGTATTTTAGGGTGATTTTACTTTATGAATATGTTGTAATTACTTGATAATTTGGTTTTTATTTTAAAATTAGTATATTTATCCTAATAATTAGTACTCTTATACTAATTTACGTATTTCAAAATGAAACTCAAAACCAAAATATTATTGAAAGCAATTGAGCTATTCAATTCAGAAGGAATTGCGAATGTCTCTCCTAATAAAATAGCCAAGGCTCTTAATATTAGTGCAGGAAATCTAACCTATCATTATAAAACGAAATTAGATTTACTTACAGCCATCTTTGAGCGTATGGTAGCTGAATCTAAAGATTACTTAGGTTTCGGTACGCAACCAGCTTCATTAATGGAATTAAAACAGATTCTTTCAAATTTCAGGAAGTTACAGATCGATTATAATTTTATTTTTATTGATAATGTATTCATTACCAGAAAATATCCTACGATAGGGGAGCTGTTTAAACAATTAAGTTTAATAAGATTTGAAAATGGAAGAAAATTAATTGATGCTCTTATTGAATCTAAACGTGTAATTCCTGAGAATAACTATACAAACTACAATAATTTGGTTCATGTAATTTGGTTCATTAATATTTACTGGTCTTCCCAAGATGAACTGCTTCAAAATCATCTGAACAATAAAACCACTACTATTTCAACAGAAATCATCTGGAATTTGATTTACCCTTATTTAACCCCACTTGGAAAAAATGAATATGAAGAGATAAATGCATATAACAACGGAGTATTAAATAACTAAAATAAAAGAAATGAAATCAGTAGAACAATGGTTCGATGAATACGAAGTTAGTCATCAAACACCTTTTAATAAAACGATTCATTATATTTGTGTACCGCTTATATTTATAAGTACTGTAGGTCTTTTTTCTTCCATTCCTGTAGGTGATCTTTCAAGCATTTTTCCGTTGTCTATTGTTTCTTACGTGCATTTTGGAACTCTATTAATATTCTTATCACTGGTTTTTTACAGTACTTTATCAATTCCAATATTTGTAGGAATGTATGTCTTTTCAATGTTAACGTTATATATAAACCATTTAATGGCCGCGTATATAAACTTTCCTTTTTGGGCGCTATCCTTAATCATATTTGTGATTGCATGGATATTTCAGTTTATTGGACATAAGCATGAAGGAAAAAAACCTTCGTTATTCAAAGACATTCAGTTTTTACTGATTGGGCCAGCGTGGATATTAAATAAGCTTTACACTTTTTTTAAAAAGTAGGTTCACATCTTTTTTTAGTGATAAATCGCTAATTGACAATATCAAATTAATTCAACTTACTATGAAACAATTGTTTACACTTTTGATTCTGACATTGTACACTTCTGTATTATCTGCAGCAGTGAATGACCCAATTTATAGCTTGGCCAATACCTGTCAAAATATAAGTTTATTAAATTCAAAAGGAAAAGTCATTACAACAAACACCTATTTCCTAAAACCGTCTGCGTTAGGGGAGTTTATGTTGTACAAAAATGGCTCAGTACTGGTTGATGCCAGCGGAAATGTAGTTCTAAAAAACATTTCCACAACATATCATGGGCATGATTATTTGGTTTGGACTATAGAACAGTATGGTAGCACTTTCGCTTTTAGAAATAAGAGTACAGGAAAGTATATTAAAAAGAATGATAGCTGGTGGACATGGCTTCCTTGGGTGAGTGATTGGATTTCAACGTCTGATATAAATTCTGCCTCTAAATTTACGATGTCTCTAGCTGAAAATTGTGAAACTTTTCCGGAAATACCACTAAATGCTACTGTTACTGGAGATTTAGCTGGTAAAAACGCAGATGGAACACTTTATGGAATGGCTAATCTTCATGACCATTTCTTATCGGATAGAGCCATGGGAAATTTATTATTCACCGGACAAACGCATTCTCCTTATGGTGTTTACGATGCCTTTAATTGTTATGAAAGTCATGGAAGTCGTGGTCTTGACTTAACGAGTTTGGTTGCAATCGTTCATGATACTACAGTAGATACAGGGATTCATAACATTTTAAATCCAAATTTCAACTTATTTGGTTTTGCTGAATCTCATGATCCATATTCATATCCTGAATTAAATGCGTATCCTTCAGTAAAAGATATTGGACATCAAAAAGTATATTATCAATGGTTAAATAGAGCTAGGTTAGGAGGGTTACGATTAATAACCATGTTGTCGCAGTCGTCAAAATCGATTGTTCGTATTGCAAATCATGGTTTGGTAAAGAATTTATTACCATTTTTTAGCCCAGGAATGCAAATTACCCCAGTAATTACTGGTATGGAAGAGCATGAAATAGCTATGGGGAAATTAACAAGTTTAATTGACTATGTAGACGCGCAGGAGGGAGGTCCTGGAAAAGGGTGGCTGAAAATAGCCTATTCTCCCGCACAAGCAAGAAAGATTATTAATGATGGTAATCTTGCCGTAATAATAGGAATGGAACATCCTGATTTTTTGAACTGTACTGAAAATAGCACGCCTTGTACAAGAGCTTATATTGTTTCTGAACTCGACAGATTACATGCTCAAGGAGTTCGTGTTGTTTTTCCAACACATCATTATGACAATCAGTTTTCTGGTAGTAGTTTATTTTCTGAATCTGTTGAATTATTAGCTATGTTAGATACAAACAAGCCAATAGAATACCAAGTATCCGATGAAAACTTACCATTTAGTACCGAATATATACCTTCTTTAAGAAATGGTAATGTATCCATTGTTTTAAAAGGATTATTAGCAATTTTCGGATACAATCTATTCAATGGGTTTTCAGATATACCAAGAGATGTCAATGGAGAATTGTTCCATGGTTATGAAAATGCTAGAGGATTGACTCAAACAGGTGAAATTTTAGTAGAAGAACTACTAAAACGAGGGATGATGATTGATATGTCTCATATGAGTCCGCAAGCTGTTCGCGATGTTATTGCCATTACCGATGAATACGGATATCCACCTTTGTTTACGCATTTTTCAATTGAAGAAGGAGCACACCATGAAAGTGATGCGAGTTATATTTACACAAGAGGAGGAATTGTTTCACCACAAATTGATAGGAGCCAGGATGGAAGAGATTGTGCTTATACATCAACGAATTTAATTGCGGTTTTTAATGATACTGGCGATGTTTCTGAACAGCATAAAGGATTGCGATCTGCGAGCATGTCTACCGACTTCTTTGGGACGCTTACAGGACCAGGACCAAGACTGAACAATACGTTTAATCATTGTGAAAATTCAACTTCATTTGGAGGAACCATGGAATATCCTTTTACATCAAGAGACGGAAAAGTGGTTTTTGAGAAACAAACCTCTGGAAATCAGACGTACGACTATAATTATGATGGTATGGCACATATAGGTTTATTACCTGATTTAATTGAAGATATGAGAATTCAGTCTGATTCGGAAGGAGCCATTGCTGCTTTGTTCAATGGAGCTGAAGAATATGTGCGATTCTGGGAGGAATGTGAAAGAGCAGCATCAAGAGTAGAGGATAGGAGAGCTATTGTTTCAAATCCTGAAAAACCAAGAAACTTGAATCGACTTGAGGATCAAAATAGTATGAATGGATTGCCAATAGAGTTATTGGATAATTCGGTTGTTAGTGAGAATCTTGCAGCTTTACAGTCAAATACCCAAGCTGTAGAAAGTATCAAAGACTTGTTTAATATTGATATAACGAATCTCACTTCGGATGAGATTATCCATACTTTAATTGATGAATATCAGATCACTGCAGAACAAATTGAATTAGCAAATGATATCAACGGTACTGATTTGAACTTGAATGCTATTTCGAATTCACAAGAAGAAACTACAAACGAACCTATTTTCTCAAAGAATAGAATTAGCGTATATCCAACGTATGTGGAGAATAAAGTTAATGTAGAAAGTATTGAGGATGTTCGTGATATAACTGTGACGATTACAAATATTTCAGGAAAAGTAATTTTCACTCAGGAATATAAAACTTTGAAAGCCGAAACTATGCAAGGATTTCAAAAGTTTTCACCAGGAGTTTATATTTTAAAGACAAGGCAGGAAACATAAATCAATCGTTTAAAGTGATTAAGAAATAAAACACAAATAGGTTTTTATTGTTTGGTAAGTTGAATTGTTGGTTCATATTTGGGGGGATATGGCTAACGTTCAATTTACCTTTTTTAATTTTTGGTTTTCAATACAAGAATATATTTTTAAGTTTTAAATATTCTATTTAACATAATATTAATTATAGTACAAATATAATATATGAGTAAAATGGCGAATACAGCGTATTTAGCATAATTATAGATATAACTAACGCGTTCAGCGTTTTATATCGTCAACAATTATGTTACAGCCATTTTACGACCTAAGTTTCATTTATATTCGTAAGCTATAATTCTCTATTATGTAAAATATCCCAGGAAGTCTTGTACACAAAATAAACTGCAGTACTTGGGTCATTAAACATTTGGCTTTAGTGCTAAATAAGAAACATCCTGCTGTTTGTACTATAATTAGACGCTATGTAAAATTGCCGCGCCCAACCGCTTTATTGTTTTTAAAAAATTAAATGCTTTATGGCATCTATTTTTAAACTCAATTTGCCAAAGCTTGGCCACACCAAAAAAAGCTAAACCTTTTGCTCTTAATTATAATTCTCGTATTCGAGGAAAATCCCGTAAAATTTTTTTCTACGACATTCTCGTTAGCATTACGCAACAGTACAAAATTTTCCTTTGCTCAAATCCTTACTTAAAAATTTCTGTACACTTGCTTTATTCTTACTTCCATTAGAGCATTCTTTTAATTGTAACTTCTAATATTATGTAAAATAGAAATTGAAACTGTAGAACTTCTTAAGGTTTGATTTATCTTTTTTTCTTGGATAAAAAAAGAAACAAAAAAATCAAGGCTGCACAAACCTTTGGAAACAATGTACGGCTCAATCGCTATATTTTAGAAAACATTATAACGTTTTAAGACTACTTAGAGCTTGCATTAAAATCTGTTAGTATTAAGAATATGTATTGCTAGCTCTCTAAAATATGTACGCTCTTTCACCTATTGTTTTAGCCAAAGTTTTCTGAGGCCGTTTTGCCATCGCTACATCTGGATAAAAAACACAGATTCTATTTTACATAATATTATAGAATTATGCCTTTTATTATCTCAAATCTTACTTTGTAATCTTAGCACTTTTTTCTATCTCAAAAATCAATAGGCGGATTTTAAGCAACTACTTTATACTTAAATAAACGCAATAGCGGTTTAAGTTTTCACTCAAACCGCTATTGTTATACACCGTTTTAGGTGCCGTTATTGATAATATTTTTAGTTTGTTATACGCATCGGGTTATCTAATGCTATAATTACAGGTTCTAAATCCCTTGGTCCAGGCTGTGTGTAGTTAACGTTTGAAAAAGGTGTTGTTCCTGGTCCGCCTGGGTTATAAAAAGCATCATAACCACCTTCTAAACTTGGAATTTCTACGAATGTAATGTTTCTTGCCGCAGCCTCATCACCTTCAATAATAATGTCTATGTAATTGTCTCTATCTTCCATATAGCAATCTCCATATACTGTGCCATTAAAGCCTTCCACGTTTCCTAAATCTGATAATCCCAATACTTTTAGGGTACCACCTTCAACTTGGTAATCCACACCAACATCTTCGATTAAAACTGTTGAACCGTCTGTAGCTGTAGCATGAATTCTAAAAAAACGTTCATAATCTGTTGGTAGTACTCCACGAACTCCATCTGGTGAAAAACCACCTGAGGTTAGCACACGAAGTCGGAAATCGCCACCACCATATAAATCAAATTCGTCGTTTTGCGGCAATTGCGCGTTCACAATAGGATTGCTAATACCTTCACCAATTGCTTGTGTTCCTACGTGGTTCAGTTTAGCGCCCACCAATCTTGGTCCATTATTTGGGTCGTATGGGCTTGTAGTGGTTTCCCAAGATAGCCCCACAGCGCTTACCATTTGGTTATTAGGCCCAGCCAACATTAACGGTGTGTCACCTGCTACGATTTCTACTCTTACAGGAAAACGTGCATCTGAGTCTGTACTAGGCAGTCGGTTACCAAATTCACCAAAAACTACGATACAGTTACGTTCATTATTTTCAAAATTAGGTAGTATACCAATTGCCATTGGCGAAACTACTTCTCCCGTATTCAATGTAACTTGAACATCATTTATATCTATTGTATTGGTTAACACAGGCCAACTGAACACAATAGGCATACCATCTAAACCTAAAGCACCATCTTTTAAAAACTGCTGATAAGGAGTTTTTAATATATATCCATTAGCTAATTGCTGTTGCGTTACTGAAGAAGTTAAGGATCCTGTATTACCGTTATCACAATTAACATCGGACAGCCAAGCGCCTCCTGCTTGTTCAACCAGTTGTTGATTGATTTCTGTACTAGGCAATCCAATAATATCTCCAAAACCATATGATGCCGAAAGGATTTCTGGAGTTTCTGACCAATAGTCAGCTCCAACTAAAGTTCCATCATAAAAAAGTGATAAAGGTCCTTGTGGGAAAGTAACGGTTATTTCAACCAAGTTAATGGTAATAGTAGCATTAGTATTATTTTGTCCATCACTAACTTGCACAGTTAACGTATATGTTGTGGTTGGATTTAGTGCTTCTGAAATGGTAATCATTCCGGTTGTACTGTCTATTGCAAATATGTTATCGTCATTATTCGCAGTAATGCTGTAGCTTAAAATATCGTTATCTTCGTCAGTAGCTAAAACCTGTCCTACTGAAGTACCTATGGCTGCGTCATTTGTTATTGAAAATGTTTGATTTTCCATTAAAGGCGCTGCGTTATTTATAGAATTATCGTCATCATGAGAGCAACTTAATAAAAGAACTAATGTTCCTAATATTAATATTGTTTTCGAATTCAGTGCTGTTAACATATCTGACATAAATGTTCTAAAGTTATATTTTATCGTTTTAATCATTTTGTTTGCTTTTTTAATTTCTACTTTTACGTTCTTCCTTCATCTTCTTTTGTATTTCCTTTTGGGTCTTTTTATACATCTTATATTGTTCAGCAGAAAGCAATGTTTTCATTTCTTTGTTTTTAGAACTTTTAATCGATTTAAATTCCTTGTACTTAGCAAATTTACTCTTACCACTCGCTTTTAATGTTTTCATTTGAAGTGCATACTTTTTCGTAATTTCTTCAAATTTTGGTTGCTGTTCTTCGGATAAATCTAATTTCTCAAAGTACAGCTCTAACTTCTGTTTAACCTGCTCTTTTTGTTCTTCTGTAAATTCTCTGTCTTGTGCAAAAGTTATCGTGCTAACTAACAATAGGATTATTACGATACTAGTTTTTAATAATTTCATGTTTCTATTTTTTATTGTTTTTTAATTATTATTATAAAAAGATTACTGAGTTTTTAATTGTTTTTCAAAATTCGGGCTATCATTTCGAATTAGTTATTCTTCTAAATTACCCACAATTTTAAAACCTTTACCATCTGGAGTGGTAACTACTTTATACAATTTACCATCATATTCATAAAATGTTTTTCCATCTATTTCTACCTGTTCTGCTTCCTCTGGCAATTCATACACTATGATATTGTCGGGCGCTTCTACCACTTTATAACCATTGTTAACAGGAACATAATAAACTCCTTCAAAATAAAAGTAGGGTCTTCCTGCAATTACAATTCTTCTGTAGCCAACAGGTAACACTTTAACTCTTACGCCTCTTGGTGCCGTAACTACAATATATCTTCCTCTATTATATCTGTAATAACGACCCTTGTAATAGTGATATCTAATACCGTTACGTTTTATAACAACTGCTGTAGCAGGTAATGTTCTTACTGCTCTTACAACAGGTGTAGGTCTTTTATAAACAACTCTGGGACTCGTTGTTCTTACAACTGTTCTATGAGGCGTTTTTACAACTACTCTTCTTTGGGCATTTGTTATCTGAGTGATAAAAAGCATTCCCAGAATAGTTAGTATGGTTACTATTTTAACTGACTTCATTTATATTGATTTAAATTTACACTACTCTTCAAAAGTAGCATGGAAGACAAGAGGATTAAAATTTACTATACAGAGCCTTAAAATGTATAGATGAATCCCCTCTTTAAGGGATTTATAAATTATAGGTAACCGTTAAAAAACCGTAACGCGGTTGTACAAAATATTCCGATGTGGTAGAAAAAGCTTCGTTATATTTATTTTGATTTATAGATTGGGTATTGAAAATATTCTTAACACCTGCTCTGTATTCCCATTTACTGTCTTTTTTCCCATAATAAAGATTTGCATTTAAAAAAGAATATGAGTTTAGCGTCTGATGATCATCAGAATAATTATAGAAGCTATAATCGGATGTAAAAGAAAAATTTGTAAAGAATACCATTTCTAACTTTGCAAAAGGATTGTCTGTATAAAAGGTGTTTTTAGTACCTGAATTTGTAAAATCGCTTATAGCACGTTGGTAACCGACCTCAAAATTGGGGCCTTTTTTAAAATTTGTCAAAACACTTGCTTTATAGCGCTGTGTTAGTGATTCTGATTCGGTTATTTCACCGTTTACCAAATTAAAATTATTGAGCCAGGACACATTAGCGTTTAAGTTAACTTTATACTTACCCATGGTTTTATCCCAACGAAATATTCCGTTAAGGCTTTCATCTGTTACGATTGAATTAATAGGTGTAGATACCGAGTTGATTCCTTGATAGCTAAGACTATTTTTAATGGGGTTATTCATTTTTTTATATCGTAATGAAGCTAATACATTCGTATAATTAAACAAACTAAAACTACGATAGTTTAAACTGAAACTATCGTACAGACCATTTTTAATCTCATTATTTCCTTGAAATAGTGAATTATAATTATTGAACACATAGCCTTGTGCGACACTATTTACATCAGGGTATTCTACAGTTTTAGAATAGTTAAATCGTAAACTTTCCGATTTTTTAAATTGTAGATTAGTATAAAAATTAGGTAATAGCTTGGTTTGCCTATCTTCCTGTTTTTCTTCGAGTTGTTGGTTAGTGTACGTGTAGTTATGAAGGGTTACTCCTGGTGCAAATGTGAATTTTCCAGTAACAAATTTATACTTTGCCCCTACGTAGATATCTAAAAAGTTAGCAGTAACATCATTACTAAACGTATCTTCTGAAAAGTCATTGATACTTCCATCGTCCAAGGTTTGAAAAATTGAAGAATCAAAATGCTGTTTACTATTTGTCCCTCCAATAAAAAAGTTTAAATTACTGGTTTTATTTAGTACATTGTAATAATTCACTTTAGCATCCAACTTATGGGTATTGATTGTTTTATCTTGATGTATTCCGTAATCTTCTTGCGCGGTATCATAAGGAAAAACCGTAGAAAACGGCAATACTACTACACTTGGATTTTCACCTAATCCTAAAAGTGTTGCATTGTAAAAAGGGGTTTCTTTAGACCATAAATGTTGTACTTCGGCTGAAAAAATATGTCCATCGTTTAGTGTATAATAGAGATTTGCATTCTGGTTAATCGAAAAAGGAGTATCTTCTTTTAACTCATTTATGGAATTATTTGTAATAGCTGTCATAGACAAAACGCTACTACTTTCTTTTTGTTCTGATCCTTTAAAAAACACGTCATAATCTAATTGAAAGTTGTTATGCGGTTTATAAGAGGCACTTATTTTTCCAAGACCTAAATTGTTATCTTGAACAGAACTTGTTGTGGTTTCCTCTGTTAAATTATCTAAAATGTAATCTCTTGTGGTTATTTCTTCAATATCATTTTTTGATCCAGAATAAATAAAGAATCCACTTATATCAAGGCTTTCACTTGGTGCATAGCTAAAATTTACTGCTCCAAATTTAGTTTCAATTTCATTTGCCATATTGTTTTGCAATAATGAAAAGCCCAAATTATCGGAAGTTAAATTCAGGGCAGTACCAGTACCTTCTAGGTTTTTAAAACCTCCCGAAAATTTAAAATAGTCTCTGCGAGTAAAAGGTATTTCACCTATATTATTGATGTCGGTTATAATATTAATACTGTTTTTCGGGCTGTAATAAAACAACTTGGGGTGCACTAAATATCGTTCGTCTGGTCCACCACCAGCTGTAATATCCCCAAACCAGAAATTCTTTTTTCCTTCTTTGAGTTTAATATTAATAGCCATGCTATCTTCATCATTCATTACACCTTTTAGTTGTGATATTTCATTATAGTTTTTAAGTACTTCTACTTTTTCGATAGCACTAGAGGGAATGTTTTCTACAGCCAGTTTAGAATCGCCATCAAAAAAGTCTTTTCCTTCTATCATTACCTTTTGTACTCGGTTGCCTTCAACCTCAATTTCTCCATCATCATTAATTTCTACTCCTGGTAATTTCTTAAGTACATCACCTAATTTTTTTTCTGTTCCGTTCTTAAAAGAATCAGCATTGTAGACAATAGTGTCTCCTTTAACTGAAACTGGCATTTCATAGCTAATTACCACTTCATCTAATTGACTATCGTCTTTATTAAGAATAAAGTTTTTTTCAAAATCTATTGACGATTCAGTTACCTCTATAGTCTCAGAGATAGTTTTGTATCCTATAAAGCTGACTTTTAAAATGTAATTAGCGTTATATTTAAGTGAGAATTGATATTTTCCTATATTATTTGTAACCGAGTATGATGCTAACTTTCTTGTTACGCTGTTTATGGCAACCACATTGGCATATTCTAATGGTAAGCCAGTATTATCTTTAATAAGTCCTGAAACTTTTACCTCTTGAGAGAAGGTATTAACAAAAAATATCATGAATGGTATGAATATAATTTTTCTCATAACTTATTTTTTAATTTCTCCATCTAACAATATCTCCACGCCCTCTTTGAAAATTTTCTCTTAGCTCTTTTGCCTTTTTCTTTACAAGGATATCATACTTTTCTTGAGTTATTTTCTTTCCTTTTTTAGGTGGATTTATAGTTTCTTCTTTTGTATTCAATGCTATTTTTGAGCAAAGAATTGTAGTATTTCCCGCATTTACTTCTAAAATTAACCCTGGTAAACCACAATACATTGCAGGTCCTTGAGAAACAGGGATATCGAGAGTAAACCAAGCGGTTACTATGATTATTTCCTCTTTTATTTTTATTTCTTCTTTCGAATTCTCTGCCCGTTGCTCTCCCAGACGAAAGTTGGCTGGTAATCCTTTATTTTTTACGATGGCCGTAGCCTTAAAACAGGTATGTTTTCCAATCGTTTTTATGTCATCAGTAATTTTCCAATCTATCGTTTGAAGTGAATCTTGAATTAGGAATGTTTTTCCATAAAGGTCTACTTGATGTTTGTACGTATTGTTAGTATTATTCTTGTAAAGTTTACCATTACTACCTTGATTAAGAATCATTCTTAACATTCCCATTCGTTGTGCTTTTATTCCATTGCCCTGATCTTGTGCTAACTTTTCTTCTTCGACATATATGGAAGAATTTTTATTAAAAGAGAGTATAAAATTATTAGTAGACATATTATTGATACGCTCTTGTATCATGGCCTTTTGAGCCTCTGGAATTTGACGATTCCCTAAGTTTATTTTTACACTATTTTGTAAAACATAATAGGCTTTACCATTGGTGTTTTGTGCAGAAATGGATACTGAAAACAGCAGTATGAATAGTACTATTATTTCTTTTAGACACTTCATTTTTAATAATTTTAATTAGGGAATTTCTACTTTAATTTAATAGGAATCCAAATGTTAATATTAGTTAACATCTCTTTTAATTGATTTATATCAATGTTGTTTCCTTTCATACCGCCACGCATTGCTAAAGCTCGTTTTATGCGACCTGAAGATTTTGCACCCATAGGTAATGTACCATTACTTCCATCAGGTTTTTTCATACCTTTAATAGAAATTCCTATAGATTTAGTACTAGACGGCGATGCGATATACGAAAGCGGGACTTTCAATGTATAATACAAGCCTTCAAGAGCTATTTTATGATTTACTGAAATTCCTTCACTGTTCAATTCTTTATTAATTATTCGATCTCCTTCACTTTCGGAAATACTAATATCTGTACCCAATGAAGTCATTATTGTTTGTAGCATTTCTTGTTGATTTCCCTGTTCTCTCATTTTTTTTATTTTTTCAATATCAAGGGGCTTATTTTCTTTTACTACAGGGTATTGTACCGATATGTTATTGTTCTTTTTCCCATCATTATCAAAGAGTATAGTTACACCATTTCGCAGCATTTTCACCTGTGTTCCTCTATCCCGAGTAGTTACTGTAACATATAGATGCGAGTTATCTTTAGTAATAGTATATCCTAACTTATTAGTGTCGTCATATACTGTGCTTGTGGATTGTTTATTTTGGTCGTAGGATGTTACAGAATATGCAATTTGTTTACTACTGCCACAGGAAATCAGTAAAAGATTAAGAAAAATAAAGCCTATTATGAATGTTTTTTTCGTGTTCAACTTTGTCCATTTTTAACGTTTAACATCAAAGTTACGAGCAACTTGAGTGCAAGAAAAAAATGATATACGCACAAAAAAAAAGTATCGACAAACAAGGATTATTTATAGATACTTTTGTTTAAGTGTAAAAGAGATTTAGACTCCAAGTCGTTTTAGAACGACTTCTTTGTAGGTTTCTCCAATAGGTATTCGTACGTCATTAATAACAACATTTGTTTTTTGTAACGCCCGAATGCAATTAATATTAATAATATAAGAGCGATGTGTTCGAATGAAATTTGAAGGTAGTTTTTCTAAAATTGCTTTAAAACTAGACAATGTTAACAAAGGTTTTGTTTGATCTTTAAGATGAATTTTAATATAATCTTTCAACCCTTTAATATACTCGATGTCGTTTAAGTTAACCTTAATGTTTTCATATTCTGATTTTACAAAAATAAAGTCGTTATTAGTTTCTATAGGAGAAGTATTTGATTGTATTGCAATGGACTGTTCTAACTGAAACTTTTCTTTGGCCCGAGATACTGCTTTTAAAAAACGTTTAAACGGAATAGGTTTTACCAAATAATCGGTTGCATTTAATTCAAAACCTTCTAAAGCGTGTTGTGGATAAGCCGTTGTAAAGATAAATTGCGGAATGTTCTCCACTGTTTTCACCAAATCTAATCCTGTTAAATTAGGCATTTCGATATCCAAAAACACCAAATCTACCTGATGCTTATTTAATATTGTAATCGCCTCTAATGGATTATTGCATTTTGCAACAATTTCCATCCCTCCTATTTTATTGACATAGGTTTCTAAAACATCTACTGCCAATGGTTCATCATCTATAATTACACATTTCATCTGTTGTATTTTAATCTAATTTTAATTTTAAATCAACCCAAAATTTATTGTCCTTTTCCACTGTGGTTAACCAATGTTTATTAGGATACAATAGCTCCAAACGGTTTTTGGTGTTTTGCATTCCTATACCAGAACTCTCCTTGTCTTTAGCTTTATTCCCTATGTTATTACTACACTTAAAGTGTAATTCACTATCCGCTATACTAATAGTTATTTCGACCTCAGTATTTCCTTTAAAATCTGTCCCATATTTAAAAGCGTTTTCGATATAGGATATAAAAAGTAAAGGGCTAATTTTTTGAGAGGTTATAATGCCTTTTATGTTTGTTTTTACATTTTCGTTTTTTGCTATTCTTATACGTTGAAGCTTAATATAATTTTCAATATATTGAATTTCGTCTTTAAGTAATACTTTACTGTCGTTAGTTTTATATAACATATATCGCATTAATTCAGAAAGCATAATAACAGCTTCTGGGGCATCATTAGATTTTTTAACGGTTAACGAATAAATACTATTTAAAGAGTTAAACAAAAAATGAGGGTTTAGTTGATTTTTGAGGGCTTCTAATTCTGTTTTATTTTTTTGAATTTCAATTTTCGTTTTAATCTTATCATTTTCTATCCATTGTTCGTATACTCTAATTACGATTCCTATAATAATTATTACAGCATTGAAAAATATAATTATTATAAATTTTGAAGGCCGTTTATCTAGAAGGTTTTGATTCTTATAAAAGTCAAAATGGAATACATTTGAAATGATCAAATAGGCTACTATTAAAAGAATGATAATAGACAATAGATAAAGTATTTTCTTCTTCTTAAGTAATAAATGCGGCACTAATAAACTATAGTTCGTATAAAAAATTACTGCTCCAAACGCAATTCTCAAACAAATTTTAAGCGTAATTTCTTTACCTTCTGAATACAACAAAAACAGGATAACTGAATAAAGTATTGCCCATATAAATATGTGAATCGAAAACTGCCTTCTATTTTTTATTGTTTCTCCCAAATTTGATAATAGTTATTTTGTAAATCTACATAATTATTTTATCCGAGGTATTGAATTAGTTTTACAAAACTTTCAAATATATAAGCTGCCAGAGTATTGTTAAAATAAGATAGATGAACAAGTGCAATTACCATACGAAAAAAGAATAATTATAGATAAACATGGCCATTCCATACACATTTTGCCTCCACTCCTCTGCACTTTCTGCAAAAAGAGTATTCCATTACATTTTTAAAGAAACTTTTAGAAAGAAAAAAATCCAAGAAAATTGGGTTAAAGAACTTCGCTTTTACCAAAGCAAAGTAACATAACGCAGTACATTAATGGGTTTCATTACATTTTTGAAGATACTCTAGGAAAAGAAAAAAAATAAAGAAGATTGTTACTGGTAAAGCTTTTTATCAAATCAAAGTTGCCTTTCAATTTTTTCAGGATGTATAACTTACTTCTTCTTTTTAGCTTTCTTCATGGAAACTTTAAAATCATCAACAGTTCCATGTAATTTTATATTTAAGTATTTTACTTTTTTAGTAGGATCAACTTCTATAATTTCATCCTCTTCTACTTTATTTCCACTATTTTTTTTACTACTAAATAATTTATATCCAATAGCTTTCTTAACGATTTTCCAGGGAATTCTTAAGTAATATTCAATATTATTATTCAAATCTTGTGTTCCAGACAATTCCATATGTCCTAATGTTGATTCAATCGTCATGTTAGGGATGTTTATGCGTCCGTTAATGATATCTATATGGTTTTGAATGGTATCAAATTTGATATTGTTAAGATTTTTATCACCCATATAACTCGATAACATTTTCATAGGTTCATAATTCTGTAATTTTCCATTAAAAACTTTTACATCCATGTGAATTTCAGATTGATCTAAATCTGGCACTAAATCAGGATATACTCTAATTTTTCCATCTATTGTAGTAGAAACATGTCCTTTTAAATTATCAGAAACCAAATGATCTTGTCCAAAATTTTCAAACTTAAATAAGAATTTATCAAGATCAACATTAGTCGCTTCTATAGAAGGTTTTAGATAAATTTTCTTCGGATTGCTACCGTTAAAGTAACCAGACATATTAAAATTACCTCCAGCTGCATTCATATGCAATGTATCTACATAAATGTAATGATTCTGAGTGGTGCGTAATTTTGCTTTTATCTCTTGTAAATGAATTCGTTGATACATAAAATAATCTACATCTACATCAAATTTCATATCCGTAAATGGTAGCTCATACAAATTAAAAGCTTCTGCATGCGCAGCAACATCTGCAGTTTTTGATTTTACAGTTATTGTAGCCTTCTCTGTTGTTTCATCAGGAGGAAATAGTTGGTCGTAATCAATATAATTTGCTTTAAAACTAAGGTAATTGTCTCGTTTTTTAATTGCGTCATTATCGCCTAAATAATAGTTCAAGCCAATATTAAAAGAAGTTCTTCCTATTTTACCTATAAAATCTTTCACTACAAGATGGTCATCTTCATAATGAAAATCACCTGTAAAGTCTTCAAATCGTAATGGATGTACATGCATTTTGGTATTCAGCTTGTCCAATTCTACATCTATAGAATGTAATTTAGATGCTTTATAATGCATGCTAGAATTCGCATGCAATGCTAGTTTTTTAAATTCTTCATGTCTATATTCTTCAGGTACATAATTTTCACCTTGATACGAGAAAATGTCTTCCAAACGCAATAAATCTGAAGTTAAAGAAACATCTAGATCTACATCACCATTCAATTCTTTTTGCATCCAAAAACCATAATTATGTACAAGTCCGTTAAAATGAAAGTCAGAATCATCAATAAACCCCGTAAAATCTTTGATTTTAAGATCTTTATCGTCGATTAATACATCTACATGAAAATCGTGGAATTTATGCGGATAATGCTTTAGTTTCGCGTTAAGACTATCTACAAAAAACTCTCCTTTAGGTAAATATTTACTTTCTGTAAAAGCCTTTGCTGAGGATTTAAATGAAAATCCAGCCGTTAAATCTTTAATTAGCTCATCTATACCTGCACTTATACTATCCGTAGCAGAAAACTTTGTAAGTTCAGCAATATCTAATTGCTTGGACTTAATATCTAAATGAGTAACGACTAATTTATCTGTATGATGTACAATAGCGGGTAGATCTGATACATATCCAGTTATTGAAATATCAGATTTACCTAAAAGCATATCAAATTGATTAATTGTTGCTTTTTTTCCATTCATTACCACATGTGCATTCAGTTTTTTTAATGGTGCTGGAAGATCTTTCGAAGATAAACTTAGACTATCAATTTTTAACTCACTATAATAAGCCTGATTTAATTTACTGAGTGCTTGTTCTGGATTATCAATATCTATAATATCATGAAAATTCATTTTTAATGAAACATTTCCTGATGCAATATCTACTTCACTTAAGTTCAAAAAATCAGCTATAAATTCAAGATTGCAGTCTGCATTTAATCGCATATCTATTTCTGGTTTATCGAAATTATTGATTACGACATTTCCTAAAATTTTTCCTTTTCCTAATTTGGCAGTCATATCTTCTAGTGAGAATGTTGTTGTACGAGAACTTCGTTCACTGCCATTCGTAAAATGCCCTTTAAAGCCAATGTTTTTGACTCGCTTACCTTTGTTGGTGTTTTCTAAAAAAGCTTCACTGACACCGAAATTTACATCAAAAAAAGGTACTTGTTGATTCAATGTAGGTCCCTTAACTACTGCATTAAAGTAAATTTTCCCTGCATTTTTATAACGTTCTAGCACAGGTATAAGGTCTTCTGGAGCAAAGGCGATAAGCATATCAAAATTTGGCTTCGCCCCTTTTATTACAAGATCAAGATCTACGTCGTTTTTGGTGTCTATTTTTCCTTCTAGATCAAAATCACCATGTTCCATAGTAACCCGAGAAGGTTCAATGGTAAGCAATCCAGTATCTTTATTAAGACTAACATCTGTATGAAGATCAAAGTGTTTGTGCTTTATATAAGTAGTATCGCCATTATATAGTACATTCATTTCAAACTTAGTATCAATATGTCCTGAAACAACTTCATTATCAATATTGAAACCGCCATCAGCCTCATAAATAAATGTTTCTAAGTCTGTATTTTGACCTTCATCTTTTTTGTGGATATCTAAATTGTGTAATTTAATTTTTTGAAGCTTAAAATCTATTGGTTCGTCACTTTTTGTGTCATCAAAGGATTTTAATGCGTTCAAAAGATTTAGACTTCTATCTTCATGAATTACAATATCAAAAAAACCGTCTTCTACAATTAATGATTTGATGGTATAATTTCCTTTTAAGATATCCCACAAATTAAATCCTACGTAGATGTCTTTAACGTCCAGAATAACTGGTGAATTATCCTTTTTAGTTTCATTTATTTTTAGATCGTCTACTTTAAAAGAAATATTTGGAAAATTACTAAAGAGTGATAAATGTGTGTTTCCTATAGCAACAAAACCTTTATGGGTTTTGTTTAGATCGGCTATATGATCTTTTATAATACTATTTTGTTTTGTATTTATATATAATACCGTAGCACCCAGAAAGAATAATGGTAAAAGTATTACAGAAGCAATAAACCGTAACCAGAATTTTCTTTTTTTTAAGGCTTCAAATTTCATATTACTTTTTATTATTATAGCAGTATAAGGTTATTAATAAATGTTTAAACTAAAAAAAACAACTAAAATTTTATGTGGTCATTTTTTTAATTTTTCTTCCTTGTATAATAAGGTCTTTAAAATGATTTACTTCACCAGGAGAAGAAGTTTGGCTTACTAGTTTATGTCCTAATTCCCGCCTTTCCTCTATTATCGATTTTGATTTCTTAGACATTTGATAATTAGAGTTCGTAATTTTTAATAGGTGATCTTTTGGCCATTTGAAATTATATTTCTCAAAGTAATGCTCTAAATCGGTACTCCATAGCCAATTTCCATCTGTTTTTAAAGTACCATAATGTGTAATCCATTCTTGAGAAAAAATACATTGAGTTCTATCAAGTGTAATTTTTTCAAAATCACAAATACTTAAATAATTCAAATAAAGACTTTTATTCATAACAACTTTATTAGATCTATGACATTCGAATAAATATTGATCTGTAATTTCATAGATTATTACTTCATCATCTTTAATATTTAGAATTTGTCTCATATTAAAATTGATTTTACTTTTTGGTAGTTCAAAGTATTTTTAAGATGCAAATATAACTGTTGTAATAAAATTTACTTAGCCCAATCATGTCATAAAATTTTTATTTTTTAGATGTTTTACAGAATTTGCATTTTGGTTAAACCCCATGATACTTCTCTTCTAAGTTTCTATAATCTTAAAATGAGCTTCGAAGCGGAAATTAGAAGAGAAGGAGTTAATAAATAATAAGGAAATTTAAATACCTCTTATATAACTATCCAAAGGATCATTAAACTGATAACCTGTAGTAAAACGTTCCTTATTTAAAATCTTATATTCCGATAATGCCCAAAGGATAAACTCTTTTAAGAATGGCACGTCTTTTTCAGAGGTTGTAGGCTGGTGTTTCTTTATCAAGTCTGTTAAAGGCGCTATTGAATCTAACTGATCTCTAAAATAAGTATCGTCCATATCGTCTAGTAGTTCCACGGCCTCTTTAGATGAAAACCATGCTGAAATGGTATCATAAGGTGATGGCTCTCCTTCTTTTTTCAATTTTTTAATTTCAGGAAATAAGGTGTTAAAAGTTGTTTTTATCGCATTATTAAGCAATAATAGCGCAACATTGTCCGCTCCCTCCTGCTCTCCTTCATACACCAACTCTATCTTCCCTGTAATCGCAGAGATGGTTCCTAAAAAGTCTAAAACACGTATAGAAGTTTTTGTTTCTTCGTTCAGCAACGACCTTCGTTCGGCAGTGCTTATAAGATTTTCAAATATGGAAATACTCATTCGGGCACTTACCCCACTTTTTACATCGATATACTCACTTTTTCTTGCTTCAAAAACTAGTTGTTCTATTAAATCTCTGGCAAGTTCAGGTACGTGTATCTCATCTTTCTGATCTTGAAGATAGGTCGCTTCTTGCGAAGTAATTTTTTTGGCGATTTCTATAGATTTTGGATAATGTGTTAGAATTTGAGAACCAATACGGTCTTTTAAAGGCGTTACTATACTTCCTCTATTGGTATAGTCTTCAGGATTCGCGGTAAAAACAAACTGAATATCTAATTGCAAGCGCAATTTAAAACCTCTTATTTGGATATCTCCTTCTTGCAATATATTGAATAAAGACACCTGGATTCGAGCTTGTAAATCAGGAATTTCGTTAATTACAAAAATACAGCGATTGGCACGTGGAATCATTCCAAAGTGAATCACTCTATCATCTGCATAATTCAATTTCAAATTCATTGCTTTTATTGGATCTACATCTCCAATTAAATCGGCTACTGTTACATCGGGAGTGGCTAATTTTTCAAAAAAACGTTCATCTCTATGAACCCAAGCAATTGGTGTATCGTCTTGATGTGTTGCTATTCGTTCTTTTGCATATCTTGATAAGGGTTGTAAAGGATCATCATTAATTTCTGAACCTTGTACAATAGGAATATACTCATCGAGTAAGGAAACCATTAATCGTGCTAGTTTAGTTTTTGCTTGGCCTCTTAATCCTAAAAGGTTAATATTATGCTTCGACAGAATTGCGGTTTCTAATTCAGGAATCACTGAATCTTCATAGCCCCAAACGCCGTTGAAAACTGTTTCTTGTTGCTTTAATTTTTTTATTAAATTGTTTCTTAACTCGTCTTTTATAGAAAGAGATTGGTAGCCTATAGCTTTTAATTCTCCTAATGTCTTTATGTCTTGGTGATTCATGTTCTGTATTCAATTAAAGTATGCCTAAAAAGGATACTTTTTTATTAAAATTTATATGCTTAGGAAGCTTTTTAAATTCTTCTTATTCTTTTTTTTCTATTTTGTTCGTAATCTTCAAAAATCATTTCGCCCAAACCTTTTAAGCCAGTATAAAATGCCTTTCCTTGGTTTGCTTTTGTAAAATGCTGAATGAATTGCATTAGATAGGGATCTCTTGCGATCATAAAAGTTGTTATGGGGATGTGCAATTTTCTGGCTTGAGAAGCCATATTGTAACACTTTTCTACAATATACTTATCCAAACCATTACTATTCTTGTAGTACGTACCATCTGCCATTCGTAAACAACTAGGTTTACCATCGGTAATCATAAAAATTTGCTTGTTGGTATTCCGTTTTCTTCGTAAAATGTCCAAGGCAAGTTGCAAGCCTGCAACGGTATTGGTATGATAAGGTCCCACTTTTAAGTAAGGTAAATCTTGCACTGAAATCGTCCAAGCATCATTTCCAAAAACTAAAATATCAATAGAGTCTTTTGGGTAGCGAGTTCTAATCAACTCCGTTAAGGCCATGGCTACTTTTTTAGCGGGAGTAATTCTGTCTTCTCCGTATAATATCATACTGTGACTTATATCTATCATAAGTACAGTACTCATTTGAGCCTTAAAATTGGTCTCTTGTACAATTAAATCTTGCTCCGTTAAGGAGAAATCACCAACACCATTATTAATCTGCGCATTTTTTATACTTTCGGTCATAGAGATTTGATCTAGAGAGTCTCCAAAATGAAAATTTCTGAATTCTCCTGTATGCTCATCTCCACTCCCAATTGCTTTTGTTTTATGATTTCCAGAACCACTTTTTTTCATTTTTCCGAAAATTTGATTTAAAGCGTTCTGCCGTAATGCTTGTTCTGTTTTTGAAGTGATTTTAATTTTTTGACCTCCATTCCCCTTACCATCATCCAATTCCTCTCTGATATAACCTTTATTTTTTAAATCTTCTAAAAAATCGTCAAGTGTATATTTTGGAGTAGTCAAATTATATTCTTTATCCAGTTGTTCCAACCATTCAAAGGCTTCATCAAAATCTCCAGAAGTATATGTTAAGAGTTCTTTGAAAATATCAAAAAGCTTATCGAATGGAGGGAGTTTTTTTTCCTTAAATTTTTCAAAACGTAATCCTTTATTAAACTGTCTACTCATAGTATAAAAATACGGCTATTTGTGTTTTTATACCAGTTAATTTATATATTACTTTAATTTTTAATGCTTATAAATACAGTGAATAAAGAAATATAATTGCAATTTAACATGTTTTTAATGATTAAAACACTTGTAATTAAAGTTTGGAATGGCTTACAGCGATAAAATTATTAAAATCGATATTTTTGTTTAATGTGAAGTATATTTTAAGGAATATGAGATAGCTCAATTTTAAAAACTTGTCAAAGTTTCTAGCAGTAGAACTACCGATAGTTTGTAAGTGTTATTTAATTTTATTAGCTATTGAATAGATTGCAATATTCATCGATAATGTCATCATCAACTCGCCAATTATCTCCTTTAGTCTCATACAAACAGATTAATCCTAATAGCTCCAGTGCACCATATGCTGAAAAAACGAGATTATCTTTTTTAGCCAATATGGAGTCTTTCTTTTTTTCAATACGATATCCTTTATCGATAATTAATTTATAAGCTGGAGGTTCGGTATTTCCTGCTGATGCAATAGTTATAAATCTGCTCATTTATTTAAAATGTTTTATTAGTATTACGTTTAAGTGTCTTATGCATAAATACAAGTTTATAATTCTAATGACCATGATATTCTACATTAGGTAGCTTTTCATTATTTTTTAAATATCTATTAAACCATTTTAGAACTTGCTCATTAACTTCATTACTATGTCCTGTTAAACCGTGGTCTCCTCCTTCGAAAACAACTAACCTGTAAGGAATTTTATATTTTTCAAATTGTAAAGCCAAATTCAAACTATGTTTTGCCTTTACTCTCCAGTCAGAACTTCCATGCAACATAAGTATTGGAACATTTTTAGGAAATTTGTCTACCCATTTTATGGCTGATCGTTTCTCCAATTCTTTCGTTTTATTTTCCCAATAATTAGGTATTAATTCTGCATAAACACCTTTTTCAAACTTAGGTCTATCCATAATTGTTAAATCTGATTGTCCTCCACCTACCACCGCGGCCTTTATTTTATTTGTCTTTGTTAAAGCAATATAGGTCATCATTGAACCGCGACTCCAACCATAAATACCAATCCTATCAGTATCGGCACCTTCAATTTCTTTTAACACATCTGGCAGTATTAAAACATCATTTACGTCCTTGCCTCCAAACTCTTCTTTTCCTTCACTTCCTCCATTTCCTCTATATTGACTAGCAATTACGATATACCCCTTGCTTACAATAGAAGCGAAAAGATGCAAAAGTAATGGTCCTGATACTTTCGAAAAATCTCTATTCCCACCACGATTGAATATAATGCAAGGATATTTTCCCTGTGTTTTCGGTTTCATCAAAAAACCATTCACCTTTAAACTGTCACTTAAATATTGTATAGCATAAAGTTCAACATCGTCAATTTTTTTATAGGCATCTCTCCAAACTCTCTTTCCATTGGTCTCTTGGGTTAGTTTTGAGTGTTTTAAATATTTTTGCGTGCTAATTTTTTCCTTTTTCAAAAGAAGCCCATTATGCTGAGCAACGGTATTACTTATTGTTAAAACCAGTAGTAATGATAGCTTAAAGTATTTCATAGTATTTCAATGTTTTGATAAAACGCAAGATACAACAAAAGCAACTATTTAAATTGGACGATTTATTCTTGACTTACCATTATTGTAGCATATTTTTTCCGCTTTTTAGGTATTGGAGAGGCTACTTTTTTTACTATATTTTGTTTTTACTAACATTACTACACGAAAAAGATATACCTCACCTACTATCCTATTTTTTTATTATGCTTTGAGATCCTAGTTTTTTCAGCTTTAATATTCCTAAGTTTTACTTTTACGTTTTACATTACAAATATTGGGTAGTTGTATTTTACTCTATTGTATTAATAATCTCTATTATCAATTTGCTATATTCTTACCGAATTAAATTCTGGAAGGGGTTTGTTTTAAATATACTTGGTTGTATTAGTTCCCTAATTCCAACAATTCTTCTTTTTTTGGAGTACTATGGCAAATCCGCTAGGTTTTTAATTTAGGTAGTTTTACCTAGCTTTGTTAAGGGTTTGTATCTATTTGATATTTAGGGTTTTTAGGTGTTTCAGTTTCTTTTATTTAATGTTATATTTGTTTATATTCATTATAAAACTCCTATTATCTGCCCCCTCAAGATGAAGGAGTTTTTTAAATTTTCACTTTTAAACAAGTTTTATCAATTCACATTTTTCTCTTTAGCTACTATTTAATTATTTCCTTTTTTTATATTCGCGTTTACTTTGTATGTTGTTTAAGGGGCAATAGACAAAGTTTCTTTAACTAGTATTCTGCGTATTAACCAAACTTAATTAACTATTCTTTTCAAAAAAGTTAATGCGCAGTTCTTTTAACTACGATTAAAATGATATCTATTGATGTCGTTAAACAAAACCTTTGACAATAAAAAAAGCTTTAATCGAAGCTCTTGTTGTAAGTTTTATTGTACTGCCTTCCCTTTTTTGTGTTTTTTAAACCCTATATTATTTGTTCGTATTTTATTCAACTTTAAAATAGAAATAACTTTCTGAGTTCGTTGTATCTATCCAAGCAGTACTTCCACATTGTATAAATCCAATAGTTTGATTAGAAAACTCGTCGATCCTATAGTGTTCCATGATAAATTCATTTCTATTTTCATTATGTATTATACTTTCATGACAATAGATAAAAAAATCTCCTTGTGTTAACGGTTTTAACCCTATTTTGTAATTATAAAACAAACTGTCTTCCGAAATTTCGGCATAGGTTATGATTCGTTTTGTTTCACAAAATGAATCGACATTAATTACACCAACATTTCTGATTATTTGAAAATTATCTCTTGCATCAATGCAATTTACATTTTGAGTTGGTTGAATAAATTTCATGATTTTTAATCTATTCTCTTGATGTGCATCAAAAAAAATGGAATCATTAATTTCTTCATAATAGGCCTTGGAAGAAACAGTACCCTCTATCCAAATGGTATCACTTATAGAAAAAGAAGATTGGCCTGTTATATTTACCCTGTATTTATTAATTTTTAAAGTGGGTAATGGTTCTTCATTATTGCATTGAAAGGCCATTAAAAGGGTTGTGCTAGCGAGTAGTTTTAAAATGTTTTTAAACATATCTTTTTCTTTACTAGATGCCACTATTACAAAAAGGTTGCGTCCAATTTTTTTCTAATTGAATATATTTAAACTAATGTCTATATCGTGCAACATACTACAATAATGTGAAAGAATTTTTTGGTTTTTAAGATGTTATAGAACCTATTGTTTTAATGGTTTACACTTAGTATAGATTTTTAATTTTTTTAACTAATATACCAGCTATTAGTTCTTCAAATTCTCCTCCTGTCGCATTAAAACGGTTTTAGCTTTATCGGTATAATTGGTTAGCGATTTTATATTCGCACCTTTCATATTACTGTTTTAATATAGTTTAACTACATTTGGTAATTGTTTATGCATTAATATAAACTCCTGCATTTTCAAAACGATACTATTAGCTATTAATTCTTCTTAACTTTTTATTAACTACGTTATATTTTATGAAATCCTTAACTTTTACTTACTTTTTAAAACCATTCCTTTGGATCTACTATTAATACAAAATTTTATTATGTTAAAAAACATTTCTAATCTTGGTAAACCATTAAATAAAAACGAACAACTTTCAATAAATGGTGGAAAAATGATTTGTAACGAATCGGCCTGTGCAAATAGCCGTGGAGCATTTAATGCTTGTAGGACGAGTAATCCGTCTAGCATTGGTGCTTCTTGTTATATTTATAAAATTGGCGTGGCAGTGCATTGTTGCTAAATAATTTTAGCGAACTTCGGTTCGCTTTTATTTTGTCTTATAGATTGTTCATACTACTCTTTTACTTTATTTTTACTCTATGGAACACAGCTATGAACAACTTAACACCGAATTTGTAGAACCAAGAAAAGTTTCTACTCTAACGAAGTTAATTTCTGTACTGTTGATAGTAATTTTTTTTTCTGTGCATTTATCCAAAATTACGCCAGACTTTCAACGCTGTATTACAGTTTCTATAAAGGGTTGCTTGGGAATTTTACCTTCTCCTATTTGTTATTGCTTTTAACTATTTTTTTTAATCTGTTAAACCTTCGTATTTAAATTGGTCAAAGTAATGTTGCTCTTCTACTATGCCTTGTAATTGGTCATCGTTTAAATTTGAGTTATTCATAATTCTACTAATTATTTACATTTCATTAACTTATATCTTAGACATAAAAAAACACCTTAAGAAAGGTGCTTTATGGTAAGTATGTTTTCAAAATTATCGTTACTTTTTATCCTTTAATAATTTCTGAACTAGATTTCTAATTTCAAAGTTTTGTTTTTTCAGTTCTTCAATCTCCTTTTTCTGAGTGTTAATTTCTTCTTGCTGCTGATCGAAGCTATCTCTTTGAGTTTTCAACTTCTTTTCTTGCTCAATAGTGTATAAAGTCAACTCCTCAATTTTTTGAAGCAACTGAATTTGAAAATCACCAATATTAACACCATTTTTCTGCATTTCTTTGGCAGATGCTATTTCAGGTAAATGCTTCTTTTCTTTAATATGGTTTTCGATTGATTTTAAAGTGGGTAAATTATAATCTTCTTCAAAAACGAAATCAGCAGTTGGAGTATTCGTTACCTTTATTTCTTTAGATTCCAATTTACCGAAAATAGAAACATTTCCTTTAAAATTTGCGCTTTTATCAGAACCTTTTAATATCAAAACATCACCAGTGTTATGAACACCACCAATACCAAATTTTATAACCCCATTACTATTACCATTTGTAAAATATAAACTACCTCTATTTCCCATAATACCATATCCACTAATTTTTAATTGATTTATAGATGCTATGGTGTTTGAGTTGTCTATTCCATTAATATATAAATGCGTATCGGCTTCTATAACACCTTTAAAGTTTGCGCTTTTATCAGAACCCTTTAATATCAAAACATCACTAGTGTTATGAACACCACCAATACCAAATTTGATAAACCCATCACTACTACCATTTGTAAAATATAAATTACCTCTATTTCCCATAATGCCATATCCACTAATTTTTAATTGATTTACAGACGCTATGGTGTTTGAGTTGTCAATTCCATTAACATATAAATGTGTATTAGCTTTAATAGAGCCATTCACCTTCAAATTTCCGGAGGTATCCAAACTCATTAAATTATTCCATATAATATTTCCAGTTCCTGAATTATTTGTATGTTCCCAATTAAAGCCTCTTAGACCAGTGGCGATATCTCCACCTACAGTATACCTACTCGCTCCGACAGTTGAAGTTCTCAAGTGTTTCCAATTTCCATTACTATCTCTATAGGCATTAAAACCTATATAGGCTCCATAGTCTTGTGTTCCATCGACAGGCTGACCTGCTCCCATTGAACCAAAAACTGATAATCCATCTCCATTTTGACTTCCTAAAAGGATTTTGGCAAATGTTTTCGTATTCTCTAGGTCACCACCAAAACTTACTTTACCATTACTTGAAAAAATAGTTTGTTTTGACCAATCCCAACCAGTATTATCTGTTTTTCTTGAAGTAACATGTAGATTGGTACTTCCATTATCTGGAGTATGAAAAATCCAAGAATTATTTCCTCCGCTTATTAAGTCTTGAGCCTTAACTCCCAAATTCATTCCAATCATAGCAATGACAGCAATTTTTATTGTTGTTTTCATAATTAATAATTTTAAGTTGTAAATATTTGCAATTAATTGATTGTAATTTTCGTTTTACGCTGCAATTTTTTTTGCAAATATAATCTTTAAACTAAAAATATTCTCTTTTTTTTTAAGAGATCTATTTCTTATTTACCACAATATGTCAAAGAACTTTTCCCTTTATATTTCTTTTTTATAGCTCAATCTATTTTATTATCACTAGATTCGTAATCACTTAAGAGACGTCTTAAGTTCTTTTTCATAGCAATTTTCCCGCTCAATCTTTGAGTGGGTTTCTTTTTATCACTGCTTCTTAACTATAGGGGGTTTACCTATCTTTCTAATGGTTTCTATCTACTTGATTTATAGGGTTTTCAGGTATTTTAAGTTCTTGTAATTTATAATATATTTGAATGCAATTGTTTATTTACTTATTGAAACTCTTGTATATCCCCCCAAAAAAACTCTTTTGTTATCCCCTAAAACGAAAGAGTTTTTCTACGTCAATTTGAAATGACTTTTATTAATAATCACTTTATGAGCATACTTGGTTGGTGATTTTATATTACTATTATTTTGCTTTTACTACATTTGTTTAATGTCATGATTACTTTCATTTATCGTACTTGGAATCATTTTTCCAGTCCTTGCAAATTATTTGGATGACAAGGAAAATGGATAGAGAGGATTAATTTACTGTTTTTGTATATTTCAATAAACTAGATTAGATATGAAGTGCATAAAAGAGGGAGCTGAAGTGACATACGTAACCCCTGTTTCCAATAATAAACAAAAGGTTATGATAATAACTATAGACTCTATTGATACTGTAACTGTCATCCCTATCGATTCAGTTGATCCTAACGAACACTTTCTTTGCTCTGTACTAGAATTAAGTTTAGAATAAGACAAATAGCTTACCATGATTTCCACTGTTTTACTTTATTTTGGTTTTATTATTTTTACTGTATGGAACATAGCTATGAACAACTTAATATTGAATATGTAGAGACTCGAAAAGTTTCTTCAAACATTAAATGCATCGCTATCATATTCGCTCTAATTTTTATTTTTATTCCACTTGCCGAACTTGTTAATGAATTTAACTATCATTTTATCAAAACCGAATTAAGTTTCTCTTGCTTCCCTAGTTATAGTATTAATTCATACCCCATACCAGAACCCTTAAAATTTAAAGAGCTTAAAACTAGTGAGTAACTAGTGTTTTTGTGATTTCTTATATTTGTTAGTATTTATAAATTGCATGATTTTTATTTTTTTCCTGTTCACGTCTTTGATTCAATTTCTATCCTACTTTCTTAAGGATAAATTGATAAAGAAGTTCTCAAATGATAAACAATTATATCTTCCTGATTTTTTAGTGTTCATACTTTTTATCTTTCTTTATAATTTTATTTTACCTCGATTCTTTTATCCAAAAAAGAAACTTCTATTAGATGTGGAATGCCGATTTTAGGGATTCATATAGGGGTTTTAATTTTTGGAACCATATCAGCGGTAATTGTTCACATTACTCGAATAGTTGAAAAAAAGGTCTTTCGAAAATAGAACAGAACTAAATACAACTCTTTTACTTTATTTTGTTTTTACTATTTTTACTCTATGGAATACAGCTATGAACAACTTAATATCGAATTTATAGAACCGAGAAAAGTTTCTCTTTTTACTAAATTAGTCTCGATCCTACTTATTTTTATAAGTGTTCCACTTTCACAAATTTTACCTGAACTCAAACACTGCTTTTGTATTGGTTATTCATTACCGCCAGGTTCATGCATCTTGGTGGGTAACTGCTTTTGCTTTTAACTACAATTAAAATTTATTTTGTTTTATTATTTTTGGTTTATGAATGAAAAAGAATCTCACAACTCCGAATACTATTTAAGCTTTTCAATTATTTGCTTGTTATTGATTGTTTCTATTTCTATTAGAATTTATGACAATAATCAAATTGCTATTATTGATTTATTTATTCTTATCCCTCTTATACTTTTAATTATATTCTCAATTAATCGATTTATAAAGCTTAAAAGGAAATAACTACTATTAGTTTATAATTCGTTTGTTAAATCTTGGACATAAAAAAACACCTTGATTAAGGTGCTTTGTGGTAAGTTTACTTTCTTAACTTTTAATTAAAACTATTCATGAGATGAACAGTTTTTTTCTTACTTTGATATTCACCTAGATGAACATGAGAATAGCTAGGTTCTTTAGAGGAATAATTTACAATTACTTGTTTTCCGATACAATTGTTTTTCTCAAACTCAGAAAAATGTTCAACACCTACAATTTCAAAATATAATCTTCCGTTTACTTTATATTTATATCTTAAGCCATGTTTACTTGTTGAATCGTCATAAGAAATAATTATACCAATAGCTTGTTTTCGGTAATTATTAATTAAATAATCTTTCCTCAACTCATAACCGATACTTCCTAAAATAATTGATAGGGCAAAAAGTCCACCCACCAAATTTGATACTTTATTTTTTTTCTTCTCTTCCATTTTTATATTAATCTAGAAAATCAATATTTTACGACAAAAATATGAATTAAATTAGTTCTGCTGTTTCAAGCTTACCACAATATGTCAAAGAACTTTTCCCTTTATATTTCTTTTTTATAGCTCAATCTATTTTATTATCACTAGATTCGTAATCACTTAAGAGACGTCTTAAGTTCTTTTTCATAGCAATTTTCCCGCTCAATCTTTGAGTGGGTTTCTTTTTATCATTTTTTTTTTGATTAATTACCATTTTATGGTAGGGTATTTAAACAATCTATTGTTTTAAAAAGAAAATTTGATGCCCCCTTAATATTAGCTCCTTCGGGAGCTTTCCTTTTTCATATCTTTGTTTCATGAAAAATGGCTATGAACAACTTCATACAGAATTTATAGAACCAAGAAGAACATTACTTTTTACTAAATTAGTTTCTATTATAGTGTCTTTTATTTTTATAAAAATTCCTTTAGTTGAGATGATCCCTGGTCTTGATTATATTTACAATATTTGTACGCTATGCATTTATCGCTATGGTTGTATGGTATCGAGTTCTCCTTATTGCTTTCCTTTCTTTTAAAACCTACTCTTTTACTTTATTTTTACTATTTCCGCTAAAAAATGTTATTATGATTATTCTTGATATACTTGCTTTTATTCTACACAGAAAATTGACTAATTCTAAAAAGGTTAGTAAATAACCTGCTATTATTTTGTAACTCCAATAAACACTAAACCTCTATTTTCAAAAAACTCAATAAGTTTTGAAGTAAGTTCCAGCCTTTCGTTTTCTGTAAATTCAACATCATCTTTTTCCTTTTGTATTTCTCCAGATATGGTAATTCTTATATTATCTTTCATTTTTTCTACAGATTTAATGATTTAATCTTTTTTATAAACCAACTCTGTCTGTCTGAAACTTCATTTGATAAATTATCAGCAATTGTGTCAATGCTTGAAATTAATTCTTCTTCTGTTTCTCCTTCTAATGGAAAACCAGACCTTGACTGAATGTTTTTTTAATTTCTTCTAACTTCATATTATTGTTTTTTCTACTCTTATTTTATAATTCTTTTGCTAAATCATGGACATTCAAAAAATCAACATTTGTTAGATGTTGATCTATAGTAAACAATTCTTTTGTTATATCATTTTCTTATCTTATTACAAATAATAACTGTTTTATGCCATTTTATTAAAAATTCAAATATTTAATCTTCACCTTTAAACTGAAATTGCAAAATATACAGTCGATTGAAAAGGTGGATTCTGAAAAACCTTTATTAAATAGAGTAGGAAACATTAAATATTAATTAAAATGAAAAATCAACTAAACTTAGCCGATGTACAACCAACGCGAGAAACTGTGACTTATCATTGGTCTATGAGCTTGTCAGAATACAATGGGAAGTGCCTAATTCAATACTCAACTAATTATCCCCCGGGAGTCCAGGGTGAAATTTGGCTTGTTAATACACATGGAAAAGTAAAAGCAAAAAATCCCGTAAATAGTTCTGGAAAAGACCAAACAAATGAAACTTGGGGGTCTGGCTATTATGCCATTTGGGTTATAGATGGTGTTTATACTATAGCTTGGACACCTCCCACAAAATAAAATAGCTAATAATAAAAAATGCATAAATACATAGTTTATTCAACCAATAGTATATTTTTATTAGCTGCTTATACTAATAACAAAAGCATCCTAAAAAGGGTGCTTTCTTTCCAAACAAACGACTATACAAATAGTTTATTTTAAAGTTTTCCTATTAAAATCAATCTTATTTTACTTACCACAATTATGTCAAAGAACTTTTCCGTTTTTAAGGTGTCGGAGAACCTACAGTGTTTTTGATATATTGAATTTTCCAAAATCTATACCGTCTCTAGTCATCAATGAATTTGCATGATCCTCATCATAGGTTAATACCTTTATTTCTATGTTCTTTAGTTGGTTTTGAAACCAAAATATTTTTAATGGTGGCATATCTTAAATTTTACTGTTTTTTATTATTATTCACTTTTAAATTATCTTTGTCCTAAATATTAAATTTATCACGTATTTGATATTTAGAGGTTTAAAGTAGTTAACTGAGTGAAGGCAGTTAGCTACTTTTTATTTATCTAATTTTATAATTCAATCAATTTTATTATCGCTAACTTCGTTATCACTTAAGAGACGTCTTAAGTTCTTTTTCATAGCAATTTTCCCACTCAATCTTTGAGTGGGTTTCTTTTTGCCGCTCATTCTTAACTACCGTTTTTATATTTCTATTTGTTTTATATCTTAGCATCAACTTCGAATGTTGTTTAAGGGGCAATAGGCAAAGTTTTATTCAACTAGTAATCTGCGTATTAACCAAACTTTCTAATTATACCACCCCCACAAAAGTGTTAGTGCGCAGTTTTATTTATTTTATCCGAATTCACTTTATTAACTTGTATAATATCACGTTACTCTCTTAATCTACCTAAGAACTTACATCTTTCAGGTTTCGAGAGTTTTTTTATTGAATTCATATATCTTATTAAAATTGCTATTCATCCTCTTAGAATATCTAATTACCTAGTTTTTATTTTTAAAGTGACTAAATAAATTACTTTAGTATCACCCCTGTATCTCTCAAGACATTTCATTTAATGAAATAACTTGGGAGTTCTTTTTATACTACTCTTTTACTTTATTCTGTTTTTACTATTTTTACTCTATGGAACACAGCTATGAACAACTTAATATCGAATTTCTAGAACCGAGAAAAGTTTCTCTTTTTACTAAATTAGTTTCGATCCTACTTATTTTTATTTTTATAAGTGTACCACTTTCACAAATTTTACCTGAACTCAAACAGTGCTTTTGCATAGGTTATTCATTACCGCCAGGTTCATGCATCTTGGTGGGTAACTGCTTTTGCTTTTAACTACACTTTTTTAGTTGTTTGGCGGAGCGCGCCTCGCGCGCCTTTTCCGCTTCCTAAACAACTACATAACTTTCGTTATTAAATTAGATTTAGCTTCTACAATGGGGAACGCCATAAACCTCTCACTAAATCCTATATTGCGTTAATTACTGTTTTAAAATTGTTCTATTCTTTCTGTTGGAGCATACCACCAGACAAAGGGTTGTAATATTCCATTTTCATAAGGATCGGTTAAAGTATCTGTATGAAATTGCCATTCGTTATCTTCGAAATCATAAAAGCCGATATTTAAAAAACCATCAGGATTTGATGTAATCACATCAACACTATAATTTTTATCTCCTTTTGAAACTTGCGGACACTCTGTATTTTTGTGAAACTTCATAGTTGCTATTTTTACTACTGTTATTTATGTTTGTTATATTCTAATTCCGCATTGAGTAAATCAAAATCATTAATTAACTCACTATCATATTCGTTGATTACCCAACCAATAAAATCATTAACAGCTTGTTTTTCTATACTCATATTTCTGCACTTATTTAATTATCTATCGTGTTCCTTTCTATATATTTCTAGTATTTGACTATCTGTCAAATTTCCAGAAGAAAACAAAGGCAAGTCGTAACCTAGCGAGCAAGCGTTTTGCATTACATTTGAAAGCTCGACAAACCACTTTTTAGCTACTTTAATTTCATTTTCGTTACTCATAATTCTACTGGTTTTTTGAACGTTTATATCTTAATTCTCCTGTCTGAAATATTCTAATTTGAAAACCAAAAAAACAAAAGAAGTATGAGTAAGCTCTATTGTAATATCTTCTGAATACTGACAATAAATGCCATTCATCCGTTTTGAATTCGTGCCAATTATTAATCAATTGCACCCTATATCCAAATAATGTACCCAGTATGTAATATTCTCTCCAAAATCCCATAACTACAGTTTTTTATTATTATTCACTTTTAAATTATCTTTGTCCTAAATATTAAATTTATCACGGATTTGATATTTAGAGGTTTAAAGTAGTTAACTGAGTGAAGGCAGTTAGCTACTTTTTTATTTATATAATTTTATAATTCAATCAAATTTATTATCGCTAACTTCGTTATCACTTAAGAGACGTCTTAAGTTCTTTTTCATAGCAATTTTCCCACTCAATCTTTGAGTGGGTTTCTTTTTACCACTCATTCTTAACTACCTTTTTTATATTTCTATTTGTTTTATATCTTAGCATAAACTTTGAATGTTGTTTAAGGGGCAATAGACAAAGTTTTCTTTAACTAGTATTCTGCGTATTAACCAAACTTTATTAACTATTCTTTTCAAAAAGTTAATGCGCAGTTCTTTTACCTACTATTTTAATGGTTTATACCTATTTGATTCTTAGGGTTTTTACCTATGTATTTCTTTTGAATTTCTTTTTAAATTTATCTCAACTTAAACTTTTCAATTAGGGACAATGTTGATTAGTAAAAGTTGTTAATATATTCTGCGTATTAACCAAACTTGATTTACTAACTTTTTAATCTGTTATGATTTAATACGCAGTTCTTTTTACTACTGTTTAAATGTTTAAACCTATTGTTATAAATAATCTTCTTTCTGAAATTTTTAGTCTGATAATTTCAAGACACAGAAGAGTAAAGCTCCTTTTGTACTGAAATAAAATATCTGAAACTTGTTTTAACTGATTTAAAGTTTTGCAATTCCTAATAATTATCTCTAATTCTGGTATTGTATACATACTACTCTTTTACTTTATTTTGTTTTTACTATTTTTACTCTATGGAACACAGCTATGAACAACTTAATATCGAATTTGTAGAAACTCGAAAAGTTTCTCTTTTTACTAAAATGGTTTCAACTGGATTGTCTTTAACTCTAGTTGCAATTCCTTTGGTTGAAATTCTTCCTGATTTCAAATACATCTACAATATTTATGATTATTGCATGTATGGTTGTCTGATACCTATGGGAATTAACTGTTTTCCTTTTTTATAAAACCTACTGTTTTAATATTTTTTTAGTTTGATTGTATATGTCCAGGACATCATTATGACCAAGCCTAATCTTTAATTTTCTCTTATCTGTTTTTAAATGTATTTCCGAATGCAAATGCTCAGCCCACTCACTAACATTAATTTTATCAGTAGATAGCTCTAATGTTTCCCTAATTGATATTGATGGTTGTGTTTGTTGCTTATTATTTACTCTTGGCGTCGTATTTTCAATTATTGCCATAACTACTCTTTATTTATAATTCGTTTACTAAATCTTGGACATAAAAAAAAACACCTTAAAAAAAGGTGCTTTGTGGTAAGTATATTTGAAAATTATCTTTAATTTTTATCTTTTAATAATTTCTGAACTAAAGATTCAAGTTTTTCGATTTTCCTTTGCTGTTCTTTAATTTCAGAATTTTGTTTTTTTAATTCTTCAATTTCTTTTTCTTGCTCAATGGTGTATAATGTCAGTTCTTCAATTTTCTGTAAAAGTTTAGCATCCATTTCACCTAAATTAATACCATTCTTTTGTACCTCGGATGCACTCGGTATATCTCTTAAATGTCCTTTCGATTTTATATGTTTTTCAACCTCCTGAAGAGACGGTAGGTCATAATTGTCTTTAAAAACAAAATCAGCCCATGGAGGAGAAACAGCTTTAAAAGTGGTTGCACTCAATGTACCATTTTGAAAAATTTTAATTCTATTAACACTTGATGCCTTAGGTCGAAATTCTAAGTAATCATTATCACCATATTGTCCTATATCCCAAAAATTAGACCCAGTCCCTTTAATTCTAAAAAAAGCCCAATTATTTGCATTTGTATTCTCTAGAAACAATGAAGCTCTAGAATCTCGTATATGTAAATCAGCGTCATCACTAGGTAGACCTTTTATACCTAAATTTCCATTTTGTCTTAAAAATAGCCTATTAGCACTTGATGCCTTAGGTCGAAATTCTAAGTAATCATTATCACCATATTGTCCTATATCCCAAAAATTAGATCCAGTCCCTTTAATTCTAAAAAAAGCCCAATTATTTGCATTTGTATTCTCTAGAAACAATGAAGCTCTAGAATCACGTATATGTAAATCAGCGTCTCTATTGGGACTTTCTGTTTTTATTCCAATTCCATTACCTTCTATACTTTTTACTTCTATTTCGGGAGCATATAACTGAGCTTTAACTCCCAAACTCATTGCCATCATGGCAATGACAGCAATTTTCATTGTTGTTTTCATAATAATTAATAATTTTAAAATTGTAAATATTTGCAATCAATTGAGCATGATTTTCTTTTTGCTCATCAATTTTTGGTAAAGATAATATTTAAACTAAAAGTATTATTTACTTACCACAATTATGTCAAAGAACGTTTTTCCGTTTTTCAGGTATCGGAGAACCTACTGTTTTATTGTTTACTTATATTTGCCCCCATGAAATTTATGTCAAAGAAAAAATTGGGAGCATTATTATTGCTAATAGGATTACTAATGGTAGTCAGTTTTAAGTTATCAACGTATTTAGATTCAATTATAAAACCGGTAATGTTTAAGGATAACGCGATTATTGTAACAAATAAAGTCAATAGCTCCAATACTACTAGAATACTGGGATTAACTGTTGTCCTACCTCTATTTAGCTTTTTTCTATCATTGTTTCTAAGTTTTATTCCATATAAGAACCTTAAGTGGTCTGAGAAATATTTAGCTTTCGGTTTATTTACAACTTTCATTTTTTTGATTATATCTGTAGTATCCTTATCATTAAAAATCATATTGCTTTAATTACACATTTAATATTCCAATCATCGTTTATACATTTATTCCTTACCTTTTTGAAGTTTACACCATTTGTGTCTCTTTTCTCGTTTCTTTTGAGTAAGTTAAAATTTATTAAGATGTTAAAATCAATTTCGAAATTAGGTTCAGTATTAAATAAAGCTGAACAGCAGTCTATTAGTGGAGGTCGCGTAAAATGTACGTATCCTGATGGAACAGGGTGGGATTTAGATTATAGATCCGAACAATCTGAATTTTTAGCTGGAGACCATTGTGTAAAAACAGGTGGAACGGTTGAATTTTATGAAGGTCTAATGCAATAAATTTTTTAAGTAGAAGGCGAGCTAAGGTTCGCTTTTTTCAATTGATAATGTGTATCAAAATAACCTTATTCCAATTCTTTATATTTTGATATTGTTCTTTGTAATTTGATTTAAAGTAGTTTGTGAATCACTAGTATATTAGGTATTTGGACAGTATCAGTAATACAATCTAAAATCAAGTAGTTTACAAAGTTTATAATGCTTTTGATGTAACTCTTCCACCACATCTAACATATTATCGTCTTCATTAAACAAATTAAAAAATACGATATCAAGATTTGCACTGGCAATTCCATTAAATTCATTACCATAGCCAGAAATAGCTTTGGCTCCCGTAATATCTAGAAAATACTGTGCTTCTTCCTGGTCTAAATCGAGAACTTTGGCGTTTGAAAAATGCAGTACTTTGTTATTTAACCTTCCTTCAAAAATCTCAGCAATTTCTTGTAAACTATAGTAGTAATTGTTTAAACAAATACTATTGGCTTCACCTGTCATTACCAAATAGATAATTTCATAGTTTTTAAAATGATGATCATCCAAAACCAATGTATTTAAGCTAGCCTCTAAGCCCTCAATAGAGTCACAAGTTTTATGAATGCTTGCGATTCCATAATGCATGGTTAGTTCCTCTAATTTGTGTTGTGTTTGGGTAACCTCGTCCATTTCTATATCATCGACAGCTTCTAAACAGAAAATAAAATAATCTGCATCAATGATTTGTTTTTGGGGTAACTGCTGTTTTTTCTCTAACAAATTTCAAGATTTATAAGAAATATAATACAAAAATAAAACAACTCTTTTATTTTTTAAAATATCTGATATAAAAGATATTGTATTAACCCCCTCTACTTTTATCTTTTTTAATTCAAAAAATAATTCTCTTGAGGCGGACCTCAAGAGAATTAAATATAGAACTCATTTAAACTTTTTGAGTTTAAATGAGTTCATAGTATGAATGATACTCTATATCATGGAAGTATAGGAGTTCAGAGAAAATCTTTTTAAAACCTTCAATACAAATTTCTTGTATTTGAACTCCCGGTTATCGATGTTTAATTAAACAGTCTCAATGATAGGAAGTTCGTATTCCCATCCTAAAAAGTAATCAGTAGGAATCCAACTAGGACGTTGTAAATTGTAGCGATGAAGCATTACCTTTTCGGCTTCACAAAAAGCTCCTTCAACCCAACCTTGTTGGTCTGAATAGGCTTCTCCAACAATAAAAACACGTTCATTGGGCTGTGGTTGTCGTATTTCTGGCATTTTATCAGCTACAACAAACCCTGCTTTCCAAGCATGGTAACCTCCTCCATAAGGATCATGACTCCAATCTTTATAGGCAGAAGTATATGGTTCAGGAATATTATCAGTACCATGCATTTCTCTTACTTCTTTCATAACTTCGGCAACCATACTTTTAGTTGCAGGAGGTACTTCTTTTTCTAGATACTCTTGAAGTCGTTTTCGTCGTGTAGCTGTTGCCGACAAATAATCTGTAGTTTTTGTTTCAAATAATTCATCATTTTCCATGGCTTTCCAAAAAGAAACTGTTCTCATGTCATTATAACTAGCCAAAAACAATGAATGATTATTGGCATCAGTTCCAAAATAGTAACATTGTCGCATAGGCAAATCGGTTACTGATGGCGATTGATAATTGGCTGGATCTATTGGCCACCAAGGATATTCGAAACCTAATAGAATTTTTAAAGCAGGTTCATTCATTACGGATTTAATATTTTGATGTAATGCTTTGCTTTCTTGTTCGAATGGATTAAATAAGAAATTACTTTGATCTAATAATTCTAAAGATCTTCGCGGCATTCCTAAAATAATATCATCTGCATAAGCAACCCATTGGTTGGCTTTGTTACGTACTTGATAATTATGCTTTTCTCCAGTGGCAACATTTTCAAAAATAAGTTTGTATTTTCTATCGGTTGGATCATTTGCAGTAGTTTTTTCGAAATTTACTAATACGTTATTAGGCTTTATTGTTCCTCCAGCATTTATAAAATTATTTGCCGTAACTCTTAACACTTTATCAAAACCACCTTCAATAGTATTATAGGTAACGTCATCATCAGAAAAATCACCTACCATATACGGAAATGCTTCAGCAGCATTCCAGTTGATAGTATTGGAATAATAACCACCTGCATTTGCTAAAAATTCATAGCACTCTTGAGAGCTTTGATCTTTTAATAAGTTCCAAAACCCTATTTCATAGACCTTCATTTTATAAAAAGGACCGTCAAAATTATAGACTAAATCTCTTTTTACACGTCTCCACTCTTCTTGTGGATCTGAACTGTTTTGTATAGCCTCGATACTTTCGCCATCGGCCTTTAAAACAGTATTTATAATATCATTGAAAACATAATTAGCAGATTTTCCCTGATATTTTAGTTCTACATCATATCTGGTTTTAAAACCGGGAACATCATAATCTTCTGCATGATAACGTTGTTTTCTTAAATAAATTAGTTGATTTCCAGAATCTCCCATTTCAAAAGGAATGGATTTTAACAATCCGTCTGTTTGATATTTATCTATAAGTCCCGTGATAATTTTTTGAGTATCCATATAGCGCATTCCTCCAAGTTCGGCTGTAACTTCCATTCCAGGTAATTCTACCGAATCTAAACGCCCACAAATACGATCACTTGCTTCGAAAATAGTTACTTTTAGGTTTAATGGATTTCCATCGACATCTACCCCTGTTCGTAGTCGATATCCAGAATATAACCCCGAGGCTCCAGCACCTACAATAGCGACATCTAAATCTAAGCCTGGCTCAGGGGTACTAGAAAATTTTTTATGGCCTTTATGAGTGGGTTTCGTTGTTTCTGCTTCAGAAGACCTCAGTAATTGTTTTTTACTTTCTTTTTTATGTAAATGTGGCGCATAGGTATCAAATGGAAATTTCCAATCAATAGTCATATAATCTAAAAAGTAATTATCTTCTTCAGAAAGAGTATTCAATAACATTTTAGAAATTAAATCTCCAAGTGTAGGTATAAACTTTGCAGCCCAACCAGCCGTATATACTACTATGTTTTTATTGTTACTGATGGTATTGGGTAGATAATCTAACAATATTTCATTTTCTGATTTTGATATGGCAACCATACATGTTGAGAGCAATGATGCTTTTGGTTCAAGACCAGGCATATGATTTTTCACCCAATCTGTAGTATATCCAATATTTTTTAAATCTGGTTGATGTGTACTCTCTGAAGGATGATCTATAATTTCATCTGCTACAGCATTCGCAACACGAACATACCCTGGATTTGCCCAAGGCACTTCATTAAATCCATAGAACAATCCTGTTTCATTATTTTCATAAACATAATAAGTAGTTCCTATTTCTGCTATTTCTGGATCTAGGATTTTATAATAAGAAGAAGACATTGTCCAAATATCAATATCAACTTTTAAACCAAAATGACGTACAAGATCATTGATGTATGGTCCAGGTGTTAATGCTAATTTTTCAGTTTTATAACGAACGATGTCTTCTGAATTGTTCTTGTTTTTAACGGTAACATAAATATCATCATTTGAAAGTGATTCAATATCTATTACTTCTGTAAAGTCTTTTAAAACTACATTCTCATTTTTTTGTAGCTCAGCCAACATAAACTCTTGAGTGGCTGCAATATCTAATATTCCTCCATCTGCTTGAAAGAACCCCTCATAATCAAGTGGAAGATCTTTAAAATTGAATCTATCCATAATTTCTTCACCACTTTTAAAGGGGGCGTAAGGTATACCTAACTCATCCATTACTTCTATGGCATCGTTTATTCCTCCTTCTGAAGAATTTAACTCTGGGTCACCGAACCATAAGGCACCTACCTGTTCCAGTAGTTCTTGGCGAGAAGCTTCATTAAAATCGAGCCACTGATCCTTTGCGCGCAAAGCCAGTTTTGCCATGGGTACAGTATCGTATTGTACACGAAATTGACGAGATTTCCCTGCGGAACTCACTTCGTCATTTACAAATTTAAATTGTTCTACTACAAGTATCTTTTTTGTAGAGTCTTGTTTACTTAGGTGATATGCAGATGATAATCCAATTGGACCACCCCCTATTACAATCACATCAAATTCTTGTTCTTTTGTTTGGTTTTTCATTTTTTTAGGGTGTTTGTAAATATATTTTGTGCTATAATACTTAGAAAATACCTCATACAGATGTAGATAAGAATGTAAACTTCTTTTAAAGTATTGATGAAATTGATCAGCTATTTATTACAATTTATCTCAACTTATACCATTTGTGATTTGAAATTACCGGAAAGAGAAAATGGTATTATATTGTTGGTAATTTCAATTTGTAGATGGTATTATTTCATTCTGACCTATATGATAGTATTTTTTAGTATTAAAGACGTATATATAAATTGACTTTAATTAAAATTAAAGTGTTGGTTAATTCGTAAATAAATTTAGGTGTCATTGATATTTCAAAACGTATTATAACCACAAGCGTGTCTATTATCGGTATAAGAGATTCTATTTCAGGTATAAGAGTAATAATTAACAATAATTGAATAGGTTTTCATATCATTTACTTTGATGGAACCTTCAATTCTAAATAATGATTTAAGATGTTTATTGTTTTTGGAAAAATATATTTGAAAATGAAGGAGTTTATTTCACCTCTAAATAATATTTAAAAAAAATGTAAAGAAAGTTACAATATAACATCTAACAGAAACAGAGTAATATCAATAGCTTCAGCCTTTTATTATAACAACAAAAAAACTCAATAACAGCTTAATAGCGGTTATTGAGTTTGTATTATCATTGAAACGTTCTTCTTTATTTGACGTATAGAAGTTTAATGACGTGTGTGGTTCATCATTGGGCAAACCGATCCTTGAGTTTCATCTACTTCCTCAGAAGCCTCTGTTGGTAATTTAATAGACTTTAAACGTTTATTTAATGGAACATCTTTTTCACGACGTAGTGTGTTTACTTGAATATGAGGCCATAATGTTGTACCGCCAGTAGAACCAAACATAAACTCAA
This sequence comes from Tenacibaculum sp. MAR_2009_124, assembly GCF_900105455.1. Lineage (GTDB taxonomy): Bacteria > Bacteroidota > Bacteroidia > Flavobacteriales > Flavobacteriaceae > Polaribacter. Next base: position 1,143,085 of record NZ_FNSF01000001.1, read on the forward strand.
AATCAACAATTTGTTCATATTGAAGTTGTTCTATATGTCCTCCAAACTCTTCATCATAAACTTCTTCTATCCACATACGGTATCGCATTCTTACCACTTTGCAATAACGATGAATCATAACGTTATTGATGGTAGCTCCTTGAACTCCTGTGTTATGAAATGAATCTAATTCAATCAAATCATATCTCTTCACATCCATGTTTTCAATAGCATCTGACAACTTCAAGTTTGGTTGAACTGTATACGGGAATTTAGCACCAAATTGATCATAATTAAAAATGGATTCAAAATAAGCACGTCCACTATTTACACCTCCATCTTTTTGATCTTCACGAGGAAGTTCAGTCCAAAGGGGTTTTTTACGTGATCCAGGTATTAAATCTTCTTCTGGATGAATTCCCATACTTGGAGATACTGCTAAATATTGTTGTTCCCAAAGATTGGCAATATGGGGTGCACCTTTTTCAGATTCTGTAATATTCCCTGTAATATGAATAGTGGTTCCATGAGGAATAACACCTGAACGAGAGATTTGATATGGTGGTACAAATTGTGGTCCGAGTGCACCCGATTCTATAACCGGTTTTCCTCCATCGGTTTTTACAGACTCTTCGCTTGACGCATGTTTAAACATGTTTGGTGGGTTCTGATATGGACTGCTTGGTTTCCAAGGCATTTCATGATCTCCTAACCATAAATACATTCCATTTTCAAAATGTTGAAGATCATCATTGTTATCGATAATAGCAGTTTCATATTTCACAGCTGCATTAAATTGCTCATTTGATCCCGCTCGGTTACGAACCGGTGCGTTTACTTGTGTGAATTTCAGTTGTTCTCTATATTCTTGAGATTTAAAATGAAAGACACCAAAAATGGTTTCGGAAGATGTTCCCGGCGAGGGCATAGGAGTTGTATGTAAGCCCTTAGGACCACCTTTCCAATTCACCCAAGTACCATGGAGTTTTGATAAAATACCAAATTGAGGTCCAGTTGGTTGTCCTTCTTCCCATTCAATATAGGGTTTTACTGACGATTTTTGTGTTTCGCTCATAATATGTTAGTTAAATTGTTACTAGTTTGATGTTATGTTTTTATGCTGGACAAATAAAAGGGTACTCTGTATCGTCTATGAGTTTTTCAATATTGAAGAAATCGTTTAAAACAGACTCTGCTGTACAAAAGGCACCTTCTACCCAAGCTTGATCGTTAGAGTATGTAGATCCCACAATAAAAAGATTGCTGTCTTTGCCTTTTACTAATGATGATGGTTTTCGTATTTTTTGTTGTACATCACCTATATTATAATGAGAATAGTATGCATGATATCCCGCATTAAATGGTGGCAATGACCAATCCATATATTTGGTTTCCAAAGGCTCTGGAATGGCTGAATAACTTGCTTGAGAACCAAAATGTAACTTGGCCAGTTGTTGGCGTAGCATTTTTACCATAATAGCTGGTGCTTTACGTGGCCCATCTAAAGGCTGAGTATCTTGTGACTCCGCAACTTTACGCTCCCTATTCGGTCCTATCTCTAATGCTTTCCAGAAGGTTGTATATCGTATATCATCGTAGCTTGCTAAAATTCCGTAAACTTTTTTACCTTTTTCCTTACGTGCATTGTCTCCAAAATAAACCACCTGTCTAATCGGCATATCTGTTGCACTAGGACCAATGGTATCTAAATGTGCTACACTGGTAATTTGTTGTTTCTCTTCATAGGTAAAATTAGCTTTAACAATACTTTCCGCAGCTATTAAAAAATCGCTTTCTGTGTCATAGCTAACCTCTATAAGAGAGGTTACTGAATTGTCATAGGCCTTATTTTTCGATTCAGCTTTTAATTTTGCTTTCGCAGCTTCGGAATTTGCTTTTTCAATTGCTTCAAGATATTTCTTAGGGAACTTATCTTTTTTAAGCACTTTAATCCCTTCCTGAGTTAAAAAATAACTATTTAGTTTTGCTGGGTATTTTGGTGGTGAAGGAATGTCATCTCTCCACCAAGGAGAATCAAAAAACATTCCTATTTTGTAGGATGGTTGCATTAAAACAGATTCTAAATATAACTGAACTTTATTATCATTTAAAACATCAAAATCGTCGTCACTTTTATTCATATAACGTGTAGCCTGAGCAACCAAATCAATGGCATATCTACCCATAGCTAAAAAGGCTGCATTACACGTTTTGGAATGTAATTCCTTCGTAGGTTCTGCCCTACTCGCTGTAGTAAAATGGATTGTGCTTTTATTTTCTAATATTGAACGTAACCTTGTATTTGGATGATATTTAAAGTTGATACCTTTTTCATCTGCAAGTTTTACTATTTCTTGGAAAAGAGTAGAAAAAATACCAGAATAGCCAATGGTTAAGGTCTTATATAAAGTTCCTGGTGTAAATTCGTTATTAACTTCAAAGGATTGTGCTGAATTTGTGTTAACCACATTAGAAGAATAGCCGTTTCCATCCGCCAAATAACTGAAACCTTCTTGCCCTAAAACGTCATAAGCTAAATTCCAATAGCCAATATCCTTTAGCTTTTGCCCTTTTTCAAAGATGGATTCATCGCCTAAATCTTCAGTGATAGTTCCTTCTTCATAAAATTTACACCATTCATTTCTTGTTGGTGGTAATGCATCGTCGGAAACATTAATTCCAACACTTTCAATTTTTGTAAACCCGTCATCAGGGGCGGTGTACTCTCCATAATTATTTACATTATAGGGAGCGGGATTAACGGCATTAATATCGGAAGTGTACATGCTTTTTGCTCTTAATGATAATAATGGATCGCTGGCTTCGTTAAAAGGAACAGAGTACTTTTCTAAACCAATTTCATCGATTGTTTTGGTTACCAAGCGATGTCCAGGATTGTTAGCATCGTTAGGATTTGGATTGTTCTTAGTCTTCTTATAGTCCCAAGCAGAATAACGCATACCTCCTAACTCTAAATACGATGCATCTTTATCTTCTTTATAATGCCAAGTACAAACTCTAGCTCCCGCTGCTCTTGTTCCTTTTTCTTCTTTTGAAAATTCATATTTTCCCCAATCGTATAACTCTAAAGTATCTCCTTTTTGTAAGTTTTTCGATGTGTCTTTTTGATTTGCTGGTTTTCCTTGAAGTAACCTCCAGGCTGTATATAAACCTGCGGCACCTGCTCCAAAAATTGAATAGGTTTTGTTTTCGTTTGTCATTGTTATTTGTTTTAGTGATTACAATTCATTACTTGAGAGGTTAAGTTTTTCATTTGACCTGCTAAATCTTTTTCAGGAATGATAACTTCGACCAAAGTTGGTTTGTTTGTTTTTTGTGAGGTAATGGTTTCCAATACATCATTCAGTTGTTCAATAGTACTTGCTCGATGACCATTGGCTCCATATGCTTTGGCCAATGCCATATAATCCCATTTTGGTAAATTATCGAATTCATCGAATGAACCCTTTGGGCAAAAGGCATCTATATCAACAAATACTTGTTCAATTGCATAAACTTGATTACTCATTACAAAAATGACGCTGTTTACGTTGTATTTGGCTAAGGTTGAAAGTGATTGGCAAATCATCATAAACCCTCCATCTCCAGCAATTGTCCATGATTGCCTTTTACTTCCTAATTGAGCTCCGAGTGCGGCACCAGTTTCATAGCCAATGCATTGCCAAGCAGCAGAACTAATAAAACTATTTTGTTTCATGCCGTAAATATTGGTAGCTACATACATCGCTGAACTCACTCCAAAGGTTAGGTTAATGTCATTCCAAAGGTTTTTATCCTCTATATGTTTTACAGCGTATTGAAAAAATCGATTATAAGTAAGTATTTCTGGTGTACTGTTGTATTTCGGATCTGATGATGAAGCCCAAGGTTCAGGGTATTTTGGTTGCTTTGGTGCTTTATTTTTTAGTGGATATGACTTACTTTTTTCAAAGCGTTCCAAAAGGGCTTCCATAAAGTCTTTCATAGTAACATCCTTATAGGTAAAATACCCTACTCTCATTTCCGTCGTAGTAGCCAATATCATGTCCGAAAATTTATTTTCAACAAACCACAAATAATCATCTGTAATAAGGGTTCCTAGGGATAAAAAACAATCTGAATCTTTTACATAGCTTGTAACATTAGGTATAGATGCAGCATCTGAATAAGTACCAATGAACTTATCTCCCTCTTCGTCCAAAACTGTTTTTCCGAGAGATGTAGTGGTGTATACGAACCCACTGGCATCTATTATTTTTTGAAGCAAGTCCGATAAACCATGTCGTAACACTTCTACTCCAGCAAAAATCATGGGTTGTTTAGCTGCCTTAATTTGCGACCAAGCTTGGTCCACAGCATTATTTAAAGCACTTTTTTTACTCTTTTTTATTTTTGGTTGTAATTTCTTTTTCGATGGTGGCTTACAAGGTTCTCCCCAAACTTCGCTATAAGCGGCAATATAAACTGGCTTTTTATGAGTAATTGCAGCGGTTATTACCTTATCAATTTTTTTATCGGCACCAACTGAAGTGCTAAGAGTTTCTGAAGCTACGGTTACATGATTGTATATTTCTTGATCTGCTTTTAGGTTACCTGTAGAGTGATGATACAAAACATTATACATATTCCCTATTTGTCGATCGTTAGAGCCAGGAGTGGCGCTGATAACAATCATAGGGCTCGATTCTACGTACGCACCTGCAACAGCATTTAAGGCGCTAAAAGTACTTACTCCGTATTGTAAGGAAACAGCTGACAATCCTCTGGTTCTACCATAAGCATCTGCTGCATAAGAAGCATCTAATTCGTTTGATGTTCCTATGGTTTCAATACCATCAAATTTTTCTAATGCTTGTGTGAAATTTTTTACATAATCTCCTGGAATTTGAAATACTTCCGTAACATCTAGCTGTTTTAGGCGAGTTAATAAATAATCTGCCACAGTGAATGTGTTGTTTTGCATGGGTTCAAGGTTTAAGTTATTTTGATTTACCTAACTAAAACAATTACATTCACTTGTCATTTTCCTACGAAATTAAGGATCGTTTTTTGAAGCTATTGTATATTTAAATTTTGTACGTTGTAATTTCCTTTTAATTGAATTATATTCAATTTTCTTCCAGACTCAGTAATCGTAAGTTGCTGATTTATTTCTACGTAATTTGAATTGTTAGTTTGTTATATCATCAAACATATTCGTTTGATTGTATTCTTAAAATTGGTGAAATAATAGCATTGATCTTGAAAAAAGGTCTTAAATGTCAGGTTTTTGATCATAAAAGAGTTCTTTGAAAGTATCAAGTTTAAAAGAAAAGATTATATAGCTATTTTTTAAGAAAGAAGTTTCCTCAGTTTATAAATCAAAATCTTTTCGCCTAGTTCTCTAAACTTTACGAAAATATTTAACACATAGATGGTTAGGAAATCAATGATTTTAATGGTTTATTTTTCTAATTAAACTTGAGATAGTTTATTAAAAATGACCTATTATGTTGTTTATCTATCTGATAATTTAAAAATAGGAAGAACCGTAGTAGATTAGATTAATTTCTTTGTAGTCGAAAAGCGTATTATTGAATTTGATTACTTGGTTGGTCTCAAATATGCACAATGTTTTACTCCATGGGCTTACCTGACGGTAGTGGATAAAAATTTTTAAAAGGAAGTTAGAATAGCTTGAAGTGCCTTAAAACGGGTTCTTTTTAAAAAGACCTATTAATCAATTGTTAAGATGATTGCCTTTTCTTCTATTAGAAGTATGTTGTAAAAAAATTGATGGGGCCCATATATCCAGTTTAGTTAACAAAATATACACAATATTTAGGGTATACAGGCAACACCATCAAAATAAATTATTAAAATTGAAATTTGTAACCTACATCAGGAAAAAAGCCTATTTGATCTACTTGATCGATATTATTTGTTAATCTATTATAACGTTTAGTAAAAATATTTTTGGTGTCTAAGACATTCTGTAAATCCACATAGAACTGATGTGAACGTTTTTTAGTTTTACTATTTAATTTAATACCGAATTTAAAATCCAATCGTAAATAATCATCATATTGTAGACTATATGCTGCATCTTCTTGTAACACTTCAAATCCAGCCGTTTTTGATGCTAAAAGATCTATAGGTGTGTAATAACGACCACCCGCCATTGTAAATCTAGTATCAACAAAAAGTAGATTCGTTTTTTCTTTACCTATTTTAAATTCTTTACCTGCTAAAAGGTTAAAAACATAACCATTATTAAAAGGCGTATTTCTTTCAACACCATCACTACCCGCATATTTACTTTCAAAAATTGAGGTCGTTAAAAGTCCATAATAACTATTACTAAAAAATTTCTCAACGGTTAACTCTAAACCGTGATTAAATCCAGTTCCTTCATTTACTAATGAAACACGATTATTATTAAAACTAAAATCGGCGCCTTCGGTTAAAGAAGAGTAACTTGATGGAAAATTATCAACTGCTGCTTTCGTTATATCTTGCCTATAAGCTTCAATTTTAGCTCTCCAATTCCTTCCAATATTTAAATCATATCCTAAAACATAATGTTCACTTCTTGTGAAATCTAAGTCTCTATTAGTTTGCACCAATGATCCATTTACAGATTCATTTAAAAATAATAAAGGCAACGCTACATTTTGATGATGTATTCCATAGCCAAAACTCACGGCATGTTTACGGGCAATTTTGTAATTAACAGAGGCTCGTGGTTCTATAACAAATTGTTCATTTAAAGAACTGTATTGAGAATGTAAACCAGCATTAAAAGTTATTTTATCGGTTAGTCTATATTGACCTTGTATATATGGTTGAAAAAGTAAAAAATCATCATCTATATCTCTAAAAGTAAAGAAATCAGGGTCGCCATCATTGTTGTTGTCTGCCTGCTTATCTCTGTCTTTTAAGAATGATTTAACGTTAAAAGACTCCACTAGCATTCCTACTCTTAGTGTTGCCTTTTTGTTTAATTTCGTGTTGTATAAGGATGAAAAAGTAATACGGTTTTCTGAATTATCTACTTCTGTAAACCTAATAACACGTTCTTGGTCTGTATTTTTGTCAATATAACGATCTGCTTCATAAATATTTGAAGAAGAAGAAAAAGTTACACTAGACTTTAAATAACTTCTATCTCCTGTAGCAATTTTGTGTTTTAGTCCAATCACACTAAAACCAGAGGTGTTGAATGCATCTTCATCTTCAGCTGCAAATAGGTCAGTATCATCGACATCATCACCTAAAAAATCGATATCAGAATTCCCTATGATTCCAAATAAGGATAAATTTCCAAATTTCCCTGACCCAAAATCTACATTAAAAGAGACGTCACTATAGTTAGGAATAGCTGATGTACCTCCAGCTCCTCCAACACCTAAAAGTCCTGTTAAAGAATATCTCGCTGCCACTAAAAAAGAACCTTGTTTTTTACCTAAAGGACCTTCAGCCATGGCTTCGACACCTGTAAAAACCCCCATTTGTGCTGTGAATTCATAAGTATCAATATTTCCTTTTCTAAAGCCTAAATCTAAAACCCCTCCGATAGCGTTCCCATATTCAGCAGGAAAAGCGGAAGTAATAAAATCGGAATTTTTTAACATGTTTGTATTTAATGCTGAAACAGGACTTCCTGTAGTACCAGCAGTAGAGAAATGATTGGGACTCGGTATTGGTACCCCTTCAAGTCTCCATAATAAACCAGTAGGAGAATTTCCACGTATAACAATATCATTTCTACTGTCATCAGGAGCAGAGACTCCTGCAAAATTAGCCGCTAGCCTTCCTACATCACTTCTACCTCCTGAAAATCTATTTACCTCTTCCAAACTAATTTGCCTTGCAGAAACCGCAGCCAATTTATTTACTGCTTGCCTTTTATTAGGTTTTGATACGAGTACAACTTCATCTAATTGTGCAAAAGATTCTAAAAGACTTGCATTTACAAAGGCACTTTTTCCAGCTGTAACAACAATATTAGGAATGGTAACGGTATCATACCCTAAATAAGTAATTCGAACAACCTGTCTGCCTAAAGGAACATTTTCTAATACAAAATAGCCGTTTTCATCTGTTATCGTTCCTATTTTTGTTGACGTATCAATGAGTTCTACAGCAACTCCTAATAATGAAATTTCAGATTGCTTATCTAAAATTCGCCCTTTAATAGTCCCGGTTTGAGCAAACGATATAGAGCATATCATAAATGTTAAAAACTTAATTACTTTCATATTTACTTTTATTTGTTGCTCAAATCTCTAAAGCTTCGATGGGATTATAAAAGTCATTATTATGAACTGTAGATTTAATGTTTTGGATTGTAGAGTTACACTCTAAATAACGAAAATATGCTTGTTTATGGAAGAAACGACTTGAACTAAAGATTTCGACAATTGAACAGAAATAACAACAACTGAGCATTTATAGCTATATATTATTTACTATTTGATTTATATTTGATGCCAGCAAAAAATGAAAATGCAATGTCTAAAGCTTATTTAAAAAAGTTAGGTTTACGGTTTCTAGTGATTAACATTGTATTTATCATTGTTATATCATTCATTGATGATACTTTTACTGAAGATGACGGTATAATTAATAGTACCACTGGGTTTTATTATTTATCTGCTTTTATCTTGTTTATGGCTTCTTGGGAAACGAATGACTACTTGATTCGGAAAGCAAAAAAAGTAAAGATTACCAATGAAATACTTACACATATTAGAATACTAACAATAACTGCTTTAATTGAGATTTTTTTGTCATGGATTATCTATTATTTAGGTGTTTTTGAATTCAATTCAATATGTAATATTGAGACGAACGAACCCTGGAGAGTTTTTAAAATAGATATGTTTAGAGCGTTTGGAATAACGCTTGTTTTTTCGATATTTAATCAGTTTTTCTGGATATCTACCGATAAAAAGAAATTAGAGCTTTCTGTATTGGCTTTAAAAAAAGAGGTAATGAATTCTAAATATACATCTCTTAAAAGTCAAATAAGTCCGCATTTTCTTTTTAATAGTTTAAATACATTAACGTCTTTAATTTATGAAGACAGAGATCTAGCTTCTGATTTTGTTAGTAGATTAGCTTCTTGTTATCGGTACATTCTAGATAATACAGAACAAAGTTTAGTGACCTTAGATAAAGAAATTAAGTTTTTAGATTCTTTTATATTCATGATGAAAGTACGACATAATGGCGCTATACTTATACATACAAATATCAATAAAACATACTTTTCAAAGTTAATACCCACCTTGTCTATACAAATGTTGGTAGAAAATGTTTTAAAGCATAATTATTATTCTAAAGAAAACCCCATTAAAATTGAAGTTTTTATTGAGAATAATAGAATACTAATTACAAATAATTTACAAAAAAGGATAGATTCTCAAGAGTCAACACAACTTGGGCTTAAAAACATAAAAAAAAGATATGCTTTTTATACACAGGAGAAAGTTATAATAGAAAACAATACTCAAACTTTTAAAGTAAGTATGCCTTTACTCTCTGAAAAGAATTTACAGAAAAAACTTTAATAAACGAATACTATGAAAGCCATTATTATAGAAGATGAAGATATTGCTTCTAGACGTATAAGAAACCTAATTGAGGAATTGGCTCCTGAATGTGAAATATTGGAACAAATTTCATCTGTAGAAAGTGGTCATCGATGGTTTGAAAATAATGAATTACCAGATCTTATTTTTTTAGATATTCAATTAAACGATGGTTATGGTTTTGATATTATAGATAGATTAGAAAATCATCCACCAATAATTTTTACAACGGCCTATAATGAATATGCTATTAGAGGTTTTAAATATAACGGACTTGATTATTTATTAAAGCCAATAGATAAAAATGAACTTCAAAAAGCTCTAAAGAAATACACAAAAACAATAGAAAAAAGAAGTGATAAATCAACGGATATTGAAGCTATAAGGCATTTGTTTAAAAAGGAGTACAAACGGAGATTCATGGTCAAAGTGGGGAACCAATTCAATACTTTTAATGTTGAAGACATCGCCTATTTCATGGCAGATGATGGGGTTATTTTTTTACTAAATAAAAAAGGCAAAAGATTTCCTATTGAATATACTTTAGATCAATTAGAAGATATATTAAATCCTATTAATTTTTTTAGAATAAATAGAAAATATATGATTTCTGTTTGTGCTGTAGAAGAAATTCACTCATATTTTAATAGTAGGCTATTAATAAAATTAAAACCAAATCAAGAAGAACAAATAATCGTTTCTAGGGAACGAACAAGTAATTTTAAAAAATGGTTGGATACTTAAAAGTGTAAATTTTGTGTTTCTTCTTTTATCATACTTTTTAAAAATAAAGTTAAAAACCTCCTCAAAGAGTGCACAAAAAGTGTGTTTTTTGGGGAAGTCTTATTAAGGTTTATAAATACGTTTCTTTCTGTTTTTTATAAACCTATTGGGTTATTTCTTAGTCGATTTACTCGGTTTTAAAGAAGGTTTGTTTCCAGGGGTGTCCTTATTATCCCTTCTTCTTTTATCGAGAGTTCCATCTTTCTTTTTAGGTTTTGGTCCTGGTTTAATAGCTTGTATTTCCATGATTTTTAGTTTTTTAGATTATTCAGTATAACTCATATTGACTTATACATACCGTATTGATTATTTTCAATCTTGGATTTAAAAGTAATAGTTCCTTTGTTGTGTCTTTTGAGGTAAACCTTAAATTGCTAAAATTATTTAAGTAAATAAAGAAAAACTCCATTCTTATAGGAATGGAGCTGCAAAATCTGTTTTAATTTTAAAAGAAGGAATCTTGTTCAATTATCTTTAAAACATCTGCATTTGTTGTCTCAAACAAATCACCTATAACATATTGTAAATGTTGAGGAGTTACTCCTTTAAAGTATCCTAATAAGTCTTTAGAAGTGGCATACTTCTCAGTTTGCATTTTGATAACTCCTTTATAGCTATGCCAATCGTTGATAAATCGTTGTAAGGCTAAATTTACCTGCTTCTCTCCTATCATTTTTTGTAGTTTATACATGGCGATGGCACCTTTGTTATAATACACAAAATCTTGATTTTCAACCATACTTAACGAAGATTCCGAAACAGCTTTCTTACTTTTTTTATCATAATCTTCCTTTTGTAAGGCTAAGAATTGCAAGACTTTTTCTTCTGAATAAAACTCTTTTAGTACCATTATCGCTCCATACTGTGCCAAGGTTTCCAAAACAAAGTTCTTTCCTTGTACATTGGCGGCTTGGATTTGCATTCCAAACCATTGATGTGCTATTTCATGGGCAGTAATATAAAACGCCATATCAACATCAGTTTCGTCATCAATATCCAACACAAATCCCAACGCTTCCGAAAAAGGAATGGTATTCGGAAATGACTGTGCAAATTCCTTATATCGTGGAAACTCCATAATTCGTAGCTGTTCATATTGATAAGGACTAAAATGAGTACTAAAATAGGACAACGAAGCTTTCATTCCTTTCATCATTCTATCCAAATTATATGTATGTGCTGCATGGTAATATATTTCCAAGTCAACGGGTTTTAAAGCTGTGTTTGTGCCTATCCATTGTTCTTTCATTACTTCATATTTAGCGGAAACAATACTATAAAAATTAATAATTCGTTGGTCGGTTTTATAATGGAAATAGTTGCGATTGTTTTTCGTCCATTTATCGATTAATTTACCTGCTGTTACTGCCGTTTGATCTTGGTGAGTACCAATAACTACTTCCAAGTGAATTCCATCAGAGTCTCCGCCAGAGCGTGCATTCATTAATTCCTCTGAGTTATCAATTTTAGCTTTATAATACCTTATAGGTAACTTAAGTTTTGAGCGTTCATCACTGTTATTTATTTCATAATCTCTATTGTAACCGAGGCTTGGAAGGATTCCATTGTTGAAGAAAGTACCATTGTTTACAAATTGTGTGCTCGAATTATTGTCTTTGAAACCTAATGGTTGATACACTTGCTTAAAATTCACTTTTATGGTTTTTTTAGGTAATAAAAGCTTCGATAATGTGTAAATCGAATAATCAAATTCCTGATATTTTGAATTTAACGTTGCTCCTCCTTCAAAAGTCACTTCTTTTAAATCAACATGTGAGGCTATTAACTTTTGAATATGGATTTCTCTAATTGGCTTATCGGTTGTATTTTCTAAAATATAGGATCCTTTTATTTCATAGCTTCTTTTTTTAGGATATAGTTCTATATCTAATTTAACATCTACTATTTTAGGTTGAGGGAAGTATTCTAAAGGTTTGAGCGTTGTTTCGTAGTCCGCTCGAAAATTGAGTTCCTGAGAGTTTACCCAATTTGGGTTTAAAATGTTGGTATTATAAAATACATAACTCCCTAAAAATATAAATATTCCTATTGACGTAAAACCAAGATAGGTGATTGGTTTGGTAATTCGACGCTTTATGGTAGTTATACGTTTCCAGAAGCTTCGCTCCTGGCCTCTTTGTATGATTAGAGCACTTATTATTAAAAGAATGACTCCAAACACTAGCCAATACGTTTTAATCCATAGATAAGGCTTTAAAAAATGTCCATATCCATTCATTTCTGAATAAATACCTAATGGGTTTCCTCCGAATTTGTAAAGACTATGGTTAAATCCTAAAGCTTCCAAACCTCCTATGACAATAAAAAAGAATAAAGTTAAAAAGATACCAATAAACTTGTTTTTACTAATGCTATGAAAGAAAAATGCGGCAAAGGTGTAAAGCGTTAGAAATGGAAGTATTTCTATAAAGAACCCTGAAAAATAAACGCCAATTTTAAATTGATAATAGCCACTCGCTATTTGAAAGAGGATTCCAGTAAGGATTAAACTTACAATTAGCACAATATAAATGGTATTCATAGCAATAAACTTGCTCGTTAAATTGATTAAACTGCTAATAGGAGTAGCATCGTTTAAACCATATTGATTAATAGATCGTTCTTTCCAGATAATTTCCCCAGAATAGAATAGCAAAATTATGAGAAAGAAGTACATAGACATTTCTTGTAATTCTGAAATGATAAAATGGGTTGCAGGATAACTATCCACTCCATAAACAGTTCCTAAATTGACAGAATTGATCACAATAATGATGATACCACAGATAATAATCCCCCAAAATGAAGCCTCTTTTAACAGCGAAAGTGTATAAAATTTGGAAAGTTCAAAGAGTTGATACCATTTTGACTTTAATGAGTGATTTATATGGAAATTAGGAGCTATTTGATTTTTAAACTCTCTGTTTATGGTTGTTTCAGCTCTTTTTGATTTTCCTTTCACTTTTTTAGCAAGCATGCTAAAAGAGAACTTACGATAGCCCAAAAGAAGTACAATCCATCCTAATATCATCCAGAATAGTTTGTTGTGTAGCAGAATGCCACTGAACGTTATTCCCGTTGTATTCAATTCATTAATAGACCAATGTTTCGTAAACTGAGTAAGTGTGGTCAAAGAAAATGGGTCAAATATTCCTTGCCAATAGGCATTAGTAATGGATTTAGTTAATAAGAAAACTACGAATAATACAATGCCTTGAGTATATACTACCAATAATTTTTTACTAAGCATACCAGTAACAAAAAATGTACAAGCTCCAAAAAACAGTGAAGGTAACACTACCACTACAAACGATTGAATATAAGTAAGTGCATTAAAGGCTACCATTGTTTCTTTAGTATGCCAAGGCATTTGAGAACCGATCATCATTCCTATGAGTAAGCCACTAAAAATGAATACTAAAATACTAAATGACCCTAAAAATCGACCTAAGAGATAATCTCTTTTAGATATCGGATTTACAAACATAAGAGCTTCTGTTTGATATTGATAGTCTCGTAAAACAGGAACTCCCATAATCATTGACACCATGATCATAAAAATACCTGTTATGGCTCCCATTGTTTTAGCTATTACAAGTGGAGCATTCCATTTCATAAGTCCCATTTCAATACCTTGAAAAATAAACACATCACCAACAATTGAAAATAACAGCAGAAAGATGAAAAATAAATAGGTTTCAGGACGTCTGATTCTATAGTTGAGTTCAAATTTGAATATTTCGTACCACATAATAAATAGATTAGGTTAACCTTCACGATTTTAAGATCTTTGACTAAAGCTTGTCAACTCGAGTGTTGAACGACAGTGAGACGTATCGAGAGTTTGTCAACAACATCTCGATACTAATATGTTAGCATAATCACTCGATGTGACATCGGAAAAGGTTAAGGTTTTTAATGTTGAGTTGTTTTTAATGGTTAATTTGAGAGAAGTACACATCTTCCAATCCTGCTTCAATGGGTGTAAATCCTTCGTTTAAGGGCACATCACTAAAAACATGGATAATGGGCTTCCCAAGGAAAAGTTTATCGTTAATAACGGTATATTGCTTTTTATAGGCATCCAAATCGTTTCTTTGAATGGATTTTTGATAGATTTTGCCATTCAATTGATCAATGAGTTTTAAAGGATTCCCTTTCAAAATCACTTCTCCTTGATTAATAATTGCCATATTGGTGCATAACTCCTTGATGTCGTAAACTATATGTGTTGAAAAAATGACAATGGTATTTTCAGCGATTTCACTTAGTAGATTGTAAAAGCGATTCCTTTCTTTAGGATCTAAACCTGCCGTAGGCTCATCAACAATAAGTAATTTAGGATTATTTAGCAGGGCTTGAGCAATACCAAAACGTTGTTTCATTCCACCAGAAAAACCACCTAGGTTTTGCTTTCTCACTTGATATAAGTTGGTTTTATGCAATAGGTAGTCTACCATTTCTTTGCGGTTATTTTTATTGGTAAGTCCCTTTAACACTCCAAAATGATGTAGTAGCACTTCTGCTGACATTTTAGGGTATACTCCAAACTGCTGTGGTAAATAACCCAGAAGTTTTCTAATAGTATTTTTATCGGTTTGCACATTTAAATCTCCTAATGTTATGCAACCACTATCTGCTTCTTGAAGGGTTGCAATGGTGCGCATTAAAGTAGATTTTCCAGCACCATTTGGTCCAAGTAAACCAAACATTCCTTTTGGTATTTCTAATGATACATTTTGAAGTGCTTTTACTCCGCTATCGTAGGTTTTATTTAAATTATCAATAATTAGCTTCATGTATAGGTTCTTTTTGATTCCTAAAGGCAAACCTATGCTTGAAGCTTACGTTTATAAAAATTGTGGGATGTATTTGTCTGAAAATGTGATGTAACTAGTATTTTGAACCACGAAGGATGTTTATCCCATTTTTTGGTAGGTTGATGCAAAGTTTAAAGCCGTTTATCAATTGATTTGTTCACACGTATTTATTTAAGTAATATTGACTTATGAATTTGAAATTTCTAAACAAAAAGAAGCTGTTTACTCTTCGTAATTTCCGAATATTGTTAGGTGTTATGGGAATAATCATTGTGTTATTTAATGATTTTTTTGGAAAAAAAGAGGGCTTTGTAGAGTTTCTCCTACTCTATTTTATAACGGTTTGTGTTGTGGTGTTCCATTGGTTATTTGTGAATATAAGGTTCATTATTAATTTGAAAAATGAAAAGACAAAAACAGAATTAATGCATTTACAATCACAGATAAATCCTCATTTTTTCTTTAATATGCTTAATAATTTATATGGATTAGTAGATAAAGATAGTGATAAGGCAAAACAACTTATTTTAAAACTGTCGGATATGATGCGTTATAGTATTTATGAAGGACAAAAAGAACGTGTTACGTTACAACAAGAAATAGATTTCGTTCGCAATTTTATTAAACTTCATAAAATGCGCTACCATAAAAATATTACGATAACTTTTGATGTTTCCGTGGAAGATGAAACCCTTAAAATTGTTCCGTTACTTTTTATTATTTTAGTTGAAAATGCTTTTAAACATGGAGTTGAAGTACTTCGAAACAATGCTTTTGTTAATATTTTTATCAATTCGGAAGAAGCTCAAGTCTGTTTTAAAATTGAAAATAACTTTGATATTGATGAAAAAAGTGAAACAGGAATTGGTTTGGAGAATTTAAAAAGACGGCTGATTTTGGCATACCCTAAAAAACATGATTTCACGCATACAATTCAGCAGGATATGTATAGTGCAAAACTTACCTTAAACGTATGATAAAGTATATTATAGTTGATGACGAACCAATAGCGCATGAAATTATTAAAGGCTATTGTAATGTGCTACCGAAACTTTCATTTGTACAGCATTGCTATGATGCCATTGAAGCAATGGAATATTTAAAAAATAATGAAGTAGATTTAGTTTTTTTGGATTTAAATATGCCTAAATTAAAAGGTTTTGACTTTTTAAAAATACTCCAAAACCCTCCGAAAGTTATTGTTACAACGGCTTATCAAGAGTTTGCTTTGGAAGGATATGAGTTGAATATTGTTGATTATTTATTGAAGCCATTTAGTTTTGAACGATTTATAAAGGCTGTAAATAAAGTGGATGTAAGTGATAAAGAAACGAGTCCAACTTCAAATGTTAAAAAGAAAGAACAAAGTTTATTTTTACGATCAAATAAAAAACATGTCCAGGTAAAGTATGAAGATATTTTGTTTGTGGAGGCTACTGGAAATTATATAAAAGTTGTTACTTCGGATAAGGAAATTCAAGTTAGAGAGAAAATTTCTGATATTATGAATCTACTACCTGAAGAAGAATTTTTTCAAGTTCATAAATCGTTTATTGTAGCGAAACAATGCATTAATGAAATTGAAGGAAATAGAATATTCATTAATGATTTTGTGATTCCTATTGGTAAGGTTTATAAAAACAATTTGAAAAGATTGTTTGAATAATACTCGCTTTTACTTTTTAATGATTTTTTTTGTTACGTATTTATTTTCATCATAAAGTTTTAGGATATACATTCCTGAAGACAGTTCTTGAATATCTATTGAATTCTGAATATTATATACTTCTATGAGCTTTTTACCTAAGAGTGAATAGATTTCAATCTTTGATAAAGTTATTGAAGAAGAATCTACATAAAGCCTATTATCAACTGGGTTTGGATAGATACTTATTGGAGTTGTAATCACCTCTGTAGTTGATAACGTTGCTGTTTGCTGTACGTCATCAAAATAAAAAGTAGATGCTGGCGAACCATCTCCAATAGATCCAAAATCAAACATAAAAACTAGCCTGTCATAAGCACTCACTCCGAGTGAACTAAAATCCCAACTCAATATCTCCCATTGTCTTGTTACTGAAGTGTTTGTAAGCAATTCAAAAGTATTACCACCGTTCTGTTGTTCGAGTTTAATTTGCATTGGAGTACCAATAGGTGCATCCGTCCAAACCTTTAAGGTTATATAACTATTGCTACTGAAATTTAGAGCATCATTTAGATTTATATAGGATCCAGCCCATGGCTGACCACCATTTTTAACTATTTTAGCTAAGTTTTCGCTTGTATTTCCCTCATTCTGTGGAGAAATAACGGCTTCTACAGTACCCGTTCCTCCGTCGAAATTAATAAAATCAGAGGTTATGGGACTTGCTTCAAAATCAAAAGGTAAACCTGTATTAATTCCAGGTTCGGCACATTCTGTATCGTTATAACTAAAGGCCATTTTACCTAAATTAATTTCACCCTCAGTTGCTACAAGCCGAATCACATGCTCTCCTTCCAGCAAGTCAATAGTACTGGTAGATCTTGTATTCCAGTTTTCCCAACCACCAGTGGAAGGAAAAGAAATATCTTGACTAATTTTTTCACCATCAACTTCAAAATAAATTGGACCTCCTCCGTTGTCATTACCTGAAGCATATCGCATATCTAAATTATAGCACCCTGTCGTTTCTACATTCACGGTATATTCAAGCCATTCTCCAGAAGAAATCCACCCTACTGTTTTTCCTTCTGAGGCAACAGCTAAAGCATCTACATATTCTTCAGGTCTAAAATCACCCTTATTATCTAAAGAAGAATCAAAATAAGCGATGTTCTGACCATTTCCTCCTTCGAAATAATCGTAATTACCTGCTTCAATAACTCCGGGAATTTGATTTGCTACATCGAGATAAGGCAATTGATCACCCACCGTTACCGTAATAATATTGGTTACAATGGAGGTCTCTCCTGCATAAACTCTAGCATAGAATTTATGGATTCCTAATTCAATATTTTGAAGATTGTAATTGTAAGGAGCCGAACTGTCTTCGCTCAATAAAGCATCGTCATTATAAAAGGCTACTTTCGTTATTCCTGCGCCTGTAGTTTCTGCATTTAGCAAAACATTATCATTTTCATTAACTTCAGAAGAGTTTATAGACAATTCACCAGTAATATCAATATCTTTACTTGTTGCTAGAGTATTAGGTGGAACTGTTAGCATATAACCATCAGAAAAAGTAACAGTGGTTGCATTATTTGTATAATTATGAGCTGTATAAATAGTTTCTCCATTATTATCAAAAGCCACTGCTAAGGGATGATTTGCCGTTATAGAAGTATCTGGAACTCCCAAACTGTTCATCGTATGCAACCAATGGTAAGTATGTGCATCAGAAACCCCAAATTTCAACTCTCTATTTGGATAGGAATCGTAAAGATCGACGGCTGTTTGAGCATCTGTTAGAGCTAGAAACTTCCAATAAGTATCATGCCATAAATTAGGATTCTCTTGGTTACTTAAAATACCAGTATTGGCCGCCATTTCTGTCCATAAGGATTCCGCATACGTTTGATGATGCCCTAAATATAAAGAACCGCCATGCATGGGATATAGTTCAATCCCGTAACTCGCGGCTATATCTTGTGTCCAAAAAGTACCATTATCATATGAGTTTCCCCAAACACGAGAGACCAAACTATAAGGATGTGTCGCTGAAAAGTTACGATTGTAAATATCTAACCAATATTCTTCAATAGCTGTTTGTTCAGTGGTATAAATGTATATTCCTAAATCGCGAATAGCATCATTATTTGTAACGGCTCCCCAATGAATTAAAGAAGAGGCAAATTGCATGCTTTCAGAAGTCGATTCTTGATCGTTACCATGAGGAAATGAGGCAAAACCGTTTGCCCAGCTATGACCAGCATACGGACTAAAGTTTCTTAAAAAAGGAAAAAGTGAATCGTTTCGATCTTGGCTAGCCGCATCTCTTACTAACAAATTAATCATTTCTCCCCATTGATTTGCCCAACCTGGCTCAAACTGTTCAATAAATGCGGCAGCATGAATAAAATACCCCCAATGAAAATGATGATCATTAATATTGCTATCTTGACCATGACCTGCTGGGTATCCTAATAATGTTGACCAATTATTGTTGTAATAATACAAAAAGGCTACTTCACCCGATTCATAAGTTAACCAATCTTCCAATCGCTCTTTTATTGTTGAAAGCATGGTATTTCTAGCTATGATATTTCCTGTTTGGTGAGCGATTCTGGCCGTTTGTATTAATCTATTCATTACTTGTCCTTCATTATAAGAATCCGTCCAAGTAGCTAATTGATCATTTTTAATTAATGAAATTTTGGTGTTTAAAGCAGCAGGGTTAAAACCAGGACTGTAGTGACCTAGATTGGGTAACGTTGGTAAAATTCCCTTAAATGTGTTTTCTACAGTAAAACTATTTCCGCTTAGTGTTTTTAAATCTCCTCGCACTGTTGAATAAGTGTATTCATTGGGTGCTGGAGAATTGGCTGCTAAGTTATTCCATTGATGTGGAAGTAACCCCATCAATATGTTCGTATGATTTCCTTCTTTTATATCTGTTGTAACAGAAAATGTAGAGGTCATTTTAGCGTTAGACTCGTTGTAGTTCCAATTTGTTGTTGTGTTACTAGGAAATACATAGGCATATTTTTTATACTCTTGGGCAATACTGCTGACATTATTAGTACTTTGAGGCAACATAGCTAAAGACCAATAATTCTTTCCGTTTAAAGAGGAAGTGTAAACGTTTCCTGTTTGATTCCATATACTTCCCGTTGGACCATAGATGACAAAATCTGCACCCGAAGCAGCATCTTTTACCATAATTATTTCGTTTGAAATTGTGACATCACCAGCGTTAATTTTGATTTCTACAATATCATCATTCCCTTTTTCAAAGTAGATGAAAGGCATTCCTATTCCTGATGTTGCTTTTAGATCATGAGAGGTATCATTCCAATTCATGGTAACCGTCCAATCTGAATAATCAGAAACTTTAGCCATTGAGGCATGCAACCCAGAAAGTCCAATTTCAATAGGTGATGAATCTCCTATCGGTCCCCACGGAATATAGGTTACAATCAATCCTTGTTCATTGGTTTTCATAGTCATTGGATAATTAAACAAATTATCAGCATGATTTTCCTTAATTAACTTAGACCACCAATCATTAGTAGGAACAGGTTTACCTAAAGCATTACCACTTAACTGAGGAGTCCCTGAAGGAAAGCCGTTTCTCCCTGCGGAATCTGAACCAGGAAAACTAGTGGTATAGCTTCCACTACCAATATTAATAGTTTGTGCATTACTTGAAGATATAACTCCTAGTAAAAAAGAAATAATAAAGATCTTTAAAGTCTGAAAATGGATGGTTCGCATGTCTAAAGGATAAAGCCTTTCAAATGTATTTTAATTTTAGGGTGTATAAAATTAAAGCACCCATACACCACCCATACAGCTCTATTGTTTTATAAAAAAATGCTAATCTATTATTCCTTTGGCCTTAAACCCTGTATAATCTCAGCATCAACCCAAAAAATATTCACATTTTTATAATCATCATTTTCGTAAGGAACCTCACCAACCGTTCGATTGAAGAATAAAAACTTTCCATCAGGAGTAATACTAGCAGCTGCCTCCCATGCCGCTGTGTTTATTTTATTTCCTAAGTTAATAGGATCACCCCATGAACCATCTTGCTGACGAAAACTAATATAAATATCAGAATCTCCATACCCACCTTCTCTATCACTATCGAACAGTAAATAAGATTCATCAGGAGCTATAAAAGGATGAAAACTTCTACCTGTATTAATTTTAGCGTTGAGTTTTTTGGGTTTTTCATGCTTTCCATTAACTAATCCAGAATAACGAATATCTCCGGTAAAATCACGTTTAAATTCATCAAAAAAATAGGTTCCTTTATCTGAAACAGATAATCGCATGATAGGTAAACTATCAAAGGGAGCTTTAAGCTTTTTGATTTCAGACCAATTACCATTTCCAGTTCGTTCTGAAAAACTATTTCCTAAATAAATGATATTATTATTTGAAGAGAAAAAAGGACTTCCTTTCGTTTTGAAATTACTTTCTGAACCCATTGTTTATCCTTTTTGATATAAGCAACATTTAGTTGTATTTCTCTCTTCTCATCAAGCTTTATATAATAGAATTCATTTAAATCAGGAGAAAATACACCGTTATATTCCCAATCCGTTGTTGTTACCAATTTTGGTGCAAAAGGTTTAGGAACAAGTCCCGGAGGCTTTTGTCCTAGATATGCATTTTCAGTCGTATTAGATATAATATCTTTCTTTTGCTTCTTGCTTTCGCAAGCATGACAAAAAGAAATGCCTATAATGAGTACTATAAAGTTTGCTACCTTCATGATATTTGAATTTATTTATTCCAGGTTAGGTTTAAGGTTTTCAATGATTTTAACATCAACCCAATATTGTTTTCCAATGTAAGTACGATTACCGTCTTTATTTAATTTCCAATCTCCTCTTATGAAAAAGAAATATTTACCATCAGGCGATATTTGTGGAGAGCTTTCCTGTTTATCCGTATTTATTATTGGCCCCATATTCATGCTATTTGACCAAGTTCCCTCATTTTTTTTAAACTAATATAAAGATCACTTTGCCCATATCCATCTTCTCTTTCTACACTCCAGATTAAATAGGATTCATCGGGGGAGATTAGAGATCCTGCAATATATTTTCCTCTATTGATATCATCATTTAACCTGATAGGATCTTCATATTTACCATTAACAAGTCTTGAATAATAGATAGCTCCAATCGGTCCCCGTTCTTTGTATGCCGTGAAATAGTAAGTGCCCTTAGCTGAGACAGATCGACCATGATTCATATGCTTTAGAAAAGTACCTGCACTTTTAGGTTCTGACCAGTCATTGCTCTTTCGTTCTCTATAAAGTTTTCCAATGAACATCTTATTACCATCAGTTGAAAATTGCGGCCATCTTATGTCCGTCTCAGATTCTTGCCCCCAATGATTATTTTCATATTTGATAACGAAAAAAGTGCGCTTACCGTTATTTCGTACGAAGTAATACGATTTCATATCTGAAGTATATGTCCCCTCTTCAAAAATTCCTTCTGGAGAAATAATATCAGGATCAAAAGGTTTTGGAGTTAAGCCAGGTGGTTTTTGTCCAAAATAGCGGTTCTCTAGGGCTTGAAAATCAGAATTATTTGCTTTTTGATTTTTAGTATTACAAGCACACGCGAATAGTAGTGATGTGAGCAATAATAAAATAAGTTTGTTGTTTTTCATCGATTATAGATTGTAATATTTGGCAATGGCTTATGAAGAAGTATTAGTAGATTTCTTTTCGCAAACCTTTTTATTCAAGATTTTAAGTTCTTTAACAAGTCTGATAGCCAATACATGCTACGTATTGATATCATTGGAAAAGCTGAACTATGATCAAAACCTTCAATCAACTCGAGTTTTGATGTTATATTTGGATAATCTTTACTCTTTAGAAAAGAATCAAGACCTTTGGCTTGTTGAATCGTCTTTTCATTATCCAATGTACCAATTGCTATGTAAACATTAGCATTTACGTCTTTTTGCTTCTGGGATACTATTGATTCATTTTCATAAATAAATGATTTGTCCATTAAATATGTTGAGCTACCAAGAATGTAATTTTTAAAAGTATTAGGTTTTGTCAACAACACATAGGCTCCAAAATTTCCGCTTATGGAATATCCAAAATAACTACGGTTATCGGGGTCTGCCTGATAATTATTCTCTACATACTTAATTACATCGTTACAAATAAAATCTAGGTGATTTTCAGCTTGTCCATAATTATATTTAGCCTGATGTTCTTGGTTACTGGATTTCATAATTGAGTAATCACGAAACCTGCTAGCATAAGCTTTAGTTGGATGTAAGTTTTTCTGCCAAGAAATACCAACAAGAATAAGGTTATCCATTAGATATTCACTGGATCCGGATAATATTTCTAAATGCCACATCGCATCTTCAATATAAAGAACAGGGTATTTAATATCATTATCGTTTGAATATCCTTCTGGCAACTTTATATAAAGTTCATATTGTCTATCAAACTGACTATCTTTTATAGGAATCACTTGTATCTGTGGTAATTCTAAAGATTTTTTAAGAGGTTGAATATTACTATTGATACTATTATTTTGAGCATATACAGCATTAAACGATATATATAATGTTAGTATTAATAATTTAGTTTTCATAGTTTTAATGTTTTCGATTGTAGCTTGTCATGTTCTATGTTAGTATTGATCTAGATCGATCATATTTTTACAAAGAAGGTCTTTAAATTCCATTTTACATACCTATTTTTAATGAACCGCTCTATGCATTAATGAACGGCTCAAGTAAGCCGTTCATTAATGCTATCTTGCATAAGTAATCACTTATTAAAACGGTTTGAGGTACTTTTATGTTTTTCTTTTTTTTAGCTTCCTATTATCAACAGTTTCTTGTTCTGATAAACCGGTTTATAAGCAAGGTAAAACTGTTTTTAAACTTAGTGATGAACAAGAATGGGCTTCTAAGCATTTAAACACTGCTGAATGGAAAAGAAGATTGAAGTTTGTGCCCGACGGAAAAGTTTTTTGGTCTCGAACCAATGTGAAGATATTAGAAAGCCCTGAATCATTAAAATCTTACGGTGTCCGATTGGAAATTTATGGAGAGTATGAATTATTTTGGGATGGAGTATTAATTGGTAGAAATGGAAACCCAGGGCAAGAGTCCAGTTTATCTCCAGAAGGGGAATTGTGGACTACTTTCCTTATTCCAAGAAATTTGTCAGCTAAAGGAGAGCATATTATAGCCATTCGTATAAGTAATTACTATTTTCCCGATCATATTGGTATCTATGATCTCAATATAGATGATTATGATGATTTATTAACAGATAGGCTTATCGAGTCTTCTTATATGAATCTTTTTGCGGGAGCTTTCCTTATTGCTTCTTTTTATTTCTTTTTTCTCTTTTTAAGTAATAAAAAGGAATATGCAACCCTTGTTTTTAGCATAAGTTGCTTTCTTTTTTTTAGTTTAATATTAGCGGAATTTATTAAAACATACATCCCTATTCATTACAATATGCATGTTGTACGCTTAAAGACTATAGGGGCTTTATTGCTTTGCATTTCCTTTTTGATTCCATTCTATTTTTCTATGCAATTTCCATTTCCTAAGCGAAAATGGTTATTCATAATTTATGGAGCACACTTATTATTTATTTTCTTTTCTAGACATGTTTTTCAATTAACTTCAAATAATATGACCTTAAGTATGTGGGTTTTCTCCTTTGGAATTGTAGTATTCGGAGTTTACCGTAAGATGAGAGGAGCACTTTTGGTATTATTAATACTAGTTTTATCTGCTCTTATTGGTTTTATTACTCCTTTTAGCAAAAGTCTATTTGTAGGTTTTAGTTTAATACTTTTAGGGATGTTTTATTTACTTTCTTTAAACATAAAAGAACAGCGAATTGCTTATGAAAATTCATTATTGCAATCTACTCGTCTCCGTTTGGAATTACTAAAAAAGAACATTCAACCTCATTTTTTAATGAATACGCTAACTTCGCTGATTGATTGGATTGAAGAAAGTCCGAAGAAGGGCGTTCAATTTATAGAGGCCTTGGCAAAGGAATTTGATCTTTTTAATCAAATAGAAAACAAAAAACTGATCCCCATAACACAGGAAATAGCTCTTTGTCGTTCTCATATTGAAATAATGAAATATCGAAAGGAGATCGATTATTTATGGCAAGAAGAAGGAATACAACCTGATGAAATTATT
The DNA here is from genome assembly GCF_900105455.1 of Tenacibaculum sp. MAR_2009_124. GTDB lineage: Bacteria > Bacteroidota > Bacteroidia > Flavobacteriales > Flavobacteriaceae > Polaribacter. The sequence continues at coordinate 1,168,116 of NZ_FNSF01000001.1, forward strand.
CCTCCTGGTATTTTTCATACATTATTAGAAAATGGAATTACACATAGCTTGCCTATGGAAGGGAATATAATTGAGTTTAAATTGATTTTTGAGCTCGGACAGGACTTCAAATGCTATACTTTTTTAACTTTTGCCAAGTTAGTAAAAGAGGGTGCTAATAACAAAGAAGGAACGGGTTCGAAATATGTAAAAGCACGATTAATGGAGAGTTATAGTAATAAATGGGAGTTTATTTCGGAACCTACAAATAGTGGTTGGAAAAACACGATAAAAATATATTCTTAAGCTTATGAATGTTTTAATTGTTGAAGATGAATTAAGAATAGCCAAAAGAATCGAACGAATGGTTCTTGAAATTTTGAGTGATAATTTAAAATTCATAAAGGTCTCAAACACGCTTAAGAATGCCGTTGAATATATTGAGAGTAATACGTTAGATCTGGTTTTTTTGGATTTAAATTTAAATGGAGAAAGTGGTTTTGATTTACTTGCAACGGCGGTTTCTAAATCATTTTATACGATTATCGTTTCTGCATATAAAGATCAAGCAATTAAAGCTTTTGAATATGGTGTTTTAGACTTTGTCCCAAAACCATTTAATAAAGATCGATTAGAGTTGGCAATCAACAGAATGAGAACTGAGGAAAAAATAGCAAACAATCCTATTAAGTTTTTAACTGTTAAAAAAAGACATAAAATACAACTCATCCCTATAGATAGCATTGTTTATATTAAAGGTGCTGGTGTTTATTCGGAGCTCTTCCTTTCTGATGGTAAAACAGAACTCCATGATAAATCTCTTGAAAAACTAGAACGATTATTGCTTCCTTCTTTTGAACGAGTTCATAAGTCGTATTTAGTAAAAATGACTGAAATAAAAGAGATTATTGTAGCTTCAGGAAGTAAATACATGGCAGAATTAACCGATGGAACACAAATTCCTATAGGAAGAACAAAGTATAAAGACTTAAAAGCGAAATGGATTTAAGACTCTGCTATATTTTATCTAATATACTTTTTCTGTACGACTTCCCTATTGGCAATTTTGCATCGTTTTGTAGTATTATTTGATTCCCATCGATTATTTTCAGCTTATCGAAATTAATAACAAAAGATTTGTGTATCCGTGTAAAGTAGTCAGGTAGTTTACCTAAGAAATCGGATAAGGTTTGTTGTGTTAGCAACATGGAGTCAGTATATATTTTTATATAGTTTCCATAAGCTTCTATGTAGTTAATATCATCAAAAAAGAGCTTGATAATTTTCTTATCACTTTTCACAAAGATAAAATTAGGTTCTTCTTCTTTTTCTATTGAAACTGTTGTTTGTATGGATGCCGTTTCTGGGATACTAATTTTATTCACTGCCTGCAAGAAACGTTCTAAAGAAAAGGGTTTTAATAGATAATCTGTTACAGCGAGTTCAAAACCTTCTAAGGCATATTCAGGATAAGCGGTGGTAATAATTACATTTGGTTTTTGTTGCATGGTTTTCAATAAACTCAAACCTGATAATTTTGGCATGTTTATATCTAAAAACAAGATATCTACAGACTTTTCTTTTAGCACTTCAAGAACTTCAAAAGCATTTTTACATGCAGCAACAATCTCTAAATGAGGCATAGAGTCAATATAGTTCTCTAAAATTTGACGAGCAATAGGCTCATCATCTGCAATAATACATTGTAATACCTTCATTTTACAAGTTTATGATTAGTTGTACTGAGTAATTGTTATTGACTTTATTGATATGCAATTCGTGCTGATCTGGATATATAAGATCTAACCGTTTTCTAACATTGTTTAATCCAATTCCACTTTTACCTTTTTCCATATTATTCACTGTTTTTTCCTTTTCAAGGGTATTATTGCATTCAAAAATAATACTATCATTTGATTCTTTTAATGAAATAGAAACCTCACTCTTGCCATTGGCTTGTTCTCCTAAATGCTTAAAACAATTTTCGACAAACACAATCAATAACATAGGGGCTATTTTCTTTTCGCTGAAATTACCGGATTTATGAAACTCAATATCGGCTTCGTCTTCTAGCCTTATCCTTTCTAATGAAATATAATTTTCTAAATAACTTACCTCCTTTTCAAGTGAAACAAACGTTTCTCGGGTGTCATATAAACTATAACGTAGAAGATCTGATAATTGCAGCATCAAACTAGGAAGTTTGTCTGATTTAATTACAGAAAGTCCATATAAGTTATTCAACGTATTGAATAAAAAATGTGGATTTAACTGTGCTTTCAAGAGTTTTAATTCAGCCTCTTTTTCTTTTTGACGACGGATAAAACTATCTCGAGATAATTTCAAAGCAGTTCCAAAAATTATAATAAGTAAAAAGGCTCCAAAAACATTGATAAGCATTCTGAATTCAAATTTCTTGAAGAAATCACTCAATACAGCAACTCCAATAAAAGTGAAAAAGCAAATATTCAGAATATAAAAAAGAACCCCAAGTTTCTCTTTCTTTTTAAAGAAAAGAGGGAGTATTTTAAGATTGCTAATGTATACTGGTGGTATAATAAAAGCAATGAAAATTAACGCAGTAAGGAATGTGTTGTCAGCCGTAATAATCATTGTAAAAATGATTAATAGTAACAGCCACGCGAATACATTTTGAACAATTTTGTTATCAATTAACTTATCAAGTGCAGTCATTTTATCCTTTTAAAATCCCTCCAAAAATAAAGGTTCATCTATTAAAATGCTTCTTTTAATGATGAAAGTTCTCTTTTTAAATGTAAACGTTTCTTTTACGATGATAATGGTAAATCTGTAGGGATATCATTAAAGTAAACACCTTCATCATTCTTTTTTTTAAAAGACATGGTTACTTCTGATTTTTGACCCGACAATTAAAAACAAATACCATGAAAACACTATTCAATATCTTAATTTTTATAATAATACTAATTCAAAGTACAGTATTTGCTCAAGAAGATACCCTAAACCTAATAAACGATAAGTACACACCTATACTAAAAGAACAAAATAAAGGTTTGGCTATACTTGTAAAAAAGAACAATAAGATAAGTACGTCAAGTATTGGAAACTTCAGTTTAAATGAAAATAGTGTTTTTAATATTGGAAGTGCAACGAAAACATTTACTTCAATTTTAATATTGCAGGAAGTAGAAAAAGGAACTTTAAAATTATCAGATACGATTGGTAAATTTTTAAAACCAATTAAAAACATTGATAGTTCTATTACTTTAAAGCAACTACTGACACATGAAACAGGCTTGGATGAGATTATAGGAGAAAATATTTTGGAAATATTCTTTTCGAAAGCAGATTCACTATACACTCAAAATTTATTTAAGTTAGTTGAAAAGCGAAATATAGAAAAGATTGGAACTTTTGATTATTGTAATACAAACTACTTTCTTTTAGGGAGAATACTTGAAAAAATTACAGATGAGAACTACTTTGATTTACTTAGAAAACGAATTATAGCCCCTTTAGGGTTAAAAAACACACATCCTTATTTGCATAAAAACTTGCCAAATTTAGCAGCTCCTTATCACGATGGAAAAGATGTTAGTAATTATTTAGATTATAAGTTTTTTGCCAACATTGCCTACTCCGCAGGTAGCATGGCTTCTACTCTATCGGATATGGAAATATTTTATAGCTCACTTTTTCAAACAGAAAAACTATTGAAAAAAGAAACGCTTCAATTAATCATTGAAGATGGAAATGACACATATGGTTTAGGAATATTTAAGAAAGACTATAACGGAAAGAAATATGTAAATCATGGAGGAAACAATATTGGTTATGCTTTTCGAAATACATACGATATTGAAACAGGGAATCTATTTTTAATATTCTCAAATACCATGAGAATACCTTCAGGGAAAGCTATAACGAGCGATCTGTACGCTTATTTGCATAATGAAAAGATTCAGGACTTTGAAGCTGTAAACTTGTCTAATTTTAAAGACATAACAGGTAAGTATTTATTAAAGGAAGCCAATTTAGTCTTAGAGATAAAACGAGAAAACAAGAAGTTATATCTAATTGTTGAAGCACAGGGGGGCAAAAGTGAATTAGCTCAAAAATCGAAAGACACTTTATACGATACAACTGTAGGAGCCTCTTTAACTAAAATTATCGGAAGCTTAAATAGTTTAACCTTCAAGCAAAATGGATTTACAACTACAATTACCAAGATCTCTTCAGAAAACAGTACTAGTTTAACATCTAAAAAATAAAAGTTATGCAATTAGAAATTCAAAATGTATCAAAGAAATACAATAAGAATAAATATGGGTTGAAAGATTTTTCAATCAATATTGAAAAGGGAATCTTAGGTTTATTAGGTCCCAATGGTGCTGGAAAATCTACATTATTAAAAATGATTGCTACTGTCAGTAAACCCACCGATGGAATTATTAGCTTAAACAAAAACAATATTTTAAAAGATGCAAATTATATGCGAAAGCAACTAGGTTTTTTACCTCAAGACTTCGGTGTGTATCCTAACTTAAATGCATACGAGTTTTTAGAATATATGGCGGCCATAAAAGGCATTGGTGGTAAGAATTTAAAGGATAAAATTGAATTGTTATTGGAAGGACTGAATTTAATTGAGGTTGCCAATAAACCGATCGGAAGTTATTCAGGAGGAATGAAACAACGTATAGGTATTGCTCAAGCTTTATTAAATGACCCTAAAATTGTGATTTTCGATGAGCCTACCGTTGGTTTAGATCCAGAAGAGCGTGTTCGGTTTAGGAACTTGATTTCTGACTTAGCCAATGATTGTATTGTCATTTTATCATCTCACATAGTTTCTGATATTGATACAGTCGCAGATACAATCGCCGTGATGAAAAATGGCGAATTGCTCTTTCATGGAAATCAAAGAAGTATTATAAAGCAAATGGAAAATAAAGTTTTTGAAATATCTATTAAAAAAGAAGAGTTCATTGACTTTAAATCAAAATATAAAGTAGTAAGTACGTCTCGTCAGGATAAGCAATTACTCGTTCGTTATATATCAGATATTCCTTCAGAAAACTCCATTAAGAAAACGGCAAATTTGGAGGATGCGTATTTAAATCTAACCAAAGCCAATTAAAATAAATAAGAAATGAAACAACTTTATCATATTGTAAAACTAGATTATTTACAGAGAACTCGAAGTTATTCCTTTTTGATTACACTCTGTTTAACATTAGCAATAGCATACACGTTTATTCCCCATCCTAATGCAAATTATTCTACCATTAGAGTAGCAGATTATGTGGGATTTTACAACTCTGCTTGGATTGGAAATGTAACAGCGGTAATGACGAGTGTGTTTTTATCTTTGATAGGCTTTTATTTGGTGAATACGGGTATTAAAAAAGATGGTGAAACTAAAGTTGGGCAAATTATAGCCTCAACTCAAATCAAAAACAGTGCATACTTGATAACCAAAGCTCTAAGTAATTTTTTAGTACTCTCTACAATTGTAGTTATCGTATTCATTATGAGTCTGATTCTTTTTACCTTATACAATAATGGCTATTCATTTGAATTGAGACATTTTATAAAGCCTTATTTACTGATCACGGTTCCTGCCATCTTTTTAGTATCGGTTATCGCAGTAGTTTTTGAAATACTTTTTGGAAAATATACCGTCATTCAAAATGTAGGTTTTTTCTTTTTATTTACGGCTGTCATGAGCTTTAATACACAAAATGAAAATTACTTTTCCTTTGATCCCTTTGGAAATCAAATAGTCGTTCACCAAATAGAACAAGATGTAAAAGCTATGATTAATCAAGATGAAAATATAAACTTATCTGTAGGTTACATCATTGGTGATAAAACAAAAATTCAAAAGTTTCAATTTAATGGCGTCGATTTTCCAATATCTTTTATCGTGAGTCGATTTATTTGGATAGGCTTTGGAACTCTATTAATATTTGTAGTCTCGCTATTTTTTCATCGTTTTGATAACAAAAGAATCGCTTCCAATAAAAGAACTATTAGTGGAACAGTTTCATCAAAAGGAAGCAACAGTATTAGTTTGCTAACATTACCTTCGGTATCTTATAATGGCAATATACTTCCCATTTTAAAAACGGAAATTCTATTGTTATTTAGAAAAGGTAAAAAATGGCTATGGATATTGAATATTATTGGCATGATCCTCTTAGCCGTTTTACCCCTAAAAATAGCTCATCAGATAGTACTACCAATACTTTGGTTTTTACAAGTATCAAGACTATCCGATCTTACGATTAAAGAAACAATAAACAATGTACATTATTTCACATTCACAAGTTACAACCCTATTAAAAGGTTGTTGTTCGCACAACTACTTTCAGGATTTATATTAATGCTGACCTTAGCATTGCCTTTAGTAATTCGACTCGGAGTTGAAGGAAACCTTATGGCTGTATGTTCTGTCTTTCTGGGAAGTATTCTTTTGGTTTTATTCTCAAGTATCCTTGGATTATTCTCTAAAGGAAAGAAACTATTCGAAGTATTGTTCTTTTTTATCACTTATTTAGTAGTAAATGGAATGACATTTTTAGATTATTATGGCGGATTTCAACATGATAAAATGTATATACCCTGGATAACTTCGTTAGTATTGTTTTTAAGCTTGGGTAATGTGTTAAAGCGAAAACAGGAGTTAAATCGATAACAACTTATAATTGGAGTATTTAATGATGTTGAATACTCCAATTATCTATCTAACCAACGTTTAAATAGGGCTGCTTTATCTTTACCAATAATCACATCTTCGTTGTGTACGGGGTCTGTTTCCAGCTTTAATTTTCCATTAAAATAAGAATGTACTCGCTTAATACTGTTAATGTTGATAATGATTTGACGATTTAGTTTAAAAAAGTAATCAGGATCTAACTGCTCTTTTAAGTTTTCTAAGGAAAAGTTAACAGGATATTCTCGTTTTTCGAAGGTTACCGCAAATGTTACCCCTTGCATACTATAGAAATATGCTATTTCATTTACTGATACTTTTAAAAATGAGTCATTCGATTGAATTAAAAAGCGTTTACGATATTCCTTTTGCTTATTACCTATAATGGAGGCTAGTTTTTCATAATCTACGATTGCAGTTCTTTCTTGAACAATATTACTTTGATGCTTTTGAAATTTATTAAGTGCCATTTGCAGCTCTTCTTCTTCAATGGGTTTTAATAAGTAATCTAAACTATTCACTTTGAAGGCTTGTATGGCATATTCGTCATATGCTGTAGTAAATATAATTTGACTATTGACCTCTACTTGTTTGAAAATTTCAAAACTAAGTCCATCTGATAACTGTATGTCCAATAAAATAATCTCTGGATGCTTATTGTTTTGTAACCAATTAACAGCCGATTTAATACTGTTCAAACAAGTAATAACCTCGGTATTAATGGAGATTTCCTTTAGAGTTTCCTTTAACAAACGTTGTGCAGGTATTTCGTCTTCTATTATTAGTATTTCTATCATATTATTGATCAATTAATGGAATAGTTACGTTAAACTTTCCGTTATTTTCTCCGAAATTAAAACCTTCTTTCTTCAAAAGTTCAAAACGTTTACTTAAATTGATTAATCCTGTATATGTTGATTCCACTTCACCATGAATAGGTTGAATATTATTACTAATTATTAATGTGTTTTCGCCAGTTTCATTAATTTGAATATGCAATATATTTTCTTCATTAGCAACATTATGCTTTATAGCATTTTCAATAAGGATTTGTAAAGTTAATGGAGGCATTTTTAAGTACTTGGCGCTTTCTGAAATTGTCACTTCATAATTAAGGGCCTCTCCTAACCTAACCTTATGCAAAAAAATAAATGAATCTATAAAAGTGAGTTCTTCTTTTAACGAAATTAAATCGTAATTTTTACTTTGTAAAACATATCTATATACTTTAGACAATTTACGTGTAAATTCAACTGCTGTCTTTGGATTGTGTTTTATTTCTGCTATTAAAACATTTAGACTATTGAATAGAAAGTGTGGATTTACTTGATTTTGTAGAACTCTGTATTCTGCTTTAAGTTTTTCTTGTTTATAATATTCTGCCTCTAGTAATGACCTTTGAGACTGTTTGAAAAAATTTATGGTAACAGAAATTCCAATAAAAACTAACAGAAAGATAATAGATCCTACAAATATAATTACAGGTGCTCGAGGATAAATAAATGACTCATCATTTAGGTAATACCAAGCGGTGAAAGGAATTATAATGGAAACGATTGCCCAAGAAAAAATTAGAGAAACTTGCGTTAATAATCGTTTTTTAGGAAAGTGAAACCATGGAAGTTTCTTATTTAAATAGCCATCAAAAAACAAACTACCTTCAACATTCAGATTAAAAAAAAAGAGATATAGTAACGCGAAGAATTCTTTTGGAATTCCTGATTTAGGTTCAAATTTTATGTTAGAAGGCATTACGTAGGTAACTAATTTCATGACACATATTGCATATATTGAAACCAATACGATGCGAACAATACCTCTTTTTATATTTTTACTCATTTCAATTTATAACAAAATGTCTTTAGAAAGATATTGAATTATTTTCTTTTACTAGGAATGTAAACAATGCCTATATTGAAAAAAGAAGCTCCTTTAGAATCTACTTCGAGTGTATTACCAGCAATATCTACAAAATTATATTTTCTATTCGTACTAATGCCTCCATAAGCTTCTGCACGAAATCCTTTTGCAAAATTATATTGCGTCAAAATACCAAGGTTTGTACGAGAATAATTGATCTTATTTACATTATTTAAGTTATTATCTGATACATTAAAATTAGCACCATCACTATTATATTTTACACCAAGAGCTAATTTATTATTGGCTAATAGTGAATATGTATATTTCAAGTTTACAGGTAATAATGCATTCACTTGATGTTTATTCTTTTTATAGTTTAAACTTACTAAAGGAATAACTCTGGATTCCCCAAAGCGTGAACTTTGAGCAATACCCGCTCCAATTTTTAACCTTTCATGAATTGTCCTAGTCGCTAAAATTGCTCCTTGAAAAAGAAAATCGTCTGAGCTTAATGATTCCTCAAAATCAGAGGCTAATGAAGGTCTGAGATTAATCGCTAGGCCCCATTTATCATTGAACTGATGTAAAATAGTAAGTTGATAATATAATTCCTGTAGTTTTTTATTATAAGAATCAAGTGATGTTAAAGGCAAATTGTACATATTGGCTTCAACAAACGCATATCCTACTCCATTTATTAGAGTTGTCTGTTTATTCTTCAATAACGTCGGAATATTCAAATAAACTCCAAATTCTTGAAATGCTATTTCCTGTCCATCTGTAACATCTTTTATCGCCGCTCTTTGATAATTATTGTACTGAAGTCCTGCTAATCTAAACTCTTGAGCTTCTGTTTTGAAAATAATAGCAAAACAGGCAAAGTTAAAGGCAATTAGCTTTGTAATTACCTTCCTTTCTAAATTAATATTTATGATTCCTTTTTTGTCCATTCTATTGTTTTTGAGAAGAATCCTGCCTTCACTTTAACTTCTAGTACATTTTCCTTTGGTGTGAACTCAGCATCATACCATTCCTTCTTTTTTGGTGAAAATAATTTACCTTTCCATTTTCCATTTTTGCTTTTTAGTTCTTTCACCATCAGTTTTCCTAAAATAACTTTTGGATTATCAGAAGCTATGATCTTTCCTTCATAATTATTATCGTTTTGTTTCTCAATTTTTATAATGGTATTTTTCTTTCCAAGAACCCATTCTTGTGCTATATCGGTTTGCCCATAGCTAGTAATGCTTGTTACACTAATGAGTAATAAAGTAATAATTGTTTTTAAATATTTCATGTTTACTGTTGTTTAATTTGCTTACAATTTTAGTCATAATTCAATTTTATCTAATATTTAAATAGATGAACTCGAATATGTTGTGTTGGAATCGAAATTTGTGACTTAAAGACTTTATTGACGAATCAATTCTCCATCTGACAGTTCGATAATACGATCGCATTTATCAGCGAATTCATCATCATGAGTTACGGCAATAATAGTTTGTCCTCTTTCTTTGGCTAATTCACGAAATACATCAAATACGATATCTGTGTTTTTGGAGTCGAGGTTACCCGTAGGTTCATCTCCCATAATAATGGATGGTGAATTAATTAAGGCTCTTGCAATCGCTACACGTTGTTGTTGCCCTCCAGATATTTTCGAAGCTTTTTTATATTCATTCCCTTTTAAACCTAACAGATGTAAAGACTCAATGGCTTCCGCTTCAATTTCTTTCTTACTCTTTTTGTTAAGTTTTAGTGCTGGTAACATGACGTTATCGAGAACCGTGAATTCAGGAAGTAAGAAATGAAACTGAAATACAAAACCTATATGCTCATTTCTGAATTTGGCCAATTGATTTTGAGATAAACCAGTAACTTCCGTATTATTTATTGATATATTACCGTTGTACTGGGTATCCATTGTAGATAAAAGATATAGTAAAGTGGATTTACCAGAACCCGATTTACCAACGATAGATACAAATTCTCCTTTATGCACATCAAATGAAATATCTTTCAAAACTTGGAACTCTACTGGATCGTAGAAGTGTTTGTTGATATTATTTACTGAAATCATATTCATAATTATCTGTTTTTATCCTCTTAATATTTCAACTGGATCTACTTTTGATGCTTTACGAGAGGGGAGATATCCTGCTATTAAAGTGATGATAACTCCAAAGCAAAAAGACAAAACATAATCCTTTGGATTATAAACTACAGGTAAGGTATTATGTGTAGCTATTTTAAACGGAACAACATCCAATGTTTGAACAATAATATTACCTAAAAACACACCTATAAAGCCACCAATTAGCCCTATCACTATGGATTGTGTTAAGAAGATTTCAATCACATCTTTTCCGTTGAACCCCATAGCTTTAAGAATAGCAATTTCCTTTATTTTTTCGTTAACAGTCATGTTCATAATATTATAAATACCAAATCCAGCTACGATTAGAATAGTTAAGGAAACTGATATTGCAAGAATATCTCTTAAAATGCTCGAAGAAACTAATTGACTGTTTCCCTCCTGCCAGGATTCAACTTTATAATCTGTGATTTCACGAACTTTTTTAGCCACTTCGTTAGCATTATTGTAATCATTGGTGTTAACTAAAATGTCCGTAGCATAGCTCTTATTTTTTGAAAACAACTGCCTTGCAGTTTGAATAGAGACTAATGCACGTGTCATATCCGCTCCTTTAGAACCCGTTTCTATGATTCCAATAATCTTAAAAGTTTTAGAGATACCATGAGATGTAGATACAGATACAGTATTTCCCGTTTTTACTCCTATTTTTCTAGCTAAGTTGACACCAAGTATAATTCCATCGGAACGTTTATCTAATTCGCTCAAACTTCCCTCAATCATATAGCTAGCTGTTTCGAAAAGTTCATTTTCGTTAACCGTATCAATACCAGAAAGAGAAGCATTTGCTTTAGCTACTCCATTTCTAATAAAAACCGTCTCATTTAACTGAACAGTTACACTGTTTACCTCAGGGATTTCAAAAATCTTTTTTTTAATCTCATCCACATTTTTAATGCCTTCTGTGTATTGAATGTTTTTATTGTTATGAATCATCAATACAGTGTTATTCTCTTTTGGTGCAGATAATATTGAAGAAGTATCGTCTGTTAAATCGTTAAATACTTTTATATGTGCCATAGAAGTAAAAGTAATTTCAGTTTGTATATTGTTTACTCCGGCCATAAAGCTATTCATAGCGATATACATAGATGTACCGAAAGCAACGCTTAATATAGCAACGAGTAACTGCCTAAACCTTGAACTTAACTGAACTTTTGCTATTTTTTGATTGGTGTTCATGTTTTACTTTTTAGGTTTTACAATTTTGGTGCTTTCAGATATACCTGATTTTACCACGGTCCAATCAATATTTTTATGTCCTATTTCTATCGCTTTTTCTTCTCCGTTATCTAGCAATACATGATTTTCTTTAATTAAATATTCTGTAGGAATCACCAAAACATTCGTCACGTTCTTGGTTTTTATATTTGCTTGAAGTTGTGAACCTGAGAAAATCTTTTTTGGGCCTTGCTTAAATTTTGCTTCAACAATATAGGATTGCTCTTGAATATTGAAACCAGGATATATTTTAGATATTTCTGCAGTAAAAGTTTCCTCTGTATTCGTATTTACATGAACAGCCACCAATTGTCCTAAATTTATCTTGCGTATATCATCTTCAGCAACAAATAGTTTAATTATAAAATCTCCGCTACCTATTTCAGCAACAGCCTCACCCCTTCTAATGAGTTCACCTTGCTTTTTGAAAACATCAATTACAGTTCCAGAAATTGATGATTTAAGGTGATAGTCTTCAAGTAGCTCTTTTTGGGTATTTACTTGAACCAAACTACGTGTTTTACTAACTTTTAAGTCCTTTATGGTTTGTTTATAATTGTCTTTTAAGCCTAAAAGATTATTCTTAGATGCTTGATATTGTATATACGCCTTTTCATATTCCAATTGTGAAACAGAATTCTTTTCCAACAAATTCTTATATCTTTCATAATTAGACTCATCCAATATTAATTGTGACCTTGCCTGATTAATTTTTACTTCAATTTGTTGTAAAGTGGAAGAATTACTTGCTGCATTATTTACTGCGTTATTATAAACTATAAGGGCATCTTTGACTTGATTCTTTTGAACATCACTTTTGATACTTGCAACGGTGGTATTCTTCATAATGAAATCACCTTCACTTACAGGTATAGAAGTTAAAATTCCTTCAACACTTGCTGAAACTGTATATTGATTTTCTTGTTCGATATGACCACTGGCAAACACTGCATTTTCAATGTTTTTTCTTATTGGTTTGGTTGTTTCTTTCTTATTACAAGAAATAAATAGAGATAGTGTTAATATGGTTGCAACTAAATATAGTTTGTTATTATGTTTCATTTTTATGACTTTTTAGTTCTGAGATTCTAAATCGATTTGCCTGATATAGAGTTTATATTTAGATAAAGTGTAAGAAGAAAGGCTTTGTAAATATGCATTTTGGGCATTCAATAAATCATCATAACTACTTAATCGATCATCCAGACTAATAATACCCGAGTTGTATTTGTTTTCTGCATGTTGATCGTTTTTCTCTGTAAGTTTTAGGATTTTTGAATTTTCAGAAAGTTCCTTTTTAAAATGTTCTACTTCATCGACTAAAAGTTTATCTTCATTTTGAGTTATTAGTTTTATGTTTTCTAATTGTAATTGTTGTTGTTGTAGAAGTAATTTGGATTGTTTGATCTTTTTACGACTCGAAAAACCGCTAAAAACGGGGATGTTAATTTTTACCCCTAAGGTTTGTTGTGGTAACTCACTTACATTGGAAAAGTCGTTAAATGTGTCTGTTGCCCAACTTTTATTGTACTGGTAATTAAAACTTAGATTTGGTAATAACAAAGATTTGGATTCTTTAAGAATTGATTTTTGTTTCTCAACTTCCATTTTTTGCCAAACAACATCGGGATGCGTGCTTGATATGAAAGTACTCGATAAATTGAAATTATCAGGTGTGTCTTCAATGCTTATTTCTCGATTACAATTTAATTGACTTTGTAGCTGTTTGTAATAACGATTTATATTGTTTTTTGCCTTTTGAAGGTTTTTTCTATTTTGAATATGCCTGATTTCAGCAGTATTTACGGCTTTTTCATCTACAATTCCTCTTTCATACTTATCTTTTGTATGGTTATAAAAAGCCTCTGAAACTTTAAGATTTTCATTGTATATTTTAGTAACTTCTTGTGTTAGAATTACGGAATAGTAATTGGAGGCCAATCCATTGTAGGTAGACAGCTTACTCTTTTGAGTAGTGATTTTACTCTGTTTTGCTGATATATTAGCCGTTTCTGAAGCGAATATTTTTTGAAAGTTCAAAATATTCCAATTTACTTGTAATCCCGCCGAGTAGATATGCTGCCTACCAAAAGTTAATTCTTCAAAAGTTCCTGATGGAGCATTCGGGTTGAATATCTGTGCAGGAATGAGCGTTGGTTGCAAGGTGAGATTATTATTATAGCCACCTGAAGCATTTATGGTTGGATAGAGGTAAGCTTTGGATGCTTTTTTTCTTTCTTTTGAAACTTTTTCATTGATGCCTGAATTGAGAATAGATATGGCATGTTCATTGGCATAAGAAATAACTTCTTCAAAAGAACTAAACTCTAATGGAGTATAATTTGTACTAGTTTGAGCAAAAAATGATAGCGCGTTAAGCCAAGTACAAAGAAAAGTTAATACTATGTTGGTTCTCACTAAAAATACATTTAAAATTCATGGTAAAGATGAAGTTTCAATGATCGTTCTGGATAAAATTTTTAATGAAGTCGAATTTTAAGAATTAAAGTCGAAATTAAGAGTATGAAAATATATAGATGATTGAATTTATGGATAATAAAAAAGCCGCTTTGGAAATTAAGCGGCTTTTAACTATATAAATAATTTTATTAATTTTTCAAGTGTTTTGCATAGAATCCCATCATAGCTTTGTATAGTTCTATGCTATTTTCCTCTTTAGCAAACCCATGGCCTTCATCATATTTCACCATATATGGCACGTCAAAACCTTTTCCTCTCAAGGCACTAACAATTTGATCAGATTCATCGATGTTTACTCTTGGATCATTGGCTCCTTGTACTACAAAAAGAGGCTTCTTTACCTTGTCAATTTGGAATACAGGAGACACTTCGTTCATTATTGCTTTTTCCGCAGGAATAGCAGAATCATACCAAATCTCTTTTAAAATTTTTAAATATGGTTTCCAATATGCTGGTATACTTTTCATGAAAGTAAATAAATTTGAAACACCTACATAATCTACACCACAAGTATATAAATCCGGAGTTTTAGTTAAACCACGTAATACCGCATAACCACCATGACTTCCTCCATAAATAGCTACCTTACTTTTATCTACCCAACCTTGATTAATAGCGTATTGAAGACCATCTTCAACATCATCCATTGCTTTTCTTCCAATCTGTTTAAATCCTGATTCTAAAAATTTCTTTCCATAACCACCTGATATTCTAAAGTTAACTTGAAGTGTAGCATATCCTCTACTTGCAAACAATTGTGCCTCTGGGTTAAATCCCCAAGAATCTCTAATACCTTGTGGCCCACCATGTGGATTTACAATTACAGGAACTTTATTTCCTTTTTTTGCTTCCCTTGGTAATGTGATATAACCACGAATTGTAAGTCCATCTCTACTTTTAAAAGTAATAGGACGCATTTCAGCCATATCTTTTTCATTAAGATTAGGCATTAAATTATAAAGTAATTTAAATGTATCCTTCTTGGCATCATATGAATAGTATATACCGTATAGTTTATCACTTTGAAGGAAGATTAAATATTTACTTTCATCGTCCGTTACATCCGATATAGAATAACTATAATCAGGAAATTTAGAGGTGATTCTTTTGTGCAATGTTTTATAATAATTGCTTACCGGAATAACATTTGCTTTCTCCCCTTCATATGAAAAATAGTCTAATTCATAATTTCTTTTTCTTGATAAAGACAAACCAGAGACATCATAATCTTCATTAGCAAATAATTTTTTAATTATTTTATCTTCCTTTAAATCATATAAATAAATTTGTGTTTTATCACTATATAAATTAGAAGAAACATAAGCCTCATGTTTATTATCAGAAGCATAATTAAAACTTATAATCGAAAAACGATCTTTCCAGCTAAGTTTTTTCTTGATTTCATAGTTTTTACCATCTACAGTATAATACATATCAACAAATACTCCATCTCTAAGTATTGAGAAACCTCTTAAATTTCCATCTTTATCAAACTCATATCCATTAATAGGATTAGCAGCATCTTCGTTTTTATAAAGTTGTTCTAACTCACCACTAATAATATTGATTTTATAAGGTTCAAAAATTGAAGGATTGTTCTTATTCATAGAAATAATCATATGGTTTTTGTCCTCTTTTAAACCATTCAATATTCTAACCTTAACACCATCATATGGAGTCAATTCTTTTTGATTTTTTCCGTCTACATCAACAGCGAACAAATGATAATCTTCATTCCCTCCTTTATCCATAACATATATTAATCGATCATCATTTGCCCAACCAAAACCTCTAATCAATTCTTCTTTCTCTTCAATAACTCTCGTTATTTTCTCTGTTTCAGTGTTTTTTACATAAACATGATTCTTTTTATTAGCATCTTTCTCTTGATAAGACATATAGTAACCATTAGGTGAAAAGCTAAAGCTTCTTGCCTTAGGTCTAGCAAAATAATCTTCTACAGAGTACTTATAATTGCCTGTATCTGCATTCATAAGCTTTTCTAATTCCGCTTCTGATGTCGGTAAAGCCGTATTACCAGGTAATGTTTTAACTGTTTTATTCAATATTAATGGAATTTCATTAGAACCTTGAAAGAAGGTTCCTTCAAATTTATTTTCTTTTAAATTCCCAACATATTTTATTCCAGCTTGATTGAATTTTATGGTTAAAATGTTGTTCGTAAAACTGGTTTCATCCATAGGAATTCCCGAAGCCCCTTGAGATGGGCTGTCCATTGTTGATGAATATGATCCTGCTTCTAACTTAACGTTAAACAGTATCGGTATCTTACTCTCTTTAATGGTTAGTTTCCCTTCCCATGCTCCAGTAATATCTTGGGCATTAATTTGTGTTAGCATACTAGAAAAAAAGAGTAATGTAATTAAACATTTTGAAATTATGGTTTTCATTGTTCAGTTAATTATGGTTTGTAAATTGTTAATAGACATAAAAGATTAAGTTCTGTAAAATAATTACGCAATCATTTAACAATTAGCAAAGTGTTATACCTTGTATGTTGTTTCAAAATCTATTTTGTTACGTTGAATAATATAATTAACATAAAATTAAGAGTTTTAAAAAAGATTTAAGAGCCCAAAAAATATTGCAAACATGTCAATAACGTATATTTGTATAAAACCATCTTAGTGCTTATCCATTTAATTCAAATACTCGTTTTTTCGTCATTTTTGCTACTTTCATTTATCATGCTTTCCAATCCCTTAAAAGTAAATAGAAAGGCCAATGTTTTATTTGGTATGTTCTTATTTTTGTGGGCCACTTTCTTTTTAGATGAAATATTAATACTAATAAAAGCACCACCTTTAGGCGGTATAGCTTCATTAACAATTGCGTTTTTTCAATTTTTAACACCTATTTTATTTTATATAAGTGTTGTTTTTTTTACGAACCCTAACTATAAATTTAAAAAGCAAACTATAATCTACCTTATATTGCCATGTATATATTTAGGAGTTCTTATTCTTAATTTTATAGGTAATAGTTCACTTCAAATGATTTTGGTTTTATTACTTATTGGCCATGCATTCTTGTATACTTTACTGTCATATTTAAAAATTAGAAAACATCAGCGAAAGATAAATTTATTTTCTTCAAACATATCAGAAATCGATTTGAACTGGCTAGTATATATCATTGGAGCCATTATTTTCACTTCCATTACTATTGCCATTTTTAATTCTATTTATTTCGGTCTTCCATTGAATTTGTATGCCAATATAATAATGCTTGGTATTGCTTTTTTTATCGCTTATCATTCATTAAGACAAAAGGAAATTTTTCCAAAAAATGAAAAACACCGAAAAGAAGTTATTTCGATTGAAAAAGATGAAAAGAAATTTGATATAATAAAGCGTAAATTGATAGAGGATGAAGATTTAGTACGGCTAAAATCTAAATTGAATTCTTTGATGAAAGAAAGTGAATTATATTTAAATCACGATGTCAATTTGGCTTCTTTATCTGAAGAAATGAAGGTAACTACACACCAACTCTCTTATATAATTAATAAAGGGTTTAATCAGAATTTTTTTCAGTTTATCAATACATATCGCGTTCAAAAAGCAAAAGAATTATTGTCCGATACTTCTACTGATAAACTATCTATTTTAGGGATTGCTTACGAATCTGGGTTTAGCTCTAAAACTACTTTTAATACAACTTTTAAGAAATTAACCAACCAAACACCTTCTGAATTTAAAAAACAACGTTCTAATTTATAAGTACGAACTTATTTTTACTTCAACATTCTGTTTTTAAAGGGATTCGTAATATGTTCTTGTTTGTAAAATCGAACATTTAAAGACCATTCTAGTACTAATTTAGCACCATATCTTAATATCGATTAAATATGAATGCTCAATCCCAAAAGAAGTACGCTCTTATTACAGGTGCCAGTCAGGGCCTAGGAAAAGAGTTCGCGATATCTCTAGCAAAAAGAAAACACAATGTAATACTAGTAAGTTTACCTAACCAAAATTTAAATAAACTGGCTGAACATATTAAATCTTTATTCGGAGTTAAAGTGTCTTATTTTGAAGTAGATTTTTCCTCGGATGAAAGTGTACTTTCCTTAACTAAGGAGTTGAATAATAATTTTGAAATCGATGTATTGATTAACAATGCAGGTACAGGTGGAACGAAGAAAATTGAAGATGTTTCTCTAAATTATGTGACTACAATTATTCAAGTAAATGTAAAGGCGACAGCCGTTTTTACTCATCAATTACTTTCAAATTTAAAAAGACAATCACGCTCTTACATTCTGAATGTATCAAGTATTGCGGCCTTTGCTCCTGTTGGTTATAAAACAGTATATCCCGCTTCAAAAGCCTTTGTTCATTCATTTTCTTTAGGGCTTTCAGAAGAGTTAAAGGGCAGTAACATTTCTGTAAGTGTAATAAACCCAGGGGCTATGAAAACCAATCCAGAAATTACGGCGCGAATAGAAAAGCAAGGTTT
The DNA here is from genome assembly GCF_900105455.1 of Tenacibaculum sp. MAR_2009_124. Taxonomy (GTDB): domain Bacteria; phylum Bacteroidota; class Bacteroidia; order Flavobacteriales; family Flavobacteriaceae; genus Polaribacter. The sequence continues at coordinate 1,186,997 of NZ_FNSF01000001.1, forward strand.
TATGGGAAAATTAACCTTATTACATCCTAAAAAAGTGGCTGAATATTCTCTAACCAAAATGTTTAAAGGCACCACTTTCATATTAATCAATCCAATGAGTTGGTTTTTGTCCGTTCTTTTACCGAATTGGATCAAGGTACCTATGATGACTAATATTGTTAAACGGGAAGCTTAAGATATCAATTGAATGAAACATATTTTTATTACAGGAATCTCTGGATTACTAGGGACTAATTTATGCCATGAATTATTAGATAAAGGATATTATGTTACTGGCTTAGTTAGAGATAAAAATAGCTATATAGGAAACACGCATGAGAACTTAAATTTACTAGAAGGCCAGTTATTTGATGATTTCTCGTCATTATTTAAAACTATTGATGTTGTAATTCATGCCGCAGCTGTAACAAATCAAGGATTGTTAGATTATTCAGACTATTGGGCGATTAATTGTAACGCGACGAAACAATTATATACTACTGCCATTCTGTGTAATGTTGAGCGATTCATTTTCGTGAGTTCTGCTAATACTTTAGGCTATGGCACATTAAAACAGCTTGGTAATGAAAAAAAACAAGCAAATAACTTGTTTAAACAATCATACTATGCAAAAAGCAAAATAGAAGCGGAAAAATACTTGGTAAGAAATAAATATAAGATAGAAACAATTATTGTAAATCCAACATTTATGCTTGGTGCCTATGATAGTAAGCCTAGTTCAGGTAAAATAATATTAATAGGTTGGAACAAAAAGGTTGTTTTTTATCCACCAGGTGGAAAGAACTTTGTCCATGTAAAAGATGTTGCTATTGGAATAATTAAGGCTATGAATAAAGGAGTGTCCGGAGAAAAATATTTATTAGCCAATAAAAACTTAAGCTATAAAACGTTCTATAAAACTTTAAACCAGATTGTAGATCAAAATCCGATAATGGTAGAAATACCAAAAAGTGTTTTGGTACTATTTGGGTATTGTGGAAATTTGCTACGAAAAATAGGAATAAAATCAAGCTTAAGCTTAATAAATATGAAGATTCTATGTATTGAAAATTATTTTTCTAATAAGAAATCTGTTAAACACTTAAATATGGAGTATCAACCTATTGAGAACGCCTTAAATGATGCTGTAGATTATTTTTCAAACCCGAAAAATTAATCTCATAAACTATAAAAACAAGATGTCTCCCCTTTCTTTTTCTAAGTCCCAGATTGTATTTAAATAATATTTATCTGGGACATTAAAAGAACTACTTATCCTTTATTATTGAAAAGCAAATATTTACAAAGTTTAACTAAGGTTGGTGTTAATACCTATGTAAGTAGGAGTTATGAAAAGCTTTATAAGTATGCAGTAAGTTTGCGGTAATCTTCCTTTATATAACCAAGAAAGAATGATTCTTGAAATGCAGTGCTTAGTATTAAAGCTGAAGGAAATGTATTTTGTTTTTTAGGTAAAGTAAAACAAAAATCAATGTTGGAGCCGAATTTCTTCTTACGAATACAAACTAATTCATACTTTAGAGATGCAAAAATGTAAAAAAGCAAGCCCATATTTTTCCTATCTATAGTTGATTTCATTAAACACAAAAAGCCCTGTAAATTAATACAGAGCATATTTTTTGTTACATAGTTTCTTACATAATTTTAATTAAAATACACTTCATTAGCATTATCTAATAAAAGTGGTATATGATTATAAAATTAAGTAAGGGCAATTTTAAGCACTATTTTATAAGACCTACACGTACGGCATTCATACCTCTTGGTCCTTTTTCTAATTCAAATGAAACTTTGTCATTCATAGAAATATCGTCCTTAAAACTACTTACATGCGTAAAATACTTTTCTTGGTTTTCTGAATCAAGTATAAAGCCAAATCCTTTCGAATCATCAAAGAAAGAAACAACTCCTTTACGAATAGGATCAACTTGATCTTCTCTATCTTCAAGTTTAGGAATACTTATTTCTATGTTCTTTGCTTTAATCTTGATTTTTTCAGAAGGATCCGGAGGAGTATCAGTTAATTGACCATTATGATCTACATAAGCGAACTCAATACCTTTTGATCCATTTTCTTCTTTGTCAAGCTTGCGAGCGTCCATCTTTTTTTGCTTCTCCTGACGCTTTTTTAAACGCTTTTTTTCTCTTTCACTTTTACTAAACGATTGTTGTGATTTACCCATAAATTAATTTAAGGGCGTAATTTACTGCTTTTTTAATTAAGAAATGGGCTTTTATAGTAAAAAAGCCTTCATATTGTAATGAGAATCGTGTTCATTACTTTTACTTTATTAGTATTTTACCGTTTTTCTTAACTTAAATATGAACCAGTTTTTCGGCTGCAGCGGTTAAAGTGTCTTCTGTTTTTGCAAAACAAAATCTCAACATTTTCTTATCAGTTCCATCTTTGTGAAAAACGGAAATTGGAATGGCAGCAATACCATGCTTTATAATTAATTCCTTTGCGAACTCCATATCACCCTTATCACTAATCTCACTGTAATTAACAACCTGAAAATAGGTGCCTTCAGAAGGTAATATTTGAAATCGACTGGCTTTTAATAGATTTTGAAATAATGTTCTCTTCTTCGAGTACATTTTAGCGACTTCTTTAAAATCAACAACATCTAAATATTCAGAAATTACATATTGCGCGATACTATTTATACTAAACACCAAAAATTGATGTATCTTTTTTATTTCGGACATTAACATTTCGGGAGCAATCAAATAACCTACTTTCCACCCTGTGACATGTAATGATTTACCAAAAGAAGAAGCTATGATAGCTCGATCTCTTAATTTTGGACGAGAATTTATAGAGATATGTGAGTGTTTAAACGATATATATTCATAAACTTCGTCACTTAGCAGTAAAATTTCAGGATACTTTTCTAATATAGTTTCTAAAGCTTCAAATTCCTGTTCTCTCCATATTTTACCCGTTGGATTATGCGGATTATTTACTATAATCATTTTAGTTTTTACAGTAATTGCATCTTCAATTCGATTAAAATTAGGGGAATAATCTTCATTCAATGAAATACGTATTGGCTTTCCTCCTGCTACCATAACTGATGGCTCATAACTATCGTAGCTCGGATCTAATATAATGACTTCATCTCCAAAACCAATAAACGTGTTTATAGTGGTATAAATACCTTGAGTTGCTCCTGTTGTGATTAATAACTCAGAAGAAGTTTTAATTTTTCGCTGATAATTTCTCTCTGTTAAATCCGCTATCTTTTCTAAGAGTGAAGGTAAACCAACCATAGGAGTATATTGATGAATGTTTTCATTCAATAATTTTTTTGATATTTCAAGTAAACGAGAGTCAACGTCAAAGTTTGGAAATCCTTGAGACAAATTTATAGCGTTATGCTTATTTGCCAATTGAGACATTACTGAAAAAATACTTGCAGGAGTGTTTGGTAGCTTTGACATAGGATAGTTCTATCTTTATTTTTACGAAAATACTACAATAGAAGAAATTATCTCAATTTAAATAATTGAACTTGTAGAATGTTTTATTCTTTAAAAGAAAAATCCAGATTTTAAATTTTGATAAGTTTTTTTTAAAATTTCCTCATAGAGTTATGGAAAGAAAAAAGATTATAAGGTACCAATAAGAGTTTTTTCATCTTAAAAAAGTTTTAATGAATTCAATACCTGTGCATACAATATTTCCTTCTACCTAAAGTTATCTTTTGTTTAGCGAAATAAAATCAGAATACATTACTTTTTATTTAGCTTCAAAGTACAATGATTATACTATTAGTTTTATGAGAACATGCTGGAAAATATTTAGATTATATAAATCTTTGTTAAAAGAATTAAAAACTACTTATATACTCTCTTGTATCCTTGTGGTATTCGTTTCTTGTAATAACTCGGAGTTATCATCCATTGAATCTACAAATCAGGGATATAATTCTAATCAATTTAACTCAGAGGTGGTTGTTAATTGGTTTAATTTAATGAAAAAATTAACCACTGAAACTTCTGGTTATACCCCTCCAGTTGCCGCAAGAGCTTTCGGATATACGGGTATAGCTTTATATGAAGGCATTCAATTAGGAACGCCTGAAAAAGAAAGTCTTTCCAATAAACTAAATGAGTTAAATATTCTGGTTGACTTTGATGATACCAAAGTATATCATTGGTCGAGCGTAGCTAATACCATTTTAGGAAATATGATCAGCTATTTTTATGATAATGCAACAGAAGCTAATAAATACCTCATAGACGATTTAAGAATGGAGTATAAAACTTTGTTCGCTATGAATATGGATAATTCTATTTTAGAGCGATCTATTACTTTAGGAAATCAAATTACTTCTCAAATTATAGAATGGTCGGAATTGGATGGCGGATTAAATGCCCAATTTTCAAATTTTCCGGATGATTATACACCCATGCAAGGAGATGAGTTTTGGAAACCAACTGCTCCTGATTTTCTACCTGCTCTTCAACCTTATTGGGGAACGAACAGACCTTTTATGATTTCGAATGTTGAAAACGTAAACCCTTTAACACCTCCTGAATATTCAACTGATGAAAATTCTGTATTTTATCAAAGAGCTTTATCAGTATATGAAGCCGTGAATAATGTTTCAACTGAGGGGGTAATTATTGCAGAATTTTGGTCGGATGATCCCGAGACGTCGGCAACACCGCCTGGGCATTCTATAGCCATCTTAAATCAATTAATTGAAGAGAATGATTTTAATCTTATGCAAGCATCGGAAGCTTTTGCCATGCTGGCTATAGGTATTAATGACGCTTTTATTTCTTGCTGGAAAACTAAATATTCTACGAATTATATTCGCCCGATTACTTTTATTAATAACTATATTGATCCTAACTGGACGCCTATTTTAGTTACACCTCCATTTCCTGAATATACCTCGGGCCATTCTGTACAATCTGGTGTCTTAGCAAAAGTACTAAGTTCAATTTTCGGAGACAACTATAGTTTTATGGATAAAACGCATATGAATAGAACAGATATTGACGGTACTCCACGATCTTTCGAAAATTTTATCGCAATGGCCGAAGAAGCGGCTATTTCAAGATTATATGGAGGAATTCACTATCAAGAGGCTATTGATAATGGCCTCGAACAAGGATATGCAATAGGTAATAATGTCATAGAGCTTTTTCAAGATTAGCCTATAGATCAACAATAGTTAAGCAGCTTATAAATTAAGCCAATAGGTCATTTTTAGATTAATAGAACGAAAACGAGGTCCAAAATTATCTATTTCGTAATTATCGTTATACACTAAAAATAAATCCGATAAAGGAGCAAATCGCCATTGCAAACGGGCATTAATTCCCAAATTATCTCTTTGGTTACTATATTGAGCAAGTGCTGTAAAAAACACAGATTTGTTGAAGGTAACATCTAGTCTAGGACTAATTAGCCAGTAGTCTGCACTTTCATAAGGTTTTGGTAGTTTAATACCATCGTAGTTCATATCTACACTAAACTGTGCCCAAGGTTGCCAACGGTACCCTAGCCTTGCCCCAAAAGAATATCGATTTCCATTAAAAAATTGCCCTAAAGTTGAATTCAAAGAATAGGTAAATAAATTTGTATTGTTCGAATTAAATCGCATTTGTATTTGACTAAAGCTATAGCCTTTATCTCCAGGCAGAGGATTTCCCTCATCTTTTCGAGTTGGATCAAAATCATCTGTTAAAAAGATATAATCATTTGTATAACTCACATTAATTTCAGCATTACTCGTAAATCTTGTAGTCCATCTTGCTCTTAAAAAATAATCAGAAAGCTTAAAATCTAAATTAGGTCTAAAATAATTAATAAAAAGCACCGAAGTCGAATGTCTATTTACAGTTTTACTATGTTTAGGAATAAAAAAGCGTTGCACAAAGTTTCCCATTTTGAAAATATCAGTTCTTGGAACAAAACCTAAATCAGCAGTGAAATCTTCATCAACATAAGCCCAATCATTCGTAAATATCCAATTATTCTTATTATAAGTAGTCATTGCTTGTGCCGATAAATTCCCAGAAGAATCATCTGGATTAACAGATTTATGCAAATAATAACGTCCAGACCAAGTATTATCGGAAGAAGCTAGGTTATAATCTACCCCGAAAACACGGTTGTATTTATCATTTTTTTCGGAGAAACTATATTCCTTAAATCGTTCTCTGTTTACAATAAAAGCACCAATATTTGAACGTTGTCCAACTTTTCTTTGAATAGCAATCATTGAATTATTGTTAGAAGCTATTTCATTTGTTTCATCGGCAGCAGTCTGAATACTTAATACACCAAGTCTCCAGTCTTTGTTTAGTTTACCGCTTAATCTTGCACCAGCGATGATATCATTCTGAATCAAATCGTCATCTGCATCTCTAGCCAAACCTATTCTTCTAGAGAAAAATGGTCTAGCCTCTCCAAAGAAGTTACCAAAAGAGCTAAATAAATCGCTGTTATCAATAAAAAACTGCCTGCGTTCAGGCAATCGAAGTTCAAATCGTGTTAAGTTCGTGAAAATATTATCTACTTCAACATTTGAAAAATCTGGATTAAAAGTTAAGTCTAAATTTAAACCATCTCCAATGGCAATTTTCGCATCACCTCCAATCAAAAATTTGGTTTCATTCGTGTTATTTTCAAAATCATTTTGAGTTAAACCATTGACATAAGGAATTAGAGTAAATGGTGTTCTTGATTTTCCGAGTGGTTTTTCAAACTCTAGTTCATTCATAAAAGCCAAATTGGCCAATATTTGAGCCTGTGGAACCTGAAACGAAGTACTAGTTTCATTGGTTTGTAAGTTAAAGCGGTACGGACGGAACCTCCATTTTGTTGTTCCTTCTTCAAATTTTAAAGAAGTAAATGGGATGGCTATTTCAGCTGTGTAATAATTGTCATAAATTTTACTTTCTCCTTTCCATTTTACATCCCAAGTAAAATTAAAATTATCAAAGTTTGCCCCTCCAGATGCTATTAAGAATTCGCGTCGCACTCCATAAGGTGTAATTCCAAAACCAAAGGCATTTGTACCATCATTGAACGTATCAAAAATTATAGTAACATTATCATTACGTGAACCTCTAAAGTCACGTTTTAAAGAAGTAACCACATATTTGTTATTAGGAGCTTCAGCTCTTATTCCAATAAACAAAGTAGTCTCATTATAAGCTATTTGAACACTTGTTTGATGTTTAGCCCTAATGGTATCAGAAGGAAAGTACTGCCAAAAGTTAGTCGTTTTATTGGCCTCAGACCAAATTTTTTCGTTTAGTTCTCCATCAAGTTGTATCTCTTCAGTGATATAAGTAGCCTTTAAAGGTTTATTTTGAACTGATTGTCCATAAAATTGTTGGCTATAAATAAGAATTAAGACTAGTAAAATTCGTAATCGCATGGTTAATGGGGTATTTTCAAAAATAAAAGTTTTTTTTTAGATACGTTTTATATTCACATACAATATGAAGTATAATCCCTTAAATGTTTTCACTAAAGCAAATTTTTCTTTTTATTTTAGACACAAAATCAGCATTATACCTATGAAGTTCAAATTTGTTTTTATTTTAATGACCTTTTCTACATTGATAAATGCCCAAGAGGTAAATCAATATTTTTCATCCATGAAATACCGAAATATAGGTCCATTTAGAGGAGGGCGTTCCGTTAGCGCAACAGGAATTGTTAACAATCCGCTCGTGTATTATATGGGAACTACCGGTGGTGGTCTATGGAAAACAGAAGATGCGGGACAGCATTGGAATAATATTAGTGATGGTTTTTTTAAAACGGGATCTGTAGGAGCCGTTGCCGCTTCAGAAAGTAACCCAAATATTATCTATGTAGGCATGGGGGAACATGCTATTCGTGGTGTGATGACCTCTTATGGTGATGGTGTTTACAAATCTACCGATGCGGGTAAAACATGGAAACATATGGGATTGGCTAAAACAGAACAGATTTCGAGAATTGTTATACATCCTGAAAATCCAAATATTGTGTATGTTGCTGCCCAAGGTAAATATGCTACCCCTACAAAAGAAAGAGGTGTTTATAAATCTGTTGACGGAGGTAAGACATGGAAAAAAACCTTATTTGTTAATTCTTTTTCTGGAGCATCAGAATTGTCTATTGACATGAATAATCCCCAAATTTTATATGCTGCCCTATGGCATCATCAACGAACACCTTGGAAAATAATTAGTGGTGGTAAAGGTAGTGGTTTATATAAATCTAACGATGCTGGAGAAACTTGGACTAAAATAGAAAAAGGCCTACCGAAAGAACTTGGAAAACTAGCAATATCTGTATGTAGAAGTAATAGTAATAAGGTATATGCCTTGGTAGAAAGTGATACGCAAAAAGATAAAAGTGGCCTTTATGTTTCCAATAATTCCGGAAAGAGTTGGTCGCATGTAAGTGGTGATAATAGGTTGACGCAACGAGCATGGTATTATACAGAAGTTTTTGTTGATCCTAAAGATGATGAAACTGTTTATGTATTAAGTGCTCCTGCCTTACGTTCTAAAGATGGAGGCAAACATTGGGAAAGAATTACAGGAACACATGGTGATTTTCATGATTTATGGATTCATCCAAACAATTCTAAGAATATGGTTATTGCTAACGATGGTGGGGCAGCAATTTCTTTTAACTTCGGAAAAACATGGTCTACTCAAAATAACATGCCTACCGCACAATTTTATAGAATAAACGTAGATAATTTGGTGCCTTATAATATTTATGGAGGACAACAAGACAATACTTCTATAAAAATTGCCAGTATGAATAATACTGGAAGTAATATTTCGGAACGTCAGTGGACAAGAGCAGCAGGTGGAGAAAGTGCTTTCTTAGCTTTTGATAAAAACAATCCTACCATTACTGTTGGAGGAAGTTATTTGGGCACTATTGAAGCGCTTCATATGAATACTATGATTAGCACTAATATCATGGCCGCTCCTATTCAGTATTTAGGGAAAACGGCTAGAGATATGAAATATCTATTCAATTGGAATGCTCCTATTGTTTGGTCGCAACATGAATCCAATACTATTTTTCACGCTGGACAACTAGTTCTAAAATCAATAGATTTAGGTAAAAATTGGACTTCATTTTCTCCTGATTTAACAAGAGATATTGATGATAAGCAAGGTAAAGGTGGTGGTCCATATACAAATGAAGCAGTAGGTGCAGAAAATTATGGTACAATTAGTTATTTGTTAGAATCACCGCATAAAAAAGGTGTTTTTTATGCAGGTAGTGATGATGGCTTAGTACATATTACCAAAGATAATGGACAAACATGGTTGAATATAACTCCTAAAAACTTGGGTGAAACCTTAGTGAATGCCATTGAGGTATCTCCTCATAATCCTGCTGTTGTTTATATTGCTACTACTAAGTACAAATTAGGTAGCTATACTCCTGCCCTTTTTAGGAGTGATAATTACGGACAAACGTGGAAAGCGATAAATAAAGGTATTCCTGATGGTGCACATACGAGAGTTGTTCGAGAAGATAAAACGAAGAGTGGACTGCTTTATGCTGGTACGGAATTAGGAGTCTACCTTTCATTTGACAATGGTGAAAATTGGGAACCTTTTCAAAGGAATCTTCCTATAACTCCAATTTTAGACCTAATGGTACATCGAAATGATTTAATTGTAGCAACCTCTGGAAGATCATTCTGGATTTTAGATAATTTATCATTGTTATCACAATATGATTCTAAAAATGAATCAGTAAAAGTATATAATCCTGAGCCTATTTATTATGGAAATTGGAGAAGTAAAATGAATGGAAATATTGATAAATTTAATGGAATGCAAAACTTTACAGGCGTCAACCCTGCAAATGGCATTGAACTTTATTATGAGCTTCCAACAATAGACAAATCAAAACCTGTAACGCTTACTATTTTAGATAGTGCAGGTAAATTGGTCAATTCGTATACTTCTAAAAAAGATGAAAACTATATACCTCATAACGGTGGTGGAGCACCAAAAACTCCAAGATTACCTAAGAAAAAAGGGTTAAATCGTTTTGTATGGAACATGAAGCATAAAATAGTTCCTGGAATTCCGAAAGTTTATATCGAAGCCAATTTTAACGGACATAAAGTCGTTCCTGGTGTGTATACTATGAACCTTCAATATAATGGGAAAACATATACTACTGAAGCAACCATCAAGGAAAATCCCAATTATGGAATTACTAAAGCTCAATATGATGAATATGATACAATTATGAATCAAATGGAAGCGAACGTCACTGATATGCATAATAAAGTAAATTTATTATCTTCTATTTCAAAAGATATTAAAACGTCTATTAAAAGATTGGCTAAAAAAGGTAAAAACACAAAGTTGATTGAAGAGGGTAAAGTCCTATTAAAAGAAATTAAAAATTGGGATGAACAAATGGTGCAACGCAGATCACAAGCTTATGATGATGTGGAGAATTTTGAAAATAAGTTTACGGCTGAATATCTATTTTTAATGAATCAGACCAACAGTAGTTTACCTATCATAACTCAAGCATCTATAAACAGAAAAGTAGTACTAGATTTACAATGGGAAATTTTATATAAGAAAGCTGAAAATTTAATAACTCTAAAGATCCCAGCATATAATAAAAAATTATGGCAAGCAGGTATTGGAGCTATTGGAATAAAGCAATAACTTAGAATATTTTATAGAGATAATTAATAAGCTAGATTTTGCATATTACAATGTGCAAAATCTAGCTTATTAAAATAAGAGGTTGTTTTAATTTTTTATAAGCCCTTGTCCTTCTATCCAAGGAGCCCCAGCCTGTTTCAGCTTTTGTTCGATAGTTGGAATAGTAGATTCGACAATGATACTTAATTTCGATTTTATTTGTTGCAGTTGAGTATTCGCCCTGTTTACCGCTGCTTTCTGATTGCCTGTTGGTCCATAGGTATTTGAAAGTGCACTCCAAGCTACCCAATTAGCATCATTAGGTGTTGGATTTGAACGTTCTCCAATTTCATCTTTAACAGGATCGCCTCGCAACTCTTTTTGGATCGTTAATAAAGAAAGTCTTATCTCATTAATATCTTTTAATAGTTGATCATTATTATTAACAGTTTTATTTGCAGCTCTTTTCATAGCAGCAACTTTTTTCATTTGATGCCCCATCATCATGTTTGTTGCTGTAAGATCTTGTTGAAATGCAAATAACTCCTTTCTAAACAGGTTCATTTCATTAAATGTCTTTCTAGGTAAGGCTCCTTCATACATAGGAATAACATTAAATTCATTAGGCCCCTGCAATGTTGACGTTGTTCCGTTTACTCTTTTAACTAAAGTAACGGTATATTTCCCAGGAGTCACAAGAACACCTCTTCCACCGAAACCATCTCCTTTTTGGTTTAAACGCTCTCCTCTTTTGTTAGGATAATTCAATCCCCAACTAACACGGTTAAATCCTTTTTTATTGGTTCCTTTAACTGTATTTACAATGTTGCCATTAGCATCTTTAATAATTAATAAGACTTTGGGCTTATCTTGGTTTTTCTCTTTTTCAAGAGCATCCCAATTTGGGAAATCTGTGTTCTTTTTTTCTCTTTTCTTGCGAACATCAGTCAGAGATTTTATGTTCTCAGACAAGAAATAGGTAAATCGAGCACCAAAAGGAGCATTAGGAGCTTTATATTGCGAATCTCCCTGACCATATGATCTATTTGCCTGGCGATACCAATACGTATCCTTTACAGGAAATAAAGTAGCTTCATCAGATGCCATTGATGGTTTAAAGTTTCTGATTGGGGTAATATCATCTAAAATAAAAAAGCCTCTACCGAAAGATGCTGCCACTAAATCATTTTCTCTTCTTTGTATGGTAATATCTCTGAATGAAATGGTTGGAACACCTCCCTTTAATTGTAACCAATTTTCACCTCCATTATAAGTAAAATAAATTCCGTATTCTGTAGCAGCAAATAATACATTTTTATTCACATGGTCCTGTACTAACCTCCAAATAAGAAGCCTTTCAGGAAGATCTCCATTGATTAACTTCCAACTTTTACCTTTATCTGTACTTTTGATAATATACGGTTTATAATCTCCATATTTATGATTATCAACAGCCGCATAAACGACATTAGCGTCAAATAAATCTGCTCTAACATCATTCACAAAAGGAACATGATCTAAGCCTCTAACATCAGTTAGTGTAAATTTGTGCCAGTTAGCCCCACCATCTTCAGTAACTTGAATTAAACCATCATCAGTACCAGCATATAATAGACCCTCTTGTTTTGGAGATTCTGAAAGTGAGGTTATGGTATTGTAATTAGACATTGCATATACATCCCAAGCATTGTCCCAACTTTGTTGCTGACCATAATATGGAATGGTCATTCTATCTTGATTCAAAGTTAAATCCTTCGAAATAGGATTCCAATCATCTCCACGGTTTTCAGAGCGCCAAACACGTTGTGAAGCAAAATATAAACGCTTAGGATTATGAGAACTTACTATAATTGGTGCATCCCAATTAAAGCGCTCATAGGGTTCTCCTTGTCTCGGCTGTGGTTGAATGAATACAGTCTCTTTTGTAGTTTGATCAATACGCCAAAGTGCTCCTTGCTGAAACTCTCCATAAGTAATATTTGGATTTCCTGGTTCGATTGCAGATTGATGTCCATCGGCTCCCAAAACTTGTGCCCAATCACCATTAGTTATACCATTTGTATATATTGTTTGAGAAGGTCCACCATGCGAACCATTATCTTGAGTTCCTCCATAAATTTTATAAAAAGGCTTAGTATCGTCAACAGCTAATTTGAAATACTGAGTAACAGGTAAATTTCTTATGTATTTCCAACTTTTCGTTCCATCGAAAGTTTCATACAGTCCTCCATCTGTGCCAAAAAGAATATAATTCGGATCAGAAGCTTTAAATGCCATTGCATGACTATCAACGTGTTTATTGCGCTCATTCATCGTATAAAAAGTCTTCCCATGATTATCTGATATTTGAACGTAGTTACTCATTAAAAAGATCTTTCCTTCTTGATGAGGAGAAGCATATAATTCTTGATAATAATGAGGCCCTGTTCCTCCTGAAACAGCATCAGATTGTTTTTTCCATGATTCTCCCCTGTTGGTAGACATAAATACGCCTCCTTTTCTACGATCCAACTCTATGGCAGCATAAATAACATCTGGATTAAATGGAGAAATGGCTAATCCTATTTTTCCAAGATTAGAGCCAGGAATACCTTTCGTTAATTTCGTCCAAGTTTCACCTCCATCAATACTTTTATGAAGCCCTGAACCAGGTCCACCACCTAAATATCCCGCTACTGTACGATGACGCTGCCAAGTTGCCGCATACAATACATCAGGGTTTCTAGGGTCAATTTCTAAATCCGTAGCTCCTACCCATTCTTCATCTCCAAGAGTTCTTTTCCATGTTTTTCCTGCATCAATTGATTTATAAACTCCGCGTTCTCCACCAGAAGTCCATAAAGGGCCTTGAGAAACAACCCAAAGGATGTTTGAATCAGAAGGATGTACTACAATTTTAGAAATATGTTCCGATTTTTTTAAGCCCATGTTCGTCCATGAAGAACCATCATCATGACTTACATAAACACCGTCTCCAAACGCAACATGTCGTCCTCCAACATTTTCACCCGTTCCAACCCAAATGGTATGTGGATTATTAGGATCAATGGTAATGGCTCCAATGGAAAATGACGTTTGTTTATCGAAAACAGGCTTCCAAGTAGTTCCCGAATTTGTTGTCTTCCAAACCCCACCTGATCCGACTGCAACGTACCAAATATTTTCATTTTGAGGATGCATGGCAATATCGGCAATTCTACCAGAAGTAAAGGCAGGACCAATGTTTCTGAGATTTAAACCTTGGAAGGTACTATTTGTTATTTTTTGAGCATGAAGAGGAATTAATAGTAGTATCAATCCCAATCCAAGTAATAATTTTGAAAATGATTTCATTTTTTAGTTCATTATTTTGGTTAATTTTATTTTTTACTTCTATCATAACAACTTACGGTTTTCAAAGCATTATTTCTTATTGAATACTGGGCGATAATCAATAGGTTAATTCTCTTGTGCAAACATCGAAGCCTTTAAAAATAGTTCGACTAGATAACTCGCTTATTAGCATCGGTGTAATTCATTTTTTTACAAGGACGATTTCTGAATCAGTTTTCGAAGCATTTCTACTCCTTTTTCTAATTGCTCTTTAGCTATAAATTCATTAGCTCTATGTGCCTGCGCTATTGAACCAGGGCCACAGATAACAGATTGAAAACCTTCATCAGCAAATTGACCTGCTTCAGATGCGTAAGACACAGTATTTAATTTTGATTTCCCCGATATACTTTTAATTAAATCTACAACATCAGCATCATCCTTAGTGTCTAAATGTGGAACCACTGGGTGATTTTCAACTGTTTTTATAGAGAAATCAGAACATATATTTTTCAATTCCTGTTCTCTTTCCTTGCAATATGTCTCAAATTCGGCTAAAATACTATTCACATCATCCATTGGAATAGTTCGTAAGTCCCAGAAAAAATGAGCTTTATCCGCAATTATATTAGGAGCTATTCCACCCTTAACCAACCCTATATGAATTGTTGAATGAGGAGGGTGAAAGCGATCATCAAATTGTTGATCAGTAATTAGTTGATTCATTTTATTTTCAAGCCAAAGAATAAGACGCATGGATTCATGAATAGCACTTACCTCCTGCTTTATTCGACTGCTATGACCTTCGGAACCTTGCACATAGGTTTCCAAAATATAAATTCCTTTTTGACCTACAATAGGTTCCATCAGAGATGGTTCTCCTATAATAGCATATTTTGGAGTTTCCTTATAGAAATTTTTAATAGCAGCTGCTAATTCAGATCCCGCTAAGCAACCTATTTCCTCGTCATAAGAAAAGGCTAAATATATAGGTTTTTTCAAGTTAGCCTTAACCATTTCTGGTAATGCAACTAAACAGCACGCAATAAAACCTTTCATATCGCAAGACCCTCTTCCATATAAATTCCCATCGTTTTTATCGGTTAGTAGAAATGGATCTGTTTCCCATTTTTGTCCTACAACGGGAACTACATCGGTATGACCTGAAAGGATAACACCACCGTCAACTTCGGGGCCAATTCTGCAATGTAAAGAAGCTTTTTGTTCTTTTTCATTGAATACTAAATTTACTTTTACATTATACGATTCAATATATTCTTGAATCCATTGAATAATACTTAAATTACTTTCTCCTCCGAGCACAGGAAATGATACTAGTTTTGCTAGAATTTTTTCTACGGTCATATTTAGCTATAATTTATTGCTACTGCTATAATTAATGTTAAAAAGGCAATGCCTATTAATGTTATTAAAACTGGAAATATAAAACGAATCCACTTGTTAATGGGGACTCGACACATACTTAACATGGCGATTAGCCCCCCTAAGGTAGGATTTATTAAATTAGATAACCCGTCACCTATTTGAAAAGCCAAAATGCTTACTTGTCTTGTAAGTCCAAGTGACTCACCTAACGGAAGCATTACTGGCAATGTAGCCAGTGCTTGTCCACTTCCTGAAGGAATAAAAAAATTGATAACAGATTGTGAAATAGCCATGCAAACGGCCGAAACATGTAATGGTAAACCTTCTAGTAAAGTAGAAAGTTGATACGATATTGTATCGCCAATATTTCCCATTTCCATTAACACTTTAATAGAGGTTGCAAATCCAACAAGAAAAGCGCCGGGTGCAACAATGCTAACCGATTTTAATACAGTTTCACTCATTTTAGTAGCCTCCATATTCGATACCAATCCACAAAGAAGTGCTATTATTAAAAAGATCGCTGACAATTCATTGATATACCAATTCAAGTTAAATACTCCGTATAAAATAGTCAAAAGGCCTCCAATAAAAATTGAAATAACCAACCAATTTTGATTTGATATGCTGTATTCATTAATGGGTTTCGACAATGAAAGCTCACTCGTATCTAAATTTTTACCAAGACTTTTTGTTGGATCTAATCTGATTCTTTTAAAATATCGAACATTATAATATGCCATAACGGACAATGCTATAAAACAAAGGACACTGCGAAGTAAAGCTCCTGAAAACATTGGTAGTTCAGCTAACTTATGCCCAGTACCTACCGTATAGGCATTAATAGGCGATAATCCGAAACCGACGGTCATCGCTCCTACGGAAATACCCGCGGCCAAAATCAAATCACCTCCCAAAGCAAGACTCAATACTGCCGCTATGGGAACCATTGCAATATTATTTTCATATCCAATAGCCACACCAAGCAATCCATAAATAAAGGTCATTATAACGATGATCAAATATTTGTTTTTCGACCCTAGTTTTTTAACTAAGGTACCCACAGCATTCTCCACAGCTTTGGTTTTATCCATGAAACCGAACATAATTCCACTTGCTAAAACGATAAAAATTATTTCTACAGCTGCCTTAAAGCCTAAGGGTATCGCTCTAAACATATCAAGAAGTCCGATTGGTGTTGAAGCGATTATTTTATATGAATTCGGAACAACGGTACTTCTGCCATTTATGAAAACGCGTTCATACATTCCTGCAGGAAGCACATAGCTTAATAGTGTTACAAAAATGATAATACCAAATAATATTGTTATTGCATGAGGTATTCGTTTAAAAAAGGATAACTTAAATGATGGACTCCTCATTGTATAGTCGAATTTGCTTTTATTTATTAAACAAGATTAAAGGCTTTAACTTGTTGTTACTAATTTGTTTGGACATACATAGACTTAGTTAAGGTTTTGTTTTTTTCGACAAGCAAACTAAAAAGAAACAATTTATAGATGTCATTTTAATATTTAACTAGTATAAAACCTTAATAGCCAGCTGCATGCCCATCTTTACGACTTTCGGAAGCACCATGATATACTTTGTTCTTTTCATCCCACATAATGGCTTGATACCCACCATAAACTCCTCTAGCCGTTCCAATTCGATGGCCTTTTCCCATTAAACTTCTTAAGGTTGAATACGGAATACCAGACTCTGTTCTTATCATTCCAGTATTTGTAGTTCTTTCTCCAGTTGGGCTTGCACCACCAGTATGATCCCATCTAGGAGCATCTCCGGCTTCTTGCAAGTTCATCCCAAAATCGATGAGATTCATTACAATTTGCGTATGACCTTGAGGTTGAAAATCTCCTCCCATAACACCGAAGCTAACAAAAGGTTTTCCATCTTTGGTAATAAATGCTGGAATTATCGTATGAAAAGGTCTCTTACCTGGTTCGTAAGTATTTGCCTGTCCTTTTTTGAGGCTGAATAGTTCCCCCCTATCTTGCAACATAAAGCCTAATTTTGGAGGTACCATTCCTGACCCCATTCCGCGATAATTACTTTGAATTAAGGAAACCATGGTTCCTTCCTTGTCGGCAACTGTCATATAAATTGTTTCACCTGCAGAAATTTCACCAGCATTGTATTTCCCCGCTCTTTTACCAATTTCTTTCCTTCTTTCCTCTCCATACTCATCAGAAAGTAATTCTTCTAAAGGAACATCGAAAAAATCCATGTCTGCATAATACTTCGCCCTGTCTTCAAAAGCTAATTTTTTAGCTTCAGTAAATACATGAAGA
Source organism: Tenacibaculum sp. MAR_2009_124 (assembly GCF_900105455.1). Classification (GTDB taxonomy): domain Bacteria; phylum Bacteroidota; class Bacteroidia; order Flavobacteriales; family Flavobacteriaceae; genus Polaribacter. The sequence goes on from NZ_FNSF01000001.1 coordinate 1,204,675, forward strand.
TGTTTGGCGCTACCGAATTCAATTTTAGAAAAATCATAACCTTTTAAAATTTGTAGCATTTGAAGAGCAGCAATGCCTTGTCCATTTGGTGGTAATTCCCAAACATCATATCCTCTATAATTAACGGATACAGGTTCTACCCATTCTGATTTATGTAAAGCAAGGTCTTTAACAGATAAAAAACCTCCTTGGTTTTTAATAAATTCAGCGATTGTTTTAGCAATTCCCCCTTTATAAAAGTCATCTCTTCCACCTTTCGCTATTTTTTTATAGGTATTTGCTAAATATGGATTTTTATAAATTTCACCTTCTTCTGGGAGTTCCCCATTATTTTGATTTATATAGGTATCCGCAATGTTTGGGAAATCTTTAGACTGAAAAAAAGGAACACTGCGGTTTAAGTACCATGAAATTAGTTGAGTTAACGGAAATCCATTTTCAGCATAATCAATTGCCGGAGCTAATATTTCCGCCATAGGTTTTGAACCAAACTTTTTATGTAGTTCAAACCATCCATCTACCGTTCCAGGTACACTTACAGGAAGTGGACCAAATGCAGGTATTTTTTTTAATCGTTGTTTTTTAAAATAATCCAATGAAAGTCCTTTAGGAGAACGTCCACTGGCATTTAATCCATACAGTTTTTGGGTTTTGCCGTCCCATACAATGGCAAATAAATCTCCTCCAATCCCACATCCAGTTGGCTCCATCAGCCCTAGTGCAGCATTAGCCGCAATGGCTGCATCGACTGCATTACCTCCCTTTTTTAAAATGTCAAGTGCAATTTGAGTGGCTAAAGGGTGGCTTGTGGCAGCCATTCCGTTTTGTCCTAATACTACTGAACGCGTAGCAAAAGATTTACCAATAACTCTATCTTGTGCGTTTGAATATTGGCTGAAAAGAAATACGCTTAATAGGTAATAAAAGTATTTTCTCATGATTAGTTTTATTCACCTAAAATACAAAATATTAACCATTTAGTTTATTTCAAATTATATTCTAATAAACCATTATCATTTCCATTTTATACTACATCCTATGCTAGGGTGTTGTATTTCAGGAATTTTTGTTTTGTTAATGATAGCATCAAGTGCCGCCGATAATTCTTTTCCTGAGGCAATGCCAAGATTAGGTCTGGTTTCATCGAAGCGTCCTCTATATACCAAAAGTAAATCTTTATCGAAAACAAAGAAATCAGGAGTGCATTCAGCTTGGTAGCTTTTTGCTACATTTTGAGTCTCATCATATAAATAAGGGAAATTATAGCCATTATTTGCGGCCACACTCTTCATCATTTTTGGGCTATCTTGAGGATAATAATCTACATCATTACTGCTAATAGCAATAAATTGTATAGATTTTGACTCGTATTTTTTTGCAATTTCTACTAACTTATTATTTACATGGTGAACGAATGGGCAATGGTTACAAATAAACATGACAACAGTAGCTACTTCAGATTTAATTTCAGATAAGTGAAGTGTTTTTCCCGTAATAGTGTCTGGTAGAGAAAATTCCGGAGCTCTAAATCCTAAATTTACCATCTTTGAATATATTAATGACATAATGTTTTAAATTTTATTGTTAAAGTTATACCATTTACAAGTTGAATTTACTGGAATAAAACGCCCTTTTTTTCCTTTCTTTTTTACTTAAATAAAGAATAAAATCATCATTTTCTTTTACAGAAAATTCAACTTGTAAATGGTATTAGCAGTCAAAACTTATGTTTTGACAGGATATTTTTACTAGATATTTTATTAATCAGGTTTTACCCAATTATTTGCTTGAAAGGCAGTATCGACTTCCGTATTGGCAATATAATTAATATAGTTCGTCATAACTTTTAAACTAACAATTGTAATAACTTCTAAAACATTCTCTTTAGTAAATCCAGCGTCTAAAAAATCTTCTAAATCTTTTTTTGGCACTCGTCCTCTATTAATAGTAACGCTTTTTACATATTTACTCAAAGCTTCTAATCTCTTATCTGGAATTGTTTTTCCCTCTCTTAAGGCATTCAATATTTTTTCATCTATTTTGTGCATTTGACCTATAGAAGTATGGGCCGCCATACAATAATGACAATCATTTTCGAAACTAACGGCCAAAAAAGCTACTTGTTGTTCTTTTCCAGATAAAGTGCTATTCTTCTTTAAATTTTCATTGCCATCCCAATAGTTTTGGAGTAAAGCAGGATGGTTAGCCATATATCCTAGAAGATTTGGAACAAAACCATAGGTTTTCTTTGCCGCAAGTAGCGTGAATTTAGCACTTTCAGGTGCATTATCAGTTGTTTTTACTTGATATTTAACTTCATTTGTGGTTATCATATAACTTAGTTTAATTGGTTATTATACTTGTTTTAATAGACCGTTCGTTTATTTTTGACATAAAAAAATAGACGAACTCTATTTTCGTTTAATTAATTCTAAATGTATCGTTACAAAACGTTGCAAAGGAGCCTTACTTCTTTCTACTTTCATTCTTCCCAATGCACCATTAAAACTATCAAAGAGGTAGTTTGCTAAGTCCAAAGATTCCATGTTATTAACAATTTCTCCTTCAATCTGAGCCTTTTTTATAAACATTGCCAATCCACTACTCCATCTATCATAAACTCTTGAAATAGTATGAGAAACCGAGTCTATTGTACCAGCAACTTCTGTACTCAGATTCCCTAGTAAACATCCCACTTTAAAATTGTGTTCCGTATACCATTTGATATGTATTTTAAAATGATTTACGATTCGCTCGAAATAGCTTAAAGATTCATTTTCAAGATTTTTCTGAAACTCTTTCCCTATTTTATCTTCAAAATGAAGTATGGCTTTGATAACAAAGTCTTCTTTACTATCAAAGGAATGGTAAAACGAACCCTTTGGCATATTACATGCTTTTAAAATATCTCGTATACCCGTATTATGGTAACCATTCAAACGGAATAGCTCTATTCCCTTATCTAAAATATTGTTCAAATCATGTTTTGCCATAATAGACCGACTGTTTATTTCTACAAATATATAAAAATAGACCAGTCGTTTCATTAAGTGTTACTGTTAATTATTTGTTAAGGCATTTTCAACCCTCCCTTACAATTTAGAGTGACAAAGTAAGAACGTTCCTTAAAACACTCTTACTTTGATTTTTATATGATTTTTAAACTCATGCACAACTGCATTTATTACAAGTACCTTTTACCACTAAGTTTACGTTTTCTGCAATAAAACCATCAGGTATTTTTATTTGTGGTATTTTATGATCTGTTAAACAAATGGTTTTTTCGCAAACATTGCAACGAAAATGTAGGTGTAAATCAGTTTCCATTTCGCAATTACAACCTTGCTCACATAGAGCGTACTTAATTATTCCTGTACCATCATCAATTTGATGCACAATATCATTCTCTTCAAAAGTTTTAATTGTTCTGTATAAAGTAGTTCTATCAGATTTTTCGAAAGCATTTTCAATATCACTTAGTGCAACTGCCACTTCTTTTTCTCCAAGAAATTGGAATATGAGCAAACGCATAGCGGTAATACGAATGTTCTTAGACTTTAATAATTGTTCAGCTTTTTCCATAGTTAATCATGATCATTATTTCCAAAAGGCCTTATGATAACTCCTAAACTCAATATAAAACCATCTGTCGGAGCATAAATCTCTGGAAAGGTGGGATTTTCATGTGGAGGCAATACTAACGGTGAAAACTTACTTTGTCTTTGATCAGTAAAATTTTCGAAGTTAACAAATATGCTTCCAAGCTTAAAATTACGCATTATTAAAAGACCCATAGTGACAAAATCGGTAGTTTTTTGTCCATTTGATAAAAACTGTGTTCCTGTATAGTAAGTTTCGTAACCAATACGCCATTTCTCTGACTCATACATGAGTACACTTCCGGCATTATGCTTTGCTGTTAATGGTTTTTGAGGATTTCCTGCAAGGTAATTTAATTGGGTATCAATAAGAGCATAGTTTAAAAACCATCTAAAATCTTTATACGTAAATTTTATATTAGTCTCAGCCCCTTTACTTATTAGGTTGCCTTTAGCGTTTTCAAATTTAAAAAGACCATTTGTTGTATTATTTAATAAAAGACCATTTTTAATGGATGATAAATAGAATAATTGATTTATCGAAAAAGTTAACTCATCAGTTAATTTTCGACGGTAATTAAAATCTACATTCACTCCATATGAATATTCTGCTTTAATGGAAGATTTATCGATACCTAAAATATTCTGAAAGTTAATATATTCAGCTTCTTCCGTAAATATATCTGGTATTTTATAACCAAGCCCTCCTCCTATTCTGGAAGAGAAATCATTTTTTTTATAAAGTAATGAGATTTTGGGTAATGGAAATAGCCCAAAGTCATTATTATAATCAATTCTTAAGCCAGATTCTAAAATCCAATTATTTGAAATATCAAGAATATTATTTGCAAAAGCTCCGTAAGTAACATCTTTTTGATCACGTTGTAATTGAGATTTCCGATCTTCGTTGAATTTAGAAGTATAAACATTTGCTCCAAAAGTCCAATTAAGATTATCCTTTGTTTTATTATAGGTAATCTCTGTAAATGTATTTGTTTGTTTTCCTTTAAATTGGAAGTTAGGAATACTTAAACTCCTATCAAAAAAAGAAATACTATTCTTCACCTGAAGAAAAGTGTTTAAATCTATATTGGTTTCATAAACAAACTGACTACTCAACCTTTTTGAGGTGTTCTTTTCTGTATATTGGTGAATTCCATTTCCCCCCTTTTCTATTTTATCCATGTCTCCACCTTCACGTTCGTCATAAGTTCCATTAAGCCCAAACCATATTGTTGTTTTTTCGGAAGGGTAATAAAACAATTTAGGATTAAAAGAAATAGATCTTGTTTCTGGAAGGTTGCTAAAGTGATCATTCTCCGGATCGTAGGATTTTTGATAGTGCCCAGAACCATAAAGGGTTACTCCAAATTTTTCATTCCTATTACTGAAAAACATATTGGCTGTGCTTCCTAAAGCTTGTGTTTGGGTAAGCATAATATCTAATGAAGAGGTTTCTTCTGGTGTTTTGGAAACCATATTGACTAATCCAGCAATGGCGCCTCCTCCGTATAAGGTTGACGAACTTCCCTTAATAATTTCAAATTGCTTTAAATCTAATGGAGGTATTTGCAATATGCTTAATCCACTTGAAAAACCACTATACAAAGGAAAACCGTCTCTTAATAATTGTGTATAACGTCCTTCTAAACCTTGAATACGAATGTTCGTATTACCACTGCTCAAAGAAGTCTGTTGCATTTGTATTCCTGTACTTTCCCTTAATACCATGGAAACATTAGCGGGGTTCATAATTGCTTTTTCTCCCAATTCTTCCGTACCAATAAATTCTATTCTTGTTGGAATTCGTTTTATAGTTCGGGTATTTCTAGTTGTTTGTAAAACTACAGTTTCAAGCTGATTACTTATTTCCTTAAGTTCAAAATTAATGGGGCTTTGTGCTGGGATTTTTAGGGTAGTATTGATGCTTTCAAATCCAATAAATGAAATAGTGATTTGATAATTTCCGTTTGGTATATTATTCATTTCTACGATGCCATTAAAATTAGTAGTAGCACCTTTTTTAAGCTCTTTAATATAAATAGTAGCTCCCATTAAAGGTTCTTTTTCATTCTTGGTAAGAACTTTTATGGTAACGTTTGATGTTTGTGCGTTTATTGAAAAGCACAAGATAATTGTGAGCAAAAAGCTCAGTATGTATTTACACATTGAATTACATTAATAATAATACCATGTACCAATTGAAATTACCATGTTAAAACTCTCTTTTTTTCCTTTCACCTTCTTTTGAAAAACAAAACTTAATTAAGCCATGTTTTATTTTTAATAACTCGAATAGAGAAAAAAATCATCATTTTATTTTAGAGTAGTTTCAAATCATAACAGGTATAAGTTAAACATAATGTTCACTAAATGATTGTTTATTATCCAGATAGTGATCATTTAATTTTAAAGGAATTATTGGGTAAGTACCTAATGAATGCCTTTTTTAAAATGGTTGTTTAACTAATATTTTTGGGTGGTTGCCAAATATTAAAAAGACTATCAAAATTATAAATAGATAGATAAGAAGCTACTAATGATGATGGTTCTTCCGTTGTTATATTTAAATTTAAAAGTAGTACTTCCTGAAAAGCGATTGTCATTCCACAACATGAACATATGCATGTAATTGGACAGGTATCATGGTTCTCTTCTTCATGTTCATGATTCACATCTATTTTTGATTGAATCTGGTTCTCAAAAAACAATGTGTCAGAACATTCACTTGTAGATAAAACAAGGATTAATAAAGACAATATGATACTTAGTGTTTTCAATGAAACAAATATATTAATTAATAAGTGCACAACTTGTGCAAAGTACCTCTCTCTCGATAGTAATTTATGAAGTAACGTTATTTAATTAATTGTTTTACGATATGCAGAAGGAGTCGTTCCTAGATTTTTCTTAAAAGCGGCGTTGAAAGATGATAGACTATTAAACCCAGAATCGAAAGCAATACTTGATATAGTAAGATTTTTATGTTTAACTAATAAATCTTTTGCTTTTAAAATTCTGAAACTATTAACAAAGTCATTAAAATTTTGCTTAGCATTCTGATTGATGATCTCAGAAGTTTTTTGAGGTGTTTTTTGAATAAGATTACTTAATTCTGCTAGCGAAAGATTTGGGTTCAGAAATAACTCATTGTTTATTATATTATTTACTAACTGTTTGAATAATATAGCATTTTCATTCTTTTTAAAGACATTACCATCACTTTCTGTTGTTTTTAATTGAAACGCCTTAACACTTAAAAAATAGACGACAATTGAATACATAATAGGCCCTACAAGATATGGAATGGTATCATCTATAATGTTTAAAAAGTAAGAAATCCAAATAACAACAAAGCCAATGAGAACCATTTTTAACCATGACATTGTTATACTTTGTGATTTTGTTACCTCTTGCTTTCTTAAGCTTTTTTTAATTTTTTGTAAGTGTTTACCAGCTAAGAATATGTAAAAAGCAAAATGCAAGTACACGAAGAAAAGCACACTTACAAATATAATAATAACACTTTTACTATTTGTGTCGAACCAATTTTCAGTGACAAACAGACTAGAAGTGAATAATAAAACAAAAGGTGTTAATTCAAAATAATATTGGCGTTGAAATTTAAAATTAACGACTGTCATTCCCATGGTATACCATCGTAATAAAGGACCTATAAGTAACATGAAGGTAAGACCGATAAATATGAATAACGGTTCTAAATTGTTACTAAAATGGAGTACGACAGATTTCCCAATTCTAAATGCCATAAAAACCAGAATTAAAGCCAATAGATAATTCGTTAAGCTAGCTTTCTTTTTAAAGAAAAAAAGATAAATAGCAAATGCAGAACCATGTAAAAGTCCCGCACTGCTTATGATGATTAGAAGTATATCTAAAAAATTCAACTACTGATAGTTTTTTTCAAAAATAAATGAAAATGTAATTATAACAGGAGCATCGCTTCATTTTATTTTTTTTTAGATTCACAATCCTTAATAAAAGAAACAAGACTCATTAGGTTCGTAAAATCCCCAAGTTTCCAGTCCATTGCTCCGATTATTGCATGTTTAGCTATTAAGATTCTGTTAATAGGTTTGTATTCAGATAGTATTAGGTTTTTAATAATCTCTTTGGCTTTAGCTTTACCTTCTGTTTTATATACCACCAATACGTCCACCGCATTTTCTTCATCTGTTTTATCTCTAAATTTAGGAGTATATCCGAGTTGTTCAATCATTTTTTCGGCTAAACTCCAGGTAGACCAAGGGTTTTGACCTGTTATTAGATTATTGTCATGACTAATTTTATCTAAATACATGAGTCCTTTGTTAAATATTGCTCCTTGTTCAGTTAATTTATCCTGTAAAAGAAAAGGAAATATTTCTTTTGCCTCTGGTATTAAAAATAATTCTTCTTCATTGGTAAAACCACTTACATTTTTACTTTCAAGTAATGATTTCCCATTATCTAGTCTTACATTCACCAAAGCTGAAGGACCATGACAAACTGCTCCAATTACTTTGTTTGTTTGATAATACTCCTTTACTATTGATTGGATGGTTTTATTATTTGGGAAATCAAACATCGTTCCTTTTCCTCCAACAAAATAGATGGCTTGATACTCTTCAGGTTCCACATTTTCTATAGCTATTGTGTTGGTAGTTTTTTGCTGAGCTTTTGTGTCATTTAAGAAAGCGTAATCGAAACTTCCCATATCTTCATCATCAATAACAACCGGAGCCTTCCCTCCTTTTGTACTTGCGATATCAACTTCGAATCCATTCGCTTTAAAAACATAATATGGACGAGATAGTTCAGTAAGCTCATACCCTGTACTTTTTGTATTTTCGCCCATTGTGTCAACACTTGTAACTACGGCCAGTATTTTTCCCCTTGGAGGAATACTGTTTTCTGATATATATGAAATCTCTTTTATGGTAGTAGCTTGTAACCTATGATCTACAGGAGGTAATATACTTCTTACCCAAAAGACAAAAGAGATTGTTGCAACTATTAAAAAAAGAATAAATACGGAAATCCATTTTAGAACACGATATTTTTTAAACATAAGATGTGATTTTAATTTTTAGCTAAATACCTGTAAAAAAGCGGTTTCTTATGAGTAAATGATAATTCCGTCAGAGTAAAATATGATTTTACTACCTAATTATAGGCTTAATAAAAGTTAATTCTATGGTTAATTTTTTTTTTACAAGTGTTTGCATTTTTTTGACACTCTTTAGACTTTATTGATTACCTACATTTCTATTTTAGTCAAAATTTGATGTATGAAACGTTTATTATTTATTTTCATGTTGCTTATTACTTCTTTGATAACCTTTGGTCAAGAGAATAAAAACCTGACCATACTTTCAACCAATAATTGGGCTAAAGAAATTATTAAGTTTCCTGTTAATTGGGCGCCAAGAGTGAGTCTAGAAGGTTTTGAAGAACTTCGTTTTGCTCCATATTGGTCAGACCAAAATAGCGATCAATTTTGGTCTTTGATAATGGCATGGAAAGTAAAAACGAGCACTCCTTTAAAAGTAACTGAAATTGAAAAGAATTTTGAAGGATATTTTGAAGGATTAATGATTCCTAATCATTGGACAAGTACTTTTCCAAGACCGAATGTACTTTTTATTGAGGATGAAAGAAATATGCAAAAAATAATAGGTAAAATGAAGCTTTTTGATGGATTTCATGCTGGTAAAATGATTGATTTGAATATTATTATCAATCAGTATTTTATTAAAGAGGAGGAAAAAAGTGTTTTAATATTTAGAATATCCTCTAAAAATTTAGATCATTCTATTTGGAAGCTATTGAACAATATTAAAAGGAAGCCCTAAGGCTTCCTTTTAATTACAAAATTATACCATTTGAGTTATTTTAGCCGCTTCGCTATGTAAAACGCCTTCTATTAATTCATGAATTTTATTATTGATAAGAGAACATGGAACATACCATGGAGAATTTACTGCTTGAATATCTAATTCTTGGTTACTAGGAATATAATTCCATGAAATTGTAAAGCCATCTTTAGATTCTTGTCCTTTATTTGAAGCAATGACAATGCCTAATTCGCTTTTAACAGCATTTTTTATTTTATCCCAAGAGGTTTCAGATACATTGTTAAATGTTTGTCTTGAACATGCGCCCATAATTTTAAGTTTTGGTTAATACTTCCTACTCTTTTTAGGCTTTTCGGAATCCGCCAGTTGTAATAAATTTAAAAAAGGCCTTTGTTTTTATTATTGCTTAGTAAATATGGTTATAAGATTTGATAGAAAATATTACACTTTATATCATCACTAAAAAACTGCTAATAAACGTCTTACTAATAGTTTTAGTGTTTGGGGTTTTTAAAGTGAGATTAAACAAGTATTGCTGCTTGTTGGGTCGTATTGAATAGATATGGTTGTCTGCAAATAATGGTAAGTACATGCCTTACTTTTATTTGAGGATTATATATTTACAATACTGTTGCCTTTAATATCATGAACAACATAATGTTGATTGAATTTAGAGTCGTCTGAAAGCTCGGGCATTTATATTGAAAATCATTTTTAATTAAACTATCAATATTTTCTAGAATATCATCAGGAAGGTTATCTTTTACAAATTGAACCAAGTGTTGTTTTTTATGGTGATTGGGTTTTATAAAAAAGTCTTTACTCAATTCGAGATTTATTTCTTGACTGCGCCCAATCGCTACGCCTCCATTTTTTGAAGATACTTTAAAATTTGTACACATAATTTTTTATTTAGTAAATCAAAACTAGTAAGAGAATAGATTAAAAATATATCAACTTATATCATGTTTAAACTTATATATATAACTCCTGACAATTCAAAGTCTCTTCTGTTTTTTGTCTTGATAAACAGCCTAATAAAACAGGAACCTCATAAAGTCTTCTATTAGCTAGTTGAGGCCAAATATGACATAACCCAGGAACAAATACTTTTACGGTGGAAAGAGGAATAGAGTTTCTGCTATAATTTAGAACCAATACTTCTAAATCTAGTTTTTGAAAGTGCGCTACAATAATTTCTATATTCGTTTTTAAATCATTTTTATATTCTAAACTATACTCTTTCTTCGAATTAGTATTTTCTCCATAAAGAAAAGCTTCATCTTGAATAGCATTAAAGGCGAAAGGAGCTGTATGTGTATTTCTAATAGGAATCAACTGACAGAGTTCTGTTAAGGCACGTTGAGCAGCCAATTCTGGAATTAAATGACAACCAAACCCTAAAGTAAATTTACCAGAAGTTTTATCTTTTGCGACCCCTACCATTACGGGAATTCCAATATCGTTGGTAATATCTAAAATCCAAAAATTATAATTTTTCATGCTTTTTTTAAACTTTTCAAGTGCAGAAGCGTCTATACGAGTTAATTTAAAAACAGGACAAGTTATTTTATTATACCACCAAATTGCAGTAGCATCGCGTTCTATTAATTCAAAAAGCCCTTGTAAAACAGCTTCTTCGACTACATTACCTGCCGCACAACCATTGGAGTTCCATTTACCAAATTGTACATCTTTGAAAGGAAGATTACTAAAACAACAAGTTAAAGGAATGTATACATTTTCTTTTTTTGATAGCGACCAAACGGGTAGCCAATATATCTTTTCATTCGTATATCGACGTACAGCATGTTTTAATTTAGAACTAGGAAATTCTTTTCCTGTAAACTGTAAATATTGTCTATCAGAATAAGGAGATAACTCATGAAAACTAATTGCTCTATAATTTAATTTCAGTAGACTTGATAATGATATTTTATATAGAGGAATGTCCGGTTGGTATAAAGCATTATAGCGTTCAATAGATTCAGATAAAGCACTCACTTTTGATTGCTGAATGCTCACTCCTTTTCCTAAGCTTGTTTGAACAAAATCGACTATATTAAATTGAAAATCTGTATTGGTAAAAGATTTATAATATCCCGTTCTAAAAATTTGAATTTGTGTGTTTGTTTCGGAAGGAATTTTTTCGATACGATTAATTATGCCTGTTTCAGCGCTTATCAGTGGTAGTAGTTTTTCTAATGTCTCTTTTGGGGTACATATTCTTGAGCCTCCATCTTCTGTATAAAAAACTTTTCGATTTCTCAATAACAAAGGACTATGTAATTGATTGGCAATATCATCAATATTCGTTAAGGTCTTATCTATGGGATGCTTTTCGGTTTTATTTGTAATTAAATTATAAGTAATTAGTGAAGTACTATTACCAGGACTGTTCAGCTGTTCTAAAATAATTGATCTTAGTATTTCAATTTGATCGTTATTGAAGTTTCTGTTTTTTCTAAACTTATAAGACGATGTTTGTTTTGAAAACTTCTTCTTCAGAGCCTCTTTAATAGGTTGATTCTTTAATATTCTTCGTTGAACCTTAGTAAATATCGAAAATGATTCTTTCGAAAATACGGGAAGTATCTTAATGATGTCTCCACTAATTTTAATAACCATAAATTTTTCTTTAAAAGAAATATTTGATATTCGTCCATCTAAAAAGTCATCTACAAATACAATATCAATAAATGAAGGTGAAAAATAAGGCATTTCACCAAATACCATATTTTTAATTTCTTGGCGATCTTTAATTGAAAGTAATGACAGCCAATACATACGCATTGTTTGATTTATAGAAATAATTTCTGTTTCTATCGGATAAATGGGTAACTCAAAAATCTTATCAGATGGTTGTACATATTTCCCTTTGATACTATTTATAGTATTTGAACAACCTTTAATTAACAACTTCAAAGTTGTTAATTGTTCTGCCTGATAGATAAATAAGTTTTTTTCAGCAGGTTCCATGACCTGAAGCATACTTGATACATTTATTTTGTCTTTTTGTTCGTTTATTAAATGGAATCCGGGAAAATCGTTGGCTTTCAATAAAAACTGTTCAACTTCTCCAAATAACAAAAGGTCCTTATTCTCTAGAATGTACAAATTGAAACGTGGATGCCATTGTATATACTCGGTTCTCTCTTCAAGAAAGTTTTGCATTATAAGAATCTAATAGTTAATTATAATTAGCATGCTCATGTTCTTCCTCATAATTAAAAAACTCCCGAGCATTTAACTCGAATATTTCTTTTAGTTCTGAATCAGTTAATTCAGGTAACTTACTTGGTACATCATCAGAATTAAGGTGTTCATGATCAGGATGAGGGAAATCACTTGCAAACAACAGTCTGTTACTACCAATAATATTTATTACCTCTCTTAAGCAAGGTTCCCCTGGTTCTATTGCTATCCAACATTGCCTCTTAAAATACTCAGATGGAAGCATTTTAATGTTTTCTTTGGTTTGATTTGGGAAATCTGGATAACAGATAGTGTCCAAACGCCATAACCAATAAGGAAGCCATGAAGAACCAGCTTCTAAAAAAGCAAATTTTAAGGTTGGGTATCGTTCTAACACTCCCGAGGTAAGTAATGATATAAAAGCACTAATAATTTCAAACGGATGTGTTGTTGCTAATAACGAAAAGCGATCATTAAATCGATCTGTTCCTACTGATTTCCCGTGAAAGTGCGCACCACCGTGAAATGCTATTGAAATGTTATTTTCTGTGCAGATTTCCCAAAAGCCTTCGTAATCCTTATGACCTAAAGTACGTCCATTAATTTCTTCAGGACGTAAGATTATAGTTTTCCATCCATAAGAAATCACTTCTATTACTTGAACAATCATTTCATTAGGATCATGTCTATTAATAATACCAACTGCTTTTAATCTCTTTGGATTAACATTACAATAATCATTCAACCATTTATTGTATGCTTTAGCATAGGCAACAGCTACATATGAAGGTATTTCGCTATGGTAAATAACGCCTAAGGCAAAGGTTGGAAAAATATTAGCAATGGCTATATTGGTCAAATCCATACTTTGTAACTGTCCAAACCCTGTTTTAGCTTGATGTCTTTGCAAAAGGGTTTCTTTATTTATTAAATACGATTCTTCCTGTAAAGACTTTGTCCAGTAATTTACAATTGGATATGAACCAATCATATATTCGGCAGGAAGTTCTTCTCCTTTCGTATTTTTATTCGTTTTAAGATATACAGGGTACTTTTCAAAAACCTCTTTTTCGACATATTGCTCCCATATTTCTATCGGTTCAATAACATGTCTATCTGAATCGTGAATTTTATAGTTCATTTATTTAATAGAAGTATAATTTTAGTGTTAATTTGTATGCATATAATAAGTTTATTATTATATGTTTTATAGGGATTTAAAACTCTTTAAACTATAGTGTTGTGAAAGGCATGTTCGATCTTAAAGCTAAAAAGTCAGATAAAGCAATTGGTTGTATAGCAGAATTGTGAGGAGGTCCCGGAATATTAACTTCAACAGTGCTAAACAAATTATTCTGAGCAACTTGAACACTTTCAGTAGCATTCTTTGAGTCAAGATTAATTTTTTGGATAACACTTTCAACAAGTACTTCTAATCCAGCAGGAATAGTATATCCAAGTTTTATCTCTAGCTCCACTTGTCTGTTTAAAACAATTTCCTCACCATCATTATTAACCTTTTTTTTCCATTTTAAGTTATGATTCCATAAATAAGAAATCATTCTGGGAACGAAGTTAACGTAAGCAATATGGTCAGTATATCCTTTTGCTCCTCCTCTGTCAAACTTTTGAGATAAACCAGAATCTAAATAGTCGCCTGGAAGTTCGAAATCATCTGGTTCGGCGTGAGTTTGATCGGAATCATCAGATATATCAAAGAACTCATTGACAAAATCATTATATCTTTCATATTTATTGGATAGTTCATCAAAAATGAATTCTTTAACTGAAGTTATATTGTTATTGACATTATTAGACATGCTTTCTAATGGCATTGCGGCGTCTAAAAGAGTGTATTGAGATAATATATTGAAACAAACATTGCAAAGGTTATTGAAGTAGTTTAGACTTAATTTCAACATTTCCTGCTTTTCTTCTTCGATATTTGATCTTTGGTTACTTTTAAATTCGTTAATAGTATCTTCCAATAACGATGTTTTTTTAAATATACTACGAATAGGTATTTTACTAGAAATGTTTTGAAATTCAAGATACATAGGTACTTTTAAACGAATCCTTCCACGAACATCTCTCCATCCATTAATAGGTAAATAGGCTAAGGCATTTTCATATTTAGGGGTTTCAATATTTATTTTTCCCTCCAATTTCCCTTTATCAAAAGATGGATGAAAGTTAGCTCTCAATTCAAATTGAATTTCTTTATTTTTTTTATCCAATGCTTCAAGTAAAACGGGTAGAGAATCAAAAAGCTTATTTTTTGGAATATCAAATTCTTCATCGCTATTAACCTTATTTTTAATAAAGTAAATAGTATTTGTCCCTTGTACTTTTGCCGTATTTTTAAATTTTATGTTATCTATTATATCAACAAGGTTATCAATTCTATCGCTGGGTGTTTTATAGTTAGTCCAGTAATAAGTAATTATTTTGTTCCATAAATCATCCCAATCATTTCCATTTGCTATGATATCCGATTGTGTATTCATATATTTATTATAGTTTAGTAATTAATTTTAATATGTTGTAAATAAATCTTTTATATCGAGGTGAGTTTTAGATAAATTTGTTTAAAATTTTAATTGATGAATTGAATAACTGATTTGTATAAATCGGTAGGTTCCATATTTTCAGGACATTCGAATAACTCAATTAGTTCTTTTAACCTGTCGATTTTCTCGGAGTTTGATTTGTTATTATTTAATTTACAGTAATAAAGTAAGATTTCTGTCTCGAAAAATACTTCATTTTGTGTTCTTGCATAAAAAATAGCTTTATCAAGAGTGTTTTTAATTCGTTTACTTAAATATTTATCTTTTGCAAAATAACATTGTGCAAGCGTATGAAGAATAAATGAATAGGCTCCACACATTTTTTTTTCAAAAACAATTTTTTTCGTTTTTGTTATCAACTGAATGGCTAATTCTGGTTTGTTTTCTTCTAAATATAATTTTGTCAAATAGGGAGTATACCAAGCTATAACCACATCCTGTCCGGTATCCAAAAGTTCTTGTATATAACTTTGTGCCAAAGTAGATTTACGGTAGAAACAAGCATAAAGTATGTCTAAAAAAATGGTATGCCAAACTTCTTCTCTGGTTTTATTATGCTTCTGTTTATAGGTGTCTACACTCTCCTTTATTAAATCGAAGTTTCCAGTAAAATATCCATATAAACCAATAAATACATAAGCAAAAGCAATTGATGTGTCATCACCTATTTCTTCGGAATAAGCCGCCGCCTCTTTTATTTTTAATAAAGCTTTATTGGGGCTACCTAAATAGAGGTAGCTAAATGATGATAATACCAATCCCTGAGCTTTTACATGAATCCCATATTCATCCACTAAATTTATATCACGATTTTCATCAAAAAGGAATAAAGCTCTTTCAAAATAATCTTTTGCGGTAGACCAGTCTCCATCAATTTGATAGGCTTGTGCCAAATGAATGAGTATTACCATTTCCTGCTGATTATTTTGTGTTATAACAGCTTTTTCTAAAATTTTGCTTCCTAGTTTTTTTGCCTCCGCTCTTTTAGAAGTGTTATGTAAACACAAAAACTCAATCAAATTAGCTTTATTAATACAATCATTCCTATATTCAAAATCAACTTTGGGGCTAATGTTATTTAATAAGTTTACAGACTTTTTAATACCAATACTTAATTGAAATAATTCTTCACTCCCGTACCCTCCTGTTTTCATTATTGCAGGAAGAATTGCCAGATGTAGATTTAACTTTAACTCTTCTTTTTCGTACTGTTGAGTAATATTATTAATCCATATTTCTGTTAAACGATGAATAGCAATCGCTTCATGACTGGCAGAACTTTTTGATTGCTTTTTTATATCCTTAATCCCATAATAACTTGCTTTTTTAAAAAGCCTTGCTTGAGCCAAATGCTGTGCAATGTTAATGGGAGACTCTTCCACAGCTTGTGGAAAATATGTTTCCAAACTATTTGCTATTCGCAAATGCACTTCTTTTTGATGTGATGCAACCATACTTTCATAGGCCGCATCTCTAATTAATGCATGGCGAAAAATATAAGTAGCACCTTCCACTCTTCTCTGCTCGTAAATTAAGTTAGCGTCTACAAGCAGATTTAAGTCGTTTTGTATCGCTCCTTCATCTTTTATTGAAGATTTGATTAAAAGTTCATAGCTAAATTCTCGGCCAATAGCAGCAGCTTGCTGTGCAGTTTCTTTTACGATTCCTAAACCATCTAATCGCGCATTTAATAAGTCTTGTAAAGTTGTTGGAATTAACTCGTCAATATCAGGTTTGATATTATAGATGTCATTTTTTAGCTCCAAATAACCTTGTTCAATAAGCATATTTATTAACTCTTCAGTATAAAGAGGGATTCCATCAGCCTTTTTTACAATATATTTTAATGTGTTATCTGAAACAGCTTTATTGTTCAACATTTCTTGTAAAATAAGTTCTACAGCCTGTTGCGGTAAAGCCGGAATGTCAATTTGAACAAGGTGTTTATTATTCCAATTGTTATTAAATGACGGTCTGGAAGTCATTAACAACATATAACTGTTATTTTGAATATCGGATAAAAGGTATTCTACGAACTCCAAACTTGTCAAATCTAACCAGTGTAAATCTTCCAAGACAAATAGAAATTGTTCTTGTTTCTCAATTTCGAATAAACATCGTTTTAAGGTAGCGAATAGTATTTTTTTTTGTTCTAATGGAGATATTAGATGTATAGTTCGGTCGGAGGGCAATGGTATGGATAGCCAGGAACAAAGTAATGGTAAACTATCTTTTTCTTGGCAATTAGCTACTTTCAGAGCTTCTTCAATTCTAGAAATAATGTCGTTGTTGTTTTTTAAGCTATTGATGCCTAATATGTTTCGTAGCAACTCTAAAAAAGGATATAAAGCGTTATTTTGTTGCTCAGGAAGACACCTACATTCTTTGACTTTTATTCCTTGTAATTGTACCTCTTTTTTTATTTCATAGGTTAATTTTGATTTTCCAATACCAGCTTGACCGTTAAGTATGACAGAACATCCTTCAACGGTACTATTATTCCATAGGTTTAATATTTTTTTCTTTTCATGTTCCCTACCTACCAATTTTCTGGAACCACTCCATGGTTTTAATGATGATAAGGCTTCAATACTTCTTTCTCCTATTAATTGATAAACTGTATATACTTGACGCTTAGAAACATTGTTTTTAACTTCTTTAAAATCTAAGTAAGGAGCTAATATCTTTTGAGAAGTATTGCTTACAAAAACGTTTCCTGGAGGAGCGGTATGTGCCAAATCAAAAGCTTTATTAGCTGTACTACCTTCTGGTAGTTGATTTCGTTGTATTAGGCTAGTTCCTGTATGCATGCCTAATTGTATACTTAGCGATACACCGTATTGTTGTAATAATAAAGTGCTTCGTTTTTTTATATCATTTATTAATTCTAATGCCGTTCTTCCAGCTCTTCTAGCGTCTGTATCATTTGACTCAGGATAACCAAAATAGATAGCAAGATTGTTTAAAAATGATTCAGATACGTATCCTCCATAGCGAATCGCAGTATCTTTGCACAAGTTTAATTGGTCTTTCTGAATAGCATCAAGTACTTCAAGATCAATTGATGTATTATCAGTAATGTGCATGTTTAGTTTTAAACAAATGATAGTTAACTGTTTTCGCGATTGAAAACTATAATTATAAAAAGAATTGTTTTTAACAGTTGTTTCTTCGGAATCTATATTATTATTGTCATCTACAAGTTTTCCTGTTAAGGTATTAAAGTTGATGAGATGAAACTCTTTTAAAATAGTGTTAACACTTTCAATTCTTTTTTTTGGTTTTTTATCTAAAACTCTTCGAAGTAAGTTAGCAAATTCATGTCCTAATATTGAGGGTGGAATAGGTACACTTGATGGCATTAACTGTTGTTGAAATATTTCAGCAATAGATCCTCCATTCATTACTGGTTTTCCCGTTAAACACTCAAGAGCAATAAGTCCCCATGCATATATATCGGACTTTACAGTTGGTGGTTCTCCTCTTAATTGTTCTGGAGCACTGTACATAGGAGTACCTAGTATGTCTTGGGTAACAGTGATGTTTTTATAATCAGCTGATCGAAAGTCTCTAGTAAAAGCCCCAATACCAAAATCTAAGATCTTTATATGGTTTTTGGAACTTAATTCAGAAACCATTATGTTGCTCGGTTTTAAATCTCGATGAACTATCCCTTTATCATGAGCATAAGCAAGAGCGTCTAGTATTTGTTCCATTAAATGAGCCATTTCAATGGTATCTAGCCCTTTCTTTTTTAATATGTAATCTTTTAAAGTTTCTCCTTCAACATATTCAAAAACAATAAAAGGGGCGCCATTTTTTAGGTATCCTTTATCCAAAATTTTAACAATATTGGGATGGTTAATTTCTGCGCACAACCTTGTTTCTCTTTCAAAACGGGCTAATTGCCTTGTTTTTGTTTGTTCATTTATAGTATCGGTAAGTTTAATAGTTTTAATGGCAACGAATTGATTTGTACTTAGTTGCTTTGCTTTGAAAACTAATCCATAACCTCCTTCTCCAATTTTTTCATAAAGCGTGTAGTTATCTATACAGATGTTCTCTGAAAGTAGTGTTTGGGGGACTTCCATATGTTTATATTATATAAAGACTATTGACTAAAAAAGTTTTTTTTAGTTAGTTTTAGGCAAACGCATGTTCTTTATTTATTTCAAATTTTGGTAAACCAAACCTTAATTTTCCTTTTTTCCTTTCAATAATATTTGCGAAAAGAAAACCATATGGTTGAAGTTTCATAAGATTTTTTCGCAAACGATAAATCAACGTGTTAACATAATATGCATCAACATCTTTTAATAATTCTTTACCCAAAGAAATATATAAATCATCCATGTTTACCCATCCGCATAAATCGACATTTACACCATAATTTAAATCTTTTTGTTTTTTTCTTACCAAATACAACAAAAGATGGTTAAAAACACGGTTCCCTAAATCAAGCTCCAAATCATTAATCTCAATTTTTGAAATAATATGTTCTTCATCAATACTAATAAATAACTTGAAACATGCATTTTTTGTAATATCAGCGTTTAATAATGTTTTGGATAGACTTTCATTGTCTATAAATCTATATTGAATGTTGTTGATAAGGTATATTTTTCCATTGATAAGCTCTATTTCTCGGGTTTCATTATCAAGAATCCATTTATTTTTATTGGTTTGGAAAACATAAGAATTGATTGTTTGACTTTCCATGATTATTCCTTCTTTATTTAAAAGAATTATCTCATTGTTTTCTTCTATTGGATCTAGAAAGCTTCTTGGCTCATCTATATTTATTATTTTCCAATTGTCTTTTTGAGAACTTGAAAACTGAATTAAGTCATTCATCTTTAAAGTAACTGTTTCGTGATGTATAAGCTTAGAGTTAACTTTGGTTCCATTACTACTAAAATCAGTTAGTTTCCAACGGTTACTTTCCCAGTAAATAACTGCATGTTTTCTTGAAGCATCATTATAGTTAATTACGCTTGTATTATTGGGGTCTCTGCCTACAGTATGTTGCGTATGAATAACATAAAGTCTGTTATTCATCATGTTTTGAGCTATTGCCATATGAAGGATATTTAAAATGTTATATTTTTTTCAGAAAAACACCTAAATACAGCAGTTTATAAATGTTTTAAGATATTTGTTTTACACAGTAAAATCTAGTAAAAAAAAGACTGTAGAGGAATTTGTTTTACAACAATAGAATATATAAAATCCGTTTTCTGAAAAAAGAAAAATATGTTATGAAAATAAATAGAGGGTTCTAAGTGAAAAACCTCATTTTTAGAGTATAATTTTGGTGAATGGAGACTCTTAAGTTTGGGGATAAAGAATTCATTTTATAATAGTTTGGTTAGTACCAAATATAAGAAAAAATAGTTTTTATGGCACTAATCTTAGTAAATTATGAAATAACCATGTAAATATTTGAGGTATAAAAAAACACCTATTTAAACTTTCATTTAAATAGGTGTTTAATTATTTTATTGTGCTACTTCCTAGCAGATATAAGTTCCTTGACCTATTACTTGAGGGCAATCATAACCAGGACGAGGATTACAGTTATCAACTGGAGGTATATAACAACATACTTTTGCTCCGTTTTGATAGATATAAGATCCGTCTCCTCCACATACTGTGTCAAGGAAAAATCCTCCTTTGATTTCTTTTAATGTTTCAGTAGTTAATTTTTTAGTACCGTTTAAATTTAAAATTGATTTTTTCATTCTTGTAGTTTTTATTTTTGGTTAAATATATTGTGATCCGAATATAATTATTATTTTAAAAAAGACTTAATAAAATTAAATTTTAACTTAAAATTATATGTTAAAATAATTTGAAAAATATAAGATAAGTTCAAAACTTTACCTTCTTCGATTGGGTAATAAAGGTGGTGGTTCTCCATTAAATGGATTCCATCGCGAAATGCTTTTAGCCTCCATTCCAGTTGCTCGTATAACAGCACGGTCTCCATAACGTTCACGCATTTTATCCATAGCTTGATAAAGATTGATTATTTTATCATTATCATCAAACAAATCTATTTGATAACCTCCTTCAACTAAATGACTAAACTTTACTCCTATCAAACGCACTAATAAGCGTCTTTTGTATAAACTTTTATATAATTCTTTTACCAAAGGGATAATTTTATGATCTGCTGAACTATAAGGGATTCTACGTTGTAATGTGTAGGTCTGAAAATCGGAATAACGAATTTTAAAAGTTACGCAAGCAGTTAACTTATTTCCTCTACGCAACTGATAAATTAAATTCTCAGTCATCGCTACAATAATACTCTCTAATTTACGAACATCTGTGGTATCTTTATCAAAAGTACGTTCCGTAGAAATAGATTTACGCTCGTGATATTGCACTACAGGACTATGATCAATTCCGTTAGCCTTTTTCCATATAGAAGCGCCATTCTTTCCAAATACTCTAGACATCATTTCTATTGGCATTTCCTGTACAGTTTTAATCTTTTTAATACCTAAATCACATAAAGACTTATAAGTTACCTCCCCTACCATCGGTATTTTTTTAACAGACAAGGGTGATAGAAACGGCTTTTCTGTTCCTTTTTCTATTTTTATTTGATTATTAGGTTTAGCTTCGCCTGTAGCTATTTTAGAGACTGTTTTATTAATTGATAATCCAAAAGATATAGGTAATCCTGTTTCTTTGATAATACGATGCCTTAATTCTGAGGCTAATTGATGGCAGCCAAAAAACTTATCCATCCCTGTTAAATCAATATAAAACTCGTCTATAGATGTTTTTTCATATAAAGGAACCATTTCTTTGATTACTTCAGTAACATCTTGTGAATGTTTTGTATAAATACCTGCATTTCCTCTTAAAACAACAGCTTCAGGGCATAATTGTTTGGCCATACGCATGGGCATGGCTGAATGAATACCAAATGCACGAGCTTCATAACTACAAGAAGCAACTACTCCTCTATCTGATGTTCCTCCAATAAGTACAGGTTTTCCTATTAGTTTGCTATCGATAAGTCGTTCACAAGACACAAAAAAAGTGTCTAAATCCATATGTACTATTGATCGCTCATTCATGATAAACTTTTTTTAGGGCGTGGACGTTGTGCTTTTCTACTATCAGCATATCTAGGATCTTCAATAATCGCTAGGCGCTGCATACTACTTACTTCAATAGTTATACATTCAAACTCTTCTATCACTTTTCCATATAAACGATAGACTCCTTTTCCCCTGAAAGGATATTTTTTTGCTATAGGAGGAAAATGAACGGAATCTATAAAATAACCGTCTCGATCTAAAAAAGTTCCAAAAAACATAGGTTTTCCGTTTGCTGTGTTTGTTTTTTTAGTAGTAACCAAATAGCCTTCAATGGTCACGAATTGATTTTTATATAGATGTAAATCATTAGCTTTTAATAAAAAGGAGCTTTTTTCTACTAACAAATCAAAAGGACTACATAATGGATAGCCTAATAGCTCTATTTGGTCAAAAGCATCTTCTAAAGACGAAGAAAGTAATTCAGGTGTTTTATATGTAATTCGTTTTGATTTAAATAAAGTAGGAAGATCTTCTTCAAAAGTAACTTTGCTAATTTTCATATGCGCTTCCCATAAAAGCGCTCGTTTATTTCTTTTCGTAAAATCAAACGCTCTTATTTTTATAAGAATAGTTATTTGTTCTATAGAAATAGAAACGCGATCAATAAAATCGTCCAAACTCTCAAAAAAACCATTCTTCGATCGTTCTTCTAAAATTTTCTTAATCGCTTTACTTTCTAAGGATTGTAAAAACATAAACCCTATAAATATTTCTTTTCCATAGATAACTGTTTCATGATAACTTTTATTAATGCAAGGAGCTTTAATAATGCCTCCGTGCATTCTGGCCTCATGTACATACAGTTCCGTGCGATAAAAACCTCCAAAATTATTAATAGTAGCTACCATATACTCTAACGGATAATAAGCCTTTAAAAACAAACTCTGGTAACTTTCTACAGCATAAGACGCTGAATGCCCTTTCGCAAAAGCATACCCCGCAAAGCTTTCTATTTGTGCCCATATTTCTTGAGTTAATTGTAATGTTTCTCCTTTGTTTTTACAGTTTAAAAAAAACTGATCTTTTACTTTTAAAAACTCTTCTCTAGATCTGAATTTTCCAGACATTCCTCTACGGAGCATGTCTGCTTCTCCCAAATCTAAACCTCCGAAATGATGGGCAACTTTGATGACATCTTCCTGATATACCATCACTCCATAAGTTTCAGGCATAATATTTAACATTGTTGGATGTGCATCTTTTCTCCTTTCTGGGTTTCTAAATCGTAGAATATATTCGCGCATCATTCCCGATTTAGCGACTCCTGGCCTAATAACAGAACTAGCGGCAACAAGTCCTAAATAATCATCTACGCGTAGTTTTTTTAGCAACATTCGCATTGCTGGCGACTCTACATAAAAACAACCAATAGCTTTTGCATTTCTAAGTAAATATTTAATTCTTTCATCTTCTTTAAACCGTTGAATATCGTGTATGTCTATCGGTTCTTTATCAGGGTAATTATAACGCACTATCTCAACTGCATCTTTAATCTTTCCTAAACCACGTTGACTTAAAATATCGAACTTATAAAGACCTACATCTTCTGCTATTACCATATCAAATTGTGTGGTAGCATAGCCTTTTGGAGGCATAAATGTGGCAGTATAATAATGAATAGGCTTATCAGAAATTAAAATTCCACCAGCATGAATTCCTAGGTAGTTTGGAAAACCTTCTATATACGTACTGTAAATAACTACTAATTGTGATAACTTATCAAGTGTGTTATAGTTGTAATGACCAGATGATAGTATATCTATTTCTGATTTTGGAAGCCCAAATACTTTTCCCAACTCTCTAACAGCTGCTTTATATTTAAAGGTATTATACACAGTAAGTAAAGCCGTGTTTTTAAAATTTTCGAATATAAAACGTGTGATATCATCTCTATCAGTCCACGAAAAATCAATGTCAAAATCGGGAGGATTCTTTCTGTATAAATTGATAAAACGCTCAAAATATAAATCCAACTCCACAGGGTCAACATCTGTAATACGTAATAAATAAGCAATAATACTATTGGCTCCGCTCCCTCTTCCAACATAAAAATAACCTTTAGACCGCGCATATTCTAAAATTTCCCAATTGATTAAGAAATATGAAACAAACCCTTTTTCTTTAATAATACCTAATTCCTTTTCAATACGATCATATATTTCTTTGGATGGTTTTTCATAGCGATAAGGAATGCCTTCATAACTCAATTTTTTAAGTAAATCATAATCACTTTCCTCATTTTCGCCAAATACCTTTTGATTTTTAGGAGTTTCTCCTGAAAAATCAAATTCAATAGCACATTGATCTAGTAAGTGTTGCGTATTCTTAATGATTTGTGGGTACTCGATAAAAGCATTTTTAAGTTCTTTCGTAGTAAGTAAAATATCATTTTCTGAAGCCTGTTCTGATACAGGTAGTTTACTTAATAAGGTGTTATTATCTATAGCACGGAGTAACCGATGCGTATTAAATCCTTTTTTATGTTCAAAAGTAACTGTTTGTAGCACAACAACCTTATCTAAGCTATTTTTCCACTTTGAAAACTTTAACCTATTTAATTCTTCTTTTCGTATACCTATATATTCATTGGGTTTTAGCGAGAAATCAATAGTATTTTGAAAAGGATAAATCACAAAGGTATTTTGTAGCTCTTTTGCTTTTTTAGGAATTTCATAAGAGTTTTGATGCAGAAAACCAGATAAGTAATCATTAATTTTTTCAAAGCCATTATTATTTTGAGCTAACATGATAAATTGTTGATGGGCACCGTTTCTAAAATCAACTCCAAGTATTGGTTTTACCTTGTAGTTAGGAGACAATCGAACCATATCTAAATAAGCTGAAGTATTATTAATATCAGTAATTACAAGCTCATTAAACCTTTGCTTGTCAGCCAATTCCAATAATCTGTTAGGTAAAATGGTTCCGTATCGTAAACTGTAATATGTGTGATTGTTTAAAAACATTTTTCAAAATTAGCTACAAAAAATAGTTTTCATTGCTTATATTTGTAGTATTATGAACCATATTGCAAAAAATATTCGTCATTTACGAAAGTTAAAAGGTTATACTCAAGAGCAATTAGCCGATGAAGTTGAAATGACTCGCTCTAAAATAGGCTCTTATGAAGAAGGTCGATCGGATCCTCCTATTGATATGCTTGTTCGTTTTTCAGAACACTTTTCTCTTCCCGTAGATGTACTAATCAAAAATGATTTGACTTATGCTACAGATACTTCTTTTATAGATATCGGAAATCAGCGTGTTCTATTTCCAATTTCAGTAGATATTAATAATGAAGATTTAATAGAGGTAGTTCCTGTAAAATCATCTGCAGGATATTTATTAGGATATGATGACCCTGAATACATTGAACAGCTAGAGAAAATAAAACTTCCATTTTTACCTACAGGAAAGCATAGAGCTTTTCCCATTAAAGGAGATTCTATGTTGCCTATGAAAGATGGTTCGTATGTGGTTGCTAAATATCTAAATGATATACGCGATATAAAGAGTGGTACCTCGTATATTATTGTTACTGCAAATGATGGTATGACCTATAAACGAGTATATGACAAAATTGAAGAAAAAAATGCTCTGTTATTAATTCCAGATAATAAAAACTATCAATCATATCACGTCCCCATAACGGAAGTTTTAGAATTATGGGAATTTACGTGTAGTATTAATACGCAAGAGTATGACGAACGTGATTTAAAAATTAGTAGCATTGCTTCTATGCTAAATCAATTGGGTGTGGAATTAAAAGCTTTAGAGAAAATGGTAAAAGCATCGTAATAATTATGAGTTGTGAATTTTGAATAAAAATGTAAAGAAATAAAACTACAAATGGATTTTCAAAAACCAAATTATTACGTTTATGCTGTAAAAGGTGGTAGGAAAAAAACCTGCTAAATTTTCTATATAGGAAAGGAATGTGGAATAAGAAAAGAAGACCTTCTGACGGATATTGACAATACACTCAAAGGAGAATGATGGAAAACAGAAGAACTGTCTAACATAATAACCTTTTTTGGAATATTAATGAGAGAAAATAAAATTTATAAATCTGAAAACGGTAGGTATAAAATAATTGACCATAAAATAAACTAAAAACTTAGCATTAAACACTTATCACTAAAAACTCAACACTCACAATTAAAAAACAGGAGTATGAAATATTCAATTGTCGATATAGAAACCAATGGAGGTGATAAAATAACAGAGATTAGTATCCTTGTTTTTGACGGAGAAAAGATTATTGATGAGTTTACTTCATTGGTTAATCCTGAAAGTAATATCCCTTCATTTATTACAAATTTAACTGGAATAACACAGCCTATGGTCGCAAATGCCCCTAAGTTTTATGAGGTTGCAAAAAAAGTATATGAAATCACTAAGGACACCGTTTTTGTAGCGCACAATGTTAATTTTGATTATGGAATTATAGGTAAAGAATTTAAATCCCTAGGATCTAGTTTTAAACGTAAAAAGTTATGTACCGTACGACTTTCAAGAAAGTTATTACCTAACAAAAAATCTTATAGCTTAGGTAATTTATGTGCCTCGGAAGGAATAAAAATTAACGATAGGCATAGAGCAAAAGGTGATGCCGATGCTACCGTAATTTTATTTAAGAAACTATTAATTTTAGATGAAGCTCAAGAAGAAAGTGTTATTTCTACATTTTTAAATCCACGTTCAAGACAAGCTACGCTCCCTCCACTCCTTTCTAAAACTGTTTTTGACAATCTTTCAGAAAAAACAGGAGTTTATTATTTTAAAAATGAAGCTAAAGACATCATTTATGTTGGTAAAGCTAATAATATAAAACAAAGAGTACTTAGCCATTTTTATGATAAAAAGAAAAAAGAAATAACAATGTGCATGGCTACTGCTGATATTACATATACCGAAACAGGCAGTGAATTATTAGCATTACTATTAGAATCTTCTGAAATCAAGAAGCACTACCCTAAATACAATCGAGCCCAAAGAAGAACTGCTGAGAGTATTGGCTTATTTTGCTATGAAGACAGATTAGGAGTAATACACCTTGCTTGGAATAAACTAAAGCTAGCTCCAAATCCTATCACTAAGTTTTACACAGTTTCTGAAGCTCGTAGTTTCGTGGAGAAGCTATGTGAAAAGTTTGAACTATGTCCTAAATACTGCCATTTACAAACAAATGTAAGCGGTTGTTTCCACTATCAACTAAAAAAATGTAGAGGCGTATGTCGACAAGAAGAAACGATAAAATCTTATAATTCAAGAGTACAACAAGCTCTTGATTCGATAAAATATAAAGAAGATAACTTTATTATTAAACAACCTGGTTTAAAAGATGATCAATACGGATTTGTACTTGTTTTGAATGGCTTTTATAAAGGGTTTGGTTATCTAGACACTAAAAAAGAAGCTTCTTTAAACGAATACATGAATAGTATTACCTCATTAAAAGATACCAGAGATGTACAACGGATACTCAATTCACATTTAAAAAACTATCCAGAAAACCTTATGTTAATCGAAGAATCAACCCTTTAAATTGAGTGGTATAAACTCAAAATTTAACAAGAGTTTATTTTTACACAAAAAATGTAATTTATTTTCAAGAATAGGTATCTTCGCGCCCCATGTGGATGTACTTAGGTTTATTGGCAGCACTATTTTTAGGTTTACATAATTTATGTAAAAAACATGCTGTAAAAGGAAATGAGGTTTTTCCTGTTTTATTAGGAACAATTACTGCTGGGTTTTTATTATTGACTCCTTTGTATATAGGGTCAAAATACGACCCAGACACATTCAAGGCCATCAACCTCTTTATAAGTGATATTTCTTGGAAAAACCATGGGTTTATCTTTATAAAGTCTTCAATAATGGCTTCTTCTTGGATATTAGCTTATCAAGCTTTAAAACATTTACCTATTACTATAGTGACACCTATTAGGTCGGCAGGCCCCTTTTTTACGTTTTTAGGAGCTATTTTAATATACAAAGAACAACCAAATGGTTTTCAATGGGTAGGTTTCTTTTTAATAATACTATCCGTGCTACTATATTCTCGCATAGGAAAAAAAGAAGGAATTGATTTTAAGTCAAACAAGTGGATCTTTGCTATTATTGGAGCTACTTTTTTAGGAGCATCAAGCGGTTTATACGATAAGTTTTTAATACAAGAGTTAAACCTTACACCGCAAACCCTACAGTTTTGGTTTTGTTGGTATACTATGATTATCCTTTTTATTATTATAGCCATTATATGGCTTCCTTATAAAGAAAAGAGACAAGCCTTTACTTTTCAATGGTCAATGCCGGCGGTTGGGGTATTATTGCAAGCAGCCGATTATTTTTATTTTAAAGCATTACAAGATCCCGAAGCTATGATTATGCTTTTATCTGCTATAAAAAGAAGTCAAATTGTAATAGCAGTAGTCATTGGAGGAATTATTTTTAAAGAGAAAAATAAAAGAAAAAAATTAATACCCTTAGCTGGAATTATTATTGGTGTTTTTCTAATACTGTATTCTGCATAAAAAAAAATCCTGCTTATATTAATAAAACAGGAATTTTCAAATAAAGTTTAATGTTTCTCTTTCTTCATCGTTAGAATTTCTCCCAACAATAAAATAAAATCTAATGATTTATTTCTATGCAATATTATCATTAATTTAATAGTCGTACAATCGGTAAAATCCCTATTATATACTTAGGGTTTTTCCCTAGTGTTTGCGCTGAAACCCCTAGAATCTTATAAGAAAAAAGTTAGATTACTTTTAATTTGGTTTTTAACATATTTATAATGAGATAAATAGATTCATCAACTTGTAAAACATGTTTTTTGAAATTTCGAGGTATTTAACTGAAAAAAGGCTTTTTCAATTCTTTCGAATGGAAAAAACCTTTAAATCGCTAATCAAAAAATTAACTTACTACTACACTGTAAACTTACAACTGAATCATTTATATCCCCCTTAAAAAGAGATAACTGGAAGCAATACATCGTTAGTTGGTTTAATTTTTAAGATAAGTGGTATAAATAAAAAAGCTCATTAAAATTTAATGAGCTTTTTATATATTTTGTAAACAATTTTTAATCCCTAATATTTCTATTTCTATAATCAGGCAATGTAGGATTATCAGGATCACTAAAATCATTTCTTGGATCTCCATCACCATTCGCGTCTTCATCTCTTGTAAAAACGGTATCGTTATCATCATCTATATCTAGAAAATCCACTGTTCTATCTTCATCGGTATCATCATTCCATGGTTTACCATCACCATCAACATCTTCATAAAAAGAAGGAACATTATCTCTATCGTGATCAGTATCTTTTATAAAATCGTATAGTTCAATATAGTACAACAATATTTTATTTGGAAGAGTACCTCCGTTTCTATACGATATACCAGAAGGTAAAATGAAAAAACCTTTTCCGCTATTTTCATAAGTTATAGGACCGTTGTTTGTTACATTATTTCCGTTTTTAAAATGTACCCAAGGATATCTCCACCCAGGAATAACGTTAACTTGATTAAACCATTGAGGGTTAATTAAATCTTGTTCGTTTTCAACTTCTGTAGAATTCGTTAATGTTCTAAGTCTATAAACTGGTAAAATAGAATCTATTACCGTTGGAAACCCTTTATCTACATTAGGTGTTCCTTCATTTTGAACGAAAACATAGTATGTATAATCTATATCGAATTCATTTACAGTTTTTGTTAATAACCTACTATCCTCAAATAAAGTAGTCTCACCATTTTCAATTGGCATAATAGAGTCTCGCTCTTCATTAAAATAATTGTTCTTTAAAAATTTGACGATTGAGTCACTATCTTTTATGGCCTGAGCTTCATGATCAAAGTCATCAACTGTTGTATTATTGCTATTACTACATGAATACAAAGTCACTCCAGAAATCAAAATGTATAAGAAATGCTTAAATTTTATCATTTAATACTAATAATTTTTATGCGCAATTTACCATTTTTATACCTTTGTAAAAAATTATTAATAAATTTTAAGATTCTTATATGAGAATAGACAAATATTTGTGGTGTATTAGGCTGTTTAAGACAAGAAGTATTGCTACAGATGCTTGCAAGAAAGGACATGTGAAAATTAATGAGAGTGCCATTAAACCGTCAAGAGAAGTTTATGGTAATGAGGAAATCTTGGTCAGAAAGAATCAAATTAATTATAAGATCAAGATATTGGATATACCTGCAAATAGAGTTGGAGCGAAGTTAGTAGACTTATATAGAAAAGACTTAACACCTAAAGAAGAGTTTGAACGTACCGAGCTGTTAAAATACTCGAAAGACTATTATAGAAAAAAAGGAACAGGAAGGCCCACCAAAAAAGATAGAAGAGATATTGATGGATATCACACCGATAATGAAGATTGATGGTACTTTATTTTGAATAAAAAAATTTCATAGATCATATGATTGCACAAAACAATATTATATTAAACAACATACAGATTGAGCAAAAAATAAAGAGAATTGCTTATCAAGTGTATGAAACAAATAACACAGAAAAAGAAATTGTAATTGCTGGTATTTCCAAAAATGGATACATTTTGGCTCAAAAGTTAGCAAAAGTATTCGCTGAAATCTCTCCAACTGAAATTATACTCTGCGAGGTTTTTATCGATAAAAAAAATCCAATAAATTCAGTTTCAACTTCAATTGAACAACATGAATATGAAAACAAGGCGCTTGTTTTAGTAGACGATGTTCTTAATTCAGGGACAACGCTTATTTATGCTATAAAGCACTTTTTAGACGTACCATTAAAAAAGTTTAAAACTGCAGTTTTAGTGGACAGGAATCATAAAAAATACCCAGTTAAAGCAGATTTTAAAGGAATATCACTTTCAACTTCTATAAAAGAGCATGTGAATGTTGAGTTTAAAAACGAACAAACAATAGCTTACTTAATTTAAAGTAAGCTATTTATTTCGTCTACAATAACCTCTCCTTCTTTGTTATCTATATGTACTGTATTAGATGCCGAACTATAGAAAGTGTTTCTTTCAAAAAGGTGTTTAGCTACAAACTCTAGCAAATCTTCATTCTTCAAACTAGCAACTAAGGGCCGTTTATCTTTTTCATCCCTTAATCTATTTACAATCGTGCTAATAGAAGCTTTGAGGTAAAAAGAAATAGTATTGTCAGCTTTGTCTATTATTTCCATATTATTCGCATAACAAGGTGTACCACCTCCTAACGATAATACATAATCGTCGCTATTAGTTAAAAGTTCCTTTAAATACTTATTTTCTATTGTACGAAAATATATTTCACCTTTACTATTAAAAATTTGAGGAATGGTTAAGTTTTCTTTTTCCTCTATATAATTATCTAAATCTATAAAAGGTAATTGCATGTTTTTAGCTAAAATTTTGCCAATGAATGACTTTCCACTTGCCATGTACCCTAAAAGAATTACTTTCATATTTGTTGAAAATTAAATGCTTACAAATATCAGTAAAAAAAACTTAAAAAAAGTTTTTGTAAATTCAAAAACCATTGTATATTTGCACCCGCAATCGCAGATATGCAAAAGCAAAAAATGACCGGGTAGCTCAGTTGGTAGAGCATCTCCCTTTTAAGGAGAGGGTCCTGGGTTCGAGCCCCAGCCCGGTCACAAAAAGTTAAGCTACTATGCTTAACTTTTTTCTTTTAAGCGCATATGGCGGAATTGGTAGACGCGCTGCCTTGAGGGGGCAGTATTCATTATGGATGTGGAAGTTCGAATCTTCTTATGCGCACAAACCGAGAGTTATTCCAAACTCTCGGTTTTTTTATATCCGTGTTTTTACTAGTACACTAAGGGTTTACCCTGATATGATATTTAGGGGTACTAGGTATTTTACACCCCGTTCTTTCGCTATATATTTGTATCAAATTATTCTCATAAAGTTATTTATGAAATAACTAAAACACAAAGCATACTACCTTAAAACTAAAACTCTTACATAACATTCGTTTGTTGGTAAGAGTTTTTTAATACAGTTGTTTTTCATAACTCCATAAAAGGAAACAAATTCAATAAATCATTTTTCAGTAACCCCATCTCCAAACCTTGTTATTCTCACTTTAAAAAACTCTTTTTTATATTATATTGACATTGAATGACTTCAGGGAAAACCATTAGAAGCTTAAGGATTCTCCCTAGGTTTTAAACTAGTAAAAATGAGTATTTTATTTAACTCATTCATCGTATATATTTGTAACATAGATACCCCCTACTGTTCTTTTAATTTTTAATTTTTAAAATTTCCAGCTATATGACATTTAATAGTTATTTAAAGAAGAAGGAGTTTGATAGTAAAATAAGTTTACTGGAAAATAATATCAAGAATTTTATATATGATAATGAGTATGAGATCGACTCGAAGCGAGTACGAAATTTTGTTGATTGGAATCATACTGTGAAAGATCAGAAAATAGTAAGAATGATCTATCCTAACGAACAATGTAGTAATGATTTAAAAAAAATAGTAAGAAATTTTATACAAACTGAATTCAACGGTTTCCATTAAAAAAGAGTTTCTACTTACTTTCTATTTGAATTATATTAACGAAAAAACCATCAAATCTAATTTGATGGTTTTTTATTTACCAATCTTTTCTAATATTCACAGATAATTAACTATATAAACTGGTTTAATTGCTATTTTCGCAGTATGCAAAATAAACACATACTTCTAACAGCTATGTTGTTCTTTAGCTTCATAGTATCTGCTCAAGGTAATAAAGGTGAAAAGTTAAAAGGACAAATTGTTGATAATGAAACCAAAAAACCGTTAAGTGCAGCCCACGTTTTAAACTTGAATACAGTTAATGGAACGATTACTAACGAAAAAGGTTTGTTTGAGTTAGTAGCCAAGGCGAATGATACTGTATTAGTATCTTTTTTGGGATATTCTTCTATTAAGGTAAAAGTGACTAATGACCTTTTAAAAGGAAATGAGGTAGAGATTTCATTATCAGAAAAACCTGAAGAGATTAAAGAAATTGTTATTAAATCTACCAAGTTAATAGGCGTTTTAGAAGTAGATGTGAAACAGGTTCCTAAAGACAGATTCACAAGAATTCACATTAATGGGTTGCCTCAAACTTATGAAGTAGGAAGACCTCAAAAAATTAGTTCTCCAATAGCTAAACTCTTAAACCCTGTAGATTTGGTTTATAATTTGTTCGGAAAAAAACCAAAACAGTTAAAGAAACTTCAGAAATTAAAAAAAGAAGATGATTTAAGAAAAATGCTGGCAGGTAAGTTTGATAGAGAGGTTATGATGGAGTACCTCCAAATGGATCGAGCTGAATTACATACGTTATTAGCGGATTGTGATTACTCGGAGTATTTCATAAAAAAAGCAAGTGATTTGCAACTTATCGAAGCCGTATTAAATTGTTATGAAAATTACAAAGCAATTAAGAAAGGTAAGATTGATAGAAATAGGATAAACATAGATAATAAGTAGGAAAGCAATAATCCCTAGCACAAAAAAAGCAGTAAAATTTACTGCTTTTTTTGTGCTTTTATTTGAAGGAAAAGAACTAAATTTACACCTTTTTAAAACACACACAAACACAACTAATAATGATTCATTTCTTTGGGAACGTAAATAGCAAGGTTTTTGCTGTGCAAACAACAGAAGAATTAACTGCTCAAACTATTTCGAAACTTACTTGGTTATTCGGAAACCAATCTAAAATAAACCTGGCGTCACTTGACGCCTTTTTTGTTGGTCCAAGAGCAGCTATGATTACTCCTTGGAGTACTAATGCCGTAGAAATTACTCAAAATATGGGGATTTCTGGAATTGTTAGAATTGAAGAATTTGAAACAGTTACTGAAGATTATTCTGAATTTGATCCAATGATTTCACAAAAATTCAACGGATTAAATCAAGAAATTTTCACCATTAATATTGAACCGGAATCAATTTTAGATATTGAAAACATTGCCGCTTATAACGAGCAAGAAGGTTTGGCATTAAATGATGAAGAGATTTCTTATTTAGAAGAAGTATCAACCAAAATTGGAAGAAAGTTAACAGATTCTGAAGTGTTTGGTTTTTCTCAGGTAAATTCAGAGCATTGTCGTCATAAGATTTTTAACGGAACTTTTGTTATTGATGGTGAGGAGCAACCTACTTCACTATTTAAATTGATTAAGGAAACATCGAAACAAAACCCTAATGGTATTGTTTCTGCGTACAAAGACAATGTAGCCTTTATTGAAGGTCCAAAAGTAGAGCAATTTGCTCCAAAAAGTGCAGATGTTCCTGAGTATTATGATACAAAAGATTTTGAGTCTGTAATTTCTTTAAAAGCAGAAACACATAATTTCCCTACTACTGTAGAGCCTTTTAATGGCGCAGCTACTGGTTCTGGAGGAGAAATAAGAGATAGACTTGCAGGAGGTAAAGGTTCACTTCCCTTAGCTGGTACAGCTGTATACATGACTTCTTACTCTCGTTTAGAAGAGAATCGTCCTTGGGAAAAAGGGATGAATGAACGCAAGTGGTTATATCAAACGCCTATGGATATTTTGATTAAAGCATCAAATGGGGCTTCTGACTTTGGAAATAAGTTCGGTCAACCATTAATTTGTGGGTCTATATTAACCTTTGAACATGAAGAGGATGCTCGAAAGTTAGGGTTTGATAAAGTGATCATGCAAGCTGGAGGTATCGGGTATGGTAAGAAGGAACAAGCGATAAAAGATACTCCAAAAGAAGGAGATAAAATTGTAATTCTTGGTGGTGAAAACTACAGAATTGGTATGGGAGGAGCAGCAGTTTCTTCAGCTGATACTGGGAAATTTTCAACAGGAATTGAATTAAATGCCGTGCAACGATCAAACCCTGAAATGCAAAAGCGTGCCGCAAATGCAGTTAGAGGAATGGTAGAAAGTGAAGATAATTTTATCGTTTCTATACATGATCATGGAGCTGGTGGACATTTAAATTGTCTATCAGAATTGGTTGAAGATACAGGTGGTAAAATCGATTTGGATCAACTTCCTGTTGGCGATCCTACTTTATCCGATAAAGAAATAATAGGTAACGAATCTCAAGAAAGAATGGGATTGGTAATTGCTGATAAACATATTGATACTTTAAATAAAATTGCAGAACGTGAGCGTTCTCCGATGTATACAGTAGGAGATGTAACTGGTGATCATAGATTTACTTTTGAATCTAATTCTAAAGGTAACAAACCTATGGATTTAGCACTTGAAGATATGTTTGGGAGTTCTCCTAAAACAATAATGACAGATTCTTCTGTAACTAGAAACTATAAAGAACTAGCTTATAGTACAGAAAACTTCCGTGATTACTTATCTCAAGTACTTCAATTAGAAGCTGTAGCTTGTAAAGATTGGTTAACGAATAAAGTTGACCGTTGTGTTGGTGGGAAAGTAGCAAAACAACAATGTGTTGGAACTTTACAAATTCCTTTGAATAATGTTGGAGTAATGGCTTTGGATTATAAAGGAAAAGAAGGTGTTGCTACTACGATTGGGCACTCCCCTATTTCTGGATTAATTGATCCCGAAGCGGGAAGTAAGAATTCTATAGCCGAAGCATTAACAAATATCGTATGGGCTCCATTAAAAGATGGTTTAAACTCTGTTTCTCTATCAGCCAACTGGATGTGGCCTTGTAGAAATGAAGGAGAAGATGCTCGTTTATATAAAGCGGTTAAAGCTGTTTCTGAATTTTCTATCGGTTTAGGTATCAATGTTCCTACTGGTAAAGATTCATTGTCTATGAAGCAGAAATATCCTAACGAAGAAGTAATTTCTCCAGGTACTGTGGTAATTTCGGCAGCAGCGAATTGTAATGATATAACAAAAGTTGTAGAACCAGTATTTCAAGTAAATAAAGGCGATATTTATTATATTAATCTTTCTCAAGATGAATTCAAATTAGGAGGAAGTTCATTTGCACAAGTTGTAAATAGAATAGGAAATCAAACACCTACTATTAAGGATACAGCTAGCTTTAAAACTACTTTCAACGTTCTACAACAATTAATTAGAGATGAAAAAATAGTAGCAGGACATGATATAGCTTCAGGAGGTTTAATAACCACTTTACTTGAACTTTGTTTTGCAGATGTAAACATAGGTGCAAACATTGATCTATCTTCTCTTAATGAAATTGATAGTGTTAAAGTTTTATTTGCGGAAAACTCTGGAATAGTTTTCCAAAGTACTGATGATACTGTTGAGGCTATCTTTTCTAAAAATAATATAGAATTTTTCAAAATAGGATCGGTTACTGAATCTGATCGTTTAAATATTAAAAACAACTCAGACGTTTTTGCTTTACCAGTTTCTGAATTAAGAGATACTTGGTATAAAACCTCATTTTTATTAGATAGCAAACAAACTGCTAATGATTTAGCAAAAGAACGTTATGATAACTATAAAAAACAACCTTTAAAATATAAGTTTCCAGCCAATTTCACTGGAAAATTAGCCGATGCCGTAGGAGCTGTTTCTAACAGACCAAAAGCGGCAATCATAAGAGAAAAAGGATCGAATTCTGAGAGAGAAATGGCGAATGCAATGTATTTAGCCGGTTTTGATGTTAAAGATGTTCACATGACTGATTTAATTTCGGGGCGCGAAACTCTTGAAGATATTCAATTCATCGGTGCTGTCGGAGGTTTTTCTAACTCCGATGTGCTAGGTTCTGCGAAAGGTTGGGCTGGTGCATTTTTATACAATGAAAAAGCTAATACTGCTCTGAAAAAATTCTTCGAAAGAGAAGATACTTTATCAGTGGGTATTTGTAATGGATGTCAATTATGGATGGAATTAGAATTAATAAATCCTAACCATAAAGTTCATGGTAAAATGCTTCACAACGCTTCTAAAAAACATGAAAGTTCTTTTACATCTGTAAAAATTCAAGAAAACAACTCTATAATGTTATCTAGTTTAGCAGGAAGTGAACTTGGTGTATGGATATCTCATGGAGAAGGAAGATTCAATTTACCTGAAACTGAAGATAGGTATAATATTGTAGCTAAGTATGGTTATGAAGGATATCCTAACAACCCTAATGGTTCTGATTATAACACAGCAATGATGTGTGATGACACTGGACGTCATCTAGTTACAATGCCACATATAGAACGTTCTACTTTTCAATGGAACTGGGCCAATTACCCCGACTCTAGGAAAGACGAAGTATCTCCATGGATAGAAGCCTTTGTAAATGCTAGAAAATGGATAGAAGATTTAAAATAATTTTATGAACAATTATTAGGAAGTATCATAAAAAAACCTTTACATTTGTAGATTGATAATATTAGTCTATTTTAGAAGGGTTTTAGATTAATAATATTTTCAGAATAAGGCACGGTTTTCCGTGCCTTATTAATTTTATAGACTATTCTATGAAACAAGCACTAATTTCTTTCTATTCCATTTCTCACTCTTTTTAATTTACTTATATTCATTGTTTTAACATTATGATGAATACCTCTAACCAAACCGCGCTACGAACATTAAAAGACTTACAAAGTCCTAAAGGAAACATACT
This sequence comes from Tenacibaculum sp. MAR_2009_124, assembly GCF_900105455.1. Classification (GTDB taxonomy): domain Bacteria; phylum Bacteroidota; class Bacteroidia; order Flavobacteriales; family Flavobacteriaceae; genus Polaribacter. Next base: position 1,242,605 of record NZ_FNSF01000001.1, read on the forward strand.
TATAGGACATATAAGAGAGTTTAAAAAAAAGGACATCCACCTTATTCTAGAAAAATGGGCTAAGGAAGTCGGTAAAATCTATACAGTCAAGTTCGGCCCTGCCAGAATTTTAGTTTCTGCGGATAATGATTTTAATAATCAAATACTTAAGCAACGTCCAGACAACTTTAGACGCCTTTCAGCAATAAATGAGGTTTTCGTTGAAATGGGACTTCATACTGTATTTAATGCTGAAGGAGAGCACTGGAAAAAACAAAGAAAAGTTGTTAATGAATCGTTGAATGTGAAAAGAGTGAAGAGCTACTACCCTATTATCAGGGAGAAAAATAAGCATTTAATTCATAAAATATCTTCTTATGCTGAAAGTAATCAATCCATTGAAATACTTAAAGATTTTGTTGCTTTTACAATTGACGTCACCACTGAAATAGCATTTGGTTATAAGTTAAATACCATAAACAATCAAAAAGATCGATTTCAAAATCACCTCGAATTAATTTTTCCTAAAATCAATGATCGGATAACAGCTACCTTTCCTTTATGGCGCTATTTCCCTTCAAAAGAAGATAAAAAATTAGTGTCTTCATTAGAAAAAATTAAGCTTATTGTAAATGGGTTTATCCAAGAGGCTAAAATTAAATTTGAAAACGATTCTTCTTTAAAAAATAATCCCGCTAATTTTTTACAAGCAATGCTAGTTGAGAGTAAAAAGGAAGAAAGTGTTTTTGATGATAATGTTTTATACGGAAACGTTATAGCCATGCTTATTGCAGGTGAAGATACAACATCAAATACGTTAGCTTGGACACTTTTTCACTTATCACAGAGCCCTGAATTTATTAAGAAAATAAGACAGGAAGCAATTGAGTCTTATTCTTCCAATGTTCCAGAGAATTACGAACAAATTTCTTTATTGAAACATGCGAATGCCGCGGTACAAGAAGCTATTAGACTAAGCCCTACAACTCCTGTATTGATTTTTCAAGCTAATAAAGATGTAATAGTTGACAATCTTTCTATCCCTAAAAACACTACGATTATCTTACAAAATGGTTATGAACCTAAAACAAAAGATAATTTTTCGGAACCAGAAATTTTTAACCCAAATAGATGGATTTCATCATTATGTCCCTACCAAAATCATACACCAAAATCTATAAAAGCATTTGGTGGAGGTGCCAGATTATGCCCAGGGATGCATTTATCAATTATTGAAATGACTTCAGTAATATCTGGAATATGTAAAAATTTTGAAATTACTTTAAAAGGCGAACCGAAAGATATTAAGGAAAATTTTGCCTTCACGATGAGTCCTGAAAACTTAAAATTAATATTTAAAAAAATTGGGAGCTAGTAAATTACTAACTACCAATTTTTCTTAGATTAATTTCTAATCTTATTTCTTGTTATAATTGCCTTCAATTTTTGCTTCACATCCTTTCCAACATCATAAATCATTTGCTCATTACTAGGAAAAGGTACAGCTCTTAAAGTTAATAAATTAATGAAGTTTTTCTCCAAAGCCCTTCTATCTCCATCAGAAGTAGCATATGTATGTTCAAAAATAAATTCACTCTGTAGCGGGAAGGACTCCAGTAATTGTTTACTAACGTTATCAAAATACCTTACTTGGCCAACCACCTGAACAGATTTAGATTGTGTAAATCTGTAAAAATTACATCGGGCTTTGATAAATTTATCTACTTTTATTTTATTACCTAAACTATCTTTTACTTGGTTTCCTTTACTATCTAAAAGGTATTTAAAACCATCCTTGATTTGTCTTTCTTTCACAAATTCTTTTTCATAAATATGCTCTGGAGATATAATAATATCCCTAAACAATAACTCTAATGTAAAATCATAATTTAATCGTGGTTGTTTTTCATTATGGTATACCGTCCAAAAGTCATTTAAATGATTGGCCTCAAAATTTAATAGATCATCTTCCAGTCTCACAGGAATTACCTTATCTGTTTTGTTTTCAAGAGAAACAAATACAAAGTCAGTTCCAATTTGATGACATTCATTCATCAAATCTCTTACATTTTTGTAGTTCGGATTAATTTTATCAATATAAGCAAAGTCCTTATATGCTAACCTGTAATCTTGCTTATTTCTTGATTCAAACACAGTTTTAGCCTTAACGTATAAATGCTCCGAAAGATCATTTTTCGCTGCGATAATATCCTCATTATAATTATTAAAATTAAAAATAGCATTTCTACCTGTAGAAATAAGTTTTAATGGTAATAAGGGTTGAATTTTCTCTTGTCTTCTTTTAAGCCTATTGTAAATCTCAAAAATTTCTTCTAAATTTTCTGGATTACTATCTCTTTTTAAAAAGTCGATTTTTGAAAGATCTCTTGAAGTTGCTTTCACAAAAGCATCTCGTAACATAACGACATACGGCTGGTTTTTCTCTTTAAATTTATTACTTACCAACTTTTTAACTGATAACTTTATCGCCTCATCATAGTTTCCTTTATTAATAGCCTCTTGTGTGGATTTTACGCTACTACAAGCATACCCCCATAAACAAACCACCATTAATAGTACAGTTTTTCTCATAAAATAGTATAGTTTCGTTTTTTTTGGTACATTCAAAAAAGATACCAAACTTTAATCATTTGACAAAACTATACTATTTTAAATTTACTTTCCACATTAGATTTAAATATTATATCAATGATATCAGTATTTATTCCTTAGTGCATAAATATTTTGTTATTAGAATGGCTGATTACACTTTTCATGCTCAGTCTTTACATTACTTTACTTATTGTAGATTCTCCAATAACAATTCCTTTTTTTAAACTAGCCTCTCCTTTGTATAAAATTTTGGCCTCTCCGTAAGAGGTTACTTTTACTTTTTCAGAAGCGTTTACTTGATACGTTCCATCACCATAAGCTGTAACTTTAGTTTCCTTTGAAACAACATCATAAGCCATTACTTTACTAGCCCCATAAGCAGTGATTTTCTGTCTATTTATACTCCCTTTCATTAGTTTAAGATAACTTTCTCCGTAAATTGTAACCCCTAGTTTATCTAAATCTACTTCGTTTATGGTTACTTCTGAATCTCCATAAATACGAAGCTTACAATTTTGTTGCTTTAAAGGAGTTTCGAATGTAATTTTTTCCTCACCTCTTACAGAAAACACTTCTACGTCGGTATATGTTATTGTTAAAACTACTACTCTGTTTTTATATAATGGAGTTTTTCTGCTATACCCTTCATGTTGTGTTTTCTTACTTTTTGTATACGTTTTAGCTCCTTCTAAATATACTTGAAGTGTTCCGTTTTTTATCTCGTACTTGAACTTTTCTCTTGATACATTTATATCGTCTATTACAATACTTGAGTTATTTCCTTTTTTAAACACAACTTCTATATGCGGACTTACAATAATTTTATCAAAATTTGTGGTAAGATTTATATTTTCCTGAGCCGACATTAATGAGCTTATGAATAAAAATAGTCCCAAAAAAGAGGTTACTTTAAGTTTCATCTGTTTTAATTTTTAATGGTTGATATAAAAAAGACTATTTCTTTTTTAATTTGTGACACCATCTTTTATAGTTACTCAAACTTTAAGTATTTGATTAAATTAACCTTAGTCGCTAAATAGGCCTTAATTCCTACAACGCTAAATACTAAAAGTGTTAAGATTATTGGAGTAATTATATAAGGTGTAAATGGCATATCGATACGATACACGAAGTTTTCTAACCAGTTTTGCATGAAATAGTAACTTAGTGGAATTAGAACAATAGTAGCATAAATAGCTATTTTCAAAAACACCTTTATCAACTGAAACATGATCTCTTGCACTGAAGCTCCTAAAGTTTTACGAATAGCTACCTCTTTTAAACGTTGCTGTATGGTTAAGGTAGCTAATGCAAAGAGTCCTAACAATGAAATTAAAATAACGATTATCGTTAAAATTGTTAATAAAGTCTTCTGCTTTTGATACTTATTAAATGATTTTTGGAAGTTTTTATCCAAAAATTCATGTGTAAATGGATAATCTTGTTCAATGTTTAATTTCCAATACTTTTGAACAAATTTAACGGTCTCTTGAATATTCTCAGGCTTAATTTTAAGTTGAATATTATAAAAATTGTATTGTTTCATCCAATTAAAAGTATTCCAGTGAAAAAAGAACGTTGGAGGTATTTCTCTTTGTAAACCAAATACATGATAATCCTTTACCATACCTACTACATTAAACTTATTATTATCTTCGGGCGATAGGTATCCAACTTCTATTTTCTTACCTATTGGGTCATTATAAATTCCCAATCCTTTTGCCATTGTTTCGTTGACAAGGATGTTTCTAATAGTGTCTGAAGCAAACTTTTCCTGTAAACCTCTTCCTTTTATGATATCTATTTTTACCATATCAAGGTAATTAAAGTCTATAGCATTCCCATTAGAGTTCACTAATTTTTCTTTGTAATTCGTGTTTGTGGAATTTGAATACCCTCCATTTGGGACAAAGAAATTACTAGTAACCTTTGTAATATTAGGGTGTTTTATCAACTCTTTTTTCGCTACTAAATACTTATTATATCTCTCTAATCTCGAATCATTCATATGAACCATTAATACTTGTTCACCAGAAAACCCTAAATCTTTTTCAGTCATATAATTTACCTGTTTGTAAATTATAATTGATGCAGTAAGAAAAAAGCCAGAAATTAGGAATTGAAGACCAAGCATAACATTCCTACCTATTATTCCTCTTTTACTTCTAGCGACATTTCCTTTTAGAACTTCAGAAGATTTAAATCTAGATAATTTAAAAGCGGGAATGTATCCTACAATCAATGATAATACTATGGTAGTTAAAAATAATTTAACAATAACTCCTATTTCGTCAATTAGAATAATTTCCTTATTCATAAAATCATTAAAAGAAGGAAGAACTAATTCAACTATTACCAGCGATAAAATAAAAGCTATTATTCCTTGAAATAATATTTCAGCGGTATATTGAACAATTAGAGAAAACTTAGATATTCCCAATGTTTTTTTAATGCCAACCTCCTTTGCTCTTTGTTCTGCTGATGCAATTGAAAGATTAATAAAATTCACACATGAAATAATTAGAAGTAATACCCCCAGTGACAACAAGATAATAATAAGCTCATAATTTCCCTTTCCTTCCGGACCTCCATCTTCTGTGTATGCTTTCAATCGAATATCCTCAAAGCTTTCTAATAAAATTTTCGTGCCATACTTTTCTTGCCATTCTTCTGCAGTAATTCCATCTTGTTCCGCTTCACGTAGTACCTGATTAACATGCCAAACTTGATTCATTTTCTCTTGAAGATCTTCTGCATTACTACCTTTCGTGGTTTTTACCAAGAGCCCATGAGAATAATTTCCCCAGTGTCCTTCAGGAGCATCATTAAATTGAATAACCAAATCAGGTTCCATATAATGTTTACCTTCAATTTTAAATACTGTAGTAATAATAAACGTCCTTTCATCAAAACTTAGGCTTTTTCCAATGGCTGAAACTGAACCAAAATATTGTTTAGCCAAAGTTTCAGATATGGCTACGTTATTTCTTGTTTCTTTAAACTTATCAACGGATCCCTTAAGAATATCAAAAGGAAAGAACTCAAAAAAAGAAGCTTCTCCGCGTATTATTTTGTTCGTATAATACTTCTTGTTTCCTAGATCAACCAATTTCGAGCTATACCAAGAATCGCTCATATAAGTTTCTATTACCTCGGGGATATCATTTTTATAGGCAACACCTTCTACAGTGGTACTAGTTGTCCATATATCTCCATGTGACATATTATGAACTACTCTATAAATTTCTTTTTTCTCTAAATTTTCTTTGTTATACGTTTTTTCATCATTGAAATAAAGCAGTACCAAAACAAGCACCCCTAAACTTAATGTTAAACCAGAGATATTTACGATTCCATTTAACCAATTTTTCTTTTGGTTTCTGAAAAATATTTTAAACCATGTTTGAAACATAATTATTCAAATTTTAAATGCTTTATTAAATCTATTTTTGTTGCCTTAAAAGCTTTGAATCCGACTACAGTGAATACCAGAATTAACAGAATAATAGGCGTTAACAAATAAGGCCAAATTGGCATATTTATTCTATAAACAAAATTGTTTAACCAACTTTGCATAAAGTAATATGCAGTTGGAATTAATACAGCTGATGCTAATAGAGTGATCTTAAGAAATATCTTAACCAACTGAATCATAATATTATTAGCTGAAGCACCTAAAGTTTTCCTTATCGCAACTTCTTTTAATCTTTGTTGTATTGTTAAGGTGGCAAGAGCAAATAATCCTAATAAAGCAATCGTGATTACAATAATTGAAAGAATTAGAAACATCGCTTGCTCTTTTCGATACTTTTTATAAGTTTTAGCAAATTTTTTATCTAAAAACTCGTAAGTAAATGGGTATTTAGTATCAATATTAGTTTTCCAAAATGTTTCAATTTCACTAATTGTTACATCAATATTTTCTGGTTTTATTTTAAATTGAATTGCTGGAATCCATTGTTTAGCAAACTCAAAGTTTTCCCATAAAGTGAAGAACATAGGACTAATTTTTGTATCGAATCCATCAAAATGATAGTCTTTGACCATTCCTATTACTTCTAAAGAAGGTGCATCGTCTTGAAGCCAGCCCAATCTTACTTTTTCTCCAATTGGCTTTTTATAAATACCTAGTTGCTTAGCCGCCGTTTCATTAATTATTATTCTATTAATACTATCAGAAGCTATATTTTTAGAAAAACTTCTACCCTTTAAAACTTTCAACTTTGCAAATTTTATATAGTCATAATCCACCAAATTTGATGCACAGTTGAATTGCTTTTCATTAATCGGATGTCTTAATGCGGTTCCATTAACGAAACCTTCTCCAGGAACAAACATACTTGCTGTAATCGCAATGATATTCGATTGTTTCTCTAATATTTCTTTGGTTAATTTATATTTATCATACTCGTTTCCTATACTATAAAGATCTACAGCTATTACTTGTGATTTATCAAACCCCAAATCTTTCTCCATCATGTACGAAACTTGGGTACTAACAATTAAAATGCTAATTATGAAAAAACCAGAAATTAGAAATTGTACGCCTAACATTAAATTTCTAGCCAAATTTCCCTTTTTACTTTTCGAAATATTCCCCTTTAACACCTCAATTGATTTGAAATTTGATAAATATAAAGCTGGAATTGCTCCTATTAAAAGTGAAGTACCTAGTACAACTAAGAATAATATCGATAGTGATTTAAAATGTAAAATTGAAATTTTAGTTTGCATGAAATCATTAAAGAATGGAAGTGCTAATTCAACAATGATCAAGGCAAAAAGAAAAGAGACCAATCCTTGCAGAACAATTTCAAATACATACTGAAATAGTAAACTCTTCTTAGTAAACCCTAAGGTTTTCTTCACTCCTACTTCTTTAGCCCTTTGATTGCCTGAAGCTAGAGATAAATTAATAAAATTAACACAAGAAATGATTATTAATAAAATGGATAATCCTAAAAGTATCATTATTAACTGGTAATTTCCAGTTCCACTCGGACCAGCTCTTTTAGCAGTATTATGAAGGTATATGGTGCTTAATTTATCTAGTAAAATTGTTGGTATTCCAAATTTTTCATTAAACTCTTCAATGCTTACCCCTTCTTCTTCAGCAAACCTTCTATACACATTGACTATAATTTGTTCCATTTTTTCTTTTACAGAAGCTAAATCAGAACCTTCAGGGATTTTACAAAATAGTTCATTATTATGATTCCCCCAATGTACTGCAAATGGCGTTTCGAATTGCATCAATAAATCAGGTTCATAATGAGAGTTTTTAGGAACTTCATAAACACAAGCTACGAAATAACTTTTCCCATTAATTTTTACTGAATTCCCTACGGCATCATCATCCTTAAAAATACGCTTTGAATAGACCTCAGAAATGGCAATATTATTTCTCGTTTCACTAAATTTATTGACGGAGCCTTGAAGAATTTTAAACGGAAAAAACTCAAAAAAAATCGGCTCTGTAGTTATTGTTTTACTATTAAATTCTGAAACATCATTGTATTGAATGACTCTACTTCTATAAAAGGGTTTGACCATTAAAGCCTCTTTTATCTCTGGTATTTCTTTCGGGTACGTTAAATACATACCTGGATTCACCGTAAACCACACCTCTCCACTTTGTGCTTGTTTTATATTAACTCTATAAATAGTGTTTTTATCTGGGTTCCATTGATTATAGCTTTTTTCTTCATTTAAGTAAAGAATCACTAAGAGTAAGGCCGAAAACCCTAAAGTAAGCCCAGATATATTTACCACTCCATTCAACCAATTTTTCTTTTGGTTCCTGAAAAATATTTTAAACCATGTTTGAAACATATATCATTATTTCTTTATTATGTTAACCATTGGTAGATAACTACAGATAAATTTTCAGTAGTTTCTTCCAAGGTATTTGGATTAATTTTCTTGTATTTTTTCTCGATATGCTTCGAGGATTATTCAATAAGACCCTATTGATTCTGTACTAATACATCAATTTTATGTTCGTTAACTTTTTGCGAAATAATTTCTCCATCCTTTAAAGTAATAATGCGTGAAGAAAAATTAGCATCATATGATGAGTGAGTAACCATGATTATAGTAGCACCACTTCCATGCAATTCTGTAAGTAATTCCATAACATCATTACCACTTTTACTATCTAAATTTCCCGTAGGTTCATCTGCTAAAATAATTTTAGGATTTGTAACCAGTGCTCTTGCTACCGCCACACGTTGCTGCTGGCCTCCCGACAATTGTAATGGAAAATGTTTCGCGCGGTGTGAAATCCCCATTCTATCAAGAATTTCATTCACTCTGTTTTTTCTTTCAGATGATTTAACTTTGTTATAAATTAAAGGCAATTCCACATTTTCAAACACCGTTAATTCATCAATTAAATTAAAATTTTGAAATATAAACCCAATGTTCGCTTTTCTTAAACCAGCACGTTGCTTTTCACTAAATTTTGATACCTCTATACCATCAAAAAGATAGCTTCCATCATTAGGTGCATCCAGTAATCCTATGATGTTTAACAAGGTAGATTTCCCACATCCAGAGGCCCCCATAATTGAGACAAACTCCCCTTTTTCAACTTCTAAAGACAACTTATTTAAAGCAGTTGTTTCAATCTCTTCTGTTCTATATACTTTTACTAAGTCTGTTATTTTAATCATAATTATATTGTGTTTCGTTTGTTAATTTAATTCCAAGTTGAAGAAAAATTACCAGAGGCATTTTCTCCACTTAGTTTGATTCTATATACTTTTTTAGGATCTATTGATATCGTTTTTTTAATGGACTCAATACTGCTTAATGCTATCTTACATATTTGATTTTCCTTTTGATCCATTAGGTAAAAATACGCCTTGCCTTTTTCTATTTTCGATTGAATTACTATGGTTATTTTATTTTGATTTTTTAAAGGAAGTTGCTGCTCTGTATTCCCGTAAAAGTCAGTAAAATTAATCTTATATTCATTCTGGTTCATTTTCATTTTCCAATTTTTAACTTGTATTCCGTTGAAATTTGATTTCGAACACCCCAGAAAACTCAAAATCAGTATAAAAACAGATACTCCTTTTAATGCTTTCATTATGTTGTTTAGTTTTTACTTGTTTTAAAATCAATTAAAAATGGTTTCAACGGAATTCCCGTAGCCATCCTAAAGTTGTTAGAAATTAAAATTTGGTAATGTCTTTCGGGTTTTAATTTTACTGGAATTGTCCAAGATTCATTTTCACTTCCCCATTTTCTTCCGACTAAGGTTCCCTCAGGAAAAGCTTGCTTTCCTAATTTTCCAAAATCAACACCCGTATGATAACCGTTCAAAGGTTCAGAAAACTCTATTGTGATTTCGGTTATTGCAGGATTTACATTTACCGAATGATTCTCGAATTGATTTATACGAGTTACCTTAGGTCGTTTTCTCTCGAAATTCTCATACAGCTTTTCCAAGGTATCTGAAAAAACATCAGTACCATCGACAAAAGACTCAATATCCTTTTCATTATTAAAATCTAATTCAATCAGTTGTTGTATAGCCACTTTTTTGTTTTTAGAACTATTGTAAAAATTTTCACACATTTGGTAACCAACATAATACCCTAAATCACGTACATTGAATTCATTTAATCTAGCTTCTCCCCATAACCATTTATTTTCGTTTACTGAATAAAACATTTCCTCTTCGAATTTTTTCAGTACTTTTTTCATGTTTTTCTTTCCATATGCTATAGCTGGCACTGCCGATACGCCTCCCATAGCTTTTACTGACACAAATTCCGCAACACCTTCATAAATAGCAAGTGATAATATGTTATGAACCATTGCTTTTTGTTGAGTATGAACATATTCATGTACATTCAATAAAACCAAATCATTTATAGGGTTTGAGTTAAAATACTTTCTTCGAGCACTCTGTATTTCTTCAGGAAATTCCGTAGATACTGTATTCTTATCTGTCATTGCAAATTCACTACCAATCAATACTAAACTGTCTAAAGTGGTTCCTGATGTTCTAAATGCCCCGATGATAAAAAATATTTTGGCCGGTTTTAAATCTGGATATATATTCTTTAACTTTTGTATTCCTTCTTCTAAATCTGAACTCAACTGATTTGCTTTCAAAGTATTCTTTCTAATCGACGACCAGAATAACGGATAATTATTGATAGAATTAATATAATCTGTAGCTTTATAATTCCTTACAAATCTAATTGCTTTCAATCCTTCCGTCCCTTTCTTGAAATATAAACTATCAAGATATTTGTATTGAAGAGTAGAATCTTTAGTCGCTGTTATGTTATCATAAGCATTCCAAAAATTATCTATATCTGAAGTTATGATATTGCCTCTTTTTTGACAACCTGATATCATTACTATTAATAGTATAAATAATAATTTAATGATATGATTAAAAGAGTTTTTTAACTTGAGTATCATGATTTCATTTATGATTTTTAATGGTTTCACTTTAATTCAATTAGCTTTTGATATTTACTTCTTCAACATCTTTAAAATCATCATAACCAGAAGTTATCACTCTATCTCCTTCTTTTAAACCACTTATTATTTCGTAATAAAAAGGGTTTTCTCTTCCTAATTTTATATTCCTTTTAACAGCCGTGTTGTCAGAATTTAACACAAAAATCCATTGCCCATTAGTTTCATGAAAAAACTGTCCTTTTGGTAATAAAACGGCATCACTATTATTGGATAAAAACACCTTACTCTTTAAAGTCATTCCTCTTTTAATATCAGTAGACAAAGAATCACTTTGAAATAATAATTCTATCATAAATCTACCGTTAACTACTTCAGAATAAATTTTATGTAACTCTATATTATGACTTTGACCATTTGCCATAACAGTTCCTTTAATATCCTCTTGTAATTTCGAAATATAATATTCATCAACATTGGCCACTAGCTTATAACCATCAAGAACATCAATTTTCCCAACAGATTCTCCTTGATTATAATTTTGTCCAAGTACAGGATTGAAAGAAGACAACAGTCCATTTACAGGAGCCTTTACAACAAAATTCTCTTTGTTTTTTCTTAATAAATCCAAACTTTTTTGCATGTTACCAATGGACGTATTTATACGTGATAATTGTGTTGTACGATTCCTTTTCTCTTCGGTAACACTTTTTTTGATTACATCACTTCTCTTATTTTGAAAAGTAAATTCTTGTGCCGACTTTTCGAAATCATTTTTGGCTACTACTCCTTTATTGTATAAGGTGGTATCAAGTGTATATTGTCTTTTAGCATTTCTATAATCGTTTTCAATACTAATCAATTGTTGGTCTAAGTTTAATTGTTGATTGGTTATACTTACTCGAATATTTCTTAAGTTATTTATTTGTTCAACAATAGCCGTTTCTTGAGTCAAGTAATTTAATTCAGCATTTGGGTTATATACTTTTAATAAAGGAGTTCCTTTTTTTACTTGTTGTCCGCTTTCCACAAATATTTCCGAAACCGAACCACCTTGAATAACATTTACTAAGACTGATGTTTTAGGTTCAACTGTGCTATTAAACAAAACTACATCTTCGAATTCTCCTTTTTTTACCTTATTAATTATTAAAGAGTCTTTATCAATTTTAACTTGTTTCTTTCTTGTGAGATTCATCAAAGTGAGTCCCACAATTAAAATAATAGGAATACCAATGAGTAGCATTTTTTTTAATTTGTTATTTTTAGGTTTAATTAGTTTGTCCATTTTTATCCTGTTTGACAATAGTAAAGCTACAAACATGCCAAGAAAAAAATCCATATGTAATCTACTAAAAAACAATAGGTTATAGTTTAATTTCAAAACCAGAGTGTTCATAAATGAACATTTTTTTGTTCATATTCAAACAAAACCTTATTTATGTAGTATGAGAAAAAAAGAAGCTTCTATACTCATTGTTGACGACGACGACGATATTTTATTTTCTGCCAGAATTAGTCTGAAGAAATATTTTACTGAAATTATTACAAGTAATAACCCAAAAAAAATAGGAAATCATTTAAGTAATTCCACAATTGATGTGGTTTTACTCGACATGAATTATCGCGTTGGTTTTGAAGATGGTAAAGAAGGACTTTATTGGTTAAAGTATATTAAAGAAGTAAGTCCTGAAACTACAGTAATATTAATGACCGCTTTTGGTTCCGTAAACTTAGCCGTAGATGCTATTAAGCAAGGAGCTTCTGATTTTATTTTAAAACCCTGGAACACTGAAAAACTTTATGGTGTAGTAAATGTTGGTGTTGAACTGGCAAGATCTAAAAGAAAAACAGTTCAATTAGAAACTGTTCAAAACCAAGACAATTTAGATTTTCATAAAAAAGCTGGACATATTATAGGGAACTCTGCACCAATGGAATCTGCTATTCGCTTAGTAAAAAAAGTAGCTCCTACCGATGCCAACATTCTAATTTTAGGAGAAAATGGAACTGGTAAATATGTTTTTGCTAAGGAGATTCATTTAGAATCTCTTAGAAAAAACGCTCCTTTTATTCATGTTGATTTAGGAGCATTGAATGAGAATTTATTTGAAAGTGAATTATTTGGTTACGCTAAAGGAGCTTTTACGGACGCTCATAAGGATACAATTGGTAGGTTTGAACTAGCCAAAGGAGGCACCATATTTTTAGATGAAATAGGAAACCTTCCTCTTCATTTACAATCAAAACTCTTGACAGTAATTCAGAACAGAAAAATTACCCGATTAGGAGAAGGAAAAGAAAGAGAAATAGATGCTAGAATTATTTGTGCAACCAATGCTCCTATTCATGATATGGTTGATAAACAAACATTCAGGCAAGATTTATTGTTTAGAATTAATACAATTGAATTAAATCTTCCTCCACTACGGGAAAGGCAAGATGATATACTATTGTTGGCCAATTATTTTTTGAAAAAATTAAATAATAAGTACAGAAAGAGTATTCAAGGGTTTTCAAATGAGGCCATTAATGGATTGAAAAATTACTCTTGGCCTGGAAATATTAGAGAAGTTGAGCATATTGTTGAAAGAGCTGTAATTATAACGGATGAAAACATTATTCAATTATATGATTTACATTTTTCTGGAAAAAAAATAGATAGCTCATTAGGCAATAACCTAAACATTGAAGAAACGGAGAAACTACTGATAAAGAAAGCTTTACAAAAGCATCAGGGCAATATTTCCAGAGCTGCTAAAGATTTAGGTTTAACCAGAGCAGCGCTATATAGACGCTTAGAAAAACATCAGTTATAATGGGAAAACCTTTATACGTACAAATAATTATACGAATTACATTCCTTATTATTAATGGTGTTATTATATATCACTTTTTTAGCACTGGTTATGTTATTAATGGAATAGGCTTTTCTTTAATTTTGCTTTTTCAAATTTTCCTATTTATTGATTATATGAAGAAAATACTGGGGGATATTGAAAAATCAATCGACTGTTTACTCTTTGAAGATTATACCAATACGATATCTACTCATAAAAGAAAAAACTCTTTGTATCATAAAACAGGGTTACTTTTAGAAAAAAATAGAAAGAAAAGTTTACAAAATAGTTCTGAAAGATTGATTTTCACTAATATTATTGACAGTCTACCTTTTGGTATGTTAATATTGAGAAAAAATTTTCATGGATTTACGGAAGTATTTCAACTAAATCACGCCTTTGTTAATTTTTTGGATATACCAAAGTACTATCGTTGGGAGTTACTTAAAGAAAAAATAGGTCCACTTTTAGAGTTTATTGAAGAATGGAGAGAGGTAAAACACACTCTCAACATTAGCGTAAATGAAAAAAAAGAAACTTTTTTTCTAAAAACATCCCTCACACGAACCAATGAACACGAGTACTTAATCGTTTCATTGGAAACAATACAACAATTAATTGATAAAAAGGAAAAGGAGTCTTGGTATAAGTTAATGAATGTAATGTCACATGAAATAATTAATACGATTACTCCTATAAGTAGTTTAGCAGAAAATTTAGATTCTCTTATTCAATTAGATAATTCTGAAGAAACTTTTGATGAATTATCACAGGGGCTAAACATTATAAAGCGTAGATCGCAAGACTTAACAACTTTTGTGGATAACTATCGTAAACTCGCAGAATTGCCTATACCCAAAAAAATAAAATTAAATCTGCCTGAGTTGATTAGAGAAGTGTTGGTATTATTCAATTCTGAATTTGAGCAAAAGAATATTACTATATTGTTTGACAATTTTGAGGATGTTTACGTTCACGGAGACAAAAATCAAATAGAACAGGTAGTTATAAATTTGATATCCAATGCTATTTACGCTGTTCACAATTGTAAACAACCTCAAATAGAAGTACTTCTTGAACAAAATGAGAAAAGAACTTTTTTGTTTATAAAAGATAATGGAATTGGGGTTTCAGAAGAGATTAAGGATCTAATATTTGTACCTTATTACACTACTCGTAAAGAAGGGGCCGGAATAGGGCTAACATTGAGTAAAAGTATCATAGAAGCACATAATGGTACGATACGATTTAAGTCTAATGAGAAAATTACAGAGTTTCAGGTAATTTTTACATAGTTTACAAATGTAACATACCTCCATATTCATTTACTGCGAACTAACAAGCATACTCGACTCTTTTATTCTGCTTAACTAGTGTATTGTGAGTATTTATAGAAGCTTATATGTCATAATTAAAGATAAAACTCTTTGTATTATAGGATATTAGCATTACTCGCTTAAATTCGTTTATAAGTCGCTCAAACATGCACTAAAAGACCAAATACAAGTCCTTTATATGAGGAAAAAGAGAGGTAAACATGATCCTGTAAAATTAATACTAAAAGAATGGGATAAGTTATGAAGTGTTTATCTTATTATCCCTTTAATCCTATTACGTCTACAATTGTAAACCATTCATACCGATATTATAATCAATCAATCTGTTGTTACAGATGTAAACCTTTTTAAAACATCTAATTACCTACTAATTATAAATTTACTCTATACACAACAACTAACTTACTCTTTTTTAGATATTTAAGTGTATTTACTTTAAGTTTTACTGTAATATAATTACCTATTCAATAGCTTATTACATTTATTTGCCCATATTAAACCTTTTGTTTACATTTGTGTATTAAGTAAATATATTACAATTGTGAATAGATTGAATTTTTTGAACCGTATCAAAGAAGTAATTAAGTATTACAGTTTAACATCGTCAACTTTTGCGGAAAGTATTAGTGTTCCGAAATCAAGTATTTCCCATTTAATGTCTGGAAGGAATAAACCCAGCTTAGATTTTGTTTTAAAAATTATAGATAAATTTCCAGAAGTTGACCTCTATTGGTTGTTGAATGGTGAAGGTAGCTTCCCAAAAAATAACATCATTGAAGAAACCATTCCTGAAATAGAACATACAGATATTACTGATCCAGTAAAAAAAGAAGAAATCCAGCCTCAAAAAGTACAGGATACACCTACTCTTTTTTCAGGTTCTACTGCTAATAATAACGTTGAGACCGACAAAGAAGATTATATTCAATCAAAAAAAACGAAGAAATTGGTTAAAGTTATACTTCTTTATAATGATGGAAGCTTTGATGAATTCAATAAATAGAATATACTTCCATAGTACTCCTAATTATTTTTCAATTAAAAATTTCGCTGTATTATTTATTTTCAAAAGGCACTATTTAATATGATTATCTATAATAGATAATACATTGCAAGCCTCAATCTTAACTGGTTTTGTTTTCCCGTAATAATCACTACTCTTTGGTATTATATGATTCATTATGACTTAAGCATAATGATTTAATCTAGAATTTTAGACAAATTATCCCGTTTTTTTGTTATCAGAGGACTAAAATTGGTTGATTTTAAAAATTCGATGTAAAAACACGAACCCTATAAATTATACATATACTAAACAAACACCTATTCAAACTAAAATAACTACAATAAAAACCCTTTTAAATTTACAGTTCAGTATTTTTTGAGTAATTCTATTTTAAATAATCTATTTACCAAAAGACTCAAAATTGAATATAATACACAATGATCCATCTTGCTTCGAAATACGCGATTCTCAGAGAGGTATAATTACTACCAAATTTACGTAGTTTCTAAATAAGTTAAACTCCTCATAGTTTCACTATATATTATATGTATTTTTGCGTTTTACTTATTTGAATGAATACGTTATTACTATCCACTGAAGTTCAAAATTTTATTGATAACAATATAAATACTGATATCAACCGGCTATTGTTTAAAGGTTCACCTTTTGAGGGGATTACTGTTCAGGAATTGGCGAATCAAATAATATCGAAAAAAAAGTCAGAAAAAAAATTACCATCTTGGTTTGAAACCGTAGCTATATTCTATCCACCAAAATTAAGTATTGAACAAACATCATCAGAAATAACGGCGAACTACAAATCTAGTTTGATCCAAGGAAATTCAATGATTGATATAACTGGTGGTTTTGGGATAGATTGTTTTTATTTTTCAAAAAAAAATGAAAAAGTGATTCATTGTGAAATGAATGCTGATTTATCCAATATTGCGAAATACAACTTTGAACAATTAGGAGTAAATAATATAGAAACTATACCTCATGATGGACTTACCTATTTAAAAGAAAGTCAAGAGAATTTTGATGGTATTTATATTGATCCTTCTAGAAGAAGTGATGCAAAAGGGAAAGTTTTCTTATTGAAAGATTGTGCTCCAAATGTTCCTGATAATTTAGATTTCTTGTTTACCAAATCGAACACTATTTTAATTAAGAATTCTCCTATTCTAGATATTAGTGCCACTCTCAAAGAATTACAATTTGTAAAGGAAATCCACATTGTTGCTGTAAAAAATGAAGTGAAGGAACTTTTGTTTCTATTAGAAAAAGATTTCAATGGTGATTTAGAGATTAAAACAATCAATATAAAAAAAAATGGAAATGAAAACTATACACTTAAACTTAACGATAAATCCGAAGTCAAATTCGGTGAACCTCTAACCTATTTATACGAACCTAATTCAGCTATTTTGAAAGCTGGCGCCTTTGATCAAATAGGGAATTCATATGGATTGATAAAGTTACATCAACATTCTCACTTGTATACATCTAATGAGAAAATAATAAATTTTCCTGGGAGAATATTTAAAATACAAAACTCATTCGAATACAATAAAAAAAAATCTAAAAAAGAAATTAATTCTGACAAGGCGAATATCACTACAAGAAACTTTCCCAAAACTGTTGAGCAATTAAGAAAGGAATTGAAATTAAAAGATGGTGGAGATCGCTATATTTTTTTCACAACAAACATTAACAATAAATTAATAGTTATCGACTGTAAAAAAATAATAATCTAAAGCATATCACGTTATATTATTGATAAGTGTCTATATCATGATATGTTATTTATTAGGGGAATTATAAAATAACAACATATCGAAAAAACGCCTTGGAAACAAGGCGTTTTTTTCATGCTAAAAATTTAAAAACTATCTCTGATTCAAGCATATTGAGTATCTAATACCATTTATCTTTCAAAATTACTGACACAATCAAAACACAGCCTAAGGCACTGTTTTACAATACAATATAAATTAACCACTTCTCCCTTTTAAAGAGCTTCTTTCATGATTAACTCTACGACTTCAGGGTTTAATAATGTGGAAGTATCTCCTAAATTACTTGTATCTTTCGAAGCTATTTTTCTTAATATTCTTCTCATTATTTTACCACTACGTGTTTTTGGTAAACCAGGAACAAATTGTATTTTATTAAGTTTTGCTATAGGACCGATATGATCTGTAATTAGCTGATTAATTTCTTTTCTTAAATTATCACGATCTCTTACCTCGCCTGTCTCTTTCAAAATTACGTAACCATATAATGCATTTCCTTTAACATCATGCGGGAATCCAACAATTGCCGATTCTGCGACCGCTGGATGTTCATTGATAGAATCTTCAATTGGAGCAGTTCCTAAATTATGACCAGAAACAATTATCACATCATCTACTCTACCTGTAATTCTATAATAACCTACCTCGTCTCGGAGAGCACCGTCGCCCGTAAAATACTTATTATCAAAAGCTGAGAAATAAGTGTTTTTATAACGCTCATGATCCCCCCAAATAGTTCTTGCTATGGATGGCCATGGGAATTTTATGCATAATCTACCTTCAACAGAATTCCCTTTTATTTCTTTTCCATTCTCATCCATTAAAGTAGGTTGAATTCCAGGTAAGGGTAAAGTAGCATAGGTTGGTTTTGTAGGAGTTGAAAACGGTACTGGTGAAATTAAAATTCCTCCCGTTTCAGTTTGCCACCAAGTATCAACAATCGGACATTTTTTATCTCCAATATTGTCATTATACCAATGCCAAGCTTCTTCATTTATAGGTTCACCAACAGTACCTAATACTCTTAAACTACTCAATTCGTATTTATTAACAAAATCTAAATTTTCTTTAGCCAAGGCACGAATGGCCGTTGGAGCCGTATAAAATTGCGTTATTTTATGTTTCTCAACAATATCCCAAAATCGTCCATAATCTGGATATGATGGTACCCCCTCAAACATTACTGTTGTGGCTCCATTAGCTAAAGGACCATACACAATATAGGAATGTCCTGTTATCCACCCAATATCTGCAGTACACCAATAGATATCATTTTCTTTGTACTGGAAAACATTCTTAAACGTGTAAGCCGTATAAACCATATATCCACCAGTAGTATGAAGCATTCCTTTTGGTCTACCCGTTGATCCAGAAGTATATAAAATAAAAAGAGGATCTTCCGCATCCATAATTTCAGGATTACATTCGGCTGAAGCTTCGTCTAAAAGAGGCTGCAACCAATAATCTCTGCCACTTTTCATTTCAATATTAGTGTTAATTCTTTTTGCAACAAGAACATTTTCTACCGTGGGGCAATCTTCTAATCCCTCATCAACAATTCCTTTTAAATCAATAGTTTTTGCTCCTCTATAAGAACCATCTGAAGTAATTACCATTTTTGCCTGGCAATCATTAACTCTTGTAGATAACGCTGTCGAAGAGAAACCTGCAAATACAACAGAATGAATTGCACCAATTCGAGCACATGCCAGAACCGAAACAGCAAGTTCAGGAATCATGGGTAAATAAATAATAACTCTATCTCCCTTTTGTATTCCTTTAGATTTTAAAACATTAGCAAACTTACATACTTTTTCATGTAACTGTTTGTAAGTAATATGTTGTGCTTCTTCGTTTGGATTATTAGGTTCAAATAATATGGCCGTTTTATCTCCACGAACGTATAAGTGTTTATCTAAACAGTTTTCGGTAATATTTAATTTGGCTCCCTGAAACCATTTTATCTCTGGTTTTGTAAAGTCCCATTCTAGTACTTTATCCCATTTTTTCCTCCAAAGAAAATGTTCTTCTGCTACTTCTTCCCAAAAAACTTCAGGATATCTAACTGACTTTCTGTATACTTGAAAATATTCTTCTAAGTGTTTAATATGATAATTACTCATGATATTAATTTTTTATATTGTGCGATTTAATTCTTTTTATAACTCTATAGGTTACTTCTCTTTACTTTATGACTCCTTTATTTTTGAGTTAAAAAGTCCGAACCAATTAGGATTTAAAAACTTTAACTTTATTAAAGACCATATAACAACGATAAAACATACCCCCATTACAATAGATAAAACAGGGCTCATGGATGTGTTGTTATATTCAAATTTAAATCGTATAAAGAGCGTTATTATAACATATATGGTAATAAATATATCTGATGCTAAAGGTTTTAATGCTAGTTTCATCTGTTTGTTTTATTGTTAGTTAATTTGTCAGATGTAATTCATCTGTAATCTTTTAATTGGGTACAAGATTCTTTAAATTCAATTTATATCCTTAAATTTAATCTGCTTGTTTGGTGTTTTTCAAAACTATTGCCTCAACCTTTTCAATCAATTTTTTCACGGAGAAAGGTTTAGTTACATAATCATCGGCGCCTAAACTCATCCCTTTTTCGATATCATTTGTTTTACTCTTGGCTGATAAAAAAATGACGTTTGTGTTTTTCAAATGATCAACTTCCTTTATCTTTTTAAGAGTTTCATACCCATCCATTTTGGGCATCATAATATCTAATAATATTACCTGTGGTGATTGTTCTTTCGCAATCTCAAATGCTTCTGTTCCATCTCTTGCTATAAATACCTCATAGGATTTCTTTTTAAAGGCATACTCCAATGACATCACAATATTTGGTTCATCATCTACAATTAAAATTCTTTTTACTTCCATATATTTTTTTGTAACGTAAATACTAACCTTGCCCCCTTTTTAGTAGTTTGATCTACCCAAATTTCACCTCGATGACTTTCTATAATTTGCTTACAAATTGCCAAACCAAAGCCACTCCCCTGCGGTTTTTTAATATTTTGGTTTTTAGACTGATAAAACTTATCGAAAATATATTGATAATCTTCTTCAGGTATTCCTTTGCCATTATCTTCAACGACAACATGAACTAATTTTCCACTGTTTTTTATAAATACTTTAATAGTTCCTGTAATTTCATCAATAAATTTTAAAGAGTTGGATAATAAGTTAATGAGTACTTGCAAAATTCGATCTTCATCATAAAAAGCGAAATCTTCTTGTTGTTTTCTGAACTGAATATTAACCTGTTTTTTGTCAGCTAAATACTGAATACTATCTATGGATTTTTGAATTGTATCATTGATATTCCTTTCAACTATATCCAATTCTGTTCTATTAGTAGAAAGCTTTTCTAAATCTAAAATATTATGAATCAATGTTGCTAATCTATCCGTATCTTCAATTATATTCTCTAAGAACTTTTGCCTCAATTCAGAAGGCATGTCATCATCAATTAAAATTTCCGATGCCGCTTTAATTGAAGTAATTGGAGTTTTCAACTCATGGGCTACGGTATCTAAAAATTCATCCTTAGTTTTATCTTGCTCTAAGAGTTCTTTATTCACTTCTTTTAACTGATGAGTCATTGTAGATAACTCATCAGACTTTTCTAGTAAAAGCTTATTACTGGCCTTCGTTTCTTTACTTTCTTCCAAAATTTCCAAAACTTGCACCAAACTAATCGGTTTCTCCTTAGTAACATGAGTAAGTAAAATTTTAGCGGAAACACTTCCTAAAGAACCCGTAAGTAGTTTTTCAGAAAAATTTATTAATCTAGAATCTGCCCTTTGCTCTTGTTCAGAAATTCCATATTTTTTATTAAATATAGACAAAGCTCTTTTTGTTCTGGTTTCTCCTAAAAACCTCACTAACAAACGTCTAATATCACTAACATAGGCCTCTCCTTTCCATATAAATGCTTCTTCTTGTAAATTCTCATAATTGTCGTTATTCACAAACATTTCGGCATAATTACGCTCTCTATAATTTCCCTTTACCAATAGTGAACCAACAATGAAAATGGCTGCATTCAAACTCATGCTCCATAAAAAAGCATTACTCTCTGGAGTTAAAAATTTTAGCCCCATTAGTTGAGAAGGTTTTAAATACTCAATACCAAATAATCCATCCTGAATAAAACGAAAGTTTAATTTCAATGAATGATCGATGATAGGAATTAAAAGTGTATACATAACCACCAAAAGCCCCAGAATAATTCCTACGTTAGCCGCTTTTGAAGAGCCTCTTCTCCAAAAAAGTCCTAGAAAAAATGAAGGTGCCAATTGAGCTATGATAACAAAAGAAATTAAACCTATTGAAAAAAGAGAAAGTTGTTTGGAAAATTGAATATAAAAAAGATACGCAAAGATGATAATGATAAAAATAGATATGCGTCTGATATTTTTAATATTCTTCGTATTTTCTATAGAATTACTTGCTACTAATTTTTTTAAAAAACCATAAGGTATTATTATATTGTTACTTACCATGGTTGAAAGTGCCAATGTTGACACAACAATCATTGAAATAACAGCGGAAAAACCTCCCATAAAAACTAATAAAGCCAGAAAGGTATTTTCTGTATTCAAAGGAAGTAATAGTGAATAATAATCACTATTCATGCTAGAAGGTAATTTTAAGTTTCCGGCCCAAGCGATAAAAATGACAAAAACATTGAAAAGCAACAGATAAAGAGGGAACATCCAAATTGCCTTTTTTAAGTCTTTAATATTTTGATTTTCTATTACGGCCACATGAAATTGACGAGGCAATAAAAAAATAGCAAAGAAGGACAAACAAATAGTAAACATCCAATTAAAACCATTTTGCAAACCACCAAATGAACTCAATTGTTCGAAACCATCTAATAAAGAAGCTTGATTATAGATGTCCTGGGTACCATCGAAAAGATAAAACACAACATAAAAACCAATTACTAAGAAGAATACAAGTTTTAAGATCGATTCCACCGCAACCGTTACCATAATTCCGCGTTTTCCTTTTGAAGCATCGGTTAATTGCGTTCCAAAGAACACAACAAATATTGCTATAATTAAAGCTATATATAACGTAGAATCGTCAAGAATACCCGTTGCTATATATTGCTTCGATGACATAATAGAAAAGGTCTCAGAAACGGCCTTAAGCTGTAGTGCTATATACGGTATGATAGCTAATAAACAGGTTAAAGTTACCAAAGCCCCTAAAAAACGGTTATTCCCATAACGAAGAGATATAAAGTCAGCAATACTTGAAATTTTATGCTGCTTAGATATTTTAATAGTTTTTTGCATGATAACCAACCAAAGAGGCATAGCAATTACGGGGCCTAAATATATAGTTAAAAAACTTATTCCAGATTTAGCAGCAATTCCCACACTTCCATAAAATGTCCAAGCTGTACAATATACAGCTAAGGACAATACATATATATATGGATTATTTACCCATTTTTTTCGTTGTTGTTTTTCAGCCTTATACGCTAACAAAAAAAGAAAAGCTAAATAGCAAATTATAATAAATATCAGTAAGTAATTACTCATAAAATCTTTTCAATACAGAATAGGTTAATGCAATCGTTAAAAGCCAATTCACAAAAATGTAAACATAAATTGAAGGAAATCCCAAGAGATGAGAGGAAGATTCAAAAATGGTAATAAAAGGCACGTTCCAAGCCAAAAAAAGAAAGATAGAAACAACCACTAATTTTTGTTGATGGCGCTTTTTCATTGTGAATGGTTTAGTTATCTGCTCAATTTACAAAAACGGTATGGCAAATTAAAATTTACCATCCCGTTATGTATATTAATTCCTAAAGTATTAGTGTGAAACAGCGTCACCAGCCCCACTAGGAATTCTAATGTTTTCTACAATTTCTTGAACTTCTTGTGGTGGTTCTTCTGTAAATGCGTTTATTGCTAAAGAAACTACAAAATTTACAATCATGGCTATGGTTCCAAAGCCTTCTGGCGAGATACCAAACCACCAATCTTCTTGTGTTCCTCCTCCAAAAAACTGTAATTTATATTTCAACATATAAAAGAGCATAATACTAATTCCGGCCACCATTCCTGCGATGGCTCCCTTACTATTCATTTTCTTGTAAAAAATACCCAAGATGATTGCTGGAAAAAAGGATGCAGCGGCGAGCCCAAATGCGAGAGCAACAACTGCGGCGACAAAATCAGGTGGATTAATTCCATAATATCCAGCCACTAAAACTGCACCCACCGCTGCAATTCTTGCTGCCATAAGTTCTCCTTTTTCACTTAAATCTGGCTTAATTACTTTTTTAAATAAATCATGAGAAACCGATGAAGATATTACTAAAAGTAATCCAGCGGCAGTCGATAAAGCTGCGGCAAGCCCTCCAGCTGCAACGAGTGCAATAACCCAAGCCGGTAGATCGGCTATTTCAGGATTGGCCAAAACCATAATATCTCTGTTAACAGTAAGTTCATTAGTAGCTTTATCACCTACATATTGAATTGTTCCATCGTTATTCTTATCATCAAACTTTATCAATCCTGTTTCTTCCCATTTTTTAAACCATTCTGGCATGGTAGCATATTCTTTATTACTCACAGTTTCGATTAAATTGGTTCTTGCGAAAACCGCCACAGCAGGAGCTGTTGTGTATAATATAGCTATAAATAATAATGCCAATCCGGCCGATTTTCTTGCATCTCGTACTCTTTTTACTGTAAAGAAACGTATAATAACATGAGGTAAACCTGCAGTTCCTACCATCAATGCAAGGGTTATACAGAATACATCTCTCATTGATTTAGAACCATTAGTATATTGAGTAAACCCAAGCTCTGTCGATAATCCATCCAATTTATCTAATAAATAAACACCTGAACCATCGGCCAAAGTACTACCGAATCCTAACTGAGGTATTGGATTCCCTGTCATTTGAATCGAAATAAAAATAGCGGGAACCATAAATGCAAAAATCAAAACACAATATTGTGCTACTTGGGTATAAGTAATTCCCTTCATACCACCCAATACAGCATAAAACAATACAATAATCATCCCTATAATAACTCCGGTATTAATATCTACTTCAAGAAACCTAGAGAAAACGATACCTACACCACGCATTTGTCCTGCAACATAAGTAAATGATACTATTAAAGCACAAATCACAGCTACAACTCTCGCCGTTTTTGAGTAATATCGTTCTCCAATAAAATCAGGTACCGTAAATTTCCCAAACTTCCTGAGGTAAGGCGCTAATAACAATGCCAGAAGTACATATCCTCCGGTCCACCCCATTAAATAAACCGAACCATCATAACCAGCAAAGGCTATAATTCCAGCCATTCCCATAAAGGAAGCGGCACTCATCCAATCAGCTGCTGTAGCCATTCCATTGGCTAATGGAGAAACACCACCACCAGCTACATAAAATTCTTTTGTTGACCCTGCTCTTGACCAAATAGCAATTCCTATATATAGTCCAAAAGTTATTGCCACTATAATCCAAGTCCAAACTTGTACACTCATAATTTTTTTTCTTTAGTTAGTTAATCTTCGCTGTATCCGTATTTTTTATCTAGTTTATTCATAAGCCTCACATATACAAAAATGAGGACAACGAATACATATATTGATCCCTGCTGAGCAAACCAAAAACCTAGTTTAAAACCTCCTAGTTTAATTGAGTTTAAAACATCTTTAAGTAAAATTCCGGCACCATAGGATACAATGAACCAAATGCTTAATAAAATGGTTAAATATTTAAGGTTTTCTTTCCAATACGAAGTTGCCTTTTGTTGTTTATCTGACATAATATTATTTTATAAGTAAATCATTGCTTGAAGTGTAAAAACACCTGAACTATCACTATTTCCTATTTGAGAATTAGCGTATTCCAGTGATAATTTAGAGTGGTGTCCTGTCATAAATATATTCGCTCCAATTCCTAACCTGTTCGCATTATCATTTATAGCATCAATTGATCGATTTTGATAAGAAACATATGGTTGAAAACGAGTTTTATCTTTTTCTCCAGGAATTAAATATCCCACATGACCATAAATCATACTTCCAGAAGAATAAGCACTGAAGTTATAATTCTCACCATAATCATTACTTTGAAAAACTCCATATGCCGTAATTGCAGAACCGTTGTTTCCAATAGGAGCATCATAAAATGCATCAAAAGCAAAAATACTTACATCATCTCCTTGTCCATCTGCTTTTACTACACCATTTGGGTGATTGAAGAATCCAACGCCAACATTAAACACTTTTTTACTTCCCAAATACGTACCAACTTTATAGGGAAGGAAATTCGATTCTTGGTCTAAGAAATTATAATCGACATATCCTTGATAAACTTTACCTGCATCAGCAGAGCCTAAAATTCTTCTTCCTCCATAAACTGTTGTGTTTTCAACTATTGGATCTCTGTTATCTAGCGTACTTGTACCCGCTTCATTGATAGCGAAACGATATTGCAATTTACCTAGTTTACCTTTGGCATACACTCCGATATGCCTTGCAAATTGATCCGATAACCCAATAGTAGCCCACGATTGACGGTTGTTATCCAAAGTCAACATGTTTAAGGTACTTTGGTTATTTAAACGAGAAATACCGTTCCAGTAATGTAAACCAGCTCCCACTTGAATTTCATCAGCAACCTTCCATTCTCCCCAAAAACCATGAAAGAATAATTGCGAACGATCCCCAGCACCAATTGGATGTTGATTCCCGCCGTTTAAGCTATTTAATCCAAAATGAGTTAAAAGTAAAAATTTTTTATTTAGTTGGGTAAAGGTGAGTACCCTTGCTCTACGCACACTAAAGTTTAATTTACTGGTGTTATCAGGGACATTATCATTATACTGGGCCCAAAATTGACCCCATGCTATAATCCGCATGTATTTGGAGCCATCTTCGTTGAACTTAATTTTATAACCTCCTGAATACTCTGAATTCCCCTGAGCATAAACAGAAAAGGTTGCCATTAGAAATAGCAACTTTACTATTAATAATTTTCTCATAATTAAATTGTTAGTTAACATTTAGTTGATCACTAACATCTTAAAAAATGAGGGTAAAATGAAAACTAGTATACTTTTTTGTAAAATTGATATACTTAATCTCTAAAACGTTCCCATTTTATTAGCATAAACTTATCCCCTAACTCAGTAATTACAACACCTGCCCCCTTAATATTATCGATACTTGAAAAGTACTTCTGGAGTTCTTCATGGTTAAGAATTTTATAGGAAGGATGATAATTCTCTTTGTATGGGCGCTTTATTCCATACTTTTTTACCCAATTCATAATTGACACATGAGACACACCGAGAATTCGCTCTATTTCTCTATATGTTAGTCCTTCTAAATATAATTGCAAGGCCTTATTAACGTAGTAATCATCAATTTTTTTACCAATTTTATTTACCGTAAAATAATAATTACATGATTTACATTTATAGCGCTGACGGTCTTTAATAATACCTGCCTTTATAATTTTATCAGAGGAACAATTTGGGCATAAATTCATTTAAGTATACTTATTTAGCATAAATATACCAAATTAGCATTAAAATTAACAATTGTTTTACATTTTAGTTAAAAACAAAAACAAAATGTTGTTTTGAATGATTAATATTCGATACATCAATTCTAATTTTTATGTATCTAACACATTCATACTTTTCTAAATATCGTTTCTTTTTTATGAATTTGTAAGATTGACAAAACAATTATGTCTTTTCAAAGTAGTGCCACTTCTAATGAGAAAATTCATAACACTTTAACGATTGATGATAGATTTCATCTTTTCGTAGATAACTACATAAAATATATATTTTATATCTAGAGGAGCTTATTGAGCTCGTTTAAACTATTTCAAACTTGAATGATAATGATCGATCAATTTATCTACATTTTTTATTGACTTTCGTAACCAATCCATATAAATATCTTGCTTATGCTCATCTGACAATTGCCAATTAATGGATGAATTACGAAGTCTAGCTGTAACATCTTGTAAAATAATTGCTGCTGCAACAGAAATATTAAGACTTTCAGTGAAACCAACCATTGGAATCTTAAGAAAGCCATCGGCATGCTCTTTTACATATTCTGAAATCCCCTCCTTCTCTACTCCAAATACAAAAGCGCTTTTTTTGGAAATATCAAAATCAGACAAGTAACAGGAATCATTATGCGGTGTAGTTCCGATAATTTGATATCCTTTCGCTTTCAAATCTGATAAACATTGTTTGGTATTATCTCCATCATTTTTATAACGATGAAGGTCTAACCACTTTTGACTTCCTTTAGCAACATGGCGGGAAACTTTATTGGTATATCGATTCTCAATTGCATACACATCTTGGATTCCGAAAATATCGCATGATCTAACAACAGCACTTGCATTATGAGGTTGGTATATATCTTCCAAAACAACTGTAAAATGTTTCGTTCTTTCTGTTAATACTTTCTGAAATAAGGTCTTTCTATTTTCTGTAAGATAGCCTTCTAAATATGTCAATAAATCATGATCAATCATGCTGCAAACATAGTAAATTTTCCTATTTTTAAACTCTTAGTTCATTGATACCATTTACAAATTGAAATTACCATAATAAAACACCTTTTTTTCCTTTCTTCCTCTTTTGACAAGGAAACATAGTTGAGGCTATGCTTTATTTTTGATAATATTGGTATTCGTGGAATAGATTTTCTTGGAATGATCTATTCGATTTTTTTATTTTATTGGTTAATTAATATCTATATAAACTTTTATAAAATTATTTATGAAAAAGAAATTAGTAATCCTTACAGGTGCCGGAATGAGCGCCGAAAGCGGTATCAATACCTTTAGAGATGCAGATGGTTTATGGGAGGGACATGACATCTATGAAGTGGCTTCTCCGATTGGGTTTAGAAACAATCCCGAATTAGTTTTAGATTTTTATAATCAGCGCAGAAGTCAGCTACTAAAAGTGTCTCCGAATAAAGGTCATAAAAACTTAGTTTTACTAGAGGAGGTATTTGATGTTCAAATTATTACTCAAAATGTTGATGATCTGCATGAACGTGCAGGTAGCTCCAATATAACTCATCTTCACGGTGAATTACGTAAAGTAAGAAGTACCAGGGATCAAAATTTAGTATATGACTGGGATAAGGACATTGTGCTTGGCGATTTATGTGAGAAAAATTCGCAATTAAGGCCACATATCGTTTGGTTTGGAGAGGACGTTCCTTTGTTAGAAAATGCGGTTGAAATTACTATGAAAGCTGATGTTTTGGTAGTCATCGGTACTTCAATGCAAGTGTATCCCGCGGCAAGTTTAATTGAATATGTGAATCCTACGACTCCTATTTTCTTTATTGATCCAAAACCTGCTATTACAAAAAACGCCTTTAACAATTTAACAATTATTGAAGACGTTGCTAGTTCAGGTACTGATAGGCTAATAGAGTTACTGACCAAATAAATGATTATGAATCACTAATCAAACTCTTAAAGTACTCAAAAAGTTCACCTTTTGAAATATTACTTCCCTTTTCTATTAAGTCAAATATTTCAGTATTTCTTTCGTTTTGATATGCTTTATTCCCCTGTAAAATTTCTACCGAAGGATCTTGTGCGTTTTTTAACAACCACTCATATCCATCTTTTTCCATTAAATTAATATCGTTATTACTTATCTGTATTACAATCCTATGGATTCTTGTTTCGTCAGATTTAAATAAATTGATAATGTTTGATGAAAAGTGCTCTAAATATTCGGTTCTATTTAAAACATCATCCCAAACAACATCACTAAAAACATTCATTTCTTCCTCAGCAACATGCGGCTTATCTTGTTTTATTTGATTCCATTCCTTTGCATCAATACTTTGAGAGGCCAAAAAATGAGCAAACTCCTCATGTAAACCTTCAAATTGTTCCTTTGTTAATTGTCTATATTTCATTCTTTATATAACATAAATAAGAGCAACCAAAGATAAATGATTGCTCTTTAAAATTAAGGGAACTTTTTACAAAAAACTAACGTGTTACCGTTCCAGAAATAGCAGCTACTGGTCCAGCTCCCATAATTAATGTGTCATGGTGATTAGCATCAGACGGAACCAAATGAGCTAAGGGTTTTAGAGTAAATGGTGATGGGCTATTGTCTGGGTCTGGTTCAACTGAAACCACGATAGTCGATCCTTTTAAATCGGTTGGAAAGGTTAATCCCATAGGAGCATTTTGAATATAATCTTCTCCTGGATATCCTGGACCATTCCCCATGTCTCCTTTGAATGTAGATGTTGCTGCATTATCATCGGCCATGTCAGCCGCTGTAAAAGTACCTGTACTTACAGGAGTTCCGTTAATAACGGCCCATCCTTCATATTTCCATCCAGCCGAAAGTGTTGGTAATGTTAATCCTACAGTAGGACTTCCACTTGTTAAGTCTAAAAACCACACACCACTAAATTCATTGTTGTCTTCTCCATCTGTTGGAGTTGCTAAAATATATTTTCCTGTTGCATTAGCGAAATCACCTACAATGCCTGTTGATGAAACATTTGCTGAATTGCTTGAAAAGTCTCCTGCTAAAATTTTAGTATCTGCTGGTGCAGGATCAGGATCGTTGGTTGGTTCAATCGATAAAACAAAAGTTGTTGCCGAAGCCAACACATTTGACTCTACTGAGAAAAAGGTTTGCGATAAATTTCCTGAATCATCTACGGAAAACACACCGGTAGAAACTGGAGCGCCGTTTACTATGACCCATCCTTCGTACTTATAATCTGAACCAAGATTTTCTAAACCGGTAATATCAAGGGTTAAATCTCTTGTAGTTGGCACTGAATTGGTATCATTGTCATCACTACAAGAAGTAAATGTAACTGCTGCTACGGCTAAAAAGCCTAAGAATAATTTCTTCATTGTTTTTGTATTAATATTATATAAAAACAAATTTATCCCAGACTTTTCTAATAAAATGTCAGCTAGCTTACACTTAAGCTATTTTTTTTAAAATTCTTAGTTCTTTTCTATTGAAATCTATGATACTTTCCTGTTTCAATTCATTCATAAGAGTATTTAACGTTGGTCTTGAAGTGCCAATAAGTGTAGCAATATCTTTTTGAGTGTAAGGGTGTTTTATTATATTATCACCTGTTTTATCGCACTCATACCCATAATCCTCACAAAGTTCATCAAAAAACTCTAATAAACGTGTTTTCGTGTCTTTAAACAACAGTAATTGCAACCTGCGTTCTAGTCTTTTGATACGAATCCCAATAAATTTATAAACTTTAAAACTAATTGAAGCATTATCACGCATTAGCGAATACATCGTATCTTTCGAAACCGGGCATATTAACGTAGAATTGTCTATCGATTGAGCAAATTCATTTCTCTTTTCCACTCCTAGAATGGCTTTCTCACCGAACATTTCTCCTTTTGTAAGAATTGCTTTTATAACTTCTTTACCGTCTTCGGTATAATACCCTATTTTAACTTTACCATTGTCAATCAAATAAATTTTATTCGCAGCATCTTCCTCAAAATAGATATAGTCGCTCTTTTTGTAGTTATTAAACGTATGATCTTTTTTATACGCAGGATATTTGTGAGGGCAAAGTATCTTAAAGAGGTTTGTATTTTCAAAGTACCAATAAGTGTTCATAGTTCATAGTTTTATTCATTAAATGAGATTAAAATTCAACGATATTTTTTCGTTTTATTTTTCTATGAATTCATAGAAAAACACTAGAAATATAATCGATTTACTTAACTACAAATCTTAGTCTAAAATAAAGCTAAATCCTTACAAAAAACCTCAGATAAATATCAGAGGTTTTTCAGATTTCTAAACTAAAATGTTTTAATCATTTTGCTTCTTAATTAAATTCAATGCAGAACCTTCCTTAAACCACTCTATTTGCCCTTCATTATAGGTGTGATTTACAATGATCGTATTTTTCGAACCATCTTTATGATTTACTTCGATTGTCAATGGCTTCCCCGGAGCAAATTCATTTAAATCTAAAAAGTTAAATGTATCATCTTCTTGTATTAAATCGTAATCATTTTCATTGGCAAACGTTACCCCTAACATACCTTGTTTTTTAAGGTTAGTTTCATGAATACGAGCAAAAGATTTAACTAAAACAGCGGCTACTCCTAAATGACGAGGTTCCATGGCTGCGTGTTCACGAGAAGAGCCCTCACCGTAGTTATGATCTCCCACTACAATGGTTTTAATTCCTTGAGCTTTATAATGTCGTTGTACTTTTGGAACGGCATCGTAATCTCCTGTTAATTGATTTTTAACAAAGTTTGTTTGCTTATTATAAGTGTTCACGGCACCAATTAACATATTGTTCGAAATATTGTCTAGATGACCTCTATAACGTAACCAAGGACCAGCCATAGAAATATGGTCGGTAGTACACTTGCCATACGCTTTTATCAATAACTTTGCGCCTTGAATTTTATCTCCCAAAGGAACGAAAGGTGTTAATAATTCTAAGCGTTCAGAATCTGGGTTTACTGCTACTTCTACCTTACTTCCATCTTTTTTAGGCTCAATATACCCAGCATCTTCAACTGCAAAACCTTTTAAAGGTAACTCCCAACCAGTTGGTTCTTCTAATTTTACATCTTCACCATTCTCATTAATTAGGGTATCTGTGATAGGATTGAAATCCAATCGACCCGATATTGCAATCGCTGCTACCATTTCGGGCGAGCCAACAAATGCATGTGTATTGGGATTTCCATCGGCTCTTTTAGCAAAGTTTCGATTGAACGAATGAACGATACTATTTTTTGGAGCATTTTTAGGATCTTCATAACGTCCCCATTGTCCAATACAAGGACCACAAGCATTGGTGAAAATCTTAGCATTTAAATTTTCAAAAACCTTTAAAATCCCATCTCTATCAGCAGTAAAACGCACTTGCTCTGACCCTGGGTTTATCCCAAATTCAGCTTTGGTTTTTAATCCTTTATCGATTGCCTGTTGGGCTATTGAAGCAGCACGAGATAAATCTTCATATGAAGAATTCGTACACGATCCAATCAATCCCCATTCTACTTGCAAAGGCCAATCATTAGCTTTTGCTTTTTCCGTCATATCTTCACCTACTTCCGTCGCTAAATCGGGTGTAAATGGGCCATTTAAATGAGGCTTTAATTCGTCTAAATTTATTTCAATAACTTGATCAAAGTATTGCTCTGGGTTCTCATATACTTCTGGGTCTGCTGTTAAGTACTCCTTTATTTCATTTGCGGCATCTGCAACGTCGTTTCTATTCGTAGCTCTTAAATAACGTTCCATTGATTCATCATAACCAAATGTAGATGTGGTTGCACCAATTTCAGCTCCCATATTACAAATAGTTCCCTTTCCGGTGCAAGACATAGACGTGGCTCCATCTCCAAAATATTCAACAATGGCATCAGTTCCTCCTTTAACTGTTAAAATCCCTGCAACTTTAAGAATTACATCTTTAGGAGCAGTCCATCCAGATAATTTACCTGTAAGTTTTACACCAATTAATTTTGGGAATTTTAATTCCCAAGGCATTCCTGCCATTACATCTACTGCATCAGCTCCTCCAACACCAATAGCTACCATTCCTAATCCTCCGGCATTCACTGTATGAGAATCCGTACCAATCATCATTCCTCCTGGAAAGGCATAATTTTCTAAAACTACTTGATGAATAATCCCAGCACCAGGCTTCCAGAATCCAATTCCATATTTGTTTGAAACTGATTCTAGAAAATTGAATACTTCATTACTATTATTTAATGCGGTTTGCAAGTCTTTTGTTGCTCCTAATTTTGCTTGAATTAAGTGATCACAGTGCACTGTTGTTGGAACAGCGACTTTATTTTTTCCAGCTTGCATAAACTGAAGCAACGCCATTTGAGCGGTAGCATCTTGACAAGCGATACGATCTGGAGTAAAATCTACATAGTCTTTTCCTCTAACAAATGCTTTATTAGTTTTAACGTCCCAAAGATGTGCATACAAGATTTTTTCAGCTAAAGTAAGGGGCTTCCCTATTATTTTTTTAGCAGCCTCTACTCTTTCGGGAAATTTAGAATAGATTTCCTTTATCATTTCAATATCAAAAGCCATATTAGTTTATTTTTTTGTTACAAGTACAATTTAATAAAAAATAACATGGAATACTCGTCATCCTTAATCGTAAAAATTATGGCGACATTGGAGAAATTTATAATACAGAAGTTCTTTTAATGAAAAAAACATGGCTTAAACCAAGCTTTTTTAGAGGGAAAATTCTCGATTCATCAACTCTATCTAAACCCCTATATAAAAAACAGATACTTATTTTAGGTAACCTGTTTTTATATTCTTTAACCATGACAAGGAGCTGCTAGTTGTTCTTATAATTTCTTTTAATGATGGTTCTTTTTCTTTATTTACTAGGTATTCTTTATCATTGTGATAGTCATATATTATTTCTTTGGCGATGTATTTATATGATTTCCAAGTGTCTTTAATTTTTTTATCATGGTTCGATAATGACCAACTTTGAAAACTAGGAGTTTTAAAAAAATGATAAACATTGTGCTCTAAATCTTGGGCATTTCTATTAATACCATATAAAAGTCTCATCGATACTGTTTGCCATTTTAACGCGAAATTCATCCACCATAAATAATCATACAGGGTTATTATTTCGAATGGGCATTTGTTAATTACGGGTTCTAAATATTTTATAATATCAGAAGTATACTTACTAGACCCTAGTTTTCTTGAAATAATGAAATCTAAGATTTTGTGATAAGAACTAAAGGCATCTTTTGATATCACCGTATGCTTTAACTTATCACTTCCAAAGAGCTGATCTCCATTTTCTCCTGTAATTATAACATCACTAGGTGAGATATGTTCGTATATTGTTCCTGTAATGAGTTTATGATTCAACTTCCCTTCAATTACTTCTTTATAAAATGTAGTATATTCTTTTATGGACTCTTTTGAAAGAATTATATTTATTCTGCTTAATTCTTCCGAAGAACATTGTTTTAAGATGGATATTAGAGCTAGAGTCGAATCAATTCCTCCAGACCACAGGACATTTAGATCACTTGTAGTGCTATTCAATACTTGTTTTGCTCTATGGTCGCATATCTCTTTAAAAGTTTTCGTATCGTTAATGACTGGAATCTCATCAATTATTGTGAAATCAAAGCCTGAGTCTAGCATATGAGTTCTATCAATTAGAGTAGCTCCGAAAAATTCACAACTTTTTAAGTATATTGGATTGGCCATCCTTTTATACTTTTGGAAAAGTTCTTTTTTAGATAGATAAAATAAAGGTCGATCAGGATTTTGTGAACGTATCATATGATTGCTTCTTACAATTAGACAAATAGGTATCTAGTTTAGATTTTAATTGGTGTAACTCAAAGTCTGGAAAATCATATGTAAACATGCCATAAAAAGATATCCTGTTGTTGTTTCGAACAATTCTTAGTAAAGGGAATTTCCTTTTAAATATCCAGAAACCATTACTTACGGCCTCAATTAACCATTCATCTTTCTTTTTCTTAATTCTGTGAGTTACTCTGTATTTTTTTATACGTGAACCGTGCTCATAATTTATTGTTCTTTCTCGCTCTAAGAGATCTTTTCTGTCATTAACGCACATTTTATTAAATGATACTAAAAAGTCGTTTACTATTTTATCAATTTGTTCATTTGTCATTATATAAGTATTGTACCGTTAAACATGGGATGGTTTTTCTCAATTCCTCCGACTGAGGAAAAAACATGAAGAGGAATGGCTATTAAATATTCATCCTTGTAGGTTTCAAAATGATGTGGACACATTGGTTCTAAAATACATATAGAGCCTGGCTCTAATTCTGTAATAGTATTCTCTTCCTTCATTCCTACAACACTTCTCCCTCTTCCTGAGAGGATATAAACAACTCTAAAAGTTGAATGGATATGATGCTCTTGTTCTTTGCTAGAAGGTGGCATTTTTAAATACTGTAAAGTTGGATCTCCTAAACGAATAGGAGCAAACAATTGTTTTGTTGAACATCCATTTACATAAGGTAGCGAAGTAACTCCTTCCAAGGAAGTAGTGGTATCAGGATGCATATAACCTCTTATAACAGTAGCTAAATGAAGAGAATTAACTTTACATGGACCTTTTTTTACGATAGCTTTTTTTAACGTATCATCAAAAAAATAAACAGAATCTCCTAGCTCAACATTTATAACATTTTTTCCTATATAGGTTTTGAAGAAATATAACTGATCAATAGAAGATTGAAACGTGTTTACACTATTAGAATGAAAATAGTGTGCTCCGAAGAGTTTATTTGACATATTAATTATTAAGTTGGGAAATTTGTTTTTTGCAAAATTAACAATAATTCTGATTACATATATTGAGTCAAAAAGCCCGAGAATAAACTCGGGCTTTGTAAATATATTTAAGGTATTTAAATCGTGCTTTATTATGGAATTAGATAACTAATTCTTTTTGAGAAGGT
Source organism: Tenacibaculum sp. MAR_2009_124 (assembly GCF_900105455.1). Lineage (GTDB taxonomy): Bacteria > Bacteroidota > Bacteroidia > Flavobacteriales > Flavobacteriaceae > Polaribacter. Next base: position 1,279,192 of record NZ_FNSF01000001.1, read on the forward strand.
TTGAATTTTGTCAATACAATTCCCTCAACAGCAGCTTCATATTCATCCATCGTTGGTGTTCTACCTAAAATTGTAGATAGCACTACCACTGGCGTAGATGACAATAATGACTCTCCTTTCTTACCTTCCGTATCTCTTACAACCCTTCCTTGGAATAAACGCGTAGAAGTAGCCATAACAGTATCACCTGGTTCGGCTTTTTCTTGGTTCCCCATACATAAACTACAACCTGGGCGTTCTAAATACAATTTGTTTTCGTACTTCGTTCTTGCAACGGCTTTTGGAGCATTATCATCAAATACAAATCCTGCATATTTTTCTAATACTTCCCAATCTCCTTCTTCTTTTAATTCATCTACTATATTATAGGTAGGTGGTGCAACAACTAAAGGAGCTTTAAATTCTACTTTTCCTTGTTGTGCTTCTACATTTTTAAGCATTTGAGCTAATATTTGCATATCACCTTTATGTACCATACATGAACCTACAAAGCCTAAATCAACTTTTTTAGTTCCTCCATAAAAAGATAATGGTTGAATATTATCATGCGTATAACGTTTCGATACATCTTCATTATTTACATCTGGATCTGCAATCATTGGTTCAGCAACCTTATCCAAATCAATAACGACTTCAGCATAATATTTAGCATCACCATCTGGTTTTAATGCAGACTTAGTTCCTGACTTTATTTCTGCAATACGATTATTCGCTTTATCAACTAAACCTTTAAAATCCTGTTTCGCGTTATCCATACCCTTATCTATCATAATTTGGATACGGTCTCTTGAAATTTCTAATGATTCGATTAAAGTTTCATCTTCAGAAATACAGATAGATGCTTTAGCTTTCATTTCAGCAGTCCAATCTGTAAATGTAAATGCTTGATCAGAAGTTAAGGTACCAATATGTACTTCAATAATTTTTCCTTGGAATACATTCTCTCCTTCAAATTGCTCTAACATCTGTTGTTGAGTCGCGTGCACCACATCACGGAAATCCATATAAGATTTCATTTCACCTTTAAAGGTAACTTTTACAGATTCTGGAATTGGCATTGTAGCCTCACCTGTAGCCAATGCTAAGGCAACTGTACCTGAATCTGCACCAAAAGCAACACCTTTAGCCATACGTGTATGTGAATCTCCACCAATAATTACATCCCAATCATCAACAGCAATATCATTTAACACTTTATGAATTACATCTGTCATTGCATGATATTTCCCTTCAGGATGACGTGCAGTAACTAATCCAAAATCATTCATAAACTTCATTAACCTTGGAATGTTAGCTTTCGACTTATCATCCCAAACAGAAGCAGTATGACAACCTGATTGATAACCTGCATCTACGATTGGAGAGATTACAGTCGCAGCCATCATTTCTAATTCTTGCGAAGTCATTAACCCTGTAGTATCTTGAGACCCTACAATATTAACTTCAACTCTAACATTAGATCCTGCATGTAATGTTTTGCCAGGAGTTGTTCCTACGGCATTTTTATTGAATATTTTTTCAACTGCAGTTAAACCTTGCCCTTCAATAGAAACTTCTTTTGAAGTAGCATATACTTGAGGTACATCTATCCCTAATACTTTACAAGCAAAAGTTTGTAATTTCTTACCAAAAACAACAGCATAAGACCCTCCTGCTTTTATAAACTCCATTTTTGGTGGTGTTAAAGCCGTAGAAATATCTTTTACCTCTTTTTGTCCATTATATAACTTCTTTGTTTTTGTGTTTATGGTAAGTACAGTACCTGTAGCAACAGAATATTCTTCTTTTAAGATAGCTTCTCCTTCATCATCAACAACCGTATTTCCTTCAGCATCTTTTTGCTTTACCCAGTTCTTTAAATCGATACCGATACCACCAGTTACTCCAACCGTTGTTAAAAAAATTGGAGCTATTCCATTTGTACCAGCAATTACTGGAGCAATATTAATAAATGGAACATATGGACTTGAAGAAATACCAGTCCATAATGCAACGTTATTAACCCCTGACATTCTAGAAGACCCTACTCCCATAGTTCCTTTGTCTGCAATTAACATTACACGTTTATTAGGGTGCTTTTCTTTTAACGCTAAAAGTTCATTTTGCATGTCTTTATTATGCTCAAACATACACTGACCGTGCAATTCACGATCTGATCTAGAATGCGCGTCAGCTCCTGGAGATAATAAATCTGTAGAGATATCACCAATACCAGCAACAAAAGTTACCACCTCTATTTCCTCATCGATCTCTGGTAACTTTGTGAAGAATTCTGCTTTAGCATAACTCTCTATTAGTTCTTTCGCAACAGCGTTTCCTTCTTTATAAGCATTTTCGATACGTTCCATATCGGCTTCATATAAAAACACTTGAGTTTTTAATACCTTAGTTGCTTTTACAGCAATTGAAGCATCACTCCCTAAAGCTAAATCTAATAAAACATCTATTGAAGGTCCACCTTTCATGTGAGACAACTGTTCAAAAGCGAATTCAGTTGAAATTTCTTTTACGATTGATTCCCCAAGAATAATCTCCTTTAAAAATTTAGACTTTACTCCCGCAGCACTTGTTGTACCCGGTAAAGTATTATAGATAAAGAAATTAAGAGAGTCTTCACGATAGGGATTTTTTTCATCCTTAATTTGCGCGATTATTTCGCTTAACAATTCTGCCCCATCAATTGGTTTTGGATGAAGTCCTTGAATTTTTCGCGCTTCAATCTCCTTGATGTAATCTTGGTAAGTGTTCATAAAAATAGAAGTCTTTTCTTTTTGAGAAAGCAAGAGGTATACTAATTCTCTTTACTCTCATAAATTATGTTAATGTCCTTTTGAGTTGTTGTAATTCTACAACATGTATTTCAACAAAACATTATAACACTCGGTTATTTACACTGATATCAATACTATTAGAGGTAAAATTACTAATTATTAATATCAACTTTAGTAAAGAACGTAAGTGATTAATGTTAATTTTTGCTGAGCAAAAATACGATTTTACCTACTAATTTAAAAATATACAACAGAATAAGCTTATTAATAAACAATATTCATAAAAAATTAAATAAATTGATTTTACAGCAATTAAAACTTCATTTACAGAAAAAAAATTGAGGATATAGTAATTTCCAAGCCTGTTTTTTACGAACCATTTCTTTATAACAATTCTAAATAAGCATTAAAAATAAAAAGCAGCTCAATAAGCCGGATCCTGTGTCCTTTAAAAAAGGTTCTTATCATTTATCTAGCCTTAATATTGCTATTAAAGTCAATCTGTCTACCCCTTAGAATCGTGCGAGCGGCACTCAATCTCTAATATACGTGACATTGCACCACATAGAGTTTACCTGGTTTCACTACAGCATTACCTGTACATTCTTTCTGTTGCACTTGTCCTCAGTTTACACTGGACGGATGTTATCCGCTATGTTTGCTCTATGGTGTCCGGACTTTCCTACTTATAAAAGCATAAGTCGATAAGATAGAGCTGCTTATATTTTTAATTCGTCTTTATAAAAAAAAACCACTCAAAATTGAGTGGGAAAATTGCTATGAAAAAGAAAAAGTATCTAGAACGTCTTCTAGATGAAGCAAATATAGAGTATTTATTTTATTTAAAACAAATAAAAAAACACAAAATTTCTCCTACCGTTCAATTTATAATTCCATAGAGGAAAGTAATTAAGCCATCGTATATACTAAGCAAAAACAGCCTACCATAAATATGGTAGGCTATTCTGTTATTTATTTTTTTTTACTTAATTCTTAAGAAAACATGTCTTTTACCTTTTCAAAAAAAGATTTATCTGACTTTTGAGGATTTGGATTGAAATTCTCATCATCTAGCATTGATTCAAAAAACTTACGCTGATCTTTCGCTAATTCTTGAGGTGTCCACACATTTACATGAATAAGGAAATCTCCTGTTCCATAATGTTCAATACTTGGAAGTCCTTTTCCTTTTAATCGTAATATTTTTCCAGACTGAGTACCTGGTTCGATCTTTATTTTAACTTTACCTGTAACTGTATCAATTTCTTTAGAAACCCCTAAAACAGCTTCAGAAAAACTTACATATAAATCATAATGTATATTACTTCCTTCTCTTTTTAGGTTTTCATGTTGAACTTCTTCAATAACAACTAATAAGTCTCCAGGAATGGAATTTTTACCAGGAGCCTCGTTTCCTTTTCCTCCTACCTTTAATTGAACTCCTTCAGTTACTCCCTCAGGTATGTTAATTGAAACAGTTTCCTCTTTAACAATCATTCCTTGTGCATCAGCACCAGAAGGTTTTTTATTCAAAATCTCACCAGCTCCATGACATGTACCACAAGTAGTTGCTGTTTGCATTCTACCTAAAATAGTGTTGGTAACACGCATTTGTTGACCTGAACCATTACATGTTGTACATGTTTTATAAGTTACACCATCAGCCTGTACCTTTCTTCTTACTTTTACCTTCTTCTCTGATCCTTTTGCTATTTCTTCTAAAGTAAGTTTTACTCGAATTCTAAGATTACTCCCTTTCACTCTGGCTTGGCGCTGTCCACCACCACCAAATCCACCAAAGCCACCGAAGCCTCCTCCGAAAATATCACCGAACTGGCTAAATATGTCATCCATATTCATTCCACCTCCGCCAAATCCTTGGCCTCCTTCAAAAGCAGCATGACCATATTGATCGTAACGAGCTTTTTTATTTTCATCACTTAAAACTTCATAAGCCTCAGCTGCCGATTTGAATTTTTCTTCAGCTTCACTGTTATCCGGATTCTTATCAGGATGGAACTTAATAGCCATTTTCCTGTAAGCCTTTTTAATTTCTGCTTGAGAAGCCGATTTTGAAATCCCTAAAATCTCGTAATAATCTTGTTTTGCCATATAATTTCAATTGACCATTAATTATTAACAATTAAACTGTTGCTAACGATTAATTTGTAATGATTTATTGTTTAAGCCTGCCCTATAACTACTTTAGGGTGACGAATTATTTTATCTCCAAGTTTGTACCCTTTTTCTACACAATCAATGATTTTTCCTTTTAAATCATTAGTTGGTGCAGGTATCTGAGTTATTGCTTCATGAATTTCAGAATCGAAATCACCTCCTGCTTTTACCTCTATTTCGCTTAGACCTTTTTGAGTTAAGGTATTTTTGAACTTGTTATTGATTAACTCAATTCCTTTTAATAGCTCAGAGTCTTCACTTTTTTTAATTTCTGCCAAACCTCTATCTAAATCATCCATAATTGGCAGTAAAGCTGTCATTAATTCCTGACTTGCAGTTTTAAAAAGCTCTATACGTTCTTTACTTGTACGTTTTTTATAGTTTTCAAACTCAGCAAAAAGTCTTAAATATTTATCTTTTTCAGCTTGTAAAAGCTCTTCATTTGTAGGTTCTTTCTTCACTTTCTCTTCTACTTCAACAGTATCTTCATCCTGAATATCAACCCCTTCACTCTCCTTTTGCTCTAATTCAGCATTTTCTAATGCATCTTTAATTTCGTCTTCTTTGGTATATTGATCTTTACTCATTGTAAATCTTTTCTTTATTTTCTCTATGTTATGCTTAGCAAGAATACTGCCATTGGACTAATTATGCCATATTGACACAAGTTTTTGCAACCTATATTTTAACATTGAATTTTCGATTTTACATTTTTTTTAACATATTCATTTCATATTTTAGAAGACGTTAACCAAATATTAATTTAACTACAACGAATTATGAAAAACAATCTATTAAACATTTCAGGAGTATCCGTTTTATCTAAGAAAGAGCAAAAAAACGTATCGGGAGGTCTTGGTCTTGATTTAAGTAAATGTGGCTGTGATTGTGCCGCTAGAGTAACTGGGCCAAAATATTGTTCAAGTTATATAGCATGTCCAGCCGTTTACACTTGTAATGACGAAATCTAGGACCAGCAACATTGTTATTAACCAAATTTAGATTAAACATGAAAACAAACTTATTAAAAGTTAAAGTATTGTTGTTTTAAAATACACATACAAAAAGTTTTTCTCTGGTTTGTTTATTTAAATTTTGCAGGCTATGTTATTGTTATAAATTCGCGATTTGCTCAACGATAAGTTGAATTATTAATTAAAGAATTACAATGAAGCCGAATTCTCATTTAAAGAATTCGGCTTTTTCATTTATTAAAACTAAAAAAGGTGTTCATATGAACACCTTTTTAAATATTATATATTTAACAAATTAATCTTCTATTCTTTCAATTTTTGCACCTAGTGCTCGTAATCGTGCCTCAATATTTTCATAACCTCTATCTATTTGTTCTATGTTATGAATAATACTAGTTCCTTTTGCGGACAACGCCGCTATCAATAACGAAATTCCCGCTCTAATATCAGGTGAAGTCATTTTAGTCGCCTTTAATTGACTGTTAAAATCATGTCCTATAACAGTAGCTCTATGTGGATCACATAAAATAACTTTTGCTCCCATGTCTATTAACTTATCTACAAAGAACAATCTACTTTCAAACATTTTTTGATGAATTAAAACAGTACCCTTCGCTTGAGTAGCTACAACCAAAACGATACTTAACAAGTCAGGTGTAAAACCAGGCCAAGGAGCATCGGCAACAGTTAAGACAGATCCATCAATATAATTCTGAATTTCATAACTATCTTGCTGAGGAATAAAAATATCATCTCCTTTCTTTTCAAGTTGAATACCTAATTTTCTGAACACATTTGGAATTTGTCCTAGGTCTTTCCAACTAACATTTTTAATAGTTACTTCAGAACGCGTCATTGCTGCCATTCCTATCCAACTACCAATTTCTATCATATCAGGTAAAATAGTATGTTCACAACCTCCTAATTCAGTGACTCCTTCAATAGTAAGTAAGTTCGAACCTACTCCTGAAATTTTAGCCCCCATACTATTCAACATTTTTGATAATTGCTGAATATAAGGTTCACAAGCTGCATTGTATATAGTGGTAGTTCCTTTTGCTAATACCGCCGCCATGATAATATTGGCTGTTCCTGTAACCGAAGCTTCATCGAGCAACATATCTGTTCCTTGAAGACCAGTTTCAGTTTCTACGCCATAAAAATATTCTTCTTTATTGTATCTGAATTTAGCACCTAAGTTGATAAAACCTTCGAAGTGAGTATCTAATCTTCTTCTACCAATCTTATCACCTCCTGGTCTTGGTATATACCCTTTTCCAAAACGAGACAACAAGGGCCCTACAATCATAATTGAACCTCTTAAAGAGCTTCCGTCTCTTTTAAACTGAGGGCTTTCAAGATATTTAAGATTGATGTCATCTGCTTGAAAACTATAACTGTTTACACCTATTTTTTCAGTTTTCACACCTAGTTCTCCAAGAATAAATATTAACTTATTTACATCAAGAATATCAGGTATATTGTTAATAATTACTTTTTCTGAAGTTAAAAGTACTGCACAAACTATTTGTAATGCTTCATTTTTGGCTCCCTGAGGCGTAATAGATCCGTTTAATTTATGACCTCCTTCTATTTTAAATGATGCCATTTATTTTTTTCTGCTTTTTTTATGATTTGTAGTTTTTCCTTTATGCCCTCCTTGAGAAGGTCTCTTTCTAAGTAAATTTTTACTTTCGGCCAAGTCTTCTTCCGTATTTCGAATATCAATTTGACCATCAGAAAGTTCGTATAAATGATCTAAAATAACACCATCTTCAACCGTATCTTTATTCCAGTTTAAATAACATTTCTTCATGTGGTTGGCAATAGTGAAAACTAAAGCTACTTTCATATCACCTTCATCCCAAGTTAATGCAACATCAATCATTGTTTGAATGTTCGTACCATAAAAACGATATTTAGATGCTGATCTAGGGTATTCTAACTTTGTAGGTTTCTCCGTTAACTCTTCTTTTGAAGGAGTTTCATATGGTGAATCTACATCCAATTTAAAATCTGCCATAATATGTAACTGATCCCATAGTTTATGCTTAAAATCAGGTACATCACGTAAATGAGGCTGCAAATTCCCCATTACATTAATGATCGCTTTTGCCATAGTGTTCCTTTCCTCCTTCTCCTCTAAATCAATACAGTGGTTCACTAACTTTTGAATATGTCTTCCGTATTCAGGTATAATTAATCTTTCTCTCTCTGAGTTATATTCTAAATCAAACATGATCTTGTTTTTATGCAGATGCAAAATAGTAATAATTATTCATTACTTATCCGATTACTTTCAATTTTGCAAACTGTAATAATAATTTCTTTTTTCCAACGGTTCCAAATTCGATTTCGGCTTTCTTATTCGGTCCCTTTCCTTCAAGTCCTAAAACTCTACCTTTTCCAAATCTATTGTGTTCTACAACGTTTCCAACGGCTATATCACCGTCAAATAAGTTGATTTTAGAATCACTTGTTTCGGATACTTTTTTTAATCTACTCTTATCAGGTTTTAAAGAGGATTTTTCTTTTTTGTCTAAGAATTCTTTTCGTTTTTTTTGAATTGGCTTTTGAAAACGAATTTTAGATGGACTTTCTTCAAATAAACTAGCATCAATAAATCGATTACTACTTGAATCTGGAGTTTTTGGTGCTAAATATTCAACATATTGATCATCAATTTCCTCTAAAAATCTACTTGGTTCTCCATCAGTCAACTTTCCCCATCGATATCGAGTTTGAGCATAGGTTAAATACGCCACTTTTTCAGCTCTTGTCAGTGCCACATAAAATAAACGTCTTTCTTCTTCTAATTCACTACGAGTATTCATACTCATTGCAGAAGGGAAAAGATTTTCTTCTAAACCTACAATATAAACATATGGATATTCCAATCCTTTCGACAAGTGAATTGTCATCAAAGAAACTCTGGGAGTATCATCATTCTCACTATCGAAATCAGTAGCGAGTGCCACATCTTCTAAAAAAGCCGTTAATGAGGCATCTTCACCCGTTTCAATTTTATCAGTAATAAAATCTTTAATACCATTCAACAATTCTTGAACGTTTTCAACTTTATTTATTCCTTCAGGGGTTCCATCTTTTTGCAAGTCTTTAACCAGTTGTGTTTGTTTTACAACTAAATCGGCAACTTCAAAAGCATTTTTCGTTTGCACTTCTACTTGCAATCGCTGAATCATCGTTAAAAAACCATCTAATTTATTCTTAGTTCCTTGGGTGATTTTAATATCGATTCGATTAATATTCTTAATAATTTCGAATATCGATTTTTTATAATGATTGGCAGCAATTACTAACTTATCCATCGTTGTGGCTCCAATTCCTCTAGCTGGGTAATTAATTACTCTAACTAAAGCCTCTTCATCATTTGGATTAATAAGTAAGCGTAAATAGGATAATAAATCCTTTATCTCCTTTCGTTGATAAAAAGAAATACCTCCATAAATTTTATATTTTATGTCTTTTTTTCTCAATGCATCCTCCATAGCTCTGGATTGTGCATTTGTTCTGTATAAAATGGCAAAATCATTATTGGTCATTTGATGATTCATCTGATTTTCCCAAATAGATTGCGCTACAAAACGACCTTCTTCTCCATCTGAGATAGAGCGCATTATTTTTATACTTTCACCAGATTCATTGGCTGTCCAAACTTCTTTATCTAATTTCGTTTTATTCTTATCGATAACGCTATTAGCCGCCTCAACTATGTTTCCTGTTGAGCGATAGTTTTGCTCCAGTTTGAACGTTTTAGCATCCGGATAATCCTTTTGAAAGTTTAATATATTATTAATATTGGCTCCACGGAAACTATAGATACTTTGAGAATCATCACCAACCACACAAATATTTTGAAAACGATCCGCCAATGCTCTTACAATTAAATACTGAGAATGGTTGGTATCTTGGTACTCATCAACCATTATATACCTAAATCTATCTTGGTATTTTGCCAATACGTCAGGGAAACGAGCTAATAACTCGTTTGTTCTCAATAATAGATCATCAAAATCCATAGCTCCCGACCTAAAGCATCTATCTACATATTCTTTATAAATATCACCTACCTTTGGTCTGCTAGCCTGTAAATCCGCTTCCTGTAAATCTGAATTATTGAAATAAGCTCTAACCGTAATTAAATTGTTTTTGAAAGATGATATTCTACCAAGAATTTGTTTTGGTTTGTATCGTTCTCTATCCAATTTCATTTCCTTTATGATAGAAGAGAGCAATCGAACCGCATCTTGAGTATCATAAATTGTGAAATTTGATGGATATCCTAGCCTATCTGCTTCCGACCTTAAAATCCTGGCAAATACAGAGTGAAAAGTTCCCATCCATAAATTCCTTGCTTCACTATGCCCTACTACCGAAGCAATACGTTCTTTCATTTCTCGTGCCGCCTTGTTGGTAAACGTTAGGGAAAGAATATTAAAAGAATCTACTCCTTGTTTCATAATATGGGCAATCCTGTAAGTCAAAACCCTAGTTTTACCAGATCCGGCACCAGCAATAATCATCATAGGACCTTCTTTTTGCAATACAGCAGCCCTTTGTGGTTCGTTAAGTTGTTCTAAATAAGTACTCAAAGAAATTTAAATTGAAAGAATTTTAAAATGGAAAATTAACCATTCTTTTAGGTTTTATAAAATATGTAGTCATTTTTTTTTCAACATATAATTTTATATTCGTTTTTAGGTTTATAATTTAACGCGAGTTGGGAGTATTTTGCACTCTTAGTTAATTTCGTTTTTCTTTGGCTAGGCCTAGCTTTGAAGGACTCTTTTTAATTCGAAAAATTACAACAACACAAAAGAAAAGACAAAATTAATGGAAACAAAGTCTTGGAAACAGTCTTCTTTAATTCTAAAAACCTTGAATTAAAACCTTAAACTGCGTCTTTTTGAATCAAATCTCACGTTTTGAATCGCTTTTATGGAAATAATATATCTGAACTCACGTTAATTTATACAGATTCTATAAGATATTTGAGCGCTAAATTCTATAAGACTTGTATCTTAGCGGCATTTATTATTCTGTATAAAATTCAAAAAAATAACTTTACAAATAGTATCCCTATGGAAGATAAAATTATTGAGGGTTTGGCTTATGCCCTCCCTGCACTTGTTACTGGTGGAGTCGCTTATTATATTTTAACGGCTTTTATTAAACAAGACAATAACGAGAGAAAGTTTGAAGCTTTAGTTACCAAAAAAAAGGAAAGTCTTCCTATTAAATTGCAGGCTTATGAGCGTATGTTATTATTTTGCGAACGTATCAACCCTATAAAATTATTGGTGCGCGTAAATCCTATTGGTGATGACGTTAATGGTTATTTACGTTTATTAACCGCAAATATTGAACAAGAATACGAACATAACCTTGTTCAACAGCTTTACATTAGTGACGAAAGTTGGAAATCTGTTTTGGCAACAAAATTAGCAATTATTGCAAAACTTAGAAAAGTTGCTGAAACCAGTGAGACTTCTGCTCAATTAAGAGAAAATGTTTTGTTGGATTATACTAAAGAAGAAAACCCTACAGATGTTGCGGTGGGTTATTTAAAACAAGAAGTGAAGAAACTGCTATAGTATTCTTCAATACTTTAACACCTATCTATGGAAAAATTATTCATTCGAGCTGTTATTATCCTGTTCATTTATTCTTTTAGCTCCTTAAGCGTTCATGGGCAAGATTATTTGGTTACAATAAATAATGACACCGTTTATGGTAAGATTGAATGGAAAACAAATACCACTGTTTTTGTAAAAAACAGAAAAGGAAAGCGACAGTTTAAGGCTAATCAAGCAAAATTATTTAAACGAGGGAGTTTTATTTTTTATTCGATAAATACTGGCTTTCCTGAATATCTTTTAGAGGTAAAAAAAGGAATCGTATCATACTACAAGGAATCACACCTCAAATCGAGGTATACATTAGATTATAAAAAGCATGTATATTTAAAATACAACGATACTCTATTTCCAATTAAAGTTAAAAGCAATGCAATTCATAAGGGTTATGCAAGCAACACCTTTTTTGATGTTCAGCGAGCAAATGTTCATAGAAATATTTCATACAAAAATGGGGATTTATATAAAAAACGCTATTTAAATGACAAGTATTCTTTGAATTTCAAGTTGTGCTTTTCTCATATACTAGGCATTGACAATGTTTTAGTTAAACTTATTTATAATGATAATTATACTTTTGAAGATATTGAACAGCTAGTAGATTTATCAAACGAACATTTGAAAGGTAAAAACATAGTTAATTATGTTAACCCCCTACTAGACAAGAAGTATGGTGCTGGATATATAATAACAAAGAAGAAGGATACTATCCATGGTTCGATAAAGTTAACTGGACGTTTTTCAATAAAAAATAAAGTGAATTTTTTAACTAAAGCCGGTGAAGAAATAGTATATAGACCTACAGAATTATCTGAGTTTTCCGTTAACAGGAGAATCTATAAGAATATCGTTATAAAAAAGAAGCCAAAATTGTTAAAAGAACTAATTAAAGGTGAAATTTCATTATATCGAGACTTGAAAAAAAGAAGAAATTATGCCACCAAAGATTTGAAAGTGTATTCCCCTGTTGACAAAAAAGAAAATTATTTAAATCTATTTAAGACTAAACCTTCAGTTTATAATAGAATTATTAAAAATAACTATCAATACTTTGAGGTAAAAAGTATGATAAAGTTATATAACAGTATATAATTTAACAAATTATAAAACCAAAAGAATGCTCATTAAAATTAATGGGCTTTTTTTACTTTTACCAATTAGCTTAATAAAACAACCATTCATCGCAACTACACTACCAAACACCTGTTTTTCAAAACAATAAACATAAGTAGATGTATATTTATAGTGTAGTAGTAAGTTAATTTTTTGATTAGCGATTTAGAGGCTTTTTCTTTTCGATAGAATTGAAAAAGCCTTTTTCTTTTTTTGAAATTGGATTCTTAAATATTCCTTTTGCTGCTGCAAGAAAAGGAAGTTCGACTAAATGATAAGAGAATATACTCACTTTTATTTTGATTGAATTACTTCATGTTTCATATTAACTTTACTTATAACACACGTAAAGAAAACAACTAATAATTATAATACTATTTGTAATTATAACTCCTTTCAATTTCGGGTGTAGCCTTCCCCAAAACCAGGACAGTTTAAAATTCGAATTTACTAACTTTAAACTCAAACTGTCACAATGAAAATCAGCAAGTTTAGCGAGAGTCAGATAATCAAGGCTCTCAAGGAAAATGAACAAGGTAGGTCTGTAGGTGATTTATCAAGAGAATTAGGAATCGATAAAAGTACTTTTTATTACTGGCGAAAAAAGTATGGAGGTATGGAACAACAGCAACTAAAACGTTTAAAAGAGTTAGAGGAAGAGAATAATAGGCTCAAGCAAATGTATGCAGATGTAAGTTTGGATGTCAAAATGCTAAAAGACGTACTATCAAAAAAGTTCTAAAGCCTTCCGACAAAAGAGTTCGTGTAAAGTATCTCATCAAAGCGTATGTGATTTCTATAGTCCATGCCTGCAAAGTTGTAGGCCTTAGTAGATCGATTTGGTATTACCAGAGTAAAAAAGATGATAGCGAGGTTATTGATAAGTTAACCGAACTTTCTGAATCGTACCCTACAAGAGGTTTTGATGAGTATTATCATAAGATCCGTCGTGAAGGCTTAATATGGAATAGGAAACGAGTGTTACGAGTGTATCGTGAGATGAAACTCAGTTTAAGACGTAAGCACAAAAAGCGTTTGGTTAAACGTGTAAAACAACCTTTGGAAAGACCTTCAAAACTCAATGAATGTTGGAGCATGGATTTCATGAGTGATGCACTTATTGACGGTAGAAAGGTGCGTGTGTTCAATGTTATTGACGATTGCAATCGTGAAGCACTGGCTATAAATGCTGGTCTTTCATATCCAGCAAGAGCCGTTATCGAAACACTGGAATGCCTAAAAGAAGAAATAGGAGTACCTAAGTATGTGAGATGTGATAATGGTCCAGAGTTTATTTCCAAGATTTTTGTCAACTGGTGCAAAAAGAATTTTATAGAAATTAAATATACACAACCCGGTAAACCTATGCAGAATGGCTATATAGAACGATTCAATCGCTTCTTTAGAGAGGATATATTAAGTGCTTATTATTTTAATGACACTTATCAACTTCAAAAGATAAGTGATAACTGGAGAGAAGACTATAATTTTAATCATCCGCATAAATCTTTGGGATACAAGTCACCTAAAGAGTTTATGCCCAGATTTGATGAAGAATTTAAATTCTTCATCAAATCTGACCTTAATAATAATTATTTGTCGAATTTAGAGGTGTCCTAAAAAAGGAAAGGCTACACGGGGTCTTTATTTTAAAATAGAATTTTATTAAACTTATAAAAGTCCAAATAAGTCCACTAACTAAGGTTAAAAACAAAATAAGATGATGCATACCAGGTGCATGAATGTATGGATGTCCAATAGTAAGATACGATATTTCTGCAAGCCCAAAACCAATTCCGTATAGCTTTAAAGTTTTTAATATTCCACTTTTCATATTATCCATAAAAATTTTCAGTTGTTAGTTTCAAACAGATAATTGTAGAAATTATATGAATTCCAATTACGTAAAACTTTCAATTCTATCTTGCTTTGTTAATAGTATTTGCTCAGCAATTAACCTTCCATAATTTTCAAAGTTTTTGTAATTGAAATATGCCTTTTGAATCGCTGAGTATGGCAAGTTTACCATTATAGTTGGCTCAATGGTTTCTATATAGTATTTTGAAGGTTTCTGTTGAATAAACGAAGGATAATCTGATGCATATGAATTTTCATTAATAAAAGAGATTATTATTTTCTTACCCTGATTATCGATATAATAACTTTTTAATAATCCTTGATAAACAAATCCCATTTCTTTTTGGATTTGCCCATTTTCCAAGTAAAATTCCTTTTTTTTAAACTCAGTAATTGACAAATGTTTTCTTATGAAGTTTAATTCATCTGCTTTTAAATAAGGACAAATTGTTAAATATGATTCTAAATATTGTTGATACGCTTTCTCTTTCATTTAAATTATTGCCGAAATGCCCTTTTTACAAGATTAATTACTGTGATAAAGTTAATAAATAACTATTTAGAACAAAAATTCGTAAAGATTTATGTGAGTGAGTAACTAATTTTGTAATTGTGATATACAGAGTTTCTTAATTCAGACAAGCTTTTATAGAGTCCTTATATGCTTCCATTCCGACTATTTCTTTTCTTTTTGTTTTTCTCCATTCTCTGCCATATTTAATATCTAAAATTTTAATAATGTAATAATTATATTGAGATACACATTCATAAATCCTTCCTTCACAACCAAGTTCCACATATTCAACATTATATTTCTTCTCAAAACTATAGTCTTCTTTCGTATTTGCAATTGGAACAATCCCTCCATTCAAGTAAAGTTTAGGAACGCCACTTTTCCAGTCTTTCCTTGCCTTATCCCTATTTATTTCACACTTTCCTTTAACAACAATTGATTTATGACTTTTCCTTTTACTCCAACTAGTTTTGTATTTATAAATTGTGTTCGGGTAATTTCCAGCGAAAATTTCTAAAAGATAACTTTCTTTTTTAGTTTTAGAAACTAAAATAAATTCTCCTAAATCATTGACAATTGTTCCATTTGACGTTCCTTTTACAAAAACGTAAACATCTTCTTTAGGCTTTCTCTTAGAAATGGAAGAAAATATTTTTCCTTTTATTGTATCATTTTGAGCTTGAAAAAATTCAACTTTTAAAAAAGTGAACACTACTAAAAAAATAATGAATTTCATCTGCTTTTTTATTCTGTGCAACTGTTTCGTATATGGGTTTGTTCTGTATTTAAGTAAACGTTTTAATAAACTAACTCGAGAAAATTTCTTATAAACTTCTCAAATAAATAATGTATAAGGTAATTAATTACATCTCTTTTACAAACACATTTTTTCTTTGAATTCTATTATATCTCTTTTCATCTCTCTATTCCAAAAATCCAATTTATCATGATAAAATCTAGTTATTGGATATTCTATATTTTCTTTTTTAGTTTTCCATGTTAAATGAACAACTGCAATGTTTCCATTTTCTAATTGTAATACAATATCATCATTAGTAATCTTTTTGGCAATTAATTCTGTTTTCAGATTAAATAATATATGATTGTCAGGTAATTCAAGTTTTAGTTCATCAATTAAAGTTTTAATATTGTCTTCTTTCATTTCTATTACGTCTAGATAAGGTTTTAGAAATTTAAGTCCGAAAATCGACATATTTAATTCTTGTTCTAAATTGCCTTTTTCTAGTAAATTAGCTATTGTCTTTTCAATACAATCTCTTGTTAGTTCTTTAACTAAAAGATCTGGAGGAATTAGATAAATTCCATTTAAGTTTTCTTCATTTTCTTTATCATACTTATTGGCAGTCTCGATAAATTTAAATGTCCAAACATTAATACCATAGTTTCATCCATCTAAGGTATCGACTATAATATTAGCAAAATCATTTTCCAAATCCTCCCATGGACCCGATATTTCAAACTCAAGCCATAGTTTGAAAGGTATTTTTCCTATTTCAACAATTTTATCATTTTTAATCATTCATTTACTCTTTCTATATATTCAGTAATGTTTAAAATAACCCCCTTTTTCATACCATCTATATGCCATTAGAAGTAGTTTCCTTTTTACATTTTTTTTCAAAGGATTCTTTATCAAAGAAAACATATTTTTTAGTGTCTTTAAAAAAAGTCTTTAGCGTGGTGTTTTTGTCAATTAACCAATTCCCATCACTATCTGTTATACATTTATAAGTATCATATGATCCCGCCCAAATAGCCCAACCTTTGGAAATTGAGTGGATTTTAACGAGTTCTTCAATTAACTCGCTCATTTTTGTTTTATCTGGGAATTCTGAAAATTTATTGTGTCGCGACATATCATCTCCCATACAAACACTATCTCTATCTGATTCAATTATCATTTTTTTGTTATTAAATAAATTCAACATATTTAATTTAATAGTTCTTGTTTTTTAGGAACTCCATCCAAAATGAAGAACATAAATCCTGTTTTTACTTTCAAAAATAATATCATCTCCAATCATGTCACCTCCTATTTTAGGGGCAAAATAGGTGTCAATTCCCATCATTTTATAGGTTTTTAACTCCTTAATGCTTTTAAGAAAGTCAAGAATAGAAGCCTTAAATAGTTCTTCTTTTGGGTAATAAAAATCGGTTAACTCTCTTCTACAATCCAGACTTGTTCTGTGTTCTCTCCAGTATTTTAATGTATCTTCAATCAAATTTTTATAATCTGGGATTGGCTCTAGTCGTAAGTTTTCAATATTTCTTTCTTCAACAATTATATTCTTACCACCAATTTTAATGAAAGGGTTTTTATAGGCTTCAATATTTAATAAGTAGGATTTAAGTCTGCTAATTAAACGCTCTCCATCTGGAAGATGTATTTCCGTGAAATGGTATTGTCCACCACAATTTGGGGTTTCTTCTTGCATTTCATTTAAATATGAGTTTATTTTTTCATGCATCTTTTTTACTATTGAACTATTGAAAGTCGACAGCTGACAAGCTAATAAAATATTAATACAACAGACTATAAAACTAAGGATTACTTTTTATGGCATGCAATGTTGTACACATATTATTCTATGTTCTTCTCAATCCACTTCTTATAAAAATTAATGCGAGCATAATACTCAGTAACTCCGTAAACACCTTCTTTTCCATTATCTTGTTGATTCGAACTAACCCCAACAATATATCTTACATTATCCACGTCAATAAAAGCCGGTCCTCCGCTATCTCCGGGTCCACTTACTCCTTCCAACTCCGTTGTATTTTCTGATTCAGGATTGTCAAAATTAAAAATTATCCATTGACCATCTATTTCATCTATCCTATTCGTTGCAGCTCGCGTAATCTTATCCCAATTTTGAGGACCTGTTAATCCAGTACCAAAATCACCACTACCCACAATGGTTATTTCCTTCCCTTTTCCGTTTTGTTTATCGTATAATTTTGCAAAAGGAATATTTGTTATATTCCCTTTAATTCGAATCAATGCTATATCATTTTCTATAAATGTTTCACTTATGTGAAAGTTTGGATGTAGAATTATTTTTTCAACATCATATTGTTTATGATCAATAGTTACTTGAGGCGTTTCCCCTTTTTTCAATTCTTCATTTAATAAAATAGCTGCATGTGCTGCCGTTACCACCCAATTTTCTTTAATCAATGTGGACTCTCCATCCGATAAATGACAAATTTGAGGATATTTTTTTCCTAATGTTATAAACCGTTCATCTGGTACATCGTGTCGAACTATTAAACTCATTAATGAAAATGACATTATTATAATTAACAGGGCTGAGATTGTTTTTTTCATTTGTTTTGGTTAAAGTTTTTTAATACCCCAAAATTAAAATGTTTTTCGCTCTACTTCGTTATTTAGAGTTAATCAGTGTTAAATTTTCAAACTAAAGAAAAATATTTATACTATGATTTCGTGAGGAATAATTCAGTACTTTTTTATTGTATAAATCAGATGTTATGAAACATGTGATTTATTCTTCTCTCCGCTTCTACTTTTGTGATTCCATCATAGTAATCTTTAACGAATGGATGGTCAAAATCTTGGTGAGGAAAAATTTCAGGTCTACTATTTCCTATTTTGGTCATTACATCACAGGGAATTGACATTGTGTTCCCATATTCTGGAATGCTGCTACATAACCAACCAAAATACCCTGTTTCGTGCTCTTCACTGTCAAAATTTGCTTTATAATTTAAATAGCTTTTCTCGCTTAACGAAACCCATAGTCCGTAATCCAAATTTTCACAAGTATCATTGACTTTTTGTGTTAGAGTTACTCTAATAAATCGATCAATCTGATTATCATAATAAATCTCGCAAAAGTCAGTGTTTAACCTTCCAAGTTCCGGCTTCTCTTGGTCTGAAAGAACATCGTAATTCGAAGGTGATTTAAAAGTCAGAGCGGGCCATTCCGAATGGGTTTTTCCGCATTCAGCACATTTAAACTCTTCTATTTTATTTTTCTTTCTTTTCCAAAACATTATTCAATAGTTGTATTCATTGCTATTATCATCATTATTCCAATATACAAAAAATGAATAGGATTTTATTTAGTTTTTACCTCAGTTCTTTGTTTTAGTGCGTTGTTTTCTACTTTCTTTTTGAGAACTCTAATAAATCTATGATTATCATCAAAATGATTTTTTGCTATCTCTAATGCTTGATTATATTTTTCAGTTGATCGAAATATGTCTTTTTTATGCTGCTTAATTAGGTCTCCTTCTAAATTCAATAGGTATGCATCATATATTGTTACTTCTTTATTGAAACAACTTATTTTCGTTAATTGAGCTTTCTCCAAGAAATCTAGAGCTTGGTCATATTTTTTCTGTTTTAATTTTAATTCAATAATATTTGAATAACATATAAGCTGATTTACATTGTTTTGTTTACCATAAAAATCGTCTAGTTTTTTTATTGCAATTGTATATAGTGAATCAGCTTTTTTATACTTTTTGCGATGCAATTGATTTGTTCCTAAACCATTGTATGCAATTCCTATTTTAGAAGATTTACTAATTCCAAAATTTTTATGGGATTCAATTGTTACTTTAAAAATTGAGTCAGATAGTTTTTTATTAAATCCAGTGTTGATATTCCCTAAATCGTTATGAAAAGTAGTAATACTTGGATAATTGGTTTCATACTCGGATAAAAAGTTGATAATTTTTAAGTTAAGGCTATTTCTATCATATTTAATATCCAACTCGTCATTTATTAGAGCTATTTTTAATTCGATTGATTTTTTTTGGACTTCTTCAAAGTTTTTAGGGTTATTAAGAGCCTTTACATAATACTCTTTTGAGTCAATATAATTTCCTTTTATAAGGTTATAATAAGCTAAAAGTTCATCTATAAATGATTGATTGTAGTTTTTATTATCAATTTGAGAAATTAAATCCTGAGTAATTTCTATTTGTTTTTCAAAGTTCTTGTAATTTGAGTTTTCAAGTTCTAATTTTAGCAATAGTAGATTTGAAAAAAATAAACTGGTAGGTTTGTTTTCTTGCTCAAAACATTTGCAAGTATTTTTAGCAACATCTAAAGCTTCTTTAATATTTTCTTTTTGTAGAATTCTAGTTTTGTAAAATAAATATCCGCAGTCGTTATTTGAAGTGATTTTCTCATATTTTTTTAAATATGTTTTTGCAGTTTCCGTGCTATCTGTAACCAAATAGTTTTTAATCAATCGAACATAGGTACTCCTAAATGAATTTATATTATTAACACTGTCTTGATTTAATATAATTAAAGATGCTTTATTTAGGTCTATTGCATCACTGTAATATGAGCGAGTGTAATAATTACCAGACGCGTTTTCTAATATGTAATGATAGTCGATATCAAAAGTGTCTTTTACTTTTAAATAATTATCAACCAAATAATCAAGTTCAGTATCATAATTATCATAATCTGAAAGTTTATTATATGTTAATAATAGATTATAACGATTCCAATATATATCAGTTTCTGTAGATTTTACATACTTAGGTTTATGCTCTTTATGTGTTAAAACACTATCTGCCTTTATATAATTATTTAAGGCATTTTTAAAATCATTTCTATTATAAAAATCATCTCCGTAATCTATATAAGCATCTGACAAAAATTCATATGTTCCTGAAAAATCTTGATAGTAGAGAGTATCATAATTCCTCCATTTCTTACCATATACAATAGCTTCTTTAGCTTTTTCAATTGCCTGATCATATTCTTTTAAATTCATAAATTTTTTATACTTGTCTATTTTTTCAAACATCAATAAGTTATTCGATAAACTAGAATCAGGTTTAAGCATTCTGAGTAAGAAATCCCTGTAGGTATTAAAATGAACATTAGAAAGAGAAAAAAATGAAGTAATAACCGCTATAGCTATAGACCTAAAAAATATATATTTAAGTTCTTTATTAAAATTATTTTTATTATAAATCCATATTCCAATTAATATAATTGAAAATATGATATTTATGGAAACTAAAATCTTTCTAAATATAGATACTGGAAGCCATAATGTAAACGTGAAAACACCTAAAGCAGAGCCTATAATTATTCCTGCTAATATTTGCAGTTTGACTTTATCATTTTGATAATTTAAAAAATAGAAGCCACCAAATATGTAGCAAATACTTAAAATAGAAGTACTAATTAAAAGAGGTGTAGTAAAATAATGTCCGAATATTAACACTCCGAGAAAAAGAGATAGAATAATAATAATTAAGATTTTCTCGCTTTTTTTCATTTAGTTTCTTGTTTTGTGTAATGCACTACAACGCGAGTCTGCTCACCAACTCTATTTTGTTTTCAAAACTAGTCAATATTTAGCAACCTGCCGCTATCAAAAGAGAATTTACAAAAGATCAGTCAACAAGGCATATAGCGTTAGCCTATCGGCACGCCATATGCTTAGTTATTAGCTGCTGGCTTTATAATTTAAAACTCCAGATATTTGTTTAGGATTATTTTTGCAATTTATCTTATATTGAATGGTGAAATCTTTGTGGCTTTTAAAAAATATATATGATGGTAACGAAGTTAATTCTTTAGTGTTTAAGGCAGGAATTTCACATTCCAATACTGTTTTTTCAGAATTATCTTGGTGGAATGTGTATTCAAAATAGTAATCTAAAATTCGGTTGAACTTACTTTCTTCTTCACCTCGTCTTTCGTAACCGAAAATTCCAAAATTAAAAAATTCTGGATATTTATAATTGTATTCGAATTCTTGTATCATGCTGTTTTTTGTATGACGAATACTATTGAAAAATGGACCAGGATCTGAATTGATTTTAAGAAGATTCGATAGATATTTTGGTTTAGGAAACTTTTTTGGTTTATAAATTTTTACAGAATTCGGAATGTATAATTTTACTTTAATTTCTTCTTCATGTCCATTACCATTATTTAATAAGGCAATTGGTAATAAGCTCATTTTGCGTATTTTTTTCCAAAACCCCGTTAAATCGTCTAAGTCATATATTACAGAATTGAATTCATCATAAAGATTCTTTTTTTCTTTTTCTTCTTCACTACCTTCTAAAGTTATTTCATCTTGGTTGAATGGTGGAATAATTGAAATACTCCTTTTTTTTGTCTCCTTTAAGTCTCCAAAATTAAAAAAATCTTCTGAGGGCAGAACACCTAAATACTTTAATGATTTTTTATTAATAAACTCAATTTCATAATCTTCAATGATTACAGGTTCATTTTCATAATCCGAAAGGCTTATCAAACTTCTTGATGAAAAATGGTCTAATCCTGTTTTACTGGTTATTTTGATGTTTGACTTAGTAACGAAATTAAAGTTACATATTTTATCAAAAAGAGCTTTTAAGTTATTAACCTGAGTTTTATAAAATTCGTAAGTGGTTATATTATCAAAACTGATATTACCAATATTATTTCCGAAATTTTCATTTTGATAATAGAAGAATAAATTAAAGTCAACTTTAATTTTTGTTATAAACTGGTCTGAATAATTAAATCGTACCCATTCAATAATTTTATTTTCAAATTTTTCACGCTTTAAACTTTTACCTTTGGTAGAGAAATAAATTAGTTGATGCACCATTCCTCCAGTAATTAGTTCTTTTGTGAAATAATTGACATTTATGTTTTTTAATGATAAAAATTTATCAATTAATGATATTGATGCTCCAAGCATAGTTGAGTAATCAAAGGGAAAGAACTTTACTTTAATTTTGTCTTTAATAGCATATAAAGATTCTCTATTTAGAAAATCATCTTGTTTGCTGCTAGTCAATTGATTAAAAAAATTTTTAACCGAAACCTCTGTTGTACCAACTAAATCTACTCTATATTCTAATGCATTAGGATTGTCATCCATTAATTTTATTAACCAATCTAAAATCTGAGGTTTGGTAAAATTGTTAATTGAAGATTTTACTTGACTAACAATTTTATTTCCTTTGTTGTCTATCCAAATTATATCAGTTTTGTCGAGAGTAGTATTTGGTTCAATTGTTATTTCTTCCCACTCTTTATCCAATGACGATAACATTGCGATAATTGATTGAAATAAATATCCTCTAATGCCATCTTGTCCACTCATCTTGTTATGTTATTTTCTGGTTCATAGTCCAAAAAGGTTTCTAAAGTGAAATTATCCCTATTAAATTCTATAAGAATTCCTAAACCATATTTATATTCTCCTTCCTGATGAACAAAATCGGTAAGTTTAATTACATCATTCTCTCTCGAATCATTATTCCACCAGCCCTTAAATTCAATTACTAATGTATTTTGCTCATTATTTCCTCTTGAATGAAATAAAAAATCAGGAACAACACCATGTGGTCTTTGAGGTATTCTTTTAGGTTCATCTCCATTTTTATTATATTCCAAGTCAATATGTAATCCTTCAGAATTAACTAATTCATGGAAATATAGACCAAATCTAAAAGATAAACTTCTTTCCATTCCTCTTTTTTGAACAAGAGAAGCATCCTCTTCATAAATTCTTTCCAATATAGAATTTACAGTTTCAATTAGATTATCAATTTGGTTTTGGCTTAAGATCAAATTTTGTTGCTTTTTCTTTATACTGCTAACCTAAAAAAAACATTTCAAATTTCCTTACGGCTTCCCGCAAACACCTTGTTTTTAATTGTAAATTTTAAGTGCTCAGTGTTAAATGTTGAGTGCTGAATTTTTAATTTTGAGTGATTGTACTTCCCTAAACATAGTTGACCGCTTTTTAGTTCCTGATTTCTAACTTCTCTTACCTCTCAGATACTCACTCTAAAGTCAAGCCTTTGTGGCTGGGAAGGTTTTTGTTTTAATTATGAATTATGAATTTCAAGTGTTGAGTTTTGAGTGTTAAATTTTAAGTTTTGAATGTTCAGTTTTTTTCAATTATCATATTTCAGTGATCAGTCATCAATCTTTTTTAGTTATAAATGTAGTGTGTTCAATTTTGAGTTTTGAGTGTTCAATGTTGAATGGTGAGTTTTTGTTTGGCAATCATCTATAACCAAAATTCCTTTATCTAATTGCTATTTTCTGGCTGTTTTTATTTCTTAGATCAATCTTTAAAATTTATTTGGCACAAGTATTAGTTATCCGACAATAACAAATTTTACCCACGAACAACAACCAATTTACAACCAATAACTATTATTAAAAAAACGAGAAACCAACCTGATAAACAACAACTTAACCATACATTTACCAGTTATCTAGTAACTACAACCATACACCGTTAATACCAAGCCATTCATCTGAAAACTAGCTACTAAAAAGGGATGCTTATGTATATTTACAGCGTAGTAGTAAGTTAATTTTTTGATTAGCGATTTAGAGGCTTTTTCTTTTCGATAGAATTGAAAAAGCCTTTTTCATTTTTTTGTAGGTATACCCTTTACACATTGAAATTATCGTAATAAAACAAACCTTTAAATCAATTGATTAGTTGGTATATATCATGAATTTTAGTTGATTAAAACCTTGTATTCCCAAGCTCCTAACTCTATTTCTTTGGTTGTTTTATCAATGATTTGCTGATGGAAGAAATCCGTATACTGCATATCTAATTTTAGCACCTGTTTTGTAGGTTCCGATGATAAATTCCCGATAAAAATCAATTCCTTATCCTTATTTTTTCTTTTAAAAATCAATACATTATCATTACTCGTCAATCTTGAATAACTTGCAGCTTTTTTACCTCCATGTAAGGCTATATTATCTGTTTTCAGTTTTCCTAGCTTTTTTAAAACTTCCCATTCTTTTCCTTTTTCATGTGAAATTTGATCTTTCTCAAAAAATTTAAGTCTATGTTTTAAACCATATTCTTGACCAGAATAAATCAATGGCATTCCCGGAGCTACATAACTTAATACTGTAAATAACTCGCTTGCCTCTCCCATTCTCTCTTGTATGGTTCCATTCCATGAGTTTTCATCGTGATTGGTTATAAATGTCATTAAAATATCATCTTCTTCGTATCGCTCAGCATCTTTATTAAACGTTATGTCCCATTCTTCTACCGACTTTTCGTCTTTAGCTATATGATTCATAGTATGATGCCTGTCCCATCCATATCCCATATCAAATAAATTCCCTTGTAATAGTTCAGGCTCCCAAGCTTCTGCTAACATAAAAACATTCTTTTTGGCTCTAATCTGTGGGATCGCTTCCTCCCAAAATGAGGTGGGAACTGATCCTGCTACATCACAACGGAATCCATCAATATTTTCGTTTTCAATCCAATATAACATATCATGTATCATTGTTTTTCTCAATTCAGGATTCTCATAATTTAAATCCGCTACATCATTCCATCCCTTCGATGTTCCGTCTTCATTCAATGGATCGGTGATTTCACCTTTATCGTTTTTCGTGTAAAAATCTGGATTCGATTGTAGCCAACCATGATCCCATCCCGTATGATTCGGTACCCAATCAAGAATGACAAACATTTCATTATCATGAGCCGTTTTAATCAACTTTCTGAAATCCTCAATCGTTCCAAACTCAGGGTTTATTTTCTTAAAATCAGATACTGCATAATAGCTTCCCAAATATCTTTTTCTTTCTTCCTCAGGAAACTCATGAGCAAACTTATCACCAGTCGCTTTTCTATTTGTTTCAGAGATAGGAAATATTGGCATTAACCAAATTATTTTTACTCCTAGCTTTTTTAACTCGGGTATATTTTTGGTAAACTCATCAAATGTTCCTTTTTCAGAATATTGACGGATATTCGCTTCGTAAATGATGGCATTTTCAAGTTCTTCCTCTGCATAACTTAAAGCTTTAGAGGCTTTTTTCTTGGGCTGTTTTACTTGTTTTGTTTCTTTTTTACAAGCCCCTAGTATAAAAGTGAATCCAATGAGTAATATGGTTATTTTGCGCATTCGTATTCTGGTTTCAGTTGTTATTTAATTTCCTCTTTCTAGTAACACCATTGAAAAGGGAGAATCTATCATTAGCTCTCCGTTCTTTACTTCGGCTGTCTGATTGGAATAATGATCTCTTACTTTCGCCCCATTTTCAAACACTTTACGAACTTTTAAAGTTTTAACTCCTTTTGAAAGATCAAGTCCAACAATAACTTCATCCTTTATACCTTCCTTATTTAATGTTCTTTGAAATACATAAGGAGCATGCGTAATCATACAATGTTTTCCTGCTCCGATAGACGGGTGATTGTTCCTAAATTGCCCTAATTTTTGAGTATGTAGCAGTAATTCTTTAGTTGCTGGCTTCGCTCCAATATCATCCCAGTTCATTAGGGATCTAAGATTCGCATCTCCTATCGCTCCTTCTACTTTTAAAACTCTTGCCGATTCATCTCCATAATACATTTGCGAAGCTCCAGGAGTTAATAATAACTTGGTAATCGCGTTAAATGGTACTTTGCGATCCACATCAAAAGGAGCACCGTCATCATGAGATGAAATATAATTTAGAGTTCCGTAACCTTTGAGCTTGGTTTCTAGTATGCTATCATATCTCGAAAATAAAGCTTCATAATTAGGAAGTTGCTTGGCATTCCACTTGAATTCAAAATTGATTAAGCTGTTAAAAGCTTCGTCAAAATAATTTACCGTTTTATCTCCAAAGCTAAAGTCTTTTCCGCTACTGAAATTATAGTTATAAACCTCTCCTACCAAGTAAAATTCATCTTCTAATTGATTCTTTGGGTGATTTGTTTTGTACTCCTTAAAAGCAATATCACACGCCTTTCTAAACTCCTGCCAAACATTTTCTTCAACATGCTTTACCGTATCTACTCGATAGCCATCAATACCATATTCACGGATATAATCGGTCAACCATTTCATAATATAAAAGCGTGGCGCTTTAGGAAACCCTGTTTTCTCGAAAAACTCATTTAACTCTTTAACTTCTGCTTCGTATCGCCCTTCTTCTTTCCATTTGCTTACTAATTGTGGTGGTAATGCCACCTCTTCATTGCTTTCCGTTTTAATATCGGGTAAGTTTTTGACCAAGGTACAGCTCACTGTATTTTTATAGGTATCATAAGTGCATTGTGGACTCGTTCGCACCCATGTTTCTGGCCATACGGGATCTTTATCTGTTACGGGTCCTGTATGGTTAATAACGGCATCTAACAAAATTCTAATTCCTTTTTCATGTGCTGTTTTTACCAATTCTTGCAAATCTTCTTTGGTTCCAAAGTTTGGATCAATTTTGGTCCAGTCTTTTGTCCAATATCCATGAAATCCATAAGTATTCCCAGTTCCCTCATCAACCTTTCCATGAACCTGCTCTACAATTGGCGTTAACCAGATGGCATTGATTCCCAGTTTTGAAAAATACCCGTCATTAATTTTGGCTGTAATTCCTTTTAAATCGCCTCCCTCAAAGCCTCTTAACTTCGCAGTGTTAGCAGTTCTATCAAAATTTACATCATTACTAATATCTCCGTTATTAAAACGATCTGTTAGCAAAAAATAGAGGTTCGCTCCCTCCCATGTAAAACTCTTCTTCGCTATTTGCTCACTCTTTACTGATTCACTTTTGGTTTCTTTGGTTTTACAAGCAAAGAAGGTTATTGCAACGAGTATGGTTATATAAATTCGCATAAAGTTCTTGTTAAGTTAAAATTTAAGCTTGATGGTTTGTTTCTTATTGGTGTTCCATTTTACTGGAATTATGAGGCTATTTCCTTTTCTTTTAAATCCTATTTGTTTTCCATTTACGGTTGATGTTTTCACATCTTTAACAATATTATGGATAACGAAGCTATACTTCTTTTCTTGAGAAGTATACTTCTCTCCAATTTCTGTATTCATCTCTATTTTTAGCATATGCTGATTAGAAGTACTTGAAAACTTGATCAATTCAAACATTCCTTTTTCTAAAGCGTTGGCAGTTTCACCATCATCGTTAAATAAACTACTCTTACTCGATTCGATAGTACTATCGTGATAATAATGAATCGTTAACAGATTCGCGTCATATTCTTCCGTATTCTGAATACTTTTTGTCATCGGAATAAAACTCCCTGCTCTCACTAACGTAGGAATACTATTTTCTCTTTTTGGACGAATTACTTCTTCATCATTTCCTACTATTCTCTCTTCGGAATAAAAATCAAACCAAATGGTAGATTTAGGTACAAAAATTGAATGATTCGTTACTTGACCATCTAATTGTGGGCTTATTAAGAAATCTTTTCCCCATAAATAAGTAGTTCCTAATTTTTCCGTTTTAGCAGATTGAAAATCGAAGAAAAGTGGTCTCATTAAGGGAATACCGTTCGCATTATTTTCATAAACTAAATGATAATTATAAGGCAAAAGTTTGTAACGCAATTCAATAGCTATCTTGGCTCTTTCTTTCGCTTTTTCAGATCTAAAAACAGGCTCTGAAGGAACTTGTTCTTGAGCATGTGGGCGATAAATAGGCTGAAAAACTCCGTATTGTAGCCATCGAGCATACAATTCATCGTTTAAATTATCACCTGCAAAACCGCCTAAATCCGAATGCATATATCCTAAACCTTGCATTCCCATTTGAAGAGCAATTTCTGGTTGCCTTCTGAGCCCTCCCCAAGTTCTGCTTACATCACCAGACCATGGAATTAATCCATAACGTTGTGATCCGGAGTATCCAGCTCGCATCAAAATAAATGGTCTCGTTTCTGAAAAATACTTTTCATAGCCTTTTGCTATCAATCCTGCCCAATCATGTCCATAGATATTATGAACCTCATTCGCAGAACCAGTTTCATGCTCTACCCAATCAGGATGTACCTCAGGTTCACCTAAATCTCCCCAAACTCCTGCAACACCTATATCTGCGAGATTTTTATAAATACTCCAAAACCATTCTTGTCCGTCTTTATTATAGATATCAATGATTCCTGTATTCCCGAAGTAAAAATCATATGTAGCTGGCTTGCCTTCTTTTGTTTTCGCTAAAACATTTTCTTTAACTGCCTCTTTCCATTTCTTGGACGTTGTTAAAATAAAAGGCTCTGTAATGGGAATGGTTTTTATGTTTTTATTCTTTAACCTATTCACCATTCCTTTTAAATCGGGAAAAGAATCTTTGTGTGCTTCTAAATTTCCCATAGTACCTTTAATCTCCTTTCCAAACCAAAATAGGTCTAAAATAACAGCATCTACAGGGATTTTATCTTCTTTAAATTTTTCGATAGTATGTTCAACTTCTTTTTCAGAATGATATCCAAATCTACTTGAAAAGTTACCCAATGCCCACCTTGGAAGCATTGGTTGTTTCCCTGTTAATTCGGTATAATTATCTAGAATATCATACCATGTATTTCCAGCAATTATCTGATAGGTTTTTCTTCCTGAAATAGTTTCGTACAAAAGTATATTGTTCTTTTTACTATCTAAATCTAAAAATCCAATTGGGGCGTTATCAAAATGTACCATGTATTTTTTTGAAGACATTACAATAGGCATCGTATAATTCATTAATTCCGAATGATCTTCATATCCATAATGTGCCTTGTTGTAAAGCTCTAAGCGATATCCTCTTCTGTTCATTCCTAAAGCCCTAGCTCCACCTCCATATAAAACCTCCTCTTTATCTAAATTTAATTCTATGGATTCAAATGTATCAGCTTTCACATATCCTCTTTTTTCTGAAATCAATTCTTTATCCTCATAGAAATATGAAATTTTAAAAGGTATTTTTTGAATGATCACCTTTAATTGCTTCGATTCAAAGTAGATAAAATCAGCTTTATTTTTGAGTTTAGTCTTGACTTCTTCAGGAGTTAGAATCACTGCATGCGATTTTTCCGAATAGACTTCTCCTTCTGGAATAAAGGACGTTTCAACTACTTCTGATAAATAGAACTGAAATCTATACTCACCATCACTCATTTTTAATCGAAGCATTCCTTTATTTTCTTCAATAATCCTATTGTAAACTCGATTGGTATTTTGCGCATTTATTTTAAAACACAGAAATAATACTAAAATATAAAGTTTCTTCATTCCTCAATTATTGTCGTTAGTAGTATACTTCCTTCTTCTTTGAGCTCTATCGTATTGTTCCATATAAAACTTTCGTTAGTTATTATATTTTTAAAAGTTCTCCCTTTCAATTTCATTTCTTCAAATCGTTCCAAATCAAGCGTAATTGGCGTTTTGTTCTTATTCATTATATGAACAACTACTTCGTTATTATACGTTCTAAACAAAACATAAACACCGTCAATTGGAGCAAAATGCACTGTTTTACCTTCTTGAATTGCTTTGCTTCGTTTTCGATAATTTAATATTTTAGTTAAGAAACTTTGCATTTCAATTTGTTCAGAGCTTAACCCTTCTTTGGTAAACGCGTTAATAGAATCACCTTTCCAACCTCCGGGAAAATCAGAACGAATTAAACCATGATCTCCTGGTTTTTCGAAATCGTTCATAAGGATTTCCGTTCCGTAATAGATTTGCGGTATTCTTGGCAGTACAAGCATATAACTCAATGCCATTTTAGTGTTTATAATATTTCCTTTTAATTGGGTGAAAATTCGACTCATATCGTGGTTATCAGGAAATATCATAATGTCTTTGGGCTTTGCATAATGAAAATCATTCGCCAAACCTTCATAGATCTTTATCAAACCTTTGTCCCAACTTTCTTCTTCATTTAAGGCTTCTACAATATTTCTTTGCATGGCAAAATCCATGGTAGATTTTAAGTTGGATTGATAACCATCTTTATTGTTAGCTCCCTGCTGCCAATAGCCAATTAACAGTGGATTGTAACTCCACTCCTCACCTACAATCGTAAAATTTGGATATTCCTCAGTAATGGCTTTCGCCCAACGAGACATAAACTCTTTATATGCATATGGATAAGTATCTTGACGAATACCTGCCAATCGTAACGTTTCTATCCACCAAATACTATTTTGAATTAAATAGGTTGCCATGAATGGATTTCGTTGGTTTAAATCGGGCATTTGAGGTACAAACCAACCGTCAGAATTTAACTTTTTATCCTTTTGGGAAGCATACCTATCTTGATTCGTTGTTCTCCTGTGATTGGATGTAATGACTGTTTCCCAATTCCAAGTAGCTTTATTCTTTATATAATGCTCTTGAAAATTTATCCAATCTTTAAAAGGTAGGTCTTCCATCCACCAATGATTTAACCCGCAATGATTCACTACTTGATCCATGATTAATTTCATGTTTCTATCGTGAAGTTCAAGTGACAATTCTTTATAGTCTTCCAAAGAACCAAATCTTGGATCAACTTGATAATAATCAGTGATAGCATATCCATGATATGAACTTTCGGGCATATCATTTATTAACAAAGGAGTCGGCCAAATACTGGTAAAACCAAGTTTTTCTATATAATCTAAATGTTTAGTAATGCCTTTAATATCACCTCCATGCCGTTTATAGTTATGAGTCCTATCTATCTCTGTTTCCAGTAACTCCTTAACAAAATCATTGGTTGTATCACCATTTGCAAATCTATCCGGAGTTATTAAGTAAACTGCATCCGAACTATTAAAACCAATTAATTCGTTAGTATTAACCTCTCTTTGTTTGAGCTCATAAGTATGTTTCTTAGTAGTTTGCCTATATTTAAAAACAATATCAAACGTACCAGGTTGCGTATTTTTATCTATATGTATATTTAAAAATACATAATTAGGACTCTCCGCTTTTATCGTTTGTATCAAATGAACGCCTGGGTAGTCAATTTCAGCTTGATAGTTAGTAATCCTATCTTCTTTTACTAAAAGTTGTAAATCTTGATTATTGAATCCTATCCACCAATTTGGAGGGGCTACTTTTTCTAAGTAAGAATTGCTCACTTCTAATTGTAAAGAAGTAGTGTTACTTTTTTCTTCACAGGAAAAAAATAAAATTAAACTCATGATGGATAGTAGTTTTCTCATAATTACATCTTTTCTAATCGTATTTTAAATCGTAAGTTTTACACTGTTTACCTTACCACGAAAAATGATTGTATGGTCTTTTAAACCATTGTCATATTATTTGGACTAAGCAGTACTTCTTCTCCATTGACTATGATATTTAGTTCTTCTCCATTATTCAACTCGAACGTTGTTTTATCTTGACCTATACTTACTTTTACTATTTGATTTCTAAAGTTCACTTTAAATGAATAGGCTTCCCACTCCTTTGGTATTTTAGGAGAAAAATTAAGCTTGTCATTTTTAATTCTCATTCCACCAAAGCCTTCAACAATACTCATCCAAGTTCCCGCCATAGAAGTAATATGAAGTCCCTCTTCTACCTCTTTATTATAGTCATCTAAATCCAATCGTGACGTTCTTAAATAAAATTCATAGGCCTGTTCCATTCTATTTAGCTTTGCTGCTTGAATACTATGAACGCAAGGTGACAAAGAACTTTCATGAACTGTAAATGGTTCATAAAAATCATAGTGAGATTCTAATTCCTCAGTTGTAAAATCTTCTTCGAAAAAATAGAACCCTTGAAGTGTATCTGCTTGTTTTATATAAGGAGACCTTAAGATTCTATCCCAACTCCATTTTTGGTTAATGGGTCTTTGTGATGAATCCAATTCAGCCACGGATATTAATTCTTTATCTAGGAAACCATCTTGCTGCAAGAAAACATTATGTTTTGGTGAATATGGAAAATACATAGTATCGGCAACTTTTTTCCATTTTGAAAGTTCTTCATCATTCAAATTCACTTTTGTAATAATTCTCTCATAATCATCTGAGAAATCCTTTTTCAGAATTTCAATATTCTCAATGGCGTATTCAATACACCATTTGGCAGAATAATTCGTGTACCAATTGTTATTTATATTGTTTTCGTATTCATTAGGTCCTGTTACGCCAAGAATTACATATTTATTTTTATCTGTTGAATATGTGGCTCTTTGATGCCAGAAACGAGCTATCCCAATAAGAACTTCCAATCCTTTTTCTGGAATATAACTGTAGTCGCCCGTATAGCGATGGTAGTTAAAAATAGCAAATGCAATAGCTGAATTCCTATGAATTTCTTGAAACGTTATTTCCCATTCATTATGGCACTCTTCTCCATTCATTGTTACCATTGGATATAAGGCTGCTCCGTTTGAAAAACCTAATTTTCCAGCATTTTCAATGGCTTTTTCAAGGTGGTTATAACGATATTCTAACAAGCTTCTTGCTACGTTTTCGTCTTTAGTCGCCATATAAAACGGTAAACAGTACGCTTCCGTATCCCAATAGGTACTACCTCCATATTTTTCTCCAGTAAATCCTTTAGGTCCAATATTTAATTGCGCATCGGTACCTAAATAGGTCTGATTTAATTGAAAAATATTGAAACGAATTCCTTGTTGTGCCTGCACATCACCTTCTATAGTGATGTCAGCCCGATCCCATATTTTTTCCCAGGCTTTCTTTTGAAGATTTAATAGTTCTTCAAAACCTAACGTTAATGCCTTCACCAACACCGATTTTGCGGCAATCAGTAATTCTTCTTTTTTATGGTTTCTGTCAACAGTATATCCAGCAAACTTGTGTATTGTTGCTTTTTGACCTTTCGTAACATCTAGAGTATAGCTATACGATACTTTTGTATCAGAAACTGTCTCTTGTAATGGGGTTTGTATTTTTTTATTTTCTAAAAAGAGCTGAGACTCCATAAAAGTACACACATGAAATGCTGTTTTCATAGTGTGAGAATAAATAAAAGCTTGATTATCGATAGAGGATACATCGAGTATATTCCAAAATTTGTCATCCCAATTACTGTCTTCATTTGTAATGCCTGCGTCTAAGTAAGGGGAAAATTCAATTGTCACAGACTGACTCATAGGGGTTACGGAATACTCGATTGCTCCGACCTCATCAATATCTAAACTTAACAAACGTTTTGTTGATACTGAAATTTCGATACCATTCTGTAAAACAGCTTCGAAGGATCTCGATAACCAACCTTCTTTCATATTTAATTCTCGTCGGAAATTTTTAACCTCTTTACAAATGGCTAAATCCAACACCTCATCATTAACTTTTACATGAATACCTATCCAATTCGGTGCATTCAATACTTTTGCAAAATATTCAGGATATCCATTTTTCCACCATCCAACTCTCGTTTTATCTGGATAGTAAACTCCAGCGATATAACTTCCTTGAAACGTGTTTCCTGTATAGTCTTCTTCAAAATTAGCTCTTTGCCCCATGGCTCCATTACCAATGCTAAAAAGGCTTTCTGAAGATTTTACACGGTTTTTATCAAATCCTTCTTCTATAATACTCCATTCATTCGATAGGATATAATTTTGATTCATTTTATTATTTTTTCTTTAATTGTTTGAGCTCAGCTCTTTTATCTTTTGTTAGATTGCTCACAAAGTGAGTCTCTTTCTAATGAACTCATTTAAACTTTTATGATTTCGTACCATTGATGGTTCTATAGTACCGTAATAAAACGTTCTTCTTTTCTATTACAGAAATTTCAAACACCAATTGGTATTACTTGCAGTTTAAAAATCTAAAGGAATTCAATTTGTATGTACTTTCTAGTTATTCATGAGTTGTATGATAAACTCGGTAGACATTTCTCTAAAGTCTCTAAAAACATAATCAGCTTCATGAAGGATGCTTTTTTCACCTATTCCAATCGCCAACATATTCGCTTTTTTGGCTGCTTGCACTCCCGCAACGGAATCTTCGAAAACCACACATTTGCTAGGATTAATCTTTATTTTCTCTGCAGCATTTATAAATACTTCAGGATCAGGTTTTGCCTTGGAAACATCATTACCATCAACAATTGCGTTGAACTTATTAAGTAGATTAACTTTTTGAAGTATTGCTCGGGCGTTTTTACTGGCAGACCCTAGTGCCACTGGAGAATTATTAGCGAGTAATAGTTCTAAAACCCTTGGAACATCAGGTAAAATTTCTGACTCATCCATATTTTCGATATACTTTAAGTACTCTTCGTTTTTCTCGTGTAATAATGAATCAAACTCTTCTTGGGAGATCGTTTTGTTCCCCCAACTTAAAATCTTTTCTAAAGATCTAATACGACTCACTCCTTTTAATTGTTCGTTTTGCTCATTTGAAAAATCTATTCCTAAACTATTTGCAAGATTTTTCCAAGCTAAAAAATGGTATTTAGCGGTATCGACCATAACACCGTCTAAATCAAAAATAAACCCAACTGTATTCATTTGATTCTATGTTAAATAATTCATTTTTAATGGATTAATATACTAAATATTAAAATCTATTATTAGAATTTTAGCTATTATCCTCTGATTGATAGCTAATTGCATTTTTATTGGTTATTAAAAAGTTAGATAAACCAGCAAGTATTAAGCTTATTCCCGCTACTGTCATGGCATTAATAGCTTCATTTCCAAATAAGCCAGAAATAAAATTAACACCACCAAGAGCTGCAATAATTTGAGGAATAACAATAAACATGTTAAAAATTCCCATGATAACTCCCATTTTTTTAGGGTCTACGGAACTGGAAAGCATTGCGTAAGGCATGGAAAGAATACTTCCCCAAGAAATTCCAATAAGTATGAATGATATTGCTAAATACTCTGGAGAAAGAATAAACTTCATCATCATAAAACCAATCCCTCCTAAAATTAAAGATATCATATGTACATACTTTCTGTTAATTCTTTTTCGAGAAGTATAAAGCACTAACAATAAAGCAAAAGCCATAGAAGAGAGTCCATATACTCCCATATATGAACCAACAGCATTTGATGATTTTTGGAAAGCAGTATTGGCAATATCAAATGCCTGTTTATCCTCTGCAGAATCCATGTTGAAATTGATCTCTTCAGGAGCTGGAGTTTTGAAAACATGCTCGGTTAATGCTGGGTTGGCCATACTCCACATTGTAAAGAAAGCGAACCAACTAAAAAACTGTATAATCCCCAGTTTTTTCATTGTCATTGGCATATTGCCAATATTATTTAAGATATCGGGAATAAATTGATTTTTCTTTGACCTTTCTTTCTCAAACTCTTCCATATCCTCTGGAGGATATTCAGATGTTGTAAATACCGTATATAAAATACTTAATAAAAAGACAAAGGCACCTATAGCGAATGCTATTTTTACAGACATTGGTACTACTCCTAATGCTGCGGAATCACTAACGCCTAACTTTGATATAAACCATGGTAAATTACTGGCCACCCAAGTACCGATACCTATAATTAAAGTTTGAACAACAAAGCCGTATGATCGTTGAGATTCTGGTAATTTATCTGCAACCAATGCTCTGAATGGTTCCATTGATATATTAATTGAAGCATCTAGTATCCATAAAAATCCAGCAGCACCCCACAATACGGGTGAGTGAGGTACAAAAAACAGGGCTAATGAACTTAATACAGCTCCAATTAAAAAGTAAGGTTTTCTTCTGCCCCATTTGACACTCCATGTACGATCACTCAAATAACCAATAATAGGTTGTACTATTAATCCAGTAAGAGGT
The DNA here is from genome assembly GCF_900105455.1 of Tenacibaculum sp. MAR_2009_124. Lineage (GTDB taxonomy): Bacteria > Bacteroidota > Bacteroidia > Flavobacteriales > Flavobacteriaceae > Polaribacter. The sequence continues at coordinate 1,315,760 of NZ_FNSF01000001.1, forward strand.
GCAGCAATCCACAGCAAAGGGATTTCTTCTTTCCCTGCTCCTAGAGTTTGAAAAATTCGTGACATAAAGCCCCCTTGCAAGGCAAAACCGAATTGAATTCCAAGAAAACCAAAACTCATGTTCCAGATTTCCCAAAAACTTAATTTACGCTTATTCATTTATCGTAATTATTAATTAATACTACGATAAGCGCTATGACTTATCTAATTTTAGTTGTGGAAGAAAATTATTGATAAGTCGTTTTCTAGGTGGCTAATATATTAATTTTTCTCAATTATTGTCGAAAAAAGACTTTTTTTAACCATTTACCTTTCAAAATTACTCAATACCTCTTTCATTTCTCCTCTCTCCTTGTTTGTAAACATAGAAAAAGGTCATCAAAATTAATTGATGACCTTCTTTAAAAAGTTTAAAAGCTTATTACTTTTTAATAAATCGTTTTGTTACCGCTTTACCATTTGAAACAAACTTTACAAAATAATTTCCTGTTGCAAACTTAGAAACGTCTATCACAGATTTATTTTGTATCCTTTTTTCATAGCTATAAACTATTTTACCTGTAATAGAATAAATTGTCATTTGCTCAAAGTCTCCATTAATAACTTCAATATTTAAATCATTTGTAGCTGGGCTAGGATATAATTTAATATTATCTAAAGAGTTTTGTGTAAATGTTTTTAAGTCTTCACCTGGCGTTGAAGCTTTACTAAGATTTACTAAGTAATCTTCAACTTCTCCATATGTAAATGATTCACAGGCAGTAGGTACGCCATTATATTTTAAAGAAACACGCATTCTTGTTGCCCCAGCCTGTGCAGACGCGGGAACGGTAAATGTTCCTGAATTCGTAGCATCAGTCGAAGGAGCTTTAGACCAAACAAGCTCTCCAGCATCTAAGAAATCACCATCTCTATTATAATCAATCCAAACAGCATATCCTTCTCTATAAACCGTTCCTGTCCAAGTTGGCGTTATGGTAAGTGTATGTGTTCCGCTTAAGTTTGCCGAAAGATTAGTATAATCTCCATATCCTCCAGTTTCAGCTCCAGTGGTATTATCAATTCCTTCTAATTGAAACCTAGAAATATATTCATCTGATGTATTATTCCCGTTCGAATTACAATACCCTGTTGGAGGTTCAGGATCTCCTCCTCCATTACCTATTTGCAAATTAATTGTATAATCTTCAACCTCGCCATAGGTAAAGTTTTCACAAGAAGTAGGAATTGCATTATATTTCATAGAAACCCTCATTCTTACTGAGGTCTGAGCAGTTCCAGTAGGAACCGTAAAAGTTCCACTATTGCTCGTTGCTTTTGTCGGAGCTTGCGACCATACTAATTCTCCAGTATCTGTAAAAACACCATTATTATTATAATCAATCCAAACAGCATAACCTTCACTATAAACTGTTCCTGTCCAAGTAGGTGTTACTGCTATTGTATATTGTTGTCCTTCTTTTAAATCTGTAGAAATACCTGTAAAGTCCGAATAAAACTGTGCTCCAGAACTATTATTTATAGTATTTAATTTTACATTACCAATAAACTCATCATTTACATTACTACTTGCTGAAGTACAATATGAAATTTGCGCCGTAGTTGTTGTAAACGTTGCACTCACACTTCCAGATGTATTTCCTGCCGCATCTTGCGCTACAACAGAAGCAGTATATTGAGTAGTTGGTGATAAACCTGTTACGTTAAAAGAAGTTGTTGCTGATGTTCCTACTTGAGTTCCATCTATAGAAATTAAGTACCTAGCTACCGCAATATTATCTGTGGAAGCCGTCCAGTTTAACGTTGCTCCTGTTCCTCCAATATTTGATGTTGTTAAGTTTGCTGGATTGGTTGGCGCTTCCGTATCTGGTGGTCCTACAGGTTGCATTTCAAACGTACCAACGACACCTTTTCTTCCATTATTCATATATTCGGTTATAAACCAAAAAGTACTGTTGTCTGAAGGGTCTACATCTATTTTACTATAATCTCCATAACGAGTTCCTGGAATATTTTGATTCCCATTTGCAATCAATCCCTCCACAGCGGTCATCGCTCCTAAAGGGTCACCAGCTAATCGTCCTGTAAAATATGAACTAACTCTTGTAGTAGCAGAACTGGTAGAACTTGATAAAGAGGAATAGCCCATTCCAATGTTTCCACTCGCATCCATTGCCAAACTAGCATTCCATGCATGTCTTGAATCTGGAGCATTATAGGTACCCTCTTGATATAAAGACCATGGTTGATTGTCTGCACTTTGACGGAATTCCATCCAACGAATACCTGCTAATTTTCCTGAAGAAGCATCCGTATCAACAACAAAGTTAAACACAGCAGAATTGTAGGTATTGAATTTTCTAAACTGTGCTTGATTCATAATTGTTGCTTGTAAAGCATCAATAGACGCCCCTCCATTAGGTTGCGCTAAATTAGAGAAGCTTCCACCATCAAATACACCAATAAAGGGTGTTATATTGATTTCTTGTGGATTAGAAACCGTTGAACTCGCTGTATTACTCCAGTTTACATCAATAGTCCATACTTTAACGTGATCTGTAGAAACGCCTGTCCAAGCATTATCTTGCATATAAACTACTGTTGCTCCTCCTGATGCTGGTAAGTTACCATCTGTAACATTTAATACTTGAGGGCTATAAAATCCGCTTGTTTTAATGTTAGGTAGATTAAAACCTAAAATTCCTGCATTCGTATTTCCTGCAAGCATAGCAGTTCTATCTAAAGCCCAAACTCTATTTGAACTGTTGGTATTATCGGTAATATAATAACCATCACTCCAAATAGATAATTTTTGATAATCATTAATTTGAGATACATTATAAATATACCATCCAGAAGTTAAAGGGTTTGGTCCATCTGAAACTGCAACTTGAGCGCCAGCTCCTCCTCCATTTAAAAATGATAACACCCATCTGTCTGCAGCATTGTCATATGATGCCGTTAAATCACAACAGCCCCCTGATGGAAAAATAGCGGGATTAGGAGCCGTTTCTCCTAATAATTGGTTTCCTTGTTTGTCATAGATCATAAAACCTGTGTTAAATACAACTACGACATGGTTTGGTCCAACAGCTAAAGAAGGATCTGTTGGTTGTGAGTTTGAAGAATACGTGTCAAAGACTAAACTTGCATTGGCCATTTGAACACTTTGTTCTTGTGGATGTCTATTTCTTTTAAAAAAGTCATCTTTGTTTTGAGGATCTTTGCCAGAAATAATAATATTCCCCATTGATCTTTTGTCTTTAGCTTCCTTCTTTACATTTTTAAAAGGAACTAAATCGGCTGATCTATTAGATATAGGGGAAACATACTCAACTGATGATATTTTTCCTCGATAAAATGGTTGGTTTTTGGTTTCTTGTGCCATTACAACAAACGACACCAAGAAGAAAACAATAGATAATTGTTTTTTCATGATAAGAAGGGTATTTTGGTTAGTGAACCGAAACTAATAAAAAAAAACATAAACCACTGAATATTATCAGTTTATTTTATCACTTTCGAATTAAAATCCAAAACGTTATCCTTAAAAACAAGTTCGTATTTCAAATAAAACCTAAGCAATTAGTTAAACTATTTCCTTTTGTAAATGGGATTAGTTTTCTACTTTTTTACTAGATTCTCTAATTTTCAAATTGCTTGATATTACTTTGGTTTTAGTTACCTCATTCTCTTTATTTCCTTCAATACAGTCGATCAATAATTCTGCCGATTGTTCTCCCATAGTAAACCCGTGCTGTACCACAGTGCTTATGGATGGGGAAGCGTATTGAGATATGAGTCCATCAGTAAAACCAATTATCGAAATATCATTTGGAATGTTTAGGCATTTTTCCTTTGCAATTCGAATGGCAATAGCTGCATATATTTCATTGACAGCAAAAATAGCATCAATGGGTTCTTCAAATAGCTTTTCTGCTTGAGCTTTTATCTCATGTTCTTCATTCACTCTAGTAATTAATTTATGATTGATGGTTTTACCAGAATCTTTTAAAGCTTTCTCATATCCTAGTAACCTATCAAGACCAACAGTTACGTGCGTTGGTGTTGTTAAAATTCCAATCGTATCACATCCTGAATCTAACAAATACTTGGTGGCTTTATACCCTGCTCCTACATCATCAACAATTACTTTATCACATTTTAAAGATTCATGAGTCCGGTCAAATAAAACCAAAGGAATATTATTATCAATTAATCGATTAAAATGTTTAAACGTCCCTTTTTCTAATGTTTCTTTAGCAATAGAAACTAATAAACCATCAACACTACCATTTGTTAGTACATCAATTGTTTCAGCTTCTTTTTTTTCTAAATCATTGGAAAAGCAAACCATAATATTGTAACCTCTTTCTGAAGCCACTTTTTCAATACCTTTGATAACAGTTGAAAAAAAATGATGTACAATTTGAGGTAAAATAATACCAATTACTTTAGTTTTCTGATTTCGTAATTGTAGTGCTAAATTATTCGGTCTGTAATTGTAATAATCAGCATACGCCTTTATCCTTTCTTTAGTTTCTTTACTAATTTCGGAGCTATCTCTTAAAGCCTTTGATACTGTGGAAGTTGCTACGCCCAATTCTTTAGCAATTGTCTTAATAGTAATTTTAGTTTTCATCTTTTGCAAAAATGACAATTTTCTTCGGTTAGTTTTATTAAACCGTTAATATATGCCATAAAAACTTATCAACACGAAATCGTTTTCGTAGCATTTACAGTAGCTGAGCAGCTATTTTTCTTTCTATCTTCACCCCTGTGGAAGCAAAATTATTGATAATTCTTTATATCAAATTTATATGTATTTAACCTAAACAAATGAAGTATATAAACATAGTTATATTCGGAATTTTATTACTGACATCTTCTCAATTATCTGCTCAACAGAATTTTAGAGGAACGGTTATAGAAAAAACTACCGGTTATGGAATTCCAGGAGTTAATGTAGTTATTAAAGGAACTACAAAAGGAACATCTTCAGATTTTGACGGAAATTTCCAAGTAGGAAACGTTAAATCTGGAGATGTTCTTGTTTTTAGTGCTATTGGTTTTATAGTACAAGAGTATACAATTGGGGCAAGCTTAAAGGGTACTATTCAACTTCAAGAAGATTCTCAACAACTCGATGAGGTTGTTGTTGTTGGATATGGAACTACTACAAAAAAAGACGCAACTGGATCCGTTACCTCAATTAGCTCAAAAGATTTTAATAAAACACCTGTGGTAGGTGCTGAACAATTACTACAAGGGAAAGTTCCTGGTGTTCGAATCACTTCGGTTGGTGGTCAGCCGGACGCAGCACCCAATATTAGAATTCGTGGAGGTGCTTCTTTAAACGCTAATAATTCTCCTTTGATTGTTATCGATGGAGTTCCTATTGATACTACGAATCCAGCTGGTGTAAGTAATCCGCTTACCTTAGTAAATCCAAATGATATTGAAAACTTCTCAATATTGAAAGATGCTTCTGCTACCGCTATCTATGGTTCAAGGGCTTCTAATGGAGTTATTTTAATAACAACGAAAAAAGGAACTAATAGCGGTGTAAAGTTTAACTTTTCAAGTGATGTTTCTATTGGTATCGTTGGTCGTACTCTCGATGTGATGGATGGTACTCAGTTTACGAAATTTATTCAGACATATCATCCTACTCAGACTAATCTTTTAGGAATTGATGATCCAACAACTACTGCTACTGACGATTTAAGTACACCAGAGATTGAGGGTCGTATTTTATCCAATACTAACTGGCAAGAAGCTATTTATAGAACTTCCGTTTCTACAAATAATAATTTTAGTGCAAGAGCATTTTTATTTGATAAAGTTCCTGCTCGTTTTTCTTTTGGCCATACGAAAAGTGAAGGTATCGTTAAAACTAATGATTATGAACGTTATTCGTTATCTTTAAGGCTAACACCCAAATTTTTAAACGATCAATTAAAAGTTGATGTAAATGCTAAAGGTATTTATGCAGATAAAAATGTAATAGATGAAGGTGGCGCACTTGGAGGAGCTATTAATATGGATCCTACCAAACCTATTTATGATAGCAGCACTAATGGTTTTGGAGGTTTTTACCAATCAACTAGATTTAATGATGAAGATCCAAGTCAAGCAACAAAACTTTTATTAGATGGACAATTCAATCCTGTAGCTTTATTATTGCAAAGGACTAGACCAGAAAGAGTCTATAAACTTTTAGGGAATGTAGAGTTAGATTATACCATGCCTTTTTTATCGGAGCTTAGAGGTGTTTTAAATTTAGGATTGGAAACATCAAAAACAGAAATAAAGGAAGAGTTTATAGAAAATGCAATCGCCACTCGACAATTCAATGCTAGTGATACAAACCCCGAAACAAGTGCAGTTTTTAATCCGGGTATTAACTATACCGAAGATCAAAACATTACGAATACAACCTTGGATGCTTATTTAGTTTACAATAAGCAACTTGAAGGATTTCTATCGAAAGTCGAGCTTCAAGGAGGATACTCTTATCAAAATTTCCGAAACGAAGGAAGTAAAGAAATTTTTAGATATAATACAGAAACAGGATTAAGGGAAATAAAGCCAAACCCTCAGAACCCTACAAATAGATACTTCAATGAATTAAACCTACAGTCGTTTTTTGGTAGGGCTAATCTTAACTTTGACAATAAGTATTTAGTAACTTTATCATTAAGAGCCGATGGATCTTCTTTGTTTAGACCTTCAAAGCGCTGGGGCTATTTCCCCGCTGCTGCCTTAGCATGGAAAATTGAAGAAGAAGATTTCCTTAAAAATGTAGATTTTGTAAATACATTAAAATTACGACTAGGATGGGGTAAAACTGGGCAACAAGATATTACAGGTGCCGTTGGTTTTTATCCTTCAACTCCATTATTTTCGCAAGGAGATGCCTCTAGTCAATATTTAGATGGCGTTAATATCTATTCTGCTATTGCATTTAACGAGAACTTAACTTGGGAAAAATCAACCACTTATAATTTAGGTGTAGATTTTGGTTTTTTAAACGATGTTATTTCTGGTTCATTTGATATTTTCCAAAGAAATACAACCGATTTACTTGCTAGAGTACCTGTGGCTCCTGGACAAGGATTAGGGAGTTCATTCATTAAAAATGTTGGAGAAACCGAAAGTAAAGGTTTTGAACTTGCTCTAAATGCTACTCCATACGAAAACGATAACTTCAGATTCGATGTTAATACCAACGTTGCTTACAATAAAACTGAAATCACAAGCTTGCAGGACATTACAAGAATTGTTTCTTCCGATGGTGGCCTACCAGTCGGTACTGGAGTTAATCTAGCCTATTCGCCTGTTGGTTTGCAAGCACATTCAGCATGGGTATTTAAGCAGTTATATGATAGTTCAGGCAACCCAATTTGGGGAGCTCATGCCGATTTAAACGATGATGGAATCATCGATAATGATGATCGTTTTTACAGACCATTGCGCCCCAATTGGACATATGGTTTTGGGTTGAACTTTAGCTATAAAAATTGGGATTTAACGTCAAACTTCAGAGGACAGATTGGAGGTTTAGTATACAATGCTAAAAAATTAACCAATGGATGGCGTGATAATGCTATTCCAATAAATTCAAATAGTTTAACCAATGTATTAGATTTCTATAATGGAGCTTCAGATGTTAATTTTATCAATACCAACGGAAACGTTCGTTTCTCAGATTATTATCTAGAGGATGCTTCATTCTTACGTTGTGAAAATATTGTTTTAGGCTATCGTTTTGATCAGTTATTGAAAAATGGAATGGTACGATTATATGGATCGGTAGCAAATCCTTTTATCATAACGAATTATTCTGGTCAAGATCCTGAAAACTTTAACTCAATTGACAATAACTTCTATCCTAGACCAAGAACCTATACAATTGGTGTTAATGTAGATTTTTAATTCTTATTAATTATGAAAAAATTTCTAATACTTATACTTATCATATCAGCATCATTTTCGGGATGCCTAAGTGATTTAGATACAAAACCTGAAGTTGAATTAACGTTGGAAGAATTATTAAAACAAGATCCAAATGCTATTTCAGGTATTTTATCCAGACTTTACGCATCATATGCCTTATCTGGCGTTCAAGGTCCAGGAAGTTCAGACATTGATGACGATGCTGGAGAATCTCCTTTTTTAAGAGGTATTATTAACCTACAAGATTTCACTTCTGATGGAATGAAAAATAGATGGGGAGATGATGGTTTAGATCAATTAACGACGACTTCTAACTGGGATGAAAACAACAAGTTCTTTCGTTATTTATATAATAGAATATATTATACGATTCCGCAGGCTAACAATTTATTATCGGTAATGAGAAATGTTACCGTCAATGATCAAGAAAATATAATCAGTGAGGTTCGTTTTTTAAGAGCCTTAGCCTATTATTACTTAATTGATGCTTTTGGAAACGGTGTATTGGCTACCGAAGAAAACATTGGAACTTCTCAGCCTTTACCTCAAGCTTCACGACAAGAGATTTTCAACTATATTGAGTCAGAGTTATTGGCTATAGAATCAACCATTGCTGCGTCAAATGGCTATGGTAGAGCGAATAAAGCTGTTGTTCAAATGTTACTCTCTAAACTTTACTTAAATGCCGAAGTGTATACTGGTACGGCTCACTATAACGAAGCCGCTAGTTTTATTAAAAAAGTAATTGACAATGGTGGTTATTCTTTGGCTCCTGAGTTTGTCAATAATTTTTCAGGAGACAACGACACTTCTCCTGAAATCATATTTCCATTAATTGCCAATGCTGTTAATAGCCAAAGTTATGGGAACACGACATATATAATTAATGGAAGTTTATCTTCTGACACCATGAATTTAGATGATTATGGAGCTACAGGTGGCTGGGGTGGTCATAGAGCTAGTTCAGGCTGGTATGGAAAATACTGCGGAGGGGTAACTGATGTTTCTGCTTTGATAGCCTGCTCTGATGAAAGAGCGAAACTATTCTGGACGGAAAATCATGCTTTTGACATGAGTGACTATAAAAAATGGACTGACGGATTTCCTTCTATAAAATTTAGAAACACGAACGTAAATGGTTCAACAACTTCAACAGAATTCGCTAATACAGATTTCCCTTTATTTAGATTAGCAGATGCTTACTTAATTTACGTGGAATGTGCTATTAGAGGAGCAAGTTCAGCCGATATGTCAACTGCTTTAAACTATGTAAATATGGTTAGAAGTCGATCAAATGCCAGTACTGTTAGTCTATCAGAATTAACCTTAAATTTTATTATTGACGAAAGGGCGAGGGAATTAAACCTTGAAGGACATAGAAGATCTGACCTCATTCGTTTCGGAATGTTTACAGGTGGAAATTACTTATGGCCTTGGAAAGGAAATACAGCTAATGGAACGGCAATCCCTGATACCTACAAATTATTTCCAATTCCTTTAACGGCTCTTGAAGCGAATCCTAACTTAACTCAAAACCCTGGTTACTAACACAAAAGAAAACATCATGAAAAAAATAATCTCACTAATGGTAACTTTCGTTTTCGTTTTAGGTTTTATTGCCTGCGAAGACAATGATAATCTGGAGTTTACAGTGCAAGCTCCGCAAGATAGTGTTGCTTTTACCAACACCTTATTAAATGAATATATTATTACCCCTCAAACTTCAGGTAATATAGCAGAGCGCTTTGTTTGGAATTCAGTTGTTTTTATAGGTACTGCCACTGAAGTAACTTATGACCTACAAGTTTCAATTACTCAAGATTTCGCTTCCTTCGAATCTCTTGGAACTACCAACGATACGCATATGAGTGTAACCGTTGATAAATTATTAGCACTTGCTGAAACTGCTGGATTAGATAATGATCCAACCACTGATGATAAACCAAACATGGGGTTAGTATACTTTAGAGTAAGAGCTTTTGTCGGCAATGGAGGAACGGATGCCCCAGAAAGTATTTCAGACATTATGGTAATGAATATTACCCTTCCAGAAATCACTCAAGGTTCTGGAATAGAAATTTCTTCATGGGGAATTGTTGGTTCTGGATACAATGATTGGGGAAATGCTGGACCAGATGCTCCATTTTATACTACGAATACAGCCAATGTTTTAGTAGCTTATGTTACGTTATTAGATGGTGAAATAAAGCTTAGAGAAAATAATGAATGGACTAATAACTTAGGTGATGACGGAGCCGATGGAACGTTGGAAGTTGGAGGTGCAAATATTGTGTCTTCAGCAGGAACCTATAAAATAACCTTAGACTTGAATACTAACACTTATACCATAGAAAGTTATTCATGGGGAATTATAGGTTCAGGATTTAACGACTGGGGTAATGATGGTCCTGATGCTGAGTTTCATTATGATTACACAACCGATACCTTCAAAGTTGGAGTGAAATTATTAGACGGTGAAATAAAATTCAGACTAAACAATAATTGGACAACAAACTATGGAGGAACGGATGGTAACTTAGCTGCTGGAGGCGATAATATTGTTTCTACTGCCGGGTTTTACCAAGTAACTATCGATTTCAATAATAATACCTATACAATAGAAGCTAATGATGTTTGGGGAATTATTGGATCGGGATACAATGATTGGGGTAATAACGGCCCCGACTTCAATTTTACTCAGGTAAACCCAGGAATTTACATAGCCAACAACGTTACTTTACTAGATGGTGAAATTAAATTTAGATTAAATGAAGACTGGACCACTAATTTCGGAGACGATGGAAATGATGGTACACTAGAAGCTGAAGGCGCCAATATTCCTTCAACGGCTGGTAAATTCAGAATAACCATGGACTTGTCCGATAATAGTAATCCTACATACACTATAAGTTCGTTATAATGCCTACCAAAGTCTGTGATTATAAAACGTCACAGACTTTATTTTTTTAACAGTAAATAAAACATTCAATATTAAACCTATTCATTTGAAAAAACTACTCCTACTCTTTTTTTTAGCTTTTAGTTATATTTTAAAAGCACAAGTAGCTACATCACCCGGAACACCGACCGTTAGTGACGAAATAACTATTTCGTTAAATACTGCTGGTACCGAACTTGAAAATTACAATGGAGATATTTATGCTCATACAGGTGTTACGGTTGATGGGGCTCAATGGCAAAATACTATTGGTAGTTGGGGAGATAATAGCACACAACCTAAATTTACCAAAGTAACATCAAATTCCTACGAATTAATTATTACAACTAATGTATATAGCTATTACAGCGTTGATGACTCAAAAGTAATATCTGAACTAAACTTAGTTGCTAGATCTGCTGACGGATCTCAACAGACAAGACCAGATTACCATATTACTATTTTTTCGAATGACTTAAATATTCAAATTACAGCACCAAATGCTGATTCAGTTTTCGATTTAAATACTATTGTGTCCATTTCAGCTGAGACTACATTAAATGCAGATTTAGAATTGTTTGTTAATGATACATCAATCGAGATTAATAACAATGCCACCTCGATTAGTAAAGATTATACATTCTCTACTTCTGGACATCATATAATAAAAGCAGCAGCCATTGCTGGTAATACTCGAAAGGAAAGTATTATTAATGTATATATAAAAACACCAACTGTATCAGAAACCAGGCCTAATCAGATAAAAAATGGTGTTACTTTTAATTCAGATAATTCTGTAAATTTTGTCTTATTAGCACCTCAAAAATCTGATATTTTTTTAATTGGAGAATTTAATAATTGGGCATTGCATGAAGATTATCAAATGAAAAAAGATGGTGATTATTTCTGGATAACATTAGATGGGTTTGATCAAAATAAAGAATATGCATATCAATATTTTATTGATTATGAGAAAAAAATTGCTGACCCCTATGCCGAAAAAGTTTTAGATGAATCGAATGATCAATACATCTCGGCATCTAATTATCCTAATTTAAAAGAATTCCCTAGCAATGCCTCTGGAATTGTTTCTACATTTAACATAAATGAAACCAATTATACTTGGCAAAACACTTCTTTTACAAAACCATTAAAGGATAAATTAATTATTTATGAATTATTAGTTCGAGATTTCTCTGAGGACGACAGTTTTCAATCGGTCATTAATAAACTGGATTATTTAGAATCTTTAGGTATTAATGCTTTAGAACTAATGCCAATAAATGAGTTTGAAGGAAATGATAGCTGGGGATATAATGTATCTCACTTTTTTGCATTGGATAAAGCTTATGGGACTAAAAATAAATTTAAAGAACTCGTAGATAAATGTCATCAAAAAGGAATAGCAGTTATTGTTGATGTGGTTTTTAATCATTCTTACAGCCAATGTCCTTTATTGGAAATGTACAATTTTGATACTTCAAACGGAACCACCAGTAATAATCCTTTCTATAATGACAATCATAATTTTGAGAACGGAGCGTTACGTTTTGGATTTGATTTTGATCATGAATCTACTTATACCCAGCAATATTTTAAAGATGTTATGTCTTATTGGATCACAGAGTATAAAATAGATGGTTATAGATTCGATTTTACAAAAGGCTTTACCAATACCTTCTACCCTACTTCAGGTGATCAATGGGGAAATGACTATAATCAAAATCGCATCGATCGTTTAACGGACTATGCTAATTATGTTTGGAATGCACATGGAAATGACTTTTATGTCATTTTAGAACATTTAGCTGATAATTCAGAGGAAAAAACTCTTGCTAATGCAGGAATGATGCTTTGGGGAAAAATGACTCATAATTACAACCAAAACACTATGGGATATGACAGCGATGCTGATATATCTTGGGGATATTATAAAAGTAGAGATTTTAACTCTCCGCACTTAGTAACTTATATGGAAAGTCATGATGAGGAACGGTTGATGTATAAAAATATTCAATATGGAAATTCCAATGGAGATTACAGTGTTAAAGACTTGAATACCGCGTTAAAAAGAGAAGAATTGGCGGGTCTTTTCTTTTTTACCATTCCAGGTCCCAAAATGATATGGCAATTTGGTGAACTTGGATACGATATTAGTATTGACGAAAATGGTAGAACTGGCAGAAAACCTGTGAGATGGGATTACTATTCGAACGCAGAAAGAAAAAGCATATACAATACTTGGGCGACTTTAATTGCTTTAAGAAAAGAACATGATGTTTTTTCCACCAATGATGTCGACATGGATGTTTCTGGGCTTTCTAAACGAATAAATTTAAATCATAATTCTAATAATGTTGTTATTATCGGTAATTTCGATGTAGTTGAAAAAAGCATAAACCCTAATTTCACGAATACAGGAACTTGGTACGAGTACTTTACAAGTTCTAGCATAACTGTTAATAATGTATCGGAAGCAATTACCTTACAACCTGGAGAGTACAGGCTTTATAGTACTACTGCCTTTGAAAATCCATTATCAATTTCTCCAGATATTGATCTTCCTACTGAACTCATTGTTTTGTATCCTAATCCTAGTACTACTGAGTTTTCAATAAACCAAGAAGCCTTAAATGTTCTTATTTATGACCTATCGGGAAAACTCATAAAACAGTTTAAAGGAGATTTTAATAAGTACGCAAACTATTCAATAGAAGAGCTAAATTCAGGACTATATATTGTAGAAATAGAATCAAAAATGAAAAAAAGAGTTGTAAAGAAACTTATAAAGAGGTAATTTAACAAAATAAATCTTCAGATTAAAACCGGTGTCTGAGATTTTATGTTTTAACTAATCAGTTAATTAATTATTTATTATAACCGTATGGAGTCTCATATTTAATTAATAAGAGACTCCATTTTTTTATCGTTTTTTGTTTTAAATTTTATACTTTGTATAAAGAAAAAACATCATTTTCTTCTACAGTAATTTCAAATAAAAAAAGAGATAAATTCTTTATTCAATGAAGCTAAGTTTAACTTACTATTTAATCATCTCCGTTCTTAAACTAAAAGGAATAAAAAAGATTTTCAGCGCAGACCCTATCGATTATCATAGGCTTAGAAAAGAAGATCTTTTTATTCCAAAAAGCAACTTCTATAAAAGCAAACACGTATCGCGGTTTACTATTTTAAACTCAGAAATCACAAAAATCACTTAAAGTGAATCTAAAAAATTATTGATATTTATTCATGGAGGAGCTTTCATATCGGGGCCAGCTAAACATCATTGGGATTCCATAAAATCTATTTATGAACAAACCAATTATACAATTTGGTTATGTAATTACCCTAAAGCTCCTGAAAACAATATAAAAATTATCTCGGAAAATATAGACGCTGTATATCAAAAAGCTTTGGAGTTTTATGATTCACAAAACATTGTTTTAATTGGAGATTCGGTGGGAGGAACATTAACTACTTCACTTACCCAACGACTAATTAAACTCAAGAAACCTATTCCTTCACAAATTATATTAATTTGCCCTGTAATGGATTCTTCAATGACCAATAACGAAATAGATGAAATCGATCTTAAGGATGTTATGCTATCAAAAAAAGGGGTTTTAAGTTCAAAACTATTATGTGCTCAAGGAATAGATTTAAAAGATCCCATAATATCTCCGCTATATGGTAGCTTTAAAGGGTTTCCAAAAACCACAATTTTCATTGCCGAGTATGATATTGTTTATCCTGACCAAAAACTAGCTATTAAAAAGCTTATTAATGCCAATATCAATTTAGAGGTTATTCAAGGTAAAAGTATGCCGCATAATTGGCCTTTACTACCTATTATGAGAGAAGCAAAGCTTGCTTTGCAAAAGGTTATTAACATTTTAAATGAGCAATAACTTCACAAATTAAACTTTAGCATTCATTGAAGGATTAAACCATATAGATACTTACTTTCAATCTACAGAAAACTGGGATGATTCTCCAATTGTTGTTAATGGCGCTTCTGATCTTTTCTTAAAAGTACTTGAAGACAAAGGGAAACACTCAAGAGCTATTTTTGGAGTTCATAAATTACCAAGAAACTTTAGTGAATAATAGCTTCTAGATTTTATTTTAAATTATCTAAGATAAAATCTAGGGTTTTATTAGTGTTTTTATTTTCACTATATGAATCTGTAATAAACTTTGAATTTAAAGCAAGTCCCTTATCGATTAAGTATTGAATATCATCTGCATATTTTAAGGTTACCTTCCCTGTAAGTAAAATACTTAAATCTTTTCCTGCTTTATAATAATCATATACTTGCTTTAATCCTGTTAAGTACAAGTAATCTTTAGTTAAACCTCCTCCTCTGTGCACTCGAGTTGTAATGTGAAAAGCCTTCTCTCGATCTAAATCATAAAAATTATGAAGTAATCTAAATGTTCTAGAGAAAGAATACCCTTTCGCTAAACTATCAACTGCTATTACTCTATATGCCAATTCTTTTAAACGCTTTATGGTTAAGTTTCCCGACATGTATTCGCTAAAAACAGCCAAACCTTCTTGAGTTTCTACATTATTTGGCAATCCATGTGAAAATATTTTCAATTTATGTGACAAACCATTGATCGTGGTTACCATATGTACGCCTATTTCATGATTGGTTAAAATCGCCATTTCATTTTCTGAATAAGTATGTCTACTATTGAGCACCAAGGTTTGACTACTATTTAGTACCATAGCAATTGCTCCCATTACAGAAGATTCTTTTATATTGTACTCAAAATCATAGCGTTCATCATATTCTCTAAAAATACCTTCCGCTTCTTTAGAAGAATATTTTGGTTCAAAAACTGAATCATTGTCATCTTCTTCTTCAAAATGTAAAATGAACTTGGCATTTTCTACATCTAACTCAGTTGGAGTTCCAAAGGACTGCAAACTATTGTAATAAAATTTTTTTCCCTCTCCAATCGTTTCTATACAACGAACAATACCAGAATAATAGTAAATTATTTCCTCATATAGATTTCGAATTTTTTCATCTCTGATCAATTCTATTGGTTGTGTAAAAAACTTCTGATGGATTTTAAATTTATCAAAATCCTTTTCTGGATAATTAAAATTAGGGTCGGTTAGATACTTCGACTTGAAAAAAGAAGCCTTTTCTTCTTCAATATTAATAGGATTTATATAACTTAAAAGCTCTATTTTTTTTACTAATTTATCAATCTTTCTATCAATTTTAAAAAGTATATCTTTTTCAACTTTTATACAATTCTGCATACAACTACTCTTAATTATATTATTTTTTGTGCTTTTTGTAAAAGCTCTCAGCGTGTTCTGGTAAAACCAATTTTAAATATTCTTCAACGGACGAAACTACTTCAGGATATAAGATTTGTTCCAATTCATTACAATAAACCTTTGCTATTTCGGTAGCTAAAACCAATGTATTTTTAAAATTAGTAGTAATATACTTTAGAAAATATCCATTTCCTTGGAATGTATCGTTTACTTTTGAAGAGCTCTCAATTTCATTTGGAAACGGTGTTTTCCCAAGAATTTTTCGCCAAGATTCGATATCATCAGAAAATCTATAGTTATCAACATTTATTGTCCCTAGATTCCATGTTGGGACTTTTCTATCCCAACGTTGCCAATTGTAAGAATGCATATCATAAACTATACAAGTAGAAAATTTCTCTTCTAGTTTCCCTATCAAGGCGTGAACTACTTTATAGAAATTAGCATGTTTTTCTAGACTCTTCTTCCGCTGATCATAACTTAAAGATGATTTCCATAACCTTACTTTCCAAGCATCCTTATAAATCGCTGTTTGAGGAGGTCTATTTAAGTCATATTCAAAACGAGAATCCATTCCCGCTATTACAATTGGGTGCGATTGAATCATTTGTTTAGTAGCGGGATCTTCTTCATACCAACGTTCATATTCAGTATGTAAACAATTATCCCATAACTCTTTTCTAAATTGATGACCATCATGCACAGCGGCACAAACATATGGTAAATAAGAGTCAATTTTTAAAGTAAAAGAATAGTCCTCGCTCACCGCTTCAAAAAGTTCTTGCTTTTCAATTTTCAGAATGATATCATGAATACTTAATTTTTCCATTCAAATCAAAATTAGTGTAACAGCATACTAACTTAATATTTTAACTAAATAGTTAAACACTTTTTTCTCAGAATTATCAACAGTACCATCTGCAAATATTACATTTTTAATGTCATTGAGTAATTCCTTTTTCTCTCCATGATTATACTTATTCTGATCTAAATAATCTTTAATTTTATTGAGTTTTACTTTCTCATCAATATCCATCACAATCTCCGTGTGTATTTTGTTGTATAAATCCTCATCTATTTTAGATATAATATAATCACTTTCTTCTTCTGTTTCAATATAATTGCAATGTGCAACATATAGTAACACGTAAGTTGTAAACTCTTCTTTAGTCCAAATATTAATCATTTATTTCTTTTCAATTGGTAAATTAGGTGTGCTTGCCCATTCAGTCCATGAACCATCATACACACTCACATTAGTAATTCCAACAATATTCGCTCCTAATGCTAAAATACAAGCCGTTATGCCAGATCCACAAGTAAATACTAATGGTTTTTCTTTTTTTAATTTACTTCTAAAAATATCTTCGAGTTCTTCTTCGGTCTTCATTTTACCTTCTACTAATAATTGGGTGTAAGGTAAACTCAACGAGGTAGGAATATGACCTCCTTTTAAATCTATTCGAGGTTCTGGTTGTGTTGCATTAAACCTGCCTGCCGATCGAGCATCGAGAATATAATTTTTCTTATGCGCTATACTATCCAGAACATCATTCGTAAAACGAATATTGTTAGCTTGATAGTCCGATTTAAAATCCCCTATTACTCTTGAATGGCTAACCTCATTTTCAACTGGAAAACCATCTATTTGCCAAGCAGGAAATCCCCCATCCAATACAGCTACATTATCGAATCCAAATGTTTTGAAAAGCCACCAAACTCTAGCAGCTGAATAAATTCCTAAATTGTCGTATACTACAATACAACTATCTTGATTGATTCCTATTTTTCTTGCTTCTTCTTGAAATTGTTGTGCAGAAGGTATTGTACTTGGAAACTCAGAGCTTGTATCTGAGAAATTCTTCTTGATATCAAAAAAGATAGCATTGGGAATCTGTTTTTCTTCAATATTACTTTCAATATTTCCTCCTACTTTTTTAATTGTACCATTTAATACTACTAGATTTTCAGCGTATAAATGATGATTTAACCAAGACGTTACAACTAACGGAGACTTCACTTTAAGCTTCATTTACCCTTCTTTTTAAATCAGTCATTCTTTTGAAAGCTGCATTTTTTTCCAAAATTTTACTTTCTAAAAAGTCAATCACCTTCTCTTGTAATTTTACCTTCGAAACTTTGTTAATATATGTAATACCACCAGGACTCATAACATTTACTTCTACTAATTTCCCTCCAATTACATCAATTCCTACAAAATATAACCCATCTTTTACGAGTTTAGGACCTATTTTATTACAAAGTATTTTTTCGGCTGGAGTTAATTTATGTTTTTCAACTCTTCCACCGGCAGTGATATTCGATCTATGGTCTTTGTCTCCAGGAATTCTTTTCATTGCACCAATCGGAACACCATTTAACAATAATATTCTAACATCTCCTTTATCGGCACCTTCAATATATTCTTGTAAAATTACATAATCAGATGCTCCATCACTTTTACTAATATAAAAATCAAGTAAAGAATTGATATTACTCATAGCCGTTTTCTCTATCAAAATTACCCCTGACCCACCATAACCATTCAATGGCTTTAGTATCATTTTTTCGGACTCAGATTCTTCAATAGTTTTTATCAAATAATTCTTATTCTTGGAAACATGAGTAACGGGAATAATTTCATTATTAGGGTCTTCAAATACCGCCGTATATAATTTATTATTTGCTTCTCGCATCCCTTCAACCGAGTTAATTACAAAAACATCATCTTTAACAGAATCAAGAAAGTTTAACATTAAAGGATCCAATGGTGGATTTCCTCTCATGAATATTGCATCAAACCCCGCTAAGGGAAGCATTTCCTCCCTTAAAGTAGCTTTTTTATAATACGACTTAACACTCGTTGGAACCTTATCCATTCTTTCCAAAATAGAACAAAATGCATTTGTTACACTATTTCTAATTGTCAAATTAGAAGGTGAGCATAAAGCAACTCCATGTCCTCTTTTCGCACATTCATGTATTAATGTTAGCGAAGAATCTTTCTCAGGGTTAATCTCATCCCATGGATACATCAAAAAACAAATATTCATTTAAAATCTAATAAGTATGTTAATAATTTTATGTCCTAATTAATATCGAATTTCACTATTATTTAACTTCATCGTAATGATCATCCCAATTTTTAGGTTTGGGAGTTCCTAATTTTCCAACCGATTTCGCTACTAACGATGCAACAGTAGCATCTCCAGTTACATTAATAACTGTTCTACACATATCTAATGGGCGATCTACAGCAAAAATTAGTGCTAATCCGATAGCTAATTTATCCGCTGGAAATCCTACAGCTTCCAATACAATAACCAACATAACCATTCCTGCACCAGGCACAGCAGCGGAGCCAATAGACGCCAATAATGCCGTTAAAATTATAGTCAATTGATCTCCAAAAGTTAAATCGAAACTTAAAGCCTGAGCTATAAAAACAGCCGCAACCGCTTGGTAAAGACTGGTTCCGTCCATATTAATTGTAGCACCTACAGGTAACACAAAACTCGATACTTCTTTATCAACCCCCACATGCTCTTCTACTCTTTCCATGGTAACTGGCAAAGTTGCAGCACTAGAACTTGTTGAAAATGCTAATAATTGTGCTGGGCTAATTTGTTTAAGAAACCATAATGGGTTCTTTTTTACAACCAATCCGACTAAAATCATATAAAAAACAACCATTAATAATAAACCACCAACTACAGTAAAGGCGTATTTTAATAAAGCAAGTAACAAATCGGGATCGTTAGATGATACCACAACATTTGCCAATAAAGCAAATACAGCATATGGTGCGAAAAGCATTATAAGGTCTACCATTTTTAAAATAACTTCATTCAAAGAATCGAAAAATTTCTTTAATGGGTCAGATTTTTTTTCACCAATCAATAGCATTGATATACCTAGAAAAATGGTAAAAAATATTACTTGTAACATTGATTTATTGCTTCCCATTGCTTTTATAGCATTATCAGGCACCATGTCCACCATAAATTGTAATGGTCCACTTGATTTTTGCTTGGTAGCCTCTGCTATTTTGGCTTGAACACTACCACTATTCGCATATGTTTCTGTTAATTTATTAATGGTTTCTTCAGAAATACCATCACCAGGTTTCACAATATTTACCAATAGGAGTCCTAAGGTTATAGCAATTACCGTTGTTCCAACATAAATACCGATTGTTCTAAATCCTATATTCTTAAATTTAGAAATATCTTTTAAGTCCGATATTCCTTTTATAAGTGATGCTATAATTAAAGGAACCGCTATTAACTTTAAAAGTTTTACAAAAATTGTACCTAATGGTTTTATCCAGTTTCCTACAAATGTGCTCCCGCCTTCTACAGAAGTCATTGTTAAACCGAACAAAATACCAACAAGCATTCCTATTAAAATTTGCCAATGAAGTGCTAATTTTTTCATATAATTAGTTTGTTATTTTCAGAATGATAAAAGTATAAATAATAATTTAAAAAAAGTGTGACCTAAAATTTGTAACTTGTGTCTCATATAATGTATATGTAATTTACTAACCTCTAATAATTAAATCAAAAACATGGCAGGAATTTTAGACTTATTGAACAGCGACCTAGGAAAAACAATTATATCAGGAGTAGCTGGATCGACTGGACAAGACTCAAATAAAACAGGAAATGTGCTTACTATGGCATTGCCCGTTCTAATGAAAGCAATGCAAAGAAATGCTTCAACACCAGAAGGTGCGGAAGGTTTAATGGGTGCTTTATCTAACAAACATGATGGAAGTATTTTAGATAATCTAGGAGATTTATTTAAAGGTGGAGTGAATACAGATGTTATTCAAGATGGAAGTAAAATTTTAGGACACGTTCTTGGAAACAAACAACAAGGCGTTGAGCAAGTTATTAGTCAAAAATCTGGTGTTGATGCTGGTTCTGTGGCTAACATATTAAAAACAGCAGCTCCTCTTTTAATGGGAGTTTTAGGTAAACAATCTAGAGATAATGGCGTTAATAGTTCAGGAGACTTAGGTGGTTTACTTGGTGGTTTACTTGGTGGTAACTCAACTCAAAAGGAACAAAGTTTTTTAGAGCAAATTTTAGATGCTGATGGAGACGGAAGTGTTATTGATGACGTCGCTGGAATGGTTTTAGGCGGAGGAAATCAAAAATCTTCAGGAGGAGGTCTTTTAGGAGGTCTTTTAGGAGGTTTATTTGGAAAGAAGTAACCAACTCTATAAAATATATAAAACCTGCTGAATCAGCAGGTTTTATTATTTATTATTAAAATTATTTATTTACCAAAACCTCCACCTCCTGAATCACAAGGATAAATTACCTTAGAAACTTTCTTGGTACAGTTTCCTTCTTTAATAGTTGCTGTTAATGTAAACGGATGAAGACTTGCGGCCGCAACATGAACTTGAACTGCTCCACTATCTAAAAGAACCGTACCATAATTAACTGACCAAGTTACATTATTACTAGGTCCAGAATAATTAGCCAAGTTATACCTTCCATATGGATGAGATGCTGGATAACATGCGGGTATAGTTTCCTGTATATAAGCTGAAGGATAAATACTGCAAGGATCATATGTACAATTTTGATAAGGGAGATAAAGAATATCATCACATTGCACATTACTATTTGGAGCATTTGACGTGATATCTACTCTTAAATTACCTCCCGTGAAATTCGAACCGTACTTTATTGTCACCGTTTGCCCAGAAGAAGCTCCAATGATACTCATTTGAGCAGAGGAAACACTCCAAGAAAACATTGCATTCGGTAAGTCTGTAGAAACCCTAAATGTTTCAATACTATTTCTACAATTCTTAACGTTTGTTGTAGAATAAACATTACAACTTGTTTGAATTCCTCTTGTTGTAGTTTCTATCACCTCCTTGTCTATGCCCTTCTCATAAGAATCTGGTGCGTTAATATTCGACTCTTCCGAACAAGAGGCAAATGAAATGATTAAGCATAATAATGTAAGTTTGATTAAGTTTTTCATAATAATTAGAATTATTGATTAAACATTATGTCTATTTGGTTAAATTATTAAAGAAAACTTAAAAACGTTAAATTTATTTTATATCATTATACATTATTTACTAAATTCATTTGAGTTAGAATAAGGCAAAAAAAAAACACCCAGATTTTAATTCTAGATGATTTTTATATGTGGATATCTTTATATTTTTTATAACATTCCTCCGTCAACAGATAAGGTTTGTCCGGTAATATAAGAACTCATATCTGACGCTAAAAACACACAAGCATTTGCAATATCTTTAGGTTGTCCTAATTTCTTCAATGGAATAGAAGCACTATACTCTTCAATTACTTTTTCATCTAATTTAGCCGTCATTTCTGTAGCGATAAAACCAGGAGCAATTACGTTACTTCTAATATTTCTAGACCCTAATTCTAAAGCAACTGATTTAGAAAAACCGATAATACCAGCTTTAGAGGCTGCATAATTCGCTTGCCCAGCATTTCCTTTTAATCCAATTACAGAACTCATATTAATAATAGACCCTGCACGTTGTTTCATCATTGGACGAATGACTGCTTTAGTTAAATTGAAAACAGATTTCAAGTTTACTTCTATTACTTTATCAAAATCTGATTCTGAAATACGCATTAAAAGGTTATCCTTTGTAATACCTGCATTATTTATCAAAACATCAATAGTTCCAAACTCTTCTAATACACTTTTTGCCAAATCTTGAGCCGCTTCAAATTCAGCCGCGTTTGATTGATACCCCTTTGCTTTAACTCCTAAATCTGTTAATTCCTTTTCCAAAGCATTCGCTGCATCTACAGATGAATTATAGGTAAATGCCACATTACATCCTTGCTCTGCAAACTCAATTGCGATTCCTCTTCCAATTCCTCTAGTAGCTCCAGTTATTATGGCTGTTTTATTTTCTAAAAGTTTCATGTAATTAGTTGTTTTTTAACAAAGGGCAAATATAAGATAATAGCTAGTACTTCAAAAGATCTTGCTAAGATTTAAAAAATAAAAAACTCATGAAAGTTGTATTTCATGAGTTTTATAATTGGTAAAGAAATTTAGCGATAAACTATTGCTTTACTTCTTTTTTATCAACATAATTAAATAAATAATCAACATCTAATTCTGTAATTTTACCTAATTTCTTAAGTGAATTAACATCTAGATCTTTTTTATTACCTATTACCATTACATTATAAGATTCTCCTTTAATATTTTGATCAAAGAATCCTTTTAAATCTTTAATGGTCATGTTTTTAATGGTATTGTACATTTCCTCGCGGTTATCATTATCAATACCTAATTTTTTTAATCGTTCATACGACCAAAAAATACTAGACTTCGTAATTCTTTGAGCAGCAATTTTTTTAAGAGTAGCTTCCTTCGCCGCTTTAAATTGCTTTTCTGCCTCTGGCATATTATTCATTAAATCCATCATAGCATCAACCGCTTGTGATAGTTTGTTCGCTTGAGTTCCCACATACGCCAATACATAATTAGGATCATCTTTCTTATTAGCGTCATCATAGGCAGCAAATGCAGAATAAGCTAATGATTTACTTTCTCTTATTTCTTGAAAAACGATAGATGACAATCCACTTCCAAAATACGTATTGAATAAACGAGAAGCTGCCAAATTTTTAGGATCAAATGGCTTTCCCTTCGCTAAGAATAGTAACTCCGTTTGAACCATATCGTAATTTGTAAAAAATACATTACCTCCTGTTTCTGTATGCTCATAATTTTTAGCCTCAGGATACTCTTTTAATTCACCATAAATTTTATGATGTGTGTTTAGAGCTGCAATGGCTTTATTAACTTCCTTTCCATAATAAAATACACGTTGCTTATAATTTTTCATGTCTTTTACTAAGTTCACTAAGTCTTCCGGATTTATACCTTTTAATTCATCAATTTGCATAATGTCTCTTAAACGAGAATTTTCACCATACATACCATAATTCATTAATCCACCCCAAAGAATGTTTCCTTTTTGTGTTTTACCATCCTGACGTCCTTTATAAATTTTTTCAACGTACTTATCATAAGCTTCTTGGTCAGCCTTTGCGTTATCCCATAAATGCTCTAATAACTCTAATCCTTTAGGTAAATTCTCTTTTAATCCTCTTAATCCAACATACGTTTTATCATTTTGAGCACTCACATAATAGTCTACACCAAGCTTATAGAACTCCTTCTTAATATCTTCGGCAGAGTATTTATCTGTTCCTAAGTACTCTAAATATCCAGCAGCCAAACTTAACTTCTTATCGTTATCGCTTCCCATATCAAAAATGATATTCAAGTCGAACAAATCATTCTTTTCATTTAGAACGTAAGAAACTTCTATGTCGTTAGATGTTTTACTAGTTTTAATAGCTGTTTTATAGTCAATAAATTTTGGTTGTAATAATGAAGACTCTTTTTTATTAAAAGACTTTAAGAAATCAGAACTTTTTCCTCTATTTAAATTTACAGGAGTTATTCCAGGGTTCTCTACCTTTACAATACTTTTATCTTCTCCTTTTCTTTTGTAGGTAAGAACGTAATTATTTTTGTAGAAATTATTAGCAAATTCCACTAATTCTTTCTTGCTGATTTTCTTTAAATCTTCTAAAAATTTAACTTTACTTTCCCAATTTTCATGGTGTATAAAAGCGTTATAATAAGCACCTGCTAATGCTGTATTATTTTCATATTCGCGAGTTTGGCTTAACTTTAAGTCGTTAATAACGGCATCTATCATCCATTCATCAAACTCTCCCTTTTTAAGCTTTTCAATTTGCTCTAGTAATAATTCCTTTACTTCATCTAACGTTTGGCCTGATTTAGGGCTTCCACTAAATGAATGATATCCATAATCATTTAAAAATGTTGGAGAGCAAGAGGCTCTTTGAATTAATTGTTTTTGATTTAAGTTTAAATCTATCAATCCAGCATTACCATTTGACATGATCATGTCACATAAAGTAACAAATTTCTCTTCTTCTGTATTTACTCCGTTCGAGCGAAAAGCTATAGATACACTTTCAGCTGTAGGCCCAAAAACTTCTGAAATAATCGGTTGGTTAATTGGCTCTTCTTTAGGTAAAGTTGGATGGCTTAATTCTTTCTTTTCCATTTTACCAAAAGTTTCGTTTACTTTTTTAATAGTCGCATCAAAATCTAAATCACCAACTAATACTACCGCCATATTATTTGGCACATAATATTTATCAAAATAATTATGAATATCCACTAATGATGGGTTCTTTAGGTGTTCAGAAGTCCCAATAGTTCTTTGCTGACCATATGGATGATTTGGGAATAGACCTTCTAATTTTCTGTAGTGGCGTTTCCTGAAATCACTGTCTTGCGTTCTATTAAACTCTTCAAAAACCGCTTCCAATTCTGTATGAAATAATCGTAATACTAAAGTTCCGAAACGCTCAGCTTCTAAGTCTAACCACTTGTTTAACTCATTCGCTGGGATTTTGTTTTTATATACTGTTTCCTCAAACCATGTATGCGCATTTGTACCAGTAGCTCCTAATGAAGCTGTCATTTTATCATATTCATTGGCTACAGAAAAGTTTGAAGCTTCTAATGAAACCTTATCGATTTCCTTATAAATATCCTTCTTTTTTTCAGGATCCTCCTCTGTTCTGTGTTGCTCATACAAATCAGATATCTTTTTTAGGTATTCCTTTTCTTTTTCCCAATCTAAGGTTCCAATTTTATGAGTTCCTTTGAACACCATATGTTCTAAATAATGAGCTAATCCCGTTGAGTTTTTAGGATCATAATTAGAACCAGCTCTCACAGCAATGTAAGTTTGAATTTTAGGTTCATCAGTATTTTTACTTAAATATACTTTTAATCCATTTTCCAAAGTATATAAACGTAATCCTGTTGGGTCATTTGAAACAGTTTCATAGGCTAAACCGCTTGCATCAGTTTTTTTCTCTGTTTTAATAATATTAGTTGAAGTACCTGATTGCTTACAAGAAGCAATTACAACAACTAACAAACATAAAAACAGAACTTTAATGTTTTTCATAAGTAATATAGTATTTGATTAAAATAAAAAATCCGTCGAATTTAATCATTCAACGGATTTTTAAGAGTTAAATTATGTTAATTTAACGTATTTTATAAAATAGTTAATGGCTTAAGCTAATACTTTAGCTACCATTTCTCCAATTTTTGCAGGAGATTCAACAACGTGAACACCATTTTCAGCTAATATCTTCATTTTTGCTTGTGCAGTATCATCGGCCCCACCAACAATCGCTCCAGCATGCCCCATTGTTCTACCAGCAGGTGCTGTTTGTCCAGCGATAAAACCAACAACGGGCTTACGATTACCGTCAGCTTTAATCCAGCTAGCAGCTTCAGCTTCTAGGTTACCACCAATTTCACCAATCATTACAATGGCAGCCGTTTCGTCGTCATTCATTAATAACTCTACTGCTTCTTTTGTAGTAGTTCCAATAATTGGATCTCCACCAATACCAATTGCAGTAGTAATACCAAATCCTTGCTTCACTACTTGGTCAGCAGCTTCGTAAGTTAAAGTACCTGATTTAGAAACTATACCAACTTTTCCTTTTTTGAAAATGAATCCTGGCATAATTCCAACCTTCGCTTCTTCTGGAGTAATAACTCCTGGGCAGTTAGGTCCAACTAAAGTACAGTCTTCTTTTGCGTCGATATATGCTTTTACTTTTACCATATCAGCTGTAGGAATTCCTTCAGTAATACAAATAATTACTTTAATTCCAGCTTCAGCTGACTCCATGATAGCATCAGCAGCAAATGCAGGTGGTACAAAAATAATAGATGTATCAGCTCCTACTTTTTGAACAGCGTCATCAACTGTATTGAAAACAGGTTTTCCTAAATGCTCTTGTCCTCCTTTTCCTGGAGTTACTCCTCCAACTACGTTAGTTCCGTAGTCTATCATTTGACCAGCATGGAAAGTTCCTTCACTACCAGTGAAGCCTTGCACTATAATTTTTGAATCTTTATTTACTAAAACACTCATTGGTTTGTTTTTTAAATTTTTAAAAAGTCAGACAAAAATAATCTTTTAATTGAGTTTTTCCAATTAAATTTATGTTAGTTTTTGTCTCTATTAGTTACATTTTTTAAGTGAATTATTTCTCTTAAAGTTTGTCTGTATTCTCTTTGTGGAGTTCCATAATAAGTACCTTTTTTTAAGGATTTCGAAACTCCTGTCTGCGCCATTAATACCGAACCTTTTTCAATTGTTATTCCACTTACGATACCAACCTGTCCCCAAATGGTTACTTCATCTTCAATTACGGTACAACCAGCAATTCCTGTTTGAGCTGCTATTAAACATTTTTTACCGATTACTGTATCATGTCCAATATGAACTTGATTATCAATTTTGGCTCCTTCTTTAATGGTTGTATCACCTGTAACACCTCTATCAATTGTACAAGAGGCTCCAAGTTCTACTCCATTTTCAAGAACAACTCTACCCCCTGATATTAATTTATCAAAACCTTCTGGTCTATTTTTATAATAAAAGGCATCACTTCCTAACACAGTATTTGAATGAATAATTACATTGTCTCCAACAATGCAATTATTATTGATAACAACATTGGCATGAATAATACAATCTTTACCAATTATGACATTATCGCCAATAAAAGCATTAGGCTGAATAGTGGTATTCATTCCTATAACTGCCGTATCAGATATACTTTGCTTTGAAGCAATAAATGGGTTAAAATGTATGGTTAGTTTATTAAAATCTCTAAACGGATCCTCAGAAATTAATAGAGTTTTACCTTCTGGGCATTTAACTTTTTTATTGATTAACACCGTGGTTGCCTTTGAATTTAAGGCCTTATCATAGTACTTAGGATGATCAACAAAAACAATATCTCCTTTTTCAACTACATGAATTTCATTAATCCCAGTAATTTCAAAGTTTTCATCTCCTACATATTCTGCATCGATTAAAGATGCTATTCCTTTTAAGTTTTGGGCTTTGCTAAATCTCATACAAATTAAAATTCCCGCTATTCGCGGGAATCATAAATTTTATTCTTTAATACGTTCTGTATAGGCACCTTTTTCGGTATCTATTTTTATTTTATCACCTTCGTTGATAAATAAAGGAACATTTATTCTTGCTCCTGTTTCAACGGTAGCTGGTTTTGTTGCGTTTGTTGCTGTATTTCCTTTAACACCTGGCTCGGTATGTGTTATTTCTAAAATCACATGAGAAGGCATTTCTACAGATAAAGGAGATTCGTCTTCTGTGTTAATTAACACAGTTACAATTTCACCTTCTTTCATTAAATCTGCTGCATCCAATACCGATTTCTGTAAGGTAATTTGATTATAATCAGCAGTATTCATAAAGTGATAATCTTCACCTTCCGCATATAAAAATTGAAATTTGTGAGTTTCTACTCTTACCTCTTCTATTTTATGTCCAGCTGAGAAAGTGTTATCAATTACCTTCCCTGAGGTAACACTTTTTAATTTTGTTCTTACAAAAGCAGGACCTTTTCCTGGCTTTACATGTAAAAACTCAATAACTTTAAAAATATCGTGACTATACTTAATGCATAATCCTTTTTTTATATCTGATGTTGTTGCCATTATATATTTTTTTAACTTGCTTTAAAATAACCTTTCATAATTCCTCTGTGAGAATCCTTTACAAATTGTAAAATTTCGTCTCTTTCTGAAGTCGCTTCCATTTCAGCTTCTATTATTGCTACAGCCTGAGTGTTATTATAATTCTTTTGATATAATATTCTATAAATATCTTGAATCTCTCTAATTTTATCAGTATCAAATCCTCGTCTTCTTAATCCAACGGAATTTATTCCTACGTATGATAAAGGTTCTCTAGCGGCCTTAACATATGGTGGTACATCTTTTCGAACTAGAGAGCCTCCTGTTACAAAAGCGTGACTTCCTACTGATGCAAATTGATGTACGGCTACCATACCAGCTAAAACTACATTATTTCCGACATTTACATGCCCAGCAAGTGTTGTATTGTTTGAGAAAATACAATTATCACCGACCATACAATCATGTGCAATATGACTATATGCCATAATTAAACAGTTATCACCAACTACCGTTTTCATTCTATCCGTAGTTCCTCTGTTAATGGTAACACATTCTCTTATTGTTACATTGTTACCAATAATTACTGAAGTATCCTCTTCATTATATTTTAAATCCTGAGGTATAGCAGAAACAACTGACCCAGGGAAAATTCGACAATTTTCTCCTATTCGTGCTCCTTCCATAATAGTAACATTAGACCCTATCCAAGTACCTGAACCTATTTCTACATTTGCATGAATAGTTGTAAAAGGTTCGATTACCACGTTCCTCGCTATTTTAGCTTGAGGATGAACGTACGCTAAAGGTTGATTCATAGAGTTTTATTTTACTTTTGATATTTGAGCCATCAATTGTGCTTCACAGACTAACTTTCCATTTGCATAACCATACGATTGCATATGACATATACCTCTTCTGATTGGAGCTATTAAATCAGCTTTAAAAATTAAAGTATCACCAGGTAATACTTTTTGTTTGAACTTAACATTATCCATCTTCATGAAATATGTTAAATAATTTTCAGGATCTGGAACAGTACTTAAAACTAAAATACCTCCACATTGCGCCATTGCTTCTACTTGTAAAACACCTGGCATAACTGGAGCACCTGGAAAATGACCTACAAAGAAATTTTCATTCATAGTAACATTTTTCATTCCGACAACGTGGGTATCGGAAAGCTCTATTATTCTATCAACCAACAAAAATGGAGGTCTGTGTGGAAGAATACTCATAATTTTATGAATATCCATTAAAGGCTCTTGATTCAAATCATATACAGGAACATTATTTCTTTTTTCCTGCTTGATTATCTTTGCTAATTTTTTTGCGAACAGAGTATTCACTGCATGCCCTGGTTTATTCGCTATAACTTTTCCTCTTATTTTGGTTCCAACCAAGGCTAAATCTCCAACTACATCAAGTAATTTATGACGTGCTGCTTCATTTGCCCAATGTAAAGTTAAGTTGTCTAAAATACCATTAGATTTCACCGAAATCTTGTCTTTCTTAAATGCTTTCTTTAAACGTTGCATTGTTTCATCGGATAATTCCTTATCTACATATACAATAGCATTGTTCAAATCTCCTCCTTTAATCAGATCATTCTCTAATAACATTTCTATTTCATGCAAAAAACTAAATGTTCTTGCTTGAGAAACTTCTTCTTTAAAATCTGAAATAGAATTTAACGTAGCGTTTTGAGTACCTAAAATTTTAGTCCCAAAATCAACCATGGTAGTCACCTGATACTCATCAGCTGGCATCAAAATAATTTCACTTCCAGTTGTTTCGTCCTTGTATGAAATTATTTCTTTCACCACATACTCACGAACCTCGGCTGTTTGCTCTACTATTTCAGCTTTTTCAAGTGCATCAATAAAATACTTCGATGATCCATCCATAATTGGAGGCTCTGATGCATTCATCTCAATAATAAGGTTGTCAATTCCTAAACCTACGGCAGCGGCCAAAACATGCTCAGATGTTTGAATTTGCACACCATTCTTTTCTAGGTTAGTTCCTCTTTGAGTGTTTGTTACATATTCTGCCCTTGCTTCAATTGTTGGCTTTCCTTCTAAATCTACTCTAACAAAGGCAAACCCATTGTTTTCTGGAGCTGGTTTAAAAGTCATTGTAACATCATTACCTGTATGTAATCCTACACCTGATAATGTAATCTCAGTTTTAATTGTTGTTTGCTTTTTACTCATTTTTGTTTCGTTGAGTATTCAACTCTTTTTCAATTTTATGAATTGTTGTTGCTATATTCGGTAAATTTTTAAAGTGCACATAAGACTTATTGTAGTCTGAGTACCCAAAAGCAGGAGATCCTTGAACAACGTCTCCATCTTTTAAACTTCTTCCTATTCCGGATTGGGCTTGAATCCTCACATTATTCCCTATAATAATATGTCCAACAATTCCAACCTGACCTCCAATCATACAAAACTCTCCAACTTTCGTTGAACCAGCAATACCCGTTTGAGACGCTATTACCGTGTTTTTTCCGATTTCTACATTGTGAGCTATTTGAATTTGATTATCCAATTTAACTCCTTTTCTAATAACTGTTGACCCTAATGTTGCTCTGTCAATAGTACAATTGGAACCAATATCAACGTTATCTTCAATGATAACATTTCCTATTTGAGGAACAGCCTTATAATTACCATTTTCATCTGGAGTAAACCCGAATCCATCAGAACCTATAACGCTTCCTGAGTGAATTTTACAATTGTTCCCTATTTGTGATTCAGAATATATTTTCACTCCAGCAAAGAATGTGCAATTGTCTCCTATAGTTACATTATCTCCTATATAGGAATTAGGATAAATTTTAACGTTATTTCCAATGGTAACGTTGTCACCTATATATGAAAAAGCCCCTATATATTCACTTTCGCCGATTTTAGCTGAATCTGATATACTGTGAGGGTTTTCACGTCCTGATTTATTATTCTTAACTTCATTATAAAACGCTAGCAACTTCGAAAAAGCTTTATAAGCATCTTCCACCTTAATTAAGGTTGCGCTAACCTCTTTTTCTAAAGATAAATCTTTATTAACTATGGCTACACTCGCTTGTGTTGTATATATATACGGTGTGTATTTCGGATTTGACAAAAAAGTTAATGATCCTTCTTCACCTTCTTCTATTTTAGATAATTTTGAAACCTCAGTTTCTGGACTTCCTACAACCTCTCCTTCTAAAATCTCTGCTATTTGTTTTGCTGTAAATTTCATTAATGGCAAAAGTAGTTATTTTTGTTTAATTACATTCTATCAACTAAAAGTTCATAGATTACACATGCATCTTAGGATAACACATGAAATATTTGGTTACTTGTTTGGTTAAAACTTGTACATTTAATTGATCCGATGCTTTGGCTATATCTTTAAGCTTTCCTTTTTTCGTGTAAATCACTATCGGTTTCTCTGTATTGTATGCTTGATTACGGATTCTACCAGAAAACACAAAATATTCTAATTCATTATCAGCAAGCCCAAGTTCTTCCTTAAACCTTCCTTTTATTTTATTTTGATAGGCCTCCGTAAAAGGTTTTTCTTGCAACTCTATTTTTAACAAATCTCTGTGGATAATCATTTTTGACAAACTTGATAAAACAAAATCATCATGGCTAATCCACTCTTTAATAGATAATAGAACATCATAGTCATCTAATCTAGCAAAAACCTCTAGTGTATCTTCGGTAAAATTGTCTTCAGTTATTTCTGTATACAAAAAATGTTTAAGTGCCTTACTGGCAAATAACTCTACTCCTTTACTAGCTAGCTCCTTTGCTCTTTTTAAGAGACTTACTAAGATGTTTTCAGCTACAAGTCCTGTTTTATGCAAGTACACCTGCCAATACATCAAACGTCTTGCTATTATAAACTTCTCTACAGAGTAAATACCTTTCTCTTCTATGACAAGCTCATCATCCACCACATTCATCATCGTTATTATTCGTTCTGATGAAACATTACCTTCGGCTACACCTGTATAAAAGCTATCTCTTTTTAAGTAATCTAAGCGATCAATATCTAACTGACTCGAGATAAGCTGACATAAAAATTTCCTAGAATACTTTCCTTCAAAAATTTCAATAGCCAAATCAAGTTTCCCTTCAAATTCTACATTTAAAGCTCTCATAAATTTTAATGAAATTTCTTCATGAGAAATACCACTGACAATACTATGCTCTAATGCATGAGAAAATGCTCCATGACCAATGTCATGCAATAAAATAGCAATACATGTGGCATTACATTCATCTTCAGAAATTGATACATTTTTTGACTGTAGAACGCGTATTGCCTTCTCCATAAGATGCATACATCCAATAGCATGATGAAACCTTGTATGGTTCGCTCCTGGGTAAACCAAGTTCGAAAGTCCCATTTGAGTAACCCTTCTCAATCGTTGAAAATATGGGTGCTCAATAATGTCAAAAATTAAAGTGTTTGGTATTGAAATTAATCCGTAAACCGGATCATTTAATATTTTTAATTTGTTCGTGTATATCTTAGTCAAAATAGTTAAATCCTTCAATTTTAAGCAAAAGAATTACAATTAATTAATAAAAACAAATTACTATCGGTATTATTAACTTATTTTTAGCTTTTATACATACAAGAAAACTGAATTTAAACGTTTATTTAGCACATATTAAACATTCTTTATGCGAAAAATTGATATTCTTTGGGTTGACGATGAAATAGATTTACTAAAACCTCATATTTTATTTTTAGAAAAAAAAAATTACCAGGTAACTTCATGTACCAATGGTGCTGATGCCATAGATTTGGTAGGTGAACAAAATTTTGATATCGTTTTTCTTGATGAAAATATGCCTGGAATTACAGGTTTAGAAACGTTGTCTTCTATCAAACAAATTAATTCAAATCTTCCAGTTGTTATGATTACAAAAAGTGAGGAAGAATATATTATGGAAGAAGCCATTGGATCTAAAATTGCAGATTATTTAATAAAACCTGTGAATCCTAATCAAATACTATTAAGTTTAAAAAAGAATCTCGATCATTCAAGATTAATCTCTGAAAAAACAACCTCTAATTATCAACAAGAATTTAGAAAAATAGCCATGGACTTAGCTATGGTTAATTCTTATGAAGATTGGATTGACATGTATAAAAAACTTGTTCATTGGGAATTAGAACTTGAAGATATTGATGATAGCGGTATGTTAGAGATTTTGAAATCTCAAAAAACAGAAGCGAATACACAGTTTTTTAAATTTATTAAGAAAAATTAT
The DNA here is from genome assembly GCF_900105455.1 of Tenacibaculum sp. MAR_2009_124. GTDB lineage: Bacteria > Bacteroidota > Bacteroidia > Flavobacteriales > Flavobacteriaceae > Polaribacter. Next base: position 1,349,864 of record NZ_FNSF01000001.1, read on the forward strand.
CAAAATTGGCTAAACGGTGATGATAGCCCTACTTTTTCGCATACTTTATTTAAAGATTATGTGGTTCCTAACCTTTCAAGTGATCAAGGTGTTTTGTTAGTCGTTATTGACAACCTGCGTTACGACCAATATAGAATTCTAGAACCTTTTATCAATAACTATTATAAAAAGGAAGAAGAAAACTCGTACTTCAGTATATTACCAACGGCGACTCAGTATGCTAGAAATGCATTATTCTCTGGTTTAATGCCTTCGGAAATGGAAAAAAGGTATCCGCAGTATTGGAAAAATGATACTGATGAAGGTGGAAAAAATTTATTTGAAGCAGAGTTTTTAGAATCTCAAATAAAAAGACTAGGATTAAATATTAAGCATAGTTTTCATAAAATAACAACTTTAAAAGCCGGTAAAGATCTTGCCGATAATTATAACACCACAAAACAAAATGATCTAACGGTTATTGTTTATAATTTTGTAGATATGCTATCTCATGCCAAAACGGAGATGGAAGTTATTAAAGAATTGGCTGGAGACGACAAGGCTTATAGATCATTGACAGTAAGCTGGTTTAAAAACTCTCCTTTGTTTGAAATGATTCAGAAAGCCCAAAAACTTGGTCAAAAACTGATCATCACAACAGATCATGGAACTATTAACTGTAAAACGCCAACAAAAGTAATTGGAGATAAAAACATAAGCTCTAACTTACGTTATAAAACAGGTAGAAGTTTATCATATGAAAATAAAGATGTGTTTGCCGTTAAAAATCCTAAAGATATATTTTTACCTGCGGTAGCTATTAATAGCCCTTTTATTTTTACAAAAGAAGATTTATTCTTTGCCTATCCAAATAACTACAATCACTTTGTCAAATACTATAAAAACACTTATCAGCACGGAGGAGTATCGTTAGAAGAAATTATTATTCCTTGTAGTATTTATTCACCTAAGTAATTTTATGAAGAAGATAAAGATAGTTTTCATCGTACTTTTTATGAGTTCTTTTTGTTATTCGCAAAAAGATGAAGTAACCTTAAGCGATGCAGCTATTTCAATAACAAAAGATGAAGTAACTTATGATCCTAGCTATTTTTCTATAACGTATCCAAACGGGGACATCCCTTTAAATAAAGGGGTGTGTACCGATGTTGTTATTCGATCATTTCGAAAATTAGGTATTGATTTACAGAAACTAGTCCACGAAGAAATGAAACATAACTTTCATTTATATCCTAACATATGGGGATTAAAAAGGACTGACACTAATATTGACCACAGAAGAGTTCCTAACCTTATGATTTTCTTTAAAAGAAAAGGACTTGTAAAAAAAATTACGAAGAACTCATCAGACTATAAACCTGGTGATATTGTTTGCTGGAATTTATATGGTGGCGTAACTCATATTGGTATTGTAATAAACAAAAAATCAAAGGATAAAGAGAGATATTTAATCGTTCATAATATTGGCAGTGGACAAGTAATTGCCGATTGTTTATTTGACTATAAAATTATTGGGCATTACAGATATCCAAACTAAATTTTTATTACATAGTTAAGTTATTTATTTTTGTTCTTATGAATAAAAACTATTCTTTAAATGAGCTTCATTCAATAGCTAAAATGGTTATTGAAAATGCTAAGAGTAAAACACTTTTATTTTATGGGGAAATGGGTGTTGGTAAAACAACTCTAATCAAAGAACTTTGTAAGTTACTTGGAGTTGAAGATGTTACGAACTCTCCTACATTTTCTCTTGTAAATGAATATAAAACGAATCAAGACTCTTCTGTTTTTCATTTTGATTTCTACCGAATCGAAAATGAAGAAGAAGCGTATGATATAGGCCTTGAAGATTACCTTTATAGTAACCATTGGTGCCTTATCGAGTGGCCACAGAATGTAAAAAATTTACTACCTTTAGAATCAGTTATTGTTGAAATTACCCAATTAAGTGATGGTCAGCGTAACATTCAATTAAAAACCAACTCATGAGTTCAATATCATCTCCATTTACAAAGGAACAATTAATACCGCAACCCGAAATGCTTGAAATAAAAAAGCAAAAGGGGGAGTTGTTTATTGGAATACCTAAAGAAACTCATTTCGAGGAAAAGCGAATTAGTCTAACACCTGATGCTGTTTCTGCCTTAGTCGCACATGGACACAGAATTGTTATAGAAACTGGTGCCGGTGATGGTGCTAACTATAGTGATAAAGAATATTCTGATGCAGGTGCAAAAATTTCTTATGATACTAAAGAGGTTTTTGGATGTAATATTGTACTCAAAGTTGAGCCACCTTCATTAAACGAAATTAAAATGTTAACTCCACAGTCCGTTTTAATTTCTGCTCTTCAATTAAAAACTCAAAAGAAGAAGTATTTCGAGGCGTTAGCAAAGAAAAGAATTACTGCAATAGCTTTTGATTATATAAAAGACGAACTGGGAACTTATCCGATAGTAAAATCTTTAAGCGAAATAGCAGGGATTGCTACCATGCATATTGCTTCGGAATTAATGTCGAACGCAAATGGAGGAAACGGATTGTTATTAGGGAATATAGGAGGTGTTCCTCCTAGCGATGTTGTTGTTATTGGAGCTGGAACTGTTGGAGAATTTGCAACCAAATCTGCAGTGGGATTGGGTGCGAGAGTTAAGGTATTTGACAACTCCATATCACGTTTAAGGAAACTACAAAACTGTATACATTCTCCTATTTACACGTCAACCATTCAACCTAAAACACTTCTTAAGGCACTTAGAAGATGTGATGTTGCTATTGGAGCTTTAAGAGGTGAAGATCGATCTCCTGTTGTTGTAACAAAACAAATGATCGAACAAATGAAAGATGGAGCCGTTATTGTTGATGTAAGTATTGATAGAGGTGGGTGCTTTGAAACCTCACAAGTTACAACACATAGCAATCCTACTTTTATTGATAATGGTGTTATTCATTACTGTGTTCCTAATATACCTTCTAGGTATGCAAGAACCGCCTCTTTTTCTATTAGTAATATTTTCACACCTTATATCCTTCAAATAGCCGAAGATGGTGGCTTCGAAAATGCCGCTAGATTTGATAAATCCTTAAGAAATGGCATGTATTTTTATCATGGAATTCTTACAAACAAAACCGTAGCGGATTGGTTTGATCTACCTTACAGAGATATTAACTTATTGTTTTTATAAAATAAATAGGTGTGTACTATTAAGCTACACACCTATTATCAAAATTCATTAAATTGTTGGCTTTACTTTAGAAAGGTATAAAGGCAGACACTTTGTAAAACTCATCACTTTGCGATACATCTGTATTTAATACTGATCCTCCCGACATTCTGAAAACAATTCCATTATCAAGCTTTAGCTTTAACGATCCTCCTAACCATTGATATATTTGAAGGTTTTCAGCTCCCTCGTTTCTTGTTATATCCAAAGTTTCATAAAATGCTCCTACTACTACGCGATCACTCACCTTAATTCCAGGTGCTAACCAATTTAAAACGTAATCTTTTGTCAAAATATTTGCATTATCTCTTATGGATTTATAATACGCTATATATCCTTCAAAATCTATAATAGAATCACCATAATTTACGTAAAGACTAGGTATAATTCCTTCACCTAACCTAGTTCCTGTACTATTTGATAAAAACTTACCACTGGCAAATCCGATAGACGGATTTAAGTATAACTTATCATTAAATGCTTTGAATCCAATACCTGCAGCTACTTCCAATAAAAGGTCACTTCCAGAATTTAAATTCCCAAAAGCTCCATTTGTCCAAAAAATGCTATACATGGTAATATCAAACTTTTTGTTGGTTTCAAAGTTTGCGAAAAATATTGGGTAAAACCCTGCTGCACTGTTATGAATAATTTTAGCGGCAAAACTAGTTTTATTCTTTTTCTCTTTTGTATTATCTTGAGAATATGCTACACTTGTTATTAAAAATACTATTACTAAGGTTACGATTGATTTTTTCATAATTATAAGGTTTAGTTTAAAAATGAGTTGATTAATTCCGAAACATGTCCATGTTCTTTTTCAAGATGTATATGATGTCCACCTTCAATCCATTGAATGTCGACGTTTCTAAAGTTTTCGATTCTTGAACTGAATAAGCCAGTAGAAAAGAGTCCTTGTTTACCTAAAATAATTCTAGTTTTACATGTAATTTTTTTGATAAACTGCACTACTTGCTCTTCGGTTATTCTATAATATTCTGGAAGAACAACTTTAGGGTCATGTGACCATCTAAAGCCCCCTGACACTTTTTTTAGTCCGCGTTCAATAAGTATAGAAGCTGCTTTATATGAAATAGGGCTTATTCTATTATCTACTCTATTTTGAATGGCTTCTTTTCTATTAATAAATGTTACCGAATCCTGTTTCGAAAAACCATACAATTGGGCTTTTTGTGCCATTTTAAATTGCTTATATGCCCTTGTGAAATTTGTTACGATTTCATTTTTATTATTAATAAATGGTGGCCCTAGCCCATCAATAAAAATTAATTTATTAATGCGATTTGGAAAAGCGCCAGAAACTAATGACGCAACCCCAGAACCAAGTGAGTGAGCAATTAATGTGCAGGTTTTCCACTGCAATGCATCTAGGCAATTAAGAACATCGATAGCATGGTCCCATAAATAATAATTAGCATTTGTACTTCGATGATCAGAAATACCATGTCCAGCCAAATCAATAGCGATAACATAATGATCTTTAGAAAGTTCTGGAGCTATTTTATCAAAAGTATTTGCATTATCTAACCATCCATGAATAGCTAAAATTCGATTTGAGCAATTTGCATCTCCCCAACTCTTACCTCTAAAAGTAAAGTTGTTTACTTCAATTTCGATATAGTTACTCATATCACGAAATTTTCACTTTTCCTTCCATTTGCTCAACTTCGCTCAAGGCTCTTTCTTTTAAACCTATAAGATCGAATTTTCCGTTAATGGTTTTCGGCAAACTTGATATAATTGAAATATATTCTGGAACTTTGAATGCTTCAAGGTTATTTTTACATATACCTTTTATATGGTCTTCACTTATCTCCATTCCATCTTTCAGAACAACGAATGCATATAAAACATCACCATAACTACTATGAGGCACTCCTACGATAGCTACAGAATTTACCTCCTCAATAGTTCCTATAAAATCTTCAACCTCTTTTGGACTCACTTTTATCCCTCTAGATTTTATGATATGATCCATTCTACCTTTAAAGTACAAATACCCATCTTCATCTAAAGAGCAGTAATCTCCAGTATATAAAACTTTTTCCCCCATAATAGGGCCGTCTTTTAATTTTTCCGCAGTCTTTTCAGGTTTATTCCAATACCCTCTCATCACTGTTGCTCCTCTAATTACGAGCTGGCCGATAGTATTTGCTTCTTCAATTTTATGGTCATTTTCATCAACTAACCACAATTCAGTATTAGGAATGGCTATCCCCACACTATTTAGCTTTTTATCAATATCTTCTGGTGGTAAATACGTACACCTTTTGCACTCTGTAAGTCCATACATTGAGAAAATTTCTGCATTTTCAAAAATATGTTGCACCATTTTTATATTGGTTCTAGTAAGTGCTGCACCAGTATTGGTTACTTTACGAATACTTGATAAATTGAACTTTTTATTTTTGTCCTGATCATGTAGTAACGTTACCAAAGTAGGAACTGCCGGAAGAATTGTAGCTTTTTCTTTCTCAATTTTTTTCAATAAGAAAATAGGCCAGGTAGATTCTTTTTCAAGAAGAAGATTGGCTCCAGTGGATATTGACATAATCATTTGATACAAACCATAATCAAAAGACAGTGGCAATACACATAACACTTTATCATTACTATTGTATCCTAAATACGTATTTAATGAATGCGTTGCTGTGATCATATTTTGATGAGTTAGCATAACCCCTTTCGGTTCTCCTGTTGAACCAGAAGTATATATAATTGATGCCAAATCAACACTTAAATTACCTACAGGGTTAAAGCTTTTGCTTGCATTTGAAATTGCAGACTCAAATCCTTCAACAAAATTACTTCTTAGGCTTTCAGGCAATTTCGGTACGATTACTTTTTCCAAACTACCATTCCCTAGTAATTCTAAATTTTCTTCTAGAATAATCTGATTCGTAAACAGAACTTTAGCTTGAGAGTCATTAATAATATAGTCTATTTTATCGGGTTTTAACTCTGCACTTAAAGGAATAACAATTGCTCCTGCTTTTAAAATACTCCAAAACGAAATTACCGTTTCTATTGTATTTCCAAATAGTATAATTATTCTATCCCCTCTTTTGACTCCAATACTTTGTAAGTATGCTGTCAGTTGATTCGATTTCTCTTCAATGTCTTTAAAAGTGAACTTAGTGTCACCATAAGTTACTGCTGTTTTATTAGGTAAATTCGCAGCACTACGATCTAATAATTGGTATAACTGTGTTATCATTTGTATGCTTTTTACAAAGCACTTTTTCACTTCAAATTAGGCATAGATATCCCATGAACCTTTTTTGATAAAAGATTTTATGATACTAACAAGGCAATAATATCCCTGCTCTACCATTTATGATTTCAAATTACTGTAAAAGAAAATCTTTGTTTTTTATTCCTTATACACCTTATAAACAACCTTAGTTTATCTTTCTTTTTCTACTGAAGAAGAAATGAAAAAAAGGCATTTTAATGGGGTAATTTCAGATTGTAAATGGTATAGTATATTGAACTCGTTTAAACGAATTCATTTAGTATTACACTAACTTAAAAGTGAAAAAGTGTTTTATTAATTAACCTTATTTATTCAACTTCAGTAGTTACAAGACTCAATGAACCCATTACATAATCATAAATAGTTTGTAATGTATTAAAATGTCTTGCTTCAATTGTATCTGGATTCACTTCGAATCCTTGAATATTATCTTCTAAATAAGTTAAAAAAAACATAGATGACAAAGAATCTATTCCTAGGTCATTCTTTAAGTGAGAATTTAACTTTATGGCATCATAGTTCAAGTTAGGAATACTATCCATTAAACCATCTTTAATTATATTTAGTATATCTGAATTACTCATTTTTGCTTAGTTTTAATTGTATTTTATTTGTCTAATACTGGGGTTTGAACATTGAAATTTACCAGAACCTGTCTCTCTATCATATCCTTAGGTTTATCTTTCTTTCTGATAAGGTGCATTTCATCGTTATAAACTAATATTTCAGCAGGAAACCCATGACTATGAAACAATCCTGGAGAAGAAGTAGGTCCATAGGCTCCTGATGATTTTACAACCAAAATATCAGAAACATTCACTTCTTTTAATTTTATATTCCTACCTAAAATATCATCAGGACTACATAATGGCCCTGATACCTGGTATTCAAACTCTTTAGCGTCCACATCAGCAGAAATATTCTCCATTGGGAAGTTTCTCTTTACAACACGTCCTGAACCAGCAGCTGCTGAATGACAGTTGGTTCCCCCATCTGTAATAACAAAAGTTTTATTATGGTTTACTTTTATGTTATTTACCTCCACAGCCAAATAACCAGCTGTTCCTAAGATAAATCGACCAGATTCCATAATAATTCTAGTTTCAGGGTATGTTGCATGAAATTCCTCAAACAAAGGCTTCATCAAGTCTTCAAACTTCTGAATATCTAAAGGTGTTTGATTTGCGAAATAAGGAATTCCCATTCCACCTCCTACATCAACCATACTGAATTTCGTTCCGTATTTTTTAGTTATGGTATCATATAAATTCAAAATGTATCTGGTGTTTTGGAATACAGATTCTGCATCTAAAATACTCGTGCCATTGTATACATGTATCCCTCTAATGTTTATATTAGGTACCTGTAAATACGTTCCGAAATTTTCAACTGCGTGTTTTTCATCGATTCCAAATTGAGTAGGCCTTCCTCCCATTTTCCATGGAGATCCATCTGCGGAAAAATCAGGGTTCAATCGAATCGCTACGTTTGCGGTAACTCCCATTTCCTTTGCTAAGTTTGAAACACGTTCTAATTCTGTTTCAGACTCAATTACTAAAGCAAAAATGTTTAATTCTAACGCTCTTTTAAGTTCATATTCCTTTTTACAAGGACCTAAGAAGATAATATCTTCCGGTATAGATCCTGCTTTTAAGGCAATTTCCATTTCTGTTAATGAACACACTTCGGTACAAGCTCCCTTAGTTCTTAGTAAATGTACTAATGATACATTTGGGTTTACCTTAAGCGCGTAAAATACATCCACAAATTCAGGAAGAGCGTTCTTTAAACTTTTATAATTTTTGATAATTTGTTCACCATCGTAAAGGTATGATGGCGTGCCATGCAGTCTTGCGGCTTTTAGAAGCCTTAAGTTATTTATATTCATAAAAGGGTTTTTAAATGAATTCTATTATTATAATATTTTCTTATTTGTCCGAGTTAAACATATCATACTCGATTAACCATTTGCCATTTTCTTTTTTCCAAAGGATGATATAAGACCCTTCAAAAATGTGCTCTTTTTGAGTGTTTACATATCCAAGCATATGACATCTTTGAAATGCTACATCCATATCACCAAAGAATTCTAATTCGTCCTGAAAAAATGCCACTCTGTCAACACCTTTAACACTTTCTTTAAACTCTTTTTCGATATCAGCTCTACCCAATCTAGGCTTTTTACCTGGCTTCATGAATACAGCACCAACCGTTGTATATTCTTCAGAAATACCTTTTGGATCTTTGTTTACCCACTTTGTTTCAAACCGTCTATCCGCTATGTCAATAAGTTTCGCATTTACTAACAGATCTTGTTTGGAAAATTGGTTTGAGCCATAATAGCTAACGACGGAATTTTTGTACTTAATCTCGATGTTTCTTAGTGATTTAGACTCTTTAAACGAATAAATCATGGTTCCGATTAGCACGGATAAACCTACAAGGATAATGACTCTTGCTTTTTTTGTTTTCATGGTAATAAATTTTAATTAATAAATTGGTTTTAGATCCTTAAAAAGAAACTTATGAGGAAGAAAAAAAGGTTAAAAAAAGACAATAGAATAGCTTTCTATCGAATGTTAATTGATAGTTGTTTTTATTTCCCCGTAAAATCTTTTTATAGAATTGTAATTGTTGTCGTTGTAATTTTTTAGAGCTTACATTTTATTAACACTTTTTTTGTATTTATCACACTAATAAAGGTTAATTAATTACACTTTTGCTTCATAACCCTATAATTTCTTAATAAGAACACAGAGAGTTAAGCACCTAAGTTACGGCTCTGAAATAGAGCTAACAAGCTTCTAATTTACAGTTGAAAAATATGATAATTTAAACTTTAATTGGAGCGTATTGACACCAAATATAATTCCCTAAAAACGTTTGGAATAAATAGTGTGATTTCCCCCTAAAGTATCTCCCTAAACTCTTTAAATACTCAGTCAAGAAGACCAAATTCTTTTTTACTTTTCGCATATTATTTAAATATTTTTTATTGATTTAATCACTAATAGTTTTACCGAAATTATTAACTCATTTCTTCTTTATAGAATTAAAAAAGTCAATAAACAATTACAAGGGGGAGTACAAAAGGTTATTTAGACTACTGTTTTTTACTTAAAAAAATAGATTCATTAAAAAAATTAATGTCTCAATTACAAGTAGCTTATTGTAAAACAATTAAGTCCGGCAAACATAATTAGGTAAAATTCTCAAAAACTTTGGTGACGTATGTTTGAAGTATTGATTAGAGCAAAAACAACATAATATGTCTAGTTTGAGACATATACAATATTAAAATTAATTAAAGATCATATAAACATTAATTAATAGTTAAAAAACAGACTATTAAATACCACTCATTATCTATATTAAAGGCTATATTTTTGAATATATAGATGCATTAATATATTTGCTAATCGTAAAATGTAAAAATTTCACCAAACAGAAAAACAACAAAACAATACAATTCTTCGATTTATTTGTTAGTAGAACATTATATTTATCTCTACTTTTGCCCAGTAAATATAAATTATGCAGTTACTAAAACGTTTTGGTTATTATTTTATCGGTGTGGCTCTTGGATCAATGGCTGTTCTCTACTTTTGGAAAAATAAAAAAGTAACATTCGATTACGGAATGGATGCTAGAACATTAAAATCAATTCGAATAAAAAAGCGTATTTATTCGAATAACGCTAAAGAAGTATTACAATTAAAAAACATCGATACTTCTTATATAACTGCCGTCCTTACAAGAGGCGATGTCGACTTTTCTAAAAGCAAACCTAGGCAAAAACCTTGTGCTGAGTATTATATTACAGGAAAAGACAGCTTAGAGTCTATGAGTGTTTACGTGGTTCGTTGTGACTCTACAGCTACCATTAAAGATATATTTTTAAAGTAAGGCAAGACTATTGTCTTTTTATAATTTCTGATGTTTTTTTTATCATGGAATATTAGTTCGCGTGGTTTTTACGAAATAAAATATTCATAGAACTCTTTTAAACTTTTTGAGTTTAAAAGAGTTCACAGAAAGCAGTATTCAGTTATAAAAAATTTCATACAGCGTGAATTTTAATACTTAGCCGTAACCTAACTTCAAGTTACCATTTTAAGTATACAAGATCAATATTTTAAAAAATTCAATACAAATCCCAGAGCATTTTAATCTCATTCAATGAGTTAAGCTATTCTAAAAAACAACAAGGCTGCAAAGAAATACTTCTTTACGGCCTTGTTATTTATACATAACCAGTTTTAAAGGGCTATAACAAATCCCGTAAAACTAATGATATTATTTTTTTCTGCCCTTTTTGGTTAATATATTCTATTGTTACTCTGCTACCTTTCTTTGTTAGAAGTTCGTTGTATTTCGATAGAGTCCTGTTTTCATCATTTATTCTCAGAATTTTATCACCAATTCTTAGCCCTTTTTTGTAAGCAGGAGTACTTTTATCTACTCCAGCAACTAGAATATCTTTTCCGTCCTTTTTTAGCTTTATTCCTGTTAATGGAAATTTGAACTGTTCTGAATAAAGCTTATTTGGTTTTAAGTAAAGTTCTTTTTTATCATAATCTAAAACTATCGTAAATCTTTTTATGATTTTAGCCCCCATAATCCCCATAAATTCAGGCATGGCTGTAACACCACCTTTACTATTTGACAAAGAAATAGCTAGATCTTCAAAAGTATATTCTCCTATAGTAAGTGATTTTATTCTAATAATTTCAGAAACTGACGAACTACCCAGACCTTGAGATTCATTACGAATAATTTTATCCACTTTATTTCTAATACCGTTCTCGGTTACAAATGGAGTGTTTACCAATAAAGTTAACCCTGCTCCACTATCGAAAAGTATTGAGCCTGTATAACTTTCACCGTTTGTTAGTGTATAATTGATATTGAACTGAGGAATGGGAATGCCACGATTAAAAGAAAATGGAATTTTAGTAAAACCATCTAAATCAACATTTCTTAATTTATTATAAAGTATCAATTTGTTGTTTTCATAATCTATTTTTGTAATGTATTTTGATAGTATAGAATAGCCCATAATCCCATCCAAATGTTTCCCAAATACATTATTTAAATTGGATAAATCTTTCAATACTAAATTCGTATTATCAAATTTAACCCTGTTCGTTAAGTGTAACGTTTGATTAAGAGCAATATCATAGCTTTCAACACCCGAAGCTCCATCTATTTTTTGCTGGTAATTTCCTTTTATTCCAATTTCATCTGCAATTTTCTTATCAATTAAATCAGCTGTAGCCCCAGTATCGAAAACAAAATCTAACTCTCGATCCAAATTATTGACTTTTACTTTAATAAAAGTATGTCCGCCTGGTTCAATATCCATGGGGATTTCCACAACTTGACTAAGTAATTTTGTGGTACCTACAAAAACGAGAAGTAAAAGAAAACTGTATTGTTTCATGCTAACTTATTTATATTACAAATTAACAAAAGTAAAAAACACTAAAAAGTTACTCGATGCAAAAAAATGTTAATTAATGTTAATCCATTTTTACTTTCGGTATTTATCATGCAAACCGATTCCAGCTACAATTAAAGGAATAATTTTTTCAATTCTCTTTAGTTTTGTGTTCTCTCTTTTAGCTTCAGAAATATAGTCCGTGAATTCCCTTTTTTTACTTAAAGTAAACGCTTCAAATTTTATTTTAACTTCAGCATTTTCTATAAATAATTTCTCCAATTCTTCTGGAACTAGTAAAGGCTTAGTATTTCTTTGGGCTTTCATTACTTTTCCTTCTTCGGAATTTTTCATCGCTTCAAGGACGTACTCTTTAACCAAGTCAACATCAATTTCGGTTATATTATTAAACCTCCATTGCCTCATGGCTTTTGTCTTTCCTTCCTGGGCATTTATTAAAACTTTATGATCATCTTTTAAAAAGACTCCTTGATGAAACCAAATACCAATATAACCTTTAAAGGCTGACATCCCCATGATGTTTTTCTCTTTATGAATATATGCTGGAATTCCCCATTTCACATCCTCTTTCAAGCCTAATTCCAATAAAACAGAACGCAGGAGATTTAACTCCTGCGTCCAGTTCATATTTTTATTTATGTAATCGGTTATTCTTGCATCCATTATTTATGCATGAGAATTATCATTTAATGAAAGCATCCAGTTAACGCCAAATTTATCACACAACATTCCAAATTTACCTCCCCAAAAAGCAGGCTCTAATGGCATTAGTACTTTTCCTTCTTCTGAAAGACCATTAAAAATGGCTATAGCCTCATCTTCATCATCAGTATTTATACTTACTGCAAAATTATTTCCATTATTAAATGGCTCTTTATCACTTACAAAATCGGAAGCTAAAATAGCTCTATCACCAATTTCAAGAGTTGAATGCATAATCAATTCATAAACAGACTCTGGTAAGTCCTTTCGAACTTCTTCTGGAGCATCTTTAAAAGGCATCATCATCGTAATATCTCCTCCTAAAACATCTGCATAATAGTTCATCGCTTCCTCGCAATTACCATTAAAATGAAGATAGGTATTTAATTTCATAATAATAAAGTTACATGTTAATTTGCTATATCACTGGTAAATTTTATTCTCATTAATCGAAGTTCTTCATCATCATAGTCTCCGTCAAATTCATCCATTGCTTCTTGAATTTTATCGGTTTCAGCCTCCATGAAGTAATCATATATTTCTTCCTGCTGATCCTCATCAAACAAATCATCTATAGCATAGTCTATGTTTAATTTCGTTCCAGAAAACACAATTGCTTCCATTTCTTTTATCAGCTCTGACATTTGAAGCCCTTTTGAACTTGCTATATCTTCTAAGGGAAGTTTTCTATCAGTATTCTGAATAATATATAATTTCAATCCAGAATTAACTCCAGTACTCTTCACAATTAGGTCGTCAGGACGAACAATTTCATTTTCATCTACATAAGCTAAAATTAACTTTATAAAGTCATTCCCATATTTTTTAGCTTTCCCCTCACCTACTCCATGAACTTTTGATAACTCTTCCAGTGATATTGGATATTTTAAAGCCATATCATCAATAGAAGGATCTTGAAAAACAGCAAAAGGAGGTACTCCCAACTTTTTACCTACTTTTTTTCTTAGATCTTTTAACATTGCTACCAATTTGGCATCAACACCGCCTCTAGAAGATTTTGTATTCGTTATAATCGTACCATCATCATCGGTTGCATATACATGATTTTCTGTCATTAAGAAAGAAGAAGGATTCTTTATAAACTCTTTTCCTTCTTTCGTTATTTTCAATACACCGTATTGTTCAATTTCCTTTCTAATAAAATCAGTTACTAATACTTGGCGTATTAAGGCATTCCAATAATGTACATCCTTATCTTTCCCTATTCCAAAGAAAGGCTGAGAAGGTGTTTTGTGCGATTTTAATAAAGCGTTTTCGTTACCAATTATAGTATTTACTACTTCTTTTGGTTTATACATTTCATTAGTATCAACGATCACAGATAATAGTTTGACAACTTCATCTTGCGCTTCCGATCTTTTCTTTGGGTTACGCATATTATCATCCATATCCGCTCCTTCCCCTTTTACTTCATCAAATTCTTCTCCAAAATAATGAAGTAAATACTTTCTTCTATTCATGGACGTTTCCGCATAACCAACAACTTCTTGCAGTAATGCATGTCCCACTTCCTGTTCGGCAACGGGCTTATTCGCCATGAATTTCTCTAATTTTTCAATATCTTTATATGAGTAGAAAGTTAAACAGTAACCTTCTCCTCCATCTCTTCCAGCTCTTCCTGTTTCTTGATAATAACTTTCTAAACTTTTTGGAATATCATGATGTATAACAAATCGAACATCGGGTTTATCTATTCCCATACCAAAAGCAATGGTAGCTACTACAACATCACAATCTTCCATTAAGAACATGTCTTGATGTTTTGCTCTTGTTTTTGCATCTAAACCTGCATGATATGGAACCGCATTAACACCATTTACCTGAAGTACTTGGGCTATTTCTTCCACCTTTTTTCTACTCAAACAGTAGATAATTCCAGATTTGTTGGTGTGCTGTTTTATAAATTTTATAATATCTTTTTCAATATCTTTCGTCTTTGGCCTCACTTCATAAAATAAGTTAGGTCTATTAAACGAAGCTTTAAAGACACTCGCATCAGACATTCCTAAGGTTTTCAGAATATCTTCCTGAACCTTTTCAGTTGCTGTTGCTGTTAATCCGATAATGGGAACATTATCTATTTGTTTTATAATACTTCTTAAATTTCTATACTCAGGTCTGAAATCATGCCCCCATTCCGAAATACAATGCGCTTCGTCAATGGCTACAAAAGAGATTTTTTGAGCTCTTAAAAACTCTACATATTCCTCTTTAATTAATGATTCAGGTGCTACATATAGCAATTTTGTGATACCGTTTTCAATGTCCGTTTTTACTTGATTTACTTCCGTTTTATTTAACGAAGAGTTTAGCACATGCGCAATACCATGATTCTCAGATATACCTCTTATGGCATCTACCTGATTCTTCATCAAAGCTATCAAAGGAGAAATCACAATAGCGGTTCCCTCTTTCATAAGCGCTGGCAATTGATAACAAAGTGATTTTCCGCCCCCGTTGGCATTATCACAAAAGTATTTTTGTTATTTAAGATGTTATTCACAACACCTTCTTGTAAACCTTTGAATTTACTGAATCCAAAAATTTTCTTTAACGATTTATACAAATCCGACTGCTCTATATCCATCTTTTTTAGAACAAAATTAAAAACTAAAACTAATTTATAAAAAAATCCCGATAAAAAGGGATAATCTTTATTTTATGAGAAATGATAGCTAAAATATTTCTATTTTTACAACTTCATTCGACATTTAAATTTTACACCTTGAAAAATTATAATGATATCCTTTCATCCGCTAAAGAGACTATCCTTTTGCAAAGTAATGCTGTTGCTAATTTAGTAAATTTATTAGACAAATCATTTGCTGAAGCGGTTAACTTTATTCTAAATTCCAATGGTAGAGTTATCGTTACTGGAATTGGTAAAAGTGCAAACATCGGAACAAAGATCGTAGCCACCTTAAACTCAACGGGAACGCCTGCCGTTTTTATGCATGCAGCCGATGCAATTCATGGAGATTTAGGGAACGTTCAAAAAAATGATACTGTTATATGTATTTCTAAAAGTGGAAACACTCCTGAAATAAAAGTGTTGGTTCCTTTGATAAAAAATTCAAGCAATAAAATTATTGCTATCACTGGAAATCCAGATTCTTTTTTAGGTAAAAATGCAGACTTTCTTTTAAATTCTTATGTCGAAAAAGAGGCTTGCCCTAATAACTTAGCACCTACTACAAGTACTACGACACAATTGGTTATGGGAGATGCTTTAGCTGTATGCTTATTGCAATTAAGAGGTTTTTCTAGCAGTGATTTTGCTAAATATCATCCTGGTGGAGCTTTAGGGAAGCGTTTATATTTACGTGTTTCAGATTTAATAGAAAACAATGAAATTCCGAAGGTTTCTTCTTCAGATACCATTACCAAAGTAATTATTGAAATTTCTGAGAAGAGATTGGGTGTCACGGCTGTTGTAGATGATAAAAATAAAGTGATTGGTATTATTACCGATGGCGATATTAGACGTATGCTAAGTAAAACAACCAAAATAGACGAACTTACAGCTAATGATATTATGAGTAAAAACCCTAAATCTATTCATGTAGATGCCATGGCTGTTGATGCTTTGGATACCTTAGAAAATAATAGTATTACTCAAATATTGGTTACTGATAATACTGATGAATATGTAGGTGTTGTTCATTTACACGATTTAATTAAAGAAGGAATATTTTAAATATGGCGACAAAAGAAATGTCCTTTTTAGATCATCTTGAAGAATTAAGATGGCATTTGGTTAGAAGTTTTGCTGCTATTTTTATTATAGCCATTGCAATTTTTGCGAATATCAATTTTGTGTTCGACAAAATTTTATTGGCTCATTTACAGCCTGATTTCTCAACCTATCAGTTTTTTTGCAAAGCTTTTAGTGCTATTAGTATTGATAGTAGCTTTTGTAATATCACTTTTAAACAAACGCTTCAAGCGCTTAATCCAACGCAACAATTAATGACCGCTATTTGGTCGTCATTAGTTTTGGGCTTTGTTATTTCTTTCCCTTATATGTTATGGGAATTTTGGCGTTTTGTGGCTCCTGGATTACATACTACTGAACGTAAAAAATCAAGAGGTTTTATTTTTACGGCATCGTTATTATTTTTCTTAGGTGTTTTGTTTAGTTATTATGTTATTCTTCCAATGTCTGTGTATTTCTTTTATAATTTTGAAATCTCAACGGCAGTTGAAAACAACTTTAAACTCGACGCTTATATTAGTTTAATAACAAATACCATTTTAGGTGTCGCTGTTTTTTTTGAGCTACCAGTTGTTATCTTTTTCTTAGCACGAATAGGACTCGTAACACCACAATTTTTACGAAAATATCGCAAGCATGCCTTGGTTGTTGTCTTAATATTATCAGCTATTATTACTCCACCAGATGTGGCCAGTCAAATTATTGTTTCAGTACCTATTATGATTTTATATGAACTAAGCATTTATGTAGCGAGTTTTGTCTTAAAAAAACAGCTGAAAAATGCCCCAAAAAGTCCAAGAGTTTAATGGATTTCGTTCAAAAACAATCTGACTAGATCAAAACTGAACTCTAACGATTGTAATATTGTTATTACCAATTAACAAGAACTTTCGAGTTTTAGTTATCTTTAAAAAGAAGTAATTACCAATGTTTAAGAGTATTTTAAGAGGTCGTTATCACATGAATACGTAATTTTAAATACTTAAAAAAACAAGACAGATTTTAACTATATGAAATTAAGAGCCAACGACATACAAAAATTTTACGGAAAGAGAAAAGTAGTAAAAGGTATTTCTTTAGAAGTAGAGCAAGGTGAAATTATTGGGCTTTTAGGACCTAATGGTGCTGGAAAAACGACTTCTTTTTATATGATTGTAGGAATGGTTAAACCTAATGGTGGTTCAATTTTCTTAGATGATGAACAAATTACCGAAGATGCTATGTATAAACGTTCTCAAAAAGGAATTGGTTATTTGGCACAGGAGGCTTCGGTTTTCAGAAAATTATCGGTAGAAGATAATATCATGTCTGTTTTAGAGTTTACAAACAGAACAAAAAACGAACGAAAACAGCGTTTAGAAGAGCTTATTGAAGAATTTAGTTTGGGACATGTTCGAAAAAATCGTGGAGACCTATTATCGGGTGGTGAGCGCAGACGTACAGAAATTGCTCGTTGTTTAGCTTCAGATCCTAAATTTATTTTGTTAGACGAACCTTTTGCGGGAGTTGATCCAATTGCTGTGGAAGATATTCAAGGAATTGTAGCTCAATTAAAAAATAAGAACATCGGAATTCTTATTACCGATCACGATGTGCAAGCTACCTTGGCTATTACGGATAGAACCTATTTGATGTATAACGGCGGAATCTTAAAAGAAGGTACTCCAGAAGAACTGGCCGAAGATGAAACTGTACGACGTGTATATTTAGGAAAAGACTTCGAGCTTAAAAAGAAGAAGTTCTAACTACTAGTCCGAAGTCTAAAGTTGAAAGTATGAAGTCTAAAGGCGATAGTCTGAAGTTGAAAGGCGATAGTCTGAAGTTGAAAGGCAAAAGTCTAATGCTGAAAGTTGTTGATTTCCCGAAGTCGATAATCTAAAGTTTTTAGTATGTATTCACTTCAGTGATGCCACTGATCAAAATTCACAACCTTCATTCTCTTCAGCGATGTCGCTAATCAAAATTCAGAGCTTACATTCCCTTCAGCGATGTCGCTAATCAAAATTCACAGCTTACATTCCCTTCAGCGGTGTCGCTAATCAAAATTCAGAGCTTACACTCCCTTCAGCGATGTCGCTAATCAAAATTCACAGCTTACACTCTCTTCAGCGATGTCGCTGATCAAAATTCACGGCTTACATTCCCTTCAGCGGTGTCGCTAATCAAAATTCATAGCTTACATTCTCTTCAGCGATGTCGTGGAAACTTTTACGGTTCCCTTACATCTCCTCTATTCAATTTATTGTTTTTTCTCTTTAAACATAGATAATTGATCCCTGATAATTGATAATTGAATTCCTGTACGTCTCTGATATAAGTTGACCACTTTAAAAAAGAGATTATCAATGAAAGCAAATTTAAGACGGATTCAAAAGCAACGGACTTACAGTGATGAATTTAAGAAACAACTTGTTTCGGAATTTGAATCGGGTAAGTATAGTGTACTAGAATTGGATCAACTTTATGGGGTTAGTTATCAATCGATTTACAATTGGATTTATAAATTTTCTATCTTTAACAAAAAAGGATATCGTATAGTGGAACATCAATTAAGCGGTCAAAAGAAAGTAAAAGAGTTAGAAGCTAAAATTAAGAATTTAGAAGCCTCGCTAGGTCGTAAACAGATTATGATTGATTATTTAGAGGCAATGATGGAAGTCGCTAAGGAAGAACTCGATATCGATATCAAAAAAAACTACGCCACCCCACCATCCAAAGGTTTGTCAAAAAAGAAGTAGGGATGACTTATAGTTTAAATAAATTATATAAAACTATAGGCATTAGTAAACAATCTGTTTATCAATATCAAAAGCGTCAAGAAGTTTTTGAGGATAAGCTTTTACAGTTGATCACTGAAGCAGATGTGTTGCGTAAAGAACATCCGGGTTGTGGGGTTGAGAAGATGTATTATAGTTTAGCTCCTGATTTTATAGGTAGAGATCGCTTTATTGAAATAATGATGAAGCTGGGATATCGTTTAAAGCGAAAGAAAAATTATAAGCGCACTACCATTGCCAGTAAAATATATTATCCAAATTTGATTAAAGGGATAACGGTAAGTGCTCCCAATATAATCTGGCAAAGCGATATTACTTATATCTTAGTAGATGGTAAGTTTTATTATGCAGTCTTCATTATTGACGTCTATAGTAAAGAAATAGTAGGCTATAGTATTGCAGACCATATCAGAGCTACTGCAAATGTAAAGGCTTTAAGGATGGCCTTAAAAATTCATGGGCCACCAAGATTTCATCATTCTGATAGGGGTAGCCAATATATTTACAAAGAATATATCCAGATTCTAAAGGCTAACAATATACAGATTAGTATGGCTACAAGCGCACAAGATAATGCCTATGCAGAACGTATAAATAGAACTATTAAAGAAGAATACTTGGATCATTGGAAACCTAAAAACTTTTTTCAGTTAAAGCAAATGACGAAAAAAGCTATTAAGAATTACAATGAAAAAAGGATCCATAACAGCATAGATAGAAAAAGACCATCTATGTTTAGAGCAAATTTTTCTTTGTTGACTAGTCAACAAAGAAAATCAATTACTATTTTTAACAATGAAGTATTAACCTAAAAAACGGTCAACTATGTTTAGGGAAGTACATCCTCCAAATGTCAGTTCTAGTATTTTTTACAGAGTGCTAACGACGTAAAAAATGTATAGAGAACTACATTCAATGCTAGCAATAACCAAACACAAAACATTGATAACTGATAACTGATAACTGATAACTGATAATTAGTCATTAAGAAACTTATCATTTAAAATTCAATACTTAAAATTAAAATAAAGAGGTTACGGGAAACCGTAAGGATATTTCCATTCTTTTTTATAGGTTAGCATCATAAAGAAAAAGCAACCTGAAAGATTAACCAAATACTACGAATCTGGAGAGATATACGTGCTTTAACCGTATACTTCATTCTCTCTTTTCTAATTGTAAAAATTTTCACTTTTTAGCGAGGCTTTTTGAATGATTAACCAAAAGGATAACAAAACCCAAAAGGTCTGGTTATCCGGAAATATATAACGGATAACGATTATATTTGTATGGATATAACTAGTTGTATTTAATATGCTCAGCCTTTTGGATACCGAATATTCATTTTGGGTTTGTTAAAATTTCTTTCTAAGGGCAATTTTTAAAATACTAAGGAAAGAGACTTTAATGAAGTTTCGTCTCAAACTGTACGATTGACATCGTTGAGAGTTTCACTATCAAAACGTTGGTAACGTAAAACAGTTTGACGAAGTTATCGGAAAAATTTGACAATGTCAAGTTTTTCCGATAACTTACTGTATTATAAATAATTGCTACAATATTAGTTAAATTTTAAGGGACCTTTTTTTATAACAGAACCTTATCAGTCAGTGGTTGATAAAGTTTATAATAAAAAAATAAAATGAAAATTGGAAAGGTTTTAAAGTAGCGACTGACAGACTACGTATTTTATAAATTGTATATTTACTATTGTATAAAATACTAAAAACAACACCCCATATACGCCATTAAAACGGCGCATATAGGATACGTTAGGCATAATGAAGAACAACAACTATGGAAGAACATATTATTTTTGAGAAAATTGATTTAATTCAAAAAATTATTAAGGAAAAAGATGTAAAAAAAATCCTTACCAGTGAAGATTTGAGCTTTTATCAAACTGCAATTGATTACATAAAAGAAAAATTAAATAACACCATTCCTTCGTTAGTTCAAGAATCTGATTTAACAAACGCATCGAATGAAATAGAATCTGCAGTTTCTCAATTAAACACATATGTTGGAAATGAAAATACAGGACATTTAAAAAACTCAAAAAACTCAATAATTTCTGCTTCTAATAGAATTAAAAATTTACCAACATTAATACAGGATAGTAAATTCAATTTTAGTTCTGAAATCATAAACTTTAAAAACTCGGTTTCTGAAAAAAATTCAGAATTCGATGAAGAATTAGAAAACCTAAAAGGACAACTATCAAGTTTAGATGATGAGATAACGGATAGAATGACTGAACTTAATTCTGTTAAGGAAGAATTGAGCGAAAAACAGAAAGAAATAGAAAAACTAAACACTTCCTTTGAAGAACAATACGAATCTGACCGAACTAAATATTTAGAAAAATTAGAAGAACAAGAAAATTCTATTAAAAGCAATACAGATAATTTAGTCCAATACCTTGAAAAAAAGAAAACAGAAGCATCTAAAATTGTTAATGTAATTGGAAATATTGGAGCAACTGGAAATTTTCAGAAAATCGCAAACGACCATAAAAAAGATGCAAATCTTTGGAGATTTATTGCAATACTATTTATGGCAGGATTGAGTGGTCTTATAATTTGGGCTATAATTGGATTAGGAGATAGTGAGTTCGATTGGACTAAATCATTAATAAGAATAATTGCTGCAGCTGCATTGTCTTATCCAGCAACTTATGCATCAAGAGAATCTTCAAAGCATAGAAAACTGGAAAATTTTAATAGAAAATTAGAGCTTGAATTAGCATCAATTGAATCTTTTATTGAAATTTTACCTGAAGAAAAGAAACAAGGTATAAAAGAAAAATTGGCTGAAAAATACTTTGGCAGTACTTTAGACCAATTTGAGGATGCTGATTTAAAGTCAGATAAGGATTTCTCTTTACAATCTATAGAAAGATTATTTAAGGCTGTAAAATCACTAAAAGAATAAATCACTATGCCTAACAAAGAACTGAGGTAAAAACCAAATAAAACTTCTTAATTATTAACCAAAGTACTCTTGTACTGATTGTTGTATGGAACACCATTTTTGACAATAGAAAATGCTTGTTTTAGTAATTTGTTGCATACTGCTATTAAAGCTAGTTTTTTACTTTTTCCTTTCGCTACAATTCTATCGTAAAGCGCTTTGCACCCTTGGTTGTATTTACAAGCATTGAAACTGCACATAAATAGTAAATTCCTCAGTTTTGGATTGCCCATTTTACTAATCCTTGGTCTTCCTTTAACACTACTTCCACTCTGTCTTATTATTGGTGTTAACCCAGCGTAACTACATAGTTCTTTCGAGCTTTCAAAACGATGAAAACCATCTGTAAAAACCAATAACATTAAAGCTGTTTTATCTCCTATTCCTGGAATGCTTTTTAATAAAGTTAGTGATTCTTGGTATTCTTTTTTCACATTATCATTTAATGCTTTTTCTAAAACCTCCATTTCTTTTTTGAGTTTTTTCAAACTTCTATTCAAAGAGTTAACAACAACTTTTGATGGATACCCTAAAACTTCTTCTCCATGTATTTTGTTTTTTAACTGAGTACTTTGTTTACTATAAATACTGAGCATACGCAATAACTGGAGACTTTCTTGTTGAGTATCCGATTGACCAATCCACAACTTAGGTCTACGATCTTTTCCGTAAAGCTGAATCATTTTTGCATCACTCTTATCAGTCTTTATTTTCGATAAGTCCATTTGGATATAACGTTTTATTTTTAATGGATTAACCACACTAACTCCAAAACCTAACTCCAACAAAAAATAAGCTAATCGAGTATGATAATATCCTGTGGCTTCCATAACGCAAATGGTATTTGAATCCAGTAATTTAACTAACTTTCTGAAACCAGAAAGATTGTTCTTAAATTGATAATACGCTAAGTTATTATCACATACATCAAAGAAATCTTTACTAATGTCAATTCCTAAATATTTTATATCTTTATTCATAAGAAAAAAGGATTGTAAAGAACCTATCTATTGTGAATTCAACAACTTGAAATCGAAGTCTAAAGCTTCATAGAACTGAACGAATTTAACATAGAAAAGAGCAGGGATTATCAATGTTGACGAGATCAAAGTCTCTGCGTATATCATAACCTTATTCCGCTCTTTGGTTCTGTATGATTAAGTTTCTAATTTAATAAAATGCTAACTTAAGCCGTATATAATTTATTGCTAGTTCTAGCCTACTTACGAAAATCCTCGCGGATTTTCTATTCAGTTTGTATTTGCTAAATTAGGTACTGAAACACGCAACAAACTATATACACAACGTTGCCAACAATATAAAAACCAAATCGCAAACATTTATGCTTTCATTTTTTAAATCAAAATCTAACTTAACGGAATCGGAATTTGCTGAAAAATTTTTGTCTGAATTAAGAAAGAAAGTTAACGGTTTAGAATTAGTCTCTATCAATGGACTCGAAATCACTACGAAACTAAAAGATTCTGACAATTACCGTCATTTTCTGGACAATTCTTACGCGGAATATAAAAATGACCCAAAGGATTTGAAAAACGTTATTGAAAAATATACATTTTCTGCAAAAGACCTTTTTCTTCCTCAAGAGCCTTTACAAAAAGAAAGAATAGTGCCCGTTATCAAAGACAAAAGGTACTTAATTGAGAGCTCTAAAATAATTGAGGACTTCGAGAACACTCACGTTTATGAAAAATACAACTCGGAACTATATATTTTTTATGCAGAAGATAAAGAAAATACGATTGGATATTTCACGAAAGAAGAATATTCAAAGTTGGATTCTGACATTGAATCTATTAGAGAAATAGCAATCGAAAATCTGAATTCTCTCGTATCAAAAATGGAAAGACACGGAGAAAATGGATACTTTATGTTAACAGCAGGTGGAGATTATGAGTCAAGTTTAATTCTATTTGACATTTGGAATAAAGAAAATTTTCCCGTGAATGGAAATTTAATAATCGGAATTCCAGCTAGAGATGTTATTCTAGTAACTGGAACAAATGACAAAGAAAATATTGATAGACTAAAGAAATCTATCAAAGAAATAAATGAAACTGGAGACCATATAGTTTCCGACAAAATATATGAATTAAAAGAAGGAAAATTTGAATTATGGGAATAAAATACTGTTGGCAACAAAGAACTGAGGTAAAAACCAAATAAAACTCCCTTAATTATTGACCAAAGTACTCTTGTACTGATTGTTGTATGGAACACCATTTTTGACAATAGAAAATGCTTGTTTTAGTAATTTGTTGCAAACTGCTTTTAAAGCTAGTTTTTTACTTTTTCCTTTCGCTACGATTCTATCGTAAAGCGCTTTGCAGCCTTGGTTGTATTTACAAGCATTGAAACTGCACATAAATAGTAAATTTCTAAGTTTTGGATTGCCCATTTTACTAATCCTTGGTCTTCCTTTAATACTACTTCCACTCTGTCTTGTTATAGGTGTTAACCCAGCGTAACTACATAGTTCTTTCGAGCTTTCAAAACGATGAAAACCATCTGTAAAAACTATTAACATTAAAGCTGTTTTATCTCCTATTCCTGGAATGCTTTTTAATAAAGTTAGTGATTCTTGGTATTCTTTTTTTACATTATCATTTAAAGCTTTTTCTAGAACTTCCATTTCTTTTTTGAGTTTTTTCAAACTCCTATTTAAAGAGTTAATAACAACTTTTGATGGATGCCCTAAAACTTCTTCTCCATGTATTTTATTTTTTAACTGAGTACTTTGTTTACTATAAATACTGAGCATACGCAATAACTGGAGACTTTCTTGTTGAGTATCCGATTGACCAATCCACAACTTCGATCTGCGATCTTTTCCGTAAAGTTGAATCATTTTCGCATCACTCTTATCAGTCTTTATTTTCGATAAGTCCATTTGGATATAACGTTTTATTTTTAATGGATTAACCACACTAACTCCAAAACCTAACTCCAACAAAAAATAAGCTAATCGAGTATGATAATATCCTGTGGCTTCCATAACGCAAATGGTATTTGAATCCAGTAATTTAACTAACTTTCTGAAACCAGAAAGATTGTTCTTAAATTGATAATACACTAAGTTATTATCACATACATCAAAGAAATCTTTACTAATGTCAATTCCTAAATATTTTATATCTTTATTCATAAGAAAAAAGGATTGTAAAGAACCTATCTATTGTGAATTCAACAACTTGAAATCGAAGTCTAAAGCTTCATAGAACTGAACGAATTTAACATAGAAAAGAGCAGGGATTATCAATGTTGACGAGATCAAAGTCTCTGCGTATATCATAACCTTATTCCGCTCTTTGGTTCTGTTTGATTAAGTATCTAATTTAATAAAATGCTAACTTAAGACGTGTATAATTAATGGCTAGTTCTCGCCTACTTACGAAAATCCTCGCGGATTTTCTATTCGGTTTTTATTTGCTAAATTAGGTGCTTAAACACGCCACTAATCATACACAAATACGTTATAGGTAACCGTAAAAATGATACTTAAAAAGGTACATAGAGACTTTGAAAATTATATAAAACATTTAATTGATAAAACAATTATTAAAGTTGAATATGCAGAAATTGACTATCAAAAGTTAAACGGTGATTTTAATGAAAAGCCCTACTACTTTACTCATTTTAGGAATCTAGATTCAATTGATTTTTCAATTTTCTTATATTCGAAAACAAATGAAAAAATAGAAATATATTGGGATGATAAATTTTTTCAATTTGGACTTGGGATGAAAATAAACGAGAAATCGGATTTTTCTGACTTTAAGATTTGGGATGTTTCAAATAACCAAATTTGGTCGGGAATCATTGGTGAAACCATTGAAAGTGCCAAGTTAAATTGGGAGGAGGTAACGACGACTGATGAAAAAAATGGAACATCTGAAACCTTTATCTATCCGCAAGATATTTCATTAAAATTTTCCAATGGAATAATGGTATTTATTAGTGCTGCTGCTTTTTTAAATGAACATGACAATGAAGTTTTTGGAATGTGTGATAATTTGACAGTAACTAACAATGAAGAATTAGCACGAAAAACAAAAATGATAAACTAAAGGCAACCTATAACACCACCTAAACTGCATTAAAACGCAGCTTAGCCAAAACGTTGTAGTGCATTAAAACAAGATGCTAAGAGAATTATAATAGATGAGAACTTATCCAGAAAACACCGAAGAACTAGAAAAAAAACACAGTTTTAGTTTTCCTTTAGATAAAAAAAAATTGGAGCTTATTCATAATAATGTTATTTTACGTAACGATATTGCATACGTATTTTTAAAATCAAGAATATTAAATTCACTGAAAATGCATAATCTATTTGAAAACGAATTATTCAGTGAGTCATTTTTGGACAAGAAATTTAACCAAACGGATAGACTTAAAATTTATAATGCAATAAAAAATCAACTTCCTATGCCAGCTAGTAGGAGAAATAAACTGAGCTTATCTTCTTTGTTTCAGCTAAATGAAAAACCAAAAATCGATACTAGAGTATTAACAATTAAAGACTTAATTTTTGATTTAATCAAGCAAAACAGATTCACTATTAAGGGAGAGTTTGAAATACTTTTTAAATATGAACTTGACAACTTAAAATAATAAAACGACACTACAATGGAGTAGACGGCTCTGCCCTTAGATAGAGCAGAGTGCGCCTCTCAAATAAGTGAAACGATTCACTAACTCCAGAAAAAATCAAGAAATACAGTGATTACAACACCGTACGTGCGGCACTACGTGCTTCCTTTCGTCAAAAGCAGTTCTTTTTTCTCAGGAACATATACGGCGGTTCGGTACACATTACCATTAGGCTCTTTTCCCCCTAATGATTAGTTTGTAATTTAAGCATAGGCTATATTAAAATAATCGAAAGCGTACCATAACTAATATCCCAATATGACTATTGATTGCAATTAGTATTTAATATATTTGTGATTAACTTGAAATCCCTTAGAAGA
The DNA here is from genome assembly GCF_900105455.1 of Tenacibaculum sp. MAR_2009_124. Taxonomy (GTDB): domain Bacteria; phylum Bacteroidota; class Bacteroidia; order Flavobacteriales; family Flavobacteriaceae; genus Polaribacter. The sequence goes on from NZ_FNSF01000001.1 coordinate 1,377,008, forward strand.
AATTACATCTCCTCCTTACCCTCAATATCTCTTCCTTTTTACGACCTTTGGCAAGCTCATGAACTAACTTTTCCATTTTACTGGATTGCTTGTATATTGGGAAGTTATCTTCTAGGCAGTAAACTCTAGAGTAATTACGGCTATTGAAACAATCTTTTTAGTTATTTTTGGAAAAAATAGCTAAAAAGATTATACATTAAATAAAAATGAAAAGAGGAAAAAAAATTGTTATAGTTAGCTCCATTGTTCTAAATCTTGTATTCCTATATACTACATTTTCTACATCGGAAAACATCAACAGAACAGCTTATTGGCACCCATTTGAATTAAATTCAAATATCAATTTAGAATCCATAGTAAATGACGGGTATCGCTATTCAAGCGCTCCTTGCGGATTTGTGCAATACACTAAACAAATAGCAGACACCATTATTCAATATGAAGTTTACGTTGATTGCAAGACCTATGAAGGGGTTTATGAACCCATACTTTTCGAAATTGAAGACGAACCAACAGAACTTTCTGAATCGGAAACAAATGATACAGAAATAACTTGGGAAGAGGAAATTGCAAAAAACAAGTATTATCCTTGGAAATTTAATGAAGTAAAAGATTGCTATCAAGGAATTAATTGGAGAATATATACAGTTAATCTTGGAGAGAGTTTAGATTTAAATAAGGTTCGTGATTTTATTCATAAGAAAGGAGGCAGAATAATTATGGAAAATTGGAGCGATGATAAAGGTGGCTCTGTAATTGTTTATTATCGAGAGAATGCTCTTTATTTTTGTGTGAATGTTTCTAAAGAAAAAATTGAGAAAAATAATGGATCATGGGTTCTTGGTATAACTAGAACTATACCTCATTTAGACTATTTGAAAGAAAGGCAAAGTATTGATCGTCAGAAAAAGATGGATAAATATTACAATTGGGAAGCACATTATAACTTTCTAAAGAATTAATTATTTACTTCGGAATGTCCCTTATATAGCTATTGGGATCTAAAATGAGCGTTCGATAAGGCAAAGTGTTTTTACTACTTTAGGAAAAATAACTTAACTATGCATACTTATAAAATTATAGTGCACTATGAAAAAAAATTTAGTCGTATTAATACTGTTATCAATTTCCTTGAAATCCAATGCTTGTAGTTGTGAATGGGTTGGGAATTTTTCACGTATTGCTAAGCATTCAGGATTAGTAATTAAGGGAAAGGTTGTACAACATATTTATCATACTGAAAACGGGAAACGTTTCATAAATCATGATGAGTTTATTCATGAAACTCTAAATAATGAGTTTGACCCAAATTACGGAACTGGAGAATCCATAAAAGTTGAAATCTTAGAAATTATCAGAGGCGAAGAGCATAGAAAAATTATTGAAATTTTTGATACAGACGGCGCTGATTGTAGAGCCAGCATTCACAATTTCCAAACTGGGAAGGTATATATTTTCGCTACACATAAATCAATGGGAACTAGAAGGAAATTACCTAACGAAACTAAAGATGATTATCAAATTGGAGCTTGTTATGAAAGTACGTTACAATATTTCCCTGAAGAAAATCAAGTTTATGGTATGATTAAAGGGAAATCATATAGACGAAAAAACATAAAATATAATTACGAGAAATTAAAGAGAAAATTAATGCAGTACTAAGCTTTAAGAGAAGAAATCAATGACAAAAGAGCTATTGAGATAATTAATGAGACTCTCCATTCGATCAACAATGAAGCTATTTTTCAAAGAAACTCTGAAGCACTAGAGAAAAGGTACTCCAAACCAACAGAAACATTATCAGGCTCGATATTTCAAGGGGATATCATTGATTCTAAAAAGGACACTATCCTAAAAAGTGTGTAAGTTCAAAATATCAGGGTTAGGTTATTTATAGCCTAATCCTTTTTTCAAATATAGCTAAAAATTGATTTAGAATTATGCCCCAATTTCTAATGGGCATTGTCCACTTTTTAGTACTTTCTCTTAAAGCTAAATATACCGATTTGATAACAGCGTCATCTGTCGGGAAAGAGAGTTTGTTTTTAGTGTATTTGCGTATTTTCCCATTAAGATTTTCAATAAGATTAGTGGTGTAAATAATAGTTCTTATTTCAATTGGAAAATCGAAGAAAACAGTGAGTTCATCCCAGTTGTTTTCCCAACTTTTAATAGCATACGAATATTTAGCTTCCCATTTATTTTTAAAATCTTTTAAAGCAGCCTTTGCGGCTTCTTTAGTTGGAGCTGTATAGATTTGCTTCATATCTTTAGTAAACTCTTTTTTATCTTTCCAAACCACGTATCTACAAGAGTTTCTAATCTGATGTACTACACATATTTGTGTGGTAGAATTAGGAAACACTGTCTTTATAGTATCTGTAAATCCGTTTAAATTATCGGTTGCAGTAATCAGTATATCTTGCGTTCCTCTGGCCTTAATATCAGTCAAAACACTCATCCAAAAAGCAGCTGATTCATTTTTACCTAACCACAAACCTAGTACTTCCTTTTTACCGTCGGATCTAAGGCCTACAGCTATGTATATAGTTTTGTTAATAACCTTAGAGTTCTCTCTAACCTTGAAAACAATTCCATCCATCCAAACGATTAAATAAGTAGCTTCTAAAGGTCTATTTTTCCATGCTACAATGTCATTAGTAATGCTATCTGTGATTCTTGAAATCGTTGAAGTAGAGATGTTAAAGTCATATAGCTCTCGGATTTGCTCCTCTATATCAGAAGCACTCATTCCCTTAGCATACAAAGAGATGATAAGATTTTCAACACCATCTGTAGTACTTTCTCTTTTCTTTACCAACATAGGATTAAAAGATCCTTCACGGTCTCTTGGGACTTCTATTTCTGTTTCTCCTAAAGTTGTTTTTAACTTCTTCTTTGAATAGCCATTTCGAGAATTAGAGTTAGTGCTCTTTTGATGTTTCTCGTAATCTAAATGAGCTGATAACTCTCCTTCTAAAATCTTTTCAACTCCTCGTTTGTGAAGTTGTTCTATAAAGCTAGTTAACTCTGAGCCATCTTTAAATTGTTTTAGAAATTCGCCGTTTAATAAATCTTCTGGTTTCATAAATGTGTAAAAATTAAAGTTAATGAATAAAAAAATCTCGGGGTTGAATTCAACCCCGAGATTTTAAAACTTACACAGTTTATGAAATACTGCCCTAAAAAGCTTTTTAAATTATTAAGGAAGAATAAATACATAAAGCTTACTTCTTCTCTACTCTTAATATTTTCTCCATTTTACGTCCTTTAGCAAGCTCATCAACTAACTTTTCCATTTGTCTACATTGCTTATATATTTGGAATTCATCTTCAATTTCTTCAATACGATACCCACAAACAACTCCTTTAATCATATGTGCGTTTGGATGCATGGTGGCTCCTTCAAAAAAGGCTCTGAAAGTTACTTTTCCTTCTATAAATGATTCCATTGCAGTATCATCATAGTTTGTTAGCCATTTTATTACCTGATCTAATTCCTCTTTTGTTCTTCCGTTTTTTATTATTCTATTCAAGTAGTGTGGATAAATTGACCCAAAGATCATATTTGCTACTTTTTCATTTTTTTCTGCCGTAACCTTCATTGCTGTTAGATTCTATTTTACAAACTATTACGGAACTAAAGTTAATATTTTTTAACGAAATAAAACTCAAATGTCAATTTTTAGGAAGAAGAATCTAGAACAATTAAACAATATTACTATAAAATTTATAATCCTTTAAGTCAGAAAAACAAATTGGCACGAGAATATTTAAAACAACATCGTTGCTTTTTTTCAAAGGAAGGATAATGACTAAGAAATCTATTCGAAAATCAATTATAATTAAAAACGAAGGATTTCTTCTTAACCGTCGAAATGAGACTTTTTATTCTAGATGATATTTGAATCAAATATCATCTATCCTTTCGCCATATTCTGAAAAACTGAAATAATAACATACAATAGAATAATCATTGGTATGGCTACTACTTTTAATAACACAATAAAAAGGATTGATGTTATTAAGAAGATATATTTTACGATGTTTTCCTTGATTCCAAAAGACTTAAACTTCAAGGAAAATAATGGTAATTCCGCATTCATTAAAAAAGACAGCAAAATAGTAATAGTCATTAAAACATATTTATTATGGATTAAGTCTAAAAAGAACTGACTTTGTCCGTACTCCCCTATTAACGGTAAAGAAATAACAAACAAACTCATGGCTGGCGTTGGTAAACCAATAAAACTATCGCTTTGCCTTTCATCAATATTAAACTTTGCCAAACGATATCCAGCGGCCAATGTTAAAATTAACCCTATATACGGTAAGTTACTCCCTGATTTTCCATATTCATCCAATCCAAAATAACCTACAGCATCAATATCAATCGCATTTACAAATAATTGTAACATTACTATTCCTGGCACTACTCCACTTGTTACCATATCTGCCAACGAGTCTAGTTGTTTTCCTAGTTCCCCCTGAACTTTTAAAATTCGTGCTACAAAACCATCTAAAAAATCGAAAACAATTCCTAAAATCACCATAACAGCTGTTCCGTAAAAATCACCTTTTACAGCCAAAATTGCTGCAATGGTTCCACTTAACAAATTTCCGAGTGTTATGAGGTTGGGAATATGCTTTTTTATGTTCATAGTTTATAGATTTTAAAAACGAAAGTAATAAATCCTTTTCAAGTATTCCTTTTTGATCTCTATTTAATTTTATCAATTTAAGTTGGTATTAATAACTTAACTACCAATATAGGTAACGCAAAAATGGCCTTCTGTTACCTCGTAGGTTCCAACTCCTGTATGAACAGGTTCTGCTGTAAATTGAAAACTTCCGATAAGTAAATTTCTTTCTGGGTTGTGAGTTATAATACTAATAGTTCCATTGGCTCTATGAAAATCATCAAAAGTAGGTGAATAATCTCCAGATGGCACTTCGGGAAGTGTTGCAAAATTATATGTTCCAATAGTTACATCATGTGCTACACCTATGGTTATCGATGCTCTATTATCGTCAACAACTTTAAAGCCTATAATTCCAAAATTATTAATACCAGGAATTATATCAACATCAACAAACTCAACACCATCAACTTTCGCGAAAAAATCATCTTTTTTTGTAAAAACAATCCTTTCAAAAACACCATTCGTAAATTCTTTGCTATTACCATTAGAGCCTGTTCCTGTAAAATTAAATGTTCCAGACACCCACATATTATTATAATCTACTTCAGTAATAGTAATTACTCCTTGTGGTTCAACTCCATTTGTAGTTGACTCCAACACCATATTAGTATGATTATCGGGTAAATATTTCACAACATTTTTTTGATTATTACTATTTTCAACACCTAATTGAAATGTTCCAACATCTAAGTCATGTAATACTATTTTAAAAACTTCTCCGGTAGAACTTTTCATGGCTTCCAAATGCAAGGTATGACCATCAATTTCTGCCTTTGAAGAAGTAGCTAAATAGGTAGCATTATCAAAATCCACTTGAAAAAAAGACGTTAAATCGCAATCTCCCAACAGCGCTAATTGCTCTATTAGCTCTTCATCCGCTTCATCACATGCATCAATGCTTTCCAATAAAGCATTTTTATAAGCTTCACAAAGCTCTGAATAATCGTCAGAGGTAACATGTGAAAAATTAGATTCAGCATCTATTAAATTATCCTCTGCTTCTTCGCATGATATTTCATGACCATTAAGATAAACCCCATTAATATCTAAAAATGGCTCATTGCATGTGTAAAAAAGAAAACAGGTAATTAAACCTTTGAAAAAAATGTTACCCCTCATCGTAATCAGTACTTACTCAAAAATAATAATTTCACAACAAAACAAGCATAAACCGCTACATTACAAAACATTACCTATGAACTTCAAATAAAGATTTTCCCACTAGTTATAATTGATTAATGAAAAAAAAATCATGATATTTGCTTAAAATAGCTATAAAACGAACCATATGCCAATTTTACATTCGAACTTTACACCAAGCTTACCTTTTAAAAATGGGCATTTTAACACCATTTATCGACCTCTTTTTGTAAAGGAAACTGTTAACTATGAAAGAAAGAGAATTTCAACTTGGGATCATGATTTTATTGATCTTGACTTTTCCTTTGTGAAATCAAATACACTCGTTCTTTTAATTCATGGTTTAGAAGGAAGCTCTTCCTCAAGCTATATGCTTACAACTACAAAGTATCTTAATAACAATGGTTTTGACACTGTTTGTATGAACTTGCGAGGTTGCAGTGGTGAAGATAATTTAGTACTAGGCACCTATCATAGCGGAAAAACAGATGATGTAAACTTTGTTGTAAACTATCTCAGTAAAAATTATTCCTATCAAAATATTGTTCTAGTAGGTTTTAGTTTAGGTGGTAACTTAACTCTTAAATATTTAGGAGAATATTCTGATATTCCCGAAGTTGTCCAAGGAGCCATATCGGTTTCTGTTCCTGTAGATTTAACGACTTCGCAAGCTGAATTATCGAAATTTAAAAATAGAATTTACTTGTCGGAATTTTTAAAAACTATGAAAACTAAAATTATAGCAAAGGCTGAGCGTTTTCCTGATTTTAAACTAGATAGGAACCTTTTAATGAAAGCTAGTAAATTCAAACATATAGAAAAGCAATATACAGTGCCTGTTTTTGGATTTAAAAGTTCAGAAGAATACTGGATAAAAGCTAGTTCAAAACCCTATATACCCCAAATAAAACACCCAACATTATTAATTAACTCTTTGGATGACAGCTTTCTTTCTAAGGAGTGTTACCCTTTCGAAGAGGCGGAAAAAGTTGATAATTTTTATTTAATCACGCCTGATTATGGTGGACATGTTGGTTTTCTTTCTTCTTTTTCCAAAACTCAAAACAATTGGTTGGAACAAAAAATGGTTCAATTCATTAAAGAGAAAATAAATTTAGTCTGACTTGAGAAGAATTATTCAACTACCTTGGAAATTTATAATAACAATAACTTGTTAAAAATATAGTTATGTTGGTAGTATTTCAGATATTTGTAGGTAAACCATAATGCAAAACAGAACTAATTTTTTTCATTGAATGTACATTCGTTTTATTTTTATTGCACTTTTAATAACCAATTCCGTTACTGCTCAATTTAGAAATTATTCTAATGAGTTTTTAAATATTGGTGTTGATGCGGCTGCTCTTGGAATGAGTAAATCCGTTGTAGCTACTAGTAGTGACGTTAACTCAGTTTACTGGAACCCTGCCGGTTTAGTGGCTGTTGAAGATTATCAAGGTTCTTTAATGCATGCCTCCTATTTTGCTGGAATTGCCAGTTATAACTTTGCTGGATTTGCCATGCCTGTGGATAAAGAAAGTGCTGTAGGTTTTTCTATTATTCGTTTTGGTGTTGATGATATTTTAAATACAACAGAATTAATTGATAGCGAAGGAAATATCGATTATAACAGAATACAACTTTTTTCTGCAGCTGATTATGCTTTTAATATTGGTTATGCTAGAAAATTATTACTTGATGGTTTTCAGTTCGGAGTGAATGCCAAAGTGGTTCGAAGGATTATTGGAGACTTTGCCAATTCTTGGGGGTTTGGTTTAGACGCAGGAGTGCAATTTGAAAGAAATAATTGGAAATTTGGTTTAATGGTTCGGGATATTACCACCACTTTCAATAGTTGGGCTATTGACCAAACTGAATTCGAAAAAATTCAAAATGCCATTCCAGGCCAAAACCAAGAATTACCAGAAACCACTGAAATTACAAAGCCAAAAGTTCAATTAGGTGTAGCTCGATCATTTGAAATTAATCGTTCTTTTCACCTTTTGGCGGAAGTGGATTTAAATATGAGATTCGCAGAAACCAATGATATTATATCAACCTCTTTTGTAAGTATTGATCCATCACTAGGAGTGCAGCTGGATTATGAAAAATTAGCGTTTCTACGTTTCGGTATAGGTAATATTCAAAATACAACTGAATTCGATGGCTCTAAATCTACTTCACTTCAACCTAATTTCGGTATCGGTTTTGTATATAAAGGTATTCAAGTAGATTATGCACTTACCAATATTGGTAGTGTTGGTAATGCTTTATTTTCCAATATATTTTCAATAAAATTTGATTATAGTTTCTTTAGACAATAACTATGTTAAAAAAATACTTTCTTTTTCTTCTCTTAATCGTTTCTAACTATTCTTTTTCTCAGGGAATGGAATTATCGGTATATTCCAAAATAAGTGTTATTACTTACGGTCCAGGAGATGCTTTATATGAAAAGTTTGGGCATACAGCCATACGAATACAAGATCCTGTATTACAACTCGATTTAATTTATAATTACGGAATTTTCGATTTTACTGAAGAAAACTTCTATATAAATTTCACGAAAGGTTTCATGAAATATCGACTTGCACGATATTCTTTTCCTTCTTCACTTCGTGGGTATAACAATAATGAACGCTGGGTTAAAGCTCAAATATTAAATTTAAATGTTCAACAGCGAAATACATTTTTCAACTATTTAGAAAATAACGCTCAACCAAAAAACGCAAGTTACTTCTACGATCCTTTTTTTAACAATTGTTCTACAAAACCAATTGATATCATGAAAGCCATCTTTGGGGACACTATTATTTATAAAAGTGATTTTGTTACCAAGGAAAACTCAATAAGGCAATTAATGAATAAGGAAATTCATACAAATACTTGGGGCAGCTTAGGTATTAATATTGCTCTTGGTAATCGGTTAGATAAAATTGCACTAGCAAATGAATATGCATACTTACCCGATTATGTTTTCGAAACTCTTGAAAACTCAAAAATAATAAAAGAGGGCAAGGAAGAAAAACTAGTTTTAAAAACGATCAAATTATTAGATTATCCTGAAAAGAGCAACCATTCAGATACGATTAATCCATTTATCGTGTTTTTAATTTTATTGATTTTCGGGGCCTATATTAGTTATCGTGATATAAAGAGAAACAAGTGCTCTCGTTGGTTCGACTTAAGTTTGACATTAATTACAGGCTTATTTGGTGTTTTAATTGTTTTTTTATGGTTTTTCACCAATCATTCCACAGCACCCAATAACTTTAATTTCCTATGGGCCTTCGCTCCAAATTTCTTTTTAGCTTTTGTTATGCATAAAAAAAATCCACCAAAGTGGATTTCTAATTATATAAAATTTTTACTAGTTCTTTTATGTTTAATTCCTGTTATTTGGATATGCAACATACAACTATTCCCGTATGTTTTAATTCCTCTTTTTATACTACTTGGACTTCGCTATTTTGTTGTCTTAAAATTTATAAAAAGCTCTGAATAGCTAAATCATAACTTTGTAAACCAAATCCTGTAATAATTCCCTTTACATTAGGAGCTATATAGCTTTTGTGACGAAACGATTCTCGTGAATAAACATTTGATATATGCACTTCTATAACGGGTGTTTCAATAGCCTTGATGGCATCAGCAATAGCCACAGAAGTATGAGTATAAGCGGCTGCATTTAATACCACACCGTCATAGGCAAAACCAACCTCATGCAACTTATTTATCATTTCTCCTTCAACATTTGACTGGTAATAATGTAATTCGACTTCTGAGAACTTCTCTTTCAATTCCTTAAAATAAGAATCGAAACCATGATTTCCATAAATACTAGGTTCTCGCTTACCTAATAAATTTAAATTTGGGCCATTTAATACTAATATTTTTTTCATCGTTCTTTTATAAAGAAAGTAAATTTAGAAATTGTTTTGAAATATGGAAGTATTAGATCAATTTTTTACTTATTAATCAAAAGAAAACCGTTGATTTCTCAACGGTCTCTATATATTTCAGTAAAATTAAATTTATCTTCTACTATAATTAGGAGCTTCTTTCGTAATTGCTACATCATGCGGATGGCTCTCATTGATTCCCGATGCCGTAATTCTAACAAATTTTCCGTTATTCTTTAACGCTTCCACATCCTTCGCACCACAATAGCCCATTCCAGCTCTTAAACCTCCAACAAACTGGTGGATGCTCTCAAATAACTCTCCTTTATATGGTACTCTACCAACAATTCCTTCTGGAACTAATTTCTTAATATCATCTTCAACATCTTGAAAATAACGATCTTTTGAACCTTTCTTCATTGCTTCAACCGATCCCATTCCTCTATAAGACTTGAATTTTCTACCCTCGAAAATAATAGTTTCTCCAGGAGACTCTTTTGTTCCAGCAAGCAACGATCCTAGCATCACACAATCTGCTCCAGCGGCAATAGCTTTAGGAATGTCTCCAGTATAACGAATACCTCCATCAGCAATTACAGGAACACCCGTACCTTTAATTGCAGCCGCCACTTCTATGACAGCAGAAAACTGAGGAAAACCAACACCTGCTACCACACGTGTGGTACAAATTGAACCAGGTCCAATTCCTACCTTAACAGCATCTGCACCTGCCTCAACTAAATATTTTGCAGCCTCAGGAGTCGCAATATTTCCTACGACCACATCTAAACCAGGAAATTTAGATTTTACCTCTTTTAAAACAGCAACCACTCCTTTTGTATGTCCATGAGCTGTATCAATAATTACCGCATCAACGCCAGCATTAACCAAAGCTTCCGCTCTTTCAACGGCATCTCCCGTAACTCCTAATGCAGCAGCTACACGTAACCTACCATATTGATCTTTATTTGCTATTGGTTTTTGAGTAGTTTTTGTTATATCTCTAAAAGTTATCAGTCCAACTAATTTATCTCCATCTACAACTGGTAACTTTTCAATTTTATTTTCTTGCAAAACAACTTCAGCTTCTTTTAAAGAAGTTCCTTCTTTAACCGTAATTAAATTCTCCGAAGTCATTACTTCCTTAATAGGACGTTCGTTATTGTTTTCGAAACGTAAATCTCTATTTGTAACAATTCCTACTAACTTCCCATCATGATCAACAACTGGAATTCCCCCAATTCTATTTTCTTTCATTGCCTTTTTAGCATCTAAAACAATAGCAGATTCTGGTAAAGTAATTGGATCGATTATCATACCACTCTCAGCTCTCTTTACCTTTCTTACTTCATTGGCCTGCTGCTGAATAGTCATGTTTTTATGTAGAACACCTATTCCTCCTTCTCTAGCAATAGCAATTGCCATAGCCGATTCAGTTACCGTATCCATAGCAGCTGAAACTATAGGTACATTTATAGTGATATTTCTAGTAAATTTTGTTTGAATACTTACTTCTCTTGGAAGAACTTCTGAATAAGCAGGAACTAATAAAACATCATCATATGTTAATCCTTCTCCTACAAATTTTGATTGGTGGGCGTTCATAAATGTAATCAATTTTACTCGTGAGAGTGTTTAGTTGTTAAAAATTAATTACGTGCAAATGTACTACAAATAAATTTATCGAAGTGTAACGATTTGCATTATCTACAAAAAGTTTCTATTTAAAATAAGTCCAAATAAACTTTGAAGAATTAAAAAATCTAACTTCCTTTGCTCTCTTATTAAAACTAAATCTAAATAAAATGAAGAAACTAATCGCTTTATCATTTACCACAGTTATCATGGCTTTAACCAGTTGTTCAAATGATGATGCAGGTGATAATGGTCAAGATACAGCCATCGCAAATGCTAAAACAGCCTTTGTAGATAATTACGTAACTATCGTAAAAGCAAGTTACGATGATGCTTTGGCTCAAACTCAGAATTTAAAAACGGCTATAGATGCTTTTGTAAGCGCTCCTGACGCAACGAACTTTAACGCCGCAAAACAAGCTTGGTTAGATGCAAGAGAACCTTATGGTCAAACAGAAGCTTACCGATTTTATGATGGTCCTATTGATGGTGACGGTGGTGAACCAGAGGGATACATTAACGCTTGGCCTTTAGACGAAGCTTTAATTGATTATGTAGCAGATGGTACAGGAGGTCAACAAGGTTCCGATACTAGACAAAATATCATAAACAATACTACTGAATACCCTACCTTAAGTAAAACAGTTTTACTCGATATTATTGGATACAACCAAAATGAATCTAACGTTACTTTAGGCTACCATGCTATTGAATTTTTACTTTGGGGACAAGATTCATCTGCTCCAGGGGATCGAATAGCTGGACAACGTGCTTATACTGATTATACTACGGCAGATAACGCCGACAGAAGAGGTCAATATTTAAAATTAGCTGCTGAAATTTTAGTTGAAGATTTAAAGTCGGTAGTTGACCAATGGAAAGAAGGTGCTGCTTACAGAAAAGAGTTTTTGGCATTATCAAAAAATGACGCCATTGACAAACTTTTAACCGGTGCTGCTAAATTAAGTAAGGGAGAATTAGCTGGTGAAAGAATGACTGTAGCTGTTGAAAATCAAGATCAAGAAGACGAGCATTCTTGCTTTTCTGATAATACACATAGAGACGTGTTTTTGAATGCTAAATCAATTAATAATATTATTACAGGAAAATACACGAGAGTTGACGGTTCTGTAGTGAGTGGTACATCTTTATTGGATGTATTAAAACTAATAAATGCGGAAGAAAGTGCCACTCTAGCAGCAACAACAACCTTAGTAATGGCTAAAGTTCAAGTTATTTCAGATGCTAAATTCTTTGACTATCAAATTATTGGTGAAACTATTGATAATATCTCTAAACCTGTAATGTCAACAGTATCATCACTTGAAAAGCAAGGAGATGAATTGGCTCAAGCAGGTAAAACAATTACTGGAAAAAACATCGATCCTTCGGTATAATTTTCAACTAACATACTACAAAATAATCTAGCCAAACTAAGTCTTAGTGACTTGGTTTGGTTTTTGCGTACAAAAACAAAAAACATTGAATAAATTAATTTATTATTTAGGAATATCTATTTTTCTATTTTCATGTTCGAAAGAAGAAGATGTATATCTCCCTAAATATACTTACGAAGAAGGTGAAGAACTCTCGGTTGGTAGACTAACGACTACCATTTTAGGGTCCAATGCCTTTGATCAACCCATACCAAATTTGTCTACCATTGATAACAGATTGTTCTTCGTTGGTAATTCTTTATTCAGACAAAATTGGGTAAGTGCTCCAGCCTCTACTACTGCTCGTGATGGTTTAGGACCAACCTTTAATGCAAGATCTTGTAGTGCCTGTCATAATAAAGATGGAAGAGGCCTGCCCTTACAAGAAGGGCAATCGTTTTCAAACGGTTTTTTAATGCGAGTGAGTCTTCCTGGAAATAGTACTAATGGAGGACCAAATCCGGTCGAATTTTATGGAGATCAAATTCAAGAGCATGCAAATTTAGGAGTTTCCTATGAAGCAAAAGTTTCCATCAGATTTGAAACTATTACTGGTCAGTTTTCAGATGGTGAAACTTATGAATTAAGAAAGCCAATTTATACCATAGCAGATGAACAATTTGGAACACTACAAAATGCTTTAACTTCTCCTAGAGTTGGACCACAAGTAATTGGATTAGGTTTTATTGATGCTATAAGTAATCAAGATATTCTTACGAATGTTGATGAAAACGATCAGAATGAAGATGGTATTTCCGGAAAAGCGAATTATGTTTGGAACGTTCAAAAACAACAACATGAATTGGGTAGATTTGGTTGGAAAGCCAATCAACCTAACTTAACCCAACAGGTAGCAGGCGCTTTTCATGGTGACATGGGACTTACCTCTTCTCTTTTTCCCAATGAAAACTGTCCAACAATACAGCAAGATTGTCTCGATTCTGTAAACGGTGGAATACCTGAAGTAACAGATGATGCATTGCACAACGTTATGATTTATTCAACCTCTTTATCCGTTCCTATTCGAAGAAATTATGAAAAGGAAGAAGTATTGAAGGGTAAGCATCTTTTTAAAGAAATGAAATGTTCTGGTTGCCATATAGAAGCCTTTACAACTTCTTCATATTCTTTTAACAGATCACTTGAAAATATCAGAATTAGACCTTATTCAGACTTTCTTTTACACGATATGGGTGAAGATCTTGCCGATAATAGGCCTGATTTTTTTGCATCGGGTAAAGAATGGAGAACACAACCATTGTGGGGTATTGGTATGATTGAAGAAGTTAATAATCATACTTTTTTCTTACATGATGGTAGAGCTAGAAATATAGAAGAAGCCATATTATGGCATGGTGGCGAAGCTCAAAACAGTAAAGAATCTTATAAAAATTTAACCAAGGAAGATAGAACAGCCGTTTTAGCTTTCATAAACTCATTGTAACATGGTAAAACGACTAACTTTTATTGCTATTTTAATCGTTATAATACTTGCTGCTGCATGTAGCAGTGAATCAGACAATCAAAATTCTTTTGATATTCAACAGTTGAGAGCTGATTTTATTAATTTGATTGAACAACCAACCACTACCCTTTTTACACAGAATATTCGAAGCTTACACACTACTATAACGTCATTTTCCAATAATACTTCAATTCAAAATTTACAAGCGGTCAAAGAAGCGTGGAAGAAGGCTGCTGAAGCTTTTTCTAGCATTGAACCCTACAATATTGGAGAAATAAAGAACTCAAATATTCAAACTTCTTTTTATACTTGGGGAGCAGACGATACTGGTATAAACGCATATATTGCCTCTACTAATACAATCGACCAAGAGAGTATTAATTCTTTACCAACAACACAAAGAGGTCTTAGCGCAATTGAATTTCTTTTATTCGAATTTTCAGAACAACAAACCGTGGAAAGCTTTATGAATACTAGACGAATTAATTATTTGAGTACTTTGGGTGAAAACTTAGTATCGAAATCAAACATCTATAAAACTTTATGGGAAAATACGAGAAACGATTTTATTCAAAACAATCAAACTGGAATTAATGGTAGTATGAATCAAATAGTAAATCAAATGTATGCACTTTTGGAAGATATTAAAAGTCTTAAAATTGGAGAACCTGCCGGCATAGAGAGAACATCCAATCCTGATTCAGAACTGCTACAAGCTGAAAAAAGTTCTTACTCTTTAAATCTTATAAAAGAAAATATTGAAAGTATTAAAAGCCTTTATTTTGGAAATGCAAATGGGTTAGATGACTACATTTTTTCAAAAACGAATACTACTGAACTGAATGACGAAATAACTAAGACTTTCAATAATATTGAAAGTGCAATTAGTAGTTTAAATCATATTCCTTTAAATCAAAGTATTTTTAACAAGCCAACTGAAGTTCAAAATTTATACAACACCATAAGAGATTTATTGATTTTAATGAAAGTTGACGTCGCTGATGTTTTATCAATAACAATTACCGTTACCGATAATGACGGAGATTAGTATTATTCATGCTAAGGGCTTCGCTCTTGGCATGTGTAATTTTAAACGACTAGGTTTAGGATATTTTGTTATACGGACTTTGCCAACAGTACTCGCTAAAATTTTTACCAGAAGAAATTCCAAAAAATAAAATCCCTCCAATAAACCCTTTTAAATAAAATAGAAATAGCACCAATCCATAGATTAAGCTGCTTTGCTTCCCAAAAAATATTGAATGCGTTATAATAGTGCTAATAAAACTAATTAATAGAACGAATGCTCCTAGGTTTCTGACATTCTTTGCAGGCCAAAATTTAAGTTTTCTTAATGGATGTAGGTCATTACCCCATTGATAAATTAAATAATAATAGTCGTTTCCCAAAGGTACAAACAAAAGAGGATCATCAGTTTCCTTTAATTTAAACAGTCTCGAACGAGCCATAATTTTGAATCCTTTTAATTGAATGTGATGCCTTCTTTCAAGGTTCCTTATTTCGGTCACTGCTTGCTCAGGGTAATCTCCTTTGAATAATCCAGTAGTTAAAAAGCGTAATCTATAATCAACACATATTTTCTTTATTTGATTTATGTGAAAAACAGCTTGGGGATTCACCTTATTTATATCCAAATTATTATTAAAAGATTCATTGCTACTTTCCAAACCATTTTTGATTCGATTTCTATCTAAATCGAGTTCATTAAAAACAGTTTGCACCCAACTCAAAATATCGCCCCCTTTTAAAATGCGACTTCGGGCTTTAATTAATTGTTTTTTAATATTAACAGCTTTCAACATACGTTCCGATTTTCATAAAAATACAGACAAATCGAATGAATTAAAAACTTTAACTAATTATGATCCTATTTAGATAGGATCTAAAGCTTAAATTCAAGAGTAACATAATACGTTCTAGGTGCAGAAGGTATAATTCCTGGACCTGGATACCCTGTTGCTCTTCTCGTGAAATAACTATTGTTTAATACATTATTAACTCCAGCTTCTAATTTAAAATACTTGTATTTATAAGAAGTAGAAAAATCTAAAACATCATACGATGGAATTACTCCATTAACACCGCTTAACCCAGCACCCACCGAATTAGAAGCATCCGTGAACTGCTCTGATAAATATGTATATTGAATGTTCGATGAGAAGTTTTTATAACCGAACCTAAATCCTGTTTTAATATTTAAATCTGGAATAAATTCGACTTGGTTATTAATAACTCCAGGAACCTCGGAACGGATATACTCTGATTGAATAAATGATGTGTTCACAAAATAATTGAAATCAAAATCATTCGATATATTAAACAATCTCTTTAAATTAAAATCTACTAAACTTTCAATACCCAAAATTCTAGCATCTCCTGCGTTCCTTCTTTCTTGCACTACTCTACCACTACCATCTTCCAATTCTTTTTGGATTAAACCTATTCTATCGTTATAAAATAGACCAAAAATTCCTGCATCATAAGAAATTGTTCTATTGATATTTCCACGTATCCCTAAATCTGCTGTAAAACCTTTTTCATCGCCCAAATCACTTGCGATTTGAAAAGAAGGGTTCACAATATTTACATCAGAAAAAGTTACCGAACGATAGTTCTGCGAAATGTTACCATAAAGTTCAAATTTAGAACTTGGTTTGTAACTAGCTCCTAAACCTAATAATACAAAAGAACGAATGTTATCATCTGAACTAATGATGGTTTCATTGAAAATAACATTTCCAGCTCCATCAAAGTTTATTCTTTTTAGAAACCCATCACTTTCTGTTTTTATATATTCTACTCTAAATCCTGGAGTTATTGAAATTTTATCATTAATATAGAAAATATTCTCTCCAAAAACTGCTATATTTAAATTCGGATTATTATAATCTGACTGATTTCTATAATTAGGAAATTGATCTAACGCTGCAGAAAAGTTCGCGTCACTACCATCAGTACCTGGGCCTTGAACAGAAGTATTATCTGCTTTGTAAAACTTAGTACCTATTAAAAATGTAGCATCTTTATTGAATATTTTATACTTACTCAATAACCTCGCTTCAAATCCAAAGTTATTAAAATCACCAGTAATTAAATCTCTTCCTCCCAAATCGTCTACTTGACTCACTCTATTAGTTCTAAATCCAAGGGCTTTTCTACTCGCATTTAAGCCGAAAAAATTAAAGGTAAAATTAGTTTTATCAGAAAAGGCATGTGATAATTTAAAATTATACAATAACCAATCTACTTCAAACCAATTTCTAGTTCTGTTACTTTGCAAAGGATTTTCATTGAACATGTCATCAGTAAGCCCTCCCGCCTGCTGCGCCAAATAATGTAAGTAGGTAAGTTCTACCTCTACTTTCGTGTCTGAATTGAAATCATATCCAACATGAAAGAATGCATTTTTCGACTCGAATTCAGAGTTTGGTCTAAATCCGTCTCCTCTCTTGTAGTTATAATAGGCTAAATAACTCAGCTTCTCTGATGTTCCACTAACACTTGTGAAATTGGTAAATAAATTATTGCTACCAATTGTATTTCTCGTTACAATTTCTAATTGCTTATTTGGATTTGGCTTTTTGAGTACAAAATTTACCAAACCTCCAAACTGTGTACCATATTGTAACGAAGCCGCACCGCGAACTATTTGAATTTCTTCTATAGCTTCTGCTGGTGGTGAATAATAACTTTCTGGGTATCCTAATACGTCTGCACTAATGTCATATCCATTCTGCCTTGTATTGAAGTTCGAAGTTCTATTCGGATCTAAACCACGTCCTCCAATATTTAGCTGTAGTCCAGCATCATCATTTTCAAAAATGTTTAAACCTACAACTTGGCTATATATCTGGCGTGCATTGTTCGACGCTAAATTAACCGTAGACTGGTTAACAAGTACTACTTCCGTCTTTTTACCAGCATAAATCGCGGTTTGTTCAACATCTTTAAGCCTTCCTAATTCAAAAGCCTTTCTTCTCTGCGATTTTACCACTACTTCTGATAAGTTCTCAGAAAAAGCATTCATTTTTATATTTAAAATGTTATTCCCTTCTTTTAACAGAATTTTCTTTTCTACAAACTGATAATTATCAACATAAAATATTAACTCAATGTTCCGCTTAGCTGTTGAAAAAGAATAAACTCCTTTGGTATTTGAAGAAGCTATTTCGCCTCCATTTCCGTCAAAAATTTTTACATTATTAAGTGTTTTTTTACTATCGGAAGTAATCGTTCCTGAAACTTTATATTGGGCAAGTCCGTTAAACACACTTACGCATATAAAAACCACCGTTAAAAATTTGTGTAGGCTCATTATGTAGTATTATTCTGCTAGGTAATTAAAGATATTTTAAGGGGGAGATATAAAAAAACTGTCTGCAAATGCAGACAGTTTTAAGTTTTTATGTGGCGATTAATCACCATCAGCGTCAACGTAGTCAACATTAACATTAATTGCAGTCAACATTTCTACTTTGAACATTGCTACGACCTTTTGAAGTTCCGTATAAACGGCTGATACCCCATCTCTATCGTTAGCTATCTGCTCACTTAAATTATCATTTAAAGTAGTTATTTTTGTTCTAGCAACCTCTAATTGATTGTTTATTTTAGTCGCCAAATCCTCTCTACCTATTGCTTCTAAATATGCCTTTAATCCAATACCTGCATTCCCATTAGAAAAATGTGTTCCATTAAAAAAGTTTTGAACAGAAGTAAGAGATTCTAACATCAACTCTTTGGAAACAGTTTTTTTATAATATGCTTCAACTTTTTCTGGAAAAATAGTTCCTCCCGAGAAAATACCAACTGGAATTCCGATCTTATTGGCTCTTAATTTTTTCTCATAATAGAAAATATAGTCATTTACCAATTTGTTTAAAGAACTAGTCGCAGTATTACCAGTACTATTGATAAATTCATTTTTATAAGCACCATTCCAATCAGCAACAACTACATCCGTAAGACTTACCATTTTTGCAATGACATCGTTCAGGTATTTCTTGTAATTCGTAGCATTAGCATTGGTTGTATATTTTTCCAAAACCTCAGTATCATTACTTCCTACACCATGTACTAAATAATCTAACGCTGGAAAACCAAGAGCATCTCTATTGTTAACGTGGTCTATATCATAAGTACCACTTGCAATGTTGGCATCAACATCTGCTGCTGTTAAAGGAAATGTATTGAAAAAAGAATCATAAGCTAATTCTTCAGCTTTTCCAATGTTATAAATTCCTACATGCTGCCAAGCTTTGTAAGCTTCAAACCAAGCTGTTCTTACTTCTACTAATGTTGACACATCAGCTGTGTTAGTAAATGCTGTTGTTTTTTCCTTTAAGGTAGCCAGTTTAGTTTGAAAAGAAGTATACGATGGTATAATAATGTTGTTGGCAACATTTGTTAAAAGAGTACTTCTGTCGAAGTTATCATCAGATGTGTTGCCCCCGTTATCTGAACTCGAACTACATGCTCCTATAACTACAGAAAGCAGTAATACATATAAAATTTTCTTCATTTGTAGTTTTATTTATTCTAAATAAAAGATTTGCAAATATAAAAAAAGTAGCCCAAATGAGGGCTACCTTTGTATAATTTGCATAAATAAATCATTATTTATCTAATTAATTATCTCGCTTGTCCAACAGTAAAACCGTAGGCATTAGCAATTTTCGTAGACATTTGCTCTAATTCATCGTTAGTTATTGTCCAAAACCCATTCCCTGCTTGCAGAGTACTAACAAATTCATTTATTTCATCAACAGTTAAATGAGGTGCACCTGTAGCAGAAGTCTGTGTAAAACGAAGTGAATAAACAAATCCATATCCTTCTGATAAGTCATGGAATGCCGCTCCTTTATCCGTAGCTAACTTGTCTTTACCATATTGTAAGTAATATACAGCTCTAACCGCAATAATTTTAGAAATTTCCTCTCTAAGAATCTCTACTTGCTTATCTCTTAATTCATAATCTTTGGCCACAATTGCAGCCCTTCCTAATTTGAAAGCATTGTAAATTTTATCAGCGATACCAGCAAAATCAGCATCATCCTCTACTCTCTTCAAGTACTTGTTTAAAAAACTATCTGCTCCTAATTCTGGTGAAGCTGGAGTAGCTTCTTTACCATATAAATATCCATAAGCTTCATCCCACTTGTGCTCCATGTTGGTATAATTCTTACCTTCAATTAAGATACCAGCGTCATTATCTGCTCTACTTGTTGCTTCATCTAGTTTCTTGGTACTTAGGTAATTATTTAAAATTTGGTCAACCATTAAGGCTCCGATCAATCCCTTACCGAATGCTTGATTGTATTCCAATCCTTTCGCATTAACATAACGCATCGATCCACCAGTTCCTAATTCTTGAATTTTTCCGGCAGTACCTTCAACAGCATCAACATTCCAATTAGGAAATACTTCTGTTACTTGACTTGAGATAAAACCATCAAAATCTTCTTTTATAAAAACGGCCTCTGCCGTTCCAGGAAAATAATCAATTGAAGCGGCTGTCTTGCCCCTAAGATTCTTCGAAGAACCGTCTAACTCAGCATCGTTAAAATAACTATGGGTGGTTAAATTTCTACCAAACATAGAGTCTAATTCTATTTTTGTCTTAGACTTATCTTTTAAAGCTGATATTAATTTTTCTCCCATTTTAATTCTAGTAGTTTGCCCACTAAAACTAACTGAAGTTGCTCCATTTCTTTCAAACGTATACGTAGCCGGTGCAGTAACAGCTGTGTCTATATTGTTATCGTTATCATCAGAGCATGATGAAAAAACTAAAGCTGCAATTGCAAGCGTAGATAATACAACCTTCTTCATTTTATTTAGATTAAGTTTTAATAATTTGCGCAAATGTACTGAACTAAACAAACTGAACAAAGGTTTAACTAGATTAATTTTAAATAAAAAACGACATCCTTTATCACAAACACGCCTATGCTTAAAATATAGACGCTTAAAACTATTTATAGTCAATCGGTTATAATTGATCTTACTTTTACATAATAATCATAGCATATATGGGTAACCTAATTGTATACCTATTGATATTGTTAGAAAAATTCGATCGCGCTACATTATCCGTTAGAAATCTTCCCATAGAACGGATTGACCAATACAAAAGATCTGTTTTATTCTTTATTCTAACATAATTACAAGGAATACTAATCTAAAATAATCATGACTACAGATACGAACCAATCAAGAGAGAAAACACCTTCTTCATCTCCTTCCACCGAACCTAAAGCTAAACAGAAAACAAAAGAAACTTTAGGCATTTCGAAAACTGTTGTATCTGAATTAATGAATGAAATAAATCATATGCTATCGTATGCTATTTATAACGGTGTTATCATAAACACTGAAGTGAACTCTTTAATACAAAATAGTAGCGTTGATAATTTGATAAATGCCCATAATATTTTAGTCAAAAATATAGCGCCTGTTACACCAAAATCTATTGAATACGCTAAGAGAATCAGGGACAATCAAAAAGGGAAGCCTATATTTAACAAAATTCCATTAGTAAGGAATTTAGTAATTCTTGCTATCGTTTTTCTAGTGATTTTTATAACAACTGGCTTATCACCACAAGTTAATAACATCTCTTTAAATAAAGGAATTATGAATAATAGTGGTATATCCTTATTGTTAAATTTAACCTTTTTGTCAACCGTTTCCGGTCTAGGAGTTCTCTTTTTTCTATTAAAGAAAATTAGTGAAGCTATCAAAAACACAACGTTAGTGGAAGAAGAGTTTGTGTCCTATACTGCTCAAATACTTATTGGCATCATTGCAGGTTTAATTATGTCGGAGATCATTTCCTTTTATTCTTCTGATGAAAAAAGTATCACACTCTTTAGTAAAAGTATTCTAGCCCTTATAGGAGGCTTTTCTTCCGATGCCATATTTAGTATTATACATGGTATTATTAACCGTATAAAATCCATATTTACTTCTCCTTTAATAAAATAAAAATCATATTAGCCATGAAGCACTTTAAAATTGTATTTATTGTATCAATATTTTTACTCAACTCTTGTGCGAGTATACCTGAAGCCACGGTAACTTTAACGCAAGAAATTTCAAGTGAAGTAGATAATATGCATAATTTGAATCTAAATTTAATAAGGCAGTTATTTAATGAAAGGCAACAACGATTACATTCTTTCATTAACAATACTTACACTCCAAAATTGATTAAAAAATATCAATCATTACTACCCGACAGCATTGACTACAAAAACAATTTAACTGAAATAATTGGCAGTATTATACCGGTAATTGAACATAAAAAAGATTCTTTGACAGACATTTTAAATCAACAAGAAAACACCATTATTTCAAAATTAAATCAAAACTATAGTTCGTTTTCAAAAGCGACGAATTCATTGCAAAACTTAATTAGTTCTGCGGCACGTGTGGGGAATTCTGAGAAGAATTTAATCTCGTCAATTGATAGTTTAACTGGAAACAAAATCAATATCCTTAAAATTGAAACGGACTTGAATAATGCGATCAACAAGACCACGAACATATTTCATAAACTACAACCCTTTGAAAGCTTAATAAAATAACTAATATGAATACTATAGACTGGAATGAAATAGCCAATAATGCTGCAAAACAAACGGATGACGAATTGGGCTCTCAATTGGCTCATTTGACCAACTTAAAACTTGTAGAAGTCGAAAGTTTTATTGCTGAAAGTAAAATTACAAATGCCAATGCAATTAAAGTTTTGCAAATTATTGATAATGCGGCTTTAGCAAATAATATAAAGGCAGTAAAGATAGAAACCATAGAAAATGGTATTAATTTTCTAACAAAACTAGCTAGTAAAGTTATTTAAAAGCAACATTATTAAAAACAAAAGAGATCCTATGACTATAGGATCTCTTTTTATAATTTATTGAGGTTTTTTAACCTCTTCTACGTTTTCTACCAAAACCTTCAGTAGGTCTTTTTTTCTTTCCTTCTCCACGATTTTTACCAAAATCTTTTCCTGAAAAATTCTTATCTCCAGAAGGTTTTTTTCTACCTCTTCCTTTGAAACCACCAGATGATCCACCGCGTCTTCTTCGGCCACCTCCGCCTCCTCTGTCGGTTTTAGTAATTTCAATATTTACATTTCTTCCATTATAATCTGGCCTATTTTCCTCAAAACTCGACAAAGTTTCTCCTTCGAAATTCTTATCTATTTCAAAGAACGAAAATGTATCTAAAATATCTATCGAACCTATTTCTACCTTATCTCCAATATTCTGTTCGTTTATTAGACCAATTAATTTTGCTGGATTTAACTTATCTTTTCTACCTAAATTAATAAAGAAACGTGTCATATTCTCATTTGACGACCTTCCTCTAGAATTTTCTCTAGAGCTTAAATTATTTAGATCTGCAGCATTTTCATAATATGACAAGAATGAATTAAACTCAATAGAAACGAACTTTTGAATTAATTCTTCACGAGTTAAGTTTTCTAATTTTTCATAAATACTTGGTAAATAAGTGGCTATCTCACCTTCATTTACTTCAGTATTCTCAACTTTATCAATTAAATGAAATAATTGTTTTTCGCATATTTCTTTACCTGTTGGTACTGTACTATGTACGAACTTTTTCTTTAAAATTCTTTCTATTGGCGATAATCTAGATCTTTCTTTTCTACCGATTAAGGCAATAGAAACTCCTTTATTACCAGCCCTCCCTGTTCTACCACTTCTGTGGTTATAATTTTCAATTTGGTCTGGTAACTTATGATTTATTACATGTGTTAAGTTATCTACATCTAATCCTCTTGCTGCAACATCTGTAGCTACTAGCATTTGAATGTTCTTTTTCCTGAACTTTTCCATAACACTATCTCTCTGTGCTTGAGATAGGTCTCCATGCAATGCATCAGCACTATATCCATCACGGATTAAAAAATCCGCAATTTCTTGAGTTTCTCTTCTTGTTCTACAAAAAACTATCGCATAAATATTAGGATTAACATCTGCTACCCTCTTTAAAGCAGGATATCTAGTTTTTTCAGTTACCAAATAATACTCATGACTTACATTTTCCGAACCTTGATTTTTCTGACCCGAAGTAACCTCTATTGGGTCTGTCATATAGTTTCTTGCAATAGCTTCTACCTCTCTAGGAAATGTTGCAGAAAACAATAAGGTTTGCTTCGTTTCTGGTGTCGCTTCAAGAACTTTATCCAACTCATCCTTGAACCCCATATTAAGCATTTCATCAGCTTCATCTAAAACAAGCCACTTAACACTTCCTAATTTTAAAGCTCTTCTTCTAATTAAATCAACTGTTCTTCCTGGTGTACCAACAACTATTTGAGCACCTTTTTTAAGCTGCTTCATTTGTTGTTCTATACTAGATCCTCCGTAAACAGTTACCACTTTTAAGTCTGGTATATATTTAGAAAAATCTTCTATATTTTTACCTATCTGAACCGCTAATTCTCTTGTTGGCGATAAAATAATTGCTTGTGTAGACGTATCATCCTCTTGAATAAGTTCAATTACTGGTAAACTAAAGGCTGCAGTTTTACCTGTTCCTGTTTGTGCAAAAGCTTTTAAATCTTGATTAGATCCAATAATTTGAGGAATTGCTTTTTCTTGGATTAACGTAGGATTTTCGTATCCTAAATCCGTTAACGCCCTATTGATAGACTCTTTCAAGCCTAATTCTAAAAATGTTGACATACTATGAATTTAAACGAATTCACAGATGCCCACCTAGTGAATTCTATTTTATTAATGTTAACCTCTAATGAGATTTTGGACGGCGCAAAAGTACGTTAATTTATTGTAACCAGTTACCATAACGCTACTTTTTTAATAACTCCTGTATTTGGCTCTCAATATCAAAAGCAAAAATACTTGAAAAATCATTTAACACAACTCCTTTTTTATCGACTATCATCAGACGGGGGAATTCGCTTGTTAAGAAGTTATGAGCTTTACTTTCTTCAATTAATTTATACTGATATTTAATATCGATCCCTTTTACATACATGTCAGAGTTTCCTTTGTTCTGTTGAATTAACATAAAGTTTACATCGGGAAATCGTTTTTGTAAAAAATTAAAACGTTTTGACACACTATAATCAGAAAAATATTCAGCATTATTAAAGAATACTATTGAGTTTTTTCTTTTCACAACTTCTTTCACACTCACCCAGTTTCCTGTTGGAGCTTCCATCAAAAAGTCCGGTAATTGCTCTTTTCTATCCACATACTTCACATCATTAATAAGTCGTTGAATCTCTTTTTTATGTTCTATATCACTACTATATTTAAAATAGTTGAAAAAGGCTTTTTGATAATTGTTTTCCCTTTTTCTCTTCATAAAATTATAAGCAATTGTTCTGTAAAGTATTCTATTCTTTATTTCTTCGTCACTGACCTCTTCATTTATACGATTCAATATATCTATCACAAACTCTTCAGATTCATCAGTATAACCCTTCAGCATTGCTTCGCTATACATTTTCTGCATTACATAGGTATAATAAGGTGCATAAAACAACAAAGAGTCTCTCCTCAATTGAATACCATTCCTATGCTTCAATAATTTTTCTTTTATTGTATCTGATTTAAATCGAGTACAATTATTTATCGTATACTTTTCTAGTTCAGAATATATTGGAAAGGTTAAAGCTATTTCATAAACGTCTAGAAATTCTTTAGATGCATTTATATGACTCGTTTTATAATCCTCTAACTTCTCTTTTTTTAGATTTAAGAGATGATCCGTTGTATTAATAAAACTCATGGTACTCGCCATTCCTTCTTTACTAATAATACGCTCGTCCTCCTCGCTTTGCAAAAATGCCTCGATTAAAAGGTTGTTATTTTCTGCATTTTTACCACTAAAAACTAATGATTCATCGAACTCCCATGTATTCAAGCGAAAAATTAAACTATCCTTTGCCTTAATGTAGGCATATTGATGTTCAACTCCGTGTCTAAAATAATATAATCCCGATCTAAAATCTCGAAATCGTCCCATAAAAGTATTATCACTGCACAATTCAAGTGTATCTCTAAACCCATTATTACCTGTAAGTATCACGATACTATCTTTAGGATGTATTATTTTCCCTCCAAAATAAGTATACTCTATCTTGGAGTTATTTTTACATCCTATTACAAATGAGATGATAATGATTAAGGGTACTAAACGTTTCAACATATTTTGTTCCTCTGTAAAATAACATTCAAAAATAATTATCTAGTTATAATAACCTTGTTAATTCGTTGTTAAAAAGACGATAAGAAAGTACTAAAGTTACCATTACAAATATTTCGGTTCAAATTATTTTATGGACTAGATATTTTTTACTTTTGCTCGGAATTTTAAAAGTTTATAAATGTTATCAGTTTCTAATTTATCAGTTCAGTTTGGTAAGCGTATATTATTTGATGAAGTAAACACTAAGTTTACTTTAGGAAATTGCTACGGAATTATTGGGGCTAACGGTGCGGGGAAGTCGACGTTTTTGAAAATTTTATCTGGAGAAATAGACCCAACTTCTGGACAGGTACACTTAGAACCGACAAAAAGAATGTCAGTTCTTTCTCAAAACCATTATGCTTTTGACGAAATTCCTGTATTGGAAACCGTTGTAATGGGAAATAAAGAATTGTTTAAAATTAAAAAGGAAATTGATGCCTTATATGCCGATTATACAGATGAAAATGCTGAAAAAATTGGAGAACTTCAGGTAATTTTCGAAGAAATGAATGGATGGAATGCCGATTCAGAAGCTGCTGCACTTTTATCGAACTTAGGTATTAAGGAAGATCATCACTATTCTTTAGTGAAAGATTTAGATGGTAAGCAGAAAGTTCGTGTTTTATTAGCCCAAGCGTTATTTGGAAATCCTGATGTGCTTATTATGGATGAGCCTACAAATGATCTTGATTTTGAAACAATATCTTGGTTAGAGAATTTTCTTGCTAATTATGATAATACCGTTATTGTTGTATCCCATGACCGTCACTTTTTAGATGCAGTTTGTACTCATATTTCGGATATTGATTATGGAAAAATAAATAATTATTCTGGAAATTATACTTTTTGGTATGAGTCAAGTCAATTAGCAGCGAAACAAAGAGCACAACAAAATAAGAAAGCAGAAGACAAGAAAAAGGAACTAGAAGAATTTATTAGAAGGTTCTCTGCAAACGTAGCCAAATCGAAACAAGCGACTTCTCGTAAAAAAATGATCGAAAAGTTAAATGTTGATGAGATTAAACCTTCAAGTAGACGATACCCTGCGATCATTTTTGAAAGAGATCGTGAAGCTGGTGATCAAATTTTAAATATTGAAGGTTTATCAAAGACTGATGCTGATAACGATGTTTTATTCTCAAATGTTGACATTAATTTAAACAAAGGAGATAAGGTTGCTATTATTTCAAAAAACTCAAAAGCAACTACAGCATTCTATCAAATTATTTCAGATAATGTGAAAGCCGATGAAGGTAAATATAATTGGGGTGTTACCACAACACAATCATACCTTCCTTCTGATAACTCTGAGTTTTTCCAAAATGGAGAATTAAATTTAGTAGACTGGTTACGTCAATATGCAAAAACAGAAGAAGAACGAGAGGAAGTATTCTTAAGAGGTTTTTTAGGTAAAATGATTTTTTCAGGAGAAGAAGCTCTTAAGAAAAGTAATGTCTTATCTGGAGGTGAAAAAGTTCGTTGTATGTTATCAAGAATGATGATGACTAGAGCAAACATCCTATTGCTAGATGAGCCTACCAATCACTTAGACCTTGAATCAATACAATCTTTGAATAATTCTTTAATCAATTTTAAAGGTACTGTTTTATTTACTACTCATGATCACGAGTTTGCACAAACAGTTGCCAATAGAATTATTGAAATTACACCTAAAGGAATTATTGATAAGTATTCAAGTTTTGATGAGTATTTAGCTGATCCTAAAATAAAAGAGTTAAGAGAAAAAATGTATTCTTAATAAAAAGATCAAACATAAAGTAAAAAAGGTAGCAATATTGCTACCTTTTTTACTTTATAATCAATAAATTAATAGTACGTCGTAAAAATTGATCTTTTCGGTTTATACAAAAAACACCTACTTTTATTTCGTACTATTAAATCATAACCGTTATTATTCTGTTAGAAGCTTTTTAGCATTCTTCACTTTTTGCTTTGTAAGTGCTGCTTCAATAACGTCACTCATCTCCGTTACATAATGAAATTTTAATCCTTTCAAATAACTTTGCTTAATCTCTTCAATATCCTTTTTATTCTCCTCACACAAAATTATCTCTTTAATATTGGCTCTCTTTGCCGCTAAAATTTTCTCTTTAATACCTCCTACTGGTAATACTTTTCCACGCAATGTTATTTCACCTGTCATAGCTATTTTATTCTTTACCTTTCTCTGAGTAAATAACGATACTAAAGACGTTAACATTGTAATTCCAGCACTAGGTCCATCTTTTGGAGTTGCTCCTTCAGGTACATGAATATGAACATCATACTTATCAAACACTTTAGAGTTAATTCCAAACTCATCTGCATTGGCTTTGATATATTTCATTGCTATCGTTGAAGATTCCTTCATTACTGTTCCTAAATTCCCAGTGATAGAAAGATTCCCTTTTCCTTTCGATAAAATAGACTCTATAAAAAGAATATCTCCACCAACACTCGTCCAAGCTAATCCAGTTACAACACCCGCCGTGTCGTTATTTTCATATTTATCTCTTTCTAAACGAGCTGGTCCTAAAATACTTTCAATATCTTCACTTGATAAGGTAACATCATACTCCTCTTCCATCGCAATAGATTTGGCTGCATAACGAACTACCTTCGCCACTTGCTTCTCCAAAGTACGAACTCCAGACTCACGTGTATAACCTTCAACTATTTTTTCAATTTGAGACTTCCCTATCTTTAAATGTTTTTCAGTTAGTCCGTGTTCAGTAAGTTGTTTTGGAAGTAAGTATTTTTTCGCAATCTCAACTTTCTCCTCAATCGTATATCCTGTAACATTTATAATTTCCATACGGTCTCTTAATGCCCATGGAATTTGTTGTAAGTTGTTTGCAGTAGCAATAAACAGCACTTTCGATAAATCATATCCAACCTCTAAGTAATTGTCGTAAAACTCAGTATTTTGCTCTGGATCTAAAACTTCAAGCATTGCTGAAGAAGGATCTCCTTGATGGCTTTGACTTAATTTATCTATTTCGTCCAAAACAAATACTGGATTTGATGTTCCAGCTTTCTTAATATTTTGAATCAAACGTCCAGGCATTGCACCAATATAGGTTTTTCTATGACCGCGAATTTCCGCCTCATCTCTTAATCCACCTAAAGACATTCTTACATATTTTCTCCCTAAAGCTTCGGCTACAGACTTCCCTAATGATGTTTTTCCAACACCTGGAGGACCGTATAAACATATAATTGGTGACTTCATATCGCCACGTAACTTCAACACCGCTAAATGCTCAATAATACGTTCCTTCACTTTTTCCAAGCCAAAATGATCTCTATCAAGAATATTTTGAGCCTTTTTTAAGTTGAATTTATCTTCAGAATATTCACCCCAAGGCAATTCAAGCATTAACTCCAAATAATTCCTTTGCACACCATACTCAGCCATTTGAGGATTCATTCTTCTCAAACGATGCAATTCTTTTTCAAATGCTTCACCAACTTCTTTATTCCATTTCTTCTTTTTAGATTTAGAAAGCATCTCCTCTAATTCTTGATCATGAGAAACACCTCCTAATTCATCTTGAATTGTCTTAAGCTGTTGGTTTAAATAATATTCTCTTTGCTGTTGATCTAAATCCGAACGAGTCTTTGATTGAATATCATTTCGAAGTCTTAACTTTTGAAGTTCTTTATCCAAGTTCTTCAGTGTTAACAACGCTCTTTCCTTAAGGTTATCTTTTTCTAAAAGTACTTGCTTTTGAGATACACTCAACTCCATATTTGATGAAATAAAATTCACCAAAAAAGAATTAGACTGAATATTTTTTATAGCAAAAGAAGCTTCTGACGGTAACATCGGGTTTTCCTTTATTACTTCTAAAGATAGCTCTTTAATTGAATCTATAATTGCATCAAATTCCTTTACATCATCAATCTCACGCTCATCTAAAGCCTCTTTTACTTTAGCTTTTAAATAAGGTTCTTCTTGAATTACTTCATCAATTTCAAATCTCTTTTTACCTTGAATAATTACTGTCGTATTACCATCAGGCATTTTTAATACTCTTAGAATTTGAGCAACAACTCCTGTTGTATAAATATCATCAATAGATGGATCTTCTACTTCACTATTCTTTTGAGCAACTACTCCTACTACTTTATCTCCTTTGTTAGCATCTTTAATTAACTGGATAGATTTATCTCTACCCGCTGTAATTGGAATTACAACTCCTGGAAATAACACAGTATTTCGTAATGGTAATATTGGTAATTCTTCAGGAATTTCCTCATTATTCATGCTCTCTTCATCTTCCGCAGTCAATAAAGGAATTAGTTCAGAATTTTCGTTAAAAACATCTTGAAGCGACAAGTTGTCTAAATGTATTATTTTTGATTTACTCATATATTTTTTTCTGTCATGTTGGCACTCATATGCTTAGCAAATTCATACGGAGCCCTTATTTTCATTCTAAAAACACTAACTATCAATCAATTACAATTAACCATTAATAGTTTATGAATATTGTATTTCAATTCTTATGCCAAGTATATTCTGATACTTTGAATTTTTTGTAACTATTTTCACAAAAATACGTCTTGTTTATATATCTTTTACTTTTCAACACCAAAACTATGTTAAGATCGCTATTAACTTTACTTTTTTTAATTCCTTTATTATCGAGTTGTAAATCAAATAAAAATTCTGATGAATTTATAAATACCAGCTCTGGACGCTATTTTTTTAACGCTGATGAAGCGATTGAAGTATATTTTAAAGAAAAGATACTCTTTGTTAAATGGAGAAATAAAGAATTAACTCCTTTAAAAGTAAATGACAGCAGTTTTTATGTAAGAGAAATGAACGAAAAATTGATTTTTAACCTATCTAAAAATCAAATTCAACTCGCTCCTAAAAGAGAGCATCATGATAAACAATACATTTTTGAAAAACTAAAAGATGGAGAAAAAACTCCAAAAGAATACTTAAATGATAATAACTATGAAAAAGCCTTACAGGGTTACTTAGCAATACAGAAAAATGATAGTTTAAGTAGAATAATTAGACAACGTACCTTAAATAAACTGGGATATGCTTATTTGAGAGATAACGAAGTTATTAAAGCTATAAATGTTTTTAAAATCAATACGGTTTTATACCCAAATAGTTCAAACGCCTTCGATAGTTTAGGTGATGCTTATCTAAAAAATAACGATACCCTAAATGCTATTGATAATTTCAAACTTGCACTAACTATAAACTCAGAAAACCGAGGCTCTAAAGAAAAGTTGAACAAGTTAACGAACAAGAGTAAAGAGTAATGTTGTAAAACATTTTTTGAACCTACATTCGTTTTATGAAACCGATTGAAGATTTAGCTCAAAGGAAAAGGAGGAATCTATTATTAAAGCTCCTTCCATCATCTTAGCATTCACATTGAGAATTAATTTACTTAAACGAAAAAAGTGACTATAGCATAATCAATGCTGCAATGGAAACAAAAACAATTATTTGCGTCCACTTAAGATAAACACCAACTTTTGCATTTTGCTTCAAGTAATTTGATATGGATCCTGCCAAAAGAGCAATACCTCCAAAAATTAAAAAGGATGTTACAATAAATAAACCTCCCAACACATAAAATTGAATTACAGTAGATATTTCATCCGAGAATAAAAACTGAGGAAAAAAAGCTAAAAAGAAAATGGTTACTTTAGGGTTTAAGACATTCATCCAAAACCCCGTTTTAAACAATTCTGTTGTACTTTTATGATCAATATTATCTGTTGAAAAAACAATTTTAGCATCGCTCTTATAAACTTTATAAGCGAGATAAAGTAAATACGCTGCTCCAAAAAGTTTTATAATAAAAAATAGACTTTCATTTCTTTTAATCACCTCAGAGACCCCAAAAGCCACTAAAGTCGTATGAATAATGCATCCTGTCATTAACCCCGCCACTGTAGCTAGTCCGTATTTTCTTCCATTAACAATACTTTGAGTCAGTACGAAAATATTATCTGGCCCTGGAGAAACCGCCAATGTGACAGTGGCAAAAACAAAAGAAATTAACGTTTCTATCATAAATTAATTTCTCGATAAAATTGCTTTATTTATTTTCTTTACAAGACTTGGTCCTTCATATATAAAACCAGTATAAATCTGTACAAGATCTGCACCAGCATCAATTTTGGCCAAAGCATCTTCCGCAGAATGAATACCTCCTACTCCTATTATCGGAAAAGATTTTTTAGAATTATCTGATAAATATTGAATTACCTTAGTACTTCTGTCTTTTATTGGTTGTCCGCTTAAACCACCATTTCCAATTGCTTTTAAACTATCTTCCGATTCCTTTAATCCATCACGATTCATTGAAGTATTTGAAGCAATTACACCATCAATTTTGGTTTCTGAGATAAGTTCTATTATTTCATCCAATTGTCCATTGTTTAAGTCTGGAGCAATTTTTAATAAAATTGGCTTCTGAACAGTTTCCTTCTCATTTAATACCTTTACTTCAGAAATTAACTCCTTTAGATATCCAACATCTTCAAGTTTTGCATGACTACTAACATTCGGGCAACTTACATTCAGTACAAAATAATCAACATAAGGATGTAGCCCCTTAAAACAAGCTAAATAATCTTCAGTATAATTCTCTGGTTTGGTACTAGTGTTTTTTCCTATATTCCCTCCAATAATTACCTTACCTTTATTCTTTTTTAACTGTTCAACAGCAGCTTTAAGTCCTTCATTATTAAAGCCCATTCTGTTTATAATACCGCGATCGTCTTTTAATCTAAATAATCTCTTTTTAGGATTTCCTTCCTGTCCTACTGGAGTCACTGTACCGATTTCAACAAAACCAAATCCAAAATCTGCCAATTCATTATATAGAACAGCATTTTTATCAAACCCAGCTGCCAACCCCACAGGGTTCTGAAAAGTTAGTCCAAATAATTTACGCTCTAACCTTTTATCCTTTACCATGTATATTCCTCGAAACAACAGAGAAATTAATGGAATTTTAGATAATACTTTCACTAATGAAAACGTAAAGTGATGAATCTTTTCTGGATCGAAAAGGAAAAATATTGGACGTATTAATATTTTATACATAGAGATTATATCGGTTTGTCAAATTATAAATTTTACATACAAAAAAACTCCAATTATGGAGTTTTTCATGTTATCTTAATTCAGCATCTAAATTCTTTTCAAAAGATTGCTGCAGCTTTTGCATTATTTTATCTATCTGTTTATCCTGCAATGTTTTATTTTCATCTTGAAGAATAAAACTCACTGCATATGATTTTTTACCTTCTGGTAGTTTTTCACCTTCATATACATCAAAAAGATCAACATCTTTTAATAGTTTTCGCTCAGATTGGAAAGCTAAATTATAAACTTCTTTAAACTCAACCTTATTATCAATCAATAAAGCTAAATCTCTTTTTACTGAAGGAAACTTTGGTAGATCACTTACTTTCGTGTTTTTTGAGCTAATAACCTTTAAAACATTCTCCCAATTAAAGTCCGTAAATAAAACTTCTTGTTTAATAGAAAAATTTTTCAAAATATTTCTCTTTACAACTCCTAACTCTACTAGTTTAATTTTACCTAAACTCAACACAATCCCTTCAGAAAATACATCTGATTTAATAGGAGACGTTTTTAACGAGTTTATCCCTAACCTTGACAATAGAGAAGTAACAACACCTTTCAAATAGAAGAAATCTGATACTTCTGAACTCACTTTCCAACTCTCTTTTATTCTATTTCCAGTAACAAAAAGTGTCAAATGTTTATCTTCTTGGTAACCTTTTTCATAATTATGATATGTTTTACCAAATTCGAAAAACTTTAATGAATTTTGTTTTCTATTTAAATTATAACTAACACTTTCTAAACCACTAAATAGCAACGATTGTCTCATTACCTTTAAATCATTACTTAATGGATTGAGCATTTCAACATTGTTATCCTCATTTATATTCTCAGAAAGCTCAACGTATTCTGGTTTTGTAAGAGAATTAGCCATTGTTTCATTAAAACTCAATGAAGTTAAGTAGTTAGCAACAATATTTTCAATTTTCACATTGTTATTCTTGTCAAAAGAAATAGATGTATTTAATTTATGCGAAAACTCGATATTGTTATAACCATAAACTCTTAAAATTTCTTCAATAATATCAGCTTCTCTCTGAACATCAACTCTGTAAGAAGGTATTGTTAATCCAAGTCCTGCTTCAGTTGCGCTATTTATCTTAATATCTAATGAAGCTAAAATATTTTTAATAGTTTCTTTAGGTATTTCTTGACCTATTATTCTATAAGCATTTTCAAATGACAAAAACACTTGGAAATCTTCTACTTTTTCAGGATAAAAATCAAGAACATCAGACGACAATTTACCTCCAGCGTACTCTTCAATTAAAAGCGCCGCACGTTTTAAGGCATACTTGGTCATATTAATATCAATTCCTCTTTCAAATCTAAAAGAAGCATCCGTGTTTAAGCCATGACGTTTTGCCGTTTTACGAATAGAAACTGGATTAAAATAAGCACTTTCTAAAAATATTGATGTCGTTCTTTCAGATACTCCAGATTCGGTACCACCTAAAACTCCAGCAATACATAAAGGATTATCATCAACGTCACAAATCATTATATCTTCAGAAGATAGTTCTCTTTCTACATCATCTAATGTTGTGAATTTAGTTCCCTCTTCCAAGGTTTTCACAACAACTTTATTTCCTTTTATTTTTGAGGCATCAAAAGCATGCAATGGTTGCCCTAACTCATGCAATACATAATTGGTTATATCAACTACATTGTTTTTTGGTGTAATACCAATTGCCTTTAATCTATTTTGGATCCATTCTGGTGAATCTTTAATTTCTATGTCAGTAATAGTTATCCCTTCGTATCTAGGAATTAAATCCTTATCTGATACTTCAATATCTATTTTTAGGACTCTTTCGTCCACATGAAAATCGGATACCGACGGAGATATTAACTCTAAATTTGTTCCTTGTTGAATTAAACCAGCTCTTAAATCTCTTGCAACACCATAATGACTCATTGCATCAGCACGATTTGGAGTTAAGCCTATTTCAAATACATGGTCAATTTCAATATTGAATACTTTAGCACATGGAGTTCCTGGCTCAAGACTCTCATCTAGTACCATAATACCGTCATGTCCTTTTCCTAGTCCAAGCTCATCCTCGGCACAAATCATTCCATGACTCTCCTCTCCTCTTATCTTTCCTTTTTTAATTTTAAATTCTTCCCCTTTTTCATCATATAATTTCGTTCCAATCGTTGCCACTGGTACCTTCTGACCAGCATCTACATTGGGAGCTCCACACACAATTTTCACAGGTGCTTCACCTCCTAAATTTACAGTAGTAACCTTCAATTTATCAGCATTCGGATGCTTCTCACATGTCAAAACTTCTCCAACTACAACACCTTCTAAACTTCCTTTTATACTTTCAACTTTTTGAATTCCCTCTACCTCAAGTCCTAAGTCAGTAAGTAACTCCCCTGTCTTTTCTACTTCCAATTGAACTTGTAAAAATTGCTTTAACCAATTATATGATATCTTCATCTTTTAAGAATCTAATTTAATTGGCAAATTTACATAAATTAATGAAAAAACCTTAACTGTTCATTATCATTCCTACAGAAGATCTTATTAATACATCATTAACATTAATCAAACAGTCTAATAATGTTAAAAATCAAACAATTACACTAATTTTGTAGAAACCATTAACTAATAATATCTTATGAAATCAATTATACCCTTCATTTTATTTCTTACATCGTTTGTATGTTTTTCTCAAATACCGACGTATTACAATAATGTAAATATCAATCTCACTGGAAGCTCTCTAAAAAATGAGCTAGCCACCAAAATTATTAGTACACATCATACCAACCTTTCTTATACACCTGGCGTATGGAA
Source organism: Tenacibaculum sp. MAR_2009_124 (assembly GCF_900105455.1). Taxonomy (GTDB): domain Bacteria; phylum Bacteroidota; class Bacteroidia; order Flavobacteriales; family Flavobacteriaceae; genus Polaribacter. The sequence continues at coordinate 1,413,515 of NZ_FNSF01000001.1, forward strand.
CACATTAAAACAAACCGATCTAGACCCAATAAATAATAGTAAGGTTTTACTTATTTATGGATACAGCGATACTGATGGTAATTATCGTACGGATAGAACCAGAAGTAAAAATGCTAATGGAGGTAGTGCAGGAACTCAATGGAACAGAGAACATGTTTATCCAAAGTCACTAGGAAATCCAAATTTAGGAACTTCAGGACCAGGATCTGATGTGCATCATTTAAGGCCTTGTGATATTTCTTATAATTCTTCTCGTGGAAGTAAGAAGTTTGCTCAAGGATCAGGGACTTCTGGAGTTGTTTCAGCAGGGTGGTATCCTGGTGACGAATGGAAAGGTGACGTAGCCAGAATGATGTTATATATGTACTTACGTTACGGAAGTCAATGTTTACCCAAAAACGTTGCCGTTGGGAGTTCTCCTTCATCTGATAGTAATATGGTAACATTACTATTACAATGGAACGCCGATGATCCTGTATCGAACTTTGAAAAACAACGAAACCCAATAATTGAGAACCTACAAGGAAATAGAAATCCTTTTATTGACAACCCAGCTTTCGCTACGAAAATATGGGGAGGTCCACAAGCAGAAGATGTATTCGGAAACGGAAGTAGCGACACCCAAGCGCCAACTGCCCCTGCAAACTTAACGGTTTCTAATATTACACAAACATCTTTATCACTGGCTTGGAGAGCTTCTTCAGATAATGTTGCAGTTACGGGATATGATATTTATCAAAACAGTACCAAAATCACATCAACTACTTCTACGAGTTATACTATTTCAGCGCTATCTTCTTCAACAACTTATTCCTTTTACATAAAAGCTAAAGATGCAGCAGGAAATATTTCTCCAGCAAGTTCAACCATTTCGGCAACAACATCTGGATCTTCTTCTGGGGTCGCATCAGAACTCCTAATTTCCGAATATATTGAAGGCTCTTCTTACAACAAAGCTATTGAATTAGCAAATTTTACAGGAAATACACTCAACCTTTCTAGTTATTCTTTAAAAAAAGCATCTAATGGTGGTGGATGGTCAAATACTCTAGCATTAAATGGTTCATTACTAAATGGAAAAACCTACGTTATTGCCCATTCGAGTGCATCAACTTCAATAAAAAACAACGCTCAAAAAACCAATTCTAATGTTCTTTCCTTTAATGGTAATGACGCCGTTGGATTATTTAAAAACAATGTTCTAATTGACTTAGTTGGTGATCCTAATAGCTCTGCTAACTTTGGTAAGGATAAAACATTACAAAGAAAAACGAATACGACTTCTCCCAATTCAAATTATATAGTTTCGGAGTGGAATTCACTTCCTAAAAACACCTTTTCCAATCTAGGTAATCATTCTATCGATGGAGGAAGTTCTGATGTACAAGCACCTTCTACTCCATCAAATCTTACAAGTAGTAATATCACTCAAAACTCAGTTACAATTAGTTGGTCTAGCGCTTCTGATAACATTGGAGTGGTAGGTTATGATGTTTATAGGAATGGGGCCAAAATAACTACTATAAGTGGTACGACTTTCACTGTTTCCGGACTTTCCCCGTCTACAACTTATAGTTTTTACGTTAAAGCGAAAGATGCCGCAAATAATATTTCAGGAAATAGTAATACAGAATCGATAAAAACACTTTCAAATGCAATTACCTATTGTAATTCAAAAGGAAATAATTCTAGTTACGAATACATCGATTATGTTTCCTTCGGAGGTGTTTCCAATAGTTCTGGTGATGATAATGGATATAAAGATTATACCTCTTCCGTAGGCTACCTTAGTTATGGAAACAATTCAATAATATTAAGTGCCGGTTTTTCCGGTTCTTCGTATTTGGAATTTTGGAAGGTATGGATTGATTTTAATAGAAATGGAACATTCGAAGCTTCAGAAGAAGTTGTAAGCGATTCTTCTACAAGTTCTAGTAATTTAAATTATACAATCAATATTGCCAGTTCCGTTCCACAAGGGCAAACGAGAATGCGTGTTTCAATGAAATGGGATAGTGCTCAGACTTCTTGTGAAAGCTTTTCTTATGGAGAAGTTGAAGATTATTCCGTTATGATCGGTAGCTCAAACTCTAGAAATAGAACCATTAAAAACAAAAATTATTCTGAGAACTCTTTACTTCAGGATGTCGTTTATCCAAACCCTGTTATGAATACTTTTTCTATTAAAACGGAAGGTGATTTAAATTCAACATTTAAACTAATCAATCAAAATGGACAAGTTATTAAATCTGGGAATACAGGTAATAAAAACATTGATATTTCAAATTTAAACAGCGGCGTTTATCTTATTCAAATTAAAAATGGATCACAAACTATTCTTAAAAAAGTAGTAAAGAAATAATATCAGTTACGCTATAATATACGAAAGGGATGATTGAAATGGTCATCCCTTTTTTGTTACGATTCTTATACCTAATACGACAATTATCACTCCAATAATCTGATTTACATTAATCTCTTCTTCTAGAAAAATAACCGCTAGAATAATTGTTGAAAATGGGCCTATACTTCCGAGAATTGAAAAATTAGAAGCACCAATAAGTTCAATAGCATAAGAAACTAAAAAAGAAGGTATTAATGTTGCTATTATAGCCATTGCAAATCCTAAGTAATATACCTCTGTAGGATAAATAGTAAATGAACTCCCATCCGAAATTAAGTAGTGAATACATACACAAATAGTTGAAACAACCATAGCGAAAGAAGTAAACATTACAACTCCAAACTTCGGTATTAGCCAACCACTTCCCACAATATAAGATGCATAGGTAAGGGCACTCAAAAAAACTAAAGCACCTCCCAAAATAGCATCGTATTCAACTACTTGATTTCTATTTCCAAAGGCTATAATTACCCCAAAATAAGTTAACGCTATAGCGCCTATTTGTCTTTTTGTTATTTCCTTTTTTAAAAACAGTTTATTTATTAACAGTACTAGTGTAGGATACACAAAAAGTATAATTCTTTCAAGACTTGCATTGATATATTGTAGCCCTAAAAAATCAAAGTAGCTAGCCAAATAATAGCCTATAAAACCAAAAAAGAGTAACCATAAATAATCCTTGGTTTTTACATTAAGTTTTTTCTTTTCTATCTTTATTAAATAAAAAAGTATTCCCAAATAAAAAGGTAGTGAAAATAACATTCTGAACAATAGTAAATGCATGGAAGTAACATTGTATTGATATGCTAACTTTACCATAACTGCCTTTGTAGAAAATAGTATTACTCCTATAATTCCTAAGAATATCCCCGATAATTTCATTTTTTTATTTCGAAGATAATTTTTAGTCTTTACCCCAACTATGAAGATTTATTAAAAAATACGATATCTAAGGACTCGTTTTTTATTTTTATATTATTAATTAACCCGCATATTAACATTTTCACTTTATTTTTGCTCAATAAAATTCTTTATACTATTTTAACTTTTAAAACCCCGAAATATTAAAGTACACGTGTATGAGTTATAATGCAACGATAGAAGAAGAAAATAAAGAAATTGCTAGCAGATACAAAGACCTATTGAAGGGGACATATCAAATGCTTACTGAAGATGACAAAAAACTGATTCGTAAAGCTTTTGAAATATCAGTTGAAGCACATTCTAAGCAACGAAGAAAAACTGGTGAACCCTATATTTATCACCCCATTGCTGTAGCTAAAATTGTTGCCTATGAAATTGGATTGGGAGCTACTTCTATTGCCGCTGCCCTTTTACATGATGTTGTGGAAGATACGCATTATACTGTTGAAGATATAGAAAGACTTTTTGGTGAAAATATTGCACGAATAGTAAGTGGTTTAACCAAAATATCTAATCTTAAAAAAGAACAAGATTATTCCATTCAAGCAGAGAATTTCAGAAAAATGCTCTTGACCTTGCATGATGATGTTCGAGTTATATTAATAAAAATTGCAGATAGGTTGCATAACATGCAAACCATGGATGCAATGCCTCCTCACAAACAAGTTAAAATTGCATCTGAAACATTATATATTTATGCTCCATTGGCACATCGTCTTGGATTATACAACATAAAAACAGAATTAGAAGATTTAGGTTTAAAATACACCGAACCTGATGTATATAATGACATTCTAAATAAAATTAAAGATAGTAAAGAAGAGCAACAACGTTATATTGACAGCTTTACCGATATGTTGAAAACTGCTTTAAATAAGGAGAATTTTTCATACGAGGTTAAAGGGCGTTTTAAATCCATTTTTTCCATAAGGAGAAAGATGCGTAAACAAAATGTTTCGTTCGATGAAGTGTATGACAAATTTGCTATTCGAATTATATATCAACCTACATCCAAGGATGAAAAATTCGATGCCTGGAAAATTTATTCAATTGTTACTGATTTTTTCAAACCGAACCCTGCGAGATTGCGAGATTGGATTTCACAACCTAAATCTACCGGTTATGAAGCTCTTCACATTACTGTAATCGGCCCAGAATCAAAATGGGTTGAAGTGCAAATTCGTTCTCAGAGAATGGATGAAATTGCTGAAAAAGGGTATGCTGCCCATTTTAAATATAAGCAAGGTAAAATTAGTGAAAATGGTTTAGAAGGTTGGCTAAACAGATTAAAAGAAACACTCGAAAATCAAAGTTTGAATGCTGTTGATTTCGTTGAGGACTTTAAGTTAAATCTTTACGCAAAAGAAATATATGTTTTCACTCCACGAGGTGATTTAAAATCTTTACCAAAAGGAGCATCTGCTTTAGATTTTGCTTTTTCAGTACATACAGATGTTGGATTAAAATGTAGAGGAGCTAAAGTAAATGGAAAACTGGTTCCTTTAAGTTATCAACTAAAAAGTGGAGATCAAGTAGAAGTACTGACAGCCCCAAATAACAAACCTAATATTAGATGGTTAGACTTTGTATTAACCGCCAGAGCAAGAACTAAAATTAAATCGGCGTTAAAAGCAGAAGAAAAGAAAATAGCTGAGGAAGGTAAGGCTATTCTGATGAGAAAATTACGTCATCTAAAAATTGGTACCAACGAAAAAACAATACATGAAATTGCCAGTTATTTCGGTTTAAAAACAAGTTTTGACCTTTTTTATCGTGTTGGTAATGGAGCCATTGATAATACAAAATTAAAAGAATTTGTTGCACAGCGTAGCGGTGCAATTATGAGCTTTATTAAAAGTACTTTTAGACGTACCCCTTCTAAATCCGTTTCAGATAAGGAAGAAGTAACAAGTAATTATGACTCCCTTGTTTTTGGTAAAGATGAACAAACCCTCGATTATACACTCGCGAAATGCTGTAGCCCAATTGCCGGAGATAAAGTATTTGGCTTTGTAACCATTAATGAAGGAATTAAAGTGCATAAAAATGATTGTCCGAATGCTATTTCTTTACAATCGAACTATGCCTATAGGATTATGCCTGCCAAATGGATTGATTCTACTCAACAAGAATATAAAATAACCCTACAATTTTCTGGAATTGATAAAAGAGGAATAGCCAACAATATTACACGAATTATTTCGAATAGTACTGATGTATATATTTACGGAATTAATATTGCTGGAGATGATGGTGTGTTTGAAGGAAGCCTTACTTTAGGAGTTAAAAATAGATCACAAGTAAATAAGTTAATAGACAAAATAAAGAACATTGATGGAGTTCAGAATGTAGAACGTGTTAATACTTTGTAAATATCATTTTAACTTCATGCCTATTATATAAATAAATAACTGTAAATTTGCCTTTTCGTAAAATTCCAAAAGAATGAGTAACTCAGAAGAAAATCAAGAAATTGTAAAAAAAGTATTCACTTCATTTTTAGAAGAGAATAAACATCGTAAGACACCTGAACGCTACGCTATTTTACAAGAGATATATGATGCTGATGAGCATTTTGATATTGAATCATTATATATCAAAATGAAAAACAAAAATTATCGAGTAAGTAGAGCCACTTTGTACAATACGATCGATTTATTATTAGACTGTGGATTGGTAAGAAAACACCAATTTGAAGGTCAATCTATGGCTCGATATGAGAAGAGCTATTTTGATAAAAATCATGACCATGTTATTTTAACGGATTCTGGCGAAGTAAAAGAGTTTTGCGATCCTAGAATTCAGGTAATTAAAAAAACAATTGAAGAGGTTTTTGATATCGATATTCACAATCATTCTTTATACTTCTACGGAACAAAGAAAAAGCAACAAAATTAACAACAACATATAACTTATTTAACAATACACAACTAAATGGCAGTAGATTTATTACTTGGTCTGCAATGGGGAGACGAAGGAAAAGGTAAAATTGTAGATGTACTTACAACAAACTACGATATTATTGCACGCTTTCAGGGAGGTCCAAATGCGGGTCATACCTTAATTTTTGATGGTTACAAACATGTATTGCACACTATTCCTTCTGGAATTTTTCATAAAACTGCATTAAATGTAGTGGGAAATGGTGTTGTAATTGACCCTGTAATATTTAAAAAAGAGCTTGAAAATTTAGATCAACATAGTATTGATTATACTTCGAAATTATTAATTTCAAGAAAAGCTCACTTAATTCTTCCTACACATCGTTTACTTGATGCCGCTTCTGAAACCTCTAAAGGTAAAGCCAAAATTGGTTCTACTTTAAAAGGTATAGGTCCAACATATATGGATAAGACCGGTAGAAATGGTATGAGAGTTGGAGATTTAGAACTTAATGATTGGAAAGAGCGTTATGATGCTTTAACTGAAAAGCATTTAAAAATGTTAGACTTTTTCGATGTTGATATTCAGTTCGATTTAAAAGAATTAGAAAAAGAATTTATAGAGGGTATAAAAAAACTAAAAACTTTAAAGTTTATTGATTCCGAAGAGTTTTTAAATTCAGCAATAAAAGAAGGTAAAACAATTTTAGCTGAAGGAGCTCAAGGTTCTTTATTAGACATTGATTTTGGAACATATCCATTTGTTACTTCATCAAATACAACTGCTGCTGGTGCTTGTACAGGATTAGGTATTGCTCCTAATAGAATTGGTGATGTTTTCGGTATTTTTAAAGCATATACAACACGTGTAGGTTCAGGACCTTTCCCAACAGAATTATTCGATCAAGATGGGGATAATATGGCTAAAATAGGGCACGAATTTGGTGCTACTACTGGTCGCCCTCGTAGATGTGGATGGTTAGATCTAGTAGCTTTAAAATACGCCGTTCAGGTAAATGGAGTAACACAATTAATGATGATGAAAGGTGATGTTCTTTCTGGCTTTGATACTTTAAAAGTATGTACTTCTTACAAATACAAAGGCGAGGAAATTACGCATTTACCTTATAATATTGAACCAGAAAACGTAACACCTGTTTTCACTGAGTTTAAGGGATGGGAATCCGATTTAACAAAAATGACTGATAGTGACGAACTACCTAAAAATCTGTTAGATTATATTTCATTCATTGAAAAAGAAACCGAAGTTCCAATCAAAATTGTATCGGTTGGACCTGATAGAAAACAAACAATTAATAGATAATATTACAAGGAGTTCTTTTTTTTAGAGCTCCTTTTTTTAGTGCCCCTACCGAACTAACTAACCATGATACAAGAATATTTAGATAATATTAGGACACAATTTAAATCGTACAAAAAAGTTGCTGATAAAACTATTGGCCAACTTGAAAAAGAAGATTTTCACTGGCAGTATAATGATGAGAGTAATAGCATCGCTTCAATTATTATTCACATGTCCCAAAATATGCTATCGAGATGGACAAACTTTTTTAATTCCGATGGTGAAAAATCTTGGCGAGATAGAGATAATGAATTTGAAAAACAACATTTTAGCAAACAAGAGCTCATCAATGAATGGGAAAAAGGATGGCAATGTTTATTTGAAGCCTTAGATAGTTTGAATGAAAGTAATTTCAATACTCCTATTAAAATTCGAAATAAAGAAGTAAAACTTATTGAAACAATTACGAGACAAATTGCCCACTACCCCTATCATATCGGGCAAATAGCCTATATAGGTAAAATGATTTTAAATGATAAATGGCAAACAGCTTCTATTCCAAAGGGTAAATCTAAAGAGTTTATTCAACAACAATTCAAAGAAAACATCTAGTTAAAACAATTAAAAACCCCAAAGAGTGTATACTCTTTGAGGTTTATGAGATTTAATCATTAACCTTTAAATCTCTCATATGCTTCTTTTAACATCTCTCTAAAATTTACTTAATTTTAAAGATTTAGTTTTAGATTACTAATTACCTCCTCTAGCCAAAAAAAATTACTTCTCCCCACAATCTATCTCAATTCTGATTTATAAACCCCATTTAAGTAGTAAATTTTCTTTATCTAAATAAAGATTCCAGTAATACAATACATTTTCCTCGGACTCTAAATTATTTGTACTTGCCTCCGTCTTTTTCTGTTTTCTAAAGCAAAATTGAGATTAATCTTTTAATCATAATATGATATAAATCATAATCCCTATTTATTCATCTATTCTTTTCTACCGTTTAACCACAATAACTAAACATTAAACAAATAAAAAAATAATAAGGGATCATATCTTATAAATTTAGCATAAACGTCTAAAAATCAGTATCATGAATAAATATCTCCCCGTATTCATAGCCATATTTTTCTTTACTTCATCATCTTTTTATTCACAGAGCCAGCCATTTAACTGTGTAGAATATGCATATCTATTTCAATACAATGATGTATACAGTATTAATTTAGCATCAGGTAATGCTACCCTTGTAGGTGTTGACATCACTGATGGATCAATTAATGCATCAGGTTATAATAGTGCCGACGGTTACATTTGGGGATCTCTATCAACTCCGAGTAAATCAATTGTGAGAATTGGAGATGATTTTTCAACAGATGTTTATACCATTAATGAATTACCCACTAGCAATAGATATATTGGAGATATTAATCTTTCAGGTCATTATTACTTAAAGCCTGGAGGTGATACATATTATATTATAGACTTAGACCCAGCCTCTCCCAATTATTTAACTTCTCTAGGAACAGGCACATTAAGTACAAGTTTATCAATTCATGATTGGGCTTTTAATTCTTTAGATAATTTTATATATGCTGTGGAAAAAGGAACAAACATTTTATACCGAATAAACTCAGCTACTGGTAATGTTGATAGTTTAGGCGAAGTACCTATTCTATCAGGTTTCAATTATACCTATGGTGCCGTTTATTTTGATAATGTAGGTAACTTTTATGTTTCTTCTAACCAAACAGGAACGGTTTACATTATTTATGATGTAACCAATATAACCAGTGGAGGAAATATTACATCAAACCTTTTCGCATATGGACCTTCTAGTTCAAGTAATGATGGCGCTAGGTGTCCTACGGCTCCAGTTCCAATGGAAGACTGCTCTAATGGTGTGGACGACGACGGAGATGGTTTAGTGGATTGTGATGATCCATCATGTTCTGGTGTTGAGTCATGTCCAACTATCGATCCTTCAACATCAGGAGGAAATGAAGGAGGACTTGAAAGTAATAATAGATTAGCAGAACAAATTAGTAAAAGAAACTTTAAGAGATTAAAGACTAACTACTCTTTTCAAAAAGCAAAGGCCAAAAGATTAAAAAAAACGAATAGCTATGGTAAAAGTAAAAGAAATCAAACTATTAGTTTGGAAGATTTTATTCCATTAGCAACAATTGATGAAGACGAAACGATTGAATCAACACCAACAGATTTATTAAATATTACCAACGCAACTGAAGTTTTCTCTGTGGATTATTTGCGTGATAATTCGACTATAGCCTCTATTCTTGCATTAAAAACCGAAAACTCAGTATATGAACACAGTAAATACATATGTGATAGATTACTTGGAGCAGAACTTTTATCAGTATCAACAGTAGAAATCAATGAACATAATTTTATAAGATCAATCATTAAAAACTCCGATGGAAATACAGAGTTTGTAGCAAGCTTTTCAGCTAAAATTGCAGACACTTTTGAAATAGAAAATCACTGGAATTTAGACAAATACAGTCAAGAATCTGATTTTTACAACTTCCAAATTTGGTCAAACTCTATAGATGATTTAGTAAAATTATGTGAAGAAATATTAGTTCTTCTTGAAACTCAAAAAAATATATCGAGTTATGCCCTTTCTGCTCCCCCAACTGTTTTTGTGAAAAGTGGTTCTTATAAAGATGGTGAGTTAGACTTAACTATTGTAAATTCAAATAATACTGACTCAGTTGAATTTAATGCTGGGTATAGATCTACAGAAACAAGCAATATAGAACATGTTACATCGAACATAGCTTTAAACAATAACTACCTATCAAACATTCACTTAGAAACAGGAAATCTTTTCGATATTGGTTTTAGAATTGGTGATGGAACCAATACTCCTGATGACTTGTTTATGTCAGATGGTCCTTGGGGAATAGATGACGCTGCAAGTAGCACACAAATAGAAAGCTTCTTAGTATCTCCAAATGAAGTAGCAACAGAATTTGAAGAAATGGCAATCGAAAGAAACATTGAATTAGTTGCCGAAACTGAAGAATACATCTCTATATATAAAGCTTTTACAGCAAGATTTAAACCTATAGACATTTCAGAATACAATACATTATCTTTTAATGCTAGCGGAAGTGGAACTTTACAAGTAAGGTTTATAAAAAACAATATCGATGTGTGGGAAGAACAATATAGTTTAAACATTCAATTAGAAGAAAACACCAACCAATACACACTCCCTTTAAATCAATTTTCCACGGAGCATAGTGGTGAACCAATATTCAATGATGTAACTATGCTAGTATTCACAAAAACTTCTAGCACAGGAGAAAGACAAGAGGTTAATATCTCTGTAAGTGAAATAAAATTATCAAAATCAGCTTTAAGTGTAGATGAATATGATGTTTTTGATGGAATAGCCATCAATCCGAATCCAATGACAAAAACATCTACCTTAAGTTTTAATGGAATTTCTCCACAATCTGAAGCTGATTTAGTTATATATAACCAATTAGGACAAATGGTTCAAAATCAAAAAATAACTATTTCAACAGGTAAAAATGAAATCAAAATTCATAGAAACAACATATCATCTGGAATTTACTTTATTAGTGTAAATACTCTCAACGGATGTATAATTAAAGAAAAACTAGTGATTAAATAAACCGTTTAACGATGAATGTTAGCCATTCGTCTATAAATTAAATGCTACCAACTTTTGATAATTTAATTATCAATTAAAAAAAATATATTTGTTTAACACTAAAAGCCTACTTACGCAAAAGTTATGAACTTAAAAATTTTATTAGTTGAAGATGACGAGATCGAAAAATTAAAATTTGAAAGGGCCTTAAAAAAGTTAGAAGCAAACCATTCTGTAGTAAAGGCAGCAAATGGTGAAGAAGCTTTGACGATTTGTAAGGATGTACTTCCAAACTTAATACTACTAGACTTAAATATGCCCAAAATGAATGGGTTAGAGTTCTTAGATATTTTAAGAGCCGATGAAAATTTAAAATTCGTTCCAACCGTTGTTTTTTCAACGTCAAACAATCACCAAGATATGATCAATGCCTACAAGGTAGGTATTGCTGGTTATGTAGTTAAACCTCTACATTATTCTGATTATGTTAATCAAATAGAAAAAATTATTGATTACTGGTCCATTAATGAATTAGTCAGTTTATAAAGAAAGTATTATTTTCATCACTGATTAAACAATTTCATTAATCCCCCGCTACATATGAAAGGAATCGTATTTACCGAGTTTTTAGAAATGGTAGAAAAAAAATTCGGACTAGAAACTGTGGATACCATCATCACTGAGTCTAATTTAGACTCTGATGGTGCTTATACCTCCGTGGGCACATATGCCTTTAAAGAACTTCAAAGTTTAGTTAGTAACCTAAGTAAGTGTACTAATATTAACCCTCAGGATTTAATACACTTATATGGAATATATTTCTTTGATGTACTTACAAAAAACTATATAAACCTTTTTGACCATTATAAAAACGCCTTCCAATTAATTTCTAGTATTGAAGAACATATTCATGTAGAAGTAAGAAAAATGTATCCCGATGCGGAACTTCCTTTCTTCGAAACCCATGAAAGTTCCGATAGTAAACTGGTTATTGAATACCATTCTGAAAGAGCTATGTATTCTTTTGCCCAAGGGCTAATTGAGCGTTCCTTGGAACATTACAATGAGAATGCAACTGTAACCAAGAAATTATTAACTGATTCAGGAACTAAAGTTTTATTTACCATAGTCAAAAATGCTTAATAATAAAATAAGAATATTAGAAAAAGCTTTAGAACGAGAACGGAAGGCGAGAAAAGAAGCCGAAGAAATTTTAGAAAAAAAGTCTTTTGAACTATATGAAACTAATAAGCATATAGAAGAACTATATGATGATAGAAATGCCCAATTAAAACTTATTGTTGATAACTCTTCTTTGGGTATTATACTGTCCCAAAATGGAAAACTTGTTACAATTAACAGAGCTTTGGTTAAGCTTCTTGGTTATTCATACCAAGATTTAATGGCTATGAATATTAGTGATGACCTCACCCACCCTGACGACGTTAAAGAATCTGACTATCAAACAAACTTACTTGAAACAAATAAAATTGACAGGTTTTCACTTCAAAAAAGGTATTTAAGAAAAGACGGAAGTTACGTACTATGTAAAACCAATGTCAGCGCAGTACGTAACAGTAAAGGTGAAGTAAAATATCAAGTCGCCCTAATAGAAAACGTTACTGAAATAAATAAGAAAACTAAAATGCTTAATACCTTAAATAGATTATCAGCCTCTATTTTAGGGAAAAGAGATTTATATGAAATCTCCTGGGAAATTGCAAAAACCACTGCAGAGCATTTACAATTAGAAGATTGTGTTGTCTATTCTGTTAATCTTGATACTGGAATACTAACACAAATAGCAACAGCCTCACATTCAATGTATAAAGGAAATGATAAAACAAACCTTTTTGAATTAACCACCGAAGAAGGAATTGTGGGTAAGGCAGTAAGAACAGGGGAATATCAACTCGTGAATGATACTTCTAAATGTTCAGACTATTTGGTTGATGCCAGCTTTCGATTCTCAGAATTGGCCGTACCCATTATTGCTAACGGTAAAGTTATTGGAGTAATGGACTCTGAAAACAGTAAGAAAAATTACTTTAATTATGAGCATGTGGAAGTATTTAAAAATATAGCGAGTTTAGCATCTGCTCAATTTAACAGTGCCATTAGCATGGCTAAAGAAAGAAAAACCCAATTAGAAAAAGACAAACTTTTAATAAAACTTGAAAAAAATAACGAAGAATTAAAAAACTTTGCTCACGTCGTTTCACACGATTTAAAATCTCCTTTAAGAAGCATGTCTGCTTTAATTTCCTGGATTAAAGAAGACAATGACGATATCTTTGATGATGAAACTTCAAATAATTGCAATTTACTTCTAGCTAAAATACATAAAATGGATTCACTTATTAATGGAATCCTTAAATACTCAAGTATTGATAAAATAGAAAAAGAGTACAAGAATGTAAATATTCAACAAGTTGTTAAGGAAATTATCGAAACGATCTTTATCCCCGATACAATCAACATTGATATAAAAAATGAATTACCTACAATTCCTGGAGATAAATTCAGGTACCAACAATTGTTTCAAAATTTAATTAGCAACGCAATTAAATATAATGACAAGGAAAAAGGAATTATTGAAATAGATGTTCAAGAAAAAAAAGACACCTATGTGTTTTCCGTAAAGGACAATGGTATGGGAATTGACCAAAAGTATCATACTAAAATCTTTGAAGTTTTCGAAACCCTGGGTCAACATAATGACAACTCAACAGGAATTGGATTATCTATCGTCAAAAAAATCATAGATCTATATGAAGGTAAAATATGGATAGAAAGTGAATCAAATAAAGGAACCAAATTTTTATTCCAATTACATAAAAAACCTCTTTAAATATTCTTTAAAGAGGTTTTTTTTAAAATACAAACTACTAATTATCTACTATATCTTTTTAATTTTCTTAAATTTTATATTATAAAAATAAAGCTATAACCAGTAATTTATTTAAATCTTCGATGTAATTAAGCTTACTATAGTTTAGTTGTCCTTAATCACCGTTTAAATACAATAATAATGATGTTATTTATAAATGGTAACAAAAAAATTCCCCATCAAGGTTGTAATGAGGAATTTCGAGGGACTCTTAAAAAATAAGTTTTTAGTTTAGTTTTTAAATAATTTAAATGAGTTTGTTGTTCAAATTTAGTGTAATATCACTTTTTTAGTAAAAAAAATAGCTGAATATTTTTCGAGAAGGCATAAATAACAGCAAAACAGCGATTAACGACATTTTATAAACCAAAAATCTCAACATTAAAACTAACATTGAGATTTCTTGGGAAATTTAAAGGGAGAACTATTTGAAAGCAAATAGTTCATATTAAAATTAATGGTAATATTCATGAAAAAAGAAAGCAATCGACAATTATAAATCGAAGTGTGGATGAAAAGTTGTTTACCTATGATTAACAACATTTTATAAAAAAGAAAACCTCATTATTAAATCCTTTAATAATGAGGGCTTGTAAAGAATCAGGGGGATACAAACAAACTACAAAATAACTATCTATTATATATTTTTCTTTTCTCGTTTTACATTATGAATTTAACTAATCATTGGCTTATCAACATCTTATATCGACAAAAAGACAGGGTTTTGTCGATGAAATGTATTATTACATAGATGAATAAAACACATCACAAATTATTCAAAAATGAATTGAATTGTATACCGATTAGTTAATTAGATATTAACTAAATGATTATGTTGGGTAGGCAAAATTTCGCTTAAATATTTCTATATGAAAAATGATAAGTAAATATCTTATTAATACAGTGATTAACAAAGGAAGCTATATTTTTACTTAGTTTATGAAGCATTTGAACTCTATTTCCAAAATACATTTCGAGTTTCTTATTTTGCTTTAATTCTTTTATTAAATCATCAAAATCATCGAAATTAGAATCAAAATCAGCATCAAAATAGCCCACATATTGAATTGTAGAAATACTGTAAAAATATCGGGCCCCTGCTTTAATAGCCATCGACTTTCCTTGATTCTTTTTCTTGTTTATAACGGTAATTCTATCGCTGTATTCTTGCTTAAATTTATTTAAGATAGTCATGGTATTATCTTTACTTCCATCATTTACAAAGCATAATTGAAAATCGTTGAAATCTTTCAACCATTTTTTAAATGCGTTAACATTTAATCTCTTCTCTTCATTGTAACATGGAATAATGATACCTACCTTCATATATGTAATTATTGTTTCTCGTTTTCAAAAGTACTTTCGAAATTCTCTCTTTCTTACCGAAAATCGACTAATATGTTTTTTTATACGTTAAATAGTAAATATCTTTAGATTAGTTTCTTATCTATACTTGTTAACTTTATAATTGAAACTAAGCCCCCATAAAAAAATGAAAAGAACCTATAACAAGTACTTTCTATTAGCCCTCGGGCTTGCTTTATTGTTTCATGGCAGTGCCATCTTTTATACTATTGAGCTCACTTATGACGCTTTAATTCATTTATTTTTTTCTGAACATTATGCAAGTAATTGGCAAGAACCTTGGTCATTTAAATGGTATACCGGTTTCACCGTTATGGGGTACCCTCCTTTAGTACATCAAATGCTAGCAATTCTTTCATTCATTGGAGGTTTCAAATTCGCTTTGTACAGTTTTTCTTTTATTATAATTATTCTATTTACCACTGGGGTCTATAGGTTTAGTCTGTTACTCACTCAAAATGAAGATTACGCAGGTTTCGCTAGTATGTTTGCTATATTTTCTTCCGTATTTATAGAAACATTTCACCTTTTTGGGCAACTCCCCACTTTAACCGGAATTTCGTTACTAATGCATTCCTTTCCTGAAATATATTTGTGGATAGTTACCAGAAAAATAAGATATTTAGTATCTTCTTTCTTATTAATGGGCTTGATGGTATGTTCGCACCATGTAACTCCAATTTTTGGAATGGTATTTTTTATATTTCCACTTATAGGATTGGCTATCATGGATATTTGTAAAAAAATTAAAGGTAACTATTCCTCGATTCGATTTTTATTTTTTGTAAAGCAGTTATATAAATCACTAAAACCTGTTTTAATTTTTGGCTTTGGATCGCTGGTTATTATGATAGGAAGTATATTACCTTATTGGATTAACACAAAAAATAATCCAATTACTCAAGTTCCTATACCGCATGGATCAAGAGATAATTTTTTAGAAGTTCTGTCTTCAGGGCTTGTATTTTTCCTCATCCCATATGGAGTTATACTTACTCTTTTCCCCTATGTGTTTTATCGATTTTTCAGTAAACGCTTGCTTTTTTTTGGAATATCATTTTCAATGCTAGTACTTCTTGGTACAGGAGGTACTACCCCGCTTCCTAAAATGATACTTGGTGAAAATGCCTTTTCAATTTTAACTTTAGATAGGTTTACCTTTTGGGCTTCTATTATGAGTTATCCTATCATGGGAGAATTCTTTATAAGAATATTAAAAAGGGATTATAAGGTATATTTAAAGCGAAAATTCGGAAGAATTTACTACGGAACTATCATTTTACTTTTAGGAGCTATTGCAATGTATTTTGCAATTTTTACAACAAACATTGGAAAATTTAGACCTAGTCAACCCCAAGCGATTAAAATGTTACCTATAATTAATTTTCTAAATCAAGATATGCATTATAAATGGCGTTATCTTCCTTTAGGTTTTGGTGACCAAATGGCGTGGTTATCTTTACAAACTCAAGCGTTAACAGTAGATGGCAATTATCATTCAGCCCGACGACTTCCTGAACTAACAACAAAAGCTGTTGAAAGGTTGGAAAACTCGAAATTCAGAGGAATTGAAGGTATCGGCTCTTTACAGCAGTTTTTAGCCAACCCCGATAAATTTAATTTAAAATATATTTTTTCAAAGGACAAATTTTATGACCCTATTCTCTATTTTACTGGATGGGAAAAACTATCGTACTTAGAAAATGGTATCATGGTTTGGGAAAAAAAGAATGTAAACCCATTACCCGTTATTTTAACAAAAATAGACACTCCTTTATATCAAAAAGTTATTTGGTCATTTGTTCCTATGGGTTTTGTCTCTTTAAGTATCATATGGTTTATTATAACCTTATCTTTCTCTAATAACCATTATACATTCCGTACTGGTTTTATCGCATCATCAATAAGGTTTTCAAAATCACTCCTTTTTTACAATATATTTCTTGCCGTATGTGGTCTGTATGGCATGTATTTATTTTATATTCATAATACCACTCAAATTTCATCAGAAAACGTTGTTAAGGCCTATTTCGATGCTCTTGATTTTAAAAGATTCACACAAGCTCATTCATACTTAGACAAAAATTCTAAAAAATCTTTAGATCAATTCATGTTGGAAATTTCAGTAACTGATGGCTTATTGAGTTCTTATGCCAAACTAGAAAATATCGAAACCAAAGTTATTAGTAAAACAAAGGATACCACCTATATTGAAACAAAAACAAAGTGGATTACTCCTCTGGAAACCATTGACAAAAGTGAAATTATAAAGACGGTTAAAAAGAACCATAAATGGTATGTTGTACCCAAAAAAAATTCGAAATACACCCCTGCAAATCTATTTTTTGATATTCCTGAAACTACATTTTACAATCAAGGGAGGCGAAAAATCACCACACAACAAACCAATCACGAAGACATTTTACCACAGCCAACCCTTTATATAGAAGAGGCTAAATTGGTTACAAACAACAATCAATATTACGTTTTAGGAGAAATGCAAAATATCGATTATTTCCCAGCGGCAATTAGTTTAAAAGCAATGTTATATGATAATGAAAATAATGAGTTGGCAACATACAGTTCAAAATACCAAAATAAACATTATTTAAACCCATTTGAAAAATCAGTCTTTAAAATTGGTTTTGAGGAAGTTGCTTGGATTGATTCAGATAAAAAAGACAAGAGTTTTAACCCTGATGAATTTCACATAAAAATATTCGATACTAAACCTTCTAAATTTGTAATTCATGCAAGTTCTACAACAGCGATTAAAAACCTGTATCAATACTCTCAGGTTAATGACCTGTATTGCACACCTACATCTGTTAATGGAATGTTATTTAATGCTGGTAATAAAGAAGTAACTATTCCACAATTGTTATTTGCTTATTATGAAAATAATGAAATCATTTGGATAGATCATCAGTTTATTCAAGAAAGTATTCGACCTCATAGAAAAAGAAAATTTATTCATACTCTTCCTGATATCTCAAAAATAAAAGTAATATCAAATACCACCAATAACTGTTATGTTAATGGAAGAAAAAATTCAATGTCTATAAAAGATAGAGTGGATATGTATGATTCAATAATTGGAAAAAAGTTCATGATTAATAAAAATGAGTACAATATAAAATTACAAGTATCAAACTTTATTGGAAACTAATATATGTCAAAAATTATTTATTTACTACCACTACTTTTCTATATATCATGCAATAAAGGTAAAACTGAACCCAAAACTAACCTTCCAAAAATTGACTATAAATGGATACAGAAAACCAACGAAACAAACGCCCGAGAAAAAATAGATTTAATTTTATCAGGTAATTTTATGACAGAAGATCTATATCTGGGTTTGTCCAATGATTTCGGAAGCTCAGTAATTACTCCTCGAAAACGAGATGCTAATACTTTCATATTCACTATTCCAAAAAGTTTATCTAAAATATCAGGTGTTTTATCCTACTCTCTTTCTTATAACAATCATGTGATTGATAATGGTAATATTAACATACTTCCATTAAATACTGCACTTTTGGAAACCTATTGTGGACCTTCTCATATGGTTGCTTCATTAATCGACTATTCGATGATCGTGGTTATACCAAATGATATTTATGACAATCCTAATTCCGGTGAGCATTATACTGTAGAATTTGATACTAAGACAAAAATTGAAGAATTAGTACAAACTGACGAATTGTTAAGCCATAGAAGAATTTATAGTAGACAGAAAAAAGGTAAAGTACTGGCAAAAGCATACATTGACACTATTAAATCGAAAGTATCAGATATTATAATATTGGCAAACAATGCAACCGACTTTACTATAAGTTATACTCGAAACACTAGTTTTTCCGACGGGAAAGAGCTAACTACTCTAAAAACTTCTGTTATTAGAGATGGCTACGATAACATTATCGAAAATGGTACTATGGTCAACTTTTATTTAACCTTTAATAAAACCCATTTAAAAATTCATGGTAAAGTAATTAATGGTATAGCAACGGCACAATTCGTTCACCCAGAAATAAAAAGAGAATATTCAGTTCAAGCATTTATAGAAAATGTTAGTACAAGTAATATTATAAACATTAAGTATACAACCCCCAACTTTTAAATATGAAAAAAACGATTGATAAAAAACGGAGATTAAAACAGATATTCATTATTCTATTTTTTATTACCGTTAACTTCGGAATAGTTAGCCTTTTATCCACTATTTATTATGAATTTAATTCTGGTGCAGATAGAAGTAGACTATTACATATTGATTTAAGAGTAAATGATTATTACCAACCCAAAATTAAAATTAATGGCATAGATACGGAAGGAAGAGCTCCCAATCGGGAAATTATACGAAACATTAAAAATGACTACATTAAATCTTGGTATGTAAAAAAATATGCTATGCAGAATAATGATGTGAATGCCATTGAAGATTTTTATACAGATTCAGCACAAGCAAAAATACAACGCATCATAAAACATAATATTACTAATAAAATAAATATTCATTCAACGAGTATTGATCATGATATGACTATAAAATTTTTATCAGAAGATGGTCAACTAGCATATATTGATGATAAAAATGTACATGAACAAACGTATTTTTTTAAAGATAACAAACAAATTCATGGTGCAAAAACTATAAAAAACTACAAATCTATTTTATTACTGGAAGATGGTTTCTGGAGGGTTAGACATTTAAAAAGTTTACCCAAAAACCCTGATGAGCAATCCAATCATAATGATGTTTCCCAAATATTAGAGATAGAGAAAAAAATAACACATGTCGTTCAACCAAAACAAACCTTATATCGATTAACTAAAATTTATAATACCACTAAAAAGAAACTTATTGAGTTAAACCCAAATAAAAGAAGCCTTACCAACAATATTCTTTTAAAAAACGACACCATTCTTGTAAAAATATTAAAAGAAAAAATTACCATTGACCAGAACAAATCTAAATCCCAAAATATTCGTTTTCCTAACGATTTTAAAATAAAAGGGATCAATTATTATCCTCAAAAAACTCCTTGGTTCGAGTTTTGGAAACAATATGATACTATTGTTGTAAATAAAGACTTTAAACTTATTAAAAACTTACAATTAAATACTATTCGAATATTTATTCCTTACGAATTATTTGGAAAAGAAAAAGTTTCTAAAACAGAGTTAAACAACTTGATATCTACACTTGATTTAGCCCATAAAAACAATCTAAAAGTTATTGTAACCTTTTTTGATTTCTACAGTAATTATCAGGTATTAGATTATACCATATGCGATAGACATATTGAAAAAATAATACGAACCATCAAAGATCATCCCGCTCTATTACAATACGATATTAAGAATGAACCTGATTTAGATTTTAAATTATATGGAAAACAAAAGGTTATAAATTGGTTAAGTTTTATTGCTGGTAGAATGAAGTATTACGATAAAGAAACTCCCATAACTATCGGTTGGTATTCTCCTAAAGAAGCTTCAAATTTGAGTGATCAATTAGATTTTGTTTCTTTTCACTACTATAAATCTCCTGAAGAATTTTCTCCTATTTTTAAAGAATTAGAAAAAAAAGTAAAGAAACCGATTGTTATTCAAGAGTTCGGTAAACATTCATATAATAGCATTTGGAACCTTTATAGCAATAGTGAGAAAAAACAAGCTAAATATCATAAGGAAATCCAAGAGAGTTTCGGTACCAATGGGGTTGAACATTTTGTTAGTTGGACTTTGTATGACTTCCCAAAAATAGATACAAAAGTGTTTGGTAGAATGCCACACAAAATTGGACCTCAAAAAAACTATGGTTTCATTAATAATAAAGGAAAACTTAAAAAAGCAGCAAAATACATTTCAGGAGTTTTAAAATAGAACTTGTATTTTAAGGGATATTGAGTATAAAATACTAGGGAAATTACTAAGGATTTTATAGGGTTATTCCCTATCGTATATGTTAATAAATTTTGCAACATTTGCCGTGTCTTAAAGTCGGGGGGACTTTGAGCGATATGTTTTTTATAGTTACCCATTCTATTCAGAGTGGGTTTCTTTTTTCCTCTCAACTACACATAATGTTTACTTATCGAAACAAGATTATTTAAATATCTTATAATCATATTTTTAGAAGGAAAACCAAAACCAAAATGTCATGAAATTAGGTATTGTATCATCCTATCCCCCAAGCAATATAACCCTAAATGAATATGCCTATCATTTGGTGAAAAGTTTTGTCACTTTAGATCAAATTGAAGAAATTATTTTATTCTGCGATGTTACTTCAGAGAAAAAAGTGCTTGATTTTCCATATGCTGACAAAGTAACTGTGGTAGAATGTTGGAAATTTAATAGTTATAATATATTGTTTTCAGTATCTAAAGCTATAAAGAAACACAAACCCGATAATGTGTTGTTCAATTTGCAGTTCATGAAATTTGGAGATAAAAAAATTTCCGCCGCCTTAGGATTACTACTTCCTAAAGTAATAAAAATGCGAGGTACACCAAATACAGTGTTAATTCATAATATATTAGAGGCCGTAGACCTGGAAAGTGCAGGTTTTACTAAAAACCCAATACTTAAGGTTATATATAACATCATTGGATATACTTTAACTAAGTTTATTTTAAGTGCCAACACAGTAGCTGTTACCATTCCTAGATATAAAGATATTCTTGAAAAAAAGTACAAAGCCAAAAACATAAAAGTAATACCACATGGTACTTTTGAAGTAGCGGAAAAACCTAATTATAAAGACTTTTATGAAAGAAAAAAAGTCATGACCTTTGGTAAATTTGGAACCTACAAAAAAGTAGAAATTTTAATTGAAGCTGTTGAACGAGCCCGAAAGTCGACTGGAGAAAACATTGAAATTGTCATTGCTGGTACTGATAATCCAAATACGATAGGTTATTTAAAAAATGTCAAAAGAAAATATG
Source organism: Tenacibaculum sp. MAR_2009_124 (assembly GCF_900105455.1). Taxonomy (GTDB): domain Bacteria; phylum Bacteroidota; class Bacteroidia; order Flavobacteriales; family Flavobacteriaceae; genus Polaribacter. The sequence continues at coordinate 1,435,897 of NZ_FNSF01000001.1, forward strand.
AACATATATCTGATATTACATTCACAGGTTACGTTCCTGAAGAAGATGTAGAAAGGATCTTTGTAGAGAGCACAGTAGTTGTGTTTCCCTATACTTCAACAACAGGAAGTTCAGGAGTACTTCACCAAGCAGGAAGCTATGGAAAAGCCGTTATTTTACCCAATATTGGTGATTTAAAAACACTAATGCAAGACGAAGGTTATGCTGGTGAATTCTTTGATCCCGAATCGACTGATAGTTTAACAAAAGCTATTGAGGCCATTATTCAAAATAATAGCTATCGATTAGCTCTAGAGAAAATAAATTATAAAGCAGCCACTTCCTTTCCTATGAAAAAAATATGTGAAATGTATGTTGCCACTTTTGAAAACAAAAAGAAGTTAAAACTAAATAAAATATTGGCGTAACATATTACTTCTGTTAAAAATATTAAAATCATTTCTCAATGATCTGTTTTATTTATGAGCTTCCTTTTAGTTTCTTATAGCATTTAAGCAAATTCACTATTTTAAACTAGTAGTAAAATTAATTACTTTTATTTTTAAAGTAATATAGTAATGTAAACAGAAGTAAAATGGACATTAATAGTATTTGAACGTGAACTACTTGTTCCAATGTTTTATGAAAAAGAATTAGCCCTGCAACCTGTAATAAACCAAAAAACATGGCAAAAATAACTGGTATATATTTTGACAGAGACAAAAAGTAATAAACGAATACGTTTGCCAATGCGAATAATGATGTGGCCAAAGCATATTTATATAATAAAGGTCCCATGCTTACATATTGTTTTCCGAAAAGCATGGCAATAATAGTATCTGGAAACAAATAACATCCAACAACCAACGTTAATGTTAAGGCTACTATAAATTTAAGATAGCCTGTAAGTATCTTTTCAGGATCACTTCCTTCCTTTTTTGCAAGAATTACTTTTGGTAATAAAACCATAACTAACATCCAAATAACAAAATACACTACCCTTCCTATCAGAGCTAAAGAAGCGTACAAACCAGCACTATTTGATTCAAAATAATGTTTAACTATTAAGATATCCGAATTATTAATAATTATTTGTGTTCCTTCATATAAGGCTGTTATAAATAAGAATTTATATATTGCTTTAGTTTCAGTTTCCATTAGAACGGATTTCACTTTTAAAGCTGACAACGAAAACTGATTTGGAAAAAGTCCCAAAACAAACGAAAATAAAATACCAAAGGTTACTGCAATTGTTGGATGTACGACGTCAAAACCTATTAAAATAAAAGTAAGTGAAAGCCTACCAAGCATTTCCAACAAATAAGATTGGGATAAGGAAATGAATTGCTGCTTACCCTGGTGTAATCCTCTTGACACACTCATAACAAAATATACAGGTACTCCCAATCCAAACAGGTAAAAAATCAACTTATTATTTAAATGAAATATATCTATTAATTGATCCGAAAATACCATGCACAATACACCTATTATTCCACTAAACAATAATGTATATTTATAGGTTACTTTTTTAAAATTATTCGTTCTTTCTGGTGGTATTTCTATAACGAATTTAGCACACAATAGCTGAATAGTCATCGCTAAAAAGGAAAGCACTAACAGAAGGGTTATTAAAACGGCTACATCGGCAAATAATATTGGTCCCAACCATCTACCTAAAATAAGATTATAAAGATAATTTCCAGCATTTACAAACATAACACTGATCATAAACCACTGAGCAGAACTTATTTTTTTAACGTTATTTAAAATTGATACCTGCATGACTTATAACTTATTCTTTTAATACTTCTTTAAGTTTCGGTTCATTTAAAACCCAAGAAAGCTTTTCATTCACTTTCTTAAAAATCGTAAACTTCTTATTATTCTTTATTGCAATTTTACTTAATTCTTTTAATGTGTCTATACCTGTATTATCTATATGATTTAATTCTTTCAAACTTAAAACTACATCAGAATCATATTTTATCAGTGTTTTAAAATAGGATAATAAACCTTGAGAGCTTTCCAATATTAAACTTCCTTTTAGTTCATATTTTCCTTTCTTATAATTGATTTCAAGCATGTAAAAATTGATGTTTTATTTTTCTTCAAAATTCACTGTTTCATCATCGTTTTTCTATTTGTTTCGATGGAATGCAATTTATTATAGATTAATGAAACATCATTATGTATTAACTTGGATTTAAAATCAAAAACCAAAAAGATGAGAAATAGAATAAAACTATTCCCCCTAAATTTATTACTATTCGTTACTACAATTTTATATGCACAATCCCCCATGGCTCCAGGATTTAATATGCTTGAAACAGGTAAATTCGCAGAAGCCAAAATCTTTTTTGAAGAATATTTAAAAACCGATTCGGATAATAAAACGGCAAAACTATGTTATGGTAGAGCTGTAGGCTTAAGTGGAGATCCGCAAAAAGCAAAAGTAGTTTTCGGTGAATTGTTAAAACTAGAACCAAAGAACCTAGAATTTAGAATCAATGCAGCTGAATGTTTATTATGGAATAAAGAATTCGATGCAGCTCTTGTTAGTTATTCTGATTTAGAACAAAGTTACGATCCTAACCCAATTATAGAGTTAGGACTGGCGAATACTTATAGTAATTTAAAAAAATATAAGAAAGCCATTCATCATTATAAAAAAGGAGTAGCTCTAAATCCAAAAATACTTGGTATTTATATTGGACTCGCCTACACATATCAAGCCAATAATGAGAATAAATATGCTTTAGAAACTATTGAGAAAGCTTTAGAACTAGATCCTAAACATAAACAACTCTCAGGTCTAAAAAAAACTATAACTCAAAAATACAAGCCTCAAATTACTCAAAAGGGTATAATTACTTCCGACAGTGGAGACAATCAATCTTTAAATTCAAAAACAGACATAAACTATCCGTTGTCTACCAAAAGTAGCATTGGTGCCTATTATCATTTTAGAGAATCATCTAATACAGTTATAGATATTAACTCTTCTAGACAAAAAACTTTTGGAGTAACATCATCATATCAAATTACTAATAAGATTAATTTGATGGCTAACGTTGGTTATCTCGATATTAAGGGCGATAACACATATAGCGATTTTATTTACAAATTTGGATCAAATATAAAGTTAAGTCATAACCAAGATTTAAATATATATTACCAAAAGGAATATCATAATTTCAACGTACAATTAATTAATAGTGAAATCAGTCAGAATCATTTATTCGCGAACTATCATATCATAACCAAATACGATATTGGGTTATTTACACAATACTATTACACAACACAATCTGATGATAATAAACGAAACCTATTGTTTACATCTCTCTATTATCTCTTAAAGAAAAGTACACCTATTAAAGTAGGTTTAAATAGCGTTATCATGAGTTTTGATAAAGAAAGAGCTGAAGTATACTTCAGCCCTGAAAAATATCTAGTTTTTGAAACCTTTATTGATTTTAGTTTCACACAACCCTCAACAAAAATAATTCTTGATGGTAATGCAGCCTATGGATACCAAATCATTAACTCAGAAAACAAACAACAAAGTTTTAGAATGAAACTTAATTTTGGTTATAAATTCAGTGACAACATAAAACTTATGGCCTATGGTGAATATAGTAACCAAGCTGTCGGTAATGCTTCAGGTTTCGAATTTAACGAATTAGGTATTATTCTTAAATGTAATTTTTAATTCAATAAATTCAATCTTTTCATTAATTCTGGTCTATTTGATCGACTTACAGGAATTACCTCTTTTTTAATAAGAACACTATTATCTTCTATATCTATTATTTGTTTCAAATTAATAATATAAGATCGATGAATCTTTAAAAAGAGGTCTTCTGGAAGTTTTTCTTCAATTTTCTTCATGGTAGTATGAACTATATGATTCTTAGTTTCGGTTTTTATATTTATATAATCACCTTTAGCCTCTATTAAATAGATATCTGGTATTAATATTTTAACCAACCTTCTATCTATATTAACATATAATTCGTTCTTCTCCTCATCATTTTTTTGTTCTCCGTTACTCGATTCTCGTTTCTTTACATCTAATTTAGTAACGGCTTTAATAAACCTTGGAAACTTGACTGGTTTTAC
>NZ_FNSF01000001.1:1445000-1695369 GCF_900105455.1 Tenacibaculum sp. MAR_2009_124
AAGCCCTGGTAAGGTTCCTCGCGTATCATCGAATTAAACCACATGCTCCACCGCTTGTGCGGGCCCCCGTCAATTCCTTTGAGTTTCAATCTTGCGATCGTACTCCCCAGGTGGGACACTTATCACTTTCGCTTAGTCACTGAGCCAAAACCCAACAACTAGTGTCCATCGTTTACGGCGTGGACTACCAGGGTATCTAATCCTGTTCGCTCCCCACGCTTTCGTCCATGAGCGTCAGTATATACGTAGTAGACTGCCTTCGCAATCGGTATTCTGTGTAATATCTATGCATTTCACCGCTACACTACACATTCTATCTACTTCCGTATAACTCAAGTCAACCAGTATCAAAGGCAGTTCTATAGTTAAGCTATAGGATTTCACCTCTGACTTAATTGACCGCCTGCGGACCCTTTAAACCCAATGATTCCGGATAACGCTTGCACCCTCCGTATTACCGCGGCTGCTGGCACGGAGTTAGCCGGTGCTTATTCTTACAGTACCGTCAGCACTCTACACGTAGAGCGGTTTCTTCCTGTATAAAAGCAGTTTACAACCCATAGGGCAGTCATCCTGCACGCGGCATGGCTGGTTCAGAGTTGCCTCCATTGACCAATATTCCTCACTGCTGCCTCCCGTAGGAGTCTGGTCCGTGTCTCAGTACCAGTGTGGGGGATAATCCTCTCAGACCCCCTACCTATCGTTGCCATGGTAAGCCGTTACCTTACCATCTAGCTAATAGGACGCATAGTCATCTTGTACCGATAAATCTTTAATTAAATCCCGATGCCGGAATTTAACATTATGGAGTATTAATCTTCATTTCTAAAGGCTATCCTCCTGTACAAGGCAAATTCTATACGCGTTACGCACCCGTGCGCCGGTCGTCAGCAAGTAGCAAGCTACTCCTGTTACCCCTCGACTTGCATGTGTTAAGCCTGCCGCTAGCGTTCATCCTGAGCCAGGATCAAACTCTTCATTGTATAATCTTTAATATTATGTAATGTCAAGTCTTCAAAAGAATTTCAAGTGAAACATCTTAATAAGATGCCTCTGTGGTAATTCTACTCTTTGTTTATTTAATCTCTTAAATTACGCTGTCAATTTCAATATTTTCAATGAACTTTGTTTACCGTTCTTTTTAGTCTTCTAAACCTAAATCCCAATAAACTTCTTGTTGAAATGTTAGAATCGAACTAACTGATTTTTTTTACTTCAAATCATTCCAAAATTTCTGTGATCGTGTTGCTCTCTTAAAGCGGATGCAAAGATATAAACTCTTTTAAAACTGACAAACTTTTTTTTAAAAAAAAGTTTCTTCAAAACTCTAAAGAAATCTCTGCAATAAATTAATGAACTTGCCGTTAAAATCGGATGGCAAAGATACCGCTTTTATTTCTTCCTAAACAAGCTTTTTTTAACTTATTTTTTCAACTCCCTAATATCTCTTAATCCAACCCTAACCTCAATGAACTTGCTAACTCTGTATCTGCGTTTCCGTGTTAGCGGCTGCAAACATACAACCATTTTTTAGCCCCACAACACTTTTTTAAAGTTATTTTAAAACTCCCGTAATATATCCTCAAAAAAACCTAGATATCAAGCGATTGTATGACTAAGTTTTTTTGACCTTTTTTAATTTCTCAGGCTTTGCCTTCTTCTTCTTCCTTTTCGCAAACATTTCTTTATATACATTTACATTAATAGCTCCCTTTCTATCCGATACAATCTTCCTATATTCTTTTTTCAATTTAGGCTCTTGATACGCTAATATTTCATTTATATAAGCTCGTTGTATAACATCTTCTATTAAGTAATCCTCGTTTTCACTCTCAGGTTTATATTCCGACTTCAAAGATAGCTTGAAGAGATTTGCAGTTGTATTATACCAAAAGGCCTTCCAACCACTTCGCAACTCCTTTATATTATTGAAAGCTGTCTTTCCTGTTTGCCTATGAATTAGTTTAAGTAAAATCCGACCTTCTGTCCTTGTTAATTTTTTCAACCTCTTGGTGAGCTCTTTTTCCAAATAAGATTGAACCGTTTTTATATATTTCTTTTTCTTTCTTTTAGAGGTAATCTTATCTAATCGTACATTTAAACTATCTAACCTCTTTGCAGCGAGTATAGCGTAAGGATATGCTTTATAAACTTTACGCTTAAACCAAAGGTAATATCTTACATCTACACGCGAACTAAATTTATGCTTAGGAAGTATTGCGACCTCATTTAAATGTATCATTAAAGAATCTGCATCAATTAAAGAATAATACTTATCTTTAAAATTAGGAGCCTGATCCTTTTTCTGAGCATGCGCCATTAAACCAACAAACAGTATATATATGACTACAATTTTTTTCATTTTTATAAACTCTACTATATTGTATTTAAACCAGTGTTAAAGGTAATTATTTTAAATCTTACACTATTTCAATTTTAACTTTTTTATTATTTATATTTGTTTTTATGGAACAAGTTAGGGCATACGATGCTATTAAAGCTTCTCTTGAAAGCTCTTTGAAACTGGAAGACAGACTAGTAGTTGAAGCTCCTCTTCAGATAAATATCAATAATCAACCATATACCGTTGTAATGCGAACACCGGGAGATGATGAATATCTTATTCGAGGGTTGCTATTTGCAGAGGATATTTTCAAAAAGCAATTTTCTTTTAACCTTGAACGAGTTGATGATGATCATGAATATTTCAATAATATACTCAATGTTATTATTTCGAAAGATGATTTAGGAAAAGGGTATTTAAACAAAAGAACACTGTTATCCGTATCCTCTTGCGGGATATGTGGTAAGAAAGAAATTGAAGACCTAAAAGTTGAAGGAAAAGCACTTCATAATCAAATATCATTATCTTTAGTTGAAATTCAAGCAATGTTTGATATAATGATTGAGCAACAAAACACGTTTGAATTAACTGGAGGGAGTCACGCTTGTGCTATTTTTGATAAAAGTAAAAACATCATTACCTTAAAAGAAGATATTGGAAGACATAATGCTGTAGACAAATGTATCGGGCATTTATTAGAATCAAATAAATTAAGCGAAGCTACAATTATGCTAGTAAGTGGTAGAGTCTCTTACGAAATAGTAAGCAAGGCCTTTTTTGCCAAAACCCCAATAATCGTGGCCGTATCTGCATGCTCATCTTTGGCAGTAGATTTTGCCAAGGAGTTTGGCATTTGTCTTATTGGTTTTACCCGACAAAATAAAATGACGATATACTCAAATCCTCAATATATATTATAATGAGTACAAAAAAAACAAACGCACAACCACCTGAAGAGCTTACAGGTATTAAGCTAACAGATATTCCTAAAAAAGCAGTAGGTACAACCGCCATAAAATCAGCATTGAAGCATGTTGTTTCTGAAACAGGGCTTGGTAAAAGTATTGGTTTGTTAAAAAACATGAATCAGAAGGATGGTTTTGATTGTCCGGGTTGTGCGTGGCCTGATCCTGATGAAAAAAGAGCATTTTTAGCTGAATATTGCGAAAATGGAGCAAAAGCCATAGCAGAAGAAGCTACAAAAAACAAAGTCAGCCCTATGTTTTTTGCTACTCATTCCGTTCAAGAATTATCAGAATGGTCTGACTATAACATCGGAAAAAGTGGTAGAATTACTGCTCCTATGCTTTTAAAGGAGAATGCCACTCATTATGAAGAAATATCATGGGATAATGCATTCTCTCTTATTGGAGAACAATTAAACGAACTAAATTCTCCAGATGAGGCTATATTTTATACCTCGGGAAGAACAAGTAACGAGGCAGCTTACCTTTATCAGTTATTCGTTCGTCAATTTGGAACGAATAATCTTCCTGATTGTTCAAACATGTGTCATGAAAGTAGTGGTAGCGGATTATCCGAAACTTTAGGTATTGGTAAAGGCTCTGTTACTCTTGATGATTTCGATCATGCAGATTTAGTTATTGTCATTGGCCAAAATCCTGGAACCAACCACCCACGAATGTTGACTGCTCTAGCAGAAACAAAAAAGAAAGGGGGGAAAATAATGACTATCAACCCTCTTCCTGAAGTGGGACTAATGAATTATGTTGATCCTCAAAATCCTCTAAAATGGCTTGGCTCTGGTCAAAAGTTAACAGATCAATTCCTTCAAGTTAAAATAAATGGAGATGTTGCTTTATTAAAAATTATTATGAAATTAATGAAGCAAAAGGAAGAAGAACAACCTGGATCCGTATTTAATCATGATTTCATTAAATCACAAACTCATGGTTTTGAAGAATTAATGAACGATCTTGATTTTCATTCTATTGAAGAACTACTACCTCAAACAGGCTTAACTCTTCCTGAAATTAAGAAAGCTTCAGAACTAATTGTGAATAACGATAAAATTATTATTTGTTGGGCTATGGGGCTCACTCAACATAAAAACGGAGTAGATAATATAAGAGAGATCGTTAATTTACTTCTTTTAAAAGGGAGTATAGGAAAAAAAGGAGCTGGAACATGTCCTGTGAGAGGGCATTCGAATGTTCAAGGAGATCGTACAATGGGGATATGGGAAAAACCAAAACTACCTTTTTTAAATGCTTTGGAAAAGGAGTTTAATTTTATAGCTCCCAAAAAACATGGATATGATGTTGTAGATGCAATAGAAGCTATGCATGCCAATAAAGCGAAAGTATTTATTGGAATGGGAGGCAATTTTGTATCAGCTACTCCCGATACCGAATATACTGCCGATGCTTTGAGAAATTGTAATTTAACTGTTCACGTTTCAACAAAACTAAATCGAAGCCATTTAATTCATGGTAAACAAGCCCTAATCCTACCTTGCTTGGGTAGGTCTGAAAAGGACATACAAAATAGTGTAGAACAATTTGTTTCTGTCGAAAACTCCATGGGGGTAGTTCACCAATCTAAAGGCCATTTAAAACCTTGTTCTTCTTTATTATTAAGTGAACCCAAAATTGTAGCTGGTATCGCAGAGAAAACTCTTAAAAAATCCAGCGTTAAATGGAGCAATCTAACTTCTAACTATGATTTAATACGAGATAAAATTGAAGCTACCATAAATGGTTTCAATAATTATAATAAAAGAGTTCGTGAAAAAGGTGGTTTTTATCTTCCCAACAATGCCAGAAAAGCAGACTTCTCTCCTACTTCAACAGGGAAAGCTAATTTCACATTAAATAAACCTTCTGATATTAAACTAAAAGAAGATCAATTTATATTGATGACTATCAGAACTCATGATCAATACAATACCACAATTTATGGATTACATGATAGATATCGAGGCATCATGAATGAAAGAAGAGTTATTCTAATGAATTATGAAGACATGAAAAATTATGATCTTAAAAAACTTGATAAGGTCGATTTAATTAGTCATTACGAAGATCAAAAAAGAATTGCAAAACAATTTCTTGTGATACCTTATAGTATTCCGAAAAACTGCGTAGCTACTTATTTCCCAGAAGCCAATGTATTGGTTCCAATAAAAAGTAAGGCTCGTATTAGTAATACACCTGCTTCTAAAGGAGTTATCATTAGCCTGAAAAAATGTAGTTAAAAAAGATTTGTATTTTAGTACCCGAAACCAACTTTAAATATTAAAGCATGCCATTTATTGAAGAAGCGAAGTATCAATTGATGCAAGAAGATATTGATGCCACAAAACTTAAACTTGAAGAAAGAGAAAAAGAACTAACAGATTTAAATGAAAGTGTTCAGCATCAAAAGCAAAAATCTAGAACTATAGCAATAGTGTTAGGTCTGCTTTTAGGCCTTTCTCTAGGCATTGTATTTATTGTACTCAAAAACAATAATTTTTCAGCTGGTGATTTAACAGCTGATACAAAAATTGACGTAGCCAAAATAAAAGCAGAAGAAGCAGAACGTGTAATAGACAGCATTTCTAATGCAGTAAGCAACAACTCTGGGTTAGCGGCTAACGATTTAAATCAAGAAGATGTAAATTTAGATGATGAAATGGCTACCATTGAAGAAAACAATAACGGACAAACAGTGTATTCCGTTCAAATTGGAGTTTTTTCGAAAAATAAATATCCTTTACTGTCGGAAAACTCGTTAGCTGGAATTGCCTCAAAAAACAGTGAATATTTTAAATATTCTTTGGGTATATTTGCATCTCTTGCTGAAGCGAAAAAGCTAAAATCTGAATTAGTGAAAATTGGCTTTAAAGATGCTTTTACCGCATCTTATATAAATGGAGAACGACAACAAATACATCACTAAATAACAAACACCAATTCATGTTTAAAAGCATAATAAAAAAAGTACTCATGTTTAATTTAACATTGAGTGCTTGTTTTTTTTACGGACAAGAACAACCAATAAATCCCAAAATTCAAAATGCCTTTGGTCAACTAGACTATCTATCCATTGCAATGCCAGAAAATGAAGTCAATATGGATTTTTCAGGTATTCATTATAACTTAAAAATTAATGATTGGAGTTATGCTGGTGTTGGTATTTATGGTTCTATTGGAGGAATCCGAGGAGGATTTTTTACTTTAGGAGTCAATGCTGGAATTCAAAAAAAACTGATTGATAATTTCTTTATTGATACTGGTATTCACTTTGGTGGTGGCGGTGGTGCTTCAGCTCCCGATGGTGGTGGCGCCTTTATTCTTCCTCATTTCAATTTAGGTTATGATTTTAAATACTTTTCTACGACAGCAGGATATAGTTATATTAACTTTTTTGATCAAGGGTTAATTAAAAGCAGCCAGTTTAATGTAGCTGTGCAAATTCCTTTATCTTTCAAACACTCTAACTTCGAAAATTCAGAAAAAAGTTTTTCTTTAGATGAATTAGGAGAAACCAAATGGAATGGTAAGAGTAATAGAAACTCTCTTTTCGTTCATTTAAACAACTTAAAGGTTACTAAAGGCAACTACGAGGGAAGAACTATTCGGTTAGCTGGTTTCGAATACAACTCTTATTTTAATGATAATTTCTTCTACTATGTTAAAGCTGATGGTGCTTATCAAGGGATAAAGGCTGGTTATATGGATGTCTTTATCGGTGCTGGATATCACTTCGGAATGAATAAAAACAGAACCAATATTCTAGCTAAATTCGGTATTGGTGCTGGCGGAGGTGGTGGTGTTGATACTGGAGGAGGTTTTTTAATTTATCCAGATATTTCTCTAGAACAAAAATTGTTTGATAATGTATATGTTTCAATAGATAAAGGATATATTATGAGCCCTGATAGTCGTTTTGCTTCTTCTTCTTTTGGTTTTGGAGTAAAATATTATGTTGATAGAGATGGAACCAACTCTAAAAATAATTCATTCTCTTTTGGAAAGTTAAAGGGACTTGAAACTATTATTAAACATGATATCTATTCTAATGCTCAAAGAGATACAGGTATTAAGCAAGATATGCATCAAATATCATTACAAATCAACTTTTTCTTAAATGAACATATCTACGCTGCTGGTCAAACAGCCTTTGCTAATTTTGGAGACGCTGGCGCATATGCAGAAGGAATTGTTGGTTTAGGAATTAAATCTAATCGTTTCTTTAATAATTCAACCTATATATTCACGCAAATGTTAGGAGGAGCTGCCGGTGGTGGCGGTATTAGCACTGGCCAAGGCTTGATCCTTAAACCCAGTTTAGGTTTAGATTTTAAACTGAATCAGAATCTAAGTATTCGAGGGGCTGCTGGATATGTAAAAGCAAAAGGAGGAAGTTTAAGTACCTCTTTCTTCAACTTAGGAGTCAACTATAGTTTTTCATTTTTAAGTATGAAAAAGTAACATTCATAAAAACAGCTACGGCCGCAAGGTCGTAGTTGCTTTATACTTCAATAGTCGTTTTCTTTTCTTTTGACGATGTAAAAACATAAGTAAATAACCACATTAATGTAAATGTTGGTATCACATCTAAACCAGGCATTGCTTCTTCAATAAAAGTAACAGCCGCAGCTATTTTACCTTTGTTTCCCTTGTACATTTTTGCCATTAAAAAGGCAGCAGCCGGAGCCCAAACGACATCAGTTATTTCACCTAGTCCAGGAAACAGAAACGATAGGTATCCTATCGCATCAAATAACAAACTTAAAGCTAGTTTTAAAAATTTATTCTCTTTATTCATATTTATTGTTAGATATTACATGTGTTAATGAGCAAAATTCAAGCCAAAAAATTGGTTTAACCTCTTTAAAAATAATATGTTTGTCAGAAATTATGAAAGTACTATGTTTTTTTCAGATTTCATAAATCAAATAGATCATTTTCAAGAGCGTTCTCTAGGAGGCCTTAATTCTCATTTTAAATTAGCACCTGAGATTAGAAAAAAATATTCTGAGGAAATGATTCTAGATAAAAAACCCAGAAGAGCTGCTGTTTTGGCTTTGTTTTTTCCAGATGAAAATAATCATACCAAATTTTTGCTAACGCAAAGAGCTAGTTACAAAGGCACTCATTCTGCACAAATAAGTTTTCCTGGAGGTAAATATGATTTAAACGACTTTGATTTAAAGGAAACGGCTTTAAGGGAAACTGATGAAGAAGTAGGTGTTTCTAATGAAAAGGTTAACGTTATTCGTCGACTTTCTGACACATATATTCCGCCCAGTAACTTTTTGGTAGCTCCTTTTATGGGCTATCTTGATTTCAAACCACTTTTCAACCCTAATTATGAAGTCGCCAAAATAATTGAAGTTTCTTTAGATGATTTATTAGACGAATCTAACCTTGTTTATACTTCTCTGAGTACTTCATATATGGATGATATTGAAGTACCTAGCTTTAATTTAAATAATTACACTGTTTGGGGAGCTACGGCAATGATGTTATCAGAAATTAAAGATTTAATAAAATAATAACATTCTTCTTTTTCTTTTGTAATTTAGCAAGCTACTAATAAAAACCACTTATATGCCCCTTTTTAAAAGGAATCCGTTTGGACACATTTTATGGATAAAAAAATGGCTAATTCGTATTTTAGGCGTTATCTCTCATGGTAGGTACCGTAGATTTAACGAACTTCAAATCGAGGGATCTGAGATTATTCGTCAACTTCCTGAACACAACGTTCTTTTTATATCCAACCATCAAACATATTTTGCTGATGTAGCGGCTATGTTCCATGTATTTAATGCAGCCCTTAAAGGTAGAGTTGATAATATTAAAAATATTGGATACATCTGGAATCCGAAGCTTAATGTGTATTATGTTGCGGCTGGTGAAACAATGAGAGCTGGAATTTTACCTAAAATATTTGCCTATACTGGATCCGTTTCAATTGATAGAACTTGGAGAAGCTCTGGAAAAAATGTTAACAGACAGGTTAAATTATCTGATATTTCAAATATTGGTAAGGCGTTAGACGATGGCTGGGTTGTTACCTTTCCGCAAGGAACAACTACTGCTTTCAAACCAATTAGAAGAGGTACTGCACATATTATAAAAACATTTAAACCTGTAGTTGTCCCTATTGTTATTGACGGATTTAGGAGATCTTTTGATAAAAAAGGTTTACAGATTAAAAAACGTAATGTTTTACAGTCAATGATCATTAAAGAGCCTTTGGAAATTGACTATGATAATGAAAATATAGATAGTATTGTTGAGAAAATTCAATACGCCATTGAGCAGCATCCATCCTTTTTAAAAGTGCTTACTCCTGCCCAAATTAAAGAACAAGAAGAACTTAACGAAAAACGTAAATTTTGGAGCTAATATAGCTTCGTTTTTTATAAAAAAAATCAAAATATTTATTATGGCTTCGACATCAATTTTAAATAAAAAATCTATTGACTTTTTAGAGAAATATCTAAACAATGCCGCTCCAACAGGTTATGAATGGGAAGGGCAAAAAATTTGGATGGAGTATCTAAAGCCTTATGTCGATGAATTTATAACTGACACTTATGGTTCTGCTGTTGGTGTTATTAACCCTGATGCCAAATACAAAGTTGTCATTGAAGGACATGCTGATGAAATTTCTTGGTATGTAAACTACATTTCCGATAATGGACTAATTTATGTCATTAGAAATGGAGGTAGTGATCATCAAATTGCTCCAAGTAAAATTGTAAATATTCATACGAAGAAAGGAATCGTAAAAGGTGTTTTTGGATGGCCTGCAATTCATACCAGAAACAGAGCTAAAGAAGAAGCTCCAAAACCGGACAATATTTTTATTGATTGTGGATGTACTACCAAAGAAGAAGTTGAGGCTCTAGGTGTGCATGTTGGCTGCGTTATTACTTACCCTGATGAATTTCACATATTAAACGAAAACAAATTTGTTTGTAGAGCACTAGATAATAGAATGGGTGGGTTTATGATTGCTGAAGTGGCTCGTCTATTACATGAAAATGGTAAAAAGCTTCCTTTCGGTTTATATGTTACCAATTCTGTTCAAGAAGAAATTGGTTTACGAGGAGCTGAAATGATCACACAGACAATAAAGCCAAACGTTGCCATTGTAACCGATGTTACTCATGACACCACTACTCCAATGATCGACAAAAAGAAAGAAGGTCATTTAGAACTTGGTAAAGGACCTGTAGTTGCTTATGCTCCTGCTGTACAACAGAAATTAAGAGATTTAATTATTGATGCTGCTGAAGCAAATGAAATTCCTTTCCAACGTTCTGCGTTATCTAGAGCCACTGGAACAGATACTGATGCTTTTGCTTATAGTAACGGAGGAGTTGCATCGGCACTAATCTCACTGCCCTTACGATATATGCACACCACGGTTGAAATGGTTCATAGAGAAGATGTAGAAAATGTGATTAAAATGATATATGAAAGTCTTCTCAAGATTGAAGACGGAGAAGATTTTTCTTATTTCAAATAAAAACATAAAAACGCCATTGAAATTTCAATGGCGTTTTTATGTTTTAGGGCAACAAGCTCAGTTAATCACTTAAAACATTTACCTGATGTAAACCATAAATCTTCAAAATATGAACTCTACTAAAATACTTGGTTTACGAACCACTATATATAAAGTAACCGATATGTCAAGAGCAAAAGATTGGTACTCTAAAGCTTTTGATACCGTTCCTTATTTTGACGAACCTTACTATATTGGTTTTAATATCGGTGGTTTTGAACTCGGTTTGCAACCAACAGAAAATTTAATTTCAGAAAACACAGATAATGTTGCTAGTTATTGGGGAGTTGAAAACATTGAAGAGGCTTATGCTACATTTGTTAATCTTGGAGCAGAAGAACACGAAAAACCTTTTAATGTTGGAGGACCAATTGTAACGGCAACTGTAAAAGATCCTTTCGGTAATTTAATTGGCTTAATTTATAATCCAACTTTTAAAGCTCAATAAAGGATAAAACACTATATATTTAGATGGACGAAATCATTGACATTTTTGACGAAAATGGTAACTATACTGGTAATACCTGTTTAAAATCGGAAGCTCATAAAAATGGCTACTTTCATCAAACGATTCATGTTTGGTTATATACTTCTGATAACAAAATATTACTACAAAAAAGAGCTTTGACTAAAAAGGTATTTCCTGGCCTCTGGGATATCTCGGTTGCCGGGCATATTGCTGCTGGTGAGAAAATTGAAATAGCGGCCTTAAGAGAAATTAAAGAAGAAATCAATTATTCATTAACCTCTGAAAAACTCCTTAAAATTGGTACTAGAAAACATCAAGTAAATCATGCTAATGGAATTAAGGACAACGAATTTCATCATATATATATCGCAGAATTAACCGTCGATATTCATCATTTAAAGCTCCAAGAATCGGAGGTAGATGATATCAAACTTTTTGAGCTAGATATCTTAAAAAACACAAGTAAACACGAAAACATATTATTACCCCAATATCACGATTACTATAGTTTTGTTTATGATGAAATACTAAAAAGAATTCAAAATTCCTGAAATAAAAAAGCTCAGCAAGTTGTTGCTGAGCTTTAACATTTTAATCTATTACCTTGGGTAAAAGAATTGTTATTTTTGTTCCTTTCCCCAGTTCACTTTCAAAAGTTATACTTCCATTATTCTTTTTCACTAATGTTTGACAAAGTAAAAGTCCTAGTCCTACACCTTTTGATCGATCAATTTTATCTATTGAGAGATCCTTTAAAGAGTTAATTTTCTGTAGTTTCTCTTTAGTAATACCTTGACCAGTATCTTCTAATATTATAAATGCTTTAGTATCGGAATGTTCACCTGTTTTAATTGTTACTTGTCCTTTACCTCCCATATATTTCAGTGCATTATCTAACAAATTGCGTAAGACTATTTTGATAGATTCTTTATCAAAATCAGCCAATATATTCTCCAGTTCAGATGTAACAGTAATTTCTCTAGCATTTAGTAGCGTTTCATAATCATGTAAAATATGTTGTATTAACGGTCGTAATGCATACTCCTTTGTATCAAAAACAAGTTGATTACTCTGTTCTAAAGACCAATGCAAAACATTATTTAACAAATGACTTGTACTATCTGTAATGACTATTGCAGCTTCATTTGCTTTTTTAATTCCTTCAAAATTCTTCGATTCTATATGATTACTTAAGTCTATATGTTGACTTTTAATTGTATTCATAGGAGATCTTAAATCATGAGACACAACGGAAAATAGATAATCTTTCGTTTTATTTGCCAAATTCAAATCTTCTTTTTGCTTGGTAATCAAATAATTTTGTTTTTTGAGTTTTCGATATAAAAACCCTAAAAAACCAATAAAAACAACCAACCCAGAAGCACCTACCAACAATCCATTTTGAACTAATTGTTGTCTTTTTAGCTCCTCATCTTGAAGCGTGATTTCTTGTTGTTTCTGCGCTACAGCTATTTGCTTGTCTTTCTCTGTTAACTCAACAATATTGTCTCTATCCCAAATAGAATCCCTTAGTTTATCATATTCATCAAAATATTGTAAACTTTTTTCAAAATTCTTCCGATCTTTTTCAATAACCGCCATATTTTTGGTTGCGTCTCTTCTTAGGTTGAAATCAGAATATTTTTTGGAGAGTTCGTAAGCTTCTCTAAACAAAGGAATAGCAATATTATCTTTATATTGGACATAATATGCATTAGCCATGTTTATTTTCGTTCTTATTGTTGAAAAAGTATCTTTCTTTTTTATTAAAGCTAACTCCTTGTCAAAATATTCTTTACTAAGGGTAAATTCCTTCTTATGTAAATAAGTTAATGCAATATTATGATAAACTGTTTTAACATATTCAGAATCAAACTTTTCATTATGATCTAACCATTTGTTAAAAAAAAATATAGCACTATCATACTTTTTCAGCCCCAGATAAATCCTTCCCAACTTCATTGTTTTCAATCCCAAGTAGCTTCTCATACTTTTAATATTATCCAAAGCCTTTGAATTCATCCCCTTCCTTAATGCTACTACAGATTGAATATAATGAAGTATAGATTTTTTTCTTTCTTCTGTTTCCAGCAATAAAGCTTTAGAAGAGTACAAAAAGCAAGAATCATATTTTTTTTGTTGGTAAAATGAATATGATTTACAGAATAAATCAACTGTATTACTCTTACAAATTATCTCCGCATCAGATCTCAATTTTTTAAGTCCTTCCTGAGACCATAAAGAAACTGAAAATAAAAGAATCGTTAATCTAATCATCTGTATCCGCTGGAACAGTTACAGTTCCTCTATCCGTTTCAGGGTCTTCATTTTCATCTCGAACCCAAATAACATCAGCATATTGACTATCTTTAATCGTGTAAGCAAATTGTAGATAACATAAAAAATATTTTTCAACATTCTTAACATCACATCTATAATCGAAGCGGAACTCTCTTCCTTGAACAGTAGTATATTTATTATCCTTCCCTAAAATTTTTACAGGATTAACTCCATTATAATTTAAATAGACATTATCGTCTAACTTTATACCGCTAGTATTTTCGACTTGCGATAATTGAGCGTCTGGTAAATAAGTTAATACTGTAACCGTGTAAGAATCATCATTTCCTTGGTTTTCAGGAGAAGAAATGTTTACTGAAGGCCCATCAGCCATTTTATCAGCATCTATTTTTTGCTCTAATTGAGTATAATTAATCAATTTCATTGTAATACTCTTCGACTCAATGATCCCCTCATTAATTGTAGTGTTGTCCATAGTAAATTAGTTTTCTTGATTTGACAATGACTCAAATTTACAATAAAAATTGAATTATGGTGAGAAATTAGGTTTTGTTTATGTTTTAGAGAGAATTTACACTTTTTCTGTTTTTAGAGGAATCTTTAATTTTATTGTAGTTCCAAAATCAATCTTTGCTAAAACTAAAAATTCTCCTTTCATTTCTTCGACCCTAGACCTCATATTGCTTATTCCGATTCCCTCCTGTGATAATAATTGGAGGGCAAACCCTAAACCATCATCCTTTAACTCTAAATGCATCGATTTATCAATTAATTCAATCTTTAATTGAACTTTATCCGCCTTAGAGTGCTTAATGATATTCTGAAATGCTTCTTCTAAAACTCTTAAAACTTCAAACTTTATTTTGCTAGTTACAAAATTTAATTTCTCAGGTTTAGAAAAATCCAAAGAGTATTCAAAATTACCTATTAAACTTTTCTTTTGAATCATCTTTTCTATCTCATTAAAAAAATCTATTTCAATACCTACTGGTTTGTTTAATCTATGTGAAACATCTCGTATCTCTTTTTCAATATCCTTTAATTCGTTTAAAAATTGTTCATATTTTTCTAAGGTCTCCTTGTCAGTTTTTAATTCCATAAAACCTAGACCAAATCGAACACCAAATAACTTCCCCAATATTCCGTCATGTAATTCTTTGGATATTCTATTTCTTTCTTTATTCGTTTTTTCCAAAGTTTCTAGTTTGTTCTCATAAATAATTTTTCTTCTTCTTATCCAAAAATAAACAAGGATAACAACTATTAGAAAACTCGACACAAGCATTACCAATATCTTTTCTAAGCTTTCTCTTTTAAGCTCTTCTTCCTTTATTAAAATTTCTCTATTCTTTTCTGCCAAAGCAAGTTGTTTGTCTTTTTCTGTAAGCTCCCATACTTTATCTCTATTCCATATGGAATCATTCCATTTTATAAACTCTTCATAATACTGAACACTTTCTTTATAATTTTTTCTGTTTTTTTCTATAACAGCAATATTTTTTGATGTTACTCTTTTCTTTTTTAAATCTGAAAACATATTTGCTAAATTATATGATTCATAAAATAGCGGAATAGCAATACTATCTTTATATTGATTATAATAAATATTAGCAAAATCCATTTTTAGCGATATTAATGTTGCAGTATCCCCCTTTTCAATAAGCCTTTCTTCTTTCTTCATATACTTCTCCGCTTCAATATAATTTTTATTTAACAAATAACATATGGAAATATTGTGAAGGACAGTTTTTATAATATTGCGATTAGATCTCTCACTCTCCTTCATCCAGAAAGAATAATTAAATAATGCAATGTCATAGTTTTCTTTCATAGTATTTATATACCCTAACCAAAATCTCTTTAAATTTCTATAATTACTAGAATCACTGATTGTCCTAAAGTTCCTTAGAGATTTATCTAGCATACTTTTCTTTGCCGCGGAGACCCCTTGCAAATAGTTCAAAATTTCTATTTTATCATTGTTTATTTCCGACTTAATTTCATTCTTTCTAAGACAAATGGAACTATATAAATAACAGGAATCATGATTCTGTTCTAAATAATACTTAAATGCTTTATTAAAATGTTCATCCCCATCTTTCATATATAAGTTAGCCCTACTTTTTAATAACTCTAATTCCGTTTGAGCGACGGCATTTATTTGAATTATTAAAAGAAATAGTAAACTAGCTATGTTAATTATTTTTTTATCCTTCAATCGTTCGAAATGTTAGGTTTATTCTAGGTCTATGTACTTTTTTTGTTGGAGGTAAGCGATGCAACCAATGTGTTTGAGTGGTATCTTTCATAACCAATAAAGAACCATGCTGTAAAACTAGAGAAACGACTTCCTTAGATTTCTTATGCTTAAAGGCAAACTTACGTTCCGCACCAAAAGTAACCGAAGCAATCGCTCCATTCTTTTTTAAATCTTTTTCCCCGTCCGAGTGCCAAGCCATTCCTTCTGATCCATCATGATACAAGTTTAACAAACAAGAATTGTACGTTTCTTGGGTCTCCTTTTCTATTAACTTCTTCAATTCCAATAATTCTTTATTAAACGGTAATGCCGTTTTGGTTGTATTAGAATATGAATATTCAAATGGTTTTTCTGCATACCAAGCCACCTTTCTCTTGGTTACCATTCGTTTTCCAAAAATAATTGCCTCATCATTTCTCCAGTCAATAGTATTCAACAATTGTTTATAATATATTTCTGATTCATCCTTACTAATTACAAGTCCATAATATAGAACAGTACCATCTTTTGGCAATAAGTTTCTAGGGGTATCATTGAATTGTGAAAATAAATCCATTGTTTTACTAATTTTGAGCGTTGAGTGTTCAGTTATCAGTTATCAAATTTACGTTTTTCGTTCCATAATTAGAGCTATTTTTTATTGTTGACAACTGGACTACTTTTTGCTTGTTTGTTGCGGTTCGGTTTTTTATTTTTGTTGAGAAAATAATTCAGCTTTAATGGAACATTTTATAGTATCAGCTCGTAAATATCGTCCCCAAACCTTTGCAGATGTAGTAGGTCAACGAGCGATTACCAATACACTTGAAAATGCTATAAAAAATAACCATTTAGCGCAGGCTTTATTATTTACCGGCCCTAGAGGTGTGGGTAAAACATCTTGCGCGAGAATACTTGCGAAAAGAATAAATCAGGAAGCTTCTGAAAATGCAAATGACGATGAAGACTTTGCTTTCAATATTTTTGAATTAGATGCGGCATCAAACAACTCTGTTGACGATATCAGAAATCTTACAGATCAAGTTCGTATTCCGCCTCAAACTGGAAAGTATAAAGTATATATCATTGACGAGGTTCACATGTTGTCACAAGCGGCATTTAATGCTTTCTTAAAAACTTTGGAAGAACCTCCCGCTCATGCCATTTTTATTTTGGCCACTACTGAAAAACACAAAATAATTCCAACGATTTTATCTCGATGTCAAATATTCGATTTTAAAAGAATTGGAGTTCTTGATGCAAAAGAATATTTAAAAACTATTTCTGAAAAAGAAAATATTACCGCCGATGACGATGCGCTTCATATTATTGCCCAAAAAGCAGATGGAGCAATGCGAGATGCTTTATCGATATTTGATCGTGTTGTTAGTTTTTCGGGAAATAATTTAACCAGAGAAGCGGTAACTCAAAATCTGAATGTATTAGATTATGATGTTTATTTTTCTATGACAGATTTACTTCTTGAAAATAAAATTCCTGAAGCTTTATTAGCTTACAATACAGTATTAGGAAAAGGTTTTGAAGGACATCATTTTATTAATGGACTTGCTTCTCATTTCAGAGATTTACTCGTTGCAAAAGATGCTTCGACTATTCCATTGTTAGAAGTCGGTGATACTGCTAAAAAGAAATATTTAGAACAAGCTGGCAAAGCTTCCATGCAATTCTTAATGCAGGCCATAGATAAAGCTAATGATTGCGATTTAAAATACAGAACAAGTAAAAATCAACGCCTACTCGTTGAGCTTACCTTAATGCAAATTGCCTCTATCACTTTTGATGGAGCAAAAAAAAAATCTAGGAACTACATAATTCCAGCTACATTTTTTACCACGTTAACCTCAAGTAAGTCTAAACCTAAGGTGTCTGTTAAGCAGGTTGATGATGTTATTAAGGAAGCTGCTTCTGTTTCAAAGGCTATTGAGGTAACGCAAAACACTCCAGATGCAGAAAAAAACACAAAACCTTTATTAAAAGACATCAAACGTAGAACATCAGCACTTTCTTTGAAGAGTATTCACCAGAGAAAAGAAATGAAAAGTACTGATGAGGAAGAAAACTATGACAATCATCCTAGAACTCCATTTACACATGAGCAATTAAAAGAAGCTTGGAAAAAATATTACTTCAAACTACAAGATATTGGTGAACGAAGTATGGCCGCCATTATTGCTTCTGATGAGCCTAAATTATTTGAAAACTTTCAGGTAGGAATATCAGTACCGAATGATTTAATGTTGAACCAACTAAATAAAGGAAAACCTAAATTATTACGCTTTTTAAGAGAAAAATTGAATAATTATGGAATTCAGATCATTATTAATTTAAATGAAACTGTAGAAAAGAAATTTGCCTACACTCCTCATGAAAAGTTTGAAAAACTTAAGGAGAAAAATCCATTTATTGAAAAACTCAAATCTACTTTTGGATTAGATTTATAACCTCAGTTAATATTTATTCAATCCTTTTATAAAAAAACTAACCTTTTATGTGAAGTGAAATGAAATGGATTTTTCATTCGCATCAACATTTTGTTTGTTCATCTTTTCTTATTGATCTTATACAGTTATGGTTTTAAATTACTGTATTAGAAAACTTCCGCTATGGATTAAAGGTAATTTTCTTACCTAAATAAACAATTTTATAGTTGTTGTCTATCGTTGATAATTCAGCTTCTTGAATGGTTTCAATATTCTCATTATTCTTCACAAATAAAGGAACCGATCTTTCCTCTTCAAATAAAATATTTAATTTTTTAGTATAATCTTCAGAAGAACTAACACTAACTTCATTCATCATTGGGAAATCCCTTGCACTTTCATTTAGATTAATAAAATCATCCTTTGGAGTAAAAATCATATCATCATTTTCATTGATACTCGATTTTACTTCATTCAATGTAGCAAGTCGATAGGTTCCTCTTTCTCCATAAATACCTGAAAATTGATTAATGGCATACTTATTTACCTCATCACTACCTGTCATAGCTATTAAATAGCCAACATCATTCAATTCAGCCGCATCATCAAGAGTTTCTGTATATATGTCAATATCGAAGGCCTCTATTCCAAGGCTTCTTGATTCTTCAATATAACTTTTGTTCTGATCAAGTAACACCACTCTCCTACCATTATCCATCAAATATTTTGCTATAAGTCTAGCTGCATCAGATGCACCTATCATAACAATAGCTTCTGAGCTTTTTAAGAAAACTCCTATAATTTTTGCAAACATTCTTGCAGTTGTTGCATTTAATAATACTGTACCTAATACAATCATAAACACTAACGGAGTAATGTATTCAGCTCCTTCAATTCCTTGCTTCATTAATTTAGTCCCAAATAATGAAGCAATACCAGCAGCAACAATCCCTCGTGGACCTACCCAGCTAATAAATAATTTTTCATTTAGTTTTAACGTCGATTTGTATGTACTTAAGAAAACTGCCAAAGGTCTTATAACAAAAACAATAGCTGCAAATAAGTAGACTGCATTCCAATTAAACACTAACATTAGTTCACTAATATTCATATTAGCAGCAAGCAATATGAAAAGAATGGAGATAAGTAATATGGAAAGAGATTCCTTAAAATAAAGAAGTTCATCAAAACTCTTTAAATTACTATTTGCAATTACCATTCCCATAACAACTACTGACAATAGCCCAGATTCATGAGCAAAAAGATCAGATATTACAAATACAAAAAGCACCATAGAAAGTGAAACCACATTTAATAAATAATGAGGCACCAACTTTTTATTTATGATAAAGATTAATCCATGAGCGAACGTAAACCCGAAAGTAGAGCCGAATAATACAATTTTACCAAACTCCATTAAAGCTGTTTTTGTAAAACCACTTCCTCCTCCTGCACTAATGAATTCAAACATTAATACAGCAGCTAAAGCACCAATAGGATCAATTAAAATTCCTTCCCACTTCAACACAGCAGCAACATCTTTTTTTAAGGGTATATTTCTTAAAATTGGTGATATTACGGTAGGGCCTGTTACAATAATTAATGATGAAAACAGCATTGCTATCTCCCAACCTAAGTTAAAGACATAATGCGCTACAATAGAAGAAATAATAAAAGTAACCGCGGCACCTAAAGTAATTAATTTCGTAATTACCGGTCCTACATTTGAAATCTCACTTTTACGCAGTGTTAAACCACCTTCAAAAAGAATAATACTAATAGCCAAGGATACAAAGTAAAAAAGTCCCTCTCCTGGAAAAAGCCCTTTTGTTCCATTCCAAATAGGCTCAATCCATTTATTTCCATCTTCACTAAAAAATTCGGCAGCAATAGGACCCACAAATAGGCCTATTAAAATTAAAGGTAGAATTGCTGGAATTTTAAATTTCCATGCAAACCATTGAGCTAAAATACCTAATATAATAATACCAGCTAATTCAATCATAGATTTATTGTATCTTTTACTTTTTTTAAAACTACAATAAAATTTTATATTCGAAGTCTAAAAATTTAATAATTTGATTGATAAAATAATAATAGGTATTGCTTTTTCTCCTAACCTTGAGGCTAATCTATTTGAAGCAATACGTTTATCTATTACTTTCAACGCAGAACTTATTTGCGTTCATGTTGGCTCAAAGGATTCTATGAAAGAAAGTAAACTTAATGAAGTCTTATTGAAAACAGACTTACCTGAAAAAGGAATTAAAACCATTTGGAAAGAAGGTAAGCCTGTTGCTACAATTTTATCAATAGCTCAAAAACATAAGGTTGATTTATTGGTGCTAGGAGCCTTACAAAAGGAAAACATTTATAAATACTATGTTGGATCTATTGCTAGAAAACTCACTCGTAAAGCTCCATGTTCTGTTCTTTTATTGATAAAGCCCTCAATAATGCGTGTTCCTTGTAAACATATTGTTGTAAATGGTTTATTAGACGAAAAAACAGAAGAAACCATTAAAGGAGCATTTGAAGTTTCTAGTAAATTAGGCTGTAAACGATTAACAGTCGTTGAAGAAATAAGTCAAAATGAGTTAAAAGTTAAAGTCAACGACGATAAATCGCTCAAACGTGCAACTCTTGTCAAAGAACATTTAACAAATAGAGAAAACTTGCGAGTAAAAAACATCTTAAACAAAATAAACACTGATGGTATTACCGTAAAAACTCAAAGTATATTTGGTAAAAGGGGATATTCAATAGGTCATTATGCCAAAGTTAAACGAGCAGACTTACTCATAATGAATGCTCCAAAAAGAACAGGTATAATTGATAGGATATTTCCTCATGATTTGGAGTATATTTTATACGAGTTACCAACAGATATTTTAATTATAAAGTGATTTTAAAGAGATAAATAAGGGGAATGGATAAATTAAAGATGTTTATGGGGGAACTCCCTCAAAATATATTTTCAGGGTTTGTAGTTTCATTAATTGCGCTTCCATTAGGTTTTGGACTTGCTTTGGCTTCTGGTGCACCACCAATTTCGGGTATTATCGCGGCTATTATTGGAGGTACTTTAGTTGCTATTCTAGGCGGTTCAAATGTTACAATAACAGGGCCAGGAAATGGATTGGTTGTTGTTATTTTATCCGCAATAACAACGCTAGGCTCAGGCGATATGCAACAAGGGTTTCTATACACACTAGCGGCCATAGTATTATCGGGAGTAATTATGATTATTCTTGGTTTTTTGAGATTAGGATCCTTAGGAGATTATTTTCCTTCATCTGCTATTCAAGGAATGTTAGCTGCTATTGGTATTGGGATTTTTGCAAAACAAATTCATGTAATGCTCGGGAATCAAAATATGAAAGGTAGCATTATCGATCTTTTAATAAACGTTCCTAAAGGAGTCGTAAATTTTATTAATACTGATAATACAAGCATGTTTTATGCTGGTATCGTAGGTGTTATAAGTCTTGCGATTATGTTTTTTTATGGTAAGATAAGGAATCGATATTTTCAATTAATTCCAGCCCCAATGTGGATTGTTTTACTTAGTGTTGGTATGTATTACTATTACGATATGTTTTCGGTACATGACTACCCCATTGATAAAAAATTACTTATTAACCTTCCTAATAATGTACTTTCTAATTTGGCTTTTCCCGATTTTGGGAAAGTATATGATTTAAATTTTATTGGTGCTGTTATCTCAATTACTTTAATTGCCAGTATCGAAAGTTTATTAAGTATTAAAGCTGTTGATAAACTTGATCCTTTAAAAAGGAGATCTAATGTTAATAGAGATATTAAAGCTCTAGGTTTAGCTACCGTTGTTAGTGGCTTTTTAGGAGGACTAAATGTCGTTACCGTTATTGCTAGAAGTTCTGTTAATGTGAATAATAAAGGAAGCAATCGATCTGCCAATTTTTTCCATGCGCTATTTTTAGTAGCCTTTATTCTTCTATTTGCAAGCGAATTAAGAAAAATTCCTCTTTCGGCACTCGCTGCAATATTGGTATTTACTGGTTACAAGCTTGCTTCTCCTGAAAAAATTAGTAAAGTTTTCAAAATTGGTAAGGAACAACTGGTTATTTTTTCAATCACATTGTTAACTACCATAACTACCAATTTAATAACTGGTATTACCGTTGGTATCGCTTCTACCTTTTTAATTCATGTAATCATACATAAAAACAGCAGTCTCTTTGTAAGAAATATTCTAAAACCAAATGTTTTAATGTTTAAAGAAGAGGATAAATATTACGTTTCTGTAGAAAATTTCTCAAGTTTTCTTAACTATACAAAGTTAAAAACGAAGCTCGATCAAATTCCAGAGGACAAAGATGTAATAATAGATTTTTCACTTGCTGAATTTGTAGATCACAGTGTTTTGGAAAACATGAATAATTATTATGAATCCTTTAAAAGAAAGGGAGGACATTTTGAACTAATTGGATTAGATGGATATAAAACTGGTAGCGAGCATCCGTTTGCTTTACGTAAAAATGTTATCGGTAATGAAGATTCTACTAGCTTAACTAAAAGACAAAAATCTTTATCAAAGATTAGTATTGAGCTTGGTTGGTCTTATAAGAATTTCCCTGAAGAGGTAACACAAATCCCAGAATTTGGTTACTTTAAAACACGTCAAATTAATAAGGTTTCTAATATACTATCAAACGATAATTGTACTTTATTTGACATTGAATTTTCAGAAGGAGAGTTATTTGCTCAGCAAGTTATTAAAGCCACTATGTTACATATTAACTTAGAAAACATTCCTAAGTTCACTCTTGACAAAGAAGGTTTGTTTGAGTATATCTATCATTTTACTAGTTTTAAAGATATTGAAATCGAAAATCATCCAGACTTCTCTCGTAGATTTTATTTGTCAGGAAAAAATAAATCTGAAATATTAGACTTCTTTAATGATGATTTAATTTTATTCTTTGAGAGTAATAACTATTATCACATTGAAGGTAACCATAACGGGTTACTTATTATAGGGAAAGAGCGTTTGTCAGGTGTAAAAGAGATAAAGTCTTTAGCTGATTTTGGTGTCCGTTTGAAAGATACTATTTGTGCTAAAAAGGTTACCTTAGTTCAATAATACAGCTCCTCTCATTCCCGAAGTTATCAATTGCTTTTATAGTATAAACTCCAGGTTTAGGTTGTATTTCTTGCTCATGATAATCTTGCGTTATTCCTATAAAAGTATCATCAAGATACCAATAAACTTTGGCATTTGAGTTTTGATGTGTCACTTTCAATATCAACGAGTTTATTTTCCCTTCAGAATTCTTGGTCAAAGAAACCGTTGATTTGTATTTGGTAGGAAAAAGAAATTCCATGGAATTGTTTTCAGACATTAAACAATCTTTTCTAAAACTAGGTAATGGTCTATAATCCGCATTTTTCTGTTGATAATAATGTGCCATTAAAGGAGGTAATACAAACCACTCCTTTGTTTTTATGTTCGAAACAGACTCACAATTACTATTAACCCTGAACTTCTCCGTTATATCGATAGCTATTTCCTTATGATATGGACATGCATCCGCTCTTCGACCATTTTTTGGAATCTTCTGTTTCTCTGAAGGGCATATCGGTAAGGCCAAATAACCACTTTTAGTACAAATTTCTTCTTCGTATAAATCCTCAAAAGGTTCCAAAAACCACTCTGAACTTGGTAATACATCAAATACATTAAACATTAATGGCGCTGCGCTTCCTACACCAGTTAAATTCGACCTTCCTTCTCCGTCAGAGTTACCAACCCAAACTCCAACTACATATTTTGAAGTTGCCCCTATTGCCCAAGCATCTTTATTTCCGAAACTAGTTCCTGTTTTCCAAGCTATTTTTTGAGACGAGTCATAATACTTCCAAGCCTGATCAGTCAATGGTCGGTTTACCTCTGTCAATGTATTTAAAGTACTATAAGCAGTTCCTGCATCAATAGTTGTGTATTCTTTCTTAATGGCTCCAAAACTCAATTCATTATCATGTAAAATACTCGGCTCAAGAAACTCATTGGTATAATATTCATGTCGTAATTCTTCATAATGATTTACAATGCCAGCATATCCAGCAAATGTTTTGCACAAATCCCATAAACTGGCCTCAGCTCCACCCAATATCAATGATAATCCATAATAATCAGAAGATTTATTAATATGTTTTATATGATACGCTTTAATGTCTTCTCTAAATTTTTCTAATCCATATGACTGAAGCATTCTTACAGCTGGTATATTTAATGATCTTGTTAATGCCTCATTGGCGGGTACCGCCCCATCAAAAGTTAGATCGAAATTCTTGGGAGAATACCCTGCAATTTCAGTTGGAATATCAACAACCAATTGTGTAGGTAATAATGCCCCCTCTTGTAACATTTGAGCGTATAAAAATGGTTTAAGCGTACTTCCAGTGCTCCTTGGTGAAACAATATTATTCACATCCTTTTGATGTTTACCATCTGTTGGTGAGTTGCCAACGTAAGAAAGTACTTTTCTTGTTTCCACATCAAGAACTAAAACGGCTAAGTTATACACTTCATTCTGTTTCATTTGTTCATAATGTTGCTTCGCTAGCGTATTTATTTGCTTTTGTAAATGAATGTTAATCGAGCTCTTTATCCTTTGTCCTCTTTTCGTTTTTGCAACTTCTTGTATAAAATGAGACGCCACTGTTGGTAATGGATACGGCTTTTGAGGTAATTCCTCTTCCGTAGCCAATTCATAGGTTTCTTGATCTATAATTCCTTCTGTAAAAAGTTTCTTAAGAAGTGTATTCCGCTTAACTCTTAAGTGTTCTTGATTCTTACCTGGGTAAATTAAAGATGGTGCATTCGGTAAAACTGCCAAAGTAGCGCTTTCTGCCCATGACAATTGATACGGATGTAAACCAAAATATCGCCAAGCAGCCATTTCTAAACCCACCACATTTCCCCCAAAAGGTGCATGAGATGCATAAAGCCTTAATATCTCTTCCTTTGAACTTCGAAACTCTAATCGCGTTGCTAAAATCAGTTCAACCAACTTTTCAAAGTAAGATCTTCTCTGATTCTTTCTTGAAAGTCTTATTACTTGCTGTGTAATAGTACTTCCACCTCTTACTACTCTCTTAGCTTTATAATTTTCTTTAAGTGCTTTTACAATTGATACAGGATTAAATCCAAAGTGTTTATAAAAATGAGCATCTTCAAACTGTAAGATACAATGTTTAAATTTACTTGGAATTGAATCTAACTCAGGAAACCTCCATTGTCCATCACTAGCAATTACCGCACCCAACAATTCATCATTATTTGAAGTTACCACTGTAGAAGTAGGATTGGTAAATAACTTTTTTGGTAGGCAGAAGTAATATCCTATTAATAAACCAACGAATAGAATGGTTTTAATTTTATTTCTTTTAGCATAATTTTTTATTCTTTCCATCACCTAGTATTTCCTAACTAAACAAATCTATCAAAAAGAATTTAAAATCTTTCTTTTAAACCAATTTGCATTGAACTCCATTAAACTTTTTGCTTTTAAGAAGTCTTGGTGTTAGTATACATTTTCTCTTATTTACATGGAAAAAAAACTTTCGTTAAAACTTTATAATGCTAATGGCTATTCAAGATTAAATCTAGTATTTTTGACTCTTTCATCTTAACCAAACTATGAAAGAACTAGAAGCTATTAATTTGGACAAATTATCAAGTCCAAAAGGAAAATTTATACTAGGGCATTATTCTAATTTTAAGGCAAGTGACAAGCATATATTCCTAGAAAAAGGAGTGGAAGAATGTGGCCCTATCTATTCTATTCACTTAGTGAATAAAAAATTCGTTGTTTCTGCCATTCCAAGTTTGAACAACGAAATTTTAAAAGCCCGTCCTAAATTATTTAAAAGACTCCCTAAAATTAATGCTGTTTTACAAGAAATGGGAATTTCTGGAGTTTTTAATGCTGAGGGAGAATCTTGGAAGAAACATAGAAAACTTACAGCTGAATCTCTTAGCTTAAGAAAAGTAAGAGGTTATTTTCCTATTGTATTAGAAAAGTCGGAATCATTACTTTCCAAATTCAAGCATTTTTCAAATACTCAACAACCTATTGATATTCAAAGAGAGTTTATGCTTTTTACTATTGACGTTACGACGGCAATAGCTTTTGGGTATAACCTCAATGCCATTCATGGAAAAGATGCCATTTTTCAACAGCATTTAGAACGAATTTTCATGATGTTAAATGAACGAAACTTTTCTCCTATTCCAATTTGGAAATGGTATAAAAGATCAAAAGATAGAGAACTAGAAAATTCCTTGAAACATATTGAAACTACTATCTATAAGTTTATAGGGCATGCGAAAGAAAACTTAAAAAAAGATCCCAAATTACAAGAAAGTCCAACAAATTTTTTAGAAGCTTTACTTGTTGAAAATATAGACGGTTCTTTTAGTGATAAAGAAGTATATGGTAATATTTTCACTATGCTTCTAGGAGGAGAAGATTCAACTTCAAGCTCGCTGTCTTGGGTTTTGTATTATTTAGCACAAAACCCTGACATGATTAAAAAAGTAAGAGATGAAGCGCTTTCAATATACGGTGACCACTCTGCTCCTAATACTTTTGAGCAATATCAACAATTAGAATATACAAATGCCGTTGTTCAGGAAACATTACGAATTCATCCAACAACAACGCAACAAATTGTTCAAGCAAATGAAGACTGCCGAATTCAAGGGCTACAAATTAAGAAAAACACTAAATTAATTTTGTTAAATCGATATGCGCAAAGACTCGATGAACATTTCTCCGACGCTATGACATTTAAACCTGAGCGATGGTTAAAAAGTAAATGTCCTGTGCATCAAAATCATGATATACATACAATCAAAGCTTTTGGTGGTGGTCCTCGTCTATGCCCAGGTATGAACTTAGCTCTTTCTGAAATGGTTCCCTTAATCTCAATGGTTTGTAAACAATTTGATATTGAATTGGCAGTTAATAAAGATGATGTTTCAGAAAAACATTCTTTTATTGTTTATCCAGAAAATCTATTTATAAAACTACATCCTGTAAAGTAATCTGTTAACCTTTAGCAGACGGAAAACCTTACAGGTGTGAAATTTTAACTATTCAATAAAAATGTTGATCAACGGGAATCAACTATATGAAGCACTATACGATATAAATACGAACTTTTTTGTTCTTTAATCGTACATTATTCAAAGTATCTACAAGTTTCTTGGCTTCTTTAATAGGAACTGCTACAAAGGCACAATCTTGCTTTAATTCAATTACGCCTACCTCATCTTTATTTAAATTCCCTTTCTTAAAAAGTAAACCAGCTATATCTCCTTTTGAAATTTTATCTTTTCTACCACCTGATATGAATAAGGTCTCCCAGTATCTCTTTGTTACTTGCTCTTTGTGCGAAATATCAGCAATTTTGATATTTGTTATAAACTCAGGTAATGCCTGATTATTCCATTTTAAAATATAAGCAGTTCCTTTTTTATCAACTCTAGCTGTTCTACCATTTCTGTGCGTAAATTCCTCTACGCGCAGAGGTAATTCATAATGTATTATAAACTTCATTTCAGGTATATCAATTCCTCTCGCTGCCAAATCGGTTGCTAGCAATATTTGACTAGTACCATTTCTAAATTTAATTAGTGATCGCTCTCTATCTCGCTGCTCCATACCTCCTGAGAAACAACTATGTGCTATACCTTTTCTATTTAAAAAGTCACTTAGCTTCTCAATACTGTCTCTTAAGTTTACAAAAATAATTCCTTGATCTTTGTTTCCTAGATGTTGAAGTAATGTCAATAATGTTTCTTCTTTATTTTTTGAAGGAGAAACAACTGTTTTAAGTGTTAATCGCTCTGACGATTTGTTTGTTAAAAAATTTAAGATTACCGGTTTTTTTAATTCCACAAAATCAGGAATATCTATTTCTTGCGTAGCAGAGGTTAAAACTCTTTTTTCAATTGCAGGTATCTGATTAATGATGCCTCTCATTTCATATTCAAAACCAACCTCAAGAGACTTATCGAATTCATCTAATACCAATGCTTTAATATGATCTTTCGAAAAACGATCATTTGAAAAATGGTCCGAGATTCTCCCTGGAGTACCAATTAAAATACTAGGCGTATGCTTCAACTCTATTTTATCTTTCGACATTGCTCTTCCTCCATATACAGCATTTACTTTTACACCAGTTCCCATTTCTCGAACAACCTGTTCAATTTGAATTGCTAATTCTCGAGAAGGAACTAAGATCAATACTTGTACTTCATTTAAACTTAAATCAACCATTTTCAAAATAGGTAATAAAAAGCTTAATGTTTTCCCTGTTCCCGTAGGTGATAATATAATCGTATTATCTGTTGTACCTATGGTTGAAGTAGCCTCTTTCTGCATTTCATTCAATTCATAGATATTTAATTTTGTTAAAATATCTTTTTGGGTTTTCATTAAATTTGTCTTCATATCTATGAATTTATTTTGTCGTGCAAAGATATATAGTATCTAAACCTTTTTAATAAACTAAATAGTATAAAAACAAAAGCCCGCAAAATTTATGCGGACTTCCTCTTATCTGATTTCAAAAATACTTCTAATTCATATTTTTCCAATCTATTCTTTTCTTCTTTATTACTTTTTTCGTTTTGTCATATTCATTAACGTAAGCTTCATATTCCTTCCATAAAATATCAATGTCTTTATTAAGGATTTCTTTAAAAGCAGTTTTGTAACTCCAAGGGCTAATTTCTATAACCGATTTATTAAACTTATATATAAAGTTTTCATCATAAGTATCTACAATCCATTTTAAGAAAAAACCTGTTGTTGTATACCCTGATAAATACTTATAGTTTTTAAATCCTAAATCGGGGTGACGAGTTTTATGATATCCAGCATTAATTCTTACTAAATCCGCCTCCCCTTCTAAAAAAGCAAAATAGTCATATCCAGGTCTGTATTTATCATTTTCGGTTTTTGGAGAGAACTGGTACCCATGAGTAAGTTCATGCCATAAAACACCATATATTTCATATTTCACAGCTTCATCGGTATCGTCTTTTAATGCATTTTGAATATATTTTGTACTAAACCATAAATCCATGATAGTATTATTCCCTCCTCTTGCAGCAAGTGTATTACTCCAATTGAATGTAAAATTCACTTTTTCAAAATCTGGAACCTCACTTAGGTTTTTGTATAACTGTTTACAAACCCCTAAAGTAACTTCATTGATTGCCTTCGTAAAATCTGGAATGATTCTCACGGCTCTTTTATATCCCAAAGAAACAGTATCGGTTGACGTAAATTCTACTTTAGGGTAATGGAAACCTTTCCAAGGGTTTTCAGGATCGTATACTTTTACATATCTCTTTGAAATAACTGAATCTTTACCGAACTTATTTTTAACCACCAACTTTACAGTATGGTTGCCAGGAACAGGAAAATATACTTTTGGATCAGGCTCACTACTATATTTTGGTATACCATTCTCAAAATACCATTTCCAAGATGTTGGTCCATTATAGGATATATCATGAAACTGAATCGTATCACTTATTTTCGCTCTCGTTGATTTACTAGAAAACTTTACTATCGGTGCCTTTGTTATTTTCTTTAAATCGAACTCTGCAATTTGTAAAAAAGTATCTCCATAAACCGATTTCTTGTTTTGCTCGAATTCTATTTTATAAAAAGAATATTCTTTATTATTTAGCTTAAGCTCATAATTACGAGTTTCTCTTCGCTTTTTAAATAATTGGTCGTTTTTTTTATCCAGTACTGTCCATGTTTCACCATTAACCGAACCACTTAAGATCCAGTTCTTAGGATCCCTACCTGGAGCATCATTGGCCGATGTAATGGCATAACTCTTTATAATACTGACATTCTCATTTTGTATCGTAATTGTATTTTTCGGTGCCGTCACTAAAAATTTAGTATTCTTATTTTTATCATATAGCTTTGATAAATTTTCTGAATTACTTATTCCTTTGTGTATGGTTGTTACAATACTTTTCTTCGATAAGATACTTTTGTATCCTTGCTTTAAGGATTTAACATTTGTTATCTTATGATTACAAGATATAACACTTACAACTATCAATATTATGGATAAAAGCTTCTTTAAGTTCATTGTTACTTATATTATTCCTCAAATATAAGAATCATTAATACAAGTGAAAGAGAACAGGAAACCTCTTAGTTTTCGAATAAACTATTACTAATCCTTCTGATTTTGATACGGATTTTTATTAGCTTCCCAAGTAAGAATTGTCGAATCTCTTAATGTTGACGGATTCTCTGGAACTGGTGCATAATAAGGATCACCTATATTATACCCCATAGAAGTGAGCCTCACTTCTCCATTTCCTAAAATATCAATCTTTGAATACCCAAAGAACTTCGCCTCGCCAGGACTGCCAGCATTTCCAGCTATAATTTGATATGTTCCCTTATTTCCTGGTTGCATACGTTGATAATCATGTAAATGAGCCGATAACATTGCAACCACTTTATTTTCTTCCAACTTTGGCCATAATACTGGCCCTTCTGGTAATCCTTTATGCCCTGTTTTTGGCTTCCCACTAACATAATAAGGCTTATGTCCTAAAACAAATACATGATCAATAGATGGTTTTTTTTTATATTCTTTAACTTTATTAATAATCCATTGTGTTGGTATTTGACCTTCCAAACCATATGGGTTTTCTTTTGTTGGTTCGTTGTATGTATCCGTATTCATTAAGATGAAACCAATATTTTTTCTTACAAAAGAAAATGTCATTTGATTATTAATACTATCCCTGCCCTTTACTACATCCCTGTCTTCCGGCATGAATTCTTCCATTTCATTCATCCAAATTTCAGTAGCTCCTTTTAAGGGCCATTCATCATGATGTGGTACATTGTAATCATGCCAATATAACATCTCATGATTCCCTGGAACAGCAACCATTTCTATTTTTGAAAGACTTATTGGGCTGAAATCAACATTGCAATAAAGTTTTTTCCAAGCCACTAATTGATTTTCCAAATTCGTTGTATTCGATTCTGCTAAGACCATATCGCCAAGGAAAAAAAATAGGTCAGGCTTTGTTTCCAGATCAGAAATTTCAGTCCAAATTCTTTTCATGGCAGATAAATTTGCTGTGGACGCATTGGTTGCAGTTGAATCCCCCTGCTGATGACGATCTACTCTATTACAACCTAAAAAAACAAAACTAAAAGAAACAGAATCTTTTGATGTTGTTTTTAGTGAAGTACTTGTTGAAGTTTTTTTCTGTTTATTCTGGCAACTATACATGCATACTACACATATTGCCACCAACATAATTAGTTTTTTCATAATTTGGGTAAGTTTAGACACTTCTAAAGATAGTTACTTCTTTTTATATAACTCTTTTAAAAGTGTCTAAATACCCAATAATACTATAAAGTTTATTTAACTACTTTTACCCATTGTCCTTCTGTTCTAGAAACATAATCATTATCATACATAGCCTCGGCTTGAGCTCCAGGTAAATAATAATCTCCTAAATAAGAAGCATTCAACAGTATTCTGAAAGTCTTCGTCTCGAATCCTTTTAAGGTAAAATAATTACTTACACTTGCATCTCTAATATCTGTATAATCTACTTTAGAAGAAGTTGTGTTGTTGCCAAAATCAGTAAATCTTGTATTTATAATTTCCCATCCCGAAGGAATATACTGTGTTAATGCAATATTTTCAACCTTAGAACTTGTTTCGTTTTTAATAGTTACTTCTGCAATAAAGTTAGTTCCTTGACTTAAGTTCTTTGGACTTATTTCAACTCCTTTTTTTGTTTTATACAGAACATTTGTTTTCAGGTTTCTTTCTACTATTTTTTCCTCTCCGACTGGAAGAATTCCTTTATTTAAAACTCTGATATATAAAACGCCATTTCCATTATTCAATACCTTTACTACATTCTCTTTCTTACTTATGGCAATATCTTTTGCAAATAAAGACTTACTTGTTTTCACCTCTTCACTAGCTCCATTTAAAGTATATTTAGATGCAATTCCCGCACTTTTTCCGTTTCGTAAAGCATAATTACTTATCGCTAATAAACTAAAGGCTGTTGTTTGTGTACTCATCCATTTCGAGCTAGACAGTTTTTCTGCTATGTTTTTAGCCAATTTAATAGCTTTAGTATCATTTCCAAGTAAGGTATAAGTATCTAAAGCCATAGCTTTATTCCTAGTTTCAGAGCCATAGTTGTAATAATATCTTGTTTTTGGCTCTTCCTCAGATATGGTAGAAATAATTGAATTTGCGATCGATTTCTTTCCTATAAGGGCATATGCTGCTGCCAAGCGTAATTTCGTTCCATTTGATATACCTGAAGTTTCTTTCAGTCGGTTCATCGAAGCTAAATCTGGACTATTGGCCAAACTTAGCGTATACAAACGATATGCCTGACTTAATCCATTATTATAATATCGGTCATTATTCCTCCATTTTCTTGCCTGATCTTTCTGATAGTTAATCCATTTATTCTTAAACCCAATTGGCAATGCATATCCTTTTTTGGATGCTTCAATCATAAAATGACCTGCATAAGAGGTTCCCCAATTATTGGCATATCCATTTCCTGACCAATAGGACAATCCTCCATTTGATATCTGGAAGTTAGACAACCTTGAGATCGTAGCTTTGATATTTCTTTCAATATCTTGTTTTCTCTCTTCAGATAATTCGAAAATTTCAGGAAGATACAATTGAGGAAAAGCACTTGAAGTGGTCTGTTCAACACAGCCATGAGGATAACGAATTAGATACCCTAATCTTTTTGTAAAATTCATTGGAGGCAGTGTCGATAACTCGATCGTTGCAACATTGGTTCCAATAGTTCCAAAAGCCGTAAAGTTTAACTCCTTTTGTTCTTTTCCTTTTAAAATTAAATCTTTAACTTCTGTTGTTACAGGATTAGGATTCAATACATCAATTTCAACCTCGTAAGTTGCCTTTTCACTTCCTGAACTCGCTTCTACCTTAACTTTCCCTATTCCTTTAAAATCATTAACCTTTAGCGTAAAATAAGCCATTTTTTCATCCGGTTGATTAAATCGTAAAGTTTCCGAGCTATTTCCTAAAATGGTAT
This sequence comes from Tenacibaculum sp. MAR_2009_124, assembly GCF_900105455.1. Taxonomy (GTDB): domain Bacteria; phylum Bacteroidota; class Bacteroidia; order Flavobacteriales; family Flavobacteriaceae; genus Polaribacter. Next base: position 1,478,496 of record NZ_FNSF01000001.1, read on the forward strand.
ACGATTCATTTGGAACAACTTTTACCTTCACATTTTTAATTTCTGGTGTCATGGCAAATACTGTTACTGGTAACGTTACTGTTTCTTGTGATGTTATTTTACGGGGTAATGATGCTAGCACCATTACTGGTTTACGAACAAAAGCCGTTTTCTCGTCACTTCCATAAGCTTCTTTATCAGCATTCGTAGCTACTACCATTGCTCTAACAGAACCAACATATTTCGGAATTTTAAACTTGTGCTCTTTAGTTTCTCCTTTCTCTAAATTAAAAGGCCCTAAATAGGTAACCATTGGTTTAAAACGATTCGCTTTTTTATTCTTACTCCCCGCTTCAGATTCATCACCACCAATACTTAATATCTGATGTACTTTTCCTCCATAGGCTCCAATAACATCATCAAAAACATCCCAAGTTCTTACTCCTAAAGATTGACGAGCAAAAAATGTATGCCAAGCATTTGGGGTTTTAAATCTTGTTAAGTCTAACAATCCTTCATCAACAATGGCAATAGTATATGTCATTGGTTTTCCTTCCTTTTCCTTCACACGGATTCCTGCTGTTGATTCAGGGCGGAGTTCATCTGCTAATTGAATTTGAGGATCTAATTTAGTAGAAGGGTCATACACCATCATTGGAATAGAACCGTACATTCTTATTGGTAAATCATTCACTGTTTGGTTATGCTTTTGCAATAATGAAATATTCACAAAAACATTGGGAGTATAACTTGCTAGCACCGGAAAAGAAAATTCCGTTTGCTTGGCCTTTGTTTCCACCCAAAAATGATCTAAAACCTGCGTACCATTCTCAATGGTTATTAAGGCTCGTCCTCCCTCTGAACTAGGAAACTTTACAATAGCCTTTTCATTGACTTTATACGATTCTTTATCTGTAGTAAATACCAACATCGTTGCATTGGTTTTATCTTGACTTCCTTTCTTTTTTCCATACCAAGAAGGCCAATCAAAATAAACTATAGATGACGTTACATGCTTACTCTTTTTATCAATTACTTTTACCAAATAACGTCCCCAATCATTTTCACTTATTTTTAAATCAAACGATCCTTTACCAGCCCCATTGGTTTTAACAGACATTGCTTTGTAAGGTGAATGGTATCGAGTTCCATCATAACTTGACAATCCATTATCTGAACTACTCCACCACCATCTCCATGAAAGTTTATATACTTTTACATCTAAATTATTCGCTATACCTTTTCCATTCTCGTTAACCGATGCGACATTGAAAGTATACTTTTCATTGGTGAACAAGTAATTCCTAGATTGCGGCTCCTCAGCACCTAAAAATCCTACATAACTCTTATAAGGAGACACTTTTTTACTAAAAACATCAGTACTAAAGTCTCCTCCATTCTCATAAACTTTCGTAATAAAAGTAGCCTTTAGCATTCCTGGCGCCTTATTATCTAACTTCGGTTTAACGGAAAAGTTAGACTTCCCTTCGTTATTCAAATTTCCTTGTAGAACTTTAAACTCCTCAGTTCCGAATCTTCTTGTTACATCATCAAAATTATAGTTATTAAATTTTGAAAACGTAGTTTTCGATTGAGTAAACTTACCGTTTATATCTAATTTTAAATCTCTAGCAATAGCTCCATGCAACCATTTTACTTCCACGTTTCCAGCAATAGGTGAACTTGCTTTAATAACCTCTTCGTTTACATTCATTTTAATTTTTAAACGATTTGGTTTAATGGTTTCAATTTTTAAATTTTTATGAAAAGAAGCCCCACCTACGGCCACCTTAACCTTCCAATTACCAGTAATAGCTTCTTGCTCCGTTTTTGGAACATAACGATACATATTTGTACTATTCTTTTGTACAACAGTTCTGTCTACTATTTTTCCTTGTGGATTTATTAGCTCAAATTTAATAGGATGATTTTCGGGTATAGGGTTGGCTTTATCATTCAATACAAACGTTAAAAATAACTGGTCGCCAGGTCTCCATACACCGCGCTCCCCATAAATAAACCCCTTCAATCCCTTTTGCAACTTCGCCCCAGAAACATCAAACTTACTCATTGACAAAGCATTTCCTTCATTCAATTTAATATAAGTGGTACTTTTATCCTTCGACGCAATAGCAAAAAAAGCATTATGGTCTTCATCAATTTCAACAATACCACTTTCATCTGTAGTCATTTCAGCTATTGGCTGTTGTTGTAAGTTGTGCAATGTTACTTTAGCTCCTGCAACAGGATTTGCAGTTAACAAATCAGTGACAGCAACAAATGTTTTGTTATTACTCCCTTTCTTTACGATAACACCTAAATTGGTTACTAAAATGTTTGAAGTTATTTTTTTGTTTCGAAAGTATGAGTTTGTACATGGATTTTCTCTATCCCTCCAATTATAATCTTCTTCATAATCGTCATAATAATAATTGTAGCTGTAAGATGACTCTTTATCATATTGTTTGGTATTTACTTCTTTTTTACCAAAAACTATTGTGTTGCTCGGACTACTTCCATCACATGTATAATTTGAATACTTCTTAGAGTAGCTAAATTCGACTCTATACATTGCTCCATTATCCACTTCAACAAAATCCGCCAGATTCACAGCAAAGGCATTTTCTTTGCTTAAATCTACTCCTTGATCCGTTAAATTAATGGTGTATTTAGCAACGGGTCTACCTACATATTGAATATTTCCTCTGTTACTTAAATTATTATACTGTAAAAACTGTAAAATATTGCTTTTATAAATTTTATAAATTGTTGCATCAACGGCACGAAGGTTTACAGCATTAAAGTTTATTTTTAAATTGTCAGAATCAGGTAAAATAGTACCACTTTTAATAAAGTCTACTGAAGGCTTTAATTGCTTAAGGTGCAGTGTTTCGGTGTAATTTTCTTTCAGTGTATACCCCTCAATATTTTTAATTCCTTTAAATAATTCAATAGTAACTTTATCTTTAAATGAAGCCGCTGGATAAATTGTTACAACGTTGTTATTGATCTTATAAGTAAAATTTCTTTTTTGCGTGTTCGCGAACTGAATTAAACCTTTTAAATTTTGTGTTTTTTGAATGGCATCAGAAAAACTAATTTCTATATGTTGTTTATCACTATCAGTTACTTCAATATTTAATACCTTAAAGTTATTTTTACCAGTTATAATTACTTCTTTTTCACCATTTGATGATGAGTTTATAGCACCGCCATCCCATGAAACTTTTAAAGCTTTGTCATCTACAAATCTCTTTAAACTATCTATTTTAAAATATGCCTTAGAAGTAAAACCGTCTGTTACATCGAACTTAATCTTTTTTAGCTTTCCGTTAAAATTGGCAGCAACGAGGCTTGAAAGTTGTTTACTTTCAACAATATCACTTGCTGTAAGCATTCCTTCTACATAATACAAGTCATTAGTATATACTTTTGGAGATTCTAACGAAACACTAAATAACAACTCTTTCGTTTTCATTTTTACGGTGAAATCCTCCAAATCTTTATCGATATTATCGTACAGTTTGGATAAATGAAGTGTTGCAGTATATTCCTTATTTCCTTTTAACTTTTCTGAAGGAACGAAAGTTAACATATTATTTTTGAATGTTACCTCTCCTTTTACTTTTGGCTGAATACTTAAAACATCCGAATTAACATTGGTTACATTAGGTGTTCGCTTTAACAAAAATTGCAGATTAGCTCCACTAGAAATTACTTTTTCAGGAAAAACACTAATGTATTCACTATAAGCATTAATATTACTTTCATTTTCAGCTTTCTGTTTACAAGACTCCAATGCTATTAGAGCTAAGATCAAGGAAAAAAGAATTAAAATTCGTGATTTGAATTTCATGGCATAAGTTTTCATCTATTTATTTTTTACAGTCATATAAGTTTCTAATAGTTATACTGAATTCATTTAACCTTCTTCAATTTGCTAAAAAAGAAAACGTAGTATAGCTATGTTGTATTTTTTTTCTTGAATGATAAAAAACAATTCAATTGATTTATACGAAACAATAAGTACAAACACATTTATCGGATTAGTTTTATCAAAAAAACGGCAACATCAGTTGTTCTTGAGTAAAATTACTTAAAAAGATTGCTTTAAAACTTCGGATTTAGAATTCGTTATTATTTAATGAGTATTCGTTGTTTCTATATAGGCTTTGTCTAATTTACGTTGATGGTTAAAACATCATCTCTCATAAACTCATGAGCGTACATGCTAATAGTTACATAAAAAACAATCATTTAAAGCGCAATTTAATTCTACATAATTATAAAGTACTGAAATAGCATTATATAACAAAACTAGCTATTTTTAGCTGATTTATACATCTTAAAGCCTCTATATTTCATAATTTTGTTTCTGGAATGAAAAATCAATTTCATATCACTATCTTTTACATTATTATAAAACTCGAAGAATTACTAAAAAGGAATTCTCTTTTTACTATTAATTAAAATTATGCTTGGATTAAAATTCGAAACTGAAACATCGTGGGCCGACGTAGCTAAGAATGGATTACAACAATTGTTAACCGATCATGCTTTTGCTGAGCAAAAGGCCGCTTCAAATGCGGTTTCTATTATCATTAATTATTCCGAAGAAACTGAAATGGTTAAAGATATGAGTGATATTGCTATTGAAGAAATGGAACATTTTAGAATGGTTCATCACCTTATGGTTGATAGAGGAATGGTTTTGGGGCAAGCTACAAAAAATGATTATGCTTTAAAGCTTCAAAAATTTTTCCCTCATACTGGAAACCGAAAGGAAGCTCTAATACATAGACTGTTAGTTGCAGCGTTAATTGAAGCTAGAAGTTGCGAACGCTTTAAAGTTTTTGCTGATAATATGGAGGATGAAGAATTATCGAAATTTTATATTGATTTAATGATTTCAGAAGCGAACCACTATACTTTATTTTTAGGCTATGCAAGAAAATATATGGACAAGAAAATTGTGGATAAGAAATGGAATGATCTTCTTAGTTTTGAAGCAGAAATGATGAAAAACAGAGGTAACATGGCAAAAGTACATGGGTAAATAATTACGAATTTTAAATTTTAAGTTTTAAGTTATGAGTTATGAGTTATGAGTTATGAGTTATGAGTTATGAGTTATGAGTTATGAGTTATGAGTTTATGTAAAACTATCTCTATTTTTTTCAATTGAAAAATAAAAAAACAATCAACACTAATTGAAAACCGAATAAATGTTTAGTAAAGAAGAATCTGCTCGACTTCGTAAGGAATTTTGGACGAGTTTTGGAAAATCATTCCCTAGAAAGTGGCTTTTGTACAATACCAAAATTAAAGGAGTTGCTTTTAAGTTTCAAGCGGACAGAAAAAAGGCTTCAGTTTGTTTAGATTTTGAACATCCCGAAGATATCGCAAATGAATTGTTATATGACCAACTTCTTTCTTTAAAGAAAATACTAGAATCAGAATATTTACCTGAGGTCATTTTCGATGACAATTTTGAACTAGATAATCGAAAACTTATTCGTCGTATTCATGTACTTCATGAAAAAAAATTTAGTATTCACAATAAAAATACATGGAGAGATTGTTACGAATTCTATGTTGAAGCTATGAATCAATTTGAGCTATTTTATTACGAGTATGAGGATTTTATAAAACAAGCTATTTAACCACTATTTATACCATTTACAAACAAAAAAACCGCCAAATTGGCGATTCTCTTATTCAAATAACTATTATTTCTGCTTTAAATAAATTTTATCGTAAATGGATAACTTGGTTCTTCATTTTTACTGGCTTTTACAGCATTAATAATAGGATATATTAGGTAAAATATTCCGATAACAAGCATTCCTAAAAAACCTAAACCAAATAATATTACTAATGGAATACATATTAGTAAATATAAAAACATGGTTATTCTAAAGTTAATAATTGAACGTCCATGCTCATCCATATCTGCTATCTCGTCTTTTTTTACTGCCCAAATAACTAATGGAACTATGAGTCCTCCGATTCCTGTTACAAAATCTAATAATTGACTTAAATGGGTAATTGCTAATAATTGACTGTTTCTCTTCATCTACTCTTTCGTGTGTTGGTTATACTAAGTAGACGCTTAACAAGGCATTTTGTTACATTTGTGCCTTCTTTCTCTTTAAAACAATATTTTTAGAACGATCTAAAAAATTTTCAATACTCTAGACACTTGTTCGAAGATTACCTACTGTGTATATTTGCATCATGATACAAAACGATACCATAGTTGCTTTGGCGACTCCTGCTGGTGTAGGAGCAATTGCTATAATACGATTATCTGGAGAAAAGGCTGTTTCAATAGTAAACGAGGTTTTTAAGTCTGTAAAGCAAGAAAAGTCTCTGTTAGACCAAAAATCGCATACACTTCATTTGGGACATATTGTATCTAATAATCAAGTAATTGATCAAGTTTTAGTTTCTATTTTTAAAAATCCACATTCTTACACTGGAGAAAACGTAATTGAAATCTCATGTCATGGATCGAGTTATATCCAACAAGAAATTATCCAATTGTTTTTACAAAATGGTTGTAGAATGGCCGATAATGGTGAATTTACCATGCGTGCTTTTTTAAATGGGAAAATGGATTTAAGTCAAGCAGAAGCTGTTGCCGATGTGATTGCTTCAAACTCCGCTGCATCCCACCAAGTAGCCATTCAACAAATGCGAGGTGGTATTACTAACAAGTTAAAAGAACTACGTGCTCAATTGCTCGATTTTGCCGCGTTGATTGAATTAGAACTTGACTTTTCTGGAGAAGATGTTGAATTTGCAGACAGAACCCGATTTAAAGAATTAGTTGCTACTATTTCTTCGGTATTGAAAAGATTGATCGAATCTTTTGCTTTTGGTAACGCCATGAAAAATGGAATTCCTGTAGCTATTATCGGTGAACCTAACGTTGGTAAATCTACGCTATTAAATGCTTTACTTAATGAAGAAAAAGCCATTGTATCGGATATTGCTGGGACGACTCGAGATGCCATTGAAGATGAAGTTATTATTAATGGAGTTGCATTTCGTTTTATTGATACTGCTGGAATAAGAGAAACGGAAGATGTTGTGGAAAGCATTGGTATTAAAAAAGCTTATGAAAAAGCAGAAAATGCGCAGTTAATTATCTCTTTAATTAATGCCCAAAAATTTATTGAAAGCCCTACTGCATTTTTAGAAGAAACATCTCAAATAAAAGAGCGTTTCCCAGAAAAACGTGTATTAACTATTGTCAATAAAATTGATACTATCAGTGAAGCTAAAAAGACCGATTTAACCTCTAAAGTAAATGATATTATCTTGCTTTCTGCAAAACAAAAGATTGGTATTGATAGTTTGCTAAACGAATTAACGTCTTTAGTAAATACTGGAGCTTTGAGTAATAATGAAACCATTGTTACCAACTCTCGTCATTTCGAAGCATTGACTCTAGCTTTGGAGAGTATTGAATCAGTTAAGAATGGCATAGAACTAAATATTTCTTCCGACTTATTCGCTATTGATATCCGTGAATGTTTACGTCATTTAGGAAATATTACGGGTGAATATGATGTAGACAAAGACATTTTAGGTCATATTTTCGGAAACTTTTGTATTGGGAAGTAAGGAAAGAAAACAAAGGAAGCTAAACGAAACAAACCCCAACAAAATCAATACTTTACAAGAAATTTAACTTGTTTTCATTTTCTATTATTTTCTTTTTTTAGTATATTTATGGAATCTAAATTCCACCTCAAACACTTATTTTTAAATTGAGGTGTAGTTAATTCCACCTTTCATGAAAATATCTTTAAAAAAGAAGAAGTTAAAAACAGGGAAATATAGTCTATTTATAGAATACTACAAAGGAACTATCATTGACAACAATGGAAAGACCAAACATGATAGAGAATTTGAGTATTTAAAAGAATATTTAATTATTGATCCTAAAACAAAAGCTGAAAAACAAAAGAATAAAGAAACTCAGGAATTAGCAGAAAAAATACTTTCTATTCGTCAAGCGGAATATTACCAGGGCAAATATAAAATTCAACACAGTTCTAAAGGAAAATATAATTTTTTAGAATACTACAACGAGAAGAAAGAAGAACGGTATCAGTCAGAAACAAACTATGATAATTGGGAAGCTGCCCAGAAGCATATAGTAGCGTTTTGCCCTACTTCTACTACTTTTAATGACATTGATATAGATTTCATTAAAAACTTCCAGAAACACCTTCATACGGAAGCTAAAACAAAATCAGGGCAACCATTAGCACAAAATACTAAACACACTTACTATAACAAATTTAAGGCTTGTCTCAGAAGCGCATTTGATGAAGGGTATTTAAAAGAAAATTTTGTTAAAAAAGTTAAAGCTATTCCTATGGGCGAAACCCATAGAGAGTATTTAACCATTGACGAAGTGCAAGCCTTATCAAAAACACCAATTAAACAAACTATACTGAAAAAGGCTTTTTTATTCTCATGCCTTACAGGCATTCGATGGTCTGACATTAATAAAATGAGATGGAGCGAAGTCAGAGATGAAGGAAAAGACGAAAACGAACAAGACATTCACAGAATCGTTTTTTCACAAAAGAAAACAAAAGGAGTTGAATATTTATACATATCCGCACAGGCAAGAGAGTTTTTAGGTGAGAGAAAAAAACCTGAAGAAAGAGTATTTGTAAACCTTCATTACAGCGCACAAATGAATATCAATTTAATTAAATGGTGCATGAGTGCGGGAATTACAAAACATATCACCTTCCACTCTGCACGACATACCAATGCTGTATTGCTTTTAGAAAACGGTGCGGATATCTATACTGTTTCAAAACGTTTAGGACATAAAGAAATCCGAACTACTGAAATTTATGCTAGAATCATTGATAAAAAGATGAAAGAAGCAGCTACATTAATTCCTAAGCTAAAAATATTATAATCTATGGAAAGTCTATTTGCAATCTCTACTATCTTTACTTCGCTAAGTATTACCTATAAGTTTAATTCTCCTTTATCTAATGTTTTCAATAATCTCTACAGAGAACCTGAAAACCGAAAAAAAATAATATATGACAAACAAAAGCTAATTTTTATAGTTATCTTTATTGTATTAGGCTTACTTGCTAAAAAGGGGTATTACAAAAATTATAATGATTCAAATGCAATAGCATACTTTCTTTACCTTGGACTTATCATCCCAATAATTTGTTTTATGAAACCAAAAAATAACGGAAAAAAATCAGAAACTAATAAAAAAACATCTATCCAACTAATTAGAAAAAACAAATCTTACGATGAAACTCTTTTCAGAATGGATTTAGCCCAAGAGAATGCCTCAAAAATTTTGGAGTCAATCGTTGAGACTAATTATGAAAATGACCAGTTTGAAAATATTAAGACTAATTTCTTCAATGACATTACTAAACTAGGACTTTTAAATAAACATTACAGCAACTCTGATTGCTACAGTAAAGATAAATTAGTTAATATTAACAAAATATTGAGAGATTACTTAGAAAATAATTCAAAAAAAATCTTTTCAGAAAATGTGGTACTTAGATTTATTTCATCTAGTAAACACATTTTATTAAAAGAACAGATAGTAGAACATTTATATACAAAGTTACTATACTTCTATCAGAAAAAAATTGATAAAGCAAATAAAACCATTGATAGATATTTATCAAAAAGTATTATTTCTGAATATACTAGATCGCCTAATACTTCCGATGAACTAAAAAGTAGAATAATGACTTATACTCTTGAAAAAATTCAATTCTTCGAAGGAAAGTCAGATTATTATTTTAACTATAAAGGAGATTTTTCTTCCGATATAATTTTTAATTTATTCAAAGAGTGGTTAACATTATTAAAGGAGCAAAACTCAAAGTTGACACCTTCTGATTTAAAGTCAGAAATTAGTTATTTAAAATCTTCCGATTTCACAAATAGTAATATTGAATTCATATTAGAAAACATTGACAGTAATTTACTCGTAAAATCAACTATCAAAAAAGGAGAGATTCGATCAATACTAGAAAAAAACTTTATTTCTAAATCTAAGGAAAATATTGAATACCTAATTTCTAAGGAAATACATAAAATTAAAAAAAGAAGTATTCATTCAGTTTTTAATAAGATAAATACTGGACGTGTTTTATTTCAATTAAAAGAATTAGAACACTTCAACGAAATTGAACTTAAGTCAATTTATGACAACTTAATATATGATTCAAAACACAAACTTCTGACAAAAGATGACTATACTACCCATAAATCAAGGTTTAAGGACAAAAAACTACTACACAAGATAACTATTTAATAATCATTTTTTTAACTCTGATTTTTTTACTACTTTTTTCGATTTTAATGATTTAAAGGATAACTACTTTTCCTTTAATATACTTTTACTTCAGAATTCTTAACAGACGAAAACAAAAGCGCTTTTGTTCATTATAAATTTAAAAGATTCAAATAATGGACATTTTAAAAATCAGTCAGCAATTAGATAAAATTGAAAAGCTTCTTCTCTCAAGTAAAACCGTGCTAACGTTTGATGAAGCATGTGAGTACACAGGACTAAAAGCCAGTTACTTATATAAAATGACGGCATCTAAATTAATTCCTCATAGTAAGCCTAACGGGGGTAAAATATTCTTTGACAAATCAAAACTAGATACTTGGTTACTTCAAAATGAAAATCAAACTCAAAGCGAGATTGAAAAAAAGGCTCTCTCCTATACGTTAAAAAATAAAAAGAGAGGGTAAATCATCGAGAAGATGAATCAGATTAAAAACAAAATTCAAAAGGATTTTACAATAATTCCTAATGACTTAATCGAAGATAATAGCATTACCGATAGAGGGCGGTTTTTATTTATATACATGGCATCAAAACCTAACGACTGGACATTCTTTAACAAACAATTATGTAAAGCTTTAGCATATAGCGAAGATACATTAAGGAAGTATATGAGTGAATTAGAAAATAAAGGTTGGATAACTAGATATACTAAAATGAGAGAGCATGGAAAATTCACCTCAAATATTTATGTAATAAATGAAAGTCCGAAAACTAATGTTCTAGACAAAATTTTACCGAATAGGAAAATTTCCGACACGGAAAATACCGTATCGGAAAAAAACCGAGACGGAATTTTTCCTACACATACTAATACTAACAATAAACAAAAAGAAATAATAACTAATAATGAATTTAATAAAAGAGCAAAAAATAAAATTTCATTCAAATTAAATCCAAGAAAAAAATGAGAGCAGGTAAACGATTGAAAATAAAGTTAGGTTTTGAGAGCGAAAAAGAAAGAAAAAAAAGAGTTGCGCGAGAAAAAAAAGAAATAGAAAAAAACAATAACTATTTCAAAAGTTTATCCACTATCAAAACGAAAATAGAGCCACAAATGAATACAGATATTTTTAAAGAAGTTTTATGGAAAGAAGGCAAAGAATATTTCAATAAAATGCATAGAGAATTTACAGTTGATGATAAAAACAGAGACTTCTTAAACCTAATATGCCTTTACTTTTCAAAGAATATTGAATTTGAAAAAGTTACTGATGGAGAACTAAGAAAAGGGTTATTTGTTCATGGAGTATGTGGAACTGGTAAATCATCCATTTTCGATATAGTTCAAAACATTAGCCGAAAGCACCATTTAAAATCCCTTTGGTTTAAAAATATATCAGTCCATCAAGTAACAACAGATTATAATTTGAAAGGTGAAGATGTTGTGAAAAAATATTCTAAAGGTGTAATTCATTTTGATGATTTAGGCACTGAAAAAATGGCTAATAGTTGGGGTGTAAAAGAACGATTGATGGGAAGAGTTTTAGAAATTAGATACAATGAATTTAAAGCCAAAGGAACTAGAACTTTTGTAACAACAAATTTAACTCTAAACGAACTAAAAAAATATTACGGAGATAGAGTTTATGACCGTCTATTTGAAATGTTCAACTTTCTACAACTAGAAGGAGAATCAAGGAGATTTTAAAAAACTCACTAAAACCAGAATCATGAGCTACGCAGTAATACGAATGCAAAAAATTAAAAACCCCGGAGCCTTAGGTCGACATATTGACCGAAGTTCTGAAGGAGACATATCTATTCCTATAAATGCAGATTCTGAAAGAGTTGGTACAAATATTCATTGGGATAAATCTGGTAAAAGTTATTCGCAGGAAGAATGGTCTAAATATTCCGCCCAAAATCCATTATCGAAACGAATAAATGATGAAATAAACGAAAGGTATAGTGTAGATAAAAAAATAAGAAAAGATGCGGTAAAAGCAGTTGAATACATCTTCACTTCAGACACCATAAAAATGAATGAAATTTTCAATGATGAAAAACTATATCGGTCTTGGGTTAAGGATAACAAAGATTACTTGTGTAATGTTTTCGGAAAGGAAAATATAATATCAATGCATTTGCATCTTGACGAACAAACACCACATATGCATGCCATTATTGTACCAATTACTAAAGATGGAAGATTAAGCTGTAAATCTTTTATCAATGGAAAAAAAGATTTATCACAGCAACAATCAGACTATGCGGAAGTAATGAAAAAATACGGTATGGAAAGAGGTCAATTAGGTAGTAGTGCAAAGCACCAAAGAGTGAATTCAAACATTAACAATAAATACATTAACTATGATAGAAATTAGTAGCATTTTAGTTCTCGCTATTACAATTTACTTTGTAAGTAAGCCGAGTAAAAAAATAAGTAAAACAATTACTTCAAATAAATTTTACTTAAAAGGAGCTATAAAGTATTTCATATACAATTTAAACCGTTCTGTTATTGGAATTGGTGGAGCTGGAAGCGGTAAAACGTATTCCTTAATTAAACCGCTATTGGTTTATTGCATTAAAAATAGAGGTTGTTTAACCTTTGACCCAAAAGGAGAATTAACACCTCTAATTAATCAACATGCCAAGGAATCTAACAAAGAAATAATTAATTTTTCTTTAGATAATAACTACGATAAAATAAACCCTTTGAGTTTATGCCAAGACAAAACAGATATCATTGAATTTAGCAGTTATTTTTTGAGTGGTATTGTAGGAATTCCTAAAAGCGACACGGCAAAATACTTTTTTAATGCAGCTAAAAGCATTTTAATAGGTGTCATAATTTTCTTTAAAAATAAAAACAAGAATTTTGCCACAATACCTCACATAGTAGCCTTATTCCTAACAGTCAATTCAAAAGAATTAATTTCCTTATTATCTTCTGACGAAGAAGCAAAAAGAGCTTCAATGATTTTATCTACAGTCAAAGATGATCCCAAATTATTAGGTTCAATTATTAGTACATTCACGGCTTATTTTGGTTCGTTAGATACTCCCAAAATATTTAGAAACCTAGTTTCTAATGAACCCCTAAATCTACCTAACAATCCTTCTAATCCTTGTGTAATTAATTTAATTTTCAACTTACAAAAAAGAGATTTATACACTCCTATTTACAGCAGTATAGTTGGGCTAATCATTAAAAAAATGAATATTCCACATCAGCATGAAAGTGCAATAATTATTGATGAATTTACTGTTTTAAGCATACCCAATTTTGTAAATATTCCAGAAACAGCAAGAAGCAACAAAATTGCTACCTGTATAGCTATTCAAGATTTATCACAATTAATAAGTAGATACGGTAAAGAAGACGCTTCATCCATCATATCTAATATGGGAAGTCAATTTTTATTCAGAACAACGAACCCCGAAACATTAGACCATTTTGAAAAAATGCTAGGGAGAAGAGATATAAAAAGTATCAGCAAAAATATTCCTGATTTTTCACTTCATTCTTCAGTTACTCATGGAGTAAAAGAGAAAAATATTTTGAAAAAAGAACAAATCATTAATTATAAACCAGGGCAAGTTTTCGGAATTATTTCAGAAGGAAATAAAACTCTAATTGAAAATGAAAGAATTAATGGAAATCATTATTTAAAAAAAACCAATACTAAACCTTTAATGGAAACTGACACAAATAGCAGAATAGCATATGATCAAGTTTACCGTGATATAAACAGTTTAATAATTAGAGATACAAGTATAAAAACTAAGAAATTCAATATTTAAGATTATGATATTATTTAAAATTTTTAAGTGGATAGTTAAGGGAATATTATTGGTAGGAGTTATTCAATTTTATCAATGGATGATTTATATACTTTATTACATTTTCGTAAATAATATACCCTACAAAACAACTCTCTTTTTGGCTTGTTTAACTCTTTTAACTCATGTGATATTACTACTGCTAGTACAAAAGATAATTTTCAATAAAGAAATTATAAACTCAATAATCAGATCAGTATATATTACTACGATTACACTATTACCAATGATGTTAATTGCTTATTTATTAGTAGCTAGTAATATTCAGGTAATGAGTTTTGATTATTTGAAATTCGCTATATCGGTTGATAGTTACTTTAAACCTAATCAAGTCATTTCATACCCAGACAATCAAGAAATCATCAATCTTGCAAGAATGTATTTCAACCTTGTTATAATCATGTTTCTAACCAATGTGTTCATGGTAATTGCAATACTTAACAAAAACTCAGATGGAGCTATTTATGACAAGCTAGTAGGGTTTTTGAACAAAATCATAATAAAACATCAATTAAAAAAACAGCATTAGCCTATGAGACAAACCCTATAAAATTAAAAGGCAGGGAGTTATCAGATAGCCACCTGCCATTATTCAAAAATATATGAAATTGGATAGGAATCAGATATGCAATTTCAATACAAAAATAACTTTAATCAATAAAAAAATTATTCAAAAATGAATTTAAAAAATATAAAACAAAGTTTGTTAGGCTTATTCCTAGCCATTTTCATAACCAGTTTTTCTAATGCTCAAAGCAAAATACAAGTTTCAGCTTTCGGTGGATATTCCGATGACGGATTCGCAACGCTAGCTAATTTTGCCTTTTCAAATCACGATATCAAAGATTCTTTTTTTGAGGCAGGTGTATATGCAGGTTTTTTGGAAGAGCGAAACACATCGTATAACGTAGATGTAAATGTATTCTCATTAAACTTTGGTTACTTCAAACGATTACCTTTCCTATCATCTAGCCAAGATGTTATGTTACTTCACGCAGGTATTGGTGGATTATTCGGTAAGGAAATTATCAATAACGGATTAAATGAATTACCTAACGGAGCTTTAATTAAAACGAATGACGGAACTATCTATGGTGGCTTTGCTTCTTTGCAAGGAGACTTAAGGTTAAACGATAAGCTTTCATTATTGGCTAGATATAATCAGTTCTATCATGCAAATAGTGAAACAAATAGATTTAAAATGTTTGTTGGTATTGGAGTGAAATTTCTAATCTTTTAAAAAATCAATCATGAAAAAATTAATTTATTTAGCAATATTAATCATCACATTTACCTCATGTGATTCAAGTTTGGAGGTAGATATTCAAGATAGTTTTGATTTTACCATAAAATCTAATCAGAAAGATGTTAGTTTTATTTCTGAGGAAATCAAAACCACCGTTAAAATAGAACCTGAAAGAAAGGTAGATGGAACGAAATATTTCTTTAGCTACGAGCCAATAAAAGGAAATGGATATTACAAATTGAACGAAAGTATTCTCACCCCTGGGCAAGAATATGAAATTAATGGATTAAACTTAGATCTATTTTATGTCGGAGAAGATATCGAAATCCACGAAGTAGAAATAAAAGTAAAAAACGACAGCGATTTACTAGTTAAGCATAATATAACCTACAAAATAGTCGATTTAAACGATTTTAAGGTTAATGTGATCAATAACTCCAATGAAGAAGTTTTCTTTACTGAAAACGTTAGTTTTGACCTTGAAATCGAAAAAATTCAAACTGAGTTAGAGCAAGAACTAACCTATGATGTAAAGTTTATAGAGAAATCTTTAGACGGTGCGCTAACAATTGATGGAAACCAATTAGAATTGGGTAATGAAATTACAGGACTTTCTGAAGGTAGGATTAATGTAAATTTTTTAGCAAGTGAATCTGGGAATCTTTACATTAAACTTTTGGTTAAGGCTTCTAATGGAAAATCACAGGAAGTAACGGTAAACTATAAAATCAAAGCAACAAAAATAGTTTTAAAGGTAACTCCAGAACTTAGTAGTAACTATGTTGAAACTCCTACTAAATTCAATTTTGAAATATCTAAAGAAGGAGTTGAAAACTTAACCTATGAATTAAGTTTTGATGGGGCTAACGGAGAATTAAAAAATGAAAATGAAACATTTACTAATAATCAGTTTTTTATTGTTAATGAAGGGATATTTGAAATGGACTTTTCTGGTTTAGAAACATCTAATAACCCTTTAGAATTTAAATTAAAAGTATCGAACGGAACTATTGAGGAAATATTAGTTGATTTCGAAATAAAACAGACAGATTTTGATTTTAATATAACACCAAACACTTCAAGTAATTATGTAATGGAGTTAACTCTTTTTGATTTTGATATTTCTAAGTATGGAGATCAAAGCTTAACTTATAAAATGACTTTTACAGGTCCGAGAGGAGAAATCAAATATCGCTCCAACCCTTATTCAAACAATCAAAATATTCCTTTAAATTTTAATATTGGAGGTTGGTTTACTTATAGAGGTAATGAAATTAGTTCATCACCTATTCTATTTACTATAACAGCCTCAAATGGTGTTTCTAAAACAAAAACAATAAACTTTGAAAGTACACCTACAGAATTTGAAGCAATTCCATCTAGTTACAGTCTTTCTCAGGTTTATCACTTTGGCATATTTTTGACGATTAACCTAATTCTTCCAGAGGTACAAAATCAATATCTTACTTATAGAGCTTATTTTAAGACTACGGATTTGGGTAATATAAGTGTGAAAGAAAATAATACGGGAGTTAGTTTTTCAGCAGGACAAATTTTGGATTTAGCGGGTAATAGGGCTATGAGGCTCAACATTTCACAATCTGGAACTTTAACCCCAAAAAAAGGTCAAATAACTTTTGTTATTATCGATTCAAATAATGTAGAAAAGGAAGTAACAATAGATTTAGAATGGACAGATTTTTAATTAAATCCGAGGGAATTCCCTCGGATTTGCTTCAAAACTAAATATTATGTTCGAAGAAAAATTAATAAAACAGCTTACAGGAATATCAATTGTCATTCTCAGTATCATTTTTTATGTGTTAGGGTATTTAATGAAAATAACAGCACTTTTAAATGATGTTTTGAGCAATGTAATAGAATTTAGCATTGCGAGAAATATTACGGCTTTTCTCATTGCCATACCTGCTTCTTTAATTTTACTTGTTGTATCTATTCATGCCGAAAAAAAATGGAAAAAATATCTATTAGCATTTTTTGATTGCCTACTATTAATAATAATTTTAAGGGCTTTTGATAATGTTAATTTTTCAGAATTAGCGACCATAAGCGAATTTATAAACTTTGGCAAGCGCATTTTTATTCCTGTTTTACTCTCAACAATGTTTTTCTTTTTAATTGAAGTTTTTAAAAAGCTAAAAGAGCAAAAAATAACAAAGTCAATGCAAAACCTTACGAACGTAAAGCAAACTACTAGCGAAGTTGAGCTAAAATTAAACGAACTAAAAACGACTTTTAGCAGTATTCAAGGGATTATTAGCGAACACAGAAAACTAACATGTCCCGATTGTCAGATGACTTTTCATAATCAAAATGCAATGAATGCTCATAAATGTAAAGGACAGAATGAAAGCTCTGAACTAATATTTTTAATGGATAAGGCGGGAGAATTAAATATCACTTCAGAAACAGAATCCATTTCATAATCTATTTTTTCCCCTTTTGTTATATAACTAGTTTTCTACTAAAAACCATTTACAGAGAATTAGGAAATATAAAACAATCTTATCTCATTCGAACTTCGCAAAATTCTCGTTAAGTCGTATTCACTCCTTACCTCAAATCTTTGCTTGTCTCATTTCGTTAAGTTTATTTTATAAAAAAGGTTAGTGCTATTTAAGCAAAATTCAAAGAATATTTAGTAATTTCATGGTGAGTTGTACGTTAGATGTATAATTTATTGTTAAACTCTGAAAGGGCTGGTCGAAAATTTTAGCCCTTTCTTTTGCTTTTAAAAATGAGTTTCATTTTTTATAAGTGTGTATGTTCGTCCTTAATGTTGACAAAATCTAAGAACTATGTAAGCTCTAAAAAAGGCTTTTTCACAAGGGGAAAAAATATAAAGTGTAACTCACTACACTTTCTTCGAAAGCTGCGTTCGCTTTTTTCATGAAAAAAGAGGATTTTTCAATTATCCGTGCTTCCGCACTAAAATCAAAAAATCAATGAAAGTTTTGCTGAAGCAAAACAATATTTAATTAAGTTTCTGCCCCCTAAAACATTTTTATTTAATTAGAACAAATCAACACAAAATAACCTTATCTCATTCGAACTTCGCAAAATCCTCGTTAAGTCGTATTCACTCCTTACCTCAAATCTTTGCTTGTCTCATTTCGTTAAGTTTATTATTGAAAAACTTTTAATTCAAGTTCACTTATTGACATAACAAATATTTGCAGTATATAATAAAACATAAACTATCTTTAACGATAAAACACAAAATCAAACTCTTATCATATGGATGACATAATTAAAAACATAACTAGTGTAGCGGGTATAATAGGACTTATATTAAGCTTATTTAGTAAATATTATCCTGAACTCTTCTATTTAAAAAAGGACAGAAAAGTCAAGGATTTGTTGAAAATTAAAGAAATAAAGGAATTACTTAATGACGATGAGGATACAAAATTTAATGAATTCCTTAATTCGGAAATTAAGGAAAATGTATTTACAATTAGAACAGGAATAAAAACAAATTTTAAATCTATTAGAAAATTACAACATTTGAAAGATGAATTAGGTTTAAATTACAGTTGGAAAAACATTAAAAATTCAATTCGCTTTATAAGTTTAAAAAAAGAAAAGCCAACAATCGTTATAAGTATTGTTGATGCTATGGTTTACTCAATCTTTATAATATCCTCTTTAATTTCTATTTTTTACTGCCTTGTTGCAATGTATCATATTGATAAATCAATACCTTTCAAATTCCAACTTACTTTTATCACAATCTATACTATATCCATCATTGCGGCATTCTTTTTCTTTAGAAATAGTATAAACATATTAGATGCTTATTTGATAAAGAGGAGATTGGAAGTAGTAAGAAATGAAAGTGAATAAACAAAGCTTCTTATCAATTTCATGACAAGATTAAGGCTGATATTTTACTATTATTTATCAGCCTTATCTTAGGCTCAACTTACGTTAGTACATTTGAGCAATGAACATAGTGTTCCAAAAATTGCCAGATAAAGTTAATAAAATTAAAACATTTGTTTAGTTATCATCTGCATATATTACAATACTGATGACCAGACTTTTTAATATTTTAAATGATGAGAACTGTATTAAAAAAAGAAAAAAATCACAAAAATCACTCGATAGTTGATAAGAAAATTAAAGTTTTGATGTAGTTTTGCTCGAAATTAAAAATAGTTTTTATAGAACAAATCAAAATTATTTCAGAAATTTTGTTATATATTAACTATTGAAACATTAGCTAAGAATAAATTAAAAGAAAAAATGTAATGTAAGAAATGAATATGTAAGATTTTTTAATTTAAATCAATACATGTTTTTAATTTTATCAATTAAATTTTTCCCGAAATAAATGAAAACTCCATTAAAAATCTTTTTAAAGCAACTAAATTTATTAGATGCTGTTTTTCTTAATGAAGATGGAAAAAGCTTTGATGGTTTTATTTCAGAAGTTCAAAAAAAGATAGAAATAATTAAGCCTAATGCTTATTATGTCTTTAACAAACAACCTTTAATTCTGTTTTTCGACTTAACCAATGAGAATAACAACAACAGAGAAAAGGAAATACATAAGCAAGTTTGGTCTTTTGATAATTCGCCTGTAATTTTTATCTTAAAAAATAACGAAGTAAAAATATATAATGCTCTTAATTATTCTAAAAAAGAAGAAAAGTTAGAGGAAATAAAGCTGACTGAAGAAGAGCGGAACAATAATTTTTCTTTTTGGCAACTTCAAAGTGGAGCAACTTGGAAGTGGTTACAAAATGAATATTTTGAAAATCGCACAAAAAAACAACACAGAAAAAGAGTAAACGAACGATTATTTGAAAACATCAAAGATGTTAGAAAATATCTTACTTCTTCCGTAAATTCATTAACGGAAAATCAAGCAAATTCTTTAATATTAAGATTAATATTTATTAGATATCTAATTGATAGAAAGGTTAAAATTGATAAAGAATATATATCTGGAGAATTAGAAAATGTAAATGAAAGAAGAAAAAGTTTTATAAACCTCATTAAACAACCATCAAAATTAAATTTATTATTTGAAAAGCTGAATGAGAAATTTAATGGTGTCCTTTTTAAAAATTTAGACATATCTCTAAACCACAGCCAATCAAATGATTTAGCCAATATTTTTAAAGGAGAATTAGAAGAGGAGAATAACTTGTTTAAAGATTTTTTCTTTGAAATTTTTGATTTTTCAATTATTCCTGTCGAAGTAATTTCTGGAATCTATGAATCGTTAATAGACGAAGAGACTAGAAAACTAGACTCGGCAGTTTATACTCCTCCATTTTTAGTTGAATATGTTTTAAATGATACAGTTGATAAATATTTAGAAAAGCAAAACACTTCTGAATGTAAAATTTTTGAAGTTGCAGTAGGCTCGGGAATTTTTCTTGTTCAAAGTTTAAGAAAAATGATTGATAAGGAGTTAGAACTTAATCCAGATTTATCTCCTAAAGAGTTTAGCGAACGAATACGAAAAATTGCAAAAGGTAATTTATTTGGTATTGATATAAATGAAGAGGCGTTAAAAGTTGCTTGTTTTTCTATTTATATAGCATTATTAGATTATCAAAACCCAAAAGATATAGATATTTATGAGTTTCCTAACCTATTAAACGAAAACTTATTTAAGGCTAATTTTTTTGATACAAGCCACAAATTCAATGCTGTAATTAAAGAAGAAAAACCAAAATTTATATTAGGAAACCCTCCTTGGAAAAAAGACAAATCTAAAAAACATATAGATTGGGTTAATACAACAAAAACTTACTCGAAAAAAATTAATGGAAAGTTAGAAATTGCTCAATCGTTCCTTTTAAGAACTAAAGACTTTATGAATGCAGAAACAAAATCTGCATTAATTGTAACTAGCACTCTTTTTTATAATGTTTCAAAAACGAATAAGGAGTTTAAAAACGATTTTCTTTCAGCTTACTGTATTAATAAATTTTTCGATTTATCGCCTGTTAGACGTTTAGTTTTTAACGCAAATAAAATAGTTAAGAAAGTAGATAAAAATGGAAATATTAAAATTACAAAACAAAAAATAGTTAGCCCAGCTAGCATTATCTATTTTAGTCTATCAAGCGAAGAATCTCATTTAAAAAACATAATTAATCATCAATCAGTTAAATCTAACCATTTTTTAAAGCACTTTAAAATTTTAGTCATTGAAAAATATGACCAAAAGCAAATTTTACAAAAACATTTCATAGAAAATGACTGGATGTTCAAATTAGCTTTATACGGTAATTCTTTAGATTATGCTTTTTTATTAAAATTGCAAAATCTAAAAACCTTAACTGTTCTTGATTTAATTGACAATAAAACTATTTTTAAAGGTGCAGGAATTGAAAGAGGAGAAAACCCAAAACCTTATCCTGAATTAATAGGAATGCCTGTAATTGAAAACAAAGAAATTACTCAATCCTTTTTTTATTTAAAAAATCAAAAAATATTAAAAGAAGAAGATGTTAATTTATCAAGAGGACGTGATATAAATATTTTTTTAGGCAACAAAATACTTTTCAAGGAACAAAACTTAAATGAAAGTGAACCACTAATTTCATATACTTCCAATGATTTGGTTTACAGGAAAGGTGTTTTTTCCATTACTTCAAAAAACGACAATTTAATCAAGACACTATTCTCTTACTTCAAATCAGATTTATGCACCTATTATTTATTTTTAATATCTGCCGCATGGGGAGTTGGAACTAGACCCGCAATTAGATTTAATGATGAATATCTATCTTTACCATACATAGAACCAAATAATGAAATAAGATTAATATTAAATTCTTTAGTAACCGAATTTTTAAAACCGCTTACAAAATATTACAAAGAAGATATTAAGTCAGAAAGCTTACCTATTAACGAAGGTTTAATATCTAAAATAAACAATACAATAAATGATTTATATGAGATTGAACCTTATGAAAAAGACCTTATCAATTATGCTCTGAATGTTTCACGCTATCAATTTCAAGAAAGTAAACAACATTTAGTTTCCGATTTTACTTATAATGATGAAACTCATTACAGAAATAGAGATACGGTTTTAAAAGGATATGCAAATATTTACATAAAAGAATTTCAAGAAATATATAATGATGAATATGTACAGGTTGAGATATATACTTTAGAGCATTTCATAGCTTTAAATGTTGTTTTCTCAAGTGAAAAACCAAAAGAACAAATAACATACCCTAAAAACAAAAAAACCGAAGAGGAAGTCTTAAAACGTTTAGCTAATAATTTAAGTATTTCGCAGATTACCAATACTACAGACTCATCAAAAAATTTATTTATTCAAAAAGACATAAAAGGTTTTGAAAACAATTCTTTTTATATCATAAAACCTAACGAATATAAATGTTGGCATAGAGCTATGGCTTGGTATGATATAGCAGAATTTAAGGAGGCTATACAAGAAGCTGAATTGAACGAATTAAATGATGATACTCAATGAAGATAAACGCCTCTAATTTTTCAAGAAACAGAAAGCGTTTGTCATTAACTCAATTAAGGGTTAATAAAATTTTGACTTGCGTAATAAATAGCTATGAAAAAATCATATCTGATGGTGTCGTTTATAATTATTCAGAAAAAGGAAGTATAAAAGAAGAAGATTATTTAAGAAATCGTTTAGTAGATGACTATCTTGAATACGAATTAAACAACATTGAAGATAATACTAACCGTTTTGCAGTAAACAAAGAGGTTGGAGAAGAGTATATAGGTTTAACAGATAATAAACCTCATAATGACCCAATAGATATTCATATTATGGACTATGCTTTAAAAGATGCTTGGGGACAAAAAACAAAACCTTACTTTGCTATAGAATGTAAAAGGTTAGTTACTTCAGTTTCTAGCTATGTAAATGATACAGAAAAAGCAACTAAAAGAAAATATAGAAAGTTAAGATTACCGTTTGAGGGACAATTGGGTTTCATTGAAAATAATAAATGGAGTTCCAATATAGTAGCAGAGTTAATAAACAAAAATCTAATTTCGAACTCAAATATCAAAACAACTAGAAATTTAGAAAAGTATATTTTGAAAAAAGATTTTGACGGATCTTATTTTTCAGAACATGAAAAGGTGAATGATACTTCGTTTTCTGTATTTCATTTGTTTTTTGATTATTCTGATATTGTAGTTAAATAATTTAACTACTTTATTAATTTAAAATCAAACAAAAGCAAACAAAATCTTCCACCACTACTCCACCTTAAAATGCTATAGACGTTGATTTTACTGAGGTTCTTACTTTTTGTATTGGGAAGTAAACTTACACTTTCTTTTTACAGATGTAAAAAACAAACATAATGCTGATTATAAAATATACTTTTTGAATTCATCATCAAAACAGAAAACCACTAAGCATAAAACCTTCGGGATCAATACGAAAATTTATTTACATAGTGGTTTAGCCTTATATTTTCTGAACTCCTATAAAAATGCATGCCCCGCTTAAAATTAGCATTATAAATAGTATCGGTAGTATTGAATTGAATACATTTTCTCTCTGGGCATTATTAAAATACTCAGGTTTATAACTTTTCCAATCTACATCGCTTACCTTAACATTATCGAAAACTTTTGGATAAAAATCTAATCGTAATCTTTCATGAAAGCTCGATGTAGCCTTTAAAAAATTCATCTGATCTGCTAAACTAGTCTTCGCAATTGAGTTCATCGTTAATTGTACCTGTAATGGCGGGAAAAACCTCGCTATACTTTTCCCTAGATCTTCTCTCTTTTTAATTTTATCATTCAGTAGTCCTCTTTCTAATATTGATTCATCATCACCCATTTGCTGCATCGCGTAATACCATAACCATGAAAATCCATTCTCTTTAACACCATATTTTTTGAACTGTGGATAATGATTATAAAACTTTTCCATGGTTGCTCTTTTATCGGTGTCCCATTTTTTATGATACCCATCACGTTGTTTTATTATCATTGTAAACGCCTCTTTCACTGGATATTTATTCGTGATATAGTTATTTGTCATTACTGGCAGAAGAACCACTAAAACTAACCATAGAGTTAACAGAACGATGGCATTAGTATTGGATGATTTTCTTAATAAAACAACAAAAAAACTTACTAAAAACCAGAATATTATATATGTAAAACTAATAATAGTAATATACCAGAAATCCAAATCAACGGATATTCTTAAGAATACTTTTGAAGCTAAAATTAAGAATATCAATATTAGAGAAACAAATAAAAAGCGAATAGATAATTTTAATAGCAAGTACTTAAATAAAGATCGTTCCTGAATTCTTACCATTTTCCATGTTCCTTTTTCTTCTTCCTCAGACAGTAAATTAAAATTTAAGGCTATTACAATTAAGGGAAACAGGCAAATCATTAAAAAACTAAAATCTAAATTTCCAACTTGTAAACGCATTGGATTGACTAAGTCCGTATCGTATTTTTGGCCTTCTAAATTTAATATACTTACATTCTGAATATGTGAATTAACATCACTTTGCCCAATGGCTAATCCTGCTATTGGTTTTAAAGAGTTAATAAATGAAAACTTTAAATAATATAACAACAAACCAATATCATCTTTATGAAGATCAACTTGTGTAATTAAATGTTTCTCTTGTTGTTCTATAGTTTTTTCTATTGCAATCTGTTTCTGATTTAAAAATTGTTTTCCAGTACCGATACTTAACGTACCCAAAAAAATTGAAATTCCCAACACTAAAAACACCGTTTTTGATCTAAAAAATTGCTTGATTAATAATGTGTACACTTTATATAATTTTAAATCGGTTAGAAAATTTAACAATAGAAAAAAAGATTAATAAACACCAAAAACATAATGCCATAATCCCTAATATTTGATTATTTATTGTGTTTGATATAGAAATAAAACGATAATCAAACTTTGGAGCTGACTTCCAGTACTCTTTATCTACAACATGAACTTTACCTTCACTGCTTTTTGCTTTGTTACTTATAAATTTCATTTGTAATTCATTCATGTATTGTGACTGTTTATATCTATAGTTCTCTGTTTGATTTAGAAAACTTACGTACGTATTAAAATCAGTTCCTGATAATCCCATAGACAAGTTTTTAATGGCTAAATACGGATTAAGAACTACTAAAATATTCGGGACACTGTTTTGATTTCTATACGAATTTATTAGCTTTTTGTGCATTATATTATAAATAATTGCAGTTTGCTCTTCTCCTTTACTCATAATGAATCCGCCATAATTAAAAGGTAAGTCGTTAACATCTTTTACATCATTAGCAACTAGAATAGAATCTTTCAAGTTTATAAAATAAGGATCATTAGGATTATGACTATCTCCTCGCTTCGAAACTTCCTCTTCTACCGCAGCTCTAAATTCAATTTTAGAAAGATTCGGGTATAACGAATTTCCAACGACCTGTGCTGTCTTAGGAATAATAATAAAAAAAAGTAGCCACCCTCCTAACAAACTTAATAAGGCTCTATTAGAGTTAGTACTTATTCCCGAAATTAACACTGTAACAAAAGTTAATATCAAATAAAAAACTATGTAAAAAATACTGATTAAGACAACTCTCTTCATTAAAGAACTATGAACCCCTTCAAAATCTATAAAAGCAATCGACCATAAAGCCAAAAGACCAGGAATAAAAAATAACCCCGAAACAAAAAAAAGCCCTAAAGATTTACCTAAAAGAATTTCTTTCATATTTAGTCCCTGCGAATAGAATATTTTGAGAGTACCATTTTCTTTTTCTGAGCTAATGGCTGAATACCCAATAAAGAAAATGATTAAAGGTAGTATAAGCTGTAATAGCATAGCAATGTTTAAATCACCAAAACGAATTAATCCAGAAGATAAACTGGCCTCAGAAAAGTTTGCTGTATTTTGCCTATGAGCCTCCAGGAATATCGAATTGCCTGTATAGCTTTCAATTCCCGAATCAAATATACTCAATGGATGCTGTACACGAAAAGCAAATGTACCAAAGTGAGCCATTCTATGTGGGTGTTTGTCAGGATTTTCTTCCCAGCTTTTTCTTGCTTTATCTTGATGGTTTTCGATAGAATGATGCTTGTTTTCAAATGCATTCCATCCATTAAAAGTAACATACATTAGCGCTGAAATAAATACCAAAAACAGTGCTAAAAGACCTTTAGTATTAAAGGTCTTTTTGAAAAACTGTTTTGCTATTAACATAACTACTTGTATCTTCATATAAGTTAAAATTTATACGTTACATTCATTAAAATATTTCGTGGAGCTCCTGGTGCCAATCTGGAAGAATTTAAAGCCCCTAACCAATACTTTTTATTAAATACATTGTTTACTTTTAAAGTTAACTGAATGTTTTCATTCAATGCTGGTTTATAATAAACAGCCGCATCAAAAACGGTATACTCAGGTAATAATAAGCGATCGCCATACCAAGAATATTTATCTCCACTGTATTGCGCACCCAGTCCAATTCCTGCTCCTTTTAAAGTTTCATTAGTAAAATCATATCTACCCCAAAAATTTGCACTATGCTTTGGAGCTCCTCCTATACGTTTTCCTAACAAATCAGGATTATCGTCTTCTGTTATTTCAGCATCATTAAAAGCATAAGAAGCCATAACTTGAAAATTTGGAGCTAAATAACCTGAAAAATCGGTTTCAAAACCTCTACTTCTTTGTTCCCCTCGAGCGACAAGATTCTCTAAATCGTAGGTATCTCCAAGTAAAATATTCTTTTGAGTAATATCAAAAATTGAAAAGTTAAAAAAAGCTCTACCATTAAAAAACTCTCCTTTAGCTCCTATTTCCTTTAAGTTACTCTTCAAAGGATCAAACCTTCCTGGAGAAGCAGACCAGAAAAACCCTTCGGCCGCTGGAGATAATGATACTGTATTGGTTTGAGGTTGAAAACCTTCTAAATACGTTGCATAAGCGCTTATATTCTTCGAAATTTCATATGTTAATCCTATTCTAGGTATAAAAGCCTCATTTGTAAATTCCTGTTCATCTCCCTTATAATCAAAAATATCTTTAAACCATTCGTATCTTAAATTAATTAAGGCCGAAAATTTTCCTATTTTAAACTGATTTTGAACATAAATACCATTTGATGTTGTTAAATTTGCTGGAATTCCAAACTCCGAAATAGTATAATCTTTTGTAACTCTTATATTGTTTGATGGATTTTCTAAATCAAAATGAGGTACATTAGGTTTTGGCATTATTACCCCATTCATTTGTATTGTTTGAAAATCTCCAGCGTTGGTAGGGTCAAAATTTCCCACAGAACCATCTATTTTCAAATATCTTCTTGCTGTATTTTGACCACCACCAATTGTTCTTTCCCAGCGTGTTCCATCGTATCCTATTAATAATTTATTGGTAGTGCTTTTCCCTTTAAAATCAAAATTCATAAAGGCACTGAAATTATCAGTATCCCAAAACTGCTCTCTTTCTACATATCTCATTGTCGCCAAAGTTGGTATTGCATCACCATTAATATTTACGGCGGCCCTATTTTCCGTTCTATGTTCTGCTAAATCTTCTTCCCAAGTTTGCTTCATATAAGAAGCATTAAACCCAATATTATCCGTAATTTTTCTTGTAAAATTGGTCATTATTATAACTTCCTTAGATTTAAAAAAGTCATTTGAAGCCCCTACATTAAGTGATATCGGAGTACTATTTAAGTCAAACTCTCCATTTATTCTACCAAAAATTGGCTGCCCTCTATCTAAATTTCCAACACCATTACTATAAATTAATTCTACGTTTAATGCCGTTTTATTATTGGGTAAATAACTAATCGATGGTGTAATCAAAAATGTATTATTTTTCACCAAATCCCTGAAAGAATTTGCTTCTTGAAACGCAGCATTAAATCTATATAACAATGTTTTATTTTCGTTTAATGGCCCTGTAAAATCGGCTGCAGCTCTAATAGTACCAAAACTACCTGTAGATAATGATAGTTGGCTGTACTCTTCAGCTAAAGGTTTTTTTGTCACCATATTTACAGTTCCTCCAGGGTCTGCACTTGAGAAAGTTACAGACGACGGTCCTTTAATCACTTCAACACGCTCTAAATGAGATGTTATAGGTTGTAAGAAGTAATATTGACGTGTTCTCATTCCATTTAATATTTGTCCATCATCCGCCTGCGTAATACCTCGAATATTATAATGGTTATATAATCCTGTAACGGTTACATTACTAACTCGTTTAACTGCTTCAGTCAGCCTAAATGCCTGATCATCTTCTATATATTCTTTTGTTACCGAAGCTACTGACTGTGGCAACTCTTTATTCTTAAAAGCAGTTTTAGTTGCTGAAAAGGAATAATCACTATTATAATCTTTTCGCTTTCTTCCTAAAACTTCAACCGTTTGTAAGAATTCTTCAGACTCCTTCAATACAATTGTTCCAACATCTAAGTCCTGACCTTTCAATGTTTGAATTGTTTTCGTTACATTTTGATAACCAACAAACGATATATTCATTAAATATTTCCCTTTCTCATTAACCTGAATACTAAAAACCCCATCTGAGTGGGTAGAAACTCCTTTAGTTTTTTGTGAATTAGTTAGGAGAACATTTGCCCCAAATATGGGGTTATTACTATGATCTAAAACTCTCCCTGATATTTTAGATTGTGCAAAGCTTATTTGAACTGCAAAAAGTATTATTGCCAGTACGTTTTTAGTGTGTCCCATTGTTTATTGTTTAATTCGATTTTTTAGTTGTTAAATTGTCTTTACATAAAGTTCTTGTAATTCTTGAGCGGAAATATTCTTTGTTTCAGCAATATGAACAATAGCCCCTTCTTTCATAATGCCTATTCTTGCTCCTATGTTTGCAGCGTTAAAAATGTCGTGAGTAGCCATTAAAACCCCAACACCTTTTGCTGATAATTCCTTGCATGTCTTTGCAAATTCCATAGAAGCCTTCGGGTCTAATCCTGAGGTTGGCTCATCCATTAATATGTAAGAAGCATTTTTTGCCAAAGCAATGGCTATTCCAACCTTCTGACGCATTCCTTTTGAATACGTCGATAGCCTTTTTTCATATACTTCTTCTTTTAAATTCACTTGTTCTAAATGAGCATGCAATTTTTCTTTTGAATATTTAAATCCAGCCAAGCGGCTAAAGAAATCTAGATTCTCAAGCCCTGTGAGATTCCCATACAACTGAACGATTTCCGGAATATAGGCTATAGAACTTCTGTTGGATGTATTCGTAATTAGAACGTCATCAATATATGCCTCCCCAGAAGAGGGTTCTAATAAACCTAGAAAAATATTAATTGTTGTAGTTTTTCCTGCACCGTTTTGCCCTAATAGGCAAAATATTTCACCCGGAGCTACAGAGAAACTAAGATCATTAAGCGCTAGTATACCATTATAGTATTTACTAAGCTTCTTTGCTTGTAACATGTTTATAATTTTAGTGAATTAAATAGTTGACAAATTCTTACGTGTAAGAATTAAAAGTCACATATGCTATCGTTAGTAATACTTGCCTTTATATAGTAGATACGACGCTATCGCGAAAACTACTAGATATTGTAATTATTTTAAAGCAATAACTACCATAAGACAAATCATCATATGTATACTAAAAAGAACTAGGTGGAGACCTAGATTGTTTGAAATAAAGTGAAACTGGAATGAATTGGTCTTCTTCTTTAAGAATATTGTTCGAAATAAATTGAAGAGGAATAAAAGTAAGTGATATTGTTTCAGCGTTCGCTATGCTCAGGTCTAAGTATACATCACAAATGAAGCACTCTTCACTTATATCTGAAATACTAGCTTCACAAATATTTTTTGCTTTTCCTTTGGAGGAATGACTCAACTCATGATCAAAAGAATGAAACAAGACCAGCAGATGCATCATTAAAATAACACATGCTAAAGTCATACTTATTATATTTTGAAACTTTTTCACCCCCTGAAAATCATCATATAAGAAGCAAATATAGTGTAATTTAATTTTAAAAGACTAAATTAATTTTAGCTCAACTTGAAGTAAGAATCGTATTTTGAATTCAAAAATAATTTTCGGGTTGAACTGACTTGCATTACGTAACAAAACTATAAGACAATCGTCTTTCTAAAAATTAAAATCATTAAAATTAACTATACCAATGTCTGCAAAACCAATATTAAACAATAGAACCTTCGTAGCTATATGCCTATTTCTGTTAACACTTACATTTATTCTAATTGAGTATTTTAAAGGTGGAGTAATTACCCATCATCTTCTGGCTCGAGAAGACCTACCTGGTATTTCTAATTGGTGGGGATTGTTAACGATTCCTTTATTAGGTTTGATAAGTGCATATTTTATTGATAAACGTAGAAATAAGTTAATCAAATCTGAAGCAATAAATATTAACTATTTTGACTCCAAAATTCTCAGAAATTTTTTATTTGCATTACTTTTTGGAAGTATAGCATCATTACTTTGGGAATTTGGTCAAGCTGATATTCTGCAATACTATATTCTTCTACCTGTTTTTATTGCCCTTTTAAAACCTGTTCATTTTACTGAATATCTATTGGGCTTCGTAATTGGAATGCTTTATACATTTGGAGGAATACTACCTATTTTGGTTGGTACCGTATTACTAATTATATGTTTTATAGTGAATAAATTAATAAATCTTATAAAAGGTTTATTTACAAAAAGTTAATTGAATAAAACCAGTCGATTATTTAAATATCTAAAATATAGACACTGTCTCAAAGATTAACTTAAAGTCTTCTTTTCAATTTCAAAGCATTATACATTTTATTTGTAAATTACGATTATCGATAGCGGGTACAAATGAATAAAGAAACTATAAGTCAATCTATTCATAGAATAGATCACATAAAAAAAGGCAACCTTTTTCTTCAAGTAGAGAAACCTTGTCTTGAGATTGGAATGATCGAAAAAGGAATTATGCGCGGTTTCGTTTATGACCATGATGGAAACGAAGTTACAACCCATTTCTATCAAGAACATGATATGGTTATTGGTAGTTACATTCCAAATACCAACACAACAATGTCCGTTCAAGCCTTAGAAGATTGTAAAATTTCCGTTGCCAACTATTCACAAGTCATGAATAACGTTAACAAGGATAGGGAAATTACAGAAATTATTACCAAACAATTTCAAAAACTTAACCATCAACTACAAGCTAGATTAGTTTCTTTACTCAACCTTAACTCAGTTGAAAAATACGCACTCTTTCTCAAAGAATATCCTAGTTTACTCAATAGAATTCCACATTATTATATAGCAAATTATCTTGGCATTACCCCCACTCAATTAAGTCGAGCACGAAAGCAATTTATCAACAAATGTAAATGAGATTAAAAATACTGCATCGTTACTTTGCTGTATGAAAAATATTTTAACACTTACATTAGTAATGCCGTTGGTTATAGGTTGTAATGGACAGCACCGCAATGGGAAAGGGCACAGTTCTCATTCTTCAA
Source organism: Tenacibaculum sp. MAR_2009_124 (assembly GCF_900105455.1). Lineage (GTDB taxonomy): Bacteria > Bacteroidota > Bacteroidia > Flavobacteriales > Flavobacteriaceae > Polaribacter. The sequence continues at coordinate 1,510,404 of NZ_FNSF01000001.1, forward strand.
CACATAATCGTCTATCATCTACATTTAAACAAGGGAATATTGAAAGTATTGCTTCTGAAACTATAGAAACTTTTCCAACAGTTGCATTTAAAGCAGTTTATAAAGACACAATTGCTTATCCAGTTAACAATGTATTCCCTCTAGTTTGAACCACAAGGACGTAACTTGCTTTATTCAAAGTTGGAATACAATAGAATTAAAAAAAGGGGAAAAAGGACTGTTAAAAGAACAAGTTCTATTTTCAAAGTATGCTGATCTTGATATGATGCTTACTGTTACAAGTTATAACCCTGAAAAAGGACACATTCAGTATCTTATTACATGAGATGATTTTGAAATTCAACGAATAGATATTTATTGTACCCAAGGAAAAATAAAAAATACTACTGAAATTACTTGGTTGGAATACAATGCTGGCTTGTATGAAAAAGGTACACTATTAGTTCGCGAATTTATTGAAGATGTATATATTTTTAAAGTAGTTAAACGTTACTTAACCAATATTAAAATGAAATTAAAACTAAATCAAGTCACTATCAACTTTCAGATTTTGAATTTATTGAACAATTTACAGAAGGAACTCTAAAACCCGAATTTTTCAATCACGAAGCTCATTTGCGATTAGCTTGGCTGTACATTAAAAAAGACGGAGTGAAACGGGCTGAACAAGATATTCAAAAACAACTTTTAAATTTTGATGTAATCGTCGGGAAAGGAGATAAGTATCATACCACCTTAACAATTATTTCTATAAGAATTGTTAACCATTTTATGCGACAAGCTAAATCAAATAATTTCGTAAATTTTATTAATGAATTCCCACAATTAAAACTAGAATTCAGAGAACTCATAAACACTTATTATAGTTATGATATCTTTGAATCAAAAGAAGCCAAAACAAAATTCTTGGAACCTGATTTAATTGATTTTAAATAATGAAATGAGTCTATTTTAAAGCCGAAACAGGTCGAAATACTTTCATTTCATCAGGATTTGTTTCCATATATGGATCTTCAATTAAATCAATACAGTAAGGAATTGCAGGAAAAACCACTTCCAAACATTCTCTAATTGATTTTGGCTTACCAGGGAGATTCACTATTAGTGTATTGTCAGGAAATTCGCAGCTTACATCCTCCGAAATAACCACTCAAGTAATTGCCCCAAACTTGGCATATTCTTTTTCTTTTTCAATAGCCCAAATGGCATTCCCATAATCAAAATGCCAATATTCTTTTACATCACAAACAAAATCTTCACTTTCAAACAAACCTATAAGTAATGCTCTATTCTTTTTAGCCTCCTCGTAAATTTCTGGGTGGTATGGATAACACATTTTTGACAATTCAATTTTTAATCCTTTATTAGTGCCAAAATCTAATACATTATCATTATCAATGTCATAAATTAAAGCGTCCACAGCACCACCTGTAGCATGCATTGATTCTCTCGAAAAAGCAATAAAATAATTAACAATCTCTTTAACCTCTTCTATAGTTTTTTCTGGGTGTTGTTTCTGAAAAAAATCAAAATTTATATTCCATAATAATTTCTGGTGATCAATAGACCTCCATGCTGAACGAATAATCAATATTTTATTTAACGCATCTAATCTCTTACTTATTCTTCCTATTTTTTCAAGAATATCTTCTCTAACAAGATATGTATAGTTAGGAAAAACTGAAGGTTCAAAAATCAAATTAAAATTTGTTTTCATTAAACTTATCAAAGGTGAATGGTTGTCTCTAACCCAAATAGAAGGAGTCAAAATTTTATTTCTTTTATCTTTTTCCTCCACCGCTTCACAATATGTTTTTACATCCATTTAAATGATTATGTTTTTAGTTATATATGAAGAGTTTAGGGCTCTTAACAATGCCATATACCTCAAAGAAAACTCTATTGTATCTCCAACTTTTAAATTTGACTTAGTGTTATCTATAACGATATGATCACTACTTGCCCCTAAAATTAATATATTCTCTCTAGGTATAATTCCTAAAACAGGAACATCTTGCCTACCAATGGCAAGGATACCTCTATTTATTAATCCCATATCTTTAAATTTTTCTATTTGACCATTAGCATTTTTATACACTTTTCCATAAGGTTTAGAGGGTTTAATTTTAGTCTCTATTATTTCTGCTACTAATGTAAACGCATCTGTAAAAAGGGTTGGGATTTTTTCTCTACAAAGTGACTCACGGCCCAAAAATATTGATTCTCCTAAACGTAAGTTATTAATTCTACCAATACTCTTTGAAGATTTAAACCAATTGTAATTTGCAGAATTTCCACCAGAAATTATTGTTAAGGTAATTTTAAATTTTTTTTCTAAACGAATAGCTATTGATGAAAGTTCATTCATCTTATCTATATCTGGGCTTATCCCTCCATAACAAGCAAAATTACTTCCTATCCCTATAAAATCAATCCCTTTTAAATCTAATACTTCTTTTACCGTACTATCTATATCTAAAGGCATAATTCCTTCTCGCAAATCCCCCAACTCTAACATAAGAATTACTTTATGAGTAATGCGACGTATTAAAGCGTATTTTGAAAGTTCTCTTAAAATACTCAATTCAGAGTTTAAACTAATATTTGCATATGTAACAATTTCCTCTACTTGGCTTAAAGATGGTGTTCTGAGCAATAAATATTCTGCTTGAACTCCTCCTTTAATCATTCTTATTATATTTTCAATTCGAGAATCTGCGAGGATTTCAATACCGTTATCTACTAAAACAGATGCTATTACAGGATTACCTTGAACAAGTTTTGTTACACCTATTATTTGAATTCCTTTAGCCCCATATATTTTTTTTAATTGTTTAGTGTTAAAAGCAATTTTTCGAATATCAATATCTATCCTTGGAGTTCTCAAACCAAGGCTAGATCTTTTTTTAAGTTTGGAAATTTTTTAGTCAATGCAATCACTAATTTATCACACCCATACATTAAAGTATCTGTTGTAGGAAGGCTATATTCTAATTCATATTCTTTAATAACGTTTTTAACCTCAATACCTGTCATATGCTCATGATTAATAGTAATAGCGATCACTTCGGTCTTAGAAAACACTTCTATCATTTCTATTTCACCTTCTAATCCTAACATTGGCGTTTTTGGAAAATCACAATAACTTTTGCGTCTTGGAGAGTGTTGAATAATGATTGCATCTGGCATTGCTCCTCGCATAATAGCACTTGACGAAGTAAATGCTGGGTGACTCAGAGCCCCTTGTCCTTCTACAATAATAATATCTGGTTTATCTTTTCTGTATGCATTTAAAATAGCATTCTCTACCTCACCTGATGCAAAACCTGATGTTAAAACATCAATCGCTATTCCATATTTTGAACCTTGCAATAATCCTGTTTGTCCAGTAGTTATAAATGACGCTTTAATTCCCTCTTTCCTTAAAGCTTCTACCAAAAGTAAGGCAGACGTTCGTTTGCCAACTGCGCAATCCGTTCCCATAACAATAACAACTGGAGTCTTTACTTTTTTTATTTCCCCTGTGAAACTATGAAGTTTCTCTCTTCTTGGCGGCTTCCTTACATCTTGAATAGTAACACTATGTTTAATTGCCATATTTGAAAATATGGTATTATCATTTAAAAATTCAGGTAAACCATTAACAATATTCATTCCTCTTTTAATAGCTGATAATATAACTTCCTTTTGGGAACCATCTAAAAAAGAAGTTATTGGTGCAATACCATATATAAAGTATCTAGGGACTCTATTTAACATATTTAACGCATCTTCAATATTCTTAAAAATTGGAATTTGATTTCTTATACCATCAAGACATTCTCCCGCATCTTGACCCGCTTTAGAACTATCTATGATTCCAACAATATTATATCTATTTGATTGACGAACTAAACCATTAGCTACTTTTCCATCTATCTTACCAAATTCGTTCTCACAATAAACTAATGCTTCAACTTTCATTTTTTATCTTTATATTAAACTACTACTTCATATGGTTTTAACTCTCTTTCAAAATAAACTAGCTCTTTACCCAATGGGTCATTTTTAATTGTACAATAGTAAATTTTTCGTGCATATATTCTTATTTCTAATAATATATGCGGTTTTGCTATTGCAAAAACAATATCACCTATTTTATATTTGTTTTTCATTCTATGTATTTTTAAATAATTTTAACTCTTATCTGGGACTATTTTTAAATTTCTTTTTTCAATTTTAGCTGCTTTTTTTTCTTTTAGAGTTCTTGAAGGGGGTGTTTTCCCCGATTTTCGTTTTGCTTGCTTCTCTTTGGACATCTGGATTATTTTTATGTTTTAATATTAAGTTTTGAATTCTTGTTTCATAAAAGATAGTTAGTCTTTCAAGTGATCTTTTACTTAAATTGCTGTTTTTTGGGATTTCATTCATATTAAAATATTTACTGAATAATTCCTTGAAAATATTGTATTACTCAAAGGTCTAGAAAATCCATACTAACTTTATTACATAAGTTTATTTAATCATTACATATATCACAGGTTTTCTAAATTCTCTTTTCGTTTCAATTGCATTTTTTTATAAAAAGAAGGGGAAAGTCCAGTTGATTTTTTAAATTGATTCGACAGGTGTGCCGCACTACTATAGTGAAGTTTATTCGCAATTTCACTTATATTCAATTCATCATATAGTAACAATTCTTTTATTTTCTCTACCTTATGATTAATTATATAATGCTGTATAGTTATCCCTTTAACTTCAGAAAAAGTATTTGCTAAGTATGTATAATCATAACCTAACTTATCGCTTATATAATCTGAATAATTAATTTTTGGAATTTCTTCAGAATGATGAATCATATTAATAATTACGACTTTTATCTTTTCTATTAAAATACTCCTCTTATCATCCAAAAGTTCTAATCCCCACTTTGATAATTTTATTTTTAATTGAATACGTTTTTCTTCTGAGATGTTCTCTAAAATTTCAACCATTCCGAGCTCTACTACAAAATAATTTAAATCTAATTTTTTTAGTTCCGCCTCTACCTGCATTTTACAACGCATACTTACCATATATTTTATATACAACTTCATTTTTTTTTATTTAAAACATATCTTATTTATTAAAAACTAAAACAAGACCTTTATATTTCATCTAATAAATCAAAGAGTTGAGAAGATAGTTAAAAACTATTCTTAAAACACTAGAAGCTTTGATTATTAAACATTTAACTAAAAAAAACTGTAAAGTGTATTTTAATATTAGAAGTACTATCTTTGTGAATTATTAATTTTCAAACAAATTATTACTATGTGGATTTATAACAAATATACTTTAGGCGATATAGTAGCGCATAGTAATTTTATAGACTTAGATTTCCAAGTTCTTAATATTTTAAGAACTGAGCCTGATACCAAAGGAAGATATTTATATCATTGCGTATTGGTAGATGGATATCCAGAAAAATTAGGTGAAGAGTCTAAATATTATGAACCTAATTTATCCCTAATAAGAAAAGCTACTCAAGAAGAATTAGAAATTCTTTTAAGTAGATCAATTTTCAACGAAGAGTATGAACTTTCTCAAAAATTAAAAGAAGTTATGAATAATTTTAATCCTTTTTTTAATTCCAAATAAGAACTTAATATTAACTCTTTTTAAAATAGCAAGTTATTTCAACTTCCTTTGTAAGCTTCCCTTATTTAGAACTGCTTAGTTTTCCAAAATTATATTATTTAAGTTGTAAACTGCATATATTACTAAAATAAACCTCCTACCCACGAATCAGGATGATGTGCTATATTTCGTACAATAGTTCTGTCTTTTGTAATATTCCAAACTAACAAGTCTTTCGCTAACGTTAAACGTCCCTTATAGTTTTCTCTTACACGATTATATGTATCCAAACTTGTATCAAAATCATTATAAAAATGATAAGCTACGGCATGTTTCGGATCATATTCACACATTAACTTTCCATAATCTTCAGGAGAGGTATGATATTCATGAATTTCATGTTGAACCTCAGATATTGCTCCGTCCGAATCGAAATGTGTAATAGCTGGTGTAAAACATTCATGAATAAGAATATCAGCATTTAAAAAATTAACTTTGAAACGCTCCAAATCACCTTCTAAAGGAGCTGTATCTCCAGAGAATACAAATTTTAAATCATTCCATTCTAAACTAAAACTTACAGCACCTGGAAGTGCATGAAATGCCGGCCAACTCTTTATTACAATACCATTGGCTTCATCTTTGTAAACCGTAACTTCTTCTGAATGATTAAATTCATAAACTCTAACGTTTAAACAATCTAAATCATAATTGTGTTCTTCAACTGTTGTATGTTCGGGGTCATACCAACTATTTAAGGGTTTTCCCTCTGGTGGTGTTTTCCCTATAAAAAAGTCTTCACGAGTCTTAACGTCCCATTTCATTGCTTTTAAAGCATGTTTAATTGCTTCATGAGTTCCCCATTCTTTTGTTTCTCCAGAAGGGCCCCATATCTCTATTCCAGATGTTCGTCCCTGTGAAACTCCTCCAACCCAATAAGGCCATAAGTCACCCCAATGGTCGGAATGCAAATGGCTTATAAAAGCCTTACGTACATTTTCATATGGAATTTGAAGTGCAGCATATTTAGCCATGCTTCCAGTGCCAAAATCAAATAAAAACCGTTCAGGCTCTTCTTGTGTTTTAGATGGTAACTCCAATAAAAAAGACGTTGAGGCTTGTGATTCTCGTAATGTTGGCATTCCTGTTCCTAATGATATCAATCGCATTTCATCGAAATTTAAAGGTTCAGTATTTGGATAGTAATGCACGCGTTTATTATCTAGACTTGTAGATTTTTCTAGAGACATAGTAAAAGTTTTTATGTTAAGTTTTGGTTCTTTAAATATAAACATTATCGCCTAAAAGCAAAATATATTCCTTACAACACTACTAGTTATAGTGCATCTATACTTTCATTATAAACAAGAAAATTTCAAAAGTGTAAAAAAATATTCCACTCGTTTGTAACATTTTTATAACTCTCGTATCCAAAGGGCAAATTAACACTAATAAAAATCGAGATTATGAGAACTTATCTAAATCTATTTGCTTTCATCGTTACCTTACTAATTTCTTTCATTTCTTTCGGACAAGAAAGATCCTACTCCTTCAAAATTGACAAAACAGGAAATGGAAAACAGACTGTTATTTTCATTCCAGGATTTGCTAGTTCCGCCGATGTTTGGAATGAAACCGTTTCTCAGTTTGATGAGAAGTTTACTTGTTATACTTTAACAATGGCAGGTTTTGCTGGCGTAAGACCTAAAGAAAACTCTTCTTTTAATACTTGGTCAAATGAAATTGCCAGATTTATCAAAAAAGAAAAAATTAACTCCCCTATCATTATTGGCCATAGCATGGGAGGAGGTTTGGCTTTAAATATTGCAAGTGATCATCCGAAATTGGTAAAGAAAATTCTTGTTATTGATGCCTTGCCCTGTTTAATGGCACTAACCAATCCTTCCTTTACTTCAAAAGATAATAATAACTGCTCTCCAATGATCAACCAAATTATGGCTATGTCTGATGAACAATTCGCTCAAATGCAAAAAGCTAGCGTAAAGACAATGACTACCAATGTAAATCAACAAAATACCATTGTACAATGGAGTCTTGATTCAGATAAAAAAACCTTCGCTAGTATGTATTGTGATTTCTTAAATATTGATTTAAGAAATAAAATTAAATCCATTGAGTGTCCTTCTTATATTCTATTACAATCGCATTTCAAAAATTTCAAAACACAGATAGGAAGTCAATATAAAAATTTAAAAACCGCTAATTTGGAATATGCCAATAAAGGGTTGCATTTTATTATGTATGACGATAAAGAGTGGTATTTTAACCAATTAAAGGAAAACATACTTAGCGAATAATGGTTTTTGAAGATATATATAATTCTTATTGGCAGAAAATATTTCGTGTATGCATGGGATACGTCAATGATCATGCAAAAGCACAAGATTTGACACAAGATATTTTTGTTATCGTTTGGAAAAATTTACCTACGTTTAGAAAAGAATCGAATATAGGAACATGGATTTTTAGAATAGCAACCAATTATTGTTTACGTCAAATAGAAAAAGATAAACGCATTAAAAAATCTGAGCTACCTTTAAATATAAAAGAAGATAACGAGATTTCAATTGAAGGTCAAATTAAACAATTGTACCAATATATTTCGAGCTTATCAGAAATAGAAAGAATTATTATCTCTTTAGAATTAGAAGATATTAATCAAGCTCAAATTGCAGAAATCGTTGGAATCACACCTCAAAATGTGAGAGTAAAGATTCATAGAATAAAACAAAAGTTAACGCAAAAATTTAAAGAAAATGCCGACTGATCATATTGACTTAAAAAATATTTGGAAACAGCAGAAGGCGGAAGCTCCAGATATAAAGGAATTGACCAATAAAATCAAAAAGATGAGTAGAAAAAATAGGTTAAAAATAATAGCTACCAATGCCCTATTTACACTAACCATTTTATTTATTGTTGGTATCTGGTATTTCTATAACCCGAAATTAATCACATCTAAAATCGGAATGATCCTCACGATACTTTCTATGATTTTCTTTGTGCTATATTATAATAAGCTATTCACTATGTATAAAAAGCTAAACGATTTCGAAAAAAATAAAGAATATCTACAAAACTTGATTCGAATTAAAAAACAACAAAAAGAACTTCAAACCAAAATCATGGGTATTTACTATATCCTACTATCGTTAGGCCTTGCATTATATATGTACGAATACATAGTAAAAATGACTCTTTGGTTAGGTATTGTTTGCAGTACACTCACGATAATATGGGTAGCTTTTAATTGGTTTTACCTTAGGCCTAAAATTGCGAAAAAAGAACAACAAAAACTTGATATTATTATTGATCAATACGAGAAAGTTAATCTTGATTTAGCGGATTAACTTACTAATAGTAATAAAGCAAAAAGTCAGCTGTTATAGCTGACTTTTGTCTAAATAAGTACCCCTACTTAATCAGATCCCCTAAATAATTATTTTTTATGTGTTTTAAAATTTATCCTTACCTCTCAATTCCTATTTGCCAAAGCTTAATAATTCCAATCTCCCTTTCTCTAAATCGAATTCAGATAACTGAATGTTATAAAAATTTAAAATCTTTAAACTAAAGAGATTAATTATGTCTATTGCACCAAGGAAATTGTTGTTGACATAAAATTTCTCTAGCAACCCACTATCAGAAAAATTTAAATCTGATAATCTATCATTGCTAGAGCTTTGAGTAGTTAGTTCTTTATTACTTAAATCAACACTCGAAAGATTTGTATCATTACATGGTAAATACCATGCTTCTGTAAAATCCTCCATTCCAGTCAAATCATCAATTTCATTATTCTGGAAAACAATTTCCTCGGATGCATCAACTAATGCTAAATATATATAAACGTCATCTTCATAATTTGTCAAATAACTTACTTCTGGATCATCAACAGAAATAAATTTCAAGTTCGGGTTGTCTGTTGTACTTAGTTCTGTATTTGAACTACTATTTCCTGTTATTTGATAGAGCGCTTCTAATTCTTCTTCTTGATTTTCAGAACTTTCAAAAAACAAATTCTTAGTTATCTCTAATTCAGCTATTTGATTTTCATATGTATATATGTCAATTAGTTTTGTGTTTCGAAAAAGCCTAGTAATATCAATATCCCGATTCGATGAGAAGAAACTTCTATTAAAGTCTGAACTTTTTATAGAATTACTCATATGTCGATCGACTAGTTTCACTTCTTTACTTAAATCTAGACTGGTCAATTCGTATGGATCAACTTTTGTACAATCCAACTTTACATTAGTAGCTGAATCTAAGTTAACCTTTACGTTATTGACGCAGTCTAGCCAATCTAAGTGTAAAAGGGGGGAGATATCTATTCTTGTTAGTGACATGTCACAACAAGACAGCGTTTCAAGTTTAGTATTGTTATTAAAGATATTATAAACATCACTATTCGTCATTCCAATACCTCCGAAGTAAGCCTCGAAATTATTATTAGGAATGTATGTTACTTGTGCATATAAAACATAATTATATGCTAAAATAACAAGTAAGAATAGTTTAGTTTTCATCAACTTTTAGTTTTATGAATTACGGGTCAAAAAAACTAAAATACCATTAAAATAAAGGCGATTTATGTCGGACAAAAAACGGACAAAAACACAGAGTACTGATAAACAAACACTTAAAAAACCTTCTTTAAGAAGCTTCTAAAAATTCTAAAATTGAATGTCCTTTAGGTGCATTGATTTTTTTACGTAATCGAGATCTACTTCTTGTTACACTATCGTGAGAAATTGCCAGCATACTTGCTATTTCTTTTGTATCTAAATACAGTTTTTCCATAGCAACTAATCGCTCTTCAGATTTTGTTAGATCGAATCCTTTTCTTTTTATTTCTATAAAAAAGTTTGGGTAAACGTTTTTAAATTTTTCTTTAAACTTGTACCAATCATCATTCGTTAAAATCTTAACTGAAGTCAAATCTTGAAGCTTTTCTATAGAGTTTTGTTCACCAATCTCTTCTTTTAATTTTTCTATTTCTTTGGTTAAAGATTCTTGCGTCAAACTCTTTTCAATCAATAACTGCGTAAAGTCATCTAACTCCTTTTTATTTCTTGCTATTTTTTTAGTTAAAGCTCTTCTCTTTTGTCTTCCATTTTTCCAGATATAATAAGATATTGTTCCAGATACAAATAAAATAGAAATCAATACAACCCATAAAATATTTCGTTTACTTTTTGAAAGCTCTTTATCCCTCTCTAATAATTGAATTGCTAGTTCTTTTTTCGAAATTTCATAATCCTTTCGTTCTGCTTCAAATTGAGATTGATAAAACAAAAAAGCATTTGTTTTTCTTTCATTGTACAAAGAGTCCTTTGCTTTTAAATGATCCGATAAGTACAGATAGGCTTTCGAATAGTTCTTCCTTTGAGCATACACCTCAGCAATTTGTTTCTCAGCATCTATATATGTCTTTACATCGTGAATTTGTCCTTTCTTTGCTAATAACTGCTTCAAAAGCGCTTCTGCTTTTACATAATCTCCTAACTTACCATAATAATTGGCTTTATGACGCATTACATAAGAATCGTAAAATTCTGGAGAGTTTGTTAGCTTTCTACAATCCTCAAGTAGTTTTAAATGTTTCGTCGCACTAACCAAATCATCAATCTCCAAATAATATCTAAGTCTATAAATTTGAGCGAAAGTTCTTACATGTGCTTGCTTAAACTTATTGGAAATGCGTTCAGCAAAATAAAGCGACGAATCAATATACTTATTGGATTTATCTAATTCCTTCTTTAAGTAATAGTTTCCTGAAATTTGCGCGTAAATCGAACTAATCAATGAAAAGTTATCTGTTTTTAAAATCTCCTTTAAAACTCTTTTCTTTTCGTAAATTGCTTTGTCATAAAATCCATTCATTTCATAAATACCAGCTAAATCAGTTAGTGCAGAATTTGCATATCTTTTATCTCCAAGCAAATCATAAAGTTTATAAGCCGTTTCAAAACGATTTACAGCCTCTAAAAATTCTTTTAAATTCATAAAAGCATGCCCTGCAAAAAAACGAGCATCCGCAACATAAATTGAATCACCACTTTCCATGAATAATTCCGCCGATCGATCGTAATCTTTAACTGCCTCCTGCGGCATTTGTTTATTGAAGTAAGCTCCGCCCCTTTTTAATAATAAATGTCCTTCTGAATTTTTCTTTTTAAACTTAGGCTTATACTTCAACATTTCTTCGACAACATAAATAGTCGAATCTGGTTGCCCATTGTATATATATAGCTGCGCTATAAATCTACTTTTAGAAGCTGCTAAATCAAAGTGTTTTAATCCCTTTGCCAAATCAACATAGCTTTCAAGATATATTCTTTGATCCGGGTGATTTGAACGGATCATTTCTTTGGTTAAAGTATCAAGAACCTTTAACCTTAATTCGTCCTCATTAATTTTCACAAGCTTTTCTTGTAAAGAATCAATTTTTGTCTGAGATATGCCAGGAAATATGACACCTAATAACAGCAGCAAGAAGGGAAATACTTTTGTCATAAGAGTAATAGTTTTTCTATACTTCGTTTGTTTGGTTCGGCTGGCAAAAGTAAAAAAATATTAAAATCAATTTTTAACTTATTGATTAATAATCAGAAAATATCAAATCGATTCCGTTTACATGAAATCATTTAAAATGAGTTGAAAAAACAACTAGTTAACTGAAAGATTAACAAGAATAAGAGTAAGTATTTATTATCTTTAAATACCTGAACAGAAATTAAAGTAAAGCTATAGATTTAAAAGAATGAATATTTTATTAAAGGATCGAAATAAAACATTAGAATTATTCAAAACAAATAAACTTGTTTTGATTCTTTTTGGGGTCTTTGTTTCTATAATAGCTTTGACAATTTTTCAGGATTTCTTGATTTCAAACAGAAAAAATCGCCCTTTCAACTTCAGTGAATCATTACTTTTTAAAACCATATGGTTTTTATTCATTCCTATAGTCTCGTTTTTATATTATCTCTTAAAAAAAGAAGCTATCATTGGTTATGGTAAAACAATTCTATTTATTGCTGTTCCTGTTTTGCTTCACTTAATACTTATACCTGTTGTTTCTTTAATTATTTCTATAATATTTTATGATGGGCGTTTCGCTTTTTATAAATTCTTGTCCTATAGTTTTGGCCATGACTTTTATAAACTGATTATTATTTACACTCTATTTGTTCTTGGTTACCGATATTGGTACCCTTTAATGAATAGAGCCAATAATACTGAGGATAATCCCATTGTAAAAACGATTGTTGTTAGTAATGGAAAAAGAAATACGCTAATTAAAGTTCAAGATATTATTCAAATAACTGCTTCTACGCCCTATGTTTTAATTCATTTAGAAAATAAAAGATATTTACACACAGAAACTTTAAAATCTTTATCTTTTAAATTAAAAAAGCAAGTTTTTTTTAGAGTCCATAAATCTACTATTCTTAACTTATCGAAGATAGTTTCTTATAAATCTCGTTTAAATGGAGACTATGATATTAAACTAAATAATGGTAATACTGTAAGGCTAAGCAGAACTTATTCTAGCGAGTTCAAAAAAGCTTTTAGAAAAAAGTAGCGGGTTAGCATATAATATCATCGTCTTAGCTTATTAAATTATAAATCAGAATTTCTCCACCATACATTCGCTATAATACTAATTTATTATCAGCAAATTATGAATATTAAAATGATTCGAACTCGACTCTTCTGTTTGGCTATTTCAATTCTTACAATTTCTTGTAGAGCACAACAATCAAAAACAATTGGTGGAGCCTGTCAAGGGTGTGAAGCTATTCACGAATACGAAAATAAAAAATTATCACCAGTAGATACTTTACCTGGCTTTTATAACAATACCCCTAGATTAAAAATATCAGGAACTGTTTTTAAAAAAGATGGAGAAACTTTCGCAGAAAATGTTATTCTTTACATTTATCACACCAACAGGCATGGAATTTATGAAAAGAAAGAAAAGGAAAGTGGTTGGGGTAAAATACATGGTTACAACAGAGGTTGGATTAAGACAGGTAAGAATGGGAATTATACTTTTTATACCTTTAAACCCGCTGCGTATCCCAATAGATCCGAACCCGAACATATTCATTTAATTGTAAAAGAGCCCCATATAAACGAATATTACCTCGACAGTTATTTCTTTTTAGATGACCCATTACTAACGCCAAATAAAAAAGAAAAACTTACTAATAGAGGTGGATCGGGTATTACAAAACCAACAATTAACAATGGTATTTTATCTATTAAACGAGATATTATCTTAGGAAGGAATATTCCGAATTATAAATAACTTGAGAGTTTAAGAAATCATCGTTTTAGTAGAATTATAGTATCTTTCGAGAAAAATTAAATACCTCTATCTACTATTACAAAATGAATAAAAAAATTAATTGGGGAATTTTAGGCCTAGGAAAAATTGCCAATAAGTTCGCAAATGACCTTTTATTATCTAATAATGCGAACTTACATGCTGTTGCTTCAAGAAGTTTTGAGAAAGCCAAAGAGTTTGCTAAAACTTATAATGCAAATAAAAGTTACGATAATTATACTGAATTAGTGGAAGATCCAGAAATTGATATTGTATATATTGCAACACCTCATCCATTTCACTTTGATAACACTATGCTTTGTTTGCTAAATAATAAAGCTGTCTTATGTGAAAAACCAATGGGGATGGATTCCAGTCAGGTTACATTAATGATTAAAGAAGCGCAATCCAGAAACTTGTTTTTAATGGAAGGATTATGGACTCGATTTATCCCGGCAACTGAAAAGTTACTTGAAATTATTAATAGTGGAAAAATTGGTGATATAGAATTTGTAAGAGCCGATTTTGGGTTTAAAGGTGACCTTAATTTAAAAAGTAGGCTTTATGACAAAAAATTAGGTGGAGGTTCTCTACTCGATATTGGCATCTACCCTATTTATTTAAGTTTGCTTTTGCTTGGAATACCCGATCAAATTAAAGCTATTGCTTCAATGACAGAAACCGAGGTTGATAGTTCTTGTTCAATTCTATTTAATTATAGTGAAGGAGTAATAGCAAATTTAGACTCAACTATTGAATCTGACACGGCGACCGAAGCTTTTATATATGGTAGTAAAGGGGCAATAAGGATACACCAGCGTTTTCATCATGCTAATAAACTCACCATTTCTATTAATGGAAATCAAGAAGTTTTAGATATTCCTTATCATGGAAATGGTTATTTATATGAAATAGAGGAAGCTAATAATTGTTTGTTATCGGGTAACACAGAAAGTAGTAAGCACTCGCTAAAAAATAGCCTCGACTTAATATCTGTGATTGATAAAGTAAAAGACCAAATAGGATTATCATATTAACAAAGAAGACTAACTCATTATTTGAGTTAGTCTTATTGTTTAAAGTCATTTAGTTTTAACTATAAACTATTACGAGAAAAGAAAATTCTTTATACTAATGGCTTACCTTTTAACCTAGACTCTATTCTCTTCTTTTTGCTTGTTATCCTCTTCATAATATCCATCAAATTAGAGTCTTTTGTTTTTTTTGTAAATTTCATTAAGCGCCAATATCAGTCTTTTTGCTTCCCTTGAAGCAACAACTCTGTCGCTAGTAGACATGTTTTTCATTTTTGCTTGTTCAAAAGCTAGGGCTTCGTTAAGTATATCCATAACTATTATTGTTTAACGTTGTGTAAATATAATTAAACGTTATATTTCTTCATAATATTGCAAATCACATTTATCTATCATATTATAATTAGTATTTATAGAAAATTGGTCGGAAAATCACAACAAAACTTTCATTTCTCCTTTAAAAAGTGAAAATTATTCAATAGAATGAAAAAATATTGAAATTAAAAATGTCAAACACATAAAATGTTATTATGAACAATGCTTATTTTTGTAAAAAAATTAAAAAGTAAATTATGTTTTCATTTTTCAAAAAAAAATCGAAGAAAGAGCAATTACAAGCGAAATACGAAAAACTGCTTGGAGAGGCTCATAAATTATCCACAGTTAATAGAAAATTAAGCGATGAAAAAGTATATGAAGCGGATCAAATTCTTAAAGAAATAGAATCTTTGCCTTAAAAAACTCTTTGTATTTTCACGGTTCAGCCAACAACTAAATTAGGAAAAACTCTACTAGTTATTATAAACACTAAATTGATTTTTAAAAAAATAGGCAACCTTGATTAAAAATTAATCTCTTATGTTTTTACAGTAGTTTTATTCAGACCTATGATTTGGTTAATTCCCATATATAAAACAATTAAGGCTATGATAACAATACTTGTAATTCCAATTTTTGTAATTGCAAATGGGTTAAGTATAATTAATACTATACTCGCTAAAACCCAAACAAAATCCTGAATTATGATCCATACTACAGCCAATCTTCTTTGCTTTTTTATTTCATACCAAATGGTTAACGCAAAGTAAATTAATACGATTCCTATGATCCAGAAAGCTGTATGATCAATAAAACCAAATATTTTTGAAATTCGGTGACTTAATAAAATCAATATTAGACCAGACATAGAGGAGAATAATGCATTTATTTTTAATGCTTTTTGTAAATCATTCATTTGATAAAGTTTTATTTCAAATTTCAGTAAATGAATTTTAATCTCTCTTGACAAATGGTAATTAATTCATTTTTCTTAATCTACTTAATGACTCTGGAGTTATCCCTAACATTGAAGCTATATATTGCAACGGAACATTTTTAAAAAGATTCGGTTTTTCCTTAAGTAAACTATGAAACCTCTGTTTGGCCGTAGTATGCAATTGAGAAAACATTTTCTTTTCTAAAATAGCATAAGAATTCGCTAATAAAATATTATCAAATTCCAACCATTTAGGTTCAGTTTTACCAAGTTTAAAATGATCTTCTCGACAAATTACATAAAGTTTGCAGTCCGTTATTGCCTGTATATTCCAATTGTTACTTGTTTTAAAAATAAAGCTTGAGAGAGACGTTATAAAACTACCATCATTACCAATCCATAATGTTACTTCTTTCCCATCTACGATATTATATATATCGCATGTAACCAGATTCTATAAATCCCATCTTCCTACAAACTTTTCCAGCTTCAACAAAGAAATTTCCTTTTGTAATTTCAATCGGTTCAAAAACTGAAAGAATGTTATCTATTGTATCTCTTTTTATAGAAACTTGATTTAAAATACAGTTTTCTAATTTTTTCATTTTTTATTTCTTTAACGCCATAACCAAGAAACGTGAATTTATATTATGTATTCTTCATAAATATACCCAAACTTTTGAAACCTTAGAGATTTTTAAAAGTCTTTGTATATGTAACATTTATCTATCCATGTTTTTATTTAACCCAAATTAATGCATTTCAAAATTCGGATATCTCGTAGTTTTTAAAAATTAAAGTATCCACCTAATTTCGATCAATATTTATGTATGCACTTAAACCTTAACCCAGTATAATAGTCTTATATTTATATAACATAACAATTAACATGAAAAAAATACTCCTCCCCTTAACTCTATTATTATTAATTGCTTGTAGTAATAATAATTCTCCCTCTCTTGATATACCTAATAATGGTAATCCAATTGTTAAAAGTAACGCCACTTATAACGTAATATTTGAAGAAAACATTAAATATGCAGAAGGTTTAAGTCATAACAATGTCAATAGTTCAGATGCTTCCATTATGCCTTTGTATTTAGACATTTATACTCCAAACAATACGATTGAAAATAGACCTCTGTTTATGTTTATCCATGGTGGTGGATTTTCAGGTGGCTCAAAGCAAAGTGAACAAATCATAAACATGGGTAATTATTACGCTTCGAGAGGTTGGGTATTTGTTTCTATTGACTATAGATTAAAAAATGACAAAGGAACTGTTCCTCAAGAATGGGTCGATTATTCATCTTTAACTCCCTCAGGAGATCCTACTCAATTTTTAGCGATGTATCCTGCCCATAGAGACGCCAAAGCTGCTTTACGTTGGATAATGGCGAATAAAGAGGTTTACAAAGTTAATCCAAACCATGTTACCGTTGGTGGTGGATCAGCAGGAGCCGTTACAGCAATTACACTCGGAGTCTCTAACTTAGAAGACTATACCAATGAAATTTCTATTATACAAGACCCAACACTTGATAGCACACATTTAGATCAAACCTATGAAATACATACTATTATTGATTTTTGGGGCTCAAAAGTTGCTGTTGATGTTTTAGATATAATATATAATCATCAACGATTTACTACTAATAATCCTCCTTTATTAATAGCACATGGCACGGAAGACACCACAGTTTTATTCAGTAACGCTATAGATTTAAAAACTATTTACGATGAGCATCAAATTCCTTTAGCATACTATCCATTAGAAGGAAAAGGTCATGGTCCATGGGGAGCTACTGTCAATGGCAAACGATTGGAAGAATTAGCCTTTGATTTTATCGTAGAACAGCAAGATTTAATGGTTGAATAGTTATCAAATTTCCAATAAAGGTATTTTGTTACCAAAGTTTTGTAACCAAAAAAAATCATGTATTTTTAGTTATCCTCCCCAATGGTAAACCGAAACCATATTCATTACAAAACACTAACCGTAAACATCATGATCATTAAAAAACAAATTCAACAGAAAAAATTAAACCTTTATTTTTTATCAACTCTTATTTTAGTCTCTTTCTTATTTTCTTGTAAAACAGAAACTGTAGACATAGCTTTAGAAAAGAAAAAAGCCATTGAAGAGTACATCGCCAAGGAAGAAAAAAACAGGCAACAAAAATTAGATGTTATTGAGAAGTTTTATGGAGTATTTTCAACTGGAGACTTTTCCATTTTACCTGAAATTTTAGCTTCCAATTATACTCAATTCCCAGCGGACCCAGGGTAAACACCAGATATAAAAGGTTTTATTAAACATGCCGAAGATTTCGCTAGTATGTTTTCAGATTTAAAAGGAGCTCCTTCACATATTTTAGTTGACAAAGACCTTGTTTTTGTTAGAAGTAAAATAGAAGTCACCCACTCTGGTAAAGCTTTCGACATACCAGCGACGAACAAACGACTAAAATTAACTGCATTTGACTTACATCATTTTAATAAAGAAGGTAAAATTGATAAGACTTGGCATTTAGAAGATTTTTATGGTGCCTATGCTCAGATAAAAGCAGAATAAAATTAAAAACGATTATAATTGAGAATAGTATTATTCAATTATAATCGTTTCTTTAAGGTTTACCCTATTTTGTAATATGTATTTCCTTTATTATCAGTTAAAACATTATTTTCTATTTTAAAATATAACAGATCACTACCGATTGTAAACTTAAACCCGTCTTTTGAAAATTTCGGATAATAGCGAACTGATTCTTCATTATTTTTTTTAATATCCCAGTATATTCCTCCATTTACCAATTTAATATTGAATAGCGTATTGTTCGATTCCGATTTCCATTCACCAGCAAACTGGTGTTTTCTACTATTTAACTCAGGAATAAATTTTAAGTTATTAAACATTAAGTTATCAGAACTCTTATCATATTCAATTTGGGCCTTTACCTCATTTATCAATACATACGGTTCTTTTAAATTCATTATTTTAAATTTATCCTTATAGTAGGTCAACCAATAATCTCTTCCATCATCTTCAATAGTGAGTACAATCATTTCCCGCTCTTCATCAACCCAAGTACCTTCATGCAAAGTTTGGCTAAAACTTGAGATACTAAAACCTAAAATAAGTGTAATTAGCATTATACTTTTTCTCATAATCTTTGTTTTTTTATTCATTTTTAGATTAATAACTATCTTATAAACTTACAACACTAAAAAACATAAAACAATAAAAATCAATAATTTAATATCATTCCAAACATTATTTAGTTATTCTATCTTTCAACACTAAAGCAACATAGTTGCATTATTTGTTTTTAAGCTATATTTTTGCTCTTATATAAATTCTTAACACATATTTCTTCATAATGACTAGCTTTTTCAATTCAGAATTATATCAGAACAACTCAAAATTACCTGTAACTGTTTTAAGCGGCTTTCTTGGAGCCGGAAAAACAACGTTATTAAATCATGTATTACATAATAAAGACGGTTTAAAAGTTGCTGTTATTGTTAATGACATGAGTGAAGTAAACGTAGATGCTAATCTTGTTAAAAGCGAGAATGTTCTGTCAAGAACTGAGGAAAAACTAGTAGAAATGAGTAATGGTTGTATCTGTTGCACTTTAAGGGAAGATTTGATGATAGAGGTTGAACGTTTAGCAAATGAAAACAGATTCGACTATTTACTTATTGAAAGTACTGGAATTAGCGAACCTATACCCGTAGCGCAAACATTTAGTTTTGTTGATGAAGAAAATAACATTGACTTATCGAGGTTTAGTTATGTCGATACTATGGTTACTGTCGTTGATGCTTTTAACTTTTTTAAAGATATTGGAAGTCCAGAAACTCTTATGGACAGAGATTTAACCAATATTGAAAACGATTACCGCACTATTGTTGACTTGTTAGTTGATCAAATTGAATTTGCAAACGTTATTCTTTTGAATAAAGCAGACTTAGTAGATACTGATACTTTGGATATTATTCGTGCAACTTTGAAAAAACTGAACCCCTCAGCGAAAATTATTGAATCTACCTTCAGTAAAGTTAACCCAAAGGAAATTTTAAACACAGGTTTATTTGATTTTGAAGAAGCCGAACAAAATGCTGGATGGATTGAAGAACTAAATAAAGAGGAGCATATACCTGAAACGGAAGAATACGGAATTGGTTCCTTTGTGTATAGAAATCAAAAACCATTTGATCCTCGACGTTTTTGGGAGTTTATAAATCAGAAATTTCCTAATAGTGTTATTAGAAGCAAAGGATTATTTTGGATTGCCTCAAGACCCGATCAGGCGTTAACTTGGGGGCAAGCAGGTGGATCATTAAAGGCTGATAGCGCAGGTGTATGGTGGAGCAGTATGACATCGGAAGAACGAACACAGTATGCGGCCTTTATCGAAAATAAAGATCAAATAGAATCGGAATGGGATACCACATTTGGGGATCGAAAAAATGAAATTGTTTTTATTGGTCAAGAAATGGAAGAAGACTTGATTAAATTGGAATTGGATAATTGTTTAGCCACCGATGACGAAATCGATTCTCAGCAATGGAAAGTAGGATATGATGACAACTGGCCTTTATAAAAAAGGCCTCCTAATTATTTATTGGTAAGTCAACAGCACCTATTTAGAACAAATGTGGTATTATAAAAATAAAGAGAATCATTAGAAGCAGTATCGCTAAGCAATTCAGAAGAACACCTGCTTTCATCATATCTTTCACTTTTATATAACCACTTGCAAATACAATGGCATTTGGAGGTGTTGCCATGGGTAGCATAAATGCACAACTACTTGCAATAGTTACTGGAATTAGTAAATGAATTACTGGAACATTTATCCCAATTGCAATCCCTGCCACTACCGGTGCTAATACAGCTACCAAAGCAACATTACTCATTAATTCTGTCATAAATAACATTAGCGTAATTAAAACGAAAGCTGTTATCATAATTCCAAGATTATAGGAAGCAATGGTGGTTGATATTAAATCAACAATACCGCTACTAGACATTCCCTTCGCTAATGCTAATCCTCCTCCAAATAATATCAATATTCCCCAAGATAGTTTTTCAGTATCCTTCCATTGAACTAAGAATTCACCAGTCTTAATATTATGAGGTATCGCAAATATAGCTAAAGCCGATGCTACACTAATAATTGTATCTGTTAAGCCTAATGACGGAAAAACTTTATTGATAACTGCTCTAAAAACCCAAAGGGAAACCGTGATTGCAAAGAGTATTAATACATGTTTTTCTCTTTTCGCTAATTTACCAAGTTTGTCAATTTCTTTATCAATTACGCTCTGAGAAGTATTAAATATCAATCCAGTACTTGGATACATAAGTTTAATTAAAACCAAATACACTATCAATATCATAATTATAGAAAAAGGGAGTCCGAATGTCATCCATTTTACAAACGAAATTTCAATATTATACTCATTTTCTAATAACCCAATAAGTACAGAGTTTGGAGGTGTACCAATAACGGTCGCAACACCTCCTGCATTTGCTGAAAAAGCAATTCCTAACATTACAGACAAAGCAAAATTGCGATCTCTTTTTGTAAAACCATCTTCGTCATCTATCAGTAATTGAATTACCGATAAGGCAATAGGTAGCATTACAACAGTGCTTGCTGTATTACTAATCCACATACTTAACAATCCAGTAGCAATCATAAAACCTAATACTACTTTATTAGGAGTTGTTCCCGTTAATTTTATAATATTTAATGCTATCCGTTTGTGAAGATTTACTTTTTCCAACGCAAGAGCCAACACAAACCCACCAAAAAATAGAAATACAATTGGACTTCCATAATTGGAACCGACCTCTCCAACAGTCATTATTTTTAACAATGGAAATAATACTAAAGGTAATAAGGCCGTTACCGAAATAGAAACCGCTTCAGTTATCCACCATATAATCATCCAAACGGCGACACTAATAACTGCATCGGCATTTTTTGAAATAAGTTGAATAGTTAAATTATTTATTACTAAAAAAATTAATGGTCCTAATATGAGACCAGTACTTTTTACTTTCGAATAATTCATAGTATAGTTCTAAAATCTAATTAATTTACGATAAATCAGTATATCTCTTCAACACAAAAATGAGAAAAGCATTTCAAGTATACTACTATTTAAATAATGAACTCGTTTAAAATTTCCAATTTGCTAAAAAATTAGTTTTGGAAACATTCTACAATAAACAATTCGAATAAATAATTAAAAAAACGAGGTCCAATCGGCCTCGTTTTCATTTATGGTATAATTCCAGGAAAAACTGAGTTAATAATAATATCTTTTTCTAGGTCTTTAAAGAGTTCTATCTCCGACTCTAATTTATCTTCTTTTTTCGTAGCTCTTTCTAGTTTATCATTTATTGTTTTTCCGATTCCAACATTTGGGAGTCTTTCAGCCAAAATTATATCAAAATCTTTAGAATCTAAACGATGCATCGCCGCATATAATTTTTTTCCAGCTTCGTTTAAATTTCCTTCTCTCGAAAGGATTTCTTGATCTTCTTCTTGCAAACTTTTTATAGTATTTTTAAACGACAGAACTCCTACTTTTTTATTAGGAAAGTATTTCAACTTACTTTTAGGCTCATCAACTAATACCATTTCTGTCCTTGGAGCATAATGTCGACTTAACATTCCAGGAGCAACTGGTGAAACATCATTTTTGTTTTTAGTATATACCTTTCCTATTTTATTTTCTATTTCTTCAATAGATAATGATCCTAACCTGTAAACAATTGGGTATTCACCTTCAAATCCAATGATTGTTGATTCAATACCTTTTTCACAAACTCCCCCGTCCAATATAACTTCCAAATCATTTCCAAAATAATGATCTACATGTTCTGCGGTTGTAGGACTAATAGTACTAAATGGATTAGCACTTGGTGCCGCCAGAGGAAAGTCAAGTTTTTCCAAAATCTCAAGTGTCAGAGGATGACTTGGTACACGAATCGCTACTGTTTCTTTACCTGCAGTAACTATATCTGGTACTAAGTGCTTCTTATTTAAAACAAGAGTTAATGGTCCTGGCCAAAAATTCTTAGCCAATTTCATTGCTATATCTGGAACATCTTTTGCAATTTTTTCTAAATAATCGTACGATTTTATATGAACAATCAAAGGATTATTAAGAGGTCGCTCTTTTAGAGTAAATATTTTTTCTATTACTTTCTCATCAAAAGCATTTCCCGATAAACCGTATACAGTTTCCGTGGGTATAGCAACTAAATTACCATTGTTTAGTGACTCAATTGCTATATCAATTTTTTTTGTAATCATTATAAGATCTTTTTGGGGGACAAATTTTTTCTTTATCATAAAGACAACGCGCTTCATTCTTAACCACATTTTATGAAACGCACTGTCTTTTATTCAAACAACCACGAAAATCGAGAACTTTACATTCTCGAAAATTTCTTAATATTTTAAAACAATATTGCTTTTATAATTTAATAATTATTTATTCTGATAATTGGATCTGTAAAGTACTTTCTAAATTTATATTCAGTCCTTCTCTTTCTGCCTTGTTTATAACATTATTTAACTCTTCTCTCTTCTGAATTAATTCATCAATTTTCTTCATCCAGTGAGTATTCTCTTCTGAGTGACAAGCTTCCCATGATTTTAAGTTTTCTAACTTATAAATATTAATCTGGCAATCAATTAAATTTTTAACCATATCTCTAGCCTGAGAGCCATTATATACTCCTTTTGCCAAACTTGTTTTTTCCGATACTTTTTCAGGTGCTAATGCTTCTTGTACAATCATAATTTTATTGAATTTGGGGGTTAATAAAATTGTTTAGGCTTACTGTTTTTACTCACGAATAAAGTTAGATTTTATTTTTATTATTTCACTTATAATTGGTCTGACTAACTATGACGATTTACTCTGATCCATCAATCGTAAAAAGAGTAAACTTGCAATTATAAATGATGCATTTAATACAGCCTCGAGATATAGGCTTTTACTAATAATAACTACACTTATCCAAAAAATAAGTAGAACATATCCGAAAATAACAATCCCATATTTTTTTAAAATTTGGATTGTATCTGTTAGATACTTTTTTAAACTCACTTCAGTAATTTCAGCAGAATTAGTTTTGGGGGCTTTTTTAATTTCGCTAATCATTTCTTTAATTTTCGATTATGTTGTTTTATTTCGGTGGCAAAGATTGCTATATTTGTTCATATATTTTTATTTATATTTTTAATGCTAATCATAAAATATTTTTATGAACTATACTTTAAATCAATTACAAATATTTCTTGAAGTTGTACGACAAAAAAGTATCACAAGGGCCGCAGAAGAAATGCATATGACGCAACCTGCTCTTTCTATACAGCTAAAAAATTTTCAAAATCAGTTTAATATTCCTCTGGTTGAAATAATTGGAAAGAAACTTTATGTTACTGATTTTGGAAAATCAATTGCCAGCATTGCTCAAAACATTATTAATGAAGCCAATACCATAAAATATAAAACAAAGGAGTATAGTGGGTTAATGACAGGTAAGTTGAGAATATCGTCAGCCTCAACTGGTAAATACGTTATTCCCTATTTTTTAAGTAAGTTTTTAAGAGAGCATCCAGGAATAGATCTAACATTAGATGTTTCTAATAAAATGACAGTACTTAAAAACTTATTGGATAATCAAATTGATTTTGCTCTTGTTTCAAAGCTCCCTTCAAAACTGGCCATAGAAGAAGAAATTTTAGTTGAAAACAAACTTTACTTAATAGGTAATTCGAAAAAAATAGATAATGACAAGCCTTTAATTTATAGAGAAGAAGGATCGGCAACTAGAATGGCTATGAATGAATATTTTAAAATTGGTAAAGAACGAAAGAGCATGGAGTTAACTTCAAACGAGGCCGTAAAACAGGCTTTAATTGCAGGTTTAGGTTATTCCATTTTACCATTAATTGGAATAAAAAATGAGTTATCAAATGGGGAATTACATATAATCAACCTTAAAAAACTTCCCATCATTACGAACTGGAGGTTAATTTGGCTAAAAAAGAAAAAGCTCTCACCGGTTGCAGAAGCGTATTTAAATTTTGTTAGACAGGAAAAGGAAGCAATTATCAAAAATAACTTCGGCTGGTACCTCAATTTCGATGAAAATAAATATTAAATCAAAAAAGTACAAATAACATTACTATTTGTACTTTTCATATTGACTAATTTAGCTTAGAGTTAGCTCAAGGTGAGCTTGGTTTTCTCTTTTAATACTTTTCTTTCGATGTCATAAAAATCGAACTTGATATTTTTCTTTTCCATCTGTCTTTCATAATAGTAATCGCTATATCCATACGCTATTTGTCCTAATTGAAATATAATTTTCAAAGAATCTTTCATTGACAATTTTGATCCATCAACGTGTACCCATCTTTTTAAAGGCTGTTCACAAATTATTTGTTTTGCTACGGGCAATGTAAACTCTTTTTTCATCCTCATGAATAACTCCACATCAAATAACCATTTTGTTAAAAATTTTTCTTCAAACAATAACGGAACTATTTTTCTATCAAATATTTTTGCTCCACACTGCGTATCTTTAAAATCCATTGACAGTATGGTACGAATAATGAAGTTAATTGTTTTACTAATAATTGCTCTAGCTGAATCTTTGGCGATATTAGCCCCCATTCTTTGAATTCTTGAGCCACCTACTATTTTGAAATCTGAATTTTCAATAGTTTTAACCAAATCATCAAAATCATTAAAATCAGTTGATAAATCGGCATCAAGAAAACCAATATAATCGAGTTTTGTATTCCTTGCCAAATAAAGCATCCCCTGTCTTACAGCTTCAGCTTTCCCACCATTTTTTTCGCAGTTATATACTTTTATAAAATCTTCTCTTCCTTTCCTTAAGTTTTCTAGAACCTTTAACGTGTTATCGGAGCTACCATCATTTACAAAACATAAATAGTATCCCGAATTCTCATCCAAAAAACTTAAAAATTCATCCTGAAGTAATCTTTCTTCTTCATTATAGCATGGAATAACAACACCAACACTTCTTTTTTGTATCATGATTTTATCAAGAACTACTTCTTCAGAATCAGTATTTACTGGTTGTCCTATAAGTCTTTTTGTTCTTGCACAAATTTCATTTAGACTTAAGGGTTTTTTCATATAGTCATTAATTCCTAAATCAAACCCTTTCATGATACTTTCATCATCAACACTTCCTGACAACATCATTATTGGAGTATCTTTTCCCCTTCTTTTTCTAATGTGTTCAACGATTTCAAATCCTGAAATTTCAGGTAAGTGAATGTCTATAATTACCAAATCTGGTTGAAACGAATCAAATAAATTAATACCTTTTATACCATTCGATTCAGTTTCAACTTCATAGCCTATAGCTTTGAGTCTTTTTTCGATAGGGAGTAATACCAACTTTTCATCATCAATTACTAATACTTTCATTTTAGTCGAATTTCGGGGGGGTTACTGATAGCTAATATAAATCAAAAGCAGATCTACATTAAACTATAACGTTGATTGCCAACGCTTTTTAGATTAAATGCTTCTATATATAGACCAATGGTTGAAGTCTCAAAAACACCAATACCATTCATCGATATTCTTTCGTAAAAAATCTATTTCGATATTCATTTTTAAACTAATTTTGCTCTTATTATGATAAGAATAGAAGATTTAGTTGGGCGTTATTCTATTATGGGAAGTAATCAGGATGCCGAAAAAAACAGTTACAAAGGATATCTGACATTGTCCTTAGATGAAAATAAAAGAATTAATGCTTTCTGGGAGATTGGAAATCAACAACAGTTTGGAAATGGTTTCTTTAAAGACAACTTACTTATTATTAATTTTTCGTATAACGGAGAAGATTCACGTACATACAAAGGAGTAGTTGCCTACAAATGTTTAACAGCTAATCTATTAGAAGGTTTTTGGTCAGAGAAACATGGAGACCCTAAATTTCTAGGAGAAGAACGATGCTTTAAAATACTAGAAGAAACCAACAAAACTAATTAATATTTTCAACTTAATAATCCAAAAAACAATACCTAAAGTTTAAAATTAAAAGTAAAATAACCAATACCCGATTAAGCATAAGTAATTCTACAACAGGACTTTAATGGTTTACCCTGATTATCTTTTCAGTGGTTTTACTTGTTTTATATTCTATTTATTCCACTTACCTTCGTATAACTTTTAGTGTTATCTGCGTATTAACCAAACTTTACTAACTATATTCTGTTAAATGTTGATACGCAGTCTTTTTTTACTCTTCACAAGTAAATTTTCATTGTTGCAATCTTTAAATTGAATACAATTTTAAAATCCAGCAGTAACCTTCATATATTTTTTTTAATAAAACATAATTTACAGGATTTTACCTGATAAAAAAGGATTTTATTTTTCAGATATTTGATATACGCTTTTGCGATTAGTGTTATCTGCGTATTAACCTTACTTAGTTCCTTCTAAAATCACCGTTAGTACGCGGTTTTCACCGATACTCTATAAAAATAAAACCAACTTAAACTTTTTTATCCAATAACATTCTAATAAACCACAGTAACTTATTAACTAATTACGTGTCATACTATTGAGTAGATTTTGGGGGATTTCTACTAAATATTTAAGAGGAGAAAAAGGATATTGTAGCCTTCCCCAAAACTAGGACAGTTTAAAATTCGAATTTACTAACTTTAAACTCAAACTGTCACAATGAAAATCAGCAAGTTTAGCGAGAGTCAGATAATCAAGGCTCTCAAGGAAAATGAACAAGGTAGGTCTGTAGGTGATTTATCAAGAGAATTAGGAATCGATAAAAGTACTTTTTATTACTGGCGAAAAAAGTATGGAGGTATGGAACAACAGCAACTAAAACGTTTAAAAGAGTTAGAGGAAGAGAATAATAGGCTCAAGCAAATGTATGCAGATGTAAGTTTGGATGTCAAAATGCTAAAAGACGTACTATCAAAAAAGTTCTAAAGCCTTCCGACAAAAGAGTTCGTGTAAAGTATCTCATCAAAGCGTATATGATTTCTATCATCCATGCCTGCAAAGTTGTAGGCCTTAGTAGATCGATTTGGTATTACCAGAGTAAAAAAGATGATAGCGAGGTTATTGATAAGTTAACCGAACTTTCTGAATCGTACCCTACAAGAGGTTTTGATGAGTATTATCATAAGATCCGTCGTGAAGGCTTAATATGGAATAGGAAACGAGTGTTACGAGTGTATCGTGAGATGAAACTCAGTTTAAGACGTAAGCACAAAAAGCGTTTGGTTAAACGTGTAAAACAACCTTTGGAAAGACCTTCAAAACTCAATGAATGTTGGAGCATGGATTTCATGAGTGATGCACTTATTGACGGTAGAAAGGTACGTGTGTTCAATGTTATTGACGATTGCAATCGTGAAGCATTAGCTATAAATGCTGGTCTTTCATATCCAGCAAGAGCCGTTATCGAAACACTGGAGTGCCTAAAAGAAGAAATAGGAGTACCTAAGTATGTGAGATGTGATAATGGTCCAGAGTTTATTTCCAAGATTTTTGTCAACTGGTGCAAAAAGAATTTTATAGAAATTAAATATACACAACCTGGTAAACCTATGCAGAATGGCTATATAGAACGATTCAATCGCTTCTTTAGAGAGGATATATTAAGTGCTTATTATTTTAATGACACTTATCAACTTCAAAAGATAAGTGATAACTGGAGAGAAGACTATAATTTTAATCATCCGCATAAATCTTTGGGATACAAGTCACCTAAAGAGTTTATGCCCAGGTTTGATCAAGAATTTAAATTCTTGATCAAATCTGACCTTAATAATAATTATTTGTCGAATTTAGAGGTGTCCTAAAAAAGGGAAGGCTTCAATATAGCCATATATCCTTTTCTGTTTTTAGCTTTTTAAGCGATTAAGGTTTGAAAATAATTATTGTTTTTGCAAAATAAACTTCCTCACATTCTCAATCAATCACTAGATTTTTTTTAGGTAAACGTTTAAAGTTGTTCAAGTGAAATTGAACTACTGTGTTCACATAAAACGACCTCTTAACTAAAAACACTTTTAACATTCTTTTCATTATAAAAATAGAATAATCTGGTCATTTTGAACAAAAAAAGGACATGATCATAGCATTACTCAATTCAACAATGAGAAAGAATCTACTTTTTTTCAAACAAAGATATAGAGCTTTCGAATTTTTAAAATACCTAAACAGATTCACCAAAAACTCTTTCCATTAAGTTATTTAACTTTATAATTTTCTCCAAGTTTATGATACATTTTTGCAAATGCGATTTCAAGATATATAGCCACTTCAGATTTATTTTTACCTTCTTTAAGCATATCAAGGAGAGTATTTAAATGAAGGTCTTTAAAATCATAAAAATTTCCTTTAATGTTATATAAGTCAGCCTTTTTAAAATTTTCTAATTCTCTAAGCATGTATTTGTTTGCTTTATAAGCATTTTCTCTTTTTGCTAAAAACTGCTTTATCTTTTTACTGTTCTTCCTATGACTGTTGTTATAAATACTTCTTGCTCTATCATATTTCTTTTCAACTGACCATTCGAGCTTTTTAGCATCATTGTATAATTTTTTCAGTCCATTAAATGCTAAATCATAATACGTGTCAATATAATCTTGGTTTTTATATAAATGATTGAGAAATTCAATTGCTTTCTTTTTATACTTCCCTTTAGACTTCAATTCAGCATCTAGTAATTCTTGCTTCAACTCTTTTAATTTGTTTGATATATCATCAATTTTTTTAATCTCCTCAAACTTGGCATCATTAGAAATAGCTAAAATTTCGGGAGTTATTTCATTTGGTTCTCCCCTGAAAACGTGTGTTCTATAAGTAAATCCGAATTTTTTATTTTTACTATCAAAATCGCGTTTACGCTTCTTGGCTGATAAATCGAAAGCATAATTGTAGCCAAAAGTAATTGTTAAATCTTGTGTATTTCTATTATTACTATTTCTAAAAAGTTGAATAGCACTCATATTAAAATTGTGCTTTTTCTTATAAATATAATTAGCATTGGCACGAATATTAGCTGCACTCGATTTACTAGTTTTATTCTTACTTTGGTTATAAGAAGTGCTAAGTGTTGCGTTTAACTTATCTTTCAAAAAGCGCTTATTTACCGAAAATGTCGGTCCCCAAGTAAATGCATCTTCCCGACCAATAGTATTATAAGTTGTATTTAATGCTGATGTTATATTTATTTTTTTATTGGGTAAACCTAATGAATAAGAAGTGTTTAAATTATGAAATGTTGATCCATTTCCAGTTCTTACAATTCCGTTTTCCTCATTAGCCACCGTTGCGAGAGAATAATTTGTATTTAAGTTTTGTCTTCTTTTTTTAGTGTTTTCAATGACATAAGCTACATTTACATTAGCATTTTGAGATAACTGTTTATAATTAAACAATTCATCTTGATTATCTAAAAGATTATCATCATTAATATTATCAAATTGATCCAATCTATTATTCGTAAATGTCGTAAAATTTGAGTAACTACCTGAAATATTTACTCTTTTACTCATTGCATAAGTGGCATTTACGCTTCCCACTGTTCTATTCGTTTTCGTTTGCTTTTGATTTGCTAAATCATCCCTTTGATACCCAATATTAAATGATAGATTTATTTTATTCTTGAATATTGATGTTGCCCCATTTAAAGTTATGTTTTCAAAATCACTGTTAAAAAAATACCCTCCTAATGTTTGATATCCTGGATCAATTCGTTCATAACCTACTCCGAACTTATATTTATCAAAACTATACTCCATTTCTGTTTTAAATGCCTTATAAAATTCTGTCGAAGCTCTATTATTAAACAATAAATTAGCCAAACCACCACCACTATTCGCACTAGTTTCTTCAGCTCTCAAATCTTGTGTTATTACCGTAGATGCAAACTCTCCTTTGAAACGTAAGCCTTCCATTACTGATACGGTCCCTCCCATACTTAACACTAAATTCTCCTTGGGTAAAACTCTTTTTTCATCGGGAACTGCACTTATTGAATTGATTTCATCTTTTGCATAAAAACCGATAACCTCAATGCTATACTTATCTCTTTTATAACCTAATTTAGCTCCATACCCCATCCGTTTAAAAGCTGGTTGTGTTCTACTATCTCCATCATCTTCAGTAGCCTGCAAAAGCCTTCCATACATTGCCGAAAAACTAAAACCTCCTTTTGGAGTTAATTCTATACCTCCACCTGTAAATTGATGTCCAGCTAACGTATAAGGAGAAAAATTCATAGTAACATCACCAATATGTGCTTGTACCCACTTATACTTTGGATGTAAACTCAATCGATTAAAGTTAAATGGAAGCTGATACTCCAAATCTCCTCCTTGATTTGAATAGCTATAACTTACAGGAATAGAGAACTCATACACACTAAAGTTTAAACTTCCTTGTAAAAAATAGGTAAATGGAGAACGTGCACTATTCTGATTCGAATTATAATACACCGTATTCGCAGCAACATTACCACTTATTTTAATTGGTTTTCCTCTACCAATATTACCAAGATCTAATTGTTGTGCATTTGCAATATTTATTACACAAAAACAACAACAAATAAGCATCTTTGCCATAAGCATTTTTATTTCCTTCATAATTTTTATAGTAGCCAAGTTTTATTTAGCCAAACATCCTTTATTATCCCTCACTTTAATTCTATAATTTCCTTTTCCCAACGAATTTATTTTTGTTTTATCTCCACTTAAAAACGTCCTCCAGCTAGTAAAGTTAGCGCCTCCATTTGTTGAATATTGATACAACAATGATCTACCAGATTCTCTACTTCCTTGAATTTCTATATAACCATCATTGACATTGAAACAACTTTCATCTGCACTGTCTATTACTGAAAAATCGACTGGTGCTGATTCTCCAATAGTAAATGGATTCGAAAATTCTAGACTGCTCCAAGAACCATCTGAACCCGACAAACCTCCTGAATGCGATTGGAATTTTACTTTGTAAGAATCAGCTGTCAAAGGATAGGGCCAAGTATAACTCTTGTTGGATAAACTTGATATATTTAAAATTTGCCCTCCTGATGGGATAATATCATATAATCCACTAATGGAATTTCTTTGGTATAAAGTTATTGCTAGTAATTCTCCCGAGTTTAACTCTCTATCAAAATTCAATGTAAATGAACCGTCATCGGTATAACTACAAGTTGTTTTTCGGGTTACTACTGGTTCCTGGAGTATTGGTGAACACCCTATTGTAAAGTAAGTTAATATTTCTGAAAAAGCATTTGAATCGTTGGCATTTTTAGAAGGCACATATCTTAGTCTTATTTTTACATTTTCACCTAATGATAACCCTATAAAACTATTCATACTAACAGTCACTTTTGCTGGATTACTTCCGTAAGGTATTAATTCTTCCCACTCCATATTACTAGGGATTTTATATTCTAATGCATACTTGCAACGAGTTGATATATTTAATTCTCTAGGTTCACATTGTTTCAATTCATTATTAACGAAAGAAAAATTGTTTATTTCTTTAAAGTTTTCAATTTTCAGTAAATTGAATTTTTCCACCCCTCCTCGAACACATCTATTAGCATTTACTGCATCCATAATAAATGAAGAATTATCGTAGCACCCATTAAATGAAATCTCCGAACTATAAGATGCGGCTGAAGTACATGAGGTTAAAGTTCCAGATACTGAAACAGTTTTCGCTCTTATTTTAGAAATAGGGTTAGTAGTTGTAAATTGATAATATATATCTACACCAACTCCATTAGTTATAGAATTTACATTGTAAATAACCTTTTCTACACCATTTTCTATATACAATATTGAGTTACCCCAAGTTGGTTGGACAGAAGAAGTAGTAAAAGAAGCTTTATACTCCAACAAATATTTGTACTGACCATAACAGAATGACCATGACATTAAAAAGATAATAGATATATAGAAATTAATCTTCATTTTTATTATTCGTTGGTATTAACAGTAATTATTCATTATTAACTATTTTTCATTTGATCGTATTCAAATGGGCGAATCATGTTTTCCTTTAACTCAAAAAAGTAACCATTAGTGATTCCTACCTTCTCTAACGCTTCTCTTATTTCTTCACTTAGGAATAGTACATTAGACAGCCCCCATAAAACATCATAATCGTATTTGTAAACTTTGTTATCGAATTCCAACTTATTTTTGTGAGTAAGTTCTTTTGAACCATATTTTTTGGTATGAGTTCCTAAACCATTTCTTCTTAAATTCTGTTTTTCTTCAAAAGATTTTACCGATCCCTCTGGAAAATTATTTACGGTTATCTTGTTTCTATCTTGATCCTCTGTAATTTCGACAAAGGTGCATTTGGGATAGTCAATAATTTCTTCTCCTACTAAAGCGTTATCCACAGTAATGTGAAATAAAAAATAACCATTACTTTCCTGATTTAATTCTTTGCAATACAGAGATATCGGATAAAAACGGTGTTCTGGTAAACGATACTTTTCAATAACTTCTTTTACTTTTTTACTCATTATCATGGATACTCCTTCATCAGGTTCCACATCCCCTGTCCCTAAATTGGTATACCATCTTAGTACATCAACAAAAAGGGTTTCGCCTTTCCATACATCAAGATTTTCAAAAGCATCTATTAATCGCATTTTAATAGGTAAAACAGCCTCTTTTATCCAAGTGTTTTTATTCATCGGGACAATAATATGTTCATAATCATCATCTGACAATAAGTTAACATCCCATTGAAAAGATCTCGGTGCAAATTCAAAAAATTTCATATTTATATTCTTATAACATTGATTTTAATACTTCCTCATTTATCAAATCATCTACTTTAGTTCGTATCCATTTTCCTGAGGCATCTTTATAACCGACAACACATTTTTCTAACAATAACTCATTCAACTGCGCTTGCACTTTTAGTACTTCTTCACCAAATACCTCAATTGCATCATCAACATTGTTCGACTTCTTTAAATTATCTTTCCATCTTGCATTAAAAAAGTCTATTAGGGTTTTATTGTAATTACCATGATTTGCATGTACCCCCATTTCTGGTTTAACACCCTTTGGCTTTGTATATCCCTCCAACATAATAAGGTTTAGCAAGCCATCGTGATGTTTTCCATTTATATCCATTACGGTATGTCCCATTTTGTCATACCATTTTCTATAACCTTCACTTCTCTTTAAAGCTTCGACCACAAAAATATGATGCGATTGAAAACCATTAAAATGCCCTGATTCTTTTAATTCTTTAAAAAAACCTTTCCAATCATTTCCTTTTACCGCATATGTTATTTTATCCCCATTTTCATTAATAATCTCAAAGGTATAGGCTTTTTTCATCCGTTCATATGCTTCTCCTGTTAGTTTATTAAGTGCTTCAATATTATAATCACTAACTTTCCCTGCCCACTTTGCTGCATATGCTGCATTATCATATCCAAAAAGCTTTAATAAACTTTCTAAATTGCCATCTCTCTCACCATAGTCTAACACAATATTCTCAGCTGATTTTTTTTCTTTACCTAAAAGATCTAAATCTTTAAAATTATACTTTGCATTTACTTGCGGATATTCTCTTAATTTTAACCATGCATCTATATGCATAACTTTTAACTCACTAAGATTATTTACTATTAAATCATCTCCTACAACTTTATCTATTTTCATGGCATCTATATAACTCAAGACTTTTATAAAATCCTCTTTTTGAACATCGGATAGCTCGTCAAATCTGTTAATAATTCCTGCAAAACCATCTAAATTAACAAATCGTTTTCCTAGCTCTGGATTAGCATTTTGCAAAATTTTCCAAGCTCTAATGTGCGTTTCCGTGATTTGATCATGGTACTTAAATAATAATTCTCTTTGTAATATTTTAGGTTTCTTAACACCTTTTTTAGTCAAAAGATCGGAAACGAATCTTGCTCTTTGCTCTAAATCTGAGAGATTATCCTCTACTTTTTTCGCGAGACTTGGATTTTGTTTTAATAATGTAGCCCAGTTAATTTCATCCAACGTTCGAGTAGAAAGTTCTAAGAAATCATCGACATAGGCTGCATCGTCCAACTGATTCGTATCTGGACCTCTTGGTCTAGCATTTTCTGGGAGTACTTTCTCTTGTCTATTAGCACCTAATTCATACCATTCCGTACTTCCATTAGGCTCTCTTGCCACTACAGATACCAAACCGTCATTATGCACCCTTACATAGCCATTCGTTGCTTGCACTGTAAGCTTGTCTCCCAATTTATTGGCAAAATCTTGCGCTCCTTCAAGATTTGTACATGATAATAATCTTACCTTATTTACATCTGGGTGATTATCTTCTAACCATTTTTTAATATTTACAATCTCATCTGTTACTTCTTTACCATCTATAATAATTTTATTATCTGCTCCATGTACCACTATATCAATTACATTATCAACATTTTGTGTTTCTATTGCCAGTAATCTTTTAGATGTTTCTGCTAAATCACCACCCAAAACTAACATGTGATTAGCCGTAGAAATTTCACCTACACCATCTATAATATCTGCAATAAAGCCTTCTGATCGTAATCTATTTCTTGCATCATCGATATTCTTTCCTACAATTTCCGCCAATAATTCTTCTCCTCCTTCCAATTCATCTTCTGCTCTCTTAATAATGTACTCATATGAATCATCCGCTTTTTTCAGCTTTGCTAATTTAAATGATTTAATGAATGTCGTTCCATATTGCGCATAACCAAACATTACTACACCAAATGAATACTCAAAAATCCTAGCTGTATCCTTATTATATGTTGCAAATGCCAAACCAGCAAAATCAAAAACCGTATCTAATCCGACAGGAGCAAAAAATAAAGAGGCAGCATCAATCATTCCATAAATGACTTCATTCGGATTAATTTCACCGTCATAAAAATGCTTCTTGCTATCTAATTCATTATAATCACCAAAAGTATAAGCTATACTAACTAAGAAATCCAAAGTTTCATCTTTATCAAAATGAAACTTTGCATACTGCATTTGAAGACCATCTTTAAAAGTAGAGTCAGTTATATATACTTCTCTTAACTCTATTTTACCATTAACTCTTTCGAAATAATCATCTTTATTATTGTTTACAATTGCCTGAGCATCTCTTTCTTCCGCTTTTAAAATTAATGTGTCATATTCTTGTTTCCATTTTAAAAACTTTCTTTGATACTCTAGCTCTTCTTCTTTAGAAGCATTGTCTTTTAATTCCCCAACTTCCCCTTCTTTATCTCTTAATTTTTGTTTAATTATTTTTAAATAAGGTGACTTTAATGTTGCTAAAGCATTTATTAAAGGATACCCTCTAACACTACTTCTAGATTTCTTTTGAAGTGTATGAATTGAAAAATCGGATTTTATTATAGTCGTATATAAGTTTAATGGTTTTTCAACTGTTTTAAATACATTAATAATGTCTGTAAATGGTGAAGTCCCCTCTTCTACCTCACTTGATAAAATAATATCAGATAAACTTTGCCCATATCCCATGCTATAACACACGTCCTTATTAAAAAGTCCAACACCAAAAATGGATTCATAATTGGATGATGATACTATAAGATGTACTACCTTTTTACCATTAATAAAATTTTGATTTTCAGTAATACTCTTCTCTGCCATGTTACTCAATATTGCAGATGGAATACTCGTATTTGTTGATTCCAGTTTAAGAAAACTAACTACAAAATAGGTGTTCGTATAGTGAGCTAATAAATGTAATTTATCCTCTAAAATCTCAAAATTCTTAGTCCTCTCCAAAACATTAAAATCACTACCATTAATAAATTGTAAATGATTAAAACTACCTTTATCTCTAACTTGAACGCTTGATCTGCTCTCTATTTCTGCTAAAGCAGTACCTAAAGATTCATTTAATTTGGTTTGGTATTTATTTAATGAAGACACATCTTCTTCTTTATCATAGGACAGCGCTGCAAAACTATCACAATTACTAGTTTCATGGGTTTGAGTATCACATCCTATAATCTTAATAGTAGATCTTAAACTTTCCGCTACTATAGGCGTCTTTCCTTTTTGTCCTTTAACATCTTTCCACTTAGCTTTATAATATGAATTTTTACCACAACCTCCATTAAAATTAAAGACTGCTATTGAATCATTATCCTTTAAAATAGATGTCTTTAAATCATAAAATTCTTTCTCTTTATTAGAATAATAACCTTGGAAAGATCCATCATCCTTAAATTTAGCGTAGTAATAAATACTATTATCTTCATCTTTTTTAATTTTAAAACCAGGAACAGAGCCTTGCACGTATTCATTTCCTTCAATCTTATTAGTTATAGATTTTGTATTAGTAACAGTAAATACTTCCCAATTTGGAGTTAACCAATATAACCCTCCTATTTCCCCAGCCTCATCATCTTGAAACCAATACAACTGAATACCTGGGGCGTGTAATTTTTGCCAATCCATATGACTAAAAGTGGTACCACTTCCATAATCCATTAAATAATCCGTCTTTTCTTTAGAACTACTATCATTATACTGGTCCCATGGATGCTTTAATCCGAAAATACCATGTCCTAATTCGTGTGCCGCTACCCTCCCAGGATCGCTCTGCGTAAAAACAAATCCAAACTGACGTTTCAATGGCATAAAACCTTCAATATCATTGGCTAGGGTAATCTTACTTTTATCAATAAAAAACAGGTAATACCTCTCCTTTTGTGATCCTTTTTTAGATTTATAATAGCTAATTAACGCACGTTCTTCGGTAGTATAGTTTGCCAAAACATCGCTATCTCCATTATTTAAAGTGGTGATACCAGTGCTATAATGAACCGTATCTATTTTAAAGTGCACCCCTGCCTTATTGTATATTTCGTTAATACGTTCTTTGACCCCAGATAAGGGAGTTCCATTCACAGAAACTAAAGAAAGGTTTATCTCTCGTTGTTGTACATGCCACGTATTTAACTTTCCAGCAATGGTATATTTACCAGTAGAATCTTTTGGTTTTACCGTTGCCAATATTTCATCCTTTGCAAAATTAAATTGGCGTTTTAATTTTAGCGTTGCTTCATTGTCAGACCAAGTAGTTTCCACTTTTCCACCATTAATGGTTTTAAAGATGATATCTTCCTTTGTTTTTCCGTTTGAAAAAGTAACATTGGCTTTTACCTCATCTGTTGCCTTAGGCATATCTGAGATTAATTTATATAAAACCGAATATTCTTTATCATCGTGAGTTTTAATAAACTCGTACTCTTTTTTATATTTTTCTGAGTTTATGTTCTCTTGATATTGGTCAGTTCCGTAAAAACCTGATGGAATAAATGTTACCTGTACATCTTTTTCACTGATTTCATTAACACTTCCCGAGTTTGACATCCCAGCGGTATTATCATTCGTAGGAGTTCCTCCTTCTGCTGGCGTTCCTTCAGATACATTTCCATCTTCATCGACGGTCCACTGTTGGTCTTCTCCTTTAACTACAACTGGTTTGTCAGTTTCTATTGGTACTTGAGTTCCATCCTGTAAAACCAACACTACTGTTCCGTCTTCCGTAACAATTACATTATCCAGACCTTCTACATTTGAAGCATCATATTCTTCAATAGCACCATCATCTCCAACAATATCATCAATTACATCATCTACATCAATGATACCACCCCATGTTGGGTCATAATCAGTTTCTACAACTCCTTGGGTTAATTGTTTGCTAGTGTTTATTTGAATCCCTTGAAAGGCGACTTTAATTCGTGTATATTTTCCAATATTTACGTCTCCACCACCTTCTTCATTCGTTGCCGCACCCGTTGCTATATTTACAGCATCAATAATCTCTTTTATGTTTTCTAGAAAAGGTAACGTAATATATCCCCAACCTGAAAAAACACCATTTCCTCCAGAAACTTCTCTTACTACTACGGGGAAATCTCCAGCCGTAAAAGTATCATTTGGTTTTAAACTTGGTAATGGATCGGTATTGGTTATATCAATTTCAGGTGTGAATCCACAATTATAATAGGCTGCTTCATCATTCGAGGGCGTGGTAAATTCTTGAATATTAGAATAAGCATACCCCGACAAAGGTGTACACTCTCCTCCCACTCTAAATTCATATAACGTACTTGGTTCTAGGCTATAAATAGTTCCTTCATTGGTATAAGTTTCAACATCAAACCAATCATCGTCTCCAAACCCTTTTTTTCTATATTGAATTTGATATTTAATATGATCTGATATTTGCCAGTTAATTCTTACGGATTCAGAGTTTAACGCCTGAGAAATAACAAAAGATGGGGCTTCGCAGTCTTCTAAATATTTAAACCAAAATATCTCGCTTTTACCATCATTCTTAAATACAGTAGTTTCTTCTACCCCATCACTTACATAAGCGCGTACTTGCCATCCATACATTTTACCCGACAACATCTGCGGTGCTTCAGGTCCAATTAATAGTGTAGTACTTTGTGTGGTGGTTTGATAAAAAGGAATGGATCCTAAAAAATTAGCCTGTGGATTTCTTACATCCCAGAGCTCTTTTAGTATAAACTCATATTGAACATTCGGTGCATTTGTATGACGTGGTGTCCATGTGAATAATACATTTTGAGGATTTGTAGCCGTAACGATATTGTCTCTAAACGGTAAGTTCAGAATTGGTGGAT
Organism: Tenacibaculum sp. MAR_2009_124; assembly: GCF_900105455.1. Taxonomy (GTDB): domain Bacteria; phylum Bacteroidota; class Bacteroidia; order Flavobacteriales; family Flavobacteriaceae; genus Polaribacter. The sequence goes on from NZ_FNSF01000001.1 coordinate 1,550,420, forward strand.
CATTTTGAATCAAATATACTGTTGTGCAACTTTTATTTGATAAAATTCGGTTCGTGAAATAATCATAAACTTCAAAACAAAACTCATATGCACCATTGGGTAATGGGACATTATATTGTTGCTCTGTAATTCCTGATAAATTGCTCTGACGGAAATAGGCCTGCAAATCGAGATTTGACAATCTTAAATTAATTCCTCCGTCAAGGAAAACAGGGTTTTCTCCAATTATTATATCGTTTGAAACAACAGAAATCCCCTGACCAGCGATATGCATTTTAAGTCGAACTCTTCTACCTATTTCATTTACATCTGTAAGTAATAAGTTTACAAATAATTTTTCACTTGTTGTTGTTGAATAATCCGATAGCTTTATACTATATGGAGGAACCAGCTGCGGAGTTACTTGTACAGGATATGTTTGTGCGTTTATTTGTATCGTACTTAGTAGAATGGTTACTAGTAGCGTGGTTCTTAGTAGGCAGTTTTCCAGTAGGAAGTTCTTGGTGTTGCGGATACTTGGTAGGCAGTTTTTCAGTAGGCTGTGAATTGATTTGTAGAATTTTATTAGATTTTCAATCAACTCCTTAAAAAATTTCATATTCCCAACTACCGACTGCATACTGAAAACTGCATACTTACAGTCACTCACTGCCGACTGCATACCGATAAATGCATGCTTACAGCTACTGACTGCCGACTGCACGCTGCATACTGAAGTCTGGACAAGATAAAAAACAAACAAATTAACTATTTCTAACAATTTTCTCATTATTTTTTGAATTTTTCAGGGTTTTGAATCATATATCCTAATAATTTTCCAACTTCTAATGATTCTTTCATTAAAATATTATGTGTTTCTTTATTGATATATTCACATGCTAAAGAAAAGTCTATCCAAACTTGAGTTTCACTATTCTCCATATCCGCATCCGATAATTTGGCTATAAAATGCTTTATATATAAACGCTTTCTGTAACCTTCTGCAATATTTGCACATACTGACCTTGAACTCCTTCTCATTTGATCTATTAAAGAATAACGTTCTTCCTTTGGGTATTTCTTTGTTTTTTCAAATATGTTCATGGCTAAACCAAATGCTTTATTATATGCTTTTAGATCTTTAAAATCCATCAGTTAGCTTCTTTTTGAATTTTTATATCTACCACGATGTAAGAATTGGTTCCTTGTCTTACAAACTGTTTTACTTTTACTGCTCCTTTTCTTTGATCTGAAGTTTGAAACAGCACGATTCTAGGAGAAACTGAATTAGAAAACTCAGTAAGTCCTTCTGTAGTTTCATTTATATCCATATTTCTAAAAATAGAATCATCAGACATTGCATCAAACTCAGAAACGGACATAGAAGAAGTACAATTACAAAGCTCTTGATTATTAATAATTTTTGTAGTCGTTGAATTTGGTATCGCTGAAAATGCCGTTGTATCTGCTTGATCAGGGCTTACAAATTTGTTGAAAGCAAAACTTTCATTCAACCCGAAATACACAAAATCAATTTTAGCTCCAATATCATCAGTAATTTCATTCTCAGAATACACTTGTCTGGTTATTGCAGAATAAAATGCACCTCTATTATTAGTATTATGAGCTGTATTAATTCCTAGTTTAACGTTATTGAACTCTCTAATATTTGTGTTTTCAAATACCGTAATGGTTTTTGTAATTTCTTTCTCTTCTTTACCATTTGAAGCTTTGAGTTTAATACTATGGGTACCAGGTGTAACCAAAGTAATATCCAAATTTTCTTGGTTACTAGTACTAATGTTTGCTCCCTCAAACGTCCATTCGTAATTGGTAGTACTGATGCTATTATTTGTTAAATTTATTTTTACGGGTACTTGATAATCATCATCTTCAAAAGCTACTGAATAATCAAACTTTGCTTCCAAATAGGGTAATACGTTTATAGATTTCTCTAAAACATGATTCTCCATTCCATTGCCTGCCTTCAAACGTATTCTATGATCTCCTGGTGCTGTAAAAATTATATTCTCAGGGTGTTCTTCTCTAGAAGTTTCAATATTTCCTCCTTGAAAAAACCATTCAAAAGAATTAGCTCCTGAAGTATTATTGGTTATTTTAACTTCAACCGGAGAAAAATTATTCTCAAGCACTTCAACCTCAAAATCCAAATTAATTGTTGGATTGATTCTAATTGTTTCCGTTTTTATATCGACACTGCCATCACGATTAGATGCTTCTAATTTTATAAGAAATTCACCCGCGTCATTATAGGTGATAGTACCCGGGTTTTTATCTGTTGAAGTACTAGGCTGACCACCTTCAAAAGTCCAATCATAGGTATCTGCTCCTTCTGTATTATTTTTAATTTTTACCTGAACAGGAACTGTAAAATCGTTGTTTACAACCTCATATTCAAATTCAGTAGTAACTGGTAATGCTACTTCATCAATACAGGCACATATACCCAAAACTCCGACCAAAAAAATGATAAACTTCTTCATTACTGCACTATTATTTTTCTTATTCTACGCGTCTTAGAGGCTTCTAATAATAGAATATATATTCCTGGAGAAACATTAATATCATAATCTACTTCATACTCCTTTTGCCCTGATAACATTTTATCTGTAATCACTGTATTCGCTGATAAACTAAACAAGCGCAAAGACACTTCTGCTTCCTTTTCAAGTTCTAAATTTACTTTAAATTTACCATCATTTGGATTGGAGAAAATCTCAAACTTCTTGACCAATGGTTGATCAATATCTCCAACATCAGGAAGATCTCTCGCCCTAAATACATTCACTATTTTAGTCACTATTTTTTTACAATTACCTTCTTCCGACATAAGTGACACTTCATAATCTCCTGGAGCAGGGAATCGCAATACAATACCTTCTTTAGATTCTTGCACAATACTCACATTAGTAGGCACTCCCCAAATTACATTTTCACTTATAGGGTTTGACACGTTTATAATAGCAATATCTTCTCCTACAAATGCTTGAGAAGTCAATATAAATTGAGCATCAATAACAGTGTCTGAAGTATGGATAGTAATATTTTTTGAAAGTTCGCAACCATTAATTGTTTTCACTGTTAAGTTATAAATACCTTCTTCCGATAATGTCACAATACTTTGGTTGCTTTCAAATCCGTTATTAGAACCCCAAGAATACTCAACAATTTGATCTTGAGTCACATTATATTCAATACTCTCTCCCAAACATAACGTAACTTCATCCGGAACTACTTCAAAAATGAACTCTTCAGGATTTATTAGTGTAAACTCCTTTTTTATTTGACATCCCTTTTGATCCGTTACAACCACCCAATAATCACCAGAACAAAGATTTGAAATTGAACTTGTTGTTACTCCATTGTTCCAAAGAATTTCATAAGGGGCTAAACCTCCTTCAATTGCTACATCAATTTCCCCACTACATTCGTTATAACATACAATATTGGTAATTGTTTCATTAACTGTTAAAGGTGAAGGGTTTTCAAGTGTAATTCTTGCTGTTGTTTGACATCCGTTGGTATCAGTAATTAAAACAAAATAGCTTCCCAACGATACATTTGATATGTCTGAAGTATTCTCTCCTGAACTCCATGAGTATGAATAAGGTGCTGTTCCTCCTTCAACTACGGAAGTAATGCTCCAATCATTATCCAATCCACACCCTAAAGCAGTTGCTTGAAGAGTAGCGGTTAAAATTTCTGGTTCCGTAATTTCGAGCTTTAAGCTTTCTGATATATTGTTATTCCCATCCGTAACAACAACATAATAATTTCCTTCTCCTATATTATTTAACGAACTTTCATTACTCAATATAGTAGATTGTCCCTCATTAAACCATTGGTATTGATATGGTAAAACCCCTCCTGTGGTGCTTGATATAATACTAGCCGTTTCATTTGTATTACATAAAACAATATTTTGTTGTTGAATTGAAACTTCTAAAAGATCGGGTTGATTTACGATAAACTCCTTTGTAAAGTAACATCCATTAGTATCTGTAACCTTCACAACGTAAGTGTCAGCTATAAGGTTTTCAATATCTTGAACGTTAGCAATTACAATACCTAAAGAGTTTGTCCACTCATAAGAATAAGGTAAAGTACCACCAGAAACTGAAATATCAACCGCGCCATTCGATAATCCAAAACCTGTTACTTCTGTAACGCTTCCAATAATGCTCAATGCATCAGGTTGACTTAAGTCAAATACCAACGTTTTAATTGCATTTCCTTCTCTTAAAAAACAATCATTACTATCTTTAATTTGAACATCATAAGAACCTGCCTGTAAATTCTCAATAACAATAGAACTACTGAAAACTTCCCAATTTCCATAGGAACCATTTGATGATTTTATACGATAAAAATAATCAGAGGTACCTCCAAAAACGTTTAAACTTATGGTTCCATTATTTGATTCAAAACATGTCAAATTCGTATGACTTGCCGTTTCATTTAACAAATCTGGTTGAACTATTACAAAAACGTCACTAATATCCTCTATTCCATTTGCATCTGTCACCTTTACAGAGTAAACTCCTGCATGCAAATTATAAATAATATCACTTGTTCCAATAACCATATTGTTATTATCATACCATGTGAATAAATTTCCTCCTACTCCGCCCGTAGCAGTAGCTTTTAGAATACCAGCTGCATCACCATTACATTTGATTTCCTGAGTTTGTTGGATTGATACTATTAAAGGGTCTGGTTCTCCCAAATTATAGTTTTCAAGTAGTACACACCCTCTTGAATCGGTTACTTTTAGACTATAGTTCCCTGCAGGAATATCAACTGCTGAATTAGTAGTACTTATTATGGTGTTAGTTTCATCTTTCCATTCAAAACTATACGGTGGTGTTCCTCCTTGGACAGATACGGACAATTGACCATCAGATAAACCTGCTCCTGAAGGTCTTTGGAATACATTAATTGTAATATTATATTCACTCGGCTGTATTATTTCAATAGTTTCTTGTTTAAAACAACCATTTTCATCAGTGACTAATATACTATAAGCACCACTAGGAAGTGAAGTTAAATCTTCTGTTGTTGCGCCATGATTCCATAAGAAAGTATAAACTCCTGTCCCTCCAGTTACGGTAATATCGATACTTCCATTATTACCATTATAACAAGTTACATCAGTTTTCGAATAGGTAATTTGAACCTCCTCGTTTTCTTTCAGTTCTATATCTTGAAAAGTTGTATTTCCATTCTGATCAGTTACTATCAATCGGTAGTATCCTGCAAACGTTGTTAAGCTAGATTCATTTCCAATGGTTGTTGTTAAATCCTGTGTATTATACCAATTATAAGTATAATCATTTCCAGTGGTTAAATATCCTCCAGCAACTGTGGAACCAAGAACACCTGTCTCTCCATTACAGGCTATTATTGAGTTTACAAACAAATTTACTTCTAATTTATCTGGTTGTGTTAATGTGTATTGCTTCTTGAATTCACATCCTTTCGCATCAGTGATTGTTATTTCATAAACACCAGCTTCCAATCCTGTTGGATTGCTAGAAATGCTTAATACTGTAGTCTCATTAAGTAATGTTAAGGCGTATGAATAAGGCATAGTTCCTCCATTTACTTCAATGACATTGATTTCTCCGTTGCTTGTTTCAAAACCAGTTAAATTCGTAAAGGAATCATTTGCTATGACTAGTTCATTTGGTTCTGAAATTGTAATGGTTTCTTCTAATTGACAACCATTTGTGTCCGTTACTTTAACAATGTATACTCCTTTTACTAAGGAAGAAACATCTTGTGTTGTTTCTCCATTACTCCATATGTAAGTATAATTATTAGTACCTCCTGAAACAGTAATATCTATACTTCCATCATTTCCTGTAAAACAGCTCACATCAACTTTGGAGTGATTAATGGCTAAAGCATCGTTTTGTATTAATGCTATTTCGTCTTGAGTTGTATTTCCATTTGAATCAGAAACCACCAATCTATATGTTCCAGTAATCGTAGTAATTTCATCAGTATTACCAACCTTAGTGGCAAGGTCATTTAAATTATACCACGCATAAACATAATCTTCTCCAGGGTTTAAAAAACCACCACTTACCATAGAACTAATAGTACCTGTTTCTCCAAAACATGCTATAGAGCGGCTAACATTTATATTTAATTCTAATTTATCTGGCTGCGTTAATGTAAATTCTTTTTCCACTTTACAGTTATTAGCATCAATAACAGTCATCACATAAATTCCAGCCGCAAGATTACTTATATGACTAGTCGTACCTATAACTGGTATGGTACCTTTCAATCTTAAAGCATAGGTATATGGTAAAAGGCCTCCTGAAACTTCTTCTACATTAATCTCTCCATTATTGGTTTCAAATCCAGATAAGTTCATCTGAGAATCATTCACTATTATAAGCTCTTCGGGTTGTGTTATAATAAAAGTTCTTTCTATTGCTGGATTTGGACAGTTTAAATTATCAGTTACTTTAATTTTATATTCTCCTACAGGTACATTCGATAGTTTATTCGAAGTACCAATAATTGTTGTCTCTCCTAGTTTTGTCCATTCATAAATATAACTGTTATTTCCACCAGCTAAAGTCACTTCTATTTCTCCAGTATTATCACCAAAACATGCTACATTGATAATTTTTGAAGATGCTATTTCAACCAAAACTGGATTTTCCATTTCTTTTTCATCAGTAGTTTTCACACCATTTCCATCTCTATCAATTACTTCAACCCCATAATTTCCAGTTGATAAATTTGATAATGTTGTTCCCGTCGCACCAGAAATAAAGGTTTTTCCTCCACTTCCGTCTCTAACATACCAATGATACCTATATGGTGCCAGTCCTCCAGTTACGGCTACCTCCATTTTACCATCTGTATCATTATGACAAAATAACTGTCCATCAGAAGGAATGCTTATCGTAGCTATTAGCTCCTCTGGTTCATCTAAAACATGAATTAGCGTATCTACACATCCATTTACATCGGTAACCTTTACTTCATAAGTCCCTTTACCTATATTTGCTATATTTTGCGTAGTTGCTATTGAAGACGTTCCTCCATCTTTGAACCATTCATATGTATAAGATGATGTACCTCCGCTCACAGTTATGTTTATATTCCCATCTAACCCGCCAAACGATAAGGGGTCTTGAGCATTATCTAAAACGACTGTTAATTCTTCCGAAGGTTCAGTTAAATTTATAGTTTTTTCCTCAAAACAATTATTATTATCCGTTACTCTAACAGTATAGCTTCCCGCCACTAAATCTCGTATATCTTTGGTTGTTTTTCCATTAGACCATTGATAGGTATATCCTGGTGTACCTCCAGAAATATTAAGCGAAATACTCCCCGAATTACCTCTTTTACATGATATATTAGTTTTTGATTCATTAACACTTATCCGTGCGTTAGGTTGACCAATGGTTGTACTTGTTTCCTCACTTTCAACTGGAACCCCTGCTAAAAGAACTGTTACTTTTACTTTATAATTACCATTTGATAAACTTGTTACAGAACTTGAATTTGTTCCTATAGAAGTATTTGTTCCTTCTATTTTAAACCATTCGTATTTATATGTTGAACTAGCCCCACCAGTAACCATTGCAGTTATATCTCCTGTTGACTCTCCAAAACACTTAACATCATTTTTCGTTAAGTTTACAACAAGAGGCTCTGGGTCAGTTAACACTATATTTGTTAATTCTTTAATGCAGCCATTCGCATCAGTTACTCTTACTTTATATGAACCAGCTCCCAAACCTGAAACATTTTGAGTAGTTGTAAAAGAAGAAGTGCTGGTATTCTTAAACCACTGGTATGTATATCCAGCTTTTCCACCTGAAACAGATATATTTATAAAGCCGTCTTGAGCCCCAGAAAATGTAGGGTTACCATCACTTATTTTTGAAATACTTAAAGCAGGTGGTTGCGTAATTGCAGTAGATACTTGACTTGACAAACATCCATTTGCATCTCTTATTTGTATTAAATATCCTTTAGCGGACTTATTAGAAATAGTTTTTGAAGAGTTAAACGTTCCTGATTGGTTAATACCATCAAGAATTAAAGTATATGGTAAAGTTCCTCCTGTTGTAGATACCACTATCTGTCCATCATTTCCTCCATTACAAGAAACATGACTAGGTGTAACTACTGGAACTGATAACTGAGTAGGCTCGACAAGATTTACAGAGGCACTTTTTTTGACATCATATTTATCTACAACCTCTATTCTATAATTACCTACTAACAATGATTCAAAATCTACCGCTTGATTCGTATTGCTTGAATAACTCACATATTTAGTTTGTGATGCTGAAGAACTTCCATTTTTATAGAGATTTACAATATAATTCCCACTACTTGGAGATAAACCTCCTTTTACCAAAGCTCTAATACTTCCTCTTCCTACATTACATAAAATAGCTTGATTTATCGAAGCACTGATAGTTAATTCGGGCGGATTTGCAAGTGTTATACTTTCTATAACCCTATTACATGCATTAGAAGTAGTGGCATATTTATTATCCCTTAACTCTACTCGATAAACTGCTGCTCCAAGGTTTGAAATATTAACGTTTCCAGAAATAGAAGTTCCTCCAGAATTTTGTAAAACGTTATCCTTGTACAAAAAATAAGTATAATTTGGCCATCCCCCTGATGGTTTTATTTGAATAACTCCATTTGACTGATCATGCTCTTTTACTTCTTGAACTTGAACTAACTCAAGTTTTAAAGCCTGATTGGGGCCTTTTATTTCAATATCAATATATTTGGTCCCATCTGGATCTTGCCCAACAGTTTGAGAAACTCCTTTTAATGACAGCATCATTACAAATGTTATCATTATATAATTCCAGATAATTTTACTCATATTTTTCCCTTGACAGCTCATCCTATTTTATTCTTTTTTAGCAACACATTTATTTCCATCTCTTACCCTAATAACAATATTCCCCTTTGATAAGGAATTAATAGTTGTTTCATTAGCAAGCTCATTTGTTCCATTGAATCGAGTCCAGTAATTATTACCATTCAAACTATACTCATATTTCGTTCCGCTCCCTCCCGATACATTTTTAACTTTTATTTTTCCATCTCCAACATTAAAACAAGAAATATCATTTAGTTTCTCAGCATCGAACCTAACATTTAGAGGCTTTTCTATTCGAAAATCAGGCGTTTTAACCAAAGCATCCCAAAAAGAATCATTTGCCGCTGGCATAGATGGATTTTCTCCAATATTTAAAGTTTGATATCTAAAGAAATATTTATCGTTGTTATTTAAATTAGCCGCAATATCTTCGGACCATTGAAAACCAAATTGATCGCTACCAAGATCTTCTAAAATAATTAATGGATCAGATGGATTTACTTGCTTAGTACCTAACTGATTAATTAAAACAACATTACTTCCATCCTGTTTGAATAAGGTAGCTACAAATTGTTCATTTGAATCGATCCCTCTACTCACTTTAACAGATATTTTTCCATCGTTCAAATATGAGCAGGTAGTATTACTCTGATCATAATATTCAATAAAATCAGGAGAACAAGTAGTAACTGTATAATTCTCTATTGCTACAAACTTATTTAACGATCTGTATCCCGTTCTAAATCTCAAAATACTTTGCCCACTCATAGAAATCCCTTCGGTTTCGTACAAATCTTGAACATTCACAACTATAGATATCTTTCCTGAACCTAAAGGTTTCCACCCACTGGTATTTATTTGATAATCCCAATCATATCCGCAATTTAATCGAATATTAGATGAGTAGCAAAGATTCATATTAGAACCATCCGGGTTTTCTGGACCTTGTATATTTAACGGGAAAACCGTTTGTTGATAAGTACAAGCCGAAAAGGTGTTAAATGAACCATGAAAATTCACTTTGGTAAATTCCGCAGTATCACGAAATTCACAGTATGTAGGACTTGCAAAAGAACCTTCAGAATTAAATATAGTGAGGGTAACTGTGTTAAAATCATTTGGTAAACTAACAAAATCGAAAAAAACATCATTCGGAGCAACAAAGTTGTGTTCAACTCTACCTCCACCTCCTTTATCAGTTTCAATTAATAAATGAGCAAAATTTGCTGTGGTGGTTCTCATAATAACCGTTTTTACCAAATAAGAATACTCAGGATTTTGAGCGTTTACACTTAATACAAACCATGTCATAAAAAAAAATATTGATACTATCTTCTTCATTTTAATTCAATTTAGCAAAACATCCCTGACTATCTTTTAGTTTCAACCTTAGTCTAGTTTTTTTAAGATTATTTATAATTACATTATTTGAGGCAAAGGACGTCCAGTTTTTAAGTACCGTTACTGTGTTTGTCCCTTGAACTTCATATACTATATATGAAAAGCTTCTATTCGATTCTGAAATAACATTATAAACCCTTATCTTTCCATCTTCTACTTCGAAACAAGATTCATCATTTAATTTTTCTGCAGAGAATTCGACTCTTCTTGCATTCGTTATTGTAAAACTATACTCCGATAATGTTGTCCAAGTTGGATCAGTTGGGGAAATCCCACCACTTCCAATTTTTGTTTGGTACTTAATCTTATAATTACCAGAAGGTAAGTTCTCACTCCAAGTGTGGCTATAACTTCCATCTGGTTCATTGAATAAATTAGAAGATGTTTCTTGTGGATTTGGAGCTAAATCGAATCCTGTACTATACTGATAATAAAGCGTCATAATAAGTTTTTCATTAGAGTCTAAATCTCTCTTTACCTTTAATTTAAAACTACCATCCTCAGAATAATTACATTTTGTTTTAAAAGCACTCAAACTATCAAACTCAGGTGAACATTCAGTCAAACTAATAGTATATGTACTAAAAGAATAAAGTACATCACTGGTAAACGGAGCCGTATATTTAAAACGTAATTGTAAATTCCCCGTAAATTGTGTCCTCCACGATGCCCCAAAAACATCCAATAAACTGACATTTAAAGGGTATCTATTTTTATGATTTGGTATTTCTTTCCACCCCGTATTACTGTAAAATTCCCATACCAAGTCATTCACATTATGATTTACACCGTCAGAATACTGAGCAAATAATTGTTCTTTTTCGCATAACTTACCCACAGGTGCTGATATACTGGGTAAAAAAACAGCTTTATAACTAATAGCTAGACAATCCTGAGTTCCACAAGTAATAGGATCCTCTCCTGAATAAATATTTTCATAAGATGAAAAATGATTAAATGTACTTTCATATTCAACTCCATTACACATTTCAGAATACTGACCACATGGTCCATTACAACCATAACCTGGGTCATCATTATAGCCTTCTTGATAATCTATCTTAATATAAACACTATTACTATTAATTTGATAACGACCAGTTGAATGAGTAACAGAATATCCATTTCGATAATCCCCTATTCTTCCATCACATTCACCTGCACCATCTGGTCCAGTAATATTTTGCGGTCTTACGGATAGTACATAAAGTTCCGATTGCGCGCTTATTTTAAAGCAAATAAAAAAAAAGATAAAAAAAAGTACCGCTTTATGCATAATTAGTATTTTAATTCTATTTGTTTTATTTCTCCTAAACTCCCGTCTTTAAAAACTGGTCTTAGCAAATAAATATAATAGTTATTCGGTCGTATATCTTCATCAACTATTCGTGTAATTGAAGGAGGAGCATTTCTTAATAGTCTAATTTTCTTTTCTTTTATTCCTTTATATATCATTACTTCCAACAAGGAACTTTCATCTTCAATTTTCCAAAAAACTTCTATAAACCCATTTACTTTATCCACATAGGTTCCTACATTTTTTATTCCAGATTTCAATGAAGTCCTTGGAACTTCAATAGTAAGGTAATCATCATTTTCTGACTGTAATCCACTATCATCAACAGCTTTTATCAAATACTGATAATCAACATTACCGTCAACATTAGAATCTATCCAGTCTGTATAAGCAATGTTTAAGGTATCTTTTGTTTTAGGTAAAGAAGCTACTAAGTTCCATTTAATACTATCTTGCACTCGCCTGAATACTTCATGTCTAAGAACATCTGAGCTTTGACTATTTGCCCATTTTAAGTTTACCTTACCTTCTTTAACATCATACGATGTAATCACAGGTGAAGCAGGTGGTATATAATCTGGTTTTTTAAGAATTAACTCATCAGAATAATCTGACATATTAAAACGCTGATCAACTGCTACAATTTTATAATATACTTTATCATTAAGGCTTTTTACAGAGACACTATCATAAAAAGTTGTTGCCTGGTGGGGACTTACTGTTATTTGAGAAAATTCCTCTACTCTATTATTTCCTTTAAAAACTCGATATCCCAACATATCCGACTCGGTGTTTGCTTTCCAATTCAAAGTTACCACACCCAAACTATCTACTTTCCCCTCTAATCCAATTGGTTTTATAGGTGGAATGGAATCAATCGGTTGCACAAGAACAGGATAAGAATCACGATTACTTCCTGTTTTGCCAATTGCCGTTATCGTAAAATAGTTTGTTGGTTCTAAATCATTATATATAACTGTTCTTTTACTGGGTAAAATATAGTCTATAACAGGTTTATAGATTCCATCTACTTTGTTACTCTTATTCAATCGGAATCCTTTAATAAATCTATTGCCTTCTTTTAGAAACTCCCATTCTAATAGTACTCCTTTATTTTTGTTTACAATTTCTTTGGAGCTTATTTTAGGTACATACTCTAATACTTTTAATCCTTTACCTGATATTATATCTGAAGGAGGACTTAATTCTCCAAATGCTGTTCTACCCTTAACTCTATAATAATATGTTTTGTTATTGGCTATAGAATCTATGTAATAAATTCTTTTTGTATCGACTCTCCCTCCGCTATTTAAGGTAGTGTATGGTAATTTATTGATTCGTTTAAAATTTTGACCACTTTCAGATCGTTCAACAAAATAGCTATTATACTCATTCGCATATACTTTGTAATTCCAATTTAACATTACCTTATGATCATCGAAAATGGCTGCTAAATCAAGAGGTTTAGGTAACCTTTCATAATCTTGCATACCTATAAAAACTCCACCATCGTTAATGTTCATTTCGCTTTTAGGAACCAATGAGAATACTTTATAAACATATTTCTCATTCGATTTAATTCCGAAGTCTTCAAATCCCAAACCTGCTAACTTCGCTATGGAGAAATCCTGATCTGCTGCATATAAAGCCCAAGTGAATCGTTGTTGTTGCTCTTGAGACATGTTAATAATACCTTGTAAATCACCGACTCCTTCTACATTAAAACTTTCTCCAAACAAAGCCTGCGCCATTACAGCCGCATTATTATTTTTCTCAACCACCTTCATCCATTCCACTGGAATTGCTGGTTTAAAAGTACCAAAGTCTTTCACTATAGGCTTACTTAAAGTTTGACCTCCTATACTAATTGTATACCTCTTTACTTGATATCCATATTGATTTAATTTTCTAAATGCAATTGGTTTATCTGGTGCCCAGCGCAACATTATTTTATTACTTTCATGAGCTCTTCCCAAAACTTTTATCTCTGATGTCTTTGATATATTTTGGGCTTTAGTTACTCCTATTGAGTACACTAAAAATATCGCTATTAAAACTATCCTTTTCATTTAGCCTTAAAATGGGTTTTTATATTTAAAAATTGCTTTAGAGCCTAATTTATTACCTGGCAATACATACTGCATTTTAACCTTATACTTTCCAGAACTTATTGCCGGAAAAATTCCATTTATAATGTAATTATATTGTTGAATTTGAGAAGCGTATTGATCTGGGAAATTCAAGTATTTATTAACCACCTTATATTGTAAATCGATAAAATCCATTTTATAATGATAAGGAAGGTTATATCTAAAAGGCATTCTTTTATCCAATAAAGAAAAATTAGGGTTTTGTTTTAAATAAGGCACATACCATGTTAAAATATCGACACCTTTCTTTGGAGGTAATCCTAGTTCGTTCACACTCCTATTAAAAGTGAAATCAGGCTCTAATGGGTATCCTTTATATATTAGATCGTAAATTCGATCTTCATAATACGAATCATCAAGAACGGCCTCCACTGTAATAAGAGCCTTATAACCTGAATATTCGCTTCCTTCCAATTCTACAACGTCAAACCTTTCAGATTCTTCCATATCCGTTTGAATAGCATGAACATCAGAATAAATAGGTTCTAAATAATGTTTTACAATATTTTTAGCTCTAATTTTCTTTTCAAACGTTTTATATTTACTAGTACTGAAATTATACTTTAGTAGCTCGGTTTCTACATCCGAATTTACTACGTTCTGCACATTTTTATTTCTAACTTTCACAGAATTTCCTTCTTGCCCTGTTTCCTTCTCAGTATACGATGTTGAATTTTCTTCCTGTTCTTTTCCTTCGGGAATACTTATCAATTGAACTGTATATTCCTTACTCTTTTGTAATTTACTTAAAGTGAAATTAACCATTCTATCCGCTTTATTATAACTAACGGAATTGGTAGTTGAATGACCATCTACATTAGTATATCGTACATTTTGCGTCCAATTTGTCTCTGGTTTAAATAAATAAGGTTGCCCTCTTTTTAACTTGACATATCCATTATTGGTTTCATCTTGATAAAAATATTTTTGATCTATTACAGGATATGAATACACAATGTTTTTTACAGGAATATAATCAGGAGCTTCTCCAGTTGTAAATGTTCTTTCTTCAATTTCTTGTGCTTTCTTTCCATTGGTTAAGATAGTTATCCAACTTCCACCTTTCAACTCTTGAAAACTTACAATCACCTTGGCTGTTAATGTAGATTTTGGAGGTAATACATCAAATGAAATAAAGTTCGCTACATCTTTACTCTCACTCCATTCTAACTCTCCTTCAATTGGAACTCCTTCTTTTGTGACAACAAACTCATCTAACAAAATTCTATATGTTTTTACTCCTTGGTCATCTTCGAGTTCAAATGCTTCATTAATTTTCATATTAAACGCTGCTTGCGGAGCTGTAAATACATCAATTTCTGAAGCTTGATCCTCTGGAGTTACCCCTGAAATAATTTTAAGTCCCCCTAACGGTGCTCCTCCAACGACTTCACATTCATCTCCTAATTCAATTTTAAATCGGAATTTACCGCTAATTAATCCTCCAAGAATATTAAAATGTCCTCCCACATATCCCCTAAACCATGATGGGTTTGGAAGTTTGGCTTGCAGTAATACTGCAGCTCCTGCTTTAATAATTGGTATCTTCTTTTTTATAAACCAAAGCCTTATGTTAATTCCTAGTTCACCTTCCAAATATGCATACGCTTGTCCATTAGCATACCATCCATCGACCCCTATTTGACCACTACCTTTACAAGCGGTTTCTCCATAGTCTTTTATCATGATATCAAATCCTAAGCCAGCTCTAAATCGTGCATAAAAAATCAAGAAGTTCATGTCTCCAGTATCGATACTTAAATCCATACCAATAGCGAACCCTCGTCCATCACCAAGAGCGTTTAAATCACGCATATAATCAAGGTTTGACAAATTAACACCTAAAATATCTGCAACGGCTTGCGGAGGTGGAGGACTTCCAGGGATTTTGTCTCCAATCATTAAATATGTGGTTGCTTGAACACTAAACCCTCCTATTCCTACTCTTAAACCAATACGATCTTTGGGTGTTCCCATATGCAAATACCAACCTTCAGAACTTGAATGAAATACTGCCCAACCAGCTCTTCCCTTAGGACCGACGCCACTAAAGAAATTACCAGGAGTATTTACATAAACTTCCATTTCAGCATGGAAAGAGCTATTTTGAAAATCCATTTCCATAGAAAAATGAGCATCAATCCCTGCGTCAAAAGTCAATCCATCTTGTGGAAACGTTACTTTACTATATTCAACTAAATTCGTCTCTTTTAACTTCTGTACAAGATCACTTTCCGCTAGGTCATTAATTTTATCTTCAATCTTTCCAAGTTTTTCTTTTAATTTATCTCCTAAACCAATATCAAAAGACTTCATAATATGTGCTTCTCCAAAAAAGAAAATTCTATTTAAACCACCACGTTTATTAAACTCCATTTCAAATCCAATCTTCCCGTTGAAAGCACTTTTATTAGCTGTTTCAAAACCAATCATAGCTCTAAAACCTAAGCCTGTATCTTTATTAGGAACGTAGTCCATTCCAGAGGGAGGAGGAGGTGTTGTGACTGGTTCTCCATCATACAATTGCAAAGGAGGCTTCGATTTTTTTGTCATATGATAATAAGCTCCACCTCCAAAACCGTTAATACTCAAAGGACCTATAGTTGGTTTCGTTGGCATACTAGATAAATCTGCATATGCATCTACATACCAATACCTAACGTCTGTTTTACCAAACCAAGCGGTAGCTTTAATATTAATATTGTTGAAATCAGCTTCAAGTTCTCCATAAAATCCATTACCATAAACTGGATCATTATCTTTAATATCAACAAATCCCTTAAACTTAACCTTTCCTAAATCCGCTTCTACTTTTATTCTTTGAATATCAACTCTATCAAATTTCCAGCGATGTAATTCATTTTCTTCATGGAACTTTCCTACGATATCCAGTTTTGTTCCTCCAGCAAAACCTTTTCCCATTAAATTGACATCAATAGCAAAACTCAACGAAGTTTTTTGATCGTTAGCCGTTACTCCGATTTCTGAAATTGTAACAGGGAACTTAGCAAATTTCACATCTCCTTCATATCCCATATAATCAACTGAAAAATAAGGTGACTCTGTTTGTAGCTGTAATTTCTGAAACTTTACTCCCTTAAAATCAACAATTCCTTTTTTACCATTTTCTAATTTGGCATTACTTGCATTAATGTTTAAACTTCCATGCAGAACTGCTTTTGGTCTAAATTTCCCTTCGGATACCTTTAGTTCAATTTTTGAGTTCTCAAGTAGCTCTGCTTTCGCTTTAAACACATCAAATTCCAGTTTTTTTAGTGGAGAAAGACTCAAACTGTATTCATCTTTAGCGACATCAATTATAGCTTCATATTTTACGGTTCTCTTTTCTAAATCATCTTTCGATAAATTAGCAACTTCATCCTTACTTAACTTTTTTGATACTGGTAACACAATATTCCCTCCAAATCCGGCACCGGTAATTTTATTAGCTTCGAGGTTTGCATGTAAATCATGTACAGAGAATTGCCAACCAGAAGCATTTCCTTTATCAAGCGCTAGAACATTTTTCGCAGAAAACTTACCCGATATTCCTTCATTATCTAATAATAAATTAGCGGCAGTAAATGTAATTCTCTCGTCACTTCCGTTTTCTTTAAACTCTTTAGGCAATGCAATTTTTAAAGACTTTATAAAAACACCTCGCCATAACTCCTCATTTCCCGCAACTAAATATTTACTTCTATAACTATCTGTAAATTCAACACGCTCAGAATTCCTTAAATCACTAAAATCAAAAACAGCTGTATTGACTTCGAAGATTAATCCAGCTTTCCCTTTTCCATCAGTCCTTCTCTTATTTGTAAGTTGAAAAGGAGATAAGCTAACCTCTGCAATAATATCATTCCAATCACTAACAACGGTTTGAAAACTACCTTTAACTCTAGTTTCGACGTCTTCGATACGCTTAAAATTTGCGTCCACAGGTTCAACCAAATCTCTTGAAAACAACACATCAGCAGCAACACCAATTTCTTTTATTCCCGAACAGTCAATAGTTACATAGGTCTTATTGTCAATCGTTCCTGTTTTCATATTAAACCCTCCTTTAAGCTCTAACAACGCTTTATTTCCATTAATTGGAATTGGAATGTTTCCTAGTAAGGAAATATTGGTATCACCAACGATACCACCCTTATGCGATATTTTTAAATTATCCGCTCCAAAAAATAAAACTATTTGACTCCCATCTTTTCGAGATTGAGGAAGAACTAATTTAATAAACGCTGTTACCTCTGTGTAATTTGGATAAAACCTAGCTTTACTAATACCTAATACCGTAGTAAGTCCCCCTATTTTCTTTTTTACTCCAATTGGTAAACTAACCATATCATCGGAACCAAGAACATCAACATAGTTACCCTTTTCCTCAAGCTTATCGAAAATAGCGCTTGCTTTTGCTATTAATGTATCTACCTTAGGGTTTTGAGTATAATTTTCTATTAGAAAGTTCTCATCGAAATTATCGTGACCAAGAAGGTTATGATATCTCAAAACTTGAGATTCATTACCTGTATTAATTTCTGATAAATTATTAGCAAATACAAATGAATAGCTTAATGCCAATAATAGGGTAAACAATTTTTGCATAAATTGATTCTAAGGGGGTTATTTCTCTATTTTCAATACAACAGAGCAAAATTAACATTAATTTATAAATTCTTAAAAATAATTAAACGAAATATTAGCATTATTCACAAATCTAAGCTGTCAAAGAGTAAATAAACTAACACTATAGCCGCCAAAATGTAAAGTAAAGATGTTATTTCAACTGACAAAACTTCTCAAACCACCTACAGTTCGCTGCCATTCAACTAATAAACACTGTATCTATTCTAATTTCAAATTACATTTAAGTGACTTTCAAACATAATAATTAATAAAGGAGAAGCATTTTACCCGTTACTAGGTAGCTTCTTCTTTTTCGTTAGATACTCACAAATTCCTTTTAAAAAAATCACACAACTTCATAAATACATATTAAAGCTAGCTCTGAAAAATTTAACAGATCCGATAACCTACTAATAAACAACTCGTTAAAAAAAATCTGCATTTTATCCTCATATTAGACAATTTGTTTCTGTTTTAACATAAAACACTACATCACAAATACTTCACTCAGTTTCAATCAAAACTTCTCATCTATCTTTGCTATGTAATTAATAACAGTTCCCCTAATGTTGCTTTTTACAAGCTTTAAAAATTAGTTTTAAATAGTTCGTTTTTATTAAGGCTATCAAAACAACATCATCTTATTAAAGAACTTTCCCCCTTGTTTTGATAGCTTTTTAATAAAGAGCCCTATCTTCTTATTATTTGATGAGTAATTCCTACTTTACTCCTTAGTAACTAAAACTTTATATTTGTATTAAAATCAATATTAGACCTTCAAGGTGTTGAAGAATTAAATAAAAACTATCTAAAAATAGTCAATGGTGTAAACTCTTGCCTTACAGAATGTATAAGATATGATTGCATTGATGTCCAGGACAGTATAAGTGTTATTCCATTAATAGCTGTCTTCAGCAATACTATATAATAAACAGTTTTAAATAGTAAACAATTCTTTAAGTCCATAAAATTAAAGACTTATTTTTTTCAAATCATACCCTACAAAAAAACAATTACAATAATATACGACGGAGATAAAAACCAAAAAGTTTTTCCGTACTCGACTATTTTACCTTAATTTGAAAAAATTGTTTTATGTTTAAAAATCCTTTTTCATTCAATAGAAGAATAAGGCGAACTGAGTTTGGCTTAACCTATATAATATATTTAGTATTTCTTGGGATAATTGACTTTTTAATACTTGAATTCAACATTACTATTTTATACATTCTCTATATACCCGCCATTTGGTTTTTTATCGCACAAGGAGCTAAAAGATGTCACGACAGAAGCAATTCAGGTTGGTACCAAATTATTCCCTTTTATGTTTTATTTATGCTTTTTGCTGATAGTATATACGGACCAAATGAATTCGGATTAAATCCCAAAAGAGAAGGGAATCATGACAACCTAGATCAAATAGGAATTCAAGAATTATCGTAGTCAGCTCATATAATACGATTACAATCTTTAATACATTCTAGCTTCATAAATTTTTAAATAAACTATAAGACGCAAACATTGCACTATTCCCACTATAATACCACCCCTGCGATTAAAACCACCACTGATTAAACTTATAAATTTGTTTCACATTCCTAAAATGTTATCATTCGAAATCTTAAAATTCAAAAGAAAAATAATTGGGTTTGTAAGTTTTGCTTTTTTTCCCGACAACATAAACGGTTAATATTGTTGAGAAGGAGTTTATTCATTTCAATATATAAAAAGTAATTAACTGCGTATTGGCTCGATTTTCGTTGCGTAATTTTTGAAAATATGTTGGTGCGCAGTCTTTACTTTTACAGACATTCTTTTGAAACCATTATTTATTTCAATAGTGTTTCAATTCGCTTTCTTAAGACTCATTTTAACTTTTAACAGCACTTTTTTCACTAAAAAGGTTCTATTATTTATATTCGAGGGTTATTAATCATAAAGTTACTTATTATGTTAAAAAACCTAACTACTATAGGACAAGAATTAAACAAACAACAACAACAATCTATCAGTGGAAATGGAGGCTGTTTTCCACTTCAAGCATGCCCACCTGAAACACATTGGAATCTAGGTTTGTGTGCATGTATTCAAAGTAATTCATAATTACATTAACAAAAAGAAGCTGACTGAAATGTAATTTCCAGTCAGCTTTTTCATATCCAAATCATTAATACTTGATTTTATTTTCTTAGGTCTATCTTGGTTTAGATGTGCATGTTTTCAAATTAGAGTTAAAACTATAACTATCGTTTCTTTTTCTACTTCCTGAATATCGCTTAACATAAATCACTTAAAACTCATATCTTTTTTTTATACAGAAAAAAGAATTTTATGAAAGAACAAAAAACATGTAATTTCTAATGTTATTTGCATTTCTTCGCTCGTCAATAACCATAAATACCTTATAATTTATCCTTAGTTTTTCAAAAAAAGTAGAGCCTCTGAAATTGACAAAAACAGAATTTACAAATAGATTATTTGTTTTTTTTTATATTGCACCTTGATTAAGTTGCTGCGTGTTGACCGAACTTTCAAACATACCAACCCCTTGAAATAAGTTAATGCGCAGTTTATTTACTCAGGTTAAATAAATAAAAAAACACCTTGTTAAAGGTGTTTCTTATAATCTATTGTTTTTAATGTAAATATTAATTTGCTCGAAAGTTTCTAATCACGAACGCCAGTTGAATGCATCATCTTTAACCTCCACCCTATTTCTGTTTTTACAGCTACTGCGCTTTCTAACCATTTAGCTTTTCCAACTAAGGTATCTGCTCGTGTAAAGTCTGCTTCATTGAAATAAGCTATTTGAATAGAATTTCCGAATTTCTCAATAGATATATAATCCATTTTATTAATTCTCTTTGCTCTATTTGGCCTTGCTAATTGACTTTTCATGTATTCTTTTATACGGTCATTATCCCAAATTTCACCCTGTTCCAAAATAATGAAATCTTTAGTATGATATTTACTAATTTTCGTTGAATCTACTCCTCCCCATAAATCATCAAAAGCGCCTTGTATTAAATCTTGAGCAATTTTGATTTCTTCTTTGGTAATTGGTTTTTCTTTTTGATTTGATTTTTCAACTTGACATGACGTTATTAAAACTGCAAATAATAATAAGCTCATTGACTTCATTTTTAAAGACATAATTTTATAGTTTAGTAGTTATTTCATGAGGAATATTTAGTGATTCCACCTCTGCCAAATATAGAGAAATGGCAGACTATACGATAAATTTTAACATACTTCCATCAATCAAAAACTGAGTAGCTTCACAGCGTTCTCCTAAGGTTTTAAACTCATTCATTCCTTTAATGCGAACTTGCTTTCCACTAGGATATTTTCTTAAAAAATTAGGGTCTTTAAAGTAAAAATGAATAATCCAATCTCGCTGTAATAGAATTTTATTTCCTGTTTTCCAACTTTTAGGAGTTACTGCAGGGAATGTTGAACTACATCCGTTAATTAAGTTGTATTTTTTTTTCATCTTTAATCTTACATTTTAAACACTATTTTAAACACGATATGCTAAAAATGTAAAGGATCAGTCACAAAAGTTGTGTGTGAATTAATATTAAATGTTGATTTTTGCAAAAAAGAGAGATTTGGATTTATCATTAGATGTTTTAAAATTTATACTCCCTGAGTTATTAATCACACATTTTAATTTAACAACTCATAAAGTACAAGGGAAAGATTTACATCTTTATTTTGAAGAAAAGAAAGCTATTCCAGATGAGTTTTCAAAAGGGTTAATTATATCTCATGGTTTTCATAAAGAAACCACTATTGAAGACTTTCCCTTGAGAGGTAAAACAGTATTACTTCATATTAAACGTCGCAGATGGCTAAATAAAGAAACTCAACAAGTAGTACAAAGAGATTGGGATTTAGTAGCACAGGGAACTCGCATGACCGTTGAGTTTGCTGTTTTTTTAAAAGCACTTAGTCAGTACTAAAGCGAATGACTGTCATACTATAGCAGGTTTTTACGGGCTCAATGGTAAAAAATTACAACGTCAGTTTAAAGATTATTTAAGTGATTTTAAACAGTGGAAAGAGAAGTCACATGCTAAAGATTGGTTACTATTTCCTGAAAATATAGGAAAACAGCTTTCTATTGATGAAGTTGCTTTATCTAAAGGAGAGCTTTATACTATTGTTACTAATAAAAAAGCGAAAGGGAAAGCAGGAAGTATTGTAGCTATTATTGCTGGAACCAAAGCTGAAGACGTTAGTGGTGAGCTCCTTAAAATTCCAAACTCCAAACGAAATAAGGTTAAGGAAATCACTTTAGACATGGCCAATACCATGAAACTAATAGCTAAAACATGCTTTCCTAAAGCCACGCAGGTTACCGATAGATTTCATGTGCAAAAATTGGCTTTAGATGCTTTACAAGATATACGCATAAAACATCGTTGGGAAGCAATAGATCAGGAAAACAATGATGTAAAAGATGCTAAAAACAATAACAATACATATACCCCTATAACTTTTAGTAACGGAGATACTTTAAAACAGCTTTTAGCTAGAAGCCGCTATTTACTTTATAAGACGCAAGCAAACTGGACAACTAAACAAAAGATTAGAGCTCAGATTTTATTTGAACAATTCCCAGACATTAGAAAAGCATATGTAATATGTCAAAAACTCAGAACTATATTTAATAACCGATTAATAACTAAAGCGGTAGCTTATACAAAACTTGCTAAATGGTTTAAAGAAGTTGAAGATTCAGGGTTTAAAGCTTTTAATATAGTAGCAAACTCCATTAGTTTAAATTACCAATCCATCCTTAATTATTTTGACAACAGAAGTACAAATGCAGCAGCAGAATCTTTTAATGCGAAAGTGAAAGCGTTTAGAGCGCAGTTCAGAGGGGTAAGAAACGTAGAATTCTTTCTTTTTAGATTAATCCAAATTTTTGCCTAAACACAACTATTAGTCTTGATCCCTAAAAATGTAAACCTTGCAGGGCTGATAAAAAACAACAAAGCCTTAGTAAATACTAAGGCTTTGTTTTGGGTGGAAGACGGGATTCGAACCCGCGACCCTCGGTACCACAAACCGATGCTCTAACCAACTGAGCTACAACCACCATTTGCAATTGCGAGTGCAAATATATAAGGTTTTCCCTATCCCACCAAACATTTTTTTAAATTAATTTACTTAAATTTTCTACTGCTACGTAACGTTCTGAAGTAAAGCCTTCTGCAAATTCAACTCCAATTAACCTTCCTAAATCATTTGCTCTATATTCAACGCTATCGGTAAAATTTTTACTTGTAATAGGTGTTTCTGGCTCCTTACTATTCGGATCATAAAACTGAGATCCATAAGCCATTACTGCATCAATTTTCTTATCCATGTACCCCGTTACATCCACTACAAAATCTGGTTCAATATTTTTCCATTGGATATAATGATATACTTGCTTTGGTCGCCACTTCTCCTGATTTACTCCATCTATTTCAGTTTCAATTTTCAACAAACCACTTAAAAAGCACGCGTTGGAAACCAAATTACTTCCTTTTGGGTGATCAATATGTCTATCATCAATAGCATTACACAAAACAATTTCAGGCTGATATTTTCGTATCATTTGTATAACCTCCAATTGATGCTCTCTGTCATTTATAAAAAACCCATCCGCAAATCTTAAATTTTCACGTACACTCACTCCCAAAATTTCAGCTGCTTTTTCTGCTTCCTTATCCCTTAGCTCTGCTGATCCTCTTGTCCCTAATTCTCCTCTCGTTAAATCAACAATTCCAATTTTTTTACCTAATGCAACTTCTTTCGCTATTGTAGCACCGCATCCTAGCTCAACATCATCTGGATGAGCCCCGAAGGCCAATATATCTAATTTCATGTACTTATTTTTCTACTAAAACTTTATTATTGTATTACTTTTTTTAATGATTGCTCAATGTCTTCAATTAAATCCTTTGTTTCTTCTATTCCAACAGAAAAGCGAACCAAACCATCTTTAATCCCTTGTTCATCTCGTGCTTCAGGACCCAATAAAGCGTGCGATGTTTGCGAAGGACTTAACATAGTACTCTCAACACCAGCCAAACTCATAGATGGTTTTATTAAATTTAAATTTCTTTGAAAATCCATCGAATCAATATGTTCTTTTAACTCGAAAGATAACATTCCACCAAAGTATTTCATTTGCTTTTTTGCCAATTCATAATTATCATGTGACTTCAACCCTGGATAATATACTTTCTCGATCAAATTATGGTTCTCTAAATACTTTGCCATTTTCAAAGCATTCTTACTTTGCCTTTTCACGCGTAAATTCATCGTTTTTAAGCTCCTTTCTAACATCCAAACAGTAAAATCACTTAAACTACCTCCTAAGTTCTTTGCCAAACTCCAAATGCGTTGAACATGCTCTTCTGATGCCGCCACTACTCCTGCTAAAATATCAGAATGTCCTCCCATATACTTAGTTGCTGAATGTATGACCACCTGTATTCCAAAATCCACGGGAGTTTGGTTAATAGGAGAAGCAAATGTATTATCAATCATTGTAATGATATCATAATTCTTTGCTAAATCGGCTACAGCTTTCATATCCACAATTTTCATAAGTGGATTTGAAGGTGTTTCTATAAAAATCACTTTGGTATTATTCCTAATTTCAGAGTTAAAATCTTCTATGGCTAAGCTTTTTGTAAAGGTATATTCTATTCCAAATTTATCGAATTCTTCAACTACAAAATTATACGTTCCTCCATACAATGTTTCTTGCAGAATTACATGGTCTCCCTTCTTTAAAAAAGCAAGTAACGTAGTACTTATTGCCGCCATTCCTGAACCAAAAATCAAACCAGCTTCCATTTTTTCTAAAGCTGCTATTTTCTTACAAAGGGCTTCTTGGTTAGGCGTATTAAAATAGCGAGGGTATCGTTTTACATCAACATTATCAAAATTATAGGATGTAGACATGTATAATGGTGAAATTGCTCCTTTAAATTGCTCATCTTTTATTTCTCCAACATGAGTGCATATGGTATTAATTCCGTATTTGTTTGAGGTTCCCATTGATTCTTAAAAGTTTATGATTATAAAGAAATAGTTACGCCTAAATTACGAAAATCTAGATTATACTTTTACTGATTTCCATTTCCCTTTTCTAAATAACCAAATTCCTAAAATTGCAATTAAAACTTCGGCTATAGTAATTGACCAGAACACTCCTTGGGGTCCATAATTTAAATGAATCGCCATGATATAGGCAAATGGTAATTGAAATAACCAAAAGCATATGAAATTAATTAAAGTAGGAGTAAATGTGTCACCAGAACCATTGAAAGATTGAATCACAACCATTCCATAAGCATAGGCGATATAACCAGCAGACATTACTCGTAAACATAAAGATCCATTGGAAATAACATTTGGATTATCGGAAAACCAACTTAAAAATGTTGTTGCAAAAAGTAGGTAAACAATAGAGACTATTCCCATAAATAATGCACAATATTTCCCCGTAATCCATACGGACTTTTCAGCTCTATCAGGTTGTTGAGCTCCTAAATTTTGCCCTACCAAGGTAGCTGCTGCATTACTCATTCCCCAAGCGGGCATTAAAGTGAATAACATAATTCGTATAGCAATAGTATACCCTGCCAACACTTCACTTCCGAACTCAGATATAATTCTCATCAGAAACACCCAGCTTGACGTGCCGATAATAAATTGCCCGATGCCACCCAATGATACCTTAATGATATCTAACAGTAATTGTATTTTGAAAATTAAATATTTGATACCTAATTGTATTTTTCCTTTACCCTTGAATAGTATTATTAATTGAACCAATACCGCTACACCTCTTCCAGTGGTAGTTGCAATTGCCGCTCCTTCCACTCCAAGTGCAGGAATAGGTCCTAATCCGAATATAAATAGAGGATCTAAGATTAAATTTAATCCATTAGATAAAATTAACGTCCACATAGCTATTGATGCGTTCCCCGCACCTCTAAAAACAGCATTTATAAGAAATAAAAGCATTACAGTTATATTTCCTCCAAGCATAATTTGAGTGTATCTATAACCTTCTTCTATTAAATCGGGCTTACCTCCCATTAATTCTAAGATTTCTTTGGGAAACAAAATGCCTATAACACTAATTATAATTGAAATAAGTATTCCTAAATAAACAACTTGTACAGCTGTTTCATTCGCTTTTTTAATATCCTTTTCTCCTACTCTTCGGGCAATCATTGCTGTAGCAGCCATACTTAATCCTATGGCTACAGCATAGACTAAAGTTAAAACGGACTCTGTTAAACCAACAGTAGCAACTGCATTTACACTTACTCTCGATACATAAATAATATCGACTAAGGCAAAGATTGATTCCATAAGCATTTCCAATATCATTGGAATAGAAAGCATGAAAACTGCCTTCCTTAGGCTTCCAGATGTAAAATCTTGTTGTTTGCCTAATATTGCGTCTTTAAAAAGTAAAAATATAGTAGTATAAGTTGGGGATTGATTGTTTTTTGCCATTATATATTGTTTATAGTAGATAATCCCTGAAATGAAGCCTCAAGGTTTTGTATATCAATTTTATATGTCCGTAGATGGGTTTAAACAATCATAATGTAGCAAATATGCAAAAAATAAGCGAATCTCTTTGAATAAAAATCAATAAATTCGCCAGTATGATTAGAATTGTTATTATTGGAGGTGGAAAGGTTGCTAATCACCTTATAAAAGCTTTTTTGAATACTTCAGATGTTCAATTGATTCAAATTTATGCTCGAAATATTGAGCAAGTAAAACAATACGAAGATCAGACTGACCTTACAGATAATCTTCAAAAATTAAAAAAAGCAGATGTATACATAATTTCAGTCTCTGATGATGCTATTGAAGAAGTTTCTTCCAATGTTACTGAAAAAGGCTTAGTAGTTCATACCTCTGGAACAGTTTCTATGAATTCTTTAAAAAACGCAGGTAAAAAAGGAATTTTTTACTTACTACAAAGTTTTTCGAAAGACAAGGAAGTGAACTTTGATGAAATCCCTTTTTGCTTAGAAGCTGAAAACGATGAAGACCTTGAACTTTTAGAACAATTAGCACTAACTATAGGTAAAAAAGTATATCATATTACTTCCGAACAACGAAGTTACCTTCACGTTGCAGCTGTGTTTGTTAATAATTTTACAAATCATTTATATTCAATTGGTAATGATCTTTGCGATAAATACAATGTTCCTTTTGATGTTCTTTACCCATTAATTAAAGAAACGGCTTTAAAAATTGAAACATTATCACCCAAAGAGGCACAAACGGGACCAGCTATTAGAAACGATAATACCACTATAAAAAAACATTTAGATGTTCTGAATAAACATCAACAAGAACTATATAAAACACTAACAGATTCAATTATAAATGGAAAAAAGTTATAAAGAAGTACTTCCTCAAATCGATACGTTAATATTTGACGTAGACGGAGTTTTAACAAATGGTATGATTACTATTATGCCAGATGGTCAATTAATAAGAAATATGAATATTAAAGATGGTTTCGCCTTAAAAGCCGCAGTAAATTCAGGATATAGAGTATGTATTATTTCTGGTGGAACGAATGAAGGTGTTAGAACTAGATTAGCTAATTTAGGTATAAAAGATATTTATTTAGGTGCTCACAATAAAACAGATCAATATCATGAATTAGTTGAAAAATACAATTTAAATCATGAAAATGTGTTATATATGGGAGATGATTTACCCGACTACCCTGTAATGAAATTAGTAGGAATGCCTTGCAGTCCGAACGATGGTGCACGAGAAATAAAAAGTGTATCAAAATATATTTCAGATAAAAAAGGTGGAGAAGGTTGTGTAAGAGATGTGATTGAGCAAGTAATGAGAGTTCAAAAGAAATGGGATGATAATTTTGATGCAAAATATGACTAAATCCACTAAATAATTACTTATTTTTAAGATTCTATGAGTCGGCTTAAACAGTACATAAGTAATATTAGTGAGCTAAATGTAGAAACATTTAACAAACTAAATAAGTGCTTCTACCCTCTTGAATTAAAGAAAAAGGAATTCTTTGTTCGAGAAGGAGAATATGCTCGGCAAATCGGTTTTCTTGAAAGCGGTATTGTTCGGGCATATTTTCTTAATCAAGCAGGAAAAGAATATAATAAACAGTTTTTTGTAGGTCCTTCAATTATTGGAGCTTATACTTCATTACTAACCAAACAACCTAATAAAATAGCACAACAGGCGCTTACAGACTGCACTATATTGACAGCAGAGTATTCTGAAATAGAAAAATTATTTGAAAATTATCATGAGATAGAACGATTGGGTAGAAAAATTGCTGAACATTACTTCTTAGAAAAAGAACAAAAAGAAATTGAAATGGCTTTGCTTGATGCCGATAAAAGGTATTTAATAATGAAAGAACGCTTTCCAGGTTTAGAATCTATTATTCCACAATACTATATTGCATCCTACCTTGGCATTTCAAGAACTCAATTAAGTAGAATTAGAAAAAAACTTCTTCGGTCGTAATTCTGTTTACATATGTAATTGAAATACTCATAATAGTACTTCAAATTTGTAATCATCTTAAAACGGAAATTATGAATATTTTAATTACACTTTCTACTTGCTTTCTAGGATTCTTTTTAGGAACACAAATTACCGAAGCAGTACTCATGGTTCCTTACTGGAAAAGTTTAACTCCTGACGCCTTTTTTCTTCTTCATAAAACTTATGGCAAAAAAGTATATAGCTTTTTTGCTCCTATAACTATTATGGCTACAATATTTCCCTTAGTTACAGTAGCATTTATAATTCAATCTTCAAGTACTATTCAATTTACAGTTGCATGTATAGGATTATTTACTCTCGCCTTTTTCTCAACATATTTTTTGTATTTTAAAGGTGCTAATAAAAGTTTTACTGATAGAAGTATTAGTGATACTGAACTAGCTGATTCATTAAAAAAATGGGAGTATTGGCATTGGACTCGAATTGGTTTTGAAACAATAGCCTTTATATGTTCTTTATTATTGTTAATAAAGATTTAAATTTGAACTAAGATAATACTAGATTGGTACGAAATCTGTTAAATACTATATAAACAAAGAAATAATAAATATTATAGATTACATATGAAAAAAATAGTTTTTACTTTTTTAATAGCGCTATTTGCTATCAACATAAATGCGCAATCAATATTTGGTAAATGGGAAAACCGTGACGAAACTACGAATGAGGTAGATAGTGTTATTGAAGTGTATGAAAAAAATGGAAAAGCATATGCTAAAATCATTCATATAACTGATAAAAATAGACAGGATGCTATTTGTGATAAGTGCAGTGGTAAAAGAAAAAATGAACCCATATTAGGCATGAATATATTGTCAGGTCTAAAAAAAGATGGAAGTGAATGGAGTGGTGGGAAAATTCTTGATCCAAAAAACGGAAAAGAATACAAATGTTATATTAAATTGGAAAATAACGATAAACTCAAAATTAGAGGCTATGTCGGTTTTTCTTTACTTGGAAGAACTGCCTATTGGTACAGAAAGAATAGCTAAATTATACCAGTTATGATTTGAAATTACTGTTAAAGAAAAAGGATGTTTTGTTTTGGTAATATCAATTGGTAAATGGCATTAAGAGATAAATCAAAAAAAGCGATACTCTAAGGTATCGCTTTTCTATTTTAATGACTTCCCTTTAATAAATGAGGAAATTTTCTCTTAAACTTATTTAACCTCGGAATCGATACATTTCTAACATAAGGATTGTTTGGGTTTAACCTTTCATAATCTTGATGATAATCTTCCGCTTTATAAAATTTTGTTAGTCTAGTTACTTCTGTAGCTATTTTACCTTTATATTTTTCTTTATTAAGTTTATTAATAGTATTTACAATAATATTCTTTTCTCCTTCATTCTGATAAAAAGCAATAGACCTGTATTGTGTTCCATAATCAGGATACTGGCCATTTACGGTTGTAGGATTATGTGATCCAAAGAAAACATCAACTAAAGTTTGAAAACTTACCTTCTCCGGATTATAATATACAGCAACAGTTTCTGCATGTCCCGTTCTACCTGTTCCTATTTTTTTATAGGTTGGATTCTTCGTTTTTCCACCAGAATACCCCGAAACGGCTTCCTCTACTCCTTTAACACTCTCAAAGATTGCTTCAACACACCAAAAACATCCGCTAGCAAAATATGCTACTTCTTGTTTTTCTACCCTCTTTTTATCAAATCTATTATTTTCTATTTTTGTAAAACTTAGTAATCCTATAATTACTAAAGACTTTGCTACTAGAAGTTTAATGTTATCCATAAATTATTAATTATTCTAATAATTTAGCGATTCCAGTTTTAATGATTTCAATATTTTTTAATTTATTGTCCGTTGATGCCGTTTTTTGACGCTGCACCATTTGACGTAATAAATTGATTCCTACTTTATCAAAATTGTATTGTTTATATTGAATTCCTTTTGCTACTATATCATCTACTAAATTACTTATTACTTTTGAGTTATTACTTTTGGCTATTTTATCATAAGCCTTCTTATACAATGATTGTATCTTTTTATTTTGACTCAAAAACATGCCAGACATTACATTACTAGCAATAAAATTTAATTCATCATCATCATTTTCTTCTAAATAAATTCTTGTTAACGGTGTAGCAATAATATTTTTAACCTCTAACGGTAGGGTCTTAGATTTTTGAATAGCTAGGTTTTTATCTACATAATACATTCCAACTAACGACTTCCCAAGTACAGCATAAGACTTACTTTTCAACCCTTTTTCAAATACTGGTTTAAGTTCTGGGTCCGTCAATTTCCCCAAAGTTTCAATAGCAGCCGCTTGCACTAATGTTTTTTTATCATTCATTGCTAAAGATTTAATTTTAGTAATTACATTTTTCTTAGCATATTTATTAATCAAATTAATGTTTTCTAAAGCAAGAACTCTGATTTTGTAGAAATCATCATTTAATGCCCCTGCAATTGCCTCAAAAGCACTTCGATCATCTTGTTTTTTTGCAACTTCTATTAGAGCTTCTCTTTTGTGAATATAATTTTCCGCATGTTTTAATTGAAAAATGTAATCACTCAATATTTTATTTTCATTAATATCACATAAAACAACTCCATCGGCATTAACAACAATTAGCTTTGGCTGTTTTACATAAGGTAAGGTAAACGATGCATCTTTTCCATCAACAAATACTTCATGCCTAGTCCTTTTACCCGCTTCGAAAATATCTATTGCTAAAGGAAAATTAAACTCATTAGCCTGCGATTGGACTACGTTAACGGTTACTGTTTTTCTTAATTTATTGTAGTCATAAGAAACATCTAATTTAGGATGTCCACTATTAAAATACCACTGATTAAAAAACCAGTTTAAATCTTTTCCTGATACTTTTTCAAAAGCCAAACGCAATTGATGTGCCTCACCAGTTCCATATTTATTATCCGTTAAATAAGTATTCATTCCTTGATTGAATGCCTCATCTCCAAGATAATTACGGAGCATATGTAAAATCGAACCACCTTTGTTATAACTTACCGCATCGAACATATCTTCTTTATCGTGATAACGAAAACGCACTAAGTGCTTATCAAAATTTTGTCCACTTTTATAAGCTTCTTGATCTTCAAATAAATGTGCATTCGCCTCATCCTTTCCATATTTATGCTCCAACCATAAATATTCACTATAATTAGCAAAACTTTCATTAACTGTTAAATTACTCCAGCTTTCCGCCGTTACTAAGTCTCCAAACCAATGATGAAAAGCTTCATGTGCGATTGTATTTTCATGGGTATTTTCATCAATTAATTGTCCAGGCATTTGATAAGCGTGTTCTCCATGAATTACAGCAGTTGTATTCTCCATAGCACCACTCACATAATCTCTACCTACTATTTGAGCATATTTATTCCAAGGATATTCAATTCCGGTTATTTTTGAGAAAAAAGCTAGCATTTCAGGAGTGTTTCCAAAAATATCTTTCGCGACGGGAGCGTACTTTTTCTCAACATAGTAATCTACCGGAATATCTTTATATTTATCCGTTATAATTTCATACTCTCCTACGCCCATAAAGAATAAATATGGCGCATGTTTTTGAGTGAAGTTCCAATAATCAGTTCTTGTACCGTTCGTGTTATTTGTTTGATTTTCTAATTTTCCATTTGACAACGTAACATATTTACTAGGAACTGTGATGTAAATTTCTTGAGACGTTTTTTGATTTGGACTATCGATTGTTGGAAACCAGCAACTACTTGCTTCAGTTTCACCTTGTGTCCAAATTTGAGTCGGCTTGTCTTTATCCAAACGATTGGGATTTATAAAATATAAGCCTTTCGCTGAAGTTATAGCTGCACTACCTTTTTGTTTAACTTTTTCAGGTCGTGCCGTATATTTTAAATACAACGTAAATTTTTCATTTTTTGAATAAACTTTAGGTAAATCAATGATCAACTCGAAATCATCATAATTAAAATCAAGTGACTTTCCATCTAAAGAAACTTCATGAATCAACATGGCTTTAGCATCTAAAACCACTTTATCAGTAGCATAAAAATAAGGTTTCATGGTTACCCACTCTTCTCCGTTTAATTCTTTCTCTTTAAAATTAAAATCAACCTTTAGTTTGGTATGTAGTAACTCAAGTTTTTTCTCCTTCTCACCTCTATAAGTTTGTTGAGCTTGAATGAAGGTACTACTGATAATCAATAAAATAAATACGGTAATTGTTTTTTGAAACTTCATAAATCTATTCGTAACTAATTTAAGTCTTTAGTTTATAATCAATTGTAGAAACCAAAAATAAGAAATTCTATAGCCGCTATTGTTAATGTGCAGTTAAAAAACAACAACCAGTTAAAAGTCAGTATTTTATTTCTTTTTGGAACGAATAAAAACTAAAGCTATAATTTTAGCGTATTTACAAGCTTATTTGTTCTACTAATTCCAACCTTTTCACAATACTATTTCTTTCCAAAATTGTTCCCGGAGACAAAACCCCATTTGCTCCTATTTTAGAATTATCACCGACCAAAGAACCAAATTTTTCCATTCCAGTATCAATTCGTTTATCATTATATTTTACAAAAATTCGTTTATTTGTTCTTTCATTATAATGATTAGCACATATAGAGCCTGCCTCAAAATTCACATCCATCCCTACAATACTATTTCCGATATAATTGAAATGAGCCACTGCGGAACGGTCAAAAATCATGGATTGCTTTATTTCAGAACCTGGTCCTATCGTTACCGAGTCACTTAAAAATATAGGGCCTCTTAAATAGGCATGAGCCCCAATGAAACAATTTTCAGATATTACAACAATTCCCTTAAACGTTACCCCTTTCTCAACAATAGCTGTTTTGTGAATGGCAACATTATCTTTAATTACATAATCCTCATCAAGGGTTCTAATATATTGTAATAGAATATTCTCCAAACCATTAATAATTCTCCATGGTTCTTCATTATTTATTTCTAAAGAGGTTAGTTTGGTACTATTTATAAACTTATTAATATCGATCATAATTCGTAAATTTCTATTGGTAAATTATCTGGATCAGGAAAAAATGTGAATTTTTTTCCTGTATATTCATCCACTCTTACTTTTTCAACTTTCACCCCTTTTGAATCCAAGTAATCTATTTCCTTTTCTATATTCCTTACGCCAAAGGCAATATGTCTCAATCCTGTTGATTCAGGTCTTGAAGGCCTTTTGGGAGGATCAATAAAGGAAAACAGTTCTATCAGATATTCACCATTGCAAGAAAGATCCAGTTTATATGATTGCCTTTCTTTACGAAAAATTTCGTTTTCAATTTTAAATCCTAAAACATCGGTATAAAATTGTTTTGATTTCTTATAGTCAGAGCAAATTATAGCGATATGATGTAGTTTTTCTATTTGCATTTTATTAAAAAAAAGTGATGTAGTTATTTGGTCAAAAAAAATAATTACAAGAATAAAATAAAAGAGTATTTTTCTTCTAAAAAATAGTATTAAAACCATGTTAATTTGATTCTTCCTTTTTAAAACACTTATTAGACAACAGTTTATAATTTAAATTTGTCGTTTTTTAAACATAAAGTGTCGAAAAGTAACTAATCCATTTTAACGATTCACTATACCTTTGTATCAATAAGTTACAGCACAACATTATTTGTAATTAATTGTTTCCACTTTTAAGAGTAATCCGACCCTCACCAATGAATAGGTGAGGGTTAGTTTTTAACACCATTTCAGCCACAAAATCAAATAGTTATTTTTTTTAACTATTATTGTACAATCATTTCCCTTAAATAATATTATATGAAACTTATTACCACATTATTTATTTCGCTTTTTTTAATTACTCAAGTTCAAGCACAAGACAGTGCTGAGGTCATAATGAACAAAGCCATGCAAAAGGCTCAAAAAGAAAAAAAGAATATTCTTTTAAAATATGGAGCTTCATGGTGTACTTGGTGTAAAAAAATGGATCAAAAAATAAAAAGTACTACTTGTAAGTCTTTATTTGAAAAAAACTATGTCATAGTTAATCTTACCGTTTTTGAACCAAGTAGAAATAAACATTTAGAAAATTCTGGAGCTAGCGAATTGTTAGAAAAACAGAATGGAACCACAGCTGGCCTTCCTTTTTGGGTTATTCTTGATAACAAAGGGAAAGTTTTAGAAGATTGTTTTAATTCTTCAAATCAGAATCTAGGATGTCCTAAAGCTCCATCAGAAATTCAACAGTTTATTGATAAAATTAAAAGAACATCAAAACTATCTCAGAAAGAACTTGATATGATTACTGCTGAATTCAAAAGAAGACATTAGCTTCTTATTTTATTATTGATATCTCAATCTTAATAGTATTTTTGCGCTATGAAAATTATCAATAGTGTTCAAAATCCTTTAATTAAGAATATCTTGAAGCTTCAAGATAAATCTAGAGAGAGACGTAAGAAAGGATTATTTATTATAGAAGGGCAAAGGGAATTATCTTTAGCTCTTAAAGGCGGTTATACCATTGTAAATATTCTAATTGATCCTTCTGTTTTTTCTATAGAACAAATATCTGAATATAAAATTTCTGAGAAGGACATTATTGAAGTTTCAAAAGATGTTTATCAAAAAATAGCATATCGCGATTCTACAGAAGGTATTATGGCTATTGTTAAAACAATTAGTTTTGATCTCGATTCTGCTCAATTCGTTAATAAAAACCCATTAGTTCTGGTACTAGAAGGTATTGAGAAACCTGGGAATATTGGCGCTATGCTTAGAACTGCCGATGCCGCAAATTTAGATGCTGTTTTTATTGCTAATCCTAAAACGGATATGTTCAATCCTAACATTATTCGTTCAAGTGTGGGTTGCTTATTTACAAATCAAATTGTAGTAGGAAGTTCTGAGGAGATTTGTAGTTTTCTTCAAGAAAAGCATATACATATTTATAGCGCAACTCTTCAAAATTCCAACGAATATCACAAAAATGATTATACTTTACCTACAGCATTAGTTGTAGGAACAGAAGCTACAGGATTAACGGATATATGGAGAAGCAATGCCACTCAAAACATTAATATTCCTATGCAAGGAGAAATAGATTCTATGAATGTTTCCGTAGCAGCGGCTATATTAACCTTTGAAGCAAAAAGACAACGAGAATTCAAATAAAAATGCGTTTTTTTATACACTATTTTTTGCATTTCGCTGCGCCACTAATCATAGCCATATGTTTCTTCAAAGAAAAATGGAAAAAAGTGTATCTCATATTTTTAGCTACAATGCTTGTAGATCTGGATCATCTCTTAGCTGTACCAATTTTTCAATCAAATCGCTGTAGTGTTAATTTTCATCCACTCCATACCTATTACGCGATGGCTGTTTATTTTCTTCTTTTATTTTTTAAAAAACCGTATATTTATATAGGGATCGGACTTCTATTTCATATGCTTACAGATTATATTGACTGTTTATTAATGTAAATTATTTTTTCTTTTGCTTACATTTACTAAAATAGAACAATCAATCTTTTGAAAGAAGATTTAATACACATAACATTCAACAATCAACAAAATCCTAACTCTGGATTTGACATGATAAGAATTGAAGAGCTTTTTAAGAAAAAAGAGTTGCTAAACACTTTTGATCAAGCTCAGGTTTTAGATTTTTTTATGATTATTATTATTCAAGAGTCAGAAGGTTTGCATAGTATCGATTTCAAAAAATATTCCTACGAACCTGGGAGTATTCTAACGGTAAGAAAAAATCAAATACATAAATTTCACCTTAATAAAAATGTAAGAGGTGACTTACTTTTATTTACTGATGATTTTCTTGTCTCTTACTTGGAAAAGCTTGAAAATTTAAAAACAATTCAACTCTTTAATGAAATGTTTGGCAACCCTAAAGTTCAACTAAAACCACATAAACTATCTGAAATAAATGCAATAATTAGTAGAATTAATAAGGCACTGTCATAAAATAGCTAAACCCTTGTTTTTACGAGGGTTTTGTTGTATCTTATATTCATAATAAACCCCGAAAATCACCAAAAAAGGTAAAAAACGGGGTTTCCATTTGTGTAATTATGAAAATACGAAGAATTTCTGAAATGCAACACCGCATTTCAATTTTTTCCCCTCAGTGAGAATTATGATGCTCATTACACACGTTTTTTAGAGGGAGATTTGGGCAAAATCTATTCTGCTATTGATTGGGATGACTTGGTTACTACTTTAAATATTACTGAACAAAAAAAAGGGCGTAACTATCTTTTTAGCCCTAAAGGAAGACTTGGCTTGATGTTTTTAAAGCATTATGCCAATTGTTCGGATAGGAAAATGATTGAACAACTCAACTCAAATTTAGACTATCAATTTTTCTGCGATATAGAATTAGGTTTTGAACGTTTAACAAACTATAAAATAATAAGTCAAATACGTTGTGAATTAGCAGAGAAACTAGATATTAATTTAGTAGAAAAAGTTCTTTTTAATTCTTGGAAAAATCATATTGATAGTACCGACCAAATCGTAATGGATGCTACTTGTTACGAAAGTGAAGTTCGTTATCCTACCATCCAGAAATTACTTTGGGAATCTGTTCACTGGTTGTACAATCAATTACGTAAAACTTGCTCCATCTTAGGAACTAAGATGATCAGAAGTAGATATAACAAGTGGAAAAAACGTTACCAAGGATTTAGTAAAATGCGAAGAAAAACCAAGTCTAAACGTACTTCATTAACCCGAGCTTTACTGAAGCTATTAAGTAAGTTTATCGATTTTGAAAAGGAATTATCCAAGGCCTACAATATCGAGTTTAAGCCCTTGTATTATAAGCGAATCGACACAATCCAAAGAATTTACAAACAACAAAAAGATCATTTTGATACAGGAGAAAAAATCAAAGATAGAATTGTAAGTATTCATAAGGATTATATCCGTCCTATTGTTCGCGGAAAAGAAGTAAAGCCTGTTGAGTTTGGAGCAAAAGTTAACAAAGTTCAAATTGATGGAATTAGCTTTATAGAACATATTAATTTTAATGCGTTTCACGAAGGAAACCGTTTTATACAAACAGTTCAAAAAGCGCAAGGGTTAACTCGAAAAAAGGTAAAAGTAGCCGGTGGAGATAAAATTTATGCTACCAATAAAAACAGAACATATAGTAGCTCAAAAACCATACAGACAGACTTTATCCCCAAGGGTAGAAAACCTAAAAATCATAAAGAGAAAAAGCAACTTAGGGCTATCATTGCTAAAGAAAGAGCAACAAGATTAGAAGGCTCTTTTGGTAAGGATAAAGAACATTATCACCTACGGAAAATAAAAGCCAAAACAAAAAAGAATGAAATTCTATGGATATTCTTTGGTATACACACAGGAAATGCATTAGAAATTGGTCGAAGAAAAATAGCTCAAACAGACCAACAAATAGCCTAAAATAAAATCTTAGTATTTTTTTCATGGGAGAGCTACGTCTTGTAGGTACGTTTTTAGGAGATTCAATCAATAAAACCTCTTTTAAACAGAAATAGAGGATAGAATTTATATAATTTTATCCTCTATTTTCAATGTATTTTAAAAAATAGACTGTTTTCTGAAAGTGCCTAATAAAGAATACTTTGAGGTAAAAGATAGTTATTCATTAAGTATAATAAGAAGTGAACTTCATATATTAATTACTAAACTATTTCGTTTAAAATATAAAAACCATCATACTTTTTTCGATAGAAAATATTTGAATGATTTTATTGAGTTTCAAAAATTAGTGGAAACCAATGTAACTAAACTATCAAAAGTTATTGATTATGCTAATTTAATGAACGTTTCCACGAAAACACTCAATAATATTAGCCAAAGTGTTCTTAATGTATCCGCTAAAACTTTTATTGATGATGTTTATATCACTCAAATTAAACGTTTACTCTTAAACTCTAATGAAACAATAAAAGAGATAGCTTACTTATCGGGTTTTGAAGAAACTCCTAATTTTTATAAATACTTCAAACGTCATACAAACACAACACCTGAATTATTTCGAAGGCAAAATACATAGACATACAACTGTTCTTTTCAGTAGTGTTCTAAAAAAACACTTTCCCATTTTTATAGTCTTTTTAATTATTTATATAGCAAATAACTAATTAAAATACAGCAATTTCGTGTTAGTTTTTAAATACATATAAATAAGGGGACAAATGAAACAAATATCATTGTTACTATTAACGGTTACGACCTATTTAAGCGTTGGTTGTGATAGTTCAAAGAAAACAAATTCAATTACAAATACTAAAGAGAAAATGGAAATTAAAGATTTAAAAAGTGTAGCATCAGAAGCACAAGAGGCTTTTTTTACTACATATAATGCAGAAGAAGTAAAAAAACACTTTTCTAATAGTTACATTCAACACAATCCACATGTACCAACAGGTATTGAGCCAGTTTTAGGTTTTTTACCAATGTTAAAAAAAGCTGGTACTTCATACAAAACGCATAGGATTTTACAAGACGGCAACTTTATTGTAATGCACAATACCTACAGTAATGCAGAGGCCTTTGGCGCGAAAGACATTGTTACTTTCGATGTATATAGAATTGAGAATGACAAGATTGTGGAACATTGGGACGCTATTAACCCTATTATAACAGAAACCGTCAGTGGAAGGTCTCAATTTGATGGTCCAACAAAGATTGAAGATTTAGACAAAACCGAAAGTAATAAAGCCTTAGTTAAGCAATTTGTTGATGATGTTCTTTTTGCTAAAAGCCCTACCAAAATAACTGATTATGTAAGTACTGAAAAATATCACCAACATAATACAAATGTTGCTGATGGCCTCGAGGGACTTAATAATGCTATTGATTATTTAGTATCTCAAAATGATATGTTTGTTTATAAAAAACTTCATAAAGTTTTAGGGGAAGGAAACTTTGTTCTTACCATGAGTGAAGGTGAATGGCATAGTAAAGCTCATTCTTTTTATGATCTTTTTAGAATTGAAGATGGTAAAATTGTTGAACATTGGGATGTGATTCAAGAAATACCTGAAAAATTAGCTCATACCAACGGTATGTTCTAAAAAGTTAAAGCTTTACTCACTTAAAGGTTGCTGTTATTTTAAAATAAGAATAACGGCAGCCTATTTTTATTTTCATTTGTTACAAAAAATGAATCTCTAAATCTAAAGTCAATTTCTATTATTTACTCTTTTTTAATGTAAGTTTGCCATAACAAATACAACACGAGACATGACTACTTTATTAATTAATATTAAAGAATTAATTCAAGTAAGGAATTTAGAAGTAAAAAAAGTTTCTGGTAGCGATATGAAAAACTTACCTACTATCAAAAATGCTTATTTACTTATAGAGAATGATAGTATTATCGACTTTGGATCGATGGAAAATGCTCCCGAAATAGCCGACAGAAAATTAGACTGCACCGGCAAAATGATTTTACCTACATGGTGTGATTCTCATACTCATATTGTATATGCTGGTAATAGAGAACAAGAATTTGTAGATCGTATTAATGGGCTTACCTACGAAGAAATTGCCAACAATGGTGGTGGTATTTTAAACTCTGCGAAGAAACTGCAAAACACTTCAGAAGAAGATTTGTACAATCAATCTGCTAAGAGGCTAGAAGAAGTTATTGCTTTAGGAACTGGCGCTGTAGAAATTAAATCTGGATATGGTTTAACAGTCGATGCCGAAATTAAAATGCTCCGTGTAATAAAAAAGCTGAAGGAACATTATAATATTCCAATTAAAGCTACATTTTTAGGAGCTCATGCATTTCCTTCTGAATTTAAAAACAACAAAAAAGGATATATCGATTTAATCATTAACGAAATGCTTCCTAAGGTTGCTGAAGAAAACTTAGCAGAATTTGTTGATGCCTTTTGTGAAACTGGGTATTTTTCCGTTGAAGATACTGACAAAATATTATCAGCCGCTCAATCTTATGGCCTTATTCCAAAGGTACACGTAAATCAGTTTACAACCATTGGAGGTGTTCAGGTTAGTGTGAAACACAACGCCTTGTCAGTAGATCATTTGGAGGTTATGAATACTGATGACATCAATGCTCTAAAAGGTTCTGAGACAATGCCAGTAGCATTGCCTTCTTGTTCCTATTTTTTAAGTATTCCCTATACTCCCGCAAGAGAAATTATCGAAGCAGGGTTACCTTTAGCTTTAGCTACTGATTTTAATCCAGGATCTACGCCTTCTGGAAATATGAATTTCGTTGTAGCAACAGCCTGTATTAAAATGAAAATGACTCCTGAAGAGGCGATCAATGCAGCAACCATTAATGGTGCTTATGCCATGAATTTATCTGATGAAGTTGGTAGTATTACCAAAGGGAAAAAAGCCAACTTTATTGTTACAAAAGAAATTCCTTCTTATGGTTTTATTCCTTACAGTTTTGGGTCGAATTTAATCGATGAGGTTTATATAAATGGTAAAAAAATATAATTACTATGCTTACTTTATTCAATCAAAAACATATTGACGAATTTACCAACACTCGCAAAGGAGAAGTGAAATTAGGTGAATGTGTTTCTGTTCTAAATCCAAAAAAAACATTAAAAGAAGGTATACAAAATACTGACTCCACTTTTGTTATTTTTGGGGTTCCTGAAGATATCGGTGTAAAAATGAACGGTGGTAATGGAGGCGCACATACCAGCTTTATTCCTGCTATAAAAGCTTTTTTAAACACACAACAAAATCAGTTTATCAAAGGCGATAATATTCTAATTCTTGGATATTTAGATTTCTTCGATGATGTTATAGATTTTGATGCTTCTGACCATGAGAGAGGTGATTTACTTGTAAAAAGTATTGATAAAAAAGTTGCCAATCTTGTTAATTTAATTATTGAATCTGGTAAAATTCCAATTATTATTGGAGGTGGTCATAATAATGCATATGGAAACATTAAAGGTCTATCATCAGCGAAAAAATCGCCTATAAACGTGATTAACTTAGATGCTCATTCCGACTTACGACGCTTAGAAGAGCGTCATAGCGGTAATGGCTTTTCTTATGCATTAGAAGAAGGTTTTTTGGATAAATATTTTATGTTTGGATTACATGAAAGTTATACTCCTCAATACATTTTTGAAAAAATTCACAACAGCATAAATCTTGATTATAACACTTTTGAAGAACTGGAAGTATACCAAGTAACTAATTTTAAAAATGAACTTCAACGTGCTTCAAACTTTATTCAAGATAATTTCTATGGAATTGAAATAGATTTAGATTGTATTCAATATTTCCCTAGTAGCGCCATGACGCCTAGTGGTTTTACACCTCAGCAAACGCGTCAATTTGTATATAACTTTGCTAAAAATAATAAAGCTTCGTA
The DNA here is from genome assembly GCF_900105455.1 of Tenacibaculum sp. MAR_2009_124. Classification (GTDB taxonomy): domain Bacteria; phylum Bacteroidota; class Bacteroidia; order Flavobacteriales; family Flavobacteriaceae; genus Polaribacter. Next base: position 1,592,741 of record NZ_FNSF01000001.1, read on the forward strand.
TATTCATATTTGCGAAGGTGCACCCGTTGTAAAAAATGAGCCAACAACGGCAGTTCAAGTGGGTAAGTTTATTAGTTATTTAATCTCTGATTTTATTAAAGCAAAAGAAGTTTAATTTACCTATATGTCGTTTTTTTACAATACTCATGAATTATCTCTATCTATTTTTGACATATGAAAAAAACACTTATTGCACAGATTCAGGTAAAAGCTAATGATATTGAAATATTTATAGAGCTAGCAAAACAAATGGTTAAAACGAGTAATAATGAAGAAGGATGTATCACTTATGAGTTATTTAATCATATAGATTCAAAGGATAAATTCCTTTTTTTTGAAGAATATTCTAATGAAGATGCTCTTAATTATCATAATACATCTGATCATTTTCATCAGTTCTTAAATGATATTACCCATAAGCTTGTTAAAGAGCCAATAATCACTAAGTATTAGTCGAATGGTAAAAACACATTACAAACCTTCAAAATATCTATCCTCTTATGTTGATAGATATTTTGTTTGTAAGCAAAACATTGGTCTGCCTTTAATACTTCCAGGAACTGGTTTAGAGTTGTTATTTCACCTAAATAAACCACTCTCCATTGATGGGGTATCTTTACCCAAAGCACACACTATATGTCCGAGAACTGCAATTCAATTCGATCATAACAATCATATAGAATATTTAGCAGTTCGTTTTAAAAGTGGAGCCTTTAGACATTTCACTTCCATTCCTTATTTTAATATTGTGAACCAATATTTAAGTGTTGAAGATATTTGGTCTATCGACGGTAAGCAACTTTCACAACAGTTAAACGACCTGACTCTTATAGAAGAAAAAATAAAATGTATAGAGATTTTTTTACTAAAGAAACTCTCGAAGTACAAATCAACCGAAAGTGTACATTGGAATGCTAGTTTACATCAACTCTACCGAGAGTTTAACTCTATAAGCTTTCTTGACCTTGCCTTAAAATGCAACATTAGTTATAGACAATATGAACGAAATTTTAAACAAAAATTTGGTATTACACCAAAAAAATTTCAAAGAATTACAAGACTACAAAAGACTGCAAAAGAAGTGTTATTAAACAAAACTGATTCCTATTTACATATTGCCTTGGATAACGGGTATTATGATCAGAGTCATTTTATAAAAGAGTTTAAAAACCTATCTGGTATAACTCCTTCCGAATACTTTATTAAAGATAATTTTAGCAATCATTTTTATTATAAGTCAATATAACTTTCTCGTATTTTTCTTCTTTATGAATAACAACTTTATTTACAAGAATATAGTACTTTAGTATTTTTAATTTTTAGCCTTAGTTATTTAAAACACTCCTAATCCTAAATGAAAAAACTATTACATATTGCTTCTCTCCTTTTTACCATTTGTTCTTACTCTCAAGAATCAGTGTTTTACTCAACTAATCAATTTGAAAATGGAACTTCCTCAAAATTTAATTTAGAAGTATACAACCTTAATTTTATTAAAAACAATGAGTATTTCAATTTTATTGCTGACGGATATACTCTTTTAGGGAGTCAGGTTTATCCACAAGTTCAATATAATAATTCAAAAAACACTCGCTTTAAAGCCGGTGTTTTTATCCAAAAGAATTTCGGAGAAAATAAAATTGAAAACATAGTTCCTACTTTTAGTTTTCAATACATAAATGGAAATCATGAATTTATCATAGGTAATTTTTTTGCTAGAAATAATCACGGAACTATTGAACCTATTTTAGCTAGTGAGAAAATTCTGAGGGATGACGTTATTGAGACAGGCCTACAATACAAATATAAATCTTCCAAACTCTCATTAAATACTTGGCTAAATTGGGAAAATTACATTCGCCCAGATGATGATTTTAAAGAAGTTTTCACATTTGGAATTTCAGCAAATATTAATGCTACCAAAAACTTAACTTTTCCTGTTCAATTTATAACAAGACATAAAGGAGGTCAAATCAATAAAAAGGTAAGAGATGAGTTAAACATTATTGATATTTACGATATTCATAACTTAGCTACAGGAGTAAAATACAACTTCAAATTGAATACGAATAATCAATTTATAGTTAGCTATTATTACCTTTTGCATACTACCAATGCCCCATTAGCTGAGCACCCATTTTCAAATGGAAATGCAAACTACTTTAAATTAAGATATTTACACCGAAACTTCAATTTCATGCTTTCTTACTTTAAAAGTAACAAATTTGTAACTGCCTTAGGTAATGATATGTTTAACTCTTACTCATTAAAGATCGATAATAACTATTGGAACGGAGAGTTAGATAATCGATATGAAAACCTTCAAGAACCCAATAGAGAATTAATATTTGCCAAAGCATTTTATGAAAACTCATTAGCTAAAAACATTAAAATTGGGGTTCAATTGGAAGGATTCTTCCAACTCAATGATTCTACTGAAACTTTAGTAACTCAAGAAAACAAAAAGAATAATTTCGATTACTCGTATGGTGTTTACGTAAGGTTTAATGATTTGTTTAAGCTTTAAATATTTATTATTCTATCCAATTTTTAAAATCTTTTACACGATCTCTACTAACTATAATTTCTGCTTCATCATAATTATGAAGTTTTAACTGTAGTCGTGAATTGGTATAAGATACAATATCTTTTATGGAATTGATATGAACAATATATGTTCGGTTAACTCTAAAAAATTGTTCTGGATTAAGTTGCTCATTCCAATGTTCTAATGAATTATCAATCAAGTAATTTCTATTACTACTTGTATGAATATACGTTGCCTTATTTTCTGAATAAAAACATTCTATTTCATCAGAGTGTATTATTTTAATATGCTGACCAACTTTAATAGTAAATCTCTTCTTATACTTTCTATCAATCGGGTTGATCAATAACTTTCTAATATCATCAATATTTACTTGTAAGCCCGTCTGCTTATTATCGTTTTGTTCTTTAAACTTATCAACGGCTATTTTTAATTCATCCTCGTCAATAGGTTTCAACAAATAGTCAATAGAATTTAATTTAAAAGCCTTTAAAGCGTACTCATCATAAGCCGTAGTAAAAATAATAGCTGACTTTACCTGTACTTCCTCAAATATTTCAAAAGATAGGCCATCAGAAAGTTGAATATCAAGAAAGATAAGATCTGGATGTGTGTTTTGCTGAAACCAGTTTATAGATTCTTCTACAGAATGTAACATCTTGGTCACTTCTAAATCTAATGCTGCCAACATTCGCTGAAGTCTTCTTGCTGCGGGCTTTTCATCTTCTATAACTATTATATTCATTGGTGAATTCTCTATTTTTAGTCTTTATTAATTAACTCTTTTATTTTTCTTTCTTCCCATTCCTTTCCCAAAAACTTACTCAATCCAAATACTCTAAATGCATCTATAATTAACACTACTCCCCATATTCCCCACAAAGTGTAATGTTCAAAACCATTTTCCGTAAATCTATTACTAATCTTGAGATCACCATAAATTTTAATAACAATATTAAAATAGTTGGACAAAAACATAAAAACTATATTAATAATTACATACATAAATGCTGATAGAACTCTTTCAGCTCTTTTACTCGTCTCTGAGCTTTAATTCTTATTTTATCTACTTCCATTACTTCTATTATTCATCCATATATTCCTTAATCTTCCTCTCTTCCCAGTTTTTTCCAAGTAAAAGGTTAAATCCAAACACTTTGAATGTATGAAAACCAATACCAATGCCCCAAAAAATCCATAATGAATAACTATCAAACTCTGTTAAGGCCTGTTCAAGTGACATTCCAAATTCCATATCCCTCAGTATTCTTCTTACTGAAATAAAAATGTTTACTAAAATATAGGCTGTTAAATGTATGTAGTACTTTTTTATTTCATCTACCCTATTTTTGGCTCTCAAATATTTTTCTTGCTGCTTTTTATTATCTATCTCCATAATACTCTATTTTTCATTCATAAATTCCTTTATTTTCTTTTCTTCCCATTTTTTATTAAAAACTACGTTAGATCCGAAAACGTTTACTCCATGAAAGAACAATCCTATTCCCCAAAACAACCAAGTTGAGTATACTCCAAAATTAGTTATAGCTTCCTTAAATGATCCTCCGTCCGAAGTAATTCCAATAATTATAACTGCTGAAATAAAAATATTCACCAAAATATAAGATACTGTATGCCAATAAAATCCTTTAATCTTTTCTACTCTCTTTTTAGCTAAGAGATATTTATGTTCTTTTGAATAGTCTTTATCCATGATTACTTATTTTTTTCCATGTATTCTTTAATCTTCTTTTCTTCCCATTCTTTACCTAAACCAATTACATTAGCTCCAAAAACTCCAAGCCAATGAAAGAAGGTAGCTAAAAAAATACCGACCGCAGCAAACCAAAACCAATGAAATTCGGGTGAAAATTTTAAGTTTATAAAAACGATTACTGCTAAGGATACAATGTTTACCGCAACATGTACATAAAATGCTTTTATTTGTTTAATTCTTTTTTTAGCATCTAAATACTTCTTTTCTTCAATGTATTTATTTTCCATGATGTGTTATTTTTCGTCTAAATATTCTTTAATTTTTCTTTCCTCCCAATCTCTTCCGAACCCTAGTTTTTCCGTTCCAAATACACCAAACCAATGAAAGAAAAGACCTAATAAGGTTCCTAACATAGGATACCAAAACCAATGAAATTCTGGAACAAACTTTAAATTAATAAAAGTTAAAACAGGAATTAATATTGCGGTTACTATTGCGTGAATGTAAAAGCCTTTTATTTTTTCAACTCTTTTTTTCGCCTTTAAATATTTAGATTCTTCTATATCCGTATATCTCATTATCACTTTATTTATTGCTTACGATTTTTTTCCTCATCCATCATTTCTTTAATTTTTCGTTCTTCCCAGTTTTTCCCTAAAAACAAACTATAATTATTAACTTCGAAATAATGAAACAATAAACCTATACCCCAGCCTAACATTGGAAACCAAAACCATTGAAATTGAGGAACAAACCTCATGTTTATAAAAATTAAAAACGGAATAACCAAGCAGTACGAAACCAAGTTCTGGTAAAACTCTTTTAATTTTTCAACTCTTTCAACTGCTTTGACATATTTACTACTTCCTAAATTTTCTGTACTTACTTTCATATTCTTTGTATCTGTTAACAGTGGTAAACTCACTGTAAATATTTTATTATTATTGCTTATTTTAACATTTTTATCAGTTATTAAACCATATCGATCTACAATATTTCTTAAACCAACCTTTGTACTTTTCCCTATAGCTTCTTTTGGATTTATATTATTACTTATTTGTAAAAAATCCTCTTCTTCATAAATTCTAACTTCTAATGGTCTATTTGATGAAACAACATTATGTTTTACAGCATTTTCCAATAACAACTGTAATGAAAGCGGTACTATTTTTAAATCCTGATTACTAACTTCTGTAGGTATTTCAAATTTCACTGCGTCTTCAAATCTCATTTGCAACAATTCCATATAAGTTTTCGCAAACTTTAATTCTTCTTGAATTGGTACCAATTCTTTACTTCGTTGTTCCAATACATATCTATACACTTTCGAAAGCTTTGTAGTGAACTTTTCAGCCTGATAAGGATTTTCTCCAATTAAGGATGTCAATACATTTAAACTATTGAATAAAAAATGAGGATCAATTTGATTCTTTAATGTTTCGAATTTTGCCGTTTCTGTTTTAGCTACAATTTGCTGTTGAGTAGTTTCTTTTGTAGCTTCTTTTTTCCACTCAATCATAAAGCCCCTAGCGTGCAAAAACATCGCAACTCCCAAAGAAACATTTATAGCAAATAAGTGAATCCAAACAAATTGCCCTTTGAAAAAGTTACTTACATCCTTCCCAAATATCAAAATATAGATAACATAATGAATAAAAAGAACCGCTACTATCGTATAGATTAAGGTAGTGATAATACCAGCTACTACTCGCTTATTTGTTTCAGTGGTCCAACTCCAACGAATAGACAAATAATCATTAATAATTCCATTCCCCATTCCTAAGATGAAAGAATACAACCCTGAGAATAAAAACGATTTTCCAATTCCTTTTAAAGTAAAACTCTGGTATATGAGAACAAAGACAACTGCAAATAATAATGTCATTTTTATGCAAACCCATAAATCGTTTTTTAAACGTTCTTTCCAAGTAGTATTCTTCACTTCCATATTATTGTATTAAAATCTAATTTTTAAAGATACATTTTTATCAGTCACATCAAACTTGGCATCATCATATCTCGGAGGTCCAAAATTCATTTTGTTATTTGTTGCCCCATAATCTTCTAATGGCATCCCGTTGGCTTCAAAATCCATCTTCTCATTACTATTTTTATCATGATAACAAATCACCGCATATTCCCCAGCAGCTACATTTTTAAAAACAACAGAACTCTTTCCTTTAGTTATTGTTGCTGTTTTACCTTGTATCGGTTGCTTCATATAATTTGCTTTATTGTATAAGGCAAAAATCACCATTCCTTTATCAGAAGTAGCATTTACCACAGTAATTTCAATTGATTGATTTTGAGCTGTTGCTACCTTAACGGCAAACATGGATAAAATCAGTGTTACATTTATTATAAATTTCATTTTTACAGTATTTAAGATTAATTACACGGCAAATATCAGCAGACAATTCGCCTTTCTAAACTAAATGATACCGAACTGTAACTTTTCAAAGCTGAATCGTAATCGTAATGAAAAAATGAAAAAAAAACACTGTAATAATGTAACGTTTTATATTTTTGAGCTACATATAAACATCAAAACATAACTGAACTGAGTGCAGAAGGAACTTGAAAATAAATTTTTAGCCGATTTTGAAAATAATCAAAATATTGTGCACAAAGTTTGTAGGATTTATACTATGAACTCCGATGCTCACAACGATTTGTTTCAGGAGATAACGATTCAGTTATGGAAAAATTACGAAAAATTCCGAGGAGAAGCCAAGTTTAGTACATGGATGTATAGAGTAGCTTTAAATACGGCTATTTCTTTATATCGAAAATCAACAAGAACTATAAAGACTCAAGACATCAGTGAAGTTGCTTTTAAAATACAATCTCACGATTATGATGATACCGAGGAAAAGCAATTAAAGGAACTTTATAAAGCTATTCGTAAGTTAAATGATATTGATAAAGCTCTTATTTTTTTGTATTTGGAAGACAAACCCTACAAGGAAATTTCAAGTACCCTGGGAATTAGCGAAGTAAATGCCAGAGTAAAAATGAATAGAGCTAAAGATAAATTAAAAAAAATATTGACCCCGTAAGAATTATATGAACTCATTAGATAAATATAAAAAAGCTTGGGATAAGCAACCTGAAGATGCTAATAAAGTATCGAAAGTAGATATTTATAAAATGTCACGCTCAAAATCTTCATCTATAGTAAAATGGATTTTTATTATCGGTGTTTTAGAGCTTGTATTTTGGGCAGGATTAAACCTGTCTTTTATAGGGAATTCCTATACCGATTTATATGAAACACTTCATATCGTAACTTTCGTAAATGTTAGTATTTATTTACATTATTTCATTATCATAGTTTTCTTATTTCTATTTTATAAAAACTATAAATCAATTTCTATTTCAGATGACACCAAAACATTGATTAAAAAGATTTTGAAAACACGTAAAGTTGTGAAGTATTATGTCTATTTTAATCTTATTTATGCCTTCATAGCAAATGTTATTGTAATCTTTTTTCTTTTCAACGATATTGACGGCTTAATGCAATATTATAAAACTCATGGAATCGTTACGCCTAACAATAAAGAAGATCTCACTGTTTATTTAGCAGTAGTTATGTTCATTGGCCTTGGATTTATGTTCTTTATATTATGGCTGTTTTATAAATTAGTTTATGGTAGTCTATTAAATAAACTTAATAAAAATTATCGTGAATTAGTTAAGTTAGACAACTTAAAGTAAATTCACTTAAGGAATATCAAGAAATCATTTACCCAATAAAAAAGTAAAAAAGAGAAGTTTTTAGCTTCTCTTTTTTCTTTCTAATATTCCTTTAATTCCTTAATTAATTCCTCCATCATAACGTCTGTAAAATCTAAATGAGTAACAATTCTTAATTTACCTTCACCCATAGAAATCATTAAAACTCCATTCGCCTCCATTTTAGCTATAAAATCATTAGTGTTTATTCCTTCTTCTAAGTAAAAAATAACAATATTTGTTTCAATAGGTTCTATTTTTCTAACATAAGAACAAGAACTTAATGCATCTCCTACTATTTTGGCTCTTTTATGGTCATCACTTAATCGTTCCACATTATTCTCCAAGGCATACAAACCGGCAGCCGCCAAATATCCAGCTTGACGCATTCCTCCTCCGAATAACTTTCGCACTCGTAATGCCTTTTCCATATCTTTCTTATTTCCTATTAAAATAGAACCAACTGGTGCGCCTAAGCCTTTCGATAGACAAATAGATATGGTATCAAACAACTCACCATATTGTTTAGTAGTTTCGTTTTTAGCAACTAAAGCATTAAACAAACGTGCCCCATCTAAGTGATAGCCCAATTCATTTGATTTAGCAATCGAATGAATCTTTTTTAATTCATCAAAATCCCAACAAGCGCCCCCTCCTTTATTTGTTGTGTTTTCAATACAAACTAACCTATTAAATGGTGTATGAATATCATTTCTTCCTGTAACTAAACTAGTCAATTGATCAGCAGTAAACATTCCTCTATCACCATCAATTAAACAAGAAGTAACTCCTGAATTAAAAGCCGCTCCTCCTCCTTCATAATTATAAACATGAGCCCACTTATCACAAAACATTCTATCACCAGGTTGCGTGTGTATTTTAATGGCTGCTTGATTCGCCATCGTTCCAGAAGGAAAAAACAGCGCATCTTCCATTCCGAATATTCTAGCAGCTTTTTCTTGTAGAGCATTTACTGTTGGATCAGACTTAAATACATCATCTCCAACTTCAGCAGACATCATAACCTCAAGCATTTCTGCTGAAGGTTTTGTAACCGTATCACTTATCAAATTAATTTTCCCCAAAACAATAGTTATTTTTAAAAATTTAAATTATTTGATAAAGTTAAAGAAATTGTCATCGTTATTTTAATATCATCATTCTTCAATATTAAATTTTAACTTATTTTTGTTTCAATTATGATTACACAAGAACAATTAAAAAATATATCTGATAGAGTTGAAAAGCTAAAAGGATATTTAGATATAGAAAAAAAGTTAATTGAAATTTCAAATGAAGAAGAGAAAACAGCGAACCCTGACTTTTGGAATCAGCCAAAAGAAGCTGAGGTCATAATGAAATCACTTCGTTTAAAGAAAAAATGGGTTCAAGACTATAACGACATAGTTTCTTTAAATGATGACCTTCAAGTATTGTATGACTTTTTTAAAGAAGGAGATATTGAAGAAGAGGAATTAGTAGAACATCATGATAAAACGATAACGACTTTAGAAGATATTGAATTTAAAAACATGCTTTCTGAAGAAGGAGATAACTTAAGTGCGGTAATACAAATTACTGCTGGGGCTGGTGGAACTGAAAGTTGTGATTGGACAGAAATGTTAATGCGTATGTATACCATGTGGGCAGAAAAACACGGGTACAAAATAAAAACATTGAACTATCAAGAAGGGGACGTAGCTGGTATTAAAACTGTTACTTTAGAATTAGAAGGAGATTTTGCATTTGGTTGGTTAAAAGGTGAAAATGGAGTTCATCGATTGGTAAGAATATCTCCATTTGACAGTAATGCTAAACGTCATACTTCGTTTTCTTCTGTATATGTATATCCTGTAGCAGATAATTCTATAGAAGTAGAGATTAACCCTGCCGATATTGAAATAACAACGGCTCGATCAAGTGGAGCTGGCGGGCAAAATGTAAATAAGGTTGAAACCAAAGTACAGCTGCACCATAAACCAACAGGCATTCAAATACAATGTTCTATTTCTCGTTCTCAACATGACAACAGAGCTACTGCAATGCAAATGCTAAAATCTCAATTATATGAAATAGAACTCCAAAAACGTTTAGCTGCTCGTGCCGATATTGAAGCTAATAAACTTAAAAACGAATGGGGAAGTCAAATTCGAAACTACGTTATGCACCCTTATAAATTAGTTAAAGATGTAAGAACGGCTCATGAAACAGGAAATGTTGATGCCGTTATGAATGGAGAAATTAATTCATTTTTAAAATCTTATTTAATGGCCATGGGGCAAAAAGAAAAAGATTAAATATGAATCAAACTATAGACACCATTATTTTCGATTTAGGAGGGGTACTCGTAGATTGGAATCCTGTATACCTTTACAAAAAAGTTTTTAATACTCATGAAAAAGTAACTTGGTTTTTAGAAAATGTTTGTACTTCTGATTGGAATGTAGAACAAGATGGAGGAAGAACCATAGCAGAAGCCAACGCACAAAAAATAAAAGAATGTCCTGAATATAAAACTGAAATTTTAATGTTTTATGATAGATGGGAAGAAATGTTTTCAGGAAGTATTGAACAAATGGTCAAAATTCAGCAATATTTAATTCATCAAACAAACTACAAAGTTGTTGCCTTAACAAATTGGAGTGCTGAAACATGGGATAGGGGCGTTGCCTTATTTCCTTTTTTAAAAGACTTTGATGAAGTGCTTGTTTCCGGAAAAGAAAACACTAGAAAACCCTTTGATGAAATTTATAAACTTGCATTAAAAAGATTTGAAATTGAAAATCCAGCAACTGCTGTTTTTGTTGATGATAATTTAAATAACGTACTTGCAGCTAGAAAAAATGGTTTACATGCCATTCACTATAAAAGTACTCTTCAATACATTGAAGAGCTTCAAAAACTAAATATAAAAATAGGTCTTTAAATGATCAAAATATATCACAACAATAGATGTAGCAAATCCCGTTCAGGAGTTGCCGTTCTCGAAAATTCAGGAAAAGAATTCGAAATAGTTAAATATTTAGACAATGTTCCTACAATAAAAGAACTTTCTGAGATTATTAATTTACTCAACATCTCCCCTATTGAATTAGTAAGAAAAAACGAGAAAGTATGGAAGGAAAACTATAAGGGTAAAGACCTTTCCGATGAAGAAATTATAAAAGCTATGGTCGAAAATCCTAAGTTAATAGAACGTCCCATAGTCATTAATGGAGATAAAGCTATTATTGGAAGGCCACCAGAGGCCATAAACGATATTTTGTAATAACTATCCGTAATTTATTATAAATCGTACCTGTCAACCTAAACTTGTTTCAGGTTCTCATCATAAACCTTTATTTTATCTGATGATGAGATTCCGTAATAAATTCGGAATGACTGAGATAGTATGATTATGACGAATGGCGGGCAATTAAATTATATAAATTTACTTTCGAAAGCTCTCAAGTAATTGAGGGCTTTATTTTTTAACAGTATTTTACAACTAAAAAATTAGTTCATGTCAATAGTATTTGTAACTTACCCTAGAAATCAAATACTTAACACTATGAAAAAACTATTTTTCGCCATTTCTTTGGCAGCTTTTCTTGTGCTACCATCTCATGCTCAAGAACTAAAATCAAAAGCTTCTATAAAAAATAAACTTGCGTCACTCAAAATACCTACTGATCCGAGTGTAAAAATTGGTAAGTTATCAAATGGAATCACCTATTACATCAAAAAAAATTCAAAACCCGAAAATAAAGTTGAACTTCGTTTAGTGGTGAATGCGGGATCTATTTTAGAAGATGAAGATCAATTAGGTTTGGCTCACTTTATGGAGCATATGAACTTTAACGGTACCAAAAACTTCAAGAAAAACGACCTAATAGATTATTTACAATCTATAGGTGTTAAGTTTGGTGCTCATTTAAATGCCTATACTGGCTTTGACGAAACTGTTTATATTCTGCCAATTCCAAGTGATGATGAGGCTAAATTGGAAAAAGGGTTTCAAATTATTGAAGATTGGGCTCATGGTGCTCTTTTAACTGGAAAAGATATTGATGAAGAGCGTGGTGTTATTTTAGAAGAATATCGTTCGCGAAGAGGAGCTGATAGTAGAATGCTTGAAAAGTATCTACCTATTGTAATGCATGGTTCGAAATATGCCGATCGCCTTCCTATTGGTACCGAAGAGAATATTAAAAACTTCAAACATGAAAGCTTACGTCAATTTTATAAAGATTGGTATCGTCCAGATTTAATGGCTGTTGTGGCTGTTGGTGACGTAGATGTTACTACTCTAGAAGAAAAAATAAAAAGTCATTTTGGAAAAATTCCAGCCGTAACAAACCCTAGAAAAAGAAAAGTTTCTCCATTGAAAAATCATCAAGAAACTTTTATTAGTATTGAATCTGATAAAGAAGCTCCTTTTTCAAGAGTTCAATTAATGTACAAAGATCATGACCAAGCCACTCCAATGGTTACTGTAAATGATTATAGAAACTCTATTGTTAAGTCTTTGTTCAGTCAAATGATTAATAATAGGTTGAGTGAATTAAGAAATAGTGAAAATCCGCCTTTTGTTTATGGATTCAGTTTCCATGGTGGTACTTGGGCCAGAGGAAAAAATGCCTATCAATCAATGGCTGGTACAAGTGCTGATGGTCAATTAGAAGGTTTACAGGCTTTATTAGACGAGAGTGAAAGAGTAAAACGACATGGATTTCAATCTGGAGAACTCGAGAGAGCAAAAAAGAATGTTATTGCCAGAATGGAAAAAACATTTAAAGATAAAGACAAAAGAGAATCCAAACGTATTGTTACTGAGTATATAAACAATTACTTAGAAAAAGAACCTATTCCAAGTATCGATTGGGAATATAAAATTCATATGGGCTTGCTTCCTTCTATCAAACTTAAGGAAATAAATAAATTAATCAACAGCTATCTTCATGACGATAACCGCGTTGTAGTTATTACAGGTCCAGAAAAAACTGTAACAAAAGAGCAAGTTACCAAGGCATTAAACAACGTTAAAATTAAAGAATTAAAGCCTTATGAAGACAAAGTCGTTGCTTCAACTTTAATCACAAAACCAATTACTTCTGGATCGGTAGTTTCAAGTCAAAAAAATGATAAACTTGGAACCACTACATTAATCTTAAGCAACGGTGCTAAGGTTATTTACAAAAAAACCGATTTTAAAAATGATGAAATTCTATTCGAAGCTTTTAGTTTCGGAGGGACTTCATTATATTCCAATGAAGATCTAAAAGCAACAACCTTCGCCAATGGAGGACTCTTCGAAGCTGGAATTAACGGTTATTCTAAAAACGACTTATCGAAAATGATGTCTGGTAAAATAGTAAATGTCCGACCATATATTCGAGGCCTAAGTGAAGGGTTTCGTGGTACAGTAGCTCCAAAATATACAGAAGAACTCTGTCAGATGGTACACTTATATTTTACAGCTTTAAATAAAGACGAAAAGGCTTTTAAATCTTACGTTACCAAGCAAAAGAGTTTTTTAGGAAACTTGCTAGCGAGTCCTAATTTCTTCTTTCAAAAAGAAATGGGTGAATTTATGAATAATGGAAACCCAAGGTACTCTGGTTTTCCATCTCCTGAGGCCTACGAAAAAGCAGATTACAATCTTGCTTATAAAAAATATCACGAACGTTTTGCTGATGCAGGAGATTTCAATTTCTATTTTGTAGGGAATGTTGACGAAAAACAAATCAAAGAATTGTCAGAAAAGTATTTAGCTAGTTTAGCTGGTAAAAATTCAAATGAAAAATACAAAGTTCATGATTTTAGGCCTATTTCTGGTTCTCACTCAAAGACTTTTGTAAAAGGTAAAGATCCTAAGAGTAACGTTAGAATTACCTATCAAGGAGAAGCTGATTATAATGAAAAAGAAGCTTTAGCTTTTACACTGTTAGGAGATGTTATTGGTATTAAATTAACAGAAAAGCTTCGTGAAAAAGAAGGAGGTGTATACTCTTCGAGAACTCGTGGACGCATTTCAAAATTACCATACGGAAAATACAATATGACAATATCTTTCCCTTGTGCTCCTGAAAATGTGGAGAAATTAAAAACAATATCTGTTGATCATGTGGCTGAAATAGTAAAGAACGGTCCCACTGCTGAAGACTTAATGAAAGCTCAAAAAGGAATGATTAATGATCATAAGGAAGATTTAAAGAAGAATCGTTTCTGGTTATCAACTTTGAAAAATATGGATTATATGAATAATGATAAATCAGATCCCTTCACTTTTGAGGATCGTGTAAATTCTTTAACCGTTAAAGATTTACAAAATATTGCAACAAAATATCTAGCAAATGGTTACATACTTGGGGTATTAAACCCAGAGAAATAGGTAGATTTAATATAAATTAAAAACCGTCCAAGACATATGTCTTGGACGGCTTTTTGATTTTAAACTTATATTCTTTAAAACTTATAAAAGAACTGAAACTCCAAATATCAAACTAGAAGAACTTAGATTAAACCCGAAATCACGATTTACATACTTAGTTGCATTTTCATCATTCTTTTCTGATGAATGATTATACCTTAACGCTCCAAAGTTCATTTCTAATAAAACATTCTTAGATAAACTATAGTTTATACCAGGTCTTAAACTTACTCCATAAGATCTCCTATCATTCCCGTAAGTCATGTTTCCAAACTGGTCATAATTATTTGCTTCTGTATAACTAAATGATGTTTCTCCTTGAAGATGTAAAGCAAATTTAGATGTTACAGGAAAGAACTTTTTAATATAAGGAGCAATAGAATATGTATTTGAAGAATCATCCGAATTATAATAACCATTGTATTCGTTTTCTGAGTAACCATATCCTAGGCTTAATCCTAAAACTAAATTATTACTTATAGCATACCCTAATTTGGGAGATATACTAAAACTAAATCTCTCCAAATTATTGGGGTTAGGTGAATCCGTAACTTCATTAGTTACCGAATTTATAGAAAAGTCCCCTTCCAGCATCCAAGTTCCTTTTTTAATATTAAATTTTTGTTTTTCATTTTGACCAACAGTAATTGCAGTAACAAATAATAATAATAGTAGTGTAAATTTTGTTTTCATTTTAAAAATTGAGTTTAATTTATGACTCAAAATGGTACAAATTTTATACCAACAAACCATCAGATATTAGTTTTAACACTTATCGAAAAGTTAAATATTTCCATAAAAAAAGCAAGCTAATTACAGCTTGCTCACAGTCAATAAAATATGTTTAGTCTGACTTATTCCTTTAAAACATTATCAAAATAAGTAATTACCTTCTTTAAACCTTCTTCCAAACCAACAACTGGTTTCCAATCATTTAATATATTTTCTGCCAAGGTAATATCAGGTTTTCGCTGCATTGGATCATCCTCTGGTAAAGGTTTATAAATAATCTTAGATGATGAATTTGTTAATCGGATAATTTCATTGGCCAGTTGACCTATTGAAAACTCCAAAGGATTTCCAATATTTACTGGTCCGATAATATTCTCCGCTGTATTCATCATACGAATCATTCCTTCAATTAAATCATCCACATACTGAAAACTTCGTGTTTGAGAACCATCTCCATATATAGTAATATCCTCTCCTTTTAAAGCCTGAACAATAAAATTTGAAATAACTCTACCATCGTTTGTATTCATTCTGGTGCCGTAAGTATTAAAAATTCGTATGATTTTTATACGAACATTATTTTGCTTATGATAATTGATGAAAAGTGATTCTGCACATCTCTTTCCTTCATCATAACACGAACGTAAACCAATTGGATTCACATGCCCCCAATAACTTTCCGGTTGTGGATGAATTTTAGGGTCACCGTAAACTTCACTAGTAGAGGCCTGTAGAATTTTCGCATTTACCCTTTTTGCTAAACCTAACATATTTGTTGCACCAACTACTGATGTTTTAATTGTTTTAATTGGATCATGTTGGTAATGTATTGGTGATGCTGGGCAAGCTAAATTATATATTTCGTCAATTTCAGCATAATAAGGTTCTGTAACATCATGACGAACTAATTCGAAAAAAGGATTATCCATTAAATGAATTATATTCTTTTTACTTCCAGTAAAGTAATTGTCCAAACAAATTACCTCGTTTCCCTCATTCAATAATCGTTCGCACAAATGGGAACCTATAAAACCTGCACCTCCAGTAACTAATATTTTTTTCAATGTAGAATTATTTTCATCAAAAATAAGAACTTCATTGGAATCTATCAATTATCACCAATTAAATATCTCTTAAAGAAAAAGTAATTTAATACGACTAATTTTTCTTAAAAAAGTAATTCGGATATTGTTTTTCAGGTTCTCTTTTCAATAAACGTATATAAAAAGAAGATTTTAAGAAGGCAATACCATACCCAAAAAATTGAATAAAAACTGCGTAGACTGACCATAACCCCACCTTTAAACTTTTATTTAATATTGTAGAATGAAAAAGTAATAAGGTTAAGTATGATAGCAATGGGGTTACAAACCATATATTTTTAAAAACAGCCGCACTAAGCAACGATACCAGAGTAAATAAAACGAATAAGGTAGGAAACCAAAATGTTATTTTTTTCGTTTTTGGATGCCAAGCTGTTAGAATAGGTCGAACCGTTCCAAACTTTTTAACCTGAGTATAAAATTTATCCCAAGAAATTCTTCTTTTATGAAATACATGTGCATCTGGTAAAAATGCTGTCTCAAAACCAGCTTTTTCAATTCTCCTCGATAAATCAGGATCTTCACCTGGATGAATTCTTGCAAAACCTTTCGTTTTTTCAAAAGCTTCTTTAGAAATTCCCATGTTGAAACTACGCGGTTCAAATTTTTGAATTTTACTTTTCCCTCCTCTTATACCTCCAGTCGTAAAAAAAGAAGTCATAACATAATTAATTGCTTTCTGAAGTGTCGTAAAGCTTTCGTGAGCTGTATCTGCTCCTCCAAAACAATCTGTATATGATTTATTTAAAAACTCATGTATTCTTCTTAAATAGTGCGAAGGTAAAATAACATCTGAATCTAAAATGATATAATAACTTCCTGAAGCCTTCCTCATTCCATAATTTCTTGAATCTCCTGGTCCAGAATTCGGTTTATATAGATAGTTTATATTTAAATTATTGTATTTTCTCACCACTTCTTCAGAAGATTCTTCAGATCCGTCTTCTACAATAACAATTTCATAATCCTCCTTATAATCTTGTTTTGTTAGACTTTCTAACAATTCATCTATTTCATTTGGCCTATTATATACAGGAACGACAATTGATAAATACAAACTCATATTTTTAAATTAAAACTGCTTTTCTATTCTTAGTCAATTTCCTTTCTATCCCATTCCAAAGATTTACTCTCTTCTCTAAAGATGCTTTCGCATAATATAAAACGTCATTCCATTTCTGTTCATCATCACCACATAATTCTTCAATCATCTGTAATGATAATGGGCCATGCTCATCTCCATCGAGTTCTATATGTCTGTTTAAATAATAAGAGAGTTTAGCATAATCCACTTTCTCTTTTTCCTCGGTATTTTTAACTATTTCTAAAAA
The DNA here is from genome assembly GCF_900105455.1 of Tenacibaculum sp. MAR_2009_124. Lineage (GTDB taxonomy): Bacteria > Bacteroidota > Bacteroidia > Flavobacteriales > Flavobacteriaceae > Polaribacter. The sequence goes on from NZ_FNSF01000001.1 coordinate 1,610,322, forward strand.
CATATCAGGGATTACATCTTCTCGACCAAAAGTAAAACTAGAAGCGATAATATGGGCTTGTTTAGTATTTATAACTTCAAATGTAAACAAGACAAACTCTTTAGTTTCTTCGGCAATATCTAATGTGTTTATAATACTACTTACATCTTCTCCATCGATAACTCTAGATATAAATAAAGCAATTTCTTTCGTATCAGCCTTTGTTTGATTCATGGCATCAACATACATTTCGAAATGGCTTTTAGGTTCTCCTAATTCATTTACATCTGTTTCTTCTCCTAATACAATCTCATTAATAAATCTCGCTGTTTTTGGGTTTACAACTGGAACCCATGGTAAGTTTAAACACGTTAATTCTTGCTGTAATGCTTTTAATAACGACATAAAATCCCACACTGCAAAAACATGTTCTTGCATAAACAAACGGACATCTTCAATATCATTTAACGACTTGTATAATTGATGCTCTTTTAATTGAGTTCTTAATGTCGATAACTCCTTCTCTATTAATGTTATTTTACTCATTCTTGTGTTAAAATATGTAATAATTTAATTCTATCTAATTCTAAATGAAAATTAGCTTTTTCAACTGAGATCAATCATTAAACCATCAATTTCTGTCGAGTTTTTCTCTTATTTAGATAGATTCAAATAAAAAAGCAAATCTAACGATTTGCTTTTTCTAATATTCTAAAATTTTATTGAAAAATTCTATTCTTCAATAAATTTATCCATCACTGCATCACTTACTCCCATATTAGAGAAACCTCCATCATGGAAAAGGTTTTGTAAGGTAACTTTTTTCGTTAAATCAGAGAATAAAGATATTGTATAGTCTGCACATTCTAATGCTGTAGCATTTCCTAATGGAGACATTTTTTCAGCATATGAAATAAATCCATCAAATCCTTTAACTCCACTACCTGCAGTAGTTGGTGTAGGTGATTGAGAAACTGTGTTTACACGTACCTTCTGATCTCTTCCAAAGAAATAACCAAAACTACGTGCAATAGATTCTAAATATGCTTTATTGTCAGCCATATCATTATAATCAGGAAATACTCTTTGCGCTGCCATATATGTTAACGCAACAATACTCCCCCATTCATTCATTGCCTTTTTATTATATAATACGTTCATTGTTTTGTGGAAAGACAATGCTGATACGTCGAATCCTTTATGAGTAAAATCATACTTAGAATCAGTATAATGACGACCTTTACGAACATTTACCGACATTCCGATAGAGTGTAAAACGAAATCTATTTTACCTCCTAAAATTTCCATTGACTTCTCTACCAAGTTTGTTAAATCCTCTATAGAAGTTGCGTCAGCAGGAATTACCTGAGAACCTGTTTTTTCAGCTAAAGTGTTAATTTCCCCCATACGCATAGCTATAGGTGCATTTGTTAATACAAACTCTGCTCCCTCTTCGTGGGCTCTTTCTGCTACTTTCCATGCTATTGAGTGCTCATTTAAAGCACCAAAAATAATTCCTTTCTTTCCTTTTAATAAATTATACATAATATCGTAGTCTTTTCTTTAGTTATTTGTAAAGGCAAATATAAACCTTTATCTTAATTAAGTTAATTTGTTCTTTTTGATTTACCCTTAATCAACATTTAATGCTGATTCTTTGGTCTTCCTTTATAAACAGTTTATAATTGAATTATTTCACTCTCTATTTGGCTAGTAATTCTTTTGCATGAGTTAAGGCACTTTCTGAATAATCTTTACCGCTTAACATTTCAGCGATCTCCGCTACCCTATCATCATAATTTAGCAACTTTAAGTTTGATGTAGTTACTCCATTATTCTCTCCTTTGTAAACCTTATAATGTTGCTGTCCTTGTGAAGCTATTTGAGGTAAGTGAGTAATTGTTATTACTTGCATATGATTCGCCATATCATTCATAATTGCAGCAATCTTATTTGAAACCTCCCCAGAAACCCCTGTATCAATTTCATCGAATATAATTGTTGGTAGTTTTATGTTTTTTGAAAGAATATTTTTTATTGATAACATTATTCTGGATAGTTCTCCTCCTGAAGCGACCTTCTTTAACTCTCCAAAATTACCTCCTTTATTTGCTGAAAATAAAAACGACAGCTGATCCTTTCCATAACTGTTAAAAGATTCACTCGGCTTTACCTCTATTAGAAACTCCGCATTTGGCATTCCTAACTCCGTTAACAAATATTTCAATTGCTTCTGAAGTGGACCAATAGCTTTATTTCTTTTATTCATTATCACATTGGCTAAGTCATCAAGTTTAATTCCGACTTCCTCAATCTCTTTTTCCTTATTTTGTATTAAATCACTGGCACCCTCAACTTGAGCCACTTTTTTCCCTAAATCTTCGTGAATCTTAAGTAACTCATTGATGCTCCCAACAGTATGTTTTTTCTGAAGGCCATATATTAGCTGCAATCTATCATTAAGTTCCTCTATCTCAGACGGGTTAAAATCTACTTTTTCATTTTCAGATTCCAACTCAGAAACAACATCATCTAATTCAATTTTAACACTCATTATTCTAGAGAAGAGAGTCTCATAATCCGACGAATAACTGCTAATTTTCTGCAACTTATTTTCCAATAAATTTAGCTGAGATTGTAACCCAATATCATCATTACTAACAATATGGAGACTTTCCGATAAATTCAGTTTTATATCTTCAATATTATTTAATTTATCTAACTTCTCTTCTAACTTTTCCTGTTCTCCAATTTGTAAATTCGCCTCTTCTAGTTCATTAAACAAGTGCAAGTTATACTCATATTGCTCAGTAGATTTTTGCGCTTCTTCTTGAAGTTCTTTAAGTGCTTTTTTTATGCTGTTATACTTTCTCAGACCTCTTTTATAAGAAGCCATTTTTGCACTATTTTTAGCAAGAGCATCTAATATAGAATACTGGAAACCTTCATCGGATAATTCTAATGTTTGATGTTGTGAATGTATATCAATCAATTGAGCTTTAAGTGCAGATAAAACAGATAAACGCACTGGTGTATCGTTTACGAACGCTCTTGATTTTCCTGAAGGTAAAATTTCTCTTCTGATAATCGTATCATCTTCATAATCTATATCTAGTTCTTCAAAAATATTATTGAGATCGTAGCCTTTCAATGCAAACTCCGCTTCAATAACACATTTTTTCTCTGTATTTTTTAAAGATGATAAATCAGCTCTATTTCCCATTACAAGACCTAAAGCTCCTAATAAAATTGATTTTCCTGCTCCAGTTTCTCCGGTAATAATGGATAACCCTGTTGTAAAGTCAATGGATAACTGACTGATTAAAGCATAATTATGTATTGATAAGTGTGTAAGCAAATTCTAACTCTTTGAATGCAATAAAAGTAAGAATTTTGTCTGAATTAGGAAATGTAAATTAAGCAGTAAAACTTATTTTATTTTTTCCCATTTATTTTCATAGGTTGGGGAAATTGTTTGTAGTACAGTTAACATCTTTTGCTGATTGCTAGTAGGCTTTCCATCAGAAAAAACACTTACAATTTCATCCGCTTTTGCATCTAAGAAAATTCGGATCATATAATTCCCTACCGTAATATTGTGCAATTTATCAAGATTAATAACGCTTCGTTCAATCGCTTGCTTCGCCTCATCAACGTTATTCGTCATACTGTCAAAACCATTTCGGTGGTAATTATAATATATCGACCTCAAAGCTGCGAATTTTTCGGCTAATAAACTATCTATTAGAGCAAACCTATTTTGTTCTCCAATTTGATTTTGCCAACCAGACTCGCCATTAGATTGCGCTTGTAACATAGCGTTTTCAGCTTGCTTTAAGTAATCTTGCCCTCCTTTTTCAGCAAAAGTATCAGCATCTACTCCAATAATAACATATGCGTAAAACGCAATCATTGAAACTAAATTCGAGTCGTATACATTAGGATTATAAATCAACGGGTCGAATTCATTGTATCTAAAATTAAAATTTAGATCATTAATATTTAATATAGGGCTGGTATAAGAAGAGTTAAAAACAGGTCGTGTAGCCTGGATCTGTAAACTTGCAGAAAAATTATTCCCATTTTGCTCATTCACAATGATAGTAAATGCGCAATTTATGCGTTCTTGTAGTTTAAACTTTTTATTGGTCCATTGTTTCTGGTTAATAAATTCTGTTAACGCAGTTTCAAGTGTGCTGTATACTTGTTTATTAGAACTTTGAATTTTCTCAGTATTAATAGTAACCAAAGCATTTAACTCCTGCGAATTTACCGACAGTGATATAAAACAAATGAATGTAAAAAAGAAAAACTTACGCATGTAATTTTGATATTATTTCGTTAATTATGTCGTTAGCAACCTCATTTTTAGGTTTAAGATCAAATTCTTTTGCATTTAAACCTTCATCAATAATAGTAATTTTATTTGTATCAGTAGCAAATCCAGCTCCTTTATCTCTTAAAGAATTTAATACAATAAGGTCTAAATTTTTCTTAGTGATCTTACTTTTTGCATTTTCCATCTCGTTATTGGTTTCCAACGCAAAGCCCACTAATAATTGATTCTGTTTTATCTCACCTAACGACTTTAAAATGTCTTTTGTTGGTTCCAACTCAATAGTTAACGCAGCATCCTTCTTTTTTATTTTCTTGTCTGCAATATTTTTTGGTCTATAGTCAGCAACAGCTGCCGACAAAATAGCAATATCAGTATTTTTATAGTGTTCATGACATGCCTTATACATATCTCCAGCCGACTTCACATTTACTCTAGTTATAAAGGAATGCTTTACCTTTTGAGAGCTCGGACCGGTAATCAATATAACTTCGGCTCCAAGATTTGCTGCTGATTTCGCTATTTCAAATCCCATTTTCCCAGAAGAATGATTACCAATGAATCGCACAGGATCAATAGCTTCATAGGTTGGACCTGCTGTAATTAGAACTTTCCTACCTTTTAACGGTAGCTTAGATGCAATATCTTTTTCGATAAAAGATACGATATCTTCCGGCTCAGCCATTCTTCCCTCTCCAACTAAACCGCTTGCCAACTCCCCAGAAGTTGCAGGAATCATAATATTTCCAAAACTCTGAAGTTTCTCTAAACTGTTTTTCGTTGAAGGATGTTTATACATGTCCAAATCCATTGCTGGTGCAAAATATATGGGACATTTAGCTGATAAATAAGTAGCTAATACCAAGTTATTACAAATACCATTAGTCATTTTTGATAAGGTATTTGCGGTTGCTGGGGCTATTATCATAATATCAGCCCATAGACCTAACTCAACATGATTATTCCATAAATCATTTTCCTCTTCATCATAAAATGTAGAATGAACTGGATTTTTAGAAAGTGTAGATAATGTAAGTGGAGTAATAAAATCTTTAGACGCAGGAGTCATGATTACTTTGACTTCTGCGTCTGATTTTATAAATAAGCGGACTAAACTCGCCGTTTTGTATGCGGCTATTCCTCCGGTAACGGCTAGTAAAACTTTCTTACCGCTTAGTACAGACATAATTATTTATTGTCCGGTTTTCTGAAGTAAACGTCACCATCTAACCACTCATCTACTGCAATTGCATGTGGCTTAGGTAAACGCTCATAGAATTTAGAAACCTCTATTTGCTCTTTGTTTTCAAAAACTTCTTCTAAACTATCATTATAAGTGGCAAACTCGTCAAGTTTATCTACCAATTCCTTTTTTAAATCAGAATTAATTTGAGTCGCTCTCTTTGCTATAATAGAAATAGCCTCATAGATATTCTCAGTTGGTGCCTCGATAGCTTCTTTATCATAAGTTATTGTACTTACAGGTGCTTTCGTTTCTTTATAATCCATTATTTAACTTTTAACTAATTGTTCTTGTTCCTTGTGTAATGCTGCTAACATCTTATCCGAATCTCCCAAAAATTTTGACTCTGGGAAGTTTCTCTTCAATTTATTGTATGCCTTTACAGCTTCTTCAATTCTTACTAACTTTCTTCTCGGAGTACTTTTAATAGCAAAATCATGAGCAGCCTTTAATCTGTAATACAAAGCTTCTTCTTTAAAACTTGTTCCTAAATATTCAGATAACAAGTTATCAAAAGCTACAATTGCCGCTCTGTAATTTCTAGAATCGTATCTAGCTGTTCTGTAATAAGTTTTTGCTATTTCAAATGCTTTTTCTTCTAATTTTAATCGTAATTCTCCGTAATACTTATTTGCTTCAACTAACTTACCCGAATCAGGATATTTATCAATAAACCTCTGAAATGCATCTAATGCTTTATTAGTATCCGTTGGATCTAAACTAAACGCAGGAGCTGCCTTATAATAACTTAATGCCGATAAAAACTCAGCTTCTTCGGCTTTCGAACTTTTTGGGTAATTCTTTGCAAAGCGATCAAAATAATATCCAGCTAAACTATAGTTCTTCACATTAAAATTAGCTTGAGAAACCATAAACTGAATACGTTCCATTTGTGGTTTTGCTCTATATGAAGGTGTAATTTTCTCAAATAAGCGTAACGCCTTGCTATATTTTTGAGATTCATACATTTTCACAGCCATTTTATACTGCTCTTCTGTAGTTCCTTTATTCAACACCTTTTGGTACTCTCCACACGAAGTAAATACCAACATAAGTATAAATAATAAAGCTAAATTTTTATTTTTTCGCATCTGGCAAAATTAAGTATTATTAATGGATTAATAAAAAGATTTTTCACTCACTTACTTAGATTCAATTTTTTAGTAATAGTATTGAATTTTTTCAATGTTTTTACTCATAAATAATAATCCATTTTATGTCAGTTCGTAAACTCTCTATTTATGAGTGCAATAAACTATATATTCTGTTACAAAAAAGGTAAAGAACTCATAAATGTATGTTAATACTATTGTGGCGCATTGGTCCCAGCAGCCACAAGTTGTTTTACATCATTATCAAATAGATATAAACCACCTTTATCGTCACCAATTAAATTAATTTTATCTAAAATATTTCTTGCTAGAGCTTCCTCTTCTATTTGTTCAGCAACATACCACTGTAAAAAGTTATGGGTTGCATAATCTCTTTGTTCAAGAGTAATATGAACTAAATCGTTAATCGATTGAGAAACCATTACTTCATGATTGAATAAGGTTTCGAACATATTCTTAAAAGAACCAAACTCAGTTGGAGGTGCTGCTAATTCAGAAATTTGTGCATGTCCGCCTCTTTCATTCACGAACTTAACTAACTTTAACATATGCATTCTTTCTTCATCTGAATGTGCAAACATAAATTGAGCCACTCCTTCAAACCCTTGAACTTCAGCCCAACATGCCATAGCTAGATATACTTGTGAAGATTCTGCCTCTATTCTAATTTGTTTATTTAGTACTTCTTCTATTTTTTTAGACAACATAGTTGATTGTTTTTTGATTTGCAAAGATGCAAAAAAAGACCATAATAATTAACATTATGGCCTTTCTATTATAATCTCATTAATTCTATAAATGATCTATAAAATCATTTATTCTATTTTGTAAATCCGAACTTGCTGGCACTAATGGCAATCTAACACTATCTCCTGATATAGTTAGCTTTTTTAGTACCGACTTTATTCCTGCTGGGTTGTTTTCTTCAAAAATTAACCCAATCAAATCCATTAATTTATAGTGTAAGGCAAAAGCTTCTTTATTTTTTCCTTCTAAGCCTAAACGAATCATTTCTGAGAAATCTTTCGGAAAAGCTTGACCAATCACAGAAATTACTCCAGCTCCTCCCGCTAATACTGTACCTAATGCCAAATCATCATCTCCAGAAATAATTAAAAAATCTTCTGGCTTATTCTTTAATAATTCATAATACTGCTGTTGAATGTTTCCAGCTTCTTTAACTCCTATTACATTATCGTAATCTCTAGCAAGTCTCAATATTGTTTCTGGCAACATGTTTTTAGCTGTTCTACCTGGTACATTATACAAAATAACAGGTTTTGTACTAGCCTCAGCTACCACTTTAAAATGCTGGTAAAAACCTTCTTGCGTTGGTTTACTATAGTAAGGAGCCACAGATAACACGGCATCAATGCCTGTTAAATCTAATGATTTAAGTTCGTCAACTACCACTTGTGTATTATTATCTCCAACACCAAGAACTAAAGGTAAACGTCCTTCATTAACTTCAACAATTACCTTTATTATTTCAATTTTCTCTTCTTTAGTAATTGTAGCACTTTCGGCGGTTGTACCATTTATAACTAAATAGTCTGTTCCATTATCTATATTGTAAGTAACTAATTTTCTTAAAGCGCCAAAATCTACACTCAAATCCTCGTTGAACGGTGTCACTAAAGCAACTCCCATTCCCACAAACTCTTGCATTATATTTTATTTAAAATCGTTAAATATTTTTTTAATTCTTGATTTAAAACTGCTTCATTAAATGTAGCATCTGACACCACTATATCAAAGAGTTTATCATCAATACCTGCAAAGCCAGCTTTTAGCTTCGCTTGCGAATGCAAAGTTATTACATTAGTATATAGATTAGACGATTTTGTATAATTTATAAGCAAATCATAATCATTTTTAACAAAGTTTTTCAAATTGTCAGATTTCAAACTTGCATTAAAACCAATTTCTTTTTCTGTAAAGAACTTAGGCACTTCCTCATCTTTTTTCGAAAAATTTCGATAGACTAAAAAAGTTATATTTTTTTTATCAAAGTTTAACTTACTCGCTAAATTAGATGTTATTACATTCTCAAGTGAAGCATTATCTAAAATAACCGCTACTGATTTTACCTTCCCTCCTTTATTATTGGAGACTATATTCTTCTCTTTAAGTTTATTGTACTGTTTTTCAATGGACTTGTACTTAAAATTACCTATCATTTATTTGTAATTTGTAATCTTTTTTAATAATTAGGGTGATTATTTTTTTGAAATTTCAAAAATTTTATTCTACTATTTCCATCAATATGAATTGATTAAGTTGCTTTCCATATAATTGAAAATTATCATCGGAAATTAAAAGTAATGTTTTATTCCCATTAGGTAAAACATCTCCAAAACAAATTCCTTCTATATTATCTATAACCCCTTCCATTAATTCGGCTTTTACCCATTCAAAATCAAACAACAACTCCTTTTTTAACGGTATATAATTTGAATTCTTCAAAGATTTTACCCCCAATGTATTCGTTGTTTCATTATCTGCACTCGCCTTAAAAATTCGAATGGTATTTCCATAACTCCCATAACCACTTTGATAAATTCTTTCAACAACAAAAAACTTTCCTCTACCAAACTCTAAAATAGCCGTTACTCCATTCAAATTAATATCTCCTTTCGCTGGCTTTTCAAGATATTCCAATTCATAAGCATATTGCTTCGTGGCCTTCTTTTCTTTAGAATCAAAATACGTAATTCTTATAGGAGACTTTTTTTTACTATAGGAAGGTTCTTCTCCATCTATCCTAAGAGGAGCTTCTAAAGACACCCAAAAACCTCTTCCATCAATAGACTTACTAGATCCCTCAAAAACCCCATTATGCCTATGTTTACCTACATCAATATCACCTAAATAATCGGGTAAAAGTACTTCTTCAACAAAACTACCTAAAGAATCCGTTACAAACACGGTAGGTCTTTTATTATTTTTTATAGAGCCCTCACTTGTTACATTCAAATTTCCTTTAGAGTCGACAAAAACCGACTCTAAATCCAATATTTCTTTTTGATAAAACCCATTTATAGTATCATTTATCAATATTGTTTTTTTAAAAGAAACATCTATAATTTTTCCATTCTCAATAACTATTTCCCCCTTTAAAACTCTTGGTTTTTTTGAATCATCTACAACAAAATAATAGGTACTCTTGTTTTTATCAACTCCTGATAGTCCACCAATTACTGATTCTTCAAAAACAACAGAATCTTGAAAAACATACTCATCTAGAAAACGTAGTTGCATTCTCTTAGTTTTACATCCCAAAAAACTGATTCCAATTATTAGGAAACACCAATATTTCTTACCTATCATTATAGTACAATTAGCAATAAAAAGTGCTAAAATAGTATTTATCTATGTAAGGTTTAGAATTTTATCCGTCTAAATCCTAAAACACGAAAACATGAAAAAACATATTCCGTTCTTGTTAAAAGTAATAGCGGCCATTATCATGCTTCAAACCTTATTTTTTAAATTTTCTGGAGCACAAGAAAGTATTGATCTTTTTACAATAGTTGCTGGAGAAAATGAAGCTATAATGCGAATTGGGACTGGCATAATTGAGCTCATAGCTTCAATTTTACTATTTGTTCCAAGTAAAACATGGGTAGGCGCGATTTTGACCATAGGCTTAATGGGAGGTGCTATTATGAGTCACATAACAAAAATAGGAATTGAACATAACGGCGATGGAGGTATTTTATTTGCTTCAGCTATAGCAACATTCGTTATTGGAGGTATTTTATTAATTTTAAATAAAAAGGATGTTCCATTTCTAAATAAAATTTAAATTATTGTTTGTTTAATTACTAACCATTAGTTTCTTTTGTATAAAAAGAAACCAATGGTTTTTTACTTTCTAAGAAATTGCAATAAAAATTTCGACTTCCCCATTTGATGGATCTTTCGCTTTTTCTCCATACAACTCAAAGTCCGCAGTATACTTTCTATTTAAGTCCATTCCCCATATTTCTTTCCATTTATTCACCACAACATCTTTGGTAAGATCTCCTTGGGCTAAAAATTTCTGATAAGAAGAATTTTCAATTGCAATGCCAACCATTCCGTCTGGAATATTATCCAAATCAGACACTCTAAAGCCTAAAACTGTATCGTAAGGCTTGGTATGATCCGATTCATAATTAGTATATACTGCGCAAATGGTGTCATCAATTCTATTATTTATAACACCTTTCATGTCCTTTGTCATAAATTGGTTCCAAAGCATAGGTATATCTTCTTTCGCTTTTTGATTCTCATTAGAAGTTCTAACCGATATACCCACTACATAAAACTGATCTTTTTGTATTGTTTCCATATTTTAGTTTTAAATTCAAAACAAAAATATACTTGAGTTATGACAGCCCTTTGTCAGGGGAGGATAGATATTTTTCGTTACACATTTCGAAGTACTGTTGAATAGTCATGTCATGAGGTTCGAAAGTTTCAATATTATGAACCAACTTTTGCATGCGATCGAGTCTAAAAGCACGAAATTCATTCCTGAAACGGCAAAAAGCAATCAATAACCAATTTTCATTCGTACTATACAAAGCGAAAGGTTCAATAACTCTTTTTGTAAACTTATTCTCCAGTGAATTATACTCAAGTTCTAATAAATTAAAGCTAGTAATAGCTTTTTGAATTTGAATCAAATAATTACTAGATCGCTCTTCCGTTATATTTGCTCTGAACGCAATTCTTTTTGATAATAAATTAGCTTTATCTTTTTGAGAAAATTTTAAAACTGCTTTTATTTTCGTAATAGCATTCTTATAATTTTCAATCAAAGAGGCATCCCTATTTTTAAGAATTAACTGCTCCGCTGTGATTAATGCATTCGCCTCTTCTTCAGAAAACATTACTGGAGGTAATTGATACCCTTCTACTAAAGTATACCCTTTTCCTTCTTCCGTAGTAATTGGAACTCCAGAGTTTTCAAGTGTCCTAATATCTCTATAAATCGTTCGAATACTCACCTGATACTTTTCTGCCAGTTCTCTTGCAGTAACAATCCGTTTTGATTGTAATTGTATTACGATTTGGGTTAACCTAGCTATACGCGGCTTTTCCATGTACTATTTTTTAAGTAGAATATTAATCTTCTCCTTGTAAATCTTCAGCAAATTTAATATCGATTAATTGATTCTTTGATATCATTGCTCTACAAATAAAATATTGCGCAATGATATACAATACAATTATTGAAATGCTAAATAAATGGCTTGGATTGTAGAAATTATTTAACGCTATTAAACTATCTGACAAAACAAATAAAACTGAACCTAATAGCAACCATAAGTTTTCTGTGCTTTTACTTTGTCTATAATTAAGTAATGTTACCGCTCCAAAAGCTGCGATTGTAACCCCATAAACTATAACAGGAATCAATAAATCTCCTAAATTCGAATAAGTAATATACAACACGCCTACAAACAATAAAACAAATGGAATAGCTGAACTTATCATCTTAGCCGTTAAGTGCCTTTCTAAAAAACCTATGGTAATTTTGATGTATATTATATGTGCCATTAAAAATGATGCCAGACCAAACAAAAAATAATTTTGTTTATCTAATAAAAACACATCTCCCCAAAATGAAAAAAATAAACCACTTACAAACCAAAAGTTTGGCTTTTTCACTCCTACCAAATACACAACTACCAATGTTGTCATCAAGAGTGGTTTGAATATAATTTCAAGGATTTTGTTGCTCGTAATTACCGCAAATATATCAGTAATGGCTATCAATAAAAATAACAATGTTGCAATGGTTAATTTGATTTGTTTTGACATTTTAAAATTTAATTATTTATACGATTTCAAGCTAAAAACAGCGGGAAAATTTATTTTCTTTTACTATAACAAGCTATTGTTTCCTTTTGCTATCATTGCTTTACATATAAAATATTGAGCTATAATATATAACGTTATCAATAAAATGTTAACGAAATGATAGGAGCCATAAAAATTATCAAACCCTACAAAAATATTCGAAAAAATAAACAAAGTACTACCAATGAGTAACCATAGGTTCTCTACTTTACTTTCTTGCAGATAATTAAGTAAGCATACTACTCCAAAAATAGCAATCACAACTCCATACAATATTACTGGAAACATCATATTGCCAAGATTGTTAAATATAAAATACATTACGGCAAGAAATAATAATGAAAACGGGATCGTTAAAACAAGGACTCTAGAAATGGAATCCTTTTTTAAAAAACCAATTATGATCTTAATATATATTAAATGCACAATAAGAAACGTTACTAAACCATAAATAAGGTGACTCTTTTCATAAATGAGAAACACATTTCCCCAAAATGAAAAGAAATAACTAACAATAAACCAAGTATTGGGTTTATTAACTCCAGAAAAATAAACGATCAACAAGGTGATCATTAAAAATGGCTTAAAAATGAGTTCAAGACTTCTGTTACTAACAAATACAGCATAAACGTCAATGGCTCCTACAATTAAAAAAAGGAGGTGCGATAATATAATTTTCGTTTGATTATTCATTGTAACACTCTCATTATATTATTAATTTATCATATCTATAAAATCTTGTTCAGAAATAATTGGAACTTCAAGCTTTTGAGCTTTTTCTAATTTACTCGGCCCCATATTATCACCTGCAATTACATAATCTGTCTTTTTCGAAATGGAACTACTTACCTTTCCTCCGTTGTCTTCTATAGCTTTCTTAAGTTCGTTTCTACTCAATTGATGAAAAACACCAGAAACGACAAATGCTTTTCCTTGTAATTTATCTGTTTGATTTTCTAAACTTTCAGCAGAAACTTCTAGTTGTACACCAAAAGATTTCAACCTTTTAACTAACTCTTTATTTCCTTCATTTGAGGAAAAATCAATAATACTTTGTGCTATTCGTTCTCCAATCTCATCTACAGCTATTAATATTTCTAAATTAGCACTCATCAAATTATCCATTGACTTAAAATGCTTTGCTAATTTCTTTGCAACAGTCTCACCTACAAAACGAATACCGAGTGCAAACAATACCTTTTCAAATGGAATTTCTTTAGATTTTTCAATTCCATCAATCATATTTTGAGCAGATTTCTCTGCCATCCTTTCCAATGGAATCACCTGATCTTTGGTTAACTCATATAAATCAGCATAATTTTTAACCAATCCTTCTTTTCGAAGTAAATCAACAGTCTCACCACCTAGCCCATCAATATCCATAGCTTTTCGTGAAATGAAATGTTGAATTCTACCAGTTATTTGAGGAGCACAACCGAACTCATTAGGACAGTAATGCTTGGCATCTCCTTCCGTTCTAATCAATTCTGTACCACATTCAGGACAATTTGCAGCATATTTTGTTGGTAATGAATCTGATGGTCTTTTAGCGAAATCTACCTTGATAATCTTAGGAATTATTTCTCCTCCTTTCTCAACAAAAACAGTATCTCCTACTCTAATGTCAAGTTTTTCTATTTGATCGGCATTGTGTAGCGAAGCTCTTTTTACGATGGTTCCCGCTAAATGAACCGATTCTAAATTTGCTACGGGTGTAATAGCTCCTGTCCTCCCGACTTGATAAGTAATTTCATTTAAAACCGTAGTTACTTGTTCTGCTTTGAACTTATAAGCAATTGCCCATCTTGGTGATTTTGACGTATACCCCAACTCTTCTTGTTGTTGTAAACTATTTACCTTAACTACAACTCCATCGGTTTCATATGGTAAATCATGACGCTTTTCATCCCATGCATTAATAAACTCAAAAACCTCCTCAATACTTTTAGCTAACACAATTGTTTCTGGAACTTTAAACCCTGAATTTCTCGCAGCTTCTAAACTCTCGTAATGTGTTTTATATTTTCTTTCATTTGTTACTGCCTGATATAACAAACAATCTAAAGGTCTTTTCGCTACTTCCGAACTATCTTGTAACTTTAAACTTCCACTTGCAGTATTTCTTGGATTTCGATATGCTTCTTCTCCATTTGCTACTCTCTCTTCATTCATTTTATTAAACCCTTCCAATGGTAAAATAATCTCTCCTCTCATTTCAAAATTCGAAAGGAAATCTTTTTTTGGTACTAAAGGAATCGATTTAATTGTTTTAACATTCGTTGTTACATCATCACCTTGAAATCCATCGCCTCTTGTAACCGCTCTTAAAAACTCCCCATTTTCAAAGGTTAAATTAATCGAAGCTCCATCATACTTTAACTCACAGGTGTATTCAATTTCAACCGAACCTAAATTCTTTTGTAAACGTTTCTCCCAATCTAATAAATCTTCCTTCGAATAAGAATTATCGAGAGAGTACATTCTATTCTTATGGGTTATTGTATTGAAGTTTTTTGTGATATCTCCCCCCACGCGTTGTGTTGGAGAGTTTGAATCGAAAAACTCGGGATGTTCATTCTCTAGTTTTTCAAGTTCTTTTAATTTTATATCAAATTCATAATCAGTAATTGTGGCATTATCTAAAACATAATAGTTATAATTATGTTCACGTAATTCTTCTCTCAATCCTTCTATCCTATCCTTTATTGTCATCGAAAAAATATAGCTATTTAATTATTTTTTAACCTTACCCGTTAATAAACTCACTCCTTTAGGAAAAGGATTTCCAGAAGATCTTCTGAATGATACTATCTGACCAACATGCCAAATAGCATCGGCAATAGGTCCATTTAATTGATTCCAAAAGGGAAATTCAGCCGTGTTATCACCTCTTGGGATTTTCATCACAAACTTTGACAAGTCATTTGACTTCTTTAAAATATCACTAGTTTTTTTAAAATTCTGAAGCGTTTTTTTTCTTAAATCATCAAACACAAGATCATCACTTTTTTCAAAAACTACCTCCTTCCCTTCTACCGCACTTAGAGTCATTACGGATAATACTAATAAATGCTCTAAGGTCTCACGAACTGACCTCGCTTCTTGATTCGGTTTATACGATAAATCTTTAGGTTTCAGTCCTTCTGTTGCCCAATAATAACGAAAACCTAAACCATCTACCATTCTCGCAGCTACAGTACCTTGCGTATACTCTTTAGGAGCTTCAGGTATTTCATAATACGGCAATTTTTGAGCATTTATTTTCCCCATAGTAAACAACATTACAAAACTTAATACAACTCTCATTTAAAATCTAATTATCTATAATACTAAAAATGAACTACTCGTAAAAACATATTTCACTGCAGTTATATTGGCTAAGTTAAGGAAAACTTTTATACATTTTAACTGATAAAATTAGGCATAAAAAAACCGAGGAATTTACCTCGGTTTATATTTTATATAAATACACTTTACTTTTTTAAAGTCATGGTATATACCACATCTTGGTCTGTTGCAGAAAACAACAACTCTTTGTCAGTTAGCTTTAAAATTTTAAAATTATCAATAGCTCCTTGGTTTTCAAACTTTAATACTGTTTCATTATTCTCCAAAGTCCATTGACCTAATTTTTCATTTTTTCTCATCATCATTTTGTAACTTCCATTTTCTTGAAAAACCAACCAACTGTTGTTGCAGTCAGCAAAGGATTCCTTTTCTTCTCCAATTTTTAAAGATTCAATTTTCCATTTTCCAGAAGTTAAAAATGACTGATCAGAACTTTCCTGAGCATAAGATGCTATTGTAAAACCAACAGCAAAAACAAAAAATGCCAAAGCTTTTTTCATACTATTTCGGGGGATTATATAAGGTTAATAAACTCAAATATAAAAAAAAACCGAAACATTTCCATGTTTCGGCTTAATATTGTACTTATTTAAAGTTTTCTTAATAGTAGGTATATCTACGTACTTTTGCTATATGTTTTGCTAAACGCATTACTTGATGAGAGTATCCATACTCATTATCATACCACACGTAAATAACAATAGTATCTCCTTCTGCAATGGTAGCTTTACTATCGAAAATTGAAGGTGCTGTTGTACCAACGATATCAGAAGACACCAATTCATTGCTTAATGAATATTGAATTTGTTCAACTAAACTTCCTTCCAATGCGTATTGTTTCATTATAGCATTTACCGAATCAACAGTTGCATTAGAGTTTAATTGTAAATTCAAAATTGCCAACGAACCATTTGGTACGGGTACGCGAATTGCACTTGAAGTTAATTTACCTTCTAAAGCTGGTAATGCCTTTGAAACTGCTTTTCCTGCTCCTGTTTCTGTAATTACCATATTTAATCCAGCAGCTCTACCTCTTCTGTATTTATTGTGCATATTATCTACCAAGTTTTGGTCATTTGTATATGCATGAATTGTTTCTAGGTGTCCTTTCTTTATTCCGAAATTATCCTCAATAACTTTCAATACCGGAGTTATAGCATTTGTTGTACATGAAGCCGCTGAGAAAATATCGATATTATCAGGATTGTTTTCTAAGTGGTTAACACCATGAACAATATTAGGGATACCTTTTCCTGGAGCTGTTAACAATACTTTACTTGCTCCGTTTGAAGCTAATAAACGGCTTAACGCTTCTTTATCTCTAAACGCTCCTGTATTATCAATAATTAAAGCATCATTGATTCCGTATTTTGTATAGTCAATATCTTCTGGTTGGCTCGCAGAAATCATCTGAACGGTCGTACCATTAATAATTAACGCGTTGTTTTCTGCATCTACCTGAACAGTTCCTAAAAAGTCTCCATGAACTGAATCAACACTCAATAATGAAGCTCTTTTTTCTAAAACAGATTGATCTATTTTTCCTCTTGTTACAATAGCACGTAAACGTAGCTGAGAACCTTTCCCCATTTTACTACTCAACTCACGAGCTAGTAAACGTCCAATACGTCCGAAACCGTATAAAACAACATCTTTAGGCTTAAAAGGAGCTGCTTCAGTAGCATCTTTTAATTGATTTTTTACGAAATCAACTTTATCTAAGTTCGAACTATCTGTTAAATGATATTCGTACGCTAATTTCCCTATATCTAACTTTGAGGCTGGCAAATCAATTGACTGTATTGCTTTGGCTATTTCAAGAGCATCTATGATAGAAATTGGCTTCGCAACAAACTCTTTTGCATAATTGATCAAATTAAGAACTTCACTAGCTCTCTTATCAACTAATGGATTTCGAAATAAAACCAATTCTATTGATTTATCATACCATAAATTGTTTACAATATTGATAAATTCAACAGTAGCTCTTCTTACCTGAGTTTGATTGGCTACTTCACTTTCGTAATTTATTATTGTTGACATAGTTGTGTGTTAACTAATTTTAAAAAATTTGTGCAAAAATACATATTTCAATCGATTTCGTAAGTTTTTTGAAATAAAAAAACCCTATCTTTTTAAGGACAGGATTTTTTCTATTTTATAGACTTATTTTTTTAATATCTGAACATTTCTGTTTTCCCTTCTGGGGTGATCATTTCAAATATATAACGTCTCTTTGCATTACTATCTAATAATTCAACTGCATGTTGCGCTGAAGTTACATTTTCTCCATTTATTTTGGTTAAAATATATCCTTTTAAACCATCATAATCTTCAAAATATGGATTCACTGAAGCTGTAATTTTCGCTCCTCCATCTATATTGAACTTTCTCTTCTCTTTCTCAGTTAAATCCTTAAACTGCGTTCCAAGAACTTTACTCGTTGGTACTACAATTCTTTTAATCAATTTAACCGTTTTAACCAATTCATCTCCATTTCTATCAACAGTTACATCAATAATATCCCCTGGTCTTTTTGCCGTTAGTTGACCTTTTAAGTCAGAAAACTTTGAAATTTTCACATTATTAACCTTGGTAATTACATCTCCTTCTTTTAAACCTGCCTTTAATGCTTCACTATTTTCATCTATTGACCCAATTTTAACTCCTTGTATCTCTTTATCTCCTTGATCAATTCCGATACCTAAAATAGCTTCTTGTACAGCTCCAAACTCTAATAAATCATCAATAATTTTTTTAGCTATATTTGATGGTACTGCAAAAGAATATCCAATAAAAGATCCCGTTTTTGAAGTAATAGCTGTATTAATTCCAATTAATTCACCTCTCGTATTTACCAAAGCTCCTCCGCTATTCCCTGGGTTTACAGCGGCATCAGTTTGAATAAATGATTCCGTATTTGTATTCCCATCCAAATCACGTCCTTTAGCACTTACAATTCCTGCAGTAACTGTAGATGTTAAATTATAAGGATTTCCAACAGCCAATACCCATTCACCTATTTTCACAAAATCCGAATTTGCAAATGGTAAGTAAGGAAGATCTTCATCTATGTCAACCTTTAATAAAGCAATATCATTGTCTTTTGAGGTTCCTATAAGTTCAGCCTTTAGTTTCTTTCTACTGTTTAAAGTGATTTCAATTTCTGATGCGCCTTCAATAACATGGTTATTTGTTACAATATATCCATCCGGAGAAATAATTACCCCACTTCCTGTTCCTACTTGTTCAAATTTTCTTGTACCGCTTCCCCTTCCAAAGAAATGCTCTAACCATGGATTCTGTTGTGTTCGTAAAGCCGTGTTTTTTACATGGACTACGGCATTCACCGTACTTTCTGCAGCCTCAGTAAAATTAGTTGGTACTGAAGACGTAGTTAAAGTAGGTGTTGTATAATTAGTCTTTACAGTTTGTAAAGCTGGTAACTCCTCTTTAATAATCACTTGAGGTTCTTCTAAAAACATTTTGTATCCTGTAAGCGATGCCGCCCCTCCAATAAACGCTACTACTAAAATTCCTAAAATTTTCTTCATATACATACAATAATTAGTTACTCAAATATACAATTTTAACATTTTAACAGAATCTGTTTAACTTGATTTTAACGATTTTTAACCGCTATTTAACAATGAAAAATAAACACGTAAATACGTATCTTTGCCCTATGAATTTGACTTTTTATAAATATCAAGGTACAGGTAACGATTTTGTTATTATTGACAATAGATCAAACATCTTTCCAAAAGATAACGTTAGCATTATTGCTTCATTGTGCAATCGTTATTTTGGAATTGGTGCTGATGGAATGATTTTATTAGAGAATGATAAGGATACCGATTTTAGAATGGTATACTATAATGCTGATGGTAATGAAAGTACTATGTGCGGAAATGGAGGAAGATGCATTGTTTCTTTCGCTCATAAATTGCAGCTATTCGAAAAAGAAACCACTTTTATTGCTATTGATGGTTTACATCATGCCTCTATTGAAAACGGTATCGTTTCTTTACAAATGATAGATGTTGATGAAGTTGCTATATATGACACTTATTGTTTTGCTAATACAGGTTCTCCTCATCATGTAGAATTGGTGGAAAATTTAGATTCTTTTGATGTTTTTACAAAAGGAAGAAATATTCGCAATAATATATACGGTAAGGAAGGTAGTAATGTAAATTTTGCAGAACAAATAAATACATCTACTTTTAGAGTCAGAACCTATGAAAGAGGTGTAGAAAATGAAACATTAGCTTGTGGAACTGGTGTAACTGCCGTTGCTCTTGCCATGCATGCTTCTGAAAAGACCAAGGAAACTTCTCTAACTCTTCCAGTTCAAGGTGGTGAACTCGCTGTTTCTTTTCAAAAAAATAATGATCGTTATACCAACATTTTTTTAACCGGACCCGCTACCTTTGTTTTTAAAGGGGAAATAGCTATTTAATGCACACTTTAAAAGGAAAACATATTAATTTAAGAGCCTTAGAGCCGGAAGACTTGTCTTTTTTATTCGATATTGAAAATAATGAACAGTTTTGGGAGATAAGTAATACACAAACTCCTTTTTCTCGTTTTTTACTAAAGCAGTATTTACAAAACTCACATTTAGACATATATGAAGCCAAACAGTTACGCCTAATTATAGAGCTTTCCAATAATTCACTTCCGATTGGTATGATTGATTTATTCGATTTTAGTCCTCAACACAAACGTGCAGGAATTGGCATTTTAGTTCATCCTGATTATCAGAAAAAAGGACACGCAAATGAAGCTCTCGATCATTTAATTGAGTACTGTTTCAAACACCTAAATTTACGCCAGCTTTATGCAAATATTGCATCCGATAACTTAAATAGCTTACATTTGTTTCGAGGTAAAAACTTTACTGAAGTGGGGATCAAAAAAGACTGGATTTATAATCAAGGAAAATTTAAAGACGAAATTTTATTTCAACGAATCAATGAATAAAAAAATTATTTTAGGAATTATAGCCGTTGTTTTGACAACCGCTATAATTGTGGGGTTTAGCTTCTACAACAAAATCTTTGGAAAAGCAATTACAAAGAATGGGCTTCTTTTAATAAAATCAACTGATGATTTAAGCGATGTTGCATCAAAACTCAATCAATTCATTGATAATCCCTCTAACTTTAAATGGGTCGCTAAAAAGAAAAACTATGTAAATCCAAAAAGTGGTCGCTATGAACTGAAAAAAGGAATGAGTTTAAATGATCTTGTTAATCTTTTAAGAATTGGTAAGCAAAAACCTATTAAACTTTCCTTTAACAACCAAGATACTCTGGAAAAACTTGCAGGAAGAATATCAAAACAAATAGAAGCAGATTCGATTTCATTATTACAAAGCATGAAAGACTCCGATTTTTTAGAATCAAATGGATTCAATGAAAAATCCGCTCTTGGTATGTATATTCCTAATAGTTATGAGTTATACTGGAATACTTCATCTGAAAAATTCAGAAACCGAATGCTCAAAGAATACAATCGTTTTTGGAATGAAAAAAGAATTGCAAAGGCGAAGAACTTGAATTTGTCCAAAGCTGAAGTTCTTACGTTAGCTTCTATTGTACAGAAGGAAACTGCTCAAAAAAGTGAACGCCCAATAGTTGCTGGATTATACTTAAACCGATTAAAAGGTAACTGGCCACTTCAAGCAGATCCAACAATTATTTATTGCTTAAAACAAATAAATGGACAAGAATTTGTTGTAAAAAGAGTTTTGAATAAAGATCTTACTATTAACTCACCATACAATACTTACAAAAACACTGGTCTTCCTCCTACACTTATCTCAATGCCGGACATTTCTGCTATTGATGCCGTTTTAAATTACAAAAAACATAATTATTACTATATGTGCGCTAGTGTAGAAAACATTGGTTTTCATGAGTTTGCTAATTCCCTTGCTCAACATAACAGAAATGCAACAAAATATCAAAAATGGATTAGTCAACGAGGGATTAATCGATAATTTTAACAATATTTTATTCTTATAAAAACAGATATTTAATTGATTATCTGAAACTAAACGACTCTGTAAATCTCTAAATGAGCAAAATCGCAGTGTTTTTCTTAGGATTTTATATATTGTAAAAAACCATAATCAACTGGTTATTAGTTATATTGTAATTTTATTGTACCTTTGCCCTCGCTAAACAGAAAGTATCTAATTATCAAACATTTAGTAATTGTTTTTTTAGGATTTTTTATACTCACAAGTTTTACAAAAAATCCAACAAAAGGGAAAAAAGGGGAAAGTATTACAATTACAGTCAAACCTATATCGGAGGTTGTTTTTAAAGAGGAGTTTAACTTTCCATTTTTACAAAAAGATTTTATTGGCTTTAGAGAAGCTTTAGCTTTTAAAGAATCTCAAGGAAGTTATACCGTAGTTAACAAACTTGGTTATTTAGGAAAATATCAATTTGGAAAATCTACATTAAAAAGATTTAGAATATACAATACCTCAAATTTCCTAAAGAATCCAGAACTACAGGAAAATACTTTTACCGCATTATGTAAAGTAAACAAATGGATTTTACGAAGAGATATAAAACGATTTGTCGGTAAAAAAATAAATGGTATTCGAATTACCGAATCGGGAATTTTAGCCGCAGCTCACTTAAGTGGTGCAGGCAATGTAAAGAAATACCTTCGATCATATGGGAAATTTACCTTTAATGATGCTTTTGGAACATCAATACAACATTATTTAAGGAAATTTAAAGGCTACGACGTTTCAAATATTATCGCCAATAAACACGCGAAAGTATAATATATTTTTAAAAGTCGATTTATGAAATCGTTATCTGTGAATTATAAAAATAGCAGGGCGCTTATGTAAATCGGCTTTTTCATTTTTCCACTCTTTTATTGGTAGTGTTTTAATGTATTCGGTAGGTAATGTTATATCACAAGCAATACAAAGTCTTGTTTGGGGAGAAAGTGCCGCGGATAAATCTGCTAACATTTTCTCATTCCTATAAGGAGTTTCGATAAAAATTTGGGACTGATCCTTTTCCTTTGAAATTTTTTCTAACTCTTTTATTGCTCTTTTTCTATCCGATTTATCAATTGGTAAATATCCATTAAAAGCAAAGCTTTGTCCATTCATCCCAGAGGCCATAATGGCAAGTAAAATAGAGGAAGGCCCAACTAACGGTACTACCTGAATCCCTTTTTCATGTGCTAACTTCGCTATAGTTGCGCCAGGATCAGCAACAGCGGGAACCCCTGCTTCAGAAAGTAAACCTACCGAAACACCTTCATCACAAACATTTAAATAGTTTTGCGTTTCCATTTCATCGGAATACTTATCTAATAACATTAATTGAAGTGAACCTTGAGATTTCGCAGGAGTAATTTTCTTAATAAATCTTCTCGCCGATTTTTCGTTTTCAACAATGAAATGATCTAATTGTTCAATTACCTTTTTTACTGAGATAGGCATTACTTCTAAAGGTTCTGTATCTCCTAAAGTGGTTGGAATTAAATATAACTTACCTTTCATTGATTTAAATTTTAGAAGCAATTACGTCACAAGCTTCATCCAGCATATTATAAACATTTTCGAAGCCCTGATCTCCTCCGTAATATGGGTCAGGAACGTTCATAATGTTATTCGTTGAGATTTCTTTTAATATTAATTTTACCTTTTCAGCATCTTCATCATTTCGAGCCAAAGAAACGATGTTATGATAATTGCTTTCATCCATCGCATAAATAGTATCAAAGGTATCAAAATCAGCAATTGAAAATTTTCTAGACCTCTGATCTGTAATATCAATACCATACTTCTTCGCAACGGCAATAGATCTTTTATCTGGCAACTCACCAATATGATAACCAGCAGTTCCGGCAGAATCTACATAAACATTTTCAGAAGATACTTTAGACTTTAAAATACCCTCAGCCAATGGGGATCGACAAATATTCCCCAAGCAAACCATAAGTATTTTCATCTATATATTGTTTTAAAATGCAGACCAAACTTTACTACTTAAAAGCAGTAAAGTTCTACAATCGCTTTTGAGTTATAAAGTTAACTTTTTAGTTAAATCTTCAACATATTTCTTAAACTGCTTATCCGTTTCAGTTAAATTATCTACAGTTTTACAAGCATGTAATACCGTAGCATGATCACGTTTACCAATTTGACTTCCAATGCTTGCTAAAGAAGACTTAGTCATTCTTTTCGCAAAATACATTGCTAACTGACGTGCCTGAACAATATGTCTTTTCCTCGTTTTTGATTGCAATGTTGCCACATCCATATCAAAGTACTTAGAAACTACCTTCTGAATATAATCAATAGAAAGTTCTTTCTTTGTATTCTTAACAAACTTATCAACAATTTGCTTAGCAAGTTCAATCGTAAATTCTTTTCTATTAAAAGAAGCTTGAGCTATCATTGAAATAATAACACCTTCTAACTCTCTAACATTAGATTTTATGTTCTTGGCAATATACTCTACAATTTCTTCTGGCATTTCAACTCCATCTCTATAGAGTTTATTTTGAAGAATTGAAATTCTTGTTTCGTAATCTGGTGATTGTAATTCTGCTGATAATCCCCATTTAAAGCGAGATAATAAGCGCTGCTCTATATCCTGCATATCCACAGGAGCCTTATCAGAAGTTAAAATTACTTGTTTACCGTTTTGATGCAAATGGTTAAAAATATGAAAAAACACATCCTGCGTACCGGCTTTACCCGATAAGAACTGAACGTCATCAATAATTAACACATCAATCATTTGATAAAAATGAATAAAATCATTTCTTGTATTTGATTTTACCGAATCAATAAATTGTTGCGTAAATTTCTCTGATGAGATATATAACACTGTTTTATCAGGATATTTATCTTTTATTTCAACACCAATGGCATGAGCCAAGTGGGTTTTACCTAAACCAACTCCTCCGTATATTAACAATGGATTGAATGATGTTCCTCCAGGTTTGTTAGCAACTGCCATTCCTGCAGATCTAGCTAACCTATTTGAATCACCCTCTACAAAGTTTACAAAATTATAATTTGGATTTAATTGAGATTCTATTTTCACCTTTTGCAAGCCAGGAATTACAAACGGGTTTTTGAGTTCTCTTTTAGACTCAAGAGGTACGGTTACCTTTTGTGGTTTAATTGGATTTCTATTAGAACTAGGTATTTTTACAGTTTGTGGATTGTTACTACTATATGTATTCTCCATACGAACATCATATACTAATTTTGCCTCGTGTCCTAGCTGCCTTACCAAAGCAACACGCAACAATTTAATATAATGTTCTTCCAGCCACTCGTAAAAAAATTTGCTCGGAACTTGAATAGTTAAAGCTTCCCCAGATAACTTTACCGGCTTAATCGGTTCAAACCACGTTTTATATGCTTGTGGCTTGATATTGTCCTTTATAAAGGTCAAACATTCCATCCAAACTGAATCAGCTGTTTTAGTCATATTGGTGAAAAAAGGATTAAATTTTTTGTTAAAATTATTCAGATTATAGGGGACTCTAAAATCACATATTCGGAGGAACAAAAGTGTGAATAAAATTCAGTAAAAAAAAACCAAATCACTATTGATTATTATTTTTTTTTTTACGTATTGTTATTCTAACATATATAAAATAAAACACATTGTATAAAAACACATTGTATAAAAACACAACATCGGTCAGAATAAGATATAATGAAACAGACCAAATGGGAGTCGTTTACTATGGTAATTATGCCAGTTTTTTAGAAGTAGGTAGAACAGAATGGTTACGCAGTTTAGGAACAACTTACAAGCTACTTGAAGAAAGTGGTGTTATGCTGCCAGTAATTTCACTGACCTGCAATTTTAAAAAGTCGGCCTATTATGATGAGTTAATTACCATTCATACTATTTTAAAAAAAACACCAACAGTAAAAATTGAATTTGATTATGAAATTTTAAATGAAAAAAATGAACTTTTATGTAGTGCTAATACTACTTTAGCTTTTGTAAATGCGGCAACAATGAAACCAACTCGTTGCCCAGAATACATTCTAAACAAATTAACAAAAAATACAACAACTCAAGATAAATAACAGCAATAAAACTGAAGATATAACATACAAACATATATCCATATCTTAATGTTATATTTATTTATATTGAATTATTAAAATAACGAATGAAAATATATACAAAAACTGGAGATAAAGGTACTACCGCTTTATTTGGAGGTGGTCGTGTTCCAAAACACCATCTTCGTATAGAGAGCTATGGAACCGTCGACGAATTAAATTCTTATATAGGACTTATAAAGGACCAGCAAGTAAGCAATCACATAAAGAAAAGTCTCGTAAAAATTCAAAGTGATCTTTTTACATTAGGAGCTATGCTTGCTACCCCTCCTGAAAAAGAGACATTAAAGAATGGAAAAGAACGATTAAACATTCCAAAAATAAATGAATCATCTATTGAGTTTTTAGAAAACGAAATAGACGAAATGAATGAGGAGCTCCCTCCTATGACACATTTCATTCTACCTGGAGGACACCAAACTGTGTCATTCTGTCATATTGCGCGATGTGTTTGTAGACGTTCAGAACGTTTATCAGTAGCTTTAAACGACGAAGAAGTTATTCATGACACCATTTTAATGTACTTAAACCGACTTTCTGACTACCTTTTTGTGTTGGCACGAAAGTTGACTAAAGATCTACAAGCTGAGGAAATTAAATGGGTTCCTGAGAAGCTATAGTGAAGTTCTTTTATTTATAACAACAGATTTTTCAAAAAAAACTTGACTTTTTAGAAAAAAAAATTATTTTTGCGGAAATCAAAAAAACCGATAAAGAAATGTATTGGACACTTGAATTAGCATCTTATCTAGCAGATGCGCCTTGGCCAGCAACAAAAGATGAATTAATCGATTATGCAATCCGTACAGGAGCACCATTGGAAGTTGTAGAAAACTTGCAAGACATTGAAGATGAAGGTGAAGCTTATGACTCTATTGTAGAAATATGGCCGGATTACCCCTCCGAAGAAGATTATCTTTGGAACGAAGATGAATATTAAAAAAACAATATAAAAAAGTCTCATTACAGAGGCTTTTTTTTTGCTTATTTTTAGCATACATATTACAACCACTTTAATTATGTTAATTACCAAAACTAATTAACTAGAAAACAACAGTTTATAAAATGAGTATTTTAGATTCGATTATAAAAATATTTGTTGGAGACAAACAACAAAAGGACTTGAAAGTTTTACAACCTATAGTAGAAAAGGTAAAATCTTTCGAAAACGCATTAAGCACTATTTCAAATGATGAGCTTAGAGCTAAAACTGTTGAATTTAAAGCAAAAATTGCAGAGGTTACCAAACCTTTTAATGATAAAATTATTGTTTTAGAAGAAGAAGTTTTAACAGCTGATATCGATAGACAAGAAGATATTTATTCTGAAATCGATAAACTTAAAGACGAGGCTTATGAGGCTTCTGAAGAAGTTTTAAATAATATTACCGCTGAAGCATTTGCCGTTGTAAAAGAAACTGCGAAGCGTTTTACGCAAAATACTGAAATGGAAGTTACTGCAACTCCTTTTGATAGAGAATTATCAGCTACCAGAGAGCATATTATTTTAGAAGACGACAAAGCATTTTGGCAAAATTCTTGGGATGCGGCTGGAAAACCAGTTACTTGGGATATGATTCATTATGATGTTCAATTAATTGGTGGTTCTGTATTACATACTGGTAAAATTGCAGAGATGATGACTGGGGAAGGAAAAACTTTAGTTTCCACTTTGCCTATTTATTTAAATGCTATAACAGGAAATGGAGTTCATGTAGTAACAGTAAATGATTATTTAGCGAAACGTGACCGTGCTTGGATGGCTCCTATTTTTGAATTTCATGGTTTAAGTACAGACTGTATTGACTACCACCAACCTAATTCAGAAGAGCGAAGAAAAGCATATAACGCAGATATTACCTATGGAACTAATAATGAATTTGGTTTTGATTATTTGCGTGATAATATGGCGAGTTCTAAAAATGACCTCGTTCAACGTGCTCCTAACTATGCCATTATTGACGAGGTAGATTCAGTTTTAATTGATGATGCACGTACACCTCTAATTATTTCTGGACCAGTTCCTCAAGGTGATCGTCATGAATTCAACGAATTAAAGCCTTTAGTTTCTGATTTAGTATCTCTACAAAATAAATATTTAATTGGTGTTTTAGCTGAGGCTAAAAAATTAATTAAAGATGGAGATACAAAAGAAGGAGGTTTTCAATTATTAAGAGTATATAGAGGTTTACCAAAAAATAAAGCCTTAATTAAGTTCTTATCACAAGAAGGAGTTAAGCAAATTCTTCAAAAAACGGAAAACTTCTACATGCAGGATAACAATAAGTTAATGCCTGAAGTTGATGCTGAACTTTACTTTACTATTGAAGAGAAAAACAATCAAATTGACTTAACGGATAAAGGTGTTGCTTATCTTTCTGACATTACAAAAGAGGAAAGCTTCTTTGTTTTACCAGATATTAGTGTAAAAATTGGAGAGATTGATAAAGCTGACACTACTGTTGAAGAGAAGGCTAGTTTGAAAGAAGAACTTTATCAAGATTTTAGTGTTAAGAGTGAGCGTATTCATACAATGAACCAACTTTTAAAGGCATATACTGTTTTTGAAAAGGATGTTGAATATGTTGTAATGGACAACAAAGTAATGATCGTTGACGAACAAACTGGGCGTATTATGGACGGTCGTCGTTACTCTGATGGGTTGCACCAAGCCATTGAAGCAAAAGAAAGTGTAAAGATTGAAGACGCTACGCAAACTTTTGCTACTGTTACTCTTCAAAATTACTTTAGAATGTATCGCAAGTTATCAGGAATGACTGGTACGGCAGTTACAGAAGCTGGTGAATTTTGGGAAATCTACAAACTGGATGTTATCGAAATTCCTACAAACAGGCCAATTGCAAGAGACGACAAACAGGATTTAGTTTATAAAACAACTCGTGAAAAGTATAACGCTGTTATTGAAGACATCGTTAAACTTGTAGGAGAAGAAAGACCTGTTTTAGTAGGAACTACTTCTGTAGAGATTTCTGAATTATTAGGAAGAATGCTTAGTATTCGTAAAATTCCTCATAATATATTAAATGCGAAACTGCACAAAAGGGAAGCTGATGTTGTTGCCGAAGCTGGAAAACCAGGACAAGTAACAATAGCAACAAATATGGCTGGTCGTGGTACCGATATCAAATTATCTGATGAAGTAAAAGCTGCAGGTGGTTTAGCTATTATTGGAACTGAGCGTCATGATTCACGTCGTGTTGACCGTCAGTTAAGAGGACGTGCAGGTCGTCAAGGTGATGTTGGTTCTACTCAATTCTATGTTGGGCTTGATGACAACTTAATGCGTTTGTTTGGTTCTGAAAGAATTGCAAAAATGATGGATCGAATGGGCTTACAAGAAGGCGAAGTTATCCAACATTCTATGATTAGTAAATCCATTGAAAGAGCTCAGAAGAAAGTTGAAGAAAACAATTTCGGAATTCGTAAAAGATTACTAGAATATGATGATGTAATGAGTTCACAACGTGAATTTATTTACAAACGTCGTCGCCATGCTCTTGATGGGAAACGTTTACAAATTGATATCGCAAATATGATTTATGATACTTGTGATTCAATTGTAAAGAACAATAAAGGATCGAAAGATTATCAGAATTTCGAATTCGAATTAATCCGATTCTCGTCAATGACTTCTCCTTTTACTGAAGAAGAGTTCAACGCAACTCCAGAAGATGAATTAATTGGAAAGTTATACAAAGTAGTTTCAGAACACTATAAAAACGATGCTAATAGAAATGCTACTCAAGCTTTCCCTGTTATTCAAAGTGTTTTTGAAAATGAAGGAGATCGTTATGAACGTATTGTAGTTCCTTTTACCGATGGAACCAAAACGTTACAAGTAGTAACTAATTTAAAAGAAGCGTATGAATCTGAAGGTAAATCTTTAGTTTATGACTTCGAAAAGAATATAACTCTTGCTATTATTGATGAGAACTGGAAAGACCACTTAAGAAGGTTAGACGAACTTAAGCATTCTATTCAGAGCACTGCCCACATCGAACAAAAAGATCCATTACTTATTTATAAATTTGAAGCTTTCAAAGTTTTTGAGCAAACACTAGATAAAATTAATAAAGAAGTTCTTTCTTTCTTATTTAAAGGAAAGCTTCCAACTCAAGATGAGTCTCAAATATCAGAAGCAAAAGAACAAGTAAGAGAAAAATTAGATCTTCGTAAAGATGAAGTTCAAAATTCATCTCAGCAGGCGATTAGTAATACCAGACAGCAGAACACTCAAGAACAACAAATTGTAGAAACTGTTGTAAGAGAGCAACCTAAAATTGGTAGAAACGAACGAGTAACCATTAAAAATGTAATGAGTGGTGAAGAAAAAGTTGTAAAGTTTAAGCAAGCCATTCCCCTACTCGAACAGGGAACTTGGGTTCTTTACAATAAATAATATAAATATACAAAAGCTCGGTTTTACACCGAGCTTTTTACTTTTTACTACTCGTTATAAGAGTATACTATATACATATTTGAATAATCTCTTGATAATTTTACTTTGACTTTATCTTCGATTAAAATTTCTCCAATATCATTGATTTTATTGTTTTTCAACAAGGCCATTTCTATCTTCTCCAGTAATTCTTTCGTTTTTCCTTTCCCTTTCCTCTGAGGTTTTATTTTTACTCTAATTGAGCTTACCTTAGAATCCTCATTAAAGAATTTTCCGTCACCATTTTTCGAAATAACTCTTTCATTAAAATAATACTTTAATGAAAATGAAATATTCGAGTCAAACTCAAAGTACCCATTCATTAATTGATAAGTATCTATCGTTTTTTTCCCTACTCCAACTTTATCAATTAGTGATATTTCCTTATCATATTCCAACATCAAATTCTCTAAATAACTTGCATCTAGATTTTTCCTTGCTGTCATTATTTTATGCATTACTCCTGAGCTTTCCTTCATTATTTCTTTATAAAACCCATCAATATTGATAAAAGAACTTTTTAAAGTGCTATTCAAATCAAACGGAGTATTATCTTTATATACAGATTTTGTAAATGGTTCATGATATATCAAACGAATACTCTTATTAAACTCGCTAATATCCTTTCCGTTTTCATCAATATACATCCATTCTCCACCATCCTTAGCAAAGGCTCCATTGTTCAAAAATGGCATCATATCTTCAAATTCCGATCTTGTAGTGAGCTCTCTTTCCGAAGACATAAAACCAAGCTTTCTATTGCTTCCTTGATATATGGAAAGACCATTAAACAATTTAACAGGAATTTTCTCTCTTGTCTTTATCAAATAACTCCCTTTTTCATCTATTAACCCATACTCTCCATCATCTCCTTTAACTGAGGCTAATCCTTTAAAGAAAGGAAATGTTTCTCTCCAAGAATCACTTACAATAACTTTGTTTCCATTTATATCTATATAACCTGATTGATCATCGCTTTTAAAAGCACTTAAACCTTCCGAAAAAGAATCTAATTCCGTAAACTTGGTAGATAATTGAACAACGTATTCTCCTTTATTATCGATAATTCCTACTCGATTTGTTTTAGATTCTTCGTCATATTTTTCTACAATAGAAAAACCTTCCCTAAACGATTTAACTTTATGGTAAACAGGTTTAACTACAACGTCTCCTTTTAAATTCATAAATCCCCAATCTCCTGCAGCATTACTAAATTTAAAAAGACCACTAGAAATTGGCCCTGCTTCTTCAACATCATCAAGAATAATTACCATTTGAAGTGTTTTATCATAAAAGGCCAGCTTACCATTATTTAGTTTACATAAAATAGTACCTTCATGAAAAGACAATGCATCTAATAAGTCCGTAGT
Source organism: Tenacibaculum sp. MAR_2009_124 (assembly GCF_900105455.1). Classification (GTDB taxonomy): domain Bacteria; phylum Bacteroidota; class Bacteroidia; order Flavobacteriales; family Flavobacteriaceae; genus Polaribacter. The sequence continues at coordinate 1,642,168 of NZ_FNSF01000001.1, forward strand.
TGTTTCCTTTCCCTTATCATTGACAAAAACTAATTTTTTATCATAAGTATAATGAGTCCAATTTTCGGTCATAATTTTTGGTTTTGCATCAAGTTCAAAATCCACCAGAATCTTACCATCTAGTCCAACCAAACCATAATCACCTCTATTCGTTTCTCTAATAGGAATCCCTACTCCGTCAAAATAGGTCTCTTTTCCGCAAGAAACTAACATCAATACAAATAAAAAATATTTAAAGCACTCTAACATCCTCACCATAAACTATTAATTATCAAAAACTTAAATGTAAGCTAATATAAAAAAACTATCTTATTTGTATATTACTCTCGATATCAGATAGTTTTATCAATCTCATTAAATCTAATGAACTCGTTTACTTTTCTATAACAATCCTCTTACTTTATAATAATCTTATAATTACCAATCCTTTACAATTTACTTTCACTAACAAAACATATACCTATTAACTTTGGTTGTTGTCGAAGCATTTTTTCTAATGAAATGTGTCCAAGCAACTGTATAGTTACTTTATATGAAAAAAAGCAAAAAACGAAAAATTGATATCTCAGTAATATCAGATGTGCATTTAGGTACTTTTGGTTGTAGGGCTACTGAACTTAACAACTATCTAAAAACAATACATCCTGAAACACTAATATTAAATGGTGATATTATTGATATTTGGCAGTTTAACAAACGTTACTTTCCTAAAGCACATTTAAAGGTAATAAAACAACTATTATCATTTATTACATCAGGAACAAAGGTGTATTACATTACAGGAAACCATGATGAAGCTTTAAGAAGGTTCACAGGTTTCACCCTTGGAAGCTTTGAAATTGTAAATAAAGTTGTTCTTAATCTTGATGGTAAAAAAGGTTGGTTTTTCCATGGAGATGTTTTTGATGTTACGATGCAACATTCAAAATGGTTAGCAAAATTAGGCGGTATTGGTTATGATACGCTAATTATGATTAACACTGCTTTTAATTGGATTAGTGAAAAACTAGGTTATGGACGTTTATCATTTTCCAAAAAAATAAAAAACAGCGTTAAAAGTGCTATTAAGTTTATCAATGATTTTGAAACCATTGCTTCAGATATTGCTATTTCAGAAGGCTATGATTATGTGGTATGCGGACATATACACCAACCAGAAATAAAGAATATTAAAAACGAAAACGGTTCAACAACTTATTTAAATTCTGGTGATTGGATTGAGAACCTAACAGCTTTAGAATATAATAACCAAACCTGGAGTTTATATGAATATGAGAAAGATTGTTTTGCTAAAAATCTAACCTCAGATTCGAAAACTGATAATGATAAAGAATTAGTTGGATTTAATGGAAATAATGCCCAACTTTTCGAAGAACTCTTGGTTGAATTTAACATTAATAAATCTTCAAAGTAATCCTAACTATGAAAATTTTATACGCCATTCAAGGTACGGGAAATGGACATGCAAGTCGAGCAATTGAAATCATCCCATATTTACAAAGAAAAGCAGAAATAGATGTATTGATAAGTGGATATCAATGTGAATTAAAGTTTCCTTTTAAAATTAAATACAAATTATACGGACTTAGTTTTATGTTCGGAAAAAAAGGAGGTATTGATCTTTCTAAAACCATAAAAAAAATAAAACTCAAAAAATTAGTCAAAGAGATTAGATCCATCCCCATACACGAATATGATTTAATCATTAATGATTTTGAACCCGTTACTGCCTGGGCTGCCAAACTTAGAAATATTCCAATTATATCATTGAGTCATCAAAATGCTGTTTTAAACGAAAATGCCCCTAAATATGGACTTTATAAGTTTGAACGATTAATTTTGAAGTATTATGCTCCTGCCAAAATAAAATTCGGGTTTCATTTTAAAACCTATGCTTCTTCAATCTTTACTCCTATTATAAGAAAAGAAATAAGATATCGTAATGTAACCAACAAAGGTCATTACACAGTTTACCTTCCCGCTTATAGTGATAAAAAAATTATTAAAGTATTATCAGAGTTTAAGAATACTAAATGGGAAGTATTCTCAAAACATACAAAAGAGCATAAATACCATAACAACATCATAATTCGTCCAATTAATGGTGAAGCATTTATAAAAAGCTTAACGTCTTCAAATGGTGTACTATGTGGGGCTGGATTTGAAACTCCAGCGGAAGCTTTATACTTAAAAAAGAAATTACTCGTAATTCCTATGAAAAACCAGTACGAACAACAATGTAATGCTTTAAGTTTAAAAGAAATGGGAGTTGTAGTACTTAAAAAATTCAACAAGCACCAATATAACGAAATAGCTAAATGGTTGAAGTCAAAAAACACAATTGATGTAAGTTATCCTGATTGCACAGAAGATATTTTAGACGCCATTACTTTACCATACTACAATCAAGTAATATTGCCTACCATAATATAGTAGGCAATTCTTTTGATTGTAAAAAATTATTGGTTTTTGAAAAATGTTTGTTTCCAAACCAATATCCTCTATTGGCACTAAGTGGAGACGGATGTCCTGAAGTTAGCACATGATGTTTTTTCTTATCAATTTTTGCTCCCTTTTTTTTGGCATATCCTCCCCATAACAAGAAAACTACATTTTCTTTATCTTCCGAAATCTTAGAAATTACAGCATCCGTAAATTGTTCCCATCCTTTTTTCTGATGACTTCCAGCCATACCTGCTCTAACGGTTAAGGTAGCATTTAATAATAATACACCTTGTTTTGCCCATTTGGATAAATCACCCGAAGTGGGATATTCAGTACCTAAATCTATTTCTATTTCTTTAAAAATATTTTTTAATGATGGTGGATGCGCTACTCCATCGTAAACAGAGAAACATAAACCGTTAGCCTGCCCCTCTCCATGATAAGGATCCTGACCAAGAATAACCACTTTAATATCTTCAAAAGAACAATTATCAAAAGCAGCAAAAATATCGCTGTCTTTCGGATAACATATCCTATTCTTATAATCTTCTTTCACAAAAGAAATCAATTCTTTATAATACGGTTTATCAAATTCCTTTTGAAGTATACCTTTCCAATTATCTTTAATTTCTATATCCATAATATCATTTACAATTTCCAAAAATAAACCATTTCTTTTGGTTTCATTCAAGCAAATTATGCACTCTCTTCTATTCTAACAACAAACCAAACTCTTATTCCATTTACCAATTCAAATTACCGTAATACAATATTCATTTTTTCCTGTTACAATAATTTCAAATCATAACTAGTGTTAAACAATCAAAGAAAACTATTCTAAAAATTCGACATCTATTCCAAACATTTCAACCTGATTTAGTGATTAAAAAAAAATCATCACCATTCTTTTAGACTTCCATAGCAAAGTTTTTAAACTTTAACTAAAAAAGCTTCGTAGTTCTTCATTGCTCCCAAAAAGAATTTATAGATTTGTTGTCCAAATAAAAATTACTTTTTTTGAGTCAACAAGTTATAAAAAAAACGCTGCAAGATTTAGAGTTCAATACTGTATTAGAGCAAGTAACGGAGTTTTGTATTTCAGAACTTGGTAAGAACGCTGTTCTTAACATTACCCCTATTTCAAAAAATCACACTTTATTTTTTGAGCTAAATATGGTGAATGAGTATTTAAGTTCTTTTGAAAATGAAAACAGAGTCCCTAATCATAACTATGACAATATAACGGAACACATTCAGCGGCTTGCTATTGAAAACAGCTTTCTAGAAACAGAAGCCTTTTTAAAAGTAGCGACAACAACTACTACCGTTAATGAATTAAAAAAGTTTTTAACCAAATTCAAAGATTACTACCCAAAGCTTAATGAGTTAAGCGATAGGATTGAATATACAACCTATGTATCAGATGCTATAGAAAAGAAAATCACCTCCTATGGTGAAGTTGCTGATAATGCTTCATCTGATCTTAAAAGAATACGTAGAGATATTGGTGGCATACGAGGTAAAATTTCAGAAAGCTTCTCACGTGCATTAAGTAAAAACATAGCTAGTGGTTATTTAGATGATATTAAAGAAACCATCATTGATAATCAAAGAGTATTAGCTGTTTTAGCAATGCATCGTCGTAAGGTTTCTGGTAGCCTTTTAGGTTCATCAAAATCTGGAAATATTGTTTATATTGCTCCACAAGCCACGCTAACTTATAGCAGGGAACTCCAAAACTTAATATACGAAGAAAAACAAGAAATTGTTAGAATACTTAGAGCGTTAGCAGAAGAAATTCGTCCTTATGTTTCTTTATTGGAGCAGTATTTAGTTTTTCTTACACACCTTGATGTTATTGGCGCCAAAGCAAAGTATGCTTTAGAAATTAATGCCATTTTACCAAAAATTAGTAAAAAACGAAGGCTGTTTTTAAGAGATGCATACCATCCTATTTTATGGAGAAAAAACAAGGATAATAATGTTAATACCATTCCACAAACCATTGAATTAAGTGATCAACAACAAATTATTGTTATTTCTGGTCCAAACGCCGGAGGAAAAAGTATTACCTTAAAAACTATCGGACTTCTACAATTAATGCTACAAAGTGGCTTGTTAATTCCGGTTCATGAACGAAGTGAAACCACGCTGTTTAGCACATTTCTAACAGATATTGGAGATAATCAATCCATAGAAAATCAGTTAAGCACTTATAGTTATCGTCTAAAAAACATGCGTCATTTTCTTCGTAAGTGTAATGAAAACACCTTGTTTTTAATAGATGAATTCGGAACTGGATCAGATCCAGAGTTAGGAGGATCATTAGCCGAAATATTTTTAGAAGAATTTTACAACAAAAAAGCCTTTGGTATTATCACTACACATTATGCAAACTTAAAAGTTTTGGCTAATGAGTTAGATAATGTAACAAATGCCAATATGCAGTTTAATGAAAGAACGCTTGAACCTACCTATAAATTACTTATAGGACAAGCAGGTAGCTCTTTTACCTTTGAAGTTGCCCAAAAAAATGGAATCCCTTATAGCTTAATTAATAGAGCTAAGAAGCGTGTTGAAAATGAAAAAATTCGTTTAGATAAAACCATCTCTAAATTACAAAAAGAAAGAAACAGGCTCCAAAAAACATCGGATACTCTTGAAAAACAAAAAAGCAAGGAACAAGAACATTTAGAAAATCTAAACAATAAAGAACAGAGATTAAGAGAAAAACTTGAAGGTTTTCAAGAATTGTATGATAGTAATCAACGTATGCTATCTTTAGGTCGATTTATTAATGAGCTTTTGAATAAATACTTTCAAACAAATAATAAAAAAGAGCTTTCAGCAAATTTCTTTAAATGGGTTACTTCGGAAAAAACAAAATTCACAAAAAAGAATCCTCCAAAAAAGAAAACTAAAACAGAGAAGAAACAAGACGAAATAGCTGAAAAAAAACAGAAAGAAGCGATTAAAAAAGTAGAACAAGAAGTTCTTAAAAAAGTAGTTAAGGTTAGAGAAGAAAAGAAAATTGAAGCCGCTAAAATTGCGAAAGCAAAAGCTGAATATGTTTTTAAAATTGGAGATAAAGTTCGTTTGGTAGATGGAAATGCTGTTGGAACTATTGACAAAATTGAAAAGAAGAAAGCCTTTGTAAACTACGGATTCTTTACTACTGAAGCCAAAATTGAACAACTGGAGTTGGTACAGAGAGCAAAGTAAAATTGTTTTAAAACCAAATCATTTATTTATAAGGTTTTAAGAAAAATAAACAGTATAGACACCGGTATTGAAAACTAAAAAAGGCTTCTCTTTACAAAATTATTTTCATTCTATTGTAAATAATTTAACTACCATTGACCTCTTTTTTAGAGGTTTGTAAAACAAATAGCTCTATCGAATCATAAATAACGTGAGTTCGATGTAAGGATTATTAAACTTAAAAAGTGTCGATTCGAGTGAAAATCGTAGGATTTTTGTATCGAGAATAGCTTTTTAATATCGAAAATCAATTATTTTTGATACATTTTTCTTAGAAAAACAATCAAACTGACATTGATTTTTTTGTATCGAACTCACGTTAAATAAGAATGTTTCTCTCCTTTGCCTTGATTCAAAGAAGCAAAAATCAAGACTTATGATAAGAATTTAAAAATACTACGACACCACCAGCCATAGATAAAAAGAACTCGCTACCGCTCAAACGGCTTTTCATCTTTCAGCCAACCCTGCTACCTTGATTTTTAGAAATTCTTATCAATAGGTCGAAAATTATCAAGTTCGATGCCATTGCAATTGTTTAGGAAAATTTACAGCATATATTGCGTTTAGCAGTATCGCGGAAGCCAATACACAACATGAATTCCGTTTAGCGGCGTCGCTGAAGCCAATACACATCATGAATTCTGTTTAGCGGTGTCGCTGAAGCCAATACACATCATGAATTCTGTTTAGCGGTGTCGCTGAAGCCAATGCACAACATGAATTTCGTTTAGCGGTGTCGCTGAAGCCAATACACAATATGAATTCTGCTTAGCGATGTCGCTGAAGCCAATGTACACCATGAATTCTGCTTAGCGGTGTCGCTGAAGCCAATACACAACATGAATCCCGTTTAGCGGCATCTCTGAAGCTTTTTAGCCTCTTAGACATTATCCATGATTATATTGGATGGGCAAAAGAACAATACCTTCAAAATATTGATCACTAACAACCGATAATTCACAATTTCTGTATGTCGGTTCGAGTGTTTTTTAAGAGTGTTAACCAAGTAAAAATGTATCGAGAACTTTATTCAACACCAACGAATGAAAACTGATAATTGATAACCGATCACTGATAATTGATCACTGACTAAACTCATCATTTAAAATTCAACACTACAAATTAAACTCAAGAGATTGAGGGAAACCGTAAGAAAATTTAAATTCATTTTAGTAAGTTTGTTACAGAAAGAAAAAGCAATACTAAAAAATTAACCAAATACTACAAATTTAGGGATACATGCTTTAACCGCATACTTCAAAATCTCTTTTCTTATGGTAACAATTTTACTTTTTAGCAAGGCTTTTTAAATAATTAACTAAATGGATAACAAAACCCAAAAGGTAGGGTTATCTGGGGATTTAAATTAGATAAACATTATATCTGTCGGGATATAACCAGTTAGCATACATACCCAAGCAATATGGAAATAGGACAAAAATGCAAGATAAATAATGACGAAAGAGTTTATAAAGTGACAAACTCTTGGAAAGAGAAACGAATAATCGAGAATACAGAAAATTCGATTGAATATGAAATTGAAATTTTTGTGAATTTAGAGGAAATTGATAATTCGGAAAACACAAAAGCAAAAGTTTCAACAACAAAAGTATATCCAGTCTAATATGAGTTTTTCTTTCAGCGACTTAATTGATTTTAGTAAAGTACCAATAAAGATATTTATACTTTTTGCTATTGTTAGCGGAATTTTATTGTTTGGAACTGACGAATTCTTGGCTCAACTAAAATTAGACGAATTTGAAAAGGACTATGGTAAGTTTTTTGGAATAGTGTTTATAGTTTGTATCTCTTTTATTGCTCTATCAATTATATACTATATCATAAAAAAAATTAATCTATCTTTTTTCAAATCAAGAGTTAAAAAAGAAGTAATAGAAGATATTAAAAGGTTAGACCCTTCAGAACAAAGTGTATTAAGAGAGTTTTTTATTATGAGAAGGTCTACTATATCAATGCCAATGGATCACCCAATCGTTTCTGGACTTATGGATAAATACATACTTGTTAGAAAGTCTGATATTGGAACAGGAATGTATTTCCCAATGGCGTTGTCTGATTTAGCAAAAAAGCATTTAACTGAATTTGATTTAGGACTTCGAAGAGGAATGTCGGAGTCAGAAAAACAAAAACTTGCGAATAATAGACCGCAATGGACATACGATTTCCTCTATGAACGAGCGAATAAATAAGCACGTATGCTAACATTGTATAACCGCAATTACGGCGGATTCGACTACGTCCGAATCCACTCGGAATTGCTAACGTCAGTGCTAAACCGAAAAGTAAAACATATAAACCCGTAACTGACGGTTATACGAGACCGTTATAGCCAATGCCGAAAACTGAAAATAATGAGTAAAATAAAAATACGAATAGTAATTTTAGGACATATACCACATTCTCTTAACATTCAAAAAGTTCAAAATTGGAAATCTGATTTGTTTGAAATTTTATCGCCAATAGATACTGTAAATATTGTTGGTGATTCTGATGGCTTTGAATGGGAATTTTTGGATGAAAATATGGAAAGACAACTTCCCGTCAGAAATGGAGCCGATGTTCTAATTGGGGTTACAAATGTTCCTATTCAAAATAATTATTTTGCACGTAGGTATTCGGATAATAGGGTCTGTATGACTTATAGTACTATGACGGATATTCTTAAATATGATAATATTCCATTAGAGAATTTATTACTACGAGTTATTTACTCGGTATCTTTTGTCTATAGAAGATACGGAAATAGAATACCATTAATAAGTGAATCAACAAATTTTGCTCATGATGAAACTAGAGGTTGCATATTTGATATGAACGGAATAAAAACTGACGTAATATATTCTCTAAATAAACCCCAACTTTGTGATTCTTGTATTAACACTTTGACTAATATCCCGCAGTATAAAGTAGGAAAAAATGTAATTGCAAAGGTTCAATCTGAACTAAAAGGGATTAAAAAAGGGCTTTATTATCGAATAACAGATTTATTAAAAAAACATCCGATACCTGCAATAATTTTTTCATCGATTTTTGCAATTACACTTGGGGTAATAGGATCAACAATTGGTCGTCTATTATGGGAATTGTGGATAAAGCACTGGCTATAATAACTAAGCATATGGCGTGCCGATAGGCTAACGCTATATGCCTTGTTGACTGATCCGTATTCCATAAGGGGGAAAACGATCAATTCAGTTTAATTTTAGTAATTTATTTAGAGGTTTTTCAGTGATTATTCTCTTGGTTTTCGGATTTCATAGCCTTGGTTTTTATTTTCAGCACTTATTATTCTTTTTGTAATCGCTTTTTTAGGTAAAAATCTCAGATCTAAGCATTAGTGGTCCAGTCCTCTTTTTTGAAGATAATTTTATAATATGTGTTTTTTAATTTTACTAATAACCAGTTCTTTATATTTTTTAGGAGGACCTCTACTATCAAAAATTATTAATGTGACTAGACCTGGCTTTTTACAAATCGGGCAACAGCGATGTACACTTTTCTCTTTCGTAATAATAACATCAATACAGTCTTTCTCTTTATCTGCTAATAGCATTTGTAAACGAGGTAATTTTTCTTTTTTCCAACTACTACTTAAAATACCATAATGTCTAATTCTAGTAAATCCTTTAGGTAAAATATGTTGTTGAAAACGACGTATAAACTCTTTGATTTTTAAAGTTAAATTACTTACTTGACCACCTTTCTTGTAGTTCTTAACACGAAAAGTAACGGTGCCTTTTTGTTTATCAATAGCCTGTATTCGATGATTACTAATAGCTATCTTATGTGTGTATCTTCCTAGATATTCTAGCACGTTTTTTGGGTTGCCAAAAGGAGGTTTTGCATAGATAACCCATTTGTGTTTAAATAATTTGTCATAGAGTGATTGTGGTAAGTTTGGAATTGTTTTTCTTAATTCAGCAACAAAAACACCTCTAAACTTTACACTTAAAGCCTTTATACTGAATAAGAAATCATCCTTGTTTTTCCCTTTTTTCCAATACCCTGCCTTTGTTATTCCTCCTTTAGGAACAATACAGTGTAAATGAGGATGTAAGCTTAAATTTTGTCCCCAAGTATGTAACACAGCAATCATTCCAATTTTAGCGCCTAGATGCTTGGGATTATTTCCAAAAGCAACCAAGGTTTTCCAAGCACTATCAAACAGTATTTTATATAGCTCTTTCGGATATTGAAGTGCCACTGAGTTTAAATTATTGGGCAAGGTAAAAACGACATGAAAATAAGGAACTGGCAATAACTCTCTAGATCTACCTTCAATCCATTGCTGTTGTTTATGACCTTGACAAGTAGGGCAATGTCTATTGCGATAAGAATTGAATTGTAGATGCAGTTTATCACATGATTTACACCAATCTAAATGTCCTCCTAGCGCTTTGGTACGGCATTTTCTTATCGCATGCAGCGTTCTTTCATGCCAACTACTTCTAGATAGTTCTTTTAAATGATTTTCTTCTAAATTCAACACTCCTGCTAACGTATGTTTTGCTAGCATTACTCTGTGTATAAGGTATCTAGTGGACTGTACTTTTTTGAACTCCCTGAGTTGGCGACATGTAAATAGATCATGGTGGTTTCTATATGAGCATGCCCTAGAAGTTCTTTTAAGCTAATAATATTAACACCATCTTCTAGTAAGTGTGTTGCATAAGAATGACGTAGTGTATGCGCTGTAAATTTCTTTTTTGTATTCACTTTAGCCCGATTCTCTTTGAGTATCCATTGAATCGCTCTGACTGTTATTGGCTGAGCAGCTCCGTCTTTAGTAACCTGACTGTTAAATAGATATTTCACAGGGTTTTCTGTTTTCAAATAACATCTTAAACCTCTTATTAAAAGAGTACTTAAAGGAACATAACGATCTGTCTTCCCTTTTTTTTTCTAATAAATACAGTTTTCCGATTAAAATCAACATCAGATTGAAGCAACCCACATAGCTCATAACTCCGTAAACCACAACCGTACAACATACCTAAAATAAGGCGATGTTTAAGATACTTAGGTGCTTTTAATAATTCTCGAACTTCTTGTTTGTTAAGTACAATAGGTAAATCTTTTTGCTTTTTTATTTGAGGAAGCGCTATGTGCTTTTGCTCCATTCCCAGTACCTTATAAATAGCACGGAGTCCGAAAACGGTATGCTTAAAAAAACTTTCAGAGGGGGTTTTGTGAAGATTTTGACAATGAAAAAGATAATCATTGATTTGTTCATTATCTAAAGTTTCTGGGCTAACCTTAAAATGTAAGGTTATGTGGGCTAAACAGCGTAAATAGTTATTTAATGTACTTGATGATTTACCGTTAATTGAAAAGCTTTTGGTTAATTTTTTAACGACAATAGAAAAATCAGGAACCTGCTCTAAAGAGGTTTCTAAAATTGTTTTACTTTTTTTTATACATCTTATTTAATTTTGAATCATAAATTTAACTATTTTTAAAACATTTCAAAAAAAGCTTCCGAGGTAACGAGGATTAGTTCAACAATGGCTATAGTTAATACGGGTTTGAGTGTTTAACCCAAAGTTTAGTGTATTTTTACTAAGTCCGCCAAATCTTTTTGATTAGGCTTTAAAACACAAAAATTAAAACAAAATAAAAAGTTTTGGCTAAGTGCTTAATCGAAAGTTTACTACTTTTAATTCCCGTACTAACCATAGCCGAGACGTTGGCGTGCATTTGAGAAAAAACCAAGTAAATGATTAAAAGCAGTAAAATATCCAGTAATATAAACCAATGGAATATTGAATATGACCAAAACGGATTCGTATCTGATGAAAATAGGTTAGTTACTGCTGAAAAAACAGAAGATATTTTACAATTAAGTCATATTTATCAAGAAGTACCGATTTTAGATGTTGGATTCTACACAGAGAATTATAAAATTTATGTCATTTATGGCAATGATTGGGATAAACCAAAAGAAGTCTTTGAATCCAAAATAGCGGAATCTGTTGCGGAAAAACTTTACGAATTGATTGACAAATACGCGAATGGATAATTATGAGTCGCTCAAAAAAGAAAACAAAAATACATGGGACTACAACAGCGAAATCTGAAAAGGAAAATAAGCGGGACGCAAACCGAAAATTACGTAGGATTATAAAACAAAAAGTTAACTCGGGAAAAACCGAATTTCCAGAATTACGTGAAGTTTCGAATGTTTGGAGCTTTGACAAAGATGGAAAAAGATATAATCCTGAAATGACTGAAAAAGAGTTACGAAAATAAAAAACTAACTAAAGATACTAATCGTTTTCGACCCCTATTATTATCGGGACTACCCCAACCAATAAGGGAACTTACCCCTCTATCTAATCCTTTCAAAAAAAATAAATTCTAATCTTTTATTATTAGCAATATTTACCATTCAAGGCACATACTATAAATTAAAAAGAAGCTTTCAGAACCTCCTTTTCGGTTTACTTTCAATCTTCCTGAACGAAAAAACATCCAATACCGGTTAAAATTAAGTTCAAGTTTTATTTTTTAATGATAAAATCCAAATCTTTGTTCTGATTATAAAATGTCACGAATCCATTATAATCTGAATAAAAAAATTCATAGTCAACATCTAGCTGAATAAACTTAAAATGTTAAAAAAACCACGGTACTTTTAACAAAAAATATTTCGTGTTTTTTACGAAAGTTGCGTTATATTTACCATCCCATAAAATATTAAATCAATCTCATGAAAAAGGTATTCGTTTTATTCTTTTTTCTAGTTACTCATTTCGCAGTAGGACAAGGAAATTATGAAGAAGTAATCTCAAACGCTATTCTCAATTATGACAGCACCAAGATTGACAGTTTGGCAAAAACAATTGGCTATAAAGGTGGTGAGCAAGTTGAAACGTTAGTGAGATTCAAAGTTAATCATGAAGGAAAAACTGTTGATGTGACTGCCGAAGGTCCTCACGAAATTTTCATCAATGAAAGCATAAAAATTATTCAAAATCTACCCAAACTAGATTTTGGAATTACTATCGAACAAGGGAAAACCCTTAGTTTAAAATTACCTATAAATTTTAGTATAAAACTCGATAGCGAACAATAAAGTTTATAATTCAATTTACATAGAAATGCACATTTATTTGTGCATTTTTTTTGATCATATATGAATCCTTTTTTTAAGATTTACTTAAATTGCAAGGTAAATGGATTCTATCATGAAAACGAAAATTGATATTGATACCTGGAATAGAAAAGAGGTTTTTAATTTTTTTAAAGATTTTAATGAACCTTTTTACGGCCTTACTGTAGATATCGATTGTACTATTGCTTATGATTTTTGTAAAAAAAACAATATTTCCTTTTTCCTATTTTATCTTCATAGATCATTACTCGCAGCTAATAAAATTGAAAACTTTAAATATAGAATAATAGGTGGCGAGGTTTATGTTTATGACAAAGTCAATGCATCACCAACCATAAATAGACCCAATGGAACTTTTGGTTTCTCATATATGTCATATCATCAAGAATTTTCTGAATTTGAAAAAGAAGCAAAATTAGAAATAGAAAGAGTTCAAGCCACCAATACTTTAATTCCAGCCACTTCAGGCGAAAACGTTATCCATTATTCATCAATTCCTTGGATTAAATTTACTTCATTATCTCATGCAAGACATTTTGAATTTGAAGATAGTTGTCCAAAAATCACTTTTGGAAAAATGACAGATCGTGGCAGTAAAAAAGAAATGCCAATGTCTGTTCATGCTCATCATGCACTCTTAGACGGCTCACATATTGGTCAGTACATTGACCTTTTTCAAGAATTTTTAAACAATACTTCTATATAAAAACATGAAGTTATTAGCTCAATACATAAAAAATCAAGTCGATATTTCTGATAACGACTTACACGAGTTCTGTAATTACTTCATCACTGTTTCCGTTAAGAAAAAAGATTTTCTATTAAAGCAGGGTGACATCTGTAATTTCGAAGGTTTTATTACCAAAGGATGTTTCAGGCTTTATACTATTGATGAAAAAGGTAATGAACATACCTTATACTTCGGTATAAAAAATTGGTGGGTAACCGACTTAAATAGTTTTTTAAATAAAACTCCTGCTACATTTACCATTCAAGCGTTGGAAGATAGTACGGTATTACTAATTAACAGGGAGAATAAGAACAAATCTTTTGAGCAAATTCCTGCTATAGAAAAAATGTTTAGAGTTATGACTCAAAAATCTCATGTGGCATTAGAACAACGAATGATTCGGAACATTAGTACTACGGCCGATCAACGATATATTGAGTTTATAAGAAAGTACCCTCAAATTGCTGAACGATTAACCAATATTCAAATAGCTTCATATTTGGGTATTTCTCATGAATTCCTAAGTAAAATTCGACGAAAAATAGTAAAATAGTCAACTACCTCCGGCAAGCCCACGAGACATTCAGAGGAAATTATTTTCAGGATTTCGACACAAGTGTCGGAGTATTTTAATCTCACCTAGTGAGTAAGACTTAACTTCTTAAAAAATTAAACACTTGTTCAATTTATTGTACTAGTTCAATGTTTTTTGTTTCTACATACTTCATTTTTGTCATGTAATTTGAAAAATTTTAAGAATGAAGTACTTATTAAGTCCCTTACTTATTTTCGCAAGCCTTTTAATTTTCGTGAGCTGCGATGAAAATGACGACATCGTTAATGAATTGACATCTGCTGAAATCGCAAGAGGCTTTTACCAAGAGGTTATTGTTGAAAAAAACATGACTAAATTCAACAAGTATATTGGCGATACGTATAAACAACATGCTCCTGCCTATGCTGATGGTGTTGAACCATTGCGTGAAGAGCTTCAAGCAAATGCCAATAGCGACAACAAAATTGAAATTTTAAGAGTTGTTGGAGAAAATGACTATGCCGCTTTACACTCTCTATGGACTGTTGGTTCTGACCAATACATTTACGTGGATATCTGGCGAGTTGAAGACGGTAAGCTAGTTGAACACTGGGATCAATACCAATCACCTCCTAGTGAAGCCGAAAATGATAATACCATGCACGCTGGTCCAGATACCAATATAAATGCTCAGCAAAACATTTCTCAAAACAAAGAAAGAGCGATTGCCGTTTTAAAAACATTCGACAATCTAGATGATTTGTCAGCGGTTGAAAACTTTGTAGCTGATGAATACATTCAACATAATCCAACTGCAGCGGATAAAAAAACAGGATTACTTGATTTAATGGCTTTTCTAAAAAGCATTAATTACCAATCGAAAACAACTATTGCAAAAGTGATTGCGCAAGGTGATATGGTAGTTATCCATTCTAAAGTCGAAGATTTGAACGCAATAGAAAATGCAATTTCTGGAGTTATCGATATATTCAGATTTGATAACAACGGAATGATTATAGAACATTGGGATGTTATAGAAACAATGACCGGTCAATCATTAAACAATAACGATCCATTCGAATATCCAAATTAAGAGCCCCTTCTAACAAATCCGCCTGAAGAAATTTGGGTGGATTTTAAATTTCATTATAGTATTTGAGTAAAAATCAAAAAATAAGAATTCCCTTTATGTATATTATACTATTAAATTAAACTTTCGCCTCGCGAAATTTTAAACAGTAGTGTTTTATAAAATTAAAAGGGTAAATTCTAGAAAATACAACCTTAAATTATCTCTATTGCATTTTTCATGAATTTACCCATTAAAACAAGATGTCCCCCCCTTGTTCTAAATAGCCCAAAGGTGTCGCCTAAACACCTATAAAACCAAAACAATGTTGTTTATTCCATAGAATAAACACACTTCAAATTAAAGGCATTTCTCCTTCAGAATCTATTAATATTGTTATACAGAACGATATTATACTTTTTATCGAGTTGTAAAAATTTCAGAAAAAAGGATTAACAAGGGTATATAACTGAATCTCAGTACTTATATTTAATATAGCCTCACTAACCAAACCACTTTATTTGCTGAAAATTAGATATTTAAACAAATAAATCGTATATTTTTATAACGGTACAATTATTCCGAATCCCCAAAATTAATTCAATGCATCACCCCAATAATAAAAGAAAAGTATTTAATCTAAAGAAACTTGGTTTCAATGGATGTTTAAATTTTGGCTATTATAACTATCATATCGCTGAACCTAACTTGGAAATCCATAGACATAAAGATTCTATTGAAATGTGCTACTATTTAAAAGGTGAACAATTTTATGAAATAGAAGAAGAACTATTTAAACTTCGCGGAAATGAATTTTTAATCATCCCTCCAAACATACCCCATGGTAGTGGTAACTATCCAGAAGATATTGGTGAGTTATTTTGGTTACAACTTGAACTTTGTGAAAATGGACGCCTATGTTACTTATCAAAAGAAGAGTCCAAATATTTGATCAATCAACTTAGAACGAAGGAAAGAAAAATACACAAAGGAACCTTTGCTTTAAAACCTATTTTGGCGAAAATTCTCAAACATTTAGAAAATAAAGAAGAGGCAATCAATACTATTAGTATCAATAATCTAATCATTCAACTTTTATTAGAAACCATTACTGAAAGTAACAGAACGCCAACTAAAGATCAAACGCATAAGTTACATGGTATCGATGAGTTTATCAAAGAAAATATTTATCGTCAAATATATGTGGACGAGCTCGCTGATTTATTTTCTTTATCTACCGCTTATTTCAAAATATGGTTTAAACAAAATTTTGGTATTCCACCAAATACTTATGTTAGCCGTATTAAAATTCAGCGTGCCAAAGAGTTGATGAAAACAAATTGTCAAGTAACCAAAATAGCATTTGAACTAGGTTACAATTCCTCTCAATACTTTTCAACGGTATTTAAAAAACATGTTGGAGAATCTCCTAAATCATATATGAAATCATTAAATAAATAGCATCTCTGCTATTGAACATATTTTGTTTTCTTAAGTGTGCTAAGAATTATAAAAGAAATTAAAAAGAATATTGCCATGCACAGTACGCTCCATTGCATCGAATTAGTCATAGCATATAATAAACCATACACAAATGTTCCTAAAACAATTGCTATTTTCTCTGTAACATCATAAAAACTGAAATAAATTGCATGATCTTGAGTTTCTGGCAACAGTTTTGAGTACGTCGATCTAGTTAACGATTGAATAGCTCCTAATACAAAGCCTAATAAGCCTCCTAAGCCGTAAAAATAAAGACCAACATTCTCTAAACTTTTATCTAGTGAAAAAGCGCAAAAACATACTAATGTCCAGATTGCTAAAGTTATTTTTAAGGCTAAAATATTACCATATCGCTCAGATAATCTAGAAAAAAGAAATGCTCCCAATATGGCCACTATTTGAACGAGCAAAACCGTAATAATCATACTTGTTGAGTCTAAGCCTAATTCCTTTGAACCAAAAATAGTAGCTGTTAAAATAATGGTCTGTACACCAATACTTAGTAAGAAAAATGAAGCTAAAAACTTTCGTAAATATGGGTAACTTTTAAGTTCAGAAAAAACAAGTTTTAACTCCCTAAAACCTTTCCATATATAATCACTTTCGGGTTTCCTATTATATATATTATCTGGTAATTTATGAAAAGTAAAATATGCAAAGCCTACCCACCAAATTCCTACAAGAACAAAAGAATATCTCATCATAGTGAGTTTGTCTTCTCCATTCTCCTGAGATAAAATCATTCCAAGACAAATTAATAGTAATAACACAGATCCCACGTATCCATAAATAAACCCTTTTGCACTAGCTCTATCTTGTTGTTCTGGTAAAGCAATTTCTGGTAAATAAGCATTGTAAAAAACAATACTTGCCCAAAAACCAATACTTGCCAAAATAGTAAACCAAATCCCAATCCATACAGTATCAACGCCTTTAAAAAAATACAGACTCATTACTGAAAGGGACCCCATCCAACAGAAGAACTTCATGAATTTTTTCTTACTACCAGTATAATCGGCTATTCCTGATAAAATTGGAGATATAAAAGCTACTACCAAAAACGAAAAAGATAACGCATAGTTATATAGAGTTTCTGGATGCTCCCACTCTACTCCTAAAAACTGAACAACTTTATCTTCTGTGATTGCTCCGTAGTACAAAGGAAAAACAGCGGTGCTTATTACTAGTGAATAAACAGAATTAGCCCAATCATAAAAGGCCCAACTGTTTATCACTTTTTTACTACCAATTTTATGCATAATTAACCAAATAAAAAAACCGTTCTAATATTAGAACGGTTTGCAATATACTATAAATTATAAGTATTTGTTTATTTTTTAGCAGGCACATTATATTTCGCTGCTAGTTGACGTGCTTCTGGCAAATATGACCTCAATGTTTGAATTCTAGTTTGATTAGAAGGATGAGTACTTAAAAACTCAGCAGGTGCTTTTTTCCCAGCACGCTGGCTCATTCGCACCCAAACCTCAGCTGCTTCTTCTCCGTTATAACCAGCCATTAACATAAATACCAAACCAAGTTTATCTGCTTCTGTTTCATGTGTTCTACTAAAAGGAAGCATTACACCAACCTGACTACCTATACCATAAGCCGTATTCCATAAAGCTGCGTTTTTACTGTTTCTAGTACCTAATGCTAAAGCTACCCCTCCCAGCTGTTGTAACTGTCCTGTAGACATTCTTTCTTGACCATGTTTGGCAAAAGCATGTGCTACTTCATGTCCCATTACAGCGGCAACTCCATCTTCATTTGCACAAATAGGCATTATTCCAGTATAAAAAACGACTTTACCTCCAGGTAAACACCAGGCATTAACTGTTTTGTCTTCTACTAAGTTAAATTCCCATTTATAGGCCTCCGCTTCAGCTTGCATACCATTTGTTCTCATGAACCTATCAACAGCTTCAGAAATTTTCTTTCCAACTCTTTTTATTTGATTTGATTTAGAAGCGTCTTTTGATAATTTGTTTTCTTTTAAAAATCCTTCATATTGGGCAAAACTTGCAGGCAACACCTGTGCATCGCTTACCGTATTTAATCTTTTTCTTCCAGTAATAGGTACTGTACTACACTGTACTAATATAGTAGCCACAAAAGCTAAGGCTATCATTTTCTTCATACTCTAATATTTTGTTCAGGTTATTATTCAATTATTATGACACAAAAATAAATTTCATGTCACAAAATACCACATTAATTATGCCTTTAAAATTACAAATTCTATATTTAGGGTAAAAACATCAATTGATGAATTTTACCAACGTGCGTGTACATCAAAAAAGTATTCAAATACCCAAAAAAGTAATTTTACTAGCTAAATCACTTCAATACATATCATCAAATTATGCTGCTAAGTTCGCGGCAAAACTGTTTATTACTCCTGTTCAATTTCCTTCTCCCAAGAGAGAAAAAATGCTATACAAAAGTGCTCAAAAAAAAATAATTCATATACCTACTATCGATAAAAGTGTTGAAATTTTACAATATGGTTACTCAAAAAGAAAAGTTCTTTTTGTACATGGTTGGGCGGGAAGAGGCACTCAACTTTTTTTAGCAGCCGATAAGTTATTAGAAAATGGTTTTATGTACGTTTCTTTTAACGGGCCTGCTCATGGAAAGTCATCAGGAAAAACTACCTCAATGCTAGAATTTATAGAAACTATAAAAGAAATTGATAAGCAATTTGGTCCGTTCGAAATTGCTATTGGTCATTCATTTGGAGGTATGTGCTTGTATAATTCAATTGCAGCTGGTTTTTCTGTTAAGAAACTCATTACAATTGGCGCCGCTGATAAGATTTCTGGTGTAATCGAAGAGTTTATTTATAGTTTAAAGCTAAAAACTATTGTAGCTAAAAAAATGAAAAGAATTTTTGATGAGCAATGGGGAAAAGATATTGACATTCACTCATCGAGTACAATTGCATCTAAAATACAAATCCCTACATTAGTTATTCATGATAGTAATGACGGAGATGTACCTGTAAGTTCAGCCATAAAAATTCGTCAAAGTTTACAAGAAGGAATACTTTTTATTACTGAAGGTCTGGGACATACTAAAATACTTAGAGATAAGAAGGTAACTTCAAAAATAATCAACTTCATAAACAGTTGATTTTGTAGAACACATAAACTTTGAATGCATGAAGAAATACTTTTTATTTATTATAATGGCAATTTTATTTTCTGAAGTATCAATAGCACAGAAAAAAGAATATAGAGTTTCTAAATCTAATAAAGAATGGCAAAAACTCCTTACGCCAAAGCAATATTATATATTAAGAGAAGCAGGGACCGAAAGACCTTTTACGAGTCCACTAAATAAAAACTATGAAAAAGGAGTTTACGTTTGTGCTGCATGTAAAACTCCGTTATACAAATCTGAGCATAAATATGACTCTCACTCAGGTTGGCCATCTTTTGATAGAGAAATTAAAGGCAATGTTGAAAATGATGTAGATTATAAAATTGGCTACGCAAGAACAGAATTAAAATGTAATACTTGTGGTGGACATTTAGGCCATTCTTTTAGAGATGGACCCAAAAAAACAACAGGAATACGACATTGCATTAATGGAGCTGCCTTAGAGTTTATTCGAAAACAATAAATATTTGTAAATTAGAGCTAGTAATTACCAGCTCTAATTTATAATAATATGCAAAACTCGTATTTACCAAGTGTTTTAAAACAAGTAAATTACTATAAGAAAATTGGGTATCAAACTCTTGAAAAATTAGATGACGATCATATTTTTTATAAACCTGATAGTGATAGTAATTCCATTGCTATTATTGTTAAGCATGTTGCCGGTAATATGCTGTCACGATGGACGAATTTTTTAACTGAAGATGGAGAAAAAAATTGGCGAAATAGAGATGATGAGTTTATAAATGACTTTACCACGAAAGAAGAGGTAATTTCGTATTGGGAAAAAGGATGGAACTGTTTTATTTCAGCATTAAATTCTCTAGAACCTCAAGATCTTGAAAAAATCATTCATATCAGAAATGAAGGACATACTATCACCGAAGCCATAAATAGACAACTCTGTCATTATCCATATCATATTGGGCAAATTGTTTTTCTGGGAAAACTAATTCTAAAAGAAAAATGGATTTCATTATCGATTCCAAAAAACAAATCTGAAGAATATAATCTTCATAAATTTAATCAGAAAAAATTTAAAAAACATTTTACCGACGACCAGTAATAAAATTACTACTCTCCTATTTTAAAACTACTTTCTTCTCGAAGGAATTCGATAAACGAACATTATTCCTCCACGATAGGGTATTAGCTCACCACTTAAGTTAAATGGTCTGGTTGCAAGTTCATCCTGTGTATCAACTCGTTGTCCATTGCTATCATATCCTCTATAATGCGCTTGTTGACTTCCTCCTCCTACAAAAAATTCCAGCGCCCAGTTTTTACTGATATCTGTTTTATATCCAACAGTTATTCCAAAATAAGTATTTCGACCAGATTGATACGAATATTTTATTTTTCCATATTTCCTTAATGTAAACATGCCAACACCTATGTGACCTCCAATAAAAAAACCACGCATATTAGGTTTAAAGTATCTCCTATATTCAGGAAAAATTTGAGTAATATGCAAAGGGCTTCCATCAATTGAATCCCAAAAAGAAGCTAACACATCCAGTTGAACACTACTTCTTTCTCCCAATTGAATTTCTACACCTACATTCGGTATTAAAAAAGCGGTAGTTAAAGCATTAAATTTCACTTCGGTTTGAGCGTGAATAGAACTGGATATAAGAAATAACAAGAATAAGGCAGGGGATAATATCTTTTTCAATTTTAAACAATTTAAGTTTTAAAAACACGCCAAAATTAGTCAAATTCTCGCAATACCAAATAAGATATCTTAACTATTTTTTTAAGCATTTTTGGTATTAACCCTTCGGGTTTAACAATTCCTACTAGCTTATTAACTATGCAAATAATTCCGATATTTTCTATTTAATAATTTCATTTCCTTTCACCTTTCATACATTAAAAACTGATTTAGAAACATCTACAACAATCAAAGGTAGATTCTATGAACTACCATTCTTATTTTAACGGTTCTAAAATCAACATTAAAAAAACAGAAATTAATCATAATCAGTTTAATTTACCAGTGTAAAATCAATATAACTAGAACTAAATTTGTTATATTTGTGCCTCTAAAAATGAAGCCGATACATGTTTAATAATTTAAGCGAAAAGTTAGATAAGGCGTTACATACGCTAAAAGGACACGGAAAAATCACCGAAGTTAACGTTGCCGAAACTTTAAAAGAAGTTCGAAGAGCTTTACTCGATGCCGATGTTAACTTTAAAATAGCTAAAAATTTCACCAAAACGGTTAAAGAGAAAGCCATTGGTCAAAACGTATTAACTACGTTAAATCCAGGGCAATTAATGGTTAAACTCGTTAAAGATGAATTAACAGCTTTAATGGGAGGTGACAGTGTTGGTATTAATCTTGGAGGTTCTCCTACGGTAATTTTAATGTCAGGTTTACAAGGTTCAGGTAAAACTACTTTTTCTGGTAAGCTTGCCAATTACCTAAAAACCAAAAAGAGCAAGGAAGTATTGCTTGTTGGTTGTGATGTTTACCGTCCTGCGGCTATCAACCAGCTTCGTGTGGTAGGAGAACAAATAGGAGTTGAAGTTTACGCTGAAGAGGGTAATCAAAATCCTGTTGAAATTTCTCAGAATGCCATTAAACATGCGAAGGCTAACAGTAAAAATGTTGTTATTATCGATACAGCTGGTCGTTTGGCTGTTGATGAAGAAATGATGACTGAAATTTCTAACATTCACAAGACTGTTGGACCTCATGAAACATTATTCGTTGTAGATTCTATGACAGGTCAAGATGCTGTGAATACAGCCAAAGCCTTTAATGATGTATTAAATTTTGATGGTGTTGTTCTAACTAAATTAGATGGTGATACTCGTGGTGGTGCGGCTCTTTCGATAAAGTCAGTTGTAGATAAGCCTATTAAGTTTATTGGTACTGGAGAAAAAATGGATGCCGTTGATGTTTTCCATCCAGATCGTATGGCGGATCGTATTTTAGGAATGGGAGATGTTATCTCTTTAGTTGAGCGAGCGCAAGAACAATATGATGAAGAAGAAGCTAGAAAACTTCAAAAGAAAATAGCTAAAAACCAATTCGGTTTTGATGATTTCCTAAGTCAAATTCAGCAAATCAAAAAGATGGGTAGCATGAAAGACTTAGTTGGAATGATTCCGGGAGCGGGTAAGGCTTTGAAGGATATTGATATTGATGATGATGCCTTTAAAGGAATCGAAGCCATTATTCATTCTATGACCCCTTCAGAAAGAACCTCTCCTAGTGTGATTAATGCAAGCCGTAAAAAAAGGATTGCTAAAGGATCAGGGACTTCCGTTCAAGAGGTTAATCAATTGATGAAACAATTTGATCAAATGAGCAAAATGATGAAAATGATGCAAGGTGGAGGCGGAAGAAAAATGATGCAGATGATGCGTGGAATGAGATAAAATATAGATAAATAGAATGTAAAAAGAGAAGTATTAGCTTCTCTTTTTATGTTTTACTGTCTACTTTTATATATAAATAACAACACAACAACGAATCATGATATTACTTGACGGAAAAAAAACTTCGGCAGACATTAAAGAAGAGATTGCTCTAGAAGTTGCAGAATTAAAAGCACAAGACAAAACGGCTCCACATTTAGCTGCTATAATTGTTGGAAATGACGGTGCAAGTTTAACTTATGTAAACGCAAAAGTGAAAGCTTGTGAACGTGTTGGTTTTGAGTCTACACTAATTAGACTTCCTGAAGAAACCACAGAAGAAGATTTACTTAATGAAATTGCTGTATTGAATGTTGATAATGACATTAATGGTTTTATAGTACAATTGCCTTTACCTAATCATATTGATGAGCAAAAAGTGTTAATGGCTATTGACCCAGAGAAAGATGTAGATGGATTTCATCCTATGAATGTAGGGAAATTAGCATTAAACTTACCTACATTTATTTCAGCAACTCCTTTTGGAATTTTAGAATTATTAGAAAGATATAATATTGAAACTTCAGGAAAAAATGTTGTTGTTATTGGTAGAAGCCATATTGTTGGAAGTCCTATGAGTATTCTTTTAGCTCAAAAAAGAAAGGTAGGAAATGCTACGGTTACTTTAACTCATAGTAGAACTAAAGATTTAGAATCGATAACTAAGCAAGCTGATATTATAGTAGCCGCTTTAGGTATTCCTGAGTTTTTAAAAGGAGAAATGGTGAAAGATGGCGTTGTTATTATCGATGTAGGAATTACTAGACTTGCAGATCCTTCCAAAAAGAATGGATTCCGATTGGTTGGTGATGTTGACTTTAATGGTGTAAAAGAAAAAGTTTCTCATATTACTCCTGTTCCAGGGGGAGTTGGCCCAATGACTATTGCAATGCTATTAAAAAATACTTTGTTGGCTTATTATAGACAAGAAAGTTAATAAATTGAAAATACCAAAATAAAAGACTGCCTCGTTGCAGTCTTTTTTAGTTTTGGTCAACTCTTTTGATATTGTTAATGATTCATTTTCTCTCTGATATTGGTAACTTTTGAAAGGATTCTTTTTAATATATTAAGTAATGCTTGTTGATTCTCTTCTGAAGCTGGTGAACCATTTGCCGTTACCGTATTACTTACATTTAAGGTTGGTTGAACTGGGTTATTAAATGCATTTTTAAGTGCCTCTGATTTTTGCAATATTTTTTGAGTATAATAAAGTAACTCTTCTTGGTTCCCAGACCACTCTGGTAAGGGTATTAATTCTACTTCCCTAATAAACGACAAATCGTTCTCAGGTACTATTTCAATCCACTCTGAATAGCCGTATCTCGATAATTTCACTTTTGTATTAGAGGCATCTGAAGGTGATTCAAATAAGGTTTTCAACGTTCCTGTAAAATCCAAGTTTTCTTGTAAAACATTTTCTGGTGACGGTACAAAATCTGTTACCAGCAAATCCGTATTTGTCAAGTTAATCAGCTCAACGTATTTATATGTTCCTGTACTATCGATATATCCGAATTCAATACTGGAACCATTGGCTATAGAAATTCTCTCTGTTGCCTGAATACTGCTAAATTTTGAACCAAACCTTAAAGCACTTGCATTTACTGTTATAATCTCTTCAGTCTCATCAACGCTAAATACTTCGGTTGCAGTTTGGTCAATTACAATACTCCATCCTGGTCTCAAAACCAATTGATCACCTACAATTGTAAAAAAAGAATTAGCAATACCTAAGGTCGTTACATTATCGACTTTAAAACTTTTGGCCTTATCATACAATTTGTCTAGATCATCAATTACCGTATAGGCATCAACGACACTTTTATTCGTTTCCGAAACACCTGCGTCTTCAAAAATTTTAGTTGTTAAAGAAGTACCGTTAACACCTTTAAGCTCTGCATCGGGTATTATTTGGTATAAATGGTTATAAGACCAAATGTGAATATCGAATAAATCACTATCATCATTATTTTTACCTCTATAATCCCAAGCATAGGTACCTGTATTTAAACCATTTGAGGCTCCTGAATTAGCCACATTCGCAGCTAATAAAATTTGTTGTTGTGGAATATTTCCATTCACATCAGTTTGGACTAAATACTGATTATCAGCAGTATTATTTACCACATGTCCTTCACGGTTATAAGTACTTCTATTTCCATTATTCGTATCTACAATATACATAGTCGCTCCCGAAACGGGATTGTTATTTACATCTTGCACACAAGATCAAGTTCTTGGTAAACTAGAGCTACTCCATAACCATTTCCATTACCGCTTTGATGGTTTCCCGCAATTAACTGCGATCCTGTTTTAGAATTTATAAGAATTGGTCGACATCCTGCCCAAAACTTTATGTCTTGAGTATTTCCTCTATCTCCCCCAGAATATCCTCTGAACGTTACATCATAATTTGGTGTTGAAGAAGAAAATGCTATGGCACCACCAGTAGTTTCGGGTCTATAATTATTCATTTGTTGTGGTCTTCTCAAAAATGTAATATCCCCTTCACCATTTCCTATAAATGTAAGTCCATCAACAAAAAAGTTATCTGAACTTTGCCTTACTTGAACAACATCGGAAGTTGCACTTCTTCTTACCAGTAAAACACCATTCATAATATTTACTGTTGATGTAGGCTCTGCAAACCAAGGTAATTGGCCAACATCTATAGTAGCTCCTCTCCAATTCCAAGTTGCACCTCCTCTTACATAGAGTACCGCCTGACCTGATCCACAACATCCAGCATCCGTTGAGGAGATAAATATTCCAAGACCTAGAGTTTGCCTCGTAATTCCATTGACAGTGAGGTCGCTTCCCAAATTGTATTCAGCTCCATTCTGAATATCAATAATTGGGTTGCCTGGATTATTAAATAATAGTTGTTCCTGCTCGGGATTATGGCTTAAGGTTCCTTGGATGACCAACCTTAAATTGTTCAAATTATATGTAATGTATTGATTGGTTCCAGTACCATTAGTAGTTGTAGTTACTCCTGCAATGGACGCTAGTCCAGATAAATCATTATCTGTTCCTGTTTGTGTAATTATACTACCTGATAATGTGAAATTTGCCAACAAGGTATTTACAAACAAGAAAAAATAAATGACCGAAACACTTTTCTTTTTATTCATCTTTTAATTATAAGTTAATGCCTGTACTTGAGAAAGTGTATTCGGCTGTGTTCCCGTTCCTGTTGATCTAGCTTCTACATTAATGTCAGTTTTATCGTACCTTATAACTAAAAAATCGCTTCCATTTTCAACTAAAGAAACATAACAATAATCATCATCTTCAAATATTAATTCAGCTGTAACATCTTTAAATGTAGTTGTTATTTGGAATACAGATTCTGTATTAGTAATTGTTAGAAAAGGATCTACAGATGTAATATTTTTTACTGGAGCTAACATTTGCCATGAACTATCATCTCTAAAATACAATCCCTTAATAGTTGTATTGTATAGAATAGAACCTTCATTAGGCAAAGAAATAGAATTCATTTCTGTTGTTGAAGCTTTTGGTAAACCAAATAAAGAATTAGCATCTATCTGAGAAAAGATCACATTTGAAGATACCAATAATAAAAAAGTTATTTTTTTCATCACGATTATTTAAGGGGGTAATCAAATATAACAAAGTTATTCTTACTACCAAAAAATCAAACACTTATGAGACCTTAATAAAAAAAACAAATAAATATTTATATAAACATGTGAGGTTAGACCTTATGAATTAATATGGTGGTGCTATTTATTTTTATGATTAAAACGAAATTGTCCTAGAATTAATCCATTCTTTAATTTTCGGCCAAACTTCACTTTTTGCGCTTTGTGATTTTAGAATTCTGCTATGATTATAGTCCTCTAAATTTCCATTTCTCTTTGATAAGTACCATAGCTTGTTTGACTCATTCTTAAAAGCATTGAGAAACTTTTTACACCCAATCTTCGGAGCTATAAAAGTATCTCCTTCAGCACATATTGATAAAACTGGTACATTTACAGTATACATTTTTTTAAGATAATTAAAACCATTATCACCGATAAAGTTGTGTTTCAAATTCCAATTGAACCATTGCTTCATCATATAATAACTTTCATCGTGCTCGGTTGAACCTACACTCTTAGCTGGTATTTTACCCAAAATCAATGTAACATACTTTCCTATGAAGATTTTAATTTTGTTTGAAAGCGAGCTTCCAGCACCAAAAGCCTGCGTACCAAATAGTATTATACTATTCACTTTCTTTTGATAATCTGGATTATTGATTAATAACATTGTCAGAGCTATTCCTCCTCCACTATGCGCCAAGCAGTCTATAGAATTTACTCCTATTGTTTCAAATAAAAAATCAAACGTCGATTTTAAATCGTATTTCGCAATGGTTTCAAAATTAAATTCTAAATCACTACTATAACTACTTCCATGATTTCTCCATTCCATAATCCAACAAGTAAAGCCTCTTTCTACTAAAAAAACAGCAATACCTTCGCATATCTTCCTATTTGAAAAAGTTCCATGAGTCAAAAACACATTTCTACTAGAGATGGTTTCGGAACTTAGTTTCCATAATGCAATGGAAATTCCATCTGATGTTACAACATGGTATAATTCTTCTTTCAGAACACTCATTCTTTATTTGGATTATTAATGCTTTAATACAGTTATCGGAATCCCTTCTATTCCAGCATAGAAAACTATAATTTCAGCCGGTATATCGCCTTCATTTTCTCCATAATGCCAAGTATTAACTAGCTCAACAATAGGATCTCCTTTCTTTAGATACAATGTGTCATTTTTCTCACTTATTACGGTTAAGGCACCACTTAAAAGAACCCCTGCATTAATTTCGGGGTGCTTATGAATTTCCAATTTCTTCTTGGGAGGAATAGTTATTCTTAATATAGTAACCTTAGGCTGACCATTTTGGTATTTCGGTAACCTATCTCCATTTCAACTTTGTGTCGTTTCAATAAGTTTATCGATTTTTATACTAGACGTATGATTTGATTTACATGAAATATTGAGTAAACAAATTAAACATAATACGTTTATTGAAGTTTTCATAGAAGGTAGTTCATATAATAAAAACTCCTAATCTATAACTTTACCCTTAACTAACATAACATATCAATAAAAAAACAGGGAATTAAAATTAGTTCAACCAATTCCTTTTTATAGAAAACATTGAAAACCACACTAAAAAAAGACCAAAAGCAACGACTAAAACGGGCATTGTAATTGTATGAAGTAATCCATAAACATCAATTGATTTCGTGAAGAAGACATTATGAATCATTTGAGGTATGATTGCTAAAATTGAAATTACAAAAGCGATTTTAGACCACTTCTTCTTTAAAATTAAACCTATTGACCCCATGAGCCCAAAGAACACTGCTATTCCAAATATGACTGTAATCCATATTGGATATTCGTTATACAAAACTCTTTCATTTTCTGGAAGTTGAGCCAAAGTATCCGCTGAAATAAAAGTATGTACATAAAATGAGAAAACTCCCATAATGTTCCATAGTAAAAAAAAGACCGCTAATATCCAGTACCAATTAGGCATTTTATTGTTATTCTCCATGATATTTAATTTAGTTTGTTACACGAAACAACCTCTTAAAGATTGATTATGATAAAGTTAATTATTTTATAATTAATACTAACTAAACATTAAAACCACATATATAAATTGTTACTTCTTAGTTTATTGTTCTTAAAAAGCACCATATAACAAACTATGTTTGAGTTGTTTTTCAAAATTCATTTTAACAATATCTCTACTAAAAATTCAAATGGTATAACTTGTACTATGTATAAATAAATTATTTCGCATATGAACAGTTTATTTTTACATTCTACTGCGTTAAAAAAGAAACCATAGCTAAGGTTATGATTTGTTATTTTCCTTGTATAATAAAAAAATAACTCTATTTATTTACACGAAATTTTCAATTACAAATCGTATTAATCATTAAATTCTTCTTCATAAAAAAAAGCCTATCATTACGATAGACCTTTTATAAAATTTAAGAATATTTTTTACTGTAAACTTGTTAAACTATTTTTAATCGTTTCTATTTTAGCTAAAGCATCTGCTTCCTTCTTCTTTTCATTAGCTACAACCTGATCAGGTGCGTTACTTACAAAACGTTCATTCGCTAATTTCTTCTGAACAGATTTTAAGAATCCTTCTGTATAATTAAGTTCTTCCATCAATTTTTCAACTTCCTCTTCTACATTAATATTCTCTGCAGAAATAGGTACGAAGTACTCATTTGACTTTACACGAAAGCTTAAAGCCCCTTCAATTTTATCATCAGAATACGACAATGCTTCTATATTTCCCAACTTCTTTATTACTTTATCGAAGTTCTCCGAAACCTTTTCATTATTAGTAATAATTAAATCGATAGTTTCCTTAAAAGGAATATTTTTTTCTTTTCTAATGGTTCTAATTCCCGATATAACTTCAGAAGCTAAATCGAATTCAGCAATTAAAGCTTGTTTACTTTTTTGAGATACCGGATATTTAGCTATAATTAATGCCTCTTCAGGAGTTCTAGTTGCGATAGATTGCCATATTTCTTCCGTTATAAACGGCATGAATGGGTGTAAAATCTTTAAGTTCTCTTCAAACAAAGCAATTACCTCATTATATGTAATTGCATCGATTGGTTGTTGATAGCCCGGTTTCACAATTTCTAATAGCCACCCACAAAAATCATCATAAATTAACTTATATATCGCCATGATCACATCACTCAAACGATACTTGCTATAATGATCTTCAATTTTTTCTAATGTTTTCTGGAATTTCGCTTTATACCAATCTAGAGCAATTTTGCTCGACTGAGGCTGTTCTAAAGTTTCAGAAACTTCCCATAGCGTTGTTAAGTAAAAAGCACTCCAAACTTTATCACCTAATTTTTTTCCTTGCTGACAAAGTGTCTCATCAAACAATAAATCATTCCCAGCTGCAGAACTTAATAAAAGTCCTACACGTACTCCATCAGCTCCATAGTTTTCTATTAATTTTAAAGCATCTGGTGAATTCCCTAACGACTTAGACATTTTACGACGTTGCTTATCACGTACTAAACCAGTAAGGTAAACATTTTCAAAAGGACGTTGATCTTTATATTCATATCCAGCAACGATCATACGTGCTACCCAGAAAAACAAAATATCTGGTCCTGTTACTAAATCATTTGTTGGGTAATAATATTTTATTTCCTCATTCTCAGGATTTCTGATACCATCAAATACACTCATTGGCCATAACCAAGAAGAAAACCAGGTATCTAAAGCATCTTCATCTTGACGAAGATCACTTTCCGTTAATAAAGGGTTGTTTGCTTTTTCTTTTGCTAATTCTAGGGCTTTTACCGCATTTTCAGCAACAACAAAATCTTCTTTACCTTCTCCATAATAATAAGCAGGTATCTGTTGTCCCCACCATAATTGTCGAGAAATATTCCAATCGCGAATATTTTCCATCCAGTGACGGTACGTATTCTCAAACTTCTTCGGAAATAATTTCACTTCTCTGTCTTCTCCCAAAACAGCTTCCAACGCAGGTTTTGCCAAATCCTCCATTTTTAAGAACCATTGATCCGATAATCTTGGCTCAATAACTGCTTTCGTTCTTTCAGATGTTCCTACTTTATTTGTATGCTGCTCTATTTTAACTAAGTAGCCTTTTTCTTCAAGTTCTTTCGCTATTTCCTTTCTAACAACAAATCTATCCTTCCCTTCATAATGTAAACCGAAAGAATTTAAGCTTGCATTGTCATTAAAAATATCAATAACCTCTAAATTGTGTTTTTCTCCTAAAACTTTGTCATTCTCATCATGAGCAGGGGTTACTTTTAAACATCCTGTTCCAAACTCAATATCAACATAATCATCTTCAATAATAGGAATTTCTCTGTTACATAAAGGAACAATTATTTTTTTCCCTTTTAAATGAGAATATCGCTCATCATTTGGATTGATACAAACCGCAGTGTCTCCTAAAATCGTTTCAGGACGAGTAGTAGCAATAGTAACTTTCTCATTAGAACCTACTACATCATATTGCAAATAATATAGATTTCCTTGACGTTCTTCATAAATTACTTCCTCATCAGATAAAGTTGTTTTTGCTTCAGGATCCCAATTAACCATTCGAAATCCTCTATAGATATATCCTTTTTTATATAAATCGACAAAAACTTTTATTACAGATTCTGATAATGCAGGATCCATGGTAAAAGACGTTCTTTCCCAGTCACAAGAAGCTCCCATTTTTTTAAGCTGCTCTAAGATGATTCCTCCATATTCATTCTTCCATTCCCAAGCATGTTTTAAGAATTCTTCTCTAGTAAGGTCTTTCTTATCAATTCCTTGCTCTTTCAATTTCGCTACAACTTTTGCTTCAGTTGCTATAGATGCATGATCAGTTCCAGGAACCCAACAAGCATTTTTACCTTGTAGACGAGCTCTACGAATTAATACATCTTGAATTGTATTGTTTAACATATGTCCCATATGAAGTATCCCCGTGACGTTTGGTGGTGGTATAACAATTGTATATGGCTCTCTGTCATCTACTTCAGAATGAAAGTAATTATGCTTCATCCAGTAATCGTACCATTTTCCTTCTACTTCTTTAGCGTTGTATTTTGATGGAATATTCATATGTTTTTACTATATTTAACCAAATAAATTTTTTGGCATTATTTTTGAAATCTAATTAGCAAAAATACAACTATCTCTGAGCTATAGAAAAATAGTTGTCATTTTTTTAATACGTAAAAAATAATTATAAATTTGTGCAACGGTTGTATTATATAACCCCTTTTAAAAAAAATAACATTTATGAAGACAATTTTATCATTTGTAGCTATCTTCTTTATCGCGTTAACGATAAATGCTCAAGAATTCAAATTTGAATCTGAAGTAATCGACTATGGAAAGGTAGCTCTTGGATCTGAAGGAAAACGTGTTTTTGAATTTACTAATGTTGGAGATGCTCCTTTAATCATCAAAGATGTTAGATCTACATGTGGATGTACTGTTCCTAAAAAACCTGAAAAGCCAGTTATGCCAGGTCAAAAAGGACAAATAGAAGTTTCTTATGATACTAAAAGACCAGGTGGTTTTTCAAAAGCAATTACTATCATGTCAAATGCGAAGGCTGAGAGAAAAGTATTAAAAATTAAAGGTTTTATCGATAAAAATGCTGCTCCTGTAAAGGCTAAAAGCATGGTATCAAGCGGTACAGAATAAAAACTTAATTTTATAAAATACCTGAACCTGTGGAAGATTCCACAGGTTTTTTTTTACCTTACTGTTAAAGTTTACAGATTTATTATCTAGTCAAATCATACATATCCCGTGAAAATTTGAAATAATCCCAATAAAACACATATTGATACTTCTTCTCAATTTTATTCATTATTCGTTTAAGTTAATTCACTAATAAGTTAACTATTTTAGAATATGTTCGAATGTTTACAAGAACCCATTTCTCCATTTTCTGGAAGCCAGTGATAGAAACAATCTTCATTTCAACTGACATTTAAGATTTTATGACTTCTCATAATTTATCACTTTGTTTTAATAATTTATAGGGAATCGCTACAAATAATACTGTTTACAAATAAGGTTTTTGTCTATAAACAATTTCTTTTTACTACATTTTTTTTAATTAATAAAACCTTAGCTAAGCTATTTATTTACTTGTTTCACGCTAGTAACCAACAACTTAACATACTACAAGAAAATTTCATTTATAAACAGCATAACATGCCATTAAATAATTAAAAAAAAAGATGCTCATTGTATAATGAGCATCTTCATAAGTTAAAGAGATAGAATTAAGTTTTAATTTAACTATCCTCTTTCTTGTCTTTATCTTTGTCTTTAGAAGCTTTATTCCATATTTTAATTTGGTCATTGGCAGTAACTCCTTCTAAAATTTCTACATTAACACCATCAGAAACTCCTAGTTTTACTGTTTTCTTTTCAAACTTTCCTTCATCATTTAACTGTACCTCTACATAAGGTTCTTCTGACTCTTTATCGAACCTTAAAAGAGATTCTTTAATTGAAAGGACACTGTCTTTCTTTTCAAGAACAATATTCGCATTAGCACTGTATCCAGCTCTTACAAAATATTCATCATCTAAAGAAACATCTGCCTTAATCTTAAACTGCACTGCTCCACTTTCTTCTGTTCCCTTAGGCGCAATAAAATTTAATTTAGCAGGAAATTTTTTACCATCGATTGCTCCCAAAGCAACTTCAATGTCAGATCCTTTTACCAGTTTACCAACTTCTGACTCATCAACTTTACCTTCAAAAATCATTCTGGTCATATCGGCGATAGTTGCAATAGTAGTCCCCTCATTAAAATTATTACTCTCAATTACTTGATATCCTTTTTTAACAGGAATCTCTACGATCATTCCTGATGCTGTTGCTCTGATATTCGTATTAGCAGTTTTCCCTAAACCAGCAGTGGTTCCTCTTTTTATAATGTCTAAATCAGATTTAGCATTGTATAAACTTTGCTTTGAATTATTAAAATTCAACAAAGAATTTTCATAATCTTGACGAGAAATTACCCCCTTGTCAAATAACTTCTTATTTCTCTCATACTGAATTTTTGCATTGTCATAAGTCAACTTCGTATTTTTAACAATTCCATTTGCAGAATTCAATGACTGAATATTTGGCACAACTCTAACGGTTGCTATTAAATCTCCCGCTTTAACAATTGCTCCTTCCTCTAAATATACTTTATCGATAATACCAGAAATTTGTGGCTTTATATCTACTTCCTCCAAAGGAATAACTTTACCCGTTGCTACAGCTTTTCTTTCTATAGTAGCTTTAAATGGTGTTTCAGTTTCATAGGTAATAATATTCTTTTGATTTTTTTTACCTAACCAAATTAGAACAGCTACAAAAAAAACTGCTATAATTCCTAAAATGATTTTTGCTCTTTTACTCATGATTTGTTGATTGTTTTATTCGTCTCTTAATGCTTCGATTGGTTTTACTAATGTTGCCATATGGGCAGGAATTAATCCTATTAATGTCCCTAATACTACTAGGATAGAAAATGCTATCATTACAATTGGAATATTGACCGTTGGATTTATTAATGTTGGTTCGTCTCCAGATCCAACTGTTACATCTAGTACATACAGTATAAATCCGCCTGCAATAATACCTAACATACCTGCAATAGCTGTTAAGAAAACAGATTCTAAAATAATTTGTCTTCTAATACTCGATGGCGTTGCTCCTAATGCTCGGCGAATTCCAATTTCTTTTGTTCGTTCTTTTACTGTAATCAGAAGAATATTACCAATAGCAAAGACTCCTGCAATTAAAGTAGCAATACCTACAAACCAAGTTAAAAATTGCATCCCTTTTAGGAATCCATTTAATTTATCGATTTGCGTTCCTAAATTAAAAGAACCAAACGCTCTTTCATCTTCAGGATGTACCTTATGAATATTTTTCAAACTCAGAATAATATTCTCCTCCATTTGCTCAATATCTATACCTTTACTGGCAGTAACCATCATCCAGTCTATATTATTACCTGTATTGTAAACTTTTTGAAAAGTTGTGAAAGGTATATAGGCTGTATCATCATCGATATCTATACCATCAGACGATTTATAGACCCCAACTAATTGATAATTTACTTCACTTATTTTAATATACTCACCAATCGGGTATTCGTCTTTCTCAAAAAGTTGTTTGTACATATCTTCTGATATTACACAAACTTTTGTGTGTTTTTTAATATCATTTTGATTAATGAACCTACCATACATTAAATCTTTCTTTTGGATTTTATCCAAAATTGGGTAATCTCCACTTACCTGAAAATCTCCAGTTTTAAAATTTCTAACCAGTAGCCCTTCTGTTTGATTTCTTGGTGCTAAAAATTTAATTTCATCTTTAAATTCTCTTGTTATAATTTCAATATCCTTGAAAGTTAAATTCAACCTTCTTCCTTTCTGAAAACCTTTAAATGGTTTGTCAGTTGCTTGTGTCCATATGAATACACTGTTGGTTGCAAAATCTCCAAAAATCTTTTTGAAATTATTTTCCATTCCTCGCGCTGCTCCAAGTAAAACAACTAATATGAAAATTCCCCAAAGAACACCGATAATTGTAATTATTGTTCTAATTTTATTCTTACGGATACTTCCGTAAATCTCTTGCCAAGTGTCTGAATCAAATAAAAATTTCATAATTAATCTGCTCTTAATGCTACAATTGGTTTTATTTGCGCTGCTTTCTTAGCAGGAAGATAACCTGCTAATAATCCTGATAAAACTAGGATAATTGTAGCTCCTATTACAATTCCTGGACTCACACTTGGATCTTTAATAAAATACTTTTCTAAATCATCTCCAATGGTACTTAATATATATGTTCCAATAGACAACCCTATATAACCAGCTAGAGCCGTTATCAATATTGATTCTTGTATAACCATCCCTATTATGGATGAAGGTTTGGCTCCGAGTGCTTTTCTAATACCAAATTCTTTGGTTCTTTCCTTAATAACAAATATCATAATGTTACTAATTCCAATAATTCCAGCAATTAAGGTTCCAGATCCAACAAAAATTACAATAAAATATAAGGCTAACATAAACTGGTTTATCCCTTTATTTGCTTCAGCCATATTGTTAATAGATAACGCACTTTGATCATCAGGATGAATGTCTAGTTTTTTTCTTAAATCTCTTTCCATTTTATTTCCAAATGCAATGGCCGCGTCTAAACTTAACTTAGGGTCATATCCTAAATTTATTTGACTTATATAGTCGTTATTTCCGTATAAACTTTGAGCTGTAGTAACTGGCATATACGTCAACCTTTCCTCTCTATCTCCTCCTTCATCAGAAAACACTCCAACAACTTGGTAAGAAATACCATCAACACTTACGCGTTTACCTAATGCTGGCTTTTCTCCGAAGAGATCTTTTTTAACCAATCTACCAATTACGATAACTTTCGATTTTCTTTTAAGATCTAATTCATTAATATACCTTCCTTCATCAATTATTGTCTTTTCTAAAAATTGATGATCGGGATGAACCGCTCTTAGCTCA
Source organism: Tenacibaculum sp. MAR_2009_124 (assembly GCF_900105455.1). Taxonomy (GTDB): domain Bacteria; phylum Bacteroidota; class Bacteroidia; order Flavobacteriales; family Flavobacteriaceae; genus Polaribacter. The sequence continues at coordinate 1,678,591 of NZ_FNSF01000001.1, forward strand.
TAATTGTTTTTATTTCTTCTGTATGTAATGTCTACACCTCTATAAATTCTTGCTGTTAAGTGCTGAATTTTATCTTTGTATTCATTTTTAACATAGTCAAAATCTTTATTTCTTAGCTGTATTCTTCTACCCGTTTGTAAACCTTTATATGGTTTTGATGTTTTCCAAACTCTTACAAATATGGAGTTCTGAGCATCGTCAACAAAAGCTGTTTTAAATTGATTTTGAAGCCCCGTAACAATTCCAAAAAGTAATGTGAATAATAAGATGGCGAAAGCAACAGTAAAACCTGATAAAACAGAACGAAGTTTATTTTTACTAATACTCTGAAAAATTTCTCTCCAACGATCTAAATCAAACATAATTATGAGCTTTAGCTTTTCCTGATTCAGTTAATTCATCGCTAATTATAACCCCATCTTTTAACCTTACAATTCTATTGGTTTGCTCTGCTACATCTTCCTCATGGGTAATAACAAATACCGTCATTCCTTCATCGTTAATTTCTTTTAATAAATCCATTACCGAATCGGTTGTTGTTGAATCCAGAGCTCCCGTTGGCTCATCTGCTAAAACAACTTTTGGTTTCGTAACCAAAGCTCTCGCAATAGCAACACGTTGTTTTTGTCCTCCAGAAAGTTCATTAGGTAAATGATTTGCCCATTGTTTCAATCCAACTTTTTCAAGATAATCCAAAGCGATCTTTAGTCTTTCTTTCCTATTTATTCCTTTGTAATACAAGGGCAAAGCAACATTTTCTAATGCCGTTTTATAAGATATCAAATTAAAAGACTGAAAAACAAAACCTAGAAATTTATTACGTAAGATAGCCGCTTTTTTCTCATTTAAATCTTCAATTAATTGACCGTTTAAATAGTAGTTTCCTTCATCATGACCATCTAATAACCCAACAATGTTTAAAAGAGTTGATTTACCCGATCCTGATGACCCCATAATTGAAACAAATTCTCCTTCCTTTATGTGTAGGTCTAAGCCCTTAAGGACATGAAGAGAATCTTTTCCTATTGGATAGGATTTGTGGAGATTTTCTATTTTTATCATTTGTTAGTTAATTTTCTTACCAAAAGAACAATCATAAAACCAATTGGCTACTAATTTTATGTTAATTTGATGGTTATTTTCTTACAAGACGCTTATTTTATAATTATGTTACAGAAAGCAGAATATATTTTACACGTTTTTCAACAAATAAACAACACAAAGAAAGTAAAAACACCACAAACACATAATTATCAACACCTTAAAACAAAAAAAGATCCACCAAAGGTGGATCTTAATTTAAGTAACTTAGTTACTCTGGGGGGAAATTAAAAGTTTAAACGAACTCCTAGATTATAATTTCTTCCTAGAGTTGTAAAACCAAAAACTTCTTGATAATCTTCATTAAATATATTTGTAACAGCTAAAAACAACTTAACGTTTTTGTTTAACTCATGATTTGCTGAAAAGTTCAATAAAGAATAAGCTTCTAACGGAACATTTACAGAAGGAAAGCTTCTGAAATCGGTATCATCTCGATCGCTAACATATTGATATGTTAATCCGAAGTTCGAGTTTTTAAGCCCATAATTTAACCCTGCATTTATTTTATGTTTCGGAATTCTTACAGCCAACTCTTCATTATCCGTGTAGGTATAGTTTGCGTTTACTGTTAAGTTTTTTAATATGTTATAATCTGCGTTGAACTCAATACCTTGAATCTTTGCGGCTCCTTGATTTATTGATTGGAAAGTATTACTATCAAATCCTATTATATTCTCAACATCTCGATTAAAATAAACAGTATTCAAAACTAAGCTTCCGTATTTGTATTCAATCCCCCCTTCTATGGTAGTACTTTCTTGAGGTTCCAAATCTACATTACCATACTGTACATCATATAAATTTTGAATTGTTGGTGCTAAAAAAGCTGTACTATATGAACCTAAAAACTTAACATACCCTTCTGGTAATTTTATTCTATAAGACGGATTTACATTGTATACAAAATGGTTCCCATATTTGTTATGGTTATTTAAACGAACTCCTGCATTTACATTTAACCCATAGCCAGAAATATAAACAGCATTTAAATAAGGATCAATTAATCGCGTTATTGGAGATTCTGAATAAGATACTCTTGTCAATTCTGATTCTCCCCAAGGAATATTATATGCTTCTATAATTTCATTGTACTGGAAATTTACTCCTACTACTACATAAAACTTGTCAAATTGATGTTTAATAAATGCATCTACTATATAGTTTTCTGATTCCATTGTCGCCGGAAAACTAGTACTTTCTCTATTAGCGTCGTACTTACTGTAAGCCGCATTTACTTGAACACTTCCCTTTCCATATATATACTCTGGGCTTACACTAAGTCTATAACTTTTGTCTAAAGTGTTATTGGCTCCATTCGTAAATGCCCCTGCGTCAAAACTGTTATTGAATTCAGAATAACTTCCGAAGATCTTTGTAGAAAATTTTTCACTGAATTTGTAGCCCAACTTTGCATTTGTCGATATTCTTTGAAATGGATCATCTGCAAAGGTAGTTCCATCTTCTGATCTTGCCGAAGAAGTACCACGAGCATCAAAAGATGAAAAGTTCACTAAATAATCGAAATTCTTAATTTTACCTTTTACATTCGCTGAACTTTGAATAGAAGTACCATTATTCGTTACTTGATCATTGTTTGTTCCTCCAAAAAGTGATAATGCCACATTAGTGTTTCCCGATGTAGCTTCTTTCAGTTTTATATTAATTACCGCCGTAGCAGCACCAGTTCCATATAAAGTACTAGCCGCTCCTTTAATAATCTCAATTGATTCAAGGTTGTTCAAATCCAAATATCTCAAATCAAATCCTCCTGAAAAATTTCCTGGATCAGAAACTTGAATACCATCAATTAAAATAACTACCTCTTTTGATCTTCCTCCTCTTATAAATAAATCAATATTTTTCCCTGGAGAACTGGTATTTCCATTAATTTCAATTCCAGCAATATTGTTAATGATATCCACAACGCTTCTACCGCTATTGTTTTCAATAATTTTTGGAGTAATTTTATGGATTACTTTTCCTGAATTCTCTTTTTTTAATTTAAATTTTGAATCCGAAATTACAACTTCATCTAACTCTACGTTTTTCACTTTTTCCTGAGCATAATTACTCAAAGCAAACATTGATGTTAAAACACTTAAATAAAGTACTTTTTTTTTCATTGTTAATATTATTTAGAATTTTGTTATCGGAAAAGTATATGTACAGCTATGCTATATAAAACCTCTATCCCGAAAGTTTGTTTTATCTTGATATTTGGCAGGTATCCTGGCTTGCGTCTTGTAATTCGCCTTCCCATTTATTAAAAAACAGTGGCTAAAGATTAATTACAAGCTTTATAGCTTACAGTTGCGGGAACAGCTTCGGATTATAACCGAATTCCCTTTTAATTCTCTTTAATTTATTTTAAAGAAAAACCAAAAATCGCGGCAAAGATATTCTATTCTCTTAAAATATCTATTACAATCTATTAATTATTTGAAAAATCCGCATTAAATAACGAAGATTAAAGGTCTATTTTGAGAAAATCATAAGATAACACCTACATTCTGTAAAAACTTTATAATCTTTGCACTTCAAAAGCTTATAGTATGATTTATTATATTTCAGGCGGTGAACGCTCAGGTAAAAGTAGTTACGCTCAAAGTTTAGCTGAATCTTTATCTGAAACTCCTATTTACTTAGCAACGTCACGCATTTGGGATGAAGATTTTCAAAAAAGAGTAGATCGTCATATATCTGATAGAGATGAGCGATGGACTACTATAGAAGAAGAAAAATGGATTAGCTCAGTAATATTTGACGATCAAACGATAGTAATAGATTGTGTTACTTTATGGTTAACTAATTTTTTTATGGATACTGAACATGATGTCAATAAATCCCTTGAGTTAGCCAAAAAAGAAATAAAAAAGCTTTTGAATATAAATGCTAATATCATTATAATTTCTAATGAAATTGGTATGGGCTTACATGCCACTACAGAATCTGGTAGAAAATTCACAGAACTGCAAGGCTGGACAAATCAGTTTATTGCGAAACATGCTCATAAAGCTTACTTTATGGTTTCTGGTTTACCTCTAACTTTAAAATAAAAATAATGCAGACCAAAATAACACCTCTTTCAAAAGAATTACATACTGAACTTCAAGAAGAGATTAACTTTAAAACAAAACCTATTGGAGCTCTTGGTCTTCTAGAAGATATAGCTTTACAAGTTGGGTTAATTCAGAACACATTAACGCCTAAATTAAAACAACCTACTATTTTAGTTTTTGCTGGTGATCATGGTATCGCCAAAACAAACAAAGTCAGTCCTTATCCTCAAGAAGTTACTCAGCAAATGGTCTTAAACTTTTTAAATGGTGGCGCCGCTATTAATGTTTTTTGTAAGCAAAATAATATTGACCTAAAAGTAATTGATGCTGGTGTAAATGGTGACTTTGAAGATCATGCTTTATTAAATAAATTAAAAATATCAAAAGGAACACAAGACTATAGCGTTCATAAAGCAATGTCCAAAGAGCAATGTAAACAAGCTTTGGAAAAAGGAAAACAACTGGTAAAAGATGTTTTCAATGGTGGTTGTAATGTTATTGGTTTTGGTGAAATGGGTATTGGAAATACCTCTTCTGCTTCGTTATTAATGAGTTATTTTACCAATACTCCTATTGAAGAATGTGTAGGCAGAGGAACAGGTTTAAATGACGATGGTTTAAATACGAAAACTAAAACCTTAAAAGAAGTTTATAATTTTCATTATAATGATATTAAGTCTCCTATTGACGCTTTAATAGCATTTGGTGGATTTGAAATCGTAATGCTGTGCGGGGCAATGTTGGAAGCTGCCTCATTAAACATGACCTTACTTATTGATGGCTTCATTGTAACTTCGGCTCTATTAGCCGCCCATTCTTTGCAATCTAACATTCTTAATTATTGCATTTTCTGTCATAATTCAGGTGAACAAGGTCATCAGAAAATGCTACAATTCTTAAATGCTAAACCTCTCCTAAACATCGGTATGCGTTTGGGGAAGGAACGGGTTGTGCGGTTGCCTTACCTCTCATTGAAGCTAGTGTTAATTTTTTAAATAATATGGCTACTTTTAAAAGTGCTAATGTAAGTGAAGCTTAAATTATGATAAAGAGGCAAATTCATTACTTTTTAACCGCTGTTTTGTTTTTTACAAGAATTCCTTGTCCAAAATGGGTAGATCATTCAGGGGATATTTTGAACAAAAGTAGCCGTTACTTTTCTTTAGTAGGAATACTCATCGGATCTATCGCTGCTCTTACTTTTTACAGTGCTTCTTTTATTTTCCCTCCAAATATTTCAATTCTTTTAAGTATGATTAGTTCTGTTTGGATAACGGGGGCTTTTCATGAAGATGGCTTTGCTGATGTTTGTGATGGTTTTGGTGGAGGATGGACTAAAGAAAAGATTTTAATAATTATGAAAGATTCTAGATTAGGAACTTTCGGGGTTATAGGTCTGATCTCTATTTTAGGATTAAAATATCTGTCTCTTTCTGAATTGAATAATAATTCTGTTAATATTGTTATTGCCATTATTTCTGGTCATAGTGTTAGTAGGACAATAGCCACTATATTACTTTTTACGCATGAATATGTAAGAGACAATGATAGTTCAAAAGTGAAACCTACTACAAAACAAATGAGTACTAAATCTTTAATAATATCAATTCTTTTTGGTATCGTTCCTTTGTTTTTTTTTAATAATTACTATGTGCTTTTGGTATTGGTTCCTTTACTCCTCACTTATTTATACTTGGGTCGTTTTTTCAAAAAATGGATAGGAGGACAAACTGGAGATTGTGCCGGTGCATTGCAACAAGTAGCAGAAGTTATATTTTATTTAAGCTTATTAATTGTATGGAAGTTATTTTAATTAGACACACCACTCCTAAAATTGATAAGGGAGTTTGTTATGGACAGTCGGATATTGACGTTGAAGATAGTTTTGAAGAAGAAGTTATAATTATTAAAGATACACTTGGAGAAATTGATGACAACGATATATTATATAGTAGCCCGTTAAAACGATGCACACTATTAGCGAAAAAGTTATCTAAAAATATTATTTTCGATGATCGTTTGAAAGAATTAAACTTTGGAAGTTGGGAGCTAAAACGATGGAATGATATCGATAAGGAAATACTAGATGTTTGGATGAATGATTTCGTAAATATAACTCCTACAAATGGAGAGTCATATATTAATATGTTTGGTCGAACTTCAAATTTCTTAAGAGAATTAAAAAATAAAGGTATAAAAAAGGCTATTATAGTTACACATGCTGGAGTAATTAGAAGTATAAACGCTTTTGTCAATGATATTCCCTTAAAAGATTCTTTTAACCTTGAAGTTCCTTATGGAGCTATTATAAAATTAAATGTTTAACAAACGAAACATGAAAAATCATTTACTTCTTTTTGTTCTTGCTTTTTCCTTATTTCAATGTAAGGAAAAATCTAAAAACAATACGCAAACAACATTATCTAGTTCCAAAATAAAATATGCTAAAGGATTTGATATCATCAATAAAAATGGAGAAAAAAGGTTAATTATAAAAAAGGTCTTTCAAAATTCCGATCAACAATTCACATATATCCTTGCAGATAAATCAGATATAACTCAAAATAAAATTAAAGTTCCCGTTGAAACTGTAGTCGCAACAAGTACTACTCATATTCCAATGCTTGAATCTTTGAATGTTGAAACATCATTGATTGGTTTTCCTCACACAAAATACATTTCATCAGGAAAAACTAGAAATAGAATAAAAAATGGAAACGTTATCGATTTAGGGTTGGAACAAGATATGAATACTGAAAAACTTCTTGATTTACAACCACAAATTGTTATTGGTTTTTCCTTACACCCTAACAGTAAATTATACAATACCATTAAAAAAACAGGAATTCCTATAGTCTTTAATGGTGATTGGTTGGAAAAAACACCTCTAGGGAGAGCAGAATGGATTAAGTTTTTCGGAGCTTTATACAACAAAGAAAAAGAAGCCGATAGTATTTTTTCAAGAATAGAAAGCGAGTATTTGCGAGTTAAATCTCTTGTTAGAAATATCAAAAATACTCCTACCGTAATATCTGGAAGCATGTTTAAAGATGTTTGGAATGTTCCTGCCGGAGAAAGCTATTTTGCTAATTTTTTAAAAGATAGTAATTTAAATTATACTTGGAAAGAAAGTAAAGGAACGGGTAGTTTACAACTTAACTTTGAAAATGTCCTTGAAAAAGGAAAAAATGCAAATTACTGGTTAAATTGTGGCTTATATGAAACAAAGGATCAATTAAGTGCTTCCAATCCTCATTTTAAAGAATTTAAATCTTTTAATGATAATAATGTTTATACTATTGCTCACAAAAAAGGTGAAACAGGGGGTTTATTGTATTTTGAATTATCTCCTATGAGACCCGACTTGGTTTTAAAAGATTTTATTAAAATTACCAATCCCTCCCTTTTACCTAATTATAATCTTACCTTTTTCGGAAAATTAAAATAGTATTTAAATTTAAGCGAAATCATGATACTATTGTATAAAATAACATCATGATTTTGTTTGTTCTAAGATAAGACTAACGACGAGTTTTATTAATTACTCGATTTAACGTTATCAGCTCCCTTGACTATAAAAAAGTAAGATCGCCTGTTTTGTTCATGCTCTTCTTCTGTGCAATCTTCCCCGCAGTTGTTTAATAACTGACGTTCTCCATAGCCAACAGCGCTTTCTATTCTATTTAAGGAAATTCCTCTTGATACAATATAGTCTCTTGTTGAATTTGCTCTTCTTTGTGATAAACTTTTATTATATGCTGAAGTTCCTCTGCTATCTGTATGTGATTCTATTCGAATGATCATTTCTGGATAGGATTTCATTACACTTACAATATGTTCTAATTCATATTCCGCATCTGCTCTTATACTCTCTAAATTGAAATCAAAATATATGGGATTGATTACGATTTGATCTTCCACTATTAATGATTCTAAAGCAATGTTTGCTTGTAATTGTTTCTTATCAATATCTAAAGTAGTTTGTTCTAACTGATTCTGAAGATATTCAGGTTTGGATGCTACCACAATATACTTGCGCTCACAATCTATTTCTGTAAAGCTATATCCTCCATCTGAACTTGTAATTTGTTCCGAAATCGGTTCTCCTTTATCATCGATTAATCGTACTGATACTCCTGAGATTGGAGTGCCTGTTTTGTTTTCACTAACAACTCCGCTAATAGCCTCTTTACATTGGTAAATTCTAAAACTATAAATATCATCATCTCCCTTTCCTCCTTCTCTATTCGATGAAAAATAGCCCGCCTTTCGGTCTTTGTCTATAATAAAACTAAAATCATCTAAAGGACCATTGATCGGTGCTCCTAAATTTACAGGTTCTCCATAACCTAATCCTTCCAACTTACTTTCAAAAATGTCTAAAGCTCCTAATCCTAAATGTCCATCAGAGGCAAAATATAAGCGATTGTTCGATCCAATATATGGAAACATCTCTCTTCCTTCTGTATTAATGGTTTTTCCTAAATTCTCCGGTTCTCCAAAAATTCCATCTTCTGATATCGATACTTGGTATAAATCCGTTCCTCCATAACCGCCTGGCATGTCTGATACAAAATAAAGTGCTCCCTCATCAGCACTCAATGAAGGGTGACCTGATGAATAATCATCACTATTAAAAGGTAATTCTTCTATTGCTCCCCAAGTATCATCATATTGCTTTTTGGCTCGATAAATCTTTAATTTAGCTGTCTTCTCTATATCTCCTGAAGCATTATCTCGAGTAAAATACAATGTAGTTCCATCCTTGCTAATAATAGCATTCGATTCATGGAACTTACTACTTAACGATTCTATTTTTTCCGAAGCGCCTACATCCAAACTCCCTCCTTCTTGTAACCGTTGTTCTTCAGATTTATAGATATTTAAATATGGCTGATTATTCCATTTGTATAATTTCTTATTCTCTGAATCTGCTCTGGTTGATGAAAAATATAAGTAGCCTCCATCAACAAAACTTCCAAAATCTGAATATTTTGTGTTGATTGCCAAATTGTGAATATTTACATAAGTTTTGGGTCTGTTAGTATATTCTGAAAAGTATTGCTTATTGGCCTCTAAAGCCAACACCCTGCTATCATCTCCTTTTAAATTCTTTAATTTAAGTAGCCATTTGTCTGATTCTGCTACATTCCCATTACTCTTTAATACCTGAGCATATCGAAAGAAATGCTCTGGTGAAGCTATTCCTTCATACTGCTCCATCAGTTTCTTATATGAACCTTCGGCCTTTGTATAAGAGGATGTAAAATAATAAGAATCCGCCAACCTACTGATAACTTGGTAAGACTGATCTCCTTTATCATATAGCTGCTGATATAATTCTGCTGATTTACTATAGGCAAATTCTTTAAAGTAACGATCGGCCGCATAACGACGTTGACCATAACTGGTAAAACAAACTCCTAATAATAACAGTATAACAATGATGCGTTTCATATTCTCCTGTTTTTGTTTCCTTATCTTCTATTAAAAAAATCTTGGTGATTTCACTGTTTGAGGTCTAAACATTTCATATCGTAATAAAACCTCGTGTGTCCCTGAATTGTAATTGCTATAATTCGATGTTGTTAAATCATATGCATAGCCGATTTGTAATGATCTACTTACCTGAAATCCTAATAAAGCACTTATAGAATCATCCCAACGCCAAGCAACTCCTGCTCGAAACTTCTCATTAAACAAAAAGTTTGCAGAAACATCTAAGGATAATGGTGCGCCACTTACAACCTTAGTTAATAAAGCTGGCTTGAACTTTATACTCTCACTTAAATCAAATACATATCCTGCTATAAAAAAGTAGTGCATACGTTCTACTGCAACACTTCCGCCTCCACTTACATCATCATAATGCTCGGTACGTAAAATATTGGGTACAGCCAATCCTACATACCAATTGTTGGTGTAATAATAAACTCCTGCTCCTATGGTCGGTAAAAACCTATTAATCGGTGAGGCCAATTGTAAATCATCTTTATCGCGATAGATTCCCTTAGTCCAATCAATATTGAAAAAACGTCCTCCTAATTTCATCCCAAAGGCTAAATTAGCTTCATCGGTAGTACGAACCGTATAAGATACATTAGCATCTAAGTAAGTCTCTCGTGATGGTCCTATGACATCATTTACTAAATTAATTCCTAATCCAACACCACTATAACCTATTGGTGTATCATAACTCAAGGTTTGCGTTTGAGGTGCTCCTTCAACTCCTACCCATTGTGCGCGACCTAATAAATTAATTACTCCATGTCCCTTAGATCCAACATATGCAGGATTCACACTCATTGTATTAAACATATACTGCGTGAAATGAGGATCTTGTTGGCCGTAAAGGGTAATACTACTTATTACTAAACTTAGTATTAACAGATTCTGTACTATCTTATTCATCTTTTTATACTTTTGATCTTATCTTAATCGTTGTCTAAATATCATACTAAACATCTCCTTTTCAATACTTCATTCCCAAAACTTCTCTTTAAAATCGATAGTTCCCTTATGGACTAAAGTAATTTTTTACCTAGTATAATTCTTATCGAGGGCGATAATATCCAAATATCCTTCGATAAAACAACTTGTTGCTTCGTCTAATAGAGCACTCTTTCACTACCTTCCTTTATTTCTTTTTGTATACTCTTATGCTCAAAAGCACTCTAGAAACCGAACATTTCTAAAATCACTTTTGAGCATATAAGTTAATAATTTGTTTTTATTTCTTTTTTAAACATCATTTAACATCTATAGTTTTAGATTAATCTCTATTTATATAAATCCAACCTGTTCTTGGTTTAGTACCATTGCCTAAATCTATTACATAATAATAAGTTCCCGATGGTAACTGCTCATCTACCTGAACATTTAAGCGTCCATTAGATTCTCCTGTCCAGCTATTGTCATACCTATTTTTACTATACACTAGATTCCCCCAACGGTTATAAACTTCCAAGCGGTTGTTCTTATACATCTCTTCTCCAATACATGAAATGACAAACGTATCATTCTGACCATCTCCATTTGGTGTAAACTCATTGTAAACAGTCAAACACTCTAAAGTATCTGGATCTAAATAATCTGGGGTCCCATCCTCATCGGTATCTAAGGCATCGTCAGGAGTACCATCTCCATTATTGTCTGCATTTTCGTCAACCGTATCAATACCATCACCATCATCATCGGTATCTAAATAATCTGGAATACCATCGCCATCAGTATCATCATTATTTGGATCTCCATCGCCATCAACATCCTCTTCTAAGGTTAAGATACCATCGCCATCATCATCTACATCTTGGTAATCTGCTGTTCCATCACCATCTAAATCTGGCGTATCAGGTACATCGCCTCCATTATCTGGGTCCACTGAATCTACCATACCATCGCCATCGGTATCGGTAACATCATCGATCATACCATCACCATCACTATCCAGTGAGGTATCACTTCCTCCTTCTTGAAGATCGCTAATACCATCGTTATCACTATCTAAATCTTGATAATCTGGAGTACCATCGCCATCAGTATCAGTGACATCAGGAGAACTTCCTCCATCATCTGGATCCACTGAATCTACCATACCGTCACCGTCACTATCCGTGGTACTATCTATTTTACCATCATTATCAATATCTAAATTAGGATCTGAACCGCTTTCTACTAAATCCGAAATACCATCATTATCACTATCTAGATCTTGGAAATCTGGATTACCATCGCCATCGGTATCTACTGGATCAGTGCTTCCGCCTGCAGCTACATCATTATCATCATTATCAGCTGTATCTACAATACCATCGTTATCGGCATCTATTGTGCTATCAAGTACTCCATCGCCGTCGGCATCAAGTGTCGCTGCATCTTGGCCACTCTCTATTAGATCCGAAATACCATCGCCATCACTATCTAAATCTAAATGATCTGGAATACCATCGCCATCGGTATCTCTATTTGGATCGCCCGCTTGTTCTACACTATCTAAGATTCCATCATTATCAGAATCTAGATCATATAAATCTTCGATACCATCTCCATCGGTATCGGTAGTCAAGGCATCTCCGAAACCATCTAAACCATCAACAGAATCTGCAATACCATCACCGTCACTATCAGTTTGATCATCAATTACGCCATCGCCATCGGCATCTAAACTTCCTGGTAAAGCATCATTATTTGGTTCTATTACATCTGGAGTTCCATCGCCATCAGTGTCTGGTAGATTGTTTCCATCTACTAAATCTCCTGTGTCTATTTGACCATCTCCGTCACTATCTGTTCCTCCTGCTTCATCTACATCATTGATACCATCGCCATCACTATCTAGGTCTTGGTAATCTGGAAGTCCATCGCCGTCGGTATCTGGTCCTGTTGATGCAGTTCCTCCATTATCTGGATCTACTGAATCTGCCAGTCCATCGCCATCGGTATCGGTTTGATCATCAATCACACCGTCATTATCAGTATCTAGACTAGGATCGCCTCCGCCTTCTATAAGGTCGGATACTCCGTCATTATCACTATCGGTATCTAGATAATCTGGTGTTCCATCACCATCTGTATCAGTTGGACTCGTTGGATCAGTACCAACCTCTTCGCTGGTTGGAATTCCATCGCCATCATCATCAGTATCTAAGACATCTGGAATACCATCTCCATCTGAGTCATCTGGTCCGTTTCCATCGCCATCAGCATCATATTCTGAACCATTGCTTATTCCATCACCATCACAATCCCCTGTGGCTATTGCAAATGGATTTGGGATACATGGATCTGCTGGATTCGGATCAATCACATCACATACGCCATCACCATCACTATCCGTTACATTTGGATTACATGGGTCGGTTGGATCGGGATCTATTGTATCACAAACGCCATCATTATCTATATCTGTTGCATTAGGTATACATGGATCCGTTGGATCGGGATCTACCGTATCACATACACCATCGCCATCTGCATCCGTGTTATCCGGTATACATGGATCACTTGGTGCTGGGTCTATCGTATCACAAACGCCATCACCGTCTTCATCATTACTATTTGGATTACATGGGTCTGCTGGGTCTGGGTCTATCGTATCACAGATTCCATCACCATCTGCATCAGCGCTATCTGGGCTACATGGATCTGTTATATCTGGATCGACTGTATCACATACGCCATCACCGTCCTCATCATTGCTATTTGGATTACATGGATCTGCTGGATCTGGGTCTACTGTATCACATACACCATCGCCATCTGCATCTGTGTTATTTGGTATACATGGATCTGTTGGATCGGGATCTACTGTATCACATACACCATCGTTATCCTCATCATTACTATTTGGATTACATGGGTCTGCTGGATCAGGGTCTACCGTATCACAGATTCCATCGCCATCTGCATCTGTATTGTTTGGTACACATGGATCCGTTGGATCTGGATCAACAGTATCACAAACGCCATCATTATCCTCATCATTACTATTTGGATTACATGGATCCGCTGGATCGGGATCTACTGTATCACAAATACCATCGCCATCTGCATCTGCACTATCTGGGTTACATGGGTCTGTTGGATCTGGATCTACACTATCACAAACGCCATCATTATCTTCATCACTACTATTTGGGTTACATGGATCCGCTGGATCGGGATCTATTGTATCACATACGCCATCGCCATCTGCATCTGTATTATCCGGGCTACATGGATCATTTGGATCAGGATCAACACTATCACAAACACCATCGCCATCACTATCCGTTCCATTTGGAACACATGGATCTGCTGGATCGGGATCTACTGCATCGCAAATACCATCGCCATCCGCATCTGGTGCTCCTATTGGACATGGATCTGTTATATCTGGATCTACCGTATCACAAATACCATCGCCATCTACATCTGTTCCATTTGGTATACATGGATCCGTTGGATTTGGATCTATCGCATCACATACGCCATCGCCATCGGTATCTGCTCCATTTGGACTACATGGATCTGTTGGATCAGGATCTACTGTATCGCATACGCCATCGCCATCGGTATCTAATGCATTTGGATCACATGGACTATTTGGATCAGGATCTATCGTATCACAAATACCATCGCCATCGGCATCTGTTGCATCTGGAATACATGGATCGGTTGGATTTGGATCTATTGCATCACAATAACCATCGCCATCTTCATCTGCACTATCTGGGTTACATGGATTATTTGGATCGGGATCTATCGTATCACAAATACCATCGCCATCCGCATCTGTTGCATCTGGAATACATGGATCTGTTGGATTCGGATCTATTGCATCACAATAACCATCACCATCTTCATCTGCACTATCTGGATTACATGGATTATTTGGGTCGGGATCTATCGTGTCACAAATACCATCGCCATCGGCATCGCTTGCATCTGGAATACATGGATCTGTTGGATTTGGATCTACTCCATCACAATAACCATCGCCATCTTCGTCATTACTATTTGGATTACATGGATCTGCTGGATCTGGGTCTATACTATCACATACGCCATCATTATCCGCATCTATTCCATTTGGAATACATGGATCCGTTGGGTTTGGATCTACGGCATCACAAACACCATCACCATCTTCATCATGTCCGTTTGGAATACATGGATCGGTCGGGTTTGGATCTACACTATCACAGATACCATCGCCATCACTATCTGTTGCATCGGGTACACATGGATCCGTTGGATTTGGATCTACTGCATCACATACGCCATCGCCATCCTCATCGTGTCCATTTGGATTACATGGATCCGCTGGATCGGGATCTACACTATCACATACGCCATCATTATCTGCATCCGTTGCATCTGGTACACATGGATCACTTGGATCAGGATCTACACTATCACAAACACCATCGCCATCACTATCCAAATCTTCTGGACCACATGGATCTGTTACATCTGGATCTATTGCGTCACAAATACCATCGCCATCAACATCTGTTGCATCTGGACTACATGGATCACTTGGATCAGGATCTACTGCATCACAAATTGCCATCGCCATCAGTATCGGTACTGGTTGGATTACATGGGTCGGTTGGATCGGGATCTATTGTATCACAAAACGCCATCGCCATCTGCATCCGTAGCATCTGGGCTACATGGATCGCTTGGATCGGGATCGATAGCATCACATACACCATCGCCATCAGTATCTGCACTTGTTGGATTACATGGATCTGTTGGGTCTGGATCTATTGTATCACATACACCATCGCCATCTGCATCGGTATTATCTGGAATACATGGGTCACTTGGATCGGGATCTACGGTGTCACATATACCATCACCCATCTACATCGGTATTGTCTGGACTACATGGATCCGTTGGATCTGGATCTATTGTATCACAAACCCCATCGCCGTCTGCATCGGTATTATCTGGTATACATGGATCCGTTGGGTTTGGATCTACGGTATCACATACGCCATCACCATCTGCATCTGTATTATCTGGTACACATGGATCCGTTGGATCGGGATCTACCGTATCACAAACACCATCATTATCTGAATCTACACTATTTGGATTACATGGATCCGCTGGATCAGGATCTACTGTATCACATACACCATCGCCATCTGCATCGGTATTGTCTGGACTACATGGATCCGTTGGATCAGGATCTACCGTATCACATACCCCATCATTATCTGAATCTACATTGTTTGGATTACATGGATCTGCTGGGTCTGGATCAATCGTATCACATACGCCATCACCATCCGCATCTGTATTATCTGGATTACATGGATCACTTGGATCGGGATCTATCGCATCACATACGCCATCACCATCACTATCTGTTGCATCTGGTAAACATGGATCATTCACATCATTATCTGTAATCGTTCCCTCTCCTTGTAAATCAGTAGTGGTTATGGTTTTCAGGTGTTGGTGAGCCAATACTGACATTGCTCATCAACACATTATAAGTCTCACTAATTTCATAGACATTGTTGTCTATCGTTGTTATCGGAATCGTTATTGTTGTACTTCCAATAGGAATTGTATAACCCACACTAGTCTGAGCCAAATAATCTGCTCCTACTTGCGCAGTATTATCAGATGTGGTCACATCTAAAGTAACATCATATTGTGAGGGATTGCTTAAGGTAGCGGTAAAGTTTGCGGTGCTTCCTTCCACAACCGTAATATCATCTATGCTAATGGTTGGAGCACTATCACCTAATCAGTAATTGTTCCTGCTCCTACTAAATCAGTCGTTGTTAATTGCCTCTGCTGGAGTTGATCCAATACTTACGTTACTCATTGTAACGGTATAGGTCTCATCTGTTGGTTCGTACGTAGTATCATTGATCGTTACCACTGGAATCGTTACGGTAGTACTTCTGCGGTAATCGTATAACTTGCACTACTTTGAGCAGTATAATCGCCTGGGGCTACTGCACTACCATCACTCGTTGTTACATCAAAAGTAACATCATATTGTGAGGGATTGCTTAAGGTAGCGGTAAGTTTGCGGTGCTTCCTTCCACAACCGTAATATCATCTATGCTGATCGTTGGTGCACTATCACCTAAATCAGTGATTGTTCCT